>CAWAMZ010000001.1:0-49783 GCA_963783315.1 uncultured Bacteroidales bacterium
TTTAACCTGCTGGCCGTAAAGGGTTACCGGCATGCATGGTAACAACACGCTGTTGAATATGACCAAATGGATTTTCATATCTGGCAAATATCAAAAAAATCCCGGCTATGTAAACATAACCGGGATTTTAAAAAGTCGGCGGCGACCTACTCTCCCACTAATCGCAGTACCATCGGCGCTAATGGGTTTAACTTCTCTGTTCGGAATGGTAAGAGGTGGGTCCCCATTGCAATAGTCACCTAAAGTCGTTAGGCGCAAACGTGAGTGATCGCATCAGCTTATTGCCTGTAATAAAATAATGACGTATTGAAGAATTTCGAATTTATTAAATTGTACAGTGAAAGCTTACGGGCAATTAGTACTGCTCGGCTTTGACATTACTGCCTTTACACTTACAGCCTATCAACGTCATCGTCTTTGACGACCCTTAAAGGAAATCTCATCTAGAGGGGAGCTTCGCGCTTAGATGCTTTCAGTGCTTATCTCTGCCAGACGTAGCTACCCTGCAGTGCGGCTGGCGCCACAACTGGTACACCAGAGGTCCGTCCACCTCGGTCCTCTCGTACTAGAGGCAGGTCCTCTCAAATTTCCAACGCCCACAACAGATAGGGACCGAACTGTCTCACGACGTTCTGAACCCAGCTCGCGTGCCACTTTAATCGGCGAACAGCCGAACCCTTGGGACCTTCTCCAGCCCCAGGATGTGACGAGCCGACATCGAGGTGCCAAACCGCTCCGTCGATATGAGCTCTTGGGAGCGATCAGCCTGTTATCCCCGGAGTACCTTTTATCCTTTGAGCGATGGCCCTTCCATGCGGAACCACCGGATCACTATGCCCAACTTTCGTTCCTGCTCGACTTGTCAGTCTCACAGTCAAGCACCCTTCTGCCATTACACTCTTCGCACGGTTACCATTCGTGCTGAGGGCACCTTTGGGAGCCTCCGTTACTCTTTTGGAGGCGACCACCCCAGTCAAACTACCCACCAAACACTGTCTCCCCTTTCGGGGATTAGACTCCAAGTAAATAAAGGGTGGTATTTCAACGTTGACTCCACGACTCCTGGCGAAGCCGCTTCATAGTCTCCCACCTATCCTACACATCACTTACCCAGAATCAATGTTAAGCTGCAGTAAAGGTTCACGGGGTCTTTCCGTCCCGTTGCGGGTAACCGGCATCTTCACCGAGACTACAATTTCACCGAGCTCATGGCTGAGACAGTGTCCAGATCGTTACACCATTCGTGCAGGTCGGAACTTACCCGACAAGGAATTTCGCTACCTTAGGACCGTTATAGTTACGGCCGCCGTTTACTGGGGCTTCGATTCAGAGCTTCTCCCCTAAAGGATAACATCCCCTCTTAACCTTCCAGCACCGGGCAGGTGTCAGGCCTTATACTTCATCTTTCGATTTTGCAAAGCCTTGTGTTTTTGATAAACAGTCGCCTGGACCTTTTCACTGCGCCCCACCCGAAGATGGGGGACCTTTCTCCCGAAGTTACAGGTCTAATTTGCCTAGTTCCTTAGCCATGATTCACTCGAGCACCTCAGGATTCTCTCCTTGACTACCTGTGTCGGTTTGCGGTACGGGTGGCAAAAGCCTGAAGCTTAGAGGTTTTTCTCGGAAATCTGATTAGGGTCATTATCCGCTTGTCCGAAGACTTACGGTACTATCAGGTTCAGCTAAGAGAAGCTATTAACATCTCTCAATACCTACACCCTTCAACGTACTATTCCGTCAGTACGCAGACCTTTCACTATTTCGTCACCCCATCGCAACTATTGCCAGTACAGGAATATTAACCTGTTATCCATCGACTTCTCCCTTCGGATGCGTCTTAGGACCCGACTAACCCTGATCCGATTAGCGTTGATCAGGAAACCTTAGTCTATCGGTGGGCGGGTTTCTCACCCGCCTTATCGTTACTTATGCCTACATTTTCTTTTCCAGACGCTCCAGCAACCCTCACGAGTCACCTTCGGCGCTGACTGGAATGCTCCCCTACCACTTGTACTTATGTACAAATCCATAGCTTCGGTAATATGCTTGATGCCCGATTATTATCCACGCACAATCGCTCGACTAGTGAGCTGTTACGCACTCTTTAAATGAATGGCTGCTTCCAAGCCAACATCCTAGCTGTCTAAGCAATCGCACCACGTTAATTCAACTTAGCATATATTTCGGGACCTTAGCTGATGGTCCGGGTTGTTTCCCTTTTGTCGCTGGACCTTAGCACCCAACGGCTCACTCCCGTGTATATGTCGTAGCATTCGGAGTTTGTCAAGGTTTGATAGGCGGTGAAGCCCTCTAGCCTAATCAGTCGCTCTACCTCTACGACACTCACCACGAGGCTGCACCTAAATGCATTTCGGGGAGTACGAGCTATTTCTCAGTTTGATTGGCCTTTCACCCCTACCCACAACTCATCCAAAGACTTTTCAACGTCTACTGGTTCGGTCCTCCATACCGTTTTACCGGTACTTCAACCTGGTCATGGGTAGATCACAAAGTTTCGCGTCTACCCCCACTAACTAGACGCCCTATTCAGACTTGCTTTCGCTTCGGCTACGGACCTGAAGCCCTTAACCTTGCTAGTGAGGAGTAACTCGTAGGCTCATTATGCAAAAGGCACGCCGTCATCCCTTATAGGGACTCCGACCGGTTGTAAGCGTATGGTTTCAGGTACTATTTCACTCTTCTGTTCGAAGTGCTTTTCACCTTTCCCTCACGGTACTAGTTCACTATCGGTCTCTCAGGAGTATTTAGCCTTACCAGATGGTCCTGGCTGGTTCACACAGGATTTCTCGTGTCCCGCGCTACTCAGGATACTACTAAACTTTTAACTCTTTACGTGTACGGGCCTGTCACCCTCTGTGGGTTAGCTTTCCAGAAAATTCCACTTAAAGTTAATCGTTATATCGTAGTCCTACTACCCCATAACTGCCGAAACAGTCATGGTTTGGGCTATTCCCCGTTCGATCGCCACTACTTGGGGAATCACTGTTGTTTTCTTCTCCTCCGGGTACTTAGATGTTTCAGTTCTCCGGGTTTGCCTCCCCTAAGGGATACCACACCTTCAGTGTGGTGGGTTGCCCCATTCGGATATCTTCGGATCAATAGTTATTTGCACCTCCCCGAAGCTTTTCGCAGCTTATCACGTCCTTCTTCGCCTCTGAGAGCCTAGGCATCCACCATACGCTCTTAATTACTTTCTTCTGTTGTTTTACAACTTAATAAATTCTTGCTTCTTCAATACGTCAAAGAACTTCCAGGGTCAACTCCAGCATCTTTCTGCCTTCGTCAACTCCCTGTACCCTTAATTTTTACCTTAAAGGGTACCTTGCAGATACCTCCAGAATCGAACTGAAAGTGCAACCATTGTATCTGTTATGTTAAGAACTTGTGGAGAATATCGGTCCCGATAGCTATCGGGACGAACCCGATGACCGAATTATTTCTTCCATTATTAATTTTTAGAACTTGTGGAGAATATCGGAGTCGAACCGATGACCTACTGCGTGCAAGGCAGCCGCTCTAGCCAACTGAGCTAATTCCCCGTTATGCTATTTATGAACCGGCCTTCAAAAAAAAGTCATCTTTCGTTTCTCTTTCTATTCCTCCTGTCCCAGGCCAATAAATAGTGTAGTCCCGCGCAGATTTGAACTGCGGACCCCTACATTATCAGTGTAGTGCTCTAACCAACTGAGCTACGGGACTATGGCAGTCAAAGCTACGGGATCTTATCCATACGTCAGCTCTGGGTGATTATATAAAAAATGAAGAGGGGAAAAACTTTTGCAAGAAAAATATACCTTTCTAATTCAAGTAGTACTCTTGCTCCAGAAAGGAGGTGTTCCAGCCACACCTTCCGGTACGGCTACCTTGTTACGACTTAGCCCCAGTCACCAGTTTTACCCTAGGACGATCCTTGCGGTTACGTACTTCAGGTACCCCCGGCTTCCATGGCTTGACGGGCGGTGTGTACAAGGCCCGGGAACGTATTCACCGCGCCATGGCTGATGCGCGATTACTAGCGAATCCAGCTTCATGAAGTCGAGTTGCAGACTTCAATCCGAACTTGGACTGGTTTTGGAGATTAGCATCACATCGCTGTGTAGCTGCCCTTTGTACCAGCCATTGTAACACGTGTGTAGCCCTGGACGTAAGGGCCGTGCTGATTTGACGTCATCCCCACCTTCCTCACAGTTTACACTGGCAGTTTCGTTAGAGTCCCCGGCATTACCCGCTGGCAACTAACAATAGGGGTTGCGCTCGTTATGGGACTTAACCCGACACCTCACGGCACGAGCTGACGACAACCATGCAGCACCTTGTAAAGTGCCCCGAAGGGAAAACCCGTTTCCAGATTAGTCACTCTACATTTAAGCCCAGGTAAGGTTCCTCGCGTATCATCGAATTAAACCACATGTTCCTCCGCTTGTGCGGGCCCCCGTCAATTCCTTTGAGTTTCAACCTTGCGGCCGTACTCCCCAGGTGGATTACTTAATGCTTTCGCTCAGACGCGTACAGTATATCGCACACATCGAGTAATCATCGTTTACAGCGTGGACTACCAGGGTATCTAATCCTGTTTGCTCCCCACGCTTTCGTGCCTCAGCGTCAATCACAGTTTAGCAAGCTGCCTACGCAATCGGTGTTCTGTGTAATATCTAAGCATTTCACCGCTACATTACACATTCCGCCTACCTCAACTGCATTCAAGAGAGACAGTATCAATGGCAGTTCTACAGTTAAGCTGCAGGATTTCACCACTGACTTATCCCCCCGCCTACGCACCCTTTAAACCCAATGAATCCGGATAACGCTTGGATCCTCCGTATTACCGCGGCTGCTGGCACGGAGTTAGCCGATCCTTATTCCTACGGTACCTTCAGCCCGGTACACGTACCGGGGTTTATTCCCGTAGAAAAGCAGTTTACAACCCATAGGGCCGTCATCCTGCACGCGGCATGGCTGGGTCAGGCTTGCGCCTATTGCCCAATATTCCTCACTGCTGCCTCCCGTAGGAGTCTGGTCCGTGTCTCAGTACCAGTGTGGGGGATCATCCTCTCAGACCCCCTAGTCATCGTTGCCTTGGTGAGCCGTTACCTCACCAACAAGCTAATGACACGCATGCCCATCTTTAACCACCGGAGTTTTCATTACTCTACCATGCGATAGTGTAATAATATGGGGTGTTAATCCCGGTTTCCCGGAGCTATTCCCCTGTTAAAGGTAGGTTGCATACGCGTTACTCACCCGTGCGCCACTCGTCAGCTTCCGATTGCTCAGAACTGTTACCGTTCGACTTGCATGTGTTAGGCCTGCCGCTAGCGTTCATCCTGAGCCAGGATCAAACTCTTCGTTGTTATCAAAAAGTTCTAATGTCTATCTCAAGATTTACTACTCTTGTTTTGAATTGTCAGGTCTTTCTTCTTTCTCTTGTTTTTCTTACCTCTTCAATTTTTTCAAAGAACTATATTCGCTTTTGTTGGGATTGCAAAGTTAATACTTTTATTTAATTCCACAAAAGTTTTTTTGCCTTTTCTATTCCTTATAACCTATTCCCATCGCGGTTTCCGGTTATTTTTTCGTGGGTGCAAACTTAAACATTTAATTCCATTATTTGCAAATCTTTTTTGCTTTTTTTTACCCCCAAAAGGCTTCTCATTTTTTTTAAATGAACGTTCGCTGTTTTCTTAAGCGGCTGCAAAGATATGCTTTTTTATTTCAATTATCCAAATCTTTTTTCATCTTTTTTTCTACCCCCTCAAATCGCCCTCCGTTTCGGATAACTTCTGTCTCTCTCTGCAATGAACTTCTGCCCTAAAGCGGCTGCAAATGTAACCCTCTTATTTTAATTTCCAAGTACTTTTTTTATTTATTTTTGTGGGGAAAGCTTAATAAACTGGCTGTCTGAAATATACAATTCAAAATTTATTACCTTTATTAAGCAGAAGCTACAATTGGTATATTTATAGTATATTAGCTGATATTTTGTGATACCTAATAACCATCTAATAACGTGACAGACAGACTGGTAATCATACCTACCTATAATGAAAAAGAGAATATCGCCAATATGATTGAAAAGGTATTCTCACTTTCGATGGCATTTGACATTCTGATCATTGACGACAATTCACCAGATGGAACTGCCTCAATTGTAAAAGATTTGCAGCAAAAGCATCCCGAGCAACTTCACATGATACAACGATCGGGTAAGCTTGGACTTGGAACCGCCTATATTACCGGATTTAAGTGGGCGCTGCAAAACAATTATGAATTTATCTTTGAGATGGATGCTGATTTCTCACATAATCCTGAAGATCTGCTGCAGCTTTACAAAGCAACTTCTGAAGACGGTGCAGACGTTGCCATTGGTTCCCGTTACAAGTCAGGGGTAAATGTCATAAACTGGCCCATGGGACGCGTCCTGATCAGTTATTTTGCCTCGGTATATGTAAGAATGATCACCAGAATGGATGTACGTGATTCAACCGCAGGTTTTAAATGTTATCGCAGCCAGGTACTCAGAACAATCGAGCTTGACAAGATCAAATTCAAGGGATACGCATTCCAGATTGAGATGAAATTTACGGCCTGGAAATGCGGGTTCAATATTGTGGAAGTTCCCATTGTATTCACTGACCGCAAGCATGGAACCTCCAAAATGAGCGGCGGCATTGTCAATGAAGCAATCTGGGGTGTGATTAAGATGAAGATCAGGAGCTACTTCAGATCTTATCCTCAAAAAAAGGACCTTACAACTTAACCTGGCAGCCGGTATTACTAATAATCCGGAAGATCGCTAAACAAAAAACAACACTCATGTCTGCAATTCTGTTAAAAAACGGCACTATCGTAAACGAAGGAGAGCAATTCTCCGGCAGTATTTTAATTGAAGACCAACTGATAAAAAAAATATTCAGGGATGAACCTGATCCCGAATCCATTTCAGCAAATACTGAAACTGTTGATTGTAAGGGAAAGATCATCATACCTGGTGCGATTGATGATCAGGTTCATTTTCGTGAACCGGGTCTTACTCAAAAAGCTGACATTTATACTGAGTCGAAAGCAGCTGCTGCGGGAGGCATTACTTCCTTTATGGAAATGCCAAACACAATACCACAAACGACTACTCAAAAGGAACTGGATGCCAAATATGAACTGGGTGCAGCAAAATCTGCAGTAAATTACTCCTTTTATTTCGGAGCTACTAATGACAATATTGGAGAACTCCGCAGGTGTGACCCAAAGACAGTTTGTGGCATCAAGGTATTTATGGGCTCATCGACGGGAAATATGCTGGTTGATAACCGCAGTACACTTGAATCGATCTTTTCAGAAACATCTCTTCCTGTTGCTGTTCATTGCGAAGACGAACCAACCATACGAACAAACATTGCAAAATATAAGGCACTTTATGGTGAAGATGTCCCCATAAAATTGCATCCGCTTATTCGTTCGGAAGAAGCTTGCTATCGATCTTCTTCACTGGCAGTTGAACTTGCCACAAAATACAACACCCGGCTTCACGTCCTGCACATTTCAACAGCCCGGGAGCTTGGTCTGTTTAACAATACGCTGCCACTCGAGGAAAAGCGGATCACAGCAGAAGTTTGTGTACACCATCTCTGGTTTAGTGAAAATGATTATGAAGAAAAAGGGACGAGGATCAAGTGGAATCCGGCGATAAAAACTGAAAAGGATAAAGCCGGTCTTTTTGAAGGCTTGCTCAATAACAAACTGGATGTAATAGCCACAGATCATGCCCCGCATACGCTCTCTGAAAAATCCAATACCTATTTTAAAGCCCCTTCAGGCGGACCACTGGTGCAGCATGCGTTACCAGCCATGCTGGAGTTCCATCATCAGAAAAAGATCAGTCTTCCGAGGATTGTAGAGAAAATGTGTCATGCCCCGGCAACACTCTTTAATATTCAAAACCGGGGATTTATCAGGGCAGGATATTTTGCTGATATTGTGGTTATCTCACCAGATAGTCCCCGGAAAGTAGAAAAACACAATATTTTATATAAATGCGGCTGGTCTCCCTTCGAAGGTACTACTTTTCACTCATCAATCAGTAAAACGTATGTGAATGGCACACTGATTTACGATGAAGGACAATTTACGGGTAAAAAAGTGGCTCAGCGGCTCGCATTTAACAGATAAAAAGAGAAATAAACTCTTCTTAAAATGTAATTCTTTCTTTCTGTTTTATGTTATTTGCATCAACCGGAAAAGCAGTAAGTATCCCTTCAATCTTTTTGATCCGAATCAGCATCTCGTTTTTCAGAAGATCAGAATTAATACCGAAAATGCGCAACAGAAAATCGACGTTTTTCAGTTCGCTGAGAAGATAACCGTCTGCAGAATAATTGGTGATCAGATGATAAGAGATATTCTTCTCGGCATCATTATAATAGTAATGCGGAAATTCTTGTTTTTGAGAAGTTTTTTTATGCAGAAATGTCAAATTTTCTGTCCTAACCAGGGCCAGGCCAAGATGATTATTCAGCATCCAGCTCAGACGGTAATCATGTTCATGTGAAGCGATGCCAATAAGATAAAAATCTAAATCAGGCTGAAGAACCAGTTTGTGTATTTTCTTTTTCACCTTTGCTCTTTTAGGGCCGTTTCAAATACTGAAACCAGAGCAAATATAGGAATATTAACCGACTTTTTCCTCCTGAAGAATACCAAGTGCAATACCGGCCGCATTTTGTTCTGCCTCTTTTTTTGAGTTACCCCGTCCGCTACCCATCGGCTTTTCATCGATTTTGACTTCAGCAACAAATACAGGCACACGCGCACCTTCAGCATACTCTTCAAAACTTTCAAAAACAATCTCCTGATGCTTTTTCTGAGCCCATTCGATCAACCTGCTTTTAAAATCAGACTCAGTGGTCTCCAGACTGTCCATATTAATATGCTTGTTGATGATATTGTTGATGATGAATTTTCTGGTTCGTTTATATCCCTTATCCAGATACACGGCCCCGACAAGAGCTTCAAAAGCATCTCCGTAAATATGTTTGCCGCGTTCCGAACTATCAGTATTGGCAATAATCAATCCATGTATCCCGATTTTTTTAGCAAGCTGATTGAGATATTTGCGTTTGACAATTTTAGAACGCATCTGACTCAGGAACCCTTCATCTCGATGTGGAAAAATGTTAAACAAATGATCAGCAACCACAGCATCCAGGATGGCATCACCAAGATACTCAAGCCTTTCGTTATTAACAAGTGAACCGTCAGGCAAGGTAAAAGAAGCAGATTTATGAACAAAAGCCAGTTCATAGATTTGTATATTCCCTGGTTGAAAACCGAGAATACGTTTCAGCTCAAAATAGAAGCGTCTTTTATTCTTGAGAAAAAAAACCGGAGATTTAAAAAAAGCAATCAGCACTAAAATAAATTAGGAAAATTTTTTAAAGATAACTGAAGCATTGTGTCCACCAAAACCAAATGTATTGCTTAAAGCGTATGTAACTTCTCTTTCCTGTGCTTTATTAAGAGTCAGATTGAGTTTATCATCCAGTTCCGGATCAAAAATTTTATGATTGATGGTTGGTGGGATCACATTGTATTTGGACGCCAGAATAGCAGCAATAGCCTCAATAGCACCGGCAGCACCCAGCAGGTGTCCGGTCATTGACTTAGTAGCACTGATATTCAAATTGTAAGCCTGTTCCCCAAATACTTTCTTGATAGCTTTTGTTTCTGCAATATCGCCAAGTGGTGTAGATGTACCATGAACGTTAATGTAATCGATATCCTCCGGAGAAAGATCTGCATCTTTCAACGCATTCTTCATTACATTAATCGCACCCAGACCTTCAGGATGCGGAGCCGTAAGATGATAAGCATCGGCGGAAGTGCCTCCTCCGACCAGTTCGGCATAAATAGTTGCACCGCGTCCAATTGCGTGTTCATATTCTTCCAGAACGAGTGCTCCTCCACCCTCTCCCATTACAAATCCATCCCTGGTGGCATCGAAAGGACGTGAAGCGGTCATATATTCATCATTACGGGTAGAGATAGCCTGCATTGCATTGAATCCGGCCATACCAGCTTCATTGATAGCAGCTTCCGATCCCCCGGTAATAAATATCTTTGCCTTACCCATCCTGATGTAATTAAAAGCTTCAATCAACGCATTGGTAGATGAAGCACATGCAGAAACAGTGGCAAAATTGGGGCCTCTGAAGTGATATCTCATTGAAATATGACCAGCCGCAATATCAGAAATCATTTTTGGAATAAAGAAAGGGCTGAAGCGCGGTGTCCCGTCGCCCAAAACATAGCCCTTAACTTCATTAAGGAATGTTTCTATTCCTCCAATGCCTGAACCCCAGATTACCCCAGCAGCATCATGGTCAATCTTATCCATATCCAGTTTTGAATCCTTAACTGCTTCTTCAGCTGCTATCAGGGCAAATTGTGCATACAAATCGAGTTTTCTTACTTCTTTTCTGTCAAAGTATACACTGGGATCATAATTCTTGACTTCACAAGCAAATTTTGTCTTAAATTTTTCAGCATCAAAGCGGGTGATCATATTTGCTCCGCTCATACCGTTCACCAGGTTATTCCAAAAGTCATTAACATTATTACCCAGTGGCGTAATTGCACCTAATCCTGTAACTACTGCCCGCTTCAATTCCATAAATCCTAATTAATTTAAAACAATAATTTACTATGAAAAAAAAAGTTCTTTACTTGGTGTTTTCTTCAATGTACTTGATTGCTTCGCCAACAGTACCGATATTTTCGGCCTGATCGTCAGGAATACCAATATTGAATTCTTTTTCAAATTCCATGATTAACTCGACAGTGTCAAGAGAATCTGCACCTAAATCGTTAGTGAAACTAGCTTCAGGTGTAACTTCGTTTTCATCAACTCCAAGTTTATCAACAATGATAGCCTTAACTCTTGATGCAATATCAGACATAATCTTAAATTTTAAATTAATAAATTAAAAAATTTTTAATGGTGCAAAGAAATGCAATTCTGTAAAAATAACAAACAAAAAAATTATTTTATTACGGCAAAATTAACTTTTTTTGGCTTTATAAATCACTTATAGGTATTTTTTTTACTGAAACATAATAATTTAATTAATTATAATCATCCGAAAACCATGATACCATGAGCAATATAGCGATTTTTGCATCGGGATCCGGCACGAATGCGGAAAACATCATAAATTATTTCTCTGAAAGAGATGACATTGTTGTTCGACTGATACTGAGCAACAAAAAAGATGCTTATGTGCTGAAAAGGGCCGGAGAGCATCATATTCCATCCTTTGTTTTTGACAGGCCGGAGTTCTACAACACACAACATGTTCTGGATCAATTACAAAAACACAAAATTGATTTTATTGTACTGGCTGGTTTCCTCTGGCTCGTTCCTGACTACCTTACCGATGCTTTCCCAAACCGGATCGTAAATATTCATCCTGCCCTGCTGCCAAAGTATGGTGGGAAAGGTATGTATGGGCACCATGTGCATGAAGCAGTAATTAATGCTGGTGAAAAATTATCGGGGATCACTATACATTATGTAAACAGTGAATATGACAGTGGTGACATTATTTTCCAGGCAACCTGTAAAATAGCACCCGGAGAGACCCCTGAATCACTGGCAGAAAAAGTACATAAGCTGGAATATCGCCATTTTCCTGAAGTAATAGATAAGCTGATAAGGGGAAAAGACAGATGAAAAGCAGCCTGTGACCGAGAAGAATATTGAAATGCTCCCGATTATTTGCTGGCCATATCGTTTTTACTGATTGCTGCAGGTTTCCCTCCCTCTTCCGGAATACTGTCGAGCCGGGCCATCCAGTAAGCTCTGACAGAATCATAGGCCTTCAGGTTTTCCTTATGAACAGGATCAACCGGCGGAGCTTTCATTTTAAGCGGATTGATGGTCTTCCCGTATTTATAAACCCTGAAATCAAGGTGGGGTCCGGTTGCCAGTCCGGTACTGCCAACATACCCGATCAGTTGTCCCTGCTTGACGTAAACACCCGCATGAATACCTTTCGCGTACCTGCTCAGATGCATATAAGAGGTAGTATACACACTGTTGTGCCTAATCTTGATGGTATTACCGCCACCACCATAATATCCTTTTTTAGTTATTTTCCCATCGCCGATAGCATGAACCGGCGTGCCTGTAGGTGCTGCATAATCTACGCCGTGATGCGGCCTCCGGATTTTAAGTACCGGATGATACCTGCTGTTTGAGTATCGTGAGCTGATGCGGGAAAATCTTAGCGGCGCCTTTAAAAAAGCCTTTTTCAAGCTGTTGCCTTCTGCATCAAAAAAACTCAGTGTACTGTCCTGTACAAAAGGAATGGCATAAATACTTTGCCCCTCATGATAAAAATAAGCAGCATCGATACCGGAAACACCAATAAATGTAGAGTCTACATATTGTTCATTATAGATCACCTGGAAACTGTCTCCGGGTTGCAAGGCAAAGAAATCAATGGTCCATGCATAGATATCTGACAGATCCAGGGCCACCATGGGATTGATATCATTATTCACCATGGCATCCCAGAGTGAGGTTTTAATCTTACCAGAGGCTGTACGCTCCCTGGTGATAATGCTCTTGTGATTCATGGTGACACTCACTGTGTCGCGCATATCAACCAGTACATAATCGACAGGTGAATCTTCATATACAAAATAACTCAGCACCTTTGAAGTATCCGGAGAAAGAAAAGCAGAATACGGAATTGCCCGGTCTGATGCGTCGAACATCAAAAACACCTTTCGATTTTCTGGCAATCTGATCAATCAGATAGGCCGAAACACCGTATTTCCCCAATATGGTTGAAAGGTTCTGATTTCGCAGTACTACTCCGTGTACCACATCAAATGAATCAATCGGGATGCCATATTCACGCATCACTTCCGGTTCGGGCGTAAGTGTATCCGCTGATACCGTCATCTCAGCTTCGGTTAGTTTTGGTACACTATCTTTTAAAAAATATACGGTAGCCACAGCTGCCAGTACAATAATTATAACAAGGGATATAATAATTTTTTTCAACATCTTCATTTTTTAATGTTAACCTCTGATATTCTCAAATCCTTCTCCGTAAACGCCCATGATACTTCCAACTGAAATAAAGGCCTGGTTGTCTACTTCCTTAACAATACGAAAGACATGATTTGATTCATGCTTACGTACCATGATCATTAAAAGTTTTACCGGTTCTTTTGAATACCAGCCCTTCCCGTCGATAATAGTGATACCACGGCGAACTTCAGTCCCCAGACGGTCAGCAATTTTTTCATGTTCCCTGGAAAAAATAAAAATCTGGAACGACTGTTTGGAACCGGATAACACCATATCAATCACATACGATGCTACTCCCATAGTAACATAACCATACACCATCTTTTCAAGCGAATGAAAAAGCAGGTAAGAAGAGGAAATAATAATTACATCAAGATATAAAATAACACGGCCCGGACTGATATTCCTGTATTTGTTCACGATCATGGCAATAATATCGGTACCACCGGTACTACCCCCCTGCGTAAACACAATCCCGACACCTGCACCAGCCAGAATACCACCAATAACAGCTGACATGAAATTTTCACTGATAATGGGTTCCTTAATTGTTTGCTGCAATACTGCCAGAAAAACTGACAGGATAATCACTGCATAAATTGTTTTTATACCAAATCGTGCACCCAGCATCTTAATGGCAAAAATCACCAGGAACGCATTGATAATCAAAAAGCTGATACCAACCGGAAAACCGGTTGCATAATAAATAAGGGTGGCCACGCCACTGATTCCTCCTCCTGTTATTTCAGCAGGAATAAGAAAAGCTGTCCATCCCAGGGCATTCAGAAACAAACCAAATGTAATTATAATTTCAGGTTTAATTCTGGCAATTATTTTAGGCATAAACTAATAGGTGTTCTTTTTACTATACTACAATATTGATAATCTTTCCCGGCACAATAATGACTTTTTTAGGTGATTTGCCTTCAAGCCATCTTTCAGCTGATTCATGGGTAATTACATTTTCCTCAATCTGCTTTTTGTCCATATCCAGCGGGAGTTCAATTTTAAACCTCAGTTTACCATTGAATGATACCGGATATTCAAAGCTGTTCTCAACCAGGTATTCTTCATTTACCTGTGGGAAAGAGGCACCGGTAATACTTGTTGAGCTTCCGAGCAAACTCCAGAGTTCTTCAGCAATATGGGGAGCGAATGGAGCAAGTGCCAGCGTGAGGTCGGTAAGTATTTCACGTTTATTACACTTCAGATCGGTAAGTTCATTCACGCAAATCATAAAAGCGCTTACAGAAGTATTGAATGAAAACCGTTCAATATCATCATGCAGTTTCTTAAGCGTTTTGTGAAGCACTTTGTATTCTTTATCTGTTGGCTTTTCATCAGAAATATTCAGATTATTGTCTGAATCGTGAAACAGCCTCCATACTTTTCTGAAGAATTTATGAACACCGTCAATCCCATTTGTATCCCAGGGTTTTGACTGTTCTACAGGTCCCAGGAACATCTCATACATCCGAAGTGTATCCGCTCCGTAGGAACTGATCATGTCATCAGGGTTTACAACGTTATACAGTGATTTTGACATTTTTTCCACAGCCCATCCGCAATGATAATTACCATCCTCTTCCAGCACAAATTCAGCAGATGCATATTCCGGATTCCATTTTTTGAAAGCCCCGATATCCAGGATGTCGTTGTTCACGATGTTCACATCCACATGTATGGGTGTCACCTCATAATCCTTAATCAGGTTGTGGGAAACGAATGTATTGGAGTTTTTCTTCCGGTATACAAAATTCGAGCGACCCTGGATCATTCCCTGGTTAATCAGTTTCCTGAAAGGTTCGTCTTTGCAGACAACTCCGATATCGTAAAGGAATTTATTCCAGAAACGGGAATAGATCAGGTGTCCGGTGGCATGTTCGGTACCTCCCACATAAAGATCCACATCCTGCCAGTATTCATTGGCCTCTTTGGAAACCAGCGCCTCGTTATTCCGGGGATCCATATACCTTATATAATAAGCGGAGGATCCGGCGAAACCCGGCATGGTACTCAGCTCAAGCGGATAGCCTTCGTCCGTTTCCCAGTTTTTGGCCCTGCCCAGGGGAGGCTCCCCTTTCTTTGTAGGCAGATAAGCATCCACTTCCGGCAGGGTAAGCGGCAGCCTGTCCTCATCCAGCGGGTAAGGCAAACCGTCTTTGTAATAGACAGGAAAAGGTTCGCCCCAATAGCGCTGTCTGCTGAAAATGGCATCACGCAAACGGTAATTTACTTTCCTCTTGCCCAGTTCACGCTTCTCAATTTCATCGTTTATACGAACAATGGCCTCTTTCACATCCAGTCCGTTCAGAAAATCGGAATGCACCAGCTTTCCTTCCTTCGCATCATAAGATTCCTTTTCAATATCGCCACCTGATACTACTTCAGTAATCGGCAATCCGAAAGTTTTAGCAAAAGTATAATCCCTGCTGTCATGAGCGGGAACAGCCATGATAGCTCCTGTTCCATAACCAGCCAGCACATAATCGCTGATCCAGACAGGGATATCTTCTCCTGAAAAAGGATGAACAGCGTAAGCTCCGGTAAAAACTCCGGTGGCTGTGCGGGTTTCCATCATCCTTTCCCGCTCCGAGCGTTTTTTTGTTTCTGCAATATATTGCTCAACCGCTTTTCTTTGTTCCGGAGTAGTAATTTTTTCTGTCATTTCACTTTCCGGGGCAAGCACCATAAAAGTAGCACCAAAGATAGTATCGGGCCGGGTGGTAAAAATTTCAAGTGCAAAATCAGTATCTTTTATTTTAAAGAAAAGGTCAGCCCCTTCCGAACGGCCTATCCAGTTACGTTGAATTTCCGTAAGTGATTCCGACCATTCAATAGTATCAAGTCCGTCGAGCAGGCGCTGTGCATAAGCAGTGACACGCAGCAACCACTGTTTCATCTTCTTTTGCTCCACAGGATGGCCGCCACGAACAGAAACGCCCTCCTTCACCTCATCGTTGGCCAGCACCGTGCCCAGTGCCGGGCACCAGTTTACCATGGCATACGACTGATAGGCCAGCCGGTAATGCATCAGCACTTCCTGTTGCCGCTTTTCGTCCATAGCCTTCCATTCAGCAGCTGTAAACACTTCGATGTCATTACAGGCAGCGTCTACCGATCCGTTTCCGTTTCTTTCAAATTCGGTAACGAGTGTGGCAATGGGTTCTGCCTTTTGTGTAAGGTTATTGTAATAACTCTCGTACATCCTGATAAACACCCACTGCGTCCATTTATAATAGTCTGGATCGCAGGTTTTGACCTCCCGGCTCCAGTCAAAAGAGAAGCCAATCTTATCAAGCTGTTCCCTGTACCTTTTAATGTTGTTTTCTGTTGTAACAGCTGGATGTTGTCCTGTTTGTATAGCATACTGTTCGGCAGGCAGACCATAGGCATCGTACCCCATCGGATGCAATACATTATAACCCGACATACGTTTATACCTGGAGTAGATATCGGAAGCGATATACCCAAGCGGGTGACCAACATGCAGTCCCGCACCGGAGGGGTACGGGAACATATCCAGTACGTAGAATTTTGGTTTCGATGGGTCTTCCACCACCTTATAGGTTTTATTCTCACGCCAGTAACGCTGCCATTTCTCTTCTATGTCTTTAAAATTGTAATCCATCTGCCCGTATAAACAATTAATAATATTTATGATGTTTTTTTTGAAACCACAAAAGTAAGAAATCTTGTGAAAAAGATCAGAATTCGGTAAGGGTAATTAGTTTATGGAAGAATAAATACAACAAATATTTATATGCGGTGAAATATTTTGCTGGCGAGGTGAAGTAAAATTTATATATTTGCAGCGGAAATGGCCTCGTAGTTCAATTGGATAGAATATCAGATTCCGGTTCTGAGGGTTGTGGGTTCGAGTCCCGCCGGGGTCACTGAGAAAATGCCTGATTTTTACGATCAGGCTTTTTTTATAGCCATATCTTCAATATAAAACCCTATACAGGCGGGACCATGACCAGCTCGTGGCTTGGCTTTACGCGAGGGAATAATCCCGGTGGGATCACAAAACAGTATTGAGTGTGAGTATAGAGCAAGAGTTTACTACCTATCGCTCTTTTTCCTGTACTCATTACTCACACTCAAACTCAAACTGTACAGTGGGTAGGGAGCAAGAGTACCAAAAACAGTATTCGAGTGTGGGTAGAGAGCAAGAGTGAAATACGATCAATCTTTTACAATTAGATGCATCCCTTTTAAAATTAACCATGTTCCTTCAATTTGCACAAGTATTTACTTGCTCTATTGATATATCATAGTTTAATTACTGCTCAAATAAATTATTCACGAATGGGATTCAGTAAGTTTCATAATTTCTTCAGGAAATAATATGCCATATCGCATGGCTGTCTCTACAATCTTTTTAACATCGGGAGGTCCCTGTGGATGTGGTGGAATAACCAGTTCCTTTGCAGGTTCACTCATTTTCCTGAAATATCCTTCAAAACCTCCGGGTGACAAATGCATCAAAACCTCTGCCTGTTTGGTAACAACTTTAAAAGAGTGTTGAATATTTCTTGGCAGAAAAACCCAGTTTCCTTTTTTCGCATTAAAAATATTATTCCCAACTGTATAATTTATCTCTCCATCCATAACATAAAATGACTCATCCTCTCTTGTATGGGTATGCGGTGGTGGTTCCAGTCCCTGCATTTCGAAACCGTGCATTAATGCAAACGACCCATTTGTATCGTCGCCGGATATCAATATACTCATTAAATGACCAATATACCAAATCGAATTAGCTAATGTTGGTATCGACATTTTTGGTACACCACTTTCTTTTTTAATCTCGTTCTTACCATTTTCCAGGTAATTAAAAACCGGAAAACCGGATATCATTGGAATTAATCCTATGGCAGAACTATCCGCTATAAATTTTCTCCTGTTCATTTTTCTTATTTTTATTAATTCTAAATCAAAATTATTACTTAAATTTACACAACGCAAGTACCTACCTAAAGGTTAGGTACTTACAATAAGTAAATCCAGTTCTGATTGACAACGTTTTATAAAAAAAAGAAAATGAAAAAAAAATTAGAGTTGGAAGAATTGCTTGAAAATTGTCCTGTACAACATGCCTTACGGTTTATAGGGGGAAAGTGGAGAATGGGTATCTTGTGGAGCCTTCGCAACGATTACAGACGGTTTGGCGAACTAAAACGCGATGTTTTAGGTATTTCTGAAAAAATGCTTATCCAGGAGCTCAGACATTTAGAAGAACTGGGCGTAATCTCCAGACAGATATATTACGAAATCCCTCCAAAAGTTGAATACAGGCTAACTGATAGGGGAAAATCAATTATTCCTGTAATTGAAACTGTTGTATCATGGGGATATGCCGATATGGAAATTGAAACATCAGAAAAATAACCCGACTGAACCTTTCAAAGCAGTATGTAAATTATAAATATAGATTTGAATATCTGGCAGATAGGTTAGAAGGTTGTAAACCGATAGTTAGCTAATTATCGGGTATTTATTCTATATATTAAGCGAAGTACAGGCACACCATGAATTGCACGCTTTGCAAATGTGCGAGGGAAGCAAATTGAAAACCATTGGAATACGTATTCGATAGTATTCTGTACTAATTGAAAAGTCTAAATGAACCAGTATCCTCTTTCAGGACCAAATACTGAGAAAAAAATTTTGAGTACCGCCGCAGAAAGTGCTTAAATAATTCTGCATGATGGTAATTGCAGGTTTCGGGCAAATAGCTTCCCGTTCATCCTGACAAAACAATATAGAGTTACCGTTGTTATGCTGCATCGACTTGCTGAAAAGCAGGTGTAATTTTTTGCACACTACTGATAGCTGTCAAAATACAACTAAGAAGAGTGCAAATACAACTACAAGTAATTGATTTTTTTTGATTTCGGATATGCTTCAAGATACATTTGTACAATCAAATAATTTAAAAATTGCGGATATGTTAGAAACAAAAAGAATTGGTAATAAGATTTCCGAAGCAAGGAAGAAAGCAAATATTTCTCAAGTTCAACTTGCTGAGCGATTGTTCATTAGTCCACAAGCTGTAGGGAAGTGGGAACGGGGAGAATCAATGCCGAATATCACCACGTTTAACCGGCTCGCCGAAATTTTGGGTGTTGACCTGAATTATTTTTCAGAAAACATTCAAACAGCAGGCAGTGAAATTGAACACGTTGAGCCTATGGAAGAACAATCCACCGGATCTTCCTTCAAAGAGCAGGATAAAAAACTCAGCCGGGATATGTCCAGGGGAAATTGGGTGGATGCTGACTTTTCAGGATTGAATAACCTTCATGAAAAATTCAGCTCTTCCAATATGCAGCGTTGTAATTTTGCCGGTTCCGATTTGTCGGGACTCCTTCTAAAAACCAATAATGTTGATAGCTGTGATTTTTCTGGCTCTGACATCAGTAATAGTCGTATTCAGGATTCCAACCTGCTTAAAAATGTATTTAAAGACTGTTCTCTGAAAGAATCTAAATTTACAGGAAGTAACATCGATAGCTGCGATTTATCAGGCGCCAATTTTGCAGGAACCGAATTTTCAAAAAGCAATATTTATGACTGTGATTTATCTGGTACCGATTTTACCGGAATGTTGATTAAATCGGGTAGCTTTAGTGGAGAGAAATCAAGAGATTTAAAGAAAAACACCATTGCTAATGCTGTGTGGAATCACACTTCGTTTATTGACTCATATATTGCAGATATCGTTTTCACCGGTAAAATAGACGACTGTTACTTTGAAAACTGCAAATTTACCAGGGTGACATTTCAAAATGTGACTTTGATTAATACTTTCTTTAAAAACAACAAAAATTTGAAAAAAATACAATTTAAAGACTGTAAGGCAGACCGGATGACCTATGAATTTCTGAAACAAGGTAAAGCAGATTTAACTGGCATCAATTTGAGTAATCTTATAAAAGAAATCAGACATGAATCCAAAAGTTGATTGGTTCTTCGATAAAGACACAAAATGGAAAGCGGAATATGCGCAACTAAGAAAAATTGTTCTTGATTGTGGGTTAGCGGAAACCTTAAAATGGGGCGTTCCCTGTTATACTTTCCAGGAAAACAATATAGTGCTGATCCACGGTTTCAAGGACTATTGTGCACTTTTATTCCACAAAGGAGCCCTACTGAATGACACCAATAAGATTTTAGTTCAACAGACAGAAAACGTACAATCAGCCCGCCAGATTCGATTTACCAAATTAAGGGAAATAATAAATTTGAAAGCGGTTATAAAAGCCTGTATATTTGAAGCAATTGAAGTGGAAAAGGCAGGATTGGAAGTGAAAATGAAAAAAACCAAAGAATTTGAAATGCCCGATGAATTCAAAAAGAAATTAGATGACAATCCTGATTTAGAAACTGCATTTGAGGCATTGACTCCGGGACGACAAAGAGGATACCTTTTATATTTTTCTCAGGCCAAACAGTCCAAAACCCGCGAATCCAGAATTGAAAAGCATATTCCTAAAATTTTCGATGGAAAAGGATTAAATGATTAGTACTGATGATAGGCGGGTGAAATGAAAACAAAAAGTAGAAGACGATGAGAAAATTATCAGTTTTCATAGCAACAAGCCTGGATGGCTATATTGCTAAGCCAAACAATGACCTCAGCTTCTTGAAATAAGTGGAAAAAGAAGGCGAAGATTATGGCTATGCCGAATTTACCTCAACGGTTGATACCTTTATTATTGGCAGGAAAACATATGATTGGGTTCATAAAGAAATAGGGACTTCTCATTATGATAACGGAGAAAGAGACGTGTATGTAATAACGAGAACCAAAAAGCCGGATGTTGGTAAAATAAAGTTTCACACCGGAAACCTGACAGAATTGGTGCATAAACTAAAGACCGAAAACAGAAAAAACATTTACTGTGACGGTGGAGCAGAAATAATAAACGAACTTTTAAAAAATAGCCTGATTGATGAATTTATTATCTCAGTCATTCCAGTATTATTAGGCAATGGAACAAAGCTGTTTAAGGATGGAAGACCGGAACAAACGCTTGAGTTTTTGTCTGTAAAAACATTTGATACCGGATTAGTGCAGTTGCATTACAAACGGAAAGAATAAACAGCGAACCGCTAACAAATAGTTTGGTGAATTTAAACCCTGCACCAAAGTAATTTGTTAAAAAAAAGTAATTTAAAATTTAATAAGGATGAGTAAAATAATATTTGACAGTGCAATATCACTCGATGGCTTTTTCGCAGGTGAAAACAGAAGTCCGGACAATCCTATGGGTGGCGTTTCAGGGAAACTACACCAATGGATGTTTAAACAAAAAGCATTTTGGAAACACATTAAAATGGAAGGAGGTGAAGAAAATGGTGCGGATGGGAAGTTAATTGACGATGTGTTTGCGCGAACAGGTTCTTACATTATGGGAAAACGAATGTTTGAAGAAGGCGAAGTCTCTTGGGCAGAAGATTTATATGAAGCAGATGTTTATGTGCTGACACATGAACAGCGTAAGCCTTGGGTTCAAAAGGGATCAACAACTTATTATTTCATAAATGACGGAATAGAAAGCGCATTGGAAAAAGCTACACAATCAGCTCAGGGAAAAGACGTTAGAATACAAGGTGGGGCGAATACCATTCAGCAATTTCTCAATGCAGGCCTTGTGGATGAATTTACAATTCACATTGCACCTGTGTTCCTGGGGACTGGGATCCGTCTTTTTGAAAACATTGACAAGAATAAATGTGATGTTAAAATTGACCGGGTAATTGAATCACAACTAACAACTCACATCACATACAAATTGATAAAAAAATGAAATGGCAGAACCCTCTATTTTCCATTATTTAATGTTTCGTAATTAATTTATTATGTGTAAATGTTCGTTATTTTTATTTCTCGCAATATTCTTTAAAATTATTTAATATGTAGTCCCAGCCTTGTTTGCTGTTCATCATTTTCAGGTAATCTTCACCACCATTTCCGTGATTTTCAAAATTTTTATGTTCAAATTCCAAAATAATTGAAGCATTATCATCGCTCTTAAACTTGATGGTGATATCACTTGCTTTTTCGGGGTCCGGAACCGGTTCGCGTTTTGGACTAATCTGCCATTTCAGTCCGATTTTTTTATTTTCAACAAGTTCCGTTACACGTCCCCAATCACATCTAAAACCATAAGGGCCGGTTTCGGTGCAGAGTCCATCTTGCTTTCTGTCAATCCAAATATCTTTTAATGTATCCTGTGACCAGGTATATTCCTTTGGCCACCATTCGCTGAGTTCATTTAAAAATTTCTTAAATGCTCTTTCTAAAGAGATTTCTATTGTTAATTTCCTTATTATTTTTTCCATACTCCATTTTCTTAAGTTATAATCTTCCTGTTTTGTTACCTGTCTTAAATATTCATGTTCTATCAACAGCATAATATTTATCTCTCTAAATCATTCTGTTGGAATGTGCCATTTTTTCAGGAATCATTTGCTTTGCAGACCAATGTTCGACAATCAATCGACTTTTATCAGGGTTTTCTATAATCTTACTGGTCAATCAATTCCTGAATCTCATTAAAGTGCAACTCAATATGTCCCAAATATCCCTCAATCATTTGCTGAAGAGTTACAGTTATATCCTCGAAACTTTGCCATGAATTATCAAGTTTGGTTTGGTCGACCGATTTAATTACCTGAATCATATGCAGATTATAATACTTCCACAGTTGTATGGTAGTATTCCAATCAGCATTTTGATAATCTTGTAATGCAATCCACAGGTCATTATCCTGCTGATAATCGGGAAAGTCAAGTTTATCATTGTACTGTAACCGAACCATGCGTTGATGGTTATTTGCTGCAGAATCAATTAAATGCCCAAGAATCTGTTTGATGGTCCTGTTTTGATTATTTCTCTTGTTTGCAATTGTATCTGCTGGTAAATCAACCAGTTTTTGTTCCCATGCATCAATGTACCTGAGAATCCCATCTGTAACATTTGAAAAATCCATATTTATCTCAATTTTGGGTTGGTTCAGTGTTTCTTAGTGTACAATGGACAGGCAAAGGTGTTTTTTATACAATCGGTATATGAAAGTCAACAATTGCTTTCCTTTCCGGATGTTCATTAAAGTTATTATGGTAAAATTCGAAAGGTTCTCTGTCGGCTTTTTTATATCCGTGTTCATTCATCCATAAAAATAGTCCTGTCCATGATTTTTCAAATTCATTCATGCCAATTTCAAAGCTACTAACGATAAATTTGCCGGCTTCTATTGAGGTTAAACCGATTTCTCCATCCGTTTCAACAGGTTTGTTAAGTAAAATGGAAGCACACATTCTCACTTTATTGGCCTCCGTAATTTTAAAGCTATCATGATAAATAGTCACCATTTTTGTCTGGTCATTCATTAAACCATGAGGTGTAGCCCATTTCATTAGTTTTCCAAATGCAGTTGCAAGGTTTCCGGGACCAATTACTGAAACATAAGCCAATTCCATTTTGGGTATTTCCGTCAATCAGCAGCATCAAACACACGCATTATAAATGCGCGCGAGAAAGTGTTGCTGGATCTAGCAGACCGCTCAGAGTCCGATTTATTTTTAGGGCCTGGCGATTATTTGTTTATTGTCCTTTCTGCAAGTATCTGAGCATCCTCAAAAGTATCTTTCGCTCTTAAAAGTCTATAGTTAATTAAATCCTTTTTAGTCCTTTTCATTTCAGGCGTATTCCCTCTTTTTTATTATCATAAAAAGTGGTGTCATGGAATGTTTCTCGTTCCAATCAGTCTTTGAATAAATCAATGGGGAAATTATTTCTCCTGTCTCAAGTTCAATATCATAAAACTCATCCATTAACTTCGTTTCGAAATCAAATGAAATCTTTTGGCTATTTAATAGAATCAGTAGATCCCTGTCAGATAATTTTTTTTCATCGCCAAGAGCCTGTGAACCATATAAATACATTTCTGAATCAGGAGCATTTTTATTAATTACTCCGATTAACTTTTGTAATATTTGTTCTTTTTTGCCCATAATACAAATATAATAATTTATCCGATTGGATTATTTGAACGCGGGATGTCTTCTTCGCTTGGCCTTAACGGGAGTCTGTGAAACAACCCCTTCCATAAAATACATATAGTCATTAATGTGCTTTACAGTCTTTTTAAGCACACAAAATTTTCAATTTTATCAAATTGCAATTTTGTATCCTGAAACATTAATCCCTTTGTCCTGCCATCTCTCCTAAGCCTCACAAAAGTTTACTGTAGTTATCTGACCTGGATAAATCATCTTTAAGTCAATGGATTATCATTTCCGGACAAATCAATGGCATCAAAAAAGTAAAAGTTTAACCAAGCAAATGGTTCTTTCGGCAATCTTGCAAGATTTTTAATATATCTTTCATGATCGAAAGCTTTATAGGATTTAAAGATATCAAATAGTTATTACCACATTCCCTTTTTTGTGTCCTGCCTCGATATATCTGTGGGCCTCGACCATTTGCTCCAACGGATAGCTTCTGTCGATTACCGGTTTGAACTCACCGGATTTTGTAAGATCCAATAATAGTACAAGATCATCATAGCTTACCCTGGCTAATCCATCAGCTATTGAGATGTACTTCCCATCAGCAGTGAGGGAGTTCTTTGCTTGTGATTTCAAACTCTTCCTGTCTGCCACCTGCTGTGGAACGGCATCCAGTATCAAATCATAACTTTCACCACGTTTCGAATAGTCCTCTTTTGTATAGTCAATTACCGTTTCAGCTCCAAGGGACCTTACCAATTCCAGGTTCGCAGTACTGCAAACCCCTGTCACTTTGGCCCCATAATGCCTGGCAATTTGTACGGCAGTTGTACCGATCGATCCGGAGGCTCCAATTATGAGAACATTCTTCCTTCTTTGGATGTTCCCCTTCTTCAGGAAGAACATCGCCAGCTCTCCCGGGTAGGGAATCGCAGCAGCCTCCTCATAAGTCGTATTTGACGGTTTTGGCAACACTATCCAGTCTTCCGGAATGCATATATACTGGGCATAGGTTCCTAATCGGGTCTTGAATGGTGACAAAACGGTATATGCAAGGACCTGGTCGTCAATCCTGAACCGTTTCACATTGCTTCCAACAGAATCGACCTCGCCAGCTGCCACCATTCCAAGAATGGGGTTCCTCGGTTTCCCAAAACCCATCGCAATTCCCATCATAAATCCCATTGGGTGCCACCAGGGTAGATTGAAACTTCTGACTATGCAGTCACTTGATGTAGCAGATGTGGCGCGAATCTTTATGCATATCTCATTTTTCCCGGGAATTGGTTTTTCCACTTCTTTTAGCTGAAGGACCTCCGGGGGTCCATATTTTTTGCATACAATTGCTTTCATTTTTTTCATAACATCTCACTTATAATTTGAATTTTTTGCTGGTTCTATATTGACGCACAATTAATTGAGTAGTGAAAGATACGTAATATATCGTATCCCCGGACCTTTCACCTGCCCGAATAAAGCCAGGCGGCCAGCAGGCAGCAAAGTCATCAGTTTTACTGCCTCTTTTTTTGGCGCAACGGAGCTTTAAATCCTATATTGTTGAACAGAATCGGGATACCATGGCACGATTTGTTTGGCTACCGGCCCAAAGTCCTTACACTCACGAATTCCGTCCCAGGCATCGGGATCCTGCGGAGGCATAAATCTTTCAGCCCTGGCATAGGGTATTCCCTTAAAAGCATATACATCATCATTAAGACTGCCAGATACATCACCAGCGGTAGTTTTAACAACTGGCTCTTGATTGTTATCTGCCTTTGGGTTACAACCCGTAAAACAAAATCCGGCTGTCATTAAAAAAAAGAAAAGAAAGTTTGTTAGTCGTCTCATAGTATAAAAATTTGTCTATATTTTAGAAATGTTCAAAATAATGTAAAAATTTCATTTTAATGTTTTCGAAATGCTCGCCTGCTTACAACGGTTTATTATGGTGTCGCTATTTCTAACTCTTCAAAATCTCGTACTTTTATCTTTCCTTTTGTTGGAATCAAATTTTGCCAAAGCCAATTGTAATGTTCAACTATCTTTTTTGCTTCAATATGTGGTTTGTCACCTGTCGTATGCCCATTTTTAACAATTATTATATCAAAGTCTTTAGTTAAAGCAGATTTTATTGTAACGTCAACACAAAATTCTGTAGCAAATCCTGTTATATATAACTCCTGGATTTTTAGTTTCTTTAATATTGAATTAAGGCTTGATTTATAGAAAGCATCATTGACTGTTTTGTTAATTGCAATATCCTTATTACTAACTTCTAATTCAGACAGAATTTCCCATTCCGTTGTATTTGGTATAAACCTGTTCCATTTGGAACTGTCTTGTTGGATGAATATAACCGGAGCATTCAAATCCCTGAATTTTTGAGATAAAGCATTAATCCTTTCAATTACACCATCAGAATCAAGCTTTGGAGCTTCTGGTGTAAAACACCCTTTCTGCATATCAATTATTAGTAAAGCTGCTTTGTTTTTCATTAATTTATTATGAATTGAATTGTTTTATGTTAATTCCACACAACGGTTGGTGTCGAGTAGGCAAGGGGGATTTCACCCCAAGCCTCTCTCAGTCCCGAAAGCTTTCGCGGACGTACGTGACAGTCTCCCGTCATAAGGCTCTTGTTATACAAATCTAAGCGCTTTTGTGAGAGAAACCAAGTTGCCAATGATAAAACAAATAAGGATATTGTTTCCTCACCCTATCCAACCATTCACAAGCTCTCGTTAAACTCGTCTTGTAGCGTTTGTACCGTTTCCTTACCCATCGCACAAGCCGACACCGAAGTAAATAGAACACTCTGGATAATTCATAGCCCCTGAATTTGCCATAGTAGTTGACCCATCCTCGAATGAAAGGGTTAAGCTTTTGGGCAATCCCTACTATGCTTTTAAAGCTCAGGCTAAAAAAATCCATTTCTTTATCTCCTAATTTGTCCGCTATTTTCTTTCTGGACCCTATGCTTATAGCACAGTCAAATCCCAGAAATAGCCTGCCGGTGCGTTTTGATTTATTGGTGCGGGGCTGAAAGGAATAACCCAGAAAGTCAAATTTGACCACAGGATGTTTTCCTCTTCTACGATAATCCCGGCAATAAACCAATTTGGTCTTTTCAGGGTGCAGTTCCAGCCTGCTTTCCTGCATCCTTAATTGTAATTTCCTCAGGATGTATTCTGCATGGCTCTTACTGCTGATATCAGCCCCTTATAATTGCCACAAAGCCAGTTTTCTATAACCTGAATGTCTGCCGCCCCATATTCTATTCTTAAAAGCAAAGAAAAACGGTCGATAAGTGCATAGCCCTGATTGGATTATGGATTTCGTTCAACCGGTAATAATCGCTGGGTCGTACCGACCGCTCATATTCCTATGTATTAGCTTTAGTAATTATTTCAACCAGTTTTCAAAATTGTCTTTATTTATCACTTCGAAAGATGAATTAGGATAAGTATTTTTCCATTGTGTTGGGATTTTTACTTTTGATTCTTTCCATTTAAATTCATATCCAAATAGTGAGCCATCTCGCTCTTCAACCCAGTCAATCTCTTGTTGCTCATAAGTTCTCCAGAAATAGTTATTGGATGAAAGTCTTTTGTATTCCTGATATTTTAGCCTTTCACTTATCATGTAATTTTCCCAAAGGGCTCCGATATCATTTCGCGATTCAATAGGATTAAAATTTGCTATTATAGCATTTCGTATTCCATTATCTAAAAAATACCACCGGGAGTTTTTTGTTATTTCTTTTCTTAAATTCCTACTAAAACCTCCTACTTTATGAAGAATGAAAACTTTGCTTAATAAATCTAAATACTTTTCAACCGTATTCTTACTTATACCTAATTGATTTCCTAATTCCTGAAGAGACACTTCTCCACCTATTTGGAATGCTATCAGACGTAAAAGATTAAATATTTTTTGTGAATTCTTGATGTTTTCATATACAAGAATATCTTTTAGAAGATATGAACTTACCATTTCATTTAGATAATCAATTTTATCCTCTCTATCTGGTAAGTGTAACAATTCAGGATAATTTCCAAAAATCATTCTTTCACGTACCTTATCAATTTTGGAAATACTATTTTCAACCTGATTATATTCATTCTCAGATAAGGCAAATAAATTGAATGTATACTTCCTACCTGTCAATGGTTCTCCTGCATCCTTATGAATATCAAATGATGATGAGCCTGAAATAATAATCTTTAATCCTTCGATCTCATCAATCATTAATTTTAATTTCAACCCAATTTCCGGTATCTTCTGCGCTTCGTCAATATAGAGAACTTTGTATGAACCTAAAATCTGTCTGTAATTCTCAACACTCCTAATGGAAAGCTTGTCATGAACATTAATATCCTCTCCATTCAATGTTAGAACAGGCTCATTAACTTTATCAAGGATTTCTTTAACAAGTACAGTTTTTCCAACCCTGCGCGCACCAAATACAATTACAACCTTATTCGGCTGTAATTTCTTTATAATGTTCTCTGACAATTCTCTGACTAAGTAATCCATAATTCCGTCATTAATATGACGCAATTTACACTAATTTCATTGAAATACCAAATTTGTACTGCGCTCCGATTATTAAAGCTATCGTTGGCGGTATGGCCAGTAAGGGATTGCGGGCTGCGTTCGTATCCACAGTTACCAAAGTCGAAGCGGGAGACTATGCTTCGCATACCTCTGAAACCCTTATGCACTATACACATTATTGTGTGCTGGCATTCTATTGTTCTATAAATTCCATTATCTTTTTTATCGTCTCGCTTGAGTCTTTTCCAATCCAAAATAAGTGTCCCCATTCATTATCTAATCCAATAAGTTTAGATTCCTTTATCATGTTATTTGCATGTTCAGCGTGTTCAAACGGAACACTGTTATCATTTCTACTATGAATTATCCATGTTTTACATTTAATTTCTGAAATAAGTCCAGTTTCAACATCATGTTCAATATCACTCATAAATCCGGATTTTGAATTAAAGTGTTTAAAGATAGACAACAATCTTTTTATGTCAGATTTTTCTAATGTATGTGGTTTGTTTTTTGAAAACTGAGGATAAAAATTATTAGCAATCATTTTGGGGAAAATTCCAGAAAAAAACCTAATCATACCCCACACAATTCTTTCTGTTTTTGGATTAAATAGTTTTTTTGCTGTCTTATAAACCTTTCCATTCTTATCCAACCACTTTTTACTCACAGCGGAAGCTAAGATTAGTCTCTCAACTCTTTCAGGATATCGTGCAGCCAATTCAATAGAAGTCAACCCGCCAGCAGATATTGCATACAGAACTACTTTATCAATACCCAAATAATCCAATAATGCAACTATTAAATCAGCCGATTTCTTAGGGGTAATTTTATCTTCAAGAGGTGTATTCCCATATCCAGGTCGTGAAGGTGTAATGAGCTGATATTTATTCGTGTCAAATCCTTTTTGAAATAATATTTCTTGGCAATTAGAATGTCCTCCATGTAAAAATAACACCGGTGTTCCTTTACCAACAATTGAATATTCTATTTGTCCTTTATCTGTATCTATTATCTCAATTTTCATTCAAATATATTTATGCATAAACGCTCATTTTGCTTGCACACAACGGTTGGTTTATGTGGCGTTGGGCATTTCAATGCACTTCACTTTCAAACCGCTGATATGTTGATTAACTGTACTCACTTTTCAATTTGTTACTATCTGCCCAATGACATATGACACTTTGTTAGCGTTTCGTACTTTTTTTTCGTCGTCAGTGCGATGGGGCAGGCAAGCTCTTTGGCTGGTTTTGGTTGTGTGTAAGCCAATGTGACCAGACAATCTGCTTGAATGCGAAGGGGAGCCAATCCGAATAAATATATTTGAGTCCATATTGAATCATTTATGAGCCAATTGAGCCAATTATGAGCCAATCAGTTTATACGATGTTCCTGCTCCAACTTCTCCTGACCTTTCTAACAGCTTGAATTTTTCAATTAATTCTGTCAAGTCCCGTGTTGCTGTTGCTTTTGATACTTCGCATATTTCCTGGTAAATCTTATTCGTTATACTTTTATTTTCTTTAAGGTAATCTATAGCCTTTATTTGCCTTGCACTTAATCCAATTTCAATTAGATTTTTTTCGTTAAACTGATTCTTTAAAATTGTCACACTAATTCCGCCTGACGAATATTCAATTATTGGTTCTGGCAGTCCAGCTTTTTTACACTCATTAATAATCTTGATTGTTCCACGTCCCCATGCTTCAATTAGTCCACCTTTAAAAAATGCACTTGCAAGAATTGGGTTATGAGGACGAGATGAATGTTTCTTCTTTAAGTCTTCAAATGTCAAGTCTTCCGGCAGTGAACCTTCATTCCATACAATGAGTTTATCGTCGTAAACACTAATTTGGATTGGCGCACCCATATAATCTCGGTGAACAATCGCATTCAAAATTACCTCACGAATAGCTTCGTAAGGATACTCCCAGCTTTCCACACGCTGTAATCCTTTGTACGAAATTGGAGAAACGAAGAATTTTCGGTCAAGAACTTCTAGCGTTTTATCAGCCAATTGAAACGCGTTTCCTTCAATTACTTCCTGAAAACGTAAGTCATCGTCTGTTTGTCCAAACCGCCCTATTTTTACGAAAGCATTTATGAAAAATCTGCATGGATTCTTCCCAAACAAAAGAATTGCTGAACGTTTTAGATTACCATCCTCCAATAAAAGTAAGTTGTCAAGAATTTGGCTATTTCGGTCGGACCATGCCACCCGTTTCGGTCAAATTGTGCCACTTTAAAAGAAGGTGTAATGATATAAATTTTTAGTGATTATTCATCTTTTAAAATTCCTTTTCTTAATGATGCACCTTTCAGATCTATCCTGTGTGATGAGTTTACAAGTCTGTCCAAAATGGCATCTGCTATTGTTCCTTCTCCAATGATATCATACCATGCCGAGACCGGTATCTGAGAGGATACGATGGTTGATTTTTGATTATGCCTGTCATCAATGATATCCATTAAAGATTCACGAGTGTGGTTATCAAAAGATTGTAATCCAAAATCGTCTAAAATAAGTAAATCAATTTTGGATATTTTTTGTGTTTCTTTAATGTAGGTTCCATCTATTTTAGCCAGCTTAAGCTTTGTAAAAAAGCGAGCCGTGTTGACATATAAAACCTTATACTCCATCATACAAGCCTGGTTACCCAGTGCCTGGGCAAGAAAGCTTTTGCCGACACCTGCCGGACCGGTAAGAATAACATTTTCTGATCTTTTAATAAAATCAAGAGTACCCAGTCGGTCGAACATATTTTTATCCAGGTTGCGTATTGCTGCATAATCCACTTCAGCAATACTGGATTTTTGTTTAAAACCAGCTTGTTTGAGCAACCGGGTTATTTTCTTTTGCTGCCTGTCTTCCCACTCATGATCGGCTAATAAACCGATATATTCATCTGCAGTAGCGTTTACAAGCTGGTTGTTTTTCACGTTTTGCCAGTGTAGATCAGCCATGGCTGTTAATCTCATTTTTCTTAGTTTTTCAACTGTTTGATTGTTGTTCATAATGTAATATAGTTTTGATTATTTATAATTTGAAGCTCCCCTGATATTCTCATGTTCAGGGATGTGTGGCTTATCAAGATTTAATTTTTGCTGTACATTTGTTTCTTTGTCCAGGTTATTTTTAAGTATATTTTTCACCATCCTGTAAGAAGGCCTGTTGGCGAAAATGGCCCTTTCGCAGGCATTATTAAGTCTTTCAGAACCATATGTTTTGTGTAATTGAATGATCCCCATAATACTTTTATAGGCAGTCTCGGGATAATCACATGAAGCAAGTATTTGTTTGACATATGTCAGCACTGCATGCCCGTGTTTGGTAGCCATTTTCATGAAGTATTCTGGGCTCCAGTCAACATAAGCCTGGTGTGAACTGCTTAAATGTTCCCTGTTGGTAATGTAAATGCCTTTTTCTGGATTTCGCTTGTGAAGGGCTATACGTTCGTGGTTATAGTAAACTTCAACAGTATTTGCAGTATACTGGATCTGTGTTGATTTGCCAATATAGCGATAGGGAACACTGTAATAACTCTTATCCGGTGAGAAGTAGATATAACCTATTTTCTGGACCTTGGCCCGAGCGTATTGCTTTATTTGATAGGTACCTTCAGGTAAGGCTTTTAAATAGCCGCGTTCTACAGATTGAAAGAGCTCTTTTCTGCTGATTTCTTTACGTTGTAACAGCATGTTATTGTAGTTGTCCAATCGCTTTCTTATCTCACTGTTGAGTTGTTCAAGGGTAAAGAAGGTCATGTTCCGGATCGGGTAGTAAATACGCTGATAGGTAAGCTGTACCGCATTTTCTACCAAAGCTTTATCTTGGGGACTGTAACCTCTGGTAGGATTTATAACACAGTTAAAATGGCGGGCAAAGTCTTTAAATGAACGATTAATCAGGGGTTCATACTTACTTGCCCGCGTGACAGCCGATTTTAAATTGTCTGATACAATGGCTTTTGGTACTCCGCCATAGAAAATCAATGCATTACCCATACATTTTATCAGATCTTCACGTTGTTGGCTATAACAGGCTTCTACATAAGTGTAATGGCTATGAGGCAGAATGGCTATAAAAACTTCCACCTGTTTAATTTCCCCGGTATCCCGGTCGGTTATCTGAAGCTTTTTACCTGCAAAATCGATAAATATCTCGTTTCCTGCCTGGTGTTCCAGTTTCATTGAACCCTTTATCTTGGCATATTTGCGGTTGTAATGCTCCATAAACTGCGTGTAGCTGTATGGATTTTTGCTTTGTTCCTTGTATAGATCGTAGTGGTACAAAAAGGTAAAACCGGGATGGTTACGGGCAAGGTTGACTTTTTCAAAATAGAGCATTAACTCATTGTACCTTTGGTTAACGATAGTGGTATGAGAAGCAAAAAGTGCATTAAAACGTGCCTGATCCAATTGCAGAAGCTCTTCCAGGCTGTATTTACAACCATGGAAAAGATGTATATACGTATTTACTGTATTCCGGGATATCCCAAGAGTATCAGCTATTTTACGGTTGCTGTAGTGGTCTAAATGTAGGGTGATAATTTGTTTAATGTCCATTAGATCAAGTGTATTAGCCATATCGCAGTTTAATTAATTTAAAATGCGATAAGGTAGTGGTTAACCTGATCTTTTAAAATGGCACAAATCGAAACGGAAAATGGCACAAATCGAACCGAGTTCCGGCCAGGCCCGGCGCCCAAAAAAAATGGCACAGTTTGACCGAAATCACTGGCACAATTAGACCGGAATCACTGGCACAAATCGAACCGTGTTATCCAGAAGAAGAAATTTAAAGTTTTTGAATACATTTAAGTGATAACTTAATACAAAATTGACAAAATATGAGAAAAATAACTTTACTTGGATTATTAGTTTTTATTGTTACCAGTTTTCAGTTCTGTAATAATGTAAAAAAAGAATCTTCTCCCATTGATAAAAAATGCTCAAATAGATTCTTAAGCAATGTTGAGAAAGGTATTTTTGAGCATGGAGACACTTCAAATTTAGATTGTATAATTGCAGAAAACATATTCGAATACTTACAAAATAAACTGAAAGATCCTGAGAGTTATGCCCCTGTATCTTTTTATAGTTTTAGGACAATTAGTAGTGAAAGAGAGAAAGAATTAATTGATAAATTACAAGGTATTGAAAATTCCGATGAAAGCGATAATGATAATAAGTCTTTACTTGAGCAACTTGATGATATTGAAGAAAATCCAGAAGCTGATAGTATATTGAATGAGATTTCAAATATTAAGCCTATTGGATACAGCATAATCCATTCATTTAGAGCAAAAAATTCTTATGGTGCTTTAGAACTTGAGGAATATGTTTTTTACTTGGATACTTTATTGAGAGTAAAAGAAATGAAAGTTAATCCATTTTAAACAGCCTCTAGCGTTCAAAATACGTAAGCCGGGAATTTTGGTGGATTTAAACTTTTGTAAATTTTCTTATAGTTCTAAAGGCCTTATAAGTTGATAATGTTAAATCTCGGATTCACCGCAGATTGCCACTGCTAGTGCCAAAAAGTGACGCAACTTTTGAAAGTAAGACAAAATGATAGTACGGCCAAGGGAGATACTTCAGGAAGTTAATAGGGATTTCTTCCCAAATGCAGAAGAGGAATTTTTTGAGATTTGAAATTTAACTATTTTCTCTGGTTTGTATGACATCCTTGGATGGTAGTTAATCGCTTTTGCCAAGAGGGGTGGATATTTCGGTCGGACCATGCCACCCTTTTATGTCAAATCGTGCCACTTTAAGAAGGTGAATTAATTTTTAGTGATTATTCATCTTTTAAATTCATTTTCGATTTACGTAATTTTAAAAACCAACACTTTTAGTAAAATCATAGGATTAATTACTTTATTATGAGAAATTCACAAATCATGGAGGATATTTATCCGATTGCCAAACTTGGGAATTCATATTTATTGATAAATAAATCTGAGTTGCATAAAGTAGGAAAAGGTTTTGGGATCACTTCCATAAAGGTTGATATTTCCAGCTTAGAAATCCACAAAGCAGTTGACCTTGAAAGGCATCTAAAGTTCAATCCCTGGGAAGATATTACTGATGCTAAGGAAAGAAATAAAATATTGTCTTTTGTTCCACAACAATTTGATAGTAAAACCATAATGGAGAAAATTATCAATCCCTTGAGAGGGGAAAAAGAAAAAGTCTATATCTCAGGATTACTTAAGCAATGTCAGAATTTCTATTCCGGTTTTTCCGAACAATTTAAAAACAACGATATTGAATTAATTGAATTGACCGGGACAAACGATATCTGGTGTCGGGACTATATGCCAGTTAAATCAGCGAATGGTACTCCCCTGCTTTTCAATTATGATCCTTCCTATCTCAAAGGAAAATGGAAGTATAAACATACTCCGCGTGAGAATATTGTTAAGATATTAAATGAACTTGGTATTGGATTTACCCCAATTGATGATATAAAATTAGATGGGGGAAATGTTGTTCAGTGCGGTGATAAAGTAATTATGACTGATGCTATTTTTATTGAGAATGAAATTAAAAATGATAAATCTGCTCAAATTGATTTGAAAAAAAGGCTTGAGGATTATTTTCTTTCTAAGGTTTTAATAATACCACATCAGCCTGATGATCCGTTGTCGCATTCAGATGGGGTTGTTAGGTTTTTAGATGAGAAAACGGTTCTGGTTAATAATTTCTCTGCAACAACTATTCTCAAATTCAGAGAAAGCAAACACTACCTCGACAACCTATTTGGTGTATTAGGTAAATCTGGACTGAATATTATTCAAGTGCCATATGAACCTGTTGATGAAATTGGAGAAGATAAAATGGCAGTGGCGTTGGGAATATATATAAATTATCTTGAAACTAAGGATTATATATATTTGCCTCAATTTGGGAAGGGAATGAAAGAAAAAGATAAAGAAGCATTGGAGGTATTCAGCTCAATCTTTAAATCAACTAAAAAAGAAGTTCTTCCTATAGAATCAAGAGAAATAGCTATGAAAGGTGGCGTTTTAAACTGTATAACCTGGAATTAATCATGGCCGGATTTAAGGAGAAATTAAAAGAACATATAATACTCTGGGAAAGCAGGTATTTGCTTCACATGAAGACACTTGCACAATCTAATGCAGTCACGAAGATTGTGATTACACACCACTTGCCAATGGATCTTTGCAATCCGGAACAATTCAAAAATTCAACGATCAATCCTGCTTTGGTCTCAGAACATGCCGATATAATTTCAAACAACAATATTGATTACTGGATTTACGGACATCATCATGTAAATATGCCGGAAACCGAAATAAATGGGACAAAGCTATTGACTAATCAATTAGGATATGTACATTTGAATGAGCATCATGCTTTTCGGGACAATGCCATTTTTGAAATAGATTAGCTCGTGTGCTGAAAAAGAAATTGCAGAAAAGTGATACAAGGAAGTCTGTAATAAGTCTTGGGGAATAAGAGAAAATTAATTATTCCACTGAAGGACACTATTATTAGAAATAGAAGAATTACAAACTTTTACTTTAAATAATCAGAAAACGTGATCTCTTTTGACTCTTTTGAAAGTCTTAAAAAAATATTTTACAACTTTTCTGTCATTCCGGAATCGGCAAAAGCCTGATTTGCATGTTCCTGAATCTGAAAACTTTTAGAATCCCTACCTGTAAGATATGCAGCTAAGACAAGTTTTTCAATATTTTTGAGATCAGGGGAGTGTTCCTTATCCACATTTAATAGTTGTATCTTAACTTCCGTCCAATTTTCAAATATTATAATCACTACATAAACTAACAATCAATTGTATGGAAGTATTCCTATTTTTTCTAAAACCCAAAACCGACATTTTTGGAATGTGAAGACTCTGTTTTAAAGTTTTCGTAAAATATGCAGGAAATAGCTTTTTAAAGGCAAACCAAAAGAGTTTCTAAAATGTGTTACTCCAGTTCAATTTTATTATACCTGGTTTTATATTCCTGGGGTGTAATTCCGGTAATCTTTTTAAAAGTGTACCGAAATGTCTTGATATCTGTATAACCTACTTCAAACATTATTTCGGTTATATTTTTCCGGCTTGTTTCAATCCATCGTTTGGCGGCCTCAATTTTAACGCGTTGTATATATTCCAGAACCGAATTCCTGGTTGCTCTTTTAAATCTTCGTTCAAAGCTTCGCCTGCCAAGTGCCGTTTTTTCAGCCAGCTCCTCGACGGTAAGTTTTTTTTCAATATTTCTTTCAATAAATTCCTGGGCTTTCCTGATTTCTTGATCATTATGCTGCTTTTGCCCTTTGAACATTGCAAAAAACGACTGGCTGTTCCGGCCAAAATCAATGGCAAAATACTTCGAAGCCAGAACTGCAGTTTCCCGGTTGGTATATTTCTCTACAAGGTGTAACAACAGGTTCCAGTATGAATTTGCGCCGCCACTGGAATAAATTCCATTTTCTTCTGTGATGATTGTTCCATGCTGCACATTTACTTCGGGAAACATTTTGCTGAAATCATCAATAAATCCCCAGTGCGTAGAACACTTTTTCCCGTTCAATAAACCGGTTGAGGCCAGTAGAAAAGCACCTACACACAATGAGGCAACTTCTGCCCCGGAGTTGTATTGCCTTACAATCCATGAAAGCAGTTGCATATTTGATTCTACTGCCTCAGGCATTTTTCCTAACAAAGCCGGGACAATTACTAAATCTGTTTTTTCAACTTCATCCACCAGCTTTTCGGAATGAATAGTAAAGAGCCCATTATTTAATTTAATTTCTCTTTCAACACCAACCAGTTCAATTTTGAACATCGCCGGTTGTCCATTGGCATTCAGGAACCGGTTTACAGTTTCAAAACAATATTGGGGATCGGCGATTGACTGAATGACAGAGTTTTCAGCAACCAATATTGAAATTCTTTTCATTCTGTTAATTTAAGACAATTTTGTCGTAATTTACCTCAAGTTTGTCGTTTTCACACTTCACAAATTTCTTTTAACAGTTATATTTTTACACTAACGAGATAAAAACAATTAAAAGCCATAAAAGGTTTATGGATGAAAACTCTGAATATCTAAACACATCCCGTTTAATTTTTAAGTTGATTTTGTAGAGCAGTTATAAAGTTGTTAAAAAGATCAAATCATTCATTTAATAAATAAAATATTACTATGGCAACTGTAAACATTTATCTAAATTTCCCTGGAAATACCGAGGAAGCTTTTCTCTTTTACAGGTCCGTTTTTGGAACAGAATTTTATGGCGAAGGAGTTATGCGTTTCAAAGATGTACCTCCTTCAGATAATATGCCGCCTTTGTCTAAAGAAACGGGCAACAAGGTAATGCATGTTGGTTTACCTGTTTTGGGCGGACACCTTATAATGGGTTCTGATGCCTGTAAAGAAATGGGCTTTAAAGTAAACATGGGAAACAATGTGTATATCAATCTTCAGCCCGACACCAGGGAAGAAACACGAAAATTGTTTGGTGCCCTTTCACAGGGTGGTAAAATTGAACAGGAACTTCAGGATATGTTCTGGGGTGATTATTTCGGAAGTTGTATTGATAAATTTGGTGTAATGTGGATGTTTAACTGTTCAGAAAAACAGGAATAGAGCCTGATGAAATACCTATGAGAATATGTTAAGTTACATACCTTCAGAAAAACAATAAATTAAAGGAAAATGAAAAATCAGATATATCCTTGTCTTTGGTTTGACGGGAAAGCAAAAGAAGCAGCAGATTTTTATTGTTTCGGTATTTCAGCAATCTAAGATTACCTCTGAAAATCCAATGGTGGTAACTTTTGAATCTGCCGGGCAAAAGTTTATGTGCCTGAACGGTGGGCCACATTTTACCATCAATCCTTCCATCTCGTTTTTCGTGGTGTGCATATCAGAAGAAGAAGTGGATAATACGTGGGCAAAATTAATGGAAGGCGGCAATGTGTTAATGGAACCAGACAAATACCCCTGGAGCGATAAATACGGCTGGTTACAGGATAAATATGGCGTTAGCTGGCAATTATCGTTTGGCAAAATGGAAGATGTAGGCCAGAAGTTTACCCCTTCGCTGATGTTTACAGGCAAACAAGCCGGAAAGGCGGAACAGGCGATTGAGTTTTATACTTCGGTATTTCAACCTTCATCAGTGGTAGGAATTTCAAGATATACAGCCGAAGAACCGGACGTGGAAGGTACAATAAAACACGCACAGTTCCATTTACAGGGTAATGTATTTATGGCAATGGACAGTTCTTTGCCACATCAGTTTGGCTTTAACGAGGGATTGTCGCTGGTGGTACCGTGCGAAACACAGGAAGAAATCGACTATTACTGGGAAAAGCTTTCTGCCGTGCCTGAAGCAGAACAGTGTGGCTGGCTAAAAGATCAGTTCGGCGTTTCGTGGCAAATTGTTCCGGCTATTCTTGAAAAGCTGATGAGTGATCCTTCAAGATCACAGAGGGTAGTTGACGCATTTATGAAAATGAAGAAGTTTGATATTGAAACGTTGCTAAATGCATAAATCTGATTTTTGATATTTCCGGACGATTTCAGTAAAAAGCATTGTTTGTCCTTGAAGGGGTTTTGTTTGTCATTTGAAGTGAATTTTCATACTATTTGTCATTTTTTACCGGCTCATAATAAAGAATGATTGCGCCAGAATCAAAGATTTTTGTCTTTAAAAGTCTAAAAAATGTCCTGTCTTTTATTTTGTCAAACAATGGCAGACCTTTTCCTTCTATCATTGGATGAATACAAATCTGAAACTCATCAATTAAATTAAGGTTTATTAGCTGAATAATTAAACTCCGACTGCCAACTAAAATATTTTTTGCCCGATTGTTGTTTGAGTTCTAAAACTTCCTTTTCAATTTCATTTGTTGAGAGTTTCGCACTGTCCCACTCGGTTTTTTTTAGGGTCTGTGAAAAAACAATTTTTGGTATTCTGTCAATTGCCAAAGCAAAGTTGTCCATTGATTTTTGACCTGAAGGATTTTTTAGCAGCGTTTGCCAAAATTGCATGAGTAGATAAGTTGTCCGTCCATATAATAGAACTCCTGCATTGTTTAAAAGTTCAGCATAATGTTGATGTAAATTTTCATCTGGAATACCTGCTGTATGGTCACAAATCCCGTCAAGCGTCATATTGATTGCTGCAATTACTTTTCTCATGGTCTTTATTTTTGTACACGCCAGATTACAGAACTATCTGACTTTTAATTAATAATCTCTCCTTTGTTACTGGCCAGCTTTTCACGCCATTTTTGAAGTTCTTCAGGTGTTGGTTTTACCCAATCTGTTACTTCGCCAACGATCTTTAAGGGTGCCTGAGAACGATAAGAGCGTGTCGGATTGCCAGGAAATTTTTTGTCTGTAACATTTGGGTCATTTTCAAAACTCCCTGTTGGTTCAACGATATAAACACGTTCACGTCCACTGCCTTTTGCTAATGCAGCAGCTAGCCCTGCTCCGTTAATCAGAGCCGTGAAATAAATATGATTCATTTTGAGCTCAGGTTTGTAATTTGATCTTCCTCCGGCTGTCAGCAAATCTCCTACCTGCAAATCTGCTTTTGTACCATGATAAAAAGGGCCTTTGTCGGAAGGCTTATTCTGAAACAATATCGCCAATTCATGATTCTTTTTTGCCATGCCGGGGTCGCCTGATTCCACATAGCTTTTGGCAATATTCAAATACAGTGAGGGGAAAGCACTTTTAACAGTGTCGTCATTTATTTTTAATGCATGCTCCAAAGTCATTATCTGCCATTTTAATTTATCGGGGACATTTTTTTGATGACGGGCTACATAATGAGCTGCAAGAAATTTTTCGAAGTCGTTTGTTGCTTCGTTCCAGGCCTGAAGGAATAGTTTGGATGCTTCCCCGGGGGAGCCTTTTTCTTCCATGGCCATTCCTTGAAGACAAAGTTTGACAATCGGGTTATTGGGTTTGAATTCCACCTGATAATTATTTTGACGTTACTATTATTTTTGGTCAAAAAGTTGTTTCATGCATCCGGAATCTCGGGCTCCACAAGCCTTTTTAATTTTTCCAGTGATTCCTGCCACCCCAGGTAGCACATCTCTACAGGGATGGCATCAGGGATCCCTTCCTGCACAATGTGCAATTCAGTGCCACATGAGACTTGTGTCAACCGCACCGTAGTAATCATTTCTCCGGACAAATTGGGATCATCCAACCGATCGGTATATTTGAGTAAGCTGTTTGGCTTTATTTCCAGAAACTCACCACCAAAGGAATGACCATTGCCGGTAGAAAAATTGATAAATGACATTTTGTAAGTTTTGTTTTCCCTGAAATCCATTTGGTGCACTTTACAAACAAATCCATATGGTGGCAACCACGAGGCAAATGCATCTGCATCAGCAAAAGCCCGAAATACTTTCTCTTGAGAAGCAGCCAGGACCATGTGTAGCGTAACTTTGTTATTTGACATGATTGTATAGTTTAGTTAGTGAAAGCATATTTAGTGGAATAAAAATTTAATTGCTTATTATTGAAAATTTTGAATCAAAGTTTGTCTTATTTATTAAACGGGAAAAGATTGCGCAATTGATCATTTACCAGCCAGATTCCTCCCCAGGCTAATATCGCTAAATATACCGGAAACAGAATGTGAGTAAACAATGGATTATCAAGCCGTAAATGTGTGGCAATAGCACCACCCCAGTAGCCCGTCAGCAATACCGCACCCAAAACAGAGGTTCTCGGATAGGTATACAGAAGCGTTGAAAGCAACCCAAGAATTCCAATCACAAATATATGATGCCCGGTAAAGTCAAGGGAAACTGTGCCTTCTATTACGGAAGGAGGTTGGACAAATTTCATAATACTGTCCATGAGCATAAACGGTATAACGATTCCGCTCATAATTTGTGCAGTCCAAAGACGCCCTTTTGAAATTGTTTTTATGCCGGTCATAGTTTTCTTTTTTAGTTAGATTTCCCTTTGGTAATTAATTTTTTAAGCCCCAAAAGTACCCGTCTTTACTTCTCCGGCTTGCTCGTAGCAGGCAATAATGACTCCTTTTGTTGTAACGTGACTTTCAGCCAAGGTAAATGCTGTTGCAATTTTTCCATCGTTAAATAATTTTTTTCCTTCGCCAAGAATCACGGGAAAAATTCTGAGATGGAGTTCGTCTACTAAACCATTTTCAAGAAGAAGCCGGATGAGCTCACTACTGCCCCAAACCATGAAGTTCGGGCCTTTAGAAATTTTAAGCTTTTCGATGTCTTCCAAATTTTCAAGAATTACCGTGTTTTTCCAATCTGAATTTTTCATGGTTCGGGACAAGATGTATTTGGTGCCATTATTGATGCCAGGCCACATCTCTGCATGTTCAGGCCAATAGGAGGAAAAAATATCAAATGTTTTTCTGCCCAAGAGATAATCTGTTGTTGTCTTTCATATCTTTTTGCACCGCCATACCACTTATTTGGTCAGCATATGGTGCAGCCCAACCGCCATATTTGAAATCGCCGGATCGATCTTCCTCTGGTCCTCCGGTTCCTTGCATTACGCCGTCCAATGTAATATTTGTTGTAACAATAATCTTTCTCATTTTTATTTCACCTCTTTTAACATTTAATATTTTGAAAAGTTTCTTAAAGCTGATACAAGCGCGTTTTATCATTCTGCAGGACAATGCCATTCAAAAGAGTGTTTATAATATACAGATTCATATCTCGCCGTCTATACAAATTTCGGAAACAATATTATATTGACTTGCTGTGCTGATACGACAATATAAGGGGCTAAATGCGACAAATACTGATAGTTAGCTTAATTTGAGATTGTTTGAAATATTACACCAAGCACACCTGGAATAAATGCATATGGAGTAATCGAAATTGATGTTGGAAAGAAGTATTATGTAGTGTCCTTGTGCCTCAGCTAAGATTATGCCATGTTCTTTTCGAAAAAGTTTGGAACATTTTTTCTATGCATATTGACCTTCTAAAGTACTAAAAAATGAAATAATGTCGGATTCAGAATTGAGCCAGAATAAAAACCTTATGCTAATTCTAAGAAATTGCATTACAAATTGTTCGGACATATAAAAGCCTATCCACGATAGTTTTATTACATATGAATTTTAATGTGAACCCAACCGGAAAAATGTCAAAATTTTATTTAATGATTATGAGGCTGTATTGAAGTTTATGAAGATCGAAACTCAAAAGAAAAAGTTTTGATATTTAGTAAGAAAGATATAAAAGCAATTTCTGATTAGATTTTTTTTAAAATTTATGATTTGATGTCATCATTTAACTTTTCCTGCCTAAATAATTTTTAATTCAGTTGGTTGGATGAAAGGTGTTTTGAACAAGAAGTTGGAAGGGAAGTATAAGTTTGTAAGGCGAACGTCTAAACTAGAGGGAACGATACGCGGGTTCGTTTCTTTAATTAAAGGAGAATATTAAAGAAAATGGAGTCTCCGGATTGCAATTCAGACATGTTGTATTATATATACCTGAATAGTCAAAAATATATAAATCAGTGAGTTTAAAAGTAAACCACACAGCTTTTTAATGTGATCCTATTTGGCCAACAGATATTTACGAAGAACAAGTTGAAATTTGAACTGGAGCACAAAGACAAACCATTCCCCTGCATACTATTATTTTATTAATTCATATGGAATAAGAAGGATACAGGTTTGTAATGCTTGTTTTTCTAAATCTGGTCCATAAATTTTTTAAAACAAATTTGCGCCAGTAAAAATTTGCATTTATATTTGCAAGTAATTACTTGCGTATTGAAACTAATATAATGAGAAGAGATGTATTTCAAGCCATTGCAGACCCCACCCGTAGAGATATATTATTGTCCCTTACAAAAGAGTCTAAAAATGTAAATTCATTAGCGGAGCAGTTCGACATGACTCGACAGGCCGTTTCTTTACATGTAAAATACCTGCAAGAATGTGGGGTAATTTCGATAAAAAAAGAAGGGAGGGAACGCTATTGCAACCTTGAAACACAACAATTGGCGCAGGTTGCAGAGTGGCTTGAACCCTTCAGAACACTTTGGGAGGAGCGACTCGACAGATTGGACAACTTTATAAACAAACTTCAGAATAAACAAAAATAATAAAGACATGGAAGACATAAGCAAGCGATCATTAAAAATGGCCAAAACATTTAATGCAACAGCAGAGCTGCTATGGAAAGTACTTAACCACTCCGGAATATATCAAAGAATGGTGGGGACCTGATGGATTTACCAACACAATTCGTAAAATGGATGTGCGTGAAGGAGGTAAGTGGGATTTTACTATGCACGCCCCTGATGGTACAGATTATGAGAATGAATATGTGTACAGCACAATCATTCCAATGAAAAAAATTGTTCTTGAGCATCTTAAGGAACCAAAGTTTACCATCATCATTTCAATTCATGAAGAAGGATCTCAAACGACAGTTGAGTGGTGCAATATATTTGATTCTATACCTACCAAAGAAGAAGCTGTAAGAGCATTCAAAGCAGATGTAGGTCTTGAACAAAACTTAAAAAAATTGGCTGAGTCATATTAATAAACACAATTTCATAAAATCAAAAAATAAAACACATTATGAGCAAAATTATCTTTGACAGCGGAATATCACTTGATGGCTTTTTTGCAGGTGATAACAGAAGTCCAGGTAACCCAATGGGTGGCGTTTCAGGAAAACTACACCAGTGGATGTTTAAACAAAAAGCATTTTGGAAACACATCAAAATGGAAGGCGGTGAAGAATACGGTGCAGACAGTAAATTAATTGACGATGTGTTTGCACAGAACAGGCGCTTACATTATGGGAAAACGAATGTTTGAAGAAGGCGAAGTCGTTTGGGCAGAAGATTTATATGAAGCAGATGTTTATGTGCTGACACACGAAAAACGAGAACCTTGGGTTCAAAAGGGAACAACAACTTTTTATTTCATCAATGACGGAATAGAAAGTGCACTGGAAAAAGCAAGACAATCAGCCAGGGAAAGGACATTAGAATACAAGGTGGAGCGAATACTATTCAACAATTTCTCAATGCAGGACTTGTGGATGAATTTTTTATTCACATCGCACCTGTATTTTTGGGCAGTGGGATCCGATTATTTGACGGAATAGACAAAGACATGTATGACATTAAAATTGCAGAAGTAATACCATCAGATTTGACAACGCATTTGAGATATAAACTAGCGAAAAAATAATAAAACCGCCGGCAACAATAAACTTCCTAAATCATTAAATAAAAAAGGGGTACGAGGACAAATTGCCTGAGCGCCCCCAAGCCGGGCAATGTCGAACTTTTGGCTGAAGATTATGAAGATGTAACAAAATTTATGAATGCGAAAAAGCAGAAGCAGCAGAAGAAGAAAATCAATTTGTAGATTAAAAGTTACAATCAAATGTATGGCAGTATTCCGGCCTTTGCTAAAAACCAAAACCGACGCTCTTGAAAAGTAAAGGCTCTGTTTTAAAGTTTTTTAAAAAAGTGTAACCCCGATATTCCAATTATATAAATCATCTGTTTCTACAAATGTTGGAGAAAGAATACGTTAAATACTCAAATTCCAATATTATATTTTTCTTTATAACCAATAGGAGTTGTACCTGTAATACGACTAAAAACATTCCTAAACATTAAAACCTGAATCTTGAAAGGTTTTAGTTCTTATTTCATAAAAAATAGATAGTTTTTGTTCAGGAAATAAAATCTATAAAACTTTTGGTGCGTCAATCTGGATTATGCTTACAACAAATTAAATCATTTATAATTTATGCATTAATACTGAAACGACAAAATAACGCAGATGTCTTGAACATAAACTTGTGTCTCGATGTTGATAATAGAAGAAATAGATGTACAAAGTAAAAACGGATATAAGAATTATTGGGATCAATCCATTTGTATTTTTGCCTGATGAGGTATTAAATTGGTTATTTAAGAAAAATGGTAAAGAAAAAGGACCTATTCCGGTTAGAGGAACAATTAACAACAGGTCCTACCAACAAACCCTGTTAAAATACCGTGGGAAATGGAGGCTTTATATAAATGCCCAAATGCTTAAGAATTCGCCATCCCGAATTGGCGAAACGATTGAAATTTTCATAGAATATGACCGTTCGGATCGGAGCATCGCACCTCATCCTAAGTTGACAGAGGCTTTAAGTATGAACCTGAAGGCAAAAGAAAAATTTGATTCGCTGACACCTTCGTTACAAAAAGAAATCACCAAATACATAACGTTCTTAAAATCAGAGAAAAGCATTGAACGAAACGTTGATCGGGCTATTAACTTTCTTTTGGGAAAGGAACGATTTTTAGGAAGAGAACCTTTAGATTAAACAATGCAGATTCAGCATCACATACCTAAATATCCACTATCCAGTTTTATACAACATATGGTGTATGCAAAAGGAGCGTTACCAAAACCTTTCCTGAAAGAATTGCCAACAGGTGGAATTAATTTGGTAATAGAACTTAATGAGCATACCAAAAATGCCATATACTATGGTGAAAATATCGGAAATAGTCTAGAGATGAAACACGCCTGGATCTCAGGTCTCCAGAAGCAAGCCATTCTTTATAGGAATAACCCGGATTCTACAATTATTAGCCTTCGGTTTGCTGCTGGTGGGTTCTATGCGCTTACTAAAATTCCCATAACGACTATTGACCATGTTGGGATAGAGGCCGAAACCATCCTGGGAAATTCATTTAAGTCATTCTATCAACAGCTACTTAATGCAAAACTGGCATAGTAAATTTGTTTAAATAGGTTATTAAAATTGATAAAATAAGTAGATACATTGAACCTTAATAAAATAAATTATACAAGAAAACTTTTATTTTCTAAGCATGTTTATTTTAATGGACTGTATAATAATCACAAATTTTAAAACTTGAAAATATGTTGCAATGCACACCATTTCTTTTATTCGATGGCAATTGTGCCGAAGCAATGACTTTTTACAACAAATGTCTTGGGGGTGAATTAACACTAACAAAGCTTGGTGATAGTCCGATGAAAGCTCAATTGCCGCCAGAGAAACACGACAGAATCATCAATGCGCACCTTAAAAGTAACGCTATTGAGATTTCAGCTACTGACTGGATGGCCTCTCCAGAGTTTGACCCGGTACAAGGAAACACATTTGCCCTATTTATTACGGGAGACGATTATAATGAGATGAAAAGGATTTTTGACAAACTTAAGGATGGAACAAACAATACAAGGTTGCAGGAGTTACACGATTTGCCAATGGGGACTTATGGACAGTTCTACGACAAATATGGCATCCAATGGATTTTCGTTTGCCGCAAAAAAAAATGAATAATTAAAAGAACAACGAACCACCAACAAAGAACAAAGGTAAAAACCAAATAAAAAGAGCATAATTTTTCTTTTTGAGTTACCTGATTATTTATGGAGGCAAATTCAAAAGAAAAATTATTTAGTGGTTGAAGTGACTTGTAGTTTGGATCATATTTTAAACCGGATTTAGCAATTTCCAGTGATTGTGCTAAGAGTTTATTTGTTACTGCAATTAATGCCAATTTTTTGAATTTACCTTTGGCTACCAGCCAGTCAAAAAGAGCTTTGCATTGCGGATTTTTTGTGTATGCAGTGAAGCTGCACATAAACAAATGATTTCGAATTAAGGGATTTCCCTTTTTGGAAATCCGGGCTTTACCTCTTACACACTGGTTCCGGATGTAAATATCACCGGGGAAAGGCCCAGGAAGGCGGAGAGTTGGCTGCTATTTTCAAAAGTTTTAAAACCATTATTGCAAACTATGAGCATTATTGCCATTTTTTTACCTATTCCAGGAATGGATAAAAGATTTGATAATAATTGCTGTTCATGCTCTTTAATTGTGTCTTCGAGAGCTTGCTCAAGTAGTTTAATTTCTGCTGCTATTTGTCAAATCTGAACATTAAAGTCACTTACGCAGTCCAATGAAGTCAAAAAGATTGTGGTCACACACCATTGCCAACGGATCTTTGCAATCCGGAACAATTCAAAAATTAAACGATCAACCCTGCTTTTTTCTCAGAACATGTGGATTTAATTTCAAACAACAATATTGATAACTGGATATACGGGCATCATCATGTAAATATACCGATGACTAAAATAAAAGGGGACAATGCCATTATTGAAATAAATTAACTCGTGTTCAGAAAAGAGAAATTAACCTTAGTATAATTTCTTATCGATTTTGGTTTTAAGCGCGTAATTATTTGTTTCAAAGCAAATCCTACCAAGAAGAATTGCTGGATTAATAGAATATTTATTTCCAATTTCAATTAGTCTCTCATCACCCGGTTTAAAGGAAAATTTTGCAACCTCATTCCAGCATTTATCTGGCATGAGCCTTTTCTGAGCATATTTATCTGCTTCTGATTCAAAATATTCAGATTTATCCATCATCTTTAAATCCAGAAAGCTTTTCTCCCTGTTATTCTTAAGATGTAATTCTATATGAGCAATTTCGTGCATCAGGGTAAAAGCAAAATTATCAATTCTCTTATGTCTGATGGTTAGTGCTATAGCAGGATTAATGCCAGACCAAAAAGAGAAGCCATCAATTGGGGTTTTTTCCGGTTTTTCAATTAAAACCAGTTTTATTCCGTATTGTCCTAGTATGGACTTTACTTTTTGTATGGTATTATTATTTTCAAAGAAAATTCTGTTTAGCTCATTGCAAAGCTGATTGATATTGGCATAATTAAATGTATTTACATGTTGAATTTTAGCTTCATAGGTGGCTAATGAACTCCAGACAAACATATTTTTTTCATCAATCTGAAGCTTTTCAGATTTCCTGTAAAAAGCCAATTTATTTTTAGCAAATGTAGAGACTAAATCATCAACGTTATTAACATCATAAATTTTCTTGATGGTTTTTATATCTTCATCAAGATTATCATCGATATAACCTAGTTTTTTTAAATAGTTTACAGGCACGTATTTTTTTATAACCTTCCATAATTCAATGTTTTTTAATTTTACGATATTCTTCTCTTTAATTCTTGCTTTATCAATTTCGTACTGAGACTGGAATCTCATCCAATAATCAGCAGGTATTTCAAATACTTTCTCAAGAAGAATAGCTAAATCAGCTGTAACCGGTCTTTTCCCTTTGATTATCTCATTAAGAAATGATGGTTTGACTCCTAATTCTTTAGCTAAATCTTTTTGTTTTAAGTCTTGTCTGGCCTCTAGTTCATCTTTAATTAGTACACCAGGATGGGTAGCCTCAAAAGGTACTATATTATTTTTTGTCTTCATGATTGTAGGAGGTTTATTGGTAGTGTTTGCTTATTTCGACAATTGAGCAAATTGTTATTGTGTCAGGTTCTTCTCCCTCCACAGTAGTACTAAACTCTATCCGGTATTGTTTGTTTATTCGAACTGATTCAAGTCCTTTTTTATCACCACTTAATTTTTCATAATTTAAGCTTCTCAATGGGAATAAATCTTCAATTCTTTTGGCGACACGTAATTTATCTATTGTTTGTTTGTATTTGGTTATCAATCCTTTTGGATAGCGATACTTTTTGTTTTTGGTTTTACCGAGCTCATATAGTTGTTCAAGATATTCCTTCTCAAATACAATTTCCATAACCCATTGCTTATAAATACAAAGATAATATTTTATTTCTTTTAATTCACTAATATAGTGAATTAATTTAACCGGCCTGTTCCTGGATGAATACTGCCTGCAATTCCTTTCTTTTAAATTTACAATATTTGTATTCTAAAATCTTCATTGATATCCAGCTAATGAATAAAGAATATAATTTATTGTATGAAGTCATCAATATGCTGTCTCTATCCCCCTCTGGCGCGGACATGTTGTCCGTGCCGGTTAACAATTGCTATTCTCTCACAAATTACTTGCTTCTCCCAAAATATCTTTCTATTTTGTATCCATTTAAAATATATAGTAGCAATGGGGGAAAATCCGGTTACCTTGATATTAGCTCGGAAATTGCAGCCTGTGAAGGTTTCTTTAAAATATTCATATTCTTAATTTATTTTCCCTT
>CAWAMZ010000002.1:0-274569 GCA_963783315.1 uncultured Bacteroidales bacterium
GGAAGAGCCGTTTTTCATCGCTATCCGTTTATAGGTTTCAATTCCGTTATGAAGGAACCAGGAGGAAATTTCAGCTTCTGTATAGGTATCTCCTGCCTCAGTGCCAACCAGCATATTTAAGGCAAAAAGTGCACCTGACTGTGGTTCAGTTCGTGAATCGTTCATGATAAAATCCTGAATTACAAGTTGGCCGCCAGGCTTCAGCACCCGGCTGCACTTTTCAATAAGGTCATTGTTCTGCTCAAATGAATTCATATGAATAATTGCCGAGAGCAGCACCATGTCATAGGCTTCATCGGGTAATTTTTCCCGGAAACTTCCTTCGCGGGTATCAATTTTTTCTGTATAGCCTTCTTTTTCAATAAATTCTCTGGTGATTGGAATTACATTGGGCAGATCGAAAACTGTAGCCTGTATGTTCTTTCCCCTATCGGTGACGGCCATGGAAAAAATTCCGGATCCTCCACCAATATCGAGCACTTTGTGTACGTTTTGAAGATCCAGTTTCCCGGCGACCTCAGGAGCCAGATTCTTCGCCCTGGCATGCATGGCATTGATGAAAGCCCTGGTCCATTTCTCGTTGTTGAAATTCTTTTCCCGTTTGATTACTGTAGTACCTGCTTTCACAGCTTCTGTAAGTGTGTTCCAGGAGTTGAACAGATTGGCGGAATGCATCATGCCACCAAAAAAAGAGGGTTTGCCTTTTACCAGAAATTTACCCGTTACCGGTGTGTTTTTGAAATAATCACCCTCCTTTTCGAGGTAACCCAATGCAGTAAGTGCATTCATCAACCGGGTGGTGGCTCTTGCATCTGTTCCGCATTTTTTGGCAACATCTTCAGCTTGCAGGGCTTTATCATCGAGGTGGGTAAAAATATCCAGTTCAAAGGCAGTAAAAAGGATCCTTGTTTTTCTGAATTCAAAAACCATTTGCCTGGTTTCTGCCAGGAAAGCTTCCTGTTCCTTATTGGTTGGTTGTGTGTTCATAAAGTGATTATTTTTTGGATTTTTTCAGTCAAACTACTCGATGATACCCAGTCGTTTAGCCCTGGCTTCCCAGTTCTTTCTTGCCTGCACCTGCATGTCTTCAATATTGTCCGTTTCATCCATGAATTCCAGTCCCAGTAAGGTTTCAACAACATCTTCCATGGTTACCAGGCCTGTTGTTTCACCATATTCTCCTACCACTGCTGCAATCTCTGTATGCAGTTCAATAAATTTATAAAATAATCTTATGATGGGCATTTGTTCATTGACAACCGGTATCGGACGTCTGATTGTTTTAAGTGGTTGGTTTCCTTTCTCCTCAATAATTTCCTTCATTATATCGTCTTTCAGTACAAATCCGGTTAATTCATCAATATGTTCCCTGAAAACAGGAATACGGGAGATCCTCATTTCCTGGTGTTCGCCATAAAATTCTTCAATCAGCTTGTCTTCCGGAGCGCAAAGCATTACAGTCCGGGGGGTCATTATATTTCGTACCGATATTTTATTAAACTTCAGCAGGTTTTTCAGTATCTCTGATTCTTCCTGTCTGAATATTCCTTCCTGTATGCCTATTTCGGTGATGGCCTGAAATTCTGCCCTGCTCAATGCGCTTTTCTCCTTGTTGCGATTCAGCCATTTGGTGATCTGTTTGCTGAAGATTATAATCGGATACAAGGGGGAATAGATCAGGATTGTCAATATGCGTGCCGAGATGGGAGCAAGACTCTTCCAATAGCTTGCGCCAATGGTCTTGGGTATAATTTCTGAAAAAATGAGGATTATGATGGTAAGAATAGCTGAAACAAGTGAGAGATACTGGTTTCCCCATATTTCCTGAGCCTGTGCACCAACGCCTGCTGCCCCTATCGTATGGGCAAAAGTGTTCAGGGTGAGAATAGCGGCCAGTGGAAGATCAATGTTCTCTTTGTATTTTTTCAATAATTTGCCGCTCTTTTTTCCTTCATTGATCTGCATACCGATGTAGGAGGGTGTGACGCTCAGTAAAACGGCTTCCAGTATGGAACAGGTAAAAGAGAAAAAAAGTGCAATAAAAAGATAAAGTAACAGAAAAGTCATTCGGGTAAAAACATTTAATACTATACCCTGCAGGGTATTTATTTTAAAATACTAAAGTATAAAATCTATCCCCAAATAGTAGTATAGCATCTTCAGTTTTTTGATGTTTTTTTCGGCCATAGTTGAATATATTGTATATTTACAAGCTATGCCTTATGTAAATACGGCATTTGATTAACTATGAAAAATTATCCTGACCATGAATCGAAGAATCACAACTTTATTATTGTCCCTGTTGCTGGTTATTTCAGTAACCGGTATTGCACAGGACCGGATTACGGGGAAAACTTTTGCTACACGCTCTGAAGTAATTGCCAGACATGGAATGGCTGCTACCAGTCAACCACTTGCCACACAGGTAGCCCTTGATATACTGAAAAAAGGAGGTAATGCCATTGATGCAGCAATTGCTGCCAATGCCATGCTGGGGCTTACAGAACCCACAGGCAGCGGGCTTGGAGGGGATTTGTTTGCTATTATCTGGGATGCAAAAACGCAAAAGCTCTATGGTTTGAATGCCAGCGGGAGGTCTCCAAAATCTTTGACCCTGGAATATTTCAAGGAGCACGGCTACAAGCATATTCCGGCACACGGACCTTTGCCCGTCTCGGTACCGGGTTGTGTGGATGGCTGGTTTGAGATGCATAAAAAATTCGGAAAATTATCCATGCAGGATATTCTTGCACCAACCATCAGCTATGCCCGGGAAGGTTATCCCGTTTCGGAACTGATTGCTTTTTACTGGGACTTGAATGCCCGGGTACTTAAAGACTATCCCAATTTTGCCACCATTTACATGCCGGGAGGAAGCGCCCCGCAGAAAGGAGAGATCTTTAAAAATCCATACCTTGCCAATACACTTGAAAAGCTTGCTAAAGGCGGTCGTGATGTATTCTACAAAGGAGAGATAGCCCATATCATTGCTGACTATATGAAGGAGAACGGCGGTTTTCTTTCGTATGAAGACCTGGCAAGCCACCATTCTGAATGGGTAGAACCTGTTTCAACCGACTATCGTGGATACGATGTCTGGGAACTTCCGCCCAACGGTCAGGGAACAGCAACCCTGCAGATGCTTAATATCCTGGAAGGGTATGATATTGCTTCCATGGGATTTGGCAGCACTGATTATGTACATTATTTCGTTGAAGCTAAAAAGCTTGCATTTGAAGACAGGGCTAAATATTATTCGGATCCTGATTTCAATGATATTCCTGTTCAGCAATTGATCTCAAAAGAGTATGCCGCCAAACGCCGGGCATTAATAAATCCCGGCCGTGCAGCGAGAACATATAATGCAGGAGAACTGGAACAGGGCAATACAGTGTATATGACCGTCGCCGATGATGAAGGAAATATGGTTTCTCTGATACAAAGTAATTACCGTGGCATGGGTTCGGGTATGACACCGCCGGGTTTGGGATTTGTACTGCAGGACCGGGGAGAGTTATTCAGCCTGGATGAAAACCACATGAACCGCTTTGAACCTGGTAAACGCCCTTTCCATACCATTATCCCTGCTTTCATTACCAAAGACGGAAAGCCCTGGATAAGCTTTGGTGTAATGGGAGGAAGCATGCAACCGCAGGGGCATGTTCAGATTGTAGTGAACCTGATTGATTTTGGGATGAACCTGCAGGAAGCCGGAGATGCACCTCGTATCCGTCATGGTGGTTCTTCACAACCTACAGGTGAAAAGATGACTGATGGCGGAACTGTTTACCTTGAATCCGGTTTTCCTTATGAAACAGTACGCGAACTGATGAAAAGAGGACACAACATAAGCTGGGACCTGGGTGGTTACGGGGGATATCAGGCAATTATGTATGATGCACAAAACAAAGTCTACTATGGCGCAAGTGAATCAAGAAAAGACGGACAGGCTGCCGGATACTGATCAGCCTGTATATAGCAGCAGTGTAAAAAAGACTGCGTTGGTTTTTGGTGGCAACGGACTGGTTGGGGAACAACTGGTCAGGTTGTTGCTGAAGGATGGCAGATATGGAACGGTGAAAGTCTTTGGACGGCACCATCCGGACATATCATATGGCAACTTTGACTTTTTTACGGTTAATCCGCTTATGCCAGGAGAGTATGCAGGTGAACTGGAAGGCGATGATATTTTTGTTTGTCTGGGTACTACAATCAAAAAAGCCAAATCAAAGGAGAACTTCAGAAAAGTGGATTACCAGATGCCCCTTGAGATTGCTAAAACGGGAACTCAGAACGGGGTGAGCAATTTTTTGGTAGTTTCTTCGATTGGTGCAGATGAAAAAAGTCGTAACTTCTATCTGCGTACAAAAGGAGAGATGGAAGAAGCTGTTAAGCAGTTCAATTTCAGAAAAATTGCTATTCTGCGTCCTTCCATGCTGCTGGGAAAAAGAAAGGAATTCCGGTTCGGTGAACTGGTTAGCAAGGTACTGATGCAACTGGTTGGTTATATGCTTTTGGGAAACTTAAGAAAGTACAGGGGCATTCAGGCGCATGATGTAGCGTTGAGCATGATCGAAATAGCCAATCAGTCGTTTGACGAAGTAGTTTTTCCTTCTGATAAACTGGCAGATATAGCCAGGAAGTTTAAACGGGCAGGATAGTTGATTACGGGTGCTTTCTGGCAGATTGTTTGCTGCCTTTTCCGTTTTCATTTACATTATCACGTGAAATACCGAAACGTTCTGCTTCATGATCATTGCCGGCAGGTTCAACATGAACCACGATGTCATAAACATTTTCCACCCGGCGGCGGATCTGCTCTTCCACCTGATGCGCAATTTCATGTGCTTCAGACAGGGGAATATTACCGTCCGTTTCAATATCAATCACAATCATGTGCATATTGGCTATTTCCCGGGAACGGACGCGATGCGGATTGGAAGCACCTTCTACAGCATCTACTGCTTCAAAAATTTTATCATAAACCGATGGGTCCTTAACTCCATCCATCAGCTCGGTATTGGTATCCATAAAAATGTCAAAGGCTACCTTCATGATCCATAAACTAACTGCAAGGGCGGCAATGGAATCAATTATGGGCAGTTTTAAGATGAAAGTAAATATCAGTCCGGTAAGCACTGAAAGCGATATCAGTACATCATTCTGCATGTTTTTGGCATTGGATATCAGCATGACACTGTTATTTTTCTTTCCTACACGAAATTGGTAATAGCTTAATGCCAGTTTCCCGAATATAGAGACAATGGTAATAACGATGGCCATTTTATCAGGTAAAGCGGCTTCTTGTGCATGCATAAATTTCCTGATGGTGGAAACGGCAAGCTGGGCACCGGCAAAAAAGATCACAAACGACAATGCTTTTGAAGCGATTGTATCTGCCTTTTCGTACCCATAGGGATATTTTGCGTTGGGAGGCCTGGAAATAATCCTGGCGGTTATCAGGGTGATGATTGACGTCACAATGTCCATGAAAGAATCGATCCCGTCACCCACTACAGCCAAACTACCCGCAATAAGACCAATACTGATTTTTAGTGCTGAAAGGATCCCGTTCCCGATAATACTTACCCAGGAAGCCTTGATTATCTGTGCTTTTTTGTCATTTGCCATTCATGCAGTAATTTTCTCAGGTAAATTGTATTATATTTCTGTTTCTATCCAGTCGCCGTAACTCCTGATTAGCTGAATCAATTCATCAACGGCCTGCTCTTCAGGTATATTTTTTTTGATCACTTCTTTTCCTTTGTAGAGGGTAATTTTTCCCGGTCCGGCTCCTACATAGCCATAATCAGCGTCGGCCATTTCGCCCGGCCCGTTTACAATACAGCCCATGATCCCGATTTTCAGTCCAACCAGGTGGGAGGTCTTTTTCCTGATAGCTGCAGTGGCTTTTTGCAGATTAAAATGCGTACGGCCACAGGAAGGACAGCTGATGTATTCGGTGCTGGTTATCCTGGTACGACTGGCCTGTAAAATTCCAAAGGCAGTGGAAACCGGGTTCCCGTTGTTTTTATTTTTTAGCCAGAGGCCATCTCCGAATCCATCGAGAAATAAGCCGCCAGCAGCACAGGCTGCATGAAGCTGAAACAATTCATTATTCACCGTTTTGTAAATTTGGCGGATAATAACCGGTAACCGGCAATTCAGCTTGAGCAGCCTGAAAAACATTTTCCGGAGTTCGTGATAGCCTTCCGGCGTACCTTCACTACTTACCACCAATACAGCGTTTCTTTCACCTTTCAACTTCATAATGCAGGCATCATCAAGCGCAACGGCTTCTGATTCCACAAAATTCAGAACTGATGAATGTTCCGGGGAATTAATAAATTCTTCAAAAGTGAACAGAGGATAAATCTGTTTTTGGGATTTTGTTTGTTTCCATTGAGCGGCATCAACAATATAAACAGGGTTGTCCGGCATTTCTGATTTGGGCTGGTTGCGCCCAAGGTATACCATATCTGCTGCCTGGGGGAGCTTTTTCCAGTTTCCGTCCGGTTGCTGAGCATATCCAATTTCGTAAAAATCCTGCGGGGTAACTGACAGGTTTCCGGAAAGATCTCCTGTTACCACAGGCAGTTGGTCACAGCCAATGCCGGCAACAGTAATTGTTTCTCTTCTTTTATAACTGAAGGGATTATAATTTTTGAAGACAGTCGTGTCAAAGGCCTGAAGAGCACTATTTGGAAAGAATTCCCGGATAGCAGTGGCAACGGGAATTTCGGCTTCAGGATCTTCAGTCAGTGATACCCGTATGGTGTCTCCAATACCTTCAGCAAGCAGGGTCCCGATGCCAACGGCTGATTTTATTCTGCCGTCTTCACCTTCTCCGGCTTCTGTCACTCCCAGATGAAGAGGGTAAATCCTGCCGTTTGTCTGCATTTGTTGCATTAAAAGTCTGGTAGCCTGCATCATTACCCGTGTATTGCTCGATTTCATTGAAATTACCAGATCATGAAAGTTTTCTGATTCACAGATCTGTATAAATTCCATTGCTGAAACCACCATTCCTTCCGGGGTGTCGCCGTACCGATTCATGATGCGGGCGGAAAGGGAGCCATGATTAACGCCGATACGCACCGCCGTTTGATGTTTTTTGCAGATATCCAGCAACGGCTTCAGCTTTCCATGTGTTCGTTCCAGCTCCTGTTGGTATTCCTCTTCAAAAAGAGTGGCAGCCGTATTTTTGCTGCGGTCAGTATAATTTCCCGGATTAATCCTTACTTTTTCCACAATGGCAGCGGCTGTTTCAGCTGCTTTTGGATTGAAATGAATATCTGCGATCAGCGGAATGGTGTATCCTTTTGCCCGCAGACTGTCCTTAATGTGCTTCAGGTTTTCAGCTTCCTTAACGCCTTGTGCGGTAATCCTCACATAATCTGCTCCGGCATCAGCAATACGCATACATTGCTCAGCGGTTGCCTCAGTATCCAGTGTATTGGTGTTGGTCATCGACTGTATCCGCAACGGATTATCACCCCCCAGGGGAACAGATCCGATTTTTACAGTTTGTTTGAGAAAATCACTCATTTACTTGTCAATCCTCTTTCCGGTTTATTTATCAGGTCAGCTTCCATTCGAACCCGTCTTTGGTGTCTTTAATTTCAACCCCCAGCTTCGTCAGGGCATCCCTGATGCGGTCGGATGTTGCAAAGTCTTTATTTTGTTTGGCTTCAAGACGCAGTTGCAGAACATACTCTATCAAATTTTCAGTTAAACCTTCGGCTGAACTTTTTTCGAATGGTTCGAGTCCGAGAATATCTTTGACAAAGGTATTGTACACCCGCTGCAACATTTTATGTTGTTCCGGATTAATTGATTCGTTCCCGCTGTGAATCAGGTTGATCAATTTTACTCCTTCAAAAAGATGGGAGATCAGCACTGCACTGTTCAGGTCGTCGTTGAGAGCAGCATAGCATTTTTCTTCAAAATTATCCACATTCACCGTGGATTTTTCACCGGGCTGAATTTTGCTGAGGGTATTCATTCCTTCCAGCAGTTTTTCAAGACCTTTTTCTGCTGCCTGCAGCGCCTCATTAGAAAAATCGAGTGTGCTGCGGTAATGGGCCTGCAGCATAAAAAACCTGATGGTGGAAGGTGCGTAGGCCTTATCGAGCAATTCATGATTACCGCTGAAGAACTCATTCAGTGTAATGAAGTTACCCAGTGATTTACCCATTTTTTGGCCATTGATGGTTACCATATTGTTATGCAGCCAGTAACGTACGGAATCTTTGCCCATGGCTGCCTTCGATTGTGCAATTTCACATTCGTGATGCGGAAAAAGGAGATCCATGCCCCCGCCATGTATATCAAACTGTTCGCCAAGGTAGCGCATACTCATCGCTGAGCATTCAAGATGCCAGCCGGGATAGCCGTCACTCCATTCGGATGGCCAGCGCATGATATGTTTCTCATCTGCCCTTTTCCACAATGCAAAATCCAGACTGCTCCGTTTTTCCTGCTGTCCTTCAAGGGAACGGGTGTTGGCCATAAGGTCTTCAGGCACCCTGCCGGAGAGCTTTCCGTACTGATGCTGTTTATGATATTTTTCCACATCAAAATAGACTGATCCGTTTACTTCGTAAGCATATCCGTTTTTCAGGATCTTACGGATCAATTGCTGCTGTTCAATGATGTGCCCTGAAGCCCTTGGCTCAATACTGGGGGGCAGCACATTGAGCTGCTCCATGTTATGGTGGTAGCTGTTGCTGTAATACTGCACGATCTCCATGGGTTCAAGCTGTTCAAGACGGGCTTTTTTACCGATCTTATCTTCTCCCTCATCGGCATCATTCTCAAGATGTCCTACATCAGTTATGTTCCTCACGTACCGCACTTTATACCCAAGATGCAACAGGTATCTGTACAGTATGTCGAAGGTAATGGCCGGGCGGGCATGCCCCAGATGTGCTTCTCCGTATACAGTTGGTCCGCATACATACATCCCGGTAAAGGGCGGATTAAGTGGTTTAAATTCTTCCTTCTTCCTTGTTAAAGAGTTGTAAATAAACAGCTTATTCTCCATTTTGTTTAAGGTAATTGAATTTCAAGGGTGGATAAAATTACGCAAAACAATATTCATACAAAAATCCTGTCCGTCAATATCCCGGAAAGAAGATGAATTTTAAAAATGATACTGCGTTTAAAGCCCTGCTGTTATTTGTATAAAATTATTTCAGGAGCATCAGGGGAACTCATACCGGTCCATCCAGTCGGCAAATTGTGAAAGCTGATCAGGGTGGGTTTTAAGCCAGTTGTTTACATCCTGTCTGCCGGATGACTGCATGATATAGTAACAGAAAGCTTCAGTATGCCCGGCTTCGGAAAGGGCATAAAAGAAAGGAACATATTGATTATCATACACCGGTACTACAGGCAGATTGAAATCATGCAAATGAATAAACAGAATATTCAGAAGCGAACATAAATCCGGCAACTCTTTCCCTGCCGGAGTGGCTGCAACGACAAGATGCTGGAAAAGGGAGTCGCTGGTAGTTGAGAATCGTTTGTTTCTTATCCGTGTCTGAACTTCTTCCAACAGGTTGATCGCATTTTTTGCATCGCTTGTTGTCGGGTTCTCCATCAGGAAAAAACAAAGGGGGAGCAACGTTTTTATGTTTTCCTGCCTGCTGTTCATTACATACCCGAGTAACAGGTGACTGCTGCTATGCATGGGACTTATTTCCAGCGCCTTGTAAAGGGCGTCGGCAGCGAGCGAAGTATTGCCTGCATTAAATGAAGTGTAGGCATAATTATAGTAGAGCAGGTAATTACCGGGAAACTTCCTGATCGCCTCTTTTAATACTTCTGCTGCACCTACAGTATTTCCACGCTGGTCCAGTGCTGAACCATATACAATATATGCTTCAGGCTGAAAATCTCTTCCCAGCGTTACCACCCGGCGGCTGTATTTGATGGCTTTGTCCCAGTCCTGTTGCAGATACCAGGCATATGAAAGTTCATAATTGGCTGCAGATGAGTTGGCATCCAGTTGTACGGCTTCCTGAAGTTTGGTTATCGCTTCAGTTTGATTTCCTGCATCCAGCAGCCGGGTCCCTTCATCTACAAGCTTCTGCACACGCTGACTCAGCTTCATGTCTGAAGTCTGGGCATAAGTGCTGACTCCCGGAATCAGGAAAGCCGCAAGCAAAATTAACAGGATGAAACGTTTCATACTCATTATCGGATATGGTTACAAGAATAACCCGAAGGTAGACAAATTATTGTACATCCATTCTTTGTTCAGGTTTTCAGTACTTGGATAGTCTGCTGAATTCTCGAAGAATCAAGACTCGTTGAAAATGAAAAATATTTTTGGAAATGCAAACAATAATGTATTTTAGATGGGTGTATTAATGGTGAAAAAGTATTTGTGAAAAATGAGAGGAGATCCTGAGTTATATAAATATCTTGAAAAACTTAATGTACATTTTGATTATTATGAACATCCTCCGGCACCTACTATTGAAGATGCCTTGAAGAACTGGGAGGGCATTGATTCTACCCATTGTAAGAACCTGTTCTTCAGAAATCATAAAGGAAACAGGCATTACCTGGTAGTGATGGAACACAGTCATCAGCTTAATATTAAGGATCTTGAAAAACGGCTCCGACAGGGAAAGATCAGTTTGGCTTCGGACAAACGCCTTTACAAATATCTTAACCTCCCGCCGGGTTCCGTATCTCCTTTTGGATTGATTCATGATACTGAAAACCATGTTCATCTTTTCCTTGATAAGAACCTCAGAAACAGTGAACGCCTTAGTTTTCATCCTAACCTGAACACTGCTTCACTGGTGGTTCCCAGGGAAGATTTTGAGAGGTATCTCGAATCAGTAGGCAATAATTATGAGTATATTGAACTTTATGATAATTCCAGTCAGCCGGCATGATTTCTTATCTCCCACATTACCCTGTGGCATTTCCTTCTCCTGAAGAAGCAGATGAAGACGGACTGCTGGCCGTCGGGGGCGATCTCTCCGTACCTACGTTGATAAAAGCTTATTCTGCCGGTATCTTCCCATGGTACAATGAGGATTCTCCGATACTCTGGTGGTCGCCGGATCCACGATTCATCCTGCTGCCCGAAAATCTTAATGTATCAAAGTCACTGGGCAGAACCATCCGGTCGGGAAAATTTTCAATTGCTTTTGACCGTGATTTTGCATCAGTAATTGAATATTGCAGCAAGGTTCCACGCAAGGGAGAAGACGGGACCTGGATTACGGATGAAATGAAAAAAGCCTATATAAATTTTCACAAAGCAGGTTATGCACATTCAGTTGAAGTGTATCTGGAAGATAAAATTGTGGGTGGTCTCTATGGGGTTGCCATGGGAAGGGTATTCTTCGGAGAGTCTATGTTTCACCTTGAAAAAGATGCATCCAAGGTAGCTCTGTACCATCTCGTGGAAAGGGTAAAAAAATTGAATTTCCATTTTATTGATGCTCAGGTGCCTACCGATCATATGAAAAGAATGGGAGCTGCTGAAATCAGCCGGAAAGAATTTACAGTCAGACTTAAGCATGCCATAAGCCATTCGGTATGCAATAGCTGGAACAGCCAGTAACCTGTTAGTCCTGGTTCTTCAATAGTATTGCACTTCACATAATTCTTAAATCTGGCTTAAGCAAATTATTTACCCATACTCGAACGTATTGCGGCATAAAATTTGCGTTACATTGAAGACCGTCTTTGAATATTTCATTTAAAAAAATATATTGATATGATATCCAGGAAGTTGTTAAACGTTTTGTTGGTTTCCCTGGTATTTGCCCTGCATGTTGGGGCCCAGAAACCGCCAGTTAAGTGGGGCAAGGTATTGCCTGTAGATTTGAATATGAAAACATACCCGGAAGATCCGGATGCTCCGGCAGTTATTTTATGTGATTTCGGTCAGGTGGACGTAACCAACCGGAGTATTTATGAAAGACACATCCGTATAAAAATATTAAATGAAAAGGGATTAAAATATGCTCATGTTGAGATTCCCTATCAATCGGAGAATGAATATGAACGTATTCAGGAACTAAAAGCACATACCATTAATAAGTCGGATAATGGTGGGAAGTTGATTATAACCAAGGTTCCGTCCCGTTCGATAGAGAGGATAAAAACCAGCAGTAAGAACACTAAAATAGTTTTTGATTTTCCTGATGTTAAACCCGGTTCAATAATTGAATACAAATATACACTGGTATCACTTGATTTTATCAGGTTGCGTCCCTGGCAATTCCAGCACGAGATCCCTGTTGTCTGGAGCGAATACAGAACATCCGTTCCGGAATTTTTTACCTATCTGGTTACATACGACAGTGGTAAAAGTCTGACCAAAGACCAACAGGATAATTATGTGGATAAATTAACCTGGCTGCTTAGTACCCGTGAAAATAAAGCTTTTAGTAAACTTGCCAAAGATGAATATGTATTGTATGAAGTGCCTGGTTCATTTAAAGTATCTGTGTTGCGAGGACGTTATAAGAGATCTGTGATGCTTGGTATGCCTGCATTTAAAAGTAATGAAAATATATATACAGCGCGAAACAATTCACCCCAGCTCAGGTTTCATTTATTTGAGTCCTCCGGCTTCTTTCCGTTTTTCTTTAAACGGTTATTACTGACGACCGAAGATGACATCGAAACGCCTTCGCCATCAGCCGCACTCTGGTATAATTTCAACTCAGGCTATGTACAATACAAACTCGAATCATGGCAGGATATGAATGAACGATTATTGAAGAATCCGCGCTTTAATGTTGAACTGATGAAAAGCGTGAATTTTAAGCCTCTGTTCGAAGAGTTGTTCGATGAAGGAAGCTCACAGGAACAGAAGATGCAGATATTATATAATTATGTCAATCAAAATATTAAATGGAACGGTGAGTACAGCACCTATGCCAGTGACGGTGTTTCTAAAATAATGAAGAAGGGAGAGGGTAACAGCGCAGAAAACAATCTGTTGCTGCTTCAGTTGCTCAGAAAAGCTGGAATTACTGCAAATCCGGTTTTAATTAAGACACGCGACCAGGGAAAGGTAGAAACCATCTATCCGGTCTGGCACCAGTTTAATCATGTAATAGTGCTGGCAGAGATTGATGGAAAAAAATACCTGCTGGATGCCACCCGGCCTGGTCTTTCTGCCGGTCAGCTGGCCGGTATTGTAGTCAATCAGCCCGGATGGTCAGTTAGTGCCACAGAACCAGGCTTTGTTACGATTGATGCAAAGGGTTCGATTGAAAGGGAAAATATAATTGTGGCAGCCCGGTAAATATTTGGCAAAGGATAATAAAAAAAGGGCTCTATAAAGCCCTTTTTTTATTAATCGGTAAGGAATATTCTTATTTTTTTGCTTTTCCCTGGTTTGCTACAGCATCCATTGCTTTCTTAACAGCTTCTTCGTCTCCCAGGTAATAATGCTTGACTGGCTTGAGTTTTTCATCAAGTTCATAAACAAGGGGTAATCCCGTAGGAATGTTCAGCCCGATTATATCTTCATCGGATACATTATCAAGATATTTAACCAGGGCACGCAAACTGTTTCCGTGTGCAGCAACAATCACTTTTTTCCCATCTTTTATGGCAGGTGCAATTGTTTCATGCCAGTAGGGAAGAAAACGATCAACCGTGTCCTTCAGACATTCGGTAACAGGCAGGTCTCTTTCAGGTACATTGGCATATACTTGCAGATGACCCGGATAACGCTTGTCTGACTTTTCGAGTGCTGGTGGTGGAACATCGTAACTTCTGCGCCATATCTTCACCTGATCTTCTCCGTGCTCAGCTGCAGTTTCTGCTTTATTCAATCCCTGCAGGGCTCCGTAATGTCTTTCGTTCAGCCTCCAGGATTTGTATACAGGAATCCAGAGCAGATCCATTTCGTCCTGTGCAAGCCACAAAGTACGTATGGCTCTTTTCAATACTGAAGTATAAGCAACGTCAAAAGTAAATCCCTTCTCTTTCAATACTTTTCCGGCACTTTTTGCTTCTTCAACTCCTTTTTCGCTCAGGTCAACATCAGTCCAGCCTGTAAACCGGTTTTCCTTGTTCCAGACACTTTCTCCATGTCTAAGTAACACTACTTTATACATAATTATCTTCTTTTTAAGTTAGTTGTTCATTTTTTGCGTAAACAAAGATATTCAAATATCATCAAAAAGTAAAACCGTACTATCAGGATCCTGTTTCCGTTAAGAAGATTCAGCCTGGTAAAAAATGAGTATCGGGAATCATGTATAAAGCTAATATTTATTTAAAATTTTGCCAGAAAAAGCACGCTTACGCTGCCCCCTGCCCCCTGAAGGCCTGCCTGCCTGTACTGCGTTCGGCAGGCAGGCCTTCAGGGTAACTTAGCGAAGCGATCTCACGACCAGCATGTGCCTGAGCTAGTGGGAGGGAGTAACTTAGCGAAGCGATCTCACGACCAGCATGTGCCTGAGCTAGTGGGAGGGAGTAACCAGGGGCTGAGCGAAAGCATTGTAAAATCTGATTAATTTTAAATTTATTAATCATTCCCGATAGTTATAAAAATTAATAAATGCAAAATTTGAGTAACTTATAATATTGGAATAAATTTATTTAGCCCGGTTTACGGTTCCCGCCACAGGTTCTATTTCCCGGCTGATTTGCTTCAACCAGCTGGTAAGTCTTTTTTCCGTCAGGTCACCCTGACTGTCCTCATCCAGCACCAGGCCAACAAAAAAATTATCAACAACAGCATCTGATGCATCAAAATAATAGCCGTCAACAGGCCATTTGCCTAAAATGCGGCACCCTTTGTACTGAAGAATATCGTAGATAACCCGCATTCCATCAACAAACGAATCGGGATAGGTATCCTGATCACCCAGCCCGTATATTGCAACGGTTTTACCTCTCAAATCTGCTGATTCCAAAGATGGCAGAAAAGCTTCCCAGTCCTCCTGAAGATCTCCCAGTCCCCAGGTTGGTACTCCCATGATGAGGAACTGGTATTGCTCAAGTTCTTTTTTGCTGCATACGGCAACGTCAAATATATCAACATCGGAAGGCCCAAGCTTTTCCCTGATGCTTTCAGCAATCGCTTCAGTATTGCCCGTTGACGAACCATAAAAAACACCGGTTTTCTCCATCTCCCCTTTCGATTTTGTGTTTGCTTAAACTGATAAATTTATTTGTATTTTGAAGCAGAAAAACCTTTTTCATTCAGACAATCGTGTGCTTAATAAAAGCACCCATCAGTTCCTGAATTGTATTCGAATTTCTTTCCGGGTAAAGTAATGCCGCAGTTGCACATCAAATAAGAATGCAGCTAACTGGCTGTCGTAAAACAAATTTACAAAAATTATTTTAGTATACTAGTCTTTCTTTTTGAGTATTCCACCATATATTCTGAGGAGGAGGGTCAGGATAACAGGAATCAGATTGTTGTTCAAATCCTGGGGCAGAAAGGGGAATGCCACAATTACAAAAGTTAAGATTCCTGAAACAAACCAACCCATCCACCGGCTTACTTTGTTGCGGAAAAGAAAGAAAAAATAGAGTGGGTTGGCCCAGAGCAGATTAAGATTGTACTGGGTAGCAGAATGATCGGAGAAAAACCAGAGAAAGACTACCAGTATTCCTGTGATGCCGGTAAGAATAAATAATATTTTATCGAAGATGACTGCTGCAATATTTCTTTTCTTCCATGAGAAAGCAGTGATTACCAGGGCAAGCAGGAACAAGCCCCAGCAAATAATGGCGGGTGATAAAGGATTTTCGGGATTAACCGGGTAAGCTTTATAGAGCGTTCGTGCCTGATACGCCAGCTGATGATCATCCGGCGCTACTTTTGCGGTTTTGAAACGGCCCATCAGCTCAAGCGGCAGAAACATATATTCATCCGGAGTAGCCGTGTCATCAGTTGGCAGGCCAAGTGCAATATCAATACCTAGTTTGCTCCAGGGCATATTGATCAGACAGGGACTGATCAGATCCCTGAATGATTGGCCAGGGTTGGGTATGCTGGTGTCGAACTTAATTTTATTGTCCAGCGCTTCATCAACGATATCACGTATGCGGGTGGAGCAATTGTCTTTGAAGAAATCGTACAGATAATACCTGTTTTGCGGCAAATAATTCTGTTCAAGCAAATAAAACAAGGTGTCCTTTTCGGCCTGGGTCAGGTTGAGAACCTGTTCATAAACGCTGCGATTCTCCCAGACATATTCAGACATGAAATTTTTAAAATCCGAAACCGAAAGTTGATATTTAAGCTTTCCCCTGGTAAATTTGATGTAAAAATGTTCTGTGTTAAAATCAAAAGTGCCATAGTTATAAACCCTGTCAATATGATACGCTGTATCCTTTACACGGAGAGCGCTGTGTCCGAATGTTGAATACAGTTCAGTTCCCGGATCGCAGGTAATCAGACTGATCTGCGCATTTTGGGTTAAAAGGGAAAGGCCCGCATGCACAGGCATAAAAGCCAATAGAGTCAGAAGGGAGATAATAATTGTCTTTTTCACAGTATTGAAATTTAGATACTTGAATAAAGGGCCACAAAGTTGCTGTAAACCGATGGTAAAAGCAACAAATTTACAACCAATTGCCAAAACTTCAAGTTATTTTTGTTGAATCGAAAGTTTATTTTGTTGGGTTTGGACAGAAATTTTTACATTTATCCAAAATATGTTGGAGAAAAAAGAGTTTAGAATAGTAAAACAAAATAACATTGATTAAAAAGCCGGCACGATACATCATTTTGTTTCTGATTAGTCTTGGTTTTGCTACAAGTTGTTCTACAGAAAAGAACACTTCGCTTAGCAGGGCATATCATAATTTAACTTCACACTACAACATCTATTTTAATGCTTCTGAAAGTTTCAAAGAAGGATTGAATAAAATAGATAAAGGGTTTGAAGATAATTATACATTGGTACTTCCTGTATTTAAATACGGAGATGATAATCTGGCTTCGTCGGTTGCCCCACAAATGGATCGTGCCATAACCAAGGCTACTAAAATCATAAATTATCACTCAATCACTGCCAAGCCGGAAATGAAGAAAGAGCCGGAAACCAAAGATGAGAAAGAGTTTTATAATAAAAATGAATATAACAAATGGGTAGATGACAGCTACCTGCTTATTGGCAAGGCCAATTTTTATAAACATGTGTATGATAAGGCTAAAGAAGCTTTCGGTTATGTTATGAAGGAATTTCCTGACGAACCGGCATATTACGAAGCTGATATCTGGCTTGCCAGGACAAATATCCAAACCGGTAATTTTGAAGATGCCGGGACTATCCTCATGCAACTCTCATCTGATATGGCATTCCCTGCCACTCTGAACAAGGAACTGAACACCACCTGGGCCGATTATTATATAAAGCAGAACGAATATGTCAAAGCAATTGAAAAACTTAAAAATGCGCTGTCCGAAACGCATAAAAAGCAAAACAAGATAAGGTATACCTATATCCTTGCACAGCTTTACGACCGAACCGGCCAGGTTGGCCAGGCTGCCGAAAATTACGCTAGTGTTATTAAGATGAATCCACCTTATGATATGATCTTTAACGCCAGAATTAACCGGGCTGCTGCCTTTAAAAAAGGAGAAGACAATCCCGAAACGATCATGGCTGGTTTAAAGAAAATGCTGAAGGATGATAAAAATATTGAATACCAGGATCAGATCTATTTCGCCATGGGCAATATCCAGTTCCGTATGGGCAACATGCAGCAGGCTATTCAGTATTATTCTAAATCAGCAGCAGTTAGCCAGCAGAACACCCAGCAAAAGGCAATTTCTTATCTTTCCATTGCTGATATTTATTATGCTATCCCGGAATATGCCAGGGCTCAGGCCTATTATGACAGTGCTGTAAACCTGCTGGATAAAAAATATAATGGGTATGATGAGATAGCTGCAAAAGCTGAATACCTGACTAATCTTGTTACAAATTTAAATACCGTTAAGCTTCAGGACAGTTTGCAACAACTTGCTGCCATGGATGAGGCAGAGCGGAATGCTGCCATTGACCAGATTATTGCCAATGTACGGAAAGAACAGCAACGCCAGCAGGAAGCAGAACGTAATCGTTCGCTGCAGCAAAATTTTGGCTCTTACAGTACCACCAGTTCTGGTGCTGGTCAAACAGGGACTGAAGCCGGTAAATGGTACTTCTATAATATGCAGGCCAAAGCAATGGGGGAAGCAGAATTTAAAAGAAAGTGGGGAAACCGTAAGCTGGAAGACAACTGGAGAAGACAGAACAAAAAAGTAATCACTTTTGATGAAATGGCCCAGAATCCGCTTACTTCTGAAAATGGTGGCGCTGCGGGAGGAAAAGATACATTGAGCAACATGAGCAGGGAATACTACCTGAGGGATATTCCTTTTAGTGACTCAATGCTGCAGGCTTCTGACCAGAAGATCAGAGAGGGATTGTACAATGCAGCGCTTATCTACAATGATGATCTGAATGAACCCGAACTGGCAGTCCGTACTTTCAAAGATCTTGTAAACAGGTATGATAGCACTGACTACGAACTTCTGGCTCTGTATCAGTTGTATACCATCAGCAAAAAGGAAGGGAACACATCAGGTGAAGCCAATTATGCAAATCAGATAATCAGCAAATATCCCGAAAGTGTATATGCAAAGTTGCTGAAGAACCCGGATTACATCAAGGAATTGCAGGCAGAAGAAAACAAAGTGGAAAATTTCTACCAGCAAACTTTTGATGACTACAAGAATAATCAGTTTGCCGATGTAATTGCAAATGCAGATTATGCGCTGCAGAATTTCAAGGATGACCCGCTGGTCCCTAAATTTATGCTGATAAAAGCACTGGCCGTCGGACAGACACAGCAGGCAACGGCACTGAGGGCGTTACTGGATGAACTGATTCAGAAATTCCCTGGTTCAGACGAAGCAGCCCAGGCAAAGGATATTATTGCAAGTATCAATAAAGTTCATCCCGAAGTTAAGGAGGCTGTGGAAGCTGCAAAAGCCAGACAACTGTTTGCCTACAGTAACAAAGTAATGTATTATGTTGCGATTGTGGTGAACAGCAAACAGGGGGATGCCAACCAGCTTGTGTTTAACCTCATAAATTACAACCTGGATAACTATCCCAAAAAAGAATACAATGTGAACAGTGAATTGCTGGACAATGGTTATTCGATTGTAACAGTAAAAACTTTCCAAAAGGAAGCTGATGCCATGGATTATTATCGTGCACTGCTTGGTAACCAGGATATTATGGAGGATGTAAATACAGATGATTTCCGGAAATTTATCATTTCAACTGTTAACTATGATATTCTGATAAAGAATGACGCGCTGGATGAATACTTGCAATTTTTTAAGGATAATTACCTTAAGTAGGATAAGCCCCGTTAAATTTAACATACAAGCTTTATCAAATATTCTAACCGGATACCAATGTTATAAAATAATTTTCTTCCCCCCCTCTGGCGCGGATATTTTGTCCATGCCGGTTTTCATTTGCCATTCTCTAATAAATCGCTTGCTTCTCCCGGAAATTCTTCCTATTTTGTATACGATAAAGTTCTTTGATAAAAAGATGCTTCTCCCGCTTTAAACTTCACACTTTGAACATTGTTAACTGGTTTACAGGGAGCAGGTCAGGAGGTCTGATCTTAAGTAATTGACCAGGCCCTGTCTTTCCGGATTTTTTATCATGCTGTTTACTGTGGGCAGACTGACATGCCATTGGCTGTTATGTTTTGAAGCATTACCATTCTGTATGAACCTGAAAACATTTATAAAGTATTAAGATTATTTTCTTCTGTTGGAGAAACCATAATTATTACTATCATTGATGAAGCGTTATAAACAATTCTAACAATTGTTTGTTAGAAGAATCTGGGCCTGATCGGTAAAACAGGCATTTTTTGATAAGGAAAATAGATCAAATGAAATCAGAATCATTAAGTGAAGTGCATGCTTCGGTGCGTACTGATAAAAAGGGGTGGAGGAAGATCGTTGCTTATCTGGGGCCTGCTTACCTGGTAAGCGTGGGTTATATGGATCCCGGGAATTGGGCGACTGATATTGCAGGAGGTTCAGAATTTGGCTATAAGCTGATATGGGTGCTGCTGATGTCTAATATCATGGCTGTTTTGCTGCAATCGCTCAGTGCCCGTCTGGGTATTGTCAGGGGCATGGACCTGGCACAGGCATCAAAAAATGCGTATTCCAAATGGGCCAATATTCCTTTATACATTCTGGCTGAGATAGCCATCGCGGCTTGTGACCTGGCCGAGATTGTGGGTATGGCCATCGGTCTCAATCTGCTTTTCGGATTGCCCCTGATTTGGGGTATCTGTCTCTCGGCACTGGACACGCTGCTTCTGCTTTTCCTTATAAACAAAGGTATTCGGAAGATGGAGGCTTTTATTGTCTCCCTCGTATTTATTATTGGCTTTTCCTTTTTTATCGAAATGCTGATCGTTTCTCCTGTATATGGTGAGGTACTGAAGGGCTTTGTCCCTTCAAAATTAAGTGGCGATGCCCTCTATATTGCAATCGGAATTATTGGGGCCACCGTGATGCCCCACAACCTTTATCTTCATTCATCGCTGGTGCAAACCCGCCGTTTTGATGCCACAAGTGCAGGGATGAAGCATACCATTAAAATGAATTTGTTTGATACAACCATTGCACTAAACCTGGCTTTTTTTGTGAATGCTGCCATTTTGGTCCTGGCGGCAGCCGCCTTTTATGTGAATGGATATTATCATGTTGCTGAAATTCAGGATGCTTCCAAATTGCTGGAAAACCTCTTTGGTAAGGCCGCTCCGGCTTTCTTTGCTATTGCACTGATTGCTGCCGGACAAAGCTCTACCATTACCGGCACACTTGCAGGTCAGATTGTTATGGAGGGGCATCTGAATCTTCGCATTCAACCCTGGCTGAGAAGGTTAATGACACGTTTGCTGGCGATCGTTCCGGCAATTTTTACAATTTTGTATTTTGGGTCCGGAGCACTGGGTAGTCTGTTAATTTTGAGTCAGGTAGTGCTAAGCCTTCAGCTTGGATTCGCGGTAATTCCGCTCATCCATTTTACCTCAGACAAAAAATATATGAAAGAATTTGCTATCAAAAGCTGGCTGAAAATACTGGCCTGGACCACGGCTGCGATTATTGTTTATCTGAATATTCACCTGGTGATTGATGAAATATCCGGGTGGATTGCTGCTTCTGCAAATAAATACCTTATCTATACAATTGTTATTCCTGTAGCCCTGGCCTGTCTGGCACTGCTGGTATATGTCTTTATTCATCCTTTTATTTCTTTTAAAGGGAAAAAGAGATCGCAATTACCACATGGCCAGGCTGTCGATTTTGGTGAATTTGAGGCCATCAAATACAAACATATTGCAGTTGCTATCGATTTTTCCGGAAACGACCAGCGCATCGTCAGAAGTGCATTGAACCAGGGCGGAAAATCGGCACACTACACCTTCATCCATGTGGTAGAAAGTGCGGCTGCCCGTTATCTGGGTAAAAATGCAATGGATTACGAAACTCAGCTGGATAGTGACAGCCTTTCCAAATATCAGCAAAATCTGAAAGAACTGGGTTATGACGCCGACTTTAAAATAGGATTTGGTAACGCCGCTTCTGAGATCAGCCGACTGGTTACGGGACAGGATATCGACCTGCTGGTTTTGGGCGGGCATGGCCATAAAGGTATCAAGGATCTTGTTTTCGGAACCACAGTGGATGCCGTCAGGCACAGGGTCAAAATTCCTCTGCTGATTATAAACTAAATACCGAATTAGGTTTATTTCCTGCTTTCCGCTAATTTTACAGAAGTATTTTAAACTCCGGGTGTAGAATATTTGTTAGTTTACAAACCGGTTATTTTTTTATACAATACATCAATACATAAAAAGCAGTAAATGAGAAATATAACAATACTTTGGGCGGATGATGAAATTGATATGCTGAAACCTCATATTCTTTTTCTTGAGGAAAAGGGATACACTGTTATCCCGGTTCATAACGGAGATGATGCTATTGATGTGGTAAATAATCAACTTTTGGATCTTATTTTCCTGGATGAGAATATGCCGGGACGCAGCGGAATGGAAACACTTACCGCTATAAAGTCGGTCAAACCGGAAATACCGGTAGTGATGATCACCAAGAGTGAAGAGGAGGATATCATGGATCAGGCGATTGGTTCTAAAATTGCTGATTACCTGATCAAACCCGTTAATCCCAATCAGATACTCCTTTCAATCAAAAAAAATATTGATACCAGGCGATTGGTAACACTTAAAACTACCTCCGATTATCAGTCGGAATTTGCCAGGATTGGCATGCAGATCAATGAGGCACGGTCGTTTGAAGACTGGGTGGAGATCTATAAGAAGCTTGTATACTGGGAGCTGGAACTCGACCGCGCCAACGATGAAGGGATGAAAGAGGTACTTGTCTTACAAAAGAATGAAGCAAATAACGAATTTTCCAGATACATCAAATCGATGTATGCCAGGTGGTTTGAGCAGCCTGAAAATCGCCCTGCATTGTCTCCTTCATTGTTGAAAGACAAGGTGTTTCCAATGATTGACCAGGGAGAAAAAGTTTTTTTCATCCTGATTGATAACCTTAGGTACGACCAGTGGAAGACCATATTTCCTTTGGTGAGTGAATTCTACAATATTGATCAGGAAGAGCTGTATTGCAGTATTTTGCCTACAGCAACCCAGTATGCACGCAATGCTATATTTGCCGGACTCATGCCAATGGAAATTGATAAGCTTCATCCGGATTTCTGGATAGCTGATGAAGAGGATGAGCGTAAAAATATGTATGAAGAAGAACTGCTGAGAAAACAGTTGCAACGGGCCGGAAAAAACTATAAGGTTGCTTACGAAAAGATTAATAACCTGAAAGCCGGAAAAAAACTGACAGACAATTTCAAGAATCTCATGCCTAATGATCTTGTGATGGTAGTGTATAATTTTGTGGATATGTTGTCACATGCCCGCACCGACATGGAGATGATCAGGGAACTGGCCAATGATGAAGCGGCATACAGATCTGTTACATTGTCCTGGTTCAGACATTCCCAGTTGCTTGATCTGTTGCAGCAACTAGCCTCCCAGAATGTCAGGGTTGTAATTACTACCGATCATGGTACCATCAGGGTATCCAATGCAGTTAAAGTGGTTGGTGACAGGAAAACATCATCAAACCTGCGGTATAAACTCGGGAAAAATCTGAATTTTAATCCCAAAGAAGTTTATGAGGTCAGAAATCCGGCCAGCGTGCATCTTCCCAGTTCCAATGTGACGTCAACCTATATTTTTGCTGCCAATAATGATTATTTTGTCTATCCGAATAACTATAACTATTATGTTAATTTTTACCGGAATACCTTCCAGCACGGTGGTATTTCCATGGAAGAAATGTTAATACCGTTTATTGTTTTATCACCCAAAAAGTAATCTCTCTTAGATAAAGATGGAGCAAAGTATCCGAAAAACAGCACATTTTGCAGCTCAAAACCCGGATAAACTGAATGTAGTTGCCGGAAATATGTTGCCATGGCTGAAAGAATACAAAATTGTCGCCTTTTATGGCGAAATGGGGGCAGGAAAAACCACCCTGATTAAAGCAATTTGCAAAGAAATGGAGGTGGAGGATGTAGTAAGCAGTCCGACCTTCGCTCTGGTAAACGAATATCATACCAGGGACAACCAGCCTGTTTTTCATTTTGATTTTTACCGGATTGAAAATATTTCCGAACTCTATGACCTGGGTTATGAGGACTACTTTTACAGCGGAAATCTGTGCATGGTTGAATGGCCGGAAAAAGCACCCTCACTGATCCCGGAGTCGGCGCTGACAGTTCGTATTGAAGTTATGGAATCCGGAGACCGGGAAATATCAGTTATTCCGCCAGCATCAGAAAGTTAGCCTTATGATTCCGGTAACTGTATTATCATCTTTATTATTTGATATTAAGCGGGAATTATATTATTTTAGATGGCTGTGCATTATTGAAATTCATTCTAAATAAAAATGGCTGACTTACATAGTCCATATATTCGTTTTCCTTTCAGCAAAACCGGGCTTATGCCACAGGAGGAAATGCTGGAGGTAATGAAAAGCAAGAAGAAACTTATTATTGGCATTCCACGCGAAGATGATAAGGTGGAAAGCAGGGTTCCCCTCACACCCGAAGCAGTGGAAATTCTGGTTAACAATGGCCATGAACTAATCATCCAGTCAAATGCCGGTAAAGCTGCTAATTATACCGATAATGATTACAGTGAACTGGGCGGGTATATTGTCGAGAATAAGAAATCTGTACTTCAGGCTGATATCGTTCTAAAGGTAGCGCCTCTTTCTCTCGAAGAACTGAATATGATGAAAGGGCACCAGGTTGTGTTTTCATCCCTGCATCTGAACGGACAAACAGAAGAGTATATCAGGCTGCTTATGCAAAAAAGGATGACCGCAATATCGTTTGAAAATATTAAGGATGAAAATAATGCCTATCCTGTCGTTCGTTCTATGAGTGCAATTGCCGGCACAACATCTATTCTTATTGCTGCTGAACTGCTTAGCAATTTTCATGGTGGCAAAGGTGTGATGCTGGGCGGTATCACGGGGATTACACCCACAGAGGTGGTGGTGCTTGGAGCCGGAACTGCTGCCGAATATGCTATCAGGGCTGCTCTCGGACTCGGCGCTTCGGTCCGAATATTTGACAATAGTGTTCACAGGCTGAATCGTATACAGACAGACCTGGGAGTTCGCCTTAATACATCGGTTTTTCATCCTAAAGTATTGGAGAAAGCACTTCGCTCAGCTGATGTGGTTATTGGTGCTCTGAATCAAACTGAGCAACGGTCTCGGTTTTATGTTACCGAAGAGATGGTAATGAACATGAAAAACGGGACAGTGATCGTTGATATTAGCATCGACCAGGGAGGTTGTGTTGAAACATCCGAATTCCGGGCCCAGGACAATCCTGTTTTTATAAAACACGGCGTCATACATTATAGTGTGACCAACCTGCCTTCCCGGGTATCCCGGACTGCTTCCATTGCACTTAGCAATGTGTTGAGCCCCTTATTGCTCGACATTGCCAATATGGGTGGTGTGCAGAAAATGTTAAAAGAAGATCTTGGCGTGCGGCACGGTGTGTATATTTACAACGGATTATTAACGAACCGCTACATTGGTGAACATTTTGGTATTCCTTCAAAAGATATCGACCTCCTAATGGCGGCTTTTTAAACTCTGGTGGTCAAAGATTTTCTATAGCGGTTTGTGATTATTTGATAAATTGTAAGAACCATGAAACAATCCCTTCTATTCACAATTCTAATATTTTTCACACTCTCCTGCAGTAAGAATGAAGATACAGGACCCAGGAAATCAGGGGAAATTACCCTTAGCACCCGGTTGTACTTTAACAATCAAACTTATTATTCAAAGGCGTATTCTTTTTCCAAAGGTGATTTTGTAAACTTTCCCGGCGAAAAAGCTGATTTGGTTGCTACTGCCAAAACAGATGCACAGGGAGTGAAAACCGGTGTTTCAATGAACAGCGACCAGCTTAATTTAGAGCCATTTATTATATTGGGTACTTTTGCGAGCACCTCAGAAGCCCAAACCTTTTTTGATCAGTATAAAGTGGCAGATGATACGGCCTGGGTTGATTTTGTAAAGACCTTACAAGCTGGCCAGGTTATTCTGTACAGAAGTTATTCCGGCCATTATGCTAAGCTGCTGATTGAAAATATTACCATTCCTGATGCTGATCCTACCACGGGCTATGTCGAAGTAAAGTTAAAATTTGTATATCAGCCGAAAGATACGAATACCTTTGAATAAAAAAACGGGTTAAAACATTGCTTTAACCCGTTAATAATGCATTCAACATTTTTCAGCATTCACTTTACTCGCTTTGCTGTGTCAGTCTTTGCCAGTCATCCGAGCGAAAAGGAGAAGCAGGTAAACCCGCTTTGTTAAACAGGTTTGGTTCTGCAGTGTCTCTCCAGCCGAAACGTACTGCAACAGGCTGTTTCACCTTATCTGACCACACTTTTACCGTTTCGCCCTTTATTTCTGCATTTGCGGGGAAAAACACTTTATCCTGGCCGGCAATTTCAAAATAGGTGAGAGGGCCTTTGGCAACCAGTCCGCCATCCACATGGGTAAAGTGAACAATAATTGCATTTCCTTCGGTACTGATTGTATCATAGAGTGGTCCGGAATAAACCAGAGAGTCGTACCCGTAGTTTTTCGCCAGGGCCCAGAGGGCGAGCCGGCGGCCAACTTCTTGTTTGTTTCCGGGATGTATGGTCAGGGGACTTCCAATATCCGTGGTAACCACCATGCCGGTGTTGGGTAAACTTAGTGTTTTTAGCTGTGCTTCACGAAGTTCGGCTGCTGCACTGGGAGTTTTTTCTCCGTAATTGAATGGTGCAATTTGCACATAATAGAAAGGAAAATTTCCTTCATTCCAAACTTCACGCCAGCTATTGATCATAGCCGGGAAAAGAGTCCTGTATTCATAGGCTTTTCCAACATTGGATTCGCCCTGATACCAGATTGTTCCTTTGATGGTATAGGGAACCAGCGGGTTGATCATGGCATTATACAATACCGATGGTGTGTAAGGGCTTAATTGTGTAGGCAACTTTGGCATACTGCTGTAGGATTTGTCTCCTTCGCCAAAGACATAGAAGGTATTGTTTATCAGTTCGGCTTCAGGCATGTATTTCCATGATCCGTTCAGATCAACTTTTTTGCTGCTGTTAACAGTCAGCCAAAGTCCTTTCATGTCATACAATCCACCGCCTCCTGCATTGTCAATTACACGCACGGCAATTACATTCTTTCCTGCTTTCAGCAGACCTTCCGGGAGCTGATAGTCCCTGGGGCTCTGCCATAATCCTGTTTTTTCCATCTCCCCAACCTGCCTGCCGTTTACAAAAGTAACGTCCATATCATCAATGGCTCCAAGATGAAGCACAGCACTTTTTCCTGCCAGTGAAGCGGGTACTTCAATGGTTTTTCTGAACCATACAATCCCGTCAAAACCAGGCAATCCTGCGCCTTCCCACAAAGCCGGCAGTTTCATGGTTTCCCATGCACTATCATTAAAATCTGGTGCAGCATATTGCTGATCATCCAGCTTAAGTCCTGTATAATCATCACCTTCAGGCATTGGTACGGAGGGGAGGGAAGAAATCCATTTCATAAGTGCATCATACCGTTTTTCTGCCTGCTGAAGTGAGTCAACAATGCTGCTGTAAGCAGGAATCTTTTTCAGGTATTTCTGTGTGGTCCATGATTCGGCCGGTGTACCGCCCCAACTGCTGTGTATCAGTCCGATTGGCACTTTCAGCTCTTCGTATAACTTGCGGCCAAAAAAGTAAGCGGTTGCACTGAAAGTTTTGGCTGTTTCCGGCGTGGTCTCAGCCCAACTGCCTTCGCAGCTGTCTACCGGCATAAACGACATCGCTCTGGGTACAGTAAACAGGTGAATTTCCGGATAATTTGCTGCCTGAACTTCCTGCCTGGCATAGTTTATAGTATCAGCGGGCCATCCCTGCAACGGCATTTCCATATTGGACTGGCCGGAACACAACCACACTTCGCCCAACAATACATTGCCCAGTGTTACAGTAGTATCTTTGGTGGAAATGGTAACCTCATAAGGTCCTCCGGCCTTAGCGGTTTTTAATTTTGTCTGCCAGTTCCCTGTGGCATCAGCAACCGTTGAACTGCTTTCCCCCCAGCTACCGCTGATCTGTACTGTTGCTCCCGGGGCAGATTTACCCCAGAGTGTAACATCCGTTTGTTGTTCCAGTACCATGCCCTGACTGATCAGTGAGGGCAGGTCAAGTGTCTCGGTGGCTTTTTGCTGGCAACCGGCTAAAGTGATGATCCAAAGAATATATACCAGTTTCTTCATAGTACTTTTGAATTTAATATTTATAATTATTTACCTGTGTGGTTGGTAAGCAGATCAAAAACTATACAAGATATAAAAATTGTAATGATGATTCTCCGTAAAAATGAATTATTTAATAATAGTATCCGGAAATGAATAAATTCTATCGCATGCAGTAAAAGAAAGCCGGCATCCGTATTCGTGATCAACTCAGTCTTTCACCACCGTTCCGTAAGCAAGTAAAGCGCCAGTCATGGAATAAAAAAATTGTTCATGAGAATGCTTTTTTATTTTTCCATGCCCGTTCCAGGGTGCACGGGTAATGCATCCCACTTCAACTTCAGTGCTGGCATGCAATTGCTGGGTAATGTATACCGGATAGTAAAATGAGGGCTTGTAGGTGGTAACCACGTCGGACAAAATTATAACGCCTTCGTTTTGTGAGAGATATTGTATTCTGTATCCATAGTCAGCGGCAAATTTCGAAATTAACCTGATGGCCTCATCCTGCCTGGCAGGTGTTGAAAAAGAAAGCAGGTTTTTAGTTTTTTGGTGTACCGCACTTTCGTAATCCGCCTTATGGCTGCGGTATAACCAGAACCACCACGCTAGTATCAGCAGCAGGAAAAACAGTATGATAATTTCCATAAGCAGTTGTTTTTTTACTGAAAGTAACTAAACAGCGGCATTCTCCAGGGCATAATTGAAAAACCGGTTCATTGGATACATCGCTTTAAAGGTGTCGTGTACAATCCCCAGTATGTTGTCTGACTCAAAATCTTCCTCCTCTAATCTGCGCACAACATTATAACTTTTGAACTTTAACAGGTCAATATCCGGAAAATCAGAAGGAAAATCCCGGGGGCCTTTTTTTAGCTGCTCGCCGGTTAAACTTCCGAAGTATTGTTTAAAGTTTTTATCTTCAATAATTTGCTTAAACTCCTCGATATTTTCATATATTTCCTGACGAACAATTTTCAATTGTGGCGAAGGGGGCATGTAAAGTCCGCCAGCCAGCATGGGTGCGCCGGGTTCCAAATGAATATAATAACCTGCATACATGCTTTTCCGGCCTCCGGCAGCAATGTAGGCACCAAAATTTGTTTTGTAAGGTGATTTATCATGTGAGAATCTTACATCCCGGTAGATCCTGAACATGCAGTCTTTGGCTTCTATCCCGCCAATATCCTTATCAAATTTTTGAATTTCGTTGATGGTGAGATCTATAAAATTTGCAAATGCCTCTCTTGCCTCCTGGTAATAAGCTTTATTAGCGTTGAACCATTCACGGTCATTATTCAGTTGCAAATCATGCAAAAATGTAAATACCTTTTTGGGTAACATACAGGAATATTTAAACAGTTTGTGATTGAAACGCCTGAATCGCGTTATTGTTTAGAACAATATTCTTCCTGTAAAAATAAAACATTTTACTCTAAAAGGGAAATGTTATCATGCAGCCCTTCCTGTTTAAAATTCGGGACAGGGCACTGCGCCCATCCTTTTGCTTTGTGTATGAACTCCGGTTGCATGCGGTCCCTGGTCGAAAGTGAACATCAGAGAAAGTTCATGGGCCCCTCCTGTTGATGTGATCAGGTTTCCAATTGTAAGGTCATAACTGTAGCCAAAGCTGAAATTATCGTGTTTGTAGCCAATAAGCAGGGTAATGGCATCATGGGAGACAGTTTTACTGAACACGGGAATGCCTCTGTACCACAATCCGGCAATAATCGGAAATTTATAATAATAGGCTCCCATATCAAGCTGGTTTTGCATGGCCTGTGTTTTATAATTAAAAGCCAGCGTAAGGCTCTCATTTAACTTACTCTGCAGCCTTTCCTTTAGCATAATTTTAGCTCCGCCAAATACTGATAATTTTACCGGTGCATAACGGTAATCGTCCGCCAGCGATTGACTGACCTTCATCATGTGATCAAAATTAAAACCTGCCCAGGCGAAATCGCTATAAGCAAGTAAAGAGGTCGAAAAGTCAATATGGTTGATCTTATCATCCGGTGGTGTTTCAACCGAAGAGCCCAGAAACTGATCTCCCAGAAACTGATCAGCAAAAGTTAGTTCCTGAAAATTAATTCGTTGCATGGTATAATAAGCCTGGATACCAGGTTGAAGGTAATAACGGTTATTGAGCTTTATCTTATATGAATATTGAAAGCCTAGATTGGTTGTATTTAGCTTACCTCCACCAGCCTGGTCCCTGAGGGCAAGAATACCCAGTCCGCTGTTGTATTTTGCGAAATAATGGTCGACAGACAATGAATAGCTGACAAACCGGCCGGCAAGATTTGGCCACTGGTCGCGATAATTCATGGCAACCCTCGATCCGGCTGTGCTTCCGGCAAATGATGGAGCCAGATACAGCGGATTGGCATAAAACTGGCTGAATTGGGGATCCTGCCCATAGGCAGCACTTGCTGTGAAGAGCCCAATTATAATTATTAATCTGATTACTTTCATATAACAGTTTCTTTCTTTTCTTATTAAAGGGTACTCCTCCTTTATTTTCTCATCAACAATACATCTCCGACAATACTGAATGGCTCACCATCATTGTACCGGCCGTTGATCTTGTAGATGTATACATCCTCAGGCAGCTGCTTGTTTCTGTAATATCCATCCCAACCGATAGAAATATCGTTGCTTTCAAACAACATGACTCCCCAGCGGTTGAATATCTGCATGTGATAGGACTGGAGCCCGCCTACTACCACAATCGGGTAAAAGACATCATTGCTGCGGTCACTGTTATTGTAATGACCATCCGAAGGGCCGTAAACATTTGGCGTAAATGCAGTCGGAAACTGTAATTTGCTCCTCGATTTTGCATGTACAGCGTTGTAGACGGTGAGTGAATCGCGACACCCATATTTGCTGCTTACAACCAGGGTAAGGTTGAAGTAACCGGTATCCGCATAGTTGTAGGTCGGATTGAAATCAAAGGAGGTATTGCCATCTCCGAAATTCCATTCACAGGAATCCATCAGCGATGAATAGTTGTAACACCTTAAGTGCTGACCAGGGACATATACTTCTTCTGGAGCAAATTCGAAATCTGCTGTTGGTTTCTCATGAACTACAATTGTTGTATCCCTTATGACTGTTTTCGAGCCGGGGGCTGAAGCTGTAAGTATCACGTTGTAAGTTCCCGGTTCGGTAAACGTATGTACCACGTTGGTCTGATCAGAAGTGGATCCGTCACCGAAATCCCAGTGATAGGGAGATCCGCCAATCGACTTGTTTACAAAAGTAACTTCCATGGGCGGACAACCTTCTGCTGCAGTCGGGTAGAAGTCGGCTACAGGCATCAGATAATAGGTTACTTTAACTTCATCTGTGGCTACACAACCATTGTTTTCAATATTCCAGGTGAAGGTATTGGTGCCGGCACTCAGACCAGTGACCTGGGTGTCAAAATTATTTGGATTCTTTAATATGCCTGAACCTCCGGCTACTCTCCAGGTACCTTCTCCGCGAAGCGGGGCATTCCCGATCAGTCGGGTAGAGGATGTGTACACTTCCATATCAATGCCTGCATTTACCTCGGCCTTGTTATTAGTCAACACAACATCATCAGTAGTTACACAGTTTGCATAAGTAGTGATCCAGCGGAAAGTATTTTTTCCAAAACCCAGGTTGGTTATTCTCGTTTGGTTTTCCTGAGGTGTCAGGATATTTCCATCGCCGGAGATGAGCAACCAGCTGCCGGTGCCTATGGCCGGAGTATTGGCAAACAACCTGAGGGAATCCCCGCATACTACAGCATCGCGCCCTGCATCAGCCTGGGTTGGTAAGTTATTTACCAGCTTCAGCTCATCATACGACTGACAGCCTTTGTTTTCAATTGTCCATCTCATGATATTGGTGCCGTGTCCCAGCTTCGTGATATCGGTAACCGACAGTGCTTTGTCCGCCAGGGTCCCGCTGCCTGAAATTACAGACCAGCTTCCTTTACCAAATACCGGTTCATTGGCAGAGAGCATGGCATTGTCCGCACACAGGATCTGATCGGCACCTGCCGCGGCTTTCGTCGGCATGTTACTGGTCACATATATGGTGTCTGTAATGCTGCAGTCATGACTGCTTACTGTCCAGCTGAAGATGTTGATTCCCTGTGAGATCTCGTAAGCGGAAGAAGCAAAGGCGGAAGGATCCTTAAACCTTGCAGATCCGGATAAAACTGACCAGTGCCCTGTGCCTATTGATGGTGGATTCGCATGCAATGCCACTGAATCGGAACAAACCGTCTGGTTCATGCCGGCATCTACATTCACCGGCAGGTTATTGGTGATGGTAACTTCGCTGGAAGATACGCACTTATTCTTTGCAATGGTCCAGCGGAAAGTGTTTTTGCCCACTTGCATATTGGTAATTTCCGTATTGTACTGGCTGCTGTCGCTTATTTCGCCTGAACCGCTGATCAGTGACCAGCTTCCTTTGCCATAAAGAGCCACATTGGCTTCCAGGTTGGTTGTTGTGCTGCAAACTGACCGGTCAGCTCCGGCAAATGATTCTGTAGGAGTATCATTGGTGATCACTACATCATCGTGTGTAACACAGGCATTATGCCGGATAGTCCACCTCAGGTGATTGGCTCCTTGTTGCAGATTAGTAACCTGACTGCCCGGGTTTTTCGGGTTTAACAGTTGGGCTGAGCTTTGTTCAAGAATTGACCATGAACCAGTTCCCGGATCAGCATTATTAGCTTCCAGAATAGTATTGTTCTGGCAGATGGTCTGGTCTTCTCCGGCATGCGCTTCTATCAGATCATTGTCAATCTCAACCTCATCAAATTCAATACATCCCTTATAACTTATCGTCCACCGGAAAATATTCTTGCCCAGAGACAGGTTGGTCACCTTGCTCTGTGGGTCATTCAAATCATGAATAACTGCTGATCCGTTTTGCAGCGACCATTCTCCGGTTCCTGTTAATGGCTGATTGGCAGCAAGAAACATACTGTCTACACAAACAGATTGTGTTATACCTGCATCCGGCCTGGTAGGTTTGTTCGAAGTAACCAGTACATCATCGTGGGAACTGCAGTTACCATTGGTAATTGTCCATCTCAGGGTATTGATATCCGGAGCAAGATTGGTTACTGTGTTTTCGGTGATGTTTCCTGAGCCCGTGATTACGCTCCAGCTTCCGGAACCCAGGGTTGGTGTATTCGGAGTCAGAGTGGTGGAATCATCACAGATCACCTGATCCTGTCCGGCATCAGCCTGAGTGGGAGTGCCATTGTAAATAATCACTTCATCTGACGAAGTACAGGTGTTATTTGTAATTGTCCACCTGAACCGGTTTTCACCAGGTGCCAGATTTGTAACTTTTGAATTGAAGGCCGCAGCATCATCAATTGTTGCTGAACCATTGACCAGTGTCCAGCTTCCGGTGCCGTATGTCGGCACATTACCTGCCAGTGCAGTTGCATTCATACATAGGTTTTGATCAAGTCCGGCATTCGCGTTGGTTGGCTGATTGTTCCTGATGATCACCGAATCATAACTGGAACTGTAACTGCCATTTCTTACTGTCCATTTGAGAATATTTACGCCTGGAGCCAGATTGTACACCTTTGTATTATAGGCTGTGTTATCTTCAAACTGGGCGGCTCCCTGCATTACTGTCCATTCTCCTGTACCCATGATCGGCTCATTGGCATTTAAGTTGGTTACATTGGTACAAAGGGTCTGGTTCGATCCGGCTTCTGTTAACTCTGCAGTTACATTTTCGATGTAAACACTGTCACTCAGGTAACAACCATTCCTTTCTACGGTCCATTTCAGTAAGTTAACACCCATGGTGAGATTGTTGATCTCTGTCTTTGGATCGTGAACATCCACAAATGTTCCTCCACCGCTATAGATCGACCAGGTTCCGGTTGTTCCGGCTTCGGGGAAACCGGCATCCAGTCCGGTTGAACTGCTGCTGATCTGCTGATCTGCTCCGGCATGAGGTGTGAGCGGGCGGTTATTGGTAATTGTTACTGTATCCCCGCTTATACAACCGTTGTTATTCACAGTCCAGGCAAATTTGTTGGCTGCCTGTGACAAGCCTGAAACAAGCGAGTTATTGTCATTTCGGTTATAGATCACGCCTGTACCACTGATCACCGTCCATTCTCCTCCTGTTGTCGGGGTTATGGCATTCAGGTTAGTGGAGCGCGAACAGACAAACTGATCATCACCTGCATTTACCGTCACTTTGTTGTTGGTGATAGTAACTGTATCAGCCGATGTACATCCATTTTGCGTGACTGACCAGCTGAATTTGTTTTCGCCCATACGAAGTCCTGATGTTACTGTTTGGTTGACAGTATTATTGGCCAGGGTTGCCGGCCCGTAAACCACTTCCCAGTTTCCACTGCCACCTGCAGGTATCGCAGAGCCATTTAGTGTATACTGGTTTGCACACACCTGATCACTCAGTCCTGCATCAACGGATGGTAACGCTTTAGCAGTTACATTGATTAAAGCCGAAGGAGCACTGGTGCCGCAACTGTTCTTTGCCTGTACCTGAATATTTCCACCTGTTTCTCCAATGGCAAAGTCCAGCGTGATCTGGTTGGTTCCCTGACCACCTGCAATGGTTGTTCCGGCAGGAACTGTCCACTGATACGATGTTGCATTCTTTACGGCAGGTATCTGATAGATTACCCCTGTTTCCCCCTGACATACCTCGGATTGACCACTGATCAGATCCAAAATCGGATCGGGAAGCGGATTGACTGTCACTGAGTGTACCGGTCCCACTGGTCCTTCACCACAGCTGTTCACTCCTTTTACTGATATGGCACCGGATACAGCTGTGTTGGAGAAATAAACTGAAATAGTACGGGTGTTGCCACCATTGTTGATAGTTGCTCCTGCCGGCAATGTCCATTTATAGGAAGTAGCGTTTTGTATCGTATCTACACTAAAGGTAGCGGTAGTTCCCTGACAAGCAGTAACCGGTCCTGTGATGATTCCCGGACTTTCCGGTAACGGATGCCTGATCACTACGGCGCCTCCAGCCATTTCTGCTTCACACCCATTGGAAGAATAAGCCATTACAGTGTAGGTGCCGGGTTCTTCCTGATAACCAAAAGAAATTGCTGATCCATCGCTGCCTGCAACAGTACTGCCTGCATTCACGGAGCTGTCCCGTATCAACTGGTAATCTACTCCTGTTTGTGAATTCGGCAGGATCACCTCAATGCCTGCTCCTCCTTCACAGTAACTGCCGCCTGTTGAAACCAGATACTGTTCCGGGACTGCCTTTACTTCAAAGTTTACGGGTGTTGAAGTGCTTTCACATCCGTAGGCGTTGGTTTGGGTTACATAGTAATTGTAAATGCCTGTGTTGGTATTCAGCGGTGTGAAAACATTCCCCTGGTAAACAGGTACGGAAAGTGTGTTGTCAGTATACCATTTAATTGAATTACCCTGTGCTGTGAAAGCCGGATTTGCTGAACCTTCACAATTTTTCAACGATGAATTGTCCACTAAGGGAGCCGGAGGATTGTCGTGAATGGACAGCTTAACTGCCGCAGGATTACTTTCACATCCGGTGATGGCACTGGTTTGTGTAGCATAATATGAATAGGTGCCTGAAGCCATTTCTCCGGTAGTGTAACTATTGCCACTGGCCAGCAGCGTTCCTCCGGGTGCATCGTACCATTTGATCGCATTGCCCTGGGCACTGATTGCCGGTACAGGTTCTCCTGCACAGATTTCCTGGTTGCCAGGGATTGGTGGTACAGGCAGCCCATGTACTTTAAGGGTTACCTGTCCGGCTGCACTTTCACAACCGTTTTGCGGATCTGTCTGGGTGACAAAATATGTATAGTCTCCGGCAGTAGTAGCTGAGGTCGGGGTATAATCATTTCCCTGGTGGATCAGGTTGGCTGTTCCAAGTGTAGGATCAGTATACCATTTGATCTTTGTCCCCAGTGCACTCAGTGTGGTGGTCGGCGTGTTGGTGCAGTTTTCAGCGTTGGTAAGTACAGGTACTGAAGGGATGTTGAAATTTTCTTTCACTTCAACACTGGCAATTGCCCTACAGTTGTTGTTTACATCGGTTACAGTCAGTTTATAAACACCTGCTGCATCAACAGTAGTCTCTTTTGCCGTTGCAAGGCTGATATTACCTGGTCCGATCCATTTATAGCTAACTCCGCTTGTGGTGGAATTCCCCTGTATCAATACCGATGAGGTAACACAGTCAATGGTGTCGGGGGTAGTATTAACCCAGATATTCGGTACAGTCTTATTCTGTCCAACAAGTATACTGTCGGCATTGGTACATCCGTTTACCGGGTTGGTAATGGTTAGCTTGTAATAACCGGTAGCATCAACCTGTGGATTGTTGCTGTTGGCATTCAATATTGTTCCGCCACCTGTCGTTGTCCATGAGTAGGAAACATTGCCCACTGATCGAACTGGCGTTTAATGTAACTGATGAAACGGCGCAGGTGAGCAGGGGCGGGTTCTTGTCAACTGTTAACGGCGGGGTTGCCGTGTCAATATTTACCGTTACATCAGCATCTGTGTAACATCCGTTGGACGGATTTTTAACCCTGACTGAATAGGTAGCCGGACTCAATACATGCGGATTCTGCAGGGATTCTTCTCCGGCTTTTATAGTGCCGCCGGCAGAAGTGCTCCAGAGATAGGTTACTGCCGGATCAACTGAGGTTGCATTAAGCTGTACTTCAGCTCGGGTACAGGTCAGGTCAGCAGGATCACTTACTGAAATTGCCGGTGAAGCGGTGTCCTGTGCCACATTAATCGATGCATTGCTTGTACAGCCTGTTGAGGTGTTGGTGACTGTAATGGTATAGGTGCCGGGTTGATCAACAACAGGGTTATAAGTACTTTGTCCAGATGACAAAATGACCCGGTGATGCTGTCCATGAATAAGTTGTGCCTGCTTCTGTTGGTTTACCGTATAATGTTACGGAAGTGGTGTTACAGGTCAGGTCAACGGGATAAGGATCAAAATCAATTCCTGGCATCGCTGCATCAGCAGTTACATTTACTGAAGTACTTTGCTTACATCCTGTGGTGGCATTGGCAACAGTGAGGGTGTATGTTCCTGTGGCATTAACCACAGGCTTGAATGTATTCTTTCCTGAAATGATATGGCCTCCCATAGAGGCTGTCCATACCGGGTTAACGCCAACTGATCCGCTTCCGTCAAGGGTTGCAGTGGGGGCAGCACAGGTGAGCTGATAAGGCCCTGCTGCAATCACAGGCGTTGGCAGTGCTTTGTTTTCGGTTACTGTTACACCCGACTGACTGGTACAACCACTGTTGTGATGAATGGCTGTAACTGTATAGGTTCCGATTGCATCAACCCACGGTGCATCCGAATGAATGTCTGAAATAGTGCCGGTTCCTGTCGTCGTCCATAGATAATCAACGTTGGGATCAACCGGTGAGATCTTTAGCTGTACTTTTGGTACAGCACAGGTAATCTTGTCTGGTGATAGTATAACGGGTGATGTGGGTATGGTTTTCTCTTCCAGTACTTCCGTTGTTCCTGTAGCAGTACAGCCATTATCACCGGTCACAGTGAGGGTATAAGTTCCGGCAGCGTCTACTACGGGTGTTTCTGATGTGGGATCGGTAATGTTACCTGTACCGGTCCACAGCAGTGAAGCGCCTGTTGTGGTGCTTGTTCCGTACAGCTGAACATCGGCATTGGTACAGGTGATCTTTTCAGCCGGAGCCGGATCAATGGTAATATCCGGGGCAGCAATGTCGTCGTTCACCAGTACGGATTTGGTTGTCTGGCAGCCGTTGTCGTTATCCGTGATGGTAAGCGCGTAGGTACCGCTGCTGTTTACATCTACATTGCTGGTGGTGTACGGACCGCTTCCGGAGAAGCTGCCGTCGGTGGTTGCCCACTGCAGCGAGCGGTTAGCCACGGGCGAGGAGGCCGACAGGGTAATCAGCCGGAGTAGTACAGGTGATGGTAGCCGGCGGATCGATGGTAAGCGCAGGGGCTGTTGTGTTTTCACCTACTACCAGGTTCTTGCTGGCAGAACATCCGTTGGCAGGGTCAGTCACGGTAATGGTATAGGTGCCTGCCTTGTCAACTGTCGTGGTGGCTGCAGCCGGATCGGTAATGCTCCCCGGACCGCTCCAATGGAAGTCAAACGCAGGATCAGCACTGGCCTCTACTGTTGAGGTGGTGTTGGTACAGGTAATCGGATCGGGTAGCGAGGGCAGGGTAATTACCGGAACGGTGGTGTTCTTTGTCACGGTGATGGTCTTGCTGTCGGTACATTGACTGACAGGTTCCTTGACTATGACGGTGTAATCAGCAGGTGCATCCACGCTGATCTGGTCAGTGCCGTTGCCGTAGACGAATGTTTCCTCCAGCAGAGGTTGTCCAGGTATATGAAACACCGGCAGTGGTTGATGAAGCAAGCAAATTCACCTGCGGGTTGTTACAGTTGAGTTCCGAAGCGGGATCAGGGGCAATATTGATGTTCTGCGGAAGGTCCTTGTTCTCTGTAACAGTGATGTCTTGGGTGCTAGTACACCCGTTGGTTGATGTGGCAGTGAGCGTATAAACACCGGCCATATTCACAACCGGACTGTTGGAAGTGGGGTTTGTAATGGTAGCACCAGCCGGACCGGTCCACATCAGGTTTGCCCCGGCAGCTGTACCACTTAAAGTAACCGTTGTCTGGCTACAGGTAAGTATAGCAGGTGATGCGTTGTAAGAGATCACCGGTGCTGTAATATTCTGGGTTACCAGTACGGATTTGGATGATGAACAGCCGTTAGCCGGGTCAGTGGCAGTGAGTGTATAGGTTCCGGGTTTATTAACCACGGGAGTCAGTGACGTGCCTCCTGACACAATATGCCCGTCAGAGTTGGTCCACTGCAGGTTGGCAGCCGCCACGGAAGAGGTAGCTGTCAGGGTGATGGAGGCGGTATTGCAATCCAGTACTATCGGAGGATCAATGGTCAGTGCTGGCGGGTTGATATCGTCAGTAACATCGATGTTCTTGCTGGCCTGGCAACCATTTACCTGGTCGGTAATGGTAAGTGTATAGGTGCCGGCCTGATCGGCGACAGCAGTAGCAGTACCCTGTCCGCCTGCGATACTGCCGTTTACAGTTGTCCAGTTATACAATGGAGTAGCCACTGAGGTAGAAGCAGTAATGGTGGTGGATGGATTGTTACAGTCAATCACACCTGGTGTGCCGGTAAAGGTAATGTCCGGCAGTGTTTTATTTTGGTTAACAGTGACGTTTCTGCTGTCTGTACAGCCGTTCACCGGATCAGTAACAGTCAATGTATAGGTACCTGCTGCGTCCACAAGGGTTGAAGCCTGGCCGGGTGTGGTAATGGTGCCCGGGCCGGTCCAGGAGGTAGGTAGCGCCTGGAGTGGTTGAAGAACCGGAAATAGTTACCTGTGAGGTGCTGCAGGTGATGGATGCAGAGGGTGTAGTCACTGAGATATTGGGCTGAGCCACTGATTGCAAAACCTCTGTTGTCTTTGTGGCCCTACAGCCATTGGTGCCTGTCACTGTAAGGGTATAGGTGCCGGCAGCATCTACTACGGGCGTTTCTGAAGTGGGATCGGTAATGTTACCTGTACCGGTCCACAGCAGTGAAGCGCCTGTTGTGGTGCTTGTTCCGTACAGCTGAACATCGGCATTGATACAGGTGATCTTTTCAGCCGGAGCCGGATCAATGGTAATGTCCGGGGCGGCGATGTCGTCGTTTACCAGTACTGATTTGGTTGTCTGGCAGCCGTTGTCGTTATCCGTGATGGTCAAGTGTATAGGTTCCGCTGTTGTTTACATCCACACTGCTGGTGGTGTACGGACCGCTTCCTGAGAAGCTGCCGTCGGTGGTTGCCCACTGCAGCGAGCGGTTAGCCACAGGCGAGGAGGCCGACAGGGTGATCACCGGAGTAGTACAGGTAATGGTAGCCGGCGGATCGATGGTCAGCGCAGGGGCTGTTGTGTTTTCACCTACTACCAGGTTCTTGCTGGCAGAACATCCGTTGGCCGGGTCAGTCACGGTAATGGTGTAGGTGCCTGCCTTATCAACTGTCGTGGTGGCTAACAGTCGGATCGGTAATATTGCCCGGGCCGCTCCACTGGAAGTCGAACGCAGGATCAGCACTGGCCTCTACTGTTGAGGTGGTGTTGGTACAGGTAATCGGATCGGGCACCGAGGGCAGGGTAATTACCGGAACGGTGGTGTTCTTTGTCACGGTGATGGTCTTGCTGTCGGTACATTGACTGACAGGTTCCTTGACTATGACGGTGTAATCAGCAGGTGCATCCACGCTGATCTGGTCAGTGCCGTTGCCGGAGACGATATTTCCTACTGCAGTGGCTGTCCAGGTATATGAAACACCGGCAGTGGTTGATGAAGCAAGCAAATTCACCTGCGGGTTGTTACAGTTGAGTTCCGAAGCGGGATCAGGGGCAATATTGATGTTCTGCGGAAGGTCCTTGTTCTCTGTAACAGTGATGGCTTGTGTGCTCGTACACCCATTGGTTGATGTAGCAGTGAGGGTGTAAACGCCAGCCATATTCACCACGGGAAAGTTGGAACCAGGGTTAGTAATGGTAGCACCTGCCGGTCCGGTCCACATAAGTGTTGCCCCTGCTGCTGTACCACTCAAAGTAACTGTTGTCTGGCTACAGGTAAGTGTGGCGGGTGATGCGTTGTAGGAGATCACCGGAGCTGTAATATTCTGTGTTACCAGTACGGATTTGGATGATGAACAGCCGTTTGCCGGGTCAGTGGCAGTGAGTGTATAGGTTCCGGGTTTATTAACCACGGGGGTCAGTGACGTGCCTCCTGACACAATATGCCCGTCAGAGGTGGTCCACTGCAGGTTGGCAGCCGCCACCGAAGAGGTAGCTGTCAGGGTGATGGAGGTAGTGCTGCAGGTCAGCACAGCCGGAGGATCAATGGTCAGCACCGGCGGGTTGATATCGTCAGTAACATCGATGTTCTTGCTGGTCTGGCAACCATTTACCTGGTCGGTAATGGTAAGTGTATAGGTGCCGGCCTGATCGGCAACAGCGGTGGCAGTACCCTGTCCGCCAGCGATATTGCCGTTTACAGTTGTCCAGTTATACAATGGAGAGGCTACTGAGGTAGAAGCAGTAATGGTAGTGGATGGATTGTTACAGTCAATCACACCTGGTGTGCCGGTAAAGGTGATGTCCGGCAGTGTCTTATTCTCGTTAACAGTGACGTTTCTGCTGTCGGTACACCCGTTCACCGGATCAGTAACAGTCAATGTATAGGTACCTGCTGCATCCACAAGGGTTGAAGCCTGGCCGGGTGTGGTAATGGTGCCCGGACCGGTCCAGAGGTAGGTAGCCCCTGTAGTGGTAGAAGAGCCTGAGATGGTAACCTGTGAAGTGTTACAGGTGATGTCCGAAGCTGGTGTTAAAACGGATATATCAGGCAGTGTTTTCGACTCGCTTACCTGTACCGTTCCGGTTGCGGTACATCCGTTAGTGCCTGTCACGGTAAGTGTGTAGAGTCCGGCTTTATCAACAATAGGAGTGGATGAGCCGGGGTTGGTAATGGTAGCACCTGCAGGCCCTGTCCAGTTAAGTGTACTTCCTGCAGTACTGCTGTTGCCCGAAAGGGTAACTGAACTGACTGTACAGGTGAGTTTTTCCGGTTCCGGACTCACTGTTGTTACCACCGGCTGGGCCACATCTTCAGTAATAGTAATATTGTTTTTGGTAACACAGCTTGTATTAAGGTTTTTTACACTTACCTCGTAACTGCCTCCGGCATCTACTATGGCACTGGCTGAATTTCCCCCGGAAACAATATTTCCTCCGGAAGTGGCAGTCCATGAATAAGATACCGGGTAGGTGCTTGTGGTGGTAGCAGTGAGTGTTGAAGTTGGATTGTTACAATCGATGATCCCTGAATGAGTTGCCGATATACTTACATTTTGCGGTGCCGCTTTGTTTTCAGTAACAACAACCGTCTCTGTACTGGCACAACCATTCACTGGTTCGGTTACTTCAAAAATATATGATCCGGCGGCATCCACTATGGGATTGGTTCCGCCAGCCCCTGATACAATATGTCCACCATTTTCCGCGGTCCAGCTATATGTAGCACCTGTTGTTGAAGAGCTTCCTGACAGGGTTATCTGGTTTCCTGAACAGTCAATCTTATCAGTTGGTACTGCTGTTGATATATCCGGCAGCGGTACCACATTCACGGCAAGGGAAGAAGATGTTCCGGTTCCGCAGCCGTTCACCGGGGTCACTTTCACATTTCCTGACAGGGCGCCGGTGTAATCCACCACTATCTGACTGGTTCCGGCTCCGCTTGTGACAGTGGCTCCGGGCGGAACACTCCAGGTATAACTGGTGGCATTGGCCACTGGACTAACTGAATAGATCACTCCCTGTTCATTCAGACATACAGTAGCATTACCTGTTATTGCTCCGGCTGCAGCGGGAAGGGGTTTAACGGTAATGTCCAGTGTGGCTGCATTGCCATTTCCGCAGGCATTTACTCCTTTTACAGTGATAGTGCCTGATGCAGCAGCTGCACTGAAATCCACCGTAATGCTGTTGGTCCCGGCTCCGCTGGAAATAGTTGCGCCTGAAGGCAGTGTCCAGTCATAGGATGTGGCATCGGGAATAACAGGTATTGAATAAGGTTCGGATGAAGATGGACATACAGCGGCATTGCCTGTAATAGGCTGGGCATCGCCCGGCAACGGATTAATGGCTACTGTTGCACTCCCGGTCATCTGCCGGCTGCAGCTGTTGGGCGACGGGTTGATGGCTGTTACTGTATAGGTGCCTTCATTGGTCTGTAAACCAAAATCAATAGCGCCTCCTGTGCCTGTTACTGTAGCCCCCAGCGGTGCACCATCAAGATTGAGCTGGTAATCAACACCTGCTTCTGAACTGCTTAAACCAACATGCACGCCGCCGTTGCCTTCACAGTAAGTCCCTCCGCCTGTTATAGTATACAGAGCAGGCAGAGGCTTTACTGTTACCGACCGGATGGAATTATCAGTACAAAGCGTAGCAGGGTCGATATAGGAATACTTTATATTATGACTAATGGTGGCCAGTCCGGAAGGGTCAAATTTGTTTCCTGTAATACCCGGACCGGAGAAAGTTCCGCCGGCAGGACTGCCGGTAAGTGTTGCTGGTGCATCGTTCAGGCACATCTCTGAAGGCAATCCGGTAAAGGCAACTGTCGGGAGAAAGTTAATTTTTACTGTTTTTGATTTTGAAGCCGAACAACCGTTAGCTCCTGAAACAGAGTATGTAATTGTATAGGTACCTGCTGTAGGAACCTGGGAAGGATCGAACAGCGCCTTGCCGTTCAATTCATCTTTGAAGATAGCAGGATCAGCCCACGGCGCTGTCCATGTGCCTGCTACCGGAGTGGTACCACCACTGTTCAACGGATCACCGGCAATCTCCAGCGAAGTAATATTGTTACAGTAAGCAGCATCCAGTCCGCTGATCGTGACTGCTGGAGCCGGCTCAACATAAACAGTGGCGTATTCAATAGCTGTACATCCCTTTGAACTGGTATACTGGTAAGATATTGTATAGGTACCGGGTCCGGCCGCTGCCGGGTTAAATTTGTTTCCGGAAACTCCTGTGCCACTGAAAGTGCCTCCCGTATTGGGATTGCCTGCCAGGGTGACCAGTGGTCCGTTGTCACAGTATTTTAGTTCGGTGGAAGTGTTCGCTACTCCGTCCAGGGTGAAGGAGGCATCAGGTAGTGGATTTACCTCCACGTTGACAGTACTTGAGTTGGAGCAGGATATGGAGTTGGTCAGACTGAAAGTAACAGTATGTGTACCCGTACCAATTGTTGATGGATCAAATACAGCTGTGCCCTGCGGACCACTGTAAGCTCCGTCAATAGAAAAATCACCACCCGGCTGATCAGCAGCCAGAGTTATCGGAGCATCATCCTCACAATAGGTAGGATTCAGGTTGGTGATTTGCATAGGTATACCGATGTCTATTTGTTTGCTTGCAGTTCCCTGACAGCTCGTTGCCGGATCGGTGTACGTGTAGGTAATAGTATATTTACCAATAGGCAGGTTTGCCGGGATCAGGTCGGCGCTCCCGTCATTGTTATCAGTCAAACCGGCAGCAGCTCCTGAATAGACACCATTGGCATCTCCCGGTGTAGCAGTTATCACGTGGGTGGTAGCATCTGCATCACAATATACATTGTCCAGGTTATCAAATACCGGGTGGGGGCTCAGGTCGTTTCGGATGTATACTGCCTGTGTTGTACTGCTCGCACAACCATTCCCATCAGTATAGTTATATGTAATGTTATAATTGGTGCCGGGCGGAACAGAAGAGGGACTGAAGACTGCCGTACCGTCCAGGTTGTCAGTGAGGCCTGTTGTTGCAGAAAAGTAACCGGTACCACCGGTTGGTGTACCTGTAATGGTGAAATCAGCTTCGTCTTTACAATAATCGGCATCCAGGTTTGATATTCCGGTAACAGGCAATGGGTTGACAGTTACCCTGGCTACATCTGTATCAAAACAACCATTCCCGTCAGTTACTTTAACTGAATAATCAGTTGTTGCAGCAGGGCTAACGGTAATTGAAGTAGTAACATCACCGGTTGGTGACCAAAGGTATGATCCGCCGCCAGTGGCAGTTAAAGTTGCATTCTCTCCAATACAGATCTGTTGATCAGGACCGGCATTGGCAGTAGGATTGGGATTTACCGTTACAGTCACGTTATCATCATCCGTACATCCAGCTAAAGAGATTGCACTTACAGTGTATGTTGTGGTAACCAGTGGGGTGACATTAATTGAAGAGCTGGTAGCTCCGTTACTCCATAAATATGTATCTCCTCCGCTTGCCGATAATGAGACGGTGGTCCCTTCACAAATTGTCTTGTCACTGCCGGCATTAGCAGTGGGTTTGGGACTAACCGTCACCAGTACTTCATCAACATCTGTACAACCATTTGCATTGGTAACTGTTACTGAATAATTGGTTGTACTGGTTGGTGCGACCGTAATAATTGGTGTATTATCCCCGGTCGACCAGTTGTATGTAGTTCCTCCACTGGCGGTTAAAGAGACATTATCCCCATCACAAATGGTCTGGTCACTACCTGCGTTGGCAACAGGGTTTGACATTACTGTAATTATTACATTGTCGTTATCCTGACAACCGTTTCCATCAGTTACAGTTACATTATAGGTGGTTGTATTGGCAGGAGAAGCAACCGGACTCGAAATACTTGCATTGCTAAGACCAGTTGCAGGAGTCCAGCTGTAAGTTTGTCCGCCCGTTGCATTTAACTGTTTAGAAGACCCGGCACAGATTGCGGCATCACTGCCTGCATCTGCAGTTGGAAGTGGATTAACCGTTACTGTTACCTGGTCAGTGTTTACACAACCATTGGCATCTGTTACCTGTACCGTATAGGTTGCATCTGCTGTGGGTGTAACCGTATAGGAGGAGGATGTTGATCCTCCGGGTGTCCAGAGGTAACCAGTTCCACCTGAGGCATTTAGGGTAGTGCTGCTTCCATAACAAATGGATTTGTCAGATCCTGCATCAGCCACAGGTAACGGGTTTTCAGTTACTGTAATTGTACCAGTCATCTTACGAGTGCAACTTGTAGTGGTATTGGTGGCCACTACCCAGTAAGAACCTTGCAGGAGTCCGTTCCAGCTGAGAGAACCGCCTGTGCCCGTTTGTGTACTTACCGGAATGTTGTCTTTAACCAGCTGGTATTCATAATTGGTTCCGAATTGTGAGCCGCTCAGCGTTAATGTTACTCCGCCCGACCCGATACAATATTCAGTAGGACCACTTAAGGTATAATCAGTAAGAGCTGCATAGGAAGAAATAACCGCTGACCCGTTCATGGATACCGAACAGGTTGTGGTAGGATTGTTGGCTTCGACGGTATAAGTGCCTGTGGTTTTGTTTGGCCAGGTCAAGGGACTACCAGTTCCCAGAAGCGCAATTCCGTCATCTGTCCCGTTTTTCTTTAACTGATATTCGATATTGTTTTCTGATCCGCCAAGCTCTACAGGGCCACCTGTTCCAGGGCAATAGGTTGCTGTTCCGGTAAGAGTATATACAGCAGGTAAGGGATTCTCAACGATTGTTAAGCTTCCAGAGAGAGTTTTAGTACAGTTAGTAAGTGTGTTGTGAGCCTCTATTGTATAAATTCCGGATGGCAAAGAAGACCATGTTATGGGGTTTCCATCCCCGGGTTTTGCCGGAGTATATGCTAAACCATCTTTTAATAACTGATAATTTACATTATTTTCTGATCCGCCCAGGGTAACACTTCCTTTTGAGGGGTCACCTGTACAATATGCATTAATACCAGTAATTGTAAAATCAGTTATGGCGGGGTATTCTGTAATTGTCAGACTGGATGGCATAACTTTAGTACAGGTATACATATTTGAGATGGCTTCCAATGTATAATTTCCGGCTGTCATATTACTCCATGTTAGTGGATTTCCATCACCACTCTGTATTCCAGCTATAGGATTTCCGTCCTTATATAGCTGGTAGTCTACATTTAGTTCTGACCCGTTTGTTTCAATGATAGTTGCACTTCCTGGACAATATGACGGAGAAGAACTTGATAAAGTGTAGGTGTTTAAATTATTCCCAGTATAGGTTATAGTAACCTGTCCTGTTGACGAAGCACAACCTCCAACTAAACTTGGATCGTTATAAATAATTTCCCATTGGAATTTATTATCACCTGGTTGGAGATTATGAACCCAGGTATGATTATCATGGATGTCGTCTATCACAACAGATGCATTATTGCAGGTCCAGGTGCCTGTTGCTCCTCCAGGTATTTCAGAGATATCACTTGGACTTTGCATCTGAAAGCTATTGTCGCATACAATGACATTGCTGCCTGCATCAGCTGAATAGTTATAAATTGTTACATAATCATCTGTAACAGGCTGTCCTGGAATTTGGTAATGCCATATGAATATATTTATTCCAAATCCGATATCCGTAACATTAGTTTTTGGATCAGTTAGATCATTAAAAGTTCCATGTCCCCAACCGACTTTAACAGACCATGTTCCTGTCCCACTGGATTTTGCATTCATATTTGTGCTGGGTACACAAATCACCTGGTCATCTCCGGCCTGCCCTGTTGGTCCTCCGTACAAGGAAATGCTAAAAAGGAAAAGAAAGAAAACTGAAAGAAAGTGAAAAGGATTAATAAATCCTTTTAATTTACAGGAAGTTATCATATGTAAAAGTCGCTAGCTTTGAAATTATTTGTACTGAATCCAATCTATGGATACGTGTTAGACAGCAAATAGTTATTGGAAAATGAAGAGTGAAATTTAACTGCTTTCCTTGCTGAACGTGGTATTTAGGTGTGGCATAACCACTTAAACATTACCTAAAATTAGAAGGTGATATTTATCATTTATATTTGGTGATAAAGATCACCAGGAGGGGTTTTCACAGGTAAATATCGTTGTGCAGCTCAACTTTTACCTTTATCTTTGCAGGTTTATTACCAATACAACTAAAATGGGTCTGATTCATATTGAAGAAATGGAGTTCTACGCCTATCACGGGCATTACCGGGAAGAACAGATCGTGGGAAACAAATTTCTGGTTGATCTGCAGCTTGAAACGGATATGACTGCTCCGGCGGCTTCGGATAACATTAAAGATGCACTGAATTACCAGACAGCCTACCGGATTGTGAAAGAGGAAATGGCCATCAAAAGCCATCTGTTGGAACATATAGCCAGCAGAATACTCGATTCTCTTTACCGTCAGTTTGGTGACCAGTTAAAGCATGCCAAAATAAAAGTCTCAAAAATGAATCCGCCTATGGGTGGTAAGATGAAGAGCGTAAGTGTAACCATTGAGAGATAGATGAATATAACGAATAAGGGTAAACTAAAGCGGTGTCCGTCCTGTGGCAGATTTTTTTCCTGTATGGGAGAGGAGGATTGCTGGTGCGAGAATTACCGGATCCTGAAAAAAGACATGCTTACCATTATGAATACCTATGATAATTGTATCTGTCCTTCCTGCCTGAAAAAATATGAGGAAAAATAATTCAGTTTCTTTAAAAATCAGGATAAATTATTAATTTTGCAGTCCATGACAATAATGGTCGCGTGGCCGAGTGGCTAGGCAGAGGTCTGCAAAACCTTGTACGGCGGTTCGAATCCGCCCGTGACCTCATAAAAAAATCCCAGCGCTATGCGAAGGGATTTTTTTCTTTTGACCGTATGGTAAGTATAGCAGTCCTATATGAGGGATATAGTAAGCGTAAATATAAAAATCCGCAACCGGACAATTACTAATTTACCCCGGGATTTCTTTTATAATCATCTGTAAAAAATTATACTTCTGAAATCCTTATGTACTCAATGTTTTAAATGCGTTACAGCCTTGACATTCGGTAGGTTATATGGATAATTAGGTATTTTTTTGTATCTTCGCATTAATTCAAATTATAGAATATGAAAACATTAACAGTAAGAATACCTGATTCCGTCAATGAAACCGACGTGAAAATGCAATTGGCTGCCAATCTTTTTGAAAATGGAACCTTATCTTCAGGGCAAGCTGTTGAATTAGCCGGTGTATCAAAACGCGAATTTCATGAAAATATATGGAAATACGGCGTTTCAGTATTTGGTGAGCCGATTGAAGACGTTGAAGACCTGATTAATGACTTACCAAAGGCATAGAATTTTGTTTAGTTAATTATTCTGCAATTTTTCCACATTTATTTCATAACAACAGATTTGAATTACCGCCGTGTGATTTAAATATGAACAGGAAATTTATGTTCATCGAAGGGTTGTCCTGTTTTCTTTGAAGGGCAGTCGATACAGCACTGTAATTTAGAATATGCTTTTAAAATCCTGCCCATCTGGATGTATTGTCAAACAATTACTTGACTGTCATTGTTCTTTTGTATAACTTGTAAGAACAATGAACCACAAAAGCACACTCTCATGAAGCGCAGAAAATTTATCAGGAATTCTTTACTGGCTACCGGTGCAGCTACACTGGGCTCTTTTTCCTATCCTGTAAAAGCGGATGCCACCAGGAAATATGCAAGTGACAGGATCATGCTTGGTAACGGAAAAGTTGCTGTTTCAAGACTGGCAATCGGTACGGGAACAAATGGCTGGGGAGGTCGATCGGACCAAACCCAGGAGATGGGGATAAAAGGCTTGTCGGATCTTTTACGGGCAGCCTATGACAAAGGTGTTTTCTTCTGGGATTCTGCCGACCAGTATGGTACCCACCCACACATGAAGGAAGCATTGAAATATGTGCCACGGGAAAAGGTAACCATTCTCACAAAAACGCATGCCACCACTTCCGTAGAGATGAAGAATGACCTGGATCGGTTCAGAAAAGAGATAGGAACAGATTATATTGATATCCTGCTGTTGCATAATATGCAATCACCCGATTGGCCCACAGAGAAACAGGGAGCCATGGATGTTATTTCACAGGCTCAGGATGATGGTATTGTCAAACTACACGGGGTGTCGTGTCATACGCTGGGTGCTTTAAAAGCAGCAGCCGACAGTGACTGGGTGCAGGTTGACCTGGCCAGGATCAATCCATACGGAGCCAGAATGGACGGCACTGTTGAAGAGGTGATTCCTGTGCTGAAGAAGATGAAAGCTTCCGGCAAATCCCTTATAGGGATGAAGATTTTTGGCGGTGGAAAACTTACCGGCCAGGTGGATGAGTGTTTGCAATCAGCGCTTAACAGGGAATATATTGATTGTTTTACGATTGGCACAGAAAGTCTTTCACAGTTTAACGATCTGGTTACACGTATTCCGAAGGCCAGTCTGCAGGCATAGTGAATTTCACAAGAGACTAAAGGTCTCAGCATTAACCAATAATGAGTGAGCATGGTTAAAAGGGTTTAATACAATTATAAAATGTGTAAACCGGCCCATACATCATTAGGTTTATTGTTTCTGCTGCAAATTCATATTTCGGCATTATTTGCCCAGTCATACCAGTTCAGGCATCTTACCATTGACGACGGATTGTCTCAAAACTCTGTCAATTGTATTTTTCAGGATAGCAAAGGGCTTATGTGGTTTGGCACCCAGGTAGGATTAAACTGTTATAACGGATATGATTTTGTTATTTACAGACATGACCCTGCTGACAGTAATTCAATCTCACATAACTGGATTTGGGATATAAAGGAAGACCAGGCGCGTAACCTCTGGATAGCTACCTGGAACGGACTGACAAAATACAATCCCCTGCAGAATTCCTTTACCACCTATCTGCCTGATTCAGCCGATGAATCTGCTATTAGGGGAAGCCGACCGGTAGCCCTATGTACAGACACATCAGGCATATTATGGGTTGGTACCTGGGGAGGAGGATTAAACCGGTATAATGCCACAAATGAAAATTTTACTTCGTTTAGCAGTGAAGTTACAGGCGACACAATTTTGCCCGGTAATTATATCAGGGCTATGTATATTGATAAACAAAATATTTTATGGATTGGTACCTGGAACGGGTTATGGAAAGCTGATCTAAATTATTCTGGCAGCATTATTTTTTCTTTTTTCAGGCATAATCCGAAAAAACCATTTTCTATAAGCGGCAACCGGATCACAGCAATCGGAGAAGATAAGCAGGGGAATATCTGGGTAGGGACGCTGGGCGCAGGATTGAACAGATATGATAAAGCAACAGGCTGTTTTGAACATTTTCTGCATCACCCACTGGAATCCAATGGACTAAGTGATAATGATGTCTCTTCCATTCTGACTGATAAGCGGGGTAATCTGTGGGTGGGAACTGTTTCTGCCGGATTGAATCTCTATAATCCGGAAAAGAATAATTTCACCTGGATTATGGTCGATCCGGCTGACCCTTCAGGCATCCGCGGGAATAATGTATACAGCATATTTGAAGACAGGTCGGGGCTAATATGGGTTGGTGCAGAAGGACTCAATATATTGAATCCATCAGCCGCAAGATTCCGGCACATTGTCACAAAGGCCGGAGAAAAGAATTCACTAAGCAATAATAAAGTAACCTGTTTTTACGAGGATGAAAAAGGAACCCTGTGGATAGGAACCGAAAACCATGGCGTGAACCGCTATTATCCCCAAACTGATTCTTTTGTGCTTTATCAGCATGATGAGCGAATTTCATCCGGCTTAAACAATAATAATATCAGCGTAATTACTGGCGACGGGAATGGTTCTGTATGGATCGGGACCCGGGGTGGAGGCTTGAATCAGCTGAATCTTTCCTCTGGAAAAATTACAGCGATACGGGAAAGTAATGACATACCTGCAACAAGAGGGTTGGACTATATAAATGGTTTATGCTATGATCCGACTGGTTATCTCTGGATTGCTACCTATAATGAGGGGTTAGTACGACACGACCTCATACTCCACAAGTATACAAGTTTTCAGCATCATCCCCAAAAACCAAATTCTTTATCGGGAAATTATCTGCTACGACTTTTCATGGACAGCCGGGAAACACTGTGGATCGGCACCTGGGGAAGTGGTTTGGACAGGTATAACAAAAAAACGAACTCATTTACCAGGTTTCTCAACGATCCCCAGGACCCTTCTTCCATAAGCGGAAACATAATTCATGATATTTCAGAGAATGATACTGATTCCGGAAGGATAATACTCGTTGGAACAAACAGGGGGTTATCTGTACTGTTTGCTGATTCCATATCTGCAGGATTTTATCATATTTCAGAAAAAAATGGTCTACCGGGTAGTTCGGTGTATGCTGTATTACCGGATGATCATCATAATCTGTGGATCACAAGCAACAACGGATTAACAAGATATCAACCAGCAAGTGGGAGAATCAGGAATTTTACAGTTAAAGATGGTTTACAAAGTAATGAATTTAATGCCGGAGCAAAAATTAAGCTTCATAATGGGTATTTTGTTTTCGGCGGAGTGGAAGGGTTTAACATCTTCTGCCCCGACAGCATACATGAAAGAAGTTTTCGGCCTTCCATTGTATTTACTTCATTTATGATTTTTAATGAAGAAACAAAGCTTCCTGCTGCATTGCCATATACCAGTACTATACAGTTGAATTACCGTCAAAATTTTTTCTCTTTCGAGTTTGCTTCATTTGATTATGCAATCCCCGAAAGAAACCAGTACAGATATATCATGGAAGGTGTTGACGAAGATTGGGTGGAATCTGGTATAAGGAGGTATGCAGGATATACAGGACTTGATCCCGGAAAATATGTCTTCCAGAGTTCAGGGAGCTAACAGTGACGGTGTTTGGAGTAATCAGGAAGCTATATTGAATATTATCATTTCACCTCCCTGGTGGAAGACCTGGTGGTTCAGGATACTGGCCATACTTTTCGGCGCAGGTATTCTTTATTTGATTCATCTTTACAGGTTACAACAGGTTCGAAAGATTGAGAGGCTCCGCGTGCAGATTGCCAGTGATCTCCACGATGACCTTGGGCGCAGTGCTGACACGAATTACAATTCACTCACAACAAATTGAAACTTCACGTGATACAGTAGCAGGCACTTACAATTTCCCGCAAAATAGCAGAACTAAGCAGGCAGATCATTTCTACCCTGAGTGACATTATATGGTCAATTGATGCCAGGAATGATACAATGGGAGACCTTCTGGCCCGCATGCAGGATGTTGCTCACACTACATTACAGGTCTGTGACATTAGCGTTACATTTCAGCACAAAGGGCTGAATATGAGAAAACATCTCAAAGTGATTTTCCGGCAGCATATCTACTATATTTATAAAGAGGCCATTACTAATATAGCCAAACATTCAGGCGCACAAAAGGTGGAAGTAAAGTTTATAAATGATGAGAACGGCTTTGAGTTATCTGTTACCGATGACGGAAAAGGTTTTGAAGGGAAAGAATCCCGCAGGGGAAATGGGTTACGAAACATGAAAATGAGGGCACAAAGGCTTGGTGCCGACCTGACAGTAAACAATACAGGTAAAGGAACAGAGATCAGGCTCAGGGGTAAAAAACTATAAATAATTTAAAATCCCATATAGATGGTATTTTATTTTTAATAAATCATCCGTAACATGCCTGTATGATTAATGTAGCTATCATAGAAGATGATCAGGTGATCCGGGAAGGGATCAGGGAATATTTGCACAGTCAGCCGGATATGTCCTGTCAGCTTACCAGGGAATCTGTTGAACTATTTCTGGGTATTCTGGCTGAAGATAATCTTCCCGATGTGATCCTGATGGATATCGGCTTGCCGGGTATGTCTGGCATCAGCGGAATTAAGCTGATCCATGAAAAATATCCGGATATCAACATTATCATGTTTACCATTTACAATGATTCTCACAAGATTTTCCAGTCTCTTTGTGCCGGTGCTTCAGGTTATCTGCTTAAGAATCTCCCTTTCCCTGATATTAAAAAGGCTATTGAAATGGTCAATGAAGGAGGCTCTTTTATGTCCCCCCAGATTGCCCGCAAGGTGATTGATTTTTTCAGAAATGACAAGAGCAGTAAAAAAGATTCGGTACTTACTGACAGGGAAAAAGAAATTGTAATGGGGCTGGTGGATGGTTTAAGTTATAAGATGATTGCTGATCATGCCTGTATTTCACTGGAAACTGTCCGTTCACATATTAAAAACATATACAGCAAGCTTCAGGTACACTGTAAAGCCGATATTATTAGAAAATCGTTGAGTGGAGAGATCTAACTACCCAACATTTACCCTTTCTCTTTTATTACTTATACTCAAATATCCCATGCTAATGGGATTTTTTCATATGCTGCTGAGGGATAAATTTATATACAATGAACTTAATAACCTCAACCATTATGAAAACAATAAATATCTTGTTAGCATTCAGTTTATTAGTAAGGGCGCTTAACCGCCGGGTTGAATTTGTTAAGGCGGACTAATGATACACTCACCCATTCATGCAATATAATCTCTAAAAAAACTAAATCTCTAATATAAATTAATAACCTATGATTATGAAAACACATTTACCCTATCTGCTTTTGAGCAAATGGCTCAGCAGGTTATTGACAGTATTTATTTTACTGATCATTTTGCAAAGTTTTTCGATAGCCCAGTTATCCGGAACCTATACCATCGGGACGGGCGGCGATTATACTTCTTTTGCAGATGTTACCAGCGACCTGAATACATTGGGAGTAAGCGGGCCGGTTACTTTTAATATTTTATCCGGAACATATGATGAGCAGTTAATCGTTCCATATATTCCCAATACCTCCGAAAGCAATACCGTTGTTTTCCAGTCAGCCACCGGTGATTCGACGGATGTAGTGATACGTTATACAGCTACGGGAAGTGATGATAATTTTGTGTTGAAGTTAAAGCAGTGTAACTATGTTACTATCCGCGGACTTACTTTCACTGCCCTTAACGAGGTAAACGGCAGGTCTGTTTTGATGGAAGAATATGTTTATAATACAACGCTTGAAAACAATTGCTTCAATGGGACCTATAATACCAATGCACGGGGCGAACTGGCCCTGGTTAATGCAACCAGTACTGCATTGAATAATTTGAAGATATCAAATAACTTCTTTAACCATGGCAGCTACGCAATTTTTATTAACAGCGGCGCGCAGTATAACAACAATTCGGAAATTACAGGTAATATTATTGAAGGGCCAGGTTATGCAGGAATTTATTTAAACAGGCACAATGGTACTGTTGTTTCTGATAATCTGATAAATGGTGGCAGCTATGGCATCTATCTGATTGGTTCAAGCAACAGTGTTCAGGTAACATTGAACAGGCTGACAGAGATTTCACACACCGGCCTGATGATTTCCAATATGAAATCGGCTGTAAACTTTGAATCGCTGATTGCCAATAATACAGTTTCGATGACTGAAAACGGATCAATCGGGATTCAGCTGGGTTCCTGTTCTTTTGTAAACTTGTATCACAATAGTGTATTACTAAATACCGGTAATAAACTGGCGAAGGTCCTGTACCTAACTTACTGCATCGACCAGACAATGAATGTGATGAATAACAACCTGGTTGCCCTGGGTGAAGGGTTCGCTATTTATAGCCTTGGGGCTGGTCAGGTTAAGAACTGTGACTACAATAATTATTATACAACCGGAAGAATTTTTGCATACTGGGGCGGGAAGTGTGAGGATTTTCGTACTTTAAAAATGGTTAGCACGAAGGATACTCATTCACTTTTTGCTTTTCCGAACTTCACTTCAACAGCAACATTACAGCCTAATTCTGCCTGGCTGGATGGTGCCGGAACACCCATCACAGAGGTATCGAAGGATATTAACGGAACTGCTCGTGATGCGTCACATCCGGATATCGGTGCCGTGGAGTTTGCTGCTTCTGCCAGTGTTAAACCTGCCCTCAACGGAGTGCTGACTATTGGTGGCGGGGGCAATTATGCCACACTGAATGAGGCGGTTGCTGATGTACAAATAAAAGGAATAACTGATACACTCTGGTTGCAACTGCTTCCCGGGTACTATAATGAACAATGTGTGATCCCCCCGGTTACCGGGGCCTCTTCTACCAGTCCGGTTATCATTGAATCTTCTACCGGAAACCATACCGATGTGCATATCTGGCACAATGCTTCCGATCAATACGACAATTATGTCTTGAAGTTAAAAGGGTCTTCATTCCTGATCCTCTCGAACCTTACCTTTGATGCAATGGATGCAAGGTATGCAAGAGTCCTTTTTTTGCAGGGGATGGTTGACAGTTTATATGTAGTTTCCTGTAAATTAAACAGCACAGAACAATCTGATGCCAATTCAAACGGCATCAATATTTTTTCTGACAATCTGAATTTTCATTACCAGCATTTTGAGGCGGATTCCATGGTGATGGGAAGTACATGTCTGCTGTATAACCTGCAGTATGCCATCTCCGGGCCGGGAGAATTTCATTTCCTCAATAATGTGATTGATCATGCCGGTTATGCACAGCTCAACCTGAGAAACGTATTGAATCCTCAAATAATAGGGAATAAAATGACAGGCGGGACATATGGCTCTGATATTGCATACGCAACAGAAGGACTTACTATTGAAGGAAATTCTGTTTACAGCAAATATGGCTCCGGCTTTGACCTGAACAGTGTTACATTCGAGGATTTTAACACGGGGCTGATTGCCAATAATTTTATTGCCAGTGATTATACCTCCCCAAATCAACCCGGACTGAAACTGTATAATTGTAATAAGATCAAGATTTATTACAACAGTGTTTCCATGTACTCAGGTACGAATAAAGGTGTACCTGCAAATATTCAGAACAGTCAGAATATTACACTAAAAGATAATATTTTCAGTAACAAGGGAACAGCTTATAGTATTTATGTTAATAACACCACCTTTGATGCTGCAGATTATAATGCTTTCTATTCAGAAGGCACCACTCTGGGGTACTGGGGTGAGGCGTGTACAGACCTTGTAGCCATACAATCAGCCAGTAGTGCTAATCAACATTCAATAATGGCCAATCCGGGATTTCTTTCCGCCACCAACCTGCACACATTTTCACCCCTGCTGGATGGGAAAGGATCTCCTGTATCAGGTATTGATACTGATATTGACGGGGATACCAGAAATGCTGTTACTCCTGATATAGGCGCAGATGAATTTACCATTGTGCCCAATGAGCCCCCCTATGTCGACAAACCACTGAAAGATATAAGTTATCCTGAAGATACCGGCCTTATGGTAGTTGCCATGCTGGATACTGTTTTTGCCGATCCCAATGAAGAAGACGTGCTTGTATATACTGCTGAAAGTGATAATCCGGATATTATTGCTCAGCTGGAGGGGAATATTTTATCAGTAAACAGTTCTCAGGATTATACGGGTGAAGGGAAAATCGCAGTAAAAGCGAAGGACAATATGAATGAGACTGCACGTGATACTTTTAACATAATGATCACACCGGTAAATGATCCGCCTGTAGCCGTGGATGATAATTATAATGCCACAGGAGAAACATTTTTGAAAGTGCTGGAAAATGATTATGATGTGGATGGAGATACCCTTATCATTGTTACAGTTGACCAACCCATGCAGGGGAATGTATCGATTTTGCCGGGAGATACAACCCTGCAATACCTGCCCACTGATTTTACCTATGAAAATGATACTTTGTGGTATGTAATTTCCGACCAGCATGGGGAAACGGATACGGCTCAGGTGGTGATTAGCAGGAGTACTATCCCTGACAATTTTACGCTGGTAGATTTTGATTTGGACAGTGTTTCTCACGGTTCAGTTGCCTGGGGAGATTATGATGATGACGGGGATCTCGATTTTGTCATAACAGGATGGCTTGGGCAACAGGAAGAATATATTACTAAAATTTTTAATAATACCGGGAATGGGTTTGAAGATTCGGGCATTGCGCTAGCGGGAGTTTCCCCGGGTACTTCAGATGCTGTCTCATGGACTGATTATGATAATGATGACGATCTTGACCTGATCATTATGGGACGTGAAAACCAGGCGGCTACCCAAATTACCACAATCTTCTATGAAAATGTGGAGGGAAGTTTTATTGAGACAGCTGATGTGGACATCAGGGACCTGGATGCCGGATCATTCGACTGGGGTGACTACAACAATGATGGCCGGTACGATTTGCTGGTATCAGGAAATGCCGGGAATGGTCAGTATTATACGTTGATATACCGAAATGCTGGTGCAACACCATTTGGGAGCTGGGCAATGGAGGAAATGGATGCCGGTTTGACCGGTATCTGGAGCGGTGAAAGCACATGGGTTGATTTTGACAGCGACGGAGACCTGGATATCTTTGTATGTGGCTTTAATACCAATACCCTGTCTTCGGCGCTTTATCGCAATGATCACGGCCAATTCACACTGGTCAATACTAATATTACAGGTGTGGGCAATGCCGCTGCAGAATGGGGCGATTATGATAATGACGGAGACCCTGATCTGGTGCTCACCGGTAAAACAGAAGAGGATTATTTTACTGCTATTTACCGGAATGACGGATCCGGAGAAGACAATACCTGGAATTTTACAAATATCCAGGCTGATATTGAACAGGTTTGCAGCGGAGATGCTGCCTGGTGCGATTATGATAATGATGGAGACCTTGACCTGGCAATATCCGGTAACAAGAGCATGTTTACTTCCTTCTCCGGAATATATACAAATAATAACGGTGTCTTTTCAGAAAGTGGCATTCCTCTGATAGATCTTGGCAGAAGTTGTCTTGCCTGGGGCGATTATGACAATGATGGCGATCCTGACCTTTTAATGGCAGGTTTTTCTCCTTCAACAGGAAAACAGGTAACAGCTTTATACAAGAATAATATCCAGGCGGTCAACCAGCCTCCTGCTGCACCTGCTAATCTTACTGCTGAGGTCAGGAATGACAGTATACTCTTCAGCTGGGATGCCGCTGTTGATGACCATACTGTTTCTCAAGCACTCACCTATAACCTGAAAATTGGTACAGAATCAAACATGAACGAGGTACTTGGTCCTATAGCACGCCCCGACGGATTCAGAAAAATTGCACAACCGGGTAATGCTGGAACTTCTACCCAGTGGATTATTGGAGGACTCGAAAGTGGTACTACTTATTACTGGAGTGTGCAGGCTATTGATCACGGATTCCTGGGCTCTTCTTTTGCTGAAGAAAGTACGGTAGAAACAGTAAATGCAATAGTACCAGAACTCAACTCAAAATGGATGGTTTATCCTAATCCGGCCAGTGATTATCTGATAATTGACAATACCTCTTCCGGAGAAAAGGGTTTGAAGAAAGCTGTTATTTTTTCTGCTTCGGGGAGCATGGTTAAACAGATAAATGTGCAGTGTGGAACCATAACAAGAATAAAAACAACTGACCTGGTTGCCGGTTCCTATGTAGTGAAACTATACGGGGAAAATGAATTACTGTATTTCAGGTTCAGTATTGTAAGATAAATATTATTTTTCCTCCCTTATAAGGCGCATCCCCAACGAACAGGGATGCGCTTTTTTAGATTCTGCTGCAATTAACTATTCATCAAAATTTGATTTTATCATTTCTTTCGGTAAATTGCCTGTAAGAACAATGCTGATTTTTAATTGTTAATTATTCTGGATTTTATATACAGAACCTCAGTGATTATAAATGCAATAATTACACTAAATAATTTCACAAAGTATTAACCCTAAAATTTTAGCACTATGAAATTTATAACCAGAACAATCGGCAGATTCCTCTTTGCAATCCCTTTTCTTATTTTCGGTTTAAATCATTTAATCTTTACAGGTAAAATTGGCGGATTTGTTCCCAGTTGGATGCCGGGTGCCGCCTTTTGGACTATTCTTACAGGCCTGGCTCTGATTGCAGCTTCTATCAGCATGATGATCCGGGTTTGGGACAAATGGGCGTCCTTTTTGCTGGGTATCATGCTCTTTATTTTCGTGATAGTCCTTCATATACCTGCAATGGCAGCAGGGGACCAAAGTGCCATGTTTAGTTTGCTTAAAGATACTGCTTTGGGAGGAGCCGCCTGGTTGTATTCAGGCTATGTAGCTAAAAATTAAATGTATAGATGAAATATCATTAAAATCAAAAAAAAAAGGCAGTCAATTGACTGCCTTTTTTAGTAGCGGGGGTAAGACTCGAACTTACGACCTTTGGGTTATGAGCCCAACGAGCTACCAACTGCTCCACCCCGCAATATATTTTTAGTGCTTTACAGAACTTTCTTTTTAGCTAAACAACCAGTTAAAAACTTAAACCAAATTGATGTGGTAATCTGTTTGTCCTTGCGTGGGTGCAAAGATATACAATGTTTTTAGTTTGTCAAAAAAATTATACTATTTTTGAGACAAAAAAAGAAAACATTATGCCAAGAGTTTTTAAACCAGTCGATATCAGCAAAGAAGAAAAAGAAGCCAGGAAAGATTATTTTGACCGCCATACTCCTTTTGTGATTTGCGATAATAATGTAAAAAGAGGGGAAAAATTAAAAGTAAAAGTCAGGTTAGGTGAAGAATACCTGCATCCTGATGATCCTGATCATTTTATCAGTTATATACAGCTTTGGAACAGGGAAACCTTTCTTGCAGAAGCTCACTTTATTCCGGGAACGATGGGAAATCAGTCAGCTCATATTGAGGTGGATTTTTATATTGTTCCCAACGTAAGTATGAACTTAACAGCCATGGCTACCTGTACCAAACATGGCTTATGGCAGAGCGATCCGGTTGAGGTAAAAGTGATGGATTGATTAATACTTCCAAAGGAACCAGGAGTTTTGGGCATGGGGCCAAAGGCTATATATTTGCTGCAATATAATTGCCCCGGTGGCATTGTTCCCCTAAAACTTTTATATCTTTGCACGAATATTCTTTTACATATCAATCATGGCCAGCAAAGACAAAGAAAAATTAATCAACAGGCTGAGGCACAAGTACCGGTTAATAATTTATAACGACAACACTTATGAAGAGGTCTGGTACATAAAACTATCCAGGTTAAACATGCTTGCCCTCATCGGCACCATTGCTATCCTGATTATTGGAATTGTTTTTTCAGTCATTGCCTATACCCCTGTTCGGGAATTTATTCCGGGTTATCCCGATGGAAACATGCGGCGTAACATCGTGATGAATGCTATTAAGGTTGATTCTCTCGAAAAAGAATTGAAGATCAGGGATCAGTATTTTGAAGATATCAAAACCCTTGTCAGAGGGGGGGCTCCGAGCGACAGTACACAGGTTGTTAATGATCAGCCGGAAAGAATTAAAGACATAACCTTTAAAAAATCGAAACAGGATTCGCTTCTCCGTTTACAGATTGAGAGTGAAGAACAATATAACCTGACAGTAAATGAAGGCAAGGGAAGTAGTGATAAACAACTGAGTCTGCATTTTTTTACACCCTTACGCGGAATAGTAACCAATGCTTTTAATCCGGGAGACAGACATTACGGTGTCGATGTGGTGGCAGCCCCCGATGCGGTTGTGAAATCGGTGATGACCGGAACCGTCATCATGTCTGAATGGACGCTGGAGACGGGTTATGTGATTGAGGTGCAGCATGAAAATAATTATATATCAGTTTACAAGCATAATGCTGAGTTGCTTAAATCTACAGGCGAACAGGTTAAAGCTGGTGAAGCTATTGCCATAGTGGGGAATTCGGGTGAATTTACTACCGGGCCTCATTTGCATTTTGAATTGTGGCACAACGGGACTCCAATTAACCCTGAAGATTATATTGTTTTTTAAAAATTTGTCTGCAAACGGGCTAAATTCCGGAATGATTAATTTAGTTTTATTTTCCTTGAATGATGGCTATCTTTGTGGGCCTGAATGAATATAAAATTGAATTTGGATTATTTAAACACACAAAAAACCGAGAACAGGGAGACACCACATTAATCATGAAGAAACGCATTGCAATATTAGGTTCCACAGGATCAATAGGGACCCAGGCACTGGAGGTTATTCTGGATCATCCCGATAAATTTGAAGTGGAGGTGCTGGCAGCCAACAACAGTGCCGAACTGCTTATTGATCAGGCAGTGCAGTTTGTTCCCAATGTTGTGGTGATTGGAAACACTGAGAAATACCAGCAAGTAAAAGATGCTTTGGAAAATTTTCCCATAAAAGTATATACAGGTTATGATGCCATCTGCCAGGTAGTTGAAATGGAAACCATCGACATGGTACTTACTGCTATGGTTGGTTTTGCCGGTTTGCTTCCAACGATCAGGGCTTTGCAGTCGGGGAAACACATCGCACTGGCCAATAAAGAAACACTCGTGGTGGCTGGCGAACTGATTACCCGGCTGGCTCTTGAGAAAAGAGTCAATATTTTTCCCGTAGATTCTGAACATTCTGCGATCTTCCAGTGTCTGGCAGGGGAGGAATGCAATCCGGTGGAGAAAATATTTCTTACCGCTTCGGGAGGACCTTTCAGAAATATGACTATTGATGAGCTCAGAAAGGTTACCGCCAGCGAAGCACTTATTCATCCCAACTGGTGTATGGGCCGAAAGGTTACGATTGATTCTGCTTCCATGATGAACAAAGGGCTGGAAGCCATTGAAGCCAAATGGCTGTTTGAAGTGAAGCCTTCCCGGATCGAAGTAGTGGTACATCCCCAATCAGTTGTTCATTCAATGGTTCAGTTTGAAGATGGTTCGGTAAAAGCCCAGCTGGGGGTGCCCGATATGAAGCTACCCATTCAGTATGCGCTTTCATTCCCGCAAAGATTGAAGTCTTCTTTCCCCAGGCTTGACTTCACACAGTATCCAAATCTTACTTTTGAACAACCCGATACAAAAAAATTTCGTAATCTTGCACTGGCATATGAAGCAATGAATAAAGGGGGTAATGCTCCCTGTATACTCAATGCTTCCAATGAAATTGCAGTAGAGGCATTTCTTTGTGGACAATTGGGTTTTTTAGAAATGTCCGATATAATAGAAAAAACATTACAGAAAATAAGCTTTGTTTCTGATCCGTCTTTCGAAGATTATACGCATTCAGACAGAGAAGCAAGGCAATATGCACGATCATTGATCGGGATTAAAGTTTAAATTTATTGTAAATGGAAATATTAGTTAAAGCGGCACAATTTTTACTCAGTATATCTCTGCTTGTGATTTTACATGAGTTGGGCCATTTTTTGCTTGCCAAGCTTTTTAAAACGCGGGTCGAAAAATTCTATCTGTTTTTTAATCCCTGGTTTTCACTTTTTAAGTTTAAAAAAGGAGAAACCGAATATGGTGTAGGATGGCTTCCGCTGGGCGGATATGTAAAGATCAGTGGCATGATCGATGAGTCGATGGATACCGAACAGATGAAAAAGCCTCCGCAACCCTGGGAATTCAGGGCTAAACCGGCCTGGCAACGACTGCTCATAATGCTTGGGGGGGTACTGGTTAATTTTGTCCTGGCACTGGCAATATATGCCTCCATACTTTTTGTGTGGGGTGAACAGTATCTGCCAACAGAAAACGTGACCTATGGCATTGCTGCTGATTCCCTGGCCAGGGATATGGGCCTCAGAAGCGGAGATAAGATCCTGTCAGTTGATCATAAAAAGATTGATAATTTTTACCAGATCGTTCCTTACATTGTATTAAATGAAGCCAAAAATATTCAGGTTGAGCGGAACAATGAAGAATTAAACCTTGAAATACCGTCTTCATTGACTGCTCATTTGCTCAAAGATCCAACATTTATTACAGTCAGGATTCCTTTTATTGTAGGCGATTTTACAGAAAAGTCACCAGCGAAGAAGGCCGGCTTTCAGAAGGGAGACAAAATTGTGGGTCTCAATGGGCAGCCAATCAGTTTTTTTGACCAGTTTAAAAAGCAGCTTGCCAATTATAAAAATGAACAGGTTACAGTTACCGTTATGCGGAATGACAGTGAAGTGCAGATACCTGTCAACGTTCCGGAAGAAGGGTTGTTGGGGATCTATCCCAAGCCTGACCTGTCAGATTATTTCACCTTTAAAAAAATCAACTATGGATTTTTTGAAGCTATTCCGGCAGGAATACATAAAGGCATTAATACCCTGAGTGATTACCTGAAACAATTTAGGCTGCTCTTTACCCCTGAAACAAAGGCGTATGAGTCTCTTGGCGGATTTATAACAATTGGGAATATTTTTCCCGGGGTTTGGAACTGGCAGGCCTTTTGGTCAATGACTGCTTTTCTTTCCATTATTCTGGCTATTATGAACGTATTGCCTATTCCGGCACTTGATGGCGGACATGTAATGTTTCTGCTCTATGAGATGGTGACCGGCCGTAAACCCGGGGAGAAATTTATGGAATATGCGCAAATCGCAGGTATGATATTGTTATTATCGTTGCTGATCTATGCCAATGGGAATGATATTGTTAAGCTATTTAGATAAGAAAATACGGGAGAATAAAAATCAATTGATTTTTGAGGCAATTCCCGCTAAAATTCTTTAATTTTACAGAACATTAAATGCTACAATTATGAATTTGTCTATTTTATTAGGTGTGATTGGCCCGGGTCAGATTATTCTGATCATTGTCATTCTGTTGCTTCTTTTCGGAGGCCGTAAAATTCCCGAATTAATGAAAGGTCTTGGGCAGGGCATGAAAGAGTTTAAAAAAGCCACCCAGGAAGACGATGATAAAGCCAGCACTTCATCTTCTGCAAAGGAAGAAAAGAAGGACTGACCACATTGTTGTTGGTATCCGGATATAAAAAAATTGTAAAACTGTCAGTTTGTCGACTGACAGTTTTTTTTGTGTCAGTTGGTTTTTATTCAACCAGTATTTTATGAAATAACTGCGAGTTGTTTGTTCGAATCCTGATGAAATAAAACCCGGAATGCAGGCTATTCAGTTTCAGATAGATTTCCTCAGGCCTGCCGGGATAGTTCTCTGTTTTTAATATTCTCCCAAAGGAATCCAGCAGGTCTATTCCTTTGATACCTGTCTGATGCTTTGTTTTAATGTAAATCCCTTCCCTGGCCGGTACCGGGTAAACTTTCAGATAATCATCCTGCATTTCCGTAATCATGGTGTTTTCACTTACGAAGATGCTGTCAGTACCGCTGACGGTTGTACCACCCGCATCATCCACAGCTGTAATGGTGAAATAGAGGTAACCATAACCCGGCTCCGTGATGATTTTTGCTGTATAATCACCTGTCTTCTGTGTCATGGGCGTCTGGTGATTGAGAGAGTCGATAGCCGTTCCCCAGTTTATGAATGCCTGTGAAATACTGCCGTCTGCATCTGTAATAGTTGCCAGGAAGGTTATTGTGTCACCAGAACGGGGGGTTGCCGGGGAAAATGAAACCGGGCTAATGACTGGCGACTGGTTAACTGGCATGTATCCCTGCCAGCTGATATCATCAATGGCGATCCTGGTTAATCCGTTTGTAACCAGTTTAATGACAAATGAGCCTTCAATTTTCAGATTTTCGAAAGTACTTGTTGAGATGTTTTGTGTAACCTCGACAGGTTGTCCGTACTGGACATCATTAATGAATAGTGTTATATTTCCTCCGGTACCGGAAAATTTCTGCTGGTGTTTGAAGCTAATTGATCCACAGCCGCCCTGTATTGTGCCTGACTGGACGAAAGAGCCCTGTGCGTCTTTCAGACATACAGCCCGGTTATTGATCACCTGGTCGGTTCGGGCATTCCCGGCAGACCATGTACTGCCATCATCGCCAATCCAGCTGATTGATAAATAGGCCGAATTATCAGCAGGCATATTTTCGAATGTTTCTGTACCGCCGGAAGTGCTTTGTGAAGTTACTGTTATTACAAAATTCTGGATCGCTGAATCCTGATCTGCAACTGCCAGTATCACTACCGAATCTGTAGTGTTGGTTCCGTCGGGAGGAGTCCCTGTCAGTATGCCTGTACCATTCCCCTGGTCGGTAAAGTTTAGCCAATCGGGTTTAATAATTGTTTTGATGGCTATGGTTTGCGATCCTTCGTAACTGGCCGTAACGGAATAGTTGTAAACTGTTCCGGAATAGGCTTCTGTTACGGGATCAGAAGTAAACACCAAAGGTGATACAGCTTGTTCCCAGATCAATCCGGCAAATTCAGGATGATCAATAAATGGATTCCGGTTATGTTGAAACTGGTTAAATATTACATTGTTGCGGTCTCTTTCCTTTTTGCTGACCGGATCAAGGTCATTCCATTCGAGCAGAAGATTTACTGCCCATGAGGTAAAAGCCGGATAAGTGCTGCCGTCCAGCATCTCTGACGACCAGCCGGGGAGAAGATTTTCATAACAGGTTACCATATAAAAATAGGTACGGGCAAAATCACCCTTAAATGAATCAATGGGTTCGAAAACGATACCTCCATATCCGGGAAAGGATGATGGCCCCAGTTTACTTCCGTTAGAAGAAGTATATGTAGGGATTCCGGTCTCACCATACGGATAATTGCTTCTGCGGCCGTTTACATATCCGTCTGTCGGATAGATGTGAAACAGGTCAGTATACATTGGCGTTGCATCATTAAACCAGCTTTTAGGGAAGGAGTGTTCACGGTTATAGCAGTCTCCTTCACCCTGGTAGTTGCCGCACTGGTCCTGACTGAACGTAAACTCATAAGCGGGTGTCCCTCCCGGAACATCTGAATACATGTCCCAAACATATCCATCTTCGCGTTTATCTGTGGAGGAAAAGGCGGTCCACAGCTCCGAATAGCTGATTGCATCGTGTGTGCCAATGATGGCATGCAGTGATGTTTTAAGCGCCTCTCCCTGCTTCCCGGAGGCATTATCATAATAACCTGCGGGAACCTGGGCTTTAAGCGGAAGATAAAAAAACAAAACAAAAAGCAGCAACAGGTTTTTAATATTCCTGAAACTGCCATCAGACGTTAGTGTCCGGAAATTTTTAGCAGAGGTAATAAATAGTGACAAAACTGGTAGCGTTAATTGACTTAATAAGTATCTTTTTTGGCAAAGATATACTTCCTGATTATAAATTCATAAATGATTAACAAAGAAATACGCTGTTCTTAGAGATAATTATCAATCAGTCTACATTTTGCCATCTTTGTATATCTCCGGCTCCTTTTCTGCGCATTCTTACCAGTCCGTTTTCATCATTTTCAGCAATTATTACCTCAGTGGGTGAAAGTGCTGAAACAAACTGCTGGTTTTGTGTTGTGGCAATGATCTGTACCTGTTCAGATGCCTTTCTGAGTAGCTTAACCAATTGCTGGAAAGCTGTTTTGTACATTCCACAGGCAGCCTCTTCAATTAATATGAGAGAAGGTATATATGTTTTATCACGCGGTATAACTAACAAAAGTGCATGAGCAAGCAAACGAAGTGCTCCGTCAGAAAGATCTTCAAGAAGCATCTTCATACCCGTATCTTTGTCAGTCCATAAAACCTGTACCTTACTGTTTCTTCCTGATAGCCTGAAGGAAAAGGCTTCAATATTTGAAAATGTTGCAGTAATTGCTGTTTCAATTTCGTTATATGCTTGTCTGTCATTCTCATAGAGATGATAAAAATAAGCAGAAAGATTGTGTCCGTTGGGATGGTAAGGCAGTGCATCAGCTTTTGGGACAGCCTTTCGTAAAGGTGATTCAGGAGAAGTATCAGTAAATTGGTAAACCCGGGTATTCGACAGATAATTGTAAAACAAACTGGCTTCTTTTACTTTGCCTCCCTGTTTCTTTAACTGGTCTCTTAATCCGGCTTCAGGGCCTTTTAATCCTATGTTTGAAACGGAAATTCCTGATTTTTTAGCACCAACATATTCATCTTCAAAAAAATAATCATTTCCATCCAGATTTATTTCAAAACCATAGAGATATATATTCCCGTTTTCTTTCAGTGTCAGCGCTGCATAAATATTATTTTCCTGATTTTTTCCACGGAAAGAAAGCCTGCTGATTCCACCTTTTTTTTCGCAGTAATCTTTAAGTTCTTTTTTAACCAGGTGAGAAAGAAATTCAAACAGGCTCAGTAGATTGCTTTTACCAATATTGTGCTTTCCCGTCAGAATGTTAAGCGGATTTAATTCAAGGTTAACATGCCTGAGATTTTTAAAGCTCTCCATTTCTATATTAGTCAGCACCACCATACTGTCTCAATTTTTTATGTAATTTAAGAAATATTTTCGTAAAACAGATTATAAACAACTGAAATTGTGGTTTCTATGTTCTGATGGGAATTGTCGGGATATCAATATTCATGAAATAAACGTATGAAATAAATTATTTTATTGTCTGAAACAAATAAATAATGACGGAAAGTAATGTTAAAAAATTTCGCGACTTATAAAATATAAAGTATTTGACTATCGGATTAACATCTGAAAATAACACGATACCATTAATAAAGTATTCTATATAAAAACAATCAGTTAATACTCAATTTTACCAATATTATTCATGTTCCAGAGTATCCATTGTTGTCTTGTTATCAGATAACCTGTGGGCCTGTTAGGTCGCCAGCGGCGAGGGTTTGGTAAAGTTGCAGCAATCAGCGCTGCCTCTCCCCTGGAAAGAGCAGATGCATGTTTATGAAAATAGGTGGTTGCGGCAGCCTCGGCACCGTAAATACCATTTCCCATTTCAATAACATTCAGATACACTTCCATAATGTGTTGCTTGCCCCAAAACAGCTCAATGAGCAAGGTAAAGTAGACTTCAAACCCTTTTCTGATCCAGGAACGCCCGGGCCACAGAAAAACGTTTTTTGCTGTTTGCTGGGAGATTGTGCTGGCTCCGCGCAAATGTCTGCCACGTGCTGCTTCCCGCCGGGCTTTCTGTATTGCTTTAAAGTCAATTCCAAAATGTTCGGTGAACCGGTTATCCTCTGAGGCGATAACAGCCAGTTGCATATTGGGAGATATTTTTTCCAGCGGAACCCATTGATAATTCATCTTTACTTTCTCGCCTTTCCGGATCTGCTCATTCATTCTGATTGCCATCAGGGGAGTAATGGTGGGGGGAACAAAACGAAAAATAATCACACCCGAAATGGTGACTAACAGGAATGTGAACAGGCTGTAGCGGATTATGACATAAAGCTGCCTGAAAAACAGTCTGTAAGGAAAGTTTTTAATTGTCCTGAGGAACCGGCCCATGAAATTTACGGGGGCAGTTGTATTCTTTATCTCTGGTGCTGCATTTTCAATAAATTCTTTATCCTCCATACAACCATTTTATTAGGTATATATCTACCTGCAAATTTAGACAAAAGATTCTCTGATAATGTTCACAGGAAGCAAGAAAAGCCATAACTCTTTTTGAATTTCACTTACATGCTTTAACTTTAAAGCAAAAAAGTATGAAAGCAGCGGTTTTGTCGGAATATGGTAAATTTTCCTGGGATGAAGTTACGACTCCGGAATATAAGGCAGATGAGGTATTGGTAAGAATTGAATATGCCAGTATCTGTGGAAGTGATCAACATGTTTTCTCCGGAGATTTCCATCCCCGGACTCCTGTTCCATTTATCCCCGGACATGAATTTGCAGGGAAAATTGTTAAAGCCGGCAGTGAAGTCAAATCTTTTGCAGCAGGTGATCAGGTTGCCGTTGACCCTATTATCTGGTGCGGTAAATGTCCTGCCTGTCAGCGAGGGCATTATCCTGCCTGTACATCTCTGAAGCTGCTGGGTATTGATCTGGATGGTGGTTTTGCTGAATATGTTGCTGTACCTGAAAAAATGTTGTATAAGGTGGCTGATACAGTAAATCCGCTGCATGCAGCACTTACCGAAGTGCTTTCTATTGGGTTTCATGCGATCAACCGCGCAGGAGTGACCGAAACTGATACAATTGCAATATATGGTACCGGCAAAGTGGGGAATTGCATCCTGCAGGCAGCAAAAACGCGTACCAACGGACAAATATTTATGGTGGATATCATTGGAAGCAGGCTAAAGCGTGCCAAAGACGCATATCCGGACATAATTACTATTGATGCATCTGTTGAAAACCCTGTTGAGCATATCATGAGGGAAACGGGGAATAAAGGGGTTGATGTGGCTTTTGAATCCGTCGGACATGCCACCCTCGTGAACGGGAACCTGCATCCGGTCAGGCAGTGCATACAAAGTATTCGGGGTGCCGGTACAGTCTGTACACTCGGACTGGCTGATGATCCTGCTCCGCTGGTGATGAAAGAACTGATCTGGAAAGAAGCTAAAATTATTGCTTCCCGTGTCAGTCATGGTGAATTTAAAGAGGCTATCGCTCACCTTGAGAAAGGCGATCTGAAACCTGATGCCCTTATATCTGATGTGATTGATGCAAGCGAGGTGCAAAAAGGTTTCACCATGCTGGAAGAGGATCCGCAAAATCACCTTAAAGTGATGCTGAAACTATGATTCATACTTAACTTTCCTGTTGCCGGAGACAGCTATGAAATCCGGCTTTTTCAGGAAGTTATAAAGTCTTCCCTGACAGGGCTGAAACTGTCGATCAGGCGCACCTCTTTACTGATAGTCTGTATGGTATGCGGAATGTCCGAAGGAACGGATATAGCATCACCTTCCTCCAAATGGTATCTTTCTTTGTCGATGAAGAAATATAATTCTCCTTTGGCTACATAGGTAATCTGCTCATGAGGGTGATGATGCGGCGGATCGGGTTCATTCATCGGCCCATTGCTAAAATCAATAATGGCGGTCATCAGATTGTCCAGATGAAGGAGACGGCGCTCAGTATTCTCGCCGGGATGTTGTGGTTTTGCCTGATCGTATTTTAAAATTGCCATAATAAATATTTTTTAAATGTTTTATCCAACTACTAAATTAGCAAATTGTTGTTTTTAATACACCTTCTTTATTACATTACTGTTTTCATTCTATCACTAACATCCTGTTTAACTGTCAGACATATTACCAGGAATTTAATGACTTTTTAATCTTTTAAGTTTACACTGCAGGCATTTACTATTCATAGAGGTGTCTGACAGTTTGATGCTTATTCCAATATTTTTTTCGTTTTATATGCAGTAAGGGGTTAGATGGCTTGTTTCTATCTTAAATAATTGATATTGTGATAAAAACAACTTGAAAATTGTATCCTGAAGAGCTTTTTTACGTAGAAAAAGAAACAATGTGTTTCCTGATAATTAATAGTTGGATATTTATCATACCCGCTTAAAAAACTGATTGTTAATAAAACTGAAATGTTGGAAGAGGAGAAATGCTTCACACTAAACTTATATTACTGAGAATATTTTTTGTTGGAAGCACACTTTTAATGCAGACTAAAGAAATTAAATTATGAAAAAAATATTATTCCTATTGGCTTTGTTACTGCTTCCGTTATTATACAGCTGTGAATCAACGCACAGAGCAACAAGTGAACGCCGCAGCCTGATGATGCCATTACCAAGTGAGATGCCCCGGAACCAGAAAAAATTTAAAGAGGTAAAACACCAGAAAAGAGGCAAGTACCTTCATAAACAGAAAAAGAGACTCAAAAAGAAAGGCGGTAAAAGGCTTTCAAGATAATCTCCGGTGATTACAACCAGGTTTGATTAATTTTTCTCCAAAAGTTCGATACAGAATTAACCTTTAATAAGTATTATCAAAAATCAGGACAGGGAACCATGTGTGGTTTCCGTGGTTTGATCTTCAATGTAAAATCATAGGATAAGGATAACTCATGGGCACCACCAGTGTAACTGATGAGCCGTGAAACAGTGAAATCATAACTGTACCCCACACTGAAGTTATCAAATTTAATTCCAAACAGAGCGGTAAAAGCATCCTGGTTAAACTTTGGTTTTATTACCGGAATTCCCCTGTACCAAAGACCCACCACAATTGGCCTTGTATAAAAATAAGCCCCCAGATCCAACTGGCTGAATTTGTCCTGTTTTTTGAACAGGAAAGCAAGCTGCAGACTGGTATCCATTGGGCGAAGCAGTTTGCCTTTGTTAATAATTTTTGTGCCGCCAAAGAAAGAATACTTAATTGGGATATAGCCTTCAGAATATTTTCCCGATTCAATGTAATACAACGACTGATTGGGCTGTAATAAATGATCGACACTAAAGCCAATCCAGTAATCAGAAGAATAAGCCAGCAATGAAGTTGAAAAATCCAGGGCACTTATTTTTTCAAGCGGTACAACTTCTGCTGAAGAGGGAGCATTGCCGGTAGCAGACATCTGATCGTGCCAGACAAGTTTTTGAAAATCAATTCCTCTTTCTGTATAGAAAAAATGCACTCCGGGACGCATGTGCCAGGTATTCGTGATTTTGAAATCGTAAGAATACTGGACACCCAGATTGGTAGTACTCAGGTTGCCCGAACCGGCAATGTCCTTCATCACAAAAAGACCCAGGCCACTGTTAAAAGCATCAAAAAAATGATCAAAAGAAAAGGCATAGGTGTTATAGGCTCCCGGAATTTCAGGCCACTGATTACGGTAATTCAAACTAATGCGACTGTCCTCTACCAAACCTGCAAAGGATGGTGCCAGGTACAGGGGATTCGAGTAAAACTGTGAAAACTGGGCATCCTGTCCCTGCAAATTTGCTTTCAGCAGAACCATTAATAACACTAATATGAAGCCTGTCTTTTTCATCATTTCTAACGACTGATTAACTGAACCAAACACAATCTATTTGTATTCTTGATTCGGTTTTACTTTCTTTACCGGGTTTCATCAATACAACAATGTAACATCGCCTGTCTTGACGAAATTTTTCCCGTCGCTGTATTTTCCTGCTACTTTCCATACATACACATCCTGTTTAGCGGGCTCACCATTATAATAGCCATCCCATCCTTTATCCTGGTCAAAACTTTCAAATACCATATCACCCCAGCGGTTGAAAATCATCAGGTGATACTCGAGCACATTATCGATAATACCGGGATAGAACACCCTGTTTTCCTCAATTTGGGACAGCGGACTGAATACATTCGGATATACAACTTTCCCCGTTGGCTTGACAATTACTGCATTTTGCATGACATACAAGTCAAAACAATCGTGGCTTGTCCAAACCTTCAGGGTGACATCATATGTTCCTTCTTTTTTATAAACATGAGTGGGATTAAATTCGGTAGTAGTTTCACCATCTCCAAAATCCCATTCAAAAACATCGCCATTGTCCGACAGATTGAAATAGTGCACTGCTTCGTCATTTACATAAACCTGTCTGGGGGCAAGATCAAAATACGAATTGGGCAGAATGTATACATCATTTACCTGGCTGTGTATATCTGTACCTCCCGGACCGGTTGCAGTAAGTTTTATCTTATAGGTTCCTGATTCATAATAGGTGTAGGTGGGATTTGGCTTGTTGGATACACTGCCGTCCCCAAATTCCCAGAGATAACTGTCTGAATAGGCAGATTTATTCTGAAAATGTATGGTAAGCGGCATACATCCGGGTTCCACCTTACTAAATTCAGCGACAGGCGGATGGGGAGTGATCTTTATTGATTGGGTAACGCTGTCAGAACAGTATTCTCCTTTTACATAAAGCGAGATTGTATAATTGCCGCGATCGTTGTAAGTATGTGAACCAGGATCCTGCTCTTTGCTGTATTTGTCATCACCGTAAAACCACAGGTAACTCCATGCTCCTTCATTGGTCAGGTTATTTAACTGAACTGTTGTTTCAGGATACATTTGTGTAGCAGGTGTTGCGGTAAACACTGCTTTTGGAGAAGCATACACCGTAACCGGAGCATTTGTTGTATCTGTGCAACCAAAAAATGAAGTAGCCGCCAGTGTAATGGTATAGGTTGTATCCCCTCTGCCATTGTATTCATACATGTGAGCTGCATTATAGCTGCCACTCATTTGATTACCGTCTCCAAAGTCCCAATTATACATAAATCCGCCGGGTGTTGCACTTACTGTAGCCAAATAAGGTGAACATGCTGTATCGGGATTCACAGCAATAAAATGGCCTCCGTTGGGATATACTGTGATGTATTCCCCGGCGCTGTTTGAACAACCGTACTGGTCTGTCACGGTTAACGAAACATTAAAATAGGTAACTGAAGAAGAAGTGTTTGTAAAAGTATGGTTTGCATGTTGACCTGTACTGCCGGTTCCGTCATCAAAATCCCATTCCCATTTAACTGCTTCAGACGAATGATCGGTGAAATTTACCTGTTCAGGACTGCACGCAGGCAGTGCATCACTTGTAAAGGCTGCTTTAGGAAGATGCGTTGTAATATACACTGAATCCTGGGCTGAACATCCTTTGTCATCCGCAACCTGGTAGATTAATTTGAACGTACTGTCATGTAATGAATTAAAAACAGGAGCAGGCTGGTTAACCTGGGAAAGCGGTGCTGTATTTCCTTTCCAGAGAAATGAAACATAATTACCAGAGCCTCCCACTGTTGAGGTGGTTATTGAGAGGTCGGTCCCGCCGCAAATCGTTGTGTCAGGGAGGAGAATATCAGTGACCGGACTGGGATTAACCGTCAGGGTTACGCTGTCGCTTCCTTTGTACCCGTTAACATCCACAACTGTTACTTTCAGATGATATACCCCCGGTTGGCTACTGCTGAATACAGGATCTGAAACTGTAACCTTGTCAAGGTTTCCGGTATCTCCTTCCCAAATGAACTTATATGAGGGAGTTCCGCCTGTGGGAATAGCATTCAGGCGGACAGAATTGCCGGTGCAGAACTCATCAGAAGGCATTTGCAAATCGACCACAATTGCGTTTTCCGAAACAAATATATCTTTGGTAACCTCCGGGCCCGGGCATCCGTTTGCTCCTGTCTCTGTAAGTTCGATTGTGTATAAACCAATGTTGGGAAATTCCAGGATAACAATATTCTTGTTTTGCAGGATCAGGTTTACACTATCCGGAATATCCCAGTTATAGGTTGACCCTGCATGGTAGTCGACAGCATAAATGACATTGGTTTGATTGATTGCCACTTGTGTAGCTCCCTGAATCGGAGTAGTGGCCGGCACCGGCCTGATGGTTGCTGTTACCGGTATGAGTCCGCTTTCACATCTTGTTGAATCATTAAAAGATGATACAAAAAATAATTTATCTGTGTCAACATACTGTGTCCAGGAGTTGGCATTTGCGAGCAGACTGTCACCGTTCATATCGGCATACCAGTGACTGGTGGTGCTGTTGGAACCGGGAATGGCTATAAAAGAGAGAGTATCGGGGCCGCAGTTCTCCAGATTACCGGCTGCCGGATCGGCTGGAACAGGATGAATGACCGCGAGATAATCCTCCCGTCTGCTTTCGCAACCTGTAGTGTCATTGTAGGAAGACACCCAGTATGTTGTGGAAGTGTTAAGAGTGCTGGTCATTAATGAGTCAGTGGTGGACAGCAGGGTTCCCCCTGACTGTGCATTGTACCATCTGATGCCTGTTGCATTTGTGCCTGCTGTTGCCCTGAGAATAAAGGATGCAGGGCCGCATGATGAGGTATCAGCAAACAGTGGAACTGTCGGGAGTGGTAAGACAGTTACGGTAACCGGCACCAGATCACTTTCGCAGCCGGTAGATGCATTGTAATCTGATACCTGGTATGTCGTTGTGGAATCAAGTATTCCCGGGTGATAGTTTGTACCTGTATACCGGAGCGAAGAATCTGCATACCATCTCAGTGTGGTACCATTGATGCCCGGACTGCCGGTTAGTGTAATATCCTGGGGGCCGCAAACTGAAACATCCTGGACTACCGGAAGTGCAGGAACAGGGTGAATAATTGCCTTTGCTTCTTCCCTTGGGCTTTCGCATTGTGTGGTTGAGTTATAAGTTGAAACGAAGTAGGAGGTTGTAGCTCCTGATATTGGAGTTTCAAAGTCCTCTCCTGTGTATAGTAATACACCACCGGTTGGTGCATCATACCACCTTGTTTCGGCGCCGTTTGCTCCCGGTAAAGCCTGGAGTTCCACCCGACCAGTATCGCAGCGTTCAACATTATCAACCTGTGGTACGGAAGGTGTCACTTTAAATACAATTTTTACTGTATCTATGTTTTTCGGAAAGATAGAACAGGAACCACTCCTTATCCGCCACTCCAGTAGATAGGTGCCCTCATCTCCATTATTGACAGAAACAGTTGCAGAGGGTGTATGGATGTCTGGCTGGAATAAAGCGGTACCGGATCCGCTGATTTGTGTCCACGTGCCCCAGCCGGTATCAGGTGTTGTTGCAGCCAGTGTTATGCTGTTTCCGCAAATTTCAATATCGGGGCCTGCATCGGCGGGTGAGGGCGGCAGACCAAAATCCACTGTCATGGTATCTGACGTTGCACACGAACCATTGGCAATTGTCCAGGCAATTTGGTACAACCCTTCATTCCCTGCTGTAATATTCATAACCGCGCCCGGATCATTGGCTGATGGAGTAAAAGAAGGTGTTGTTACTGAAGGACCATCTACAACCCACCAGGTGCCTGTACCTATGGATGCAGAATTGGCCCCGAGTGCATTCGAGCTCAGTGTGCTGCACAAAGCCTGGTCAGGTCCTGTTTGTGATGCATCCGGGGTAATCCCCATCTTGATATGCACCGTATCAGATGTGGCCGGACAAATTCCGTATTCGCTGCTGATGGTCCATCTGAATGAATTTATTCCCTGGATCAGGTTTGATGCATTGGTTGCTGAATCAGCAGGGCTGGAAATGACTGCTGAACCAGAAGTAACTGACCAGAAACCTGTTCCGTTGTCACTTGGACTGTTCCCGGTAAGTGTTACATTTGTTGCATCACATATATTCCTGTCGGGACCGGCATAAGCATCATTCGGCTGGATATCCCGCAAGATTTTAACGGTGTCAGAAGTTGCTGGACATCCACCATGCTCACTTGCTACTTCCCACAAAAAGGTATTCTCTCCCGGAGAAAGATTAGTAACTGTAGTTTGAGGGTCATGAGCATTCAGAATAGTGGCATTGCCGTTTAGGAGGCTCCATGTTCCTTCTCCGTTCAGTGTTGGATTATCTGCCTGCATGGTGGCTGTACTCAGGTTACACAGATCACTGTCATTGCCTGCAAAAGCTGAATCAGGTTGTTCATCTGAATAGATGGTAACATTGTCGGCGGACATACAGGGCCCGTTGGTTAGGGTCCAGGAAAAATGGTTGGCTCCGGGATCCAGGTTTGTTACATGAGCATGCGGATCTGTGGGATCGGAAATTACAGCATTCCCGGTTGTAGTCCACTGACCTGCTCCGGCTACAGGAGCATTACCGTCTAATGTTGCCTGGTCTCCGCAAACTGCTTTGTTTTTACCTGCATCGGCCCCGCCCGGAGAGGCAAATATTTCCATCTCTACCTTTGAAGGTGCGCTCTCGCAATCTCCGATTGCATCTGTCACCCAGAAAGTTTGTGTGCCTGGTAAATCCGGATCAACCCAGGTGGGGCTGCCGGCAGGATTGAAACTGTTGCCGGTATGTAACAGAGTGGTGAGTAAGGAGTCACTGTACCAGCGGACTTTGGTGCCTGCCACGTTTAAGGTAATATCATCACCCGAACAAAAATCCTGTTTGGGTTCGGAGATTAAAGGCGGAGTAGTGATAATTTCTATCAGGGCGGTGATCTCTATTGGTGGATTGTCGCCGTTAACCGGGTCAGCAGGAGGAATGCCGTCGTTTGGATCATTGTCATAAGGATTGCAGGCATTCCAGTTTCGCAGTGTAATCTCAAAAATGTCACCTGCCACACCCCCCGGAGGAGCCGCGATGGGGTAGGTAGACTGATTAGGCCCATTGGCTTCAAATGGTATCATCTTTACCGGGCCGGCAAGTGTTCCCAGAGAGTTCCCTGCTAAATCAGTAAGCGAGTGAACCACTCCCGCAGTATCGGTTACTTCAATATTGGGAATACGTTCGCCCGGATTGGTATTGGTTCCATAGACAAACTGAACCCACCTGGCTTCCTGGTTGGGTTTGTCGTGCTCCACCAGAATATTACAATTGAAAAACGACGCATCTGCAAAAATCTGGTACACTGTTTCTCCTTCACAGAAACGGGCAATTGCAGGATCAGTGGCCAGATACGCTCCATTCTGATTATCAATGTTCCAGGAGCGAAACGATTGTGTTTGCGAACTACTGGTGCAATGATCGCCATCATATACAACATATGCGGTTGCCGTATACGAACAATCGGGTCCGGTTTGCGGATACACATGAGTGACTGTGTCCATAAACAGCTTATTCCCGTTAAAAGCTCCTGGTGTGACAAGGGTATCCGGCGTTCCGTCTCCCCAATTATACAAAATCTGGATTTTTGAGGGATCAACGGAGACATCAAATGCATAAGATACGGGCATCTGCAGTGTAACCGGCGCACAAAAGCCACTGGTTATCTGGTCGCTCCCATTGTCTCCGATTCGTGAACATTGCCCGTAAATGCTGGTAGTAACTGACAAGCCTACCAGCAGGATCATCGTAAATTTTATACTGATCCTGTCCATCATCTTTTTCAACCTTTATTAAAAAGCAGTTGACTGAAAAAACCTGTTTGTCAAAATAATTTATCAGAACTGGTTCGCGATATATTTTGTTCTGTTTGTTTTAATAAATTGAAAAACAAGTTTTTTAGACTAAAAACTGCGCTTTCGTTTTTCCTGGATTATTTTTCTTATCATGTTTTTACGGATATTCGTCAAAAAAGTTATGGTATAAGGCAGACAATTATTTACAAGTTTATTCAAACTTTTTATTCATATAATAAAATTATATCTAACCTTTTAGAGTGAATAGCTGTGAGTATTTTTAATCCGGGCTGAAAAAATGTGCGAACTTGTTGAGATCAGGAGTGTTGAACCGGCTGCTATTTCAAATGGGTGGCTGAGAATCAGGAAGCCTTATCTTTTACAAGAAACAGTGGAAGAGTAATTAATGTAATAGCGGAAACCAGGATAAGGCCTGTACCAATACCAAACTTATCAGCCATAAACCCAAGCAGAGGAGCAATAATGGCAGCTATCAGAGATATTGCCTGTGATTCTGTTGATAAGACGGTAGCCAGAATATTCTGGTTGAGCATATCTGTTACATAAGAGATGCCTATGGGCTTTCTCATATTTTCAATCATGTAAATAAGAACGAAAAAGACGATAGCAACTGCAGTAAGTTGCAGATTATAGAATAAGCCGCTGATAATGCCGGCCAGCAATCCGGAGAACAGACTTATATTCAGTGGACGAACAGGAGACCGGAAAAGGGCTGAAAATCGGCCGGCATTTCTGGATGCTCCGGAAGACAGCAGATAGATGATAAAATATATGATGCCAATCAGTAATGCGGTGCGCTGCCGGCCTGCTAATCCTAAAAATACAGGTAGCCCTGCTGCGAAAGTTTTGATTACCGGTTGCAAAAAATCCTTGACAGCTTTATAATATCCGCTGTGCGCCGAGAGGTTCGTTATGGCTTTCAGGATGTTTTTATTGCGAATTGAAAATGTGAATTCCTTCAGGATTTTCCTGAAATGATCTTTGATCATCTTCTTGTCAATTTGTTGGGCAGGACCTTCAAGCGCAGCAGGATAACTGGCAATCAGTGCAAGATCAACCAGGTAGGGAATAGTAGAAAAGAGAAAAACAGTGGAATAGGTTCCGGAATAAAAAACGATGCCGGCTGCCAACAGAGAAGAAATTGCAGAGCCTCTCTGCGACCAGGAGCGGGTATGTCCGTAATAATACACCTTCTGCTTTTCCCAGTTATTGATTCGCAGATATTCAAAAATCATGGCTTTGTGTGTGCCTGTTCTGAAAGCATCTCCGATTCCGTAAAAAAACACTGCCACTACAAAGAGTCCAAAACTACTGGTCAGATAAAAAATTAAGAAGGAAACAATATAAAAACCGAAAGAAAAAACAAGTGTACGCCTTCTGCCAAAAGCATCAGCCATTACCCCTGAAGGGATTTCCAGAATATTCCGCGTGATTTCTCCGATGGAATACAGCGTTCCTATTTCCAGAAAAGAAAGCCCCTTCTCAAGATAAAACAGGATGAGAAAAGGCTCAAAGAATTTAAGGTTCTTCAGAAAACCATAAGCACAGAATTTATAGTACTGGCTGTCTTTCTTGAAGGGTGTTTTCATTGAAACACTTTATACTGAGAAATAACTGTTTTTTGAATTTATGTTCAATCTTTGTAAACCATCGCTACCAGCAGTTTTTCAATTCCCGGTGTGATTTTCAGCTCAGTTTCAGCCACCGGCTCCCCGCTTGATTTGATTAAGAGTAGTTGTTTATGGTTCCAGTCAGGTGAAGGAGCCGGTTTTTTACCTTCCAGTACATCCAGTGCTGTCAGTCCGGTTTGAGCCAGTTTGGCAAGATGTTCTGATTGAGGTAATATTTCTTCTACACGTGGCTGCCCCATGGCAAGCTCTTTTAAGGCCTTATCATTACTGATCCATCCAGTTAACGTTTTCCTGATATCTTCAGAATTACCGGTTGAGTCACCCAGGTACTGAATAATCTGCTCGTTAAATAACCTGGCTTCGCGTGAGTCAGGCTTTGCTGCATCCACCACCCTGTTCAGCGGAGTACTGGTTGTATATTTTTTATAACGATGACGGGCGTATCCTTCAACCGGTTCCAACAAATCCACCAAAGTTTTGAGTGATCCGTAGTTTTTTGATCCGGCAATGTCCTCCAGGAGTGTAAGGTAATATGAGTTTTGGTGCAGTCCGGCATCAGACAATTCCTGATTGACCACATGCAGTCTCCTGTACATATCACTGATATCATTAACGGATGAAGGGGACCACAACCTTTCAGCAACAGCTGCGGCTCTGGGCCAGATACGACTGTCAATATTGTTTGAATCCACCAACTCGGCCCACATTGTTGCTTCTCCACCCAGAATATGTTGGACCTGGGATTCATTTATATCTGCATCAGGGGGAATGGGGTCATTTTGGTAATGGATTGCTGCTGATTTGCACAAATCAATATAATAGCCGTTCGAAAGAATAGTGTTGTATCCCTGCTTTGCTGCATTGTACAGAGATTCTTTACCACGCCATGACTGTATTACAACGTTATCAGACAGGCCGGGGTGCAGTATCTCATCCCAACCAACCATATTTTTCCCGTGTTTAGTTAATATTGCCTGTACCCGGGTATTAAAATATTGTTGAAGGGCATTGTTGTCGGCCAGTCCTTTTTCTTTCATAAAGGATTGGATATGCGGATTGTTATCCCATTGTTCGCCATTCACCTCATCGCCTCCAATGTGCAAATATGAATCAGGAAACAGATCAGCCATTTCTCCCAGAAAGTTGTCGAGGAAATCGTATGTTGTTTCCCTGGTTGGATCCATAGCAGGGCCGAAAATGCCAAAATGCGTTTCGATGGCATAAGGGCCGGGAGCACTGGCTAGTTCAGGATGGCTCACAAACCAGCTGGTTGTATGGCCGGGCATATCGAATTCCGGAACTACCCGGATGCCTCTTTGATCGGCGTAGTGAATTATATCTTTAATCTGCTCCTGTGTGAAAAAATATCCGTTGGAACCTTCCTGATGTAGTTTGGGGTATATTTTTGATTCAATTCGGAACCCCTGATCTTCTGTTAAATGAAAATGAAGCACATTTAGTTTTACCATGGCCATACCATCGATATTTCGTTTTATGGTTTGTAATGGCATAAAATGTCTTCCAACATCGATAAGCAATCCACGCCAGGCAAAACGGGGCTGGTCTTCTATGCTGACAGTCTGAAATCTCCAGGATCCCTCTTCTTTGTACAGAAGCTGAAGTAATGTCTCAAGTCCGTGTAATGCTCCCAAATCAGTAGGTGCCTGAAGACTGATGCCTTTTTCTGAAATCAGCAATGTATAGCTTTCATCCTCATCTTTGGAAAGTTTACCCGGATGGTCAACAATTATCCTGAATTGTCCCTGATCAGGCTGCAATTTGCTTTTTGTTTCACCCTGAGAAAAGCTCTCCAATCGGCTCATGAACCAATCCAGGCCGGTTGTTAATCTTGGATCATACTGTCCGGTAATGCTGATTTTTAAATCAGAAGGTAACTTATAATTACCATCTCCAATGGTTACCTGGGCCGGCATGGGCATTAAATTCACTTCGGACTGTGCCATTCCTGTCCGGCAAGGCAAAAAGGCCATGACAATAATAAAGGCCATAAAGGTTTTTCTCATGTGAGTATAATATATGTAATTAGAAATTAAACGGGTTCCCGTTTTGATTATTTTATACCTGTTAATTTGCTTAACAAATTACGCACGGTGGCAACATCTTCAACATAATACCTGGCGCTGGTTGACTTTGTTCCTACTTTAATTGTGATAGCGCGCTCGGGCATTGCTTCAAAGGTATATTCATCGGTCCAGTCATCTCCAAGCGCTATAATAAAATCATAATTTTTATTGCCCATTTGTTTCAGTGCTGATCGTCCTTTGTTGATGCCCGAATATTTGATCTCAATTACCTTGTCCCCATCCATGATCTCCAGATTGAGGTTGGTTACCAGGGTTTTCAGATCATCTTTTAATTCCCATGAACGCTGGGTGCCGAGATCGGGATCTGCTTTTCTGTAGTGCCAGGCCAGGGAATAATTTTTTTCTTCAAGAAAAGTCCGGGGTGTACGGTCAACATAATATTGAATTGTCGGGCGGACACTCTCCATCCAGTCTTTATTTATTTTTTCTTCCATCTCCCATTTGCCTCCCTGAGGTCTGTACCAAACGCCATGTTCAGCAACGAAAGTAATTTTCCAGGAATCGTCAAACCATTTGCTAAGCGTCTCCTTATCACGTCCGCTGATGATCACTACTTTATTCTTTTCATCTTCAGTGATTTTACCAAGTATTTTGTATAATTCTTCATCAGGCCCTGCCTGTTGTGGATCTTTGGTAAAAGAGGACAACGTGCCATCATAATCCAGAAAGATGATGCGTTCCTCTGCTTTCTGGTATCGCTCTTCCATGGCGTTGTAAATTGAGTCATTGACTTTTTTGGTTAAATGAGTGGCTTGCAGGTTTTTAACGCCGGCCAGTCCATCCATAAAATCGTTTGCCCATTTATCTTCATTATATACGCTTAGTCTTTTTTGCAGGGAGAACATCCGTTCTTTCTGCTCTTCCTCAGGCATATTGATGGCTTCCATCAAAGCTTCGGCAATCTCGGCTCTGTTATTGGGGTTAACCAGCAGTGCTTCTCCCATCTCCTTGGCTGATCCGGCCATTTCACTGAGGATTACAACGCCTGTTCCATCGGTACGGCATGCTGCATATTGTTTGGATACAAGATTCATCCCATCCCGGATTGGGGTCAGCAAGGCAATGTCTGCTGCATTATAAATTTCAATCAACGGTTCGAAGGAAAGAGGCCGGTAGAAATACCAGATGGGTATCCAGTTGATTACCCCGTACCAGCCATTGATACGGCCGACCAGCTCATCCACCTCCCTCTTCTGGTCCTGGTAGTCCTCAACCATTTCTCTGGAAGGTATCACAAACAGTAATAAGCTTACCTTCTCGATATATTCCGGATGGTTTTGCAGGAAATATTCATACGCCCGCAATCTGTCCGGCAAGCCTTTGGCATAGTCCAGTCTGTCAATGGAGATAATGATCTTTTTTTCCTTGTCTTTCAGGAAGTTTTTGAACAATTCGTTGTTAAAAATTGATTGACTTTCCGGTAATTCATGATTAATATGTGTGGCGGCTTCTGACCATCTCTGGTAATCAATTCCCATGGGGAAATTGTCAGCTTTTACAATCCTTTCTTCCAGCTTTATCTGGTTAAAAACACTTTCGTAGCCCAGCAGGCGACGGACACAACTCATGAAGTGCCGTTCATAATCGTAAGTATGAAAACCTATCAGGTCGGATCCGAGTAAACCATCTAAAATTTCAGAGCGCCATGGTAGTAATCTGAACATCTCATAAGAAGGAAAAGGGATATGCAGAAAAAAACCGATGGATACATCCGGTAACCGCTTACGCAGAAGTGCAGGCAACAGCATCAGATGATAATCATGGACCCATATTTTGTCTCCGGGCTGGTATGCATCAACAACTGCATCAGCAAACTTCTTATTAACCGCCTTATATACTTCCCAGTATTCAGTATGATAAACAGCATTCTGTGTGAAGTAATGAAAGAGCGGCCAGAGAGTCTTGTTTGAGAAACCATAATAGTAATACTCTATTTCCCTTGCGTCCAGCTGTACCGGAATACAATTCTTTTCTTTTAACTCTTTTAAAATAGGTTTCTTTTCTTCTTCCTCCAGGAGGGTCCTGTCCTCTCCTGTCCATCCTATCCATATGGTGTGTTGTTTGTCATAAAACTCTTTTAAACCGGAGGCATAACCGCTCGAATTTAACTGTAATGATGCAGAATTTTCATTATCTCTTCTAATAGTAAGAGGCAACTTGTTAGCTACCATAATTAATCTTTCTTCCATTGTCAGGTTTATCCTTTCTTTAGGTTTTGAGGCTAATAATATACGCAAAATATGCTATATTTTCAAAAAAAATCTTTATAAACCGTGGGTTTAGCCTCTGTCGAACATAGATTGCGATTTGTGTGTTATATAACAGGAACAGGTGAGTTTTGTTTATTTGTACTTTTAATCCTGGTACTTTTTCACTTTAATAAAACAGATAACGATTTAAATTAATTCATACAACCAAATACATATAAACCTAACACAAAGACAGATTATGATGAGTAAATACAGATTTGATGCCGTTGTTTTTGACCTTGACGGGGTAATAACCAAAACCGCTCTTGTTCATGGAACTGCATGGAAAGAAATGTTTGATGATTATCTGAGGGAAAGAGAGAAAAAATATGGAGAGCCCTTCAAAGAATTTACCCATAACAAGGATTATCTGCCATACGTGGATGGAAAGCCCAGGTATAAGGGAGTAGCATCATTTCTGGAATCAAGAGGCATTGACATACCTTACGGAGATCCTGATGATGATCCGGAAAAAGAAACAGTTTGTGGATTGGGCAACAGGAAAAATAAGGCCTTCAATATTATTTTAGATCGGGATGGCGTGGAAGTCTACGATTCAACCGTTTCCTTTATTAAAGAATTGAAAAGTGCCGGCATCAAAGTGGGCGTAGCCTCCTCAAGTAAAAACTGCAAACCTGTACTTGAAGCAGCAGAATTGATTGATCTGTTTGAAACCCGGGTTGATGGCGTGGTATCTGCAGAATTAGATCTAAGTGGAAAGCCTGAACCTGACATTTTTACAACTGCCTGTGACAATCTTGGCGTGACGTACGACAGGTCAGTTATTGTTGAAGATGCTGTTTCCGGAGTGCAGGCAGGTAAAAACGGAAATTTTGGCATGGTACTCGGAATTGCCAGGGAAGACAATGTTGACGAGTTAAAAGCCAACGGGGCTGATATTGTGTTAACAGATATAGCTCAACTGGGCGGCATTGAAGGTGTTGAAAAATGGTTTGAAGAAGGATTGCCTGAGGCGTCCTGGTCGTTGAATTATTACAACTATGATACTTCAAAGGAGAGATCCAGAGAGGCTTTACTCGCTGTGGGGAATGGCTATTTTGGTACCCGCGGGGCAATGGAAGAGATGGATGCGAATGATATCAATTACCCGGGCACCTATATTGCTGGGCTCTATGACAGGCTTAAATCGCCGGTTGGAGACCGGATGATTGAAAATGAAGATTTTGTCAATAACCCCAACTGGCTGCCGGTAAGATTTAAAATTGACAATAACGCCTGGCTGGATGTAAACAAGACCGAAATTGAAAAAATACACCGGCAACTGGATTTTCGTACCGGCGTGATGACCCGCGATATGGTAGTGAAGGATAAAAATGACAGAAAAACCCGGGTAGTTTCAAAGAGAGTGGCCAGCATGGATAATCCTCACATTTCTTCACTGGAATATACGGTTACACCTCTTAATTATTCCGGTAACATTACCATTGAGGCAGGGCTCAACGGTGCCATTATCAATGACGGTGTAGAACGTTACAGTGACCTGGATCAGCATCATCTAAGGCCTTTTCAGGAAGGAGCTGATGAAGAAAACCATATTATTTACCTGGAAACCGAGACGACCCAATCTGCCATTCGCATCGCTGAAGCCTGCAAGATACAGGTAAGCGTCAATGAGTTGCCTGTTGCAATCTCGCCGGTCATTGAAAAGAAACCAGGAGCTGTTTATGCTTCTTATACAAAAGAAGTAATGGAAAATCAGTCGTTTTGCCTTCAAAAAATGGTGGCAATCCATACCAGCAAAGATTCAGACGGGAATAAGCCACTTGAAAAAGCACTGAATTCAGCAACTATTTACGGCCATTTTGATGAAATTGTTAATAAAAGTTCAGTAATATGGAAGCAACTATGGGACGAGATAGATATTCAGCTTGAAGGAGACAGGAAATCCCAGATGCTGCTCAGGCTGCACCTGTATCATCTTATGGTTACTACTTCAGTCAACAACAAGGATATTGATTTCGGAATACCTGCCAGGGGACTGCATGGTGAGGCTTACCGCGGTCACATTTTCTGGGATGAACTGTATGCCCTGCCTGTTTATTACTGGCATTTACCGGAAGTTGCCCGATCGGTACTTATGTACAGGTATCGCCGGATTGATAAAGCAAGAAAATACGCACAGGAGCATGGTTACAAGGGAGCCATGTTCCCCTGGCAAAGTGGCAGCAGCGGACTTGAGGAGACTCAGGTATTGCACCTGAATCCGGTGTCAGGCGAATGGGGTGACGATTACAGCTCTTTGCAGCGGCATATCAACATTGCTGTAGCTTATAACATTTGGCAGTATTATCGGACCACCGGAGACCTGCGGTTTATGGAAGAGTATGGTGCTGAAATGTTCCTCGAGATTTGCAGGTTCTGGGCCAGCAAAACCACTTATAACGACAAAACCGGCAAGTATGAGATAAAAAAGGTTATGGGCCCCGATGAATTTCATGAAAAATATCCTGATGCTAGTGAAGGCGGGCTCAAAGACAATGCTTATACCAATATTATGGTAGCCTGGCTTTTTCTGCGTGCTTTTGAACTGGTTGAAGAGATGAATCATACTGCCAGGATCAAGCTGCTAGATAAAATTAAGTTGAAGGAAGGCGAACTAAAAAACTGGAAAGACAAGGTTAAACATATGAATCTTGTAATTTCACCTGAAGGAATAATTGCTCATTTTGACGGTTATTTTGAGCTTGAGGAACTGGACTGGGATGCCTATAGAAAGAAGTATGATGATATTCATCGTATGGATCGCATCCTTAAAGCCGAGGGCAAATCTCCGGACGCCTTTAAGATTTCCAAACAGGCCGATCTGCTTATGGTCTTTTATTTGCTTGATATCGAAACAGTGACTGATATTATCAATAAAATGGGATATAAAGTGCCGGATGATTACGTGAAAAAGAACTTCTACTATTATCTGGAGCGTACCTCTCATGGTTCAACACTGAGCCGGGTAGTACATGCTTTTCTGGCCAATCTTATCGGTGAAAAGGAACTTAGCTGGGAACTCTATAGTGAATCCCTGGCAAGTGATTATACTGATATTCAGGGAGGTACTACTGGTGAAGGTATTCACGCAGGTGTGATGGGTGGTACCATTATGATCGCCCTGAGTGCATATGCCGGAATAAATTTACATGCTAAAAACATCAGATTATCACCAAATTTACCCGAATCATGGAAAAAAATGTCTTTCAATTTTCGATTTAAACAAAATTATTACACTTTTGAAGTTACAAACAACATGGTGACCGTTATCTATAGAAGCACAAAAGACAGAAAAACAGATATTTATATCAATAATAAGAAATACACGCTTGAACCAGAACGAATTTTTTCATTTAATTACTAGTATGGTTGGGCACAATAATTGAAATAAAAAAAAATTATTGTGAAATTTAATACCCAGTAATATGTTAGGTGATGTTTTGCTAATAAGAGATATGCACAAAGAAGCAGCCAGTGCTATCATGGAGAGAGTATTAGCCGATAAAAAGAAAAAGGAACAAAACGATGAGAATTATAAATATGTGGTGGCTATTTCCGGTGAATCCGGTGCCGGAAAATCGGAGGTAGCACATTCACTTGCCCAACAATTAAAGGAACAGGGAATTAGGGTAAAAGTACTGCATACAGATAATTATTACATTGTACCGCCCCTGGTAAGAACCGAATGGCGAAGAACCAGGGGACTTGATACTGTTGGAGTGGGAGAATATGACTGGAAACTCATTAATAAGAACATCATGGATTTCAAGGAAGACCGTGAAGCCATGATGCCCTGTATAGACATTATCCCTGAGCAGGTTGATAAGCTGATCACGGACTTCAGAAAAATTCAGTTACTTGTTATAGACGGGTTATTTGCCATACATGCTGAAAACATTGATCTTCGGGTGCTTATTGAACTTACTTACCTTGAGACAAAAATGGCTCAGATAGCCAGAGGCAAGGAGCCTGCTGATGAATTCCGTATGAATGTGCTGGAACGCGAACATCAGGATGTGGCAAAGCTTAAACCTATTTCCGACCTGCTGATCAATAAAAACTACAAAGTAGTAGACGGCCCCAATACAGACAAAGCCAGTGCAATGGATGAGATCAATCGCGAAGTTGCAGCCAGAAAGGTATAGTAAACCTTTTATTCACATGAAGAACTGTTGAAAATGTATCCCTGTATCGGGGATATTAAAATTTCATGCTTTTTGTAAAAATTATATTAAAATACAGTTTTTATAGTTAATAATTCACAATGGATTATTAATGTAAACAATCAGTGGGTTAATGTAAATTGTATATTATTATTCATCACTTTTGCTTTTCTTTATAGGAGTGAACCTGAGAAATGGAGTATTGCTATATGTTATAATCATCATAACCTGAATAAAAATTGACTGAAAACTGGCGACTTAAAGAAATTCGCAAAAGTCTGGGGTTTACCCAGAAACAATTTGCAGACAGCCTGAAGCTAAAACAAGGCTCATATTCGGATATTGAAAGGGGTAAAGTCGGGATTTCCGGTGTTTTACTGAAATTTCTGATCACCAAATACCGGGTCAATCCAATATGGTTGTATGAAGGGACTGGTGATAAATTCCTTAATACCAGTACAGCCATGAAAAATGGACATTCTTCCGGTCATGTGGATGATTGTCCCGGGTGCAGGCAGATGGAAAAAATCATTGACGCCCATATTCAAACTATCGAAACCCAGCAGGAATATATTAATTCTCTCAAATCACTGCTGGAAGTTTTACGGCAAAACGGACTATCCGAACAGCTCAAATAAGAAATCAGTCGAAAAAAAGTCCTGAAAATATCCTTGTCTATCCTATCGTAAAACGCACAATATCAGCGCTATAGGTGCTGTGTGTAAAAATCTTAACTTCAACATGTTTGTTTAAGGTCGAAAAATAGTATATTGCGCCCGGTTACTAAACTATTAATTAATTGACCTTATTATGAAAAGATCATTAGTTCTGCTAATGGCTGTTTTTTTAACAGCTAATCTAAGCTTTGGAGGTGGAATTGTTACCAACACCAATCAGAGTGCAATGTTTACAAGAATGCAGGTAAGAGATGCCACACTGGGACCCGATGCAGTGTATTTCAATCCTGCGGGCCTCGTTTTTCTTTCCAGTGGTTTTCATTTCTCAATCAATAACCAAACCCTTGGGCAGACCCGGACAGTTACCAACTCCTATCCGTATCTGAACAATGACACCTACAAGGGAGATGTGTTTGCACCGGTTTTCCCGGGCATTTATGCAAGTTACAATACCGGTAAATTTGCTTTCTCACTGGGCTTTAATCCTATTGGTGGAGGGGGCGGTGCAACTTATGAAAATGGATTGCCTTCTTTTGAAATGAGCCAGTCGGACCTTGTCCCGGGACTTCAGGCAGCAGGACAACCAGTCACTGGCTATAAAATGGATGCTTATTTTAAAGGTTCATCCGTCTATTTTGGTTATCAGGCTAATATATCCTATAAGCTAACCGATCAACTTTCAATAGCTTTAGGCGGAAGATACGTCATGGCAAAGGAATCTTACCAGGGACACTTGAAGGATATTCAGATAAATATTGGCGGACAATGGATGCGGGCTGATGATTTTTTTACCGGTGCTGCTTCACAATATAGTGCCGGAGCTGCTTCAGCTGCCGGAGCTGCAACAACTATGCAGCCTATTATTGATGGGGGATATGGAACTTTAACCTTTCAGCAGGCTGTTGATAATTCAGTAATTGATGCAACTACCCGGGCCCAACTGGAAGGTGGTCTGATTGCCCTTGGAATTGATCCGACCGGAATGACTTTGCAACAAGCTCAGATGACTTATAGCGGTGCTGCAGCAAATCTTCAGCAATCTGCTCAGGAAGCTACTGCAAAAGCTACACTGCTTGGTGATCAGGAAGCAGATGTTGAAAAAACGGCAACAGGCTTTACGCCAATCATCAGTGTTGATTTTCATCCTTCAGATAAGCTGAACATTGCACTTAAATATGAGCATCGCACCAAACTGGAGTTTACCAATAATACCAAAAAAGATCTGATTATAGGGTTTACCGAAACTGGTACCCCCGTTACTCAATTCCCGGATGGTGCCAAAACTCATTTGGATATTCCTTCCCAACTGGTTGCTGGCGTTGCTTTTAAGCCAATGGATAAACTTTTACTCTCCACCGGATTTCATTATTACCTTGATAAGAATGCCAACTGGGACGGCAGAGAGAAAAAACTGGAAGGCAATTCTTTCGAATTTGGAATTGGCGGAGAATACAGTCTTACCGATATGGTTGGTGTGAGCGCTGGTTACCTGTTCACCAAATCCGGTGCCAGGGGTGCTTATCAGACCGACATGAGCTACAGTCTGCCCAGCAGTACGATTGGACTTGGTGGTGTATTGCATTTGAATGAGATGCTTGAACTGAACCTGGGGGCTTCCTATACCATGTATCAGGAAGGCAGCAGAAACGGTACCCACCTGCTTGGTGATATTCCTGTAAGCTATACCGAAACCTATGATAAGGATGTGTGGATTGTGGCTGTCGGCCTCAATATTGCACTCTGAGAAAGATAATGTATAACAAAAAAGACTGTCCCTTTGGGGCAGTCTTTTTTGTTAATAGAATTATTTCACATGGCATACCTTCCTGTACTGCTCACATTTATTCTTCTCTATATATTTGAGAGCACTCATTATAAATGAGCATTAGTGAACCTCTCTGGCGCGCCTGCCTGTACTGCTATTTCGGCAGTCAGGCATCTGTGATGCGTGACCCATCAGTTATTCTTATTTAGGTATGCCTTCTTGTTTAAGTTGTTGCAAAAAAACCGACTTATCCTGAATGTCGGAATTTGCCAGTTTACCATACCAGAAGGTTAGATTATCCGGATCATCCAGTTTATTATAAATATAGATGAGGTTGTAATAAATTGATCCTGTGAGGGCAGAATTACCGAATTTTCCTGCAAGTGGTTTAAATATTTTAAGTGCTTCAGCGTAATTTTTTTTACTTATTTTGTCATAGCCTTTTTCCACCTGGTTGTTCAGATTTTCATTACTGACAATCCCCAGAATTGAAAAACAATTATCGTTACATTGTTCAACAAGATCCATCCACAATATATTTTTCCCTGTCGGGGGAAAAATGAGTTGAAACGGCAACTCCTCTCCGATATAATTGAAATGGTAAGCTTCAGGGCAAACCGGGATACCTGATGACTTCCTTAACCAGACTTTTTTGCCTGAAGGAAGCCTGAGAAAGATTTGTTTGTCTGCACAGAAACTTCCTGAAGCAATTCGGTTTGTTATACTCAAATAAAGTATTGTTGCAGTATCAGTGAAAACCAGTTTTTTCAACTCCAACGTTTCATGGCTTCTTAATCCGTAATTGGGAGATTGAATCGTCTGACTGCTTAGGGATATATTTAAGAAAAGCAGGAACCAACAACAAATAATGCCGCCGAAATTGAAAAATTTGTTTGGTAAAGTCATAAAGTGGAAATATTATATTTTTTGGAAACTGTCTGTCCTGTTGATTACTGAACAAGTAATTTATAGTACAGAAAATCAATTTGTTTTGCCCCAGCCCCTAAAGGACTGGCCTGCCGAAAGCATTACAGACAAGGAGCAAATTGATTTTCTTCACACCCTTTAGGACGGGGCAAATGAAGAAAATCAATGGCATTTTCAGGTAATTATGGCGACAACCATATTTAAAAAATGAATTTTGTAGAGAATATAAATATTTCTCTGTAAAACTCAATGCTTTGTTTTCTGTCAGGCAATATACCAATCAAAACAGAAAGTTCAGTCCGATATAGAGTCCGCTGTCCCCATCTCGTGGATCAGCAGCGCGACCATAATCAATGGCTAAAATAAAATTTTCATTCAGGGCAACATGCAAACCGCCACCATAACCCAGGTGTAATGATTCCTTATCCTTATTAAATAAATACATTTTATCTGCCGGCACACCCGATAAATCGAGTTTATATTTACCTGTTACCATACCCCCGTCCAGAAAAGCACTGAGAGCCAGGTAAATATTCTGATTGAAAATTACGTTTTTATAAAATTTCCATCGTGTCTCAATATTGCCATAAACAAAATCTTCACCAACTATTCTGTTTCGAAGCACTCCTCTGATTGTTTTTGCTCCTCCCAACCCATCACGGGTAAGATTTGGGGCGCTGTTGAACACAAAAGGCAGCATATAATATGGCATTTCTCCGGAGAGCCTGGCCTGGTAACTCAGCCGGTATGCCAGGGAAAGTCGTTTCGGAACCAGTGTAAAATATTGTCGTTGTGTCAAGGCAATCCGGGTATAAGCATAATCGTTGCCCAGGAAACCCGGAGCAAGCAAAAACTGCAGGTCCGTCCACATCCCTTTCATGGGATTGGGCTCATTGTCTCTTGTGTCATATACCAGTCCGGCTTTTAACAGATTGGTAGTGCCTCCGTTTTTCTGATTATCAGGAATTACCCCCCAGTTAACATACTGGTCATACAACAGGCTTGTATCGGGTAGGAGATCAGCATCAGATTTACCTTTGTTGAGGGTTGCAATATCTACTGAACCTGTTTTGTTATGAAAATAGGCTATACCAGCCAGCCATTTCAAGCTGGAGCCTTTTATATCACCAATAAAGTCAGTCTTGATCCTGGTAAGTTTCCGGTCCTGACGATAGTACATTCGTGAGATATACTCAGGGCTGTTGTCGGTTTCAAAAGCAGGGTTATAAAATGAATTATAACCATTGAAACCATAAAAATCGAGTGCCTTTTCGGTGAGCAGACTGGCTTCAGCCATTACCCGAACGCCGGGTATGAGGTGTTCCGAATCATAAATAAACTGGTTAATTCCGCTTCCTTTGGTAGTGCGCGACCATTCGAGATATATAGAGTGCAGGTATTTTGGATAAGTAGAACCGTCACCGAAATAGTACAGGTTTACCACTCCACCATATTTAAAGCCAACATCGCTGTCAAAAGCGATGGCCGGAACAGCCCCGAAGGTCCAGCCGGTTTTTATTTTATCTGCCTTTTCCTTTTTCAGGGTATCAGAAACAGGCTGTTCGGCCCTGACAACCGGCAGCAGAATAACCCAGAGTATTGCTAATAGTAGTAGCTGTTTGGTTTTCATTGGATGGATTTAGTGTAATCAAAGTTTTTATGAGCCGACATAGCAGATGTAGCTCCTGAAAATTCTTAAAATGGCTATAGGAAATGTCTAATTTATATTATTGGTATTTTTTTTAAATTATGCTTTATGATGTGAAATATACGTATTTTTCTTTAAAGTACGATTTTATGCAAAATAATTAACCCATTATAATTTTCAGGTTATTATTAATTTGAAATCAAAACGATCAACCGAACAGTAATCCGGTAATCAGATTTAGCAGACCCGACAGTTCAAGTCCTGAGATCAGGATGACCGTAAGCAGGATATAGCGTACAAAACGGGCTCCCCAGCTTACTGCGAATTTTGAGGCAACGAAGGCTCCGGCCATATTGCCTACTGCAAGGATGAGTCCAACTTTAAAATCAACCTGATCATGCAGAATAAAGATGACAAGAGCAAACAAGGTGAAAGCCAGCACAATAAATAATTTTACAGCGTTGGCTTTAACAAGGTCGTATCCTGCTCCCAGCACCAGTCCTGCCAGCAGAAAAAAGCCTACGCCGGCCTGAATAAACCCGCCATATAAGCCTATGAAGAAAAAAATGATGATCTGCAGAATAGAAGCGCTGGGTTTTACTTCACCTGCTTTGCCTTTGATCCATCTGTCAGGTTTATAAAGTATCAGAAAAAACATGATGAAAAGCAAGAGCCCAATTGTACGCCGCATGAGTTGTTCATCCAGGTTGATGGCTATCTGGGCACCTACCAGTGCACCTGCAATAGCGGGAAGGGTGAGGGAGAATCCTTCTTTAATTTCAAAAACCTTTTGTTGCTTAAAAACACTTACACCTACCAGGCTTTGCAGTAAAACACCAATTCTGTTGGTGCCGTTTGCAACATTGGCAGGAAGACCTAAGAACATCAGCATTGGCAATGTGAGCAAAGAACCACTACCTGCAAGGGTATTAATAAAACCGGCGACAAATCCAACACCGATTACTGCAAGCGCTGTATACCACGTCATTTTTTGAATAATTATATATTTCTACAAGCCAATTTTAGTACTTACAATGCAGCACTGCCTCTTCAGTTAATACTTTATTGTATCTGGGGCATACTATTTATTTCTTGTTTAAGTATATTGAGTACCCCACAAGGTGTTAATGTGGCCTTTGAGTGCATCCGGTAAAGACTTATTTTTTATCTCAAAAGCATAAATGTCCAGACGGAGCAACTTTTCACCAAATTTGCGGTCATCGTCACCTGAGATAATGATCACCGGTGATTTATTTTTTTGTTTGCGGAGCAACAGAAATGCATCAAGTGCATTATTCATTGTATCATTATGCTGGCCAAAAAAGTCAAAAATATACAAATCTGGTACAGGTTTCTCCTTTGCCAAACATTCAGAAAAACCAGCAAAAGAGAGTACGTCGATTTTCCTGGTAGACAATCCTGCTTGTAAATAACTTCTTACGAAACGGTCGTCATCTACCAGAAAAATCACATAATTCATTGCATAATTGTTATTGTAAAATAGATTTTTTAATATGCAAACAGCGGAAAATCAGCCATTAGTCTGTTTACTTCACTTTTAACAGCGCTGATTATTTTTTCATCTTCAATATTGGTAATCACTCTGTCAATGAGTTCAACGATCTCACCGATCTTATCTTCCTTCATACCCCGGGTTGTAATAGCAGGCGTACCCACCCTGATTCCGGATGTCTGGAAGGGAGAACGGGAGTCAAATGGTACCATATTTTTGTTCAGTGTTATATCTGCTTTAACCAGTGTGTTTTCTACCACTTTACCATTGATTTCAGGCACTTTGGTGCGCAAGTCAATCAACATGGAATGATTATCCGTTCCGCCGGAAATCACTTTGTACCCCTTACTAATAAAGGCATCAGCCATTACAGATGCATTTTTCTTCACCTGACTGATATAATCAGCATAACTATCGGTAAGAGCTTCGCCGAAGGCCACTGCTTTGGCAGCAATAATATGTTCCAGAGGACCTCCCTGTGTTCCGGGGAATACGGCAGAGTCCAGCAATTGCGACATCATTTTGACCTGTCCTTTGGGTGTTTTCAATCCCCATGGATTCTCGAAATCCTTCCCGATCATGATCATTCCGCCACGTGGTCCGCGAAGTGTTTTATGGGTGGTGGTGGTCACAATATGACAATGTGGAAACGGATGATTGAGTAGTCCTTTGGCAATCAGCCCGGCAGGATGAGCAATATCGGCCATCAGAATTGCACCGGTTTTATCAGCTATCGCACGCATACGGGCAAAATCCCAGTCACGACTGTAGGCGGAAGCTCCGGCAACAATCATTTTAGGCTTTTCCTTCATTGCAATTTCCTCCATCTTATCATAATTGATCAGGCCCGTTTCTTCATCAACCTGATAAGCAACCGGATTATACAGGATTCCAGAGTAGTTAACTACAGAACCATGTGTCAGATGGCCTCCGTGTGACAGATCCAGCCCCAGAAAAGTATCACCGGGTTTTAATACTGCCAGCATTACGGCTGCATTGGCCTGAGCACCTGAATGAGGCTGAACATTTACCCATTCGGCATTAAATAATTGCTTTGCCCTGTCAATGGCGAGCTGTTCCACCTGGTCCACAACCTGACATCCGCCATAATAGCGTTTACCGGGATAACCTTCGGCATATTTATTGGTTAACCATGATCCCGCGGCCTGCATTACCTGGTCACTCACAAAATTCTCGGAAGCAATAAGCTCAATACCATGTAACTGCCGTTGATGCTCCTGTTCAATGAGATCAAAAATTGCTGTATCTTTTTTCATCTTTTACACAATATTTTGACGTTAAAAAATTATATGACTATCGGGAATCATGTATAAAGCTAATATCTATTTAAAATATTGCCAGAAAAAGAACGCTTACGCTGCCCCCTCCCCCCTGAAGGCCTGCCTGCCGCACGCAGTACAGGCAGGGGGGCTCACACACGGTTTACCAATTTCAAATTTAGTATTAATATGTGCGCTGGCTCCCCTACAGGGGATACAGGGGCTGAGCGAAAGCATTGTAAAATCTGATTCATTTTAAATTTATTAATCATTCCCGATAGTCATAAAAAATTATTTTCAAAAATAGCTTTTTAATTGGTGCAAAAAAAGTAATCCCTTATTTTGTTGGGTGGTTGTACAGCATCCGGTTCAGGTATATAATATCATCTACTGCTTGCAATGGCATTTTATAATGATTCAGAAGCGGACAGGGGAAAATTTCTATATTCGGGTATTCGTTTATGATCAGCGAATATTGATTTCAACATTTAAAAACTGACTGATAATATTTTCAAGTTCCTGTACTTTGATTGGCTTGGACAGAAAAGCAGTTATCCCGGCTTCCGTGCATTTTATTTTTGTATCCCTGTTTAAAATGGCAGAATATCCAACGATGTGAGCCTGGGGATTGATTTTCTTTATTGCTTTAGTCGCAGAGATTCCGTCCATGTCTTTCATCAGAATATCCATAAAAACCAAATCATAGGAATTACCACTCAGGAAAAGGTTTAGTGCTTCCTGGCCGGAATCAGCAACCATAATCCCCGTGAAATGCGGATTAAGCAATTCTTCCATAAGCAGACTGCTGGCCAGATCATCATCAACCACCAGAATTTTGTTTGAATTAGATAGCATCGGTAGTTAGTTAATTTACGTGGTGAATGTAAATATTTCTAATATGCCTGCAGATGATAAATAACAGTTAAAAAAGTTGAATATAATACAAAAGATGATTAAAATATTATATCTAACAAATAGATGATAGAAAATCCCCGGGAAAACTTATCTTTATTACAGATATTAACAATTGCCGGGATTTTTTATATAGAAATTTTAATTCATTACAAAAGTGGAGCGCAGTGAAAACTTTTTCAGGTCTTATATCCATTTGTATGATGGATTAAAATCGATTCTTTCCGATGATGAATGGACTAAAATCTATGAAAATTCCATGCTCATAGAGTATGGAAAAAATGAAACAGTCATTAAGCAGGGGAAATATGCAGATTACTTACTCTGGCTGGAAGAAGGACATGTTAAATTAAATATAAACATCCATACACGGCAATATTTACTGAATATTTTTGGGCCTGGCAGATTTGTCGGCTTGTCCTTCATGTCGACTTCACTCAATCATGCATTTTCTGTTACATCTCTGACCTTTAGTAAAGTTTTACTGATTAAGACAGAAACAATCAGGGAGCTCATTAAACAGAACGGCCGATTTGCCTATCGGTTAATGGAAACCAATACCAACACATTGCATCATTACCTTTATAATTACATTCTTCTTGAAAAACGCAATCATATGCATGGCCGGTTGGCCAGGATTTTAATTTATTTGTCACGTGATGTATATAGATCTCATAAGTTCAATATTCTGATAAACAGGGATGAGCTTGCTGATATGGTACTAATGTCGCGGGAAAACGCCATTAAAGTACTGAATGATTTCAGAAGGGAAAATATTATTGACCTAAAGGGGAAAGAAATTGAGATACTCAACATGGAAAAGCTTAAAACAATGATTGAGAAAGCTTAAATGATGCTAACCGGATATTATTTTTAGAGAAGTGCCAGGACAGTTATAAAACTGAAAACATTTAAAGGTTTAAGAAGAAAATCTATATTTCCGGCTTTTTCCTTTTAACCACGAATTTCGCAGATTGCTCTAATAAGCTGCTGCGCAGATTGAGTTTCATTGTAATGGAGTTAGCTGGTTTTGAAATTTCTTTTCTATAAGAATTTGGAGTCATTTCGGATATGTTCTCCAAAGGTTGTAACAATGCCGTATTTCTTTACATATGAATTGTATTAAATTGTAACAAACTGAAGTCTTTGTGATAATAGTTTGATATTTATTATTTATTTAATAAATTGTAGCTTTAAATACTACTGTTACTTATTTACTAACCTTAAATTTCTTTTGACATGGAAGAAAATGTACAAACTGACATGACAGATCAGAAAAAAACTGAAAGACCTGTTTTTCTGACAGTATTACTGATTCTTACATTTATTGGCAGTGGTTTAGGACTGCTATTTGGAATTATTGGACTATTTACAGCAGGCAGTGCATCGAGTTTTATGTCCAGTATACCAGGAATGCCAACCGCCACTTTAACAACCGGAATGATGATTACATCAATCATCCTTTCGGCAGCAAGCCTTGCCGGTGCAATCCTGATGTGGCAGCTGAAACAAATCGGATTTTATTTGTACACACTGGCCCAGATTATTGCGTTAATCGTTACTTTTAACTGGTTCGGTCTGGTAATTAGTGCAGTATTCGTTGTCCTGTATGCAATACATCTGAAGTATATGTCCTGATCCTTCTTTATTGGAAAGAATTTCATTAATAAATATTACCTGCCGATACAATGGCAGGTTTTTTTATTCGAAATGGTGATTATTGTATGGATCTGATGAGGAAAATTATTCGTCAGAAAACTGCACCAGTAACCTGCGGTAAGCATTGAAAATTTTGGATTTGGAAATAAATCCTTCATACGTGCCATCTTCCTGAACAACGGGCAGGTTCCATGCCCCTGTGTCTTCAAATTTATGCATAACACTTTCCATTGATTCCCTTGGTGAGGTATAAGCAGGTGGCGTAACCATTATTTCCTCAACTTTAATTTCGTCATACATGTCGGAATTAAATATGATCTCCCGGATATTATCAAGCAGTACAATCCCGATAAGTTTATTTTCATCATCAATTACAGGGAAAATATTTCTTTTTGATTTGGCAATAACTTTTACCAGTTCACCCAGGGAGTTTTCTGGGTGCACAGTTTTGAGATCTTTTTCAATTACGCGTCCCATTTTCAGCAGGGTAAGTACAGCTTTGTCTTTATGGTGAGTGATCAGTTCACCTCTTTTTGCCAGCCGGCGGGTGTAAATGGAATGCGGTTCAAAATACATGATGGTCAGGTAAGAAATTGTGGCTGTGACTATTAGGGGAATAAACAAGCCATACCCTCCGGTAATTTCTGCAATAAGGAAGATTGCAGTCAGAGGTGCATGCATTACCCCGGCCATTATACCGGCCATACCCACAAGGGCAAAATTTCGTTCTGACACATTAATAAAATTCAAGGCATTGATTACCCTGGCAATAATAAAACCGGTTACTCCGCCCATAAAGAGGGCAGGGGCAAATATTCCTCCCACACCACCACTGCTGGTGGTAATAGCCATGGCAATTACTTTAAACACAAGCACAAGAAGAAGAAAACCCAAAAATATCCAGTAATTATCCTTTAGGGCATAAAACAAACTCTGGTTGGCCAGGTCGGTAGGGTTTCCTCCCAGCATGGAACGGAGACTATCATATCCTTCACCGTATAGCGGGGGGAACAGGAAAATAATTAGTCCGAGCAGTACACCGCCCAATAACAGTCTCTGGTAAGGATTGGCTATCTTGCCGATTTTTTCTTCAATATAATTATTGCCCCGGGTAAAATACAAGGAGACAAAACCTGAAAGAATACCCAGGATTACATAATAGGGAATATTTCCCAGAATGAACGGGTCGTAGATAGTAAAAGAGAAAATCACTCCTTTCCCCAGCAGAAAATTAGAAATCATTGCACCGGTAACAGCTGATATCATCAGCGGAATGATTGAAGACATGGTCAGATCCAGCATAAGTACTTCCAGGCCGAAGATCAGGGCGGCAATCGGAGCTTTAAAAATGGCTGCCAGTGCACCTGCTGCACCGCATCCAATCAGCAACGTAGTTGTTTTGTAATTCAGATGCAGAAATTTTCCGATATTACTGCCAAGAGATGAACCCGTGAGTACAATAGGTGCTTCCAGTCCTACTGAACCGCCAAAAGCCACGGTAAATGTACTGGCAATCATCGATGAATAAGTGTTGTGCGATTTAATATTACTGTTTTTCTTTGAGATAGCCAGTAAGATACGGCTTACTCCATGGCCGATATTATCTTTCACAAAAAATTTGACGTACAGGACGGTCAGAAAAATACCGGCCAGCGGATATGCAAAATACAGCAGGTTGGCTGAAGTGGTAGTCAGTTGCTGGGTGAGAAACTGGCCAATATAATGCACAACATTCTTTAGCAGCACTGCAGACAGCCCGCTAAGAACTCCAATGATGAGGCTAAGCATCAAAACAAATTGTTTTTGTTTGATGTGCCTGACCCTCCAGATCAATATTTTTGCCAGTAATTTTGAACTATCCATTAAGGGCGCAAAATTAATATAACCATAACAAAATTTTTCCGATAAACTTAATTTTATATAGTTCCTGATGAATTTTACAGGTGATTTAGGTTCAGCAGAAAGTTCGCGGATGCAAAATTACAAAATACCACTGTAATTTAGTTTGTTTTGCAGTTAATATTTGGGAGTTTGCCAGGAAGATGCATGGGGCGGGCCGGAAACACAGGATTTATTAGTCTTCGGAAAAATCGCGAAGCATTTTGCGGTACGCTGAAAACAATCTGGCCCGGCTTATAAAGCCAAGGTATTTCCCTTTGCTGATCACCGCAATATTAAACCGACCGCTTACCTGGAACTTACGGGCAACTTCTTCCATGGGATCTTCCGGATCAATTACATTTTGCGGCATAAACATCAGGTCACGGACATAAGTGTTCTCATATAGTTCGTGTTTAAACATGATGTTGCGGATATCATCCATTTTAACAATGCCCCGGAAGGTATTATCATCATCTACTACCGGAAAAATGTTTCTGTGTGCCTTCGTAATCACTTTAACGAGATCGCCCAGCGTATTTTCGGGATGAACGGTTTTGAAATCAGTTTCAATCAGGTCCTCAACCTTCATCATCATCAATACTGCCCGGTCTTTGTGGTGCGTCATCAGTTCACCTCTTTTTGCCAGCTGATAGGTATACACAGAGCTGGATTCAAATATCCTGATTGTAGCAAACGAAATAGTGGCTACGATCATCAATGGCATAAACAACTGGTAGCCTCCTGAAATTTCTGCAATGAGGAAGATAGCTGTAAGCGGAGCCTGTAAAACCCCGGCAATTAAGCCGGCCATACCAACCAGCGCAAAATTACTCTGAGGCAGATCGAGTCCGGTATGATTAAGTAAATTGACGAAGAACAATCCGGTATTGGCTCCGACAAACAGGGTAGGGGCAAACATTCCTCCGATTCCCCCGCTGCCGAAGGTAACGGACGCTGCTACCACTTTAAAAAGAAGAATCAGCATGAACAGCAGGTAGGTGATGTAAAGGTTATCGCGGAATCCTTCATATACGGTATTATTAAACAGGTACCCATAGTTTCCGCGAAGTGCCTGGTTAATAGTTTCATATCCTTCACCATAAAGTGAAGGAAACAGAAAGATCAGGATTCCCAACACTGACACTCCAAGCAGTAACTTCTTAAAGACACTGTTGAGGCTGTCGAAAATCTTTGTGATATACTTATAGATACGGATAAAATAAAGCGATACGAATCCGGTAAGAATTCCAAGTAATAAAAAATATGGTAAATGCGCCATCAAAAATGGCTGTTCAATCTGAAAGGAATACAGGTAATTCTGTCCCAAAAATAAATAGGAGGTTAAAGCTGCTGTAGCCGAAGAAATGAGCAAGGGAACAATGGCCACCACTGTCAGGTCGAGCATAATAATTTCCAGTGCAAAAACAACAGCAGCAATGGGTGCTTTAAAAATTGCCGACATGGCCCCGGCTGAGGCACAACCCAATAATAAAATAACCTGCTTGTAATTCAGATGGAGTACCCGGCCCAGGTTTGACCCGATAGCCGCTCCTGTTGCCACTGAAGGTCCTTCCAGTCCCACTGAGCCGCCAAACCCAACAGTTAAGGCACTGGTGATAATGGATGAATACAGGTTGTGCTGGTGCATAACACCACGCTGACGTGAAATGGCATAGAGCACACTGGGTATCCCGTGTCTTACCGGTCGCCGGTTGATATATTTGATGAATAAAACAACCAGGGCAATGCCCACTGCCGGATAAATAAGAAAAAGAAAATTATATTTCAGAATGGTCAGGTGTTCAAGGTATGACTGGATGAAGTGAACCAGGTTTTTAATGATAACAGCTCCTAATCCAACCAGTATACCAACAATTACACTCAGAATCAGCATAAACTGCCTGTCATTTACATGTCTGAGCCTCCAAATCATCAACCCTGCCAAAAATGCCGGTCTTTTCACTTTCTCCTAACTGCTTTTTTGTTCCTTATTTCGTGTTTTTCTGTCTGATTAAATTTAAAACGTTGAAGATAGCGCATATTCTAAACAAATAAAATTAAAATTTATACATTGTTTAAAAAACATGTATGCCTGTCAGTAATTTTATAAGTTTGTGAATAAAATTGAAGATCAATGAAAAACAGGATCACTTCATTGTTTAATATACGATACCCGCTTATTCAGGCCGGAATGGTATGGTGCAGCGGTTGGGAGCTGGCGGCAGCAGTCAGTAATGCAGGAGGACTGGGCATTATTGGTTCTTCTTCAATGGATGCTGATACACTGTTGGTTCATATCCGGAAAGCCCGTCAGGCAACTGATAAGTCTTTTGCCGTAAATGTTCCGATCCTTTTCTCCAGGGCTGAAGAAAATATACAAACCATCATTAAGGAAGGAGTGAAGATTGTGTTTACCTCTGCGGGGAATCCTGCGACGTACACTGCAGTTTTGCAGGAAGCCGGAATTAAAGTGATTCATGTGGTTTCCAACTTGAAATTTGCCATGAAGTGTGAGGAGGTGGGTGTTGATGCTATTGTGGCAGAGGGTGTTGAAGCAGGAGGGCATAATGGCAGGGAAGAATCCACCACACTCACTCTGTTACCGCTGATTCGTAAACATGTCGGTTTACCGCTGATAGCCGCGGGTGGAATAGGTACCGGACGAGCCATGCTGGCCTGTATGGCTCTGGGTGCGGATGGCGTTCAGATTGGATCACGTTTTGTGGCTTCCAACGAGTCATCGGCTCATCAGCTGTTTAAAAATAAGGTGGTTGAAATAAAGGACGGACAAACCCGTTTATCATTAAAGAAGCTCGCACCGGTACGTATGATCAGGAATGAATTTTGTGAACGGGTGGAAGAAGCTGAAAATCGGGGTGCCTGCGGAGAAGAATTATCAGTGTTGCTAGGCAGAGGACGCTCAAAGGCTGGCATGTTTGAAGGTGACCTGAAAGAAGGAGAGCTGGAAATCGGTCAGGTTTCTGCATTGATTGATGAAATAAAACCAGCCGGCGAAATTGTAAGGGAAATAATGGAGGAGTTTGAAACATCACGAAGGGAATTATCCGTTCCGCCTGCCTTTACAGACGTACAGTAAGGCAGGCATTTGTAAAGCGTACCCTCCAGCTGGCGCGCATTTAGCTTCGCTGAGCTTCTCCCGAAAGTTTTCGGCACTTTGTCCTAGGTTGTAATGCGTGCCCTGAATTTGTAAAGTATAAAATATAAACAAAAGCAAAATCCATATGAAGCATATCAATATACTTGAATCTTCTTTCCGGCATTTCCTCAGGAGAAAATCACCTTTGCTGCTCAGAACTGGTATGTTGTTGTTTCTGGCTATTTTCTTTTTTAAAACCACAAATGCACAACGTGTAGATCCACCAGTAATTAAATATGTGACAGTGGATCCACAAACTGATTCAGTTACCATCTACTGGGAAACTCATCCATCTCCTGATATTATCCGTTATAGTATATATCGTGGAACTGATCGTTTGGATAGGGATACCGTTGGTTCCGTGAATGCTCCTTTGCATTCATATACTGATTTTTCAGGTTTAAGCAGGATTCAGAGCGTATCTTATAGTGTGTCAGCATGGAATTCGTCAAAAGAGGAAAGTCCTTTTTCAGATTACCACAGTACAATGTTCTTATCCGCTGCCTTTGATTCATGTGCCGCAACCGCCAATATATCATGGACCCCATATATTGGCTGGGGAGCAGCATTAACTTCCTATAAATTGTATGCATCCAGGGGAGGGCGGCCATTTGAAGCCATCGGGAGGCTTGCTCCGGCAGATACATTTTATCAGGAGGTGGTGGACACCGGTAACAGACAAATTTGTTATTATGTAGAAGCGATTAACAGCTCTAAAGGGTATGTCTCTTCTTCCAACAGGGCCTGCATCAATACCCCTATGCAGGTGATACCGGCTTATATGGATGCATCCGGAACAGTGGATAACGGCAGTATTTCATTGAACTTTGCAATTGACCCTTCATCTGAGATTAGTAATTATTTGCTGGAAGAAGCACCCGGTCCCGGCGGTCTGTTCGACTCACTAACTGTCTTCAACAATGTGCGGGGAAATATACAATATACTGTCCCCGGTGCCGATCCTGCACAGGTTCATTATTACCGCCTGTCTGCGCTCAATGCATGCGGAACGAAACGTTTTTCTTCGAACCTGGCTACCAATATAGTGCTGGAGGGCAGTAATGATCAGGATCTGATCGACCTTACCTGGACACCCTATGCGGAATGGGAGGGTGATATGGATTATTATGAACTTTTCCGCCAGATACCCGGCGAAGCACCTATTGAAATAAACCGGACTTCCACCGATCTTACCTTTACTGATGATCTGAGTACGTTCAAACAAAACCTGCTGACCGGTGAGGTTTGTTATTATGTAGTTGCACACGAAAAAAATAATCCGCGGAATACAAATCATACAAGCCAGTCAGTGTCCTGGTGCACAACACTTACCCCGGAACTGAATATTGCAAATGGTTTCACTCCCAATAACGATGGGAAAAATGACTTCTTTGGGCCCAATCTCTTATTTCTGCCTGATAAGTACTTGTTTGTGGTATTCGACCGGTTTGGAAACAGGATCTTTGAAACAACAGATCCATCCCGGTTTTGGGATGGATCGGTAAATGGCGGTCAGAAAGCTGGTGAGGGAGTTTACAGGTATTACATACGTCTTACCAATACTCAGGGCGTAACTGTCGAAAAAGATGGCAGCGTAACAGTTTTATATCCCTGATGGTACTTGTTTGCCTGTATATTCCAACCTTCAATGAATGTTATTCATTTTCAACTTCTTCATTGTACCCGTAAATATAAAGGGAATGATGTGAAGGCCTGAAATTGTTCAGCTCGCAGGCTGTTTTGATAATTTCCTGAATACGGGGATCACAGAATTCTATTACATCACCTGTTTTGATGTCAATTAGGTGATCGTGCTGAATGCACTGGTATGCTTTTTCAAATTGTGCGATATTCTTCCCGAACTGATGCTTAACCACCAGGTTACAATCCAGTAATAACTCAATCGTATTGTAAAGTGTGGCACGACTGACCCGGTAGTTTTTGTTTTTCATGAAAATGTAGAGGGATTCCACATCAAAATGACCTTCCCTGGAATAAATTTCGTCTAAAATAGCGTAACGTTCGGGAGTTTTTCTATGCCCTTTTTTCTCAAGGTATTCAGTAAATATCTTCTTTACGGTTTCTTTGGTTTCTTCGTGTACCATAACTTAGTCTAATTAAAAATAGTGAGACTAAAGTATTAAAAATTTTAATATTATGTACAATCAAAAAAATATTTTTATTCTTCTTCAATGGTTTCCACCCGGTTCACCTGATCCACACCCTTAATTTTGATGAGATTCATGATCAGATTGTTCAGGTCGGCAGTATTATGCACATATAAATCAATGGTACCATCAAAAATTCCATCATGGCTGGCCAGGTTGATGGAACGCATGTTAACCGTAAGTTCTTTGGAGATAACCGTGGTAATGTTGTTGTAAATACCAAATCTGTCGATGCCTCTGAGGTTGATTCTGACGAGGAATGAAAGTATTTTATGGGTTGTCCATTTTGCCGGTACGATAAGGTCTCCGTGACTACTCATTAATTTGATGGCTACCGGGCATTTGGATTTATGAATAATAACCGGTTCTCCGGGATTTTTATAGCCAATCACATCATCGCCCGGTATGGGGTTGCAACATCGCGCTATTTGATATTCTTCTTCAGGAGTGTCAATGTTCTCCCGAAGGATAAAAGGAACGCTTTTTTTGAATCCGGGTTTGATTTCAGGCTTGAGTGTTGCAATTGATTTATTTTTGGATGAAGATTTGGAAAACTGCAGGCCCCAGTAGCGGATCCATTTATTTTTTGTATTCTTTTTGAGAACTTTTTTGAGGTTATCCAGGGTAATGATCTCGCTGCCGATTTTACTGTAAAGCTCATCTTTGGACACTACTTCGTAGGCAGGCAATAATTTTTTAAAGATACGGCTGCTGGGGTGCAAATTTAGTTCGCCCAGCTTTTCTTCAAGTATTTCCTTTCCTTTTTCGATGCGGTTTTTTGTTTCAGCTTTAAGGGCCGATTTGATGCTCGATTTGGCTTTGGCTGTGATTACATAATCGAGCCATTCTCTTTGGGGTTTTTGTTTGTCAGAAGTAATAATTTCAATCTGGTCGCCACTGGAAAGCTTGTAATTCAGGGGTACAAGCTTATGGTTTACCTTTGCGCCTATTGCCCTGGTTCCTATTTGCGAATGGATATCAAAGGCAAAGTCGAGGGCGGTGGCGTTTTTGGGTAGTGTTTTGATATACCCCTTAGGTGTGAATACCAGTATTTCAGCAGAAAAAAGATTAAGCTTAAAATCATCCAGAAATTCCAGCGCGTTTGACTGCGGATTGGAAAGCATTTCACGGATATTTCTGATCCAACGGTCAATTTCGCTTTCATGGCTGGTGTCGGATTTATATTTCCAGTGTGCGGCGAAACCTCTTTCAGCGATCTCATCCATCCGGCGGGTACGGATCTGAACTTCCACCCATCGTCCGTTAGGGCCCATGACAGTGGCATGCAGCGCCTCATATCCATTTGCCTTTGGTGTACTTACCCAGTCGCGTATCCGGTCTGGTTTGGGCATGTAGATATCAGTAATCAGTGAATAAATGTTCCAGCATTGAGTTTTTTCGGGAATATTGTGAATGGGAGTGAAAACTATCCGGATAGCGAACAAATCATAAATCTCTTCAAAAGAGACATTTTTTGTTTGCATCTTGTTCCAGATTGAATAGATTGATTTTGGTCGTCCGTTGATGTCAAAATCAATATTATAGCTTTCCAGCTTTTCGATGATCGGGAGTGAAAATTTATTGATGAAAAGCTGCCTGCGCTTTTCATCATCTTTTATTTTCTGCGAAATTTCCTTATAAATCTCCGGATATCTGTATTTGAGACTGAGGTCTTCCAGTTCTGTCTTAATGGAATAGAGGCCCAGCCGGTGTGCCAGCGGGGCGTATAAATAAATGGTTTCGCCTGAGATCTTTATGCGTTTGTTTTCGGGCAGGGAATCGAGTGTTCGCATATTGTGCAACCGGTCGGCCAGTTTTATAAGAATTACTCTGACGTCATCGGAAAGAGTAAGCAACATTTTGCGAAAATTTTCAGCCTGCAAAGATGATTTTTTATCGAAAACCTCGGCTATCTTGGTCAGTCCGTCAATAATAGAAGCGATCTTCGGACCAAACATGTTTTCGATGTCTTCCAGCGTGTAATCAGTGTCCTCCACCACATCATGCAATAGCGAGGAAGCAATGGATTTTGCACCCAGGCCTATTTCAGACGAAACGATACGGGCTACTTCTATTGGGTGGAGAATATAAGGTTCTCCTGATTTGCGGCGGGTGTTCTGGTGCGCATCCTTGGCCAGTTTAAAAGCTTTTTCAATAAGGTCGCGGCCCTGCACATCATCACACTGTGTACATTCCTTCAGCAGCAGATCAAACCGATCCTGAATAATCTTCTCTTCATCTATCGTTAGTACAGCCATATTTCCGCTTGATTGTTTAACCGATGAAATGTTTTCTTATTTCCAGCTGGTGATTGTAATTGAAAAACTGTCAACCTGAGGCAACCGTCCTGTATTTTCAATTTAATTCAGGAAAGAAAAATCCATTAAATAATTAAGTTATTACTACAAAATTAATGAAATTTAGCAAAAAATAATTCTTAATCTGTAAAATTAATTGGCTAAATGGGAGGAATATCATCGTCTGTCTCCTACCAGAATTTATCAATTCTTATGTTGATCCCAACAGCGATAAATTTTAAACAAATTAAGGAAAATGATTATTGCAGCATGAAATAATAAGTAATTGTTCCTTTCTGATAGGCCGGGGCATCGGGTTTGGTATCGAAGCGGGCAAGAAGTGCAGCTTTTTTAGCTGCATTCAACAGGTTTTCATCAAGAGTGGTAGAACCGCGCACACCAGCGACTGCATTTGTGACGTGTCCGAACCGGTCAACAGTTACTTCAACTACTACCTTCCCTTCCACCTGGTAATTATAAGCGGGTTTTGGAAGTGACAAAGGGTTACGCCCGGCAAGACTGTAGTCAATTCCTTTGGTTCCGCTGCTGCTGCCTTCTGTATGATTTCCTGAAATTTCCGAGCCGGTTATACTGCCCTGGTTGCCTTTTTCTGTGGTGGTTCCTTCTCCGGTTTTATTTCCTGAAGGATTTTTGCCTGTATACAACGCGTGTGTATTTACCACTTCTTTTGGTTCCTCTTTCACCGGTTCTTCCTTTACCGGTTCTTCCGATTGCTTTTTCTCAGTTTTTGGTTCAGTCGGAGATACAGTTGTTTTCTTTTTTACCGGCGATTTTTTTTCGATTACCGGAGCTTCTTCATAATCCTGAGTGATTACCGGGCTTTCCTTCTGGGTCGCAGCGGCAGGCTGAGCAGCCGGTTCACTCCTTGCAGGCTCTGATTCAACCGGTTCTGTTTGACCACTACCTGTACCTGCAGTTCCGAAGTTAACCAGAATGCCTTCTTCTTCGGGCAAAGGTAAAGGCGTGGAAAACCCGAAGAATATCAACAATGCAATTAATATTCCGTGAAAAAGTAAAGTTCCTGCTATGCCATATTTACGTTTTTGCATGAACAGCTAATTTGGACTGGTTGCCAGGATAAGTTTATACTTGTGATCTTTGGCAATATTCATCACTTTTACTACTTCCTCCACCGGTACTCTTTTATCGACATGAAGAGAGATAGTGGGGTCTTCGACGCCCTGTAGTTTTTTCTGCAAAACTGCCTCCAGTTCTGAAAAAGGTACCTGGCGGGTTTCAACATAAAACTTGTAATCCTGTGTAATTGATACGGTAGTATATGGTTTGGCTTTCGTTTGGTTATTGCTTTGCGGAAGCAATAGCTTAAGTGCATTCGGGGCAATAAGTGTTGAGGTGATCATAAAAAAGATCAGCAACAGAAATACAATGTCAGTCATCGACGACATACTGAATTGCACACTTATTTTATTGGATGATCGTAATGCCATTTGCGAATTAATTTACAGGTTCGTTGAGCAGGTCCATGAATTCGGTGGTATTTGCTTCAAGCATATTGACCACTTTCTCGACTTTGGCTACCAGAATGTTGTAGGCAAAATAAGCCAGAATACCAACAATAAGTCCGGCTACGGTAGTTACCATTGCGGTATAAATACCATTTGATAATAACCCGATATCGATGTTGTTGCCAGCCATTGACATATCATAAAATGCCCGGATCATACCAATTACAGTGCCAAGGAATCCGATCATAGGAGCTCCTCCGGCAACGGTAGCCAGCGTAGGCAGGCCTTTTTCGAGTTTATATATTTCAAGTCTGCCAACATTTTCAATTGCAGCATTTACATCAGTGAGCGGCCGACCGATGCGGTGAATACCGGTTTCTATCATCCTGGCAACCGGATTGTCGGTGGCCCGGCACAGGGTTACAGCCGACTCTATTTTACTGTCATGAATATAATCCTTGATGCGGTTCATGAAATTTTCATCCGCTTTGGATACTTTTTTGATTGCATAATAACGTTCTGAAAAAATGTAAACAGCTATTACCGATAACAATAAAATGGGAACCATGATCCAGCCACCTTTGAAGGCCAGTTCAACAAAAGGAAGACTAACTTCTCCCGCCTGCCCGGGCTGTGATGCAGAAAGCGTATCGGCTACATTAATCTGTAATAAAAATGTTAACAAATTCATTTTGCTTTTTTTATGATGATTTCTTACTAATAACGGGTATTGAAATACTTTATTTTTGTGATGTAAAATTAATATTTCTGCACAATATGTAATGAAATTGAACAGAAGATTATGGGATGCCTGGAATTACAGCTTGTTTAAATGAAACTGCCCGGCTCAGCGGGGGACTTAAAGGACGTAAGGGAATAGAAGAGCAGGGGATATGAGGACTTTTATTTGAAATGACAGGGTGAAGAGTTCAGGAAAACCGGAACGGAAGAACAAAAATTATCCAGCAGGGTTGTTTTGTTGCACCGGTGAAACACGCAGTTATCAGCGTGTCAGCAAAAAGAGAAATTATCAGTACTTTTTGAAAAATTTATGAAACGTCAGATAATCAAAATTTCCATAAAGTCCATTGTTGTCAAAAACCCTGTAAAAGGGAGGTTTCTCGCCCGTAGGCGGGATGTAATCAAAGTTGTAAAACGATTCAACCGTAAAATCATGCTGGCCGTCCTGCGTTTTACAACTCTGAATGCATTTGCACTTGTTCATATAATTATAATTTAAACCTGGTCAAATAGTTTGGACCATTCTCTTTTTTCTCTCTTCTGCCAGTCGCCATTGTGATATGCATAACTGATCATGAGGGGCAGTACCGAAGTTGCTTCAGCATATACCATTTGTTCGAATTTTGTCTGAACCTTGCCCCATGATGATGCTTCCTGAAGCGTTGAACTTGAGCAGGCACCATCCCGGACATCAGCCACTGTAATTTGTACGGCGTATTTATGCATGTCGGCAAACTCACCCAGCATTTCAGCACAAACTACAGTATCCTGGGCAAAATTTTTCGGAACACCGCCGCCAATCATGAACAAACCGGTAGTTTTGGCAGCAATTTTTACTTTTGTGAGCTCAAGAAAATCTTTTACTGAATCGATGGTAACATGTTTTTCAGGATTCTTATGCTGGTGCATAACAAGGCCAAATCCGGCGCTGCTGTCACTAAAAGCCGGACAGAAAATGGGTACATTATGTTCATAGGCTGTCTGCACCAGTGAATTCTTTTTAACACTTTTCTTAACCAGATATTTCCCCATCTCCCTGATGAATTCCCTGGAAGAATAGGGCCTTGGCTCAAGACTGTCAGCAATCTCTTTAATGGTGTTGTCGCATACCTGCAAATCGTCCTCATCAATATAAGTATCATAAATACGGTCAATGTAAAGACTGCGCAGTTGCTTGTCGGGGAGTCCCGGAGTATCTTTGTAATGTTTGAAACCCAGCGCTTCAAAAAAATCCATATCAACAATTGAAGCTCCTGTTGCTACAATGGCATCGATCATATTGTTTTTTACCATGTCAACATACACCTGCATGCACCCACCTGCACTCGTACTTCCGGCAAGGGTAAGTATATTGGAGCATTTTTTATCTTTTAACATCTTTAGAAAGATATCGGTTGCCCTTGCAGTATCCCTGGAAGTGAATGACATTTCCCTCATGGAATCAATGATGGGTGTAGAGTCAAAAGAAGTAATATCAATATGTTTGATAGTATCTTTTAATAAGTCTGTCTTTTTCATTTGTGTATAATTATATTTAAGGACGACCGTATTTTTTAAACGGTTAAAATTAATAATTTATGCGGATTATTATCACTAGGACGGTCAGTTCAGTAATTAATGTTTAATTATTTTATAAAAATTTGTAACTCAGCAATTTGTAAAGCAGCTTGGATGCCAGAAAATCCGGTGCTTTATTGTGCTCATCAGGACAAAGTTCCACGATGTCGAAACCAATCACGTTCCTTTCCTTTACAACCCTTTTCAGCAACTGAAGTGTATCATACCACAGCATACCTCCTGGCTCAGGGGTACCGGTGGAAGGCATAATAGAAGGGTCAAAAACATCAAGATCAAAGGTGATATAAACATCTCCGGAAAGCTTTTCAATGACCTGATCCATCCAGGAAGTTGTACCTGACATGTTATCAGCATAAAAAATTCTGTCATCCTTTACATACTGTTTTTCTTCGATATCCATGCTGCGAATCCCAACCTGTACAATGGGGCAAATTTCGCTCACGCGTGACATGACGCAGGCATGATTGTATTTGCTCCCTTCGTAACCAGGACGAAGATCAGTATGTGCATCCAGCTGCAGGACGGTCATATCCGGATATTTTTCAGCATGAGCCTTTACCGGCCCGGCAGAAACGGAATGTTCACCACCAATTACCACGACAAATTTATCCATCTCAAGATATTTGCGTGTTGCCTGCCAGGTAGCTTCATACACTTTTTCCGGGGAAGATGATTCAGTAACAGGATCAGCAGTGAAAATACCCTGTCTGTATACTTCACTGTCGGTTTCAATATCGTACAACTCCATGTTGGCAGATGCTTCAAGCAGGGCTTCAGGGCCTTTGTCAGCTCCCTTTATCCATGTACTGGTGCCATCATAGGGTACAGGTAATATCACCACCCTGGCCCTGTCAAGGTGATTGAAAGGTTCAGGTAATGCTCCGTAATTTATCATTATTTTTTTATTATAGGTTAATCAGTAAATGCCTGTCGGTCGAAAAAAAACAACCGGATAAAACAAAAAATCAGGCTCCGATAACCGGATAAACATAATTTACGAAGCAAAGAGCAACGAGTGCTGTCCCGTAATTCTTTTCAGCTACAAAACTTTGGGTGAAATATTCAGTATTTCTGAGCTGGTACTGATCAGAAAAGCCGTTAAAGTAAAGTTCATCAAGACTGGCTTCCAGCCTCATTTTTAATTCTGATTCGCTGTAATTACCGTAATGCTCACATACCAGACCACCATATTTTTTATTGGTGGCTTTGTCATATAACCAACCGTAAATAATTCCTGCTGTGGCCCGCTGGCCTTTTTCAGCATTGCATACAGACATTATGGATTCCATAACTGCCCCGTGCTCTAGATGTTCAGGTCGTTCGACCTTATTTGCTATTCCAGGTAAAATTGATGAATAGGTCATTATATTGCACATCTCAATATTCGCTGCTTTTAAAGCTAAATGGTAGGATCCTGCATGAATAGCGATGTCGCTCTGACCAATTCCTGTGGTAACAAAATAGTCACGGGGAATTCTGTTACCCACAAGAATACTTTTTAAATCTGTACCACTCTGGATCAGATTTATAGAAGTTGTCTGATTTGTCATTATTTAACATAAATAATTTATTGGTTCATACTTATTTTAGCGCGGCAAATATAAATGAATTTTTAATTCAATATTTAAAATTTGACTTTATTTTTACTTTTTATAATGTCAAATTTTTTCAACTGAACAAAATGCTTTGTAAACTACTTAATATAAGAAGGTTAGAATACAGTATATAATACCTGCTGTGCGACTGGTAAAGGGGTCGAAAATAACGTGTAGGAAGTGTAAATAAATGATGTAGTTTCATGCTTATTGCATTAAAATAAATTATAAACTTACCCCTCATTTGCACCTGCACTTATTGAAGAGATTATCTCTCCTGACGTCAGTTGGGATGTATTAAATCCGCACTAATTATTATTATTTGAGAATTCATTTGCAATTATTTTTTCATCACTAAATTATAAAAAAAGAAAACACATTTTTCATTTTCATTTTAATTTTATCAGAAAATTACACAAGAAAGAATAAGATTATTTAACTAACAGAAATTCAGCAGAATAAAAGATTTCCCCTTTGTATAATTTCTTACTTACCTGCCTGAAGCCGGTGGTATTTATTTTCCGTATTCCGGCACAACCTCTGGCTGTTTATTGTGGCTAACAAATCTATGTATAAATTGTTTAATGGCTGCTATGGGTATGGCAACTGTATGAGGGGAGTATGCAATCAGAAAAAAATTATTCGACTTCCGTAAAGTGGAACTGTAGTTGCAACAGGGAAGCAAGATCCTGGCCGAGTTCCATGATCGACTCATCATCTTTATCGAAAAGCCAGTTAATATTAACTTCAATACCTCTGCCTGTGTAATCCTCAAGAATTTTGAGAATGTTGGTGAGATATTTCTTTGAACCGCTGTTTACATAATCAAGATGAATGTTAAAAGTAACAGGGTCGTTTGAAGAATCAAGATACTGTTTGATGGTGTCAACTATGGGTTCGAAAAATTCAAATGAATCCTCCGGTATCGAGCGGCCTTTTATTTCAATTAAGCCTTCACTAATACCAAAATATGGCGTGTTTCTTGTTTTTTCTATTCTTACATCCATACTTTCGACAGCCATAGAATGACGGTGTTAAAATAAACTTTTACCACTAATGGCATAAATATACACAATAAAGTTTAAAAAGTAAATATTTGCACCATTTAATTAGAATACATAAAAAATTGATTTATACACTGATGGGGGAAAGATTACCTTGAGTTAAACAGATTTGGCTGATCATCAAACAGCGTAGGATAGTCTTCGTCAAATTTCTTTAATACGGCGGTAATTATGGTTTCCCGCATAAATTTCGATTTATTGGTGATCCGGTAGCGTTTGCAGTAGCTGTTAATGGCTTTTAATTCCTTGCTGTTCAGTAACATTGCCTGCCGGTGGCGTCGCCTTAGAGTATCGTCCTTTTTTTGCTTCATTCTGTGATCATCTATTGTTGATACTTTCAAAAATCTGTAAATTACTGGTAATCTTTCATACGGGCCTAAAATACATATTGAGCATAAAATTTTACGGGTATTTTTCCAAAAGATATGAACATTTAGTTAAAACTTTTTAAGAATGTGGATTGTTTTGGATGTTTTATAAATGAATTTACTGAAATTAAATTCATGAACAGCACAATTATACTTTCATGCTATCGTAATTCCAGATAAAATTATTCATAAATCAAATCATCCCGCTGGCAAGTTCTCCTTTTAAATGTCCGGTATCTCCAAGGGTTTTGATCATCCAATAATCATTGTCAAAAATAAATTCATTGTAACCTGTATTGGGAAGCTTGAATCTTCTGGGTTGATCAAGCGGTAGTGATAAAACAAATCGGGTAAACATGGTGAGCACACCACCATGGGTAACAACCAACAACCTTTTTCTTCCGGGTTCACCGGCCTTTTCACTGAAAAAGCCGACAGTTCGTTTATAAAGATCAACGGGACTCTCTCCGCCGGGGACGGCATATTCGGGGTTTCTCTTCTTCAGTTGTTCAAAAATCTCAGGATGTTGTTCCAGTAATTCGTCATAAGTAAGTCCTTCAGCAATTCCAAAGCTTCTTTCCTGCAAACGTATGTCCGTTTCTACTGGTGGATGGTTGCCGGCCGCGCAAATTAGTTCGGCTGTCTGCCAGGCCCTGCCAAGGTCACTGGCATATATCCTGTCAAAAGTATCTCCGGAAAGCCGTTTCCCAAGTTCCTTTGCCTGTTCTTTTCCTTTCCCGGTGAGCGGACTGTTCTTACGACCCTGGAATATCCGTGCTCTGTTCCATTCCGTTTCTCCATGACGAATCACTATTACTTCAAGCATAGTATTGCTATTAATTTGCTGCAAAAATAAACTAAAATGATTTTTGTTACAAAACGACCCCTGGCCTCCCGTCTTCATTTACTTTTCACAGAGATATTTTAACCACACCCGGCCCGCAAAAGTTGATTCAACAAAAACTTTCTTTTTACATTTGTGGTTTAAAAAAATTAATATGACCAGTAAGGGCAGAGTTTTAATAGGGATGAGCGGAGGGCTGGACAGCACAATGACAGCTTTCTTGCTGAAAAAACAAGGATATGAGGTAACGGGTGTCTCTCTGCGCCTGTGGGACAGGAAAAAGAATGGTCAACACAAAGAAGAGGAACTGCCATATCTGCTTGATGCCCAGAAACTGGCTGAAAAGCTGGATATCGAACATGTGGTAATGGATGTCAGAAAACCATTCAGTGAGTTGGTGATCAAGCGGTTTGTGAATGAATACCTTGACGGAAAAACTCCTGCTCCCTGCGCCTTCTGTAATGTACAGATTAAGTGGAATTACCTGCTGCAGAAGGCCAATGAACTGGATTGCTACTATGTAGCCACAGGGCATTATGTAAATATACGGCCTTACAGAAATAACTATTATGTGTTTGAAGGTGTGGATAAGGTTAAAGACCAGTCTTATTTTCTATGGAATCTGCATCAGAAATTCCTGGCAAGGGCTTTAACACCACTTGGCGGCTATACTAAAAATGAGATACGCTCCCTGGCTGATGAACTGGGGTTTAGGAACCTGTCAACCAAAAAAGAAAGTATGAGCGTGTGTTTCCTGCAGGATAAGTCGTACCAGTCTTTCATCAGGCAACATTCATACAGCCGTTCATTACCCGGCGAAGGGGAGGTTGTCGACATGGATGGAAATCCGGTAGGACGCCACAAGGGTTATCCTTTTTACACTATAGGACAAAAGAAAGGGCTTGAACTGGAGAGCGAGCTGCCATATAATGTTGTACAGATTGATAAAGAAAACAACCGGCTGGTGGTTGGGTTCAAAGAAGACTTGTGGAAAAGCCGGTTTGTGATCTCAGATTATTCCTTTATTGACAGGGAAGAGCTAAATGAGATCAAAAATCTTTCAGTGCGGGTAAGGGGAATTGGTCTGAATCCGGGAGGTATCTGCAAAATCAAAGAGCTTGATGAAAAACATCTTGAAGTGATTACTGAAAAACCGGCCTGGGCGCCTGCGCCTGGTCAACCTGCCGTATTTTATGAAGGCGACAGGGTGCTGGGTGGCGGCATAATTTCATCTTTTGAATAAGCTGATTGTCTTTGCTTTTATTTTTATTTAGAGATTTGAATAATTATTCTCTAACAGTTTAAGTCTGAGTGTAGGTAATGGTTTTGATTTAAGGTTTTTTTTTAGGAAATTTGAGAGAACGATTTATTCAATTAACATTCGGGTAATGAAAAGAAAATACATTGTTTTATTGTTTGTGCTGTTTGTAGTGTTCTCCTGTTCAAAAGACAACAAGGAGAAAACCTTTGCAAAAGCAGATCTGGTCGGCAAGTGGGAACAGGTTACGCCAACGCCTGTTGATCCTGACGGGGGATGCCCCACCTATGTTGTGTACCTGCAGTTCACTGAAACAGTCTTGTCACACATTGTGGAGTGTGGCACTTATGTTAGCAAGGCCACAGTACCATTCGAATTTGACGGGAAAACAGTGACTGCATCAGGAGAAACACTTACGATTGTTGATTTGACAGCCGATAACTTAATTGTTAATTATTATCCTTCTGAGGGTAGTACAGCAATGCGTTACGAGTACCAGAGGGCTGCAAAGTAGAATAATTTAAATGAGTATCGGGAATCATGTATAAAGCTAATATTTATTTAAAATTTTGCCAGAAAAAGCACGCTTACGCTGCCCCCTGCCCTGAAGGCCTGCCTGCCGCACGCAGTACAGGCAGGGGGGCTAACACACAGTTTCCCAATTTCAAATTTATTAATCATTCCCGATAGTCATAATAATTTATTACCTGATCAGGCAGGGTCATCCTTCAATGACCGGAAATAAGCTTCCACCACTTTGGCAGCTCGTTCGAAATCCCGGCCGGAAACAGTAACCTTTACTCCGCCCTGAAAGCTACTGAGAAACATTACGCCGCGGTTTTGAGTAGCATCTTTGAGAAAGGCAGGAATACCTTCATTTTTAAGCAGGCCTTCCACCAGCGAAGCTTCAAACAGCGTCCCGGTAAATACTGTGATAAGATCCGAATCGTCAGAATGACTCATTTCATTGTTTATTATTCTCAGCATCAAAACGCAGAAAGTCAAGCATCAGCGGCAGATCCAGCTTATTGATGCCAAATTTGATGAGGTGTTTGCTGTCATTGTCAAATTCAGCGGCCAACCAGTCAAACCTGCCGGAAATGGCCAGTGCTTTCCTGTAATAACCAATGGCACTTTTCTTGTTTCCCAGGCACCACTCAACGTGGCCAAGGTTCAGGTAATCATATTCATTGATTGCCTTTTCAGGGATGCGAAGGAAATATTTCCGGGCATTCTCAAATCGTCCCAGCAGGAAGGAACACCAGCCAATTGGTCTTCTTACCTTATGATTGTCGGGTTGCAGGTATTCAACCTTGAAATAGTATTTGAGCGCTGTTTCGTAATCATTCAGGTCTAGGTTGGTACGGCCCAGCATCGTCTGAATATACAGGTTCTCCGGTTCCAGGGCTTCCAACTGTTTGAAATATTCAAGAGCTTCCTGATATTGTTTAAGTTTCCGGTAACAAAAGGCAATTTTCTTCAGAACCCATGATTTGTTTTTCTCAAAGTATTCGGCTTTCTTATAATACTCAATGGCTTTTCCGTATTGCTCCAGTTGTTGATAACAATAGCCGGTTTTCTGGAGGAGCTCATAATCTTCATTGTCTTCCATGATTTCAGAGAAGATCTCAAGCGCCTCTTCATAGTAATCACGGCTGAAATAGAATTCAGCGATGTTCCGGATGATTGCAGGATCTTTCACCAGTATATTGAAGAAGTGTGTGTTATGCAGGTCAAACCGCATATTGAATATGTCAAAAAACTCATTCTTGAGAGGGTGAATTTTGAAAAAACGATACAAATCCTGCAGATACTGCGTGAAAACCATTTTGTCTTTTACCGGTTTATCGAGAATTTCTTCTTCTTTGGAAATCTCCTGCATCGCCTGCATCTCCATCTTGAACATGTCAAGCATGGCATCACGCTGCACAGCCGGCATGCGGTTTACGTTCAGACAAAATGAATATTTATCGGAATTACACAGGTAAGCTGTTTTCTGAAGTCCGTCCAGGAAACTACTGGTATCAAAATCTTCTTTCATATTTTGGAAGTACTGTTCTACTTCCTGGTTGTCTTTATGAAAAGGCATGAACCAGTTAATCAGTTCATCGAAAAAACTGAACTGTTTAAGCATGGAGAAGGCACTCATAAAAACATCTGATCCTTCAATCTGGAGCTGGGAGAATTCTTCCAGCTTGGAAAGCAGATCTGGTGAATCCTTAAAAAAAGTTTCCCAGTCGGGATTTTTATCTTCCATATCGCTTTCCGAGATCAGATTTTCCAGGTCGAGCTTATCTTCCAGGCGGGGCCTTAGTTTGATCATTTCCGGAACAATTTCTTCCTGAAATTTCTTCGTTATCTTCTCTGTCTCCTTCGATTTTATAAACTGGATAATGAGATCCTGAATGTTACGCTCCAGGTCTGTATTTCCTTCAAGCGCATGCAGTTTTTCAGTAACAGCAGGGTAGAATGAAATTCTACGGTCGTACATATTCAGTACAGTTACCAGTCCGGCCAGTGCACGCTGCCATACCTGATCATCCTGCTGATTAAAAAAATCAAATAATAGCAACACCTTTGCTTCATCGAACTGGTGCAACAGACTCAGGGTAACAGCACTAACCAGCACCGACTTGTTGTACCAGGCTATATTTGGAGATGAACTGATCCGTTGTCCGAACCTAACCAGAGACTCATTGTATTTGCCGGTTACCCATAAAAGGTTAAATGAGGAAACAATTGCCGAGCGTACTTCCTGCTCGTTATACCGTTCTTTGGTACCACTAATCCCCCCGGCTTCTGTGATAAGTTCCTGTAATTCTGACGAAAATTCAAGGCGGTCGATAATCTCTTCGGCCCTTTCATCAGAAAAGGTTTGTGGATTAATAGTATGTCTTTTTACCCCGGAAACGGACAGGAGGTTATGATCTTCAATAATATTTTCCACCACATTGTCAGTGAGTTCCAGTACCTGTTTCCGTAGTTTTTTATAGATCACTTCCTTCTGGGGGTCCTCCACCTGTTCAAAGGAATACTTAAGAATATTGTGATAGGTTTCTTTATGATTTTCGAGTTCATTGAGGTGGTCTCCATTACTGCTCAGTGATACCAGTTTTGACAGTTCATCAAAGGCCTCTTTGAGTTGGCGGTGGTATATCAGTTCACATACCTCTTTATATTGTGTGTTAATCTGATTGTAAGTCATGAATAAATCTTTAATTATCAGTTTTATATATAATTTCTTGTCATTTCCATAATGCAGGGTCAAAACTCTGTCAGCGAACAGAAATATTGCACAAAGTATTCCAAAATGGCCATATTACATAATATGTCCTAAAACACAGCATGAAACTGACAAATTGTCGTCTTTTAATTTTGATGAATTTTCCCCTTTTTATTGCTCCACCTGCAGTCTGATAAGCTGTAAATATTACCGAAATATAATCCTGGTTGCCTGTAAATCATTTCGGTTGTTAAATCAATGTGAATATCTTTATCTGAACATAAAATCATAATATTTTCTAATAGATTACCTTTACCAAATAATTGAAAATATTCTATATGCGTATATTGTACCTGGTTGGAATACAGTTTTATACATTAATAATTAGGATCGCTTCCCTGTTCAATACAAAGGCCGGGCTGTGGCTGAAGGGAAGAAAAAATATTTTTTCAGCAATTCGTTCTTCTGTTAATAAAGATGTACCACTTGTCTGGTTTCATGCTTCCTCGCTGGGGGAATTTGAGCAGGGACGGCCAGTGATGGAACTGATCAGGGAAAAATATCCGGAGCTGAAGATTCTGCTGACATTTTATTCCCCTTCCGGATATGAAATACGGAAAAACTTTGCAGGAGCCGATTATGTTTTCTATCTACCTGTTGATACGCCGGCGAATGCGGAAAAATTTCTTGATCTGATTAATCCTGTTGCTGTCTATTTCATTAAATATGAATTCTGGTATTTTTATCTGCGGGAATTACACCGGCGTGAAATACCGGTTTATTTAATATCTGCTATATTCAGGCCCGGCCAGGTATTTTTTAAATGGTACGGACGCTGGTACCGTAATATCCTGGGCTTTTTCAACCACCTGTATGTACAGACCAAAGCTTCAGCCGATTTGTTGAAAAAGATCGGTATTGAAAACGTAACTATTGCAGGTGACACACGTTTTGACCGGGTTTTTGCCATAGCGGGCTCCGCAAAATCATTACCCGAAGTTGAGCCTTTTACAGGAGGACAGGCCATTATTGTGGCAGGCAGTACGTGGCCTCCGGATGAGAAACTGCTGGCAGAATGGATCAATCATGCAACCGCTGATGTTAAAATGATCGTTGCACCTCATGAAATTCATGAGGAGAACATCAACAGACTTACAGGACTGTTTGATTGCCAGGTGGTGAGGTATTCAGCACGAACACCCGAAAAACTGGCTGAGGCAAAGGTGTTGGTCATTGATAATATCGGCATGCTGTCGTCACTTTATAAATATGGTAATATTGCTTATGTAGGGGGCGGCTTTGGAAAAGGCATTCACAACATTCTGGAACCGGCAACCTTTGGCATGCCGGTTATTTTTGGCCCTAACTGTCAAAAATTCAGGGAAGCATTAGAATTAGCAGACTTACGGGGTGGTTTTAGTATTTCAACTTATACAGAATTAAAGGAATTGCTTGATTCTTTTATGACAAATAAGAGTGTACTGGCTGTGGCAAGCAAAATTTCAAAGGAATATGTGAAGAGTAACGTGGGGGCGACTCCGGTCATAGTAAATACAACAATTGACAATACAAAGAATTAGTAGATGGTTGGGCAGATTAAAAGTGAATATGTAAACATAATATTAAATGTTACAGTCATTATTAACTTAAATTTAAACAAAACCCAAACAATAGTTATTCTGTCAAATTTAATTTTACACCCAAAATTAATTTAATCCTTAAATGAAAAACCTATGAGAAGTAGAGTATTAAAATTTTTTCTGTTTGTTATGTTCTCGGTATACTCCATAATGAGTTTTGGACAGGGAACAACCACTTCGGGGATTAATGGAAAAGTTACCGATGAAAACGGGGACCCTCTTCCCGGAGCCAACATTGTAGCTGTCCATGTTCCTTCCGGAACTCAATACGGAGGAATAACAGATAAATCCGGATATTTCCGCATCCCGAATATAAATGTTGGCGGCCCTTATAAGGTAACAATTTCTTTTGTAGGGTATAAGACTTATGAAAAGGACAATATTTATCTTTCATTGGGTCAAACCTTTTCACTAAATGTGCAGCTTTCTGAGTCTGCCACCCAGTTGCAGGAAGTTTCAGTTAGCGGGAAAAAAGTTGCCAATTACAAGATTATCGACGGTAATCGTACCGGGGCCCAGACAGTGGTAAATTCTGAAGAAATCAGCAATCTGCCAACGGTAGGCCGCGATCTTACTGATTTTACACGTTTGACACCGCAGGCATCTGTGGGTGATGAAGGGTATATTACTGTTGCCGGTATTAATAACCGCTATAATGCCATTTCAATTGACGGAGCACTGAACAATGATGTCTTTGGGTTGGCAGCTTCCGGTACCAATGGAGGACAGACCGGGGCTTCACCTATTAGTATGGATGTGATTGAGCAGTTTCAGATCGCCCTTGCACCCTATGATGTTCGCCAGAATGGTTTTGCCGGCGCCAATATTAACGCAGTAACCAAAAGCGGAACCAACCAGTTTAAGGGAACTGCCTATTACCTCTTCAGAAATGAAAACCTCGCGGGTAAGACTCCTGCTGATGATCCACAGGTGGAAAGGAAAAAACTGGCACCTTTTACTACCAAAACCTATGGTGCCAGCTTCGGTGGGCCCATCATTAAAAACAAGCTGTTCTTTTTTGTAAATGCAGAACAAATGAAGAATGAAACGCCACTGCCTTTTGATTTTAATAATTATGAAGGTGATGCATCACAGTCTGACATGACTGCATTGGTTGACAAATTGAAAAATACATATAATTATGATCCGGGTACTTATCTGGACAAAACCAAAAAACTGGAATCAGACAAGCTTTTTGCCCGGATTGACTATAATATAAACCAGCATAATAAATTGATGTTGCGCCATAGTTACACAAAAAGCGTGCTGACTGATGCCAGTGCTTCCAGTGCCAGATCTCTGGGATTTTCTAATAATTACATGTATTTTCCGAGTACAACCAATACTTCTTCCCTTGAGTTGAAATCCAACTGGGACAAATTTTCAAATGACCTGATTCTTAGTACCACTTTTGTCCGGGATGACCGTGATCCGATGGGGGAAAACTTTCCGGCAGTAGTTATTTATGATGGAAACGGGACTATTTATTTTGGTTCAGAGCCCTATTCTACTGCTAACGATCTTAAACAGAATATCCTGACTTTCACCGATAATTTTCAGGTTTATTCAGGTGCACATACCTTCACTTTCGGTATGAACCATGAGTACGGAAGCGCTTATAACCTGTTTATCCGGAAGAATTTTGGTGAATACAGATTCCGCAACCTGGCTGATTTTATGGCTGCAACTCCGCTTGCCTATCAATACGACAGAGGCTATTCTCTGGTTGATAACGTAACCGGCGATGGATCTGCCGCTGCTGCGGATTTTAAAATGTTCCAGCTCGGTTTTTATGCGCAGGATGAATGGCAGTTAAATGAAGATTTCAAACTCACTTACGGTGTTCGTCTTGATGTACCTGTATTTCCTACAAAACCCAAAGTTGACCAGCATTTTAACAGCGAAACACTTCCGGCTATTGAAGCAGCTGGCTGGGATATGAATGGAGCCAAAGCCGGCGAGATGCCAAAACCACAATTCCTGGTATCTCCACGTATAGGATTTAACTGGGATGTAAATGGCGATCAGACTACCCAGCTGAGAGGGGGAGTGGGAATCTTTACTTCCCGTCTGCCGCTGGTTTGGGCGGGTGGCTCTTATACCAACAATGGAGTGAGCGTTGGCGGTGTTTACAAACAGGAGAAATACTGGGAAGGTGCTACTCCGGATATTGCTTTTCGTCCCGACTGGCAGAACCAGTATACCTATACAGATCTGTATGCTGGTCCTGAAACAAATTATGGTGGACAGGTTGACCTTTTTACCAGGGATTTTAAATTTCCGCAGATGTTTAGGGCAAATGTTGCTGTGGACCAGCAATTGTTCTGGGGAACCATCGGAACACTTGAACTTATCTATAGCAAAACAATCAATAACATGCTCTATTATAATGTGAATGAAAGTCCCGCTCCTGAATTTTACCTCACCGGAGCCGACAATCGTCCGTTTTACAGTTCAGCGCGCATTGACAACTCCTACACCCGTGTGATGCTGGGAACAAATACCAGTGAAGGATACAGCTATAATATTACAGCTCAGTTGCAAAAGCCTTTCTCAAACGGGTTGACCGCCAGTATTGCTTATACCTTCGGCAGGTCAATGGCTCTGAATGACGCTACTTCTTCACAAAACTCCTCCCAGTGGTTGTATATGGAGAATGTGAATGGCTTGAATAATCTTGACCTGAGTTATTCCGACTTTGACATGGGTAATCGTGTAACAGGCTATGTTACTTACTCAAAAGAATTTTTGGGCCATCTTAAATCAACTTTCTCATTGTATTACAATGGTCAGTCTGGTGGCCGGTATTCCTATACTTATAATGGATATCTTAATGGTGAAGGCCAGTATAACGGAGCCGATCTGATTTATATTCCTGCAAACCAGAATGAGATCGTATTTGCTGATGGTGGTACTGCAGCTCAGCAGTGGGCAGACCTTAACAGCTATATTTCAAATGACAGGTACCTGAGTGATCACAGGGGTGAATATGCTGAAAGGAACGGTGCCCGTGCGCCCTGGTCTAATGTATTTGACTTCAAATTCAGCCAGGATTTGTTTGCTAATGTTGCTGACCGTCGCCAGACCCTTCAGTTTACGTTTGATGTGTTTAATATTGGTAATATGCTGAATAAGGACTGGGGCAGAATGTATTACGTGCCTTTTGGGAATTATCAGCTGATTAAATTTGAAGGCTTTGATAGTGATGGTACTACACCAACTTTCAGCTTCACAAAACCAAAGGGTGATCCCTGGACTATTGACGATTCGGGAATCAACAGCTCCCGTTGGCAGGCTCAAATCGGTCTGAGGTATATCTTCTGATTATAATTTTTAAAAGTTATATAAACTTACAGGGAGGGACTAATCAGTCCCTCTTTCTGTTTATATCATACCGTCAGGTAAAATGAGGTCTTTATAAAGCCTTCCGGATAGTATAACAATCTGGCTGATTTTTCATGTTTTTATTAAAAAAGTAATTTAGAATTTTGTTGAAAACTGCTTATAAAATCATCTCCGAAAGAGTTGATTTCTGCACATATTTTGTTATGATGGACATGTGTTGATAACATTTGTCTGTAAATGAAGGTGATACAAATGTGCGTTAATAACTATCAGGAATTGTTAATAAGTATGAATCCTTTCCCGTTGTCAAAAATGCTTTTCTATTATAAATTGCAACAACAATTATTATGAGATAAAAAAAGCTAATCATACGGAATATAGTCACTTAAATTTTCACAAAGATGCAAACAGGAGAGATTGTCCCCAAAATTAAGGTCGAAGAAAAAATTACAAAGCAGTCCGGTACCGGAAAAACACAGGTTAAGTTGCCTGAAACAGGTAAACACAGTAAGTTTACCTATGATGAAGCATTTAAAAAATCACTTGAATACTTTAAGGGTGATGAACTTGCAGCACGTGTATGGGCCAATAAATATGCTTTGAAGGATTCCTATGGCAATCTCTATGAACAGACTCCTGATGACATGCACCGCCGGATCGCCGGCGAGATTGCCCGTATCGAAAACCGCTATCCCAATCCGTTGAGTGAAGATGAAATCTATGGTTTGCTGAAAGATTTTAAATACATCGTTCCCCAGGGCAGTCCTATGACAGGTATCGGAAACAATTTCCAGATCGCCTCACTTTCCAATTGCTTTGTGATAGGACATGATAAACCAGCTGACTCGTATGGTGGCATCATGAAGATTGATCAGGAACAGGTACAGCTCATGAAGCGCAGAGGTGGTGTAGGGCACGACCTTTCACATATTCGGCCGCATGGCAGTCCGGTTCTCAACAGTGCACTAACATCAACGGGTGTTGTTCCTTTTATGGAAAGGTATTCCAATTCAACCCGCGAAGTAGCACAGGATGGCCGTCGTGGAGCACTAATGCTCAGCATATCAAGTAAACATCCGGATTCGGAGAGCTTTATTGACGCAAAACTTACCCAGGGCAAAGTAACAGGTGCCAATGTCTCTGTACGTATAGATGATGAGTTTATGGATGCAGTGGTTAATAATAAACCTTACGTCCAGCAATATCCGGTAGATTCACCGAACCCGGACTATACCAAAAAGGTTGATGCACGAAAGCTCTGGGATAAAATCGTTCACAATGCATGGAAATCTGCCGAGCCGGGTGTATTATTCTGGGATACCATAACACGGGAATCCGTGGCCGATTGCTATTCGGCATTTGGCTATAAGACTGTTTCAACCAACCCATGTGGGGAAATTCCTCTGTGTCCTTATGACAGTTGCAGATTACTGGCTATAAATCTTTACAGCTATGTGGAAAACCCCTTCACTCCGCAGGCTAAATTTAATTTCGATCTCTTTAAAAAACATGTGGCTATAGCTCAGCGCATGATGGATGATATAATTGACCTGGAACTGGAAAAAATCGATAAGATTCTTGAAAAGATCAATAAAGATCCGGAAGATCCTGAGATCAAACGTGTGGAACGCCGTTTATGGGAAAACATCCGGACAAAAGCAGAAGAAGGCCGGCGTACCGGCGTAGGCATCACTGCAGAAGGAGATATGCTGGCTGCGCTGAATCTGCGCTACGGAAGTGAGGACGGTATCGATTTCTCAAGTGAAGTGCATAAAACAGTTGCATTAGAAGCGTACCGTTCATCAGTGAATATGGCCAGAGAAAGAGGTGCATTTGCTATCTATGATGCACAACTGGAGGAGAAGAATCCGTTTGTGAACCGAATCAAGAATGAGGATGAGCAGTTGTACAATGATATGGTGAAATACGGCCGCAGAAATATTGCATTACTGACTATTGCACCTACCGGTACTACCAGTCTGATGACCCAAACCACATCCGGAATAGAACCGGTATTTATGCCGGTTTACAAAAGAAGAAGAAAGGTTAATCCCAACGATTCTGATGTAAATGTTGCTTTTGTTGATGAGGTGGGTGATACCTGGGAAGAATACAATGTGTTTCATCATAAATTTATAACCTGGCTTGACGTCAATGGATATGATGTGAGCGAGGTTAAAAGCTATGATGATAAAGCTGTTGATGAACTGATCAGAAAATCTCCTTATTATAAAGCCACTTCGAATGATATCGACTGGGTGAGCAAGGTAAAGATGCAGGGCATTATTCAGAAATGGGTTGACCATTCAATAAGCGTAACCATTAACCTGCCTGAGGATGCAGATGAAAAGCTGGTTGGTGAGTTGTATGTTACTGCCTGGCAGAGTGGTTGTAAAGGTTGTACTGTATACCGCGACGGATCACGTTCTGGTGTGCTGATATCCGGAAAGGAAAAACAAAAAACGGAATTGCAGGATCCTTCCCAGATCAAACGTCCGAGGGAACTGGAGTGCGACGTGATACGTTTCAAAAACAACAGCGAGAGCTGGATTGCTTTTGTGGGACTCAAAGATGAAAAACCCTACGAAATTTTTACCGGTATTTCCGATGATGAAGTACTGCCTATTCCCCGGTCGATCCAAAAAGGCAAAATCATCAAAGTAAAGCAGGAAGATGGCACAAAACGATATGATTTCCAATATATTGACAAATATGGATACCAAAATACAGTCGGAGGATTATCACATATGTTCAACAAGGAATTCTGGAATTATGCCAAGTTGATTTCCAGCGTTCTCCGTCATGGTATGCCAATTCCCGATGTGGTGAACCTGGTATCTTCTCTCCGGCTTGACAGTGATACAATAAATACCTGGAAAAACGGGGTGGAAAGATCACTGAAGCGTTATATCCCCGACGGAACAAAAGCCAGAACATCGCAGAAATGTACCGAATGCGACTCAACGGATCTGGTTTACCAGGAAGGCTGCCTGATCTGCCAAAGCTGCGGCTCATCAAAATGCGGATGATAAAACCAAAAATATACCGGGTTTAACGCCGGTTATCAGAGATGTACAAAAATGAAAAAGGAGGTTGAAAAACCTCCTTTTTTATTTTGTGAAATACAATAACTTATGGGAAACAAGGGCTGAAAATTCTTTATTTTATAACTCCCATTTCCTTTCCCACTTTGGTAAAGGCTGCAATTGCCTTGTCGAGATGTTCTTTTTCATGAGCTGCGGAGAGTTGGACTCTGATGCGGGCCTGTCCCTTTGGCACAACAGGATAATAAAACCCGATCACGTAAATGCCTTCTTCCAGCAAGCGCGCTGCAAAATCCTGTGAGAGCCTGGCATCATAAAGCATGATGGCAACTATTGCCGACTGTGAGGGTTTCAGGTCAAATCCGGCCTGTTTGATCCGTTCCATAAAGTAGGCGGTGTTGTCATGGAGTTTATCCTGAAGGTTGTTAGTGGTTTCCAGCATGTCAAAAGTGGCCAGACCAGCGGAAATAACAGCCGGGGGCAAAGAATTTGAAAACAGATAAGGACGCGAACGTTGTCGGAGTAATTCGATAATCTCGCGGCGACCGGTGGTAAATCCTCCTATGGCACCTCCGAATGCTTTACCCAGGGTTCCGGTAATGATATCGACCTTGCTCATCAGGTTAAAATGTTCTGTGGCTCCTTTACCCGTCTTGCCGACAACCCCGGCAGAATGGCACTCATCGATCATGACCATCGCATCATATTTTTCAGCAAGTTCATTAATCCTGTCGAGTGGAGCGATATTGCCATCCATCGAGAATACTGCGTCGGTTACAATCACACGGAATCGTTGTTCCTGTGCCATTTTCAACTGCTCCTCCAGGTCGTTCATGTCAGCATTGGCGTAGCGGTACCTTTTGGCCTTGCAAAGCCTTACCCCGTCAATGATAGATGCGTGGTTCAGAGAATCCGAAATAATGGCATCTTCTTCGTTCAGCAATGGCTCAAAAACACCGCCGTTGGCATCAAAGCAGGCAGCATATAATATGGTATCTTCAGTATGAAAGAATGCTGCGATCTTTTTTTCCAGTTGTTTGTGAATATCCTGGGTGCCACATATGAAACGAACTGACGACATACCATAGCCACGTGAATCAAGTCCTTCTTTCGAAGCCTTAATTAATTCAGGATTTGATGAGAGGCCAAGATAATTGTTGGCACAAAAATTTAACACTTCCTGTCCCGATTCCAGCCTGATCCTGGCCCCCTGGGGAGAAGTGATAATTCTTTCCTGTTTGTAGAGGCCTGCTTCTTTGATTTCTTTAATCTCTTTCTGCAGGTGTTCTTTTATTTTTCCATACATAATGATGAATTTTTATGGTTCGTTTATGCTTGCGTTGTCTTTTTTTTAATCTCGTTGATCATAATTTCTGTTATCTGCGGGAGATCGTATTCATGCTTCCATCCATTGTTTTTTCTTGCAACTGAATCATCGATGGTTTGTGGCCAGGAGTCTGCAATTTCCTGCCTGAAATCCGGCTGATAGGAAATTTTAAAGTCCGGGATATGTTTCCGGATAGCAGCTGCAGCTTCTTCAGGATTAAAACTGATAGCAGCAACATTATATCCTGAATGAATTGACAATTGATCACTATCTGCCTGCATCAGTTCAATAGTGGCCCGGATGGCATCCGGCATAAACATCATGGGAAGGGTTGCATTACCATTCAGAAAACACTCATATTGTCCTTTCCTGACAGCATCATAGAAAATCTCAACAGCGTAATCAGTCGTTCCGCCACCAGCTTCAGTCTTATGGCTGATCAGGCCCGGATAACGGATGCTTCTTACATCAACCCCAAATTTATTGTAATAATATTCACACCATCTCTCTCCGGCAAGCTTGCTGATACCGTATACTGTTGTGGGTTCCATAACAGTGAGCTGCGGAGTATTTACTTTTGGCGTGGTTGGACCAAATACTGCAATTGAGCTGGGCCAGAATACCCGGTGAATCTCTTCCACCATTTTGGCTACTTCCAGGATATTTAACAAACTATCCATGTTAATATTCCATGCCTGAAGTGGTAATTTCTCTGCATTGCCCGAAAGCACTGCTGCCAGATGATAAATTTGTGTAATACGATGACGGATGACAAAATGAATCAGCCTTTTATCATCCATCACATCCAATAACTGAAAAGGCCCTCCTTCCATGATGTCCTGTGATGCAGGCTTAATATCTGTTGCAAATACATGGTCGTTGCCATAAATTTTTCGTAATTCTATCGTCAGCTCTGAACCAATTTGTCCGGCAGCACCAATTACCAGTATGTTTTCCATAAATTTATAAGAGTATTAATTAAAGTTTACGAAGTTAGGATAATCTGTTTTCCCGGCAAATGATATTAAACATACTTCAGGGACTAAAATTCCTGTTTTATCATGCGTTTTGCCAAATGTATCCAATATACTTAAAGGTATCAATGCGCTGATTATTAACTTTATTTTCTTAGTGATTTTTACTTGTTGAATAAAAAACGGGTTGCTGCAAATAGCAGTTTCTCAAATTTCAACCTGAAAAATTGCCCGTTCATTGTTTAAGACGATGAAATAATTGGAAATAACCCCATCTATGTTCTATTTTTATTCCTGTTACCAGTTCATAAGGATTAAATTTATTTAAGTAGGGGCACTGTAATTTCTTTATGCGCATGGTTTATAAATAGTCAAAGGATCGTGGACTATTTATAATCGACCCGGTTCATACGTTGATGTATCAACCGGGTTGTTTTTTGTAGTACTGTTCCAAACCTTGAAAACAATTTAAAATTTTCCATGTTTTTTTCTGCTTTGAACCGGATTGTAGGTTTATTTGTTTGTGTTGAATTGATTCTTTTCTGGAATTGATAAATCTGTTTATAAATGAAGATAAAAAGGTATTTTTATAACTTTGTATTTTAAATAAGTTGCATTTGTTAAGTTCAATGATTAGTAATGGGTTCACTTTCAACAGATAAATTACAGCACAATGGTTAATTATATTCCTATTCTTACTACATTTTTGTCTTTTGTTTTTTTTATTAAGCTTGTACAACATTATAGCCGTAAGCCAGATGCTCTTTATTTACTCTGGTGGACAATTGGTGTTTTCACCTATGGTTTTGGTACGATGACTGAGAGTATTAACGCACTTGCAGGATGGAGTGTGACCAATACCAGGCTGTGGTATATTGCCGGGGCACTGCTGGGCGGATTTCCTCTTGCTCAGGGCACCGTTTATCTGTTATTGAAAAGAAAAACAGCCAATATTCTTACTTTAATTTTTGTGAGCATTATTGTGGTCGCTTCTTTTAGTGTTCTCCTCACTCCTGTGAAGATTCCCGGGAACTTTGATTATCAGTTGTCAGGGAGTGTCTTCCAGTGGCAATGGGTTCGCTATTTTTCCCCATTTATTAATCTGTATGCTTTTGTTTTCCTCTTTGGTGGTGCAATTTATTCGGCCTATAAATATTATAAGCTTGGCAGAACCCATACACGCTTCCTGGGGAATGTATTTATTTCTATTGGTGCTCTTCTTCCCGGAATTGGCGGAGCATTTACCCGGTTCGGTCATGTTGAGGTATTGTTTATTACCGAACTGATTGGGCTATTATTTATTTTTTCGGGATATATGATTATGCAGAAAGACAAAGTTTTATCCATTCACCGAAACCAGTCGCAAGATGTCTGATTTTTCTTTCAAAGCATTTTCTGCACTTCAGGATCTTCGCAATAATTTAATTGGCTACTCTACTCTTCTCTTATGAGTAAATCATTAATGAATAATCGAATTGACATAAAAATTAAACCAAAAAACTATAAAGAATGATGAAAAAGAGTTTAATTATTTTAATTTTTTCAATTGGTATACTGAAAATATATGCCCAGGAACCCCATCTTGCCAATCTGCGCCAGCTTACCTATGGTGGTGACAATGCTGAGGCCTATTTTAGTCCTGATGGTAAATTTTTAACTTTCCAGAGTAACAATAAGGCGTGGGGTTTGTCCTGCGATCAGATTTTTAATATGAATATTGAACAGGCAATGAAGGATACAACCTACCGGCCTCCGATGATAAGCACAGGGAACGGCAGAACAACCTGCAGTTATTACATGCCCGATGGCAAGCATATATTATACGCTTCAACACATGAAAGCGGAGATAAATGTCCGCCTGTTCCTCATGTTGAAGGTAAATATGTCTGGCCGGTCTATGATAGCTACGACATCTATGTAGCCGACCTGGATGGAAAAATCGTAAAACAGCTAACTAATTCTCCCGGATATGATGCCGAGGCAACCATCTCCCCAAAGGGTGATAAAATCGTATTCACCAGCACACGTAGCGGAGATCTCGAACTTTGGACCATGAATACAGACGGGAGTAATCAGAAACAGATAACTTTCGGACTTGGATATGATGGAGGCGCATTTTTTTCTCCGGATGGGAAACAGCTTGTTTTCAGGGCATCCCGGCCAAAAACCGATGCAGAGAAGAAAGAATATAAAGAGTTGCTTGCCAGAGGGCTTGTGATGCCAACCAATATGGAAATTTATGTTTGTAATGCTGATGGATCAGAATTAAGGCAGGTGACTCATCTTGGAAAGGCAAACTGGGCTCCGTTTTTTCATCCTTCAGGTAAAAAAATTATTTTTTCCAGTAATCACCAGTCTGATCGCGGCTATGATTTTCAACTTTTCATGATCAATGTCGATGGTACCGGACTTACACAAATAACAAATAAAAGTTTGTTCAATGCATTCCCGATGTTTTCACCCGATGGCAGCAAACTGGTCTTTTCATCCAACAGAAATAATCATGGAACGCATGACACCAATCTGTTTATTGCCGACTGGGTTGAATAAAGTCCGGCAAAAATAACAAAGGCAGCTGTTTCAATCAGCTGCCTTTAATATTCGTAAAACTGAGTTCCCGGGATGTGCTTTCTAAATTAAACACCCCTTTATTTGAAAAGGTTTAGTTGTTTTACGATTGTTGGTTATTAAGCTATTATAAAGTTTTTATTTCATTTATCAACTCTTCTTTCTTTTTACCTGTCTTGGCCTGTAAACGACCCAGAAATTCTTCTTCTTTCCCTTCAACAAATTCCAGATCGCTGTCGGTCAGCTCACTATAACGTTGTTTGAGTTTACCTTTCACTTCGTTCCAGTTTCCCATAAATTCTAAAGTATTCATTTTATCCTCCTGTTTTTAGGTTTGAAATAATATACATCGTTCCAAAGAACGTTATCGTATTACTTTTTACTTTCTGTGGTAATGTAATGAAAATACCATGCCATGCAGCTGCACTTCATTAACAACTTGATGCCTTCAGACAATCAATTTACCTTTTTAAATATTTTATATTCAGCCATATAACATTTTATGGACTGGCTACAAAACATAAGTTAAATCTGTAACGGATTGTGAAATTTTTTCTACACCTGCCGGGAATCTTTCTTCTCATTTCAATTTTGGTTACCTTTGAATTTGAATAACCCCGATGGTTGAAATCCATTAATCTTTCCTTCTTCTGACGGGAAGACTTTATGACGCTGGCATGTTTTCAGCAATTGATTTTTCGAATAAATTATCTGCTTAAAATTTAACCGATATAGAAAAACAAACCCAAAACAGATTAAAATTATGAATTACAGAAAACTGGGAAAGACGAATTTTGAAGTTTCGGAGATATCATTAGGAACCTGGCAGGTTGGCGGTGGCTGGGGAAAGCCGTTTAATGATGCTAATGCCGAAAAGGTCATCAATCTGGCTATTGACAAGGGGATCAACTTTATTGATACGGCAGATGTGTATGATGCAGGTAAAAGTGAAGCCGCAGTTGGGCGGGTTGTCAGATCACGCAGTGAACCTATATTTGTGGCAACCAAGTGTGGAAGGCAGATAAATCCTCATGTTTCTGAAGGTTATCAGCCGGATGTGCTCCGGCGTTTCGTTGAAGACAGCTTACGCAACACCGGACTGGATACACTTGATCTGGTCCAGTTACACTGTCCGCCTACCGAAGTATATTACCGCCCTGAAATCTTTGAGTTATTCGACAGGCTAAAACAGGAAGGCAAGATACAAAATCTTGGGGTGAGTGTGGAAAAAGTGGAAGAAGGGCTAAAAGCCATTGAATTTCCGAACGTTACTACGGTTCAGATAATATTTAACATGTTCAGGCAACGGCCTTCTGAACTTTTCTTTAAAGAAGCGGCCAAAAAAGATGTAGGTATAATTGTTCGTGTGCCACTTGCCAGTGGTTTGCTTACCGGAAAATTCAGCAGCAACACAATTTTCGACAAAGAAGACCATCGTAATTTCAATCGCGAAGGAACAGCATTTGATAAAGGTGAAACTTTTGCTGGTATTGATTATGACACCGCACTGGATGCTGTAGGCAAACTGAAGAAGATTTTTCCTGACTATCAGAACCTGGCACCTGTAGCCCTAAAGTGGATCCTGATGTTCAGAGAAGTAGGCTGCATTATTCCCGGAGCATCAAAACCGGAGCAGGTGATATCAAATATTTCTGCACCTGAACAACCGGACCTGACAAAAGCGCAGTTGGAAGCTGTCAATGACATTTATGAATCAAACATTAAGCCTCAGGTACACCACCTCTGGTAACCTAAGTGAAAACCATAGGTTGGATTTATCCTGAATGCTGCCGGATTGCTATAATTTGTCCGTTATTTTAAATAACGGGGCTTTTAATTGTATTGGTTTTGGTCCTGTTTTTTGATGCTAACTTTTTATCTTTGCACAAATTTTTGAAGAGCTATGAATGATCAACGCGTAAGAGTGAGGTTTGCACCAAGTCCGACAGGACCCCTTCACATGGGCGGTGTCCGTACTGCATTGTTTAATTACTTATTTGCAAAAAAACACAACGGAGATTTCCTGTTGAGGATTGAAGATACTGATCAGACCCGGTATGTGGCTGGAGCCGAAAAGTATATTTTAGATTCCCTGAAATGGTGCGGTTTGCATCCTGACGAAGGAGTTGAACAGGGTGGGGTACATGCACCTTATCGGCAATCGGAGCGCAAAGAAATTTATCGCCGGTATGCTGACCAGTTGATGGCTTCCGGTGATGCATACTATGCTTTTGACACCCCTGAAGAGCTGGATGCCACGCGTCAAGCATTTGAAGCGGAGAAAAAAACATTTGCTTACAATGCTGCTGAAAGGGCCGGGATGAAAAATTCACTTACACTCTCAGAAGCCGTAACTGAACAGCTTCTGGCTACGGGGGCTCCTTATGTGATCCGGTTTAAGATGCCGGACAATGAAGAGATCGTTTTGCAGGATCAGATAAGAGGAGAAGTGAAGTTTAATACAGCTACCCTGGATGATAAAGTACTTTTTAAATCGGATGGCCTGCCTACCTACCACCTGGCAAATGTTGTGGATGATCATTTAATGGAAATTTCCCACGTGATCAGAGGGGAAGAGTGGCTCCCCTCTCTTCCGTTGCATGTATTATTATACCGGAGTTTAGGCTGGGAATCGTCAATGCCTGCTTTTGCCCATTTGCCACTTATTCTTAAACCAGGCGGGCAGGGTAAACTGAGTAAACGAGATGGTGACAAACTGGGCTTCCCCGTTTTTCCGCTCGAATGGAAAGATCCGGAAAGCGGTGAATCATCTGCCGGTTACAGGGAATCTGGCTATTTTCCGGAAGCTTTTGTGAATATCCTCGCCTTGCTGGGCTGGAATCCCGGAACAGAACAGGAAGTTTTTACCATCAATGAGTTGATACAGGCATTTTCCCTGGAGCGGGTTGGGAAATCAGGTTCCCGGTTTGATCCGGAGAAGGCACGATGGTTCAATCAACAGTTTTTGCGTAACCGGCCAAACAGTGAACTTGCAGAAATTTTTGCCGGTACTTTGCAGCAGAAAGGGATTGCTTCTTCTATGGAATACATTGAAAAAGTAATTGATCTGGTAAAAGAGAGAGTTGAGTTTGCCAAGGATTTCTGGGATCAGGGCTGGTTTTTCTTTTCCGCTCCCGATCAGTATGATGAAAAAGTTGTTAAAAAGCGGTGGAAAGAGGGAACCGGGAGTATTTTGCTGGAATTGTCGGTTATATTAAGTCAGACCAAACCTTTTGAGCCTGCAACTATAAAATCAGCCATCGAAACATTTGTCAGTGAACGATCACTTGGTTTTGGGTTAGTTATGAATGCACTGCGACTGGCGCTGGTAGGCGGGAGCATGGGGCCGGACCTGGTTACCATGATTGCCATGCTGGGAAAAGCTGAAGTAAACGAAAGAATTAACAGGGCAGTTCAAACGATTAATAAATAATCAAAAATGCTTAATCCGGAAGTTTTACGGAACGTAAATATTCATACACACGATTTGCACCAGGATTGTGAAAAAAATATTGCTCTAATCAATATTTTCGCCCATGAACCTGAGAAAATTCTCACCGGACCTTCGATGTGTTATTACACCATCGGGTTGCATCCGTGGCATCTTAAGCAAACCAGTCTCGATTCGGCACTCAGTAGTATGGAGGAGGCTGTGGGCCTGGAACAGGTGATTGCCTTTGGTGAAGCCGGAATAGATAAGGCAATTGATACTGAACAAGGCCAGCAGGAAGAGGCTTTTGTGGCCCAGGTGGAATTATCCGAAAAATGGAAAAAACCGTTAATCATCCATTGTGTAAAAGCTTATAATGATCTGATGCGTATCAGGAAAGAGACACGGTCAGAAATGCCCTGGATCTTTCATGGTTTCAATGGGAACAGACAGATAGCTGAAGATCTTTTAGCACACAATTGCTATTTATCTTTTGGTAAATGGATGATGCGTGGCCATGAAAAAACGGTTGATGTTTTTACAAATGAACCCCCCGATCATTTCTTTTGTGAGACTGATGAAGAAGATCTCATGATTGAGGATGTATATGCTGAAGGGGCCCGTTTACTGGGCTGCGATCAGGGTGAACTGCAGAAGCAAATGCTGCATAATTTCAACCGTTGTTTTTTTGATGAAAATGAGTGATTTCTGGAAGGAGCGCACTGAGCTGTTACTTGGGAAACAAAAAATTGAAAAGCTGAGGAATGCCCACGTTTTTATTGCCGGACTAGGTGGAGTAGGCGCTTATGCAGCAGAAAATTTGTGCCGGGCAGGTATTGGAAAGCTTACCATTGCAGATCATGATGTGGTACAACCCAGCAACCGCAACAGGCAGTTGATTGCACTCAGCAGTACCGAAGGTAAGAGTAAGGCGGCTTTGATGGCAGAAAGACTGAAAGATATCAATCCTGATATTGAACTTACTGTTATAAGTGAATTCCTCAGAGACAGTAAAATTGAGGCCCTGCTTTCCAATAAGTTTGACTACATTGTGGATGCCATTGATACATTGAGTCCAAAGATATTTTTGATCTACCATGCACTCAGGCAAAACCTGCCTTTAGTCAGTTCCATGGGAGCCGGAGGTAAACTCGATCCTGCACAGGTGCACATCTCCGACATTTCTGAATCTTATCAGTGCAGGCTGGCTTTTATGCTGCGGAAAAAGCTCAGGAAGTTTGATATTCATGAAGGATTCAGGGTTGTATTTTCATCAGAACCTGTAAATAAGGCGGTAGTAAAATTAACCGAAGGGGAGCAAAATAAAAAGTCAACTGTGGGCACTATTTCTTATATGCCCGCCATTTTTGGATGTATGTGCGCTTCTGTGGTTGTCAGAGATATTACGGGGGAAGATTAAAAAAAGCCGGAGAATATTAGTTCTCCGGCCTTGTTGATTGTATCAGGAAGGCATTCTGCCCTGATTTTGTCTTTCAACCATCCATCCCGGATATTCTTCCGGCAGTTCGCTCACAGCATCCAGTTGTTCCATTTCTTCTTTGCTGAGTGTGAGCTCTGTAGCTGCAATATTATCATCTAATTGTTCCTGTTTTTTTGCGCCAATGATTACGCTTGTTACAGCAGGTTTTTTGAGCAGCCAGGCCAGTGCCACCCGCGCTGCAGATGCATTATGAGCTTTGCCAATCTCATTCATTACATCAATGATATCATAAGCTTTCTCTTTGTCTATCGGGGGAAAATCGAAACTGTCCCGCCGGCTGTCTCCGGCTGTTTGATTATCCCGTGTATATTTTCCCGACAGAAAACCACCTGCCAACGGACTCCAGGGCATCAACCCCAGACCTTCACTAAGCGCCATGGGAACAATTTCTCTTTCAACATCCCTGCCGGCAATGGAATAATAATTTTGCAGCGCATCAAACCGGGTCCATCCCATTTTATCAGCAATTCCGTTAGCCTTGGTAACCATCCAGGCAGGATGATTACTGATTCCCAGGTACCGGACCTTCCCGGCGCGAACCACATCTTCAAGTCCTCTCATGGTTTCCTCCAGCGGAGTAAGAGAATCTACACCATGAATGTACAACAGATCAACATATTCCATATCAAGTCGCTTCAGACTGTCATTTACCGAATCGGCAATGTGTAATCTGGATAACCCAACCTGGTTGGCTCCGTCACCAACCCGGCCTCTCAATTTAGTGGCAATCACCACTTTCTGTCTTTCCATGCCAAGAGATTTCAGCGATTTGCCAAGTAACATTTCGGATACACCCTCGGAATACACATTGGCAGTGTCGATAAAGTTGATACCTTTATCTATTGAGCTCTTCACAAGAGCGTTTACAGCATCCTGCTGTAGTTTTCCAATTGCCTCCCAGTATCCTCTTCCTCCAAAAGTCATAGCACCCAGACACAGTTCGGAAACAAGGACACCAGTATTGCCTAATAATTTGTATTTCATCGTGTTTTTATTTTGAATGATTTTATAAAATAGTGTTTTTGATCAGAACAACAATCCATAACTTGCTTTGTTTAAACAGCAAGTGGATTCAAGCACTGTTATTTAAAATATATATCAGCTTTTTACTATCGCTCTTAATTCGTAAATGAGCGGCATGGTTCTTATCAAATTTCCAGTGAAAGTGCCTGGTCCAGATCCTGAAGAATATCCTGTGCATCTTCAATGCCAACTGACAGCCTTAACAATCCGCTATTAATGCCTTCCTCTTCCCGCTGAGAAGAGGTGAGGTGCCGGTGAGAAGTCATAGCAGGACTGCAAATGGTAGATTCAATGCCTCCCAGACTTACTGCAGGTTTGATAAGTTTTAACTGTCTTTGAAATTTAACAGGATCCAGATTACGCAATTCGAATGACAGCATTCCTCCAAAACCGGACATTTGCTGAACGGCTACAATATGGTTTTGATGGGTTTTTAAACCAGGGTAGTAAACCCTCGAAACCTGCTCATGTTTACGCAGAAAAGCGGCAACTTCCCCGGCATTGTTGTTTTGCTGATTTACTCTTAAGGCTAGTGTTTTAATACTTCTTTCCAGCAGGGAACAGGTTTGTGCATTCAAACTGCCCCCGAGGTTTAAAGCCATTTTTCTTATTTCTGCAATGCGTTTTGATGTCGACAAAATAATTCCGGCACAAATGTCACTATGGCCCCCGAGATATTTTGTGGCGCTGTGTATAATGATATCAATACCCAGGTCAACCGGGTTTTGATTTATGGGACTGGCAAAAGTGTTGTCAATTACAGAAAGTAGTCCGTGATCCCTGGCCAGGGCAGATACCATCTTGATATTTGTTATGGATAATAGCGGGTTTGATGGAGTTTCAATGTATATCATCGCTGTATTTGGACGCAAGACTGATAGAAAATCATCTTCTTCTGTTCCTCTGGTTATTGAATAGCTTATTCCCAGTTTCTTTAGTTCAGCCACTACGAAATGAAAGGTTCCACCATAAAGCCCTTTTTGAAAAACCACATGATCACCTGATTTTAACAAACCCAGTATGACTGTGCTTATGGCTGCCATTCCGGAACTCATCACAAGTCCGTCTTCGGCATGCTCCAGTGCTGCAATTTTTTTTACAATCACTTGCTGGTTGGGAGTATTGAAATACCTGGGATAAATACTTTCTTCACTGTCAAGATATTCGAATGCAGTTGAAGTAAAAACAGGTGTATTGATACCCGCTACCGAAGGATCCCTGAATGTGCCGGTATGTACACACGCTGTATGTTTGCCAATGGAATTAAAAGGATTCATAGTAAAAGGTTTTAGTAACATAAGTATTTCTTTATGTGCTTTTAAATCTCCGACTATTCTGCTTATAAGTTACATTTTTTTTTGGAAAGTTTATGAAAGATGGAAGTGTAATAAATGGAATACTGAAGATTGATAGCGGAGTATTATTCAAAATCGGGAACAGTGTATTGATATGTGGTGTTGTTTTCTTACAAATAGTTCTGTAGAACACAAATAATGTATAAATAGCAGGATAATCTTAATATGGATTCGGGTTTTTGAGTACTTTGATAATGATTTATGATAATTTGAACTGAAATATTGATTTAATGTTTATTAAATCAATACGATATAATTAATCAAATCCGGAGTAATCTGATAAATATATTAACAATATGTTCTATAAGAAATAAAATTTGTTACTTTTGCAGCTGTGTATGGAGTCGTAGTAATTAAAAAATTAATAATGAGATATATAACAATTTTTTATAAACTTCTTTTGAAATCGTTTGTTGCTTTATAAGCATATTATAATTCTGTGGAACATAAAAATTACACATCAAATTTATCTGCAGGATTATTCCTCTCATCTAAGTTTGACAAAAATCCAACACGGATTTACCATTAATAAAAATTGCAAACCCAAAAAATGAAAAGTGCGATGAAAAAATTCTATGGAAAGATGTTGTTTGTAATGCTTATCACTGGTATTCTGCTACCGCGGGTATATGGCCAGGATGATAAGAAAAAGGATTATTTGAAGATTGGCGGGGCCGTTCGCTATAATGTTGTACATACGAATTACGAGTCTGATCCTACCCCGACCAGCACCTACGCCACATGGGATACATGGCGGCTGAATGTGGATGCTTCTAAAGCGGGGCTTGATCTGAGTTTTGAATACCGGTGGTATCCTACCTTTGGCACGAATTTTATTCACCATGGCTGGATTGGATATGGCTTTTCCGACAAGGTTTATATGAAGCTGGGTGTCAGTCAGGTGCCGTTTGGCATTACTAAATATGCCAGTCACTCATGGTGGTTTCAGGGGCCTTACTATGTGGGCCTGGAAGATGATTATGACATGGGACTAAAATTTGATTTTACACCTGGTGACAAGCTTAAACTTTCTGTCGCTTACTATCGCCAGGCTGAACCGGAAGGCCCCTATCTTGACTTTGGTATCGGAAACAGCGGACGATATAATGTTACTTATGGCAATGCCGGACCTGGCCGTTATTCCTATGATATAACTTCTAATACCTATCAGTCTCTTGCAGGGAATGATGTCAATATTCGCGAGCTGAATACTTTCAATCTGAGGGCCGCCTATATGCTCAATGAAGACTGGGAAGTTGGTTTGTCAGGACAGTTTGGCGGAATTTACAATTCAGCACTGCAGGAATCTGATATGTCGACCGCATTTGCAGCACATGCTGTGGGTAATTTTGGTGGTGGATTTAATCTGAAAGCAGAATACGTTTATTATGATTACAATGCAAGGGACAACGCCGGCCAGAAACTCGAACTGGTTCAGATGGGAGCCTATGGTTCCAATTATCCTGTAGCCGCCAGAGCAGCTATGTATGTGGCAGGCCTTGCCTATTCAATTGATGTCAACTGGGGACCTATATCAAATATTCAGCCTTATGTGGATTATACCTATGTGGATAAATCCAACGAAAACTTTTACGATACCCAGCATCTGATACCCGGATTTCTGGTCACCGCCGGTAACCTTTATACCTACGTTGATTATGCAATGGGCAAAAATCAACCCTGGCTGACTGATAATTTTGGAACAGGTCTCGGCACTGGTGTAAAAGATCCGCAATGGAATACCAGGTTTAACATTAATTTGGGTTACTATTTTTAATAACAGTTTATATATAAGCGATTTATCTGGTTGAAAAAAGAATGAATAATGTCTCGGGAGGTGAACATTACCTCCCCATGGCTTGTTAAACTTTAATGATGTTTTGTAATATAATTATTAACAAACTCAGTATTAAAGAAAGACGAACATCTTTAAAAGTCAGCAACTCAAAGTGGCGGATATTGTGTTTATGAATATCTGAAAAGTTTCTGTTCACTGGCTGTTATTTCGAAGAGCCAGTATCATGGCAAAGGAATAATGAAAATTAGTAATCAGTCATTATTTTACCAGATGAATTTGTCAAATTAGGTAAGCCGGTTTGTTGAACTGGTTCCAATTTCTTTTACATAAAATAAATAACATGGACAATAAGATCGAAGTTAAAGATCTTTCCCTCATTTTTGGCCATAAAAAAAGTGAAGCCAAAAAATTAATGAAAGAGGGCAAGTCAAAAGAGGAGATTCTTGAGAAGACTGGTTGTACAATAGCGGTCAAAAATGCCAGTTTCGAAATAAAACCAGGAGAGGTATTTGTCATTATGGGTCTTTCCGGAAGCGGAAAGTCTACCCTGCTTCGTTGTCTTAACAGGTTGATTGAACCCACAATGGGCCAGGTTTTTATCAATGGGAAAGATATTACCGGATATGATGACAAGCAACTGCTCGGGATTCGACGCAAGCAAATGTCGATGGTTTTTCAGCATTTTGGATTGTTGCCACACCGTACCGTATTATCAAATGTAGGTTTTGGTATGGAAATTCAGGGGATTCCTGTGGAAGAACGCAAAAAAAAGGCGATGGAGAGTATTGAAGTTGTTGGCCTGCAGGGATATGAAAATATGATGACCTCAGAGTTATCAGGTGGTATGCAACAGCGTGTCGGGCTTGCCCGGGCACTGGCCAATGATCCTGAGGTATTGCTGATGGACGAAGCATTCTCTGCACTTGATCCGCTCATTCGAAGCCAGATGCAGGATGAACTATTGTTGTTGCAAGAGAAAGTTCAAAAGACTATTGTATTTATCACCCACGACCTTGACGAAGCCATTAAACTTGGTGAGCGTATTGCTATCATGAACAATGGGGAAATCGTACAGATTGGTACTGCGGAAGAGATTCTTACCAAACCAGCCAATGATTATGTAACCTCTTTTGTTGAAAATATTGACAGGACAAGCATTATTACAGCACGAACCCTGATGTTTAAACAAGCAACCAAAGCACGACTGAAGCATGACGGACCTGAAATTGTGATGCGTAAAATGCGGGAAGCAGGTGTGAATGTCCTGCCAGTTGTCCGAACCAACCAGACATTTCTGGGATATGTTTATCTTGAAGATGTGCTGAAACTTAAAAAAGAAGGGAAGAAAACCATTGAGGATGCTTTAATCTCAGATGTTCCCAGTGTATATCCGGATGCAACGGTGGGGGATATGCTCCCGTTGATCAAGGACTCCCGGTTTCAGGTTGCTGTAGTAAATGAGCAAAATCATTTGCTCGGACTGGTAACTCAGACTTCTATCATAATTGAGGCTACTGGTCATAATGAAGAAGACATTAATAAGTTAATCGAAAAAGCTAATGAATTATGATCGTTTCAGCTATTAAACTTAATGTTGGTGATTATATTGAAACCGCAATTGACTGGTTAACCAATCATTTTGCAGTGTTTTTTGACATAGTCAGTAAAATCATCGGCGGGGTGATCAGTGGAATGGAAAATGCTTTCCTGTTTTTACCTTTTTGGGTGGTAATTATTATTATCGCTGCACTGGCCTGGTGGAAAGCAGGCAAAGGGATTTCAATTTTCACTGTTATCGGACTGTTATTCATATATGGTATGGGATACTGGACTGAAACCATGCAGACACTTGCTCTTGTACTGGCTTCTACCGTACTGGCACTGGTTGCAGGTATACCATTGGGTATCTGGGCTGCTAAGAACAGAACAGCAGACAAAATTATCCGGCCACTCATGGATTTTATGCAGACCATGCCTGCTTTCGTCTATCTGATCCCGGCTGTGCTGTTCTTTGGCCTGGGAAAAGTGCCGGGAGCATTTGCAACCGTTATTTTTGCCATGCCTCCTGCTGTACGTTTGACCCGGCTTGGAATTATTCAGGTGCCGGGAGATATTGTGGAAGCTTCAAAGGCATTTGGCGCCACACAGCGACAGCTGCTGTATAAAGTGCAGTTGCCGCTGGCAACACCTACCATCCTGGCAGGTGTTAATCAAACCATTATGATGTCCCTTTCCATGGTCGTGATTGCGGCTATGATTGCCGCCGGAGGATTAGGTGGTGTTGTACTGAAGGGAATCACCCAGCTTAAAATCGGACTTGGTTTTGAAGGTGGTATTGCTGTTGTTATTCTGGCTATTATTCTTGACAGAATTACACAGGCCTTTGGATCAGGTGGAGGAACCACTTCCAGTTAAATTATATTGCAAATCCTAAAAATTAAATGAATTATGAAAATGTTTAGAAAATTATCACTTTTACTTTCAGTTTTCCTTGCCGTCGCAATCTTATTGCCAGGCTGTCAGGGAAGCGGAAAAAAAGGGGAAAAATCTGCGAAAGAAAAAACACTTACCATAGCCTATGTAAACTGGGCTGAAGGTATTGCAATGACTTACCTTACCAAGGCTATCTTTGAGGACCAGGGCTATAAAGTAACTTTGAAAAATGCCGATGTGGCGCCGGTCTTTGCTGCTCTTGCGCGTGGTGATGCCGATGTTTTCATGGATACCTGGTTACCCGTAACCCATAAAACTTATATGGAAGAATACGGAGATAAGCTTGAGGTTTTGGGTACCAATTATAAAGGTGCACGAATCGGCCTGGTTGTTCCGACCTATGTGGATATTAATTCAATCGACCAGCTGAACAGTGTCAAGGACAGATTCAATGGTGACATTGTTGGTATTGATGCCGGTGCCGGTATTATGAAAACTACTGACAAGGCAATTGAGGAATACAATCTGGATTTTAACCTGCAGGCTTCCAGTGAAGCTGCAATGGTAGCTTCATTGAGAAGACACATTAAAAATAATGAATGGATTGTGGTTACCGGCTGGGCACCTCATTATATGTTTGCCCGCTATGACCTCAAATTCCTTGATGACCCCAAAGGTATTTATGGTAAAGAAGAGGTAATTAAAACAACTGCCACCAAAGGTTTCTCTGAAAGAGATCCATATGCTGCAAAATATTTTGCTAATTTTAGTATGACCGACAAGCAAATGGGCGACCTGATGGGCGTTGTGGCTGATGCCGGCAACGATACTGAAGGAGCTGTACGTGGCTGGATGAAAGAAAATATGGATCTGGTAAATTCATGGTTGCCTCAAAAAGAAGAAATGAGCAAGTAATACCATTCACAAACGAAGCAGTGAAAACCGTCCGGAGAATTGTCCGGGCGGTTTTTTTGTTCAACAAATAATCGGAATTGTGGGTTTTCCCTACCGATACTTCCTGGTTTTAATCACTTTGTTCCATTCCGTTAACCTGAATATTATTCACCTTAAAATAAATAATTATTTTTCGAAATTATAGTTAGTTAGATAAAACTAATTATATTTGCACAAATATTAAATGTTCATATGCAACAGAAATTTATAGATATGATTACCCTGCTGATTCATAAAAGTGAACAGACGGAGGAGGAACTGATAAGCAATTCGGATCTTCATGAAATAACAACAAAACAGTTGGAAGCTATTGATTTGATTTTCCGTTTACATAACCCAACCATTACAGAACTTTCCGGAATGCTTAAAATTACCAAACCCTCGGCTTCTGTATTGATTGACCGGCTTTGCGAGAAACAACTGGCTCAAAGAATTAAATCGGATGAGGACAGGCGATCAGCCCATCTGCATCTTACTCCGGAAGGAGAGAAAATTGCTCTCTTCCACAGAGATCTGCATATAACATTTGTAAAAAAATTATTAAAAAACCTTGACAAATCTGAAGTTCAAAATTTGTCAGCCTTACTTGAAAAGGCTTTGCATGGATTATAAAATTTTGTTTATCGGGTTTACAAAAAAGGGTTTTTTAGTAAAAAGCAGGGCATATAAATAGCCAGTCAGGGCCTTATAGATATTAAAAAAATAACAAAAAATATGAAGGCAATAAACACAAATAGTAACCGTGAAAGATTGGGATATCAGGAGGGTATTGTTTCTGTTATTCTTAATACTTTGCTTTTTGGATTAAAATACTGGGCTGGTATTGTATCAGGGTCACTGGCTCTGATGGCTGATGCCTGGCATACTCTTTCCGATTCAATTAGCTCACTCATTGTAATTGTTGGTGTTAAACTTTCTTCACAAAAGGCAAGCCGCAGGCATCCCTTTGGTTTTGGAAGGTGGGAGCAGATTGCTGCTATTTTCATTGCTTTTTTGCTTGGAATTGTTGCCTTTGAATTTTTACGTGAATCAATTACTAAACTGAATGAACATCAATCTGCTCACTTTGGAACTGTAGCTGTTGTTGTAACCATCATATCAATAGTAGTAAAAGAAGGGCTGGCACAATATGCTTTACTTATCGCAAAAAAAACCGGCAATGAGAGTATCCGGGCTGATGCCTGGCATCACCGAAGTGATGCATTGTCATCGGTGGTTGTCTTGTTGGGAATTTTTCTCAAAAGTTATTTCTGGTGGATTGATGGGGTGCTGGGTATAGTAATTTCGGGTATGCTCTTTTTTGCAGTGTTCGATATCACAAGGTCTGCCATAGGCAAGCTTTTGGGCGAACAACCCAAACCTGAGCTGATATGGAAGGTAAGTCATATTGCCAACCTGCACTTTAAATCTGACGTTACACCCCACCATTTTCATATTCACGATTATGGTAATCACCAGGAGCTTACTTTCCACATTAAAGTGGAAGAATCACTTAGTGTTCGTGAAGCACATGACCTGGCCAATAATGTTGAACAGCAAATCCGCGATAAGATGGGCATTGAAGCAACCATCCACATTGAGCCGGAAGGTGCGGATTGTGAGTAAATCTTATTCGTTTAACAAACACCCCGTTTTTTGATATGGTTTTTACCCCGAATCTGCCGGTAATTTGTAGCAATCTCCAAATTTTTCAATAAGCTATCCGGTAACCTGAGTATGCAAAAGATTTGCGCTGTCAGAAAAATTATTTAGATTTACTACTCATTTTTTAATCTGGCAGGATGGTTTATTGGTTACTTTTAAATCACTGGAAAGAAAAAGTCCGGTCCGGCTTTTGGCACCGCAGGTTGATAATTAATGTTTTACTTGGGCTGTTACTGCTTTATTTTATTGCTAATCTGATTTTTATCGGGTTTTTTCTTAAAAATCTCGTGCTTGATATATTTCCCGGCAAACCATTGATAAATGGTTTTTCTAAACTTATTTTTTATTACTTTCTGATAGATTTTATCCTTAGATTCTTCTTACAAAGTTTACCGGTAATTTCTGTCAGACCTTATCTTCATCTGCCAATCAGGCGCAGAAAAATTTTCTCTTATCAGCCTGGCGGCTCATTACGGAGCTTGAATCATATTTTACTGCCTGACACGATCTTTTTTTTGAAACCTGATGGTGCTGGCAGTAGTTCAGGTTATTTATTATGTGCTCTCAGGGAACAGAGCAGTCTGAAGAAATAGAAAACTAACCACAATTCTATATCACTATGATTGAAAAATATACCAAATCAAACCGGCTTATGTCGCTCGACGCCCTGAGAGGCTTCGATATGTTCTGGATCATGGGCGGTAATACTTTGATATTCGGACTTGCAGCACTGACCGGCTGGCCGTTTTTTGACTGGGCTTCAGGCCAGATGGATCATGTTGAATGGAACGGGTTTGCATTTTATGACATGATTTTTCCTCTTTTCCTGTTTATTGCCGGCGTATCAATGCCTTATTCCCTTGAAAAGAGAAGAAGTCGTGGTGATAGTAATATATCAGTTTACCGTCACATGGTGAAACGTATGGTTATTCTGATATTGCTTGGAATGCTGTACAACGGGGTGCAATGGCTTGATCCCGAAAATATGAGATTTCTGAGTGTGCTCGGACGTATCGGTACTGCCTGGTTTTTTGCAGCACTGATTGTTTTTCATGCCGGGAAATCCTGGCAATGGGTATGGTTTGCCGGCATTCTGCTTGGATATTGGGCAATTATGGCACTGATACCTGTGCCCGGTTACGGTGCAGGAGATTATTCCTGGGAAGGAAATCTTGTTGGCTATGTTGACAGGCTTCTTGTGCCGGGCACCCTGTACGAAAAGAATTATTTTGATCCGGAAGGTCTTATATCTTTAATACCGGCCATTGGTACAGCCCTTATGGGAGCACTTACCGGAGAGTTCCTTAAATCAGGATGGTCTAAATCCAAACCGGTTTACAAAGGATTAACCCTTTTACTTGCCGGGGTGTTAGCATTGATTATTGGTCATTTCTGGGGGTATGTTTTTCCTGTTAACAAGAAGTTGTGGACAAGTTCTTATGTACTAATGGCAGGGGGATGGAGTTTAATATTGCTGGGCGTTTTTTATCTCGTAATTGATGTATGGGGCTTCCGCAAGTGGGCTTTTTTCTTCACCGTAATCGGTTTAAATTCAATTGTAAGTTATTTGATGCAACCTGTAATGTGTATGAATTGTATCAAAGATTTCTTTTTTCAGGGAATTATTCAGATTATGCCGGAAAACCTGCAATTGCTCACAGATGGAATTACCTATATTGCTGTTTGCTGGGTGTTCCTTTATATCCTGTATAGAAAAAAGATATTCCTGAAGGTATAGCATTTAAGAGACCGGCAGCTTTGGATAATTGTAATAAACCTGCCCTTACAGGTAAATTTTAATATAAATTTTTTTGAGCATGTCTCCGTTATTGCTTCTTATTATTCTTTTGGTAGCTGTTTTTGTCTTACTTTTTCTGGTACTGAAGGTTAAAATCCATGCTTTTATATCACTGTTGCTGGTCAGTATTCTTACGGGTTTGCTTGCGGGAATGTCTCCCTCAACAGTGCTTGAAAGCATACAGAACGGGATGGGAAATACACTGGGATTCATTGCTGTTGTGGTAGGGCTGGGAGCTATTTTTGGGAAAATTCTGGAAGCATCGGGTGGTGCAGAAGCGCTGGCCCTGCATCTGGTCGGGAAGTTTGGAGAAAAAAAAGCTCCCTGGGCATTAAGCCTGACAGGTTTTATAATTGCAATACCTGTTTTTTTTGATGTGGGATTTATCATTCTGGTTCCTATTATTTATGCATTATCCAGGAAAACAAAAAAGAGTCTGTTGTATTATGCCATTCCGCTGCTGGCTGGTCTGGCTGCTACCCATAGTTTTATTCCGCCTACTCCGGGCCCGGTTGCGGTAGCCAATATACTCGGAGCAAACCTGGGCTGGGTTATACTGTTCGGATTTATTATCGGTATACCCGTGGTCATACTGGCAGGTCCTGTATTTGCACGCTATATCGGGAAAAGAATAAATGCACAAATACCCGATGAACACAAGTATACCGGTATAAGTAATACAGAACAGGAAAGTTATCCGGGTTTTGGACTGATCATTATTATCATAGGAGTTCCGCTGTTTCTTATACTCCTCAACACCCTTACGGGGATCCTGGTCGATAAAGAAATAATTCCCAACGGGCTGTTGCCGGAAATAATTAAATTCATCGGGCATCCATTTTCTGCACTGATCATTGCTACACTTCTTGCTCTATACCTGTTGGGTATACGCCGGGGGTTTACACGAAAAGAATTGCTTGAATTGAGCAATGTTTCCCTGGGGCCGGCCGGACTTATAATTCTGGTTACCGGCGCAGGCGGAGTATTAAAACAGGTATTGATTGACAGTGGCATGGGGGAAACACTCGCCGGTACTGTTGCAGGTCTCGGCATAAATCCTGTGTTGCTCGGTTGGTTGATCGCTGCAGTTGTAAGGGTAACACAGGGTTCTTCAACAGTTGCCATGATTACTTCCGCAGGAATAATGGCACCGGTTCTTCAATCTTTTAATCCGGGAGCACCCGGTGTTGCACTGGTGGTTATTGCCATCGCCTCCGGTGCGACAATCTTATCCCATGTCAATGACAGTGGTTTTTGGCTGGTTGGAAAATACCTGGGCCTTTCGGAAAAGCAAACACTCCGGTCCTGGACCGTGATGGAAACAATAATTGCAATTGCAGGGCTTTGTTTAAGTTACCTGATTTATTTATTTATAATCTGATGCAGCCACTTTTTTTCTAAGGCTGGTCTGTCAATTCTTCAGCAATATTCTATTTTTCTTTAATCGGGTATGGGGTGTGGGAAAAAGTTCCTATTTTTATCAAAAAATGATTTATTTCTAAATAATTGTATGTTTGAATCGATCAGTAAAAAGGTTCTTAAAGAAGAAGAACTTGCTGCAATACGGCAAAACCATCCTGATAATAAAATAGTATTCTGTACCGGTTGCTTTGATATACTCCAATCGGGGCATGCTGTTTTTTTTAACCAGTGCAAGGCACTGGGCGATATCCTGGTGGTTGGTGTTGGCAGGGATGAAATTATTGCCATGCTGAAAGGCCCAGGGAGACCGGTTAACCCGGAAAATAACAGGGTGCATCTGGTGGCTGCACTGGAAGATGTGAATTATGCCATATTGAATGATAAAGAGTTGATAGAAGGAAAGATTGATTTTGGAAATGTTCTGGCAGCTTTAAAGCCGGACATTTTTGTGTTGAATGAAGACGATTCAGATGTTGAACGGAAAAAGGAACTTTGCGACAAAAATAATATTAAACTGGAATTTGTTAAAAGGGTTGTCCCTTCTGTACTTGATCCTACTTCTACTTCCAGAATTATTGATAAAATTAATGCCGCTTTCAGAGCCCCTCTCAGGATTGATTTTGCTGGTGGCTGGACTGATATACCTTATCTCATGGATGGCCAGACCGGTTATGTTAGCAATGTTGCCATTAAACCACTGATTGAATATAAAAACGGTAGTTTTAATTTTTCGGGATATCCCAGGGGCAGTGGACTCAGTACATCAACAGCTGCAAAATTACTGGAAATGATCAGTGCCCGTAATTATAATGTTGATTCCCGCTCATTGCATCAAATAGCAGAAGATCTTTATAACCTGGAAAATCAGGAGCTGAACTGGGCAATCGGCAGGCAGGATCAGTATTCAATAGTATTCGGTGGTTTCCATCTGTTTGAATTTGGCAGAGACGGTGCTGAAATTGTGGAGGTTCAGGTAACCCGCAAACAACTTGAAGAATTTAAAAAAGGATTATTACTGGTACATACAGGTGCTTCGAGAAATGCACAACAGGCTGTCGAGGAAGTATACCACAATTTCAAAACCCCGAAAGGCAGAGAAGCCCTGCAAAAATTATCCCGCTTAGCCAAAAATTTTGCAGCTGCACTTGCAGCAAGCGATTTTGTAGGTTGTGCCAAAATTATGGAAACAAATTTTGAAGCACAAAAGCAGCTTGCAGCTGCATCGAGTAACGAATATCTGGATACTATGTACCGGTTTGCCCGCAATAATGGTGCTTATGGTGGCAAAATCTGTGGTGCCGGCGGAGGTGGCGCTTTTATCTTTTATTGCAGCAATCCTGATGAACTAAAAATGGCTTTGAAGAAAGAATTTGTAGATTGTTTTGAGATTGATTTTGATTTTGAATACAACGACATCAAGGCCCTCAACCCGTTGATATAGATTTTGTGACATATTATTTTTCAGTGACATTTTAAAATGGAGTAGTAATTTTCTTTGGATTTTATACTTCAACAGTATTTTAATCACAGTATATAATTTTATAAAGATTTTATGGCGATGAAAAAATTTTTCTGGATAACATTTGTGTTGTTACTGGGCCTGGGCAGTTGCAAAAAAGAGCACAATTGTATTGATACGACAAAATACCTGGATTTTGGTGTTCAACAAGTGAAGGAAGGTTTGGCATTGTTGAAAGACACTGCCATGATGCCCCGCACAATTGAACCTGGAGAAAAAGGGTGGAGTACAACTGATATTTATTCCTGGACAAGTGGATTCTGGCCGGGTTTGTTGTGGTATGTGTATGATTATACAGGAGATGATGAATGGAAAACTACTGCGGCTAAATGGACACAAAGGCTTGAGCCTGTAAAACATGCACCTCATAAGGATCATGATCTTGGTTTTATGATGTACAATAGTTTTGGAAACGGATTAAGACTTACGAAAAATAAGTCCTACATCAAAATATTGATTGAAACTGCTGATTCACTTGCTTCGCTCTATAACCCTAATGTTGGAACCATTGTTTCATGGCCTTACAGAAATGAAAAAGACTGGTCTCATAATACGATTATAGATAACATGATGAATCTTGAGTTGCTTTTCTGGGCGTCCAGGGCTTCCGGTAATAAAGATTATTATAAAATTGCTGTAACACATGCGGAAACAACGATGAAAAATCACATTCGTCCTGATTCTACCACTTTTCATGTGATTCTTTATGATAGTGTTACCGGTAAGGTAATAAGAGGTGTTACTGCCCAGGGTGCCAATGACAGTTCGATGTGGGCCAGGGGACAGGCCTGGGGAATTTATGGCTTTACGATGTGTTATCGTGAAACGCACAGACTTGATTTTTTGGAAACAGCAGAGAAACTGGCACATAAATTTGTTGAAGAGTTGCCTTCTGATTTTATTCCTTACTGGGATTTTAATGCTCCCAATATTCCTGCTGAAGAAAAAGATGCTTCTGCTGCAGCTATTGCTGCCTCTGGTATGCTTGAGCTCTCCATGCTGGTAGTTAACCCGGCAGAAAAGAAATTTTTACGCACTTCAGCTGATAAAATTCTCAGAGGGCTCATAAACAATTACCTTTCAGATGGTTCAAATGTTGCCATTCTGGAACATTCAGTTGGTAACAAACCAGCCAACAGTGAGGTTGATGTTCCCCTTATTTATGCGGATTATTATTTCTTTGAAGCCTTACTGCGGGAAAGGAAAATTCAGGAAACAAATCCTGAAGCCTGTGATTAATAAGAAGGCAAATGGACACAGAGCTGGCCGGTAATTGCACATTTTTTACCTCTTCAGCTATCCATTTACCCGATGGTATTGAGAATAAACGTATTAAATCAACCATATAAATGGAAAAAAAGTTTACAAAAACAATGTCCTCAGCAGTTGTTGTCAGGATTATTTTTTTCGGTGCATGGCTCACAGCTTTATTATCCTCCGGGTGCACCGGGTCGGTAGAAAAATTCAATTCTCTGCCCAGTGAAGATGAGCTGTCTGCAATTAAAAGGGTGCAGACCATGAGTGATTCCAACCAGCAGTATCAGCTCTATCTGCCTTCTTACTACGATCAGTCGCAGCATTACCCGCTGATTCTTGCTTTTGACCCGCATGGGGATGGGTCACTGCCGGTAAAATTAATCCGTAAATATGCCGAAAAATATGGATATATTGTTGCCGGCTCCGACAATAGTGCCAATGGCATCTCCAATCTGCAATATGTGCTGCAAACTCTGTTTAATGATGTTACTTCACGGTATGCGGTAGACAAAAACAGGATTTATGCTTTTGGTTTCTCAGGTGGAGCCAGGGTTGCCGGTTTGATGGCCCTTTACTTTCCGGGTATAAAAGGAATAGCCGGTTGTGGAGCTGGTTTTCAGGGAAATGGCAATGCCTCCGGAAAGCAGTTTACCTATATTGGATTCTGTGGTACAAGAGACTTCAATTATCCTGAAATGCTCGCATCCCGAATGGCCCTTAACAAGACAGGTATTGAAAATACCTTGTTTACATTCACCGGCGATCATGCCTGGCCTTCTGACACTTTACTGGGTTATTCTTTTTTATGGTTCAGGATAAAAGACATGAAAAATGGTGTGACCGACAAAGATCAATCATTCATTAAATATGTAAAGGCACGGTTAAATGCAGATATTCAGCATTTTTCAAATGATCCGCTGCGTCAGGCGGAGGCTTTGCAGCATGCTGTAGCTTTTCTTGAAGGACTGGAAGATACAGAGCCCTATCAGCAGCAATTAAGTGAACTTGAACAAAAAGTGGCATTCCGGCAAAAATTCAGGGAAGCAAACAGACTACTTCAACTTGAACAGGAATTAAGACAACAGTATCTTTCCCGGTTTATTTCGGCCGATACAACCTGGTGGAAAAATGAAGTACAAAGTCTTCAATCAAAAATAAAAACTGAAAAAGACCGGTTGAAACAGGACATGTACCAGCGAACGGTAAATTATCTCAGCATAATTTCTTATAGTTATTCGTCAAAAGCACTCAATGAAAAAAACTTTGACCAGGCCTCCCGTTTTTTGTCAATTTACAGAATTGTTGATCCTGAAAATCCGGATCAGCTATACATGAATGCAATATTAAGTTATCATTACGGACAAAATGATCAGGCTAAAAGACTACTCAGGCAGGCTTTGTCACAAGGTCTCACTGATAAATCCAAAATTGCCAAAGATTTTCCGGGGCTTGATACGGAGAAACTTTAATGATCTTATATATTTGTTTGTGCAATCTTCTTTTTTTACAATCAATTTTTTGCAAATTTGTGGCAGATTAAAACAAGTCATGTAATGTGTGGTGGCCGCTTTCTATTTATAAAAATGCTTGTCTGGATTGTTTTTATTCCGGCCTTAACGCTGAACGCACAGATATCGGGAAATGCTTCTTCATTAAATAGCCATGAAATCATGGAAAGGATGGACAGCCTGATGAGTCTGGATATATTTGAAGGAGCTGCCGGTAAAACTGATCAGACATCGGCCAATACTGTAAACGAAGATTCGGTTCCTGTATACCCGGATATGTTTTATGAATTTAAACTGGAAAAGTTAAACCGGCTTACTCCAATTGACCTGTTTTTTAATGAAGATGTAAAGAAGTATATTGATATATTCCTGGTTGAGCGCCGGAACCAAATGGCCCGGGTTATCGGATTAAGTGAATTATACTTTCCCTTGTTTGAAGAAAATCTTGATCGTGCCGGATTGCCCCTGGAATTGAAATATCTTCCAATTGTGGAATCTGGTCTTAATCCGCTTGCCAGGTCCTCTTCAGGAGCCGTTGGGTTGTGGCAATTTCTGCTGAATGCAGGAAAAATGTTCGACCTTGAAATTAATTCATATATTGATCAGCGGAGCGATCCGCATTTATCAACAATGGCAGCCTGTCGTTATCTCAATTATTTATATAGCATTTTTGGTGACTGGCAACTTGTGCTGGCAGCTTATAATGGTGGCCCCGGAGTGGTGCGGAATGCCATTGAGCGATCGGGTGGTAAAACTACTTATCTTGCCTTACGCGACTACCTACCGGAACAGACCCGAAATTATGTGCCCGCATTTATCGCTGTTAATTATGTGATGAATTATTACAATTTACATAATATTCATCCTGTGAAAGCTGATTTTACTTTCAATGATATTGATACTGTTATGATTCATCACAGCCTCTCACTCGATCAGGTTGCTGCAGGGCTGGATATTTCCTTTGATGAGATAAGGTTTTTGAATCCTGCCTATAAAACCGGATATATTCCTGAACCGGACAGGCCTGCTGTTTTGGTGCTTCCTAAAACCAAAATACCCGAATTTCTGAGCCAGCAGAATATATTGGCTTCTGCGAAACCTGATGAACATGATTATTTTACCATGCTTGATAATGCAGGGTCAACCGCAAACAGGATAAAAATTATTCATACCGTGCAGGCAGGAGAGTTTTTCCACAAAATTGCCATGCAATATAATTGCACCATGGAAAACATTAAGGCCTGGAATCATTTAACCGAGAATAATCTGTTTCCTGGCCAAAAACTGGATATCTGGGTAACTCCTGAAGAATACAGGAAAATTACATCTCAGAAAATTGCGGATCATTCTGCTGATGCAAAGAAAAATTAAGCCCCTGCTGCAAAATAATCTTCCATTATTAAATAAATAAGCGGAAAAGTCAAAAAAATTGGTGATATTTATAATCATACCTTTTTGAAGGTTGTTAAAATATTATGACATCTGTTAAAAAACCTGAGAGAATGAAAAAACGAATAACTTATTTCTATCTGGTACTGGTTAGCCTTTCTGCTTTGTTTGCCGGCGGCTGTAACAGTAACAATACACCTACATTGCCAACTGTATCCGGCAAGGCCGGAGAAGTGATCGTAGTTATGGATAAATCTCGCTGGGAGGGAGAAATTGGTGATCTTCTCAGAGATGATCTGGCAAGGGAGATGATAGCACTCCCGCAACCTGAGCCGATGTTTGATCTCATCAATATTACTCCAGCTGCTTTTGGTAAAATTTTTAAAAGTCACCGCAATATTATTATTGCCAAAATTGGTTCCCAGTATAAGGAATCAAAAATACTCGTGCAGAAGAATGTGTATGCTCAGCCACAATTTATCTTCAACCTCATCGCACCTAATGACCAGGCATTTAAAGAGCTAATCAAATCTCAGGGCGATAAGCTTCTGGATGAACTGAAAACTTCTGAAAGACAAAGGCTGATGGATCTTTACAGACGAATCAGAGACAATTCAATTTATTCCAAACTGGAAAAAAACCATCATCTCACCCTTTCTGTCCCCAGAGGATATAGTCTTGATGTAGACAGCAACAATTTTGTATGGATCTCAAATGAAACACCTCTTACCAGTCAGGGAATACTGATCTACTATTATCCCTATAAAGACACCTCTGACTTTAATGTTAAAAACCTGATCAGTGAACGAAACAAAATCCTTAAAAAATATGTTCCCGGACCCACTGCAGGATCTTATATGACTACAGAAACTCAGTTTCATACTGTATCAAAAGCTTTTATGTATCATGGCAGATACTTCAAGGAACTCAGGGGATTGTGGCGTACAGAAAAAGCATTTATGGGTGGCCCTTTCATCAGTTTATCCACCGTAGATCAAAAAAGAAACCGGATCGTAACTGTTGAAGGCTTTGTTTATGCTCCCAGAAATGAAAAAAGGCCGCTTTTACGACAGGTTGAAGCCATTATTTATTCCATTCAGTTTCCTGATGAAGAAAAAAAGGAGAAGACGTCAGAATGAGTGAAGGTATTCTGAAGCATTTTGATCTGGATTGGATTACCCGGCAGCCTGTTATCCTGGAAAAAATACAGGAGCAAATTGTCAGAGATTTCCGCTCTTTTGGTCTGAAATTATCTTTTTCTGCCGAAGCATCACTCAGCAGCATGCAACTTCATGAAGAATTATCCGGACAACTTCATCAGATCATTCAGGATCGTCCGGAAATTCTGCAGGGTTTGTATTACCACATTGATCTGGAAGAGAAATCAGTAAGAGAAATTGCTCATTATGCTGGTGAACCTGCTCCATACATTGCCGAACTCATAGAGCATCGTGAAATTCTCAAGGTTCTTTCAAAAATTTATTATAGCGGGGATAAAAGATTTTTGAAAGAATAAACAGATGCTGTGGATTAGAATTTACTTTGCCGGGATTTTGTTAACTTTACCGGCTAACTCACTGTGATTTTTTAGTGTTTTCATTGGAAAAAATGCTATGTTTAGCTTTATTACGCTGATTCAGGATTTTTATTTGCCGGTTTTTGCCACTTTGCAGAGGCAGATTAAAGATATTTAATATCAGTATTCGGGAATGTAAAAATCCTGAAGCATATCCGCAGGGATTTCAAAATTGCAAATTATTTTTGGCGGATATTTGAATGTTGTTCTTTTAAAATTAATTATATGAAATTTCATGTAGATAAAGCCGCAATTGCGCCGGCTGATGCAAATATTGTACTGACGGGCAACAGGGAAAGTAATTTTGCAACTCCATACCTGTCCGATAAAGAGCTCAAATATGTTAATGAGTGTATTGCCAGAAAAGACACTCTGATACAAATAAATCAGTATCACCGGTGGATTTATGTTGCTGTTACAGAAGAAAAAAGCCAGTCTTTTCAGTCTCTTGAGGAGTATCGGAAAGTAGCAGCAAAACTCAGTAGTACTATCAACAACCAGAAAATAAGGAAGATATATCTTTACAATGTTGATCAGGACAAAACCAATCTGCTTGCTTTTGCTGAAGGGCTTGCTCTGGGAAACTATCAGTTTTTAAAATATTTTACAGAAAAAGAAAAAAAGGAAAACAGTCTGTCAGATATTGTTTTGGGGCATGGAGAGATGGGAGAAACAGATGCTTCCATGCTGCAGAGTCTGACTGAGGCTGTATACCGTACCCGGGACATGGTGAATGAACCGCTTTCCTTTATGACTGCCGAACAACTGGGCCTGACTTTTGAAGAAATGGGTAAAGCAGCAGGCTTTACTGTTGAAGTGTTCAATAAAAAGAAGATTGAGAGCTTGAAAATGGGCGGCTTACTGGCGGTAAACAAGGGGAGCATTGATCCGCCAACTTTTACTGTAATGGAATGGAAACCTGAAGGGGCAAAAAACACCCAGCCATTGGTACTTGTCGGAAAAGGTGTGGTATATGATACAGGTGGTCTTAGCCTGAAGCCTACCCACGACAGCATGGATTATATGAAATGTGATATGTCCGGAGGGGCTACTGTGGCAGGAACTATGTATGCCATTGCCAGGGCAGGATTACCGGTGCATGTAGTAGGTTTAGTGCCTGCTACGGATAACCGTCCTGACGGGAATGCTTATGTGCCTGGTGATGTGATCCGGATGTATGACGGAACTTCAGTAGAAGTTTTGAATACGGATGCTGAAGGCCGCCTGATACTGGCAGATGCCCTTGGATATGCTAAGCATTACAATCCTTCTTTGGTAATAGATCTGGCTACATTAACTGGTGCAGCTGCTGTTGCTATCGGCCATTATGGAATTGTAGGAATGGGAAATGCACAACCTTCTGTGATGGAAGTACTCAAAAAGAGTGGTGATGAAGTATATGAAAGAATTGCTGAGTTTCCTTTCTGGGATGAGTTTGGGGACTTATTAAAATCGGATATTGCTGACTTGAAAAATATTGGAGGCAGGATCGCCGGTGCCATCACCGCAGGTAAATTTCTTGAACATTTTACTGATTATCCATATATTCACCTCGATATTGCCGGTCCGGCCTATCTTAAATCAGAAGATAGTTACCGGGGTAAAGGAGGAACGGGAACAGGCGTAAGACTGCTTTTTAATTTTATTAAAAGCATGGCATAACCGATACCAGTCAATTTAGTTTCATCTTAAAAATAGAAAATACTTATGGACGATAAGATAACAGTTGGAATAACACATGGTGATATCAACGGTATCAGTTATGAAGTAATTCTGCAGACCCTGGTTGATAACCGCCTTTTTGATTTATGTACTCCGATTTTGTATGGTTCTGCCAAAGTAGCAGCCTATCATCGAAAAGCACTAAATATTGGTAATTTTAGTCTTAATTCCATAAAGACTCCGGAAGAGGCCAATCCCAAAAGGGCAAATCTGATCAATTGTATCGATGAAAATGTGAGGGTTGAGCTGGGCAAGTCAACTCAAATGGCTGGTGAAGCCTCTCTACAGGCACTTATAGAAGGGGTGAAGCATCTCAAAGAAGGCCGGATCAATGCCATAGTTACCGCTCCGATTGATAAACACAATATTCAATCAGAAGAATTTTCCTTCCCCGGTCATACTGAATATTTTCAGCAGCAGTTTGAAGCACCTGAAGTACTGATGCTAATGGTAAGTGATCTGATGAAAGTTGGCGTGGTTACCGGACATGTGCCTCTCGAAGAAGTGCCCGGACTAATAACCCGTGAGGCCATTATAAGCAAACTGAATGTACTTAATCGTTCATTAATTGAAGATTTTGCAGTACGTAAACCAAGAATTGCAGTACTTGGTCTCAACCCACATGCAGGAGATAATGGTTTGCTGGGTAAACAAGACCAGGAAGTTATTCTGCCCGCTTTGAATGAAATGCGGGAGAAAGGACTTCTTGTATTTGGGCCATACCCGGCAGATGGATTTTTTGGTGCAGGAAGCTATAAAAAGTTTGATGCTGTGCTTGCCATGTACCATGATCAGGGATTGATTCCCTTTAAGGCACTTGATTTTGGAGGAGGTGTTAATTTTACTGCCGGATTACCGGTTGTCAGAACTTCGCCCGCCCATGGTACAGCCTATGAACTTGCCGGTAAAGGTGAAGCCTCGGATGAATCTTTCCGGCATGCTATTTATCTGGCCTGTGATATCTATCATAACAGGCAACAATATGCTGAGCTGACGAAAGATCCGCTTAAATCAATGCAAAATACTGAAGCAGGTGATGGTGAATAATTTTTTATTTCACTCTGACAGTTATCCTTTTGGTAATTTCCAGTGCCGTAGTAAGGGTGCTGAGATCAGTGTATAATTTTCCGTCCTGACCAGAATAGTGACTGTGACCAACAGGTTTTAATTCATAGTATGGTTTCTTGTCAGCCAGGTCAATGTTTGCCGCATACACAACAGCCGGCTGACATGAAGTCTTGTATTCGTCATCATCGGGATAGCGATTGTTATGCCAGTACTGGTTCCAGTCCCACGTCTGATTTATCTCAAACAGTACAATAAATTTTGTTATTGTAGTATCTAAAAGCCTGGAAGTGAGAATAAAATCACTTTGCGGTGTTGCTCCGGTAACTGCATCCGGCATCGGATGATCCTTATCCGGAATATAAAGTCCGTCCGGTGCCTGGATGCCGCGTTTGTGACCCCAGTATGGCAAGGCTGCAGGCCTGCGTAAGGGCCCCGGAAGCCATTTTCCTTCAGAGGCATCTCCGTGCTCAAAAACTCCCTTTGCAATGGATTTAGCTACGTAAAGAGTTTGCAGGTATTTGCCTTCAGGATCCTCTGCCCAGATGGCCATTAAGGGATAATTAAAAGATGCCCCCTTTTCAAAATTTATAGTGATAAGACGCCCCTGCACATTGGAGAAAGTTTGTAATTGTTCTGGCGCAGTTGTGAGTTCCATACTTTTTTTGGTACTGCGGCAATTATTAAAAAGCAGTCCTGCTGCCAGCAGGAAGAGGATAAATGCCGGCAGAAAGAATCTTTTTATTTTAATTAAACCCGTTTTCATGGCTATGCGTAATTAAAATTCAACTATTATACCGATGGTTGGTAAAACTGTCCCGGCCCCATCACTTTGTATGGTTTTTAACTGATAACGTTGTTGATTATAAGGTGCTTCCGGGTTGATGATCGCAATTTGTCCGTTCCCGTTTTCATTGATTAGTCTGGCGGGTTCATCTGCTTTGAAATTATAGAGATTTTGAATATCAACATAAAAATTAAGCGACCATTTATTAAAGAAGTATTCTTTATCAACCCTAACATCCAGTTGATGAAAAGCGCGTAACCGTAACTGATTGAACCGGCTGTAATCAAGAAAACCTCTGCCCTGTGAGTCCCAGGCAGCACGAAGACCTGACTTCTCCAGATCATAAGGAGTGTAGGGAGCTCCCCCCACAAACCTCCATTTGAATCCAATGTCCCAGTTGTTGCTGAAACTGCGTGTAGCAGTGATGTTGATTATATGTCTGTTATCCCATGAAGTTGGAATATACTCACTCGTTGGTTGCAGGTTTTGGTCCATATTTTTGAATTCGCTGCGGACGAATGTATAGGAGAAAATAACATTAAAGCCCATCAGATCACGGCTTCTCCCCAACACTTCAAGGCCATAAGCTCTTCCTTCAGAAATGCTCAATACTTCTTCATCACCAAAAGTACCAAAATCAGCTCCCTTACTGGCAAGAGCTACGGAATCGTTAACAGAAAACGGATAATGCCGGTAACGTTTGTAGAATCCTTCCAGGGTTATCCGTGATTTGTCATCAGGCCTGTACTCAAGACCTGCAACTATATGGTCAGCAGATATGTACCTGAGATCATTCTGTTTATTAATCAATGTGCCCTGATTGTCCTTGTATCCCAGTGTTGTGTAGGCAGGACGCTGAAAGTATCTTCCGGTGTTAAAGTTGATAAAATATTTTTCGGTTATTGAATAGGACGCCGATAAACGCGGAGATATTTGCTTCAACATGTTCGCCATGGAAGAAGAATAATTATTTGCATCAGCTCTGGCACCAAGAGAGAGTGTCAGCCTTTGATTGAAATAAGCATGGCTCACCTGTCCGAAAAGGCTCCAGCTTACCAGATCAAGTGTAGAGGTATAATTAAACGGTATTTCCTGAGCATTAAGGAAAGCCAGGCGGTAAGTACTGTTGTAATATTCGCCGTACTGCAGGCCAGCACCGGCATTAATATCATACCCCCCGGCAGTATTCCAGTTTCTCTCGTATCGGAATTTATTTTCAGTTTCTGTTGAATAGTAGTCCAGTAGCTTAACTGAATCTTCATTGTTGTTTCTGTATTTGTATGCCCGATTGTTCAGGTAATTGCGGCTCAATACCCAGGTATCAAATCCATTTTCCCTGAAATGCTTATAAACTCCGCCAATGGTATAATTCCATTGCTCGTTAACCGGAATATAGTTTAAAATATAACGCTGATCTTCTGTTTCATTGGCTTTCAGGTTCAGTGCAAACTGATCGATTGCCCCTAATCCGATAAGAGTAAATTCATTTTTTTCATTCAGCCTGGTCCTTGTTTTAAACTGGAAATCATTATAGGTTGGCAAGAATGGCAGGCCAATGGCAGCAAAAAGAAACTGAAGATAGGATCTTCTGGCTGAGAGAATAAATGTAGTATTGTCAGTCAGCGGACCATCAAGTGTTAAAGCAAGGTCAGATGCTCCAACGGCTCCTTTGAATCGGAGCTTATCCTTGTTTCCATCTATCTGTTTCATGTCCAGTACCGAACTCAGCGCGTTTCCTCTGTCGGCAGGAAAAGCTCCGGAATAGAAGTTTACTTCCCGTATAAAATCAACATTGATGATCCCTACCGGCCCCCCTGATGCTCCTTGTGTGGCAAAGTGATTCAGGTTTGGGATTTCTACACCATCCAGGTAAAACCTGTTCTCACTGGCACCTCCTCCGCGTACTATAACATCATTCCGGTATGCGGGTGTGGAGGCTACACCGGGAAAAGACTGTATTACTCTGCTGATATCCCGGTTTCCCCCCGGATTTTTCTCAATCTCTTTGATCCCAATGCGGCGTAAAGAAACCGGACTGTCGTTACTACGCCTGAACGGACTTGCTTCTACCTTAACTTCTTCAAGGGCAACATTGCTTTCCTGTAAGGGTATTTCAATAAACACTTTTTTGGCATTGGTAACCTGTATCTGTTCTGAAATATAGGTTTTATATCCTATAGAAGATACCCTCAATTCTACAAAGCCCGGTTTGAGTCCTGTAAAGGTAAATTTACCATCCAGATCACTGACAGATCCTATGTTTGTGCCCCATATCACGATATTTGCAAAAGGCACCGGTTCGTTATTATTTGCATTGTAAATGCGTCCTTCAATACTTCCATTGTAGTTATCCTGTCCTTTAAGAACAAATGAACCAAAAAGAAGTAAAATACAGGTTGTGTATAATAGTTTAATATTTAATGGTATATGCATGTTTATGTTGTAATGGTTGTGTTAATTATTTCCGGAGAAACAATCAAAGCAGATAAAATGTTTAATAATACACAAAAAAAGTTAAACAATAAAAAGTTTTTATGGCAGGATTAATTTTGCTGTATGATTTTAGAAAAAAAATCCTTTTCTTTTTCCAGGTGAATGTCAGGCTGGCGGGATTCAATTTTCTCGATTTTATCGAGGTGAGCCAGTGCAAATTTTTTATAACTCTCAGCCTCTTTATTAAAAGGTTTGTGACGTGTGGCTGTAATAATTTTCTGCACCTCTGCTGATAGCTCTCTGGTTTTCTGATCCATAAAAACCCCGGAAAATTGTTTTGTAATGTATTTTATGGCAGTTGAGTTAGGATGAACCATATCCTCATCAAAAAAACGGTAATCTCTCAGCTCGTCAAGAACTATTTCATAGGCAGGAAAATAGACAGTGTCCTTTAGCTGATTGGTAAGATATTCAATTGCCAGTAAAAGAGTTGATTTACTGATCTGATTACCATGTGCTCCGTCTTTTAAGTGCCTTACCGGACTGATTGTGAAAACAAGAATAATTTCGGGGTTTACGGCTTTCAGCATATGATAGAGCGCTTCATACTCATCAGTAATTTGATTCACAGTAAGCAGTTCCCTGTTAAATTCCCGGGCTGGTATTTTATGACAATTATTTACAATTTCATTTGTTGAGTTTCTGATATAAACCCAGGCAGTACCAAAGGTAAGAAAAAGAAACCGGGCCTGTTTAATTTGGTCTCTTGCAGCCTGAAAACTTAAATTGATCTGTTGCAGGCATAATTCGCTGGTTGGGGCCGAAAACCTGCTGTGGTGGTCAAAACTGAACCATCGTTCATTGGCAAATTCGAGTTCATGTTCATCATAGAGCTTACCTGAAACTAAACGAAAAAGATTTTTGACAGCTGAAGCTGGATTGTATGTGGTGCCAAAAGGATTTACCAGTACAGGAAATTTAAGCTCAGCAAGATTGCTGCCAAGATTCTCTGTAAAACAGGATCCCATAAATAGGCCGGGTGTGTTATAGTCTAATTTATCCGGGTTTGGAGTAAGCTCTGTTAAAGTTCTAAAAGTATCCATTATTACTCATTTTTGCGGATTTTTCCTGCATAACCTCATCGAGCCAGTGATGGATAAAATGGAATACTTTGTCCTTCTCTGTTTCATTATGCAGTTCGTGAAACATACCTTCCCACAGTTTAAATGTTGTTTTTTTGCTGGTATTCTCAACAAAATTCTGACTGGCCTGATGCGAAGTGATTTTGTCTTTGCTGCCATGCATAAGCAGAAATGGTAAGTTGATCTTATAGATACTTTTTAGGGCAAATTTAGCAGCGTTATTCACTTCAAGGAATAAATGCACAGAAATACGGTTATGGACCAGCGGATCATTTCTGTAAGCATCCACAACATTCTCATCATGAGTAAGGTGAGCCGGGGATAGCCCGTTCGACAGGGTCATTGAAGGGAAAATACGGTCGATTATTCTGGCTGCAATTAGTTGAATTTTGGTTGGCCTACGGGTAGGCTTCAGCCACGGTGAAGTGACAATTAGAGCTGAATACTTACCTGATTTATTTCTCATCACATAGTTGATGGCGAGATTACCGCCAAGACTGTGTCCGTATAATACAACAGGAATTCCGGGAAATAATGCTGCTGATTTATGTTTAAGCAAGGTTATGTCACCCATTAGCTTATTGTAATTTGGAGCATGACCTTTTTTGCCGCCGCTCCGGCCATGTCCGCGAAAATCTATTGAAACAACGGCATATCCCTCTTCCACAAATCTGGATGCCCATTGTGCGTAGCGGCTGCTATGTTCGCCTAAACCGTGAATCAGATTAATGATGGCAACCGGATCAGTATCCGGGCACCAGCATTGTCCGTATATTTTTGTTTTATCTTTTGCTTTCCACCAATATTCGTTGTGCACCATATCTTTTATCTGCCCAAAATCTTGTTTAATAAAAGTAAAAAAAGTTTTCTAAAGTTGTGCAGGCGTGAAGATATATATTTAAATTATATGCAAAAAGAAGGAATATAATTAAATTAATTGTCATGCAACAAATAATTTCCATTACAACGCATAATCAAAACGGGCTTTATGACATTACAAGCCAGGTAAAAGAAATTTTAGACAAAAGTGATGTCAGGAGCGGTATTGTCAATGTATATGCTCAGGGGGCTACTGCAGCCATAATGATACAGGAGAACTGGGATGAATCGGTTCAGCATGATGTTGTTACTCTTTTTCGCAAGCTTGTTCCTGCTGGTGTCTGGGAACATGATGCTCAGGATAATAATGGTGATTCGCATCTCAAAGCCGGTATTGTAGGTCCTTCAGAGACAATTCCGGTGATTGAAGGAAAGCTGGGCTTATCAACGTGGCAGAATATATTTTTTTGTGAATTTGACGGACCGCGTCAAAAAAGAAATATTGCGGTGACTGTTATTCCGGGTTGATTCTTCCTCAGGAATCTGACTGTTGGGTAGGATGCTGTTCCCGTAGGGTGGATAGCGTCATCTTTAATTTTTTATAACCAGCCCGTTGAACCGCTGAATTTTTAAATACCTTCCTGAAGGTTGGCTTTTCCATTGTATACCAGTCATCGGCAGAGAAGGAGAGGAGCTTGTCAGAAGCTTCCAATTCCTTAATTTCATGCGGTTTAGCTGAACTGTTCCACGGGCACACATCCTGGCAGATGTCACAGCCGAAAACCCGGTCGTGCAGGTGTGGTCTTATTTCAGCGTCAATCTCATCCCGCAGTTCAATGGTTTGATAGGAGATACATTTAGTACCATCGATCTGTTTGGGAGCAATAATTGCTCCTGTTGGACAGGCATCTATGCATTTCCTGCAACTTCCGCAATAATCTTTCACAGTTTCGGCATTATATGTGAGTGGCAGATCGATGATTAATTCTCCGATAAAAACAAATGAACCAATGGTGGGATGGATGAGGTTGGCATTCTTACCGATCCACCCAAGCCCGGCTTTTACAGCCCAGGCTCTGTCAAGTACCGGTGCAGAATCAACAAATGGCCTGCCCCGGGTGCCTGGGGATTCCTGTTGGATATAACTGAGAAGGTCCTTTAAACGTTCTTTGATAACGAAATGATAATCGGTGCCGTAGGCATATTTACTCAGGACAGGTATACCCGGATTGTCCGGTGTACAGGATCGCCGGGGGAAGTAATTCATAATCACCGAGATGACCGATTGTGCACCTTCAACAAGTTTCCGGGGATCGGTGCGTTTCTCACGGTAATTTTCCATGTAGCCCATCTTTCCGTGGTACCCTGCCCGAAGCCATTCTTCAAGCCGGGTTGCATCCTCTTCAAGATATTCAGCACGGGCAATACCGCAGGCATCAAACCCAAGTTCAATGGCTTTGGCTTTTATTTTTTCAGTAAGGTTTTCAGGAGTACTCATAATTTGGCTGCATTTGCCTGCAGACAGGTAATACAGGAATTAAACCTGCAATTGAAAAGATGTTGACTACATGAAGCCCAGTTCAAGCATGGCTTCTTCACTCATCATATCTTTGTTCCAGGGTGGATCAAAGACAAGGATAACATCAACATCTTTTACTCCTTCAAGCGTTTTTATCTTTTCGTGTACCTCTGCCAGCAGATCATCTGCCATCGGACAGTTCGGTGCAGTAAGGGTCATTTTAATCTTAACCTTGCTGTCCTCATCAATATCCACGTTATAAATAAGTCCTAAATCATAAATATTAACGGGAATTTCAGGATCGTAAATGTTTTTAAGAACCTTTACGATCTGGGTTTCAAGCTGAAATATATTGTTGTTTTCCATTGCCGGTTGTTTTTAAAGTTAAACAATCCTGATGTTTACTGTTTCAGATCTTTTCCTTCTTATTTTTTGCATTGTAGGCAAGCGCATATAATTTCATTTGCTTCACCATTGAAAGTAAACCATTGGAACGGGTCGGCGAAAGGTTTTGCTTCAGTCCTATTTTGTCAATGAAATAAAGATCTATATTCATAATCTCTTCCGGAGGACGGTTATCCAGCACGCGAATAAGCAGGGCAATTATCCCTTTGGTGATGATTGCATCACTGTCGGCTGTAAATCTTATTTTGCCGTCTTCCATGGCTGCGTGGAGCCATACTTTGCTCTGACAGCCACTGATCAGATTTTCATTGGTTTTGAATTTGGGATCAATAGCCGGAAGATCTTTGCTAATCTCAATGAGATAGTTGTATTTGTCCATCCAGTCTGTAAAGATCTCAAATTCTTCAATAATTGAATCCTGAACTTCATTTAGTGTCATAATATAACTTCACTTTTATCCTAACATTTCTTTTACTTTCCGGAGAGCCTCTGTGAGGCGGTCAATTTCCTCCATGTTATTATAAAACGTCAGAGAGGCCCTGATTGTTCCGGTAATACCAAATTGCTGCATTATGGGTTGTGTACAATGGGTGCCTGTTCGCACTGCAATGCCCATTTTATCAAGCAGCATTCCTGCATCGTACGGGTGTATATTTCCAATCAGGAAAGAGAAAATAGCTATTTTATTTTTTGCCGTACCAAAAATTCTGATATCTTCAATCGTTGAAAGTTGCTGGTTTGCATACTCAAATAATTTTTGCTCCCACTCATGGATTTCCTGAATACCTGTTTCTTTCAGGTAATCAATAGCTTTTCCCAGGCCAATAGCTCCTATATAGTTGGTTGTACCTGCTTCAAATTTCAGCGGTAATTCATTGTAAGTAGTTTTTTCAAGAGTAACCGTGTCTACCATGTCTCCGCCACCCTGATAGGGTGGAAGTTCATTGAGCCATTTTTCTTTTCCGTAGAGTACTCCAATTCCGGTAGGACCGTAGATTTTATGTCCTGAAAAAACATAAAAATCACAATCAAGATCCTGCACATCAACATTGAGATGCTGAATTGCCTGGGCGCCGTCAATCAGTACCGGAACATCCTTTTCGTGAGCAATCCTGATTAATGATTTTACATCATTAATAGTTCCCAGGGTATTGGAAACCTGAGTTACTGCCAACAGTTTTGTTTTACCAGACAGGAGAGGGAGCAATTTTTCCTCTTCAAGTTCCCCGTTTTCACTGAACGGGAGAACTTTGAGTCTGGCTCCTTTACGCTCACAAAGCATTTGCCAGGGAACAATATTTGCATGGTGCTCCATCCCTGTGATGATGATTTCATCCCCTTCTTTTACATATCTTTCACCAAAAGAGAAGGCTACCGCATTTATCGATCCGGTAGCTCCCGATGTAAAAATGATTTCGTGGGTGTGTGCGGCATTGATAAATCCTCTGATGCTTTCCCGGGCGTTCTCATATGCTTCTGTGGCCTGTTCGCTCAAAAAATGAATGCCGCGATGTATGCTGCTGTTTGTACTGGCATGCATCTCGTTAATCTTGTCAATAACAACACGTGGTTTTTGCGTGGTTGCTCCATTGTCAAAATAGACAAGAGGCTTACCGTATACCTGCTGTGACAAAATAGGGAAATCGTTCCTGATTTTTGTTATATCAAAACTCAATGATCAAAAGAATTTTATTAGTACATTAAAATGCAAAGATAATAAATCCTGCTGCAGTATTGGTGATCAACCGCAGTTGATTGCACAGTTATTACACCTCGATAATTCGCCGCGCAACCTTTTGTTTACCAGGTCATCAATTCTTTCCTTTAAGGGTGCTACCTTGATTTTATCGATCACATCATTTGCAAAGGCATACATCATAAGTAGCCGGGCTTCTTTTAAGCCTATTCCCCTTGAGCGCAAATAGAAAAGGGCTTCTTCATCAATCTGACCAACTGTTGCACCATGACTGCATTTTACGTCATCAGCATAAATTTCGAGCTGTGGTTTGGTATGCATTTTTGCATCCCTGGTCAGCAGCAGGTTGTTGTTTCGCTGATAGGCCATAGTCTGCTGTGCGTCCGGCCATACATGTATTTTCCCGTTAAATGCACCGATACTGTTATCATCCAGCACCCCTTTATATAACTGGTTACTGGTACAATGCGGACTCATATGTTCAACAAGTGTATAACTGTCTGTGTGCTGTTTTTCATCCAGCAGGAACAAGCCGAAAGAGTTGTTTTCGCAACCTTCTCCCTTGAGCTTAACATGCAGATTGTTACGCACCAGACCGCCATGAAGGGTTATTACATTGTTGGTAACCCTGCTGTTGGCCGACTGACTTACGGCTGTGCTTGAGAGGTGGACACATCCATTGTGCTCATTTTGAATATTGGTGATGTCAACTGATGCATTATTCCTGGCAACTATTTCAGTTACTGTATTTGTAAGGTATTCCTTAGCGGACAATGAGTGATCGCATATCACAAAATTCAACTCGCTGTTTTCCTCTGCAACAATCAGGTTACGCTGTTGTACAAACTGATCTTCATCAGAAAGGAGAATATTGATGACCTGGATGGGCTTGTCAGAAACAGCATTGCGTGGTGCATAAACGAATAAACCATCACGGGCAAAAGCTGTGTTTAATGCCACAAGGCCATGCTTCTCATAGTCAGCTTCACGGGAATAAAAAGACCTCACAAGTTCAGGGAAACGGTTCGAAGCCTCTGCAAAACTACCGGCCAGTACTCCTCCGGGAAACTCAATAATCGGGTTTTCCCTGTCGTAATAGTGTCCGTTAACCAGAATAATTACATGTGTGTCCAGTTCTGGTACATCGCATTTAAAAAGATCCTCTTTGCCAAATTTAACATTTCGCGGATGCAGGTATTTTTTATAGTCTTTTTTGAAATAAGGTTCCAGATTTGTGTATTTGTAATCTTCAGTACGGAAAACAGGTATACCGTTTTCCCTGAAGGCATCAATGGCTTTTCTTCGAATCCTGTTAATGAACTCCGGGGAATTAGCAGTTAAGAATTCCTCCTGTTCCTTAAACAATTCCAGAAATTGCTCATTGACGTTTATATCTTGGGTTAATACGCTCATAAAATAAAATTTAAATCAGATCATCGACGTTGATTACAATTCCGCCATTTCTTTCTTAATCCAGTCATACCCTTTTTCTTCCAGTTCAAAAGCCAGTTCTTTACCGGCAGACTTAACGATACGGCCGTTATACAGAACATGAACAAAATCCGGCACGATATATTCGAGTAATCGCTGGTAATGTGTAATTACTATGGTAGCATTTTCAGGAGTTCTGAGTTTATTAACCCCATTGGCTACAATACGCAATGCATCAATGTCAAGGCCTGAATCTGTTTCGTCCAGGATAGCCAGACCGGGCTGAAGCATAGCCATCTGAAAGATTTCATTTTTCTTTTTTTCTCCTCCTGAAAATCCTTCATTTACAGATCTGTTGGTGAGTTTGGTATCGATTTCCACCAGCTCTTTTTTCTCTTTCATTAATTTTAAAAATTCAGCGGGAGAAAGAGGTGCCAGGCCTTTGTATTTTCTGGTTTCGTTGATGGCTGTTTTCATGAAATTCACCATGCTTACTCCTGGAATTTCAACAGGGTACTGAAAACCCAGGAATAATCCTTCCCGCGCACGATCTTCAGGTGATAAATCCAGCAGATTTTTTCCTCTGAAAAAAGCTTCACCGTGGGTAACCGTATATATATCTCTTCCGGCAAGCGCACCAGCCAGGGTGCTTTTACCCGATCCGTTGGGACCCATAATCGCATGAACTTCGCCTGCTTTAACACGCAGGCTGATTCCTTTCAGGATTTCCTTATCTTCTACAGATACTTTTAAATCTCTAATGTCTAACATTTATATATTTTTTTAGCGGGTTGGCAACCCGGAAATATGATGATTTTTTTATTTATGAATTTAACCTACGCTGCCTTCGAGTGATATTTGCAGTAATTTTTGCGCTTCTACGGCAAATTCCATTGGCAGCTGGTTTAGTACTTCCTTGGCATATCCGTTTACGATAAGCCCGATAGCATCTTCAGTTTCAATACCACGCTGATTACAGTAGAAAATCTGATCTTCTCCGATTTTAGAAGTAGTTGCTTCATGTTCAACTACTGCCGTGTCGTTGTCAACCTCAATATACGGAAAAGTATGCGCACCGCATTTATCACCAAGTAGCAACGAGTCACATTGCGAAAAATTACGGGCATTTTCTGCATTTTTCATGACTTTAACCAAGCCGCGGTAACTGTTTTGACTTTTACCTGCCGATATGCCCTTGGATACAATTGTACTTCGTGAATTTTTTCCGATGTGTATCATCTTGGTCCCGGTATCAGCCTGCTGGTGGTTATTGGTAACTGCCACTGAATAAAACTCTGCGGTTGTATTGTCTCCCCGGAGAATGCAACTGGGATATTTCCAGGTTATTGCCGATCCGGTTTCAACCTGCGTCCAGGAGATCTTTGAATTATCGCCTTTACACATACCCCGTTTGGTTACAAAATTGTACACACCACCTTTCCCGTTCTTATCTCCCGGATACCAGTTTTGTACGGTACTGTATTTTACACTGGCATTGTCGAGTGCAATAATCTCAACAATTGCCGCATGTAACTGGTTGGTATCACGCTGGGGAGCAGTACAGCCCTCGAGATAACTTACGGAACTGCCTTCTTCTGCTATTATCAGCGTACGCTCAAACTGACCGGTGTTCGCCGCGTTGATACGGAAATAGGTCGATAATTCCATTGGGCATTTAACACCCTTTGGAATATAGCAAAAAGAACCATCACTGAATACTGCGGAATTAAGCGAAGCAAAGTAATTATCAGTATAAGGAACAACAGAACCCATGTATTTTTTTACCAGGTCGGGATGATTCTGGACAGCTTCACTGAAGGAGCAGAAGATGATTCCTAGCTCGCCAAGTGTTTTCTTGAAAGTAGTGGTGACCGAAATACTGTCCATCACAGCATCAACCGCAACACCGGCCAGTTTCTTCTGCTCGTCGAGCGGAATACCCAACTTGTCGAATGTGGCCTTCAGTTCCGGATCCACCTCATCCATGTTGTTCAGTTTGGCTTTTTGCCTTGGTGCCGCATAATAGATGATATCCTGATAATTTATTTCAGGGATTTTCAGATGTGCCCACTGGGGCATTTTCATTGTCTGCCAGTGCCGGTAAGCCTTCAGCCTGAATTCAAGTAAAAAAGCTGGTTCCTTTTTCTTGGCAGATATAAGACGAACTACATCCTCATTTAATCCTTTTGGTATTATATCAGTATCAATATCACTATAAAATCCGTACTTGTAATCACCTTGTGTTACTTCATCCAATATTTTATCTTGATCATTTGCCATAATAATAAAGTGTTTAATATGATCATGTTAAAAAGGCTTACAAAGTTAACAAGAATAAGACTTATTAACCTTAATTATCCTTTTATTTAGATTAATTCTAAATAATGCAAATATACTAAATCTAATTAAATTATTGTAAAACTTTGTAGCCAAATATTTGATGTAAAATACAAATCAGAACAAGTATGAGTGAAGAAAAGAACAAGCTGACACCGATATCAGAACTGGGTGAGTTCGGACTGATCCGCCACCTGACAGAAAACATAAAAATCAGGCACTCCAGCACAAAGAAAGGGGTGGGTGATGATGCAGCTGTACTGGAATATGGTGGAAGCACTTTGTTGTTAACCAGTGATATACTCACGGAAGGTATCCATTTTAATCTGATGTATACTCCCCTCAAACATTTGGGATATAAGGCTGCTGTCGTGAACTTCTCCGATATTTATGCCATGAACGGAGAACCCCGGCAGATGATTGTTTCGCTGGGCATATCTTCAAAATTTGCTGTAGAACATATTGAAGAAATATACCAGGGTTTACATCTGGCCTGTGAGAAATACAATGTTGACCTGGTTGGTGGAGATACGACAGCTTCGTTGACCGGCCTGACGATCAGTGTGACGGTGGTCGGAGAAGCTGAACGGGAAAAAGTAACCTACAGGCATGGAGCCGAATTGAATGATCTGATTTGTGTTTCAGGGAATCTGGGAGCTGCCTTTACCGGCTTGCAGGTACTTGAGCGTGAGAATAAATTATTTCAGAAAGAAGAAGGATTTAAACCCGAACTGCAGGGATATGATTATGTGCTTGAAAGGCAGCTAAAGCCTGAAGCACGGCAGGATATAGTCCGGTTATTAAAGGAATTGAAGCTACAGCCCACCTCCATGATTGATATTTCTGACGGACTTTCTTCAGAACTGTTGCACATCTGCAATGCTTCAAAGAAAGGTTGTGAAATTTATCAGGATAAAATTCCCGTTGACAAAGAGACTGCCAGGGTGGCTGATGAGTTGAATCTGGAACCTACTACCTGTGCATTGAACGGAGGGGAAGATTATGAGTTGCTTTTTACAGTTCCCCTCAGTGAATTTGATAAAATTGCCAAACGTCCTGAGGTCAGTATAATCGGACATATTACCGAAACACCCGGCGATTGTAAGATTATTCTTCCTACAGGTGAATGGATACCTGTTACGGCACAGGGCTGGAATGCCATGCCGCCTGAATCCTGAAACGGAAAAGATTAGTCAGTTACAGCGGCGCATAATTATTTAAAAAAAGAGGCCGGCTTAATCAAGCAGGCCTCTGATAATTCCTCTTTTTGAACTTCTGATAAAATTCAGGATCTCATCTCTTTCTGCTGTCTGGGCCAGGTTTTCTTCTATGTAAAGGAGTGCATCTGAAGTATTCATTCCCCGCAGATAAATAGCACGATAGATCTCCTGGATTTCATTAATTTTTTCACCGGGAAAGTTACGTCGTCTGAGTCCGACGGAATTCAAACCGGCATAGGCTATAGGATTGCGTCCGGCTGTAACGTATGGCGGAACATCTTTTCCCACACCACTCAATCCCTGGATCATGACATGTTTGCCTATTCGCGTAAACTGGTGGATACCACAGGCAGCACTTATTATAGCCCAGTCATCAATTTCAACCTCACCAGCAATTTGGGTAGCATTGCCAATGATTACATGGTCGCCCAGTTCGCAGTCATGTGCTACATGAGAATATGCCATCAACAGACAGTGGTTGCCTACTTTTGTGGTACCTCTTGCTGCAGTGCCCCGGTTTACAGTGGCACACTCACGAATGGTAGTATTATCTCCAATGGTAACTCTTGATTTTTCTCCCTGAAATTTCAGATCCTGCGGAATGGCGGCAATTACAGCGCCGGGAAATATTCTACAGTTTTTCCCTATTTTTGCCCCTTCCATAATGGTTACATTGGAACCGATCCAGGTGCCATCGCCAATTTCAACATCTTTATGGATCATTGCAAACGGGTCGATCACAACATTTTCCCCGATTTTAGCCTCGGGGTGCACATAAGCCATTGGTTGATTCATTTCAAAATATAATTATAGTTGTTTAACCTTCTTTTATCCTGCTGATTTGTGCCATCAGCTCTCCTTCCATTACCACATTGTTGCCGACAAATGCCTGGCCAAACATATGTGCTATTCCCCGTCTGATTGGCTCAAGCAGATCGAGTTTAAATACCAGTGTGTCTCCCGGTACTACTTTGCGTTTAAATTTAACCTTATCAATTTTCAGGAAGTATGTCAGATAATTTTCGGGATCAGGTACTGTACCCAATACGAGGATGCCGCCTGCCTGTGCCATGGCTTCAACCTGCAAAACACCCGGCATTACCGGCTCATCAGGGAAATGCCCGATGAAAAACCCTTCATTCATGGTTACATTTTTCACCCCTACAACGGTGGTGTCAGTTCGTTCAATAACTTTATCAATTAAAAGAAACGGAGGACGGTGCGGCAGAATTTGCTTTATTTCATTGATATTGATCAATGCTGGAACGCTTGGGTCGTATACAGGAGCGGCAGGTTTACTCTGCTCTGATTTTATTTTTTTGCGGATGATCTTGCCCAATTCTGTATTGGCATAATGACCTGGTCTGGTTGCTACAATTTTTCCTTTGATGGGTTGGCCGATCAGGGCCAGATCTCCGATTATATCAAGTAATTTGTGTCGTGCCGGCTCATTAGGAAAGTGCAGGTCAATATTATTCAACACTCCTTCCGGCTTTACCTTAATTTTTGGTTTATGGAAAAGTTCAGATAAACGGTCAAGTTCTTCCTGTTCCACCTTACGATCCATAATCACGATGGCATTATCCAGATCACCGCCTTTAATCAGATTATGTTTTAAAAGGAATTCAAGTTCATGCAGGAAAACAAATGTTCTGCTGGGTGCTACCTCACTCGAAAACTGATCAATAGATTCCATTGTAGCATATTGATTACCCAATACGCGGCTGTTATAGTCGATCAGTACATTAATACTAAGATGATCATCAGGGAAAATGGCTATTTCAATACCTTTTGATTCATCCTTAAATACTATTTTCTCTTTTACCTGGTAATAATTTCGCGGGGCATCCTGCTCTTCAGTTCCAACTTCCTGCAAAGCCTGCACGATGTAAAGCGAACTACCATCCATAATTGGGGCCTCAGGGGCATTAATCTCGATCAACAGATTGTCGATTTTCATACCCACAATGGCTGCCATTGTATGCTCAATTGTTCCAACACGTACACCCCCTTCAATCTCAAGAGTAGTCCCTCTTGAAGTGTCAACCACATGGTCTACCGAAGCATTTATAATGGGTTTATGATCTAAATCGATTCGTTGAAATTTGATTCCGTGGTTGGCAGCGGCCGGCTTAAATGTCATCTCTACCTGTAATCCGGTATGAAGTCCTTTTCCCTTGAGTGTTACAGGTTTTTTGATAGTGTGTTGTTTATCTGTCATTTATTATTAATCGGTTAAAATATATAAGTATCAAATTAAAATTCCGCAAGTTACAAAAATTCATTTAATATGGTATAACACAAAGCTTTTTCCGCCATTTATGTAATTTTCAGATATATGCAAATTGCAGGAATAAATAATTTTGCAATTCGATACTCAACAGGCAGAAAAGCAGGTAAACCGGGAATTACCAGACACTGTTATTGAAACGTGCTATTTGTCATTCAATTGCTCTTTAAGGCTTGTTAATTGTTTTTCCATCTCGTTTATCCGGGTTCTGAGTTCAGGCAGATTGCGGTATATAGCAATAGACTTGCGTGCATTACTTATTGGAGTGGCCGGGGAACCGAGCACAACCGATCCGTCAGCAATATTGGTGGAAACACCTGACTGGGCGGCAACTATAACGTTGTCACCAATTTTTAAATGGCCAACAATACCAACCTGTCCGGCTATGGTACAGTTTTTTCCTATTTTGGCGGAACCGGCAATTCCGGTTTGAGAGACAATAACAGTGTTTTCTCCTATTTCAACGTTGTGCGCAACCTGAACGAGATTATCAAGTTTTACACCTTTTCTGATAATGGTTGATCCCATGGTAGCCCTGTCGATTGTTGTGTTGGCACCAAGTTCTACATCATTCTCAATTATAACATTTCCAATCTGTGGTATTTTTTTATAATGGTTGTCACTCTGTGGGGCGAAGCCAAATCCGTCTGATCCAATCACCACTCCGGCGTGAATCACACAATTATCACCAATGACACATTCATGGTAGATTTTTACTCCCGGGAAAATTGTAGTATTATTTCCGATTTTTACATCACTTCCAATATATACCTGGGGATAAATACTTACCTTATTTCCGATAACGGCCCCTTCACTAATACAGGCAAACTCGCCAATATAATTATCCTCTCCGACACTGGCGCTGTTATGTATACTGGCCAGTTCACTGATACCTTTCTTCTTTGGCTTTGATTCTTCATATAACTGAAGCAGCGAAGCAAAAGATTCATAGGCATTTTTGACCCTGATCAGAGTAGGTTTTATTTCCTGTTCAAGTTTCAGATCCTTGTTGATCAGAATAATACTCGCTTCAGTAGAATAAAGATATTTTGAATATTTGGGATTCGCCAGAAAAGCCAGGGTGCCAGGTTTTCCCTCTTCAATTTTTGCAACATTGGAGACAACTACATCCGGGTCGCCCAATATCTCGCCCTGTAAAAACTCTGCAATCATTTTTGCTGAAAATTCCATAGTGTATTATTTTTCTCTTTTGGCACAGTATTTTTTTTGCCAGAAGATTCAGGTTAAAAATTTGGGATAACAGATAAAATATTTTTTTACTGTTTTAGACAATACTGAAATGTTCAGCATGTCCGAAGCATCTGCAATATCAGCGAGAGCTCCTGTTTTGAATAGTATTTTAATTTTATCATCATGCGCGCTATAGGCATTGTTAGATATCTCATCAGTAAAACAGAAATAACGGGTCTCTTCCTCTTTCAAATCATATTTTTTCATAATAAGCTTACGCAGCTTTAATTCCTCTTCTTTTTCCATGGGAAAGTTCTGGATCCTGACTTTATATAATTTGCGGTTAATCAACGCGATACTCAGGAAAGACAGTATTTTATCCTCATGATCACACCACACTTTGGCGGAAGTGATGATGTCATTGTCGTCCAGTTGTGCGTAATAACCCAGCAGTTCCTGTTTGAATGATTCACTGTTTATTAAGGATTTATCAATTGATTTAGTGATAAAATACTTCAAAGCCGGGGTTGCGAACATTGGCGTTCCGGAAACTCCTAGTTCTTTTGCTCTCTGGAGCAGCAGAACAAGAAGCTTTTCTGCAGACAGTACTGTTTTGTGCAGATATACCTGCCAGTACATCAGTCTTCTGGCAATTAGGAATTTTTCGATCGAATAAATTCCTTTTGCTTCCACCACCAGTTCATCATCGACTACATTAAGCATTTTAATTATACGATCCGATCCAATAACGCCTTCAGTGACACCCGTAAAAAAGCTGTCACGTTTCAGATAATCCAGCCGGTCCATATCCAGCTGGCTGGAAACCAACTGATGCAGGAATTTTTTTTCATATTCATTTTTGAAAATCCGGATAGCCAGGGTAAGCCTGCCATTATAAGTACGGTTCAGGTCGTCCATAAACCAGCCGGAGAGTATCTCATGATCAAAAGGCTCAACAATACTGTTTTCCAGGGCATGTGAAAACGGGCCGTGTCCAATGTCATGCAGCAAAATTGCAGCAGTAACTGCCTCAGCTTCTTCAGTGGTGATTTCGTGGCCCTTGTTTCTGATACTGTTAATGGCGAGGTCCATAAGGTAGGCTGCCCCGATTGCATGCTGAAAACGGGTATGATTTGCCCCAGGATAAACGTAATTGGTAAGTCCAAGCTGTTTAATCCTGCGCAGCCGCTGAAAATAGGGGTGCTCTATCAGGTCGAACAGGAAGTCGGACGAGATATTGATAAACCCGTAAACCGGATCATTTACAATTTTACGCTTATTTATGAATGATGTATTCACCGTTTATTGTGATGTTCAGCCGCATTTATACTAATAACCTGCTGTTTAAAATGCATATAATCATTCATTTTAGTGATCAGCAAGTTATCTGTTTGTTATTTTTTGCGCAAATATAGTGAACATATCAGACTTCTTGTTCCTGTTCAGATGATTAGTTACACTTTTAAAGGACGTTTTTTTGTGAATTAAAGTATTATTATTAGCTTTGCAGATGAAAGTGGGGTAGTTAATTTTCAGGGGACTTAGTCCCCTGTTTTATTATTTGAAGACGAACAGCGTATTATGATCACTAACAGGCAGGTTGAAGAAATAATTGCGCCCCGGATTGCTGAAGGTGAACTTTTTGTCGTTGACATTGATGTAAAACCGGGAAACAAGATTTCAGTGCTGATTGACAGTAACCAGGGCGTTTCAATTGATCAGTGTGTTGAAATAAGCAGACTTATTGAACACAGTCTGGATCGTGAGACAGAAGACTTTGAACTTCAGGTTTCATCCCCCGGTCTGGATCAGCCATTCAGGGTAATTCAGCAATATGAAAAAAACCTGGGCCGAGAAATTGAAGTTATTAAAAATGACGGATTAAAGTATACCGGAACTCTCAAAGAGATAAACGAAGATCATTTTGTGATTGAAACAAAAGAGAGGGTTAAGGTAGATGGAAAAAAGAAAAAACAATTACAAATAAATGATTTAGCTATTCGATTTGATGAGGTTAAAGCTGCAAAAGTGGTAATATCATTCAAATAAGGTCAAACAGTTAGAAAATGGAAAATTTAAATTTAATAGACACATTCTCAGAGTTCAAGGAGTTAAAAAGCATTGACAGGGCCACCATGATGAGTGTACTCGAAGATGTTTTCAGAAGCTTATTGCAAAAAAATTACGGAACTGACGAGAATTTTGATGTTATCATTAACATTGATAAGGGCGATTTTGAAATATGGCGAAACCGTGAAGTAGTTGCTGACGGTGAAGTGGAAGATGAAAATAAACAAATTCCCCTGTCTGAAGCCAAGAAAATTGATGATGATTACGAAATTGGTGAAGATGTTACTGATGAAGTAAAACTTATTGATTTTGGAAGAAGGGCTATTCTGGCCCTCCGGCAGAATCTTACTTCAAGGATTCTTGAGCTGGAAAAGAATAATTTATATAATAAGTACAAAGACCGTATAGGAGAAATTATAACAGGTGAGGTCTACCAGGTATGGAAGAGAGAAATACTTGTTCTGGATGATGAAGGAAATGAACTTATACTTCCCAAACAGGAACAAATACCTTCCGACTATTTTCGCAAAGGCGATACAATTCGGGCAGTTGTTGTGAAAGTGGAGATGCGTAACAATAATCCGCTTATCATCCTTTCACGGACATCACCTGCTTTTCTCGAAAGATTATTTGAACTTGAGGTCCCCGAGATTTTTGATGGCCTGATTACTATTAAAAAGATTGTTCGTATTCCTGGTGAACGTGCAAAAATTGCAGTTGAGTCCTATGACGAAAGAATTGATCCGGTTGGTGCATGTGTGGGGATGAAAGGATCGCGTATCCATGGTATTGTCAGGGAATTAAAGAATGAAAATATTGATGTAATAAATTTTACAAACAACACACAATTGTATATCAGCAGGGCACTTAGTCCGGCTAAGATCAGTTCTATCAAACTGGATAATGAAACTCATCACGCTGAAGTATATCTTCCGGCCAATGAAGTATCGCTTGCTATTGGCAAAGGCGGTCTGAATATTAAACTGGCTGGCCAGCTTACAGGATATGAGATTGAGGTATTCAGAGACAAGATTATGGAAGATGAAGAGGATGTAAGTCTTGACGAATTCAGTGATGAAATTGATAGCTGGATCCTCGATGAATTTAAAGCTATCGGATGCGATACAGCTAAAAGTGTGTTAAATCTCACAGTTGAAGATCTGGTTAAACGAACCGATCTTGAACTGGAAACAGTTAAAGAAGTAGTAGAAATTTTAAAGTCAGAATTTGAGTAATTGCATATAAGTTTTAACTTAGCGGTTTCTTGAGTGCTGTAATAAGATAGAAATTAAATTGTTAAGGTCCAAGTATGGCAGTTAATAAAGTAGCACGGCTTAGTAAATTAGCGAAAGAGTTTAATGTTGGGATATCCACTATTGTGGAATTTCTCAGGAAGAAGGGGTATGAGGTAGAGTCAAACCCCAATACCAAAGTATCTCCTGAGTTATATGATATCCTGGCCAAAGAATACAGCTCAGAAATTTCGGTAAAGAAAGAATCTGAAAAGCTTAGCCTGCGTAATCTGCGGGAAAAAAAGGAAACAGTTTCCATTCATGATATTGTGGATAAGGACGAAGACCAGGATGATTCCGATGATCAGGAAGAGGAAGTATTAATCAAAGATACCCGCGAATCTAAACCCTTTGAACCCGCACCTGAACAGAAAAAAACAACCAAAGAGCCTGATATTAAGGTGGTTGGTAAAATAGATCTTGATTCTGTTTCTTCTGGTAAAAAGAAAGAAAAAGAAGCAGAGAAAAAAGAAACCAAAGCTGAAGAGGTCAGGCCCAAAGAAGAAAGCAAAGAAAAACCAAAAACTGAGCCTGAAAAGGAAAAAGAAGAGAAGAAGACTGAAACTCCTGTTGAAAATAAAAAGGAAGCTGCTGAAGAAAAACCGGAAGCCAGTTCTCCTGAAAAAGCAAAAACAGAGGAGCCGAAAGAGGAAAAGGCCGCCCCAGAGGAAGAAATTCATACTGAAGAAACTGAAAAGGCGGATTTGAAGGTCATCGGGAAAATTGATCTCGATTCCATGAACCAACGCACCCGACCGGTAAAAGGTAAAAGGGTGAAGGGTAAAGCACCTAAGGCTGAAGAGAAGAAAGAAGCTGAGGCAGAAAAAAAGGCCGGGGAAGTTGAACAACCGAAGGAAAAGAAAGAGCAGGAAAAACCTGAACCAGCGCGGGAACCTAAAAAGGAAGAAAAGAAAAAAGACGAAGATTTTATCAGGGCTAAGGTTGAGAAGCTGACGGGTCCGACTGTTGTTGGACGCATTGACCTTCCCGAAAAAAGGGAAGAGAAGAAGAGACCTGTTGCTTCATCGCATGGTGGTGGTGATTCTGACCGTAAGAAGAGAAAAAGGAAAAGAATAAAGGTAGATAACCCACGTGTTAAGGTAGAGGATGACAAGAAAAATGTTAAGCCAGGTGAGGACAAATCGAAAGCCGCCGCATTCAAAAAAGGAAAGAAGAAGAAACGTCCGGTTCGCCAGGAAGTAAGTGAGGAAGATGTTCAGAAACAGATAAAGGACACACTTGCGCGCCTTACATCCAAAGGAAAATCAAAGGGATCGAAGTATCGCCGTGAAAAGCGGGATGTCTATTCTCAGCGTCATCAGGAAGAGATTGAACAGCAAGAGCTTGATAAAAATACGCTCAAAGTAACTGAATTTGTATCAGTGAATGAGCTTGCCAGCATGATGGATGTTCCGGTAAATGAGGTGATTTCCACGTGCATGAATCTTGGCTTGTTTGTGTCTATAAATCAGCGTCTTGACGCTGAAACAATGGCGCTGGTTGCTGATGAATTTAATTATAAAGTTGAGTTTGTCAGTGTTGACCTGCAGGATTCTTTTCATGAAGAGGAGGATGAACCTGAAATGCTTGAACCCCGGCCACCTATTGTTACAGTGATGGGGCATGTCGACCATGGTAAAACCAAGCTGCTTGATTACATCAGACATTCAAATGTAATTGCCGGGGAGGCGGGAGGTATTACCCAGCATATCGGGGCTTATAGTGTAGCTCTTGATGATGGCAGACAGATTACATTTCTTGATACTCCCGGTCACGAAGCATTTACAGCAATGCGTGCCAGAGGGGCCCAGATTACTGATGTAGCCATAATTGTGGTGGCTGCTGACGATGGTGTTATGCCCCAGACAGTAGAGGCAATCAATCATGCCCATGCTGCCGGAGTACCGATTGTTTTTGCTATCAATAAAATTGACAAGTCAACAGCAAATCCGGAAAAGATCAAGGAAGGACTTGCCAATATGAATTTCCTGGTTGAAGACTGGGGTGGAAAATATCAATCACAGGAAATATCTGCGAAAAACGGAATTAATATTGAAGAATTGCTTGAGAAAGTGCTTCTTGAAGCAGAAATGCTCGAGCTTAAAGCCAATCCGAATAAAAGAGCAGTTGGTACTGTTATTGAATCATCACTTGACAGGGGCCGTGGTTATGTTGCCACTGTTTTGGTTGAAGCCGGAACACTAAAGATTGGTGATGTGGTGCTGGCCGGAAGCCATTACGGTCATGTGAAAGCCATGTACAACGAACGTGGCAAAAAAGTGGAATTTGCCGGACCATCTAACCCTGTACTGTTGCTGGGGTTGAACGGAGCCCCGCAGGCTGGTGATACTTTCAATGTAATGGAAGGAGACCGGGAAGCCAAGGAAATTGCAACCAAACGGGAACAGTTACAACGCGAACAGGGATTAAGAACCCAGAAACATATTACACTGGACGAAATCGGACGACGCATTGCTATCGGTAATTTCCAGGAATTGAATGTTATTGTGAAAGGTGATGTGGACGGTTCGGTTGAGGCGCTTTCAGATTCTCTGATCAAGCTCTCTACTGAAGAAATCCAGGTTAATGTGATACACAAGGCAGTGGGACAAATCTCTGAATCGGATATTCTGCTTGCTGCTGCTTCCAATGCTATCATTATAGGATTCCAGGTAAGACCTTCTATGAATGCCAGAAAACTGGCTGAAAAGGAAGAGATCGATATCCGCCTGTATTCAATTATTTATGATGCCATTAATGAATTAAGGGATGCCATGGAAGGTATGTTGTCGCCAGAATTAAGAGAAGAGATCATGGCTACACTGGAGGTAAGAGATACATTCAAGGTGAGCAAAGTTGGAACTGTTGCCGGATGTATGGTGAAGGAAGGAAAAATCTCCAGGAATTCAAAGGTACGTATCATCCGAGATGGTATCGTGGTGTATTCCGGAGAACTTGGTTCACTCAAGCGTTTTAAAGATGATGTGAAAGAAGTGAGCAACGGTTATGAATGCGGACTGAATATTGGTAATTTTAATGATCTTAAAGTTGGAGATATTATTGAAGCGTATCAGGAAGTGGAAGTGAGAAAGAAATTATAATCTTCTGTTTCCCTGGAAACATACAATAAAAAAACCCGGATTTTATCCGGGTTTTTTGCTTTTTAACAGTCTTGCTTTTAAATAAATTTATCTATCAGCCATTGCTGAAAAATTTCTTAAAAAATCATTTTCAGGCGTTTATCAGTTCTTTATATTTATCAGGTGTAAGCAGGTCTTTGAGCTCATCCTGATTATCGATGGTTAGTTTTATCATCCATCCATCACCATAAGGGTCTTTATTAACAACATCAGGCTGATCTTCAAGTTTGCTGTTAACTTCAGCAACCTTGCCGCCGACTGGCATAAACAGGTCGGAAACAGTTTTTACTGCTTCTATGGTACCAAATACTTCTTCTTTTTCGAGTGATTCTCCTTCTGTTTCAATTTCAATAAAAACAATATCGCCCAATTCCCCCTGAGCATAATCGGTGACACCCACTATAGCGTTGTTACCTTCAACACGGATCCATTCGTGATCCTTTGTATACAATAAATTTTCGGGTACATTCATGATTATAACTATTTTAGTTTTCAGTTTATCCAGTTTCAAAAATACACATTTTTTACTAAAAGCAAACTACTGAGCAAGGGTAAATCGGACACTGAAGCCTACATTAGTGTTGGCTGTGGGATATGAGCCAGACCTTGAAACAAAGGGGTTATTGACAACACGGTCGAAAAAGAACCGGAGGTTAAATCTGTCGGATAACATATAATCTGCAGTGAATTTAATAGTGATAATGCGCTGACCGGCGGTTATATCGTCTGCATCCTCAACCAGTTTTCTTAGTATTGTCTTGTTATCTCTGATCGACAGATCTGTTCTTACATTCAAATCGCTCGAAAATGATTTCTGGGTACCGCCGGTTCTGATAATCAGTGGGACCTGATTAAAACGGTATCCTGCACCAAAAACCAGTTCATTATTTCGGATTTCTGTTACCTGATTATTGGCAAAACTTAGCGATATGGTCCTGGATTTTTTCAGTTCAACGCGTGTGCTCAAACTGTTCTTCCATGTCATATCAACATTGATTAGCGGGCTGAACTGTTCATTGATGGATACAACGTTTACTTGAAATTGCGGAAGGAAGTTATATTGTATGTCGCGTACATAACTGAGCCCGTCCACATGATCGGGATTACCGTCAAAAGGATTATAATCCAGATTGGTTGTATAGGAACCAATATTGTAGGAAGACCTGTATGCATGTCCCAGGGTTATGGAATTCAAATATTTCTTTATGAATGCAATCCGTGATAATCCGTCAAAAGTAATACGCCAGTTGGGCAGAATACTGAGAATTGAGGGGAAGGTACTGGTGGTTATTTTGGCCGGATCACTTCCTGAGTAAGCTGCCAGAAAAGCCGGTATCAATACATCCGGTGAAGTAGGCCCGAATCCGTTGTAAAATCCCGGTTCCGGTTTGATTACCTGATCAGTTTGCGGATCATAATAGGTTCCGTTCCTGTTGTAGTTTGGATCAGCCTGCTCCCGTGCTGTGGCCAGCCTGAATGCAATGGCTTCCCTGTTCTTTTTGAACTGGTTGAAAGCATCGGAACTGTAATTGTTATTAACGTCCGTTTTTTCAAAAGCAGTTTTTAGTGTAATGAACGACATACTAAAATTACCATTGGTGATACGGCTGTCAAACCTGAAAACAGAATCATCAACGGAATAATTAAAATATTCACTGATATTTTTTGAGAATGTGCGGTTTGCATTCAGGTCAATTTTCAGGCCTGGCAATGGTTCAATGCTTGAACGGATGTTAAAGTTATTGTTGTATGACATCAGGTAAGGAGTCGTCAATAATGAATCCGTTGTTAACCAATTATAGTCATTTGCAGCCTTATGCACAAAATCATTGTCCTGCCAGCCTAATGCAAAGGGAATACCAGGTGCATTCATGCCGTTATATACCTCATTTCCGAAAATTTTCGGAGAGGGAAGAAAGCCGGGGAGTAATGTACCTGCTGTTTCTGAGTAAGAGAACGAAATATTCCGGACACCCATGAGTGCTCTTACGGTGTAACGTCCTGCAATCAGCAACGGATTTTCACTGGCCTCAACCTTACCACTTACTTTGAAAGTGACATTATTATAGTCTTGTGGTGCGGTAAAGGTGATTTTATTGGGGTTGTCAATTTCAACGTCCCCTTTTATCTCATTTCCCTGTTCATCAAAGGCATGTACTGTGACATCTTCAGTGCCCAGCCTGTGATAAATTGAACGGGGTGTTTTAGCTTTCAGGGCATATACCTTCCGTTCATAATTAACTGTTTTGTATTGCTTTTGTTTGGTACTTCCTCTGCCGCTGGTCTGCTGATCAATTTTTTTCAAAAAACCTACCTTATTATACAGGTTTTGTAAGTTAAACTGACCGTTCAGTTGTTTTGTATTGGAATTCTTAACCGTGTTTCCCAATTGAATGGTATCTGCTGTAATCGGGCCCGCATCCCAGCCAAAAGAAGCCCGGTAGGAAGCATTGGCAGAAATCCAGTTAAGCAGCGGAATTTTATTAATGGGGAGATTGTAGGTAGCGTTCAGTGAATGTGTGTAGTTGGTCGTTCTTCCGAACTTAAGGATTTCCTGCAGAATAGAATCTTTTTTGGCCTCATAGTCATCAGCATGTTTATCCATCCTTCCCCGGGGTTCATCTATTCTTGACATATTGGTAGCCGAAAAATCAATTTTCAATGATCGGGTGAGATCCCAACTGAGGTCGTAATACCTGTTCCACATAAAATCTTTGCGCACAGTAGGCTTAATAATTATATCCGGATTGCTGATATTTCGAAGCTTGATCTCATTATATTGCCTGTTCATTTCGGTCCTGAAGGAAATATTCGAAGGATAAGGTGTGAAGTTAAAATCCTTAATGATCCTGAAAACAGGGGCATTCAGAAATTTCATCTTGCTTAAAGGGGTAATGTTTTGTGGCCGTGCATTGAAATTATAGGCCAATGCTCCCCGGTAACGCCGGTATTCATTATACTCCGTACTGATGTTCCGGTGATAAGTTTCGTTATAGGAATAGCTTACTGCAAAATTGGAAATATCATATATTTTCGGTTTTCCTTCGTTTTTATTGATCCTGACATTGGTGAAATTCAGACTTTTCCGCCGGGTATAGTCCTGGGCTATCTGCTTGATTGAGTCGCGAATCTCTTTAGTTGGTGCATTATCCAGTGCTGCCTTAAGAGGAATATCCGGATCGAGTGGGTTGTATTCCGGGTTGATAAATGATTCCGAGTAACCAATATAAGTTGGAATGGAAACTTTTGTTTTTTCGGGGAAGAATTTTCCCAGTTCCAGATTTGTTGAAAAATCGTACGAGTAGGCCTCTTCTTTTGAACGGTCGTTCACTTTCTTTTCGATGCTCCCAAAACCGGGTGTGCTGGCTGTACCTGCCAGTGTGATGGTTCCGAAGTCAGCCAGCCGGGCTGTGGCTCTTGCATTTGCAGCCCATCCGCCATGATCATTAAAATCTGTCAGGCGGAGTTCATTTAACCAGATCGCCCCTGACTTTGCCAACCGGTCATTGTTGTTGGGATTATTCATATCTCCGGGGTTGCGGACCCCAATCATAATAGTCCGGATATTACTCAGGTTTGGATTTCCACATACACTTACCCGGCGGTCTCCGTCAAAAATAGGATATACGGTGGTAATGGTAACGTTGGAACCGGCTCTTCGCATTTCATCATTTCGTGCCTGTTTTGCCCTGAGGAACATATCCATGGCTATGTCGATCTGATTTTCATCGGGCCATACAATCGATCTGTCGCCAGCATCATCATTGCTGTAATTTCCGGGCGGCGTAACCTTCAGCGGAACTTCGTATTCGTAGTAATTGTCTTTATAGTCAGATCCGATACGGATGAACACACTCAGGTCCCCGTCATTCAATACCTGTCCGGGAATAGCCTCAGCATGAACGTCCATTTTAAGACGTTTGTATTGCCTTACATCCAGACTGACATTTTTAAACGCTGCACGAGCATCATTATCGATAAGGTCATCAACTTTAAGTAGAATGGATTGCTCGTTCAACTGCCTCAGTTGAGGGTTGGTGGGGTCAATTACACGATCGATACCCGGGGGTAAAACATAGTTAACAGGTGTTTTCTTTGAGTTCTCTTCAATATTGACGGCTGAAATTTCAAAATTTGCTTCAACAGGCTGTGGATTCATGGTGCCTTCTGCTGCACTGTTCAGTGCCATTGAATATTTTCTCCATTCTCCTCTGATAAGCCGCAGGGTAGCAAATCTTAAAATTACACTGTCATTGAAATTACGCATGAACATTCTCATGAAACGGATTGACTTGAAGTCCTGAATGGATCCTACGCGTTTTTCATAATCCTGAATAGGAATGCGGAACTGGTACCATGTTACTCTTTCCTGATCCTTATTTTTAAAGGTTATAGTTGGTGAAACCTTATCTACAATATAATTCTTACCTACCACCATATCCTGGGGCCTCATACTTACATGGTACTGGTAATAATTTTCGGCTTCACTTAAGGTATTATCCCTGTTTATGTCTTCCACATCGGGGAGGGTGGAACCGGATGTCGGGTATGTTTCCTGGGATTGCTGGGCAGTGGGGGAGTTGCGTTCCATCCCGTTGTAATTTTTATAACGCTCAAGAATACTTACCTCATTGGCATCAAAATCGCTGCCTCTGAAATAGTGAAAATCGTCGTTTGATGGATCCTGTATCGCTTTCAGATAGGCTGCAGATGAAGTTCCGAATGCAGCAGCAATGGAATCAAGGTATTTGGTATAGAATGATTCCTCCTGAGTATCGTCCAGACCATCGAGCCCTACATCCTGATAAGCACGGGCAGCCGGATCATTGTTGAATCCGTTAACAAGCTGCTGCTTTTGCGGGATGCGTCCCCAAACGGTGGTATCCACACGGTCCAGCTCACCCGGAACGGGCAATCCATTTTCAAACGATTTTCGGCCATCCCGGAGAATATCTTCTGAAACATCACCCAGGTTGAAATAGAGATCTCCTCCCTGATTGGTAGAGTCTTCCACGAATGGATCCATCATCCAGAATTCAATATATTCGACGTTTGCCGCTTCAAAATCATTGGTCTGAATCTCGCGCATCATTCCTCCCCAGCGTGAAGCCGGGTCTTTCAGCAAACCAGAGGAATTTATACCGGATGAATAAGATGAGCCCAGCAGATCGTAATTGTATGGTCCCTTTTGATCTGGATAGAATGCAACATTTAAAATTGAAATAGTCGAAGGTAAATTATTCGGACTCTCCCTGTTTGGCCAGATGTCTTTTTCATTTATCTCAGCTACATAGGCAGAAGACTGTGTTTCAGGTGATCCTTTTATATGCGAGGGTGTTAATGAGTTGTTTCTCAGAAACAACGGATCTATTACATACCAGGCAAACTTGGCCCTGTTGTATCCGTAAGCCAGGTTATTGATCAGGTTTCCTTCAGGGAAAAGATCATCCTGCCCCTGTGGCGTACTGGCAAGTACCCAGGCAGGAAAAGATTTAAGTTCTATCGATGTTTCACTTCCTTCAAAATCATCAATATAGGAAACGCCGTTTTTCCCGATGGCTTTTGATGATCCGGGAATCAGGTCCGCAAATTCACCATCTATCTGAAAACTTGATGGCTCCTTGGTTTCAAGAAATGGCAGCTTGTCAATCAGCGTGGTCAGAAATTGTGATTCTCCCTTGTAGGATCCGTTTAGTCCCCAAATGGTGTTGGAAATAGGCTCGTCTCCGATATTTACCTTTTGTGTCAGCGGTCTTTCATTAAGATGAAGAATGGTACCACCCAGATAAAAATTGTCGCTGAACTGGTAATTTAGATGTGTTCCGACAAGTGTCTTGGTCTGGATATTGAAAAGTGATTGGTTCTCAAGGGAAATTTTAATGGGTGTACCTGATTGCAGCAATCCTTCATTGATAATTTTCACCCTGCCAAGTGTATAATCAACAGTATAATCAACATTTTCGGTAAGCGTTCTACCTCCTGCTGTAACCACAACCGATCCCTGTGGCACATTCATCGCGTTCAGCGGAATTTCGGAGCTTGACGAACTTTGATAACTACCGGACAGCAGAAACTTATTTTTTTCAGCAACCTGCTCTGCCCTGGTTTTGGTCGAATCATATAATTCCTGATACAGATACTTCTGTTGTATTTCATCAGGAACATGTTTCTTGTCAAAATAGGCTTTCAGGTCCGATCCGAAAGGTTCCAGTACCGGGAAAATAACCCTGCCGTTTGAAGGATTGATGGTAACCCCCTGAATAAAATCAAACACTCCATCGGGGTATGGATCCTGCTGGGAATTTACATTATCCAGGTTCAAAGCGCTGATCAGTAAATCGCCGCTGGTCTGTTCTTCCGGTATGTAATTCAGTGAGGTCCCTGTTTTATCGTCGTGGTATAAAACATTGAGGGTGAAGTCTGTTTTCTCCACCTGATAGGCACCGATAGAATAAATGTTTTTCATCATCAGCTTCCAGGTGGGCAGGTTGGGGCTCAGATTAGTTCCTTTGAGCAACTTAACAATAAGTGATTGAGGAGCATTCACTCCATCTGTTGACAGTTCTCCAACCCGGTAGGTTCTTCCGTTTAATGTATATTCATAGGCTACGGCAAGTACTTCGTCTGAATTGAGTGCCCTGTTCAGGGATATGTAACCGAGCTGGGCATTCAGGGTGTACTCTCTTGAAGAGAGAAGTTGAGCATTTTCAACTTTCTCGTAATCGCTTCCGACCTGTAAATGTCCGGGATGATTGGACAAAACCGTTGCAACCGTATTAATGTCCCGGACATTGTAATTCTGAGTCATGTCATTATACAGGTTGTTGCGGTTGTTTGCAGGATACCTTTCAGAAGGATTAGGAGTAAAATATGGATTATAAATAGGAGCCCCTTCTCCCAAATCAGTGAAAGCTATTATGTTTCGGGAGTCTTCGTAGTTACTCGTTTTATTTGTTACCCAAACTTCTATGCGGGTAATGGTTATACCTGAATTGATAACAGGCAGGCTGTTGAGTGAACTGTTGTAATGATCACGAAAATACTGTGACAGGAAAAAATGCTTGTTCGCATCATATTCATCTGCCCGCACATCAAATTCCTGAACCTGCGCTCCACCCTGTACCTCAATGACAGATGTCTGGCCTTTTTGCTGACTGAAAACACTGGTTACATCAAGTTTGCCAAACTGCATCTCGGTTTTTAGGCCGAAAAGACTCTGACTACCGGTAATCAGGGAGCCTGTGAGTGGCAGATTTACGTTGCCGGCCTCAATTTTCTTGATGATCTCGTCTTCATCACCGGTATATTCCAGTTTGGTTTTATTTTCAAAATCAAACGTAGCTTCCGTATTATAATTCACACCGAGCTTCATTTTATCTCCAATAGTCCCGGTCACATTCATCTGGATCTTTTCTTCAAAATTAAATGAAGGGGTTCGCCTGAGTTTTTCGCTGAGAGTGGGATTGTCGATTCTTGATATATTAAAGCCAAATACCAGTTCGGCTGTTCCCTGTGGAATAATATTGATAGTATTACTTCCAAAAACTTTATCAAACGCTTCACCACCAATGTTTAACTGGGGTATCAGCCCTGTCTGGGCAGGCGATTTGTCTCCCATCGACTTTTGTTTCCAGTAGTTATGGATGGATTGCTGTAGCTCATATTGATTATATTCATCCAGGGACATTGAACTCTCCGGACGATAGTTTAATGAACCGATCTTTCTTTTGAAAATATACTTGCCGGTTTTCGAATCATAAACAACAGTACTGTTAATATTCGATGGATTTTTTAGAAACAGGGGTGATTCATAATTTATTTCCCCACTTGGGAAAGCCGGCTGATCATTAAAAGGGTATTTTAAATTGACCGTATCTCTTCCTTCAGTTGTATCCTGCTGTAATACAGCAGAAAATGCAGGTTTTTCAGCTGTAACCGCAGCAAGAAGAGTGGTCATCTTCAAGATGAGAATAATAATACCTGGTAATGAGTATTTTATTGCCTGATTCAATGGTCTGCCCGATAAATTTTACAATTTCTTTAATGCTTCTTTCACCAGCTCTTCCAGTGTTATCGTTTTGTTGTCAGCCAGGATCTTGTCGACTACTTTTTCAGCCACATTTTTCCCAAAACCCAACATCACTAAAGCAGATAACGATTCATCTTTGATAGTATTGTTCATCCCGGTAAATATTTCCGCACCTGCTGAAGGCTTACCGACCTTGTCTTTAAGCTCAACAATCATCCGCTGTGCCGATTTTAAGCCTATTCCCTTTATACTTTTCAAAAGGTTGACATTACCATCCCTGATTGCTTCACTAAGATCATGTGGGGAGAAGGAACTGAGGATCATTCGGGCAGTATTGGCTCCAATACCGGATACCGAGATAAGCATTCTGAACATCTCCCTTTCTTCACGATCAATAAAGCCAAACAACAGATGCGCATCTTCCCGGATTATCTGATGCAGAAATATTTTGCATTCTTTCCCGGCATGAGGCAGTTGTGAGTAAGTATTAACAGAGATGTGAATGAAATAGCCCGTCTGGCTGTTTTCCAGTATCAGGTATGCAGGCGAGGATTCAATGATCTTTCCGGCAATATATTCGTACATAATTTCACAGGGTATTTTAAAAACGAAGCTAAAATAAACAATTTTTACCGACTTAAAAATCCACAGCAATATTCTGCTTATTCATATTTCTTCGTAAACATATTGTAAAATAATTAAATTGAATTTTTATAATTATCATATTACTTCTATATTTATCGATAAATCAAAACATGAATATTTAAGGGAATGGCCTTTTTTAAAGATACAAAAATTGCCTTTAGCAGCAAGACTGATCGTGATCTTAAGCAAGCTCATCTGCTTTTTAAAGCGTTATCAAAAAACTGGCTGGTACAAACAGCCAATTCATTTTTACAGATTGGATTAAAACTTCATTTTCCGGTAGGATGGATTGTCAAACCTACCATATATCACCATTTTTGTGGTGGTGAATCCATTGATGAGTGTCTCCCTTCAGTAAAAAAGATGAAAGAATACAATGTTAAAGCTATTCTTGATTACTCAGTTGAAGGTACTGAAACTCCTGAAAGTATATATTCCACTCTTGAGGAAACGATTCAGACTATCCACACTGCAGCACAAAACAAGAATATTCCTTTTGCTGTATTCAAACCCACGGCATTTACACTTAAGCGGATACTTGAAAAAGCCGGCAGTAATATGGCCCTGAGCCGGGTTGAGCGCGAAGAAGTGACTAAATTCCGAGACAGGATACTTATTTTGTGCGAAACAGCTTACAAAATGCATGTGCCCATCCTGGTTGATGCTGAACACAGCTGGTACCAACCTCTTATTGATGAGGTTGTAGATGAAATGATGCAACTGTTTAATAAAAAGGAAGCAATTGTTTACAATACATTCCAGATGTACCGAACTGATCGCCTTGCTTATCTGAAAGAATGCCTGAACAGGGCAGAAGACGGATGCTATTTTCTGGGAGCAAAATTTGTTCGTGGCGCTTATATGGAACGTGAGCGGGAAAGAGCCCACAAATTAAACTATCCTTCACCTGTGCATGATACAAAAGAAGCAACCGACCAGGATTACAATGAAGCATTGCGTTTTTCTGTTGAACATATCGACCGGATTGCCATTTTTAATGGTACTCATAACGAATACTCATGCTGGTATCTTACACAATTGATGGATGAACACAAAATCGAAAAGAACGATCCGCATGTATGGTTTTCCCAGCTCTACGGAATGAGCGACCATATCAGTTACAATCTTGCCAGTGAGGGATACAATGTTGCCAAGTATGTGCCCTATGGACCCGTAAAACATGTTTTACCCTATCTTATCCGAAGAGCTGAAGAAAATACTTCGGTCAAGGGACAGTCAGGACGTGAACTTTCTTTGATTGAACAGGAGCTTAAAAGACGTAAAAAATCTAAAAAGAAATACGATGACGTTTGATAATCAGCTGAGTGTTACAAAATACAGGATACGACGATTTGTTGTTACCCTTCTTGTCGCTGCCGCAATTATTGTTGTGCTGGTTTCAAACTGGTTTCATTTCAGGGGAGAATTTTACGACAGAAAATGGCTTGCACTTTATATTTTTGTGGCCTATGCTGCTTTTATTTTACTGAATTATTTGCGAGATTTTAATTATTTCTATTTTTCAGATGATGGAGATATGTTACGCATCAAATATTTTGCAGTGCGGCTGATGAGCAGCAAAGCCAGCAGAATTGAGATTCCAAAGAATACTTTTGCCGGCTACAAAGTGAATCCGCGTTTTATGAATCTGGGAGAGAACCTGGTACTTTTTCAGCATGTAAAGAATGGTACAGCTAAATATCCGCCAATTTCAATCAGTTCTCTCACTGAAAATGAAAAAAAGAAAATCTTTGCTTCCCTGTCGCGGTTGTCACGCAGAGAATCCTGATGTGGTAAGCTCCCTGTTATTTCTTAATTTTGGTTAGAAGTGACACTTTAATTGATATTCTTTGCCAATGTATCAGAAGACGTTGTTTATCATCCTGTTTATTCCATTTGCACTTGCAGTAAAGGCACAGAATATATTTGACCTGTCGCATACACGCCAATACGCTGAATATTTGTATAACTCGGGACAGTTTAACCTTGCTTCCGAAGAGTACGAACGATTTCTTTTTCTTGCTCCTTATAATGATACGGCAGCAAAAAAACTTATCACCTGTTACGCCAAATCAGGCAATTATGAAACCGGACTTACCAGGGCCGGTCAATTGTTTGGTGATTACAGCCATATGCCTTCCCGTGTTTCATTTGAATATGGTACCATGCTGCTTCATCTGCACAGATTGAATGAGACCAGGGATTTACTGGAACAATCATCCGCACTTATCCCTGCTGACCGGTTTACATTGAATGTTACCCGTCAGATGTATCTGGGAGAATGGCAGCAGACTTATCATTTGTTACTGGATCTGCCGGATCCGGATGTGCCTCTATACAGCAAATATGCTTTAATTGCAAATGATGCCATAAATTTCCGGCCCCGGAGCCCTGCACTGAGTGTAACCTTTTCCACTTTAATACCCGGGTCGGGAACAGCCTGGTCGGGCCGGTGGAAAGATGGTCTTGTTACATTACTGGCAGTTGCGGTTACCGGCTGGCAGGCCTGGAGAGGTTTTGACAAATACGGGAAAAACAGTTTATACGGATGGGTGTATTCAGGTGCCTGTGCAGGAATATATATCGAAAATCTGTTCCACTCCGCAAAATCAGCCAAACAGTTTAACAGTATGCATCAGCAAAAATTCAAACAGCGTGCAGAAGAAGCTTTTAATCAGTATTATTAGTTGTTTCATTGTTGTACTCTCACTGAACAGCCAGACTGTCGGGGAAACAATTGCCTGGGGAAAACAGCAGATGACCCTGGGGGAGTATGACAATGCACTGAAAGCTTTCAGGAGAGCTTCCTTTTTCAGCCACAGCAAAGGGAGTGATCTGTCTGCATTAATGGCTGTTTGTCTTGAGAAAACAGGGGATCCTGATGAGGCATTAAGGTTTTATGACCTGTCTGCTGAAACACAATCTGATCCTTCCGCAATCAATTCAATCATGCTTAAAAAAGCAAACCTGCTTGCAGAAATGAAACGATACGACCAGGCATTGCAGGTATTATTAAAATTACCACCCGATTTGATTCCTGATCAATATCTTCAGAAGGAATATTATCTTGGTATTATTTATTTTAATGAGGGATATTATCCGGAATCTGAGGTGCATTTCAGAAATTTGCTGCAAAATGCAAAAAAGCAGGAAAAGCTGGACAGCCTTTTTGATGAGAATTACCAGATTATTAATCGTTACAGACCTAACAAAGCAAGACTTCTGAATATTATACTACCGGGAGCAGGATATTTGTATGCAGGAGAAACCGGTAAAGCTGTAAAATCTGTTTTGTTTACCGGTGGAGCAGTGGTTCTGTTTGGTGTTACTGCAAGGTATGAAGATATTACTGATGGTGTTATTGCTATTCTTCCCTGGTTTCAGAAAACATATATTGGCGGGATTAATGGCGCCGGGCAATTAGTTAATATCAAATTAGAGAAAGCACAAACTAATATTTACAGTGAAATTATCCTTTTGACCGAACCGGAGGTTAACTGATTTTTTGTATCTTCGGGTATTGACAGGTCTTTAGAAATTACAGTCCCCTCTTTTTAACAGAATTAAACCAGATAAATTTTCGTTCTGAACTATAATGTTTTGGATGATAGTCCATTGTTTCTGTGCAACAAATTCAGGATTTACAATTTTTATCTTTTTAAAAGCGTTCAAAATTGATAACCCTGGCTGCAACTATGATGAAATTGTTTTGCCCTGATGAACTTTGAAATGCTGAGTTTGATGATTCATTAACCTTTAAAATTATTTTCAATTGGAGCCTACAGATCTGAAATACAAGATTGGAATCAGTCTGCTGCCACTTGTGGGTGGCATTACAGCGAGAAAACTAATTGCTTATGCAGGAAGTGCTGAAGCTGTTTTTATGGAGAAGAAAGCAGCTTTAATGAAGATACCCGGCATTGGAAAGCAAACGGCAGAACATATACTTAGCCGGAAGGTGCTTGAGCAGGCTGAGAATGAAGTTGAAGTTTTAACAAAGCATGGGATACAACCTCTTTTTTACCTTGATGATGGATATCCGGCAAGATTGAAACATTGTGCGGATGCACCAGTATTGTTATATGCAAAAGGGAATGTTGATTTCAATCATGAGAAAGTTATCAGCATAGTAGGAACGAGGGATTCTACTGAATACGGGCGTTCTGTTTGCGAAAAGCTCATTTCAGGTTTGAAGGAGAATGGTCATGAACCGTTGATTGTTAGCGGACTGGCATACGGGATTGATGTAACTGCCCATAAATTAGCCATGAAGTATAATCTCAGAACAGTAGCGGTGTTGGGGCATGGCTTACAACATATGTATCCTGCCGTTCATTCTTCTGTTTCAAGACAGATTATCAAGCAGGGAGCACTTGTAACTGAATTTAGTTATGCCCTTCCGGCAGACAGAATGAATTTTGTTAGCAGAAACCGTATAATAGCAGGACTGGCAGACGCAACTGTTGTGGTAGAATCAAAAATTACAGGCGGCGCACTCATTACAGCTGAACTGGCCAACTCATATAACCGGGATGTGTTTGCTATTCCCGGGCGCACTAATGATACCTGTTCGGCGGGCTGCAACAAGCTTATCAAGTCTCAGCGCGCCAATCTGGCAGAGGATGTTGCAGATCTTGAATACATACTGGGATGGGATGCCCCGGGAAAGAAAAAGCATCCTGTTCAAACCCGTTTGTTCCATGAATTGAATGAAGAAGACCAAAAATTAATTGAAACGCTCCGTGATATGGGGGAGACAGAGATTGATGAACTTTGTTTCAGGTTGAATCAGCCGGTAAACAAGGTTTCTGCCTCTTTGCTCAATCTGGAGTTTTCGGGCCTGGTAAAAAGTTTGCCTGGTAAACGTTACAGGTTAACCGGAGATTAATGATATAAGAACGAAAAAAAACTATACAATTCACTTGGTTTCAGATGTGTTCAGAAATGAAAAACCCTTTCCTGCTAAATGCCGGAAAGGGTTTTGAAATTATATGGGGTTGATGATTACATCATGCCGCCCATACCGCCCATACCGGGTGCTCCACCCATTGGGGGTTGTGGGTTATCTTCTTCTTTTTCTGCCAGTACACATTCAGTAGTAAGGAACATCCCTGCTATTGAAGCAGCATTTTCGAGAGCTACGCGGGCTACCTTTGTTGGATCAATTACACCTGCATCAATAAGATTTTCAAAAACCTCTGTGCGTGCATTGTATCCAAAGTCACCTTTTCCTTCCTTAATACGCTGAACGATAACTGAACCATCAACACCTGCATTGAAAGTTATCTGACGAATTGGTTCTTCAAGTGCTCTGCGAATAATGGCAATACCAGTGGTTTCATCACCATTGTCACCTTTTAAGCCGTCGAGTGCAGCAATTGCCCTGATATAGGCTACACCGCCTCCGGGAATGATACCTTCTTCAACAGCTGCTCTTGTAGCACTTAATGCATCGTTTACACGATCTTTCTTTTCTTTCATTTCAACTTCAGATGCTGCTCCAATATACAAAACAGCTACACCACCTGCTAACTTAGCAAGACGCTCCTGAAGTTTTTCTTTGTCATAGTCAGAAGTAGTAGACTCAATCTGGGCTTTAATCTGGCTAACACGTGCGTCAATAGCTTTTTTGTCACCCATACCATTAACGACGGTAGTGTTTTCCTTGTCAATGCTAACTTTTTCAGCCTGTCCAAGATCTTCGAGAGTGGCTGCTTCAAGCTTCATGCCCTTTTCTTCGGAGATTACTGTACCGCCGGTAAGAACGGCAATATCTTCAAGCATTTCTTTCCTTCTGTCTCCAAATCCGGGAGCTTTAACAGCAGCAATCTTCAGCGATCCTCTGAGTTTGTTTACAACAAGAGTTGCAAGTGCTTCACCGTCAATGTCTTCACCAATGATCAACAGAGGCCTTCCTGCCTGTACAGAAGCTTCAAGAATGGGCAGTAAATCCTTCATGGTTGAAATCTTCTTGTCATAAAGAAGAATATACGGATTCTCCAGCACAGCCTCCATTTTCTCAGTATCTGTTACGAAATAGGGAGAAATATAGCCACGGTCAAACTGCATACCTTCTACTACCTCAACAGTAGTTTCTGTTCCTTTGGCTTCTTCTACAGTTATAACGCCTTCCTTCTTTACCTTGCCCATTGCCTCAGCAATCAGACTTCCGATTTCCATATCGTTATTGGAAGAAACAGCAGCAACCTGTTTGATTTTTTCATTATCATCACCAATAGTTTTACTCTGGCTTCTGAGGTTTTCAATTACTTTTATTACGGCTTTATCAATACCTCTTTTCAGGTCCATCGGATTAGCTCCGGCTGTAACATTCTTCAGACCAACATTAATAATGGATTGTGCCAGAACAGTTGCAGTTGTTGTACCATCACCGGCATCGTCATTGGTTTTGGAAGCAACTTCTTTAACCATTTGCGCTCCCAGATTTTCGAATTTATCGCTAAGATCAATCTCTTTGGCGACGGTAACACCATCCTTGGTAATCTGGGGGGCTCCGAATTTTTTATCTATTACTACATTACGACCTTTTGGTCCCAGTGTCACTTTTACTGCATTAGCAAGTGCATCAACACCTTTTTTTAACTTATTACGTGCTTCAAGATCAAATTTGATTTCTTTTGCCATTTTATTAAGTTTTTAGTTTTATTTCAAATTATTATTTGGAATTAAGCTTTAAATAACTGCCAGTATATCAGACTGACGCATGATCAAATAGTCTTTCCCGTCAATATTCAGCTCTGTTCCGGTATATTTACCGTACAATACAGTATCACCTACTTTTACTTCCATGCTTTCGTCCTTGGTACCAGTACCAACGGCTACAACTTTACCGCGCTGGGGTTTTTCCTTGGCTGTATCCGGAATAATAATTCCGCTTGCAGTTTTTTCTTCTGCTTCCTGAGGTTCTACCAGAACTCTATCTGCTAAAGGCTTAATTTTTACTTCTGACATTTTACCATTTATTTTAAGTTAAACAATTCGTTTTGTTTTTCACGTGAACCACTTTTTCATAATTTGTGCCAAATGATTTTTAGGGGGTTCTGACTGCTGTTTTTGTCATTTTTTCATTGATTGGATTCTTGCACAGTTATTGATATTCTTTGTAATAAGACTACAATAATCTTATTATCAGGAGTTATTAGGGCTAAGGGCGGTGCTTTCCTGAGTCAGGGCAACTGGCAGGAATAATATGACATACTGACATTATTGCAGCCTCCGGGCAATTGCTCAAAGGCGTCCTTTTTTGGGTTTTGAGGATCGATTAATATTTTAATAAGGATAAAAAAAAAGCTGCCTTTGGCAGCCTTTTAAGTTTTTTTAAGCAATCTGAATTATTGCCCGTTATTATCATCGTTTGCGGGCGGATTCGCAGTTCCATTGTTATCACTGTTATTCCCGTTATTGTCATTGGTTGATTGCTGGGGAACAGAGGTAGGGAATGATGGTATGGCATTTGGATCAACCGCATTCTCAATCTGATTCTGTATAACAGAATTTTCTTCAGTTTGCTGACGGGGAATGGTTATACTTGCCATTATGGAAAGAACCAATAATCCTCCAGCCAGGGTCCATGTAGCCTTTTCAAGAAAATCGGCAGTTTTTCTTACCCCCATATGCTGGTTTGAACCGGCGAAATTGGAAGCCAGTCCGCCTCCTTTGGAGTTCTGAACCAACACGATTAATATCAGTAATACACAAATTATTAATATCACTACTGAAAATAATACATACATATTCTTATAATTTATAGGTTGTTAATGATTTTTTTAATTTCATCAATCTGACCCGCAAAGTAACTACTTTTTTCCGGATATTTCAAACTTAATTTTTCATAAGCTATAATTGCTTTCGAATAGTATCCCTGTCTCAGATAAATACGGGCGAGTGTATCGGTAATAAATTCTTCATGCTCATGGATACTTTTGACAGAAATATCTTCATGGCTGATCGGAACATCTTTAAGGGGTATAATTTTTGGATTTGTCTGAATGAATTTAGTAATCAGGTCTTCAGTATTTGCTTCATTATTTTGTTTTTCTGTTTCAGGCACTTTTTTCTCCAGGTCATAGGCAGCATATTCTGAAGCAAGGAATTTTTCTTCCTGAGATGGTTTTTCTTCTGCATGCTCCTGCTCTGGTACAACAATGTCCTGGTCCTGATTCGGATTTTGTTTTTCTGCCTCCGGCTCATTGCCTGAAGACTCAGGAACATCATTATTTTCATATATGGGAGTAGCTTCTTCTTCAGGTACAGATTCCCCGGTTGTTTCTTCTTCAATCTCTATTTCGTCCCGGGAAAGAATTCTTTTCTCCTGATCAAGCACAAAATCATCAAATTCAATATTTCCTGGTTTTACAAGTGAAAATACAGGGCGAGGTATCAGGTTATCCTCTGATAATTCATGATTGGCCTGATCTGTATCTTTAAGGAAATCAATCTGGTTTTGAAGTGCATTTTCAATACATTCCTGCAGGGTATCTGCATCCTCCCGTTTCCGCGGAGCATTTTCCCCGGCGAATGCATCTTCTGTTTCTTCCTGAATTATCCCGCCAGCTTCTTCCGCCTGCTGTTCAGCAAGGGCATTTGTATCCTCAATTACAGATATAGTGGATTCAATATCTTCCGGGGTTTCTTCAGTCTGGCTGGGTTTTTCTGCTTCATCCCCGGTAAAATCTTCCTGCGGTTTAATTTCATTTTCAGGTTCTTTCTCAGTAGTTTTCTCAACAGGCTCTGTGGAATTGGTTAAGTCAGAACTATTCAGGAGGTTGTATAATTTTGCCCTGTTGGTGATAAAAACTGCTGAAGTATGAAGTTGTTTTTCAAACTTGAAACTTTTAACCTGTTGCAGGTTTTTTAACAGGAGAAGATGCGCTGTCTGAAACCAGGGATATACCCGCACAATTTCCTCCAGTTTCTCTATAGAAGCATAGTTGAGAAGCTGTGGTTCAGCAATGTATTTTATGAGGTTTTCCCTGGTCATAAATTTACAATTACCAGTTTACAAAAGCCGCATTGAAAACATCATCAGTAAGCTGGTCAAGTAATTTTTTGATCAGCTCGTCTTCAACAGATGAAAGATCCGCGGTGCTGGGATATGTTTCAAAACGGCTGAATGTTTTATCAAAACTTTTATCTGGATCTACGGTATTGGTAAATTTCACTCTGATGGTAACGGTAAGCCTGTTCAGTGCTGCTGTTTCATTGGCCTGAATAGCTTCCGGGCTTGTCTCGAAGCCGGTGATCTCTCCGTCAAAGTCAACATCTCCCATGCCCTGTACCAGCTTCAGACTGGTTTGTGACTGAAATTTTTGTCTCAGCGCATCAGTTAATTGCTGGCTAAGTGTGGGTACAACTATATTTGCCCGGTTTGGAAAATACTGTACTGAAAATGTTTTGGTTTCCGGAGAAATGGAAGCTCCGGTAAATGAATAGGTTACCTTACACCCCTGAATAAAAAAAACAAGGAGAACGATAAGCAGGTATATCTTTTTCTTTATTTGCATTTTTATAAGTTAATCCCTGTATTGCAACTGGTTTGCAAATTTAAAATAATTTATCAATCAATGTTATGTTCTTTTATCTTTCTGTACAGGGTACGTTCTGAAATTCCCAGCTCATGAGCTGCATTCTTTCGTTTTCCGTTATGCTTTTCAAGGGCTTTTTTTATAAGCTCAATTTCTTTATCTTCCAGAGACAGCGACTCTTCAACAATCTCTTCAGTGTCCTGTATGTTATTTTCCTGGTGTTTAAGTTCCAGAGGGCCTGTTGCATGCTGGGCAGGCTGACTGTTATCATTGTTGTCTACAACAGGTTCCACGCTTTGGTAAAGTTTCTTTATTATATGGGCGTTGTTTTCTATCATGTCATCATCATGGTGCCCTTTCTGCATTATTTCAAGCACAAGCTTTTTCAGGTCGTTCATGTCATTGCGCATGTCAAACAGTATCTTATACAGAATTTCCCGTTCACTTGAGAATGTTTTCTGGTCAACATTAGCATACAGGGCGGGTACTTTTGCTTCCTGGTAGTCGGGCATGTATTTTTTTAAGTCTTCTGCACCGATTTCCCGGTTTTGTTCAATGACTGAAATTTGTTCGGTAATATTTTTCAGTTGTCTGATATTTCCGGGCCACCTGTATTTTTCCAGCATGGTACGTGCTTCATCATCCAGCATAATTGCAGGCATCCGGTAACGGTCAGCAAAATCACTGGCGAATTTTCTGAAAAGCAGGTGAATGTCCCCATGCCGTTCACGCAACGGAGGAATAAAGATGGGTACGGTATTTAACCTGTAATACAGGTCTTCCCTGAATTTTTCCTTTTCAATTGCCCTGGTAATATCGAGATTAGTGGCTGCAACTACCCGAACATTGGTTTTCATTGTTTTAGAGGAGCCCACCTTAATGAATTCGCCTGTTTCCAGTACACGTAACAACCTTACCTGGGTAGACAGCGGCAGGTCGGCTACTTCATCGAGAAAAATAGTACCACCATCGGCTACTTCAAAATATCCCTTCCGGCTGTCGTGTGCCCCGGTAAAAGCACCTTTTTCATGCCCGAATAATTCAGAATCGATCGTGCCTTCCGGAATTGCTCCGCAGTTAACAGCAATATAGGGTCCGTGTTTTCTGGCACTGAACTGGTGGATGATTTGCGGAAAAACTTCCTTACCCGTGCCACTTTCACCGGTTATCAATACCGAGAGGTCAGTAGGTGCTACCTGTATAGCTATATCGATGGCCCGGTTAAGTCCTACATAATTGCCTATTATTCCGAATCGCTGTTTGATCTTCTGAACGTCCATGTTGCTTGCCGATTAATTTGACCCACACCTTTTTGTAAATTATGAACTGACAATTTGGTATGTGTTGATAAACTTTTTCGATTTTATATGACAAAATTACAATTTATAACTTATTTTGCTACATACAAATGGTAATAATATGGGATTGATTGATGATACAGTCTGGATTTGATCAGAATGTCATTATAAATTACCGGTATATAGTACAGTGTTAAATTTAATTAAATCAACTTTTTTAAATATTATAGCCAGGTGAATGTTAAAGTAATCGGGATCATCCCGGCCAGATATGCTTCCTCGCGGTTTCCCGGAAAACCGCTTATTGATGTCCTTGGAAAACCTATGATACAGCGTGTTTATGAGCAGGCTCTTAAAGCATTACCTGTTGTTTTTGTGGCTACTGATGATAGCCGTATTGAAGAGGCGGTGTGTGGTTTTGGAGGAAAAGTTATACAAACTGCATCTGATCATCTGAGCGGAACCGACCGGATTGCTGAAGCGGTCAGAAAAATTACCAATATGACAGACGAAACCTACGATGTAGTGGTCAATATCCAGGGCGATGAACCCTTTATTCAGCCTGAACAGCTTAATCTCCTGGTGAGTTGTTTTGCTGAAAATGCTGATACCCAAATTGCTACCCTGGTAAGGAAAGTGACAGATAACGAAGATATTTTTAATGAAAATTATCCTAAAGTGGTGCTAAATGCCCGGAATGAGGCAATGTATTTCAGTCGTTCACCCATTCCGTTTTTACGAAATAAAGACAGGAACACCTGGGCCACAGCGCACACTTATTACAAGCACCTGGGCATATATGCATACCGCTCAGATGTGCTCGAAGCCATTACCCGCCTGGCACCCTCTTCCCTGGAGCTGGCTGAGTCCCTTGAACAAAACCGCTGGCTTGAGAATGGCTATAAAATTACGGTGGCAGTAACCGATCAGGAAAACCTGAGTGTGGATACCCCTGAAGACCTGCAGAAGATTATCCAACAATATGGGAAAGAATAAAAATAAGTATGATTCTTAAAAAACTTAATGATAGTACTTTGTCAATAATGACATGATTTACAACACATTTTTTTGGCCGGAAATTTAACAGGTAGTTAATACTTCCCTCATAAAGTTTCCATATTTTTGTATGTTACAGCAAATAATTTCAAACTTAAAATATTCAGCATGAAAAAATTTTTACTTCTTATTATTATTTCAGTTTTGTCCCTTCCTTTCCTCCAGGCACAAAACGACCTGTTCTTTTCTGAATACGTAGAAGGATCAGGCAATAACAAGGCATTGGAGATTTATAATCCGACTGATCAGCCTATTAATCTGTCAGATTATTATGTAGTTCGCTACAGTAATGGAAATACCGGATTTTCAGAAGGTGGCGTTACTCAGTTGAAGGATACTGTTCTTCAGCCGTATTCAACTTTTGTTTTAGTTAACGGACAAACTACGACCACTGACGTTTCACCTGCTGCCAGCCCGGAATTACAGGCATTGGCCGATCAGCTGGATCATGACTATCCGGCCCCGACCTATATGAATGGAAACGATGCAATGGCTTTACTTAAATCGACAGACGGTAATCCACCATCTTCCGGCAATTTTGAGGCAGTGGATCTGTTTGGAGAGATTGGGCTGGGAGCTAAAATTGAGACAGCCATCGGATGGTCAAATGTAAAAGACACGGTTGTAGAATATTCTTCTGGCGGCGATAATCCGGTTACTGCGCAGGCTACCATTACAAATTATATTGTCCCGGGACAATCTGATTTTGGTAAAGCTACTTTTGGCCCATACTGGATGTGCTGGACTTCAAACAGGGTTTTGATCCGAAAACCTGAAATTACTCGCGGCGTTAAGAGCAATCCCCATCCCTTTGTGGTTACTGCTGAATGGGATACACTTACAGGCTATGTAGGACAGGATGGCTACTGGACACAAACAGATAACTGGACCAACCTGGGTACACATGCTTGTGTGGCCGATCCGAATTACAATACCGCCATAAAAAAATATACAAAGGAAGAAATGATAAGTGTCTATCCGAATCCGGTTCACAATAACGAGTTTACAATCAGAGCTGATCAGAAGATAGAATCATTCTTTATCTCCAATATGCTGGGACAGGTAATCTATCGGTCTTCAACCAGCCTGGAGCAAAAACAAATTACAGTTAACGCTGAGGTACAGGGAGCCGGCATCTATTTTCTGAAAATAAATTTTCCCAATAACCATCAGATCACAAAAAAGCTAATATTTAAGTAGTATACAGCAATTATAAGTTCAAATCCCGGCAACAGCCGGGATTTGTGTCTTTATTTATATTAACTGTTCAATTAACCCTATCAGATCATGGGCAATAAAACTTTATTTTTTTCAATTCTGTTAAATATTTTAATCACTTTCTCAGCCATCGCTCAGAAACAAACTATTTCCGGTACAGTTAAAGAAGAAGGATCAGGAGAAGCACTCATCGGGGCAAACATTCTCATCAAAGAAGGGGTGGGAACTGTAACCGATTATGAAGGAAAATTCAGTATTCAGGTGGACCCCGGCACTTATAATATTAAGGTGTCATATGTTGGTTATGAGCCGGAGGAAAGAAAAGTGGTGGTTGACAATAAACCTGTAAGCCTGTCATTTACCCTTACCCCTTTAACTATCAGTGAAGTTCAGGTGGTGGCGGATATCGCCCGCGACCGGGAAACACCGGTGGCATTCAGCACAGTTTTACCAAAAAAGATAGAGGAACAACTATCAGGACGGGATCTTCCTATGATTCTGAATACCACCCCGGGGGTTTATGCCACTGAACAGGGTGGTGGAGATGGCGATGCCCGCATTACCATTCGTGGTTTTGATCAGCGGAATGTGGCCGTTATGCTTGATGGAATTCCTGTAAACGACATGGAAAATGGCTGGGTCTACTGGTCCAACTGGTTTGGGCTATCGCAGGTTACCAGGAGTGTACAGGTACAGCGTGGATTAAGTGCATCGCGTCTGGCGTTGCCATCTGTTGGTGGTACCATTAATATCATTACCAAGGGGATTGAGTATAAGCGCGAAACATCGGTAGAAGAATTTGTGGATATGTATGGTAAATCTACCACTTCACTCGGATTTACCAGTGGAATGTTGAAGCACGGATGGGGCATAACAGCTGCTTCTTCTTACAAGAAAGGTAACAGTTGGGTTGAAAATACGGGGGTTGAAGCTTTTTTTCTTTATTTGAAGGTTGATAAACGATGGAAAAACCATATTACCAGTCTTACCGGTTACGGTGCACCGCAAACCCATGATCAGCGCAGTTACAAAAGAGCAATAGCTACCTATAATACTGATTATGCCAAAGATCTGGGTGTCCAGGATGACCAGATTCCACCCATAAACAATATGGGAATTGATTATAATTACCAATGGGGTTACATACAAAAAGATGCTGAGAAATGGAATGCTGATTATACCGCCAGAATTATTGATCCCAATGCTCCGGTTAAAATTCTCAATGAAAAAGTTAATACCTATTTTAAACCACAGTTCAGTATTCGCGATTCATGGACGGTGAATGATAAAATGACTGTTACAAATATTGCTTATATGTCTGTTGGAAGAGGTGGAGGCCAGCAACCCAGAAAAAGTTTGAAAAATACCAATTATGTCTCTCCACAGGATACTGTTGGCGGGCTGTATTCAGCCAAAGATATCGGTCAGGCTAAATGGCAGAGTATTTATGATGCGAATACCAAGCCTACAAATACGGGATTTGGTTTGGTATATCCAATTAATGACAACTATAGTGACAGCCTTTATTACTCATCAAATTATCTTGTTGAAAACAGAAATGAACATGTGTGGTATGGGTTACTATCCAATGTTTCCTATAATTTGAGCGACCGATGGTCATTATCAGGAGGGCTAGACCTGAGATCCTATAAAGGCTCTCATTATAGTGTGATCAAAGATCTGTTCGGAGGCGATTATGCGATTGATACCTATGACAAGCGATTAAACTATACTCAGGATCCCTCTCTTGCAATGAAAAAGGTTGGAGATAAAGTATATTTTTATGATGATGGATTTGTTCGCTGGGGTGGTCTTTTTGGATTAGTTGAGTATAAAACAGGGCTCATTTCAACTTTTCTGAATCTGAGTACTTATTACAGTGGCTATAAGAAAAAAGATTATTTTGGAATGACTGAATCTCCCTGGAAATGGAAGCAGGGATTTACTGCAAAAACAGGGATGAACTATAATTTCACAAACAGAAGTAATGTATTTATAAACCTGGGATATTTGTCAAGGGTGAAAATGTTTAGTTCATTCTATAAATTGTATTCTACAGATTTTGTTGATAATCTGGATAACGAAAAAATACTGGCAGTTGAATTGGGCTATAACTTTACCAGTCCTGTTTTTTCCGCTAAATTAAATACTTACGCTACACGCTGGGAAAACAAACCAACCGGGACAGTAAGAGGTAAATATTTTGATGAAATTACCGGACAGGAAATTGATACATATGGTATTGTTCCGGGAATGGATGCAAACCATTTTGGAGTAGAACTTGATTTTGCCTACAAGATTACCTCAAAAGTGCAGTTCCAGGGATTGCTTTCAATAGGAGACTGGCGCTGGGATAAAAAAGTAGATAATTTGCAAATGTACAGTCAGGATACCGGGCAACCAACAAACACCATCAGTTTTGATGCAAGAGGCATTCATGTCGGTAATGCAGCGCAAACACAGATAGGGGGTAGTTTAAGGTATGAGCCTCTTAAACGGCTTTACTTTGAAGGTAGTGTAACCTTTTTCGGAAGACACTTTGCTGATTTTTCTCCTGAAAGTACAACGGATCAGCAGGGCCATCCCAAAGATTCCTGGAAAGTACCCAATTATACCCAGACAGATTTGCATGCCGGTTATCGTTTCCATGTTTCAGCACTTGATAAACTCAATTTCAGTTTAAATCTAAACGTGTTAAACATTTTTGATGAAGTTTATGTCTCCGATGCCGATAACAATGATACTTATATCCAGCGGCCATTCTCTGACTTCGACGCCAAATCAGCCTCCGTATTCTTTGGCCGCCCCGCGTTATTACTCACTTTCGTTTAAAGTAACCTTTTAATACAATTTGATAATTTATTGATTTAGTGATGATGAAAAATTTGATGTTATTTATCAGTGCATGTTTGTTTACTTTCCAGTTGTCACATGCACAATCAACGATAAAAGAAGCGAGGCAAATGCCGGTGGGGTCTACGGTTACCGTAACGGGTATCGCCTCTCATGGTTCGGTTTTTGCTCCAAGTAAGCGGGACATTCAGGATGCCACAGCGGGAATTGTGATATATGATCCAAAAGTTAGTACAGTTGATAAAGGAGATTCCATTACTGTTACAGGTAAGTTGTCCAGTTATCAAGGTTTGCTGGAAATTACTTCTGTTTCCTCGGTGCAGGTTTTGTCAACTGGTCATACCGTTACTCCTATTGTGATTTCTGCTTCCCAAATTGGTGAAGCCTACGAGGGTATGCTGGTTCAAATCCATCATGTAGTTTTTAGTGATGGAGGTAATACTTTTGTTAAATCAACTAATTACAGTTTTACTTCTGATGGTGTAAAGGGGCAAATACGAACTGAAAATTTTGATCTGGATGGGAAGGTAATTCCTATTGGGGAGGTTACATTAACCGCTATTGTATCTCAATATACCTTTAGCGATCCAAATACCGGCTATCAGTTATTACCGAGAGGGTATGATGACATTCAACTTTCCAGTTCATATTTTACAGCTCCTGTTACCCAGTCAGCAATGACAAAAAATAGTTTTTCTGTTTCCTGGGAAACCAATATAGCTGGTTCAACCGAGGCATATTATGGGAATTCACCAGATAATCTGAATAATCATGCCAATGCCAATACTTCAGGCACGGCACATTCCATAGAGCTTACGGGATTAACACCTGGTGAATTATACTGGATTAATGCCTTTTCAGTTGCAGGTACCGATACCATTCAATCAGTTCCCGTAGTTTTTGCTACTGTTTCCAACTCAACCGGCAACATGAAAGTATATTTTAACAATGCTGTGGACCACTCTGTCTCAACCGGCACTGACGCCATCAATGTGGGAGGGACACTGGATGATTCTCTGATTGCTTATATCAACAGGGCTAAATATTCGATCGATTTCACCATGTATACCTTTAATAATACTAATATTTCTGACGTTTCTACTGCCTTAAATGATGCTTATAACCGCGGCGTTCAGGTAAGAGTAGTAAAAGATGGCAGTACAGGAGATGAAGGCTGGAATGAACTGAATGCCGGAATCGGTAAAATACACAGTCCTGTATCAAGTTATTATGGTATAATGCATAACAAATTTGTAATCATCGATGCCAATTCTGAGGATCCAAACGATCCCATTGTCTGGACCGGCTCAACCAACATGACAGACGGACAGGTAAACGACGATGCCAACGAAGTGATTATTATTCAGGACCAGAGCCTGGCCCGTTCCTATACCCTTGAATTTAATGAAATGTTTGGAACTACCGGAGACCAGCCTGATCCGGCAAAAGCCAAATTTGGTCCGGATAAACTGAATAATACACCGCACGAATTTATCATTAACGGCGACAGGATAGAAAGCTACTTCAGTCCTTCTGACGGGGTTAATGACAAGATCGTTGATGAGATCACCACTGCAGATGCAGATCTCAGTATCCAAACCATGCTGATTACCCGAACCTTTATTTCAGATGCCATTGTTAACCGGAAAGAAGCCGGTGTGGCTGTTAATGTTCTAACTAACGCCGAAGGGGGAAATGATGCTACCGTAAACAATGATCTGTCTGCCGCACTGGGTGTGCATTTTGTCTACGACGATATAATGGGGGGAATTCTGCATAATAAATATATGGTGGTCGACCAGAGTCTGCCTGCTTCTGATCCTGTTGTATTAACCGGATCACACAACTGGAGCGCGGCTGCTGAAGACCGTAACGATGAAAATACCCTTATCGTACATGATGCCACCATTGCCAATATTTATTATCAGAATTTTGTGAAGCGTTTTACCGATAACCTTGGTCTGCTCAGCGAACTTAACGGACCTCCGGTTGCAGTAAATGATACTTTGTATGTGGGACAGGGACAAACAGGAAGTGTGGTTGTTACTGACAATGATATATTAGAGGCTGTTGTTACAATGGAAATCGTTGACAGTGCAAAGCAAGGTTATTCCTATATTCCTTTCTCAAATAATATGTCTATTAGTTATGATGCCGCTTCTGATTTTGAAGGTAAAGATTCCGTGGAATACATGATTACTTATTCAGCAGATCTTTCAAAGCGTGATACCGGTAAACTGATCATCTTTGTGACACCGGGTACTGCTGTTAATTCGCAGGGCCTGACAAAACTGAATGTGTATCCGAATCCTTCTGCCGGACAGTTTAACATACAACTGCCATTAAAAACCAGACAACTGGTGCGTGCTGAAATTGTAAATATGGCTGGTAATGTGATGTATACAAAAAATTATGAAGCCGGAGCCGGAATCAATACTTTCAGTATCAGTGCTGATTTACCGGCAGGATTATATCTGTTGAAGTTGAATACGAAAGAAACAGGTCTTCTGATAAGAAAGATATCTGTTAAATAACTATACTAAACCTGACAGGTTTTTGTAACTTGTCATGTTTTTTGATAAGATATAACCTGATAAGATTAGATTTCTTATCAGGTTATATTTTATTAAAACATGCTGCAAACCATTAAAACTATTATTTTTTCTGCTTTACAGCGATTACTTTATTTTATAGCTTTGTAGAATACTTACCAATATTTCCTAGTCATGGCAAAAATTTATAAGGAAGATGCGTTACGCTATCATGCTGAAGGACGCCCGGGGAAAATCGAAGTAGTCCCAACCAAACCCCACAGTACACAACACGACCTTTCTCTTGCTTACTCTCCCGGAGTAGCCGAACCCTGTAAAGAAATACAGAAAAATTCCGATTTAGCCTACCTGTATACTGCAAAAAGCAACCTGGTAGCTGTAATATCCAATGGTACTGCTGTTTTGGGTCTGGGAGATATTGGTGCACTGGCAGGAAAACCTGTAATGGAAGGTAAAGGCCTGTTGTTTAAAATATTTTCCGATGTAGATGTTTTTGATATTGAGGTGGATGAAAAAGATCCGGAAAAATTCTGCAGTGTGGTAAAAGCCATTTCTCCTACCTTTGGCGGAATTAACCTGGAAGACATCAAAGCGCCTGAGTGTTTTGAAATAGAGGAACAGTTAAAAAAAGAGCTTGATATACCCGTTTTCCACGACGATCAGCACGGAACAGCCATCATTTCTTCTGCCGGCCTTATCAATGCGCTTGAACTTATCGGAAAAGATATACGGAAGGTGAAGATCGTTGTAAACGGAGCCGGAGCCTCTGCCATTTCCTGCAGTCGGTTATACATATCCATGGGCGCTAAGCCCGAAAACATCATCATGTGCGACAGCAAAGGCGTGATCACAACCCATCGGAAGGATCTGAACAAGTACAAGCAGGAATTCGCCCGCGATTTAAGAATCACTACACTGGCTGAAGCAATGGAAGGTGCCGATGTTTTCCTGGGTTTGTCGGTCGGAAATATTCTTACCAGGGAGATGTTGCAATCAATGAAAAAGGATCCCATTGTTTTTGCGATGGCCAATCCGGATCCCGAAGTCACTTATGAAGATGCCATGGCTGCACGTCAGGATATTATTTTTGCCACCGGACGATCCGATTATCCGAACCAGATCAATAATGTGCTCGGATTTCCCTTTATTTTCCGGGGTGCCCTCGATGTAAAAGCCTCTTCAATTAATGAAGAAATGAAAGTGGCTGCCGTTAAGGCACTGGCTGAACTGGCCCGTGAGGATGTCCCGGAAATGGTAAACCGGGCTTATAAAGCCACCAACCTGGTTTTTGGCCGTGAATATATTATCCCTAAACCTCTGGATCCCAGGCTGATTACCAGAGTGGCTCCGGCTGTTGCCAAAGCTGCCATAGCATCGGGTGTGGCCCGCACAAAAATCGATAATTGGGAAGAGTATGAGAACAAACTGCGCAAACGTCTGGGACTTGATAACCCGCTTGTCAGAGATATCCGGCTCAAAGCTCAGCAAAATCCCAAAAAAGTGGTTTTTGCCGAAGCTGCAAATTATAAGGTGTTGAAAGCTGCCCAGGAAATTATCCACGAAGGAATTGCAGAACCCGTGTTGCTAGGTAACTGGGAAGAGATTGAAGCAGTAGCCAGAGAAAATCAGATCGAACTTCCGAATGTTATAATTATCGACCCAAGGGGAAGTGAGGAAGAATTTCGACGGAACCGGTATGCCAGTCTGCTTTACAGCCGGCGGCAGCGCAAAGGGCTTAACCTGGATGAAGCACACAATCTAATGTATAATCCGAATTATTTTGGAGTGATGATGGTGGAAACCGGTGAGGCAGATGCCTTTGTCAGTGGTTTCTCCAGTAAATATGCTGATGTGATCAGGCCTGCTATTCAAATTACAGGAACCAATAATCCCAAGAAGCATATTGCTGGCATGTATGTGGTACAAACAAAAAAAGGTTCCTTCTTCTTTGCAGACACTACTGTCAATGTGCAGCCTACTGCCCAAACTCTGGTAGATACAACGCTGTTGACTGCTAATGCGGTGGAGCGTTTTAATATTACTCCCCGGATAGCACTGGTTTCTTATTCTAATTTTGGTTCCAACAGGGAAGGAAGCCCGGTTATTGCTCATGAAGCAGTTGAAATCCTGCACAGGGATTACCCCGAGTTGATCGTTGATGGAGAAATGCAGGCAAATTTCGCCTTCAATCCGGAATTGCGCAAAAGTAAGTTCCCTTTCTCCAAACTCAAAGATATGGATGTAAATACTATCATTTTTCCTAATCTCAGCTCAGGAAATATCGCCTACAAAATGATGCAGGAAATCGGAGGGGCTGAAGTGATTGGACCCATATTACTGGGTATTGGTAAACCGATACATATTCTGCAACTGGAAAGTTCGGTGCGCGAGATCGTAAATATTGCTGCTATTGCCGTGGTGGATGCGCAATGTATCGAAGATGAGGATTGTAATTAGAGTCTGTCCATAATGTCCGATAATTGCGTTATTGCAAAAATTTCAATTCCCCATATACATTTAGTATACTGCGGATTAAAATTTTTGCATTTCTTGTTCCCGGACATTATTATCCAGACACTTGACTTTATTGACAGACTTTAACTAGGGCAGACTTTATCCATATTTTTGTATATGACAGTATGGTTTGATTTTCTTCACACCCTTTAGGGCTTGGGGCAATTGAAGAAAATCAATGGCATTTATAGGTATTTGTGAAGACAAACATATTTTTGTATTAATTTTTTGGTTTCAGCTCCGTTTATACTGTGCCATCTTGCGATGTAAACAGGTCTCTTGTGTAATTGGAATAATGCCTGATTATTTACAAAGATTGTGTAACTTGAGGTTGTCTTTAATTATGCTGTTATGGAAGAAAAATACTATACGGTGGTTACTTTTGAAGATCAGGACCTGACCAAAGAGGATTTGAGTGCCACTACTTTTGATGAGTGTACATTTGTAAACTGCAGGCTGGCTGAGGCTAATCTTGCAGGAAGTCATTTTATTGACTGTACATTTAGTAATTGTGACCTGACAATGGCCAAACTTTCGGGAACCTTGTTTCAGCAGGTGGATTTTTCTTCCTGTAAAATGATGGGACTCGATTTTAGTGAATGTAATCAGTTGTTACTGGCTTTCAGTTTTGAAAAGTGTATCCTCGATTTTACCTTTTTTGGTAAGCTGAAAATCAAAAACACGTTGTTCAATGACTGCTCACTGAAAGATACAAATTTCACCGGTACAGATCTCACCGGAGCTGTCTTTCGCAACTGTAACCTGGAAAATGCAGTTTTTATGAGGGCTGAATTGATGGGAGCCGATTTTAGAACTGCTTATAACTTCATCCTGGATCCCGAACAAAATCATTTAAAAAAGGCGCGTTTTTCTCTGGAAGGTATCGCCGGATTGTTGCAGAAGTATGATATTATAATTGAATAAATTAAAAAAAATACCGGGTTTTGCCTGAATTCAGATAATTATCCCTTATCCTTTACTACCAGTTGAATCGTGGTTTTACTTTTCTGTTCCAGTATCCGGTCTTTGTTTACTGTTACTCGTTCGATGGTTTTTTCATCATAGTAACGGATAGTGATCAGTTCCAGGCCGTTTTCTGAAGTGACAGCAAAATAATCCCTGAGGTCATTCAGTACTCCGGGGATTCTTGTCTGGTCATTATTTACGCAGGCCAGGAACCCAATGGCAGAATTCTGCATGAGGTTGATCTTCAGATTGTGTTTTGCAAAACAGCTGAAGATGGTCTTGAGGGTTTCTTCTGCAATAAAGGAAAAATCTTTTGGATAGACCTGGATCAACACCTGATCCATTTTAAAGATAAAAGACGGAATAAGCTTTTCGTATTTTTCATTTCCAATGAGAGTGCCGGGTTCAGCCGGATGCAGGAATGACATAACATGCAGGGCAATATTTTTGTGCTGCAGGGGCTGAATGGTTTTCGGATGAATCACACTGGCTCCGTAATAGGCGAGTTCAATTGCATCCATATAAGAGATGCGTGGCAGTAATTCGGTATTGTCAAACCATTTGGGATCGGCATTGAGTACTCCGGGAACATCCTTCCATATTATGATCTTTTCTGCGTCCAGTATGTGGCCCAGGATAGCGGCTGTGTAATCGGATCCTTCGCGGCCCAGTGTTGTGGTAAGGTTGTTGATGTTGGAAGCGATAAAACCCTGGGTCAACAGGATATTGGCATTGTCGAATCTGAAATTCTCCCTGATCAGGCGGGTGGATAGTTCCCAGTCTACTTTCCCTTCCCTGTAAGTGCTGTCGGTTTTCAGGGATTTTCTGATGTCTGTCCATTCGGTTTTTATTCCTGATTCGTTCAAACAGGCTGCTACAATAAGTGTTGAAAAGATTTCGCCAAATGAAACGATCTGATCATAATCGAAATCGAAATTCAAAGAAGGAGTATTGTTCAGTTTTTCTTCCAGCCGTGCGAAATATTTTTCGAGCTCATGAAAGACCGGATGGGTCGAGTCATCAAAAATTTCTGTTGCTACATCAAAGTGGAAACGGCGTAGTTCATTATATGCCATAAAGAGGTCCGGATGATTATTAAAAAAATATTCGGCTATACGCTCCAGTGCGTTAGTCGTTTTGGCCATGGCTGATACTACGATCACTATGTTTTCGTGCTGGAATGATTTAACAATTTCTGCCAGATTTTTTACCCCGGCTGCATCTTTAACAGATGCACCGCCAAACTTGAAGATCAACATTGCTGTGTCCGTTTTTGAGTGATGAATGAAATAATGACCGTAAAATTATAAACTTTTTTCGTTGAACATTGTAATCTGTACAGGTGTATGGCAAATGCAGTTGTAAAACATTAAATATTCATTTTCAATAACATATTTAACTTGTTTTTTTAATACCTGTAAGTCTTAATTTTGAATGTCCAAACCACCGGATATTTTCCAGGCCCGGTAAAAACATTAATTATGAAAAAGAAAGCCTACAGGGCACAAACCCTGAATGAATTTATAATTCAGCAGCAAACAGCATTTCCTTATGCAAAAGGTGATCTCACGAGGTTACTCAATCATATCGGGGTTGCTGCCAAACTGGTGAACAGAGAAGTTAATAAAGCAGGATTAGTGGATATCCTTGGAGAAACAGGCACCACCAACGTGCAGGGCGAGGATGTGAAAAAACTGGATGTTTTTGCCAACGAACAGTTTATCAGTATTCTGGGGTCAAGCGTTGAGGTCTGTGGGATTGCTTCTGAAGAAGACCAGGAAATTGTTACGTTTGACAATCAGTTGTCGCGGGATGGTAAATATGTTGTTTGTATGGATCCGCTGGATGGTTCTTCAAACATAGATGTGAATGTTTCAATAGGTACTATTTTTTCGGTTTATCGCCGTATTTCTCCTGTAGGAACGCTGCCGGTAGAAAATGATTTTCTTCAGCGGGGAACCAATCAGGTAGCTGCAGGTTATATCGTTTATGGTTCGTCAACTATGCTTGTATATACAACAGGCCTGGGGGTTACCGGATTTACACTGGATCCTTCCATCGGCGAATTCTGCCTGTCCCATTATAAAATTGAAACCCCTCAAAAAGGTAAAATTTATTCTATTAATGAAGGCAATTACATTCATTTTGAGAAAGGGGTGAAAAAATACATAAAGTATTGTCAGGAAGAGGATAAAGATAATGACAGGCCTTATACTTCCAGGTATATTGGTTCACTGGTTGCAGATTTTCACCGGAACCTGATGAAAGGTGGCATTTATATTTATCCGCCTACTTCACAGCATCCTTCCGGTAAGTTGCGCTTATTATATGAATGCAGTCCAATTGCTTTTCTTGCGGAACAGGCAGGGGGAAAAGCCACAGATGGATACGGGAACAGAATTCTGGATATGAGACCAAAGAGTATTCATCAACGTATTTCATTTGTTACAGGCTCTCCGGGCATGGTGGATGACCTGGAAGGTTTTATTAAAAAATACAAGGGTGAAGAGAAAAAACCAAAGGAGAAGGAAAATGTTAAGGAATCAACGAAATAATGAGGAAAAGGTTTGCAAATGGGCGCACGCGTTACAACCGAGGAAGAAGCTCCGAAAGTCGGGAGAAACTCAGCGAAGTTAAATGCCTGCCTGGCCAGGTAGGCAGGCCTGTGTGACGAAACGCCAGTACCGGCAGACTCACGAGTACAGGCGCGTGAGTTCCGGTTTTTATTATAAGTATTTAGTATGCCCTTTGGTCTTTTCCTTCAATAAAATTAATAAATGAGGTATTTACCACCTTATTGCCTCCGGGTGTAGGATAATTACCTGTAAAATACCAGTCACCCGTGTCATTTGGACAGGCCTTGTGCAGATTATCAACAGTCTGGTATACAATTTTAACCTCTGCATGGATCGAACTGCTCTTGAGCAATTCTCCAATCTTGTCGGAAATCTCTTCATCAGTAAACGGAGCATAAATCTCCTTTACATAATTAACTATTTCTTCTTTGGGATTACCTTGCTGTGCTTTTGATCTTTTGTATACTTCGTTGATGATATTTTCTTTTCCCCGGTCCTTCAACAGGGCTATGGCAGCCCGGAATGCCACAAAATCATTCAGCTTGGCCATATCTATTCCATAGCAGTCGGGGTAACGTATCTGGGGTGAGGAAGAAACAACAATTATTTTTTTAGGCCCAAGCCTGTCCAGTATTTTCAGGATACTTTGTTTCAGAGTTGTGCCCCTTACGATTGAATCATCAATGATGACCAGGTTGTCCTTTCCTTTCTCCAGTGTACCATACGTGACATCATAAACGTGTCCTACCAGATCGTTCCTGCCCTTGTCCTGTGAGATAAAGGTGCGCAGCTTAATATCCTTGATTGCAATTTTTTCGATCCTGGGTTTCCTGTTCATGATCCGCAGGAAGTCGGTTTCGGCAATATTCCGGCCAATGGTAGTAAGCTGTTTCACTTTTTCCTCCATCATGTGTTCCTCTATACCGTTCATCATGCCGTAAAAAGCTGTCTCAGCAGTATTCGGGATAAAAGAAAAAACAGTGTTATCCAGGTCGTTATCAACTGCTTTCAAAATGGCGCCTGTAAGCAATCGTCCGAGCATTTTTCTTTCACGATAGATGTCTTTGTCACTGCCACGTGAGAAGTAGATCCTTTCAAAAGAGCAGGATCTTTTTTCCTGGGGTTCTCTTACCTGTTCGAGGGAGATACTTCCGTTGCGTTTAATAATGAAGGCATGTCCGGGTTTTAGTTCATGAATGTCACCCGCATCCACATTCATCACTGTTTGTATAACCGGACGCTCTGAAGCTACCACAGCAATTTCATCATCGTGATAATGATATGCCGGCCTGATTCCCCAGGGATCACGCATCACAAAGGCATCTCCATGGCCGATAAGTCCGGCAATCGCATAACCACCATCCCATTTTTTGCTGGATTCCTGTAAAATACTCGCTACATCAAGATGTTCAGCGATCCGGGCAGAGATATCCCGGTTTGTATATCCCTGGGATTTAAAAAGGTTAAATTTTTTCTGATTTTCATTATCCAGAAAATGTCCAACGTTTTCGAGAATAGTTACAGTGTCAGAATAATCTTTGGGGTACTGGCCCAGTTCGATGAGGATGTTAAACAATTCATCAACATTGGTAAGATTAAAATTTCCTGCAAGTACCAGGTTTCTGGATTTCCAGTTGTTTTGTCTCATTACCGGATGCACATTGTCAATGTTGTTACGGCCAAAAGTTCCGTAGCGCAAATGTCCAAGGTATAATTCACTCGCAAAAGGCAGGTTTTTCCTGGCCCAGGAGACGTCATTCAACAGGGCAGGATTCTTCTTCTCAACTTTCCTGAAATTGCTGTAAATTTTCTTAAAAACGTGATTGATAGAGGATGCTTCTATGGAGCGTTGCCTGTTTATATATTTGTTGCCTGCTTCAAGGTCAAACTTTAATCCAACAACACCAGCACCATCCTGGCCCCGGTTATGCTGCTTTTCCATCAGGAGATAAAGCTTTTGTAAACCGTACATCCAGGTGCCGTATTTGAGCTGATAGTACTCCAGTGGTTTCAGGAGTCTGATGAGCGCAATACCGCATTCATGTTTAATCTGGTCACTCATTATTTAAAGCTGAAAAACATTTTTTATTAAATTATTATTCTTTCTGATACCAGAGATTACACCTGTCAGATTTAGTGTCCGGTTACTTACAATTACTGATAAGCCTGAAATCCAGAGTGTTTTTCCACTGTATGGTAAGAAATGACTTCCGGCAATTGCAACTGGCGGTTTATCTGACATCGGTTCTGATCTGGTCATTAATAATAAAGGCGTAAGGGAATTCCTGTACAATATTTTTATAAGCTTTAATAGCTTCACTTTTAGTCCTGAAATCGCCTACATAAATTTTAAAATTCGGACTGTCATAGATCAGGTAACTACTGATATCCGGAAAATATTTCATAAATCTGGATTTTTCCTGCAAAGCATTACTTCTGGCACTTGTTCCTGAATTTGAAAAAATCCTGATCCTGTATCCCGGGATCCCGGTTTGTTTCTTCCTTTGCTCCACATGTTTGTACACCAGCAGGTTGATGCGTTCATCCTGATGGATGGTTACTTTTCCCTGAGGGAAATGATCTTCCTGTAACTGCCTGATAAAATCTGTATAATCCTGGTAAACAGGAGTTTGACCAAATGACATACCGGCAGGAGCCATCAGGAGAAATAAGCTAACGAGCAATCTGGTTATGTGTACCATATTAATTTTCGTTTGTGATGGCAAAATTACTTAAATTTTCCAGTTTTACCGATGCATCTTTCTGCAAAATTAATTTATTAACCTGTCCGGGAGAGGGTTTATTGTTTACTGTATGTTAAAGTATTTTAAAAGGCGGCAAATCCGGGGTTATTCTGAAAAAATGATAATTTTGCTGATGTAAAACAGTGTAAGTATGAATATAAGTGTATCAAGCAGGACAGGAATTACCGGAGGTATAGTGAAACTACCGGCTTCAAAAAGTATCAGCAACCGGGTGCTTATTATCAGGGCTTTATGTAATGAGCCATTCGAAATTGAAAATCTTTCGGACAGTGATGATACAAATGTATTGCTTAACGCGCTTGCTGCAAAGGGTACTACTATTGATATAGGTCATGCGGGCACCGCCATGCGCTTCTTAACTGCTTACCTTTCTGTTACCCCCGGTTCATGGCAGTTGACTGGTTCTGAAAGAATGAAAAACCGCCCTGTTGCCAGGCTGGTGGACGCACTCAGGAAAATGGGAGCCAATATCCAATACGGGAAAAGAGAGGGTTTTCCCCCTCTTTTGATAGAGGGGGGAAAATTAAACGGTGAATCCATAAGCATAGATGGCAGTGTTAGTAGTCAGTATATCAGTGCATTGATGATGATTGCGCCTGTTTTGCCAAATGGTTTGACAATCCATTTGGAAAACCAGGTTGTTTCCTCATCCTATATACGAATGACACTGGATCTGATGAAATATTTCGGAGCCAATGGCTATTTCAATGGTAACAAGATTCGCATTGAAAAAGGGGGATACCAGCCTGCTCCATATATTGTTGAAGCCGACTGGAGTGCTGCTTCCTATTGGTATGAGGCTGCTTTCTTATCGAACGAATCAAATATATTTATCAAAGACTTAAAAAAGGATAGTTTGCAGGGTGATGCTGTCATTTCACAACTATTTGGAAAGCTGGGCATTCGTTCGAAGTTTACTGAGGAGGGTGTTTTTCTCACGAAAGGAGCAACAGGAGAAAAGGAACTGGAGTACAATTTCATCGACTGTCCGGATATGGTTCAGACATTTGCTGTAGCATTGGGCCTGAGAGGAATACCCTTCCGGTTTGCCGGGACGCAAAGTTTACGGATCAAGGAAACAGACAGGATAATCGCATTGCAAAAGGAAATGGGTAAATTTGGTATCAAACTGTCGTACGCTCCGGATGGATTGCTTACCTATTCAGGCAACCAGAGGTCCAAAGATGAATCGGATTTTTTTATAGAAACATATCAGGACCATCGCATGGCAATGTCATTTGCTCCCGGCGCCCTGGTCACGGGTAACCTTATCGTAGAGGACGGCAATGTAGTCAATAAATCTTACCCGGGATTCTGGGAAAACCTTAAGAACATTGGCTTTATTCTTGAAAAAGTAAATTGAATAAGATGAAAATATTTTCAAGGTCAGCATTTCTAATCATTGCGATTTTTATTTCTTATGCAGTCTTCAGTCAGGAAGTTTATAAGCAGGGATTCATTGTAACCAAAAGCGGTGTAAAGCACGAAGGCCTTATAGATAATCAGGGGAGTTACAAGAATACTTTTTCCTGCAGGTTTAAAGCTTCTTCCGATAGTGAACCGGTCGTTTACAAACCCGGTGAAATTCATTCTTATGGTTTTGATGCGGGAGGCCTTTTCATAAGTAAATATTATAAAAATTTTCCGTCGGATAATCATACACTTTTTCTTGAATGTATTGTTAAGGGTAAACTAAGTTTGTATCACAGGATGGGTGTTTATGTCAGCAATCAGAATGAATCGGAATTTCGCGACTTTTACTATCTGGAAAATGATTCGCCCGGATTAATTACCCTGGGATACAAACATGAATATAACGGAAACCAACTGATTGAACATGAAGTTTACAAAGCACAATTGAGAGCGTTACTCAGAGACGATTCTGTGGCGTATGGAATGATTGGCAATACCTCTTATAACCGGAATGGTCTATACAATATCATAGTTACCTATAATAAGGATACCGCACCGGAGCAGCTTATGTACACGCTTCGCAAAAAACCTAAAGAGAAGCCGGCAGATAAAGTTTATATCCGGTCTGGCCTGGGTGTTGGCAGCGACATGGCTGTTATGCATTTTAACCTGCCTGTTGATGCAAGATTCTTTCAGAATTCAGCAATGGCATCATTTAAGGCTTTTTCTCTTGGGATGGATTTTGACATCTGGCTCAGGCAACGAATGGCACTGAATTTTACTATTAAAACCGGAGCTCATCTTCATTACATACAGTTTAATCCAACATACAGTCTGAATAATATAAGATTTACGGGTAATGCTGAATTTGTAATGGTGGACATACCACTTTTGTTCAATTATACTTATCTCAAAAGCAAGCTCAACCCCTTTATTGCTATTGGGCTGAACTATGCCCTGAATTTAAACAGTGGGGTTAAGGAGATTAATAGAAGCTTTTACAGTAATTATAGCTTCTATGAATATGTTATTGTCAATGAAAAAATATATCCCAATACAGGAATTAAAGGTATTATTGCAGCAGGTATAAAATATCCAATTAAAAAGAAACATGCTTTAAGTCTTGAATTTCGTTATACCAGGTACCCCTCAGTATATGATGTATTTTATGATGTAAAATATCATCCGGCAGACGGGGATCCCTTTTTAATAAAAAGGGACATTATCAGCGGTAACATGCAAGCTGTTAGTGGAATATTTACTTTTTGGTTCTAGCGTATTTTTTTTCGCTTATTCAGAAAAAACTCCCTGAGCAACGCAGCACATTCATTCTCCAAAATCCCGGTAAGTATGTCGGTTTTAGGATGTAAAATACTTCTGCTAACATTGGTAAATCCTTTTTTTTCATCATCAGCGCCATATACGAGTTTGCCCAATTGCGCCCAGTAGGCTGCACCGGCACACATGGTGCATGGTTCCAATGTTACATAAAGAGTACATTCATTCAGATACTTTCCGCCAATTGCTTCAGAAGCGGAGGTAAAGGCCTGCATCTCAGCATGGGCAGTAACGTCGCCCAGTGTTTCGGTTAAATTATGGGCCCGTGCTATAATCTGACGATTGGCTACTATTACAGCCCCTACGGGAATTTCTCCTTTTCTAAAAGCATCCTGAGCCTCTTTTAGGGCTTCGTTCATAAAATATTCATCTGAAAATAATTCGTAATTCATGTTACTCTTGTTTTTTAACTAACAATCTTTGCTGTAATTCGGTTTCCGCAACCTTAAATTCATATTTTCTTTTTATTTTCGCAAAGATTTAAATATTTCGCGACTATTAATCATTAAATCATAAAAACATTATGTACAGAACACATACCTGTGGCGAATTAAACCTTCAGTCTGTTGATCTTCAGGTTACACTCAGCGGATGGGTACAGCGTTCCAGAGACTTGGGAGGTATGACTTTTATTGATTTGAGAGACAGATACGGCCTCACCCAGCTCGTTTTTAATATGGAAACAAATGCCGACCTGTGCAGGCAGGCCCGCAAACTTGGTCGTGAATTTGTAATTCAGGTTAAAGGGAAAGTCGCTGAGCGTAGCAATAAAAACCCGAAAATGCCTACTGGTGAAATTGAAATAATGGTCGATGAACTTAACATCTTAAATAAGTCGGAGGTACCTCCCTTTACCATTGAAGATGAATCGGATGGCGGAGATGAATTACGAATGAAATACCGCTATCTTGATCTCAGGCGGGTGCCGGTACGCAAAAATTTGATACTCAGGCATAAAATGGCGCAGGAGACGCGTAAATATCTTGATTCACAAGATTTTATGGAGGTGGAAACCCCTGTTTTGATTAAATCAACCCCGGAAGGTGCCCGTGATTTTGTTGTACCCTCCAGAATGAATCCCGGTCAGTTTTATGCTTTACCACAGTCGCCGCAAACATTCAAGCAGCTATTGATGGTTGCCGGTTTTGACAAGTATTTTCAGATCGTTAAATGTTTCAGGGACGAAGACCTGCGGGCCGACAGACAGCCTGAATTTACCCAAATCGATTGTGAGATGTCATTTGTTGAAGTAGATGATGTACTCACTACATTTGAAGGATTGGCCAAACATCTTTTCAAAACGATTAAAGGAATCGAAATTGAAGGTAGTTTCAGGCGCATGCCTTATAATGAAGCCATTGAAAACTACGGAACCGACAAACCCGATCTCCGGTTTGATATGAAGATAAATGAAATTACTAAGCTGGTGCAGGGAAAGGATTTCAAGGTTTTTGATGCTGCTGAATATGTTGGAGCTATTGTAGCGCCTGGTTGTGCAGGTTATTCCAGGAAGGATCTGGACGGACTTACTGCTTTTGTCCAAAAACCACAGATTGGTGCAAAAGGGCTTGTATATGTTAAATATAATGAGGACGGTTCAGTAAAATCATCTGTTGATAAATTTTATAATGAAGATGATTTTTCAGTCTGGGCTCAGAAAACCGGAGCTGGTAAAGGTGATCTGATTTTGATCCTGGCGGGTGATAAGAACAGAACCCTGAATGCTCTCAACGAACTACGTCTGGAGATGGCAAACCGGCTGGGCTTGCGGGAAGGAAATAAATTTGAACCACTTTGGGTAGTTGATTTTCCGTTACTGGAATGGGATGAGGAAACACAGCGCTTTTATGCCATGCATCATCCTTTTACATCACCTTATCCTGAGGATCTGCCTTATTTTGAAACCGATCCGGCAAGGGTGAGGGCAAAGGCTTATGACCTGGTTATAAACGGGGTGGAAATTGGCGGTGGCTCCATCAGAATTCATGACAACCAGCTTCAGCAAACCATGTTCAAAGCATTGGGCATGACGAAAGATGAAGCTGAAGAAAAATTTGGATTTCTTTTGAATGCCTTTAAATACGGAGCTCCTCCCCATGGTGGCATTGCTTTTGGTTTTGACAGGTGGGTTTCTCTGTTTGCCGGTATTGATTCAATCCGTGACGTAATTGCATTTCCTAAAAACAATGCAGGCCGTGATGTTATGATTGATACCCCTTCGAGGATTTCGGGCGAACAACTGAAAGAACTTCAGTTGATTGTCAAACAGCAATAAGATTATATTATAATTCAGTTCAATCATTATGAAAAGCCGGTTTGTGAGGCAAACCGGCTTTTCCTCATTCAACTTTATATCCTGATTCAACAGCACCAACAAGTCCATTATCCGATATCCCCTGCACCACTATCCTAAAATTATTTCTGGCATCTGAAGTATAAAAACTGAATGTTGCCTGTCCATTTTCATCAGTAATGATTTCCGGATTCCAGTAAACTGTAGGACGCATATCTGGCGTTCCTGCAAGTTGTGTTCTGTTGTAAGCTGGAGTATAAAATTCACGGGGGCTGTAATAGCCAAGCATCTTAAAGTCTATAACTCCTTTCTTCATAAACTGACCGCGTTTGGTATATACTGCTATTACACCATTTGCTCCTCTGCTTCCATAGATGGAGGCACTGGGGCCCTTCAGCACTTCAATCCGCTCAACATCTTCAGGAGAAATAGTACGGAAGGCCATCATATCGGAAGGTACTCCGTCGATCAAAATTAAGGGGTCGCTGCTCATGTAAATGCTATTTATCCCTCTTATTATTATGCTGTTTCCTGAAACCACTACCCCCGGAATTCGTCCCTGGATAACTTGCAATAAATTGTTATAGCCTGGAGGTATATCTTTCATATACAAAACATTATCTGCTCTGCCATATATTTTTGAAGGATCGTTTCTTTCTTCATTCTCTTTGTCAATAATCTGCTGCCGTACTTGTTCGATTTCTTCTTTATTGGCTTCTTTATAGGTCCATTTTTCTCCTTTGCCTGTTACTCCGATGCTCTTAGCCATATAAGAACTGCCGTCATTTCCTGGTGACTGGTTAATGCCAAGTTCTATAACAAGATTCTTCCTGCCACTGGGCTTTTCCGCTTCAAGTCTTGCTGAAATCGTGTCGTAATAAACGAGTCCTTTAAATATAAAATAACCTTTATCATCGGATTTAGTTTCGTAGGTGTCATTATAGGTTGACAGGATCGAGAGTTTAACTGGTATTTCCTTCAAAGGAATTTTGAAAAATTCCCTTGTAATTTGCCCGCCAACCATAAGATGATCCTCCACCGGATAGTTGATCTCAGGAAACTCGTTGTTCAGAATCTTTTCCCACGAGAATCTTCTCCATCCCTGGGTCATCATAAGTAAATCAAGGGCCTCTTTGCTATCGGGATTCCGGGTGTCAAAATAATATCCGGGTTCTTCAATCTTTCCTCTTAGTTCTGAAGAAAGCAACATGTAGTTTACTATGTTTCCACCCTGATAATCTGTTTCCTTTACCTGACCGGCATCAGTTATGGCCACTGAAAAATTTCCTTTTACCGGATTTCCCTGATCATCTGAAACGGATATTTTATAATTAACCTTTTCCCTGGGAGAATAGAGTTTTTTCTCCGGCTCAACCGAAATATGCATCCTCTGGTAGTTATCCAGAAAAACCAGTCTTTCAGCCTGTGGATTGCCTCTGTTGTCAAACAGGGTGAAGACAGTAATCCCCCCCGGAAATAAATGAACAGGTATTCTCAGGTTCAGCCTGCCATCTTTCATTTTTTGAGCATGACTGTAATATATCCTGTTACGCGATAACCCTGTTAAGATTACCGTTCTTTCAGGGTCAGATACATTCGCACTAACGGATACAGATATTTCATTGTTCAGATTGTCGACCTTCATTATATATCCGGTCTCAACAGGTTCCGGTAATTTAAATGTATATTCTTTACCTGACTGATCTTTTACTATGGCTGTATATTTCTCTTTTGGTTCTGGAACAAATAAGAATGATCCTGTTCCCTGGTGTATACTTTTTAAATCAGTTATCTTGTTTCCCTTTTTATTCATAATACTTCCGCTGATATCAACACCGGAACCAAGTCCGTTAACAGCCTTGAATGCTATGCGGTTTTCAAGGCCAACCACCATTACTCCCCCCTCCGGGAAAAATTGTAAATCAAGTTGTTTGCGTGATTTTTTTATTTTCTTGTTGTACCGGCGGTTGAATTTCAGTTCAGAGGAAGTAATAAAATTCTCGTTTTCAGGGTTGCGGATATAAAAACTTCTGGTAAAAATATATTGTTGGTCAAAATTTCTCATCCAGCTTGTATAGGCTCTGATCATGTAGTTTCCTTCAGGCAGGGTGTCGGGCAGGGTAAAATCACCATGAGCCGTCCCCTTTGAAAGGAGCAACAGCCGGGTTTGGATAATCGCTTCACGGGAATTAACCATTTCCACGTACAGGTTGGTACTCATTTGATCCGGTTTGTTTGTGGAAACGTCAGACACATAACCTTTCATCCACATTGTTTCACCAACTGTATAGGAAGGTTTATCGAAGTGAAAAAACACCTTTTGCTGTGGATAATCTTTATTAAACTGTTCTGCGGCCAGTAGAATTTTTTGGAGGTAGGAATTTACCGGTTGCTGGTACAAAGCGAAGGCAACCAGCAGTAAAGAAGAAACTGCAGCCAGCAGACTTCCGTTTTTTTTGTTCAGGGTTTTCATGTTGCAGGGTTTTGAGGTTTTACAATCAAATTTCCCTGCGGGTAATTGGAAAATATCCCTATTTGTTCATTTCCAGTTCATCCCAGTATTCAACAGCTCTTCTGGTATGAGGGATTACAATCGTTCCTCCAACCAGATTTGCAACTGAAAAAATTTCAAAAAGTTGTTCCCGGGTTACCCCAAGCTCAAAACAACGTTCCAGATGATATTTTACACAATCGTCGCAGCGAAGCACCATAGAGCTTACCAGCCCCAGCATTTCTTTAACATCGGATGGTAGTGCGCCATCCAGATATGTATTGGTATCGAGGTTAAATATTCTCTTAATAACCTTATTATTCCCTTCCAGTAATTTCCGGTTCATTTTTTCCCGGTACTCACGAAATTCTTTGATCTTCTCACTCATTTTTTACTTTATTTTACAGCTTTACCCAGTAATGTTGCAGATGTACTGTCCAGTATTTTTACTTTAACATAATCGCCTGCTTTGTATTGATCTGCAGGAAAAACAACGACCTTATTCTGGCTGGTCCGGCCAAAAAGTTCCCTGTCTGATTTTTTTGATACCCCTTCTGCAAGGACTTCAAATACATTCCCGATATCGTTCTTTTTGCTTTGGGCAGATAATTCCTGCTGAAGGGCAATTATTTCATTCAGCCGCTGCGTCTTCACTTCTTCGGGCACATCGTCTACATATTTTCTCTGAGCCAGGGTTTTGGGTCTCTCAGAATATTTAAACATATAGGCAAAATCGAATTCTGCTTTTCTCATAAGGGAAAGAGTTTGTTTGTGGTCCTCTTCTGATTCACTGCAGAAACCTGCAATCAGATCAGTTGAGATTGCACAATCAGGTAGTATTCTTCTGATGGCTTTAATTCTTTCCAGGTACCATTCCCGGGTATATCTTCTTTTCATCTTTTCCAGTATCCGGCTGCTGCCCGATTGAGCTGGGAGATGAATACTTTTGCAGATATTATTGTGCCGGGCCATTACTTGTAACACCTCATCTGTCAGATCTTTGGGATGTGAAGTGGCAAATCTTACGCGGAGAAGTGGATTGATAGCAGCAACTGCTTCAAGTAATTCTGTAAATCCGGTAATTTCTCCATCGGGTTGTTGCCACCGGTAAGAATCAACATTCTGCCCCAGCAGGGTTACTTCCCGGTATCCTTTGTTAAACAGATCTTTCGTTTCATTCAGGATGCTTTCCGGATCACGGCTTCGCTCACCGCCGCGGGTATAGGGAACCACACAGTAAGCACACATATTATTGCATCCCCGGGTAATGGATACAAAGGCAGTTACTCCGTTTTTATCCAGCCGAACGGGCATTATATCAGCATAGGTTTCTTCGCGTGAAAGAATCACATTCACTGCTTTTTCTCCACTCCCCGCAGTTTCAAGCAAAGCCGGAATGTCACGGTAGGCATCCGGTCCGATAACCAGATCTACCATCTTCTCTTCATCCAGTAATTGTTCTTTTAACCGCTCAGCCATACACCCGATGACGCCTATTTTAACTTCAGGATTTTGTATTTTAACCTTGCGAAAATGATCCAATCGCCCGCGCACCCGTTGTTCAGCATTTTCCCTTATTGAACAGGTATTTATAAAGATCAGATCTGCATTTTCTGCTTTGTCTGTGAGTATATATCCGTTTTTTCCAAGTATTGAAACAACTACTTCACTGTCGTTAACATTCATCTGACAACCATAGGTCTCAATGTAGACTTTTTGTTTCTGTACGATGGAAACGGGTTCAAAGGATGTGCTTATTTCGCCTCTTACTGTCATTTACTGAGTTTCTCCTGACCAATTAAATTCCGGTTTACCCGGAATAAAAACATAAAACAATCTATTGGGTATTCAATGCAAAAATACAATTTCTTTTCAGTAATTATTTTTTTGGTGTTTCTGAATTTGCTTCGGGCAAAAGAAAAGGATAAATACCGTTATCAACGGATTTATCCTTTTCTCTCCCCAGGAAAATTTTAGAAGGCTTTATTTCATTTCAGAATGCAGATATAACACCAAGACTTGCTTTTCCGTATGATTCATTTTCAAGCGAAAAATCATAGGTATATTCACCCACCAGCCTAACGTTTCTTCTCAGCACATAACCTGCATGTAATGTTGCTGATTTATAAATAAGATAATTAAGATCAGAATCTACATAATTAAAGAGCCCTGCCATGTACCAGTTACTCTGGTCTCCGTTCGGCGAGAAAATGATTTCTCCAAAGCCCCCCTGGGTAACCAAATCATTGATGAGTGGTGTGTCGTTGTCAATCATAACCTTTGAATCAGTACGGTGAACGTACTGCAGGTTAAATTCAAGTTTTTCAAGCAGGTTAAATGTCAAATTCGGACCAATCATGCGCACGGTATTGACAGGTGCATTGGTCGCTCCCTGAATGCTCTCTTTTCCAAAATAACCAAACAGCCCGATATCTATATTGTCACCAAATGATTGAGAGAGCTTAGCCAGGATATTTTTGTATTTATCCCTGTCGAACAATAAATCAGGATCGGCCGGGCCAATGCCATTTCCATTAATAACTTCGACGGTTATGCCCGTTCCTGAGGCCAATCCGTAATCAAGCATGATCCCTCGGTCATATTTAAGGTCAATGGTTGATATACCTGGTGCCACAGAATAAATATGGTAATCTTCAAGGGTAAGTCTAAGCTCTCTTTTATACAACGGATCGCTTATCTGGAACTGTCCAAGATAAAAATCAATGCCTGAATTAAAGAGACTGTTATACATAATAAATGCATCTTCGACACCAGCTACTTCTCCTTTTTCACTGATAAAAAAATAGAAATAATAGGATAATTTATCGGATAGTTCACCTCCTGATAAAAGCTTAATTCCGAACGGAGATCCAAAATCCTGTCTTGTTTTATCTCCGAAATTATAGGACAGATGTCCGTCAAATCTCACGGCAAGTGGCAGATCACGGAGCAAAGAGAGCTTGTTGTCACCTGTTTCGATGAAATAGCGGGGTGTTTCCTGGTCAGCTATTCTGAATCCATCCACAGCAAACTGGTCTCCGTAAGGTTTTAATTTCGGAATAGCCGGAGAATGGCATGTCTGACAACTGATCCTGTATTTCCTTGCAAAAGCAGGGATTGCGCTGGATTGTTTGACCGGGAATATTATTATGAGCATCAGTAATAATAGCACTGAAGATATGAGAATACTTTTTTTCATAGGTCAGGGTTTTTATTTGGTTTGAATTTTTACTGATAAATCATTAGATCTGTTGAATGTTCGTTCACTACCAGGGGCTCATATTCTTCGGAAGGAACTTCCAGCAGTTCCCCCACAGGCCTGACAAGTAACTGATAATTCAGTACAGCTTTAACCATCATCTTACCGGGGGCTGCATCATAAGGTATCTGGAAGGTATAGGTTTCTATTTTGGTTTCCCTGGGGCCAATTCTATAATCCACACCCAGGGAATCTGTATTCCATTGCATAATAGTCATTCTTCCTTCTGGATCAAGGTATGGCATTCTGAATATGCGGTCTCCCAAAGGTATACCATCCCGCTGTACACCTTCAAAATTTTCTATGCCCAAAGGAACACCCATATCCTGATACGCCATTTTATCAGCGGCTATGGTGTATTCTTCCCCTTCAAATCCTTTTTTATCAACAGGCAGGTGGTAAACATTTCCTTCAGCATCAGTAGCTTCAACATGCAACCATACGATCCTGTCCTCTACTGAACCGGTTGGGAATTTATGTCCTGTTTTTTGATTAAAGAGGGCAACGGTGAATACTGCTGTCTCTCCGGGAACCGATTCCTGGATGTCCGGCTGTATTCTGACTTCAATAGTACCAATCACTTTTCCTTTGGCATGAGCTCCATGAAACAAATGCAAGCGGGCATCTTTATAGGTATTCCCCATTATTGCTGTTTTATATTCAGCTACAGGCATATGACAATCCTGGCATCTCACTCCTTCAGCGGAATATGGACCTTCCTTCCATTCCAACTGAGTACTCTTTACCCAAACCCCCGCCGGATTCTTTTCGTTGTGACAGTTGGCACAAAACTCGGTGGTCCGGAAAAAATCGCTGGTAACAATGTTATGCGCCGGGGAGTCTTTGGTCCCTTTTCTGGAACTGTGTTTGGTATTACCGGGTTCAATTATATAGCTGAAATTGTGGGGAATTTCTTCTGTTGTACCCTGCACCAGATGGCAAACTTCGCAGGAAACAGATTCATTGGCCATAGTTCCCTTATCAGGCCTGGCCGGAGGAAGCTGACCAGCCATAAAAGCCATAGGCGTATGACAGCCGTTACAGCCATCAACGGCATCTTGTAGTTCAGGCACCTGCTTGGCATGTGCTTCTGCTAATTTAAAATATTCAATCTCATCCCACGCATGGGTGTAAGCCTGTGACATCATCGCCTGTGACCACTGCTGATAAAACCCTGTGTGACATGATTTGCATTTTTTAGCCGATTCAAAATCAGCATAACTGTATTTTCCTTTCAATGGATTATCTTCCCTCAGAAAATAGTTGCTAAATGCGGTTACAACTACCAAAATACTCCCCATCAGCAATAAAATGTAAAATTTGTGTCCGGGTTTTTTCATAGGTTTAATTATTAGGTTTCTATACAAGTTATGGAAAAATTGATTAAGTATCAAGTAAATAAATATTCAACCTCTTATAAATTAATTATTTATATTGATAATAAATAATGTAAATTCCGCTATTCATTTATCAATTGAGAAAACAAATTGTATGAGGAAGGGCTGGCAGGACAAGATGAAATTAATTACAATATACATCAAATTCATTTTGAAAAATATTTCCGGATAAACAAGGAGGGATGGCCCGGACTGGATTGATAGAGGCCATTAATAAGAGGAATGGAATAAATGCCCTCAGTGTCCGGACTGTTTTACTGTCTCTTATTAAGTGGTTGCCATGTATGCTTTTAAGTTTGATTTCCTTTTTGTAATTTTATGCCCGCAAAAAAGTAATTATTTAAATATAAAATCAGAATATGTCAGGACATAGTAAATGGTCGACAATTAAGAGAAAGAAAGGGGCATTAGATGCCAAACGATCAAAAATATTTTCAAGGATTGTAAAAGAGATCCAGGTTGCGGTCAGGGAAGGTGGCCCGGATGAGGAGAGTAATCCGCGGTTGCGTTTGGCTATACAGAATGCAAAGGGAGCAAATATGCCAAAGGATAATGTACAGCGTGCGATTACCAAGGCAGACAGTGAAGGAGAAAATCTTCAGGAAACTGCTTTCGAAGGTTATGGACCGGGAGGCGTAGCAATATTTGTAGAATGCCTTACCGATAATAACAAACGTACAGTCAGTAATATCCGTGCTATTTTTAACAGACGCGGGGGCAGCCTGGGTACAAACGGCTCACTGAGCTTTCTTTTTGACCGTAAAGGAGTAATTACAGTTCCGCGGGGGAATCGTGACCCGGAGGAATTTCAGCTCGAAATTATTGATGCCGGAGTTGAGGAATTTGAAGTAGAAGAAGATTCATTTGTGATCACCACGCCTCTTGAAGATTTTGGTAATGTCAGAAAAAAACTTGAGGAAATGGAAATTGAACCCGAAAATGCTGAATTACAAAGAATTCCCAACGATACCAAGCAGCTTGATACAGAATCAGCGATGAAGGTTTTAAAAATGATTGAAGATTTTGAAGATGATGACGATGTACAAAATGTATATCATAATCTGGAGATGACAGACGAATTGATGGCTGCCATGGAAGAATAAAAAACATTTTCCTGACTGAATTAAATGTAAGCAAAAAAGCCGGGTTGGATTCCAACCCGGCTTTAAATTTTAATCAAGTCATTATATGACGTTGATAAAAAACTGGTTACCTTTCTAACAAACTCCTGAGTATCCAGGCATTTCTTTCGTGGGTTTTAAGTCTTGATGTCAGCATCTCCACTGATGCCTCGTCTTTAAAATTTGAGGCAATTTCAATGGTTTTTCTGACATTTCTGGCGATACTTTCACTGCTTTTTATGAGATCAGCAATCATTTCCTGTTCTGAAAATTCTTTTGTCCCATCATCAATAGTGGATAATTGTTTAATTTCATTAAGTGAACCCGGTGCCAGATATCCCAGAGATCGTATCCGCTCAGCAATTTCATCAAGGGCGGTAAGTAATTCTCTGCTTATATCGTGTGTAATAAGCCGGAAGTCTCTGAATAAAGTACCGCGAATGTTCCAGTAATAATTGAGTGTCTTTAGGAACAACATACTGCTGTCGGCCAATACTACAGAAAGATTTTTTGATATTTTTTCGCGATGACTGCTTGTAATTCCGGTATTCACATTTATGTTGATATGCTGCTTTTCCCTGATAAAAAAATCGTTTAAATTATTTCGTTCCATATCATATTTCCTTTCTCCGCATTTGAGTGGTTAAAAAGAACTGAGTGTACCTTTGAAATCCTGTTAACAGGAACACTTCTCAAAGCTGTTTAATGCATTTCGGGACTTTTCCGATGCTTGTAAACAATAAAAGTAAAATCACCTGTAAGAGGTGTTTACAATATATAAGAACTAAAGATTATGCCAAATAATAAGGAAATGAATACTAAATTGAAGTATCTGCCAGAAGTTCGGTCAAAGGGCATGTTTGAGGGGTTCAGAAAACGAAACAAAAAACTGGTTGATTGACAGAATACAATGAACCAGTGGTAAATGAGAAATATAATCTACAATTTTTGGGCATAATTATTCACACCACCCAGAGGAATTATTCAAGGCTTATTCCATACTGGTGAATTTTATTATAGAGAGTTTTACGGTCAATATCCAAAATTTTGGCAGCCCTGGATTTATTGTAGTTGGCTTCAATTAATGCGTTCAGGATAATTTCTTTTTCTGCTTCAATTGATGCCTGTTTGAGTCCTACTCCATCTTTCTGATTACCGGAAGCAATGTTTGCTTCATTCCGGTATAATTTTATTTCATCCGGGAAGCAGTCAAGTGTTATAATATCATCTTCTGCCATTAATACACCTCTTTTTATTACATTCTTAAGTTCTCTGAGATTTCCGTGCCACGGGTAATGCAGCAGTATCTCTACAACTTCGGCGTCAAATTTATTTACATTTTTACCCAGATCTCTATTGGCAAGGTTCATAAAATGATTGGCAAAGATCAGTATATCATCCTTTCGTTCTCTCAGTGGGGGTAAATTTATTTTGAATTCATTAATTCGATGGAAAAGATCCTCCCTGAACTGGTTTTGTTCAACATGGGTTTTCAGGTCTTCATTTGTTGCTACTATAATGCGTACATCTACAGCAATATTTTTACCTTCTCCTATGCGGGTAATTACACGTTCCTGCAGGGCCCTGAGCAGCTTGATCTGGATGTTAAGCGTAAGATTACCTATCTCGTCAAGGAACAGAGTGCCTCCGTTGGCCTGTTCAAATACACCTTTTTTGTCATTAATTGCCCCGGTAAATGATCCTTTAATGTGTCCAAATAATTCGCTGTTGGCCAGATCTTTAGGAATTGCTCCACAGTCAACGGCAAGAAATGGTTTGTCTCTTCTCGGGCTTTTATAATGGATGGACCGGGCAATAAATTCTTTTCCGGATCCGGTTTCCCCCTGGATCAGAACTGTCATATTTGTGGGTGCAACGATGTCGGTCAGCTTCATGATATCCTGCATCTTTTTACTTTCACCCGTAATAAATTTTTCCTCAAAAGGGCCGGACTTTGTGGTTCTCTCCTCAGTTAATAAAATTTTCCGGATGGTTTGCAGTATCTCCTCATGATAAATGGGTTTCGTAACATAATCCCGGGCCCCCATTTTCATCAGTTTGACAGCAATTCTTACATCTGCATAGCCTGTAATTATTATTACCGGTAAACGCTGGTTTATTTGTTTTATCTGCTCAAGCATTTTGAGCCCGTCCGTGTCCGGAAGCCTGAAATCACAAAGTACAAGGTCAAATTTCTGTTTTTTGAGTTTTTCAATTCCGCTGGCTCCGGTATAGGAAACGGTCGCTTTAAAACCATTATTTTCCAGAAAATTTTCCAGCAAATTACACATGTAAGTGTCGTCGTCGATCACTAATACCTTATTGTTCATCAATTTCTCCTATATTGCCTTTTTGTCATTTTCAACAAAGACGGATAAAATTCCTGTTAATATCTGATAGTTAAATTACGTGATTTTTATCTGAGATACAAATGTATGAAATATTATTCTTACAAAATGAATTTCATTGCCAGCCGGAATATTGTGACCATATTTGGTTTATATTTACTCACTGGGCTTTAGCATTAATCAAATTTTAAAGTGGCCGCTATCTGTTTTATTTCATCTTCATGATTCAGCAATAATTTTTCACTCGCATTTGCATAAAATACGAGACGCACATCATCTTTAATTCTGAAAAAAAACCATTCATTGGTGTTCCGGCAAAAAGTACCCTTTGTTTTATCATCAAAGGTAAAAGCAGATTGGCTATCACACGCTTCGTTCTCCTCAGCTTCTGATAACAATTGCTCTGCGTAGGCGCGCATATCTATATTTGGCCAGTTGGTTTTTATGAAAAACCCATCACCATTGGTGCTTTGGTCTTCTGCCTTCCAGCCTTCCGGCAACCTGAAAGAAAAATTATACCTGCCATTATAAAAAGTCTGTGATAGTTCTAATTTATGTTTACCTTTAATATTTCCGGCATTTGTGGGATTATCTGAGCTCTTTTCTGTTTGGTTGTTGTTGCCGGAGTTACAGGCTGTAATCATGAAACCGGCAAAAAGGAATAATAAGAAGCTATATTTGAATTTCATTATTGAGTTATTAATTCGGTAATTTTTCAATTTAAACCTTGCTTTCAAAATCCAAATATTATTATGCATTAATTCTGTTTGACCTTATGAACAAATTTACCGGCCCTTTGGTTTAACAGTTGTCTGAGAAGAATTAAAGTTTCAAAGGGCAGATCATTTAGTTTTTTCTTACATCATAAGGCAAAACTCTCATTTTTTCAAGGTTATATTTAAAACACTGGACCTAATATGAGCAAGAAGTATCCATTTCTGATGCGTTATGTAATTTTTCTGGCGGCTGTAATGTTAACAATTTATGCAGTTATCATTGCTAAGGGTTTTTTATATCCTGTTGCCTTTGGGATATTGCTTGCTTACCTGCTTTTTCCTGTTGCCAATTATCTCGAAAAGCATCATTTCCCGCGTATATTATCAATTCTCATCAGCATTATCCTGGCAATTGCGGTACTTGGCGGCGGTATATACTTTATCTATACCCAGGTGGGCAGACTGGTATCTGATTTTCCTGCATTAAAAAAACAGGCCCTGCAGAACATTGAATTGCTGCAGCATACTATTGGAAATGCATTTGGAGTTGAGGACAAATCACTGGAAACGTTGTTAAAAAACTGGGTTACCGGTTTTTTTGAAGGAGGTAGTATGCTGTTTAATACAATTTTCAGTGCTACAACCGGAACATTGCTTAAGATTGGATTGATGCCGGTATATATTTTTCTTTTTTTATATTACCGTACAAAATTTGCCTATTTTATCCTTAAAATTGTTCCTGAAAAGAAGGAGTTTGTTACTGTCCATATTTTACGTGATATTTCTACTGTCGCCACACGCTATATGGGCGGGGTTATTATTGTGGTGAGTATATTGTGTATACTTAATTCTTTCGGTCTGTACATAGCCGGAATGCATTACCCGGTTATATTTGGTGTAATTTCAGCACTGTTTAATTTTATACCTTATTTCGGTACCCTCATGGGTGGGGCCGTTCCATTGTTGTTTGCATTGTTGACCGGGGAATCTCTGTCGTTACCATTCAGAGTAATATTGGTTTTTATTGTGATTCAGTTTATAGAAAATAATATTCTTACTCCTAACATTGTCGGCGGGAGCTTAAAGATCAATCCATTCTTTATTATTTTTAGTCTGATTATAGGTGCAACCATCTGGGGGATTCCCGGCATGCTTGTGATAGTGCCATTTTTGGCAATGGCTAAGATTATATTTAAGAATATTGAAGCATTGCAGCCCTATTCTTATCTGCTGGGGACCCGGGGTACCCGCAGGCATGCTATTAGCATACAAAATATAAAAATTTCAGCGGGTCGTCTGGGGGCATTTTATAAAAGAGTGAAGAAAAAGATTTCAGGCAAATAAACAGTTTACCTTTTGAATTATTAATTCTTTTCTTCCTTGTTCAGCATTTCACTCACCTTCCGGTTAATCTTTGTAAAAATATTTTCTTCATTACTCCCAAAATCACTTCCGAGAAGCACACCATAAGGCTGTAGTGATTCGATATGGTCGAAAATTACTTTTACGATTGCCATAATAGGTATAAAAAGAATCATTCCGGCAATACCCCAAAGCAATCCTCCGACAAGCAAAGATATTAATGCAAAAAGAGGGTTAAGACTTACTTTGTTGCCTACTATCTTTGGGGTTAATATATTCCCTTCAATAGTCTGAATTGAAAAATAAAGAGCCATCACACTTAACGGCATCCATAAATTGTCATAAGTAACCAGGGCATAAAATGTTGGTAAAAGGCCCCCTATGGTAGTTCCGATATAGGGAATAATTGTAAGTACTGCCGCAAGGTAACCAAACAGGAAAGGAAAATCAATGCCTATTATCCACATGCCTATTCCGTTGAGAGTGCCAACTGTGATTATCACGATGAACATCCCGTAAAAATAATTCTGAATAACCTTTGGGATGCTGTTTAAGAGTTCATAGGCGTATTACTTATTCTGCTTTTTAAAGTAAAGTAAAAAGAACTTTTTGAAAGCAGTTCGGTAAAGCAGAAACAAGAAGGTATATACAATCACAAATATTACAAAGGCAACAAAATTGGTAGATGAGGTAATTGTTTTTCTGATAATTCCGGTTGATGATTCAAGCAGGCTGCCGGAACCTTGTTTATACAATTCCTGAAGATTTGTGTTGGCGGGCAATACAGAGTGATTGATGAAATATATGATCTTATCGAGTAATTTGGTAAGTGTTTTTCCGAAATCTTTAATATCATCAAACAGGTTGATTACCTGTGATGAAAAAAAAGCGATAATACTTGCGATAATCAAAAATACAAGTATAAAAGAGATTATGATGGAGATAATCCGGGGGATTTTATGTTTTTCAAGGAAGTTACAAATCGGATATAACAGCAGTGATAAAATACCTCCGAAAACAAGCGGGATAAGAATGTTTCTGCCCAGGTAAGTCAACGCAATAATGAAGGTTATTATTACCAGTATATTTACTGTCTTCGAAAGATTTATGTTTAATCGCATCGCTTAAAGCTTTAAATAATAGATTTCATCGGCTTTATAATTGTTAAATAAAAAGGTCATAGCTTTTATATAAACAATTATAGAAATAGAACAATTTTCCGACCAATTACACAGAGAAAACATATTATTTGGGAAATAATATTGTATGATAATTTGGATTGATTAATAAAATATGTATTTCTGATTGGCTGTAAACATAATAAGTTTAGGTTGCTTTTGTCTGCCTTTATATGATCCATCAAATAAAACGGGCTTTTACCGGGCTCATTATTCCTTAAACCGATTCCCTTTTAAGCAGGGTACATTGTTAAAAATTAAAATTGACTTTAATTATACAGATGAGTATGTCCACATGGGGGTTGGGCTGGCAGAGTGCATTAAAGGCTCAACATATTTGATGTGGATATTGTCTTAATACATGATTTTGAAATTAAAATCAAATTTCTTAAATTAGGTGTAAAACGATTCGGCATAATAACAAAAATGTTGTGTATCTTTTTCTACAGCTTATGTTTATTGTTGAACAAAATTCTACAAAGCTTTGTTTATACAATGTGTAAAAATCGATCAACGGACTTTCTCAGGCAGTTTTTCCTGTAATATATTTAAAATACCTATGCTGGCAAGGTTTTTTCTGTAGTAATGCCAGTATGAAAACCAAAAAATAATAATCATTAAAAATTAAATCATTATGAGTAAATCATCAACAAATGCATTACTGGGATTTATAGCTGGTGCAACAGCTGGTGCTGCATTAGGAGTATTGTTTGCACCGGATAAAGGATCTAAAACCAGAAAGAGGATAAAAAATGAGGCTGAAAAAATTGGAGATGATGTAAGAGATTCGTTGTCTTCCAAGATTGATGACCTGAATGACTACGTTGGAGAATTTGTTAAAGAAGCAAAATCAAGATTTAGTACTTTAGAAGAAAAGGTCAAAAAGGAAGCTAAAGATGTTAAAGAAAAAGCAACCAAATAAGCTGACTGATGAGTGATAAATCATTATCAAAAAATGTAGCAGAAATTTTTGACATTATCAGAGGGTATCTGAATGCCAAAGCTGAGCTCTGGAAACTTACCCTGTTGGAACGGATATCACTTATTGGATCTTTTTTTATTTCTTCTGTAATTCTGATTTTGATCGCAGCTTTTGGACTCTTGTTTTTTTCGTTTGCCTTTGCATTCTGGTACGGAAATAATTATGGAGACCTGGCTGCCGGCTTTCTTATTGTTACCATTATTTATGTGATAATCGGTATTTTATTCTATTTGTTACGTAAATCACTCATTGTTAAGCCGGTGATCAGAAATTTGACTGCTATCATTTTTGCTGAAGATGAATTTGATAAAGCCAAAAAGGAAAATGAAAAAAAATCCTGAAAGAAATTACCGGACTATTGATGAAATTCGTTTTGCCAGGGAACGTCTCAGATACCAGGTTTTGCTTTATGATGAGCGTTTAAGATATTCAACAAAAGATATTTCCCTGCTTTTTACTGAAGCTAAAAGGGATGTTTCTAATGCATTCAGAAATCGTATTATTGGATATTCAATTCTCAGGTACCTGTTCAGAAACAGGACGCTTGCAAGATTCGCTCTGGCCTTTTGGCAGAATTTGAAAAACAGGTAATGTCATTGCTGTGTAATATTTACAGGCTTGTCGAAAGCCTCCATGAATCTTGGGGGCTTTTGTTGATTTGAAGTATTTTGATACCGCATTATACCTGAAATTACCTGCATCAAACGCTTTATAATTGCATATTTTTCTGTAAATTGAACATCTGTGATACAACATTATTCTTAATTCCTTATGAAAGAAGTTTATTATAGTCTTTTTTATTAAAAAGAATTACCAGTTCTGGCTGTAAACATTTCTGTTCGTTGACTAAAATATACTTTGTATGAAAAAATTACTGATACCTACCGATTTTTCTGAAAAGAGTATTAATACAGCACTTTATGGGATTGATCTGGCTGAAGTACTTCAAAAAGAAGTAGTACTTGTAAATGTGATCGATTTAAGCCGTTATACTGCAAATTATCAGGAAACTACCGGAGTGGCTCCTTATCTGCCTGACATACGTGATTTGCGTAGTGCAGCAGAAAAACAATTTGAAGAACTCCTGGGCGTAATTGAGAAAGAAACGGGAAAGAGTAAAAAAATCGGTACTGTGATTGAAACAGGAATATTTGCTGATAAAATTATTGATATGTCTGAGATGGAGGATACATATATGATTATTCTTACAGGCAGAAGTGAGCAAAGTTTTCTGGACCGGTTTATCAGTGATATGAATCAGGAAATTGTTGAAGATGCGCGCTGCCCGGTTTTTATTGTTCCGCCGGAAGCAAAATATACTGGCATTCAGAAGATCATTTATGCTACAAATTATCATGAAGCAGATATTGGTTCACTGGCTAAACTGAGCGAACTGGCTCAAATATTTGATGCCCAAATTAATGCTTTGCATATTACCCGCGATGATAATTTTAAAAATCAAATCAGAGAGCGGGGATTTAAAAATCTTGTCAGGGAAAAATCCGGCTACGAACACATTGATATTACTTCGGTAAAAGGAGATTCGATTATCGAAGATATGGATAAGTTTGCACATGAGACAGATGCCGATCTGATCAGTATCATGAAGGAAAATCGTGGATTCCTGGAGGATTTGTTTACCAGTAGTTCAACAAGGAAACTTATCATGCATACCAGGCTGCCGGTTCTGGTTTTTCATGAAAAATCATTTATTAAAAAGAGATAAAAACACCTTTTTAAAGAAAAATCAGACCGCTGGTCTGAGTGGTATCGCATTTTAATGGCTGGAATACACATTGATTTTCAACTGATTGCATTTGATTATTTGCCTGAATCTGATATGTTATGCGCATGTTTTATGTGAATTAGAAAATTTTATATCCTGGCAAATCCTGTTTGTTTGGAATTTTAAAACCTAAAGTGCTGAAATGAAAGATATTTTAATGTCTGTTACAGATAAGTCTAATCCTTTTAGTTCGCTGATTATTCTTGCTGCAGCTATTCTTACCGGTATACTTATGTACCTGTTGTTTTTCAGAGTTGTATGGAAGATGATCAGAAAAAGTGATGATGAGAATATCAGGCATATCAAAAGAAGAGTGCAATCTCCTGCCTTATTCGTACTGATTACCCTGAGTTTGATCATCTCTATGCCTTTCATGCATTTTACCAAGCCTTATGATGGATATTACCAGCATTTTATTACCCTTTTAATGATCTTTACCATTGCCTGGTTATCAATTAAAGTTGTTACTGTCATCCAGTTTATTATTCTTAAAAATTACGATACACAGTCAAAAAATAATTTACGGGCGCGAAAAGTAATTACACAGCTTAAAGTTTTTCAACGCATCCTGATTGTAGTAATTGTGCTTATTGCTTTTGCAACAGCTTTATTAACATTCAACAAAATCCGACAGGTAGGTGTTAATTTGCTTGCTAGCGCAGGGATTGCCGGAATTATCATTGGTTTTGCTGCCCAGAAAAGCCTGGGAATGATCCTGGCTGGTTTCCAGATTGCGATTACACAGCCTATCCGGCTCGATGATGTTGTGATTATTGAGGGAGAATGGGGCTGGATTGAAGAAATCACCCTCACATACGTGGTCGTCAGGATTTGGGATAAACGCAGGTTAATTGTTCCGGTTACCTATTTCATTGAAAAGCCTTTTCAGAACTGGACACGCGTTTCTGCCGATATCCTTGGCACCGTTTATGTTTATACCGATTACACCCTGCCGGTAGATGAACTCAGAAATGAATTAACCCGGATACTTGAGTCTACCTCTCTGTGGGACGGAAAAGTTAACGTCTTGCAGGTGACCGGCTCTGGTGAAACCACGATGGAACTAAGGGCTCTTATGAGTGCGATTGATTCGCCAACGGCCTGGGATCTCCGTGTGTACGTCAGAGAAAAAATAATTACGTTCTTACAGGAAAATTATCCTGAAGCCCTGCCAAGGACAAGACTGGAGGTTACAAATTCTGAAAAAGAACATAATTCTGCCTGAGATCAGAAACATTTGCATTTTAAATTGTTAATGAAAAACAGATAGATTAATTAACCGGAAATATTGATTGTGAAAATCCAGAAGAAAATAGAAGAGTTTTTACCACTGCCTGAATGGCTGGAAGAGTATTTTGTTGAACTGGCTGAGCTAACCCATTTTACAGGAACTGTGTTCAGGCAGATTCTGAGGAGACCATTTGAGAATAAAGAATTATTGAGGCAGGCTTATGATGTGGGTTATAAATCGCTGCCACTGGTTGGCATCACCGGTTTCATTCTCGGGCTGGTTCTGACATTGCAGTCCCGCCCCGTATTGGTTGAATTTGGTGCTGAAGCATGGTTGCCGGGAATGGTTTCTGTTTCTATTATCAGGGAGATCGGCCCGGTTATTACTGCCCTGATCTTTGCAGGTAAAGTCGGAAGTAGCATAGGAGCTGAACTGGGGTCAATGAGGGTTACAGAACAAATTGATGCCATGGAAGTTTCCGGCACCAATCCTGTTAAGTTTATTGTGGTGACCCGGGTGCTTGCTACAACTTTTATGTTGCCCATTCTTGTCTTCTTTGCCGATGCTATTTCACTTTACGGATCTTATATGGCTGTAAATATTAACAGCCGTGTTTCACTGTCCTTGTTTTTTAATCAGGCTTTCGACTCACTTAACTATTATGATATTATTCCTGCTACTATAAAGACAGTCTTTTTTGGCTTTGCGGTAGGGATCATCGGTTGCTTTAAAGGGTATTTTTCCGATAGTGGAACTGAAGGTGTGGGTAAAGCTGCAAACTCAGCTGTGGTAACTTCTTCATTGGTTATTTTTGTGATTGACCTGATTGCGGTGCAGGTATCCGAATTATTTTCAAATATGTCAAGTGTTTTCTAATGGAAAGTAAGAATGAAAATATAGCCGAAAAACAGGCCAGGGTTGATATAGATGCACAAGATAGTGTCATTGAAGTCAAAAACCTAAGTAAAAGTTTTGGGAAGAATCATGTTCTTCGTGATGTCAGTTTTGAACTGAAAAGGGGCGAGAATATTGTAGTGCTGGGTAAATCCGGGATTGGCAAATCGGTGCTGATTAAATGCATTGTCCGGCTTATTTACCCGGATTCGGGTGTGGTGAAAGTACTCGACAACAGTATTCCTGATCTTGATGATGATGAACTCAATGAACTCAGAAAAAAAGTGGGGTACCTTTTTCAGGGAGGTGCTTTGTATGATTCCATGACAGTGAGAGAGAACCTTGCATTTCCTGTCAGAAGGACGCTGATATATAAAAATAAAAATGAAGTTGAGCGCATGGTCAGAGAAGCGCTGCAAAATGTCGGACTGGAAGATGCCATTGACAAGCTTCCTGGTGAACTCTCCGGCGGTATGAAAAAACGGATTGGCCTGGCACGTACACTTATTCTTAAACCAGAAATCATACTTTACGATGAGCCAACTACCGGGCTGGACCCTGTTACATCAAAAGAAATCAGCGAGTTGCTGCTTGAAATTCAAACAAAATATAAAACATCGTCTATTATTATAACTCATGATATTAAATGTGCCAGGATGACGGCTAACCGTATTATGGTTCTTCGTGACGGGATATTTGTGGCAGAAGGGTCTTATGATGAGTTACAACATTCAGATGACAAAGAAGTCAGTGCATATTTTAAATAAAAATAAAGACATATGAAAAATACCAAAAGCCAGAATATTCGCCTTGGATTGTTTATTACCATTGGTTTACTTCTTCTGGTAGTGGCAATATACTTTCTTGGGCGTGACCGACAATTTTTTGGTCATTCAGTAGAAATATCTGCCATTTTTAAGGACGTTAAGGGACTGAAAACTGGTAATAATGTGCAATTTTCAGGAATTACCATTGGTTCGGTGAGTGGCATGAAGATTAAAAATGATTCTGCCATACAGGTTGAAATGTCTATTGACAAAAGGGCTATGAAATTTCTTAAGAAGGATTCTAAAGCGCAGATAGGTACTGAGGGCCTGATGGGCAACAAAGAAATTATTATTCATTCAGGAAGTTCTGACTTGCCACCCTTAAAGGAAGGGGATGTGTTAGTTACCATCAAACCTATTGAGTTGAATGATATACTGCAGGAAGTAAATAATACTGCAGTGAATGCATCCAAACTAACCAGTAACCTGGCTGATATTGCCGAAAAAATTAACCAGGGAGAGGGTATTTTCGGCAGTCTGCTCAGGGATACTGTCTTCAGTGAGAACCTTAATACAGCGAGCAATAATGCTTCCTATATTTCAAACAATCTGATTGATATTACCGATCAGATTAAGTCGGGTAAAGGAGATCTGGGCCGGCTGATATATGATGATAGTTTAACTTTTGAATTCATAAGAACTGCTAATCATTTAAAAAGCCTTACAGGACATTTGGACAGTCTGACAATTAGTCTGTCTGCAGTGACTTACAAAATTAATCATGGCAAGGGGACTGTTAACAAAATGTTGACAGACAGTACGTTTGCTGATAGCCTGGATGTTACGCTTCAAAATATAAACACAGGCGTAACGGAAGTTACTCAAACAGCAGAGTCGCTCAAGAATAGCTGGATCTTAAATCTTTTTTCAGGTAACAAAAAAAAGGATAAAAAGAAGTCTTCAGAAAGTGACTAATGTTAAACTGATAATAAATACTGTTTTGGGTTTACCTTGCTGATGTTTCGTAAAGATCAGTACGTGTTAACTTTACAGGATGTCCTAAAATATGTAAAAATTTTTAACTTATTTATAAGCAATTTGTTAAACAAGTAAATCTGTAATTTTTAAACAAAAAAGACATAGATTATGAGTGATTATCATGAACCAACTAATGAACTAAGTGCAAAAACCAGGGATTTTGTAAGAGCCCTGCATAGTTTGCGGGAAGAGATTGAAGCAATTGACTGGTATCAGCAACGGGCTGATGTTGCAAGCAGTGAAGATCTGAAAGCCATTCTTATTCACAACAGGAATGAAGAAATGGAGCATGCCTGCATGGCCTTTGAATGGTTGCGAAGAAATATGGATGGCTGGGATGAGAAAATGCGCACCTACCTTTTCACCGAAGGTGATATAACGGAGCTTGAAGAAGCTGAAAAGGGGAAAGATGATCCGGATTCAGGCTTAACAGACCTGAATGTGGGAAGCATTAAATAAACCTGATTTTTAAACTAAAAAAATATTATCTGTTATGGATATTCTTAAAAAATCGATGGCTCCCATTACACAAAAAGCATGGGAGGAAATAAATACAACTTCAAAGGAAATTTTTGAATCAGTACTTACAGCCCGTCGTTTTGTTGATGTTGAAGGGCCAAAGGGGATTGACTATCCGGCAGTGCCAACAGGAAGACTTTATATTCCACCCAAGCAAAAGGATGATGAAGTAAGGTACGGGATGCACCAGATTATTCCAATGATTGAGAGTCGTATGTCCTTTAAATTAAGCATCTGGGAACTGGATGATATTGATCGCGGGGCTAGATTGCCGGATCTGAGTGCCCTTGAGGATTCTGCGAGAAAAATTGCCCGCTTCGAGGAAAATGCTATATATTACGGTCTTGGTGAGATGCAAGGACTTTTTAACACAACAAATCAGAAAAAACTCAGCTTCCCTGATGATCCTGAGGAACTGCTTCAGGTAATAACCGAAGGAATTATCCGCTTCAGGGAACAGGCCATTGGAGGACCTTATACCCTGGTTGTAAACAGTGAGAACTGGAAGAAACTATCCGGAAATGTCAGGGGATATCCTTTGATAAAACAGCTCGAAAATCTGCTTAAAGGTAAAATTTTGCTTAATCCGAATATTAAGGAGAATTTCCTGGTTTCCGAAAGGGGCGGTGATTTTGTACTAACCCTGGGACAGGACCTGTCCATTGGTTATGAACACCATTACAACGATGAAGTGCAGCTCTTTTTTATGGAATCATTTGCCTTCCAGGTGATTGAGCCGGATGCTGTAATTGCTATCGAATAACATTTGCAAAGATTTCCATGAATTTTTAAATTTATTCGGAAATCCTGTTAAAATCATTGTAAAAAATCCAACAAAGCAGATCATACATTCTGATCTGCTTTTTCAATTTCCTGGCTTATTAGTTCAATTGATTCATCAATTTTAACCATGAGGTCTTTCATGAGAGAAGGGATTGTATTGTACTGATGTGTTTTCAATGCCAGTTTTTCAAGTTCTTCCAGCTTTGAGGATACAACAGTTATTTTCAGATGCCTGAACATAGTTTTAAGCCTGTGTGCTTCTTCTCCGAGATCATGCCATTGTTCGTTATTAAACAAATTAACCAGCGCTGTTTTACCAATACGTGCATTTTCAGTAAAGGTGGTTAGCATCTTAATGTAAAATTTCTGGTCATTTCTGGTAGCCTGTTTTAGTTCTGTCAGGTCGTACGTGATACTAATCTGTTTTTCCTTTTCACTATTTGTGTTTTTATCTGATTTTTCAGACTCCTTGATTTTCAATCCGAAAATACTGCATAATTTGATGTATATGTCTACTTCCCTGAATGGTTTGAATATGTATGAATCCATGCCTGATTCCAGAAAACTGTTTGTGTCTTCTTTCATCACGTTGGCTGTGAGTGCAATGATCAATTGGTGCGGGCGTCCGGTTTCCATCTCTTCTTTTCTCACAATACGGGTCACTTCCGGACCGCTCAGGTTCGGCATGTGCACATCCATCAGCACCGCGTCGTAGTGTTTCTTTCTTATCATATCAAGTGCTTCCTGTCCGCCGGATGCGGTTTGGATTTTGATATCAAATCCTTCCAGAACAAGCTTACCCAACATACTGTTCATACGGTCATCATCTACCAGTAATATCTCCTTACCTCCCAAAAGTCCGGTTTCTACAAGGTTCTCTGCAGGTTGCCCTGTAAGATCATGTTCTTTTCCGGCCCTGAGAGGAAGCTTAACCTCGAAAACCGATCCTTCTCCGAGTTTACTTGTCACCGAGATTGTACCATGATGGAGTTCAATTAGACGCTTACTGATGGTCAGCCCCAGACCGGTGCCGCCGTATTTTTTACTCGCACTGATATCAGACTGACTGAACTCGTTAAATATATCTTCTGTTTTGTCTTCCGGAATACCTATGCCGGTGTCTTTTATCTTCATTGCCACATTAACAGTGTCTGCACTCTCATCTTCTCTGGCGGCCTCAATTTCAACATAGCCTTTATCAGTAAATTTTATGGCGTTTCCCAGCAAATTGATAATAACCTGTCTGATTTTGTGCTCATCTGCTACAACTGGCCGATTCAATGAAGAGTCAATATTTTTACGCAAAGAAATTCCTTTTTCATTAGCTTTGATGATAAGCACATCACAAACATCTTCAATTAATATTGATAAATTGAATGTGGTTTCATCCAGATTAATTTTACCTGCTTCTATCTTTGACAGGGTCAGAATCTCATTCACCAGAGATAAAAGATGTTCAGAGGAGTTTTGTATGATCTGGCTAAAGCCAATTTGCTCCTCGTTCATGGGAGTCTTCAACAGTTGTTCATTAAAACCAATGATAGCTGTCAGGGGAGTACGCACCTCATGACTCATATTGGCGAGGAACTGGGCTTTTATCATTGTAAGATTTTCGGCATGCCGGCGGGCATCAATCAGTTCCCGGCGATACTTGTTACTTTTTGAGATATCTTTAAAAATAAGAAAAAGGAAAATAAACAGAAAAATAAAATTAACCAGGAATATCGCGCCAATCAGGCGAATGCTCTGGTTGGCAAAATAATTTGCATTGATCTTCTTTTGTTCCGATTGTCTTGTCTCATCATCTATTAGTTCATTGATGAGGGTTTCTATCTTTTTCATAACGGCAAAGTCCCGCTGCAGCAGTTTTAATTCCAGCGAACTGCGGTACTTACTTTGATGAGCTATGTCCAGTTGAATTTTATATATTAATTGTTTCAATCCCTGCAGTTCATTTTTCTGTCTGACATTAAAATAGGTACTGTCGGTTTTAACCACACCAGGTGTTCTGACGATCATCCCGGTAGTATCAGATTCTTTCTTGAGGCCAAGAAAAACTGCAATTTTCGAAAACAATCCCTCTTTTTTTGCCGGCTGACTTGCCAGTTGGTTTTTAAGTGTATCAATTGTAATATGTGATATGCGTTGTATGGTGTCCGGATTTTTGGCAATTGTATCAAATGCATCAATCATTCTGAGATATTTCCGGTACATGGTATCAGCCGACTGAAGTTCAATATAATAGCCAAGTATTTCTTTTTTCTGGTCAAGGAGTGAATAAATAGAATCCACCAGTTTCCGTTTTGTTGAATCCGGCATCAATGCTTTCAGGTCCATCAGTTTATTATCTGCTGAATCGATGAAGCTGTAATATAAATTAAGATGTGTTTTACTGCCGGAGGAAGCATACGACCGTATACTGGTTTCAGCTTTTGATATATTGGTAAGTACATCCTGCAGACTGATCAGTACCACGTTGGGTTTTGCAAGATTATCAATTGTATTGGTAAGCTTTGTAAAACTTTTATAGGCAATGTACCCCGCTGTAATAATTACCATCAGGGAGAGTAAAAATAAGATTGTAACCTTGTATCCGATGCGCTGGCTTGCAGATTCGCTTCGTGCCATAAGCGATGATTCTTCCTTTTTCAATATTTTATGATTTGGAATTAAATTTGTTTGTTGAATTGCACCTTCTGCCTGGCTCCAAAAAACTATCCACCAAATTAATAAAAAAAAGAAAAATCCAGGTAAACCCCGAGCAGAGTTATGGTTTAATCAAGCTTAAGTACAGCCAAAAAGGCCTGCTGGGGTACCTCTACGTTCCCTACCTGGCGCATCCGTTTTTTTCCTTTTTTCTGCTTTTCAAGCAATTTACGTTTACGGGTTATATCACCACCATAGCATTTGGCTGTAACATCTTTTCGTACTGCTTTCACGGTTTCTCTTGCAATAATTTTCTGGCCGATTGCAGCCTGAATGGCAACATCAAATTGTTGTCTGGGTATCAATTCTCTAAGCTTAACACATATACGGCGTCCAAAATCATAGGCATTGTCCCGGTGAATCAGGGTGCTGAGTGCATCTACACTTTCACCGTTCAGCAGTATATCCAGTTTAACCAGACTGGCCTGCTGGTAACTGGTCTGATGATAATCAAATGATGCATATCCTTTTGATATGCTTTTCAGTTTGTCATAGAAATCAAAAACAATCTCGGAAAGCGGCATCTCAAAAGTAACTTCAACCCTGTTGCTGGTGAGGTATACCTGATTTTTTAGGGTGCCTCTTTTTTCAATACAGAGGGTCATAATGGGCCCGATATAATCGGCCTTTGAGATAATCTGGGCATGAATAAAGGGCTCTTCAATGTGGTCAATATAATTTGGAGAGGGCAATCCGGATGGATTATGGACCTCAATTATTTCCCCTTTGGTTGTATGTACTTTATAGTTTACGTTGGGCACTGTGGTAATAACATCCATATCAAATTCGCGGTCGAGCCGTTCCTGGATAATCTCCATGTGCAATAATCCAAGAAATCCACAGCGGAAACCAAATCCCAGCGCGAGGGACGATTCAGGTATAAAAGTTAGGGATGCATCATTGAGCTGTAATTTTTCAATTGAAGCTCTCAACTCTTCATAATCATCTGCATCTACCGGATAGATCCCGGCATAAACCATTGGTTTTACATCTTCAAATCCGGATATTGCCTTATCACAGGGGCGTTCAACATGTGTGATGGTATCGCCGACTTTTACTTCCCTGGAAGTTTTGACTCCCGAAATAATATATCCTACATCTCCTACACTAAGTTTATCCCTGGGTTCCTGCTTTAGTTTCAAAATGCCAATTTCGTCGGCATTATATTCTTTGCGGGTATTGACAAATTTAACAAAATCGCCTTTGTTGATTTCACCGTTAAAAATCCTGAAATAGGCAATAATTCCTCTGAATGAATTGAAAACTGAATCGAAGATAAGGGCTTGCAGGGGGGCCCTGGGATCTCCTTTTGGAGGAGGAATTTTTTCGATGATATCTCTTAGAATCTGATCAACACCCATGCCGGTTTTTCCGGAAGCTTCAATAATATCTTCACGGGCACAGCCGATCAGGTCAACAATCTGATCTTTTACTTCCTCAGGCATGGCACTGTCCATATCCATTTTGTTCAAAACAGGTATAATTTCAAGGTCATGATCAATCGCCATATACAGGTTTGATATTGTTTGAGCCTGGATCCCCTGTGTTGCGTCAATTATCAGCAGTGCTCCTTCACAGGCAGCTATTGAACGTGACACTTCATAACTGAAGTCCACATGTCCGGGTGTATCAATAAGATTCAGGTAGTAGCGGGTTCCATCTTCAACATATTGCATTTGGATAGCATGACTTTTAATGGTTATGCCCCGTTCCCGCTCCAGATCCATACTGTCCAGCACCTGATCCTTGTATTCTCTTGAAGTAAGTGTGTCTGTCTTTTGTAACAACCTGTCAGCAATCGTGCTTTTGCCGTGATCGATGTGAGCAATAATACAGAAATTTCGTATGTTGTTCATGTGAATTTCTTCCATTTTTGTAAAGTGTACAAAGATATTGAATTCTTGATAATATCCTGTTATTCTGGTAAAGTGTGTTAAACTTTGTTAAAAACTAAAACCCATTTCAGAGTAGCTGTATATTTGCAGTATGAACAAAAAATTAATCTGGGTTCTTACCGGAATGGTGACGGTTGTACTAATAGGGTTGATACTTGTACAAACCTATTGGATTCGTAATGCCATCAAAGTTCAGGAAAAGCAATTTAATCAGCTGGTTAACAGGACACTGTTAACTGTGGTTGGGCAGTTGGAGCGTGAAGAGGCTTTCAGGGAGATCCTGAACGAATTATGGAATTCATCAGACAGTACCGGCATGCAATCGACGCGGCAATATTTTTATGATCCGGATCAAATACAGAAACATGGTGATACCCTCCGGAAAAGCCCCGACGGAAACAGTGGTACAATAGTCTATGACCAATCTGAGAATGGCAGAAACTATTCAGGATACAAAATCTTCAGAGATACCAGCTTCATTTTAAAGGATACCCTGCAAAGATCCATACTGCATTTTCGATACAGTGAACAACAATATATCACAAAAGGTATTGACAGTCAGCATTCTGGCAGTGTGCGCCGGCCTTACAGCAGTGTGATTGAAGATATAATGAACAGGATGTTGCGGAATAAGAAAGACATCAGGGACCGGGTAAATCCGGCTATGCTCAGCCGGGTAATAAGCGGGCAACTGACGGACCGCGGGATAGATATACCTTTTCAGTTTGCCGTGCTGGGGAAAAATAATCAAGTTGTATACAAATCAGATAATTTTAACAAAAATTCATCATCAACCAAATATACCTGTCAGCTTTTCCCTGATGATTTTCTGGCCGATCCTTCCTATCTCACCATCTATTTTCCTTCTGAGAGGAATTTTCTCTTTAAATCAATGGGATTTATGGCGATAACATCCATTGTGCTTACCCTGATTGTCATCTTTAGTTCTTCCCTGACGCTTTTTATTATTTTCCGACAGAAGCGTCTTTCGGAAATGAAGAATGATTTTATCAATAATATGACCCACGAACTGAAAACACCAATATCAACCATTTCATTGGCATCACAAATGCTTAATGATCCCGGGATACCGGTGGAGATGAAAAATGTCAGTCATATTGGTAAGATTATCGAAGAGGAAAGCAAAAGACTGGGTTACCAGGTTGAAAAAGTTTTGCAAACTGCAATTTTTAACCGCGGAAGGCTTAAATTAAAACTCAAGCCGGTTAATGTAGATCAGCTGATTGAAAAAGCTGTTGATAATTTCAAAATTCAGCTCAACAACCGGGGTGGCAGATTAGAACTGGATACCAATGCAGGAGAGACAACCATTCAGGCTGACGAAATGCATATTACCAATGTAATTGTTAACTTACTTGATAATGCGTTAAAATACAGCGGGGATAACCCTGAGGTGAAAATAACGAGTAAAACAACTTCCAGGGGAGTTAAGGTCTATGTGAAGGACAACGGAATCGGGATCAGTAAGGAGAATCAAAAAAGGATATTTGAACGGTTTTACAGGGTATCCACGGGGAATATTCATAATGTAAAGGGATTTGGCCTGGGGTTGAGCTATGTGAAAAAGATTATTGATGCTCATGAAGGAAAAATTTCAATTAACAGTGAACTAAACAAAGGAAGTACTTTTAGCTTTTTTATTCCTTTTAACAGGAAGGAAAAAATTACAGAGAACAACAACGAGTAGGTAACTGTCAGCAAGATAGTTAAAATACCGTTTACAGGGATAGGATTGGTTATTTTACCGGATGAGATATCAAAATCAATACAAACAAAAATGCATGATCACTCCCGGGTTGAAAATTATTCGGCTGTTACTATAATTTAAATGGGAAATTTCGTTTCAGACTGAAATTACTTTCAAAGACAATCGTGTTTAGGCATGAATAAAAAAAGAAATTATCGTATATTTAACCTTATCAAAAAATTTTAACTGGTGAAAACAAGAATTTTATTGGCTGAAGACGACGAAAATCTCGGGGCTTTACTGAGAGAATATCTCAGGGCCAAGGATTTTGAAGCAAATTTATTTTCTGACGGTGAAAAAGCTTATAAAAGTTTTATGAGTGAACCGTATGACATTTGTATCCTTGATGTTATGATGCCGGTGAAGGACGGGTTTACGCTTGCCAAGGAGATCAGGGCAAATAATTCAGAGATCCCCATCATTTTTCTTACTGCCAAGTCAATGAAGGAAGATATTTTCGAAGGTTTCCGGCTGGGGGGTGATGATTATATGACCAAACCTTTTTCAATGGAAGAGCTGATTTTCAGGATTGATGCCATTTTGCGACGCACACAAAATAAGTCAGCCCACAAGCAAAAAGTATTTGAATTGGGGCGGTATACTTTTAACTCCGAAACACAATTGCTCACCAGTGAGGACACCGAGCATAAACTGACAACCAAAGAATCTGATTTGCTTTATCTGCTTTGTACCAATATGAATTCAATTCTGGAACGGAATTATGCTTTGCGTACAATATGGCTTGACGACAGCTACTTTAACGCCCGGTCCATGGATGTGTATATTACCAAACTGAGAAAGTATCTGAAAGATGAACCCGGGGTTGAAATTATTAATGTGCATGGCAAAGGTTATAAGATGGTGCTGAAAGACTAATTCAGCCAATTTATTCCTGGTTTTATATTATTCCCGCGATTTTTTCGTTTCTGTAGGGAATGTAATGCTTAAAAATATTTTTTAATGAGGAATTTTTTCTCCGCCAGGTTAATCATAGTAACATTGTTAACCGGTTTGTTTTTGTCCGGATGTTCAGGTTTTACTGAAGTTGAGGTTGGTGATATTCAGAATTTCAGGTTACTGGGGGTTGAGAATAATATTGTTAAAATACAGCTGGATGTGCCTGTGACTAACCCAAATAATTATAATTTCAGGATGGTTGGAGCAAACGTGGATATTTTGCTCAATGGCAGCCAATTCGGGACAGTTGACCATATTGAAAAAATAGTGATTCCTGCCAATTCAGAAAAAGTGTATACCATTAAGCTTGATGTTAAAATCAGCAGCATGCTTGGGGGTGTTTTTACCATCATGAATCTGCTGGGGAACAAAAATGTTGACATTGCCCTCGAAGGCACTATAAAGGCAAGGTATTTTATTTTTCCCAGGACAATTGTGGTAAACGAACGCAGTAGCGTAAATCTCAGGCAGTAAAGATTACTTCTCTAATTCGTCAGTAATCTTCCGGAAAAGACCAATCGTTTGTTCCAGGTTTTTTATATCGTTAACTGACATATAGAGCTTGCCCTTTGCTTCTTTCATACTGAACTGCCGGGGATGCTGCTGCAGGTATTTCATGATGCCGGCAAAAATACTGCTTTGATAATAAGGTGATTGCTGGTTGGATACAAAGTAGACCAGTAATTTCCCGTTCTTCAGGATTATTTTCTCGAACCCCAACTTCATAGCCAGCCATCTGACCCTTACTACATTGAATAGTTCGAGAGAAGGGGCAGGGATCTTACCAAACCTGTCTTCCAGTTTGGCGGCAAAATTTTGCAGACTTTCCTCATTTTCTATATTATCCAGTTCGCGATAGAGCTTTATTCTTTCCGAAACATTATAAATGTATTCATCTGGGAAAAGGATTTCCAGATCGGTATCAATTACACAGTCGGAAACCCAGGTTTTCTGTTTTCGGGGAGATGGTTTATTGCTATCAGGTGTGCCGGTGGTTGTTTCCCTTTCTTCAAATAAGTCTTTGAACTCTTCATCCCGCAGTTCCTGTACTGCTTCATTCAATATCTGATGATAGGTCTCAAAACCGATATCGGCAATAAAGCCACTCTGTTCACCTCCGAGCAGGTTTCCTGCGCCACGGATATCCAGATCCTGCATGGCTATGTTAAACCCGCTTCCCAGTTCAGAGAAATCCTCAATTGCTTTAAGCCGCCGGCGGGCTTCCGGTGTAACAGAGGTAAGGGGCGGAGCAAGCAGGTAACAAAAAGCTTTTTTATTCGAACGTCCCACGCGTCCTCTCAACTGGTGTAAATCGCTTAAACCGAAATTTTGGGCATTGTTGATGATTATAGTATTGGCATTGGGAATATCAAGTCCTGATTCGATAATGGTGGTGGCAATCAGCACATCATAATTCCCTGAAATAAAATCGAGCATGATTTTTTCAAGCTTTGGACCTTCCATTTGTCCGTGAGCCACAATGGTTTGGACGCCCGGACATAGCTTGTCAATCATAACCCTGACTTCTTCAATATTCTGAACCCTGTTGTGAATAAAGAAAACCTGACCGTTTCGGCTTACTTCATATTCGATGGCCTCTTTGATAATTTCATCATTAAAAGTATGCAGTTCAGTAATGATGGGGTGCCTGTTGGGCGGTGGTGTGTTGATGATGGAAAGATCGCGTGCTCCCATGAGTGAAAATTGCAGGGTCCGTGGAATTGGGGTTGCGGTAAGGGTCAGTGTATCTACATTGATCTTAAGTTTTTTAAGTTTTTCTTTTACCGTTACACCAAATTTCTGTTCTTCATCAATAATCAGTAATCCAAGATCTTTAAATTTTATATCCTTGCCCACCAGACGATGTGTTCCGATGACAATATCAGTTGTGCCTTCTTTTACATTATTGATGGTAGCCTTTTGTTCAGTGCCGTTTTTCAGCCTGCTTATATAATCAATTGTACAGGGAAAATCTTTTAACCGGTCCTTAAAAGTTTGGTAATGCTGCAGTGCCAGTACTGTGGTAGGTACCAGTATGGCAACCTGTTTGCTGTCAGTGACAGCTTTAAAAGCAGCCCTGATGGCCACTTCTGTTTTTCCGAATCCAACATCACCGCACACCAGCCGGTCCATCGGATAATCCGATTCCATGCCTTCCTTAACGGCCCGGGTAGCTGATTCCTGATCAGGGGTATCCTCATAGATAAAGGAAGCCTCAAGCTCCTGTTGCAGATATGTATCCGGAGAAAAACCAAATCCTTTCTGTGCCCTTCTTTTTGCATACAAGGCAATCAGTTCCTTTGCAATATCTTTTACCTTCTTTTTGGTATTCTGCTTAAGCTTCTGCCAGGCACCTGTGCCCAGTTTGTATATCCGGGGCTCGCTGCCTTCTTTTCCCTTGTATTTGGAAATGCGATGCAACGAATGAATGCTTACAAACAAAATATCATTGTCCCGGTATACAAGCCGGATGGCTTCCTGCATCCTGCCGTTCACTTCAATCTTCTCCAACCCGCCGAATTTCCCGATGCCATGATCAATATGCACAATATAATCCCCCGGATGCAGACCCGTTAATTCCTTGATTGTTATGGATTCTTTCTTTGTAAACTTTGTATCCAGCCTGTATTTATGATAACGCTCAAAAATTTGATGATCAGTATACAGGCATATCTTTTGGTCATGATCAACAAACCCTTCATTCACAGTGGAATCCAAAGGTGTGAAATTGATTTTTTTACCAAGCCCTTCAAAAATCTCACGGAGCCGGTCAAATTGTTTTGTGTTTTCAGAAAGTATATAGAGGGTATATCCTTTTCCACTATTTTCTTCCAGGTTCGCTGCAAGCAGTTCAAAATTCTTATTGAATACAGGCTGGGCAGATGTATTTAACCTGACTGTCTGTTCGGGTTTAAAATAAGAGGCACTGCCGGTTTCAATGCATCTGAAAGCTTTTAGCCTGGCGGCGAAATCAGCCGGCTGCGTTAAAAGTTCTGATTTGTCGCCTTCAAAACTCCCATTTTCCGACTGCACCTCATGCCCCAGCGTTGCCTCAAAAATATGACGCATTTTATCAATAACCAATGCGGTATCTTTTATCCATAAAACAGAATCATCTGGAATAAAATTCAGGAAGGGGATGTGTGCCTCTTCCATTGTTAATTCCAGTAAATTGGGAACCACACTGATTTTCTGTACTTTTTTATCTGAAAGCTGGGTTTCCGTGTCAAAAGTTCTGATGGAATCAATTTCGTCACCAAAAAAATCAATCCGGTGCGGATGCGATGCAGAATAACTGAAAAGATCCACAATACTTCCTCTGATGCTGTACTGCCCGGGTTGATAAACAAAATCAACCCTTTCAAAACCATATTCAGCAAGCATATCATTGATAAATTCAATGGAAAGGGTTTCACCGGTTTTAATTTCCAGGGTGTTTTTTTTCAGGCGGCTTCTTGTGATCACTTTTTCAATCAGTGCTTCAGGGTAGGTAATCACCAGGATCTGCTTCTCAGCTTCCATAGCATCCAGCGTTTTGGTGCGCATCACCAGTCCCGATTCATCTGTGCTGTCGTATTGAGCCGACCGTTTATAGGAAGAAGGGAAAAAATAGATCTGATCGTTTTCTGTGAGTTTCTCAAGGTCATCGTAAAAATAGGCTGCTTCCTCTTTGTCTGAAAGTACAAAAATATGGGTAGCAGCAATTTGATCAGCAGTGCAGGAGGCAAGAAAAACCGAAGCCGAACCACTCAGGCCTTTTATGGTTACAGGTGTTTTTTCCTGTTTAAGTAAACTGACCAGACTGGCAGTCCCGGTTGAATTCCTAAAAGACTGTTTTATTTGTTCTAAACTCAAGAGTAAGGGTTTTTATTAAAACCGCAAAGTTAACCAATTTCAACATTGTTCATAAAGGGTAATAATCCGTTTTATTTTAATTTAACAAAAGAACAATCTTACTAAACAGTAAAAGTGAAATAAATATCCCTATTGGTAGCTGTAAAAATTTCGAGAAGCCTCATGCGGCGCGTATCACAGAGGATTTGAAATGAATTATCCAACTGTTTTATAATATGTTCAGTATCTTCTGTTTACTGAAAAATTAAACTAAGTTTGTTAAGCTTAACATATTTATAAACCCTAATTTTTATAACATGGATCCAAGAACTGAACAATTTATGGCCAGGATTAAGGCTAAGAATCCGGCTGAAGCTGAATTTCATCAGGCAGTGCAGGAAGTCAGCGAATCACTAATCCCGTTTATAGAGGAGAACCCCCGGTATAAGCATGCGCGCATTCTTGAGCGGATAGCTGAACCTGAACGGGTGATAATTTTCAGGGTTCCATGGCTCAATGACAAAGGAGAGATAGAGATAAACCGGGGTTTCCGGATAGAAATGAACAGTGCCATAGGGCCCTACAAAGGTGGTTTACGTTTTCATCCGACTGTCAATTTAGGTATTTTAAAATTCCTTGCCTTCGAACAGGTATTCAAGAACAGTCTTACAACATTGCCGATGGGCGGGGGAAAGGGAGGATCGGATTTTGATCCGAAAGGAAAATCAGATAATGAGGTGATGAAATTCTGCCAGAGTTTTATGACCGAGTTGTTCAGACATATTGGGCCAAACACTGATGTTCCTGCAGGAGATATTGGGGTTGGCGGAAGAGAGATTGGTTTTTTGTTTGGACAGTATAAAAGACTCAGAAATGAATTTACCGGCGTTCTTACCGGCAAAGGACTTGAGTGGGGCGGAAGTCTCATAAGGCCTGAGGCAACCGGGTATGGGGCTGTCTATTTTGCACAGGAAATGCTGAAAACCAGGGGCGAAAATATTGAAGGCAAAACAGTAGCAATTTCCGGCTCCGGAAATGTGGCTCAGTATGCTACAGAAAAAATTATCCAGCTGGGAGGTAAAGTGGTTACAATGTCCGATTCTTCAGGCTATATTTATGATCCTTCCGGGATTGACCGGGAAAGGCTTGATTTTGTTCTGGAACTTAAAAATATAAAAAGAGGGAGAATCAAGGATTATGCAGAAAAGTTTGGTTGCGAATATCATGAAGGGGAACGGCCCTGGAAAACAAAGTGCGATATTGCCATGCCCAATGCCACACAAAATGAGATTAATAAGGAAGAGGCTGAGCTGCTGCTGAAAAACGGCTGTTTCTGTGTGTCAGAAGGAGCTAATATGCCCTCTACCATTGAAGCAGTTGAGGTATTTCTGAAAAACAAAATACTTTATGGCCCCGGAAAGGCTGCGAATGCCGGTGGTGTGGCCGTTTCAGGCCTCGAAATGACGCAGAATTCAATGCGTTTGCCCTGGACCCGTGACGAAGTGGACAACAGACTGCATACCATCATGAAGAGTATTCACCAGACATGCGTGAAATACGGAACCCAGTCGGATGGCTCCGTTAATTATGTAGATGGGGCGAACATTGGTGGTTTTGTTAAAGTAGCTGATGCAATGATTGCCCAGGGTATTGTCTGAGACGGATGTGTCCTAAAGCTATTGCATAAATCTTTACTATTGCATTATCATGGTGTTAAAAATTGTAAGTTTGCAGCCTGAGAAATGCAAAAAAAATGAGTTATGCAATTTGTTGACACACACAGTCATCTTTTTCTGAAGGAGTTTGACAACGACCGGGAAGAAACCGTAAGCAGAGCTGTCAGCGAGGGGGTTGATAAAATATTGTTGCCCAACGTTGACAGTTCTACTATTGATCCCATGATGGATATGGTAAAAAAATTTCCCGGTCATTGCTTTCCTATGATGGGCCTGCATCCCACGTCAGTTGATGAAAATTATCTTCAACAACTTGAAATTGTTGCCGGCTGGTTGCAGAAAAAGAAATTTTATGCCATAGGAGAGATCGGGATTGATCTGTACTGGGATAAAACATTTCTGGCTGAGCAGCAGAAAGTTTTTCTTTATCAGCTGGATTTGGCAAAGCAGTATAATTTGCCGGTGGTAATTCATACGCGGGATTCATTTGCGGAGGTTTTCGAACTTATGGATAAAAAAAATGATACTTCTCTAAGGGGTGTCTTTCACAGCTTTACCGGTGACCTGGAAGATGCAAAAAGAGTGATTGGTTATGGTTTTAAAATTGGCGCAGGAGGAATCCTCACTTTTAAGAATTCCGGACTTGATAAGGTACTGGCTCAAATTGACCTTGAACATGTCGTACTGGAAACTGATTCTCCCTACCTGGCCCCGGTCCCTAAAAGGGGCAAAAGAAATGAAAGTGCATATATCCCGCATATCGGAAGAAAACTTGCAGAAATTCATGGAGTAAGCCTTGAAGAGGTGGCGGCCATAACTACACGTAATGCTTATGATTTATTTCAAATAGGAAATTAATGCCAACAAAAGAACGATCAATTTTGATCATCTACACTGGTGGAACAATTGGTATGGTGGAAGATGAAGAAACGGGAGTGCTTGTTCCGTTTAACTTTGAACAGATTTCTGAACAGGTCACTGAACTGGGACGGATGAACTGTCATTTATCAACATTTACTTTTGATCCGCCGGTTGATTCTTCAAATATAAATCCTGACACCTGGAAAAAGCTGGCTGAGATCATTGAAGAGAATTATGCTGCTTATGATGGATTTGTTATATTACATGGTACAGATACGATGGCTTTTACGGCATCGGCGCTGAGCTTTATGCTTGAAAATCTCAACAAGCCGGTGGTTTTAACAGGAAGTCAGTTGCCAATCGGCACCTTGCGTACAGACGGTAAGGAAAACCTGATCTCCTCTATTGAAATTGCATCAGCCTATAAACAACATGAACCGATAGTTCCTGAAGTGTGTGTTTTTTTTGAAAATAAACTTTTCCGGGGAAACAGAACCATTAAAAGCAATGCTGAATATTTCAATGCCTTTGTTTCTGAAAATTACCCGCCGCTGGCAGATACAGGTGTTCATATCAGGTATAATTATGCCCATATATTGTATCCCCTGGAAAAAAATAATCTGGTTGTGCATAAAAAGCTGGATCCGAATATAGCAGTTCTGAAAATTTTTCCGGGAATCCTTCCTTCCGTGGTTGATGCTATATTAAACATTCCTGGATTGAGGGCGTTGGTACTGGAAAGTTTCGGATCGGGAAATGCGCCCAGCCAGCGATGGTTTATTGATGCGTTAAAAAAAGCGGTTGAAAGAGGCCTGATCATTTTAAATGTAACGCAGTGTATGGCAGGCAGTGTGGAAATGGAAAGGTATGAAACCGGAATTGAACTGATGAAATCGGGCATGATCAGCGGTTTTGATTCAACAACAGAAGCAGCTGTAACGAAGTTGATGTTTCTGCTTGGCAATTATCAGGATCCTGATTTAATTAAAAGTAGTTTAAATAAATCCTTAAGAGGTGAAATAACTGTTTTATAAATATTTTTTTAAAAAAAAAATTGTAATTTGGCGGGCTGAAAAAAGAGGAGAGATGGCCGAGTGGTCGAAGGCGCACGCCTGGAAAGCGTGTATTCAGTGTGAAACTGGATCGAGGGTTCGAATCCCTCTCTCTCCGCGAAGGTTTTTTTTAACTTTTTGCTTAAATTTGATATTTTTATAATAATTTTAGAATCATTAAATTCGTTAATAATTAAACAAAAAACAGACCATGAAAAATTTATTAGCATTTTTAGCAGTATTTGGGATGCTTATATTCGGGGCATCAAAAATTGCAGTCGCGCAGGATAATGGAGCAGATACTGCCCAGACAACAGCTGTTTCAGGAGACAGTGCTGCTATGGATACAGCCGCTATGTCCGAAGCAGCTCCGGTACAGTCTGAAAAACAAGAACCTACCTCTTTGCATAAACAGGTAAAACAAAAATTTATTGAAGGTGGTGCTTCATTTATGGGTTCAGTGTTGCTTTGTCTTATCTTCGGTTTGGCACTGGCAATTGAAAGAATTATCTATCTGAATCTTTCTACCACCAACACAACAAAATTGCTGAACAAGGTTGAAAACGCCCTGAATGAAGGTGGTGTTGAAGCTGCTAAAGAAGTATGCCGGGATACTCGTGGCCCTGTTGCCAGTATTTTCTATCAGGGTCTTGACCGGATTGATGAAGGTGTTGAAGTAGTTGAAAAATCAGTTATTTCTTATGGAAGTGTGCAGATGGGATTACTGGAAAAAGGTCTTTCCTGGATTTCATTGTTCATCGCTATCGCGCCTATGCTTGGGTTTATGGGTACAGTTATTGGTATGATCCAGGCTTTTGATGCCATCCGCCAGGCTGGTGACGTTTCTGCTTCGCTGGTTGCAAGTGGTATTCAGGTGGCTCTTATTACTACAGTATCTGGTCTTATCGTAGCTATCATTTTGCAGATCTTCTACAACTACATTCTTTCTAAAATCGATTCTATCGTAAACTCTATGGAAGATGCTTCAATTTCACTGGTAGACTTATTGGTAAAACACACTCGTAAAAACGCATAAACTATGTCATTGTCAAAAGGAACATCAATTTTATTATATATCCTGATGGGAATCTCAGCAGTATTGGTGCTCCTGTTCTATTTCGGCCCTGTTGTTCCGGGTACTGAAAATACGAGCATGGAAGAACCAAAAATAACTGAAATCATTCTCCGGTGGGGATATTTTCTGATGGCTATTGCCGCAGGGATTACAATTATTTTCTCAATTGTAAACATCTTTATTAATCCACAAAATGCCAAAAAAACCGGTCTTGTCATTTTAGGGGCGCTGGTACTTATTGTCATTGCCTATACACAGGCTTCTGATAAAGTGATGTCTATTAGCGGCTATGATGGCCCGGATAATGTCCCCACTACACTTAAAATTGTGGGTACAGGATTAATAACTGCTTATCTTCTCGGAGCATTGGCTGTATTGTCAATAATATACTCTGAGATCGCGAAATTATTTAAATAGTTGATGTGTCACTACTCTTCAATAGTTTTCGATACTTTTGAAGAGTAGTTGATGATTCACTACAAAAATTATTAATATGGCTAAAAGAGAATTACAGGAAATAAATGCAGGATCAATGGCTGATATCGCCTTCCTGTTACTTATTTTCTTCCTCGTTACCACAACAATGGATACGGATACCGGTATTGCCCGTAAATTACCTCCTATGCCTGAAAATCAGGAGCAGCTGGACAATCAAAAGGTGAAAGAACGTAACGTATTTATTGTGCTGATCAACAAAAACGATCAATTACTTGTTGAGGGCGAGCCAACCAGAATTAACCAGCTTCGTGAGAAAACAAAGGAATTTATTTTGAATCCTTTGAATAAGGAGAATCTTCCCGAGAAAAAAACCATTAATGTACCGTTTTTCGGGCAGTATGAAGTTACCAAGGGAATCATTTCACTTCAGAACGACAGGGGGACTTCTTATAAATCCTATATTCAGGTGCAGAATGAATTGGCTGCTGCTATCAATGAGCTCAGAGACAACCTGGCCATGCAAAAGTTTGGTAAAAAATTTGAGGATCTGTCTGAAGACCAGGCTGATGCTGTTCAAACTATTTATCCCATGGCAATCTCTGAGGCTGAACCCAAAAATGTTGGAGGAAAATAGTTATGTCTAAATTCAAAAGAGGAACAAAGAAGGGTGTGGGATCAATTAACACTGCATCTCTGCCTGACATTGTCTTCATGCTGCTTTTCTTTTTCATGGTTACTACCGTGATGAAGGAAACCACATTGAAAGTGAAAATTACCCTTCCGGGGGCTACCGAGATTAAAAAACTCGAGAAAAAATCATTGGTCAGTTTTATCTATATTGGTGAGCCTACAAGGGCTTATCAGGGACTTTACGGAACTACGCCCCGTATCCAGCTGAATGATGCCTTTGCAAAAGTTAGTGACATCCGCGATTTTATCTCTTCAGAAAGAGATGCCATGGATGAAAACAACAAAGCATTGATGACTGTATCACTTAAGGTAGATCAGAACACAAAAATGGGTATCGTGACGGATGTGAAACAGGCGCTTAGAAAAAGTAACGCCCTTAAGATCAATTATTCAACCAGAAAAGATGCTAGTTTCCTGAAATAAGGAACTTACTAAGCATAATTTATTTTGAAGGGAGCCAACAGGCTCCCTTCTTTTTTTGCAATATTGTTATTTTGACAACATTAATTAACAAACACTTTTTTACTTAATAAGTAATCCAGCAAAAACCAGAGAATTAATGAAATCAAAAATATGGTAATTCCATACAGGGTGGTTATCATTGAAACTTTTAATCCACTGTAGACTAACCCCGGAGAAATATCACCGGCTTCTTCAATGGCCGAAAAAGCTTCATATAGGCCAATAAGTTGTCCCAGAATTCCGAATACCATAGCAAACAATCCGATCGACCGGACATGTTTCAATCGTGCTGATACTTTTTCAACATTAAATTGCTGGTTTCTTAAAACCGGTAAAGCCTGATAAATAGCCCAGGCAACCATACTGATGAATAACAGGGTAAGGATGCTCATAAACAATGATCCTCCCATAAAAAAGATTTCTTTCATAACATTTTATTTTTTGTGAGTACTAATTCAAAAGTAATGATCATCCGGGGTATGAAGCAAGGTCGTATCCGTCCATCATACTGTTGTTTGCCGACGATTTATTAATTTATTGAATATTTTGCCGTAATTTGACATTCTGTACAATGAGTATACAAAATTTTTAATATGATTGCCTTAATAATTACTTAAAAAGGCAATTGATTTTCTTCATTTGCCCCGTCCCTAAAGGGTGTGAAGAAAATCAATTTGCTCACTGCCTGTATTGCTTTCAGCTGGCAGATCTTTAGGATCAGAGTAAAAAAATCGATTTTCAATACACTGAATCACTTGTCAGACAATCTACCTGACAAGCATTTTTTATTGTTCAATAATATTACTTATTTTTTCTTTAACATGAAGTCGAGAATTACTAATCCGCTTTTTCATTTCATATACTGGCTGCTGGTAATAGCTATTTTAACATTGATTTTTGGCAGGTCCTGGGAAAACAGCGAGGCTGCCTTCTTTTACATCGTTTTCTTATTGCCGGTAGTAATTGGTACTTCTTATTTTTTTAATTTTTTCCTGGTACCAAAGTATCTGTTGCGGAAAAAGTATACACTATTCGCTCTCTATTCCTTTTATACGCTGGTAATTTCCTTATATCTTGAGATGATCGTGCTTACCTTTTCTTTCATTTACCTTGCTAATTTTAATATGAGGAGCATGGGACCCAACTCATCAGATACATTGTTGCTTGCCGTTGTATTGTACCTGGTAGTTTTTCTGGGGTCATTTTTGTTCCTTACCCAGCAAATATCACTGCATCAGCAGGAGATCAGCAAGCTTACCGAGGAATCAGAAAAAATGAAAACACCTTTTCTGGAACTCATGTCGAACAGGCAGTTAAAACGTGTGCCCTATAAAGATATCCTGTGTATAGAGAGTCTTTCCGATTATATAAAGGTAACCACAACCAACAGGGAGGAAATAATCAGCCGGGAAAAGATCAGTATGATCGAAAAGAAACTGCCGGAAATTTTCTTACGTATACACCGGTCTTTCATTGTACACACAGAAAAGATCACCCGGTTTAATTATGATGAGGTTGAACTGGATAATATGACCCTAAACATTGGACGTAGTTACAAGAAAAAGGTAATGGAACGACTTAAATCAGATTACTGATTCACATTATTAGCCCCGGTTTTTGAATACATTGTTTCAGCTTATTAGAATATTCAATGTTAAATGATCTTTCCTGTTCATTAGCAATAAGTCTCTTAATTACCTGACCGGGCAGAATGATTTCCCTGACAAACTGTATTTCTCTTAATTTTTGCAGTTGGCACTCAACCTTATCATGCTGACATAATGATTTTTTAAATTCGTCAAAATGATTACAATAGCTATATGACAGATCAGTAAGGTGGTGTTTTTTTATTTAAATTTGGTTAAACCAAAACTATTCATCTCCATGAAAACAAACACTATCTTTCTTTCGCTAATCTTTTTCAGTTTGATCGTTTTTTCCTGTAAGAAGGACAAGACAACTGAACCTGATTTGTGTGCTCAAAGTTGGGCAACTACCACTCAGGATGAACTAACAAATTATTCGAATGCAATCATGGCTTACACACAGGATCCCACTGTCGCCAATTGTGAAGCTGTCAGGCAGGCAGCTCAGGCATATCTTAATGCACTGGAGCCTTATAAAGATTGTGCTGTACTTACCGGCCAGCAAAAAACTGACTGGGAAACTGCCCTTCAGGAAGCAAAAGATGAAATAGCAAACAGCTCGTGCGAGTAAAATATTATTAAAAAGAAATCAGTCTGCTTAAAATCATTCAGACTGATTTCTTTTTTTAGAACATAACTTACCTGTAATTAAAATATACTTTGAAACAGGTTCCCTTGTTTCTGAGCTTACTGCCCACCCGGTAAAAACTAACTGCCTTGAAATCCGGATAATTGTACCATCTCATAAATCCGGCAGTATCTTCTTCTGAGGGTGACTGGTAGTTAAGACCAAATTTCTCAATATTCTCCGGTTTAAAATTGAAGGTTGGTTCATGTACAATTATTTCCGTCAACCTGCCTTTTACAAACCTAAATTCACTGGAATCAAGTTTGTAATACAACTGCACGTATTTTTCTCCGTTAACAAATCTTTTGTTAAATGATGAATCGGGTTGAATTCCCAACAGGTGAATAGCTTGCTGAGGAGTGTTATTTTTAAGCTCAGTAACATTAATGAATGTTTTGTTGTTTGATTGTGAGCATCGCTGACTCAAAACAGCAATAAACAATACCAGACTGACAGCTGTCAGAATCTTTTTTCTCATCACTGTAATTAATTAAAATTATATTTCAGACTTACAGAAAATTTCCTGCCTGTGGTATATTTTGTTGTATAATACACCTTGTTTGCCAGCCCGATTTGTTCTGCATAGGGGGAATTCAGGAGGTTTTCGGCGCTGAATCTTACATCCATCTTATTAAACAGCTGTTTTTTAATGGTGAAATTAAGTTCCGGTCTTGGTTGCAAATAAATAGAAGGCAGGTCCACCTGGTATACAATCAGCCTTTTACCGGAGACATTGAAGCCGATTGCAGATTCCCAGGCATTGTTTGCGGAGGCATATGTGAGACTGGCATTAACCACATAAGGCGAAAGATTGAACATAGGTCTGGTTTTATCCGGTGATTTATCCCATGCTGAAATAGCCTGGTATTCTTCATTAGTTACATTCACATAAGAATATACATAGGTTAAATTGGTGTTTATTTTGAAGTTATCCAGTATGCTGAAGAAATCCCCCAGGTTTTTACGCAATTCAAATTCAGCCCCATATAATTGGGATTTTTTTGCATTCACATACTGAAACTGGCTCCCCGATCCGCCTGCCTGAGGCAATTGTGCATTTTCAATGGGATTCAGGAATTTTTTGTAAAATAAACTCAACCCGAAATAGGCTCCGGGAGACGGATATTGTTCCAGTCGCAGGTCGTAATTATTAATCAGTGTTCTTTTCAGGCTGGCATTCCCGTTTTGTATATAACCTCCAAGAAAATCGAAGGTAGCCAGGGGTGCAAACTCTCTGAAAGAAGGCCTTGCCAGTGTTCGTGTAACGGATGCCCTTAGGTTGGTGTTATCATTGATTTCATAAGTGGCGGCCAGGGACGGCAGGAAATCATTGGTATTGATCGTTCCTGTGGTATCACTGGCTGATCTGAGGAACATAAAAGTTTTCTCAAAACGTACGCCGGTTGTTACTTTTACTTTGGGAAACAGATGCATATCCACCATCGCATAGCCGGCATAAAGTCGTTGGCAGGCAGTATAATTATTATCCGGATAACTGTAATACTGCAGGAAATTTTCAAGATTCCCGTTTACATAACCCAGTAATGAGGGCACAAAGAAATCGGATATATTGCCCGATTCGTAAAAATTACCTGCATTTTGTATGCTGTAATCATAGAGGTTTTCGTGAAAATCACGGGTTTTGTAGGTAAACTCTCCTCCAAATTTGAATTTTCCTTTTTTTAACGTGCCATCTTTTATGGGAATGGATAAATCAATTTTACTGCTGCTGGTAAATTGTTGCATATCTCTGTAATACCTCGAAGGGCGGTCGTTATTTCCAAAATTAAACAGCGTATCAGTACTGTTGGCAGCAATGCTGAAGTTGTTCCTTACCAGGCGCACATCGGGCTGGTAGAGTTTCGAAACAGTATTGGAGCTGGCCCATTGTATGTTCATTCCGCCGAGCAGGGCCAGCTGGTGCTCTCCTCTTAACTGGCCGTTGTAAAATGATCTCTCAGTCCAGGCAAGTGCCCTGTTCTGAATATGCACACTGGAATCTGGTGCATAATCAAGTCTGTATCCCTCCTGGTAGCGTGCCTCTCCGGTACCGGAATGGTTGGCGATCAGGGTTACTCCTATTTTATTGTTATTGTTGAGTTTGTATGAGGTATTTACCAATGCACCCAGTAAAGTATTGCGTTCCGATTTATGTTCTCGGGAAGCGGTAAGGATATCTCTGTCAAGCGTTGTTTGTCCCTGACTGATCCCCTCAAAAATATTCTGGACCCCATTGATATAATCTAAGAATTTTCGGCTGTAACTTAATCCTGCTACAAAACCAAATGGTTTGCCGAACAGGTTTACCTGGTTACCTACCGAGAAATTAAAGCCATGGTCTGTCGGGGGAGTTGCTGATTGTGGGCCGAAGGAAGTAGAAAAGGCTTTACTTACCTTTGTTAATGCATCCTGGTTGCCAATATATGGGGCAGGAAAATCTGAGGGTTCATATTTGCTTACAACAGCAGGCAGACTTCTCTTACCATTGTCAAACCCGAGAAAATCAGTTGAGCTGGTTTCAGCCGTCAGAAAATTATTGTTAAAAGTAACCTGGGAATTATACCCGGCTGAGGCAGACACCTGCATGTTAAAACGTACGGGAAAATCTTTGGTGTTGATGTCTACCAGGCCACCAGTGAAATTACCCGGGAGATCGGGAGTAAATGTTTTGTATACAATAATATTGTCAATCAGGTTGGTTGGGAACAGATCGAGCTGAACGGAATTCTTATTGGGATCCAGGCCCGGGATCTCCGATCCGTTCAGGATCGACTTGCTGTAGCGGTCACCCAGGCCCCTTACATAAACATATTTGCCGGATGCAATTGTAACGCCTGTTACCCTTTTTAAAGCCGAAGCAGCATCACTGTCGCTATTTTTGGCAAACTGGTCAGCAGTAATGGCGTCGAAGGTAATCGATGATTGCTTTTGCATGGTGAGCACGGCATTTTCACTGTTTTTCACTGCTTTAGCCGTTACCACAACATCCTGCAGGTCGATGGTTGCTGCAGAAAGCTGTACATCAAAACTCTCTGTTTTGCCCTTTTCAATATGAATGTCATTTATGGTTTTAGGCTGGTAGGAGATGTAAGAGATCTGCAGTGTATAGTCCCCCGGCGTCAGACTGGTAATGGATGCCACGCCGTCGAGGTCGGTAGTTGCTCCGCGTGTGGTCCCGGCAAGCATGACGTTGGCCCCGATCAGTGTTTCACCGGTTTTTGCATCAAACACCTTGACCCTGATGATACCCGTTCCGTTTTGTGCCTCTGCCTGGTAAATATAGAAAATTGCAAGCAGCAATAAGAGAATTTTTTTCATTAATTAACAGTTTTTTATCGTTGTTTCCGGGAGCGAAGGTATTTTATATGTGTGAGTTGGGTCTTAAGCCTGTGTTAACGAATAATTAATAAAAATTAAGATAGTAACATGGCTTTTATGAAATAAAAAAAGGGAAACCAAATTTTTGGTTTCCCTTTTCAATTGTTGCCGCACGATCTTTATTTACTGCTGAGTACTTCGGAAAGTCTCGACCAGTTGGCGAAGAAAGGAGTGCCATCCGGATCAACAGCCCCTTTATAAGTAGGAGTAGTCATACCTTTACTTGCAGGCAGTGAAGTAAACAGGTTTTGTTTTGCTTCGGCTGCAGTGGGAGTGAATTTGTTCATGCCTGTTCCGAAAGCAGGATCAACGATTACGTTGTGAGCCATCAGGTAAGCCTCTACGCTGGCTTCTTTGGTAGCGTCTGTTTCGTCACTCAGTACAAACAGTTTTGCAAATCCAAGTGAGTCATTGGTGGTGGCACCACCAGTGTACATAATGTTGTTTTCAATTTTCAGGTTGCCATACCCGCCATCGGCTACCGGTAACCATTGGTCGTAGCAGCTTGCAGGTTTGTTATCCTCAGGATTGATCTTGTCTGTTCTTCTTTCCATATCAATCGGGCCTTCAAAACCATAGAAGATAGAGTTATAGAACTGACCGCCCCATCCGTCTCTCATATAGAAGGTCTGATTGTCACTGGGAGTAAAGGGTTTAACTTCAGGACCATCGAAATAAACAGTGATGTTTGACATGGTAGGGGTTGCAAAAGGTTTTTCAGGCTCGTTGGCACCTACACCACCATCCAGCTCACATCCTCTGGGGTCGCCGCTCTCGCGGGTTTGACCTGTTTCCCATACAATTGCATTCTGCACTGATCCATGGAAGCCTTCATCCTGATCCAGCCCATCATCACCGGGGTATACAATTGCTACGTTGGTAACTTTGGCTGCACCACCAAAGAATTCAATACCGTCATCGAAATTGGAGAATACTTCAATGTGATCGAGTACGGTTTTTGATCCTACCGCACCCAGTGAAATACCGTTGATCTCGTTGTCGGCACCAATCACACTACCCCCATGGCGAACAGATACATAAGTAATAACTCCTGAATTGTCATTGTCATCAGTACCACCGTACTTTCCTCTTTCTTCGCTTTCAGGAATACCTTCAATACTTTTTACACCACCTTCAGCAACGTTGCTGGTAGTAGCTTTACCAAGGATGATCAAACCACCCCAGAGCTGGTTGGCATCGTCAGGTACACTGCCGTTGAGGTCATCCGCCAGGCCGGTCATGATGATTGGAGCCTGCTCAGTTCCTTCAGCCATCAGTTTACCACCGCGGGCAACGATCAAAGCAGAAGCACCTGCTCCCTGACCCTGCTGTCCTTTGATAACAGTACCAGGCTCAATAGTAAGCGTCTGTCCGTCATTCACGAAGATAAAACCCCGGAGAATATAAGTGGTGTCGGCCGACCAGGTTACTGTACCGGTACCATTGCCTGATGCATAAATGTCTTTGGTGGGTTTAACGGGTGCATCAGAAATACTGATGGCAGCTGTCTGGTCATTGAATTTACTGTTTTTGTCAGTTACAGTAAGCGTAACCAGTCCGGTTCCTGCATTGGCTTCAGCCACGAACTGAACCATAACGGAACCGCTTTTTGCCCCGTTGGCAGGTTCGCCGGCAACTGTTGCAGCACCACCACTGGCTGTTACAGAGGAAGAAGCATATCCCCCGGGTACATCAACACTGAAAGTAATATCAGTGGTGTCGCTCACCTGTACAGCAACAGTACCGGAAGGTGCCGTTACATTCGGAGCATCGGGAGTTGTATTGTCCTTATTACATGCCGTAAACATGAATAAGAGTGAACTAACCAAACCGAATACAAATAATTTTTTCATGTTGAATAGATTTAAGGATTAAATTTTAAAATCAGCTTTATGTTTTTACTGATGGCAAAATTGAAGTATTAATGTTAACTCAGGAGGTAGCCGAACTTATATTTTCGTTAAGGAAAACGGAGCATTTGTTAACTGAGTTTTAAAAGCGGCTGTTTAGTGGGAGAGAAGGGGGATGAGCAGGAAGCTGGAAGTCGGAAGGAAGAGACCTGGTATGATTGTTTGACAAGCAGGTATAAGCTTATATGTAATAATCTCTCGATCGATGCTAATTATTGCTTTTCTGAAGATAGGACAGATTTTTTATAGGTGCGTGAAATGGTTAATTCCTGTTGCTACACCACTTCTTGTATATTACTGGTTGAACTTCGCACTCATTTAGGAAAGCCTGCTTTTGTTTGTCATTATTTTTATGTATAACAGCTAATGGAAATGTCCCCTCTTACGCAACCTTTAGTGATTTATGTGCATCTGTAGCATTATAAATTGCCCGTTCACTTTTAATCAAAAGATTTTTCTCATGAAACCTGTTTTCTACCTGATTCTTCTTCTTATTCTTTTTGGATGCGGGAAATACAGAAGATATTTACCGGTACTCAAAAATTATTTCTCAGTCAAAAGAATATCCTGTTTACCTTGACATGAGTGATATAGGGAATATAACGGTAAAATCCGGTTTGCCTCCCTCAACGCCCTTCAAAATCGTGTCGAATGATAAATATTATTTTGTGGGCGATATGCTCAAGGGTATTCATGTCTATGAAAAGCAACCGGGTGGCGTAAATAACCTGTGTTTCATAGAATGCAGGTATATCAAAGGCTTTGAATTGTCTGATAACAAGCTTTACCTTAATAATCTCGCCGATTTGGTAGTTCTCGATGTAAGCAATCCGTCCCAGGCAACTGTCTTACACAGGGAGAAGAATTTTTTTAACCGGTTTACAAGTTATAAGCGCGATTGGAACATTCCTTATGAAGAAGGAAAGGGATTAATTACCGGAATGGAAACACATGTACTAACCGGCACAGTAACCAATATGCACCCCGATCTTGATTTTACTGAATACGATCAGTTATACGGCAATTTGACAACTCAAAAAGATTCCGGATTCCTGGTTTGGCGAGCATCCTGAATATGATAAGCCATATATAGGAATAATCAAAGCAGATACGAATCAAATCTATTCTTTTGGAAGCTACAATAGCTGGGCTATCTGCAATTACCAGCAGGGCAGTTTCCACTCACGGGAAGAAGATTTATGGACAACTCCCAGGGGTAAATATGCCCCTCCATACTACTACAGCAATGCCATTCCGGTTCGTATGTTTTTTGCTGATAATATAATTTATGTGCTAGGAACACTGAATGATCTTTCGGGTGGTTATTGCGATTGTATAATATACAATGAAAACTACCCCATTACTTATCCCTTTTATTTTGAGAGTTATAAGCCTGTTGATATTTGTTATATGCCCCAATTGGATGCTTTTTTTGTGCTGACAGGAACAACAATTCAGGGTGTTTTTATAACAGGAAATGGAATACCTGAATTTTCTAAAATCAGTAAAGATTATCCGGTTACAACGAATGCAGTCAGAATAATAAGGGTGGGCGACAAATTAATTACACTGGGTAGTAAACTTACTGTCTATACTGTATTGAAAACGATCTTATTCCTGAAAAAGACTATCCTGCGATATCCGGTACCTGCTGTTTGAAATCAGGCAACATACTTGCTGTAGCCAATAATCAGGGGTTGTTTTTATATGATATTACTAACCTGGAAGATATTCATCTTCTCCCTTAAAATTGTTGTTATGAAAAGTATTTACATTATTGTATTGTTGTTATTCCAAACATGCTGTCTTTTTTCTCAGTCAGAAACTGAAGAAAATTCTGGCCAGGCAAATGATAATTCACAATCATCTTTCACTGCAAGAAAAGAGAAAGGCTTTTATAACGTAATGCAGGTCAGCTTTTTGTTAGGAAACAATCAGATAGTCAGCAACATGGTTTATTATACACCCAACTATGCTGGTGATCCTCAGGCTATCGATCAAAATACCGGATATGTTAATCCAAATACCCGTACAAAGCTGGGGCTTGTTCCTTCCTTCACCATATCAAATGGCTATATGTTTAATGATCATTGGGCCGCTGGTGCAGGAATTGGATTTGAAATATATAACCATAATCTTTTTCCGCTGTTTGCTGAATTGCGGTACACCATATGGGATCATAAAATGTCCCCGTTTGTAGGGGTAAAGGGGGGATACGCTTTTGGCGGTTTCAAGTCCAGGCATTATGACGAACTTTATCTTGACTGGGCTCCACACTATGTTACTGACGTACAACTCAGACATTACGGGGGATTGATGTTTCATCCCGAAGTGGGGGTTAAAATACCGCTAAACACAAACAGCGATCTGTTGCTAACCGCTGCCTACCGGTATCAAAAAACTAAATCAGTTGCACGAAAAGATTTTGGAGGCGGTCAGTTTGAAGT
>CAWAMZ010000003.1:0-4618 GCA_963783315.1 uncultured Bacteroidales bacterium
CCTCCCTCCCCGCTGCCCCTTCGTCCCCTGCAGGGGTCAGCCCGCAATCATAACCGGGACTCTATTCTTAAACGGTGCGGAGGCCCCTCTTTAGGGGGAAGGGGGCTGCGCGTTGGGATTAATAAATTAAGAACATAATGTGATATATATTAAATTATTTTGTAGGATCAAATAACTCTGCTGTTCCATTTTGTTGATTTCCATAGCCTTCGTCAATCAGAAGGTTGTTTTTGGAAGAAGCCTGCACTGCCAGCCGGTCGCACCGCTCATTTTCGGGAATATCAGCATGACCTTTCACCCATATAAATTTGACCTGGTGTTTGCGGAAGATCTGGTAGAACGCATCCAGAGATCCGGGTTCTTCACTTTTTTAAATCCTTTTTTGATCAAGCCAAAACTGCCATTTTCCTGATTGCATCGGCCACGTATTTGGAATCGGTGAAGACAGTTACCTCTTCCCCTTCCTTTTTAAGAGCTTCGAGGGCAACGATCACAGCCATCAGTTCCATCCTGTTGTTGGTAGTGAGCCGGTAACCCTGTGAGAGCTCTTTGCGGTGCGGACCGGCCATGAGCACGGCGCCATATCCTCCCGGACCGGGATTACCCCTGGCAGAGCCGTCGGTGTAAATTGTGATTTTTTTGGGCATGATTAAGGTTTCTTTTTCGAGGGGCTAAGATAGGAAGAAAAGTGGAGACTCGCGGCAGGAGAAGGGGAAAAGGCACAAGCAGATGCTTGCGCCAGGGTTGAGGGTTAAATGAGTGTGAGTTTGAGTTGCGAGAAGTTAACTGCGAAGTATAATTTATTATCTTTAGGATTCATTTTGTAAATCATAAATTATGATGAAAGTACCTGCACGCGAAGAAGCAATGGCTTTGCTGAAAAAATATAATCAATCGGACAGTCTGATCCGGCACGCGCTGGCTGTGGAGGCTGTGATGCGTCATTTTGCTGATGAGTTTGGCCATGATCCGGAAAAATGGGGGATAATCGGGCTGGTTCATGACCTGGATTATGAGCAGTATCCCGAGCAACACTGTGCAATGAGCAAAAAGATCCTTGAAGAAGCCGGCTGGCCGGATGATTATATCAGAGCGGTGATGAGTCATGGCTGGAAGATATGTACCGATACCAGGCCCGATCATTTCATGGAAAAGGTGTTATATACAACTGATGAGCTTACCGGTCTGATTACTGCCACTGCATTTGTTCGTCCCTCACGCAGCCTTTATGATATGAAAGTAAAGTCGGTGAAAAAGAAATGGAAGGTAAAGAGTTTTGCTGCCGGTGCTAACCGCGATATTATTGAAGAAGGTGCTGCCATGCTTGGTATACCGCTGGATGAAGTGATTGCCGGGACAATCGAAGGCATGAAAAAAGTGGCACCGGAACTTGGACTGGCCGGAGATTGATTGTCATTATCAGCTTAGCCTATCCGTCATGAGGATAAAACAAGTAATTTCAGGCATGCAGATCATTCGCCAAAGACCTTCAGTCCGACGATGGATACCACCAGCAGGAAGAGGAAGAATATACGTGCAGCATGCGCCGGTTCGTGAAGGATAAGAATACCGGCAACCGCTGTTCCAAAGGCACCAATGCCGGTCCATACTGCATATGCTGTACCCACCGGAATAACCTTTACCGCTTCAGAAAGAAAATAAACACTGATAAGCATTGCTACCCCGGTGCCAACAGTAGGCCATAAGCGTGTCAATCCTTCGGTGTATTTCAGACCGACCGCCCAGACGGTTTCAAATATTCCGGCGATAATCAGGTAAACCCAGGCCATATATCAAAAGTTTGTTAAATTTGTTTATATACTATTATTCAGGCTGCAAAGATAGTGTTTTAACGATGTTATTGTATAAAGACCTTCTATATGAAAAATTATTTGTTGATATTATTTGTTCCTTTACTGTTCTTAACCTCTTGCAAGACCATGGAAAATGTACCCACCACAGTTCAGTCGGTTGATCTTAAACGCTATGCAGGAAAATGGTATGAGATTGCAGCCTATCCGCAGCGTTTTGAAAAAGGATGCCACTGTACCACAGCAGAATATGTGCTTACTCAGAAAAAATACATCCGGGTGATCAACCGGTGCCGGAAGGACAGTGTGACAGGTGATCTCAAGGTTGCGGAGGGCAAAGCCTTTGTTGTACCAGGCAGTAACAATGCCAAACTGAAGGTGCAGTTTTTCTGGCCCTTTAAGGGTAATTACTGGATTTTGATCCTGGCACCCGATTATTCCTATGCAGTAGTTGGCGATCCGGCCAGGAAGTACCTGTGGATACTGGCACGTGAGCCGAAATTGGATCCGGCGTTGTATACCAAATTGCTGGAACAGATCAAAGAAAAGGGCTACGATCCGTCCGGTCTGCAACGTACCGTGCAGGAATGCCCCCAGATCAGATAAATTTCATGAATGAAATTCATTATCGGATATGAATAAAAACAGGATACTCGGATTTATTGCTTTTGTGGCTTTTGGTGTTTTCATCGCTATCGTAGCGCATGGAATTCATTATTATCTTTCTCATCCGGGTATTTCGGTGATGGATATTGTCATACGTTTTAAAAAAGAATACGGGACAGGTGCCCTGCTTATCCTGCTGGCTGTGATCGCTGGGAATATGTTCGGCCGGCAATAGCGTTGGGCGTATGCTGTAATCTTTTAGTCAGAAGACCGAAGTCAGAAGTAAAGAAGATTCAGGCATGCCCGGAAGATTAGGGAATAAGAGGTAACAGGGTGACAAGGTAACAAGGTGACAATCCTTGCCTTTGGCTGGAGCGGTGGCCCGGTGAGGGCAAGGATCACGAACAGCCTGTGGCTAGGCCTGTGGGAGTGAGTAACTTAAGTAACAAGGAGACAAGGTGACAGAGGAGCTTTGTGTTTTAAAAATACAATCTGATATTTACCTGTATGCCAACAGCCTGAAAGGCTGAGATATCAAAGCCCGGGGCAGCGCCCCATAGCCGTCAGGCTTATGTTCATAAAACTCTGTTAAACAACAACATATAGGCATGATTCTTTTTTTACCCCATCTCGCATTGCTATGGGGCTTGAATTTTGTATTTTCACCATGCCAATGAACTTTTAAGTTTTACATCATTTTGGGTAGCTTCATGCTACCCTACTTTTTTCATTATCAATATAGTCATAATAATCTGTTTTACAAACAAATAAATCTATTATTTTTTCATAATTTTCCCTTTTTTTCCGCTTTTCTTTCCAATGATTTTCACTGAATATTTTAATGTATTCTTTCACATTTTTTCGGGATTCCTTTTTACTTGATTTAAATATATCTCGCAATAACTGAAAAGTTTCCTGAAAAGTCTTAAAGCACTTGTCCATACTTAAGAATTTCTTTTTTTGCTTAAAAACATGACTTTGAACCATCCAAAACAGTTTTAATCTTAACACGATTAATATCAACCTTGTCATTAGCAGACAAATGAACCGGCAATACTTCATCGGTTGCAGTTTATCTATTCCACACACTGATTTCCATGTCTTGAATGTTAATTCAATTTGCCATCTTATCCTGTACAATAGCAGTAGTTCCTGCATGGATATTATTTTACTTGAAACGTTTGTTATAAACATGTTAAAGCGTGCCCTTGCCTTGTAATCTTTACTTGTGGTGTGTCCACTTTCCTTATTCTTCTTGTTAACTTTTCTTATTCTTTTTTGATATTCTTCTTCTGGGAGTATGGTGACTACTAAACGGTACCTTTTCTTCTTGCTCTTGCTGACCAAAACGTCCATTTCAATAGTAGGACATTCTTTGTCTACCATCTCCTGATATAAATCTTCAAACGATATTTGTTGTTCGCTTTTAGGGTTAAATATGATAGTAGACATATTCAAACGACTAACAAAATATGCCCGCTTAGTATTAAATGAAGTTAGCACCTCCAAATTATAATAACCCAAATCCCTTATGACCAAGTCGTCTTTATTTATAGTGAATTGGGTTTCTTTAGCATTAGCTGCATCATTGATAATTCCCGGTGTAATGGACAAATCCAATATCTTACCGGTTTTTATATCATATTCGTATTGGATACAAACACAAGCTTTTCTTGTACCATTTCCTCCACTTCCTTTAAAATATTTTTCTAATCTATTGTCAACATTAAATTTTGTAGAGTCCTTTATACGGACATAATTGAACTGTTTAAACAAATTTTTAACAAGAATATGCCCCAATTCTAACTCTAGTGCCTGGCGTAGTACGTCCTTTACAAAAGCTACAGCACCCTCATTAAACCTTCCATCCAATGATTGTTTAGTACTGGTCACATCATGCTCTATAGAAAGCCTGGAAACGCAATATTCTAAACTCACAGGTTTTGAAATGGAGGAACAATAAAGTAACAAATCAAAGAACTTTTCAGGTGTTAATTTACCTTTTCTCTTATAGAAACCGGTTTTTCCGGCCGTCTTTTGAAGATTTTCAAAAGAAAAAATTTTCCGGGTTCTGTCTGAAAAAACATTTACGTGTTGAGAAAGGATACCCCCTTCTTTCTAAGAGAAAATTATATCTCACTTTTTATTGCCACAACTGACTATAATTTAGTGTTTTCCATATTTTAGCCTGACGGCTATGG
>CAWAMZ010000004.1:0-292855 GCA_963783315.1 uncultured Bacteroidales bacterium
ACCCCGGGCTGAATTGAACTGCCACTTCGTGGCGAAAACGAAAACTCCCGGAATCACACTAATCAACATCGTCATCTTCTCCTTCTGCTTTCCATTTTACAAATTTATAAGGCTGAAAGCCTGGCTTAATTCAGCCCCAGGCAACGCCTGGGGATAACAAAAATTCCACTATAATACGCCCTGTAAGGGCACTTAAATCTTGTAATTTAGCTACCTGAAATTAAAAGAACGTCCATGTTAACCATTATATAACAAATACACCTATAAGTTAATTATGTTGCTCATTTTTTCTTCAGCGCTCCCGAAAGTACTATTTCCGGGGCAAAAAAACTAATTAGCGATTCATGTTATTCGGCAAATAAATTGTATTTTTGCAGTACTTATTCATTATTGGGGCTGACTGGTTTTGACAGCAAGGATAATGGATATGTAAGCATGCCGGGCAACGCATATTAACCCGTAAAACTGTAGTGCAAACAATTAAAAGGCGAAAACAATTACGCGCTCGCAGCTTAATCGAAGTACAGTAGATTAAACATCTCCAGGTACAAGGTACCAGGACGAGCTGTCTCCCCGGGGCCCTTCCCTTCGGCACCGGATCAGGAGGCACCGAAAGGCGGGGATAGTTCAGACAGTGTCCTGATGTCTGGGCGAAATTTAAGGGACTAAGGGTCAGGTCGGCGGTCTGTTGCCAGCCTGTCCACGAAAACCAAGAACAGACTAAGCATGTAGAAAGCATATTTGTTACTTGTTTGGACGAGGGTTCGACTCCCTCCAGCTCCACAAATTAGTTTTGAGTGTGGGTATTGAGCAAGAAGTAGAGTTCATCCCGGATTTCACTGCCCTGGTGCCGGCGGATACAGATCCAACTCGTAAGGAATCACTGATGTTTCACCACTTTGAGAAGTATGGCCTTCCCGATAATAGAGAATATTCCTTGCAAATGGGCCTGGCACGAAAAATGGAAGGAGATAACAGAGATACGGCGAACCACCCCACCCATTATCATTCCGGAGGATTATAATCCAGGACTGGTAGATCCTTAGAATCAGCCTCAGTTTGTTTTTTTTCAGATAGAAGATTTTTCTATTAGCAGAAAAGTAAATAAATTTTGCTTATCAGTTTACAATTTATTATTTTTGTATTGAAATGTAAACCTAACTACCAGATAATATGAAGGAGATTTTTAGTAAGAGGCTCAAAAGTGCCCGTGTGTTGGCTTCACTTTCTCAAGACCAATTGGTTGAGAAAATGGGAAACATAGTATCAAAAAATGCAATCTCCAAATATGAAAAAGGTAAGATGATGGCAGACAGCACTGTATTACTAGCGCTTTCCAAGGCTCTTGACGTTAAACCAGATTACTTTTTCAGGCCGTTTACCGTTGAAATTGAGAAGATAGAATTCCGTAAAAAACAAAAACTTTCGGTAAAAAAAATAAATTCAATTAGGCAAACTGTTACCGATTTTGTAGAACGATATATTGAAATAGAACAGTTCTTAAATATTGCCTCGACCTTTGTCAACCCACTTGAAGACAGAACCATTTTTACCATAGAGGATATTGATAAAGCCGCTATAAAAATTCGTAAGGATTGGAAACTGGGACTAAATGCCCTGCCTAATGTCATTGATCTACTGGAAGACAATGAAATAAAAGTAATTGAAGTGGATGCCCCTGATGAATTTGATGGATTCTCAGGCTGGGCCGAGGGCAAAATCCCGATTATTGTAATTAACAAAAACTACAACAGCGAACGGAAGCGTTTAACTGCATTACACGAACTAGGACATTTGATTCTTAAACTAGATAAGAATCTCTCCTACCGGGAAAAAGAAAGATTCTGTTTTCAGTTTGCCGGGGCAATGTTGATTCCTGAACCTACTTTTAAATCTGAGATTGGAAATGTAAGATCACATTTCTCAATTCCTGAATTAGTTGCAATAAAAGAAAATTACGGGATTTCTCTTCAGGCAATTATGGCAAGAGCCAAAGACCTCAATATAATTAACGAATCGCAGTTTATTTCATTCCGCAAATGGATAAGCCGTAATCGAACCGAAGAAGGGCTAGGAAATTACAGAGGTATTGAGCATACTTTCCGCTTCAAACAATTAATATACAGGGCTGCAGCTGAAGAAGTGATATCATTGAGCAAGGCAGCTAATTTGTCGAATCAGAAATTGGCAGAATTTCGTAAAGAATTTGTTGCCATATGAAAATAATTGTCAATGATGCGAACATATTAATTGACCTTGTAGACTTACGAATCCTCCCTCACTTTTTTCAACTTGAATGTGAATTTCACACGACAGCCCTCATTTTAGATGAACTTTTCGACGAACAAAAAATGGAAATTTCACCCTATATCCAGGAAGGTAAATTAATCGTTAATGATATAACCGACGAGGATTTAATTAAAATATTAATGATCCGTTCCAGCAAACCTACACTATCAGAACAGGATTGTTCTGCATTCTATCAGGCGCAAAAAAACAATGCTGCTTTGATCACAAGCGATAATTCCTTGAGAAAATTTGCCAAATCGAATGATATAGAGGTATATGGGCATTTATGGATATTTGATAACCTGGTTAATAAATCCATATTCTCAGGCTTTACAGCAATTCAAAAATTAGATGAACTGCGCAAAGTTGTAAACCCCAAATTAGGATTACCAAATAGTGAATGTCAAAAAAGAATAAAGCTTTGGAGTGACTTAAAATAAAGCCTTATAAAAATTACGACATTATTCCTGAAATTATTTCTAAATTTTATCTTCTAAAATAAAATATTAGTCTGGATTTGCCTCTCACATCTCATCCATCAACCGCACAAGCATCATCGATAAAATGTCCACATTTTCACTGAATTCGAGGAAAGGGCTTCTGCCGGTCTCTTTTTGAATATCTTCTCCGTTTTTATAGGGTTTTATATCGAGGATTTTATTGAGCCGGATGGTCTTGTTTCCCCGGTCTCCCATAAATATGAGCCGTTTATTGGTAAGGTAAATGTGTCCGGTATCAATAGTCTGCCACACATCTTCCGTTACACGCTGAACGCCTATGCTCCCGGTACGATAATACACTCCTTTGGCTATCTAAATCCTTGCCGTTGGTCCGCCATAGTTGATCCTCCGGGTTACTTTGCGCTGCTCAAGCCATTTAACAAGCGGTTTAAATTCACTGATTGCATTACAAACAGCAATTATTTGAGATTGAAAGGGTTCTTCTAACACTGATATTTTATTTTTCTCTTTTGTTTTAACTGCATCCAAATTCGGATAAGCAAAATGAAAAACTCCAAGTGTCATTATTTTGGTTCGTTCTGAGATATCACTTTGTTGAGCAAAATTGTTATTAAAAATAAATACGGTGACGAATAAGACTAATATTTTTTTCATATTTATGTTTTTAATGATAATATAAGAGACTTCAAATCTTACAAGAAGCTGCACTATATTGAAGCTGAATCATAATTCAACAACGCTTTTATTGCTGAAAAAATCATATATATATAGTGCTGTGTAGCCTTTGCTCTATTTTTCCTTTATATTATTTAAAAAATCTTTTAGCGCGTTCCAGCATTCGTCATGACCTTCGTTAATTTCCCATAATGCTCTTGATCCATGGAAACCATCACCTTCTGGCACATAAGAAACTTTATCAGAATTAGATAAATTCCCAAATATTTCCTTCCACATAAAGTATTCATTTTTGGCTGAACTTATAAAAACAGGGCAATTTATCTCCTTTGCATAATCTTTAATTTGCCTGTGTTCATATTCAAAATATTCCCCAGGAGAAAAAGATACAATACCGGATATATCGTTTTTATACTTAGTGCCAAGAATAAAGACTAAGGATGCAGAATAAGAACTTCCCCAGATTATTATTTTTCGAGATGAATAATTGTTCTTTACATAAATCAATGCTGCTTCCAGATCGGAATATGCATCCAAATAATCAGTTCCAATACCTTTATTTGAGGCCTGCTCAAATGTTTCATTCTTAACTCCATTTACTTCCTTACCTGATCTCTGGTCGATAGCAAAACAAGTAAACCCCATTTCTTTCAATTTTGGAGCAATAGGACGATATTCCCCTCTGCTGTAACCTGCCTGGTGGTAAAGTAGAATAATTGGACCTTTATGACCTGCTGATTCATAAACATCCGCTTTAATTGTTAAACCATCGGAGCTTTTCAATTCAATAGTCTTACCGGTAAATTCGGTATTTAAGGATGAATTTTCTCCGACAATTATAAAATCAAAAGCTAATATTCCTGTTATTATTAATGCAGCTAAGCCATATACTAAAGATTTTTTCATGTTATCCATTTTTAAAATACTATATTATTTTTAAATGAGTATCGGGAATCATGTATAAAGCTAATATCTATTTAAAATATTATCAAAGAAAGCATGCTTACGCTGCCCCCTGCCCCCTTCTATGTTGTAAACCAAATTTTCACAAATATATTTTACTTATTTTCAAATACATAAGCTGTTATTCCTTTCGCTTCGGGCAATACAGAGCCTGAAGGCTTTCTTCTCCTGGCAAAGTGGCATCGGGTTCGATACCCGATACCACTTTTAGGATGACCTTCGGTATAAAACTTCGCCGTCGGCTACTCCTCCTGGCGTTCCAAATGTATCTACAAAAACATCCTTCTATTAACGGTCTTTGTCAGCCGCATTTCTGTGTTTAATTTTTATAGTTGAGAGCTGTAGCCTAAAGGAAACGGACACTGATCTTCATCAGGCCGCAGGGGGCGAGTAACAGTCTCTCATTTGTAAAGGTGTTTTTGTTCCAACATTTGGAACTAATCAACCATATAAATATACTCTGATTCATTCTTCATAACAAATCTTATTCTGTTTAATAACTTTTTAGCTATCCTGATAACTGCTTCATTTTTTTTCATCCTTTTGCATAATTGATTAAATTTTAAAGAAAGGGAAGGATCTACCCGGGATGCTATCCAGGCAGCCTCAATAAGAACACTACGCAGAGGATTGTTTGCTCTTGAAGTTATATGCCCTGTTTTTTCTATTTCTCCTGAAGAATGCGTTGTAGGAATTAATCCAACATAAGAACATAATCTGTCTAGTTTCTTAAAACGACTTATAACCTCTAACTCTGATAAAAATGTGGCTGCTGCAATTAATCCTATTCCGGGTATTGAGCATAAATATTTTAGCATCTCAGAATATTTACTGTCTTTATATATATTTCTCAACTCCTTATTTATTCTAAGCAAGTTCTTTCTTAGATATTCTGTAACATCAAGTAGATCATTTAGTACTATTTTTCCATATTCTGTTACTAATTCAATTGTACGAAGCCATTGTGTAAATCTTCCGGACCAGTACCTCGAAGCCGTATCAAGTTCTCGTGGTATTACGACACCATAAAAATGAAGATAAGATTTTATTCGGTTTTTATTTCTACTTATTTCTTTAACCAATGTTCTGCGATATCTTACCAGACTTCTAAATTCAATTGTTGTTTTCTGTGGAATATAGATGGCTTTTAATTCTTTATTCCGCAATGAATTAGCAATTTTCCGGCTATCTCTGCTATCATCTTTCTGTTTTCGTTCCTTATCGGTAGTAGGTATATCAGCAGGATTAACAATAATATTATGGATTCCATGCTCCAGGAGAGAATGATGTATACTAAATCCACAAAAACCGGCTTCATAGGCAGAATAATAAGTTCCTCCCGGAAAATTCTTTCTCAGATACCTGGAAAGTTCTCCTGCATTAGGATCCTGAGAAAATGTCTTATGCTCATTATGTTCCAGCATAATTGTAACCCTCCAATTTTTTAGGTGTGCATCAATACCTGCATAAACATTTTGGCCATTAAAATTTAATGTCTTAATTTTCGTTTGCATAAGCTTTCTATTTTTAGTTATTGTTTGTAGAAAAAATTCAATTTACTTAAAATATTGAAAGCTTATGCTTTAGTTTTTACAAACATACAGCCTGAAGGGGGGCTAACACACGGTTTACCAATTTCAAATTAAGTATTAATGAGTGCGCTGGCTCCCCTTCAGGGTAACTTACAAGATTAAAAAGTAAACAGGGGCTGAGCGAAAGCATTGTAAAATCTGATTAATTTTAAATTTATTAATCATTCCCGATAGTCATATATTTTTATTCAATATTGAACTAGTATTTCGATTATCCTTTTTTCTTTTAAAGTTTTTCAATCCATTCAATAATATAATCCATAACTTCGGGGGCAATAGTTTCTTCAATTTCACTATACTCTTCAACGGTACAACTTTGGCATGTTTGAAATAAATGATTTTTATTTTTCCATAATTTTATTGTATAATTTGTATTCCCCGCTTCTTTTAAAGCCTTTTCGATAAGTGTCAGGTTATGGGGTAATACTTGCAAATCTTTATCTCCGTTAAGAGCAAGTACCGGACATTTTATTTTATTTAAATAATCGAATGGATCATAAAATAGATCAAATCTTTTAGATGGGGAAAGCCATCCATAGAATAATTCCGGATTCAAAGGAGCCGTTAAACCCAAAGCCTTTGCATCATGGTCATTCAGAGTCTTAACTTCTGAATTAAACGAAGCCATTTTTTCTGCAATTTTTAACCTTGCTATACTATCATTGGATTCTGATCGCACAACTTCAAAACCGGCTACATTAATCCTATGGTTTAGATCAACACCATACTCACTGACTCCCTTTGTAGGATAAATAGCTTTACATTGCTCTAAGAGACCATCATATAAAGAAGTTCCAGCTCCAGCCATTAAAACTATAAAACTAATATCTTTCGATTTATTTGCAGCTATAGGTGCAATATCAGCGCCTAAACTATGGCCAATCAAACCAATTTTATTTCTATCTATATCTTTGCGAGATTGCAAATAATGCACTCCGGCAACTACATCATCAGCTAAATCTCTGTTGTCGGCACTGTGAAATTTCCCTGTTGATTCTGACACTCCCCTGTCGTCAACCCGCAACACAGCAATACCCGAGCGAGTTAAAATATCAGCCCACACTAAAAATACTTTGTGTCCAAATATATTAGCATCACGTTCATTAGGACCACTGCCTGAAATTAAAATCACTACAGGATACTGACCTTCTTCTTTAGGGCGTGTTAATGTTCCGGCAATGGTAACACCTGCCGATTCATTTACATAGGTGATATTTTCTACATGATATGGATAAGGTTTTTTAGGTTCCTGTGGACGATTCGGTTTTTCCACTGATAGTTTATCCACCTTATTTAAACATAACAACCAGGCTTCATTCTTACCTTGTGCTAAACTTCCACTTATTGAATCATGGGATTCGATTTTTCCTGAAAAAACAGAATTTAAGCTTTTTATGATCAGTGTTATATTAGTTTCATAAACTTTTATCTCTTCAACAGCAATATCAAAAGCACTTTGATCCAGACTGTGCATCACAGCTGCAATATTCTTATCTTCATCTTCCGATATTTCAAATGCTATAGAAAGATTAACACTTTCGTTAATAATCAATTTACCTTCCCAAATCCCTTTCAAATCCTCATTGATTTGAGAATAAATTTTATTTACATTTAGTAGATTTAAAACTAAAAACATAAAAAAAATATAATTCATATTTGTTTTCATAATTATCCAAATTTCGTTTATCAATTAATTTGAATCGAAATACGATGGTTTTTAAATATTAAAAAAAATAAATCAACGTGGTTATGGAAAAATTATCTGAGAATGGCAATATCTTATTTAAACAATAATTCACATCATATTTTCTTAAACCCGCATAATATTTCATATTATACATCCATGAGTCATTTTACTTTCAGGCTATTTTTCTATATTTAGAACGCTATTTTTAAGATTAAATAAGCCATGAAAAAATCCATTGAACCTATAATCCATGTGCTAATCTGGTTAACCGGATTAATCTTAGTATTATTATTGATAAAAACTATTGGTCCCTTTAAGAAAGCCGATGGAACTTTATTTTATCCAATAATTTTTGGAACTATAATCCATGTTATTCTTTTTTACTCAAATGCATTTATTTTAATTCCTCAATACTCAAAAAACAGAAATACATTAAGATTAATTTTCTCAATTTTTTTACTGTTAATTATAATTACATCCGTTGAAACGATTATTGACTACTTTTGCTTTGTTGTATATTACTCTTCAGAAAAAGAACCGTTTTTAGCACAATACATTATGAATATCTTTTTTAATTTATTCATTCTTGCTTTATCACTGGGTTATGGATTAACTAGAAACTGGATTAAAAACGAAAAAAACAACCAGCAATTAAAAGAAGAAAAACTTACTGCTGAACTAGATTTTCTTAAAGCACAGCTAAATCCACATTTCTTGTTTAACGTTTTAAATATGGCCTTTTCAAGTGCTACAAGCAGTGGCGATGAAAGAACAGCGGATATGATCGAGAAACTTGCAAGTTTGATGCGTTATATGTTATATGAAAGCAACGTAAACAAAATTGAGCTCAGCAAAGAAATAGATTACATCGAAAATTATATTAATCTTCAGAAGATGAGATTGTCAGAAGATTTACCCGTAAATATTAAATTTCATGTTTATGGCAATTCAAATAAAAATAAAATTGCACCTTTAATATTAATTCCTTTTGTTGAAAATGCATTTAAACATGGAATTAAGTTGGAAGAAAAATCAGATATAATTATTGAGTTAAATATCAATGATAGTGAACTCATCTTTACTGTTGAAAATACCATTTTTAACACCAGAGCTAATCTGGAAAATAAAAGTTCAGGACTGGGTTTAATAAATGTAAGAAAGAGATTAGAAATACTTTATTCTGGAAAATATCAGCTAGAAACTTACAAAGATGATAAATTTATGGTCACATTAAAAATGTCACTTTAAATCCATAGTAATGAAGTGTATAATTATTGACGACGAACCTTTTGCCTTAAATTTAATTCGGAGCTATGTGCTAAAAACTCCCTTTCTGGAGTTAGCAGAAACTTTTTCAAATCCATTTAATGCGGTAGCTTTTTTGACAGCAAACCAAGTAGATTTAATATTCCTGGACATAAACATGCCTGAATTATCTGGAATTCAACTTTTAAAATCGCTGCCCTATCAGCCAAAAGTTATTTTTACAACGGCGTATCCTGAATATGGTGCCGAAAGTTATGAATACAATGCAGTCGATTATCTCCTAAAACCGATTAAATATGAACGATTTTTGAAAGCAATAAACAAAGTAACTGAGCTATCAAAAGCTTCAAACCAAGAAAAGACAATTTCTCAACGAACTGACCAGACGGAAGACCTATTTGTAAAAAGTGGAACGCAAATTCATAAGATTAACTCAAATGATATCCTCTATGTTGAAGGCGCTGGCAATTATATGACCTTTTACTTAAAAGAATCGAAAATAATGAGCCTTTTAAAGATGTCTGAAGTATTAGATTTACTACCGTCAAATGAATTCATACGAATTCATAAGTCTTATATCGTTTCTTATAAACACATTGATATTATTGAGAAACATCAGGTTTATATCAATAAAAAAAAGATACCTATAGGTATAACCTATAGAGAACACTTCCTTTCCAAAATTCAAAATAAAATATAATTCTGAAAATTGACCATATAAAATAAACGGATCTAATGTCTTTTTAATGGTCAGGGGGAACACCTGCTAAGTTTCCTATTTACCTTCAAAATGCTGAATATTCAACATTAATAAATTTGGGTTTATTGCGATTTATTATTCTATTATTGTTACATTATACCAACTTAATTCATCAATAAAAGACAAAAAAGACAAGGTCTTTCCCTACAATATAAAAGAACAAAAAGTTATGTTCCATTTAGGTCTCACAGCAGTTTATTTTAACTCAGGTGATGGCGAATTTACCGGAGGCCGGGGTTCAATTATCTATCTACCTTTAGGCCTGAGCTATTATGGAGAAAAAGGGTTCAATTTTGGTATTGATGCTGGTCCCGGAAGACTTGATGATGGCATCATACCTTATATGATTCCTTACGGTAGCCTTAGATTAGGAAAAAGATTTTAGTTTGAAATAATTAACCCTTATAATACCTGAATTTACGCCGCAAATTCATCGTCAGTGTTCATTTTATTGTCGACGACTGTCATTTTGTCCTCGTCAAAGTACGTTTTGTCATCGTCGGAGTGCATTTTGTTCTCGTCTGAGTCTATTTTTTTCTCGTCAGAGTCTATTTTCTCCGTCGGAGTGCATTTTGTTCTCGTTCATTACATAATTTCTTCGTCTGAGTTCATTTCATCGTCGTCTCATGCCATAGTGTTCTGGTCGGATTAGATTTTATTGTTGTCGATTTCGATTGTCAATTCAATTGCTATCCCTGAAAAATGCAAACTAATAACGGCCATTGTAAGAAACGACCGGTTTAATGAAGGGGCATTAATTGCTGCATTTGAAGATGGGATCATATTGAAAATCCTGGAATCAATTGAAAAGCAACTGGGTGAGGAGTAAATTGGTTAATCTGTTTATTAAATTAATTTGACATTTTTGAGACTGCCGATAGGGAAAAAATTGAATTCAGATAATTCTATATGGAACAATATACTTTTGCCACTTATGCCCCTTTTGAAACACGTGGAACTTACGGAATAAATACAACAGCAAAACTTATATGATAAACTCCTTCCGTAAAATGAAATTTATAGTTTCCACCCTTAAGTCATATGTTGATATTTTGTTGGGTAATCCGGATTATAACTCCTTAAACCAATGGTACCATTTGCTAATTTATTTATAAGATAGGTAAACAAAATATCGCGGATCAGATCAACTTTTGAACCTGTTTTAAAAAAGATAGCTGGCCGATTCCCTGTCAAGATAAAGTGTTGCATCTGGATGAGTCCTGAGAATCGACGCCGGACAAGCAGTCTCAATAGGCCCTAAGAGCGTTTGCTTAACAGCATCAGCTTTTAGATGTCCGGGTACCATACAAAACAGCGTGTTACCACCCATTAAAGCGGAAACAGTTAAACTTAATGCAGAAAGGGGTACCTGGTTTATTTCATTATAAGCTCCGTCATTCACCTGTTGTTGGCGGCATTTCTCATCAAGTTCAACTACTTTGACGATCTGCGGGTCATTAAAGTCTGCCACCGGAGGATCATTAAAGGCAATATGTCCGTTTTCTCCGATACCCATTGCAATCATATCCACCGGTTTTTCACTAAGTAAACTGCTGTATCTTTTACATTCATCCGCCGGGTTATCCTTATCAGGTTTCAGATAATGAACGTTTTTAAAACTGAGTCTGGAAAATATTTTATCTTTAAGAAACTCCTGAAACAAGCGTTTATCGCCTCTTCCCAGCCCCAGGTACTCATCCATATGAAAAGCTGTTACTTTATTCCATGGCAACTCTTTATGCATAACAAGATTCTCCAGAAAATCATTTTGGGAAGGAGCAGCTGCGAATATCATTCTTATATCAGGATCAGCAAAAACTTTGCGTTTGAAAGTTTCCATAAAATCGTATGCGGCTGCTTTCCCCAGGTCAGCCCTGTTCTTATATACCTTAACTACAAGCTTGTCAATATTAAATGTATGCATTTCCATTATCGGTATTGTTTAAATTGAAGAACATTCATTGTACTATTCTGTTTCAATGTTTCCGTATTTATAATCGTAATATTTTGCAAGGAATCTTACACTAAATGAGGTCCCTATGCCACGGTTAACCAGCCAAAGCTTACCCTTTTTATGGCGAAGTCTGGTATTGAGTACTGCCCCTCTTAAGTTTGGATCGGGATGATTATTTGCAAATCTGTTCTTTCGTATCCAATTATAAGTTAGGGAGATGTTATCTGAATATTGATCGATGCCATTCTCCTGTAACCGTATCCAGATAATTCCGGCAAAGGCAACTGCAGAGCCAGTAATAGAATTTTCATTTCTTTTTCCGTTGATATAATTTTTGTAAAATATAGTTCCATCACCTCGTTGCGCGCTGGCATACCTATCTGCAGTTTTTTTGGCAGCTTCCAGGTAACGTTTATCGCCTGTAAGCTCGTATCCATCAATTAAAGATTCAGCATACCATAAATTAAAACGAGGATGATAGGTTCCTTCTTCTTTGAAATTAGGCATAAAATCCATCCATAGTCCTTCGGGACCCTGAGTTTTAATTAAACTTTCGCAAAGGGTAATAAAAGCTTTCTTATATGTTTCGTTGCCGGTATACTTGTACATATCCAGAAACATGGAGCCCTCATTATTTGGGCGGGCAACATCGAATAATGTCTGATTTTTCTTATCAGGCCAGAACGGACTGTTTTCTTTTAATACCTCACCCGTTTCAGGGTCAACATTATCATAACATACTCCTTTGTCAAGCAGACACATATTTCGAAGCATCCAGTCACCAGCGCCGGTAGGTACTTTTGCATATTTCTCATCTCCTGTAACATCATATAATTTAAATAATCCGGCCGTACCATCCGAAACAGTTGCAAATACGAGCACAGATCCTGCATAGTCACCATGTGCTGCTCCAATCATACCATTTAACTTAGGGTTATCCTTAATTTCCAGACTTACCCACCAGTTACCAGCCTTTTTTGCTACTTCGAGGAACTTTTGTTTGCCGGTAACCCTATAGGCTTCCACAAGACCATAGATAGCCTGTCCGGTATGCCAGGCTGGTTCATATGGATACCATTTGCCCTCTGTAAGGTTATAATCACATTGAGATACGCCATTTTGATCAATTAAAACATCCGACAGATATGAGGCTGTTTCCCCTATCATTTTCACAAGTTCGTCTTTTTCAGGATCAGCATTTTTGCTTATACAAAAGGATACAATTGGAATAAGTAAAAACACCACCAAAAACTTAGCATATTTTTTCATTATGTAATAGTTTATTATTGAATATAATATTTTTGTTTATGATTTCTGATCTCCTGGTCCTTCAATCTGAAAGACAATCCCCAACCAGCTTTCCATTGTTCTACCCTTATCATTATGTGGTTGGCTCCCTTATTCAGGCTTAACTTTATTAAATTCTCATCGGGAATCAAATCACGTTTTCCATGAAAATGAAATATTTCTTCTCCATTGCAGAAAACTTTTGCCCCGTCATTGCTGCCTAAAAGTGCGCTTACGGTTCTTTTATCGGGAGAATATATAATGCAGTATGCGTATGCTACAGCCGAAACGGAAGGTTCAAATATCTTCTTGAAATCCAGTTCTGTCATTGAAGGAGAATCGTATTTTGTCCAGTAATATTCCTTCCCGTTTGATGCCGTAAATTTCATTCCGGGATAAGGTCTGGTATTTGCCTCGCCCCCGGTTTCTTTAAGAAAATCCATAGAACTATCCGAGAAATCGCTGATAGGAAAACTACCGCAAACCAACCAAAACTGAAAATACCGGCCTTTCATTTGACGAATATCCAATCTGACATCATTAGGAGGAGGAAGGAAGTTCCCGTTTTTAAAAACTTCAGTGGCATTGTTTAATAGATGAATTGCATCATTAATCGAAGTCTGTTTGTTTTTGTAATGAAGCAGGGCCCTGTCAAGCCAGTAATTCTTATTCTCTATTTTCCAGAGCCTCTCAAATTCCAATACAAGGTTATCGCAGTTCTGCTTTAGCATCAGAAGCTCCTTCATTGCTGTTTTAAGTTTTGTAAGACTAAGTTCAGTGTCTGTCAATTGCAATTCGCAGGCCCTGTTATAATTTGCAGCGGCTGTAAGAATCTGCTCCCGGCTCCTTGCCATAAAAATGTACTGATCAATTGAGAATTTAATAAAATCAAGATCCCCGGTGTAGCTAGAAGCATTGCTTTCGGAAAGAATTTCATCAGATTTTTTGGCTATTTCAAGAATTTCTGCCCAATCATTCAAATTAAATTTCAGCATTTCACCCCGTTCAGGAATAAGTTCCTTAAAGAATATATTCATATTCATTTCAAAGCTTGGTCCCAAATCTGTTAGTTTGTTAAGTTCTTGTAAAGCTTCAGGAATTGAGTTAGCATCATCGCCATAAATTCCCATAGAGAATCGTTTGTCAAATTTCCCTGTTTCATCATTATTTGGTCTCCAGCTTTGTTCTGCATTATAAGCTACCCCGTACCAATCTCTTGAAAAAGCATGCGTCCCTCCATCGTCCCAAACTGTGCAATACACACCGAGAGCTCCTTTCTTATATCCTTCGTTTATAAAATTTCTGATATTGGTAAATGTCATCCTGAAATCAGGAATTATGCGTCCTGAATTGACAATCCCCGGTGAAACAAAAAAATCAAAACCAGCATCTTTAACCGGATCAATAAATGCAGAGAAGGACTCAAGAGCACCGTAATTCCAAGCTGCGATAATGATATCATTAGGCAGGATATCGAGGATTTCCGGATGTTCAAGAATAATATCACCCCAAATAAAAGTTTTCTTACCCAGTCCTGTAAGAATCTCATGAATACCCATCACATGCTTTGCATATATTTTTGAAGGACTCAGGGACGAATCCGTCCTGGCAAGTTTACCCCTTGAAAGATCCCAGGCTTCATCGCAATCTGGTGTAAAATACGCTGAACTGAATGCCGGAGCCATTTCGGTATATATATCTTTCAAAAATGCCAGAGACTCGGGATTGAATGGATCAAGCATTCTTTCAGTAGCCCCCAGGTGCCGGTACTGAGGGAGACTAAGAATTTTTTCAAAATGACCAAGCGATTGAAAATTACCAATAAGCTTCATCTGGTAATCCTTAGCAAATTCAGATAATTCAGTAAAATCTCTTATGGATATTCCTCCATTATATGGAGCCAGATCAGGATATTTAGTTGTTTTTACAATATGTTCAATATAAAAAGACATACAATTAATTTTCAATTCGGAATATCTTCTTATCTGGGTCTTCAAAAAGTTCATATTCGGAACCGGCCCCCTGCTTATATCGTCCATAACCGCCCTTATGGATAATGCAGGCCAATCTTTTACTAATACGCAGGGAATTCCTTCTTTGGGCTTATCTCCTCTAATCATTTGTTTTAGCGTCTGTGCCCCGTAAAAAGCTCCGGTTTGATTATTCGCAGCAATAATAATCTGATCTTTTGAAATACGGAGCAAGTACCCTTCCATACCAATGGTCGAATCAGGTATAATATTTTGTTTTGTGCAGAATTCTAAAAAAGAAGGGTTATCCTTTACTACACCGATGTATATTTGATATTTATTATTCTGAAGATTAGTGTCAGTACTTGTTCTGTATTGACTTTCAATTTCATTACTTAGCTGATCCAATAAAATCGTTCCAGTTCTGGGATTAATTCCCGAGAATTGAATACCGACAATTTGACCTGCCGGATTAAATTTACCACTATGGAAGATTACCTCCTGTGGATAGGGAACCACATTGATTTGCCGTTCCTGCGAAAATGCTTTAAAACCAGAAAGAATCAGGCAACCAATTAGGATTAATATTTTGAATTGTCTTATTAAACCGGTGTACTTCATCTTGTTTTATTTTTAAACCAATTTGACTCAAGCCAGGCGGCAGAATTTTTATAGGCAAGATCCAAATCAGCTATTCCAGTTTCTGCTCCACCAACATCAATCCCAAATTGCCCCTTATAATTTATCCGGTCAAGGGTCTCAAAAAATCTGTCCCAGTTAATTTGTCCTCCCCCGGGTTCCAGGTGTTCAACTTTCAGTCCCCGGTTGTCGGATATGTGGATATAGTTAATATGTTCTGCTAATCTGATCAGAGATAAATATAAGCTATCTTTTAAAAAAAATTGATTAGCAGTATCAAGATTAAATTTCAAATTATCCATTTTTACAGCATCAACAAAATGTAAAAAACCATCTGTAGAACTAACGAGTGCGCCAAGACACGGATGCAGATGAAATTCCAGATTTCTTTGTGCTGCAATTTTACATGCCTGATTATAGGTTGATGTCAATTCTTTCCAGTATTGAATCCAGTTTAAATCTTCAGGAATAGTAGCAGAGGATAAAACCTCTTTATCATAATGGCGGGTAACAGGAATTCCTTTAGGAAATTTCCAGGGAGGCAATGGAGAATTATCAAGTACAGCCCTGCTGCCCAATATTTCTGCAACTTCACATCCCTTTTCGAAAAGTTGCAGGCTGTTTTCCCTTTCCACTGGATCGGCAGAACTTAAACCTGGTAAAACAATGCAGAAAACCGGGATTTTCAAACCCAGGTTGTTTGCCTGCATGCTGAGTTCATGCCGTTTAGAATACATTTGAAGCAAATGATCTTTTCGAATTCCTTCAAGCTCAATACTGGAAAATCCAAGTTCGTTGAATTCATTAAGATGAGAATTACTATGCTCCGCATTTGGAGGATAGCCATATTTTGTTATTACATACAAGTAACAAGCTACAATATCAGAATGAAATTTAATCATTTTATATCACATTTAAAATAACCCAAAGATTCCAAAAATTCCAGCCGCTGCCATCACGACTGTAAATAGTATTACTACTGTCATACCTATATTCATTGAAGGACTGGCAATATTTTCATGCATTATTTTTTTATTATTATAAATATATAGCATAAGACCCAGCACCAAAGGAGTTACAATGGCTGCAAGAGCTTGTGAAATAATCATTACGAGAACAGGCCTGCCTCCAAAAACCGGTACAACTAATCCCAGGGATACTCCAAAAAGAACAAGCAAGCGACTACTGGTTGACCTCATGTTCCTGGGTTTACTATTAAAATCGGCGAACAGCCAGGGAGCAAGTAAAATTATCGGAAAAAGGGAAGATAAACCGGCGCTTACAATTCCGGCTACAAATATTGAAACTGCAAATCTTCCTGCCAAAGGTTCCATAAGTTTTACCATATCGATGGCATTATCCACTTTTAGACCATGAGGGTGCAAGGTACCGGCAGCAGCTGCCATAACGGCTACGCTAAGAATAAACATTACTGATGCAGAAATTAAGGCATCTCTTCTTTCCATCTTCAGGTCATTCTTTCCCCAGCCTTTTTCCTGAACCAGTATCGAACGTACAACATATAAAATAGCCCCCATTGTGGTACCGACCATTCCTGCCATTATCAGCATGGTATCTGTATCCTTTGGCATCCGGGGTATCAATCCCTGAATTACTTCAGCGGGATCAGGAATAACCATAAACATTGTAAGTATAAAGCTTAAGCCCATTATTCCAACAAACACGGCAAGAATTTTCTCAAAAAACCTTTGCTGCCCATTCAAGAAAAGAAAATACAATAATGCGCCAAATATCAGGGCCGTAATAACCGGATTAAATCCATTCCCCGATTTTGTAAGCGGTTTTGACCATTCTTGTATTACCTGGGTGACAACCCCCATCACCCCCATACAGGAAACCCACTCACTTATCAGTAAAGATATCAACACAAATACAGCAACACCTGAGCCAATGTTTTTTCTAAAACTACTCAGAATTGTATTTCCTGTAATGGCAGTATAGCGTCCAAAAACCATGATGAGGAAAAAAGTAAAAATACACGAGAGCAATAGTGGCCATATCAACGTCATGCCATAAGCGGCTCCTGAAGATGCCATTGTTGTAATACTTCCGGTACCTATATTATATCCAATAAGAAAAAGGCCGGGAGCGATAGACGCAAAGAAAAGTCCGAGTTTTTTAAGTCGCATTTTTATTCTTTTGAAATTAATTTATAAACCTCAACACCCGCTGTAATTACTGCACCCAGTCCACGCGGATCATGATCAAACGTCTTTCGTTTCTGATAGAATTCAATATCATCACCAATACCGGTGCCCCTGCATATTCCTTTAACAGTTCCATCGTTCTCAATTCTTTCAGTAATGGCTTTCCACCCCTCTTCTACAACATAAAGATAGTCTCTATCAATCCACCCATTCCTGATTCCCCTTGCAACAGCCAGTGTAAACATGGCAGTGCAGGAAGTCTCATCATAGGTCTCCGGGTGATCAAGTACCTGGTTCCACATTCCGTTTTCGTTCTGGTACTTGATAAGCGCAAAAATATGGGATTGATAAATCTTCAGAATTTCGGCATAATCTTTATGGGTTTCCGGTACCTTTAGTAAGGCTTCTGAAACAGCCCAGATAAACCATCCATTAGCTCTTCCCCATTGTACCGGGGAATTTATCTTTCTTTGGTTATACCATCCATGAAAATTAAGTCCGGTTTCCGGATTTTGCAGGTATTTATTGAAATGAATGATTTGCATACAGACTTCATCATATAATGCTTCATTACCTGTAATCTCCGTCATTGAAAGAAGAAACGGCACCACCATAAAAAGGTCGTCAGCCCATATAGTTTCCGGCTCTGGTTCAGGTCTGCAAAAGGTATGGTCAGGTAGCCGCTCCTGCCCGTTCATAACATAGTTAAAGCTTTTAAATACCAGGTCCCGGAACGGATAATCCGGATTTTCTTTCAGCATTACAGCAAAAGGCAATGCGGGTCCTCCGGAATCATCGAGCATAGTCATGCGAAATAATCGATGGTAGTTTCCGCGTACTATATGCTGCTTATTGTATTGATATTTGAAATGATCGGTATTTTCAAATATGTTGGAGGTATATTTTTCCAGGAAATTCAAATATTTCTTATCACCAGTTAAATTATACAATGAATATATCGACAGCATAGTCTCTCCGTTTGCATAGTGCCAGTCGGCGTAAGAATCTCTCGTGTATGAGTTTTCCTTAGATATTTTAAGCTCCTTAACAAGCTCCGGAGGCTGAACATACCATGAAATGGTTCTGTTCTTTTCCTGATAAGGATTTTTAAATCCTTCTTCAGGTGCAAACTTATACTCCATGACAGTGGAATTTTCTGAATAAAAAGGTCCACACAGAAGCCAGTTAGATTTCGGAAAATCAGCGTTAAATGGGATCAGGCTTAAATCTGCATTCTTCATATCCTCCTGATCGGGGAAAAAGACAATCACTCCTTCATTTTTCTGATCATTCCTGAATTTCAACAAAATTTCATTAGTCCCTTTTTCCAGATGAACTGTTTTCTTTTTATTAAACCAAAAACGGTTATAGGTATATTCTCTGAAATAAAATGAATCGGATTTTTCGTGAATCAGCTCCTTCCCATTAATAAAAACCTTTAATTCACCGGCAAACGAAAGGCCAAGGAATGCGTCACCTTCTTGTTCGGCAGCTATTTTCCCATAGGCATAAAAAATTCCGTCTTTATTATCTGAGGAAAAATCAGGAACATTAATAAAGGATATTCCTGCATTATAGTTGTTGATTTTCCATTCATAGTCAAAGCTTGTCTCCCTGACTACTTTATCTGCAACGCTTTTTGTCACAGCAAGTACATCATCTGGTTTCTGGGCATTGGCTAGCGAAGTGAAACCAATAATAATCAGAGAAAATACGAGTGTTTTCATGCTTCGTCTAATTATCTCCATTTGTACTGTTATTAATAATTACGGGAACTTCAGAAGCCCAGGATGTTAGTTTTGCACCATTCTTTCCAATAAGTGGTTTTGATAAAACAAGCTGAAAATCCTTTGTTGTAGGAGGGTTTTCTAAGGAAAAAACGGCAAAATAATCTCCCGACAATTTCTTATTCCAGACAAGATTTTCATTGGAGTTATCTGTAATTAGTTTGAAATTACAGCTTTCAATACTTTCAAAAGATACAGGAACTGTAAACCAAAATGTAATAAATGAGCCATCAATTCTATAACGACAAATTCTTGGATGCTCAATAAAATCAACGCTAACGGCTTCTTTCATATATGTAAACGGCTTCCCGAAAATCATATTCTCACCTTCATAAGCGCCCATGTCGGGTGAGTTGCCATTGTAAAAAGGAATAAGCTCCGGGTTAATCATCCCATTATTAATACAGGGAGATGTATTCTTAAGTGTGAAATCGCCCTGAAGCGGATCGTTAAAATCCGGATTTTCTACTATTCCATTTTTTTCATATCCCTCTTCTATAAACCATTCCGGAAATGCCAGGTTGGAACAATCATAATCAAATATATTATTATGCCCAGTATTGTAAATCCCAAAAGAATCCTTATTTTCAATATAATAAGCATTGTTAAAGTGAATAAATTCATCATTATCCCATATATCACGATTACTCCCAACAATGTCAAAATCTACATAATAGCTATTATTAAAAACATAAAAAGGCTTTGTTATTGACCTGGTTTTTTTGGATATCTTAAAAATTGTCCAGCCATCTTTACTATCGGGTAAACTTATTCCGGTATTCCCGTAAATATATACAAAACCTCCTCCGACTTCCGTAAATGAGATCCAGGCATGCCCGTTAATCATCCTGTTGTGATAGAAGTACAGGTTGTGGCAGAATAATTCGGGTTCCAGCACATTATCAGCAGTATTAATAATGGTATTTCGATAGATTTCACCATTTGTACCGGCAAGTGAATCAACTTTACCGCCGCTAATCAACGATAGACGAAAAGCATTAAAAGTATTCTTAATAGTATTATCTCTTATTACAAAAACTCCGCTGATTTTATCTCCCTGAAAAATACTCCCGTTCAAATATTTGTAAATCCCATGATGCAATTCTTCCCAGGTATAGCCATCGCTATGATCCCATACGCGTTTATCCTGTTCCCAGTAACAATTTTCAATCAGGAAATGATGACTTTTTCTACCCTTCGCAAAAAGGGCTCTTTTCCCTCCATTGATTATACAATTATCAATAGAGAGATAAGAAGTCTCAATTGCCAGTATCGCATCCGTCCAACAGTTTTGTATTTTAAAATTCCTGATTTCCAGGTGAGAGCAGTTAACAAACCTAAATGCATAATTTTTTAATTCTATCCCGGCAGGAGATCTTCCGTCAATAATTGTATTGTGTCCATCTTTTATTTCACCGCGTATTACAACTGGTTTTTCAAACGCACCATTAACATGGTTTAACTTAAATGGTCCCTGATATACTCCATTTAGAAAAATCAAGGTGTCGCCGGCTTTTAAAGAATTCAATTTTGCATTTATTTCTTTGGTTGATAAATCAGGAGATACCAAATAAGTATCCGCGTTTGCACTGAATGAAATACTAATTGAAAGAAAAATAAAAAGAATTCTGAGTCCTGAAACACCCAAAACACTGTTTATCAAATTATAAGAATTAAACTTTGTCACCCCGTTTTTCATATCTGCTAAAATAATTTTCTGTAATTCTGTGACTGTGTCAGTATTTTGAAAAATTTAAACAAATAATTGTCTGTTAATTATGCAAATTCTATCTATATCAGTCTAGTTTTCTAAGAATAATTCCATTAATAATCGCTTCGCCGGTAAGCTCTTCAAATCGTATGATAATTTTGTCTGCAGCTTTTAACCGGAAACTTTTAGTGACTGCATAGTTGATTTCTGTGTCTCCAGGATCAAAATTCTGAAGAACCAATTGATTATTTATAAATACATTAAAAGTCCCTGGCTTTTCAGTGTATTCTGATTTTTTTAGTGAAGATTTTTCCAACGCATCGTATTTTGACGATCCTGATAGTCGTGCAAAACACAACTTAATTTCATAATAGCCTTCACTTATATCGAACCGGTACTCCTGAGGTGCAATCCTTTGAGTTTGGTATACAGGATCCAAATTGGTGTTCGAAACAGACTGATCAGAGCCTGGCTTAAGTCCCCTTCGGGTTTCAAGATAATATTCTCTTCCACCAATATAGCCCCAACTCCCTTTTTCATATTGTTTATCAGGAACCCAAATCCGGCTTATTAAATCATCTTTAATAAATCTGTGATCGCCGCATGAAATCATCAAATCATAATCACCTTTCAGATTATTCTGCAATGACCATGGAATTATCTTAAAATCAATTTCTGCATTATCACGAATGCTTACTCTATTTCCGTTACAGGCAACCGCCTCCAGTATGTTTCTGCCTGCTATAAATGGTATGTTAAATGTAGCAAAGCCATTATTTACCTTTTCATGATAACTAGTCCTTTGAATTCAGTCTTAGTCCGATACTGTCAAGATTTGTAAAGACATTTATTTTTTGTGTTGATTCATTTCCGTTTTTTTCATCTGCAAAACCGGCAAGAATACTCCCAAAAGGAGAATAAATTTTAACAAAAGGATCCGTGCAATAATTTCCTTTATAGTAAAAATAAACTTCCTTGGGCTTACGGTCAAAGCTGTTTATTCCTTTACTATTGATAAAAGGAACAGCATCAATTTTTATTTCGGATGAAAAGTCATTCAAATTCCAAATTATTCCACCTGTAATAAACTTTCTTTCCTGAATAGCTTTATTATAATGGCTATGAAACTTTAGCATAAATTCATTTGTAAAATCAAACTTAACCGGTTTATCCGTAATCAACCTGGGATCATTTCCAACCCCGTATTCAGTAATAATTATTGGTTTCTCAGGAAGGACGTCATGGACCATATCAAGGAATTTATCAAATCCGGAAAGTTCATCATAGTACCATCCAAAATAGAGATTCCATCCAAGAATCATCGGCACTGTCGTTAGTCCTGTATTATAATATAATTTGAAATCACCATGGCAAGGGATCATTGTGTATCTGTAGGGATCAATTTCACGAACAATACCTTCAAGCTTTTTTGCCAAGCTTTACTATATTCTTAAAATATATATCCTGCTGAGCCTGATCTCCATTATACCGTGGTCTTAACATCACTTCATTCATATACGCCCATATCACTAAAGAGGGATGATTATAGTTCTGCCAGAGCATTTCCTTCAGCATGGATTCACTGTTCTCCGTAAATTTTTCTGACTCAGTTATTCTGTTTACAATCGGGATTTCCACAGAACACAATATGCCCAATTCATCACAATAATCAAGTATTGCCTGATCCTGTGGGTAATGTGCAATCCGCAAAAAATTCCCCCCCATATTTTTTAGTTTTTTGACATCGTTGTAATGAATGGCTTTGGGAATTGCATTGCCCATTGCAGGATAATCCTGATGACGTGAAGCTCCAATTATTTTAACAGATTTGCCGTTCAGAAAGAATCCACTATCAGCGTCAAACGAAAACCAGCGAAATCCAATTTTATTATTTATTTCATCAAGGATTTTCCCATTACTTTCGTCAGTAATCCGGCTTCTTAGCAGGTATAGATTCGGATCATCAATTGACCACAAATGCGGGTTTTCAATAATGATTGAATCATGCCGGAAAGGCAATGTCACATTAGCAGAAAGCTTGAAATTTTGTTTCAGTTCTTTAACGAGATTCCCTTCACTATCGAAAAGATCGTGAGTTAAAGTCAGGTTTGCATCTTTCTTACCGGAATTGTGAATATTGCCAAATAGATTCAGAACTGCCAATTCTTCAGAAACTTCAGGAGTTTGCCAGTATACAGCTTTCCCGTCATATGCTCCCCTATCAAAAAATACCGGGGATTTTAATTCTAGGCTTAAGTCCCGGTAAATACCACCAAAAAAGTTGAAATCCGCGCTCAATGGGGGAATATCTTCATTATGGCTGTTATCAACCCTGATTTCAATAAGATTGTTTTCACCATCCTTATTCAGATAGTCAGAAACATCAAATGAGAAAGAGGAGTATCCTCCAATATGCGTACCGACTTTTTTCCTGTTAATAAAAACATCAACAACCTGGTTTGCTGCTTCAAAATTTAAAAAATATGATTTATCAGGGTAGGCAGGAATTTTAAATTCTTTTTTATACCAGCCAGCACCACGAAAATATCCGGGCACATTGTCGGTTATATCCAGATTGTTCCATGTATGGGGCAGATCAATAATTTTAACTTCTTCTGATTTCCAATCAACTTCTGCCGGGTCCACTGATTCATCAGGAACGAAGAACCAGCTGTCATTAATCACAAATGATATATTTTCAGATGCAAATAAACTAACTGTAAAAATAATGCACAACAATCCCAATATAACAATCCTTTTCATACTATTCCTGCAATTAATAACTTTCTGTCCCCTTCTCTTTAAACCGCTGTTTATCTGACAATTTTAGCGAATGAACCACTTTTTCAAATATTGCTGTCCGCTCAAAAATACCTCCATACAACTCACTTTCACTACCAAATGAAAATACAGGTTTCATGCTTACTGCCTGTTCATTACTATTTATGTCAATATTATGCAGTGATTCATTTATGGAATTATTCATTGAAAGAACAATGACCAGGGTACCTGCATTATCTTTGGCATATTTAAAGCTCTGCCCAATAATTCCATCAAGTACCAGGCCGCTATTCAGGCTGTTAAAGTCTGCTTCCTTCACAGCCTGATTGTTCTTCGAAATAGTTGCATCCACTATCAGTAAGAAACCTTTTGGGTTTTTTTGCAAGAATTTTAGTGCGAAGTCAAATGAATTTTGAAAAGTATAAAGTGTATCTTTCTTTCCACACATATTATTTGCATTCAGCAACGCAAACTTAGAAGGATTCATATTTTGTTTTGAATGTATACTGAGATTAAAACCTTTTTTTTGAAATCTACCCATTAAATCCATACTGTCTTTTCTGCCGGAAAAACTCTCCAAACCACAACCTATGATAATATCAACAGGGGAATTTAAAATCTCCAGGGCAATAGAATGAGGTTCACAAAGATTATTCCCATGGACCAGAAATGCAGCAGAAACAGGATTTGCAATGGATGTTCTTGAAACGACAGCAGTAGATAAACCGTTCACTGAAGCAAGTTCAACTAAATTAGGATGTGCGAGGTTCTTTTGGTCAACTCCAAGTGATTTGTTATTAGCATTTTGGCCTATAGCAATAGCCGTTGCTGCGGCTCCGGGATCCAACAACGAATTTCCTGATGAATTAAATGTATAACCTATTTCATCTACCTGCAACAGATTTAATTTACGGTTTTCAGAAATAATCTGATCCTGAATCATATTTATGTCCCCATTATCCCCCAGTATTAATATCACATTTTTAACAGCATGAGAAGAGTCAGTCAATGATGATTCATTTGCACAAGAGCAAAAGCTTAACAGGATAATTATTATTACCAGCCTGGTAAAATATGTAAAATGTATATTCATACCTGCGATCAATTATTTGAAAAATCTTTCCCGTTAATAATTACACTTTTCATCTCCAAATCTTTAACATACCGGATCTCTACCGGCACAGTTGCTTCATTAATAGTTACATTTTGAATAAAAACAGAATCAATATACATCTCTTTGTAACCGTTTAATGATATGCCATATTCATTGGCAAAATTGCATTTCACTTTGTTTATAAATATTTTTTTAAAAGAAGGAGGACAGCAAGATCCCTGATTCTTATAGTTAGAATCAATTATAATTACTGATTTGGTAGTATCAAATGTAAGGTTCTCAACATAAATATCCCTGACTTCTCCTCCTCTGTCTCTGTTCCCCTTGAGATAAATTCCATTGATAACCTTTCCGGCATAACTACAATCTTCAACAAATACATTTCTCACCCCACCAGACATTTCACTGCCAATTGCAATGGCATTGTGGCCATTAAACCTGCAATCACGTATTATAATATTTTCAGACGGTATATTAAGCATTCTGGCTTCGCGGTCACGTCCAGCTTTTATGGCAATATTATCATCATTATTATTGAATGTGATATTTTCTATCAATACATTTGAGGAAGATTCAGGATCTATTCCATCGTTATTATAATTTTTTGCTTTATACTTCAAATTTCTTATGGTAATATTATTTGAATAAACAGTATGAAGACACCAGAAGGGAGAATCCTTAATAGTTATCCCGTCAATTAATATGTTTTCACAATCATAAAACTGTATGAGATGAGGTCTTAAATAATGATTTTCCCCAAAGACTCTTTGTTCTAGTGGGACATTCTCATTATTCATTTTTCTGCATAAACGCTTATCCTCATTTTGCAATTTTTTCCATTTAGCCCAGGTTTCAGAAGCTGAACCATTGATTTCTCCTTTACCGGTGATGGCAATATTTTTTGACCCAATTGTATAAATAAAAGGAGAATAGTTATACAAACGAGTACCCTCCCAGCTTGTTAGCACAACCGGCAAATAATCTTCCGGGATTGGAACCAAAAATAATTTTGGAACCCTCTTCCATGTACAAATGAATATTGCTTTTTAAATGAATTGGCCCGTTTAGTAAATAGATGCCGGAGGGTATTACTATTTTTCCACCACCTAATTTACTGCAATAACGAATGATACTATCAAAAACGGGTTTGTTATCAAAAACACTGTCACCAATGCTTCCAAAATCAGTTAACAGGAAGCTTCTGTCAGGAAATTCAGGTTTTGTAATGGATTCAAGTATTTTAAGTTTCCTAATTGATGATAAACTGTACTTATCCTTATCATTGTTCTGACAGGAAAAGGAAATGAAAACAAGAATAACCAGTCCTATATATTTCAACTTCAGCATTGTTAATTCTTATATTAAAAATATTGTTAATAAAGCCTTTTATCAAGGCTAAGCTATACCAGTCATAATACAACCTTAATTAAGGAAATCACATTCCCCTGTTTGCTGGTTATCAATCGAATCAATGTTTTTTTCCTTCCATTCTTTTTGGCAGTTAGTAACTGGATTTTCTGATAAACGCAGTGAACAATTCAATCAAAGTAATTCAGAAATAATGAATTTGACTTGTGCCAGAATCCAATAAACAAAAACACCTATATGTTCTTATTTTTTAATATTTTATTCACTCAGGATATAAAATCCATCGATTGTCCCCGTTTTTACAAAAGTCGTGTTTTGACACAATAATTTTACTTTACTTTTAAGAAGATCAAATGATTAGTATTTGAGTTTGTATTTACCGAACCAAAAGCAGGTAAACGTAAGCATAATTAAACTCAGTTTTTTCCATACCATTATAAACATATATAAGAGAAAAAAACCCCGCCCCAATGGCACGGGGATTTTTTTTTCAATTACAATGAGCTTATCGAATAATAATCTTTTTAGAAAAACTTTGATTCTCAACAGTAAATTTCAGGAGATACAAGCCAGCTGGTTGATTGAGGTTTAGATTTACAACATTTTCTCCCTTTGGCATTACATTATTAAGAATTGTCGACACCTTTGCTCCGGCAATATTGTAAACTGAAACATCAACCTGAGCATTTTTATCAAGCTTGAAATAAATTTTGGAGTTAGTAGTAAGCGGATTAGGATAGATATCAAAATCGTTGGAATTTATATATTTTCTAATAATTCCAACAGAATTTCCTGATTCCCAGTTTGGATCTCCCAAAGCCGAGCCATTTGTTCCACCAGTATTAGCTGCAGTACTATTATAACTAAAATCATAAGGTACAACAAGGTGATAAACACCATTTCCTCCCTCACCTGCAGATGGAACAGCTGGTTCAACCCAGTTTGGAGCATTAGCTACATCTAAGTTTGGGTCGTAATTATAAATTACCATTGAATCATTAAATGGAGGAGCGTCAACAAAAGTTACTTTTTCAATGAAATTAGTTGATCCTGTGCCATCTTCATCAATGAACGCCAGGGCAGATGCATTAAACATATTTATTACAGCAGTTGTATCATTTAAATAGTCTTTTATCATAGCTGTATCGATCCAGAAACTGTTGTTTGAAATGTCAACTACCTGAGTCATATCTGGTATTGCGCCTTCCAAAGAATCAACAGAAACAATAACATTTCCCGCATCATTTTGAACCGGCATAAATCCGGCATTCATAAATATATTGTTCTGGAAATATAATTCTCCAACTCTGCCAAAAGTAATACCAAATTGACCAATATTAACAACAGTATTGTTTTTGAAAGAAGCATACTTTATATAACCACCATCATCGCGGATAATTCGGCTTGTTAAATCATAAAAAGTTGAATTTTCAATAATTACTGTATCAATATTATTGCCCCTGTCATCTATTCCGCGACCATTGTTTGGATCTGAAGGAAATCCAATTCCGCTAATAACACTATTTGTAATTTTAATCGTCATATCGGGATTGTCAACTCTGATAGCTGCCTGATCATCCTTTTCAAGCCAGCAATCATCAATAATAATAGTTATACCATCCTCACTTGCTCTGATTAATCGGCCAGGATAGCCACCAAGATTATCCTCATTAGATACATGCAGGCCACTCAAAGTAAGATTTGCTTTTGGTCTGAAAGCACGGGAAGATTCTCCACCATCCGGCACATTTGGCTGAAGAAACGGCCGGGCACCATCTCCACTGGCTGCTTCAATTGTTACAGGAAAACTAAATGATATTGATCCGGATAATAAGTAATAGGCATTGGCGCCACGCTCGAGACGGTAAACAGTATTCAGATCAACCCGCTCACCATTTGCTGTCGTATCGCTTGCTATTGCTTCATTTAAAGTACCAATTCCTGGCGCAACATCAACATATCGCTGAGCCGTCAACGACATCATTCCAAAGAAGGAAAGTGTCATCAATAAAGTCAAAGAAATGTAAATCTTTTTCATAAAGAGTAATTTTAAGTTAGTAAAAGTGAGAATTAAAATTTATAGGACACTCCTATATCAGCTGTCATTCCATAGGCAAATTTACTGGTTATTAAATGATCTGAAGACCCTTTGAGATAGGCAACTTCTTTAGCATTTGATAGGTTGTTTACATAAAGAAAGACCTGAAAATTTTTATTAATTTTTTGTTTCACAGAAAGATCCCACCTGGTACTGGCTTGGGTATAGTTATCTCTTGATTCAGTTATTCCAACTGATTTAGCCAATTGTCCAATATCAGTATCCTGTTCAACAAAAAGGCTTTCACCTTGATATACCATTGAAATTCTGGCACTAAATCCCTTTTTCTCGTATCCAAAGGATAAATTAAATAAATCATCAACCTGTCCAGGCATTCTTCCTCTTCTTACTGTATCAATTACAGTAGAAGTATAGGGGAAAACATCCAATTGTTTAATTATTGATACAGGATAATAGGTTTCAGAAGTAAGGTGGGTGTAGTTTGCAGATATTACTATCCCGTTAAAAGGAGACGGCAGAAACCTGAAATTTGACTGCAAATCGATCTCGAAACCTTTTATTGTTGAAGATTCTTCAGCATTTACAGGTCTAGTAAGGTTCAGACCATAAATCGGTGAGTCAGGATCAAAAATTCTTGATGTAAGTGTGTAGTCAATATTGTCAACTGATTTGTAAAAACCTCCAAAAGTAAATAAGCCAAATTTACCATATAATGAAAGAATAGCATCATAATTCCATGAGGTCATCTGCTTAAGATTAGGTTCCCCTCTTTCAGCAGAGTTGTCACCTTCATTTATTCTCTCCCAGGGAACAAGAGAAAAGAAATTTGGACGGGATAGTGATTTTGTGACTGCCAGCCGAACATTAGCCCACTCTGTCAGGTTAATTTTCAAATGAACCATGGGTAACAATTCAGAGTAAGTCCGGTTTCCAGTAGTATCGACTAAACCTGTTTGATTAATTACATTCCCGTCTTCATCCAGCCTTGGTGAACCAAATATACTCTTATAATTATTTTTAGTTAGCTCATGTCTTACCCCACCGATAAGTGTAATCCGATCATAAAAGTTGAACTCAGCCATTATATATGCTGCATATAAATTCTCTCCGGCAGTATAATCAGACAAATTGGATAATGGATAGGGAACATAATAATCTGCATAATTTACCCTGAATGCTTCCACTTTATCCCTTGAAATGTGAGGACCGTTAATAGCTCCGGAACCGGGACCCAGATATAATTCCTGATCAAAAAAACGTGAAAAACTGTTTGCTTCGTAATCCCCTAAAAAATTACTCATCAAAATACCTTCATCCAAAGCATTAATTTCCCAGGCAGGATCTTCTGTACCATCTTCAATAATATCCTTAGCTACAAAGTTTCCCGTCCATATTCTGTTTACATCAGAACTTCTTGATTTTCCACTAAATTTTGCTCCCGTTTTTACATAACCAGTCAAATTTTTATTTAAGTTGAATGGCAATTTTAAATTTCCTTCCATGGAATAATTGTCGTCCTTGACATCTTCATTATCAAAATTAACGTCCTTTAAATAGGTTTTATCCAGATTATTTTTTGCAGCCTGAATAATATCATTAAAAGATGCTTCATCATTTCCGGCGTAAGCTCCAATTTCCCTGAATCTCATTGTGCTGATAAATGGCTTTTCATTTCTCGTTTGAGAATAGGAAGCGGCCCAATCAAACTGAACAATATTAAGAAATGTCTGCTTACCACTTAACCTGCTTGAAAATACACTATTAGAAGACCTTCTTTCTCTAAAATCATATTCCTGATATGCATCTGATACCCTGTATCTTCTTCTCCTACGCATCTCATTTCTATCCGTTTCTCCATAGTTGGTTGAGAACAAAACACTTCCGTCGTTATATTTGTAATCGATAGTGGCATTAGCATTATATCTTTTTCTATCTTCAAGGTCATCAGTAATATTGAGTTTAGTAACTTTGAAATCATCAAGCGTTACCTCATCATTCCAATCACCTGTATAGCCCTGTGAACTTCTGTTTGCCTTTTGCGTGCTTACGCCCAAAATTACACCCAAACGGTCATTAAAAAATCTGTTTTCAAGAGATAAACTCCCTTTATATTGTCCGTATTCATTACCCACCTGATTATATCCTGTTTGTAATCTTGCATTTCCATGAAATCCGGGAGAAGCTGTTCTGGAGATGAAATTTATCTGTCCTCCAATGGCATCACCATCCATGTCGGGTAAATTTGCCTTATAATACTCTATTCCGGCTATGGCATCAGTAGAGAACATACTCAGGTCAACAGAACGATCCTGATCATCGGTGGATGGAACTTTTGCACCATCAATAGTAATAGAATTAAACCTGGGTGCCATACCCCGAAGTGTCACCTTAGACCCCTCGCCCCCATCTCTGACTATGGATACCCCTGAAAGTCTGCTAATTGATTCAGCTGCATTCTGGTCAGGCAGTTCCTGTATCTTTTCTTTTGAAACGACATTTACAATTGTATTCGATTTTAATTGCTGGTTTATTGCTGCAGACTGGCCCCTGAGCATACCTGTTACTACAACTTCTTCACCCAAAATCGATTCCATCTGCATTACCCCGTCAATTTTAAGGTTGTCACCAGCACTAAGGTTAATTTCCTGTTCCTTAGTTTTATAACTCAGATAACTAAAAATCAGAGTGTATTTTCCAGGATTAATATTCAGCAGAGCATATTCTCCGTCTTCATTGGTAACAGTACCAATTGAAGTTCCTTTTAAAGCAACATTTGCAAACGGGAGGGCTTCCCCATTCGCAGCATCCGTTAAAATTCCTCTTACAGAACCTTTGTTCTGTGAATAAAGATTAAATCCAACGAAAAAAAATATAAAAAGAAATAAACTTCGATGTAAATAGCTCTTCATAAAGTTGTAATATTAATTGAAATTAAATCTGACCCTTCTTCCCACTAAAATAAACCAAATCATTTGTGATTGGGAGAATGAAAACCTGTTGTATAAATTGTGAGATTAAACATTTGCCAAAGATCTGATCTGAAAATCCGTTTACTTTCTATCAAATTAATGAATTTAATAATCAATAATCACGTTATAACAGGTTAATTACATGTTATGATTATAGATTATATCACTGTATAGATGCATCTTACACGTTACACCCGATTTAATTGACAACTAAATTTTGATTAAAGATGCCCATACAATCCCTGGTTATCAGAATGGAATAATTCTGCAATTAGAATAATAATTGAAGATTTAATTTGGATTATCTTTCGAAGAAATGTCAAATACCACTGATGAATTCAGATGATTAATATTTAGCAGTTCAATACTGATTACATTTCTTTGCAATCCTTGAACCTTAAAGCACGTTTCAAAATATAATGAATCAGCATAATCCCTAAAATGCTCCTCTTCCAGTTTGTTTACCTTTTCAGGATCAGTAAAATATCTGGTTGCTGCAATCAATCCTATATCCCTGGAGGCAATAAAAAGTAGTACCTTATGCTTGTTCGGCCCTGGCACTAATGTTATTATAGGATAATCTGATTCATATGCATTATTTACATCAGAATCAAATGAAAAATAGTGAAAAGTAGTATCCGGATTAAGCTGGTGAAGTGTTAATTCATTTGGGTAAATATTAAATTTAAAATTTGAATTTTTAAGATACATATTAAAGAGTCCCAAAGTTTTAAAAGACCCTATATAAATTACATTATTCTTTTGCAGGTCCTGCCATTTAAAGTCAGATGACATTATGATTTCAAATGACTTATTGTGGGAATGAAAAAGTTCAGCAAGTTCATTTATACAGATAGGCGCAAATTTTCCCAAAAATGTATGTTTGGTTCGAAACAGCTTATTCTTGTATTCAGGATAAGTTTCCAGAAATTCCAAAAAGTCTTTTTCAGAGTTTATTCTTGAATCCCTTATATAACGTACTCTGTCGTAATATGTATTATCACTGGTCAGATAATAATCACCAATAACCACTAAAACAGGAGTATCGCTATTAAAAAAATCGGACCAAATAAGTCCGGTCTCACTTTTATTAAATATTTTCCCTCCCTTATAAAACTTTAAAAATAAAAAATTCAGGCAGAGCAACAACACTATAACAAACAAAAGAGAAATATAAAACCTTGATTTATAAACTGATTTCTTATCCCTTTTAACATACTCAACTTTATAACGGCCTTTAGGTATCTTTAAAATAAGTTTGTCGTCCTTCCCCTCGTTATTATAATACGTATCAAGCTTTTTCCTCAAATTATGTATATAAACTCTGATATTAGCTTCGTTTACAGAATCACGTCCGGCATCAATATTAAAAACTTCATAAGCAATGGTTACCTCTTTCGGGATTACTCCCTTCTCTGAAGCATCAACCAGGTAATTTAACAAATTCTGGTATTTCCCGGAATTGGAAAATTCTTTACTTTCATTTATTTTATTTACATAGAAATCTTTATCCAGGGCCATTTTAATTTGTTGATCTTTTTATAAAATATTTTGAATTAAAAAATAATGTCAACATGATCAGATAGTTGTTTATCCTGCAAACCTAAACACACCAATAACTGACCTAAATTACAAGCTTAAGGTACATATTAATTTGAAATTATTGCATTTTTCCATTCAAATCACAAATTAGCAAAAAACTAAAAGAAATTTATTTAGTATGAAATGACTATATGCTACCATTTTTTAATTTTCTTCTTACGATTTCTTCCAGAGCAAAAACTGTTAGGATAAACCATAAGAAAAGTTTACACCAAATATGGTATACTTATTTTTATTGAAAAAATACTTAGAGGTTTTAAGCAACATATGAATGTTTGATTACGACAATTTTGGTAAAAACGCCGGTATACTGAATCATTCTTATTTAACAAACCGGACAATGGGGGGACACAGTCTATAAGAACAGATTATCTTTTAATTTACTGCTAAAACTCCTTCTGATTCGCTTTTTTTCCAATATGATCTCAAGTACAACTATCAACTACTGCAAAACTTATATAATAAAATCCTTCCGGAAAATGAAATTTATAGTTTCCACCCATAAGTCATATGTTGATATTTTGTTTCAAGCCAAACGGGAGCATTCGTGTAATCGCAGAGTTTGACAAAGACACAGTCGATGCCGGGCTGAGGAAAATGAATAATAATACGAAAATCCCGCTCTGTGGCAATATAAATAAATGTCAGCCTGCACAAAAACACATTAAAATGTTAACCCACATTGCAGCTTTTTCACCTAAAAAGGGAAAAAATCGGTTAATAAGTCTTTGATTTATTAACAATTGGAATTTCTTATTTTTCCAATCTACGAATTATCAATGTATTAGTGTTTAGTACGATTTGGATTTTCAATTGTAGACCTACCTGAGATATTGGCAAACAGTTGATTATAACGTAACTTGCCAGCATGTTTGTCAAGCCTTTGATAAAGAATAATAAAACAACCAGGAAGCGGTATAATATATACCAGCTCTGTTAGAGTTTTCGCTTAGATGGCTGGGTCAGACACCGGTGTATCATTGGATTGGGCAAGCTGGAGGGATTGCATGAAGAGCAAATCAAACATTTAGGCAGACGAATGGAGGAATTTCTTATCAATCAAACAAATTGTTTACCCTTTACAGAAACAGATCCGGTTGTTGAAGAACTGGCACAGTATTATTTTGGTGAGATTAGAAAGAAAGGCCGTTACGATACAGAAAAAGAGGGGGCCGATTGGCAAACAGTAGATTTGTCCACCATGAAGAACAGGGATGCCAGGGAGATTGGGGCAGAATGGCTTTGCAAGCAAGCATTTGACCAATTGGGCATAGGAGCTTTTTTACAAGGTAAATTATGGGATGGAGAACAAATCTCATTAGCCATGACCCATGTAATAAGCAGGGCCGTTTATCCCGCATCAGAACTAAAAACGGTTAGTTTCATTAAAGAGAACTCTGCAATAACCGAAATTACCGGTTATGATAAAGAAAAAGTCACAAAAGATAAACTCTACAAAATATCAAGCGAGCTGTATTCACTAAAAGATGAATTAGAAGGTTATTTATCAAAATGCACCAACGAGTTGTTCGATTTAGATGACAAGTTTATCCTGTACGATTTGACAAACACTTATTTTGAAGGTCTGATGCTAGAAAGCAAAATTGCCAAATTTGGAAGGAGCAAGGAAAAACGCAAAGAGGCACGGTTGATTGTTTTGGCTGTGGTTATAAAGCATGAAGGGTTTTTGAAGTACCTGAATATTTTTGAAGTCAATATGGCTTATTGCAAAACCCTTGGCTGAACTGAGTAACAGGACTTCATAATCAGCCAGGAAACCCATCGTGGTGTTGGATGCAGGTATTGCCGCCAAAGAAAATGTGGCTATGCTTGAAAAACAGCACTACGATTACATGTGCGCATCTCGCTCAGACCTTAAAGAATTTCAGGCCGAAACCAACTGCAACTCGGTTGAAACAAAAATACCCATCTGTCCATAAGTATTATTTAATCCATATTATTCAGTTTTGAAAAACAGAAATACCATAAAAATTAAAGACAAAATCGAGATAGCAATCCAGATTCCCTTTATCAGTGACGGATTAAACTGAATTTGAGAACCAATGAGTCCGGCAAAATTAAGTATGGCAAATACAAGAAATTGAAATTTGCTGTTTCTTTTTTTCATATAATTAAAATTAGGACTAAAGAGATGCTTAGATCATAAAAATAGCATCTCTAAAAAATTTTCATTTAACAATTCAAAGCAACAGCTGGTCCACCCGCATAAATTCCGACAATTGATGCTCCTAATCCCCATGCAGATGCAGGTCCGCCCACAGGTAAAGTAGCAAAAGAAATAGCCGCGCCAATTATTGAAGCCCCCAAGCTAATAATTGCACTAGTACATTCCTTATTCCCTCCTTCAACACCTTCCATTTCTTCCAATGACAACTTTTTTGTTTCCGTAATTAAATAGTTTTAAATTTATAAATAAGTTTATCACTATAAAATTAGGATACCCTCAAACAAAATTCAAGATGTTGAAGTACAAATACTATGAACGGACAATAAAATTTATTTATCACATTGATATTTAATGAACTAATATAATTTTTTAATCAATTTCTGTAATATATGAAAAAATCAAAACTGATATTTAGACATTCATTTATATTAATATATAAACCATCAGGTACACCAAAATAATGAAAATAATAATTTTACTATCGTTATTGCTAAACAGCCTGATAATATTGTCCCAGAACGATAAAGCTTTTCCTACGGGCAAATGGTTTAATTATTATGATGAAGATAATTACCTGGTATTAGACCCTGATAGTCTTAAAATATATAACAACAATTTCGAATACAGCCAATCATGGCATATTAAAAAGCCTGGTGTCTTTTTAACAGAAAACGGACTCAATGAGATACCTGTTCCGTATTACTATTCCTTGTTTGATGATTTTATGGTATTACTAACCATAAAGCCCAATTTAAACCAGGTTGATGAAATAGCACTTTTTGTGAAAAATGTGAACAAAAAACAATTACCAAAAATAAATTCAAAAATAAAAGTATCGGTAAATAATTACCTTCCAGGACTATACATGATCCTTTTGCCAAATTTTCAAAGATCTGCTAAGAAACTTATTATAGAGGAAGAGCGGAAAATTACAGTAAACAAAAAATTTATTGAATCTTCTGTATTGGTTACCCCCTTTGACTTTGCACTGAAGAATTTTGAAATTTACAGTGAGGGTAAAAGGTTACCTGTATTCTTCCAGCATGAATTTCTGCAAGCCAAAAATAATGAGATGATCACAAATGAAGATCTCATTGCCTGCATTTATGGATTTAACCAGATTGGCAGAAAGACTATTAATGATAAACTGAAAAAAGATATAAATGGCGATATTTTAATGCTGTATATAGGTCCTGCCAAATCTTTTAACGAATTTCCTTCATCAATGGATTTTTAAATTTAAAGATACCTCTTCCCGAGAATAGATAAACTTATTGAGTAATACAAATGCATTCAAGGTACTGAAGTATTAATTGAACAAATTAAAAAAGGCTGTCCGCACAGACAGCCTTTTCAATACATAAACAGTTTACTTATTGTGTTATTTTCAGTGTATAAATAAAATTATCAGTCGTGTACAACGTAGTTCCAATATACCAGATATAGTTGCCATTGCTTACCATAGAGTTATTGTTCACTACTGTCCATTCGGAATAATAGGTATTTAGTAAATTTCCAGCTTTGTCGTATTGCTCAATAAACAACATGTAACCAACAAAACTGCAAGATACCCAGATGTAATTGTCATCAACAGCCAGTGAACTAATGGTAATACCCCTCTCTGGATCTGTGCCTGCACAGGGAAACTGGTAATATTCGTTATCTGTAAATGAATATCCTTCAATCATCTTTTTAGCGGCATCATAAGTCCATGCAGTATTGGAGTTGAACGACGTGTTGGACAGGAGATAGAAATTATCCGATGCTTTTACTTTCTCAACAATTCGCGCATCGGGTGTGAAGCTATAAACGATGTCCCATTGCGCACATTGCAGTCTCCCGTCATAAAAATCCAGCCCACTCAGCAGGAATTCAGGATAATCTACCGACTCCAAAACACTTCCGTCATCGCCTATTTTATGAAGTTGCCTGAAATTATCACCCTGTCGTCCTGAAACCCATATATTGGAACCGTCCCAGGCGATTTGTTCCATATTGGTCAATGAAACTGAAATACTCGATATTACAGAATAATCAGAAGTGTCAATCATCCTGATCTGGCCGGCTTTACTATCAAGTATTACAAGGTCTTTTCCGTTAAATGTCACGTCTTTAACATAATAGCCTTCAACAGGAGCTACCTCATTTACCTGCATCGAATCGTTTACCTTGTACCATACATAGTGATAATTTGAAGATTCTTCGGTAAAATAAAAATTAGTACCATCGGAAGCCAAACCATTCCTTGTATTCCAATCATAGTAATCATTGTAGGCTGTTGATTGAAGAACCGAACCATCCTCATCAAGCTCATACAGGTATGCCTCAGTAAGAATCCATCGCTTGTTATCGCGCTTCACGAATCCAACCTGTTTAGCACCATTATCTGGAACTGTATAGGTACTGTACGTGGTATTGGCCGGATCAAGAAAATAAAACTGCTCGTTGTTATATTGTGTGCCATTATAGTTATTGCTACCAATAACCAGTCTGCCATCTTCCCATGTAATTGTTGAAGGATATTCAACCGGAGGTTGAATTGTATTCCGCACCGTTCTGTCTGCTCCAACTTTCAATATCTGCCAGGAGTAGGTGTTGTACATGAAAATGAAAAGCCACTCAAACAATATTTCTACAGAATTAAAATTCTCTCAGCTACCTGAAGTTCTTCATATATAATGTAGAAGCCCATAGCATTAAGTTTAAACCTTCAGGAATACTTTGAAAATCATTTCAGCTATCTGAACAGTCTAAGAAACACTTTGAAATTCACTTTTGGTCCCTGAAAACTTTCAGATGCATTTCTGAAAAAATTTTGGTTATCTGAATGTTTTTCTGTGCATTTTAAAAATCATTTTAGTTATCTGAAAACTTTTAGATACCTGTTGAGAAAATTTTATTGCTCCCAAAGACCTTCTGATACACTTTGGGAAAATTTTATTGCTCCCGAAGACCTTCTGATACATTCTGAGATTTTTTTTTCTGCCCGGAAAACCTTTTGATGCCTGTTGAGAGTTTTCAACGCCTCTTGAAAATTTTCAGATAGATTTTGAGAAATATCAACAACCTATAAATCAATTTTCTTTCTCAACCAATTGATAATCTTACCCTTTAAAAACTTAGTCTCTATATCCGGATACCAATGTGAATAAAACGGCTTGATATCTTCTCTTCACTTCAGTATTTTTGATCCTGTTAAATGAATAACAAACCTAAACCAACATCTCATGAGACTCAAATATGGAATGAATCCCAACCAGGATTACGCTGAAGTGATCGATCAGCATCAGGCACTCGAACTGGTAAATGGCACACCCAGTGTAATCAATGTGCTGGATGCACTCAATGCCTGGCAACTGGTGAAAGAAGCAAGCAAGGCCACAGGCAAAAAAGCGGCCACCTCGTTTAAGCATGTCACCCCTTCCGGCGTTGCCCTGGAAAAGGAGCTGTCAGAGCAGGAACGCATAGCATATCTCATTACCAAAGAGCTCTCACCGCTTGCTACAGCTTATGCACGTGCCAGAGGGGCCGACCGCCTGGCATCTTTCGGGGATTTTGTTGCGCTGAGTCATGAGGTGGACGAGCAAACAGCCCGCCTGATCAAGGCAGAAGTATCTGACGGACTTATCGCTCCGGGTTTCTCCAAAGAAGCACTGGAGATCCTTTCTTCCAAAAAGAAAGGGAAGTATGTTGTTTTCAAAATTGATAAAGATTATGTCCCGGAGGAGATCGAATCACGCGATATTTTCGGGGTGACCATCAAACAGAAACGCAACAACCTGGAGATTACTGACCAACTGCTTTCAAATATAGTGACTGAAGGCAAGTCGTTGCCTGAAAGCGTAAAATCAGACCTGCTGCTTGGGCTCATCACACTCAAATACACCCAGTCAAATTCCATCTGCGTGGTGCAGGGCGGACAGGTACTGGGCATTGGTTCCGGACAGCAGTCCAGGATACTTTGCTCCGGTCTGGCACTTACCAAAGCCAACATCAGCTACGAGAAAACCCTGCTGGATTATGGCTTCCTTGAACAGCAAGAAGGCATGAAACGTACGGAGCTGGACCAGCTCATTGAACAGGAGAGGCAAAAAACTTACGGAGACAGCATCAAACTTACTGAGCTTAACGACACCTGCCTGCTGTCGGATGGCTTCTTCCCGCAAACCGACAATATTGATCTGGCCAGCCAATATGGTATCCGGTATATCGCGTCACCCATGGGATCAATACGGGATAAAGACATCATCGAAGCATCTGATAATCATAACATTACTTTTGTTAATACAGGAGTGCGGTTGTTTCATCATTGATGTTCAGTTGTTTATCCGATAGCTATCGGATCGGTTGTTGATTCGGTGGTAATTCGGTAGAGATTCAATTGTTTATTCAATTGTAATTCGGTTGTAATTCGAATTATTTAAAAGGTAGATGGTTCATCCGATGGTTATCGGAGCGTCTCACTTGGACCCCATATATTGTTTCAGGGGTTTCAAATGGTTCCATATGTTTCAAATTACACCACACGAGAGGACTCTTGCGACAGCGGTGGAAATGTTTGCTTTCGGCTACTTGCTTCGAGCTTCGAGCCTCCATCTTAACGCTGATAATTATTAGTTGTAATCCTGTTGATTCAGTGAAAATACATAGAGATAATTCAAAAAAATTGTAATTTTGGTTAAAAAGAACAAATGGAAAAATTAATAAATAGAATTACAATTGACAGTGAAATATGTCATGGTAAGCCTACTATACGTGGTTTGAGATACCCTGTTGAAAATATGCTTGAGTTACTGGCATCAGGAATGACAATAGATGAATTATTGGAAGACTACCCGGATTTAGAGCGTGAAGATTTTTTAGCGTGTTTAGAATACGCATCTAAGTTAGCCCAAGTAAAAAGCATCCATAAAGTAGCATCGTGAAATTTATCGTTGACGCTCAGTTACCTAAATCACTTTCTGATTTTTTGAAAGAGAAAGGTTTCGATTCAATTCATACACTTGAGTTACCTGATAAAAATCGGACAGGAGATAAAATAATTAATGAAATTTCAAAAGAGCAAGAGAGAATTGTAATTAGCAAGGACTTAGATTTTCTGGAATCTTATATAGTAAAGTCGGAACCTGAACGATTAGTACTGGTAAAAACAGGAAATATTCCAAACAAGTATTTATTAGAGATATTTTCTAAAAATTTAAATTTAATAGTCGAAATGTTGAAGAGAAGTAAACTGATTGAAATCAGTAAAACAGATATTGCAGAGCATGAATAGTGCACCAGCAATTCAGTAAACAGTAACTGATGATTTATCTGACTACTGATAACTAAAATTGTCAACAACAAAGTAACAGAGATATTCGGTAGTAATTCCGTTGTGTATTACTCCGCTCCCACGAATCCTTCTTTTGGGGCTGGTCGTATACCCACAGTCCAAAGGCAGGGATCCAGTTGTTTTTTCAGTTATTTGTTGCTCGTGATCTTTTTTACCGCAATGTCCCCTTTGAGCTACTCTATTCAATTGTCACAAGTTGTTTCACAATACTGCCGGTTAATGGTCTTCCCATTCCTGGTAGGGATGTTTTGCCAGGTTGGCATTGTAATATCGCGAATCCATAGATACCTCTATACTCACCCATTCGGGCAGCTCAATCTCCTCATCTTCTCGGTTAAGCTCTACTTCAGCCATAATCAGTCCGGCATTGGCTCCGAAGAATTCATCCACTTCCCATGCCTTGCCTTTAAAGGGAATGGTGTACCGTATTTTTTCGATAATCCCTGTGGCAAACTTATGAATCATATCAACCGCAATGTCATAAGGAACCGGGAACTCATATTCCTCTCTTGAAATATTGACAGTCTTTCCTTTAACCGTCATGATGCCCTGTTTGTTTCTTATCCTTATCCGGATGGATTTATTAATGTCAGCATGTAAATATCCCTGCAGGATATGGTCACCGCCCGGTTTATCCAGTCTACGCCACAGATCATTGTGTATCCTGAATTTTCTTTCTATTTCCATTTTTTCAATATTGTTAAATCTTTTACAACTGTCAGACACTTTACCCGCCAGCCTAACCTATCGGTTAACTTTTAGGTTATTCAGCTTTTTTCAATTGTTTTGAAAGTGTCTGACAGTTTGATCCTGATTTAATATAGCAGTTTTCTCCTTTTATTATTTCTCCAACTTTAAGGCACTTTACCCGCCTGTTTAACCTATTGGCTAACTTTTAGGTTACACAACTTTTTTCAATTGTTTTGAAAGTGTCTGACAGTTCTAATGACAAATCAACTTACAAGGATTGATTATTCATATCCGATTTTGCCACCGGTTCATAAAATTCAACCTCAACAATCCGGAGTGTTCCTTTCCTGTCCTCATTGTCCTCCAGTCCTGCCTTATCTACCTTTCCCGATAATTCCCTGAGTTTATAGGCATCATTATCGCTGGAGGCTCCAATCAGCTCGATCCGCACTTTTCTTCCTTTTACCGGCGGAAAGGTAAGCGTCACATACCCTAAACTTCTTGGTGTACTCCCTTTAAACACTTCCTGGTTATCCACCAGCACCCTGACTGGATAACTCCTGGTACGCCAGCCGCTTAGCTTCATCACCACCTGGTTAATACTGGCTTCTCTTGCAAGCTCATATTCGATGATACCGGTTTTCAGGCTGCCGTCATTGTGCCATTCGGTCATCTCGTTATCATCATAGCTGTATTTTGCCTCTTTCTGATTTGATACCGCTTTTACACCGATTACATCAACAGGTATTCGGCTTATTTTATAGGAGGAAGTCTCCGGTGTCGGTCCTTTTGCCAGGTAAGAAGGCAGTTGTGCGCCGGGCAGGCTATCGGACAGGGACTGTATATCACTTTGATGTGTATTTACCGTGAGGCTGGCGCTTTTCAGGCCTTCAGAGGTGGCTTTAATCAGGATGGCACCTGCTTTATTCGTTGATCTTACAAAAACCCTGTTCACACCACATTCAACAGGCAAAGAAGATGCGCCAATGTAATTATCAGGACCCTGTGCAATACCGCCAATAAATTCTCCGGACCCATTCACAGTAAAATTAATCATGTTCAGTGCTGTGGAACAGCGGTTTCCTTCATTATCTACCACTTCCACCTCCACCAAGGCCAGGTCACTGCCATCGGCGAGCATGCCTCCGGGACGTTTCATGACGCTTAATTTTAATGCTGCAGGATTACCCGCTGTGGTTTTTTCTGTTTCGCAAACCTCCTTACCAGTCTCATCATAACCCACTGCTTTAATCATTCCGGGACTGAAAGCCACATCTTTAAAGGTAAACAGAAAATGTTTGCTCCGGATTCCTGTGCCCAGACTTTTACCATTCATAAACAGCTTCACCTGATCGGCGGTAGAAACTACCGAAATATCTTTAACCACTCCTTTGTCATAGTTCCAATGACCGATGATATGAATATCTGCCGTATCATTATCCACCCAGCCATTCCAGATCACTTTGTTGGCAAAATAGTTTTCCTTGGGTATCCGCATGGGATCCACCTCACCGCTCCGACGGTAGTTCTCTTCTCCACGGTGATGGGTATTGGTATCACTGAAGATGATATTGGCACCGCCAGAACTTACTCGTTTACCAGTACCGGGCCTCATTTCCCAGTAATCAAACCAGCGTACCACATCTTCTATAGCATGGGAATCCTGGTTGCGATTATACCTGGAGGCATCTTCGCCCTTATACAGAGGTCCGTCGCCATCCTTGTGATAGGGAGGAGTATAGTTATCCCAGTATTTCCGTAATCCTTCATCACGACTGTATTCCATGGCCCAGAAAGGAATATCTGCACTTTTATTGATATAAAGCATCTCTCCTCCATATTCAGCCTCTTTACTGTCGAGCATCTCCCTGCTGCCCATGACCCGGCCGCCATAAGGATCATACTTATCCCGGATGGCTTTCATTTCCGCCATATGCGGATCTGATATTTTTTCGTTGCCACATTCATAGAAAAGAATACTGGGATTGTTACGGTTGTAGATGATGGCATCCCGCATCACTTCCTTGCGTTGTTCCCATCTGCGTCCACGGGTATCCCCTTCCGAATCGCCGGCAGGCATGGCCTCAATCAGCCCCACGCGGTCGCACGATTCCACATCCTGCTTCCAGGGGGTGACATGCATCCAGCGCACCATGTTCCCGTTTCCTTTCACAATCAAACTATTGCTGTAATCACTCAGCCAGGCAGGCACCGACATGCCTACCGAAGGCCATTCATTAGATGTGCGTTGTGCATAGCCTTTCATCATGATCACACGATCGTTGAGCCAAATCATGCCATCGGCAAATTCAGTTTTACGAAAACCGGTGCGGATCTTGACCTCATCAATCACTTTACCGTCCACTTCAAGATCTGCATATACATTATAAAGATATCCGTAGCCCCAGCTCCAGAAATGCATATTCTTAAGGGTATCGGCCGCCTGTATTTCCCTCATGCCATTAACAGCAAGTGTAACAATATCTCCCGGAAAAGCAGCCACAGTTTTTCCATTCATATCTTCCACCCTAACAGTTAGCCGGACATTAACCGGAGCTGCTGATTCATTCTTTATCTGTGACTCGACATGTACAACGGTCTTTCTGGCTTTTATATCATAATTGCTCCCATATACATACGTTCCGGTGGTACCCAGTGAGGAATACAGCGGAAACGTCTGATATACCCGGGGAGTAATATGCAGGAACACATTCTTGGGTAAGCCCCCGTAATTGGCATTGAAATTCCGGTCATTCCACTGAAAATGTGACCCGGTAAGTATTTCCTTATAATCCCAGCTGTTATCGGTTTTAACGGCTATGACATTTTCAGCTGGATAAGGCTTCAGGAATGGTGTCAGATCGAAACCAAAGGCCATGACCCCATTCTCACTACGTCCGAGAAATTTTCCATTCAGGTACACTTCACCCATCTGGCGCACGCCTTCGAATTCGATGAAAACTTTATTATTTTCAATTCTTTCAGGCAACTGAAAGGTTTTGCGGTACCAGGCTATTCCGGTGGAAAGGTCCCTGATATCATTTTTAAACGCCTCTGATTCGTTCCAGGCATAGGGAAGCGTGATGTTTTTCCATTTTGAATCATCAAAACCTGGTTTGTCGGCACCTTCCACATTACCAACATATAATTTCCAGGATTGATTAAAATTATAAGTTTTGCGTGCAGGGTTCGCCTGTGACAGGACAGCTGTTCCACAATAAACCAAAAGGAACAGAAATAAATATTTTATATGAATTTTCATGCTGAAGAATTTCATTTTTTTATGACTGAAAGATAGCAAAATGTTGTTGTTTTCCTGACCGAAGATAAATTTTTGCCGGTACATCTTCATTTTATTATTTCGGTATTTACCACTTCCCTCATTAACATGGATTTCCGGTTGGTTATAATTTTAAAACAAGCTGACGATCAAAACCTATTACACCTTCGCCGTATTTATTTTCAATCTCAAACATGAAAAAATTTGGAGTGTCTCAAACTTCCCGGAAAAATACCTCTCACTCATTCACTGCCGAAAGAATATGCTTCTTGGTTTTCACCCCTACAACCCGGTTGAATTCTTTGCCATCCTTGAAGATAAGCAGAGTAGGTATATTTCGTACATTATATTTTTGAGCCAGTTGTTGGTTGTTGTCAACATTTAGTTTGGCAACTTTCAGGCGCTCGCTGTTTTCCTCAGCAATTTCATTCAGTACAGGAGCTACCATTTTACAGGGCGCACACCATGGGGCCCAAAAATCCACCAGTACGGTCCCTTTCCGTGTTACTGTCTTGAAATTTTTATTGTTAAGGATCAGTATTTTCTTACTGGGGGGAACATCCTTAACATTTTTAATTTTAAAATACCCGTAAACAACATACGCAAATATCAGTATCAGAATACCGCCGGCTATATACCATCCCATGACAAAATAATTTAAATATTTATGCCTGCAATTTTAATAAAAAATAAACAAAAAGACGAAGGGCCGTCCCAAAGATGTGTTTGGGACAGCCCTTCTTTTCCATGAAGCCGGTTACCTTTTTAATATCCCGGATTCTGGTAGGCAGCTTTTTCAGCATCACTCATCTGCAGGGCATCAAGCTGACCCTGCGGAATGGGACGCAAATAAAGATAAGGCTGAATATCGCGATTTACAGTAATTGGTGTATGGTCACCATAGTTACTTCCGCAAATTTCATAAGTAGAAGCAATGTCTGTCCATTTTTGTGTACGTACCAGGTCATACCAGCGATACCCTTCACCAAAATATTCACGGGAACGTTCTGCAAGGATATAATCAATATCGATGGTTGCAGGTGTGGCAGCCATCATAGCAGCACTGTTGTCCTCTGATTTGGCACTGTCACCATTGTTGTCCCAGTTCCATTTACCGGCTCGTCCGCGGATTACATTGATCAGTTCCCCTGCACTTTTACCCGACTGAGTAGTTGCTCCCTTAACAGCAGCTTCAGCGGCGATAAAATAGAGTTCAGAAAACTTGGCAATATTGAAAGGACGAGTGCTGGCTGCATTGGGTTGCCCCAGGCCGCTACCATTGTCTGTGCGGTAGGTCCCAAGCTTCCAAAATCCCGGATAGACAATCCTGCTGATATCGTGCGGCGCAATAACAAAATCTGTTCTTCCGGGCAATACTCCTGCACCTATATTACTATTATATGGATCATTTGAGTAATCAATATCAGTTGCAGGTTCCTCATCAAGAAAAGTAAGTATGGGGTCTCCCGGATAAACCTGGGTGAAATCAACATTATAAACCGGATCAGTAATACCGGCTTTATCCCAGTTGCCACGATACACAGTTGTAAATGTACCATCGTATCTGGAATCATTGGTTTTATCTGCAAAAGTGTTTGTAATAACACCAATCGTAGGGCACATTCGTGTCCAGGGACGTCCAAGGTGTTGTTCTGCCTCACGCTGTACAGAGCTTATAGGTGTCCATTCAGCATTGGAAGAACTGCTCCTGATAACGGTGTAGTTCCAGGTCAACATCCAAACAGCAAAATTATCTGCGCCGCCTCCGCCACCATATGTAAGACTGGCTCCGTTATAATATTCGCTTGTTTCAGTATGATCAGCATACATCAAAATTTCATTATTACGGTCGTTTGTAGCCACATTTACATCATAATAAGTTGGCTGCAAGCCGAAGGGACCCGGATTATCAATAGCTGTTGTAGCTACGTCATAAGCCTGTTGGAAATACCACTGTGCATCATGCCCGTCAGGGTCTGTCCTGTCAGTTGCCGGATAGGTAGGGATATTGTTCGGATTTTCCAGCCACCAGCCATAAGTCAGATAGGCCTTGGCAAGAAACAAGCGGGCAAGCGTTTTTGTTGCACCGCCTGTAACACGACCTGTTTCCGGTAAATTATCAACAGCAGTTAGCAGATCCGGGAATATGGCTTTAGTATAGACTTCCGGAACAGAATTCCGAGTAGATACCCTGACAGGATTGGTGTTAAACATCAACTCACCAGCACCAAGATCCAGCGGCACTCCACCGAATGTTTGCACCAGTTTAAAGTAATCGAAGGCGCGAAAAAACCGTGCTTCTGCAATCAATGCATCTGAAATTCCTACTGCAGTAGCATTTTCAATAATACCACTTGCAGTATTTATGGCAGGAAAAGCATTATTCCACAATACGTCCGCCCTGCTGGTAGATGAAGTAATATTTCCCTGACCGGAGATATCCATAACCTTAAAATTCTGGTCTGCACTTTGTGCATAGGTTGCTTCGTCCGTACCAGTCAGGCAGGCGTTAAAATAATATGCGTTCCCATAGATGTAGCGCAGATGAGCGTATAATGATGTGATTCCACCTTCCACGCCCCTCTCTGTTTGAAAAAATTCCGGGGTATAGATACTACGGGGTTGCTCTTCCAGAATTTTTGAGCAGGACATCAAGAACAAGGTCATGAAAGCTGCTCCTATGAAAGTTTTTATATTTATTCGTTTCATTATTATCTCTTTTTAAAATGTCACATTAATACCAATCAAATAGTTCCGTGTAGCAGGGGAATTAGTTCCCAGAGTTAACAGACGATGCTGATAGAAGCCGGTTGTTGCAGCATTTTCATCTCCATAGGAATTGGTTTCAGGATCGAGTCCTGTTTCCTTATGAAATGGAGAGAACATTACAAACGGATTTTGTGCAGTAACATAAATCCGCAATTTGTCGAACCCTGCATTTTTCATCCAGCTGATATTATCCAAACTGTATCCAAGGGTAATGGTACGAATCTTCAGATAAGAAGCATCGAAATATCCTAGTGTACTCCCGTACTTAGGATTGTCGCCACTGGCTACACCTCCGGGTTTTGGATATTTTGCTCCGGTGTTTTGTGGTGTCCAGTAATCCACCTGTACATTCCCCCGTCGGCCACTCATCAGATTAAGGTATCCCGATGAAGAGTAAAGGGTACTGATAAGGATCCCTCCACTTTTAAATGCGCCAACAGCAGACAGGTCAAACCCCTTATATGAAACGCGGGTATTAAAACCTCCCTGAAATTTAGGATCCACACTGATAATCTGCCGGTCTTCCGGGCCAATTTGTCTTGAAGGTGTACCATCCGGATCATAATCACCAGTGTATTTCACCTTTATCATGCCCACATTACCACCAGGCTCCAGGTCACTAAGATAGGGGTCTCCCTCCTGCCAGAGTCCCGTTTTTTCAAAATCGTAAATTACATTAATCGGGTGATCAACAAACCACCAGTTGGCTTCATCCTTCTCGGAACCTGAAGCCAGCGCAATCAGTTTGTTCCGGTTGCCATAAATGTTAAAACCAGCCTCCCATCTCCAGCCGTTGAGGTTATCGAGTATTACTCCGTTGAGTGAAAGCTCAAGTCCTTTATTCTGGGTTTCTCCAATATTGGCCGTATAACTGCTTACGCCAGATGTAGCGGGCAGATTCACACTAAGCAGAATATCTTTGGTATTGGTGATATAATATTCAAGTGTTCCCGAAAGACGACTATTAAGGAGTGTAAAGTCCAGACCGTAGTTCCATGTAGTAGAATATTCCCATCCCAGATTGGAATTAGGCAGTTCAGACACATAGGTTCCTACAGCATAGTTGTTAGGTCCAAAATTATATGGCCTTGTATTTAACAGGCCAAGGGTTGCATATGGATCAACAGCCTGATTGGATGTTTGTCCGTATCCCACCCTCAACTTGAGAAAATCAAGCCAACCAGCGTTCTGCATAAAGGATTCATTTGAGATGTTCCATCCGGCTGATACAGCTGGATATGTATGCCATTTATGACCCGGAGCCAGCCTTGAAGAACCATCGGAACGCAGGGTTGCCATTATCATATAGCGGTTGTTATAGGAGTACATAACACGTCCCATCCATGATTCCAGCCCGCTCTTCCAGTAATCCTGATTAGCAGGGTCAATGGTAATCTCACCCAGTGCCTGGCCAAGATTGTAATATTGAAAAGCATCAGAGGGAATATCTTTGGCAGCAATATCAGAACTGTGGTATTTGGTTTGTTCTGCTGAATATAAACCTACTACATTGATCTGGTGCTTGCCTGCAAAAGTACGGTCATAGGTTAGCAAGTTCTCAATTACCCAGTTGGTTCTGAGTGAATTATTTATCGAAGCGGTTGAAGCGGTAGTAGGATTTGAACTGTTTATACCCTCGCCTGTATAGTTGCCTCCATTGCTCATGCGGAAGTTCAAACCAAGATTTGCACGATATTTCAATCCTTCAACTCCGGGGATTTTTACTTCACCATATAGATTGTTATAGGTTCCAAATGCCCTGGTTTCACTCAGCCATTGGTCTTTTACTCTATTCAATACATCTTTGGTATATACCCATTGTTCATCCAACGGCATTTTAACAGTTCTCTTCAGGGTTCCGTCAGCATTATAGGGATTTGCTATAGGGGACATACTTAAAACCCCATACAAGCCAACCTGGTCACCTTCAGTAATGTTATAACTGTTATTTGAAGTGAATCCGAAGCGGAAGTAATCTCCAATTCCCTGATCGATAGCTCCACGCAGAGAGTAGCGATTAAATTGCTGTGTAGGAATTACTGCTTCATCATGGTAATAACCAAGTCCGAAGTTATAATTACCTTTTTCTGTTCCACCTGCAATTCCCAGATCGTGATTCATAACCTGACCGGTTCTGTATAACAGGTCTTGCCAGTCGGTATTAACATTATCGGATTCATCTTCACCGTTTGTATACTGACCAGCTGCCGTCCGCAGCTTGACAAATTCCGGTCCGTCCATCATAGGGTATTTGGAAAATATTTTCTTCATACCATAATAACTGTTGTAGCTAACAGTTGCTTTCTGACCTCTCTGGCCCCTGTTTGTAGTTATTAAGATAACCCCATTGGCCCCTCGAGAACCATAGATTGCCGTTGCGGATGCGTCCTTCAAAATGTCAACACTTTTAATGTCGTTTGGATCGATATCACTTATCGAACCGGCAAATGGTATACCATCAAGCACAATCAACGGATCGTTACTGGCTGTAAGTGAACGGGTACCACGAATACGAATCTGCATTTCAGCCCCTGGTTTGGATGAAGTTTGTGACATATCCACTCCGGCAACCCGTCCCTGCAGGGCCTGAGAAACATTGGATGATGGCACCTCCCGCATCTGTTCTCCCTGCATTGAGGCAACAGAACCTGTTACAGCTTCTTTTCGCTGTGTACCGTATCCAACAACAACAACCTGCTCAAGCTGAGCAATATCTGGTGTAAGCTGCACATCAATCTGTGTCTCACTTCCTACTGTTACTTTTTCGGTAAGATAACCTATATAAGAAAATGCCAGAATTGCATTCTGACCTGGCACCGTGATGGAATATTTACCGTTAATATCAGTTGTAACACCCATTGAAGTACCTTCAATTACAATATTAACACCCGGTAGCGGTTCACCTGTGGTTGCATCTTTAACCATACCGGTAACGGTTTGCTGTTGTTTCTGCCCATTGGTAGGTGTAATGACAATAATATCATTTTCCATTACCTTATAGGTAATAGCCCTGTTTCTGAACAGGTCATTCAGCACATCATCTATGTTTTCTCCTTTTGCATTTACAGAAACAAGGTTGCTGAGATCCTGGTAATTATCGCTGAAGAAAAAACGGTAATTACTCTGTTGTTCAATCATCCTTATCACGTCCCGCAATGATTGATCTTCCACAGATAAATTCAGTTTTGCACTCTGGGAATATACAACGGCCGAGACGTTTAGGGTTGTAAATAACGTAAGTAGTAGCGCGATTTTCATAAAACGGATAGTTTTAGTGTAGAGTTTAGGATAGGGCGTACCGACCCCTTTACAAATTTTTTTCATACATTTGTCATAGTTTAAAGGTTATTAATTAATTAACCAGCTAATCCATGCCAGTGGAGTAGCTGAAAATGACCAAAACGAATCCCGGTTACGGATCTTATCCATAACTGGGATTTTTTTAAGGGAAGTGATGACTTTTTTCCATTGCTTCAGGATTTAGTTAGTATTAGTATTTTGTATAGTTAAAAACTATACTCTGGTAAATTCTGATTAATTCTTCTGTTTCTTATAGGCTGATTTATATTTTTCTTCCAGTGATTTATTCAATGAAATCATTACATCACCTTTATTAATAGTATAGGACATAGGAATAGTAAGACTCATGATCTTGAATACCTGTTCAAGTGTCTCATTTTCAATAGTACCTGAAAACTGGTACTGCGAAAGCTCCTGATTCAGCAGGGTAATTTTAATATTGAATCTGCGGGATAATAATACCAGCAATTCATCCAGGTTTTCTCCTTTAACGATCCATCTCTCATCTTTCCATGAGGTTTCGACACTGGTATTGGATACCTGCAGGTTAATTTTATCTGCTTTTAGTGGCTGCAGTGGAGTACTAACCTTTGATTCATCTTTCTTTTCCTTTTCCGGGATACTCACATATTTGTTAGTAACCTCAGGTTTTTTATAGATGCGGGCCTTCTGACCAGGTTTTAGAATAATACTCTGTCCTGAATGTTTTTGATCATTCTCATAGGATTCCGGCTTTTTCACTACTACGGAACCTTTCACCAGGATAGTCTCAACTACATTTTCATCCGGGTAGGCTTTCACATTAAATTCTGTACCCAGCGCTGTTATGCTAACTTTGGATGCATTCACGATAAACGGTTTGGCCGGATTATGGATTACCTTAAAATATCCCTCACCAGAAAGGATTACTTCCCTGCTTTTCTTTCCGTAATTTACAGGATAGGTTAATTTACTTCCTGCATTTAACCATACCTCGGTACCATCAGGCAACAATACTTTTGATTTGGCTCCCAACGGAACTTCTATCCTGCTTACTGCCTTCGCCCGGGATATAGTACTATAGTCTGAAACGATATAATACAAGCCGGCTCCTGTTGCAAGTGAAATGATAATAACAGCAGCCCATTTCATCATTTCGGCCACTATTGTATTCCTGATGCCCTGAGTTTTCTGTCCGGTTCCGTGCTGAGACTTGTTCTCTTCAAAAATCTGATACTGCACTCGTTGAAAAGCCTCGTTCGAATTATATTTGCTATTTCGCGCAGACAGAGCTGCTGCCTTCCACAACTTATTTATTTGTTTAAAATAAGCTTTGTTGGCTGCAGATTCATTGAGCCATTGTTCCAGTTCTTCCTTTTCTGTATGAGTAAGTTCACCGGTCAAAAATGCCAGGATTAACCTGTCAGCCCCTTCTTCTTTGTTGTCTTCAATATTCATTTATGATTTCTTCTCCTTTTCTATTCTTAAATCGATTAAACCTGGAAAATCCCTTCCAACTCTACTCTCAAATCATCAGGGATAATCCTCCAATTATTATAATATCGGCTTTGAAGCCTGATTATAATACTAAGACGAATGGAGAATGGATCAGGGTGAATGAAGATGTTTAAAAAATAATTAACAGCAACAGGGAATCTTTCAATATTTCTCTCAGTTTGGCAAGTGCTTTTTTGATATTGGTCTTCACACTGTTTACCGAGATACCCATTTCTTCTGCGATTTGCACGTAGGAAAGGTTTCCAAACCGGCTTAATTCAAATGTTTTTTTGTACTGTTCAGGCAGTGATTCAATGGCGTTTCCAATTTTGTCTTCCAACTCTTGTGTGATCATATAGGACAGCGGATTCTCCCCCAGGTCCGCCAGCGTGAACTGAACCTGAGCTTCGCCAATTTTTTGTTTTCCTTCATTCAGGTATTTCTGGTGGCGGTAATAATCTGTACAACTGTTGTGCACAGACCTGATAAGATAATTCCTGAGGGATGTTTTTATAACAAGTTTTTTGCGGTTGATCCATATTCTGGTGAATACATCACATACAATTTCCTCTACAAGGTATTCCGACCGTATATAGCTCTCTGCCTCATAACAAAGTAAAGCATAATATTTATTAAATAAACTTTCAAAAGCCTTTCGGTTACCCTTTTTCAGCTGTTGAATAATTTCATTGTCGGAAAGATTCATCAGTTTTTGAATCAGTAGTTACTACAAAAAAAAGAAAAATTGGACAAATCACCTCACAATAACAAAAATAAGAACATAATTTTTGAATAAAATAAGACTTAAAACGGATTTTGCAAAAAGTAATTAGCATGAAAATAGTTGAAACTCCGTATATTCGTTGTATTAATATTTCAACCCAAAAAAGAGTAATTGGTATTATTTTTCATTTTTCAGCCTTCTTTACTGTTAAAAAGTAAGTCAAGAAGGTGAAATATTTACATTTTGATTTTCATTGACATGAAAATTCACGTTGATTTTGGTTATCTTTGACCTTCGAACCGAAAATGATAATTCAAACAGTAAGAGACATGACAGATTTATTGAAAATTTTGGCAGAGAAAAGCATCCGGTTACCGGAAAATATCATCAGTGTATTGCAGAATTGCAGGAGCCTGACAATTTACAATACTACCAATGAACTGGCGGATGCTGCCACCAACGGGAAAGAACATGTTGAGTTCGAAGTAAAATATGATGTGCCTGGCAAGGGTGAATATACTGAAGCCATTGTACAACGGGTGACCAATGGTATTTCTGCCAATTTTACTGAGCCTTACATGAGAAGAAGGGACCCGTCTACCATGGCTATTGCCGATGACAAACCTACTGATAAGAAACGTTTCAAAGACAAATACGGGTACGAATTTTCAGGAATGCAGGAAGAAACATTCGATTGGCTGAAAAAACAGGATTTGGCAGCTTTCTTTTATTTTGCAGGGCGGATCAATATCGGTTCATTGGGTATTGCCATTGTTCCGGCCAATGCAGCTTTTTTTGCGATGGGTTTGTCGATGCTGCAGGAGATTGTATCGACAGAAAAGCTCAAACAGGATGCCGAAATCAAATCTGTGATATTTGTGGCTCCTGTTTTCCGGCATACTCATTTTGAAGGCAAACAGGTAGTAGTGCATAACCGCACTGATCAGATTCATGAGTTATATGCCTATAATCTCTATCCGGGTCCGAGTGCCAAAAAGGGATTATATGGTGTATTGCTGACGCAGGGTGAAAAAGAAGGATGGGTGACTACCCACTGTTCAGCAGTACAGTCTATCAGTCCTTACGACAATATGACCACTTTTATGCATGAAGGTGCCAGCGGAGGTGGTAAGAGCGAAATGCACCAGCACATCCTCAGGGAACCCGATGGCCGGGTAAAACTGGGTATCAATTCAGTGAACAAGGAAGAACGCTTCATTACCATTCCCCGGTTCTGTTCCTTTAACCCTATTGCCGATGACATGGCTTTCTGTCATCCATCACTGCAAAAAAAAGACGGCAAATTGCGGATCATCGACGCCGAGAACGCCTGGTTCGTGCGTGTAGACAGCGTAAAGGAATACGGTGATGATCCTTTTTTGGAAAAAACAACAATCAACCCGGGCAAACCTCTGCTTTTCCTTAACATCGATACCAAACCTGAATCAACAGCACTCATCTGGAACCATGTGATGGATGCCCCCGGCAAACGTTGTCCAAACCCCCGGGTTGTACTTCCGCGAGAAATTGTGCCCAATATTGTGGACAGGCCGGTTTCTGTGGATATCAGAAGTTTCGGCATCAGAACGCCAAAATGTTCAACCGAAAAACCCTCGTACGGTATTGTCGGGATGTTCCACCTGCTCCCTCCTGCCCTGGCTTGGTTGTGGAGGCTTGTAGCACCACGCGGATACAACAATCCGAGTATTGTAAGTTCAGGAAATATGGAAAGCGAAGGGGTGGGATCCTACTGGCCCTTTGCCACCGGAAAGAAGATTATCCATGCAAACCTGTTGCTCAAACAGATTATCGAAGCCCCACGGACTACTTACACCCTTGTTCCCAATCAGCATATCGGAGTATGGGAAGTAGGCTTCCGCCCACAGTTGCTTATGCGCGAATACCTTACCCGCCGGGGCGCTGCAAAGCTGAAGGCCGACCAGTACCAGTCAGCCCGCTGTCCGTTGCTGGGCTACGAACTGAATTACCTGACCATTGAGGGTTCGAAGATCCCGTCAAGGTTCCTGAAAGTATATAACCAGACAGAAGTTGGATTTGATGGCTATGATGCAGGTGCTGAGCAACTTCAGAAATTTTTCAAGGAAGAACTGCAGCAATACCTGCAGGACGACCTGCTGCAAACCGGAAAACGGATCATTGATGCCTGCCTGTCAAATGCCACCACTGATGAGTATGATGAAATTGTGCCCACTGCCTACCGGTATGCTTTCAATCACCTGGAGGATTATGAACAAAGTAATGATTTTGAAACTGCTGCCAGATAAGATGAAATAGATGGTATTGTAACATACAAAAAGGGACGCGAAAATTCGCGTCTCTTTTTGTTTTAAACCGTTATCAACTCATACTGCATAGTGCCAATACCTATTTTTTCAGCATGCTCCAGTCCGGCTTGCCAGTTGGTATCCGGGTGAAGCAGTTTAAACTTGTCACGACCATTCATGTGGTCGGTACCACACTGGTCGGCCAGCTGGCTTTCCTGAAGTACCGGAGCCTTTGTCACCAGATCGGCACAGGCTTTGTCCAGCGCAACAGGATCAAAAGAAGCAGCGATCCCAATGTCCGGGATGATGGCAGCATCATTGTGGTTCCAGCAATCACATTCAGGAGATACATTCATGATAAAGCTGATGTGAAAATGTGGCTTGTCCTGCAGCACTGCCTTAGTATATTCGGCAATCTTATAATTCATCCGCTCAGAGGTATCTCCTTCACCCGGCATGGCAGCGTTATACTGGCACAGAGCCACACACTGCCCGCAACCGATACAGTTGTCGTAATTGATCTCTGCCTTACGGGAACCATTCAGATGCACCGCATCATGTGCACAGTATTTTACACAGATATTGCAACCGGTACAGTTTTCCTCCACAATACGGGGTTGCGCGGCAGCATGTAGTTCCATCTTTCCGCCTACGCTGGCGCATCCCATCCCCAGGTTCTTCATGGCACCGCCAAATCCGGCCATTTCATGTCCCTTAAAATGATTCATGGAAATAATTACATCTGCATCAGCAATGGCTGTACCTATCTTGGGTGCCTGACAGTATTCTCCGTTGATCTCAATCTCCCGGTAATCGGTCCCCTTCAAACCATCGGCAATGATCACATCGCAACGTGCAGAAATGGGATTGAACCCGTTCTGCATCGCACTGTTCAGATGGTCAACAGCATTGCCACGACCACCTGAATAAAGCGTATTGCTGTCGGTAAGAAAAGGTTTGGCTCCCATCGACCGCAACAGATCGGCCATTCGGGCTGCATAATTGGGACGGATATACGCCAGGTTCCCCGGTTCGCCAAAATGGATCTTGATGGCAGTAAATTGCTTTTCAAAATCAATAGTGCCTATGCCTGCCTTTTTTGCCAGACGTTCCATCTTGTCAAGCAAATTAGCAGTGGGTGTTGTACGAAGATTGGTAAAGAATACTTTTGAGGATTGCATGTTGCGGTTTTATTTTTTTTTAAATATTAATATACGACAGTTTAACCAGCATGAAGTGTATAAGACTAATTGTAAACAAAAACAACTTAAAATAAATATACACTTGCCACAGGAATCCTGAATTTCCCGTGACAAATGTAATAATTTATAAAGTTGGTTGTATCTCTGAATATAAATCCCCACTATGAGATTGGAAAGAAGGCGTATTGTTTATAAATTATAAATTTACCTCACCTCTGCTATTTCACATTGACAATGTCGATACATATTACATGGAGACAATACATGTATTGTCTCTACAATGCGTTACAATTCAATGATTACCTGAAACTTACTTCTGACTCCCGGCTTCCGTCTTCCGACTCTCCCCCTCTCTCTTCACCAGCCGGTCGAAAATCACAAACAGCACAGGCACGATCACCATGGAAAGAAACAGTGAACTGGTTAGTCCTCCAATCAGTACCCAGCCCAGACTGTTTTTCCACTCTGCGCCCGGTCCGCCGGCCAGTGCAATCGGCATCATTCCGACGATCAAAGCCAGGTTAGTCATAAGAATAGGCCTGAACCGCAGACGGGTAGCCTCAACAGCGGCATCGAAAGCCTTGTATCCCTGGTTACGCAGGTTGTTTGCAAAATCCACTACCAGGATCGCATTCTTCGCCACAAGTCCCATCAGCATGATGATTCCCATGATGGAGAAGATACTGATGCTCCTTTGTGCAAGCGCCAGCGCAAGCAAGGCACCAATGATTGACAGCGGAAGAGAAAGCATTACCACCAGTGGGTGAATGTAACTGTCGTACAGTACAACCATTACAAAGTACATCAACAGTACAGAAGCAACCAGTGCCACAAGCAAACTGCTGAATGATTCGGATTGCCGTTCGAGATCACCGGCATAAAATACATCCACTCCAGCCGGCCGGTCAGTCTTGGCCAGTTCAGCCTTCAGCTCCTCACCGATTGTTCCGGTTGTTTTTCCTATCGTCTGTCCGGTAATGGCTACTGCCGGCAATTTGTTAAACCGGTCGAGACGCGTCGGACTCTCCCCTTCCGTAATATCAGCAAACTGTTTCAGCTTGATTACCTGACCGGCATGGTTGACAAAACTGATATTTTCCAGATCAGAACGGTTCTTCCGGTCAAACTCATCCAGCGAGATCCGGATGTTGTATTCTTTGTCTCCATCGGTATATTTCAGGTCGGTATTCCCCTGAAAATCCATGTACATGTTTGAACCTACCTCTCCAAGCGTCAGTCCCAACCGGGCCATCTTGTCACGGTTCACTTTGATCACATATTCCTTATTACCCCTGGCCAGCGAGGATTCTACCTTTGACGTTCCTTTAATCCCTTTCAGCTTATTCAGCACTATCTGGCTGTAGGCTTTTACCTTCTTGTAATCGCTTCCGCGCACATAAATTTCAATAGGATCCTTAGAAGTACCCAGCACACTCAGCTCCTGTATCTTAAACTCAGGACCCGGGAAAGTGGAAGTAAAATCACGTTGTATTTTTTTGGAGAATATCTTGGTAGACATTTTTCGCTCATTCTTCGGTACCAGTTTCACAAAAAACTCTGCCGCATAGGGTGTGCTGAGCGCCGAAACCATGGTTCCGCTACTGATTCCTACCTTGGTGTACACCAATTCCACCTCAGGATAGCTCATCAGTTTGCTCTCCATCTCACTGCACAAACTATTGGTATAATCCAGCGTAGCAGTGTGTTCGAGTTCCATATACAGGTTAAACTCACCCCGGTCTCCCGCATCGAGGAATTCCGCCTGGATAAATCCGCCGGTGATCAGCAGGAAAGAACCAAAAAACAATACGATTGCCGTACCAAGCACCACCAGTTTATGATGCAACGACCACCGAAGTACATTCAGCATCCAGTCGCGTCCACCAACCACAAAGTTTTCAAATCCCATCAGGAAACGGTCGAACGGATTCTTTTTATTGAACTTCCAGATCTTAGCAAAGCGGGATGTAAGCAAAGGTACGAGTGTAAAGGAGACCAGCAAACTAAGCAACAATGCAAAAACTACTACATAGGAGAATGATTTCAGTATCTGTCCGGTAAGACCGGATGTCAGCCCAATGGGTAAAAAGACGATAATCAGTACAATGGTAATTGAGAATACTGTCATCCCCAACTCATTGGTTGCCTCCAGGGTGGCCTCACGGCGCGACTTACCCATCTCCATGTACCGGTAAATATTCTCCAGCACCACGATTGCATCATCCACAATGGCACCCACCACAATCGAGAGCGCCAGCAGCGTCATCAGATTAAGTGAGAACCCAAATATCTGAAACACAATAAAAGTGGATACCAGTGAGGTGGGGATGGAAATAAATACAAATAACAGGTTACGGAAACTGTGCAGGAACAGCAACATAGCGATTGATACCAGAATAATCGCCAGCAGCAGGTCGAGCATCACGCTGTTCACTGCATTTTTAGTAAATTCAGAAGTATCTGTTGCAATTGTAAAACTGAGGTTATCATTTGCATATTCCTTTTCAAAATCTTTAAGGTCTTTTCTGATCTCGGTACTGATGTCAACCGCATTAGCCCCTGTCTGTTTTTGCACGGATAATCCGATAGCAGGCTTCCCATTAATACGGGCCAGGCGTGTTGAGGCACGAACACCGTCTACGACACTGGCCACATCTTTCAGACGTATGGGGTCACCATCCTTTGTATAACCGATGATTTGTTCCCGGATGGATCCCAGGCTGGTATATTTACCCGACAACCGGATCAGCATGCGGCTGCTGTCACTGGAGATCTTACCTGTCGGGAAATCCAGGTTCGAAGCCTGCATCATTTGTTTGATCTGCAAAATGGATATCCCATAATAATCCAGCTTCTGTGCATTAACCTTTACCTGTATCTCACGCTCATTACCTCCGACTCACATCAACCCGGGCCACTCCTTTCACCTGCGACATCATGGGACGTATCTCCCGATCCACCAGGTCGTAGAACTCTTTCTCCGGAAGGTCAGAGTTAACCGCGATATTCATAATCGGGTAGTTGTTTACATCGAACTTGACAAATTGCGGATCATGGGCGTTCTCTGGCAAATCACTCTTAATGATATTGATCTTCCGCTCACATTCATTCAGCTTTTTGTCGGCATCCGTCCCGTCAACATACTCAATGACAACCATTGAAAAGCCTTCGTATGAATAAGAATTTATTTTTTTGATGCCACTGATTGTCGACACTGCATCTTCCACTTTCTTGGTAACCGAGCTTTCCACTTCAGCAGGTGAAGCCCCCGGGTAAACTGTCGTAATCGTATTGATGGGCATATCCAGGCTGGGAACAAACTCCTTGCTCAACTGAAAATAGGAATAGATCCCCCCGATGATCAGGATAGTGAAAAGCACCACGGATATGGTCGTACGCTTAATGGATACTTCTGTAATTTTCATCTTTGCTTACATATTTTCTATGGTCATTTGTTTTTGCAACGACCATTCAATCCACACTTAATTAACTATCTTCACGTTTTCACCTCCGGCAAGGTTAAGCTGACCGCTGTAAATGACCTCTTCGCCCGGCTTGAGTCCGGAGTTAACTTCGATCACATCATTGTTGCTGATACCGGTAACAATGTCTTTCCTAACTGCTTTCCCGTTCTCAACCACAAACACCCGCGGATTTTCCATACTCCCGGAAATAGCATCCGACGGGATGACCAGACTTTCCTTTGCCGTGAAAGGGAAATGCACCTCGGCAAACAAGCCGGATTTTAGCATCACCGGACCTGAATTATCCAGCATAATTTCCACGTCAAATTTCATGGCCCGGTCGGCTTTCACACCAATGGCAGTTACCTTACCCCGGAAGGTAGTGTCAGGAAATACAGCGATCTTTACATTCACTTTCTGTCCCTTATCAATGTGGTAAACATCCGATCCGTCAACCTTGACATGCAGTTTAATTTTTGCATTGTCCACAATCTCGCAGACAGGTGAACCGCCACCCAGGAACTGCCCTTCGGTAATAAACTTCTTATTGATAATTCCCGAAATAGGTGCGGTAATAGAGGTATTATCCAGTGCTTTCCTGGCTTTGATCAGGTCGGCTTTGGCCTTCTTCAGTCCAATCTCTGCCTGTTCCAGGTCGTGTTTGGTAATGGCATTGCCTTCATTCAGCCGTTTGTACCTTTTGATGTCTTTCTCCTGTTGTTCCACATTGGCTTCTGCTACCATTACAGATGCAGCAATAGTTTCATCTTCCACCCTGGCAATCATATCCCCTTTCTTTACATAATCGCCCAGGTCTTTGTACAGGTGAATAACTTTGCCCTGTGTTTCTGAAACCACGGTAAGCTGCTGATTGGCTTCCAATGTACCATTTGACTGTGCTTCCCTTTGCAGTTTCATCATTTTTGCTTTTTTTACTTTCACAGGAATGGCTTCCACCTTCTTCTGGGCAAAGGCCACATCCTTTTCAAGATTGCTCTTGTTCTCACTGAGCTTCCAGTAAATCCCTCCGGCTGCAATCACTACAATAACTACGAGCCATATCACTTGTCTGGTTTTCATATCTCTTTATTGTATTATTTATTTTCTACTAATGATTTTCTGTAGATTTCCTGTTGACTTCTGCATATCCAGCTGTGCGATCTGATATCTCATAAGCTGCTGATAATATAAGCTCTCCGCTTCAAGCAGAGAAGACTCCACACTGAGCAAATCGGTAAGAGATGACATGCCTTCGTGAAAGCTCAGCTGTACCTGATGATAGACTTCCCGCGCCAGTGAAACATTTTCCTCCTGGGCCTGAAGCGCATCCCAGGCCGAAACCAGTGAATTGGCAGCATGCTGATAGCCCGTTCCAAGCTGCTTTTTATGCAAATTAACATCTTCCTGCACCTCATCCAATTGTATCTTTGCCTGTTTTACCTTGGAGTGCCGTAAAAATGAACTGAAAATGGGAACCGTGGCTTTGACACCAACAGTGGTCACCCCTGACAGGTTGAGGTTTGAGTTCGTAGAGTAACTGCTAAAGTTATACTGCCCGAACACAGCAAGGTTTGGATAATAGTCAGCCTGGTCTGATTTGATCTTTAGCTGCGCCATTTCTTCCTGTTTCTTCAGCAACTGAAAATCGGAAAGGTTCTCCACATTGAACTGGGATACTACAGGAGATTGCAGTTCATTACGTTGTGAGACGGTATCCACAACCATAGTGGTGTCAGTGGGTATTCCGCATACGATTTTCAGCATGCGCTCCCGGATGTCAATGGCATCCTTCAGTGATTCCTTTTTAGTACGCAGGTTGGCAATCTTTACCTGTACCCGCTGCACATCAGTCTTTTTGGCCAGGTCATTCTCATACTGAAGCGTAAGGATGGTATCAATCTTTTTCAGATTTTGAATATTTTCATCCAGGATCTTCAGTGTAGCATAATGGTTTCTTATCTGGTAATAAAGCGTAGCGACATCATAAATCACCTCATCCTCGGTCTTTTGGCGCATCACATCGTAAAGCTCTCCCGACTTTTTCGCCTGTCTGATCCCTTCAATATAAGACTGGCTATACACCAGCTGGCTGGTTGTTACGCCGGCTGAAGCGGTATATAATCTGTCTATTCCCTGTAATTGCTGTAAGATGGGCAACAGGTCCTGTGGCAAAGAAGCAGCAAAATCCGACGGAATATTGATTTGTGGAATACCCATCATGGTATAATTGATCTTTCCATCCACCTGTGGCAATCCGTGTGCGATCGCTTCCTTTTTCATATACTCACTCTCTGTCTGCTTCAGGGCTGCTTTTTTAACCTCTGCGTTGTTGGCCACTGCACTGTTGAGCAATTTCTGCAGGTCCCAGGTTTCCTGTGCCTTAGCACTCGCCGTACTGATAAGGAAACCAGCAAAAATCAAAATCGATAATCGTTTCATACACATTGCTCAGTTTAAAATTATCTGTTTGGTTCTTTATTAAACGAACTTTAAAATCAAAAAAAACTAATCAAGACTTCGTTCCTTGAATTTCTCAAGACCCTCAAGAAATACGCGGGTACCTTCCAGTACTTTTTTCAATAACCTTGAATTTCTTGAATCAGGGTTTTTCTTAAGGCTAAGGATACGTTCAGTGAAATCAGCATAAGCCTTGAATTTCTTCTCAGTTTCTTCCACCAGCACATTTACATCGGAAGGCAGGATACGGAAGTATCGTTTACGGTCGCCTGGATAAGTAACATACTCGATGGCATTTCGCAGTTCCAGGTTTTTTAAAGCGTTACTGGCTGAACTTTTGCTTATCTGCATCTCGCACACAATTTCATCGAAGGTATACTCCTCCTTGTCCATCACCATGAGCAAACCCAGGATACGGCCTGCTACCGGCTGGTATCCCTGTTTTTCCAGGTATCTGCCGATTGTTTCGATCAGTTCCTTTTGTTGTTCGAATTTTTCAGTTTCATTCATGGCAAAAAAATTTCCGGCAAAGATAATTGGTTTTTTTGGTTCGGCAAGTAATGAACTAAAATATTATTTATAAACTATTTTTTGACTCAATACATATCACTCCACTTTGAGACAAGGAATTGTAGTTACAAGCCTTGGATATTTTGTTAAAAAAATGACACGTAGCAGGAGAATTATTAAAATTGACAGATTTGACAACAACCCAAATAGCCGGAAATTGCATATCTTAAAAAGATAAGTCATTACTCAATGATCAACTATAAAATGAAGTATAAATTAAACAAATGCTATTCATGGTTTAGTCTTCCGGCGCTTTTACTTCATGAATTAAGTCATCTAATATCAGGCTTGTTTTGTGGTTATTATTTTAATTTGAAGGAAAGCTATTTCAGTAGAAATTCTGATGGCAGTATTGTTTTTTACCTTTGGGAAAAAAATCATAAAAAAACATTTATTAAATCCCTTGCAGTATCGTTGGCACCATTACACCTAATCATACTAATTGCTAATATATCCATTTTTCACCCTTACTTTTGCTATCTGTTGGCTTATCAGATATTAACGATACCCTATTCGCTGCCTAGTGCAGAAGATTGGAGAAAGATTAAGTACCATAAAGTTTACAGTAAGTACCTAAATAATTATGAAGTTATGGTACGATTCTTTTCTTTGAAGGGACTGTATAAAGACGAAGTTGAATTAGAATTTCCACTTCCTATTGATGAACCCGAATAATTAACAGCCTTTAAGAGGCCAAAAACATTATAAAATTGTTTGCAAGAACAAAGTAAATGAAATTATTAATCCTTCAAGAAAATTTTCATGAAAGTAATAATCGCATCAATTAATGGCAGACCAGCCTTAACAGACATAATAGCAGAAAACCTTGCTGGTGAATGTACTAAAATGGGAATTCAACCTCCTTTGTATCTCCAAACTCTTGAAAATATTTCAAATACCCTGACAGAAAATAAAAATAAAGAGTTTCTGATGTTTACTAATTTTCCGCCAGACAGTTCCTATGAAGGCAGTGGCAAAACAATAACCAGAAAGGAAGAAGGAGATTTAATTTATGAATCGTGGGAAGCAGATTCATATAAAAAAAGCAAAGAGTTCTTTTCAAGTATTTGTATTGAACATTCTTTTAAAGCTATTCATTTCATTACCGGAGCTCCTGAAGAGATTGCAAGTGATGGAATAATCAGGAATTGTGCTTGTGGAAATCTAGTTTCAATTAAAAGAAAAAGTGGGTGGCTAAAAAGTGAAATCCCATATTCCAGCTTATTGAAAAGATACATTCTTGAAAAGATCAGGGAGCAATTGAAAAAAAACGTTGACTAAATATATTTACAGTTGAAAAATCTAGATTTACTATTTATCCGATAGTGAATCTAATTCTTGAACTTTTTGCTCTGTATCAGAAATGTTTTTTGGTGAACTTTTTTCATTAATAACTTTTATTGCTTCTTGCTTTTTCTTCTCCAATTCCTGGAACTTTACGGTTACATCATTCCATGTTTTTTCATCCCGCGATGAAATCTTTTCCTGAATGTTTTTTACTTTTGAACAAGATGAAACTGATAACATAATTATTATTACTAATACAATATATAAATGCTTCATAATTACCCGTTTTTATAATGTTGAAAAATCAAGTGTAGCTATTTCATCAACTATCAAATCTAACTCTGTCCACGATTCTTGCAAATCATCAAGTGTATTATTTATATCCATTAAACCATTCAAGTTTTGAATAAATTGAGATGCACTTTTTGTCATTTGCGCTGTTTCTGCAGCAAGCTCATATACATCAGCATTTTTTTCTAATACAAATAAAAGAGTTGATACTTTTCCATTATTATCATTTAGTGAACCTAAAAGCCTTTCTTGATGCACTTGAAAATTTCTCCACATCAAATTTTGCCCTTTTAGCGAATTAATCATGCTTTTATTACCATTAATAGTAGCTTGTAATCTTATAGTTTCATTAGAATTTTTTGCTTTAGGTAATTTTAGTTCTGCATCAGTAATCTCTTTTGATAACTTATTTATGCGCGCATCATTTATTGCAACGGATTTCTTTGACGCCTTATTCCCGGTATTTAGTTCATCCATAGAAGTTATGGTATTTGATTTTATATCGCCTGCCATATCAGCGACTTTTCTATAATTTGATGCGATATGAGATAATTCATTTGCTACCTCAGGCAATACATCTGCAATATTTTGACTATTCTCAACTGTAGCTTTTAATTTCTCAAACCTTTTTATATTATCTATTATTATTTTATAAGCATCATCTGCTTTATATGAAATAATATCTCTTGTTTTATCTGTAAATGATGATTTAATAGATTCAAATCGCTGAGATTCTGGCGATTCCATATAATTATTATAAACTGTTTCTTTATTTGATATGAAGAAACAACTTGATACTCCCATTATAAGGGGCAGAAGAAATATAATCTTTTTAAAATTTTTCATAGTTTGTTCAATGAATATTTGATTATTGCTTTCCTAAATTCTAAATACAATAAATGATACTTTATTTTAACATTGTCCTTGAAATCCCTCCACTCTATAATTTTTTCGATTGAATAAGTAATTAATTCATAATTAAGCAGGCATTATTAATTTACGAACGATCTCACTGCTATAATTTTTTTTATAAAACTTAATCAACTTTAGGTATTCCTTGGCCGATCTGGGGGGCAATTTCCAAATATCTATCTATGCGTGCAACACTGAAGCCCATCCGGTTTAATTTGCGAATTTCATGATACATGATCCAAGTGTTTAAGAATTCATTATTCATCCCTGTTATTTTAGAATAATTAACCGAGTAAAATACTGGTTTTTGCCCATGAACTTGCTCTCGAGGGCAAGTTCATGGGGAAAGATTATGTGTCGAAATTTTCCGAAACCAGTACATGCTTAAATTCCGATTTTAGCACCTTGTTAGTTTCTTGTTGCACAATTTGCCACAAGAGCAAAAATTGCCATACTTACAAACCAATTCTTAACTTTTACTATTAAAAAGCTAAGAGATTTAATCTAAAACCAACTTTTACTTTTTCGATGACCTGCATTTTGAGCACAACCTTCACTACAATAAATTCCTTCTTGACCTCCAAAAATGCCATCTCCATATGCAATGTAACACTTTGTTCCATCTGACATAAATCTACCACACTGGCTGCATGATTCTCCTCTTGAACCATTTACATTTGATTTCTGATACTTTCCCATAATGTTAAATTAATATGTATAATTCTCCCCACTCTATTATGGATTTTCGGGTCACTCCATTTATTTTTTTATTACTACTATTCTTATTAATTGTTCCTGTCAAACCTGTCAATTTAAATTTCCAGCTAATGCATGTCACGAAACAACTGAATGATAGCGCTGCAATCAAATTTATTTGCAGGCATTTCAAATAAGGACTCTGATCCAATTACATCTAATTTACCGTCTTTTGTAACAAATCTGTAAACTCCATTCTGTCCCACCGCCATGTTTACTGCATAAAACATGATACTTGCAGTTTTGGCTGAATAGATAATTCCAATTTTTTGATAATTACGCGGATCAATTTTTCCAAGAACCTGTGGATTCAGTTCTGTTTTCCCAGGCAAATCGATAATGTTTAACAATTTTGCTTTTTGATTACTAATAATTGACATAAATAATACATTTGCAAGAAATTGCACTTCATCCGGGGACTCTACTCCTAACGGACATGCTGAATAAATGTCAATTGCTGATTTTTTATTTTTATCATTTACCCCTTCTTCTATGACATACAGTTTATGAAATACTATCTGATTATCAATAATCTGAATATTTTTATAATCTTTTTTAGCAGGTTGTGCCTCAAGTTTTATTACAGCAATTACTGTAAAAAACAAACAGATTATTTTTTTCCCGAACAAGTTATTTTGAACATTCATGATCTTAATTATGAAACAAAACATCCTTTTCTTGATATCAACATTAATTAAAAGTCATTACTTACACCTTAACAATCCGACTCTACTCAAGTATAATCTTCCTCACATCCACAATCTTGTTGTATTTATCAATAATCTCAAGGAAGTACAAACCTGTTGAACCAAAGTCATCCATATTAATTTTAAACTCCGGTTCGTTGATTAGTGATTCAAATACAACCGACCCTTTCCTGTTAAAAATCAGGATGGTATACTGGTTCACCCGCTGGTAATTCTCGCCAGTGTTAATATAAAGGTAATCTTTGGTAGGATTTGGATATACCTTTATGGTATTTACAGGCTCACTTCTTGCGTTGCCCGTTGTTGTGATGTCAATAATCAGGGTATCAGTTACCGCGTATTTGTCATAGACGGGAATATGAACCGTATCATAAACTTCTGTTTTGATGGTATCATATTTCGTTTTATATATTGTGTCCCATACAGTCTGATAAAGCGTATCATAAACCGGTATACTTACCGAATCGTATACCCGGGTGGTAATGGTATCGTAATGGGTTATAAAGGTGGTATCAAATTTTGGGATAATAATTGTGTCGTAAACTGAAATTTTTATAGTATCATATACATTAGTTCTTATAGTATCGTGAAAAGTTTCATTATTTACCGATCCATGAAAAAGATTCATAACTTCATCAGCAGACAAAGCTCGGTTGTAAATAGCAATCTCATCTAATTTGCCCTTATAATAGCTATCAACCTGATCCCATACATCTCTCCCTCCAATTACTGAAAAGTCATTGTGATATCCTGAGTTTGAACCTTTAACATTAATAGTTGAAATTTCATTTCCATTCAGGAAAATTTTTGAATAATCAGGTTTCATAACCCATACTACATTGACCCATTTGTCTAAAATTGAAAGATTTTGTAACTCTGTGGGTGAGGTATACTCATAATTGAGTGGGGCTTGTTTATCTGCCCTCAATCTTATCGAATTTCCCTCGAAACCAATCAGAAAATCATTGCCGCCATAAAACGAACTTCCATCACACAATACATTATTTAAACCCGAAACCTTTTCAGGCTGGGCCCAGAATGAAATTGTAAAGTTATTTGATATTAAAAAACTATCAGGTACCTGAATATAATTGTCGACCCCATCAAAACTATAAGCACTATTCTCATTTCCAAACCTGTCAGTTGTAAGCGTTGCTCCATGCACCTCTCCATTGTGCCCGTTTCCGCTTTCGTCATTGGCATTGCCGTTAAACGGCCAGTACCCAACAAGAGCGTCTGCAGGAACCGGTGAATTATTACATAAATGGGTAGAAATGGTATCGTAATGAGTTATATAGGTTGTATCATATACCTTGATTGTGTCATAAACTGTTTGTGAACAACACTGTATGCCCGTGATAACAAGACTGTCACTCATCGAATCAGTTGGAGCAACCGACTGATTATAAACAGACACCTTGAGTTTATTCAGGGTATCAGATGGCGTGAACATAGTAGTTTTATTTGTTGAACCCGTCGACCACAAGTAGTTAAATGACGATTCACTAAAAGGCTCTAATGTATTGATGGTATTCCCGGTAAACGATGATAATCCCAAATCTCCACTTTTAATATTATTTGCATCAAGTCCCTGCACATTCATCTGTAGGGTTCCGATATCACCAAATGTACGTTCAAACTTACCATTATCAAAGCTTGCATAGTATCTCAGACCATCCACATTATTCAGGAATTTTTTATGCATTATTGATCTGACCTCCTCCCTGGTTAATGCTTTGTCCCACAATCTGAATTCGTCGATATCACCTTTATAATCTGATGCATAATAATATCCAGTTAATCCAGAAGTGACCCGTTTTGTATTATTCGAACAAGGTGTTTGACGGCTTCTGACCAAATTTCCGTTTAGAAATAGAAAAATACTATCCGTTCTATATACAATTGCAACATGAACCCAATCATCTATTGCTGTGGCATAACTTAATCTCGAAACTAAAATATTCCCTGAATGTTCTCCAACCATTAAACCATTTGTGCCGATGGTTAATCCAACACTCATTTCCCCTCCGGAAAGACCATTAGGCACAATGGCCCAATTTTGACCAGAATAAGCTAAAGGTACACTCACTGCCCCGGCACATGCACTACTTTCTCCATACATAGTAATGGCCCGGGTAGGTTTTACCCATAAATCATAACTAAATGTATTTTCTAATACAGTATAATTATATCCAAGGTCAATGGCAAAATTTCCATTCCCTCCCGGTATAGATCGATCAGATTCACGAGAAAGGAATTGATTATTAGAAACTGATAGCTCAACAGAGTATTCTGATTCACTTCCAATACATGTTGTATCTTCTCCGATAATTCTGGTGTTAAACTGTGACTTCACACTTTGAACAAGAAACAGCAGTATAAATAAAAAATATATTCTCATTAGTAATAGTATTTTATAAGTTTATAAAACTTCTATTTTATCATAAAAATCCTGTCTTAAATAATTTCCAACTTTCTTAATCCGAACCGTATGATTATGTACTTCCCAACTATTAGTTTCAGACAATTTTAAATCATCTCCTTCTACTCAAAAAGTATTGCAAAAGTTCCTGTCAAATCTGTCAATTAAAATCTTACTGCTCAGCTGTATATTTTTTTTTGGTCAAATGCCCGACTTTCCCTATCTTGGGCTAACTTTTAAGCATATGGACATTTATCTCAGACAACATATACTGGAAAAATTCGGCAGGCCGGTCAATTCTCCCCGGGATTGCAAAATGCTGGCTGAAGAGGTTTACAAAGTAACCAAAAGAAGTATCAGTGAAGCCACTTTACGGCGCTTCTTTGGATTATTGCCCAGTAAATCATCCATTTCCATGTATAATCTTGACACACTTGCCATCTATTGCGGTGCTTCTGATTATAAATCCCTCGAGAAGAAACAGCCTGAAACCGGAACCTCTCCGATGCCAGGCAACGATGATCTATCTGCCAAAATCAAACAGATTACACAGTTTACTCTCAAAAGCATCGCTGTTAAATCACTGGGGGGCTTTCAATTCACCATACCCAGAGCGGAGCTGAATGCGCAATTGAATCATTTTCTCGAATCAGATAAAGTTATTTTCCCCATTATAGCCCCCGGGGGATATGGGAAATCAACGGCCATGGCACACTGGATTAACAGCCTGGATAAAAACATTATCATACTATTCTGCCCCGCCTCACTCTTTCTCTCCATGTTGTTGCCCAAAAAAGTTGAGAAAGATCAGCTGACCCTCCAGCTTACCAGACCGGAAAATCTGATCAGCTGGTTCCTGAATCAGCCAGAATACAAAAATAAAAAGCTGTTAATCGCTCTGGATACACTTGATGAGACGGGTGGCGAGCCGGACAAAATCAATATACTTGCCGATTACCTCATCAATGCAGCAAACCTCTACCATAATTCAGGAAGACTAAAAATAGTTTTCTCAATAAGAGAAGCAGCCTGGCAGAGTCATCTTTCTGACCGGTTTAATCACAAGGAGATACAAAATCTCACAGTATATGTGCCTCGGACACTTAAGGCAGGATATACTAACATGCCCTTGCTATCCAATCATGAAATACTTACTATTTTAGATCACTATAACGAAAAGACAGATGATCCGTTGATTCATGGAAGTATTCCCTGGGAATTAAGGGAAATAACCAGGATCCCCATCAACCTGTATCTGATCAGTAAGCTTTTCAGCAGAAAAGGTTCATTGAAAAACATATCAAACACAGATATTATACGTGAATATATCAGGATTTTTGTTTTTGAATCGGTATATGCAGAACAGAAACAGGACCTGATCCGTACCATTATCAGCCTGATGGCCAAACAAGGTGATTATAGTGCCATAAATAAAAATGATCTCAAAACTCTGTTACCAGTTCACCTCAAAAGGGAAACGGGTTATTATAACGCTTTCAGGGAACTTCTGCAGACAGGCATATTGATGGAAGAACGCACTATAAATAAATACGGCATCCTGATTACAAAAATAAAATTCAAACATACCAACATTTTTTATTATCTCCTGACGCTGTATTTGATAGAAAGAAATAACCAGCTTGACTTTGAACTGATTAAGACGGTAGCAACAGACAGTAACAACCCTGTCCTCGCTATGCATCTTTTAGCGCTTTTATATGAAATCGCCTACGAACTTGAGAATTTTGAGGCACTGGAAAAATTTTGCCAACTTCCGGAAAAAATCCTCGGTTCTTTTTCAGTTATTATGACTGTGGGTAAGTGTTTCAGAACGAACAACAGAATACGGAATAAGCTTATCGAAAAATTTGCAGCTTCAAGGAAAGGAAGGATTTATTTCTTCGAACAATTTGTAGATACCAACTATTTGTTTAACAACTATGCCCGGAGAATTCAGGCGTACTTAAAACATGAAAATGGCGCTGAACCAATCCTTTTTGGTCATTCCATACTTTTTCTGGCAGGTTTTCTGAAACTGGATGTATCCGCCTGCCGGAAACAAATTGAGGTGATTAAAACCATTCAACCCGACAAAAGTATTTATCCATGGCCGTTAGGGAGGTATGTCTCCAGTCAAATCCTTTACAGTTATTTTATTGAAGGACATTTACCAGCGAATCTCTGGTCTTTTATTGAAAAGGTGACAAAAATCGCGTATTCCTATCCTGGTTACCTAAAAAAAGGACTTATTGAATATGAGTTATATATAATGGTTTCCCTGGTATTGGTTCAGCAACTCGAACTACTTGAAAAATTACTAACCAATACTTTCAGAAATTATTTCAATAATAAATATGAAGACTCCTCCGATTCCTTTCTTCGGCAAAATCAGAATGCCCTGCCCCACCTTTTTATGAAATACACAAAGTACAAACTGGGTAAACAAACTGATAGCAGATTTGAACCCACACTTAGCCAAGCGATTGAGAACTATATCACTACATTTGATGATTATTTATATCTTCTGTTACTCAATTGGTTTATGTTTGATTTCCTGAGCAATAAAGGCAGAACCAAAGAGGCCGTTCATTATTTTGAATCAGCGCTCAATCTGAGTAAAATTGCCGGTTATGACTTCTTCACCGCGTTTCTTCTGCACAATCACCCTGGAAATAATAAGGATATTACTCTGTTTTCTACTCAAATGATTGAAAATTCAGGGTTCAATTTGTCGCTTTTCAATTATCCAATCGGGCCATCTGTCTCACAACAAAATCCATAAGCACAATACAGCCGGCTATCATGCTCAATGCAACATGTCGCAAACTAATTCGAAATCCCGGATAAAAATAAATAGCTATAGCAGGGACCGTTCCTGAGCAAGTTTATTATTTTTAATGACTATCGGGAATGATTAATAAATTTAAAATTAATCAGATTTTACAATGCTTTCGCTCAGCCCCTGGTTACTCCCTCGCACTAGCTCAGGCACATGCTGGTCGTGAGATCGCTTCGCTAAGTTACTCCCTCCCACTAGCTCAGGCACAAGCTGGTCGTGAGATCGCTTCGCTCAGTTACCCTGAAGGCCTGCCTGACTGAAGTCATTCAGTCAGGGGAGCCAGCGCACATATGAATACTAAATTTGAAATTGGTAAACCGTGTGTGAGCCCCCCTGCCTGTACTGCGTGCGGCAGGCAGGCCTTCAGGGGGGAGGGGGCAGCGTAAGCGTGCTTTTTCTGGCAAAATTTTAAATAAATATTAGCTTTATACATGATTCCCGATAGTCATAAATATAAAAACTCAAAAAAGCCGCGCAGATTCAGAACAAAAGCTAAGCAGGTTTTGCACAAAACCTAAGCAGCTTTTCACTAAAACCTAAAGCAGCTTTTTCAATAGTCAGATGATTGGCAGAATAATCCACTACAACTCCAGCCGGTTAATGTTTCTTTTGTATAGAGTACTCTTTCATTTTTCAGACTTTTTTATATTACACGAGAGGACTCGTGCGATAGCAAAGGTATTAGGATAATAACCAATATATATTTATCTTTGGATAAATCAAACATAATGAAAACTATACTTTTAAATATACCGGATACAGTAGACCTGGATGACAGGGAGGCAAAAATGCTCCTTGCATCAAGATTGTATGAGATGGGAAAATTATCGCTAGGTCAGGCTGCAGAAATGGTTGGATTATCCAAGCGTGCTTTTATGGAATTATTAGGAGATTTTGATGTATCAGTCTTCAATATTTCTGAAGAGGATCTTGATAATGATATTCAAAATGCAGAAAATTATAGTATCTGATACAAGCTGCCTGATTTTACTGGACAAAATTGGAAAACTGGACCTGCTGCGATCAATATTTGGTAAAATTACCATTACCAAAATAGTAGCCAATGAATTCAAACAAAAACTACCCGAATATATACAAATAGAAAATCCGGAAAATATTACCTATCAAAAAATATTTCAAAGCTTTATAGATATTGGAGAAGCAAGTGTTTTAGCACTGGCAATGGAGAAGAAAAACTGTCTTCTGATAATAGATGACAATAAGAACAGAAGAGAAGCAAAACAGTTGGGTTTGAAATACACCGGGACACTTGGAATACTAGTCATTGCTAAGCAAAAAGGATTAATAAAGTCGTTAACGGAGATAATTGAAGATATACGTAGAACAAATTTCAGATTAAGTGATTCATAGATCGAAATTGCGAAAAAGCGCTGCAATGAATAGTTCCTGTCAAGGATAAAAAAGAAGTAATATATATTTGAAATCAGAAAACATACTTCATAATTATTTGATAATGATTGTTATCTTTGTATAAAAAGTGAGATATGGAATATTCTGATCTGTATACGAAAATTAACACGTTGCCTGATAATCTAAAATCAGAGGTGAATGACTTTATTGATTTTTTACTGCATAACAAGAAAAGAGATACTGCCAGTAAGAAACCAGTCTTTGGATCTGCAAAAGGACAAATTTATATTGCTCCGGATTTTGATGAACCTCTTGAAGATTTTAAAGATTATATGTAATGAATTACTTATTGGATACTCATACACTTATCTGGTTTCTAAATGGAGATGAAAGACTTTCCGGCAAAGCCAGAGAAGCCATTGAAAATCCGGATAATGAGAGATTTGTCAGTATTGCTTCTGTTTGGGAATTAGCTATTAAAACAAGTTTAGGTAAATTTAAATTTGAAAAAGGATTTAGAAAATTCCTTGAATTAATAGAAAATAATGGCTTTGCAATACTTCATATATCTTTTGATCATGCATTAACTTTGTCTAGCCTTGAGTTTATCCACAGGGATCCATTCGACAGACTAATTATCTCACAAGCAATTACTAACATGCTAACAATCTTAACAAAAGATGAATATATAGCAAAATACAAAATCGTCACTTTATGGTAATTGAAAAACTTAAATTGACTATTCGGAATCATGTTCTTATAATTAGTCACTTTTTTATATCATACGAGAGGACTCGTACGATAGCAAAGGTATTAGGAAAATAACCGGGATATTGTTAACTTTGTATAAAACCAATGCTATGACACATATATCCGGCATACAAATTGAAAAAGATAAAGAAGGGCGCCCGGCATATGCGCGTTTCAATCTGAAAAAACATCCTGAAATACTTGATTTACTTCAGCGAATTGGAGCTCTGGAAATGGAGGATGATTTTGAAAAAGAATGGGGAAAAGGACTATCTATTGAAGAAGTGAGAAAAGAGATGTACAAGCAAATTGATGAATGGTTTAAGGAATGAAGCAGGTATTAGTATCTCCCGCTGTTCTCCATTATCTCGATCAAACTAACTATATCCTGTACAAAAAAGGCTATTTTGGTTTTCCTGAGGATGCACGAAAATACATTGACAAACTTCTTGAATTTATATATCATGATCTGCCAAATTGTTCAAAGAAGAATGCTCCGGAATATTTCAAACGATTTGGTAAAAATATGCAATATGTGAAATACCAGCCGAATAAACATACTACCTGGTATATATTTTTCAATCACAATAACCATCGTTACCTGGTACGCTACATCACTAACAATCATGTAGACGGACAAAATATTTAAATTAATTATAAAGACTATCGGGAATGATAAATATAGATATTTATTAAAGGTAACATTAAGAGTAGTCTATATTTTGTAAAGTGTTTTTAAATTTGACAAATGACTATTAGTAGGGAGCGGTGGCCGAAAAGCCGCGACTTTGGGTCGGCCGTGGCTGGTCCCGAAATTATTTGATACTTGTTGAAATTATAATTTCGAGGATTCTCGGTTTTCATTCAAATCAAAGATTTGTGAAAACCGGAATGGGCGCATTGGGTTATTCGCACACCTTAGGGCGTGCTCATGAGAACCCTTCGTTAAGTTTTCTGGATTTTTTGTCCGGCATAAGGACATTAAAACATACTGTTAAAAATATTCAAATAGGAGATAATCCGGTACTGGTATTTTTCAAACTGAAGGATAGAATAGACAAATAATGCATTCAATCGAGTATAATGCATGAAAATTTATATTTTTATAGAAATTATTGAATTATGACCAATTACCAAAATATTATAACCATAGAACCCGGTAAACGCGGAGGCAAGCCATGTATTCGTGGAATGAGAATTACTGTTGGCGATATTTTAGGCTGGCTGGCATCAGGTATGTCCATTCAGGATATTTTGGCGGACTTTGATGAAATGACTGAGGAAGCTATATATGCTGCATTAAGTTATGCAGCTGACAGAGAAAAACGAGATAACCTAACCTGGAAAAAATTTTTTAAATCCTTTTTTTATTAACCCTTGCTTTAATTTCTTGTCCCCGGTCCAAAAGGGTATATCTAATTCTATTGAGAGTGCAACAAACGCTATATCCTTAATATCAATATCTTTACATAAATCATATGCCCTTTGCCTGCTTCGAGTACTTATTACTTCAATTGGAATAAACTGTATCCTTTCAATTATACCATTTAGATACAAATAAAATTGTGACTCATTAAGTTTTGATCCTTTTAGAAGCTTTTCTTTATGTTTGAAAATTTCAGAAATCAGAAAATTTGGAGAATAAAAAACCAGGTTACTCTCAAACAGAATTTCTCTGATTTTGGATGCTCTAGGTATGAGCGCAGAAAATACCAGGTTTGTATCAACAACAACAGACCTGATCATTATTGATTGATTCCTTTCAGGAAATCTTCACCATTCGCATCCCACCATTCCTGATTAATCTCCTCTGCAATAGTCATGATATCCGCGTTAAAGTCAGATTTTTGAGCAAGTTCTTCAATTTTTAATCTCTTTATAAGATTAATCAAATAATTCTCGTCAAATCCTTTTTTATTGATCTTAACAACAATCTGATTTTTTTTATTCTCAATGCTGAAATTTTTCATATTCTGCTTTTTATACAAATTTAATGAAAAACTATTTGAAATTTTCCTACAAACTCAATTAAAGTATTTGTATGGTATTGCATTATCTGGTCCGGGGTAAATCAACTTTCTCCTTTTGCTAATTGAAAAATTTATCCCTACATTTATATACTGGTAACCGGAAGAATTATGGGTTGATAGGATGATAAACCGGTTCAGTCAATAAATGACATTTAATATTTCATTTTAAAAGCAGGCAGAAACTAAAACACGACTGCTATTTCTAATGGGCTGAAATTATATAGGGACATAAAACCAAAACATTATGAAACTGGAAAAAGTACTGGATTTGCTTAATTCATTCGAAAAGAATGCTTTTCTGTCATACCTGTATTTCATCTTTATTGTGATTACCGGTGATATTTTTGGACTTTCCCTGGTCAACTCCATTTTTGTTGATGCCATGCTTTCTGATAATACGGAAGATATTTCAGAGAAGATTGACAAACTGGAAGAAAAAATAGACACATTAATAAAAGACAAAATTTAAGATTTTTGATTTACTTCAAAATAAGAGTTATTTACAATGCAGTTCAATAAATATATCTGGAACTTATACAAATATTCAGAAACAGGGAAAAAAGCCATTAAAAGCTGGATTCAAATTGAAAACCCGGATGTACTATATGAGCTAAAAATGACGATCGGTAAATCTGGCTTATGTAAAAAATAAAATTCAAATGAAAAAATTAATCATTTATATACTGATAGTATCATCAGCCTTAAGCAGTTGTACTCATTCTCTAAAAAAAACCTGAAGCCTTTACCACAATTCATATCAATCCGGAAAAGGCTGCACCGGTAAAATACTCAACACTTTATAGCAAAATAGAAATACTGCTCTTGAAAACTGATACCGGCTTTCTGATCAGTGAGGTGGATAAAATGATTCTAAAGCAAGTCTTTGTTTATAAATTGCGGTAAAAGTTCTTTGAAATTATTGGCGGGTGTGGTGTGGATGTTTTCCATGACGTACTTCAGCCACTTTTGAGGATTTATGCCATGTTTCTGGCAGGTTCCAAAAAAACTGTAAAACATTGCGATATTACCGGCAGCATCATGCGAGCCGGCGAATAAGTAGTTTTTACGGCCCAGCGCCAGGGGACGAATAGAGTTTTCAATTAAATTGCTGTCGATCTCCAGTATTCCGTTTGTCAGATAGTTTTGCAGGCTGATCCATCTGTTACTGCAATACTCAAAGGCTTTCCCGATAGGACTTCTGGGGGTTGTGCTGCCCTTGTGCTTGTAAATATAAGCTCCAATCTCATTGATTACGGGTAAGGACTTTTCCAGACGAAGTGCATGCCGTTGGTCGTGAGACATGTTTTTATCCCGTGCAATAGTCTCAATGGCATAGAGCAGCTGTATGAGTTTTAGCACATACGTAGCGCGTTCATTATCATTATCTTGTGCCTTTTCGAAATATCGTCTGGCATGCGCCCAACAGGATAAATGAACCAGTCCCTTTTGCTGTGCCAGATAAGTGTATCCAGAGTAGCCATCGGTCTGTATAAACCCGTTAAACGAGTTCAGATCATCGATCGGGCCCTTTGTGGAACGACTCCTATAATATTCAAACAACACACTCTTTGACAAGGGTGCATACCGTACCCACATGTAGCCCTGGTGACAAGCACCCTTTTTGTTGCGATCCTGAACTTTTATTGGTGATTCATCAATCATTTGGTAAATCTCCCTGAAGACATACATACGGTGTATCCCAAATAAAGGCCGGATCACATCAGCCCCGCGTTTTACCCATGATTCCAGTGTGGAGTCCGGAATAGTCATCCCCATCTGAATAAGTATCTGTCTTGTACGATAAAACGGCAAGTGATACAGATACTTGTTCGCAAAAATCATGGACATCAGACTGGCGCTGGCAATGCATTTATGAACCGGCCGGTTTAAGGGAGCAATTACTTGTTTCTGATTGGCTTGTTCATCTTCAGGGGTAATATACTTGTTGCGGATATAACGGTTGATATGCAATTTTGAAGGCGTATAATCCAGTTCTTCAGTAATTTCCTGACCAATACACACCATGCCAGTAGTATCTTCTTCAGGCTCCAGGATAATTTCATTAACAGGCAGATTTTCTGGTAATTTCATACGTCCCGGGTGTCCTTTTTTAGTCTTTTTGCGTTCGTATTCAACACGGATCTTTTCCTGTTCCGCTTTAACAGAAGCTTCTACTTCTGCTACCTGCGGTTCAAAATCAAGGGTTAATTGACCAGGATGGGTTTGCGGGATGAAACGCTCTCGTTTGGAACCAAAGATCAGGCGCCGCATTTGTTCATTCTGGAAAGCAAGGTATTCGACATCTCCAGTGAGTTTTTTGATAACAGATTCTTTCTCAGTCAATTTTGACTCCAAAATGGCGATTTTGGCTTCAAGTTCAGCGGTAATTGATGAATGAGAAAAATCCTGTTTTTGCATGCACAAATATAATTATAATAATTTGACATACAAATATTTAAGTGTATTTTTTTAATAAAAAAATCACTTTATTTTAAATCGTTTTTTTCGTTTCATGTCCTTAAATGAAAGTCCTTCCAAAATCATCATCAATTCCTCCCGGGTAATTAACCTGGATGGGGTTTTGCCAGCAGCATCCATTGAATAACGTCCACGTTCAAGCCGTTTATAAAACAGGGCAAAACCATCTCCGTCCCAGTAAAGCAGCTTTATGTGCGTGCCCGCGCGATTTATAAAAATAAATACAGCACCACTAACCGGATTCTGTTTTAAATGATTGCGTACAATACCTGCAAGTCCATCAAACCCATTGCGCATGTCAACAGGCTTGCAACAAAGAAAATATTGCAAATTTGCACTTAATCCAAGCATTGCTTAAAAGATTTTTACGCATACACCATTGGGTAAAGTAACTGTAATCTGAGGATTGCGCCGTTGTATCCCTGAAGCTTCTTGTATAGAATCAGGATCAGTACCAAATGAACTAAGGTCAATAAATTTAACAGCCGGATCTTTGATTGCTTCTTGTGCATTGAATTTCCTGCTCCAGTATTGAAGTTTTGTGGGGGTAATTCCTATTTGTTTTGCATAATTTGCAATGGTCATCCCGCTCTCACGTTGGCGGGTTACATGCTCAAACATCTTCTGAGCGTGATTCTGTCTTTTTGCCATAATACTTTTTCCGGTAAAGGTAACCGTCCTAGTCCCTGCTAGCAAGATGGATTTACTGGGGTGGATACGTTCAGCACAACAGGTTCTATATTTTGAGTGATGATAAAATCCTGATATTTGATTCTGTGGGTAAGCCGATTTTTAAAATAGACAAAAGAGGAAAAGGCCCCGGGGAATATTCATATTTGATTGATTTTAATGTTTATGATAATGATATTGAGCTGTTTGATCACCGGCAGCAGAAAATGCTGATTTATGATCAGACCGGTTCTTTCAAAGGTGAATGGAAATGTAATCTGAGCGCATATTCCTTTGGAAGGATTGACACAGGACTGTATGCATTCTATGTAGGAGTGAACGGAAGTGAAGGTGAAAAGAATTACAAGCTTAAATATTACTCAAAGGCTGAAGAAAAAGTTGTACAGGAATATTTTCCCGTTCCTGAAAATGAATATAGTTTCATGTATATTCTTGAGTCAAATTTTTCTTCAGCAACAAATCCGTTGTTATTTTATTATATGTATAACGACACGCTTTACAATCTGACCCCGAATGGTGTACATCCTTTTTACGCGGTTGACTTTGGCAAATACCGGCTGCCACAGCAACTTCTTACAAGGGAATACAGGGATATCAGAGAGTTTTTCCTTTCGCTGAATGGTCTGCCCTATGCCCATGGGATATTGGGTGTGAGGCAAACTTCCCGATCATTGATTTTCCAGTTTTCATATAAAAAAAGGAATAACAGGCATGTATATTATTATCACAAAACCCAACATGCCCTGGTTGCCAGTGCCTATATTGATGACATGACCATGAACGGATTCTTTACCAGGGCCGACTATCATAATTTACCGGTTGCTGTGTCAGAGAATAAAACCTATTCAATCATGGATTCATGGAAATTCAGGGCCCGTATAGATTCACTGCATACCACACTGTCTCCATCAGAATGGAAGTCTTTTGAAGAGGCGCATCCGGAAACAATTGAAGTTTACAGGCAAATTTCTCCGATGGACAATCCAATAATAATGATTGGTTCTTTAAAAGCATCAGAAAGTGACAGCACCTTTTCACAAAAAGGACGAAATAATACATTCTAATTTTACTTTCCCTCCAATTTACTTTACCGAATTGATCCCGTAAAAACTTGAATTAGAGAAATATGTGGAACTGGATTTATGGAAGCATATATTTCAATATGATGTACTTTCAAAAAATAAATAATGAGTATCGGGAATCATGTATAAAGCTAATATTTATTTAAAATTTTGCCAAAAAAAGCACGCTTACGCTGCCCCCGGCCCCCTGAAGGCCTGCCTGCCGCACGCAGTACAGGCAGGGGGGTTAACACACAGTTTACCAATTTCAAATTTAGTATTCATGTGTGCGCTGGCTCCCCTGCCTGAATGACTTCAGTCAGGCAGGCCTTCAGGGTAACTTAGCGAAGCGATCTCACGACCAGCTTGTGCCTGAGCTAGTGGGAGGGAGTAACTTAGCGAAGCGATCTCACGACCAGCTTGTGCCTGAGCTAGTGCGAGGGAGTAACTTAGCGAAGCGATCTCACGACCAGCATGTGCCTGAGCTAGTGCGAGGGAGTAACCAGGGGCTGAGCGAAAGCATTGTAAAATCTGATTAATTTTAAATTTATTAATCATTCCCGATAGTCATAAAATAAATTAACAAATATCAGCTAATGGAGAAGATCGTGCCTGATTGAAAGTCCACTCCTGTTTGGGTCCATTTTATATTAAGAATAAACTATTTTGTACGGATGCTTCATGAGTTTAGCCAACTTACATCATTAATAGTTTTATCGGTTTCGAGAACTTTTTTTACTTCTGTTTTCAAATCTTCAATCGTGTTATATTCTGATATTTTAAGTTCTGTTGATATCTTACCGTTTTCCATTATTAAAAAAGAATCACATAAATCAGCTACTAAATCCAAATTATGAGAAGTTACAAAAAGTGTTTTTTTTCCTTTAAATGATTTGAGCAGAAGAATAATCTTTTTTGTTGTTTTAATATCCAGATTAATAAATGGTTCGTCTAAGATTAAAATCTCGGGATTATGAATTAACGCAGCACCTAATGAAACTTTCATTTGATTACCTGAAGAAAGATTTTTTATCTTCAATTTGCTTTCTTTCTCTAAATCGAGTAAATGAATTAAATCATCAACTCTCTGACTAGCTTCGCTTTTGGGTACTCTCTGAAACTTACAGACAAACCTCCAATATTCTTTCAAATTAAACTCTTCAATAAAATAGTGTTCGGACAACAAAATGCCTAACCTGTTCTTATAGGAAACATAGTTAGGCTCTACCTTTTTATCAAAAACATTAATTTCTCCTGCATCATATTTTATCAAATTACACATACAATGAATCGTTGTTGTTTTTCCACAACCATTATTCCCTACAAGGCCAACAAAGTCATTCCTGTTTATATTAAAACTTGTGCCATTCAGGGCTTTCGTTTTTCCATATGCTTTCTTAACTGAATTAAACTCTATTAACATAACTTAAAATAGTAAAATTTGAATAGTCATAAATAAAACTACTAGAACAAACATGGCGGTTCTGAAAACATACTTATCTATCTGAAAAACATTATAAAAAACAATTCTCTTTTTATAACTTTCTAAAGTTAAAGATGTTACTAAAAATATCAAAGAAAGCAGATAGAAATAATTACTTATAATAAAACTCCATCCAAAAAATTCACTGCATACTAAACCAATCAAGTTCGCAACTATCCATCCCTTAAAGAGTGTTTTCAAAAATAGTAGCTTTAATAAAAGCAGACAAACTGTGAATATTTTTGACATAATGCAATTCAATTTTTCCAGTATTTTGTAGCTCTATTATAAACTACATAAAGAAAAAAATAAAAGAATAAAAGAATCATGGTACAGTAAAAAAAATATTTCACGTTATGAAGTGGCATAAAATAAACAGATGATAGCGGAAAAAATGACATTAACGTTAAAAGATTATCATTCAATAAAATAATTGTTTGACTGTAAAAAATAATAGTGTAAACAAATAAAATGTACCCGATACTTTTAAGAAATTTTTTTCCTAAATAGCACTTAAATAAAATATTTATGAAAAGCGTTATGGTATTAATAATAATAATCAAAATAAAAAATATTACAGGATTTATAAATTCATAAGGATTGTAAAATGTTATAAATAAACCAAGAAAAGAAAATATGTTTATTAAAATATAATCTGTTCTTTTTATAATATAAATCAATTCCATTTTAAAATAATCCTTTGGCGAGATTGGAAATAAAGAAAAGGTATTATTATCCCTGAAAATAAATTTATTATCGTATCTATTAAGCAAAAAATAAAAAAAGGTAATAGCGCAGGGACCAGAAATTGTTAAGAATGCAAGAAAGTATTTATTAAATCCTGCTTGCACTTCAAACAGAGATAATAACAAGGTAATTAATGGAAACAATAATATTAAAATCCTTAATAGAATATTCATAAATTTTTGCACTTTATTTAATAAAGGGAGTATAAAAACTCCCTTACATGCTGGTGATGGTTCTTAAATAAAAATGTTTTAGAACCTCCAAAAACTTTATTAAATGCAACTAATTGCCACACTGGCTAAAGCTATTGTCTGTTCTGCAAGTAATCCAGCAACAGCTGCTCCTGCACCACCGGTTCCTATTATAAATCCAATAGATACAGCAGTGCCCAGCATTGCTAAACCTCCAGCGGCAGCACATTTCCATGATCCCACTCCCTCAATTCCTTCCATCTCTTCCAATGATAACTTTTTTGTTTCCATAATTAATTGGTTTTAAGTTAATAAATAAGTTTATCATTCTAAAATTACAATGCCGTTCAACCAGATTCAAGTAAACGGAGCAGAAATATCGTGAACGGGCAAAAAAACTGCCTGAGTGGTAAATTGTAAATATAAATTTTCCGGGGTTCAGATTATCTAACATAATTTCGTCACTAAGTGATTTGCAGTGTTTTTTCGTTTTATGATGTTTTTTAAGCAACAATATCAAACCTTCAAACAACTGAATTGCAATTGAAACCTGGCCTTGGCTTGTTTACTCTTTTCAACATACTTGAGAATAGCAAATTCCTCATTTTTCAATTCATAAAAGATGCTGATCTTTATACTACAATCTGTAATAAACAAACCGGACATATGATTACCGGGAGTAAGATCATCAATGATATTGATAATGGCCTTACAGGTGAGCCTATGCTTTTGAACGAAAAAAATCAATTGATTTGTCTGTTTTATCCACACGAGTTGAAAAAACATTTGGCAGCAGTCATTAAAAAATATGAGAGTAACTCAAAAGCTTTGAAAGAAAATAAAAATTTCATGCAACTGTATTCTCTTGCAAAAAAGTTGGATGCTTCGGACAATCCTGTGTTACAAATTATTTATCTGACAGATTAAAAATATATATGGAAGACATAATTTCCTTCGCTTATCCCCCTACCCTCTAAAGACCTGCCTGTCAAACGCTGAACAGGCAGGGATGACCTCACTGAAACTTTCAAGTATGTTGCTGGTTAAAGGTGCTTTTAGTCATATAGATTCATTTTGTGGATTATAAAATTTTCATGAGCCTAAAACGATTTCTAACAGACGTCTGAAAATTTTCAGGTAACCAAAGCAAGGAAAATCGGTGTTTCCCATAATGAAATGCCACCTGCAGCAATCTTAAATGTATTGCTGATCTAAATGCGTGCTCATCAGTCAACAATGAGCTCATAATAAACTATTTATTAATGAATTTTCCAAATTAAATTTGTGCACTCTTCCCACATAAAATGAAAATCCTAAAAATTCCGTTAACTTTGTACCATTATACATCAATCCAGGCTTCAGTTATGCATAAAAGGCTAAATCATTTAATAAATTTAATAAAAGAAGACCTGGGCCTCTACCTGAGTTTCAGTCTGGGTGTATTTCTTTTTATCCTTTTTTTTCAGCCCTTCCCGATTGACAGCTTCGATTTTAATAACAGCCTGCTCTTTTTTGCCGGACTGGGAGCCATTGTTTTTCTTTCAATTATAATTATAAGAATTCTTATTCCGTGGATCGTTCAGAATAACTTCCAAAACGATCATGAATACCTGCTGCTCTCTTATATGGGGGGGTTTTTTATCCTGGCCTTAAGCACCGTTGCATCTGTTTTTTATCTCAGATATGTTGGACTGGTTGAAATTTCGTTTTATGTGATATTCAAGGTCGCCCTGATCTGTCTGGCTCCTCCGGTTGGCCTGCGGCTATATGATCGTGTCAGGGAAATGAAGCAGGAGAATGAAGACCTGGTGACAGAAATAAAGGTCCTGAAAGAAAGCATGAAAAAGTACGAAAATGAAGCCATGAATTCCAGCATCAGCTTTTTATCTGAGAATAAAAGTGACAATATCACACTGGCAGCGGAAGACATTGCATTTATCAGATCGGCAGATAATTATGTGGAAATCATTTATAAAGAAGGAGCATCATTTAAAAAATCAATGCTGAGAAATACATTGAAAAATGTAGAATACCAGTTACGTCAGTTTCCTGCTTTTGTACGTTGCCACCGTATTTGTATCGTTAACATTCATCAGGTTGAAAACCTGAGCAAAAGTTACAATAATTATCTGCTAACCATCCGCGGATATGATGAAAAAATACCGGTTTCACGCCAGTATCTGTTAAAAATAAGAGAGCTTCTCAAGATGGATAGGGACGAATAACATCCACCCCTGAAAGTTGCCATTTACACTAATTCAATGCTTTTCATCCCTCCTGGCTGACGATTAATCCCATCCTTTTGACAATATGGTATTAACGCCTTAGATTTGATCTGATAAAATTTATGTCAAAGCAATAAGGATTGTTATATGAATATTCTGCTTACATACGCACAATATGCCGCTAATTACCCGAGTTTGAGGCTTTCCTCAGACACACCCACCTTTGCTGTCTCTGGTTACTGTTTCAGCACTGAATTCAGGCTGAATAATTAACAGCATGGAATGAATGTACGGATAAAGTTCAGTTCGATCGCTTAAAATCATCAAAACCAACAATTATGAATACCCATAAGATAAGGTTTTCACCAAAAAACAATCCCCAATTTATACGGGAACTCAGAAGTAAAGTGAATGACTATTTTGATCAGCGCCACCTTTCAAAATATGGTAATGCCGGTATGTTCGTTAAAGTAATGTTAATGTCGGCCTTATATATCGTTCCTTACCTGTTGATGGTCACCGGCGTTGTTACATCCTTCCCACTGATTCTCTTAAGCTGGATCGTGATGGGAACAGGAATGGCCGGTATCGGCATGGTACTGATGCATGATGCAAATCATGGTACCAGTACGGGTAATCAAAAGATGAACAGATGGCTGTCAAAGTCATTGTATTTTCTGGGTGGTTTCCCTCCTAACTGGCGTCATCAGCACAATACAATGCACCATGGCTTTACCAATATTGATGGGCACGACGAAGATATTGCACCAGTAGGGATTCTGCGCTTCTCACCACACAGGCCCCATCACGCCATACATAAATTTCAGCAATGGTATGCCTGGTTCTTTTACGGTCTCATGACACTCTCCTGGGTAACTGCAAAAGATTTCAAACAGTTGTTCCGGTACAAAAAAACCGGTATCTCGCTTAGCTCAAACAGGAGTTTTAGGTTTATGCTGGCTGATTTGATCATTGCAAAAGTGTTGTACTATGCAGTTATGCTGGTAATCCCCCTGATTGTACTACCCATCGCCTGGTACTGGACCGTATTGTTTTTCCTTATCATGCATTTCACCGCCGGTTTTTCTCTCACCGTAATATTCCAAACGGCACATGTAATGCCTGATTCAGCTTATCCTCTTCCTGATGAAGAGGGAAATGTAGAAAATAACTGGGCTATTCATCAGTTGCTCACAACCTCCGATTATGCTCCTAACAGCCGTATTTTCTCCTGGATGATCGGCGGACTTAATTATCAGGTTGAACATCATCTGTTTCCGAATATCAGTCATGTCCATTATAAAAAAATATCGGCCATCGTTAAACAAACAGCTGAGAAATACCAGGTCCCCTATCATGTACAACCTACATTTTTTAAGGCAGTGTACAACCATTATAAAATGATGAAAATGCTGGGTAAAAAAACAACCCCTTCATTTGCGGAAAAGAAAATTACTCCGACGCAAAAAGCTAATGTTCAGGCTACAGTGCCTGCCTGATCAGAAGCATTGAAGAATGGTAAAAAGAAACAAATCAAACAAAAATTTCAAAAAAGCGCTGATTGTAAAAAATTAGAGTACCTTTGACCCATTGCAGGAAGTAAAAAATGAACTGAACCTGCAAGGGGCCAAAATTATACGGCAAGACGTTAAAGAAGCATTGAAAGAAAGTTTACCACAATACTACTCTCAGAATTCCCGCAGATTATTATCCCCACAAACTTACAAAGATTAATTATGGTATTCCTCTTCAGCAGACCGGTGAATTTGAAAATTACCAATTTACGCCGGTCACTGTAATAAATAATTTATGTCATTTAAAAATTTAAATCTTATCAGTCCTATTTTAGAGGCACTGGAAACGCAACAATACACAACACCCACACCTATTCAGGCACAAGCCATTCCGCTGATTTTAAACCGGAAAGATATTTTGGGCTGTGCTCAAACAGGAACAGGAAAAACGGCAGCTTTTGCCATCCCTATTATTCAGCTTTTAAGCAAGGATTATCCTGTTAAAGACAACAAAAGGCAAATACGCAGCCTGATACTCACCCCCACAAGAGAACTGGCCATCCAGATCGACGAAAGCTTTACCGCTTACGGCACAAATTCAGGTATGAGAAATACAGTGGTCTTTGGTGGTGTTACCCAGCACAGCCAGGTACAGGCAATAAGACGTGGTACAGATATCCTTATCGCTACTCCCGGGCGCCTGCTCGACCTGATGAATCAGGGTATAATCAGCCTGAGGCATATTGAATATTTTGTACTCGATGAAGCCGACAGGATGCTGGATATGGGTTTTATTCACGATGTGAAAAAAATCATAGCCTGTTTGCCAGCTAAAAGGCAGTCGCTATTCTTTTCAGCCACAATGCCACCGGCCATCATGGCACTGGCAGGTACTATCCTGGTCAATCCTGTAAAAGTGGTAGTAACACCGGTTTCCAGCACGGTAAATACAATCCGTCAGGTTGTATATTTTGTAGATAAGGAAAATAAGAAACAACTGCTTATCGATCTGATGGATGATGATTCTATCGACCGTGCGCTTGTTTTTACACGTACCAAGCATGGTGCTGACAGCGTAGCAAAAAAACTAAGCCATGCCGGCATTCAGTCGCAGGCTATACATGGCAACAAATCACAGAACGCCCGTCAGCAGGCTCTGAGTAATTTCAAATCCAGACAGACTCGGGTACTCGTTGCTACTGATATCGCTGCCAGGGGAATCGATATTGACGAGCTGAGTCATGTAATTAATTTTGAACTGCCTAATATTCCCGAATCCTACGTGCATCGTATCGGGCGCACCGGCCGAGCTGGTGCTGAAGGAAAAGCAATTGCTTTTTGTGATGCCGCCGAAAAAGAGTATCTGAAGGATATTCAAAAGCTGATAGGAAAACAAATACCTGTTATTGATGATCATGCCTACCCACTGTTGAACAATTCTGTTCAGGAACCTGTAAAAGAAAACAGAAGACCTTCGAACCAGAGTTTCAGAAAGAAAACGGCTGGCAATTCAGGCGGGAACAGATCGGGAAACAGAAACTGGTCTTCCAGACAAAAATCAAAGATCTGATATCAATGGCTTAGTGACAGGAAAACAGTTTAATATCAACGATATTTCTGGGATTTTTTTTAAAATTATATTTAAAGAAACATTCCCGAACGGTTAAGTATATTTCTGTTTTCTATAATAACCCGGATACTATATACAGCAGTCACCTGGCCGAGTAAGGCTTATTTAAAAATCAGGTTAATAAAAAGCCCCAACGCAGGTCTGAGAAATTAAAAGTCACTGATAATGAATAAAAAAAGAATATATATAGTAGTACTCTCAAAATAAAAGTGTACCTTTGACGACAGTTATGATTTGAGAATTAGCGCTTTAATTTACTAATTTCCTAAACACAGTTAGTTTTTCACTGCTCTCTTTTTAAATCCTTTCATTTTAATTAATAGCTGGCTGTTCAACTTGTTTTCCGGGCTATAAAATATATCAATAACTATTTTACAAATAGCCGGAACCGAGAAACAACCATGTTATAATAACAAACTTTTAAATAACAAAAAACAATGAACATTTATGTAGGCAACCTTGATTACAAGGTTAATGAAAACGATCTTGAAGATCTTTTCCGCGAATATGGGGAAGTAAGTTCTTCAAAAATTATCACTGACAAATACAATGGCAGAAGTAAGGGCTTTGGCTTTATTACAATGGAAAGCCAGGAGGAAGCAAACAAAGCTATCACTGAACTGAATGGTGCTTCCTATGAAAACCGCGATATTGTAGTGAATGAAGCAAGACCTAAGAAAACAAATTACGACGATTAAAAAAAAAGATATGACAAAAGGAAAAGTAAAATGGTACAATGACGTCAAAGGATTTGGCTTTATTGAATCTGAAAATGGAGAAGATATATTCGTACACCGTACCGGACTGAAAAACAGTTACGATGTTTTACAAACGGATGAAGAAGTAGAATATGAGACCAAACAGGGTGAAAAAGGCCTGATGGCTGTGAATGTGAAATTAGCTGATTAGGCGGTTTCTGCAAAGTCATAATAAAATTACATAATACCCGTTCTGCTTTTAAGTGGGATGGGTATTGGTATTTCTTCAACAATACTCAATTCCGGTATCAGATATTTACAATTATCAGGTATTTTCTGTTAAGTAAAATATCAGCAAACAGAAAGTAATCCATTCCAACCAAGGCTCGGCGAGAGCAAAAAACAGATTTTCATGCGGCAATTAAAAATCACCAAACAAATAACTTTTCGGGACGGAGAATCCATCAGCAGATATTTTCAGGAAATCAACAAATATCCGATGATCTCATCGGAAGAAGAGGTTGAACTGACTGTTCGCATTCGCAGTGGAGATCAGGCTGCAATGGAGAAACTGGTACTGGCCAATCTTCGCTTTGTGATCTCGGTGGCCAAGCAATATCAGCATCAGGGCCTTTCATTTCCGGATTTGATAAATGAAGGTAATGTTGGTCTGGTAAAAGCTGCCGGTAAGTTTGATGAAACCAGGGGCTTCAAATTTATTTCCTATGCAGTATGGTGGATTCGCCAGGCAATTATACAGGCCATTTCAGAACAAACCAGAATTGTAAGGTTACCATTAAACAGGCTCTCTTCCATTAATAAGATAACACGCGCCATACCCGCCCTGGAACAAAAATTTGAGCGCGAACCTACCGAAGAGGAAATAGCTGGATTCCTTGAACTTTCTCAGGAAGAAGTAGGAATAGCCAACGATATTAAAAAAAGGCAGTTGTCATTTGATATGCCACTTACTCATGATGGAGATGGTGATTTCACGTTATATGACACGGTTCAGACCGGCAGTATCCCTTCACCTGACAGCAAACTGATAAATGAATCAGTCTCGGTGGATATCTGCAGGGCACTGAAAAAACTAACAAACAGGGAAGAATCTATTATTACAATGTCTTTCGGACTGGCCGGCACACCCATCTTTTCACTGCAGGACATAGCAACTGAATATGGCATGTCATCTGAAAGAATCAGACAGATCAGGAGCCGGGCACTAACAAGACTTAAAACCCTGCTGACAGAAAAAGAACTATATTACTAATTAGCTGCAAAGTGATCTTTCACTTCTGTTTCTTTGGGTGTATAATCCGCCACAAAAACATAATATGGTTATCTGTTTGTTATTCGGAGTTTAAGCCCGGTCCTTTTAACTTTATTAATCTTTTTTTAGATATTTTAACATTAGAAGCTTAATCGCTAATTATTAATGAGATTGGGCATCTAATCCCTATATTTAAGCCTTTTTGGGTGCCAATCCCGTTTTTTTTCAATCCCTCCCGGATATAAATTTGTCTCCATAATTAATCGTTTTTTGAAATTTTATGGAGGATCTCTTATGTCAACTCATTCAAAATGGTTAACGTTGTTTGTTGCCCCGCTCATCGGGATAATGTTCACAGCCAGTACAAATTTGCAGGCTGCCAGTGAAATTACCCTCTACACCCCTTACACCAGTATTTCGGTTCCGCCCGGCCAGTCGATCACTTATACTGTAAGTGTGATTAATAACAGTAATGCAGTCAGAACACTCAATCTCTCTGTGAGTGGTATGCCCAAAGACTGGGATTACACATTGCAATCAGGTGGATGGAATATCGGCAAGCTCTCTCTTTTACCCGGAGGAAAAGAAAATTTAATATTCAAAGTTGAAGTGCCACTGAAGGTAAACAAAGGGCGGTATCGTTTCCAACTGCAGTCAGGAGGTGTTGCTTCTCTGCCGCTCGAGGTTGTAGTTTCTGAGAAAGGTACATACAAGACTGAATTTACCACCGACCAACCGAATATGGAAGGAAATTCGGCTTCAACATTTACTTATAAAGCAACGCTGAGAAACAGGACAGCCGATGAACAGCTTTATGCTCTAAAGGCTGATGCTCCCCCCGGATGGAACATAACCTTCAAAGCCAGTTACAAAGAAGTTACTTCCGTTAATATTGCTGCCAACGCAAGTAAAGATATAACTGTTCAGATAAAACCACCTGAGCAGGCCAAAGCCGGCAAATACAAGATCCCGGTGGAAGCTTCCACCAGTTCAACCGCGGCCAGTGTAAATCTTGAAGCAGTAGTAAAAGGCACTTATAATATGGAGCTTACTACCCCAACAGGCTTGCTAAGCACCGATATCACTGCCGGAGACACCAAACAAATTGACATGGTTATCCGGAATACAGGTTCATCTAACCTCAAAAACATTAGCTTCAACGCTGCAACTCCTGCCAACTGGTCCGTTACCTTCGAACCAACGAAAGTAGTGCAACTGGGACCCGGCTCTTCCACTCATATTACAGCATCAGTAAAAGCCGATGAAAAAGCCATCCCCGGCGACTACGTTACCACTATTACTGCGCGCACTACAGAAATTTCTTCGAAAGCATCTTTCAGAATAACCGTTAAAACACCCATGTTGTGGGGCTGGATTGGGGTACTGATAATTTTATTCGCTATTGGTATTGTTTATTATCTGTTCCGGAAATATGGAAGGAGGTAAGTCGTGAATAACAGTATTATCGAAATAGTTGATCTCACGAAGAAGTATGGTAGTTTTACTGCTGTAGACCATCTCAGTCTGAGCATCAGGAAGGGTGAGATCTTTGGTTTGCTTGGGCCAAACGGCGCCGGTAAGTCAACTTCCATTCTCATGATGCTTGGTCTGACGGAGCCCACATCAGGCACTGTCTCAGTTTGCGGCATCAATTCAACCCGCAATCCCATTGATGTAAAAAAAAGAGTTGGCTATCTGCCTGAGGATGTTGGGTTTTATGATGATCGGACCGGTCTGGAGAACCTGATGTATACTGCACAGCTCAACGGAATTGATGAAAATACAGCCAAAGAAAAGGCGCTTCAGTTGATGAAACGGGTTGGTCTGCCGGATGTGGAAAATAAAAAAACAGGTAAGTATTCCCGTGGCATGCGTCAGCGGCTCGGCCTGGCCGATGTGCTCATCAAAAATCCTGAGGTAATCATTCTGGATGAACCTACATCGGGCATTGATCCTAAAGGAGTCCGTGAATTTCTGGAGATGATTGCTTCGCTTAGCAAAGCCGATGGACTGACTGTACTCTTTTCTTCACACAACCTGCATCAGGTACAGCAGGTTTGCGACCGCGTGGGACTGTTTGTCAACGGCAAGCTGCTGGCCGAAGGAGATATTCATTCCCTGTCTCAGCAATTATTTTCAGGAAGTCCTTGGGTTACAGAAGTGAAAATCACCTCCCGATCAACCGGAGCAGCCAGTGGATCTGAGGAACAGAAAGATGTAGCATGGCTTACTCAAATGCTTACGCCGGTGGAAGGAATTGAAAAGATCACTGCTGAACACATGACAATTATATTATTGAGTGTTCCCGTGATGTCTCGGCCTCAATAGCAAGAAAAATCATTGAATCCGGCGCCGAGCTGGATTATCTCAGCAGAAAGGAATACGGACTTGACGATATTTATTACCGGTATTTTGAAGGAGGAAAACAATCATGAGCAATACAGCCAACCAAACAGTTCAGTTACCCGGAAATTTATCCCGTTTTTTGAAAAAAAAGGGTAGACACAAAAGTAAGCAAGCAACCATTCTGGGTAATTGTAAATAAGGAAGTGTCCGACCAGGTGAGAAGCTGGCGATTCATTATCCTGATTTCGATTATTGCCCTCACGTGCCTGGGATCATTATATACCGCATTAACCAATATAGGGAATGCGGTAAAACCAAACGATCCGGAAGGAACCTTTTTCTTCCTCAAACTATTCACACTTTCCGACGGCACACTTCCCTCATTTACAGTATTTATAAGTTTCCTGGGACCGCTGTTGGGAATCAGCCTGGGTTTTGATGCCGTAAATTCGGAGCAAAACCGGGGAACACTCAGCAGGGTGCTCTCCCAGCCTATTCACCGTGATTATATTATCAATGCCAAGTTTGTGGCAGCTCTTATTGTAATCAGCGTCATGCTGTTCTCCCTGGGATTTCTGGTTATGGGCTTCGGATTAACCGCCCTGGGTATTCCACCCACGGCGGGCGAGTTTCTGAGGATCATTGCTTTTATACTGCTCAGTATTTTTTATGTGGCGTTCTGGTTGAACCTGTCAATACTGTTTTCAGTATGGTTCCGCCAACCCGCCACGTCAGCCCTGGCAGGCATAGCCATATGGTTATTTTTCACTGTATTTTATCCGATGATCGTCAACCTCATCGTCAAATCGGTTGCTCCGCCACAGGGAATGGCCAATCCGTACGTAATGTTCAAGCTCACGCAGTTCAAATTGTCATTGATGCGGGTTGCTCCCAGTCATCTTATTCAGCGAAGCTACTACCACCCTGCTGATGCCTTCTGTACGCAGCCTCGGACCATTGACAATGCAGCAGATGTCAGGTGCAATTCCCGGTCCACTGCCCCTTGGGACAAAGCCTGTTGCTGGTGTGGCCGCAGGTAACCGGATTGATTGCTGCAACAGTGCTATGTTTTGCGCTGTCCTATTTTGCATTTATGAGAAGAGAAATCAGGTCGAGGTAGGATGCACTTTTGTTTTACATAAGTGACACCTATTATGACAGAAAATTTTCTGTTTATACTCATGTCCTGGCAGTATAAAATTTCTATCTTTAATTGCTGAAAAACCATCATGACTATGAAAGAAGAACTGTTACTACTGGGACTTACCTCAATTTTCACCACTGGTCAGGCTTATGCCCAACAAAAGAAAGCAGAAAGCAAGGCCATCAAACCCAATATTGTTTACATCCTTGCCGACGACCTGGGGTATGGCGATTTAAGCTGTTACGGACAAAAGAAGTTCAAGACACCAAATATTGACAAACTGGCATCGGAAGGGATGCTTTTTACACAACATTATGCTGGATGTACGGTATGTGCACCATCAAGGTCATCTTTGATGACCGGCCTAACCACCGGACATACGCCGGTAAGGGGTAATAAACATGCCGAATCACATGAAGGCCAGTGGCCGCTACCTGACAGTTCTTTTACCATTGCTGAAATGCTGAAGCAAGCCGGATACGTTACCGGCGCCTTTGGTAAATGGGGACTGGGTTATCCTGGTTCCGAAGGAGATCCGGCAAATCAGGGCTTCGATGAATTTTACGGCTACAACTCACAAACCCTGGCACATAATTATTATCCCGGACATTTGTGGCACAACAGACAAAAAATCATGCTTGAAGGAAACACGGGTGACAAATTTGAAGAGTACTCCCCTGGGCTGATCCAGCAACAGGCATTAAAATTTATTGAAGACAACCATACGAAGACATTTTTCCTTTATTATGCCACCACCATTCCCCATGCAGAATTGCTGCTGCCTGAGAAATATCTGAAAAAATACCGTGGCAAATATGATCCTGAAAAGCAGTATAAAGGAGCAGAATATGATGACCAGCGTTTCAGGGAAGGGGGATATGGTACACAACCTGAATGCCACGCTGCTTTTGCTGCCATGGTGACCCTGCTGGATAAGCAGGTGGGAGAAGTTTATAATAAACTTAAGGAGCTTGGCCTCGATAAAAGTACACTCATTATTTTCACTTCTGACAATGGACCCCACCAGGAAGGCGGTGCAGATCCTGATTATTTTAACAGCAACGGACCGTTAAGAGGATACAAGCGGGATCTGTATGAAGGTGGAGTCAGGGAACCCATGATCGTCTGCTGGCCCGGGCATATCAAGGCAGGATCGAAACAGACCTTATATCAGCTTTCTGGGATGTGATGCCTACATTTGCTGCCCTGACAGGAAGTACATACCCCTCATACATCGACGGTATCTCCTTTTTACCTGCACTGCTTGGCGAACCGGGTCAGCGGGAACACGATTATATCTATTTTGAATTTCACGAACAGGGTGGAAAACAGTCCGTCCGCAAGGGAAAATGGAAACTGATCAGACTGAATGTACTGGAGCCGGAGAAAACAACACTCGAACTGTATGATCTTTCCGAGAGATATTGGAGAAGAACACAATATTGCTGCTGAACATCCTGGGGTTGTAAAAGCGCTGGAAACACTGATGGATCATTCCAGAACACCATCAGAAACCTTCCCGTTTCAGGCTGCTACAGTGGCAGAATAATCTTTTTATTAAAATATTTTACCGGGGCACTTTCTTAAATAAATAACGCATGTTTCCAGCTATTTAATTGAATCCTGTTTAATGTTAATATAGTGTGATATTTTTCATTAGAAATTATATGACAACTCCAGCTGAATAAATATCTTTTCGTTTGGAGGAACCTTTAAGACATAGTTCGTCAATAAGGAAAAGAATATTTGTTCATTGACTATGAATGAACTACTAAGATTAACAATTATACCATTATTATGCTTAAAAGACAATCTTTCATCCATTCCTTCAAATTGTTTCTCACAAAACTGACCTGTGAAAAATGAAAGCCCTGTTCCAAACCTGGAAATGTCAGTATTCAGAAAGTAATAATTCAACCCCGCACCGAAATAATAATTTGCAGTTTCATTGATTGTTGCAAAAAACCAATCCTTATTACCAGCATTATAAAGAAGAAATGCCCTAATACCAAAATTTTCTTTGGAAATCGTTCGCTCATAAAAAATATTCAACTTTGCATCCAAAATTGGAAATAATTTTATACCAATAAAGTTATTTTTTGGATTTTTATCTTTGATTGATATAGGGTTATCGTTGGTAATGAATTTTTGAACTGTCCCGTCAGCATAGCGGATACTGTCGAGAAAATCAATGCTTATCATTTGAAATGTCCCAGGGGTTTGTCCGGCTATTGTATAATACCTGACTTTACCGGTAGTATCAACATCCTCAACTTTTATAGAGGTTCCGTCATTTCTGAAAAGAATAGCTTGTGAATAAGTTCTGTTACATATCGGTACAATTAGGATAATAAATAACATCGCTCTGCTTATTAAAGTGCCATAGAGCTTATGAAAGCTACCTCTTTTCATCCAGAATAAATGAAATATAAGATTAATTTTTGATAACAAGTATGATTAAAAATTGAAACATCTGACGAAAGAAAAATTAAACAATAAACTTCAAATTAAAGATAAATTCAAACAAAACAAAGAATCTATGAGTAATTTGACAGGAAAATAAACCACATAAAAATCTCTTTACTCACCCAATATACTACATTAACTAATTTTCGCCAGATTCTTTTACTACTCCAATTTCTTCACAATCAGCTGCAGATATATATTACGCCCCGGCCTTAAATAACTCCCCCAATCAAGGTGATCTGTATAAGCTTTGTTGAATATATTCTCCACCCCAAGATTTAATTTAATTGTTGAAGTGAGAGCTGAAAACCTGTACCCCGACCGAAGATGGAATAGCATGTAAGAATCAGATGGAATTTCCCCGAAATTTTTGTCAATCCTGTTTTGCGCAGCAGAATATTCATTCTCAACCTGCACGTATACGTTTTTAACCTGCCATTTAACTGATAACTGGTTTTTCAGTGGCGCAATCATCGGGAGTGGCTGTCCTGTATTGGTAACTCCGTAATTGAATTTTGCAAGGTCGAATAACTCAATTGAGTGAACTGGTTTCCAGGAAAACCGGAAATTAGTGGAAAAGATACGGGCATATGTGAGGTTTTCATATTGTTTGACACCCGATGCATATAAATTAAGTGCATGATAATCCAGGTTTGGTAACACCCAAAATATAGTCAAATACATGATTAAAATATCCCTCCCAGGCAATCTTAATATTTCGGTAAAGAATATTGCATACTGCTCCAGACATGTAGTGCCTTTTCCGCTTTAATATCCGGGATTACCAATATAATCGTATCCGTCCATGGCATTATACAGATAGAAACCCAAACTGTTCAGTCTGAGAAGGCAATCGTTCTCCGAACCCGATACCTGCTTTCATATCAAGCTTTTTCTTTTTGTAGACAATATTCATGTTGGCAGCGCCAATAAGCTTCCTGAAAGATTTTCCTGCGTTATACTTCAGTGTACTAAACTGATTGATACCCTGCTCAGACAGCAATTCAGATGTACTGTAATCAATACGTGCATCAAGACTTATTAAAACAGCTGAATTGATCCTGTTGTTGCTCTTCAGGTATAAACCCAGTCACATGCCGTTGGTTTTCCGGCCAAGTTTCTGCAAACATCGGAGGTTCTCCCGGATTGGAAAGATTATTCATATGCATAGTCATATGGGCCTTTGACCAGTGCAGATAATCCTCGATTTTGAAGCTGAACCAGTGATCGGGCAGCCAATCAATCACACCTTCAATATAAGCCCCATATGTTTTGCTCCACCCAGGCATATCCATTCTCATATACACGCTATCATTCACACCAGTACTTGTATTTTCCACAAAGAAAAGACTGTCCCGATGAGAGTCATCCATGAGGTGAAATACCGAATTGAAATATATTCTGGCTTTAAAATCCCGGATATTAATGATTTTATTATCAGGTTGATAAGCGATTGAATAAATACGTCCTCGCGCTTCACCAACATCCATAGGCAATGCAGGATAACCAACATTTGTTGCGTTATCTATCAGCCAGTCAAGCACGAAAATATGGCCTTTGACAGGCTCGAAAAGTAATGACTGATTGAGATTGAATTTCCCATATTGAGAATAAGGCACGCTTATACCATTTCCGTTAACATAAGAATTATAATCTTTATAAACCCCGCTAACACGATAGGCCCACTTCTTACGCCCATAATTAAATGCAAGAAAACCTGTTTTTCCGCTGGATACGGTCTCAAAGTTAATACCCGCTTCTGTGTTCACCGATGATATAGCAGGTTGTTGCAGCGACATATCAAAAGTGCCACCTACCGTACTTCCATTCTTACTGCCGTTTGATCCGTGATCAACCTCAATACTTTTGAGATTTACAGGTTCAACATATGATGTAACCGGATCCATTTTGTCGGTGCAGGCTCCAAACATTTTCATTCCGTCAATAGTTACGTTGATTTGCCCACCCGAAAAAGCGTTCAGTACCGGCTGCATGGCATAAGCCCCGCGGCTGATTACTGAAACCCCTCCGAGTCTTGCATTGATCCTGTCGATACTGGAGGCATAGGAGGCCTGGTAGCGATTGGCCATGCTTTCGTCATTCAGCGGGATACTATGCGAAACAGAAACCTCATTGAGTTTTACAGTATCAAATACAGTTATAAATTTTTCCTGTGCATGAATTATCCAGGATGGAACCATTATCAGCCAGATTGTACATAAATATTTCGCCATAAGCCCAGTGTTTTTCTTCTCATTCTTAATAAATCGTAAGATGAATAATTACCCAACATTCCTTAAACAATAAAATACAAACGGGTAATTCACTCTGCCTTATTATTTTCATTAGAAATTGATATCGAAGGCAACCTTGTCAGATAAGGTGTCATTGTCCCGTTTAGCAGTGACATTAATCCGCCACCAACCCGTCATTGTAAAATCCACCTTTCCTTTATAATGGCCATTTGCTGTAAAATCGGGCTGTTCATTGTTGGGTGAACTGTGTCCCATCGACGGCATTTCCGGTACAAATGAGATTGTTAAATCATCAGCCGGAAGAAAACTCATCATATTCTCCCTGTAATGAGCAGTGAATTCAATATCATTAATCCCAACTTCGGGTGCAGCAGGTTGAAGCAGTGAAATAAAATAGGTTTTATTATTAACAGGAGAAATAAAATTTACTATCCTTCCATCGTTAAGACTCTTAACTTTCGGGATTTCAAAATGAGCTGTATCCTTAGTTCCTTCAACACTAACAGCAACATCAAGGGTCCAGCGCTCAAGCGGATTATCAGGCATAACAAAGACCACGGCTCCCTCAAAATATCCGTCAGGCGATACACTTTCTGCAGGATTCTCTACAGGTGCTGCATGTTCCATATTTGTCATATGCATCATGGGATGCAAACTAACCACAGCACTCTTCACAGGATTGCCATCCGGATTTGCTGTTATCTTCAGGAATATCTTATTGTAACCCTGATACAAGGTATCATTTGCCAACAGTTCAACATGGTAAAGTCCGCTCCTCGTATCTGCAGCAACAATTGATAATTTTTCTTTTTCGCTTACAGGCTTAGTATCATTTTGCTTTTCACAAGCAGCCAATGCTATAAATAACAGCAAAACAACTGAAATAATTTTGGTTTTTTTCATTATAAGATGCTTTAATATTAAATATTGCTACACTCCGGCAATATCACTAATGATTAACAATTACATAAGAGGGATTCAGGGAAGCAAAGCCTGTTTAGACTTTATCCATCACGGGACAGGGTAAATATTAAACCGTACATAACTGTTCTTACATCACCATTTTGCACTGCTCAAATTACTCAGCACTGCATCGGATTAACCAGATACCGGCATATCGCTGCTGCAGGAAACTTTAGTGCACTGGTAAAAGTCTGGTGAGGCTTTCCCTGAAGGCTAGCTAATGAAAATTTTTGGAGGAATAAAAATGGTGGGATTAAAAGAAAAGCTATATAATAAAGGCAAAAAAATACATTTTGAATCAGAAGTTTTGCGAACCAGGGCAATTAAGTTGTCCAGAGACCTGGCATATAATGTAATATCTGTTTTTAAGACCAACGTACTGTTTTTATCCTTTTTTTGTCCGTCTGTTTCTGCCAGTTTCTTTTTGAGAAAGCATTTTCCTTTACATCCGGAATCCGGATTGTTTCTGTTTATACAAAGGTTTTCAATTATATAGTGCTTAAAGGTATAATATTCAATATATGGCATCACAGGCTGTAATATCAATACAGTTGAAATGATAACCGGTATAAGCACATTTCTCAGATTCATAACTCCATAACAACCATTACGGAGCAATGTTCAGCTATGGCTTGCTCACCCCTTTTCTGTATTCAAAACAGCCAACAACTTATTTTTCAGTTCATTTTCATTAATAGGTTTCGTGATATAATCATCAAATATACCTTCGTATTTTTCTATTTCATGTTCGAGTGCGTAGGCAGACTGAGCAATAACCGGTAGTTTCGGATACTTTTTCTTTATTTTTTTGGCCGCAGAATGACCGTCCATTACCGGCATTTTAATATCCATCAATACCAGGTCAATATTTTCATGCATACAAATATCCACTGCCTCAGCCCCGTCCTTTGCATGTATCAGATTCACATCCATATCAATAAGATATTCTTCAATCAGAAGATAATTATACTCTTCATCTTCGGCAACCAAAACCGTTTTTTTTCGTTTGCCGATAGTTGATGAAGCCACATTTTCTTCTGATTCATGCACTGGTTGATAAGGAATTGTGAAATAAAAGACAGATCCATTGCCGGGTTCAGATTCCACCCATATTTTACCATCCATGAGCTCAACAAACCCTTTTGAAATTGACAGTCCAAGCCCCGACCCGCCACGCCGTTTGCTAACTTCCAGGTCAACCTGCCGGAAACGCTCAAAAATCTTTTCATGCAAATAACCGGGAATTCCAATACCTGTATCTTTGACATAAAACTGCAGTTCAGAAGGTGTTATATGCCCTGTTTTACTATCTTCTTTTCTGTCCCGAAGCACATAACCAAATTCAATGAACCCCTGATGTGTAAATTTCAATGCATTAGTCAGCAGGTTACTGAGCACCTGGGTTATTTTGGTTTCATCAGCAAGAATTTCCGACTGCCGATCGGTTAAAGGCTGTTTGGCATATAATGACAGATTCTGACTTGTTGCCTGAGTTTTAAAAATTGACAGCAGATCAACAATAATGTTGTTAATACAGACAGGTGCCATATTCACTCTTTCCTGCCGGGCATCAATAGACGAGATAGTCAGGATATTGGTGACAATAGAGAGCAACTGGTTAGAACTGTTTATAATTATGTTTGTAAAGCTTTTTCGCTTATTTTCTGAAAGACCCGGCTTATTAAGCATTTCAGCAAATCCCATTATACCGTTCATGGGTGTGCGGATCTCATGTGAAATATTCTGCAGAAAAGCAGTTTTCAGACGGTCACTCTCTTCTGCATGTTCCTTGGCTCTGTATAACTCCTCGTTTGTCTGCACCAGTTCTTCATTTATTTGCTGGTATTCTTCATTCTGTGATTCAATCTCGTTGGTTTTCTCCATGAGCAAAATCTCAAGTTCCTTTTGTTCAGTAATATCTCTGATAGTACCCACCATTTGAACGGGCTGTCCTTTTTCATTTAAAGACAGCTTTCCCAAACCATGCACCCATCTTTCGGACTGGTCGTTTTGCCGGATAATTTTATATTCCCGGTCAAACTGCTCTTTTTCCCAATTACATGCTGCTCTAAATACTGGCTCATTATATCACTCCACTCAGGATGCATAATATTACCCCACCCGTTTATGTCTTTCTCATAACCTTCATCAATCCCGAATATCTGATCGAGCATCTCAGAACTTACCCATTTTCCGCTAGCAACATCAAGCACATAAGTTCCAAGCTGCGCAATCACCTGGGTTTCTTTGAGAAATTGTTCACTGGATTTAAGCCTCTCCTCCTTTTTTTGTAACTCTGTAATATTCAATACAAAACAGGTCAAACCTATGATCTCTCCCCTGCCATCCATTATGGGTGACCAGTAATCCTGCCATACCAACCGGGATAATTGCTCATCTCCATATTCTTCAACAAGCACAAAACTTTCACCTGCCAGGGCCCTGTCGAAATTAGCCTTTGCCTCTTCTTTGTCCCTGTGTTCCCCGATAGCATCAAGCATATTCATTCCCGGAACAATATCTTTGCCCCAGATTTGTTTCATCACGTTTTTATGTTGCGTATTAAAGGAAAGGTAGCGGTACTCTTTATCCAGCGCAAAAACTATAACATCAGGAGAACTCTCAAGAATTGCTTTTTGCAAACTGTTGGCCTGAAGTATTTGCACTTCGGCTAATTTCCTGTCTGAGATATCGTGATAATTACCCAACACACCCTGAATGTCTGGATCATTTAGCATATTAATCCCGCTAAATTCAATCCACTTGTATGCACCACCTTTACATTGATAGCGACACTCGATTGAACCGGTCGCTCCTGCTTCCCTCTGCAGAAAACGAAATAATTTTTTTGCACCTTCCAAATCATCCGGATGTACAATTTCCCAGGCACTTCTTCCAATCAGTTCTTTGGGTTTCCAGCCAAACAGTTTTTCCAGGTTGGGGCTTTTATACCGATTGATACCTTCTTTATCGATAACAACAATTACATCACCGATATTTTCAATCATTTTAGCATGAACCGCATCACTTTTTTTCAGTGCATCCCCGGCCCGGATTATGTCCGTGATATCAGTGGTAATAGTAGCAAATTTCCCCATCTCAGGGCAAACCACGGATATTGAAAAATACTTATCCATTGGTTCATAGTAGTCAGTATATTCAAAGGGTTCCCCTGTTAATCCAACTTTTGTAAACTCCTTCAGATAAGGAGCCACAGGTGTCTGATACACTTCTGTTGCCAACCGTCCGACGGCATCTTCCTTTGCAATTCCGGTAATCCGTGTAAACGCCTTGTTGCATTCAGTTATACGATAATTGACCGGCTCACCATTCTCATCTGTAATTACATCATGCAGAACCACCATCTCTGTCATCGAATCAAAAAGGGCATGAAATTTCCTTTCATTTTCTTCAATCCTTTCTTTTGAAAGAATAAGATCAGCAGTTTGTTTTTCAATAATTTTCCGTTGTCTGATATTAGAAATTCCGATTGAAATATCATTTGCAGTCTGCAGCAGAATGTCAATCTCATCCTTTTCAAAAGCACCGGATTCAACAGCATATATATTCAGGGTTCCGAATACACTGTCGTTATAAAAAACAGGAATTGCAGCTGATGCCCGAAAATCATATTTGCGGGCTGATTCCCTCCATGTAGCATAATCAGGATTTTCAGTAATATCCTGAAATACGACGTGAATACGCTTTTTAATGGCCTGTCCGGTAGGACCGGCTGCATACTTACTATTGTCCCAGGTTATTTGTAAAGAACTCAGGTAATCTTCTCCAAATCCGGCAAAAGCAACAGGCTGCACCGTTTTATCTTCTCTGGCAATACCAAACCAGGCAAGCTTGTAGCCGGTCTCTTCCACAATAAGCCGGCATATTTCCTGAAGAAGTGTCTGTTCATCGTTTAATCTGATTATCAGCTCATCTGTCAGACGACGGGTGATAGCTGCACGGTGAGCACCCTTATTATTCTTTAAACTTTCCAGTTCTTTTTTCAAACGTTCATTTTCTTCCCTGATCTGCTCAGGGAGCAACTGTTTACCAGACATATAAATATCTTTATTACATATACTTAATAAAAATCACTGTTCAGCTTTACTTTATATTTACTACATACTCCTTACGAAAAAATAATCTCACTAACCAAAATTTACATTATTGATTATCCGGTATAGTAAAAAAGAAGGTACTCCCCTCGCCCGGAATACTGTTTACCCAAATTTTACCGCCATGCTTTTCAACAAATTCCTTACATAATACCAGACCAAACCCTGTACCTGCCTCATTGGCGGTACCTTTCGAAATGAATTTTTTTGTTACTTCCCAGATCTGCTCCAGATTTTCCTTCTGGATACCAATACCGGTATCTTCTACAGAAAAGACTGTTTCTTCTTTCTGTTTCTGCACGCTGATAAAAATACGGCCGTTCATGTGTGTGAATTTTATGGCATTTGATACCAAATTTCTCAGAATCAATTTAAGCATGTTCTGGTCAGCTGTCACATTCAAATTATCCGGAACAGATACTACGATTTCGATGCTTTTCCCGGTTGCATTTGCATGTAACTGTTGTACAGTATCATGAAGCAAGCTTTTAACCACAATACGCTCCGGAGTGAATTGCAAATTTCCCGACTGGGACTTGGCCCAAAGTAAAAGTTCATCAAGCAGTTCATAGGCCTGAAAACTTACCTCATGAATGATCCTCACCTGATGCTCAATCTTTTGATGGTCATATTTTTGCAAATTGCTTACAAGCAAATCGGAAAATCCAAGAATAGTACTGAGAGGATTTTTCAGGTCATGGGCCAGAATGGATAGTAATTTATCTTTGGTATCATTCAATTCATTCACCTCCGAGATTTTCTGCTGCAAATCAAGTGTTTTTTCCTTTACGTTGGCTTCCAGATTATTATGGGAATCGGAAAGTTTATGCGACATACTATTGAATGAATTTACCAGGTTAGTAAGGTCTTTGGTTGTGGATATTTTAATTGTCTCACCCAGCAGGGAATTATCACCGGCTATATCCATGGCACGCTGGCGTAGTAGCGAAATCGGGCGTATCACAAAACGCCTCTGCAAAATGATCAGAGCAAGAAGACTAAGGAGAATAACAGCAGAAATAATAATACTGATTATCCACACGTAATGCTTTGCGCGGTGATAGGCTTCATCCAGGGGAATCCTGACAGATACAACTGAAATAACTTCTCCTTCATTCCGGTGAAAACTTTTTTCTTTTCCGAACAAATCAACTAATCCACCAGGTGCAGCTTCAGGAGTACTATGACATTTCATGCAGCTTTTCTCCAGATTTTCCCCGCGTTCCATTACATAATAGTATTTTTTTCCACCAAAGGAAGCAATCCCTGATTGCTCTTGAGCATCCGGATTAGTGTTCACTTCATGCAAAAAAATGCGTTCTATGCTATCTGCCTCATTATTCGGGTTTCTGGCATTAATTGCAGCATCCTTATAATAATAGCCAAAGGCATTCCTTTTCGAAAAATATTGTTCCATGAATCCAATCGCATGGGTAGACGACATCCAGAGAGGATCAAAATAATCTCCGGGAGCAATAGTGTCCTTCAATGTTTTGAACAAATCAGGCTTAAGCATATTGGTAAAGTAGTCATGCACAGAAAGATTCTTATCCAAAATCAGTTTTGCCTGTATCCTGGCTTCAGTAATAGCTTCTTTTTTAAAATAATGACGGGTAGTAAGAATGAAAATTCCATTAACCAGCAACAATATTGCAATACCAATAAAAGTCAGAATAGTTGATGTTTTATAACGGGACAAATTCATGTACAGGTGCTTTATTTTAAATAAAAGAAGGATGCACCAGATGTCCGTTGTATGACTATTATCGAGATGTACATAAAAATACTAAGTATCTCATCATCAAGGCACATATTCACAATCAGGTGTATCTGTTAACCTTTAAAAATTTAATCAACAGGACTTGATGCTTATACAGCATCATTCATGTTATGGTTTCAGAATAACCAAAAATATAATGCTGATATCTTTCGATGGTGATTTTTATGAATGCAGTTAATATATACAGAGGGAGAATCTTTGATAAATTAATTTCTCCTTACTCAAACAATAAAAATACGTTTATATCTTTAATGGCTTATTTTCCTTATTATGTATTCTTGCATCATCAAAACACCATATCTACAAAGATATATAAATTGCTCTATCATGCAAATAATTAAATTTTTCTACTTATGTTCTAATTATTAGTTATTTACACCTTGTTTCCAACTCTTGTTTATAGCATTTTTAAATTGATTATAAATTATTAGCTATAAAAAATATGTTATAGAATAATTGCAAAGTGAATTAAAAAGGGGCAGTTAAGAAGGCTAACAGCAGCAGATCATAAAAAACTCTCCTGAAAATAGCAATATGCCATTTTCAGGAGAGTACTATTTACATTACAAAAGATTATTTTTGAATAACTACCCTGATAACAGATTGCTCTGTAACTGTATTAACACTCAGGAAATAGATTCCATTCCGAAGACTGTGAAGGTCAACAGCGATATTTCCGACAGCATTCAAATACTGATTTTGATACACCATCTTTCCTGTTACATCAGTAACTGCAACATTGAGATTTTTTGCAGGATTTCCAGAAATTTTGAGTGTAAACAAACCGTTACCCGGATTTGGATAAAGACTGAACAGACTTCCATTAAGGTCATTACTAATCCCGGTGCCGGTATATGTATACACTTCCGAAGTGGAACCACACAGGCCGTTTGAAACCACCACTTTATAATCACCATTAGTATTAACTTTAATGGACTGATCATGTACATCCAGCAGTGCGTCGTCCAGGTACCAGTCATAAATCATCCCTGTCTGGTCAGCCATCAGTGTGTCATTGCCAACCTGTTCAATTACAGGTATTGCCGGTATTTCCAGCACAAGGATATTTTTGGTTACTGTATCACTGCAAACAGCATATTTTCCGGCAACCATTGTAACCGGAAAAGTACCTGCTGCATTATAACCATGCATAAAAGAACTGTCATCATTTGTCACAAATGATCCGGATCCATTGAAATCCCATTGGTAAGAAGTATCTGCATTCTGATTATAGGAAAGATTCGCGAATGCAGTCTGACCGCCAGCACAAACAGTATCAGCTGAAAAATCGGCCACTGTAGGTACGCAAATTATAAATTCACGTGTTTCATCTTTACTGTAAAATCCAAGTCTGTTTTTTATCCGGAAGGTCAATGTATTCTTCCCTGCCGACAAAGTATCAATACCAATCGTTTCTTGTAATGATACTGAATCTTTTTCCCCTCCGAATGATATGGGAGTAGCTTTGCCGATACCCGGATCATTATTAAAGAAATATTCAGCGTTTACCATTTTCAGGCCACCCAGGGTGTCCTCTCCCCGCGTATAAAACATTCTGCCTTCGGAAAGACTCCAGTTACCTGCCAAATCTTTGGTTCGAATGAAGAGATAATGAAATCCCGCAGAGAAACTACTTACATCAAAATTTAACTTACCCGTTGCTCCCTGCTCGGTAACAACAAGTGGAAAAGGAATTCCGGATCCTGCTCCTGGCTCATTATCTACATAATATTCAGCAGCAGCAACAGGAATTGCGGTATCCGCCACTGTTTTCTGAACATAGAAATTGCGACTTTCGATTGTGCTCCATTGTCCAGTGCTTGATTTTACACGGATATGCAAATTATGAAAACCCGGGGATAAGCCTGCAAGCGAAATTGCTTCATCATCACTGGCATGTATTCCTGATGTAAAAGAAGTTAAAGCATTTCCATTTCCCACTCCGGGCTCAGCATCAATAAAGTATTCGCCTCCGTCCACAATATAATCAGGTGGTGCTGTATGAGGCTGCACATAGAAGTTTCTTCCCTCGTATAATGACCAGTTTCCATTTTCATCCTCCACTCTGAGAAACAGGTTATGGAAGCCTTCGGAAAGACCGGATACAGGAACAGAAAATGAAAAATTCACATTGTCCCCCTGGGTAAATGCAACTGGCGTTCCATTACCGACACCGGGATCATTACCGATAAAATATTCGGCTGCCACAATTTTCTGAGCATGCAGTTGCAGGCATGTAAATGCTCCTAAAATCAGTGCAGCAATAAATTTCCTGTAGCTCATATTATTTTTGTTTACGGGCTTTAACTGTAACATTTAACGTACCATCAACCGGTACGACAGAATTATTGATGGTCATTTCTGTTATTTGTGGTAATGCAGGAGCACCTGTCATGTTGGGCATCGGATAGCCACCACCATACATCCCTATATCTGTACCATCAGTACCGGCACTAATACCAAGAGATGCAGCCGATAATGACCAGTCATATTTAATTGCATTTCCAACTGTTACAGCGGATAATGGAATTGTAACGTCATTGAATTTCGGATCTGCATAAAGGTTATTGCTGCCCGTATTGGTACCATAAGGAAGCGTCTGAACACTTACCGCATATGTAATATTGTTATTGAAGGTTGAATAGGAAAAATTGCTTATGTCGGCAAACCAGAAAATATTATTTGAAATGATTGCATAACTAATGCTGTAATAAGATCCACTGAGAATATTATTGGCTATTAATACCGAACTTTTATTGCTGTAGCTGATATTTTTAATGAAATTACCCACGATGAGTACATTTGAGTTATTATTAACATTTATATAGTTAATAATATTGTTTCTGATAATCGCGCCAGAACCAATGACATATAAATAAGATGAAATGGAACACCTTTCTATTAATATATTTTTAATACCTGCATCACCATTGATACTTCCGCTTACATTAAGTCCTGTTATGGAAGTTCCGGAAATTGGATTTGTGAGTGCCACTGAATCAAGCGTTATACTACCTGTTGTACTTGGCCACTGGAACTGAGTTGAATCCGGACTGTACCCGCCTCCCATCACAACCAACCGTTTATTTATTTTAATATTACCATAACTATCAGGGGAAGGATGCACGTATATTGTATCACCAGTTTGAGCCGCATCCAGGGCATCTTGTAAATTTGTATACATCCCGCCAGGGATGGGCGAGTTGTTTACTGTGATAATACCCGCTTTTACCATAAACAGGGCAAAAAGCATTAAAAGTGAGGTAAAAAGAACTTTTTTCATAACATTCATCATTTTAAGTTTTTGATTTAAATTTAGCTCAACAATGTAGTCATCAGACAATCAAATACATTAGCTAAATTTAGAGACCTTGCAAACAAAAAAATTGTAAAAAATGGTCAACTTGCCATCACGGGCATGGTAATTTGACCAATCAATAAAACTTAATGATGAAGTTATACTAACAGAATGTTAAATATCAGGACTGGTTTAAGGAAACCAAAAAATAACAAGGAAAGAGATGAAAGCAGGAGATGTCAATAAGTGACAAATTATTATATTTTCAGGCACTCTTAAGTGCTTCAATGGTAGTTGAAGGATTTTCCGATTTAAAAATAAAGCTCCCAACAACAAAGACATCCACACCCGCATCCGCCAATTCTTTTATATTGGACAAATCGATGCCACCATCCACCTCAATAAGTGTATTACAATTTCGCTCATCGATCATTTTCCTGAGCTTTTTAATCTTTGCAAAGGAATGGGGTATAAATTTTTGTCCGCCAAAACCCGGATTGACAGTCATAATCAGCACCTGATCAAGGTCATGCAGGATATCATCCAGCAGGTGAACAGGGGTATGAGGATTCAGTGCGACAGCAGCCTTCATTCCGGCCTGTCTGATTACCTGTATAGTGCGATGGAGATGCGTACAGGCTTCATACTGAACAATTAGTCTGTCGGCTCCTGCATCTTTAAAATCCTGTATATATCTGTCAGGATCAACAATCATAAGATGCACATCGAGTGGCTTATTACTGTATTTTTTTACAAGTTCTACAACCGGCATACCAAATGAAATATTCGGGACAAACATTCCGTCCATAACATCAAGATGAACCCAGTCGCTCCGGCTTTGATTAAGCATACCAATTACATCAGCAAGATGACCAAAATCAGCATTCAGTATTGAAGGGGAAAGTAAATGAGCCATAGAATTATCCTGTTTTTTATCAGTAAAACAATGCTAAAAACAATCAGTTGAAGGCAGGATGTTAAAATTTACGATTCCTGCGCTTTTCAAAGATACAATAAAATGTTGGAATGGATGAAGAGGAGATAGAGGTTGTAGAGGTTGTAGAGGCTGCAGAGGTTATGATTGATTTTTCCGCTACCGCACGAGTCCTCTCGTGTGATTATAACAGTTAATTTTGTGTTATAGTACTTTCTTTTCTGTTTACCCAACAGAAGATTTAACCAAGATAAGTTTTAAGAATTTTACTGCGGGTAGTATGTTTAAGCCGTTTGATAGCTTTTTCCTTAATCTGCCTTACACGTTCCCTTGTGAGATTAAACACTTCCCCAATTTCCTCAAGAGTATGCGGATGTTTTCCATTAAGGCCAAAATACAACCTGATAATATCTGCTTCTCTTATTGTAAGTGTAGATAGTGCCCTTTCAATCTCCTTACGCAGGGAATCATTCAGTAAACCTTTATCCGGACTTGCAGTTTCAATATTCAGTAACACATCATACATGTTGCCGTCTTCTTCATAGCTGAGTGGAGCATCCATAGATATATGTCTTCCCGAACTACGAATTGCTTCCTTTACATCTTCGGGGGCAAGCTCCAGTGCCTGAGCAATTTCCAGAATTGAAGGTTCCCTTTCAAACTTTTGCTCGAGCTCTGCAAGTGTTTTGTTAATTTTATTTATAGATCCAATTTTATTAAGCGGCAACCTGACAATGCGGGCCTGTTCAGCAAGTGCCTGCAATATAGATTGCCTTATCCACCAGACTGCATAGGAAATAAACTTGAATCCACGGGTTTCGTCAAACCGTTGGGCGGCCTTTATTAAACCTAAATTACCCTCGTTAATGAGGTCAGGCAGACTAAGTCCCTGATTTTGATATTGCTTGGAGACAGACACTACAAATCTGAGATTGGCTCCGATAAGCTTGTTCAATGATTCACTGTCGCCGGTTTTAATTCTTCTGGCAAGTTCCACTTCCTCTTCAGCGGAGATCAACTCAACCTTTCCTATCTCATGTAAATATTTGTCCAGGGAAGGAGTTTCCCTGTTTGTAACCTGTTTAATAATTTTGAGTTGTCTCATGAGGTGCGGTTTTAATATTTTCAGGATTTTACTAAATAATGAGAAAAAAAGTTCATTCTAAGTGCATTTGTACTGATTTTTTCATAACTTTATAAAAATATGAGGATTTAAAACGTAAAAACCCCCGAAACGCACTAAAACTGAGGCACATAAAAACACGTCAACAACATCACTAAATCACTGCTATGCAAAGCATTTGCAGGTTCTAAGGTATATAAAAATTTCACAAAAATCCCATATTTGAAAAATTTTTTAGGTTTTTTTTTGCTAATTATCAGGATTTACTTAATATTGTGCAAAATTTCCATTGAGATTTTTCGATAAGATCATAAGTATCTATCCCCTGGTTAAAAGATAATTTTACAATATATTATTAATGGTTTACCAGAATAACTGAGTTGTACCGGGCGTATATTTCCAATCATCAATCATAAAAATCCTGGATTATAAATATTTTAATACATCAAATTAATTTCTTTCATAAGATATGTATGATATACTTGAATTAAACAAAAAACTTGTGTCCGAACTTAGGGATATTGCTAAGGAATTGCAGGTAAAGAAGGCTGAGACCCTTAAAAAACAGGATCTCATATACAAAATTCTTGATCAGCAAGCCATCACTTCCACCGTTAGCGACGCCCCGAAAAAGCCTGCCAAAAGGGGTCCAAAACCAACCGCCGAAAAGAGTTCAAAACCTGTTGTCGAGAAAGCCAAAGCTCCTGACAACCAAAACAAAGAGCAACCAAAAGATAACAGGCCGCCCAGGCATAAAAGACAACGCATAAATAAAGAAGAAAACAGTGCTGCCGCTTCTGCCCGGGCCCCCAAAAGTTATGATAAAAGGGATAATACTAACAGGCCGCCACAGGCTCCTCCTGCTTACAACAATAAAAAGCAGGAAGCAAAATCTGCTCCACTGGATAATCCTTTTGATGAAACCAGCAACGAAAATACTTCAGTTACTGAAGCGCCTGCAAAGCATCAGCACGTGCAAAAGCCGGCTCCCTCTCCTGCTGAACCACCTGCTGAAAAGAAAGAATACCCGCCACGTAAACAACATGATAACAGGCCGCATGACAACAGGCCGCATGACAACCGCCGCAACAATAACGACAAGACATTTGAGTTTGAAGGAATTATAAGTAATTCAGGTGTTTTGGAAATCATGCCCGACGGATATGGTTTTCTGCGCTCAGCTGATTATAATTATCTCAACTCCCCTGATGACATCTATGTTTCCCAGTCTCAAATCAAACTTTTTGGTCTGAAAACCGGCGATACAGTAAAAGGCACCATTCGTCCGCCAAAAGAAGGTGAAAAATATTTTCCACTTATAAAAGTAGAAGAAATTAACGGCCGCGATCCGGATTTCATCAGAGACCGTGTTCCTTTTGATTATCTCACACCCCTGTTCCCGGATGAAAAATTCAACGTGGTTGGCAGTCGTAATTCCAATCTGTCAGTAAGAGTAGTTGACATGTTCTCTCCTATTGGTAAAGGACAGCGTGGATTGATCGTTGCCCAGCCCAAAACCGGTAAAACAGTGCTGCTTAAAGACATTGCCAATGCAATTGCAGATAATCATCCGGAAGTTTACCTGATGATACTGTTGATTGATGAGCGTCCTGAAGAAGTTACAGATATGGCCCGAAACGTAAACGGTGAAGTTATTTCATCAACCTTTGATGAACCGGCTGAAAGACACGTAAGGGTAGCCAATATCGTGCTTGAAAAAGCAAAAAGAATGGTTGAGTGCGGACATGATGTGGTAATACTGCTTGACTCTATCACCCGGCTTGCCCGTGCCTTCAATACTGTTTCTCCTGCTTCAGGAAAAGTACTGTCCGGTGGTGTGGACGCCAATGCATTGCATAAACCAAAAAGATTCTTTGGAGCTGCCAGAAATATTGAAAACGGAGGATCGCTTACCATACTTGCCACCGCTCTTACCGAAACCGGTTCAAAAATGGATGACGTTATTTTTGAAGAATTTAAAGGTACAGGTAATATGGAACTTCAGCTTGACAGAAAATTATCCAATAAACGTATTTATCCTGCTGTTGATATCAATGCTTCCAGCACACGTCGTGAAGAACTTCTCATCGACAAGGATATGCTCAACAGAATCTGGATTCTGCGTAATTACCTCAGCGATATGAACCCTGTTGAATCAATGGAATTCCTGCGTGACAGATTGTCCAAGACACAATCAAACGAAGAATTTTTGGTATCAATGAACAGCGAGTAGGGTTAATTTTACCAGATAAAACTTTAAAAATGCGGGCTTCCACCCGCATTTTTTATTGGTACTGTGCAAGCTAATTGTTATTTTCCTCACATTACCTGCAATCGCAATAAACATGCTTATTTGTAATAAAAATGAATTAGTCAAATTGATCAAAATCAATGGAAAAATTGCCGATTTATCCATATTTTTGTAAATCCTTATTCAAAATGTTAAGCAATTGTTTATTAAATACTTAATCTCAAAATGGATAACAAAAAAAAATTTATTACATGTGACGGGAACTATGCAGCTTCACATGTTGCATACATGTTCAGTGAGGTAGCAGCTATCTACCCCATTACCCCTTCCTCCACCATGGCCGAATACATTGATGAATGGGCGGCACATGGTAGAAAAAATATATTTGGAGAAACAGTAAAAGTATCTGAGATGCAGTCCGAAGGTGGTGCATCAGGTGCTGTTCACGGTTCACTTCAGGCCGGAGCGCTTACCTCTACCTTTACTGCTTCCCAGGGATTATTACTGATGATCCCAAACATGTATAAAATATCCGGAGAATTACTGCCTGGTGTTTTTCATGTATCTGCAAGAAGTCTGGCAGCCCAGGCACTTTCAATCTTTGGTGATCACAGTGATGTAATGAGCACCCGGCAAACAGGTTTTGCCATGATTGCTACGTCAAGTGTTCAGCAGATAATGGACATTGCTGCTGTTGCTCATCTTGCTTCAATTAAATCGAGAATTCCTTTCCTGCACTTCTTTGACGGATTCAGAACTTCCCACGAGATACAAAAAGTGGAACCTGCTGATATGGAGCAACTGTCAAAACTGGTTGATATGGATGCCCTGCAGGCTTTCCGTGACGGAGCACTCAACCCTGAACATCCGGTTACCAGAGGTACTGCCCAGAATCCCGATATCTACTTCCAGGCCAGAGAAGCAGCCAATCGTTTTTATGATGCTGTTCCTGATATGGTGGAAGAATATATGCAGGAGATGACAAAAATAACAGGCCGCGAATATCATCCCTTTACCTATTATGGTGCTCCGGATGCCACTGATATTATTATTGCAATGGGTTCAGTCACTGAAACCATCAAAGAAGTAATTGACTATCAGATTGCAAAAGGAGAAAAAACCGGATTGATTACTGTTCACCTCTATCGTCCTTTCTCAGCCAAATATTTACTCAATGTACTGCCTGATTCAGTGAAACGTATTGCTGTACTTGACCGTACCAAGGAACCAGGAGCCAACGGAGAACCTCTTTATATGGATGTAAGAGATATTTTCTATGGTAAAGAAAATGCTCCCGTTGTGATTGGTGGCCGCTATGGACTGAGCTCCAAAGATACTACTCCTTCACAGATCATGGCTGTTTATGAAAATCTCAGAATGGCTGAACCAAAGAACGGATTTACCCTGGGTATTGTTGACGATGTTACCTACAAATCACTTCCGCTCAAACCTGAAATCAGTGTTGTACCCAAAGGTACTTTTGAAGGTAAATTCTATGGTTTGGGATCAGACGGTACTGTTGGAGCAAACAAAAACTCGATCAAAATCATCGGTGACTCTACTGATAAATATGCACAGGCTTATTTTGCCTATGACTCTAAAAAATCCGGTGGTATCACTACTTCACATCTTCGTTTTGGTGATGCTCCCATTCGTTCACCCTACCTGGTAAACACACCTGATTTTGTAGCCTGTCATGTTCCCAGCTATCTGAATAAATACGATATGCTGAAGGGACTTAAAAAAGACGGTACCTTCCTGCTGAACTCAATCTGGGATGCAGAAGAAACCAAAAACCGGCTGCCCAATTCAATGAAAGTATACATGGCTGAAAATGATATCCAGTTTTACATCATTAATGCTACCAGTATTGCAGAGGAAATTGGACTGGGTAACCGTACCAATACCATTATGCAATCAGCCTTCTTTAAGATTGCCAATGTAATTCCTTACGACAAGGCAGTGGAAGAGATGAAGAAAGCCATTGTAAAAACATTTGGTATTAAAGGTGAAGACATTGTAAAAATGAACCATGCTGCCGTTGAACGTGGTGGCGATGTAGAAAAGATTGAAGTTCCTGCTGAATGGAAATCGCTCAAAGTTAACGGTGAAGCCGAAGAAAATGATGTACCCGATTTCATTAAGAATGTTGTTCAGCCCATCAATGCACTCAAAGGAGATGATCTTCCTGTAAGCGCATTTGCAGGACGTGAAGACGGTACTTTCCCGGCAGGAACTACTGCTTACGAGAAACGCGGGATTGCTGTTAACGTTCCTGAATGGCAGGCTGACAATTGTATTCAGTGTAATCAGTGCTCATATGTTTGTCCCCACGCCTGTATCCGCCCCTTCCTGCTGAATGAAGAAGAGGCAGCCAATGTTCCTGAAGGAACTGAATTGCGCAAAGGAAACGGCAAAGCCCTTGCAGGATTGCAGTATAAGATTCAGGTATCTGTAATGGATTGTACTGGTTGCGGAAACTGTGCCGATATTTGTCCTTCCAAGGAAAAAGCGCTTGTCATGAAGCCGCTTGATACACAGATGGATGAAGTGAAAAAATGGGATTACATGTCTAAAAAAGTATCCTACAAAGACTCGCTGTTTGATCTGTCAAAAACCATCAAAAACAGTCAGTTTGCTCAACCTCTGTTCGAGTTCTCCGGAGCATGCGCAGGTTGTGGTGAAACACCCTATATCAAACTTATCACACAGCTTTATGGTGATCGTATGATGGTTGCAAATGCAACAGGTTGTTCTTCTATTTACGGAGGCTCTGCTCCTTCTACTCCCTACTGCACCAACCAGAATGGTCAGGGACCGGCATGGGCAAACTCACTCTTTGAAGACAACGCTGAGTATGGTTTTGGTATGGCAACCGGCGTTAACAAGTTGCGTGACCGCATTGGTCTCCGCATGAAACTGGCCCTGGAAGACGGAAATCTTCAGGCCGCTACAAAAGAAGCATTCACAGCCTGGCTGGAGAATAAGGATGATGCAAATGGTTCAAGGGAAGCAACTGATAAGGTGCTGACAGCACTTAAAGATGAAAAAGCTCCTGTAGCTAAGGAAATCATCAATCTGAAGCAATACCTGATCAAGAAATCAGTTTGGATCTTCGGTGGTGACGGATGGGCTTACGACATTGGTTACGGTGGTCTGGATCATGTTCTTGCTTCCGGTGATGATGTAAATGTCCTCGTAATGGATACTGAGGTTTACTCCAATACCGGTGGTCAGTCGTCCAAATCGACCCCGATCGGTGCTGTAGCTAAATTTGCTGCTTCCGGTAAACGCATCAGGAAGAAAGACCTGGGTATGATGGCCATGACATACGGATATGTGTATGTAGCACAAGTTGCCATGGGTGCCAGCAATTCACAGTACCTGAAAGCGCTTCGCGAAGCAGAAGCTTATCCCGGACCTTCACTGATCATCGCCTATGCTCCCTGTATCAATCACGGACTGAGAGCTGGCATGGGTCAGACACAGACCGAAGAAAAGCTGGCAGTTGAAAGCGGCTACTGGCACTTATTCAGGTATAATCCATTACTGGAGAAGGAAGGCAAAAATCCGTTTGCAATAGATTCAAAAGAACCGGATTGGAGCAAATTCCAAAACTTCCTGAACGGTGAAGTAAGATATACCTCTCTCAAGAAGGCTTTCCCCGAAGTAGCTGTCGAATTATTTGATGCTGCTGAAGAAAATGCCCGTTGGAGATATGAAAGCTATAAGAGAATGGCATCTATGGAATATACTGCCAAAGAAGAATAAACATCTGGAAATTGTCTGAAAAAAAAACGGGAAGTGAAACTTCCCGTTTTTTTTGCTATTTACTTCCACTCCGGCAATATGTCCGGTGTCCATGGCGCATCGGCTTTCTCCATATCAGCCTGAATACCTTTGACAGTTTCTTCTCCCAGTTTTCTCAACTTTTGGAGCAAGGGAGGAAAAGAATCCTGAAGGATGCTGTAAGCATCTTTTTGTGTTTGTGTAACAGCAGAAGTTGATCTCCACTGTGCCCAAACAATGCTGTTCAGTCTCTCAGATACAGGTACTGGTGAGGGCGGAATCTCTTCCTGACTCGCTTTGGCTTCATAACCATGCAACTCAAACTGAATACCGTATAATTCATCAAGTGCAGCATTTGTTTTGTCCATCAACCCGCGAGAAGCCTCAGGAGTAGCCAGCAGGGTTTGCTTCATTGTATTTAATTTATTCTGCAGCTTATCAGCATATTCCATTGTTCCCTGAACGACACGAATAAGTTCAGCTACTTTTCGTTGAAAATCAACTAGTTCCTGACGATCTTCAGCAGGAAGGGTGGTATTGTTGAGTACTTTTGCCTTAAAATCAACAGGACCTGCCAACTCAGTAAGTTTTCCGTCAACACTTTCAAACATGGTTACCTTATAATTTCCCGGCATGGCCAGCATACCTCCACGCTCTTCAGCTTCAGGATCAAAATCCTCAGATTTCATTCCCACAGGATAGGTTGATGCATACCGCAGGTCCCAATTTATCCGTGAAATTCCTTCTGAAGGAGCAGCAGTTAGTTTGCGTACTACATTGCCCTGCTCATCACTTACCGTGAAAAGTAAATAGGGTGGTTCCTCTTCTTTTTCCTTGCGCTGCTCAGCCAAAGAAGGTTGTGGAATCCTCTCTCCATTTTTAAACAATTTTTTTTCCTTCTTGTGCCGTTGCTCAATTGCCGTGAGTGGTTTGTCCTTCAGGTAATAAGTAAATACAGCACCAAAGTCAGGATTCTCTGCAGTAAAATAAGTAGACCCCTGATTTGATTTCCCGCGCGACTGCACATACATCAAGGCATCAGAAACAGGAAAAATATGGCCTTCTTCCTGAATCAGTTCCGGAGTAAGGTCGCGCAACGCCGAATAATCATCCAGGATATAAAATCCCCGTCCGAAGGTTGCCAGCACCAGGTCGGTCTCCCTTTCCTGAACAGCAATATCCATAACCGGAATGGCAGGGATCCCTGATTTTAGTTGTGTCCACACCTTACCTCCGTCAACAGAAAAGAAGCATCCGAATTCAGTTCCTGCAAACAACAGATCTTTTTTAACAAAGTCCTGTGAAATAGTATGTACCGCTCCGTTTGCCGGCAGATTTGCTGCAATGGATTCCCAGGTTTTACCCTTATCAGAACTTTTAAGCAGGTAAGGCTTAAAATCATCACTTTTTGTATTATCAAAGGAAGCAAATACCACATTTTCGTCAAACCGGGAAGGGAACACATCACTCACATATGTATGTGCCGGAACACCCGGAAATGACTCAGTCTTACGCCAGGATCCACCGGCATCTTCAGTAACCTGTATCAGCCCGTCATCGGTTCCTGCATAAAGCAAATCTTCTTTGACGGGGCTTTCATCGAGTGATACTATGGTTCCGTATAATGAAGTAGACACATCTTTAGCTACAGCATCCACACTCCAGAATTTACCCATAACAGGCCACGTATTACGGTCAATCTGGGCAGTAAGATCATCACTGATCTCCTTCCAGCTATTGCCCCGGTCATCACTCCTGAAAACTTTATTGGCAGCCATATAAAGACGGGTATGTGAGTGCGGACTAATGATGAGCGGAGCGTTCCAGTTCCATCTGAAGGTAAGCTCTCCTTTGCCAGGCTCCGGCCTGATTGCGATTGCTTCGCCGCTTTTCCTGTCAAACCTGGAAACATTACCATACTGCGACTCTGCATACACTATATCGGGATTCACAGGATCAATAGCACCCCAGAAACCATCTCCTCCGCTTGTCAGGAACCACTCCCCGCTGGTAACCCCCATCCGGCTGGTGTTTTGAGATGGGCCGCCCATACTGTTATTATCCTGTGTGCCGCCATACACAAAATAAAACGGCTCATTGTTGTCTACCGTTACCCGGTAAAACTGGGTGACGGGCAGGTTTTCCTTGAAGTCAAAATTATCCCCGTCATCCCAGGATTCATAGATACCACCATCGCCGCCTATCAAAAAATGGCTGGTATTATCAGGATCGATCCATAAAGCATGATCGTCCACATGCCGTGCTTTGTTGCCCACGCTTTTCCATGTTTTGCCACCATCTGTAGTAACTTTTGAGACGGTTTCCACAGAGTATACCTTATCTGCATCCTTCGGATCACAGTATATCTCATTATAATATTGTCCGCTACTGTGGTATGAACTCATTTTTTGCCATGATTCACCGCGATTGGTACTTCTGAAAAACCCTCCTGCATCATTGGCTGCTTCAATAATGGCATAAATAACGTCGGGGTTAACAGGTGATACGGCAAGCCCTATGCCGCCCATGTCTTCCTTTGGAAGTCCTGATGTGAGCTTTTTCCAGTTTTTACCGCCATCAGTAGTCTTATAAATGGCAGTTTCGGACCCACCTCCTATTTTGGTAAACACCCTGCGACGGCGCTGTTCTGAAGAGGCATATAGTACATCCGGATTGCGGGGGTCAAAAACAATGCAGTTTACACCTGTATTTTCACTGATAAAGAGAATTCTTGACCAGGTTTCCCCTCCATCTTCAGTCTTATATAATCCACGGTCACCACCAGGCCCCCAGGCACTGCCTTCTGCTGCAACATATACAACATCCGAATTCCGCGGATCAACCAGGATCCCGCCTGTTTGCCGGGAATTTTTCAATCCCATATTTTTAAATGACTTACCACCGTCCATGCTTTTATAGACACCATCACCATAACCAAGTGCCCGCTGATGGTTATTTTCACCTGTACCAACCCACACAACATTGTGATTGTTGGGATCCATGGTTACCACACCAATTGAATAGGCACCATAATTGTCAAATACAGGCTTCCAGGTAATTCCGTCATTGGTTGTTTTCCACACATTACCCGAAGCTACACCCACATAATATTCACTGTGATCATTTGGATTGACAGCAAAATCAGCAATTCTTCCTGATGCATAAGCAGGACCTATGCTACGGAATTTCATTCCGGAAATTACAGAATCATAAGCACTTTTCTGTTTATTATGATCTGATTCTTTATCACTTTTTCCGGCCCGAATCACTCCGTTTGCGCTGAGCAAAAACACAAGGGTCAGCAGATACATCCAGCTATTGTTGAATGTAGATTTTCTTTCCATTCTCATAAAAATAAATTTTAGAATTAATATTTCACTTGTATAAATTGTAATTTGACAATTGTTTTTCAGATACTTATGATCTTCAAAAAATGACTTTAATAATTATTATACCGTGGAACCCTCATAGTTTATTCATCTCCTTTTGTAGAAGACAGTGCTTGAGGGTTTCATCCTTACAAGTTAGCTATCCTTATCTTATTTCCAAAGTGAAAAAATCAAAACATGTCAGAAAACAGCTATATATGCTCCGTTTATGCCCGTAATCCATGATTTTGATTTGTTCTTTTCTGATATTTTTTTCCATTCCATCATTCTGTAGTAATTACAGGATGAATCAATAATAAGTTGATCAAAAATGAAAAAACGGTTCAAAACATCCGGATTTGAAGGGGTATTACCTGTAACTATCAAATAATCTGTAGCGAAAGGAACCTCAGGAGGCTTCAGGTTATAAAGTGATCTGTCGCATACCACTATTTTTTTACCGAGAAACCAAATCAGAATTAAGCCCGGTTCGCTGGATGAAGTGAGTAACTCCAATGACTCATAATTATTATTTATGGTTGCTGTATGTTTAAAATCCACCCAACAGGGTTTACCGGCACACTTACTAATCCAGTGATCTCGGGCCGCAAATTCTACTGATAGACTGTCATAACGGGAACTCAGGCAAATTATATTCTCTTTTCCTGAAATAAAATTTATCGCCGTAGTTCCTTTGACATCATACACTACCATCTGATTGCTGTTTAGTTTGTGGTGTCTGTGCATAACTACAAATGATTCCATAATAACTGTACAAAAAATCAGTAAATAGAGCAGGTAGCGATTCCGGAAAACTGCACGCAGCGTAAAAAAGAGAATAAAAATATAGGTAAGTATCAACATTTCACTTCCAAAATCAACATGTTGGATAACTGAGAAAGGTAAATTGCCAATGAACTGAACAGATGAATTCAATCCGGTTAAAATCAACGTAAGTACAAAGGCCACTCCTGCTGCGATTGCAGGAATGAAAGAAAAAACCAGCATTATCAGCGCCAGATAAATGATCACCGTTACAAATGGGATTACGATAAGGTTGGTAAGCAGAAAATAATTGGCGAACTGATGGAAATAGAACAAACCAAGAGGAAAAGTTCCGATCTGGGCAGCCAGGGAAACACACATCAACGACCAGATACTGTCTGCAAACCGGTTTTTAAAATCTACAAACATATACAACCGCGGATGAAAAAAAACAATACTTATCACTGCACCATAAGAAAACTGAAAACCTGCATAAGTGATAATAAACGGATTGATGATAATTAGTATAAAAGCCGATGCAGCAATAGAATTGTAGATATTTCCATGCCTGTTCAGTGCTTTTCCGGCAGCAAGGAAAGAAAACATAAATGCGGCTCTGGTTACCGATGGGGACAAGCCGGTTAAGAAAGCATAGGACCAGAGTACCAGTAACAGCAACATGAATTTTATCAGGCGGGTTGGGCTGGATCTGTCAAGAAACTTCAGCAAAAAAGCAAAAACAAGGTATATGATACCTGTATGAAGTCCGGATACAGCGAGTACATGCATGGCTCCCGACTTTGAAAATGAGGAAACCGTTTCCTGATCAAGTTCATTTTTATCACCAAGGGTAAGTGCTGTCAGGACGGCAAGGTTTTGGCCGCTCAAACCAACACTTTGGTAAATGGCGGCTACCTTATTCCTGATGTAGGCGGCCCTTCTGCGTAGTGGGAAAAATTCGGCTTTCCCGGTGATCTGAAATTCACCGGCTGAGATATATGTCCCCTGGACCACCCTATGGTAAAACATATATTTTTTGTAGTCAAACTGCCCCGGGTTTGTAGGTGCCGCTAACTCCTGAATAAATCCTTTAAATAAGATTTTGTCACCGATATCCGGCAACTTAGCAGACGTATCATGCTCAAAAAAAGCAAGTAACTGCATCCCAGCCAAAGAAGAATCACGATCACATTTCAAAATGGTTAAAGCCAGCGAAGCACCTTTTTCTGAAGCGCTTATTGATTTTCTGACCGCTGCACTGCAAATGCAGTAATCATCTTTTGTACCTCCATCCTCAAAGGCAAGATTAACAACGGCCTGGTGCCCCGTGATGAAACCAAACAATAAAAGCCAGGCCATCACAAGCCATCCGCCCGTCCACCTGTATTTGTATAATGTTGAACTGCTAAGCAGTTTTCTTTCTGTAAAAAGATAAACCGGGATGAGTGATAAAAAAATAAGGAAAATACTAACCGGCAGATCAGAATGTACCGTTATTCCTAAAATATCCCCACAAAGAAAAGGCACCAGTAACCTTAGAAAAGGCATCTGCCTTAAATTTTCATTTACTGTCATGACTGAGTAATTAGGGGGGCACTTTCTATCAACAGTAAATATAATGAAATATTCGTGAGAGATGAAATTGCAGCAGTCAAATAATTAAAATGCCGTTAAAACCGTCTCCTTAAGATCCATGGAGCAATGATTACAAATACAGGAATAGTGTATTTTGGGTGAATTGTAGCTTTTTAGTGGCAAAACTTTCAGATTAGGCTATAGAGTTGTAAACTTTTAGAGGCATCTGTTTGTTTTTATATAGACAAAACTTAGAGAGAAAAAAATGTTTAGCCAATACAGGAGTCATAACAGGCTAAATAACAAAACATTTAACTCAATTCGAATAATCATTATTTAAAAAGAACTGAAAATGGCCAATTTGAAAACCAAGTACATGGGGATTGAAATTAAGAATCCCGTCATCATTGGAGCGAGTAATCTTGTAACCAATCCTGATAATCTTAAAAAAGCCGAAGAGGCAGGGGCAGGTGCAATTGTTTACAAGTCCCTTTTTGAAGAACAGATTCAGCTGGAAGGGGATCAGCTTCAGGATGAATTGTCGGAATATAATGAACGGCATGCTGAAATGATCAATCTGTTTCCGGACATTGAGCATGCAGGTCCGAAGGAGCACCTGGTAAATCTGAGGAAGGCAAAAGAAAGTATCGGAATCCCCCTGATTGCAAGTTTAAATGCCATTTATAAAGAAACATGGATAGACTATGCCAAACAAATTGAGGAAACAGGAGTGGACGGCCTTGAATTGAACTTTTATGCGGTTCCACGAAACCCGGATGAAACAGGTATCGATATCGAAAAAAAACAAATCGAAGTCCTGAAAGAAGTAAAGAAAGCTGTTTCAATACCTGTAAGTGTTAAACTGAGTCCGTTCTATGCAAATCCGCTCAATGTAATCAGGCAAATGGACAAGGCAGGGGTAGATGCTTTTGTACTGTTTAACAGATTATTTCAACCCAATATTGATATTCAGGATCAGAAACATGTTACTGATTTTCACCTGAGTAGTCCCTACGACAACCAGCTTCCGCTGCGCTTTGCCGGCCTGCTGTATGGTGAGATTCAGGGAAATATTATTAGCAATTCAGGTATTTATACTGGGGAAGATGTTATCAAGATGATTCTGGCAGGCGCCGATGCCGTTCAGGTTGTCAGTACAGTTTACAAAAATAAAATTGATTATATCACCACCATGTTAAGTGATATCAGCAAATGGATGGATAAAAACAATTATTCTGATCTTTCCGGTTTCAGAGGAAAACTATCCAATAAATCCATCCACGATCCTTTTGTTTACAAACGGGCGCAATACGTAGACATCCTAATGAAATCAGAAAAAATAATGACGAAATATCCACTTCGTTAGTTGTACAATAAACACAACAAAACCCCGGAGAATTAAAAAACTTCCGGGGTTTTTTATAATTTCAGTAAACCAAAAAGTTACCGGGCAGCTTTAACCTTATAGGCCACATCATTTACTTTTCCCCTGGCAAGTGCATTGAGTTTCCCTGTGATTAATCTGCGGCGAAGAGGTGAAATTTTATCAACAAACAAAATTCCTTCAATGTGATCGTATTCATGTTGAATAATGCGCGCCCTGACTCCATCATAATCCTCAGAATGAAAATCAAAATTTTCATCGTAGTATTCGATATGAATTTTGGGTGGACGCAATACATCTTCTCTGATGTTTGGTATACTCAGACATCCCTCGTTAAAAAGAACGTCTTCGCCTTCCCGGCGTGTAATTTTGGCATTAATAAATACATTCTTAAAATCACCAAGTGAGGGATCATCCTCAGCCATAGGTGATCCGTCTATTACAAACAGTCTGATACTTTTTCCGACCTGTGGGGCAGCCAGGCCAACACCATCGGCCTTGTACATAGTTTCAAACATGTTGTCAATAAACTCTTGCAGTCCTTCATAATCTTTACTGATATCCCTGCCTACTTTTCTTAAAACAGGTGATCCATAAATAACAACGGGATATGTCATAATAATTCTTAAATTTTAAATTTTCTGCTTTCCATATAACTCTGCAGGATTATGGTAGCACTTACAGTGTCAACCAACGCTTTATCTCTGCGCCCCTTCTTTTTAACACCACCATCAATAATAGCCTGTTGGGCCATTTTAGAGGTAAATCGCTCATCCATCTTCAGTATTTCTATGTCAGGATAATGCTTCTTAAATCGTGAAATAAAAGAATCGATAGCATAAACAGGAGCCGACGGTGTATTGTTCATTTTTACAGGGTAACCAATTACCACACTTTTCACATCCTCTTGTATCATATATTCCGCAAGAAATTTCCATAATTCTCCGGTTGGTACCGTTTTCAATCCGTTTGCGATAAGCTGCAATGGGTCTGTAACCGCAATTCCTGTTCGTTTTGAACCATAATCGATTGCCAGAATTCTACTCAATATAAAAATTTTATTTAAATCTATTTTAAATTACAAAATTAATAAAAATCTCTGACATATACCGAAAATCAGTGTTAACGTTACTATACCAGCCTTTTTCACAAGCATGTCCGAGAACCTCAGTAGTTGAAAGAAATTAACCGCCAGCTAATCATTTATGTATGCGGACAAATCATTATAAAATTTACAGCGGGTTGAACCTCGCTGATTCCGGGAGCAATTTCACATTTATAAGACTCGTTTAAACAGCCAATAAATGAAACAAATGAAAATAAAATTGTTGTTAATGTAGTGGCTGGTTTCAAGTATTATATATTACTTTGTAAGGTTTAAAAAATGGAGAAAATATGAAAATAGTTATTGCAGGAGCAGGCGAAGTAGGCTCACACCTTGCAAAAATGTTAAGCAACGAGAATCATGATATTGTCTTGATTGATACCAATGAAGATCATTTAAAAGCTATTGGGACAAATCTGGATGTGCTCACCTTTGCGGGATCAGCCACATCCATCAATATACTTCAGGATACAGGCATAAAGAAAGCCGATCTGTTCATTGCGGTTACACAATCAGAAGAAATTAACATCACTGCCTCAATTTTAGGGAAGCGGCTGGGTGCACAAAAGACAATTGCCCGTATAGACAATCAGGAATACCTTTTACCAGCCAATAAAGAGCATTTTACCAGTCTGGGAGTTGATTATATGATTTATCCAGAAAGAATTGCTGCACGGGAAATTGTTGGTCTCCTCCAGCAAACGGGCACCACAGAAGTAGTGGATTTTTCAGGTGGCCGTTTATCTCTTTTTGTAATTAAACTTGATCAATCGGCACCAATAATAAACAAAACCCTGAATGAAGCCAATGCGGAGCTAAGTGACATGGAATTCAGAGCTGTTGCCATTACGAGAAATTCAGAGACATTAATTCCCCGCGGAGACGATGTGTTTCTACCCAATGATCAGGTGTATGTAATTACCAATCAGGCAGGTATAGATGACCTGATGAAATATTCCGGAAAGGAAAAATTCGACGTGGATAACATTATGATCCTGGGAGGCAGCCGGATTGGTAAGATGGCCGCTAAGGTACTGGGCAGTCATCATAATGTCAAGTTAATAGAAGCCGACCGCTCAAAGAGTTATCAGTTATCCAACTATCTGAACAACACACTTGTAATAAATGGAGACGGGAGGAATATTGACATGCTCATGGACGAGGGGTTGCCTAAAATGGATGCATTTATAGCTGTTACCGGTAATTCTGAGACCAATATGCTATCGTGTCTGCTAGCCAGTAAAATGGGAGTAAAACGCACCATTGCAGAGATCGAAAACATGGATTATATCCCACTGGCTGAAAATATGGGGATTGATACAGTCATCAATAAAAAGCTGATCACTGCAAGTCGTATTTTCCGTTTTACTATGACTGAAGAGGTATCCACCATCAAATGCCTGACAGGTACCGATGCTGAGGTGATGGAATTTGTGGTTAAACCTGAATCGAAAGCGGTTAATGGTAAAATCAAAGATCTCAATTTTCCTGAGGATTCGATTATCGGAGGTGTAATCAGAGGCAAAAACAGTTTTATTGCCAAAGGGGAAACAGAGATTCAACCCTTTGACAGAGTGGTAGTGTTTGCCCTCCCCTCAGCGATCTTTAAAGTGGGCAAATATTTCAGCTGATCATGATCAATTTCAGGGTTATACTTCAGATCTCCGGTATTCTGCTCATTATAGAAGCTGTAGCCATATTGTTGTCTGTACCCGTAGCATTATATTACAAAGAAACAGTATATATCTACCTGCTCATTTCAGCACTTATCACAGGCTTAACAGGCTTGCTGCTGCGTTATACTAACCGGAGACAGAAACATTCAAACGTTACCAAACGGGAAGGATATATCATTGTCAGTATTTCGTGGGTGATTTTTTCACTTTTCGGTGCATTACCCTTCTATTTATCAGGAGAGATCCCTCATTTCACGGATGCCTTTTTTGAAACCATTTCAGGATTTACAACAACAGGAGCCACCATTCTGCGGGATATTGAGTCTATGTCTAAAGGTTTACTGTTTTGGAGGAGTATGACACAATGGCTTGGGGGTATGGGCATTATAGTGCTTTCACTGGCAGTACTTCCCATCCTGGGTATCGGTGGAATGCAACTTTTCTTTGCCGAAGTGCCGGGACCAACTCCGGATAAACTACATCCACGCATCAAGGAAACTGCCAAAACATTATGGGCAATATATGTGATATTGACTCTGGCACAGATTATCCTGCTTATAGCAGGCGGACTTACTGTTTTTGATGCAGTATGTCATGCTTTTACCACTATGGCAACCGGCGGCTACTCGACAAAGCAAGCCAGCATTGCTTATTATGATTCTCCATTTGTGCAATACGTTTTCATCGTATTTATGTTTCTGGCAGGTACAAATTTTACGCTTTCCTATTTTGCTCTGCATCTGAGGTTTGATAAAATGCTTAAAAATGAAGAATTTCGTTTTTACGCAGTACTAATCCTGGGGTTTACCCTGGTTATCGGACTGGTACTTCATTTTGGAGGTTATTTACAGGGAGAACCAGCATTCAGACATGCATTATTTCAGGTAGTATCCATCATGACCACCACAGGCTATGCCACCATGGACTATCTTCTCTGGCCTCCCCTGGTGATTTTACTCATTTTCATGCTTATGTTTATTGGCGGATCTGCCGGTTCGACAGGTGGAGGAATAAAAGTACTAAGAGTAATGCTTTTGCTAAAAAACAGCATGTTGGAATTTAAAAGACTCATTCATCCCAAGGCAATTGTTCCGGTTCGTTTTAACAATAATACTGTTCAACCGGAAGTGATTATCAATATTCTGGCATTTGTAAGTATTTATTTTATCATAACTGTGATCGGAATGATCACAGTTTCGGCGATGGGATATGACCTGGCTACTTCGGCGGGTGCCGTTGCTGCTACATTAGGCAATATCGGCCCCGGACTTGGTATGGTGGGTCCGGTAGCCGACTATGCTCACTTCAATGATTTCGGGAAATGGTTTCTTTCTTTTCTTATGCTTATCGGCAGACTGGAATTATTTACCGTAATCATATTGTTCTCAAAATCCTTCTGGAAAAAATAAAAATCAGCCCTGCACTTCCCCAATACCCTGTCGGATCAGCTCGGGCTCGTCACCAGTGCAATCAATTACCGTTGAAGCCTGGTTGTTACCAAATCCGCCATCAATTACAATGTCCACCAGATCCTCATACTTTTCATGAATTAATTCAGGATCTGTTGTGTATTCAAGTACATCATCATCATCGTGAATAGATGTAGTAAGGATGGGATTGCCCAGTTGGTTAACTATCTCACGAATTACCGGATTATCCGGAATGCGCAGCCCAATGGTTTTTTTCTTGTTCTTGAAAATCCTGGGCACTTTACTGCTTGCCTGCAATATAAACGTGAAAGGCCCGGGAAGATTTTTTTTCATCAATTTGAAGATGCTGTTATCCACTAGTTTAGTATACTCCGAAAGATGGCTCAAATCGGAAACAATAAAAGAGAAATCAGCATCCTCAGGCTTCTTGCCTTTCAGGCGCGCAACCCGTTCAACGGCTTTCTGATTATAAATATCACAGCCTAAACCATACACAGTATCAGTGGGATAAATAATTAACCCTCCATTCTTTAGAACTTCAACTACTCTGTTAATGTGTTTTGGATTTGGATTATCCGGATAAATTTTAAGTAGCATAAGCAGGTAATTTAAATGAATGAATAAAAATATTTAATTTTAGAATTTACTTATATAACAATTATATCCAATTGTACTGCCATCGTATTATTGTCCAATCTTCAATAAAACTACTTTTTCGGAAAATAATGAGGGAAATATAAATGATGAAATTTTCATGAAATGCATAATTTGTTAACCTAAACTGTCGGTATATTTTAACACTAACAAGAACACAATAAGTAGTTACAGAAATATTACATTCCTGACAGTGAAAATCTACCCAATTGCTAAAATGAAGGCTATTATATATTTGCTGGAATTGAAATTCTTTTCATTCATGCTACCGGAGATCAATTTAACCTGAATCAATTTCTCAGAATGATCTGATGTATTCAATTAATTAAACAATCAATTCACCTTATTGTTTTTGTCGGTTAACACATCGTTATCGTCAGAATTTTTACCGGCACCCTTATACTTATAAACTATTCTCAGGTAAGGATTATTTTCTTTTTGTACTTCTTTTTGCGTCAGATCAGTATCTTTTTCCGGCAATTTTTCCTCCTGTTCCGGATCATCATCAGTATCTTCCTCAAAATCGCCGGGGTCATTCTCCCATGAAAAACTGATTTTTTCCGGTCCCTGTTTTCGGTAGATAATGGCGAGCACCAGACCGGCAACGCCTCCGGAAAGATGAGACTCCCAAGATATTTGGGGCTTCAGTGGCAGAATTCCCCATACCATACTCCCATAGAGAAAGGCAACCAGTAACGAAATAGCCAGCAATCTTATGTCGTTCCGGATCACCCCACTAAAGAAAAGAAAAGAAGCAAAACCGTATATTAATCCGCTGGCACCGATATGGTAGGCTTCACGCGCTGAAACCCATACCCAGATCCCTGTAATGATCCATATCAGAAAAAATATTTTATAAGAGATACCCCTGTAAAAATAAAAGATAGCCACACTTAACACCAGAAAAGGGATGCTGTTATTGATCAAATGATTGAAGCTTCCATGGATAAAAGGGGCCAGGAAAATCCCCGGTATTCCCTTAAGGGCAAGGGGATATACACCCAGAAAGGAAAAATCAAGCTGAAGCACAGACTCTGATATCCTGACCAACCAGAAAATAAGCAACATGAATACAGGAAATACGAGACTGTGCAAAAACCGGCGCTTTTCAGTCAGTTCAATACCTGTATCTTTTTCCTCTTCCATAGCATAAGAATATGGTTAAAGATAATAAATTCAACCACATTGCTCAAAAAAAAGAAGAGCAGCTTAAGGCTGCTCTTCTTAAGAAATTATTTATAAGAGACCACTATCTTACAACGATGCGTTGTACAGAGAAGGCATTTCCTGTGGTTACTTTCAGGAAATAAACACCTTTGGAACCCAGATCAATACCAGCATTTAATGTATTATTAGCATTGAATTGTTTCTGAAGAATCATACGACCCTGGATATCTGTAACTTCAACTGACACCTTGCCATTAACTACCTTTTCAACAGAAAGGGTGAAATGACCTGCAGAAGGATTCGGATAAATACTGATAGCATTATCCAGAGAAAGCTGATTAATACCAACTGTTACAACATCATAGCTGCCTGTATATTCTGTAAGCTTTCGGATCATCCGTATCGCTGTCTTTTGCAGTAATTTTAAAGTATACGGTTCCTGCATTCTGAGCGGGAATTGTAACAGAGAATTTGCTTGCATCAAATCCATCGGGAACAAGTGTACCTTCATTAGCATAATCACCCTCGGTAGTTCCGTAATAAAAATGAATTGAATCTGCTACAACACTTACATCATCAGTTACAGTAAAGGTAACATCAACATCATCAGCAGTAGTTGGCGCATCAGGAGTGATGGTGACATTGTCAATTACAGGAGCCTGATTAACCGGTACATATCCGATATATATCATCAGCAGATCTTGGCAAAATTTTAAACTCATTAAATGAGTAGTAACCAATCCTGTTACTGTGTATACGAATCCAGCGTTAACGGATCAAAGGCAAACATATCATCATCAACCATAATAGTATCGATTCCGTCTGACAATCGGCCCACATACCATAACCGCGCATCAACCATCAGTACAGGTTACATTAGTAAGTTTAACAAGTACACCTTCATATGCTTCACCCAATTCACCCGGAGTAATATCAACCGGAGCAGGTACTGTATTATCACTGGAAACCACACTGAACGAAGAAAGGCTTTTGAGTTCAGTAAGATTATAAAATTCATCTACTGTTGCAGAAAAAGTTACAGAATCTCCAATACTAACAGTCTCATACTTATCATATACATAAATACCATTCCACCCTTTTGTACTATCCTGGATAAAGAATCCAGTCGAAGGGATCGTTGCGGTAACAATACCACCTGTGATTACCCTGCTGCCTTTCAGTGGAGAATCAGCAGGATCGGCTGATGTAAACTGAATTTCGTAAATGGAAGCTTCCACAGGAACACCATAAGTGTAGGTTCTTTCACTTGAAGTCCAGATTATCATCAGCAGCAACTACCTTAAGATATACAGTTGTTCCGGCCACCTGGGCAGGTATATCTGAAACAGTCATGTAAACAGAATCATTATTGTCATCTGTCATGGCAATTTCATTATCATAAGTATCTGCCGTGGTTCCCCACATCAGTTTCACATCAGTAACGATACCATCATTGTCCACCACTTTAACAGAAACTGAAACAGCATCTGTTACTTCTGGCATTGCAGGGTCGATATTGATATGCCTATTTCAGGCGGGGTATTTCCTACCTGTACGCCATGATAACCGAGGAAAGAGAATGTGTTCTGATCATAAACTTCCCACTCAGAATCATCCGTATTTGTACCAGCAGATACAGCCCAATCGGTCTGCCCAGAGGTAACAGTAAGTTTACGTACAAGGGTATGCTCTTTTGTTGCATTGGCAACACCGGCAACATCCCAGGCCACGTGCCAGGATCAGTTCCCTGTACTCCAATTACATCAATTGAATCAGCACCTTTAAACAATCCTAATGCATCATCTCCGTTAAAGTAGGTCACATTACTGGTAATATCAGCAAGATCAAGAATAATCTGATCAGCTGAGGCGTTAGCAATTACATAAACATCGCCTGCTGCCAAAGTACCGGTAAGATTCTCTACATTCGACCAATCGCCACCATTGGGGGCCAGTTTCACTGAATAACCACTCAGGTCCACATCGGCACCAGTACCATTGTATATCTCAATGGCTTTGTTGTTGCTGCTTCCCTCAATATATTCAGAGAAAATAAGGTCGGTAGTGCTAACTGCGGGATTCATGGTAACATCAAACACAACTGAATCAGACTGCACATTTGGAGTTGGGAATTTATCTGCCGCAATAATATATACTTTGTATGCACCACCAGGAGCCAGACCGCTTACAGTTTCATTAAATGTAACAGAATCTTCAATAACATCAAATGAGTTACCGAGCATAATATTAGCGATAGATGGTCCAGTGGCTGTAACTGTGTCTACAACATAGTAGACAACAGAAGGCTCATCAAGCTGAACAGCAAGGTCAAACGAAGAGCTTCCTACATTCTTGATAATTGGGAAAGGGGTTCTGAAAGAAGGTGCCTGTGTATCATTTGCCCCAACAGTAACGGTCACATCCCAGTCTTGAGTAGTTACACCATCTTCTGCAGTTACTGTATAAGTAACAGGAGTCCCCTCTGTAAAGGATTGCGGAGTACCCGAAGCTGGATCAACAGTAGCTCCAACAGATAGTTTGATGGATGGGGTCAGGCTGGTCAGATCAGTGCCATAATAAACCTCAATAGATATTGTATGATTAACATCATCAATCACTGCAGAACCAGTAGCTTCAGCAAGCTTGAAAGAATCAATAGTTGCATCAGCCCTGACAATGTCTGCTTCATCACGGGCTGCAAACTGTGCAGTACCTTTGTATTCCATTGCCAAACCTGTAATACTGGCTACAGAATCGGGTATTGGGCTGCCAATATAATCGGCTTGCTCGAAGTTTGTGCGGAAAACCAGGTCATTTGTACCATCGGTTACAGTGTAGTTCTGTCCCTTCGCAAATGTACCAGCATCATTAAAGGTAAGACCAGAAATGCGTATTAACTGGCTTTCATAAGCATCAATATTGGCATCGAAATCAGCTACAGTAACATCAACAGGGGTTACAGCACCTGAATTGTCATAACGGGCATCCCGGTAGGGAACAAACTGGGTAACACCATTATAAACAGAGACTTTTCCTACAATATCCATGATTGAATCACCGATATTATAATCACTCATTACACCTTTTGAATCATCTATAAGAATTCCGGCAGTACTGTCCTGAATGTATTTCTGATTTCTGTAACTCTGGGTGAAAGAAACAACAGCCTTACCTGTAAAATAAACTGTATCACCATCGTGAGCCCTTACTTCTGAAAGTTTGGAAACACGAACAGGACCGGTTATTGTGAAAACGCCGGAAGTATCGGCTACAGTTGTCGGATTCAGCTTATCCATAATGATCACCTGATAATCCATAGGCTCAACATCCCAGTCAAGGAATATCTTCACGCCTGAAGTATCTGCCTTATAGGTTTCCTGTGCATCAGGAATGATTGCACCTCCTGTCATGGGCTGGAAAACAACCGAATCAATGTTGACGGCATTCCATTCGATAAGCACACTGTCGCCGGCATGGAATGTTTCTCCACCTGCTGGTGAAATCAAGGTAACCTGGGGGCGCCGATGATGTAGTAACATCCACAGTACTTACTGAAGCCTGTACATTTGGAGTTGACTGCAGATCCTGTGCTACCACATACACTTTATAGGCTGTGCTGGCTGTCAGTCCAGAATGGTTTTAGTATATTCTGTTGAAGCAGCAGCTATATCAATGGTGTTATTTACTGCAATGACAGTTGCTACATCTGGAGCAGCTGTTGCAGCATCCTGTACCATGTAATATACTGTTCCCGGTTCATCCATGGAAACAGCCAGGTCAAATTGTACATCCTGCACCAACTGAGCTTTGGGATATCCTGCATCAAAAACAGGAGCTGTATTGTCTACAGTCCAGGTTTCAAACCCCCCATTGGGTACCAATTACTACCTCCACCCTCAGTATACACTAAATTATCAATATAATTGGTAGCCGATGTAGTAAATCCACCTTCACCATAAAATCTAAGTTTTACATATGCCGTAGTAGCACCTGCCGGTACCGTTCCTGATGTTGACAACATTTGCCAGGAAGCCTGGTCCACTGAATAAAACGAAGTATAATTACTGGTGGTACCAAAAAAAATCACCAACCGGGTTCTTCCTGCAGGGTCATTGTCATAAACATCAATGCTGAAATTATACGTTGCACCAGGTGTAACAGTAAATTCAGCTGAATTTATATCCTGGTTCGAAGTTGATGTCCAGGTAACTTTTAAGGAATTAACTCCTTCATTTACCGTTGTTGTCTCCTGTTCATAGGAAACAGCTGAGGTTGCAACTGTCCAGTCATCAAGTGTTGCTTGCGCATGGACACTAAAGCCTGCGTATGATAAGCAACATGAGACTAATCGGAATAGATTTGAAAAGTAAATTTTTCTTCATAATACTTGAAATTTTGGGTTATTTATGGAACGATATAAAATTCATCCTTTTGAAAAGTATATCCATTCTGTTGAATATTTTTACAAAGTATGCAAATTACAATTAAGTTTGGGTTAAATCAATATGAATGTTGTGAAACATTTTCAAAAAGTTTTGAACAACTAACATTGTCATTTTATCTAACAATTTAGTATACAAACAAATAACAATGGAGCTTTTGAAATTTCACTTTTCATTCAAAAGCATGGCAATTGTCATTGTCTGATGGTACATACTTTTATATTTTTGTATAAAATAAAAATCAAAACTATGATCGATACTATTTTTCAGCACCGTTCAATCAGAAAATATAAGGAACAACCTCTTGAAGAAACACTGGTAAACCAGATACTGGAAGCGGGTACACGGGCTTCCACTACCGGTAATATGCAGGTTTACAGTATTGTGGTAACTCAGGACAAAGAGATAAAAAAACACTTGTGGGAAGCACATTTTAAACAGGATATGGTGAATCAGGCTCCGGTGGTCCTTACTTTCTGCGCCGATTTTAACCGGTTTAACAAATGGTGCCGGTCCCGTGAAGCTGATCCGGGATATGACAATTATCTTTCATTTTTTACAGCAGCCATTGATGCCCTGCTGGCCTCCCAGAATGTTGCCCTGGCTGCAGAAGCAAACGGATTGGGAATCTGTTACCTGGGCACTACAACTTACATGGCCCGAAGCATTGTCAATATTCTTAATCTCCCGAAAGGAGTAGTTCCCGTAACTACACTGGTAATGGGTTATCCGGACGAAAATCCCGGTCTTACCGACCGGTTGCCGCTACAGGGTGTAATCCATCATGAAACCTATAAAGATTATACTACAGATGATATAAATGCCATCTACAGGGAGAAAGAATCACTGGAAGAGACACTGGAATTGCTCAAGGTGAATAACAAGAAAACGCTGGCCCAGATTTTTACCGACAATCGCTATACAAAAAAGGACAATGTGCTGTTCTCAAAAGAATATTTAAAAATAATTGAGGAACAGGGATTTATGAATAACGATTGATTAAGTTTGTTTCGAACTGTCAGACACCTACAATAAAATTAAAAAATTGTCAGACAATCTTATAGTTTTCTGCAACAATCAGACTTGCTATAAAGGTGTCTGACAGTTACAGGCTTTTTTATGGATAACTGAGATTTGAAAAAAATCAGAACGAAAATGGAATATTAAAATCGTCTGCTATTTTTTTCAGGTTTTCAACCACCGGTTCAAGCAATGGTATTCCATTCTTTCTTCTTGCTTCTTCTGTTATTCTTTCAGGGTCACCTGGTATCATTACTTCTTTTTTGCCTGGCACTGTTTCTGCTTTTCTGAAAGTTGTGATCCAGTTATCCATGTGTTCCCTGAATTCGCTGGCGGGACGGAAAGCATCCACCCGTATTGCACCAAAAAAGTGACCAATACCCTCTCCTACCAGATTATCCAGTGGATTAAGAAATGCCACAAAGGGAGGCACCCAGGGACCATAATTAGCCCCGGACAACACCCCGCTCAGAATATCCACCACCGCACCCAGTCCGTAACCTTTATGACTTCCGTGAGTTCTGTCGCCGCCAAGAGGGAGCAATGCTCCACCCTTGCTGATAATGCAGGGATCATCTGTTGGCTGCCCATCTTTATCCTGCATCCAGCCCAACGGAGCTTTTTCCTTTTTCCGTTGCAGTATCTCAAGCTTGCCATTGGCCGCGGTAGTTGTTGCCATGTCCATTACAAAAGGAGGTTGCTCACCGGCAGGAATGGCAAAACAGATTGGATTGGTACCCAGCAAACGTGATTTTGAAAAGGTTGGAGAAACGATCGGACTGGCATTGGTCATGGCAACCCCGATCATGTCTTCTTCAAGGGCCATCATGGCATGATAAGCAGCAATACCAAAGTGGTTAGAATTTCTGACAGCTACCCAGCCTGTTCCTACATTTCTGGCCTTTTCCATTGCCAGTTTCATGGCAAAGGGCCCGGACAACAGCCCAAGTCCTCTATCCCCGTCAACCACACCGGTCCCCGGAGTTTGATGAACGATTTTAATCTCAGGCCTTGCATTTGCCCTGCCGACATCCAGTAACCTGAGATAGCCAGGAATTCGGGCTACTCCATGAGAATCAATACCCCTGAGGTCGGCAGATAGCAGTACATTTGATCCCAACCGGGCATCATCAGGAGTAAATCCGGCTTTTATCAGTATGTTTGTGGCAAGTTCTCTCAACTTTTCAAAAACATACAGCCGGACTTTGGTTTGTGTTTCTTCCATAACTTAAAAAATATGCCGCAAAATTAGTGAAAAGAATATTACGGCGTTCACGTTTTGCGTTGGTCTAACGTTCACTTTCCACGGTTAAAGGTAGTGGCATTGGCTTGTGCTGACGGCATGATCAGTATATCATTTATGTTAACATGTGGCGGACGGGTAAGAATAAACAATACCGATTCGGCGATATCTTCAGCCCTGAGAGGCTCATACCCCTTATAAACCCCGTCGGCCCGGCCTTTATCGCCCTTAAAACGAACCATTGAAAACTCTGTTTCCACTGCTCCGGGAGATACGGATGACACCTTTATGTTATGCCTGAGTAAATCAATACGCATCCCTTTTGTAAGCGCTTCCACGGCATGCTTGGTGGCTGCATATACGTTGCCTTTTTCATACACTTCCTTGCCGGCAATTGAACTGACGTTAACAATGTGACCCTGGCCATTTGCTGCCATCAGGGGAGACACTTTGCGGGTTATATAAAGTAATCCCTTTACATTGGTATCGATCATCGCTTCCCAGTCGTCGACGTTTCCTTCATCAATAAAGTCAAGACCGGCAGCCAGACCGGCATTGTTGATCAACACATCGATTTTTTTCCAGTTTCCGGGCAATGCGTCGATAGCCTGATCTACCTCACTCTTATTTCTGATATCAAAATTAAGTGTAATAACACCGGCCTTATACTTTTCTGAGATCTCTTTCTTTAATTCTTCCAGCAAGGAGTTTCGCCTGCCGGTAATAATCAGGTCAAATTCATGCTGTGCCAGTAATAAGGCTGTAGCCCGGCCAATGCCGGCAGTTGCTCCGGAAATCAGTGCTATTTTCTTCATCTAGTATATATTTTGATTAAAAACGTGCGTAAAGTTAACTTTTTTTGCTGACAGTGAAACAGGAGTACTTCGATAAATGCCTGCAGATAGTGAATAGCATATTTCCAGGAATATGAAATAAAAACTTATGGGTAATTTAAATGTTTACCCCTATTAGATAAAAAAATTTCTGTATTGGTGGAAGTTTGTTTGTATCTTTGGCAACTTAAAAAAAACAAATTGGCAACACCTTATAAAGAATCGGACAAAGATAAGAAGAGCCAGGTAGCCGGAATGTTTAACAGCATTGCCGGAAAATATGATTTTCTGAATCATTTTCTTTCGGCAGGCATTGATGTCCTCTGGCGTAAAAAAACCATAAAAACATTAAAAAAGCATCCCCATGCAACCATCCTGGATGTTGCAACCGGCACCGCAGACCTTGCCATTGAAGCATCAAAGATAAATCCGGAGAAAATAACCGGTATCGATATCTCATCAGAAATGCTGGAAGTAGGCAGGAAAAAGATTGCTGCAAGAGGATTGCAACAGATAATCGAACTAAAGGAGGGTGATTGTGAAAATCTCGCTTTCAGTGACAACAGTTTCGATGCAGTAACAGTGGCTTTCGGGGTGCGTAATTTCGAAGATCCGCTTCGCGGACTCACACAGATGCAACGTGTTTTGAAACCAGGCGGGGTTGCACTTATCCTGGAATTTTCAAAACCAACTGTTTTTCCCGTCAGACAACTGTATTTTTTCTATTTTAAATTTATCCTGCCTGTTATCGGCCGGATTGTCTCTAAAGACCAGGCAGCTTATACCTATTTACCCGACTCGGTAAATGAATTTCCCTGTGGACAGGCCTTTTTGGATTTGATGACTAAAGCCGGTTTTGAGCAGACCAGAGCCCGTAAGTTAACCTTTGGTATTGCCACGTTATACAAAGGGATCAGACCTGCTTAGTAATGTATTGCACATCTGATAGGGAAATTAAATTTCTTTTTATTCTACGACATATGGTTTTCCGCTGCGCCAGGAATCAACTGCTCTTTTCCACTGATAATTCAGTGCATCATCCCGCTCCAGTTCAAACAGATTATTGGTAAACGGGGTTGGTTTACGCAGAAATAAAAACTCAAGTGTGGGTGCACCTCTTTTCTTGAAATATACCCAGGTTTCCTCATCTCCGTTTTTATACAGGTTATTTGGCGGACCAAAAATAATATAAACCATCCCGCGATCAGTTTTCCATCCTTGTCTGTCGGCAGTAAAATAAAAATTAGCAAACATAGCCCTGTTGTAGTAAATCCTAATCAGTTCCCTGGCTGCATCCAGATTTCCTGTGGTGCTGATCCAGAATTCATCCAGGGCCAGCTTTGGATTGACAGCCTTTAAAAGCTTATCGTACTCATCGGTGGTAGTAAGGTAGGCCAATGGCTTCAGCATTTCAGCCGGATGAAGGAACTGCGGAAAATCATTGCCAAAATTGTAAATCGTAAGTCCTTCCTTATTAGTTGTATCAAGCCGGATATGATACATCCCGGTATAGGGCAGAGTAAATTGAGTATTTTCGGTATATGAATACTGCCAGAGACTGTCACTATGTTGGTGAACCGAAACGGGTTTCATGATGGAAAAAACGGGGGGTGGCAGCGGTTGATTATTTTTATAATAATTAATATAGATTGTGGAATAACCAGGCTTGCGATAATTTAAAGAAAAGACCTCACCACTCCGCACTACATTTCCGAAAAGAGGATAACCTGAAGGCCTGGAAATTACATTAAAGTTCTGCCCTGAAAAATCATTTCGCTTGTCGAGATAAAGATAGTCCAGTCCTGTTGATTTTTGTAATACATCCGCTGCAAAAACGAGTATTTTATAACGCTTTCCTTCAGCAGCCCTTACCGGTATCGTAGCATAAAATCTCTTATTCTCCGGATTCTGCTCGATGTTATAAGTATAGGTAGCGCTGTCGGCTATTACTTCGTGCCTCGCTCCGGGATCAATTAAATATAACTGAAAATGAACCCTGAACCTGGCCAGAAATTTATTCTCAGGATTTGCCTGGTTGAAAAGAAGTTCACGGGTAAAAACCTTTACCTGCAGCAGGGTAATGGAGTCATTCTTGTGGTACAGATCGTACTGGGGATGGATTCCGCTTACCGAAGGATTATAAAGTGCAGACAAATTAGCTTCGGGTACTTTGGCCGAGGCTGAACCTGATTCATTTGTGCTGCGCTGACTAAAGCAACCTGTAAGAAATACAAGAAGGGCCAAAACAGGAAATACAGGATATAATTGACGGAACCGCATACCTGGCAGTATATATTTGGTTTTTGATAAAGATACTAAAATCTTTTTTCTTTCAGCTCTTCCAGTTCTAACTGAAAGGTTTCCCAGTCATGAAGCTGTTTTTCCAGGTCTTTTTTCCACTTCTCATAATCCTCAAACCAGGCAGGATCAGCCGACTGTTGATCGGGTGAAGCAAGAACAGTATCCATTTCAGCAATCTTCTTTTCCAGGGTATCAATATTTCTTTCACAGGCTTTTACCCTGTTTTCTGCCTTGCGTATCATTTTATCATATTCCTTTTTCTCCTCATAAGCCATCTTATTATCCGGAGCATTTTCGTTTTCAGGCTCTTTATCAGCAGATTGTCTGCTTTCCAATTCCTTTAATGAGGCCAGCTTTTTTTTATGAAGAAAATCATAAATACCACCGTTGTATTGTTTGATGCCCTGATTTCTGAATTCATAAATTCTTTCAGTAAGGCCATCCAGAAATTCCCGGTCGTGTGAAACGAGAATCAGAGTGCCGTCAAACCGGGTCAAGGCTTGTTTCAAAATATCTTTGGAGCGAATATCCAGGTGATTGGTAGGCTCATCAAGCACCAGCAGATTGTATGGTTCCAGCAACAACATAGCCATTGCCAACCGGGACCGTTCACCACCCGACAATACTTTTACTTTCTTATCCACATCCTCACCACTGAAAAGAAATGCACCCAGAATATCTCTGATTTTGGTGCGTATATCACCAACCGCTACTGCATCAATGGTCTCCAGCACGGTTTTATTTTCATCGAGCAATTCATCCTGATTCTGGGCGAAATAGCCGATTTTAACATTGTGGCCCAGTTTGAGGACTCCGCTGTGATCCAGCTCGCCCACAATAATTTTTGATAAGGTAGTCTTGCCTTCGCCATTTTTACCAACAAAGGCAACCTTTTCCCCTCTTTCGATAATCAGATGAATATCTTTAATTACCTGTTTACTCCCGTAAGCCTTGCCGAGTCCCTTAGTTTCGACCACAATGGAACCTGCCCGCGGAGCAGCCGGAAATCGGATATTGATGGAAGAAAGATCTTCATCATCCACCTCAATCCGGTCAATTTTGTCCAGTTGTTTGATACGTGATTGTACCTGAACCGCTTTTGTAGCCTTGTACCTGAACCGCTCAATAAACTGTTCAGTTTCCCCGATCATCTTTTGCTGATTGCGATAAGCGGCCATCTGCTGCTCTCTCCTCTCCTTTCTCAATTCAAGGTACTTTGAGTAAGATGCCTTATAATCATAGATTTTGCCGAGAGAGATCTCAACTGTGCGGTTTGTCACATTATCGAGGAAAGCCCGGTCGTGTGAAATCAGTACAACAGCACCCTGATAGTCTTTCAGAAAACTTTCCAGCCACTGAATCGACTCTATATCAAGATGGTTAGTAGGCTCATCAAGCAAAAATACATTGGGTTTTTTTAGCAATATTTTGGCCAGTTCAATACGCATCCGCCATCCACCGCTGAATTTATTGGTAGGCTGATCAAAATCGCGGCGCGTGAAACCCAGTCCAAAGAGCGTCTGTTCAACATCGGCATGTATGGTTGCTCCCCCAAGCACGTTATAATGATCGTTTGCTTCGGTAAGCCGTTCAATAAGTTTCAGGTAATCTTCTGATTCATAATCATCGCGCTCAGTAAGCTGCAGGTTGATCTCTTCAATCTCCTTTTCCAGCTTAAGCACATCGCTGAAAGCACTAATCGCCTCATCATACACTGTTTTACCATCACGATGAACCATTTGCTGCGGCAGATAGCCGGTACGAACACTGTCCGGTACTACAACCTGTCCCTCTGAGGGCTGCTGCAGACCGGCAAAAACTTTCAGGAGTGTAGATTTACCCGCCCCATTCTTTCCTACCAGGCCAACCCGGTCACCCAGGTTTACCAGAAAAGAAATATTATTGAAAAGTTCAAAAGCGCCAAAACGTATGGTTAGTTGCTCAACCGAAATCATAAAACTAAAGGTTATAAATAATTGCGCAAAGATAAAATACTTGTAGCATAATTCAGTAGCTTCAGGAAAATCTTTGAAGGTTATTCGCAAATCCTTGTAATAGGATTATCTTTGCAAAAAAAATAATTGTGGGAAGAAGAAAGAAATTACCGGTTTTTGAACATATAATGATTGAAGATATTGCTGCGGAAGGGAAAGCAGTTGCACGGGTAAACGAGATGGTTGTGTTTGTTAAAAATGCCTTGCCCGGTGATGTTGTTGATCTGCAACTGACGCGCAAACGGAAAAATTTTGCCGAAGCAATGCCGGTAAAATTCCATGCTTATTCACCTGACCGTTCCGATCCATTTTGCGAACACTTTGCCGATTGCGGTGGTTGTGTCTGGCAGGACCTTCCCTATGAAAAACAGCTGTTTTACAAGCAGAAACAGGTAGTGGATAATTTCGAACGGATTGGTAAAATTGAAATCCCCTCCATTAATGACATTCTGCCTTCGGCCAAAACAACTTTATATCGCAACAAGCTGGAATATACCTTTTCAAACCGCAGGTGGCTCACCCGTGAGGAAGTGGAAAGCGGAGAGGAATTCAGAGATATGAACGGATTGGGATTTCATGTCCCCGGGATGTTCGACCGGATAGTAGATATCAGACAGTGTCATTTGCAGCCTGAACCCGGTAACTGCATCCGGCTGGCGGTGAAGAAGTATGCCACCATGCATAGCCTCGAATTCTATGACCCGCGAAACCATACGGGTTTCCTGAGAAACCTGCTGATACGCACTTCCGAAACGGGAGAAGTAATGGTGGTACCGGTTTTTGCATATGATGATAGTGAAAACATTGAAGGTTTGTTATCAATGCTTGCTGACACCTTCCCTGAGATCACTTCACTTCAGTATGTAGTAAACGAGAAACGCAATGATACCATTACCGATCAGGAAGTGATCGTGTGGAAAGGCAAAGATCATATTATTGAACAGCTGGGCGACCTGAAATTTCGTATTGGTCCAAAGTCGTTTTTTCAGACCAATGCCGGACAGGCACTGCAGCTCTATGAAAAAACACTTGAATTTGCTTCTATAAACAAAGATGAAACTGTATATGACTTGTATACAGGAACAGGGTCAATTGCCTGTTTCCTGGCCAGGCAGGCCAAAGAGGTTATCGGGATCGAATATGTGCCCGAAGCCATTGAAGATGCTAAACTGAATGCAGCCCTCAATAACCTGGACAACACAAAATTTTATGCAGGCGATATAAAAGACCTCCTAACCAACGAATTTATAGACGAACATGGTCATCCGGACACAATAGTACTGGACCCGCCGCGGGCCGGTATTCATAAGGATGTGGTAGATGCACTGTTGTATGCTGCACCTGAAAAGATTGTGTATGTGAGCTGTAATCCTGCCACCCAGGCCAGGGACATTGCCCTGTTAAATGAAGCTTACACAGTTACAAAAATACAACCTGTGGACATGTTCCCGCATACCCACCATGTGGAAAATATTGCATTGCTTGTAAAGAATTGAAACTATTGAAACCCGAATTAGATAAATTGAGGGTACAACCCTCAATTAGCCAGGTTGAATGGATAGAATCCTGAATTAACAAAGTTGAGGATACAACCGTCCACCAGCAATATTTTAAAGATTGAAACTATTCTTACCATGAATGATTAAAATTGACGGTACAACCGTCAATTAGCACTCGCTATTAATTCCCAAAATCATTGGAAATATGATATTGCGGACCGGTTTCCGGCAACTTAAACACTACTGCTTTTTCATTTCCAAAGTTTGTATTATTCGTACAACCATTGCTGTCCGTGAGGGTTGTAATGGTAAAGTAGTAATCTGTTTCAGGTGAAGGAGTTGCCGTACCATCATTTATCCAGCTCATTGTCGGACTGTACACATAAGAAGATGCAACACCAGTAATATTGGTGCTGTTCGTACCATCAGAAATGGTGAAATCATAAGTTCCACTTCCTGTAAAATCAATAGTAATCTGGGTACTTTGCCCTTCGCATAATTTGGCAAGGGCCGGGTCAACTTTAAGTATAGCAGTCGGTAACGGATTGACTGTAATAGCAGGGCTGCCGGTCATGGGAACGGCACAAACCCCGGCAGCATCACTCGCATCTGCAGCAATAACCGTGTAAGTACCAGCTGTAGTCTGGTTCCCGAAAGTTATGGCTCCGGTGCCTGTTCCCGGAACAGTAATTCCTGCAGGATTGCCATCGAGCAACAAGGTGTAGCTTACTCCACTCTCAGAATTAGCAACTCCCAAAGGCACTCCGGAACCGCCGGCACAATAGGCACCGCCTCCGGTGACAGTATAGATAGTTGGCACAGTATTTACAGTTACAGTTACATTATTCCCGAATGGATTACCCGTACCATTTATATCGCTGACAGCATTTACAGCATACACACCGGGATCTGAGACATTATAGATGAAAGGACTTGAAGTTATAGTAAGCATTTGATATGTTGTCCCATCTTTATAAACTTCCACCTGCCAGTTTGCAGTTCCTGAACATACAATTTTCAGATCTGCAGTGCCCCCGGAACAAATGGCAGTATCACCCGATACAAAACCTGCAGTAGGTAACGGTGTATTATCTTTTGAGCCAATGGTAAACACATGTTCATCCAGGGAAACTGGAGCAGCAGTCTGAATTCGTCCGTTGTTAATCCCGTTATCGGTAACAGTATTTCCGGCGTCTTCCCAGGCTGTTCCGTTCCATTCAACAATATGCAGAAGAGACCGTGGGTCTGTAGCAGCTGGCAGCTGACTCAGTGCATCCCAGCGTATTTTCACATCCGACTTCCCTCCTGCTGGACCTTTGATACGCCAGTACTCATTCCCGCTGACTGTCTGAATGGGAGCTACCATGCTTGTTATGTCATAAGTGGTTGTGGGATTCTGGTTATAATACTCAGCTTCCCAGTATTGCGCAGCGGAAGAACTGGTTCCGATCACGCTTACTTCGCCAAACCGGTTACCGTCACCTACCGGGAAGAGGAAACTTTCTCCGTTCAGGATTTTTTTCCGCATGGGGCCATCAACATAGCGCGTAGCCGACTGGCCGGATACTGCTATGGAAGCCGTATTATTTACAGACAAAATATTGGTAGCCGTTGTTCTTATCAATCCGTGGATAAAAGTAAGATTACCATCAATTTCAACTGGTCCGCCCAGGGTTAATCCGGCTGCATTATTTACCTCAACATGATACAATCTGCTTGAACCCGTAAAATCTCCGGTGATGGTTTGCTCTGAAGTTCCTTTAAAAAGAATTTTTGCATTGGTTCCCAGCCCAGCATCAAATACACCCTGGGTCTTTGAAAGGTTTCCGTCAATGGTGATGGTTTTGTCGTGGTCATTATTCAGTATAAGAGAAGCATTTGTGCCATTGATTGCAAGATTACCATATATAGTCAGATCATTGTTAGGGAAACGTTTTTCCCCGGTCCCGCTGACAATTACATTGTTCACATGTGCAAATGATGCCAGAATATCATAGCTTGATGTACCGCCAAATTCAAAAGTACCTGTTCCTGGATTACAAAAATTCTCATAGAAGCCGGCAGGCAGGCTTTCGCGCTCGGTGTACAAAGTGCCGGTACCGGAAACATCACCCAACCGATGGCCGAAAGTATTATTTACCTTTAAAGTTCCGGTGATTTCGGTGGTATAGGAAGAAATAAAATTTCCGGGCATGGTTACAGAGTGTCCTGAATTGATGCGGACCATAGCTCCCCTTGGCCCTCCAGCCACTGTGGGTGTCCAGATGGAACCATCTGTCCAGTCACCCGACTTATTGGTCTCATAAAACGGCACTTTGTCGGGAATTGCCCCTTTGAAATCTGCACCATCCACACCGGCGGTATAATCACCTTCAATACCTGCATCATTGGTATTGTTGAAAGAAAAATCAAGTTCATGATTTAATTCGTCTACATCGTCGGTGTTATACTTATTCCAGTTTCCGCTGCCATCACTCAACAGACGGGCAGTAATATAATTGGCAATGGAATATGGTGTTGTCACTTTAACATCTCCTTCATTATACTGCATTTTCGCAACACCCGTGAAATTGGTAATACCATTTGCCTTTAATACCCAGTAATATTGCAGGACATTATCCATATCCACAATTTCGGGATCCGGCGCTTCAGCATCATTCTGGATACTCGGATGTGGCTCATTGGCTCCCTTTACGGTTATGGAACCGGTGCTGTTCCCGTTGGATGTGATGGTAAATGCAACGGGTGTATACTTGCCACCTGCCCCGATCGGGAATACAAAATATTGTCCGCCACCAGCAGAAAGGACTTTTTCAACACCGTTATCAGTAAAGGAAATATTGGTAGAAATCATGTTGGAGGAGGAAAAAGGATTGCCCGGAATAATATCAGCACCAACTTCCAGCTTCAGCAGATTCTTGCCAATTTCAAAAATACCGTTATTTAACTGCAGGCCATCTGTAATAGTATAAGAGTTCCCCAAGGGCATCTCAATTCCGCTGGCATTGTCAATTGTTAATTTTCCCAGTGTTCCGTTTCCGGTTGCCAGTTGGTGTGATGATCCATTCAGCATGATGCCGTTACCCGTTCCGCCGTAATGATGCGTAGCATTAAATGTAAAGTCACCCTGCACAGCGATAACATTGCTGTTGTCATTTACCACTCCTGAAGTAAAGGCAGCATCATGCTCAATGACAATGCCTGTATTTACATTTAGGGTATTTGCAGCTGATTTGGTCAGATTATAAAAATGGGTTGTTCCGCCGGAAATATTTTGTGTGGCCGATCCGGCAAAATAAGTTGTATTGCCATTAGCAGTATAGGTGCCATTGTTGACAAAATCGTTGTTGAGGGTAACGTCCAGTCCATTGGCATCAAATTCTGTACCTGCAGCAATGTTAAGATTATTGCCGTTAGTGCCACTGTATTCAACTTACAACAGGATTATTCCCAGAGGTATTATCTGTTTGAACATTTTTCAGCGGGACAGACAGCATACAATCCCATCTCCTGAGAGGCAGCAGTCTGGCTGCTTCCGAAAGACTATGACAGAACCCGCACCTAGGATTACCTCAGCCGGATCGAGATTGAGGTAGAAAGAAGGTACTGTAGCATTGTTCACTGCATTGGCAATGGATAACTTAGCACCGGCTGCCTGGGTGAAATTACAACCGGTATTGACCAGTTCAAAAACACCCCGGGAAGTCTCGCCACCCAGGTTGGCCTTAGTACCGATTACCACATCTACCCCAGGATCATCTTCATGGAAATTCAATATTCCTTCTTCTGTAATGGTTGACCGCCTTATCTGGGATCCAACACGGAAAACCGCATTATCAACAGCAATTTCAGACTGCCCGGATGCAGTATATTCGATATAATTATTTGTGCCCCCATCCAGGTACCATTTACTGCCATTCCCGGCATGCATAAGGCCATCAAGCCAGATACCTGTATTATTTCCTGACAAGCGGATAGTAGCATCATTGGCTGTGAGGCTGGCCGTTTCAGGAATCTTGAAATCAGCACCGCCGTTTGATAAAGTCAGGTCAATACCTGCATCATTCAGGATGAGATTACCTGTTTTCAGTTCCAGGGCTTTTGTACTTCCGTTGGTGGGGCCATTCAGGGTGAAGTCATTTTGGAATGTGAAATTTTTACCGGTAAGTTTGTTCATGACCAATTGATACAATTCCATAGGTGGATTGTTTGTTCTGGTATATTCTGCATCATTTTCACCTATTAATTCAAGTACAGCCTCATCACTATTACTGCTTGCATTATTATATAAATCTATCTGTCCAATATCCTGATTTATGTCACCACCCACCTGCAATTTATGAACAAGGACATCTGAAGGGTTTGTATTGTCAAGAACACGAATAATATCATTATCATTATCCATATAGATATTCCCATTAACTTTAAGCGTACGACCAGGCCCATCCGCCGGAAACTCAAGTATATCAGCTGTATTATTAATAGTCATATCTAAATTCCCTAATACCTCAATATCGCCATAGGTAGTATTACTCAATCTTAGATCAGCATTTTCTCTGATAGTTAAATCCCCCTTTATTAATATATCTTTCTGAAAGATTAATGTGCGATTATTGCCATTTTCACCTTTAATATGAATGTTAGGGTAAATGTCAGGAAAAGAAGAAGGCAAATAAACAGCAGTATTATTTGAGGTTACAAGATCATAATCAAAACGGGAAACAGGATTATTAATAAAATCACCAAAATCGGCAGAAATAGAGGCATTAACAGGAACTGAAACAGCAGGATCAGCATTACATGTACTGCAACCAATTTCAACATTAAAAGTTCCTGTACCGGTAACCGTACCAATATTTACATTAATACTATTATCAGCTTTTATAATCAACTGAGGAAGATAAGAACTGCTTCTGGGCACTGCAATTCCATTTTGGTTAATAACCTGATCCGCAAAAACAAGTTTTGATACATCAATATCAGCATCTGCATAAAACCAATGGGATCGTTGTGAATCATCGGTAGTAGCAGTCGGACTGGATAACCCAAAACCCAATATTGCAACATCTCCCTGCTGTGGATAAGTACCGGCGTTGATTGTTGAATAATGTCCTACAGTAGACCAATGTGAAGGGTCTGTCCATTTGTCATTTTTACCAAAATCTGTGTCATTCCCACTGTTCTCTGTGGTTGAATAATAAACCATTGGATTTTTGAAATCAGAATGGTTCCCAACCGTAAAATCCCCTGTCAAATAAGCGTCATAAGGAAAATTAATATTACCTGACTGGATATTCTTATTATACTCAGTCCAATTATAGTTTTCGTACCATAAATTTAACAGCTTACTTGCGCTCCCGGGAATTGAAGTTAAATTATATGTAAAGGTATACTTGATATCATCCAATGTTACTGAACTAAATCCTGAAGTATCAACTACCCAGTAATAGGGTATTGTCTTATTGTGAACTGCACTAGCCGGATGATAACTATTAACCGGATTTATCGTTATTTTTCCGGCGTCATTGATTTGAGCCTGTTGAGTTATAGTTACCGGAGTATATCCGGAGGGAGTACCTACAGGAAATACAGTTGTAGTATTTGCCCCCCCATTCAATAAATTAATAAACCTGGTAAGCCCTCCATCTGATGCATTCCCAGCCGTTTCAAACATTTTTGTTGAGCCATAACTATTGCCATTTAATACACCTTCCACATCCAAATTATAAATATCAAGGTTCATTATTATATCAGAGTTAAATTTAAAATCATTCACATTTACGTTGCTCAACAAGAGAGCTCCACCAGAATTATTCAACTCGATATTTCCAAAGCTCTGTTCTTTTGTACTGGCCCCCTTCAATGTCTGTTGCGCTGAGCCATTCAATACCAGCCATCCCTGGGGTGTACCGGTTTCCATTATTTCACCGTCCGTAATATTGATATTGCCATGCAAATTGACCTGCCAGGAATGCAAGTCAAATGCGCCGCGTGTAATGGCCAAATTACCTGCTATAAGAAGTGCCTCACTGCCTGTTACAGCAACACAGTTAATTTCCACCGTATCAAAAAGCGCAGGATTGGAATTCTGGTCTTTATATATGTTTACATTATTCAGGGTAAGTTGCGGTGTGGTGGCTGCACTATGTATGTAAATTGTACTGTTCGTATTACCTACAAAACTGGTAGTGTTGCCGCCATGAGTAAATACTGCTCCATCGGCATAATCCCAGTTGCCGCCAATATTCAGATCCTGACTGTCTGCATTCAGGGTTGTATTACTGTGCTGGATTACATTTCCCATTACTGTCAGTCCGCTAAGTAGTTGAAGTGAAATATTTCCCGCCCCCGATGAATTGGTAAGATCCATGTTCCATAAATTTGCACTTGACTGTATCTGGGCAGCGCGGCCATTCTTCAGCTCAAATTTCACTGTTCCTCCTGTTACCTGGTAATTTCCCTCTGATGACAGGATACTGAATTCGGGCGTTGATGCATTTCCATCATCATCCTGCAGGATAATCTCTCCGCCGGTCATCTGGAAAACAGCATCACTGGTTTCCAGTCCGAATAAGGGATAAGCTCCTGTATATTCGCCACCATAGGTTGCTTCATTCCCAAAAACAGTCATGGTACCTCCTGTTTGCAGATAGGAAGCTACACCACCCGTACCAGCGGCACTTCTGACCTGAGCAACGTAACAGGTCCCGCCATCGATCCTGAGCTGTGCATTTGAAGCAGCCCAGAAAATAAAACCGGCACTGTTACGTGTACCGAAGAAACCACTCGAAATTCTGAATTTCCCAAATACCGACATAGCCTGATTGGAACTGCCTGTTGTGATGCCTGTTGCACCCGAACTTATTTGTGATATATTGCTTGCTGTTGAATAAACAGTAACGTTTGAACCTGCAATCCATAAACCAGCATTGCTGCCAATGGCATAATCGCCGTTTCCACTCACCTGGTTGCCTTCTGAAAGTGTTGGAATATTAATGTAGCCTGTCAGTTTGAGAGTCCCGTTATGTATCCAGAGTGCTTTTCGTACCAGCGGGTCACTGGCAGAATAAGGAGCAGTCTCATACTTCCCCACGTTGTTGGGGCCAAAAAGATTAAAATCCGATGTATTATCGGAATAAATACTTAGTGTATAGGTTTGGTCTGTACCTTTGTCTACGATCAAATTATAAAAATCAGTAGTACCATACAAGGTTACATTTTTATTGGCAGCTCCCCTGAACCAAACGGTTACGGCTCCGGTTGAAGTAAACTGATTGTAAACCGGAGCCGCCTGATTGGTAAAACGTACTGTGCCATGGTTGGTAAAATTCCCGTAAATTTCGAACTGGTGAAAAATTTTGAAATAGTTGTCACCTGCTGGCATTGTTCCCGGTATTGAGTTTGATCCAATTGTATTTCCTCTTCCGGTTAATATCTTTCCGTTTGATTCAACGGTAACATCATTTTTAACTATCAGCGTTCTGATTGCTGTCGAAGCATCATCATTGATCTTAAGGATACCGTTCTGGATGACCAGATTCCCGTTCAGGGTATAATCGGCCATGAGGGTAAGTGTATTTGCCGGATCATCCATGATTACTTCCATGTTGCAAAACTCCCGGTTGGAAGTAAGCGGATAATTGCCACCATAATAAACAACCGTTCCGCCTCCCATTCCTTTGGTAATAAAATCAGTGGCATCACCGGCCGGGAAATTAGCCGCAGCCAGCAAAATTCTTCCACTACCGGAAATACTGCCAAAATTATGGCCGGTAGTTGTTGTCAAATCGAGCCTGCCATCAACCCGGAGTCCTGCCTGATTTTTATTGTTATTTCCTGCGCTAATGGTAACAGTACGCCCGGAGAGAATAACCACCTTGTCGTTTGCTGCCGATGGTGAGGTAGATGGAGTGTAATGGCCAGGGTTATTAGGGAGGGCACCGGAGGGATCGAGGGTCCAGATATCCGGATTTTCCCAGTCGCCTGAAACCAGCGAATACCAGGTATTAACCGATTTACCTTCAACCGGACTGTTTACTTCGTCCTGCGTTCCGATGGTATAATAGCCATCATTAAGATCCGCGTTGGTGATATTGAAATACACCTGGTCAGCAGCATCCTGTCCGGGTGTCAATCCGGCAACAATGCTATAGTTTGCAGCAGTGTTAGCTCTGTAAAGTAACACGTAATTGGAAATATTCTGTGGATTTTGTCCGTCAGAAAGTGCTTCCTTAAAATCGAAGATCAGTTTTGCATCAATACCATTGGTTTTGGTTGCATCGAGGTACCATTCCCGGTTCCAGGCTGCAGCAGCACCCGAATTTGTTACTGTTGAAGTGGTTTTTACACTTGACGAACTGTTTGGTACGTTGTTGTGCCCAAACATGATATATTCCCCGTTATCGAAGCTCGTATTATTTTCATACACATAAAATCCTGCTGAAGCAGCACGTGAATGTGCACCATCGCTTTCGCGTCCAATACCGGCAACATTATAAAAGTAACCTGCTGAAGCTCCACTGTAGCGGGAAGCAGTAGTAATATCAATGTTGTATTTGGCTGCCAGGTAATTCTCAACAATAATACGCTCAGCACTATTCAGCGGATCAGTATAATAAATTATTTCTGCTACATTCACAATGGAATACTGCGGAGTTGAACCAAACCGGCCAATCGCAGCTCCTGTATAAGCAGCAAGCTGAGTAGGATCATTAATGGATCCTGTTTGCACCCCATCCTGAAAAACCCTGCGCTGTGGAGCCGCTTCTGCAGACGAGAGCCGGTCCATGAAAATCCCGTAATCATTACCGGCAGATCCATCGCCGATATAGCCACTTCCATCTCCTGATAAAGATGCAGTTATGTCATTCCCGTAATGGCTGCAAATTAACTGAGTAGCGTCATTCCATCCGAAATACAGATTCTGATTGGAAGAGGCAGCAGTACCGCCCAGGACAATATTTTGCGAATTATCCCTGCGGGCTGCCACATAAAAAGCAGTAAAATCGGTGTTTACCAGTACATTGCCATTATAAGTCAGAAAATCTTCCTGGCCGGCAGTGCTATTATCAAAATAGATGATGGGAAATCCATTAAGAGCATTGGTTTTAAAAAGCGGCTGATTCACTACTGTTCCCTGTGAAGCATCAGTGCCGTTCCCTGACCGGTCGGTCCAGAGAGGAACAGGATCGTTATCATTTAACGAAAGACTATTCGTATCAAACCATAATATATTTTTCGGCTGACTGGCAGAACCATCAGCATTTCCGACACCACCCGGCCCTGTTTGTGCATTCAGCATTTCAAGGGCAGCAATTATTACAAATGTAAATGTAAATATTCTCTTAAATAATGAACAGACGTAATCCATAGATAATATTAATAAACATAAAAACCCTCATCCAGTCAGGAATCAGATTTATATAGTTCAGGGTAAAATAACAGCAGGTAACTATTTACCTGCATCATTTGATGTTAACTTTTACTATAATTAAGTAAACAAGTTTCATTTTCATGCCAATAATAACACTTTAATTTCTGTTTTTTTGACAGGGTGTTAGAAATTTTTGATAAATCTAATCAAACAGGTATACCAGTTTAACAAAAAAGTGGTTCCATATAACAAGTAAAAACCAGTATTCCTTCATGCAGCTATATTTTTCGAAATATGAAGGAATTAATATGTAAGCAACGTAAATCATCCCGATATAGAGAATCCAAGGGATGTTACTTTTCCTGAAAACTCATTGAGAAAGAGATTTGGTTATCCATCCGTTGGCATGGGGCAAAAATGCCAGCCTGGTATATCCTGCCTCAGCAAGCAATGCATTTGCTTCCTTTAAACCTGCATCCACTTCTTGTGGCTGGTGGGCATCTGAATTTGACATTACCGGAATATCCCGCTCAATCATAGCCGTAATAATCCAGTCAGACGGGTAAAAATCAGTTGTTCTGCCTTTATAAAAGCCACGGGTGTTAACCTCCACCACACAGTTCGATCCGGAGACTAAATCCAGCGTGCGCAATACCTCATCCCGGTACCAGCTCTCCGCTTCATCAAACATACCAGTTCTTCTCAAGGGTTGTTTTATCTTATCGATATGACCGATAATATCAGGATTTTCGGTAATTATCATTTCCCTTACCAGTTCATAATAACGCTGTACCAGCAACCTGATATCGTTCCTGAAAACAGTTTGTAGTCCATTCTTAAAAAGTTCAAATTCCCCATCCACATTCCAGGGAGTCCCATCCGGGAGCTGATCAATAATATGCACCGACCCAATTGTATAATCCAAAGACCAGGTATTTTTCAGGTGTTCAAAAAATCCTTTTCTGTAAGGTAAGTAATCAATTTCCAGTCCGGCCAGGATCTTTATTTTATCCTTATATTTTAATTTCAGAGAATTGATTGTATGTATGTAACGCCCAAGGTTCTGCTCCTTCATGCACCAGGAAGCTTCAAACGGCAAAGGAGCATGGCAGGAAAAACCATATACACTCATTCCTTTCTTAATTGCCTCAAGCACATAAACTTCAGGCTCATCACTACCATCACTGAAATTTGTGTGACTATGGAGATTGGTTTTATTCATAAATCGTTTAAATTGTAATAATTACAATTACTACCCTTAAAGAAACGGCAAATATAAATCATAATTTAAAAAAAAGCCCGGTAAACAGAGACCGGGCAAATGTATAAATCAATTCATTTAATAAAAGTTCTTTTTACCATCCCGGCGTAAAATTAAGTCCGAATGATGCATCCTTGAAACCATTTCCCTGTAGCGGGATTGCATAATAAGGTTCCAGTATCATCGCACCAAACAGATTAACTCTTAATGATATACCTGTGGATAACAGAATTGGACGCTCCGTTTGATCCGAAGATTTCAGTTTAAACACAGGATGTGTATAATCAGTCCAGGCAACACCTGCGTCTGTAAACAAAGCAAGCTGCGTCATGAACAGTTTCGATTTGATAAGCGCCAGTTGTTCCGGGCCTGTAAACGGCAAACGCACCTCAAAATTACCCACTGCAATTTTATTTCCGTATAAGCTGTTATAAGTACTGTTCCCCCTGATATAACTGTTTTGATAGACATTGCTTGTCAGGTTACCAAATCCTCTGATCAACCAGGGATAACCGATATACAGCGGAGACATTATGTTATTTTGTGAATCTTTTCCATATCGCCCGTAATGATACAGCCGTACAGCAAAACTAACCGGCTTTACAAACATGTATTTCCGGTAATCTGCAAGTGCTGTATACATACCAACCGACCCAAAATATTTTTCAACCTCAAACCGGGACCTGCTGCCCCTCAAAGGGGAAGTCATTCCAAAATAGGAATTATCCGTAACATAGGCAGCATTGAGTTGCTGAAGATTAAAACCAGGCGGAGCAGGGAGGTTTCGATCCCTGGTAACACCCAGGTTATAATAACCCAGGTAGTAATTATTATACCGGTCAATGCGGTAATAATACCAGGACAAGGCACCACCAACCTCAATTCGCTGTGTTTGTGAGAGAGGATAATAACCGAAAACAGAAATCTGATCCTGAAACATTCTTATTACATCCAACATCAGGTTATCTACCTGAGCCAGAGAGTCTCCAAGTTGTATGGTATCCTTTTTCAGCCCATACGATCCAAACCTGTAGGGAATGTGAGATACAGAGCCTCCCCAGTTAAACCTGTTTTTCTGATTAATATATGAAACCTGACCACCAAAATCATATATTTCGCCATTCAGTGATACACCCGCATATAACTGGTTATTTCCAACAATATCAGAGAACAACATCTCAACACTACCTGCCATTCCCGTCCCGTATCGGCTTGTAGCAACACCCACACCTGAATTACCAATATAAGTAAGCTGAAATTTGGGTTTGTAAGGCAATCTTTTTATGGCTGAATCGCTCAATTCCCTGTAGACCTGGTTTGATTCGATATTTTTATCCACAAAACCGGGCTGAATGTGTTTGTAGGGAGGTAAAATTGCAGCATCAAAATTAACATCAAGCGGATCAACTTCTTCCTCTTTGAAGTCTTTTCCATCTGCTTCATACAGGGTATATCCATTGTTTAAATAATAGGTATATACCAGTTGGTCTTTGTCCCTGGCAATGGTCAGGGCCGGTGCTATCTCAGTAATACCACTTATGCCAGTCATGTAGTTAGTTAGCCTGTAAACCCGCATGCTATCAAGTGAATAGCGGTAAAGATTTCTAAAACCGTCACTGTTTGATAGAAAATATACAGAGTGGTTGTCAGCCGAGAAAAGCGGATTCAGGTTTGAAGCTCTCGGAAAAACCGGCAATAATTGTTCTTTTCCGGTTTGGGTATCCAGAATTGCAATGCTGTACCCTTCGGGAGCACCTGTTTTGGTAGGAATAAAAGAACCCTTATCTGTGGAGAACACTATGTAACGCCCGTCAGACGACCACTGCGGCTGCAGATTGGCATAGTAATCATCTGTTAACTGTTTCACTTTATGAGTCTTCAGATTGAAAAGATACAGGTCGTTCTGTCCCTCCACCAAACCGGATACCAGAATATTTTCCCCGTCGGGTGACCAGGCAGGATTGGCAAATGCTTTTACCCCCGGAATTTCATAAATATGATTTTTATGCACATTATCAACATCCATTACCAGTAACTGATTCTTACCCTTACCCACTACAACAAAAGCAAACTGTTTGCTGTCCGGAGACCATGTACCGCTGGATTCAAGATAATTATAATCATCAATCTTATTACTCTGTGCCCGGGTACCCATTCGTTTGATTATTTTTCCGGTTTTTGCATCCGCCAGATACATATCCAGCGTAAACACATCCTTCTCGGACAAAAAAGCAAGATATTTCCCATCCGGACTCAGGGCAGGCCCAATATTAATTTCTCCGCCATTTTCCTTTGAGACGATATGTTTCCCGGTCAACTGGTCAACCGAATCAGTTAAAAACCGGCTGTAATATTCCTTAGTACTGCTTGCCCACATATTGGAAAAAGTCTCGCTGTTAAAACCCAGTAAGCTGTCAATTGCCGCATCATATCCAAATTTGGCAGTCTGCAGGAAAAGAGGAACAATCATTCTGTCTCCATACATCTTTGACACAAAAGCCCAGAATGCTTCTCCGTATCGATAAGGAAAATATTTTCCGGGGTTTTTGGTCATATCATCCAGAGAAGGAAAATCGTTGTTAAGAATCGCATCCCGCATCCACATGGCAGTGAGCCCGTCAACACTTCCTATAGATAAATACTCTGCCATTCCTTCCACCATCCAGAGGGGCAGGTTGCGGATAGAATTAAGGGAAGTCGAATCACCGTGAATAAGCATGTGATATTGAAATGCATGCACCATCTCGTGACCCAGCACATGATTACTAAGGGCATCGGAATACATCACAGGTAAAACGATCCTGTTCCTGAGTGCTTCAGTAACACCACCCGTACCTATACCAATGAGTCCGCTTATTGCTGTCGTTTGTTGAAAATCCGGATGATTAGAATAAAGGAGCAACGGATTGGGAGTTTGAAAAGTGTCTCTGAAAACCTGCTGATGCATCTTATACCATGTTTCCGCCAGAGAAGCATAGCGTGTCAGAAAACTATCATTATGCAGGTAATTATAAATATCAAAATGAGGTGTTCTGAGTTACATGGTAATTGAAACTGCGATAAGAAGGCTTATTACGTCCGAAATACTGCGCATTGGTCTGCTGAAGTCCTGAAAAAATAAGCAAAACAGATAAAAGAATTGATTTAAAAACCGGGTATCTGAATTTTTCATCTAATTTAAACATTGGGTTGTAATTTTTAATTAGTATAGTTTTCCGGCCGAATTGACCTGAAAAACTGACAAAATGGGATGCTGTTGAAAAATTCAAAACCTATGCCACAGCCCGGAATTAAACTGTTAAAAATTCTAAATTTTGTAAAAGCCAAAATTACTTGTTATAGGCTTCAGGCTCTGATAATTTTACATTCACCGCCGGCTGTTCTTAAAAAATATGAAATTAATGATGTTCTTTCTTCCGAAATTATTCAACAAGAAAACTGTAGAAAAAATACCACATACTGTTATAAGCAAAACGGATTTCTGCAGGAGGCATTAATTTTGTGCATAATATCTGATAAAAACTTGATCAACTATTCGCACCATAAAAATGAACAATGTAATTTCGTGGAATTATGAAAAGTTAAAATCATGGATCAGGAAAAAGATAAAAAACAGCAGGGTGCTTTAAAAGTGAACAGTGGAGTTGAACAACCCGAAGCAGTTAACCAGGAAGCGGTTAAATTATTAAAGTCGCGAAAACGAAAAAAGCTCTCCCCTTCAGAATATGCCGAAGGTATTTTAAGCGGTAACCGTACATTGCTGAGCCAGGCCATTACAATGATTGAAAGCTCACTTCCGGATCATCAGGAACAGGCCAGGGAAATTGTTGAACGATGCCTGCCTCATTCAGGTAATTCAATAAGGATAGGAATAACGGGGGTTCCCGGAGTAGGAAAAAGTACATTTATTGAATCATTAGGGAGCTACCTGACCGCCAGTGGCAATAAACTGGCTGTTCTGGCTATTGACCCAAGCAGTGAAAGATCCAGGGGGAGTATCCTTGGAGATAAAACACGGATGGAAAAACTTTCCTCGGATCCTGATGCATTTATTCGTCCATCGCCATCTGCCGGTTCACTCGGGGGTGTCGCCAAAAAAACCCGGGAAACCATCATATTATGCGAAGCGGCAGGTTTTAATACACTGTTCATCGAAACAGTTGGCGTAGGCCAGTCAGAAACTGCTGTTCATTCAATGGTCGACTTCTTTTTGTTGCTCATGCTGGCCGGAGCAGGTGATGAATTACAGGGTATTAAAAGAGGAATCATGGAGATGGCCGATGCAATAGCTATCAACAAAGCCGACGGCAGCAACATCGAAAAAGCCACTATGGCCAAAGCTGAATACCAAAACGCATTGCATCTCTTTCCGCCAACCGAATCGGGTTGGATACCTGAAGTAATGACTTGTTCGGCACGCACGGAGGATGGAATTGATGCCATCTGGAATACTGTTGAAAAGTATGCACAATTAACACACGACAATGGTTTTTTTCATAAGAGAAGAAAAGACCAGGCTAGTTACTGGATGCATGAAACAATTAACGAAAATCTGCGCAATAATTTTTACAATAATGCATTTTATGCCAATAAGTTAAAAGAATATGAAAAAGATGTATTTAACGGAAAAATGACTTCATTTGAAGCGGCCCGGAAATTAATTGAATCCTATTTCAACGGAATTAATACCAAATCATCATAAGACGTAAATAATTATATCTTTGTGAATAAAATATTCTTAAAAAAAACAACGATAAACTATGAAAAAGTTAGGCTATTTAATTTTTATTATGCTCCTGGGAGCTTGTTCTTCGGGTTCCAAAGATTCATTCATTATTAATGGTACGGTAACCAACCTGGATTCAGGAATGGTATATCTGCAAAATTACGCAGACGGGTCTATGCAAACCATCGATTCATCTGCCATAACCAATGGTAATTTTGAACTTACCGGATCAGTTGATCTGCCAGAATTGTATTATATTCAAATAAACGATTTACGCCGGCGTATTCCTTTTTTTGCCGAAAACAATACCATCACCATGAAATTAAATTCTGACAGTCTGGAAAATGCGGTAATATCAGGTTCAAAAAGTCAGGCAGTCTTTGACGAATACCAGAAAGGCAGCAGCAGTTTCAATGAAAAAATGCAACCCTTTGTTGACCAGTATTATGCTGCCAGAGCAATTAAAGACCAAACAAAAATGGACAAAGCTGAAGCCAGTATTGACTCCATCAATACCCTACAGACCGATTATGCCAAAAATTTTGTTATTAATCATCCCAATAGTGTTGTTGCGCCCTACATTCTGTATCGTGAACTGTCGTACACAATGAATGCAGGTGAACTCGATTCCATCACTTCATTGTTTGATACCACACTGAACAATTCAGTTTATACCAAAGATCTGAAAAAACATATCGCTGTGCTGAAATCTGTGGAAGTGGGACAACCGGCTCCGGATTTCACGATGGCAACCCCTGATGGCGATTCACTCAGTCTTTCTTCATTACAAGGAGATTACAAGTATCTGCTGATTGACTTCTGGGCATCATGGTGTGGCCCCTGCAGGGCAGAGAATCCCAATGTTGTGGCTATTTACAATGATTATCACAAGAAAGGATTCGACATCCTGGGTGTATCCTTTGACAAGAACAGGGAATCCTGGCTGAAAGCCATCGAAAATGATAACCTTACCTGGCATCATGTTTCCGACCTGGCTTATTGGGACAATGCTGCCGGCAAGCTTTACGGGATAAGAAGTATTCCGTCAAACGTACTGCTGGACAGCAATGGAATTATCATTGCCAAAAACCTTCGCGGTCAAGCACTAAGAGACAAGATCTCAAGTCTGCTGGATTAAATTATTTTAATTTTATAAAATAAGCCTGTCATCTTTATGACGGGCTTTATTTTTGCATTTCACTTTCGGCCAAACCAGGATAAACATAAATTCAAAATAACCATTCCGGAATATCAAATAAACAAGTCTATAATACACCTCTTTCTTTTAATTGTATGTCAACGGCTTAAACTCATAAAGCTGCAAAACAGGTTTTAATCTGTAAAAAAATAATACTTTTGTTATTTAGTAACAATCTAAATAGATTATTCGGATGAGAGAAATGCTTATCGGTGTGTTTGAGGAAACCGTTATGATCACAAGTTTTGTTATGGTCATGATGTTGATCATTGAATATGTGAATGTGCGTTCAAAAGGCTCCTGGAGCCAACACCTGAGTCGGTCGGGTAACATGCAATTATTGCTGGCTGTTCTACTGGGAATAACACCCGGTTGCCTTGGCTCTTATGCTGTTGTATCAATGTATACCCATCGCTTGCTTGGGTTTGGCCCATTAGTTGCCACCCTTATCGCCACCTCGGGTGATGAGGCTTTTATGATGTTTTCCATGATCCCTGCTACTGCCGTAAAGATTACTGTAATCCTTTTTGTTGTGGCCCTGTTAACAGGCTTTCTGATAAATTTATTTACAAAAAGGAAGAAAAAACCAATGATCACCCCACTTCATTTTGAAGTTCATCAAACAGAAGCAGAATCAATACATCCTAAAAGATACAGGATATTTGAACAGCTCAAAAATATATCTTTCGAGAGGGCTATTCTTATTTTTGGCCTGGCACTGTTTATTTTCGGCCTTCTAAGCGGAAGTTTACTGCATGATCATAATGAGACATTGCCGCTTGCCGGACATCACAAATGGAACTGGATAAACATTACATTCCTGGTAGTATCCCTGCTGGGATTATTCATTGTAATTACTGTTTCTGATCATTTCCTGCGTGAACATCTGTGGGGACATATTATAAAAAAACACTTTCTCAAAATATTTTTGTGGACACTGGGTGCCTTACTGGTTATCGGCATATTGATGCAGCAGGTAAACCTCGAAACATGGCTGCGCTCCAACCAGGTAACCATTCTCATTGCTGCAGTAGTAATAGGCCTTATCCCTATTTCGGGACCCCACATGATTTTTATTACACTTTTTTTCAACCAAACCATCCCTTTCAGTGTTTTACTAGCTAATTCCATTGTACAGGACGGACATGGAGCAATTCCATTGCTTGCGGAGTCAAAAAAAGGATTTATTGCAGCCAAGGGAATAAACTTACTGGTGGGATTAATTGCCGGCCTGACGGGTTATTTTTTCCATTTTTAGCATACAGCCCGGTTGCAGGAGAACAAACTGTATTGTGATCTTATGAAATTGTTTGTAAATTAGTAATTTATAATATAACACTCAGAAAACTATGTTTTCCGCATGAGAGTAAGTATAACCACAAAGGCAGAATGATAGTACAATGCCGGTAAAAAACCCGGCGCCATGCGGATTACCCTGTGCTGTTGAACACAGGCATTCTGACTTTGAAAATTAAATATTAACGAATGAAGTACGATCTGATTGTAATAGGCAGTGGTCCGGGAGGTTATGTTGCAGCCATCAGGGCATCACAACTGGGCCTGAAAGTTGGCGTTGTTGAGAAAGCCGAACTGGGGGGTGTATGCCTCAACTGGGGATGTATCCCAACCAAGGCATTATTAAAAAGCGCCCAGGTTTTTGATTATTTAAAGCATGCTGCTGACTATGGCGTTACAGTTGAAGGAAAAATTGCAGCCGATTTCCCAAAAATAGTAGAACGCAGCCGTAACGTCGCCGAGGGAATGAGTAAAGGGGTTCAGTTCCTTTTCAAAAAAAATAAGATAGAGCAGATCAAAGGTACCGGCAAACTTAAACCCGGAAAAACGGTAGAGGTCTCCAGTGAAGACGGGAAAAAGACTGACTATCAGGCCGATCATATTATCCTGGCTACCGGTGCCCGGTCAAAAGAATTACCCAATCTGAAACAGGATGGTAAAAAAATAATTGGTTACCGGGAAGCCATGACACTTCCAAAACAACCCAAATCCATGATCGTAGTGGGGTCTGGAGCTATTGGAAGCGAATTTGCAGGTTTCTACAACTCCATTGGTACAGAGGTAACACTGGTTGAATTCCTGCCCAATGTTGTTCCTGTTGAAGATGAAGATGTATCCAAACAACTTGAACGCTCATTCAAAAAAGCAGGGATAAAAGTATATACCAAATCATCAGTTGAAAAAGTGGATGCCAGCGGCAAATTATGTAAAGCCACTGTCAAAACGCCCAAAGGAGAGGAAACCATTGAAGCGGAGATTGTATTATCAGCTGTCGGGGTTGCACCCAACCTCGAAAACCTGGGCCTGGAAGAACTTGGTATCGAAAAAACTGAAATCGGAAAAATCAAGGTTGATGAATATTACCGCACCAATGTTGAAGGCATTTATGCCATTGGTGATATCGTTCACGGCCCTGCACTGGCCCATGTAGCCTCAGCTGAAGGAATTACCTGCGTTGAAAAGATTGCAGGAAAAAATCCCCATCCAATTCGTTACGATAACATTCCGGGATGTACCTACACAAATCCTGAGGTAGCTTCAGTAGGAATGACTGAAAAAGCCGCCAAAGCGGCCGGTTATAATATTAAAGTCGGTAAATTTCCTTATACAGCTTCCGGTAAAGCAAGTGCAGCCGGCGCTAAAGAAGGATTTATAAAGCTGATTTTCGACGAAAAATACGGAGAACTACTTGGTGCACACATGATTGGTTTCAATGTAACTGAAATGATTGCCGAAATAGTGGTAGCCCGTAACCTGGAGACAACAGGGCATGAGATTATCAAGTCAATCCACCCCCACCCCACCATGTCGGAAGCCATTATGGAAGCTGCTGCAGCAGCTTATGATGAAGTGATACACATCTGATAACAGCAGCTTTTCAGATTTTACCAACTATAATTACAAAACCTCCTGATCAACAATCAGGAGGTTTTTTTATTCTTCAACAGGATTCATCACTTTGCCGGTAAACAAAACAGCCCCGGAACTTTTTTCCATGATGACAAACATAAAAGGGCGATTTGCAATGAATTGCGGTGAAGAACCTATAGATGTCAGATTAATCTGCACAGAAGTGACTGCAGCAGCTTCAGTTCCCTCTTCATTTACTTCAATAAAAGATTTATGCTTAACTTTAGAAATATAAAGACCCCCAGTTGAATTTATTCCTGAGAAATCAGCATTTTCAGGGTCAAACGCAACAGCAGCTCCCATGGATTTAAGAACATCATTCAGCATCTCTTCAAAGGAAAACCTGAATTTAGGCAGCTGAACATGCACTTTTGCAGGTCTGCCATCAGCTACAGCAATTATTTTTTGCCATTCATCATGATCCAATCCTTTTATCAGACTGTTTATACCGGTGCCTTCATCAGGCAGAACAATGGTCATAATAAAATTACCTGCACCATAAGGCAATGAAACAGCACTATAGTGCTCCCCTCTGAAAAAAGGAAGGTCAGCGTCCTGATCCATCATTGATGCATCTGTAGAACTTCCGTTTGTCAGATAAAAAGGTTGACTCGTTGTTTTAGATTTATCAAAAGAATATTTCCATGTCCCTTTGAAATAAATAGCATTAATAAGGAACATTACAGCATCTGCATCTATTTGGTCAATTATTTTATCAATACGGTTGTGTGTGTTGCTGCTCACCCAGCTGTTAATTTTGCCAACTGAAGCGGGATCACTGAAATCCAAATTTGTAATTTGAGCCAGAAAATACTCTTTGCTGAGGTCAATAAAATGTTTTTCAACTTCATAGTCCTGTCTGCTCCAGATCGAATTGGTGATAGATAAATCTACCCTGCTGTCCTCTTTGGGCAACTGTGTTATCAGTTTGTTGTAATACAGGTTTACTTCCCTGTAATTTAAATTATCAAATCCCAGCAAAGCTGATAGGGCTTCACGTGTGGATCCTTCCGCGCCGTTCCATGTCATTCCCAGTGCCATGGATACACTCAGCGGACTGATAAAAACATTTTTATCAGTTGCACCTTCATTGATCTTGCTGAATAGCTCAAGACTAAAATTATTGTCATTGCTGACCATGCTCTGCTGATTTTCATTAAGATCAATATCCTTTGCTACATACGGTTCATTATCATGCTTTTCACAGAATGTTACTGAAATGATCAGCAATGGGATTAACAACAACAAATAGTTCTTTTTCATTCCGGAGTAATTTTTAATCAATTGTTAACGATTTTTGAACAGTTATGCTGCCCAACCAGATACGGGTCAGATGATTTCGCGACTGCTTAACCAGCCAGTCAGATTTATCAAGGTTATATACAGACGGAAATGTAAATACAGCCCGGTATGTACCTGCAGTAAGCTGTGGAAATTTTTCAATATATGTTGTCCGAATAATTTTTCTGCCTGAGGGGATTAGTGTAAACCATGACATCTCATAATGACCTGATTCAAACGAATAGTGGGAGGCATCTCTTACCGGATAATAATATTTTTTATCCTGCTCAAGATAAACACCATTGGTGAAATAATGAAACAAATCCGGCCCTGTTTTGTCCGGATCAAGCACATACAGATCATCCGAGTCCAGATTGGTGATGCTAAAAGTATAGGCAAGTCCTTCTGAGGTGTTTACGACTGATAATAAATCAATGCCCAGTCCACCATGATAGATACCTGCTTTTTCGAGAGCCTGCCTGATGGTATCGCTATTCCGGGGATCATCCTGTTGCCAGATGTTACTATACCCAATTGTCAGACAGCCTTCACCGCCAAAAATATCAGGGTACAGGATGTAAGCAGAATAGGGAATCCAGCTGGCTGTAGGAGGAACAAATACTCCCTTATACAGCCGTTTGCCTTTAACTGCAGTAACAAATCCCCTACTCCCCGGAGAACTCAAAATATCAGTCGGTTCATATGCTGCAGGATTGCGGAGGTAGATCATGTGACAGGAAAAATCATAAATCTCAATATCAGAAGCCGAAATCCATGGAGTTTCCTGAAGTTCAAGCTGATCAATATTCTTCTCTAAAAATGAATAATCTTCTGCATTGCTGAACAGATAAATACCAAAGTCATCAAAGGGTGTCCTGATTGTTATTCCGGAATCATTTTCGCAGCCGCCCAGAAAGACCAAGGGTAACAACAATAAAAGCAGAAACAAAATGCCGGATATTATCCAGGATATTCCTTTTTTTCTCTCAGCTCTCAGATATGTTTGCATGTGAGTAGGATTTAGTTCGTTTAGATTTAATGGATCTGAAAAAATCCTGAACATGACAAATGATCATGTCAGCCAGAAAAAGAATTATTGGCGACACCACAAAAACTATTACAAAAACAAACATCCAGTTAAACTCCATAATGTCTAGTTTTTACATTATATGTAATCAGGCAAAAAAATAATACAGAAGCTAAATTTTGCAGAAACACTTTTAAGATGCCGGCATTCAAAAAAAGGTTGCGTAAAAAAAATATAAAATATAGACGCAACCTTATACCTACGATAAGCATCTGAAAATAGGCTAAATTATACAGAAGAATTTTAAACTTTTAAGGCTCACACAATTGTGACTTTAAATTCATATCTTTACCTTAATAAATTCTTCTGTGATAAGTTAGTGGATACGATTGATGAAATAATAATTGGATGTAAAAAAGGGCGGCGTGATTGCCAGGAAAAATTATTCACACATTTTTCGGCAAAAATGTTTGGCGTGTGTTTGCGTTATGCCAATAACAGAAGCGATGCTGAAGATTTTTTACAGGAAGGCTTTATAAAAATTTTCAGTAAAATTGAGCAGTTTGAATTTAAAGGTTCTTTTGAAGGCTGGATGAGAAGAATAATGGTAACTACTGCTTTGATGCGCTACCGGACACAGGCACATCAGGCAACTACGCCGGTTAATGAATTTTATGATACGGCCGGACCGGTTGACTCAGAAGTAAATTCACTGGAAAGCCAGGATTTGCTGAATCTGATCAGTCAGTTACCGCCAAGATATAAAATGGTATTCAACCTTTTTGCCATTGAAGGATATACACATCAGGAAATAGCAGAAATGCTTGATATAAGCGAAGGAACTTCGAAATCGAATCTGGCAAGAGCCAGGGCAATTTTACAGGAAAAAGTGCAAAAAATTTATCGAATAAAAGAAAAGGTGAAAACCTTTACAAAATAATGAAAGAGGAAAACCAACATATTGATAAGCTCTTCAGGGACGGACTTTCCGGTTTTGAAGTCTCTCCGCCACAGGAAATCCGGGGAAAAATAATGAACGGGCTTGAAAAAGCCAACAGGAAAAAAAGAATAGTTTTTCTGATGCGGGTTGCAGCCATTGTGCTTATAATTTTAGGAACCGGATTCGTAGCTAATTATTTCATGATGAATGAGACGCTCCCTGAGAACCAGATTACCCGACAGGAATCTGTAGCTAATATCAATGACGTTCAGACTGCCGGTATTGAAAAAAACACTTTAGTCTCACCTGAAGAAATTCGTGAAAATAACCAGGCTAAACCAACCGGGAAGCAAAAAGCTATTGCAGCGAATAATGATACCCAAGCATCTGTTTCCAAACCGAAAACATCCAATGTGTCTGCTGATAAAAAAATTGTATCAGAAATTTTACAACCACAAAAATCCAGTTCAGAAAGAGAAGCAACTAAAGATCGGAAAGAGACCGCTTCAACGGTGGATAGAGAAAGCCTGTCCGCGGTTTTAACTAATTTACATACAGTTAACACCATTCGTACATTAGAAATCAATAATACAGGACTGGCAAGTGTATCACTGAGTGATATAGCAGTACCTTCTGAAAGGAATATAAGCCAGAGATGGTCTGTTGGTGGTCAGGCAACTCCCCTGTATGCCTACCGGGAACTATATCCAACAAGCAAAACCTCACTCACTCAGGAATACTTTAATAATGTAGAAACACCGATCATCTCCTATTCAGGAGGTGTGAATCTCAGTTTCAAAGCCTCCCGGAGACTGTCAGTACAATCCGGCGTTTATTATGCAAGACTGGGTCAACACCTTAACAATGTTTACCTTTATCAACGTGACGAGCTTAATATGGGTGAAACCTATCAGAAAGCAGGAACCAGAATGGTGCCGGTAGCTAATTCTCACGGACCAATTGTATCCACAAGTAATGCAGCCGGAGCCGAAGAGAACCTTCTCGGTAACAGGAATGTAGCACTGTTTAACAATGCACTGGACTTAAGCAGTTCGCCGGATGCTGAAAATATTCTGGTAACACAGAATTTCGATTATCTGGAGATACCTCTGACTGTCAGGTATAAGGTGATTGACAAACGTCTGGGTGTGAATCTGATCAGCGGGCTTAGTACTAACTGGCTGATTGGTAACAGTGTAATGATAAATGCTGGTGGTGATAAAGAACAGATCGGGGAGACAAATGGCATTAAGAATTTGAATTACAGCGGACTACTCGGAATAGGGTTTGATTATCGCTTATTTTCCAGGGTAAAGATGAATATGGAGCCTACATTCAAATATTTCCTCGATCCGGTAAATCCTGAAAACGCCATAAACACACATCCTTATTCATTTGGAATTTATACCGGATTTACCTATTCATTCTAACCCTGAAACTTTCATAAGAAATACCTTACGTTTTGTACCGATTACAGGTACTTTCCCTGCTCTTTTATAATCTTTCAATTATTATCCTGAAATTCACGTATCCTTCCTCACCGTAATACGTAAAAATGAATTAATTTTGAAGGTTTTCGGAGAATTTTTCCGGAAAGGGCAAAATTGATCTCGAAACTGATAATTTTTTCACCGGACAGTTCAATAACAGGAAGGAATAAGTATGAAATTGCAACTCAAAAAAACTAAAAACGGCCCGAAATATCGTGTTTATGCGATAAGTATATCTATCCTGCTTGCATTAACCATTATATTGTCCAGCTTTTTCACGCACAAAAGCTCAGATGATGAGGAGAGTGCGTTCCATGAACTTTTCAAAAAAAATTACTCAATTTTTGCGTTGGACATGCCCCGTAAACTTGAATTTGCCGGTGAAACTGTACCGCTTAATTTTTTTGATGTCAGAGAAGCGCTGGACCGCGAATTATTAATCAATACATACTGGCAATCGCAAACATTGCTGTTAATAAAAAAAGCAAACCGCTATTTCCCTCTGATGGAGCCCATTTTGAAAGAAAATGGCATACCTGATGATTTTAAATACCTGCCGGTTGCTGAAAGCGGGCTGGCCAATGTTGTTTCACCCGCCCGGGCTGTTGGATTCTGGCAATTACTGGAAGGCACTGCACGTGATTACGGACTGGAAATAGATGACCAGGTTGATGAACGTTATTCAATCGAACGTTCAACTGAAGCCGCCTGCAAATATTTAAAAGAATCATATGCGAAATACGGCAGCTGGACCATGGTGGCTGCTTCTTATAATGCAGGCAGAAAAGGAATTGACAAACAGATCGACCGGCAAAAAACAGATGATTATTACAATTTGTTACTTAATGAAGAAACAGCACGTTATATATTCAGAATTCTCGCTTTCAAATCAATTATTGAGAATCCGGGAAAATATGGATTTCAGTTGCGGCAGGAAGACCTTTATCCGGTTATTCCGGTTATGAAAGTAGAAGTAGATTCAACAATTGATGATTTTGCTTCATTTGCAGCAATATACAATACAAATTACAAAATTTTAAAATACCTGAATCCCTGGCTCAGACAACCATATCTGATTAACAGCAGCAACAGAAAATACCTGATAAAAATCCCACAGGAAGGAGCTCGTAGCGCCGCTACTTTTCAGCTTTCCTCACAGGCCGACACTTTATTGGCTGTGCAACAGGATTAATACAGAGAGTCGCGCCATATTCAGGGAAGAAAAGCAGAAAGAAAAAAGTGAAAAATACAGATCATAAAAACGGCGCAGATGTAATTGAAGTGCTTGGCGCACGTGTACACAACCTTAAAAACATCGATGTAATCATTCCCCGGAATAAACTTTCCGTTATTACAGGCTTAAGCGGCAGTGGCAAATCATCACTTGCCTTCGATACAATCTATGCAGAAGGACAGAGAAGATATATTGAAACACTTTCCGCCTATGCCCGGCAGTTCCTGGGCACTATGGAACGTCCGGATGTAGACAAAATAACCGGGCTGAGTCCTGTTATTTCTATTGAACAAAAGACAACCAACAAGAATCCCCGTTCCACCGTAGGAACATCAACAGAGATTTACGATTTTCTTCGTCTTTTGTATGCCAGGGCTGGTATTGCTTATTCGTATGAAACGGGTGAAAAAATGGTCAAATATACTGATGACCAGATCATCCGATTGATCACCGAGAAATTTACCGGACGCCGCATCAACCTGCTGGCGCCCATAGTAAAAGGACGTAAAGGACATTACAAAGAAGTGTTCGAACAACTCCGCAGAAAAGGATTTATCTATGTACGTATTGACGGCGTGATTAAGGAATTAATGCCCGGATTGAAACTCGACCGCTATAAAGTTCATTATATAGAGGTAGTAATTGACAAGCTGATTGTTTCGGAAAAAGATGAAAAGAGATTGAAAAGTTCTGTCAAAACTGCCATGGAACATGGGAAGGGAATCATGATGGTACTCGATCATGAAACCGGTGAAGCAAAATATTACAGCAAACAACTCATGTGCCCTACCACCGGTATCTCGTACAACGAACCTGCTCCTCACACATTCTCTTTTAATTCCCCGCAGGGAGCCTGTCCGCGCTGTAACGGACTTGGAAAAGTAAGTGAAATAGATATAAACAAGATCATTCCTGATCAGAAAAAAAGCATTAAAAAAGGCGGCATAGCACCTCTTGGCCCCTACAAAAACTCCCTGATTTTCTGGCAACTGGAAGCAATTGCCAATAAATACAAGTTTACCCTGAATACTCCCATTGTGGATATTCCCGAACATGCCATGAACATAATTCTGTACGGATCAGATGAATCTTTCAAACTGCAGAATACACCATTGGGGAACACGTCCAATTATTTTTTAAATTTTGAAGGAGTAGTAAACTTTATCGCTAACCAGGAAACAGAATCCAGTGGCAACGGCCAGCTCCCTTCAGACAGTGAATATGTCAGAAAGGCTGTATGTCCTGAGTGTCAGGGTTATCGTCTTAATAAAGAATCACTCCATTTTCGTATCCACGATAAAAATATCGCCGAACTGGCAACCATGGACATTGGTCAGCTCATTGCCTGGCTTACCAATATTGAAGACAAGCTTTCGTCCAGACAAAAAAAAATAGCCATGGAGATACTGAAAGAGATCAGGTCACGTCTTGGATTTCTGCTTGATGTAGGGCTTGAGTATCTTTCACTCAACCGGGCCTCCCGTTCCCTGTCAGGCGGAGAGAGTCAGCGGATCAGACTGGCGACCCAGATTGGATCCCAATTGGTCAATGTATTATATATTCTGGATGAACCAAGTATCGGTCTGCATCAGCGGGATAATCTCAAACTTATTGAATCCCTGCGCAAACTGAGGGATTCGGGTAATTCAGTGATTGTGGTGGAACATGACAGGGAGATGATGCTATCTGCCGATCATATTGTTGATATGGGACCTTTCGCCGGACGTCACGGAGGAGAAGTAGTGGCTTCCGGTACCCCGGAAGAGATCCTTAAAGCACATTCCCTGACATCAGAATACCTTACAGGAGTAAAGGAAATTCCAATACCCTCAATACGCAGAAAGGGTAACGGGAATTTTATTACCATAAAAAAAGCGAGCGGGAATAACCTGAAAAATGTAGATGCCACTATCCCTCTGGGTGTATTTGTATGTGTAACAGGCGTTTCCGGCAGCGGTAAATCCACGCTTATCAATGAAACACTTCATCCTGCGCTGAGCCGGCATCTTTACAGATCACTGGCAGAACCACTACCCTACAAGACAATTGAAGGCATTGAACATCTCGATAAAGTTATTGAAGTCAATCAGTCTCCGCTGGGCAGAACACCCAGGTCAAACCCTGCCACATACACAGGCGTTTTTTCTGACATCAGAAAACTGTTTGAACAGACCCCTGAAGCAAAAATCAGAGGTTATAAAGCAGGACGGTTTTCATTCAACGTAAAAGGCGGAAGGTGTGAAACATGCAGAGGCGCCGGAGTACAGTCGATCGAGATGAATTTTCTTCCTGATGTATATGTAAAGTGTAAAGAATGTAACGGAAAACGATATAACCGTGAGACGCTGGAAGTGAAATTCAAAGGCAAATCCATCAGTGATGTACTCAACATGACCATCAACCAGGCAGTAGAGTTCTTTTCCAACATCCCTTCCATCTTTAAAAAAATTGAGACCCTGCAACAGGTAGGACTTGGTTACATAACACTGGGACAGCCTTCTACAACACTGTCGGGTGGCGAATCACAACGAGTCAAGCTGGCTGCTGAACTGGCAAAACGGGATACAGGAAAGACACTGTATATTCTGGACGAACCCACAACCGGACTTCACTTTGAAGACGTCAAAGTGCTGCTGGATGTACTAAACAGACTGGTAGACAAAGGGAATTCAGTTATCATGATCGAACACAACATGGATGTAATTAAAGTGGCTGATTACCTCATCGATATTGGTCCTGAAGGAGGAAGAAACGGCGGGAAAATTGTGGCCACAGGAACACCTGAAGAAGTAGCCAGACAAAAAAACAGTTATACCGGCCAGTATTTGCAGGACGAATTACACCCGGTTTTGACACATTAATCAATAATATGTCCATATAATTCAAATTATTTGTATTTTTCAAAACCATTTTGGGTGGTATTACCGTAGAAAGATACAGAGTATATTTATAAATTAACTGCAATAAATAATATGTCAACAAGCGAAGAAAAAATTATCTCTGCTTTTAAACCAAAAGACTGGAATGAAATTCAAACTTCTGATTCATGGAAAATCTTCAAAATCATGTCGGAATTTGTGGAAGGGTTTGAAAAGATGGGACGAATCGGGCCATGTGTTTCAATATTTGGTTCAGCACGCACAAAACCTGATAATAAATATTACAAGCTTGCCGAAGAAATAGCTTTTCAGCTTACGCAAAATGGTTATGGGGTGATTACAGGCGGCGGCCCCGGTATTATGGAAGCCGGAAACCTGGGAGCCAAAAGAGGAAAGGGAAAATCAGTAGGTATCAATATTGCACTGCCATTTGAACAGGAGGCTAACTTCTTCATCGATTCTGACAAACTTTTAACCTTCGATCATTTTTTTGTCCGGAAGGTGATGTTCGTTAAATATGCTCAGGGATTTATTGTGTTGCCAGGCGGATTTGGAACCTTTGATGAATTGTTTGAAGCCATAACCCTTATACAAACAGAAAAAATAGGACGATTTCCTATCGTGCTGGTCGGGAAAAATTACTGGCAGGGACTCATGCAATGGATCAAGGATGTTATGCTCACTGAAGAATCGAATATTACTCCTGAGGATCTGGAACTATTCACCCTCGTGGATACAGCGGAGGAAGCAGTTGATATAATTAACAAATTTTATAGCAAATATCTGCTTAGCCCGAATTTTTAACGGAATTTTTAGGTGTCGCATCATATATTTGGTGAATAACAGGGGTTACAACAGCATAAAACAGACAAGAGCAGCCTTTTTGAAAAACAGAAAAACGAAGTTCCGGTATAATTATTTATTAACAATGACTGATTTTTCTAAATAAGTTAATTCAATATTTTGCTATTATTACAGTTATTACTTATTTTTAGCTATTATTTTTATTAACAATGCCGGACGTAACTAAAAATAACCTATGATCAGGTCACTGGTGCTTCTTTTTAATTTAGCAGGAGTACTTTTTTTGAATTTTTTGTTTGATGGTGGTGTTAGCCTTGAAATGAATGCTCCTTCAACAGTTGAAGCCGGGAAAGATTTCCAGGTTGAGATTACTATCAATAAGGGACAACTCGAAGGCTTTTCCAGATTCCAACAGGTATTACCGGCGGGTCTTAAAGCGCTGTCCGACAATTCTGCCAATGCTGATTTTTCGTTCCAGGATCATCGTGTAAGGCTTATATGGTTGCGTATGCCCGATCAGGAAACAGTAACTCTCACCTACAATATTCATGTTGACCAGCGTCTGAAGGGTAATTTCACTATGGGCGGGAAATTTTCCTATATAAATAACAATCAGCGTCAATCTGTTGATGTAACGCCCGTTTCAGTTACCATTACTCCTTCACCCGATATAGATCCTTCACTTATTGTTGATATTAATGACTTTGAGAAGCAGGTAATACCAGATCTGACACCTTCTGCAACTGACCAGGTTATATGCATCAGACAAAAACCGATGGTAACTGCTCCCGGTGAATTTACAGTTAATTTACTGGTAAACAAGGCCGGAAAAGAAAAATTCGCCAAGATAGAAGAGAACATTCCTGCAGGTTACCGGGCTATCAGCGGGGAAACCAGGGATGCAATTTTCACCTTCAAAGATCAAACAGCCAAATTTCTCTGGATGAATCTCCCGGCCCCACCCTATTTTATCGTATCTTATAAAATTATTGCCCAGGAAGATGTCAGTTCATTACCGCCGCTTGATATAAAAGGCACCTTCTCTTACATTGAAGACGGAAAGACTGAGGTGGTTGATATTACTCAAACTGACACAAATATTAAGAATGCCAGCGAGGAAGAATTAAAACAACTGCTGCTTTCGGTACCTCAGATGCTTACTCAGAATGCCGGGGGCCAAACAGGTGCAGGTTCTAATGAAGAGGCCAGGCAGAAAGAAGAGCAGCAAATTGCTGAAACAGCGGTCAACAAGCCTGTAACCAAACCAGGGCCTGGTCCCGTTACCAACAGGGCCAGACAGTCTGCACGCCTCCCTAAAATAGCAGAGGCTTATGTTTTACAACCCAGAGAGGGTGTTTACTACAGGGTACAGGTTGCTGCCGGGCACCGGCCTGTCAATGTAAAAAAATATTTCCGGAAATTTCATCTTCAGGATACTGTCAGAGCTGAGATGCACGAAGGATGGCATAAATATTCTGTAGGTACTTTCAGGGAATATAAATTCGCACGTGATTACAGAGTACATATCTGGAACACAACCACCATAAACGATGCCTTTGTATCAGCTTATAACTCAGGTAAACGGATCACCGTGCAGGAAGCTTTAATGATTACCAATCAAAAGTGGTATAAATAGTAACCTGCTGATAATTTTACCGTAGAAACAAACACTCAAAGTATTGAAAAACCGGATGATCAGGCAATGGAAAATATGGATATTGAGCGGGTTACTGTGTCTTCCTCTTTTGAAAGTTACAGCACAGGAAGAATACTATGAATCCCTGCTAAAAGAAGAGGTGGAAGTAGAAAACCCTGTTTATAAACCGGTTATTGGCATTGGTGTAGGTACTCTCAACTTTCTGGGAGATGTAAAAAATGCCAGCAATAATCCGGTGATGGGTAAACCGGCACTAAAATTCAATGTTTCTACTTTCGTCGATAACAAACATTATTTCAAAGCCAACTTTTTTCTGATCTATGGGACACTCACCGGTAATGAGCGTTCTGCTGCAGAGCTCGACCGCAACCTTAATTTTGCCACTGATCTGATCAGCTTCGGGATTAATCTGAATTATGACTTCCGGCATTTTCTGAAAGGCGACAAACTTATTAGGCCATTTGTTTCAGTTGGTGCTGAAAACCTGCAGTTTAATTCAAAAGCCGACTTGCTTGATGCCAATGGTAACCGTTATTATTACTGGTCGGACGGAACAATCCGTGATGTGGCTGAAGGCACACCCACTGTCAGCCATTTCCTGAAACGTGATTACAAATATGAATCAGACCTGCGCGACCTCAATCTTTACGGCCTGGGCAGCTATTCACAAAATACATTTGCCATCCCTTTTGAAGCCGGACTGGACTTTATGGTATCTGACCGGGTAACCATGCGACTGGGAACATCATTGCATTATACATTCACCGACCTGCTGGATAACGTAAGCTCAAAAGACAAAACAGGGCCGGTTGGCAACAAACAAAATGATATGTTTAATTTTACATATCTTACCTTACACCTCGATCTTTTCTCTGATGCCAAAACCATTATTGTCGATAAACTCTTTGCCGATATTGATTTCGATTATACGATGTACGGGGATGATGACAACGACCTTGTTTTCGATGGCTGGGACAATTGTCCGAATACCCCGAGAGGTGTTAAAGTAGATTCTCTAGGTTGTCCTTTTGACAGCGATAAAGATGGAATTCCCGATTACCAGGATAAGGAGCCCTTTTCAAGATTGGGAGCCTATGTCAACGACCAGGGTGTAGAAATAACAGAAGATCAGGCAATTGCTATGAATGATATGTCCGATGCTGTTCCCCGGAGCGAGGTTGAAAAATATTTGCTTACAAATGTTGGCTATTCGGGACACAGAGGTGGAAACCTTCCTGTTCCTGATAAATTCAAACCACTGGATATTAATAAAGACGGGTATATCTCATTTGACGAAGTGCTAAAAGCCATTGATGATTTCTTTGACTATGAATCAGCACTTACAACCCACGACATTTATGAACTGAATGATTTCTTCTTCTCACAGTAAAATTAAAAGGAGTTATCAGAATTTTCGTGCACGGTCCATTTCCCTTCTGGCATCTTTTGACTTGATATCCTCACGCTTGTCATATTCTTTCTTCCCTTTTGCCAGTGCTAATTCAAGTTTAGCCAGCCCCCTTTCATTAATAAACAGCCGGGTGGCCACAATGGTAAGTCCTTTTTGCGTAATCTTTTGTTCCAGTTTATTCAGCTCCTTACGATTAAGCAGCAGTTTACGATCCTGTCGCGGGTCATGGTTATTGTAAGTACCATAAGTATATTCTGCAATATGCACTCCTTTTACAAACAGCTCATGGTCATGGAAGAAGCAGAAAGCATCAGTAAGATTTGCTTTCCCGGCACGCAATGATTTTATTTCTGTGCCGGATAATTTTATCCCGGCCAAATATTTCTCAAGAAATTCAAAATTAAAAGATGCCTTTTTATTTTTGATATTTATCTTACTGTTTAACATAATCAAATATTCTTTAATAGCTTATCAGCAAACAGAATGACGTAATTAAAATTTAAAGCGCATTGTAAGAATCAGCTGCAAACAGGAATGATGAAAATACCAGATTGAGCATGATGCTTAAAATAGCAAAAACACCAATTATTATAAGTCCGGATACAACAACATAACCGGCTTTTTTATCTTCAGGAGGCGCAAGCAGGTGATTCATTCCTACCCATAACACATAAAATGAATAGAATCCAAATAGCTGAATGAAAATAAGCTGGGGAATTAAGCCGGTTAAAACAGAAGCTACAAAATACGGAGTGAACGAATAAATTACCACCTTAAACACATTGTTGATATTCTTAGAGGTATTAAAACTAACGGCTAATTCGTTAATCAGGTAAGCGGAAAAATAAACCCCGAAAAAAGTTATAACCATGGTAACTATTGCCGAAAACAGTACATAACCAAATCCAAATGAGGCAAACATAGTTGGACTAAACAATGAGTTTCCTACAATTGAAGCAGCACCAATGAGTATCAAAAATGGCAGTAAATATTGTATAATTATCTGCCGGTAGCGTATATCTTCATTTTTAACCTGCTCCCATTCTTCAACAGGTTTCACAATAATGTTGATCGCTCTGTTTACAATTGTATTTATGTCCATATCAACCTAAATTTACATGACTCAAAGGTAAGATTTTTTTCAAACAATGTATTTTGTTATCATTGCATTCAGGAATAAAGAATCTGACTCGTGCAAAAAGGAATCTATAATCTGATAATTGTTACCGGTCCCACCGCAGGCGGAAAAACTGCTTTTGCTGCCCGGCTGGCCGGCAAAATAAACGGGGAGATTATTTCTGCTGATTCAAGGCAGGTATACCGGCAGATGAACCTCGGAACCGGAAAAGACTATGGCGATTATATAGTTGAGAACAAAGCCATCCCTGTACATCTCATAGACATTTGTGACCCGGGAACCGCTTATAATGTTTTTGATTATCAGAAAGATTTTTACGAAGTTTTTGCCGCGGTAAAAAACCGAAAGAAAGTTCCTGTTGTGTGCGGAGGAACCGGAATGTATCTGGAAGCAGTCACCGCAGGATACCGCATGACAGTTGTCCCGGAAAATAATATTTTGAGAAAAGAACTTTCCACACTTGATATGTCAGCTCTGACAGAAAAGCTGTTAATGAGAAGAAAACTCCATAATACAACTGATACAACCGACAGAAACAGGCTCATCAGAGCCATAGAAATTGCTGAATATGAAGCAGCGCATCCGGAACTTATTCCCCGGCCGCCGGATATTAAACCCTTGATTTTTGGCATCCGGTATGCCCGTGAAACCCAGCGGGAAAGAATCACAGAAAGATTACTCCTGCGACTTAAAAATGGTATGATCGAAGAGGTCGAAGAATTGCTGGATTCCGGCATCCCGGCCGAAAAGCTAATTTATTACGGACTGGAGTATAAATATATCACGCTTTATTTAAAGGGTGAAATAAGTTATGAAACCATGGTCAGCAAATTGAATACCGCCATTCACCAGTTTGCTAAACGCCAGGTTACCTGGTTTCGCAGAATGGAAAGGAAAGGAACTATAATCCACTGGCTTGAAGGAGGACTTTCTGATACTGAAAAATTTAAAGTTGCAATAGATATACTGCAACAGCACACCTATAAAGTATGAAATTTACCATTTCAGCAAAATTACCTCAACTTCCGGGATACCCAAACAAACATTTACTCTGAATTTCTTCATAGACTTCAGGGGGAACTTTGTTTATCCAGTCACCATCACCTTTAACAATTTCATCAGCAAGCCTCTGCATTTTTTCTTTCAGAATACTTCGCGTAAAACCGGGAAGAGCAATGAGTTTACCGGTATATAAAAAATGTTTAAAGAGATAATTCACCTGCTCATCCACCTCCATCAGATCAAGAGAGATAATTCTTTCATTTTCTATTAACCGGGGATACACATACAATTTGGTGCCCCCTGAAAAAAGTTTTCCGAGTGCTTCCAGAATTCCCCCCTTAAGCTGATCATAGTATTTTTCGGAAAATATATCCTGTAATTTGCGAACACCCAGGACGAATGAAATTTTACCCGTTGTAAACTGATCCAGATATTCCTTCAACCGATAATACATAACATAATTGGATATCTGAACATGGAAACCCAGTCTGCACAGTATATCTACCCTTCCCAGAAAATCCTCTTTATCCAGATTTCCCTTATTCAAAAGGTTAGCCATGGAAACTTCAGTTACAAAAACAGTGTTTTCCTTACTGGCGGTTTCTTCCCGTTTCATAGCATCTCTTCCACAGGCCACAAGATCCTTATGCACATTTGTAAAGGGCCGGAATGTCCCGCGAAGCAACATGATGTCCTTTTTGTAAAATAGATCAGCAGGTTGTATGGTTTTCCCTTCAGGAGTGAAAAAAACAGCAGGCGCAATCCCCGCTTTCACAAGCTGAAGAGCCATCAATCTATTATCAACATGCAAAAAATCAGGCCCTTCAAACTCTATCATATCAATTTCAATTCTCACCGGCCCGGGTTCTTCAGCCAGCAAGCCGATGATTGCCTCCGGCTGATCAGCAAAATAGTAGGCAGCATATATCAGGTTTACACCCAATATACCAAGAGCAGTCTGCTGATCCGGATTTGAAGTGTCCTTCAATCGTACATGCAGTAGAATTGAGTTGGGAGCCCCTTTGGGAGTGAGCTGAAATTTTAAACCCATCCAGCCATGGCCGTCTTTTTTGGACTTATATCCTTTTGCTGCAACGGTATTAGCAAAGGAAAAAAAACGTGTTCCGTCCGGCCGTGCACGCTGCAGTCTTTCCACAACAAGATTGTATTCACGGTCGACCATCTTTTGGACCCTTGAATAACTGACATATCTGCCATCAGCTTCTTCCCCGTATATAGCATCACTAACCTGCATGTCATAAGCCGACATTGTTTTTGCAATTGTACCGGCAGAGGCTCCGGCAATAAAAAAATTACGGGCTACCTCCTGTCCTGCACCAATCTCGGCAATCGTCCCATAAATGGTCGGATCAAGATTTATCCGCAACGCCTTTTCTATTGTCTGCCGGATATTTTCTGCTTCCATTAAAATATACTGCTTATAATAAGTACCTGGTTAACATTTTAAAATATTAACCAAAAAAAAGATGAAAGGTTCAGCTGCAAAAGGTTAATTCATAAAAACCAGATATCCATTTCAGTAACTGTCAAATTCTCAGCATACCAAAATACATTGGAGTTCAGTATATCGGTAATCTGGGATATATTTCATAATTTTACTCATTGTTCGGAAATGTGCATAAAGTGTATTATTAATGTACAAATTCTTAACATTTTTATGTTATAAAACAACAACCATACTACTGAATGTGTGTTTTTTAAGCAATATGGCACAATGATTGTAAAATGGAATTAACTAAAAAAATACAGGATGATAAAACTGGAAAAGATTAACAAGTCATACATTACAGGCACCAACAAACTTCACGTTCTTAAAGGGATAGATCTCACAATAGAACAAGGAGAGATGGTTTCCATCATGGGTTCATCCGGCTCAGGGAAATCAACCTTGCTGAATATTCTGGGAATTCTTGATAACTATGATTCTGGATATTATTATCTTAATAATACTTTAATGGCCAACCTGAATGAAACCAAAGCTGCATACTACCGGAATCAGATGCTTGGATTTGTTTTTCAGAGTTTCAACCTTATTTCCTTTAAAAACGCGATGGAAAATGTTGCTCTTCCGCTTTATTACCAGAAAATTTCCAGGAAGAAAAGGAATAAAATTGCCATGGAATACCTTGACAGGATGGGCCTCAGAGAGTGGGCCGATCATCTTCCTAATGAACTCTCAGGCGGACAGAAACAGCGTATTGCAATAGCCCGTGCAATGATTTCCAAGCCAAAGGTAATTCTTGCTGATGAACCTACCGGAGCGCTTGATTCACAAACTTCACTTGAAGTGATGGAGCTTTTCAGGGAAATTAATAATGAAGGAATCACCGTGATTATTGTAACACATGAGCACGACATTGCAGAAAGAACCAAACGGATGATACATCTGAAGGATGGTATTATTGAAAAGCAACTGATAAATAAAGCCTACAGCTATGTTTGATATTGACAAATGGCAGGAGATCCTGAGTACCATTCGGAAAAACAAACTCAGAACATTCCTGACGGGTTTTAGTGTCGCATGGGGGATTTTCATGCTGATTATACTGCTTGGATCAGGACGCGGATTGCAAAACGGAGTAGAAAGGAACTTCGGCAACTCAGCCACCAATGCCATATGGATCTGGAGCGGACAAACAAGTATGCCTTATAAAGGAATGAAACCGGGAAGATATATTCAGTTTGACAATAAGGACTATGATAAAACTAAAAAAGTAAAAGGAATAGATAAAATATCGTCCCGGTACAATGTCAGAGGCAATGGGATGGTTTCCTATAAAAACGAATACGGAACTTTTGATATCCGGAGTGCCCATCCTGATTATAAAGAGATAGAGATGATCAAGGTGCTGAAAGGAAGATATGTTAATCATATTGATATTAAAGAGAAACGAAAAATTGCAGTAATCAGTATCGATGTACAAAAAGCATTATTTAAAGATGAGGATCCGATAGGCAAATATATCAACATCAATAAAATTCCATTCAAGGTGGTAGGGCTCTATACGGATGAAAGCAATAATAACCGTGCACAGCAGATTATCTACCTGCCGATCTCAACTGCCCAGAAAGTATTTATGGGTACTGACCAGATCCATACACTGGTAGTTACCACAGGGGATGCAAGTGTCGCCAAGAGCAAAAAAATTGAAGAAGAAATTCATAATGAACTGGCCAAAGCGCATAATTTTGATCCCAAAGATGAGCGGGCAATGGGCTCATGGAATGCCACAGAAGAATACCGTAAATTCCAAAATCTCTTTTTCGGCATCCGCATGTTCATCTGGATTATTGGCATCGGTACTATTATTGCCGGAATTGTTGGGGTAAGCAATATCATGATGATTGTGGTAAACGAACGTACCAAAGAAATTGGCATCAGGAAAGCCCTCGGGGCCACCCCTTTTTCAATTATCGGACTGATTTTGATGGAGTCAATTGTTATTACCGGATTTGCAGGTTATATAGGGCTCGTTCTCGGGGTAGGTCTGCTTGAACTCATATCATCAGTACTGCCTGATCTTCCTTTTTTTGTGAATCCCGAAGCTAACTTTAGTGTAGCTGTTAGTGCTACTCTTTTACTTGTAATTGCAGGAACGCTTGCTGGTTTTGTGCCTGCCCGGAAAGCGGCCCGTATAAAACCAATCATCGCCCTGAGAGACGAATAAAAAATTAAAAGAAAACCACTATGCTGATAGATGTTGACAAATGGCAGGAAATAATTCACTCATTACGAAAAAATAAACTTCGTACTGCACTAACTGCCTTCGGCGTATTCTGGGGAATCTTCATGCTGATCATCATGCTGGGCTCTGGTAATGGTCTTGAAAATGGAGTAACGCATGGTTTTGGTAACTTTGCCACCAATAGTGCATTTATCTGGACTCGTTCAACCACCATGCCTTATAAGGGATTTCCAAGGGGACGCTATATCCGCCTTACTAACGATGACATGCTTGCGCTGCGCCAATATGTGCCCGAGATTGAATACCTCGCTCCCCGTTTGAATGGCTGGGGTGATGAAGGGAACAATGTAACCCATGAAAATAAAACAGGAGCATTTACCATCAACGGCGATTATCCTGTCATTAATAAAATTGATCCGAATATCATGATTCATGGTCGCTTTATTAATCACCTGGATATAACTGAGAAAAGAAAAGTAGCAGTTATTGGCGAAAAAGTGGTTGATGTGCTTTTTGAACCAGGTGTTAATCCGGTAGGTGAATATATAAAAATTAAAGGCGTATATTTTCAGATAGTCGGTGTATATAAACCTGCTTCCCAGGCAATAAGTTTTGGTGGGGATAAAGAAAAAACCATCATATTACCGTTTACCAGTCTGCAAAAAGCCTATAACTTTGGTGATGCCGTGCATTACTTTTCAGTAACTGCGAAAAAAGGAGTACCTGCTTCGGTGGTTGAAGAAAAATGCCTGGCTTTGCTGTCCCGGCTTAAAAACGTACATCCCGATGATACTCAGGCATTCGGTCATTTTAATGTTGAAAAGGAATTCAAACAGATGTCAGGGTTGTTTATGGGCATTTCAGGTCTGGTATGGCTGGTCGGTATCGGTACCCTGCTTGCAGGTGTTATCGGGGTGAGTAATATTATGCTGGTAATTATCAGGGAGCGTACCAAAGAAATCGGTATCCAGCGTGCATTGGGCGCTACTCCCCGCAAAATTATTTCCCAGATTATTACTGAATCAATCGTGCTTACTTCCTTTGCAGGCTATTTTGGACTTATGTTCGGAGTACTGGTCATCGAAGGAATAAACAAATTACTGAATAATTTACCGGAACCTCCGGAAATGTTTAGAAATCCAGAGGTAAATTTTAAAATAGCCATTACGGCACTTATCATACTGGTGATTTCAGGTGCACTTGCAGGTCTGATCCCTGCTAAACGTGCCATCAGTATAAAACCCATAGATGCTTTAAGAAGTGAATAACCATAAAATTTATTAATACAATGAAAAAGATAATCAGAATCGGAATTTTAGTCATCATCCTTGGCGCATTTGGATGGACTATTGTTTACCTGTACGGAAAGTCAAAGAAAAAACCAGTAGTATATGAGACCAAGACTCCATTCATTTCGAATGTGATAAAAAAAACTGTGGCAACAGGGTCTGTAGTTCCCAGGAAAGAAATTGAAATAAAACCGCAGGTATCTGGTATAATTGAAACCATTTATGTTGAACCGGGGCAAAAGGTAAAAATAGGCGACCTGATAGCCAAAGTAAAGATTATACCCAACATGGTGAGTTTAAATGAAGCAGAATCACGCCTGAACCGCGCAAAAATTGATTTTGAAGATTCAAAAATCGTTTACGAACGGCAGCGGAAGATCTATGAAGAAGGTGTGATACCGGAAGCAGAATTTCAGCAATACCGTATTGCCTATAAGAAATCACAGGAAGCCCTTGATGCTGCTGAAAACAATTTGCAGCTAATAAAACTGGGAGCCACAAAAAAATCAGGTGAAACTTCTAACACACTCATCCGGGCCACCATACAGGGAATGGTTCTTGATGTACCGGTTGAAGTAGGTAATTCAGTAATTGAAAGCAATACATTCAATGACGGTACCACCATTGCAACAGTTGCAGATATGGGTGAGATGATCTTTGAAGGCAAAGTGGACGAAACAGAAGTTGGCAAGATTAAACCAGGCATGAACCTGTTATTGTCAATCGGTGCCATCGAAAACCATACATTTAATGCCATTCTGGAGTACATCTCTCCAAAAGGAGTTGAAGATAATGGTGCTATTCAGTTTGAAATCAAAGCCGATGTAAAACTTCAGGATAATTATTTTATCAGAGCTGGCTACAGTGCCAATGCTGATATTGTCCTTGAAAAAAGAGACAGTGTGATGGTTATCGAAGAAAGTCTGTTAAACTTCGAAAAAGACTCAACCTTCGTTGAGATAGAAACAGCACCTCAACAATTCGAAAAAAGATACATTACCACCGGCATCTCCGATGGTGTTAATATTCAGGTACTATCCGGACTAAAACTTGAGGATAAAATAAAGGGCGAAATAAAAGCAGACGTTCCGGCAGAAAAATCTTAATATTTGAAAATATTTTATTTCCTGATCGAAGAATTGTATGGTTAGAAAGTAAATTTTTTAGTAGTCAGAATTACGGTTTTAATAAAATGAGGACAGGCAGAGTTCAGACTCTCGTCTGTCCTCATTTTGCATTTAATAGTTTGGATCTGTCATTCATCATTTTATTTTTTCTCCCAATGAGATATTATATGACATACTAAAAAAATGACTCAAAAATTTGAAAAAATGATTTTAAGTGTTATTTTTACACTTAAAATGTAATATCTGTTTGACATGCAAAAATTTTTGGTCCAGCATTTTTAAAAAGAAAGTCAGGGATTTTAAGCTAAAATTTATTAATTTTTTAGGGTACAAACTTCAATTTAACTAAAAATTAAAATTATCAGAGAATAAACCACCACTCATGAGTACAAAATATGTTATAGGAGTTGATTACGGCACAGATTCGGTGCGTTCAGTTTTGATTAATACAGCCAATGGCGAATGTGTAGCCAGTAAGGTACACAATTATCAAAGATGGAAAGAAGGAAAATACTGTGATCCATCTGCCAATCAGTTTCGGCAGCACCCCAAAGATTATCTGGAAGGACTTGAAACTACCATAAAAGGCATTCTGAATGAATCCGGTGTTGAAAGAAACCTTGTAACCGGAATATGCGTTGATACCACCGGATCAACACCGGTTGCAGTGAACCGCGAAGGAACACCACTTTCACTCACTCCTGAATTTGCAGAGAATCCAAATGCCATGTTTGTCCTGTGGAAAGATCATACAGCCATTGCTGAGGCTGAAGAGATCAATAAGGTGGCACGAAGCTGGGGCGGAGAAGATTATACTCGTTATGAAGGTGGTATATATTCTTCAGAATGGTTCTGGGCAAAAATACTTCATGTGATTCGCGAAGACAAACAAGTTCACCATGCAGCCTTTTCCTGGCTGGAGCATTGCGACTGGATTACAGGCGTATTGACTGGCAGTTCAAATGTACTTACATTAAAAAGAAGTCGTTGTGCAGCCGGGCATAAGGCCATGTGGCATGAGAGCTGGGGTGGATTGCCAGCAAAAGAATTCCTCGCTAAACTTGATCCGCGCCTGGCTGATCTGAAAGATAACTTATATAAAGACACCTATACATCGGACCAGACAGCTGGAAAACTTTGCAGTGAATGGGCTGAAAAACTTGGCCTTTCTGAAGATGTGGCAATTGCTGTCGGTACTTTTGACGCCCATGCCGGAGCCGTTGGTGGCGAAGTAGAAGAATTTACCCTGGTCAAAGTAATGGGAACATCTACCTGCGACATCATTGTATCCTCAAATGAAGCAGTTGGAGATAAGCTTGTCAGCGGTATCTGCGGACAGGTAGATGGATCGGTCATTCCCGGGATGGTAGGACTGGAAGCAGGACAATCTGCTTTTGGTGACGTACTGGCCTGGTATAAAAACTTACTCTCATGGCCGGTGAATAAACTGATCGGTAAATCTGAACTGATTAATGAGCAGACAAAAAAACAATTAATTGAAGAGGTTGAAGATAAGTTTATTGCTGCACTTTCCGAAGAAGCAGCAAATATTCCCGTATCCGAATCAGGCATCGTGGCACTCGACTGGATCAATGGCCGCCGTACTCCTGATGCCAACCAGGCATTAAAAGGTGCTATTATGGGTTTGAGCATGGGATCTGATGCTCCGCGCATTTTTCGTGCACTGGTAGAAGCCATCTGCTTTGGATCCAAGAAGATAATTGACCGGTTTGAAGAAGAAGGGGTCAAAATTAAAAATGTAGTTGGTCTTGGCGGTGTTGCCAAAAAATCCACTTTCGTTATGCAAACCATGGCGGATGTGCTTAACATGCCAATTAAAGTAGCAAAATCTGAACAGGCGCCAGCACTTGGTGCAGCCATTTATGCTGCCGTTGCTTCCGGCATTTTCACGGATGTTCAACAGGCAAAAGTGGCAATGGGGAACGGATTCGATGCTGAATATCATCCACAGCCTGAAATGGTGAAAATTTATCAGAAACTTTATGCAGAATACAATAAACTAGGTGAATTCATTGAAAAAAACACAAAGTAACCTATCGTTTATCAAAAAATAAATCTTATAAACAAGGAACTTTGAAGATATGAGTAAATACAATGCACTGAAGCAAGAATGTTATGAAGCAAATATGCAACTTCCACTCCTGGATCTTGTGATCTATACATTTGGAAATGTGAGTGCGGTTGACCGCGATGCTGGTGTGTTTGCCATCAAACCAAGTGGAGTAGCATATGACACTTTGAAAGCAGACGATATAGTGATCGTGGATTTCGACAACAACATTGTGGAAGGTACTATGCGGCCCTCCTCTGATACTAAAACACATGCATTTCTTTACAAATACTGGGAGAAGATTGGCGGAATTGTTCACACCCATTCACGCTATGCAGTTTCATGGGCCCAGGCTCAGCTGGATATTCCTATATTTGGCACCACGCATGCCGATCATCTTACCTCTGATATTCCCTGTGCTCCACCCATGAGTGATGAACTCATTGAAGGAGATTATGAGCACAGTACAGGACAACAGATACTGGATTGTTTTGCTGATAAAAAACTTTCTTATAAGGAGGTTGAGATGGTACTGGTGGGAAACCACGGCCCTTTTACCTGGGGTAAAAATGCCGAAAAAGCTGTTTACAACAGCAAGGTTCTGGAAGAACTGGCACACATGGCCTACCTCACCCTGCAAATCAATGTGAATGCTCCCAGGCTCAAAGAAGCACTCATTCGCAAACATTATATGAGGAAGCATGGTAAAGATGCTTACTATGGCCAGTAAAATTCTCATTGAAACTTAAAGTAAAAACATATTAATCATCAAATAATTTATTACAATGATCGATCTGAAAAAACACGAAGTATGGTTTATCACCGGCAGCCAGCACTTATATGGTGAAGAAACCCTTAAACAAGTAGCAGAACATTCAGCTACCATAGCCAAAGCCCTGGATAAAAGCCCGGAAATACCGGTAAAAATTGTTTACAAATCGGTGTTAACCACTCCTGATCAGATCACAAATCTTTGTCAGGAAGCCAACTCAGCTCCGGCTTGTATCGGATTGGTTGCCTGGATGCATACTTTCTCTCCGGCAAAAATGTGGATCAATGGCATGAAGATTCTTAATAAGCCGCTGGTTCACCTGCATACACAATATAACCAGGACATTCCCTGGGATTCAATTGACATGGATTTTATGAACCTGAACCAGTCGGCACATGGCGGGCGTGAGTTTGGTTTTATGATGAGCCGGTTGCGCAAAGACCGTAAGGTGATTGTTGGACACTGGCAGGACAAAGAAGTTGAAAAACAACTGGGTATCTGGTGTCGTGTAGCAGCAGGATGGAATGACCTTCAGGGAATGAAAGTAGCCCGTTTTGGTGACAACATGAGAGAGGTTGCGGTTACCGAAGGGGATAAGGTGGATGCCCAGATCAAACTTGGCGTATCAGTAAATGGTTATGGTATAAGCGACCTTGTTAAATACATTAAACAGGTAAGTGATAAAGAGGTTGCTGAACTTGTTTCGGTATACGAATCAACATACACTATGGACAAAAGTCTCCTGAAAGACGGAAGGCAGCGCAATAACCTGCTGGAGGCAGCCCGTATAGAACTTGGCCTGAGAGCTTTCCTTGAAGAAGGGAATTTTAAAGCCATGACGGATACCTTTGAAGACCTGACAGAAATGCCACAATTGCCGGGTATTGCTATTCAGCGCCTGATGGCTGACGGGTATGGTTTTGGTGCGGAAGGCGACTGGAAAACATCTGCAATGCTGAGAGCGATAAAAGTAATGAGTGCCGGACTCAAAGGGGGTGCTTCCTTTATGGAAGATTACACCTATCATCTGAATCCATCCGGCAATCTGGTACTGGGTGCACACATGCTGGAGATCTGTGAATCAATAGCTGATGACAAGCCATCCTGTGAGATCCATCCACTGTCGATTGGTGGCAAACCTGATCCTGTTAGACTTGTTTTTAATGTAAGTGAAGGCCCCGCGTTAAATGCCTCCCTGATGGACATGGGTAACCGTTTCCGCCTGCTGGTAAATGAACTGGAAGTAGTAAAACCAGAGCATGACCTCCCGAAACTCCCGGTAGCACGTGTACTTTGGAAACCTTATCCAAATCTCAGAGATGCTGCCACAGCCTGGATTCATGCCGGTGGAGCACATCACAGTGTATTTAGCAAAGCTATAACAACTGAATACCTGGAAGATTTTGCAGCAATGGCAGGTATTGAATTGCTGGTGATTGACAAGGATACTAAAATAAGAGACTTCAAAAACCAGATACAATGGAATGAAGCTTATTATCATATGTTTAAAAACGGATTGTAAATCAACCGTATTCAAGAATTGGTGTTAGTTAGTTGAATGATCCCGGCGACAAAGTTTACTTTGTTCCGGGATTCTTCATTTTATACTTTTAATACTTCTTCATCCGCAATTTACGGGCAAATGTTCGCACCAGTAAACACCCGGTGAACGGCTCATAATACCTTTCCTGTTTTATTCCAAAAAATTATTCCTATATTCATTGCGTGAAAAGCACTCAGAAATAGTAAACCTGATTAAATTATAATACTAATCCTATTACCTGAAATGTTATGATGCAACAAATCAATGATTTTTTTCTGTGGGTAGACAGTTTTATCGGAAGTGCCCAATGGTTTGTTTACTTTTTACTCGGAACGGGTCTTTTTTTTACTTTATATCTCAAGTTTCCACAGATCAGGTATTTCAGGCATGCCTTGAGCATTGTTACCGGTAAGTATGACAAAACAGGTGATGCTGGTGATACTTCACATTTCCAGGCCCTCACCACCGCCTTGTCGGGGACAGTGGGTACCGGTAATATAGCCGGAGTGGCACTTGCAGTTCACTTAGGTGGTCCGGCAGCCCTTTTCTGGATGCTGATAACGGCATTTTTGGGAATGACTACAAAATTTGTAGAAGTGACACTTTCACACAAATACCGTGAAACAACCAGTGATGGCACTCAGGCAGGTGGCCCCATGTACTATATGAGAAATAAGCTCAATATGAAATGGCTGGCAGCCATTTTTGCAGGTGCAACCATCCTCTCTTCATTCGGTACGGGTAATCTGCCCCAGATAAACAGTATTTCCAATTCGATGTTTGCTACTTTTGGACTCAACCAGATTATCACGGGGGCCGTACTCGCAGTTTTACTGGGCTTTGTGATCATCGGCGGAATTAAAAGAATTGCAAGCGTTACATCACGTCTTGTACCTGCCATGGCACTGATTTATTTTATTGGGGCCATGGCAGTCATTCTGACAAATTATGAAAATATTATCCCATCCTTTATATCAATTTTTAAGGATGTTTTTACAGGTACTGCCGCCACCGGAGGCTTTCTTGGTGCCAGTATTGCCTATGCATTTAACAGAGGAGTAAATCGCGGCCTCTTCTCCAATGAGGCTGGTCAGGGATCTGCTCCTATTGCCCACGCCGCTGCCAGGGCTCATGAACCGGTCTCTGAAGGAATGGTTGCCATCCTTGAGCCCTTTATTGATACCATCATAATCTGTACCCTTACCGGCCTGGTGCTGCTTTCATCGGGTGTGTGGAAACAGAAATATGAAAATCAGTTTCAGTATACTGATATGGAGATAATAAGAGGCCAATGGGATGAATCTGATCCTGCTGATAAAAAATTTCTATTTAGCATTATTAAAGGAAATAACAGTGAATTTCTTTATAGTGGCAAACTAAACGTTAAAAACGGACATATAACCAACCCGGTTACAATTATCAACAGCAGGTCAGTGGCTGATGATGTTGTTGTAAGTAAGGATGGTAAGCCACTCACAGGTAAAATAATGATTAAAGATGGAAATGTTGAAGATCTGTTAAATGAATATACATTTACAGGAAAATCATTATTGCACAGTGCCCCCCTTACAGCGGAAGCTTTCAAGAAGAGCATTTTCGGAAGTTACGGACAATTTATTGTCTCAATAGGGCTGCTGCTCTTTGCATTCTCCACGGCCATTTCCTGGTCATATTACGGCGACCGGGCAGTTACCTACCTTTTTGGAAATAAATATGTAATGCCATATCACATTATTTATGTAATTGGTTTTTTTCTGGCTTCATTTACTGATACTACTATTATCTGGACTCTTTCAGGAATTACCATTGCCTTTATGACTATCCCCAACCTTTTCGGGATTCTGATGCTGCATAAAGACATGAAAAAAACTGTCAAAGAATATTGGTCAGGTTTTCATACCGAATACCCTAAAGATAAAGCCCATGAATAAATCACATAATTTCTTCTTAAAGGGCTAAAAAAGAGTTTTTAAATACGTGAAGTAATCCATACATTTGCACACGCTTAAGAACAAACTGAAAATCAGTCAGAAATAATAAATAATAATGGTTACAGAAGAGGAAATACAGGATCAGGAGGAGGAATTATATGAACATTTCAGGTTTGTAGTTGACCCCGGGCAAAGTGTGATGCGAATTGATAAATTTCTTGTAAACCGTATCGAAAATGCTTCACGTAACAAGATACAACATGCGGCCGATGCGGGAAATATTCTGGTAGACGGAAAAGCGGTCAAATCAAATTACAAAGTAAAACCCGGAGACATTATAACCATCGTACTGGCCTTTCCACAAAGGGAGCTCGAACTGATAGCGGAAGATATACCTGTCAATATTGTTTATGAGGATGAGCACCTGGTTGTGATCAACAAAGAACCCGGCATGGTAGTTCATCCGGGAGTTGGCAACTATACAGGCACGTTGGTAAATGCCCTGATGTACAAACTAAAGGATGCTCCACTGTTCAGGGAGGGTGAGTTGCGTCCCGGACTGGTGCACCGCATCGACAAAAATACATCCGGACTTCTGGTGGTTGCCAAAACTGAGATCGCCCTTAATCACCTGGCCAAACAGTTTTACGACCGTACTACAGACAGACGCTATATCGCTTTGGTATGGGGAAACCTTCCTGAGGAGGAAGGAACCATTACAGGACATATAGGAAGAAGCCTTAAGGACCGGAAGAAAATGTATGTTTTTTCGGAAGGAGACTATGGAAAACCAGCCGTAACCCATTACAAAGTAATTGAACGCCTCGGCTATATCAATCTGGTAGAATGTAAGCTGGAAACCGGGCGAACCCATCAGATAAGAGTGCACTTTCAGTTTATCAAACACCCCATATTCAATGATGCGGAATATGGAGGTGATATGATCCTAAAAGGCACTACATTCAGTAAATACAAGCAGTTTGTTGAGAATTGTTTCAGAATCATGCCACGGCATGGGCTGCATGCAAAATCCCTCGGGTTTACTCATCCGGTTACCAAAGAATGGATGCATTTTGATTCTGATCTTCCCGAGGATATGCAAACTGTAATTGACAAGTGGAGACGTTACACTGCAGGCCGAAATGAACTACAGGAGAATTCCGAAGAATAATCTGCATTATCTTCGAGCCCTTACTTGATTTCACTTCCATAATAATTTACGTGGATGACTAATATCAGCTATCAAAAAAAATTTACATTTGTGTAAAATTAGTGCAGGAAATGAAGAAAAGAATTGCTATTCTGGCCGCTGGAGATTCTTCCGAATGGGTGGTCTCCGTTAACAGTGCTACCCAGGTAAAAGAGATAGTGGATCCGGATCTTTTTGATTCAAAAATTGTTTTTATAAGGAATAATGACTGGCATGTTAAGATCGAACATGACCTAACTGCTCCACTTAACCGCCATGATTTCAGTTACGAATCAGCAGGAAAATCTCACACTTTTGATTGTGCACTGATCATGATCCATGGCACACCCGGAGAAGACGGGAAACTGCAAGGTTACTTTGATGTATTGAACATTCCTTATACTACCTGTGGTGTATTAACCTCATCCCTTACGTTCAATAAAGATTTCACCAAATCGATTCTTAAGAACCATGGAATAGTGGTAGCCAGGTCTGTACTGGTTAAGGATATCAACACTTTCGATGCTAATAAGACGGTTGATTATCTGGGTCTGCCCTGTTTTGTAAAACCCAATAAAGGCGGCTCAAGCTTTGGGGTTACCAAGGCAAAAACGGCAGACATGCTTACCGCAGCCATCGAACACGCACTAAAAGAAGATGACGAAGTACTGATCGAGGAATATTTACAGGGCACTGAAATCACATGCGGGTTGATGAAAACCAGGAATGAATCCTTCGTGTTTCCCATTACCGAGATCGTCAGTAAGAATGAATTCTTCGATTATGAAGCCAAATATACCACCGGCATGGCTGATGAGATCACTCCCGCAAGAATTACACCGGAACTGGAAAAAGAATGTAAAACACTTTCCTCCCGCATATACGACCTTCTGGATTGCAGAGGCATTGTCCGTATCGATTATATTTACACTAATCAACAACTGTACTGCCTTGAGATCAACACCGTACCGGGAATGAGCCGTAACAGTATCGTTCCCCAGCAAATAAGAGCAATGGGGCTTTCTGAGAGGGAAATATTTACCAAATTGTTGCTGGATGCGATGGAAAGATAGGTTGAGAAGTTGAAAATATTGGTCTTGTTCTAAACAAGCTAATTTTTGCCAGCCATCAAACCTTCTTTTCTTTTATCTGTTGATAAGTTAGCCGCCGTGAGAAATCACATCTAAACTGAAATTTTTCATTAGTAAGCTGGACAGGAAATTACCTGCTGGTAATTCCGTTAATCTGCAAGGTAAAATCTGCAGAGGATAAAATAAAGAGCCCAAATATATTCTCTTTATGAATCTAACAGGAATGAACAGACAGATATTAATAATATAAATTCGCAGGGACCAATATGGCAAAAGACAATCAACAGGTAAATAATACTTTCCTTGAGAGATTTGGACTGAACAAAGAAATTCTGGCTATTTCCTTTGCCCGGATGGGCGATGGAATTGGCAATGGTCTGCTTATCGTTTTGCTCCCTTTGTACATCGGGCAGCTGGATGTTGCATGGTTACATGTCAGTCAGAGTATACAGGTGGGGATTGTGCTTTCGGTGTTTGGACTGATCACTGCATTTGCACAACCACTGGCCGGAGCAATAACAGACCGTACAGGCAGACAAAAGGAAATCATCATCGGCGGACTTTTGCTGATGGGACTAAGCAGCTTGATGCTCGTTTTTGTTGACACCTATGAGTGGTTGATACTGATCCGGATCATCCAGGGAATTGGACTGGCAGCCACAATTCCGGCTTCTATAACCCTGCTCACCCTTTCCACTGAGAAAGGGCGCCGCGGACAGGGTATGGGTTTTTATACCACACTCAGGGTAATGGGCTTCTCCATTGGCCCTTTGCTGGGTGGAGCTGCACATGATTACCTGGGTTTCCAGACAAGCTTTTACATCTCTATGGCTTTTATCCTGGCTGGTGCTCTTATGGTCGTAATTTGGGTGCACAACAAAGAAGATACTGAAAGTAAAAAAGATCCTGCACCATTTCGGATTATTGACAAAAAACTGCTGACACCCGGTCTGCTTGGACTGGGATTTGCCACCTTTGTTATGGCCAGTTCCTTTTCAATGATCCTCACACTGGAAAATAAGTTTAATGCCCGCCTTGACCAGACTGCATTTGCCTTTGGAGCAGCCATTAGTGCATTGATGATCAGCAGGATTCTACTGCAGATGCCCTTTGGGTGGTTGTCTGACCGTATTGGCAGAAAATCCATTATAATAACCGGGTTATTTGTAATGGCCGCAGCTACTTATTTGCTGGGAATTGTGGAAAACACGCTGCAACTGACTCTTGTCAGGGTATTGCAGGGGGTTGGTTCGGCCGGTGTAGCAGCGCCGGCTTTCGCCCTGGGGGGTGACCTGTCGAAAAGTGGAGGGCGGGGCAGACAATTAAGCATCCTGACAATAGGATTTGGCCTGGGGATTGCTATGGGCCCTCTCCTCACGGGCTTCCTGGTTGGTGTCTTCTTCCAGCTTCCTTTTATCTTTTTTGCCATGTTGCTGGTTGCAGGAGCGTGGATAGTTCATTACTTCGTTCCGGAAACAGTTACCCCCGTTTCTATGAAGAAGTTAGTAGTTATGATCAGGCAGAGAGTAAATAAAAAATAAAAAACCTTTCACAGGCCGGATTTTTTCCTGCCTGTAAAAGGTTTTCATTATCAATCAAATCTGATTCTTACTCCGGACGCTTAACTCGTTGCGGTGGAGCCGGTTCAGGCAGTATTTTCACCTTATTCTTTTCCAGTAATTGCATTGCTTCTTCAACTGCGCGTTGCAATTGAGGATCTTTCCCCTGATTTACTTCCTGTGGCAGCATATCCACTCTGATATCCGGGGGAACCCCTTCATCTTCAACAGCCCAGTTGCCATTCACGTCATAAAACCCTCCGCGAGGTGCAGTTATAACACCACCATCAATCAAGCCGGGATAATCCCAAATACCAACCAGTCCTCCCCAGGTTCGTGTGCCTACCAATGGCCCAATATTCATCTGCCGAAACATATATGGCAGCAGGTCTCCTCCTGATCCGGCCATTTCGTTGATGATCATAACCTTGGGCCCCCAAATACCTGCACCGGGTGTGGTAAAGGGTAAATCCGGATGTATTCGGTTGTTAAAAAACCCATACAACTTTCGTGACATGATGTCCACCATATAATCTGCAGCCGAACCGCCACTGTTAAAACGCTCATCAATTACAGCTCCTTCTTTGTTCTGCTGCGAAAAATACCACCGGTTGAAATAAGAATACCCGCCGCCACCGGTATTAGGCAGCCATACATAAGCCAGTTTACCACCTGAAAGTGAATCGACCTTTTTCCTGTTATCCTCAACCCAATTGAGTCGTCTCAACCCTGATTCATTGCCAACCGGCACTACTGTAATATCCCAGGAACCTTCAGAACCAGGTTTATTATTCACGGTCAATACGATTTGTTTATCTGCCATATTTTCAAAATAGCTGTATGGATTCTCATCAGTTGTAAGTTTCCTGCCATCTACAGCCAGGATATAGTCTCCTTCAGATACTTTAATCCCGGGAGCACTAAGCGGGGCCCTGAGATCCGGGTTCCAGTTCTCTCCGGTATATATCTTTTTAATCTGATAATAATTGTTAACCGGCACCAGATCAGCCCCCAATAAGCCAATAGAAACATGCCCTTCATCAGGCATATCGCCTCCTCCGACAAAAGAGTGGCCCACTGATACCTCACCCCCGAGAATATCCAGCAGGTAATTCAGGTCAGCCCGGTGATTGATATATTTCACAAAAGGTTCATACATCTTGTAAACACTGTCCCAATTGGCCCCGTTCAAATTAGGTACATAGATATAATCACGCTGAATTCGCCAGGCTTCATCAAAAATCTGTTTATACTCTTTATGCAGATCGAGTTTCATGGATAAACCGGAAACATCAATTTTTCCGTCGCCGGGCTTGGGGCTTCCTGATGTTTCAACAATACCCCACTGACCAGATGACTCATACAACAGTTTTTTGCCATCTGCAGATACAGTAAAAAAGCTCACTGGAGAAAGGTAGGATTCTGATTTACGGTCTTTTAATTTATAGCGGTGCAACGTCAGACCCGGTTGATTCTGAACGGATTCACCATAAAAAATAATTCCTTCGGATGCTGCAACCAGTCCGTGATAGTCTCTTTCCGGAATATCCAGAGAGAGAATTCGTTGTCCGATATCCTTAAAATCAATGATAACCTTGAGTTCATCAGTCTTATCCTCTTCTTCCCCTTTCTTTGCTTTATTCTTTTTCTTTGCTTCTTCAACATCAGGTTTCTTCTCTTCTTCCTTTGCTTTCTCTTCATCACTTTCAGGAAGAAGTGGAGACTTATCCTTGCTGTTCAAAACGACAAGGTATACAGCACGTTCAACAGGTTTTTCATACGAACTCATATCCAGCCATCCGGTATTGAGTCCAAAATTAGTGCTTGCCAGGAAATACATGTATTTCCCTCCTGCATCCCAGGCAGGAGAAACAGCATCTGACATACCATCGGTGAGCTGATAGTTCTTATTCTCATCCAGCGAATAAACCATGACAACATGAAACTGGTTGGTTAAGCGTTTTGCATAAGCAACCCATTTAGAATCAGGTGACCACACCGGGTCCATTGTGCGCTCGGGATGAATATAATTATCCTGATCAATAAGCTGAACCTTGCCCGACTCTACATTAACCAGCCACAATTTCAGGTTGGCATCAGTATAGGTCAAATATTTTGAATCGGGAGACCATGCTGGTGTATAGATAAATGTAGGTTCCGGCAGTGTTATGACACGGGGAGGTTTCAGTCCATCCTGGTCACCAATCATTAACTTGTATTCACCTGATTGATCAGAAAACCAGGCAATCGTTTGTCCATCGGGAGACCATACAGGTTCTCTTTCCCTGGACCCCGGTGAACTGGTAAGGTTACGCCAGTCCCCTTTTTCAGCAGGGACAGTAAAAATATCCCCCCGGGCTCCAAATACAGCCCTTACTCCGGTTGGGGAAATTGAAGCGCTGGTAATATACTTTTCTGCCTTTTCCCAATGGGGCAACATCCAGGGGAAATCCGCAGAGATTGAAACCTGCACCTTCGTTGATTTACTTGTTGATGGATCAAAAAGATAGATCTCGCCACCATAAGTATAGGTAAGCTTTTCGCCTCCGGCACTCAGGTATTTAATATCATATTCTTTATAGTGGGTGAGCTGGGTTAGTTTCTGATCCGAAAAAGAATAACTGTACAGATTCATACCAAAATCCCTGTCAGATAAGAAATACAGTGTATTATCCAGCCATACAGGAAAAAGATTACGTACATTCTTTTCATCAGGCACTTTGGTAATGCTGTAACTGTCCATATTCATCACCCATATGGGCTTGTTCTGGCCACCACGATAATTGCGCCATTCTTCATCCCAGGGAGATACTAGTTCGTAAGCAAACTGTTTTCCGTCCGGAGAGAATGATCCCCGGTAGCCTCTTGGAACGGGCATTGCTTTAGGGAATGCATCATCAGGAGCAATTGTATAAAATTTGGGATAACTAATGGGTGCACTTTCTCTGCCGGAAGTAAACAGCACTTTGCCTTCAGGTGTCCACCCCCTTACGATATCAGCACCGGGATGCCAGGTAAGCCTTTTAATATTACCGCCGGAAGAAGGGATCAGGTACACATCTACATTCCCGTCATAAGCACCGCTAAAAGCAATCCATTTCCCATCAGGAGAAAACACTGGATTGAATTCCCTTCCCCGGAAGGTTGTTAACTGACGGGCCTCTCCCCCATTGAGATCCACCGTCCAGATATCATTGGCATAGGCAAATGCCACCATGTTATTACTAACGGATGGTTGCCTTAACAATTTGGCCTCTCCGGCCTTCAGGTGTATGGAAAAAAATAAGAATACCACCACCAGTACATTCATTCTGCTCATAGAATTTTGAATTTAAGGTTTGAAATAAAATTCAAGTTAAGGAATCAATATAAAAATTCCTAACATACTGATTAGTAACATACCTTTCAAGCATAAGAGCAAGAAAGGTTTAAAAGACAATATATCCTTTCTCAGGAGAGAAAAGTCTGTCGAGACAGCAAAAAGAGGCAAACTGTTTACCCTGAAAAACCAGGATTAAACCGGTAATCGCCATTAGGTTACCCAGAAGTTATAACCTGCTTCAAAAAAAACACCCTGATTATAGCAATATAATCAGGGCATCTCCAATTCAAAAATGTCAGAAAAGGTTTAATCCGGTTCTACAACATTTATTTCTTTACGGTACTCATCAATAGGGGCACATGTACAAACAAGGTTGCGATCGCCATAGGCATCATCAATCCTGCTTACTGATGGCCAGAGTTTGTTCTCTCTTACCCAGCTTGCCGGATAGGCAGCTTTCTGCCTGCTGTACGGGTGCTTCCATTCATCAGCAGTAGCCATCAGGGCAGTGTGCGGTGCATTCTTCAGCATATTATTTTGTTTATCCATCTGTCCACCCTTGATTTCCATAATCTCATTATAGATTGAGATCATAGCCTCAACAAACCGGTCAAGCTCCTGCAACGATTCACTCTCAGTAGGTTCCACCATAAGCGTACCATGTACCGGAAAGGACAGGGTTGGAGCATGGAAACCATAATCCATGAGCCGTTTGGCAATATCTGCTTCACTGATATCTGTATCAGGACGGAATTTACGGCAGTCAAGAATCATTTCATGTGCCACATAACCCGTTTTTCCTGTATAAAGTATGTCATAATAGTCTTTTAACATAGCAGCCAGGTAATTGGCATTCAGTATTGCCATTTTGGTTGCTTCGGTAAGCCCGTTACCGCCGAGCATCTTTGTGTAGGCATAAGAAATAACAAGGATACTTGAACTTCCCCAGGGTGCTGCTGACACTGCGCCAATCCCTTCTTTGCCACCTACTTCAACCAAAGGATGTGTAGGCAGATATTCCACCAGGTGTTCGGCCACACAGATGGGTCCAACACCCGGACCACCACCGCCATGAGGTATGGCAAATGTCTTGTGCAGGTTCAGGTGGCACACATCGGCCCCAATCACACCAGGATTGGTAAGTCCTACCTGGGCGTTCATATTGGCCCCATCCATGTATACCTGTCCGCCATTGTTGTGTATAATCTCTATCATTTTCTTCACCTCAGGTTCAAAAACACCGTGTGTAGAAGGGTAAGTGATCATGAAGGCTGCCAGGTTTTCTTTATGCTGTTCAGCTTTGGTCTGCAGGTCTTCTACATCAATATTCCCCTGTTCATCACAGTTAACAACCACCACCTTCATTCCGGCCATTACTGCACTGGCGGGATTTGTTCCATGAGCAGAGGATGGGATCAGCACAATATTCCTGTTGGCTTCTCCCCTTTTCCTGTGATATTCACGAATTACAAGCAAACCAGTATATTCACCGGCAGCACCTGAATTGGGCTGAAAAGAAATAGCTGCCAGTCCTGTGATGGCCAGCAGATCCTTTCCAAGCTCATAAAACAATTGCTGATATCCCTCGGTCTGATCGATCGGAGCATAAGGGTGCAATCCGTTAAACTCCGGCCAGCTGAGTGGTATCAGCTCAGTAGCTGCATTCAGCTTCATTGTACAGGAACCCAGAGAGATCATTGAATGAGTAAGGGAATAATCTTTCCTCTCAAGCCTCTTGATATACCTCATCATTTCGGTTTCGGAATGATAGCTGTTAAAAACATCCTGCTGGAGATAAGCCGAAGTGCGAAGGTGTTTTTTATCCAGATAGATATCAATCTCCACTGATTCAACCAATGCAAACTTCTTTTTTACAGCAATAGCAAATACTTCCAGGATGAGATTCACATCTTTTTCCCCTGTTGTCTGATCAATAGAGATCTGAACAGTATCATTATCATACCAGAAATTCATCTCCCTTTCCACAGCAAGAATTCTGATATCGCGTGTATTCACTCCTTTAGGCAAAGCAATACGCAGTGTATCGAAAAAATTATTATTAAGGAGGTTATAACCCAGTTCTTTGAGTCTAGAAGCCATAATACCGGTGAGTGCATGAATCTTACCTGCAATCAGTTTTAATCCTTCAGGACCGTGGTAAACAGCATACAGACTTGCCATAGAAGCCAGCAAAGCCTGGGCGGTACATATATTTGAAGTAGCTCTTTCTCTTTTGATATGCTGTTCGCGTGTCTGCAGAGCCATACGCAGTGCAAGACTACCCTGGGAGTCGACGCTCACTCCGATAATCCTTCCCGGAACAGCACGTTTAAATTTTTCACGGGTAGCAAAATAGGCAGCATGTGGTCCGCCAAATCCCATAGGAACGCCAAATCGTTGCGAGGATCCAACCACAACATCTGCTCCCCATTCACCCGGAGGAGTAAGCAAAACAAGGCTCATCAGGTCGGCTGCTACAGCCACTGTAATTTCCTGTTTATGCATTTCTTCCACAAAAGACTCATAATCGTTCACCTGTCCGTAAAGATCAGGATATTGCACCAGTGCACCGAAAAATTCCTGAGTAGGTTTAAATGTCTGGTAATCGCCTACCACAACTTCGATATTCAGGGGAACTGACCTTGTACTGATTACATCAAGTGTTTGGGGAAATATTTTTTCGTCTACAAAAAATTTATTAGCATTTAGCTTCACCTGATTTCGTGATCGGCTATTGTGCAGCATGATCATAGCTTCAGCAGAAGCTGTAGCCTCATCCAGCAGGGAAGCATTCGCCAGTTCCATACCAGTAAGCTCAATTACCAGTGTCTGAAAATTCAGCAGCGCTTCAAGCCTGCCCTGTGATATTTCAGCCTGATAGGGAGTATACGAGGTATACCAGCTTGGATTTTCAAATACATTTCTCAGGATTACCGAAGGCAAAATAGTATCATAATAGCCCATCCCAATAAATGATTTAAACACCTTGTTTTTAGAAGCTATCTTCCATATTCTCTTAAGATATTCATGTTCATTAACCGGTTCGGAAGTCTCGAGCGGCGTTTTCAGACGGATTGAAGGAGGTACTGTTTTATCCAGTAACTCGTCCATTGAGGCAACGCCAATTTTATTAAGCATGTGGCCGATCTCGTGTGTACGGGGACCATTATGACGGTATACAAATTGATCAACAGACATTCTATAAATGATTATGTTAGCGTAAGAATAATTATAAAAACATCAACTGACGTTTTTGCTTTAAGGTGCAAATGTAATCAGTTGAAAAATGATATAAAACATTCAAATTATGTTTAAGAATAGATTAAGTAAGGAAAGGGTTTGAGGTCCGCTCCTTACCAATGGTTGAGGGCAATTGATGGCCAGGATAAATCCTTACATCATCAGCGAGACGCATAAGCTTACTGGTTATACTGCTGATAAGTGTCTCATAATTACCACCGGGCAGGTCAGTCCTGCCAATGCTTCCTTTAAATAATGCGTCACCTGTTATGCAAATTTTTTCCTGCTCATTGTAAAATGCAAGGCTGCCGGGAGAATGCCCGGGGACTGCAAATACATCGAGGAAACTCTTCCCGAATCTGATTTTATCTCCTTCCTTCAGGTGATTGCCTGGTGCTGGCGGAGGATCTACTTCAAGTCCGAACATTTTGCCCTGATCAGCTGCCTGATAAATTAAAAAATCATCTTCACTGCCGCATTCAGGAGACAAATTATATTTTTCTGCCACAAAACGGTTTCCCAGTAAATGATCGACATGGCAGTGCGTATTCAGGAGCCGGACAGGCTTTAAACCTTCAGTCTCAATTGTTTCAGCAAGTATTTCCTGTTCACGTTGATCCTGACAGGCAGCATCTATGATGACACATTCGCCTGTTTCGTCATACAACACATAGGTGTTTACCTGAAAAGGATTGAAAATAAATGATTTGATCTGAAGCATTGTAGAAAGATTAAAAAATGAATTTAACTTTTTCCTTTTAGTAACGGAACAAAAACAAAGGAGCCATGTTCAGATTTCTCATACTCATTTTCACCTTTTTTATCCACCACAGTCATAATTTGATGACTGGTTGAACCCACCGGAGCAACAAGCCTACCACCAACCACAAGTTGTCCCGGCAGAGCATCAGGGATTTCGGGAGCACCGGCAGTTATGAGTATCTTATCAAATGGCCCGTAGGAAGGCAGGCCTTCAAATCCGTCACCGTAAAAAAATCGAGGAACATACCCCATTTTAGGTAATATTTCCTGTACTTTAAGGTAAAGTTCTTTTTGTCGTTCAATAGTAAAGACACGTGCTCCCAGTTCAACCAGAATTGCAGCCTGGTAACCAGAACCTGTGCCAACTTCCAGTATCTTTTCCCTGGGTTTAACCTGAAGCAAGGATGTTTGTATTGCCACTGTATAGGGCTGTGAGATAGTTTGTCCCGCTCCGATTGGAAATGCCTGATCCTTGTAGGAAAAGTTTATGAAACTGCTGTCCATGAAAAGATGCCGGGGCACCTTACCAATTGCCTCAAGCACCTGTTCATCAGAAATACCTTTACTCCTGAGCTCATCAACAAGTTTTCGTCTTAATCCTTTGTGTCTGAATGTATCTTCCATTAAAAATGTGTCTTTATATCTATAACTTATCAACAATATACCTGTTGATAAGTAAAAAACAAAATAAACTTCCTGTTTTTCACAAAACCACTATGTTTGTAAAAACATAACAAAAGTATGATAAAAATCGGCATAATCGGAGCGTCACCACTTTTAAAAACACATGCTGCTTACTTAAAAACATCAGAGAAAATAGAAGTCGTTGGATTGATGAATACCGGGGAAAGGGAGGTAGACACCTCATTTTTTCACGGGACTCCAAAGCCGGTCAGTAATGTTGAACAACTTATTCACGAGAGTGATTGTATATTTATTACCGGCAATTGCCAGGAATATTTTGACGTAGCTGTCATGGCATTAAAAAATTCAAAACATCTGTTTTTGAATGACTTATCCGGTTTGCCGGTCAATCAGGCTATACGGCTGACAAAATTAGCATCAGAAGCCGATTCGATAATTTATCCGTCTCAGCTATTGCGTTTTAATAAAGCAGCTTTGGAGGCCAGGCAATATCTTAGCAAACCTTTATTTATTGATCTGGAGCATCGGCAAACAAGGTGCAGCAGCTGGAGCAATGAAAAGAACCTGCATAGGGCACTGATGGAAGAAGTAAGCCTCATCCTCTCCTTTGTATCATCAGGAGTAAAAAAAGTAAATACTGCCAGTACCAAAATTTTTGGTGATTTTCCTGATCTTATAGATGCCCGGCTCGAATTTAACAACGGGTGTGTGGCTGCATTGAGAATGAATTGTCTCACTACGGAAGATAAACATCAGTTAACTATTTTCCAGGAAGGTAAATTCATCGGGGTGAATTTAAAATACCCTTCGCTCAGTATCTTCAGTCAGAAAGAAGGAGACAAAATTATTGAAGAAAAGAAAACGGACCTGCCGGATAAGATGGATGAAGGCAGGCATGAACTTGATTATTTCCTTGATCTGGCCGACAGCAAGCAAAAAATCCGGATAGATAACGAAGAAGACCTGCAGGCCTTTTTTATTACTGATGAAATAATGAGCAGGCTCCAGCGAAACGGATTTACATAAATATCACTTTTATCAAAAAAACATACCGCCATTCAATAAATAAGTAACATTTACGTTACAAAGAAAAACTACTATAAACTCCCTGTTATTGATGAACGCGAAAGTTCAAACTATCAAATACCTGATTTTCGATTACTTTTCAGCAGCACTCAGCTGGTCACTTTTTTATTTCTTTAGAAAATTATACATTGAGCCTGAGGTGTTTGGCTATCAGATACCATTGGTTACGGGAAGAGCCTTTTTTCTGGGGCTCCTTTTTATACCATTTCTGTGGCTGTTCATTTATTACCTTACCGGCTATTACGCAAGTACACTCCGAAAAACCAGGTCGGGGGATGTGGCGCAAACCATATTCACTTCTGTTTTGGGAGTTATCGTAATCTTTTTCGCATTTATTCTGGATGATTATATAAAAACTTATCAAAACTATTATCTGTCTGTATCGGTATTGTTCATTGTTCACGGTACTCTTACACTTGTGCCGCGCCTGTTTATAACCAGTCAGACTATTCATCGCATCCGATCAGGCAAAATTTCCTTCAATACACTAATAATCGGAAGTAACGAAAATGCAGTAGAAGTATATAACGACATTAAAGAGCTGGAGAAAGAAACAGGTAACCATTTTATTGGTTTCCTAAACATTCACAACAAGTCACACTATCTACTTTCAGAACACCTTCCTCATCTTGGAAACTACAAACAGGCACGGGCGATCATTGAAAAGCACAACGTGAAAGAAGTGATTCTGGCACTGGAAAAAACCGAGCACAATGAACTCAGCAAAATATTAATTCCCATCTATTCACTGAACGTTCATATAAAAGCCATTCCGGACATGTATGACATAATCACCGGAAAGGTAAAAACGGAAACACTCATCGGCACACCGTTTATTTCTGTGACCCATGACCTGATGCCACCATGGCAGCAAAGCATTAAAAAAATCATGGACATAAGTATATCGATGCTTGCACTCATCATTCTTTCACCCTTGTGCATCTTTCTTATAGCCGGCATCAAACTCAGCTCGCCGGGGCCTGTAATCTACAGTCATATAAGGATAGGGCAATTCGGGAAACCTTTTGTTTTGTTTAAATTCAGGTCAATGTATACTAATGCTGAAAAAAACGGACCTGAGTTGTCCAGAAAAAACGACAGCAGAATGACAGCATTCGGACGCTTTATGCGCCGCACAAAGCTGGATGAGATCCCTAATTTCATCAATGTGCTCAAGGGTGAAATGTCGCTGGTAGGTCCGAGGCCTGAAAGACAATATTTTATTGACCGGATTGTCAATGAAGCCCCGCAATACATAATGCTTCATAAGGTAAAACCCGGCATCACCTCCTGGGGCCAGGTAAAATACGGCTATGCGGAAAATGTTGAACAAATGGTTAAACGGATGCGGTACGATCTGATTTATATCCAGAATACCTCTATCCTTACTGACCTTAGAATTTTATTGCATACCCTCCGCACTGTAATCAAGGGAAGAGGCATTTAAACTGACTGATTAATTTCCTCTTTTACAAGAGGATAATAAAGTGGCCCACCAGGTCCGCTAACACTTTCATAAAGAATTATATCGTTTATTTTTTCTTCAAAGAAAAAATAATCTTTGTATTGTTTAACTGTCTTTTCAAGGACTTTCAGGTTATTGTTTCTTTTAATCCTTCCCAGCGTAAGATGCACCCGGAAAGGTTTGCCATCAAAGACAAATCCTAATTTCTTTAGTGATTTATCCAGATCAATTTTAACCTCTCCGATATTGCCTGCAGACTTTCCTCCTATCCAGAGTACTTTTGGATTGCCAGGTTTACCAAAAATACCCAGCCCGGTAAAATCAACTGTAAAAGGATTGAGCTGATCAGCCGTATGCTTTAATAAATCCTTCAGAGCCTTAAGCTGCTCCTCATTTGTCTGACCGAGAAAGGTAAGCGTAAGATGGTAATTCTGAAAAGGCACCCATTTTACAGATACATCTTCTAATTTGTTTCTGATTGAATTGATCTCCTGCAACACAGGAGCAGGAGGTTGTACTTTGAATGCAATGAATGTTCGTTTCATGATTTTCTTTTTACATTATCACCAACATGCATACAATTTAGTTCAAAAACTCCGGTTTTTTTAAATTCTTATATTATCATTTTTTTTGATAAATTAGACCTGCTAACCAAAAACTAAATCAGAAAATGAACCAAACAAAGAAATTTGCAGTTATTCTTTCAGGTTGCGGTGTATATGACGGATCTGAAATACATGAAACAACCATGACCTTATATGCAATCATGAAATATGGCGGTACCTATGAAATATTTGCCCCCGATATGGAGCAGTATCATGTCATGAACCATCTTACCGGAGAAGAAATGAATGAAAGGCGGAATGTACTGGTGGAATCGGCCAGGATTGCAAGGGGTAAAATTAAACCATTGGCTTCACTAAATCCGGATCAGTTTGATGCCCTGATTTTCCCTGGTGGTTTTGGTGCAGCAAAAAACCTTTGCACCTATGCTTTAGAGGGTTCAAATTGTAAGGTAATTCCGGAAGTTGCATCAGTGATTAAAAAAATGCACCAACTGAAAAAACCTATTGGAGCATTATGCATTTCTCCAGTAATAATTGCCAGCATATTGGGCAAGGTGGAATTGACCATTGGGCAGGACGAAAAAACAGCAGCTGATATTACCAAAATGGGTGCCACTCATAAGCAAACCACTCACGGACAGGTAATCAGGGATGAGAAAAACAAAGTATACACCACCCCCTGCTATATGCTGGACGCAAACATACTGCAAATAGCTGAAGGTGCTGAAAATATAGTGCAGGCTATATTGAATAATTAAACAGAAGAAAATTTAAAATACAGGATAAATTAACGGAAAAAAGATCAAAGCTGCCCGTTCTGTATCTTAATCACAATTTCATTGATAAGTTGATCTTCTCCATTTGCATCAAAAGTGCTTTTCAGATTGGATCCGAACAAGCGTGCTACAGTCTGCCACAGAAAAGCAGAGAATGATCCCTTCAATTCCTTTACAAGATTGTAGGAAGTATTACCTGTTTCCCTGTCGATAAGCTTTATGAGTATGCGTCCCTGGGTAATGGTTAGATGCTTCAGTTTATCCTCAAATTCAGTTTTCAGTTCAATCTCTGCCTGTTCAATGTAGGCTTTGCGTTCCCTCTCAGTTTTGAGGGTGGCCAGGTGGTTATTGATCTCCAACAGCTTTTTCTTTGCCAACTGGGCATAGGGATAGGCTGCTTTTACATTTTGAATGAGACGACGATAGCGCCATGCCTGCCATGAATTTTCAAATTGGTGCTTTGGGAATATATATACCTCGCTGATGTAAGACTGATAGACTGTATCGCCATTCACTACCTTTATAGTCATCACATTTAGTGAGGATGGCAACACACTATCTTTTTTTTGTGAATATCCGGAAGTATTCAAACCGGCAATTAATAATATGATTAAGGCAATTCTCATGATACAGAATGTTATTCAATAACTATGCCATCTGTAAAATTAATAAAAAAGCGATGGCTTTTTAATACCTGAAACGAATTTTTTATCAGTTTTGTTTTATCAAAACAGCTTAAACTTTCACCCTGTGTGTTTGTTAACCGGAGAGAATAATCAATACCTCATCTAAAAGAAATTAATTAATTTTAGCACTTTGCTTTTCTGTATAATAATTACCGGAAAAGCAGTACATTCAAAGATAAAGAATCTGAATAATTATGATGGATCCTGATAACAGAGAATATAAAAACGATGATATAACAGTATTCTGGAAACCTGGATACTGCATACATGCGACGACTTGTTACCGTGAACTTATTGAAGTTTTCAATCCAAGAAAGCGTCCCTGGGTTGACATGAAGGGAGCTCCTACGGAACGCATTATCGAAGTAGTAAAAAAATGTCCGACCCGGGCGCTTACCTATAAATGGAATGATAAGGAAAAGGAGGGACAATTTGAGGAAAATGAAAAACAAAGCGGCCAGTCTTCTGCAGACGAAGTAGCAGAAGATACAGAAATGGTCAGCATCCAGGTAATGAAGGACGGACCACTGGTTGTCCAGGGTAAGTTTGAAATATACGATGCCGATGGGAAAAAACTCAGGGCAATGAGCATGACCTCGTTCTGCCGTTGCGGTAATTCAAGGAGTATGCCATTTTGCGATGGCACACACAGAAAGATTGGTTTCAATAAATAATACAAAGAAATGACTGAATTTAAAATAATAAGAAATGGCCCCCTCAAGGTAACAGGCAGGTTTAAGATCAAAGATACCTTTAATAATCAGATTAAGTCTGCGGAGGAAGTTTATCTGTGTCGTTGCGGGGGAACAAGCACTCCGCCATTCTGTGACGGTTCACACGCCAAAAACGGATTCCATGACTAAATTTCAGGTTGTCAATCAGGTGGACCCAAATACAGCCCAATTAATGAAACTTCTCACATTTATTTCACATGATTAAAATACTCGGCTTATTTGCAGCAGGAATTATCATAGGCATTCTCATAAGACATAAAAGACAATTGGTATTGATTGCAGAAAAACTCACAAACTGGACAATCTATCTATTACTGTTCTTCCTGGGGATTTCGGTTGGATTAAATCCTTCAATTATCTCGAACCTGAATTCCATTGGTTTATCGGCAACCCTTTTAACATTATTTGCTATGTCAGGCAGCATTCTGGTTTCATTTTTCTCTTTCAGATATTATCTGAACCGCAGGAGAAAAAAAACAGCTTCCGGTCAATTAAACAGAAAAGAAGTCTGATTATGAAAGGAAGTTTACTGATCGTTGTTTTTTTCGTACTTGGATTACTGGCAGGGGTTTTTAAGGTTGTGCCTGCATCAATGGGAAATCCGGATTTTTCCACATACGCTGTTTATGGTCTTATGATGCTTGTTGGTATCGGAATAGGTGCTGATAAAAAAGCACGAAAGGTTTTTTCTAATCTAAACACAGGAATAATACTCCCCCCACTTTCAACTATTGCCGGCACTTTTCTGGGTGTAACTGTTTATGCACTTCTTTTCAGGGCGCATACAATCACAGAAAGTCTGGCTGTTGGTGCAGGTTTTGGCTACTACAGTCTTTCAAGCATCCTGCTAACCGAAGCAGCCGGAAAAACGCTGGGGGTAATTGCTCTTTTATCCAACATACTGCGGGAAGTACTTACCTTGTTGCTCACACCATTACTGGTGAGGTATTTTGGTGCTTTTGCACCCATGGCAACGGCTGGCGCAACCTCTATGGATACCACTCTTCCTGTTATTGTTAAATTTGCAGGCAAAGAATATGCAGCCTTTTCATTATTTAATGGTATCGTTTTAACTTCTTTGGTACCTGTTATCATTTCGCTGTTATATCCATGAATATAAACTCTACAGTACCTGACTTTGTAAACCAGCAGTAAAAAATAACTTTTTAACTTTGTTACACAGAGCCCGCTAAGTCTTCACCTGTCAGATATATTTTGCTTAACATATAAATAACTGCATGATATCCTGATAAGCAGGCCAAAAATTGGAAGAGTAATTGTAAATTTGCACGCTGTGGACTGACCACAAGTAGATTTTTTCTCTATATTACGAAAACACAAGATAAAATTTAAATACAGGAACATGAATAAACAATTTCCAATTGATGTTACATCCGAGGTAGGTGAATTAGAGGGAGTAATTTTACATACACCCGGTGCTGAGGTTGAAAACATGACCCCATCAAATGCACAGCGTGCTTTATATAGTGATATTCTGAATTTATCAGTTTCCCAGCGCGAATATGCACAGTTTAGAAGTGTATTAAAGATGATCTCCCCTACTTTTGAAGTAAAAGATCTGCTTATTGAAATACTCAGGAATGATACAACCAGGGAAGAACTGGTAAAACGGATCTGTGCCAATGAAGACGCACTAAGGATCAGCGAAGAATTAACCAGTTTATCTCCCGAAGACTTAGGCCGTCAACTTATTGAAGGAGTGCCCCATAAAAGAAAAACACTCACCAATTACATGAGTAAGGAACATTATGCGCTACGTCCCTTACATAATTTCTTTTTTACACGTGATGCTTCAATATCTATGAATGACAAAGTCATTATTAGTAAGATGGCAAATAAGGTAAGAGAAAGAGAGTCGATGATCATGGAGGCTATTTTCAAATACCACCGGCTGTTTGAAGCTGAAACTATTAATCCGCTGCAATACCCCGAAAGTGAGCCCGGGATAACACTGGAAGGCGGTGACGTTTTGATTGCAAGGGAAGATGTTTTACTTATAGGGCTCGGAGGCCGCACTACAACTCAGGGTGTTGATTTTATTCTCAGCAGGCTTAAACAGGATAAAAACCGCAAGCATGTAATAGTTCAGGAATTACCTGATTCCCCTGAATCGTTCATCCACCTTGATATGGTATTTACTTTTCTGGATACCAATACCTGTATGGTATACGAACCTCTCATCCTGACACCCAACAAATATCAGACTGTACATATTGAGATAGACAATGGTGAAGTAAAACGTATCAACAGTGTCAAATCTATTCCGGAGATTTTGCAGGAACTTGGGATGGAAGTAAAAACACTTATTTGCGGTGGCAGAAAAGATATCGTTACGCAGGAAAGGGAACAATGGCACAGTGGCGCTAATTTCTTCGCCGTAGGACCGGGAAAAGTAATTGGATACGGACGAAATGTGTATACTATTGAGGAATTAAACAAAAATGGATTTGATGTACTGAAAGCCAACGACCTGATTAAGGGAAAAATAAACCTTCAGGATTACAAAAAATATGTTATCACAATCGAAGGATCTGAACTTTCGAGGGGCGGCGGCGGAGCAAGATGTATGTCAATGCCCGTAAGAAGAAAAAGAATTTAAAAAAGGGGCTCACAAGCCCCTTTTTTTCATTACATACCTGTTCTTATAATTTTATTTTATCCAACAAGTTCTTTTACTTTATCAGCAGCTTGTTGCAGTGTTATGGTTGAGTACACTTTCAAGCCGGAGTCATCAATAAGTTTTTTTGCTTCTTCAGCATTGGTGCCCTGAAGCCTGACAATTACCGGAATTCTTATATCCCCGATGGATTTGTATGCTTCCACAACCCCCTGTGCAACACGGTCGCACCTAACTATACCCCCAAAAATATTTATTAAAATAGCTTTTACATTTTCATCTTTCAGGATGATTCTAAACCCGGCCTCAACCGTTTCGGCATTAGCTGTACCTCCTACATCAAGGAAGTTTGCAGGCTCACCTCCCGAGAGTTTAATAATATCCATGGTAGCCATTGCCAGTCCGGCTCCGTTTACCATACAACCAACGTTCCCATCGAGTTTAACAAAATTCAGATCATTTTTACCTGCTTCTACTTCAGCAGGATCTTCCTCGGTTAAATCCCTCATCTCAGCATAATCCTTATGTCTGTATAAAGCATTATCGTCAAGATTCACCTTACAATCGGCTGCCAGTACAAAATCGTCAGAGGTTTTGAAAACAGGATTAATCTCAAACAGTGAGGCATCACTCATTTCATAGGCCTGGTAAAGTGCCAGTACAAATTTCACCATCTCTTTAAAAGCTTTACCCGTCAAGCCCAGGTTAAAAGCTACCCGGCGAGCCTGAAAGGGTTGGATGCCAACACCGGGATTGATCTCTTCACGGAAGATCAGATGTGGTGTCTGAGCAGCTACGGTTTCAATATCCATTCCGCCTTCTGTTGAATACATAATAATATTTTTCCCTGTACCACGATTAAGCAACACACTCATATAAAATTCCTGCACTTCACTTTCACCCGGATAATAAATACTTTGTTCAATCAGTACCTTATGCACTACCTTACCTTCCGGACCGGTTTGATGAGTAACCAGGGTCATACCGATAATATCCTTGGTATATTGCTTCACCTCATCAAGAGATTTGGCGATCTTAACACCACCTCCTTTACCCCGGCCACCTGCATGAATCTGTGCTTTCACTGCCCAGCTTTCTGAGCCGGTATTTTTTTGAATATCTCTGGCCGCTTCAACAGCCGCCTCAGGTGAATTTACAACCAAACCAAACGGTACCGAAACTCCGAACTGTTTTAAAATAGATTTCCCCTGATACTCGTGTATATTCATTCTTTTTTATATTTTAAGAGGTTTATTTTTTAGAAAGCACTAATTTATTTATTTTTTTTTACTTATTACGTGATATAAAGGATTAATATAGAAGTGACATGAGAAAGCTGAAAAATGAAGAATTGAATCGTAAAACTATTGAAGAATTCAAGGATGCAGGCAAGTTGCCCCTGGTAATTGTGCTGGATAACATAAGAAGCCTGAACAACATAGGATCGGTATTCCGTACCAGTGATGCATTCCTGATAAGGGGCATTATGCTTTGTGGAATAACCGCCACACCTCCTCATAAAGAAATTCATAAAACAGCCCTTGGAGCAACCGAATCGGTTTATTGGGAATATCACGAGAATACTATGCAGGCAATTGAAAAATTAAAAAGCAGAAACTACAAAATTGTGAGCATAGAGCAGGCAACGCAAAGTGTAATGCTGAATGAATTTAATTGCCGTCCGGGGGAAAAATACGCCCTGGTATTTGGAAATGAAGTAAAGGGGGTGAAGCAGGAAGTGGTTGATGCGAGTGATCTTTGTATTGAAATTCCTCAGTTTGGAACCAAACATTCCTTTAACATTGCAGTAAGTGCAGGTATTGTGCTTTGGGATTTTTTCAACAAAACGCAACCGGCATCCAAATTATAGCTGTTAATGATTATAAAATCCGGTGGTCTTTATAATCTTATTGAAGGACTATCTTAGGAAATCATTGATTATTTTCATAATAAAAAAAAGAGCAGGAAAAATTCCTGCTCTTTTTTTGTGATATTCGGGTTTGAAATCAATTACTGAACGATAGATTTGAATGTATCGTTAGCAAAATATTTTCCAAATTCCATGTCTTTCTGAGCATAAGCCTTCAGAGATGCATCTTTACCAACTGCAGTTCTGAGGTTATTGAAAATCATATCGGAATTATCAGTTCTTGCGCCGACTACAGCTTTCAGGTAATATACCATTGCATCATCATTTTTAACGCAATTCAGGGTTGTAACGGCTGCGTCATTTTGTCCGTTCAATACTTTAGCAAGCGCTGCATCAAATTCACATGCATTGCCAAAATAATTAACAGCAGCTTCGTAATTTCCCTTCATAATATTAACGATACCAAGGTTGTAATTTACAACATCACCGGCACCCATTGCCTGGGTAAAATATTCTTCTGCCTTAGCAGTATCACCTTGTTTCAAAGCAACAGCACCGAGATTGTTTTTAACTACATCATTATCATTTAATTTCTGAGATGCTTCGAAAGCAGCTTTTGCAGCATCAACATTACCAAGTTGCATGTTTACATAACCAATATTATTCTGGGCACGGAAACATTTTGGATATTGGTCAGCAGTTTTCTGATAAATGCTGAGTTTTTTGTTCATGTCATTTGTAAGAGTGGCAGCATAAAGCATCTGCTCAACTGAGAGTGAATCAGGGTTTGAGCCAACCAGTGACATGATCTCATCATCAGAGAGACCGATCTTGTCAACCTCAGCTACCAGTTTGGAACGTCTCAGCGGAGGAAGTATTTTTTCAGCAATTTCCTTGTAAGCAGCAGAGATATTCTTAATCTCTTTTTCGCGTACAGCCGGATCAGAATACATAGAGAGAACACGAAGAACAAGTTCTTTATCAGGAATATCTGATTTTTGCATCAGCTCTTTGAATCCTTCCCAGTCTTCAGCTGTAGACATCAGAGAAAGAAAATCATCCTGGTTTGCTTTGTCAATTTTATCTTTTTTAAACTGGCCTTCTACATATTTCTTAGCAGAAGCCTGACGATCTTCGGAAAGTTCTTTATTGAAATCATAAGGTCCATCGGGAGAAGCATAAGCGGAAATCTTCATGCCTTTAAGATCCAGTCTTTCATTTTCACTTGCTTTCTTGATATAATCCTGCAAATCCTTGATAGACTCTTTCCTGAGTTCCTGAGGCCTAACATATGAACGATTGATTACATATTGAATATCAGCCTGGTATGACTCAGGAGTAATGCGCTGATATTTGTCTGCCTGCAGGATAACCTTGGGTTCATTTTTCACGAGTGTTTCTGTGGCTATCACACCATCAGCCACTTTAACTTCACCAAAATCCACTGTATTGTCACCAATTGAACCTGACAGACGAACAACCAGTTCCGATTTCATCATATCCTTGGTAAAGGGTACTTTTCCCGAATAAGTAAAACTACCACCATCAGCATAGCTAATGACTTTATTGTTTGCCTCTACACTTTCTCCCTGAAGAGTGGTAGGTTCAAATGTAGTTTCTCCATTGGCATATTTCAATACCGGAGTAGCTGTTACAATAGCTTTTTTGTTAAAATACTTCTGAGGGAACTGAGCCTTTAGAGTAATCTCTACTTCTCCACCTTTATCAACGAGAACCTGTGGAGTTACACTATAATTAATGGTACTGGCGTCTTCTTTCATCTTGTTCAATCCGCCACAACTGCTCAATACCAATGCAGCCATTAATAAAGATGCGAGATGTCTAAGTTTAATTTTTTTCATAATTACCTGGTTATTTGTTTTACAATCCAATTTAGTTGCACAAATATATTAATATTAATACACAAACTTAATAATGTTTTTACTAAAAAAAAAGTAGGAGATGCACTGTTCATCTGTATTTCTAACATAATAAGACAGAAACATACCATCCTAACAAGAATCTTCTGGTATATCTGCCTACTCTCCTAACTTCTAAGTTTTCTTACTTCACACATTAAGACAAAATGATGCCATCATTGTCTTCCAAAAATTGTTTTTTTTAACAGAAAACTTAGCTTACTGTATACTTGCAAGTTACAACAAATAAACGTAAGTAAAAAAACTAAATACTTTAATTTGCATTGTGTAATAGGTGTGCAAAATATTCCACACATCCCATTTGACAGCCTTTATAATACACAATGATTAATACCTGTGGGATATTCATTTTCAAATATCACCTGCTTTAAACGATCATAATGTTCCGGGTTGCTGACAAAGTCGATGCTATTAATATCAATCAGCAAAAATTTAAAATCCGGTTGTTTTTTAAAAAAATCGAAGTACCCGTCCTGTAACTGTTGAAGGTAGTTGCTTTCAATAGATTGCTCATAGGAACGTCCCCTTTTTTTAATATTTCTCATCAGGTTTTCAATATTCATATGCAGATAAACATATAAATCGGGTTTAATAACCATGTTATTGATGATATCAAAGATTTTCCTGAAGAGGTTAAATTCATCCCTCCCAAGTGTAGTTCTGGCAAATGTAAGAGATTTCATAAAATAATAATCAGCTACAGTAAAGGTTTTGAAAAGGTCTTTCCTGGTCAGTTGGTTGTGCAATTGATGATACCGGTCTGCAAGAAACGTCAACTCAACCTGAAAAGCATATTTCTCCGGTTCCTCATAAAATTTGGGAAGAAAAGGATTTTCTTCAAACTGCTCGAGGATCAGGTGTGCATTATAATCTTCAGCTATTTTATGAGCAAGAGTAGTTTTACCTGCACCTATATTTCCTTCAATGGCAATATAATTATAATTTATCATGGATTGCTGTGATCTTGATGATGCTTTTCATTTAAAAGTACAAAGAAAACAACAAAAATCAGATTAAGCAATTACCAGTGATTTTTGAAATTGCTATAATAATAAGAAACAGCCCGGAAATGTCCCGGACTGTTTCTTCAAATTCATATAAATACTAATAATCAGGTGTAATTCCCAGATTATAAAAGGTAAACGCCATCAGATCAGTAACCTCTTCAATCTGCTTGGAAGTGGGTTTACCAGCACTATGACCTGCATCTGTTTCGATCCTGATCAAAACCGGATTTGGGCCTTTGTATTTTTCCTGAAGTGTGGCAATGTACTTAAAGGAATGTGCCGGGACCACGCGATCATCATGATCCGCAGTTGTAACAAGAATAGCAGGATAATTCTTATCAGCACTGATATTGTGTAAGGGTGAATATTTATAGATATATGCGAACTGCACGGAATCATCACTCGAACCGTAATCACTTACCCAGGCCCCACCAATTGTAAATTTATGGAAACGAAGCATATCCATCACACCAACGGCAGGCAATGCAACCGCAAAAAGATCCGGACGCTGGTTTACCACAGCTCCAATGAGCAATCCTCCGTTTGAACCACCCTGAATAGCAAGCTTTTTGCTGGAAGTATATTTATTATCAATCAGATATTCCGCTGCAGCTATAAAGTCGTCAAACACATTCTGCTTGTGAAGCTTTGTGCCGGCCTGATGCCATTCTTCACCATATTCACCACCACCACGTATATGGGCATTGGCATAGATACCACCATTCTCGAGCCATACCAGACGTGAAACTCTAAAATCGGGCATGTAAGTAACATTAAAACCACCATAACCATAAAGAAGTGCCGGGTTGGTGCCATCCAGTTTAATCCCTTTTTTGTGGACAATATACATGGGCACCTTTGTGCTGTCCTTACTGCTGTAAAAAACAAGCTCAGTTTCATATTGAGAAGGATCAAAATCCACATTTGGCTTAAAATATACATCAGAAGAATTATCCTTCATGTTGTATTTATAAATGGCCTGCGGAAAAGTATAGGACGTAAAAGAGTAGAAAGCAACAGGGCTGTCCTTACTCCCGTTGAAATTGTAAACTGTTCCTATATCAGGCAATTCAACGGTATGATTAAGCTCTCCTTTTAAACTATAAATTTCAACAACAGAGTGCACATCCTTCATATAAGTGACAACCAGTTTTTCATCAGCAACCGAGCAATCATCCAGTACATCTTTTTTCTCGGGAATCACGACCGTATAATTGCCGGTACCCGGATTTTTAAGATCGAATTTTAATAATTTTTTATTTGGAGCACCATTATTGGTGATCACATATAAACCATCGTCTACTGCAGCAACCGGGATATAGGAATAATCAAGATTCTCTGTCAACGCTGTAAATTCACTTCCATTTTTTCTAAGATCCTGAATATACAATGCATTTCCCCTGCTGGTCCAGTCACTTTCTATCATCAGCAAATAATTTTCATCATCAGTAACAGCAGCTCCATACATTTTTTTAGGATCACTATTGTTACTGTAAATCAATTTGTCATCTACCTGAGGATTACCAAGCTTGTGAAAATACACCATCTGATATTCATTCACCCCTGAAAGAGCCTCGCCCTCTTTTGGTGCAGCATACCGGCTATAATAAAATCCATCTTTATACCAGGAAACATTACTGAATTTAACCCATTTGATAATATCAGGCAAATCTTCTCCTGTATTGATGTTTTTTACGTGCAACTCAACCCAGTCGGATCCTCCTGTTGAAAGTCCGTAAGCAAAATACTTTCCGTTTTTTGATACACTAAACGTGGATATAGCAACGGTTCCATCATCTGACAACTTGTTGGGATCAATCAACTCACGTGGTTCTCCGTTCAGACTGTCCTGTACATAAAAGACATCCTGATTCTGCAAACCGTTGTTTTTCCTGAAAAAATACTTACCACCCTGCTCAAAAGGTGCTGACATTTTCTCATAATTCCATACCTTAGTAAGACGCTCCTGAATTTTATTTCTGAAAGGGATCTTACTCAGATAATTTTCAGTTATACTATCCTCAGCCTTTACCCATGCTTTTGTTTCAGCAGAATTATCATTTTCCAGCCAACGGTATGGATCAGGAACTTTCGTCCCGAAATAGTTGTCAACCGTATCCACTTTACGGGTCTCCGGATAGTTAATTTTGTTGTTTTGCGTGCAAGCCATAAGCAATAAAAATAAAATTGGCCAAAGTGCTTTTTTCATAGTCATAGATTTAGTTAAAATGAATATATCAGGCATTATTTCAATCAAATACAACCAAATTGTATATCAAAAAATATTACAGACTTATACCCTGATCAACAGGAAAAACAATATTAATATTTCTTTAGAATTAGCCAATGTCGAATTTACCCTATCAAATATACAAAAAAACAATTGCCTTAATTCAATCTATGTTCTATAACTATAGTCGAAATGTACAGGGGATTTTAATACAGGATCAATTTATAAGTTGTATCCTGAAACCAAAAAAGACCCTTTTGGGGTCTTTTTTAGATAATATTTATATTGCAAAAATTAATTTTTACGGTCTCTGTCGTTATGATGGTCACGTCCGGAATGATGTCCCTTGCCGGAATGATGTTCTTTTTCCATTCCTTCAGGTTTAGGCAGCAATACTTTCCTGGAAAGTTTAAGCTTACCTGTTTTCTTATCAACATCAATCAGTTTTACTTCAACTTCCTGTCCTTCCTTCAGAACTTCCTCTACGCTGTCAAGCCTGCGCCATTCTATTTCAGAAATATGCAGCAGCCCGTCTTTACCAGGAAGGATTTCCACAAAAGCACCGAAATTCAGTATTGATTTAACTTTACCTTTATAAACAGTACCTACTTCAGGAATAGCAACGATGGCTTTAATCCTGTTGATAGCTGCTTCAATTGATTCCTGGTTATCGGCAAATACATCTATCATACCTTTGCTGTCCACCTCTTCAATAGTAATGGTTGCGCCGGTATCACTCTGGATTTCCTGGATAATTTTTCCTCCCGGACCAATTATTGCTCCAATCATTTCTTTGGGTACAGACATCTGAACAATTCTTGGTGCGTGTGGTTTCAGATCAGCACGTGGCTCACTAAGGGTTTCCATCATGATACCAAGAATATGCATGCGGCCTTCATTTGCCTGCTGGAGAGCTTTTGACATAATTTCAAAAGAAAGTCCTTCAACTTTGATATCCATCTGGCAGGCAGTAATACCATCTTTAGTTCCGGTTACTTTAAAATCCATATCACCAAGGTGATCCTCGTCTCCCAGAATGTCTGAAAGTACAGCATATTTACCACTTTTATCGGTGATAAGTCCCATAGCAATACCAGACACAGGTCTTTTGATTTTTACCCCGGCATCCATGAGTGCAAGCGTACCTGCACAAACTGTTGCCATTGAAGAAGAACCATTTGATTCGAGGATATCGCTTACTACCCGCACTGCATAAGGATTTTCTTCAACCGGTGGCATCATGGGTTTAAGAGCCCGGTGAGCCAGGTTTCCATGACCAATCTCACGGCGACTGATACCTCTTGCAGGACGTGCATCTCCTGTTGAAAATGGCGGAAAATTATAGTGCAGCACAAATTTTTCCGTTCCCCTGAGTAACACTTCATCGATTATTTTTTCATCAAGCTTGGTACCAAGCGTAACAGTAGTCAAGGATTGTGTCTCTCCACGGGTAAAAACAGCAGAACCATGAGCAGCCGGCAGATAGTCGACTTCACACCAAATGGGACGAATTTCATTTGTTTTTCTGCCATCCAGTCGTATTCCTTCGTTAAGGATCATATTCCGGACAGCTTCTTTTTCTACATCATGGTAATAACGGTTGATCATTACCTCATTGAGCTCTTCTTCTTCCGGAAGTGTTTCAATGAAAGCCTGTTTAATTGCATCAAAGGCATCACTGCGCTCATGTTTAGATGTTCCTGATTTGGCTATTTCATAGATTTTATCATAGGCAAACTCATGAATGGCCTTTCGGATCTCATCATCGTTCACCTCATGGTTAAATTCACGTTTTTGCGTGGTACCAAGTTCTTCAGCCAGCTCAAGCTGTGCAGTACATTGTACTTTAATAGCTTCGTGTGCAAATTTAATTGCTTCAAGCATATCGGCCTCTGACACCTCCTCCATTTCACCTTCAACCATCAGAATATTATCAATGGTAGCTCCAACCATGATGTCGATATCAGCATCTTTGAGCTCGGTAAAAGTTGGATTGACCATCAGCTTTCCGTTCACCCTGGCAACACGAACCTCGGAAATCGGGCCATTGAAGGGTATATCAGACACGCTCATTGCAGCAGAAGCTGCCAAACCGGCCAGTGCATCAGGCATAATATCCTTATCAGCGGAGATAAGATTAATGGTTACAAAAGTCTCAGCATGATAATCGTCCGGAAAAAGCGGACGTAAAGCCCGGTCAACAAGCCGGGAAATAAGTATTTCATAATCTGAAGGACGGGTTTCCCTTTTCATAAATCCACCGGGGAAACGTCCCAGTGATGCAAATTTTTCTTTATATTCAACAGAAAGAGGCATAAAGTCTACATCCTCTCTGGCCTCCTTGGCTGAAACGACAGTGGCCAGTAACATTGTACGACCCATCTTTACCACAACGGAACCATCAGCCTGTTTGGCCAGTTTCCCTGTTTCAATGGTAATAGTCCTGCCATCACCCAAATCAATAGTTTTCTCTATAACTTTCATTTTACTTAATTCACTAATATAAATTTATTTTCCTCTTTATTTCTTTTATTTTACAGTAAGTTTTCCAACTTCTGCACTAACGCAGGATTGTATGCTGATCTTATTTCTGATAATACCTCTTCAACCTGCTCAGTTTCTGTTTCCGGTAAATGAACCCCGGCTTTTAAACCTATGAAGATACGGCAAAAAAATTAAATAGGTAAAGTAAAGCTGGAAAGAAAAGAAATTAATTGCTCATTAAACGGAAAAAGTGAAACAAATAAATTTGTTTCACAGGGCTTTTATTTATATAAAAAAAGGCAATTGAAGGAATTGCCTTTTAAATATCTTTATTTACGTATATTGAGTGCTTTGATCAGCGTCCTGTATTTTCCGATTTCGTTATCTTTCAGATAATCAAGGAGTCTTCTCCGCTTTCCAACTAGTTTCAACAATGCACGCTGTGTGCTGAAGTCTTTCTTGTTACTTTTCAGATGTTCTGTAAGGTGATTTATCCTTTCAGTAAAAAGTGCAACCTGTGCTTCAGTAGATCCGGTATTGGTTTCGGAATTACCAAAAGTGCTGAATATTTCCTTTTTTCTTTCTGCGGTTAAATACATTGCTTCTTTTTAATATTATAAATTATACTTAATTCTTCATTTTAGACCCGCAAAAATAGGATTTTTTTTTTATTTATCAATAGCATTAGCAAAATTCTTTGCAAATTAAAATATTGTCAGTCAGTCTGCCCGATTGCAATTAATGGATCCTGCAGTTCTGTTTTTTAGTAAAAAATTATTCTCTCCGGCATTATTCTTTACCGGTAAGAATCATTTTAAGCCTGCCAATCTGTTTTTTTGTTCCCAGCACAAAAAGGCGGTCGCGTCTGGTAAGCACAACTTCAGGCGGCGGATTGATCAGAAAAGTTTTGTCTTCGCGTTTCAATCCAATAATATTGGCTCCTGATTCATTTCTAACATCCAGTTCACGAATCGAACTTCCGTCAAACCTGTCGGAGATATCATAACAGTTCATTTCTTCAAGGGAGACACTGTCACTTGTTTGCAGCATGATATATTCAATAAACTCAACCACATCGGGTTGGGCAACAAGTTTAGCCATCCGTTGTCCGCCAATTTTGTCGGGCATGATCACGTTATTGGCACCTGCCCTTTTTAACTTAATGTCAGAATTGTCATTTGAAGCCCGGCTGATGATGGTCAGATCCGGGTTTATCTGTCGGGCAGAAAGAACAACAAATAAATTATCAGCATCAACCGGCAAGGTGGATATTAAAGCTCTGGCGCGGTCAACGTTGGCAGCATCCAGCATGAAATCCTGTGTAGCATCACCAACCAGATACAGAATATTATTGGAAGCCCTTAACTTTTCAATTGTTGGTTCATCATTCTCAATAACCAGTAAGGGTACATTATGATCCAGCAGTTCCAGCACTGCCTGCTGACCATTCCGCCCATATCCGCAGACAATAACATGGTCTCTTAGCTTTTCAATTTTATTTCTCACCCTGTTGTCTTTATAATAGTTACGAAACACACCGTCAACAACGTACCTTGTCAGAGTGGTCACCGCGTAAGCAAATATACCAAAACTGAAGATAATTAAAAAAGTAGTAAAATACATGCCGATTGGCGAGAGTGGATGTACCTCCCTGAACCCGACAGTTGAAATCGTGATTATGGTAAAAAAAAATGCCTCACGAAAACTGTATCCCTCGTGAAAAATATAAAAAATGATACTTAAAAGTATCAGAACAAAGAGCAGCCCGATGGCGAAAAAAGCCGTCTGGAAATTTTCGCGCTTTACAATTGGCCTCCGGTTTTCCTCATTCATTTAATGTACCTTAATTATTAATAAGCATCCTATTGCATAGATATGATCTTATTTCCAATTTGACAACAAATACACCTTTTTTTATTACAATATTCATTTTTTAACTGCAGAAGCGCCTGGGTATGAAAGGCAGAATCGGCAGAAATACCGGTCTTTTCCCATAATCTTACCACACTATTTTTCTCTGCGGGGAGTTCATCAAGGAGTTCAACCGCTTTCTCCCTGAGTGTATGTATACCCTTATATTTGCCATAAGCAAAAAGGAAAGGCACAACCGTGTTAATTAATACTATCTGAATGGCATTTTCCCCCAGTTTTTTAATTTTCTTTACTGATTGTTTATTAAACACGTAATGATCTTCCCAGTATCTGGATGTACCAACATTAAATAGTTTCTGGTAGTCCCTGAGTGCCGGTGTCTGAATTACCTTTGAAAAAATTCCCTGTGTTCTGTACAGCAGCATTGCAAGCTGAGCCAGTCTGATCGTCGGAAAACCGGAAGGCCGCATGCGCATGAATTTCCAGTTGTGTGCAGGGATAGGTTGTGGCAAAGAAAATTTACCCTGCAAAAATTCATATTCTGATTTCAGTCTCAAATAATATGCTTCACCGGTAAGTTGATCATGCAGCAGGCCTGCCTGTCCGAACAGTAAGGCCTCGAGTTGAAGTAAGCTGTTTTTGTGCCTGTTCAGATACTTCAGAGGCAATGCAGTGGCTAACTGTAGAAAAGGCTGTCCGTTTAACCTGAAGCCCAGATTCTTCGCAAATTGTCTGTAAAAGGCTTCTTCCCAGTCATTTTCGCACTCCTCCAGAATTTTATCAATATCGTGTACCTTTCTCTCAAGTCTTTCAATGGCAAGCTTGTGCATCCATAAACGAATAAAATACCTGTCTACGCGCGAAATATGATTTGAACAGGGTATCTGTTGGTGGCTGTCAACCAGGGAATGATAGTTATCCAGCAATTTTTCACTGAAAGAAAGCACAGCAGTGGGAATTTTCTCACCTTCTCTGTGAGAAACAGACTGGTCATCCTCAGCAACAACATGTAAAATTACATTATCATAGGCCCTGTCCTGGTCATGTTTATGCCTGTACCAGTCGGATGCCCGTATATGCACCTCAACATTACCTGCCCAAACAGTATTATTCAGGCGGATTTTTGCATTCAGAAAATCCGGACCGGCATCATTATTTCTTGTCCCGACTGAAATAATTTCGAGTTTCTCTCCGGTAGATACCATCATTTCATGGATATCAAAAAGCTGTTGCTCCCAGACATATTGCAAAAAATCCTCGTTCATACCAATTCAAATTGTTGACCTGGTAGCTAATTTAAGATTTTCAGCTTTAAAATAAAAGCACGGGTAATTGCCACGAAGGAACTTATATTAAGCCAGGGCAACTGTATTAAGGAGATGCGGCCGCCGAAAAAATACAACGAACGGTAAAAATTATGGGAAAGGATGATTTACCAGGTGCTGCTGATGAGTTTTTTTTCAATAAGTAATTGTTCCATCTCAGTCTGTACTTCCTTAGCCTTTATCCTGGCTACCCTGGCAAACTGGTCTGTCGGATCAGCATAAATAATAGCTCTTGAAGAATTGACCAGCAATCCGCACCGGTCATTAAAGCCGGCACTGGAAACATCCGCCAGACTTCCTCCCTGTGCCCCGATTCCCGGTACAAGCAGAAAATGATCGGGGACAAGTTTTCTTACCTCATCCAGCATGGCAGCCCGGGTCGCTCCAACAACATACATTATATTATCAGAGGTGCCCCACTTAGATGTAGTTGATAATACATGCTGGAAAAGCTTCTTTTCTGTGCCTTTCATTACTGTCATCTGAAAGTCTCCGGAACCAGGATTTGATGTCAGGGCAAGTATTATGATCCATTTATTTTCAAAATCAAGAAATGGTTTTAGCGAATCTTCACCCATATAAGGGGCTACCGTAATTGCATCAAAATCCATTTGCTGAAAAAATGCGCGGGCATACATTTTTGATGTATTGCCAATATCGCCCCTTTTTGCATCAGCTATAAGATATATATCAGGATATTGCTCCCGGATATACTGAACAGTAAGTTCGAGATTGACCCAGCCTGCAGCGCCCATACTTTCATAAAAGGCAAGATTTGGTTTATACGCTACTGCCAGATCATGCGTCTGATCAATAATCTGTTTATTGAATTCATACAATGGATACTCGGTATCCATTAATAATCTTGGTATACGTGAATAGTCCGCATCCAGTCCGATACAGAGATAGCTCCGTTTCTTTTTAATCTGTTCAAATAATCCGTTTGCGTTCATCTTCAGCTTCTTAAACCAGTTCACTCACCTTAAGCCGCTCGGCATTTTCAGCCATTTGCAGTTTGCTTATTATCTCTTCAATATCACCATCTATGATGGAAGTCAGGTTATAGAGAGTCAGATTTATCCGGTGATCGGTAACCCTGCCCTGCGGGTAGTTATAGGTCCTGATCTTGGCCGATCTGTCGCCGGTTGATACCATGGTCTTTCTTTTTGAAGAGATATCATCAATATATTTCTGATATTCAAGATTATATAACCTGGTGCGTAATTCAGCCATTGCCTTGTCCAGGTTCTTAAGCTGGGACTTCTGGTCCTGGCAGGTTACGACTATGCCGCTGGGGATATGTGTCAGCCTGATCGCCGAATAGGTAGTATTCACACTCTGTCCTCCCGGACCTGATGAACAATAGGTATCTTTTCTGATATCTTCCATTTTTAGCTGCACATCAAATTCGTCAGCCTCCGGAAGTACGGCAACAGTAGCCGCCGAAGTATGCACCCTGCCCTGTGTTTCAGTCTGCGGTACACGCTGAACACGATGTACCCCTGACTCATATTTCAGTATCCCGTATACTCCGTTGCCAGTTACTTTCATCACAACCTCCTTATATCCGCCCATGGTACCTTCGGAATAATGCGTAACTTCCACTTTCCAGTTACGCAATTCACAAAATTTAAGATACATGCGGTATAAATCACCGGCAAAAATACTGGCTTCATCACCACCGGTACCGGCTCTTATCTCCAGTACAGCATTTTTATCATCTTCAGGATCGGAAGGCACCAGGAGCAGTTTAATTTGCTCTTCCATAGGTTCTGTCTGCTCTGAAAGCTCATCAAGCTCAGCTTTCGCCATTTCCCTTAATTCTTCATCTTTCTCTGTGGAAAGTATTTCTTTGGCATTCTCAATGTTACTGAGCAAGTTCTTATATTTACCATAAACTTCCACAAGCGGCTCGAGATCCTTGTATTCCTTATTGAGTTTTACATACTTCTTCATATCGGAAATCACTTTAGGATCAGTGATCTGCTGCCCCACCTCTTCAAAACGGTGCTTCACGCCTTCCAGCCTTTCCAATATCATATTTTTGGCCATATAATTCTTATTTTTTAGGATACAAAGTTAATTATTTTAAAACAATTCCTAATAGGAGCCACTTAGCAATCAATATTTACAAAATAAAGGAAGCATTCGGTTCTACCTGAAATAACGGTAGGCCGGGTTTAAAAAACCTGCCTGCTAACAGTAACAGCTGAATGAGCAGAAAGATTTGTTTTCCGCAAGATAAGTGTTTGCAATTTTCATCAAATACATCATCAATCGCAATCTGATTGCAGCGTCAGATGAGAAGGCAACTCACTGAAAAAATACAATTTGCAGCACTTGTATTAAAATTTCCGGAAAGTTTTTAATAAATGAATTCGCCAAACTCACTTTTTATGGTCAGTTTGTTTTTTTCTGCCGTTTCACATCTGCCAATTATTTTAGCTTCAACCCCCATATCTGCAGCGATTTTTATAACTTTTTCAGCAAGCTCACGCGACCCATAGATTTCAAAACGGTGTCCCATATTAAAGACCTCATACATTTCTTCCCAGCTGGTTTCCGATTGTTCTCTGATAATTCTGAACAAAGGGGGTAATTCAAAAAGATTATCCTTAATAACGTGCAGGTTATTAACAAACTTCATCACTTTCGTTTGTGCTCCACCAGTGCAATGAATCATTCCGTGGATATCCGACCTGTATTGCTCAAGTACCTTTTTAACGACGGGGCCGTATGTTCTGGTGGGCGAAAGCAGCAATTTCCCTATGGTAGTTTTTAACTCAGGTATCTTGTCAGTAACATTATATTTACCGGTATATACCAGTCTTTTTGGTATAATATCGTCATAGCTCTCCGGATATTTCTCTGTAAGATGTTGGTTAAATACGTCATGTCTGGCACTTGTCAGTCCGTTGCTTCCCATTCCTCCGTTATATTCCTGCTCATAAGCTGCCTGTCCGAATGAAGCCAGTCCCACAATAACATCACCGGGTTGTATGTGATTTTCAATCACTTCTGAGCGCTTCATTCTGCATGTCACAGTGGAATCTACAATTATTGTACGTACCAGGTCACCAATATCGGCTGTTTCACCTCCGGTAGAATACACTGAGATTCCCAGGTTTCTGAGTTCTTCCAGAATTTCCTCTGTCCCAAGAATGATCTCTCGTATTACCTCACCGGGAATTTTTATTTTATTTCTTCCGACAGTTGAAGAAATCAGTATATTTTCCGTGGCACCCACACACAAAAGGTCATCCAGATTCATCACAATGGAATCCTGGGCAATACCTTTCCATACTGAAAGATCGCCTGTTTCTCTCCAGTAAATATAAGCGAGAGATGATTTGGTTCCGGCACCATCGGCATGCATAATATTGCAATATTCCGGATCACCTGCGAGCATATCAGGTATTACCTTGCAGAATGCATTTGGAAAAATACCTTTATCAATTGATTCGATAGCATTGTGCACATCTTCTTTGGCAGATGAAACTCCTCTGAGTTTGTAACGAGATTGTTCTGACATGTACTAATGAATTGATTTTCAAAATATGCATACAAAGGTAGTAAATCCCTGTCAACAACCATCACAGGCAAAAAAAAACCCGCTCGTTAAGTGGAGCGGGTTGCTGTATAATTTTATTTATGTGGCTGATAATCTGTTCGCAACACCTGGAATTCAGTACGACGGTTAATCTGATAGGCAATTTCTTTCAGGTCATCTGATGGCAGGCTGTTGATGTACTTATCATTCAAGACGGCGCCAACCGGGAATGCAGGATATTGTTCATGGATTTTTTCATCTACAACTTTTGGTTGTGATTCACCATATCCTTTTGCTGTGAGTCTGTCCGGTGCAATACCTTTTTTGATCAGATAATCAACTACCGATTGTGCCCTCTTCTGGGAAAGTTCAATATTTGCCTCAGCTGATCCTCTTGAGTCGGTATGCGACATCAGCTCAATGGTCACATTGGGATTATCATTCAGTGTTTCGACAAGTTTATCAAGTGAAACCATTGATTCAGGTCTTAGATCCCACTTGGCGAAATCATAGAAAATGTTAGGCAACTCGATGGGTTTTTCTATTGAAGCCAGATAAATGGTTGTGTTAAAGTCCTGACTCTTATCGAGTCCCTTGGTAGTTTCCCTTTCTTTTCCGTTCAGGTAACCTTCATGGGAAGCGATGAATACATAATCAGTAGCTGGTTTAAGCATGAACTTGAACGAACCATCTTTTTCAGTCTTGGCTTCAAGTGTAACGCCGTCACTTCCAATTGATTTAACAGTTGCACCAGAAAGAGATTCATCAGTCTTTTCATCTTTCACATAACCGGTAATGCTGAATTTAAGTGGTGGAAGCACGAAAGAAAACAAATTGTCAATACCTCTTGAATCACGGCTTGAAGACAAAAACCCGGCTTCAACATCTTTCTGAAAAACAATTCCAAAATCATCGGCCGGAGAATTGATGGGATAGCGCATATTTTCAATTTTCCAGGTACCATCATCTTTTTTTGTTGCCTTGAAAATATCCAGTCCTCCCATTCCTATCTGACCATTGGAAGAAAAATATAAAGTTCCATCGGGGTGCACGTAAGGAAATACTTCATCACCGGGGGTATTGATTTCAGGACCCATGTTTTCCATGTTTCCCCATTCACCGGACTTTGTATCACGTGTAACCTTATAAAGATCTTTGCCGCCATAGCCGCCGGGCATATCAGAAACAAAGTACAACGTTAGTTCATTAGGAGAAATAGCCGGATGAGCAATAACTATGCTGTCTCCTGCCAGTTCCAGGGATTGTGCTTTACTCCATTCATCTCCGCTCCTCTTAGATTCGTAAATTTCGCATCCCATGGCTTTATTTTTGCTTACCTGACAACGCGTAAAATACATAACATTAAAGGAAGTATTCAGGCTGGGTGCTCCATCTTCAAATTCAGTGTTGATATTTTCCCCGAGTGGAACAGGAGTACTCCATTTCCCCTTGCGGTCCATCCTGGTAACGAAAATATCCGAAAAATTCTGTCCGGTAGCCCCATGCAGCTCATCGCCGGTTGCTTCTGCCCTGCTGGAAGTAAAATACAGTTCAAGATAATCATCACGTGCATAAGCCGGGGCATAATCATTATCCCTGGAATCAATCATCCGCACTTCTTCAACCTGATATCCGTTGGGGTTTTCCAGCCATTGCTGCGCAAGTTCACATGACAATACACCATCAGCACCACGGGGATCTTCAGGCACCAGCTCTTTATAACGCTTAAACTGATTAATAGCATCTTCGTAATTCCCGTTTTCCTTTAGTGCCTGTCCGTAATATAAAACTGCCAGCGGATTTTGATAATCCCGGGCAATTGCTTTTTTATACCACAATTCGGCTTTGGGCATATCATTCGTATGCCGGTAACACTCCGCAATTTTAAAGATCATTTCTGTTTTGTCGTCCTTGTCATTTACCATATCATATGCATCTTTCAGCAAATCTATGGCATCATAATATTCGCCGGCATCATAAGCAAGCAAGGCTTTCTCTACCTTGGCTTTTTGTGCATGCAGGCTAAAAGAAGCAGTGAAGAGTATAAAAACAACAAAAAGCGTTGACAATTTTCTCATCTGGAAAAAAATTTAATTGACTGAATTTCAAAAATAATACAACGAATTGGACCTGGATTTTCTTATACGTATGCGTTGTATTTGATCCTGAAACTATTCATTAATGTTCAAATATAAGATAAATTATTGGAGTAAAAACGATCGTAAAACTTAAAATATTTTGGACATAAACAAAAAAACCGCAGGAAAAATGCTTCCCGCGGTTACTTTAGTCAATGCTGGTTGTCAAATATTACAGTTTATCTTGTGAACAATAATTCACGATATTTGGGTAATGGCCACATTTCGTCAGAAACGATGAGCTCAAGCTTGTCAATATGGTACCTGATCTCATCCAGGAACGGGAATACACTATCAGCATAAGCGGCTGCCCGCTCCCTGGTATTTTCAAGCTTATTGGCCACCTTGCGTGCTTCCACCATATCATGTACCTTGGATTTGATTACCCTGGTGTGACTTGAGATTTCTTTGATCAGTTCTTTACGCTGTATTGCCAGATCATTAAACTCATTATCTTCAAAGACATCCCTCAAAGCTGCAACATTGGCAGCCAGTTTTGTCTGGTAATCGATAGCAACCGGCACAATGTGATTGATTGCCAGATCTCCCAGTACACGTGCTTCAATCTGCACCTTTTTGATATAGGTTTCAAGACGTACTTCTGTTCTTGCTTCAACCTCCTTTTTGGTCATCACTTTTTGTGATTCAAAAAGCTCAATAGATTTTGGAGAGAGATAAGCATCAAAGGCTGTCGGGATATGGTTAATGTTTGTCAGACCTCGTTTCTCAGCTTCGGCAACCCATTCATCACCATAATTGTTTCCTTCAAATCGAACTTTCTTTGATTCAATAATGTATTTTTTCAATACCTGGAAAATAGCTTCATCTTTTTTGATGCCATCAGATTTTATTGCCTCAACATCCTTTTTGAATTCCACAAGCTGTTTGGCGATGGCCGTATTGAGAGCAATCATCGGGCTTGCACAGTTGGCTGAAGCCCCTACTGCCCTGAATTCAAAACGGTTACCTGTAAACGCGAATGGAGAAGTACGGTTACGGTCGGTATTATCCAGAAGGATCTGGGGAATTTTACCAATATCCAGTTTCAGTTCTGTTTTCTCATCCGGGGTCATTTTCTCGTCACTCACACTTAGTTCAATTTTATCCAGCATCCTGGATACTTCACTTCCCAGGAAGACAGAGATAATTGCCGGGGGTGCCTCATTTGCACCCAGCCGGTGTGCATTTCCTGCTGAAGCAATACTGGCCCTTAGCAAATCAGAATTGTCATATACAGCCTTCAGTGTATTCACGATGAAGGTCAGAAATTGCAGATTTGTACGGGGAGTTTTTCCCGGAGACAGAAGATTTACACCGGTATCTGTTGAAAGCGACCAGTTGTTATGTTTTCCCGAACCATTGATATCTTTGAATGGCTTTTCATGAAAAAGCACTCTGAATTTATGATGACGTGCAATTTTCTTCATAAGATCCATCACAATCAGGTTATGATCAACCCCGAGGTTTGTTTCCTCATAAATCGGTGCCACTTCATACTGATTGGGAGCCACCTCGTTATGTCGAGTCTTGATAGGTATGCCCAGCTTGTAGGCAGCAATCTCAAAATCATGCATGAAATAAGTTACCCTTTCCGGAATAGAACTGAAATAATGATCTTCAAGCTGCTGATCTTTGGCAGAGGCGTGTCCCATCAGTGTTCTTTCAGTAAGAGAAAGATCGGGACGGGCATAATACAGGGCTTCATCAATTAAAAAATATTCCTGTTCCCAACCAATATTGGAATATACTTTGTTTACATTACGGTCAAAATACTGGCATACATCAACAGCTGCTTTATCAACTGCATTCAGTGCCTTCAGCAAAGGTGTTTTATAGTCAAGCGCTTCACCAGTGTAAGAAACAAAAATAGTAGGAATACTCAGTGTTTTGCCAATAATAAAAGCTGGTGATGAAGGATCCCAGGCAGTATAACCTCTTGCTTCAAATGTATTTCTGATTCCGCCACTGGGAAATGAAGAAGCATCAGGCTCCTGCTGAACCAGCAACTTCCCGGAGAAATTTTCTACAACTCCGCCATTCCCGTCATGCTCGATAAATGCATCATGCTTTTCTGCAGTACCTTCAGTTAGTGGATGAAACCAGTGAGAATAATGGGTAGCACCTAATTCCATTGCCCAGGATTTCATACCAGAAGCAACCTGATCTGCCATTTTGCGATCAATACGGGTACCTTTGTCAACAGCAGTTACTACTGCTTCATAAGCTTCCTTCGACAGGTATTTCTGCATCTTGTTTCTGTCAAATACATGAACTCCAAAATATTCTGAAGTTTTTTCTTCGGGGTACATCACTTCAACGGGTTCCCGGGAAAGCAATTCCTTCAAAGCAATAAAACGAAGTTTTGTCATACAAATATTACTTTTTATGGTTTGAAAACAGATTAACTATGATGCAAATATATAATATTTCGCAATTACCCCCTAATTTTTTCATGTTTATTTTAAATTTTGATTGTTTTTAAGAGATATTGCCCTGATTTTTTCAATGTTTTAAATACATGGTTAATGTTTTTCAAAATTAATAATTATCGTTTTATTTATTTCCAGTCCTCCCGAAACTGTCAGACACTTTTTAATTTATAAAAATGCCAATCGGCAATCTAGATAATAATAAGGTTAAAAATTCCAATAAAATGTCTGACAGTTATTAATGAGACAAAAAATCAACAGGACACGGAGTACCAATCAACATTTTTCCTGCATAGGGGAAAAATTCAGGAATTAATTGGATCATAAAATGAACAAAAGCAGCCCGGGTATACTTATTTATCTGTAACCAGAATAACAATGTCAGAAAACTAAAAAAGACTATTATCAAATGGAAAAAACAAACTCGACTAAAGAGAACAAAAAAATGGGATTGTGGGCTGCTGTATCAATGGCAGTCGGCACCATGATAGGGGCAAGCATCTTTTCCATCTTTGGCGTAGGTGCGCAAATAGCAAAGCAGGATCTTCCGGAAGCCTTTCTTGTATCGGGGCTGTTTGCGATTTTGGTAGCCTATTCATATGCCAAACTGGGCAAACATTATGTTTCCAATGCGGGCCCTATTGCCTTTATCCTGAAAGGTACAGGAGACAATCTTGTTACCGGCGCACTCAGTGTATTAATGTGGTTTACCTATGTAGTTTCAATAGCCATGTTTGCCAAGGGGTTTGCCGGTTATTTTCTCCCGCTGTTTCATCTGCCAACATCAACGACAGCAATTTCAATTACCGAAATAACTGTTATAGCCTTCTTTATGATTCTGAATTTCTTTGGCTCCAAAGCTGTTGGCAAGATAGAATTTCTGATTGTCCTTATCAAAGTGGCCATTCTGGGAATATTCATTGCCCTGGGAATAGTGTATATAAAACCGGATTACATACAACCTTCTTTTGAAGCATCACACGTCAGCGGATTATTGCATGCTTCAGTGATATTCTTTTTATCCTACATGGGATTCGGCCTTATTACCAATGCTTCTGAAAATATTCGTGATGCTTCAAGAAATGTACCTCGCGCAATTTATATAAGTATCGGGATTGTCATGCTCATCTACCTGTTGGTAGCTGTTGTAGCTGTCGGCAATTTGTCAATACCGGAACTGATGAAAGCAAAAGAGAATGCACTGGCCATAGCTGCCAAACCATTTCTGGGTAATGCCGGATTTTTGCTCATTTCAATTGGAGCTGTATTTTCTATTTCTTCTGCATTGAATGCCTCACTTATACGGCGGGGCAAATATAGCCTATTCACTTGCCAAGGACGGTGAATTACCGGAGTTTTTTGAACGGAAAATATGGTTTAAATCTGTTGAAGGCCTTTATATAACAGCCGGTTTAAGTATTCTGATCGCACTGCTTTTTACGATGAACGGGATCGCCTCCATGACCAGTACAATTTTTACAGTCATTTATATTTTTGTGATAATCTCACACTTCCGGCTAAGGAAGGAAGTCGGGGGAAATGCAGTCTTTCTGATCTTTAATATTGTAATTATGATAACTATTCTGGCTTTACTACTGTATTTTCAGTTTAAAGATCAGAAAATGGCGATTGTTGGTCTGCTAATTGTATTTGTGGGTGCTGTTATGCTGGAATACGGGTACCGCTATTTAAAAAACAGGTCTTTCACTATTACCAAAAAACTTAAAAAAGAGAGCAACAAGGGAAAAAATAACAATTCATCTAAACAGTAATAACCAACCTTCAGATATCGTTACAAAGTCAAAGACAAGTCTTTTAATCTTTTGAATTATAAAGTGCTGATTATTTATATCGCCACTTGATGCTTAATGACTGATAAGAATTTTTCTGATTAAAAATTGCTGGTTCGACTTTACAATTTTCAAAAGATACATACCGGGGGGTATGTCACTGACTGAAATTTGTTTCTGATCCTGTTGACCGGAACGAATGACCTGTCCCGAAAGATTGAACAATATATAAGTGTAGGTATTCCGGCCAGCTGGTTCAGCCATATCAACAGTAATAAAATCATCAGCCGGATTGGGGTAAACCTTCACGGCATCCATCGAACCAGTCAATGTATTATCCACAGAAGTTGATATATTCAGAGGTTTCCCCAGTACCGGCCGCATCATAACCGTACCTTTTTCTGTTGTCTTGTTCCATGTCCCATCCAAATTATAAAAAAGCTTACTGCTGTGGTCCGAACTATTATCCATACCGATGTTTAAAAATATTGTATTCACCTGTTGCCAACCTATATAAAATGTGTTTTTCACATACACTGCCGAATCGAGATCATAATTTATGAACTGGTTCAGACTGTCTCCGTACCGGGGCCGGTAACCTGCAGCTCTATATAATATATTTCCCGGAAATCCATTATTATCGTCCCAAACAACTAATTTGAAAAATTGCTGACTGGCATTATTGAGGGTCTGATTGAAATACATTTGAATGGCCTGCAAAGAATCTCCCTTATAGGAATCAAATCTATAAGCCACCAATCCATTCTGGGAATTATTACCATACAATCCATAACCATTTTCAGCAGAACCGTCATCATAAGCATAATAATTGAAAAATTTCTGATAACTGACTGCAGTGTCATTTGACTTTGAAAAGTCCAGTGCATCCGTAACAAGTACCGATTTCATTTTGAATATGGCAGAATCCTCCACTGAGGCTTCAAAATCATAAAAAAGATCATCCCGGAATGTAACAATCTCGCCTGGATTAAGATTGGCAGCTCCCCCTGATATCTTAGTTATTCCCTGTGTATGTGTTTCACTTATTTCATAATTTCGAATTATATTACTAATCTGGTTACCATTATTTTTAACCCTGATCACAAGCAACGGATTAATTTCCTGCTGAAAGGCGATTGGGAAATGCGACCAGGGGATGGAAGTATAATTTTTCAGCAGGGAAGCCGGTGGACTCACCAAGGCAGCATCTATAAAAACGGTATCATTTGCAGTCCGGTTTTTATTTAAATATATGTAATCGATGTTCCATTGATCAGCATTGCCTAAATGTCCTTCAGTAATAGCTACAAGACTGGCAAGATTTCTGAAACGGAATCGAAATCCTTTCTGTAAAAAAGCGGTATCGTTTACCGGCAGGATAACCTGCCGGAAAGGGCGCAGTGAATCTCCGGGTACCGACCATACTTTTATCCACTCTTCAAGTTTAGGCGCATAAAAATCCAGGATAAGTGAATCGCCTGTTTCAGGATTATCTCCTAAGCCTTGTGGCTGATATGAAAAGCTGAGATAAACATTCTCACTATTACTAATGTCAACAGGACGCGAGGTGAGATGATCAGCTACGAAAGGTTTTGAACCGGCATTTTGATAAATAACACCGGCATCATTAATCGCATCCAGCGTGGCAACGCCAATTGATGGCGGATCTACAGCAAAATCATTGTTAATATAAGCCTCCCTGTCAGTCCATTTTGAAGAATCAGGATATACATTCAGCCGCGAAAAATCATCAAAAAATGGCAGGGACAGGGTATCCTGATTAATCATTGCAGCTTTCAACTGGTTATGAAGTGCTGCCCTGCGCATAACAGCAGGATTAAATTGCAGTGAAGTTTTATATTCCTGAGCCAGGGATATATTGCCAAATACAGTAAGCAGCAAAAACAGACTACTAAGGTGTATATGTCGCATCGGAGTTTTGGTTATTCAGATTTAATTTTTCAAGGCTTTCAGCCACTTTTACACTATCTGCGGTTAACCAGACATCAATGGATGAGCCCAGATTTACCAGATTTGTGTTATTATGTAACGGACTTTGTTTGAAAATTAGTGCGTGTAAACTATCTTCTTCACTAACAACTGAATCATCATAAACTACAGCGCCCAGATTGAGGTATGCCTGGACAATTTTCTGTTTTGCCTCATCGAGTGACAGCCCAATCAGCTGGGGAGGCATTGTTTTTTCAGTACTGAGCCCTTTCCCCAGCACAAGATCAATTGTTGCGCCCTTCACAATTTCAGCGCCAGGTTCAATTTCCTGTCCCTGATATTTCTGATAAAGTACACTATTGATTGCAATATCAGGTATATAGGTTAGTTGCCCTACTTTCAGCCCCTGGGTCTCAATCATGGCTACAGCCTGCCGTAATGTTACACCAACAACGTTTGGCATGGTAACCATTTCCGGTAACTCTGCATTGGTGGTTAAAAATATGCGACGATTTTTTTTAACCTTGAAATTTGGTTCGGGATATTGTTCCACCACCGCACCACCAGGCAGATCATTATCGTATACAGAATCAACCACCTCATATCTTAAATGCCGTTCTCCGGCTATTTGATCAACTTCGGCGAGGGATAATCCGGTAAAATCAGGTACAGCAAACGACTCACCATGATCTGTGTAGATCCGGATGCTCAATAAAGTGATTACTATTATGGCGAGTACAATCACGCCCGCCAGCACAATGTTTTTTACAATGTAATTACCGGCTAATTTTTTAAATAATTTACTGAAATCCATATTTTGTTCAATAACAATTCATAGTATCTCAACGGAAAAGCAAATATAAAATTATAAACCAACAATTGAAAGATATTATTTTTATCCTGAAAAAAATGATCCTGATCAATTGCACTGATAGTAGAGTAGCCCTCCCCAACACTGCAATTTTCTTCCAAAAACAGGTAACCAATTATCAGGATCTGAATAGCATGTAGCTACTATTTTTTTGAAAATCAACATTATCAAATAACAATTAAATTTCTATAACTAAATAAAACCCGGTTAATGGCCGGGTTTTATTTTGAACATAGGAGATCAGTACAAGAGTAAAGTGAAAAATATTTTGGCCGGGTTTTTGTTTTCCCTATTTTTATACAAGAATACTAAAGACCAGAATCATGAAAAAATCCCAGACACTAATCATTCTTTTTCTTCTGTTCATTATTTTATCTTGTGCCACAACGGGCAAATCCGGAAAACAAAAAACAAATAAAATGGATAACGCCAATCAACCAGTTTTGAATGAAACGGAAGAGACTGCCAGGCACAACAATGAGTTTGCTTTCGCAACCTTAACCGGTTTAGAAAGAGAAGATGAAAATCTATTTTTCTCGCCATACAGCATTTCTTCTGCTTTAGCAATGACATACGCAGGAGCCACCGGCAAAACAGCAACAGAAATGGCTGATGTCATGAATTATTATGTGAACAAAGAAAATAACAACAGTGGATTTCATCAGCTAAATAATACTTTGCAGCAGGCGAAAGGTGAAAATACCGAACTAAATATTGCCAATGCGCTTTGGGTTCAGCAGGATTTCTCTATCCTGCCTGAATATCTGAATAATATCACACAGTATTATGATGCTCCGGTCAAAAAACTTTCATTTAAAAATGATATTGAAATTGAAAAAAGCAGGAAGGAGATTAACAACTGGGTTGCAGATGAAACAAGAGATAAAATTCAGGATCTGATCCAGCCCGGCATCCTTAGTCAATTAACCAGGATGGTTCTTACCAATGCTATTTATTTTAAGGCTGGCTGGCAGCACCCGTTTGATGCCTCAAAAACAGAAAAAGCACCATTTTATTCTGATAATGGGAAAGAAATATCGAGTGATTTCATGCATCAGACAGGCTCATTCAGGTATTTTGAAGATGAAAAGTACCAGGCGGTTGAATTACCCTATGACAATGGCAATTATGCTATGTTAATCGTATTACCAGTTAAAAATAATATGAAGGAATTGTTTTCAAAAAACATCAGTAACCAGGATGTCGAAGACATGCTTAATAAATCTGGTTCTGCCAGGATTAATCTTTATATACCAAAGTTTAAACTTACCTCAACTCTCCAGCTTGGCAACACACTCTCCGATATGGGTATGAAAGATGCATTTAGTAAGAATGCAGATTTCTCGGGTATAAACGGCAAGAAAAACCTTTACATTGATGCTGTCATTCATAAAGCCTTCGTTGGAGTAGAAGAGAAAGGCACTGAAGCTGCAGCTTCCACAGCAGTAGTTATGTCATTAAAATCTGCAATGCCCGTTGAAGAGAAACCTGTACTATTCCGTGCAGATCATCCTTTTCTCTTTCTCATCCGGGAAAGATCATCAGGATGTATATTATTTATGGGCAAACTATCAGATCCTTCATAATTATTCCCGAAACATAAAAAAGGGGCTGTTTTGAGACAGCCCCTTTTTTGTGTATAAAGATTTTTTTTATTCAGATTCTACTTCTCCTCTTATCCACAGGATAACTTTACTATTTTCAGGATCATTGGTAATCACAGTAATAGTTTTATTCTGCCGGCCGTGCTTACCAGCTGAGTTAAAGATCGCTTTCAGAGAACTTTTTTCACCGGCTTTAATCACATTGTTATCGGGCTCAACAGCAGTACAGCCGCAACTGGCTTTAACATTTCTGATGATCAGATCACTTTTTCCCGTATTGGTAAAAGTAAAACTGTGCTCAACTTTCTCACCTTGTTTCACCTTACCAAAGTCAAAATTTTTCTCATCAAAAGAAATATGCGGGGCTTTTGCTTTCTGGTCAGGCGTCATTGATGAAAAATCTTCCTCAATATTGGCTGTAACAGTAATTCTGGCCATTGATGGTGATTTTCCGTTGACTGCCATATTCAGTCTGTCAATCATATAACCCCACTGATGCTTTGCTGCAGCATCATAGGTGGCACTGACTATTCCCTTTTCTCCGGGTTTAACCGTTGCCGGTTTTGCTTCCATTTTTATATAGGAGGGCACATTCGTGAAAGTAATTTTAGCAGGTTCTTCAGATGTATTTATAATTTCAATATTCTGGGTTTCTGACTGATTGCTGTAAATCCGTGAAAAAGCAAAATGATTGGTCTTCATTCTTATATTTTCAACCTGAACAGGATAGATCTCCTCAACTGTTTTTTGTTTGGGAACTACCTCGCCCTTGATATGCAATACTGCAACAGAAGGTTCGGCATTACTGGTAATCGTTATGGTTTTTTCAAAGGCACCAGGGCGGTTGCTGGGGTTGTAGGTAGCACTTACAAAGCCCGTTCCTCCCGGGATAACGGGACTTTTTGTCCATGAAGGGGATGTGCAGCCACAAGAGGCTCTTACATCCTGAATAACCAAAGGCACATTACCGGTATTGGTAAAGGTAAATTTGTAGGTTACAGGTCCGTTTTCTTCATTAAACTTACCAAAATCATGTGACTCAGTCTCAAAAGACATGTACGCACCTTTTTGTTGCGCCAAAAGAATTCTTCCCCCCGTAAAGAGTGAAACAATCATTACTAAACTTACAATGTTTTTCATTTTATTAGTTTTATATCTCATTCTTAAATAAACTATGTATTTGTCAAAAATATTTCCAAAGTTACAAAGAAAAAATATTCCGGTATTGCAAAAATAAATTTTAAACAAAGCCGAACTGACAGTAATAATGCCTTCGGCTGAGCTTTTCCTTTTTTACGACTTTATATTTTTTAGGTTACCCTTCACGCTTTTGATAGGGAGATAAAATAGTTCACTGACTTTAGAAATCAGGATATTCTATGAAATTTAAATGCTTACTTACTGAAATACTGATTCTTCTGAACTTTTTAGCATAGTAACCCATAGTCAGATTTTTTCCCCAGAATATTTTATCTTTACAATATTATAAATGTTGCACGCTATGGCTGAAAACCTCCGGAAGAAATCCTGGATTTTATTTATTGGCGTTATATTATTTTCTTTACCACTAAGTCTTAAGGGGCAGTTTTATAACGGGCTTCAGATGTCTTTTGGGAAAAACCGCGTGCAATACAATAATTTCTACTGGCAATTTTACAGATTTGATGACTACGATGTTTATTTTAATCAGTTTGGGAAAGATTTTGCCAGGTACACCAATGAGGTTGCCAGTACTGAAATTACCCGGATTGAAAAGTTTTTTGATTACAAGCTCGAAAAGAGGCTTATCTTTCTTGTTTACAATAAGCTTACTGATTTCAGACAAAGCAATATTGGACTGGTATCCTACAGCGATGAATATAACACAGGAGGTGTCACCCAAATTATAAATAATAAAGTATTTATATATTACAACGGGAATCACGAAGATTTCCGGCAGCAAATCAATTCTGCAATTACTGAAGTAATTGTAAATGAAATGTTATACGGCAATGGTCTGGGGGAAAATGTGACAAATTCAACCCTCATAAGCACTCCTGAATGGTTTATAAAAGGATTGGTATCTTATGTTTCAAATAACTGGAGCATTGAAATTGAAAACATTGTAAAAGATGGTATTCAGACCGGCCGTTATGAAAAATTTAACCATCTTACCGGGAAAGAGGCAGTATATGCCGGACATTCATTCTGGAAATACATAGCGGATACTTATGGGGCTTCTGTAATTCCTAATATTGTATATCTTACCCGGATAAACAAAAGTGTAAACAGTGGATTTTTATACGTGCTGGGTGTTCCTGTGAAAGAGTTGTCCCGCGACTGGCTTAGTTTCTATATGGCAAAATATACAGATACCGGCGAAGAACAATCTATGCCAACCGAAGGTAAGATAATTAAAAAACCAAAATTAAACCGGGTTTATCAGCAGGTTAAGCTTGACCCGTCAGGTAAATATATCGCATATACGACCAATGATTTTGGAAAATACAAGATCTGGCTGTACAATACAGAAACATCCAAACAACAATCAATTTTTAAGCGTGGCCACAAACTGGAACAGATCACGGATTATTCCTTTCCGGTACTGGCCTGGCATCCTTCCGGAAGAATTCTTACATTCATAACGGAGGAAAAAGGTGGGCTTAAACTGTATTATTATACACTGGCGACCAAAGAACTCGAGGTAAGGAACCTGCTTTATTATGAAAAGATCATTGATTATTCCTTCTCTTCAGATGGTTCCAGACTGGTTTTATCCGCTGTACGGGAAGGAAGAACTGACCTGTATGTTCATACACTGGCATCATCTACAAATGAACAACTTACACGGGACCTTGCTGACGACCTCAACCCCAGGTTTATTAACAATGACGATCAAATCATTTTCAGTTCAAACCGGCGTTCTGATACGGTTGAATTTACTGATGTGATTGATCCTGCCACTATCACTTCAACATACAGACTGTACATCTATGATTATAAAAAACGGTCGGCCGGTTTGTTCAACCTTAGCGAAAACAACTATGTCAACCAGTATTACCCGAACGAAACTGCACATAATAAATTCATATACCTGAGTGATAAAAGCGGCATTTATAACCGCTATCTGGCACGATTTGACAGCACCATAAGTTTTGTTGATACAACTCTTCACTACCGTTACTATACAAAAAGTTTTCCGGTTTCAGATTATTCCCGTAATATACTGGAAGAAGATATTCTACCCGGAAAAAATAAAGTCGGGGAGATCGTATATTTTAACAGACGCTATAATATTTTTCATCACGACCTGCAAACTGAAAATCTTAGTTCTGAGGTACAGGTTACACCTTTCAGAAAGGAACTAACTGCTGAACTAGAAGAGCAGGACAGTCTTGAACAACTTGAAGCCAGAAAGAAAGCCGAGGCAAGAGCACCTGATGCAGTTACATTGAATGACGTACTTGAAAATGATACCATCCTGGGCAAATCGATGGTTATCGATATTAACCATTATGTATTTGAACAGGAAAAATTTGATTTTTACAACAAAAATATTTTTCACAACAAGAAACTGGTAAATGCCAGGGATACAGTTAGCAACCCACAATACCCGCGCATCAGGATATATGAAACATCTTTCTACCCCAATACACTGGTAAATCAGGTTGATTTCAGCTTTCTTAATACTTCCTATCAGGCTTTTACCGGTGGCGCCGTTTATTACAATCCGGGTTTCAATATGCTGTTTAAGATTGGCACCAATGACCTTTTTGAAGATTACAAACTGATTGGCGGCGTTCGCTTCTCCGGTGATTTTGACAGTAATGAATATCTGCTGAGCTTTGAAAACCTTAAAAAGCGGGTAGACAAACAAATTTTACTGCACCGTCAGGTATTTAAAAACGGAACCCAGGATGGCCACTATTTCAAAACAACAACCCATCAGGGATTTTATATGCTCCGCTACCCTTTCAGCCAGGTAAAAGCAATAAAAGGTACTGTAAGCCTGCGGCATGACCGGACAGTGTTCCTCTCTACCGATTTGAACAGTCTGGGGGCCGGTGATATCCATAAAATATGGGCTGGCCTTAAAGGTGAATATATTTTTGACGATACCAGAAGCCTCGGCATTAACCTGTACGACGGAACCAGGTATAAAATATTTGCTGAATACTACAAACAGCTAAATGAGGGGCACTCTGACCTTTGGGTGCTTGGCGCTGATTTCAGGTTCTATCTGCCCATTCACAGAAACCTGATCTTGGCCAACCGGTTTGCTGCCAGCACTTCCTTCGGCCACAGCCGCTTAATCTATTATCTGGGAAGTGTTGACAACTGGATCAATATATTCCCCACCAGGATAGCAACCTTTAACCGGTCGATACCAATTGATCATGAAGAGAAATATGCCTATCAGACACTGGCCACAAACATGCGGGGCTTCTCTCAGAATATAAGAAACGGAAACAATTTTGCTGTTATTAACAGTGAGATCCGCTGGCCGGTGATCAAATATTTTGTAAACCGTCCCATGAGCTCCAATTTTCTCGCGAATTTTCAGGTTATTGGTTTTTTTGATATTGGTTCTGCATGGACAGGACTCACACCATATTCAGGTAAAAATGCCTATGACCATACCCGTATTCCTGCAGATGGAAAAGGAAATCCAATCACCATTATTCTGGATTCGAATGATGATCCTATTGTGGCGGGATATGGTTTCGGACTTCGAAGTCAGCTGTTTGGTTATTTTATCAGGCTTGACTGGGCATGGGGTATAAGGAACAGGATTATTATGCCCCGTATTTTTTATTTATCACTTAATCTTGATTTTTAGTATGGGACTCACAACATTACTTTTACTAATTATCACCGGACTACTGGCAGGATTTGTCGGTGGATCAATGGGTGTTGGAGGTGGTATTATCATTGTACCAGCCCTGGTTTTTATTATGGGATTTACACAGCATGAAGCCCAGGGTACTTCTCTGGCCGTCCTGCTCTTCCCGATAGGGATTCTGGCAGTATTCAACTATGCCAAAAGCGGTTATGTCAACTATAAATTTGCCGTTATTCTGATTCTTGCATTTGTCATTGGGAGTTATTTCGGCTCCCTTGCATCCATCCATCTTCCCGACAGGATTCTGAAAAAAACTTTTGGTATACTGATGCTTATCGTGGGAATAAAAATGGTGTTGGGTAAATAATAAGTTTCCGGAGCTGCCCGAAGTTTAATAATTTTGATGACATGAATGTAAAAGAACATATAAAAACGCTTGCAGAAGAATATTTTGAAGATATTGTTCACCTGAGAAGATATATTCATGAAAATCCCGAACTTTCATTTCATGAATATAAAACTTCAGCATTGGTAAAGGATAAACTCAGGGAATATGGCATTGATACTATTACTGAAGGCATTGCAGAAACAGGCTTACTGGCGGTTATTGAAGGTACAAAGGGGCCAGCAGGCAAGACCATTGCCCTAAGGGCAGATATGGATGCATTGCCCATAAATGAAGCCAATGATGTAGTTTATAAATCAAAATACGAAGGAATTATGCATGCCTGCGGGCACGATGTGCATACTGCCTCGCTGCTGGGAGCGGCAAGAATATTAAATCAGATAAAAACAGAATTTGCCGGCAGGATATTACTGATCTTCCAACCGGGTGAGGAACTGCTTCCCGGGGGCGCCCGGCTGATGCTGGAAAAAGGAATTTTTGACCATTACCAGCCCGAAGCAATAATTGCCCAGCATGTACTGCCTGATATGGATGCCGGTACCGTTGGGTTTAAAAACGGGATGTACATGGCATCAAGCGATGAAATCTATCTTACCGTGAAAGGGAAAGGTGGTCATGCAGCCTTACCGCATCTGGTAAAAGATACTGTTTTAATGGCAGCACAGATTATCATCAGCCTGCAGCAAATTGCCAGCCGAAATGCAAATCCGGCTGTCCCGACAGTTCTGAGTTTTGGTAAGGTGGAAGCAAACGGTGCAACCAACGTGATACCTGATACTGTTGAAATTAGTGGTACTTTCCGGACAATGAACGAAGAATGGAGGGCTGAAGCACACAAACGGATCAAACAAATAGCTCAGTCGGTGGCCACTGCTATGGGAGGCAGTTGCGAAGTGAAAATTGTTAAAGGCTATCCCTTTCTTGTAAATGATGAGTCTGTTACTGCGGAAGCGAAAAAAGCATCGATTGAGTACCTGGGTAACTCAAATGTAGTGGATATGGATATCCGAATGACAGCTGAAGATTTTGCCTATTTTTCACAATCATACCCGTCTACCCTTTTCCGGCTGGGAGTTAAGAAACCGGACTCTGATACAATCAGGCTGTTACACACTTCCACTTTCGACATAGACGAACAGGCAATTAAAATCAGTATCGGGAATCTGTCATGGATCGCAATGTCCTACTTAAGCAGCATTTGACCATACATTCTGATTCAGCCTGTGTAACAGGGATGACAGCTTATTTAAACCATATTAAAATTACACATTTTTAAGCCTGTATGTTTTTTTTTATCGACAAAATCAGTTTAACTTTGCAGTAGGTAATTATTTTTTTAATTAAAATTATAGTAAAAATGGCTTACGTAATTAGCGATGATTGTACTGCTTGTGGTACATGTATAGACGAATGCCCTGTTGAAGCAATCTCTGAGGGTGATATCTATAAAATCGATCCTGAACTTTGCACCGATTGTGGCGCATGTGCAGATGTTTGTCCTGTTGAGGCTATCAGCCCTGAATAATAGGTCATTCGCAATATCAAATAAAAAAACCTGCCAGAATATGACAGGTTTTTTCATTTTTATGCTTTTGCATCCGTTATATCAGTAATTTTCGTCTAATTTGAATTTTTAAGATGGGTTATTTCTTTGAGTGCTTCATGCAATTCCCCTTCCAGGGTTTTTACATGTTCTTCTGATTCATCAAGCATCCTTTTCAAATCATCTGCCTTACGGCCTGCCTCTTCCTGGGTGGCCTGCAATTCCTCAAGATTCTGTTTCATCTCTTCTTCCTGTGAAGCCAGTTCTTCGGCCTGCAGTTTGGTTTTCTCAAAAAGTTGTGCAGTCTGCTCATTAACACGTACATTATGCACTGTTGATGCTATACTCTCGGCTGCTTTTTCAAGAAAATCAATCTGGAAAGTATCAAATTTTTTAAAGGAAGAAACTTCAATAACTCCGTATATTTCATCATTCAGCAACATAGGAATCAGAATAAGATTAGAAGGTTCGGCCTGTCCGAGACCAGAGGTAATCTTCATATAATCTCCGGGAAGCTCAGTCATTAGTATTTTTGCCCTTTCTATGGCACACCTTCCAATCAATCCTTCTCCTATTGCAAATTCTTTCTGCAGGTACTTTTGACGGTCGTAGGCAAAAGCAGACTTCAGCTCAAGAACAGGTTCATCTCCCTCCTGTTCCTTCAACAGAAAAAAACCGCCCTGAACACCATTGATACTTTTAACAAGATGCCGCAGAATGTTGGAATAAAAATCAATAAGATGCCCATTTGTATTTCGCAATATAACTGTAAGATCAGTAAGCTGTTGCATGACGTTACTCCTTTTCTCTTCCTCTTCCTTCTTTTCCCTGTTTTGCTCCGTCATTTTCTTCAGATTATTTCTCATGGTCAGCAGGGCGTTAGCCAGTTTTCCCTTTCCTTCAAACTGTATCTGTGTTTCAAAATTATTCTTACCAACTTCCTCTGCAAACAAAATGGTTTGCTTCATGGTGCCGCCAAGTCTTTCTATGCCTCTGATAATCTCTCCTATCTCGTCATTGTCCACCACATCAAAAGTCTCCGGAAATTCGTATTCACCAATTGCGAGTACATCAATATTCTTCTTCACTTTTTCAATTGGATCGGTTATCCTGTATGCTACAAAATTGGCGATGATCAGCGCTATAAACACGCCAAGTACAAACAGAACTGCACTTTGCCAATACACCCGGGTTAACAGATTGTGCCGGTGTTGAATAAGCATGTTCTGCATGGTTAAAACCTTACCGTCCAGCAAGCCAAGCAAAGTTTCTGTTTCCTTATTCAGCATCACAAACCTGGAGGAGATTGCAGATAAATCCTTGTGTCCATCCGACAGATCACCCTGAATATTGGTTCCTGTCAGCGCTGCCCGGTATTGTACCGAAACAAGCTTTAAATCCTTCAGATTATTATTTAGCCTCTTTTCCCAGCTAGCAGCATCGATGGCAGGCAACAGACCGGTTTTCAAATAATTGCAAAGAGTGTCAGCAACCTGGTTGATTTGAATATGTAAATAACCATAATCTGACTGCACACCCTTTTGTCCTCCTGGTGCCGCAATAACAGCAAGGTTCTGTTCCTGAACCAACCTTGCCAGATCCGATGAATACGTATGCAGACTGATCAACTGATCCAGTTTATCATCAGTATTGTTTAAATTGCTAAAGGAAACAAGTTGTACAATGAGGAAAATAAAGAAAAATAAAGAAACAAAGATAAAGGCCAGATAAGTTTTATGGCGAATACTCAGATTCCGATTTAATTTATTAACCAGTGGATTGAAGTATAAAGATTTCAAAATTCCCATAATTCCCTACTAAAGTAAACTAACAATAATTCTCAAGAACACAACACTTTGTACTACCATGAACTCAGTTTATTTGAAAAGATATTCAAAATTTTGTCTATGCCTTAAAATATCAATAAACCATTATTGAATCACTTTGGCGGGGAAATCTGAGTTATAATAGTTAATGAATACTTAAATCACTATAAATTAATACGATTCACAAATTAAACGATATAGCATTTTTTCTTATCCGGAAATGCGTTATAACCCGGCAATCATTAATTTCCTGACAAATATAATAGTTATTTTTCCTTAAACAAGAGACGTCCTAATAGCTAAAAGTCTAATTATGAGCATTTGACAACATTTGCGCGCAAACGTTCGGCTGTTCTTAACACGCTGTTTAGTCCTTCTCTAAAATAAATTTTATGACTATCAGGAATGATTAATAAATTTAAAATTAATCAGATTTTACAATGCTTTCGCTCAGCCCCTGTTTCCCCTGAAGGGGAGCCAGCGCACATGTTAATACTAAATTTGAAATTAGTAAACCGTGTGTGAGCCCCCTTATAGGGGGGGGGGCAGCGTAAGCATGCTTTTTCTTGCAATATTTTAAATAGATATTAGCTTTATACATGATTCCCGATAGTCATAATAAATTTTAAAAAGATAGTATTAAAAACCTTTGCGATTAAGGCTTTTGACTATCCTACTGAAAATAATTAATTTATGTTGCCTGAAAATAGTATATGCATCTTTAGATTTATTTATTCCACTTACAAATTAGAAACTTCCGGATTTTTTTATATTCCCTTAGTTAATTAGTTCTATTTAGCTTCAGTTTTTTCACTCATAATTTTTATTACTGAATAACAGGATAATACAACCCGTTTTAATACTGGTTTTAAGATAGAATCATTGCCATTTAAAAGATACTTCACTCCAATCAGCTATAAGAGTTAAAATATTTTGTGGATATTTATATCTGTTTTTCTTATATAAGTCATCAGATTAATTAATATAATATGAACCATTATATCTTATCAGGGAATATTCTAATCAGTTGGCCGTCAAAAACATTCTCTTTCCTCGCAAATTCACCACCCAAAGCATAATCTGAAATTTAATAATCAGCCAGGATCTTCCTCTGTATGCAGGAAAACAAACCTATTAATCAATACTGGCTTACATGAAAAGAAACGAAAAAATATAATCTAATAACCCTAATATTAAAAATTATGAGAAAATTCTACCGAATGTTATTGGCCTTTGCGATGACTGCGCCATTCATTGCTGTCGGTAAGGCACAGGGACCTATCAATCCAACCGGTTTGCTTGGTTTTGATGAAATAATCCGCATCCAGCACGAAGGGAGTGACGGGATTAAATTACAGGCCGCTGAATTGAAACCAGGATATGGTGCATACGATGTAACCAAGAGGTTGCGTTTTTTACCTCAACATACCCAGAGTCCCGGTTACACAAGTGACAGACAGGTAGACATCATTGCCGGTGATTTCACAGGCGGAACAACGGATAATTATATTTATGCCTACCGGGATGCATCCACATCGGTTGGCATTGTGATTCCACATATCGATACAGCCGGCACTTACACCGAACAGACGGATTTCAGTATCACAGGAACCCCGGTACCGGCTAAAATGCTGGGGAAAGGCGATATTGACGGCGACGGCAATCTTGAATTCATAGTACTTTATGAACAAAGTACTGGAACCAGCGCTGCTTTCAACCTGTATAATGTTAATAAAGACCTTACCGTAAATAAACTAACTACTATTGATGATGAATCATTTGAATCAAATGTCTCTTTTTATTTTGCTGATTTTGATGGTAATGGCGATGATGAACTGGTAGTTGGATATAAATCTTCATCACCTGAAAATGGCTATTACCTTAAAATTTATGATTTTGATGCTTCCGGAAATGCTGTTCCAAAAGCAAAATTAAAAGTACCACTCACCGGGGAAGCAGCTAACTATGAAAATGTTTCAATTGCTGCCGGAGATATTGACGGAGATGGCTCAGCCGAAATTGTAGCTGCGTTTGGGGAAATGGATCCCTGCGATGGAACCGGCTGTGATGATACTTTCCTCTATCCGTTTGATGTGGCCGATGACCCAGGTACAAGCAATTCCGATCCAATGGAAAAAATTATTTTTCACAGTGAATATGAGATGCCCACCCATTTATCTGCCAATGAATTAAGTCCGCTTCTTCTGAAAGCAGGTGACCTGAATGGTGACAGCATATCAGACATTGTACTTTGTGGCAGTTATGGACTGGAAATTTATGGTACAACCAACAATACCCTTCAACTGGAGAAAAAAGCCACAGGCGTGAATTATACTGATCAGCAGGGCTACTCTTATGACTTTATGGACATTGCAGACATAAACGGAGACCACCAGCAGGATGTGGTTGTACTCGATCACTTTTTTTCACAGGAACCGGGTGGTAACCAGTATTTCACCCTTTCTGCCAGTTCTTACGACAAAGATTTCAAGGCCACTACCCTGTTTAATCAGTCCTATATTGATGAAATCTCAAACGGTGCCGGAAATGTCGACCGCCGTAAATATGCAGTTGCACTGGGAGATATAAATGGCAACAGTTTCCGGATTGGAGAAGGTAAACATTATCGCAAAACAAATATTGTACAACCACTGGTAATTCTGAATGCCCCACCCACTCACTTTGATGTCCTGGATGACAATGTTTATGACCTCAACCTTTGTTATAATGATAATTTAGCCAACTGCGGACAATATGCCACCTATCTCAAATCAACATCCGAGACCAAAATGGTAAATACTACTATTAACAGCGACTGGGGAGTGAGTTCGACCCTTAGCGGAGGTGCTTCATATTTAGGCATTGGAGTAAAAGCTTATATGACCGGATCATACGGTGAGAAATTTTCCAAAACCAACCAGTCAACCAATACCATTAATATAAAAACCGAGATCAAAGCCTCCGGTGACGATCTTATTTATGCCACCGTATGTGATTATGATATATGGGAGTATCCGATATTTGGAAAGAATAATGAACCGATGGGCAATGTGATTGCTTTGGTTCCCCAGTTAACTGAAAATCGCTGGTTCCAGAGTAAATCGAGGAGTGCCGACATGTACATACCTAAACATGAGGTTGGTAACATTTTATCATACACACCTTATATCAACCTGGCTGACAATCCTGATAGTTATGAAAAGATTAAGGGTGATTATACCGGTGGAGACAGCTATGATCTTGACCAGAGCTCTGACATTAATTACGATGTGAATTATTCTAAAACGTTTACCAGTTCCCAAACCCGTGAAAATGACATCGGTATGGAAGTTGGCGGATCTGTCAGCGGATGGGGTATGGAAGTGAGTGGCTCAGCCACCTATAACAGGAGTGAGATCAGTACTCATTCAACTACAGTTGAAAGTGATATCAATATTAAAGTTCATCTTGGCCCGATCGACCGCTCCCTTGGTGAAGACAATTTTAACGTAACGCCTTATATCTACTGGGCAAAGAACGGTGCATTGGTGGTCAATTATGCCGCCCGGGCCATATTGCCGGGAGAAGGGACCACACCAACCTGGTGGAGTGCAAATTATGGTCAGAAACCTGACCCCACGCTGATTTTACCCTGGCGCCTGGATCCTGAAAAAGGACTGGCCCTGGAGGATGAGGCCCGCCGTCAGCAGACAAAATCTCTGCTTTTCAGTCCTTCGGAACCCAAAGATGGAGACACTATTACCATTACTGCCTACATCCACAATTTCAGCCTGAAAGAGACCACTGATCCGGTACAGGTAAAATTCTACATGGGCGATCCCGCCAGTGGTGGCACGTTGTTGACCGATATTACCGGAAACAGCGAATTTCAAACTTCAGAAGCCATACCTGCACAGGAATTTCGCACCGTAAGCATGCACTGGAAGGTACCCGAAGGCAGTTCATCATTTCCACGTATTTATGTAGTCATTGATCCGGATAATATGATCGACGAGATTCATGAAACCAATAATACAGGCTGGGCCGTGCTTGGCAAATCAATGGGAAATCCGTCGAGCGGTATTTTTAATACCACAGTGGACCAACAGCAAAGTTTGATGAAAATCTATCCTAATCCTGTATCTGATTATACAGAAATTCATTATAAAATGGAAAAGAGAGGGAAAGCTGAAATCCAATTGTATGACCTGCAGGGCCGGTTATTGAAAAATATCATGAGTGCTCCAAAGAATGCAGGCGATAATTATCTGAGTGTGAACCTGAATGAATTAGACCGTGGAACCTATCTTATAAAGTTCAGATCTCCCGGACATGAAGAATACCAAAAAATAATGATCGTAAGATAGGATTGCAATTGTAATAAAACCTCTGGGCAACAAGCCCGGGGTTTTATCTTACCAAAGGTTTTTATCGTCGATAGATACTTTTAAGTTTTTTTACCTTTGCTGAATAAAATACCGGCAGCTTCTCTGATGGCTCTGTACAGTAAAAGATTTTCAATCCATTCTCTCTGAAATAGGGATTACTGATCTGGTAAACTTCCTTATAACTTTTGAAAAGTTTGTTGATATCGCCAATTTCGCTGTTAACATAAATCAATGAAGAGAGATGTAGGCTGTCGGGGGCCCACAGTAAAAAATTATCACCGAAGGAAACCGGCTCAGGCAGATCATATTTTTTACCATAAAATAGCAACGCTCCTGCCTGCCCATAATTCTCTGCATATATTCCGCAATTGGATTTTACAGAATCCGGTAACTGACTGTAAAATTTGCCCACATTATCTGCAAGCTCTTTCCAACTGGTCATGTCGGCATAATCCTGTGGAATATTATGGATCTTACCATCTTCCCATCTGTTCACCGACATTGCAATAGGGGCAGTATAGGCAGCCATATCTGCATGATTTAAGACAGGTAATCCAATTGGAATCATTGGCACCGAAACAAGTATCATGAAAATGAATGTCACTGCCCGGAAAGTTTTATTGAAATGCTTTTCAACTACCACTGCTCCAAAAGCAAAAAGTACCGGATATAATCCAAGTGTATAATAGGATTTCCCTCTCAGCAGCAGAAGAAGGAGCATAACAATCAGATAAAGAAAGGCTATGGCCCTGAATTCTTCATTTTTTTTACCTATAAGCAGCATAATCAGTCCGGCAAGCCAGATAATAACAGCAGGTAAATTCATCAACAACTGGTCCATCAGAAAATTAAATACCGTAACATTCACAAGCTGGGTTTGTTGCAATTCTGCCATATGGTTAACCACCGGCCAGTTGTGTTGAAACTGCCAGGTGAGATTGGGAAGGATAATTAACAGACTAATAATACTGCCAATAAGGAAATACCTCGACAGGAAAAGTTTCCGTTGCCTGCTGATCAGCAGTCCCGGCAGGGCTCCGGCTATAAAAAATGCAATTGAATATTTATTCAGGAAGGCAATCCCCCATACAATAAAAATCCACAGCCATAAACGGGGATTCTGCCGGTTGATCATCCTGACAAGCAGGTAACCTGACAGCAGCCAGAAGAACTGATTAAATGAAACAGGTTGGAAAAGCGTACCGGAGCGTAAAAAGGCCACTGAAGTAATATAAGCAAGACCCGCCATCAGAATTGCGAATTTTCCACCTTTCAGTTCTTTTACGATCAGGGATATCACAATAACAGCCAGTGATGCGTTTATCGCCGGAAAAATGCGCAATGCAAAAGCTGTATTTCCAAACAGCCAGGTACCCAAACGGGCAAATAATGGTGCCAAAGGCGGTACTGAAGTATATCCCCAGGCCGGATGCTGACCGAGAGAATAGTACAGTAATGCATCCCGGTGAAGTTCGTACATATTCAGGGTAAGCAGATGAATGATCAGGGTTAACCCGGCCAGGAACAGGATAAGCCACCAGTCGTTCTTAAATATTTTATTCCTCATAATAACAGAAAGAATTAGGGTATATCACAATCTACATCTCCCGTTCTGTACTTTGTTTTACCTTACTTTTTTCGCAGTTACGGTATGGCTCTCAGTAATTTTTTTTGCATGTACCAGGGCTCTCTCAAAATTAGAAAAGATATTTGCTTTTCCAATCAGAAAAGCAATTCTGTTTTTCTCCAGTTCTGCTCTGACCTCATCCTGTACACCGGATAAAACAAGTTTAACACCTGTATTATTCATATATTCTGCTGTTTGCTTCAAATTCTGAATACCGGTTGCATCGATAAACGGTACGTGTCGCATTCGCAGGATTAAGACGCGTGACGAACTTTCAATATTACGCAATGTCTCCTGGTATTTGCGGGCAGCAGCAAAGAAAAATGGCCCGCTTATCTCATAAATATCAATACCGGCTGGAACACCTGAATAATTCTCAATCAGGTCTGAATTCATTTCAACCGGCAACACATTGCTTAGTTTTGACATGCGCTGCATAAAGATAAGTGCCGACAGAACAATCCCAATCTCAATAGCAACAGAAAGGTCGACCAGTACAGTAAGAAGAAATGTGGTTAGCAACACCACCACATCATATCGGGATCCTTTAAGAATGGCGTAGAAACTTCTCCATTCACTCATGTTATAGGCTACCACTAACAGGATGCCTGCCAGACAGGACATTGGGATGAGCATTGCCCATTTTGCCGCAAAGAGCATGATTAGCAGAAGTGTAACAGCATGTACCATTCCCGAAACAGGAGTTCTGCCCCCGTTTTTTACATTAGCAGCCGTACGGGCAATAGCACCGGTTGCCGGGATACCGCCAAACAGCGGCGTCACTAGATTTGCAATACCCTGAGCTATCAGTTCTGTATTGGATCGATGATTCCCGCTTATCATTCCGTCAGCCACAACCGCTGATAACAAAGATTCAATCGCACCAAGAATGGCTATAGTTACGGCAGGCTGCAAATAATCAGCAAACATTTTGGGATCAGCTGCAGGGAGATGAAAAGAAAGCTGACCGGAAATTTGTCCGAAGACAGTTTCAATTGTACTGACAGGTAGTTTAAAACTATATGTGGCGACTGTCATCAGAATAAGGGCAATGAAAGAACCGGGTACTTTTGTGGTGATTTTCCTGGAAAACAACGCTATCAGTATTGTACCCAGCGTAATGAAAACTGCATAATAATTTAAAGTTGAAAAATGGTGCAGATATACCTCCCACTTCCCGACAAAACCTCCAGGAAGATTACTTATTTGCAGGCCCAGGGCATCTTTTATCTGCGATGAAAATATAATAAGGGCAATCCCACTGGTAAATCCCACTATAAGCGGGTGTGGAATAAACTTCAGGACAGCCCCCAGTTTCAATAGCCCGAAAATGATCAGTAACACTCCGGCCATCATGGTAGAAATAATCAGACCCTGTATACCGAATTTCTGAACAATCCCATAAACAACTACAATAAAAGCTCCTGTAGGACCTCCTATCTGAACCCGGCTGCCCCCCAACATGGAAATGAGAAATCCAGCCACAATGGATGTTATGATTCCTTTTTCGGGCGAGACTCCTGAGGCAACCGCAAATGCAATAGCAAGAGGAAGAGCAATAATTCCAACAATGATACCGGCAAAAATATCTTTTGATACTATTTCGTGGCTGATACCCGCCTTTAGTAAGCTAAAAAACTTAGGGTTAAAAATGCTGTTCATAAACTGTCATTAAAGTGGCGCAAAATTACATCAATTTCTGACAGGTTATTCTTTCTAAAGAAGAATTAAATAAAACTATGATATGATTAATCCTGGCAATTTTTCTTAATTTTAAAATGCCATTCATTCTTACAATTACAAAAATATCAGGTATGAAATTATTTTTCAGGTTTCCGGTAATCATTTTCACAGTAATACTTGCAGCAGTCTTTCTGAATACCGAAGCAAATTCAAATAAAGCCATTGGAATTGTATTTCTCGATAAGAACCACAATAAAATTTTCGATTCAGGAGATGTCCCTTTGGAAGGGATTGCTGTCTCTTCCCTTAAAAAGATAGTCACTTCTGATAAAAATGGAATGTTTACGCTTGATATTGATGATCCTGATATAGTTTTTCTTATCAAACCTTCAGATTATCAGTCAGGTCTCAGGCCAAACCACCAGCCGGATTTTTTCTATCTGAATTATCCTGAAGGATCACCTGATCTTTTAAAATATAAAGGGCTCTCTGTCACCCTCCTCCCCGACACTTTATATTTTCCTCTTTATCCGTCGAATGATGAAAACAGTTTCAGGGCAAATATTGTTGGGGATCCGCAAATTCCCAATGAAAAAGCAATTGGTTTTTTCAGGGAAAGCATAGTACCGGATCTCATCAGAACCAATGCAGATTTTAACCTTTTTCTGGGAGATATTGCTGACAATAACCTGGGGATTTATCCGCTTTTTGAAGCATCAGTTGAACCAATCGGAAACCCTGTCTATACAGTATTTGGAAATCATGATGTTAATTATCACTCCCCTGGCAATGAATGGAAAGCAGAAACATTTCGTTCTCATTTCGGGCCCGATTATTATGCTTTTAATGTTGGAAAGACACATTTTATTGTGTTGAATTCAGTAAACTATTTTGGCTGGAATAGTAAAGAAAATAAAAGAGGTAGCTATTTTGGCGGAATTGATGATACACAGTTTGAGTGGCTGGAGCAGGATCTTAATCTTGTTGGTAACGACACGCAAATAGTCCTGGTTACCCACATCCCTATGGTCCCAAAGTATTTCAACAAAGAGGATTTGAGTAAACTGAAAAATTTGTTGAATAATAAAAAACATGTAACTCATCTGTCAGGACATCTGCATTGTTTTGAATCCTGGAAACTGAATGAAGGAAAATGGGCGATTACTGAATCAGACAGCGCCAGAGGCTTTTCACTTGCCGCTGCCTGTGGATCCTGGTGGTGCGGACCGTATGGCGAGGATAGCATCCCGGCAGCTACCTGTGTGGATGGAACACCAAACGGCTTCTTTGTATTCGACTTCAGTGGTACAAATTATACATACAAATTAATTCCGGCAGGAGAGTCAGAGGATTTTCAGATGCGGATCTGCAGCCCCTATCTTCATGTGTATAAAGATTCAATCGCCACAGAAAAGATAATCGTAAATCTGTTTACCGGAGATGAACGCTGTCATGTTTTTTACACAATTGATGATCAGCAGGAGAAAGAAATGAATAAATTTTCGGGGTTGGATCCGTTTATCGTGCGAACTCACGATCGAAGAATAAATATGGATAACTGGCAGCCGGACATACTGCCTTCCACCCACCTGTGGTCAACCCCGCTTCCGCTGGATATGAAAGCAGGCATGCATGTGTTACAGGTGAAGGCAGTGATGCCCAAAGGGCAACAATATACCGCTACCAGTATATTTGAAATTGAATAAGTTGTTTAAATTAACTGGTAATTTATTTTACTAATTCACTCAATCGTGAGAATCCATCTTTAAAGGATTCTGAAGCTTCATTGAAAGCAACTTTGGCTTCTTCCCATTTGTCCTGTGAGGCAACCTGAAGTCGTTCATAACGGGCCTGCAATTCTGTCCTGCGTTTTTTTAAATCAACCAAACTTTGATTATACTTCTCTTTGGCATCTCCTTTTACCTGGTTGCTCTTTGCTTCATACTCATCAATTTTGGCAAAGATGTCATCAATACTCTTTTTTGCTTTTGCTTTAAAGTTTTCTCTGTCCATTTTCATTTATTTTTGTTTGCCCTACTCTTATGGATTTTCAGATACTCCCCGGATTATTTAACGTGTTCCGGTCCACCCGAACTAAATTACCGGATTTTTAAGGTAACCTGATAAACTAAATGATTCAATATCTATAAAACACTTGCGTTTTCTGTTGCCACGTTTATCACAATAAAATGATTGCCAATCCGGTTTTACGTAACTACTATATATTACAACAAGCTCACCCCTGCAATAGTTCGAAAACAGGTAACAAGACAAATAAATGAAAGAAAAACAAATGTGCAAATTGATGCTGCGAATCTGAATAATTTAAAGTTCTGCGATCCTGGAATGCAGAGGAAAATGAGGTGCACCCGGAATTACATCCGGATATAATCATATTTTACAACAAGACAGAAGTACCAAACCGTAAACCGGCATGTTCTCCTAAGAACAATTCTCCGGGCAGGAATCCCCTGGATTTGTAGATACCGCCCAGGTCAAGGGAGAATCCTTTTAAGAAGATATTCTTCCTGGTAAAGAAAAAATACCGCAGGTTCAGATCTATGGCTCCACCATTGAAATGATCAGCCGTATTGAAGTCAAGTCCGGCAGGCTGCTGCCAGAAATGCCCGTAAATATCAGCGTATAATCTTGACATTACAGGAAAATTAACAAGTGATGCCCCAAAAGCATTGAACCAGTTAGTCCTGTTCTGATACTGGCGCAGATAGAAACCAATATTATTTTTTTTTGTTGCCAAATAAAAGTCCTCTTCAATAAAATCGCCGAACGGAGCCATGGTATAACCCATACCGGCATTTAGTCTGCTGTTATCAGACAACCGGAATCCATTTTTCCCCAGCATTAGCGGATTGATCAGATTCAGCAGTGAACGGTATCCCATCCGGTGTACAAATTTCTTTTCGTCCCGGGTCAGTTGATCATAGCTGGTATAGCGGTAATAATCCATGTGGGGTCTGAAAAGATGCCTCACAGCACCATAGGTATCAAAACCAACAATGTCGCGATCAAGCTCATTGGACTCCTCTTTATAATCAGCTTCATACCCAACGATACCCAGGAGATAATACTGCAGAATGGATGCTTTACGGCTCCAGTATTCCCACCTGTAATTTTTAAAATTATCAAAACCAAAACTTCCTGTTTCCTCAAGCTTCCGCGCTATCAGATAATCCGATTCAAGTCCGGCTTCATGCAGGCGGATAAAGGCCGGCAGGTCGTTATCGCGCAAATCTCTGAGGGTTGCATCAGTAACTCCCTTTACATAAGCAGTCCCCTGGCTGTTGAAATAGGGTTGGGAAACCGATCCGATATTCAGTGCTGTAAGTACCGACCGGTGGCCTTCCTCATGTGTCAGCGGGGCCAGGAAAAGAGCCTGTAGCCCCAATTGAACCAGGTCGGAAATATGCTCATCTTTGGCAACATCATTCAGCTCCCGGGTGAAAAGCCGGTAAGCTGATATATAATTCTGGTTGAATTGCCGCATGGTAAAGAGTACCGCGGGAGAGTCCTGAATAATAAAACTGTACATCAGAGTTGAATCATTCTGCGCAAATACCGGGGAAAACGTCAGCATAAGCAACAGTAAAATTATATATCTTCTCATTTTTTTAGCAGAACATATTGACTTAAATTCCAATGATTTATACATTCAGCAACAGATTTGTTACTGAACATTTTAAAAGGTATAAAGCTAATTATCATTTAGCAATTCCGGCACGGGAGAATGCTTTTTTTTACAGAGCTGTATGATAAACAGGCTGAAGGCTATGACTGTGAAGGCAGAGCAGGCTGTTCGGCTTCCCGGATGCGGTTAAGATGACAGAAGAGCAGTTCACCAGTATTTTCGTCGCGCAGGTGCATACCGTTTCCTTCGCAGTAGCGATAAAAATCACAGGAAGCACAAGTCCCTGTTTTTGTCCAACTGCGATCGCGGAAAACCTGATAACGATGCTGCCAGACATCTGCAAAATTGTCTTTGTAAATATTTCCCTGAATAAAATTACTCCGGAGACTGGGACAGGCTGAAATAGAACCATCAACCAGCACGGATGCCACATTAATACCCGCCCGGCAAAAGAAAAATTCATCCCGGACAATCCTTTCATAAGCGCCAAGAAATCCTTCACACCCATAGGAGAGTTTTATTTTTCCTTCTTTCCGCGTATTACTAATAAACTCAAAAAGCGCTTTAAATCCGTCAGAGGGTAAATGAAGCTGTTCATAATACTTAGCCCTGCCTACAGGGAATATGGTAAATACCCGCCATTCAGTTACGCCGGCATCAATAAGTATCTTTTTCAATTCAGGTAATTCGCTGATATTCTTTTGATTTACACAGGTTACAACATCAAATTTTAAATCAGGAATGCCCGGCAGTAAACGGATCGCTTCCATGGCCATCCTGAAGCTTTGAACGTTCCCCCGCAGCCAGTTATGTGATACCTGAAGTCCGTCGAGACTAATAGTCACTGCCCGCATGCCCGCATTCAACAGACTTTCAAGTCTTTTAGGAGACAAAAGCAGTCCGTTGGTTACAATTCCCCAGGGGAACCGCCTTTTATATAACTCAATTCCGGCTTCTTCCAAATCCTTTCGCATAAGCGGTTCACCACCTGTAAAAACGATCATGGTCTCTTCAGGAGTAACTATCTCATGCACTTCGTCAATTGCCCTGATAAAATCTCTTACGGGCATATCGGGTACAGAAGCATCTTTGGTGCAGTCACTGCCACAATGCAGGCAGTGGAGATTACACCGCAACGTACATTCCCACATGATATAATTCAACTGGTGCAGCCTGGTTTCGTTCTGCTTATACCGGCTGAACAGAGTGAGCGCAATTTTTTTCAGAAGTGGCAACCTGGTAACATTCATTTCCCGGATTTCATTCTGACATTAAATTCTTTGCTTGTTTCTCCTTCATACCACTTGCCATCACCATCGGTAAAATCCGGATCCCTAAATTCAACAAGCGTATCCAGTGCTGCAAAAGTCCCGTTTGCAATACCATCAATATCCTTAAACTCTACCAGGTAGGTCTGGTCAGAAGGAAAGCCCCGGTTATCAATAACCTGGTAATTGCCATCCGCATCTGAATAGGCTGTATCCGACTGCATAATAACACGGATATTCTCAATGGGAGTATCAGTTTCTGATGAAGTGATTATACCTTTCAGTATAAATTTGGCTGAGGGAGTTCCATATTCCACCCGTGTTGAATTCTCACAGGATACAGAAAACCCAAGTAATGCCATTAATGCAGCAATTAAATAATTTCCCGTTTTTAACAACTTAACACGCATCATACTAGTTTTTTCTACGAAGATGTATTTTGAATCCTTTTGGTTGCGTGGCCAGGAAATTTAATGGCTTGAATATTTATCAACTACATCGATAACGGTTAAAATATTACTGTTTCCATCAAAAAAAACCATTGATCCGTGCCGGACGACTGCTTACTTTGCACCCCCCTCTATAAGTGCATCCAGCGACTGCTGATCGAACACAGTATTATTTTTCCTGTTAAATATTGCACATCCATTGTTTCCGGTTCCTCCGTTATCCCAATAAAATGGTATTATCCCATTCGCTTTTGCCTGTTGGGTGACATATTTCAGAAAATAGGCACGTGATGCCAGATGAAGCGTCAAATTATCACCTGTCAGGGCGGACCGCCGTGTAGCCGAATATTCACCCAGTACGACAGGAATACCTTTGTCCACAAACTGATTTTTCATAAGTTTGAAATTGGCGTCAACTGTTCCCTCTTCACCCCAGGTAGCATTGCGGCCGGGATTGGTAGTTGAATGGTAATCCTTACCCCAGTAATAGAACATTTTGCCCCAACTGGCATCTTCAGTCAAACCACAAAAATTCCAGGGCGTATAATAGTGTATCTCAACCATCATGCGATCAGGCACCTGGTCAGTTGGCAGAGAAGTCATGAGTTTATTGGTTGTTTCAATATCAGTTGAAGGTCCCTGAATAACCAGCACACGATACCTGTTCCTGCCGCCTGTAGAGCGAACTGCCTCAATAAATGTCTGATGATATGATTTCAAAACGGCCATTTTGGTGGCATTATCCACGTTAGGCTCATTGGCACTGGCGAACATCAAATGTTCATCAAAATCACGCAATTGTGTTGCAATCTGCTCCCAGAATGCTTTTTGTTTTGCATTATTCTCTTCCTGTTTATCGGGAGTACAGTTGTTCTCAAGCCATCCCCCATCCCAGTGTATATTAAGGAGTACATACATATCATTATCCACACAATATTGCACAACTTCCTTTACCCTGCTGAGCCAGGAAGCTTTAATTTTAGCAGTAGAAATATCTTCGACATACTGATTCCAGGAACAGGGAATCCTGATTGCATTAAACCCACTCTGCTTTACCAGATCGATGAATGCTTTGGTGACAGGGGGGTTACCCCAGGCAGTCTCACCACCTGTGGCTTCAAGAGAATTCCCCAGGTTCCAGCCAAGATTAATCTTTGCCGCAAGTTCAGCGGCAGTGCTCCCCATACCGGTTGCATCCGGCTCCTGCGGTGAAGTATTATAATCAGGGTACATCTCACCCTTTTGTAAAACTTTAATCTCAACAGATGGTGCATAATCAGCACTTATAGTAATAGTTGCTGACCGGTCATCACTTTCTGTATTTTCAAGTGCAGTTATTGAAACAGCCGTCTTCCCCATACTTCCTTTATCCTGACTGAATTGCAGCCAGTCAGCATCTGCATCAATGCTCCAGTTAGGTGCACTACTGTTAACAAGGATTGTGGCCGTACTACCGGCCCGTTTGAGATTCAGATCCGAATAATCGGAAGAGAGTGTATAAATATATTCAGAGGTAGCCTGGGAAACAATGATCTGAACAGGTTCCGCATTGCCAGCTGTAACGGTCAGGGTATCAATCCGCGGTAAAGCAGTCAGTGTGTTCACACTTAAGGTTACCAGCGCCTTTTGCTGCGTACCTGATTTACTCGATAACGTAAGCCAGTCAGCAGATGAATTTTCGATGTTCCAGGCGCCTGCAGTAGTCTCAATAGTAATGGCGGAGCTACCGCCCTCCTTCTGAAAAGCCACATTGCCGGGATTAACTTTTAATGTATCAACAGTTTCTTTTTCACAACCTGCAAGAGAAATTAAACCAATGGACAGAATACCGTAAAAAATATGTTTTGCTGCAAATTTCATTTGATATAATTCAATATTTATTACCTAATTTCAATCCCGAAAGATAATGAAAATAACGGAAATCTCATATTCAGACGGTAAGTTTCAGTGATGTAATCTAATACAGAAGTATTGAATCAAATTATTTCAACCCGAGCTGGTATATGCTTATAAATATTGAACCTAAACAGGTTTTCAGAACTTTTAAAAGACATAAATTGGTCTCAGTTTCTACCTCGTTCAGGTGGGGTAATTAATAATTGTAAAAATTCTCATATCCAATGCCCAGATCAAATCTGCCATAGGATATAGCAATTGGTTCATTGTCAAGAAAAGTTTTCAGGTGAAAATAGCCTGAGAGGATAGTACGGGTAAGCTCCTCATCAACATAAAGCTTCTGAACCCTGCTGAAAATTATCTCCCCTTCAATAACAGTAAGAACTTGCTCGTTATTATCGATTGTAAGAATAACCTGCCTGCCGCTGTCTTTTAAATTAATCGTATCCTGATTTAACTCAGTAAGATCAGGGTATGAGGCCGGGTCAAAGCCCTCGATTGAAAATTTCAGACTAACCACCCGTCCTTCCATAGTGCCTTTCAATAATAAGCGCAAGGTATCGGAATTGACAATTATTTTGGCTGGCAGCTCATTATCTGAAGAAACGAATGGTTTTCTGTCTATGTAGGTTCCAAAGGTATTATAGCCCCATTCTGAATAAACAGGAAGACCGGGATAATAGGGATCTTCAATGAATACCGTCTGCGACAGAAAATAATCATCCATTTTTTGACAGGAAGAAAATAACATCAGTATAAAGACCACATATAACAGCTTTTTGAATTTCATTATCAGGAATTTTAAGTAAATTAATGTAAGGGCATCTGAACTGAAAATCTAACCCCGTTAAATGAGTTTACCTCGGTTAGAGAAAAATTATCACGGCTCAAAAACAGAGAAGGAACATAAACTTCTAACCTGTAACGGATTCTGTTTTCATTATTTAAAGTGATGCCTACTGAGCCATATAAGGTTGAATAAAATTTACCGGGCTGATCGCTTATATTTTTCAAAATGTCATCCTGGTTAACTTCCATGGTCTCGTTTTGAAACCGGATATCGCGTTTCCCGGCAGGGTTGATTATATTGAACTCCACTCCTGCCCTGGCAAAAAGTCCGATGCGGCCAAATTCAAAAGGGGTCACACTCAGTTCAACCGGGATGGATAGCAGATTGAGTGATTCAGTAATTTTCTTAACACGGGCAAACCGGGTATCTGTGTCTACCATAGAATAGCGCAGATAAAAAAAATCTGCTCTTTCTGAGCTGTTGCCGGTAATCTGAGTCCGGAAACCGGTAAATCGCAGTCCGGTGGAAAACCCGGTCCGGAATCTGCTGATATAGTATTCATAGCCAAGTCCGATGAAATAGCCATTGGTTTCTGATGAAACATGCCCGTCAGAAGTTTGATCAACATAATAAGAACTGATGTTTTGCCGGATGGCAATCCGGTCTCTGATGGTACCGTCAGGGAAAACAAATCCGGCTTCCGGATACAAAAATCCATTCCATTTTTTCTCACCCTCATCTGTTAATTCTTGACTGTGAAGGGTTAACAAAGGAAAAAGAATTAAACTTAAAATTAAAAAACAATCTCTCATAATTGTCCCAGGCTTATAAATTCACAATAATAATTCTTACTCTGTTACCAAAAGGAAATACCTTTTCAGTTCATAAGGTTTAGTAGCCCTAAGATGATATTTTGATAAAAATGGTTGCGCTGTAAGATGAAATTAGCTATTAAAAAGTTTTTTTTCTTTGGAAGACCAGAAAAAGGCAAATCAACTCCATAAATTTCCTTTTGAAAAATGCACAAAAATTTATAATACGCACATCGCCTGTCGTATGTATATTGTGTGTAGATTTTTATTGTGTTTAAAATCTGTAGCCTAATCGTAAATGTAAATTAGCTGTCGCTTCGCTTTCATTTTCGAGAAATCCTGCTTGTTTTGCAAAAATGTATCGATATCCAATTCCAATACCTGCTTCATAATTGAAATGTTTACCAATATTACGTCTGATACCCCAGGTGGGTATAATCGAAATGTCACTAATTATTTTCAAGTTATCGTAATTTGAAATAACAAACCAATCAGGATGATAACTGGATTTCAGTAGTACAAAATTTCCACTATTCCCTTCAATTCTTTTCGATTTATTTTTTCTTCTACCCAGGTTATAATACCAACGAGGTTCCACAGTAATCACTGGTGTCAATAAAAATCCTGTATTGTTATAAAAACTTCCACCCCAAATTCCACTGTCAAATCCGAGTTCAGTCCGTAAAGCTATTGCATTAGATAATCTGGTTTCATAATGAGTCCAGACTCCTAAAAATCCAGTTTGTATACCATAGATTGATTGCTCTATTCTTGCATTCTGAGATTTTGCAAGGAAAGCCAGACCGCAAAGAGTTAAGATCAAAAATATTCTTCTCATTCTGTTGATTTTTTGTTTTAAAGTTCCGTTTTTTCTTGACCACAACGTGAGTTTGTGAAAAACTCCTTCTCACAAAATAAAAATAGTTATTAAAGTGCTTTACAGGCTTTTTAGGTATATGAAATTTTCAATTTTATCAAATTGCAATTTTGTATCCTGAAAATAAAAATCCGATATTTTAGCTTAAAATGAGGATGTTTACAACCCGCATAACGGTCCCGTTGTTCAACAAGTAAGGGATAGCGGGCCTACATTAATATCAACCGTGATATAGTTTTTATATTTTCTTCAATATTCAATTTTTCACCTTTTAACATATTGGGCATAGATTCATTTTTTGATTGAGAATCTATGAATTGAAAATCCAAGCAATCCGCCTAGAATTGTCGTCATTATTGTAATTGGAATCAAGGTAAATGGTTCGCTCCAACCAATCAAAATAGCAGAAGGTAATAAAACTAAAAATGAAATTAGAATTCCTTTTATAACGGAATTTAGCTTTAAATCAATCGTGGATATTAAGAATCCGACCACAATCCACATTGAAAACGCTGAAATATTTGCATCCCATGTCAAGTTTTGGAGAATCATAGGAATCATGTCAATTATTCCAGCGATAATCCCTAATAATATTCCAATCTTAATTTTTTTCATAATCGTCTCATGTTACCATGTGTTGGCAACTGGCCTTATTTTATCGTTCCAATAAATTGTTTAGCAGTCATTGTCGGTAACTTTGAATTTTTAAAATCCTTAAGGTTTCGGGTAATAATCAATTCTTGCTCATCTTCAATCGCTGTAAAATATTGAAGGCCGTCCTCAAAATCTGAAAAGTTATCATCATTTAAAGCCAATCCAATAATCTTATCATCCAATGGCAAGATTTTCAAAATCAACCTAAGCTTTCTCAAAACCGATTTTGCTTTATTCGAATCCATTTGACGCAACAACGCATAACTGGTATTAGCAATGGTCAAAGACGAAACCGACAATTCAACTTGTTTTTTGTCTGCGAGAGAAAATAATTCCGCTGCTTCTTCAAAAAAGGGTTCTCTCCGTGACAATAAATCAATCACAATATTTGTATCAACGAATATTCTTGTCATTTATACTTCTTTTCTAAATAATCACGATATTCTTTTTTGTAATCAAAGTCAACTGGCAAATCAATCACACCGCTCAAGCTCTTAACAAGGGGTGTAATTGAAATTTTTTTCTCTTCTTCTTTTGGTTTAGTGATGGTGTCAAGATATGATTCAATCATCTTAGAAAGACTAATCTTATGACTACGTGCATAATTTTTAGCTCTTTCGATAACATTATCATTTAGTCTCAATGTCAATTTAGTTTCCATAATCTTTATATTAAATTACGTACAAATATAATATATATGTACGTCATTTGCAAGATTTTCGTTCTCCATGCTTGTTGCCAACGGATGATGGATCGAATAGGCAAGGGGAATTTCACCCCTAGCCCCTCACAGTCCCGAAAGCTTTCGCGGACGTACGTGACAGTCTCCCGTCATACAGCTCTTCTAATATAGCTTATTTTCTTTAAAGCTCATCCCCTTTCAGGTTGACAATTTTAATCAAGTCTGTTTTTTGAGCAAAACTCGGAAATCCAATCCAAATTAGAAATGAAATTATCGTAAGTTTTTTCATTGCCTTTCGGTTCTGTAATATGGTGCACAACGACGTATAAAGATAGAAACAACATCCGTTCCGGAATTTTGAATAACGCATTTTAAACATCTACTCTTCCCGTTTGTTCCTCTGATAAAAACACAATAAATCATCACCTTTCCTTGCAAAGTTGTGATGGTTGCTTGTGCAATATTGGTGATCATTAGGTCAGCGACCAACTATTTTTCAAACACTTAAAAAAACAATTCATATGAAAGCAGCATTCATCGGATTAGGAATAATGGGCAAAAGAATGGCTTCCAACTTGTTAAAAAATAACGTCTCCCTTCGTGTATACAACCGCACAGCCGACCCGGCTCAGGAACTGGCCGGCAATGGCGCTGTTGCAACCGAATCACCTGCTGCCTGCGTTCACGATGCTGATGTGGTTTTTACAATGCTTTCAACTCCTGAAGTGGTGGAGGAACTTGCTTTCGGCCGAGGTGGCTTTGTTTCCAGAATGAACTCCAATTCACTTTGGATAGATTGCAGCACGGTAGATCCGGGATTCAGCCGCTCGGCATCCAAAAGAGCAAAAGCTTCCGGAATCCGGTTTATGGATGCTCCGGTTGCCGGATCAAAAGCTCCTGCTGAAAATGGGGAACTGGTTTTTCTGGTAGGTGCAGTCGACGATGATCTCAACGAAACAAAATACCTGCTGGAATTCATGGGTAAGAAAATTATCCATGCAGGAGTTGTCTCCATGGGCACCACCCTTAAAATGCTGGTTAACGGACTCCTGGCTCAATCCATGCTTGCCTTTGCCGAAACAGTACTGCTGGGTGAAAAAGCCGGTTTGTCACGCGACCTCCTCCTTGACCTGCTTCCAAATATGCCTGTATCTGCTCCTTTCACCAAAATGAAAGCCGAAAAGATCCGCGATAATGATTATGAAGTTGAATTTCCGCTCGAATGGATGCACAAAGATCTCCAGTTGCTCTCCAAAGTAGCATATGATAAAAATTCCCCGCAGTATATGGCCAACCTGGCCAAGGAAATTTATGCAGGCGCCAGGGCTCGCGGATTAGGCAGGGAAGATTTTTCTGCCATCTATAAATTCCTGGATGACAAAATCACCAAAGCATTGTAAGTATTATTTTTCAGAGTAAAGTCTAATCTTTGAAAAAATCAATCCTTTTAGGTACCTGTTGTTAACCCTTCCTGCCGGCCTCCTTTTATGCTTGTGTAACATCCTGCTAATGCTTACCTTTGAATGCTTTTTTCATAAGCACACAGGGAACAGGATTAATATGCGCCTTAATTTCAGCATATTACACTGTTAAACATCATTAAACCAGAAAATTCGATATTGGTATTTACAGGCCAGTGTCCTAAAAAATGCAGAGATGAATACAAAGACTGAACGCAGGTACCTTGCAAATGTGCAAACAGAAGTGGATGCTAATTATTTGTATAAAAAAATAGCAGCAGGTGAAGAAGATGAAACAGTATCCAGATTATTTAACGACCTGGCAGGAATAGAGCAGGAACATGCCGAAAAAATGCTCTCTGTGATGCATGAGCAGGGCTATAAAAATCCAATGCCCGGTCCATCCTTCAGGGCCCGTACCCTGAATATGCTGGGACGTATTCTCGGTTACGACTATATAATCGGGGTAATGACCGATATTGAAAAAAGTATTTCCAATGCACAGATCAAAGGCAAACAAAAGCAGCATGTTCCGCTGCAGGGTTCTGAAACCAACCACGTCAACATTCTGGAATCGCTGATTAAAAACAAAGCGAAAATCACAGGTGAAAAGCTGTCAAAAATCGAAGGACGCCATAAATCCATTGGTGGTAACGCGCTTCGTGCTGCAGTGCTGGGGGCCAACGACGGACTGGTATCCAACATGAGCCTCGTGATGGGTGTTGCCGGTGCTACTGGTGGTGAAAGCCAGGTATTGCTGGCCGGCATTGCCGGTTTGCTGGCCGGTGCGCTTTCTATGGCCCTTGGTGAATGGATATCCGTTAAAAGCTCGCAGGAACTGAATGAACGACAGATGGAACTCGAAATGGTAGAGATCGAAAATAATCCCGAAGGAGAGGTTAAAGAACTTACGTTGATTTATATGGCCAAGGGAATTCCTGAAGATAAAGCTGCCGAAATGGCTCGCGACGTGATGTCCGACAAAGACCATGCTCATGAAGTTCTGGTAAAGGAAGAACTCGGCATAAATCCCGATGAAATGGGCGGCTCTCCCTGGGAAGCTGCATTTGCCTCTTTCTTTCTCTTTGCTATCGGGGCCATTCTCCCTGTTATCCCGTATTTCTGGATCGGAGGTTTCAAAGCTGTTATATACAGCCTTTCGCTTAGTACCCTGGGCTTATTTATCATGGGTGCCGCCATTACCCTGTTTACCGGTAAAAGCGTATGGCATTCAGGCTTCCGGCAGATTATCTTCGGACTTGCTGCTGCTGCCATCACCTTTGGCATTGGTCACATCATTGGTGTTGCTATCACTGGTTAACCACATGATTCAGGTATCCTGCCCGGACCATCAACCCCCCTCAACTGGCGCAAGCATCTGCTTGTGCCTTTATCATCCCCTCAACTGGCGCAAGCATCTGCTTGTGCCTTTATCATCCCCTCAACTAGCGCAAGCATCTGCTTGTGTCTTATCATCCCCCAACAACTCTTCCGACTTCCAACTCAATTAATTCCCCTTTTCTGTTTAATTTCAATTTGTTATTACTAATTTTGCATCCCGTTTTATCTATTGCATTTAATGTTGAAAAAATAAGTCATGATAACAATAACAAACCTTGCCGTACAATTCGGCAAAAAACCATTATTTTCGGATGTCAGCCTGAAATTTATTCCTGGTAACTGCTATGGAGTAATTGGTGCCAACGGCGCTGGCAAATCAACCTTTCTTAAGATGATCGCCGGCGAACAGGATGTCACCCGCGGCTCTGTAGAGATTGGTTCCGGAGAACGGCTCTCGGTACTCAAACAGAACCACTATGAGTTCGATGAATGCAGGGTAATCGATACCGTCCTGATGGGACACAAAGAGATGTGGAAGATTCGTGAAGAGAAAGATATAATTTATGCCAAGCCTGATTTTTCAGATGAAGACGGAATGAAAGCTGCCAAACTTGAGGATGATTTTGCTGCCATGGGCGGCTGGACAGCCGACAGTGATGCGGCCGAGCTGCTGAGCGGACTTGGTGTAAAGGAGGACTTGCACGATCAGCTCATGAAAGACCTGCCGGGAAAGATCAAGGTTCGTGTACTTTTGGCACAGGCCCTCTTCGGTAATCCCGATAACCTGCTGCTCGATGAGCCTACCAATGATCTCGACCTGGAAACAGTGCTCTGGCTGGAGAATTACCTGGCCAATTTCCAGAACACAGTAATTGTTGTATCTCACGACCGCCACTTTCTGGATAATGTCTGTACCGATATAGTGGATATCGATTATGGCAAGATCAATACCTTTTCAGGTAATTATTCCTTCTGGTACGAATCCAGTCAGCTCGCCCTTCGTCAGCAGGCCAGTGCCAATAAGAAAGCTGAAGAAAAAAAGAAGGAACTGCAGGAATTTATCGCACGCTTCAGCGCCAATGTCGCCAAGTCGCGCCAGACAACCAGCCGTAAAAAAATGATCGAGAAACTGAATATTGAAGAGATAACACCTTCAACCCGGCGTTACCCTGGTATTATTTTCCAGCCAGAACGGCCGGTTGGTGATAATATCCTCCGGGTAGAAAACCTGAGTGCCTCGGCTGACGAGACTACTCTTTTTAACGATGTCTCTTTTACGGTTGAGAAAGGCGATAAGATTATGCTAATGTCCAGAGACAGCAGGGCAATAACAGCACTGTTCAATATACTGAGCGGTAGTGTAAAACCAGATACCGGCAGCTTCGAATGGGGAATTACGGTTACCCATGCCTGGCTGCCTGTCGACAACACCGACTGGTTTCAGAAAGATGCTGCTCTTATCGACTGGCTGGCTCAGTTCTCAGATAATACCGAAGAAGCCTTCCTCCGTGGATACCTGGGAAAGATGCTTTTTTCCGGTGAAGATATCATGAAGAATGTAAGTGTACTGTCTGGTGGTGAAAAAATGCGTTGCATGATAGCCCGCATGATGCTGCAGCAACCAAATGTGCTTATGCTCGACCATCCTACCAACCACCTCGACATGGAATCGATCCAGGCCTTTAACAATAACATGAAAACTTTCCCGGGTCAAATCCTTATGACTTCGCATGACCACGAATTTATTCGAAGTGTTTGCAACAGAGTTATCGAGATCACTCCGGACGGCACCATTGACAAATATATGGAATTTGAAGAATACCTTGAAAATGAGCGCATCCATGAGTTGAGGGAAAAGAAATACAACACTGTTTCAGCAACAGCCTGAATATCTTCCTGATGACTGCAAGATATAAAGTTTCCTGCCGCAAGCGCCAGTCTTGCGGCAGGTAAAACCTGCTTCTGAATAACTTCCCTTCCTCCGAGGCCTGTACCAAAAACAGGAATTATACTACTGCTTAACTACCTCCGGCCTCTTTTGATTATATTTGTTTACAAATCCACATGTAAATAAAATTTCTAGAAAATACTTTCTTTTATGAAAACCGTTAAAATATACCAGGTTGATGCTTTTACCTCCGAACGCTTCAAAGGAAACCCTGCTGCTGTCTGTATTTTCGACGAATGGCCCGAAGACATGATCATGCAGCAAATAGCTGCTGAAAACAACCTGGCAGAAACGGCTTTCATCATCAACAGGGAAGGACAATACCACATTCGCTGGTTCACACCAGTCAGTGAAGTTGCCCTTTGCGGACATGCTACCCTGGCTTCGGCAAGTGTGCTCTTCTCTTTCTATGAAAAACAAGCTGTAAATCTCACTTTTCAGAGCCTTCACAGCGGGCTTCTTGGTGTAAGCAAATCCGGCCGCCGCATCGAACTGGATTTTCCCGCAGACCAGGCAACAACAGAGAGATTGCCGGACATCATTGCAGATGCACTTAACATTGCTCCCGCCGAAGTGTATAAAGGCCGCACTGATTATATGCTGGTATATAACAACCAGGAAGAAATTGAAGCCATCCGGCCGGATTTTCAAAAGCTGGGCCAATTAGGTGCCCGTGGCATTATTGTTACCGCACCCGGGCGGGACGTGGATTTTGTCTCCCGCTTCTTCGCCCCTGATGTGGGCATCAATGAAGATCCTGTTACCGGCTCTGCTCACACTACCCTCACACCCTACTGGGCGGAAAGGCTGGGTAAAAAATCCCTGACAGCATTACAGCTATCCTCCCGTACCGGATCTCTCTTCTGCACCCACAGAGGTAACCGGGTCTCAATTGCCGGAGAAGCAGTCCTCTATCTCTCCGGCGAGATCTATTTAACATAAATACATTATCATTGCATTACCCTCTTAATAATTAATTATTGAATTGTTTAATGCAATTTTCTAATCAACTTCCAACACCTTATTGCCAGTAACTATTTTTGTTTATAAAAGTATTTAATTCACAGTTTTACGTTTGATAAATTGATACAGAGCTGACAGTCCTGCCCGCTCTGTATTCAAAAAACGCATACAGTAATTCATTCCTCTTCTCCGTTTTTTCCTTTAACTTTACATTTTATTTATGTAAGAACCGGCTAAATAAATGATGATATGAAAAAGATAGGTTTGATCGGTGGACTGGGTCCCGAAGCAACCGTTGATTATTATAATGAGATTCATAACCTCTTCAAAAAAGAAAATACGAATCTGAATTACCCGGAGATTATTATCTATAGCGTGAACATGGCTCATTTTCTTGGCCTGCTCGACCAGCAAAAAAACGAAGAAGCCACAAATTATCTGGTAGAAAGAATAAACAAACTGAAAGCTGCAGGTGCTGATTTCGCTGCGATTACTGCCAACACCCCGCATGTTCTGTATCCGTCCATAAGTAAAGCCGCTGAGTTGCCCACCATCAGCATAGTGGAAGCAACCCGCAGAGAGGCCAGCAGGCTGGGCATCAGTAAACCGGCACTATTTGGTACCGGCTTTACCATGAATGCCGACTTCTATCAGAAGGAATTCAGCAAATTCAACATGGATATTATTATTCCTGATGAAAAGGATCGTGTCATGATCAACACAAAACTTTTCACCGAAATTGAACTGGGTATTTTTAAAGAGGAAACCAGGCAGGAATTACTCAACCTGGTAAAAAAGATGATACATGAAAATGAGGTGGACGGTCTTATCCTTGGATGTACCGAATTGCCGCTTATATTGAAAGAAGACAGCTACTTTGATATCCCCGCCATCAACACCACTCGGGTGCATGTAAAAGAGATTGTGGGCTTTTGCAGAAGCGATAAATAATCTTCATAGATGCGCAATAGGGTTGACTGTTTTTATCCTTTACATATTTTACATATACAGATTTAGAATTCAACAAAATATATACGAGATTGATGTATGATCAAAATTTGTAATAATACTTATTTTCTCTTTTCACAGAAATATTACGGGCAACATAAAATACTGGTCAGATGCTTTTGCTGATAGAAATACTGTGTAAGTTATATAGCAAAAAATACGACAATTATGTAATTAATCAATAAAAATATCTGAGTAATACTTTTAGCAGAATACTCATCTGAATATCCTCAACTACAAAAAAAACAGTACATTTATTCGATGGTTACCTGTCGTTTTCACCAATCTGTGTCACTAGCACTGTATTATCAGATAAATGAATAATGCTGACAAATATTTATTCTACAAGATAAAAAATGGTGATATCAAGTCATTTGATTCTCTGTTCAGCACTTATTTTGCCAGCTTACACCGTTTTGCCTGTGATATTTTAAAAAGTAGTGAGACAGCAGAAGAAGTAGTTCAGGATGTCTTTCTGAAACTTTGGAACAAACGTACATCCATTATTATTAAGACTTCACTGAAAGCCTATTTATACCGGATGGTGTACAATACCGCACTAAATTACATAAGAGACAATCACACTGCAGACCACACAAACATTGACTATGACAATATCCAGACCAGAATTGATATCCTGAATATACAATCTGATGAAGATATATTCGAAAAAATTCTGTCAGATGAAATTGAACAAGATCTAAAAACATCCCTTGAAAATCTTCCGTCCGGTTGCAGAGAAATTTTTATCCTTTGCCGGGTAGAAGGAATGTCATACGCAGAGGCAGCAGCACACCTAAAGCTTTCAGTTAGTACTGTAAAAACACAAATATCCAGGGCCGTCGAAAAACTTATACCAATCGTACAGAAACATATTCCAAAATAATTAACCTCTGCTTCTGTACCTAACTTCTGCAGTTTTATCAGTTGAAAAGGTTAATCTGTTGCTTTAACCTTCCGTGCATAACTTCTTTCCTGAATATCTTACGCTTATCATTTCTGCGATTCCTGAAATTTTTAAAACATATCTTAAAAATTTCAAATTTTTTGTAGACCATAATGAAAAAATCCGTGTCTTATTAATAATTGAATGAATATAAAAATGAACAACAGAGTAAATGAATTTATGGATATGGATGATTTGATCATCAAATTTCTGAGTGGGAAAACTACAAGAATTGAAGAAGAAAAACTTAAGAACTGGAAGAACAAAAATGAAGAAAACAACAGACACTTTAATGCAATCAGAAACAGTTGGATAGCCACTTCGACTCTGGCTTCTTCAAGTGGTAATGAAAAACGTATACTTGATGAGCTTCATATCAAAATAGAAAAAGGTAACCAGGTTAAGAAAAAAATGCCGGCTATAACTTCTTTGAAGTTATCGGCATTTTTTAAAATTGCGGCAGTTGTTTTATTGCTGGTTGGACTTGGCAGCACCTCCGGAATACTGATTTACAAACAAATAATCCATACTGATCAGCCTGCCCTGTGTCGGTATGAGGCTCCCCTGGGCTCAAAAGCAATTGCTATGTTACCCGATGGAACAAAAGTATGGCTGAACGCAGGTAGTTCGATTGAATATAACACGGATTTCAATAAGAATGCCAGAAATGTGAGACTTATCGGAGAAGGATTTTTTCATGTGGCTACCAATCCTGAAAAACCTTTTATAGTTGACGTTAGCGGGCTAAAAGTTAAAGCAACCGGTACCTCCTTTAATATCAAGGCTTATCCCGAAGAAAATAAAATTATTACCACACTTGTAGAAGGGAAGGTTGAGATTGCTGGTATTGGCGCCGGTAATAAATCATTCTCCATAACAATGAAACCAAAAGAAAAAATCACTTACTATAAGAATCTGAAGCAGGTGGAATCATCAACAAGCCGGCAACCAGATAAGAATATTCAGAATAGTAATGACATAAGCCGTATAAAACCCGTGTCAGAAAAGTTGTTACCGGTAGAGTTCGATAAAAATGTAAATACTGAACTCTATACTTCCTGGAAAGATAAACGATGGGTGGTAGAGTCAGAAGAATTCAGGTACCTGGCCCCAATGCTTGAAAGGCGTTTTAATGTCAAAATCAGATATAATGATAACGATCTTGGAAAATACCGTTTCTCCGGAACCATCGAAAATGAAACACTGGAGCAGCTGTTTAACATCATGCGAATGACCATCCCTCTTTCCTATCAGATTGATAAAGGGGTCGTTGAACTTAATCTCGACCCACATTTGAAAACTAAATATAAATCTGCGTACAGAAACCAAATTAAATAAACCACAATGTTTAACCTGATTAAAATCAACCTGCCAATGAAAGATTAACTCACGTAAAAAAAAGAGAATTGGGACTTTTGGCGAAGTCCCAATTCAGAATCATTTTCTTAAATGATATTCGTCCAGATTCTACAAAACGAATATCAAGTAAAAAAAATTATAAACTATTCAACTACAAAACTATGAAAAAAATTTGTAATGGGATTGTATTGTCATTACTAAAGACCAACTACAAAACCTTAACCATCATGAAATTTACCATACTGCTAACTCTGCTCTGCACACTTCCTGTATCTGCGTCCCTCTATTCCCAGGAAACACGGCTCAATTTATCTGCAAAAGATAAGACTCTGAGGGAAGTGATAAAGATGATTGAAAACCATTCCGAATTCCGGTTCTTCTTCAGCGATGATTATATTGATCTGAATAAAAAAGTCACTGTTACAGCCAGAAACAAACGGATAGATGATGTATTGACCGATTTGCTGGCCGACGGAACAGTTACTTATAAGGTAATGGATAACAACGTTATTGTGATTACTCCAAATGCCCGACAGGGCAATGAAATATCAGGAAGAGTAACCGACGGGCAAACAGGAGAGCCGCTGCCGGGGGTCAATATTGTGGTCAAAGGAACCTCCAGAGGCACAATTACCCGTACGGACGGAAATTATTCAATCACCGCCTCTCCCGGAGAAAGTCTGGTATTCAGCTACATTGGATACCTCTCTGAAGAGGTGCGGGTAGCAGAACAAACTACAATAAATGTTTCACTCTCACCTGATTTACAGCAGCTCGACGAAATTGTGGTTGTAGGATACGGTGCTGTTAAAAAACGTGATCTCACTGGTTCAGTTAGCAGCGTGGACAACAATATGGTTGTTGCCCGTGGCACCAACAGTCCGATGGAAGCGGTACAGGGACAGGCCGCAGGCGTCGATATCTCAGCTACTACAGGACGTGTTGGAGATACATACAAGATTCAGGTACGTGGGGTCAATACACTGGCCTCAGGAACAGCCCGTGACCCACTCTATGTGGTGGATGGAATCTTCACCGACAACATTAATTTTCTGAATCCGCAGGAAATTGAACGGATTGATATTCTGAAAGATGCATCATCCACAGCTATCTACGGGTCACGCGGATCAAACGGTGTGGTGATTGTAACCACCCGCAGGGGCAATGATATCAGTGAGAAAGCACAAATTTCCTATGACGGCTATTACGGGATCAGGGAAGTTACCCGTATGCCCGATTTTATGGATGGCGACCGCTGGTGGGAATATCGTCAGGATGCATATATTACGGGTTATGTGCTCGACGGTGCCACCAATTATACCGATGATGTGCTCAGCACTACTCAATACAGTACCAGTGAAGTACTGCGTAACAGAATTGAGAATAAGGATTACACAGACTGGCCCTCCTTATTTCAGCGAACCGGTCAGCAGCAAAATCACTTCCTGACTATTTCCGGGCAGCGTAATGATGTTTCCTATATCATAGGCCTGGGGTATCAGGAAGAAAAAGGAAATATCACCCGGGAGTGGAACAATAAATACAATATAAAGGCAAGCATAACCAATAAAATTTCTGAAAAATGGAATTCGGGAATCAATATCAACCTTTCTCAGAGTGAGACTGAACTGGGGAGCCCTACCGCCATACAGGAAGCCTACCGGATGCCACCCTTGCTTGCCCCATATGATTCCGTCGGTAATCTTGTATTTCAACCTGGCAAGTATGCAGGTATCAGCTTTACAAGTACTGTAAATCCTTTATGGGATCAAAACGATGCTTACAATAATACCCTGGCTTTTCAGGGATTATCCAACATATACCTGGAATTTACACCATTGGAGTGGTTGTCTGTCAAATCAACCTTTTCAGCAGGACTGAAAAACATGAGAAACGGACAATACTTTGGTCCCCATACATCCAGCAGAAATCTGAGAGATCCGGCAGCTTCACTTGAAAAAGCCGAAAATTTCGACTATGCCCTGGATAACCAGTTCAATATTAAAAAGGATAAAAACGGACACAGCATTAACTTTATGGGGATGCAAAGTGTCTATTATACCAGATTCGAATCTTCATTCATCAATGTACAAAATCTCCCGTATAATTCCCGTTTTGACAATCTGGGATCAGCTACCACCATTGATGGAGTGGGAAGTGAATATCAGAAAACGACACTTGTCTCTTTCATTACCCGTCTTAACTATGCTTATAAAGACAAATATCTTGTTACGTTGTCCGATCGCTGGGATGGCTCTTCTAAGCTGGGAAAAGGCCAAAAATGGACTTCCTTTCCTTCCGTGGCATTAGCCTGGCGTGTCTCAGCCGAAGAGTTTATGCAATCACAGCCGGTGGTTTCAAGCCTGAAATTACGACTGAGTTACGGATTCGTGGGTAATGATAACATTGCTCCTTACCTCACTCAATCCAATGCCGGATTGTTAAGAAAATATGATTTTGGAGGTAACTACTTTCCCGGTAATGAACCAACCGGCCTGGCCAACAAAAAACTCACCTGGGAAAGATCCCATGAACTGGATGCCGGACTGGACTTCGGACTGATAAAAGGAAGAATATACGGAACAATAGATCTGTACAACAAATTATCAGAAAAGTTACTGATGAGAAGAAAGCTTCCTCCCGAATCAGGCTGGGGTCTAATTTGGGATAATGTCGGATCAGTCAGAAATAAGGGCGTTGAACTTACCCTTACTACTGTAAACATCGATGCAAAGAATTTTTACTGGACTACTTCCTTTAATTTTTCAAAAAATAGTAATGAAATAGTTGAATTGTATGGTGAAAAAGCCGATGATATTGGTAACAACTGGTTCATTGGCAAGCCTGTGAACGTAATTTATGATTACGACATGATCGGTATATGGCAGGAGTCAGAAAGAGACCTGGCACTTACTTACGGACAGCTCCCTGGCCAGGCCAGGGTAAAGGATGTAAACGACAACGGTATCATCGAAGCCGGAAAAGATAAAATGATACTGGGATCACCTGATCCCGACTGGATTGGAGGACTTTCAACAACCTTCAGATATAAAAATTTGGATCTGTCAGGATCACTTTACACTAAACAGGGTGTATTCGTACTAAGCGGATTTCACCAGAATTTCGCGAATGTTGACGACCGTGGACGACAAAAACTGGATATCAATTTCTATATGCCTCCCAACGAAATGACACCCGCCCATGCATCCAACGAATATCCCCAACCCAAGAATGTGGGGCCTTATTATCAGAACGTTGGATACTACCGGGATGCCTCTTTCGTTAAAGTGAAAAACATAACACTGGGCTACACCTTCAGCAATTCCTTAACCAGCAGGTTAATGCTGAGTAACCTCCGCCTTTATGTGAATATCCTGAATCCTTTTGTGTTTACCAAATACGATGGGTTTGATCCTGAATGGGCAGATGCAACTTATGCAAACGGCGGTACCAGCTCGGTTACTTATCAATTTGGTATAAATGTGAAGTTTTAATCCCTCAAAAAAATTAGAGCAATGAAAAAAATAATTCTCACTATAGCAATTTTAGGATTTTTCACCATGGGTTGTGAAAAATACCTGACAGAAGATAATCCCGGAAACGTAGTGGCCGAAGATTTTTTTCTGTCAGAACAGGGCTACGAATCACTCGTAAGCTCATGTTATTCCCAGTTAAGAATCATTTATGGTAAAGCACCCTGGATGTTCTGTGCCGGAACCGACCTGTATGTTGAAGGCAGAAACCCTCAGCCTGAAGGACTCAGCCAGTACCGAAACCTGACACCGGAAGATACAATTGTCCGTAATTTTTATTTTAATTGTTATCATGCCATTCAGATGTGTAATACAGCCTTGTATTACAATGATATTACCGCTAAAACCGACATGTTGGCAACGCGGAAAGGAGAGATTGAATTTTTGAGGGGTTACTACTACTTTTTGCTTGTACAAACATACGGTGGTGTCGCGCTCAGCAATGACATGATAGATGCTCCGCAATCCTCATTCGACCAGAATACAGCCGAAGAAGTATATACCCGGATCATAAGCGACCTCAAAAATGCACTCGATCTTGTACCGGAGTATTCAGGAAGTTTTAACGGCCGTGTTGATAAAAGAGCTGTACGACATTATCTTGCCAAAGTGTATCTTACAAAAGGTTATGAATCTTTCGGCACCCCCCAGGATTTCACTGATGCAGCAAGTTATGCAGATGCAGCTATTAATAATCAATCGCTGAATATGTCATTTGAAGATTTGTTCTTTCCAGGGAATGAACTCAATGAAGAAGTAATCTTCTCCGTCCAGTATGATCCGGCATCTATCACTGCGGCATCACAGGAAACAGGAAATCTTACCTGGCACGGTAACTGGCAGAATGGCTATTTTGGCCCTTATCACGGAGGGGAAGGTGCAATTTATGGGTACCCCTGGCGATCTTATAACCTGTGCCCTGATATGGAACTGTTTGATCTCTATACTCAAGATGATACCAGATTTGACGGGACGTTTATGATCAATATCTATGGCAATTTTGAAGGCACCAAATATGTAGGTACATATTACGATTATTACACAAAAAAGGATGACCGTGCCAACCTTAATATTGCCTATTATTATGCTCCAAAATGGTCTCCCGATACAGCCTCCTGGCGCGCAGCTGACCCGGTTCACCGTTCTGCTACTATTATTTATCCCTATTCACAGGACTGGGAAGCTTCAAAAACTTCAAACAGAGACAACGAAACACCAGCCATTAAAAAGTTTGATGACCCAAAAAGTGAATTTGCTACCAACATCGGAACCAGCACACGTGATTTGTTTCTGGCCCGGTTGGGTGAAACCTACCTGATTGCATCTGAAGCCTACCTCAAAGCTGGTGATATGCCAAAAGCAGTGCAAAGAATTAACGAAGTGAGAAGACGTGCTGCTGCCTCAGGAGCTGATCTTTCGATCACTGCAGGTGAGCTTGATATTGATTATATTCTGGATGAAAGGGCACGGGAACTGGCCGGAGAATACCACAGATGGTTTGACCTGAAACGTACAGGCAAATTGATGGAAAGAGCCAAATTATACAATAAAGATATCAAATCCTGGGTAGACAATGGCAGTGACCCGTTTCTGGGAACTGACGGAAACTATAAAATTCTCAGACCAATCCCTCAGGCTGCCATCGACCTGAACAAAGGCAATTATAAACAGAACCCTGGTTACTAAGTACCTTGATATTATTTACAAGCGTGCATATTCTATGCGTGCATATTTTTAATAAGGTATTATCTGTAATAAAAAAACAATTAATTGCCACTATAATAAACATAAAAAGGAGCCTTTCAAAATATATGAAAGGCTCCTTTCCCTTTTTACACTGCTAACTAAAACCTAAGGGTATCTTTGATATGATTAATATCCTGGATTTTGATCAGAAGCAGACATAGCATTGTTTGCAATGATTTCGTTCTTTGGAATGGGGAATAATTCATTTTTCCCTTTCTCAAAGCCAATATCACTCAGTTCCTGATCAGCCATTCCCCAACGGATAAGATCCCAGTATCTTGAACCTTCAAAAGCCAGCTCAATTTCTCTTTCTTTAACAATCATATTGAAAAGAGCTGTCCCTGTTGCGGTAATAGGATCTGAAAAACCAGCACGACTGCGCACTTTAAAAAGTTCAGCCTGAGCAGCTGCATCGTCTGCAGGATTAGATTTATTATAAGCCTCTGCAGCCATAAGCAATACATCAGCATACCTTAATATTCTCCAGTTGATAGCATAGTTCAGGTCGGGAACACCAGTACTACTGGTAGCTGAGGGTTTTGTGACATACTTCAACCTCATATAACCTTCATAATCATGCGGTTTGGGAGTATCATTCACGGAAACTTTCACAACTGTACCTGTTTTCTCTAAATCACTCTGAGATATCAGAGTACCTTTGTATCTTGAAGTTTCTCCTTCGCTGATAAACAAATCACCTATTTCCCTGGAAGGTAAATTGAAACCCCAACCATTAATAATATTCAGAACGGTGTCTTTTGAGAAATCAAAGTAATCAGCACGCGGCCCCTGCAGCTGTACTTCTATGTTACTTTCATTACCACCGCCCCAGGGGAACGTACCCCAGTCATATCCTTCCTGCGCTGTATAGGATACTTCAAATAAGGATTCAGTACCAAACTGGTTGGCTTGCGACCAGACATCTTCAAAATCAGGCTCAAGACCATATTCTCCGCTGGATATCACCTGTCCAAGAACAGTTGCAGCTTCATTGTACTTTTTCTCATACAAATAGGCTTTACCAAGCAGCGCCTGAGCAGTACCCTTTGAAAAACGGAATTTGTCTGCTGCAGAATATTCACTTTTCAGTTTAAGCACCGGTATAGCAGCTTTTAAATCTGCTTCAATCTGAGCGTAAACATCTTCTTTGGTTGCTCTTGGCTTATGATATTCCTCCGGAGATGCAGGATTTTCTGTCAGCAGAGGTACACCACCAAACATTATAACAAGATCAAGATAGTTAAAAGCCCTGATGGCCTGTGCTTCTGCAACCATACTTGTCATTTCCTCAGTCTTATCCGCTTTATTACCAACCTGGTTAATGATGGTATTGCATGCATTGATCGTTTTATAGAAATTAGTCCAGATCGTCTGCAGCTTTGCATTGTCAGAGGTAATATTAAAATCATCCAGATACTGATATTCAGGCTGGTCAGACGGGCCACCACCGGCAGCAAGACAATCATCAGCGGGCAGATTCTTTATAAAATAGACACTTGCCCAGCTACCATTCGAGTAATTGTTTTGAATCTCATTATAAACGCCAATTAAGGCTTTATGTACTTCATCGTTGTTATTCAGATAACTATCACTGGATAATTTTCCGATAGGAGCAACATTCAGAAAATCTTCGCTGCACCCTGCAAAAATTAATCCCAGTAATAAGCTGATTTTGATTATATTTTTCATAACTATTAGATTTTTTAACATTAGAAATTGACTGAAAGACCAAATAAGAAAATTCCTGCAGCGGGATAAATACCACGATCAACTCCCTGACGCTGATCATTGTTACTTCCTGCTTCCGGATCAAGATCCTTTATAACCGGTAATGCGTGAAATAATTGTCAAGTGAAACAAAGGCCCTAAGAGAATTTATGCCAACTTTGGCTGTAAGATCGGCCGGAACAGTATAACCAAGCTGCATTTGTTTAACCCTGAGAGTAGGAACCATCGGCAACCATAAGATCACTCCTGTAAATGTAATCACTTACATTATTTGCAGCAGGAAAGCTTGCACTGGTATTAGTGGAAGTCCAGCGGTCTTCATAAAAGAATGCAGGTTTATTACTGTATGGGTCTGTCAGTTCTGAACCATCCCATAAAAATATCATTTCCTGATGTTCCCTGAAAGAATACTTTAAAATCAAAAGCTTTATACTCAAGATAAATATTACCACCAAATACCATGTCAGGATGAGGATCTCCAATATATGTCTGATCATCCGGTGTTATTTTACCGTCTCCACTAACATCTACAACAATAGGTTCTCCGGTAGTCTTATCAATGCCATTTGTTTTATATCCTTTGAAATACCATATAGGATAACCTTCTTCGAACCAGGTCAGGTCATATCCCCTCAAATTATCCCCTCTTACAGGTGCATCAACTTTCAGGCTTGTAACTTCATTCTTGTTGGTTGACAGGTTAACGCTGACACCATACTTGAGTTCATGACTATAATTCCGATATCCGAGTTCAAAGTCAAAACCTTTATTGCTAACATCACCAGCATTCACATTCGGATAATTATTACCAACTGATAACGGACCGGTTCCAACAGTAATCAGGTCTTTGGTCAATTTGTTATAGTAATCGGCTGAAAAAGTAAGGCGGTTATTAAAAAACCCAAGATCAACGCCTATATCAGTCATTTCAGTACGCTCCCAAACAAGGTCGGGATTAATAAGTTTTTCAATCCTGGCACCGGACTGATAAGTATCAGTGGCATCCGGATACCTGATTGGGAAACCATATTGAGAAAATACCCAAAATTCTTTGTCCTCATTGCCAGGAAGGTTGGATTTACTCCCATTTGCTCCCCAACTGGCCCTTACTTTCAGATTATTAACAATTGCTGCATTGAAAAAGTCTTCCTTAGATACAACCCAGCCGGCTGATACTGCAGGGAAAAGAGCATATTTATTATTTGTCGGGAAAACACTGGCTCCATCACGTCTTATTGAACCTTCAAGCAAATATTTTTCAGCGTAATTGTAGGATAAACGACCGAAAAATGAGGCCATGGTAGTTTCTATCATAAGTACCGGTTACCTGATCAAGGGCACTTGAGCCGCATAGCCGGTATGCGCATATTGATCTCCTTCAGCAACCATCGGACCTGAGTGCAATGAATAATAAGGGGCTTCATTCTGCTTCTGCAGAATAACCAGCCAGAATAGGTAAAATCATGGGCACCAAAAGCCTTTGTGTAGGTTGCAAAATTTTCCCATAACCATGTATTCCATTTATTTATTCTGTCATCAATAGTAGGTTAATGGATTCGATCTTTCAGCAGAGAAATAATATTTGGGTGTCCAGAAATGGTTTGTCTGATAAGTAAGGTCCAACCCGATTCTTGAAGTAATAGATAAACCTTCAATCGGGCTAAACTTTACGTAAACGGTTCCCATTAAGCTTATCCTGATCAGTAGTATTATGGTAGGTCTTCAGAACAGCCAGAGGATTTGCTGTTTCACCGGTTACATTTTCAGTCAAAGCATAATATTTGCCCTCATCATTTTTAATAATTACATGTCCCTGGCCAATCAAGAGATTGTAGCGTAGAATCCACTTCCGTTATAAGTTACAGGAGTCAGCGGATCAATAAGTAAGGGTATTATTAACCAAGACTTCTGTACTCATCATCCTCCCCAATGTTATTTCTTTTTTGATGCATGTAACTCATATTGGTTCCAACTTCCAGCCATTTTTTCAAATTGCTTTTCACATTGATTCTGCCAGTGTAGCGATTATAGTTTGCTTTACTTCCACCAACAATACCATCCTGGTTCAGATATGATCCAGAAACCATGTAGGTAGTTTTGTCATTACCTCCTGAAAAACTCAGTCTGTGTTTTTGCATGGGTGCATTTTGAAATACTTCACTCATCCAGTCGGTATTGGCATTGAACCTGTTACTTATGGTAAGGCCAGCTTCATTCATCCATTGGTATATTGATCGGCATTCATTACTTCCATTTTTGTCTTTAGACTTTGAATGCCGTACTGAAAGTCATAGTTTACTTTAAACTGTCCGGCTTTACCCATTTTGGTGGTAATAATTACTACACCATTGGAACCTTCGGTACCATAAATAGCAGCAGAGGCTGCATCTTTCAATACTTCAATTGATTCAATGTCACCCGGGGCTATATTGTTGATATCACCGGTTTTCATTCCATCTACAATAAAAAGCGGATTGGAATCACCATTGGAATTAGTACCTCTAATCCTGATCTTGGTTCCGGCACCTGGCGAACCGGATGTAGGCATTACCATAACACCAGCTGTTTTACCCTGAATAGCTTCATCGGCACGGGTAGAAGAAGTATTTTGAAGATCTTCTGAAGTAACACTGGATATAGCTCCTGTTACCAAACTTTTACGTTGGGTACCATAGCCCACTACTACAACTTCATCCAGACTTTCAACATCAGGTGATAATTGTACATTAAGCACATTTTGGCCGGAAACCTGAATGGTTTGGGTTATATAACCGACATAGGAAAAGACAAGAGATGCATTTTCGTCTTTTACATTAATGGAATATTTACCGTCCAGATCAGTGGAAACCCCGTTTGTAGTACCCTCCTCGACAATATTCACGCCGGGCAGGGGTTCTCCGGTTGTTCCATCAGTCACTGTTCCGGTAACTTTCATCTGACGCAAAATATATTCAGACGGGGTAATGACAATCAGATTGTTGTCAAGTATCCGGTATGTGAGGTTAGCATCAGTAAATAACATGGCCAGCAATTCATCAATATGCTTTCCTTTTGCCTGCAGATTTACTTTTTTATTCAGATCCGCAAAGTCGTCATTGTATAAAAAACGAAACTTACTTTGCTGTTCGATGGAACTGATAACCTCTTTTACGGTAGAATTGCTCATGGCGAGATCGAAAGTTGCCTTTTGTGAATAAAGGCTCCCCGCACTCGCACCTAACATGGAAACGAAGAATAATAAAAAGGTTAGCTTCATGGTTAGTAGGATTTTAGTCGTTATCCGAAATGGTTTAAACATTCCGGATTGTTGATTTTTTTTCATAGCTTTACAAGGATTAATCGTTTAACATTTCGATGGGGGAGTTCACTCCGCAATGACTCTCTCATCGTTTTTTTTTATTTATTAACGTGATTAATTCAAAAGACAGATCTGTCTCCTGATTCTTAGAAATTGGTTAGCTTTTAAGTTTTCATGATGTCGTTAGTTTTAGTTAGACTTAGGTTGTAATTAGTTATCTCAAATATTATTGTGGTTTTAATATTTTTTCATATTTCTCTTTGAGCTTCGGATCAATTTTTAACTCAACTGTATTGTGTATAATCTTGTAATCTAACGGTACAGTCATTTTTATAGCCTCCAATACCTGATCCAGTGTTTCCTTTTCAAAAGTCCCTGAGAGATGATAATTAAAGAGAGTAGAATCCTTAAATTCAATCCTAACATCATACATTCTTTCAAGCCGTGTAGCCAACTCACTCATATTTTCGCTCTGGAATATCCAGCGGTTGTCCTTCCAGCTGGTATATACCTGCGGATTGACATCACTTTCGACAGCAAGTTTTTTCTCCTGATAGATCTTAACCTTTTGGGTGGCCTGCTTTACTTCGGCCTTTTTTGACATCAGTTTTGAAATATTAATACTTGCATCGCTTTTTACATAAGAAGCTATCTGCTTTGGCTTTAGTACAACATGATTATCTTTTCCTGCATTATCCAGGCTTTCAAGACTGACACTACCTGTAACCAGTGTGGTTTGTATCACTTCTTCATCCGGGTAAGCTTTTACATTAAATACGGTACCCAGTGCTTTAATTACAAGGTCTGCAGCATGTACCCTGAAAGGTTTTGACTTATCATGATGTACTTCGAAATATGCTTCTCCTTCCAGATACAAATCCCGGTTGGTAATGCCAAAATTTGCAGCATACCTGAGTTTACTACCAGCATTCAGCCATACTTTACTGCTATCAGCAAGCACTACATAGGAACGGGCTCCCAGCGGAGCCTCAATGCAAACTTCCTGATGCAATACATGATTTATATGTGAATTGTTAATATAGTAGAATCCGAGTGCCCCAATGAAAACAGCAGCAACAAAAACTGCAGCATTTCGCCAGAAAGAAGGAGATACAATTATACCCCCCCTGTTTGTTGTTCTGCTTTTTATGATTTTCCAGGATTTTTCGGTATTAAATTTTTTGCCTGAATCAGCTAAACCTGCAACTATCCATGCATCTTTTAATCCAATATAATATTCATAATTTGCTGAATCAGCCTGTATCCAGTCCCATGCTTTCTGATATTCATCATCAGTAGCCCTACCCTGCAAACAGGTCAGCAATAATTCATCCGTTTCTGATATCTTCTCTTCCATTCTTATAATGTGCTTCTATTTTATGACACCTAACTCACCATCAAGGATGACAAGCTGTTTAAAAACAAAATAATAAATTTGCAAACAACTGATTATTTGATATTTACTTTTTAATAAAATCAAATTTTTCCCTGATTTTATTTAAAGCACGTACAATCTGAGTTTTAACTGTATTTACAGTAACATTTATTTCGTTGGCAATTTCTTCATGCGATTTTTCATCAAAACGACTCATCTTGAAAATAATCCGGCATTTTTCCGGTAAAGACTCGATGACTTCATGCATTTCCATTTCGAGTTCCCTGTCAATGATAGAAGTAAGGGGATAAGACTCATTTGTTTCTAAAGACGTGGATTCAGGGCTTAAATGATGCAGAAAAAAATCACGGTATTTCTGCTCATTTTTTTGCTTCCTCAGATAATTCATGCAACTGTTATACGTACTCCGGTATAAATACGATTTAAATGACTGCTGAACATCAGTCTTGGATCTGTTTTCCCACAATCTAACAAAAAGTTCTTCTACCACTTCTTCAGCATATACTTGATTTTTCAGGATCTGAAAAGCATAATTACAAAGGGGCTTGTAATAACTTTTAAAAAGATATTCGAAAGCCCGCTTGTTTCCATATTTAAAATCCAGTAGTATCTTTTTCTCCAGTCTATCCATTAAACAGTGGTTTCAGTCAGCAGATCTGTCCATCACCGGTTTCAGTTACAACAGGTTCAGGATTATAATTCTTTTGTTGTTAAAGGCAAAAAGAAGCTTTTACCAACAAAATATTTGATCTAAATTAAACAATATTTTTGCAAAATGAATTTTCATGCAATTTCTCTTTAACTTTTTCAGCATGCTTTCATATGTTTTCAGGTTCCTTTCGTAAATATGATCCGGCTTTGGGTCTGTTGAAATTATATTATAAATAAGTATTTTTCAATAATACTGATAAGCCATTATAGTTTTACAAAGCAGGTAACTATGGAAATTTTCTAAAAGACGAAGGCTGGTACCCATTACATGCATTTTGCACACATCTGATCACTTTAATCAATTTCAAAATACTCTTTGAAGTTAATAAATTGATTTTACCAAGTGCCATTGATCCCAGAAAGTAGTATGCAAAATTCAGGAAACTGTTTGATACTTGCAATAAAAAAATCCGGAATAATATATATTTCAAAACAGGAAACTGCTATCCTTACGCATGATCTCTCTGTTGATTCATTACAGATGCGACATGATTAAACATTGAGAATTGACCGGTCAGTGAAAACGAATGTGAAGGATGGCATGATCAACTGCCCATTAAAATGAATAGAGAACAGGTATGTTTTCAGCCGATTAAAAGATTTTCACAGATCCGGGAATCACGACAAATAATCCGATATGTATCTCCTTTTAGTTATAGAACGTCCAGTTGATGGCGAACGTAAACAGCCGGGGTGTCATGGGGTAGTGTAGTGCGGTAAAGTACTCGTTATCAGGCCATCCCTGGTTGACATGGGTGTACTGGAACGACAACCTGGTGCGTTTGAGCTTCAGGTTGATGTAGGCATTGACATAGGGGTAGTTGCCCAGTGATTTTTCCTGCTGGTTATAGAACACGCCCAGGGCAGGGTTGTAGGCATCGGCCATGTAAGCGGTGTTGTAGCGTACCTGGTAGCCCACCTGCATGTTCAGCACATCTTTCACCAGGTAATGTTCGTAGTACAGGGTATGGAACAGGCTCAACAGCGGCAGGCTGAGCACACTCTCGCGGTTCACCTTCTGGTACACCACCCGGTTTATCGTATGCACAGGGCCTATCCTGAGGCTCTTTTGGGCATACACAGCCAGCACGGTGATGCCCCCCGTGGACTGCTGTGGCTCACTGTGTGTATCATAATACACATAATTGCCGTACAGCCGGTAATCGGCCCCTATCTTCCACTTGCCCTTAGGTCTTTCGATATAGCCGCCTGCGTTGCTTTCGATCTGTTTCTTAAAGCCCCCGCGGTTGTCCCACGCGTAGTGGTTACTGTAATAGTGCGTTTTCAGGTAACGGGGTTCGCGGGTGTTAAAGCCCCCTTCCAGCACGATACGGGTAGGGCTGCCCCCCATCCTGATCTTGTTCTCCACCTGTCCGGTCACCGACAGGCTCCCGGCATTATAACCCGCCAGGTAAAGTCGTCCGCGGGCATTCCACTGCAGCACATCCCCGATGCGGTTGTACAGTCCGCCGCTCACATACCAGTCGCTCAGCATCTGGTCCTGTGTCTTACCCCTGTATACTGTATCTCCCCCGGAAGACAACTGCATCGTGTCGTTTGGTGCTGCAAACGAGTATTTATAAGCATCAACTGAGATACCTGCCCAGCCGTTGAAGTTAAACTTGCCGCCCGGGGTGTTTTTGATCTCTATCCTAAGGCTGTTGTGCCACCGCCGGTAGTACACCGAGTCTGCCGTGGGACCGGCGTTCAGGTAGTAATGCTGGTAAAAAGAGGAGTCGGTTTGCTGGTCGTTGTACAGGCGGAAAGAGCGGTCGAAGCTCACCACGTGGGTCAGCTGGCCCAGCACCCGGCTGCGCCGCACTGTGCTGCTGTCCCGGCTCACTACCGTGTCGCGTCCCAGCAGCAGGAAGGGGTTGAACGACTGTACAAACAAAAAGTTCTGGTTCTTTGTCACGCTTGCCCCCGAGGAGAGTCTCACCGGGATGGTTTCCGGGGCCACTCCCCCAACCTTTACCAGGCTGTCGGCTGTTACACCCCCGTTCTCACCCAGGTTCACGCTGTTGATATTCACGCTCAGGTGTGCTGAGTATACCGCACGCTGGTAGCTTGAGAAAAGTGTAAAGGCACTGTTGCGCGTGGTCTGGTTCTGGTACTGGCCTACAGAGCTGATGCGATGGTACGAAAGGCCGGCATTAAAATAAGGGGTAATGTTTTGTGTGTGCAGCACGCCAAGGGTCTGTTCTTCCCTTCGTGATCCTCCGCTCTTGGTATAGTTAAGGTCCGTGTACGGGGTTAGCGTGTTGTAGTAACGGGTGGTGGAATAATGGGCCATGTAGGGCGAGAGGTAGTCAAGGGATACAAAGTCATGCCCTTCGCCCCGCAGAAAGTAGGTATTGCTCTCGGCCGGCTGACCGATATTTCCCAGGAAGGTGGCGGTGACCCCGTTATTGTACACCGGGTTATACTGGTTGAACAGCTGTAAGAGGGTATCAAGTTGCACCCGTTGCTGCCTGGAATAATCCCCCGTCAGCTCCCAGGCGCGTACCTTGTCAACGCGTGCGGTATCGGTGGCAGTAAGGCTGTCTGTCTGTTTCTTATTAACATTGCCTTTAACCTGCTGGCCGTAAAGGGTTACCGGCATGCATAGTAACAACACGCTGAATATGACCAAATGGATTTTCATATCTGGCAAATATAAAAAAATCCCGGCTATGTAAACATAACCGGGATTTTAAAAAGTCGGCGACGACCTACTCTCCCACTAAATCGCAGTACCATCGGCGCTAATGGGCTTAACTTCTCTGTTCGGAATGGTAAGAGGTGGGTCCCCATTGCAATAGTCACCTAAAGTCGTTAGGCGCAAACGCTGAGCGCATCGCATCAGCTTATTGCCTGTAATAAAATAATGACGTATTGAAGAATTTCGAATTTATTAAATTGTACAGTGAAAGCTTACGGGTAATTAGTACTGCTCGGCTTTGACATTACTGCCTTTACACCTACAGCCTATCAACGTCATCGTCTTTGACGACCCTTAAAGGAAATCTCATCTAGAGGGGAGCTTCGCACTTAGATGCTTTCAGTGCTTATCTCTGCCAGACGTAGCTACCCTGCAGTGCGGCTGGCGCCACAACAGGTACACCAGAGGTCTGTCCGCCTCGGTCCTCTCGTACTAGAGGCAGGTCCTCGCAAATTTCCAACGCCCACAACAGATAGGGACCGAACTGTCTCACGACGTTCTGAACCCAGCTCGCGTGCCACTTTAATCGGCGAACAGCCGAACCCTTGGGACCTTCTCCAGCCCCAGGATGTGACGAGCCGACATCGAGGTGCCAAACCGCTCCGTCGATATGAGCTCTTGGGAGCGATCAGCCTGTTATCCCCGGAGTACCTTTTATCCTTTGAGCGATGGCCCTTCCATGCGGAACCACCGGATCACTATGCCCAACTTTCGTTCCTGCTCGACTTGTCAGTCTCACAGTCAAGCACCCTTCTGCCATTACACTCTTCGCACGGTTACCATTCGTGCTGAGGGCACCTTTGGGAGCCTCCGTTACTCTTTTGGAGGCGACCACCCCAGTCAAACTACCCACCAAACACTGTCTCCCCTTTCGGGGATTAGACTCCAAGTAAATAAAGGGTGGTATTTCAACGTTGACTCCACGACTCCTGGCGAAGCCGCTTCATAGTCTCCCACCTATCCTACACATCACTTACCCAGAATCAATGTTAAGCTGCAGTAAAGGTTCACGGGGTCTTTCCGTCCCGTTGCGGGTACCCGGCATCTTCACCGGGACTACAATTTCACCGAGCTCATGGCTGAGACAGTGTCCAGATCGTTACACCATTCGTGCAGGTCGGAACTTACCCGACAAGGAATTTCGCTACCTTAGGACCGTTATAGTTACGGCCGCCGTTTACTGGGGCTTCGATTCAGAGCTTCTCCCCTAAAGGATAACCCCCCCTCTTAACCTTCCAGCACCGGGCAGGTGTCAGGCCTTATACTTCATCTTTCGATTTTGCAAAGCCTTGTGTTTTTGATAAACAGTCGCCTGGACCTTTTCACTGCGCCCCACCCGAAGATGGGGGACCTTTCTCCCGAAGTTACAGGTCTAATTTGCCTAGTTCCTTAGCCATGATTCACTCGAGCACCTCAGGATTCTCTCCTTGACTACCTGTGTCGGTTTGCGGTACGGGTGGCAACAGCCTGAAGCTTAGAGGTTTTTCTCGGAAATCTGATTAGGGTCATTATCCGCTTGTCCGAAGACTCACGGTACTATCAGGTTCAGCTAAGAGAAGCTATTAACATCTCTCAATACCTACACCCTTCAACGTACTATTCCGTCAGTACGCAGACCTTTCACTATTTCGTCACCCCATCGCAACTATTGCCAGTACAGGAATATTAACCTGTTATCCATCGACTTCTCCCTTCGGATGCGTCTTAGGACCCGACTAACCCTGATCCGATTAGCGTTGATCAGGAAACCTTAGTCTATCGGTGGGCGGGTTTCTCACCCGCCTTATCGTTACTTATGCCTACATTTTCTTTTCCAGACGCTCCAGCAACCCTCACGAGTCACCTTCGGCGCTGACTGGAATGCTCCCCTACCACTTGTACTTATGTACAAATCCATAGCTTCGGTAATATGCTTGATGCCCGATTATTATCCACGCACAATCGCTCGACTAGTGAGCTGTTACGCACTCTTTAAATGAATGGCTGCTTCCAAGCCAACATCCTAGCTGTCTAAGCAATCGCACCACGTTAATTCAACTTAGCATATATTTCGGGACCTTAGCTGATGGTCCGGGTTGTTTCCCTTTTGTCGCTGGACCTTAGCACCCAACGGCTCACTCCCGTGTATATGTCGTAGCATTCGGAGTTTGTCAAGGTTTGATAGGCGGTGAAGCCCTCTAGCCTAATCAGTCGCTCTACCTCTACGACACTCACCACGAGGCTGCACCTAAATGCATTTCGGGGAGTACGAGCTATTTCTCAGTTTGATTGGCCTTTCACCCCTACCCACAACTCATCCAAAGACTTTTCAACGTCTACTGGTTCGGTCCTCCATACCGTTTTACCGGTACTTCAACCTGGTCATGGGTAGATCACAAAGTTTCGCGTCTACCCCCACTAACTAGACGCCCTATTCAGACTTGCTTTCGCTTCGGCTACGGACCTGAAGCCCTTAACCTTGCTAGTGAGGAGTAACTCGTAGGCTCATTATGCAAAAGGCACGCCGTCATCCCTTATAGGGACTCCGACCGGTTGTAAGCGTATGGTTTCAGGTACTATTTCACTCTTCTGTTCGAAGTGCTTTTCACCTTTCCCTCACGGTACTAGTTCACTATCGGTCTCTCAGGAGTATTTAGCCTTACCAGATGGTCCTGGCTGGTTCACACAGGATTTCTCGTGTCCCGCGCTACTCAGGATACTACTAAACTTTTAACTCTTTACGTGTACGGGCCTGTCACCCTCTGTGGGTTAGCTTTCCAGAAAATTCCACTTAAAGTTAATCGTTATATCGTAGTCCTACTACCCCATAACTGCCGAAACAGTCATGGTTTGGGCTATTCCCCGTTCGATCGCCACTACTTGGGGAATCACTGTTGTTTTCTTCTCCTCCGGGTACTTAGATGTTTCAGTTCTCCGGGTTTGCCTCCCCTAAGGGATACCACACCTTCAGTGTAGTGGGTTGCCCCATTCGGATATCTTCGGATCAATAGTTATTTGCACCTCCCCGAAGCTTTTCGCAGCTTATCACGTCCTTCTTCGCCTCTGAGAGCCTAGGCATCCACCATACGCTCTTAATTACTTTCTTCTGTTGTTTTACAACTTAATAAATTCTTGCTTCTTCAATACGTCAAAGAACTTCCAGGGTCAACTCCAGCATCTTTCTGCCTTCGTCAACTCCCTGTACCCTTAATTTTTACCTTAAAGGGTACCTTGCAGATACCTCCAGAATCGAACTGAAAGTGCAACCATTGTATCTGTTATGTTAAGAACTTGTGGAGAATATCGGTCCCGATAGCTATCGGGACGAACCCGATGACCGAATTATTTCTTCCATTATTAATTTTTAGAACTTGTGGAGAATATCGGAGTCGAACCGATGACCTACTGCGTGCAAGGCAGCCGCTCTAGCCAACTGAGCTAATTCCCCGTTATGCTATTTATGAACCGGCCTTCAAAAAAAAGTCATCTTTCGTTTCTCTTTCTATTCCTCCTGTCCCAGGCCAATAAATAGTGTAGTCCCGCGCAGATTTGAACTGCGGACCCCTACATTATCAGTGTAGTGCTCTAACCAACTGAGCTACGGGACTATGGCAGTCAAAGCTACGGGATCTTATCCATACGTCAGCTCTGGGTGATTATATAAAAAATGAAGAGGGGAAAAACTTTTGCAAGAAAAATATACCTTTCTAATTCAAGTAGTACTCTTGCTCCAGAAAGGAGGTGTTCCAGCCACACCTTCCGGTACGGCTACCTTGTTACGACTTAGCCCCAGTCACCAGTTTTACCCTAGGACGATCCTTGCGGTTACGTACTTCAGGTACCCCCGGCTTCCATGGCTTGACGGGCGGTGTGTACAAGGCCCGGGAACGTATTCACCGCGCCATGGCTGATGCGCGATTACTAGCGAATCCAGCTTCATGAAGTCGAGTTGCAGACTTCAATCCGAACTTGGACTGGTTTTGGAGATTAGCATCACATCGCTGTGTAGCTGCCCTTTGTACCAGCCATTGTAACACGTGTGTAGCCCTGGACGTAAGGGCCGTGCTGATTTGACGTCATCCCCACCTTCCTCACAGTTTACACTGGCAGTTTCGTTAGAGTCCCCGGCATTACCCGCTGGCAACTAACAATAGGGGTTGCGCTCGTTATGGGACTTAACCCGACACCTCACGGCACGAGCTGACGACAACCATGCAGCACCTTGTAAAGTGCCCCGAAGGGAAAACCCGTTTCCAGATTAGTCACTCTACATTTAAGCCCAGGTAAGGTTCCTCGCGTATCATCGAATTAAACCACATGTTCCTCCGCTTGTGCGGGCCCCCGTCAATTCCTTTGAGTTTCAACCTTGCGGCCGTACTCCCCAGGTGGATTACTTAATGCTTTCGCTCAGACGCGTACAGTATATCGCACACATCGAGTAATCATCGTTTACAGCGTGGACTACCAGGGTATCTAATCCTGTTTGCTCCCCACGCTTTCGTGCCTCAGCGTCAATCACAGTTTAGCAAGCTGCCTACGCAATCGGTGTTCTGTGTAATATCTAAGCATTTCACCGCTACATTACACATTCCGCCTACCTCAACTGCATTCAAGAGAGACAGTATCAATGGCAGTTCTACAGTTAAGCTGCAGGATTTCACCACTGACT
>CAWAMZ010000005.1:0-150337 GCA_963783315.1 uncultured Bacteroidales bacterium
ATCCGCCGCAACCAACATATTTCTTCAATATAAAGCATCCCGGGTGCGGCGAACGGATTGGGGGGTATCGCACCACCCGGGGCTTCACCCCATAGCCGTCAGGCTAAAATATGGAAAACACTAAATTATAGTCAGTTGTGGCAATAAAAAGTGAGATATAATTTTCTCTTAGAAAGAAGGGGGTATCCTTTCTCAACACGTAAATGTTTTTTCAGACAGAACCCGGAAAATTTTTTCTTTTGAAAATCTTCAAAAGACGGCCGGAAAAACCGGTTTCTATAAGAGAAAAGGTAAATTAACACCTGAAAAGTTCTTTGATTTGTTACTTTATTGTTCCTCCATTTCAAAACCTGTGAGTTTAGAATATTGCGTTTCCAGGCTTTCTATAGAGCATGATGTGACCAGTACTAAACAATCATTGGATGGAAGGTTTAATGAGGGTGCTGTAGCTTTTGTAAAGGACGTACTACGCCAGGCACTAGAGTTAGAATTGGGGCATATTCTTGTTAAAAATTTGTTTAAACAGTTCAATTATGTCCGTATAAAGGACTCTACAAAATTTAATGTTGACAATAGATTAGAAAAATATTTTAAAGGAAGTGGAGGAAATGGTACAAGAAAAGCTTGTGTTTGTATCCAATACGAATATGATATAAAAACCGGTAAGATATTGGATTTGTCCATTACACCGGGAATTATCAATGATGCAGCTAATGCTAAAGAAACCCAATTCACTATAAATAAAGACGACTTGGTCATAAGGGATTTGGGTTATTATAATTTGGAGGTGCTAACTTCATTTAATACTAAGCGGGCATATTTTGTTAGTCGTTTGAATATGTCTACTATCATATTTAACCCTAAAAGCGAACAACAAATATCGTTTGAAGATTTATATCAGGAGATGGTAGACAAAGAATGTCCTACTATTGAAATGGACGTTTTGGTCAGCAAGAGCAAGAAGAAAAGGTACCGTTTAGTAGTCACCATACTCCCAGAAGAAGAATATCAAAAAAGAATAAGAAAAGTTAACAAGAAGAATAAGGAAAGTGGACACACCACAAGTAAAGATTACAAGGCAAGGGCACGCTTTAACATGTTTATAACAAACGTTTCAAGTAAAATAATATCCATGCAGGAACTACTGCTATTGTACAGGATAAGATGGCAAATTGAATTAACATTCAAGACATGGAAATCAGTGTGTGGAATAGATAAACTGCAACCGATGAAGTATTGCCGGTTCATTTGTCTGCTAATGACAAGGTTGATATTAATCGTGTTAAGATTAAAACTGTTTTGGATGGTTCAAAGTCATGTTTTTAAGCAAAAAAAGAAATTCTTAAGTATGGACAAGTGCTTTAAGACTTTTCAGGAAACTTTTCAGTTATTGCGAGATATATTTAAATCAAGTAAAAAGGAATCCCGAAAAAATGTGAAAGAATACATTAAAATATTCAGTGAAAATCATTGGAAAGAAAAGCGGAAAAAAAGGGAAAATTATGAAAAAATAATAGATTTATTTGTTTGTAAAACAGATTATTATGACTATATTGATAATGAAAAAAGTAGGGTAGCATGAAGCTACCCAAAATGATGTAAAACTTAAAAGTTCATTGGCATGGTGAAAATACAAAATTCAAGCCCCATAGCAATGCGAGATGGGGTAAAAAAAGAATCATGCCTATATGTTGTTGTTTAACAGAGTTTTATGAACATAAGCCTGACGGCTATGGGGCTTCACCCCGGGCTTTGGTATCCCAGCCCTTCAGGCTGAAAGCATTCTGGTAAAAATATCGTATGATAATTTTACAAAATGAAGCTCCTCTGTTACCTTGTTACTTTGTTACTTTGTTACTTTGTTTCTTTGTCACCTTGTTACTTTCCCCTGCGAAGCAGGTTATCCGTGTAATTCGTGCAATTAGTGGTTAAAAAACAGGCCCGCAGGGCATTAAAAAAGATTTAAACCACAGATTACACAGATTACACGAATGCTAAAAATTGGGCCCGAAGATAAAAGCCATAATTAAAATATGGGTTATTTTTACTTTCCCCTTAAAAGATATAAGAAAAGGGTGAGAAATATGAATACCGGCGTGTAATCGTTAATGTTTTCAATAAGAAATGTCTCCTTTGCAGATGAAAAATAAAATATTGTTATCCCAGTTTTAAGAAGCGTATAATACATTGCTACAGACAGAAATGTATTTTTGCGGAAATTTTCCCTGCCTGTCTGATAGCGAATATATAAAAGAAGTGACAGGTTAAAAACACATGTTATTACATCAAGGTTTTGTTGTTTGTTTTCGGGATAAAGATAATTTACTATGATTATAATTGAAAAAATAAGGATTATAGAAAATATCGCCAATATTTTATCCCTCGTTTTCTTACTTATTGATATATCTTCCACGGTTAATTTTTATTACTAAAGTTAAAAGAAGCAATTATTCAGCTAGAAAAATTGCTTCTTTTAACCAGAATTAAATTCCATTAACATTTTGCCATACCTGCCGGTTCACAGTTTTCACCAACCCATTTAAAAGCATTTAGTACATAGCCTGCCCCAGCGCCAATCGCTCTCGTTATATCTAGCCATAAGCTTCCTCCTCCTCCTTCTATGGAGATGAGTTCTTGTTCAGTTAATTCCTTCATGATATTTAGTTTTTATCGTAAGTTGAATTAAAACCTTCTTTAAATGCTTCTATGTGGTCAGGTAGATGTGTTGCGACATCTACTAAATATGCAAATGCAATATATCCAAACAGACCAAGTCCTCCATTGATCTCAAGCAATTCATTTCTTTCAAGTTCTTTCATGATTTTTCAGATTTTAGATTCTTCCTACTCTTTTGAAAGGGCTTTTCGGAATCCGCCCTATAGTGGTTTGTGCACAAAACTCAACTACAAGTTATGCGTGTCCACTCTCAAAAAAAAGCAGAGAACATTTTTTCTGGTTTAAGCCACCGGATATTTTTCTTATCGAATTATCTGATATGACCTCAACCGAATAATGAACTTTCAGATCAAAACCATGTTTATAGAAATATGTTTTTCTGTGACGACTGAAACTGACAGGTGCACCCATTTCCTTTATCTCCTCAATACAACGGTAAAGATGACTGGTACTTATGCCCAGAAATGATGCAAATTCTTCCGGGGTTCCCGTCTTTTCGGCTTTTATTAACCGGTTCATTCGTTGAAGTCGTTCCAGTTGATTGAATGCTTTCACAGCTATTATTTTTTTCAGTGACAAGACAAAATGCGCCTCATATGCAATGCGGACACATTTTCAATCTAAGAAAAATTATCTCACAGTCTGTACTTAGGCAAGTTATGGTTTTTCATTCTTCAAAAACAGTCCGGGAACAGAAAAAACAACGAACGGGCATTTTTCAGGGTTGAAATTTTTCAGGCAAACCTAAAAAGCAAATCATTAGTGTATTCTGTGGTTAAAAAACAGGCCCGCAGGGCCTAAAAAGAATTTGTTGAGTCGTTGAGGAGTTTAGTTGTTGAGTTGTAGCCTGGCATCCAACTTCGGCCTTCAGTCTCTGACACAAATACTTAAGTTTGCTGTTTATCTTCAATCATTTAAAAGATTTCCGTAACTTACTTCCTGCTATCAAAAACCATCATGCTATGAATATCAGATCTTTTCTATTTGCCGGTGCATTAATAATCCTTTGTGCCTTTACTGCAAAAGCACAGGAGGAGAAATCTGGTTCTCCCAAAGAATATACAATTGACAATTGTGTGTCTTCATTTAACTGGCAGGATACTGTAAATACCGCCGTGGGTTACCAGTTCTGGTTTGTGAACAAGGATTTCCTCGATGGACGAACCCTCAAAATGAGTGTGGTAGCACCGGGATCTGCTACCCATCCGCCGCACAGTCATGCGGAGGATGAGTTTTTCTTTGTACTGGAAGGAACAGCGGAGTTTTATCTGGATGGCAAGACGGCTGTCGGCAAGGCGTATTCCAGTTTCTACTGTCCGCCAAACATCCCGCACGGAATCAGAAATATCGGGAAAACGGAGCTAAAATACCTGGTGATTAAGAAGTATCAGAATAAATAAGTCGGAAGACCTGAAGCTCGAATCCTCGCCTTTGGATTTGAGCAAGAGCCTGGTGAGGGCAAGGATTCCCGTGCAAAACGCACATCTTTAGTATCACATACTATTTTTCATATGATATTTATACTTATGTACTGTATTGCTGCAAAGTTTAAATAAATATCCAGGAGGGAATAATAATTAAAGATTTAATGTTTCCCCATACCCCCCTGTGCTTTGTATTAAAATTAAGAAAAAAATACCGATAATATCTATAAGCCGAGGAGAAGAAATACTTAAGATTCTGCTATCTCATGCTATTTTGGTCAGACTCTTTTCAATGAATACATCCTGCCTGGCAGATAAGTGTATTAAAAGGATTATAATTGCTCATTTAGCAAAACCACTTATTTTAATAGGAACGAAACCTTAAAAACTTATTGGCGTAAATGTTTATTATTTTGAATTTATTTTATGATAGTTTGGATGAATAATTCAAGAAGATTATTAAAAATTGGCTTTCTCTTAATATTATTATTGTATGTAGTTTCAAAAAGTGTTTTTCCACAATACATAAGTACAGCACAGGTAGGTGACTGGAATTCAGCTGCTTCGTGGCAAGGAGGCAACATTGCACCTTCTCCGCAATCAAATTATAATGATGTTGTAGACATATATGGCCGGATTACCTTAAAAAACAGCAATTATGCATTAAGAACTTTTTTGGGAAACGCAACTTTAACTGTTTACGACACACTAATTATTGAGGGAGATTTAAATATTGAAGCAGCCTCAGACATTCGAATTGAGCCGGGTGCAGTTTTAGTTGTTTATGGGGATTTTAATATGACAGGTTTTATTATTTGGGGAGGCGATGGTTCAAATGCTGGAGATATTGTGGTTACCGGAGACTTAAATGTGGCCAATCAAAGTAATTTTGACACCCAAAATGGAAATACTTATGTTGATGGAAATATTACTGATCCGGGTGGAAATATAACCGGAACGGTTGACCCCATTGATAGTCTTATAAATAATGAAGACTTAAACGATCTGGTCCATTCCCAATGTAATTCACCAGTTTCAATAACTCTAAACTCTACAAATGCAAGTGCTCTCCCTGGTAGTAATGCTACTATTACATATACCGGGACAACAGGTTCACCAGATATATATCAAATAAATTTTGATGCAATGGCAGAAGCTGAAGGTTTTACAGATATTGCCTTTACAAATATACCAGCAAGTCTTTTTTCTATTGCCGTTCCTGCAGGAGCTACACCAGGCACTTATAATGCAGTATTAACATTACGAAACAGTGGTAGTAGCTGCATTGGTACTGACTATGAAATTAATATTACAGCACAAGACGCTCAACCTGCAATAAACCTAATCTCAACAAATTTATCACTTTGTTCGCAAATTACCAGTATAAACCTGGCATATTCAGCAACCACAAATAGCCCTGATCAATACAGTATAGATTTTGATGCAGCTGCAGAACTTCAAGGATTTACGGATGTAAACAATGCGGCTTTGCCTGCCAGTCCAATAAAAATTATGGTGCCTACAGGTGCTAATGCTGCCACTTATAATGCTAATCTAACAGTTCGTAACAGCTCAAGTTCACAGGTAAGTAATAATTATGCAATAAGCATTGAAATTCTTGCTCTGCCTTCACCGTCCATTGCCATTGATGTAACTTCGGAATATTCAGATTCCGACTGCTTTAATTCTGGCAACATTCTTGTTTTAAACGTTTCAAATTTTAACACGTACTCCTGGAGCATAAACCCTACGCTTAACGATTCAGGAGAAGCTTTATTAGAAACAAATGATGGTACAAATACTGTTAGCTTTTCCAATTTTAGTAACATAAACACCACCAACAAAAGCTACACTATCAATATAACAGTAAGCGATGCAAATTCCTGTGCCGGTGCCGATACTTTTAATTTCACATTGTATCGAAGACCAGAAACAGGTAATATCTATTATATTCCATGAAATTATTGACAATAAAATAAATATTTGAACTTAACCTGACCTGGGGCCCTTCTGTTCGTCTGGTTACTGGAACTTCTTGAAGAGGATGTTGAGGGTCTCCCCTTTATAGATATACTCAATAAGTTGGAAAAACTTCGCCTGCTGGATCGCACTGCGCCAGACACGCAATGCTGTATCTCATGAATATCCATTTTATATGGAAATGCAGCTCGAAGAATTAAACCTTCTGTCGAGTGATGTACTAAAACTTTCCCGGATTTGGGACTCACTGTCAGAATATGCAAAACAACGACTCCAATAACGAGGCAATTATTGTTAATCCGAGAGATTCAGCATAAATACCTCCCCGGCTCAACAACTTAACAAATAGACTAAATTCAAAATTTATCCCTCAAATTTCTTAAAGAATCCGTTCCTCCAAACTACCTTTCCATATAATATATCCCTTTTGAACATCGGAATAGTCATGCAGGATGCGGCTGAAAATTTTTCCCACCTTACAGCAAAAACGTCCTCCCTCCCTTTGAATAGCGATCTTATCAGTCGAATCTTTTCTTTTATGTCAATCTCCTCGGCCATAATACATATTAAAGATTTCCGGCATCAAGTTACAAAATCCAGATAAGGTATAAAACTATCAGGATAGCAGGAATTTCAAACCATTTCAAACAACCTCAAACACTCAAACAACAGAATTAACAACTGAGTAAACAAATTAGGGTCCAGGCGGACCATCCGATGACTATCGGATGAACCATCTGTCTTATAAAAAACCCAATAAACCAACAATTCAGAAACCATTTGGAACCATTTTGGAACTCTTTAAACAATTTGAAACCATTGTAAGCTTTGAAACAACTTTTATCTTCTGAAGCCATTTGAAACAATTATAACTATTGAATTACAATCAAGTAAGCAACCGAATAACAAATGGATTATAATAACTGCATATAGTAAACTTCTTTCTTTATTTTTATTACTTTTGATATAAATATCACTGAGTTATGAAATCATTAAATCTTGAAATATTACCTCCCGGCGCTCAAAAGGAACTGAAAGACTTCTACGATTTTTTAGTTTCAAAATACAGCAGGAATACCAGGAAGAAATCAGGCAAAAAAAGTACACGCCCCCAAGGACTGGCAAAGGGAGAATTTGTTGTTCCTGATGATTTTAATGAGCCACTACCTGAGGAAATATTGAATCAATTTTATAAATAATCTGTAATTGGATATTATTCTGGATACTCATATATTCCTCTGGTACATCACCGGTGATAATAAGCTAAAAACCAACTATAAAAAAATTGGTGTTTCCTTTCCCTGCTTCAGAATATTTAGCCTCCAAAAGAGTAAGTCATAAAATTTCATCGTTACCAAATGATGAAGAATCATTGTCATTTTTATCTGCTCTGCCTGAATTGCATCGGGATCCTTTTGACAGGATAATTTTATGCCAGGCACTCAAAAATGGACGCCAGATCATAAACGAAGACCAGATGCTTAAAAAATATCCTTACCCCATTTTCCTGTGAAATTTCTGAATTAATTTTTACATTCAAAAAAAGTATAAACAGAATATTAAATTTTCTACCATAATGTCGTCACTACGTGACTTGCAGTGCTTACTATTTTTTAGTATTGAAAAAAAGTGCAAACTGAAACTATATGAAACCATTTGAAACTATTGAAACTACCTAATCACCACTGTATTACTACCGAATTAACTACTGAATAATCAACTGAATCCTGGCCTGTGGCATGTGTGGTGGCCGGTGTGGGCAAGGATCACGAGCGGCTTTGCGCAACGGAATTGCGGGTGCGAGTAATTACTACTGAATCTTCTACCGAATAATCAACCGAACTACAAGATCTTCTCTCCAAATTCTTCAATCATCTCCCTGATTTGTGATTTTTCCATGATCACCAGATCAATCTTCATTTGTAACAATCGCTCCAGTTCCGGGAACAGATCCAGCCTTGATCCGACATATCCTTCCACTGCAATATCAATATCCGATGAGGCAGAAAAGGCATAAGGATGCAATATGGAACCAAACAACCATACACTGCAACCGGGTATAGCCCTGAAAAAAGTCTGCAGTTTAAGTGTAACCGCTGCCCTGGTCTGTAACCGGACCTTTTCCAAATAAACTTTTTTTTCAGTTTCTTTTCGCAGAAGATTTCTCCGTATCAACGCAATGTCATCCTTCCAGTCCATCCAAAAACAGATTAAAGTGTGTCAAATCGGTCAAAACAAAATCAAAATCATTATTCAATCGATTCTGCAAAAGTGACAATTCCTCTATATCAAGTTCATAATTATAGGCATGTCTGATAAAATGTCTGAATGACCGTAATTTATCCAGCACCTTGTAGCTGTTATCAGATAATACAGCTGGTCTTGTGCGGGGAACGTCAGTTGACATTCTTCTAAGCAGTTCAATATGATAACCTGAATCTTCATCAATATGATTTTCAAAACTTTTTGCAGTAGATTTAAGTAAATCTTCAACAGCTGTATACATCTGCTGGGTCTTTAAAGCAAAAACATAAGGTTTGTCCTCGTCCCTTAAATTTAAAATCCTTACCTGATCGTATAATTTTCTGATCAGTGGAATTTGCTTGTTATAAATCCCTTGTAAAAGTCTGAATTGTTCCATATTGATGAGTCATTATTAACAAAGGTAATTGTTTCAAGGCTAATTATCAATAATTTAAAATAAAGGATACTCCCGGAATTTCTATCAATAGATTATGTCAAGTATCTTACCCATTGTCCAATAATATATGATGCTTACAAGCTGATATTGGGTACAAACAGAATTATTGATGAAACTAAATTTTCATTTTTCAAAAGAACTAAAAAAATGCTGTCTTCACTGTCAATTGCTAATTCCTCCAGATGAACCATCTACCGAATTAACTACTGAATAATCAACTGAATCCTGGCCTGTGGCATGTTTGGTGGCCGGTGTGGGCCAGGATCACGAGCGGCTTTGCGTGACGGCATTGCAGGAGCGAGTAATTACTACTGAATCTTCTACCGAACACCCGGGGCTACCGATGTTTCGTCCCTAACGGCGCTGGCAGTAAGGTGACATTATAGATAATTTGCAACCCAAACAAACTGTTTACAATGTCCCCATGCGCAGCAGGTCCCTTTGCGTACTTAGCGGTACCCTTTGCGGAACTTTGCGTGAAACATAAAACCTGCGAAGCAGGTCATTCGTGAAATTCGTGCGATCCGATAGCTATCGGATCGTGGTTAAAAACAAAAAGCCCGCAGGGCCTAAAAATAAGAAAACCACACCCCGTCCCATATAGCTATAGGGAGCTTTCGGGGTACACAGATTACACGGATAGTGATCTTTAGCCTTTGTGGTACTTCTGTGAAATGTAAGACGAACGGTTTGTTTTGTGTCATTTCTACTGCAGGGCGTAAAATACCATCCCTGGTTAGTAACTCAATAAACCATCAACTTAAAATGCCCGAAGCAGACACTGTGGAATTTTATCTATGAATTTAGCAGAAATGCCAGCAGGTTATTCAATCCATGCATTAAAAAAACAATTAAAAATCCATTCTCCTTCCTTAGGAAGGTGGATATATAATAAGTTGAAGATAAGATAATACCGCTTAGCGTTGCAGCTACAATATACAACTGGCTGTAGAAATGAGTGAATCCAAACAGTACAGAAGGGATCAGCACTGACAGCAAAAAAGTATACCGGGTATTTCCTGCTAACGCTTTAACCATATGAATAAGCAGGAACTGGAAAATAAAGGTTTCAAACAATGGTATCATTATCACTTCAAATAAAATAATTAGAAAAACATTGTCTGCCTGTTCGATAAGTTCAGCATTTACATTAGGAAGATCAATATGAAAAATGGTAAGGATGAGACCAGGAATTAACATTAGTATGAAAACAAAGAAGAAGTAGATGTTAGTCTCCATGTTTAAAATAAAACTGATGGGTTTTAACAAATAGTTATTCATAATCATATCATCATTATTGGAAAGGATATGCTTTACAGTATATCCTTTCCGGTAATTACTGCTCTATTCAGACAATTAATGAGCGAAACAGCGGGAACTTGCCACATATTCCGGATTCTCAACGGCAAACTCTTCATATGCAGCAGCGAAGATACCCACTAAATAGCCCAAATCGCGAAAAATTCCGCCACCATCGATCTCTTTTAGTCCTGCTGGATCAATTTCATGAACTCTAAATGATTTTAAAAATAGATTTTCCATTTTTTTAGATTTTTAGGTTGATAACATCAATGAGATTCTTTATAATCCCTATAACCCTCCCCTAAGCCGGTTATGTAATCCCTGGCGGCGTCATAAATAATTATCCAAATCCATTTCCCTCCGTTAATTTCCTGCATTTCTGCAATTTCAAGTTCTTTCATGATTTTTCAGATTTTAGATTCTTCCTACTCTTTTGAAAGGGCTTTTCGGAATCCGCCCTATAGTGGTTTGTGCACAAAACTCAATTACAAGTTATGCGTGTCCACTCTCAAAAAAAAGCAGAGAACATTTTTTCTGGTTTAAGCCACCGGATATTTTTCTTATCGAATTATCTGAAATGACCTCAACCGAATAATGAACTTTCAGATCAAAACCATGTTTATAAAAATATGTTTTTCTGTGACGACTGAAACTGACAGGTGCACCCATATCCTTGATCTCCTCAATACAACGGTAACGATGACTGGTACTTATGCCCAGAAATGATGCAAATTCTTCCGGGGTTCCCGTTTTTTCGGCTTTTATTAACCGGTTCATTCGTTGAAGTCGTTCCAATTGATTGAATGCTTTCACAGCTATTATTTTTTTCAGTTACAAGACAAAATGCGCCTCATATGCAATGCGGACACATTTTCAATCTTATGAAAAATTATCTCACAGTCTGTACTTAGGCAAGTTATGGTTTTTCATTCTTCAAAAACAGTCCGGGAACAGAAAAAACAACGAACGGGTCATTTTTAAGGGTTGAAATTTTTCAGGCAAACCTGAAAAATGCAAAGCAGGTTCCGATTAGTGTAATTCGTGCAATTAGTGGTTAAAAAACAGGCCCGCAGGGCTTAAAAAAGAAGAAAACCACAGATTACCGCTGGATTTTCCTGAAGTTCTTTGGATGAATTTAAATACCATATCTACAAGATTGGTTCTCAATAGAAAATCAAAAGCATTATAAAATATAATGTTCCTCTGTTACTTTGTTTCTTTGTCACCTTGTTACAACATTTACCTTGTTACCTTTTTTACTATTTTTACATCAAAATTAATTGCTTGGAAATGACCTTTCTTTACATTCTCCTGTTCGTCCTTTCATTTCTGCTCACATGGGCATATCGCAAATATGCATTGCATCGTTCGGTGCTGGATATTCCCAATGATCGCAGTTCACATACCATACCTACACCACGTGGCGGTGGACTGGCCATTATTATTGCCTGGTATACCGGCATCTCCTGGCTGTTTTTGAAAGGAGAAATTGCTGCTCCCCTCTACTACGCTTTTTTATCTGGTCTACCTCTTGTAATCATCAGTTTCCTGGATGACCACCGCAGTTTGAATCCTGGTATCCGGTTTGCTTTCCAGGCTTTATCTGCCATTGGGGCTCTGTTTTTTCTGCACGGACTTGCTTCGGTGGATGTTGGTTTTGCCTCTGTTCACCTGCCCTGGTTGTGGACAACTGTTGCCTTTGTCGCCATCCTCTGGTCCATCAATTTCTTTAACTTCCTGGATGGCATCGACGGGTATATTGCCACCGAGATAGTTTTTATCGGCGGGGCTCTTTACCTGCTGTTCGGGGATATTCCTGCCCTGGTCATGGGGATCACAACCCTGGGATTCCTCCTTTGGAACTGGCAACGGGCGAAAATCTTTATGGGGGATGTGGGTTCTACCCTGCTGGGATTCAATGTGGCTGTTTTCGCGATCTGGTATCAGCAACAGGAGATTACCTCTGTGCTGAATTTTCTGATACTGACGTCAGTTTTCTGGTTTGATGCCACCATCACGCTTTATCGTCGCTGGAGGAACGGGGAAAAACTGAGTGAGGCACACCGCAAACATGCTTACCAACGCATCGTACAGGCTGGATTCAGTCATCAGCGGACCGTAATCACAGCTTTGCTGCTTAACCTTATTGGACTGGTGCTGGTTTGGCTGGCTGTTCTGAAACCTGAATGGGTAATTGGTTTATTGGCTGTGGACCTGCTGATTTTGGCAGGGGTGATGAAGATGATTGACAGGAAGAAACCTTTTTATTAAATTTTAAAATCTTTTTTATTACAAACGTCAATCAGCGTCAGTTTGATAAACCACAAGCGAGACCATCCGATGACTATCGGATGCGGTAGTGCAGGGACTTGCCTTTTTGATAAACCACAAGCGGACGCTTGCGGGAGTGTATGGTCTAAACAGAGTTCCAAGCGAGACGCTTGAAACATAAGAAAGTGAGGTAAACAGAAAAGGCACAAGCAGATGATCCGATGACTATCGGATGCGCCAGCGTTATAAGAAGCTAATCCGTGACTATTCTTCGATCTGAACTTTTTCGTAGCACCTGACCCAGTCGATGTCCATGGCAGCTGGCAGCACGTTGCCTTCAGTTTCCTGGTAGAGGCCGCTGCTGAAGATCAGATACATCGGTTCCTGAGGTATGCCTTTGGTCTCTGTTTTCAGGGTGAGACCATTGACCTTCCAAACGAGTTTGTCCGGGGTCCATTCCAGTGAGTAAATGAAGTAATCACCGGCAACCTTTGACGCTCCCTTATCAGACAGGTTCTTTTTAATGGTATCGGGTCCTTCGCCATTGGTCCAGAAATTACCCATGTGCAGTTTGCTGTGGTGGTATTTGGCCACATCGATATGGGGAACAAGCTTATCAGACAGCATCCAGAAGGCATGAGTCACCGGGTGCTGGTGATTAAAGCGTATTTTGGCCCTGAAAATACCATACTGTTGACGGAAGCTCTGTCCTGTACTGATAAGACCGGAGGTAAATTGAAAATCTTTCGGAAAAAATCCGAGTGACGGATCCCAGGCCTGACCGGTAAATTTTTCCTTTTTGGTTAGGATGTGAAGCGTACCGTGGGCAATCTCAATATTCTCACCATCAGTTGGGAAATGCAGATCGGAAGAGAGGGAGTAGGCATCCTTCAGCAGTTTATCGCCCCAGTAGTAACGGGTGATCCACTTATTTATATCGAGCTTTTCTGAGGCAAAATTATCTTCAAAAGTTACTTTCCATCGTTTCAGTTCTTCAAACTTGTCCGATTTGGTCAGTTTGTAATACCATTTGATCTGTTCAGAATCTTTTAGCCGGAGATATTCCTGCTGTTTACGGTATTCATCCGACTGTTCGAATTTCTTTCTGCCCGAAAGAGCCATGTATTCCTTTACTTCATGGAATTCTGGAGAGTTTACAAATTGCTCCAGTTCTTCAAATTCTTTCAGCTCATCTGATCCCTCAAGCTGTTTGTAAAAATTATAGCGGTTAGAGTTCTTAAACTTATAAAACTGTTTGAGACCTTTGTTCTTGCTTAATTCTTTATATTCCAGGTATTTTTGGTATTCGGGACTGTTCTTGAATTCTTTTTTGCTCATCGATTCCCGCTGGCCTTCAAAGGCTGAAGACTTGATAAATGCATCTAGTTCGGCAAATTTTTCGGGTAACCCCTCGTTTTGCACGGATTCAAAATCCTTCAGCTCCTGAGAATTCTTCACCTTGTAATACCATTTGAATTTTTTCTGGCTGCGAAGAGATTTATATTTCTGCAGCTTGTTGTATTCCTCGGTGTCCTTGAATTTCTGGGATTCTATCAGCTTTTTTACTTCTTTAAACTCACCGGAGTTCACGAAAGAGTCGAGTTCCTGAAATGCTTTCAGTTCATCCGATTCCCGGTATTCAAGGAAGTCGTTATATTCTTTAATTAAGGCGGCTTCGGCAGCTTCAATTTCAGAAGTGTCGGGGATCATTCCCAGTAAGTACCTCAGGTTTACCATTGCAGCAAGATTAATTTAATAATAATTTTCTCTAAATAAACAGTCTTCTCGTATTGTTTATTGTATCAGATAATTAGTAATACTCAAAAATCCCAAAAGTGTTACACATTCCGGGCAAAATCGTGCTTAAAAGTAGTAAAAAATCAGAAGAAATATTTATCCGGCTGATAGTAACCGTAGTTATTGAAATTTAACTGGCGCGCATTTTTAATGCGTGACCTTACATATTTATTTTACAGATGGTTTAAGCGTTAGCTTAGATCCAACGTTCTGGAAACCTTGCTGATTGGCGGTTGCACCGTCTATCTTTTTAAGCCACGAATGATTTATTAGCAGGGAAAAAATCAGCAGGTTAATTTTTGGCAAAATATCGTTGATTGAGGTATATATTTTTACGAATGGGAAACTTCGTTTCCTACCCTCTCTGGCGCGGACATGTTGTCCGTGCCCTTGTATGATCTCGTCCTTCTACTCCACTGCCGCATCCGATAGCTCCCGATAGCTCCCGATAGCTATACGGGACGGATCGTCCCGCTTGTGGCCCTTCTGGTAAAGGATAATCTCCCTCTGGTGCGGACATGCGAAATTATATTTTATCCCTGAAAACCCGTCAGGAGAAAAATACCTGACGGGTTCCCAACCTATTGTCTTTTCGGTTTCATCCGCCGCATAATTATCATTCGGTTCCAATACGAACATCACGGATGCGGCGGGGTGATTGGGTTGACCACTATTCCCCGGGCTGTCACCCGGGGCTACCGTCGTAACGCACCTAACGGCGCTTGTGATGCCTGCCTCCTTCCAGCTTCAGCTTCGAACTTTTCTACAACTGGCGCATCCGATAGTCATCGGATCATCTGCTTGTGCCCCTTTTTACTGCAGCTGATTTGGGGTTTCACACAAAATCAATAATAAAGCAATCATCAACACCCTGAAAGGGCAGATTAATTCAGCCCAGTGGCAACGCCCTGGGTTAATTGATGCAAAAATATCGTATGCGCCCTGAAAGGGCAGATTAAATTATTTAACATGCCCTTTCAGGGCGGGTGTGTCTATGTGAATGCCATTCTGGATTCGTTTTTTTACAGAGACGCATGGCCATGCGTCTTTAAAATCCCCGGACAAGAATCAGATGTAGTTTAAATACAGTATAACCACTAAGGCTACTTATCCACATTTATCAGCTTCCCCTTACCGGATTCATCCAGCATTTCAATGCTGGAAGGGTTTCCGCTGTACAAGACATTGCCGGTAGAGGTGATGGCAACAGTTAGTTTTCCCGGGGCATACACCCTGGTATCAGCAATGGTATTGCTGGTAACTTTTAAGTACTCATTATCCAGGTTTTCGGCATGGATGATGGCGGATCCACGTGGCCAAAGGTTGGTTGTGGTTGCCACCCCGTTGAGTATGTAATACCCGAAATCATTGGAGCCGGTTACCAGATAAAAACTGTTCATCTTTATGGTCAGATTGGTGCGGGTGGTATTACCCAGTGCCCATATTATCAGGCTGTTTAGTTGCAAGGTATCCGTGTTGGTAAGATCGCAGGGCGCCCACAACATTATTTTCTGCAGATCTGTAAAATGTATCTCCAGCGAAGTCCGCACATAATCCGGCACCCAGGTGCGGGTATTGTGATCGTTGATCCTGAGCGTATCGTTGACCACTTCAGTAAATATTTGGTTGAAATTACCGGGATCTCCATCCAGCTTCACGCTGAAAACCGAGTCTTTCACCAGCCTGATATCCACAATGCTGTTTACCTGAATTTTGGAAAAAGCGGGCAAGGATCTTGTTTCTGTTCCATTGGTTTCATCATGACTGAATAATCCTTCTGAACAGGATGCAACAGATATAATAACCAGCATGAGAACCAGCTTCACAAAAAGTTTAAAGAACGTCACTCCTGGTTTCTTTTCAGAATTCATAACCCACCCCCCATTCAATATAATCAGCTTCAAAGGCATGTGCTTTGATGCAGACACTGGTTAACAAATTATTTGCAAAGCGATAACGCAGTCCAACCCGGTTAAAAGTCGCATAATCAGGTTTAGCCGGATGGTAGAAGTAGAGGCCGGGATTGATCACCAGCGACAATCTTCCCATGAATACTTCGGCGGCAAGATGACCACCTGCCTGGAACTTGACTTTTGAACTTTCGCGGTGTTCGGCATAATATACATCTTCTCCCAGGGAAGCGTCATAAAACAGGTCGGCACCAATACCTATCTGGTATTTGTGGTTGAGTCGCCTGGTTAGTTCGGTGACCAGACTGGCTGCCGGGTAATTTCTGTCTATCCGTCTGGATGATTGACGAATGCCTCCTGCCAGTATCATGTTCACATGAAAACGTTTAATATTTTCCTGAGAAGCTATCTCATCCGTTCCATTTTCTGCAGTTTTAGCTGGACCGGGAGCATAAGTTGTTTTTTGGTTCAGGGCCCAGGTCAGACCTGTCTGTGCAGTGATCAGGTTGAGTCCGAAATTCGGGGTTTTGACGTTGCCGTTCGACATATGAATGAATGATCCGCCGGCGCCGATCTTTAGCCGTGAAGTGAGCTGGAAATCGAAAGCGGTGGTAAACTTCAGAAAAACATTTACATGCGATCCGATTGCCCGGTTGAAATAATCGCTCTCAACATCAAACCTTTTATCCACATAAGCCAGCCCGGCCCCAGTCGATTGTGTAAGGCGAAAGCGGCCGTGCAGGGGGAATATCCCGGTACGGAAAAAAGCAAAGAACCCGGTGGTGGTGCCGTACACCTCATGATTGCCCAGTCCTGAATGATAGACCCCGATACCGGTTTGGGGTGTATGATAATAACGGTGCCACGACTGTTGGTCATTCAGGTTCTTTCCCGCCAGCACTTCAAAGCCATTTACAGGCTCATCCACGAAAAACATAATCGACTCATGATGAGGGAACAGTAGTCCTGTCTGCCAGTTGGCCTCCACAAAATATGGTTGATCTGCAGGAATACTGGTTTGTGCCAGGGCAGATATGCTCCAGCACATCAGCATGGAGAATAATACATGTTTTTTGTATAACCGGGTAATATTTTTCAATGTAAAAGTTATATGAGTATTAGGATCATGTATAAACTTTTTCACTAATAAAAGCACTTTAGACTTAGTAAAAACGCTCTAACTTCATGTCATTTGAGATACTATATTGTTTATATTAGCTTTTTGTCCTCCAGCCGGACGGGCTTTTACTTTTTCCAATCCCTGTCCGCCGAACAAGTTCTCTGGAAGGCGGGGATGAAAAAGTAAACCAAAAATCTTGAAAACTTACCGAAGGGATCTCATGAGCACGCCCTAAGGTGTGCGAGTAACCCAAGGCTCCCCATTCCGGTTTTCACAAATCTTAGATTTGAATGAAAACCGAGAATCCTCGAAATTATAATTTCAACAAGTAGCTAATAATTTCGGGACCAGCCACGGCCGACCCGAAGTCGCGGCTTTTCGGCCACCGCGCCCTACTAATAGACTTTTTTCTAAGTTTGAAACCTTTTAAAATTATACTTTAATGTTAATTTTATTTTAAATATATATCTATTTTAATCATTCCCTATTGTCATAAAAAATTATTTTTCTGAATAAAGTCCAGGTGTCTGGATCAAAATGTTCGAGAACAAAGCCTGTTCCGTTCTAAACGGGAGCGTGCAAAAATTTTAATGTGCAGTATACTAATGTATATGAGGAATTAAAATTTTTGCAATAACGCAGTTATCGGACATTATAGACAGACACTATTTAAGCTTTAAATTCAAAACCAATGTATACTGAACGGATAAATTGTTGTTTAATGTATATTCTATTATAATTCTAAAATATTATTTCCTTCGCTCAGCCCCCTACCCCCTGAAGGGGCGCCATCGCTCAGCGGTAAATAATTTGCTGACCTGAAACGGTGCGCCAGGGAAGAAGGGGCAGTGCAATGGCTTGCTTAAATTCCTAAATATAACCTAATTTCTTATTTAGTTTTGTGATCTTTATACTAAGTTTTTTTGATAAGGTTATAAGCCTCCTTCAGCAAGTACTTCTTTCCAGCGATCGCCGCTCATCTTAGCGCCCATCACCTCGATCACCCTTCCGGCCAGGAGTGAACCAATTTCTCCGCACTTATCAGGAAGCATCCCGCTGGACAATCCGTAAATAAATCCGGCGGCATATAAATCGCCGGCTCCGGTAGTATCTACACTGTTGGCTTTTACGGGGTCGATCTTATAAATGGTGTTCCCTTTTTTCACCAGCGATCCGTTTGCGCCGGTCTTTACAATAGCTGTCTCGCTGTATTCACTGATGATATTAATGGCCTCCTCCGGTTTTTTGCCAGTAAAAGAAAGCGCTTCTTCCTCGTTGGCAAAAAGAATATCGACATATTTCCGGGTGATTTCGAGCAGAAAATCTTTGTTGTCTTCCACTACATTGTAACTGGCCAGGTCAAGCGATACTTGCACCCCGGCTTCTTTGGCCATCTTCACGGCTGTTTCAATCAGCGTATGATTTTGTACCAGGTAGCCTTCGATATGAAAATAATCGTATCCTGCGAACATTTCAGGTTTCAGGTCAGCAGCCGAAAGTTCAATGGCAGCACCGAGGTACGTGCCAAAAGTCCGTTCAGAGTCGGGGGTAATGAGCGCGATGGCCCGTCCGGATTCAGTATCACTGGATAGCAGTTGTGGATGGATACCTGCATTTTGCATGTCCTGACTGAAAAACTTACCAAAATCATCCTGTCCAACCTTGCCGATGAAAGCTGTTTCAACTCCAAGGTGCGCCAGGCCGTGAATGGTGTTTGCCGCCGAACCGCCCGAAGAGAGTTGTTGGGCATAATCGGTCAAACGAGCCAGCAGCCTGCCGGCAAATTCAGCATCCACCAGGTGCATGGTACCTTTGGGCATGTTAAGTTCTTCCAGTATCTTTTCGTCGTTGATCCTGATCAGGATATCCACAAGGGCATTGCCCATTCCCAGTACTTTTGTCATAATATCAATAATATTTTTGGCGGTGAAATTAATAAAATATACTGAAAGCTGCAGGTTTTGAATTTCAAACCATACAATCCGGGAAACATTTAGGCTTAAAAATTTTCAAAAATGTTTGTATAATTAAAGTATTCCTATTATTTTCGCAGCTCGAAAGATAACAAAACTTTCCTCCTTAGCTCAGTTGGTTAGAGCATCTGACTGTTAATCAGAGGGTCCCAGGTTCAAGTCCTGGAGGGGGAGCCTGAAAAACCGGAGTAATCTACTCCGGTTTTTTTGTTTTATACTGATCAGCTATCTTATTTCCAATAAAATAAAATGAAAATCTGACTAGCGCATCTCTTTCAGCCAGATCAGCGTTGCCAGATTATGGTAGAAAGCAGGTGGATTGATGCTGTTGGGATCGTTGGCCTGTACCCTGTTGTGAATATTGTCAGCCCATTTACGGAGTTGCTGATGGTTGATCAAATCAGCAGCCAGTTCTTTATTTTCATCCAGAAACTGCAGGATATTTTCATAATCCCTTTCAAACCGTGCAAACACCGTCGGGATGGTGGCGCCGCTCTTGTCGGCCCGCCAGCGAATGGTTTCCGGCACCCAGTCATAAACAGCCCTGCGGTACAGGTAACGGCCGGTACCATTTTTCACTTTTAACCGGGCCGGAACGGAAAGGTGAAACTGCTGCAGACGAATATCCTGCAGGGGATAGCGGTATTCAAGGCCCCGACTGGCAGCCGCCAGGTAACAATATTCGAGTCGCCCGGAGACATGGGGATGGGTCATCCTTTTGTATTGCCGCACCTTCACGCTGTCATCATCCGGGAAACGCACCCGCGAGAAATATCGTTTTTTGATTCCGTATTTGCTGATTGCTCCCTGGGTAAGTGCCAGGTTTGCAAACTTTACTTTTCGCCAGTCGTACCTTTCCGGCATTATGCTGCTGATAAGGTGATAGACAGGTGGTATTTCCCTGCCCGTCCACAGAGCAAGGAACCGTTTCAGGTTTTTCAATCTGTTGCTGCTGCCACGACTGCCAATCTCCCGCCACAATTCCTGCCAGTGTCGACCGGCGGCCAGTTCGTTCATAAAACCTGCCCCCTGGTAAGTTACGCCTTCATCGCCACCAAAACCCGAAAGCAGGATGGTACTGCCCGATTTTTTTGCCTGGTCGTACAGAGCATCGGAATAAACCTGAAGCGATTGCTGAAACAGTCCGCCCTGTATACGGAGGCCTTCCTGCAGTGAGTTCAGGATATCACGTTCGGCTGCGGTGACGTACCAGTGCTCATTTATACCTGCGTGTTGCAGTACCTGTTCGATAAATGTTTTTTCATCTTTCGGAAAGACATCGGTGCCATCCATCTCCGGCGGATGTGCATGAGAGAAGGCCTGGAGGGAACGGTGCTGTTGCTTCAGGTAGCCGGATGCTGTGGCAGCGATCACTGATGAATCGAGACCACCGCTTAGCTCAGCACCCACCTGTCCGCCATCCAGCCTGCAGGTGATGGCTTCGTGCAGCAATTCCCGGAAAGCCTCCACGTAGTCTTCCTCCCGGGAATAATGTATTTTCTTTGACAGGTCGAAATCCCAGTAACGCTGTAAGTTCAAATGACGGCCCTGTACCTCAAGGAAATGTGCTGGCAGCAACCGGTAGATCTGTTGGTAGGAAGTACGCTCTTTGTCTGATTTGATGCCGGCCAGCGTGTCTGCCACGAATTCCATGTCTGGTGTTTGATCGACAACCGGAAGGGAAGTAAGCGATGGCAGATGGTTGGAAAAGAAGAACAAGCCATTTTGTTGATGATAATAGAGCGGCCTGAACCCATGCTGGTCACGGAAGCAATATAAGGTAGCAGTAGCGCGGTGAAAGGCCACCACAGCAAAATCGCCCATCAGTCTGTCTGTGAAGGAGGTACCCTTTTTTGTGAGCCCTTCCAGAATGAATTCAGCAGGCGTTGACTCCTGCAGAGATATATCCGGCGAACTCCACTGCCGGGCCATTTCTTTTTTGTTGTAGAAAGAAGCATCACAAACCACAAGCCAGTCGGCATTGGATGCCCTGCCGGCTTTTTCCTGACAAACGATCACCAGGTTATCCGTTTCCTGCAACTGTAAATTTCTGTTTCCGGCCAGTTTGCGCAGCAGCTCAATGGCCGGATGAGTAGGGTTGTCAGGGAAAAAGATGCCGGTAAAACTGTTCATAGAGGGTTCTTTTAAGGGGATGAAGGTAATAAAGATTTTGAAATCAGGTAGACTACAACTACCACGGATCAATATATTGTGGTCTTGCGGGCCATTTTTGGTTAACCACGAACCCTGAATTTTTGAATAATCATTTATGCTTAGAGCATTTTTCCGTGTAATCTGTGAAATTAGTGGTTCATGCTTCCCATTACAGACAATCTGTGTTTAACTAACATACAGAATCATTCTGTTGGCCATCCCAAAACCATCATTGATCAATAAAATCATGACTTTCATTAATTTGACACAATATATTTGATGATATTTTGCATCTTTAAACCTGATATTACGTATCAAAGGGTACGAACAATTGTGAAAAATCATGTGGATTATTCCTGTAAATTGTTCTATTTTTGAGGCTTAAATCCAAAAATTATCAAAATCATGAAAGAAATACAAGAAAAAGAACAGGGGAAAAAGGTTTGGAGGAAGCCGGAGGTTAATATACTTATACTATTAAAGATACATGAATGGTGGCAATCCTGCAACTATTCACATGAAACATTTATTCATGGATATTAGTTAACTAATTATTTATATTTAAAATAAATAAGAAAATATTTCTCATTTTATTTCAACTATGCTTTTCTTTTATTTATATTCAGTTTATTGCGTCAAAAATGGAAAGGACTTAAACATATTTCTAATAATGGAGATATTAAGTATTTATTCAATTGATCAAGATGACCAACAAATACACTTATATTGCTGGTATATTTTACAGTTGATGCTGAAGGAAATCCTTCAAAAGGTAGAGTTATGATCTTATTTATTGCAAAATTTAATCAACAATGATATATTTGAATGGTTTATTCCCATTGGAAGTAAATATATGGATTTTGGGGTTGATATTAGTTTGCCAAAATAACGATATATATTTTATTGGTGGAATTACAAGATACAACTTATATAGGAAATACTGATACATCTATTTGCAAATTCAAATTCTAGAGATGTAGCTTTAATTAAATTTGATTCATCTGGAAATTTATTATCTAAAAAACTAATAGCAGAAGGAAATAATACTGTTCAACCAAAATCTATTGATGTGATAAAGATGGTAATTTAATTATTGCTGGATTCTTCAATGATTCTGTACAATTTTGAAGATGAAACTATATAATAATATTGGTACAGATAATTTTATTACTTAAAGTTAACTACTTCTGGATCTAAAATTTGGAGTAAAAATATAATGGAAATAATAATCTATCAAGAATTTCTCAGTAAAAGCATTTAATGATGGTTATTATATTACAGGATATTTTAGAGATCAATTAAATTTTGATGTAAGAAGCTATAACAGTCAGAACTCCAATATTTCTGATATGTTTATTTATAAGATTGATTTTAATGGTATGGACAATGGGTAAGACAAACATATGGTAATAACAATGATATATCTGGATCTATTAACAAGTGATCAGTATGGCAATGTTTATTATACAGGTTATTTTAAAAGTTCAATCTTACATTTGATTCTACCTCCAATTATTAAATCTAATAATAGTATTAGTAAATCAAGGAGGTCAAGATATTTTTATTTTAAATATAATAAAACGGAAACTCCAATGGGCAAAAAGTTATGGTTCACTCAAATAATGAATATGCTGTAGATATTGATGAAAAGAATAATTTTCTTTATCTTTCTGGATATTATACAGATGAACTAAATTTTGGATAAAGATACCTTAAGAGCTAATTCGTAACTGATACAAATATTTTTATTGGAACTTTCGATCTGCAAAGGCAACATGATTAAAGCCAGCTGATCATCAAAGGTTCTGATATCATGGATGATATCTCAGATGCACTTAACCGTAGATGACAATAATAATGTATACATTGGGGGTTATTTCAAGTCTGCCCAACTCTACGTTGGCGACCAAACCTACACAAACACAAATCCATCAACATTCGATGGCATTGTCGCCACTTACACCCCACCCTACTCCGCCGTTTTCACCACCACCAAAACACCTTCCTGTTACGGATGCTTCAGACGGTAAGCTGCTGGTAACGCCTTATTTTGGGGTACCGCCGTATACCTATACCTGGAGCCATGCCCCCAATGCAGGGATTAATGATTCTGTGGCTACAGGACTTTCCGCCGGCACCTACACGGTAACCGTTACGGATTCCCGCGACTCAGTCGCACAGGCTACCATCGAACTGACACAGCCAGCCCTGCTGGCCATCAACAGATCCATCACGCCGGTAAGCTGTTTCAACGAAACTACCGGTGCCATCGATATTTCACCCACAGGGGGTACTGCTCCTTACCAGTATAACTGGTCCACCAGCGACGGAGCCGGGGTAAATGCCACCGCAGAAGACCAGAGCAATATCCCTTCGGGAACGTATTCTCTTTCACTCACCGACAGCAAAGGCTGTACACTCGATTCGTCATTCGTGGTTTCACAACCTGAGGCCATCAATTTTAACGGTACAACTGTGTCGCCCATCATCATTCCTCCGGGTAACAACGGGGCCATCAACCTGATGGTGAATGGTGGCGTGGCTCCTTATTCGTTCCTCTGGTCGAACGGGGAAACAACCGAAGACATTTCAAACCTGACCGGCGGTGTATATACGGTACAACTTACCGACCAGAACGGCTGTCCTGCTGATTCTGCTATATCAGTAAATGAACAAAGCTTGCTGCTGGCGAATATTTCGGCTCATCAAAACGTATCATGTAACGGGCTGAGTGACGGCAGCGCTACCGTATCGGTTACAGGCTCTACCGGAACAGTCACGTACCGCTGGCTGAATGCTGCAGAATCACTGCTGGGCACTGCTGTTACTATCAACGGACTCGCTGTCGGCACCTACCATGTAGCTGTTGCCGATGATGTAGCAAAAGACACGGCCTGGGTCATTATTCAGGAACCGGCGGTGCTTGCTTCCTCTGTTGTGGCCACAGATGTATTGTGCAACGGTGAGGCAACGGGACTGGCAGATTTAACCGTTTCCGGAGGAACCTACCCGTATACCTACGCCTGGTCAAACGGAAAAAACACAGAAGACATTGCCAACCTCCTCCCGGGTAGTTATTCAGTTAATGTGACGGATGCCAACGGCTGTACTACCAACAGCTCGGCTCAGATTAACGAACCGGCTGCTATCAGCGTATCGATCACTGTCGACCAGCCGGTACTCTGTCCGGGAAATATGAACGGAATTGCCACAGCGGCAGCCTCCGGAGGAACCGGAACGTTGTCGTACCAGTGGGACGACCTGGGCAACCAGAATACGGCTACTGCCGACCTGCTTTCTGCAGGAACCTATACAGTTACGGTTACGGATGACAACAGTTGTCAGGCAACTCGATCAGGTCACACTTGACTGACCCCGCTCCCATGAGCATCGCTTCTCTCATCACTGATGTGGGTTGTAAAGGAGACAATACCGGCGCCATTGATGTCACCCTGAGTGGCGGCACTACTCCTTATAATTACATGTGGAGCACCAGCACCGGTTCGGGCGTGGTACCCACTGACCAGAACCAGTCAGGACTGACAGCAGGCAACTATGCCCTCCAGGCTTCCGATGCTCATAACTGCGTGAAATCAGCCGGATTTACGGTTTCTGAACCTGCTCAGGCACTCGGACTCGCCGAGGTTACCGGCTCTCATCTGGATGTTAAGTGCAACGGGGCTTCTGAGGGTAAGTTTGAAGTAGCGGGTACGGGCGGATCCGGACAGTATGAATATTCGTATGACGGTACCAACTGGTATACCTCGGGTGTATTCAGCGGATTACCTGCCGGAAGTTACGATGTGACAGTCAGGGACAGAAATTCGGTGAGTTGTGTGTATACCGGACTGCCAACCATTGTCATCACTGAACCGACTGCAATTGTTCCTGCAACCCGGCCATCACCAATGTATCCTGCAACGGCCTATCAGACGGTAGTCTGCAGCTTTCAGCAACAGGAGGTACCGGAACACTGACCTATACACTGCAACCATCAGGTACTTCAAATACGACAGGCAGCTTTACCAATCTGCCAGCCAATACTTATACAGTGACGGTAACCGATGCCAACAATTGTCAGGTTACTTCGGCACAAAAAACCATTACACAACCTGCACCACTCACCATTCAGCATGATACTGTGGTGAACGTATGCTGCAAGGGCGATGCATCAGGCTCCATCAGTCTGCAAATGACAGGTGGTACAACCCCTTATTATTTTATACTTACTCCCAACAATGTTTCCAATCAGACAGGAATATTTGCCAGTCTTACCGCAGGCAATTACAATGTATCCATTACCGACAACCTCAACTGCTCCACCTCCAAAGCCTATCAGGTAACTGAACCGGCACAGGCACTCTCACTGAGTGAGAACATCAGTGCTCACCAGGATGTAAGTTGTAACGGATTATCTGACGGTCAGTTTGAGGTATACGGCAGTGGTGGTTCCGGTGAATGGGAATATTCACTGGATGGCAGTAACTGGTCCTCATCAGGACTGTTTACCGGTTTATCAGCAGGCAGCTATAGTGTGACTGTCAGGGACAAAAATGCAACTTCCTGTGTATACAGTGGTCTTTCTGCCATCATTATTGATGAACCTGCTGCCATTACTACCGGACAGCCCACACTTACCGATGCCTCCTGCAATGGACTGACAGACGGAGGAATTATGCTGACCGCCTCGGGCGGAACAGGCGTCCACACTTATACCCTGCAGCCCGGCAATACTTCTAACACTTCCGGAATTTTCAATAACCTGGGAGCTGGCAGCTATACTGTTGAAGTTACAGATGAAAACAGCTGCGCCATTACTCCGTTACAATTCGTAATTAACGAACCATCAGCCGTTGTTTTTGGACAGGCTGCACTTTCTGATATAACCTGTAACGGTGCTGCTGATGGCAGCATAAACATAACCGCAACAGGTGGCACAGGAACCATTGATTACACACTGCAACCTGTGAATAAGTTCAGCTTTGACGGTAGTTTTACCAGGCTTTCAGGAGGCAGCTATACGGTTGAGGCCACTGACGCCAATAATTGTACAGCTACATCAGGCATACTAACATTAAACGAACCATCTGCCCTGGTGATCCAGCAGCAATCCGTTACGGATATAACCTGCAAGGGCAACAGCACCGGTGAGATCTCACTCGTGATGGTGGGAGGGACTGCTCCTTATGAATTCACCCTTTCACCGGGGAATGTCACCAATCAGTCAGGCATATTCACCGGGCTTTATGCAGGAAGTTATTCCATACAGATCAGTGATGCCAATCTGTGCACAACGGGAAAAACCATTACACTGACCGAACCGGCAAATGGCCTTTCTCTTACCGAGGTAGTTTCATCACATGCAAACATCAGTTGCAACGGACTCACCGACGGTCAGCTGGAGATAAGCGGAAGCGGCGGATCCGGCAATTTTGAATATTCGCTGGATGGCAGTACCTGGACCTCCTCAGGTTTGTTTACTGCATTGTCACCTGGTGATTACAACCCTGTAGTAAGAGACCAGCAGTCAACCGGTTGTGTTTATACCCTGTCTGCTCCTGTGACAATCACAGAACCGGCAGCGGTTGGATTCCTGTCTCAGGCAGCCACCGATGTCACCTGTAATGGTGACGGTGACGGAACCATTACGGTAAACGCAACAGGCGGCACAGGTGTTTATACCTATACACTGAGCCCCCTCTCAACCACCAATTCCGATGGTGCTTTTGATGCACTTGCGCCTGGCAGTTATACAGTAGCAGTTGTGGATGAAAACAATTGTCCGGCTACTTCTGACCCGCTTAGTATTTCAGAGCCAGATCAGCTTGTCATAACAGGAACCAGTAGTGTTGATCTGAACTGCTACGATGCCGGAAACGGGACAATTACCATCGCTGCCACAGGAGGTACAACACCCTACGCTTTTACTCTTTCACCCGGCGACATTATAAATGACAACGGTCAGTTTACCGGACTGAATGCGGGCACCTATCAGGCCACTATTACTGATGCCAATGGCTGTGGTCCACTCGTAACCGGCTCGATCGATCTGGCTCAGCCGGATGAGATCCTGATCTCCAAAATGAGTACCCAGGATGTTACCATTGCCGGAGGAAATGACGGAATGATCTCTGTAACAGCTACCGGAGGAACAGGATCGCTGCTGTTCTCAATAAACGGCAATCCTTCACAAACCATCAGCTTGTTTGAAAATCTTTATCCCGGTGATTATACCATCGCCATTTCAGATGAAAATGGTTGCGGACCGGTTTATTCTTCTGTTATTCCAATCAATGAACCTACCTCCATCACGCCAGTGGCAGGCAGCTTAAAGGGCATGATTTATCCCAACCCTGCAAAACGCCAGTTTACCATTGAACTGGAAGGAATTAAAGGAAACAACTGTGTCATCACTCTGGTAAATATGCAGGGACAAAAAGTTTATAACAAAACCTATCCTGTAGCTGCTGATCGGGGTTTGCAAGAAATTATTGATCCCGGTGATATTCCTTCTGGTATTTACTTAATCAGGGTGAACGAAATCCTTTTGAAAGAGAAGCTTGTTATCCGTTAGACCGGTTGATCAAAACAGGTAAATAACGTACCTTTGTTCTTTTTTTCAGAACTGTTAAGCGTATTTACCCAACATGACAAACACAAGTAAGCCCAATTTAGCCGAAAGGCTTAAAAATATTCCTTTTACCCCCTCGAAATTCCCCTTTTTTTATGGTTGGATCATCCTGTTTGCAGGAGTGGTTGGTGTGCTGATGAGTATACCCGGTCAAACCATGGGAGTATCGGTTTTTACCGATTACCTGCTGAAAGCCCTTCATCTGAGCCGGGTGGAACTGAGCGTAGCTTATATGATCGGGACAGTGATGAGCGCCTTGTTTATTACCAGGGCAGGCCGGTTGTACGACCGGCATGGTGCCCGTCCCATTGCAGTGGTGGTGGCTGTGATGCTCGGCCTGTCATTGCTGTACCTCAGCAAAGTAGACGCTGCTGCTGCCTTTTTTGATAATCTCTTTCATGTGCAGCAAAACGCTTTGATTGCCATGATATTGATTACACTGGGCTTTTTCCTGATCCGCTTTTTTGGTCAGGGTGTGCTTACCATGATTTCCAGGAACATGGTGATGAAGTGGTTTGACAAACGGCGCGGAATGGTAAATGCCATTCTGGGTGTATCGATATCTTTTGGTTTTGCCTATTCTCCCAGACTTCTGAATGATCTGATTGAGCAATTTACCTGGCGGGGCGCCTGGCAGATACTGGCACTGGTGAGCGCTGGGTTTTTCCTCCTCTTTGCCTTTATATTTTTCAGAGATAATCCGAACATGTACGGGTTGATTCCTGACGGGAAGAAAATTATTCGTAAACGGGCAGACGTAAAAGGCGATTCAACAGGAAAGGACCATACGCTCAAAGAGGCCCGTAGTACCTACAATTTCTGGATGTTCAACCTCGGCATGGCCATGTATGCCCTTTATATAACGGCCATTACCTTCCATATTGTCTCTGTCTTTGGAGTAAACGGATTCAGCCGCGAGGTGGCAGTTGCTATCTTTTTGCCAACGGCATTGGTTGCAGTGGGTTTTCATTTCGGGGGCAGCTGGATCAGTGATTACATCCGGTTGAAATACCTGTTGTGGTTGTTTTTGGCCGGTATGTGCCTGAGTATGTTTGCGCTGACACGGCTGGATATTGATCCGGTATACAAATGGATACTCATCATTGGCAATGGGATAGCCCAGGGAATGTTTGGGGTAATGTCAGCTGTTGCCTGGCCGCGTTTTTTCGGCCTTCGCCATCTTGGAGAAATTTCCGGCTATGCCATGGGATGGACGGTTACCGGCAGCGCTGTGGGCCCTTCCCTGTTTTCGCTTTCTTTAAAATATACCGGATCCTATGATCTGGCAGGCTGGATCCTGTTTGTGATCACGTTTGTGTTGCTGGTTATGAGTTTGCGGATAAAGAGGGTGATTGCTACAACATAACAACAGATTGTAAGTTGCCATCGGTGGACAAAGAACAGACAGGCCCCGGTAGAAGATCCTTTTACCTATATATAGATTGCAAAGACACACGGAAAGATACACGGCCGTGCGTCTCCACAAGCTACAACAACTATAATAGATCCATATAATATAATCCCAGGGCAGAGCAAGTCGGTACAAGTCTGGAGACTTGAACCAGGGTGGGGGTGACTTGAGTCAGGGTGGGGCCACAAGCGGACCTTGCGGCAGTGGAGAGATACACGCAAAGACGCACGGCCGTGCGTCTCCACAAGCTACAACAACTATAATAACTCCAACAATAGAAGCATCTGCACATGAAAAACATATTCCTGGCTAATCCTGAACTGCATATTAAAAAAATATGTATCTTTGAAGGTATCGACCTCCCCGGGATCGTTTAAATATTTTCTACTATGAGAAAAGAGATCAGGACCCCCCTTTCGCTGTCTGACAGGGAATCAGCCCGTATTCAGATGCACAGTTTTGTCAATGTGGTGAATGTAATCATCGGCGTGCTTGAATTACTGAGGAATAAACTGAATGATCCGGATATCTTCGGGACTGGCATTGCCTCATCCTACGACCTGCTCTATTCCTTTAATGATACAAACCTGGCGTTGGAAAAAGCCAGTCAGATTGCAGGGTACAAAACAATTATTCTGGAAGAAATAGCTGCAGCCAGGCTACAACATGCTGATAATCCTGCATTTATTGATGCAATTGACAGATATCAGGATAACCTGAATGGGGTGTTTGAAGTGGTGGATGTACGCGTACGCGAAATTCTGGCTCGTGTATCGGCACCGGATAAATGGATCTCTCATTCTACTGCTATGCTGCTTCATAATATACATCAGGTGCTTGATGCCATTAAGATGAACAGCAGGAGTACTTTTGATATTGTTTACGACCCTTTAAAACATACCTCCGGAAGCTACCTGGTGACCCTCGATATCCATGGGGATACCAACGGACATATCAGGATGCCATCAATCGTGCAGGATTGTTTTCGGGATCTGGTAGCCAATGCCCGAAAGTATACCCCGGTTGGGGGAATAATAAATGGTTCCCTGATACATACTGGTTCACGGTTAGAAATAAAGGTATCGGATACCGGCAGAGGAATACCCGAGCAAGAAATTGAGCATGTAGTGGAATATGGCGTCAGGGGATCAAACACTACACCTTTAGAAACCAAGGGAGAAGGATTCGGGTTGACCAAAGCTTATCTTGTTTCCAGGCAATTTGGTGGTTCAATGTTCATTGATTCTGCTCTTGATAAAGGCACCACAATCGAAATCATAATTCCGGACAGACTTTCAAAATGATCAGATCATCCTGCATCCGGAGGAAAGTCGGGTTTTGCCATTTCCTGCATAAACAAGGTTAATTCGGTAAGCTGATTTTCTTCATCAGTCTCCCGGAGCATGGTAATATGACAGTAAATTTTTTCCCCTTTTCCGGCTGAGACAAATCCTTTTCTTTTTAAACTGGTCTTCCCCTCAGTGGGAATATCTTTTAAATTCTGTTTAAATTCATCAGCCTCTTCAGGAGAAAATAAGTTATCCAACAATTTTATCGGTGTGAGTTTCTTCAGGTCACTGTTTTGGTAGCCCAAACGGGAGGAGACCCATTTATTTGTTTTAAGCGTTGAAGTCTTCACATTGAGTTGAATATATCCCATATTCGATTCGTCCAGAATAGTTTCCAGCATCGCATTGTGCCGGATGAGTTCAACTTCCCGGGTAACATCTCGGAAGATGGCCAGGTCAGCAAACAGATGTGAATGAAGGAAGAAAGGAAAAGTGTGGTAACGGAGTATTTTTTTATTGCCTTCCTCAGTATTAATTACGATGTAATGCATGTTGCTGCTTTCGTCTGCCCCCTGGGCCGACTCAGAGACCGGCCCGGTAAAATCTTCAATGCGATAATCTTCCAGACTGGTATAGATCAGCACCTCGGGTGTTGTTTCGAAGATAAGTCCGGTGGCCGGATTGGCAAAGACAAAACGTTGCTGATTATCCAATAGCGCAATTCCTTCTCCCAGTACATCATGAATCTGCTGGTGAAATTCAAGCTCTTTAACCAGTTCGGCATTTTTGGCTTCTGTTTTCCTGAAAGCCGAAATATTGTGGGTGGTTACTATTGTCCGTAACTGCTTACCCTCCCTGCTGTATTCATTTTTGAGATGGTCTTCCAGCCATAAAATGCTTCCGTCGGCACGGATAATCCGGTACTGGTACTGTTTATTTTCAGCTTTCCCCTTGCACCCACTGTAAAACCTGCTTGTAACATACTGCAGATCATCAGGATGTACTGCCTCTGCAACCTGATCGAAACTCACGTCTTTCATGATTTCAAAACCAAACCAGTGATGATAAGCGGGTGAAGCATAAATAACTTTGTTGTTTTCAAAAATTGCCAGCCCTTCCTCAAAATGGTTCATAATATTCCTGTACCAGGAAAGATTCTGTGTGATGATCTTTTCAACCCGCTTCGATGCGGAAATGTCAACTGTTATCATCAATCCGTTTCCTGTTTGCTCCTGTTCATTCCTGAGTGGCAGTATATGCCGGTGGAAAGTATGCTGCAGGTACTCATGTTCAAAACTGGTGGCTTCGCCTTTGAGTGCCCGCAGAAAAACCGGTTCAAGTAAACTTATCATTCTTTGCGGAAACAACTCATAAATTGACATTCCCTCAACCTCGTTCCGGATAAACTCCTTTTTACTGCCCTCATACAGCTGTATCTCAAGATTCCTGTCGAACACCATCACAGAAGTGCCTGGAATGGCCGTGATGAGTTGTCTGTAACATTTATCGTCATTACAGAAAGAGGCAGATCGTAATTCATCGCCGGAAATTAACCTGATGCTGCCAATGATCTTTTCAGGGTTATTATTCTCATCCAGTATTACCTGTTTACTCTTCAGAATTACTTTTACAAATTGATCAGGTCCATTTTTTATTCTTATGGTGGCAGAGAAATGATTGGTATTGTCTTTTATAACGTCGTTCAAATTCCGGATAATATGCTGATAATCATTGGGGTGAATGTATTGCTCCAGTTCTGTTTTCTCAGATTGAAAGGAAGCTGTAAACTCATCAGGCAGGCTGGAAAGAAAAGGATTGATGCTGAACATTGTATTACTGATCTGATACTCCCATGAACCCAAATCCAGATTTTCCCGGGAATTACTGATTCCTGAGAAGTTCGTGGCTTCATTCTTCAAATTATCCTCTGTCATAAAGTAATTTTTTCTCTTCCTGTAAGGAAGCCCTGCCTGGTTTTATTAAGATTGTCTATGCTGCAAAGAAAAACAGAATAAGTCTATACCCATTCAAAAAAATGATAATTATTCCGGTATTTCTTCTGCATCAGATTATTAACAGAAATTTAACAATTATAAATATACAGCTTAATTGATTAATATACAACGTAGTCCGCCAACTAAATTGCATTATTCCAATTGTTAGTAATTCCAGCTAAAGCGAAGAAATCCCAGGTTAAAATTCTGTCTTGTGTTTTCTCCTGAAACTCCCTCAGGAAATTTCCCGGAAAAAAGCTGCAGATAAAATGATACATCAAAATTATCTGTGAGGGAATAATCCAGTTGGGGACCTGCAAAAATGCCGTCAATAGCCGGAAAATACATGCCTGACAGTGTGACATTCAGCAAAGGTGAAACGGGGTAGGTTGCCCTTGCAAACAGGTTCCATTTGGTAAAGGCAAGGTTTTTGGCAGAAAGGGGTGCTGAATAAAAATCCATGAAGTTGTTAATGGCGGCCTGCCCGGGCATCTCAGCCAAGAGCCCTTCAGCCTGAATATACAATGAATTGCTGAATGTATAATCGCCCGAGAGGGTAAGCAGGAAGGTAGCGGATGTGTCGCTGAAATTTTTCACCGGCCGGTAGTATCCCGCCTCTCCACGGAAGCCGGCTCCTTTGATATTCCCTGAAAAACCGAATCCTGCCGCATAATCATCACTGTTCAGGATACCGCCAAGGAATTGAAAATCGTAGTTCCACAAGTTGAACCGAACCAGTCCGGCTGCAGTTATTTGTCCGGCACTATCGGCTTTAACTGCTGCTTCCACCTTGGAAGTCATAGAAGTATAATATTGCAGACGAAGTGCATCAGCCCCGGGACGTTCCGGATAGTCGAAGTCAAAAAATGAATACGTGTTAAACAGGTCATTGGGATTCCATACGAAGGCCTGTCCCCAGTTGATGCGCTGACGGCCGGCGGTAAATTCCAGCTTGCCGGCAGTAGCCTGAAGGTATAATCTGTCGATGGTTGAATTCAACACGAAAGCCTTTTCATTAGCCAGGTTGAAAGACATATCCACCAGGCCCATGTCTCTGCCCAGGGAAGCACCGTAACCAGGGGTGTTTTGCACCATCCCCCCATAAATAAACCGGCTTCTGAACTGTACCGATCCTGTCAGCCAGCCCGAAGGATACCAGAACACGTTGAGCCGGTCATGCAGCTCATTGCTGGTCATCCAGGGTTGTTTTATATCCTCAAAATAGGCCGTTTGCAGATTATTCAAATAACCGCTCACCTGTAATTTTGACAATCCACTGTCCTGTGCCCAAACATCGCTGCCCTTGTTGAAACAAAGCAATAAAAACAAAACAATAAAAAAAATAATTTGTCTAAACATACTAATCATTGTGTAATATGTATTTTTTGAACAATCGGATTAACATCCTATTTAAAAAAATCAAAATTTATGTGTTTATATATGTAATCTTGTTTTTCTTTTTTAAAACGCATGCTTATTAGTAAGGCGCGGTGGCCGAAAAGCCGCGATTTCGGGTCGCAATTTTTAAACAATGATGACTGATTTTATTTTTTCTTTACCTCATCACTAATCACCTTGCCATCCTCAACAGTAATTATCCTGCGTGCTTTTTTAACCACACGCTGATCATGCGTGGAGAAGATAAAGGTGATGTGCTCTTCACGGTTGAGCTTTTCCATGATATCCAGCAACATCTCGGTGGATTTTGAATCGAGGTTGGCCGTGGGCTCATCTGCCAGCACAAATTTCGGTTTGGAGGCAAGGGCCCTTGCAACCGCAACACGTTGCTGCTGACCCCCGGACAGACGGGACGGCCGGCTGTCGGTCCTGTCACCCAGTCCAACCTGCTCGAGCAACGAGATGGCGCGCTGATCACGTTTTTCTTTTGGCCAGCCCTGTAAATGCATGATAAATTCCACATTTTCCTTTGCGGTGAGCACCGGGATCAGGTTGTAAGCCTGAAAAACAAAACCAATATTGTGCAGCCTGAAATCAATCAGTTTGGAGGAAGAGAGGGTACTCAAATCGGTACCCGCCACATGGATGGTTCCTTTGGTAGGGTCATCCAGTCCGCCCAGCATATTCAGAAAAGTTGTTTTGCCGCTTCCGGAAGGGCCTACAATAGCAGCAAACTCACCCTCTTCGAAAGAAAGGTCAATTCCCCTTACGGCATGAACCTTAACTTCTGAATCATTATAAGTTTTTTCTACCTGTTTTACTTCAATGACGTTCATAATGATGATTATTAATTATACCTGGTTTTCATTCATAAATTTACATATCTGTCCGGATTGCATCCGCCGGATTCAGTTTGAGCGCCTTGATCGCCGGATAAATGGAGCCGATGATGCCGGTAATGATGACCATCACAGCTACCTTAACGATGATGCTGTAATCCAAAACGGGGTAGATCATGGTGTCGAAACCGAGCTTGGCATAAGCCTGGGCCCATTTGGACAGGTCGATACCGGCGCTGCTGTAGTAGACAGTTGCCAGCCAGGCAATGACCATACCCAGCACCCCTCCCAGGATGGAGAGCATTACCGTTTCCAATACGATCATACTGAACACCCGCCTTTTATTCATCCCCACTGCCATCAGCATACCCAGTTCTTTTACCCGCTCCAGCACGGCCATCAGCATGGTATTGATAATGCCAAAACACAATGCCGCCAGTATGATCCCCATGATGAAATACATGGATACATTGACTGTTTCTTCCACCAGACTTACTTCCGGCATAAGTTTGCGCCATGTTTGGATATCCTGCCCGGGAAAAGTATTTTTTAGCTCCGAATAAACCTGATCCAACTCATTATTATTGTCGAGCAGAATAGCGATTTCATGGGCCACCGGTTTTTCAAAACCCAGTAATTTACTCAGGTCGCCTTTTCGCACAAAAATATTTGATTCATCATACATTGAATTAGATGTCCTGTAAATACCTGCAATACGGAACTGGGCACTGGTGATATCCCCGTCGATGGTTTGCAAAGTAATCACCAGTTTCGACCGAACTTTCACATTCAGTTTTTCGGCAAGTTTGTGCCCGATGACGACAGGGTTCCGATTAATGCCTTCAAAATAAGCGCCATCCACAATTTTTTCGTACAGGTTGGTTACTTTCTTCTCCTGTTCCGGATCCACGCCGGTCATTTTAACGCCAGCCCCCGTCTCGGCCGAAAGGGCCATTCCATTGGCCAAAATACGGGCACTCACTGCTTTGACACCCTGCATGGTATCAGTCACCGAAATAATTTTGCCGGGATCCTGAATATCTGCTTTGATCTCCGGGTCCTTGAGGTACCCGGGACGATGGATCTGAATATTTGATACTTCCGTCATAATCGCATTGTTTACCCGCTGTTCCACCATGCCCTGGTAAAAGGCCCAGGTAAACACCCCGGCAAAAATGCCGATGGCTATGGCGATCAGAATGATGGCACTTCTTAACTTATTTCTCCAGATGTTTCTCCATGAGATTGAAGGTATCATAATAGTTGATTTTAGGCACGTAAGGATTTAATGATATTCAGAAAATAGATCTTAAAAAGCGGATAGAAGTATACCACCAGCGTGATGGCGAAGACGATGATCACCTGATTGGTAAACACCCGTGGGATAGTACTAAAGAACATGGCTGGTTCCAGGCCGTATGACGAATAGGCTTTGGCAAGCTCTCCCGAAAGCGGGATTGGATGGTGTTTGAGTATGGAAAGCGCCGGGAAGCTGATCAGGAAACCTGCAATCACGCCAAGAAAAGCAATAATCAGCGTTTCAAAGAACAGCATCAGCTGAACTTTGTACTTTTGCATACCCACCGCCACTGTAATGGCAATTTCCTTAAGCCGCTCATTGATCATCATGATAACCGTTCCAAAGATGGTAAAGCCGATGAGAATATAGAGGATGGCTTTCATAATCACCCCGCCGGCCCGGTCTCCTTCGATCATCTGTACAATCTCGGGCTGCATCTCATCCCAGGTCATGGAGGAATAGTCAGAGCCAATCTCGCTGTTCAGTGTCTGGTTAATCTTATCCACCTTATTGTAATTCGAAACCATGATCACTATGGAGGAGGCCATACCCGGAGCAGAGAAAAAACTACGCGCATTATCGATGGTCATGTAAATCGCCATGTTATTCAATTCCGGATTCGGGAATTTAAGAATGCCCCGGACGGGATAAATTCCATAGGCGGACATTCCATGATAGCCCTGACTGAGCAAAGTAAGCGTATCGCCAATACTCACGTCCAGGTTTTTGGCAAGGTTTACGGCAATCAGCACACCATTGTCCTCCGCAGTAAGGTATTTTCCGGTATCCACCCAATGCGACAGGTTGGTAATGGCATTTTCCTTTTCAGGATCGATACCCATTACAGCTGCGCCCTTCGTATTTTCTCCTGATGAAATCAGCGAATACGATTCCAGTCGGGTGGTATAACTTGTAATGCCATCCACGGAATTAATGGTCTGGTACAGACTGTCTGTTGGAGTGAAAATATCGTTAATTGACTTGGTTTCCCAGTAATCCTTCTGGTGGATCTGAATATACCCGGAATAGAATTTCACAATATTGTTGATCATATTGCTGTAGGTGCCTTCCTGCATCCCGGTCATAAAAGAGGAGAAGAAAACCGCCATAAACACAGCCGCAAGCGTGATCAGGGTGCGGCGCTTGTTGCGCCAGAGGTTTCTCCAGGCTAAGATAAAAACATTCATCTTGTAGGGTGTTTTATTATTTACTCTAAATCAGTATATAATCCAGGGCTATGGTTTTGCGATGCCCTGACAACATAATTTTAAATGCAATTCTTACCTGAGCAATATTTTCATACAGGTTCAGATGTTGAAAAATTATACAGGATAACTTATTCATCAGTGCAAACGCTTCATGTTTTGCTGTGAGAAGAAACCGTCCTGTATGGGCTTATTAAACGTAATATTATCGATTATTACCAGCGTTTTGTTTCCTTTCTTATCAGCAGGTATCAGCTCAATTTTTGTCGGGATCAACCGCCCATCCATTGTTTTTACTTCTGAGGCAGTCTCTGTTTTGGTCAGGTATCCGTCTTCATCATAATATTCTGATTTCATGGTCAGATATTCATCCTTTGAGATCCACATCAACACTTTTCCCCAAACCACCGGTGCATTCTCTTTCGGTAACAGTTCAATTTTATAACATGCCCTCCCGTTTATTTCTTCGTTTCCGATAATTTTATGAGTATAGTCGTTGACTATTGAAGACTGGTTGAGCAGATCATCATTGGTATAATCGGATCCCATCCAGCCTTGCGACAGCATGGAGGGGGGCAGCTTGATCATGCGGTTGATATCAGGTATCCAGTTCCACATCTCATTGCCACGCTTCAGGAAGGTCTGCCCCTTTTCCTTGGCAGGAGCGGTAATCAGCGCCATGGAAAGATCTGTGCCTTTTGTCCAGGATTTGAAAGACAATGTTCGCTCCCAATCGGGCCTGATGATCTTCATGGTCATCTCACTGTAACTCGATTTCTCTCCGCGCATCTTGTCGTCTGCTTTCTTAACAATCTCATCTGCATTTTGGGCGCTGACAAACAAATTAGGCAGCAGCGCCGTTAACAGTATGAAAAATAAATTTTTTGCTTTCATGATTCCGTTTTAAATTTTCTCTTATATGTTTTTACCGTCAGAATAACTGTTTAACAATCGCTTTTTTATCTTTTCAAAGAAAGGCCCTTCCGGACTCATCAATGGGTTCACGAGTACATTGAGCGTGAAACCGTCGAGCATCATGCCATAAAAAAGTGCTTCAGTTTCCGGATCTTCGCAACCCATTTCACGAAAAATGTCAACATGTATTTTTATATAGGGTTCGCTGATCATTACCAGGTCTTCATAAAACGACTCCATTATTTGCGGCTGCATCAACAACAGGAAATATAACTTCCAGTATTCCCTCTTTTCAAGCATCATTTCTACGGTTCTGGATGAAAGGGTGCTGATCTTTTTATGTGGATCTTCAATTTTGTCAATTCCCTCATACATCTTAACCAGGTTATTAAATCCGCTGTGAATAATATCTTTCAGCAGTTCCTGCTTGCTGGAGAAATAATTGTAAACAAGGCCCTTTGATATTTTTGCCTTTGAAGCAATACTGTTTATAGTGGTAGCATGATAACCTTCCCCGGCGAACATTTCCAGTGCTGTTTGCAAAATCAGTTCCTTTTTTTCCTTCCTTATTGCTTCGTATTGTTCATCTGTTCTTGGAGACATTTTTAACTATATTAGTATGTTACTGTTTTTTGACTGACCGGTTGGTCAAAGATAAAGTACAAAATTTATTTTTGCAAGAATCAGAGTATTTTTTTAATAAAATAAGTACCAAAAATGAATATAACTTATTAGGTAAAAAGCTTTCTGCATTTAGTAAAAACTTTCTGAGTTCACATTATATTGAGATACTGTATTCAATTTAGTTTATGTCCTCCAATCCCACAGGCCCTTTTTCGCCCCGGCCTTCGGGGGCGACTTCATTTTTTGGGTTACTCGCACCCTTCTAATAAGAAATTAATCATTTCCGATAGCCATATTAAATAGAACATCATTACAACCTATACAATTCGAAAACACACTGATCGGTATGTTAACAAGGGGATTGACCGGTATGTAATTTTTCACGAACTTTGATCAGAAAAAAATTTATTAGTCTGTAACTTTTAAACTACTTGTTCGTCATACTGACAAATTAAAGACTTCATGACGGTAGAAGAATACAACCAGAGTGTAGATGATCATGCCGACGGCATTTTCCGGTTTATCCTTAAAAATATGAGGGATGAGGATAAAGCGAATGATGTTGTACAGGATACTTTTGAAAAGCTCTGGCGGAAGGTTGACACGGTAACATACAGCAAAGTAAAGTCTTACTTATTTACGACTGCCTATCATACCATGATCGACTCATTGAGAAAGGAAAAAAGGGAAACAGGAATTGACAGTGTGGAAAAAACCAGCTGGGCCCATACGGATCAATACAGTGACCTGAAAGAGATACTGAATGAAGCCATTTCGCGTTTACCGGACGATCAGCGGTCAGTTATTCTGCTCAGGGATTATGAGGGCTATGCCTATAATGAAATCTCAGAAATAACAGGCCTTTCCGAGTCGCAGGTGAAGGTTTACATTTACCGGGGCCGGCTTTTTCTGAAAAATTATATAGGAAATCCGGAACAGGTTGTTTAAAGAAAACACACAATGCAGTATATAAACGAACATAATTACGAATCAGTCCTTATCGACTATCTTGAAGGACGACTGACCGAAAGTCAGGCAGCAGAGGTAAGGGCATTTTTGCAAACCCATACCAATATTGCCACAGAATTCGAACTGTTGCAGTCTGCAGAGCCCCTTGACAGAGATAATAATACGTTTGAAGATAAGTCTCTGCTGAAAAAATCCATCAATGATCAGTATCCTTCCGATGCAAATTATCAGGAATTCATTATTGCCAGGCTGGAAGGAGACCTTACCGATCGCAAAGAGGAAGAGCTGGATCTTTTCCTGGAAAATAATCCGGAATACCGGAAAGATGTAATCCTTTACTCAAAAACATTTCTGAAGCCGGATCGGACCATCAAATATTCCTTTAAAAAAAATCTGAAAAAGAGAACTCCGGCCATGCGTAAGCGTCTGCTATTCATTTCATATGCTGCAGCCGCTGTGATGCTGTTGTTTCTGACCATTTATCTGCTTCCGCATCAGCAGGGAAATAAACCTGCCGGAATTGCTGAGAATAAGGTAAGAGAGGAACAGGGAGTAACAGAACAATCACCCAAAAACACAGCACCGGCTGAAAAAGAAGCCCCTTCCAAAAAAACACAGGTTAAAGCGGAAGAAACCAAAAAGAAAGCCGTCCCGGAGAAAAAACAAAGTATTCAACCTGAGATTAAATCCGGAGCTACTGTGCCTAAGACTATTCCCGTGAAGGAGCAGCACCATGAGCCTCAGAACAGGATTCCCATGATGCGGATGAACAGGATAGAACTGTCAAGAATTGACGGTGACATACCCGAGACACAGATCCATCCCATGCATTCAACCTATACCATATTGGGAGAGAAAAAGAAAAGCTCCTCAAAGGATTTTCTCACCCTCCCCCAACTGGCCTCCAAAGAAATTAAAAAGACATTGTATGCCAGTAGTGAACCGGCCCGTACTACTGATAAATTGTCAATCTGGGACCTGGCGTACGCTGGCATCAAAGGCATAAACAGCCTCACGGAAAACAATATTGAATTCGACAGGGAATATGATAAAAAAGGTAATGTGGAAGCTGTTGCAATCCGCAAAGGCAAATTTGGGGTTGAAGCGCCCTTAAAAAAATAAATCTTCATTTCTGCCTGTAACAATTCCGGATACCTGTCCGTCCTACCAGCAAACAAACATCAAAAGAAAAATAATTAAACCATTTAATCGATACAGCCATGAAAAGACTCGTGTTTTTATTAGTTGCCTGTACTTTGGTGCTGAACAGTTTTGGTCAGCAGGATACAGTAAAAGTAAAAAAAGTAAAGAACCCTGTGGTAAACGTCAAGGATGATGTGACAGGATCAGAAGTGACTGTCGGACCCAATGACAATATCAAGGTGCAGTCACACCCGGATACAACCAGAATAATGCTCGGCCGAAAAGGAATCAGTATTGTGGAAAACGGCGATGGCACTTCGGTGAAAGTTGAACAACTGGATGAAGACGAAGAAGATATCCAGAATGATGATTTCTCCAGATCAAAATCAAAGTTTAAAGGTCACTGGGCCGGTTTTGAGTTTGGATTCAACAATTTTGTTGACAACAACTTTTCGTTCAGCCGCCAGGGAGAAAATGCTTTTATGGACCTGAATACCGGCAGATCCTGGAATGTGAACATCAACTTCATGCAGTACAGTCTGGGCTTTACCGATAAAGTAGGACTGGTAACAGGTATGGGGCTGGAGTTTAACGACTATCATTTTGATAACAATATAAATATCATGAAAGATCCGGTAACGGGTGTTACGGTTGCCGATCCTTACTATAACAACAATGATATCCATCTTGACAAAACCAAGTTCACCACTACTTATCTGACTGTTCCCTTATTGCTGGAGTTTCAGATCCTGAATACCAGCCGCTCCAAACGAATCCATCTTTCAGGCGGTGTTATTGGTGGTGTCAAAATTGGTTCACACAACAAGGTAGTATATCAGGACAACGGTAACAAACGCAAAGAAAAAGATCGCGATGACTTCAATCTGTCTCCTTTCCGTTATGGCGTTACCGCCAGGGTTGGTTACAGGGCGCTGAATCTGTTCGCAAACTATTATATCACATCTCTTTTTGAAACCAACAAGGGACCTGAATTATATCCGGTATCTATTGGACTGCGGTTTGATTTTTAATTAGTTTTAGCTTAGCAAGTTTATGGGGAAGAAGGGCTGCCTGAGGCAGCCCTTTTTTTATAAAAATATTCATAACTGATTTAAACCATTGCTCGTTTCTGGTATCAAATAGATCAAAATACAATAATTAATCACAATTAAATTGAAATGGTTATGAGAACGAAACAGAAATTTATGGCAATACTTTTTTCAGTTTTGCTGCTTGCAGGAACAGGAATTATAGTACAGGCACAACCCGGACCGGGAGCCGGTCAGGGACAGGGATACGGGTGTAAGGCCATTCCGGGTTTAACTGAGGATCAGCAGAAACAGATTGATGAGCTGCGCACTGCTCAGCTCAAACAAATGACTTCCTTCCGGAATAAAATCAGGGAAAACAGGGCACACTACCAGACACTGATGTCGGAAGAGAAGGTGGACATGAATGCCGTAAACAAAAACATTGATGAGTATACCTCCCTGCGCAACAGTATGATGAAAGAATCTGCAGCGCACAGGCAGGCCGTCCGCAATTTGCTTACTGATGAACAGAAAGTGTATTATGACAATATGCGGCACGGAAAAGGCAAAGGCATGGGTTACGGGAATGGCCCCGGAAAACATGGAAACCGCGGAATGCGGGGTGCCGGTATGGGTTATGGCCCTGGTACCAATCCAAATTGCCCTTTTGTAAAGGCAGCCGAAGATAATTAGTGGCCAGGGGCCTGCAGTTCATTTCGTCCCAATTTATAAATGCCACTAATGGATTACTGCAGAAAATAAAATATTTTTTACCTTTGAAAACCTGACAGGCCCGTTATATCCTGTCAGGTTTGCTTTTTTATACTAAGAAGTTCCGTTTTTAATGAAATGAAATACCTCTGATCACAAAAAATTTAACTCTTCACACATGAAACAAACCCGCTTTTTACTCATCTTTTTTGCCTGTTTTTCAACTATTCCCACGATTAGCGCCCGGCAGGCTTCCGACTCACTCACTGTAAAAAAAATCATGCAGGATCCATCGGAATGGATTGGCCCGTTGCCGGAAAACATATACTGGTCGAAAGACAACAAAACCATCTATTTTAACCGGATGACCCATCCGGGGGAAGAATCCGGATTATTCTCGGCAGATATTAAATCCGGCAAATCAGAAGAACTTAGTCCGGGGAAAATCAAAATGCTACCTTCAAAACATGGCGTTTATAATCAGGACAGAAGTCAGTGGTTGTATAGCAAAAATGGCGATATTTTTATACTGAATATAAAAAAAGAAACGGTAAGACAACTTACCAGTACGATTGCAAAAGAAACGGATCCGCATTTCACCGGAGATGAATCGGCTGTTGTTTTTGCCCGGGAACAGAATCTGTTTTTGATGGATCTGACAAATGGTTCGTTACAGCAGCTTACCAATTTCAAGGAAGGAAGTGCTCCTTCCTCCGAAAAAAAGGAAAGCAGTCAGGATGAATGGCTGAAACAGGAGCAAAAAGATCTGTTTCAGGTGATCAGGGACCGGGAGCGAATCGAAAAAGAAGAAAAAAAGCTTGAGAAAGCACTTAAACCAGCCCGTCCTGAACCAATTTACACCGGTAAAGGAAGGGTGATTAATTTACAATTGTCTCCGGATCAAAAATACATCACCTATAACCTTTATACTCCTGCTGCTGGCGCTGAACAAACCGAAATCCCACATTTTGTGACAGAAAGCGGTTACACCGAAACAGTAAATGCGCGCACCAAGGCAGGTGCTCCGCAGGCTTCCATCGACCTTTTCATTTACAACAGGGAACAGGACTCTGTATATGGAGTAAAAACCAGCAATATTCCCGGCATAAAAGACCAGCCGGAATACTATCATGATTATCCGCGGCTGGATACGCTGAAGCCCACCGTGCGGCCCGTATATGTATTTGGACCTTACTGGCCGAAGAATGGTGATTATGCCGCAATCAATGTACGTTCGCAGGACAACAAAGACCGCTGGATCATGTTACTGGATCTGCACAATGGCGAACCCAGGTTGCTCGACAGGCAACACGACAGTGCCTGGATCGGCGGCCCCGGTATCGGCTGGTCAATGGAAGGCGGATTGCTGGGATGGATGCCTGATAATAAGCAGGTTTGGTTCCAGTCCGAAGAAAGTGGCTATTCACATCTTTATACAGTAAATGTTGAAACAGGAGAAAAAACCGCACTAACCAGTGGCAAGTGGGAGGTCTATGACCCGTCCATTTCAGCTGATAAAAAATCGTGGTATTTTACTGCCAATATCGGCGACCCGGAAGTACGGCAGTTTTACCGGATGCCCCTGAACGGCGGCGACCCTGTGCAACTTACCAGCGGAACAGGAAACAATGAAGTAACTGTTTCTCCCGATGAGAAATGGCTGGCTGTACGATTTTCCACAGCCAATCAGCCCTGGGAGCTTTATCTGCAGGAAAACAAGCCCGGCGCTTCAAAAAAACAACTCACACACTCCCTTTCTGCTGCTTTTAAAGCCTACAACTGGCGAATGCCTGAGTTTATAACATTTACAGCCAGAGACGGTGCCCTGGTACACGCCCGCCTCTACCGGCCAGACGATCCCGCTGATGGTAAACCCGGTGTGATTTTCGTGCACGGAGCCGGATACCTGCAGAATGCCCATAAATGGTGGAGCCAATATTTCAGAGAATACATGTTCCACAACCTGCTGGCAGACCATGGTTACACCGTACTCGATATCGATTACAGAGGAAGTGCCGGCTATGGCCGCGACTGGCGGACCGCCATCTACAGGCACATGGGCGGCAAAGACCTGAATGACCAGGTAGATGGCGCCAACTACCTCGCAAGTAACTATGGAATTAATCCGGCCCGAATCGGCATTTATGGCGGATCGTACGGCGGATTTATTACCCTGATGGCAATGTTTACTGCCCCGGGAACCTTCCATTCAGGTGCGGCACTTCGATCAGTAACCGACTGGGCCCACTATAACCATCCCTATACATCGAATATTCTCAATACCCCTGTTCTCGACAGCCTTGCCTATGCCCGGAGTTCTCCGATCGACTTTGCCCGGGGTTTACAGGGAAACCTGCTGATGTGCCATGGCATGGTTGATGACAACGTACATTTTCAGGATATTGTAAGACTGACCCAGCGATTGATAGAACTGGGTAAGCTCAACTGGGAACTTGCCGTCTATCCGGTGGAGAAACATGGTTTCGTACAACCTTCAAGCTGGACAGACGAATACAGCCGGATTTACAAATTATTTGAAGAATCATTGAAGAAATAAAAAGAGAAACCTTAATATCTTATATTCTTTAACATTTCGTAAGGGATTGATTAAAAATATACATAATTTTACAACACACTCAAAGCAGTTGTTTTTTAATTCATAATCAGTTTGTTGGGAAAAGTCCGATTACTGAAATCCACCAAATTTGCATTAATTAACCAGGAGAGACCATCGAGTGAGTTGAACCATTATATTTATATAATCAAACCATGTTGAAACAGTTGAAGAAAAGTGATTTCTATTATTTAGAGAAAATGTTGCCGGTAATGCTGCTATTAGTCGCCTGTTGTGGTGCAGCCCAGGGACAGAACGCTAAGGATACGATTGATATATTTTCACTGTTACCTGCGAACGGAACAGTAAAAGGGTGGGTCACCAAGGAGGTACCCATGCATTATGCAGGAGAGGACCTGTTTTATCTGATCGACGGGGGAGCCGATATTTATCTTGAATACGGTTTCAACCAGGTGGTAGCAGCCCGTTATTCAAACGGTATTACTTCAATTCAGGTTGAGATTTATGACATGGCAGATCCCAATGGCGCTTTTGGGGTATACAGCAATAACAGTTCGGGACACGGAGAGGACATCGCTCTTGGAAATGAATCAGTTGTGGCGGATTACTACCTGATGTTCTGGAAAGATCACTACTTTATCATGCTTACTGCCAATAACCAGAAAAGCAATACCAGTGAAGGACTCGTGGCACTCGCCTCCGCCATTGACAAGAAGATCCCTGAAAAAGGGGATAAACCTCCTCTGCTGGATTTACTGGAAGGTCAGCCCATGATCCCGGTTGATGTAAATTACCTGCGCGGAAACCTGGCACTGGAAAATATTTATCATTTTGATGCAAAAGATATCTTTCATTTTTCAGAAGGACTGGCTGCCGATTATGGAGACTATAAAATATTTATTCTCAAATATCCCACAGCAAACAAAGCCAACAAAACCTACCTGCAAGCCAGGGATACCATCAAACAAAACCCGAAGTTCAGCAATTACCTGGTGTATCCGGAGGGTTTTTCAGTAACCGACAAACAAAAGGAAAACATACTTTGTCTGCCTTATAAAACTTACATTCTGATTGTCATGCAAATGGGAAAAATGCCGGAAAATGAGATCATGAACATAGTAAAACAAAATATTGATGTTGTAAACAATAAAAGTGACAGTACTAAATAAACTTTTTTATATTTGCAGCAATAAACAGGGGCTGTTAACTCAGTTGGTTTAGAGTGTCACCTTGACAGGGTGGAAGTCACTGGTTCGAATCCAGTACAGCCCACAATCCCCTCTCCTGCTTAATAATTACCGGTTATTATGGTGTCAGACTGAAAAATAAAAATCAGCATTATCTTAGTCAAAAAAACGATTCATGAAAGAAACAGATCCGGCCAGAAAGCAGCCGGGTTTTCTTCTTCGAAATCAAATTTTTTATGTTCAAAGATCAGTTTGACAGAAAATTCATAATCCGACATCATCTCATCAGAGTTTATACTTTCTTTCTCATTCAGCGGGTACACAGATCTTTTCATGATTGACAGTTTTTTGGTTTGTTTGAGCCAAATTAGAACTGTAGTATTAAGTATATATTAGCTGGCTGTTATTTTTAATTAATGCACTCGAAAAGTCATAAATATTATACGGTCATCAAAAAAATATTCAAGCATTCAACCAATCTAAATTAGGCACAGCCTGTTTTCTTTTATAAAAATTTGTTTTACATTTGGCAAACAGCAATGTTATGAACAGGTTATGAACAGGTTTGCCGTGCTCCTTTTGATCGTGTTTTCCGGCTGGCTCCGGGAATCCTGCGCCCAGCAGCTACAGCGGACTGTGGTTTCTGCCAGCGGGAACAGCAGTACAGTTTCAGGCTACAGCCTTTCTGCAACTGTTGGTCAGGCTGTATACACGACAGGCGTCTCCGGCAATTATTTTATCACCCAGGGGTTCCAGCAACCTTCACTTATCATCATCACCGAACCTTCATACCAGGATGCCGCTGATGCCTACCCCAACCCGGTTGGCGATGAGCTTACCATAAAATTTTATGTAAACAAGGTGAAGAAATATACAGTGGAAATCTTTTCGGTGATGGGAAACCTGGTTCATACTGAAAATTTTTACAGCCTGGAAGGGATTGAAAAACGTTACATCGATTTTTCAGAAATACCCAGGGGGGTATATTTTATTCATATTTTTTCAGACAATAAAATCGTAAACAGGATTATAAAAATTGAAAAAATGTAAAAGCGGAACCTGCTAATCCATAGAATTTGCAACATGAAACCAACCAGAAAACTCTTTATAATTTTTACTATACTCCTGACTGCAGTTACCGGGTTTGCACAATTGCCGCAGGGCATCAGTTACCAGGCCGTTGCCCGGGACAAAAACGGAGACGAACTGGCCAACCAGAATCTTTCAGTAAGAATTTCCATACTGACAGGAAGTGCTACAGGCCAGGCGGAATGGGTGGAAACACATTCGGTCCAGACCGATCAGTTTGGCCTGTTCAGCCTGGTGATTGGTCAGGGTTCCCAAACAGGAGGTACTGCAGGCGAATTTTCGGAGATAAACTGGGGAGACGCGCAGCATTTTCTGAAAGTAGATATCGATTTTGGCAATGGTTACCTGACCATGAGCACTACGCAATTCCTGTCGGTGCCCTACGCCCTCTATGCCGTTTCAGCCGGTAGCAGTAATTCCGGAGGCGGAGGCAGTGACTCCCAGCAGCTCAGCTATGACCAGTCGAGCCACGTGCTTTCGCTGGAAAACGGCGGAGAAGCTAACCTCAGCGGCTTGATTAATGATGCTGATGCAGATCCTGCCAATGAGATCCAGCGGCTGGAACTCAACGGCAATCAGTTATCGATTGACAAGGGCAATACAGTAGTGCTGAATCCCAATGATGCAGATGCCGATACCACCAATGAGCTGCAGTACCTTTCCCTGAAAGGCAATGAATTGTCTATTTCCAAAAGAAACACAGTAACCCTGAGTGGCGACGGGGATGCTGATCCTGAGAATGAGCTGCAGTACCTTTATCTCAGGGACAACAAACTGCATATCTCAAAAATGACTGCCGACAGCAGCATCCTCGACCTTGGTCCATACCTGGATAACACGGACAAGCAGCAACTCACCCTGAATGGCAATACCCTGAGTATCTCGAACGGCAATACCGTTTCCATTGATGCCAGCACTACGAACGAGATACAGGATATTTCAATAAATGATAATACCCTGAGCATTTCCAACGGAAGTAGTGTTACAGTGGACGGAGATCCTGAAAATGAATTGCAGTATTTAAAACGCAGCGGAGATTCTATCAGGCTGAGCCAATGGGAAAAAGCCGTATCCATAAATGATAACGATGCTGATTCAACCAACGAGCTGCAAACACTTGCTGTTGTCAATGATACATTGTATATATCTGATGGCAATAAGGTACCGGTAGACAAAGATCCAACCAATGAATTGCAGAATTTGGGCTATGATGAGGTCAATGATTCCATTACAATTACCAATGGAAAGGGAATCAGTGCCGAAAATATGGTGAATGTGCCGTGGGTGGGGTTTAGTGTATATGCAAGTAATGTATCAATTGATCCAGATGTTACAACAACACTGGCATTTGATACTGACATTAGTGAACCAGATCCAATAATACAAACTGGAGAGTTAATATTTAATCAAAAAGGCTATTATCAGATTAACTTTCATTTTACAACATCCTCAAATAAATTATATTATTTTGTTAGTCTGAATGGATTATCTCTTTTTAATGGAGATGGTAATTATAATTATTCATTTCTTTATCATTTCAATGTAAATGACAAAATAACAGTAAAAGTAAAAAATATAGATCCTACAAATTATTCAGTTTTAGATAAAGCCGAGATCTCCGGTTTCCGGGTGCATTAAAAATTCTGATAACCATTTACAGGTTTTTTTTCTGTAAAGGGCACAAGCGGATCGCTTGCGCCAGACAGGGTTATAAACGTTGGATTTCATAATGTTGGGCACAAGTCAGGAGACTTGCGCCAGCGGGGGAGAATGAATAAACGCAATCCAGCTCCTAGGAGCGAAATTATGGTAGAAAACACATGATAAAACGAAAACCCAGCGCCGGAGGTGCGGCATTATGGTGAGCGTAAGCTCAGTTTGGGTGGCGTCTGAAACTGATATTATAAATAGCGAATTCCAGCTGGTTGGGCACAAGGGGATCCTTGCGCCAGCGGGGGTCATCATGTTACCGCACTGCCAGCACCGATAGGTGCGTTACATCGGTAGCCCCGGGTGTCAGCCCGGGAATAACGGAGCACCCCTCTTCTTACGCCGCATCCACAATGCCCATTTTGAAACCGGATGTTGACTATGCGGCGGATGGAACCGGATGTTTATCGGATGTGACCAGTGAGAGTATAGTTACAACCCACAAATCAGCGAACAAATAAAACAACTTTAAATAGGAGGTTGAATAATTGGAGTATTTCTCAACCTAATTACAATATGCAATGCCGACCTTGTAGAGGTTGGATAATCAAAAATAATTTATTGGACCTCTACAAGGTCCGGGGGCAAAACATACATGGGTTTACTACAATTAGGGGACCTCTACAAGGTCCGTCACGCCATAAATAAACGGGATTGTGTCAGTTATGGGGCCTACACAAAATCCAAACCTTGTTAAATAAACGGGAATAGCCTATTTTGAATGTCTCAGCTGCATTTGTAGGCTTTTGTGAAATTTTTGACATTCGTGTTTATAAAAAGAAGCCCGAAGGGCTCCGGAATCTCCGGTTTCCTGGTGCATTAATTATTTGAATAATTGTTTGGTGGTTGGTGAGGAGAATAAAACAAGCGGACGCTTGTATCCAAAATCTCTGTTATAAGAAGAGATACATACCGAGGTTAACTCATTCCTTCGAAATAAAGGTTCCAGGCGAGACACTTGAAACAGTTTAAGAATATTAGATAAAGCCGAAATTTCCGGTTTCCGGGTGCATTAATTATTTGATATCAGTTAATTGGTTGATAATTGAAGGGCACAAGCAGATGCTTGCGCCAGTTTCAGGTGTTTGTTAGTGTTGAAGGGCACAAGCAGATGCTTGCGCCAGTTTAGGGGGACCATCAGGTTTAGAAACCTGACAGGTCTGTAAACTAACCTTTACCACCCCTGTTTTGGCTCCGGACCCATGTTAAATTCCAGCACTCCTCCTTTCATAATATCTGCATGGGAAATTACAGAGGAATTTAAGGGGCGTCCGTTGAGTGAACAGGATTGGATATAGATGTTCTTTTCTGAAAGATTTGATGCCTTTATGTGCAGTTTTTTGCCATTTCCGAGGGTAATATCAATTTCCGGAAATGTCGGTCCATTCAGGTAATAAATGGGCTGACCGGCATTGGGGAAGAATCCCAACGCACCAAACACATACCAGGAACCCATGGCCCCGCTGTCTTCATTGCCCGGGTATCCTTTCAGGGAATATTGCTCCCGCATCATTTTCTTAACCCAGAAAGAAGTCAGGTCAGGACGTTTTGCATAGTGAAAGGATTGCAGAGCCAAAAAAGCCGGTTCATTGCTATACCCAATCAGGTTGTGCTCCAGTCCGAAATTTAGCTTATCAGCAAAACGTTCCGGTCCCCCGCTTAATTCAACCAGCTTTGAAAAGTCATGTGGCATGAAATAAGAGTAGGTCCAGGAGTTACCTTCATAGAAATACTTACCCCAGGATCCAAAGTTTTTTGCCGGATCAATTTCCACCCAGCTTCCATCAGGGTCTTTGGGGCAGATGAATCCCTGGAATTCATTGTATTTCAACTTAGGGTTCCATAGATTCGTCCACTGATGGCTGCGTTTCAGGTAACGCGAATAATCCGACATTTTTCCCAGTCCGCGCGCCACCTCAGCAGCACAAAAATCGTTATAGGAATATTCAAGGCTGATGGAGCAAGACATGATGCCGGCAGGAATCCAGCCAGTGCTTTTGTAAGAGGCCGCCACCGGATCTCTTTTCTCCGGATCCGGGGAATCCTGTATGCCGAGCCGCTGACTGTCGGCATCAAACTTCAGGATCTCCCATGCTTTTTCCCAGTTGACACCCGGTACCTGTTTTACATAGGCATCGGCGATTACATTGTCCACATTATTACCTCCCTGTTCCCTGAACATGTCGTTACCGGCAATGAAGGCATCTTTAACGATGTGGTTCTTTTGAAAACGGGCGACAAATGAGTTTACATTGTCCCTTACCATCTCCGGGTTGATGAGCACCATCAGCGGAAACATGGTACGCCAGGTATCCCATACGGCGTAATGATCATCCCATAGCGGAGCCTCTTCCGGCCAGCCTTTGATATCACCTGTACGATCGCGGGGCATCATCATAGTGCGATACAGAGCGGAATAAAAAATAGTTTTGTCCTTCTCACTGCCGCCTTTCACCAGTATCTTTCCCAGTTCCCTGTTCCAAACCTGTCTGGCCTCGTTCTTTACCAGCCCAAAATCCCATGCCGGTATTTCCATATTCAGCCATGTTTCAGCCTGTGCAGTACTCCTGAGGGAAATCCCGATCTTCAGGTAAACTGTTTCACCCTTGGTTGTTTTGTAGCCCAGGTAAGCTCCGATGCGTTCGTTTTCATGACTCATAACAGCTTCACCCTTCCCTGAAATCAGGCTGTCTTGCCAGGTGCCATACTCACTGAAAGGCTTACTGAGTTTTGCACTGAAGAAAACCTCGTATTCTCCGTCACCAAACCCGCCGGCATATTTACCATATCCTGATATGCTGTTTTTTGAAACTGTATCCACCGTGACACTTCCTTCACTTACTTTTCCCCCGACATAGGCAGCGATATCCCGAACCAGCGAATGAGTGATGTCAAACAGGATATGGGAACTGTCAGATTCAGGAAAAGTAAATTTATAAAGTACGGCATGTTGTGTTGGTGTAAGTTCAGTGCGAATGCCATAGCGGGTCAGATCCACCCCGTAATAATACGGCCTGGCTGTTTCATTCGCTTTGGGCGAATCATGTCCCGTCTCTTTCACATTCAGACCTGTTTGAGGAGAAATAAGAAACTGGCCGTATTTACCCCAGCCTGTGCCGCTTACATGCAGCTGGGCAAATCCCCTTACAGGCTGATCCGGAGCATAACCATCGTGATCGCCTTTTGGTGTTTCGGGTCCGGGATTGACTGACCCGAAAGGGATCTGCGGTCCAATGGTACAGAAACTGCTCTGATCGCGCACCCCGATAAACGGGTCAACCCAGTCAACAGGCTCTTTTTCGCTTTCAGAAACTGGCTGCTGTCCGGAAGATTGAGTAAAATGCATGGGTGAGTTCTTCCCCGGCTGCTCAGTAACCATCGGTTTTGTCTGAAAATTCGCAGTTGCTATACGAACCGGATCAAATAAAATCAGAATTAGTAAAATTGAAATAAAATATTGTCCTTTCATAATTGTTTTATTTTATACCAGAGAAATTAGTCTTTAAAAGGTCGCACCCTGTAAGAGAAAGTATACTGAACCGGGGTAACACGGTACCTGTCAAGTACCGAGACAGCCGTTCCCCCCACTCCGCTCACAGCATAATCCAGATCGAAGGTAATGTCCGGTTGTGGTTGCAACTGATACGGATACCTGGCCCTTGAAAGATTATTGGTAGTGTATGGTTTGGCACTGAAGCAAAATGGAGTATCCGTCGCTGAAAACTCAATCCCGGTACCATCGGCTGTCTGCATGATAACCCGGCTTACATCTGTGCGATTGCCATAATCCTGTGGCATCAGATAAGGTTCATACATATCCTGTACAGTGCTTTGGTAGGTTCCGAATTTTGCCCCGGTTTTCCGGTCAGGATACGTTTCAAATGGGCCTCTGCCATACCACCTAACCTGCTGCAGGTTGCCATTCAGCATCCATTCACACCCAACTTTGGGGATCCAGCGGGGCATTTCTCCCTGGGGAGTAATGGTGTGCCGCACCGTAATGATTCCGGAAGCATCAATGGAATATGTAAACTTACTGTCAAAAGCGGTCCGGTAGCTGCTTCCTTCAGCATGTTTCAGTACTTCAACAACCACCTGATGCGGATTCTGCCCGGTGATCTGTATTTCATCAAGCTCATATTTCAACTGATCGAAGCCATAGGTATACCAGCTTCCGGCAGGGAATTCACCCAAATCGGGCCTGGTATCCGGCAAGCCTGCCCGCCAGGACGTCCACAGATCCATATCATTGGCCAGCGGAGCCCGCCAGACATTCATTAACGGTCCCCGGCTTATGAGCTCTGTCCCATTGTAAAGCAGCGATGACAGGTTGCCTGTTGTTTTGTCGAAAGTATAGGAAAAATTATTTCCCGTTATAATCATACTCCCGGCTTTATCTGTAACTACAATTTTTCCGTCAGAAGCTGCGGGTAATGCCGGAACTGACCATGGCATTTCAAACTGGTCCCAGGCTGTTTCAAATACTGTCCCAGCCCAGGTTGTCGGCTCTTTTAACCGGAAGCTTACCAGCAGCCGGTAATCTTTACCTGGCTCTATATCCGGCTTATGATACGGAAGCGTCAGTATCTTCTTTTGGGAAGGCTGAAGTGAAATATCAAAAGTACCCTGTTCTGTCATTTCACCATCAGTCTGAATGCTCCATGCTGCCTCCAGCGTATTCAGATCGGTAAAATGGTACCGGTTTTCCACCTCAACCTGTCCATTATCAGCATCAATCAATCTCACTTTTACCGGTTGTGCTGATTTCTTCAGCTGCCACAGTTCCGGCTGGGGAGTGCGATCGGGCCATATCAATCCATAGGTCCGTCCGCCAATACCCATGCTGTAATAGTTCCCTTCCTCTCTGACGCTATCCATTTCAAGCCACAGACATGATTTATTTATTAATTCAGCAGAAGGATTCAGTAACTCTTTTACAGGAATGATCCGGCTAAAAACAGCCACCCGGTCGAAAATGGCATTGCTCATCTTACCGGGATATTCCTGACCATCGATATCGGAGATCCATCCAATATTTAACGGAAAAGGCCTGTTTACGATTGGCTGGCTAAAGGATTTTGACCCGGCCATGTTTCCGTCAACATAAATCTTCATGGTTTTGCCATCATAGGTTCCAGCCAGATGATGCCAGTTGCTTTCCCAGTTATCAGGAAGCTTGACTTTCAGCACAGCTTTGTCTTTCCCCGCCACATAAAACGACAGCGAGTCTCTGGTAAACTGATTCATCCCGAACTGATAACTCCCTTTGGTGATGAGCGGACCGTAACCGTTCCATTCACGGGGAAAGATCCACAAAGAGAGGGTAAGCTGATTTCCGGTGATATCCAGAGCCGGATCCCGGTATGTTTCTATCCATTCATCGTGCCCGCTAAGGGCGACAGCGTGGCCAAATTTGCCATCCACAAGCTGTCCGCGGCCTTTCAGGGATGTATTGATGTGTTTTGGCGACTGATCCTTCAGTAACTTTACCGGTTCGCTGATACCCGGACTTACCCAGTCCCAGACAGCACCTCCCGTAAGCCTTGGAAAGTAGTAAATAAGGTCCCAGTATTCATCCAGTCCGCCTGCTCCGTTCCCGGTGGCAGCTACGTATTCATCCATAAAAGAAGGACGCGGGTCCTGCTTTTCAGAAACCTCCCCTATCCTGGTTTTAAGCTCATAAGGGGTTGGGTAGCGCGGCCCGATAATGTCTTCACAGGGCACTTCATTTTTCCAGCCCACATCATCTGTATTGCCTCCGTACATAAATATTCGCGACGGATCGAGCTTTTTACCTGCACTGATTACCTTGCATATATTTTCCCCTGTGCCGCTCTCATTACCGGCACTCCAGAAGATGACAGAAGGGTGGTTTCTATCCCGCAGTACCATACCCGTTACCCTGTCGACATAAGCATCACGCCAGGCAGGAAGGGTGGATAAATATTCAGTTGCATGCGCTTCGTCTCCGGTTTCATCCACTACGTAGATTCCTATTTCGTCAGCCATCTGCAGGTATTCCATATTGGGCGGGTAATGTGAAGTACGCACACAATTGATGTTAAAGCGCTTCATGAGGATTAAGTCTTTGCGGATAGTAGCGGTATCCATTGCATGTCCCAGGAGCGGATGCTGCATATGGCTGTTCACTCCGTTGAGTTTAACAGGTACTCCGTTTACCAGAATGGCCTGGTTTTTCACCTCCACCGTTTTGAACCCTATGCGGTTACCCAGTACTTCCTGAGAATGCCCGCCGGCATCTGTCAGCTCCAGTGTCAGGTGGTAAAGATTTGGTTGTTCGGCCGACCATTTCAACGGGTTTTTAACCGGCCCGCCCAGACTTACCATAATTTTACCGTTTGCCGGAACCTGCAAATCCTCTGATATGAAATCACCGGTAACCTGTTTTCCGTTTTTGTTGAATAAGCGGGCTGTTATATGGTAATTACCTGCGGGTACGGAGGAATAATTGCGAAGCTCCGCATTAATCTTCAGTTCAGCATCCCGGTAATTTTCATCAAGCGGGGTCGTTACATAATAATCCCTGATATGAACTTTTGGAACAGCCAGCAGGGAGACATCGCGAAAGATCCCGGACAATCGCCAGAAATCCTGATCTTCCAGGTAAGTACCATCCGAATATTTAGTAACCAGCACTGTTACTTCATTACCGCCTGGTTTAACAAGATCTGTAATGTCATACTCAGCCGGCTCATTGGCACCCTGGTTATACCCAACCTGTTTGCCGTTTACCCAAAGAAAGGAAGCGCTGGTGGCAGCCTCAATCCGGAGAAATATTTTCCTCTCCTTCCATTCAGAAGGAATATCAAATGACCTGCGATAAATTCCGGTGGGATTGTAATCATGAGGTATGTAAGGCGGATTAGCCGGGAAAGGCTGTGAAACATTTCTGAACACCGGATCTCCGTACCCCTGCATCTCCCAGTTGCCGGGTACCTGAATATTGTCCCAGCGGGCATCCTTAAAATGCCTTTTATAGAATTCATCAGGGAGATTTTCCGGATTCTCCGACCAGTGAAATTTCCATTTCCCGTTCAGTGAGCGATAACCATCAGACAGCTCCCTGTTGCACGTAAGAGCATCTTTAACTGACCGGAAAGGAACCAGTGGCATATGGCCGGGTTCCTGATTGACCGAAAAAACGGATGGGTCTTCAATGTACTGGTAAATATGACTAAAATCGGGAGACTGCTGACCGATTATGAATGGGTTAATGTATATCACTAATACAGAAAAAAACAAACTTTTAAGTTTCATAATAGTTGGCTAATAGTTACTCAAATATAGGCATTCTGCTGATATACTTAAAATATTTATCCCGGCCGATGCATGACTGAATATTTCATTTGTGCATACCACCGCTATTTGAAAAAGCATCAGGATAACAAAAAAAGAGGTTGTCTCCGGAGAGACAACCTCAAACTATAATCCTGAAAGCTAAGCCTGTTTAATTGGTCCAGCCGGTATACAACCCCTGACCATTTTTATATCCTTCAACCTGATTCAACTGACCTTCTGAAATTTCGATCTGTGATTGTGGTATCGGGAAAAATCCTTTAGTTTCATCATAGCGTCCACCATAACCTTTTGGGCTGAGCGGTTTTTGAGTAGCCGGCTCACCAAAATTATAGATGGGTACACCCACCTGGGTTTCCAGTCCTGCTTTAGCATAAGCAGCACCCCAACGCCGCATGTCATTCCATCTTAAACCTTCAAATGCAAGCTCATGGCGGCGTTCTTTCTGAAGGTTTTCAAGTGAATACGAAACAGGAGGTAAATAAGCACGGGCCCGCACCTCATTCATGTATTGAGCATCTTCAGTCAGTTCCGACATCATCAGTAATACATCAGCAAAGCGGATAAAAATCAAATCATCATTATGGGATAACTGATTGTTATCGTTGTTACCATACATAACAACACTGTAGTCGTTTTTAATGCTACCGTCATCAGCTTTTGCAGTTACACCATTATACTTTTTTCCCCAGTAATTACTTTCCATTACAAAATCCCACTGACCTCTTTTGTAACCCAACGGAACAACTTCTTTTTCAATATTCATAACAGAAGCTCCCAATCTGAGATCATTTGGTTCATCTGCCTTCCACTGGTCAACAAATGATTTTGGCACAGAATTTCCCTGTCCCCAGCCACCGGCAAAGGGGTAAGTATTTTCAAGAGGCTGCAGACCTCTCAAAGCAAAATACAACTCGTACTGGTTGGAGTATCCTCTTTTAACTCCCCAATCGGAAAAATTGGAGAATTTCACAACAAACATAGACTCCGGATTTCTGGCCCCATTGTCGCTGGCATAGGTAAGACTTCTACCTGTTGAATCCATATAATGCTGGATATACGCATAATCACCGATGGTAGCAGAGTTGGTATAAGGCCATAACTCATGGAAATCACTTACCAGAGAATGACCACTGTTTTTGATACAATCATCCAGCCAGTCAATTACATTTTGTTTGGTAACAGTTCCACCTTCAGCGAGAGGAAGTGCATCTTTCTGGTAGAAACCGGTATAGAACAAATAGATTCTTGCCATCAAGGCCTCGGCAGCCCATCGTGTAACCCTACCATCCTCTATCTGATCAAAGGGAACATTTGGCATTATTTCGATGGCTGTCTTCAGATCTGAAGCCATCTGCCCGTAAAGTTCTTCGCTTGTAGCAGCAGGCAGGTTTTCAGCTTCTGTACTGATAGTAAGAGGGACATCTCCAAAAAGGGTGGCCAGCTGATAATAAAACCAGGCTCTCAAAAACAAAGCTTCACCTTTATACTGATTATTCTGGCTTTCGCTAATGACATCAGATGCAAGGTCCCCAAGGTTTTCAATTGCATAATTAGCTCTGTAGATTCCTGTGTAACCCTGTGCCCATGCGTGTTCCAACATTTCAGGATCAGAATACTGGAAATTTTCATAGGCCTGGGCTTTCACATCATTCATACCCCCGCCACCTAATTTGTCATCACTGGCTACTTCACAAACAAAGAAATAACTTTGATCTACAAATCTTTGTGCATTATTCATGGTGGTATAAATACCCGCCATCATTTGTTTTGCGTCATCGGCTGATTGTGGAAAATTCGATGAAGTCTTCAGGGTGAGAGGCTTTTGGTCCAAAAAATTCTCACACCCCATTAACATTGCCGCAGCAACTATAAAATATACTATTTTTTTCATAATAATCTTCGATTAATGGTTTTTAAAATGTCAAATTAACACCTGCCAGAAAAGTACGCGGGGTAGGATAAAAACCGAGATCAATTCCTGAAACCCAGCCCTGGGCATCACCATAACCTACCTCAGGATCCATGCCTGAATAGTTCGATATGGTCAGTAAATTACGGGCACCAACATACAGGCGAGCCTGACCAAAAGGCATAGCAGGTACTAACTCTTTAAAATCATAACCAAGTGTTACATTCAGTATCTTAACATAATCACCGTCTTCAACATAAATTTCAGATATATTTATCCTGTTAGTACTGTTACCGGCGGTCAAACGTGGAAATGAATTGGAAGTACCTTCACCGTGCCAGCGTTTATCCAGGATATCAGTGGTATAATTCTGAAACTCATTATCAGCAAATGACCGGTATGATTTCATGATTTGTTGTCCGAATGCACCTTTACCACTAATAGAGAAATCCAATCCTCTGTAGGACAAATTAATACCAAATCCAATACTTACATCCGGATGAGGATTACCAATTAATGTTTTATCTTCAGGTGTTACTTCACCATCGCCATTTGTATCGGAAAAAATCACATCACCGGGTTGCGGGTTATCCTGTAAAAAGCCATGCGTCCAGTTATCAATCTGCTGCTGATTCTGGAAAATTCCATCTATTTTATATCCATAGAAATAACCGATAGGATATCCAACCTGTGCACGGTACATAGGATCGGTTCCCTGAGAGATAATATCAGATGGTCCGCGGATAATTCCTTCAGCATTGGCAAGCCTGGTAACTTTATTGTCATTTTTGGCAACATTAAAGTAAGCTCCATAATGGAAGTCTCCCATAATATCTTTCCAGCGAAGAGACAATTCATATCCTTTATTTTCCACATCTCCGCCGTTAATATAGGGAGCGCCTGCACCGTAAATTTCCGGTATAGGAGCCTGCACCAGCCAGTCAACTGTTTTTTTCTTGTAATAGTCGAAGGCTACCTGAAAACGAGAATTTAAGAAATATGCATCAAGGCCGGCATCCAGCTGGTCTGATGTTTCCCATGTGATATCCTTATTGGGTAAAATTGAAGGATAACCTCCCAGTTGTTGCTTGTTTTTGTCATTCCCGAATGTATAGTTGTTTTCATCATCAAAGGCAATGATACTCAGGTACTGATAAGGATCAATATTTGAGTTACCGTTTTGTCCCCAGCTGGCTCTCAGCTTCAGAAAATTAAGCACACTATTGTTTTTCAGGAAATCCTCTTCTGTCATTACCCAGCCGGCAGAAACAGATGGGAAGTATCCCCAGCGGTTACCTGCAGGGAAGTTGGATGAACCATCACCCCTCATCACTACGGTTAACAGATAGGTTTCATTATAATCATAATGGATTCTTCCAAAGAAAGAAGCCAGTGAACCTCTGTCGTCCGGAGCACCTGATAAACTTGTGATTCCGGAGGTTAAACCATCGGTATTATCAATATAGGCATAATCAAAACCGCTATAAGTAGGATTTGCATTGGTTGTTTCCATGTTAGTGCCAAGACCCCATTTTTCAAGGGATTGCCCAACAAGTACATCAAATGAATTAAGGTTTAAATTAAATTTATAATTCAGGGTATTTTCAAAAGTCCAGCTATAACCATTTCCGGAAGACTGGGTTATACGTCCCGGGCTTAGGGAAACATCACCAGCAAGATCATAAGCAGGCTGATAGCTGCGATAATTGTTGGCATTCATTCTGTATCCGTAACTACTTTTGAATACCAGATTTTTAACCGGTTGTATCTGCAGGTAAGCGTTGCTGTTGATGTTGTGATTTTTTGTTTCATTCATTCCCCTGTTCAGTACCATCTGAGCTACCGGGTTATAGACCCTGGAGGATAAATCTGCCAGTCCCGATGCTTTCAAATCATCATTGGCATAATAATCACCCTGATCATTGTATACCGGAACCAACGGGTTTCCATCCAGCATGTTGCGGACATCATTATAATACATTCCACCTACAGCAATACCTGATCTGTTATGGTAACTATAATTGAATGTTTCTCCAAACTTGATAATATCAAGGCCGTTATTTTTATAAAGTACATGATCACTATTCATCCGGACCGTGTATTTATCATTATGAGGTTCAACAGGTTTTCCCAGTACACCTACCTGAGAAGCATATGAAAAGCCCAAAGAAAAAACAGACTGATCAGAGCCACCGGCTATATTAAATGCATGGTTCTGGACCGGGGCGTTTTTTTTATATATTTCATCAAGCCAGTTTGTTCCATTCCACTGACCATTTTGAATTTTCTGATACAAGCCGGGTATTATACTTGCAAAATCAAGTGGTTGTTTACCTGACGTTGTTCTTTCTTCATTATAGATATCCATAAATTGCTGGGCATTGAGAGGTTCAGCAAGGTTCGGAACATCCTGTACACCGTAGTAACCATCATAGGTAACCTTCATCTGTCCTCTTTTACCCTGTTTGGTAGTAACCAGGATAACACCATTGGCCGCACGTGCACCATAGATGGCAGCAGATGCAGCATCTTTCAGTACATCAATAGATTCAATATCTGCGGGATTCAGGTTATTAATATCTCCTCCTGCTACCCCATCGATAACATACAAAGGAGAGGAATTCCCGATAGTACCTAATCCACGAATATTTACCTTAAAACCTTCTCCGGGCATACCAGAACTCTGGGTAATATTAACGCCGGGAGCCTGGCTTTGTATTGCCACAAGCGGTTCACTGGTGCTCTGCTGTTTAAGTTCACCGGAGGTTATATTCAGGTTGGCTCCTGTGGTAAGTTTCTTCTTTTGAACACCATACCCGACAACCACAACCTCATCCAGGTTGGCAAACGTTTCGCTCATAACAATATCAATCCGGGTTTGACTTCCGACAGCTACTTCCTGGGTTTCCATTCCCACAAAAGAAAATACCAGCACAGATTCCGGTCCGGTTACATCAATGGTGTAATTACCGTCCAACCCTGTAGTTACTCCATTTTGTGTTCCTTTTTCCAGCACAGTAACACCCGGAATTGGTTCGTTGGAATTATCAGTAACCGTTCCTGTTACGGTAGTCTGTTGCTTGATATTATCCATTGAAGTAATAACAATTACTTTATCCACCAGGTCGTAGGACAGGTTCTTCCCTTCCAGCGCCATGGCAAGTAATTCGGAAACAGGCTTTTGATCAGCAACCAAATTGACACCTTCAGCATCATTTACTGCACTGTTTTTATAAAAAATCTTGTAATCGGTGCTTTTTTCGATGACATTGAAAAGATCTGTCAATGTGCCGTTTTGAATGTTCACTGAGATCGGGACATCCTGAGAGTATCCCCGGGCATAAATATTTAAGACCCCAATTAATAAGAGAAATGTAGTTAGTTTCATAATTCTCAGCATTTTTTGGAGATGAACTCCTTCATGAGGAGTCATCAAATCTGTTTTTTTCATAGATTTGTAGTTTGTTAGTTAATACTGTGTTGCTGTTCGTTTTTAGGAAAACAGCAGCATGGATTTAATTCTCACTTTTTGTCGGGTAGTGTTGCAGCATTACCCGACTTTTTTTACTTATACCATAGGCAAAAATGGGTTTAAGGTTAATCGACTTTGTTATTTTTTGTATATAATTATTGCTTTATCCTTTGTTGTGTATTTTATTGCTTCCGAACGATTAAAAATGTCCAGTATCTGGTAAATTGTTTCATTGTTCACGAATTTTCCGGTAAAACGCTCCTTCTTTAATACCGGGTCATCAATTATTATTTTCATTCCAAACCATCGTTCCATACTCCTGGCAATGTTTTCAAAAGTTTCATCATCAAAAACCAGTGCATCATCTTTCCAGGCTGTAATGGTTTCTAATTCTTCTTTATCATTATTTTGTTTTGCGGTTTTCACAGTCCGGGATGTCTTTGTTGGCACAGGAACCATCCCGAGTTGTGCTATTTCAATCCGTTTATTATCCTTATCATATGTTGCTTTCTCATTTGGCCGGAGCTCCAGCTCTTCAGCTACTTGTTGGCCGGGGTCCTTTTTTATCAGCCTGATTTTTCCTTTAATTAAAGTGGTAATAATATGGTTATCCTCTGCATAACACTTTACATTGAATTCTGTACCCAGCACCTTAATTGTCAGATTATTGCTAATCTGAACATAAAAAGGATCATCGTTATTTGTGTGGGTAACACTAAAATAGGCTTCTCCTTTTACGGTAACTTCCCGGTGATCTTTAGAAAAAGAGGCAGGATAGGTAAATTCGGAACCGCCATTCAACCATACCTTTGTACCATCGGGTAATTGCAGATTGCTCCGCTGACCTTCCGGTATAATTACTTTAAGAACTTCATCGGAAGTTTCAGCAATAGTATTAACTTGTTTTTTCTGAAAGGAAGGGAATACAAAAAAGGTAGTGATACCAATGATCAGCAAGAAAGATGCGGCAATAGATAATGCAGTCAGCTGTCTTTTTCTTTTGGTCAAACGATGCCTTAAATTGTCAGTTTCTATACGGTTTTTAAGTTTTTCATAAACTTCCCGGGCTTCAGATGGCCGGGAGGGAATAGTTTTTCTGGCAGAAATGAACGAGATAATTTCTTTAGCTCTGTGAATGTTCTGTGATGCTTCCGGATGCTCGTGTATATATGCTTCCCAGTATGCCTTATCCCTGAGTGAACCCTCCAGCACAAAACGTCTGAATGATTCGTCAAGCAAAAAATCTTCAAGGTTGAAATCTGTCATGTTTTTTTATATAAGTCAAAAAGAATACACTTATACAAAGACAGGTCCTCCTTTTAAAAAGTACTCAATGATTATAATTTTTTTCTTGAATTATGAAAAAGGAAAGAGAAACGGATTATTAAATCACATCTTTTAATGTTTCCAGAGCCCGGTATACATTGTTTTTGGCCGATTGCAGATTAATTCCCATAATACGGGCAGTTTCCTTAAAATCAAGTTCTTCAAAATAGCGCAGGTAAACAGCTTCTTTTTGTCTGGGTGAGAGTTTATTGAGAGCCTCCATTATCATCTCACGCTGATGCCTTTCCGCCTGGTTCTGAATCAGCAGGTCCTCAGGTGAAATTTCAAAATGAATTATTCTGTCTGTACTAACTTTGGTCAAACGAAAAGATTTCAGCTCAAAAGCATTAAGGATTTGCCTGCGCAAGGCTTTAAACAAATAAAATTTCATATTGGTAACTGTCCCTATATCAACCTTATTTTTCCATATCCGGAAAAACAAATCCTGAATACAGTCTTTCACCAACTCATCATCTCCGGATATTTTCAATCCGTAGGCAAAAAGAGAATCAAAATGCTCCCTGAATACAGCTGACAACATTTTTTCTGCATCAGGATTAAGGCTCCTGTCTGATTTGAAATTGTTAGTCATGTTAGTAGTTCAGCAGTGTGTTAATAAAGTATGCCAACCATACTTGTAAATAATTTGGATGAAAAATATTCAGATTATTCACCAAAATAATTTGTTTGAGGATTCTGTTTTTTGCAAACTATTTCTTTTCTCTTTTAATCGTTCTTTAGTAATTTTTGCCTTTTTTACCTTTGAATCCTCCGACTAAATTATGAAATAATATTATTAATTGCAATGTGTTATTTATTAAAATATTGTTATGTTGTTCATTCAGAACCATTTTCCCGCCACGATCCGGGGAAAATCTGAAATGGCAGTTAGAGAAAAATTCAAACAATTGCTAACTGCAAATAGTCTTAAAAGTAAACCCACCGGTTTAATTACCCGTGGGTTTGTTTTTTGAAAGATTATTTTGATCCCTGCACTACTTCCACCCATTTGCCGGGAGTAGCAGCACTGATCGACTTTTCATACATAGCCCTGCAGGATACAGCAGGAAGATAAAACCGGCCGGCATAAGCTGCGTTGAGAAGTACCACAAATGTTTTTTGTTTATTCGCCGGCAGATTAAAATAGGTATAAACCCGGTCGTCCCTGATATCCTGATAGGAAGGTTTATCCTGTTCATACACTGCAGTTGTCTGATCCAGTCGCATGTTGGTGATTTCCCATCCTGACGGGAAAATCTGAGTAAGAGCCATGTCACTATAATAGCCCAACACCCCCGGATTACTTAAGGTGACCTCAGCCATAAAATCAGTCCCCTGCTCCAGTGATGATACATCAAGCAGGTGGCCCTGCATATCTTTGTAGGTAACCTTGATCCGTAAATTATTTTCCGCTCCTGTTTCCCTGCCGGTAAGCGGAACCCCTTCCAGGGTCAGCCGGGCAAACAAAATTCCTTCTCCGTTATTTTGAAGCTCTACCCTGCCGGTTGTATCCTCAACGGGTAATTTAATACGGGAGAGCGGCCTGGAAGAAACCTCTCTGGTAGTTTTTTGATTATTCAGTGCATATTCAAATTTAATTTCCTTTGAAGTGGCATTTGCCCCGGCAAATTTGGAGACTGCCAGCAGGCAGTAGGCGGTGGTTTGGGTACTCATCCATTGGTTTCCCGACAAGGCTTCAGAGATTTTTTTCATAAGAAGAGCCGCTTCATCACGTTTCTGCATCAGAGTAAGCGTTTCCAGTATCATTGCCAGGTCACGATCCCTTGATCCAAAAGTTGAATAAAATCCTTTATACGGTTTTATATCCATGGTAGCTTTATCCACCAGATCCTGAGCCACCTCAGGCTGCCCCGCCAGCACATAGGCAGCCGCAAGGCGCCATTTGGCCTGGACTGACAATGAAGGCTTTTCCCGGAGCCTGTTCATGGCACCCATTTCAGCCGTTCCTGCAAGGGCAAGAGTATAAAGGCGATATGCTTGTTCCAGATCTCCCTGGTAATAGGCTTCATATTGGTATTTTCCTCTGTTGGCCTGCCAGTTTAATGCCGCTTTTCGCTGATAACCCGTCCAGTTTCGCTTGAAGTTAGGTGGCAGCGCATAGCCATGAGCTTCAGCTTCCAGCATAAAATGACCGGCATAGCTTGTGCCCCAGTCGTTGGCTTCGTTTGATCCGGGCCAGTAGCCCAGGCCACCATCAGACAGCATAAACCTCCTGATTCTGTTAATTGCAGATTTTACATTCAGTTCGGTTTGCGCCTTTGTTTTCGCATCAAGCGACATCATTTCTCCAAGGTAAAGCTGGGGAAAAGCTGCCGAAGTAGTCTGTTCGATACAGCCATGCGGGTAATTGATCAGGTATTTTAGCCGACGCCCAAAATCAACCGGGGGCATTCCGGATAATTCCAGCAAACCACTGTTTGTTCCCTGCATGCCCGGAAATTGGTAGTTTGTTTCCCATGTTTCACCCGGATCGAGTACCTTATCCAATGTTTTTACCTCGAGTGGATTGGGATTTCGCACATCCAGTTCGATATCCTGCTGAGACTGTTCCCTGCCACTCTTCACCCTCACGCTGACCCTGGCAATACCTGTACGTTCTGCTGTTTTCAGGTCAAAATAAACAACCTGATCTCCGGTCTGCTCAAAGGTTACTGTTTTTTTCATTGCCCCGCCGGCAACAAACAAATCGTTGGCTTCAACTTCCACCTGTACCTTCTTCACATTATCTTCCATCGCAAATACGGTAACAGGTAACTTAACTGTCTCGCCCGGCCCAAGCACCCGGGGAAGGGTAGCAAGTACCATCAGTGGTTTTCGTACCGGCGTGGTTTTTTCGGCATTGCCGTATGCATGTCCATTGCCGGCAACCACCATAGTCCTTACTGATCCTATGTATTGTGGTAAACTGATGATATGCTTATCGGTCTGTCCCTTTTTCAATCTGAACGGCCCCAGGAATTTTACCATGGGTTTAAACCGGCTGGCCCTTTTTTTGGCAGCAGTACCCAACAGCTCATCATCCCCTCCAATGCTGAATAACTGTTCTATTTTCCCACCATAAGCACCCAGCACAAGGTTGTACAAATCCCAGGTTTTCACTCCAAGCGCCTCCCTGGCATAAAATGAATTCCAGGGATCTGGGGTGCGGAATCGCGTCAGATCGAGCAGGCCGTCATCCACAATTGCCAGTGTGTAAGTCATCCCCCTGCCATTCTTCTCACTAACTTTAACAGTGACATCCTGCTCAGGTTTCAGCACATCCGGCATTTCAATTTCAGGATAGAGCCGGGTACCAGGATCTTCAACCAAAAGGGGAATCACACCGTACAGCCTTATTGGCAGGTCGTTGGCTGTTTGGGAATGTGGCTGTAACAAAGTGATATGAACATATATATTGGGAGCCATCTCTTCTGTAACTTTAAAATTGAAAGCCGTTTCACCCTTGCTGGTTTCTACCCAGTATGCATCAATCACACGACTGCCTGATTCAATACTGACCAGTGCCCTTCCGTTTGCTTCCGACGGAAAGGATACTTTTGCCGTTTCACCGGCCTCATATTTTTTCTTATCTGCACTAAACACCAGCATGGCAGCTCCTCCGGGGATCTCCCTTTGATCGCGACCTTCCCACGAAGGCCAGTCGACATAGACAGTAGTTCCGGTTGTATGTCCGCTAACCGGATCGGTGACCCGGATAAGATACCGGCCCCACTTTGGATAATCGATACGAAATGTAAATGAACCCTTGCCATTGGAAGTGGATATTTTTTTGCTAACAACCAGATCATTGTAGTTACCGGCTACATAACTGGCCAGGTTATCTTCTGATGCATCCCACCACCAGCGCCAGCCAACCTTATAAATCCTTACTGTCAGGTTGCTGCGGGATACAGGGTTGCCTTCCGCATCTACAGTCACTATATTCACACGATGCGCCGTATCGGTGACAAGCATTCCTGTCCGCGGATTACCCTCCGGGGCCTTTATACCGACAAAACTCTTATAGGGTGCAAATGGAACAGTAAATCGGTCGATACTGAAATCACCGCTTTCTTCAAAAACCCGCACCACAAAACTGGCATTCAACATACCGGGAGCAGCATCATTGACAGAAAGATTCACAGGCACAACAGCCTGGCCTTCCACATTGACCTTACCATCAAAAATGGTTTGCTCTTCAGACGAAAAGCTGCGGGCCGGGTCATCAAAGATATACCCGTTGTAAGCATCGTTTTTAAAAGAAGTATGACCCTGACTGAGGGTTACAGCTACCTTTGCTTTCAGATTGCGTGCAACTGCCCCGTGGAGCCAGGCAGTTTTGAGAGTGGCGTTGACAGGAAATCTACCTTTAATAAGTCTGTCCGTACCCAGGTCAAAATCAATCTTTAACCGGTTTGGTTTAACCGTTTCTATTTTTAAGGTTTTGCTGAAGGTGGTCCCCCCAACATGAATGGCAGCCTGCCAGTTACCTGTAGGTGCATCGGGTGAAGTGGCCGTAGTAAAATTGTAAAAACCATCAGACGGCTCTGCGCGGGTAATCGTTTTTACAAGCTGTCCCAAAGGATTTGTGAGCTCAAAAGTTACCGGATGGTTTTCCGGCAACAGATCCTGTTCGTCTTCCAGTATAAAACTGATAAAAAGAGTATCTCCGGGTCGCCATACTCCTCTTTCTCCATAAATATAACCTTTAAGACCCTTTTGAACAACCTGCCCCGCCACATCAAAATTACTCAGAGAGAGGGAAGAACCATCATCCAGACGGAGGTACCCGCGTTGTTTATCTTTTTTGGCAATCAGTAAAAACGGTTCTTTATCAATACTAATCTCAGCCAGACCGTTCTTACCTGTTTTTACTGCACCGATCAGCTGCTGCTGGTAATTATAAAGTTCCAGCTGTACGTTTTCAAGGGGTTCTGTGGTTCGAAGGTCTGTGACAGCAAAAAGCATTGAGTGGTTCGTTCCGCCTTTGGCAATGATACCCAGGTTGGATGCAAGAATATTCCGGGCAACATTCCTCCTGGTCCCATAATAAGAGGGTGTGCAGGGGTTATCTCTGTCTTTCCAGTTGTAATCTTCGCTGTAATATCCCTGATAATCATATTCACTGTAATAGTCATAGGTATCCCAGTAAGACATTTCATCCTGCAGTTCTTCCTCATCCCTTGCCTGTTCGGTCTCATTGACTGTCGACTCTTCGCCATCGCAGGGATAAACCGAGTAGCTCCTTTTGAAGCCAAGCACAACCCTGTAGATGGCTCCCGGATCAGTTTTAATTAAATCAGCCAGATCAAGCGAGAAAGTGTTCCATTTACCCAGGTCAACCGCTCCATTAGCTGCCAGATCAATTTTCTTTTTCAGGATCAATCTTCCGGTACGTTTCAGTTCCCGCTCACCATCCAGGTTATTTACCTGCAGGAACTGGGCAATATTGTTTTCATATATTTTAATAATCCGCACATCAACAGCTTTCAGATTTACTGCTTCAAACGGGAAGATCAACCCTTTTGAATCGGGGAGAATAACACCATTACCAGTAAGCCTTACTGCTGGCTTCACTTCTTCAAAAGCAATATCATGTACTTCTTCTGTTTTAAATCTGTACCCCAGCACATTTTTTATCCCCGGTTCCACATAAATCTTTATATGCCCCTGCTGCCTGCTGGCAGGATAAGCCCTGACCAGATTATGATCGATGACAAAGTTCAGCTCAACATCATTGGCCAGCTTGATGAGGCCTGCAAGATTCTGGTTTCTGAGCAGCGGATCAGAAAACTGCAGTTGTAAATACTGTTCGGGTTGCTGAACCACCCTGACATCCATCAACAAAAAGTCGGACAAAGAGGGTATGGTCACTTCTTTTTTGCCCTTTTCAGCAGAGCCAATCGGGTTCCCGTTCCACTCCAGCAGTACAGTGCCTGCATTCTCTTTTCGTTCAATACTATCAATAGAAAAATTGTTAGTCCGGAGGTCTGGTTCCTGTGTCCAGGTAACGTGGAGATTGCGACCATCCTGGGTGGCAGTCAGCACTTTTTTAATCTCGCCGGATTCAGCTACATCCGCGGTGAGTAAAACACCGTTCAGCCTGTTCCAGCGGAGTTCATCTTCATCATAACTTTTAAAATCACTTATTTCAAGTGAAAGGCTTTGCTTAATAATGTTGAACTGAAAAGTGAAAATCTTTTTGTCAGCAGGCAATTCCCTGATTTTACCAACATAAAATTTCACGGTATATAAGGTTCCCGGTTTGAATTGTTTTTCGGGTTTGAATTCAATAGTGCGTTTGTCAATCCAGTATGCATTCCCCTTTACTGACGGGGAAAAATTGAACAGATCCTGGCTGATCGGTTCAGTATAACTAACCGCTTCTGCCTGTTCTTTATTCAGAATTACTTTAACAGAAGCCTTTGAAGAAACTGTTCCTGAGGTAAAAGCAGAGATGGCTGCATTGTATTCCGGGGTCCCCGGACCGGCATTCTTTTTCTTGCCGCAGCCGTTTGAAATCAGGAAGATCAGGATTATACCAGCTATTACAGCGGAATGGGAAAAAACTCTTTGCACTGACATAGAAAAATGATTAAGATAATAGTTTGTGTCAAGATACAGAAAAAATCAATATTACCGACTTTCTTGAAGATGGAATGAAACCAGGTAAGTAAAATCAAGGAGGCAAATGCGTTTGTCTTTTAAAAAGGGAAGCGGAACGTGAAGCAGGAATACAATTATGAAGTTCTGTTAAATCTGTCCGGTCTCAAGTTCATCCCGGAGAGAATTAAATACTTTTGTGATCACTTCATCGAAAAAGTCAATCAATTTTCTTAAATCTTCATGCTTATTCTCTTTGGCCAGTTTCTCAATTTCCCTGATAACGCCGGTGAGTTTTTCGATATGCATAATATCCATGATAGGCTTAATGGAATGTGCAATGGTTTTTACTTCTTCCAGGTTTCCTTCGCTGTATTGCATTTTTAATTCTTCCCACTGAGGCGGATTGGTATCGAGAAACATCTGTACCATATCTCTGATAGCCTTCCGGTCATTATCATATGTTTTAAGCAACGGAGTCAAATCATAAAGGTCTTCACTATCAGCCACCATCCTGTCTGTTTTTTAATGTTTTTTATGTCGGTCGGAGTATCTCCACCCAAAACTATTTATAAAATTAAGGGAAGCCTGCCAGGCTGTTTGTATTACCAAATTCTGTGCGGATGAAACCCAGTTTCCTCTGATATATTGCCGCATGGCTTCGTTTTAAAAGGAAAAAATTATCTGCGGTTGAAGATATTATAAATTATTTAATTAAAAAAACCTGCATGACGATCAGGTTGCCACCGGAAATTTATCCGGAGCCCTCCGGAGTGAATTTTAGCAGTTGAATGTTTCATCTCTGTAAATAATTAAGTTAATTAGCGGAAAATTTTGGTAAAGCACTACCATTTATCACTTGTTCAACCTCGCTGAACTATTCCGGTGATGGATTTATCAATTATCGGAAACAGAAAGACAGATAAAAACGTATAGTTTTATTCGTGGTTACTGTATTCTTCTGTAAAAAGCTAACTATTTGCAGAGAACTTAAACATAATTAATGTTATTTTCATGATAAAAGATCCTTCTATTGAGGAGTTGTTGTCCCGTATCAAAGAACTCGAAACAGAAAATGCCCGTCTGTTGAGAAAGGATAACGAGATTACCAGCCTGAATCATCAACTTGGAATTAAGCAGCAGGAACTGTTTCACTCAAAGCAAATGCTGCAGCTCATTTTGGATCACATCCCGCAAAGAGTATTCTGGAAAGATAAAAATTTCCGGTATCTGGGATGTAATAAGGGGTTTGCAAAGGATGCCGGTATTGGTGTACCTTCAAATCTGGTTGGAAAAGATGATTTTGACCTGACCTGGAAAGAAACAGCTCTGCGATATCGTGCTGATGATAAAAAAGTCGTTGATGAGGAAACATCAAAGACAAATTACCTGGAACCACAGGATGCTCCGGATGGTACCAGAAAATGGTTAAAGACAAGCAAATTACCAATTTACGATAAAGATCAAAAAGTGATCGGGTTACTGGGTACTTATGAAGACATCACCCAGCAACTGGAGGCTGAAGAAAGACTGAAAAATGAACTGATATTCAGCCATACACTGATGGATAACAGTCCGGTAGCCATCATCTATATTAACCATAACGGAGAGATCCGTTTTGCCAATCAGAAAGCGCAGAGATTATTTGGCTATGATGAAAAAAATCTTCGGGGTTTTCGTTACAATTCTGCGGAATTTGGTTCACGTTACCAGAACGGAGAGCCGGTTCGCGACGAAGATATGCCATTTGAGATGGTGAAAAAGACTCTAAAACCCGTAAAAAATATTGAACACTCCCTCATCCTAAAAGGCGAAAGACGCTACATCTCCATCAATTCATCACCGGTACTGAACAGTAATGGTGAACTGGATGGCGTTGTAACGGCACTGATTGATATAACCGAGCAAAAAAATCAGAAGATTGAAATACAAAAACAAAATGAGGAAATTCAGGCACAGAATGAGGAAATTCAGGCGCAAAATGAAGAGTTTGCCACTATTAACGAGGAACTGAGACAAAGTCTTGAAGAGCTGGAAGTTTTGCATGACAGGCTAACTGCCAGTGAAAACAACTTACGGGAGGCCAATGAAAATCTGAACGTAACTCTGAGAAGTATTGGTGACGGCGTTATGGTAACCGATCTGAACGGGAATGTTACCAAAATGAACCTTGTTGCCGAAGAGTTGACAGGATGGTCAGAAGAAGATGCTATCGGAAAACCGGTGACTGCTATATTTAACATTGTTAATGCTGTTACAGGTAAACCAGCAGAAAATCCCATATATCGTGTACTTGAAAACGGCCGGATTATGGGGCTGGCCAATCATACTTTGCTGCTCTCAAAGGATGGCAGCCGGTATCACATAGCGGACAGTGCTGCACCCATTCATAAAAATGATGGTTCAATGATCGGCGTCATCATGGTTTTCAGGGATGTTACTGAAAAATATGAGATGGAGAAGGCTTTGCAGGAGAGTGAAACACAACTCAGGAACAAGCTTGATACGATTATGTCTCCGGATTTAGAAACTGCTGATCTTCAATTAACAGATATCATTGACAGTAAAGATCTGCAGCATATTCAGGATGCGTTTTCAAATGCCAATAATGTTGCATCTGTTATTCTGGACACACGGGGAAACCCTCTCACACAGGAGAGTCATTCACAGGAATTATGTAAACTGATCAGAAAAACCACGATAGGAGCCCGGAACTGTTTTGAGGCAGATAAATGGCTAAGGCAGGAAGCTTTTGATAGAAAGAAACCTGTGCAGGAAAAATGTTCAACATGTGGTTTGCTGGAAGCCGGAGCTCCAATTATTATTGGCGGAAAACATCTTGGTACCTGGATGATCGGTCAGAGCAAAACAGCGGATACTGACGAAGAACAGGTCATTCAATATGCCGGTTCAGTCGGGGCAAACAAAGGGAAAGTAAAAGAAGCGTTCCGGAAAATGCCGGTTATATCTGAAGAACAATTCAATAAAACTTTTGATTTGCTTTGGGTACTGGCCGGGGAAATATCCTCACTCGGGTACAATAATTTAAAACTCAGCCGGGATATACAGGAAAAGCTCAGGGCAAAAAAACAGCTTAAATTAAGTGAAGAACGCTTTAAAACCTTGTTACAGGCTACACCGGATTTGATCTTTCTGATAAAAACAGATGGTACCTTCCAGGATATTTTTACTTCAGATCTTTCCAGGCTGTTCATGCCAAAAAATCAGATCATCGGAAGAAAGTATCAGGACATCCTTCCTCCTAATGTTTCAAAATCCCTTTCTATAGCTGCTATGCGGGCAAATGAAAATGGCTCATTTCAGAATTTCGAATATCATTGGCTGTATAATGGCAATGATTACTGGTTTTCAGGCAGAGTATCCCGGTTTGAAGTTGACGGTTCCCCCGGACTTATCTGTTTTGTCAGGGACATAACTGAACAGCGGAATGCAGAAACATCATTACGTGAGAGCGAAGAAAAATTTCGTCAGATTTCTGAGCAAAGTCTGATGTCAATCGGAATAATCCAGGATGGCAGGGTGGTTTACAGTAATCATGCCTACAGCAGACTAAGCGGTTACTCAAGAGATGAACTGCGTAATCTTCCCGAAGAAAATGTCAGTGGCTTAATCCATCATGAAGATCGGGAATTTGTTCTTAACCAGGCGCAAAAAGTACTTGAAGGAAAGCACGATGCAATTTCCCGGTTTGCTTACCGCCTTGTCTCCGTTGAAGGCAAACTGATTTGGGTGGATAATTTTTTCTCACGCATAAAATTTAATAAACAACCTGCCCTGCTGGTAACTCTGGTCGACATTACCGAACAGAAAAAAGCCCGGGAACAGCTTACCCGGCATGAGGCCCAACTGAATGCTATTTTGAATAACCTGCCACACCTTGCCTGGTTGAAAAACAGTGAAGGCCGATTTCTGGCAGTAAATGAAACACTTGCAGAAGCTGCAGGAACTACTGTTGCCGAAATGCTCAATCGCACTGATTTTGACTTCTGGCCGCAGGAATTAGCCAAAAAATATGTAGAAGATGACCAAAAAGTGATAACCGAAAAGAAGCGGATTTATACCGAGGAAAAAGTTGCAGTGGTATCCGGGACCCGTTGGTTTGAAACATTTAAAACCCCTGTTTATGATCAGGATGGTGAAGTTATCGGTACTACAGGAATATCACTGGACATTACAGATCGTAAGGCTGCCGGTGAAGAATTGCATCAGACAAAAGAACGTCTCGAAAATATCATCAATACTTCCAATGCCATCATTTATACGATGTCTCCCGACGGGCAGCTGACATGGGTATCAAACAGCTGGAAAGAATTATTGGGAAACCGCCCGGAAACTGTGACAGGTAAATCTTACAAAGACTTTATTCATGATGAGGATATCCCCACCTGTGTTGAATTTTTCAAACGCGTGCTTTCACAGGGGAAACGCCTCAAAGGATTGGAGTTTAGAATCAAAAATGCACAGGGAGAGTGGGTCTGGTTTACAACTACAGGTTCGCGGTTTTTTGAAAGTGCCGGTGATTATTGTCAGGTTTTCCTGGGGGTAGCAACAGAAATTACTACCCGAAAACACGCTGAAGAAGCATTGCGGGAATCGGAAGCTTTGTACAGGCAAATTATAAACACATCTCCGGATGCAATTACGGTAACCGATACAGAAGGAAGAATTATGCTAATCTCTCCTAATGTACTTGAAATGTATGATCATCAGGAAACAGAGGCTTCGGTCATCGGCAGAAGTATCCTTAATTGGGTGGCTCCTGAAGAACAACAGCGTGTTATGGATGATATCCGGGAATTGATAAATACTGACAGATCAGAAACCAAACAATATAAACTCGTAAAATCAAACGGAGAATCTTTCTTTGGGGAGATCAATTCTGCCATCGTCCGGGATATTAAAGGAGATCCCCGTTCCATGGTTTCCATTACCCGGAATATTACCGAACGGAAAAAAGCAGAAGAAGATCTTATCCGGGCCAAAGAAAAAGCAGAAGAAGCAGACAGGTTAAAATCTGCTTTTCTGTCCAATATGTCACATGAGATTCGCACACCTATGAACGGTATTATTGGATTTTCAAATCTTCTGGCTGATGAAGATCTTTCCGTTGAACAAAGAAAAGAATACATCAGAATTATCCGGAATAACGGAAAATCTCTGGTCAACCTGATTGATGACATAATCGACTTCGCCAGAATTGAGGCCGGACAGGTTACAATAAAAAAAGAGAAATGCGACCTCAACATATTGTTACATGAGGTTTACCACATGTTCAACCAGGTTTTACAGGATTCTAAAAAAGTGGAAGTAAAACTGAGGCTTTCGGTTCCCGATCATCATCCGTTGATTCTTCAAACAGATCCTGTACGGTTGAGACAGATCCTGAACAATCTGACCGGAAATGCCATAAAGTTCACTGACGCAGGTTCGGTTGAAATCGGTTACAAGCTGAATGATCACAATCATATTCATATATTTGTAAAAGATACGGGCATCGGACTGCCTCCGGACAAAGCTGAAATGATCTTTGAACGTTTCAGGCAGATTGACGAATCACATACCCGGAGACACAGGGGTACTGGCCTTGGACTGGCCATTTCGCGACACCTGGTTAACCTCCTGGGAGGTGAAATCCGGGTAGATTCTGAAGTCGGAAAAGGCTCGGTTTTCCACTTTACACTGCCCTATGATCCCAAAGAAACTGAATTAATCATCCATAAAGAAACCATAAAAGTGCAGACAAAACCGGAAATTCCAGACTGGACAGATCACTTTGTACTTGTTGCTGAAGACGAAGAAATAAACTTTTTCTATTTGTCTCAACTGCTGAAAAAAACGAATATTACTGTAATAAGGGCTAAAAACGGGAGCGAAGCTGTTGATCTTGCAAGAAAAAACCCACAGGTAAAACTGATATTGATGGACATCAAAATGCCTGTTATGAATGGATATGAAGCCACGAAGATAATTAAAGAGGCCAACCCCGGGATTGTTATCATTGCCCAGACAGCGTATGCCATGGAAGAAGAAAAAAAGAAATGTATAGAGGCCGGATGTGATGATTATCTCTCTAAACCTATTGAAAAACAGACGCTTTTTGAAAAAATGAATAAATATCTGACCAGAACCTGATGTTAAATTAGATTTTTGATAACAAAACAATTTGTATAATTTCGTGTATCTTTAATATCTATAAATCTAAATATTTATTATCATGGATATGATTATCACTTTTGATGGCAAGAAAAAGGTAAATGCCGAATATCGGGGACAAACAATTTACACCGACCAGGCTGTCAAAGCAGGCGGAGAGGGTGAGGCCCCTGAGCCATTCACTTTGTTTCTGGCATCAATCGGAACCTGTGCGGGTATTTATGTAAAATCTTTCTGCGAGCAGCGAAATATCCCCACTGATAATATCAGACTAATTCAGAGCATGAATTTCAATCCGGAAGTAAGATTGATCGACCAAATTGATATTCAGCTCGAACTTCCTGATGATTTCCCGGAAAAATATAAAGATGCTGTGATTAATGCAGCAGATTTGTGCACGGTAAAAAAACACCTGGCCAGCCCGCCAAAGATAAACGTTACTGTAAAGCAACAACAGGATTAGAACATCCTGGAAAAGATTTCTTTTTTCTGTCATGCACTGATGCTATATTTGTTTCATCCGTTATATGCAGGCTTGCCCGGTTCTTTCAGGAATATAACTTCTGCATTAAGATAAACAGATTTTAATCTGATCTGTTGTTACAATAAAACATCTATTAAATTTTGGACCGTCCCTTTTACCCATCTGAAGATTCAAATCAGAAAATTCAGATGCAGGGATAAAGGCCGGATTTAAGATTCGTTGTATTATGACAGAAGGAAGGAAATTTGTTATAGGAGATATTCATGGTGCCTACAGGGCACTGAAACAGTGTTTTGAGCGGGCTTCTTTTGATTATACTGAAGATCAGCTCATTTCACTTGGAGATTTATGTGATGGCTGGCCCGAAGTTGACCGGGTAATTGACGAGTTGCAAAAAATTCCCAACCTGAAGCTTGTGTTGGGTAACCACGATAGCTGGGCGCTGCAGTGGATGCTAAATGGAACCAAAGAGCATTCCTGGTTGCAGCAGGGGGGAAACGCCACCATAAAAAGCTATAACGGGGAAGTTCCCGACAGCCATATTGAGATGCTTAAAAATGCCCTGCTCTATCATATTGAAGGGAACAGTGTTTTTGTACATGGCGGATTCCAGCCGGATGTTCCGCTCAACCAGCAAAATGAAGAAATTTTCCTGTGGGACAGGGTGCTGGTGCGCGAGGTAATTCTGCTGGCCGAACAAAACTCATCCGTTAAGGTGTCAGATTACGATGAGATTTTTGTCGGTCACACACCAACAATAAATTTTGGGACCGATGAGCCCATCCATGCCGGTAATCTCTGGATGATGGATACAGGCGCCGGATGGCCGGGCGGAAGACTTACTCTTATGGATCTTGAAACCCGCGAATTGTACTTCAGCGACCGGGTTGACCTGCTTTATCCGGAAGAAAGAGGCAGGGCATAAAAAAAGCAGTAACTAAAATTAATTCAGTTACTGCAGTTAAGTTATGGGTAGTTTTTTTGTTTATAATTTAAAGCTCACTCCAAGATTTAGTATGGAAATTCCATAACCCAGTTCACCAAATACAGCTATATTTGGATTAAAATAGTAACGGGCACCGACAAATCCGGCCAGCATGACGTGAGCACCACCATAACTATAAGGATTTGATCCGGTATACTGATCATAATAAGTGTCTTTATAACGTACTGAACGAATACCAAGTACTAATCCACCATAGGTATCCAGATTCTCCATATCAAAAATATTTACATGAAGTGCTCCTCTTGCACCAAATACCATGGTTGTCCAGGAAGCTTTATAGTTGGAAGCCGGATAATCATAAGAAATTCTTTTGTATCCAAAAGTTCCCCCAATAGAAATCATCCCAACATCCTCAAGTTCATAAAAATTGTAATCGTAAGAAAGGTTTATGGCCGGAAATGAGGTGGTTGATCCATAATATGAATAACTCCATCCAAGTCCGATACCCGCACTGACTGTTTGTGTGCCCAATTCATAAGGACTCTGCGCCTGAACACGGTAGGTATTCAAAAAACCAGCCAACGCAATTACAAAAACGCCAGGTAAAAATTTGTTTACACTTTTTCTCATGGTTATAGATTTAAGGTTTATTAAGCGAATTTATGAATCATTTATATACAATAAAATACCATTTCCCCTTTTTTTATTAACAAACGGGGATTTGATGGGAATAGTGTAAATATTTACATTGATCATTAAATAGTAAAGTTTTTCAGAATTGAAAATTAAATGCCATATTGGATACCATGAACAAATATTAATGTTAAATTTGTGATCTTCATTAAAATTCTTTTACAAAAAGCAACAAAAATGGCAGCACAAACCGGAGAAATTATTCAGGTCATCGGGCCTGTGATTGACGTAAGTTTTGAAGAAACAGGGAATAAACTGCCCAACATACATGATGCACTGGAAATCACCAGGGACGATGGCCAGTTGTTGGTATTAGAATGTCAGCAGCATATTGGAGAAAATACAATAAGGGCTATTGCCATGGACTCTACCGACGGGTTGCGCCGTGGGCTGAAGGTACGGCCCACCGGAGCCCAGATCAAGATGCCCGGAGGCGACCAGATACGCGGAAGATTAATGAATGTCATCGGAGAATCTATTGATGGTATCGGGCCGCTTGATAAAACAGGTGGATATCAGATCCACAATAAACCTCCCCGGTTTGAAGACCTGTCCGTAGACACCGAGGTGCTCTATACCGGAATCAAGGTAATTGACCTGCTTGAACCCTATTCCAAAGGAGGGAAAATCGGTTTGTTTGGTGGAGCCGGCGTAGGCAAAACAGTGATCATCATGGAGCTGATCAACAATATTGCAAAAAAATATGCAGGTCTTTCCGTTTTTGCCGGTGTGGGGGAACGCACCAGGGAAGGAAACGACCTGCTCCGTGAAATGATCGAATCCGGAGTAATACGCTATGGAGATGAGTTTAAAAAAAGCATGGAAGAAGGCTCATGGGACCTGTCCAAGCTGGATAAAAATGCACTGAAAGACTCACAGGCCACCCTGGTTTTCGGACAGATGAACGAACCTCCCGGAGCCCGTGCTACTGTTGCATTATCAGGTCTTACTGTTGCTGAATCATTTCGTGACGGCGATGAAAAGAGTGGTGGACGGGATATCCTGTTTTTTGTGGATAATATTTTCCGTTTTACCCAGGCCGGATCAGAAGTTTCAGCTTTACTGGGTCGTATGCCGTCTGCTGTTGGTTACCAGCCCACGTTGGCTACTGAAATGGGACTGATGCAGGAACGAATTACCTCAACAAAACGAGGTTCCATTACTTCAGTACAGGCAATCTATGTGCCGGCAGATGACCTTACCGATCCGGCTCCGGCTACTACGTTTGCCCACCTGGATGCAACCACCGTGCTGAATCGTAAAATATCAGAGCTGGGTATCTACCCTGCAGTTGATCCGCTGGATTCAACTTCCAGGATACTTACCTCTGACATCGTTGGCAAAGAACATTATGAAACGGCCCAGCGGGTGAAAGAAATCCTGCAGCGTTACAAAGAGCTTCAGGACATCATTGCCATTCTGGGTATGGACGAATTGTCGGACGAAGACAAACTAATTGTACTGCGTGCCCGCAGGGTACAGCGTTTCCTGTCCCAGCCCTTCTTTATGGCCGAACAGTTCACCGGTAACCCGGGTGTTCTTGTTTCCATAGAAGACACTATTGAAGGATTTAATGTCATCATGAACGGAGATGTTGATAAATATCCCGAAGCAGCTTTTAACCAGGTGGGGACAATAGAAGATGCCATTGCCAAGGGCGAAAAACTGCTTGCTCAGTCTTAAATACAGCTAATGCCGGCTGCCGGTCAGCATAACATACTGTCAGCAGGTTATAAATACGCAAAACATGTATTGTGAAATTATTACCCCGGATAAAAATGTTTTCAGTGGCGAGATCAAACTGATACAGGTGCCTGGCAGTACCGGTTCCTTTGAAATCCTTAAAAACCATGCTCCTATTATTTCAACACTCGCTGAAGGGAGTGTAAAAATTGTGGATAAAAAAGGAGAACGACACTTTTTCTCAATTGATGGCGGAGTAGTGGAGTTCAAAGAGAACCATGTGATCGTTCTTGCTGAAACCAATTAATAGCTTATGATACAATTGAAGCCTGGTATTCAGCATTCACCTTTAGTTTTTCTGCTCTTCAGCTTTTTAATTACTGTTACTTTTCTGATCCCGGTTCGTGCACAGGAAAAGGTAACCTTCCCTGCCATTGACAGCCTTACTGTTACTGCCGATTTTTACCGTTCGTCATCAGATAATCCATATATCATACTTGCCCATCAGTCCGGATACAGCCGTGGAGCATTCAGCATTACGGCCCCCCGCCTGGTAAAAATGGGTTATAATTGTCTTGCTGTTGATTTGCGATCGGGTGACCAGGTACATTACATTAAGAATGAAACCGCGCGTCTGGCCAAAAAAGAGGATTGGCCCCGGGACTACCTGGACAGCAAAAAGGACATTGCCGGAGCGATCGGTTATGCTTATGCCAGAAGTGGCAAGCCGGTAATTCTGCTTGGCAGTTCATTTTCTGCTTCACTTGATCTCCTGCTGGCCAAAGACGATCCCAGGGTTAAGGCGGTTATTGCTTTCAGTCCCGGAGAATTCTTTCCTGGTATAGAAATAAGCAATCAGATTGCCGGATTAGATAAACCACTCTTTATTGCTACAACCCGGCAGGAGCTGTCCTATGCCAAACAACTACTTGCCGGTATTGATGCCCGCTATTATACACTTTTTGCCCCATCTTCCGGAGAAGGCTCACACGGATCAAAGGCTCTCTGGCCCGACAATCCGCAAAGTGAAGAATACTGGCTTGCCCTGATGATGTTTATTAATAAACTAAAGGGCAATTAATACATAGTTGAGAAAAATACACCCTGTAATCTGCTTTGACAACGACCTTATTTTATTTAACTTTTTAGAGTTTGGAATAAATTCCTTTTTCAGAAAACACTCAGATCAAGATTAAAGATCATCTCTGTCTGGTAGGTGTTATAATCAGGCAGGTAACTGTACCGCACTCCGGCATTAAAGGGAAACAAAAACTGGGCAATATGAAAATCAGCTGTTACCTCAGTGCCAAATGACTGATAGGATTTGTTTTCCAGTTTAAGACCGGTGGTTCCGGGTATAAAGATTTTCCCCTCAGTATAATCGTAATACATTTCAGCCCTGAATCGCTTTATGTATAATATCCTGCTGATTCTCAGATCGGGACACCAAATAGGCAGATCATAATTGGCAGAAAAAGTTTTCAGTTTCTCTGAAGGAAATGTATATGTAAATCCTCTTGGAAAAGACAATACCCCTGAATAGATAAACCGCTGTACATGCTGTTTTTGAAAACCTACCTCCAGTAAAATACTATGATGCCTCATCAGTCCGGGAAGATACTGGCGCCCCTGAACTGAAAATACGGAACCAAACTGATTATTCTGGGGTGTAGTATGATACCGTATTTCGGCCAGTTGTCCCAGCCTTGGTATAATGTCCTGCATGGAAGTTTTGCGGTACCAGTAGCCGACAACCTGGTAGACGGCAGTAGTAATTCCGCGCTTGTATTCACTGTTATCATTATAAAAATAGTAAGAATCACTGTAATTAAGCTTTACAGAGGGCGTAAGACCCCCAATTATACCACTTCTCTGAAATGACAGTGGAACATAAACCCGCGCAGTATAATTCAGCCCGTTGTGGGACAGGTTCAGCGAATCTTCCATGGAAGAAGGAATTACATCAGGGTTATTGCCATAATTGCCTGACAATTCAATTGCAGGATACATTCCTTTGTACACAATTTTCGTCTGCAGGTAATTATACCCGTTTTTCCTGGCATAGCCAATTGTGATTACGGCTGTGCCCGTCTTATTCTGAGAGAGCAATGAGATACCAGGATGTATAACAGGATCCGTTATACTAAGGTTGTCATAATCAAAATAAAATGGCAACCAGCTGTGAAAATAAAATAAATGGGTGAAACGTCTGTATGGCTTTACAGAATAGGTTGAATCAGGAATTGCTGAGCTTTCAATAATCCCTTTTTCCTGTTCAGCAAGTTTTTTATACAATTTTACAGAATTGTCCTTAACTTTTCTCAGGGGAACCCATTTTTCCGGAACAAGGGCCGTTTTTACGATGTTAAAACCCTGCGAAGAATAATCATTATAAATCAACTCCTTTCCATTCGCGGAAACTTCAGGGCTGAAAGCACCAAATTCTGAAGATGTTACCTGGTATCTTTCGCCGGTAGTAAGATCCAGGGCATAAATATTGGTAATTCCGGAATAGGAGCCACTAAAATAAAGTCTGCCCCCTGAAGCTTCCAGCTCAGAAATATCGTCGTATGAAGGGGTGAGCACCTGTGTCCAGGTACTGTCAACTGTATTAACAGTCCAGATACTTTTTCCCTTCTCTCCCAGTCTGATAACTGCAACCTCCCTGTTATTGTCCTTCCAGACCGGATGAAGTAACATCATATTTTCAGGTGAGGTAATTTTTTTCTCCAGTACACCATTAAAACCATTCAGAATAACGAGAGAATACCGGTTATCTTCAGTCTCTTCCACAGCAACAATCTTTTTATTATCAGGCGAAAGATCGGGTGCAAAATATCTTGTTTTCCGGGTGATCTGATAAGTTGAACCAGTGCGAAGATCATAAACTTTTATAACATAATAGTTCCTGTGCTCCCATCGGGCGTCATTATAACTCTGCGCCCATACAAGCTGATCATGTCCGGCGCTTAGTTTCGATGGAGCATAGAAGCCAGGAATATGAATCCGTTTTTCATGACCATTTTTATCAAGCGTAACAAATACCTTGATCCGTCCCGGTCCGTATTTTTCTGCAACAATTAAGCTGTCATTAATATATCGGGGAAAACGGTAATTGATATACTCGGAGCTGTGCCGTTTGTTAATTTGTTCATAGCCTGTATAACTGAGGCTGTCGGCCTGGGCCTGCCATTTTGTTTTCAAAAATGAAAAAGTCTCACAGTAAAGCTTGTTTCTATTTGTATTGGCATATTTACGCATGCCAAAATAAAAAGGGAAAACTGTAAAGGGTTTGCGTGCAACAAAATCGAGGGTGCTGTCCCACAAAGACGGGCCATATTTATTTCTTCCATATGCTACCAGCTGGTATCCATAACGGTAATGGTCCGGCACAAAATCCTTGTAGGATCCATGTACGGTTTTTTCGAAGGAATAAAGCTTTTCTCTCTGCAATGTCAGAGCCCTCAGTTCCATTTCAAAAGAAGGAATACGTCCTCTTCCGGAATGAGACAATGCAGTCTCTGTAGCAACTGCATCCCCTTCCAGAAACCATTTTGGAATCATCCCCATGATGGCGCCCGTGGCCTGCTGTCCAAAGACGATGCGCAGTACTTCGGTTATTCCCTGGTTCATTTTATCGGTCTGCACAACGTGTCTCAGTTCATGGATAACCAGTTGTTCAAGCCATTCCTGGGCATAAATATCCTGCCCCGGAGTTGGATAAAGTTCTACCCTTTTGGGAGCCCATACAACTATCCCGTTTGATACTGATGAATGGTTATGCAGAATCACAGATATCTTTTTGGGCTGGTCCTTCAGTGTGACATTCACATAATCGTAGGCATATTCCAGGATATTTGCAATACGCTGTGCCTTGTCTTCATATTTCCGGTCGTAAATAACCTGAAAGTTTTTGGTGTTGATCTGAGACCAGTGAACAGATGCCGGATCCTCCCCTGTTTGGTAAAACTGGGAAAAGGACACCGGTACATACAAAAAGATCATCAGGAACAGAAATCCTGCACTGATTATATTCCTTTGAAAAGACTTGCTCATCCGCCGGCTTTTTTGGCTTTGTAACCCTTATCCTGCAAAATACCAAGTATTTTGTCCCGGAAATCGCCCTGCACAAGGATTTCTCCATCCTTTACAGTACCACCCGCACCACAATTCGATTTGAGTTCCCTGCCCAGTGCTTTCAGGTCATCTTCATCGCCTCTGAATCCGGTTACCAGCGTAACCTCTTTGCCTCTTCGCTGTTTACGATCGAGCATTACACGTAAATCCTGCTTTGAAGGCGGTAGCGTCTCTTCCGGCTGTTCTTCATCATAGGAATATTTAAAATGAGGGTTTGTGGAATAGACAATGTCTACTTTATTCTTTTTGTTTTTCTTTGCCATATATGGATAAAATTTTACAGATCATTTTCCAGTCTGGTATTTAATTATCGGCAACCAGAACTGAATTTACAAAGAAAATGATTTTTTACGGAACTAAATCCTTCTTTCAACGCTCATTTCATCGAACAGAATAACACAGTCTGATACTGCCAACTGAAAGATAAACAGCTTTAAAGCCGAATGGTTCGTAATAATTATGCTGATCAATTCGGCCTGAAAGGACCCTAATGTCTTACCAACGGCACTTCATGCAGATCTCCAATTATACATTTCTACCAAAATATCGTCACTGCGAAACTGGTTATCTGGAAAATATCATTTCTAATCATCTTATTATCATTGAAATCATAAAAAAATGTTGATATAATATTTCAACCACATCGTATTATTGGAGTTTGCCATAAAGTGGCAGCACAATTTAGCCCGGGGCAGCGTCCCGGGGATAGAGTAACCTCTTACACATTCGCCCTGAAAGGGCAGGTTAAAATATTATCTGTCCCTTCAGGGCGCAATTGTTTTTTTGCATTATTAAACCCAGGGCGTTGCCACTGGGCTGAAATAAGTTGCCCTTCACAGGGCGTATACTGTTTCAATGGTTGAGTTGGCATATACAAGGAAATTCTTCCGCCGGTGACTCGTCTTGAAATAGGTTTACAAAAAATGTAAATTCAATTCAGAATTATGAAAAGACGAGTAAAAGTTTCTACCGGCATGGCACCAGCCTGAAAGGCTGAGATAACAAAGTCCGTGGCAGCGCCCGGGTATCGCAGGCTAATGAGTATGGTTGGTGACTAAATTTTACCTGCAACTTATTTTAAAGAAACGTTTCTTTACAACATATTTTCTTATCGTATCCGGAAATCCAATAAAGCGAGAAAAACATAAAGGATCTGCTATTTTAGCAATTCCGATATTACCAAAAACAATACATCAACGAAATGCTGCAATTATAGGAAAGCAGAAAATCAGGAAATAAATTTTTTCATATGATTACTGTATATCAAAACAATAGGTATTTTAGATCTGTTACAATTGAAGGATGATTGAAAACTGAATGCGGCAGGTTACCATAAAATTTCTATTTTTGTTTCTGTACAAACAAATTAATTCCAATATGCATTTTTTAGATATACTGATTTTCGGAGTTTATATGGTTGTCATGCTTGGTGTAGGCTTTTTCTTTTTACGCCGGAACAAGGATGCTGAAGATTACTATGTGGGCGGGCGCAGCATGGGAAGCCTGCATGTTGGCATGTCGGTAGTGGCAACTGATGTAGGCGGTGGATTTTCCATCGGACTGGGCGGACTTGGATTTACCATGGGTATTTCCGGCTCCTGGATGTTGTTTACAGGCTTGATCGGAGCCTGGCTGAGCGCAGTAGTGCTCATTCCGCGGGTATTTGAAGTGCTGGGTAAGAAAAAACTTTTCACTTTTCCCGAGCTGTTCGGTCATTTTTACAGTAAGCGCGTAGCCCTGCTGGCTGGCATCATCTCCGCCATCGGGTATATTGGATTTACTGCTTCGCAGTTGCTGGCCGGAGCAAAACTGGCAGCAGCAACTTTTGTTGACCTTAACCTGGAAACAGCCCTGATCATCATGGGCGCTGTGGCTGTGATTTACACAGTAATGGGCGGGCTGAAAGCCGTTATCTATACGGATACCATCCAGTGGATCGTCCTGATCTCGGGACTGGTTTTTATTGGCATTCCATTCAGTTACCATGCAATTGGAGGAATGGAAGCCATCAGAAACACGGTGTCTGCAGATTTTCTTAAATTCAACAATGTATCATGGCAAACCCTGGTAAACTGGGGTGTCACAATCATTCCCATCTGGTTTGTAGGCATGACATTGTATCAGCGCATATATGCTTCCCGCACAAAAAAACATGCACAACGGGCCTGGTTCATTGCCGGCTTGTTTGAATGGCCTGTCATGGCAATGATGGGAGTTATCTTAGGGTTATTCTCACGGGTAGCTGCAGATTCGGGCATGTTTGGATATATAGGCATTGATGGGATCGGTGAAATGGACGCAGAGATGGGCTTACCCTTGTTGCTCAGAAATATATTACCAGTTGGGCTAATGGGCCTCATGATGTCTGCTTATTTTTCTGCCATCATGTCTACTGCCGACAGTTGCCTGATGGCCGCATCGGGTAACCTTCAAACTGATATCGTCGAAAAATTGTTCAAAACGTCACAGGAAGACAAAAAAAGATTGCGTTTATCCCAGATTCTCACCCTGGTTATCGGGATACTCGCCCTGCTGATTGCCAGTGGTATGGAAAATGTGCTTGAACTGATGCTCTATTCATATGCCTTTATGGTCTCCGGCCTGTTTGTGCCTATTCTTGGTGCATTCTTCTGGAAAAAAGGGACCTCAGCAGCTGCATTCTGGGCTATGCTATCGGGTGGAACCACCACCCTGCTGCTGACTCTCATGAAGGTACCGCTTCCTTTCGGACTGGATGCCAATATCTTCGGAATACTTGTTTCGGCTATAATATTTGTTTCCGTCAGTCAGCTACAGCCTCAGAAGAAGGTCGCTCTTGCATGAGTACCCACCAAAGAATAAGCTAAAAAATCCGGCCGGTTTATTTATATTTGCAGGGTAAAAGAAATACTGCATCCTAACTTATCAGTTAAAAAATGAAAAGAAAAGTTGATTTTCTGGTGATTGGTTCCGGTTTGGGGGGGTTGAGTTTCGCTCTGAAGGTAGCTGATTACGGGAAAGTATGCCTGGTTACCAAGAGTGATCTCGACGAAACAAATACCCGCTATGCACAAGGGGGGATTGCGGCAGTGACCCATGAACCGGACACATATGAGAAGCATGTTCAGGACACACTGGATGCTGGTGATGGGATCAATGATGAGGATGTGGTTCGAATGATTGTGGAAGAAGCTCCAAAACAAATTGAAGAGCTTATACACTGGGGTGCCCATTTTGATAAAAAATCAGACGGAGAATACGACCTGGCCAGGGAAGGGGGCCATACAGAACACCGGATACTGCACCATAAAGACAATACCGGTTTTGAAATTCAGCGAGCTCTTTCAGAAAGGGTGAGGCAACATCCCAATATTGAAATTCTGGAGAATCATTTTGCCATTGAACTGATCACCCAGCATCACATGGGCAAACTGGTGAAACGTTATCTGCACGATATTGAATGTTACGGAGCTTATGTAATGGATCTGTCCAACAACGAAATTCAGACTATTCTTGCCCGTACAACGCTGATGGCCTCCGGAGGTGCCGGAAACCTCTATCTTACCACTACCAATCCGCAGGTTGCAACAGGTGATGGTATTGCAATGGTTTACCGTGCCAAAGGAATTATCGACAACCTGGAGTTTGTCCAGTTTCATCCAACAGCACTATACAACCCGGGAGAACGCCCATCATTTCTCATTTCAGAAGCGTTGCGTGGTTTTGGGGCAATACTGAAGGCCCAGGACGGCAAAGAATTTATGCAAAAATACGACAAGCGGGGTTCCCTGGCCCCACGGGATATTGTTGCCCGGGCTATTGACAATGAAATGAAGATCAGGGGCGAAGACTTTGTTTTTCTCGATGCAACCCATCTTGATAAGAATGGCTTGCTGGATCATTTCCCGAATATTTACCATAAATGCCTGGAGATTGGGATCGATATAACCAAAGATTTCATTCCGGTTGTGCCGGCTGCTCATTACCTTTGTGGTGGGATTAAGGTTGATAAGGATGCCCGCTCGGTAATAAACAGGCTTTATGCTGTCGGAGAAACAACTTCAACCGGCCTGCACGGGGCAAACAGGCTTGCTTCCAATTCACTGCTTGAAGCCATCGTGTATGCCGACAGGGCTGCCAAACATGCCATTGGAAATTTTGAAAACTACCCTTTTAACGACAGCATCCCTGAATGGAATACTGAAGGCACTTCGCATCCTGAAGAAATGGTACTGATCACTCAAAATCTTAAAGAAATGCAGCAGATAATGAGTAACTATGTGGGTATTGTTCGTTCCGATCTCCGACTGCAACGTGCAATGGACAGACTTGAAATTATCTACAAGGAAACCGAAACGCTGTACAAGAAATCCATTCTTTCGCAGAAGCTTTGTGAATTGCGTAACCTGATCAATGTAGGCTACCTGATCATTAAAATGGCAATGGCCAGAAAAGAAAACAAAGGACTGCATTACAACATAGATAATGTCCACGGCAGAAAATTAACTTTGCTGTAGACAACTCAAGCTCCGGTCACATTGTTTTTTTGTAAACCCGGACTGCTAGTCGAAATATACAGGCTTTTCCGGGTTGTCCAGATACTCAAACATCATTAAGATTTGACCTTCCGTATTGCGCGGGGTTGACAGTTCAGGCAGATTGTTTCTGTCAAAAAAGGCTACATCACTGGTTTCCATCCCTTTTTTCGCTTCACCGCCTGTTATTTTACACAGGATAAACAATTTGTATGCCTGATAAATATCCGGCGGATGCGGATGACTGTTCTTGTCAAATACGGCAAGCAGTCGTTGTGTTTCAACTTCAAATCCCGATTCCTCCCATACTTCCTTAACGGCAATCTGCCGCGGTGAATATCCGACATCGGCCCAGCCTCCGGGCAGCGACCAGCGATTATCAATCATTTCGCGCACCATAAGAATTTTACCCTCGTGATTAAAAACCACGCCGCGAATGTCAATCTTGGGCGTCTGATAGCCCTTTTCACTGGCAAACAAATTTCGAATCGGTTCAATTTCTTCGCCAGTGTATTCCTTCATCATTTCCATACTCAGGTTTCGCAGGTCCTGGTACCGGTCGATATCATACTTGTTCTCTCCATAGGTTAGTCCGGCCTGGGCAATTGCCTGAATACGCTTTACGTAATGGAGCCATTTTGTATTTTCCAAAATAATATACTTTTAAAGAAAATGAAATACAGTTAAAATATACCGTTGAATTTTAATATTCGTCCCAGCTCTTGATAGGAATTTCATCGATATCAATTTTACAGAATGCATAGATGAAGGCACTTGCAAGCCGCGCATTTGTTATCAGGGGAATGTTATAATCGATGGCACTCCTGCGTATTGAATAATCGTTACTGAGCTCTGTTTTACTGAGGTCTTTGGGGATGTTGATAACCAGATCAATCATCTTATTGCTCAGATAATCCAGGGTATTAGGCTTCTTGTCTTCATCCGGCCAGTGAAGCATGGTAACCTCAATCCCGTTCAGTCTGAGGAAGTCAGCTGTACCCTTTGTCGCAAAAAGATTATACCCTTTTTTAGCCAGCATCTGGCAACTGATGATCAGTTCGACTTTTGAACGCATGGGGCCTGTTGATAACAGGATATTCTTCTTTGGAATAGAATACCCCACCGAGAGCATCGCTTTTAGTACAGCTTCATAATAATTGTCTCCCAGGCACCCGACTTCCCCGGTAGAGCTCATGTCAACACCCAGCACAGGATCGGCTTTCTGCAGACGGCTAAAAGAAAACTGGGGGGCTTTAATGCCAATATACTCGAGATCAAATATGGATTTACCCGGTTTTTCAACCGGAATTCCAAGCATGATTTTGGTAGCTATTTCAATAAAATTCGATTTCAGTACCTTGGAAACAAAAGGCAGGCTTCTGGAAGCCCTCAGGTTACATTCAATTACCTTAATATCATTGTCTTTGGCAAGAAACTGCATATTAAAAGGCCCGGAAATGTTCAGTGCTTTGGCGACATCCCTGCTGATGCGCTTGATTCGCCGCACGGTCTCAAAATATATTTTCTGGGGCGGAAATACCATGGTGGCATCGCCTGAGTGAACGCCGGCAAACTCAATATGTTCGCTCAAAGCGTATGAAATAATTTCCCCATCCCTGGCAACAGCATCAATCTCAATTTCCTTGGCCTGCTGGATGAATTCAGAAACAACAACAGGATACTGCCTGGATACTTTGGCCGCCAGATTAAGGAAATGTTCCAGTTCCTCCTTATTTGATACTACATTCATGGCGGCACCTGAAAGAACATAAGACGGCCGGATAAGAACAGGAAAACCTACCTCATCGGCAAAATCGTAAATATCCCCGATATCGGTAAGTTCTTTCCATCTTGGCTGATCAATGTGTAATTTATCCAGCAACATCGAAAATTTGTGCCGGTTCTCGGCATTATCAATAGAAACAGGAGAAGTTCCCAGCACATTGACCTTCTGGTTGTGCAATCGCATGGCAAGATTATTCGGAATTTGTCCGCCTGTGGAAACAATCACTCCCCTGGGGGACTCCAGCTCAATAATATCCATAACTCTTTCGAAGGAAAGTTCATCAAAATACAGGCGGTCGCAAACATCATAATCGGTACTAACTGTCTCCGGATTGTAATTGATCATTACTGAACGATAACCATGCTGGTTTACCGTATTCAGCGCATTTACACTGCACCAGTCGAATTCCACACTGCTTCCGATGCGGTAGGCACCGGAACCCAGTACGATAACTGATTTCTTATCAGTGTAAAAATTTATATCGTGTTCATTTCCATGGTAGGTCAGATACAAATAATTGGTTTGTGCCGGATATTCAGCAGCCAGGGTATCGATTTGCTTCACAGCAGGCAAAATACCTTTTTCTTTTCTGTATTTTCTTACCTGAAGCAACCCATCTTCAATGGATACTCCGGTCTTTTCCAGTACAAAACGGGCGACCTGAAAATCAGAAAATCCCTGCCGTTTGGCTTCAATGAGCAGTTTATCCGTCAGCGCTTCAAGTGAATCGTATTTTTCGAGTTCATTTTTAAGATCGAAGATCTTTTTGAGTTTAATCAAAAACCACTTGTCGATCCTGGTCAGTTCGTGAATTTTGTCAATTGAAAAACCTGCCTCAAATGCATTTTCAATGACAAAGATCCGCATATCGGTAGGCTCTGACAATTCTTTTTCGATATTTTCAACTTCCATCTCGTGGTTACCCACAAAACCATGCATACCCTGACCAATCATACGCAATCCCTTCTGAATAGCCTCTTCGAAAGTTTTTCCGATTGACATAACCTCGCCCACACTTTTCATGGAACTGTTGATCAGTTTTGAAACCCCGGCAAATTTATTCAGGTCCCAGCGTGGAATCTTACACACTACATAATCGAGTGCCGGTTCAAAAAAAGCTGAAGTTGTTTTGGTAACTGAATTTTTAAGCTCATGCAGTCCGTATCCAAGACCAAGCTTGGCCGCCACAAAGGCCAGCGGATAGCCGGTTGCCTTCGAAGCCAGTGCACTTGAGCGGGATAACCTGGCATTGACCTCAATCACCCGGTAATCTTCTGAGTTCGGGTCCAGGGCATATTGAACATTGCATTCCCCAACCACCCCGATATGCCTGATAATCCTGATGGACAACTGTCTGAGCTTGTGATATTCGCTATTGGAAAGTGTCTGCGAAGGAGCTACAACAATACTTTCACCCGTATGAATACCTAACGGATCAAAATTCTCCATGTTACAAACAGTTATGCAATTGTCGTATTTATCCCGCACCACTTCATACTCTATTTCTTTCCAGCCTTTGAGTGATTCTTCAATCAGTACCTGACTCGAATAAGAGAAGGCGGTAGCTGCCAGCTCTTTCAGCTGCTCCTTGTTGTAACAAAAACCACTTCCCTGGCCTCCCAGCGCGTAAGCAGCACGCAGAATGATTGGAAATCCAAGCTCTACTGCCGCTTTTTCTGCATCTTCCATGTTGGTAACGGCTATGCTTCGTGCGGTCTTTACATCAATCTCCCTCAGCTTATGAACAAACAAGTCGCGGTCCTCTGTATCCATAATAGCCTGAACAGGGGTCCCCATCACCTTTAGGTTGTATTTTTCAAACACACCTGCCTCAAAAAGTTTAATGCCGCAGTTCAGGGCTGTTTGTCCTCCAAAGGCCAGCAAAATTCCCTGCGGCTTTTCTTTGGCAATAACTTTTTCTACAAAATACGGTGTTACCGGAAGAAAATAGATCTTATCCGCTATACCTTCTGAAGTTTGTACAGTTGCAATATTAGGGTTGATCAACACAGAATACACACCCTCTTCCCTGAGTGCTTTCAGAGCCTGCGATCCGGAATAATCAAATTCTCCGGCCTCTCCTATTTTTAAGGCGCCGGAACCAAGCACAATCACTTTCTTTACTTCGCTATCAATCTGTGGTTTGGTAGATAAACTCATGCTTTTACTGTTATTAGGTTAGGGTTTTGCCGCATAATCAGGCATAATTGTATGTTTATGTAATCTGATTTAAAAGAATAATCGCAATCAACTGTCTTATAAATTGTTAATTGACAATTAAGCACAAGAAGCACAAAATTTTGTCGGTCAAAAATACAAATTATTTGCAAAATAATTGTTTTATAATATATAAAATGTATATTTTTGCATTGTAATTGTATATTTATTCAGTAAATGAAAAACAAAACACAACGTCTTCTTACGATCAGAAGAATAATTGATAAGGAAAAGGTCAGGAATCAGGAAGAATTGCTGACCAGGCTCATGCAAGAGGGTTTTGAGCTTACACAGGCTACTCTTTCCCGGGATTTAAAGTTTTTGCAGGTAATCAAACTCCCGGATAAAAGGGAAGGGTATTACTATTCCTTACCTGTGAATCAGTTGAATAATGACACGGAGGCAAATAATAACGACCTGCAGGGTTTCCCCCTGAGAGGATTTAAAACATTAGAATTTGCCAACAATCTAGGGGTAATAAAAACGATACCTGGCTATGCCAGCAGTATAGCCTCACTGATTGACACCATGGATAAGTATGAAATACTGGGGACCATAGCCGGAGATGACACCATCCTGCTTATACCCAACGAAGGAGTTACCCACCAGGATATAATGAATGCCCTGGTGGTGATTATGCCCGAACTGGAAGAAAAATTATATAAAAGAACTTAAAAGTGGTTAGCCGGTTTGTTTTTCATAAGTAATTTTTAGGGGTTTATAAATACTTGAAATTTTATTCCGGGCTAATCACTTTTATTACGGATTCAATTTAAATAATTGTTAGAACATGCAAAAAGAAAAGATTATTCTGGCCTATAGCGGAGGACTCGATACCTCAGTTATTCTGAAATGGCTGATTGACAAAAATTTCGAAGTAATTGCCTACATTGCTGATGTCGGGCAGGATGACGACTTTGAAGCAGCCCGTGAAAAAGCGCTTGCCATCGGAGCCACAAAAGTGTATATCGAGGATCTGAAAAGAGAACTGGTAACTGACTTTATTTTCCCGGCCATTCAGGCAAATGCAATTTATGAAAGTCGTTACCTGTTGGGAACTGCGCTGGCCCGGCCACTGATCGCCAAAAGACAGATTGAAATTGCCAGAACGGAAAATGCGCAATATGTTTCCCACGGTGCAACAGGTAAGGGAAACGACCAGGTGAGGTTTGAACTTACCTATTACGCGCTGTATCCGAAAATCAAGGTGTTCTCCCCCTGGAAAAGCCAGGAGTTTCTTGATGAATTCAAAGGGCGTACCGACATGCTGAACTATGCAGAAAAGCATAATATTCCGGTTAAAGCTTCACTTAAAAAACCGTACAGCGAAGATGACAACCTGATGCACATCAGCCATGAAGCAGGTATTCTGGAGGATCCCGCATATTCTCCGGAACCGGATATGTATACGAAGATTGTCCCGCCGCAGCAGGCTCCCGATAAAGAGACTAAAATAGCCATTCACTTTAAAGACGGATTACCTGTCAAAGTGGTTAATCGCGATGATAATACAGAGAAAACTGAGCCGCTGGAACTTTTTAACTACCTGAACAAGCTGGGCAGTGAAAATGGAATCGGACTACTCGACATGGTGGAAAACCGGTTTGTGGGAATCAAATCAAGAGGGGTATACGAAACACCCGGAGCAACCATCCTCTTCCAGGCTCACCTCGACATTGAGGGTATTGCAATGGACCGCGAAGTAATGAAGCTGCGTAACATGCTATCGCCTCAGTTTTCGGAACTCGTGTACAATGGGTTCTGGTACAGTCCTGAAATGGATTTTCTGCGGGCAGCCATCAACAAAAGCCAGGAACTGATAGATGGTACTGTATTCCTTACCCTCTATAAAGGTAATGTGCTGGTAAACGGACGTACATCTCCCAGCTCGCTCTATGATCAGGAATTGTCCAGCATGGATATTGAAGGCGGATTCGACCAGAAGGACAGTGCCGGATTTATTAAGATAAATGCCATACGGCTGATGGCACATAATGCGATTGTCCGTAAAAAGAATTAATTGCAACCTTTTACAGCCGGCAATTATCAGATAATTATCTTCCAGTAATGTGAAGAAGATCAGGGAAATGCAAAACACCGCCCTGACATGTATTGACCCGCCGGGTGACAGACAGAAGCCGGAATAGCTCCTTTGTCACCCTGCTTAAAGCACTTAATTAGTGCAGGGTTACTTACAGGTTTTTAAAAAACTCTGTCTTAAAATCTGAGGGCACTCAGCAGGCAAATCTGACTCCTTATTTATTTACAGATAATTTTTGATACTGAATCAAAAAGTATTTACAACGGCCGGAAACCAGACATTTGTTACGGAAACAAAAAGATCATTATGAAACTATGGGATAAAGGATATATACCAGATCAGCAGATTGAAAAGTTTACAATCGGTAAAGACAATGAACTGGATTTACAGCTGGCTCCTTTTGATGTGTTGGGCTCTCTTGCCCATGTACTGATGTTGGGAAAAATAGGCTTATTGTCTGCTGAAGAAACCCGTACACTGACCAGTTCATTAAAAAAAGTATACCAGCAGATAATTGAGGGGAATTTCAGTATTATTGATGGAGTTGAAGACATTCATTCCCAGGTGGAAATGATGCTGTCTGAGGAGCTCGGAGGAACCGGCAGGAAAGTTCATGCCGGCCGGTCAAGAAATGATCAGGTGCTGCTGGACCTCCGTCTTTTTCTGAGGGACCGAATAGAACAACTCACCCTTAAACTAAAGGATCTGTTTGACCTGCTGATTTCCCTCAGTGAGCAGCACCGGGACAAACTCATGCCGGGATATACCCATACCCAGCTTGCCATGCCTTCTTCTTTCGGCCTCTGGCTTGGGGCCTTTGCTGAAAGTTTAACCGATGATACACAGTTGCTGTTGAATGCCTATCGACTGGTTAACCGTAATCCACTGGGATCCGGAGCCGGCTATGGCTCTTCATTCCCCCTTGACAGGGAATATACAACCCAACTGCTGGGGTTTGAATCACTCAGTTACAATGTGATATATGCACAAATGGGCAGAGGTAAGATGGAATGGATCGTTTCCTCAGCCATGGCCTCAGCCGCTTCAACCCTGAGCAAACTGGCAGGTGATGCAATCCTCTTCATGAACCAGCATTTTGGATTTATTTCTTTTCCGGATGAGCTGACTACCGGGTCGAGTATTATGCCCCACAAAAAAAATCCGGATGTCTTTGAACTGATAAGAGCGCGTTGCAACAGGCTGCAGGCCCTTCCGAATGAAATAAACCTGATCAGGAACAACCTGATGTCAGGATATCACAGGGACTATCAGTTATTGAAAGAAAGCTTGTTCCCTGCCTTCGATGAGTTGTTTTCCTGCATTGATATGTCCCTGGTCATGTTCTCCAATATGCAGGTGAAAGAAAATCTGCTGGAAGATTCCTTCTATGATTATCTGTTTAGTGTAGAGGAAGTAAACAAGCTTGTACTCCGGGGAATTCCATTCCGGGAAGCTTATCAGAAAATAGCGGCAGCAATACAGGAAGGCAGTTATAAGCCTGAAAAGAAAGCAGATCATACACATGCCGGCAGTATTGGCAACCTGAGTAACGATAAAATTGCTGCTGAGATGGATAAAATTTTAAACGAATTTAACTTTCCGGTTGCTGCAAAGGCACTGGAAAAGCTGTTACTTAACAATGAAAATTGAAACCACCGGGATGAAACGTTTTCCGCTTTGCGGTGTTACTAAATAATACAAAAGTAATATACGAATCAATCCTGCAAAAACACCAATAAATTACAATTTCTATCTAATGAAAACAGTGAATGGAAATTCCCTGAAAGTGGTCGTAAAAATTGAAATTAAATCACTCTCTGACCCCGACGGGAATTTAGATGAAGACAAACTTGAGAGACTGGTAATGATTCTTTCCAACCTGCACAACAGCGGAATGCAGATCCTGGTTGTTTCATCAGGAGCTATTGCGCTGGGATCCAAAAGAATGGGTCTTAAAAGCCTGCCTGAAGACCACATCCAGATGCAGGCCATGGCCGCCATCGGTCAGGCTGAGCTGATCAAAGTTTACCAGCATTATTTTGAAGAATACAACCAGGTTGTAGCACAAATTCTGCTCACCAATCAGGCCATGACAAATGCCGACAGACAGGCCAATGCAAGAAATACATTCAGCAAGCTGCTGGATAAAAATATCATTCCGGTAATCAATGAAAATGATACAGTATCCACAGAAGATATTGAACTGAACGATAATTATCCGCTGGTACTCAATGTTGCCAGACTGGTAGATGCACATATCATACTGATCAAATCAGTTGCTGATGGCCGGTATATGATCGTTCCGGCCGGAACAACAACTCCGGGAATCATTGTAAATGAAGAAGAACTGCCCGAAAAACTTGCAAAAGTAGCCGGAGAAAAATCACTCTATGAATCTGAATCCCGGGTTTTTCCGGAAAAATATGAATTATTGAATTTTCAGTAAGCATCAGGAAATAAAACTATGGAACATCGCGATAAAATACCCGGCAAAAACCGGATTGTTATTAAGGTTGGAACTTCAACATTATCCTATCCCAACGGGAGGCTGAATTTTCAGCGTATTGAAAAACTGGCCAAAGTCATCTCATTTCTTCAGAACAATGGCAAGCAGGTAATCCTGGTCTCATCCGGTTCAATCGGAGTAGGCGCCGGCCGGCTCGGATTAAAAGACCGCCCGGATGACCTGGCAGAAAAGCAGGCACTGGCTGCAATTGGTCAGGCTGAACTGATCAAAATCTATCAGAAATTCTTTGATACCTATAATCAAAATGTGGCCCAGGTGCTGCTTACCAAAGACGGCCTCATCAACAGCATTTCCCGCTCAAATGCCCATAACACACTCAATACCTTGCTGAATATGTCGATAGTACCCATCATCAATGAAAACGATACTGTCTCCACTGAAGAAATCGAGTTTGGCGACAATGATACACTATCAGCCTATGTAGCCATACTGGTTGAAGCAGAGTTGCTTGTGCTCCTTTCTGACATTGAGGGATTGTATTCAGCAGACCCGAAAAAAGATGCTTCTGCACACATTATACACAAAGTGACCCGCATCACTCCGGAAATCGAACAAATGGCAACGGGTGCAGGCTCCTCTTTCGGAAAAGGGGGAATGGCAACAAAAATTGCAGCAGCAAAGCTTTGCGACAAAGCCGGGATTGATACCATCATAACAAACGGTGAAGAACCTTCAATAATCATTGACGTGCTTGAAGGAAAAGAAGTGGGGACACTGTTCGTTTCTGCCAAAAACCAGCAAACATTCAATCCAAACTAATACATCTGTGCCATAAGAATTAATGAACTGCAGAAAAGTTCAGAATCAGCGTATCAGATAAAATACAAATATTTAAAACCTGTTACAATGGAAGAACTTGAAATAAAAGGACAAAAAGCCAAAAAAGCTGCAAATTTCCTTATTAAAGTATCTACAGAAGATAAAAACAAAGTGCTTAATCATGCAGCAGACCTGCTTGAGAAACACGCAACCGATATTTTGGAAGCCAATAAAAAAGATCTGGCTTCAGCAGAAGAGAATGGCGTTAAAGGTGCTCTGCTCGACCGTCTGACCCTGGATGAAACACGAATCATTGGTATGGCCAACGGGTTGAGGCAGATCGCTCAACTGGATGATCCTGTCGGAGAAGTGCTGACCATGAAAAAAAGGCCAAACGGACTGGTGATTGGCCAGAAAAGAGTGCCAATGGGTGTGATTGGCATCATCTATGAAGCCCGTCCGAATGTTACCGCAGATGCTTTCGGTCTCTGTCTGAAAACAGGAAACGCCACTATTCTCAGGGGAGGAAAAGAAGCCATCCACTCGAACATGGCAACTATTAATATTTTACAAAATGCGCTATCCGATTCCGGATTTCCTGCTGAAGCAGTTCAGCTTGTGGAAAACACTTCAAGAGATAGTGCCGTGGCCATGATGAAGCTGAATAAATACCTGGATCTGCTGATACCTCGCGGTGGAGCCGGTCTGATCAAAACAGTAGTGGAAAACAGCAGCGTGCCGGTGATTGAAACCGGAGTTGGCAATTGTCACGTATTTGTTGATGAATCAGCCAATCATGAAATGGGAACGAACATAACTGTCAATTCCAAGACACACCGCCCGGGTGTTTGCAATGCAGCAGAAACCTTACTGATCCACCGTAAAATAGCCGGTACATTTATACCAGAAGTCTGTAAGGCCCTGAAAAATAAAGGCGTTGAAATCAGGGGAGATGAAACGGTTAAGAAACTCTTTGCGGATGCCGTTCCGGCCACGGAAGAAGACTGGGCTACCGAGTATCTCGATTATATTATGGCAGTTAAGGTGGTGGATGACCTGCAAGATGCCATGAACCATATCGATAAATACGGCACCAAACATACCGAAGTAATCGTTACTGAAAATTATACGAATTCCCAGCGGTTTCTGGAAGAAGTGGATGCGGCCGCCGTTTATGTAAATGCTTCCACCCGGTTTACTGACGGAATGGAATTTGGATTTGGTGCCGAAATAGGAATCAGCACCCAAAAATTACATGCCCGTGGTCCGATGGGATTAAGGGAGCTTACTTCCACTAAATACGTCGTGTACGGCAACGGACAAATAAGAAACTAAGCAAAGTACAAAATTTAATAACAATTATTAAGCAAAATCCTTTTTATTTTTTATGTTATTTAATATATTTGCAAATATAACTTCCAATATAAACAATGATAAAAATCAACTTTGCCATACATTATAAATATTTGTACGTAGTACGACGGCTATGGTGAGGATGGTATGCGGAGTACCTCCAGAAGATACGAAAAGCCGTTCTCACCCGCGAGAATGGCTTTCTTTTTAACAGTGAATATCATATAATATAATATTTCAGGCAAACATGAAAAGCACAAACATGTACACAGGATTACCAAAACCACAGGGGTTGTACCACCCCGAAAACGAACATGACAGTTGTGGAATTGGATTTGTCGCCCATATAAAGGGTAATAAATCTCATGATATTGTTCAGAAGGGTTTGGAAGTATTGATTAACATGACTCACCGTGGCGCAGAGAGTTCTGACAACAAATCGGGGGATGGAGCAGGAATCCTGATGCAGGTTCCCCATGACTTTTTTGTTGCAAAAGGAATTATGGTTCCTGAGCCCGGACAATACGGCACCGGTTTGGTTTTTCTCCCGAAGGAAAAAGGCGAAGCAGATAAATGTAAAAAAATACTTGAAGAATTTGCTGCTGAAGAAGGCCTTAAAATCATGCAGTACCGCAATGTTCCCATCGACAGCTCTGTGCTGGGCGAGATCAGCAGGTCAACAGAACCCAATATTGAGCAGGTATTTATTACTGGTGGATTTGAACAGGATGAACTGGAGAGAAAGCTATACCTGCTTCGTAAACAAACTGAAAATAAAGTAAGAAATTCTGATATAAAAGACGGCAATTCATTTTATTTTCCGAGCCTTTCTTCAAAAGTGATGATCTATAAAGGAATGCTCACGCCTGATCAACTCAACGAGTATTTCACTGATCTCCGGGATAAAAACATGAAAAGTGCAATAGCGCTTGTTCACAGCCGTTTCAGCACCAATACATTTCCCACCTGGGACCTGGCTCAGCCTTTCCGTTACCTTGCCCATAATGGTGAGATCAACACCATCAAAGGCAACCGGTTGTGGATGAAAACCAGGGAATCCCTGCTTAAATCAGAACTCTACGGAGAAGATTTACAGAAGCTTTTTCCGATTATTGAACCCGGAAAGAGTGATTCGGCATCGCTTGACAACGTGCTGGAATTCCTGATATTAACCGGACGGTCTATACCGCATGCAATGAGCATGCTGATCCCGGAATCCTGGAACGAGAAAAACCCGATACCGGAAAGCTTAAAGGCTTTTTACGAGTATCACTCCACCATAATGGAGCCCTGGGACGGCCCTGCTTCCCTCCTTTTTTCCGATGGCAGGGTAATCGGCGGCACCCTCGATCGCAATGGATTGCGCCCTTCAAGATATGTTGTGACCAATGACGACCTGGTTGTGATGGGGTCGGAAGTAGGGGTACAGGTATTCCCGCCTGAAGAAATCAGGGAGAAAGGCCGTTTGCGTCCCGGAAAAATTCTTCTAATAGATACCCAACTTGGCGTAATGGTACCCGACAAAGAGATTAAGGCTCAGTTGACACGCATGAATCCATATGGAAACTGGCTGAAGGAAAACAGGCTGGAGCTCGGGGATATTGAAGTAAAGGAAAGGGTACGTTCAAACCTTGGTGAGAGGTTTCCCGAATATTTAAAAGTATTTGGATACAGCAAGGAAGATATTAAGGCGCTGATGATCCCGATGGCTACGGAAGGCAAAGAACCTACCGGGTCAATGGGTAATGACGCCCCGCTGGCCGTATTATCAGAAAAACCCCAGCGATTGTACAACTACTTTAAACAATTGTTTGCTCAGGTTACGAATCCCGCTATCGATCCAATCAGAGAGGGTCTGGTCATGGCGCTTACCAATTATATTGGCTCCGTACAGAAAAACCTGATGGTTGAATCTCCTGCGCACTGTAAGCTTATCAAGTTCCGGTCTCCGATCGTCACCAATACCGACCTGGGCAAGATTAAAGATCTTAAGCATGAAGAGTTCACCAACGTAACACTCCCAATGCTTTTCCCAACCAATGGAGACCCGGAAAAAGCACTTGAAAAAGCGCTTGACAATCTGTGTACACAGGCTGAAAAAGCTGTCAACAATCATATTAACTATATCATTTTATCGGACAGGGCTATTTCCAAAGAATTTGCTCCTATACCCTCACTGCTGGCAGTTGCCACCGTGCATCACCATCTGATCAATGCCAAGAAGAGGATGCAGGTTGGACTGGTAGTTGAAACAGCAGAAGCCCGTGAAGTGATGCATTTCGCTCTGTTGCTGGGATACGGTGCAAGCGTCATCAATCCGTACGGAGCGTTTGCCGTACTGAGTGACCAGTGTAAAAAAGGAGAAATCAAGCTGGATTATCACACAGCACGCGAAAATTACATCAAGGCTGTTGATAACGGGTTGTTGAAAGTCCTTTCAAAAATGGGGATTTCTACACTCAGAAGCTATCATGGCGCGCAGATCTTTGAAGCTATTGGCATCAGCAAAGATGTTATTGACAAATATTTCTCCGGAACCCTTTCCCGGATAGGTGGCATCGGGTTAAAAGAAATTGCTGCAGAAGCACTTATCACCCATCAGGAAGCCTATAACAAAGAGCTCAACGGTTCTTTCAGATTGAAAACCGAAGGCTTTTATGCATACCGAAAAGATGGTGAGCATCATGCATGGAACCCTGAGACAGTAGGTTTGTTGCAGTGGGCAACCAAAACCGGAGATTACAATAAGTTCAGGGAATATACCAACCTGGTAAATATTGAAACACGCAAACCAGGGTTTATCAGGGGGTTTCTGAAATTCAAAGAAGGCAGAAAGGCTATTGATATCAATGAAGTTGAACCAATTGAGAATATTACCAAAAGGTTTGTTACCGGCGCTATGTCTTATGGTTCGATAAGTAAGGAAGCACATGAGGCGCTTGCTATTGCCATGAATGAGCTGGGAGGCAGAAGTAATACCGGTGAGGGAGGCGAAGATTCCGAAAGGTTTAAACCGCGTCCCGACGGAGTAAGTGCCCGCAGTTCCATCAAGCAGATAGCTTCAGGCCGGTTTGGTGTCACTGCTAATTATCTGAGAAATGCAGATGAAATACAGATTAAAGTAGCCCAGGGGGCCAAGCCCGGTGAAGGAGGCCAGCTTCCAGGATACAAGGTGAACGCAACTATTGCCAAACTGAGAAAATCTACCCCGGGAATTACGCTGATCTCTCCCCCGCCCCACCATGATATTTATTCGATTGAAGATCTTGCGCAACTGATCTTCGACCTTAAAAATATCAATCCGGGGGCCAATATCAGTGTAAAGCTAGTGTCTGAAAATGGAGTGGGTACTGTTGCAGCAGGTGTTGCAAAAGCCCATGCCGATCTGATCACCATCAGTGGATGTGAAGGCGGTACAGGCGCTAGCCCGGTTAGCTCTATCAAACATGCCGGATTGCCTATTGAACTGGGTATTGCCGAAGCACATCAGACACTGGTTATGAATAACCTGAGGGGACGCGTTAAATTGCAGACAGACGGACAGTTGAAAACAGGTCTGGATATTGTGATGATGGGTATTCTCGGGGCTGAAGAATTTGGTTTTGCAACCAGTGCCCTGGTTACGCTTGGTTGTATCCTGATGCGCAAATGTCACCTGAATACCTGCCCGGTAGGCGTGGCTACCCAGGATGAAAACCTGAGAAAAAGATTTCTTGGAAGGGCTGAATATGTGATCAATTTCTTCCAGTTTCTTGCCCGGGAAGTAAGGGAAATAATGGCAGAACTCGGTATTTCCCGGTTTGATGACCTGGTAGGCCGTGTTGACCTGCTGGAACAAAACGCTGCAATCGATCACTGGAAAGCACGCCATGTTGATCTTGCCGGCTTACTTACTTTACCGGCAGGAGCAGAGAAATATCCGTTGTATAAGACTCAGAAGCAACTGCATAAGATTGATGACGTCATGGATCGGGATCTGATTAAAAAATCCAACCGGGCAATCAAGAGCAAAGAAAAAGTATGGATATCATTGGATATCAACAACACCAACCGAGCCGTAGGAACCATGTTATCCGGAACAATTGCCGAAAGATATGGAGAAGAAGGATTGCCTGATGATACCATTAACTGTAAATTTTACGGTTCGGCCGGACAAAGTTTTGGGGCTTTCCTTGCCAAAGGGATCCACTTCCGGCTCGAAGGAGACAGCAACGATTATCTGGGGAAAGGCCTCAGTGGCGGACGCATTGTGGTTGTTCCGCCTGCAGCCAGTCGTTTTGTGCCTGAGAAGAATATTATTATTGGCAATACTGTATTGTATGGTGCCACCAGTGGTGAACTCTATGTACGTGGATTAGCCGGTGAGCGTTTTTGTGTCAGAAACTCAGGAGCTATCGCTGTTGTTGAAGGAGTGGGCGACCACTGCTGTGAATACATGACTGGCGGCCGTACAGTCGTACTGGGCCCGACAGGCAGAAACTTTGCTGCAGGAATGAGCGGAGGAATTGCCTACGTGCTGGATATAACCGGTAACCTTGATTACTATTGTAACAAGGGGCTGGTTGAACTCTCCCCGGTAGATGATCATGCCGATATAAAAGAACTTCAGCAACTTATCGGCAATCACCTGACCTACACCAACAGTACGCTGGCTGAAACAATTCTGGTCAACTGGGAGGAATTCCTGCCTCGTTTCGTGAAAGTTATTCCTTTTGAATACAAGAAAGTGCTGGAAGAACAAAAAGTTGAAAAGCTCAGGCAAATGATAGCACTAACCGAGGATGATCCTCAGCATCAGTATTAATTGAACAACCTTTTTAAAAAAAAATATAATCATGGGAAACCCGAGAGGATTTATTGAAATAAGCCGGAAGACAAGCGGTAACCGGCCCGTTGAAGAACGGATCCATGACTACAGTGAAGTAGAACAAACCCTGAATGAAGACGATCGCAAATTACAGGCTTCCCGGTGTATGGATTGTGGCATACCTTTTTGCCAGTGGTCTTGTCCGGTAATGAATAATATGCCCGAATGGCAGGATGCAATTTACAGGGGAAACTGGCAGGAAGCCATTGACATTCTGCAGGTCACCAATAATTTTCCGGAATTTACAGGCCGGATCTGTCCGGCACCCTGCGAACACGGCTGTGTGCTGAATTTACATGAAGAACCTGTCACCATCAGGGAAAACGAAGCAGCTGTTTCGGAGCAGGCGTTTGCCAAAGGTTTTATCAGGCCAAAACCACCTAAAGAACGTACCGGTAAAAAAGTGGCTGTGATCGGATCCGGTCCGTCAGGGCTGGCATGTGCTGATTTGCTGAATAAAGCCGGCCATTCTGTTACCCTATTTGAAAAAGACGAAGCCGTTGGCGGGTTGCTGCGTTTCGGGATTCCCGATTTCAAACTCGGCAAACAGGTAATCGACCGCAGACTGAAAGTGCTGGTTGAAGAAGGTCTTGAAATAAAAACCAGCACGCATGTGGGAGTTGATATCCCTGCGAGCAAATTACTCAACGATTTTGATGTGGTTTGTCTGGCGGTAGGTGCCATGAAACCAAGAGACCTGCCGGTGGAAGGCCGTGACCTGGAAGGGGTGCATTTTGCTATGGAATTTCTTACCCAGCAGAACAGGGCGATTAATGGCAAAAGATTCTCAGACGGAGAACGGATACTGGCTGCCGGCAAAAATGTTGTGGTGATTGGTGGCGGAGATACTGGTTCTGATTGTGTGGGTACTTCAAACCGCCAAAAAGCCAACAGCGTTACCCAGCTCGAAATTATGCCACAGCCGCCGCTGCAGCGTAGTTTCAATAACCCCTGGCCATATTGGGCAAAAGTGCACAAAACAACCAGTTCACATGAAGAAGGTTGTGATCGCAACTGGAATGTAGCAACCAAAAGATTTATCGGTGAAAATGGCAAACTGAAACAGATTGAAGTAGTGGATGTCGAATGGGTGGGTGCCAATGGAAAAATGCAGATTGTAGAGAAAGAAGAAACAAGAAGGCTTATCGATGCTGAACTGGTGTTGCTTTCCATGGGTTTTGTCCATTGTGTGCATGAAGGATTGCTGGATGACCTGGGATTGGAATATGACGAACGCGGAAACATCAGGGTTAACGATAACAGAGAAACAAGCAAAGCTAAGGTTTTTGCGGCGGGTGATGCTATTCGCGGTGCCAGCCTGGTTGTGCACGCAATTGCCGAAGGTCGTAAAATGGCTGAAAATGTGCATCAGTACCTCATGAAAGAAGCACTGATTGGTCACAGAATTTGAGTTTTATGTAAATCTTCATATACCATTAATTATTTTGTATTTACCCGGAAACGCCCCTCTTGTGAAGGGGCGTTTTTGTTTTATCCTGTTGTAACCAACTAATTTTCATTCAAATTTCCTTTTTCAACGATTGCACAGAGCCGATATAGATTATTGAATTATTTTTCCGGGAGCCAACACCTTTTCTTAATAGTGATATTCTTCCCCTTTGATGTATTTTACTATATTTGAATGTTAATGTAGTTTCATTTTATAATATATGATCGAGCATCTCGCCATCCCCAAAGAACTTACAGATTTTCTGCTGGTTACAGTATTCTCCCTTATCATCGGCCTTTCCCAGCGCAGGATGCAGATGGAAAAAGGGGACAAGATCGTTTTTGGTACCGACAGGACCTTCACATTCATAGGCATTCTTGGATACCTGTTTTATATCTCAGATCAATCGATCACCCTTTATCTTGCAGGGGCCGCAATGCTTACAGTTTTTCTTGGCATTTTTTATTTTATTAAAATAAGGGACACCGGAAAATACGGACTGACCACTACACTCACGGCCCTGCTCACCTATTCACTGCCGCCTGTTTTGGTTACCCAGCCATTCTGGTTATATCTGCTGGCTGTTGTAACCATATTAATTTTCACTGAGATAAAAGCAACTCTTTTCCAGTTCTCAAGCCGGTTCGATAAAGATGAGTTTCTTGTTTTGGGAAAATTCCTGGTAATTGCCGGAGTCATACTGCCCATCGTTCCAGATGAACCTATCGTTTCATATCTCGCTGTAACCCCTTACAAAATATGGCTGGCTGTCGTTGTGATCTCTTCGATCTCTTACCTGAGTTATCTGATCAGAAAATTTGTGTTTAAAAATTCCGGTATTCTGATAAGTGGAATATTAGGCGGCTTATACAGCAGTACCGCCACAACATTTGTACTTTCCCGAAAAAGCAGGGAAGCCGGGCAGGACCGGCAGTTATACTCCGCTGCTATTATATTTGCTACGGCCATGATGTATCTGAGGATACTCATTCTCGTACTTATATTTAATCAGCAACTCTACAATATCCTGCTGGTCCCGTTTATTATTCTTTTCCTGATGTCTGCTGCAGCAGGCGGTTACATTACACTCAGAAACCGTCAGTTCCTGGTAACAGATAAAGTATCCATTGAATCCGATAATAATCCCCTTGAATTCAAAGTAGCCATTATTTTCACAATACTTTATGTCGCTTTTACTTTTATTACCCATTTTACTGTCGAACACTACGGAAAAGGAGGACTCAATATATTGTCTTATATTGTCGGAGTAACGGATATTGATCCCTTTTTACTGAATCTTTTTCAGGGTAAATATGCTGTCTCTCTCGATACAGTAGCACAGGCAACGTTACAGGCAATCATCAGTAACAATATCATAAAACTGCTGTATGCTCTCAGTCTTTCAGCTAAAAACCTGAAAAAATCACTACTACTTGGGTTTGGAATTATTATCATTACCAATTTAATTCTGTTGTTTTTTATCTGATACAGAAAAGAATCTGCTTTACAAAATTATGCAGGTATACAATATAAATTTATATAACTGTCGGATTATATTCCTGATTTAGAAATTATTGATCTAAAATGTAAAATCAAAAGGTCTTTATAACCAGCAATCCAAACCGCCGCCCCTTGATCCCCTTGAGGGGACTTCCCGCGCCATAACAAACCAGCATATTATTATTAGGCTTAGCGATGGCTCCCCTTTAGGCAGGGGGCTGAGCAAAGGAAACAATGTTTAGGACAATAATAAGATACTCATTTAAATTTGAATTATATTTATATCTTATTTTTAGCCATTAAAACATTTATCATAATTGTTTTCCCTTTGTGTGGAGCAAGTAATTATTAGTGAATAGACAACAGTCTTTCAGTTGGTTGCACGCGGGATCAATAAATCCAAATATTTTGCAATATGAATAAGAATTTAATTTCCTTATTTAAAAAATTTCTGATCAGTATATCAATCCTTTTAATAATAGCGGGATCGTGCGCAGAACCTTCTTCCCGTGTCAGTGAAAAAACTGTACCCGGGCCGGACATCATTTGTATCACGGTTGAAGACACCGGCCCCATGTTTGAATGCTACGGAGATTCAACTGTACCCACTCCTGCTATTAATGAACTCGCCCGTGACGGCATTCTGTTTGCCAACATGTTTGCCGTAGCAGGTATTGCCGGACCTAATCAGGCATGTCTGTATACAGGCCTTTACCCAACCTCCTTTGGTGCCGGAAATTCACCTGTAAATATAAAAGGTCTGCCGGACCATATTCCGCCTTATCAGGCTGTACCCCCCGCCGGGATAAAATGCTTTACAGAGTATCTCAGGGAACGGGGCTACTATTGTACTACCAATATGAAAACAGAGGCTTTCAGATTACCTTTAACCGCTTTTGATACAGTAGGGAATGCCGCCTGGAAAAATTGCCCGCCGGGAATGCCTGTTTTCTCTCTGATCAATATTCCCGTTACCCATGAATCGGAGATCTGGAGCAGAAGCAATGATACGCTTGCGGTGTCTCCCGGAGATGTACCACTTCCGCCATATTATCCCGACTATCTGGCAATAAGAAAAGACGTTGCCCGGGCATACACCAATATTGCAGCTCTTGACAGGCAGGTTGGCAAAATAATCAATAAGCTGAAAAAAGATGGCTTGTATGAAAATGCTGTAATTCTCTTTTTCTCTTTTAACGGAGGTCCTCTTCCCAGACAGAAAAGGGAAATTTATGATTCAGGGATAAAAGTGCCTCTCATTATACATCTGCCAGGGGGCAAACAAGGTGGTTCGGTAAATAGCGAACTGGTTAGCATGATTGACCTTGCGCCGGTTATCCTCTCCCTTACGGGAACAGATATCCCAGATTATATGCAGGGACGGGCATTTCTGGGTAATGAAAAATCGCCACCCGCTGATTATGTGTATGCTGCCCGGGACAGAATAGGTGATTCAAAGGATACCAGAAGGGCATTAAGGAACAAAAAATTCAAATATATTCGTAATTACGAACCGGAAAAAGCCTGTTATCAGAATATTGAATACCGCAACCAAATGGACCTTATGAAAGAATTGCTGTACCTGAAAAACACCAACAGGCTGAACCGCGACCAGCTTTATTGGTTCAGGGAAACTAAACAGCCGGATGAATTATATGATATTACTTCCGATCCGTATGAACTTGATAACCTGGCAGAGGATCCCGCTTATTTTGATACAATTAAATTATTACGACGCCGGCAGGAAGCCTGGATGGGCACGATTGGAGATAAAGGGCTGATTCCGGAAAAGAAAGTCGTATGGTCAATGTGGCCGGAAGGGATACAACCGGTTACTTCTGCTCCTGTTTTCGCCCTGAAGAATCATCAGATCAGTTTCTCCTCTTCAACACCGGGTGCGTCAATCGCTTATATAATCAACAAACATACTCCTTCTCCCTATAAACGCTGGCACTTATACACCGGGGCGGTGAAAATCCCCCGGGGAGACACACTCACTGCTGTTGCCGTTAGAATTGGATATAAAAACAGCGAAGAGGTTTCCGTTATCAGTGAATAAACATCAATATATACCGGTATGATATTGGCGCATCTGTTTATCCAGTCCCCGGGCATTCCCTGAAACCTCATCCAGTTTCTGCCAGAAACCGGGACCGTGATTTTTATGTACAGTATGAGTCAGTTCATGCAGTATCACATAATCAATCAGGTGATCCGGCAGTTGCATCAAATGTAAACTCAGATTAATGCTGTTCATTCCCGAACAACTTCCCCAGCGGCTCTTTGAGTTTCGCACGGATAAATTTGTAAAGGAAAAGCCATGTCTTCCGGCCAGCTCAGCCGTCCTGCGGGGCAGATAGGATTTTGCCTCAATCCGCCATGCTTCTTCAATTCCCCTGCGTACTGCTTCCTGTACCCGCTCATGAGAGACTTTAACCTGATGGGGATAATAAACATGAATCCATCCGTTTTTTACCTGTATGTGGATGGTTGCCCTTTCATGGGGCATAATTTTCAGTCTGTGGTGTTTAGTCCTGAAATCAGTATGTTCATCGAACAGGGTGCGATTACCCTGTTCCCTTTTAATCTTTTCCAGGTTTTTATTGATCCAGTCCTTTTTAAGCAAAACAAAAGATGCTGCCCGGGTCATGCTTTCCCTTTCAGGAACTGTCACTCTTATCCCGTCGCGTGCCCTGATGGAAATACTGATTCGCCTGGCTCTTGAACTCCTGATGAATCTTACCTGACCAATGTCTTTTATGTCTACCATCTTATTGTCCATCGTCGTATAATCAACTTAAAAAAACGGCCCTATATTAATTTTATGATAGTTTTTTCAAAATAAAATATTTCTATGCTGGACTATGTGCTATCTTTGTTTTATTTTTAACAAACTTATCAACAACGTCCATTTAAGATAACCGGACCAGGATGTTTGGTGATATTTCATTATATCCCGTTTATCCGTTTTCTCAGTCAAAAAGACTAAAAGGCCCGGATCCAGTCAATGCCCGGCAGGCAGCATTACTGGTTTTTTTATTGGAGTGAGGATAAGAAATGTGCCCTGAACAGAAGTTTTTCTGAAACAACACATAAACCTATGATACTATGAAACAAAGAAATTTTATTGAAAAAGCCTTGCAAAAGAGTTATTTCCTCCTGCTTGTAATTGTTGTTTTTCAATTTTTTACTTTGCAGCAGGTCGCTGCTCAGAACAACGGAGTATGGTCTCTGGAACAGTGTATCGACTATGCCCTGGATCATAATATTCAGATTCACCAGCAGGAAATTCAGGCTAAAATCAATGAAAATGATTACAATCAATCTCTGATAAATGTGTTGCCAAGCGTCAACGCGAACAGTAACTACAGTTTATCCCAGGGACGAGCTCTTGACCAGACTACTTATCAATTCACCAATAATCAAAAAATACAGTCGGTCAATATCTCTGTTAACAGCAGCCTTACCTTGTTTAACGGACTTCAGAAATACAATACTATCCGACAAAATCGTTTTAACATGCTTGCTTCTTTACAGGAAGTTGAAGCGGTGAAAAATGACGTAGCCTTAAACGTAGCTTCAGCCTACCTTCAAATACTGTTCAGCAAAGAACTTGTTGAAGTGTCCAAAAGTCAGCTGGATATCACCAGCCAGCAGGTTGACCGGACGGCTAAGCTGGTAGAAGCCGGCAGCCTGGCACAGGGGAGTCTGCTCGAAGTGCAGGCCCAGGAATCATCTGAGGAACTTTCCCTGGTCAATGCCCGGAACCAGCTTGACATCGCTTATCTTACCCTGACACAGTTGCTCTATCTCGATTCGGTAGGGAATTTCCAAATAGAAGTTCCGTCAATCAATATTCCCTCCGGAGCAGAAATCCTGACACCTGTATCAGATATTTATAAAATTGCCGAACAGACCCTTCCACAGATAAAGAGCGCTGATTTGCAGCGCCAGAGTGCAGAAATGGCTCTTAAAGCAGCAAAAGGAGCCAGGAGCCCCCGACTTTCCCTGTCGGCTTCCTATGGAACCGGGTATTCTGATATACGGGAGAAATTATCCGGATACAACCAGCAGAGTCAGGTAATAGGACACACAACAGGAGGTGAAGAAGTGACTTCAACCTACCAGGTACCGATTTATGAAAGCTATCCGATACAGCAACAGTTCAAGGACAATGCAAGCACGGTCTATACCCTGGGCCTCTCCATCCCCATCTTTAACGGATGGATGGCCAACAATGCCATCAGTAATTCAAAACTGCGTGCCCAGAGTGCACAATATTACTTTGACGATTCAAAAAATCAGCTGTACAAGCAGGTACAACAGGCCTATGCTGATGCCAGGGCCTCTTTGAAGAAATACAATGCTGCAGCCAAGGCTCTCGAGGCACAACAGGAATCATTTAAATACACCGAGCAGAAGTACAATGTGGGACTTGTCAACAGCGTGGAATACAATACCGCTAAAAATCAGCTGATCAAAACAAACAGTGACCTGTTGCAAGCCAAATATGACTATATCTTCAGAACAAAAATCCTTGATTTTTATATGGGCAAGCCCATCACTCTAAAATAATTGTTACTAAACAAAAGCTGAAAATCTTAAAAAGTAAACCCTATGGGAACCAATAAAACATTCCGCTACCTGCTGATCGCTGCTGTTATACTGATTATTCTGGCCCTGGTTGGGAAAAAAGCCGGTTGGTTCGGGAAAGGCTATTCGATGAAAGTGGCCGTTGAGAAACCTGAAAAACGTACTATTATTGAAACCATTACGGCAAATGGCAAAATTCAGCCGGAAACAGAGGTTAAGATCACTCCGGATGTATCAGGAGAGATAGTAGAACTCAATGTTGTAGAAGGGCAATATGTTAAAGAAGGTACGCTGTTGCTGCGTATCAAACCGGATACCTATATTTCTATCCGGGACCGTGCAGCTGCTGCTGTGAATTCAGCAAAGGCCAACCTGGCAAATGCACAGGCCAGGTTAGCACAGGTGAAGGCACAGTTTACACAAACCAATCTCTCCTATGAAAGAAATAAGAAACTGTGGGATCAGCGAACTATTTCCGAGTCGGAATGGGAATCAGCACAATCCCAGTTTGAAATGGCCAAAGCGGATGTTGATGCGGCAGAGCAAAATGTAAAATCTGCAGAATATTCGGTGAAAAGCGCAGAAGCCTCCCTCAAGGAAGCCCAGGAAAATCTTACAAAAACAAGTATTTACTCACCTATGTCAGGTACTGTGGCCCAACTGAATGTGGAAAAAGGAGAAAGAGTAGTGGGCACCGAAATGATGTCGGGTACTGACATCATGCAGGTGGCTGACCTTACGCGTATGGAAGTGAAGGTTGAAGTAAATGAAAATGATATCGTCAGAGTCAACATGCACGATACGGCAATTGTGGAGGTAGATGCCTATCTCGATCAGCAATTCAGGGGAGTGGTTACCGAAATTGCAAATTCGGCCAACGTATCCGGAACCTCAGCCGATCAGGTCACCAATTTTGATGTTACCATCCTCTTATTGAAAGATTCCTATAAACAACTGATTACCAACCAGAATCCCAATCCTTTCCGGCCGGGTATGTCGGCGACTGTAGATATCCAGACCAACATTAAAAACAATGTGCTGAGTATTCCTATCCAGGCTGTTACAACCCGGAATGACTCAGTGCTTATGGCCGGCAAAAAAAAGGATTCTGCTGAAATGGCTGCATCCACGGGAATTGTGAGTGAACAAAACGAATTGCACGAAGTGGTCTTTGTTGTGTCTGGTGATACTGCTAAACTTAGAGAAGTAAAAACCGGTATTCAGGATAATAACTTCATTGAAATTATTTCCGGTATTGAACGCGAAGAACAAGTAGTTACGGCGCCTTACAGCGCCATTTCACGCAGACTGAAAGACGGTTCTATGGTTGAAATCACCAGTAAAGATAAACTCTTCAAGGAAGAGTAAGATTTGTAGATAAACCCTTCAGGGATTGTTAACGGAAATTAAGTAAATTTGTCGTCCTGTTTTATAAAAGTCCGTAGACTTAAATTAATGAGCAAGGAAATCAGTAAAATATGGCTTTAATTCTTAATATTGAAACAGCAGAAGAAATATGTTCCGCTGGTTTAGCCAGAGACGGAAAACTTATTGATGTGCAGGAGACAAAAGAAACAAGGGCCCATGCCACCACACTTACTCCTTTTATCGAATCATTGATGGCACGCAACGGTCTGGCGCTTTCGCAGCTGGATGCAGTAGCCGTAAGTAAAGGGCCCGGATCCTATACCGGACTGCGGATCGGAGTATCGGTGGCGAAAGGAATATGCTATGCAGCCGATCTGCCTCTGATAGCTGTTAACACTCTTGAAGCTTTGGTTATCCCGGCAGCTGCACAAAAGGATCAGTATGTTCAAAACGGGGAACCCGTTTACTACTGTCCCATGATTGACGCCCGCCGGATGGAAGTGTACACAACCCTTTATGATGAAGGATTTGTTCAGGTGGAAAAAATAAAAGCCGAGATTCTTGAACCTGATTTTATGATAAAATACCGGCAACGCGCAAAAGTGCTGATGTTTGGTTCTGGTGCCGCAAAATTTTCAAGAATGAATACTTCAGACAATACCATTATTATTGAAAACATTGTCCCCAGGGCTGAAAATATGGCCCCGCTGGCTGAAAAAGCATTTCAGGCAAAAAACTTTGAAAACACAGCTTATTTTGAGCCGTTTTACCTGAAGGATTTCATTCCTACCATTCCAAAGAATAAAGTGTTATAAATATTGTTTTAAAGAGAAATCAACACACTATGTTCAAAACCTGATGGCACGAAAAAACGGGATATACTGGTCTGGCATAATAGTTGGTCAGTTAATTTCAAAAAATACTGAATGAGAAAATTATTCATAATAACATCCCTTTTAATACTCTATAGTTCTGTATGGGCACAATACAAATTTAAAGTGCTGCCCAATAAATCGTTCCGGGAAGGAGAAGAACTGGTTTATTCCCTGCATTACGGATTTATTACCGGTGGAGAAGCCACGCTCTCCCTGGAGGAAGATACACTTTCGGGCCAAATCCTTTATCACGGCAGGGCGATTGCACGTACTGTCGGCGTGGCCGATAAGCTGTTCAACGTAAAGGATATCTATGAAAGTTATTTTTTAAAAGATACCGGCTTACCTGTAAAAGCCATCAGGGATATCCATGAAGGGAACTACAAATATTACAACGAAGTGACCTTTAACAGGGACAGCAACACGGTAACAAGTCTGAAAAGCGGGATACACAAAATGCCGGAAAATATTATGGATATGGTTTCCGTACTCTATTTTATCAGAAGGCTTGACTATGCTTCATTTAAAAACGGGGATGCCATTAAAATTGACACTTATTTCGGAGACGAACTATTCCCTTTTGAGATACGTTTCCGTGGTACGGAAACTGTAAAAACCAAACTGGGTAAGTTCAGGTGTTACAAATTCGTTCCGATCGTAGAACCCGGCCGTATTTTTGAGAACGAAGATGATATGACCATCTGGATCACCAAAGATGAGAATCTTATTCCCGTTATGATTAGTTTCAACATGATTGTTGGTTCTATCAAATGTGAGCTTATCGGTTATAAAAATCTCCGCCATCCGATTTCTCCGATTGGGAAATAAGCATTTTATCCTTTATCTGCCGTAGCTTTCCGCAATATTAAATTTTCTTTCACACAAAACACTATATATTATTCATTTCGATTATTTTTGTATCGATCCAAAAAAAAATATAACTTTAAAATTTATATGGCAACAACAGCAGATTTTAAGAACGGGTTTTGTATGGAGTATAACAACGATCTTTATACAATCGTCCAGTTTCAGCATGTAAAACCCGGTAAAGGCCCCGCCTTTGTGCGGACCAAACTGAAAAGTCTTACAACAGGTAAGGTAATTGACAATACTTTTTCGGCAGGAGTGAAGGTTAATCAAGCCAGGGTAGAAAGAAGACCTTATCAGTATCTTTATAATGATGATATGGGCTATCATTTTATGCACAAGGAAACTTTTGAACAACTTTCTGTACAGAAAGAATTAATCAATGCGCCTGATCTTCTCAAAGAAGGACAGGATGTTGAAGTTGTGTACCATGCTGATACCGAAACACCCTTAAGCTGTGAACTGCCTCCTTTCGTTGCTTTGCAGATTACCTATACCGAACCAGGAGTAAGAGGAGATACTTCTTCTACCTCGTCACTAAAGCCCGCAACAGTTGAAACAGGGGCAACCATTAATGTTCCGTTGTTTATTGAAACAGGAGAAATGATAAAAATTGATACACGGGATTATTCCTATTCAGAACGGGTAAAAGAATAATACGGTACAAAACCTGTTTTTCCCTGTTTACTTACTAACTGAAACAGGGAAAACAAAATTTAAATAACATGGTAAGTAAAGCACCCACTAAACGACTTAAAATCTCTACTTTTAAGCTAAGCGCTTTACTGTCTGTCACCCAGGCCATTAACGAAAACCGCTCCCGGGAGGATCTGCTCAAACGCTACGAGACAATCCTTAAGGAAGATTTGGGGATAGGCAAAATTGTTATTTATAAATTTGAAGAACAGTGGGAATGTTTGCTGCATTCAGGAGTTGATAAAGAAGGAGTTTTAAATCTGGATGTGGAGAAGGACCTTCTTTCAATTGATGAGATTACATTTGTTACCTCCTCAACACACCAGATACTCAGTGCTTTCGATATAATCATACCGGTTATTAATAACAATTCACCTCTCGCTTTTGTCCTTATCGGAGATATTGATGAAGAAGGGGAAGGCGTTAGTCCGACTATCAAGCACCTGCATTTTATCCAGACGCTTTCCAATATAATTTTAGTAGCCATCGAGAACATCCGGCTTTTTAATGAAAGTTTACGTCAGGAAGCGCTGAAAAAAGAGCTGGAACTGGCTTCGCGTATGCAAAATATGTTGATCCCTGATAAAAGTGCACTTCCGCATAATGATAAAATTTCCATAACCACATTTTATCACCCTCACTTTGATGTAGGAGGCGACTATTATGATTTTATCGATCTGGCTCCTGATGAAATTGGATTTTGCATTGCTGATGTTTCAGGTAAAGGTATTTCTGCAGCCCTGCTGATGTCTAATTTCCAGGCAAACCTCAGGGCCCTTTTTACCCATGAAATAAGCCTCACTTCGTTGATCGAAAGATTGAATGAAAGGGTAATGAGAAGCGCCAACGGGGAAAAGTTCATTACCTTATTCATTGCCCGTTACAATTATACAACACAAGTACTGGAGTATATCAATGCCGGTCATAATCCGCCGCTTTTATATCAGATCAGGAGTCGCAAGCTTACCACCCTTTCAAACGGATGTGTGGGAATGGGAATGCTGGATGATGTGCCGACAATCAAAACCGGTAAAATTCAGATCAAAGAAACTTCAAAGTTGTTGTGTTATACTGACGGACTGGTGGAGCTGATGGACGAAAACGGAGTGGAATTCGGCACACAGGCCCTGGAAAAGAATTTATGCAACGAAGCCTATATAGGATTAAATATTCGTGATATTATTGACGAACAGCATATTTTAACAGGAAGCACACGCATTTTCGATGATATTTCAATTCTTGGTGTGGAATTTTATTGATTTTCTGCTTTTCTGAAAACTCACCGATTGTTAAGATTATTGTTTCTCTTTCCTGGTTGTTATTTTTAATGACTATCGGGAATCATGTATAAAGCTAATATCTATTTAAAAATTCTGCCAGAAAAAGCATGCTTACACTGCCCCCTGCCCCCTGAAGGGGGGCTAACACACGGTTTACCAATTTCAAATTTAGTATTAATGTGTGCGCTGGCTCCCCTTCAGGGGAAACAGGGGCTGAGCGAAAGCATTGTAAAATCTGATTAATTTTAAATTTATTAATCATTCCCGACAGTCATATTATTTTTTCAATTTGGCTGGATTTTTCTCTTCCTCTTTTCGATGGTAAACATCGATAGCCACCAGCATGGCAATAAATCCCCAGAAGGGAGCTGAGGCCTTATCTGTATCGAGAAAATTGTTCAGGAATCCATGGGTGTAATAAGTTACAAGCCCCAGAAAAACGGCGAGAGCCAGATACCTGTATTTTCTTCTTTTGTTTCTGAAATAATCTTTTAAAGCTGTTAAAACCACAGCCACCAGGATGGCAACAAAACTCAGAGTACCCGGCACTCCGGATTCAGCAAGCGGACCGATATATTCACTGTGAGCAGTACCCATGTCACCAAAATCCGTACTGATAATCGTTTTCTCATATGAAAACTGGAACGGCGCATATTGAAAAGCATAGGTCCCGGGTCCCCATCCTAAAAAAGGCTTTTCCCTGAACATTCTGAGTGCAGACTGCCACCTGTTGATTCTTTCCAGGTTTGATGCATCTGAACTGATATTTGAAATTGATTTTACATGTTTGGCCAGGTCGGTTGATGAATCCTGTCTGTTTTGCTCAAGCTTCAGCATAATCTCTGTCTGATAAGCGAAAAACAGGCCTGCCAGCACCCCGGCAAAAACGAGCAGGGTTGTAAACCGGATTCGAAACAGAATAATCAGAAACACTACCAAAGCAACCACCACACTTATCCACGCTGCTCTGGAATAGGACAAAAGCAGGGCAAAAAGGAATACCGGAATCATGCTCCAGATAAGAGCCCGCCAGGTATTTGATGATCTTTTGTGTATCACAGCAAACCCGGCCAGAACCGGAATAAACATTGCCAACATCGCGCCGTAGGAGGTATGATCATTATAAAACGGCCTCATTACCGAATGAGCCATTTGCTGATCAAACAAACCAAATTGTGAATGATTCGTAATTGTATAAACAATGACAATGAAAAAACCCGCAATATAAGCCCAGATATAACGCTCCATATTTCTGTACCGGTAAAATATCTGTGTACCTATAAAATAAAATACAACTATAAACCACATCCGGGATAACAGGAATTTGAAAGAAATAACAGGCATGGTGCTTGTCAATGTAGTAATGAACATCCATGCCATGTAGAAATAAATGGCGATTGAAACCGGATGCAACGCTATTTTTTTGTCGAACTTCCTTTCCAGAATAAGTTTCATGAAAAATATGATCATTATCCCAAACATCAGGGGCTCTGTGGGAAGATACATATCAACCGCCGTTTCACTGACAAAATTACTGAGTAAGACCGAAAGCGGAGTAAAAAAAACGATAATGTAGATAAGGGCCTCCAACCTGAAAAAAGCAAAATAAATGACCAGCAATCCAACCGGTACCAGACTGAAAACATACTGATCTTTTGCGATCAGAAAAGAATTGATCGCAATAAAAATTACTGTCAGAATCAGTACAATAAATTGTTTTTGCTTGTCAGACAAATCGGGTGTTTTATTACAGGTTTAAATGCTTTTCTTAACGGTATCGATAATGATAAGTAGTATCAGGGCAAGCAAAAAGGCCGATAATGTGGAAATTATCACAATAAGTGAACGGATGGGATATGATTTTTTCTCAGCCGGATAAGCTTTGTCAACAATAAATTTGTGCGGCAAATCCTGAGTCGCTTCAACCTGTGCCTGTGTGTATTTTGCTTTTAGTTCACTCAGCTGTTTTTTCTCGAATTCGAGATAATCACGTATGGAAACATACGCATTTCCGTATTTGGAAACAAGATCAAGTTTTGCCTGAATTTTTTTCGCAGCAGCCTCATTGTTCTCGATCAACGCAGTGGCATATGCATCATTCAGTACTTCAGCCATGGATTCATAATCATTCAAACCCTGCTTTCTGATCCAGTCAAGGGAATCTTCCTGCATCGCAATCTGTTCACGCAGGTCATTATAAGCTTTCTGTACGATTATCAATCCTTTCTGTGCCCGTTCATGCTTCATCCGGTTCATTGTTGAATCAATCAAAGCGGCAATATCATTTGCAATGTTAGCGGCTATAACAGGATCCTCATCCAGCACATCTATGTCGATCGACTGATATTCAGTACGTTTAAAGGAAATATTACTCTTGTACTTTTCGTATAGCTGAGTCTGGGGGTATTTTGAAGCGGTGTCAATATCATAATGCTCCATCAGGTTATATTTCTGTACAATCCGGTCCCGAATATCTTCAGACTTTAGTACCTGAAGCAACCGCTCAGCATCTTCATCTTCACCAAATGCAACAATACCTTCTGTATTTCCCCCGTTGGTGGCAAGCAATGTCTGAGCCACTGGTTCAGAAGCTACAGGAAATAAGACAACCGTGGATTTGAATTTTGGTGTAATTACCATAGAAACAACGATTGATACAATCAGGGCCAGCAAACTGACTGCAAAAAGAATCCTGAAATTCTTGTAGATGTAAACAAAGAGATTGGTGGAATCAAAATTATATTTTGATTTTGATTTTTTCTTTTTTCCCATAATGAATTATTTATTTGTTGTGACCGGATAATTATTCCGCTTCGATAATGAAATAATTTTTTTTGCCTTTCTGAACCAGTAAATATTTCTGATTTAGCAAGGTTTGCTGATCAAGACTGGTTTCTGGTGATTCTATCTTTTCTTTGTTAATACTTAGTCCGCCGCCGTCTATCAACCTCCTTATTTCGCCTTTGGATTTGAATATCCCGGTTTCTGCTGTCAGCAGATCAACCACCTGGATCCCGGCCTTCACCTTGCCGGCAGCAATCTTAAACTGAGGAACACCTTCAAAAACGGTCAGAAAATCTTTTTCCTTCATGTTTTTCAGTGACTCTGTAGTTCCTTTGCCAAAAAGGATTTCCGAAGCATCCACCGCAGCCGTATAATCCTCTTCAGAATGCACCATTACAGTAACCTCTCGGGCCAGAGTCTTCTGAAGTAAACGAAGATGTGGTTCTTTTTGGTGTTCTTCGATGAGTTTTTTTATTTCATCAACCGGGAGCAAGGTAAATATTTTTATATATTTTTCTGCATCAGCATCAGTGACGTTCATCCAGAACTGATAAAACTGGTATGGTGTGGTGAGTTCAGGATCGAGCCACACATTTCCCTGCTCGGTTTTCCCAAACTTGCCGCCATCTGCCTTGGTGATCAGCGGACAGGTGAGTGCAAAAGCAGCGCCTCCGGTCTTCCGCCTGATCAGCTCTGTGCCGGTAACAATATTGCCCCACTGATCGGATCCTCCCATCTGGAGTTTACAGTTTTTTTCCTGATAAAGATGCAGAAAATCATACCCCTGAACAAGCTGATAAGTAAATTCTGTAAAGGAAAGGCCTGTTTCCAGCCGCTTTTTAACCGAATCTTTGGCCATCATATAATTCACGGTAATATGCTTTCCTACATCGCGAATAAATTCCAGAAACGAAAACCGGCTCATCCAGTCGTAATTATTCACCATTTCTGCATCATTCCCTGCTGATCCGAACTTCAAAAAACGGCTCAGCTGATTTTTAAGCATCTCCTGGTTATAGCGAAGTGTTTCCTCCGAGAGCAGGTTGCGCTCTTCCGATTTTCCGGAAGGATCACCAATCATCCCGGTAGCACCCCCCACGAGTACGATGGGCTTATGTCCTGCCATCTGAAGATGTTTCAGCAGCATTACACCCACCATGTGACCAATATGGAGCGAAGCGGCTGTCGGATCAATGCCCACATAAGCGGTTGTCATCTCTTTCTTTAGCTGCTCTTCGGTGCCTGGCATCATATCGTGTATCATCCCTCGCCAGGTAAGTTCTTCAACAAAATTCATAGTTCTGTAATAAAATTAGGCTGATAAAAAATCTCTCAAAGATAATAATTGCGATCAACTTTATGAACATTAATACAATTCTGCAACGCAGCATCCGTACAATGCTGTTTATCGTAAAAATACACTATTACGGAAGGATCAGGCAGGGAGTTTTCCTCCGGTTCTTCCTTCCCGAATTTAAGATATGGAAAAATCATCGGAGCAAATCCTGCTATGGGTTTGTACAGAAGTGAATTGTTAACCTCTTCGCGTGGCAAAAAATGAAGGCGGGAGTCAATACTATTGACAATTACCAACAGGATGCTTAAAATAAAGGCGATCTTTAATAAGGCGAACAGTACGCCAAAAATCCTGTTGACGAACCCAAGCGCTATAGCTCCGATCAGTTTGTCGAGCAGCCGGGCAACAAGGTGTACCACCACCACAATTATGATGAAAGTAATGGCAAATGCAAGAATATCAGTTTTCCCCGGATCCATGTTAAACCGGCTTACCAGTATATCTGCTGTGTATCCTGAAAAACGTATGCCCCCGAATATACCCAGTAATAATGCGGCCAGTGTGGCAAGCTGCAGTATAAATCCCTTTGTAAAGCCGCGATAAACAGCCCACAGTAAAGGAATAGCCAGTATCAGATCAATATAGTTCATGCCAAAATTTTTGCCGGCCAGCCCGTGATAATAATTAAATGTAAATAAAATTACAGAATCACGACGGGTCAAAAGCGCGTTTAAAGATAATAGAAATTTCAGCGTCAAAAATACAATTTGAAACGTTGCCGGCAAAAACAATAGTGATTCTTTAATAAGCTGAAAGACTATGGCTGATTATTTGAGAAAAAAATACCTCCCTGCTAAATTTTAAAATTTGTATTGTAAAGGATTTTGAATAATTTTGTGGTTCGAAAATATCCGGCCTCATAGTTCAAGGGATAGAACGGAAGTTTCCTAAACTTCAGATTCAGGTTCGAGTCCTGGTGAGGCTACCATAAACCAGCAGAGTTGTTTGCTGGTTTTTTTATTGTTGTCAATCTTCCTAAACTTCAGATTCAGGTTCCCTGCCTTGTCAATGCAGGCAGACAGGCCTGCCTGCCTGAGGAGTCAGGCGAAAATGACCTGATAAAATTTCGGCGTAAAAATAAAATCGCCGTACACCATCACCCCCTTTTTGCTTTAAACTTGTTACAAATTCTTTTTTTATCAGTAATTTGCAAAAAACACATTAATATGGATCTGAAATTAGCAGTACTCATTGATGGCGATAACATTCCGTCAGCTTATATTAAAGAGATGATGGAAGAAATCGCCAAATATGGAAATCCGACCATTAAGCGCATTTATGGCGACTGGACCAAACCCAATCTCTCCCGCTGGAAAAACATCTTGTTGGAAAATGCCATCACACCTATTCAGCAATATGGCTATACTTCCGGCAAAAATGCCACTGACTCAGCCATGATCATTGATGCTATGGACATCCTTTACTCGGAAAGAGTGAATGGTTTTTGTCTGGTTTCCAGTGATAGTGACTTTACACGCCTGGCCACACGCCTCCGTGAAGCAGGGATGCAGGTATTTGGTATCGGGGAAAAGAAAACGCCTGATCCCTTTATCGTTGCTTGCGACAAGTTTATATATATTGAGATACTCAAGAGCCAGACTCAAACAGAGGAGGATGAACAGGGATTGACTGAAAGTAAAACACCCGCTAAACCTCCTGTTGATAAAATTACTCCAAAGGTCATAAAACTGATTGCCGGTTCAATCCAGGATTTGGCCGACGATGATGGCTGGGCATTTCTGGGCGATGTAGGTAATCTGATCCAGAAGAAACAACCTAATTTCGACTCCAGGAACTATGGCTTTCAAAAGTTAACTCCCCTCATTAAATCTATCAAGGATTTTGAAATTGAAAAACGGGAAAATTCAAAAGGCCAGCTTAAACTTATTTATGTGCGGGTGAAAGAGAAGCCCCACAGCAAATCCAGGAAAAAATAGATGGTTGCAGAAGGCATTGACTGTAAATTTCCTTTTTACCAGCTACTTGCCCCACTGTTGCAAGGTACTTGTACCCTACATATTGAATTTCAAATTTATATTCTCTCCAAAAACCGGCTATTTGACAGTACAGCCGTCAATCAATTTTAAGCCACGAATGATTAATTGGGCCCGAAAAATTTCAATAAGTTAATTTCTATCAAACTACAGTTGATTAAGGGTCTTATTGTTACGAAAGGGAAACTTCAGTTTCATCCGCCCCCTTCTGGTGCAAGTCTCCTGACTTGTACCAATCGTCCTGAATTTCTCTTTATATTTTTTCCCTGAAAACCTGTCAGGAGAAAAATACCTGACAGGTTCCAAACCCATTGGCATTTCGGTTCCATCCGCCGCATAAAGAAAATCCGGTTCCATTATAAACATTACGGATGCGACGGTGAATGAGGTGGGCGCGATATCCGGGGCGCTGCCCCGGACTTTGGTATCCCAGCCTTTCAGGCTGGTTGAATAATGGATCCTTAATCGTGTTTCAATAAAGATACTCAAAAGCACTCCTGTACCCTCCGGTCTCATTCACGTAATCGAGCAGACTGTTGTAAAATTCATGCTGTCCGATGGTGCCGCTGTCTCCTATGATAACGAGTTTTTTCCTTGCACGGGTCATGGCCACGTTCATCCTGCGGATATCCGAAAGAAAACCAATATCCCCTTTTTCATTGGATCGTACCAGGCTGATATAGATAATATCACGCTCCTGCCCCTGGAAAGAATCAATGGTACTGATGAGCCATCTTCTCCAGCACCCATTCTGGCAGAATTCCTTCCTCCTGCAATATGTTCTCAAGAATAGAAACCTGGGCCTTGTAGGGCGAAATGATACCAATATTGCTCACCTCATCCTGCATGTTTAAGACTTCGATCTTTTCCATGTAAGCAGCAAAATGAAGTTGTAATAAATTGGCCTCCTCGGGATTAAAAGAGCTACGGGTTTCAGGATCTGTTTGTTCAAAGAATCCACAACCAGCCGTATCGACAAATTCCATCGGCAGATCATCATCCAGCAGTTTCCATCCGGCCACACGCTCATTGGCATGAAGATTTCCGCGATAAAAATACCGGCTGGAAAAATTCATAATACCGGTGTTCATTCGATATTGCTCCTGCAGCATAACATCCGCCCTGTTGCGGTTAATGGCTTTTTCAAAAAGCGTTACTTCCAGTCCGGCTTTTGCAGCCTCATACGATTTGATGGTGGGAGGTAACTGGTAATGATCTCCTGCAAAAATTACCCGGTTGGCTTTCAGTACAGGTATCCAGCAGGCTGGCTCAAGTGCCTGCGCCGCCTCATCGATAAAAACAGTATTAAACGTACGTCCTTTCAGCACATATCCGGCTGCGCCAACCAGGGTACAGGCAATTACCTGTGCCGAAGAAAGAATGTCGTTGGTAATATAAAATTCCAGATGGCCTGCTTCTTCTTTCAGCGATCGTGCCTCAGAAAGTAACAACCTCCGTTGTTCACGTTCCGCCTGACCAAAATTCCGCTTGTATTTCAATCCCATCTCCCTGTATTCATCAGCTTTGCGCTTTACCATTTTCAACTCTTTGTAACTGGAATGACGCACTATTTTTGCATCCAGGGTTTGGCTGAGTATTTCTTCGGTTACCCTGGCCGGATGCCCGGTTCTGACAGTGGATATGCCTTTTTCAATCAATTTTTCAACCAACAGATCAACCGCAGTATTACTGGGAGCACAAACCAGTACCTGAGACTCATCGTTAAGCGTTTGTACAATCGCCTCCACCAGAGTGGTGGTTTTGCCGGTGCCGGGAGGTCCGTGTATAATGGCAACGTCCTTTGCATTACAAACTTTGTTAAGCGCTTTTTGCTGACTGTCATTTAACAGTGGATCAATTCGAATTTCTCTTTGCCCGAAAGAAGCCTGCTTTTCTCCCAGTAAGACCTGCATTAGTTCCTTGACCCGTTCATCTTCAGTTTTTTGCAGATAAGAGAGAGCCCGTTCCATTTCACGGTAACTGTTTTCGTCAAAAAGAAGCTGAACACCCAACTTTCCGTCAGCCACCCAGGGAGGAACATCATCACTGTTCAGCGTGATTACCATTTCGTGTTCCTTTACATAGTTCACCACCCCGCTGACTGCTTCGCGGCCTTCTTTGTTATTTCCTGCAGTGGAGAAAAGGCTAACCAGTTTGCCCGACTGGAACAGGTGAGACTGGTTATGCTCCCGGGAACGGGAGATTCTTATCAACAACCTCTCCCCCGAATCAAAAGTTGATTTTTCAACTACAACAGGATACCAGCAAACACCTTCTTTACGGCGTTCAGCCAGTGAAGTGCCGGTCATCTTTAACCTGTACTGCTGAAGATCGGCTTCCTTCTCTTTTTCAAGAAGTTCAGAAAGCCTTTTTATCTCTGATATGATTGCTTTATAATCCATAATATACAGGAACACGAAGGTAACTTTTTTATTATCGGAAAATAATCAGGATTACCTATATCTCTCTGAATTTTTAAAATATAATATGACTATCGGGAATCATGTATAAAGCTAATATCTATTTAAAATATTGCCAGAAAAAGAACGCTTACGCTGCCCCCTCCCTCCTGAAGGGGAGCTCACACACGGTTTACCAATTTCAAATTTAGTATTAATATGTGCGCTGGCTCCCCTACAGGGTAACTTAGCGAAGCGATCTCACGACCAGCATGTGCCTGAGCTAGTGCGAGGGAGTAACCAGGGGCTGAGCGAAAGCATTGTAAAATCTGATTCATTTTAAATTTATTAATCATTCCCGATAGTCATAAAATATAAAAAAGGTTGCCCGGAAAACCAGGCAACCCAAACCATGTTATCTATGCAAGATGCATAAATAAACCATTTACAGCACAAGTATACGGATAATTTTTTTGAATGTTTTAGTTGGTCAATGTCAATTTGATTTTGATCAGTTAATTTCTTGCTTTTGTCAAAGGAATGTAACTTTTCATGTCAGAGTGAATAATTTTTTCTAACTTGTATTTCCAATTAGTAACAAACTGATTTACAATTTATTCTGGGAACTATTATTTTTAGGGAGTTTAGAATATGTTTACTGATAACCGTTATAGACAAATTATTTGGATACTTTTTCTCCAGGTTTTCACCGGAAGTATTTTTGGTCAGCAATTGTTAACTGAAGAAGACCTGAAGGGGGACAAAATTGAAATAACGGAATTTATTTTTAATGAGACGATGACAAAGATTGGTTCTGATTTTTACGATTATTTTTTCCAGTCATGGAAAAACCCAACCAGTCAAAAAGAATTATCTATTCATATAAAAGAAAAGCCGGTTCCGGGAATGGCCACCAGGATAACAATAACCATTGAGGAACAGGATGTATACATTGGATTTATCCGTCCGGGAGATGAAAAAATTCAGGAAGAAGCCACCGATGCAGTCAGCAGGTGTCAGTCCTATTTTATCAATTATGAAATGATCAGAAAACAACTTTCGAGTGAAGATATGACAGGATCAGGCATTTTGTAGTTTTAGAAAACTGGACCCGGTATGACCGGGATTAGAATAAGGGTTTAATTACTCGTTCGTTATCAATTGTTTAGCACATTGTTTAAAAAGTACTTAAACAGTGAATGGGAAAAGTATACTCTAAAAAGAAGCACTATGAAAGGCAAGTATTACACATTGTTCGTTTTATCCCTCCTGGTGCTGGGTTCTTTCAGCAGCCAGGCACAGGATTTTGTTTACCAGCCCGTCAATCCGGCCTTTGGAGGCTACTATTACAACTATCAGTGGCTGCTGAGTTCGGCACAGGTACAGAATACTTATGAAGACAAAGGATCCCAATACGATCCTTATCAGACCGATCCGCTTGAAGACTTTCAAAACAGTTTGAACCGCCAGATTTTAAGTCAGATTTCCCGGCAGGTAATCCTTTCTGAGTTCGGAGAAGGTCCGCTAACGGCAGGACAATATTCTTTTGGCTCTTATGAAATTGATGTAAAACCGGGAGATAACGGAGTAGAAGTAAATATCCTTGATACATCCACCGGCAATGAAACAAAGGTAACCATACCCTATTTTTAATAAGTAAAATTGATGATCAGAGATCATATTAAATATTACAGTGCCCTTTTACTTCTCCTTTTTCCAACGGGATGTGCGACGGTATTTCACCAGCCGATGAAACCATCAGAGGCGCGGCTTGGCGAATATTCCGGGTTTCATAAGGAGCTGACCATGATGCCTGAACCAGCTGAAAAAATTGTGGTGGCCGTGTATAAGTTTCGTGATCAGACCGGACAGTACAAGCCAACGGAATCAGGTGCCAGCTGGTCGACAGCAGTCACCCAGGGTGCCACTTCGATTTTGCTTGAATCTCTTGAAGAATCTGGCTGGTTTGTTCCCATTGAAAGGGAAGGATTGTCGAACCTGTTGAACGAAAGACGGATTATCCGTTCCAGCCGGGAGCAGTACCAGGCTGAAACCGGAGAAAATCAATCGATGCTGCCTCCCTTGCTTTTTGGTGGGGTTATGATAGAAGGGGGCATAATCTCTTACGAAACCAATATATTAACCGGAGGAGCCGGTGTTCGATATTTCGGAACCGGTGTAAACGGTGAATACCGTGAGGATAAAGTGACTATTTATCTCCGGGCAGTATCCACCTCCAACGGACGGATACTTAAAACAGTACACACCTCCAAAACGATACTGTCCCAGAAGCTTGATATAGGTGTTTTCCGGTTTGTATCACTGAAAAAACTGCTGGAAGCAGAAACTGGTTATACTTATAATGAACCTTCCCAGATTGCTGTACAGGAAGCCATTGACAAAGCCGTACATGCCCTGGTAATGGAAGGAATACTTGATAAGCTGTGGTCACTTAAAGATTCGGCGGATATGAACTCTCCGGTAATTAAGAACTACGTTGCAGAAAAACAGGAAAACAACCAGACAGATTACCTCGGTTTTGTTTCCAAACAACGAAGAAACACTTTTAGTGCAGGAGCCACAGGCGGATTGCTTTTTTACGACGGCGATTATACGGGAACCAAAATATTACCGGGTGCAACACTGGGTATAGGTTTTCAGGAGAAAAAGCCAGTGTCATACCATTGGACCCTGGGTGCCGGAATGGCCGGAGCTGAAAATAAATTCACCAGTAATGCAAGTTTCTCAGACTTGTCGGTTCAATACAGGTTTTTCAACCGGTTCAGTAGTACGCCTTTTGTGCGTGCCGGAATGGGTGTGATGTATTATTCCCGCAAACACTGGTTCTATGAAGATCCGGCGTTCAACAAAACGATGGCACCATACTGGTTTGCAGAGGCAGGGTATGAATTTCTGGCCGGAAAAAGACTCGGAATATACGTGGCCGGAGATTACATACAGTTGCTTAACGACTCCTTTGATGAAAAACAATACGGAAAATATAACGACCGTATCTGGTCGGTAAAATTAGGTATCAACTATTACTTTAATCTTTTTAATCCATAATTATGCATGCATAAATCTCACAATAAACCATTTACAAACTTAAAAATTAATCATTATGAAAAAAGTAATTTTATTTGTCGGTGCACTCGCCTTTATTTTTAGTATAGGAATGGCACAAAACAACGCAACAACCACGCAGAGTGGGGATAATAATGATGCCAAAGTATTACAGGAAGGAGGCAATCAAGATGCTGATGTCACTCAAGCCGGTAATAGAAATGTATCAAAAGTTGATCAATTTACCGATAACGAAGGAGCTCAGACGGCAACCGTAAAACAGACCGGTGATAAAAATGAGTCTAAAATCAACATGGATCAAACAGGCGGTGGAGGAACAACATTAAATAAAGCATATGTTGAGCAACTTGGTAATAATAACCTTTCTACCCAGTCTGTAAATGCACCCGGATATAATAGTGGACAAAATGTTTGGGGGTTGCAGCAAGGAAATCACAACGAGTTGACTCAAAAAATCACCTCTGGATATACTGAAAATCTTAACGCTACTCAGACGGGTGATTATAATCAGGCTACGCAAACATCTTCAAGCAATCATAATCATGGAGTAATTGATCAAACGGGAGACCATAATAAGGCTACTCAAAAGTTGTCTAATTATAATAATAGTGTCTCAATATCCCAATTAGGTAACTGGAACGAAGCAAATCAAACCTTCATTGGATTAAGCGGTTTTAGTCATCCCAATTCTGGATCAATTGATCAGGAAGGAGATAAGAACTATGCTAAACAATATGTGAACGGATGGGATACAAAAGATGCCAGCATATCCCAGGACGGTGACGTCAATGAGGCATACCAGACTGTTATGGGCAATGAAAACAATGTAGGCATCAAACAGAAAGGAAACCATAATTTTGGAAAACAGGATGTCAGTGGAAATAGCAATAAGGTTATGCTTACTCATAGCAATGGCAGTAATAATAACTCTAAGCAAGATGTTGATGGTGACGGAAATGATGTTGAGTTAGTAATTGCTGGTTCTTCCAACGAATCTTATCAGAAGGCAGAAGGAAATGGCAATTTTCAGTATTATGGTGCAACTAATCATGTAAGTGGAAATAATGTGAGAATTGTACAGAAAGGAGATGATAACGTAATGTATGGTAAAGAGAGAAGTAGTCAGGGTTTAGATAACGATCTCAATGTATTGCAAAACGGAAATAATAACAGCCTAGTAACTGTACAGGGTGCCAGTTTAGCTGATCCGACAAGCAGCCACAATACTATTAAAGTAACCCAGGATGGTAATGACAATATTGCCGGACAGAGAGTAGCTGGTGATTGGGTTCCAGGTGTACTTCAGGAAGGCAACTGGAATACAGCAAACCTGACGCAAATCGGAGATGGAAATGTAGCTGATCTTATCCAGCAAGGTGGCAATAATGTTGCCAATGTGGTTCAGAAATAAATACCAAAAATTTCAATATTTTTTGGGATTTATGCATAAATAAACCATTTACAATTTATTTACTCAGGGTATACCGGAATAAAATTCCCGGGTACCCTGATTAAAAAACAGAAAAAAATGAAATTTTTGCGTGTTTTATTACTGGTTCTGATCACCCTGATTCCCTTTAACCTCTCGGGACAACAGCAATCAATGCAGGATGAATTCGAAGATGCTGTATTACTGCAGCAACTGGGAGAAGGAAATCACGGCAATCAGAATGAAGAAACCCATGAAAACCGGAATGAAGCAATGCTAACCATACAACAGAATGTAATGGATGCCCTCCGGACAAAAATTATGAATCCTGAGGTAAATAATTATGTTGGCATACAACAAACCGGTGCTCATCACACTGCTTCCGTTAATCAAACCGGTTACAAAAATGCGATGGACATCACCCAAATAGGCGATGAAAACGCTTATGAGGGAAACCTGAACGGTAATTATAACCTGATCAGCGTTTTGCAACAAGGACACCTGAATGTAATAACACAGGAACTTTGGGGCGATAACATGGAATTACAGGTTATTCAGAAGGGTTCACAAAATGAACTCAGGCAAATTGACAATTCAGGTACTGCACCTGCCTACAGGGTGGAACAACATGGTAGCGGCATGAAGCTGATCATTGAAAACAGCTTTGTTTTGCCCGGATCGGAATAATTAACGAAGCTTGCTATTTTTCCCGGTGAACGAATTCAGTTAACCTGTTTTGGTTCGCCGGGATATTTAAATTCAAAGCGACAATTTGTAAAAAACATTACACACAACTTAATGAAGACACTGCAAAACTGATACTATACTAAAATACTAAACCCGTGAAATTAAATAAGCCTGCCCTACTCTCTTACTTGCTATTGCTATTGGCTTTTGCAGCCATACGATGTTCTGAAGATAAAATCGATCCGGATGCATCGGGTATATTATCCGGCACAGTAAAGGATGCTGTCACGCTGGATCCTCTGTCTGATGTAACCATCACCACAAATCCGGCCACCCAGTCAGTTGCAAGCGACAGCGCTGGTAATTTCCTGCTGGAAAATATACCTGTCGGCGAGTACAATGTGATTGCCAAAAAAACCGGATACAAGTCAGCAAGTATTAGTGTTCAGGTAGGCTATAACGGAGAGACGAAAGCTTCAATTTCACTGGAACAAAGAACAGATGAACTAAAAATTCCTGAGTTCTCCGCCAATTTTGTCCCGCAATCCGGAGCTACCAGTATACCGCTTGATAATGTATTATCCTGGGAACTTGCTCAGGGAAAAGACAGTACTCAATTTACTTTAAGTATCTATGAAGCTGGCTCATTGGAAAAAATGCGCACCTATCCCAATCTCACCGACACATTCTTTTATCCTGAAAAACTTAAGTTTGAAACGTATTATTTCTGGCAGGTTGAAGCATCCAACGAAGCAGGGAAGACCTATTCAGCCTTGCAGACATTCCGGACAATACCCTTTCCTTCAAATGAAATTCTCTTTTCAAGAACTACCAATCACACATCTCAGTTGTTTGTTACTGATACAACCGGCAATACAACAATTCAGCTCACTGATAATACTTATCACTCCTGGAATGCAAAAACAAACAGCCAACACAGCAAAATAGCTTTTGTTTCAACCAGTAATGTGACTCCCCAGTTATATGTGACGGATGTAAGTGGAAACAACATAGTACAGTTGACCAACCTCTCTTTTGGAACTTATTTCAGCAATTCAGTTTATTTCGACTGGAATCCAAACGGTGCGCAATTGTTCTACACCAATAGTAACAAACTGTATTCAGTGTTACCAGATGGCACGGATACAAAAATAATTGCTACTGCACCCGATGGCAAGCATTTTAGGGAGATTACTGTAAGTCAGGATGGAGAGAAGTTATTACTTCTTGCTCTGGGACAGGACCAGTTTGACCGTGAAATCTACACAATGAATAAAAGCGGAACAACTGAAGAATTGATCTATAAAGAAACGAAAGCAACCATCGAAAGTCCTGTTTTCTCCATCGACAGGAAAAGTATACTATTCACCAAAGACATCTCAGGTTTCCGCTCGCTCGAAGGCCGGCAACTCAATACTCATATTTACCGCATGGATATCGGTGCGGATACTCTAATTGATCTGTCTGAACATAAACCAATGGGTACTAATGACTTGAATCCGATGTATTCACCAGATGGTTCAAAGATTATTTTTGTCAACTGTCCCAATGTAATTGGGGCACGCAAAGATATATGGGTAATGGATGCGGATGGTAATAACAGAAGAAAAATAATTGAAGGGGCTTCCGATCCTTACTGGTACCAGTAAGGCTATTGCTGAATCACCCTTGAACAATGGCCTTTTTTCGTGTTTTTAAGCCCTTTTTATTTAACTTTAATGCTAAGTGCTGAAACGCGTTGGATTAAAAAGAAGCGTTACAAAAAGGGAATAAGAGCGAATTTAAACACTCTTTATAAAAGGACAGAAAAATTATTGGAATATAGAATCATACAGTCTGCATATTTTAATTCCAGGCCTGCATATCGCTAAACGCTGATTTTACAAAACATTAAAAGGGTCCATTTATTACGGGCCCCTTTCTGTGAAGGCCTTCTGTGTGATTTTCAAATCAGTATGACTGAAAGTCTATACAGATATTGACCAATTACAGCAAAGATGAAAAAACTGCAAAAAATCCTGTTGTCAAATTACTTCATTGCGCTGATTGTCGCAGTTATTTTTTATCTCCTCTTCCCTCCGGACGTAAACTTCTACCAGGCTGATTTGATTTTCACCAGCCAAAAAAGAGCTAATTACCTAACGCTTATAGACAACCTGGACAATACAAAAGAATCGGAACAGATCGAATTGAGCGCCTATTCAACCGGCCCCGTAATCAAAATCAAAAATTTTGAAACGAAAGGTATCAAGCGGGTAATTCCGCTTAAGGGAGAATGGTTATCAAGTAAAAGCGGATTAATTGGAAATTTTGACCACAACAGTTCCAAAGAATTATATACTACCCTGAAAAGGAATGATTCCGTTTTCCTGCTTCAGGTTACTTTTACAGATAGCCGGTTAAATGCCACTAAAAAATTATTTTTTTTAACCCGGATGAACTATTTCAACGGGAAGGAGGATCTGATGACCCTGGTGCAAGACACACTTGATTACAACCAGGATGGTTTTGAAGATATCATTGTAACTTTAACGGCAGGTTATACCCTTTCCCCACGGAAACTACTTATTGCCGACTTAAGGAATAACCGGATAGTAACTTCTGTCGATATCGGCGTTAAAGCTCCTAAAATTAATGCAACTTTCGACCTCAACGGAGATGGTAAGAAGGAGATCTTTACCACAACAGAAGGAACAAATAACCATGGTCATGAGGCAGATACTCCTTTTGCAGACAGCAATTCATGGCTGATGGTGTTCACGGATAGCCTCAACTTTTATCTTCCCCCGGTTGCATATCCTTCTCCTGCATCGGTTTTTTGTGCAACCCCTTTTTTAACAGACGATTCAACACGCTGTATCCTGGCTCTCTGTTATAACAGAAGCGACTTACCTGTTGAACCTGAACTGAGACTTTATACACAGACGGGAAGGGAAATCCGGAAAATGTCTCTAGCATCTCCGGGAGCCTCCATCCACGGTGTTTTTAGTCTGCTCCCCCTGCCTGAAACCGGATATAGCAAAGCCCTGGCAATGGATTATATTACAAACAGGATCCTGATGATTGAAGGTAACCTGGACATTATCAGCAGAAATCTGCCTCCCGGATTCCAGTATCCGGTTGAAATAACCGTGAAGAAATCAAATTATCGAATGGATTTTATTCTTTACAATGTGGTGACTGAGTCCGTCTGTATTACTGATGAAAATCTCAGGCATATGCAGGTATTTAACCCGGGGAAAATGCCACTCTCCCGGAATATAAAAGTTAACCCGGTTACTGACAGGCTAAACAACGATTTTCTGTTGGAAGGAAAAGAAAATATGTTTACACTTACATACAGGATGAATACACAATTGAAGCGATAAAGAATGCTGCCTTTGATTATTTGCAAAAACCTGTTGATCCCGATGAGCTGGCTGCTGCCATGGATCGCTTTTCCGCAATAAACAAAAAAAGTGAAAAAGCCCGGTTTTTAAAACTGCTTGCTTATCTAAACTCATCGCCCAAGCTAAAATTTAATGTGAAAGAAGGCTACATCTACGTCAGTATTTCAGATATTTTTTATTGCCAGGCTGACGGAAATTATACGCTGATACATACCACTAAAGGAGACAAAGAGCTAATAGTTATGCAGATAGGTAAGATTTTCAGTATGCTGCCGGAAGAAATGTTTGTACGCGCCGGACGCTCGTTGATTTTAAATAAAGAATACCTTGTCAAAGTAGACCGGAAAAGAAAAATACTGGTTATGAAAAAAGATGAGAATACGGTTGAACTCAATATACCAAGGGGACTGGATATTGATATATAACTTTTTTCCACAAAGATATTTATGAGACTTCTCCTGATAACTTGTACATAAACATTAAATATAAAATTTTATTTGCTTGTTTATTAATATGTTAAAATTTTTAAATAAATTTAAATATTCCCATTTCTGTGTATTCCCCTGTTGCTTTCACAGGATATAAGGGACCACATATTTTCCTTTCCCGTAACATAAAAATCAAATTATGGAACAATTTAAATAACCCGGTTGTTTATATTCTTAATAAGTTATTGCATTTTCAGGTAAACCGGGTATATTTTTCATTTGATTATTGTCCTGAAAAAAATTGCAATACTGCTAACATTCAAAAACTATTACTATGGAAGAAAAGATTCTGATCGAAACAATTGGCGCAATTGCAAAAGGAGAAGATGTAACCAGCCTGGATCATAACATAATGCAAAACACACTTGTGTTGGAGAATAAGGAACCTTTCCCCGGTTATCACGGACAGAATCTGCCGACAGAATCGGTACCCATGTATTTGTATTTTGTTACTGCCAAAAAGTATTCGGCTGAAAAAGTCATGAGAATGACCCAAAATATCAAAGCCTATTTTCCACACAAGTTTGATGGCTCGGCAGGGAAAATATGTATTTTTAATGACACCTATTACTGCATTCGTATCAGGGAACTTAAAAGTTTTGAACACATCGCTGAACTGCAGAGTTGTTATGTGGATGAAGGTGTTCGTTTCCTGAAAAGGAAAAATATAAATGCGCCAGCCGTGATCCAGATAAGGAAACATTTTTACCTTGAAAAACTGGATAATGGTATTTACCATGATCTTGAAGAACCCATGATGTATTACCTCCAGATTCCCTTTCAGGTAAGATGGAAAATGTTTACCAGCATCACTGACCACCTGAAAAATAACGTCGATAATAATAATTATGATGCTGCCTTAGGGGCAATCTACATGCGTGATATTCTTGATGTGGTCAGGATATATGCCAACGATCTTTCACTCGAAAAACTGCAGTTTCTGAAGGAAAAATATCATCAGGAAATAGTGAAACAACAACCTGCCCTGGCGATTTAAGATAACAGGAAATCAAGATTATCCTTTGGCCCCAATTCAATTGGTTCCATTCCTTTTCTGAATATTCTGCATTTGTGAGGACCCAGTAAGGTGACGGAATGCTCATTTACCTGAAGCATAGTTCCTTCCCTGAGCCCGACAACATAAATGCCCTCGTTTACCTGAATGAATTCCTGTATTCGCATTTCCCTGGTTTCACCGGCATGTCCTTCCGGATTGGCATCGAGGTAATGAGGATTTATCTGAAACGGGATAAGCCCCAGCGCATTGAAATCTACAGGTTCTACAATGGGCATATCATTGGTTGTTCTGATGGTCGGGCAGGTTAGATTTGATCCGGCACTCCACCCTATAAACGGAATCCCTTCTTCTACTTTTCTGGCGATGGAAGCCAGCAGATTATTCTCCTGAAGCATCCGCAACAGATGAAAAGTATTCCCGCCGCCAACTATAATAGCTTCGGCATTATCCAAAGCTGCTGCAGGATAAGAATGATTGTGAATGGAATTAATCTGGTGACCGATTTCCTGAAAAGCATCACTGACTCTTTTTTCATACTCATCATAACTGAAACTTACTGCAGCATAAGGAATAAACAAACATTTACGTGATTTTTCACCTAAAAACTGTGCTATTTGTGCTTTGGCATGCTCCAGGTAGGATTCTCCTGCGTTGGTTGAATTGCTAATCAGTAATAATTCCATTTTCCTTCTGTTTTTATTAGGTATACAAATTTATGACATTTTTACAAGATAAACATCAATGATAAAAGAACGTAATCTTATTTTAAAAATGTCGCCAGCCAATAATTACAGCTTAGGAACCTGATAAATTTCCTGCCGGATATCAAAGTTGTTTATTATTTGTTTGAAAGGAATCATGTTCTTATTTTTTGTGAATGGTGAATAAATTATAGGATGATTTTAATATATTCATTAGCAGCAATTTTCCGGATAGCACCTCACCTATTCCTGTAATTATTTTAATCACTTCACAAGCCTGAAGGGATCCGGTAATTCCCGGCAAAATTCCCAGAATACCAACACCGGAAGGATTGGCAGCCTCTCCCCTTACCGGCATTTCAGGATATAAATCTTTCAGCCCCGGCCCGTCCTGATAATGGAAAACGGTTACCTGGCCTTCATACTTGTAGATCGATCCATATACCAGCGGTTTTTTGAGCTGCCCGCAAATTTCATCAAGCATATACCGGGTTGGAAAATTATCCGTAGCATCCACTATTACATCGTATTTTTTCATAATTATATCAGCATTTTCACTTCCCAGGCAGATATTATGCACAACATATTCATTGAGTGGATTCTGCTCTTCCAGCCTTTGTTTGGCTACAATTGCTTTTTGTTTGCCAAGATCCCCGGCTCCGTATAGAACCTGCCTCTGCAAATTACTGTCCGAAACAAGATCGTTATCGGCAATGCCAATTTTGCCAACTCCAGCCGCAGATAAATACAATAATAACGGAGCCCCAAGTCCTCCGGCACCAACAACAAGCACGCTGCTGTTTTTTAGCTTCTCCTGACCTTCAGTTCCTAATTCGGGAAGCATAATATGTCTGTTGTATCTTCTGAGTTCTATTTCAGAAAGTGTCTTTTGTACCATATTCATAATTTATTATATTTCTGCAGATAAAGATATAAATTTACATACTGCAGAATAACCATAAAATTATTTTACCTCAATATCTTTGTTTCTTTTTCTGTTTGGACTTAAATACTATATTATTTCTAATTAACTAAATAACAGTTCAGAATGAATTTGGTTCTTTCTTGTAACCTTAGTAATCTGATAAAAGTCTGATTGTATTCTGTTCTTCCTGAAAGTCTGTTCATTTTTGAGTTCTTTAGTACTTTCATAAACAAACCGTTTGATTCAGATAAAATTCCTATTTTTAAACCAATCTATGAAAAATAAATTAACAAAAAATAAAAGTGCTTGATTTAAATTAAATTTTGTTATATAAACTATTAATTCAAAATATTTACTCTATATAATTATATTTAAATTACTAAAATACAAATATTAAAGATTTACATAACTATTTTATTCTCAATTTTAAGATAATTCATTTATTCCGTGTTTTGAATATTAAAACAATAATTTTGAAGCTTAATTTCAGCAAAATAAAATAAGTTTTTAAAACCAACGTATTATTGAAGTCATTCTAAACACCATTCTTATGCAAAAATCAATGTTTTCTCTGGCTTTTTACCTTTTCTTAATCCGGATCTGCAGTCCTCTTAGTGCACAGGAACCCATAGGTGTCGGAGAATGGCGGGATCATCTCCCCTATAACAGAAGCATTGATGTGGCTATAGCAAAGGACCGGGTTTACTGCGCTACTCCCAGTGGTTTGTTTTATTTCGATAAAAAGGAACACAATATTGCCAAAATATCTAAGATTCAGGGACTATCGGAAATTGATGTATCTGCTATTGCCTGGTCGCATGAAACAGACATTTTAATGATTGCCTATCAGGATGGAAATCTGGATTTGTTGAAAAATAAATCCATATCAAATTTTCCTCAAATAAAAAATAAACTTACTCTGTCCGGCAAACAAATAAACAACATTATGCTTATCGGGTCAGATGCTTATCTTTCCTGCAATTTTGGTATTGTGGTTTTTAATCTTGAAAAGAAAGAGTTTCGGGATACCTATTTTATTGGTCCGGACGGATCACAACTTGCTGTTTCGGATATGTGTTTTGATGGCCGTTATCTCTATGCTGCCACTCCTTCAGGTATTTATAAAGCTGACTCACAGAATCCCAACTTAATCAATTATACTAACTGGAATAAAATAAATACGCTGCCAGAACCCAATGCTGCTTACAGTGGATTAGCATGGTTTGACGGCCGTTTATATGTGATCAAAAAAAACAGCGGAGCAACCCCCGACCAGATATTCTATGCTGATAATGATACCTGGATGCCATTTGACCCGGCCAGTGAAACAAAATATATGTCTGTTGCCGCACTTTATGATCATTTGATAGTGGCTGACCGTAATATAGTTAAAGTTTACAATACTTCCGGTGAGATAATAAATCAGATTTGGTCGGGTGATCCCAGGCAGGCACTTATTGACACTGAGAATACCATATGGGTAGCGGACCATACCAATGGCCTTGCCCGGAAACCCATGGGAGATAGCCGCGAATATCTGTATCCTGACGGACCTGAATCTGACAGGTCTTTCCAGATAACCACATCCAACAGTCGCACCTATGTCGCTGCGGGCGGATTCAACACAACCCTGTCAAACAATTATTCAAAACCATGCTATTATGAATTTTCTGACGATGATGGCTGGTCATCTGTTTGTCTGGGAGAAGATTCAGCCCGGGACATTACCAATATTATAATTGATCCGGCAAACCCTGATCACCTGTTTGCCGCAACCTGGGGATACGGGTTATTTGAATTCTTAAATAATAAACCGGTGGCTCATTTTAATTCATCCAACAGTCCCATGCAAAGTGTGTTGGAAGGAAACTATGTCCGTTTGATGGGGCTGGCATATGATGAAGAGAAGAATTTATGGATGACCAGCAGTGGGGTTGAGAACAACATCTTGGTGCTGAAAAATGACGGGCAATGGAAAGCATTTAATTATGGGCGGCAAACCGGAAATTCCAGCATTACCCAATTGCTTATCACCTCATGGGGAGACAAGTGGGCTGTCTTGCCAAGAGGAGGCGGTTTACTTGCCTTTAGCAACAACCAGACTATTGACAACGAGGCTGATGACAAAAAAAAGGTTTTCGCCGTAACTGATGCAGAGGGTGTGACCATAACCAATCAGGTCTATTGTCTCGCTGAAGACCTGGACGGCAATATCTGGGTAGGAACAAATGACGGACCGGTTGTATATTACAGCCCGCAAAGGGTATTTGAGGGTGGTGTTTTTGAAGCTAACAAGATACTGGTTCCGAAAAATGATACCAGTATATACGGAGAATATCTATTGAAAAACCAGATAGTTTCCTCCATAATGGTAGACGGAGCCAATCGAAAATGGATCGGAACCCAGGGTGTCGGGCTGTTTCTGATGTCTCCGGACGGAAAAAAAGAACTTGCCAGATTTACAACTGATAACAGTCCTCTTATTTCCAATAATATTCTGGACCTTTCTATTGATCAACATTCCGGAGAGGTCTTCATCGCTACTGATAAAGGTGTCGTCTCTTACAGAGGCACCGCCACAAAAGGTAATGAAGAATTTACAAATGTTTATGTCTTTCCGAATCCGGTAAGAGAAAATTATGAAGGAGATATTACGATTACCGGACTGATAACCGATGCAAACGTGAAGATTACCGATATCAGTGGTAATTTGGTTTTCGAAACAACGTCCCTGGGTGGACAGGCGGTCTGGAATGGTCGTAATTTTAAGGGAAAAAGAGTTAAAACCGGAGTATATTTGATATTCTGCAGTAACGAAGATGGTACCAAAACCTTTATTACCAAACTACTGTTTATCAATTAATTTTAAATGAGTATCGTATTATTGTCCTAAACATTGTTTCCTTTGCTCAGCCCCCAGCCCCTTAAAGGCCTGTTTACCGAACGCAGTAAAGGCCGTGGAGCCATCGCACATACTTTTAATTATGCTGGTTTGTTATGGCGCGGGAGGTCCCCTTAAGGGGATCAAGGGGCGGCGGGTTGGATTGCTGGTTATAAAGACCTTTTGATTTTACATTTTAGATCAATAATTTCTAAATCAGGAATATAATCCGACAGTCATAAATTTTAACTGCTGAGGCAGTTATCAGAAAAGTCCGTGGATCTGGGCATTGATCTTATCAATGATATTACTCAGATCTTCCGGTTTATCGAGAAAATTATAATTGCTTACATCGACTGTCAGAAATTTTCCAAGATTATAAGCCCCGGCCCATGATTCATACCGTTCATTCAATCTCTTAAGATAATCAAGCCTGATAGAATTTTCATATTTCCTGCCCCGTTTCTGAATCTGGTTAACCAGTGTAGGTATTGAAGCTTTTAAATAAATCACCAGATCAGGGGGCTGGATAAGACTACTCATTAAATTAAACAATGCAAAATAGTTTTCAAAATCCCGGGTCGACATTAATCCCATTGAATGAAGATTTGGGGCAAAAATATAGGCATCTTCATAAATGGTCCGGTCCTGTATGATGGTTTTTCCGGAATTATGAATCCTTACGATCTGATTAAACCTGCTGTTTAAAAAATATATCTGCAGATTAAAAGACCAGCGCTGCATATCATCATAAAAATCGTTCAGATAAGGATTGTCATCCACGTCCTCATAGTGAGGCTCCCAACCGTAATGTTTGGCCAACAATCCTGTCAGCGTTGTTTTCCCTGATCCAATATTACCAGCTATCGCAATGTGCATTATTTAGAAAATTAGAGTTCATGTGTCGAAAATAACAATTATTTTTTATTCCGGTAACAGAAAAAACATGTGTTGGAACAAAAGGTACTGCCAGTGCCGGAATAAAAAAAAGAAATATTCATAATTTCATAATTAGAAAAGCGTTGAAGACCTGATTTTAGCCTGTTATAACCTGTCATTTATTTTCAGCAATTCTTCCACATACTGACGGGTATTTGCCAGCCGCGGAACTTTATTCTGGCCACCAAGCTTTCCTTTTTCTGTAAACCAGGCATGGAAAACCCCTTTCTTCATGCTTTGTACCCTGGGTAAAATGAGTGTGATATCCTTGTATCTTTTTGCTTCATAATCTGAATTAATAGATTTTAAAGCATTATCCAGTACTGTGGTAAAATAATCAAGGCTTTCAGGTTCTCTTTCAAATTCAATCAGCCATTCATGGCTCCCTTTTTTGTCTTCACTCATATAAACCGGGGCTGCCGAATATTCTTTGATCAAGGCCCCCGTTTTATCACATGCGATTTTCAGGGCTTTTTCAGCATTATCAATAATTATTTCTTCACCAAATGCATTCATATAATGCTTTGTTCGCCCAGAAATTTTTATTTTATGCGGAAAAGTGGATGTGAAAATTACAGTATCACCGATCATATAACGCCATAAGCCGGCGTTAGTAGAAATCACGATGGCATAATTTTTTCCGGTTTCAACTTCACCTATATCCAATGCTTTAGGGTTTTCCTTTCCAACTTCTTCTATGGGAATAAATTCATAAAATATACCGTAATCCAGCATCAGTAGCATATCATCCCGCGTGGGATAGTCCTGTATGCCAAAGAATCCTTCCGATGCATTGTAGGTTTCCATGTAATGCATGTCGGGAGAGGGTATCAGTTTTTTAAATTGTTCCCGGTAAGGAGTAAAACTAACCCCCCCATGTGTAAACAACTCAAGATTAGGCCAAACTTCAAGCAGGTTATTCTTACCTGTTTTTTCAAGAATGTATTTGATCAGCACCAGGTTCCAGGAAGGAACTCCGGCAATATTGGTGACATTTTCCTTAAGCGTGGTATCAGTAAGTTTTTCGAGCTTTTCTTCCCACTTGTCAAGCAGTGCAATCTCCTGGCTTGGTGTCCTGATAAAATCAGCCCAAAAGGGCAGATTTTCGATCAGTATCGCAGATAAGTCACCGTAAAAAGACTGGTTGCTGAAATTATCAATTTTATGACTCCCTCCGAGCGTCAAACCTTTTCCGCTGAATATCTTAGTGTTGGGATAGTTATTTGTATAAATTGCAAGAATGTCCTTCCCTCCCCGAAAATGACATTCTTCGAGTGCTTCCCGACTGACCGGAATAAATTTACTTTTATCGTTTGTTGTTCCGGAAGATTTGGCAAACCACTTGATTTCACTTGGCCAGAGAATATTTTGCTCTCCTTCGCGTAAGCGTGTAATATAAGGTTTTACATCTTCATACGACTGTATAGGGACCCGTGACTGAAACTCCCCGATAGAATGAATTGTTGCATAGTCATACTTCCTTCCCCATTCAGTGTTGCTGGCTTTATTCAATAATTTAAACAATACATCCTGCTGAACATCAAACGGATATTTTCTGAAAAGATCTATCTGATAAATACGTTTTGTGTTTATCCAGGTAACAATAGAATTTATGATTGGCATATGAGCTGAATAATACTAATTACGCGATAAATTTATTAAATGTAATCAAATAAAAGATAAAAATTTCCGTGACAGAACTAAAAAACATAAAAAAAACCCTCTTCAAAAGAGGGTTTACTGTTTTATGATTTAACTATGACTATAAAATCAGCATGGCATCACCGTATGTTCCAAAGCGGTATTTTTCCTTAATAGCAATTTTATAGGCTTTAAAAAGCAGATCATATCCTGCAAAAGCAGAAACCATCATCAGCAAGGTGGATAATGGAAGATGAAAATTTGATATCATGGATGTAGGCACACTGAACTCGTAAGGTGGAAAAATAAATTTATTGGTCCAGCCGTCATATTCTTTGAGGTACCCTTGAGTAGAAACTGAACTCTCGAGAGTTCTGAGTACTGTGGTTCCAACTGCGCATATCTGACTTTTGTGCTCTCTTGCTTCATTTACAGTTTTAACAGCCTCGGGGCTAATGATGATCCGCTCGGAATCCATTTTATGTTTTGTCAGGTCTTCCACATCGACGGTCCTGAAATTACCCAGTCCAACATGCAAGGTGATCTCAGCAAAATCAACCCCTTTAATCTCCAGTCGTTTAAGCAATTCACGGCTGAAATGCATGCCGGCAGTGGGGGCCGCTACGGCTCCTTCGTGTTTTGCAAAAACAGTCTGGTACCTTTCCCGGTCTTCTGGCTGTACATCCCGTTTGATAAATTTGGGCAACGGGGTTTCACCAAGCCGGTAAAGTGTTTCTTTAAACTCTTCATAATCTCCATCATACAGAAAACGTAAGGTACGTCCCCTTGAGGTAGTATTATCGATCACTTCGGCAACCAGAACATCGTCTTCACCAAAATAGAGTTTATTCCCGATCCTGATCTTTCTGGCCGGATCAACAAGCACGTCCCACAGGCGCTGTTCGCGGTTTAGTTCACGCAAAAGAAAAACCTCAATCTCGGCTCCTGTTTTTTCTTTATTTCCATATAACCGGGCAGGGAAAACCTTGGTGTTGTTAAACACCATTACATCCTGATCATTAAAATAATCAATTATTTCCTTAAAAATCCGGTGTTCAATTTCACCTGTATCACGATGAACTACCATCAACCGGGATTCATCACGATTAGGGGATGGATACTTGGCAATCAGATCGACAGGAAGGTTGTACTTGTATTGTGATAATTTCATGTTAACAAAAAATTTTATTTGCGATGGTTTGGTTGTTTTTATAACAGATTTTATATCGTATCTTTATCATATAATTCGTGAAAAGTGCCCGGTTGTTTCAAACCAGGCTTATTTTTACTTCTTGCAAAGATAAGTCACCTTTACCAAATAGGGTTACCTTATACGTGATAATTACCTGTTTGTTGCGTGATTTTTTATTTTTTCTTCGAGATTTTCAATTGTAAATGCATCAGTTGTGCGATAATGCCCGATAGCAGTACGCTCCAGTTTCGTCATGTGAGCGCCGCTGTTTAAGGCAAGTCCGATATCCCTCACCAGTGCACGGATATAAGTCCCTTTACTGCAAATCACACGAATTACAACATCAGGAAGATTGTATTCCAGTAATTCAATTTCTTCAATTTTAATCGATGAAGATTTTAGCTCGGCTTCCTTTCCTGCCCGTGCGTATTCATAGGCTCTTTTACCATTAATGTTTTTTGCCGAAAAAAGGGGTGGAAGCTGTAATGATTCACCAACAAAGTTTTGCAGGATTTGTTCTGTAAGTTCCCTTGTTATATGAGCTACAGGAAACGTTGCATCTGTGCCGGTCTCCAGATCAAAAGACGGAGTGGTCTTTCCAAGTTGAAGGGTCGCCGTATATTCTTTTTTAAGATCCTGGAATTGTGTGATTTTTTTAGTCGCCCTGCCTGTGCAAATGATCATCAATCCTGTCGCGAGCGGATCCAGGGTTCCGGCATGCCCAACCTTTATTTTTTTAATGCTGAGATTCCGCTGTATTAATTTTCTAATCTTATGAACCAGATCAAATGATGTCCATTCAAATGGTTTGTTTATTAAGATGATCTTTCCTTCTGTAAAATTGAAGTCTTCGCCTGTGAAAATATTTTCGTCCAAAAGTCTAATAAGTTAATTCCGGTTTTCATATCGCCGGTATAAAAAAGTAATTTAAAAATTTTCCCAACCGGAAAATTGTTGTTGGCCCCTCTGTGCTCCAAAAAGTGAGCACAACATCTGATATTTACTACAAAGCACCCCTGAAAAAATCTGCCCACAGTTTACACTACCATAAACTGTATTACCACCAGTTTATTTCTATTCCTGGTCTCCCGCTTCTTTTCCGGACTTTTTCATAATCGCATAAATTTCAAAAATAAATCCGGCCAGAACTATTACCGGTGCCAGCGTAATACGCCGGAAGCTGAAAATTTCGGGATTAAATGTATCGGGGCTTTCCGCCCGTCCTCCTATCATCAGCATGAAACCAATGATGATGATAACAAAACCAATGATCAACAATCTGTAGTTCTCTGCTGTAAGGGCAAAACCGGCTTCCTTTATCTCCTTTTTCTTTTTTGTCATTTTCCCGGACATTTAGATATACAAATCATCAGTCTTTATATTCAGATATTTATTTACAGCAAAATAAGTTGATATCCAGTTTATAACGATACCAAGCAGCAGAACCGAGAAAAAGAGTACACCCAGGATCCGGAAATCCTGCAGACTGATTACTTCTTTAAATTCATTTTGAATAAAATACAGAGTTGTAATCAGCAGCCCGATAGCAATAAGAGCACCAATGGCCCCATGGACAGCACTTTTGAAAAGGAAGGGCCTCCGAATAAATCCACGGGTTGCACCCACGAGCTGCATGGTTCGTATCAGGAATCTTTTTGAATATACTGAAAGTCTTATCGTATTATTTATCAGGGCTGCAGCAATCAGGAACAACAGTCCGCTGAACATCAAAATGATAATGCTTATTTTTTTTACATTTTCATTAACCAGATGCACCAGAGATTTCTGATAAAAAACCTCTTTTACCTGGGGATATTGCTGCAGGTCATTTTCGATAACAGCAATACTGTCGGGATTGGCATAGCTGGCATAAAGGTGTACGTCAATTGAAGCAAGCAATGGGTTATAACCCAGAAAATCAACAAAATCCTCACCCAGTTCTTCCTGCAATTCCCGCGCTGCTTTTTCCTTTGTTATATAATCTGTAGCCTTAACGTAACTGGTGGCATCAAGATTTTTTTGCAACCGGATAATTTCAACTTCCTTCACATTGTCTTTCAGGATTACGGAAAACCCGATATTTTCCTTCACATAATCGGATAGCTTACGTGTATTCAGAATCAGCAGCCCAACCAAACCCAATAAAAAAAGTACCAGAGAAATACTTATAATTGAGGTTACATAAGAACTCTGTAACCTTAACCTTGTAATTTTAGCTTCCTTCCTGGGTTTCACAAAAATAATTTTTTGGGTTAATAATCGATATGTACAGGTTAACCTGCTTGATTCAGGCAGGTTAAACACGCCTTTTTATCCAAAATTGGGGCTAAGATACAAATAATTGAATGAATTACACAGGTGATATAAAAAAGAAAAGGAAGCTTAATGCCTCCTTTTTAACTGAATATTATACCTTGTTTTTATTTATTCCACAATGGTAACCCATCCGTTATCGTCAGGTTCATCACCAAACTGTATGGCCACTAATTTGCGGTAAAGCTTTTCAGAAACAGGTCCCGGCTTTCCATCTTTGCAATAGTTATATATTTTATCATTCTGCAGATCAACGATCTTTTTTACCGGGCTTATGATGGCGGCTGTTCCGCAAGCGCCTACCTCATCAAATGACTCAAGTTCATCCACATCAACCGGACGCCTTTCTATTGTCATACCCATTTCCTTTGCCAGTATCATAAGGCTGTCATTTGTGACAGAGGGAAGGATTGATTGAGACTTCGGAGTAATATAGCTATTCCCTCTGATGGCAAAAAAGTTAGCCGGACCAGCTTCATCAATGAATTTCTTTTCTCTGGCATCCAGATAAAGCGTAGTAGCAAAGCCCTCTTTATGGGCTTTTTCAAGAGACAAAAGACTTGCGGCATAATTACCGCCAACTTTTATATGTCCTGTGCCTAGTGGGGCAGCCCGGTCATATTCACGGCAAATCATCATATCAACCGGTTTAAACCCTTCTTTAAAATAAGGTCCAACCGGAGTGACAAAAACCATGAATAAATATTCGCCGGACGGTTTGACGCCAACTTCAGCGCCGGTTCCTATAAGCAGGGGGCGGATATAGAGTGCAGCTCCGGTTCCGTAAGGCGGAATAAAACGCTCATTAAGTTTTACTGCCCTGGTTATTGCCTCTTTAAATATTTTTTTGGGGACTTCTGCCAGCTTAATGCCTTCAGCACTGCTTTTCATCCGTTCTGCATTCTTCTCCCAGCGGAACAGTCTGATTTTTCCATCCTTGCCCCGGTAAGCTTTCATGCCTTCAAAGGCTTCCTGCCCGTAATGAAGCGAGGTAGCAGCCATATGAATATTGATATATTCAGATGAATTAATTTCAAGTTCTCCCCATTTACCATCACGATAATAACACCTTACATTATAATCAGTTTTGCGATATCCGAATGGCAAATTTTTCCAGTCAATATTTTCCATTATTCCTTTAATTTTTCCTGTTAAATTTCATGAAACGTTTGAGAACTCAAAAATAGCAATAAAAGAGTGTATAACCAATTAAAAAGAAATGTTGTAGAAGGAGTTTTTTACCCTCTCAGGGCCATGAGCTTGCTGATCTGTTCGGTTTTATTTACTTCTCTTAAAACACTGGCTGTGTGTGTATAATATTCATGCATGGATACTTTTTGTTTCATTTTTTTCTTCCAGCTTTCAAAACCGTTTGCCTCATTGTGTTCTCTCATTTCTTTGTATAATGCCATAGCTTTTTCAGGAAAATCGACGCGCCCAAAGTAAATCGTTTCTGCATCGCTGATTATTTTCAAAGACTCAGATGCTGGTGTATTCGAAGGGTCACTGCTTTTTAGCAGGGAGCATATTCGTTCAATCTGTATGGGATCATATTTGAAATCAGGTAATGTTTCCCGAGCAAAACGAATGCTTTTTCCCCGGGACTTGCTGTAAGAGAAGAGATAACCGGAATGCAATAATAATCCTGTTGTACGAATGATCAACATTTCTTCTTCGCCAAGACCGGCTGCCTTACCAAGTAATTCAATTGTTGTATACACATCAAGCACATGACTCAAGTTATGGAAGAACAGTCCCGGAGGAGCATCATTCCTCCATTTGTCAAATATCAGTTCCTCCAGATCAGCCAGCCGTAACAACTGAAGTTTAATGTTGAAGCGCTTATTGGGAATGCTTTTCAGGTTCACCGATAATTCCGGGCGGATACCTTTGACGAAATACATATCTACCTCACCTTTGTATTTGACTGGCATTTTCCCACGGTATTCACAAATAAAAAAGTCCTTGACCTGTTCATACGTGTTTTCTGAAATATTAATTTTGCCGGGTTCACCTGACGATTCCATACGGCTGGCCGTATTCACAGTATCACCCCAAATATCATAGGAGAGCTTCTTCTGGCCGACAACACCAGCAATTACAGCACCAGAATGGATTCCGATCCGGAGATCCCAAATATTTTTATTGGTCTTCTTCAGTGTTTTCATATAGTCCTGCATCTCTAAAGCCGCCAGTACAACTTCAACAGGATTTGTGCGGTTTTTATTTGGAATTCCTCCGGCACACATATAGGCATCCCCGATTGTCTTTATTTTTTCGATGTTATACTTACCGACCACTGTGTCAAAATGAAAAAAGAAACTGTCAAGCTGGTCAACAAGGGCCTCCGGATTCATTGACTCAGCTATTTGTGTAAAACCCTGTATATCTGAAAACAATACGGTTACCATTCTGTACTTCTTACTGCTGGCTTTTCCTTTCATCATGAGTTCGTCAGCTGTGTTTTTAGGAAATACATTGGCCAGCAGCTTGTCAGACTTCTCTTTTTCAAGTGTCAGTAACTCTGTTCGTTCCTCAATAATGCTTTCCAGTTTGATTTTTTCAGCCAGGTATTGCCGGTGGCGCCATCGAAGAATGATGATAATAAAAAGAATAAACAGGATTATATAAATTCCAAGAGCCAAATTACTAAGATAAAAAGGAGGCCGCACACGAAATTCCCAGGTGACAGGATCAGAAAGTTTTGCACACAATCCCTTAACCTGTAAATGAAACCTGTATTCACCTGGAGGAAGAAAAGTATATTCTCTGAAATTATTTGCTGACCAGCCTGACCATTCTTTTTTATAGCCTTCCAAAAGGTAACGATACATTACCAGGTCTTCACTTGCATAATCGTTTGTTCCAAAATCAAAACGAATAACGTTATCATAAGAAAAAACCGGCCTTTCAGTGTTCATGATATTCCCACCCAGTGAATAAACCAGTGAATCATTATTCAGCGTGATTCTCCTGAAAAAAGGATGTTCCTTTTCGCATTTTAAGGGTTGACCCATGTCAAACCGCAAGAGGCCGTCTTTGCCTCCCAGCCATATAATTCCATTATTATCACAGAGGATTGAATTTACAGGAAAATGATAGGCTGCATGAAATGGATAAAATTTAAAATTCCTCTGTTTGTTTTGAATATCAGACCTCATCAATCCCAGATATCGATTGTGTTCATTCAGCTTTGGTAACATAAATAACAAAGAGCCTGCAGAATCCTCAGTAACGGGATATATTACAGGTTGAGGAGATGGACTGTATTCTCCGGGTACTAAAATAAGTTGAAATGTATCTTTACGTTCATCATAGAGATAAGGGCCCGCAGAAGTAATCATCAACAATCCGTTTTTGTCTAAAAATTCAGGGACTGCCCATTTTAAGCCACCAGGCAATCCTTTTTTCGCGGAATAATTCTCCAGCCTTACCCGCTTATTTTCAGGTGTATTAGTATATTTATAAATCTCAGCCAAACCGGTCACCAGCCAAAGGTTACCAGAACGGTCGGTAACCATCTTCAGAATATCAGAAGGCAGATCGGTGTAACGGTTGATCAAACTTACAGAATCATTTCTGTACTGCCACTCCCTGATGCCTTTTTCACCAGCAACATAAAATAATGTTGAGTCTTTAACATTCTGGGCGGCTATCAATATCCGGCCGGAAACCAATAACCTGAAGCCAGACTTATTCAGGTGGTAAACCCCTTTTGTTGTAACAATGAAAAGATTATCCCTGTATTTAAATAAAGACCTGCAGTCCCTCCTTAATTCCGGCAGAGCAGAAAAGGATGGTTTTACATCCGTGAAGGGCTGCTTTTTGCTGTTCATATAATAACAACCGGTAGTTGTAGCCACCCAAAACTTATCATCAAATCGAATGATGTCGTTCACTTTACCGGCAAGACCCTGGTCGGGCCCAAAAAATCCTGCTTCAGAAAAAATTTGTAGCCGGCTGATCCCTGTTCCCTGGTTAATCCATAAATTATCTGCACTGTCAGTCATCAGTCCGTATACAGGCAAATCCGGCAAACCACTTTGCTGATCAATTTTCTTTACGGGCTTTCCGTTATCTGTAGTGATCAATACACCACCAAAGTAGGTCCCTACAGCCAGGTTACCACCAGGGAGGGCTGTAATACAAGAAAATCGATTATCATTTATAAAATCATTGCTCTCTGCATCCAGTTTGAATATCTTACCGTCTTCTGCCATGTAATTACCGAGATTTTCAGTAAAAATAAAACAGGTATTCCCGTGCTGAAAAATACCTGATATATTCTGGCCGGCTATACTGCCTTTCAGATCAACAATCTCTTTAAGTGTTCCTTTCTTCATCTGC
>CAWAMZ010000006.1:0-231002 GCA_963783315.1 uncultured Bacteroidales bacterium
AAAAAGCAAAAAAGATTTGCAAATAATGGAATTAAATGTTTAAGTTTGCACCCACGAAAAAATAACCGGAAACCGCGATGGGAATAGGTTATAAGAATAGAAAAGGCAAAAAAACTTTTGTGGAATTAAATAAAAGTATTAACTTTGCAATCCCAACAAAAGCGAATATAGTTCTTTGAAAAAATTGAAGAGGTAAGAAAAACAAGAGAAAGAAGAAAGACCTGACAATTCAAAACAAGAGTAGTAAATCTTGAGATAGACATTAGAACTTTTTGATAACAACGAAGAGTTTGATCCTGGCTCAGGATGAACGCTAGCGGCAGGCCTAACACATGCAAGTCGAACGGTAACAGTTCTAGCAATCGGAAGCTGACGAGTGGCGCACGGGTGAGTAACGCGTATGCAACCTACCTTTAACAGGGGAATAGCTCCGGGAAACCGGGATTAATACCCCATATTATTACACTATCGCATGGTTGAGTAATGAAAACTCCGGTGGTTAAAGATGGGCATGCGTGTCATTAGCTTGTTGGTGAGGTAACGGCTCACCAAGGCTACGATGGCTAGGGGGTCTGAGAGGATGATCCCCCACACTGGTACTGAGACACGGACCAGACTCCTACGGGAGGCAGCAGTGAGGAATATTGGGCAATAGGCGCAAGCCTGACCCAGCCATGCCGCGTGCAGGATGACGGCCCTATGGGTTGTAAACTGCTTTTCTACGGGAATAAACCCCGGTACGTGTACCGGGCTGAAGGTACCGTAGGAATAAGGATCGGCTAACTCCGTGCCAGCAGCCGCGGTAATACGGAGGATCCAAGCGTTATCCGGATTTATTGGGTTTAAAGGGTGCGTAGGCGGGGGGATAAGTCAGTGGTGAAATCCTGCAGCTTAACTGTAGAACTGCCATTGATACTGTCTCTCTTGAATGCAGTTGAGGTAGGCGGAATGTGTAATGTAGCGGTGAAATGCTTAGATATTACACAGAACACCGATTGCGTAGGCAGCTTGCTAAACTGTGATTGACGCTGAGGCACGAAAGCGTGGGGAGCAAACAGGATTAGATACCCTGGTAGTCCACGCTGTAAACGATGATTACTCGATGTGTGCGATATACTGTACGCGTCTAAGCGAAAGCATTAAGTAATCCACCTGGGGAGTACGGCCGCAAGGTTGAAACTCAAAGGAATTGACGGGGGCCCGCACAAGCGGAGGAACATGTGGTTTAATTCGATGATACGCGAGGAACCTTACCTGGGCTTAAATGTAGAGTGACTAATCTGGAAACGGGTTTTCCCTTCGGGGCACTTTACAAGGTGCTGCATGGTTGTCGTCAGCTCGTGCCGTGAGGTGTCGGGTTAAGTCCCATAACGAGCGCAACCCCTATTGTTAGTTGCCAGCGGGTAATGCCGGGGACTCTAACGAAACTGCCAGTGTAAACTGTGAGGAAGGTGGGGATGACGTCAAATCAGCACGGCCCTTACGTCCAGGGCTACACACGTGTTACAATGGCTGGTACAAAGGGCAGCTACACAGCGATGTGATGCTAATCTCCAAAACCAGTCCAAGTTCGGATTGAAGTCTGCAACTCGACTTCATGAAGCTGGATTCGCTAGTAATCGCGCATCAGCCATGGCGCGGTGAATACGTTCCCGGGCCTTGTACACACCGCCCGTCAAGCCATGGAAGCCGGGGGTACCTGAAGTACGTAACCGCAAGGATCGTCCTAGGGTAAAACTGGTGACTGGGGCTAAGTCGTAACAAGGTAGCCGTACCGGAAGGTGTGGCTGGAACACCTCCTTTCTGGAGCAAGAGTACTACTTGAATTAGAAAGGTATATTTTTCTTGCAAAAGTTTTTCCCCTCTTCATTTTTTATATAATCACCCAGAGCTGACGTATGGATAAGATCCCGTAGCTTTGACTGCCATAGTCCCGTAGCTCAGTTGGTTAGAGCACTACACTGATAATGTAGGGGTCCGCAGTTCAAATCTGCGCGGGACTACACTATTTATTGGCCTGGGACAGGAGGAATAGAAAGAGAAACGAAAGATGACTTTTTTTTGAAGGCCGGTTCATAAATAGCATAACGGGGAATTAGCTCAGTTGGCTAGAGCGGCTGCCTTGCACGCAGTAGGTCATCGGTTCGACTCCGATATTCTCCACAAGTTCTAAAAATTAATAATGGAAGAAATAATTCGGTCATCGGGTTCGTCCCGATAGCTATCGGGACCGATATTCTCCACAAGTTCTTAACATAACAGATACAATGGTTGCACTTTCAGTTCGATTCTGGAGGTATCTGCAAGGTACCCTTTAAGGTAAAAATTAAGGGTACAGGGAGTTGACGAAGGCAGAAAGATGCTGGAGTTGACCCTGGAAGTTCTTTGACGTATTGAAGAAGCAAGAATTTATTAAGTTGTAAAACAACAGAAGAAAGTAATTAAGAGCGTATGGTGGATGCCTAGGCTCTCAGAGGCGAAGAAGGACGTGATAAGCTGCGAAAAGCTTCGGGGAGGTGCAAATAACTATTGATCCGAAGATATCCGAATGGGGCAACCCACCACACTGAAGGTGTGGTATCCCTTAGGGGAGGCAAACCCGGAGAACTGAAACATCTAAGTACCCGGAGGAGAAGAAAACAACAGTGATTCCCCAAGTAGTGGCGATCGAACGGGGAATAGCCCAAACCATGACTGTTTCGGCAGTTATGGGGTAGTAGGACTACGATATAACGATTAACTTTAAGTGGAATTTTCTGGAAAGCTAACCCACAGAGGGTGACAGGCCCGTACACGTAAAGAGTTAAAAGTTTAGTAGTATCCTGAGTAGCGCGGGACACGAGAAATCCTGTGTGAACCAGCCAGGACCATCTGGTAAGGCTAAATACTCCTGAGAGACCGATAGTGAACTAGTACCGTGAGGGAAAGGTGAAAAGCACTTCGAACAGAAGAGTGAAATAGTACCTGAAACCATACGCTTACAACCGGTCGGAGTCCCTATAAGGGATGACGGCGTGCCTTTTGCATAATGAGCCTACGAGTTACTCCTCACTAGCAAGGTTAAGGGCTTCAGGTCCGTAGCCGAAGCGAAAGCAAGTCTGAATAGGGCGTCTAGTTAGTGGGGGTAGACGCGAAACTTTGTGATCTACCCATGACCAGGTTGAAGTACCGGTAAAACGGTATGGAGGACCGAACCAGTAGACGTTGAAAAGTCTTTGGATGAGTTGTGGGTAGGGGTGAAAGGCCAATCAAACTGAGAAATAGCTCGTACTCCCCGAAATGCATTTAGGTGCAGCCTCGTGGTGAGTGTCGTAGAGGTAGAGCGACTGATTAGGCTAGAGGGCTTCACCGCCTATCAAACCTTGACAAACTCCGAATGCTACGACATATACACGGGAGTGAGCCGTTGGGTGCTAAGGTCCAGCGACAAAAGGGAAACAACCCGGACCATCAGCTAAGGTCCCGAAATATATGCTAAGTTGAATTAACGTGGTGCGATTGCTTAGACAGCTAGGATGTTGGCTTGGAAGCAGCCATTCATTTAAAGAGTGCGTAACAGCTCACTAGTCGAGCGATTGTGCGTGGATAATAATCGGGCATCAAGCATATTACCGAAGCTATGGATTTGTACATAAGTACAAGTGGTAGGGGAGCATTCCAGTCAGCGCCGAAGGTGACTCGTGAGGGTTGCTGGAGCGTCTGGAAAAGAAAATGTAGGCATAAGTAACGATAAGGCGGGTGAGAAACCCGCCCACCGATAGACTAAGGTTTCCTGATCAACGCTAATCGGATCAGGGTTAGTCGGGTCCTAAGACGCATCCGAAGGGAGAAGTCGATGGATAACAGGTTAATATTCCTGTACTGGCAATAGTTGCGATGGGGTGACGAAATAGTGAAAGGTCTGCGTACTGACGGAATAGTACGTTGAAGGGTGTAGGTATTGAGAGATGTTAATAGCTTCTCTTAGCTGAACCTGATAGTACCGTGAGTCTTCGGACAAGCGGATAATGACCCTAATCAGATTTCCGAGAAAAACCTCTAAGCTTCAGGCTGTTGCCACCCGTACCGCAAACCGACACAGGTAGTCAAGGAGAGAATCCTGAGGTGCTCGAGTGAATCATGGCTAAGGAACTAGGCAAATTAGACCTGTAACTTCGGGAGAAAGGTCCCCCATCTTCGGGTGGGGCGCAGTGAAAAGGTCCAGGCGACTGTTTATCAAAAACACAAGGCTTTGCAAAATCGAAAGATGAAGTATAAGGCCTGACACCTGCCCGGTGCTGGAAGGTTAAGAGGGGGGGTTATCCTTTAGGGGAGAAGCTCTGAATCGAAGCCCCAGTAAACGGCGGCCGTAACTATAACGGTCCTAAGGTAGCGAAATTCCTTGTCGGGTAAGTTCCGACCTGCACGAATGGTGTAACGATCTGGACACTGTCTCAGCCATGAGCTCGGTGAAATTGTAGTCCCGGTGAAGATGCCGGGTACCCGCAACGGGACGGAAAGACCCCGTGAACCTTTACTGCAGCTTAACATTGATTCTGGGTAAGTGATGTGTAGGATAGGTGGGAGACTATGAAGCGGCTTCGCCAGGAGTCGTGGAGTCAACGTTGAAATACCACCCTTTATTTACTTGGAGTCTAATCCCCGAAAGGGGAGACAGTGTTTGGTGGGTAGTTTGACTGGGGTGGTCGCCTCCAAAAGAGTAACGGAGGCTCCCAAAGGTGCCCTCAGCACGAATGGTAACCGTGCGAAGAGTGTAATGGCAGAAGGGTGCTTGACTGTGAGACTGACAAGTCGAGCAGGAACGAAAGTTGGGCATAGTGATCCGGTGGTTCCGCATGGAAGGGCCATCGCTCAAAGGATAAAAGGTACTCCGGGGATAACAGGCTGATCGCTCCCAAGAGCTCATATCGACGGAGCGGTTTGGCACCTCGATGTCGGCTCGTCACATCCTGGGGCTGGAGAAGGTCCCAAGGGTTCGGCTGTTCGCCGATTAAAGTGGCACGCGAGCTGGGTTCAGAACGTCGTGAGACAGTTCGGTCCCTATCTGTTGTGGGCGTTGGAAATTTGCGAGGACCTGCCTCTAGTACGAGAGGACCGAGGCGGACAGACCTCTGGTGTACCTGTTGTGGCGCCAGCCGCACTGCAGGGTAGCTACGTCTGGCAGAGATAAGCACTGAAAGCATCTAAGTGCGAAGCTCCCCTCTAGATGAGATTTCCTTTAAGGGTCGTCAAAGACGATGACGTTGATAGGCTGTAGGTGTAAAGGCAGTAATGTCAAAGCCGAGCAGTACTAATTACCCGTAAGCTTTCACTGTACAATTTAATAAATTCGAAATTCTTCAATACGTCATTATTTTATTACAGGCAATAAGCTGATGCGATGCGCTCAGCGTTTGCGCCTAACGACTTTAGGTGACTATTGCAATGGGGACCCACCTCTTACCATTCCGAACAGAGAAGTTAAGCCCATTAGCGCCGATGGTACTGCGATTTAGTGGGAGAGTAGGTCGTCGCCGACTTTTTAAAATCCCGGTTATGTTTACATAGCCGGGATTTTTTTATATTTGCCAGATATGAAAATCCATTTGGTCATATTCAGCGTGTTGTTACTATGCATGCCGGTAACCCTTTACGGCCAGCAGGTTAAAGGCAATGTTAATAAGAAACAGACAGACAGCCTTACTGCCACCGATACCGCACGCGTTGACAAGGTACGCGCCTGGGAGCTGACGGGGGATTATTCCAGGCAGCAACGGGTGCAACTTGATACCCTCTTACAGCTGTTCAACCAGTATAACCCGGTGTACAATAACGGGGTCACCGCCACCTTCCTGGGAAATATCGGTCAGCCGGCCGAGAGCAATACCTACTTTCTGCGGGGCGAAGGGCATGACTTTGTGGCCCTTGACTACCTCTCGCCCTACATGGCCCATTATTCCACCACCCGTTACTACAACACGCTTACCCCGTACACGGACCTTAACTATACCAAGAGCGGAGGATCACGAAGGGAAGAACAGACCCTTGGCGTGCTGCACACACAAAACATTACCCCTTATTTTAATGCCGGCCTTTCGTACCATCGCATCAGCTCTGTAGGCCAGTACCAGAACCAGACCACGCGCAACAGCGCCTTTTCACTTTTCTCAAGCTACCAGCGTGCGGTATACTCAGCACACCTGAGCGTGAATATCAACAGCGTGAACCTGGGTGAGAACGGGGGTGTGACAGCCGACAGCCTGGTAAAGGTTGGGGGAGTGGCCCCGGAAACCATCCCGGTGAGACTCTCCTCGGGGGCAAGCGTGACAAAGAACCAGAACTTTTTGTTTGTACAGTCGTTCAACCCCTTCCTGCTGCTGGGACGCGACACGGTAGTGAGCCGGGACAGCAGCACAGTGCGGCGCAGCCGGGTGCTGGGCCAGCTGACCCACGTGGTGAGCTTCGACCGCTCTTTCCGCCTGTACAACGACCAGCAAACCGACTCCTCTTTTTACCAGCATTACTACCTGAACGCCGGTCCCACGGCAGACTCGGTGTACTACCGGCGGTGGCACAACAGCCTTAGGATAGAGATCAAAAACACCCCGGGCGGCAAGTTTAACTTCAACGGCTGGGCAGGTATCTCAGTTGATGCTTATAAATACTCGTTTGCAGCACCAAACGACACGATGCAGTTGTCTTCCGGGGGAGATACAGTATACAGGGGTAAGACACAGGACCAGATGCTGAGCGACTGGTATGTGAGCGGCGGACTGTACAACCGCATCGGGGATGTGCTGCAGTGGAATGCCCGCGGACGACTTTACCTGGCGGGTTATAATGCCGGGAGCCTCTCGGTGACCGGACAGGTGGAGAACAAGATCAGGATGGGGGGCAGCCCTACCCGTATCGTGCTGGAAGGGGGCTTTAACACCCGCGAACCCCGTTACCTGAAAACGCACTATTACAGTAACCACTACGCGTGGGACAACCGCGGGGGCTTTAAGAAACAGATCGAGACCCGGGCAGGAGGATATATCGAGCGCCCTAAGGGCAAGTGGAAGATAGGGGCCGATTACCGGCTGTACGGCAATTATGTGTATTATGATACACACAGTGAGCCACAGCAGTCCACGGGGGGCATCACCGTGCTGGCTGTGTATGCCCAAAAGAGCCTCAGGATAGGGCCTGTGCATACGATAAACCGGGCGGTGTACCAGAAGGTGAACCGCGAGAGTGTGCTCAACCTGCCGCTGTTGAGCCTGTTCCATACCCTGTACTACGAACATTACCTGGTGAAAGACGTGCTGAACATGCAGGTGGGCTACCAGGTACGCTACAACACCGCTTACATGGCCGATGCCTACAACCCTGCCCTGGGCGTGTTCTATAACCAGCAGGAAAAATCACTGGGCAACTACCCCTATGTCAATGCCTACATCAACCTGAAGCTCAAACGCACCAGGTTGTCGTTCCAGTACACCCATGTCAACCAGGGATGGCCTGATAACGAGTACTTTACCGCACTACACTACCCCATGACACCCCGGCTGTTTACGTTCGCCATCAACTGGACGTTCTATAACTAACAAATAAGGCAGTTTATCAAATTAAAGAACGAAAATTTTCTCTGGTAAGATATTTGCAGTAACTATGCACAGAAAATAAACCGTTTAGCAGTATTCATATATCAAAAACTAACATAATAGTAAGTTAAATTTAAAACGTTAGCTCTGCATTAAGATTAAAAAATGCAGTATATGAAAAAGGATGATGCCATATATTATTTATTAAATTACAGATAATCAGCAGATAACTAAAATTAATCATGTTAATTTTACTGGTTGTCATCCTTAATTATTAACCAAAAGTAGTACATATGAAAGTTAATTTTACGAGAGCAGCACAATTCGTGTTTGTTTTGTCATTAATACTATTTGGTTCCTGCCAGGAGCAAAGCAGTACGCACAAAATGACAGTCAAAGCGGATGATACCATTGATTTGCCTCAGATCAGGGAGAGGGGTAAGTTAATTGCTGTGACAGATTATAATTCAACAAATTATTTTATTTACCGTGGCCAGCCGATGGGGTACCAGTTTGAACTGTTGCAGCAGCTGGCTGATCATATGGGAATAAAACTTGAAGTAATCGTAAGTAATAGTCTTGAAGAGGCATTTGATAAACTTAATAACGGAGATTGTGATTTAATTGCTGAAAACCTTACAGTTACTACGAAAAGGAAGGCCTTTGTGGACTTTACCAAAGCCCATAGCGAGACAAGACAGGTGTTGGTTCAGCGTAAACCCGATAACTATGTCAGTATGACAGCCCGGCAAATTGATGAAGGCGTCATCAGAAATCAGCTTGACCTGGCTGAAAAAACTATTTACGTACAGCAAAACTCTGCTTATGCAACACGTTTATATAATCTTCAGGAAGAAATTGGAGATAGTATAAATGTGAAGGAAGTGCCGGATGAGACCGAAGAGCTAATTGCCAAAGTGGCAGACGGAGAAATAGATTACACTGTATGTGATGAAAACGTTGCAATGGTAAATGCTACTTATTATCCGAATATTGATATACAGACAGCCATCAGTTTTCCCCAGAAAATAGCCTGGGGTGTCAGAAAAGGATCCCCTGAATTGAAAGAAGAGATAGATGAATGGCTTTCAAAGTTTAAGCGTACCAAAAGATATGCTTTATTGTACAATAAGTATTTTCGCAATCAAAAGTCTGCTTCGATTGTCAGCAGCGATTATTTTGCTATAAACAGTGGTAAAATTTCAGCTTATGATAATTATATAAAAAAAGCAAGCGCTGAAATTGGCTGGGACTGGAGATTACTGGCTTCTATGATTTACCAGGAATCCCGGTTTAATCCACAGGTCAGATCCTGGGCAGGTGCATACGGACTGATGCAGCTTATGCCTAATACTGCAGCACGTTTTGGTGTTGATGATGATTCACCCCCCTCTGCCAATATTTATGCAGGCGTACAATTTATTAAATGGCTGGAAAAGCGATTTGAGGGTAAAATAAAAGATTCAACACAACGAATCAAATTTGTGCTCGCAGCATATAATGTTGGTTATGGGCATGTACTCGATGCTCAGAGATTGGCGGCCAAATACGGGAAAAATCCGAATGTATGGGATAATAATGTTGACTTCTTTCTGAAGAACAAGTCAAAACCCAAATATTATGAGGATCCTGTTGTAAAATACGGATATTGTCGCGGAAATCAACCCTATAATTATGTGTATGAAATTCTTGATCGCTATGATCATTACAAAAACATCATTGCTGAACGCTAAATGAAGTTTCCTTCAGAATTGTTAGAAATTCTGAGAATATCATTGCAGTAGCTCCCCATATCATTTCATTGGAGATATGATATGCGGGAGCTTCTATTTTACCTATCTCCAAAGAGAGATGGAGGGTTGACAGTATTTCCGGATTTAGAAAGTCGCCCAGTTTTTCAATAATAACATACCTTACTTCAGCCTTATTCAGATTCAGTATGGGTGCAGAATTCAGAAAACCCACCACAGGTAAAACTTCAATATTGCTAACGGGAATATATAGCGGAGAAAGTTTGCCTATTATTTTTATTATGTTTGGTTCAACTCCTATTTCTTCATAAGTTTCACGGAGCGCAGTGTGAATAAGGTCACGGTCTCCCTTTTCATATTTACCACCGGGAAAGGCCACCTGTCCACTGTGAACGCCATCATAATCAGGACGCCGAATAAATAAAGTACATAACTCGTTTTCCTTTTCAAACAGGAGGATCATGACGGCTCCTTTTACCGGATTGGTATATTTCTCCTTCAGATTTCTGCCAAACGGAGCCATGATTTCCTGTGCTTTTACTCCGGGAAGCGGTTTTGAAAGTGATGTTCTTAATTCATTTAGTAACTGATCTAACATTCTCTATAATAATAATTTCATTAATACCCGACTGATTGCAGCATTTTGAATAAACAAAGCAGCAAATAGCATATACGGGTTGAAAAACATGGTGTAAACCTGCAAAAATAATACATTTAATGTGAGAATGCAGGAGAATTTACTACCAGATAATGAAGTGAAATGAATTTTCTCTTAAATAAAAGGCCGGTGTTTTATGTAAAACGAATGGTTTTATCCGGACTTAACCTGGCGATAATCACAGAAGGAATCAGGAGCATTCCTGTAATTGCAACCAGGGAACCTGCATTAAGCAGAATAATATGCAGCAGATTCAGGTTTATTGGCGCATAGGCAATGTAATAGGAGGATTGATCAAGTTTAATAAATTTAAAATGTTCCTGCAAAAGACATAATCCTATTCCTATCAGATTACCCCAGAAAAGACCTTTTGCGACAAGAAAAGCCGATTGATAAAGAAATATTTTCCGGATGCTGATATTATTTGATCCCAATGCCTTTAAGATTCCAATCATATTCGTTCGTTCCAGAATAAGAATGAGAAGACCGGATACCATATTAAATCCTGCTACTACCAGCATTAGTACCAGAATAACTACAACATTCATATCCTGTAGATTCAGCCAGTCAAAAATTTGAGGATATTTTTGCGTAATATTGACCACTTTTAGTTTTGATCCGGTTTCATCAAATTTATACCCGACAAGGTCTCTAACAACGCGGGTTTCATAATCGAGCTGATCAAAATCATCGATGGTAACTTCAAAACCGCTTACCTGATCCGGCGACCAGTTATTCAATTTTTGAATATGAGCGATATCAGCCAGGATATACATCTTATCAAATTCTTCCAGGCTGGTCTCATATATACCGGATACCGTAAAACGCCGCATACGGGGCGGATCCTGTACAAAAAACATGGCAAAATCGTCACCCACATGCAAGTTCAGCAAAGAAGCAATTTTTTTTGAGATCAGTACATTTCGGGTAAGCGAGTCATTTTTTACCTGGAAAATATTTCCTTCTACAAGATTATTTTTAAAAAAGGTCCAGTCAAAATCACTGCCAATGCCCTTAATAATTACTCCCTGAATATTATTTGCTGTTTTAATAATGCCTGCTTTTGTGGCAAAAACCTCTATGTGCTTAATTCCGGGAAGGGTATCGAGTGAAGGATAGAAATTCTGATTTTTATTTACAGGAACTGTTTCATAGGAAATATTTGAATCGTAATTAACAATTTGAATATGAGCTCCAAAACCAATTACTTTATTTCTGATCTCTTTTTTAAACCCTGTTACAATTGCTACAGCAATAATCATAACCGCCAGGCCAAGTGCGATTCCAAAAATGGCTATGCCAACAATGGACCTGGAGATACTTTTATTGCTCTCCTTATCAAGAATAAGCCGTCGGGCAATGAAAAGTTCTGTATTCAAAAGTTTATATTGTTTCGATGTTTATGCAAAAGTATTAATTTTACAGGCAGTAAAAAATATTAGCAAACATAGTAAAAATGAAACGTAAACAAGCAATTATTCTTTTTTTACTGATTGCTTTTTTTCTGCCGGGATGCAGTTATTCCGCCAATAAATCGGAGGCGATCAAAATTCTTTGCGGTGATCAGCGCATGGAAATGTATCTTCCTTTGCTTAAGAACAAGAGAATTGGTGTTGTGGCAAATCAGACCGCTATGATTGGCCGGACACATCTGGTGGATACGCTTCTTTCACTCGGATATAATGTTGTGAAGATATTCAGTCCTGAACATGGCTTTCGTGGTTTGGCAGACGCCGGAGAAAACTTTGAAAACAGTATAGATGAGAAAACCAGGCTGCCCATTATATCTTTGTATGGGGAAAACTATAAACCCCGGCATGAGGATATGGCAGGGCTTGACATTTTATTGTTTGATATACAAGATGTAGGTGTAAGATTCTACACATATATTTCTACCATGACCTATGCAATGGAAGCCTGTGCTGAAAATAATATTACCTTTCTTATACTCGACCGCCCCAATCCCAACGGATTTTATGTTGATGGTCCTTTACTGGAAGACAACTACAGGTCATTTGTGGGACTTCATACAGTTCCACTGGTTTATGGAATGACAATAGCCGAATATGCCAGGATGGTGAACGGAGAGGGTTGGTTGAATAATGGTATTAAGTGTGATTTAAAATATGTGGCCTGTAAAAATTATACACATGATTCACTATATAAATTAAAAATAGCCCCTTCCCCTAATCTCCCAAACATGAGAGCTGTTTACCTGTATCCTTCGCTTGGATTGTTTGAGGGAACATCAATAAGTGTTGGGAGGGGCACAGATTTTCCGTTTCAGATATTTGGCAGCCCTGATCTCTCCTCTCAGAATTTTACTTTCACACCACATTCTGTGCCCGGGGCGAGTATCAATCCTCCATATAAAGGGGAAAAATGCTATGGTATTGATCTGCGGGAATTATCCATTGACAGCCTTATAAATCAACAGCTTTCATTAAAATATCTTTTATTTGCTTACCGGCAGTGTCAAAATAAAGGTAAATTCTTTAATTCATATTTTGAAAACCTGGCAGGAACAGCGACACTCAGAAGGCAGATAGAAGAGGGGATGAGTGAAAATGAAATTCAGAGAAACTGGCAGGAAGGCCTGGATTGGTTTATGTCAGTAAGGGAAAGATATCTATTATATCCTGATTTTAATAAATAATCCGGAGAAACATCAATGTGGTCTCCGGATTAAAATAAGACTTTCTGTTATTATATACGGCCGGGATATTCTTTTAAAGCAATTTCAAGACATTCCATTGCATTTTTGAGATCATCTTTGCGCAGGACATACGCAATTCTTACTTCATCCTGTCCTAAACCCGGAGTGGCATAAAAACCTGTTGCCGGGGCAAGCATTACCGTTTGATTTTTATAACTAAAATCACTCAGCAGCCATTGGGCAAAACGGTCAGAATTATCCACCGGCAATCTGGCTATTGAATAAAAGGCACCCCGGGGCATTGGACAAACTACCCCTTCCATTTTATTCAGGGCTTCCACCATAAAATTTCTTCGCTGGATGTATTCCCGGTAAACTTCCTTAAAGTATTCTCTTGGTGTATCAAGTGCAGCCTCTCCAACGATTTGTCCCAGGCCGGGAGGACTCAGGCGTGCCTGTCCAAACTTCAATGCAGTGGAAAGGATCTCCTGGTTTCGGGTAATAAGAGCTCCGATCCTTACTCCGCAAGCGCTATATCTCTTCGAAACTGAATCGAGAAGAATTACATTGTCATCAATACCGGTAAGATGCATGGCTGAGAAATGCTCTTTCCCATCATAGCAGAATTCCCGATACACTTCGTCAGAAAAAAGGTATAAATCGTATTTTTTAACTAGCGTTTTTAATTGTTCAAGTTCCTCCTTGGTATATAAGTAACCTGTCGGGTTATTGGGATTACAGATCATTATGCCACGGGTCTTCGGTGTAATCAGGCTTTCAAATGCATCAACCTGGGGAAGTGCAAATCCATCTTCGATCCTTGACGTTACTGCTTTTATACTCACTCCGGCAGTAATTGCAAAAGCATTATAATTGGCATAAAACGGTTCCGGAATAATCACTTCATCACCCGGATTTAGTGCAGACATCATGGCAAATAAAATGGCTTCAGAACCACCCGTTGTAATCAGGATGTTTGAATAATTAATCTCAATACCCAATCCCTGATAATATCCGGCAAGTTTGCGGCGATAAGATTCATTTCCGGCTGAATGACTGTATTCAATTACATCCAGATCAAGGTTCCTGATAGCTCTCAAAGCAACATCGGGAGTTGAGATATCCGGTTGCCCGATGTTTAAATGATATACCTTCCGGCCCTTTCTTCTGGCGTCTTCAGCAAAAGGTACCAGTTTTCTGATGGGTGATTCGGGCATTCGCAGGCCCCTTTCTGAAATCTTCGGCATGAGGTTTAAAATTTAAAAAACCTGGCAATTACCAGGTTAATAATTTATTGGTTATTATCTTCCTGTCGTTGTTCAACAGATCCGTGAATTTTTAAGGTAACAGGTGTATTGGACGCATTTGAATATACCGTAATGGTTTTATTGAATTTACCGGATATTCTCGTATTATATTTAACAGTGATCTTTTCTGATTTACCAGGTTTTACCGGCTCTTTCGGCCATTCAGGAACGGTACAGCCACAGGATGTGCGAACATCAGTCAGTAAAAGGGGTTCTGATCCTGTATTTTTAAATTCAAAATTGAAAGTTCCGTCTCCGCCCCAGACAATCGTGCCATAATCATGATCCGTTTCCGTAAAAGTAATTGTTGCTTTGTTTGTAGAGTCTTTGCTTGAAGTGGTTTGTGAACAGCCAATTGTAGTACCAAGAAAGACAATCGTTACAGCTAAAAATAACTTTCTCATAACTTAAAATTTAATGTGGTAAATGTAATAGTATTTGTTTAAACTTAATATGTTTAAGAATATTTGAAAATGTTCGATACAACTTTTTTCAAAATTAGTTAAATTATATCATCACTGCATGAAAACAATTTTTGATTTAACAAAAAATAACATTCTCTGACGAAATTGATATTGCAGGTCTTTCCTTACGATCATTTCCAACGCGTTATAAGTTGTCCTGCAACCATAATTAAATTCCTTTTGTTAAATTATACTTACTCATTTAATTATAATTTATTTGGTTTAAAGGTCTTTTGTAATTAAAATCCTGATTATTACATAATTTTTGTATCTGCTTTCTTTGAGAATCTTACTGATGTGGGGTTTCCGGTTCAGATATAATTTTTAACTTTGAAATAAATTTCATTTTACCATATTATTAAATTATGACACTGATAAAGTCTATTTCAGGTATAAGGGGCACGATCGGAGGTCTGCCGGGAGATAATCTGACACCTGTTGATGTTGTGAAATTTGTAAGTGCATACGGTGCCTGGATCAAACAACAAAATGAGGATGCAGGAGGATTTACGATTGTTGTGGGCAGAGATGCCCGGATTTCGGGAGATATGGTTAGCCGCCTTGTAAGTGCTACCCTTTCAGCTCAGGGTATTCATGTAGTAGATATAGGCCTGGCTACCACACCCACAACTGAGATAGCAGTAACTGCTTTACGAGCCAAAGGGGGTATTATACTTACCGCCAGCCACAATCCTAAGCAATGGAATGCACTTAAATTACTGAATCACAAAGGTGAATTCCTTTCTGCCCGTGATGGAAAAGAAATTCTTGAGATTGCCGAAGCTGGTCTTTTTGAGTATGCTGATGTAGATTCTCTGGGAACGATCACTCAGGATAATGCTTTCACAACTTATCATATTAATAAGGTGATCCGGCTGGATCTTACAGACTTGGAGGCGATTAGAAAGGCTAAGTTCCGTGTTGTGGTGGATGCTGTCAATTCAGTCGGTGGCATTGTCATTCCAAAACTATTGAAAGAGTTGGGAGTTGCTGAAGTAATTGAGCTCTATTGTACTCCTGACGGACAATTTCCGCACAATCCGGAACCACTGCCTGAACATCTGACAGAAATCTCCAAAGCAGTGATAGAACATAAAGCTGATCTGGGCTTTGTGGTCGATCCCGATGTCGACCGTTTGGCAATTGTTTCTGAAGACGGGACCATGTTTGGTGAAGAATATACCCTGGTGGCGGTTGCTGATTATGTACTGCAACATAATCCAGGTAACACGGTTTCCAATTTATCTTCTTCGATGGCCTTGAAGGATATTACATTAAAATACAAGGGATTATATAATGCAGCCGCGGTGGGCGAGGTAAATGTAGTGGCAGAGATGAAAAGAACCGGTGCTGTTATCGGTGGTGAAGGGAATGGTGGTGTAATTTACCCTGAGGCTCACTATGGCCGCGATGCCCTGGTTGGAATTGCCCTGTTTCTTTCTCATCTGGCCAGGAAACAACTTAAATGTTCACAACTCCGGCAGGAATATCCAAACTATTTTATTTCAAAAAATAAGGTTGAACTTAGTCCGGATATTGACGTAGAAAAAGTACTGCAAGAACTGAAACTGAGTTACACCCAGTATGATATTATTGATATTGATGGGGTGAAAATCCATTTTGAAAATGAATGGGTACATTTGCGTAAATCAAATACTGAACCGATTATCAGAATTTATGCCGAAAGTTCAGACAGAGAAAAGGCTGATTTACTTGCCCGGAAGGTAATGGAAACAATTAAAAAAATAGCAGAATAAGTGTTTATAAATGAAAAATCATCAGCAGGAGTACCGAATTCCGGGTTGGTATTCTAATTATTGAAACACTTGCAGTTAAGATCCAGATAAAAAGCTGCCTGCGTTAAAGAAAAGTTAAATTGATCAAAGAATGTTCGCTTTTGTCAATGAATTAATAATATTGTTGATTCGCAGGAGTAAGGATGATAAGATTCTTTGATAAAAGATGAAAGTTTTGAAAGATAAGAAGTAAGATTTTATGGTCAACAGTTCGCTTTTGACTTTCCTGTTGATTTTTTGCTGTTTACGGCAAACTTAGTAAAGTTATATGTTTCTGTTGTTTTCGGGCGGAATCAAAGTACTGCCAGGGGATAGTCAGGATGAAGAAATTTAAGTATCTGAAACAAAAAATAATTCAAAAAATTTATTGAGTGAAACGTAAAGTAATAATTCCATTGGCTGCTGCAGGCCTTATAATCATTGCACTTGTTATTTACAGTTCGGCAAGTTCAGCAGATAAAACCCAACTCGAGGTACAGGTTGAAGAAGGTCAGTTTAATATTGTAGTAAATGTAACCGGTGAATTGCAGGCGAAGAATTCAGAAAATATCATGGGCCCATTCGAATTAAGAAGCCGGAGCCTCCGTATTGGAAACATCAAAATTCAGGATTTAATTCCTGAAGGTACAGTAGTTGACTCAGGAGATTATGTTGCCACCCTGGACCGTTCGGAAGTTACCAATACTCTGAAAGATATTGAAGATGAAGTCCAGAAACAGCAATCTCAATACACGAAAACAAAACTGGATACAACTATTAATCTCAGAAATTTGAGAGACGATTTGGTAAATCTGAAATTTGCTGAGGAAGAAGCTGAGATTAAGCTCGAGCAATCAAAGTTCGAACCTCCGGCAACTATTCGTCAGGCTAAAATTGACCTGGATAAAACAAAAAGAGCTTATGAGCAGGCTGAACAGAATTATAAGCTGAAAGTAAAACAAGCCGAAGCTGACATGACTGAGGTTACCATTAACCTTTCCAGACAGGAACGCAGACATAAAGAGATGCTTGATGTACTGGACAAATTTATTATTCATGCACCAAAACCTGGTATGGTAATCTATTATCGGGAATGGAGCGGAGAAAAAAGAAAAGTGGGTTCGACAATTAATCCCTGGGATCTGACGGTAGCTACTCTGCCGGATTTGTCCACCATGCTTTCAAAAACATATGTGAATGAGATTGATATCAGCAAGATCAAAAAGGGACAGTTTGTTGAAATAGGAGTAGATGCTTTCCCGGAGAAAAATTATACCGGTGTTGTTGAACAGGTAGCCAATATTGGAGAGCAGTTACCTAATACTGATGCAAAAGTTTTTGAGGTGGATATCAAAGTGGATGGATATGACCCGATCCTCAGGCCTTCCATGACAACCAGTAATCAGATACTGGTAAAATCTTTTCCGGATGTAAAATACATCCCCCTGGAGGCTGTTTATGCCATGGATAGCATACCGATTGTATATATGAAGAAAGGAATTAAGCAGGTTGTATTGCTTGGAGAATCAAACGAAAATCAAATTATAGTCGAAAAGGGACTTGAAAAAGGAGACAAAGTACTGCTGTCACTACCTGAAAACCCTGAAGATTATAAATTAAGCGGAAGTGAATTGATTGAAACCATCCGGGAACGGCTGAAAGAGAAGAGGACAGAGGAGAAAGCACAAAGAAATGCCGTTCAGCAAAAAAAGGAAGAAAGAAAAGGCCAGTTTATGCGTCCTGAAGCCGGTGCGACAAGGAGGAACGGAAAGCCTTCGCAACCTAAAAAAGAATAAGGTAATTGTCGAATAATCAATATCTGAATGGTCAGCCTGCTATTTCAGGATGAAATCCGATCCGGATCCTGCTGTTGAATATTGGTAATTCAAAAAATTAGAATCCACTTAAGATGAAGAGATACTTTCATGATATTACAATAGCGGTAGAATCGATATTATCAAATAAATTAAAGTCAATTCTTACTGCCCTTGGAATTATTTTTGGCGTTGCAGCTGTTATCAGTATGCTGGCCATTGGTTCCGGTGCCCAGCAGGAAATTCTTGAACAGATCAAAATGGTTGGTGTAAATAATATTGTTATCACACCTATTGTTGAGGCCAGAGGTTCTGATGAAAACAGTAGTGATGATCAGAGTGAGTCAGGCAGTAAACAACAAAAAAAGAAATTTTCTCCCGGACTTACCCTCGAAGATGTTCAGGCTATTAAAACTGTAATTCCTTCAGTGAAAACGGTTAGTCCTGAAATTTCAGTTAATTCTTTTGCTGTGAAAGATGGCAAACGTGCATCAGCTAAAATGATTGGGGTAAATAAGGAATATTTTTCGCTTTTCAATATGCCGCTTGAGTTTGGTTCAATTTTTAATGATATTCAGGAAGAGTACGGTAAACCGGTTTGCATAATAGGAGCTAATATTCGCTCCAAATTTTTTAATCAGGTAGATCCAATTAATAAGTATATTAAATTTGGAGATGTATGGTTGAAAGTTATCGGTGTATTACAAAAGAACAATGTTACTGTAACCGGATTTGAAAATACTGGTGTAAATGTCCAAAATGACAATATTTATGTTCCGGTAAAGACCATGCTGCTGCGTTTTCAAAACAGGGCGCTGGTTAATTTAAAGAATACTCAACAGGGACGAATGGGGAGGCATATTATTATTTCCACCAGCAGTAATCCAAATCAGAATAACTCCGGGAATTACAATCAGCTTGATAAAATTGTGGTTCAGGTGGAAGAAACCGAGCAGCTGACTCCAACAACACAGGTGCTCAGCCGATTGATCACCAGGAGGCACGAAGATGTAAAAGATTTTGAAATAACTGTCCCTGAATTACTGCTTAAACAACAGCAGCGTACCAAGGACATTTTTAATATTGTGCTCGGGGCCATTGCCAGCATTTCGCTTATTGTAGGGGGAATAGGTATTATGAATATTATGTTTGCTTCTGTTATGGAACGAATTAAAGAAATTGGTACTCGTATGGCTATTGGCGCAAAGAAAAAGGATATTGTCGTTCAGTTTTTGGCTGAAGCCGTATTGATTAGTGTGTCAGGAGGTATCATAGGTGTGATACTGGGCATCCTTCTTTCATATGGTATCGAAAGTTTTGCAGGGATTAAAACCATTGTCTCGCCTTTTGCAGTGATTATTGCGTTTTTTGTTTCTGCTTCAGTAGGAATTATTTTTGGATATTCACCTGCAAAAAGGGCTTCAGAGAAGGATCCGATCGAATCATTAAGGTATGAATAGAATGCTGGCTGATCTGAACCGGGATAAATCAGCTGTGAAGCATAAGGGTTAAAGTGAATAGGATAGTCCGAGTATATTCTTCGATTTTAGTTCAAAACAGGTGGACGAGATATTCGAATTAAAACAAAAATTATTAATGTTTAATATTGATTTGATTAAGTTGTCATAATGAATAAAACAGCCGGATTTTTATTTGCAGGTATATTGCTTTTTGCCAGTCAGTTAGTATCTTCTCAGCAGATTAAGAAAGAATTAAGTCTTGACGATGTTGTCTCCATTGCAAGGGAACAATCGTTACAGGCCATCATGGCCAAACACCGGTTTCGAAGCAGTTACTGGGAATATAGAACTTATGTTGCAAAATTCCGGCCGGGTTTGAGTCTAAGTTCGACGCTCCCTGATTTAAATCGTTCTATTGATAAAATTACCTTACAGGACGGATCCGATGCATTTGTTGAACGAAAACTCATGAACTCTTCTCTGGACCTTTCCCTGTCTCAAAATATTGGATGGACCGGCGGTAACATATTTATTAATTCGGAGTTACAACGTATTGATCTGCTTGGGCCAAACGGCTCTTCATCATATTTGTCTAATCCTGTAAGTATTGGGTTCAGACAACCTATAAACGGGTTTAATAGTTTCAAATGGGAACGTAAAATCGAACCTTTAAAATATGATGAGGCAAAAGAAAATTATATCAGTGCTTTAGAGAATGTATCAATAAGGGCAGTAGATCTTTTTTTTAATCTCGCTCAGGCACAGCTTAATCTTCGGATTGCCAATGTAAATTTTGAAAATGCTGATACACTTTATAAAATCGCACAGGGTAGGTATAATATCGGGACCATTGCTGAAAATGAGCTGCTGCAGATGGAGTTGGGTAAGCTCAATGCCGGCACTGCAGTGAACGAAGCCAATATTGATCTTGAAGAGAAGAAAAATCAGATCAGATCATATCTTGGATACAACGATCAGGTGGATATTACACTGATAATACCATCACAAATACCTGACCTGGAAATGAATGTTGACAAAGCTTATCAACAGGCACTGAAAAATAATCCGGATTTTATTCAAATGGATCGGCAGTTGATTGAAGCGCAGCGCGATGTTGCACAGGCAAAATCTCAAAAAGGGCTTAATGCCAATCTCTTTGCTTCTTACGGACTGACAAAAAGGGCTGGTGAGTTACCGCAGGCCTATCAAAATCCACAGGATCAGCAACGTGTACAGGTGGGCCTGGAATTACCGATTGTCGACTGGGGGCTCGGTCGCGGACGTTACAAAATGGCGGAATCAAGTCAGGAGGTCGTTCGTACACAGGTGGAGCAGGACAAAATTGATTTTCAGCAAAATATTTTCCTTCAGGTCATGCGTTTTAACCTGCAGGATGACCAGCTGATGATTGCCGCCAAAGCCGATACTATTGCCCAGCTGCGTTATGACGTTACCAAACAGCGTTTCCTTATAGGTAAAATTGATGTGCTTGATCTGAATGTGGCACAAACTGAAAAAGATGTTGCCAAGCGTGGATACGTGTCAGCCCTTCGCAATTACTGGAATTATTTTTATACCCTCAGACAAATCACTTTATATGATTTTATCAGTGACAAACCACTTGAAACTGATTTTGATCAATTGCTGAAGTAATCTTTTGCTTTACTATTATATATTAAGCCCGGCAGGTAATTTTTTACCCTCCGGGTTTTGTTTTTTATAATCTGACTAAATAAGCCGTTTCTTTCAACAATGAAGCTTCCCGGTTGTTCTTTTATGTGTATCTGTTGAAGCTGTTACGATGCAGATAGAAAAACATCTGTTAAAAATATATAGATAATTTCATATATATATTCTTTTTGCTAATTTTAGCTGTTTAATAATAAATCAAAAAAAATTATCAGGACATGGAAAAAATTACAGTTATCGGAGCAGGAAATGTTGGTGCTACCTGCGCCAATGTGATTGCACATAAAGACCTTGCTCGTGAAGTTGTGCTGGTCGACATTAAGGAAGGCCTTGCCGAAGGGAAGGCACTTGATATGTGGCAGGCTTCATCCATTAATAATTACAATACAAAAATTGTTGGATCAACCAATGATTATGAAAAGACAAAAGGGTCTGGTGTTGTAGTGATAACTTCAGGAATACCCAGAAAACCGGGCATGTCGAGGGATGATTTAATAAAAACCAATGCGAATATTGTTAAACAGGTTACTGAGAATATTGTAAAATATTCTCCTGACGCAATCATTATAGTGGTGTCTAATCCGCTTGACGTGATGACCTATGCCGCTTTCAGAGCTTCAGGAAAAGAATGTAAAAAAGTTTTCGGAATGGCGGGTATCCTGGATACCGGCCGGTATAAAGCTTTTATCGCTGATGCTTTAAATATATCTCCCAAAGATGTTCATGCATTGTTGCTTGGAGGTCATGGCGACTCAATGGTTCCGCTTCCACGTTATACTTCGGTTAACGGAATACCGGTAACCGAACTGCTCGACGAAAAAACAATCTCTCAGATTGTAGAGCGTACAAGAAAAGGAGGAGGTGAACTGGTTAATCTGATGGGAACTTCTGCCTGGTATGCACCGGGTGCTGCCGCTGCACAAATGGTTGAAGCCATTGTAGATGACCAGAAACGTGTTTTTCCTGTTTCCACCTGTCTGAGAGGACAGTACGGACTTAATGATGTATATCTTGGCGTACCGGTGAAGCTCGGTAAAAATGGCATCGAGGAAGTTATTGAAATACAGCTTGATGACCGGGAAAAAGAATTACTCACTGCTTCTGCGAAATCGGTCCGCGATGTGATGGATGTACTGGATAATATGAATATTTTCTGATAAGACTGCTGTAAAAAAATATAATCTTTTTAAGCCGGTAATAGTTCTGTTTACCGGTTTTTTTATTTTTATACCGGGAAAGGCAAAATTAATCGTACCTTGTAAAACTTTTTTACAGGGTTTGTTGTTGGCAGTAATTGCAAAATTTGCATTTTGGGTACACGGGAATTGTGTCAGCCGGTTTTCTCTCATATTTCAAAACGTATGATTTTCTGGTTTTTCTTATCAGAAACAGGGAACAACTTGTAAAAAAAATTTAATATATTTGCGCCGTAAATGAAAAAAGGCAACATTTAACCAGGAATAAAGACAAAAAAAAGAATCAAATGCAGAATAAAGGAGCCATTAGGTTATTAGCTATTGCGTTAGCATTAGTTTGTTTGTATCAGTTATCTTTTACAATTGTTACTTCTCGTGTTCAGAATAAGGCTGAAAAGTATGCCCAGGAAAAGGTTGATCAGCTTTCTCTTCAGTCTGTTCCCCAGGAAAGATTACAGGTCTATAAAGATTCTCTGAAGAAGAGATTTGAAAGTGCCTATCTTGATTCAATGTCAGGGGAGGTTGTTTATAATTTTATTGGTCTGCGCAAGTATACTTATAAAGAATGTAAGGGCCGCGAAATTAATCTGGGCCTTGACCTGAAAGGGGGGATGAACGTTACACTCGAAGTTTCAGTTGAAGATATTATCAAATCACTTGCTAACCACAGTACTGATACTACCTTTAACCAGGCCCTTCAGCTGGCAAAAAAAATGCAGAAAAACAGTCAGGAAGATTATATAACGCTTTTTGGACGGGCTTTTGAACAATTGGATCCCAACGGACGGCTGGCTGCCATATTTAATACTGTAGATCTTCGTGATGAAATAAATTTTAATTCAACTAATGAGCAGGTGCTGGCAGTCATCCGTAAGGAAGCTCAGGGTGCTATTGATAATTCGTTCAATATCCTGCGTACCAGAATTGACCGATTTGGTGTTACACAGCCGAACATTCAGCAGCTTGGGACCAGCGGCCGTATTCTGGTTGAGTTGCCTGGTGTAAAAGATCCGGAACGTGTTCGTAAATTGTTACAGGGGACTGCCAATCTTCAGTTTTTTGAAACTTATGAAAACAGTGATGTTTATCCTTACCTTCTGAAAGCCAACGAACGATTAAAAGAGATCAGGGACGCTGAACATGCGTTGAATGATACTATTGTCCCGGTTGGCCAGAGGAATATGCCGGCGGATAAAAGCACTCCGGAGATTACATCGGAAAAGAACGATACTGCCAGTGGTGAAGTATCACTTATTAACCAGCTTGAAAGCGATTCTCTTTCAGCAGATTCTACGGCCCTTGGTGATAATGAAGCACTTATGCAGAATTATCCGCTTTTTGCCGTTCTACAGCCGAATGTTACCCGCGATAACCAGTTGGTTCCCGGTTCGGTAATTGGTATGGCTCAGTACAAGGATACTGCAACTGTGGATCAGTACTTACATATGTCACAGATCAGGTCATTATTCCCCAGAAACATTCGTTTCTTCTGGGGAGTGAAACCATTTAAATATGATAAAACAGGCACTTATTATGAGTTGCATGCCATTAAAATTACCACCCGTGACGGACAGCCACCGCTCGATGGTGATGTGGTAACCAACGCCCGTGCCGAGTTCGGTCAAAACAGGGCCAATGCCGAAGTAACCATGACAATGAATGGTGAAGGCGCCAAGACGTGGGCCAGGCTGACAAAAGAAAATGTTGGCAAATGCATTGCAATCGTACTGGATGGTTATGTGTACAGTGCTCCGCGCGTTAACCAGGAAATTAAAGGGGGTAACTCCTCTATTACGGGTGATTTTACTATTACTGAAGCACAGGACCTTGCCAATGTACTCAAATCAGGCAAACTGCCGGCTCCGGCAAGGATTATCCAGGAGGCCATTGTTGGCCCTTCTCTGGGTCAGGAATCAATTCATGCAGGATTTAGCTCATTTGCTATTGCTTTTGTACTTGTGCTGATATATATGGTGTTCTATTACAGCCGTGCCGGTTGGATTGCTGACCTTGCCCTGCTTTCAAACGTTTTCTTCATCATGGGGGTACTTGCTTCCCTTGGAGCGGTTCTTACGCTTCCCGGTATCGCCGGTATCGTGCTTACCATGGGTATGGCGGTTGATGCCAATGTGATCATCTACGAACGTATCAAGGAGGAAATCCGGGCAGGTAAAGGCGTTAAACTGGCCATCGCTGATGGTTATAAAAATGCTTACAGTGCTATTATCGACGGTAACCTTACTACATTGCTTACCGGTATCGTGCTCTTTATCTTTGGAACAGGCCCGATACAGGGTTTTGCAACTACACTTATTATTGGTATCCTGACTTCTCTGTTCTCAGCCATCTTCATATCTCGTCTGATCTTTGAAGGACTGTTGAATAAAAACAGATCCATTAAGTTCGCAACCCGGATTACCGAAAATGTACTTAGAAATCCGAAAATAGATTTCCTTGGTAAGAGAAAAATATTTTACGTCATTTCTTCTACAATTATTCTGATTGGCCTGATTTCTATCTTTACCCGTGGATTTAACCTGGGTGTTGACTTTATGGGCGGACGTACCTATATTGTGAAGTTTGAAAAACCGGTAAATACCGTTGAAATTCAAAAACAACTTGCAGCTGTTTTTAATAATCAGGCCCCGGAGGTTAAAACATTTGGCTCGGAAAATCAGGTGAAGATTACTACTAAATATTTGATTGATCAGAACAGTAACGAGAACATGAATGTTGACAGTATTGTGGATCATAGCTTGTATCAGGGATTACTTCCGGTAATTGGTCATGATGTTTCATTTGAGAAATTCAGCTCTGATTACTGGATGAGTTCACAGAAAGTGGGCCCAACTATTGCTGATGACATCCAGGTATCGGCTGTATGGGCAATATTACTTTCCCTGATTGGTATCTTCCTTTATATCTTCTTCAGGTTTAAAAACTGGAGATTTGGTCTGGGCGGTGTAGCTGCGCTTTTCCATGATGCGCTTATTGTACTGGGATTATTCTCCCTGCTTTATCAGAGACTGCCCTTTTCACTTGAGCTGGATCAGGCATTTATTGCGGCTATCCTTACGGTGATTGGTTACTCAATCAACGATACGGTGATCGTGTTCGACCGGATTCGGGAATATGTGGGGCTTTATCCAAAGAGAAACCAACTCGACATATATAATGCAGCTCTGAACAGCACGTTGGGTCGTACCTTGAACACTGCACTCACAACCTTCTTTGTATTGCTGGTAATCTTTATTTTCGGCGGTGAAGTGATCCGCGGATTTGTATTTGCTTTGTTGATCGGTGTGGCTGTTGGTACTTATTCATCGTTGTTTATTGCAACACCGATAGTTTTTGATACCGTTCGGCATGAACCGGTAAAGGCTAAAGCTGTCGCAGGAAAGAAAAAATAGACTTTTAGTAAAGTATAAATTTTGTTAAAAGGCCCCAACAATTTTGCTGGGGCTTTTTTAATACGAAACTTTCGTTTTATATTTGTAAAAAATATTTTGGAAAATGTTTAATCATTTGTTATTTATTAGCGGACCCGAAATATTTGTAGTCTTTATTGTTGTATTACTCCTGTTTGGGTCGAAAAAGATTCCTGAAGTTGCCAGAGGTCTTGGGAAAGGATTGTCAGAATTTAAAAAAGCTACTGACGATATTAAAAAGGAGATTCATGACAGTTCAGGAGATGTTATGAAAGATATCAGGGAGGTTCAGGATTCAATTAACAAAAAGCACTGAGTCTCAATAGTAAAAAATTTTGCATATTCACCCGGCATTGATCATCTTTGCCGGGTGTTTTAATTTTATAATATGGAATATGTAAAAGTACTGGCTGGGTTTGTCTTATTGCTACTCGGTGGTAATTACCTGGTGAAAGGTGGTGTATCGCTGGCAGGACACCTTAAAATCAGTTCTCTGGTTGTAGGCATCACATTTGTTTCGCTGGGTACTTCGGCTCCCGAGCTTATCGTTAGTCTTCAGGCTGCATTGAACGGGCACCCGGATATTTCAATTGGAAATGTTGTGGGGTCAAATATTTCAAATATCGCGCTGGTGCTGGCCATCACAGCTATCATCATTCCGATAAAGGTCAGTCGTGATTCAGTGATTATAAACTGGCCGGTGATGATGCTTGCCAGTCTGTTGTTTTATTTTTTTATATTGAATTTTTCCCTTGACAGGTGGGAGGGTATTATATTTGTTTTAGGACTGGCTACTTTTCTTTATCTTTCAATCAGGAACTCGCGTTTGCAACACCTGAATTCAGTTGTAGAAACGGTTAAACCATCACAATCTGTTTTTATTGCGCTTTTAATTGTAGTACTTTCCTGTGCTGGACTTGCCATTGGATCAAACTGGCTTGTAAATGGTGCTGCTACTGTGGCAAGAAATTTCGGAGTTAGTGAGCGGGTTATCTCAATCACCCTTATAGCTTTTGGAACCAGTGTGCCCGAACTGGCAACATCTGTTATTGCTGCAGTAAAAAAAGAACTGGATATTTCAGTGGGTAATATAATTGGTTCGAATATTTTCAATCTGCTTGGAGTGTTGGGAATAACTGCTTCTTTTACAAGTATTCCGGTAAATTCTGGTACAGTCAGGTTTGATGTTCCCTGGATGCTGGGTATTTCCCTGCTGCTGTTTCTTTTTATTCTCCCGCTAAGAGGAGGCCGGCTAACGAGATTAAAAGGTATAATAATGCTGCTCTCGTATGCTACATATATCGCATTAGTTATTATTACTGACTGATTATTCCGGGCCTAAAATGAAAATTTATACTTTTTCCGGGTATTTTTTAATAATTTCACTTTTCGAAATAACTTAAAGATGATTCATTGTTTTTTTGGACTATTTAGTCCATAACTAAAAATAGTATAACTCGTGATAAAAGCTGAAAATATAAGCAAATCCTTTGGTTCCCTGCAGGTTTTAAAGGGTGTTGATGTGAATATTGAAAAAAGTGAGATAGTTTCTATCCTGGGCGCCAGTGGTGCCGGAAAAACTACTTTCCTGCAAATATTGGGTACATTGAGCCGGCAGGATGCAGGCAGGGTAATTATCAACGGAAATGATGTGAGCCGGTTCAGAGACAAACAACTGGCCCGTTTCAGAAATCAAAACATTGGATTTGTCTTTCAGTTTCATCATCTGCTTCCCGAATTTACTGCACTGGAAAATGTTTGCATTCCTGCCTTTATTTCACGTGCATCCCGTAAGGAAGCCGAAGAGCGGGCAAGGGAATTACTGGATTTTTTGGGATTAAGTGACAGGCTGGAACATAAACCTTCCGAGCTGTCCGGAGGTGAACAGCAACGTGTGGCTGTGGCTCGTGCACTGGTCAACCGTCCGGCAGTATTGCTTGCTGATGAACCTTCCGGAAATCTTGATTCTCAGAATAAGAAAGAACTGCATGAATTGTTTTTTTCTCTGCGGGATGAATTTGACCAAACCATTGTCATTGTCACACATGATAACGAACTTGCCGGGTTGTCCGACAGGAGATTAACCATGAAGGACGGGAGATTTATTGTTTAATATTTCAAAAAAGGAGCGTATTTCAGGAGAAACCAATGGTTAACAGATTATCAGATGCAGCTTTAAAAGAATTACTTGAAGAAAAAACAGCCACTTACAACCAACCAGTTTTCATTGAATCTGATCCAATTAGTATTCCCCATCAGTACTCCCGGCCCGAAGATATTGAAATTGCCGGGTTTTATACTGCAGCTATAGCCTGGGGGTACCGGCCGAATATAATCAGAAATGCAAACCAGTTGATGAATCTGATGGACAACTCACCTGCTGATTTTATCAGAAATGCCAATAATGATGAGATTGGAAGACTAAGAGGTTTTGTTCATCGTACGTTTAATGGTGTGGACTGTGTATCTTTTTTCTATTCCCTGCGATTTATTTATTTAAATTATGGAGGTCTGGGCAGCCTGATGGAAAACTTGTATGCCGGCACAAGTGATATGAAGAAAGTATTAACTGAATTTCGCCGCATTTTCTTCAGTGCTCCGCATCAGTCTCAAAGAACTGAAAAGCATGTCGCTGATGTGAGCAGAAATTCTTCTGCAAAGCGATTGAACATGTTCCTTCGATGGATGGTAAGAAATGATAATAAGGGTGTCGATTTCGGATTATGGAAAGAAATACCGGCTTCTGCACTCTATCTTCCACTTGACCTGCATACCGGCAATGTAGCCAGACACCTGGGGCTGATTACCCGCAGGCAAAATGACTGGAAGGCCGTTGAAGAAGTTACGGCAAAATTGCGTTCCTTCGATCCGAAGGACCCGGTGAAATATGATTTTGCCCTGTTTGGCCTGGGGATTTTTGAAAATTTCAAATAATTTCTGCAATGCCTCAATCCAGTTTTCGGTTTAAACAGTTTACTATAGCCCAGAATAAATCTGCCATGAAGGTTGGCACCGATGGTGTTTTACTGGGTGCCTGGACAAGGTGTTATGAAGCTGTTAATATACTTGATATCGGGACTGGTACCGGACTAATAGCACTGATGCTGGCCCAGAAAAGCAAAGCTGGGATAACGGCATTGGAAATTGATGAGGATGCCTCTGAACAAGCCATACAAAATGTGAATAATTCTCCATGGTCCAACCGGATACAGGTGTATCAAACTGCTGTTCAGGATTTCTGTAAGAAAACCAGTTCTCATTTTGACCTTATTGTATCAAATCCCCCCTATTTTCAGCAATCACTCAAGAATCCAAGTATAAAAAGATCCCTGGCCAGGCATAATGACAGTTTGCCCTTCGGCGAACTGATAACAGCAGTTCGTGTTTTGCTTCAACATAATGGTAGGTTTACGGTTATTCTTCCTGCTGATAGCTGGTCACAGTTTAATAATCTGGCCGGACAATCGGGATTATTTCCCACCAGGAAATTACTTGTTAAACCAAACCTGAAACTGCCCCCAAAACGGGTCCTGGTGGAGTATACCTATAAGGATACTGTATGTGAAACTGATGAAATAGCAATTGAAATGTATAACCGGCATGATTATACACCAGAATACAAAGAACTTACCCGTGATTTTTACCTGGCATTTTAAAAATGGTTGATCCAGGGGGAGAAGCTTTTCCTGATGACCAGAGCTTAGATAATGACAGGTGCCGGTTCAACTTCCTCTTCAATGAACTTAATGTCATATTGTTCCAGCTCTTTCATTACAGGATTATAAATTTCCGGTTCAATGGGAATATGAACCCCGTTCAGGTTGATTACTCCCTGCAAAATTAATTTACTGGCTATGGCCACTGGCAAACCAACTGTTCTCGACATGGCAGTATGAATGTTGGTTTCTCCCGTAGTTACCATAGATGAGATGACTTTTTTTCTTTTCCCGTTCTTTTCAAATGTAAACTGATGCTGCATCACGATCATATCTTTGTCGTCCTCATCCAGATTCCATTTCTCTTCCAGCCTTTTTTGGAGTATCATGGCTGGTGTGGCATTTATAATTCCCGGCTTATCGTCCTGAAAAAGACCGAGCCACCGGAGCTTATACATGATCTCAGAATCTTCATCATGGCCCAGATACCGGGCAAGTTTTTCCTCTACTCTTTCTTTTTTACTATAGGCAAGAAAACTATTAATAAAGTCACGATAGGTTATTTTTTCTGAGTTTGCTACAGTAAATGTATCATCAGTGGCCCCGAGCTGAACAAGGTTATCCCAGGCCCTGCAATATCCGGGACGGCGAATAGTTCCCCTGAACATCGTGGAAACATCATTCAAACCATAGGTTTGTCTGTATTTAAGGGAATCGCGGTTTGGATAGGCCTCAAATTCACCCAGATCCAGTACATGTATGCGTTCGTATCTCCTGAATATCTTATGGTAGGGAATGTATTTGTATTTGCCGTTGTGAAGAAACTGAGCCCCCGATTGTCCGGCAAGAACTACATTTCTTGGATTCCAGGTGAATTTATAATTCCATGGGTTGTTGTCATACCTTGGGGCAACCAGTCCACCAGTATTTGATTCAAATTCTGTAATATGTCCGCCATCCTCTTTGATCCGGTTTATCATCTGCATGGCTGACATATGATCAATGCCCGGATCCACACCGATCTCATTCAGGATCAATAAATTTCTTTTTCTTGCTTCCTGGTCAAACTGATTAATATCCTGAGATATATAAGAAGCGGTAACCATATTTTTATTATGCCTGATGCAGCTTTCGGCAATGAGATAATGCATCCGGGCAGGCAGCATGCTGATGACAATATCAGCATGTTTGATCCTGTCATTCCGCATTGTTTCATCAAATGCATCAAAAAAAACTGCCTTACCGTTTGGATGGTCCCCAATTTTTTTACCGGCGAGATTTTCATCACTATCTCCCAGCATGATTTTCCAGTCATACCTTGTTGAATTTTCCAGCATGTAATGAATTAGTGTGGAGGAGGAACGCCCTGCTCCCAGAATAAGAATGTTTTTCATACAAATAATGCAGTTTTAGACGACTACTAAATTATAGTTTTGGCAGATTAATCCGAAATTTCTCTGTTTTATTTTTATGTGTTATAAAGCTTTTTTATCAGGTTTTCCGGCGGGTTATTGTCTCTTCTTCTGTTTAACATTTTTATCCGGAACTGAATTTATTTGTTTGGGTCCTTTAATCAGGAATTTCAACTTGTTTGGAGGGTGATAATTGGATTGATTTTCCTATTTTTGAAGGAATTTTTTGTATAAAATATGTTGTAAATCAGAAACGATCATGGAGATACCTTCAAAATACGATCCTGCCAGAACCGAGGAGAAATGGTACAATTACTGGTTGGAGAATGAGCTGTTCTCATCTGTACCGGATGAAAGGGAACCTTATACCATTGTTATTCCACCGCCTAATGTTACCGGTGTGTTGCATATGGGGCACATGCTGAATAATACCATACAGGATATTCTGGTCAGGCGGGCACGGATGCAGGGCAAAAATGCCTGCTGGGTACCTGGTACCGATCATGCTTCTATTGCTACAGAAGCACGGGTTGTTGCCAAACTGGCTGCTGAAGGTATTAAAAAATCGGAACTAAGCAGGGAGGATTTTCTTAAGCATGCCTGGGAATGGAAAGAAAAGCACGGCGGCATAATTCTGGAACAGCTTAAAAAGCTTGGTGCCTCGTGCGACTGGAAACGAACAAAGTTTACCATGGATGATGCCATGAGCGAAAGCGTTATCAGCGTTTTTATTGACCTGTTCAATAAAGGATACATCTACCGTGGTGTCAGGATGGTAAACTGGGATCCGGAAGCCAAAACGGCCGTTTCGGATGAGGAAGTGGTTTACAGAGAAGTAAACTCAAAATTATACTACGTCAGGTATAAAATTGCAGAGAGTGATGAATGGCTTACCATTGCTACAACGCGTCCTGAAACAATTCTTGGCGATACCGCTGTTTGTGTCAATCCGCTGGATGAAAGATATACACATCTTGCCGGTAAGAGCATCTATATACCCCTGGTCGACCGTAAGGTTCCTGTTATTCACGATGAATATGTTGATATGGAATTTGGTACGGGTGCCCTGAAGATTACCCCGGCCCATGATATTAATGACTACGAACTGGGTATTAAGCATAATCTGGAGGTAATTGATATTTTTAACGATGACGGGACCCTGAATGAAAAAGCCGTTTTCTTTGTAGGAGAGGATCGTGCTGTTGCCAGGGACCTGGTTGCGGGAAAACTGAAAGAAGAAGGTTATCTCGTTAAAGTGGAAGATTATAACAATAAAGTTGGATTTTCGGAAAGAACCGACGCTGTTATTGAACCAAAACTTTCCATGCAATGGTTTTTACAAATGAAAGAACTTGTTGAACCGGCCCTGGAAAATGTTATAAATGATTCAATCCGGATCCATCCGCCAAAATTCAAGAATACCTATCGTCACTGGATGGAAAATGTCAAAGACTGGTGTATCTCCCGACAGTTATGGTGGGGGCAGCGTATTCCTGCCTGGTATATCGGAGGCACAAACGATTTTGTGATTGCCCGCGATGCTGAAACTGCGCTTAATCTTGCCAAAGAAAAAACCGGCAACAGCAGTCTGACTGTTAATGACCTTGAACAGGATCCTGATGTGCTGGATACCTGGTTTTCGTCATGGTTGTGGCCCATTTCTGTTTTTGACGGTATTAGAAATCCGGATAATCCGGATATTAACTATTACTATCCAACAAATGAACTGGTGACTGCCCCGGAAATTCTTTTCTTCTGGGTGGCCAGGATGATCATTGCCGGGTATGAATACAGGGGAGAAAAACCTTTTAATAATGTATACCTTACAGGTATTGTCCGGGACAAGCAACGGAGAAAAATGTCAAAATCCCTTGGGAACTCTCCTGATCCGCTGGATCTGATTCGCACTTACAGTGCCGACGGGGTGCGGGTAGGAATGCTGCTGTGTTCCCCTGCCGGCGGCGATTTGCTTTTCGACGAAAGCTTAACCGAACAGGGGCGGAATTTCGGAAATAAGATCTGGAATGCTTTTCGGTTGATAAATACCTGGCAGGTAGATGAAAATATTACCCAGCCTGAGCATGCTAAAATGGCGGTTGAGTGGTTTTCCCAGAAACTCAGTCAGGAAATTGAAAAAACCGAACGTAATTATGCAGAATACCGGTTATCTGAGGCACTGATGACCATTTATAAGCTTTTCTGGGATGAATTTTCGTCCTGGTTCCTTGAAATTATCAAACCTGATTATCAAAAGCCTGTAGATGCTGAAACATATAAAGCCGCTAATGTATTTCTGGATAAATTACTTCGTTTGCTGCATCCTATAATGCCTTTTATTACAGAAGAAATATGGCAGCTTATGACTGACCGTGAAAAGGGCGAGAGTATTATGATTCAGCCAATGCCACAATCCGGTTTATTTGATGCAGAGTATCTCGATCAGTTTGATGAGGCAAAGGAACTTATAACGGCCATCAGGAATATTCGAAAAGAACACAATCTGCCGTTGAGGGAGGTATTAACATTGCTGGTTAAGGATGAAAATAGTTATAAACATGCCTTTGATCCTGTTGTTGTTAAGATGGCCGGAATTTCTGAAATTTCCAAAGCAAGTCAGCAAAGTGACAATGCCGTGACATTTCTGGTCCGTTCCAATGAGTTTTATATTCCGATGGAAGGAATGATTAATGTAGAGGATGAGATTAAAAAGTTAAAGGAAGAACTTGATTACCAGAAAGGATTTTTGAAATCAGTGATGAAAAAGCTGAACAATGAGAAATTTGTAAAAAATGCTCCGGAAAAAGTGGTGGAAATGGAAAAGCAAAAACAGGATGATGCTGAAACCAGGATTAAAATTCTGGAAGAACGGCTGACCGCTCTGGAGAAGTAGAATAGTTATTTTTTATGGAAAACCAACCCCTGTTGAGTGCACCTTAGCCCTGAACAGGGGTTTCTTTTGTTAAACATATTCATGGCCTTCTTTATAACATGCATTCTTTGGTGATTCCTTAATACTTTCGCAGGAAAAAACATTATGCAGGAAGACATACTGAATCCCAACGAAATTGTACGGTTTTTACACAAGGAACCCGCTGCGTTTACAATGAATGATCTCATTCAGTTCATTGAAAGCAAGGGGGTCAGGATGGTGAATTTCCGCTATCCTGCTGAAGACGGAAAACTCAAAACGCTCAATTTTATTATTCAAAGCCGGCACCAATTAATTACCATTCTTTCCGGAGGCGAACGGGTTGACGGATCCAGTCTGTTTTCATTTATTTCGGCAGGGTCCAGTGACCTGTATATTATGCCACAATACCGGACAGCATTTTTAAATCCCTTTTCTGAAATTCCAACCCTTGATCTGTTATGTGAGTTTTACACCAGTGAGGGAAAACCACTGGACAATTCACCCGGTTATATTTTGAAAAAAGCATATACCCTTTTTCGGCAAAAAACAGGTTATAATTTCAAGGCCATGGGCGAACTTGAATATTATATAAACAGCAGGGATGATGAAATTTTTTCGATGGAATTCCATAAAGGATACCATTCTTCAGGACCGTTTGCCAGATGGGAAAAACTGCGTATTGAAGCCATGCAATTGATCGCTTCCACGGGAGCCAGTGTAAAATACGGGCATGCAGAAGTGGGTAGTTTTACCAGGGACGGACAACTTTTCGAACAGCATGAAATTGAATTTCTTCCTGTGGATGTTGAGCTGGCTGCTGAACAATTGCTTATTGCCAAATGGATTGTCCGGATGGTTGCAGCCAGGTATGGTGTTGAAGTAAGTTTTGCTCCAAAGATAACGGTTGGAATGGCCGGGAGCGGATTACACATTCATATGCTACTGGAAAAAGACGGTAAGAATGTGATGATTGAAAATGGAAAATTATCCAGCGCAGCATTGAAAATGATTGCCGGAATTCTGGATGTATCAGATGCGCTTACTGCCTTTGGCAACACAATACCCACTTCTTATCTCCGGCTGGTGCCCGGACAGGAAGCCCCAACAAAAATTTGCTGGGGCGACCGGAACAGGTCGGTCCTTATTCGTGTTCCACTGGGTTGGTCAAAACCGACCTCAATGATTAACCTGGCTAATCCCCAGGACGCTGAAGTAATCCAGCCAACCGGCGTAAAACAAACTGTTGAATTCAGAGCCCCTGACGGATCAGCCGAAATTTACTCCTTACTCGCCGGCCTGGTAATGGGTGCATTCCATGGATTCAATATGCCTGATGCACTTCAGAGAGCTGAAAAGTTATATGTTGATGGGGATATTTTCAGTCCTGAGCGAAGGGAAGAATTTGAACAACTCATGCATCTTCCAGAAAGCTGCTGGGAATCAGCAGAAAAACTGCTGGAAAAACGGGAAATATTCGAACACGAAAATGTGTTTCCCCCGAAAATGATTGATGCTTTAACAACAAAGCTGCAAAGTTATCATGATAAGGATCTGAGTGAAAAATTACAGGATAAGACTGAGGAAATTCGTAAACTGGTTATCCGGTATATTCACTGTATGTGATTTGCTTACTAAGAAGTATATAAAAAACAAAAAGAGAGGCTGTTTTTCAACAACCTCTCTTTTTGTTTTTGTTTTTATTCAAGATTCTAATAAAATTTAGAACGGTAATCTTCTATGTCTGCAAGTTTCTTAAGTGCATTGAAGGCCTCATATCCGGCTCTTGAGGTATTGGCTCTTTCAAGTGCAATCCGTTGCATTGTATAGTCGTCCGTCTGAGCTGGTTCATTTATACTGGTAACTTTCAGGATATATACCCCGTTGTTGCCATCAACAGGATCGGATATTTTATCCGCCTGAATATTGGTTGCCGTGGCAATAACTTTAGGCTCAATTCCGGCTCCGGGAACAGAAAATGAAGAAAAGCTTATATTGCTTGCTTGCTGAACATCCGAAGAGTATCCCTGTGCAATCTCCTCAAGGGATTTGTTTTCCTTAACCTGGGCAGCCAAACCGGAAGACAGTTCTTCGGCTTTTTTCTCTTTGATTACGTTCAGCTCCACATCATTTTTAACCTGCTCAAGTGGTGCAATACCATCTTCTCTGACAGCAGTTACATGGGCTATTACAAATTTATTTCCAAGCTCAAACACAGAAGAGACGTCTCCCTCGTCAGCATTATAGACCCAGCGGATCAATTCCCTTGGAGATTCAAGACCGGGAATTTGCTTGTCATTTTCAAGGATGTTATTGGCTATCCTTTTATTCAGACCTTCTTCCTTAACCGCATTTTCGAATTTTTCTTCGGTGTTATTCAGCCCTGCAAATTTGCTTGCTTTTGAGTAATAATCCTGGTATGTCTGTGAACTGGGTTCAACCAGGCGTTGTACTAAAGCTAACTGTACTTTTTTAACCGGCTGGCTTTTTGCAGTTACTTCCAGCAGATGAATGCCATATTGGGTATTTACCTGCTGCACCTTCCCAACCTCAGCACTAAAAGCAGCATCATTGAATTCTTTAACCATTTGTCCTTCCTTGAACCAACCCAGATCACCGCCCTGTTGAGCCGAGCCATCCTTTGAATATTGCATCGCCAGTTTGGCAAAATCAGCACCGTTAGCCAGTAAAGTCATTAAACTGTCTGCCAAAGCTTTTGTCTGAGCTATTGCCTGTGGATTCTGTGATACAGGTTGCAGCAATATGTGCCGTGCCTTAACTGAATCGGGCAGGTATGCAATCGCATTCAACTTGGCAAGCTTGTATGCTTCATCTTCAAAATAGGGACCAACAACGGTACCCACCGGAGCGTCAAAAATTGAATCTGCAATCAACGGTGACAGATCTTCCTTCTTGAAATGCATTGGATTAAAAGGAACATCAGAATTCAGATTGACAAACTGTTCATTATCTTCAGTATTGATAAAGTCTTTCTTCAGATCTTCAATGTATTTTTCTGCATCCTGGTAATCACTTTCAGATGGCTTGATCTCAAATGCTACATAATCGATGTCCCGTGAAGCGGTTTGCTTATAGTCGTTTTCATGTGCATCATAGTATGATTTCAGGTCACTTTCAGAATATTTGACGGCTGAATCAGGGATAACATTGTAGCGGCGAACAAGGAATTCAAAATCTACTTTTTTGTTATCTTCATAATATTTATCTTTTGTTTCAAGAGAAGTGACGTACAAGCCCTGTTTTACCAGGTTGGTAAATTTCGTCATCTTTCTTTCGCGGATTATTTCATTTTCAAGATATAACCAGAAGGCTTTCTGTTCCCCTGTCTGATCCTGATCCATAGTTTTCAGGAACTGAAGAATAGCAGAACGGTTAAGTTCACCAGTTTGTGGATTAGTAAACATCTGACGGATGATTGGGTGGGGGTTCTTACCTGTTACCAAATCATACACTTCCTCAGAACTGACACCAATACCGGTCTTTTTGTATTCTTCACCCATCACATTTTCCTGCACCATCTGTTGCCATGTTTGCTCTCTGATACCATCCATGGTTTGTTCATCCAGGGCTGATTGTTTGGTGTTCATCTTATAAATCTCAGCAAGCTGGTCAACCTTACTTTGGTATGCCTGCACAGGGATAGATTTTCCTGCAATATTGGCTATTTCATACTGCTGGCTGCTAAAAAGTGAACGGCCTGAACTGAATAAATCGCCAAGAATAAAAGCCAGCAGCGCCAGTCCTATCACTGTCGCAACCAAAACACCTGCTCTGTTTCTTATTTTTTCTAATGTTGCCATTGAATTTTTATTATAAATTGTACCCAAAAATTTTGAGCTACGAATATAAGAATTTAAAACGTTTTTTATAAGGCATATTGATAAAAAATCGCGGAAAGAAATAGTTACCTTGTATTGCAGGAAGTGATGAATTGTAACTGGTGTATAAATAATGTTGCCTAATCATTGTGAATTGTGAGATAGACAAGTTCAATCCTGGTATTTGTCACTTTCAGTATGCGAAAAGTAAAATGTAAATTAATAACAATTCTTTCATTGATTTTGGGGATATTTTCGTAGTGATAGAGAATCAATCCGGCAATAGTTTCATATTCTTCTGATTCAGGAAGCCCAAGTTTGTACTTCTCATTCAGGAAATCAATTTCAAGGCGACCCGAAAAAACAAATTCCTTATCGTTTATCTGTTTTTCGATATATTCATCAACGTCATGTTCGTCTTCAATTTCGCCAATTATTTCTTCGAGTATATCTTCAATAGTGATTATTCCGGCTGTTCCTCCAAATTCATCTACAACCACCGCCATACTCTTGTGTTCCTGCATAAAGCTTCTTAACAGTCTGTTGGCAGGCATTGTTTCCGGAACAGTAATCACTGGCATGATCCGGCCTTCAATTTTACCGGGATTTTTAAAAAGTTCTTTTGAACTGATATAACCCAGTATATTTTCTATACTATCCTGATAAACCAATATTTTTGAATAGCCTGTCTCTACAAATCTGCTGCGCAGTTGCTCAATTGTTGCATTAACTTCAATTGCTTCAATTTCTGTCCGGGGTATCATGCAGTCCCGTATCTTTACTTTTGAAAAATCGAGTGCATTCTGGAAAATTTTAAATTCATTTTCAATCTCCTTTTGTTCCTCACTATCTGATTGAACTTCATGCACAAGATTATCCAGATCAACTTTACCGAAAACACTTTTTTCCCGGGAGGAGGAAAGTTTTACATGCATAATGTTTTTCAACATGAAGTTTGACAGCCAAATAGATATCCGCGTGATGGGATAGAAAATAAAATAGAAGATCAGCACCGGGATTCCGAATATTTTCAGAAAGGTATTGGGAGTAATTCTGAAGAGGGCTTTCGGAAGAAATTCCGCAGTTAACAATATAATACTTGTAGAAAGAACAGTCTGTATTATCAGAATAGCCAGATCAGAGGTGACATATAAGCGAATTAAAGGTTCCAGAACGGCCGCCATCATTATACCATATACAACGAGGGCAATATTATTACCCACCAGCATGGTTGCAATGTATTGTCCCGGATTCCGGGTGAAAACAGAGATTATACGGGCCGGAAATTTACCTTGTTTCCGGTCGAGTTCAATACGGAGCTTGTTGGAAGATACAAAAGCAATCTCCATTCCCGAAAAAAAAGCGGAAAGCAAAAGTGAAATAATAATTATTATCCAGTAATAGCCCATTTCAGCGTATGTCACGATTCGTCAGAAGAATTACGTCGGTTGTTTCTCCTGTAGAAGTACATTCCAGTACTTACAAATGTAAAAATAAAAAACAAAAAACTTCTTCCAATCCCTTCATGAATAGTCTGATGAATACCGGCAGTCAGGCAGAGACCGGCTGCTATAAGCCAGATAATTTCATAAATAATCAGAAATTTATTCTTCATCTTTTAAATTTACTGTGCCTTTCGAGCCTTTTAAGCGCCATTTGGTAAGATCCTGCCTGGCGTCAAAACCATTCTCTCCGTAAAAAACACCATCCGGACTGGTAATCTTTACAAACTGGTCAGAATAAATTTTGCCTTTATTCTGATCCCAGAAAAGTTGTTCAGTATTCAGCTGTTTACCTTCTTCGAGATTTTTTGCAATTACGTTATTCCGTGCTTCCCAAAGATTTTTGGTCTCATAATAAATAGCATATCCGGCCTTAATCTCAGAAGTGATTTGTTTGTTTTCGTCATAGAAGTAGACTTCAATACCTCTTGGGAATTCAACGTATGGTTCTTCTACCTGTTCATACTTATGCAACTCGGGAGCTTCCATGCGCAATTTCAGGCGGGCGGAGTCGGTATAAATGATTTCAGTATTTACTCCGGAGACAGTAGGAAGATCTCTGGCTGGTGCAAAAGTGTTTATTTTTTCAATATCGTTTTTACAGGAAGTAAAAATCGATATAATAAAAACAAGAAAGAATGTGCCAGTAATGGGGAATAACCATTTCCTATTACTGAGGCACATTCTTTTTTTTACAGACATATTTAATTGTGTGGCAAGTTATTATTTCTTGATGGTGCGGACAGTTGTTTTTTCATTTATCCAACATCCAACAGTATAAGTTTGTCCATCAGTAAATCCATAGAAAAAGGCATTTTCATTATTTGGGAAATACTGTGAGTATCTGCCAATCAGCTCATTGGCCTGATCAGCTACTGAAGGGTCAACCTCTTTTGCCTTCATATATTTATCAACTGCTGCCCAGAAAACTGCTTTTTGAGCAAATTCATTATCACCACAATCAGTGCTGCTTCCTGCATATAAGTTACCAATCAGAATGTATGCATCACCAAATTTGGGATTCAGATCAATAGCTTTAAGGGCATAATTTCTGGCTTGAACTTTATCGTTTAATCTACTGGTAACAAGAGCCAGTTCATAATAGTATTCAGCTTTTGTAGCCGGATCAACATCTGCCTGAACCGCTTTGAGGTAATAAAACGATGATTTTTTATAATCCTGTTTCTTCAGGAATAGTTTGGCCAGGTTGTAAGCTGATTGCGGATTAGGTTCCAGTTCATACAGTTTTTCTGATGCCTGAATGAAAAGGTCCGATTCCTGACAACCGGAACGATCAAGATATGTTGTTATTTTTTTCAGTAAATCAATGTCTTCAGGTGTTTGCTGAAATTTCGGCTCAAATAATCCTATGAGGTTATCGCAGGTGGCAGCACCACTGGTTGCAAAATTCTGGTCAATAACCTCTTTTACTTCCTTGTACATATTGTTGTCAGGCTTTTGAGCAAGAGCGCCGTCAATGTTATTCATAATTTCTGTATAATCATCCAGAACCTGCGTTGCATCCAGCGCATTGTACTTGAAGAGGGTTACTGAAGCGGTAAAATAGGTTGCAAGTACTGCTGCAGGTGTTTTTGTCTTGAGAATGCTCATTGATTCTCCAAGTATATCATAACCGGTTTTAATATCTTCCTGCGATGACCTCTTGTAACGAAGCCAGTCAACTCCCTTGCGGCCAAGCACATTACCGCGATCATCATAATACTTAATGCGCTGGTCATAAATCATCATCAGTGTGTCGATAAGTTTATCTTTTACTGCATCATCTGTAGCTTTTTCAATACGGTCCCTGAATATTTTAACACCATCAATATAAATATTTTCTGTTGCCAGCGGACATTCATTATATACTCTCCTCCATGGATTTAACGCATCTTTATAATTCTCATGTTTTGCATATTCCCTGTACAATGAGAGATTTCGAATACAATTTATACTGTCTTCTCCGTGTCCGTACTTTGAGCCGTCCTCAACTCCCTTTTGCGCCTGTGAAACGGCAGGTAATGCTATAAATAGGAAGGCTATTAAAATGTTCCTGAAAGTTTTCATTGTAATAAATTTTAATCAAATTTTCGTTTAAAGAACCAGAAATCGTATAATGTGAAATTAATTTTCATTCGGCCAAATGTTTCTTTTATCAAACCATCTTTTAAGGTTCCTCGCTGCCCATACTCAAAAGCAATGTTAAAAGTTGTATTTGAGTTTTGCATCGGTAATCCTACTCCAAAACTTATGCCATATTCATTTATTTGATGTCCTCTAAGTTCCAGGTATGTATTTGAATAATATCCGCCAACACGATAGTTTATTCGGTCAAGGTAACTACTTATTGATGTTCGGTCCGGTGTATACTGAATGCCGGCATGTAAGGAACTGCTGTTTGTAAGTGAATCGCTGCGTCCCATAAATTTGGCATTTGTCCAGTTTTGTTGATAATAATCCACACCCAACAGGAATTTCTTATTAAATGATAGAGAAAACCCGAGCCCCAGATTTGTAGGATAAGTGGCTGACTTTTGTTTTCCATCAGTATAAAGTACAGTATCAACAACTGTATATTGTTGATTATTAGAAATATAAGGCATTGAATTGCGTGCGAAAATTGATTGTCTGACGTTGAGTTCTGTATTGTTTTCAAGCATGGCTCCAACCGTGAAGTCAACCTTTTCATTCAGCGATCCGTAGGCCTGGGCTCCAAAACTGAAAAGGAAATCTCCAATCGTAGTATTCTCATCAATGGATGAAGCAGGAGTGGCATTGTCATAAGGGAAACTTATACTACGGGTAGATTTTTTATTTCCGAAAAGATAAGAAGCATTTACACCTAATGACAAGTGTTTCCCAATTTCAAAAGCATTGCCAAAATAGAACTGGCTAAGCCCCCCATTGCCGTCATAGGTATAATTGACGAGCTTTGATGAAACCTGGTTTCCGTAGGAGGTGGAAATACTGCTTTCCTCCTTGATATAATACCCCATGGTACTGAACGGTACCAGTCCGACACTGGATTTCCACCATTTTGCTATGGGGAAACCAATGGCAAGGTGGTCAAGATTCGCACTTGTGGTTTGATACGCTGCTGAATTGGTTTTATAACTCATATTCCCGACTTTTAAACCAAAATCGAAAATAAATGACATGGTGTCCTGTGAAGTATAGGATGCGGGATTGAGGTAATTAATGTGATTGTGAGCTCTTATTCCTATGGCAATTCCTCCCATGGCTTCATTCTGTCCGAATCCGGTTCGCTGTATTTCTCCCAGGCCATAGCGGGAATAAGGAGAGTATGTGTTGCGCTGAGAAAATACAGGCATTGAAATCAATGCAATTAATGAGAATGTAATGAAGGATCTTTTATTTATTTTCAGCATTATAATTTAAAATTCTGTTCAGTCCAATTGTTACTAAATTTGAAACCACAAATATGCTACTTTTTAGCATCTTATCAAAAAAATTGGCATCCCCTCCGGTAAAAATTACCTTTAAATCAGGATATTTTATCCTGAACCGGGAAATGCTTTCCTCTATCTCATATACCATGCCGTTTTCAACTCCGTGAATAATAGCAGCATTTGTGTTATTGCCGAATAATTTGTAAGTCCCGGCAGGTTCTAACAGAGGCAATTTACTGGTGTAATTGTGCAAGGCATTAAAACGCATCCTGAGTCCCGGACTGATATTGCCACCCAGAAACTCATTTTTATCACTGATAAAATCAAAGGTGATGGCGGTGCCCGCGTCAATCACCAAAACGTTGTGTTCAGGGAAAATATTGCATGCTCCGGCTATTGCTGCCAGGCGGTCTTTTCCAAGAGAATATTTGGTTTCATACAGGTTCTGAAAAGGCAATAAAGTATTTTCATCGAGTTGGATAAAACAGCCGGTATTCAATTTAAGAAATTCAACGATAGTACTGTCTTCCTTTGTAACTGATGAGATAATTGACCTTTCGGCAGGCCCGTATTCCTGGATGAGTTTTTCAATATATTTTTCAGTTAACACAGGAACCGACCCGAAATAGAGTTCTTTATCATGTTTATAAATGGCAGTTTTTGTCTGGGTATTACCAATATCAAATATCAGATTCATCTCTCTTCAGGTCTTATCATGCTTGCAAATATAATAACAGATGATCATTAATTGCCTGTATTATAATCAATTTATAATTATATGCCGATTTGATTTTGTATTTAATTGCCTCCTGAATTTGTTAAAACTCTCATCAGGTCAATTATTCCCGCACCTTTCAATTATTCAGGCCTGTTTTTCATGCTAAAAGAATTTATCCCTCTCTTTTTTTATGTAATATTTAACCCGCTGATAAGTTGAAACATGTCTTTCAACCTTGGTGTGATACAAATCATTGATCGTAATCATAATACCTGTCTCTTCAACATTGCCAAATTCCGGATTGCTCACGGTTCCAAAGACTTTCATCGAAGGGGAGAGATTCATATAGGCATTGATGAGAGGAGGAATATTTTCTCCATACGCCCTCACCTGCTTTGAAAGTATTTTATAATCTTCATCATAGGAATCACCGGTAAATATTGATGAAAGCTTTTCTCTGTTTATATTGGTTTCCAATGGTTTAATAGGTTTTATTAGACCTTCTTTGTCGGAAAAATGTTTTTCGAGGAAAAACAGAATAAGATTTCTGGCTTCAATATTAAAATGTGTGTACATGGTCACTTTGCCAAAGAAATAGCGCATATCCGGATTGTCAACCAGCAAAGCTCCAAGTCCGTCCCACAGGTTATCCAGCGCAAACAACCCTTTTCTGGGCCTGTTGGTTGACTGATAGTTTGGTTGTACAAATGACCGCCCCAGTTCAATCATTTTTGGCAGATACTCATCTTTAAATTTCTCAGAGAAAGTAAACAGATGTGAGGTCGAAAGTCTGTTCAGAATGTAGTCGCCTGAAGCTCCTTTTGGGGGAATATAAAACCGGTAACCTCCCAGAATTTCCTGGTGTTTGGGGTCCCAGACAATTAACTGTTGGTAGGGGTCTTCTGATAAATCAAACTCATCAAGGTCAAGGTCTTCTCCTGTTCCCCCACCCGCATGCCGGAATGTGAGCTCCCTCAGCCGCCCAATCTCTCTCATGAGATTTGGTGCTTCATTGTGAGAAAAAATATACAGCTCATTATGACCGTAGTTAGTATTGCGTACAAATTTGTCCTTTGTAAGCTCTTTTAACAGTAAGGTTTTGTCTATCGGGGGGATTATTGTTTTCATAGATCTCCGAAAAATAGATTTTTGTTATATAAACAATTTTTTTGCTAAATATGTAAAAAAAGAAGGAATTAAATTTATGATTTATCAAGTTTATAAACTTCATTTTTTATTGCTTCGGCCCATTCGGCAGGTTTTCGACTATTGTCGAAAATTTCGTGGGATATTGGTTTGCCAAAAATTACGGTAATGGTTTTGTTCCTGTGCTTATATGTTTCATCTGGCAGATAAAACATCTCAAGGTTTGATTTTATATGTAAAAATTTGCGAAGTTTTGCAAGGTTATAGAAAAAATCAGTATTTCGTCCGTCAAAATGAACCGGAATTATATCTCTTTTGTATGCAATTGCTTTGTTGATAAAGTTTTTTTTCCACTCCAGATCAATGATCTTTCCTTTTATCTTTCGTGAAACCAGCCCTGCCGGAAAGGTAAGTATCTGGTTGTTACCGGCATATGCACCTTCTATGATTTTTGCATTTTCCCTAGAATGAGCCCCGTGTTTATTAATCGGAATAAATAATTCCCCGAGGTTTTTAATATTCATCAAGATATCATTGACCAGAAACTTCATGTTTGGGAAATGGTTCTTCAGTACATGCAGTAATACAAGTCCGTCAAAACCACCTAAAGGATGATTGGAAGCAAAAATAAACCGTCCATCCTGAGGGATATTTTCTTCGCCGAATACTCTGATTTTTACATTAAATTCCTTAATCATGGCTTCAATGAATGTGAATCCTTTTTTCTCACCATGCCTTGTGATCATTTCATTGAGAAAATCTTCATGGATAATATGTTTGATGTAACGAATTACAAAGCCGGGCAGTATCCTCGCCAGTGTAGCATTTTTACTCCTGATAACTTCTTTGATGTCAATAAGCTGAACTTGTTGCTCCTGATCTTTATCATCCATGACTGATATCACTTTGATAGAATTATTCTTTTGTTAGAATCATGCAAAAATACCAAAAATTATCTAATTATTTCATTGCTCCTTTTTGCGGGCAATTTGCACTGGCGTGGATCATCAGGGCAAAATGTGGAAAAAGTTATCAACAAAGTGGCAAAAAATGGGGGAAAGTGGTGGAAAGTGGTGAAACTTTATTTATTTTTACAAATTAAAAGCACAAAAGCTAATGACAAGCTTTATAGGAGATTACGGTTGTAAGGTTGATGCAAAGGGCAGGGTTATGCTTCCGTCAGCTTTCAAGAAGCAGTTGCCTGCTTCTGCCCAGGATAAGTTTGTCATTAAGAAGGATATTTATGAGGATTGCCTGGTATTGTATCCAATGGATGAATGGGAGAGGCAAAACGAGCTTATCCGGGCCAGCACCAATCCGTATAATAAAGAACACAATCGCTTCATAAGAGGTTTTTACAAGGGAACGGCTGAGGTGGAACTTGATGCCAGTAACCGTTTTCTTGTGCCAAAGAGATTGCTGGAGGAAGCAAATATTGACAGGGAAGTGATCCTTGCAGGACAGGATGGGAAAATTGAAATCTGGGCCAAAGAGCCTTACGACCAGATTACCAGTGAGGATGATTTTGCTTCACTGGCTGATAAAATAATGGGTGGCAATATTAACAAAAAACCAACATTATGACCTACCACGAACCAGTACTGTTGCAGGAAAGTGTGGATGGTTTAAACATTAAGCCTGACGGAGTATATGTTGATCTTACATATGGAGGAGGCGGACATTCAAAAGAAATTATAAAAAAGCTCAACAAAGGCATGTTGATCGCTTTTGATCAGGATGCAGAAGCAGAAAAAAATAAAATTGAAGATAAACGCTTTTTATTCATCAGGCAGAATTTTGCCTATTTGAAAAATTATCTGAGATACCTGAAGATTGAGCATGTCGATGGAATACTGGCTGATCTGGGGGTATCTTCACATCATTTTGATGATCCTTCAAGAGGATTTTCTTTCAGATTCGAAGGGAAGCTGGATATGAGGATGAATACAGCAACAGGCCTCACAGCCTCACAGCTTGTTAATGAATATCCCGAAGAAGATCTGAAAAAGATCTTCAGAAAATACGGTGAAATTGATAATGCCGGAAAACTTGCCGGAAAGATAGTCAGCTATCGTAACGGACATTCGATTGATCAGGTAGCTGATCTGCTAGAAGCAATTAGGGAATGCATTCCCGTAAACCGGGAAAATAAGTATCTGGCTAAAGTATTTCAGGCGCTTAGGATAGAGGTCAATCATGAAATGGAAAGCCTGGAAGAGATGCTGATGCAAACTGTAAAGGTGATGAAAAAAGGCGGCAGACTGGTAGTTATTACATACCACAGTCTGGAAGACCGGATGGTAAAAAACTTTATTAAAAAGGGGAAATTTTCAGGTGAGCCTGAAAAAGATTTTTTTGGGAATTTGATAGTTCCGTTTAAACCGGTTAACCGAAATGTAATTACCGCAGGAAGTGAAGAGCTTAACCGCAATAACCGGGCAAGAAGCGCAAAATTAAGAATTGCAGAAAGGTTATAACAGTAAACACTTAAATGCTTGTTTAAGATGACAGATCAGACCAAAGAACAGGAAAGTGTTGAGTTTATCGACCAGAAGATAGAAAAGAAAGAACACAAGAATATTTCCTTCAGGGGAATACTCGATGGCAGTCTGCTGGCAAAAAAAGAAGTGGCAAAGCAATTGCCTTTTATTATTTTTCTGACTCTGCTTGGTATTATCTACATAGCCAATCGATATCACGCCGAGCGGGTTTCCAGGGAGGTTCTTTCTCTTCAGGAGGAAGTAAAAGAGCTGAGAGCCGAATCAATAACAACTGCTTCTGAGTTGATGTTTATTAGTAAACAATCAGAAGTAAGCAAACTGGTTGAACAAAGAGGGCTGGGCCTCAAAGAATCATTGGAGCCACCCAAAAAAATAGTAATTGAAAAAAAATAATTCATCTGCTGAATGTCAATTAAGAAAGACATATTGTGGCGGGTAGCCGTTGTTTATATTGCAGTGTTTATGCTGGGACTGGTCATCCTGGCCCGGGCTGTTTATCTGCAATTTGGTGAGGGGAGTAAATGGAGGGAAAAGGCGCAAAAACTTACTTTAAAAGACATTACAATTGAGTCAAACAGAGGAGATATTTATGCACACGATATGCGTTTGCTGGCCAGCTCCATCCCTTATTATGAGGTAAGAATGGATCTTGAAACTCCTTCGCTTACCAATGAAATTTTTTACAGCAATATTGATTCACTATGCATTGGGCTTTCCAGACTTTTTGGTGATAAATCAAAGGATGAATACAAAAGAATGCTTATTGCTGCCCGGAAACAGGGGGAACGTTTCTATCTCATCAAACGCAAGGTTAATTATAACCAGTTAAAAGTACTAAAAGAGCTTCCAATTTTCAGACTTGGCCGCTATAAAGGTGGTTTAATCTATCTTCAGGAAAATGTCAGGTTCCAGCCTCATGTGAATCTGGCCACACGTACCATTGGTTATACTACAAAAAGCCAGACGGGTAACGTGGTTGGTATTGAAGGTGCTTATGATCATGAGCTGAGCGGGATAAACGGGGTGAGACTGGTGCAGCGTTTATCCGGCGGAGTATGGATGCCGGTAAGTGATGATAATGAAATAGAACCCCGGGATGGTAAAGATGTCGTTACCACACTGGATGTTAATCTGCAGGATGTGGCTGAAAATGCATTGTATAAGCAGTTGAAAAAACACGAAGCCCATCATGGAACGGCAGTGTTAATGGATGTGCAAACAGGAGATATAAAAGCAATAGCCAATCTGGAGCGTGATAGTAGGGGGAACTATCATGAATCCTATAATTATGCTGTAGGCGAATCAACCGAACCCGGTTCTACATTCAAATTGCCATCCCTTATGGTAGCATTGGAAGATGGTTATATTGATCTGAATGATACTGTAGATACAGGGAAAGGTTCAGTTACATTCTATGATAAAACTATCTATGATACAGAGCGTGGTGGTTTTGGAAAAATTACTGTTCAGCGGGTTTTCGAAGTATCATCCAATGTTGGTGTTTCCAAGATTATAACAAAATATTATACAGGTCACGAAAGCCACTTCATTGACCGGCTCTATGCCATGAACCTGAATGATAAACTCGGACTGAGGATCAGAGGTGAAGGGCGTCCGGATATCAAGTACCCGACTGATAAATTATGGTCAGGAATTTCACTGCCAATGATGTCACATGGTTATGAGGTGCGGCTCACTCCTCTGCAATTGCTTACTTTTTATAATGCAGTCGCCAATAATGGGAAAGAGGTAAAGCCCAGGTTTGTTAAGGAACTTTTGTATCATGGTGAAGTGGTAAAAACCTTTCCGGTGGAAGTGATAAATCCTTCAATCTGTTCGATGTCCACCATCCGGAAAGCACAAAAAATGCTCGAAGGGGTAGTCGAAAGGGGAACCGCCCGGAATCTTAAAAATGACAATTATAAAATTGCAGGTAAAACCGGAACCGCTCAGATTGCTAATGATAAATATGGCTACCGTTCTGAATCACGTATCAGTTATCAGGCATCTTTTGTGGGTTATTTTCCTGCAGACCATCCAAAATATTCATGTATTGTAGTGATCAGTTCTCCTTCTAATGATGTTTATTATGGTAACCTGGTAGCCGGGCCTGTTTTTAAAGAAATTGCCGATAAGGTTTATGCTACCAGCTTTGACATGCATCCAAGATTAGTTGCGCAGGATGATACAGCCAGTATTGAAGCTCCATATACCAAGATCGGTTACAAACCTGAACTGAATTATTGTCTGGACCAGCTGGGTATCCCGTTTAATGATAAAAACACTAAAAAATCAAACTGGATAGTGACTTCACAGAAGGGCTCGTATATTAATTATAAGGACTATAGCTATAATAAACACCTGGTACCAAATGTAAAAGAAATGGGAGCCAAAGATGCTGTATTTCTACTCGAAAATTTAGGGTTGGAAGTAATTATAGAGGGAAGGGGCAAAGTTGCGTCCCAGTCAATTGCACCGGGAACCAGAGTTGTACCTGGCGCAAAAATTATTCTGGAAATGAGTTTTTCTTAATTATAATACTACATTGAAAACTTTAGCTGACATAGTAAGTAACATCGATATTGCCGAAAAACACGGGGATATTGGGATAAATATATCTTCTGTTACTTATGATTCCCGGCAGGTTGAACCCGGAGCTGTTTTTGTTGCAATAAGAGGGACACAAACGGACGGGCACAGGTTTATCGGGATGGCAACTGACAGGGGAGCAAAAGTAATTGTGTGTGAAACACTGCCGGAAAAACTGGTCACTGATGTTGTTTACATCAGAGTTGAAAATTCTGCAGCCACTCTCGGACGAATAGCTTCTGCCTTTTTTGGTTTTCCTTCGAAGAGTATCAAACTGGTTGGAATTACCGGAACCAACGGGAAAACCACAACCGCTACATTGCTTTACCGTCTGTTCAGAAAACTTGGCTACGGTGCCGGTTTGCTTTCTACCGTTGCGAACTATATTAATGATAAGGAATATGGAGCTACCCATACCACTCCTGATTCAGTAAAAATTAATGAGTTACTGGCTGAAATGGTGGAACAGGGCTGTCAGTATTGTTTTATGGAAGTCAGTTCTCATGCACTCGATCAGGATCGTACGGCGGGTCTTACGTTTGCCGGAGGTATTTTCACCAATCTTACCCACGATCACCTTGATTACCACCTGACTTTTGATAATTATCTGAGAGCAAAAAAGAAATTTTTTGACCAACTGGATGAGCATGCTTTTGCCCTGGTAAACAATGATGACAAAAACGGCAAAGTTATGCTGCAAAATACTACTGCTGGTAAATATACATACGGAGTCCGGTCTGCGGCAGATTTTCGCTGCAAAGTTCTTGAAAGCCATTTTGATGGCATGAAACTTCTGCTTGACAGGCAGGAGATTTGGGTAAAGCTCATTGGAAGGTTTAACGCGTATAATTTGACAGGTGTATACGCTGCAACCGTTTTGCTGGGAATTGGTAAATCAGAAATCTTCCCGGTATTGAGTGCACTTGAACATGTAAAAGGCCGATTTGAATACTTTACTTCTCCCGATGGCATTACCGCTATTGTTGATTATGCACATACACCGGATGCCCTGGAAAATGTTCTGGAAACAATTAATAATATCAGAAAGCAGGATGCTTCACTTTTTACAATCACAGGAGCAGGGGGTGACAGGGATAAGACCAAAAGGCCCGAAATGGCCAGAATTGCTGTTGATAATAGCTCAAGGGTGATTTTTACTTCTGATAACCCGCGAAGTGAAGATCCTGACCATATAATAAATGAAATGATGATGGGAGTACCCGCAGAAAGTAAGAAAAAGGTACTTGCCATAACTAACAGAAAGGAGGCTATTCGCACTGCCTGTATCATGGCTGCTCCGGGTGATATTATCCTGGTAGCCGGTAAAGGACATGAAAATTACCAGGAAATAAAAGGTGTCAGGCATCATTTTGATGACATGGAGGTAGTTGTTCAATTTTTTAAGGAAGACTAAAAATATTCATTATGTTGTATTATCTGTTTCTTTATCTGAACAAACTTGATTTTCCCGGAGCTGGGATGTTTCAATACATTTCCTTTCGCTCGGCACTTGCTGTAATTACCTCACTGGCTATTTCGCTGATTTTTGGCAAACGCATTATCTTATTGCTGCAACGAAAACAGATAGGAGAGACGGTAAGAGACCTTGGTCTTGAAGGACAATTGCAAAAGAAAGGAACACCCACCATGGGCGGCGTGATTATTCTGGCCTCCATCCTGATCCCGACCATTCTCTTTGGTGATCTGGCGAATGTTTATGTCATTCTCATGATTATTACTACTATCTGGTTGGGATTCGTCGGTTTTCTTGATGATTATATCAAAGTTTTTAAGAAAAACAAGCAGGGACTTACCGGTAAATTTAAAATTGCCGGACAGGTGACACTGGGCTTGGTTGTCGGGATGACACTTTATCTGAGTAATGATGTAAAAGTTCGTGAGAAAATTGCTATTCCCGCTAAAAACCAGGAAGTTGAAGTGGTAGAAGGCAGAGATTATGCCATACATCAGGAAAATGTGATTACGAAAGATATAAAATCAACCAAAACAACTATCCCCTTTTTCAAACATAATGAATTTGATTATAAATACCTGGTCGCATTTTTGGGCGATAAAGCATCCAAATATGCCTGGATCGTCTATGTACTGATTACAATCTTTATTATTACTGCCGTTTCGAACGGGGCGAATATGACTGACGGGCTCGATGGACTGGCAACAGGATCATCAGCTATTATCGGGACCACCCTTGGGATACTGGCTTATGTGTCAGGTAATATGATATATGCTGATTATCTTAATATTATGTATATACCGCATATCGGTGAACTTGTAATTTTTATGAGTGCTTTTATCGGAGCTACCGTTGGTTTTCTCTGGTATAATTCGTTTCCGGCACAAGTATTCATGGGAGATACCGGCAGCCTGTCGTTGGGAGGCATTATTGCAGTTGCGGCTATCATCATCCGTAAGGAATTGATGATACCTATTTTGTGTGGTATATTTCTCGTCGAGAGTTTGTCGGTGATGATGCAGGTTAGTTATTTCAAATATACCAAAAGAAAATTTGGAGCAGGAAAAAGGATCTTCAGAATGGCACCGCTACATCATCATTATCAGGTGAAAGGATATCCTGAAGCAAAAATTGTTACAAGATTCTGGATTGTTGGAATCCTGTTGGCAGTGATTACTATTATTACTCTTAAAATACGTTAGGTTATGGTAAAACGTATAGTTGTACTTGGAGCAGGCGAAAGTGGTACAGGCAGCGCTGTACTGGCCCGGAAACAGGGATGTGATGTGTTTGTTTCCGATATGGGACCAATACGCGATAAATACAAGATGAAGCTTAATGAATACAATATTGAGTTTGAAGAAAATGGCCACGACAGAGCACGTATTTTTGCTGCAGATGAAATAATAAAGAGTCCCGGGATTAGTGATAAAATTCCACTGATGCTTGCCATAAGGGAACAAGGTATTCCGGTGATCTCCGAGATTGAATTTGCAGGAAGGTATTCGGATGCAATAAAAATTTGTATAACCGGCAGTAACGGAAAAACTACCACAACTTCTCTTATCCACCATATGCTGCGCAAAGCAGGTTTGAATGCCGGAATTGCCGGTAATGTGGGAAAGAGCTTTGCTTTGCAGGTAGCTGAGGAGAATTATGATTATTATGTACTGGAATTAAGCAGTTTTCAACTGGATGGTATGTACAGATTTAAAGCGGACATTGCCATTTTGCTCAACATAACACCAGATCATCTTGACAGGTACGATTATAACCTGCAGAAATATGTTGAATCTAAATTTCGCATTACACAGAATCTCTCTGAAGACGAATATTTTATTTTTTGCCGGGATGATGAAATAACAGTCAGAGAACTGGAGAAAATTGTGGTGAAAGCCCGTCAGCTTTCGTTTACCATAAATGAACCTCAGGTTCCCGGCGCTTATGTAAGAAATAATAATTTACTAATTGAATTTGATAATATTGATTTTTCTATGTCACTTGATGAACTCTCATTAAAAGGTAAACACAATACCTATAACTCTATGGCTGCCGGAATAGCAGGGAATGTACTGAAAATACGCAAAGATATAATTCGTAAGAGTTTGTCTGACTTTCAGGGGGTTGAACACAGGCTTGAAAAAGTATTGACTGTACACGGGATTGAATTTATAAATGATTCAAAAGCTACTAATATAAACTCCACATGGTATGCGCTGGAAAGTATGGCAGCACCTGTTGTCTGGATTGCCGGAGGTGTCGATAAAGGAAATGATTACAGCGTATTGCATGAGCTTGTTAAAAGTAAAGTAAAGGCTTTGATATGTCTTGGCAAGGACAATAAAAAACTTCATGAAGCCTTTGAAGGTATGGTAGATACCATTGTGGATACTGAATCGATGCAGGATGCTGTAACATCAGCCTACTACCTTGCAAAAGACGGAGAATGTGTGTTGCTTTCTCCGGCATGTGCAAGTTTTGATTTGTTTGAAAATTATGAGGATAGGGGCAGGCAGTTTAAACTGAATGTCAAAGATTTATAATAAATATAAAGTAAATATTATATAATTATAATAAAGCGTGATCAAACTGCTTCGAAAATATTTTAAAGGTGATGGAATCATCTGGGGGGTGATCGTACTGCTGTCGGTGTTTTCACTGCTGGCTGTGTACAGCTCAACAGGCACACTGGCATACAAGTACCAGGGAGGCAATACAGCCTATTATTTTCTTAAGCATGGTGTAATACTGTTGCTGAGTATTGCGATCATTTTTATTACCCACAACATACCTTATAAATATTACTCGCGATTGGCCCAGCTTCTGTTTTTTATTTCCGTGCCTCTGCTTGCAGCTACCCTGGTTGCCGGAACATCATTCAATGAAGCTTCCCGGTGGCTGACTCTGCCAGGTATCGGACTGACGATTCAGACATCCGATCTGGCAAAGCTGGCACTGATCATGTTTCTTGCCCGGAAACTATCCCTGCGGCAGGACAGGATCAAGAGTCTGAAAGAAGCATTTATACCGGTAATTCTTCCTGTAGTAGTGGTCTGTTTACTAATTCTCCCGGCAAACCTGTCAACGGCTCTTATATTATTTGCTACCTCAATGGTACTCATGTTTATCGGGCGTATCAGTTTTAAACATCTTTCCATACTGAGTGGTATCGGAATTGTAACCCTGGTACTTTTCCTCCTCATTGCAAAATCAATTCATATGGGGGATCGTATCGGAACCTGGCAAAACAGGATTGAAAATTATGCAAATGGAGATTCTGAAGAAAATTACCAGGTTGAACAGGCCAAAATTGCCGTGGCAACCGGGGGATTACTCGGGAAAGGTCCCGGACACAGTACACAAAGAAATTTTCTTCCTCATCCGTATTCTGATTTTATATATGCCATTATTATTGAGGAATACGGATTGGCTGGTGGTTTAATTATCCTGATTCTTTATTTATATCTGCTTTATCGGGCCGGGGTCATTGTGAGAAGAAGTAACAGGACGTTCCCTGCTTTACTGGCAATTGGACTGGCAACTTCACTGGTTTTTCAGGCGATGATCAATATGGCAGTGGCAGTTAACCTTTTTCCTGTAACCGGACAAACACTTCCCCTGGTAAGTATGGGCGGGTCTTCTATGTTTTTTACAAGTATTGCTCTGGGAATCATTCTCAGCGTAAGCCGGGGAGTTGAAAACAATTTTAAAAATGAAAAGCATGTTGCAACAGAAACAACATAAAATCATCATCAGCGGGGGTGGTACCGGGGGGCATGTTTTTCCGGCTATTAGTATTGCCAATGCGCTACGGAAGCTTGACCCTGCATGCGATATATTGTTTGTGGGAGCAACAGGTAAACTGGAAATGGAAAAGGTACCTGAGGCAGGTTATCCTATTGTGGGACTGCCTGTTGTTGGCTTACAGCGCCGGCTTACTGTAAAAAATCTTTCATTTCCCGCCAAATTGTTAAGAAGTCTGCAAAAAGCCAAAAGAATTTTAAACGATTTTAATCCTGATGTAGTAGTTGGTGTTGGTGGATATGCCAGCGGTCCCATGCTGCGAAAGTCTGCCGCCAGAGGAATCCCCACACTTATTCAGGAACAGAATTCCTATGCAGGTCTCACCAATAAACTTCTGGCCCGAAATGCTTCAGTGATATGTGTGGCGTATCAGGGTATGGAAACCTATTTTCCCGCCGGTAAAATTGTGTTTACAGGCAACCCGGTGAGGCAGGATCTGTTGGATGTTCACAGATTCAGAACTGAAGCACTGGCTCATTTTGGTCTCGATCCGCATAAGAAAACCTTGCTGGTTATTGGCGGAAGCCTGGGCGCTGGTACCATCAATACTAGTATTGCTGGCGGTCTGGAACAGTTCAGGAAAAATAATATTCAGGTGATTTGGCAATGTGGAAAAATGTATTACAAAAAATACAAACAAATTGTGGGGCCTGAATATGAAGATAGTATACACCTGCATCCTTTCATTATTGAAATGAAACTTGCTTATGCAGCAGCAGATGTTATTCTTTCTCGTGCCGGAGCCGGTACAATTTCGGAACTGGCTATAGTGGGTAAACCTGTGGTGCTGGTACCTTCACCTATTGTTGCTGAAGATCATCAGACCCGAAATGCCATGTCACTGGTCAGGAACCATGCAGCCCTGATGATTGCTGACAGGGATGCAGCTCAGAAGCTTGTGACGGAAACAATTGGCCTGATGGAAGATCAGAACCGTCTTTCTTCATTTAGTGAAAATATTAAAAAGCTGGCAATGCCCGGAGCAGCAGATCATATTGCAAAAGAAATATTAAAATTGGTAGCAGATAAAGAGTATGGAGCTTAGTAAAATAAATAATGTTTATTTTATCGGTATAGGTGGCATTGGAATGAGCGCCCTGGCCCGGTATTTCAAGGCATTGGGTAAGAATGTGGCCGGTTACGACCGCACAGCAACCAATCTGACCAATGAGCTGATCAATGAAGGCTTCAATATCCACTTCGTTGAAGATGTACACCTGATACCCGGGGAATTCCTTCAGCCTGATAAACATACACTTATTGTATTTACACCGGCTGTGCCTCAAAACCACAATGAGCTCGTATATTTCAGACAAAATAATTTCAGAATTATGAAAAGGGCTGAGGTACTGGGGCTTATTACTGAGCATAAAAACGCAATTGCCGTTGCCGGCACACATGGAAAAACCACAATCTCTACAATGATTGCTCATATTTTGAAGCAAGCTGATAACGACTGCACTGCATTTCTGGGTGGTATATCAAAAAATTACGAGAGTAACCTGCTGTTGTCTGAAAAATCAGATTGTGTGGTAGTTGAAGCAGACGAGTTCGATAGGTCTTTTCTTTTCCTGACACCTGCCATCGCGGTGATAACATCCATGGATGCTGACCACCTGGATATTTATGGCAATAAAGAAGAACTGATCAGGTCGTTTAATGAATTTATTCATAGAATCAGGTCTGGTGGCACCTTGTTTTATAAGAAAAGGTTACAGCTTGAACTTTCCGGAAAGGAAAAATTTAAGTGTTTCACCTATGCTGTAGATGAAGATGCCGATTTTAAAGCTGTCAATATCAGAGTTGTATATAATACACATTATTTTGATATCATAACTCCCGATGGAATTATGGAAAATCTGACACTGGGAGTTCCGGGCAGGGTGAATATTGAAAATATAACCGCCGCAGTAGCTGTGGCTTCTCATTTAGGTGTTCCCCCTCCGGTTTTACGCGGTGCACTGGCTTCTTTTTCAGGTGTGAGACGGCGTTTTGATTATCATATAAATTTGCAGGATCTGGTATATATCGATGATTATGCGCATCATCCCGAAGAGTTAAAGGCAACCATTTCTTCGGTTAAAGCCTTGTACAAAGGAAGAAAAATTACCGGTATTTTTCAGCCGCATCTTTTTTCCCGTACCAGGGATCTTGCTGATGCATTTGCTGAAAGTCTGGAATTACTTGATGAACTTTTTCTGCTGGATATTTATCCGGCAAGGGAACAACCCATTGAAGGTGTTACTTCGTCACTGATTTTTAACAAGGTAAATCTTAAACATAAAACCCTTTGTTCAAAGGATGAGGTGATTAATTTTATTATGGATGCAAAAGTTGATGTATTGTTGACATTGGGTGCCGGTGATATTGATACGCTGCCCGTATATCTGACAAAGATGCTTTTGGCCAGAAAGGAAATGAATAAGAGAATGGAAAACGAAGATTAATATAATCATGATCAGATTTAAAAAGCTCATATTCTATATTTTACTGCTGGGCTACCTTGTAGTGGCCCTGGGTTTTGTTTCCGGCAAAGCAGGGAATGTGGTATGCCGTAATCTGGACATAAATATTGAAGACAGTCTCTCAAATCGCTTCATTACTGCCAATCAGGTGAAAGACCTACTCAATGTTGATAATATAAAAACACTGGGTTATGCCGAAAGAATTGTAAATACCCGGGATCTTGAAGGTATTCTGGATGACCAGCCGGCGATCAGAGACGCACAGGTTTATAAAACTATTGACGGTACATTGAATATTCATATCGAGCAACGCACACCTGTGCTAAGAATAATGAATGAGCGCAATCAGAGCTATTATATCGATGAGCAGGGACGGATTCTCCCGTTGAAGAGGGATTTTACCATGCACACCCTGGTTGCCAATGGCTATATTAAAGAGCCTTTTAATCCACTAAGAAGCCGGAGCATATATGATAAAGGAACTGATTTTTCTGACGGGCAGAAAACTATTTTCGATCTCTTTGAACTGGCCCTTTTCATCCACAATAATAAGTTCTGGAATGATCAGATTGAACAGATTTATATAAACAGAGAGCATGAGTTTGAACTTGTGCCCAGGGTAGGTGCCCACCTGATCATTCTTGGGCCAATAGACGATTATACTTATAAGTTCAAAAAACTCTATGCTCTTTATAAAAAGGGATTTACGAACGTAAGTTGGAATAAATACGAAAAAATAAACCTGAAATATAAGAACCAAGTAATCTGTACAAAAAGATAAAGCTATGAAGCAAAAAAATAATTTTATTGCAGCCATTGATATCGGTACAACCAAAATTGTTGCCATAATCGGACACATAAATGAACATAAGAAACTTGAGATTCTCGGTATCAGCAAAACTGAATCAAAAGGAGTTAAACGGGGTGTTGTACTTAATATTGAGGAAACTGTAAATGCCATCCAGGAAACAATCGCAGAAGCAGAGACCAAAGCCGGGGTCAGGGTTTCCGATGTTTATGTGGGCATTGCCGGCCAGCACATTAAAAGTATGAGGAATCGGGGATATATCAATCGGGATTCATATGATGATGAGATTACACGGGAAGACGTTGATGCATTGATTAGTGACATGTATAAATTGCCAATCGATATGGGTGAAGAAATTATACATGTGCTGCCCCAGAATTTCATTGTAGATAATGAAACAGGGGTTAAAAATCCGGTTGGGATGTTTGGGAAACGCCTGGAAGCTAATTTTCACATTGTGATTGGCCAGGTGGCTTCTGCACGTAATATCGAAAAATGCGTCCGTCGTGTCGGGCTGAATGTACAAAGCCTTATCCTTGAACCTCTGGCTTCTTCCGAAGCCGTCTTAACTGAAGATGAGAAAGAAGCGGGTGTTGCACTGGTTGACATTGGTGGTGGCACAACCGATGTAGCTGTATTTTATGATGGAATTATCCGGCACACCGCTGTGATTCCTTTTGGGGGAAATGTTGTAACTCAGGATATCAAGGAGGGTTGTTCAATTCTGCAGCGTCAGGCCGAATTGCTTAAGATACAGTTCGGCTCGGCTCTTGGTGATATTGCTCAGGATGATAAGGTTGTAACAATACCCGGTATCAGCGGACGTGATCCAAAAGAAATTTCCTTCAAAAGCCTGGCCTATATTATTCAGTCCAGAATGGAAGAGATCATTGATGCAGTAACTTTTGAGATAGAGAATTCCGATTGTATGGATAAAATGAGCGCAGGTATTGTGATCACCGGAGGCGGAGCGCTGCTCAGACACCTGCCTCAGCTGATTAAATTCAGAACCGGCTTGGATGTAAGACTGGGATTGCCTAACGAACATCTTTCCGGTGAGATAAGCGAAGAGATCAATCAACCTATGTATGCCACCAGCATTGGTTTGTTGCTGAAAGGATTTCAGGCTGATTTGATTGCTGAAAAGAACAATAAACCCATGGCAGCGGAAGCTGAAGAGAATGAAACCGAAACAGAAGAGGAGCCTGTAAAACAAAAAGCTAAAAACAAAACCGGCATCATCGAATCTCTGAAAAAGACCATAACGGATATTTTCGAAGAGAATGATGCCCAAATGTAACAGCTCAAAACCATATAGAATTTATTTACCATTTGATTTTTAATCTAAAAAACCTGGCATTATGGCTGATGATTTAATTAATTTTGACTTACCCACCGAACGGTCTTCCATCATCAAGGTACTTGGTGTTGGTGGTGGCGGAAGCAATGCTGTCAATCACATGTTTAAGCAGGGCATAAAGGATGTAAACTTTGTAGTTTGCAATACTGATTCACAGGCACTGGCCAACAGTCCAGTGACCGTTAAAATACAATTGGGAGAATCGCTTACTGAAGGCAGAGGTGCAGGTAACAAACCTGATATAGGCCGTCAGGCTGCTATCGAGAATCTCGATGATATCATTGAAATATTGTCGAGCAATACCAAAATGGTATTTATCACTGCCGGCATGGGAGGTGGTACCGGAACCGGGGCAGCACCTGTAATAGCAAAGGCTGCAAAAGAGCTGGGGATCCTTACTGTAGCAATCGTAACTATTCCGTTCCGTTTTGAAGGCCACCAGCGTATTCAGCAGGCTGTCAATGGAATAAATGCCCTGAAAGAGCATGTTGATTCTTTGCTTGTGATTAACAACGAGAAGCTGCGCGAGATCTATGGCGACCTAAAACTTTCTGAAGCGTTCTCAAGAGCCGACAATGTTTTGGCAACAGCAGCTAAAGGGATAGCTGAAGTTATTACCGTGCATGGTTATATCAATGTTGATTTTGCTGACGTGCAGACAGTTATGTCGAACAGCGGTGTAGCCATTATGGGTTCAGGAATTGCCAGCGGTGAAAACCGGGCTCTGGAGGCTATTCAACAGGCTGTGAATTCTCCGCTTCTTAATAACAATGAAATAACCGGCGCACAGAATATCCTGCTGAACATAACCTCCGGCATCGATGAAATCAGCATGGATGAGGTAGGTGAGATAACTGATTTTGTGAACAATTGTGTTTCTTCTGATGCGCTGATAATTTGGGGTACCGGCATGGAAGAAGGCCTGGGTGATTCCGTAAATGTTACCATAATTGCTACTGGCTTTGAAACCAACAGCATTCCGGAACTATATGTAAAGAAGAAACAAACCAATAAGGTGCCGCTTAATGACAGTACAAAAAGGAATGTAGCACATAAGGAGGGCGAATTTGAGGTGAAGGAACGAAAAAATAAGAATTTTAGTCTGGAGGATAATGTTTCGGCCCAGCGTACTATTGAGTTTGATATACAGAAAGAACAGTCTTATGGTGCACTGAATGACGAGGAAGCCTTTGCTATAAACCAGCAAAAATCTGCTGAAAGAGTAAAAATTCTTAAGAATACACATGCCCGCTTGAAAACACAAAGTTATAATAATCCAGATGACAAGGAGAATATTGATAAGCTTGAAAATGAACCTGCATACCGGAGAAAAAATATAAAGCTTGACGAAGAAAGTACCGGAAATGACACTGAAATTTCGAGGTATTCACTCTCAGATGACGGTGAAAACAAGACCAGGTTAAGGCCAAATAATCCTTATCTGCATGATAATGTTGACTAAATCCGGTCTGTAGCTTTTACTTTTTACTTGTGTTTTATTCTATTCCGAAGTAAATTTGGGAGAGAGTTTATCCGAATAAACAATTACTTTAACATGGTTGCTAAATCTTTGGAAACCTTGTGAAAATATTTTAAACATTGGTGTGATGAGTTTAGTTAAAAAAATTGAAAATGATCTGAAAGCTGCAATGAAAGCCAGGGAAAAGGAAAGGCTTGAAACACTAAGATCGGTAAAATCGGCCTTCATGATTGCCAGAACAGAAAAAGGAGCTTCTCATGATGAATTGTCTGATGATGCTGCACTTAAGATATTGCAAAAGCTGGCAAAGCAGCGTCGTGAATCGGCTGATATTTACAATTCTCAAAACCGGAATGATCTTGCTGATAAAGAACTGGCTGAAGCATCAGTTATTGAAGAATATCTGCCAAAACCCCTGACAAATGAGGAGCTTGATAATGCTTTGAAAAGCATTATTGCTGAGACCGGTGCTTCTACAATGGCCGATATGGGTAAAGTAATGGGAGTTGCCTCCCGGCAACTGGCAGGCCGTGCTGATGGGAAGGTCATCTCAAACAGGGTCAAGCAGTTACTGGGATAAAATGATAATAACAGAAAGTTAGTTGTAATTGAGAGGAGGCCCGTTGTTCAGGGAGCAAGCCTTTTAATCTTCCACAGCAGGTTCATACGGGTAAACTCAATCCGATCGTGAAGCCTGCTTTCTCTTCCCTGCCAGAATTCAATCCTGTCCGGGATAATGCGGTAACCACCCCAGTTTTCAGGCCTTCTGAGAGGTTTGTCGTTATTCATTTTCTTGTAATTATCGAAGAGTTCTTCAAGAAATATCCTGCCGGGAATTTCACTGCTCTGGGGCGATACAATGGCTCCAATCCTGCTTCCTTCAGGCCGCGAGTCAAAATAGGCATCTGAATCTTCCTTACTTACTTTTTCGGCCACCCCTTCTATTCGAACCTGCCTTTCCAGTTCGGGCCAATAAAATACCAGGGCAGCATAAGGGGAGTGTGCAAGGTTTTCACCTTTACGACTGTTATAATTGGTGTAAAAAACAAATCCATTCTCATCAGCCTGTTTCAGCAATACCATTCTCGCCGTTGGTTTATCCTCTGAGGAAATAGTTGAAAGTGTCATCGCTGTTGGCTCTGTTGCTTCAGCTTCAAGTGCTTCATCCAACCATTTGTCAAACTGCCTGATAGGATCAGCATCAATTTCTGTTTCATTAAGACTCTTTAACCTGTATTCTCTTCTTATGTCTTGTATGTTTCTTTTCATAACTTACAGATAATGCAGTTTCTTCTTTGTCATGGTTGTTTCTCGCATGCATAATACTTGCGTTCAGCTCAAATCCTATTAACAACGCCAGTGCATTGAAGTTTATCCAGATCATAACAATCATCACTGAGCCCAGTGACCCATATATTTTATCGAGTTGTCCAAATTGATTCATAAACAATGAAAATGCCAGACAGGCAAAAATAGTTAGTACCGAGGCAAGGGTAGAGCCCGGAGATATTAGTTTCCATTGCATCTTGCGTGAAGGGGCCAGATAATAAATGAATGAAATGGTGAAAAATATCAGTGCGGCGATAATGATCCATTTTCCTGAATTGATTACCAGAAAAGTCAGATCTGACCGGATGATATGCATTTCAATAAGTTGCATCAGAAAAAACCTGGTAAATATCATCAGGCTGATAGCAATTGAAATAAGTGTTGCAACAATGAATACCAGCACAAGAGAAACCATTTTCCTGGCCAGCCAGGAACGGGATTCAATAGTATGATAGGAAGCATTAAACGCTTTAATAATACTGTTTATGGCATTCATTGAGAAAAAGAGAGCGATCAGAAAACCAAAAAATTGCAATCCGATTCTGCGGACAAAAATTTCGTCCAGTGTGGTTTGGATTGATGAATAGGCTGCCTTTGGCATGATTGATACCAGCATGCTGAATAGTCCGTCCTGAAAATTGTTCACCGGGATGTAAGGCAATAAGGTGAAAAAGAAAATGACAGCCGGAATAGCAGCCAGGAAAAACTGAAAAGCAATTGAAGAAGCTCGTGTAGTAAGTGAACCTTTCTGGATACCATTAATGAAAAATTCGATTATTTTGCTCAAAGAGAGTCCATTCATCCCGGGAATAATGACCGAAGAAGTTCTTTTTACCAGATTGTTCCTGACAAGGGTCAATCGTTTTTCATATGTTTCATTTGATGGCAGAAAGGCCATAAAGTATGAATTAAATGATCGCCTTCAAGCTCATGTCGAGGCTTTTAATTTGGTGTGTCAGGGCTCCTACCGACACGTAGTCGACGCCGGAGGCAGCATATTCAATTACCGTATCAAGATTGATCATTCCTGAAGACTCAGTCTCATAGCGCCCGTTTATTAATTCCACCGCTTTTTTTGTATCTCCGGGAGTAAAATTATCAAACATAATCCTGTCGATCCCACCGGTTGCCAGTACTTTTTTTATATCATTCAGGGAACGGACTTCAATTTCAATTTTCAGGGGTTTATTCAAACTCTTCAGATAAGACCTTGTTTTGGAAATTGCCTTTTCTATACCACCGGCAAAATCAATATGATTATCTTTCAGCATGATCATATCATACAAACCCATCCGGTGATTTTCACCCCCGCCCATCCGGACAGCTTCCTTCTCAAGCATGCGCATACCGGGTGTGGTTTTTCTTGTATCCAGTATCCGGGTGTGGAAATCTTTAAGCTTGTCAGCATACATGCGTGTATGGGTGGCTATACCACTCATGCGCTGCATGACATTCAATACAAGGCGTTCGGCTTTTAGTAGTGTTTGTATTCTGCCGGTGACAATAAAGGAGATGTCGCCTGAAGAAACCTTTTCGCCGTCCCCAATTAAAACTTCAAATTTTATTTCCGGTTCCAGTTTTTTGAAAATTGCTTCGGCAACTTCAACGCCGGCGAGTATACCATCCTGCTTGATAATCAGTTTTGAACTGCCTTCGGCTTTATCTGGTATACAGGCGAGGGAAGAATGGTCACCATCTCCAACATCTTCCAGAAGGGCGTTATCAATAAACCGGTCAAGTAACTCTTTATTCAGACTCATCTTCCTTTTCAATTCTTAATTGATGGATCAGGGAGGTATTATTCTGTACCTTCAAAAGAAAATAAACCCTGAAGTTACCATTGGGGGTAGAGAGACTTCCAATTGCATACTTGGAACTTTCTTTACCGCCTTCAAACAATATTTTGAAATTACTCGGTGGATACTTGGTGAAGAAGTCCTTGCATATCATTTCCGCCTGGGTTTTACTGTAAACATCTTCATTTTCAAGTATAAGTAATTCAATATTTGTATTAAAATGCTTGGCCAGCTCTTTTGAATTTCCTGCTTTGATGGCAACAACAATTGCTTCCGGAATATCGGGGGCACCAAAAACATTGCCCGTTTGCATAAAGAGTCCCAGTAGGAGTAGTGCAGGAATTTTAAGGATCAGGTTTTTCATTACAGTGTTATATTTGCCGGATTAAAATCCCAATATTTTCTCCGGATTTTGTCATGCAATTTATAAAAATTAAATTATTATACCAATTGGTTAAAAGATGTCGCGAAATTTATAAACAAAACACTTTTTATAAGAAAGTGTAAGTTGCAGACAATTATCAATCTCTGTGCCATATTATAGTGTGAAAAAAATATTTTTAAACTTAACTTTATAGAGCGGTTTTATTGTTCAATATCTGAATTTTTAAGCAAAATGGTAAATTTCCTGTTATTTTTGACTGGACTTTACCGGATTTCATATTATTATCTGTTAAATAATGTAATCTGATATGCTTACAGGACGAACTGGTTAATTATAAAATCAAAAACAAATTTTGCGCTTTTACTTTATAAAAAGATGAAAATTACATTAGTGTTTACGGGAAAGACATCCTTTGGATACCTGAAAACCGGTATTGAGGATTATCTGAAACGGATAAAAAGATATGTTCCTTTTGATCTGAAGGTATTACCGGATTTGAAAAAGACGGGGAAGCAGCCGCCTGCGCTAATTGCCGAAAAGGAGGGAACTATGATTCTTGATTCTCTTGGCACAGGTGATTTTCTTGTTTTGCTTGATGAAGCCGGCAAATCCTATAATTCAGAAATGTTTGCAGGGCAGCTTCAAAAATGGATGAATGCAGGTACCAGAAATATTGTATTTGTGATTGGTGGTGCATATGGATTTTCTCCTGATGTGTTTTATCGGGCCGATCAAAAAGTTTCACTTTCTGATATGACTTTCTCTCATCAGTTGGTAAGGCTCGTATTTACCGAACAACTATACCGTGCTTTTACAATTCTTAACGGAGAGCCTTATCATCATGGCTGAATTTTAAAATATAATTATTTGTATAATATAACTGCTGGTTTACTAACTCTGTGCGGTTTTTGGTATATTTATTGCTAAATTTCATCGGCGAATAAGAACAAAGTAAAAATTTCCAGTCTTGATCATAAAACACAAGAGCCTCGTTTATCTGTCAGGAGCAATTTTGCTCTTTGCTGCTGCTTTGCTTACAGAAAGGTATTTTACATATGATAATTATGGAGTTGCCGATATCAATCGTTTTGAGAGGATTCTTCACCATAAGCAGCAAAGACTTAATGTGATACTGGATGAAGCTGAACAAAAGCTTAAATCAGGCCGGGATATGCAGTTCGTCAGGCAGCAATATGAAAAATATGAGGATCTGTATCAAAAAAGAGGCGTAATTATTTTATTATATCAGAATGATTCACTTCGTTTCTGGTCGGATAATGCAGTGCCTGTCTCAGATAGTTTTTCCGGTTCACCTTTTCGCCGAAAATTTGTTTTTCTCGGCAGCGCCTGGTTCGTTGTACAGAAAAAACAGCTAGGAAATAACCTGCTGGTAGGGTTACTGCTGATCAAACATCAATATCCTTATGAGAATCATTTTCTCAAAAATGGTTTTCAAAGTGATTTCCCGGATCTGCCCCCGTCCACTGTTGTTTCTGAAAAGGCCGATGACGGCTTCCAGATTATGGATACTAGCGGGCATTATCTGTTTAATATGATTTTTACCAGGCAGATTCGGGTGAGTAAAACTGGTCTCTATATTTCAGTTTTATTATTTCTGGCAGCGATGATCCTGCTTTTATTTTTTGCCGGGCAACTGATCAGACATGCACTGAACAGCTGGCGATTGTTGATAATTGCACTGGTTGCGTTATTTCTGTTGATTATAAAATATGTGATGGGCCAATATCAATTTCCATCTTCTCTCTATAGCCTCGACCTGTTTAATCCGCGCTATTATGCTACTTCAGTGCTGCTCCCCTCTTTGGGAGATTTTCTTATACTGTCTGTTTTTATTTTTTTTATTGCCTGGGTGTGTTATAAATACTTTGACGGAAGTTACATACTGAGAGGCAGGAGCAAAATTCTGGTATTCTTTGTTATCACATTTATTTTTGCTTTTCTGGCGGCATTTTTTATTTCGGACAATGTTCTTTTCAAAAGTATTATTCTCAATTCTTCTATTACCTACGAAACTCATAAAGCATTTGATATCACTATTTACAGTATAGCAGGCCTTTTTGGCACCGGTTTACTTTTCGGTGGTTTTATACTGCTGAATGATAAGGCAGTCAGCATGCTTTCAGGTGTGATCTCGTTCAGGTGGTTACTGATCCATTTTTTACTTGAATCTGCTGTTATATTTACGATTTTTTATGTTGGCTTTGGTGGAAATCCGGCTTTTTTTGTACCATTTGTCTTTATTTCCTTACTGTTTATAGTTATATCCCGGATCAGACATACTCCGGGATACCGGTTCCATTACTCAACTTTTACACTTTTTGCTTTTTTAATGGCAGTTTATGCCGCCTGGTTTATTGCTCATTATACCCAAATAAGGGAAACTGAAAATAAAAAAGTGATTGCCATTAACCTGGCTTCAGAGCATGATCCCGTTGCTGAATTGTTGTTGAATGAAATGAATGATAAAATAAGTGAAGATGAACAGCTTTCGGACCTGTTGCTGAACCGTTTTTTTACTTATGACGAAGTGTATAATCTGTTAAAACGAAAATATTTTTCCGGGTACTGGGATAAATATGAATTACAGCTCACTATTTGCAATTCATCAGACTCGGTTTGGATTGAACCTGATGATAAATGGTTTCATTGTTATACCTTCTTTGATGATATGCTTGATAAAGTAGGGGCCCGTCTGTCAGGAAGTGATTTCTATTTTCTTAACAATTCAGGAGGCAGGATTAGTTATTTCGGAAAAATAAAGTATCAGGGACAGGATAATACTGTTACACTATTTATCGGGCTTGACTCCAAACTTATCACGCAGGAGCTTGGTTATCCTGAACTCTTACTGGATAACAGGCAGAACAAACAAAAGGCAAACAGCCAATATTCATATGCAAAATACAACAAAGGGAAGCTTATCAGCCAGTCAGGATCATTCCCCTATTCCCTGAAACTAAGTGTTTATAATCTGCAGGAAAAGGAATTCATATCCTTGTCGACTGCTAAATGGAACCATTTGTTTTACCGCGTTGATAATAATAATACTATAGTGGTAAGCAATCCTTCTGTGCGTTTCTTTGACCACCTGGTTTCATTTGCCTATCTGTTTGTTTTCTTCTTTTTTGTGATGAATATAGCCTTGTTTATTATAAAACCTGCCTATTTTACAAACAGTTTTAATCCTGATTTCAGAAATCGTATTCAGTTCTCAATGGTATCCATCTTGTTTCTTTCTCTGATTCTGGTAGGAAGCGGGACCATCTTTTTTAGTATACAACAGTATAAAAACAGACATAATGAAATACTGAGTGAGAAAATACAATCGGTATACATTGAACTGGTTCACAAGCTTGAATATGAACAGAAACTAACACCTGACTGGAGCGATGCGACCTATGATAACCTCGATGAGTTGCTTCAGAAATTTTCCAATGTTTTTTATACAGATATTAATCTCTACGATAAACAGGGTAAACTGCTGGCTACCTCGCGTCCGGGTATTTTTAATAAGGAACTGGTAGGAGTTCGTATGAATCCTGCTGCCTATGTGGAACTGGTACTGAATGAGAAAGCCGAATTTATTCATAATGAACGAATCGGTAGTTTAAATTATATGTCTGCCTATGTACCTTTTATTAATAATGAAAATGAATTACTGGCTTATCTGAATCTGCCTTATTTTACCAGACAGAATGTGTGGTCGAAAGAACTTTCCTCCCTGGTGGCTACTATTGTGAATGTTTATGTGTTGCTGATCCTTTTGTCTATCGGAATAGCTGTGCTTATTTCAGAAAAAATCACCTTGCCACTCCGGATGATTCAACTAAAATTCAGCGAAATTGAATTAGGGAAGAAATATGAAAAAATTTACTATCCCAAGAATGACGAGATTGGCAGCCTGGTGCGGGAATATAACCGTATGGTAGAAGAACTCGAAAAAAGTATTGAGTTGCTTGCAAAAAGTGAACGTGAATCAGCATGGCGTGAGATGGCCAAGCAAATTGCTCATGAGATTAAAAATCCGCTGACACCCATGCGGCTTAATGTCCAACACTTACAAAGAGCCTGGAAAGATACCCGGGAAGACAAAGCAGCTTATATCGACCGGGTATCCAAAACACTTATTGAACAGATTGACAACCTGTCGGCCATAGCAACAGAATTTTCCAACTTTGCCAAAATGCCGCGCGCTGCCAATAAAAAGATCGACTTGCTGGAAGTATTATCTTCTACCATCCAGTTGTATGAGCACAACCAGGATGTTGAAATTCAAATGATAATCAACGAATTACCGGAAAAGCTTGAAGTTTATGCTGATAAAGAACAGTTAAACAGGGTTTTTGTAAATCTTATTACTAATGGAATACAGTCGGTACCAGAAGGCCAGCAGGTAAGAATCACAATTGAAGTTTTGCTGAGAGATGAAAATGCAGAGGTAAGGATTACCGATAATGGCAGGGGTATTCCGGAAGCGCTTCAGGAAAAACTGTTTCAGCCAAACTTCACAACTAAATCTGCGGGTATGGGTCTTGGACTGGCCATTGTTAAGAATATACTTATCAACGCTGGCGGTTCTATTGAGTATATAACCCAATTACATCAGGGTACAACTTTCATTGTGAAATTGCCCCTTTTAAAATAATTAAATTGCTTGGAACCAATTTTTTTCTATAAAATAGGCCTCCTTAAGAAAAAAAATGCGCCCATTAAGTTTCTTAATCGTTACTGATTTCCAGTTGACGTGAGAAGTCTTACAATAAATAAAATGAGTATTTTACGAAATAATTCATTTAATATGCATTTTTTATTTATCTATATCAGTTCATTTTTTATATTTGTTAAAAGTAAATGTATATTAAGATTAATCAATTTGCGGAAATTAAAAGCCAATATAGTCTTCATTATTGTTTTTTGTGTTCTTGCTTTGAATGGGTTTGATGTTCAGGGACAAACTGTCAATCAGTACTTTAAGGTTAAACGAGTTGAGGGAAGTAATAAGTTTAATGCGGATAGTATTATTGTTACATCTTCAGCAGGTCTGCAGGCCCATGACACTATTCTGTTGATTCAGATGACCGGAATTGAGATTGACCAGGCAAAACTGGTTAAAAATCTTAACAATAGCGGGCATTATGAATTTTTACTGATTGGCAGTGTGCCTAATGATTCAATAGTTGTATTAGCCTCTCCTGTTGCCAGAGAATACAATAACAATGAGTTGCTTCAAGCAGTTAAAGTGCCTGGTTTTACTAATTATACGGTTAATACTTCTCTCTCAACCCCAGCCTGGGACGGTTCAACCGGAGGTGTGTTTGCGATGATCCTTTCTGATACGCTTTTTTTACAGCAGAATATTGATGTCAGTGAAAAAGGTTATCGAGGTGCGGCGCCTGATGCGTTTAACTATTCGGGTAATTGTGCTTTAGTAACCTCGGGATATGACAAAGATTATTACATGGAAGATGCTCAAGATATAGCTGCCAGAAAGGGGGAAGGGCCACTTATAATTAGTTTTCCCTATACACGGGGTAAAGGGTATGTTCAGCAAGGTGGGGGAGGTGGTAACGGACACTTTTCCGGTGGTGGTGGTGGCGGAAATTTTGGACTGGGAGGAAGCGGTGGCCGTGAATATCAGGCCTGTACGAATCCTGGTGCGGGAGGGGACGGCGGTGGACTTGACCCCAATACATATTATTCAAACGCAAATAACCGGATTTTTATGGGTGGAGGCGGAGGTACAAGTACCCAAAATACCTCTTTGGGTAAATCTGCTACACCCGGTGGCAATGGCGGTGGTATTGTTATTATTTTAACCCGTGTGCTTGCCGGTAATGGGCATACTATTTCTGCAAACGGAGGCAGTGTTTCCGGCCTTGCTACTGCTGGTGGTGGCGGCGGCGGCGGTGGCGGTGCAATTCTGCTCGATGCCGGTAGTATGATAAGTGGGATATTTCTCAATGCAAAAGGAGGCAAGGGTGGCAACTCTTATTCTATAAACGGAGAACGAACCGGTTCCGGTGGAGGCGGCGGTGGGGGCATCGTATGGGTGTCTTCCCCAAAAACAGAAACCATAAATGTTGGCGGTGGGGCATCTGGCGATGCTTTTCCCGATTACCTTGGAGGCAGTGGAGGGGCTGGCAGTTTCCTCACGGGACTCAGTATCCCGCTCACTGGTTTTCTGTATAATATTTTGCCTGCCGATCAGGTGATTTGTCAAAATGCAGTACCAGCACTCATCGAAGGAACGGCTGCAAAAGGCGGAGATGGAATCTATGTCTATAAGTGGATTCAGTCTCAGAATTTATCAGTATGGAGCACTATATCCGGTGCAAATACTGCGAATTATCAGCCTCCTGCACTTTCAGATACTACATACTATCGCAGAATTGTTACGTCGCATATTTCCGGAATGCCTGCTGTGATAGTTGATACCTCAAAAGTAATGTCCATAAATGTTATTCCTGCAATTCAAAACAACCTTATTTCCGGTAACGATACAGTTTGTTTTAATAATGCCCCGGTTGCGCTTAAAGCTGACGGAACCGTTTCTGGCGGCTATCAGGGTTATACCTATCAGTGGATCAGTCAGACAAATGGTGAAACAACCTGGAGCAACGCGGGAAGCAATCAGGATAGCCTGGTTTATCAACCACCGGCTTTAACCTCAACTACCTTTTACAGACGCATGGTTACTTCCTATGGAGTATGTGTCGATACCAGTAATGAATTGACAATTACAGTGCTGGATTCTATTGCAAATAACCTTATTGCAACCAGTCAGATTATCTGTAATAATGATCAACCTAATAAACTTACAGGAAACGTTCTTTCCGGTGGTGACGGAACCTATTCTTTATTTTGGCAGCAAAGTAACACAGGTGCCAACTGGAATACTGTTCCGGGGACAACTGATCAGCTGGATTATCTTCCTCCTGTGCTCCATGATACAACTTATTACAGAAGAATTGCAATTTCCGGTTCCCAGGATGCTTGTATCGATACCAGTAACCAGTTGCAGATCAATGTGCTGCCATCTCTGAGCAATAATTCCATTTCGTCATCTCAGTTACTGTGTGAAAATGATACAGCTAAGACACTTAATGGTTTGTTGCCTGATGGCGGAGATGGTTCCTTTACATACATGTGGCAGCAAAGTACTGATCAGACTGTCTGGACAGCAACCGGTACCAGTACAGTTAATTATGATCCGGGAAAGGTAACCAATGCATTGTATTACCGGCGAATTGTTCTGAGCGGAGCAAATGACGTTTGCAAAGATACATCTTCAATTGTCTTCGTGGATATGCAACCGGCCATTCAAAATAACCAGATCTTCCAGGATACCACAATTTGTTCCGGACAGAATCCTGATATAATAACAGGTCTTTCACCTCAGGGAGGTGACGGTAATAACTATTCTTTTACCTGGCAATCGTCTGCCGATGCGGATAACTGGTCAGCAGCCTCGGGGACTATCAATCAGAGTACTTATGATCCACCTGTATTAACAAGCACATTGTATGTAAGAAGAAAAGTTGAGTCGGGAGTTTGTGTGTCAAACAGTAACGAGATAACTATAGAGGTTCTATCGCAAGTTTCAGATAACACAATTTTGAATGGCCCCTCGGTTGCTGTGTGTTACAATACAACACCAGCAACACTTGATGGATCAGTGCCTTCCGGTGGGAGAGAAGGTTTTTATAATTATGAATGGTTAACCAGCACTGACGGAAACAACTGGAATGTTACTGATGGGAATCCCAACGGAGAAGATTACAGTCCGGGTGCCCTTACAAATGAAACTTATTACAAAAGAATTGTACTTTCCGGATTACATGGTTGCTGCGTAGATACATCTTCCATGATCACCATTTCGATAAATCCCTTGCCTACAGCTGTGTTGCAGGATCAGACCGACACACTTTGCAGCGGTGAAGAGAAGGATTTGTCAGTTTCTCTGACAGGACAATCTCCCTGGAACCTGGAATATTCGGATGGAATTAATAGCATATCAAAGGTTATTACCGGAGCAAACAGTGTAATAGCTGTTTCTCCTGCTTCAACAGCAACTTATCAGCTTGTTTCTGTCACTGATAACAATGGATGTGCAGCAACAGACATTAAAGGAACAGCAAAAATAGTGGTATTCCCAGTACCAACAGCAAATGCCGGTGATAACATAGAGGAGTGTGGTCTTACTGCCAGCCTGCATGCAACAGTCACAGCAGATACAGGATACTGGGTTGCACCTGGAGGCCTGACCTTTTCTCCTTCAAACAGTAATCCTTCGTCATCTGTTATTTCAGGTACCTATGGCACTTACCAGCTTACCTGGAAAGTGGCTAACTGGCGGTGTACAGATGAAGATCAGATTGATGTAACTTTTTATGAACAACCGGAACCACCTACGGCAGGTAATGAACAGGATCTTTACTTTGCTACCGAAACACAACTGGATGCCAGCATGCCAACTGCTGGAGCTGGTGAATGGTCACTGGTGAGCGGAACAGGTACTTTTGATGATAAAAATATCAATGACACTTATATAAGAGGGTTACAACTTGGAGAGAATGTACTTAAATGGACCGTTTCTAACGGAGTTTGTGAATCCCTTTCAGGTGAGGTTACCATTATACGAAATGACATATCAGTTCCAACTGCATTTTCCCCTGACGGAAATACCATTAATGATTTCTTTGTGATAAGGGGCCTTGAATATGCTGATGAAAGTGATATTGTGATATTTAACCGGTGGGGCGCCAAAGTCTACAGTGCCCATCAGTATCAGGATCAATGGTGGGATGGCAAAAATATGAATGGTGTTCAATTGCCTGAGGATACTTATTTTTATGTGCTTAAAGTTAAAAAAGGCACTTATTCAGGAAGTTATAACGGATATATAATTTTAAGAAGGTATAATAAATAAGAATTGAAGAAATTACTGATCATATTAGCCTTTATTTGTTTATTACCTGTTGGGTTATTAGCACAATTCTCTCCGGATTTCAGTCAGTATATGTTTAACGGTCTGGCTTTGAATCCTGCCTATACCGGGAGCCGCGAAGCCCTTAGCCTTTCATTGCTGTACAGGAAGCAATGGGTGGGGTTTGAGGGCTCGCCGGAGACTAAAACCTTCAGTGCCCACGCCCCGCTTAAGAATGACAGGGTAGCTCTTGGGTTAATGGTTTTCAACGAAAATTTTGCTGCTACTTCTTATACCAGTGCTTTTGCAAATTATGCTTATCGAATCAGGCTCGGTGCAGGAAAGCTTTCATTTGGACTAAAGGCAGGTATTCAGTCTGTTAAAGAATCATACAATAAAGTGCGAACCATCGACCCGAATGATCCTGCCTTTGAAACTATGTCCGGTTCAGGCATTGTGCCTAATTTTGGCATTGGGGCTTATTACTATACAAACAATTATTATGCAGGAATATCCATTCCTTCCTTATTGTCGATTACGCGAAGCGGAGACAGCTATTCTGTTTACAACGATTTTGCCAACTACAGTTATGATTTTACAGCAGGCATTCTCCTTGCTGCAACACCTAATTTTAAACTTAAACCTTCTGTTCTGGTAAAATACCAGAGTGGAACAGTACTTTATGATTTCAATACAAATTTTATTTTTCTTGACGACAGGTTATGGGTAGGTGCCTCTTACAGGGTTAATCAGGCAGTTATAGGGATGCTTGAATTTCAAATTAATAATCAGCTTCGTCTCGGATATTCTTACGATTATACACTTGGTGAAATCAGCAGATACAACAATGGTTCACATGAAATTATGCTCAGGTACGAATTCTCATATACTGTTAAATCATTTAATCCCAGATATTTCTGATAATTAATGACTAAATCTGTTTACATATTTGGCTTCTTCATTTTTACGCTTTTCGTATCATCTTTAAAAGCGCAGGAATATTATTCTTCCGAAAGAATGGATTTTGATACCCGTTATTATGATGAATTCTCGCCTGCTTATTTCCGGAATGGTATTGTATTTTGCTCCAACCGGAAGAATGATTTGCTGATTACTTACAAAGACACTACCAACAGCCCGTTAATCAGTTATTTTTATGTTGAAAGAAAAGACAGTCTTAAATGGAGTAATCCGCATTCCCTTTCCCTGAATAGCAAGACCCAGCAGGGACCTCTGATTTTCTCTGCTGATGGAAGCAAAGTGTATTTTACCAGAAGTTATGAAGTTCCCAAAGGTTTTTTACGGAAGCAGAATACAGGAACAAAACTAGGCATCTTTACCGCGAGTGTTAATGGAGATAATTTTGGACAGCCTGTACCTTTTGAATTCAATAACAATAATTACAATGTTATGCATCCGGCTGTCAATAAGGATGGTACTGTGTTGGTTTTTGCATCCGACCAACAAGGCGGTTTTGGTGGTTTTGATCTGTATGTCAGCCGGTTGATTAATGGTAAATGGACGAGCCCTCAAAATATGGGAAAGGAAATTAATACTCCGGAGCATGAAGCTTTTCCCGGTTTCCATCCTTCAGGAAGACTTTACTTTGCCTCAAAAGGACATAATTCCCAGGGTGGTTTTGATATTTTTTACACACAATTGCTGGATGGCGTGTGGACAAGGTCTGTTCATCTTACAACACCATTTAATTCTCCAAAAGACGATTTTTCATTTATTGCAGCAGCAGACATGCAGGAGGGATTTTTCAGTTCAAACCGGGAAAATTCTGATGATATTTACCATTTTACATCCACAATTCCCCTGTTCACCGATTGTAAAAAACAGGAAGAAAATAACTATTGTTATGTCTTTTTTGACCAGACAGCTGCAAAGCTGGATACTGCGACGACATTTGTTTATCAATGGGACCTGGGCGATGGGACTATAATGCCGGGTGATACTGTTGAACACTGCTTTGCCGGCCCGGGAGTTTATATTGTACAAATGAATGTTGTTGATAAACTCACCAATGAGGTATCCTTCAATCAGGCCTCTTACATGCTTGAGGTAGAAGATATTGAGCAGGCTTATATTACAGCTCCCGATACTACATCAACCGGTAGTGAGATTACTTTTGACGGGGCAAAGAGTTACCTCAAGCATAACAACGTTACTCAATATTACTGGGATTTTGGTGATGGCTATCATGCAACCGGACAAAAAGCTGTTCATTCTTTTCCGGTAGCGGGAACTTACGCAATAAAACTTGGCATTATTGCTACCAATCCGGAATCAGGATCCGAAGTGAAATATTGTTCATATCGTAACATTACTGTTACTGCAGAATAATTTACGCTGAAAAAGGATCAGAATTTTTACGGCCCGACCTTAAAAAACAACAAAAAAAACAGAACAGTCGTACTTTTCAGTTGCCGATATAATCTTTGAATGTGAGGTTTTCTACAAATAGCGTATCGCTATGGTGCAGACTTCTGTCTACCATATAAAAACGAAGTGCAAAGGTATCGGGCCAGGCAGGTAGAAACGACATGTTCAGCTGAATATCGCCCCTTCTTACCTGATCCTGATCTTCGGGCTTGGGATCAGGAACGCGTGGTATTCTGTAGAAGGTTGAATCTTTAAGTTTCAGGGGTTCAAACTTGCCATTTTGCTTGCTGAAAATCGTGAGAAACAGATTAAAATAATACTGGCTGCCTTTATTGTACGGCGCAAGTGTGTCAGCGGAATTGAGTCCGATATCTCCATCTCCGTCAGCAAAGGTAAAAATGAGTACAGTATCACTATAACGAAATTCCTTAAAACTGATCTCAGGTGTGTCCGGATAACTCCTGATCTCTTCACATGCAGTAAGGAACAATAAGAATGTGCATATTGCCAGTATGGTTTTCAGCAGGTTCATTTAACAAATTTAATGCATAATTTCAAATTTGATATCCCCAAAATCCTTTATTTTTTTCTCATGAAGATCTGAACCGGCACTCCTTTAAAATTAAATTTTTCTCTGAGTTTATTTTCCAGGTATCTTTTATAGGGGTCCTTTACATATTGAGGAAGGTTACAATAGAAACCAAAGGAAGGAGTTTTTGTGGGAAGTTGGGTCACATATTTGATTTTGACATATTTACCTTTCACGGAAGGGGGGGGATACGCCTCAATAACTTCTAGCATCACCTGGTTAAGCTGTGAAGTAGAAATATGCTGATTTCTGTTGTTATAAACCAGCATTGCTTCATCCAGAACCTTTTGTATACGTTGTTTGGTCAAAGCTGAAGTGAAAACGATTGGGACATCTTTAAAAGGAGCAATACGTTCCTGAATCACCTCAGTAAATTCCTTAACCGAATGGGTATCTTTCTCTACCAGATCCCATTTATTCACCAGGATTACAATTCCTTTTTTATTTTTCTGTATCAGGTTAAATATTGAAAGATCCTGGCTTTCTACGCCACGCGTTGCATCCAGCATGAGCAGACAAACATCAGATTCTTCAATGGCTCGAATAGAGCGGAGTACAGAATAAAACTCCAGGTTTTCAAATACCTTGCCTTTTTTACGCAATCCTGCAGTATCCACCAGGAAGAAATCATGATTATACTTCTGGTACCGGCTGTTGATCGTATCCCGGGTGGTCCCGGCAATTGGGGTAACAATATTTCTTTCTTCACCCAACAGGGCATTAATGAGGGATGATTTACCTACATTCGGCCTTCCTACAATAGCAAAACGGGGTACATCCGGATCTTCTTCCAAAGTTCCTTTTTTAAAAGATTCCACCAGCGCATCAAGCAGTTCACCTGTTCCGCTTCCGCTGATTGAAGAGACACAGAATACTTCACCAAGTCCGAATTTGTAAAATTCCTGCGCATCATAGATGCGTTCATTATTATCAACCTTGTTGGCTATCAAAAATACAGGCTTTTTGGTTTTGCGAAGAATGGCTGCAACTGATTCATCCAAATCAGTAATTCCGCTGATTACATCCACAAGAAAAAGGATGGCATCTGATTCCTCAATGGCAATCAGCACCTGTTTGCGAATTTCTTCCTCAAAAACATCTCCTGAATTAGTGACATATCCTCCTGTGTCAATTATCGAAAATTCTTTGCCGTTCCAAAAAGCTTTACCATAATGCCGGTCGCGGGTTACGCCGCTTGTTTCATCCACAATGGCCTGCCGTTTTTCGGTAAACCGGTTGAAAAGTGTCGACTTGCCTACATTTGGCCTGCCTACGATCGCTACAATATTTCCCATTCGTATATTTTGTTTTTTTATAGTCGGTTAATAACCAAATCTTTTTAACTGCCGGTCGGATTCACGCCAGTTCTTGTTTACTTTAACAAACATTTCAAGGAATACTTTTTTGCCAAAGAATTCCTCGAGTGTTTTCCGTGCTTCCGTACCGGTTTTTTTCATTGCAGCTCCTTTGTGCCCGATAAGGATCCCTTTCTGCGAATCACGCATCACATAAATCACTGCTGAGATACGGATGATTTTTTCTTCTTCTTTAAAACTTTCCACTTCCACTTCCACAGAATAAGGTATTTCTTTCTTATAATAAAGGAGTATCTTTTCCCTGATAATCTCTGAAACAAAAAATCGTTCGGGTCGGTCAGTAAGGGAATCTGGAGGATAAAACGGGGGTCCTTCCGGTAACAGTTCAACAATACGGGGTATGATGCGATCAGTATTAAATGTTTTGATTGCTGAAATAGCCAGTATTTCAGCATTTGGCAAGATTTCATGCCACTTTTCTGCAAGAATGTTTAATTTTTCCGCATTGGTTAAATCTATTTTATTGATCAGCAGAATTAGGGGTATATCAATGCTTTTTAGTTTTTCAAGGAAATCAGCATTCTTGTCAATTGTTTCCACAACATCAGTAATGTATAAAATTATATCGGCATCTTCCAGAGCTCCGGACACAAATTTCATCATCGATTCCTGCAGCTTATAATTGGGTTTCAGAATACCAGGTGTGTCGGAATAGACGATCTGGTAATCTTCACCATTTACAATACCCAAAATGCGGTGCCGGGTAGTCTGCGCTTTTGATGTAATGATAGATAAACGCTCTCCTACCAGGAGATTCATCAAAGTCGATTTACCTACATTTGGATTTCCCAAAATATTTACAAAACCAGCTTTATGTGTCATTTTTATTTTTTTCGAGACTGTATATTAATTTGTTGGTAAAGTTATCAATTGTTTAAGTAATATGTACTGATTTTATAACATTTAGGTGCAATGCATAATTAAAGAAGATTTACTTTCGGGTCAGCACAACCTTGTTTTGTCTTCTGCCGCCTGGTTTAGCGGTCTTTTTTTCACTTTCTTCATGGCTTTTTATATGTTCCACGCAAGGTTGTACAGTGTTACATGCGCCAATTTACAGGGACTGCTGAATGCCGGTAACAGCTTTTCAGTTCGCTCCGCAACATAATGAATATGAAATCTATTGACCTTGTTCCTAAAGGTGGCAGGTGAAATATTTTTCGGTAGGAAAGCTTTCTTATATCATTAGCAGTAAAATTACTCGAAAGAATTCATTTTTAGCATCCTGATTTCGTTTTCGTTCAGAAAACGCCATTTGCCTCTGGGTACACCTTTTTTTGTGAGTCCGGCAAAGTATACACGGTCGAGCCTGACTACCTTATAGCCCAGTGCATCAAAAATACGTCGTATAATCCTGTTTTTACCGGAATGGATCTCAATGCCTACCTGTTTTTTGTCCTCTTGCTTCACATAGCTGACGACGTCTGCTTTAATAAAACCATCTTCAAGGGTCAACCCGTTGGTAATGGTATCCATGTCAGCCTTTGTAACATTTTTGTCCAGAAAAACATGATAGATTTTCTTTTTGTTAAACCTTGGATGGGTAAGGTTTTTTGTAAGTTCGCCATCGTTAGTTAGCAGTAGCACGCCCGTTGTGTTTCGGTCAAGTCGGCCAACCGGGAAAATTCTTTCAGGACAGGCTTTTCTGACCAGATCAAGTACGGTTTTTTTGGCATGTGGATCCTCCGCGGTTGTGATAGTATCCTTGGGTTTATTAAGCAGGATATATACTTTACGCTCCATGCTCAGCCTTTTGCCGTTGTATTTCACAACATCACCAGGCATCACCTTGGTACCCAACTCAGTAACCAGTTTGTCATTTACTGTGACCATACCGGCCTCTATATAATTATCAGCTTCACGCCGTGAACAAATACCTGCATTGGCTATGTACTTATTTAAACGCAAAATTCCTTCTTCCGGCTTAATATAAGGAATTGGGTCTTTTTTTGGCGCAGGTTTACTGAATGGATCTTTTCGTCTGGAACCAAAAGAAGAGGATGGTTCAGTGCGGGAAATTCTTTTTCGTTTTCCTTTGCGTGGAGAGTCTGTGCGGTGAATACCTGATCCGGAAGATTTAAGATTTCTCTTTTCCCCTTCCTGACCTTTTGCCTCTTTACCGGAAAGATCTCCGGATGAATAATGCTTATTATTGTCTTTGTTGAATGACTTACCCCTGTCGGTGCTCATAAATACGGTTTGAATTGTTTTTAACTGAATACATTATCACTTTGGCTCTGGTTGCAAAATTACACTTTCTTTCCTAAATGCGGGAATTTTTTGATAAGTAATCGTGTAATTATGTAAAAAACAGAATTTTAAATATTATGAACGATCAGTGGACATCTTTATTTGATGAGGTTATTCCGGCATAACTTTTCCTGCTTTTCAATTGTACTGCAAGTTTGACTAACTTACTCAATTATAATTATTGCAACAGCAGAAGTGCAGGCAGAATTTAGTTACAGTGTATTTGGTTCAAATGCATATTTATTTCAGACCATTTAAAGAATATTCCAAAGTGATAAGTGTTTTTTTTAAATTTTAATTCCCATGAAAAGCACATCATCAACCTGTTCATTCTCATCCTTCCAGAGCATGAAGTTGTTTTTCACAAACTCATATTGTTCATCCATGGGTTTCTGATAGATATCCCGTAATAGGTTTTTAAGCCTTACCATCTTGAATTTTTTTCCCATAGGACCTCCGAACTGGTCGGGATAACCGTCGGAGAACATGTATATAATATCCCCTTTGCTCAGCTGCAGACCTTCGTCTTCAAAAACCTTGTCTTCTTTGGCATAGCTTCCTCCAATTGTACTTCGGCTGCCTTTTATGTAGACTTCCTCACCGTTCTGATAAACAATAAGGGGGCGCATGGCAGAAGCAAAACGCACGTAATAGTTGCTGATATTGATCTCACAGACAATAATATCCATCCCGTCATTCGACCTCTCTGCTTCGATATTCTGGTTGAGGGTGTTGTGAATTTCACGGTCGAGAATTGTAAGAATATTACTGGGCGATTGTTCAGGATCGCGGGAACAGATATCTTTTATAAGCGTTGTCCCGATCATAGACATAAATGCACCCGGTACTCCATGTCCGGTTGAATCGGCACAAACTATTACAAATTTATCCTCGCTGATACGATCGAACCAGTAAAAATCTCCGCTGACAATATCCCGTGGCTGGTAAAAAACGAAGCAACCGGAAAAATTCTGCTGCAGCTTTTTGATAGAAGGCAATATGCTGGCCTGTATGCGTTGTGCATAATTAATACTGTCAGTGATGTCTTTGTTCTTAATCTCAATTTCTTCCTTCTGTTCGATAACCTCACGGGTTCGTTCATCCAGTTTTTCCTGGAGGAATTTTTGAAATTGTATCTGCTTTCTTTCCCGAATTTTAATGATCAGATAAATGATCACAATCAGCAGAATGAATGAAAGCGTAATAAACCACCATGTTTTCCAGACGGGTAATTTTACCCTGATGTGCAAGGTAACAGGTGTTTCATTACAAATCCCCGATTGATTGCAGGAACGTATTTTAAATACAAAATTACCATCAGTAATTCTCCCATATTGTACATAGGTTTGCTTTGTGGGTTCCGACCAGGAAGTATCCACATCATAACCAACCATTTTGTATTGGTAATATACTTCTTTTGGATCCTGATAGTTCAGTCCTATATACTCAATGCGGAGTTTATAACTTCCATAAGGCAGGGTAATATTTTCTTCGGGCTGAACCTCTTTGTCATTAATTCTCAGGGCTGTAATATTGGTAACAGGTGGCTGTTGTTGTGCTTCATCCTGGCGTGTATTGTAAATCACAAGTCCGTCTGTTGTTCCGAACAGGATTCTTCCGTTGGATCCCAGGGCTACAGCATTGTTGTTGCAATCTCCGCTGATGCCGCTCTCTGTACCAAAACCTTTTATTTTGAATGTTACCGCATCGATTCTGGAGATTGCCAACCGGTGCCCGGTCCATATATCCCCGTTCTGATCGGTAATCATGCTGTAACCATAGTTGGACCGTAATCCGTCATCTGTTGAGAACCAGTGTAATGTGTCATCCGAAAAACGAAACACTCCGTCTCCGTCTGTACAGGCCCAGAGGTTACCTGCATTATCGGCAGTAATAGCTTTAAATTCCAGTTCTACGTTGCCGTCTATTTTATATCTCTTATCTGCGTTTACGGCATATAAACTATTGCTTTTTGTTGCAATCCAAACTATCCCGGTTGGGTCAATGTATAACTGGCTGATTTTGTTGTGAGGCAGACCTTCGTTGGTGCTCCAGTGTTCATGAGCACCTGTCGCAGGATTAAAGGCAAACACGCCATTATTGGTAGCTACCCATATTTTGCCGCCACTTCCCACAATATAATTGATTGAATTATCCAGAGAGTTCTGTGAACTAAAGAAAGAAGTAATTTTTTTTGTGAAAGTATTCATGGTATAAATCCCGCTTTCGGAAGTCCCGATCCAGAGTTTTCTGGAATTTTTGTCGAGATATAGAGCTGTAATTTTATCATGAGGCAGACCTTCTTTCAGTCCAAAGAATTTTTGTTTGTCAGGTACCAGCTGGTTAGTCTCCAGAATTCCGTTCGGACTTCCCAGCCACAGTAAACTGCTATCAGTATCAGTAGCAATGGAAAGAATATTGTTTCCCAAAGGAGTATCTGTATAATTATAAAAAAGGAAGGCCTGGTCAACCATCGCTGCAGCACCTTTGCCATAGGTTCCCAGCCAGATATTTCCTTCCATATCCTGGAATACCGACTTGATAAACAGGCTGCCCAGCCCGTTCTTATCATTAAAGTGAGTGATACCTGTAAATCGCTTTAGTTGTTTGTTAAAATCAATTTTAAATGCACCATTGCCAAAAGTACCAACCCATAGATTGCCATCCTGATCTCTTGTAATGGATTGTACATTTTCATAAGGTAACCTGTAAATTTCGTCAGGACCAGTTACTGTAAAATCTCCGCTTGGTTGTCTGGAGATCCGGAAATACCCTTCATCTTCAGTTCCTATCCAGTAAGAACCTTCTTCAGAATCAGCGGCTATCGACTGAATCTTTGTGCCCGGTATGTCATCAATATTTGCTCTGAATTGCAATTCATTGTCTGAAGAAAGAGCATAGATGTGCAATCCGTCCTGTGTGCCAACCAGAAGCTGGTTATTTCCGGCATAAACCAGCGAATATAGCAGTGTGTTGGGTTGAAGCCCCTTTAGTAGAATAGCATCGTGCTTTTCGCCTGTGATCATTAAAATACCTTCATTTTGAGCTGCAACAAAGACAGTATCACCACCAGCTCCGGTTATCCCGTTAATTGTGCTGCTGACAGCCTTTGATGTATTAGTGAGCATAAAACGCCGGCCATTATAAAATGTGACGGTTCCATCGTTATGTCCGAACCAGAGATTACCATTCCGGTCTTTGTAACTTACATTGGCAAAACCTGCATCTATTGAATCGAGTAAATGAAAATCATTCCTGAATTGCAAGCCGTCAAAACGGCATAACCCTTCACCTGTCCCAAACCAAAGGTATCCGTTTTTGTCCTGATTGATTGTATAGACAAAGGGATGACAGATCCCTTCTTCGATGCCATACTTTCTGAATTTATAATCCTGAGCCTTTGCCAGATCAGTTGAAGCAAGGAGCAAAATGATAAATATGAGTGATAAATTTATTAGGTTTTTCATAACTGAATACTAAGCAGTTGAGGGATGATTACTTTTTCTTTACACCAATACTGTATTTATATTTTGGAACTCCGCCAATCGGAATTGTAACGAAAGGCAACAATTCACCATACTGGTTCCTTACATAAATAACAACATTGTTATTTTTTACCGGGGGTGATTTTCTTTTGATAAACTGAATATCCAGTGAAGTATTTTTTTCTTCTTCAATGATCTTAAATTCACTGGTTACCCAATCATCCTGATCAGATACTTTTTCGAGCTGTCCCTGACGTGCTACAGAAACGATCCGGATATAGCCGTCGTTGTCCCAGTCAAAGTTAGATTGTCTTACAGAGATGGTGCGGTCATCCACAAACGGGTAAATATGTGAAACTTCATTGGGGTTGTCGTACATCCTGAAAGAATATTCGTAGGCAAAAGCATTCCCGCCTTCTACCGCCTTATTGTCATTGGGATCGGTGCTGAGATAATAACGGTAGAGGTTGCCATCATCTCCGGCAATGCCCTGTGCAATAACCTTAAATATGTAACCGCCGAATTTTTCAACCATCTCACCTTCAGTGGGATTAAAAGGACCGAAAGTATACCATCCCTGGTCATATCGTTTATTCTCTGCAAAAGTTTTTGAAGCCAGCAGGTTGCCGCTGCGGTAATTCCCCACGGGATCCGGGCTTTGTGCATCTTCATTTGAGTAACAGCCTTTCCCGCCATAAACTGAAAAACTTGTTTGGGTATCAAAAACTCCGTTCAACTCATCCAGCCCGTCGCCTATATCAGGGTCATACACGCGGATGAAAATTGGTTGGGTAAAATCTTTTGGGATCAGAAAAAAGAATGTCTGGCAAAAATCATCGTCGCCCCAGGATGTTTCTGCCTTTGGCCCAAAAGTCATCAGGTAAGGTATATTTTCATCTACACCCGGCACTGGCTGTGCAATTATATTTTTTACAGGAGAAAGTAAGAATAAAAGAAAAGCAGTAAGTGGAATTAATTTTTTTTGAAAGGCGGTGTTAGTGAATGTAATGTGCGCATTCAATTCATTTCTGGTCCAATGCATCGTTAGTTGTCTCTAAGTTCTTATTATTAAACAGATTTATTAAATGTTTTATTGCAGGTTGTAAACTTCTACGTGAAATATTCCCGATAGATGCATATTGTTTGATGAAATTTTACTAAAAATACATATTTTTTAATGAAGGCCTATACAAATGCCTATAAAAACAATGGTTCTAAAGAAAAAAAGGGAATCATTTTTTTCTATGAAAAGCTGAAATTTTGTGACAAAGGGATAATTATTCTGATAATCAGGAGGGTTGGTTGTTAGATAAAATGTAAATTGTTTGTCTGGGATGAATGAACATGGTATAGTAGCAATGATCAAATATTTCCTCTTTGAATTATTTACAAATTATATTAAGAAATTCTTTAGCTCAAATTTCACCTTAAATAAGATTGGATATATTGATAAACCTTTATTTTTGAAATTTACCCGTAAATACTCAATTCTTCCAGCTTTTGCCGGTCAGTGATGAAGAAGTGTCCGTTATTTTCTCTGATAATACCGTTTTTTTGCATGTCTTTAATAACCCTTACCGCACTCATCATACTCATGCCTGCCAGTTCGGCCAGCTCTTTTCTGGATAGTGCCATATTAAAATCATCACTCTGATACACCTCGTCAGACAAATGAAGTAATGTATCTGCCATTCTTCCATTCAGTTGTTTTTGTGTGACGGCTATTAATTTCTTAAAGTGGTAAAAAGTGCATTTGTTGATATCTTCAATAATGCTTTGCGCAAATTCACCATTATTTTTAACCAGATCTTCAATTATTTTTTTATCAATGGCACAAATTACTGAATCTTCGATTGCAGCCACCGAATACTGCATAGGTGCTCCTGAAAAGATATTGGACAAGCCGATCAGACTGCCTTTATTAAATATGTTCAGGATCATATCGTTATCACTTCTGGTTTCCATGTATACCTTCACCAGCCCCTTTTGCAGATATAGTATCTGGGTGACAAATGCACCCTGCTTGGCAATATGCTCCCCTTTACGGTAATTTAATTCAACACGGTTGGTATCTGCTACTTCCAGTTCAAGGACACTGAGTTTTCTAAAACAGGCTGATTTTGTAATGCAATCCTGACAGGTCTTTTTTTGCTGATACATTTCCTTGCTTATATATTGCAATGCTAAATTAGCGCTTTTTTATCTCACTAACCACAAGTCTATTTTTTTATTGCGCTACGTCTATTATATTTTAAATCTAATTTCATCTGATCATAGTCCCATCTATACCCGATTCTCGGGGATTCTAATCTAAAGCGCAATAGCTTTGCAGTGATCTAATTTCAACTGCATGAACTTAAAAAACATTTCCTTAATTTTTGTGCTGTCATATCTCACCTGGATGGCACTTAACTGGTCGGTTGATACAGATGTCCTCATTACAGGAGCCTTAATATCTGCCTTGATAGCAGTGGTACTTTGCAGTAAATGTGAAGTATTACAAAATGTACGTCTTACTCCTAAAAGCTTTCTTTATTCAATCGCTTTTTTGGGTGTATTTTGGTGGGAGCTGATAAAGTCAAATATTGACGTAGCACTTCGGGTACTCAATCCTGCACTTCCCATTAACCCCGGGATTGTTGAGGTTAAAACCCGGTTGAAAACCAATATCGGGAAGATGATGCTGGCTAATTCCATCACCCTGACACCGGGGACACTTACCGTTGATATCCGTGGTGACAGAATGTTCATTCACTGGATTGATGTAGGCAGTACAGAAGTTGAAGAGGCAACGCGTTCCATTGTTTCTAAATTTGAAAAATATCTGGAGGTAATGTATGGTTAGTACTATTTTGTATATATCAGGTGGACTAATTCTGCTTGGTATGCTTACAGCGCTCTGGCGCTTTATCAAGGGGCCTACTTCGGCCGACAGGATCATGGCTTTTGATGTGATGACGGTTACTTCAATTGCCCTTATTGCCCTTATTGCTGTTTTTAATAACCGGTATATTTATCTCGATGTGGCTTTGGTATACGGACTGCTCAGTTTTACCGGGGTAATTGTTGTTGCACGTTTTATTGAGAAAGGGATGTAGTCATGGAAATACGCATGTTAATCGGTAGTATCGTTACCTTGCTGGGATCAGTTTTTATCTTCCTGGGTGCCCTCGGAATTGTTAGGATGCCTGATCTGTACAACCGTCTGCAAACAGGTACCAAAGCCAGCACACTGGGGACCATTTTGTCTATTGCCGGTATTGGAATTATCAATCCATCCTGGGCTGGCAAGGCATTTATCCTGCTTTCGTTTGTGATCATTACCAATCCGGTTTCCTCACATACGCTCGCGCGTGCTGCACATCATATCGGTATCGCACTTTCCAAAAAAACAGTGATCGATAAACTCAGGGAAGCAGAAATAAAAGAAAAGGAAGAGGAAAAGTAACATGGGAACTATCATTTTAGCAGTTATACTGAGCCTGGTTATGATACTCATGGCCGTTGCAGCACTACTTGTCCACAGAGTCCGAACGGCTGTACTTGCATCGGGCATCCTGAGCCTTATCGCTTCGATACTGTATCTGTTGCTGGCTGCACCGGATGTGGCTATGACTGAAGCGGCCATCGGCAGCGGGCTCACTACCATCATCTTTTTTTATGTCATAAACAAAATCAGAAGATCCGATGTATAAAAATCTGTTTATAATAGTCATATTAGCTGGCCTTGGATTGCTGCTGGGGCGCTTCCTGCTGACCCATCACGAAAATACATCGCTTCCTGAACTTCCGGCTTATTATGCTGATAACGCCGACCATGAAGTGGGGGCTGCCAATATAGTTACTGCTGTGGTTGTTACGTACCGTGGTTTTGATACCCTGGGTGAAGTAACCATTCTCTTTGTGGCAGCTTCACTAATTGCAATGTTCCTGAAGACAGGAATGAAACGCAGAGAGCGCGATCCAAGGACTTCTTCAGTGATTCTTTCCACGGCACAAAAACTGCTTTTTCCACTAATTGTTTTGTTTGGTTTTTATGTATTTACCAATGGACATCTTACTCCAGGTGGTGGTTTTCAGGGAGGAGCCATCATAGCAACAGGTTTTTTATTGTTGCTTATGGCCAATCCACAAGCTGAATTTCGACATGGTCTGTTTAATTCCATCGAAAGCATTTCAGGAATTAGCTATGTCATTATTGGTATCCTTGGTATAGTACTCGGCCTGGGTTTTCTGGACAACCGTTTTCTGCCACTGGGACATCTGGGCAAACTGTTTAGCGCTGGCGCTATTCCGGTTATCTACAGTTTCATAGGACTTAAAGTCGGTGCCGAACTGTCAAATATCCTTCATCACCTTAACGAAGTTCAAAACGAGGAATAATGGAATACATCAGTTTACAGAATATAAGTCTTGTAACAGGGTTCCTGCTGATTCTTATTGGCTTGTACGGAGCACTGACCAATAAAAACATCCTGCGTATCATTGTATCCTTCACACTTTTCGATGCAGGACTGAACCTGGTTATTGTTGCACTTTCTTATATGAAAGGTCGTGTTGCTCCCATCATAGATAAAACTACGGGTATTCATAATCTGTCAGAAAAATTTGTTGATCCTGTGCCGCAAGCCCTCGTTCTTACCTCTATCGTTATTGGGGTAGGAGTTACAGGCGTGATGCTTACTTATGCACTAAAAATGTTCAAGACTCGTCAATCATTAGATATTAAAGATTTTAAAGAAACAAAATGGTAAATCCGGTTCATATAGTCTCTATTGCATTAATTACTGCTTTCCTGCTGGGCATGACAGGAAAGCGACAGCAATATGCGGTTGTGTACATTCTGTTGATTGCCTTAACTGGTATGCTGGCAATTTCAGCTTCCTGGTTAACAGGAATTCTTTCTGGTTCACTCAAGCCTGTTGAGGTATATACTGCTGGTTTTAAACCTCCTTTTGCAATTAACCTTCGCATGGGTTTAGCAGAGGCGGTGCTAACAACCATGATCAACCTTCTGGGTGTAATGACGGTTATTTATCTCTTTGATATACTGAAGAAAGCAGGTAAGTATATGCACTCTATCTTAATTGTTTTTATGCTTGGACTTAACGTGATAGTAATGACCCGGGATCTCTTCAACCTTTTTGTTTTTCTTGAGGTTACCTCTATTGCTACAGCTGGTCTGGTAATTATGGTTCAGAACCAGCGTAGTATTGCCACCGGGTTTAAATTTCTGATTGCATCCTCTGTCATTTCAGGGCTCCTCCTTCTCGGTATTATTTTCACCTATTCCTATGCCGCAACGCTCAATATCGATTTTATGACGCATCTTACTACCATAAAGGGCGGGGCTGTGGCTGCTTTTTTTGTGATCACTGCACTTTTACTTGAAAGCAAACCATTTCCAGCCAATGGCTGGGCACTTGATATTTATGAAACAGCTCATCCTGCCGTTGGAAGCGTTCTCTCTGCTGCATCTGTGCCTGCCACCCTTTTCGTCATTTATAAACTGATGCCAGTGGTACCACAAAGCTGGCATCCGGTTATAGCCCTGTTTGGCATAATCACCTTTACTGCTTCTAACTTTCTGGCAACCAGGCAGGAAAATGTACGCCGTATGTTAGGATACTCATCAGTAGCCCAGGGCGGATTGATGCTTTCACTGGTGACCATGTCGTCCTTATTCGGTAACAGTTTTTGGTTTATCATCCTCGGTTTTCTCCTTACAAACTTTTTCGCTAAAGCCGGTCTCTTCTGGTTAAGCGGAATTGTCGAAAGTGATGAACAACAAAAATGGGGTATCCTTAGAAAGAAAGTATTACTGTATTTTTTATTTGGGGTATTTATAGCTGCAATGGCAGGTTTGCCTCCATTCCCTGCATTTTTTGCCAAATGGAAAATGATTATGCTTCTTGCCGGCGGAAACGCGTGGGCCTGGATTGTACTTATCCTCCTGGGAAGTATTTTTGAAATTCAGTTTCTATTTAAGTGGTTTGGGCGTGTTTTTCATACCGATATGGATACAGAAACAAAAACGGGAATACCCTGGTTCAGGCAATTGCCGGTATTTATCTTCGGAGCAGGATTGCTCATTGCTTCATACTGTTTCATTGATTATCTCAATCTGGATACCCTTTTTGTATTATTGCCTTTGTTATTTATCAGTTTGTTCTTTGTCATAGATTTTATGCCTGTTTTTCTCAAAAACAGTTTACTCATTATTACTTTAATGGTTTTTGGATATGTTGTATATCCCGATATAAGCGGGAATATGCTCCAGCTCATCTTCATGGGGATTTTCCTTATTGGTGGTATATTGACACTGATTCCCGGCTTCGTGAAAAGAGGGAAGCGTTCAGGCTTCTATCCTTTTGCGGCAATGACAATATATGGTCTGGTCATGCTGGTTAATCCTCCGGATAACCTTAGTTTCTTTCTTGGTTGGGAGTTGATGGCAGTCGGGAGCTATATGCTTATCCTGCGCGGTAAGAGCGCAATTGAAGCTGCAATGCGTTATATGATTTTTTCAGCCGGTGGTGCCTTTGTTATGCTTGCTGCTTTCGGGTTGCTGTCACAGATGGCAGGAGATGTATTTTTTGGAAGCCTGGGGGGTGTAATTTACGGAGGAGGAGTTTTGTTTGTGTTGTTTGCCCTGGCCTTTATGCTGAAAACTGCAGCCATTGGTTTGCACATCTGGCTTCCCGATGCATATGGTGAGGCCGAAGACGATGCTACTCCGCTGGTTTCCGGGGTACTCATCAATGCCGGGATACTTGGTCTGTTTTATCTGGTTACTGCTTTTGGCCCGCAACAATTGTTTGGCTACGATATCTATTACCTGATGGGTTGGATCGGTGCTCTTACAGCTTTGGGAGGTAATATGCTGGCCATTTATGAGGAAGATATGAAGCGCTTAATCGCTTATTCAAGTGTGGGGGCCATGGGTTATATCATCTTTGCCCTGGCAATGAATACAAAACTCGGATTGCTTATCGCCCTCTATTATATGGTATTACATTTTATCTATAAAACAATGCTGTTCCAATCGGCAGCCGGTGTAATTTACCGCACCAAAACACGTAATATGTACGAAATGGGCGGACTGATCAAAAGTATGCCACTGTCGTTTATTGTAGTACTGATCGGTATTATAACTGTTGCAGGGATGCCACCGCTGGCTGGTTTTGCTGGCAAATGGATGTTTTATAATGCGGTAATGTTAAATGGATGGTACCTGCAGGGGACTGTTGTTTTCTTCTCCGGTATTGTGGCCTTCCTGTATCTTTATAAATTAATTGCCTCAGTATTTCTTGGGCAGATGAAAGACAACCATCGCAGGGTTAAAGAAGCGCCTGTTGCATACATGCTGCCGCAGATTATCTTTGTTATCGCTATCATGGTACTCTCGGTAGCTCCCTCTGTATTACTGAAACCGCTGGCTACCCTGATCCCTTCATCCGTTCCGGGTGAAACGCTCAACTGGACAGGAACACTGGCTTCCACTTCCTTTGGCTACTGGAATGCTTTCGCCATTATATCTACCGTAGTAGTAATGTTTGCCGTTATTCTCGTATGGCTCCTCTATCATAGCCGGAAAGCACAAAAAGTGAAACAATTTAACATTGTATTTGCTGCCGAAAAACCATTCAGGCCCGAAACAACGCATATTTCCTATAATATGTTTGCAGGCTATAATAAAGCCCTCGGTTTTCTTGTTACGCCGCTGGCTTCACGTTTCTGGGCAGGTGTATCGGAATGGTCTGAAGCAATAGCTGATAAGATAAGAACCTGGTATACAGGTAATGGTCAGACTTATGCACTGCATCTCCTGATTTATGCCATTATTCTCTATTTCTCAATTAGCGGAGGAAAATTGTTATGATTATTGACTGGACAAAACTCTTGTTTACTTTACTGGGATTGTTTATCGTACTGAATTATGGTTTACTGCAATATGGTTTGATACGTCGTATTACAGCCCGCGTCGGTAAACGAATCGGTATGCCCATCTATCAGCCATACATTGACCTGGTCAAAAACTATTCAATGCGTAGTCAGGTTACTCATGGAGTGATGTTTTATCTGGGACCGGTCTTCCGTTTGACTGGTGGCGTGGGAATTTTTATTTTTATGCCGCTAATTTACGGAAGTGAACTCTGGAGCAACTATTCTTTTTCAGGAGATGTGATCCTGATTATGTATTTCATGTTTTTTGGGATGCTGGGCATGGCACTGGGGGCCAGTGAAGGCGGACATCCTTATTCATTTATTGGTATCAGTCGCGGATTGTCGCAGTTTACTACTGTTGAAGTACCTTTTACACTGGCGGTAATTGCAGTGGCTGCCAGTCACCATTCTTTTTCGCTTACCGATATTGTAGCAGGCCAGCAAGGTGGGATCATGCACTGGAACATTTTTACAAATCCATTTGCCGGCAGTGCAGCGATGCTTTCCTTCCTCGGAATGATGATGGCATCTCCGTTTAACGTGGTGCAGGCACCTCAGGAAATCCCCATCGGTCCTCCAACGGAATACCACGGAACTTTCCTGGGATTGCTGCAAACAAACCGAGCCATTCTCTATGTAAGCGAATCAATCCTTATGGTGAACCTGTTTTTTGGAGGGGCAACTAACTGGATTGAACTAATTGTAAAATCTTTCTGCGTGTTTTTCTGGCCTGTATTTGTTGGCCTTGTTTTTCCACGGTTCAGAATTGACCAGAGCATTCCCTGGTTTCTGAAGTTGCCCCTTGCATTAAGTATTATTGGAATTTTTATGATATAATCCTGATCTCATGGCATCTAAAAAAGAATTTATCGACAAGGATTTATTGAAACGAACGGTTATTGGTCCGGAAGGGGAGGAGATCACGGTTGATCCCATCCAGGATTACTTCTGTGATGCAAAAGCCTAAAATACATGAACCCAAACGTCACGAAGATATTTGAAAATTTTTTCAACTGGGCAAGAGCCGAAAGTATCTGGGTACTGGCATTCGGTACAGGCTGCGGCAGTATTGAATTATATCCTCTGCTGACGCCCCGCTTCGATGCATACGTTTTGGTGTGCAGATGCGTCCTACTCCCCGTCAGGCCAACTTGATGATCATCTCAGGCTACCTGAGTGTGAAAACACTGAAAAGAGCCATCCGTAGTTATGAACAGATGCAGAATCCCAAATTTGTAATGGCGCTGGGAAGTTGCACCATCAACGGCGGTATGTATTTCGACAGTTACAATACCATCAACCGGTTGGATAAGTACCTGCCGGTAGATGTTTATGTGGCAGGTTGTATGCCCCGTCCGGAAGCTATTCTGGCTGGCTTTGAGGCATTGAAGAAAAGAATCAAAGCCGGTAAAGCCGAAGGTGCAAACCTCTATGCCGAGCATTTTGATGAATATAAAGAGAATCAGAAAAAAATCATTCGGGACTGGAACATGCCCGATTATAACTGGTAACCGTTTATGGAAAAAATCATACAACGTTTACGCGCCACCTTTGATGTATCTGTCCGTCAAAAAACAAAGGGAAGATCTGTATTTTGTCACGGTTCCAAAAGATCAGGCTATTCCGTCGGTTACCCATTTGCGTGATGCAGAAGGCTTTTCACATCTGGTGATGATCACTGTGGTTGACTGGCTGGAAGAAGGTATTTTTAAACTCGAATATATCCTGCACAACCATGATCTTCATACCGATATTTCGATTGTTACCAATATCAGCCGTGAACAAGCCACAATGTATTCAGCCCATCACCTCTGGGCACAAGTCTGGACCTATCAGCGGGAGCTTAAGGAAATGTATGGTATTGATTTTCCTGGCAGCCCGAGGGTGAATGAGAGTTTCCTGCTGGAAGGATGGGATAGCATACCACCAATGCGACGTGAGTTTGATACACTGAAATACAGTGAAGAAACTTATTTCCCAAGACCCGGACGTAAAACAAATGATCCGGCCACTTATATGAAACAAAAATTATATCCCGATGAGCAGCAATAATACCAGGATATTGATACAGCCTGACAGAAGTGCTTACCCGCAACCCGGATGAGAATGGTGAGTTGCAGTTTGATCTTCAGCTCGGGCAAATATGTCAAGATGTGGCACGGTCCTAACCATCCCGGAGTAACGGGTAACATGTCGCTCGAGCTTACGATTTGCGGTGATGAGGTGGTGGAAGCCAAAACACATGTCGGTTATTTGCACCGTGGATTTGAGAAGTTATTCGAACGCCGTACCTGGATGCAGTGTTTTCCCACGGTAGTAAGAATGTGTGTACCTGAGTCGGACAGTAATGAGTACAACCTGGCAGCTGCGATGGAAGAGCTGTCAGGAGTGGAAGTACCGGAATATGCCCGGTGGATGCGTACCCTGGTGCTGGAAATGGCCCGGATTGGTAACCTGCTTCGTTTGTTGCCGGCACATGGAGGGACTATGGGGCTTGGACTTGGTGTACAATGGGGGGTATACCTCCGTGACCTGATTTTGGACCGCTTTGAAGAACTGACGGGTGCCCGTATCTATCACATGTACATGATACCTGGTGGCGTTCGTGGCAAGATGCCTGCCGGATTCAAGGACAGGCTCACAAATAACCTGGATGATATCGACGATTTCCTGATTCGTTTTAAACGGCTGGTGATTGACAATGCTGTATTTAAAAAACGGGCAGTTGGCACAGGTTATGTTGATCCTTCCTGGGTGGATCATTACGGTGTTGTGGGCCCGAATGCCCGTGCAGCTGGCTATAATCGGGATGTACGTAAGGATAATCCTTACCTGGTATACGACCAGCTCGATTTTGAAACCTATGTGGATAAAGAGGCTGCCAGTGACGTGTTCAGCCGTACATGGGTGCGTTATATGGATCTGAAATATACTGTTGATCTTATCCGCCAGATTCTTAGTAAGATGCCAAAGGATGGAGATATTCTTGGGGACATCCCCAATGCCCTCAGCTGGAAAATCCCGACTGGGCAAACCTATGTTCGAAGTGAATCATCCCGTGGGGAATATGGCTTTTTTGCCGTAAGTGACGGTACAGCATACCCCCGACGGATCAATCTGCGCGGTCCGAGTTATACACATGCCATCGCATTGCTGGAAAAGCTGCTGGTGAATGCCAATATTTCGGATATCAGCGTGATGATGGTATCCCTGGCAACCTGTCCGCCTGAAATTGAACGCTAATTTACAAGTATTACACAATGAAAATCAAAGATATTATAACTCCTTTTTCAGCCTGGAGTAACATTGTCAAAAATCCGGTTACCGTAAAAGACCCTCTTACTGAACGGCCCGGTGCTGAGCGTTATCGTGGATTTCATAAGAATGATGTGGAGTTGTGTATTGGATGTGGAAGCTGCGAGGCAATATGTGAGAACCAGGCCATCGATATGGTACCTGTGGAAGGGATTGAGACCACGAAAGGTGACAGTGGATTACGGCCAATGGTTGATTATGGTCGCTGCTGCTGGTGTGCACTGTGTGTGGATATTTGTACCACCGGCTCACTGACCATGTCCAATGAATATACCTGGGTGACTGATGATCCGGATGAATTCCGATATATACCGGGAGTGGACAAGAAAGCCTGGGATGATTCCGATAAAGGATGGACCAATCCGGGGTATTCGTTATATAATCCGGATCGGGTTATAATGGAAGAAGTGAAACCAGATGAGCGTACCACCAGTTTCATCGAAATTGTGAAGGGATATTCGAAAGAACAAGCCGAAAAAGAAGCCGATCGTTGTGTGTCATGTGGAATTTGTGTGGCTTCCTGTCCGGCACATATGGATATTCCGGGATATATCAAAGCAATCAGGGACGGGAAGCTTGAAAAAGGGCTGAAAATACTCTATGAAACCAATCCGTTGCCCGAGATATGTGGTCGTGTATGCACGCATCGTTGCGAGGAAGTTTGCTCGGTTGGTGTAAAAGGTGATGCTTTGGCTATCCGGTGGCTTAAAAGATACATTGCCGACCACGTGCCATTTGAACAATACAAAAAGATATTGGGACTCGATTCCCTGCCTGAAGGCAAAAAACATATTGCCATTATCGGAGCTGGCCCCTCCGGTATCAGTGCTGCTTATTACCTCCGTACGCTGGGTTACAGAATTACAATCTTTGAGTCCAAAGAACATCCCGGCGGGGCCACCATGTATGGAATACCCAAATACAGACTACCCATGGAGATGCTTGAAAAAGAAATCGGACTGCTGGAAGAGATTGGGGTTCAATTTCAATTCAATACCACGATTGGCCATGAAGTGACATTTGATGAGTTATATACGGCTTATGATGCTGTATTTATGGGCGTGGGTCTTGAGAAACCATATCTGATTGCCATTGATGGGGAGGATGCTACTGGTTCTATGCAGGCAATCGACTTCCTGCGTGATGTAAACGAAAACAAGAAAACAGATCTTGGAAAGCGTGTTGCTGTGATTGGAGGAGGAAATGTAGCAATGGATGCAGCGCGCGTAGGTCGCCGTCTCGGTGCAGATGTGACCATCCTTTACAGAAGGAGAGTGCAGGATATGCCCAGCGATCCTGAGGAGATAGAAGGCAGTGAGCAGGAAAATGTACATATCATCCCGCAGGCCATACCTACCCGTATATTGAAGGATGAACAGGGCAGGGTGAAGGCGATCGAATACCTGCGGGCTGAAATGGTTGACGATCCGAAAGGACGCCGTCCACGGCCGGTACCCATCGAGGGAAGTGAAACAATCCAGGAGGTAGATACCGTTATCGGAGCCATTGGTCAGGAAGCCTATTACGATTTTCTTGGTGACGAATGGATCGAAAAACTTAAAACCGAACGGGGACATATTGTTACAAATCAGCTGATGCAGACCTCCATTGAGCGGTTGTTTGCCGGCGGCGATTCGGTGAACAGAACCGCCGATGCCATTACTGCTATTGCCGACGGGCACCGCGCTGCCAAAGGAATTGATGCCTTATTAAGTAATAACTAAAACTTAATCATACGATCATGGTAAAAGAATTTCAAACCTCCGATGATATATTACAATTCGCCATTGAGCGCGAACAGGAAAGCGTTGATTTGTACATGAACCTTTCTGAAACGGCCCGCAATCCTGAGATGAAAAATGTCTTTCTTTCGTTTGCCGGCGAGGAACGCGGTCATAAAAAACGAATTGAAAATATCCGCACCAGCGGACAGTTCAATTTTACTCCCAAAGAAATCAAGGACATCAAAATTGGTGATTACCTGGTTGACGTGGTACCCCATGCCGGCATGAGCTACCAGGAAGTGCTGATTGTTGCTATGAAAAAGGAGAAAGCTGCTTTCCATCTCTATACAAATCTGGCTGAAAAAGTCAATGATCAGTTGCTCCGTTCACTGTTTTTCAGTCTGGCACAGGAAGAATCCAAACACAAACTCCGTTTTGAACTGGAATATGATGAGGTGGTGCTGAAAGATAATTAGGATCGGTTGATTATTCAGTTGATTATTCAGTAGTAATTCGATAGAGGAGCACGCATTACAAATGCGCGCCAGTGTTAGGCCCTCGCTTAGTCCGAAGGCAAGGATTCAGTTGTTTATTCAGTAGATGGTTCAATCGTCCGCTTGGACCCCAGCTAATTTATCCATGCGTTTGAGGATTTCAAATTATTTCAAATTGTTTCAGGGTTTGCAAAAAATTAAACTTTTAACGCAGTGCTCCTCTGTCACCTTGTTACTTTGTTACATTTACCGGTTGTGATCCTTGCCCACACCAGGCCTACACGCCAGCCAAAGGCAAGGATTCAAGTTGTTTCAAATGGTTTCAGTTTGCATGCTTTTACAATACTGTAAATTGATAAACCTTACAAGTCAAGTAGTGACGACATTATGGCAGATAATCAATAAAGAAAAACATGCAGCAGCTCCGTAGGTGCGGAATTATTCGGTTGATTGGTACTCGCACCCTCAATTCCGTCGTGCAATTCCACTCGGGGAATGTTTAATTACGGAACGAAGATATTTCAGTGAGCCGCCCCTGTAACCCCGGAGGGGTAGAAATGTTAGTAGTGAATACCGTTTTTCAGTCTGCTTCGGATTAATAAAATATTGCATTTAACAGCAGGCAGTATACCTTTATCAATTGTCATTGTTTTTCGCCCTGAAATATCTGTAATATACTAAATACTCAAAAAAGAGTAAATCCGGAACAATGCATCCCGGACTTACTCTTAAATAAGATTATTTAAATGAGATTTTTCTGTATGTAGCTTTTTTACCATCAGATAATTTCAGGATATACATGCCTGGTTTTGCATTTACTTTGATACCTACTGCAGACTGGTTAAGATTATTATAAGAAGCTATTTTTACTCCTGCAATATTAAGCAGCTCAATTTGTGTGATGTCTTGTATCCCTTCAATTCTGAACTGTCCGTTTAAAGCTGGGTTGGGGTAAATATTAATACTATTGTTGTTTTGCTCATCAATTTTATTTGGACCATCTCCTATAACATTGATGACCATTGAACCGGAGACTTCTGAGGCATCATTTGCTGTGGCGGTTACAGTAACTTTCCCTCCGGCAACTGCAATAATCATATTATTATTAAGAAACCTTATTATTCCTTCCGGATCCATGCTCCATGAGTAGCTTTTGTCTGTGGCATTTGACGGCGTAATTTCTGCTGCCAGCATCACGGTATTTCCGACCTGAATAGAATCGCTGTGACCAACTATAGAAACATCAATTGATGAAACGAGACGGTTCTGTATTTTAATGTTGATTGTATCAGTTTTACCTGAACCATCATTTGCAGTTGCGATTACCTTAACATTACCAGGTTTGTCGGATGAAAGTAATCCGGATGAACTTATGGTGGCATAACCTTCAGGCTCAACACTCCATGAAACCGATGGATCTGTAGCGTTCTCAGGCAATACAGTGGAGCTCAATTGTAAATTTTCTCCGACGTAAACAGAGTCTTGCCCATCTTTTGCAGAGACAGTCACTGATTGAACCGGATAGTATGTAATTTTTACTGTGTAAGTATCTTTTACGGATGATCCATCCCAGGCGGTGGCTTTTACAGTTACAGTTCCCTTGGCTCTTGCAGTCAGTAAACCATTCTGATTTATTGAAGCCAGTGAGGTAGGTGATACCGACCAGTAAACATTTGGAATTGTGGTGTTTGCCGGAAAAACACTGGCTTTCATCTGGAGTTGCTCTCCCTTTCCTATGGAATTAATGTTGTCCTGCACAGAAATATGGATTGAATCAGTCAGGGTGATGGTGTCATTAACATAGGCCTTTAACCACTTCATGGCAGGTCTTTCACTGCCATCCTGGTTAATGAGATATGCTTTCTGGTCCTGCCTCCATACTCCGTATCTGAACCCCCAGAAAGTGATTCCTTCAATGCCCGGATGGTTCCAGAAGATTGGGAAAACCCGCTGCATTTCTTTCAATTGATCAAGATCAGTAGGTCCGTCAATATCCATCTCCGTAATATAAATAGGGATGCCTGTTGCTGCCAGTGCATCAAGATTCGCTTTAAGAGTGGCAGCCGAAACACCATAGGTAGTAAATGCATGACCCTGTTCCCCAATGCCATCAATCAGATTCTCAGCTTTTAAGAGATTGATAATTTTGATGTATTTATTTGTTTCTGTTGTACTGTTTATTACACTGTATTCATTGATAATCAGTTTGGACGCTGGAAAATATTTACGCGCAAGCCGGAATGAGGTGATAATCCAGTCATATCCTGTAGTACCAGCACCACCCAGCGCATCTGCATAATTTACATTTGGAGTGGTGGCTCCCCAGGGTAGCATGCCGTTGGGAGCATTATGCATTGGTTCATTTACCACATCAATATAATCAATGGAATCATAGCGGTTGGCCATTGCTGCAAACCATTCTTCTATTTCCTGTCGTTGTGACGCGGTATCAAGAGACCCAATCCATGACGGTTGCTGGGCTCCCCAGATAAGGGTGTGTTCTTTGAATAAACCGTGATTTCTTTTGGCAACATTATAAGTTGAGTCCAGTACATTCCAGTTCATTACATCACGTGTACCTTCCACACTTGCCCATTTTCCGGCGTTCCCGGGTGTTGCCTGGTTCCAGTAGTCATAGAAATAAGGGGACTGATTATAATCCCATTCACATCCAAGAAATTTTGATTTTCCTGCAGCAATTGGCTGATTTGTTGGCTCATTTGATGGTTGATCAGTAGTGCCGGCTTCACCTTTATTCAGGTTATCTACGGTAAACTTAAGCCCGGTTCTGCCAAATACAAACTTATCAATATACAACCCGTTTTCCCTGGCTCCTGTTTCAAATGTTTTGGAAAGTTCTCCTTCATTTACTCTGAAACTTATTGGTGGAGCGTCTCCCTGATATTTTGACAGGTTGATCCACTTCCAGATATTGCTGCCGGCAGTTCCTCCTCCATCAACAACATCCAGGATACCTGAATATCCCACACCCGCCAGACCGTTGGACCTGATCCAGTCTCCATCTGTTATACTACTCTTGATGCCGAAACCATTTCCATAGAAAAAACTATCATCATCAAATGTACCACTGCCAATCAATACATGAGCATAAAGGTCGTAAGTACCAGAATCTGCAAAATTAACCTGATACGATATTGTTCTGTTGTCGCTGCCAGGATTTGCGGAATTGATTATATCTGTATTGATTGTTACACAGGTGAAACCTAGTGTGTCAACAACTCTGAAATCGGTCCCCATGGTGCCTGATTCAGCTTCGATTGTTACAGGAAGGTCCTGTGCAGACATTGTACCAGCCATTAAAATGGCCATAACCATAGTTAGTAAGTAGTTTGTTTTTTTCATTGTGCAGTAATCTTCTTTAATTTTTCAAGAAGGTATTAATACCTTATTTTTTTCAATATTTAAATTATATTGAAATCGATTGCAATTTCATGTTTTCAAAAGTAATGATTATTTTTTAAAGAAAAATATCATTTATTAGTCTACGTGGCTGGAGTAGGATTGGTTTTAAAAAATTATTTTTTATTGCTTTCCGAAATAAAAGCCTGCAATTCTAATTTTTATAGGTGATTGCAGCTATCCTGATTTTTTTAGCTCAATTGAATTATAACTAAAGAAGCACCCCATATGATTGTCAGGGCAAAAATGAGGATGACTACTGAGGCCGGAAATAAAAGAAAATGGATCTTCTTTTTTGTCCCAAACAGATAAGAGGAATTGTATAGTATTAACGTTGAAACAGGTATATTTAGTAGCAGGGCAGTTATAACACCTGGTGTATAGGAGTGAATAATCAGGCTGCCTGTAACATGTTGTAATGCATTAACGAGGAGTATCCAGTATAAAATGAGTATCATGATTACTGACGAGCCCTGGTAGCTTTTTTTATAAGCATAAAGACTGATGAAAAAGGGGAGGAGAGTTGCAATTAATAAAGAAATCAGCGCTGCATTGCGAAAGTTAGTTTCACCGGTTTGTAAAAGGAAATCTTGTATTGCTGACGGGAAAATTTGCTTATTTCCGTAAGCAAATTTAGTCATATACAAACCTTCTTCAGTATTGTGTAATAAGAAAAGGAAGAAAGGACCCCATCCGGTGATTTGTTTTAACCTGACCTGATTATCGACCAATGCCTTGTTCATGGTTAACTTTGTTGTTTTTGAAGAAAAACATTATTAGAATTATGGCAATGAGGTAAAGGATGGCAGACAGGAGCACAAGATTTTCCAGCCCTTTATTACCTGAAAGATATCCTGTAAATCCTGCTAATCCTGAGGCGGCATACAACCAACTTACTATCCGTATGCTATTTTGCAGTTTCCCTGATCTGAACATAAAACCGAAACAGAAGAAACTCACTGCCAGAAAAAAATATCCCAGGTTATCCAGGGCATATGTTAATGAAAGCGGGCTGGACATGGCAAGCAAATCGACTACAGCATGATTGTCATTATTTACTGCACCGGGGAGTATACTTATCTGCAGGAAGTAGTTTAGTCCGGAAAAGAAAGAATATGCCAGTCCTGTTATTAGACCTAACAGAGCTGTCAGTTTTAGGTTTTTTTCTGCCATCAGAAAAAGGGCAACAAAGAGAGGGATATTTGCTAACGTCAGCAGAAAGCTTGGTATTAAGGGCAGGAGTTGGGCGGATGTGTACTGCCGTGAAAACATAGTTGCATTGGTGTACTCAACAGGAGGCACAGTAAAAACACCTGCAATAAAGAACACAACAAGAATGATGATTGAGATGGTTCCGATAAATCCGGCATTTCTTACAATTTTGGGTGGCATGGCTGATAAAGTTTGCTAATTAGGCATTTGCAGGAAGTTTGCCGGCTATTCCTTTAAGAAAACGGTGAAACCTGTGGAATCCGGTTACGGGAGGTGCAAACATCAGGATGCATTCACCCTGAATTAAATTTATTTTGTTGTCTTCAACGAGCTCAAGAATAGCAGGATCTTTCACTTTGTTATGAAACCAGATATGCTTTATGCCTGCAGCAGCAGCTTCTTCTATAACAGGAAGTGCTTTGTCTTCCTTTGTAAGAATAATCATTGATCTGGCTTTTTCCGGCAAATTATTTATTTTTTCATAACAGGGCTGTCCATTAATTTCTTCAACATTTGGGTTAATGGCAAAGACATTCAGACCCCTTTCAATCAGAGTTATGAATACAGCGTTGCCAAATTTCTTTGGATCTCTTGAAACACCGGCTATGGCAAGCGGCGAAGCTGCGAAAAAATCATCAAGTTGTTGGCGTGTGGTTTTCATGGCTGTTTTTTATTTATTTCTTATTTAATAATTTTTTTGGCTCCACTTTCTCATTCTTATCATTTGCCGCACTCAGACTTCAAAAAAATAAAAATAATCAATATACTAATCAGATCAAATAATTTCAGTAAAATTCACTTTACAATCGGACGAACAAAACAGTCTGTTTTTTTGTTTTCAGTCAATAAGTTACATGTATACTGCTTGCTGTAATTCTTTCTGTTTTGAGTTGATGGTAGTAACAAATAATTCACAAAGTAAACCATGTAACGAATTACGATTAAACTTAAAAACCATAAATTTCACGAAATGAAAAAGTATAGCATATTATTATCGGTTGTTGCTTTTTTCTCATTTGCTGCCTGTAGCAACGCACAGATGCTGCAAAAAGGGGACAAGATACCTGAATTTTCTCTGCCTGACCAGGATGGCAATATGTTTAACATTGACAGCGTGGTGGGGAAGAAAAACCTGGTGATCTATTTCTATCCAAAGGATGAAACACCTGGCTGTACAAAAGAAGCCTGCACCTTCCGGGATCAGTATGAGGTGTTCAAACAGGCCGATGCAAAAATAATTGGTATCAGTGGCCAGTCTGTGCAAAGCCACAAAGATTTTGCAGATAAATACCACCTGCCTTTCACCTTGCTGGCTGATGAAGGAAATGTGGTGAGAAAAAAATTCGGTGTTCGTGTATCACCAATCCCCGGACGTGTTACCTTTGTTGTTGACAAGACCGGGCACGTGGTGTATGTTTTCGATTCACTGAGTGAACCGGAAAAGCATGTGCATGAAGCCATGCGTATTCTTAAAACCCTTGACTAAACCAAACCCGGAAAACTATGAAACAGCTATTCTTAAGTTTTTTAATTATGGCATCTTTAGTAACTGCTGCAACGGCGCAACCTGCTAAGTTTGAAAGTGACAACCTTCATACATCCGGTGGTGAACTTACTATGTATTTTATTGGGCATGGTTCACTTTTATTTGATTATGCGGGGAAAAAGATCTATGTTGATCCCTGGAGTAAACTGGCAGATTATTCTGCTTTTCCAAAGGCAGACCTGATCCTGATTACTCATCAGCATCGCGACCACCTTGATCCAAAAGCTATTGATGATGTTACCCGGGAAGATACAAAACTGGTGGAAACCCAAACAGTTTTCGATGAGTTGAACAAGGGAATGGTTATGAAAAACGGTGACCAGATTTCTGTTGATGGAATTACAATCGAAGCTGTTCCTGCTTATAATACTACTGAGGGACGTGACAAATTCCATCCAAAAGGACGTGATAATGGTTACATCCTGACTTTCGGAGATAAGCGGGTGTATGTAGCCGGTGATACTGAAGATATTCCGGAGATGGATACACTGAAAGACATTGAGATTGCTTTTTTGCCTATGAACCAGCCCTACACTATGACTCCAGAGCAGGTAGCGCATGCAGCCAGGATGATCGAACCTGCTATCCTGTATCCCTATCATTACGGAGATACGGATGTATCGAAGCTGGAAAAATTGCTGGCGAATGACAAGTCAATTGAGGTAAGGGTGAGGAAATTGAATTGAGATTCGGTTGTTTATTCAGTTGAAATTCGGTAGATTATTCGCTTGTTTGAAGTTGTTAGAAAGCTTATAGGACAGATGGTTCATCCGATGGCCATCGGATTGTCTCACTTGGACCCCATAAGTTTATTCTTTTGTTTGAGATGGTATGATGTCCTTGGTCTTTACAAATCACAAATCGCTCCTCGCGAATCACGATTCTGAAATTTATTGATTTAGGATATTCGATATTTGAATTGTGATATATCGATTTTTTAATTGTCATATTATTATGCCTGAGTCTTCACAAAATCACAAATCGCCCTTCGCGAATCAGGAACCAGCAATCATCTGATTCTTGATTTTTTAACTCTTCATTTGGTATTCCTGCTCTCTGCTTTTCACATGTTGCAACGATTTAAAAGCCAGTGCCGACAGGTAAATATAAAAGGTAAGTCCCAGTAGGCGCTGCCACAGCCCTTTGTACAGCACAAAAAAATTAAACGGATCATTAAGCGATTTTGAAATACTGAAAAGAATAAGAAAAAATGGTGCGGTTATCAGGACTCCTATTGAAAGTCGGTAAAAGCCGGGATGCTTTCGCTTCGGGAAAATAGTTAGTAAAAGCAGCGGCAGGATCAGCATTGCAGCTACACCGATACCTCCTAATCCGTCATGCAGCAATCCGATGGGCGTCAGCTGACCATTTGCCATCCGGCTGATGCGAAACAGCCCGGAGCCAATATCATCCCCGATGCCGTAAATGATGATCAGCCATGAGGCCAGTCGAATGATTCCGTTCTCATTTCTGAAGGCTTTTCGAAAGCCGATGCCGAAAAGTATTATGATACTTCCCAGAATTACCCACCAACCGGAGATAAGATGTGAAACCGGGCTGCCAGCAACTCCCATTTCACTTAATGTATTGCTCACCTGACTGTATCCCGGATACATGGATCCGAGTCCAAACATAACAACATAATTTGTAATACAGGCAAGCGGACAGGCAATTAGTGCCGTAAATGTAAAAACTCTATCCGCTTTATTCATTTATTTAAATTAAAAAGAGCTCTGATATCTGAAATCCCAATGGAATTTGTTAAGCTTTATAATTTTTTTATGACAGGTATTTTCTTAAAAATTCAACAGTGATGATCCAGGCATCTTCCGCTGCTTCCTGGTTGTATGTCATTGGATTGGTGTCGTTGAAAAAAGCATGGCCGGTATTATTGTATACTTTGTGGTTAAATTCTTTATCATGTTTTTCCATTTGTTCCTGTAGCACCGGCAGTGATTCCATCAAACGTGTATCTTTCTCTCCGTAGAAAGCAAGTACCGGACAATGAATACTTGCCGTCTTCCCCAGAGGGGGCTGTCCATAAAAAGCTGCGCAGGCTTTGAGGTGTTTGTTTTCTGTTGCAAAAGCAAAACTGTAAGTTCCTCCAAAGCAAAATCCCATCACCGCAATGTTTTCTATCCCTTTCTTTTTCAGAAAATCAAAAGAGGATTGCAGCTTGCCAATTGCATTTTTCCCAAAATCAGGTGAATAAACCGGAGCAATAGCATCCCTCATTCTTTTCTGTGCTTCATCCCGCTTTGCCGGATCGGCCATTTCCCTGAAAATATCAGGACTGATACGTTCCAGTACTCCTGAATCACTGAGTAGCTCAGGAGCCAGTATAGAATATCCAATGGCAGCCAGCCGGTTGGCCACATCTTTAATATGATCATTTAATCCCCAAATCTCTTCAATCAGTATGATACCTGAATTTGTATGTTCCTGTTCTGCATAATATACCGGGAACTTGCCCTTGTCGTATTTGAGTGTAAGTGTTTCGCTTTTCATAACAGGTCTTTTAGGTTTTATCATAACAACATAAATTATTAGTGGTTTGTTCCCTGTATTAATGTTGTTTAACAAAAAAGACTCTTGTTTCCTGTTAGGTCACGGATTCTTTGCAGTTTAATAAGTCTGCCAGTTTGAGATTCTTTTTTTGTTTTGCAGTTCATCCTCCATTTTCAACAACCCGTCAGAAATTATTTCTTCATTAAGCCTCCCTTTTAAATCTTTGCAGTGTAAAATTCAATGATATGAAAACACTGCTTTTATTTCTTATGATAACTGGAAACTCTTTTCTGGCACTTTCCGGACAAACAACAATTCGTGGAAAAGTTACAGATAAGAAAGGTCAGCCCTTACCCGGTGCAAATATTTTCATAAAAGGTACCTATGATGGTTGTACCTCCGATACCACCGGCAGATTCTTATTGCGAACAACATACACTGGTTCGCAGACACTCGTGTTCCGGTATATTGGTTACCACGATTACATCGTCACGGTAACGCCAGAAGGAAAGGGAATACTCTTGAATGTACAAATGTCGGTTAAAGCCAGTGCAATTGATGGTGCCGTAATTACTGCCGGAATGTTTGACGCCGGAGACCGCAAAAAGGCCGTGATGCTTAATCCCATTGATATTGTTACCGTACCCAGTTCGGAGGGAGATATCTATGGTGCATTGAATACATTGCCGGGAACACAGACAGTGGGTGAAGAAGGCAAGATATTTGTCAGAGGCGGAGAAAGTTATGAAACAAAAACTTACATGGATGGCATACTGGTAAACAAGCCATATTCATCAAGGATGCCTGATGTCCCTGCCAGAGGCAGGTTTTCTCCTTTTTTATTTAGTGGAACTGTTTTTAGTACCGGCGGATACTCTGCTGAGTACGGACAGGCACTTTCTTCAGTGCTGTCCCTGAATACTTCCGGCTTGCCTGACAAATCAACAACGGGCGTATCCCTGCTGTCAGTCGGAGGTACGCTGTCACATACCCAGCGTTGGGACAGGACCTCACTGGAACTTTCGGGCGATTACACCAATCTGAAACCCTATTTTCAGCTGGTTCCACAGGACAGAAATTGGATTAAAGCACCGGAAAATGAAACCGGGACAATTATTTTCAGACAAAAAGCAGGAAGCGATGGTTTATTCAAAGTTTTTGGGAATTATACACATGCTGAAAGCAGATTATTCTATCCTGATTACCAGTCAGGAATAACCGATTCTATTGGACTTTTCAACGATAACAACTACCTGAAAGCCAATTATGCCGGTTCTTTACGTGATAATTTGATGTTGAAGGCCGGTGGCTCATTTAACAATGATATCGAAACGATATACATTAATAATGATGCAGTGACTACCCATGACAGGATGTGGCAGTATAAGATTGGACTGGTACATACTATTGCAGATAACCTGCGCCTGATACAGGGAATTGATCTGTTGCATGAAAATTATAATCAGCAGTATGCCGCGGAAAATGAACCTGTACGAACCATGCATTTTATCAATGACCAGCCTGCTCTTTATACTGAAGCAGAAATGAATATTACCTACCGGTTTGCCTGCCGGGCCGGACTGCGTTTTGAATATTCTTCTTTACTAAAACAATCAGTACTTTCTCCGCGGGTTGCACTTGCTTATAAAAGCAGCGACAATGGACAGTTCTCCTTTGCCTGGGGCAGATATTCCCAGCTTCCGCAACCTGATTACCTGAAATTTACCCCAGGACTGAAGCAGGAAGAGGCCTACCATTATATTCTTAATTATCAGTTTGAAAAAGATAACCGTACTTTTCGTATAGAGACTTATTACAAAGATTACAGGCGACTGGTAAAATACAGTTTCCTGAATAATCCGGATCCTTCTTCCTATAATAATAACGGTAAAGGATTTGCACGCGGCGTGGATATCTATTGGCGCGATCGCAAAACCATTAAATATGCAGATTACTGGATCAGCTATTCATATATCGATTCAAAAAGAAATTACAGGGATTATCCCCGGATGGCTACCCCATATTTTATATCAAAGCACAATTTATCCATAGTTTATAAGCAATGGATCAGCAAACTCAATACACAACTGGGACTGGGCTATAAGTTTGCCAGCGGTCGTCCCTACACCAATCCGAATTCGGGTGAATTTCTTGATAATTATACCCCTGCCTATAATGATTTGTCTTTAAATATAAGTTACCTCACCAGCCTTTTGGGTCAATATACAGTGGTGCATTTTGCTGTGAATAATTTGCTGGGTAGTAATAATGTGTATGGGTATCACTACGAAAGCGTTCCCTCTGTGGATGGAACTTATCAGTCACATGCCATAACTCCCGGAGCAAAGAGGTTCTGGTTGCTGGTACTCATGGTTTCAATTGACTGATAAACAAATAAAAATAATATTTAATTGTACTTTTAGTATTCATTTTAATTCTTCAAAATCATGAAAAAAATTATGAAACATTCATTAGCTGGTATTGAACCAGTTGAGACGAATTCAGCTAAGTATTTCCACTCATCAATTGAGGCGATTAAAAAAGCAGAAGTGAAAGTCATGTTGGTATTGGCCGGCATGTTTTTAATAATGAACATTTCCTTTGGCCAGTCCGAACAATATCAAAATCATATGGAGGCAGCGCTTCATCAGTATAGAGCAGCACAGACAACAGAAGAGCTGCAGAATGTCGCCAATAAGTTTCAAACCATTGGACTGGCCGCTGAAGATCAGTGGTTGCCCTATTATTATGCAGCTATTGCATATGTGGACATGGCCTTTCGGTCGGAGAGCAGCAAGTGCGATCCTTTGCTAGATCAGGCACAGGAAAACCTTGACAAGGCAATGAAATTAACAGCTGATGAACCTGAAAATCTGATATTGCAGGGATATCTATATCAGGGACGCATACAGGTAAATCCAATGACCCGCGGACGAAAATATGCCGGCATGGCTGAAGAATGCTTTCAAAAGGCGATGGCAATGGATCAAAATAATCCCAGGGTTTATTTTTTGATGGGTATGAATAAATTCAATACCCCTAAGGCTTTTGGCGGTGGACCGGACAGGGCAAAACCTCTATTTGAGAAAGCTGAAGAGAAATTTGCATCATTTGTGCCTGAAAATCCACTTTATCCGGAATGGGGAAAAGAAATAAACGATACAATGCTGAAAAAATGTGAATAAACAGACTTCTTTTATGATGGCTTTGCTTATTTTACATTCTGTTTTACAAGATGACAGCACACTAATTGAGATGAGCATATAAATGTAAAAAAGAAGTACAGGTTCTCGCCGCTAAATTATGGAGACCTGTACCTTCTTGATATTAATGTTGAATTCAGAATCATGCCAATACATACTAAAAATACCGGTACAAAGGAATTCAAGTCAACGATCCGGGAATATGTGATTATAATTGTTGTATCTGTACTGGTGGGAACAGTGATTACTTATATTCAGTGTCCACAATGTGATTTGTTAATAAGTATGGTCAAAGGGGCCCCCATTTCACTTGTTTTCGGGCTCTCCCTTTTTAAGGGAATTGGTTGGATCTATGCAACAATTTCACGAAAATTTTCATGGGTAGATGCACCTTTTAAGATTTTCTTTTTCAGCATTTTTTTTGCTGTATCCTATACTGCTATTGTTGCATCAATAATCTTCCTGGTTTGGATTGTCGTCTTCAGAGGAGTAGATATTCAGGCGATTAACTGGTCGCTTTTTATTAATTCGGTGTTTATTGTAACGCTTATCTCATTGTTGATTACACTGACGTTTACCAGCATAAGTTTTCTACGGCAATGGAAAGATTCTGCAGTGCAGAGCGAACAGTTAAAAAGAGAAAAGCTTGCCACGGAATATCAGGCCCTGAAGAATCAGGTGAACCCGCACTTTTTGTTTAACAGTCTGAATACGCTTACAAGTCTGGTAAACAAAGACCCGGATACTGCAACTGCTTTTATTAAAAAGCTGAGTGACGTGTACAGGTACGTGCTTGAGCATGAAGGAGAAGAAGTGGTAGATTTGCAGGTGGAACTTGAGTTTGTCAACTCTTATGTTTTTCTTCAGCAAATTCGCCATGGAGAAAGTTTTCGCGTTAAAACTGATGTTTCAGGATGCAAAGGAAAATTCGTTATTCCCCTGTCTGTGCAGATGCTTATTGAAAATGCACTTAAGCATAATATTATTTCAAAGGAAAGCCCACTTAGTGTCACTATCAATTGCGATGGAGGAGATTATCTTGAAGTGAAAAACAACCTTCAGCGCCGGAATATACTGGATGAGAGAAAAAAACGAGGGTTGGAAAATATCCGCTCCAGGTATGCTTTCCTTACCAGTCAAAAGTTTATTACTGAAGATACCGGCAAAGAATTTATTGTTAAATTGCCCCTGCTAACCATAAATGAAAAGGGTTAAAAATAAGCTATGATGCAGATCCTGATAATTGAAGATGAAATGCTGGCAGCAGAAAGGATGATTGACCTCATCAGAAAATATGATCCCAACTCATCCGTTGCCGGACCATTGCGATCAGTTGAAAAATCTGTGGCGTGGCTTAAAGATAATTCACCACCAAATCTGATTCTTATGGACATCCAACTGGAAGATGGACTAAGTTTTGAAATATTTGAAAGAACGGAAGTGCATAGCCCGGTTATCTTTACCACCGCATATAACCAATATACAATCAAGGCCTTCAAAGTGAACAGCGTGGATTATCTGTTAAAGCCGATAGATTACGGCGAACTTTCTTTGGCACTGGATAAGTTACTGACTTATTTCGGTCCGACAGAGAAAGAAGCAATTGAAAACAAAACATTACTTTATGATAAACTGCTGACCCAGCTGGGAAGTCGATTTAAAAGCCGTTTTGTGGTGAAAGCCGGACAACATATCCGATCCATTGCAGTAGAGGATATCATGTATTTCTATTCGGCCGGTAAAAGTTCTTTTCTGTGTGTGTCGGGCGGCAGAAATTACGATCTCGATTACTCGCTCGACCAGGTTGAATCGCTGGTTGATCCGGAAGTGTTTTTCAGGGTAAACCGGAAATACATTGTTCGCTGGGACTCAATCGAAGATATTGTAATATACTCAGGTTCAAGACTAAAGCTGAAACTGAAAACTCCTGTTGATGATGATGTGTTAGTGAGCCGGGAGAAAGTAAAAAGTTTTAAGGAATGGCTGGATCGATAAACTTTTTTGATGTTTTTTCTTCAATGACCCGAATAGCCTTCTCAATGATTGAATCAATTCCCATTAATTCATCTAGTGTAGTCATATCCTGGTGAATATCAGGAGGCATGCCCTTTTCCAGGTTCATCCTTCCGGGGGTGGTTGAGCCATTGGATGAAAAGCGGAAAGTCCATCCATTGGGCAGTTCATAATTTATGGGTGAGCTTCCTCCACCCCCGGTAGTATCCCCAATGAGCGTAACACTGGGGATCACCGACATCTTACAGGCAAAATCGGTAGCAGCGCTGTAGGATGAACGGTTAATCAGCACAACTACCGGCTTTTTGAATTGTTTCTTGCCAGATGGTGAAAGATAGACAGGTTGCAAAGGGGAAAACTCGTCATGGCCCGGCCCGGTCTTAAAATATTCATACTGTACAAGCCTGGTTTTGTCCAGAAACCGGCTAACCAGCAGGTTACTGTTGGAAGTGTTTCCTCCTCCGTTGTTTCTAATATCAATGATAATGCCTTTAAGATCAGCAAACTGGTCGATTAGAAAGTCAATATTGTCATTGCTTATGTCACTTAAAAAACTACTGTAATAAACATATCCAATTGAATCAATTACCGTATTCAGCAATGGTCCGGTGATGCGATAGTTATTTCCAAGGTATCTGTTATTGTGCAATATTGTCTGGTCGAAATTATCAGGATAATTAAGCCTCCAGTTCCATGACCTTGACCGGTCAAATTCACTGGTAATGTTCACATGGCCGTCTTGTAACTCATTAAGCATGTCAGCCATGTGCCTGAAAAGCTCTTTGTCGTCGGTCAGGTTATTAATTTTTGGACGATATTCCCGGTAAACTGAGTCCCAATCAATGTTTTTGTAAGTAAAATAAGCATATTTGTCATTGAGAGTATTCCAGAGTATCTCAAAATTATTTACAGGCGTATTTGCAGGATCATTTTTGATGAAAGCATCTTCGCAACCAAAATTTATAACCATCAGTATCAGCAGGGCAAATCTTTTAATTTTGAAAAGATTCATCTCCTGCAATATGTGTGATTTTACGAATGGTTTCATAGTAAATCAGAATTTGAAGACTGTGGCAATAACAAGTTCATGGATTCCCGAGATAACCTGGTTTTGCGGACTGTAGTTATATAGATTCCAGTTATAACCAAATTTAATTGCATTCCCGTTTTTCAACATATACAATAAAGTTAATGAGGAGTTAATCCTTTGATAATGGTTTATGGTGGCAGGTTTTAGACTTCTGATAAAATTTCTGAAATAATTGTTATTGTTTTCATAAGCTCTGTCTGCTAGAGAGAAGGCATAAGATGGCCGTTGAATTAGGGCAAAAATGGGTATGGACACCTGAAGAGTCAGCAAATAATTTCTTTTTTCACCGGTTATCTTCTGAAGGATCATAACTGAAGGTGCAAGTGACGTAACAAATGTATTATTAAATGCATTATTTGAATATACAACCTGTTTTTTCACGGCCTGAAAAGTTTGCCAGTTTCCCCCGGCAAAAAGAGTGGTTTTACCTGAATTCCATGATTTAATAATTCTTTGGTATGAATAATCAATATCAATGCGCATCAGATTTGCATAAGACTGGGATAAGTCCGGGTAAATAGATGGTTTTATTTTTCCGAAAAGAAAATTTGCATTCACAATGTGACGTCCCTTATTCCTGATATCGTAGATGCCCAGATTTACAAGTCCTGCACTGCCCTTGTAAAGGAGTGGCGACATTCCTTCATCTCTGACTTTATAATATGACAGTCCCGGACCCGCATTCAGATAAATTCCCTTGAGCAACTGTTGTTGCGAATAAGCGCTCATCCAGGAAAGGGATATTATCAAGAACAGGTATAATATTTTTCTGCAATAATCACGCATGCTTTAATTTTGTGTTGGATAAAGTATTGTCGCGAAATAATTATTAAATTTCAAAAAACGGCATAACAATATACACAGATTATAGTTGATTGTTATCCCTGCCTGCTGTTGATTTTTCTTTGTTTGAAGGTAACATCAGAATAATTTATTTTTATGCAGGTGGCATAAAAATAGGAAATAATAACCGGTTGATAAGGATATTAATCTTCAATAAATTGTTTTTCATTAAGAAAAAACAGAAAAGAGAGGCTTATTGCTGCCAGCCAAATGTTTATTCTGGTCAATTCATTAATAGCAAGTAAAGTTGGAAAAATAATTATTCGTCGAATTCGATGAAATTAAAAGGGATGTTCACAAAAGTTTTAAAATATACTCCCTGATCGTACATATCGTCGTCTCCTTCTTCGTAATACCAGTTAACGAGCATGTTGGAGTCTTTCAGGTAAATTTCATCCAGCAATTTCAGAACATCCAGCAGCGCTTTTGATGAACCTGTATCGCTATATTCGATGCGAATGTTGATTTGTGTATTGGAGGCAGGATTTGCACCATATTCGCGAATCCAGTTCATTACCGGAGCATAGAATTTTCCGGGATCCTCAGCAATTGAACGGCCATAAATCTGAAGTACCCCGTCTTTAAGGCTGATGTATGGGGTTTTATCGGTCTTTTCAATAGTTAATGGTTTCATGGTGCAATTAGTGGGTTTAGTAGTATTTAAAATTATTTTATCAGACTAAAAACTGAATACATTCTAAAATTCTATCCCAGGATAAACCGAATTAAAACTTATTCATCCCGCAACTAGCTAATGAAGATGTTAAGGTTTTGAAAGGGCAACTGTTTCTTAAACAGGAATAAATATATAAAATATTCCGATACAACCGAAAAACTAACCCGTTTCATTTAATTATTTATCATTTTCACATATTCAAAAAAGCCCGGAGAATAGAATTCTTCGGGCTTTTTGTCAACAATTTACTAGAACAAAGGTTGTGTTAAGAACTATCAATCATTCTTTAGGCCTGATAATCTTCAAGGTTTTCCATTAATTTTTTCCTCGTAAAGAAGATCCTGCTTTTAACTGTACCAATTTTCAGGTTCAGTTTTTCGGCAATTTCTTTGTATTTATATCCCTGATGGTGCATTCTGAAAGGAACTTTGAATTCATCATCCAGCCGTTCAATTTCCTTGTTTATTTCGTCATAGGCATATTTGGAGTCAGGAGAACTAAAGCCGGATTCCTGTACATTATTCAGGAAATATAAATCTTTGGTATTGTCCATTGTAGTATTCTGACGCATGGCTTTTCTGTAATTATTAATGAAGGTGTTCTTCATAATGGTAAAAGTCCACGCTTTAAGGTTTGTGTAATGAACAAATTTGTCTCTGTAAGAAAGTGCCTTTAGATATGTTTCCTGTAAAAGGTCTTTGGCTTCTTCGCGATCGGAAGTTAAACTTAATGCAAATCTTTCAAGGTTATCTTCCAAATCAATTAGTTGGTGATTAAATTCAATTGCTGTCATGGTCATTAAGTTTTATTTGGTTATTGTTTAACAAAAGTAATCAATATATAAACACAAATCAAGACCCGAATATCTTAAAATATGTTAAATTATAATGAGTTCTAAATAACAAAAAACATCTAAAACCCTTAAAATCAGATAAAAAAATATAAATTAGCTATACGATTCTAAATATCACTAAAAATAATTATTTTTTAAATGATATTTATATGTTTAAGTGGCAAAACTTAAATATTAAACATAAGAGCGCTCTAAATATCTGATAATCATAAACTTTATTTATAATAAATATAAATAAATGAATAATATTTTTATTTATGATTATTAAAGTCATTTAAAGATAAAAAAAATACTGGCTAAAAACAAGTATTAAGAGCTTTAAATGTTAAATTATGTTAAGCAATATGATTACAGACTTATATTTATTAAGTATCATATAATCAAATATATATAACATTAGAAGATGTGTGCGACAGGTGTATTCGGGGAGGTTTGGTGAAGAAAGTTTTTAATTTTTTAACTTGTTTTTCAATTCGTAAACAGAAACTACAAACCAGTTTTAGAATTTCAAATCCGGAAAATAATAAAAAATTACGGGCTGCATATCATGTATAGTATTATCAACCTTACACAGACTTATTACATTCCTTCTTACTATTCCGGGGAGATAATTAATTTATGGTGCCGGTAATTCTATCAAATTCTTCAAAGAAATGGGAGGGAGTACTGATTTTGATTACATTATCAGGGAGGGGTACTTCCACCTCTTTAAGCTGAAGTCCTGTAGCAAAAATCGTTAATTCGGCGAATGATGCGGAAAGGTTATTTATGTACTTAATTAATCCATCGCCTGCCAATGATGCTGTAAATGAAGTAAGCAGGTAATCAGAAGGTTTTATTTGATTAATTTCTACCAGGTCGTGAAAAGGAACGGATTGTCCCAGGTAAATGATCTGGTGGCCGTTTTTTCTAAGCATAAAACTGTAAAATAATAAACCCAGTTCATGTAATTCTCCTTCGGGAAGGAACAGCATGAAACTTTTTGATCTGGCTGATTCTGAAGGAATCTGACCGTCGATAGCAGCGATAAGTTTCTGCCTTATAAGATTTGACATGAAATGTTCCTGAGCCGGATTGATAGTTCCGGTAACCCAGAGTATGCCAATTTTCTCAAAAAGAGGATAAACCAGCTTTATAATGGTTTCTTCAAAACCAATTCTGATAATCGATTTGGAGAGAACTTTCTCAAACTTATCTTCATCCAGCTCAATCATGGCTATCACCAGGTTTTCAACCTGACTAATGAAGTCACAGGTTTCATTGGTAATTTCCTTGATGCGTTCATGTATCTGCTCATTATCCAGTTCTGCAATTTTGGAGATTTTGAATCCATGCCTGTGCAAAATTGAAATATTCAATAATTTTTTAAGCTCATTGTCAGAATAATAGCGGATATTGGTGGAAGTACGCCGTGGTTGTATCAACTGGTATCGTTTTTCCCATATTCTGATGGTATGAGCCTTAATGCCAGAAAGCTTTTCCAGGTCTCTTATTGAATAATTTGCCATTTGTTAATAAACATATTTGGATAAATTATATACTTAACAATACCTGCGTCGAAAATGTTTAATAATAATTGTATTCAGGGCCAATCCTGATGATTTTCGGAAGCCACTTAAAACTGTTATTTATTATTTTTTTCTTATTACAGTAAACCCATCTCTTACAGGAAAGATAATTTTTTCAACTCTGCTGTCCTTCATAATACGGTCGTTAAATTCCATTATTCCTGCTGTTGACCGGTCGCCTGGTTGTGGAATCTTTAATACTTTGCCATGCCAGAGCACATTGTCGGCTATGATCAGTCCGCCTTTTCTGACCTTGTCAAAGACCAGGTCATAATAGGAATTATATTCTTCTTTTTCTCCATCAAGGAAAACTAAATCAAAACATTCCTCTATTTCGGGAATAATTTGAAGGGCATTCCCGGTGTGGGCTATTATAGATTTTTCCAAACCGGCTTTTATAAAATATTTAGAAGTAAAATCTGTTAACTCATCATTTATATCAATGGTATGTAATTTTCCGCCCGTCTTCAGTCCCCGCGCGAGACAAATAGCTGAATAGCCGGTAAAAGTTCCCACTTCCAGGATCGTTGATGGTTGTAAAATCTTGCTGAAAAGCCTTAGTATTGTACCTTGCAGATGCCCTGAGAGCATACCCGGATGGAGCATTTTCAGGTGTGTTTCCCTGTTTAGTTCAGCCAGAACAGGATCCTCTTCGTCAATATGATTAGTCAGGTATTCCTGAAGTTCGGGAGAATAATCAAACATTGTATCTATTATAAATTTCTATTGGTTTTTCGTTCATGTATTAAACAAAAATAAGTGAAGAAAGCTTCCCCGGGTGTAATATTTCATTGGCTACATCAAGGAGATGACGGGATGTGATTGCTTCTATTTTTTTGCTTATTTCCTGTAAGTCTTCTACCTTGTTGTAAACCAGAATACTTTTAGCCATTGAAAGCATCAGGCTTTCTTTGTTTTCTGCACCAATTGCCAGTTGCCCAAGTAATTGTTTTTTTGCTTTACTAAGCTGCAGAGTACCCAGTTCTGTTTCACGCATCCTTTTAAATTCCCGCTGAGCAAGATCAATACTTTTATTAAGATGTTGCTTGTCGGTTCCGAAATATACACAAAAAATACCTGAATCAATATAGGGGCTGTAATTGGCTTCAACATTGTAAGTATACCCGTTTTTTTCGCGCAATGACAGATTAAGGCGGGAATTCATTCCGGGTCCGCCTAATATATTATTGAGCAGATGTAGGCTGAGTCTTCTTTCGTCTTTCAGGTCATAGGCGATATTCCCAATTACACAATGTGCCTGATTATTGTCTTGTTCAACTGTTTTTTGTTCTGGTTGGTATTGAGACGGAGAGAATGAGATCCTTTCTTTTTTTCTCGGGTTATCCGGAATAACACTAAAATATTTTTCAAATATTTTGGTGACTTTGGTAAATGGCAAATTGCTTACAACGGCTATAACCATTTCGTCTGTATTATAGTTGGCCAAAATAAACTGTTCCACATCTTTCCGCGTAAACGAACGTATGTATTCTGGTTTGCCAAGAATGGGACGGGCAAGTGGGGATGAACCGTAAACCAATTCTTCAAAATCATCAAATATCTGTTCTGAAGGAGTATCCAGATAGGAATTTATCTCGTCAATAATCACTTCTTTTTCTTTCTCAATCTCCCGTTCAGGAAATGTTGAATGAAACATGATATCGCTGATCAGCTCCATGGCACGGTCAAATTCACTATAAAGGAAAGAGGCGTGAATGCAGGTTTCTTCCTTGGTAGTGTATGCATTTAGCTCTCCGCCAACATCTTCCAGTCTGCTGATGATGTGATAGGCTTTTCGTTTCTTAGTGCCTTTAAATACAGCATGTTCAATGAAATGGGCCATGCCTGCTTCTTCTGGTGATTCATCCCTGGAACCGGTATTGATCATGAGTCCGCAATGAGCAATTATAGATTCATGATACTGGTGAATCAGCCGGATGCCATTGGGCAAAGTATAGGTTTGATAATTCATATTGTGTTGCATTGTGGTGCAAAATTAACAAATCCTTTGTGAATCAGCATACATATTTAGGATTGGTTATTATTGCGACTGTTTGGGTTTTGGGAATAGAAATGTGGTTACTTAAACAGCATGACCAACCATTATCTGTTGGTTCTTAATGCTGATTATTTCATCAGCGGGCTGTTAAATGAATCATAATGCCATTTTGACGGATTATTGATGATGTATTTCTTTATTCGTTTATGTTCATTACTGTTTCTGATAATGTGATCGTAGTAATCCTGTTGAAAGAAATGATTGTTTTTGTTGTATTTTGGAATTTTAAGATTATGCTCATCTATAAAATCATCAATTTTTGAATTTACTGCTGATTTGAAACCAGCAACAAATGATGAAACAGATTTGGATTTTCGGATTAATATGGTCGGTTGTCCGGAATTGTCGTTGGGATTTATCCGGGATTGTTGGGATGACGATTTTTGGTTTAACGAATGGTTGTTTGATGATTGTAGGAATGACGATTTTTGGTTTAACGAATGGTTGTTTGATGATTGTTGAGACGCACGGTCGTGCGTCTCTCCATTCGTTCCATTATCTCCGTGTAATTTTTGGTTTAACGAATGGTTGTTTGATGATTGTAGGAATGACGATTTTTGGTTTAACGAATGGTTGTTTGATGATTGTTGAGACGCACGGTCGTGCGTCTCTCCGTTCGTTCCATTATCTCCGTGTAATTTTTGGTTTAACGAATGGTTGTTTGATGATTGTAGGAATGACGATTTTTGGTTTAACGAATGGTTGTTTGATGATTGTTGAGACGCACGGTCGTGCGTCTCTCCGTGTTTCCCGGCGGCCCCGTGTTCCCCTGGCAAATCGTCAAAATCATATAAATCGTATAAACTGTGTATATTTTGGTTTATTATAATAATTGCATGCAAATGATTGGGCATTATAATATATTCATCTAAAAATAATTCATTTCGAATTTCAAATGATTTCAACCATTCATTGTTGACTATTTTGCCAAAATCGGATAATATTATTGCCTTATTTTCAACTCGTCCCAGGTTACATTTCCGGTGCTGGGTAACCAGGGTAATATAATAAAAACCATTGCCAGCATAATCCCATAAGGGCATCCGATTGGATTTAACGCGATATTTATTTTGAAATTTCTCCATGGAGATGGGATCTGCTATTTTATCCTAAATTTCGGAATAAATCTTTTGGGATTCAACTTTATGCTGATAAAATTCGATAGAAAGAAAAAAACCGAAGATAAAAAACAGCTTTCGGGGCGGGGACAAACAAATAAAAACAAAAAAGCCGGATGAGAATCCGGCTTTTAGAGGTGGTGCCACCTGGAATTGCCCCGAAAGCCTTCGGGGCAGGGACACGCTATACTTACAAGTATCTCTCTTTCAGCCCAATTAAGATGTTTGGATAAATTTTGAGATTTTCAATATATCTTCGGCTTTTCATCCTCTTAATATGTTTTTCTATCCTCCTTGCCTGCTCACGACTTACACATGTAATTTCAAGAAAGATTTGCCAATCATTAGTTCGGGATGTTGAAGAACCCTTAAATTTCCCCGAATTATGCCACACCAATCTTTGAGAAACATTCTCTGTTTCGCCAATATAATATGAATCCAACTTTTTGCTATAGAGTATATAACAGCAATAAGTAGCCATTAAATTTTTTTTACCGAATTTATATTATCGAATTTCGAAAAAAATATCATGTGATTCAGCTTAGTGCTTACAAAAAACAACGAGAAAGAAAAAAACCGAAGATAAAAACAGCTTTCGGGGCGGGGACAAACAAATAAAAACAAAAAAGCCGGATTCTCATCCGGCTTTTAGAGGTGGTGCCACCTGGAATTGAACCAGGGACACACGGATTTTCAGTCCGTTGCTCTACCAACTGAGCTATGGCACCCCGTTGAATTGAGCTGCAAATCTAAAATAAAAAATTCGGTTTTGAAAATCTTTTTATTGAAACAGCCCTGTAAAATTATTTATTTAAAGCGTTTCTAAATTAGCTGAATCCCTTTGATGGCGCCCTGTACAGTTGTAATGCGCTCGCGTCAAAATGTTTATGACATTTCAATCGTATAACTTAAAATTATACCGTCTTTATACCTGTCCCCCAATTTCTTTTTTAATTAAATATTAAAATAAAAATCTGTCTTTCAGAATAGGTAATGATGAATGATAGGAGTTAAGCAATAGTTGATAACTAAAGGAAGAATCACTCTTCAGCTCTTCCCGGGCAAGATCATTATGATTTTGGTTTTCATTTCAAAGATCTTATTTCTATCTTTAACCGGCTGAATTAGGAACTATTATCAAACTTCTACTAAATAAAATTCTATGAAAAACTACTTACTAATTATTCTCTTGTTTTTTGTATCCTGCACATCCAACAAGCAGCCTCTATACAAAGATGCCAGTCAGACCATTGAGAAAAGGGTGAACGATCTTTTGAAACGCATGACACTTGAAGAAAAAGTTGCCCAGCTTCAGGGCTATCGCTCAACCGATACGGCAGCTTTTGATGCCAATGGTAATTTTGTAGGCACACAGGACACTGCTTTGCTTTACCATGGTGTTGGTTCATTCAGGGCAGCCGGGTGGCAACAAAGCCAGACCTTCCTTTACCGAGCCAAATGTATCAATGGACTTCAGCATTATATGATTAAAAAAACGCGACTGGGAATTCCTGTTTTTATCATGGGTGAAGGGTTGCATGGGTACATGGCAGATAAGGCCACCAGCTTTCCGCAGGCAATTGCTCTTGGCTGTACCTGGGATACTACCCTGATTGAGAAAATCTTCACTGCTGCCGCGCTGGAAGCAAGTGCCCGTGGTACCCGTCAGGTCCTTTCACCGGTGCTTGACCTGGCCCGTGATCCGCGCTGGGGCCGTACCGAAGAGTGTTACAGTGAAGATCCTTACCTCACCGCCCGTCTGGCTGTTGCCGCCGTACATGGTTTCCAGGGAAGAGGCAAAACCATCGACAACCATCATGTAGCTGTGAACCTGAAGCATTTTGCCGGACATGGTCAACCGGAAGGTGGAAGGAACATTGCCCCGGTGAATTTTTCGGAGAGGTATTTCAGGTCGACACATTTATATCCCTTTGAAAGGGCCGTCAAAGAAGCCAATGCACAGGGCATAATGGCCTCCTACAATGAATGGGATGGTGTTCCTAATCATGTCAATCATAAACTGCTGACTGATATCCTACGCGACGAGTGGGGTTTCAACGGCATGGTGATGAGTGACGGAGGCGGATTGGATGTGACGGTTAATCAGCATCATGCGGCAAAAGATTCTGCCGAATCTGGCATTCTTTCCATTAATGCTGGTGTTGATTATGACCTGGGAAGCAGTGGTGCCTTCAGACACCTGGCCGACCAGGTAAAGAACGGAAAAGTGTCTGAAGAAGTCATTAACCGAGCGGTACGTGATGTATTGCGGATGAAGTTCGCCAGTGGGTTGTTTGAGAATCCTTATCCTGACCTGGAAAACCTGGAAAAGGTAACCAACAGTCCTGAGCATAAGGCGCTGGCACGCAAAGCGGCACAGGAAGCGATGGTACTGCTGAAGAACGATCACAACACCCTGCCTTTTGATGCTGAAAAGATCAATACACTGGCAGTGATCGGTCCCAATGCATCCCAGGTTCACCTTGGTGGTTATTCGGATTTTCCACATCAGGGAATCAGTGTGCTTGATGGGTTAAAAGAGTTTGGTGAAGGAAAATTCAACGTTGTCTTCGCCGAAGGATGTAAGCTGACGCTTAACAAGGAATGTCACTGGAAGGTAAATGAGAATCCCATCCTGAATGATCCGGCTGATGACCGCCGCCTGATCGGTGAGGCTGTTAAAGTGGCAAAGAACAGTGATGCAGTAGTGCTGGTACTGGGCGAAAATGAACTGATCTGCCGTGAAGCCTGGAGCGATACCCACCTGGGTGACCGCGATGATCTTAATCTGGTGGGCATGCAAAATGAACTTGCCGAGGCAATTCTGAAAACAGGAAAGCCCGTAGTGGTTCTGCTGATCAACGGCCGCCCCATTACCATCAACAAACTGGCTGTGGAAGCACCGGCTATTATCGAGGGCTGGTACCTGGGGCAGGAAACAGGCCGGGCAGTGGCCGACGTGTTATTCGGGAAGGTAAATCCTTCCGGGAAACTGGCTGTCACCATACCGCGCTCAGTGGGTCAGCTGCCTTGCTATTACGATCATAAACCTTCCCGTTTCAGAAAATATGTGCTGGCCAATTCTTCTCCATTATTTCCATTTGGATATGGCCTCAGTTACACTAATTATGATTACAGTAACCTGACTGTCTCTCCTGATACGATACAAATTGGTGAACCCGCTAAGGTTACTGTGGATGTAACCAATACCGGTAAGGTGGCTGGTGATGAGATAGTACAATTATATATACGCGACATGGTCAGTTTGCCAACTCGTCCGGTTCAGGAACTGAAGGATTTTGCGCGTGTCAATCTGCAGCCGGGTGAGACAAAATCAATAAGTTTTACGCTCTCCCCTGACAAGCTGGAGGCATTTGGAATGGGTATGAAAAGGGAAATTCAGCCCGGTGATTTTGAGGTGATGGTGGGGAAAAGTTCTCAGGATGTCTTAAAAACTTTGTTGACTGTTGAATAAGTAAAGCTATAATAAACCAGACAGGTGCCAGCACCTGTCTGGTTTATTATATTATACTTCCCAACTCCTCATAACCCGGCTTCCCTGTTCCGTATCATTGACAATACGCAGGTGCGTATCAATTTCCTGCTGCATCTCCTCAACATGTGAGATCACTCCTACAATCCTGTTTTCCTTTCGTAATGATTTGATGGTATCAAATACGATGTCGAGCGATTCCTTGTCGAGACTGCCAAATCCTTCATCCAGGAAAAAGAAGTTCTCGTCTGATAGCGTCATTTGCTGAATACTGTCGGCCAGTGCCAGGGCGAGGGAAAGGGCAGCCTGGAAAGTTTGTCCGCCCGAGAGGGTTTTGATGTTGCGGGTCTTGCCGCCATTCATAAAATCGCGCACCTGAAAGGAGTTGTCATCCGTGATCTCCAGGCTCAGTTTCTGGCGGGTGAGCTTAAAAAAGCGATCATTGGCAGCATTGCAAAGGTTTAGCAGGTGAACGGAAGAAATGTAATTGACAAAACCACTGCCTTTGAATAGTTGTTTCAGCGTCTTCAGGTCTTCGGCACGTAATTGGGCTGCTTCGAGCTCTTTCTTTAATTCGCCTGCTTTTTCCAGCTCCTTTTTCTGCCGGGATATCAGGCTGGTAAGTGTGCCTTGTTCCTGCATCTTTTCGCTAAGAACAGAATCGCCGGCTTCAATCTCTTCCCTGATTTTTTCATGGGCTTCCTGGTTGTATTCTTTACCTTTTGTCTCCTGCTTCAGACCTTCTAAACGTTCCTTTGCTGAAACAACCTGCTGTTTCCAGTTTTCCAGGCGTTTTTTATCTGCTTCCAGATCGGTGGTGCGGTTCAGGATGGCTTCCACTTCTTGCTGGTCCTTATAATTACTATCCTGCAGCAAGTCTTCCAGTTTTTGTTCCAGTGACTGCAGGGTGGAAAGCTCTGTCTTGAGTGCCGACCTGTTGGCTTCAAGTCTTCCGGTTAGCGTACTTTTTTCCCTGCCCGATACTTCAATCAACTGTTGGAGCCTGTTGTATTCCTCTTCCACTTTTTTGTACCGGTTGAGTAGCGCACCAGCTTCGTTTTCAATATCAGCATTCTTTTTTTCGGCATAGTCACCAGGCTCCAGCAGAACAAGCTGTTTCTCCAGCGTCGATTGCTCGGCCCGTTTGGCCGTCTTTTGTTGCTGCAGATCCATTAACAATTTCTGGCTGTCCTGCAAGTTCTTTTCCTGTTCTTCGGCCATCTTCTGTAATTTTTCCACATCTTCTTCCAGTTGTTGCATCTGGCGGTTCAGATTATCCGCTTTTTCAAAAGCTCCGGTTACCTTTGTTGCTTCTCTCCAGCTTTCTTCCCAGACAAACTGTTGCTGATGTGTTTCGGCCTGTGCTTTAATGCGGCTGAGTTTTTCTGTTTCTTTCTTCTGATTTTCACTGTTCAACCGGAGGGTTGTACCGATTTCTGCTACTTTGCGACTGATTTTTTCTGTCAGTTTTTGCCTTTCATGTAACTTTCTTTCATCTTCTTTCAGCCGGTTAATATGGGCGGATACATCCTGCGCATCAAGCAGATGTGGATGGTTTTCTGAACCACAAAGCGGACAGGGTTTCCCCTCTTCGAGGGCCGTGGCATATTCCTGAAGCCTGAGTTGCACCGTATGCTCATTTATCCTGCGGGTTACCTCTGTCCCTTGATTTTTTAACTCTTCTAAATGATTATTCAATACATTCTGCAGTTCAACAGGATCATCCGGCCATTTTAGAAGTTGGAACTCTTCGTATTGACGAAGCTCCGAAATTTCATGCAGCATTTTTACCTGCGTTTGCTGCAGCAGTTGAATTTCTTTCTCTTCATCAGTAATCAGGGTGGTTAGCCGGTTTTGCTCCGTATGCCATTCACGGGCCCTGCTCAGCAAGCTCATGTCGGGACGTCTGGCCTTCATTTCTTTGAGTTGTGCTGAATATCCGGCCTGCTTTTCTTTGGTTTCTTTAATCTGCGTTTGATAATCCTTGATAAAAGTTTCACCTTTTTCAATTCTCCCCTGCAATTTATCGGTTTCCTTTTCCAGTTGCCGGATTCGGAGTATCTTTTTCATCTCATCGGCTTGTTGCCGGAGTTGCTCCCTTTGCTGGTATTCCGGTTGTATCTTGTTGAAATTCAGGGTGAGGTTAGCAAGGGTCTCATCAAGTTCTTTATCTTTTTTCTGATCTTTGTTTATGCTCTCTTGTAGATTATCAATCCGGGTGTTTGTTTCTTTCTTTGTATCCAGCAGTGGTTTGAAAACCATCAGGCAGTGCTCGTATTCACGTATGCGGTCAGCCAGTTGATCATATACTTCTTTTTGTGCCTGCAGGGTTACCAGGTTTTCTGATTCTTTCTTCAGCTTGTCGAAAAGCTCCCGAAGTTTTTCCCAGGCACTGTGTTGTTCACGCAGGGTCTTGAGCTTTTTGGAAAGGGTAGTGGTTTCCTGCTGAAGCGTTTTTAGTTTTTCTTCGTTCTGTTTGATCTCTTCGGGGTTCACTTCTCCCAGTTGCTGCAGTTGTCCCTTCAGATGCTGTATCTTCTCGTTGTTCCGGCTTTCCAGCGGGGTGACCTTGAAGTAAAGTTCAAACCGGTCGAGATTGAAAAGCTCTTTCATCATCTGGGTGCGCTCTGCCTTGCCCAGTTGCAGAAATTCCTGAAACTTTCCCTGGGGGATGATGATGGTACGTTTGAAATTCTCGTAGCTTAGACCGATTACCTCTTCGAGCTTTTCCGGTTCCACCGGGATCCAGTCATCCCCGTTTTTAAGGTATGCAGTACGGTCCAGTGCTTTCACATCTTCGAAGCGTTTGCTGTTACGCCGGCCTCGCACGCAGGCCATATATTCCTGCTCCGGTTTCCCGGTTTTGAAGATGAATTCAATATACAGCTCGTCCGATTTGAGATTCATCATGTTGTAATTCCGGTTGTCACCGGAAAGGTTCAACCGGTCGGTTTTTCCATACAGAGCGAAGGTGATGGCCTCCAGGATAGTAGATTTACCGCTGCCCACGGAACCAAAGATGCCGAAGATGGCCGCACTGGTCAGTCGCGTGAAGTCAATGGTTTGCCGTTGCTGGTAAGAATAGAGTCCTTCGAGGGTAAGTTGCAGTGGAATCATAAATTTATTCTTTTTAATCTTCTTTTTCTTCAGCCAGTACTTCTCTGAAAAGGTCCAGCAGGCGTTTGTTGGGTGCCTGACCTTTGACGTGTTTGAAATAATCGGTAAAAAGTTCTTCGGTATTTTTACTCAGGTCTATGTTTTTCCCGTTGGATGAACGGATCAGGTCTTTGTTCTTCACCTCGGGGATGATGGTAACGATCCCGTCATGCAGCTGTTGCAATTCTTTCCGTTCAGCAGCCGTGAGATAATTATCGGTTACAAGTGTAAGTTCCACCAGGCATCCCTGGTTTTCCCTGAGCCATTCGATGGCTTCTTCAATACTACCGGCTTTTTTCCGCAACAATTTCCGGCCGGCGGTCAGTTCAACTTCCTTCACAACCGCTTCCTGTCCGGGATGGATCTCTGCAATCATTACGTACTTCGACTGGTTCGCTTCACTGAAACTGTAAGACAGCGGGCTTCCGGAATACGCTACAGTGCCGGGTTTTGTGTCCACAATCCATTTTCGGTGCAGGTGCCCGAGGGCAGTGTACTGGATACCATCAGGTATATTGCCGGTATAGACTGCCTGCGCCCCGCCCACATGCAGGATGGGCTTTTCATCCTCTGGCTCCTCAGGACGTTCTTCATCATTTTTGATCATGAACAGGTGGGTAAGCAGCACGTTGACCCCTGAAGGATCGCAATATTTTTCGGCCAGTGCGGTCCAGCGATCCTGCAATACCCTCCGAAGCTCAGCTTCAGTATCTTCATTACCCAGGTATGTTTTAAGCCGGTATTCACTGGCATAGGGAGTAAGAAGGAGGCGGAGCTTATCGGGGCAACCGGGGAGCTGCAACTCAGCAAAACCTTCCTCACTGCGAACTACTTTCAAGCCCGACTCCAGTTCGAAAGGTTCAAGTCTGGTGTGTGGAAAACCGGCAAACAGGATACCGCATTCCCTGGCCAGCGGGTCAGGCGCTTCAATGCGATCGGGCGAATCATGGTTGCCGGCAATGCAGATGACGGCTCGCTTGCCGTCACGGGCAAGTTTCTTTAATGTCTTATAAAACAGGTCTACGGCCTCTGTGGAAGGGTTGAAGGTATCAAACAGGTCGCCCGCCACGATCACGGCATCCACTGCCTCACGATCGGCAATGTTACAGATCTCATTCATTACCTCCCGTTGTTCTTCCAGCCGGGAGAAGCTCTCCAGTCGCTTCCCCAGGTGCCAGTCTGCCGTATGTAATATTTTCATTGTAAGTGCAGGTTTTGTCCCGGAATCATTCCGGAGTTTTATTTGCAGTAAAGTTCATGAAAAATTCAGTTGAATACCAGTGTTGTTGATAAATAATGGAAGGCACTGCCGGAAATTTGCTGCTCAGTATATATTTATTCCTTCCAATAACTTTGCGTTTTTACAAAACTCCACTTTTCTGTTAGTTGCAATGTTTTGTTTTAATGATTATTTTTATAAAAAAATGATCATGACCAGACGTGAAAAACATATTTTTCAGATGATTACGCGGCGGATTAAAGAACTTGATGCCGGAGCTGAAGTAATCCTTTATGGTTCACATGCACGGGGACAGGCAAAGCCTGAATCTGACTGGGATATACTGGTGTTGTTGAATCAGGAGAATGTTACCCTGCAAACGGAGCAAAAGTTTCGTCATCATCTACTTGATTTAGAACTTGAAATAGAAGAACCAGTTTCTGTAATGGTAAGGTCAAAATCTGAATGGAATACTAATAAAAAGTTTATTCCTATTTATAAAAACATTAAAGCTGAAGGGGTTAAGTTGAAATGACAAGAGATTTGAATGAATATATCTCTTACCGAATAGCTCGTGCTTATGAAACTCTGGATGATGGAAAGAAACTTGCTGAAACGCAAAGTTGGAATTCCTGTGTAAACAGGCTTTACTATGCTTGTTTTTATGCCGTTTCAGCACTTTTGCTCAGCAATGGATTTGAAACAAAAACACACAATGGTGTCAAAACGATTTTTTTTAAGGAATTTATTGCAACAAAATTAATACCCAGAGAATTTGCTAATCTTTATGCTGATTTGTTGGATTGGCGTAATGAAGCTGATTATGCAGATTTTATTGACTATGATAAGAAAACAGTTGACCCGGTTATTAATAAGGTTGAAATATTCCTGGAAAATATCAAATCACGGATTGATTAATTAAGTTGTCAGCTTCCCTTTGAATAGGAGGACCTCCTGTTAAATCATTTCCATATTTGTTACTGAAATTTTTTATTTACCATAAATATGCTGATCAGCCATCAGAGATATTCGTTTTCAATGTTTTTCAGTAATTCAACAAAATCATAATTTGATGATCTTTTGTGTAAGCAAGATGTTCCCTTTTTTGTCAGTAACCGTAGCATGATAGATGCCTTTACTAATGGGTAAATCGATCTTATTGTATTCCTCATCAATTTCCTTCACGAGGATTGTACGTGCCGTTTATATCAATTATTTTTAAATAGAGTACTTTCTGATCACTGTTGTTCATGTAGGGTTAATTCACCAGCCACAGGATTGGGATATAGCTGTAAGCTGGGATCATTTGAGATATTTCTTACTCCCATCATTAAATTCTCAGGAAAGCATTGATCATAGGCGGGATTCAGATAAATCACCCTTCCGTTTTGCCTGAAGCAAATATGCTCCCAGTAATGGGGTCCGCATTCGAGGATTCCTGTGACATTTCCTAATAATCCATTGAGAACACTTCCAATACCTTCAATAATATAATCAGGATTATGATAATACCAATGATTATTAACCTTGTATCTTCTCCGGAAATTTCCATTAATATTTACAGAATCTATAGCCAATACAACAGAAATGAATCCAAAGAAAGAATCATGAAATATGGTATCCCCAATTTCTTTTGTAAAATCATAAAGCAGGATTTCTTCATTTAATGGGGTCCCAAGAAAATCCTTACCATAATAATATATTTTTTTATTTTTCTCCCTTAAACCTCCAATAGGTTCAATTTCCGGATTTGCTGTATCACCTCTTTCAATGCAAAGTCTGTTATAATTTATGTTGTTTATAGTTGTGTCTCCATGTAATCCATACCTTCGTTGTATGGTATCAGTAGAAGGATAGCTGCATCCGTCCAGTAAGCAAATGTTCCAGGTGGCATTTTCAGTTGGGAAGGGAACATATTCCTGCCCCTGCGACAGGTAAAAAGGGAGTACCCATATCATCCATATCAGGTTAATTTTTTTCATGTGGGTGGGTTTTGAGGGTTAGATTAGAAGTAAATTTAAGTTAAACTTCCTCTTGAACAACTATCCTATATTATTTGATAATAAAAATAGCAATATAAATCCTTAATACCAAGATGGTAAGGTTAAATTCCCCTCCTGACTTTTATAAAGTCTTTTTATATATATGTTCCTATTATCCTGAAAAGTGACAATAAAAATCAGTTTTTTTGACTAAATTAATTGTATTAAATAATTACATAGCTTCTTTATCGCCTGTTATTACTGTAACCTGCTACCTCTTTTTTGTGCTCAACAGTTCCTTAATTTCTGTATTGACAGGCACAGAAAATTTTATCTTTTTTGTTTATCAAATTTTAAAGTATATGTTATTGTCGGGATAACTGGCAGTAAACCTACCGATTTTAACTTTTTGTATCTATATCTAACAAAGTACATGTATACAGGATTTTCACGATTATAGGCATTAAAAATATCCAGGCTCAGGTTGTGCTCTGCCATACGGTTATATTTTTTGTAATGGATGCCTATATCAAGCCTGTGATATAAGGGTAGACGGAAATTGTTACGCGAGGGAAAATAGTCGATCTCCCCGCCAAATTCGGAATGCAGGTTATAAATACCCAGTGCCGGTAAATATTTTTCAACAGGGAGAGTTACCGGGTAACCGGTTCCCATGACCCAAACAGCGGACACATCCCACTTTTTTGAAATACGGTAGTTCGCCGATACCGATAAATCATGCAACCTGTCGTAACTAAAAGGGAAACTCCTGCCTTCGTTTATTTCGATGTATTTCCTGTCGGAAACCGAGAGGGTATAATTAATACTACCGGTTATGCGTCCCTGCTGTTTTTCTAAGGAAATTTCCAGTCCTTTTGAATTACCGGTTCCCTGTGTGGTTTTAGTGTACCAGGGGGAAAGGTCGGTTGCCAGCGAAGCCCCATTGCGGTAATCTGTTGTATTCAACAGCCATTTCCGGTAAATTTCTGCCGAAACAAGTATAATCCCGTTTACATTGTATGCAGCGCCAAAATTTACCTGGTCGGATTTCAGCGGCTTTATGCCTTCAAGTGCTGGTATCCAGAGATCGGTGGGCATGCTGACCCGTGAACTGTTTAACAGGTGCATATACTGAACCATGCGGGAGTAGCCGGCTTTTATATTTAATTCAGGAAAAAAATTGTAGTCCAGGGCAACCCGGGGTTCTGTATTGAAGTATTTACTTTTTCCAGACAAAAAGGCACTCTGACGTATTCCTATATTGATGACAAGTTTTTCAATGGTTTTTACTTCATATTCGAAATAAGCAAATGGCTCACAGGGCTGGATAATAGAATTAGTGAAAGAAGAATCCGATTTTTCATTCAATTGTTCATCGTCCATCCTGAAGTCATTTTTCCCTGGATTAAACCGGTGCATGGTATTGCCGGCACCAAACCTTATCGTGTTACCGGCGATGGAATAATCAAAATCGATTTTAGTTATATAGTCGGTAATGTCCGAATAATAACCAGCAAAGTAATTTCTTTTTATGGTTTCGTTGCCGGAAAATTTTTTTTCCAGGCTTTGGTAATCGGTTTCAGTAAAAAAATTATAAGTACTGTATGCAATGGTGGTATTAGCAAACAAACTACTGCCGAAGGTATGGTTCCATCGCAGGGAAGCGATAAAATTACCCCAACCCGATGTTTCAATCCTGTTTTCGGAAAATTTATTGTTGGTGCCGTTAATTTCACTATATTCATCGGAATTACGGATAAAGTCCTTACCCTTATAAGCACTCAGGTACAACCTGTCTTTGGTGGAAAAGGTATGGGTTAGCCTTGCATTCAGGTCGTAAAAATAATAATCAGGGAAACTGTTATCCACAGCTCCCATTTTTTTTAAAGACTTTGCTAACAAATCAAAATACGACCGGCGGCCAGAAATAATAAAGGTGGTTTTCTTGTTCATGAGCGGGCCACTAAGTGTAAACCGTGATGAAACAAGCCCTATGGCTATTTCGCCCGAATACGATTGATTATTCCCGTCAATACTCCGTACATCGATCACCGATGATGTACGTCCCCCGTACCTTGCAGGAAAACATCCTTTAAGCAGCCTGATATCTTTAATTGCACTGCTGTTAAACGTACTGAAAAATCCATACAGGTGACTCACATTATACAATGGCACATCGTCGAGCATAAACAGGTTCTCGCCGGGACCACCGCCACGGACATAGATGCCTGCCGACCCTTCCACTCCACCCTTGACTCCGGGTTGTGTCTGAATGGATTTTAGCAGGTCGGTTTCGCCCAGTGATGGCACAAGTGTAAGTGTCTTTATCGGAATCACAGTGAGCCCTAACGGGGTAAATTCGTTACGGGTATATTGGTTTGCACTAACAACCACTTCCTGTAATTCACTCACCGGATTAATTTTAAGGATCAGCAAGGTATCTCGCCTGAGTGAAATAAGTTGTGTTGCTGATTTAGCCCCCATATATGAACCATAAACAGCAGCCTTAGGCCCCGGCACGCCGAAGCTGTAATATCCGTAATTATTTGAAATGCATCCTTTCTTGCTTATACTGTCAATTACATTAGCTCCAATCATACGTTCTCCTGTATTTATATCTTCCACATACCCGGATATGGTAAACTCCTGGGCACTGAGTGCTTGCACAAAAAGCGACAGTAAAAAAAAGATTATTAATTTCATCTTTTGGTTATTGGGCATTAAAAGTAGGTTTTAATAGGTAAAAACTAACGAATCGCTCGAAACTGCTGCTCCGGCAAATATGCCATAACCACCTTCCACGTTGGAATACACCTGTGTAGGCTCGGCTAAAGGATTATTATAATTTTTATAAAATAAATTCAATGTTTGGATGTATTTAAAGTAATCTTCTGTAATGGAATAGAGACGGAAATATATAGTTGTTTTGTGATGGGGAAACATGGGATCGTTAATCCCATAAATTGGGTAACCGATTGCGTTTCCATTTAAAGCCACGGAAATTTGGTGTTGTTTTCCATTAAAACTTCTATCAGAGAAAGCAACTCCAAAAGTAGCAGAGCCATGATTAATTTTTTCTTCAATTACAGGATCGGAAAATGCAATCCCTTCGTATATAATTACAGCATCATAATTATCGTAACTTACAAAAATATATAGCATATAGAAATTTTTTGCAGTCAATGGGTCTGAAAAAATCACATGGCAATCCAGCCTGATGTTACTTTGCCATGACTGAACATTTGTTAGTAAAATTCGCGATGTATCAACCTTCTTAATTGGTACTGCCTCAGGTATAGTTGTTAACGCTGTTGCCGTTGCTATACTCGGAACTTTCACCTCAATTTTATACTGACTTCCAGATTTAGGAATGAATTTTGTTGAACGAAAATTGTTTGGTAATAAAAAAAAATCCCCTAAATAGCCTGTTTTTGAATATGTTAATGAATCAATCCAGTTTTCGTTTTCGTAAATAGAGATTTGCGCATTTTTCAGGGAAGTATTGGATATTAGTTCTAATGAATCACTAATGTATAAACTACTACACACATAGATGCCAAATAAGCTGTCAGTTGTAACTAATCCGTTAATAACTATTTTCCGACCCGTATCAGGTATTTTTACCTCCTCCTTTTTGCAGGAAATAAGTAAGATGAAAAATAAAATGAACTCAACAAAATATCTCCTCATAAAAATTGATTTTCATTAATCAAATATGTTTAATGTAATTTGTAATTAATCTTTAGGTTAAATAGTGTCTGTCCATAATGTCCGATAACTGCGTTATTGCAAAAATTTTAATTCCTCATATACATTAGTATACTGCGGATTAAAATTTTTACATGTCTTGTTCTCGAACATTATGATCCAAACACTTGACTTTATTGACAGACTCTAAATAATCTGATTCGTTAATACAGAAATGATCAAAGTATTACTGGATGGCAATTTACTTATTTTGTAAAATGATTAAAAATATTTATAAACCGAAAGATATAATATAGATAGAAAAATTTAGGGAGTAATCCAAATTACTCCCTAAAGAACAAATTAAAATTGTAAAATTTGGAATGCAAAAGCCTCAATTCTTCTACCATATTCATATGCTGGAGCACCGTCGTATTGCCATGGATGGTTCCACCCAGATTTTTCATTATGGTTTAAATAGTAAACATGCCATCCAGAGGTAGTAATCCACATTTTAATACCTATTTTGGCATGGCTGTAACCTCGATCTCCGCTCCACTGTCCCCAAGTAGCATAGGCCCACCAAGTACCATCAGGTTTCATTAATGAAAAGTAAATAGTGGGTCTGGTATTTAACAAATCAGGTGAGGTTTGTAGCGATATCTCCTCTAGTCTTAAAGATCTCATTGTGGTTCCTACATAAGGATCTGGATTTTGTGTCCATAAAGCATTGCATTGAGTAAAAGGCCCCTGGTCCCCCAACTTTTCTATGTGTGCATATGCAAATACCCCTTGAGGTTGCCAACCACTTTTCAGTCTTTTGGTTAAAATAGTATCAGGAGAGGTTATCGAAGCTGAATCTAGTGAAATTACGGATGGAACAGACAGATTCAAGCTGCCCGAATCCATTTCTTTTATAGATTTTAAATAACCGGTATTAAAATCATATAATTGATGTAATTGTTTAGCATCATCACTTCGGCCTTCTTTAATAAGACTCTCATTAATTGCTGATAATAAAGAGGGTTGCAAATAGCTAACTACATTGCCATTAATATCTTTAACACCAAATTCATTTTCTTTCGAATTTAATTCATTTTTCTCGAAACTAAATAAAAATATTATCGTTCCAATTAATGCAAAAAGAGAGATTTTCAAATAGTTTATAATTTTGATTTTTAAATTTTTATAATGAGCCCGGTAATCAGAAAATTGCTGTGTTTGACAAAGGTTTTGGCAATTTATTTGATGACGGGCCTGTTTCTTACCCCAAATCATTTTAATCGGCCAGGAAAGCAGGTTACAAGGGTCAATGCAGCCTACCCATAATATCCGGCCGGTAGTTCTTTTTAGCTACATAGGCATCTGTTTTTAAAGTTAATAACACTTTTACCATTTTCAAGTAAGTCAAAATTTCGAATCAGTGGTTTTTTTGTTGTGTCTAACAATTCCATGAACATATATATAACTTAAATAGAATCAATTAAAGTACCAGTAAACCCATTCAAAAATTAATTAATTGGGCGTGACAATATTTAATAAAATGTCCCCGCCTAAGTTTTAAGCGTACAATTTCACATAGCCCCAATCAGTATTGAATTGATGATAGGTACTGGCATTATACTGAGTCTGTGCAAATGTTTTAATGCCACTAAGAGAAAAGATAATTAAACAAATTGATAAAAACTTTTTCATAGGTAAATTGGTTTAGTTCGCCTACTTTCAGATTTTTTTAGGTGACTGTTTCGGCTTTTCTCACCTTATTTGTGATTAACCGGAAATAGTTTAAATTTTTAAATGATTTTATAATCCCTCTTTTAAATCCTCCCCTAAGACATAATTATGTCTTTCTTAATAGTCCCGTTATACATGAAAAGTGACACCCAAAATCAATTTTTTTGATGAATGAAATATTCTCATACAATTATATAATTTCTGTATCTCGTGTTATTACTGCAATACAGTTTATTATTTTTTCGATAAATATTTCCGATTATTAGTGTTGCGGATAAAAAAATTGAATTGTGTCATTTAACTTTAGAGGAATTATGTAAATTCAAACTAACAGCTATATTTGCACTAAAACTCCTGAACATGATTTCATTTGATTATAATATTTTACAGTGTCCCGTTACCGGTGAGGGGTTAAGTTTGCTTGATCAGCAACAGGTGAATGAGATTATTGGAAAACATGGTGAATCCTTATTTAAGCAAGACCAAATCATAGAAGGATTTATTAATGAATCGGGCACCTATTTTTATCCTGTTTTTGAAGACATTATTCTTTTGTTGCCTGTTTATGCTTTATTTATTGGTAAGGGTAAGGATCAGCGGGGAGAAATGGCTTTTGACAAGGAAAGGGTATTCAACTATTATAATGAGATTACTTATGACATAAAGAATGGGATCAAGATCTACCAGGATTCCCCCAAATGGGTCGATTTTAGAGAAGTGTCAAATGATTATATCAGGAACTCCTTCACCAAAGCACGGCCTTATATAAACCAGCGTGGTAAATATTTGCTTGATATTGCCTCCGGCCCCATAGGTCTGGAAGAATACCTGGAATTGTCTGAAGGTTATGAATACCGGATCTGTGCCGACATTTCACTGAATGCACTGATTCAGGCAAAATTAAACTACAGCCCGCGGAAAGGAATTTATATTTGTGCTGACATTACAAATATCCCACTCAAAGAAAATTCGGTTGATTCGGTATTGTGTCAGCATACCCTGTATCACATTCCAAAGGATGAACAAAAAACCGCGGTGAACGAAATGTACAGGGTGACCAGGCCCGGATCATCAGTAGCCATTGTATATAATATATTTTACCATAGCTGGTTCATGAATCTTACCTTGTTGCCGGTGCAGCTCTACAGGATAGCCCGTCATTTAGCAGGAAAATTATATGTCAGGTTATTCAAAAGCAAACCCAGACTCTATTTCTATACCCATAGCCTGCGCTGGTTCAGGAAAAGCTTTCCCCTAAGCATGAAATTTGAAAATCATAACTACAAAATGCATAGTTCCCATCATCTAACGCTTCCTGTACTTCAGGAAACAGGCAAAGCTATTTGGGGCATTCTCATACATGGAGTCTATTATTTAAATTCAGGCACCATTTGCATAGAATAATGTTTCTTTGTCAGTTGACTAATAAACGAGACAATGCTCATGATCAAATCGTCTTGACTAAAAATCAGTTAAATCATATTTTAATGCTTCCGGTTTACCTGTGCCTGTAAACGGATTTCTTTGAATATCTTTGATCAGGGAATTTATCTTTTTTTACAATTTTCTTACCCACCGATTGCCAGTAGGTATAATCTTCCCAGACATTTTCAGAGAAAGTAATGAGCATTTAATCTTCTAATTTAGTTCTTACCACTTTACCTGATTTCATTTGTTGAATAGATTCATGTAATCTGTCTGAATTTTTCCTGGTACTTAATAAATGCAAGGTTTCCATTATTGAATTATACTCTTCAAGAGAAATCACCACCGTACCTTTACCGCTTTTCCTTTTAACAATAAGGGTCTCATTATTTTCTTCAACATCGTCCAGGTATTTTTTAAGGTCGGTTCTGAATCCCTAAAAATTTGCAGCTTTCATCTAATCGATTATATTTTAAGTCTTTAATCAGGTACAAATTTACGTACTTTTTTAATGAAAATGCAGTATTTAAATATTAAAAGCACTATTTGTCTGTTAATAATATCAGTATAAGTGTATCCACCCCAGTAAATCCATCTTGCTAGCAGGGACTAGGACGGTTACCTTTACCGGAAAAAGTATTATGGCAAAAAGACAGAATCACGCTCATAAGATGTTTGAGCATGTAACCCGCCAACGTGAGAGCGGGATGACCATTGCAAATTATGCAAAACAAATAGGAATTACCCCCACAAAACTTCAATACTGGAGCAGGAAATTCAATGCACAAGAAGCAATCAAAGATCCGGCTGTTAAATTTATTGACCTTAGTTCATTTGGTACTGATCCTGATTCTATACAAGAAGCTTCAGGGATACAACGGCGCAATCCTCAGATTACAGTTACTTTACCCAATGGTGTATGCGTAAAAATCTTTTAAGCAATGCTTGGATTAAGTGCAAATTTGCAATATTTTCTTTGTTGCAAGCCTGTTGACATGCGCAATGGGTTTGATGGACTTGCAGGTATTGTACGCAATCATTTAAAACAGAATCCGGTTAGTGGTGCTGTATTTATTTTTATAAATCGCGCGGGCACGCACATAAAGCTGCTTTACTGGGACGGAGATGGTTTTGCCCTGTTTTATAAACGGCTTGAACGTGGACGTTATTCAATGGATGCTGCTGGCAAAACCCCATCCAGGTTAATTACCCGGGAGGAATTGATGATGATTTTGGAAGGACTTTCATTTAAGGACATGAAACGAAAAAAACGATTTAAAATAAAGTGATTTTTTTATTAAAAAAATACACTTAAATATTTGTATGTCAAATTATTATAATTATATTTGTGCATGCAAAAACAGGATTTTTCTCATTCATCAATTACCGCTGAACTTGAAGCCAAAATCGCCATTTTGGAGTCAAAATTGACTGAGAAAGAATCTGTTATCAAAAAACTCACTGGAGATGTCGAATACCTTGCTTTCCAGAATGAACAAATGCGGCGCCTGATCTTTGGTTCCAAACGAGAGCGTTTCATCCCGCAAACCCATCCTGGTCAATTAACCCTTGATTTTGAACCGCAGGTAGCAGAAGTAGAAGCTTCTGTTAAAGCGGAACAGGAAAAGATCCGTGTTGAATACGAACGCAAAAAGACTAAAAAAGGACACCCGGGACGTATGAAATTACCAGAAAATCTGCCTGTTAATGAAATTATCCTGGAGCCTGAAGAAGATACTACTGGCATGGTGTGTATTGGTCAGGAAATTACTGAAGAACTGGATTATACGCCTTCAAAATTGCATATCAACCGTTATATCCGCAACAAGTATATTACCCCTGAAGATGAACAAGCCAATCAGAAACAAGTAATTGCTCCCTTAAACCGGCCGGTTCATAAATGCATTGCCAGCGCCAGTCTGATGTCCATGATTTTTGCGAACAAGTATCTGTATCACTTGCCGTTTTATCGTACAAGACAGATACTTATTCAGATGGGGATGACTATTCCGGACTCCACACTGGAATCATGGGTAAAACGCGGGGCTGATGTGATCCGGCCTTTATTTGGGATACACCGTATGTATGTCTTCAGGGAGATTTACCAAATGATTGATGAATCACCAATAAAAGTTCAGGATCGCAACAAAAAGGGTGCTTGTCACCAGGGCTACATGTGGGTACGGTATGCACCCTTGTCAAAGAGTGTGTTGTTTGAATATTATAGGAGTCGTTCCACAAAGGGCCCGATCGATGATCTGAACTCGTTTAACGGGTTTATACAGACCGATGGCTACTCTGGATACACTTATCTGGCACAGCAAAAGGGACTGGTTCATTTATCCTGTTGGGCGCATGCCAGACGATATTTCGAAAAGGCACAAGATAATGATAATGAACGCGCTACGTATGTGCTAAAACTCATACAGCTGCTCTATGCCATTGAGACTATTGCACGGGATAAAAACATGTCTCACGAGCAACGGCATGCACTTCGTCTGGAAAAATCCTTACCCGTAATCAACGAGATTGGAGCTTATATTTACAAGCACAAGGGCAGCACAACCCCCAGAAGTCCTATCGGGAAAGCCTTTGAGTATTGCAGTAACAGATGGATCAGCCTGCAAAACTATCTGACAAACGGAATACTGGAGATCGACAGCAATTTAATTGAAAACTCTATTCGTCCCCTGGCGCTGGGCCGTAAAAACTACTTATTCGCCGGCTCGCATGATGCTGCCGGTAATATCGCAATGTTTTACAGTTTTTTTGGAACCTGCCAGAAACATGGCATAAATCCTCAAAAGTGGCTGAAGTACGTCATGGAAAACATCCACACCACACCCGCCAATAATTTCAAAGAACTTTTACCGCAATTTATAAACAAAGACTTGCTTTAGTAACACGTGATTGCTGGGGCGGATACGTATAAGTAACGAACATATTAAAGATATTTCCCGCAAATTGGTGGCTGGTGTAGTCCATTTCAGAAAGGTATTTCTATTTCAAGGCTACATTTGTATCCATCTTTATAAACCTTAATGCGAGTGTTGCCTTCCAAAAACCATTAAATCCTTACTGAGTGAATTTCATGTGTTTGTTGATTTTTTCTTACTTTTTTATAACCTTTCTAACAAACGTTGAGGAGCTACTAAATATCTTTATAAAATAAACACCTTTTGCATAATTTATCATATCAATCTTTGTTGTTCCTTCGCATCTAGAAAAATTCTCAATCAGTTTACCAGAACAATCGTACATAGACACTGAATATTTTTCCTTAGCATAATTAATGATTGAGATTAATCCTTCTGTTGGATTAGGATATAAAACAATTTTATTATTGTTATTATTGAAAATATTTAAGGGAATGTTCTTTTTTGTTTCAATTTCAGCTACTTTTTCATTATTCGGACAAATATTTTCATTGATTGAAAAATTAGCCGATCCCCCTGAATTAGAAGATATTGTAGTTCCATTTTTAATTAAGATATATCTACCAGCAATAAAATTTACAGAATTTTCCGGATTAAAAGCAAAATCTTTTATTATAATTGAATTTGAAGCTCTTGTAGGGTTATATACGGTTGTTGTATTATCATTATAAATAAAATCAGCTACGCAAATTTCTTCAAGTTTTAAACTGTTAAATTTAGTAGTTGTATTTGTATATACCCACAATTGCGAATAATAATCGTCTGGTTTGAAGGTTATACTTAATTCATAGTATCTAAAATCTTCATCATCCTCATAAACGGTACATCCTCCGTAACTGCCTGAAACGTACCCAATATAATATGAATTTGACGGGGTTGGTGGAGTATTTTGAGTTGAAAAATATTGATATGAAATACTGCTTTGATCTGGATTTTTGACTACATCCAGATTATTTGTTAATCCGTTTGCTAGTTTAAAATATACTGGATTAAGATTAAAGGACCAATAATTGAATTTCATTTTGTACATTTTATCTGGTGCAAACCTAAAACCATTTTCCTCAAAATAAATACCTCCATTAAGCATTGAAGAAGACTTTCCATCGTAGACAATATCGTTGCATCTAAAGCGACCTTCTCCAGCCCCAGAGTAATAATAAACCCCATGTGTAATTTTTATATCTTCTTTATTAATAATATTTAAGCCTGAGGTCATAGCAGCTCCATTATAATCGTATGGGATTTCTGAACTTCCACATTTACATTCACTAACTGAAACACTATTAACTAAATTTCCACCTATACCGCATGGTGGACATACACCACCACAATCTACTCCTATTTCATCTTGGTTTTGAATTCCATCATTACAAGTTTCAGTAGGAATAATTATTAAAGAAGAATTTTCAAAAGTTAAGGTCTTATCTGTAATCGGGGAAATAATAGCTTCATCGAATTTAGGATCATTTTTAACTGAAACTACACCTGTTTCCCATTCATAAGGTATTAGCAGTTCAAAATAACCTTTTTTATCAGAACGATCACTAGTAGGTTCATATATTGAGGTTAAAGGATCATTTGCAATATTTGAAGCTTTTGTTTTGATATATTTATTACTCCAGATTACTGAACCCTGCAAAGGTACATAATTGTTATGTAATGTTCCATTAATGAGTGCTCCATTAACTGGGATTTTTATTATCTTTCTATGACTTGTTGCGGATATTTTTTCCCAAATTAGTGATCCAGATTTTCTGGATTCCAATTGAAGAGCTAATCCTAAATCCATTGTAGTTGGTACATTACCTTGAAAAGTCATTGTTGCTATGTCACTAGGACCAAGCACTAAACTTTGCGTAGAACCTAACTTACAATGCTCATTAGTGGGTGATTCATAACTATACATAGGAAGATATTTAAGGGTAGCTCTTACTTCACCATTCCAAGATGCAAGTTTTGTATCTTTTAAAACTACGTTAATCTTGCACCAAGTTAAACTTGGACTACATACATAGCAAGGTCTCTGTTCAATATTGTAAGAAATTATATTAAGGTCAGCAAATGTTTCTCTAAACCCTTCAAAATATGCCTGCGCGAATTTGTTCCTCCAATTGTCTTCAAGTAATTTTGTCTTGTCATCACTATCAACAAAACCAATCTCATTCAAACAATTTGGCATTGTCAGATTATCCAAAACTCCTAAATGAAAATCATAGTAATCATGATCTTCAACACATCTTCGGCTTGTCCATTCTCCGTGTTCGACCATATTATCCTGAATATTTTGTGCATATCTAAATATTAAATTGTCATTGGGACTAAATGTATTGTTACAATAAAAGGTTTCTGTGCCTGTACCACCGTTTGCATTACAATGAATGCTAAGAAAATATACTTTCCCTCGATTAGCTAACTCGAGGTTATTTGCAAATTCCTCCCGATCGTCTAAAGTCACATTACTTCCAGGATTATTATCCTCTCTAGTTAATTCAACCAGCCAATTTAGACCATAAGAAGGATGGTATAACATCTCAATCTCATTTTTGAGTTTATTTGCTACTTCCCAGTTAGTATTTACTTCAGTTTCTGTTCTTAATGGTGTAAGCATTCCTGTTGTATTATCCCAGTTATGACCTGGATCAATCACAAGAATCTTATCTTGTGCAATACAATTGAAATATATTGCAAAATACAAGAATAAGGGTATAATAATTTTTCTCATTTTTTTACTTTTTTAAAAAATTAGAAACATAAATCCTTTTTGTTGTCATATCGTAAAATGAGAGTTTTTTACCATTTTCTGAAAGATGCGGCCATTTTTCAATGCGATCTGAAGTATTAGTCAATTTCCATTTTTTTAGACCATCATCACTGCATATATAAATATCTGAATCAGTTGTATAATGGCCATTATCATGGGATATAAAATATATCAAGTATTTATTGTCAGGTGTCCAACTTTGACATATACCATTCCCTAACTTATACAGCAAACCACTACCATCTAAGGCATAGATGTACATTTTACCATCGTTTTTGTGAATTAGCACCTTAGTTTTATCAGGTGATATTATACATGTGTAGTATGCTCCCTGCTGTTTTGTTATATCCCATGTTTTTTCCCCATCTGTTGCCTCAACTATTCTTCGTTTAATATTATAACTTACAGAAATTTCATTTCGATTGTCAACACTCTGTGATTTTGTAAATTCAGGATTAACTTCAACATTTGTAATATTTTTACTTTTAATGTTGTAAATTAATTTATCACCTGAGCTATTATTTTTAGTACTTATAAATTTTAGTGCTTCTCCGTTTTGTATCCATTCTGCACCATACCCTACTTTTTCTTCATCAGTAACTTTTAATATATGATTTTTATTTTGAAGATTAATAATATAAATACCCTGGTATTTTAGCTTGGTGACAAGCAGTTTAGTGCCGTCAGGAGATAATTTGGCCCGAATAAAATTATCTTCAGCATTTGTAACAGGTATTGTTCCTTCAAGAATAAAAGGACAACTTTTCATATTTACAATTTTTAGATTCTGTGAGTAAAGACTATTAATCATTAATATCATTATACTCAATAATGATAATTTTATTGCTTTCATAATATTAGTTTTATATGGGTAACTTTTCTTATATATACTTTTTGAAAATCATCATCCTTATCTTATAAATTAGTACTAAACTTCGGAGTCATTTGGTTTAGCCCCTATATAATTTGGACTATTTGATTTTTGAAATCTCATATAGTTATTTTTTTTCATAATATTGTATCAGTAAGTAACGACCGAAGGTGATTATTGAACCGATGGTTGTTGAAATGAATCGGCGCCGATCATTTCTTTTTGATACTCATTCTCCACCCCATCGAGGGGTGTCGAATGAGAGCTAGGAACTTCCCTCATGTTCATATTCACTGATAGTTGCTGATAAGGGATCATGAGTTGAAATTTTACCTTTTTTATTTTTCATCACTTCACGAGAGATTTTTCCATCTTCCCATAAGTCCCAGAAGACCCTGGGTGAGAGATTAGCGATAGATCCATGTAACCTTACATTGTTGTACTTTTCGTAAAATATCGTCAGCCTTTGAATTAGTGAATCGAAATCCCAGAATCCCTGATTTCTTATTGCTGAAGAGAGAATAGAATGAAAGCTCTCTACATGACCATTTTCCTGAGGTGTATATGGATGCGTTAAAACCTGGTTAAGATGGTTCTCCTCAAAAAAAGTGCGTATGATTTTGGATCCAAATTGAGGTCCATTGTCATTTCTAACTTCAATATGCACACCTTTGCGCAATAAATCTGCCGACTGCAGGTATTCGGTTATAATCTCCTCCCACGCTTGCTTGACCTGCCGTGTTTTCATTGTATACCCCACCTGCCAATGCAATACAAAACGGGTAAATGTATCAATTACAGTGAGGATATATGCATATCTTCCATCTTTGTGTATAAAGACATACTTTATATCCATTTCAAGTACCTCCAAAGGACCCTCAGGTATTACGACCCTGTACCTGGCAAATGATTTGTCCCGTTTCTTATATTGGTCCTTTAATAATCCTGCATCTTTCATTAAACGATATACTTTTTTGTGGTTGATAAAATATCCTGCAATCATTAACAGTGTACACATTTTACGGTAACCGTAATCAGTATCTGGGTCCTGTTTAGTCTCCCTGACCTCAGCTACTACTTGCTGATTGCTTACTGTAATGATCTTCTGATCTTCAAGTTTCTTTGTTTTCTGAGATGGTTGTTTGCCTGGACGATGGCCTGTTTGCTCGTAATAATATTGATGCTTGCTCAGCTTCAAAATCGGTAAGGCCTTGTCCCGATTCAGACCAGCAAGAATGTATTTACGAGCTAACGCTTTTTTTTCTCCCAGGCATATTTCTTTTTTAGCGCTTCATCTTTTAGACGCCCTTCTAACTCCTTTTCTGCCAAAAGTTCTTTCAAGGTTTTGTTTTCTTTCTCCAAACGCTTGATCTCTTTTAAATGGGCCGGGGTCATACCATGCCGGAAACCCGCTTCTCCCATTGTGTCAAATTTCTTCCGCCAGCTGTAAAAAGTAGCAGGATAAATTCCATGCTTCTCTATTGTGGCGGTAACTCCATTTGTACTGGCCTCCTTTAAAATCGCCAGCTTTTCTTCTTTTGTAAAACTTCTTTTTTCCATAGACATAATTATAATAATTTTATTACAGATATTAAACTATAATTATGTCCGAATTCTTAAGGGGCTATTTCATCATTTGCATTGTTAATTCTCAGATCTTTTCTTCTTTAACTGTGCGACTTCATCCTGTAATGACTGGATTTGTTTGTTTTGATCGATTACGTATAAAGTTAACTCTTCAATTTTTCTCAATAAAATATTTGTCATCTCAGCCAGTTTCATACCATTTTCAGTGACTTCTTGTGCTGAAGGAACATCTGGTAAGTGATTGTTTTTCTTGATGAATTTTTCAATATCTTCAATTTATTTAAATTATAATCTTAGTTAAATACATAATCGGTTAGTTATATATTATTCTTTTATACTTCCACCTCTTTGGTTTGAATGGCATTGCATCCAATGGTTCATTTGAATAGAATAATTAACTTGATTTCCATCATTATTATTTTAAACATGTAAATACTAAGCCATGTGGAACTTCCGGTAATAAACCATTATACGTGCAGCTGTTGAAAAACAACATCATTTGGTATTGAATTGTGTGTAAAGGCCGAACCATTATCAATATACCCATTTGTAATGTGCAACAGGTACCAATTCCTATTTTTCCGTTGGTCCCAATAGTTAAATTAGCTCCATTGGAATTGTATCCTGGATCCTAAATCCGATGAAGTTACCTCAATATTTCCATAATCATTGCTATTATTACTCTTAAGAATTAAGTCATACGAGTGAACCATTGGTTTTAAATCTGAACATTATATCCACTGGCTGCTTCAAAATTTAGTGAACTGTTGTAGGATAAATCCACCATTAATACGAATATATATCCTTGTTAAAAATAAAATTTGGCCGATCGGTATAAATATGGGCCCAACTTGAATTTTGAGCACCCAATTTCACATAGCCCCAATCAGTATTGAATTGATGATAGGTACTGGCATTATACTGAGTCTGTGCAAATGTTTTAATGCCACTAAGAGAAAAGATAATTAAACAAATTGATAAAAACTTTTTCATAGTTAAATTGGTTTAGTTTGCCTACTTTCAGATTTTTTTAGGTGACTGTTTCGGCTTTTCTCACCTTATTTGTGATTAACCGGAAATAGTTTAAATTTTTAAATGATTTTATAATCCCTCTTTTAAATCCTCCCCTAAGACATAATTATGTCTTTCTTAATAGTCCCGTTATACATGAAAAGTGACACCCAAAATCAATTTTTTTGATGAATGAAATATTGTCAAACAGTTAAATAATTTTTGTATCTCGTGTTATTACTGTAAAACAGTTTATTATTTTTTCGATAAATATTTCCGATTATTAGAGTTGCGGATAAAAAAATTGAATTGTGTCATTTAACTTTAGAGGAATTATGTAAATTCAAACTAACAGCTATATTTGCACTAAAACTTCTGAACATGATATCATTTGATTATAGTATTTTACAATGTCCGGTTACCGGTGAAGGATTAAGTTTGCTTGATCAGCAACAGGTGAATGAGATTATCAGTAAACATGGCGAATCCTTATTTAAGCAAGACCAAATCAAAGAAGGATATGTCAATGATTCAGGCACTTATTTTTATCCTGTTTTTGAAGACATTATTCTTTTGTTGCCTGTTTATGCATTGTTTATTGGTGAAGGTGAGGATCAGCGGGGAGAAATGGCTTTTGACAAGGAAAGGGTATTCAACTATTATAATGAGATTACTTATGACATAAAGAATGGGATCAAGATCTACCAGGATTCCCCCAAATGGGTCGATTTTAGAGAAGTGTCAAATGATTATATCAGGAACTCCTTCACCAAAGCACGGCCTTATATAAACCAGCGTGGTAAATATTTGCTTGATATTGCCTCCGGCCCCATAGGTCTGGAAGAATACCTGGAATTGTCTGAAGGTTATGAATACCGGATCTGTGCCGACATTTCACTGAATGCACTGATTCAGGCAAAATTAAACTACAGCCCGCGGAAAGGAATTTATATTTGTGCTGACATTACAAATATCCCACTCAAAGAAAATTCGGTTGATTCGGTATTGTGTCAGCATACCCTGTATCACATTCCAAAGGATGAACAAAAAACCGCGGTGAACGAAATGTACAGGGTTACCCGGCCAGGATCATCAGTAGCCATTGTATATAATATATTTTACCATAGCTGGTTCATGAATCTTACCTTGTTGCCGGTGCAGCTCTACAGGATAACCCGTCATTTAGCAGGAAAATTATATGTCAGGTTATTCAAAAGCAAACCCAGACTCTATTTCTATACCCATAGCCTGCGCTGGTTCAGGAAAAGCTTTCCATTCGGGAAGGATATCAGATTCTATAGCTGGCGAAGCACTAATAAGTATTTCATGAATATTTATGTACATGAAAAACTGGGAGGAAAAAAACTATTAAACCGGCTTCGTAAAAGTGAAGAAAAGCATCCGGAGTTCTGGGCAAAGTTTGGGGAATACCCGGTGGTGGTGATAAGAAAAAATTAGTTATTGACTTTTTATTTAATGCTTTTGATGAAAAATACGTTCACTTATATCTAATTTAATAATTGTAATGAACTAATAGTGCTGTCTGCGAACCAAAAATGTTTGCTAATTCATTTTTGAATTGTTTCTTTTAATTATTACTCTGAAATTATCAATTAATACATCCTGATTGCTTGTATTCCAAACATATACCTTTAATGTGCAATGTTCATTCAGGTGTTTATTATCAATAAAATTAAATATGTTATTCCATTGATCCGTATCTATCAATTGGTCATCAATTCGTATGCTTTTATATAGTATAATCTCCTTTTCATTCTCAATAGAAATGACCAGATTCAATTTGTGTGACTCTTTATACTTAGGGGCTTTTATCCAGCAATCAGCGATTATTTTCAAATTTCCTGGAGGAATACTATCAAGTGGTTGTGAAAAGGATGCTGAAAAAGAATTTGAATGTACAATATCAGACTTTCGGCCATTAAAAGCATCTCTGCTTAGTTGATTTTTGCTTAATTTTTTCCAACCAGGTATTGAATCTTGCTCGAATCTGTTTATAGAGTTTAATATAAGTGAATCATGCGTGACATTAATAAGGTTGAAAAAATCTCTGACATAATCAGGATTATCAAATTTATAGAATTCAAAATCAACAACCAGTTTTTCATCCAGTATTTTTTGATTAGAGGCTTTAAACATAATTTCTTTTACCTCATATAGTTTGCTTCTGTTGAATATATATGGATTGATCCAAATTCCGTCTATAGCATTATTAGGCACAATACGGTATTTATGGATCAAACCGTTTCCCAGTTTAAGGTATATCCAAAATTGCTCATCCTTGTAAAAAAAACTCTTTAAAATCTCTCTGAAACTTTTGTTGAATTTCAGTTTAGCCCTTAATAACCCGTTATTTGTTTCAGGTACCTTTATCCATTTTCCCCATGTAGACAACAGATGTCCAGAGTTTTCATTTTTTAATGAAAGAGGTTTATTTCTTTTTTTTAGGACAATAAATTTACCGGATGTTTGCCAATATTTGTAATTTTTCAGTAAACTGATAATTGTATTGGGCTCATCATTCAGCAAATACCTGTTATCAATACTATTTAGATTGCCGCCGTTGATATCTGAAGAAACCTTGTTAAACTCCCATATCATGAATTCCGGAGCTTTTTCTGAATCAAAGTGATTAGCATTTTGTTTGTCCAGCCAAGTGGTATAGGAGGCATAACTGTTTATAACAATTCTTGGTTGCCAGTTTAGCTCATTGGCCGGAATTACTGAATAATCCCAGGGATAAACATCAACAGAAGAAGATCCAATGGAATCAATGATAGATACAGGTAACTTATTTTCTGAAATTTTTTCCCGCGATATTTTACCTGACCTGGATTTAAGTTCAGAAAAATTGGTAATGAATTCAATAAAATTATTTGAGGATTGTAATTCGTATTTATAGGGAAAGTAATTTGATGCATTTTGCATGTTTAAAGAAAAAAGCAAAACTATCAGGAAGGTTAATATTAAATTGATGTAGAAGTTTTTTCTGTGAAATAATATAAATATAGTAAGACAACTTATAAGATATATGTAAAACCCTCTTACATGATAAACGTCTTCTCTTGCCATCCCATGCTTCCAGGCAGCAAAAAGGCTAAGAATAATCAAGATCAGGAAATAATCAGATCTTTTCGCCCTGTTGATTACGAAAATTGTTAGAAACAATAAAATGAAGGATACTAATAAATACCAATTGTTGTGTGGATAGATTGAAACTGCAGTTGAATTATCTCCTGCCAGTTGAATTACACCCCATATGTAGTGAAAAAATCCATTAAGCGTACCATACATTATAAACCACAGTGCAAGAATTAAGGCCAGTAGACTCAGTCCATCAATAATGGAGATTTTTAATTTTCTGTTTTGAAAATAGAAATAGACTAAAAAGGAGAAGAATAAGATTCCGGAAAGTATGGCAACGTAAACTTTCACATAGAATGCTAAAGCGGTTAAAAGAAATGCGAGGATTTTAGATATTTTTTTTTCGTAAAGGTAATAGTTGCAATAAAGTAGCAATAAATTGATTAGAATAAGATGATTAAAATCGGCAACTACCGAAAAAAAACTTGCTATCAAAAGCGGGACCAGCCATTTATTAATCTCATTTGAATTTCGAAATAAGCTAACCAAATTAAAAACCATTATCACTTTTAAAAAGGAAGTGATTAACGAAGCAATCAAAATATTTGCAGGCAATGGATAAGTGAAAAATGCCAGGGGACCATGTGGGAAAATAATCTGTTTTCCGGCACTTAAGCCGGTTTTGAAGAAATGATTAAAAGCCCATGATAAAGGCTGATCGATACCTGTAGAATAAGTCCAGCTGTTTTCAGGGAATGTCCCGATTATCACGATAATACTTAATCCTAAAATCTTTATAAAATTGATAAGAGATTGCCTGTCAACTATGGTTCTTAATCCTGTTCTTTCTGTTTTTTTCATGAACTTTATTTACTGTATGAAATTCATGACATAGTGTATTATGTCTTGATAAATACTTTTAATTCATCTTGTATTGGTATCCCTTTGCACTTGTCTTTTTCACCTTGTCCAATCGCTTAGCAGAGACAACTAGTTTTATTCCAATTACAATTTTTTGCAGCGTTAAGATATGTATAAACTTCCTATTTTCAAATTGTGCAGGTTATTTCTTTCAATGATTGCAAAAATGGTTTTCCGATAACCAACTTATTCTATTTCTTGATCAATTCGTAAAAGATCTTCTCATCGGGTTGGTATGTCATTATTTTATTATTTTTGTCTCACTATGAAACGAAAACGGATTAAGACCAGATAATTTGAGAAGCAAAATTCGACATACCAGCCGGTTATTCCCGCTTATAGCAGGTCTTATCATACTTGCTCATACTGTTGTTCCTCATCATCATCATTTTGATTTCCTGTTTTCTCACCAGAATATTGAAAAATGCGACAGGTCTGATCAGGGAAATACCGATGAAATACCCGATACGCATTGTCATGCATTTAATCTGCTTGTGGTGGATAAAGACCATGATCATGCAAAAATACACTCATTGCCGGTTGATTTACATGCTGACTTTTTTCTCCTGCCGGCTTCAACAAATACTGTCATTGGGGTTACAAATACTTCAATGACTTTTCCCTATATTATTTCCTTTAAAGAACAGTATTATTCTTCCTGCCTCTCCCTGAGAGGACCTCCATTTTTATTTTCTTAGACTCTCTTTTCCAGGAGCGATCTTTTTGCAAGGCCTTCATTTTCTAAATCCTGCTGTAAACCCTTTGCAGGTAATGGATATTTTCCATTATACCGAAATTAAGTGGGCTTGGGTGGAGTTACAAACCATCTGATTAATATGCATGGGGTACAAGCGGACGATCCGATAATTATCGGATGCACCAGTGAGGGGATAATAAGTGTTCTCAACAGTGATTTGGGGTGCAACCCCAAATCAGCGGATTTATTCAACCAACTGAAGTTTGCTGATTGACGGTAGTACCGTCAAAGTGTTAAAAATGAAGGCAGTTACAACAAATTCTACAACATATAAAAGTAAATAACAGAAAAATTAAATATATGAAATTCAACATTGTATTTACGTGGTTGGCGCTGATAATCTGCTGTTTTCCAGGCAATCTACATGCTCAGGATACCCTCCTGACCCTGGAAGGTGCGGTAGCCCTGGGATTACAAAATAATCTGCAGGTGCTGGCTTCAAAGGAGGATATTACTGCTGCCAGAGGCCGGGCCATTACAGTACTTGGTATTGATGATCCTGTTGTCTCGGCTGAATGGTCGGAGATCCCGCAGGGCAGCAGCATTGGAGCGCGTGGGGAAAGGGATTTCGCGGTATCGCAATCCATCGATTTTCCTACTAATTATATTCATAAAAAGAAGCTGGGCAACCTGGATGTGCAACACCAGCAGTTCATCAGCGAATACACAAAGCTTGTGATTCGCACTGAGATAGAAAAGGCCTGGTATAGTGTATTGGCCAAATGTGACGCGGTTACAATTGACTGAGCAGCATATCCGGCTGGCTCAGGAGTTTCTGGATAAAGCACAGATCCGTTATGAAGCCGGAAAAGCGGCTTACCTGGAAGTGTCTCGTGCTCAGCTGGCACTGGCGGATGTGGAAAATGAACTGTCGGTTGCCGAAGGGGAACTGATGGCAGCAAAAGAAAGCTTGCATGCTTTGCTGGCATTGCCGGAAGGGAAGCATGTAGTTCCAGCTGACAGCCTGACTTTCCGTCCGGAGCTCCCTGTGCTGGATGACCTGTTAAGCACGGCTACAGGCAGTCATCCGCAAATACAAACTGCTGAAATGTCCCGGGAAATGGCCCGGCAGGATCTGAAACTGGCAAGGGGAAGCTATTTGCCTTCCATCGAAGGCTCATACTTTACACAGGAGATTGCTGGTAACCAGTTTCATGGTGTGGGCATCGGCATGACAATTCCTTTATGGTTCCCTTTGAACCAGCGCGGCAAAGTGATGCAGCAGAAGGGCAGGGTGCAGGCTGCACAATACAGGTCACAGGATGAAAAAATACGCATCGCTGCCAACATCAGAAGTGCCTTTGCCAGGGCAACTGCTGCAGGTCAGCAGGTAAAAAAATACCGGCAACAGCTACTTACCCGTGCAAAGGATGTGTATGATATGACGTTGCGCAGCTATGAAGAAGGGAAAGCCGATTATCTGATGGTGCTGGATGCCCAGCAATCGCTGATTATGATCAATGCCGGCTATATCGATGCCCTTGCCGGGTACAATATGAAGGTCGCAGATCTTGAAAGGGCGTCCAACTATATTATTTTCCAATAAATCATGTACTCAAAATTCATACAAAGATGAAAAACATTATAATTTCCTTCATAGTCATTTTAGCCATGACTTTTTTCTCCTGCAGCCAGTCTGCCAAACAGGATGAACATGCCCATGAAGAAACTGCAGCAGAACATGCAGGTGAACCAGGCGGAGAATCCGGCCATAATGATGAAATAGTGCTTACTCCCGCCCATATGCAACAGATGGGCATTGTAGTTGAACCGCTGAAAAGCGGAACAGTCAATGCCAGTATTCAACGTCCGGCAACGGTTCATTTTAATCCGGACAATACTGTTCAGGTCGGTCCGCGGATTGCCGCAAAAGTTGAACGTGTAGTCGTTGATCTTGGTCAGCAGGTTTCCAAAGGACAGGTGCTGGCTTACCTGAGCAGCGTAGAACTTGGAAAGATCAAAGCCGGATACCTGAGCGCGTTAAGCAGTTATCAGACTGAAAAAGAGGCTTATCGTCGTGAGAAAAAACTGTTTGACGAAAAGATCAGCAGTGAATCGGAATACCTGCAGGCCAAAACGCGGTATGACAATGCTGAGGCTGAACTGCAGTCAGTAAAAGAAACCCTGAAGCTGTTTGGTATTGACGCTTCCCGGGTTAGCGGTAATGATTCAGTCACTGTCAGAGTTCACACTGATCAGTCCGATTGATGGCGTTGTTCAGGAAAGAAATCTCTCTCCCGGACAGACACTGTCGCCTGAAAGCACACCCATTCACATTGTAAATAACAAGAAGATGTGGGTGATGGTGGATGCTTATGAAAGGGATATTCCTGTTATTGAAAAAGGGCAGATGATGGAACTGACACTGAAAAGTCTGCCTGGCGAGAGATTTACCGGAAAGATCGACTGGGTGTCCAATGCCCTGGATGCCGGTACGCGTACGCTGAAGGTGCGTGCTGTCGTTTCCAATACCGCTGGTATCCTCAAAGATGGGATGTATGGAACAGCAGCAGTTAAAAGTGGTAAAGATGAAATGAAATCCGTGATCCCGGTGGATGCGGTGCAGACTTTTGAGAATAAAAAGGTTGTTTTTGTTCCTGCTGATGAGGAAAACAGTTTCAAACCGCTGGAAGTTATTACTGGTGATGAGAACAATGGATGGATAGAGATCGGTAACATTCGTCCTGGTGCCATGGTAGTTACCCGTGGGGCTTTTGAACTGATGTCGTCTCTCACTTCAGGTTCCCGCAGTGCAGCGCACCATCATTAAAATTTATTCATTTACAACATTAGACAATCAATTATGATCGACAAAATAATCAATAATTCCCTGCGGAACCGGTTTCTCGCAGTACTCGCAGCCATAGCGGTAGCAGCTGTAGGATACTGGTCATACCGCAGTGTACCCATCGATGCTTTTCCCGATGTTACCCCGCCCATGGTACAGGTGTTTACATCTAGTCCCGGGTTATCGCCTGTTGATGTGGAGACACAGATCAGTTACCCGGTGGAGATTGCCATGTACGGGCTCCCGGGAATCGAGCGTGTACAGAGTACTTCCATCTTTGGCCTTTCGCGGGTAAATGTCTATTTTGAAGAGGGCACTGATATTTATTTTGCCCGCCGGCTTGTGATGGAACGGCTCGACAAGGCAAAGGAGGAGATACCCGAAGGACTTGGTACGCCTGAAATAGGACCGCTCACTACCGGACTGGGCCAGGTGATGATGTATACCATTGAAGTAGATAAAGATACCAGCTATTCGCTGATGGAGCAACGAACAGTACAGGACTGGATCATCAAACCGCGTTTACGGACCATCCCGGGAGTAACCGAAGTGCTGGGTGTTGGTGGCGAGGTCAGACAGTTCCAGGTGAACGTGGATATGAATGCCCTGCTGGCCCGCAACCTGACCATGGCCGATGTGCGGCATGCACTGAGCTCGAATAACCGGAATGTGGGGGCTTCCTTTATCGAACGGGCAGGCGAAGAATTCCTGGTACGCGGTTTCGGATGGATCCGCCCTGAGCAAAAAGGCCTGGAGGATATCCGGAATATTATTGTAGCAGAAAAAAATGGTTCCCCGGTCACTGTTGGACAAATTGCAACCGTTGAGTTTGGTCCGGAAATTAACCGTGGCACCCTGGTGGCCAATGGAAAGGAAGCCGTTGGTGGCTTCATCCTGAAACTTTGGGGTAGCAATACTCAGCATATTTTAGATGATGTAGAAAAGCAGGTGGCAAGCATCAATAATTCGCTTCCGAAAGGAATGAAAATGGTGCCTTTCTATTCACAGGCTCCGCTTATTGAGAAAGCAGTCGGAACAGTTACTTCTTCCCTTGAAGTAGGGGCATTGCTTGTTATTTTGGTGTTGTTCCTTTTTCTGGGAAATGCACGTTCGACATTCATTGTCCTGCTGTCCATCCCTTTTTCGGCTCTTATTGCATTTATTGGTATTAAATTACTTGGTCTTACCGCTGATCTGATGAGCCTGGGGGGACTGGCTATCGGCATCGGCATGATGGTGGATGGTTCCATCGTTATCGTGGAGAATGTCATGCGGCACGTCAGGGAACAGAAACAAAAAGGTGTCAGGATATCCATGGTCAGGCTGGTGGGGGAGGCCAGTCGTGAAGTAGGTCGCCCAATTGTTTTTTCCGTGGCGATTATCATATTGGTTTTTATCCCGCTTTTCACCCTGCAGGGAACTGAAGGCAAACTGTTTCGTCCCATGGCTTTTTCTATTTCATTTGCCATGCTGGGTGCCTTACTTGTGGCCATCACACTGGTTCCGGTGATCTCCAGTTATTTGTTTAAGGGAAAAAGCCGGAGCAGAGAACCAAAATTCATAAACTGGATTAAAAAAGGATACCGCCCTTTGCTGAACAGGGCAGTGAATAATCCCGTGCTGGTTTTTGTTACTGCATTGGTATTGCTGGGTATCAGCCTGGCTTTGTTCCCTTTCCTCGGAACAGAATTTGTTCCTACCCTGCGGGAAGGTGACGTAGTGGTGCGTTCAACACTGCCCCCTGGCGCCAATCTCACCAAAACAGTGAAATACGCCAAACAGATCCAGCAGGTGGTAATGGAATTTCCTGAAGTGAAAGGTGCTTATGCGCGGGTCGGTCGTGCTGAGATTGGTGGTGATCCGGAACCGGTAAATGTAATAATGACCGTTATCCCATTACAGTCACTTAAGAAATGGACCACCGGGAGAAGCTATGAAGAGTTGCAGTCGGCCATTGCCAAAAGACTGAAGGAAAAAGTACCGGGACTGGCCAATAATATGTCCCAGCCCATCCAGCTGAGAACTGATGAATTGATGACTGGCATTAAGGCACAAGTGGCCATCAGTATTTACGGTACTGATCTGGATGAATTGAATACAGTTGGCAGACAGGTTCAGGAAATCTGCATGGGGATACCCGGCGCTGTAGATGTAAAAATGCAGCAACAAAGTGGAAAACCTCAGATTGAAATTATCCCCGATCGTGCTGAACTGGCGCGGCTTGGGATTTCTGTAGATGACCTGCTGAGTACTTTGGAGACAGCTATTGGCGGACAGGCAGCCGGTCAGGTCTTTGAGGGAACCCGGCGTTTTGATATTTACCTGCGTCTGCAGGAAGATCAGCGAAACCGGCTTGATCTTATCCGTGAATTAGCGATTAAGACTGCCTCAGGTAACATTGTGCCACTTGATCAGGTAGCCGATATTAGTGTATTCACCGGTCCCAAGATGATTTCACGGAACAAAGCCAGCCGCCGTATCTTTGTGCAGTTAAACGTGCGAGGAAGAGACATGGGCAGCGTGGTGCAGGAAATACAAAAGGCTGTGAAAAATGAAGTAAAGATGCCGGCAGGTTATTTTATTGAGTATGGAGGTCAGTTTGAAAACCAGCAACGAGCCATGAAACGTTTGTTTGTTGTGATACCCATCACTTTTGGACTGATATTTCTTATGCTGTTCTTTGCATTTGGCAGCGCAAGGTATGCGGCGCTTATCTTTGCCAATGTACCCTTTGCGTTGCTGGGAGGTATCTTCGCCCTCTTCTTTTCAGGATTATATCTTTCGGTACCTGCAGTGGTCGGATTTATAGCTGTGTTTGGAGTAGCTGTGCAGAATGGAGTGGTGTTGGTTGATTATATAAATAAGTTGCGGAAATCAGGAATGGATATCCGGCAGGCTGTTTTAACCGGTGCGGAAAACCGACTGCGTCCGGTACTGATGACGGCCATGACCACCATCCTGGGGCTTATTCCCTTGCTGCTGGCCAGTGATATTGGCTCGAACGTACAACGCCCGCTGGCCATGGTAGTGGTTGGAGGTCTTATCACTTCCACTCTGCTTACCCTGTTAGTGTTGCCGGGCATTTACAAGTGGTTCGTGCCGCCTGTAAAGGAAGTTGAACTTTAATAGATAATAAGTTTAGAGCTGGTGCGCTTGCTTGCTCTGGTGTTTTATTAGTTAGGCAGGTGTGCCGGTTCTATTGAATTCAGTAATTTTATATTATTGAAGTGAAGTAATTAACTTATAAACAAACGACATGAAAGAAATAAAAGCCATAATCCGTCCCAATAAGGCGGATGAAGTAATTGACGCTATTGAGAATTTACCCGGCAGTCCGGGACTCACAATAAGTGAAGTACAGGGCTGGGGACATACCAAAGATCGTAAAGACGTGCGGCTCACACAGCGGGTTAAGCTGGAGGTCGTTGTACCGGACGAACAAGCAGAAAAAGTGCTGGCTTGCATTGAAGAAAATGCACGTACCGGAGAAGGCCATTTTGGTGACGGAATAATCTTTGTCACTGAAGTTGGACAGGCAGTTCGTATTCGTACCGGTCAGCGCGGAGAAAGTATATTGAAACCTGATGGTCAGGGTCACAATTGATAATTCTTCTCTTTAACGCATCAACTTTGTGGTTTTTATTCTGTTAAAACATTATAAATAGTTTTATAAATTAACTTTGAATTGTAATGTCTCTTTGGTAGTTTTATTAATTTCTATATTTTCGGCGTTGAATGAGGCCCCACTTCATGGGTCATTCAAATATTAAGCAGATAATCATGGCACACGATCATACACATCAACATACAAATTATGGAAGAGCTTTTGCCATAGGCATTGGCCTAAATGTAGCTTTTGTAGCAGTAGAAGTTGTATATGGCCTGCTGGCCAATTCTTCAGCACTGCTCGCCGATGCAGGCCATAATGCCAGCGATGTGCTTAGTCTTGTTTTTGCCTGGATGGCTACACGGCTGGCCACCAGGAAACCTGAGGGAAAATTTACATACGGACTACGCAAAACAACGGTACTTGTTTCTCTCCTCAATGCCATGTTGTTGTTTGCAGCCGTTATAGCCATTGGATGGGATGCCTGGCACGAGCTGCAGACACCCAAACCAGTGGCAGGCAATACGATTATGATAGTAGCCGGTATCGGTGTACTGGTTAATACAGCTACAGCATTGTTATTTATGAAAGGACAGCATGAGGACCTGAACATCCGTGGGGCCTTTCTCCATATGGCTGCCGATGCCGGCGTTTCCCTCGGAGTTGTGGTTGCCGGATTGTTGATAAAAACCCTGGGCATACAGTGGATCGACCCGGTGATGAGCTTTGTGATCATTGTGGTCATTCTCTGGGGTACCTGGAGACTGTTCATCGATTCACTCAACCTGGCACTGGACGCTGTGCCCAAAAATATTAATATTGACGAAGTACGGGATTTTTTACTTTCCTTCAAAAGTGTTGAAGATGTGCATGACCTGCACATCTGGGCCATGAGTACAACACAGGTAGCGCTGACGTCCCATCTGATAGTACCTGAAGGCAATACTGATGATTTTATCTTCGAAGTAAGAAAAAAGTTGCGTGAGAAATTTGGCATTGATCACACTACCCTCCAAATCGAGAATACTTTTGAAGATACCGAATACCAAGGGAAATGTTGTTGATAAAATCAATCTTTCAAATAAATACTTTCTTGAATTATTCATATTTATGTTGTTCATTGTCAATCTTAACATATTTATACATCATTTCATGTAAATTATACAATAGATGTTTTGTAAAACGATTCATATCCATCGGAACCTGAAAATATTTTTGTATATTATATTGCAAATTAACAGGTTGGCTAATGGAGAGCAAAATAACCAATATATTTATTGGCTATCATGAAAGGCTTATTTTTGAAGGTCTTTCCGCTTTAATAAACTCATTCAGAGGGTATCAGGTTGTTGGTGGAATATCGCTGGAACGACTATCTCATGGTCATAATTTTAATAATCAGGCAAATATATTGTTGATATTAAATAATTATCCGGGAAAAAAAACCCTTGAATATATTCGTTTATTAAAAGAACATTCGGAGGAACTTCCTGTTTTGCTAGTATCATCAGCTATTAAGAATGGCTTAATAAAGGAGCTGGTTGATTCAGGAATCAGAGGGTTTTTATTGAGAAATTCAGGTGAAGATGATCTTTTACAAGCCCTGGATAAAATAAAAAATGGGGAGAATTATTATTCACCTGCAGTTACTACCTTGTTATTAAATGAATACAAAGATTCTTATCATTCACAGAATACCCTGTTAACTCCCCGGGAAAAAGAGATCCTGAAATTGCTGGTAGAAGGTTTTTCAAATGCAGAGGCCGGAAAGAAACTGAAAATAAGTGAAGCAACTGTAAAAACGCACCGGAAAAATATAATGAAAAAACTGGATACCCGTAATCTCATCTCCATTATTCGCTATGCCTGCAGAAATAACCTCGTTGATTTCGAAAACACTGCCTTCTGTCAATTCTGTCCCTATAAAAAAGCTGAGGCACAAAGTTGAAAAGAACTTTTCTTTTTGCTTACCCATTTATTGGGATTACTCTATACCCTAAAAGCAGGATATCAAATATCTCTTTAGAGTAAAAACAACCCTCCTCCCGGTCATCATAGTAATCCTTTGTTGTATTGACACTGAATGATGGTCTTTGTAACTTTATAGAAAGCCAGCTGGAATTCTGAGAACGTGCCAATCCGGAATACCATTTACTAACCCTTAAAACCTACTTACTATGAAAATGAGAAAAATGTTTTTGATGATTCTGTTAATTGGCTCCGGTCTCATGTTGAGTCAATGTGAGAGGTATGGAGGCGGCCGTACAGGTTTTGACTCTTCTGCCGATGAAGACTCTGACCGTCCGGCCTGGGCCGGTGGTAATACTGATGCCAATGACCACATTAAAGGCAATGATGAATCCGGAACTACCCGGGGTGGTGACTATGGTGATTTATATGTGTTGTTGCGCACTGACAATGGCGTTCCCGTTATGAGACAGGTTGAGAGCGGAGACTGGGTAGTGCAGCCTGTGGATGAGGACAATGTTCCCCTTGCATTGGATGCAGAAGGAGAGCTGCTTAATCCTGAAGCTGCCATTGAAGTTGATTTTGGAAGGCTGAATATTGTAAGATCCCCACAGTCAGTGCTGGATCAGGCCTTAGAAGAAGCCATGAAGACCTTAACACAACCAGGTACTGTTATTACGCTGGATTTCTGTGGCAGGCTAACTTCCAACTATTTTGATGCTGCGCTTGGAGAAAACGTATCCAAAACGATTGACTCGCCACGCGAAAATATGGCCATCTATCAGTATCTGATGCGCTATATGTTCGAAGAACTCCCGGATGGAACCACTAACCGGCTTGCCTTCTTAAAACAGTACGGTTTTGATCCTATGTTGCTTTCTGCTTCCTGTCTTGCTGCCGGATCAGACAAAACGGGCACAATAGAAATAGATGAGGTAGTCTATATCAATGGCTTTATTGATGCTGTTGGTCTGAACCCAATACTGAATGAACATGATTATGATTTTGATCATGATAACAATTATTACTGGAATTTTGGTGATTGTGACGGAACAGGCAAAGAATTCAACTATGACAGGCAAGGCACTTATGGAAATCGCTATGTACAATTCCTTGTTTGGAACAATGCCTATTATCCTGTGGATGAAAATGGCCATTCTAACGGACCGGTTTTCTCCTTATGGCGTCTTATGGAAGGTATGGTTCAGGGAGTCCCCCAACTTTGCACTTATCGCTGGGGTGATAAGGCTGCAAACAGAGTTTCCGGTTTCATGCTGGCTGCTGATGATGCCGTGCAGGTGCTGGACTTTGTCCATGGAGATTCAAATATCAGGTTTCTGCCGGATTACACGCCGGCACCATAAACTTATTGATGGTGTTGCGGTTATATAGTTGAGAGCCAACTATCCTCCGGGTAGTTGGTTTTCTTACAATACCGGAGGGGCAAAACAACTATACCTGTCAGCAAATCAATGTAATGCGCAAATTGTATGTCCATATTATATTTGTTGTTTTTTTCATGCTATCTGCCATTTCTCTATCAGGACAACAAAAAGAATCCGTACACAGCCGGCAGCCAAAGGAAAAGTTGGATAGCCTCGGGAGGCATTTTAATAACAGGTGGCAGCAACAGAAACAACATGCCGATTCCCTCGCCAAAATACTCGACATACCTGTCAGGATTGTAACCAGGGGAGGTGCTGTTGTTGAGCTACAGCGTTTTGAGCATGGTCGGCCGGTTTATTATATCACCCATAATTTTAATTCAGCACGTACCATTTCTACAGACAAATGCTGGAATAACCCTTCTTTTGATTATGCTTTATCAGGAGAAAATCAGGTTGCAGGCATCTGGGATGGAGGAGCGGTTTATTCAAGCCACCGGGAATTTTACCAGACAGGAATGAGCAGAATAATTCCGGCTAATGACCTGCAGGATTATAGCGCTCATGCTACCCATGTTTCAGGTACAATGGTCGCAGCCGGTATTTCCGGAGAAGCGCAGGGAATGGCTCCTGAAGCCAAAGTGATCAGTTATGATTTTAATAATGATTACGCTGAGATGGCCTGGGCTGCTGCTGATGGTCTTACATTGTCAAATCATTCATACGGATCTATAACAGGATGGTATCATGATACCGGGACGGATACCTGGTACTGGTATGGAAATACCTCTGTAAATTCATCTGAAGATTATCGTTTCGGACTCTATGACCAGGAAGCACGGGATATCGATGAAATCTGTTATAATGCGCCTTATTATTTGATTGTCAAATCGGCCGGAAACGAGCGGAACGACATTCCTCCGGAACAACCTTTTGAGCATTATGACTGGGTTGATGACTATGTGGCTTGTTCGGAATATCATGAACAGGATGGCGGAACCGACGGTTTCGACTGTCTTTGCCCGGTTTCAGGTGCAAAAAATGTATTGACGGTTGGTGCAGTTGACGATATTCCTGAGGGGTATGCTGCTTCCACTGATGTTGTCATAACCGATTTTAGTTCATGGGGCCCCACGGATGACGGAAGAATTAAACCTGATCTGGTTGCCAATGGTGTGGCACTCTATTCTACACTTTCTGATGGAGAAGATGCGTACGGATATATGAGCGGAACCTCTATGTCAGCCCCGTCTGTAACTGGTTCGGTGCTGTTGTTAAATGAATTGCAGGAGAAGATACAGCCCGGCGTAAAATTGCAAGCATCCACTCTCAAAGGACTACTCATTCATACTGCAGATGAGGCCGGGGTTGCGCCGGGGCCTGATTATATTTATGGATGGGGTCTGATGAATACGCAGGAAGCAGCCGGTATGCTTGTTGATAATGCCAAATCCGGTGGCTCTTCTGTGGTTGAAGAAACGTTGGAGGATGATGAAACGATAACTATTCCGATTGAAGTACCTGTCGGATCAAGTGAATTGAAAGTTACACTCTGCTGGACGGATCCTGCTGGTGAACCGGCAGGCATGGTATTGAATGATCGAACTCCAAGGCTGGTGAATGACCTGGACATACGGATTGAAAAGTCAGGAGACGGTAGCACCTTTTTTCCATGGGTCCTTGATCCGGAACAACCTTCAAATCCGGCACAAAAGGGAGTAAACAACCGCGATAATGTTGAACAGATTCAGATTGGCTTTCCCGATGAAGGAACCTATCTGATAGTAATTACCCATAAAAGCAGCTTGCTTGATGGTTTTCAACCATTCAGTCTTCTAATATCCGGACAAAGTGTTCCGGATAATATTTTACCTCCTTCCGGCTTATCTGCTGCCGGAGGGAATGACCTGGTTGCTTTGTCATGGGAAGCGCCCCGTAATAGTACTCCTTTAAAATATTATATTTACAGGGATGAGGTCTTACTCGCCGAGACTACGGATACTTTTTACATTGATCATGCAGTGTCAGATCATATTGAATATACTTACTATGTAAAGGCATATTATATTCCCGGATATCTAAGCCTTCCCACCAATAAGAAAAGCATAATACCACAGTTGTCTCTGAATATCCCTTATTCGGCTGATTTTGAAACTGATGCAGAAAACTGGCAGATTAAATCTTCAACTGCCGGCTGGGGGTGGGGGAATATAGAGTCATTGGCAAATTATTATGTTGAATATGAGGGTAATAATAGCTATTTCCTTGGCATTGATTCCTATTCTGCTGGAAAAGGCATGCATGTTTCTGATTTTGCAGTGTCAACGCCGTTGAACCTGTCTCAGTGTACTTCAGCAACTTTGTCATTTGATTATTTGCTTATAAATGGTATATATGGGGCTATCGATGAATTAAAATTATTGTATAAAACAGAATGGGAGAGTGAATGGCATGAACTTGTAAATCTGCCTGCCTCATTTGAATGGACAGCCCATGAAATTGACCTCCCGGCTGAAATGTTTAACGACCGGATATTGCTGGCCTTCAGTTATGATGATCAGTATGTCTGGGGAATGGGAGCGGGTATTGATAATATTCGTCTGACAGGTGAAGTAATTCCGTCGTATGATATATCCATTAAAAGCATCACTGATCCAACATCAGATTGTCAGCTTTTTTCAAGTGAACAAGTGAGAGTGGAAATGCAGAATAATGGTCCGCTTGCTCTTTCAGCAGGTCAGCAAGTGAATATGCAACTAACAGTCAATGGAACTGTTCAGGCACATGAGGAATTTATTATTCAACAGGAAATTTCTCAGAGTGAACTATTCTTTTATACTTTTCAGACTAAAGTTGATCTGTCAGATGTAAAAAGTTATGAAATAAGGGTTGCAGCCATGCTGGATAATGATACAGATCCTGACAACAACAATCTCATAAAACTGGTAACTAATTTTGGGTTTCCAGCTATCAGCATTCTGAATCTTGATGATTCCTATTGTGAAGATGCTGAGCCGGTACTCCCGGAGGGGGATCCTGCCGGAGGTGTATTTTCCGGTACCGGAGTAATTGATGATGTCTTTTATCCGTCACTTGTGGAGGGGTCATCAACTGACATTACCTATACTTTTACCGATGAACATTCCTGTACTTCATCAATAACTAAAACAATCTCCATTCATTATTTACCGGACACAAAACTTACGGCTTCTTCAATTGCTGCATGCATGGGTGATACTATTAATTTATCAGGTGAACCCTCCGGGGGTACATTTTATGGAAATGGTGTGGAGGAAGTAGCTTTTATTGCAGGTATTGCCGGAGAAGGTGAGCATAAAGTATATTATGATTATACTGATCCAGAGGGTTGTTCTAGCTGCTGATTCCTTAACAATAACAGTGTATGGTGTGCCGGAAATAACTTTTAATATCCTGCCTGAGAAAATATGTATTTCTGATTTATCCTTCACGCTGGAAGCCTTGCCTGTTGGTGGTATATTTTCTGGTTCAGGGGTGAAAGGTAATATCTTTGATCCTGCACTGGCGGGAGCGGGAACACACGAAATTACTTATACGTATACAACCATAAACGGCTGTGTAGATTCAGTTTCAGATTCAATCACAGTGTTGTCAGAAATACCGGTTGAATTAATTACCGATAAACTTGAAATTTGCTCAGGGACGGAGCCTTTCGAAATTGAGTTTTCTCCTCCTGAGGCACTGCTTTCAGGGGACGGATTGCAAGATAATATATTTTATCCGGAGCTTGCTGGAACTGGTGAACATGTAATCATTGCCCGGTATCCGGAAGAGTCGTGTGCTGAAACAGACAGTATCGTGATCACAGTGATGCCGTTACCGGATGTGTCAATCACCTCCCTGCCGGAAACAATTTGTCATAACAGTGATTCTCTCATTCTCCTGGGGACTCCTGCGGGGGGGGCCTTCTATGGTGAAGGTGTGGCTGATGGTATTTTTTATCCTTCTCTGGTGGAGACAGGAGAACAACAAATATTCTATACCTATGAAGACGTGAATGGTTGCACAGGATCAGACACAGCATTGGTTTATGTTTCACCTTCATCCAATATCGTTATTACTGCCCCTGATAATCCGGTGTGCGAGAATGCCGACCCGTTCAGGCTTGATGCAATTCCTGCTGGTGGCTTATTTTCCGGTGTTGGGATCACCGGGAATATTTTTGATCCTGGAGCCGGAATAACCGGAGATAACACGATATTTTATTCGTATGTGGCAGGAAATGGTTGTGTCAGTCAGGATTCGGCAGTGATAGAAATAGTACATGTAAGTGACATCTATTTTAATAACATCCCGGCAGCTATCTGTTATGTTGATACCAGTTTGTTGCTGCAGGCCGAACCATCGGGCGGTACATTTGAAGGGCCCGGCGTTGTAGATAATACTTTTAATCCTGTCCTGGCTGGTGAAGGATTACATGAAATTTTCTATACGGCTGAAGACAAGTATGGATGTGTTTCAAGCCAGTCGACGAAGTTAACAGTTTATAAGAAAATTTCTCCTGATTTGCATGATACTGCCGCTTGCAGCAACAGTGGACCAATAATTTTACCATTTTCTCTAAATGAGTTCACTATAACCGGAGATATGTTTGAGGATGGCTTTATTCTTCCGGAATTGTGGAATCCAGGTCTCTATAATGTGGATGTCATAATTTCAGATAATTTTGGCTGTTCAGCCAGGGATACTTTTGCATTGGAGATAATTGAAGCGCCACAATTTACCCTGGGAATTGATACGGCTATTACACTGCAAGATACCCTCATTTTTTCTTTTGGTAATGAAGCCTATTCCTATCTATGGGAAGATGGTACTAAAGACGGAACAAGGTTACTTACCGGTTCATCGCTGGGTACCGGAGATCATTATGTGTGGCTTCAGGCTATTTCCGGTGTCTCATGCTCATTTACTGATTCATTGTTAATTACAGTGAAGCTTCCGGATGAGATTATGGTAGACCAATATCCAACATTAAATATCTTTCCGAATCCTTCTGGAGCGGATGTTTTTATTGAGTTATCAGGTTTGCCTCTGAATAATGCATCACTAGAACTCATATCAATTACTGGTAGTACTTTAAAGAGGTGGAAACCCGTTCCCCAAAGGATAAACATTGCTAATCTCCCTCCCGGGCTGTACCTGCTGGTTATAAATAGCAAAAAATCAAAACTCAAGGCTGTTGTTATAAAAAAATAAGCGCTTCCTCATTTTTATCTGTTTTATTTTTCTGCCTTGCCAGCTTAATGGGACAGTTCTTAGCCTGGAAACAGTAAAAGCATTAATTATTTTTATCAAAATTAGATTATTAAAAAGGAAATGTTATTTTTGACATTAAATGTAAAATATACAGTTATACTAACATAAATTGATTAAACATGAAATCAAAAACCATTTCTCTACTACTATGCATGGTGCTTGTGGTACCTGTATTTACTCCGGCACACGCACAAAATGTGACGCCGGAGATTACTGTACATTTAAATGATCAGGGACCCGAATTAAGCCCCTATTTATACGGACTGTTCTTCGAAGATATAAATTTCGGGGCCGATGGTGGGCTGTATGCAGAACTTGTCCAGAACCGTTCTTTTGAATATTTTCCTGTGCGAGGGGAGATGAACCACGCGGGCTATAAGTTAACACCTATGACTGCCTGGGAGAAAGTGTATCTGGATGGTGGAGAAGGAGATATCATTGTTACACGTGCGTTGCCGTTGAATAAAGTAAACAGAAATAATCTCGAAATGAATGTAACAGGTAGAGAGGGCTACGTTGGTGTTTATAATACCGGTTACGATGGAATTCCTTTAGAGCAGGGTGAAAAATATAATTTCAGTATTTATATTCAGCGTGAGATAAGGGGAAATGCCAGAAATGACAAGCATAAGTTTATCGTGATGCTTCAGGATGATAAAGGCCGTATGCTCGATTCAACAACGATAAAAGATGTGCCTTCTTCATGGGCAAAAAGATCCCTGGTATTACAACCATCAGCATCCACTCAGAACGGAAGACTGGTTGTGCTGGTTCAGGGCAGGAGTATGGTGCAAATCGATATGGTCTCTCTTTTTCCGCAAAACACCTATAAGAATAGAATGAACGGGTTAAGGAAAGACCTTGTGGAAGCACTGGTTGATCTGGATCCTGCTTTTCTGCGTTTCCCGGGAGGCTGTATTTTGCATGGTTGGGGGATCGATAATGTGTATCGGTGGAAAGAAACCACCGGTGATGTGGCACAGCGCACTCCCAACTGGAACCGATGGGGCTATCATCAGACATATGGTCTGGGCTTTTATGAATACTTTCAATTATGCGAAGATCTGGGGGCTACTCCGCTACCTGTAGTGCCGGTTGGAGTGAGCTGTACATTTACTCATTTTGAATGCACTCCGATGGACAGCCTGGATCAAACCGTACAGGATGCACTGGATCTGGTTGAGTTTGCGAATGGTTCAACAGATACTAAGTGGGGGAAGGTAAGGGCCGATATGGGCCATCCGGAACCCTTCGGACTGAAATTTGTTTGCCTGGGAAATGAAGAAGGTAATACTCCTGAATTCCGTGAAAGAATTCCGATTTTTGTTGAAGCCTTTAAAAAGAAATATCCCGATATAAAACTTATTGGAACCTCCGGACTCTCACCCCAAATTCCGCTTTATAACCTGATGGATTCACTTGGCGTGTGGGCATCTGATGAACATTATTATGAAAAGCCGGAATGGTTCATCGATCATCAGGACCGGTTTGATAACTGGGACCGTAATAAAACAAAGGTTTTTGTAGGTGAATATGCATCACTGGGGAACCACCTATTTAATGCTGTTGCAGAAGCAGCTTTCCTTACCGGAATTGAACGTAATGCCGATGTAGTTAAAATGTCATGCTATGCTCCTTTGTTTGCACGTTATGGTCATACTCAATGGAACCGGGCTGACCTGATTTGGTTCAATGACAGTATCGTAGTCAAAACTCCCAATTATTATGTGCAGCAGCTATTCTCCCGTAACAAGGGAGATGAATACCTGGAAAATGAGAAAAAGAACTGGCCCGGGAAAGATCTGGCAGTTTCTGCAACCTTTGATAAGGCTACCGGGGATGTCATTCTTAAAGTTGTAAACGCCGCAGAAAACCAACAACAGCTTAGTGTAAACCTTGACGGGAAAGGCAGGTTGGCTGCAGAAGGCAGATTATTACTATTAACTGGTGATAAAGATGCAGAAAACACAAGAAAAAATCCGGACAATGTAAAACCTGTAGAAGGAATGGTGAAAACAGGAAAGAAATTCACACTGGACGTTCCGGCCATGTCAGTTCAGATCCTGAGAGTTAAACTTAATTAGGGTCTGCAATAAAGTCAAGTGTCTGGATCAAAATGTTCGAGAACAAGGCGTGCAAAAATTTTAGTTCCGCAATATACTGATGTATATGAGGAATTAAAATTTTTGCAATAACGCAGGTATCGGACATTATGGACAGACACTAAATAACTAATTGCAATATTTCTTAATAACGGGGTAAGCTTCGTAAATACCCATTTGACCGGCTGTGCTGAGATCTTCACAGCCGGTTTTATTTTCCCCCAATAGTATTGCCAGTAATCCTTTATTGAAAAAGGCTTCGGGGAACTGCCGGGACAGTGCGATATAGTTGAAATCAGCATAAGCAGGACCATATTTACCCATTAAGAAGTTGAGATATCCCCGGTTAAACCGTGCGAAATAAAACTCCGGATCAAGGATTAAAACGGTGTTGTAATCTGTTACAGCCTGCAGGTAAAGTGACTGTTTCCTTTTTTCCTGTTCCGGCGACAACGTGCCGATAGTACTGTTGAGATAGTTATCCAGAATGAGTAAGCGCAGATTGGCTCTGGAAAAATGTGCCAGAATATCGGAAGGGTCAATGGATAAAATGCTGTCAAAATTTTCCCGTGCTTTAGTAAGTTGTCCGCTTGCGCTATAAAATAACCCCTTTCTTAGAAGAAAAGGTATGCTTGTATTCTTTGTTATTGACAGACTGTCAGGTAATTCAATCTTTTCAGGAGTGAGAGTTATATCCGGTACCGGGCCTGATTTTGACAGCGCAATGGAATTTAAACAGTAATGGTCTTTCCCAAAACAATCATACGCCCCGTCAATTTGTGCACCGACACCCGGATCCAGCAGAATATTGTAAAACGAACTGAGTTTAACATCAGGCTTTTTTTGTGAATTTTCTGAAGCAGTATCTTTGCTGCTGCTGAAATCTCCTGATAAATGGGTAAGTTTAAGAATTTGAAGCCCTTCCTTGTATTTGGCAGAATCGGATTTTTCCTGGTTTTTCTGCTGCAGATGGTCGGCGTGGGTTTTATCTTTTAAGGCTCCGCTTTTGTCGCCAATGGCTAGTTTAGCCCGTGCCCGGGCATAATACGCATCCGTATAATCCGGGAAAAGACTGATGGCCTTGTCAAAGCTACCAATGGCAAGCTGGTATCTTCCCAGTTTTGACAAGGTTACCCCCAGATTATAATAGACCAGCATGTTGTCAGGATTCTTCCGGAGAATATTCAAAAAATCATTCACAGCTTTGGTCTCATCATTTGTATTTGAATTTATAATAGCACGGTTGAAATAAGCGAGCTGATTATCAGGGGAAATTTCGAGTATATGGTTGAAATCTTTTAATGCCTGCTGGTAATTGCCTAACTGCATATAGGCCAGTCCGCGCTGGAAATACGCATAAGTGTTCAAAGAATCAATGCGCAGGGCTTTTTCAAAATCCTGCATTGCAAGAGAAGTTTTATCAACCTCCATATAAGCAGCTCCGCGCTCAACATAGGCGGTCACATTCATCGGGTATCGATCAATGCTGCGGCAAAAATCAATTATGGCCTCATCAAATTTACGCTGGCGGGCCAAAATTAATCCGTGCAATACATCAATATTTTTGTAAACGGGATTTAGTTTTATTACTTTGTTGCAGTCTTCCAGTGCCTTACTGTAGTCATGCATGTCATAGTATGTCAGGGCCCGGTTAAAATAGGCATCCGTATAAACCGAATCGAGCTGAATTGCTTTGGCATAATCGCTCAGGGCTCCTTCATATTCAAGTCTTCCGGAACGTACTACCCCTCTCAGAAAATATGCATCAGCATTTCTCGACCAGGAATCTATGGCTTTGGTCAGGTCCTTCTCAGCACCGGTTAAATCGTTCAGATAATACTTGGCTATACTACGCAGGTAATAGCCATCATACCGGGTAGGGAATGTATTGATATAATTATTCAGGTATTGGATTGCATCTGTATAATTATTATCAGCAATGGCGTTGCGCCCCATATCCAGGTAATTCATCCTGTACTGCGCAGATAATGGGCTTATTAAGCTGAAAGTGAAAAATGATATCAGGAAAAAATACTTCACCATAGCATGCAAATATACTTTAATAACGGTTTTATAAACCGATTATTCAGGAGTATTCATTAAAAAAATATTTATTCTATTTAGAATTATGCCAGCGATTTTGATTTTAAAGTAAATATTTTTTAATTTACATGCTTGAACGGTAGGTGAGGCTTTTTAATTATAACATCATTTATTAGCTCTGCTTTGAGAATTATTTAATTTTTGGATATAACACTCATCAAATGAAACATTTTAGCAAGAAATGCCTGGTTACAATTTATATGTTTGTTTTTTCAGTTCATTCATTTTTATTGTATCCACAAAATTTGATCTATCCGGAAACCCGAAAATCAATAACTGTTGATACTATTTTTGATACACCTGTTACTGATGAATATCGGTGGCTGGAAGATATATACAGTCAGAAAGTAAATGAATGGGTAGATGCGCAGAATAAAGTAACGCATGATTATTTGAAGATTGCTGCCAGGAAAGAAAATTCCTACCTATCGATAGATAAATATGCATATGCTTACTATCATAGCCCTAAAAAATTGGGTGCTTATTACTTTACTTATGCTTATCATGATAATGTCTCTAATCCAGCCCTCTATTACCAGTCAACAATGAGCCAGGATCCGGTTATGCTTATAGATCCGGCATTTATTTCAAAGTCAGATAATATAATACTAAAAGATCTTTCTCTTTCCATTGATTCGAAATATCTGGCTTTTCAGTTTAGCCGGAATGGAAGCGACTTTGGTGAAGCCAGGATAATCAATATGGAGAAGTTGACCCAACTTGAAGATCATATAAATAATATTAAGTTTTCAACAATTGAGTGGCGTGGAGAGGGTTTTTATTATTCCCGTTTCCCCAGGCAGGGAATATCCTCTACATCAGGACAGGAACTTTATTATCATAAATTGGGAACTCGCCAACAGGATGATGAACTTGTTTTCAAACGTAAAGGGCATGTGATTTTTGATGCTTTTACTACTACTGATGAACGGTTTCTTATTATTTCTGAAAATAATCTGGACAAAGGCATTTATAACGTATTCATTGTTGATTTTGATTCAGAGAACCCCCATTTAATGCCTTTGGTTATGAGACAAAAATACAGTCTTAACATCATTGGTAACAGGAATGGGATGATTATCGCGCTTTCATTTATGAATGCCAATAATGGTTGCGTGGTGGCTATCGATCCATCCAATCCCTATAAATGGAAAGAGTTGATCCCTGAATATGAAAAACAATTGTTGCTAAATGTGAAACTGCTTGATGACAGGATGTTAGTGATACACCAGTCGAACGGAATACAGCATCTTTCGGCTTATGACTATCAGGGTAAAATATTGCATTCAATCGCTTTCCCGTTTGGTTTGAGTATAAGTAATATTTATGGTCAAGCTGACGATGATCAGTTATTGCTGACATGTGCCGGATATATTGTACCTTATCTTGGATATTTTTTGGATCCCAAAACCCTGGAACTGAAAAATTATGGAGCGACAACGACCAACCACGATTATAATTGGTTTGATACAAAGCAACTGGAATTTCATTCTAATGATGGCACACTCGTGCCACTTACAATTCTTTTTAAGAAAGGAATGGTTCAGGACGGTAGCAATCCGCTTCTGTTAAGTGCTTATGGGGGCTTCGGAGCTGTAGAAACACCTTCTTTTGACCCTGGCATTATCCATTTCCTTTTGAAAGGGGGTATCTATGCTTTTGCGAATATAAGGGGTGGTGGAGATTTTGGAGTTAAATGGGCCAAAAAGGGCAGGGGAAGATATAAACAGAATTCTTTTGATGATTTTATAGCGGCAGCTGAGTATCTCATTGACAGCAGCTATACAAATCCTGAAAAGCTGGCTATTACCGGAGCTTCTAATGGAGGATTGGTCGTGGCAGTTGCAATGACACAACGTCCCGAACTTTTTAAAGTTGCTGTTCCTGTTGTCGCACCGCTGGATATGATCCGTTTTCAGAAATTTACCGTGGGCAATTTCCATATATTTGAATATGGGAGTATTTCTGATAGTGCGGGATTTCACCGACTTTTAAATTATTCTCCATTACATAACATAAAGCAGAAAGTAAACTACCCCGCAACCCTTATATTAACCTCTGATAATGACGAAAGAGTTCCGCCTCTTCATTCGTATAAATTTGCAGCATGTTTGCAAAACCGGGAAGCACAGAAGAATCCTGTTTTGTTGCGTATTGAACAGAGAGCAGGGCATTATGGTGCAGAAGGTAACTTAAAAAGGAGATTGTTGGAAGAAGCTGATATTTATGATTTTATACTTTATAATCTGGACAGGTGAACCTTTACCCCATTTCTTTTTGTTAATGTTGTTGAACTAAAAGAGATAAAAGCAATTATACTGCTTTCATGTTTTCTGTGGCTACAATAAAAGTTTTTCTTAAAATGTGTAATAAAAATCTACATCATGCCAATTCAACTCAAACGTATATATGAAGAAAAGCAACCTGAAGATGGTATTCGAATCCTCGTGGACCGTATATGGCCAAGAGGGGTCTCAAAGGATAAAGCCGGAATTGAACGATGGGAAAAAGAGCTTGCACCTTCCGGCGAACTCAGGAAATGGTTCGCCCATGATCCTGAAAAATGGAATGAATTCAAAAAACGATACGCAAAGGAATTAAAGCAAAAGCACGAATTATTGAAGGAGTTGAAATCGCTGGCTGAAAAGAATCAAATTACATTAATCTATGCTGCCAAAGACCAGGAGCATAACAACGCTGTTGCACTGAAAGAATATTTGGATACTATAATATTAGCTCATTGAAAGTTTACCATCAATGGTTTTAACATCAACTACCGAATCAAATACCCTACCTTCATGCTTACATAATAATTCCTGGGTAATCCCGGATAGTAATACCGCGGCGCAGAATCACCAAATGACGGGGCATTAACCAGGATCATGGAGGCATATTTCTCGTTAAATATATTATTGATACCGGCATAAAGGTCTAGATTTATCTTATTGAACAAGGTCCGGCGATATCCCAATTTGCCGTTTAACAAACTGTATGGGCTTGAAAATATGGAATTATCGTCCCGCATGGGCATGCTGCCAGTGTGCTGAATGGTGAGGCTCCCATAAAATCCGCTGAAGGTATTCACGTCAATTCCGGCACTTAGCATGTCTTTTGGGACCCCGGTGAGTTGGTTTCCTGAAAAATTCTGTCCTTTTTCACTGAAATCAACAAAGCGGTAATGGGTATACAAATAACTGATGAATATTGAAGGAGTCATGTTGCTGTTCCATGTCTGCAGTTTATTCGGGGAGAATCTGGCTGTGGTTTCCAGTCCGGTATGGGCAGTCTTACCGGCATTTACACCAACAAAAGCATCGGGTCCGATGCGTTTGGCAACCAGCAGGTCTTTGATTTGCATGGTGTACAGGCTGATGTCGAGAGAAAGACTTTGCCGGAAGAAACTACCGCGCATTCCTGATTCATAGTTCCACCCCTGCTCAGGTTTAATATCCGGATTGATCCGGCCATCTGGTGTTAGCGTTTCTGAAAGTGTGGGAGGGGAAAAGCCTTGGCTTGCAGCCCCGTAAAAAGACAGGTTGCTGTTCACTTTATAATTAATTGCGATCCGGGGCGACAATATATAATCAAACGAATAGGTGCCACTCATGTCGTTGCCATCTGCCAGGTACCAGTCGGTATAGTCATAGGAAGTGTGGTTGAGGTTTAATCCGGCTGTCAGCAGCATTGCCGGAGTGATACTGTAAGCTGTGTTTATGAAGAAATTAGTATAACTACGTACTTCACGGTTATCACTGGTGATCGAATCACGAACACCTTCCCCGTTGAGATTGGCATAGGTTGCATATATGGCCCGTTCGTTCATGTATTCCACTCCCGCCGTAATTCTGAGTTGTTTTTTCAGCCCCCGTGGATTGAATTGCACGATACTTCGGGTTCCCATCAACTGATTATTTTCTTCAAGAATGTTAAAAGGGCGCATCTCATCATTGTTACCAAAACGGGTAAACAGGCTTATATGTGTCTCAATAACTGGATTAAAAACATGGTTCAGAGTAATTCCGGAAAGCAGGTGGTGATAATGTTCATACCCTTTGGTTTTTAGCCAGTTGGCTGCTGCTGCCCGGGGATTGTCGGCATAGGTTGTACTGTCAATACTGCTGGGAATTTGTGATCTGACGGCATTGTAGATTGCCACAAAGTCAATACTATTTTTCTCATCTGCTTCATAATGACCTGATAAAAACAGTCCGTTGCGGTTGTAGTGGTTGTTTTCCCTGTAACCATCGCTCGTGGTGTTATTATAGCTTAAGCTTAGGAAAGCCTTGTTATTTTCTGTATTGAGACTCGTTACGTTGCGCAATAAACCAAATGAACCTGTTTCAGTCTGTTGTGATAGTTGTTTAACCTGGCTGGTTCCGTTTTCAGGATGCAGGATAAGCGTGCCACCAAGTCCGGCCCCATAGATTACCGAGGCCGGTCCGCGGATAATTTCGATGGACCGGAGGGTCGTCAGGTCCAGGTCGTCGATTGATGTTTCACCATTTCCATTGGTTAATGGTATATTCCCAAGGTAAGCTTTAATCTTGGTAGTGCCATACAACGATCGCGCGCCGATCCCTCGAAAAGTAATGCGGCTGGTGTTCAGTGCACCACTCTGCATGTATACCCCCGGAACGCGGTTGAGCACCGGAGCAATGCTCAGATCATTGTCACGCTTCAGTTCTTTGGGAGTGATCAGACTGATGGCACCCGGGAGTCTCATCCAGTCTTCGGTTGGAGAAGAAAGCAGACACCTTTACTTCTTCGAGTGACAATGGTTTTGGGATCAACCCCAATCTTACTTCCAGCTGTCCTTTATGCAAGGATACTTTCCTGGTTTCGTAGCCCAGTGCACTTGCAATGAGTTTATTACCGCCTGTAATATTAAAATATCCTGCACTGTCTGTACATGTATATGAACTATCAGGCAACGATAGAATAACAGCCCCGGTTACTGATTCTCCGGTTATTTCATTATAAATGTGGCCCTTTGTCTGGCCCTGCAAGATGAAGGCAGAAGAGCAGTAATATTGTGATCAGAAATAGTCAGTCTGTCTAAGCTTTTGCACCATGAATGAAAATTGATTTTTCAACGCTATTCAGATTCAATTTATAAAATATTTTACATTATCCATGTGACAATTAAAATGAACAATTGTTTTTTGAAAGATTGATTCATATTTGTAAAAAGGAATAACCTTCGTTTTTTCATTTTGTTTACTCCTTTCTTTTTAAGAAATTTATACCTGTTAATCCCTAAACTAATCAGTCATGAAAATCAAACAATTTACCGAACATCCCGAGGTGGTCTCCATTCTGGAAGAATTTGCGCCGGGATCAGATTGACCAGAAGTTTTTTTCTGATGTGATTGATGAAACCCATCAGTATGTTGAACTGGTGCAGGAGGGAGGCGGTGTATTGGGGGTAGCCCTGATTGGATACACGTACGTGCTGGAGCAAATGGGACTGCGTTTCCTTAGTGTGGCTGGTACTTCTGCAGGATCCATCAATACCCTGTTGGTTGCTGCCCTGGGTGCTCCAGAGGAAGAGCGGTCCCAAAAGATTATTGATCTTCTGGCCAATAAAAATCTGTTTGATTTTGTGGATGGCGGGAGCAAGGTCAAACGATTCGTTAATGCATTGTTGAATGACAGCGGAACCTTTGGCTTGATTTTGAAAGGCTGGCCGTTAAGGAAAAAGTTAACTGATGATCTTGGATTAAATCCCGGGGATAATTTTTTACACTGGTTGCAGAATGTGATGGATATGGAAGGAATTACCAGTACAGCTGAACTGATCCGCAGGCGCAGCCATTTGCCTCCAGGGGTTAAGATCAGAGAAGGGATACAACGCACTATTGAGGGGCTTGGGATCAGAATGGTAATTGTGGCTGCTGATATAACTACCGAAACCAAGGTGGATTTTCCGGCGATGGCTCCGCTTTATTTTGACAATCCGGATGAGGTTAATCCGGCGCTCTTTGTCAGGGCTTCCATGAGCATACCCTTCTTTTTTGAACCTTTGGTTATTGAGAATCCACCGCATGGGGAAGGGATGCAGCAAAAGTGGATTGAACTGGCCAGTTACAGGGGAGAGATACCTGATAAGATAAAATTTGTCGACGGGGGGATCATGTCTAATTTTCCTATCAACGTATTCCATCGGTCTGGGATTCCAAGGCTTCCTACCTTCGGAGTCAGACTGGGTATTAACAGGAATGAACCAAATAAAGTTAACAAGCTTACTCAACTAACCGGGGCAGTTTTTAATTCGGCGCGTCACCTGTTTGATTACGAATTCATCCTTAAAAATCCAGATTACAAACATCTGATCCAGCATATTGACATTGGCACACACGACTGGCTGAATTTTAACCTGAAAGACAAAGACAAGATCGACCTGTTCGTCAGGGGAGCCAGGGCAGCTGCTATTTTTTTACGGAAATTCGACTGGGAAGCTTATAAAAAGGTCAGGGAGAAATTATAACTAGAGTATATAAAAGGTAAGTGAATTGACATTCTTTAATATATTGATTTTCATTATGCCCAAATGAACAGATACATAATATATTTTCTAAAATCATATTTTTTTTTTGGAAAAAATAATAAAAATTATTTTTGTTTGAGATTTTTTTTAATTTTATATATATAAAGGTATTATAAAATTATTTTAATTTAAAATCAGTTCTGGGGCATTTTGAAAGCAAAAATTATTTTTGAATTGTAAAAGAAATTTCTTATTCGTTTTCTTGCATTTTGAATGGAAGAATATTTTATTGATGTTGATTTTTTCGACCTGATTTCATTGATCTATTAACTGAACTTTTGTTTAATGTTAATATTTTCAAAAATATAATTGTTGAATAGTAGTCATAATTATAAATATTCTATGTTTTCAAATTAAATAACTCATAAATTTCTTATTTAAAGTTAAAACCTATTTCTAATTTAAAATTTAATGCTATGAAAAAGATTATTTTTTTGAGTTTAATCCTATTTCCTTTTTTATTAATCACTCAAAGCTGCCAAAAAGGAGAATTAATTAATACTGATAAGTCAATTTCTGAATTGATTGGTAAAATCGAAACTTCGTATAAGGAAGGTGTAACAAAAGTTGAAACTAATTATTTTGATGGATGTACTAAAATTGAATTTGAAGCACCAATGGAATATAAGAACACCATAAAAAGACTATATGAACAGCCTTTTTCTAAGAAAAAATCAACTAAAAGTTTGATAGGATCTCGTGTAGGAGTAGTAAAAGACATTGGACAATCATGTGGGAGTTATGATGTTTTAGACATTCATATGGATTCAGAAGATCATCATACTGCAAATAGTAAAGCAGGGTGGATAGGTGATAATATTGTTAACGGCAACATTACATTAAGATTTTGTTTAGTTCCAAAAAATTTATTTTCAGCCTCAAAATATTATCAATATGCTGTATTGTCTTTGGATTATGGATGGGAAAATATGATTGAACGGTATTTTGATAATGAAGATGATAATAATGATAATTGGATTAAACTTAATGGTACTCGTCTTTCATCTTCAGAGGTACAGAATGAACTGGGAAATGGGATCAGTCAAACTGGAAATACAAGATTGTGTTTTTATGTATACAATCAGAATATTTCTAGTGGAGCAACATCTTTTCCAAATTTAGGAATACATTATGGAGTTTTAGGTTATTTTGGTACAGGTTCAAAGGGATGGATTTATTCTGATGATGAAGATAGTAATAATGCTAATAAATGTTGGTATAATTGGTACTATATTCCAAAGTCAGGAAATGAAGATTGGCAATTTGCTGTTAGAAATATTATTGATGTTTCAGATAAAGCAAATACAAAAATTTACATGACTCATGTTTATTAATATATAAATTTTTTTATCTATATTTAAATAGTTCATTGTACTTTTTTACTAAAAATAGATTCTTTTCCCACTTTTATTTTTAAAATGAGAATCATATTATCTTTTTTATTGAAACCTCAATTTATACTATATTGAGTTGGGGTTTCATGTTTTGAATTAAACTTATTAATAGGATGAAAAAAATTTTATTTGTATCAATACTACTCTGTATTATTTTTGATTCATGCATTAATAGAAAGAATTCTTTTAAAATTGCAGGTTCCTTTAATGGAGAAAATATCTATGTTGATGATATAGATAAAAACATTGATAAAAAGCTTTATGACGTACTTTTCCAGGTGTATCTCATGAGAAAAGCTAGTCTTGACGAAATAATTGATATGAAAATAATTGCAAATGAATCTAAAAAATTAAATGTTCCATTAAATCAATTCGTTGACTCAATTATTTATAATAATATAAATCAAGTAGAATTGATAAATTTTGCGAAAAAACTTAAATATGATGTTTATGGTATACCTGAATTAAATAATTCATTAAAATATATTCAAATAAACTCAAAAAAAGGTGAATTGCTACTTTTAAAAAAATATAAAGATTATTTATATACTAAATACGTTGATTCTTTAAAAGCTTTATATGATATAGAAACTTATTTAAATCCACCTCCTTTACCAACTGTTAATATGAAATCTATTAAAGCTCATTATCGAGGATGCTTAAAATCAAAAGTAACTATCTGGGAATTATCAGATTTAGAATGTAATGTTTGTAAAGAGGTTCATCCAATATACGAAAAAATTTATAATAAATATAAAGGTAGGGTTAGATTTGCTTTTAGTTATTATTCAGGGGGAATCACACTTAGCTCTATTGCTTTAAAAGCTGCAAGTAGACAAAATAAATTCTGGTTTATGTATGACTCTTTAATTGAACTTAAAGAAATTCCTTATCCTAAAAAGTTGGTTTCAGTTGCAAAAAAAATTGGTGTAGATACAACTCAATTTCTTCATGATTTGAAAGATTCCTCTATTTATGATGAAATATTGCATAATTTTAAAGCTATCAATGATCAAGGATTCTATGGTACACCAACAATAGTTATTAATGATAAAGTAATATTGGATGCTTTTTCAGAAAAGGCAATAGAAACGGCTATTGAAGATGAATTATCTCGTAAAGAATAGCATAATTTTTCTGTTATGGATCATTTCTATTAACTATGGGCATGCTCAGAAATATTCTGTGTCGGGTAATATTTCTGATGCTCTGAGTGGAGAAAATATTTCCGGAGTGAATATAGCTTGTGGTGACTATGGAAACATTTCAAATACCTATGGGTTTTATACAATATTGCTAAAGAAAGGTAACAATGAAATTACTTATTCATATATCGGCTATGAGAGAATAACCCTGAATCTTCAGATTAACAGTGATACTACCATCAATATAAGTTTAAAACCCACATCGGTTAAAATTGATGAAGTAACAGTAAAACAAAGTATTTCTAATATCACACGGTTTACGGGAACTGGTATTCAGCGACTCAACATGAAAGAAATAAGTATGATACCAGCTTTGGGAGGAGAAAAGGATATTGTTCGCTCATTGCAATATCTACCAGGTGTAAACGTTGGGAATGAGGGTGTAAATAATATTTCAGTACGCGGAGGATCATTCGATCAAAACCTGATCATGCTTGATGGAGCCGTTCTCTATAATCCGAATCATGCACTTTCTTTTTTTTCAACTTTTAATCCTGATGCTATAAGTTCAGTTACATTTTATAAATCTGATTTTCCGTCAAAATATGGAGGAAGACTTTCCTCAATTACAGATGTCAGGATGCGTGAGGGTAATAACCTTGAATATAAGGGAAACGGGGCAGTTGGCTTACTGGCTTCACGTCTTTCATTTGAAGGGCCTGTTGTTAAGGGTAAATCCTCCTTTATTCTCTCAGGCCGGTACAGTTATGCTGGAATAGTTGCAAACACTCTGTATCCGCTTCACACGATATTTTCATCAATGAATAACTTCAGAAAAGGAAATGAAATAAGTTTTTACGATTTAAATGCAAAATTCAACAGCGCGCTGAATACCAAAAATCATCTGTTCATTTCAGGATATTCTGGTCAAGACCATTTTTATTTCAAAAATTTTTCGGATAAATACAGTCTGGATTGGGGAAATACTTCTGCAACTATAAGATGGAACCATGTTTTTAAATCCCGCTTTTTTTCAAATACCACATTGGCTTTTAGTAATTATTCATATTCCTATCATCTACTGGCGGATGTACGTGATTTTCTCTGGCAAGCCAATATGAAAAATTATCAGCTAAAATCCGATTATGATTTTCAAATCTCAAATTCTATGAAACTGGACTTTGGAATTTTTTCAGGATATTTAATTACTTCTCCGGGGGAAATTACCCCAGTTGATACAACGTCTGTTATTCAATCTTTCGCTATTGATAAAAAACATGCTTTTGAAATTGGGACATATGCTGAATGTAAAATAAAAATAACTAAACGTCTGCGATTGTTGATGGGAACAAGATTTACATCATTTTCGGAAATGGGTCCGGGGACAGCATTTATCCTGAGCCGTGACAGGAGAGAAGTGACGGATTCAGTGATCTTTGGAAGGAGGGAAGTCATTAAAAATTATAATCAAATTGATCCACGATTATCGATGTCATATAAATTAACATCAAATTCAGCAGTGAAATTTTCTTATCAGAGAGTACATCAAAACTTACACCTTCTTTCGAATTCATCTGTAGGTCTTCCCACAGATATCTGGATGTCTGCTGGTTATGATTTACTGCCCGGTATATCAGATCAAGTGAGTTTGGGTTATTCGCATAGTTTTAATCATGAAAAAATTGAAGCTTCAGTAGAAATGTTTTATAAAAAGATCAATAATGTTATTGATTTCAGAGATAATGCTGATCTCTTTCTGAATGAAAATATTTCCACTCAAATACTCACAGGGGATGCTAATGCATTAGGCAGTGAATTTTTTATTATAAAAAAATACGGGAAGATAAGCTGGTGGATCAGCTATACAATTTCAAAGGTAACAAATTACATAAATGGTATAAATAATAACCAGCCTTACCCGCCGGTATACGACAAGAGGCATAATTTAAAGCTGATTTTTCATTATAAACTGAATGACAGGTGGGAGCTCTCTTCTTCATTTTCTTTGGTATCTGGCAGTAATATTACTATCCCTGAGGGATCTTTTCAATATTACGGAGCCTCTTTCAATTATTATACACAAAGAAATGGATATAAAGTACCTGCTTTCCATGAGGTTGATTTGTCATTGACGATTCATAATTCAAAGAAGGCTAAATGGAATTCTGCATGGATATTTACAGTAAATAATCTGTACAATAGGAAAAATGTATTTTCAATCTATGTGCGGCAAAATAAATATGATCTGGAACGGATGCAGGTAAAAAAACTTTATTTGTACGGATTTCTTCCTTCAATAACTTATAATTTTAATTTTTAAATTCATGAAGACTTTAATATTACCTCTGATTATTATTTTTTTCATTGGATGCACTGAAGATTTTCCGCTGGATGGATTGGCAGATCAAAATAGAATAGTTGTTGAAGGTGCCATCACCAATGAAGAAGGTCCCTATTTTTTTAAAATATGTAATAGTAGCAGTATCAATCAATCTTCAGAAAATGGGGAGGGGATTACAAATGCCATGGTAGTTATTTCAGACAATACGGGGGTAACTGATACGCTTAAACAATTAGATACAATAATAAGACAGCATCCTGTTTGGTATTATTATTATACTACAGTTAAAAATTATTCGGGCACAATTGATACCATTCGACTGCTGGGGAAGGACGCTTCATATTTGAAAGGTGTTTATTATACTTCAAAAATTGAAGGGGTTCCGGGTAACAGGTATAACCTCAAAGTTTCATATAATAATATTATTGTTGAAGCTCATGAGAAGATGCCGGAAGTTCCCGACATTGACTCGGTTAATTTCATAATTAATTATTCAGAAAAAGACAAACAGAGATTTTTAGTGCCCCAAATTTATTTTAGGGAACCTGAGGACCAGAAGAATTATTACATGTTTAATTTTGGAAGTGATGACTTATTTAATATTCTTTATGGTACAAGTCAGGTATGGAATTTTTCAATCCTTAACGATGAATTTCTCCCGGGTTATATCAAGGGTTTTAATATAGATGATGGAGCAAGTCCTACAGGCCATGAGGATTTCTTCTATTTTGAAGAGGGTGATTCTGTTCGGATTAGAATGCTATCGCTGTCAAAACAGGCTTATGAGTACTACAAATCTCTGATAGAACAGTTTGAGAATGATGGCGGAGCTTATTCACCTACTCCGTCAACACCACCAACTAATCTTTCAGGCAATGCATTGGGGTATTTTCGTACTTCTGCTGTTTCTGAAAAAAAGTATCGCATAAAAAAAACAGCCGAGATTTCTTAAATGCCGGCTGTTTTCTAATATATACTATGAGCTAATACTAAATACTTATTTAAGAGCAGCAAGTGCACTGTCGTAATCGGGTTCTTGTGCAATCTCAGGAACCTGCTCGTTGTAAACTACTTTGCCGTTTTCATCCACAACCACAACCGCACGTGAATAGAGTCCTTCCAACGGCCCGTCGGTCATTAGTACACCGTATGTTTTACCAAAATCATCATATTTGAAACCGGAGGCCGAAACCACGTTATCAAGACCTTCGGTGGTACAGAAACGCTGATGGGCAAAAGGCAGGTCTTTGGATGCACATATAACTACAGTATTATCCAGTCCGCTTGCTTTAGCATTAAACTGCCTTACTGAAGTAGCACATACAGAGGTATCCAGACTGGGGAAAATATTCAGTACTACTTTTTTTCCTTTATAATCAGATAGTTTAACGTCCTGCAAATCGGTGCCGGTAAGTTTGAATTCCGGAGCCTCTGTCCCTGTTTCTGGCAATTCGCCAATTGTATTGAGTTTATTTCCTTTAAATGTTATCGTCGCCATAATAATTCAGATTATAGTATTTGATTAATAATTTATCAGTAGACAAAATGTTTCACGAATTGTTCATCCTGCAAGGACAGCAGAAATAGTGACCATAAGCTGCAGGAAAAGACTAATAATATCAAATCCATAATTAAAATATTCAGGAAGACTGTATTAGTTGGTTAAAAATCATTTATTTACATTTTATATTCTGCTTGTCCCATGCAATAACGCTTTTATCTTCCTTTTCCGGAATAAAATATCTGTAATATCCTTTTTCAGGGTGTTTGAGACTTCATTTTTAACAAATGTTTAGCATTTGAAATTAAACCTTCGAGCGTGAAAAGGGTTTAATTTGTAATTCTTTTAATACGTGAAGGAGAAATATATTTTTTTAAAGAAAAAATTATAAATGTGAGTATGAGAAAAATTTTAATCATCAGTTTGATAAGTATTGTTACAATCACCAATATGTTTGCACAGCCGGCTCCTCCGGCAGCAGAAAAGAGTAAGATCACAGGGAAGATTGTGGATGCCATAGAAAATACACCACTTGAGTTTGCTACAGTATCAGTATATACCAAAGATTCAACACTGGTTACCGGGACTATTACCGGAAACGACGGAGTTTTCAACATCGAAGTAAAGCCCGGGAATTATTACCTGGTGGTACAGTTTATTGCTTATCAGAAAAGAGTGATAAATAATGTATCGGTTAACTCCCGCAACCAGACAGTTGAAGTAGGAACCGTGCGACTTGAGTCTGAAACCAAACAGCTGTCTGAAGTTACAGTTAGAGGTGAAAAAAGTGAGATGGTAATTGGGGTCGACAGGAAAATTTTCAACGTAGGGAAAGATCTGAGTAATACAGGTAATTCTGCGGCACAAATCCTGGATAATATCCCTACAGTTTCTGTTGATGCGGAAGGAACCATTAGTTTGCGCGGAAGCCAGAATCTGCAGGTGCTCATTGATGGTAAACCATCCGGGCTGGTTAGTTCCGGAAATACCAATGCACTTAATTCTTTGCCTGGTAATATGATTGACCGTGTGGAAATCATTACCAACCCAAGTGCCCGGTATCAGGCACAGGGGATGGCTGGTATCATCAACATTATACTGAAAAAGGATCAGCGCCGGGGTGTCAATGGATCTTTTGAACTCTCCGCCGGGCATCCGGATGATTATTCGGCTGCCGCCAATGTGAACTTCCGGCGAGAACATATTAACTATTTCATTAACTACGGCGTTAATTATGACAAACGGCCGGGTAACGGAAGCTCATTCCAGCGGTTTATGCTGCCGGATACCTCTTTTATCACCCGTCTCGACCGAAATCGCACCAGAAGCGGCTTTTCTCAAAACCTGCGGGGTGGTGCTGACATTTTTCTTGGTCCCAAAACCACGCTTACAGCAGCAGGCCTGGTAAATATTGGTGATGAAAATAATGCTACCAATATCAGGTACCAGGATTACACAGCCGATGAAATTTTGCAAAAAATCACCTACCGGCATGATGATGAGAGCGAACAGGAACAGAACATGGAATTTTCCCTGAATCTGGATAAAAAATTCGATACAGATGAACACAAACTTACTGCCTATGTACAGTACCGGGATAATAACGATGTGGAAAAATCTAAACTGAATGAGAATATTGCCAATCCATCCGGAGAGATCATCAATCCGGATGCCGTATTGCAACAGTCGCGTAATGAAGAAAAACAAAGAAATATTCTTGTTCAGGCTGATTATGTGAAACCTTTCAGTGAAGATGGTAAGTTTGAAACCGGCTACCGGAGTGAATTCCGCAAAATAACCAATCCTTACAAGGTTGAACAGCAGAATTCAGAAGGGAATTGGTATTCTCTTCCCGGTTATTCTAACAATTTCGATTATACAGAGAACATTTATGCAGCTTACCTGCAGGGCAGCAATAAATTCGGGAAGTTCTCCTTACAGCTTGGTTTGCGTTCCGAGTTGTCGGATATCTATACCAGACTTAAGGAAACAAATGAAGATAACCATAAAACATATATTGACTTTTTCCCGACCATACATACCTCATTCCGTATTGACGATCTCAATTCATTGCAGTTGAGTTACAGTCGCAGGATCAACCGGCCGCATTTCTGGTTCCTGAATCCGTTTCATACCTTCAGTGATGCACGGAATATTCGCACGGGTAATCCAAACCTTGATCCTGAGTATACGGATGCCTATGAAACCGGATATTTATATAATAATGGTAAAACATCGCTGTATGGTGGATTTTACTATAACCATACCACAGGTGATATTGAAAGAATTCATACGGTTGATTCGGCAGGAATCAGCTATATGATGCCCATTAATTTAGGTATCCAGGATTCATATGGAGCCGAAACTAATTTTTCTTTTGAACCCTTCAAATGGTGGAATCTATCGGCAAATTTCAATTTTTTCCGCCGTATGGTTGATGGTACTTATGAGGGACAGAATCTTTCAAGCGATACCTGGTCCTGGGATACCCGGATCAATTCCCGGATGAGATTTGAGAATACTATTAATTTTCAGACCACTTTCTTCTACAGGGGGCAGCAGGAAACGCCACAGGGTTTGCGTAAGCCGTTTTATATGATGAACATGGCGCTGGGTAAAGACATCTTTAAAGGAAAAGGAACGCTTACCCTGAATGTACGTGATGTATTGAACAGTCGTGAATTCAGATATATACTCATGACAGATGAACTGTATTCTGATAATAAATTCAGATGGTCAGAAAGAAGCATTTCTCTCTCCTTTATTTACAGACTCAATCAGAAGAAAAAAATGGGACCTTCTCAGGGAGGCCAGAATCAGCCTGCAGGAGGCGGAGACGATATGGAATTTTGATGTTGGAAAGGTAACAGATTCCCAGTGAAAGAACAGCCGGTTAGCTTATACAGATAACCGGCTGTTTAGCTTTAATTACTTTTCTTTGCTAATAGTTTGCTGCAAAGTATTTGTAAAACAGGGGGATAGTTTCAATCCCTTTGTAAAAATGCGACAATGGGTAATTTTCATTGGGCGAGTGGATAGCGTCCGACTCGAGTCCAAATCCCATCAAAATGGATTTTACACCCAACACTTCCTCAAAATCAGAAACGATGGGAATACTGCCGCCGCTGCGGGTCGGTATCGGTTTTTTCCCGAATGTTTGTTCAATGGCTTTGCTGGCTGCCTGATAAGCAGGCGTATCAGTTGGTGCGACATACCCTTCACCGCCGTGAAGCCTTGTAACTTTCAAGCTTACTCCAGCAGGTGCTATTGATTTAAAATGTTTTTCAAAGAGTTTGTCAATAGTAGTTGACTTTTGATGGGGTACCAGTCTCATGGATATTTTGGCAAACGCCTTCGAAGGCAGCACCGTTTTGGCTCCTTCACCGGTATATCCGCCCCAGATCCCGCATACATCGAGGGATGGCCGTATGCCGGTACGCTCCAGCGTACTGTACCCTTCTTCTCCGACTAATTCTTCCACTCCAATATCTTTCTTATATTGCTCAGCATCAAAGGGAGCACGGGCCATCTCGGCACGTTCTGACTTACTGACATCCAGCACATCGTCGTAAAAGCCTTCAATTGTGATGTGATTATGCTCATCGGTGAGAGAAGCAATCATTTTTGAAAGTATGTTGACAGGATTGGCGACAGCGCCGCCATATAATCCGGAATGGAGGTCTCTGTTCGGCCCGGTAACTTCAACTTCAAAATAGCTAAGGCCTCTGAGTCCCACAGTTATTGAAGGGATGTCGCTTGCAATCAAGGTAGTATCCGAGATAAGAATAATGTCACTACTGAGCTTTTCCCGGTGTGCCTGACAAAAGGCTTTTAAACTGGGTGACCCGATTTCTTCTTCTCCTTCGATCATGAATTTGACATTGCAGGGAAGTGTACTGGTTTTATTCATCAGCTCAAAGGCCTTCACATGCATAAAAAACTGCCCCTTGTCATCATCCGCACCACGCGCATAAATCTTCCCTTCCCTTATCTCTGGTTCGAAAGGTTGCGATTTCCATAACTCAAGCGGTTCAGCCGGCTGAACATCGTAATGTCCGTAAACCAGTATGGTTGGTAATGAAGGATTAACAATCTTTTCACCATATACTACCGGGTGACCTTCTGTTTTTATAACTTCAGCATGATCGGCCCCGGCATCAAAAAGGCTTTTTTTAATATATTCAGTGGCCCGTGCCATATCCGGCTTGTTCTTTTCATTGGCACTCACCGAAGGAATTCTGATCAGGCCAAACAACTCATCAAGAAAACGCTCTTTATTTTTTTCTACATAGTCTTTAATAACTTCCATTTATACTTCGTTTTAGGTTATTATATCTGAAGTGTTAAAGGTAGTAAATAATGCAGGCAGACCTGTTGGTTGGATGCATGTTATGTAAAAGCTTCCGGAAAGCAGAAAAGCGCAGCTATTTTAAGATTTTCTTTTTGTCTGTTACATACTGATCGTGTGCAATTTCAAGTTTCTTATAAAAATCCTTTCCATATTTACGGATCAGTGCGTCTTTCACAAAACGGAAAACAGGAACATTTTCTTTTTCACCCAGTGTACGTGCAGCATCACAAAGTTCCCAGATGTCATAATTGACTGCATCAAAATCACTGTATTTTTTCACGCGGATGGGATAGAGATGACAGGAAACCGGCTTCCGAAAACTGATTTTTTTGTCGTGATAAGCCTTTTCGATAGCACACTTGGCTACCCCGTTTTCGAAAAAAGTATAGGCACATTCGTTGCCGTTTACCAGCATAGTAACTGTGTCTCCTTCCTGATCAACATAGTAGAGCCCTTCCCGCTCTGTTACCTCAATAGCTTCAGGCCTCATATAAGGCTTAACAAACGGATATACCTCTTCAAGTGTTTTGATTTCATCAGGTTCAAGGGGTGCGCCGGCATCACCCTGAATACAGCAGGCACCCTTACATTTGCTGACATCGCAGATAAATTTCTTTTCCGCAATATCCATGCTAACTATTTTATTATCAATTTGAAGCATAATAGAATTCTTCTTTTTAATCAGTCAAAGATGCAAAGTTAATTGTATTCTTTCAGTAATTGCACATAAAAAAACAGTCCAAATAGAAAAGAACCAAAAAGATCACCTTCATTCCTTTTTAGAATTGATCAATTCGTTCTAACTTCGTGTAACCAAAAAAATATCTTATAAATATAAGTTAGGGGTGATGAGAAAGATTCTTACACTTTTTTTAATACTTACAAGTTGGGGATTAAAATCTGATGCAGCACCAAAAAAGATACTTGACAATCCTGCTATAATGCAAACAGTTGATTCAGCAGTCCGGCATTTGTATAATTTTGATTTTGAAACTGCCGATTCACTCATTTCTGCAATTACAGGAGAAACTCCCGGACATCCTGTTGGTCCCTTCCTGAAAGGATTAAGTTTTTACTGGAAAAATTACCCTTTGTTGCCGGGTCAGGGGAAAACTGAAACCTATATTGCCTTAATGGATAGTTCGGTTGAAAGGGCAGGTAAATTGCTGGAAGTGGATAAAAATGATGTAGAAGGTACATTCTTTGACCTGGTGGGAAGAGCCATGTTGTTGTTATACTATGCTGATAATGGCGTCACCTCCGGTTATTTTAAAAATATTCTACCGGCTTATCATGATGTGATGAAGGGTTTTGATATGATGAACCGTTTTAATGAGTTTTATTTTACCACCGGTCTTTACAACTATTACCGGGAGGCTTATCCTGAAGCACATCCGGTGTACAAGGCTGCAACAATGTTTTTGAAATCGGGTGATGAAGCACTGGGCTTGAGGCAACTGGAATACGCCGCTGATCATTGCGTTTTCTTAAAAGTAGAAGCTAATTTGTATCTCAGTTATATTTATCTGAATTATGAGAACAATCCTGCAATGGCAGCCGAACGAATGCGTCGCCTTCATAAACGGTATCCTGACAATACCTATTTTCTTTGCAGATATGGAGAAACCCTGCTGATCAATAAGCAATTTGACAAGGCCAAACCTCTGCTCAGTGAAATAACCAGAGCAGGCAGAAAAGATGATTATGTGAAAATGAAGGGACTCATATTATCCGGATTTTACAATGAAAAAACCAGGCACAATTTTTTTATTGCCAGGCATAACTATCTCGCCGGACTTAAACTTTCCAAAGATTTTGGAGAAATAGCTGAAAATTTTCAGGCCATTGCTTACTGGGGACTATACAGAATTTACAAACAACAGCATCAGGAGAAGAAAGCAAGTCATTATAAAGACCTTGCCCGTGAACATTCCTCATACGACTATCTTTCAGGATCCTAATATGCTAAGGATCGTATCTTGATTCTTCAAGTATCTGCTGGAAATTATCGTTTTGCATTAATTCGGGTAAAGTGACATTATTTTTACGCTGCATATATTTTTCAACAATCCTGTAGCCAATCCAAATGGCTGCCTGACCTGGGGAATTGTTAGAAAATCCTTTTGTAAAGGGTGCCGGCTTTATGAATTTAGCAATTGTCAGCATATCTGTTTGAAACAGACGCTTCTCTTCTACCAGTGAAGTCCACATTTTTTCTTCATTTGCTTTACACCAGGACAACTGTTGAGGCGTGTAGCCAAAAATAAGGGTATCGGATTCTTCAGGCAGCATTTTCTTTGTGTAATAAAGAATTTTACCCTGGTAGATCATATTGGATAAAACATTGTCTACTGAATCATTATAAACAAACTCCGACATTCCCCAGGCCCGCATGCAGTCAACCGGGATTCTTTCCCTGCGCATATTATACCTGACGTAGGAAGGAAGGCCCATCCGCTTGTAAAGTTCATTCTCCGGACCGAGATACTTGTCAATCCCAATTCCCAGTATACTGTCAGCAGTAACCATACTCTGGTTAAATCCGGATATGTACGTGTAAACCGCAGGAACCTGTCCTGCAGGGAAATAATATTTATAATGCTTGAATCCATTGGTAATCTTGTTGTTCAAGCTGGTAAAATCGTTAAAAACTATCTGAGTGGCTTCCCATGCCTGGTTTATAGTATAATCAGTGAGAAACCGTTTCAGATATTCGGGATAGGCTGGTGTACCGGAACCGCCAATGTTAATGATCTTATAATTGAATAAACTGAAAAAAGCACCGTACTTTTGACGGAGCATCTCAATCCCCGGCTTAAGGCTGTCAATATTCAGACTGAACAGATCTTTTTCAAATCGTTTGGCATGAATCATCAGGTTTATATCATCTACATTTACTTCTTTTTCCTGTTTACAGGCAAATGGAACTAATAAAAAAAACAGAAATAGTATCGTCTGGACTTTCTTCATGAGTATTCTTTTTTTTGGCTTCGAAAATTAAATAAATTTTGTGAGTTTAGGTTGAATGCCGTGTTAATCTTTGTTATTTCCCAATTCTCTGCTAAATATCTGCAGGTAATTTTATATTGTTTTAAAATTGTTTTTAATGAATATCGGGAATCCTGAATAAGAATTATTTACATTTATAAATGTACTTTTAGTTTTATAAAAAACTCCCTAAATTTAACTGTTTTGAGATACTCTATTTTTTCATATTTGTTTTTGTCATCCTGCCCCACATGCCCTTTTTCGCCCCGTCCCCTCGGGGCGATTTCATTTTTTGGGTTACTCGCACCCGCAATGCCAAGCCATCAGCAGCTCGTGAACCTTGCCCTCACCAGGCTCCCGCTCGGACCAAAGGCAAGGATTGATCCAAAAAACGAAACAAAAAAGATCAAGGCTCCAGATCGTTTTGCAGATTTTTTACAGGTGCTCCCTGCCTGCGCAGCAAAACTCAGGACAGGTTATAAATTATGAATATAAAAAGAACTACAAATACACTTTTCGATTTTCACAATATTAAATCATAAATATCCTGTCCTTCAAACAGTGCTGCTCCACAAGCCATTGCTACGGTCACCCCTTTAAAAATCATACAAAACGCTCAAAGGCCGGAGTAAAAATCGGCTTTTCGGCAATCACCCTTTACTAATAGACATTTTTCAAAGTTGGAAATCATTTACAAATTATACATTATAATCAATTTTACTTTAGTGTAATATCTATATTAATCATTCCCGATTGTCATAATTTTTTTTTATCCAGGATAAGTTTGGAGTTCAAGACAACTAAATCAGTTCATTTGCTAAATTAACACAGAAAATCTTATTTTATTTGCCAGTGCTTCTTAAATTTGTACTTTCTAGTATAACTTTAAAAACCGGATAAACCTGATAATGATGAGAAGAACAATTTTGTTAGTGGTATTCCTGATTATAGGAGCAGGCGCAATGCTGGCGCAGGGTGTACGGTTTGGTATTATTGCCAGTCCGGAAATCAGCTGGATGGGGGCAGATATTAAATCAATCGATAATAGTGGGACACGGCTTGGATTCAATGCTGGTATGACCATGGAGAATTATTTTGCTGAAAATTATGCGTTTGTAACCGGCATCTCCATTTGCGGAGAGGGCGGAAAACTTACATATACACAGGATTCTCTTGCCTACAACGTTCATAACGATCAAATACGAATTCCGGCGGGTTCAAAAGTGAGTTATAAATTGCAATATGTTGAAATTCCTGTTGGCCTTAAGTTCAAGTCCAATGAAATAGGATATGTTACTTTCTTTGCAAAGCTTGGATTTACCGGACAGGTTAATATCAAAGCACGCGCTACTGATTCGCATAAAAACCTGGAAAATGATAACATCAGTGAAGAGATCAATTTATTTAATCTGGGGTATCATTTTGGTGGGGGAATCGAGTATTCCCTGGGGGCAAACACAGCTCTGGTGGCTGGTATTACCTATACCAACGGTTTTTTGGATGTGACTTCCAGAAGTAAGGATAAGGTGACCCTGAATAAAGTAGCCCTTCATCTTGGTATCATGTTTTAGTAGTAGCAGAAAGGTATTTTCCAAAAATCTTTGTAATTTGCCTTAAAAATTGATTCGCATGAAAATCGCACTGGCCCAGCTCAATTATCATATTGGAAATTTTACTGACAATACAACCAAAATTGCTTTTGAAATTAAACGAGCACAGCAGAACGGAGTAGATCTGATCGTTTTTTCCGAGCTGTCTGTGTGCGGCTATCCGCCATTGGATTTGCTGGAGCATCGTGATTTTGTGAACGAAAGTCTGGCTACAGTAAAAAATATTGCCCGCATTTGCACTGATATTGGTGTTATCGTTGGTAGTCCAACCTACAATCCCAACCAACAGGGCAAGCCCCTGTTTAATTCGGCCTATTTTCTTTACGATGGAGAAATACAGCATGTGGTACACAAAACACTCCTGCCAACTTATGATATTTTTGATGAGTACCGGTATTTTGAACCCAATAATGATTTTGAAGTAATTGAATTCAAGGGCAAGCGAATCGCTCTTACAATCTGCGAAGATCTCTGGTACAACCAGCCTGCTCCGACTCCTTTTGGCAGAACAATGCTCTACACGGTTTCGCCGATGGAAGAACTTGCAAAACAAAAACCTGATTTCGTTGTCAACATTGCAGCTTCTCCGTTTTCTTATACCCGTGTGAATATTAAAAGCAAGATATTTACTGAAAATGCGAGAAAATATGCGTTGCCTGTGTTTTATGTAAATCAGGTGGGGGCGCAGACCGAGCTGGTATTCGATGGTGGATCCAAAGTAGTGGATCATACAGGTCAGGTGGTGGATGAGATGAGTACATTTGCAGAGGATATCCGTTATTATGACCTGGACGCCGTTCTCAACCGCACCTACCCCAAAAAAGAATTTGCAAATCAGGACATCACCGGCCGGATACACGACGCGCTTATTCTGGGAATCAGGGATTACTTCTTCAAGATGGGTTTCTCAAAAGCGGTGCTTGGTCTTTCGGGAGGAATAGATTCAGCAGTTACACTGGCCCTTGCTGTTCAGGCACTGGGTAATGAGAATCTACGGGTACTTTTGCTGCCTTCAATGTATTCCACCGAACATAGTTTGTCTGATGCTGAAGAGATTGCTGAAAATTTGGGCGTTCAGTATGATATTGTACCCATTAAATCAATATTTGAAGCTTTCAAACAGGAGCTTGATCCACTTTTTGAAGGTTTACCCGAAGATATTACCGAGGAAAATATACAGGCACGGATCAGAGGTGTGATGCTGATGGCTGTCTCCAATAAATTCGGGAATATTCTGCTTAACACTTCTAATAAGAGTGAAGCAGCTGTAGGTTACGGTACACTTTACGGTGATATGAATGGCGGACTGTCAGTGCTTGGTGACGTTTATAAATCCGATGTATATAAACTGGCTGAGTATATCAACAGGGAACAGGAAATTATTCCCCAAAATACCATTACCAAGCCGCCTTCGGCTGAATTACGCCCGGATCAGAAGGACAGTGATTCACTACCTGATTACGAAGTGTTGGACAAAATACTATTTCAATATATTGAGAAACAACATACAATCATTGAAATTACTGAAAGTGGTATTGAAGAAAAGCTCGTAAGGGAGATCATCACAAAAGTGAACCGTAACGAATACAAAAGATACCAGACGCCGCCGATTCTGAGGATCTCATCAAAAGCTTTTGGGCCCGGACGCAGAATGCCGCTTGTGGCTAAGTTTTAGTAAGTTGGCGAATGAACGTCAGACAGGCAGGAAGATTAATTTCTTCGTCTCAAAATATGGCTCTGAGAAGTTATCTTTCAGGTTAAATACTTCTGCCAGGGGAAAAGGTTTGAGCTCTCCGTCAAAATTGCCACCTTTTAAATATAAGATTCCATTAGGCCATGCATTCCGGTTATTTTTGCTTATTTTTTTTCTTACCCAATTTACAAAAACCGGAAAAGTGGTTACCGCCCTGCTCGTAATGAAATCGTAGCGGTCATTGATGTTTTCAGCTCTTACCTGGGAAACGGCAACATTCTTAAGATCAATAACGCGTGCCACATCTTCAACAACTTTTATTTTTTTACCAATTGAATCAACAAGGTGAAAATGACTGTCAGGGTACATAATTGCCAGTGGAATGCCGGGGAATCCTCCTCCAGTACCTACATCCAGAATTTTAGATCCGGGGGTGAAATGGATGTATTTGGCGATAGATAATGAATGCAACACATGCCTTTCATAGAAATTAAATGTGTCCTTCCTGGATATGACATTTATTTTTTCGTTCCAGTCGCGGTATATATTTTCAAGCATGCCCAGTTTTTCCTTTTTCTCTTCGGAAAGTTCCGGGAAATATTTGTTAATGAGTTGCATATAAAAGGAAAATTGTGTGAAGGGAAAAATCTACATTTTGGCCCCGGTATTTTTCAGTATGTTATAAAGTAACTCCCGGGCTCTGAATAACTGTGCTTTAACAGTACCAATCGGGAGTTCCAGTTCATCAGCAATTTCTTCATACGAAAATTCACTGAAATACCTTAGCTCAATCAGTTTCCGGTAGCGGGGTTTTAACTTCGAAACCACCGAACGCATGAGTTTTATTTTTTGCTGGTTGATAAAATGCTCTTCAGGATCAGGGCCGGTGGCCTGAATGGAGATTGTTACATTGTCCGGATCATCCTGTGAATGATCAATGGATATATGACTGCCTCTTTTCTTCCTTATAAAATCGATACAGTTGTTTGTGGCTATTTTGAATAACCATGTGCTGAAAGCATAATTGGGAGCATACTGATGGATATTTTTAAATGCTTTTCCAAAGGCCTCAATAGTTAGATCCTCGGCATCACTTGAATTATTTACCATTTTGAGTAACATGTAATAAATAGCATCACGATACCTGCCAAGTAGTTCTGCATAAGCTTTTTGATCCCCGTCAATTGCCTTTATTACAAGCTCATAGTCGTGTTGTGCTTTTTCTGAAAGATTCTGGTTTACCTCCATTTATGCTGCTTCTTTCTGCTTAAACTGTTTAAAATCACTAAAATTCCATTTATTACAGGTAGTACAATATCATATACTAGCGAAGATAATAATAAATCTTTTTCATTCAAACGCTTCATGGCAGTTTTAAAAATTGCCAGCTGTGTGGTCAGGCGAATAATAAATAAAGCCAGTGTCAGGTACAGGTAGGTTTGGTTAACCAGCATTAGAATAAAAAAAAGATAAAATAATATGCGGGATATATTTTCAGCCCCAAGCAATAGCTTATGATTGCCCCTGTAGTATTTTCCGGTAGTTAAATGTCGTTTTTTCTGGGCCAGCCAGGCAGTAAATGTAGTTTTCGGGATCGACCGGGTAAAACTTTCCGGATCAATTACCACCGCTGTATTGGTTTTTGTAGCCACTTCATTAATAAACAGATCGTCGTCACCCGACTGTAAATTACTGTGTCTGGCAAATCCTTTGTTATTAAAGAAAAGTGAGCGGCGATAAGCCAGGTTTCTTCCAACACCCATATACGGTTTTCCGGCAAGTGCAAATCCAGCATACTGCAAAGCAATAAAAAAAGTATCAAACCGGATCAGGTTATTCAAAAGGCCTTTTTTGTGTTCATAACCTCCGTATCCCAGAACAATCGACTTGCTGTCTGAAAATCCTGCAGCCATTTTTCTTATCCATTTATTTGATACGGGATAACAATCAGCATCAGTAAAAAGTAACCACTCATTTTTGGCGGCCTTTATTCCAATAGTAACGGCCAGTTTTTTGCCATGACTAAATTTCTGGTCTTCTTTTATAATGGTGGTGCGCAGATTTTTGTATTTTGCCTTTAATTCAAGCAGTAATTCCTCAGTCTCGTCCTGTGAGCAATCGTTTACAACAATTACTTCAAAATCAGGATAATCCTGACTAAGAACGGCAGGCAGGTTTTTACGCAGGTTTTCGGCTTCATCCCGGGCACAGATAACAATCGAAACCGGGGGCAGCTTTGATTCATGTTGACCGGATTGCTTGTAAGGTGCCGTTCTCATGTAGAAAACTAAATAATATAGCATCTGCACTGCAAAGAAAATCGCAAACAAACCGGCAGGAATCAACGCCGTATTATCTTTTAATAAATCAATAATGCTCAATTCGTAACGGATTTTTCAATCAGCAATGTTATGTCATTTTTTTTTGTTTCACAAATTTTCTATTAACCCTGAGCCAATAAAAACTTTCTATACAAATATATTATATTTGCCGCTTTAAAATAGTAAAGTGAGGTTTAATTTAGAATATACAAGCAATCGATCAGGGGCACGTGCCGGAGTAATCACTACCGATCATGGTACCATTGAGACTCCTGTTTTTATGCCGGTAGGAACAGCCGGAAGTGTAAAAGGGGTGCATCAACGGGAACTGATCAATGATGTCAAAGCCCGCATTATTCTTGGAAATACTTACCATCTGTATCTTCGCCCCGGACTTGATATTATTAACGGAGCGGGAGGGTTACATAAATTTATTAACTGGGATAAACCCATATTGACCGATAGCGGGGGCTATCAGATTTTTTCCCTGAGTGAGAACAGGAAGCTTACAGCTGAAGGAGCTTTTTTTCGTTCACACATTGATGGTTCCAAACACACATTTACCCCTGAAAATGTAGTGGATATTCAGCGGACAATTGGTGCAGATATTATCATGGCTCTGGATGAATGCACTCCTTATCCATGCAACAGAAATTATGCGGTTGAATCAATGAAGCTGACCCATGACTGGTTGAAAAGGGGAGTAAACCATTTTCGGGCCACTCCGCCACTTTATGGCCACTCACAGACTTTTTTTCCGATTGTTCAGGGTAGTGTTTTTCCTGATTTAAGAAAAGAATCGGCTGAATTTATCGCGTCAATGGAATGTGAAGGCAATGCCATTGGCGGACTCTCAGTTGGCGAACCTGTTGAGGATATGTATGCCATGCTCGAAGTTGTTAACAATGTATTGCCCCAGGATAAACCCAGGTACCTGATGGGAGTGGGGACACCGGCAAATATTCTGGAATCCATAGCACTTGGTGTGGACATGATGGATTGTGTAATGCCTACCCGCAACGGCCGTAATGGAATGCTTTTCACAAATTCAGGCATTATTAATATCCGTAACGAAAAATGGAAAAACAATTTTTCCCCAGTCGATCCGGAAGGCACTTGCTATGTTGATTCATATTATTCGAGGGCGTATCTCAGACATCTTTTCATTTCCAATGAGATGTTGGGGGCACAGATTGCCAGTTTGCACAACCTGGCCTTCTATCTCTGGCTGGTAGATGAGGCACGCAGAAAAATTTTAGCCGGCGAGTTCGAAACCTGGAAGAATACAATGGTTAAACAATTATCTGAACGAATTTAAGTTATATTGAGGCGGCTTTCAATCATTATTCGTAAGCATCCCGGGATGCCGGAAATATCAGTTGCAATTACAGGGAACCGCTGAATAAAGACACTGGATAAATATTCAGTAAATACGCCACGAAACGATTATATTTGCGAAAATATATTACATTAAAATATATTGCCGTTTTTATTCCTGGCGCCCAAACTGTTCTTTTCAGCATTTGTGGTGTACGAAATAATTTTTTATGAAGAAACTGGATATTTATATAATCAAAAAATTTCTGGGTACCTTTCTTTTTTCACTGCTCATAATAATTCTTATTGCAGTGATCTTTGACTTGTCAGAAAAGATTGATGATTTCATGGAAAGCCATGCCCCCATAAAGGCTGTAATTTTCGATTATTATTTTAATTTCATTCCCTACTTCGCGGTACTTTTCAGCTCCCTGTTTACCTTCATTTCAGTAATTTTCTTCACTTCCAAAATGGCCTATAATACTGAAATTATTGCCATTTTGAGTACCGGGATCAGTTTCAGGAGAATGTTGCGGCCCTATTTTATCTCAGCCTTTATTATTGCATCCTGGGCATTTGTGATGACCAACTATATTATTCCACCGGCCAACGAGGTAAGGCTGGCATTTGAAGAAGTATACATCCATAATCGTCCGGTGCGTTATAGCGACCGGAATATACACAAACAGGTTCGTCCGGGTATATTTATATATATGGAAAGTTACAGTAATACATCCAATATCGGATACAAATTTTCCATGGAAAAATTTGAAGATGGTAAGCTGGTTTCCAAAATGATGGCCGATTATATTCGGTGGGATTCCACTGAAAACAAGTGGAATGTGAGAAATTACTATATCCGTGATATTAACGGGCTTGATGAAAGTATAACCAGTGGTCGAAGTATTGATACTACCCTGTATATTTATCCCGCTGATTTTCGAAGACGTCTGAATGTTGTGGAAACAATGAATATGAAGCAGCTAAATGCCTTCATTTCCCAGCAGAAGATGCAGGGTGCAGACAATGTGAGTGAGTTCGAGATTGAAAAATATAAACGCATAGCTTTCCCTTTTTCGACTTTTATTCTGACCCTGATTGGCGTTGCTGTATCATCCAGGAAAGCCAAAGGCGGAATAGGGGTTCATATTGGAACAGGGTTGGCTTTAAGTTTCTCTTACATACTTTTTATGCAGTTTTCGTCCCAGTTCTCCATTAGTGGTGCTATTAATCCGGTATTAGCTGTCTGGATTCCAAACATTCTATATTCGGTTATCGCTGCCTTTCTTTACAGGATGGTGCCTAAATAGTAAAGTTGCAGTTATTCTCACTGGTTTTTTTATGTTTTTTTTCTAAAATTCTTGCAATCTTCATCATAATGAACAAACTTGCATCTGAGTGCAAAAAAACAGATGTCTTCACTCTTGCATGCGGCAGCAGTTCATTTGTTGGATAACAGGTATTTAATCTTTAAACTTCAGTTTCAGTGATATCCTTCAGTTTTTTTATGTAGTCATTGAGAAAGAACTGGAGGGTTGTTTAAAATACTGTATGTAAGGTAATTATAAATAGAAATACAAAATAAATTTTTTTAAATAATTTTGATTTCGTAATGTTGTACTCGATTTTTGAACCACTATAACCCATTTTAAGTGGTTCCAGTTGCAAACTAAATTTTAATTTATGCCATTAAAAAGAAAAATTCTCGAACTGAAGAAAAGAAGAGAACAGGTACTTCAGGGAGGTGGTGAAAAAGCCATTGAGAAACAGGCTGCTATGGGCAAACTTACTGCCCGCGAAAGGATCATTGCCCTCCTGGATAAAGATTCTTTCCAGGAATATGATTTATTCGTTGAGCACGAAGCCCGTGATTTCGATATGGATAAAAAAGTGCTCCATGGTGATGGTGTAATCATCGGAACAGGTACCATTTATGGTGCACCCATCTGTGTTTTTGCACAGGATTTCACTGTGGCCGGTGGCTCTCTGGGACTTATGCATGCCCGGAAGATTACCAAAATTATGGATCATGCTCTGAAGATGAGGATGCCACTCATTGGTATTAACGATTCAGGAGGTGCGAGAATTCAGGAAGGTGTGAATTCATTGGCCGGCTATGGAGAGATTTTCTTCCGTAATACACTGAGTTCCGGAGTAATTCCCCAAATTTCAGTTATTCTCGGCCCGTGTGCAGGTGGAGCCGTTTATTCTCCGGCATTAACCGATTTTGTTTTTGTGGTTGATAAAATCTCAAAGATGTTCATTACCGGCCCCGAGGTCATTAGAACAGTACTGGGTGAAGAAATTTCGATGGAAGATCTTGGAGGGGCGCGTGTGCACAGCGAGATTACAGGTAATGCACATTTCTTTGCAGAGAGTGAAACTGAATGTTTTGAACAGATTAAGAAACTTATCACTTTTATTCCCTGGAACAACAAGCAAAAGGCGAAGGCATTCAAACCAAAAAATCCTAAATCATCTTATAAGATTGATGACATTGTGCCGGGGGATCCCAAACAACCCTATGATGTACGCAATGTATTGAGAGCCATCTGTGATGATTCCGACTTTTTTGAGATACAGGAACACTGGGCTGGTAACATGGTTATCGGTTTTGGTAGATTACAGGGAGAAACCGTTGGTTTTGTCTGCAACCAGCCACTGGTTCTTGCCGGCGTTCTCGATGTGGATTCTTCTGATAAAGCTGCACGGTTTATTCGCTACTGCGATGCTTTCAATATTCCGATTATTACACTGGTTGATTTACCGGGTTATCTGCCGGGTGTTGACCAGGAGCATGCCGGAGTCATTCGTCACGGAGCAAAAATTCTGTATGCCTACAGTGAAGCAACTGTTCCCAAAATTACTGTTATCATACGTAAAGCATATGGGGGTGGTTATATTGCCATGAACTCCCGTCACCTGCGTGCCGATTTTGTTTTTGCATGGCCCGGTGCCGAAATTGCAGTAATGGGTCCGGAAGGTGCGGCGAATATTATTTTCCGTAAAGAGATTCTCGAAGCCAAAGATCCGGAAAAGATGCGCAAACAGAAAGTAAAAGAGTATAAACAGAAGTTTGCCAACCCTTATGTTGCTGCTGCCAAAGGATATGTTGATTCTGTAATTGAACCTTCAGAAACAAGGAAGGTACTGTTGCATGCTATTGAGGTTTCTGTTAGTAAATCAGTGAGCGGTCCGGGCAAAAAGCACGGAATACCTCCGTTTTAATGACCATAAAAATTAATTGATATGGCAGAGAAAACCGATACCGGTTCAACAAAATCAACCGGCAAAAATGATAAAGATGAAAAGACCAAATTCAAATCACTGACAATTGAAGGAACTAAATACAAAACCTTATTGTCAGGTAAGTTTGAAAACAGGAAAAAATGGGAAAATCCGGATATCAACAAGATATATTCGTATATTCCCGGAACTATTCTGAAGATTTTTATTAAACCCGGTCAGGCAGTTAAAGAAGGCCAGAATATGTTGATTCTTGAGGCTATGAAAATGCAGAACCGTATCCTGATCCCTTTTGATGGTAAGATTAAAGACATTTACATTAAAGAAGGAGATAAGGTACCAAAAGGTTGTCTGATGGTTGAATTTGAACCACCGAAGAAATAAAAATAATCTTTAAAGAATTATTAATTAAGCAGTGTCTGTCTCAGGCACTGCTTTTTTTAATCTGCCCTGCCAGATAAAATAATCATCCGGCAGCTGCGGTAGTCGTGGTGCCTGCCTGAAAATGCCATAGATAGCCGACCCGCTGCCCGACATGGAGGCATACAATGCTCCCGAAACATACAACATTTCCTTTAGCTTTTTTAGTTCAGGATGAATTGAAAAAACGGATGCTTCAAAATCGTTTATAAGATAGTGTTTCCATTTTTCCACAGGGAGTTTGATAATGTCCTGTATGTTTTTTTCAGGTATGACCGGTTTTACCATAGAATAAGCTTCAGCAGTGGATACTGATACTGGTGGTTTTATGATGACAATATGATTGTCAGATAATTGCAAGGATGCCGGATGCATAATTTCTCCCCTTCCTGATGCCAGTGCCGGTTCATTGTGGATAAAAAAAGCACAATCACTTCCCAGTTCAGCAGCATACTCAATTAGTCTGTTTTGGGGAATTTGCAAATTAAAGTAAGTATTCAATCCTTGCAAAAGAAAAGCAGCATCTGAAGATCCTCCGCCCAAACCAGCACCGTTTGGAATATTTTTATGCAAATGGAGACGCAATGGAGGAAGATTGTATTCTCTTTTTAACAGCACCCATGCCTTGTAACAAATATTATCCTCCACAGGACAGGGGAAAGTTCTTCCGGTAAGTGTCAGCGAAAATGGCAGGGATGTATCTGTTTGTGGCAGAAACTCCAGGATATCACTAAGGGTAACCGGTAAAAATAATGTTTGCAGGTCATGGTAACCGTCCGGACGTTTTCTCACGATTTGCAGACCTGCATTAATTTTGGCATTGGGCAACAGAAGCATAGAAAATTATTTCTTTTAAAATTAACTAAAATTATTTTCTGTCTCACTGCGGAGAAGAATAATAGTATGCAACAATTAGAATTATTATTTTGTGAATAAACAACATACAGACATCAGGTATTTTTCAACATTTTAATTTTTTTTTAAACACTTGTAGTTTATAAATCATCAGTTAATAAGTATCATTTGACAATATAGTTTTTTTACCTTTGAAGCCTAAAAATATTTATAGCATGGCAGTCAAGAAAACTCCGGCAAAACCGGCAAACAGAGCACAATCAGCAAACATAGAATATGGCAAGATGCCTCCTCAGGCACTGGATATGGAGGAAGTGGTACTTGGTGCAGTTATGCTTGAAAAGGATGCTATACTTGCAGTTATTGATATTATTAAGCCTGAGAGTTTTTATAAAGAAGCACATCAGAAAATTTTCAAGGCTGTTATTGATCTTTCTATCGCTGAAAAGCCTATTGATATCATGACTGTGACTGAAGAACTTCGCAGTCGGAAACAACTCGACGAAGTTGGCGGGCCTTTTTATATAGCGCAGCTTACCAGTCGCATAGCATCTGCTGCCAATATAGACTATCATGCAAGGATTATTGAACAAAAATATATTCAGCGGGAACTAATCAGGGTTTCATCAGAGATTCAGACCCGTGCTTATGATGATTCGATTGACGTGAACGACCTGCTTGATTTTTCGGAGGCTGAACTATTTGAAATTGCATCCGGAAATATCAAAAAGGAAACTTCCAAAATAAATGTGGTCATCAAACAGGCACTAAAACAGATTGAGGAGGCAGGGAAAAGGGAAGACAGTCTGAGTGGTGTACCTTCAGGTTTCACCAAACTCGACCGGATGACATCGGGATGGCAACGGTCCGACCTGATCATTCTGGCTGCCCGGCCTTCAATGGGTAAAACGGCTTTCGTACTTTCTATGGCACGGAATATGGCTGTTGAACACAATCGGGGAGTGGCACTGTTTTCCCTGGAGATGTCTTCGGTGCAGCTGGTCAACAGGCTTATTGTGGCTGAAACCGAATTGTCATCAGAAAAAATCAGGAATGGCAAGCTGGAAGATTTTGAGTGGCAACAGCTGGAATATAAAATAAAAGATCTTACTGATGCTCCGATCTTTATCGACGATACTCCCGCTATTTCAGTCTTTGAGCTCCGGGCGAAGCTGCGCAGGCTTAGCATGAAGCACGATATCCAGGCAGTAATTATCGACTACCTGCAGCTGATGACAGGTTCAGGTGATTCAGGTAGCAGGGAACAGGAAGTAAGTCAGATCTCCAGATCGCTGAAAGCCATTGCCAAAGAGCTGAATGTTCCTGTAATTGCGTTGTCTCAGCTCAACAGGTCGGTTGAAATGCGAAGCGGCAGCAAACGTCCCCAACTCTCCGACTTAAGGGAGTCAGGAGCTATCGAACAAGATGCAGATATTGTGTTATTCATACACCGTCCTGAAAAATACGGCATCATGCACGATGAAGAAGGAAACTCCACACAGGGACTTGCCGAAATTATCGTGGCCAAGCACCGTAACGGCGCAATTGGTGATGTTATGCTGAGGTTCAGAGATAAATTTGCTCAATTTACTGATCTGGAGGATATCGATCCAATTGATGAAGACGGTTCTAATTTTGCAATTACGGTGGGATCAAAGATGAATGATGATCCGGGTAATTCATTTGGTGGTGATAATTTCGATGTTGGTCGGAATAACAGCTTCGATGAAGAAAGTCCGTTTTAATTTGCCCGGGGTGTGTTACCATAACCAGCCATCCACTGTACAAGATTTAGAAAATTTCCAGTAATTGTTTCAGATGTTCAATTTCATAGGTCGGATTTTCTTCTGAATGCTTGTTACCCGGATTAAAGTAAACCTGGTCAAGGCCGAAATTTTTTGCTCCCAGAATATCCGCTTCCGGGTCATCACCGATCATGATACTGTCAGCCTTTTTGGCGTTTACTGAATTCAGGCAATAGGCAAATATACCCGGGTGTGGTTTCTGGAATCCGGCATTTTCGGATGTAAAGACCTTCCTGAAATATGGTGAAAGTCCGGCTTTATCCATTTTCAGAAACTGAACTTCGTTAAAACCATTGGTAATTATATAAAGCTGATATTTTGTTTTTAAATACTCAAGTACTTCAATCGCATCAGGGAAAAGAGCAGTCTTATTCGGGCTAAGCGCAATATACTCATCTCCTATTTTTTTAGCCAGATCCTCACTGTCAACACCGAATTCTTTAAGTGTGAGATAAAAACGTTTTGTGCGAAGTACTTTTTTCTTAATTTTGCCTTGACGGTAAGCCGTCCATAAACGTTCATTGTGTTTGTGGTAAGCTTTTAAAAAAGTATCAAAATCATTAAAGTAGTAATGTAGAGCATGCGTCTTAAAAATATCCTGAAAAGCACTTTTGGCATTGGTTTCGAAATCCCATAGGGTGCGGTCAAGATCAAAAAATAAATGGATATACTTCTTTGATGACATATATAAAACAATAAAAAAATTAATTATAACATTGATGATTGGGACAGAATCGGCAAATTTACATCTTTTCTTTTGGTTTTTTTATATTTCGAGTCTAATCATTGTTATTCAAATCATTAAATAAAACCTATAATTTTGGAATTCAAAGATTTTAATTTTCATAGCAGCGTAGAAGAAGGACTGGAATCAATCGGATTCAATTCTCCTACACCCGTCCAGGAAAAGGCCATCCCCGTTATTTTGAATGATCAGGACCTGATTGCCTGTGCACAGACAGGAACTGGCAAAACTGCTGCTTATATACTTCCGTTGTTGCATAAGCTTGTAATGAACGGCGCTTCAGAAGGAACCCAGTCCCTGATTATTGTGCCGACAAGAGAACTGGCCCTTCAGATTGATCAGCAGTTCCAGGGATTTTCCTATTTTGTTTCCGTATCGACAGTTACAGTTTACGGAGGAAGTGCACCCAGTGACTGGGATCAGCAGAAAAAGGCACTTACCAGCGGGGCTGAGATCGTAATTGCCACGCCTGGCCGTCTGATTTCTCATATTAATCTTGGATATGTAAATCTGAAAACCATTCGTTATCTTATTCTTGATGAAGCAGACAGGATGCTGGATATGGGCTTCCATGATGACCTTATGAGAATAGTTAAAGAAACACCGGAAAAAAGGCAGACATTGCTTTTTTCAGCTACCATGCCGGCTAAGATCCGGCAGCTGGCAAACAAAATTCTGAAAAAACCAGAATATATTAATATTTCAGTAAGTAAACCTGCAGAAGGTATACTGCAGGCAGCTTATCTGGTAGACGAGAAGAACAAATTGCCGCTGATTCTTGATCTGCTTAAGGATAAAACGAATGAGACGGCTATTATTTTTTCTTCTACAAAAAGTAATGTGAAAAATGTTGCCCGGGAACTCCAAAAATTGGGTCTTAAAGCCGAAGCTATTCATTCTGATCTGGAACAAGCCGAACGGGAAAAGGTATTGCTGGGTTTTAAAAACAGGAAATTTCAGATTATGGTTGCCACCGATATTATTGCCCGGGGAATTGATATTGTGGGTATCGATCTGGTGTTGAATTATGATGTTCCTCATGAACCTGAAGATTATATTCACCGGGTAGGACGTACTGCCCGTGCTGAAAATACCGGCGTTGCCATTACATTTGTCAGTGGAAAGGATAAAATAAAATTTGGAAGGATTGAGAAATTTTTGGGGCAGCCGGTTCACAGGCTTAATTTGCCGCCACATATCGGTTCATAAAATGCAAAATAAAAAACCGCTGATATAGAAACAGCGGTTATTTCTTTTTTTATTTGTATAATAGGAGACCTTTGAGACAGAGGTTTAATTTTTCCAGGAAGATGGATTACTCATCCAGCTTTCCAGTTCGAGTTTTTCTTCATGTGCCGGTGCCAAAGCGGATTCAAGCGTACCGGTTATTTCAAAACTCCCTGTCATCCAGTCTTCCAGTTCCAAATCTGATTCTACTGCAACATCAAAGGCAGCATTATTATTCTCCGGGTTAACACTTGCAAATGATGCAGTATTTGTCATCCAGTCTTCCATTTTCAGTGTTTCTTCATGTGCCGCCAGCATATCAGCTTCTGCTGTGGCCGGGCTCATATAAATTGCAAAGGTTCCTGCTTCGGGATTTGTTAGGTTGATCATCAGGTTACGGGCCTGGTCAAGTTTGTACTCAAATGACATATTTATTGATTTTTGTGCAAAGCAACCAGAGGTTAACAGGCTAATAAGTAAGACGGCAAATAGTGTAGTTAAGGTTTTTTGAGTTTTCATGGCTAAATCTCCTATTTTTTAGTTTATGATTTATTTTAGTTTTGTCTGATTGCATTTAATCATTTATTGTGCCAAAATTTATAAATAACATAAATACAGATATATACGAGAATATTCCCATATTTAATCAGAATTAAAAGTGCCCGGATTTGTTACAATGAGTGTACGTAAACGAACAAATAAAGAATAAAAGAGTGTATAATCTTAAACCATGATTAACCAAAAGGAAAAACTGAAGTGATATGGAAAGATAATAGGGGGCTTTTGGTGGTGGGGGTTAGCTTTTGCCTTCAACCACAATTACAAATTCACCCTTTGGAGGATGCTGGGTAAAATGTTCAACCAGGTTGTCGAGAGTTCCGCGAATGGTTTCTTCATAAACTTTTGATATTTCACGCGAAACAGAAGCACGACGGTCTTTTTCAAAGAAATCAGCAAATTGCTGCAGTGTTTTGACAATGCGGTAAGGGCTTTCGTAAAATACCATGGTGCGCGTTTCTTCAGCCAATTCCTGAAGTCGTTTTTGGCGCCCTTTTTTTTGTGGCAGGAAGCCTTCAAAGCAAAACCGGTCGCAGGGTAAACCTGAATCCACAAGTGCCGGAATCATGGCGGTTGCACCAGGCAGACACTCCACATCAACAGCGGCCTGGATGGCTGTTCTAACCAGAAGAAAGCCCGGATCGGATATGCCGGGTGTGCCTGCATCAGTAACCAGTGCGATCATTTTGCCCGATTGCAGTAAAGACACGAGATGATCAACTGTTTTGTGTTCATTGAATTTGTGGTGGGAAAATATTGTATTTTCTATCTCAAAATGTTTAAGCAGATTCTTTGTTTTCCTGGTATCCTCTGCCAGAATAATATCCGCCTGTTTTAAGATTCGTAATGCCCTTAATGTAATATCCTCCAGGTTGCCTACCGGTGTGGGAACCAAAAACAGTTTGCTCATTTATGTGTAATAAGTTTTCGTCTGACAAGTTCCAGGAGCTTTTGAACAGGAAAACTGTCCATGTCCCAGTTGAAATGATTGTTAATAAAATTATAGGCATCATTAAAATCAGATGCTGCATTTAGACGGGCAATGGTTTTTGTATATAATTCCGCATCGCCCTTGAAAAGTTCCCTTACAAAGAGGAATTTATCATTTAGTCCAATGGCCGATTCAATATTTTTAATTGGTTTGGACTGTAATACCGAAGCCAGGTCTTTTTTTTCCTGACTGCGGGCCAGGGATTCGTTCATATAATTTTTTGAGTAAACGAGCTTTTCGCCCAAAGTCCCGGATTCCTTTTTTACATTTTCTACCTTACGCTTAACTTCTTCTTTTTCTTTGTTGCTGACGTTTTCACTTATCTCAGGTTTTTCTTTTTTTCTTTCTTCTTTCTCATCTTCTCTCTTTTGCCCGGATTCTTTTTCTGATCCCTGGGTTGATGTGTCAACGGGAATGCCGGTCTCGGTAAATGCCGGATCACCCTGAATTTTTTTTATCCTTTTCTCAATCTCTTCCGAAAGTGACACCTGCTCTTTTCCTCTTCCCTTTTGAGCAGATCCGTCGGAACGTACATCATCTTTTAACTGCAAAAATTTTTCGTACAGTTGAATAGTTCGTTGCAGCGCCCTGTCAATTTCTATCACAGGAATGTTGGTAAAGCTATGATAATGACGTACTATATATTGTAATGCTGCTATCTCCTCGAGTAATTGATCAATGGTTTTTGTATAATCCATATCTCTGCGCTTATATAATGAGCAATTTCCTTATTTTTGTAAAATTAACGATTAAATTGAGAAAATCTTGTAAGATGTTTCTTGAAAATTCCAGAAGTAGTAACCGCCGCGGGTGGATTGAAGTAATATCCGGGTCAATGTTTTCGGGTAAGACCGAAGAGCTTATCCGCAGGCTAAAGAGAGCCAGGATAGCCAATCAGCGGGTTGAAATTTTTAAACCTATTATCGATACACGTTATTCGGAAGATGAGGTCGTTTCGCATGATGCAAATGCTATTCTTTCTACTCCCGTGCCCGGTTCATCAAATATTCTGCTGCTCACCAGCAATGTTGATGTAGTTGGTATTGACGAAGCGCAATTCTTTGACAATGGATTGGCTGAGGTTTGTATGAAGCTTGCTAACCAGGGGATCAGAGTTATTGTGGCCGGACTTGATATGGATTTCAGGGGTGCTCCTTTCGGTCCAATCCCATCCCTGTTGGCTTCTGCTGAATACGTTACCAAAGTGCATGCAATTTGCATGCGTTGTGGCGAATTAGCCCATTTTTCGCACCGCAAAAACAAATCTGACAAACTTGTTGAACTGGGAGAAAAAGAAACCTATGAGCCACTGTGCCGGGCGTGTTTCAATAAGGCCAGGAAGGAGGAAAAATTATCGCAACAATGAAAAATCAACCAATTATATTTTCATATAATCTTGCAAAAATAGCAGCTGTTACAGCAGGAAAACTTACCGGAAGGGATGATGTTTTGGTGAGGGAACTGGTCACCGACAGCCGCAACTACATCGTTCCCGGACATTCGCTTTTCATTGCACTGCGGGGATTGCGGCATGATGGTCATACCTATCTGAGTGAGCTCTCAGAACGAGGAATACAAAATTTCCTGGTTGAATATATTCCTGATTCTCTTGCAGACAAACCGCATCTGAACTTTATTACGGTGCCTGATACATTATTGGCCCTGCAGCAGCTTGCTGCTTTTCACCGTTCACAATTCACAATTCCTGTGGCTGGTATAACAGGGAGTAATGGAAAAACTATTGTAAAAGAGTGGTTGTTTCAACTAATGAACGATGACCGTTCGGTACTGAGAAGCCCGCGCAGTTATAATTCACAACTGGGAGTACCCCTGTCGGTGTGGAAACTTACATCCGGATATGCTTTGGCTTTGTTTGAAGCAGGAATCTCGATGCCTGGTGAAATGCAAAATCTTAAGAAGATTATTGATCCTGATATCGGCATAATTACCAATATCGGTCGGGCCCATCAGGAGAATTTTACTTCTCTGGAAGAAAAAGTAGATGAAAAGCTTAAACTTTTCACTGATTGTAAAACACTAATTTATTGTAGCGATCAACCGGAAATAGTAGCAGGAATTGAAAGGAATGGAATTTCTTCGAAATGCCGGTTGTTCAACTGGAGCACCAGGGATGAACAAGCAACTGTATTTGTGCTCAAAACAGTCAAACAGGGAGGACATACCCACTTCAATGTAAAATATGCAGGGAATATAATTGAGTTTGAGATTCCTTTTTCCGACGCTGCTTCTCTGGAAAATGCGATGCATTGTGTCTCTTTTCTTTTGTTTACCGGTTATTCAACAGGTGAGATTACTGCAAGGATGAAAACCCTGGTTCCGGTTGCCATGCGGCTTGAACAGAAGCAGGGGGTCAATAACTGCACCCTGATCAACGATTCATATAATTCCGACATTGTTTCACTCGAAATTGCACTCGATTTTCTAAATCAGCAGCGGCAGCATCCGGCCAAAACAGTTATTTTATCAGATATTTTCCAGTCTGGTCAGAGTGATGAAATGTTATATAAAGAAATAGCAAAACTGCTTAAAGGGAAAAAAATTAATCGCCTGATTGGGGTAGGGGTCGGATTATCTTCACATTCCGGTTTTTTCCGGGAAGATTCCCGGTTTTTTGAGAACACCGAGAGTTTGCTTGAACAACTTGGCACACTACATTTCAGCAATGAAGCCATATTGCTGAAAGGTGCACGTTCTTTCGGGTTTGAACGAATTTCCGCCCAGCTTGAAAAAAAGACACACAACACCGTACTTGAAATAAACCTGAATGCACTGGTGCATAATCTCAATTGCTACCGGGCATTTCTTGACAATGGCACCAAAATTATGGCCATGGTAAAGGCATTCTCTTATGGTAGCGGAACTTATGAAATTGCCAATGTATTGCAATATCAGAAAGTGGATTATCTGGCGGTTGCTTTTGCTGATGAGGGTGTGGAGCTGCGGCGTGCAGGTATTCGGCTTCCCATGATGGTTTTGAATCCTGAGGAAACAGGTTTTGATCAGATGATTGAACATGAGCTTGAGCCTGAAATTTATAGTTTCAGAGTGCTTGAAAAGTGGGCTGAAGAGTTAAATGCAAGGGGTATATCAGACTATCCGGTGCATATAAAAATTGACTCAGGAATGCATCGCCTGGGTTTTCTACCCGGGGAGACAGAGCAACTGATCGATGTATTTAAAAAAAAGCGCTGTTTTAGAGTCCGGTCGGTTTTTTCACATCTGGCTGCGAGTGATGAACCACAAAATGATGATTTTACAAGAAAACAAATTAAAACTTTTGACGTTATCTCAAAGAAAATACAGCAGGAGCTAAGCTACCCGATATTCCGGCATATACTTAATTCTGCAGGCATCGAACGTTTCCCCGAAGCTCACTATGATATGGTTCGTCTGGGAATAGGGCTCTATGGTGTGACAACAAATAAACAGCTAAATTTGAAGCAGGTAAGTTCACTAAGAAGTATTATATCACAGATTAAAAAAATAGAACCTGGTGAAAGTGTTGGTTATAGCAGAAAATTCATTGCTAAAGCAGCTGTATATATTGGTATTGTTCCGGTCGGCTATGCCGATGGGCTCGACAGAAGATTAGGAAACGGGAACGGCTGTTTTCTGGTAAACGGGCAAAAGGTCTGTATAATCGGGAATATATGTATGGACATGTGCATGGTTGATCTTTCCGGAGTAACTGCACAGGAAGGCGATGAAATTATTATTTTTGGAGAAGATTTTACAATTGCCGATATTTCGGAAAAAACAGGGACTATACCTTATGAAGTGCTTACAGGAATTTCTTCCAGAGTGAAAAGGGTATATTTCCAGGAATAGAACATCTATATGATAAAATTATCTGTTGTTATTATTACCCTGAACGAGGAGAGGAATATTGAAAGATGTTTGCAATCTGTTCAGGATGTTGCGGATGAGATCCTGGTTGTAGATTCTTTTTCAACTGACCGGACAGCGGAGATATGTGAGCGTTACAATGTACGTTTCCTGCAACATGCCTTCGATGGACACATACAACAGAAAAACTGGGCCAGGGACCAGGCTTCCTACGATTATATTCTGTCCCTCGATGCCGACGAAGCGCTTACCGGGCAGTTAGAACACTCAATCCGTTCGGTGAAGGAAAACTGGACACACGATGCATATTATTTTAACAGGCTTACCAATTATTGCGGAAAATGGATCAGGCATACCAGCTGGTATCCTGCCCGAAAACTCAGGCTCTGGGATCGCAGGAAAGGAGAGTGGGGAGGAATTAATCCGCATGACAGATTTATCCTTGAAAAAGGAGCTACGCATAAGCATCTGAAAGGAGATTTGTTGCATTATTCCTATTATAATATACAGGAACATATTCAACAGATCAATAAATTTACTGACATTTATGCAAAATCATATTTTGAAAAAGGGCAAACAGCCAACTATTTTAAAATTGTAGTACATCCCCTCTGGCGTGGTTTTCGCGATTATTTTCTTAAAGGCGGTTTTTTGGATGGTTTTTTTGGTCTGGTCATCAGCGTAAATTCAGCACATGAAACATTTCTGAAATATGTTAAACTGCGCAAACTTACTGAAGAAATACTGAGTCTGCCCCGTACAAAAGTATGTTTTTTTAACAGTACTGTTGCCTGGGGAGGTGGTGAAAAGTGGCACTACGACATTGCTACCAGACTTTATCAGCGAGGGTACGAGACAGTGGTCGTAACCAACAAAAAAAGCGAACTTTATTACCGAATACGTAGCACCAGGCTCAGACTCTATTCCATAAGGGTTTCTAATCTCAGCTTTCTGAGTTTTTATAAGGTGCTGAAGATAGCCCGGATTCTGCGACGCGAAAGAGTGAAAACAATCATACTCAATCTTTCAGCAGATTTGAAAGTGGCCGGACTTGCTGCTAAACTGGCCGGTGTGGAGCATATTATCTACAGAAGGGGAAGTGCAATTCCTATCAGTGACGGATTACTGAACAGATTCCTGTTCCGGAACGTGGTTACCAGAATCATTGCCAATTCAGAAGAGACAATGAGAACCATCAACATGAATAATCCCAATTTATTCAGACAGGACCGGATATCAGTTATCTATAATGGTATCAATATTAAAAAATATGACGATCAGAAATACAGCAGCCTTTTCGGGCGGAAGAACGGAGAAGTGGTGATCGGAAATGCCGGACGACTGGTAAAACAAAAAGGGCAGAAATATCTGATTGATCTTGCTGTATTTCTCAGGGAGAAAGATGTTAATTTCAAAATCGTAATTGCCGGAGAAGGAAAACTAAAGGATGAACTCACTGATTATGCAAAAGCCAGGGGAGTTGAAAATTATATCGAGTTTCTGGGTTTTGTTGAAAATATTAAAGCTTTCATGATGTCCATCGATATCTTCTGTCTTACCTCCCTCTGGGAAGGTTTTGGTTATGTCATCGTTGAAGCACTGGCTTGTAAAAAACCAGTGGTTGCATTCAACATCAGCAGTAATCCGGAGATTATTGAACATGAAAAGGATGGATACCTGGTGGAAAATATGGATGTGAAAACAATGGCTGACCGCATTGAATTGCTTGCTTCAGATGAAAAATTAAGATGGCAATTTGGTCAGCGGGGCAGACAAAATGTTGAAAATATTTTTGATATTGATCGTACCCTGCAACAGGTCGAAACACTTATCAACTCACTCTGAAAAATCATTTATTTCACACAGGAAAACTACTTACCGTTTTCTCTGCAGTCATCCCGCAGGATAATATCTGACACAGGCGAACATCACCTGTGTCTTCTACCCAAGATCACTGATTCGCTCAAGTTTTGCCATGTCCATGATCTTTATCTTTCTTCCGTCAATAGCAATTACACCTTCACTGGCAAAGGTTGAAAGCGTCCTGATCGCGTTGGATGTGGTCATGTTGGAGAGGTTTGCAATATCTTCCCTTGAAAGGTATACCTTGATGGTAGTATTGTCCTTTTCAAAACCATAAGTATCCTTAAGAAAAATCAATGATTCAGCAAGTCGTCCGCGAATATGTTTTTGTGTCAGCGTAACTGTACGGTTTATGGTAAATCCCAGTTCAACAGCGAAAGACTTGATAATCTTTATTGCCAGATCACTGTTTTGTGTTATCAGGCTGTATACTGTATCCTTATCCATTGTGCAGATAATTGAATCCTCTATAGCCTCCGCTGAAGCACTGTGGTACTCATCTGCAAAAAAGGCACGGTAGCCTATAAAACCAACTGGTTTAGCCATCCGGACAATCTGTTCTCTGCCTCCCACACCTTCTTTGAATACTTTTACTTTGCCTTCAGATAAACAGATGAGGCCGGTGGGTTTATCTCCCTCCTTAAAAATATATTCTCCCCTTTTGTAAAACGAACAAATATGATTTTTACGAAGGATATCTTTCTGTTCTGGTGTTAATGCGCTGAAAACCGATTTGGGATTTTCAATACAATTGCTACAATTAGCCAGCTTGTTATGGTGCATAGTCAATATATTATGTTTTGCAACACTAAAATTATATAAAAAAAAATGAATTATCTCCGATAACCACTTAATTTTTCTAAACTTAATAATTTCTGTATAAACTTTACTATGACAATTGTCATGCGGATAGATACTATTTGCCCTCTTTTTGCTAAAATTCAATATCACAGTGCGATGATTGAATAATGGCAGTGAATATTTTTTACTTTTACAGAAAATAAAAATGAATTATTTTCAGCTGGTAACTCCGTATTATTAAATACATCAATATGATGCAATTATTGGATTTTGCAGTATCTTATGGTAACGAGCAAATCTGAATTCAGATGCTTGATTAATTATGATAATCTTTGCATTAAATAAAAAAATCATTACTTTTGCATTCCAAATTTGCTGATAATAAAAAAATGTAAAATACAAGAGCGATGAAAAGAACATTTCAACCATCAAACCGGAAGAGGAGAAATAAACACGGATTCAGGGAAAGAATGTCGACTCCCAACGGTAGAAAAGTATTGGCTGCACGCAGGGCAAAAGGCAGAAAAAGACTTACTGTCAGCGAATCAATCAGAACAAAATAATTTTTTTTTTGACTTTTTTTTAAAGGGGAACTTATACAAGTTGCCCTTTTTTTGTTTCCTGTCTGGCGTAAATATGATTAACTTCTTAAGTGTTCCCCTCTGTTTTAAAAGGCTAAGACTATACTGATTATTTGGATAACAGGATTGTTGGTACAACAAACAAAGAAGCCATTATGCAACTGCAAAATGGCTTCTTTGGTAATGTATTGTTGATAAGTAATTTATCTATTTTATTTCAGATATTTGTCCAGCCAGTTGAAAAACTCACGTTGCCAGAGAATAGCATCCTGTGGCTTGGACACAAAATGAGATTCGTCCGGGAAATAGAGCAGTTTGGCTGGTATACCCCTTAGCCTGGCAGCATTGAAAGCCTGCAGACTTTCTGTATAGGGAATTCTGAAATCACGTCCTCCGGTAATGATCATTATCGGAGTATCCCAGTTCTGCACAAACAAGTGTGGGGAGAAGTCATAACTCTTTGGTTTTGGTTGTTGCCAGTAGGGGCCACCAAAATCATGGTTCGGGAAAAATGTCTCTTCGGTTGCGGCATAAAAGCTCTCGAAATTATACATGCCACAATGGGAAATAAAACATTTGAAACGTTTGTTATGGTGCCCAGCCAGCCAGTAAACAGAGTATCCTCCGTAGCTTGCACCAACACATCCCAGCCGGTTTTCATCCACATAAGGTTCTTTTTTTACCTCATCAATGGCACTGAGATAGTCTTTCATGTTTTGTCCGCCATAATCTCCTGATATTTCAGCATTCCATTCAGCCCCAAATGTTGGCAGTCCGCGGCGATTGGGTGCCACAATAATATAGTCATTAGCCGCCATGATCTGAAAATTCCAGCGGAAAGAAAAAAACTGACTGACAGCACTCTGCGGACCTCCCTGGCAGTATAGCAGAGCGGGGTAGGTTTTGGTAGAATCAAAATCAGGTGGATAAATCACCCATACCAGTTCCTTTTTGTTGTCGGTGGTTTTAACCCAACGACCTTTTACTTCTCCCATTTTTATATTATCATAAATGGGCTGATTCGTATATGTTAACTGGGTTTCGTTACCGGAAACTGCATCAATTTTAAATATCTCCGTGGCCATTGACATGCTCATCCTGGTACCAATCATCACATCCCCCTGCCTGCAAAAGCCGGTGTAGTCATGTTTTCCGCTTGTGATCTTTTTAATACTCTTTGATGGAAGGTCGATACTGTATATCTGATAGGTTGCGTTGATTCCACTGATGAAATAAATTTTCTTCCCGGAATCATCCCACTGCATGTTTGCTACATTCTGGTCAAAATCTGCTGTAAGATATTCTTTCTTATCAGTTTTGAAATCATATACAAAAAGTCGTTGTTTATCTGATTCATAACCCGGAGTTGCCATGCTCATCCAGGCGAGTTGCTCGCCATCGGGAGAAAAGGCAGGATACTTGTCATAACCAGGCATCCCTTCTGTTATGTTCTTTGTTTCTCCTGATTTGAGGTCATACAGGTAAATGTCTGAATTGGTGCTTACTGCATAATCTTTTCCTGTCAGTTTTTTACAGGTATAGGCCAGTCTTTTCCCATCCGGAGACCAGGCGATTTCTGAATGATCGTAATAGGGAGCCAGGGGTGCATCCCATCGTTCGCCAGGCATGATGTCCTTGCCTGAGCGGATATCATCTGTATAGGAGGTGATAAAGATATGGCTGTAAGAACCGTCTTCCCATTGGTCCCAGTGACGGTACATAAGGTCTGAGGCTATAATTACATCCGCTTTTGGAAGGTCAGGATATTTTTCGTGCGGAGTCTGATCCAGTTTTACATCTTGTGTATAGTAAATGTTTTTACTGTCAGGAGAATATTCAAAATGATTGATTCCGCCTTCAATATGACTGATCTGTCTTTTATTGTTTCCGTCAGGATCCATTTCCCAAACCTGCGGTGTGCCGCTCCTGGATGAGATATAACCAATTCGTTTACCGTCAGGTGTCCAGCGGGCATTAAAATCGGCTCCATCAAAATCGGTCAGCCGGCTGGCCTTGCCTGATGCAGTTCCAATGCGCCATATATCGGCATTGCCTTTGTCTTTGTTGATGTTGTAAAAAGTGACATTGTACACCACCTGGGCTCCGTCAGGAGAAAGTTGAGCATCATCCACGCGTCCGAATTTCCAGAGAATTTCAGGTGTAAGCCTGCCCCCGTCTTTCTCAGCCTGGGTGAGCTCCTGGGTGAATACTCTTGTTTTGTTCCCGGATGATTGATCCGTCTGCTGTGTACATGAAAAAAAGAGGACCGGTAGTGCCGATCCTAAAATAAAAATGAGTTTTTTAAACATGATGATAGTATTTATTTATTTAGCATGACTGGTAATTTCCTGCACAATTTTTTTCTGCAATTCATCACTTAGTTCCGGATTATCCCTGAGTAATTGTTTAACGGCATCGCGCCCCTGACCCAGCCTGGTTTCACCATAACTGAACCATGATCCGGCTTTTTTAACAACACCATAATCAACACCGAGATCAATAATCTCACCCACCTTGGAAATCCCTTCTCCATACATGATGTCAAACTCTGCCTTTTTAAAAGGCGGTGCCAGTTTATTTTTTACAATTTTCACGCGGGTTCGGTTACCCATTATTTCATCTCCTTCTTTGATCTGGTTGATTCGACGGATATCAACCCTTAGAGAAGCATAAAATTTTAGTGCGTTTCCGCCGGTTGTGGTTTCCGGGTTGCCGAACATAACCCCGATCTTTTCCCTGAGCTGATTAATGAATATACAACAGGTATTGGTCTTGTTAATATTGGCGGTTAACTTACGTAAAGCCTGAGACATTAGTCTGGCCTGCAACCCCATTTTTGAGTCACCCATCTCGCCTTCAATCTCGGCCTTGGGAGTAAGGGCTGCTACAGAGTCAATAACTACAATGTCAATAGCCCCTGAACGGATCAGATGGTCGGTAATCTCGAGGGCCTGTTCGCCATTGTCAGGCTGCGAAATCAAAAGATTTTCAATGTCAACTCCCAGCTTTTCCGCATAAAAACGGTCGAAGGCATGCTCTGCATCAATAAAAGCAGCTATACCACCCACTTTCTGGGCTTCCGCAATAGCATGAATTGCCAGGGTTGTTTTACCAGATGATTCAGGTCCGTATATTTCTGTTACCCTTCCGCGGGGATAACCTCCAATTCCCATTGCCATATCCAATGCTACTGAACCGGATGATATTGATGGTACATCGGCAACAGCCTTATCACCCATCTTCATGATGGTGCCTTTTCCGTAGTCCTTGTCAATTTTATCGAGTGTGGCCTGCAGTGCCTTGAGTCTTTCCTTGCTTATGTTGGTTTCTTTTGTTGTTTCTTTTGTCGCTTTTTCCATCTTCAATATTTATGTGGGTTAGTTTAATGCATCAAGGATCTGTTTCGTGTGATCCTTTGTTTTTACTTTTGAAAATACTTTTTCTATTCTGCCTTCCTCATCTATCACATAGGTAGTACGCAGGATTCCTTCATAGGCTTTGCCGTACATCTTCTTTTCACCCCATGCCCCGTAAGCTTTGATTACTTCTTTATCTTCATCAACCAGCAGCGGGAAGGGCAGATCATGTTTTTTTTTGAAATTCTGATGGGAGCTTGCCGAATCCGCACTTACTCCGATAATAGCGAATCCTTTTTCCAGCAGTGCATCGTAATTATCTCTCAGGTTACATGCTTCTGCTGTACAACCTGGTGTGTTGTCCTTTGGGTAAAAATAGAGAATAACTTTTTTGCCCCGGTAATCCGACAGACTGATGGTATTGCCATCCTGATCCACGCCTTTTATGCCGGGTGCAATGGTTCCTTCATCCAAATAAGCCATATTGGTGATATTTTATATTTAATCCTTGTAAAATTACAAAGTTTGCATGAATTTAGCGGGATGATGTTTATAACTTTTTCACGAACGGTCATTTTCATTTTTTCGGGCAGTGCTGCAGGCATCTGAATATATGTTGTAGTTATTGTCTGAAAAATAGATTGAAAAAATTGTGAGTGCTTATATTTTTTGTAATGAAACGAATCTTTTCCAGGCTGCTCATATTGGTGTTGTTAATCATTAACTCGGGAATGCTTCTGGCTATTGATGATTTTACTCCGGGAGACCCGCTTTCTGCGGAAGCGGTCCGTAACTTCAATGAAGGAAATTATGAAGCATCGTTGCGTTTTTTTGAACAGTTGCTGGAAAAATACCCTTCTGATGGTGAATATCGCTACTATGCCGGTCGTTGTTTGCTTGCTTTAAACAGAAATCCCCAAAGGGCTGCTGATTACCTGAAGGTTGCTTCAATCAGGAATGTGCCGGTAGACGTGTATTTCTATCTTGGAAGGGCATATCATCTCTCTGGCAGTTTTAAAGAAGCAGTCAGTTATTATGAGAAATTTAAAGAATTTGGAAAGAACCATGAAGTACGCCAGCTAAATGTGGACAGTTTTATTGATCAGGCAAAAAATGCTTCTGTAATAGTTCGTTACGGGAAAGTGCTAAACATAAAATCGTATACTGATGTGGATAAGGCTCTTGCTTTTTATCAGTTTGGTTTTAATGGTATCGGGGGTAAATTTATTGCTGTCAGTAAACTGATAACTGACGAATTTTCTGTGGAGGCTGATAAAAATACGGTAGTTTTTTTTCCGGATAACTTAAAAAAAGGAGATTATGTATTTTTTGCCGGGCGTAAAAAATTTTCAAAACAAAAGGATATTTTCCGGATGAAATTACTGGATAACGGGAGGTGGAGTGCCCCTGAAATTCTCAGTAATGTGGTAAATACCCCGGAAAATGAAGAATATCCTTTTTTTGATTACAGAACATCTGTATTGTATTTTACATCCGGCGGTCATTTTGGTATGGGAGGCCTGGATCTCTTTTCCTGTAAATTTAATGAAAAGACAAAGGAGTGGTCTTCACCGGAGAATCTCGATTTTCCGGTCAATTCAGCCGGTGACGACCTGATGTATATTACGGCTGACAATGGAAAGCTGGCCTGGCTTATTTCAGCAAGAAACAGTGCTCCCGGAAAGGCTGTGATATATGAGATTGATAACAGTGGATTGGAAGTTCAGAAAGGATATGAATATCCGGAGGAGATATACAAAACATCGAAACTGGGGTATGCCCCGGGGATTGGAGACTCTCCGGTGAAACCTGCAGGTAGCCGGGAAAGGACAACAGTAGCAGAGAGGCCCGAAAATAAGATTGAAGTGAATGAAAATTATATGCAGCTAATTAATAACGCTTTGCGTCTTCAGCTAAGAGCCGATTCTTTTCTCAGGGTGGCACAGGACATGCGGTATGCAGCTGCAAAGATCAGGGATGATGAAACACGCTTCAGGGTGCAAAAAGAGATTATGGTGAATGAAAAACAGGCAGGTCATTTTCAGCAGTTGGCAGATGACAATTACAAACAGGCCAGAAATATTGAACAAACATTAATAAAGGAGAAAAAAGGGGATAGCCTAAATCAGCAAATAAAAAAGCAATTCAGCAGCGGGAAAGGGCCTGAATCTGAACCAGCTCCCGGACCTGATTCAGGAAGTACATTTGCTATTTATGATAATTCTCCCTATAATGAACAACATCCTTTTCCGGTCAATATCAGTCTGCCCCACGGGGTGGTCTACCGTTTGCAACTGGGGGTATTTAATCAGCAACAGAAATGGGATGCTTTTGGAGGAATTTATCCGGTTTCGGCGGAGCCTTTAGCCGACAGAGACCTTACAAAATATTATGCCGGAATATTCAGAAAATGGGAAGATGCACAGCAGGCACTGCTTAAAATAAGAAATTATGGATTCAAAGATGCTTTTATAGTAGCATACTATGAGGCGAAGAAGATTTCCAACAACCGGGCTCGTGATCTGGAGAATTATCAGGGTTCACAATAATGTTGGTAACTTTTTACGGAAACCTTTATGGTATTTATGATGCTACCGATTTTTTTTATATTTTTGGAAACAGACTCTAAACACTTGATTTTAACAGGAATTTTTCAGGTATTTGCTTATTTAATTGTATTTGGATGAAGACAAAGAAAAAAATTCAGCAAAAGCCGGTTTTAGAAGAAGTATTTGACACACAGGATAAAAAGAGTAATTTTCTGGTGTTGCATAACGATGAGGTTCATTCATTCGATTATGTCATACAGGCGCTGATGGATATTTGTGAGCATGATCTTGAACAGGCCGAACAATGCACTTATATAGTACATTATAAAGGCAAGTGTGATGTAAAAAAAGGGGCCTTGAGCACTTTAAAGCCACTACGGCATAAATTTATTGAAATCGGGCTTAATGCAACGATTGACTAGGTACTTTTATTTAATATTTGAACTAAAATGTCCATACTCGCCATTGTTTTGCTGATTCTGCTCGGTGTTGTGCTGCTGATCATCGAGTTTCTGCTGATCCCCGGCATTACTATTGCCGGAATTGGAGGGACACTTTTAATTGGTGCAGGTATTTTTATGGCCTATAAAACCCACGGAACAGTTGTGGGCAATTATACCCTGCTGGGGAGTATCCTGTTCGGAGCTGTTACTGTTTATGGTTCTTTAAAATCAAAGACCTGGAGGCGATTCATGCTGAGTGATAATATTACGGGGCAGTCCAGTGAGTCTCTTACCGAAGAACAGGTGAAGACGGGAGACACCGGGAAAACAATAACCCGCATGAATCCAATTGGTAATGTGATGGTCAATAATCTGATTATTGAAGCAAAATCCACTACAGGGTTTATACCCGAAAATACGGAAGTGGTAGTGACTAAAATTGTAAGTTCCAAAATAATTGTAAAACCAAAAAACTAATAAAATGGAAATAGGATTATTGATTGTCCTTATTGTAGCAGGTATAGTACTTCTGTGGATCCTGCTTTATTTTGTACCCATCGGTCTGTGGTTCTCTGCACTGGTATCCGGTGTCAGGATTTCTCTGTTGCAGCTAATTCTGATGCGATGGCGTAAAGTTCCGCCATCTGTAATTGTGAGAGCAATGATCGAAGGAACAAAGGCAGGACTGACATTAAACCGCAACAGTCTGGAAGCCCATTTTCTCGCAGGCGGTAGGGTTGAGCAGGTTGTGCATGCTTTGGTTTCGGCCAACAAAGCCAATATTGAACTGCACTTTAATATGGCAACTGCGATTGATCTGGCCGGTCGTGACGTGTTTGAAGCAGTGCAAATGTCGGTTAATCCTAAAGTAATCGATACACCTCCCGTTACTGCTGTGGCCAAAGACGGTATTCAGCTGATTGCAAAAGCAAGGGTTACTGTTCGTGCCAATATCAAACAGCTTGTTGGTGGTGCCGGTGAAGAAACCGTGCTTGCCAGGGTAGGAGAGGGTATTGTATCTTCCATCGGTTCATCTGCAACACATAAGCTGGTGCTGGAAAATCCTGATTCTATATCCAAGGTAGTACTTGAAAAAGGACTCGATGCAGGTACAGCATTTGAAATTTTATCCATTGATATAGCTGATATCGACATCGGCAAAAACATTGGTGCTGTGCTTCAGATGGATCAGGCGAACGCTGATAAGAACATTGCCCAGGCCAAGGCCGAGGAGCGCCGTGCCATGGCTGTTGCTCTGGAGCAGGAAATGAAAGCCAAGGCGCAGGAAGCCCGGGCCAAGGTTATCGAAGCCGAGGTTGAGATTCCGTTGGCTATGGCTGAAGCCTTCCGTTCAGGAAACATGGGAATCATGGATTATTATAAATTCAAAAATATCGAAGCGGATACGAAGATGCGCGATTCAATATCAAATCCGCAGCAAAAAGGAAGCGGTCCGCATCACAAAGGGAATAGTTAATATTTGTATCAAACATAATAAAAAAGCGCAGGCTGAATTTCAAGCCTGCGCTTTTTTATTTTTTTAGAAATGATTCCTTTAGCCGGTTCTTTCAATTTAAAGTTATATGAGTATCGTATTATTGGCCTAATAAATAAATGGAAATCAAAATCATTATTCAAGAGTTATCTAAAATAATCCATATGTTTCTAATTTAATGCATGTTAATAACTAATGTTGGGTACATAACAAATAATGGTTGCCAGTCAATTATCTTCATTGGAATTATCATTTTGTTTTCCTCTCTCTCATGCCTTCTTTTCGCCCCGTCCCCTCGGGGCGACTTCATTTTTTGGCTTAATCCAAAAAACGAAGCAAAAAAGATCAAGGCTCCAGATCGTTTTGCAGATTTTCTACAGGTGATTCCCTGCCTGCGCAGCAAAACTCAGGACAGGTCTGAAAATATTAATGCAAATTGAGTTGAAAAATAACTTTACCTATATTCATTATTTATAATTACATAAACCCTGTCCTTCAAACAGTGCTGCTCCACAAGCCCCTGCTACAGTCACCCCCTTTGAAAATCATGCAAAACGTTCAAAGGCCGGGGTAAAAAATATGCATTAATTTTAGAATTCTTATAAATAGAATGTTAATCCGATAGTCATATAAAGTTATTCCGAAAGTAACTTGAAATCTTCATCTGAAAGTTCAATCTCTGTTGCCTTCAGGTTTTCCTGCAAGTGCTGCACTGAGCTGGTACCCGGAATCAGCAGGATGTTGGGAGAACGTTTCAGCAACCAGGCAAGGGCTATCTGTGCATTGCTGGCATTGTGCTTTTTTGCAATTTCACTCGTCTTTTCTTTCATCTTATCCGGTCCTGAAGCTAAAGGAAACCAGGGAATAAAAGCGATATTCCGGCGTGCGGTATAATCCACTACTTCCTCCCATTTTCTTTCACCCAGGTTGTACATATTTTGAACTGAAACTACCGGTACAATTTTTTCAACCCGTTCAATATCTTCTACGCTCACTTCTGAGAGTCCCACATGTTTGATTTTTCCAGCTTTTACTGCATTCACCACCGGTTCAAGGGTTTCTTCCACTGGCACTTTCGGGTCGATACGGTGGAGCTGCCACAGGTCGATCCTTTCGCGTTTCAGTCGTTTCAGACTGCCGTCGATTGCTTCTCTGATATGTTCCGGGTGGCCATTGGGTTCCCACTGACCGGGACCGGGCCTTACGAGTCCGCCCTTGGTGGCAATAACAAGCTTATCGTAATGGGGTTGCAACACTTCCCCTATTAACTCTTCACAGGTATTTGGTCCGTATGAATCGGCTGTATCGAAAAAATTCACACCGGCCTTCACCGCTTCCAGCAATACCTGTTTGGCTTCCTCACGTTTGGGCGTTTCACCCCAGACACCTTTGCCGGTTAACTGCATGGCACCATAACCCATTCGGTTTACTTCCAGGTCATTGCCAATACTAAAAGTCATTGATATAGTTGTGTTTGTACTCATAATTTAAGTTTTGTTTGATTAAATAAGATTAATCCGTTATTGTTTAGTATGAAAACAGAAGGAGGGGAGGGAAGGTTCATTTATCTTGAATAATTTCAGCATTCAAAATCTCACATTAAATAAGAAAAATGATAGTATACGCCTCAACAACTAAACTTCTCCACTCCTCAACTTATATTTCGAAAAGCCGCAAAGAACTATAGGAATAGATTTACTTTTCCGGTAAAAAAATGCTTTACATTCTAATAACCGTCCGCCCTGTTGATTTCCCCTGCAGCATCAGGTTTATTTTTTCTGCTATGTCATCAAGTGTTATCTCAGTATAGACATTTAATATTTGAGAGGGTTTCCATTCCTGTGACAGCTTCTCCCAGACTTTCACCCTGTATGACATTGGATAGTTCTGTGAATCGATGCCGATCAGGGTGATTCCCCGAAGGATAAAAGGAAAAACAGTCAGGTTTAGTTGCGGTGAGGCAACATTCCCGCAACAGGTAACAACTCCCATAGGGCTGGTTGACTTAATAATATTTTCCAGTATAGCTCCGCCAACCGTGTCAATGGCACCAGCAAAAAAAGGCTTCAGCAAGGGTTTGTTGCCGGCATTTTCTATCTCCTCACGGGAAATGATTTCTTTTGCACCAAGACTAAATAAATTATCCTGTTCCGATTCTTTTCCTGTCAAAGCAGCTACTGAATAGCCCAGCTTTGACAGTATTGTCACACTTAAAGAACCAACCCCTCCTGTAGCACCGGAAACAATGATTTTTCCATCTTCAGGCTTGACCAGTTCTGTCAGTCGCAACACCGACATGCCGGCTGTCAGTCCTGCCGTTCCGTATATCATGGCTTCTTTTAAAGATAGATTTTCACGTAGCTTGACAGCCCATTCAGCAGGTACCCGGATATATTCGGCAAATCCGCCATCGGTATTCATTCCCAGGTCGTAACTGGTAACAATTACTTTATCACCGGTTTTGAAAGCTGCATTATCCGATGCTTCCACAATGCCTGCAGCATCAATGCCCGGCGTATGGGGATAATTTCTGGTTACACCTTTATTACCTGAAGCGGATAATGCATCTTTATAATTAAGTGAAGAATAAGTTACTTTAATTAGTAAAGCACCTTGTGGCAACTCTTCAATACTTTTTGTTTTGATGCTCCCGTTGTATTTGCCGTCTTTTTCTTCAACCACATAGGCTTTGAATTCCTGATTTTTCATCTTTCTTATTTTTTAATAATCCTGTCAGCTATTTGCTCTGTTTTAGTAACAAATTCGTGGATGATTTGTGCAGATAAATATCCCCGTTCAATTTGTCCGCGTCAAAGGGCGTATGCGCCCCTGATGATTACGATTAATCAACTTATTCCGGTTTTTATGAAACAGGTGTTTTAATACTGTGAATTATAATTCAACCTTATTATTTGACCGTTCGTGATAAAAATGCGCTATAAACTTGTATGAAATGTTGCTTCATTTTAAATTTATTTTTTGTCTGACCATAGTTGATAAATTTTATATGAAGTAAAAGGCTGTAAGACAATTTAATTGGCAGAATATATGACCAATTAATTTTCAATTAGTGGGAGTAAGATTTTTTAATTTTTATAGGAATGACAGTCTTCTTTCAGGAAGGGAGAAAGCATACAAAATAATCAATCATAGCTGAACAGATAATTTTATAATCATGAAACGATTCATCAATAACCTCTTGAAGGAAAGAACTATCGCGATCATGGCTGCAACTATTGCTTTTTACTGGTTGCTCACTATTGTTTCCAGAGAATTTATAATGAATGATACGCTGATGTACAATTCATCATAAATTCTATAAAAGATGATTGAGCAACCAGTAAAAAGCAATAGTTGAGCCATGATTGCAATAATCCTTTCCTTGGAGAAGATTTATGATAAATAGTTTCATGATTATAAAATTATCTGTTCAGCTATGATTGATTATTTTGTCTGCTTTCTCCTCTGAAGAGAGAACTGTCATTCCTATAAAAATTAAAATCCCCCCAAATCCATCCCGAATACCGGCCCGGCCGCGGTTTTCGCGGCCCGCGATTGCGTCGCGCGGCCGCTTGCGGCAATTTGTCCGCGAGCGGCGCGTGGGTCCGTCTTGCAGGGCAGACGGCGCTGTCCCAGGTGCAGGAAGAGGCTATAATCTGTTAATGTCGTAGCCGAAGCGGCGCATCGGGCTTCGAGGCAAGGGGATGGCACCAGGCAACGTATTCAATCTGAAGGCGGTCCGCGGCGCCAAGCCGTCGTCGCCCTGCGCGGCGTGCCAGGTGCGCGATCTCAGCATCTGCAACGCGCTGACCGGCGACGAGCTTTCCCGCTTCACCGAGATCGTGGACGATGTCGGCGCGGCGTCCGGGCAGGCGCTGTTTTACGAAGGCGACCCGGCGGAGCACGTCTTCGTCATCCGCGAGGGCTGCGCCCGGGTTTATAAGCTCCTGGCGGACGGGCGGCGGATGATCACCGGCTTTCTGTTCCCCTCCGATATCGTCGGTTTCGCCGATCACGGGCGCTACGCCTATGGCTGCGAGGCGATCACCGCGGTGACCGCCTGCCGCATGCCGCGCAAGCGGCTGTACGAGTTTTTCGGGAAATACCCGCCGCTCGAGCGCCGGATGCTGGAGATCGCCACCAACGAGCTGGCCGCGACCCAGGACCAGATGCTGCTGCTCGGCCGCAAGACCGCGCTGGAGAAGCTGGCCTCCTTCCTGCATTTTCTGCTGCGCCGGCACGAGCGGCGCGGCATCGGCGGCGACCGGCTGACCCTGCCGATGAGCCGGAGCGATATCGGCGACCATCTCGGCCTGACCACCGAATCCGTGAGCCGCTGCTTCACCCAGCTCAAGAAGAAGGGGGTGATCCGGCTCGATTCCGCGCAACGGGTCACGGTCGCCGATCGCGCCGCCCTGCTGCAGCTTACCGGCTGCGGGGAGGAGCCCTTCGAGCCCAATTCGGCCGTCCTTTGAGCCGGGGGTGCTTGAGGCAAGTCAATGTGACCCGTTTCACAAGCCTTTAGCTTCGCATTAACATCGAGCCCGGACCGTCGCGTCCGCGCGTTCGGCAACGAGATCCTCAGGAGGGAAGATGACCTACCGCACCGTACTCGCCGTGTTGCAGGGCGGAAAATCCGACCGCAATTGTCTCAAGGCGGCGCACACGGTTGCGCGGCCCTTCGACGGCCATATCGACGCGCTCCATGTGCGGGCCGATCCGCGCGCGTTCCTCGACTATACCGGCGACGCCATGACGGGCGAGGCCTATGCCCAGCTCCTCGACGCGGTGGAGAAGGAGGTTACCGACAAGGCGCAGAAGGCGCGCGCCGAGTTCGACGCCTGGTCGAAGGAGGCTGGTGTCCAGCTCGCCACCGAGCCGAAGGCGGGGGCGCAGGTCTCCGCCAGCTGGATCGAGACCACCGGGTCGGAAGACCGCGTGGTCGGGCGCGACGGTCGGCTGCGCGACCTCATCGTCGTGCTGTCGAGCGCCGGCGACGAGGATCTGCGGGGCGAGGAGACCATCCAGCGGGCGCTGTTCGAGACCGGGCGGCCCGTGCTGATCGTGCCCCGCGCGAAGCCCATCGACGAATTCAAGCGCATCGCGATTTTCTGGAACGGCGGCAAGGAAGCCGCGCGCACGGTCGAGGCCGCCCTGCCGCTGCTGCGCCATGCCTCGACTGTCGACGTCATGTGGGTCGAGGAGGACGTCGAGGCGGACGCGGTTCAGACCGGCCTCGTCGGCTACCTCGCCTGGCACGGCATCTCGGCGAGCGCCCGGCGCTTCGGCCCCGACAAGCGCTTCATCGGCGAGCTGCTGATGGACGAGGCGGCGAAGGCCAAGATGGACCTGGTCGTCATGGGCGGGTATTCCCACAGCCGGCTGCGCGAATTCATCCTCGGCGGCGTGACCCAGCACATGCTGGAAGAGTCGACGCTGCCGGTGCTGTCGGCGCACTGAGGGCAAGAAAGACAGGAGAGGGAACGGCATGGCGTTGAAACACGTGCGGCTCGAGCTGGCGCGCACCCCGGATCATCCGGAAGGCAGCATTCACTGCGGCTACGAGCTGAACCTGCCGCTCGACAAGGACGGGCGGTTCGATACGGCGGCCTGGAAAGCGCACCAGAAGGACTGCACGGTGCGGCGGTTCTGGGAAGGCGAGGACGACGAGGCCGGCGAGATCGTCAAGGTCGGCCGGAGCTGGGCCTTTTCCTACGACCCGAGCACCGAGGAGGACGACGAGCCCATGTTCAAGCTGGAGAAGCACAGCTTCAAGCAGGGCGACTACGTCTCGATCACCGAGCATGACGGCGTGCAGCGCACCTTCCGGGTCGTCTTCGTGCGCTGAGGGGGCGGCCGAAGGCACCCTCTCTCTGACCGTCATGCCACTCGCGCGGAGTTTCGCGTGGCTCTTGCCTTGGGGCGAAGAGTCGTGGATGCGCGGGTCAAGCCCGCGCATGACGTTTCTGCTTTAAATTCAAAGTTTTGCCGTCATGGCCGGACTTGATCCGGCCATCCACGAGTAGCCGGGTGCAGCCAGGGATGCGCAGGCCCTTCACGGCCTTTTCGAGAGCGATCAATCCTCGACGAAATGCGGGTAGGGGCGCTTGTACAAGGCGTCGTAGTGCACCAGCACCGGCTCGCCCAGCGCGCAGGGCTTGCCGTCGCGGAAGGCCCATTCGCCCCGGTCGCAGTCGGCCGCGGCGACATAGCCGTTGAGGTAGACGCGGCGGTCGATGCCGCTCACGTTAGGGCCCGAGCCGTGCACCATGTAGAGGTTCCAGAGCGCCACGTCGCCCGGCTCCAGCGCCAGCGGCACGGTCTCTTCCGCGGCGACGCCGATGCGCCGCAGGTCGTCCGCCGTCATGTCCCGCTCCATCACCCGGCCGTCGCCGTCGAGCGATACCTCGCCCCGGCGATGGCTGCCCGGGCAGAACACCATCGCGCCGTTGTCGGTCCGGTGCGGGTCGACCGCGATCGCGGTCTGGACATAGGCGGTCGCCGTGTTGCGGTAGGCGGCGCGCGGCCTGCGGAACCAGATGTCCTGGTGGAAGCCGAAGCTGTTCTGGGCCGCGCCCGGCGGCTTCCAGTGCATCTGGTTGATGATCTGCTTCACGTCGCGGCCGATCAGCGGCCGGACGATCTCGAAGATCCGGGGGTCGGTCCGGTAGCGGTCGAGCACCGCGTTGGCGTAGGCCGGCCACTGCACCATGCGCAGCGTCTTGCCGAGATTGGCGTCCTCGGACAGGCGGAACAGCAGGTTGCGGTCGCGGAAGCTGCGCCCCAGGCGGAGGCCCGCGGCGCGGATCGCGTCGAAGGCGGCGGCGATCTCGGCTACCTCGGCCGCGCCGAAGACCCCGCGGACGATGGCGAAGCCGTCGCGCCGGTAGTGCTCCAGGTAGTCTTCGCGGTTGCTGGTCATCGGCTTGCCCGAGACGGGTCCTTACCCTTCCGGTTCTAGCGCTTCCAGTGGTTCTAGCCCGGGGCCGCCGCGCGGCCCAATGGGTGCATACGGACTATATGCCTCCACGCGCCGCCCTGCACCGGTCATTCGCCCTTTCGTTGCCGGCGGAGCAAGCGCGCGCCGCGCTACTTGCGGCGGGGGCGGGGCGCGCTGCGCTGGAGCGCCAGCATGGCGCTCCTGAGCTCGATCGGATGGACCGGCCGGCGCACGACCCGCATGCCGACGGACTCGGCGAATTTCTCGATCTCCGGGGCGATCGTGTCGGCGATCAGCGTGCAGGGGATGCCGGGCCCGTAGCGCCGCCAGACCGCGCGGACCACGCTGTCCGCCCCGAGCCCGATGGCTGCCTCGAGATCGGCGATGATCATGTCGGGCACGCGCCCGGTCTTGGCGAGGATGTCGATTGTGTCGGCCGGCCGCTCGATGCCGACCGGATGGCAGCCCCAGCTGCGCAGCAGGTCGAGCAGGCTGGCCCTGAGGATGGTCACCGGCTCGATCACGCCGACGACCAGCGCATGCAGCGGCGTCGGCTCCTCGTAATAGCTCGAGGCGGCGATCGGCGCCCGGCGGTCGCTGCCCAGCATGCGGAGCGCCTCGCCGATCGCGTCGTCTACCTTGGCGACGATCTGCGCGTCGTCGCCTTCCGGATGCCGGTGCGCCATGATCGAGGCCCAGACGCGTGCGGCGTGCAGCGTCTGCTGCAGCAGGCGGACGCGGGAATAGGCGTCGCCGCTCGGGGCGCCGGGTCGGTCGCCGGCCGGCGCCTGCGGCCTCTCGTCCGCGCCGCCGCCGGAGGCCGCGCGCGCCTCGTGCTCCGGCCAGCCGGAAACAGGCGTCACGACCGAGATCAGTCCGATGGTCACGCCCGAGACGCTGCGGTCATACGACCAGTCCAGCCGGAGGCGGATCGTCGAGCCGTCCTTGCGCCGGTAGCTCGTGAAGATCGGCGTCATCGGCGGCTCCATCGCGATGATGTGCCGGATATAGTTTTCCAGCGCGCGGGCGTGCACCGGGTCCTGCAGCCGTGCGAACACGTTCTCGCCGATCAGCTCGTTCTCATCGTAGCCGAGTATCTCGTGATAGATCGGGTTGGCGTAGAGGATGCGCCCGGTCGCGTCGATCCGCTCGACGCCGAAGGCGCAGGATTCGAGGCTGTGCTGGAAGCGCTGCTGGGCGCCGATCAGCTCCTCGGCGAGGCGCTGGCTCTCCGCCCGGCCGTTGCCGCCGTTCGGGCGGCCGAAGGAGAGCACGTTGCCCTCGGGCATGGCCGGCGCGGCGGCCCTTTCGGCGTCGGCGGCGCTCGGCATTTCCGCCGCCATCAGATAGTCCTGCGCGTCCCGGATCAGCCTGAGCGACCAGCTGCGCAGCCGCACCCGCGCGGGCCGGCCGCCCTTGCGCGCGCGCAGCAGCTCGGCGGCATGCGCGTTGCCCTTGGCGACCGCGTCGCGCAGCGTGCGGTAGGCCTCGCCGTCGTCTTCGGGCGCGAACAGGAAGTCGGTCGCCGGGTGGCCTAGCGCCTCGGCCGCGGTGTAGCCGGTCCGCGCTGTCCAGGCCGGGTTGATATGCAGGATCGTGCCGGGCCCGGTGCGCCAGCTGCCGATCACGACGATCGGTTGGCGCAGCTGATCCAATGCCAATGTCAGCCTGCGCCAGCGCTCCCTCGTCTGACCCGCTGGTGAAACCACCGATACGCTCCCTGCCGGCGGTCATCCGGCCGGACCAGGTGATGTTGCGATCCGCTTCTAAGACGGATTTCCAACGTCCTGATACCAATCATAAATGCCGGCGTGCCCATGCCGTCGGTCTTGACCGAAGCGCAGTATGGTGGGTGTTGACCGGGCGTGAAAGTCGTCCGAAGGGTGTAGAATGCGCCTCGGGGTAGGGGCATGCGGGCTGCCTTTGCCGCCGCCGCGCCGCCGCATTTGCCGTGCCCCGTTGAGGCTAACCCGTTTGTACCCCCGGACCTACTCTATAAGTTTTGCGGATTTTCGTTCCGGCAGAGTAGGTTAGGCAAAATTCGTCTGCCACAGGTGAGGGTGGGGCCACGTGAAACGGACGCCAAGAAAAGTTGGCCATCGATTGACCATGCAGGATATCGCGCTGTTCGAGCGCGTCGCCGAGACCATGATCCGCCATTCGGAATGGTGCCAGGTGAAGCGAAACCGGGACGAGCAAGCCGAGTATTTCGAGATCCAGACCGACGCCGAGGCGGACCCGGCCTTCAGCCTGGGGCGATGCGCCACCGGCAACTACGTGTTTCTCAATCACCGCACGGGCGACGTCCGCTTCGCCGGCTCCTTCTCGGCCTTGCTCGAGAACGTGAAGGCGCAGCGGGCTTAGACCGGCCCGATCCCCGCGCAAGACCTGGCATTCGAGGCGTTGCGGCTGACCGGCTGCGTCCGCGCGCCGGCAGCGTGGCGCACGCATCCGTCCAGAGAATAGGAAAGCGCCCGGCCGCGTGTGCGGGCCGGGCGCTGTTCCGTTCTATGGCTGGGTCGGGACCGGGACGGTCAGTCGACCGCGCCGGTATCCGCAGGCGGCGCGCCGGCGCCGCCGAAACCGGCTTCCATGCCCCAAATCGCGGCCTGCGTCCGATTTGCCGCGTTGATCTTGCGCAGCAGGCTCTTCATGTGAACCTTGACGGTCAATTCCGTGATCTCCAGGCGCCGCGCAATCGCCTTGTTGGAGCTGCCGTCGACCAGGCAGTGGAGGATTTCGCTCTCGCGGTTCGAGAGCTTCTCGGCGATCGCCCGGGAATCCGAGGCCGGCCTGCGGGCCGGCACCTGGGTCCAGAACGACGCCATCTGGGTCGGGAAGACCATCTCGCCCAGCAGCACGAGCTGGAGCGAGTAGGACAGCGCATCCGTGGAGATGTCGCTGAGGAGATAGCCGCTCGCACCGGCGGCAAGGCACCGCGTCATATCCTCGAGCGAGAGCGTCTCGGCGATGACCACGACGGGGACGCCGGGAAAGAACTTCCGCAGGGTATCGATATCCGTATCGAAATCGTCGTGCCCATAGGACAGCGCGAATAGGATCAGGGCCGGCGGAACCTCGCCCTCGGTTCGGCTCTTGGCATCGTGCGCGCGTTCGATTTCGCGTACGGCTTCAAATGGCGTTCCCTCGAGATAAACTTTCAATCCCTGTCGAAACAGCCTTGAGCCACCCA
>CAWAMZ010000007.1:0-12219 GCA_963783315.1 uncultured Bacteroidales bacterium
AGGTATAAAAATAATTTTGAAAATCAAGGAGATAAGGATTAGAAGTTTTTAACCATTGGAATGATGAGGGTATTCAAGGTTTCAAAAATCGTGATGATAAAATTATTATAAAATACTTGGCCAATTAGGAGATAATGTCTATATTTGAATTGTCGGGTTCAAATAAGATATTACTCTGATATCATTCTTTAGATAGTCAGAATAACAGTCCAGGTTACCAGCCTGGATTTTCTGTTTTTACTGACTTAGTAACATTCGGAAAGCTTCATCTACTAAGTCCGGGACAGATCTATTTTCTTTTATCGCTTTTATACGAATTTCTTTCCATAAGTCCAATATCACCCATGGTACTCACTTTAACCCGGCCTTTTTTTGTAACTTTTATTTTTCTTTGATTACCCATAACAAGCTATATTTTAATTAATGCCGAAAGATAGAAAGAAAAAATTAAAAAGCAATTAACTAACTATTTGTCAACTACTTGTGTAAACACAAGTATAAAAAAGTAGTTACCACAAATATTATCTACTCCAGAATTCCCTTCAAGAGTTCGCATTTCTTCCGGGAGTCACTTTGATGTATCTTAGGAAGGATGCCTCTGACTTATACCCAGTGATTTTCATTATAGCTTGCGAGCTGAACGTGTTACTAACAAGATAATATTGAGATGAAGATTTAAACTTCACTCCTCCCCTCATTTTATTCCCCAATAAAAAAATAGTACATTCGTATCAGGTTCATTGAATATCATTCCTGTTTTTCAAAAAAAAAATTAAAACTAATGTTTGCACGCAAAATGCACGCAAATTTATTTTAAAACATCTGTATATACTTTATATATTGTCGTTTACAGACTTTAAGTTCATGATTCATAATCATGAGGTCGCGAGTTCAATTCTCGCTCTCGCTACAGAGAGAAAAATCAAAGCCTGGTGGCAACCAGGTTTTTTTTTGGACCAACAGCACTCACCAGGCTACGCATGAGTGAGGGATGAAGGTCAGAAAAAAAAGACCGAAGGGAGCTATGATTTTTCGGCTATGTAAAGCACCCCCCTATAGAATCACCGCAAGGTAATTCTCGCTCTCGCTACAGAGAGAAAAATCAAAGCCCGGTGATAACCGGTTTTTTTTTGGACTGAACAGCATCATCAGGCTTGACGCATGAGTGAGGGATGAACGGTCCTTCCTTTTTTAGAACAAAAGACCGGAGAGGGTAAGGCTCATGAACTTGACTTTTTCGGGCAGCCGTTATGTGGGTAAAGCTCACGACCAGCTATGGCTTAGCATTGTAGGGAGTAACCACCAGCTGATGGCTGGATTCGGTGAGCCCTCAGCTAGCAGGTTAGCAAAAATGCAGAACCTGGTAACAGAGCAGCTTTTCGTTTTGAATTTAGAATCATACTAAATTTCGAAGGCTGCACTACCTAAAACTAATCGTTGACAACCTCGAAAACCAAGGACTAAACTTCTTAACGACTCCACTCCTTTAGAATCTTTGATTTTTCGGCTATACCTGTGTCATTTCTTGTTCATCGTAATATATCTAAAAACTTCTTTTATTAAGAACGACTATGGTATATTTTTTAAATCTTGTCTTCCAATAATTGCCATTATTTCAACTGTTTCATTTTCTATTCTGAAGTATATACTGTCCACTCCACAAACACAACGTCTATATCCTTTTTTTAAATAATTGACAGATTCAAATGAGAATGGTCGCTGAGCAATAATGTCAAAATAATCAAAAAACGCATCAAAATATTTATCAGCCTGAGCTGTCCCAAACTTTTTAACCCCGTAATGATGAATTCGAATCAAGTCTTCCTTTGCTACATTACTTAATTTATATTTAGCCATTAAGTAAAGACTTTGATTGTTTTAAAATTTGGTCTTTAGTTTCATCTGTAAATCCACTGGTTTCAGCTCTATCTAATTTTGCTCTAATCCAGTCAACCCGGACTTGTTGTTTCCGAGCCTGTCTAATCAAATCATTGACTACTTCACTTTTACTGGAATATTCTTTATTATCAACTTGTAATTTTAACCATTCATCATTTGGTTCTGTGAACGATATACTTTGTCTGGCCATAATATTATCTTTTTGATGTAAATTTACACCAAAAACGAATCATATACAACTTTCTCGTTGTGTTGTTGGCAACGAATCCATAAAAATATTGCATTTATGGTTATTATACAAGCATATATTACTTTATAAAACACTGAATTATAACACTTAAAAATGTGTTCTATTATCTTTATCCAACAAAATCTTATGTCCCCTTCTTATTCCTCACGCCTGTTTCTTGTTTGGAAAGGTATAAAAATAATTTTGAAAATCAAGGAGATAGGGATTGGGAGATTTTAACCATTGGGATGTAAGAATAACTTTAAGGTTCTCCAATAATCCTTGTACTTTTTAAGAATATTTCCGGGGAAAGGTTACACACTCTATTAGAATCTTTGATTTTTCGGTTATATTGAGCCCCCCAAAAAGAATCACCGTAAGGTAATTCTCGCTCTCGCTACAGAGAGAAAAATCAAAGCCCGGTGTCATCCGGGTTTTTTTTGGACTAAAATCCATCATCAGGCTTTGCATGTGGAGACGGTAACAAAGTAACAAAGAGACAAGGTGACAACCCTTGCCATAGCTTGTGTGGTGGAATTGAGCTGGCAAGGATCACGAACTTTTCTCACGAGCAGATTGTGGCACAGCTTTGTGCGAGCGAGTAACCTTTGTCAGACTGGTGGGCGAGATTGTGGGTGACAAAGCTCACGACCAGCTGATGGCTTGGCATGTGTGAGGGAGTAACATTCAGGTTGTGGTACGGCATTGTGCGAGGGAGTAACCCTTACCATAGCTCGTGTTGTGGACCAGGGCGGGCAAGGTTCACGAGCGGAATGTGGCATGGTCTCGCGGGTGCGATTAACTACTGTGGCAGAGGAGCTTTGCGTTTTAGAATTTATGCGCAAACTACCAAACTCACTAAACCTCTAAACGACTAGAATTCTCAACAAGCACCTCAACAACTCAACAACTAAACTTCTCAACGCCTTAACTCTTTTGAAATGTGGCTATTCACATTCCCGCTTTGAGCTCCGTCAGGAGCGATACATCGGTAGCATGTTGTGGTGGAGGAGTTTAGGGGTTTAGGGGTTTAGTTGTTTAGAGGTTTAGATGCACAAAATTAATGGGTTTGCATCGTAGAAACGGAATTCATCGCGTCTCAAATTCACCCCCGTCTGTTTCATTTCTGGCAATATACTCCCGAGGCATTGCGTCTTGATTCATCACATCTGAACCATCTGCGTTTCCGGAACCAATTGTGGATCCGGGCAGAAGAAAAAATAACAGATAACGAATTTGAACAAACACGAACAACATGTCCGCACCAGGGTTGGGTGCGGTATCTGAACAGCCATGGCCAACATTTCCGTGCCGTGGGGGCCTTGTAGAGGCCCTATAATTGTAGCAAACCTACGTATCCATTACCAACTGAGCCTTGTAGAGGCTCTATAATAATATTCACATATTATTACCCTGCAAACCTACTGACACCGACAGCATGTATGCGCCAGTGAGGATGGAAAACTATTGTCAGATTAAGTTGAATCTATTTCAGTATAGAGAACCACTGTATGAAAGACCCATAGCCAGGGCATTGAGAGAAGTGCTCCCAGCTTGCTTTTGAAGTACACAGCATGTTCCATTTTCATTTTAAAATATTCGTTGATCGGTTGATAAGATCCTGAATGTCATTCTTTTCTTTAATTGTTTGTCTGCCGGTGGTCATAACCATCTCAGCGTGCCTGATTACAGTCTTTTTGTACTTCTCATTCTTTACAAATCCCAGGATGGTGGTCAATGCCTCCATCAGCCTGATGATTACTGCCGGATTTCCTGCTGAAAATTGCCGGATCTGATTGAATGATGCATCCAGCACTCCCTTGAAATCAACATTATCGGCAATTATCCTGAGATTGTCTTCTTTATCAAAGCGATATTTTGAGGGGAATTTCACCTGTGCCAAAAAGGAGCTAGTTGCCGTAAGATTATCAATGCAGGTAATTGCCGTGTACGGATCATTTACTCCGGGAGAAAGGGCACGTACCGCTATTTCCACCATCTGGTGGATGGAGTATTCAATGTCTTGCTGAGACGTTTTTGTTTTCCCGATTACAAATTGTTTAAATAATTTTTTAAAATCCTCTTTATTCCACTCTTCCTTTGTATGAAGCAAACCTATCTTCATTCCGTCTACAAGGTAACCCCCGGGCCTGTAATGCAACTCAAGCAGTGCATTTCTGGTGGTTAATATTTCCATCAGATTTTCATTGTCAATGTACTGCAGATAGCCGCTCTTGGGGGCATTTACGGGAATACTCTTTGAAAAACCTGATTTAACAGTTGAGGCATCAAATTCTTCATCATCTTCTTCATCCTGTTCCATTTTTTCAGGAAACAGTGTTTTGAGTTGTTTGGAGAGGAAATCTGAAATATCCGATATTACCTTATCTGCCTGAATGCTCACTGCAATTTGGTGGATAAATATGATGAGCAGAATAATATTTGCTCCGGCGGCCAGAATAGCCACCAGAATAGAAAGTGACGGGATGAAAATATAATCCCCTCCGCCTTTGATGGCATTTAACACGAGTAAGCAGTAAAGATAGGTTGAGATGTAAGAACCCAATACTACCTGGTTGAGCCGGACATACATAAAGTTCTTAATGAGCCTGGGTCCAAATTGCGAAGAGGCAAGCGTAAGTGCTACCAGCGTGACAGAAAAGACAGTACCTGCCACCCCGATCATCGCACCGGATATAGTGGATAAGATACTTCTGGCGGAATCCGGACTCTTCACAAAAAAGAAGTGACTCAGACCTTCCTCAGGAAAATTAATAAAGCCATCCAAATATACCAGTACTGTAGACAATAGTACTGAACAGAAGATAATAATGACCGGAATAAACCAAAAAGTCGCTTTTAATTCACTCCATTTAAACAGTATTTTATTCATGTATCATATAATAATGTCATGAAATTATAAAGAAAAAAGTAAAATACCTATATTCATTTTCCCTGCTATTGCTTAAATTAAATGCGTACCTATCATTCAGCTTTTCGCAAATCAGCCTTATTTACATTGTGCATTCCAAATTTTAAGGTCTGAGAAGATATCCCGATATTATGTTTGTCCGGAATGTTTTTTAATAGCAGGAATTGTTTTACTATTGACAATATGGCCGGGATACAGTCAGGTAACCCTAAATGTACAAATCCATTCATTTAAAGACCTTTATTTCACTACAGTATTTTTAAATTCATCAACCAGGTCCGAAAGGGGAAATCCTCTTTCAGAAAAAGCATTTTCAATATTTTGTTGTGCATATATCTCTTTAAATGTTTCTATACCTGTCTTTTGTATAATGAAACTCGTAAAAACTCTGAAAATCGGGTACATTGACGGCACAGAATAAAACCGGTAGTCAGGTCCGGTAATAAATTCCCCGGTTAGTAAATCCAGATGTCCTATTGCAGATGCCAGATCGCTTTCATAATTGTTTTCTCCCAAAAAATATCCGGTATATACTGCAAATCCTTCACAGAAAAAGCTGTTAGACTGTACTCCTGCTTTGCATGCGATAACACTATGTGCCAATTCATGGTTAAACACAGTCATGTCAAATGTTGAAACATGGTTGACATTGCCAAACGACGTTCCGTAAATAGTCATTTTAGGCGACATGGATAAAAATTGTTGCAATTCCGTCATATTGCCATATACATATGTAGTCAAGCGTTCCAGATTCAATGTATCGGTTTTTAATACGGCACATAAATTCTCCAGATATTTATCAGCCTGTAAAATAATTACCTGTCGCAAAGAATCGGTGCATAAAGTCGTGGCTATTTCAAAATCAAAATGACGGGTATTAATGGTTTTGTTAATTTTTTCATTGAATTGATTTATTAGAGTTTATATTTTAGATAAAATTTTAATTTTTTCTTACCTCAACTTCGGGCTGGTTTAAATCGAATAATTTTTTAGGAAGAAAAATTTCCCTCAGACCTAATCCGCCGCTAAATGCAAATACGAGGTATAATATTGTAAACAGTCCGTCAATGATCCCGGTGAACCAGAAGGTTGACGGAAAATCTTTCACAAAAGACATGTATGCATACAGCTGTATAACATAGAACGACCTCCCAATAATCAGGCATCCGACGTTAAAGGCATATCGTTTTATATTAAAAGCTGCTAAAAACTGCAAATAGGCAAAACACAGAATGAATGATGCCAGAAAAACAGAAAAGAAGGGATCCATAACCGGTTCATTTATGAGCCGGCCTGTGCCAAACACAAAAAAATAAAGCATAGCAGCAATCGTATCCCATATGCCACTTGCAAAAAAAATATTGCCAGCGGTTTCAATGATTTATTTTTCATTTACATTGTATTCATGCAATAAAATTACTCAGGGAGATGCCCAAAGAAAAATATATGGTGCCAGGGGAGTCAAAAAGGTCGATGAAAGCGCATATTGCTGAATTATACATGACCCAGAGAGAGAGTTAATTTCTGATCAATCTGTTTTTGAATAAGTTTCTGGCCCGGAACTGCATACTTATTCCTTGACCCTTCCAGTAGTCTTCACCCTGACTTCTCATTAGCTGCATGTGAAGATGAGGCCTTTCTGACATACCTGAATTACCAGCTTTTCCTATCAAATCCATCCGGTTGACATTATCACCTGGTTTCAAAGAGATGCTGCCCTTTCTCAAATGTCCCAACAGTAGGTAATATCTTCCATGTTTTAAAACCACTGTATTCCCGGTATTATAGGGATAGTTACCTATATAGGGAATATTATCTTCCACATCATTGACAACTTTCACCACACGGCCTTCCATCGGACAATAAATATCCTCACCAAATATGGGATAATCAGTATTTTCAGGAGGCAGGAATTTTTTGACCTGATCTCTCATTTTGACAATGTCAGTGGCATAAAGCATGGAGTGATTTGTTTGCTTCCGCTTGTGGACCGGAGAATGAAAATGGTAATTCATTAACCTGCTTATTTTTGAATTGCCGCCATCAGTAATAAGATAAGCACCGTTTCGGAAAGGAAATTCAATTTCATATTTTTCTTTATCCTCTTTTAAGATTACCCAAAGAATTCTACTCAATATTAAAAGGAGATATAGTTCAATCAATGAAAAGATTACAATCCAAACTAATTTCTCCTGAGAAGAATTAAATGAAGAAAAACCGGCAAAAAATGTGATAAGGATTAATGCTTCATCTGCCAGGCAAATCAACCATTTGTTTCGTCGACCAATAAACTCCCAATAGCCGGTAAAGAATAAAATTACCAGGATGGTCTGCGGAATTAATACAGCCGGGATCATCGGCAAGCTGAAAAGAAAGAATAAAATCAAAATCACAGGAACCAGGAAAATATGGCTGGTTACTAATTTAATGATGAATACATTTCTTTCCTTCATCTGTTTATTTTTTCCCATTTAGGCCAGCAAGATAATTTAGCATGATTAAGAATTGAGCCATTTTTTAAAATCCGATGAACGGTCAATACTTACAATGGTGTCAGCTTCCTTATCGGCCTTTGGGGACAGCTGCAGCTTTACTCTTGATCTTGAATAGGCTACCATATCGGAAATGGAATCGATGCTGACTATATACTTACGGTTTATTCTAAAAAACTTTTCCGGATTGATCAGACTTTCAAGTTTATCCAACGTGTATTCAACGGGATACGATTTTCCCTGGAATGTTCTCAGATATACTGCCTTTTCAAGCACGAAGAAATAGGCAATTTCACTTAGCTCAACCTTTCTGATTTTTTCTCCAAGCTGTATAAGAAACCGTTTTTTATACCCGGGTTCTATTCCCTGTATAGTAGCAAGCAAGGTCTCAAAGTCGATGCTGAAAGCAGATTTCAGGGTTTCGTATTTTTGCAGGCTTTCTTCCAGCTCACTTTTTCTAATGGGTTTAAGCAGGTACGAAATGCTGTTTAGCTGAAATGCTTTAATAGCATACTGGTCGTAAGCAGTAGTGAAAATAACAGGAGTGTGGATGGATACCTGTTCAAATATGCTGAAGCTAATGCCATCGGAAAGTTGAATATCCAGGAAAATAAGATCGGCAGTACGGTCCATTAACCATTTAACAGACTCTGCAATTGAGCCCAATTTTGCCAAAACATCAATGGATGGATTAATCTGAAGTAACATTTGTTCAAGTTTCTCAGCGGCAAATTCCTCATCTTCAATAATCAGTACTTTCATTGTTTTCAATATTTATTAATGGGAGTTTGGCAATATAAAAACTGGTATCAACTTTAAATTCAGGCTCCAGATTACTGATTAACGCATATCGCTTTATGAGATTTTTTAATCCCAATCCTGTTGAATTACCTTTGGAAATTTTTGGTTGAATATTGTTTTTTACAATAAGCGTATGGTCTTCATCGGTAATTTCAATGTGAAGTGGTTTTGATTCATTAATAATATTGTGTTTCATCGCATTTTCCAGCACAACCTGTAGCGACAAAGGAGGCAGAAACATCTCCATCAGGTCTGCCCGGATATTTAATGAATAGGTAAGGTTTTCACCATACCGGATTTGCTGTAAAAAAAGATACGACCGCATAAATTCAAGTTCCTTGCCCAAAGAAGCTACCGGTTGTTCAATAGTTTCCAGCACATATCGATATATCATCGAAAACTCATCAATAAACTGCTGAGCCTTTTTTACATCTTTGTTAATTAATCCGGAAAGCACATTCAGACTGTTAAACATAAAGTGCGGGTTAATCTGACTTTTAAGTACTTCGAACTTAATCTGTGCAAGCTCCGTTTGTAAATTGTCTGCTATTTGTTTTGCTTTGGCTCTTTCAATAAACAGAATCCAACCTTCAAAAACGGCCATAATGACAATATTAATGACCGCATAAATTTGAATATTCGTTGTAATAATACTTGCAAGGTCATGATCGTCATAAGCACTGATCGAATTTGCAAACAATGTAATCAACACGGCAACTATTGCGGCTATACTCACCGTAAAAGCAACCTGAAGAGGCAATCTTTTAAAAATATTTTTACCCCAGGGTGCAATTTTGTTCAGGTACTGGATGACCAGTAAATCAGGGTAAGCAATTAAAAAACCGGCCACTAAACTCAACAAAGAACCTCTTAAAAGCCGTTTGATAAAATGAGTATAATTATCAAGCATGTAATATCCGCTCATGTGGTTATACAAAATTAAAATGATCTGCACACCAATGGCTAACCCGATTAAAAATTTCAATAGCCGGCTGAACGGAAAAAAACTATTTACCTGTTTAAATAGCATTTGTTTAAAATATTATAATATCAAAAATATGAAATGTTTGGCAGAACAATAAACAGAACTGTCACCAGGATGATGCTATTTCTTTTCATTTTACATTTTTTAATTACCACAGAAGTTTGAAATGATACCTGTGAGAGGAATTTGCATAGTAGCTATACATCCCCCCCACAGTTTTTTTATTAAAATGTTTTCAAAATGCCAACTCTTGCAGAGAGATATTGGTAATTAATTGTTTTGGATACTCCTTCCCAGGCGGTTTCGCGTGACAGATTGTTAAATTTAATTCCGGGCGTAAGACTCCAGCTTTTCCCTAATGGAATATCAATTCCGGCGGCCAGCTGATACCCCAGTCCGTGTTTTGTGTCATTAACAATATCACCATTTGCATTTTCGGTTTCAATATGGTTGTACAAAGCACCGGCGCGAACATAATAAGCTAATTTTGATTTACCCATGAAGTACTTTACGTTTATTCCCATCACATAACCAGTTTCTTCAAAGCAAACATCTGTACCTGCAAACGACTCATCAGCTTCGAATCTGTTCCATCCCCATCCTGCGTATATTCCCAGATGAGACATAAACCGGTAGTGGAAAATCCCCTCGAATCCAAACCCGGGATTCAGGTTGGTGCCGTCAATTTTTTTGATGCCCATTGATGGACCACCATTGAGTTCAAATCCAACTCTTTTTCCTGATTCCTGGGCAAAATTGCTTAGTGATAATAATATAAGCATTGCAAATGTCAATCCTTTTGTTTTCATGATTTTTATTTTTTATAGTTTAATAATTTCATGAAACAAAAGTACAGGGTTGCTCTTCAACTATAAAAAAGAAGATGCTGAAGGCGTTTTTTCTGATGCTGAGGGTGGGTATTTTACGGTTAAGAGTCAGTGCCCCGGTAATGAGGAAGCAAGTATTTCAGGACGAAGGTTGAGATTCCGAGGCAGATTAATAATTCGCTTCACCCAATAACCCTGCAATTTTATCTCTTAATTCCTTTCCTCTCAGATTTATTGCTTTAATTCTTCCGTCGACGAACAGGTAACTGGTTGGTAAAGCCTTTATCTGATAGAGATCCCTGTATATCTCTTTTGTTTCGTCCCAAAGAGATATCCAGGTAAAATGGTCATCTCTCATAGCTTTTATTAACATTTTTTTTGATTGATCAGTACTTACAGAAACGATTTCCAAACCCTTGTCCTTGTATAAATCATAAAGTGCAACGAAATTCCTGTTTTCTTTCCGGTAAGGCGCACAGCCAGCTCCCCAAAAATCCAGCAAAACCACCTTGCTTTTTATTGCAGAAAAACTGACTTCATTTCCTGCAGTGTCTTTTAAAATAAAGTTATAGGGGTAATCATTGATCTTTAGTTCAGGAATTTTTTCTCTGTGCCGGCCAACAAAAGATTTGAGCTGTGTGCCGAATATGTTTGATTGTAAAAGGAGTGGCATCTGATAGTAAAATTTATATACAGCATTTTTATCCAGTTTTTCAGGGAAAAAGGTAATATAAAAAACCAGTTCGGGAGCAGTACAATAATAATCCGGATGGTTATAAATAAAGTCAAATCTTTGTTTCTCTATCCGTTTTAATGCAGTATAGAACCTGATCCGCATTTCAGATTTTAAGTCTTCTGACAAATTCGGCACAGACTTAACCGAATCTGTAATTTGCTTTATCAAATCATGCGTTTCTGAAATACTTTGTATATACTCGAAATAATGATCTTGTATTTCTGAGCCACTTATCCGGGAATAAAAAAAACTATCTTTAGTTCCATTCAAATTCATTATAGAATTTTCAGCCCAGAATGTCAGATCCTCATATTCATCAAGTTTATCTGGATCAGTTGGCCTTACTCTAACAGAAAACTTAGTTGGTTTATTCAGTTGCCTTGCAAATTCAAATTCACCATTATTTATAAGGATCTTTGTTTCATCATCACGATCAATATCCATATTCTCAAGAAAAGGATTGATAATTATAATGGTACCATCTTCAAATCCCTTCAATGTGCCCTTCAATATAAAATTTTGGGCGTCAACATGGGGGGATAAAAAAATGAAAAGCAGTATACAAGAAATAAAATGCTTCATGATTCTTTTTTTGAAAGTCTCTCAAAATAATTAATTTATTACTAAAATGCAAATTTAAGTAATAATGTTAGTGGTATTTTAACCATTTTGCTGTTAAAATATCACGTTCGTGCTATTTAGCACTTTTTCCTTACACACTTGATGGTATATTAGAAAATTGAAATTCATGCCTCACAGGCGGGCGTTTTGTATGCATAAATCGAAAATTATTATTGACAGTTGTTATTATTTTTATATGGAATCATAAATATATAACCCGCCCTGACATTTTTTTTATGTACCTAGCTGGCATCCAATTGGACATAAAATCTGTATTTTTTATATGCCCCCTCTTTATATTTTTCATTTATAATACGTTGAGGGGCTGAGAGGTTGAGAGGTTGAGATGTTTAGGGGTTTAGAGGTTTAGACGTTTAGACGTTTAGGGGTTGAGAGGTTTAAGTGTGCAGGAATTAAAGGGTTTGCACTGTAGAGACGCAATATTTCGCGTCTGGCAACAATTAGAACCGGTGACATATTTGAACAGGCACGGACAACATGTCCGCGCCAGAGAGGGGTTATAAGTAAAAATACCAGTCTTATTGTTTTCATTATCTTCTGTTTATGCTATATGACAATTCCAAAAAACGTACTATGTTAGAAACTATCCTACCAGCCCATGTTAAGTGGTAAAACATTTGGTTACTTATCATTAAAATCTGGAATTGTTAATGACAATCCGGATACATATGATAAA
>CAWAMZ010000008.1:0-904277 GCA_963783315.1 uncultured Bacteroidales bacterium
ATCCTCTACAACCTCTTCTGATATACTCTGAACTTCTTATGGGGAATGGCATGTATTTTCTCCAGCTCGGCGAGCATGCGGGTATTGGTTTCCAGCACAAGGTGAACCTCCATTTGTTCCAATTCTGCTTTGCGACAGGACTCAAACAGCTTCATGGCCATAAAGATCTCAAGTCCCTTGTTCTGATACCTTGGTACTACTGCTCCCAGCATGAGGTCAAGCTGTTTGGTTTTTTTCATGGCTCGCAGGAGATAAAAAATACCCAGCGGAAATAACCGGCCACGACTCTTCTGCAAACCGGGCGAAAAATTGGGAATGCCCACCAGAAAAGCCACCGGATCATCATTGTGCAGTACAACCTTTACAAAACGCGGGTCGAGTACCGGCAGATAACGGTTGGCCAGTTCACTCATCTCTTTTTCTTCCATCGGCACAAAGCCATACAGGTCGGTATAGGTATAGTTTACAAGTCTTAATACAGGCAGGATAAAAGGTTTCAGATCTTTGCGGGTAGTAAATTCCTTTAGTTTATATCCGTTTCTGGATGCAATACGGTTGTATATCTCCTGGTAATTTTCAGGTTCATGTCCGTTTAATTCATACCGGTAAATATGACAGTCGATCTCTTTGGTGAATCCTTCCCGCTCCACCAGGTCGACCATGTATTTGTAGTTACAGGCACTGTCGAGGACTGGCATATGCTCAAAGCCATCAATTAACAATCCCTGTACATCTTTGTCGGAAAAACCATACGGACCGATCAACCGTTCCATTCCTTTTGCCCTTGCCCATTCTTCAATATCAGTCATGAGTGCATGTACAACTTCAGCATCATCCCATGTTTCCAGGTAGCCAAACCGGGCATCCCTGATCTGGTGCAATTCATTGTAATAATTATGGATGATACCCATAATGCGCCCAACAGGCTTGTTATCACGGTATGCCAGCACCATGCGTGTATCGCAGTTATTAAAGGCAATGTTCTTCTTTGGATTGAAAAAATTCCGTTCATCAAGATAAATGGGAGGCAGCCAGGTGCTGTGGCCCTTGTGTATCTTCCCTGGCAAATGGATGAATTCCCTTAACTGCCGGGAAGTAGTTACAACTTGTAAATCTGGTTTCATTCGCATAGTTAATTATGCACCAAATGTGCGAGGGAAAGATAGTAATTATTCCTTTTCATTATACTTTACCTGCCGGATTTATTGATGTTTTAACTGTTAAAAGAATATAAATCAGGGTGTAAGGTGAAAATAATAAACTGTTTAAAAGAATGAGGGATCAGTGCGGATAATAAGGGGATTAACGGTGCAACCGTCAATCAGCTATATGGTTAAGACATAAAAGGCACAAGCAGATGCATGCGCCAGTGAGGAGCCACAAGCGGACGCTTGCGGCAGTGAAGCGAAACGCTTAAAACATAAGATAATTCAATAAGCCACAAGGCCGGAGCTTTGCGGCAGTGGGGACCAGTTGGTTAAGACTTAAAGGCACAAGCAGATGCTTGCGCCAGTGGGGGGTATTGAATTGCCACAAGGCCGGAGCCTTGCGGCAGTGGCAGATAATAAGGTATTAATAGATATTCGGATGCTTGTCAAACATCGGTTTGTCATGTTTAAGAATTGCCTGATCCAGTGAGTCGGAATCCCCGAATTTCTTTTGTTGTAAACGTAGTTGAACAGTAAGTGAATCCCTTACCTGTTGATAGGCCGGATCATTGTATACATTCTGCATCTCATCCGGATCCTTTTTAAGGTCATACAGCTCCCACTGGTCGATATCGTAATAAAAATGAATCAGCTTATAACGTTCCGTACGAATGCCGTAATGACGTTTTACCGCGTGCCATCCCGGATATTCAAAATACTGATAATAAACTGCCTTTCTCCAGTCTTTGGGCGTAGTCCCGTCAAACAATGGCTCCAATGATGTGCCCTGCATATAGTCAGGTTTGGGAACACCCGCAAGATCCAGGAAGGTGGGAGCAAAATCAAGATTCAGGGCCATGTCCTTTACAACTGTTCCGGGTTTGATCTCGGCAGGATAACGCATGAGCAAAGGCGTCCGGAAAGACTGTTTGTACATGAATCGTTTGTCAAACCAGCCGTGTTCTCCCAAATACATGCCCTGGTCGGAGGTATATACAATTACCGTATTATCAAGCAGTCCTTTCTCTTTCAGATAATCCAGTAAACGTCCTACATTTCGGTCAACAGAACGAATACAACGGAGATAGTCTTTGACGTAACGCTGATACTTCCACTTTACAAATTCTTCGTGGGTCATCTTCGAAGTATCCACTTTGGCATCCTCTCCGGCATAAAACTTCAGTACCGTATTACGTTGTGCTGAATCCATGCGGGCAAGTTCCCGGACCAGGTTTTTTGTTGGTTCTTCTGGAACAGGTCCTGTCGCCTTATATTTCAAATCATTATACAAATGCATATTTTTATCAATTTCCATCATTTGTTCATGAGCAGCCTTGCCACGTCCGGAATAATCGTCAAACAGCGTAGCAGCAACGGGGAGGTCCTCGCTAAATTCGTGAAAATCTGTTGTATCTGGCAGCCAGTTGCGATGAGGTGCCTTGTTGTGGATCATCAGGCAGAACGGACTGTTAGTGTCCCGCATATTTGAAAGCCAGTTGATTGCCTTGTCCATAATGATATCTGTCGCGTAACCATGTACACGGGCAGTATCCCCATTGGTAATAAAATCAGGGTTGTAATAATGTCCCTGGTCAATCAGGATGGATGAGTAATCGAACCCTTTGGGTTTGTTGAGAAGGTGCCATTTTCCCATGATAGCTGTTTGATATCCGGCATTCTGCAAGAGCATAGGGAAGGTAGTGATACCTGAGTCAATCCGCATTGAAAAAGAATTGTCACGGGCACCTGTCCGATGACTGTACTGTCCTGTGAGGATTACAGCACGACTTGGACTGCAAATGGAATTAGTAACAAAACATTGCTCAAACCGCGCACCCTGATTACCGATCCTGTCAATATTTGGTGTTTGTATTAGTTTGTCACTATATGCACTGATGGCCTGGTAAGCATGATCATCACTCATTATGAAAATGATGTTGGGCTTTTTCTTTTCAACATGACCTGAGTTACAAGATGTAGCAGCGGCTCCAAGTGTGAGCAGCGTCAATGCCTGAGTCAAATGATTTTTCATGGTCTGTGTTTTTTGAGAAGCAAGATCACTACAATAAATAAACAAATGCATGATCTTTAAAATTAGTAGTTAATGATCCGACAAGTTACTGTTTTTTACCTGTAAATAAAATTACAGACAAAAAACTCAAAGTGTCATGTATCTCCAATAGTCTGGAAATCCGGGCCAGTCAAAAGAAAATACGATTTATTTCCCAGCAGAAGCAACAGAGGAAAAGCTGCACCACCAGCCAGCACATCTACCACATAATGTGCCCTGAGATAGATTGTGGAAATAATCAGCAAAACAGCAAAAGGCAGTACATAATAAAAAGCTTTGCGTACATATTTCCAGGCCAGCCATAACATTAACAAAGAAATTCCAACATGGGAACTGGGGAAAGCAGCAGTGGGCCGCTCGGCTGTTTGTTCAATAAAATGCATGAGATGACTGAACAGGTAACCATCAGGCAATAGCGGAACTGTTTCTTTGAAGTAATACTGGGGACCGGCCACCGGAAAGAATATAAAAACCAGGTAATAAACATAGAAAGAAGCAACTACCAGGTATAGGCTGTAGGCAAAGTGATTTGGCCTTGTTCTCAAAATAGCCAGCAGTACAAAGAAAATAATCAGGTAAAAAGAAAAATAGCCCAGCGACATTAGTTCGCTGAACCAGCGAAAATTGAAATGTTGTGCAAAGATAAGGGATGGTTGTGTACCAAACAAGGCTTGCTCCCAAGCGGCTACAAGCGGATCAAAATAATCAAATAGCAGGTTATTCAGGTAATCGGTCTCCGGGTACCAGAGGATAAGGAAGAGTATGGTGTAGAAATTCCGGAGAAGATATAACAGACCATTAGCTTTGTCAGCATAACGAATCAACAAATACATTACAAATAACGCCAGGCCACGCAGCAGCAAGTGCATGCCTGGAGCCCGAAGCTTGTTCCAACCTGCAACAATTATCAACCCTGTAAGCAGAATGTAGATGATCGTAGCTGTATCAGCTGGTTGTAGTTTATTTTTTATACTGGTATTTTTCATATTTTCTATCTCGGTCTGTCGCATCCAATAATCATCGGATCGTCCGCTTGTGACTTATATTCTCTTCCCTGTCGCATCCGCTTGTGACCTAAATAATAAAAAGATGGGTCCAAGCGAGACGCTTGAACCAGGGGTTCTTCATTGTCGCAAGTGCTTGCTTTCTCCAAAATTTTAAAAATAATCAAAAACATATTCTAAACAAATCAATGTTTCATTATTGAATTAAAACAATATCAATAAGACCTTTACCTCCCGCATAATCTATTGCACTGCTGTAAACAAAATCTTCAGGATTATATACAAAACCTTCTTTAACCGGATTATTATGTATATAGTCGAGTTTTTGTTGAAGCAACATATTACTATTCAGTTCAATCGGTTTATTATTCTGTTGCCAGAATTGAAAATGTTTATTATTACTATTCATTTGTCCTGTATTTATCATCATTTTCATAATCCATGTGCGGCTTTCAGAAACATTATTCTTCATCACTTTTCTAATATGTGTGGCAGTGTAACTCTTCATATCACGTATTATAAATTCCAATGGTGTTACTTCAGAACTTATGATCATATGAACATGACTCGTCATTATTACCCATGCATGAATAACCAGTCCTTTATTTATTTGACAATACCTCCAGCTTTCAAGTAAAATATTTTTGTATTCATTTCTGATAAATACATCGATCCATCCAATTACTGAATAGGTTATAAAATATAAAGAGGAAGGATTATGAAATTTGTAATTTCTGCTCATGCAGGTAAGTTATATAACTAAACCTATTTTTCATCTTAAGTTAAGAGGAAAAACAATGAACGGGATAATTTATATTTAAAAGTAAACTTTAAGGGGAGTTAATCCTATTAGGTCCTCGATCTGTCGCAAGCGTCCTCAAACTGTCGCAAGCGTCCGCTTGTGACTTAAATTATATTATTCAATGTCTAACACAGGGGGGCATCCTAATAGGTCCAAGCGAGACGCTTGAACCAGGGGTCGTTATTAATATTTTATATATCATGTCGGATCGTCTCGCTTGTGACCTTTATTCAATTAAACCAATAATCTTTTCCCGTACCCCCGAAGAAATCTCCTTCAGGTCATCTTTGGTAAATGTTTTTTTAATTGAAACCGGCGGCTTAGACAATACGACAATTTCATGAGCAACCTGAATGGCTTCATCTGGTTCATGGGTAACAAATACCACTGTCCGCTGATCGATTTCCCACAGTCTGATAAAAGCTTTCAACAGGTTTTCCTTCAACCTTGCATCCAGTGACGAAAACGGTTCATCCATGAGGATCAGATCAGCGGGATAAGAAAATGCCCGGGCCAGCGATACCCGTTGTTTCATACCGCCACTGAGTTGCGACGGGTAATAATCCCTGAAATCCTTCAGCTCAACCATCTCCAGGTATTTCCATGCCCGGTGCCTGGCTTCTTCCTGTGTAAAAACGCCCTTCAACACAAACATGACATTCTCTGTCACTGTTTTCCAGGGCAAAAGTCTGGGTTCCTGAAACACATAAGAGATCCTTTTGTCCTCCAGTCCCTGGATACTACCCGAATCAGGCTGAATATGACCATTCAGCATGTTTAATAAGGTAGTCTTTCCACATCCTGAGGGACCCAGCATGCAGGTAATCATACCTGCTTTAAACTTTACACTGAAATCCTCAAAAAGCTTCAGGTCCTCCCATGATTTAAATATGTGTTCCAACGTATAATCCATTGCTTTCATTTCCAAACAACCACTTTGTCCTCTATCCGGCGGATGAGTTTTTCAAATAACATACTGATCAGTACAGCCACTACTGTCCACGAAATTACCTGTGACACCATCAGGTAGGTCTGTGCCAGCTGCATCCCGGTTCCAATACCATGTAACGGCTGTGCCAGTACTTCACCTATGATCACAGCCCGCCATCCAAACCCCATGGCACTGGAAATACCACTGAACAGAAAAGGCAGGGTACCTGGTAAATATACTTCCCTAACCACCCGGTAATTAGTTACCCTGTAGGTATGAGCCATCTCCACCAGACCACGGTCAACTGTACCAATGCCATCCATGATGTTGTTACACAAAATGGGAAACATCGTGAGTATGGCAATAAATACAGGTACAGTATCGGTGTGAAACCAGATCAGGGCCAGCAGGATAACCGAGATAACCGGAGTGGACCTGATGATAACCAAAAAAGGCGTGAACCAGGCTCGGAAAGCAGGCGACAGTCCGGCCAGAATACCCAGCAGCAAAGCAAACAAAAAGGCTATAACAAATCCGGCAAACCCTCTCAGCACGGTAATACCAATGCTCATATAAAAATCTGAATTGCTTATCATTTTTATAAAATCGATGACCACTTTTTCAGGAGGCGGCAATATCAGTGGAGAGCCTGCCAGCAGGGAAGCTCCTTTCCATATAATGAGAATCGACAAAATGGAAAAGAAGGTGATGCTTCGTTTCCGCTTTTTAGATAGTATTTGCTCCATGTATCTTTTTTCAGTCTCTATATGCTTTTAGTTTTCAGAATCACTGATCTGGTAATAGAATCCCTCATCCGGTAATTTTCCACCCAGCATATCGGGATTAAAAGTATAAAAAACATTGAAATAGTCGTTGATCCTCTCCCTTAAAGGCCATGCAGCAGCAAACCGAATGTTGCAACCCGGAATTGATTTACGTGCGACAAGTGTATCAGGTAATATTTGACTCTCCACGATCAGTTTGCTCCCTCTGGCAGGGTGGGCATTGATCCAATGACAGGCCTCTTTATAATAGTTAAGAAAAGCTTTCACCTTGCCGGGATTCGATTCAGCAAATTTCTTGTTTACAATGAGTGCCGTTTGTGCGAAAGGAATGGAATCGTGAGTGGCTTTGTTCCATTCCTTATCCAGATCAAATAACTCATGAACCTTTGGATTTTTACTGATCACCATACTTACCAGTGGTTCTGAGATTACTCCCAGTGAGGCACGTCCCGCGGCAACCGCGTTGGCCAGATCGCGATGCGTTGGAAATGAATAATCAAGGATCACATCTTTATCAGGCTTTAATCCATGCGCATTGAGCAAGTACCTGAAAACAATATCCGGCGTCATCCCGCGGGCCATGGTATAAACTCTTCTGCCTTTCAGATCCTGCCAGGAATGAATGGTAGTATCGCTACCAAACAAGTGCAGGGTTCCCCAGAGCGGAATAGCTGCCAGTTGATACGGAAGTCCCTGATTATATAATACAGCAGCCATCGTAGAGGGCAAAACTGCAAAATCAGCTTCTCCTTTCACCAGATAGGGTTTTACCTGGTTGGGTTCATTCTTAATGATAAAATGAAGGTGGAAATGACTATCCATCTTCGAAGAATCGATCATTTTGATCATGCTGATGGCCGAGGGTCCGCGCAGCGTAACAATAGTTATGGTATTTGCCTTTTTCTTCTTACCTCCGCCTGAGCAGGAAATCAGGAACAGTATTCCTGTCAGGAATGTAATATAAAGGAATGAATAATTTTTTTTTCTTTGATTGAATAACATGATTTAGCTGACTATTTTTAGTAAAATCCTCACAAGTATACTGTATTTTAAGCAAAAAATGTAAGAAAAGAATGAAAGCGATAAGGTGACAATCCTTGCCTTTGGATTGTGCAGGGGCCCGGTGAAGGCAAGGATCACGAGCGGCATTGGGCAACGGAATCTGTGGGAGCGAGTAATACCACTGAATTACTACTGAATAAACTACTAATAAACTACTGAATAACTACTGAATAAACTACTGAATAAACTACTGAATAGACTACTGAATAAACTACCGAACAAACAAAAGGCCCGGACTACGCCGGGCCTCATGTCATTTATAAACCCTAAACCTACTATTCATATTCTTTTAGAATCTCAGCTACTCCTTCGGGCGATACACGACCGTAGGTCTTCTCGCCCACCAGTACCACAGGAGCCAGTCCACAGGCACCGACACATCGTAAACAGCTGATGGAAAATTTTCCATCAGCAGTAGTCTCACCAACCTGTATGCTGAGTTGTTTTTTAAACTCATCCAGTACTTTCTCGGCTCCCCTAACATAGCAGGCTGTACCGGTACAAACTGAGATCGGATACTGTCCTTTGGGCAACATGGTAAAGAATGAATAAAACGTTACCACTCCGTATACATGGGCCACAGAAACATTAAGTTCTTCGGCCACTACTTCCTGTACTTCCGCGGGCAGGTATCCGAAATGACTCTGTACCGCATGCAGTACATTGATCAACTCACCGCCTTTGTTATTGTAGGATTTGCTGATCTCCTTTATTTTGGCTACATCTCTTTCTTTCAATTCTATTTTTACACTTGACATGTTTAGTCCTCCACGATTGGATGGTTATTAAATAAAGATTTTTTTCACACTCCTGTCAAAATAATGTGTATGAAGCAACTCATGAGATTTTTCACTCATGGGTTTTCCCAGGAATTCTTCATATAATTTCAGGATATCGGGGTTTTCATGCGATTTGCGGATGAGTTTGCCTTCATCTTCACGATAAATAGCAGCGGCCCTTTTGGCCAGAATTTCCGCATTTCCATGATGCAGTGGTTGTCCACCGCCGCCAATACACCCACCAGGACAGGCCATGATCTCGATGGCATGCAGGTTGCTTTTACCAGCACGGATATCTTCCAGCAGTTTGCGTGCATTTCCAAGCCCGTGAGCGATCCCAATATTGATCGGCAGTCCGTCAAAATCAACAGTTGCATACCGGATACCATCCATACCACGTAACTGTTTGAAATCAACATTTTCTAGCGGTTTGCCTGTATGTATTTCATAGGCTGTACGTGTGGCAGCTTCAATCACACCACCTGTGGTGCCGAAGATAACACCTGCACCGGTTGATTCACCCATTGGCTTGTCAAAATCTTCATCCGGCAGCGACATAAAGTCGATATTGGCCTGTTTAATCAGGGCAGCCAGCTCCCTTGTAGAGATGGAATAATCAACATCAGGATTGCCGTCTACCTTGAATTCATCACGCTGACACTCGTATTTCTTGGCCAGGCAGGGCATGATGGATACTACCACCATATTTTCCCTTTTAACACCAATTTTTTCAGCAAAATAAGTTTTCGCGATGGGGCCGAACATCTGCTGCGGTGAACGTGCTGTTGATGGTATATCCCGCATATCCGGAAATTGTTTTTCAAAGAAATTTACCCATCCCGGACAGCAGGATGTAAGAATAGGTAATTTCACAGTATTGTCACCATCCAGATGACGGGTAAGACGGTCGAGCAGTTCGGTCCCTTCTTCCATAATAGTAAGGTCGGCTGCAAAATCAGTATCAAATACAAAGTTAAATCCAAGCTGACGAAGGGCAGATACCATCTTCCCTGTAACCAGCGTTCCCGGTTCCATGCCAAATTCTTCGCCCAGCGCAGCCCTGACGGCAGGTGCAGTCTGCACCACCACAGTTTTTGTCGGATCAGACAAAGCCCTGATTACCTTGGGGGTATGATCCACCTCGGTGAGTGCACCGGTCGGACAAACAGCCACGCACTGTCCGCAATAAGTACAGGCAGATTTTTCGAGGTTCATTTCAAAAGGCGGAGCCACAACAGCCATAAATCCACGATTTACTGCCGAAAGGGCCCCTACTGTCTGAAAATCGTTGCACATGGTCTCGCACCGGCGACACATGATACATTTATCCATATCTCTGATGATGGAAGGGGAAGTATCCAGACGGTAGGTTGACATCTCTGCAAATTCATCATACGGGGTTTCCCTGATTCCCAGTTTAACAGAAAGATCCTGCAGGTCACATTTTCCTGACTTTGCACAGGTGAGGCAGTCTTTTGGATGATCAGACAATATGAGTTCCATAACGGTACGCCGGGCATTCAGAACCCGCATTGAATGAGTCTGTACCACCATGCCCTCATAAACATTTGTGGAACAGGAGGGGGCCAGGTTACGACGGCCTTCAACTTCAACCACACAAATGCGGCAACCACCCGGTTTATTTTCAATCTTAAGGTCACCCAGGTCCATATAGCACAGCACCGGGATATCAATGCCAATGCTTTTGGCTGCTTTATATATGGTAATACCTTCTTCAACCTGGAGTTTTTTGCCGTCTATTGTAATATTAACCAGTTTCATAGATTGTATATCGTTTAATTAATTAACAAAAATTGCACTGAATTTACACCTCTCAACACAGGCACCACATTTGATACACAGTGCTGTATCAATCACATGAGGCTGTTTACGGTCGCCTGAAATAGCGCCCACCGGACAGGCTCTTGCACAGGCTGTACACCCTACGCAGGCTTCAGCATCAATCGTATACTGCATCAATGCCTTACATTGACCTGCCACACATTTGTGATCCACCACATGTGATACATACTCATCACCAAAATTCTCCAGGGTAGATAAAACCGGGTTTGGTGAAGTCTGTCCCAGGCCGCACAATGAAGTATCTTTGATAACACCGCTGAGGTTCCTCAGCCTGTCAATATCATCGGGTGTTCCTTTTCCCAGGGTGATCTTTTCAAGCAGTTCGTACAACCGCTTGTTACCAATACGACAGGGAGAACATTTACCACAGGATTCCTCCACGGTAAAATCAAGGTAATATTTGGCTACAGACACCATACAATCATCTTCGTCCATCACGATCATACCACCTGATCCCATCATTGATCCCACTGCAATAAGGTTGTCATAATCGATCGCCGTTTCAAGGTGTTTTTCAGTCAGGCACCCCCCGGAAGGGCCTCCTGTCTGAACGGCTTTGAATTTTTTTCCGTTCTTAATTCCTCCGCCGATTTCAAAAATAACCTCCCGCAATGTAGTTCCCATTGGCACTTCGATAAGCCCTACGTTGTTGATTTTACCGGCAAGTGCAAACACCTTTGTTCCTTTGCTTTTTTCTGTCCCAATGCTGCTGAACCATTCGGCTCCTTTCATATAAATAACCGGTATGTTGGCAAAGGTTTCCACATTGTTTACATTGGTTGGCTGCCCCAGATAACCCGATTCGGAAGGGAAAGGAGGTTTGACAGTAGGTTCTCCGCGCATACCCTCCATAGAGTGGATCAGGGCAGTTTCTTCTCCGCAAACAAAGGCTCCTGCTCCATAACGCAGCTCCACTTCAAAGCTAAACCCTGAACCAAAGATATCCTCGCCCAGCAAACCATACTCCCTGGCCTGCGTAATGGCAATTTTTAATCTTTTGATAGCAAGCGGGTATTCAGCCCTGATATAGATGAGTCCTTTGGAAGCGCCGATACAGTATCCGCAAATGGCCATCGCTTCGAGCACACTGTGCGGATCACCTTCCAAAATTGAACGGTCCATAAATGCGCCGGGATCACCTTCATCAGCATTACAAACCACATATTTTTGCTCAGCAACACTCTTTCTGGAAATTTCCCATTTCAGACCGGTTGGGAAGCCACCGCCTCCCCTGCCCCTTAATCCGGATTTTTTGATAATATCAATTGACTCTTCGGGAGAATATTCGCTAAGTACCTTACCCAACGCTTCATACCCCTGACGGGCAATGTATTCATCGATATTTTCGGGGTTAATAAATCCGCAGTTGCGCAAAGCAATCCTGATCTGCTTTTTATAGAAACCCATGTGACGTGAATCACTAATATGTTCCTTCTTTTCCGGATCAGTATACAACAGGCGGTTTACTTTTCTTCCTTTAACCACATGTTCGGCAACTATTTCACCGGCATCTTCCGGTTTAACCTCTGTGTAGAAAGTATTATCCGGCATTACCTTAACAATCGGGCCCTTTTCGCAGAACCCAAAACAGCCGGTCATCACTACCTGTACCTCATTTTCCAGCCCCTTTTCCGACAGTTCATGCTTCAGGTTCTCCACCAGAGAATCACTGGCTGATGCCCGGCAACCTGTTCCGCCACAAACCATCAAATGCATATTGTATTTAGCCATATTATTCTCCTCCTTTAAGCTTTAGTATCGGGGTCAATAGTTTCGTAATTGACAGGGATTATTCCGTCTACGAGTTCCCCGTTTTTGATATATTTTTCTATGATCTCGTCCGCCTTCCTGGTATTTACATCGCCAAATACAATTGGTTCCTGTCCGGGAAGAGTAACTTCAATAGTAGGTTCGGCATAACAATACCCCATGCACCCTGTTTGGGTAACCACTGCATCGATATTTCTTTTTTCCAGCTCATCAACCAGAAATTCCATGGTTTCTTTTGCTCCTGAAGCAATACCGCAGGTAGCCATCGCCACCTTGATCTGAACATAATTTTCAGGATGATCACTCTTTTCCCTCAGTTGCATCCGGGATTGCAGGTCGTTTTTTAACTTCCTGAGATCATCAAGGGATCTAACTTTTGCCATAGTCAAACAGTTTTGTAGATTTATAATGGATTTGTATAAATGTAATGTTAATGTGCATTAATTACTATGATATTTATCGTATTTAACAAACCAGCATTCTCATGCTGCCAGTGCCTGAATATTTTCTCTTATCATTTCTTTCAGAAATTTCAGTATCTCCTTTTGATTGACTGATATTTCCCCCAGCAGGTCTCTTACATCACGGGTATCAAAAATGTATGAATCCCTGGGAGTGGTATGCTGGTATGTAAAATCAATATCAGGATTTGCTGCAACAAGCAAAACCAGTACACCTGCTATGTCACCCAGGGCAGGACGATCAATATGATGATATCCAAAGACTGCCGTTACCTTTGTTCCTATATCCGGGACTGACTCAATTTTAAAAGATCCCCCGGTACCTTCAGCCCGTTGCTTAAACAGGGATAAGCCCAGTCCTACCTTCCGGGTTGTTCTGGAAGTATAAAAAGGATCACTGGCCAGCTGCACTTCTGATGTTGTCATGCCTTTCCCGTTGTCATGAATCGTAATCCTGAAAATATTATGCTCCGGATCTTCAAGAATGGCAGTTTCAATCAGGGAAGCCCCGGCAACAATTGAATTCTGCGCCAGATCAAGTATGTGCAATGCCATTTCTTTCATAACAGTTCAACACTCCTTCCATTAAGGCCTGCCAGGGCCATTTTTATCTCGTTAAAACTTCTTTCTTCCAGGTGAAAACACATCTTATTGGTACCTATATCCTGTAAATAATGTGCATCAGAATTTCTTACCAGTGTTGCATCCTGAATTCCCGGCAGGTGTACTGCTGAAGCACAGTTCTGCCCGGATATCTCAAGTGCATCGTAACTGAAATTTGCCGGAATAAAACCAAGCTGACTGAAAATACTGTTTTTGGCCTTATCAATATGTGCCGGAATACAGATACCCTTTAACTGACGGGTCTTTTCCGCTATCTCATCAAGTCCGGCATGCAATGCTGAAATAAGCAACCTCTCTTCAGTTCTGATAATATTTTCATGTTCATCAACCTCTACCTGATAGCCAAACAGCTCCGGCCTGTTATTCACAACAGGCAAATGGTTATCCAGAAATACCTGAAAATCATTTAATATTTCCCAGTTTTCAAAGAACACCAGGCAATGCACCTCTTCCCGGGTATTCACTTCAGTGCCCATCAGAACCATAATATCCTCCCTCCCTGCCAGCTCAGCCACCACCTGATTATGTCCGGTAGCATTATGATCAGTGATGCCGATAATATCCAGTTTTTGTTCCTTTGCACGCCTGACAATATTCACCGGACTCATCTCCAGATCTCCGCAGGGTGAGAGTACAGTATGTATATGTATGTCGGCGGTAAATTTTTTCATTTCAGCAGGTTATAGAGTTTTCCGGCTGTTTCAAATGTCGCATCCGTTGTTCCCAGCACAGGAATTCCTTCATCACCGGCATGCTTCAGCATATCTTCCTCTGGCTGAAAACCTTTGACCAGTATTACTGAAGAGAGATCTTTCAACGATGCAATAGCCGCCACATTTTTATGAGTTTGCAGGGTTATCCAGACCTCTCCTTCACTGGCGTTTCCCATCACATCACTCAACAGGTCGGAAACATATCCTCCCTTTACTTCCCTTTCCAATCCACTCTCACCACCATATACCCGGAGATGAAGCTGTTTTACAAGATCAGATACTTTCATGATCCGCTCCTTTCTTATTACAATTTTTATTCAACCGGTCCTTCCCCCAGATCTCTTCAATAATATCCAGGGCGTGCTCCGGACTCAGTTTGTGATTTATTTCCATTACTTTCTGGAGAAAAACACAATGAGATATATTGGCATTTCCCTGTACAACATCTTCAGCAAGAGCCTGACAGGTAGGTGCTCCACATCCACCACAATCAAACCCGGGTAAAAAACACATGATATGCCGCTGCTTTTTCATTTTTTCCATTGCTACGCTCAGATCCTGATCGAGCTGCATTGAAGAACGGGGGTCCACTTTATCCAGCTTTATATGCTTAATCAGATAATTGCGGTAATTATCAATATCTCTGGCAGAATAACTGTCATCAGGTGTTTTTATGCTGTTTGCAGCTCTGTTTCTGAGTCTTTCAACAGTGAGAAATTTATTGCCCGAGGTAAGAATACCACCGGCACAACTTTCATCACATGCCCGCATTTCCAGAAAATCAACTCCTTTGATCTCCCCGTTTTCAATCTTTTCCAGGAATTCAATCACGCTGTGAATGCCATCAATTGCCAGCGATCGCTTTCCTGTGGCTGAGGCCTCTCCGTGTGTAAGCGACCACAGCATTTCCCTGTCAGTCAGCTGTGAATGGTCTGCTATTTTATGATTGCCTGTTGTTCCTTTTTTAATTCGTTTATACAGCCTGTTGTATACTGAGTTCATGTTAATCACCCCGTTAAAAGGCGACTGGTTTTCTCCTACCGGACTTTTGATAGCTGCAATTTTGGCAGCACATGGGGTGACATAAAACAAACCAATCTCTTCCTTCCTGTATCCCTCATTTAGTAATTTTTTGCGGTAATAGGCTGCAGCAATATCCAGTGGCGGCTTTAGCAATACAATATTTTCAACCAGAGATGGAAAATTCACCTGTATCAAACGCACAACAGCCGGACAGAAAGCAGAAATAAGGGGCCGGTGTTCTCTGTGATCTTCAAGATATTTGTTTAGTTCACTGCTCAAAAGATCGACACAGTTTTCAATCTCGTATACATGAGTAAATCCCAGTTCATAAAGGGTCTGGTATATAATTTCAATATTAATTTCTTCAGGGAACTGTCCGGTAAGTACAGCGGGCATCAATGCAACACGGCAGGAGTAGGAGAAAATACTGCTGAAATCATCTTCTTCGACATAGATGGCTGAAACCGGACAAACACGATAACACTGTCCACAGTCGATACATTTATTATTGTATATATTGGCTTTACCATGTTTCACACGAATTGCCTCCGTTGGGCAGACACTCATGCAGTGAGCACAGCCAATACAGTTATCTTCCTGTACTTTTAACGCATGGTGAAAAATGATCTTTTCCATATCAGCCAGCTTGCTGTTTTAAATAATGTAATATCTGAACGCGGGTACCCGAACCCGGCTTTGATGTTACAATAAGCTCATCCGAATTCCTTTTTATATTCGGGAGCCCCATACCTGCGCCAAATCCCATCTCACGTACCTGCCGGGAAGCTGTTGAAAAGCCTTCCTGCATAGCCTGATCAATATCTGCAATACCAGGTCCTTCATCCTCAATAACGATGGTAATTTTTGCTGTATCTATATCTACATTTATAATACCGTGGTAAGCGTGAGCAACCACATTTACCTCTGCTTCGTAAAGAGCCACCACAATTTTTTTGATCAGTCTGAAATCGATATTCAATTGCTTAAGTATTTTTTTCAGATGACTTGAGGCTACACCTGCATTTGTAAAATCACCACCGTTAATCTGATATTCAAAATGCATCATGATGGTCCTTTAATAAAGCGGTTTAAAACCGGCACCATAGAGGATACCAGCGGTTCTGAACATTGAATAACTGCATTCCATCAAAACCATGTTATTTTCAACTGCCAGTTCAATCATTTCTTTGGTAGCATGCTTGTCCCTTACAAATACTATGTGAGTTATATCGGCCATCTCGGCAGTCCTGACTGCCTGCAGATTGGTCAAACCCGTTATCAGCATTATTTCGCTCCCTTCTATGGTCAGCACATCACTCATGAGATCCGAAGCAAAAGCATAATTTACTGTACATTCCATATCCTCACTGCCACATATGATTCTTGCATTGAGCAGACGGGCAATCTCTCCAATTTTCATTTCCTGTTTTATTCCTGTTAAATCTGAGTTGATTTTCATCATCAATTTATACTGGAGCGTTATTTATTAAACATCAACTAATCGATTTTTTATTTTCTTATTCCAGGACAAAAGTATATATTCTTTTGTTATTTTAATAACATTGTTATCATAATAACAATAATACATAATTAATCTAAATAAACGGTATATTTATTTGTTATTAAATGAATTACAGCCAGGTGTGCCCTCGCCTGATACACACCATTACACAGATTGAATGTTCCGCTTAAAATAAGGTTCTTCAAAATCGATTTTTAAGGAAACAATACCCGGAACAAATTAAAAAGAATCTATAGCTAATCTATTTTAAAACATACTTTTATTCAATCAATACCTGCATGAAACTAATATTTCACCTGTATTGCCTTAGGAAATATCTCTAAATAACTGATTCATAATTCATTTAAATTTTAAGGTATAAACAATGAAATATATATTCCTATCTGTATATCAGCAATTTAAAATCATTCTATATTTAAAAATCATATTGGAAAATATAGAAAAGAAGTTAATTTTGTGTGAAATAAATAACAGTAATTAGTAAGTCCAAGTTCCTTTTATTTTATTTTACTTCACTAAATAAAAACAATCTTTTTATGGGAACCAATGTTCAAAATATCATTGAAAAATTCCACAAGGATCCTACCCGGTTAATGGACATACTCATTGATATACAGGCCGAAATCGGATATATTCCTGAAGAAGCAGTTATTCAAATCTCGCAGGAACTGGATATTTCCAGGGTGGATGTGGAACAAACAATCTCCTTTTATCATTTTTTCTCCCAGACACCCACAGGTACATTCAACATATACCTGAATAACTCTGCAGTAGCCAATATGATGGGCAGAGCTGAGATAGCTTCTACCCTGGAAAAGGAAGCAGGCTGCAAATTCGGGGAAGTGTCTCCGGACGGACTGATTGGGTTGTTCGATACCAGCTGTATCGGTATGAATGACCAGGAACCGGCAGCCATTATCAACGGAATCATCTTTACCAAGCTTACTCCTTTCCGTATAAAAGAACTGGTAAAAGATATTAAATCAGGCAAGAGTACGCACGACCTTTTTGTTGAAAGCTATGGAGACGGCATGAATAATTCCGAGCTGCTTCAGGCTATGGTATATAATAATATACGGAAGAAAGGACCGGTTCTTTCAGATGATTACACCCCGGGTATTGTTATCTGGAAACATCTGCCTGCGCTAACGCCTGAAAAAGTAATTGAAGAAATTAAATCATCCAACATCAGGGGACGGGGCGGTGCAGGATTTCCAACCGGACTAAAATGGGAATTCTGTCGCAAAGCTCCCGGAGAAAAGAAATTCATTTTCTGCAATGCGGATGAAGGCGAACCAGGAACATTTAAAGACCGTGTAATCCTGACTGAACGGCCCAAGCTGCTGTTTGAAGGAATGGTTATCGCTGCTTATGCAGTGGGCGCATCTGAGGGTATTTTATATCTGCGCTATGAATATAAGTACCTTGAACAGTATCTTGAAGGTATTTTGCAGGGTGCACGCGACCGGAACTTGTTGGGTAAGGACATTGGAGGTATTAAGGGATTCGATTTTGACATTCGCATTCAGTTTGGAGCTGGTGCATATGTTTGCGGAGAAGAATCTGCTCTTATCGAATCGGCAGAGGGTAAGCGTGGTGAACCAAGAGACCGTCCGCCTTTCCCCGTTGAAAAAGGTTACCTGGGCTGTCCTACTGTTGTAAACAATGTAGAAACCCTTTGTTCAGCAGTAAAAGTAATGCTTTATGGTGGCAACTGGTATCGTTCATTTGGGACCAGTGATTCTACAGGCACAAAGGTTTTGAGCATTTCAGGTGACTGCAAATATCCCGGCGTCTATGAAGTTGAGTGGGGATTCAGTGTCAGGAGCATACTTGAAATGGTTGGCGCTGTGCAGGACGAGGTACAGGCTGTGCAGGTTGGAGGACCATCAGGGGCTGTGATTGCACCCAATGAATTCGACCGTACTTTATGCTATACCGATCTTTCTACCGGAGGGTCACTGATTATTATCGGAAAACAACGTGATCTGCTCAAAGACATTGTCCTGAATTTTTCAGAATTTTTCATGGAGGAATCCTGTGGTTCATGTGTGCCTTGCCGGACACTCACAGTGCTATATCGCGACACTCTGAAGAAAATTGTAGATGGCAGGGGTACCCGTAAAGATGTAGAAGACATGATCAGTTGGGGAAAGATTATGAAAGCAAACAGATGTGGACTCGGACAAACGGCTGCCAACCCGGTCCTGTCCAGCATTAAAAACTTCAGGGAACTTTATGAAGAAAGATTACTGCCCGGCAATGGATTTGAAAGTAATTTTGATCTCGAAGAGGCAGTAAAGGAATCCTGCGAAGTTACCCACCGAAGTCCAATCATTAAAGAAGCATAAATCATGAATAAACTGATTAAACTTAATATCGACGGCAAGGAATGCATGGCTACCAAAGGGCAGTATATTGTTGAAGCGGCTCGTGAAAATGACATTTACATTCCAACCCTTTGCAATATTCCAAATCTGAAACCACGCGGAGCCTGCCGTATCTGTACTGTAAATGTAAACGGCAAACCCATGACATCCTGTACAACTCCCGTTTCCGAAGGAATGGTAGTAGAAACAGCCCTGCCTGAGATTATTGATCTAAGAAAATCAATTGTAGAACTGTTGTTTGTGGAAGGAAATCACTTTTGTCCTTCTTGCGAAAGAAGCGGAAATTGTGAATTGCAGGCCCTGGCCTACCGTTTCAGAATGATGGTGCCCAGGTTTCCTTACCGGTTTCAGCAGCGAAACATCGAAGCTAATAATTCAAAACTTATCAAGGATCATAACCGCTGCATTCTTTGTAAACGCTGTATCAGAGCAATCAAGGACGATGAAGGCAGGGGTATCTTTGCCTTCAAACGGAGAGGACATCAGGTAGAGATCAGTATTGATCCTGAACTGGCAAAGAACCTGACAGATGAGCTTGCCGACAGGGCCGCCGAAATTTGTCCAGTGGGAGCTTTGCTGAGGAAGGAAAAAGGATATGAGATCCCGATTGGGGAACGAAAATATGACAAAAATCCCATTGGAAGTGAAATAGAAAAATTCGCACATTCAAAACCATAAAAAAGAATTATCATGAGCAAAGCTATAGTTGCGACTACCTCTCTGGCCGGATGTTTCGGATGTCACATGTCTCTGCTGGACATTGACGAGAAAATTCTTGATCTTATTGAACTGGTTGAATTTAACAAATCCCCAATCAATGATATCAAGACATTTACCAAAGATTGTGATATTGGCCTTATTGAGGGAGGTTGTTGCAATTCAGAGAATGTACACGTATTAAAAGAATTTCGTAAAAGGTGTAAGATCCTGATTTCGGTAGGTGAATGTGCAATAATGGGTGGATTACCGGCCATGCGCAACGGCATCCCGGTCAGGGAATGTCTGGAAGAAGCATACCTGAATGGCCCTTCGGTTCTGTCTAATACAGAAAAAATCATGCCCAATGATGAAGAGCTGCCCATGATACTGGACAAAGTATATCCCTGTCATGAGCTGGTAAAGATCGATTACTTTCTGCCAGGCTGTCCTCCCAGAGCCGGATTGATCTGGGACGCCTTAACCGCCCTGCTTACCGGCAAAGAGATGGAGTTACCCTATGAAGTTGTTAAATTTGATTAATTGAAAGAACAATGGCACAAAAGATTACAATAGAACCGGTTACCAGAGTTGAAGGACACGGTAAAGTAACCATACATCTGGATGACCAGCACCGTATCACCCAGACAAGACTACATATCGTTGAATTCCGGGGTTTTGAAAGGTTTATCCAGGGGCGTCCTTACTGGGAAGCTCCCGTACTGGTTCAAAGACTGTGCGGGATTTGCCCGGTCAGCCATCACCTGGCATCCGCCAAAGCAATGGATGTGATAGTAGGAGCCGGCACTGGTGACGGCCTTACTCCTACCGGAGAGAAAATGCGACGACTGATGCATTATGGCCAGATATTTCAGTCACATGCGCTTCATTTTTTCCATCTTGCCTCTCCTGATCTCCTATTTGGTATCGACAGTGATCCGGCTACCAGAAATGTGATTGGGGTCGCAATGAAACACAAAGACCTGGCCGTTCAGGGGGTCATGATGCGTAAATTCGGTCAGGAAATAATTGAAGCAACCGCAGGAAAGAAAATTCATGGCACCGGAGCCATTCCAGGGGGCATCAATAAACACCTTACCAAAGAGGAAAAGGATAAATTCTTAAATGGTCCGGATCCGATGAACATTGATAAGATGATTGAATGGTCCCAGGGTGCACTTGCTTTCTTTAAGGAATACCACAAGCAAAATAAAGCCGTAATTGACCAGTTTTTTGAATTTCCTTCCAGCTATCTCAGTCTGGTCAGGAAAGATGGAGCACTTGACCTGTATCATGGTGTGATAAGGGCAGTTGACAGCGAAGGAAAGAAAATTCTTCACGATGTTGACTATCAAAACTACCTTGATTATATTGATGAAGAAGTACGGTCCTGGAGCTACATGAAATTTCCGTATCTGAAACAACTTGGAAAAAAGGATGGCTCCTACACAGTAGGTCCGCTTGCCCGTATGAACACTATTGATTTTATTCCATCACCGCTGGCTCAGAAAGAGTTTGAAATTTTCAGGTCCTATGCAAACGGCAAACCAAGCAATCGTCCGATGCACCAGCACTGGGCCAGGCTGATCGAAATGCTTCATTCGGCAGAAATGATGAAGCAATTATTGAATGACCAGGATCTGTTAACCGGCGAACTGGTTACCAAAGGAATAAAAACAAATGAGGGTGTTGGACTCCTGGAAGCGCCACGGGGTACTCTTTTCCATCATTACCGGATCAATCAGGATGACCAGATTGAGATGGCCAACCTGATTGTATCTACTACCAATAACAATGAAGCCATGAATAAGGCAGTCAACATGGTAGCTAATAAAACAATGACAGGAGAGGCTAAAATCACTGAAGGAATGATGAATGCGGTAGAAGTAGCCATCCGTTCTTATGACCCGTGTTTAAGCTGTGCCACACATGCACTTGGCCAAATGCCGCTGGAAATATCTCTCTTTAACAGCAGGGACGAATTAATTGATGTCCGCAGAAAATAATACAATGGAGCATAGTGATCGCATACTGGTATATGGTTATGGCAATCCGGGCCGGCAGGATGACGGACTGGCTGCAGAATTGATAAGACGTCTGGATGACTGGAAGCACAAACATTTTTTGGCTTCCGCCATTTCCACCGATTGTAATTATCAGTTGAATATTGAAGATGCAGCCGTAATATTTCCTTATGGCCTGGTAGTATTTGCCGATGCATCAGATGAGGAAATTGACGATTTCAAATTAACCCCTATCACTCCGGATTCTGATATTTCATTTACTATGCATGCGGTTAATCCTGCCTATGTTGTGAATTTATGCAGGGAAATATATGGAAACGACCCTGAAGCATACCTGTTACACATTAAAGGTTATCAATGGGAGATGAAAGAAGAACTGACGCAGAAAGCAGTTGCCAGCTTAGATAAAGCTTTCGACTTTTTAATTAGCTTCCTGCAGGAAAAAAGAGGTATTACCAGATGCTGTCATGAACGGAAACAGCAACAAAGTTTATAAACCAGTAAAAACCTAATTTTCATGGATCTAACCACCAAATACATGGGGCTTACCCTATCGAGTCCGCTGATTGTAAGTAGTTCGGGTCTTACCAATTCAGTTGAAAATGTTGAATTATGTGCCCGGAGTGGTGCCGGTGCGGTAGTGCTCAAATCCCTTTTTGAGGAACAAATGGTTGCTGACATCCACAAACTTCACAGGCAGGATGAAATGTTTTTCTGGTATCCTGAAGCCGTCGACTACATCAATAAGTTCAGGAAGGATGAAGGAACGGATGCTTATCTGAAACTTATCAGAAACTGCAAAAAAGCTGTTGATATTCCGGTATTAGCCAGTATCAATTGTACCACACCCGGAGAATGGCCCGCTTTTGCAGCAAATATCCAGGAAGCAGGGGCCGACGGACTGGAACTCAACATTTACCTGCCACCCGCTGAAATCAATGTGTCCAGTGATCAGATTGAAGATACTTATGTCCGGATTATAAAGGAAGTAATGAAAAATATTACTATCCCCATTGCCGTAAAAACCGGATACTATTTTACCAATCCGGTCAGGATGCTTACAGGTCTCAGTGAAACAGGAATTTCAGGACTGGTACTGTTTAACAGGTTCTTCAGTCCAGATATAGATATTGACCGTTTTGATGTTGCCGGCAGCAATATATATAGTGCTGAGCAAGAGATGCTGCAGTCACTGAGATGGATTGCACTGCTCGCTAACCACGTATCATGTGACCTTTCTGCATCAACCGGAATACATGACCATACAGGAGTTATAAAAGAAATTCTGGTGGGTGCGACAACCACACAATTATGTTCCACACTGTATCTAAATGGTATTGAATATCTTGCAGAAATCCGTCAGGGACTCATGACGTGGATGAAGAAGCACAATTTTGCCAGCACAGACGATTTCAGGGGATTGGTTACAAAACACGAACAACACACCGGGGCCTTTGAGAGAGTGCAGTTTATGAAAAAAGCAATAGGTGATTTTTAACAAACCTTTTTGAAAAACCTGAACAGAGGCTGTTATATTGTCGCTTTCCTTCCTTCAGCCACATTCAGACTCCATTCAGGTTTTTAAATTCCGAATGCTGCATTTTTTTGATTAGATTAACAGAAACTGCCATTATCTGTCATCCCAGTAAGCCTCCTTTAATTATATAGTGTGATTTAATTTTCTTTAGTTATTTTTTCAGGTCAAATGAAAGCCATTTTGACAGAAGTCATTCGTTAGTTTCTGCATTCAAAATTACATTTTGTCAGTTTTTTATTATGGCATAAAAAATGTTAGCTCACATCCATATATTGATATATGTAGATTTATTATTTTTGTATGAGATGAAATATAACCGAAAAATTAATAAAGAATGAAAACAACAGCTATTGGCTCACATGAAGAAATGCTTGGTAAGTTGAAGGCGGAGGAACGCTCCTTCGTTTTACTGTATAAAACATCATCATCAATCAGTATGTGTGCACTTGAAAATATTGACAAGGCACTATCCGAAGCAGAAAATGTGCAGGTATTAACTGCGGATGTTTCAACGGTCAGGGATATTCATCCGAACTATGCTGTGACCTCAGTTCCGTCATTACTCGTGTTTGAGAAAGGTCATCTGACCAATACAATAAAAGGTTGTAATGATGCCGGATATTACCGGTCACTCTTTGAAAATGTAGTTTTCATGGCCAACACATCCGAAGAAAAACCACAAAAAAGTGTAACTGTGTATTCCACCCCTACCTGTACATGGTGTAATACATTGAAAGGCTATCTGAGAAAAAATCATGTCCGTTTCCGGGATATTGATGTTTCCAGAGACCAGCGAATGGCCGAAGAACTGATGAGAAAAAGCGGCCAGCAGGGAGTTCCGCAAACCGAGATTGACGGCCAGATTATTGTGGGCTTCGATAAGCAGAAAATAAATACCCTGCTGGGAATTAATGGTTAAATAACAATAAATAAAAGAAAAATGAAAGACTTATTACCTATTAATCAGCATGTACTGATCGATATTACTGTAGACAAAAAAGAACAAAAAACAGCTGCAGGTATAATTATTCCTGATTCGGCCAGAGAAAAAAATCATTTTGGAAAAGTATCCGGACTTAGCAATATTGACAATGCTGAAATTGCAGTTGGTGATACTGTGCTGTATAAAGAATTTTCGGGCACTGAAGTAGAATTCGAAGGAAAGAAATTCCTGCTGATACCCTATGCGGATATTCTTGCCAAAGTGGTTGAAACAGAAGAAATTTAATTAACCATTCATTGATAAAAGGGAAACAGGCCTGTGAGCCTGTTTTTTTATTTTGTTAATCTATGGATAAATATTGCTTATAATCTGATTTGTGCTGCTTAAGTGGCAGAGAGAACACTTGCATTAATATAATATTTTATAAATAGAACCAAATATATAGCAAGTTTGCTTTTATTAATAATCATTTTTTAACGTAAATATATCATTTGGATAAAATTATCATTATCTTGATCTTCCAGGGAAAACGTGTAAATAATAAAAAGTAATTTTTATATTTAAGCTTTATTAACTAAATTTTCTATTTATGAAAGAAATAAAGAAATTTGATGTCTTGTCAGTTGCAAAAATTTACGGACTTTCCATGGCAATAGCAGGATTACTGATTGGGTTACTTTTTGGGTTTATAATGAGCATGGTGGGTATGATCGCCGGCAGTATGCATGAAAATCCATTCTTTGGTTCAGGTTTAACTGCCGGATTGGGAATTCTACCGGTAATTTTTCTACCGGTTTTCTATGGGGCGCTGGGATTTATTTTCGGTGCACTGGGTGCTTTTATCTATAATTTGCTGGCCAGATGGGTAGGCGGAATTGAAGTGGAAATCAGGGATAAGAATATACCAAACAATCAGTAAAAGTTATTCAAAGACAATTGAATCTTTTCTGCTTAGTGAGCTGCAATTATGTACAATAATGCAGCTTATTTTTAATAAAATGGGGATACAACATTCTTTCATTTTTTACCCATGAACATTTTTATATAATTATCTGTTTAAGTGGATAGTTGATATTACAAAACCGAAAGAGAACCTTAGTTGAACCAAAAAATTACTGAACATGGCAATCGATTACAGTAAGCCTGTCGATGTTGTAGAAAATATAACCAAAGAAGAGTTTGAAGAAAATTACCGCAAGCCTGAAAAACCAGTAGTTATCAGAGGTCTTTGGGATAATTATCCGGCCTCTGGAAAATGGACAATGGAGTATTTCAAATCCAAATTAGGCGATATTGAAGTAGGCCTGTTTGATAACAACAAACAAAAATTAGACAGATCTTTCAAAACACCCCATACAAAGATGAAATTTGGCGATTACCTGGATCTGATAAACAAAGAGCCTACCAATTTACGAATCTTTCTTTTTGATATATTTAAGCATAAACCAGACCTGATTAAGGATTTTGACTTTCCTCCTATTACCAGTTCATACCTGAAAAAATTTCCGTTTATGTTTTTTGGAGGTGCCAATTCGGTGGTGCGTATCCATGAGGATATGGACATGTCAAATGTATTCCTTACCCAGCTGCATGGCAAAAAAAAGGTAATATTATTCAGCCCTGAGTATTCTGATCTTCTATACAGATATCCGTATAATGTTCACAGTGCTGTTGATATCGAAAATCCCGATTATGAAAAGTATCCGGGACTTGCTTACGTAAAAGGCAGTCATTGTATCCTTAACCATGGTGATACCCTATTTATACCCAGTGGCTACTGGCACCACATCACCTATCTTGAAGGCGGATATGCAATTAGCCTGCGGGCATTCAGTGCACATTATACCAAACGGATGAATGGACTGTGGAAAGTGGCAGTTCTTTCAAATACAGATGATGTGATGAGGAAGATAATTGGCAAAAAATGGTTCGCTCACAAGACAAAAGTCGCTCACCAGCGAGCCGAGAAGGCCATTCAAAAAATTGAGGGTGGTGCACAGCAAAAATTATCAGCTACCAGGACACATTAAAATTTTATTTAGACCCGTCAATAAAATATTAAAAATCCATTTTTTAACAGATAAAAAAGGGAATGGCACCCTTATTTGTAAACTGTGAGGAAAGTACGCGACTTTCGGATGCCATTCCCGGTTGTAAAATTAATCATAATCTTGCGTTTATAATTGCAAAAAAATGCATTTCCGGTTATCTCAACCGTCTCATCATTAAATTCGGCTATTATTGCCATACCTCCTCTCCCATTTTCAAATACAGTCCTCACCAGTCCTCATTAGCTTTTTAAATCAATACACGGGAGTTATTAAGATGTCGAACAGAGCAATAGTTACCCGCCAGGACTCATCACCAGCTTTCCATAGGTAATTCCCTTCAAACCGCAGATTTTATCGCTCAACTCCGTTAGCTCCTTTGATTTTCCGGAAACAATAATATTTTCCATACAGTTATCGTGATCGAGATGAACATGCTGAACCGAGAGTATAAGGTGATGGTGCTGATGCTGTACATCAATCAGTTTATTATTCAGTTCTCTTTTATGATGATCGTAAACCAGCACAATTGTTCCCGCAACCACATTGTTACATTCCCATCTTTTTTCGACCAGATGCTTCTCTATCAAAAACCGTATTGCCTGACTTCTGTTCGGGAAGTGGTGGCTTATTACAAGTTGATCCAGTGCTTCGAGCATCCCGTTTTCCAACGATACTCCAAATCGTTTAATGGCCATCGTGTTACTTTTTATTGTTTTCGTGCTAACAAAATTATACAAAAATATCTCATTCACAAAGCAGCAATTCCGTTTTAAAGGAATACCTTTGCCACAAATATCAGTAAAACATGTTTGCGTTAGGAAAATACCATAATTTTGAAATAGTTAAGGAACTTGACTTCGGCATATACCTGGACGGAGAAGAACTGGGTGAAATACTTATGCCAACCAAGTATGTACCGGAGAATGTACAAACCGGAGATGTAATTACAGCATTTCTTTACCGCGACTCGGAAGACAGATTAATTGCCACAACTGAAAAGCCTCTTGCCGAGCTAGGGGATTTTGCCCTTCTCAATGTTGTTGCGGTTACCACTTCAGGTGCATTTTTATACTGGGGACTGGCCAAAGACCTTTTTGTACCCTTCCGTGAACAAAAAGAAAAAATGCAGGAAGGACAATCCTATCTGGTGAAAATTTATATGGATGATGAGACAGACAGACTGATGGCTTCCTCATATCTCGATAAATTTCTAAATAATGTACCAGCTCAGTATACCCCTGGAGATCAGGTGGATCTTATCATTGCTGAAAAGACCGAGTTGGGATACAAAGCGATAATTAACGGCATCCATTCAGGAATTTTATATGAGAATGAAATATTTCAGCCTCTGTCACCGGGTCAGCAGATAACCGGTTATATCAAAAAGTTGAGAGAGGACGAAAAAATTGACCTGAGTTTGCAACCCTTTGGTTACCGGAAAATTGAAGACCTTGAGAAAGAGCTAACCATGCTTTTGCAGCAGAATAATGACTTTCTTCCGCTGAATGATAAGAGCGATCCGGAAGAAATAAAAAATCTGTGCCAGATGAGTAAGAAAAACTTCAAAAAAGTAGTGGGCAGTCTCTATAAAAAAAGAATAGTTACTATTACGCCTGAAGGAATTAGCCTGGTTAAACAAACCGGAAATTAAACAGGTTATTTTTTAAATATCTTGTAAAAAATAAAGCCAATCAGAGCCAGCACAAGTATTACAGCAAGTGCCCCGGCCCAAAAACCAAATTTAAAGATTCCTTCAATGGCATCTCCAAGTCCGCAGGAAGGTAATAAAACCAGTATTAATGCAAACAAGCTGAGCAACATCGTCTTTTTAAGAACTAAAAGTTTTTCGATCATAGTCAGGTATTTTTGTATCCACAGGATAATTAATAAACTTTAATTATTTCACCGGTTCTTACTCCTTCGACACTTTTGACAAAAGCATTGACAACCCTGTTCATGGGTACCGGATTATGACCCGGAAAGTATTTTCCCATTGCCTCATATGAATCTTCAACAAGGCCCGGACTAACCACATTGATTCGAACATCATTCTTAAGCTCGTTTGCTGCTGCAATCACAAATGAATTAATTGCGCCGTTCACTACACTCAGGCTGACTCCGTTTTGAATGGGATCTTCTGCAAGAATTCCGGATATCAGCGTAAAGGAACCACCCGCGTTAATCGTATGCTGCCCCGCGAGAACCAGGTTTATCTGCCCCATTAATTTACTGTATATTCCTGACATGAAATCCTCACCCTTCATCTCCTGAAGAGGAGCCATTTTTGCACTGCCCGCAGCAATAACAACACCATCAAATCTGCCGGCAGTTTTATACATGGTTTCAATTGAGCCTGGATCGCTTATATCAACTTTCAACGAACCCGAATTTCTACCAGCCGTGATAATCTCATGCCTTCTAAAAAGTTCATCATAAACCCTGCGCCCCAGCGTTCCACTGGCCCCAATAAGTATTATTCTCATAATATCCAATTAAAAAATAAAATCAATAAATTTAATTTCTGTCTCTCATTATAAAAATGTAAACTATTCCGTTTAATACCATTTTTTAAACAAGCTGCATATAAAATAGTTTAATCATCTATTCAGGATCGCAGTAAAACAGTCAAAAGATTTAAAATATCAAAAGAATGCTAAAGACAGAATAGGAAAGTCCTTATTCCTTGAGAAGTGAAGGGAAGTGAACTAAAATCAGCACACAGCGGGAAAAATAATTAATAAATAGTATATTTGTTTACACTACATAAGAAAACCGGATATTATTATTAGTAAATAAACAGATATGAGTTCAGAAAAACCACATATAGCAGGACCTAAATCATTAAAGTTAGTTATGGAACCAGGTATTTATTTCTGGTGTGCATGTGGAAGAAGCAAAAATCAACCTTATTGTGACGGAACTCATAAAGGGACTGCCTTTTCACCTATCAGGACAGTAATTGAAGAAAAACAACTGGTTAAATGGTGCTTGTGTAAACATACCAGGACACCCCCTTTCTGTGATAACACTCACCGGGAATTACCCACATATCCGGGAAAAAAAGAGTCTGATACACCAGAAAAATAAAATCAAACAAGCAGGATATTTTGTCATTTAAGCAAAAAAATCTATCGGTTTTTCCTGAAACAGGCCAAATGATTTTCTGTAACCAGACTAATTTTGCTCATCAAGCAACTGTTTAAACTCTGTAAAACCCTGGTGGATTTTGTTGATTTTATCCTGCGGCAGATTCGAATAATCAATTTGCTGAAGTTTACCTTCACTTGTAAGTATCTCAACTTTGCCAGGTTCGGAAGATACTTTGTTTATATCTGAAAGAGGAAGATTTACCACGGGTTCTTTAAATTTCAGCCTAAATGAAATGCCCTGAACAGAAATGGCAATAAAAACTTTACTTTCTCTTTTAAATACCCTGAAACCCTGTAATATAAATACAATTCCCAGTACAATTCCAATTATGAGTGACCAATCATTCTTATCACCTTCGAAAGAAACCTGACTTATTTTATAGATCAATGCAAAAAGAGACAAAATCGCAATTATAAATCCCATGATAATGTATAATCGCCTTACCCATGCTTTATCAAAAGGATCTGTCATTAATCCTACCCTGACATTTTTCATAAAAACCAGTTTTTGTTTTAACAGGGTAAAATTAATATTTAACAGCGACCCCTGCAAAAAAGCAAAGGTAAATCTCTAGTTTGCAGAATGGCAAAAAGCTTAAATCAGTAAAAACAGAATATAAATTAGCTTTCATCAGGATTCAGACTCCTTTAACTGTCGGACAAGTGTTTTCAATCCCTGATGCGGGTCTGTTGGTGTAATATTAAAACGCCTAGTAAATTTTGAGCTGTCGAAAAAATAATCACGGTCATACTGGTAAACCATTTCATTCAGTTCTTTTAATATCGGCACAAAAAGTCCGGCGAATCCCAGCATCCACTTTGGCATTTCCCGCCATGCTGGTTTTACTCCCAACTCACCGGCTATTATTTCTATCCAGTTTCTACCTTTCAAAGGTGTTGGATCCGTTGGAAGGTGCCATATCTGGTTATAAGCATCAGGAGTATTGCCAAGAATGGCAGTACCCAGTGCAGCATCATCAGTATTTATAAAGCTGTGTACATAATCGACACTTACGAACCAGTCTGCTTTCTTACCTTTAAGCAGATTTTTATAAACAGTCTCAATGAGTACACTGTTTGTGGGTCCGTAAAAATCCGGTGAACGGGCAATTAAAGCCTCAATATTTCCTTTTTGCACTTCGTTCATCAGGTATTCTGCAATTTCAGCCCGTATTTTCCCTTTTTTACTGGTTGGCATGACAGGAGTTTCTTCCGTCATATGGCTGAGAAAATTTCTGTCATACATGTAAACATTATCGAAAAATACCAGCCGGGTTCCATGCTTTTTGCAGGCATTGACAACATTTTGCATAACCTTCGGCCATACTTCCTGCCATACCTTGCTATCATATTTAAAGCCTGCTGTAAGATAAGCAATCTCAGTTCCTTCCAAAGCCTGTTCAACTTGCAATGGATCAGTGATATCTGCAGGAAACAAATTATCAGTATCATTAATTTTAAAAGGATTCCGGCTTACCAGCCGGATGTCACTGGTATATTTCTTAAGATGGCGGGCAAGGTCTTTTCCGATTGCTCCTCCTGCACCAAGAATAGTTTGCATAATGTAGTTTTTAAGTATCCTTTGGAACAAATTGAAGGACAAAATGTTTAAGCCTGCCAGCTTCAATATAACTGATTTTTATGTATTAAGATATTTTAATCCCATGCAGAGCGAAACAAGGAAGGTATAATTATTTTTAAATTTCCATATTTTAATTATTTAATTGCAGAAAAATAATCTAAAGTTTATTGAGCATTTTAAGAAAATTTTCATTGGGAGCAAGGCCTTTCCCATCTACAGAAAGTTCTGCTTTTATGCCGGTTACAAAATACATGTCAAACATACCAATATTTTTTGCTTCCACCTTTCCCCGGTAAACACAATCGAAATACTCCTTTACATATTCGTAAGTTGTCCCGGAAATATTCACCATTCCAACCTCACCGGCGGCTTCCATCCGGCTTGCAATATTAACAGTTGTACCCCAAACGTCATAAGCAAATTTATTTTTACCCACAACTCCAGCAATCACCTCCCCGGTATGTATGCCCAGCCGGAGTTCCCAGGCAGACTCATTATTAAGTAACTTCTGATCATTTAGCTGATTCATATAATGCTGCACTTCCATTCCTGCCAGTACAGCATTAATCGGATTACTCTTGTTGCTCAGCGGTAATCCTCCTGCACACATGTAGGCGTCTCCGATGGTTTTGATTTTTTCAAGGTAATTATCCTGCATGATCTCATCGAATTTGATAAAATAAGAATCAAGAATTCCGATCAGATCTCTTGGGGCCAGCCCTTTACTTAAATTTGAAAAGCCCTTAAAATCGGTAAAAAGAACTGATACCATTTTATAGTGGCGTGGCCTGGCTTTCCCTTTCGATTTAAGTTGCCTGGCAACCTCAAAGGGTAAGATATTAAGTAACAACTCTTCAGATTTCTGCTGTTCAGCTTCAATTTCAAATTTTTGCGAACTGATCTCCTTTTTCTGTTCTTCCAGTTTGCTGTTTACATTCTCCAGATACTCCGTAAGGGTCAGCATATCTTCATGCTTCTGATTGAGCAGCTCTTCCTTTTCTTTGTTGATCCTGGCAAGCCGGTTTAATTCTTCAACCTGTTCGTTTATTTTTTTGTTTTGTTGCTGCAAGGCATGCATGGAATGACTCAATTTTAAAGCAAAATTGAGTCTCGAAACCAATTCAATCTCATTAATTGGTTTAGCTATAAAATCTACAGCCCCACTGGAAAACGCTTCACCGAGCCTCTCAGGCTGGGCATAAGCTGTTACTATAAGAACCGGAATGTCTGCAGTACTTTCGTTTTGTTTAAGATATTTCAATACTTCAATCCCAGAAACTTTTGGCATTTTCCAATCCAGCAAAACCAGGCTTGGAGCCTGGTTCAGGCATATGTCAATTGCCGCTTCCCCATCGGTTGCAGTGATAATTTCATATTCACTTCTGTTGGCAAGCATTTCTTTGATTACCTCCAGATTTACCTGGTTATCGTCGACGACTAAAATTTTATCCGGCATAACATGATCCGTATTCTTTAAAATCTTGTTCAGTTAGTTAGCTAAAAAGATGAACAGTAATGACATCAAATAACACTCTTCAAACCAAATATCAGCAAAATATACTTATGTAGCAAAATACTCAGTTATTTATATTTGTATATAACCACATGGATTGCTACTATTCTAATTCATTTTACAGACAATGGACCTGTCAGGCATTTGTAATTCATCATTATCTTATACGGTATGATTATGAAAAGTTATACTGAAGTCTTCATTTTTTGATAAAAATAATTTTCTAACAAATTCAAAAAGGAAATGAAAATTTAACTTAAGTAACCGGACAGATTACTTACCGGCTTTATATAAAAAGCCATTAGAAATAAAATGGATTATAAATTATTCCGGTTATTTAGACTAAGCCACTACTACTACATCCTGTTCTTTCAGGTATTCAATTTGCTCAGCAGGCACCCTGTTTCCGATTACATTGACATATTCCAGATTGGGAAGGTCATAAAGGGCAGAAATATCATCAATCTCATTGCGGGAAAGATCTACAATGCGTAACCGTGAAAGATTGTTCAGTGGATCAATTAAACCAATCTGGTTATCGGCAAGGTATAACTCCTCAACCATTTCAAGCTCCCATAAATCAGTAATATCAACAATTTGATTTCCGGAAAGATCCAGAATTCTGACATGTGTACAATATTGAATTCCGTCGAGATCCATAATTTCATATTCCGCCATGTCAATTTCGTCGAAGTCTTCAAGATAATAGGGTGGAAACTGCACATAAAGACTACCGTAAATCTTACGTTTTACTGCCCTGTAAAAAGAGCTGTTTGGCTCAGGAATTCCAGTTTGTGAAGTATATATATCATCGTGTTCATTACTGCTGTCAAAGAAATATTCAAAACCATTGTCCTGGTAGTCCCATTCATATTGTGGAGCGTAATCAATATCCTCATCTATATTAAATTTCTCTTCAACCACCCAGTCCTCAATATCCTGAATCTTGAGTATATGCTCAAATTGTTTGAATTCATTGCTTTTGCCTGCTTTTTGTAACTGATCAATTTCTTCCCGGTAATAGGCTCCCCTATCCGGGTGATACAGCATTACCAGCTTCGAAAAGCATTTGTTTATCTGTTCATCATCAAACTCAACATATTCCGAAACAATACGGGAAATCTTCTGAATTTCTTCATATTGCCGGCTTTTATAAAGATCAATAATACATGCAGTTATCCTGTTCAGATTGGAATCTGTATAAGCTTCAGTTAACTGTGTATATAAACTCTGACTCATATTGCATCCTTAAACTTGAAAACACCGAAAAAATATTCCATTTTCAAACACACAAAACTAAATCAAACATATTCAAAATACAGGGGATTACAAATATTTTTGAAGGGAAACCTGCTGTTTTTTCGTGATCAGTCTAATAATCTGATCACCCCGAACACATTTACATGATTATCCGGGATGCCTCCTGATATTGATCAACTTCGGTATTTCTCCACCATTTTTTAGTAGTGGAATGATCATGAACGGGGAAAACTTCACCTATTTTGGGTGTAATAACCCGAATATCCTTATTAATCGATTCTTTTGCAAGACGTTCCATGGGTTCGGTCCAGGGATGAAGGCTAAGTTTGAATTTTCCCCAGTGGATGGGGAGTAACATTTTGCCTTTGAGATCAAGATGTGCAAGGGCAGTTTGTTCCGGCATCATATGAATAAACGGCCATGCTTTATTATACTGGCCACATTCGAGCATAGTCAGATCAAAGGGGCCAAACTGTTCACCAATTTCTTTAAAGTGTTTCCCGTAACCGGAATCGGCACCATAAAAAATGTTATAGTTATCTGTCTTGACAATATACGAACACCAAAGCGTTGAATTCCGGTCTGCCAAACTGCGTCCCGAAAAATGTCTTGCCGTCGTAATAGCGAGTTGCGTGTTATTGTTAACCATATAATTACCTTCCCACCTAACTTCAACCACTTTTTCAGGATCTACGCCCCAGCGAAAAAGATGTGCTGCCACCCCAAGCGGAACATAGAAAGATTTTACCTTATGACTGATCTTTTTAATTGTTTGCATATCCAAATGGTCGTAATGATCATGGGAGATCAAAACCAAATCGATTTCCGGCAGATCATCCGGATTAAAATCATGACTGTATGGAAAACTCGTTGTCCCCATGAATTTAACCGGTGAAATTCTCTTACTGAAAACAGGATCTGTAAGTATAATATATCCTTTTATATTTAGCATTACTGTTGAATGACCAAACCAGACAAGTGAAAGCCCCAATGATGACCCTATAAAATTTTGCTGGTCAAACGGAACAACATTGACAGGTTCGGCAGGCTTCCCATTTTCAGTACCACTCATAAACCCTCGGATAACTGACCAAAATGATATGTTCTTATCATACATGGGTGTATCCTGCCTGTTATGAAATTTCCCATCCTGATAATCCTTCGATTTCTTCATCCGGTCAAGCGTATGCTTACCTGGCCTGCCCCCGAAAGCCGGATTCAGTATAAAAAAAAGAATAATTACAGTCACCACTGTAACAATGCAAATCAAAATAACTTCAGTCATAAATTATCCGGCTTTAAAGAAAAGAATCAATGTAATCGGTTTGATAAATGAAAATAATATCAAGCTGCATGATTCTGAAAATGTTCGCAACAATGGTATTGTACTGACATTAAATGTAACTGTTACACACTTAAACACCAGTAGATTCTTTTTGTTGAATTACATACAATTTCCTTCCGGAAAATATCATTTTTTAGAAACCCGGCCGAATAAATTCCTTGAGATTTGACTTCAGGATAGTTATAAGTTCCTGCATATTTGAAGTACTTGTTTCTGTGAATAGAAAACCGAAAACCGGATATTGATGATAGTCTATCTTTCTAAGCTCCAGGGGATGATCAAAAGTATCCAGTAATTTATCATAATCAAACGAATGGATTTCATCAACTTGGAAACCGGTACTGTTATCAAGAACTATTACACTATAAACCTTGTTTTCTTTACCTTTAAGTATCTTATTCCAGTCAGGTTTTCTACCATTCAAAAAATATTCATATGAATTGAATCCATAGGAAAACCACGTCATATCAGCTGTGGTGCACCATCCGCCAAATCTGAGAGGATTAACTTCAACTGGCACAATAAGACCGGATTCATCCACCCTCAGTTCTGCATGCAAAGGAAAATTTCTCAAGCCTGTCATATCCCCGATTTTTTGGAGATAAGCTCCGAACTTTGAAAGCCACTGCTCAATAATGTCTTTTGAACTTATGTATACCCGGTCACTAACATCTATATCAGAACCAAACAGATGTTCAAAAATATTTAAAACAGTAATCTTCCCTTCACTATCAAAATAAGCATCTATGGCAAATTCAGTTCCGGTTATATATTCTTCAACAATAAACTTCGAAGTATTTAATACCTCTTCCGGGTACAGATGAGCTATCTGGTCAATCTCTTCATGCAATTGTTTAATAGTTGTTTTCCATTCAGCAACACTGTTAACCCGGTAAACTCCCATACTAAAAAAACCTACTGCAGGCTTGATAATAACAGGTAATATAAATTCATCTGCATTAGCTGAATCGAGCTGTTCAAATTTCAAAATTTTGAAAAAATACTCAGGATGCAGATCAATCATAGATTCTCTGAAAGAACCTTTATCCTTAAAAAGGTTAATTTTCCCGGGCAAATCGCTGAATTGTAAATTTCTTGCTATCCAACCCAGGGCATTTTCAGAATTTGAATACAAAGGATAATCTTTCTTTGACTTTAATTTATCAATCGCATCATTTTCCGTAACATAAATAATATCCTCCCCTTTTAGGTGCTTTTCTGCTGCGGGTGTTAAAATTACAGGAATTTTATGTTTTACCAGCGTCTCTTTAAGAAACGGAGATACATAAGGATCATCAAGGAGAATCATATTGTATATATTCTATTTGTTAAAATTCAAAAATAGCTCCTTTTATGAAGCCTCCATTAATATTTCGAATGAAAATTTAATATTTTACCATCAAATTTGTAATGTACAATTAATTATTACTAACTTTAGTAGTAATAAATGATTAGAATTCAAATTATTGCATCCGTAATCCAAAACTTTCAGTTATGTTCAGATCCTTATCAATAATTGTCACCGGCTTAATTTTTCTGCTTACAACAGTTAAAGCGCAAAATTCTCCTGAATGGTCGAGCAGAACACTCCAGTTACCAAAAGGTGTACCACCACAGTTGTTACCAGACAATGGTTCAAAGGGGGCACAACTGGAAACAAAATTTTGTGTAAGCTGTCATGGTATTCCTTCGCCAGCCAGCCATAGTGCTTCTGACTGGGTGCCGGTTATGCGCCGAATGGTTCTGCGAATGGAAAGAGTCGGTTCTATGGGAATGATGGGCGGAATGATGGGAAAAAGAAAGATGGGAATGCAACAAATACCTGTACCCAACGAATCTGAACAGCAAGAAATATTATCATACCTGCAAAATCATGGATTAAAATCAGTATCCAAAGAAAAAATAAATGCTGAAGAAAGTCATGGAGCAAAATTATTTGTTTCAGACTGCAAAAAATGTCATGCTCTACCCGATCCGGAACAACACAGCGCCGCAGACTGGCCTGGCATAGTTACCAGGATGCGGACACATCTGAAACAATATCAGCTAAAAGATCTTTCTGATCAGGACGCAGAGGCCATTATTACCTGGCTGCAAGAACATGCCGGAAAACTCAAATAATAAAACGTAACTGTAATTTATTTCGGGTTGTTACTTTTGTACTTGTTTAGTTCATTATGGTATTTGCGAACAATTTCTTCCTCGCGGCGAAGGGCTTTTTTTCTGAACTCTTCAAATTCCTCCCTGGTTTCCTGCAGATCTTTGCTGGTTCTGACAGTAACAAAATTACTCCTCTTAAACAGAAGCAGAAAAATTATCATACCAGCAGCAAGAAAAACGACTAAAGTCCACATGATACCGTTATATGAAGTCTTCTCCACCTTCAACCCAAGAAATGAGAGACTGTTTCGCTCTTCAACTGCATTGTTAAGGTCTGCTTTTGTCTGTGCCAATGATGTTTTCAGAGAATCAATTCTCTGATCCCGCATAGCTGTAAGCTGATGTGAATGGTCCAGTTTATTTTGCAGTTCATTTAATGAATCAGCAACATGTGATTTCAACTTGTTCATCCAGGCAAGCTTAATAACTTTATATTCTTCGTAGCGACTGGATTTATCCAGTACATACTGAAACTGGTTTTCAATTGTACCGTTGTCAAGTGAAGGTTGTTCAACAGTTTCCTGAGCATTTGCATTACCCGGTAATGAAAAATTTACTAAAACAATGATTACTAATAAAGTAAAAAATTTTGCAGACTTCATATTTTTTATTTTTTTATGGCCAACGTTTGTTTACGGATGTTTAAGTAACGACTGTACTTACAAATAATTGCATAAAATTAAAAAAAATATAACATTCCGGCTATTCTTCATTAATTTTGATTTGACAATAACTATTATGAATTAATCCTGATACTAAAAAACCATAACTATTCCGGCTGTGCCACTGATATAATCGACTGCCGGGTAAAAAGACATTCGTTTTGTCTGAAAGGGATGCCAGTTTTTAAGGGGCTGAAAATAATAGACCAGATTGGTCACAACCATACCAATTCCGGCACCTGCAAGAACATCAGGCAGCCAGTGATGGTTGTTGGTAATCCGCAATATGCCGGTAGCAGAAGAAAATACATATCCACTGCAGGCCAGGGCCATACTGGTTTCATTAAATTCCCGGTAAAGAACTGTGGCACTGGCAAACGACTGTGAAGTATGGCCGGAAGGAAATGAGTGCTCTGTTCCATCCGGACGGGTTACATTTGCGACCGGCTTCAGAAAATGCACGATTGCCGCTGTGAATAATTCTGAAATAAACAGGTATTTTGTCTGATCAAAAACAGTATTTCTGGCTTTTACTCCCGATAAATCTGCTGCGTATAATTCCACAACCGGAACATACTGAAGGTAATTTTCCACTTTTGTATGCGTGTTTGGAAACTTTTGCTGAATTGTAACTTTGACATCTCCCAGATTCAGCAAAATACCGGTTGTGAGCAAAGCACCAGGTAAAATCTGGGATTTTAATGTAACAGCTTTCCACCCGGCTGAATCATTAAGATTTTGAAAAGAACCTTTTTGTCCATATGTACAATTGGAGACAACCCCAAAAAGTATGATCATTGAAAAAAGTCTGATGCGGGTAAAAACGCTATTCATGAGAGGTTTCTGCATAAAAATATAATAAATTAAATCAGTAAAATAAAACAGCGCGCAAGTTATGCAAAATAAAATTAGCTTACCCGGAAATTCATTCAGGCACTTCCCGATTTTTCTTACACTAACTAAATTCTGATATTTTTTTAAATCCAGAATATTTTAACCACCAATGTATTACGTATTTTTAGCATACACCATAAATTTGGAATCGAATTCCCGGCTTTTTAATGGTAAATTTAGTTCCTTTACACGTTTTTTTATCCAAATTAACGGAGCCTTCATTTACGACAACATAATATTTAATTAAAATGAAAAAGATTAAAGAGTACCTTGATGGAAATATTTATGTATCCCTTATTTACAGAATTTTGATAGTTTATCTGCTCTATACGTTGACAAGAGCAGCTTTCCTTATATACAACTATAGTTTATTCAGTGGATTAGATTTTAAGGAGATATTTCATATTTTCACCGGAGGACTTGTATTTGATACTTCGGCTATTGTCTACACAAATATTCTTTTTGTAATTTTATATCTGGTTCCTTTTAAGTTCAGGCATCATAAAACTTATCAGCGAATCCTGATGTATGTATTTTTCATCACCAACGGAATTGCGCTGGTTGCTAATTGTGCTGATATCCCTTATTATAAATTTGTATTGAAGCGGACCACCATGGATTTTATCGGGCAGTTTAAACACGAGCAAAATCTCTGGGCGCTGACTTTTAAATTTCTGATCGATTTCTGGCAAATCACGGTTTTTTGGATTTTGATGATGCTATTAATGGTTTGGTTATATTTAAAAGTAAAAGTTAATCCGCCAAAAATAAAATCAAATTTATTATACACTGGCGTTGGTCTGGTAATGCTGGCTGTGTTTTCAGGATTGTCCGTTGCCGGTGCAAGGGGTGGTTTCAGACACAGTACACGGCCAATTACACTAAGTAATGCCGGCCAGTATGTGACCGACCCCAATAATATGTCGATTGTTCTGAACACGCCTTTTACCCTTATTCAGACCATCGAAGCAAAACCATTGCAAAAAGAGGACTATTTTACCAGTGACGAACTTGAAAAAATATATTCTCCCCTGCATACTCCCAACCATGATACAGTTAGAAAAGACAATGTGGTGATCTTTATCATTGAAAGTTTCAATAAGGAGTTTATCGGAAGCCTGAACAAGGATTTGGATAACGGTCATTATGAGGGTTATACGCCTTTCATTGATTCCCTGATTCCGCATAGTCTTGTCTTTCAGCATTCCTATGCTAACGGGCGCAAATCTATTGATGCAATTCCATCGGTTTTAACCGGTATCCCTTCAATAAAAAGGCCTTTCATATTAACTACCTATTTTTCAGATGATCTGAACAGTTTGCCCGGTCTTCTCAAACAAAAAGGCTACAAATCTGCATTCTTTCACGGAGCACCTAATGGCTCCATGGGTTTCCTTGCATTTACCAATATTATAGGAGTTGATGAATATTATGGTAAAGATGAATACAATAACAATGCTGATTTCGATGGTATCTGGGGTATCTGGGACGAAGAATTTATGCAGTATTATGCCAATCAGCTTGATACATTTAAACAGCCTTTTGTGGCAGCTCTTTTCTCTGTGTCTTCCCATCATCCGTTTAAGCTGCCGGAGCGATATAAAGATCGTTTTAAAGGCGATGATTTTCCACTGCAGAAATGTATCCGGTATACCGACTATTCACTGCGCCGCTTTTTTCAAACTGCCAGTAAGATGCCCTGGTTTAAAAATACACTTTTTGTGATCACGGCTGATCATGTATCACTTAATCAACGTCCGGAATATAAGAATGATGTCGGATATTTTTCGATCCCTATTATATTCTATAAACCCGGAAGTGATCTGGTAGGTGTCGATTCTGTTACCAACGCCCAGCAAATCGATATCATGCCGACAATACTTGATTACCTCGGGTATGACAAGGATTATATTGCTTTTGGCAAGGATTTGTTTCACACACGCCGGCCAAATTTCACAATTAATTATTTGAACGGCACGTATCGCTTGTTTTTAAACAATTATCTGCTGATTTCAGATGGCAACAAACCACTTGAGTTGTATAATGTGGTTAATGACCGCCAGGTGAGTGCCAATATCATGGATCAGCATCCTGAACAGACTGCCACCATGATGAAATTTATGAAAGCTTTTATCCAGCAATATAATAACAGGCTGATTGAAAACCGGATGGTTCCAGGCAGATAGATATCAATAATTTTAAAATATTACATCCTGTCCTGTACCAACCAAAACTGGTTGGTACAGGATTTTTTTTTTGGAAAACATTTAGAGTTTTCAACTGGGGAAGATTCTATTAAATTCATCTTTAGAAAATCCTAATTACTAAACATATTCTCACTTTTTTGGTTTAATAAACTGAATGATAACCGTGAATAAAGCTGTTAAAGCAGAATGGCAGAAAATAAAAGTACCAGATTGCCTGAAACTCATCAAAAACCTGTTTATTAAATGGAAAAAGCAGCAGAACTGATTGATGTAAAGAAAGTGTATCCAAGTGGAAATGAAGAGCTTACCGCACTAAAGAACACATCCTTTTCAATTAACAAAAATGAACTCGTACTTGTAATAGGACCTTCCGGCTCAGGAAAAACTACTATGCTCTTGTTACTGGGAGGGATTACCAGCCCAACTTCCGGTGAGGTCATAATCATGGGAAATAAGTTAAGTACACTGAAAGATAAAGAAAAGACTGCCTTAAGGCTGCATAATATTGGATTTGTTTTTCAGAATATAAACCTGATTAAACCACTAACCATAAAGGAAAATGTAGAATTCCCGGCCAGGTTGGTTATGGGGAAATCTGCAATGGCTTCTGATGCGGCAGTTTCAATGATCAAAAAAGTGGGTTTGGAAGATAAGCTTAATTCTTTCCCGGCGGAACTTTCCGGTGGTCAACAACAGCGCATTGGTATCGCCCGCGCACTGGTAACCGATCCGGCTATAGTTCTTTGCGATGAACCGACTGCTTCGCTGGATGGTGAATCATTAAAAGTTGTAATGGAGGAACTCAGAAAATCAGCTGATGAAGGAAAAGCTGTAATAGTTGTTTCCCATGATCAGCGGCTGGAACCTTATGCAGACAGGATAATTAAAGTCATTGACGGTACTATTCGCAACTAATTTTACCCCGTTAACAACCATAAAAAATATAAAATTGTATATGAGAAAGAGAATTATCGAAGGAATAACCGGATGCCTGATGGTCCTGAGCATTGCAGCCTGCGGTTCGGATACTGCTACGGATAAGGATACAAATAATTCTCAGGTAAGTATAGATTCAGTTGAAATTGTATCCGGGTTTGGCCAGGTTAAGCCCTTGCATAACCTTATCACTCTTACTTCTGAAACCAACGGAGTTGTATCCAGACTGTTGAGGGAAGAAGGTGATAGTGTTCGTGCACAGGATACATTGATTGTATTGGAGCATAAGGCTCAGTCGGCAGACATTGAAAAACTGGCAGCGGAAATTCAAACACAGGAATCGGTAATAAAAAGCGCTGAAATAAAAGTCCGTCTTGCCCGTGACCAGCTGGAAAACAAGAAAGCTCATTATGAAAGGATCAAAAATGCTTTTGAAGATAATTCGGAAAGCAGGCAAAAAATGGATGATGCCAGGCTGGCCTGGCAGGAAGCAGAAATCAATCTTCAGTCAGCCGTTTCAAACAGTGAAACAGAACAACAGCGGTTGGCATCTTTACGTATTGACCTGAAAAAGAGTCGGATAATATTATCAAACTATTTTATAACTGCACCTTCTGACGGTGTAATTTATAACCTGAATGTTGTTCAGGGCGATCCCGTAACTGCCTACGAAGTAGTTGGTGAATTTTCTGCTCAGGGTCCTTTAAGTATTAAAGCAGAGATAGATGAATTGTTTGCGCCACTCATAAAGAACGGACAGCAGGCTGAAATTATTCCGTATGGCAGAAATGATACAATTGCAGAAGGACATATAGTATATGCATCACCCGGACTAAGACAAAAATCAATATTCTCTGAACAACCAGCTGAATTTACCGACAGGAGAGTAAGGGAAATCCGAATAAAAATTGACAGGGCGAATCGCCGGATACTGATTGGTGAACGGGTAAATGTAATTATAAACCTTAAAAAAGGAACCAAATGATCAAAATTGCTTACCGGTTTATGATCTACGACAAGTCGAAAACAATTGGTGCCATGGTGGGAGTAATTGTCGCAATATTCCTGATCGGTCAGCAAACAGGTATATTCTTTTTTCTTACCGGTCTGATGTCTTCAATAGTTGATAATTCACAGGCCCAGGTATGGGTCGTTGGAGAAAACGTGAAAGATGCTAATAACCTAACTACTATCGACACACGAAAAGGAAGTGAGCTTCAGTCATTAAAAGGTATTAAAGAAGTTTATCCGGTAATTATAACCGGATCAACCATGAAACTAAACAATGGTAAGACAACTCCTGTGCAGATAATCGGTTCTCAGGCCCCATCATTTATTGGTGGTCCATGGAGAATTGCGAAAGGCAAAAAAAGCGACCTGCTCAACCATGGTGCCATCGCTGCCGATGTTTTCGATCTCCGCAACCTTGGAAAACTGAATATTGGCGATCAGGTTGAGATAAGTGGCCATCTGCTGGAGTTACGGGTACTTACCAAGGGAGCCAGAGGTTTCGGAGCCAATTATATTTTTACTGATTTATCACTTGCAGCAACCCTGGGTAATTTTCCGGCTAACCAGGTAAGTGCATACCTCGTTAAACCAGGGAAAGGAGCATCCGCAACCGCAATTGTGAATCAGATAAACAACACATTAACAGGTGTAAGAGCCTGGACGAAAGAAGATTTTAGCAAACAAACAGTAAAAACAATCTTAAAGGACGGAGGAATTGGACAGTCAGTAGGTTCCCTGATAATTTTCGCCATAATTGCCGGAGGGGTTATTATCGGTTTAACACTCTATTCGGCAGCTATCGACCGGATTGATGATTATGCCACCATGAAGGCAATCGGTACTGAACGCAACTATGTCAGCCGTCTCATTCTCCTGCAGGCATTCATTATTGCTGTTATCGGCTTTATTATAGGAGCTTTGCTCATTGAAGGTTTCAGGGTGGCCGTTGAAAATTCTGGTTTACAATTTTCATTTTCCTTTTTTATATGGGTGGTCTTCTTTCTGCTAACCCTGCTGATCTCCCTTACAGGGGCCTACTTCGCCTCCAGAAGCATCCGCAATGTTGAACCATCAAAAGTATTTTGATCAGTTATGAAAATAGTTAAAACAACAGTAACATTTTGCCTGACCTTATTCTGTTCACTGTCAGCGTTTTCACAAGACACAATAATTTTTAATCTGAACCAGGTCATCCAGTACGGTTTACAACATAATACCAGCGTCATCAATGCTGCAGAAGAAATTACCTACCAGCAAAAACAAACCAAAGTAACTCAGAGTAATTACCTACCACAAGTAACTTCCTCGGCTGATTACCGGTATAATATCAATCTGCCTGTGAGCATTCTGCCTGGTGATGTATTCGGGCAGCCGAATAATACACCACTTGAAATACAGATGGGAACAAAGAATGCGCTGCAGGCTGGCATAAATATTACCCAGCCACTACTTGCTCCGACAGTGATTGCAGATCTTAACACCTCGGTTGTTAATGAAAAAGTAGCTGAAAATCAGCTTGCTTCCACGAGAAAAAACACTGCTCTGAATATTAAATCAGCCTATTTCAATGTATTGCTGGCTGCTGAAAATGTTAAAGTATCATCTTCAGTGTATAACCTTTATCTGCAATTGGTTGAAATTACAAAATCCAGGTATAAAAATCACCTTATCACAGAACAGGATTACCAGCGTATATTGAATAAAATGCACAATCAAAAGACGCAGGTTAGTATTGACAGCCTTTCCAGGGAAAATGCCCTCGATGAATTAAAGCTTAAGATGAATTATCCGCGGGAAAAAACCTTACTGGTCGCGGATTCTTCTCTGCTTAACCTGGCAGACTTGCAATACGAAAATTATGTCAAGTCCTATGATATTCATAAAATTCCTGATTATCAGACGGTAAAACTTCAGCTGGATCTAAATTATGCTGAGCAGGAAAAAATTAAGAAAGAATACCTGCCTTCCTTAAATGCCTATGGATTTTTAGGCACCCAATATTATGATGCGGTTTTTCAACCCTTTCAGCATGATTTGAGATGGCATAAACAAAGTTATATTGGTATGCAGCTAAAAGTTCCTGTTTTTGACGGACTAAGTAAAAAAAGAGAAAAAGAGTCTCTGTTGATAAATATGGATAAACTGAACAGAAAAAAGGAAGCACTGGAGGCGACTATTGATCAGCAAGCTGATATTTTAAAAAATAAGATTGATATTTCTTTGCGTTCAGCGTATGTGAAAAAGAGTGATTTTAATATCTCTAAAACTGATTATGAGATCACTGTCAAAAACTATAGAACAGGTCTGGCTGATTTGAGTGATGTGGTCAATGCGGAATTGGACATGAATATGAAAAGACAGACTTATTTAAATGCACTGTTTCAGGTACTGCAGGCTGAAATGAATTATGAAAATCTCACAGCCAGCTATGATATGTAAAAATATCTCCTGCACAACAAAAAAACGCGGTGGTTACCGCGTTTTATAATTTACATTCAATTATTTACTTGAAAATTACCTTATGAGTGCCGGTATCGTTGGATTTTTCTTGAAATTAAAGTCTACTGGTATCACAACCCATGCTGATACGGCTACTCCATTTACCATACCTGGTTTCCAATTACCGGAACTGGCTTTTACCGCTTTAACAGCTTCTTTTTTCATTTCATTGACATAATTGCCATATGGCGACTCGATATCTTCAGAACCTACTGCATATGGAATTTCGCCTTGTGAATTTACAACAAATTTAACATAAACAGTACCCTCCACACCAGCATTTTTGGCATCCTGAGGATAAACAAGGTTATTATTCAGGTTTTCATAAAATGGCCGGTAACCATTTTCCGGTTCAGGTTCATTGTCAACAGAATAATATACTCCCGTACGGCTGGGCAATCCAAGCATTGCTTCCTTGTTCTTTTTAAGATCATAGAGAAGTACTTTCAGCCTTGATTTGTCCACCTCATTATTTACCCCGTTTACTTCAACATCAGTAACTTTACCATCATTATACACATATTTATAGGAGAAGTCGGGATACGCTGAAAGAATACTGTATATCTGCATATACATATCTTCACTCTTATCCTCTAATTGTTCAAGGGTTCTGAAATCATTTAAATTCTGAGCCATTCCCGTACCTGTTAAAACCATCAGGAAAGTGGCAGTAAAAAGCATAAATTTCTTAAAACTAACTGACTTTTTCATAATGTATTTTTTTTGAAATTCAACAATTATTGCAATGGTAATTTGTAATCAATTATACATCTGATTATTATGATCTGAAAAATATAATTTTCTGATCATTTTATTTTGATAATACTTATGAAAAGGGTGTGCCAAAAACAATCCACCAAGGTCAAATTTAACCTTCAATATTAGAAATGAGCGAAATTTCAGCAAATTTGAAGAATATTAAACAAAGGATTTGAATCATGGAAAAATTTTCTATACTGTAGAATGATTTCTACATGAAAACATGTTTAACATATGATTTTACAACAGAGTATTTTATGGATAATAAAATCGATGAGAAATATCCCTCACTAAAAAATTCTATAATTGAATTTTAGCTTACTTAATGCGAATATAACAGGAAGAATAGATTTCAATTTTATTCGGAAAAACCAACCTGAAAATAAAACTACTCAATTAAAGCTTTTTTGGCATGGTTGTTTCATTAACAGATATGAAAACTGGAAGTGTTAATTCATAAAAAACAAATAAAATTATGACAAAATTTAAAAATAATACAATAGCAATACTTGCAACAGATGGTTTTGAAGAGATTGAACTAACGGCTCCCAGAGACGAATTAATGGCCCGTGGGATCAAAGTTCACATTGTTTCAGATAAGCCAGTTATTAAATCCTGGAAACACAGAGACTGGGGAAGTGAATTTTCGACCGACCGGCTGCTTGACGGTGCAGACGCAAGTGAATATGATGCACTGATTTTACCCGGAGGTGTGGTCAATCCCGATCTTTTAAGAAGAAATAAAAAGAGTGTTGATTTTATCAGGGCCTTTTCAGAGCAAAACAAAATGATTGCCGCTATATGCCATGGCCCTCAAATGCTTATTGAAGCCGAACTTGTAAAAGACAGGGAATTGACTTCATTTTACTCAATCCGGAAAGATCTTATTAATGCCGGGGCTCAATGGAAAGATGAACCGGTTGTTGTCGATGGGAATCTGATTACAAGCCGTAATCCTGATGACATCCCGGCATTTATGAAAAAAATAATTGACAAATTAAAAGTTGAATAAAACTGTTGGGCTGATTGAACAGCTTTAACTATTCACAGAAAATTTTGTTAATACATTACGCCAAAACAGTAAAAAGAACCGTAAATATGATATCAATCGGAGCGGAATACCTGGGAGGAAACCGGTGCAGATTTGCAGTATGGGCACCCATTCCGGATCAGGTAAAATTAAAAATAGAATATCCTGAAACCAGAGTTCTTTCCCTGGAGAGAGATGATGAAGGGTACTGGAGTGGTACATTTGATAGCATCCCTCCGGGAACAGGTTATTATTTTGATATTGACGGAGCACTCCATCCCGATCCTGTTTCACATTTTCAGCCTGAAGGTGTTCACGGCCCTTCCATGGTAATCGATCATTCTTCTTTTAACTGGAGTGACCTGGAATGGAAACCGCAGGCATTGCGTGATATGATCATGTATGAATTGCATACCGGCACTTTCTCTGAGACTGAAGATTTCGCCGGGATAATTGGCCACCTCTCATATTTAAAAGAGCTGGGCATCAATGCTATTGATATAATGCCTGTTGCACAGTTTCCCGGAAACAGAAACTGGGGATACGATGGCGTCTATCCTTTTGGTGTCCAAAACTCATACGGGGGACCCGACGGATTAAAAAAACTGGTCGACGAAGCTCACCGTGCAGGTATTGCAGTGATTCTTGATGTAGTATATAACCATCTGGGTCCTGAAGGAAACTATCTTGCTATGTACGGCCATTATTTTACCGATCAGTATAAAACACCCTGGGGAAAAGCTTTAAATTTTGACGATGCATGGTCCGACCATGTAAGAAACTATTTCATCAGCAATGCCCTTTACTGGTTCAGGAATTATCATATCGACGGATTGCGGCTTGACGCTGTTCATGCGATTAATGATCAGAGTGCCTATCCCTTTTTGCATGAACTGGCAGATCATACTAAAAAATTTTCGCAGGAAACCGGAAAAAAGCATTATTTAATTGCTGAAAGTGCTCTCAATGATACTAAAATAATCAGATCGGAAAACACAGGAGGTTTTGGAATTGACAGTCAGTGGAGCGATGATTTTCACCATGCAGTGCACGCATTGCTCACAGGTGAAAAAAATGGTTATTATACCGACTACGGGAAAAAAGAACATTTTGTAAAAGTTTTACAGAAAGGTTATACCTATACGGGTGAATATTCAGAATTCAGAAAGAGAAAATTTGGAAATTCGCCTGCAATACTTGATCCTGAACAATTCGTATTCTTCGTTCAAAATCACGATCAGACAGGCAACCGGATGCTGGGTGAACGATTAAGCCAGCTGGTAAATCCTGAAGCGCTGAAACTGGCTGCTGCTTCTCTTCTGCTTTCTCCATATGTTCCAATGCTTTTTATGGGGGAAGAATGGGGTGAAGATATTCCATTTCAGTATTTTGTTTCCCACAATGATCCGGGACTGATTGAGGCTGTGAGAAAAGGCCGGAAAGAAGAATTCAGGGCATTTGGCTGGAAAGGAGAAATTCCGGATCCACAATCAGAAGAAACCTTCAAGGCTTCAAAACCCGACTGGCAGAAACCTGTTTCCGGTAAATACAAACTGATGCTTCGGTTTTACAGGCATTTGATTGAGCTGCGAAAAAAGGATCTTCTGCTTGGACACTCGGGTAAAAATAATTTTTCGGTCCGGTCGCATGATACCAGGAATTTAATTTATATTCACCGGAAGGCTGCAAACAAACAAGCTGGAATATTTTTGAATTTTGATTCAGAAGTTGTGGCCTCAGATTATCTGCCTGGTACGGAGACCTGGAAAAAGTTGCTGGATACAGCTGAACTAAGCTGGGGAGGACCAGGCAGCAATCTCCCGGATATAATTAAAAAACATACAGTATTAAATTTCAACCCGTATTCATTAGTTGTTTACGAAAAAACAGAAAATAAGAATGAATAAATATGTTTGTGTACACGGCCATTTTTACCAGCCTCCGAGGGAAAATCCCTGGCTGGAACAAATTGAGCAACAAGATTCAGCCTATCCTTTTCATGACTGGAATGATAAAATTACTGATGAATGTTACGAACCCAATACAGCATCAAGAATTTTGTCCCAGGATAACAAGATCATTGAAATTGTAAACAATTACTCAAAGATCAGCTTTAACTTTGGTCCCACGCTCTTATCATGGATTGAGAAACATAATAAGGAAGTATACAATGCAATACTTGACGCTGACAAAAAGAGCCAGGAAAACTTTGCCGGCCATGGTTCAGCGATGGCACAGGGCTATAACCACATGATATTACCACTCGCCAATGAGCGGGACAAGCGCACCCAGGTATTATGGGGTATCCGTGATTTTGAATCACGTTTTGATCGTAAACCTGAAGGTATGTGGCTACCGGAGACAGCTGTTGATACCGATACACTTGAGATACTTGTTGAATATGGTATAAAATTTACCATACTTGCTCCCAATCAGGCCAGTCATTTTAAGAAAACTGCGGATAAAGACTGGATTGACCTTAATGGAAATGAGATTGATCCCAGGCGACCCTATCTGTACAATCTTCCCTCAGGAAAAAGTATTGTACTTTTCTTTTACGATGGTGCAGTATCCAATTCTCTGGCTTTTCAGGGATTATTAGGCAGCGGAAAAGCATTTGCTGACAGAATGCTGGATGTTTTTGACCAAAATAACGGAAATGACCAGTTATCCCATGTTGCCACCGATGGCGAATCCTACGGACACCATCACCGTCATGGTGATATGGCACTGGCCTTTTGCCTCCATTATATTGAGAAGAATAACGATGCAACACTGACTAATTACAGTGCTTACATGGAAAAAGTACCACCTGAATATGAAGTAAAGCTCCATGAAAACAGTTCCTGGAGTTGTGCCCATGGGGTTGAAAGGTGGAAGAGTAATTGTGGCTGTAAAGCAACCGATGATCCTAATATTACCCAGGAATGGCGAACACCACTCAGGGAAGCACTTGACTGGTTGAGAGATAAGCTCGCGGAAATTTTCACAAGCGAACTGGATGATCTGATTGTTGATCCATGGCTGGCAAGAAATGATTACATTAAAGTAATCCTTAACCGGACAGATGAACAACTAAAGCAGTTTTTCACTGACCATGCCACTCGGGACCTCAATCATGATGAACAGGTTAAAATCCGTAAACTCATGGAGATGGAACGACATACCATGCTGATGTACACCAGTTGTGGCTGGTTCTTTAATGATATCTCCGGGATTGAAACGGTTCAGATCATACAATATGCAGCAAGGGCAATCCAATTGGGTCAGGATTATACTGAAGAGGAGCTGGAAACTGGATTTCTGGCTATCCTGGAAAAAGCTGAGAGTAATTTTCCGAAATTTGTGAATGGAAAAGTGATCTATGAGAAATTCATTAAACCGGGTGTAGTTGATCTGATGAGGGTTGGTGCGCATTATGCCATCTCCTCACTCTTCCATGAATATCCGAAGAACACATCAATCGATGCATACATTGCCGATTCACTAGCTTTCAATAAAAGAGAGGCCGGAGAGCAAAAAATGGGAGTTGGGAAAACTACCATCACTTCGCGTATCACAGGAGAAGAAAAAACCATGACTTATGCAGTGCTGCATCTGGGAGGCCATAATGTACTCGGAGGCATACGTGAATTTAGTGAGGAGGAAAGCTATGTGCAAATGCATGAGGAACTGAAGGAAGCCTTTATTAAAAGTGATATTATACAAATCATCCATTTGCTTGACAGGCATTTTGGGACCCACAGCTATTCATTCTGGCACCTCTTTAAAGACGAGCAGCGTAACATAATCCGCCAGCTTGTTGCTGAACAACTTGATACAGTAAGGGCAACTTTCAGACAAATATTCAATAATAACTACGGGCTGATGAAAGTGCTCATGGATCTTGACATTCCCATGCCCGATGCACTTGCTGTTACAGGTGAGTTTATCCTGAATTCAGATTTCAACGAGCAAATTGAAGATGATCACCTTGACATTAAAGAATTGCGCAGGATCACCATGGAGATGAATAATTTCTCTTTTAATCCTGATAAAAAAACACTGAGCTTCTACCTGAACAAAAAGATTAAAAATCTAATGGATAATGTGTATGAACATCCTGAGGATGTCTCGCGAATCCGGGTGCTGGACAAACTGTTTTCTGTTCTCAGAAAGCTGGACCTGGATCTGGATTTGTGGAAATCTCAAAACACTTATTACCGGTTATGGAAGAATAAAACCGCCGATATCAGGAAGAAGGCAGTAGCCGGAGATAAAGATGCAGACAGGTGGCTGGGACATTTTTACAACCTGGGACGCTATATGAATGTAAAGGTAGAAGAAGATAAAATTCAATGAAGAATTGAGCCACAAAAAGTGAATTGATTATCAAAAAACAGATTAGAATTTAGTTACACTAAATAAATTTTATTAACAATGGAAGCAAATCTAGAAAAACTGAGAAGTGCATGTTTAAATGCCACAACTGCCCTTTCAAAATTAAATGATCCTGCTTACCAGGATATTCAGTCTAAACTTGAATATTGTATCGGGAGCTTTGATTTCGATAAGAATCCAAGCGGATTGTACGATGCTGCCAATGAAGCTTATAAAAGTCTGCAGAAGGCAAAACAAAAATATCCGCGAAAATTCAACAAGAAGATAATAACTGATCTGGAAAAAAGCCTGCAGACCTGAAAATTTATAAGTCTGCTTTTACTGATAAACGGGAATACACTTATTCCCGCTAAAAAACTATTGCATGCAAATACCCGACTCAACATACCGGTTACAATTTAACTCCTCTTTCAGATTTGATGATGCAGAAAAGATAATACCCTACCTAGCCGAAACGGGTATTTCAGCAATCTATGCATCACCGGTATTCCGGGCGCGACAAGGCAGCCAGCATGGTTATGATATTACTGACCCAAACAGGATTAATCCGGAACTGGGAAGTGAAGAAGAATTTTACCACTTGCTGGATTCCTGTAAAAAATATGGCATGGGCTGGATTCAGGATATCGTACCTAATCACATGGCATATGATTTTGATAATCACATGTTGATGGACGTTCTTGCCCATGGCCAAAAGTCTGCATTTGCTGGTTTTTTCGACATTACCTGGGAGGCTCACCAGGACAATTTTAAGAACAAGATCATGGCTCCTTTTCTGGGCCGGCCTTACGGCTATTGTATACAGGAAAATGAAATCAAACTTGCATTCACAAACAGGCTTATTGTGCAATATTATGATCATAAATTTCCCGTTCGCCCTGAATCTTACCGTATGGTATTGGATGCCGCTCAAATAAATGACCAGCACTTAATAAGATTGCTTTATTCACAACTGGATGAGATCGTGAAAGCTGTTGACTCAGAGGAATATCAACAGCTTGTTGCAACATTTTACAAACAGCTTCAGGAAAGTTGTAAAGAGCATACATTCATTACAGCTATCAATAAAGCCACTGACAAGATTAATCAAACAGCTGTTCTTGCCGGAAAAGGCAATAAGCTCCATGAATTGTTAAAACAGCAACATTATCAACTTTGTTACTGGAAAGTATCCAATACAAGTAATAATTATCGCCGGTTTTTTACGATTAATGATCTTATCTCAGTAAGAAGCGATTTTCCTGCAGTTTTCAAACAAACCCACCAACTGATAATACAACTGGTGCAGGAAGGGTATTTCACAGGCCTTCGTGTGGATCATATCGATGGATTGTATTACCCACGACGTTATCTGAAGATGCTGCATGCAGAAACAAATGAATGCTTCCTGGTTGTTGAGAAAATTCTGGAAAGCTCCGAATATTTAGCAAACGACTGGCCTGTCGAAGGAACTACCGGTTACGATGCACTGATACGAATTAACAGCCTGTTTATTAATCCGAAAGCTGGAGTGCATTTCGACCGGCATTTCCGGACTTTACAACCTGATGACAGAAATCCTTCAGAAATAATAGCTGAAAAAAAAAGAAACATGCTGGTTAACAACCTGAACGGACATTTAAGTTCCCTGGTAAAAATGTTTCAGAAGCCGGTGTGGAATCAGATAAAAGGCACAGATGCCAGTGTGGAAAATATTAAGGAAGCCATTGTGCTGTTTTTGTCTTACCTGCCTGTATACAGAACCTACATTACACCAACCAGAATTTCAGAAAAAGACCGCCGGTTGATAATGGAAACACTCGACCGGTGCCATGAAAAAGCTCCACAGCTCGGGCATGTGATTACATGTCTTGGCAATTTGCTGTTGCAGGAAGAAAAACAACAACTAACTGGTAGCCAGAAAGAAGCCATGATTCATGCAGTTATGCGACTTCAGCAACTTTCAGGCCCGCTTATGGCTAAGGGAGTTGAGGATACTCTGTTTTATGATTATTATCCGCTCCTTTCCATGAATGAAGTAGGTGGAAATCCTTTTGAGTACGGGATAAGCAGGGATTCATTTCATTCCTTCTTTATCCGTCGCATGAAAAAGTATCCTTTCAGCTTAAATGCATCAGCAACCCACGATACCAAGCGCGGCGAAGATGTCAGGGCGAGACTGAACGTACTCAGCAAAATTCCGGACTTGTTCATTGAAAAATATACTGCATGGCAACAGCTTGCATTTAGTGAAGGCGCTAACAATTCTGATAATGTACCGGACCCTCTTATTCTATATGCCCTTTTTCAAACTATTCTGGGAACATTTCCTGCTGATTTAATGACCGAACCCGACTATCCTGTCAGGATAAAGGAATACATGATTAAATTTGTGAGGGAGGGTAAACGGTTTTCTTCATGGATTGATCCTGACGAAACATGTGAAGAAGAAATCAAAAATTTTACGGATAAAGTGCTGGAACCCGGATCTCCGTTTCTTCTGACAATCACTGATCTTCTTTCAGAAATACTTTTTACCGGACTGATAAATTCTTTATCACAGCTGGTTCTGAAATCATTGCTTCCCGGTATTCCAGATTTTTACCAGGGAACTGAATTAATCGATCTGAGTCTTGTTGATCCGGATAACCGGAGGCCAGTTGACTATACTCAAAGGATGCAAAACCTCACAGAAATAAAAAAGGACGGCTTAAACCCGGAACAATTGATCAAATGGTTACATCAACCATCCGGCGGATTGTTGAAACAATTTATCATGGTCAGGCTGTTAAACCTTCGAAAACAAAATAAGGATCTATTCAGGAAAGGCAGATACATACCTGTTGACATAACGGGTAATCAACCGGATCATTTTATTGCCTTCACAAGAGAATACAGTAAAAAACATTTACTGGTGGTTGTTCCTGTTCCTTCCCAAACCTTGACCGGTCAAAATAATAAAATTAATCTGGCTGCATCCGGTACTGCAACTCTTAATATGAGACATAAAAGAGTTTTAAACTGGTACAATGTGCTGACGGGAAAAACCAGCCAGTTAAAAGGCAATGTTTCAGTTGAAGAATTATTGGATCGAATACCGTTTGGAATTTGGCTCTGCACTGATTTTGAGTAAACTAAAAGTAATTTATGACAAAAAGAAACAGCGGAATATTATTACATATTTCCTCCTTGCCGGGAGATTATGGTATTGGAGATTTTGGTGAAGAAGCATACCGGTTTGCAGATTTTCTGGAGGCAGCCAGTGTATTTTCATGGCAGGTTCTCCCGCTCAATCCAACTGATCTGATTATGGGAAACTCTCCCTATTCCAGCTCCTCAGCTTTTGCACTGAACCCGCTTCTTGTCAGTCCGGCTAAATTGTTCGAAGATGGTTTGTTAAGTAAGGAGGATGTGGAAGAAATACCTTACCTCTCTTTCAGAAAAGTAGACTATAAAAAAGTGATACGGTTTAAAACCACACTGCTTTATAAAGCCTACGAAAATTTTGTCATGCAGACTTCAAACGATGATTTTCTTTCTTTTTGTGAAGAAGCGAATTTCTGGCTGGATGATTTTGCTCTGTTTCAGGTTCTGCGTAATCATTATAAAGGCATTGAATGGAACAAATGGCCCAAAGACCTTCGCGACAGAAAGGAAAGTGCCATGAAGAAAGCTGTACTGGAAAATGCAGAAGCTGTTACCAGAGAAAAATTCATTCAGTATATCGCATACAGACAATGGTTTGGTTTGAAAAATTATTGCAATCAGAAGGGCATTCAGTTAATCGGAGATATTCCTATTTATGTGCAGTTTAACAGTGCGGATGTTTGGGCCAATCAGGCCAATTTTAAGCTGGACCGGAAGAAAAAACCAGTAGAAGTAGCAGGAGTTCCTCCGGATTACTTCAGTGAAACAGGACAATTATGGGGTAATCCAGTATATGACTGGCGAACGCTCAAAAAAAATGATTTTAGCTGGTGGGTTAACAGGATGACTTTAAACTTAAAGCTTTTTGACAGGGTCAGAATTGATCATTTCAGGGGTCTGGTTGCTTACTGGTCAGTAAAGGCAGGAGAAAAAACAGCAGTGAATGGTGTATGGAAGGAAGTACCCGCCGAACTATTATTTGGCACATTCAGAAAGAAATTTAAGGAACTGCCATTAATAGCAGAGGATCTTGGGATGATTACTCCGGATGTTGTTGCCTTTTTGGAAAAGACAGGATTTCCGGGAATGAGGGTGCTGCAGTTTGGTTTTATGGGTAATAATCCTGACGATGCATATCTGCCACATAATTACATCCACAATACAGTTGCCTATACAGGTACCCATGATAATAATACGCTTAGAGGCTGGTATACCAGAGAACTGAATATTGCTGATCACCAGCGCATTTCACAATACCTGGGGAAAAAAGCCGGTATTTCAGTTGTCCATAAAGAACTCATCAGGCTGATGATATTTTCAGTAGCTGATACAGTTATTTTTCCACTTCAGGATTTGCTGGGTGCCGGACAGCGCGCCAGAATGAACCGTCCCGGAAAAGCCAAACATAACTGGGAATGGAGATTCAAAAAAGATGAACTAAACAGCAGTTTAAGCGACTGGTTGCATGTGATTAATGAGCTTTCTGGCAGGAATAAGCCCTTTTCTGCATAATATTCAGCCAATGAACAGAATTAATTGAGCAATTGTAAAAGTGAACAGGTAAGATGCCCAAATACCAGTCCGAAAAAATTGATAAAGAGCACAAAAATAATTGTTGTGGGTATGAGAGCCTTTTTATGGCTTAGCAGATAGAAAAACACAATCTCAAATACAATTATAATGAGTATGTTTATCATACCGGCAGGAATTGGTGACAAAAAAAGAAAAGGCACGGTAACAAGATTAAACAGCGGAATATAACCAAAAAACCAGCCCGGAAAGTTAAAAATACCAGCAAGGATCAAAGCCACAACCAGCATAACTCCTGTAAAAATAAAATAGGCTGTAATTGTTTCAGAAAGCTTGTGTAAAAAATCCACCAGCTTTCCCATTACTGGTTTAACATCAATAGTGGCAACGTTATGCTGCACCATGACACGGAAAAACTGTTTTTCAGCGGAAATACCAAAAACATTACTGTATGTGATTTCTCCGTCATTTATATCCACAATGCGGTTGTAATCATAATAATTATCAGAAGAAACGGAACACCAGGCACCTGAACATCTTAACGGAAGCAGGATGGTATTCTGATTCAGTGTATCCGATAATTCCGGATTATCGTTTACCGAGCTCAGTAAATACAAAGACTGATACTGGCCGGAAGAATTCAGCATACTGATCCTGAAATGGACCTTATCGGACTGCCCTCCTCCACAAGATAAAGAAAAACTCCCTGAAAAAAACTGAAACAGGATCAGGAACAAAGAAACTGCTGACATGATTTTACATTGTACAAATGATCACATTTACAAAAATACAATTAAATCTATATTTCCCTATTATTTTGGATAATGATGATGATAAACTTCCAGGAATTTTAAGAACATTCTTATTACCGGACTGGATGAAAAATTGTTTGTGAAAATCCGGTTCGAATAATTACAATTTAAAAGTCCATCATCCCGGTACTATTAATATCCTGTAAATTTTATAAGAAAAATCACCAACCTTTTACTTTTAGTTATATTGTGTAATTTTCTTCATAAACCGTTTAAAATCGCTGACAAACAAAAATTTAATGTTGTTTTCGTATCCATTTAATACTGCATTACGTAAACAGAATAAAAGCTTTAACTTTTACTATTAATCATTAACAAACAATTTAATATATCAAAACCAGTAATACTACAATTTAATATTTTTTCAGGTTAAAGGTTTATATTATGGAAACCACTAAAACAAGAACCATATTAATTCCCTGGGACTTCACAAGACTCTCTGAAGCTTCACTTGAGTATGCCTCTCGGGTATCAATGGTAACTAAAGACAAAATTGCCATGGTACACATCCTTAATAACGGAAAGAGTGAAGAAGAGGTACGCAATCTGATGGTGCCAATTGCACGTGAAGCAATGGAGAAATATGGAATTCAGCCCGAGATTATTGTTCGCAAAGGACATATCTATAAGACTATCACTGATATTGCATCCAGGGAACTGGATACCTCACTGGTGATCATGAAAACAGATGGTCCGCATGGCATACAGCGCTACACAGGAAGCCGGGCAATAAAAATTATTTCAGGTGCCAAAGTTCCTTTTATCGTGATTCAGGAGCCTCCAAAAAGAGAGGAAATTCTTAAAATTGTTTCTCCTGTGGATTTCAGGACTGAGAACAAGGAAAAACTCAACTGGATACTCTATTTACGCAAGTATTACAAGAATAAAATATTGCTTTACAAACCCAAGGTTAATGATCTGGGACTGAAAAGAAATATTTCAAACAATATAATGTTTGCCAGGCAGACCCTGGACAAATACAACATTGATTATGAGATACACACGGCTGAAGGCCGTACTGATTTCACTACTGAAACCATTGAGTTTGCACATAACAGTGATGCAGATCTCATTCTGATCATGTTGTCAAAATACATCGGAATAACTGATTATTTAATGGGTCTTAAAGAACAAAAAACCATTACCAATGCCTATAAGATCCCTGTAATGTGCCTTAATCCAAGGACAGACCTGAGAATTTATGGTACATTCCAGTAAAAAAAGCTTTGCTCAACCTGATAAAAAACCCGGATCAAAAAGAAAAATAATTTTTATTAAATAAATATACAGATGTATGATCATCTGCAAAATCATTCTGTAAAGGGCTTTGCAAGCTTATAATAATTTATAATATAAATAATTACAAATTTACTTGACAACAGACTAATAATTTCCGTAACTTTGTATATAGTCACATAAAAGTAAATATTCTTAAAGAATATATCTTTTCGGCTTAGGTTTATAATGTTCAGATTCCCGCAAGCAGGACTTGAAAATTCAAGTCCTGCTTGTTTTTTAGCAGCCTTATTTCTGTAAAATAATTCAGATCACTGTATAATCTGATTCCCTAATCCATCCTTTATTACCATTACTTATTCTGATCTCTCTCCATTCGCCCAGGGAATCTTCCACAGAAACCTTTGTCCCTTCATGGAGCATAAACAGTTCTGTTCCACTCATATCAGGTGAGCTTTTCACTGTTACAGACGGACTCATGATGATTGCCTGACTCTTAGCATTTAGCAACTCAGATTGTTTGTGTCCCATAATAAAGGAAAGAACAGAAACCACAAACAAAATTGTTCCCAGCCAGAAAGTTATTTTCTTAACAGTAAGCAAGCGCGAGAAAAGGTAGAGGCCAAAAAGCAATAAAAAGAGTGCAAATGCAACCAGACTCATATATCCCCAGTTATCAGCAGACATGCTTCCCCGGATGGCATTCCACCAGCGGGTCATGAAGAATTGCGGAACTGTATCAATTTTATCAATTATCTGCGAACGTGCAAGGTTCAGATTAAAGTTAATTTCATCATCGTTCGGAGACAGCTGGTGTGCCCTTTCATAATAAAGAATAGCGTGGGACATGTCATTGGTTTTATAATATGCATTTCCCAGGTTGAAATATAACTCAGAGGCTACATACCCCGCCTGTATCACATCCAGATATGACTGAATGGCCTTTTCATATCGTGCATTCGCATACTCCTGGTTGGCAGAGTCCAGCAGTACCTGGTAGTTGTCAGCTGCCATCATATTTATTGATAGCAATGATAACAATATAATGATAAGTCGTTTCATAATTTTCTTTTTTTCATTTAAAAAGAGTACCCACACATTACTTGATTTTCTGGTCAATTTTACCAAGTATTCTGACCGCTTCTTCATATATTTTGTCCATTCTTGCTGCTTCCTGAGCAGGTGCGTATTGGGCAAATTCGCAAGCATCAATGAGTTCCATAAAAGAATTTATATTTTCTTCGTCAGCACCATGGTCAGAAAGTACCTGACGCGCAGAGTCGCGGGAAAGAGAAGAAACAGGAATACTGAGCTTATCGCTGAGATATCCCCAGATGGCCTGTAATACTTCGGTATAAAAATGCCCGGAATCATTAGCTTTTAAATAGCCAGCAGCCTTTTTCAGCCGTTTTCTCGCAAATTTATTTGCTTTTCTGTGACGCAGCAATGCAACATTGCGGTTTTCGCGTATTTTTTTTCTCCGGACAATCACAAGTATGATAAAAACAACCAGCGCAAATACATAAGCAAGGTAGAAGAGCGGCCGGATGAAAATTGTCTCTCCCTTCTTATGCAATACAATGTTACCTGTTTTAATGTATCGTATATCATTTCCAATCAGTTGTACATCTTCTTTTGAAAACGATGATGAACTGGTAGTATTTTCGCCCTGTCCTTTGCTTACATCAATATTGAACTCTTTTGAAGTCAGCGTATTAAATTTTCCGGTTGAAGGATCAAAATAGCTGAAAGTTACAGGTGCAATTCTGTATTTACCCTGATGCCTGGGAATTAGGATATACTCAAATGTCTTGGTGCCTGTTGAACCTGAAACAGAATTATGTATGTTTGAGGAAACCTTGGGATCATACGCTTCAAAACTGGGAGGAAAATTCAGTTTGGGAGCTTCCACGAGGGCAATATTTCCATTACCCGTAATGCTAAGCTTTAGTGTCACGGCATCATTTTCAGGAAGCTCAGTTCTGTCTATACTTGCATCCATTTTAAATGTTCCCACGGCACCGCCAAAATCAACCGGAGCACCCGCCGGTAATGGTTTAACTTTAATATGTACAGGCTGACTGACAGCTTTTTGCTCAACATTCTGATAGGATGATCCGAAAAAATCATCAAAAACACTGTGCTGCCCGCCCGTACGTTTCCTTATGATACAATCAGCCGTATAGGGATCAATTGTAATATCCCCGGTCTGTTGTGGAAAAAGTATATATTGCTTTATGGTACCAACGTTATAGACTTTACCATTTACATTTTCCTTGTGCAGGGATATTTGATTGGACGATTCTATATCCTGAGTGAAAAATCCTTTGAATGAAGGATAGTCCATATTCTGGAACCCGGCCAGATCAAGCCGGGTGAATACCTTAATAGTTGCTATTATCTGTTCTCCCTGGTATACTGATTTTCTGTTTACCAGAACCGCAGCAAATAAATCATCTGAATTGGCCGGAACTGAAGCGGTTTCCTGCTGTGATTTCCCGGGGGATTGCTGCTTAGACTGACTGGCTGCAGACTCTCCTTTGACAACATCAACTTCTTTTGGTTCCGTTGTATATTTTTTACCATCAACAGTTACCGTTGCTGGTCCGATAGTAAATGTACCAACTTTATATGCCTGCAGAAAATAGGTGTAAGAATAACTGTAACTCCTCGAGACCTTACCGTTAATTATTTGCATGCTGCTGCTACTGGAAGTACTGGGCCCGCCCAGGATATTAAAATCACGCAAATCAGGCGGATCAAAAGCAGAAGGTTTTGCATTAACGGAGAAGGTTAACCTGAACTGATCACCGGTCGCCACAGCCCCGGGAACAGATACCGAAAACTGCACATCCTGTGCTTGCAGAAAACCGGATATCAATAATAATGTAAATATACTTATGAGAATCTTTTTCATACCAGATATAAATTATTCATGTTTCATTACCTTTAAACAGCAAACAACATGAAGAAAAACAACTTTCTGTTACCAGTCAATATCAGTTTTCACCTTATTCTTCTGGGCCTTTTCTTTCTTTAGCTTCTCCTGCACCTTTTTCTCTTTATTTTCAATGGCCTGAAGAATGCGCTGTGCATCTTCCGGTGAAATTTTCATCTCTTTCGGATTGCCTTTCTGTTGATTTTGATCGGCCTTCTGCTGTTGCTGGTTTTGTTGTTGCTGCTGATTTTTTTGGTCCTGTTGTTGTTTATTTTGGTTATTCTGCTGGTCTTTATTTTGTTGCTTCTTGTTCTGTTGCTGATTTTTATTCTGATCCTGCTGGTTTTTATTTTGTTGTTTTTGTTGCTGTTGCTTTTTAAGCAGCTCCTGAGCATAAGCCAGGTTGTATTTTGTATCCATATCCTTCGCATTATTCCGAAGGGCATTCTTATAAGCATCAATGCTCTCTTCTATCTGTTTATCTTTTAATAATGCATTGCCCAGATTATGGTAAACCCTGGCTTTTGTAACCTTGTCCAGATCCATCTGTGAAAGGGAATTAAACTGTTTGGCCGCTTCCTTATAATTTTTTTGCTTATAAAGAGCATCTCCTATATTGAATGCCGCCTTCACCGATTCTGCATTTTTTTCTTCAGCCTTCCTGTATGCTATTTCGGCATCATTATATTTCTTATCTTCATATAATTTATTCCCTTTTCTAATGTCATTCCTTCCCTTTTCCTGGGCAAACAGCGACACAGACAATCCACAGATCAGTAGAAGAAAAAGAGAAATACGCTTCATCATATTACATTTTAATTTTAAATACATTAAACTTACTTAGCCATTTATTTCTTCTCTCCATTATCAATACTTCAATTACTATCAAAAACAATGCAATGGCAATTGGATACTGGAATTTTTCATCGTATTCCGAGTAGGTTTTCGAATCATATTCCTTTCGGGTCATTTTATTTATCTCGTCAAAGAGCTGGTTGAGACCCGTTTCAGTATTGTTGGCCCTTACATATATACCATTCCCTGCAGCGGCAATCTTTTTCAGGGTGTTTTCGTCAAGCTTACTTATGACAACATTTCCGTTTTTATCTTTCCTGTAAGTTTTGTCTCCGTACTTGCCGGGCATCGGAATAGGAGCTCCCTGAGGCAAACCCATTCCCAGGGTATTTATAATAATACCTTTATCGGCGGCTTTTTTGGCTGCTGCCACGGCATCATCATCATGATTTTCACCATCGGTTATGATAATGATCGACTTTTGAAGATCGGAATTCGGATCAAATGAATTCATTGCCTGATCGATTGCGCTGCCAATCGCTGTTCCCTGTCGTGGCACGATTTGGGTATTCACAGAGGAAAGAAACAACCGGGCGGCACTGTAATCGGAAGTTATTGGGATTTGTATGTAAGATGCTCCGGCAAACACAATCAGGCCAATTTTATCATTGTGCAGGCGATCTGTCAGTTTTTCAATAGCCAGTTTTGCCCGCTCCAGGCGATTGGGCTTTATATCTTCGGCAAGCATACTGTTTGAAACATCGAGTGCAATTATTAATTCCACTCCCTTTCTTTTGACATTTTGAAGCTTTGTACCAAATTGCGGACCGGCAAGAGCCAGCAAAACCATTGCAAGCGCCAGTACCAGCAAAACAAACTTAAATCCGGGCCTGAAACCGGATACATCAGGCATTAACGATTTAAGTAATTCCGGATCGCCAAATTTTTTTAATTGACGTTTCTTTGTCCGTTTTGAAATCCAGTAAATGATAAATAAAACCGGAATTATGAACAGAACATATAATATTTCGGGATGTGCAAACCTGAACATTTTATATTTTTTTAATCCTGATTAACTAAATTATAACTCATTACCAAAATTTTCCATTAAGAGCCACCCGTTCTCGAAATCTAAGGTATCTGTTTCATCCAGGTATTTCTTAACAACAGCTCGATTAGCAACAGAAGTGCTGCAGCTGCAGCAAACAGGTAAAATTCTTCACTTTTGGAACTGTATTCTTTTACATCAATCTTTGATTTCTCGAGTTGGTCTATTTCATGATAGATCTGCTCCAGTTTGCTGTTGTCAGTAGCACGGAAATATTCACCATCGGTAAGGTTCGCGATTTCCTTCAATACCCCCTCATCAATCTCAACTTTCATGTTCTGGTATTGAATACCAAACGGTGTTTGAACCGGATATGGAGCAGTACCTCTGGACCCCATTCCAATGGTATATACCCTGATCCCGTATGATTTTGCTATCTCAGCCGCTGTCAGCGGATCAATCTCACCCCGGTTGTTTACACCATCTGTGAGCAGGATAATAACTTTACTTCTGGCCTTACTGTCCTTCAACCTGTTAACTGCAGTGGCCAGTCCCAGTCCGATGGCTGTTCCGTCTTCAATCATTCCGCTTTTAACCTCTTTGAAAAGATTGATCAGCACAGCATGATCGGTTGTTAAGGGACACTGTGTAAAAGACTCACCACTGAAAACAACAAGCCCTATCCGGTCGTTTGGCCGGCCGGAGATAAATTGAATAGCTACATCCTTAGAAGCTTCAAGCCGGTCGGGAGTAAAATCCTGTGCCAGCATACTGCCGGAAATATCCAGTGCAAGCATTATGTCGATCCCTTCAGTTGTTTCATTTTTCCATTTATTAACTGATTGAGGCCTGGCCAGTGCTACTATCAGTAAAGCAATTGCCAGCATACGCAAGCCAAAAAGCACATGCCTCATTACATTTCTGAAAGAACCGGATATACCTTCAAAAGCTTTTAATCCTGACACCTGTAAGGACGGATGATACTTATATTGCCGGTAAACATACCATGCGATTATAGGTATCAGTATAAAAAGCAGATATAACAGATCCGGATTGGCAAAAGTTATATTATTCATTTTTATTTCTTATTTTTTTCGGATTCATTCCGTTCTTCATCCTGTTCATTTTCTCTTTTATCTTTTGTCTCAGGCTCGACACGGGTTTGTTCAACAAAAGTGACTCCCTTTTTTAAATTATCCTCATTCTCTTTAGGCAAAGGCGAAGCTTTGGCAAATTTCACCAGGTCAGCTTCCTGCAGTAAATCACGCAGCATCGAAATTACATCCCCGGGTATTACACCAGTTGAAATAAAAGAATCGAGAATTTCATCTGAAGTACGCTCCAGTGCATTAATTGAAAATCGTCTTTCAATATAGTACCTGAGAATGGTAGTTAATTTGATATAATATTCTTTAACCCTCCCCTGTTGCCATAATTTTTCTGCATCCAGATTTTGAAGTTCCCGTAATGCAATGACATGAGCTGGTTCAGCAGGTTTTCGTCTGGCGAGGATTGGTTCTTTTTTCTTTCGTTTCCGGATCAATCTGATTATAAACCAGGTAATTAGTGCCAGTAATATAACTCCCAGAATATACGGCCACAACTCTGCCAGTGTCCATGGAGCTGACATTGGGGCTTTTATGTCCTTTACAACCTGGGTAGTATCTACAGGCATTGTATGTACCATTAACTCAACCGGAGAGGTATAGGCTGTATCAATATTTCCGTTTATATTCACTGAAAAAGGAAGAGCTGGTATTGTATACCGCCCACTGTCAAAGGAAGTAATCAGATACTGTTGCCGAAGCAACAAAGAACCATCAACTTGTTTTGCAGTATCTACCGGTGATCCTGAAAGTACCTCAATGTGTTGAGTGAGTGTATCAGCCAGTACCGGAAAACCAACCTGCGTGCCGGGAGATTGTTTGGCCATCAAATTCAGGTGTATCTGATCGCCTATAAGCATCTGAGTAGTATCAAGCCGTGCATCCAGTGTCACCGTCTGACCAATTAGCTGAAAAGGCAAAACAAGCAACAAAACAACCAGATTAAAAGCAATTTTGCCGTAAAACGGTCTTTTATTATGTATACTTTTTAATGGTATCATATTACACTATGTCGTACTTATCGTTTTTTAAAAAGATTTAACAGCGGGGTTACATAATCTTCGTCTGTAGCAAGTGAAACATTATCGACACCTGCTCTGGAAAAAGAATCCTTCAATATCAGGCTGAAATTATTCCACCACACCGTATATGTTTCACGTACATTTTTGCTGGAAGTATTTACCCACAGAAATTTACCTGTCTCAGCATCTCTGAGTTTTATTAAGCCAACAGGTGGCAGCGATGTTTCCCTCTTGTCAAAAATCCTGAGTGCAATAAGATCATGTTTTCGTGCTGCAATTCTCAATGCATCATTAAACCTTACGGATAGTGGCTGCTGGTTCTTATTCTCATCAAAATCCATAAAGTCAGATATCAAAAAAGCTGTGCTTCTTTTCTTAATGGCATTGGTTAAAAACCTCAGGGCACCGGATATATCTGTACTGGTATTTTCAGGTTCAAATTCAATCAATTCCCTGATTATCCTCAGAATATGCTGCCTTCCTTTTTTAGGGGGTATATATTTCTCGATCTTATCCGAAAATAATACAGCCCCGATTTTGTCATTGTTCTGAATAGCAGAAAATGACAAAACTGCCGATAGTTCAGTTATCAGATTCCGCTTTAACTGCTGCTTCGATCCAAATTCCCTTGAACCGCTGATGTCCACAAGCAGCATGACTGTCAATTCCCTTTCCTCTTCAAAAATTTTAATATAAGGATGATTGAAACGGGCAGTTACGTTCCAGTCAATACTGCGAATGTCATCACCGAACTGATATTCCCTTACTTCACTGAAAGCCATCCCCCTGCCCTTAAAAGCACTGTGATATTCCCCTGCAAAAACCTGCCGGGAAAGTCCTCTGGTCTTTATCTCAATTTTCCTGACTTTTTTGAGCAGTTCGGAAGTTTCTGTATTTTCAGCCATTTTATTCTTTTTTAGTCGTAACCGTATAAAACCATTCTCCCTTATCCAATGAGACCCGGTAATGGTTACCCTCAGAAGAAGAAAACCAGGTACTGTCATTCAACTTATGAAATGAACTGTTAAGCTCTTCAAGCGTAACATCTATATCAGCATAATCGCACATCAGACGGATGGAGGTGCAAAGATCTTCCTCAGTGAGAAAAAAGAGCAATGTACGTTCATTATACCGGTCGACAAATTTCAAATAATTAAATGACCTGTTCACAAAAGTGTCATCACGGACAAAATCATGATGCTCGGTTCTCATCTCTTCGACGATGTCGTTTTTGTACATACCTATGAAATGAGGTGCATCTGCAACAAAACCCGTCTGAAGCAACATTGCTGATAATATGAACAAAAACCTGGTCATCTGTAATACTATATTTTATCAGGGTACTTCTACCGTATTTAATATTTCTGAAATAATATCTTCAGAAGTTATATTTTCAGCTTCTGCTTCATAGGTTAATCCTATCCTGTGTCTCAGTACATCGTGGCAAACCGCTCTTACATCTTCGGGAATGACATAACCACGGCGCTTAATAAAAGCAAAAGCTTTGGCAGCCAGTGCAAGGTTGATACTGGCACGTGGTGATCCGCCATAACTGATCAGGTTTCTGAATTTACCGAGTTCGTAATCGGCCGGATACCGAGTGGCAAATACTATGTCCAGAATATATTGTTCGATCTTTTCATCCATATATACATCGCTTACCACGCCCCTTGCCTTAAGGATGCTTTCAGTAGTTAAGATTTTGGAAGCAACAGGGAACTGACGGCTGAGATTCTGACGAATGATCAAACGCTCCTCCTCTTTTTTCGGATAATCAATCACAACTTTTAACATAAACCGGTCTACCTGTGCTTCGGGAAGCGGATAAGTACCTTCCTGTTCAATCGGGTTCTGGGTTGCCAGTACAAGAAAAGGTTCTTGCAACCTGAAACTTTCACTTCCGATGGTAACCTGTTTTTCCTGCATGGCCTCGAGTAAAGCACTCTGTACCTTTGCCGGACTCCGGTTAATCTCATCAGCCAGGATAAAATTAGAAAAAATAGGTCCTTTTTTCACCTGAAATTCTTCCTTTTTCTGACTGTAGATCATGGTACCCAGCAAGTCGGCAGGCAACAGATCCGGTGTAAACTGTATCCGCTGGAAACCGGCATCAATCGTATCAGCCAGTGTTCTTATTGCAAGTGTTTTAGCCAAACCGGGCACTCCTTCCAGCAGAATATGGCCGTTGGTGAGTAAACCAATCAACATGCTTTCAAGCAGGTGTTTCTGGCCAACAATCACCTTGTGCATTTCCATGTTAATCATATCAACGAAGGCACTTTCCTGCTGAATTCTTTCATTTAGCTCTTTGATGTTTACAGTTTCATTCATATCCGTATTTGTTTGTTTATTTTTGTGAAGCTGTCTGAAATTTTGTCTGTTAAATTTATTTTTAGGTTTCACAAAATTAATGTTCTCGGCTTAACCAACGGCACAGAAAATGCTAATATTTTTAAAATGGTTGTTAAAATTTGTTAAACCAGGCTTCCCAAAAGAAGCAGCAAGGTACTGACAAATTTTCATATAAAAATAAATTGATAATACGTTAAGCAAATTAAATCTTTCTTCGTTTTGTACCTTTTGTAATAAATAAAGCAGGAACAGCCTAATAATAAAATATTTAATATTTTTGTGCTGAAAACACAACTCACATGACTAATAAACTGGAATTCAGATATTTTATTATATTATCATACAAAGGGACGCATTATAACGGATGGCAGGTGCAACCAAACGGAATCACTGTTCAGGGAGTGCTGAATGAAAGGTTAACGCTGATACTGGGGGAAGAAATCAACCTGACCGGTGCCGGCCGCACAGACAGTGGTGTCCATGCATCGGGTTTTGTTGCACATTTTGATTCGAGTCATCCGGGTTTGGAGCAGGATCAAGCATTTATCCGCAAAATAAACAATTTTCTGCCCGATGATATTGCTGTACATTCTCTTTTTCCGGTAACTCCTGAAGCTCATGCCCGCTTTGATGCAACCCGGCGGACTTACAAATACCGGATTCTCACTGAAAAAGATCCTTTTAAAAATGAGTTTTGCTGGCTCCTGCAATACCCGCTGGATGTTAATGTGATGAACCAGGCAGCCGAAATGCTTTTTTGTTATACAGATTTCACCAGCTTCAGCAAGCTTCACACAGATGTCAAAACAAATAACTGCATCATTACAAATGCCAGTTGGAAACAAACGAAAAATGAGCTGATATTCACAATAAGTGCAAACAGGTTTTTGCGGAATATGGTTCGGGCCATAGTAAGCACACTTGTTGACACAGGCAGAAAAAAAATCGAAATTAAAGATTTTAAAAACATTATTGAGAGCCATGACAGAGGACAGGCAAGTGCTTCTGCTCCTGCAAAAGGACTGCATCTTGTATCCATCGAATATCCGGAAACAATTTTTCCTCCGGGACAGTACCAGACGACTATTTATGGGGATTAATTCTATAAAAATTGAAAGTTAACCTAAAAAGTATGAAACCATTTGCTTTTTTATAAGTATAACCACTTGATAAGATAATTTCTATTTATTAATCTGAAATATTATATACAAAAGGAAATAACATGAAGAGATATTTACTGATATTTGCCAGTCTGGCTTTCTTTTCTGCCGGAATATTCGGACAAACATCTATACCAAAAGCACAGTCTATGTTTATTTATAATTTTTCCAGACTGATTGAATGGCCGGCTGGTTTCAGCTCAGGAGATTTTGTTATTGGTGTACTGGGGCACAGCGACTTAAGCAATGAGCTTGAAACTTATACCACGGGCAAAAAAGTAGGTGTGCAATCAATTAAGGTTGAACAATTTAAGGACGCTTCTGAAATTAATAAGTGCAATATATTATTTGTAAGTTATGGTAAAACAAAAGAAATGCCGGATATAGTTTCAAAAATTGGCGGCAACAGTACTTTAATAATTGCTGAAAAAAGAGGGGCCTGTGATGAAGGAGCAGCCATAAATTTTCTTATTGTGAATAACGCACTCAAATTTGAAGTAAAACCATCCAATGCCAAAAATGGTCTCAAGTTAAGTTCAAAATTATCCGATATGGCAACTCAAGTCTATTAATTAAGAGTTGCCCAAATTACATGAAATAAAAAACCGCTTAAACGCGGTTTTTTTGTTTAATATTCCTGCCACAGCACTTCGGCTCTGCTGAACTCTTTTCCGGTATTCACATTGCCTAATGAGTGTCTGAACTGCCTTCCGTCTTCAATGCTTTCTGTTATAATGTTAATTTCGTCATTAATCTGTGCTTCCTGCATAAAATTAATATCAAATCGGTGTATAAATTTGTTCTTAACAAAATCATAGTCGTAATTGTCAGTTAACCACTGGATATAGCGGGTGTTGTTCACATGATGATACACGTCCAGGTCACTGATCCGAACAGGAAATTTACCAGATGCCACACCATTCTCAACTGATTGAATCTTTCCCGGCATCTCAGGCATCGCATGACGATCAGGCAAAAGAGGCATTTTATCCAGATAAGGTTCAATCCGTTGCGGCCTTCTCTTAATAAGGTCAATAATTAACCAGGCGCTTGAAATCCTGCCAATCTCTTTTCCTGAATCACTAAGCAATCTATAATCTCTAAGTGCAAATAATCTGTCAATTCCTTTTGCCCATGTCTGGATGGTGATGGTATCATCCCATTTTGGATAACTGTCAATCTCAATGCCAAGGCGGCTCAATACCCAGATCTGACTGTTATTCATCAGAAAATCATATCCAAAATCGAAATACCGGGCATGATTCCAGGCACTCTCCTGCAAAAAATGACAGATTACAGGTAATGTTGCATTCCCGTTAAAATCGACTTCATAGGAATGAATTTTATAGTTGTCTTCCCAGATACTAAGATCCTTTTCCATTTAAATTTCAGCTTAGAATTTAATAAAAACCAAAGATACTATCCTGAAACGTAATCAGAAAAAATAATGCATAAAACCTGCCTGCCGGCAGGTTTTTATTTTACTAAACTGCAGGAGCACAAATGTATCTCAATCTTCACCGGTAATCTGATTGACTGCTCTGCAGCGAGATTTGAAACGAACAGGATAATATTCTCCAAAAGCCAATCAAATAAAATTTGCTTGAATAGGATGAAAAGCTGTATCTTTATCCAAAATTTTGAACCATTGATTGTATAATCCGCTAAATATTCAATACAATATGAGAATGAATGAGATAGTAAACGAAAAAGAAGAAAATAAATCAGAAACTCCAATTTCCAAGGTTCTTGAAAAGAAATTTTTAAAGGAAAGAAAAGTTTTTTTGTGGGGCCAGGTTGACGACAAATCGGCACGCTATGTTATGGATCGCTTATTATATCTCGAATTTGAAGATCCCGGAAAAGATATTACCTTTTATATTAACAGTCCGGGAGGCATTGTAACCTCCGGAATGGTTATCTACGATACAATAAAAATGATCAGTTCTCCGGTTTCAACAGTATGTATGGGGCTGGCTGCTTCCATGGGATCTATCTTATTATCAGCCGGTGAAAAAGGCAAACGTTTCGTGTATCCGAACGGTCGTGTGATGATTCATCAACCGAGCATTGGAGGTATTACCGGTACCGCCAGTGACCTTGAAATTACTGCAAAGGAAATTAAAAAAACAAAGGAACTGGGCGCCAGGTTACTGTCAGAAAACTGCGGACAACCCTATAAGAAAATAATGACCGATTTTGACCGTGACTTCTGGCTTGATGCGAAAGAAGCTGTTGAATACGGTATCGTTGACGGGGTAATGGATAAAATTTCATAATTTCCACCAGCAAATTTAATAAGAATAAAAGTGTCGAAAGTGTCAAAAATGTAAAAGCCCGGTTTCCAACCGGGTTTTTAACATTGTATAAGTTAGCCGCTCAGTTAATTAAAAACAGTGAACTTAAGATTCTTTCATTTAGCCGGATTCTTACAAAATAGCATCCACTTGTAAGTCCGGAGGTATTATACACCAATACATTACCTTTGTTGCCGGTAGTTTCAATTGTATCTATCACACTCCCGGTTACAGTTACTATTTCAACTTTCAATAACGGTTCATAACCAGTCATCAACTCTATGTTAATTTCTTTGGATGCAGGATTAGGAAAGATCCGGATTGTCTTAATGTCAACCTCTCTATTATTTATTCCTGTCTCATGTGATATGATAAAGTTCCATTCATCAGTTCCGTACAGGCCCTGAAAAGCATTATCATAGTTATCTATAAAGGCAGCTGAGTCGATTTCAATATAGTAAGCATCTCCTACATTCAATGCTGTTTGATTCTTAAAGGAAATAGAAGCTGATCCTGAACCAGTTACCTCTTCAATATTAATATTCTCAATTACCTTTTGATCTGATTTTCTTAGGATAGTAAGTTGATGACCCGGGATCGCAAATACAGGACGGGAAAATGAAATTGTAAAGGTCTGAACAGTTCCTGCCTCATCAGCTGGATCCTGTTGAATAATGACGGGAGGATTCGTTTCCGGTGACTCAATGCTGACTGATTTGCTTAATCGGATATCAGCCGAAGAGGCACCAACCAGAATATCAAATGATCCGTATCCAATGCCAAATTCCTTTTTATATTCTTTATAATAAGAAAATGCACTGCTGTCTAGTTTTACTGAAACAGTTTTTGATTCGCCAGGCTGCAGGAATATTTTTTCAAACCCTTTCAGTTCCTTATAGGGACGGATCACGGGACAGACAGGATCGTGCACGTATACCTGTGCAACTTCAGCTCCGGGTCTCTTTCCATTGTTGGTAACAGTAAAACTTACTCCGGCTGCTGCAGAATCATTGTCAACCGACACCGACATCCCTGAATAAACAAACGATGTATAGGAGAGTCCGAATCCAAAGGGAAATTGCGGTTCAACATTTTTCGTATCATAATATCTGTAGCCCAGCAATAATCCTTCCTTATAGAATACTTTTTGATCACCATCATTATCATAATAACTGTCATAAACAGGATTATCCTGCCATTTCTTCTCAAAAGATACAGGCAGCTTGCCACTGGGTGTAACTTCCCCATACAAAATATTTGCAATAGCTGTTCCACCTTCCTGACCGGGATACCAGGCATACAACAACGCTTTAATATCTCCCAGCCAGCTCTGCATATTTACATTTCCACCTGCATTAATAACCAGAATTGTATTTGGATTTACCGCTGTTACAGCTTTTATAAGGTCGTCCTGCCCGGCAGGAAGTGAAAAAGTACGGTCAAAACCTTCTCCTTCCAAACTGCTGTTAAATCCCATGCTGAAAATAACCAGATCAGCATCTTTTGCCAGGGCAACAGCACGTGAATTTGCGATTCCCATTTCCTGCCAGCCAAAAGAAATAACTGCATCTCCTCCGTTTTCATAATATTCCAGCTTTACCTGATAAATAGTGCCTGAATCGAGTGACAAGCGGGCGGTTCGTTGTTCAGCAGCATGATCAGTCCAGTTATTGATAACCAAATTGTTATTAATCCAGAGTCTGTAACCATCATCTCCATTTACAATGAACTCATATTGAGTTGATTTTTCAGGCTTTATTACACCCGTCCATCTTATGGAGAAGTGATCGGCGGCAAGTCCGGGAACATTGGGTACACCATTCCAGTTAAAATCAACAGTCTGATCAGTCCTTGAATAAGCTGGATTACCGGTCAGATACTGGTTGCTGAAATACTCTCCTTTTAGCCCCCGGGTTTCACTTCCCGAACTGATATAGAAAACAGCATTTTCCGCTGAGGAGGAAGAATTAACAGTTCCCGATTCATAGGAAACCTGGCAATCCGGTCCAGCAGCTTTTTTTATCCCATCAAGAAGGGTTACCGAGTGAAAAGGTGAAGTATATGAGCTGCCTCCACCGGTAACATAACTGTTGGCATTCGGTCCGATAACAGCAATACTGGAAATTTTTGATTTATCCAATGGTAATATACTATCCTGATTTTTGAGTAATACAATTCCTTCCTGCGCATCTTCCAGGGCAACTTTTGCATTGTCCGGATCATCAAGGGGAATGGAAGCATCTTTCTGGTCACGGTCGAAAAATCCAAATCGAAACAAAATCCGCAAAATACGTCTAACCTTATCGTTGATTATTTCTTCTGACAGGGTGCCATCATGTATGGCCGGTAACAGCGTATTGCGGTTCATGTGTGCAGCATCAGGCATCTCAAGATCCAGCCCTGCTTTTGCAGCATCCACACCATTATAAGTAGAAACCCAATCAGACATAACAAATCCATCCCAGCCCCATTGATCTTTCAGTACATCGGATAATAAATGCATATTTTGCGTACAATGAATTCCGTTAACGAGGTTATAGGCAGCCATGACACTCCCGGCATGTACTTTTTGAACTGCAGCCCTGAATGCAGGAAGATAAATTTCCTGCAAAGTCCTTTCTGCCATATCAGAACTTACATTGTTACGATCATATTCCTGATTATTGGCATCAAAGTGCTTAACAGTAGCTACTACGCCCTGACCCTGGATACCACTGATATACGCCGCTGCCGTTTCTCCGGAAAGATAGGGATCTTCACCAAAATATTCGAAGTTACGTCCGCACATGGGTGCTCTGTAAATATTAACGCCCGGTGCCAGCAAGATATGAACACCCCTTGCACGTGCATCCCTGCCCAAAGCCTGCCCTACGTTGTAGTTAAGTTCCCTGTTCCATGTTGAAACAGTTAAAATACCAGCAGGATAAGCGGTAGTGTTACCATAGTTCCGGACACCAACCGGTCCGTCGGACATCTTGATTAACGGTGTATTCAACCTGGGGATGTCGCGGATATAAAAAGCATTGTATCCACCGATATAATCAATTTTTTCTTCCAGTGTCATCCGGTCCAGTAAATCATTTACCCGCTCTTCGACCGGAGCTGAAGGATTGCGGTAAACCTGTCCGTAAACAGCAGCAGACATCAGTAAACAGAATAAACTGCCCGGGAAAAATTTCAAAGTATGGGATATCATAGTTATAAGTTAAATAATGTTATTAGCGAATAGTTATACTTCAGGTGAAATAGTATCCACTAGTCAGATCAATTACTTTTCTTAAAATTCAAATGTAAAAGTTTTTACCGGGGCTGTTCAGTCTTCACAAAAAATAAATACTACTCAAAAACTCTCTGCAAAGCAGATCAGGCTGTTAATCTGTAATAATGACAGTATTATTTCCGCAGGAAAAAGTAAAATTATTCACCTGTCATTTAAAATATTATGCATCTGAATTGTTAAACATAGTACAAAAGCTTTCAATATTTAGCTGACCTTTTGTCTGTAAAATAAGGTTTTTTTTAAATAAAGTCTTATTGTATGATAATTGTTGAAATAATTGATCTGTATTAAGAAACGTCAATAGAAATTTTTAAAAAAGGAATTGTGTTATGAATAAAGAGGAATCATTTGACACTACCCGGAATGAAAAAAGATCAGGAGATCTGGTTGTTGTTTCAGAAGTTCTGCCTGATAAAATAAATATTGTACCGGTAAAACCCAGGCCTATATTTCCTAATCTGATAATCCCGCTAGTATTGTCCGGAAAAAGGGATATTGAAGCAGTTCAGAAAGCCTCGGATTCGGAACACCGGGTTTTTGGTGTTGTAATGCAAAAAGAAGAAGATGACAATTATGATAAACCTGACCTGTATGAGGTGGGAACGGTCATGAAGATACATAAAATTGTTCCCATTGCAGACGATACAATACAGGTTATAGCGCAGGGTCTTCATCGTTTTGAATACATCAGGAGTGTCCAGCAGAAACCACTCATACGGTGGGAGGTCAGGTATCGTTATGATACGCTTCCCAAAAAAGATGATGAGTTAAAGCCATATGTGCTTTCCATCATCTCAAATGTAAAGGAATTAATGAAAACCAACCAGTTCATGCAGGAGCAGCTTAAGATGCTCTTTTCACAAATGACTTACGACAAGCCACATGTGATTATGGATATGGTTGCATCTATCCTGTCGGCTGATCCGGATAAGCTTCAGGAGCTGCTTGAGACTTATAACCTCTTTAAAAGAGCGGAAAAACTGCTTATTCTGCTAAAGGAAGAAATTGAAGTTGCCCAGGTGCAGGAAGACATTCAGAAGCAGATCAATGAGAAAGTGTCAAAGCAGCAAAAAGAATATTTTCTCAGGGAACAGCTTAAGGTAATCAAGAAAGAACTGGGCATGGAAAAAGACGACAAGGAATCTGAGATTGAGACAATCAAAAAAAAGATGCAGGGGCTGACACTTACTGAAGAAGCCAAAAAAGTAGTGGATGAAGAACTTGAAAAGCTCAGTGTACTGGAAAGGCAATCTCCCGAATATCATGTTTCGCGTAATTACCTGCACGAATTAACAAGCCTTCCCTGGGGAGTATTTTCAACTGACAGTCTGAACATTAAGAAAGCCCGTAACATACTTGATGACCAGCATTACGGACTTGAAGATGTAAAAAAGCTGATTCTTCAGTTTATCAGTACCATTATCAAAAACCGGAAAATGTCAGGAAATATTATTTGCCTGGTAGGTCCTCCTGGTGTAGGTAAAACATCAGTAGGCCATTCGATTGCCGATGCACTAAACCGGAAATTCTACAGGTTCTCAGTGGGTGGTATGCGGGATGAAGCAGAGATAAAGGGCACCGGCGTACCTATATCGGTGCCATGCCTGGTAAAATAGTGCAAAGTCTTAAACGAACTGGAACTGCCAATCCGGTGATTATGATTGATGAGATTGACAAGATCGGCATGAGTTACCAGGGAGATCCAGCATCTGCTTTGCTTGAAGTATTGGACCCCGAACAAAACAAAGAATTTCTGGATCATTACCTCGATGTGCGTTTCGACTTATCTAATATCCTGTTTATTACCACAGCCAATCAGCTTGATACCATCCCGAGACCACTGCTGGACAGGATGGAAATTATTCACCTTGCCGGATATGTGCTGGAAGAAAAAGTCCAGATTGCCAAAAAATACCTCGTACCGCGTCAGATGAAACAGCACGGCCTAAAAACAAAAGAAGTGCATATAACCGATGCCGGCCTGGCAAAGATGGTAGATGAATATGCCAGGGAAGCCGGAGTAAGAAGTCTGGAAAACCTCATCAAGAAGGTAATGAGACAGGTTACCCTGAAACAGGCCGAAGGAGAAACAGGAAAATTTAACATCAGTATTCAGAATTTACATGAATACCTTGGTAATCCTGCTTTTACACCTGAACAACTTTATAAAAAGCCCATCCCGGGAGTTACGCTGGGACTGGCCTGGACAGCGATGGGTGGTACCACCCTTTATATAGAAGCCTCTTCGCTCATTAATAAAGGCGGCGGATTCAAACAAACCGGACAACTGGGCAAGGTAATGCAGGAATCATCGGAAATAGCATTTTCTTATGTGCGTTCAATATTATCCAAAGATAAAAAACACAAAAATTTCTTTAATGATAATTTTGTGCACCTCCATGTTCCCGCAGGAGCAATTCCGAAAGACGGGCCATCGGCCGGAATAACCATGGCCCTGGCTTTGTATTCCCTGGCCATATACAAGGGAGTGCGCACCGATATTGCCATGACAGGAGAGCTCACCCTTACGGGAAGAGTATTACCCATTGGCGGGGTGAAGGAAAAAACCATTGCAGGTAAAAGAGTGAAGGTTAAAGAATTGATCTTCCCAAAGGATAATCAAAAGGATTTTGATGAATTACCCGATTATATCAAAGAAGGTGTTAAAGTTCATTTTGTTGAATATTTCGAGGACGTGCTGAAAATTGTATACAACAATGATTAAGGAGGATGTAGAGATTATAAAAGATATAAAGGTTGTAGAGGTAGTCTGGTTCTGAAACTTTAACTGGCGCGGACATGTTGTCCGTGCCCTGCACCCTGCCGCGTCACACCCACTACCCTGCCGCAAGCGTCTCGCCCTCACCCTGGCGCAAGTATCTACTTGTGCCTCTTAAGTGGACATGTTGTCCGTGCCCTGACTTAAGAACTACTTCCCCCTAAGCTTCATCTTCCGATTATTTTAATAAATTTGTGTTGCACACAAACAAACGATAAACCAAAACCTATGACGAAGAAAGAAAGTATTGAAAAAATCAAATCAAAAAAAGGCTTCATCTGCGACATGGATGGAGTAATTTACCATGGGAACATGTTATTGCCCGGGGTAAAGGAATTTGTTGACTGGTTGCAGCAGGAAAAGAAAAAATTTCTGTTCCTTACCAATTCCAGTGAAAGAACGCCCCGTGAATTACAGGAAAAACTGAAAAGACTGGGCATAGATGTCGACAAAAGTCATTTTTACACAAGTGCCTTAGCGACAGCCAGTTTTCTTTCAAGTCAGAATCCCAGGGGCAGTGCCTTTATAATTGGAGAAGCGGGTCTGATCAACGCACTCTATAATGTTGGTTATACCATGAACAATGTTGATCCCGATTATGTTGTTATGGGTGAAACAAGGGCATACAGTTACGAGAAAATTGAACAGGCGGTTAATCTGGTTCTGAAAGGTGCCAAGCTAATCGGGACAAATCCTGATACAAACGGCCCCATTGAAAACGGAATTGCACCAGCAACCAAGGCACTCATTGCACCTATTGAGATTGCTACCGGCCGTGAAGCCTATTACATTGGTAAGCCGAATCCGCTTATGATGCGTATTGCACTGAAAAAGATTGCCTGTAGCCGGGAAGAATCAATTATTATTGGTGATCGCATGGATACCGATATTATCTCGGGAATCGAGTCTGAAATAGATACTGCACTTGTCTTAAGTGGCATTACCAGCAGAAATATGATCAACCATTTCCCATACAGTCCGCATCATGTCCTTAACGGAGTAATTGACCTGATTGATAAAAACAAATAAAAATGCATGAGATTGAACGGGCTGAAGTCGCCTACTTTATGAAACGGCTTTACGAAAAAGGACTTACCACCACCTCAGGAGGAAATGTAAGCCTGCGGGTGGGAGCCGACAAGATTCTGGTTACTCCTTCCCTGTTCGATAAAGGCAGGCTTTCTGGTGATCAGGTTGGTATTATCACACTCAGTGGTGAAAATCTCACCCCGGAGCTCACGCCCAGTATGGAAATTTCCATGCACCTGGCTGTTTATAAACAAAGGCCGGATGTCAGGGCTGTTGTGCATGCACATCCAACCTGGGCAACTGCTTTTACTGCTATGGAAAAAGAAATTAATACGCGGCTTATTGCCGAGTCCTGGGCCATCCTTGGCATCCCCTTACGTGCACCTTATGCATTGCAGGGAACACCCCAACTGGCAGAAAATGTTGCACAGGCAGCCAGGGAATCAGATGTAATACTGATCAGTAACCATGGCATAGTCACCACCGGAACGAGTCTGCTTCAGGCATACGACCGTATGGAGGTTCTCGAGGAAGCTGCCAGAATGACTATCCTTACAACAATGATGAAAGAAAGCAAAGAATTAGGAACTGACCAGCTTCAGGAAATTACAGGTCACAAATAATAATTAATTATGAAGATCAAAGGTGTTCTTTTTGATATGGACGGGGTATTGGTGGATTCCGAGGAATTCATTAGCCAGGCAGCCGTTAAGATGTTCAAGGAACATGGTGTTGAAGTGCAACCAAAGGATTTTGAACCTTTTGTAGGCACGGGAGAAGACAGATATATCGGAGGTGTTGCTGAAAAATACGGTGTTGATTTTGATATTCAGCGTGCTAAAAAAAGGACTTATGAAATTTATGGGGAACTGGTTAAAAATAAGCTAAAAGCACTACCCGGGGCAAAAGAATTTATCCGAAGATGTGCTGAAAAAGGATTCAAACTTGCTGTGGCAACCAGTGCTGACAAAGTAAAAATGGAGATCAACCTGATGGAAACAGGTCTGGATCATAATACTTTTGATGCGCTTATTAAGGGAGAAGATGTTAAAAATAAGAAACCCTCACCGGAGATATACCTCAAAGCAGCCAACAGTCTGCAACTTGAACCTGATGAATGTCTCGTTGTTGAAGATGCCGTCAGCGGAGTTGAAGCAGCCAAAAAGGCTGGTTGCAAATGTCTTGCAATTTCTTCCAGCTTCCCGGCTGATAAACTATCAAAAGCCGACTGGATCGTTGACAGTTTGAATAATGTACCGGAAGAGGCGATCAACTGGTAATCATAATAATTAATAAATAAACTGAATAACTATGGAGTACAGAAAACTTGGAAAAACTGAACTTGAATTAACTGTTATTACTTTCGGAGCCTGGGCCATTGGCGGCTGGATGTGGGGCGGTGCAGATAAGGATGAGGCGGTAAAGGCAATCCACAGGGCAATTGAATTGGGAATTACCTCAATTGACACAGCACCGGCTTACGGACAGGGACACAGTGAAGAAATTGTGGGTGAAGTAATCAGCAACTACAAGCGCGATTCCCTGCAAATACTTACCAAATATGGCCTGCGTTGGGATACATCAAAAGGACAACATTTTTTTGACAGTGCAGATAATAATGGAAAACCTATTGATGTTCGCCGGCTGGCTTCCAAAGAAAGTGTAATTGCGGAATGTGAGGCCAGCTTGAAACGCCTGAAAACTGATTACATTGATCTTTATCAGATCCACTGGCCGGATCCAACTACTCCGGTATCGGAAACTATGGAAGCAGTGGAGCGGTTGCTGGAACAGGGTAAAATAAGGGCTGCAGGTGTATGTAACTATAATGCACAGGAATTGGAAGAGGCTGAAAAAACGCAGAAGCTGGCTTCAAATCAGGTGCCCTTTAGCATGGTAAACAGAGATATTGAAACGGATGTAGTCCCCTACTGTTTGAAAAACAATCTCGGTATTCTTGCATACAGTCCGATGCAACGTGGTTTGCTTACCGGAAAAATGAAACCGGGAATGAAGTTCAATGAAGGAGATACCCGGGCATCCAGTCCCTTTTACAAGGATGTCAATATTGAAAAGATCAATAATTTTCTTGAAAAACTAAAACCAATTACCGAAAGTTACAGTACAACCCCTGCCCAAACGGTATTGAACTGGACCATTCAGCAACCTGGCATCACCACTGCTCTTGCAGGTGCCCGTAACCCACAGCAGGTTGAAGACAATGCAAGGGCAGCTTCATTCAACCTGAGCAAAGATGACATCAGTACTATTAATGGGTACCTTGAAGAACTGAATCTGGAACTTTAATCCATTCATGCTTTCACGCTATTGAAAGCAGGCCTACATTTTACTTTCTTATTTTGCCCCGGTTATGCCCGGGGCTTTTATTTTTTTCCCTTTCAAAGGTTGAAAGTAATTATGTGTAGTAAGAATCTAAATAAAAAACTTCTGTTTAATTGAAGTCTTATCATTAGCTTTGCGGGCTTATATTAATTTTTACAGAATAATTTTACTGAATGTACCTATCCCAAACGGTGCTCTTCTAAATTTTGATATATGTGGGTATTATTAGGCGTATTCTCGTCTTTTTTTCTGGGAATTTATGATATTTTTAAAAAAACTTCGCTAAAAGATAATGCAGTAATACCCGTATTATTCTTCGCCAGTATTACCAGTGCATTGATATTTGTACCCTTTATTATAATAAGTCATTCCAGTCCTGATGTATTGTCCGGTACCCTGTTTTTCGTTCCGGAGATAACCTGGAAGACCCACCTGCTTATTTTACTGAAATCAGTAATCGTTGGCTCCTCCTGGATCTTTGCCTATTTTGCCCTGAAAAATCTTCCTATCACCATTGTTGCGCCAGTCAGGGCCAGTGGGCCACTGTGGACCCTGCTTGGTGCGCTGACAATCTTTGGGGAAAAGCTCAGTATCCTGCAATGGACAGGCTTGATCCTCACGCTGGTGTTTTATTACCTGTTTTCAATTGCCGGTCGCAAAGAGGGAATAAATTTTTTGCACAACAAGTGGGTGTTGTTTATATTTCTTGCCACCATTATTGGTACCGTTAGCAGTCTGTATGATAAATACCTCATTGCCCACTACGACCGGATGGCGGTACAGGCATGGTTTTCAATCTATATGATTATTGTTCTGTTACCTGTGCAAGCCATCTTATGGTTCCCCGGGAAAAGAAAATTCACCCCTTTTCAATGGCGCTGGACAATCCCGCTGATAGGTATCTGTCTTACTGTAGCCGATTTTGCCTATTTTTACGCCTTAACATGGGAAGATTCCCTGATTGCAATCCTGTCTGTTTTACGGCGCGGCAGTGTTATAATCTCATTCACACTTGGTGCCTTGATTTTCAGGGAGGTAAATATCCGGCATAAGGCATTGATATTACTTGGTATTCTGGTTGGTATAATAATTATTATCATTGGTTCATAGTACGCCCTGCCTGAAAAAACCTCCTGCACATTTAATAAAAATTTAAGATCAGTCAAACCAGTTGCCAGTATAACTGTTTACCTTTGTAAATTATTTCAGAAAAAAAAATAATTATAACCAAAATACTTATTTATGAGGTATATCATAAAAACAGCTGTTTTTCTGGTAATACTGATTTTTTCAGTCAGTTGTCAGGCGTTTACCCAGCAATATGTCACTGAATCGTCTGATTCAGCAGAAACACTCCAACAACTCCCCTACGACCGGATATTACAGCCGGCCGGCAAACAGATCTTCTTTGGTGATCCGGCCCTCGAAAATCATGCACTCGATGCTTCACTTTCTCCCGATGGCAGCTGGCTGGCAGTAGAAGAAAGATTCAGTATTGTTTTCATCAGTACACTAACAAACGAAATAATAGCTACCCTCCCGCTCAAACAAAACCCTGACCTGAAAGGGACCATGAACACATATTCAGGAATCATCTGGCAGCAAAAAGGTGACAAATTGTTTATTTGGTGGAGCTGTGCAGGTAATGGAAAATCTTTTGTTGCAAAGGCAATATGGAACGGAGCAGTGGCTTCCTTCGCCCAATTATTCAGTTATGCAGCCCAACCACCCGCCTCTCTTGCATTGCCAAATGAGTTGCTGATAAGCAAAGAAGACGGCAGGGATTATCTTTATGTGGTGTTAAACGGCAATAATCAGGTAATTAAGCAGGATGCTGAAACAGGCGATACTGTATGGACAGTTACCACTGGTGTGGCTCCTTACGGCATAACCCGGGCTGGCGGTAAGCTTTATGTGACCAACTGGGGAGGGCGTATACCGGCCGCCAAAGAAAAAAATACAGCTGGTGTTCCCTGGGGCAATGCCCGTGTTGATCCGAATACAGGTGCTACCAGCGAAGGAAGTGTAACAGTCCTCAATCCTGAAAGCGGAAAAATAATCAAACAGATCCAAACCGGTCTCCACCCCAACGAAATAGCAAAATCTGCTGATGGTGCTTATGTATACGTTACCAATTCCAACAGCGACAATGTGATGGCTATCAGTACCGCACTGGATGCCGTTACTGAAACCATCTCAGTGCGGCTGCATCCCGAAGTGAACTCCTATTTTGGTGATTCCCCAAACGGACTGGCTGTTTCACCTGATGGAAATGCCATTTATGTTACCAATGGGATGGATAATGCTATTGCTGTCATCTCCCCGGGAAGGCTGGCCGCCACCCGGGGTGCAGAGGACAAAAGTTCTGTTGAAGGATTTATACCCACCGGTGCTTATCCATCTTCCGTCTCAGTAAGTGCCGATGGAAACCTGTACATAACAAACCTGGAAGGCAGAGGAGCACAACTGCCTGTTCCGGCACCCTCGACAGAGGGATTAGCTTTTAATGCCCATCACATGCTGGCTTCAGTTTCAATCATTGACATACCGGACGAAAAGCAACTGGAGAAATACACCAATACCGTAATTGCTGTCAATCAGATGAAAAGATTAACAGAGACACAGCTTCCTCTGCGTACTGATATCCTGCCAAAGCCGGTACCTGAAAGAATCGGTGAACCCTCAGTATTCAAACATGTGGTTTACATTATTAAAGAGAACAGAACCTATGACCAGGTATTGGGCGATATGCCGGGAGGCGATGGTGACTCAGCCCTTTGCATCTATGGCAGAAAAGTTACTCCGAACACCCACCGGCTGGCAGATGATTTTGAACTAATGGACAATTATATAGCAGCAGGTAAATGTTCGGCCGAAGGGCATCAGTGGACCGATGCTTCCATTGTAACCGATTATATCGAAAAGAATGTGCGGGCCTGGTTCCGAAGCTATCCGCATGTGCAGACAGATGCTCTCGTTTATGCTCCCACAGGGTTCCTTTGGGATAATGCAGTGAAACACGGTAAAAAAGTGAAAATTTATGGTGAGGCCGCCATCCCTGTATTCGATGAAGCACTCACGTGGAAAGACATTTATTCAGGATTTCTGGACGGAGATACTTTTGCTTTTCACAACAAAACTACTATAGAGCCCGTCAGACAGTTGTTAAGCAAGAGCCTATCCCGGATATGACCACCACAAGATACCTGATGTATTACGTGCAGATGCCTTCGTCAAAGACTGGGAAAAATATGAACAAATGGAGGGCGATTCTCTCCCCGATCTGATGGTTGTGGCCCTGCCCAATGACCATACTGCCGGTGCACGTCCCGGCTATCCCACCCCGCGTGCCATGGTAGCTGATAATGACCTTGCACTGGGTATGATCATTGAAGCCATCACCGACAGTCGTTTCTGGCAGAACACTGTTGTTTTTGTTACAGAAGATGATTCCCAGGATGGTTGGGACCATGTATCTGCCTACCGGACAGTCGGACTGGTAATCAGTCCGTATTCCAGACTGGACCAGCCAGTGCATACAGCCTACAACCAACCATCCATGGTAAGGACCATTGAACAGATCCTCGGACTGCCCCCCATGAATATCCAGGATGCCATTGCCGTGCCCATGACTGCCTGCTTTGACAGTACAGCCAATCTGCAACCGTGGCAGCACAGTTTTAACCAGATACCCCTCGATGAGATGAACCCCGGGCTTGAATCCTTAAGAGGGAAAGCTAAACACTATGCAAAACAAAGTATGCAACCCCAGTTTGACCATATTGATTCAGGTAATGATGATATGCTTAACAGAATCCTCTGGTTTTCAGCTAAAGGAAATACACCATATCCTGAGGACTTTGCCGGGGATGATAGTGAGGAAGAAAAGTAATAACAGTAACAAAGTGACAAAGTAACAAGGTGACAACCCTTGCCCTGGCTGGCGTGTGGAAATTTGAGCGGGCAAGGTTCATGGGCAGCTGGTGGGCAGACCTGTGGGTACGAATAATCCTTGCCTTTGGCTGCTGGCAGGCCTTGTATGGTTCTGAAATAGATTTACTTCGCATCTGTTATCAGTCACAAGCGGACGCTCACGGAAGGAACTTTGCGTTTTAATGAATCGTTGACTCTGCCTGAACTAAATCAACAGGTCATCTGTATTAAGCCCCAGGTCGTCTGAATTTAATCCCAAGTCATCTGCATTGAGTCCCAGGTCGTCTGGTTTGATTCCCAACTCGTCTGCATTGAGTCCCAGGTCATCTGGTTTGATTCCCAACTCGTCTGCATTGAGTCCCAGGTCGTCTGGTTTGATTCCCAACTGTCTGTAATAATTCCCAACTCTTCTGGTTTGATCCCTAACTTGTCTGCATTGATTCCCAGGTCGTCTGGTTTAAATCCCAGCAATGAAAATAAAAAAAAATGCAAAAACATTGCTATATTTAACGAAATATAAAACTTAACCACCATAAGACAATGAACAAATACTTACTATTAACACTGGTTTCCTTTTTAATGATGCATACTGCAATTGGATTTACACAGAAAAACATTATCCTCGATACTGATTTTGGCGGAGATGCTGATGATCTGGGTGCACTCGTGATGCTGAATCATTTTATTGACAAAGGAGAATGTAACCTGCTGGCAGTAGTAAGCTGGTCAACGGAGCAGTACGTAATCCCGGCCATTGATGCGGTAAATCATTATTACGGTCATCCTGACATTCCTTTGGGCATCAGGCAGGCTGACAATTATTACGAAAGCTGGAATTACAATAAAGTAATAGCTGACCAGTTTGAGCATAACATGACCAACAAAACCGCAGAAGATGCCACTGTATTGTACCGGCAAATTCTGGCAAAGAGCAAAGACAAAAGTACTGTGATTATACCCATTGGTCCCTTATATAATATTCAGGCCCTTTTGCAATCAGGAGCTGATTCAATTTCACCACTCACCGGAAAAGAATTGGTTAGCAGAAAAGTTAAAGAATTTGTAATAATGGGCGGACAGTTTCCTGAGGGCAAAGACGAATGGAATTTTAACGGAAATATGCCTGGCGTAACCCAGTATGTGCTGGCGAACATCCCGGTTCCTATCACATATTCAGGTTTTGAGATCGGCAGTGCCATCAAGACAGGGGAGGTTTTTAATGATATTGATCCCAATCAGCCATTATATGTTGGGTTCATGCATTTCAGTGCCAATGCACCCTGGATCAAAGGATAATTTCAAGGGAAAGATCCTGGATAATTCCACTTTTGACCAGACTGCAGTGTTATATGCCATAAGAAACGGGATTGGAAAATACTGGGACAGGATTGACCATGGATATTGCAAACCCGATGCAAAGGGAGGCAATGTTTGGATAGAAACGGAAAATCCCACCCAGCAGGGATATTTAAAATTAACAGCCCCTCCTGAAGAAATGGCCACATTGATTGAGAAGCTGATGCTGGGAAAATTTTAATTCCAACCGGCTTTACGCCTGCTTCAGATTAATGACAAGTTTAGGAAAAAAGTATAAGTTGAGGCACGGTCAGCATGTCCGCGCCATTGTGGAAATTGAGGCATGGATTGCGTATTCGCAACAAAGGGAGTGCCGTAGGCATGATACATCGGTAGAAATTGCAGTACAAAATATACCAGAAGCTCCGGGGGAGCGATACTCAACAGTGAGATGGTTAACGAAATTTAAAGTGTCAGCCAGGAACTTTTATCGTTATATTCAAGAACAGGTGAGACATTGGGTTGAAATTTAAATGAATTTACCACAGCTGATATTTCATGTTTAATGTTTTCGATGCTGTTAACAATCAAATCCTGACGAAAACCCTTTAAGCCCAGTTCAGAAACATAACCGGCAGCAATAACCTTGCTGATAATTTTTCCAAGATCAACCATTTTACGCTGGGGAATATTTACATCCAGGGAAAAGTTAAGCAATGATTTAAAATGACCTGCTACATTTTCAGTGCGCTCGTATCTCTTTAAAAATTCCAGCAGGTTAGTTGTTTTTAATTTATTCATTAACTTTTCAACATTTTCATAAATCTGGGTATAAAGCATCTCATTTGATCCTTCAAATATCTGGAAAGGCCTTGAATCAACGATACCTCTGGCCCCAAGGCTCTCAATTTTGTATCCGTTGGCGCCGTTAAGCTGTGTAAGGGTTTGGGCCGATTCCTGCATTAAGTCAGTTACATATGCCTTCATGCTGTTGGCTTCAAGGGAAGATGCGGACAGGTTGTTTTCGATGCCGCTGATATCAGCACTTCTTGAACACATGGCTGAACAGACCGTGAAAGCACTTTGAATTTTTGCTATCTGATGCTGAACCTGATCCAGGGAAAGTAAAGTACGTCCCGCCACTATACGTGAATTACACTGTTTTATCGCTTCATCCAGAATCCTGCGAAGAAATCCCATGGCCATTCCCGGAAACTGTAATCTGCTGCGATGCAACAGATCCATCATTAGTTTCAGACCTGTGGAAACTGGTTTAAGCATATTTTGCTCCGGCACACTGACATCCACAATATTTTTCCCGTATGGAACCGGAAATAAGCCAATATTATTATAATATTCTTCAACCTGTATATTTTGTCCCGGCTGTTGAACATCACAAATAAAAAAATCAATATCCCTGGACAGATCCCCTTTCTCATTTTTCCTGCGTGAAGTTATGATCCAGTAATCGGCCATTCCGGTAAGTCCCTGCCAGTGTTTGGTGCCTGAAACATGATATTCTGAACCTTTTTTAGTATAAAAAGTCTGCATGTTTAACGCATCACTTCCATAATCAGGTTCAGTGATCATAAGTCCGCCCATATTTTGCTGGTTCAGGAATCTTCTGTACAAATCATCTTTGATGGCTGGTTGAGCATATTTGGCCACAGGTTCAAGAAAAAGAGCAATATTAATTCCAAAAATCAAAGACAACGGAAGAGATTCATACGATGCAGCCTCCAGAATGCCCAGGCATTCCTTTACGTCTGTTCCCCTGCCTCCATATTCCTCAGGGATGGCTACAGATAATGGTTTCTGAGCCATGATATCGCGTAACACCAGAGCAGGAAATCCTCTTTTCAGAATGAATTTTTCCAGTTCATCTCTTTTATAAAAAACATTTTGTAAGGTTTCTCTGAAAACATTCAGAAAATCACTATAAGGCTCTTTTCTTCTGTCCGGCGGGTTCTTCATCTATATCCTTTTATTATTTAATGGGTTCTAAACCCTCATTCACAAAAAATTAATCCGTTGCAAATCGTCTGTTACCTGATTTCAACACACAGTTTCTCTAATATTAATATACAATTTATAAGGATATATGTTTACCAAACAGTCGGAATTGACATAAAAAGTTTCTCAAACACGCAACTCCTCAACCCCCTGAACAACTAAATGCCTAGACGCCTAAACAACTAAACTCCTGCCCCCTCCCGGCTCATCAACGCTCCCAACAATTACTCCTTCCCTGAATAAGCCCGCACATTGCTTATTGTCTCCAGTTCTTTCAACAATTTATCACTCACGTCTGTAATATTATAAATTATTCTCAGTTGCTGCCGTTGACCAACATCCTCACTCCCATTAATTTGCTTTCTTAATTGAAGCAATACCGGCTGTAAATCAAAATCAATTGAATGACTATCTTTCTCTGCCAGAAAAGCCCCGGCTTCCAGCAACGCATTTTCGATGTTCCCCGCGATTTCATTCCCTGGAGTCAGCGAGAGTTGATGCGTATCACGGTGGGCACCAAGTGCAGACAGGTATGATAACAGAGCATGGTTCAGATAGGTAAGTGTAAAGGCATGGTCAAGAAAATGCTGTACCCTCCTGGGCTCGAGCCGCATACTTTGCCAGGACAGTGCCAGCTCATTGTCTGCTTTATGTGCATTACGCCTGGCCACTCTGTACTCAAAATCATCTTCATCCTCTTTAGCATAAGCAGCAAGAATTGAATGAAAATAGCTGGCGTTACTCTTTAACGCTTCTGACAGCAAGCCGGGCAGTCGCTTGAATTGCCATCCGGGCCACAACAACCAAACCGAAAGAATTGAAAGGGATGCCCCAATGAGGGTATCAATCAGGCGGGGTAGCATCATGGCCACGCCCACATTCGCAATGAGATTAAAGACGCACAGTACAAAAATGGTGATAAAAACCACGGCAACTGAATAATTTCTGTTCTTCCAGAAGAAAAACAGGTAGGCCGCAGCAAGCAACAACAGTATCTGTCCGCCTGTTGTAGGTAACAACTGCACGATCAGAATTCCTCCAATCACACCAGTAATTGTCCCCAGCACACGCTGAAACAACCGGCGTCGCGTTTCGCTAAAGGTAGGCTGACCAACAAATAAACTGGTAAGCATTATCCAGGCTCCCTTCTCAATATCCAGCCATTGAAACAATATATAGCCAGCCAGGAAGGAGCTGCTGAGCCGGATCGCATAGCGCATCCGGGGATGTTTTATGGTCAGTTGTGCTTTTACCCGTTCCCATAAGCTTCTCTCATCTTTGGAAAGACGGGGAATTGAAGTACTTTCAGAGATATTGTTCAGATTTTGTAGCGACAGATGCGACCGGTAGAGGTTATGCAACAGAAGAATAAGCGACGGATTATATACCTCAGGATTCTGATCCAGTTTGTTACGCAATGCCGAAACAATCCAGTTGAGGGCTACCGGATGATAATAGGGTATTCCTGTAAGCATATTTTCAGCCACCCGCCTGGCAGCATAGGAAAGCTGCCGAAGCAGTTCCCCCAAGCCTTCCAGCATTTCCCTGTTGGGAGCACTGTCACTGAGCAGGTCATATTGTTCATGACTGGAAGCTGCCCGTTCATGCAATCCCTGCAACAACATGAATCGCTGAAGATAAGGAAGCAACACTTCCTGACGGTCAACTTCCTGACCATAACTGTTCAGTACATCCTTGCATTTTTCAAGAGCCCCGACCACACTGACATTTAACAGCGCCAGCCGGTTTCGTATTTCTGCCTGGGTGGAAACATCACTTGGAAACAGTTTTGCCTTTTCTTCAAGGTAATGAGATAATTCTGTAAATCCCCTTGCCAGCTGCTCTTCAAGCAAACGCCATGGTTTGTAGTAAAGCAATATCAGCGAGATAATCCCGTAAAAAAGTGCGCCAGCCGGCAGCAAAATCGGTTGCCAGTACCATGCAGGACTTATAGGAGCGCCAAGCATGGCATAGATACCAATGAGGATGGCACCAAAGGTAATGCCTCGATACCGTTCTCCCATGCCACCCAGGAGGATAAAAACAATGGTAGACCCTACGAATCCGATCCCAAAAATCCAGGGCCAGGGCAACAGAAGCTGCACTGAAAGAGTTGATATGGCAAAACTTACAACAGTAAGAAACAGTGCTTTTATTCTTCCCCGTGGATGATCATCAGTCTCGGCAAGGGCTCCGGCAAGTGCACCCAGCGCCAGGGTAAGACCAAAGAAAGGTTTTCCGGTAAGAATAAGCGGTACTGAGAGTATAGCCATGGCCAGGGTAGCCTTAATGGCTAACAGTCTGTCCGGATATCTCCAGAAAGCACTAATCAGACGACGCACCCATGCAATATCAGAAATTTTTCCCCGCTTGTTTCCCATATTAGTTTGCTGGTTGATCTTTGTATCAAAAAATTACATGCAAAACTAGGAAATTATACCGAATGCGGGGTACAATCAAATGACAAACTGTTATATACCGGATGCATCTTTCTTTTTATAAAAATAAGCTATCCTACACCACATCACTCAATTGTATGTATCCCGTTACTTTTTGAATGATGTCAGTGATGATTATGATGATGACCGTGTTGGTCATGATTGCCATGATGGTCATGATGATCGCATCCGATACCGGAATCAACCAGACTACCCTGCAGATAATCTGCCACTACCTGATTGACTTCTCCTGAGCATCCACGTATTACATCAATACCGGCGGCATTCAGCTTATTAAGTGCGCCCGGACCCATATTGCCCGCAAGCATAAGGGATACTCCTTTATCATTTAATAATTCGGCGATGCCGGATTTGCACCCACAATCATCCAGTGAAGGGACTTCTTCTTTATTTATTACCTGATTATTTTCACCAGTTGTAATAACCGTAAAAACTTCACAATGGCCAAAATGACCATCAACCCGGCTATTCCGGGTAGGAATTGCTATCTTCATTTAATTTAGATTTTAGAAATTAATCAAATAATTTACTGCTTCTTAAACGCCTGCCAAGTCCTGTCTCTCCGCTACTCCTGCGCTTTTTTCCCATTCCCTGACCCGGCTCAAATTCAGTTTTCTCTGTATTGTGACAAGCGCCAAGCCCTCTTCCGGTTCCGGAGCCTTTTCCTTCAGGGCCTGTATGATTCAAATGTGGCATACTATTCATTTTTAGGTTTAACACATTGGTTATGAACGTTCAAAAACAAAACATACATTGAACAATTCATTCCACAAATATAAGCATATGCTCATAATAATTGACAATAATTACAAATATTTTTACATATTTTATCTTGTTCGTACGAGTTAAGATATATTATTTTGGAGGAAAAGAAGAATTAGCTACCCAAAAATGACAACAGTAAAAGAATTGGTTAAAATGGTAGACCCTTCCATTCTTCATCCAATCTTCACAGATGAAGACTTGAGAAAAGAATGTGCAATTGCAAGGAATTATGATGTAGCCTCTGTTTGGGTCAAAGCTAATGGCAAATACAACTACACCGGTGCCACAATCTACAATCTGAAACCTTTGCGTACCTATTCAGGACCCGCAGTGGAAATAAAGGCTGCAGGTGGTGTCCGGACACTTGAGGTCCTGCTTGACGTAAAAGAGGCATGGTGCTCCATATGCAGGGCAACAGCCACTGTTCCGATGATGGAAGAGGCGTTTAAACGTTTTGGAAATAAGTAGTTTTTTAGGCTTCTTGGAATATCTTAAAAATATAAAAAGATACGTCAGAAAATCTAAAACAAACTTATGAGAACAAATTTTACTTTTTGCTCCCGACCATCAGGATAATTCCAATTATCAGAATAATGCCACTGATAATGACAGGTGTCCAGTTTGCTGAACTAACCGCTACATTGATTCCAAGAAAATTAAAATGCTCAGAATTATTAAGTGCTTGTATTCCAAAAATTACTGTTCCTATAATACCAATTATCAGTAAAATAATTCCTGAAGTTTTCATATAATTTCAATTTTTAAATTACACATTCGATTTAGGTCAGATAAAACAAAACAGAGTAAAAACAAATACATATAGAACCAATTACTGATATACATAACGGTATTTTAGCGTTAATGTTCACTTTAATAAATAATTACATACATAAATATTCGGTTCACAGCTAAACATTTCAGAGTAAAGACTGTTACTAACAATAAGAAAAATCATAAACTAAAAACCCGGTATTAATTATGAAAACAATGAAATTAAATCTTATAGGAATTATAACAATGGCTCTGCTTTTTGCAGGATGCAACAATCAGAGCAACAAAAATCAGAAAACTTCTGATGAAACTGCCATAGAAGGCAATATGCCGATGGAAAAGACAATAGCCGAATACCCAACAGCAGAGGCTGTTTTAACACCTGCCAGTGGCAGTAATGTGAATGGCAAGGTAACTTTTACCCAGGTAGGTGACAGTGTACAAATTGTGCTTGACGCCTCAGGCCTGACTCCCGGTAAACATGCTTTTCATCTTCATGAAAAAGGCGATTGCAGTGCATCTGATGCCACATCAGCAGGAGGCCACTGGAATCCGACCAACATGCCACACGGAAAGCGCGGACAGGGAGAATTTCATAAAGGTGATATTGACAACATTGTTGCCACTGCTGACAGTACCTCACATTTTGAGATGAAGGTGAGTGGATGGACTATTGGTGGCAGTGATACAACAAATATACTTGGTAAAGCAGTTATTCTGCATGCAGGCGCTGATGATTTCACATCACAGCCCTCTGGTGCAGCCGGCGCAAGAGTTGCCTGCGGTGTGATAGAAAAAAAAGCTGAATAAAGCAGAAGCTGGTTGAAATTAAACCAGAAATACAGAATCATGGCATATTTTCCTAAAAGGAATGTATGCCATTTTTCTTGTTATTTACATAATAACAGGTTGAAATAATTGTAATTTTCTAACTGATAAAAATCAGTTAAAAATATTCTGCCAGTCCGCTACGGATTCGCTCATGCGACATAATTTCCGTCCAGCTCTTCAAACGTTCAATTCCGCAATTTTTAAAATAAGGATGCTGATCAAACAAAACATCCAGATTGGTTTCCTCTGAATTTTCAAGAAAATATTTCTTATAAATACCCGCTTCTTTTTCTGAAAAACTTACTTCAAGCATAACAGGCTTTCTTTCTATCACTACTTTTCGATGATCATTCAACAATACTTCTTTACCCGGAAAATAAAATGATGGTCTGGGACGCAGACTGGTTGCATAATAACTTACACCAAGCCGGAAAATGGTTGTGTCAATATACTTTAACAAGGAGAACGAGAAACTGATGCGATCATTTCCGGGCTGATAAAAATAAAGCTGATCTTCAATTTGTTTTTCCTGTAAAACAGACACCAGCATTTTCAGATCTTCCCGTTTACCGGTAATCCAAAGGGCGCGTATCTTCCCGACTCCTGTAAGATCTTCCCATTGATTCCTGATCATAGCTGCATGTCGTTTGCGCGCAGCCATAGCCTGATACTGGTTCTTGTATACAAAAGAACAGTAATTAACAGGCAGGTTTGTTCCATTCTGGTCAACAAAAGCCAGGATTTTTAAAGCGGTGAGCTCTGATTCCAGGACGGTAATTTTCTCTCCATGCAAAAAAGTATAGCCGCGCTCAATCAGCATTTTATAGTTAAATTCAGTGATCCTGATGTGATGAAGGTTTAGATGGTTCACTCCCATATCTGCCAGTTCCTGAACCAGTGTTTTTACCCGCTCAAAATCTTCGGGTATAGCGGGTATTTCTACCGTGACAACAGGAATAATACCAACTGCCAGTTTGATCTTATCAGTTTGATAATCCCTTGCACTCAAATCAAACCTGATTTCTTTCAAACCAGCCATTTTCAAGTTAAGAAGTTTTTCAGTGGTTACCAGTTTCCCGTTGGTATATAACCAGAGATGCAGCAAGTCATTAAACCGGTTTTTTAAAACGGTGAGGTACTCAATTGTTCTTTCAAAAGTCAGAAATGGCTCTCCCCCACTGATGCTAACACCTGTAAACCCGAATTTTTCAACGTAATCTGCATAATCAGTTGCACTTTCAAATTCCAGCGAACTGGTCATTGGCAATCCTTCTTCATCCTGCCGGGAAGGGCAATAAAAGCATTTACAGTTGCATATACCATTGATAAATAAACACGACCATTTCCCTTCTGCACAAATCCTGCAACCAGGTGAAAGTCTGGATATGTCAGTTTTTGTATGGCTGTATCCCCATTTTATCCGGTTACTAAGTGTATCCAGCAATTTCGCTCTTTCCTGGGTCGCTTCAGCAGCCTTTGATGCAGAAACAAATTGTAAATCATCGAAAAAGGAAGAATATTCACGCTTATTCCTGTCTGTATAAAACTGTTTTTCAATATCATGCATTGGTCAATCTCCGGTTAAAAAAGTGACCGAAGGTAATTTAAAATTCTATATGAATATGGTATAAGAATAAAAATTCATACTGAAATAATTATAAGAAATTTCAGAATTATTTTTGTTTCGGGATCTTTTCAAATGTTTCTGAAACCAGGAAAACAAACATCACTACCATCGGTTTTATTCAACGAAAAAAATTCATATCTTGTATGTCTGTAAATTAAAACAGATTAACCACTTGAACTTACCATTATGAAGAAAATTATTACCTCTTTCAGTATTTTCTCAATTTTGCTGTTAGTCATCGGCTGCAGCGCTGATAAACCAGCTTACAAGAATCCGGATCTTCCGGTTGAAGAGCGGGTTGAAGATCTTGTTTCAAAGATGACTCTTGAACAGAAAGTCAGCCAGATGGATTTTGCCTCCCCGGCAATCGATTCACTGGATATTCCCGCATATAACTGGTGGAACGAAGCCTTACACGGTGTTGCCAGAAGCGGTTTGGCAACTGTTTTTCCGCAGGCTATTGGTTTGGCAGCTATGTGGGATACTGCTCAGATGTACAAGGTAGCAACCATTATTTCTGATGAAGCACGCGCCAAATACAATCACTATCAAAAACTCAACAAAAAAGGTATTTATCAGGGATTAACTTTCTGGTCACCCAATATCAATATTTTCAGAGATCCCCGCTGGGGGCGTGGCATGGAAACATATGGAGAAGATCCTTACCTGACCGGTATGACAGCTCTGCAGTTTATTAAAGGCATGCAGGGTGATAATCCGCATTACTTCAAAACTATTGCTACTTCCAAACATTTTGCTGTACACAGCGGCCCTGAACCGCTCAGACATTCATTCGATGCAGTTACCAGCGATTATGACCTGTGGGAAACATATCTTCCTGCTTTTGAAATGACAGTAAAAAAAGGGCATGTGCAATCGGTTATGTGTGCGTATAATAGTTTCCGTGGACAGCCCTGTTGTGGTAACGACCCGCTGCTCCAGGAAATTTTACGCAACCAATGGGGATTTGACGGGTACATTGTATCTGACTGCGGCGCCATCAAAGATTTTTACGACGGCCATAATATAGTCAGTACACCGGCACAGGCTTCAGCCAAAGGCGTACTGGCCGGTACTGACCTGAATTGCGGAAATGTTTATCCGTCATTGGTAACGGCAGTCGATTCAGGATATGTAAATGAACAGGATATTGATGTTTCTGTCAAAAGGCTCTTCAGGGCCAGGATGGAACTTGGAATGTTTGATCCTCCGGGCAGTGTTCCTTTTGATACCATTCCCTATGACGTTGTTGATTCAAAAGCCCACCGGGAAGCTGCTCTTGAAACAGCAAGAAAATCAATTGTCCTGCTTAAAAACGATAATCAACTTCTCCCCCTTTCCAAATCAATAAAAACAATAGCTGTGATCGGTCCCAATGCCGACAACGCGGAAGTTTTGCTTGCCAATTACAATGGCACACCGGCTGCACCAGTTACACCCCTGGCCGGAATAAGAGAAAAACTGCCGGATACAAAAATCATTTACGCGACTGCTTGCGAGCACGCTGCCAATCTTCCCTCTTTTGAGGCTATTCCATCCTCAAATCTTTATACTTCTTCAGCTATGACTGAAAACGGATTACAGGCAAGCTATTTCAGTAATGCAGAGCTAAAAGGTGAGCCCGTTTTAAAGAGGATTGATCCGGGCATCGATTTCAACTGGTGGGAAGAAACCCCGATCGATTCCCTGGACGATGATAATTTCAGTATTCGCTGGACCGGTGTAATTGTACCGGATAAATCGGGCAAATACGCTGTCGGTGGCGAAGGGCTGAACAGCTTTAAAATTTATCTGGAGGATTCCTTGCTTACCTCATTCAACAGTATTCATCACCCGTCTAAAAGCTACAGGTTCCTGGACCTGGAGGCTGGAAAACCCTATTCCATAAAGGTGGAATATGCAGAAACTCATGGAGATGCCAGTATGCATCTTCTTTGGGCTCCTCCTTTCGGAGACAGGAAGCAAAAAGCCATAGAAGCAGCAAAACAGGCAGATGTTGTAGTTATGTTTATGGGTTTGTCCCCACGGCTTGAAGGTGAGGAGATGAAAGTTGAAGTAAAAGGCTTTTCCGGAGGCGACCGGCTTACACTTGACTTACCTTCAGTTCAGCAGGAGCTTATCAAAACGATCTATGCACTTGGTAAACCGGTAGTGCTGGTATTGCTCAATGGCAGTGCCCTGGCTATTAACTGGGAGCAGGAACATATACCGGCGATTGTTGAAGCCTGGTACCCCGGACAGGCAGGAGGTACCGCCATAGCAGATGTGTTATTTGGCGATTATAATCCAGCCGGAAGATTACCTGTAACATTCTATAAATCAGTTGACCAGTTACCTCCTTTTAAGGATTACAGTATGACGGAACGGACGTATCGTTATTTCAACGGGGATGTATTGTATCCATTTGGCTTCGGCAAAAGCTATACAACTTTCAGTTATACCACTCCGGAAGTTGAAAATGAAGTTATGCATACCGGAGATTCTAATACAGTAACCGTCGAAATTACCAATACAGGAAACCAGGATGGCGAGGAAGTTGTACAACTTTATATCCGGGATGTAGACGGACCGGCCTACAAATCCATTAAAGATCTTCGTGGTTTCCAAAGGATTTTCCTTAAAGCTGGTGAAACCAAAGAAGTATCATTTAAAATTGACCCTGAAATGCTTACATATTATGACCCTGAAGCCGGCAGGAAGACACCTGCCTGGGGAGAATTCATGATAATGACCGGGCCTTCCTCAGCAGATGCGGATTTGAAAAGTACCATTATAAACCTGGAAGAATAAAATCTATCCGGAAAAGCCTCAACAAAAAACATAGCAGTTAAATGCTCCTGGATTGCAGAAAATCTTTTTCTTTAATCCAGGGGCGTTTTATATTGTTCAATACAATTACCTGAAGATTTCACCGAAAAGAAAGGGGTCCCTAATTCTTAATAACTTTGGCTACAAATTCTCCGCTTTTGTCTGCAACCCGGATAAGATAGACTCCGTTATGATATCCCGTCAGATTAATTTTTACTGAAACAGAATCCGTTTGAAATTTTTTAACCAATTTACCAGACACATTGCTGATCTGAATGGTTCTGGTTTTTCCTTTTTCATTGAAAACAATGTTAAAGGAATCATCAAACGGATTTGGCCGAACAGACATATATCCCGTTGTCGCGGGAATTTCAATAACCTGTGAAGAAGCAAGCAGATATTGCTGTGGGTCGAAAACTACAGAAGTTACGTGTTTTCCGGGGTATACGACATTAAACGACTCCTGGGAGTGTGTTTTGCGGATGCTTTATGAGTGCAGAGTCACCGTCACTAAACTTTATTTTCAGTTCAAAAGGAATTTGAAAAAGAGATGTAACGGAACTGGTCCCGGATTGGTAACTATCAATATACAAAGAATCATGGGATGATTTCCAGTAAACGGAAAAAACAGGATATCCTTCGCCATAAAACCATTGGTTAAAGAAAGGTTTCAAATCCAATCCTGTAACTTCTTCAGCAACTTTCCTGAAATCATCAGCCGTTGCCACACTATCCCTGAACTTATTAAGGTAGGTCCTGTATACGGCAAAGAATTTTTCGTCATCATTTATCAGATACCTGAGCATATGCAAGACAGATGCACCTTTTTGGTAGGTAAGCGAATAATCGAAAATCCGATAATCATTAAGCTGGTCAGCAGGCACATACAGACTTCCGGTCCGCGCCCTTTTTGCAGTTCCATGGGTTTGGGCAAGCCACTGTTGTGCACTTTCTTTCGACTTGATAAATTCTCTGGCCAGGTATTCACTGTAACTGGCAAATCCCTCATTAACCCATATATCCTGCCAGGTTGCACAGGTAACCCAATCGCCAAACCATTGATGAGACAATTCATGTGAAACCAGATCAAAATCAAAGGATGCCAGTGTAGTCATGGTCTGGTGTTCCATGCCACCCCCCATCGGAGCCAGACAGTGTCCGTATTTCTCTTTGTAAAATGGATAGGTTCCGAATAGCCTGGAAAAAGCAAGCAGCATTTTTCCGGTATTGTCGATATCCTCTTTCATGGCTTCAAGTGCCCCCGGCCTGTTATAAATAAAATTTTGTATCAGCAATGAATCGTTCTCTCCGGGTAGTTTAATCCTGAAACTGTAATCCTGAAAATCGGCAACCGTTGCAGATATCAGGTAAAAGGCAATGGGATATCGAGTTTCCCATTTATATGTCAGCAAACTATCTGACAAGGTATCCACCTCAGTCAGTATTCCGTTTGATCCGGCCATCAATCCTTTAGGTACGGTAATAAAAATATCTGCTGAATCGGCTTTATCTGTCAGGTCCTCCTTGCATGGAAACCAGTCTTTGGCTCCGAAAGGTTCCGAGAGCGTCCAGGTAACAGGTACCTTCCATTTATAGTCGGCACGGGATGAAATTCCGGAAAAAAAGCCACTGCCGGCTGAAATTCCCTGATAATACACATTTATACTAAACTTTTCGCCTTCCTTAGGAGGGAGAATGGAAAACACTGTCAATGAATCGTTATGATGAACAAATGTTGTTTTATGGTTATTAAAATAAACTGAATCAATTTCTATATAATTACTCAACGCCAGCACTACCTGATTTAATGACGGTTTCAATGAAAAGGCCACCATAATGGCATTTCCCTTAACATAGGTACTGGTATCTGTTAAACTGATATTCAGATGATAAAAAGTAACATCGTAACCGGAAGTATCTTTATTTACTGGTGTCTGAATTTTGCTAACAGGGCCTTTGATAGGATTCTCAGCAAAGGCATCAGGTATTGCAATAAACACAGGTATTATAATAATTAGTACTACCCGGATGATTATTGTCAAATATAGTTTTCTAAAAATCATTATAATTAAATTACTATCTGCATTTATTCAAAACATTTCTTCCTGTAAAAAGTTTGCCGCCAATTCCTGAACTGTTTCTGACTTTTTTCAGCAGAATTATAAAGTTTCAAATGATCGAAAAGCAAGCTGTGCCTGTCAATAATGTCATCATTTTTCATCCTTCACACAACGGAAACCAACAGTTCCGCTGCGATCAAACTCCGGAGAAACCTGCAGAAGCATCTGCCGCTTATTAGCAGGTTGCGGACCACCTGGCAGGTACCATTTACCGTCATCAGGATCAAAGAAACTGCCTCCTCTGATCATTACAAAGTAATAGGTACCATCGTCATATTCATCATTTGTAAGTTGCCATACATTGCCAACCATATCTTCTATTCCGAAAGGGCTGGCACCTTTTGGAAAAGCATCGACAGGAGTAGGCCGGCCAAAACCGTTGTTACATTTTGTGGCATGGAAGTCATTTCCCCAAGGCCAGGTTCGCCCGTCATTTCCCTGGGCAGCATACTGCCATTCCGCCTCAGTGGGTAATCTTTTACCTGCCCAATGCGCATAAGCCCTGGCATCATCAAGAGAAATCCATACAACCGGGTAGTTTCCCTGCCCCCTCGGAAAAGTGCCATTTTCCCAGTTCCTCAGAAAATTTTTGTTATTTTTTGGCCTGTATCCCGACTCCTCCAGAAATTTCAGGAACTGCTGATTGGTAACAGGATATTTATCCATAAAGAATGAAGGCATTTTAAGTACAGCTGGTTGTGGAATCTCCGGGTAAGGAATGATGGAGACGGGCGAAATGGCTGAATAAATAAAAACGCCGCCTGTTATTTTCTCCATGCCTTCAGGGGCTTTGTTCACGCGATCTGTTACTTCCCTGGGTGAAATAAGCCTGGGCCATGTATCTTTGAGATCAACAATCCTTTCGTCCAGTAATTCTTTATGGTCCATTAACTGAATAACCAGTTTGCCATGATATCCGGGAAATTTTTCAGAAAGAGATAGTGCAATATCAGATTGATTGTCAAGTATTAATGGTGTATCTACGTAAGCGGGATTTTCGCGCCAGATTAGTAATTTGTTCCCTTTTTCTGTTTTAATAAAGAGTGAATCACCATCTACAGCCTGCCTGATAATTTCCGGAAAACAGGCTATTACTGTTGCCTGTCCGGCCTTCCTTGTATTCAGCCATGTGCGGCTAAAAGGCGGTACAGTTACATTTACTAAAAATTTATTACCCTGTTTAACCGGAGAAACTTCAGTATGGTCCCATATATTCACAAAATGCCAGTCCTTACGTGGGTTCACTTCAAAAAGATTGCCGGTGAATCCATCGGGATTCATGCTCAAGACTGTATAAATTGTTTTTTGCTTTGTGTCCCACTTGTTAACCCAGATGCTGTCTTTGGTTGTCTCAATCATCGGTAAATAATCCTTACTAATAAAACATGAATTATTCTCCCTTAATATCCGCAGGGTACGGCCCAAATAGTTAAATTCACTCTCTAAATTAGATGGGTATGCAGGATTGAAAGACCGGATTTCAGTACCATATCCGTTAAAAAGCGATATTGCTGCTTCCCTGTGCAAGGAACCCTGTGACAACCTGCAGGAACGAAAGATAGTCAGGTCGGGCTTTATGAACTTATTCAGATTAAGAGGTGCTTGTAAGAGCACTGAATCGCTTATCCTGCCGGTAATAGAATACTGCATTTCAGCAGGTGAAGGCATGGCGGCTGAATATATTACAACACCTTTTTTAACACTATCGGTAATATTCTGCATCCATTTGGTCCCACCAACGGTTTTATCACGCAGTACACCATCTGCATCAACTGACTGAACTAGAGAAGCAAGTGCCTGCGCAGAATCCCGGTTGTTTGTCCGGTTATCCCAGGAAGTATAGGTAATAAAGAATCGTGTTCCGTTATTTCTGGCATAATTGGAAAGCTCCCTGAGTTTATCCAGCCCCCAGGGTAGATCGGCATACAACTCCCACTGATTTCGCTTATCCAGTCCTAATCTTGGCCAGGTGGGCCAAAGATCGTAGATGTCGTATTCTCCGAAATAGAGCTTACCCTTTTCAAGAAATCCGTAAAAATTGAATTTTTCTTTATGAAGGTCATAGAAAGAATGATCCCATGCAAACTGCAATGTGGAAAGATAGCAGGATTTTATCCATGAAAGGTCACTACGTTCATATAAAGTATTATCGAACTGTTTTACTTCATATAGCATGCGCTCCCTGAATACACGATTTAAGCCAGCCTGCCAGTTGTCACCCGGTAAAACTTCGTACCAGATGGTAAAAGTGACAGATGATGATGGCGGAACAAGTATTTTTCCTGGAAGAAGAACAATTCCCTTAGAACTACTCAGGCGGGAAAATGCAGTGATCCAGCGGGTGTTGTCAACGGGAAAGGTGGCAAATCCCGGTTCCGCGGTTTTATCAGGCAATGAAACATTAACTGTTCCTTTTCCGGGCCTGAATAGTTTTCCGTTTATGCCCGGCCTGTCCTGACCAGATGATATATATACATGATTATTAGAAGTGCCAAATGGAAGAAAATCTGTGATCGAAAGTGTATCATCAGAATTATTGTGCAGGATGACTTCAGCTGAAGCATATCCCTCCGGATGATCGGAAAAGGTATATTGAAAAGTCACATTTTTAGTCAGGAAAAATGCGTTTCCTGTGCTGCTTTCAACAGAAATTGCAGATGATGTTTGATAGTTACGTCCGTTAATAATCACAGAGAAAAAAGGCAAAGTGCTGTTAAATCTCAGTGAATTTCCATCCTGAAATACTACACCATTGACAGTAAGTCCGTTACCAGAGGCATAGAGAAGATTTTCAACTACTTGTGCTTTGCATGTAATATACTGCAAGCTGCCGGCAAATATTACCAGCAGAACCCGAAAAATGCTTTTCATCAATCTTTCTTACAGAGTATTTCTAATTGCTTATTTAACAGAAAATTTATATATGGTTGTCTGGGTATATATTTCGCCAGGTTGTAACAGAGTTGACGGAAAATCCGGTTGATTGGGAGAATCAGGAAAATGCTGGGTTTCAAGACAAAGTGCATCATGCTTTTTATATGTTTTCCCTTTGCCGGAAAGAGAACCATCCAGGTGATTTGCCGAATAAAACTGAACACCGGGTTCGGTTGTTAAAACTTCCATGAAACGGCCTGTTCCAGGATGCCAGGCTTCTGCAATGATATCAAGCTGACCTTTGGGTTTATTCAGTACAAAATTATGGTCATAACCTATTCCGGCCGATTCAATATCTTTACCAATCTCTTTGGCTTTGGTGAAATCAAAAGGTGAATTTTTTACTGGCGGAAGCTTGCCCGTAGGAATCTGCACATCGTTAACCTCTGTGTATTTTTCAGCATTGATCTTTAATTTATGCTTCAGAATATTCTCGGAAAAGCCGGAAAGATTAAAATAACTGTGATTAGTTAGATTTAACTGGGTTTTCTTATCAGATTCGGCTTCATAACTGATCTTCAAGTCATTATTTTCATTCAGCGTATAGGTGACAATTACATGAACATTACCGGGAAATCCTTCTTCCATATCGCCGCTTGTATAGGATAATTTTACGCCGGTATAATCATCTCCTACAAGAGATTCAACGTCCCAGACTCGTTTGTCAAATCCTTTAATACCACCATGCAAACAGTTAGGTCCGTTATTCACCGGTAACTGATATTCAGTCCCATCAATGGTAAATTTACCATTTGCGATTCTGTTGGCATATCTTCCGCAAATGGCTCCAAAATATGGATGCCCTTTCTGATATTGCTCCAGATTATCAAATCCCGCAACAATGTCAGTAAACGTCCCGTTCTTATCCGGAGTAACAATTGAGGTGACTATACCTCCAAAATTGGTGATTTTTACTACAACATTATTAGAATTGGTGAGTGTAAAAAGATAAACTTCTTTCCCCTCTGCATAGCCAAACAAATCTTTTATAATATTCATTTTTCAATCTATAAGATTTAAGATATTAACAATTTATATCATCAAACGAAAAAATAATTCTCATTTCTTAAACAAAGGCAAATAAATCTGGAAACATCTTTTGCCGTAACTATTTTATCCTGATTTTTAATAATCATGATCTCCGCGTCTACCCATGTACCCAACAAAAAAATTAATCCTGCGAAAATTTCCGAAAAATCTAAAATTTTCCGGTACCCATAAGTTAGCATCTCATCAAAAAATGCCGCCTCCCATAAACAATCTGAATATAGCCAGAATAAATACTACAAGATTGATATCCCTTCCGGAACGCCGTGACGAAAGAATACCCAGGACAAGCCCGATCACACTGATGCCCAGTGCAGCCCAGTTAAGCCACCCAATACCGGGTATCAAACCCACCAGCGCAATTGCCAGACTCACTACTCCCAGAATTACAGAAATCAAATTTATCATTTCATTAAAACTACCTACATTTCAGACAAAAATAAGTAATTAAAAGTTATCCCCCTAAACAAAAGTTTAATAATAATGTTAGAGATAAGGGATAACAAATGAAATTTTTCATAAATTAGTATTTAGTTTAACTCAAATAAATCTAACATTAAAAACCTGAAAGTATGATGACTATAAAGAAACTGATACAAAAGACATCGTTGGTTTTACCCGTTATTTTATTTTTTTTGATGTTCACAGGATGTAGTGGCAATCAGCAAAAACAAAAACAAAGCGGAGAGGTACCACAGCTTGAACAAAAAGAAAAAGTTGCCAAAAATGTTATTGAATATCCAATTCCTACCTCAATGGAGGTAACCAGATTACTGAATGAAGCAGGAGCTTCTTATATTCTTGGGATTTCAAATGATGCAGGGAACGCCGATAAGTATTTTACACAGCGAAAAAAAGCATTGAGCCTTGGAATTTATGGAGCTGATCTCAGCTATGCGGCCACATACAATCAGACACAGGAAACCATGGATTATCTGCATGCTTCACAGAAACTTATCAGTGAACTCAATATTTCAACGGCATTCAACAGTAAACTTGCCAACCGCATTGAAGCAAATATTCACAATAACGATTCACTCATAAAGATTATAACAAATTCTTTTTATGACACTTACCAATACATGGTGAAAAACGACCGTGACGTGCAATCCCTGCTGGTAATGGCCGGAAGCTGGATCGAAGGGATGTTTATTACCACACAAATTAATATGACTGCCAATAAAAACAAGCAGATTGAAGACATTATTCTAAATCAGAAAGCTTCTCTGCAGAAGCTTCTCGATCTGATGCAACCTGTAAAAGACAATAATGATGTTAAGGGAGTCTATGATGCTTTATCGGCAATAAACGCCGTTTACCTTCAACTTAATAGTGATAATCAAAAAGCTGCTGTTGCAACAATAACGGATGATATAGAAAACATCAGGAATAAAATAGTTGAACCTGCTTCCTGATTTGTCTTCAATGGATTGAGCGATTAAAAAATAGCATCAAAACTTATTTTCACTGAGATTACAAAACAGCCGGCAGATAAAAATTTTCTACCGGCTGTTTTGTTCAGGTAGTTTTGAGTTCCATAATTTTACCGTTTCTGATGTTCAGAACCCATCCATGCAATAAGGGAGGATCCGACATTTTGAGTGCATTTTTCCATATATACGTCTTCTGAATGTTTTTAAGTTGATGAAGCACATTCAGTTCCGCTAATTTATCATGTTTTTCCTGTTCAGTTTCAAACCCATCAAGAATACCCTGATTATCAAGATAAAGCTGTCGCAGAGGCTGCACCCATTCCAGTACCTGCGGAGTACCCAGATGGGTACAGGCGGCTGCAACACCACCGCAATTGTAATGTCCGGCAACGATTACATGTTTTACCTGAAGGGCTTCCAGCGCAAACTCAAGAGCTGACAAAAAAGTAATATCATCATCAAGGCACTGGTTTGCAATATTTCGATGAATGAACAGTTCGCCCGGTTCTGTTTTGGTGAAAGTATTCAGAGGTAACCGGCTGTCGCTGCAGCCGATAAAAAAGAAAGGAGGATGTTGTGCTCCTGAAATTTTTTTGAAATATTCACTATCCTCGCCTAATTTTTCGGTAACCCAGCGCTCATTGTTCCTTATGAGATCATAATAGTTGTTATACTCCATTTTTTATGACTTTTTTATTATTAAAAGTAATTGTACACCTTACAATTAACAAGTTAATCATCCATGAAGTTCAGCAGCAGCATTAAAAAGCTTACCAGGTACCCTACTTAATTTGAGCGAGGGTTAATGATGATAAACATGCACAGCCTTTTCGCCAGCAGTTACAGCTACCGGAAGAATATTTTCTCGTGGTGGTAAAGGACAGGTGGCGTAAGGGGTAAAGGCACAGGGAGGATTGTAGGCCCTGTTAAAATCAATGCTAACCCTGCCCGCTTTGTCTGGTCCGGAAGCATACAGGAATCGGCCACCACCGTAAGTCTCTGCTGCACTGGTCTGATCAGCAAAAATGATGAAAAAACCATTCTTCCCCTCATCAAAAGGTATCAAAGCTAAATTATCACCATTTACTGAAAAAACCAGTTTGCCTGAAGCAGTATATTCTTCGTCAACGCCAATAACAGTAGGAACTGAAATTGTATGTGGTTTTTCAAACTTTTCAAATCTTGCCTCAATTATCCAGGAAGGATCAAAAGGAAAACAAGGAATCGAATCCAGGCTGTGCAACAAGGGTGCATCGAGGTTCCTGAGCCTTATGCCAAATTTATTGCCCCTGCGAATAATAAACCATCGCAGATCTTTGTAATTAAGTTGGTCAGGTTTGCCTGATATATCTGTGGCTAATTCTTTGTTTGTAATCTTTTCTCCGTTTTTTCCCGTAATTTCAACATTGTCATTCGTTTTTACCGAAATTATGGTATCGTTCAGGTAAAATGCCCCCATAAAAGGAGCAGCCTGTGGAGGAAAAACTATTGAATTACTGCTGTCGGAGCCAAAAGTATTTTCACCCTGTTCCAACCAGAATAAACCGGCAAGGTTAAGCCATCCGTTTTCAGCTTTCAGATGTTCTAATCTTTCTTTTTTCCATTTTTCATATCGTTCCTTATTGTCCATACATCCCGCCATTACAATAATTAATAAAACCCATATAATTTGTCTACTTTTTTTCATGAAAATATACAACTGATTAATGAATATATTTGTTCCAAAGATACCAGTTTGCTGTTAATTATTGCATGATGAAATTAAAAAGGAGTTTAAAGGATAGAATCTACCGGTTTTATAATTGATAACAAACCTATCGTATGATGCAATACAAGCCGAACACCGTTAGTGTAATAAAAAAAACCCGGCAAATTCTCTCCTTTACCGGGTTTTATCTTGTTCTTATTCTCTACTACTCAGCAGCAAGCTCATCAAGCTTATCCCACCATGTTTTTTTCAAAACATAAGTAGTAATAAAAACGATAGCCAGCGAAATAATCCAGCCCTTTTGATTTAATGTTACGATATAAATGGGCAGCGCAACCAGTGCAGTTTGCCAGATGGTGCCAACAAAAATGTTAAACATATCCCTTTTAAAGAATCTGTTTGGTTTGAAAGCCGGATCTTTTTCCTTTACTTTTCTTTCAATTGGTTTCCAGAAGCCCCATGGTTTAACATTTTTATAAAAGTCCATGAGTACATTTTCATCTGTTGGTGTGGTTGAATAAGTCCCAATTACACATCCCAGGATAGAAATTAAGAGTAACACCGGGAAAAAATAGAGCATTTGGCTATCGGATATGTACAGCGGAAAAATCATAGCCGCCACCAGGGATACGATCATACCCCAAAAATAGCCGGTACCATTGAATCTCCACCAATACCATTTGAGCACATTGGAAGCAATATAGCTACCCCAGAGTGCGGATACAATCCATTTAAGCACACTGTCAATATTTCGCACAGCCATACCAAGCAGGATGCTGATAATGACAATCAGTATTCCTACAATATAATTCATGTGTGAAACCTGTTTCGGAGTTGCTTCTTTATTGACATATTTGAGATACAGATCATTCACCACATATGCCTGAGCCGCGTTAAGTGTTCCTGCAAAGGTAGACATAAATGCAGCCATTAATCCGGCAAGCAGCAGTCCCATGAAACCAACAGGCACAAATTCAGAAATAGCTGAAGGCAATATCTGTTCAAAATCGATTATATTTCCCACTTTAAGGTTCAGCCGGTCAAAATAAATGAGCCCGAGCACCGCAAATCCTGCAATCATCAAATAACGAATCGGCATGAGGATAAAAGAAACTGAACCGCTCATCTTGGCAGCTTCCTTGGGAGATTTTGTAGCCAGTATTTTCTGCATGTCATAGTTGGGGGCAGGGCCTGCCGCGCTAACCAGTATGCCCTTGAAGAGCACCATCATCATAAACACAGAAAACAGGGAATAACCATCATTGGCAATCACCGCATTCACCTGGTCAATGATCCCGTGCCAGTCGAGATTCAGGTGCCATCCAAAAAACGGACTTCGCCATCCGTCTGGCACAACCAGAGAATGATCACCTAATGCATGAATGGCAATAATTGCAATTACAAAGGAGGAAACAGCCATGATAGAATACTGCACCACATCAGCCCAGACAATACTGACCATACCACCAAGAATGGCATAGGTAGTTGCAATGAGTGTAAATATTATTCCGTATACATGGGGTATATATTTAGGTGCAACCTCAAACGGTATATAAGGCTGAATAATATCCCAGGGAATAAATATCATGACAAACTTGCCCAGACCAACAAATCCATAGGCAAGGAAACCCAGACATCCGATAAGCGCATAAATAATCACTACATTGTGAGAAAGAGTGGCTCCCCTGCCCTTCCCAAACCGGGTAGCTATCCATTCCGCGCCAGTGGTTACTTTCGAACGTCTCAGCCAGATTGACAAATACATCATCAGAAAAATCTGGTTGAAAACCGGCCATAACCATGGAATCCAAATACTTTTTAAACCATATACAAAGGTGATCATTACCAGCCAGGAAGTCCCGGAAATATCGAACATTCCGGATGCATTTGACAATCCGAGCATATACCAGGGTAGCCGGTTTCCCCCCAGTAGATATTCTCCTTTACTGCTTTGAGCTCGTTTTTTAACAATAAACCCAATTGACAGTACAGTAAGTACATACGCCAGTATAACCAGCATATCAAGCAAATGAAGTTTCATAGTTTTACGGTTAGTACGTTTCTATTATAGTTTGTTTTGTGATTTTTCAATCAAAAGGATAAAGATAGATAATATTAGGAAACAGAAAAGATCTAAATAGATTTTATTGCTTCTTTTCTGAGTTTAATGTTTTCAAAATAACGTACTGTTTTTTTCAGAATATCCAGCAGCAGAAGTGCATAGAAAACAAAAGTGATCAGCCATATTGCAATCACATTAAACCACAGAGTATCAAAATACTGATTATTAAACTTTTTCACAGGTGCATAGAACTGAGCACGCCCGTAATTGTTATCAGGGTAGTTAAACACAGGTTCCATCTTGCGAACGAGCTCATCACCAACCTGAATGATCTTTTTTAAACTGTTCCGGTCGGTAACAACATCAGCCAGTCTGTCATTGTAATAATTCTCTCTGAGCTGCTGCACTTTTTCGCCCCCCTGCCGGTCCACAAGATCTGTATATATCCTGTCCTTTTCCTGATTTGCCTGATCAGAAAGTTTAAAGTAGCTGATTTTCAGATAGGTGATATAATCACTCGCCTCCTGTGCTATCTCAGGGGAAAAAGAAGTAATGGTAAGGTCATTCACATATTCAAAAGGAAACACAAGTGTATCCTTAGCAATTGAAAGAAAGCTGTTTTGAATAATTGCCAGAGTTTGAAGATTTATTTCACTATCATCATCTTTCCCTAAATTACGAAGGCTTTCATCAAGCAGGTTTTGCAGTCGCGGCAAAAGAAAAGATGTTTTGTAAGAAGCCTCACTGATCTGTCTGTCGAGGTCATAAAAATTCTTTTCAAAACGGTTATTTTTAAATTGTTCCACAGCAAGTGCTTCATAAGCCCATCTGGAAACCATCATGTCCCCGGCAAAAGGGACATATTTTTCGTTGGTCAGATTTCTATTCAGATTATCAAAAGAAACGATAACACCACTCAGCAAAAGTTGTGGCACTAATATCAGGGGTACAAGAATATAGATAGTCACAACTGAGTTGAAGGCAGATGAAATGTTTAATCCGACCATATTTGCAAAACATGCAGTAGAAAAAAGTATTAACCAGTAAACCGGCATCATCCCTCTTATGTCAAGTATTAAATCACCCACAATCACATAAAGGAAGGTTTGTATGGCTGACAGGGCGAATAAAAAAACAATTTTAGAATTCAGATAACTAAACCAGCTCAGATTCAGAAAAGTTTCCCGGCGTAAAATTTTTCTGTCCTTAAAAATCTCTTCAGCACTTACAGTAAGGCCCAGAAACAGCGCCACAATTACACTCATAAAAAGATATTGCGGCAAATTAATATTATTGGCAAAGGTATATTGCTGGTCAGTGTATTTTGAAAAATAGGCAAGAATAGCCGCCAGTAGAGGGGCTTCAAGCAGATTTATCAGTATGTACTGACGGTTTGAAAGTCTTGCCTTCAGATTACGAATACTGAATATCCTGAATTGTTTATCAATTTCAGGTACCCGGAAAGAACTTAGTGGTAATAATTTCTTTGATTGTTTAAAATCGAGTCTGGATTCAATATTCTCTTTATAAAGTTTGTACCATTCTTTCGGACTTGTTTTTCTTTCTCTTGTGGCATGGCCTTGTTCATCAACCTTTCTTGCCTCAATAATCTTTAGAATTACTTCTGAATCAACATTACCACATACAGAACATTCACTTTGTGCAGCATTTGCCTGTGTACTCAAGGTTTTAAAGTACACTACAGCTTCCACCGGATTACCGCTATATACAGGATAACCACCCCGGTCAAGCACCCACAGTTTATCAAACATCTTAAAAATATCCGATGAGGGCTGGTGGATATTTACAATAACCAGTTTACCTTTTGTGCTTTGTTCCTTTAAAAGGTTAATTACATTTTCAGAATCCATGGATGACAATCCGGAAGTTGGTTCATCCACAAATAGAATATGAGGCTGGCGCATCAGCTCAAGTGCAATATTCAGTCTTTTTCGCTGTCCACCGCTAATTACTTTATCCAGGGGATTGCCAACTTTGAGATTCATGATATCCGCCAATTCAAGATCATTAAGCATACGAAACACAATTTCGCGAATATCATTCTCTGAAAAATTACTAAAACAAAGTTTAGCGTTATAATATAGATTCTGGTATACAGACAGTTCTTCAAACAGCAGGTCATCCTGAGGCACATACCCGATTATTCCCTGCAGTTTAAACTTATCGGCATGCAGGTCATAATTATTAATACTTATTTTACCACCAGACAATGGAAGCTGGCCACTCAAAACATTCAGTAATGTAGACTTACCCACTCCGCTTCCGCCCATGATACCAATTAACTGTCCGGATTCTTCCGAGAAGCTAAAAGGTTGCAAGCCGCTTTGTCCTCTGCCAAAATGAAATTCAACATTGTGTCCGTTTAGTATGATAAGGGTTTTAATCCTCGAATGCAAAAAGTGACCGGCAATGTCAGAATAATAGACCGGTTGCATTTCATTACCGCGGATGATGGATCCATGCTCAAGTACATACAAAACACCCGGTCTGATGGGATTACTATCCAGGGAAAGACTGTTTACTCCAAAATACCGGAAAACAAAACCCTGAATATCCGGAAGATATAAAATGATCAATTTACCACCAATATTCTCAATCTGAATTCTTTGTCTGTTTCTTAGTTCTGCAGGACGGTTGCGTTCTACCCAGGCACCTTCAAGGTCTTCAGTAACCACACCGGAAGGATCTTCAAGAATTAACAGGCGATCTTTTTTAATATGCTTTTCATCCGGATGAAATATTAACTGCCGGCAATTTTCTGCTTCTGGTTCTGAAATACTAAAGGTATCGGCAACAATATCAATAAACTGATATTCTTTCTTACTAATGTGTTCATCTTCGTTTACAAACTCCAGCAACCTGAGAAAAACAATCACCCGCTCATATTGCAGCAATTCCTGATTAATCTTCCTGCAAATCCTGGTTACTTGTTTAACATCGAGTGAATCCTTTTCAGCAGGAGGCATATCACGATGATAAAAATCAAGATAATTATCAAAAAGTTTCAGATATTCACTAACAAGTTCACCTGTTAAATGCTGGTTCAGAAAATCGCTCACGATCCCCCTTCCTTTCCCGGATACTTTATCCCCCTGCACATTCGCAATTATGGCAAAGAGATGCATCAGTGCATTTAAGATTGATTCACTCATTTAAAAAATATTTCAGTAAATATAAAAAATATCTGACTAAGCATTAAGCTTTGAATGCAAAGAATAATCAATACCTAACAGACCGGTTTCTCAGTTTATTCATCTTCCAAACATTCCAGCTGCCAATATTGTTAAACTGTTAAATTCTTAGGGGCCGCTAAATGTTTTTAATTATCCACGCTAAATTGTAGATTTGTTGAAAATAACAAAAATCAAAAAATAAGTAACTATGAATTATCAGGCAGATCCAACAAGGTATGACAAAATGAAGTATAATAGATGTGGGAAAAGCGGATTATTACTTCCTGCTATTTCACTTGGATTATGGCATAATTTCGGAGGAGTAGATGTATTTGAGAATGGGAGATTAATAATTCGCAGGGCCTTTGATACGGGCATCACCCATTTTGACCTTGCCAACAATTATGGACCTCCTCCGGGATCAGCCGAAGAAAATTTTGGACGGGTTTTAAAAAAAGATTTTCAAAGCCATCGTGATGAGATGATTATTTCGACCAAAGCCGGGTATCTAATGTGGCCCGGACCCTATGGTGAATGGGGTTCAAGAAAGTATGTACTCAGCAGTCTTGATCAGAGCCTTAAAAGAATGGGACTGGACTATGTTGATATTTTCTATTCACACCGTCCGGATCCTGATACTCCCCTTGAAGAAACGATGGGTGCTTTGGATCAGGCAGTAAAACAAGGCAAAGCATTGTATGCCGGCATTTCCAATTACAGTCCGGAACAAACCGAAAAAGCAGCCTCAATTCTTGAACAACTTGGAACACCCTGCCTGATACATCAACCCCGATATTCAATGTTTGACCGATGGGTAGAAGATGGTTTACTTGACGTGTTGGGTAAAAGAGGCATTGGAAGTATTGCTTTTTCGCCCCTGGCCCAGGGACTGTTGACCAACAAGTATCTGGAGGGTATTCCCAAAAATTCCAGAGCTGATAAACCACACGGTTTTCTGAAACCAGAACATATCACCAAAGGTAAAATCAATAAAGTCAGACAACTCAATGAACTTGCGAGTGACCGGGAACAAAGTCTGGCACAGATGGCAATAGTCTGGTTACTGAAAGACGAGCGTGTTACTTCTGTTCTTATCGGTGCAAGTTCTGTGGAGCAACTTGAAAATAACCTGCAGGCTCTTGACAATATGAATTTTACAGAAGCAGAACTTAATCAAATTGAAAATATTCTGAAGGCCTGATCCATATTCTTTTAAGGAAAAGAATCTTATAAGTATTTTGGCAGGAATTTCAGCAGAACTTAAAAATTAAATTTTCATGGCAAAAACATATAACTGGGGCATCATCGGACTTGGGAGTATTGCACATAAATTTGCAGACGCATTAACGGTAGTACCTAATGCCAGGTTACATGCGGTTGCTTCCCGATCAGCTGAAAAAGCATCTAAATTTGCGCAACAATACAATGCAAGTCATTATTATGGCAATTATGAAGCCATTGTTCACGATCGGGAAATTGATGCAATTTATATTGCCACGCCTCATAACCTGCATTATCAGAATACAATGATGTGCCTGAAACAGGGCATCCCGGTTCTTTGTGAAAAACCTTTCGCCATCAATGCAAAAGAAGCAGCCGGTATGATCGAATTGGCCCGTAGTAATAATGTTTTTCTGATGGAAGCGTTCTGGACAAGGTTTCTGCCAGGTATTAAAAAAGTGTTGGAACTGATACAAAGCGGTGCCATTGGCCAAATAAAAATGGTAAAAGCTGATTTTGGTTTTAAAGCTGAATTTAATCCGTCCAGCCGTCTTTTTGATCTCGACCTGGGAGGCGGCTCTCTGCTGGACGTTGGTGTTTATCCTCTCTTTCTCTCTCTCCTTCTGCTGGGCAAGCCCAGTTCTATAAAGGCAATATCTCATATTGGCCGCACTGGTGTGGATGAGAACTGCGGCATTATTTTCGATTACTCAAATGGAGAAATGGCGAATCTCTTTTCTTCAATTGTTACGGATACCATAACCCAGGCTGAGATATTCGGGGAAACAGGAAGTATCAGAATTCATAAAAAATGGTTTATGCCTTCCCCTGTTTCTCTTATTAAAGGAGATAAAGAAGAAAAATTTGAATTTGATTTTACAGGCAACGGATATAACTATGAAATTGAAGAGGTGGTAAAATGTCTCGAAGAGGGCAAAACGGAAAGTGAATTATTACCGCTCGATTTCAGTCTGGACCTGATGGAACTGCTTGATCATGTTAAGAAAGAATGCGGTATTCATTATCCCTCACATGATGATTAAAATTAAAATTTGGCAACCAGAAGAAACCTGCAAAATTGATTAAACAAATGTCAGGTTGATTTAACCTTTTCCTGGTTAAGGAAACTCAAAAAGCAATTGGTTCCATAAACAGTTTATAACACAATACGGCCATTCCATGATAAAATTAATCATGAAATGGCCTTTTCATTTCTATAACCTCACCTTAAATTACCCTGTGTAATTAAAGTAAACAATACTAATCAGCTACATCAGGATAGTTTTCACCAATATGGCTTTAAAACCATCATAAATAAAAGCATATAATATATTTAATAGAAATTTACTCTTGCAGTGTTCCTTTCTTTTTTTAAAAAGAAAATAAAAATATTAAAACAGGGGGTCTTTAATTATTATATATCTTTTTACCTTTTTCAATACTATTTTTCAGGGGTATAATAATTTTATTATATCTTTTTAAAACTTTATGATCTTTTTTTATGGGGGTTTAAAATATATTTATATATATTTGTAACGAATTAATTATTATTAACCCATTAAACTTAGAGTATGAAAAGTATGTTAAAAAGGGTAACCACAATTTTTGTCATCGCTTTCCTTATCGCACTTTCGCCATTGAAAGCACAGGAAGAAACTTCAGGTTCTTCCAATTTTAGTATCGGGGCCGACCTAGTCAGCAGGTATATCTGGAGAGGGTTGAACCTTGGGGGAAGTTCTCCAAATGTTCAGCCTTACCTGGAATACAGTTTCGGGAAATCCGGACTGGCAATCGGGGCCTGGGGATCCTATTCGCTGGGATATGGAACAGCAGGCACAGAAGCCGACCTATATCTGTCCTATACGCCCGTTGATCCGCTAACAATTACCGTTACAGACTATTTCTTTCCATCGGATGTGCCTTTTGGAGTAAATGACTATTTCAATTACAAAAAAGACCAGACAGGACATACATTTGAAGGTATGATCACGTTTAACGGAACCGAATCATTTCCGGTATATGCCACTTTTGCCATGAATTTCTATGGCGTTGACGGTACAGATGAAAACGGCGATAATTATAATGCCAAATACCTGGAAGTTGGTTATAATGGTTCTGCCGGCGATGTCGATCTTTCCACCTTCATGGGCCTTGCGCTGGATGATCCGAAGGAAGAACAGGGAGCTGCAGGATGGTACGGTAATTCGTTCGGGGTTATCAATCTGGGAATAACAGCTTCCAAAACCCTTAATCTGGGCAAAGTCGCCCTTCCCGCCTCCTCTTCGCTCATTTTCAATCCTGAGGCAGGAAATATATACATTGTATTCGGGGTCTCCCTGTAAAATCAGTAAGTAAATCATAAAAACAAGTTTATATGAAAAAAATCGAAGCGATCATTCGCAAATCAAAATTTGATGAAGTGAAAGAAGCACTGCATGAAAACGGTATAGATTTTTTCTCTTTCTGGGAAGTCAGAGGTGTCGGAAAAGCCAGAGAAAGCAGGGTTTATCGTGGAATTTCCTATGACACCGGCACGATTGAACGGCTCCTGCTATCCATTGTTGTCAGGGACAAAAATCTTGAACCCACCATCAAAACAATTATGAAAACCGCCTGGACGGGTGAAGTAGGTGACGGAAAAATATTTGTCTCCACTATTGAGGAATCCTACCGCATCAGGACAGAAGAAAAGGGTGACGAGTCACTGTATATCAAAGATTAGCAAATCGAGTTTATAAATTGAAATACTGACAAATATGAAAGAGACTTTAACTATAATACTGGCAGACATGTCATCAGTAACAGATATGCTGGCCGTTTCAATTAACAACGTATGGGTATTACTTACGGCAGTGCTGGTAATGTTTATGCAGCCCGGATTTGCAATGGTAGAGGCCGGGTTCACACGTCAGAAGAATACCGCCAATATATTGATGAAGAACCTGATGGATTTTTCAATCGGATCATTGGTATTCTGGTTCATCGGTTACACCATTATGTATGGTGATTCCATGTGGGGTGGTTTGATCGGTAAGCCCCATCTTTTTTATAACAGTGATGGCATCGGTGATTATGCAGATCTCACCGACCTGATGTTTCAGACTGTTTTTGCAGCAACAGCAGCAACCATTGTATCGGGAGCCATGGCAGAACGTACAAAATTTAATGCCTACCTCGTATTTTCGATTATCGTAACCATGATTATTTACCCTGTTTCAGGACATTGGAAATGGGGTGGTGGCTGGCTGGATCAATTAGGATTTCTTGATTTTGCCGGCTCCACAATCGTACATTCGGTTGGTGGATGGATCGGACTGGCCGGAGCAATTATGGTAGGACCGAGGATTGGCAAATACAGCAAAGGCAAAGCAAATGCAATTCCAGGCCATAATCTTGCTCTGGGTGCGTTAGGAGTATTCATTCTGTGGTTTGGATGGTTCGGATTTAACCCGGGATCGCAACTGGGGGCAGCCGGAAAAGAAAACATTATTGCAATTGCTCATATAGCAGTAACCACCAATTTAGCTGCGGCAGCCGGTGCAGTAACCGCAATGTTAGTGGCATGGGGCAGGTATAAACGACCGTCCCTGAGTTTAACTCTCAATGGAGCCCTGGCCGGACTGGTAGCTATTACCGCCGGTTGCGATATCGTTACTCCTGGTGGCGCAGTAATAATTGGTTCACTGGCTGGCTTTGTGCTCGTCTTCAGTGTTGAATTTATCGACCAGAAACTCAGGGTAGACGATCCTGTAGGTGCCGTATCAGTTCATGGTGTAGGAGGTGCACTGGGAACACTGCTGGTTGGTTTGTTCGCAACTGACGGAGGTCTGTTTTACGGCGGTGGATTTAAACTGCTCGGTATACAGGCACTGGGCGTTGTATCCGTTGGGGCATGGGCATTTATTACCGGAATCATACTGTTTGCAATCCTGAAGAAAGTGAATGGACTTCGCGTATCAAGAAGGATTGAAGAAGAAGGTCTGGATGTTTATGAACACGGTGAAAGTGCTTACAATATGTAAATAAACACACATTAAGCCATTATTAACCCTAAAACTATATAAGGAGGTCGTCAGTTACTGGCGGCCTCTTTTTTTTACAAAACATTTCCGGGATAAAAAATGTTAATCTGTTGTTTACAAGCTGTGAAATGTTCATTATTCCGGCAGATGAAATATATTTTTCAAATATAAAAACAGTTGAATGATAAATTAATCAATAAAAATTCCGGAGTAATTGATAAATGTACCTTTATTACTTTATTATATGCAAAAAGGTTTTTAAATTTAATTGACTAAACTAATTTTCTAATGACAAGTATTAAAAAACCTGAAATCATGAAAATATCCGGTCATTACTTACAATTGAAAAATGCTTTGTTGGTATTAATTGTACTAATTCTTCCTGCTTATATCATCTCATCCTGTTCGGATTCTTCTTCATCGGGAAATAAAGAGCAAGCCGGGTTGCACCCTGATCCTGACAATGGAGGTTTGCAGGTACCCAAAGGATTTGGGGCACTTGTGGTTGCCGAAAATGTTGGCGAAGGACGTAAGCTGGCCATCCGTGATAACGGGGATATATATTTATCGCTCAGACATAAAAAAAACGGTGGAGGTATTGCTGCACTGCGTGATACAACTGGTGACGGAAAAGCAGATATTATAAGTTATTTCGGTGATTATCCGGGAGATGGGATTGAAATTTATCACGGCTATCTTTACTTCAGCTCTGATACGGCTGTACTGCGATACAAATTCACAAGCAAAGAGCAATTACTGCCTGACCGTAATCCGGAGATTATTGCCCGTGGTTTTCCCGTACAACATCAGCACCAGGTAAAACCATTTGCCTTTGACATGGAAAATCATATTTATGTGAATGTAGGTGCACCGTCAAATGCCTGCATGGAGCAAACCAGAACGCCTGGTTCTCCCGGTATGGACCCATGTCCGCAACTGGAAAGACACGCAGGAATATGGCGTTTTGATGCTGAAAAAACGGGGCAAACCCAGGTTGATGACGGATACCGTTATGCCACAGGAATAAGAAATGCAGTGGCCCTTGCCTGGAATTACACAACCAATTATCTTTATCTGGTTCAGCATGGCCGGGACCAGCTACATCAGCTATTTCCTGATCTTTATACTGAAGATCAGGGAGTAAATCTGCCGGCTGAAGAATTCTTCCTGGTCAAAGACGGTTCCAACTTCGGGTGGCCGTATTGCTTCTATGATCCACAAAAAAAGAAAAAAGTACTGGCGCCTGAGTACGGCGGAGACGGAAGTAAAGCAGGCATCTGTTCGGATATGGTTAATCCAATACTTGCATTTCCGGCCCATCTTGCTCCGAATGACCTGATGTTTTACACAGGAAATATGTTCCCCGAACGATTTAAAAACGGTGCATTTATTGCTTTCCACGGGTCATGGAACCGGGCTCCTCAGGAACAAAAAGGCTATTATGTTGTTTTCGTACCATTCAACAATGAGGTGCCCGAAGGTGGATGGGAAATTTTTGCAGACAATTTTGCTAAAACGGATAAGATCATCAGTCCGGGAGATGCAAAATACCGTCCCACAGGTCTTACTCAGGGATCAGACGGATCTGTTTATATCACAGAGTCAAATACAGGCAAAATATGGAGGGTGCTGTATGAAGGCAAATAACTCATTTGGATTGTAATTGTAAAAGAAAAGATGATCGCATTAATAATTATTAACTATTTAAAAAATTACACTATGAATTTCAAATCAATTTTATTTGTTGCCGTCCCTTTGATCATGCTGCTTTCATGTGCAGGCAATCCAAATAAAAATAATCAACTTGAAGCAAAAACCAGCGCAGAACAATCAGCAAGGCCTCAGGATCCTTCTCCTGAAGTTGAGGCTGTGAAAAAAGAAAATATTGAACTAAGTCAGATGGAATCAGGAAAAGAAGTATATAACCGTACCTGCCTGGCATGCCACCAGACTGACGGATCGGGAGTTCCTGCAACCTTTCCTCCACTTGCCGGAACCAAAAAAGTTCTTGGTTCGAAGGATACTTTAATTACAGTCCTTTTGAAAGGTATGAGTGGTGAAGTAGAAGTAAAAGGAGAAACATACAATGGCACAATGCCTCCCCAGGATTATTTGTCGGATGCAGAATTAGCCAGTGTACTTACCTACGTTCGCAATAATTTTGGCAATTCAGCAAGTGCTGTTACAAAAGAAGAGGTAAAAAGTATCAGAGACAAGATTCAGTAAATTATATTTAAAAAAAGCCTTCCAAACGGGAGGCTTTTGCTTATTTTACAGCAAAATAATACACTGAATAAAAAAGTTAGTCATAACTTAATTATCACAAGCAATAAAAGTATCCGAAGAAGGTTCCGGGATTGCTTAATCAATTTTTATGTGTCCCCAGTTTTCTCCTGACCTTATGCGGTTCAGCTGGGTATGGGTAATTCCAAATTCCTTGGCAATCTTGTATAATTTGGTCTTACCTCTTTTCAACTTCATTTTAAGCCGAATCACTTCTGTCTCTGTAAGTTTGGCGTTGTTGATCTGACCACGTTTATAATTCGGGTTAAATCTGTGATGCGCAAACATTGTACTGCGTGTAACCCACCTGAGGTTATCCAGGTGATTATTGCTTTTATTATAATCCAGATGAATTACGTAATTTTGCAGGTCACTATCTCTCTCCACAAACGCTTCGGCCACGAGACGATGAATAAGTTTGGTAACAGAAGCTTTACCTTCAATGTCAGTTTTGAATGAGAAAATCTTATACCCTTTGCAGTCTGAAGGTTCAATTACCTTCCAGTCGTGGGTATGCTTATCGATACGTCTCATCCTTCCATGATCGGAAATTTCATAGGTCTCATCTGGATGAAGGCCTTCAAAATCCAACCTTTTCCATTTTTCATTTTTAAAATTCTGGGAACTCATACCACTAAAATTTTAATTTACACTTTAGATTATTGACACGTATAATTATTTATTTTACTACCAGCAAGCTGAAAATCAGAGCTAAACATCCTGTTCATTTTACCATGACAATATTTTGCACAACCCTCCACAGTCATGACTATACGTCATTTCTTCTTATTTAAAACTAAGTTATCAACAGATTTGCATTTTTCTGATAGCATGGTAAATAATTTACCCCTTAATAATCTAAATTTTACAATTATTTATAATGTCCAAATATATAAAAAAATAATTTCTAAAAGAACTATTAACAAATATTTATTAAAACTTTCTGATACAGATGAAGATGAAATTTAATACAGCTCTGCTAATTTCACCTGTATAAATAATAAAAAACCACTTGTAAACTAATAAATATCATATTCATTCAGGAGAGGCTAACGTTTTTATGTTAAACCTTTACTGATGCAATAAGGTGTTAAATCTACACTTATTTAATCTGAAATCCTATATGTTAATTGAAAACAAAATGAATCTTTAATGTTTTCCTGAAGTTTTTGCTGATAATTCACGTTTAATTTCGCAGCTAAGACAACCGGAACAAACAGATCCACCCTGTTTCTTGTATGCATTTGCCAGTATCCTGTAAAAACCACGCAATGTATATCCCACTGCGGCTGCAATAATAATATATGTTAAAATTTGCTGTATCATGATAATTATTTTTTAACCTGTTAATAAACTTCCGCCCTGATATACAATAAACGCTACAATCCATGCAAGTATTGTGGTATAAAATACACTAAACATTGCCCATTTCCAGCTGCCGGATTCTTTTCTTATGGCAGCTACTACGGCAATACAGGGAAAGTAAATAAGGATAAATACAAGAAATGTAAAGGCTACAAGAGGATTAAATACTTTTTCTCCTTTATGTTTACCCTGTGTATATCTTTGTTCCTGCAATTTATAAATCAGCGATTGTGATCTTTCATCGGCATCAGGACCCACCTGATACAATACACCAAGGGTACTGACCACAATTTCCTTGGCTGCAACACCGGTTAAAAGGGCAACACTCATTTTCCAGTCAAAACCGAGCGGTCGCATAACTGGTTCAATGGTTTTGCCCAAACGTCCAATATAAGAATTCTTTTGCCTTTCTGACTCTTTTCTTGATTGTAAATCACTAATCTGATCCTTCATATCCGCAATCAGTTGTTCCTGGTTTACTTTATTAACTGAAGCTAAAAGGTTTTGCTGATAGTTCTTTTTTACTTTTTCAATTTTCTGATTATATATTTCAACCGACGGTCCAGTCCTGGGGAAATATCCCAATGCCCAGATGATAACGGATGCAACTAAAATAACTCCACCCATTTTTTTCAGGTATTGTTCAGCTTTAAACCACATATGCCGGGTTGTTGACTTAATGGTTGGCAACCGGTAAGGGGGTAATTCCATGACAAAAGGAACTTCTTCAGAACGAAAAATTGTTTTTTTAAACAACACCGCTGTGCCAATAGCTAACACAATTCCCAGGGAATAAATTACAAAAAGAACCGTACCGGGATGTTTTGGAAAAAAGGCTGCAATAAAAAGAACATACACAGGCAGTCTTGCACTACAGGACATAAATGGGTTTATCAGCATGGTAAGCAAACGGTTATTCCTGTTTTCAATAGTCCGTGTTGACATAATTGCAGGAACATTACAACCAAATCCCATAATAAGCGGTATGAAGGAGCGACCATGAAGCCCGATCCTGTGCATTAGCTTATCCATGATAAATGCCGCTCTGGCCATGTATCCGGTATCTTCCATGAGAGAAATAAAAAAGAAAAGCAGCAAAATATTGGGTAGAAAAACAATAACCCCTCCTACTCCATCTATCACACCGTTTATCAACAGGTTTTTCAGCATTCCGGGAGGCATAAGTACATTAACAGTTTGTCCGAGCCAGGCTACGCCCTGTTCAATCCATTCCATGGGATAATTTCCCAGGGTAAAAGTTGCCTGAAACATGAGCCAGATGAAAAAAATGAAAACCGGAAAACCAAATACCTTGTGGGTTATGAAAGTATCAATAATCTCGGTTCTGCGCTGTTTATGTTCCCTTCCGCCTTCATAAGTTTCCTTCAGAGCGCCGGCAATAAAACCATATTTTGCATCTGTAATTACAGTTTCACTGTCTTCCTGAAAAATTTCTTCCAGCCGTTTGATCTCTTTTTCAACATTCTTTTCTATTTCCGGATAATTTGAACAAGAAGTCAGAATTTTCCTGGCATTCATATCTTTTTCAAGCAGTTTGATTGCCAGAAACCGGGATGAAAACTGATCAGTTATATGAAAATTTTCAGGAATCCTGATTTTATCCTGCAACCTGTGTATTGACTTTTCTATTTCAGTACCATAATTGATGTGAATATGTCTTAAAGTTTTATCCTTATCCGCATAAACATTAATCACCTTGTCAAATAATTCAGGAATACCTTTTCCCCTGCTGCTAACAGTAGGAACAAACGGAATTCCGATCATCTTCCCAAGAGACTGGTAATCAAAATCATCTCCCTTTTTTACCAGATCATCATACATATTCAGGGCAACCAGCACCTTAATGTCCATATCAATTAACTGTGTGGTAAGGTAAAGATTGCGTTCCAGGTTTGAAGCATCAAGTACATTGACCACGATGTCGGGCACATTCTCTGCAATATAATTTCTTACATACAATTCTTCCGGAGAATATGCAGAAAGAGAATAAGTTCCAGGCAAATCAACGATATTTATCTGATATCCTTTGTGCGTGAAAGTGGCAATTTTAGAATCTACGGTAACACCGCTGTAATTGCCAACGTGCTCACGGGAATGCGAAGCATAATTGAAAAGTGTGGTTTTACCACAATTTGGATTCCCGACAAGTGCAACATTGATAATTTTTCCTTTTAATTTTGCAGAAGTTTTAAGAGCATCTTCTGTGAGCACACCATTATAAGGAATATCTGCTCTGTTTGCGGCCTCTTCCTGAGTAACAATTTCAATGAGTGAGGCTTCACTGCGCCGCAGAGAAACCTCATAACCCATGATGGTATACTGGATAGGGTCGCGCAAAGGAGCATTTTTTACAACCGTAACTTTTTGCCCTTTAACGAAACCCATTTCAGTGATTCTTTTTCTGAATGCGCCTCTGCCTCTTACCTTGGTTATGATGCCATGTTCTTTGTTTCGTAATTCTGAAAGCCTCATTATATCTTAGAAAAATATGCTATTTTTATTCAGATTAAATTGCAATATTAACTCATATTTATCATCTGTCAATACATTTTTTTATTTTTTTAAAATGAAATAACAATAAAACAGCCAATATTTTTATTTGTTATGAATAACCAAAATATACATATTAAATAAAGCTTTCATTACGTTCATATAAATCTGATATACAATCTATATCATCACCATTCTGAAATTCTATTATCTGTATGTTATTTAGAACATTAAAAACGATTGATTATCAGGATGAAAAACCAAAAGATTTTATTGAAAAATTGCTTTATTTGTAGTAATTATTTATATTTATTTAAGTAACTTGAATTGATAAAAAAGAGCTAGTAATGAATACGAGAGAATTATGATGGAAAATGAAAATATTTACGACAAGATTCAAGAATTATTTGGAAATGTTCCCGGTAATTTTTCCATTCTTGAGGAGCAGATTGATATTGATCTGCAGATGGAATATTTTGAATTCTCTAAAAAACAAAAGGAAAATCTCGATCAGGCAAAAGTATTGAAAAACAAGGATGATATATTTTTGCACGATGTTTCTGTGGATACAAAAAAGAAATTATTTGCCAGACTTGCATCAATTGAGGATGTTGAAGCTTACCGTACCATTGAGAAATATCTGAAAGCCCCTGATAAACATTTGAAAGAATGGGCCATTCTGGCCCTTCAGGAAAGCAGAATGTTACTGGAAAGCCGTCTGCTGGATGAAAATCAGATATTTATTTCCACCGGACTTGGAGGCAAAGGTTCAAAATTAAGATATTTTGTAGTCCTCTTAGGAACTGAGGCCCGCCCGTTTTCTGCTCTTCAGCAAAAAATTATTAAAAATGAATTTGAATTTACACTGGGAAAATACAAAGCCGAGTTAGAAAAAATTGATTTTTCAGAGAATTTCTGCTCATTACTTACCATTATTCCGCTAAATATCCCCATCAAAGATCTTTTTAAAGCTGCCGTTGATGAATGCAACCAATTTGGTAATTTTCTTGAAGAAAACTTCATTGTTACCAACGTTAAAGAACTTAGTTTTGATGAGGTTAAAGCTTTCCTTGAAAAACAACAGAATGAGTCCGGAACAGAATCTGATGATGAGAATTATGAGGATGAGGATTATGATGACTTCGACGACTTGTAAAATCGCTTACTGCACGCTTTAAAATTTCGTTGTATTTATGAAACAGGTAAATATTGCACTCCAGATACTCCCCCAAAGCAATACAAAAGACACATATACTATTGTGGATGAGGCAATCGCATTAATACGTGATTCAGGATTAAAATATCAGGTAACCCCATTTGAAACAGTGATGGAAGGAGACTACGACCGGATCATGAAGCTGGTTAAAGAAATTCAAATAAAATGCTATGAATCAGGGGCTGAAGGAATAATAGCCAATCTAAAAATTCAAAGCAGAAAAAACAGTGATGTAACTATTGAGGATAAAATGCATAAGTACACATAAAAATTGTATTTAAGCTGGTATTTCTACCAGCTTAACTTATTCATTTTCTCTTTTGTCATCCAGATCTTCAAAGTCGACATCGGTATAATTATCGGTATTATTTTCATCCGCTGTTTCATCAGTTAACTTGCTTTCCGGATTGGAATTTCTGATAAAATCAACCGATTCATTCAACCCCTCAAGAAATTTATCGAAATCCTCTTTATAAAGGAAAATTTTATGTTTTTCGTAGAAAAACTTACCATCGCGGTTAAATCTCTTTTTACTTTCAGTGATTGTAAGATAATAATCATTTCTGCGAGTAGCTTTTACGTCAAAAAAATAAGTCCTTTTTCCCGCACGGATGGCCCTGGAAAAAATTTCTTCCCTTTCAGTTTCTGTCTTACCTGAAACATCATACTTTTCGTTTCCGTCTTCCATAAGTTTTTAGTTAGTTACTGGTTTATATCAACAATTAAAATAAAAATAGATAAATAATTTAATTATTTTTAATTACAATACTACTGAGAGCATTATAAAACTGGAATATTTCTATTTTTCCTGTCAGGTCATTTGAAATTAAAAAAACAGCTAAACACTTTTCTCCTTCCCCTGCTGGTTATATTTCGTATATCCTAAAATTATTCAAAGATCAACGAGTGAAAAGTAAGAAAGATATTTGAAGCATCAAAGAATTTTTCCACAAAATTTCAGTTTTTTTAATAATAAATTTCCGTTTTGTCCCGTAAAAATGGAAAAGAAGCATTAAATTTGCGCACTAAATCATAAATACGAAACGCTCTTTAAAAGATGATTAGCAGACGCCTTATCCGGATCAAGATACTACAAGTTCTTTACGCATACTACAAATCAGAAAATCAATCTTTTAGCAATTCCGAAAAAGAATTGTTTTTTAGCCTGAAAAAATCCTACGACCTGTATAATTATCTCTTCCAGTTAATATTAGAAATAGTCAGGTATGCTCAAAGCAGGATAGAACTGGCCGGGCAGAAGAAAATACCCACCTGGGAAGACTTAAATCCCAATACAAGATTTACAGATAACCGCCTGGTAGAACAGTTATCAAAAAATTTTCAGCTAAATAAATATCTCAATGAAAACAAACTAAGCTGGGTAAACTACCCTGAATTGATTAAAAAACTGTTCAATCAGATACAGGACCATGAGATTTATCAGGCTTATATGAAAAATGAGAAAACTCCCGACTATGCCGCAGATAAAAAGTTAATTTTAAATATTCTGGAAATTATATTTACTTCTTCTGAAGATCTTTACAGCATTTTGGAAGAACAAAGCATTTACTGGAATGATGATGTAGAATTTGTCATTAGCATGATGATTAAATCCCTTCGTCGCATAAAAGAACATGATGATGAAAATTTTTCGCTCATGCCCATGTTTAAAAATGAGGAAGACCGGGATTTTGCCAAACAGCTTTTCAGAAAATCCATTGTCAATCATAAGGATTATGCAGCCCTCATTGAAAAATATACCCGTAACTGGGATGTAGACCGCATTGCCTATATGGACATACTTATTATGCAGCAGGCTATCACTGAGGTGATTGAATTTCCTTCAATTCCTACACGTGTTACCTTTAATGAGTATATTGAAATCTCAAAATATTACAGTACTCCCAAAAGTTCTGTTTTTATAAATGGAATTCTCGATAAAGTAGTTCAGGAGCTGAAAGAAAAAAACCTGATCAATAAACAGGGTCGCGGACTTATTGGAGAAATATAAAACTGAGTAATTTTGCAGTTATTGGAAAATTGTTATTATTTTGCAGTGAAAACTTAAAATGAATGAATTTTTCCGGAAAATGGCTGACTGTTTTGATGCTGTTGCTATTAACTGCCTGCAACATGAAAGGCAAAGAAAAAGAACCTGACAGCCAGAGTGATACTGATTCATTAAAAAGCCAGGAGGCAGTTATTACTTTTGATGAAAAGTATCATGATATTGGAAATATAACAGTTGGAGAGATAATTAGTTATGCTTTCAGATTCCATAATTCGGGGAAAGGAGACCTGATTATTAAAAAGGTAATAACCAGCTGTGGATGTACTGTTTCTAAATGGTCAAAAAAACCAATACATCCCGGAGAAGCTGGAGAAATTGAGGTTATTTTTGACAGTTCAGGAAGATATGGTATTCAGAATAAAGCAATATCTGTCCTTTCCAATGCCAAAAATGGTAAACAGGTATTAACTATTTCAGCAACTATTTCAGAATAATAATTGTAAAATTTAAACCAAAAAAAATGAATCATCTATTAAGTGTATTATTAATGGCTCCGCCGCAGGGAAGTGATGCAAATCCACTGGTATCTTTTCTGCCTCTATTATTGATCATTCTTGTATTCTATTTTTTCATGATCAGACCACAAATGAAAAAGCAGAAAGAATTGAGAAGTTACAGGGAAAACCTCAAAAAAGGCGACAAAATTATCACAACAGGTGGTATTTACGGCAGAATCGCTGATATCAAAGAAAATCAGATAATTATGGAAGTTGAAGATAAAGTGAGAATCAGGATTGATAAAAGTGCTGTCTTAAAAGATCCCAGTGATATCGAGCAAAGAAAATAAGTACATTGAAGAAAACAAGAAAGTTCAGGGTATTCTTTTTTAAGTTTACTTTGAACTTTTTTATTTTAAAATACTTCTTACCTTATAAATGATATAATTTTGGAAGAAGAAATATTGTCCCGCGTACGAAGAAGCTTCAACCGCAAAAAGCTTAAACTGAACAAGAAGTTGTTGACCTTCCTTTTTTTTCTAATGCTCTCAATCATTTTCTGGTTACTGAGTGCATTGAATCAAAGCTACACTACAACAATTACTTATCCGGTTCATTACGTTAATTTTCCAAAAAATAAGGTACTTGTGGGTAAGGTACCCAGTAAACTTAACCTGAACGTAAATGCACATGGCTATACATTATTAAAGTATAAGCTTAATGTGCGAAAAATCCCTATTATATTCAATGTAAATTCATTTTCCCTTTATAAGGCTCCCGGTAATGAATCTGGTAAATTTTATATTCTTACCCGCTTTGCAAAGGAAAAAATTACCAATCAGTTAAGCTCAGACATCCAGTTGCTTGATATAATGCCGGATACACTATTTTTTCAATTTTCTACTATTATTGGCAAAAAAGTCCCTGTGGTCCCTAATGTTCAGGTGAATTTTGCCAGACAGTATATGGTCAAAGGCGAAATAAGCAGTGACCCTGACAGTATAACAGTTTCCGGACCACATCTTATCCTGGATACCTTATCCAGGGTATATACCCGGTTTCAGCAACTTGATCAGGTCAATGCCACTACCCAGCGCAATCTTCCCCTGGAACCTGTTGATAATGTTACATATTCTCAGAAACGGGTACTGGTTACAATTCCGGTGGAAAAATATACGGAAGCATCAGTAAATGTGTCCATCGTCCCCGTTAACATGCCTGATTCACTGGTAATTAAGCTATTCCCCCCGACGGTTAGTGTTACTTATCTGGTTGGTTTAAGTGATTATGATAAAGTACAATCATCGTCTTTCAAAGCAACAGTTGATTATAACAGCATTGCAACCAGCCTGAATAACAAACTGAGGGTATCGGTCGAAGTGATTCCCCCATTTATCAGGTCGGTAAAATATCAACCACGAAATGTTGATTTTGTAATCGAAAAGAAATAAATAATGCTGCGAATTGGTTTGACAGGAGGAATTGGAAGTGGTAAATCACTGGTAGCAGAAATATTCACGCATCTGGAAGTTCCGGTTTATCAGGCCGACCAACGGGCAAAATCCCTGTACAATACTAACAATCTTGTAAAAAAGGAAATAATTAATCTGTTGGGTGCATCTGTTTATCAGAACGATCGGATAAACAGAAAAAAACTGGCTGAAATAATTTTCAACAATAAAGAGCTGCTGAACCAGGTGAATCAAATCATTCATCCTGCCGTTAGAAAAGATTTTGAGTTATGGTGCCGGCAGTTTGAAAACAAGAAATACATTTTACACGAAGCTGCTATTCTTTTTGAGAGCGGAGGAGACAAGCAAATGGACAGGATAATTGCAGTTGATGCTCCACAGGAAGTAAGGATCAAAAGGGTGACAGCAAGAGACGGGGTAAGCCGTAAACAGGTTCTGGAGCGAATTGGTCATCAAATGAACGACATGGAAAGAAACAAACGATCTGATTATATACTATACAATGACGGTACCCGGATGTTACTTCCCCAGGTGCTCGAAATTCATCAAAAAATAAATGAAATAACATAATGGCAAAATTCGGAAAATGGATCGCCGGTGGATTAGGCTGGGCATTTATGGGGCCTGTTGGCGGAATAATCGGCTTTTTGCTGGGTTCAGTAATAGATGAAATACCAACTGGTGGTCTGCAACAGGCAGGTAAAACCACTTCAGGTGATTTTGCAGTCAGTCTGCTGGTTCTTGTGGCAGCCTTGATGAAAGCCGATGGCAAGGTATTGCGGTCAGAACTTAATTATGTCAGAAATTATCTGATTCAGGCTTTTGGAACTGAATCTGCTGCTGAAGCTGTTCAGCTCCTGCAGCGTCTCCTGAAACAGGATATTCCTGTTGATGAAGTTACCATGCAGATGAGGCAAAGAATGGATTATGCATCCCGTTTGCAGCTGCTGCATTTCCTTTATGGAATCGCAAATGCGGATAAAGAACTGCACCCTGCTGAAATACGGCTGATCAGTCATATTGCCGACATGCTTGGTATTGCTGACGCTGATCAACAATCATTAAATGCAATGTTTTATGATGATGTTGATGCAGCATACAAAGTACTGAATATATCTCCCACTGCTACTGATGAGGATGTAAAAAAAGCATACAGAAAAATGGCTGTTAAATATCATCCGGACAAAGTAGATTACCTTGGAGAAGAGATAAAAAAAGCGGCTGAAAATAAGTTTCAGCAACTAAACGCTGCTTATGAAAAGATAAAAAATAAAAGAGAAATGAAATAGCACTGCTGAAAAATCCATTTTAAGAACATAAATCTTTAAAAACCCGGCTCACTGCTATCATATATTAAGGTAAATTGTATTTTTGCAGCAAATAAAAAAACAGACGACATGAAATTAAAAGACATTTTATCAATTTCGGGATATGGAGGCTTGTATAAATTTGTGTCTCAGGGACGAAATGGAATTATTGTGGAAGGAATTGAAGATAAAAAGAGAATGCATGCTGCTGCTTCAGCCAAAATCAGCGCTCTTGAAGACATTGCTATTTACACGGCTGATGAAGAAGTAGCCCTGGGAAAAGTATTTGACCTGATTTTCGAAAGAGAAAACGGCCAGCCTGCTATCAGTCATAAATCATCCAATGAGGAGCTTAAAGATTACTTTGCTGAGATTCTGCCTAATTACGATGAAGACAGAGTATATGTCTCGGATATGAAAAAAGTATTTAACTGGTACAACATACTACAGCGGAACGATATGCTGATCAGAGAGGAAGATGAAGAAGAAACAACTTCTGATGCTGAAGAAAGTACCGGAGATGAGGATAAAGATGTTGAAAACAAGGACAACAAATAATTGCTGAGTCAGAAAACCAACACTAAACTAGAATAAATTATGTTGAGAAAATTAATTTATACCCTGATTATTGCAGTGCTTGTTGTAGCAAACACACAGGCACAGCCTTACAATACAAGTGCCGGAATCCGGCTGGGACTATTTAACGGACTGACAGTTAAACATTTTATTGAACCCGACAGGGCCCTTGAAGGGTTATTATCCTGGCGATGGGATGGTTTTGTGGTTACCGGACTCTATGAGTTTCAGAATTCGTTGAATATTGAAGGGGTCGATAATCTCGACTGGTACATTGGCGGAGGTGCACATGTCGGCTTCTGGGGTGCTAATAATTATTACTACCGCCCGGACAACAGAGTAAACAGTTATACAATTGGAGGCCTGGATTTTATTCTCGGAATGGAATATACTTTCAGTGAGGTACCAATTACACTCTCCCTTGACTGGAAGCCTGCTTTTAATATTTTCGGGGACAGCCACTGGTGGGGCGACGGAGGTGCTTTCTCCGTGCGTTACATATTTTAGGGTTATTTACATCCATTGAATTCCCGAAATTAGCAAGCAAATAATTTACTTTTTCAAAACAAGCCATCATTGAATGACAATGATGGCTTGTTTTGTTTTCCGGTACTGACAAATTTTTTTTCCCGTTGGAAAAAATTATTGCTGACTATTAGTAATAAATTTATAATGAGAATAAATTACTTTCACAGTTAGCTGGTAATCAATTAAAAATGCTTATTCGTTTCTAACTAAAAATAATGCGCTGGATAATTCAGCTTTTTTTTGTTGGAAAATTCCAAATGAATGGTACTTTTATATAGAATATTTCTTTAAAATATTCTGATTCTGAATAAGGGACAATAACTATAACTGATATAATTTTTTATTTTTTAATTGTTATATCAAATAAACCAATACCGGTTTATCATTAGTAAGTAACATGGATATACTATGAACATGTGTATTATTTAAAGATGTGATATGAACAACATGCCCTATCTATTCTTAGTAATTTTTTCCATCCTAATGCAATTAACAGCAGCACTTATTGCACTTCGCTCAATCCGTTATACAGGACGTAAAACGGGATGGATTTTCATTGCTGTTGCCATGTTACTGATGTCAGTAAAAAGACTGGACTCACTGTTAATAATTATTGATCGCAACGTGGAATTTTCCAATGAGCTAAAAGAAATAAGTACTTTCATTATTTCTTTGCTATTGCTCACCGGTTCATACAGCATCAGTAAATATTTCAGATCCATATCACAGAATCGGGACGAATTGGCCGAGAAAAAGGAGGAGTTATTAAAATCAGAAGAAAAGCTTAAATCAGCAGACCAGCATAAAAACCGTTTTTTCTCAATCATTGCCCATGATTTGAGAAATCCTTTTAATTCGATACTGGGTTTTTCAACCCTGATCATGCAAAATATTGAAAAGTATCCGCGGGAAAAATTAAAGGAAATGGTCAGACATATCCATAATTCGTCCCAGCAGGCATATGCCCTTACAGAAAATTTGTTGCTATGGTCAAGAAGTCAGACCGGCAAACTTGAACTTGAACCGATGCAACAGGACATAACGAAAACAATCGCGGCCAGCATTAAACTATTTTCTGAAGAAGCTCAAAAAAGGGGAATCAGGTTGTATTCTGCAGTGACCGCTCCGAAAAACGCATTTTTTGATGAGAATACCGTGTTCACAATTTTACGCAATCTCATCTCAAATGCATTAAAATATACATCTGAGGGGGAAATATGTATTTCAGACCATATCGTGGCTGACAAACTCGAGATTTCAGTATGTGACACCGGGATAGGGATAAGCAAACAATACCTTGGTAGAATTTTCGATCTGGATAAAGATTACACAACTCCCGGTTTGAATAATGAAAAGGGAACCGGGCTTGGTTTAAATCTTTGCTACGAATTTTCACAACTAAATAACGGAGATATCCGGGTTGAGAGTCAAGAGGGTGAAGGGACTGTCTTCACCTTTTCTCTTCCATTGATGCCAGTTGTCAATCAAAATTCTTAGCTTCTTCCCAGATCATATTCATTTCAGCCAGATTCATTTCCTTCAGCGACCTCCCTTTATGCAAAGTTTGTTTTTCCAGAAATTCAAACCTCTTCTTGAATTTTTTATTTGTCCGTTCAAGCGCAGTTTCAGGGTCAACATTGTATAAACGTGCTGCATTTACCACTGAAAAAAGCAAATCACCAAACTCCGCTTCAATCTTATCTTTATCCATCAATTCAATCTCATCCTGCAGTTCATGCATTTCTTCCTCAACTTTATCCCATATCTGCTCCGGCCGGTCCCAGTCGAAACCAACCGCCCTGACCTTTTCCTGAATACGGTTGGCTTTGATCAGTGCAGGCAGGGAATCAGGTACGCCACCCAGTACTGATTTGTTGCCCTCCTTAATCTTTAACTCTTCCCAGTTTTGTTTGACGATATCCGGACTTTCATTGACATCTGTGTCACCAAAAACGTGAGGATGCCTGAAAATCAATTTTTCACAAATACCATTAAGGACACTGGTGATGTCAAACGCCCCTTTCTCCTCTCCTATTTTAGCATAGAATACAAGATGAAGTGCCAAATCGCCAAGTTCTTTACGTATTTCATTCAAATCACTTTCCAGAATGGCATCAGCCAGTTCATAAGTTTCCTCAATGGTATTGTTCCGCAATGATTCCATTGTCTGCTCACGATCCCACGGGCATTTTTCCCGCAATTCATCCATAATATCGAGTAGCCGGCCAAAAGCCTCCAGTTTTTTCTTATCTGCCATTTTTAGTTTATCAATTAATTGTCTGTTTAATTCTTTTCTATTCAAATATGCGCGCCCTGTCTGCATATATTTCCGTCCATTTATCAGCTCAGATTTCCCTGAATTTAATGCGGATCCTGGAATTTGTATCCAGATTCAGCAAATCAGCAGCATTCCCGCTGTTAATAGCAACTTCCAACAATCCTGCTGAATTAAACAATGCAAGCAGTTCACCCGGTGTAGTCTCCTGGTATGTTTTATTTATTCGTGTGATACGATAATGATTACTTTGTACAAAAATCTCGAACGCTCTGCCTTTTCCTATCCGCCTGAACAGCTCTTCGGAAATATTGGTAATAGCATTTCGGTATGAATCGATATAAACAACACCACCGTTAATTACGGCATCATCAATGGTAGGCCGCCAGGGTGTTTGCTTCCTGTAACTTTCGTAAGGTTCCCCAATATCCTCAGGTTTTTTACCTTGTATCAGGTCACATGCAGCATCAACAAAACACGACAGTTCAGGAAAAGTATGCCTGCTGTTGGTTTCCGGGCTTTCTTTAAGCCGGTAAATTAATTCCGGCTCTGCACTAAATAGCGCGCCAAAGACACCATTATCATTTCCAATGAAAAAATGGTTACCGGCTTTAACCAGCAGGTGTGCACCATTTTTATCGAGGGTCGACTGCACGCCGATAAGGTGAATGGTATCCGGAGGAAAACTCGGGAAAGCGTTACGAAGAATGAAGGCAGCCTGGGTTATATTAAAAGGTTGAACAGCATGAGAAATATCGACAATGGTTGCATCAGGACAACGATTCAGAATACTGCCCTTAATTGCTCCCACATAATAATCATGCTGACTCCAGTCTGTTGTTAAGGTAATAATAGGCATGCTCCCTGGGTCTAGATTGAAGCGACTCTGCCTCCGCAAAGTCGGTTGAAATCGTTGAATATTATAAAAATTTAAACTTACTTTGTAAGCACCAAAAGTATAAAATATTAGTCAATATTTATGATCGAAAAAATCATCTATTTAGAAGGAATTGATCCTGTCAATATATACGGAATTAATAATATAAAGCTTGAAGCAATTAAGAAAAGCTTCCCTAAAATTAAGATTATTGCCAGAGGACACGAAATAAAAGTATTTGGTGAACAAAAAGCAGTAGCAAGGTTTGAGGACAAAATAAAGGTGATGGTTGATTATTATCATAAGTATAACAGCTTGAATGAAGAAGAAGTAAGCGAACTCATACATGAAAACGGAAGTGATGTCCTTAAGACAAATGATGACATTGCAGATGCAATAATTTACGGAAATTTTGGTAAAATTATCAAGGCCCGTACGGCCAACCAGAAAAAACTGGTGGAGGATTACACTGACAATGATCTGATATTTGCCATCGGCCCGGCCGGAACCGGAAAGACATACACCGCAATAGCACTTGCTGTCCGGGCATTACGAATGAAAGAGGTCAAAAGAATTATCCTTACACGACCCGCTGTTGAAGCTGGTGAACACCTGGGTTTTCTACCCGGTGACCTAAAGGAAAAACTTGATCCCTATCTGCAACCTCTGTATGATGCCCTTCATGATATGATACCACCTAAAAAGCTGAAAACATATATTGAAGAAACAGTCGTACAGATTGCTCCGCTTGCTTTTATGCGTGGCCGGACGCTCGAGAATGCCTTTGTTATTCTTGACGAAGCGCAGAATGCAACAACCAACCAGCTGAAAATGTTTCTCACCCGCATGGGCCAGAATGCAAAATTTATCATTACCGGTGATATCACACAGATAGATCTTCCAAACAAACAGAGTTCAGGATTGTTACAGGCACTAAATATCCTTACAGGAATCAAAGGGGTATCGATTGTTAATTTCAATATAAAGGACATTGTACGCCACAAGCTTGTAAAAGATATTGTCAAGGCATATGACAAGCTCAGTAAAACCAGTGAAAAAAATGATGCTCTGAAAAATAATAAACCTGAATAGCAAACCAAATAAATCTAAAAATCCATAATTATGAAGCAAGCAATTGTTGAAACAAAATTTTCCCTTCCAGGTCAGAAAAGCCTTTATAAAGGAAAAGTAAGAGATGTTTATAACATCAAGGATGAATACCTGCTCATGGTGGTTTCCGATCGTATTTCAGCTTTTGATGTCGTACTCCCAAAAGGGATACCCTATAAAGGACAGGTTTTGAACCAGATAGCATCAAAATTTCTGGATGCTACTTCAGATATTGTACCCAACTGGAAAATTGACACACCCGATCCTATGGTAACAGCAGGACACCTGGCCGAACCCTATAAGGTTGAAATGGTGATCAGGGGATACCTTACCGGCCATGCCTGGAGAGAATATAAAGCCGGGAAAAGGTCCTTGTGTGGCGTACCTGTTCCGGAGGGGATGAAAGAAAACCAAAAATTTGAAAAACCAATCATTACACCAACGACAAAAGCTGAAGAAGGTCACGATGAAGATATCTCCCGTGAAGAGATAATCTCAAGCGGACTGGTTTCGAAAGAGGAATACGAACAACTGGAAAAATATACATTGGCCCTGTTTGAAAGAGGAACCAAAATGGCAGCAGAGAAAGGGCTGATACTGGTAGATACCAAATACGAATTTGGCCGTAAAAACGGTAAAATCTACCTTATTGATGAAATTCATACTCCCGATTCTTCCCGATATTTTTATGCTGAAGGCTATAAAGAAAGACTGGCAAAAGGAGAAGCTCAAAAACAATTATCAAAGGAATTTGTCAGGCAATGGCTGATTGAAAACGGATTCCAGGGCAAGGAAGGTCAGGTTGTGCCTGAGATGAGTGATGAATTTATTACCCAGGTTTCTGAAAGATATATTGAACTATATGAGAAAATAACGGGGGAAAAATTCGTCAGGTCCGAAACCGAAGATGTAATGACCCGTATTGAAAAAAACATTCATAAATTTATGGACAGCCTATAAAAGGCAATCCAAAACGGTCAACCTTTGCCAGGGAATATAAAGTTGTACATAATACCTTCATTTTGTACATTTGTAGACTTTTAATGTTGTTTCAAGGAAATTTAGATTTGAAAACAGTCTGATGAACAAAATATTATTATTTTTCTTACTTGTCTTATCTTCCGGAATTACTGGTTTTGCTCAGAATGAAGGCGGAGTTGTTGTTGAGCGGTCAAAAAACAAAGTTGTTATTGACGGAAAAGAGTATTATGTGCATATTGTTAAAAAAGGACAAACGCTTTATTCAATAAGTAAAGCCTATAATATCTCCCAAAAAGAGATTGCCGAAGAAAATCCGGATATTGTGATGGGCCTTAAAACCGGACAGGTACTGAAGATTCCGTATTCACCGGTAAAACAGGATGTGGATTTAATCAAATCAGATGATTATGTTTATCACATTCTTAAGGAAGGGCAAACCCTTTATTTTTTGTCTAAAAAATATGGCATTTCCATCGAAGGTCTGCTCAAAGCAAATCCTGAACTGGAATACAGCAACCTGCAAATTAATCAGGTTATTAAGATACCAAAATCCGAGATAGGCTTGCAGGATACCACCCAAGAAGTTAAACAAGAAAAGTATTTCTTTTACCGGGTTGAAAAAGGAGAAACTTTATATTCCCTGGCAAAACGATTTAATGTCACGGTGCAAAATATCCGGGATATAAATGATGACCTTCGCTGGCAGGAACCAAAAGCGGGCCAGATTATTAAGATCCCAAAAGTTCAGGAAACTGTAAAACAGGCCTTGCCTCCCGGAAAAGACACCATTTCAATTGATACAACCACCAATATTGCTGATACACTGACCTGGAATACGCAGGAATATTTTAATTGTGATTCGCTGGCAGCACTTTATAAAAAGGATTCATATAATGTTGCCTTGCTTATCCCGTTTAATCTGGATTATGCTGCAACGAGAAATGGTGTAAACGGGCCTAATGACCTATCGACCCGGCTTCAGGGAAATTCGTCCGGTAATCCTGAGCCTATTGATCCGATTACCGGTGGATATCTGGAATTTTATGAAGGCGCTCTGATGGCTGTCGATAAAATGAAACGTGAAGGTATGTCTGTAAATCTGTATGTTTATGATACAGGCGCAGATAACAGAAGAACGGGCCAAATTATCGGGAACTACCAATTCAGTGAAATGGACCTTATCATTGGCCCCTTTTACCCAAAGCAATTATCTGAGGTGGCAAATTATGCCAGGCAGCACAAAATTCCGATGGTTTCCCCGATGGCACCTTCGGATAGTCTGTTAAATAATAATCCTTATGTTTTCCAGGTTAATCCATCCAGAAAAACAGAATTTAGTCAGCTGGCGCATTATCTTTCTGACTTTAAAGATAAAAACCTGATTGTATTGCATAAACAGACCATGGTTGATTCACTGGCTGCTGCGGAACTGAAAAATGAGCTTTTCAAATATTTCAGTATGACAAATGCTTTTGATAATACCGTCATTAAAGATGTCCCGGTAAACAAGTCTAATAGCAGCAGTCTGAACCATGCACTTACCAGGGATAAACAGAACATAATTATAATTCCCAGTTCTGAAGAAGTATTTGTAACTGACGCCATCCGGACTATTTATAATTTTTCCAGGAACTATGATATAATGATTGTAGGAGGGCCCTCCTGGCCTCAGTTCAAAAGTATTGATATTGAGTATCTTCATGCTTTGCAATTGCATTATTATACTCCCTTTTTTATTAATTATAACGGTGACAATACAAAGAAATTTTTAGGAGAGTTTAAGGATATATATAAATTTGAACCTTATCATACCAGTTCACAGGGATATAACCCTGCCTATCTTGGATATGATATATTCAGCTTCTTTCTGAAAGCGTTAAAAGAGTATGGAGATTCATTCCCTCATTGTATAAATGAGGTAAAAGGTAATTTTCTTCTATCCAATTATCACTTCATTAAAAGGGGTTATAATGGTGGATATGAAAATGAATCCACACAAATTATTCGCTACACCAAAGACTTTGAAGTGAAGGAAACAGAAAAGTTTCCACAGGAACTAAAAGCCACAGCAACGAAAGTGGATTGGTAACGGACAATTATCTCACTGAATTAAATATTACAATTACTGCTGATGAAGGGCATTGGAATTAAGGCAGGCTTTTTTATGTTATTGTTACTGGTAGCATGTAATGTTTATGCCCAGGATACCGATACCCTCCAGTTACTTTTGCAGGAAGCAGGACCACTGGATACTACCTATTTTGTAAAGAATGACAATGAATTCAATCTGGTACTGGCCGCTGAGAGAGGTGATGTTCGTGTTGTAAACATGTTGCTGGGAAAAGGCGTAAATCCTGATGTGCAAACATGGGAAGGAGTAACTCCGCTCATGTACGCTTCCAGTGGAGGGCATTATTACACCGCTCAGTTACTGATCAATCGCGGAGCAGATGTGAACATTGCTCCGGACAATGGAATAACTGCTCTTATCGGTGCAGTTAAGGCAAATTTCCCTGATGTTGCCGAATTACTGTTGCGTAATGGTGCTGACATTAATGCCAGCGATGAATATGGCGCAACAGCGCTTATGTATGCTGCAGCGCATGGCTTTTATATTTCTACCGACTTGCTTCTGTATTATGATGCAGATGTGAATAAACAGGATAACAGAGGAAACACTGCGCTCATGACAGCCACCTTATCAGGGTATTTTGATATTGCTGAATTGTTACTGAACAAGGATGCAAATCCAAATTTAGCCGATTATAATGGTTTCACTCCATTGATGATTGCCGCTGAAAATAATCTGACGGAAATCGCCGGAATCTTAATAGATCATAATGCCAGTATTGATGCAGAAAATGAAAGAGGTTATACTGCACTTGCCATAGCAGTTGTCAATCTGCATGACGAGATGGCAGACCTTTTATTACAGCATGGTGCTGATGCAAATAAACGGATTACTTTTGTCGATACACCATATACACTCGCTCTTTCTACTAAAAATAAGCTTATTATTGATGCATTAAGTACTTACGGTGGCCATAAGATAAGTTTCCCCCGTTTTGAAAAAATTACTGCCGGAATATCAATGCAGGGTTCAGGGGATGATTTCATTATGGGAATCGGGACAGGAATAAAAGATACCAAATACAAGATATCGCTGCAGGCAGGATTCGAATTACGACCAACACCAATACAGGTTGTCGTACAACAAAATGAGAATACTTTTAATCAATACTGGGAACGAAGAAACCTGGTTTACCTGGAAGCTGAAAAAGAATTCCTGTTTTCCAGGGAAGGGAAAAAGGAAACTGGTTTGTTTGCAGGTGTAAAGGGACTGTATAGTTTTGGTGGTTATCGCGGATTAACAAAGAACGCTGAAATACGGTATCTGCTTTCTCCAAAAGCCGGCATTAATTATCAAAACGGCATGGTTAACATTAAACTATTTTATAGCTATCTGAACTGGAATATTAATAACCTTTCGCCAAACTGGATTGGTTTATCAGCCAGGTATAACATTCCGCTGAACAGAAAAGGAAAGAAAAAACAGGTACCTGCCTGGTTTGAAAACACTAATCAGGATGAGAAATAATATTTCTGACAATGAAAATTAAATATCCGTCCATCGCACTATTCGTATTTCTGATTGCTTTACCGGCTTTTCATTCCTGTAAAGATGATCCTTTCAATTTACAGGTAAATTGCGATGAATGTCATGTGGTGAAACCCGACAGTGGAGATATTATTGTGCACCTCACCTGGAATGATACCTACGATTCAATACCCGTTATGGTTTTTAAGGGAAAGATAGAAGATAACAATATCGAATATGTTGATACAGCCTACGGCAGTTATTATTATCTCAGGGTTAAAATAAACGAATATTATTCAGTAAGGGCAGTATATAAAAATAAGGGGAAAACCACCTATGTTTTTGATGGTGGTAAAATCAAAGCCGTAAAAGTCAGCGATGTATGCCAACAGGATTGCTATATCATCAAAAAAGGAGAGTATGATCTCAGACTCAAAAAATAAAGATTGCCGCCATCCAAATATGCCATTAGAACCTTAACTTTTCCCGCAGTTTCCTGTATCCGTTAGCACTTACTTTTATTTTGCTTCCATCAGCAAGTTTAGCAATATAACTCTCTTTTTCATATGGTTCAATCTGATTGATCATTTCAATATTCGCAATATATGAACGATGCACTCTAATATATTTGTTTGTATCAAGCTGCTTTTCAAAGAATTTCATGGTCTGCTGCTTGAGATATTTTCCATCCGAGGTATAAATCATCACATAATCATCCTGCGCCTCCAGATATTTTATAGTATTGACGGGAATTACTTTAATTTTTGAACCTGTACGGACCACAATACGGTCAAGAAAAGTGTCTTCCTTATAAACTGATCCGGCCAGGTTTTTTAGTACCATTGCATTATTTGTTTTGGTTGCAATCCGTTCTTTGGCTTTTTCAATAGACTGACCAAATCTTTCCTTTGAAAAAGGCTTCAACAGGTAATCTACCGCATTCATCTCAAACGCCTTAATAGCGAATTCATCAAAAGCGGTTGCAAAAACAATTACAGGTGAAGGATCGATTAACTCAACTACCTCAAATCCATTGAGCTTTGGCATTTGTACATCCAGGAATACTAAATCAGGATGAAGCTCATTAATACTTTTAACGCCTTCGAATCCGTTTGCACAAACTGCCACTACTTCGACTTCTTCGTATATTTCAAGGAATTTTTCAATTATATTCCTCGCCAACTCTTCATCATCAATAATTATGGCTCTTATTTTTTTCATGATACGGAATTATTTCTGTCTATATTATAAATTCGATAATTGCGGCAATACCAGACGGGCAGTATATTTTCCGTTTTCGTCCTTTGTTTCGAGTAAGTTTCGCGAACCATATACCAGCCGGAGCCGGTTTCTTATATTTTCAAGCCCGATACCGGTCCCTGACGGTGGTATTGAATCAGGATCATAAGAATTTTGCACAATTACTATCAAATTTCCTGATTCGACCGTACTTTCAATACAGATACAAATAGGCTCCAGACTTTCATACAAACCGTATTTAACAGCATTTTCACATAGCGGCTGAATGATCATACCCGGTATCAGTAAATGATGTGTTTGGGGGTCAATATTCATACTTATTTCAAGCATGCTGCCAAATCGTATTTTTTCAATATCCAGGTAGAGTTGTACATGTTCCAGTTCATTTTTCAATAATGTGGTGGCTTCCTTTCCTTTCCCCAGAGAATATCTCAAAAAATCAGACAGTTTAATGATCATTTCATGTGCCTTCCCGGGATCAGTAATAGTCAGGGCGCTAATTGAATTGAGACTGTTAAATAAAAAGTGTGGTTTAATTTGAAATTTCAGAATATTTAGTTCAGCCTCCTTAATCGCAGATTTCAATTCATTCTCATACACTAATTTTTCTTTGAAATTGGAATAGTATATGTACAGGTAATATCCAAGTACCAGAAGTGAATAAAGAAAAATTCCCTGTACAATTCTCAATGTCATTGAATCAGTCAGATACTTCAGTGAACGGTCAGTTGCAACACCAAACCGGTGCATAAGAAAATAGCTGACGGAGATCCATAAGAGCAAAAAAACTGCCAGTACTCCCAAATGGTTAAGCAAACGGCTAAAAACATTGGTAGTGCTTTCGTTGGTATATTTTATCGCGTACCAAATTCCTATGGCAAGTAAAAGAAAAACAATATTAAAGATGAGTGCATCAGCCACCGCAAGCCAGATATCTCCATCAAGCAATATCAATACATTAACAAAATGTATAATGGTAATGAAAAACCATCCGGCCAGAAAATACGGTGTGACTCTGCGGTTTATGAAAATGGGATAAGCCATGATTAAAAGGATTAAATATCCTTTATTTCGCCGCCGCCAAGAATTGCAACACCTTTTATAATAAGCTCACGGCCTGATTCATCCTGTACAGTACCTCCAAATGACCTGCGTTTATCTGAAAATCCACCAAGAATGGTTACAATCTCAAGCCTGATTTTCCATGTTGCAGGGATAATAAGTTTAGCACCACCAAATATTGCTACAACATCCAGCACATGGGTGCCGGGAGCAAGCTGTGCCGAGGTGAGGTCGATAGTGGAACCACCAAAAATTGCAGTAATTTTACCGCCTCTGAAATTATTCGATACAAAACGCATTTCACTACCACCAAATACTGCCATATCATCAATATAATCAGATGATGATTCGCCTTTTGTTGCAGAAAACCCTTCATGATGACGATGATGACGATCATGACGATGAAAATGATGATCCCGTTGCCTGAAAATAATAAGCAAGCCTATCAATATTAACATTCCAGGCCAGAACATATCACGATAATGCAGGGGCAGCCAGTCAAACCGGGGTAACAGGAAGAATACTCCCACACCTATAAGGATAACGCCGGTTATCCTGTTTTCACTGCTGGCAATACTGATGAGGCCTATTACAATCAATAGCATCTGCCAGGTAAAAATAATATGTCTTACATTCCAGGGTATTATACCCAGATTTGTAGCAATCAATGCCAGTCCGGCCAACAATAAAACTCCGCCGATAATTAATCTTCTGCTGCTGCTGTTATGATGATGCCAGTTAGGTTCTTGCTCATCTTTATCAATACGTTCCATGATATTCCTCCATTTTTGTTTTAAATATGATCAAAAATAGGGGATTTAACAAGTGCGGAAAAACAAAAATCGGCAAAAACCTGTCAAATACCGGTAAAATCCGATAACAATTGAACGAAAAGGGGCGAGTGTGGAATTAAGGCTAAATAAAACAGAACCTTTCAGCGGGTCTTGCGTTAAAGAAAAGAAAAAATTTATGAACAAAGTAATTTTAAAATCTTCATTGATCGCCCTTTTTGCAGGGTTACTTATGATCACCTCCTGTGAGAAAGATAATCCGCTTGGATACAAAATGACTGCAACAATTGACGGTACAACCTTTAACAGTCTGGTTACCCTTGCCTACATTCAGGACAATAAAATGCTCATCGAAGGAACTTCCTCCAACGGAAAGATCATCGTGCTTACTGTTTCAGGAACTACACCCGGTACTTATGCATTATCGGCCAGTCCGGCGCTTGCGCAATTTGCAGCTGTTTATAAGGAATCAGCCACAGTAACAACTGAAGATACATGGGCTTCTGTTTCAGGTACTGTTTCAATTACATCTGTAGATACAAATGCAAAAACTTTATCCGGAACATTTTCTTTAAAAATGAAGAAAGATCTCACTGATAATATTCTGGAAATAAGCAACGGAAGCTTCACCGGAGTAAAATTTACAGGCAACTAATAAAAGAGCTGGTCAAATGTATTATTTGATCAGCTCAACTACAAAATACCAGGTCATTACAAACGAAGCAATCAGTTTCAGTCCTGTACCCAGCAAAAAACCAACAAAAGAACCGAAAGCAGAACGTACAGATGCTCTTGAATCTGTACCGATGATCAGCTCGCCAATAAGTGCTCCCAGGAACGGTCCCAGGATAATCCCTGCCGGAGGCATAAAAAAGATGCCTCCAATCAATCCCAGTGTGGCTCCCCATATTCCTGCCCTGCTACCTCCAAAACGTTTGGTGCCCCAAACCGGTACCACATAATCCAGCACAGTAACCACAACAGCAACCACAGCCATTATTACCATAAACTGAAAGCTGAAATTTCCAAACCGGGAAATATTCAGCAATAATAATCCCACCCAGCTCAAAGGCGGCCCCGGCAAAACAGGAAGCAGGCATCCCAGTATACCCAACAGCATCATAAAAGATCCAGCAATAAGAAGAAAATAATCACCCATTGACTTTTTTTTCAAATATACAATATTATGTTGTAGAAATATATATAAACTGTTCGGTGTATTTTTTACATATATTTGTTTAACAATGAGTTTCAAACATTAACTAACTCCTAAAACCATGCATATCAGGCTCCCTTTCAATTTTGTTTTTTTCATTACCCTTGTTGGACTTATCTTTGCATTTTCAGCATGTAAAAATAAAAACAAACAAAGCAATATGAGACCACCGATAGCGAAAAAAATATCCAAAGAACTAACCATACACGGAGATACACGGCTCGACAATTATTTCTGGCTGAATGACCCGAAAAATCCTGATGTAATCAGTTATCTGGATGCAGAAAATAATTATACTGACGAGGTTATGCAGGACACAAAGGACCTCCAGGAAAAGCTGTATAATGAAATAATTGGACGGATAAAGCAAACTGATGAATCTGTCCCTTACCGTGACAACGGATATTATTATTACACTCGATTCGAAGAAGGCAAGGAATATCCGGTTTATTGCCGTAAAAAAGGTTCACTGGATGCTGAAGAAGAAATATTGCTGGATGGCAATAAGATGGCAGAGGGCCATAGCTATTTTCAGATCGGGGGTATCAGGATCAGTCCGGATAACGAACTAATGGCATACAGTATTGATACAGTAAGCCGCAGAAAATACACTATTTATTTTAAGAACTTAAAAACAGGTGAAATTTATAATGAAATGATTCCGGTTACCACCGGTGGTGGTGCATGGGCCAAAGATAACAAAACCTTTTTTTATACTCAGAAAGATGAAGAAACCCTGCGTGCTCACAAAATATTTAAGCATAAACTGGGCTCTCCGGGTACTGATGATCAGGAAATATTTCATGAGGCAGATGAAACATTTGGAACTACTGTATACAATACCAAGTCAAACCAATATATTATGATAGCTTCATACAGCACGCTGTCAAATGAATATCGGTTTGTGGACGCCGCAAAACCAGATGAAAATTTTAAAATCATTCAGCCCCGGACCAAAGATCTGGAATATTCTGTTGATCATTTTGGTGATCATTTTTACATTGTTACCAATTACCAGGCAAAAAATTTCCGGTTGATGAAAACACCGGTGGACAAAACAATCCTTGAAAACTGGGAAGAAGTGATTCCACACAGGGACAGTGTAATGCTTGAGGATATTGAAATATTTAAGAAATACCTGGTGGTTTCTGAAAGGAAAAACGGACTCACACATCTGCGGGTCATTAACTGGAAAACCAACCAGGAATATTATGTTGATTTTGGTGAAGAAGTATACACTGCAGGCGTGTCAATGAATCCTGAATTCGATACAGATATACTGCGCTACGGATACACCTCACTTACCACACCTGTTTCTACTTTTGATTTCAATATGAATACCAAAGAACAACAGTTGATGAAACAACAGGAAGTTGTGGGCGATTTTAACCCTGCGAACTATGAGGCCAAACGTTTATACGCTAATGCTGATGATGGTACACAAATTCCGGTTAGTCTTGTTTATCGCAAAGGGCTCGAGCGTAATGGAAATAACAATACACTCCTGTATGGTTATGGTTCATACGGACATACTATTGACCCGTACTTCAGCTCTGTCCGTTTAAGTTTGCTGGACCGGGGATTTGTATTTGCAATTGCCCATATCAGGGGTGGACAGATCAATGGACGCCAATGGTATGAAGATGGTAAGTTACTGAAAAAGAAAAATACATTTACTGACTTCAATGCCTGTGCTGAAAAGGTCATTGAAGACAGATACACCAATCCGGGAAAACTTTATGCAATGGGAGGCAGTGCAGGCGGCCTGTTAATGGGTGCCATAATTAATATGCGTCCCGAATTGTACAGAGGTGTAATTGCTGCCGTTCCTTTTGTGGACGTGGTTACAACCATGCTTGATGAATCAATTCCCCTGACAACAGGAGAATTTGATGAGTGGGGAAACCCGAAAGACAAGACCTATTATGAGTACATCAAATCATATTCACCCTATGATAATGTACAAAAGATGGATTACCCCAATATGCTGGTTACAACAGGGTTACATGACAGTCAGGTACAATACTGGGAACCGGCAAAATGGGTGGCCAAACTCCGGGATATGAAAACAGACCATAATATCCTGCTGTTACATACAAACATGGATGCAGGGCACGGAGGTGCTTCAGGAAGATTCAAACAATATCATGAAACAGCACTCGAATACGCATTTTTACTGAAACTGGCAGGTATTAAAGATTAAACGGGGATGCTGCTCAAAGTCAGTTTAATCGACTTTAATCAGTTCAACTTCATAAATCAGGGGCGAAAAGGGACGAACCTCATTAGGGATCAATTGTTTCTCAACGAGATCGTCCCTGAGTATCTCAGGCAGGACAGCAGTACTGGCACCAAATGCAAGTGATGAAGGCAATACGAAAGTTGCCTTTTCCCCTACGTGCATCATTTTTAATCCCATTTCCAGTCCTTTTACGGCAGATGAACCATCCAGGTAAATTGTAACCGGGTCGCCACCTTTTGTTGTCTTGATAACCGTTCCATCAAGATACTTACGGGTATAATGAAAGGTAACCTGACTGTTTGCGACTGGCTGTTTTCCTGTCCCCGTGCGTTCCTGGATATAAATCAGCCCGCCCGGAGAAGAAACTACCTGACTTGCCGAAGAATTGTGATCCATCCACGCATTTATCTGTGATTGTTCAATTCTCTCATGCTCTTCAGGTGATTCTTTTCCAATCACCTTTATATCAATTATAAAATTTGTGTAAGGAGGAAAATATTCGCTGTTCCCATAACTTTCATAAGCCAAATAAGATGGGATGAAAAAACGATAAGTCTCCCCGGTTCTCATCAGTCCGACACCATAATTAACACCACCGGGCAGAATACCATAATCTTTGTGTTCAAATTCAACAGGAATATCGCCTTTATCCATTTCATAGACGATTTTTCCGTCAAGCGTTGACATTGTATACCAAATTTTTATAATATCGTGCAATTGAACAGTAGATCCTTCAATATTTTCATCAAGTGCTACATAGTAGAGGCCTGACGGATCATGACGGGCAGAAATATTATTTTGTTGCAGATAACTCTTTATCTTATCGTTATCAAGCATTTCCCTGTTATCGAAAGCCGTATCTTTTTTACATGCAGTAAAAAAAACAAAAATACTAATCAGCAATATTTTACAAGACCTGACAATATAGAAGCTGCGAATAAATTTCATGTGGATTTACCGTAAAGTTAACCTTTAAACCTTTAATAGATGCATGGAATGCATTTCTGGTTGCGTATAATTTGAATTAAACCTCATTAACTTACTAAATCTTTAAAAAAGTGTAACAAACACCCTGAGTTGAGATCATTTATTGATGTTATTTTGTTCCCTGATAAATAGCAGTGTTGAGAGTAAAATGATGATCATGCCTAAAGAAAAAAGGCTCCAGTTAAAAGATACCGGGACATATTGTTGTGAAAGGTCAAACAGTGCTTTTGATGAAGGTACAGACCACAGCTCTCTTACAGTAAAAAAATGGAAAATATAACGGGAGTAATCCCAGATAAATGACAGAAAAACAATCATGGCACCAACAGACAGAAAGGTCCATACGCCCGGACTTAGTTTTGTATCCGTGTTGCGATTGGTAAAATATACGATAGAAAGTGCCAGAAAGATCATGGAGAGGGAAACAATGACCGGGGATATAACAGGGCCGGTCCAGGTAACCGGCAGAAGAAATAATATATCCCAGGTGAACAGGGAAGCCGGCCAACCGGTCAAAAGCTTCAGAAAGATGTAATAAAAAATATCCCAGACAGCGAATGTATAAATGAACCAGGCAAAACGTTCGGAATTGGTTCTGCCGGCAATAATACCAACGCCAAGTAACATAATCAACGTGGCCGCTTCCCTGATCAGTTCCGTGACCGCAAGATGTTTTGAAATCGGAACAAGCGGAAAAAGTTCTGTACCAGCCTGGTAAAGAATATTTCGTAAATAGATAACAGCCGCACTTTCAAAATACCCCATAGCTATTCCGAAAAATGATATCCATAACAGGGTTCTGAAATTTTTCGGAAAAAATTTAGCGGATAAGCTCATATTGCTGACTCATTTATGTTTTTAACAGAAACGATGCCTGAGTAAATTTACAAATTTCCTGTAAAAAAGACACCGGATATGGATTAAATCGGCGCCAGCATAGACGATCTTGGCATGAAACCAGTTCTTTCGAATCCGGAAATTCTACTATACATATCATGCAAAATCCGGATACTCATGATATAAAAAATAATCAGGTTTCTCATCTTCTTCAATTTCCACTTTCCATCGGTAATTTTCAAAAAAGAAAGTATCCTGATGGTCAACTTCCGCTGAAGAAATCTGTCCGGCCATTACCATATCTATTTCTGCCCAGAAAGTATGGTATATTCCAGGTTTAATGCTAATACTTTCGCCGGGATTAATTTTAAGGATCTCACCCGGAATTATTTTTCTGCTGATGCCGTCAATCTCCAGTGTGAAACTTTTTTCCGATTTACCTCTATTATCATCAGACAACCATAGTTTTACACAGAGTTTCCCCCCTCCCCTGTTAATAACATCTTCAGTCTTCTCTTTATGATAATGAAGGGGAGTAAGCTGATTTTTCCTGATGATAATTACTTTTTCGGCATATCTGCCGGTTTCGGACGTTTCGTCAAATATATGGTTGCGCATTGTAAATGTAACAACACCAATGTCCTTAAACTTTCCGGATCCAAAATCGGTTACATCCCATCCCAGATTATTCTTCACAATACCACCATATTCAGGATTTATGTTTTCCCAGTCGCATGCATTAAAATATGCCCATGCCGGAAGTTTAAAATACATTTTTTCCAGAAAAACAACTGCTTCTTTGATATACCGGTTTATTTCAGAACGTCTCATATCTCATTGTTTTTTAAATCTTTAACACATTGATACCCGGAATTTTGGGTTGATAAAAGTAATGATATTTTGTTACCTTACACTTTAATGATTCAGGAAGTTGTGAACCGGGAAACAAACCATACTGATAACGTGTAAAATAGAAAGGAAATTTTTGAAACAGAAAGAAAATATAATTCCTCTAAAATCAGGTACAGTCAGGTTAACAATTAGGCCAAATTAAATTTTCTGCCTTTAAAACATTAAAATTCAGGTCATTTAAAAAAATACGCTGGATTGAACCGGCTCGCCAAAGGTTATCAGGAAAAACCAGATATCAGAAGTAAGGTAAAGCTGCCGGTAATAATAGCAAGTGTGAAGCTAATTAATGTACCAACCAAAATATATTCAGCTTCAGCTTTTCTGGTAAAATCCCGGATTTCTCCAAACCGGAAGACAGATTTGGCTGCTATCAGAAATCCGATGGCCTCAAAATGATGAAGTAAGATAAATATCAGGATAAGAATGCGCTCCAGAATACCAATAAACTGTCCTGCCCTGTACAGTCCTTTGTCGGAATCAGGTTCATTTGTCTCCAGCCGCCACCTTCGTGTAGCAAAGTTAACAATTAACCCTGAAGGCCATATTACAAAGAGGAATGCAAAAACCAGTATCCAGAGTGAAGTTCTGTCAAAGAGAAAATCGAAAAGGGATAATATTTTGTCAAATCCTGTAAAAAATAAAAGCCATGCCGCAATTATTATAATCAGATGAAAAAACTGGTCAAGCAAAAATGCAGAAAGGTTGTTCTTTTGGTAACTTTTCCATAAGTCAATTAACAGATGAAAGATCATGATAAATAAAGCGGGTTTCCACCCCTGGTCAAAACCAAGAAAAATAAGAATAACCATTCCGGTTACCAAACCATGTATATAAAGGTAAGGAGAAAACAATCTTTTTTCTTTCCGGCTTTTTACCCAACCACCGGGCTGAAGCGGAAAATCTGTAAGAATGTGAGCAACCGCAATTTTTAAAAGTATCAATATCTCTTTATGAGAAAATAGCTGGTCCATTATACATTTTTTGAATTATACATGTCTGTTAATCAAAGTCTTGTAACGCTTCAGAATGCGATCAATAACATGCCAGTTTGCTGTTTTAAGTCTGTAATTAACAGCAGCCTGGGAGATTCCTATATGCGAAGCCATTTCTGATTGAGTCTTTCCTTCCAGATAGCCCGAAACAACTTCAGCCTGTGCAGCTGACCACTTAAGGCTGAGTGTATCTAAAACAAGCGAATGAATTGCCATTTCTTCATTCACCTCATTCCAGGGTGTTATAATTGCTGTGCGTTCTTCAGTCTTAAGTCTGTCAAGTATCAATCCGGAATTTCTAAAAGCCTCACCATCCATTTCAAGAACATCCTCCGAATGAAATTCAATTGTGCCGATACCAATTCCCAGGCGGGCATCCCACAAATTTTCTGCATCATCCGGAGATGCAGCGATTAAACCGGACCTGAGTAATAATGCATCATAAAGTGCCGTATCAGGCTTAAAGCACACACCCTGAAAGCTGTCGCCCCTGAATATGCGAAATGGAAGTTTATTGTTTTTAAAACTATTAAGTTCTTCCAACAAATCTTTTAATCGCTGCATCAGAGACTCTCTGTCGTTATGTGTGAGCTTTGTAGACCCAACAATATCACCGGTTAAAACGCCAACAATTTGCATTGTAAAATTTATTCGCTTAAAAAGTAAATATACAAAAGTATTTTTAAGTTATTAGCATTATACAGACATATTATAAGCTTATTGTATTATATTTTTCTTTTATAAGCTTATACGCTTATTATTGAGCACAAACGAAACAAATAGTTTAGTAACCAACACTTAGCTGTTCACTGCTAATCAATACACAAATAAAATTACAAATACAGAACAAATTTCCATCTCATTTTACTATGAGAAAAGAATTTCGAAACAGTTAAATACAGGGAACCTCAAAACAATCAGGATAAAAAGTCTGGCGTGGATAAACCGATATTGACTTTAGTTAAATAAATAAGATGGTTCATGTAATAATAATTAATGTAGATAAAATTATTTATCTAATTGAGAATTTTTGAAGTATAAAATAGTAAATTTAAAGTCCCGGAAATTCCCCAACAGGGATTCTTCAGGAATAAGGACTAATGAGAGATTAAGGTGCCCCTATGAGATTATTGCTAAAAAACAGCCTTCCGCTACAATTAATATTAGTATCACTACTAGTTGCTTTTCTTATTGTACTGGTATTCCTGATAGTAAAAAATATAAAAAAATCAAAGGTAATTAGAGAAAAGGCCCTTAACGAAAAAAAGCTGGAAGAGAAACTGCAGGTTCTGAATGAAAAAATGGTAATGCAGAAGCAGGAGATCCGTATCAGGGAACGCGAAGAAAAAGAATTCAATTGGTACATGAGCGGACTGGCTAAATTCAGTGACCTGATGTACCGGCATAAGGATAATATAGAAACGTTATCAGCCAAATTGCTTTCAGCTCTGGTGAAATACATGGATGCCCAGCAGGGAGGCATTTTTCTGCTAAATGATGAAGATGAATCTAATTTATTTCTGGAACTTACTGCTTCCTATGCATTCAGCAGTGAGCAGCTTGACCGTAAAGAAACAGCCATCGGAGAAGGATTACCCGGCACTTGTTTTAAGGATTCTGAAATATTGCATGTTAAGGACTTACCCCCATCATATACGCTTATAAAATCAGGACTTGGCGAAGAAACACCTGCAGAGTTATTGCTTATCCCTTTAAAAATGGATAAAACTGTCATTGGTGTACTTGAACTTGCATTTTTTAAGAAAATAAAAACCAATAAAATAGATTTTCTTAAGAAGCTAGCTGAAAATATTACATCGGTAATATCTACAACACGTGCTCAGGAAAAAGCTGAAAGAGTAATTTCCCAGATGAATGAACAGACCACCACAATGAAGGAAAATGAAGAAATCCTTCGTCAGAATATTGAAGAACTGGAATCTACACAGGAAGAAGCATCACGACGGGAGGATGAATTGATAACGCTGGCGGAGGAATCAGCCTCAAGGGAGGAACAACTTCAGTATGAAGTCGAACAGTTAAAAGAACAACTAAAAGTATCAAAACAAAAAGAAGAACAAATGAGTGAAACACTCAAAAAAATATCCCTGACCAAAGGATAAAAGAAAGCGGATGCCTGAAATTAAATTTAGATTAATATTTTTATCTTACTTTTATCCCTGAAAATTAACCTTACATTTGCAGAAAACATCATTTTATCAAGTTTTTAGAGAATATTCAGTTTAAGAACGTACAAGGATAAAAAATAGATACTATTTTTGTTTTTAAATAAATTTGTTACTATGGAAACAAGGGACTATAAGAACGAAGAATGGAAAATGCTGGATATTTTTGATTTAGATGAAGATGAAAAATATGCTATATCTAACTACGGAAGGATCCGAAGCTACAAAAACAACAAGGAAGGACTAATAATTAACGGCTCTTTACTGAAGGGATACAAAATTCTCAATGTTAAGCTTAAGAACAAAAAAAGAACTACCAAATACATCCATAAACTGGTTGCAGAATTATTTATTCCCAAGGACAATTCTTATCAGGAATTTGTGATTCATGCAGATTATAACAAGAGTAATAATCACATAAACAATCTTAAATGGGTTACCCAGCAAACCATGTATGCCCATCACAAAATAAATCCGAATTATAAGCGCGGCACTATCAACAATGCCAAATTAACGGAAACCGATGTTATACGCTTAAAGAAAAAGCTTAAGCGAGGCAAAAACAAACTGTATAAGATTGCCAAAGAATTCGGAATTACCCATACTCAGCTAAACCGGATCAGGTCAGGTGAAAACTGGGGACATATTAAAATAGACTAAAATATTACCTGGGTCAACACTGGTAATCATTCAGAATAGAAAAATCCGGAAATTTCCGGATTTTTTTATGCAGTATCAGAATCAAAAGAAATATTTCTTTTACTCTTTAAATATTATATAATGTTGACATGTCCAACTCTTAAGTACCTGAGATCATTCAATTCTTGAAAATCTGATATGATCCAGCAGGGCTTTGTTTACCTTGACGTTCATATTCTGATTGAAAGGCTCCAGTCTTAGGTTCAGCTTATTTTTACCCTCTTTAAGAGATATATTCAGCACATTGCTGTATCCCCAGTTTGACCATTCATCTTTTCCCCGCTGAGGCATTATCACTGGTCCCAGCTCACCATTATCTCCGTAAAGCGTCCTTATTGCACATTTATTGTCTGTATTCACCGGTCCCGAACCATTTGCGTAATGAAAATCCACTGCATAATTCCCTGCCGTTGGTACCACCACACTAAATTTAAAATTTGTATTAAGCTGATTGGTTAATTCGACGTATCCTGAGCCGGAAAATCCCTTGTAAATGGAGCCAACTGAACCAACAGGTTTTTCAGCCTCCACATATATAGTACCCATATTGGGCAAAATTACTATGGGAGTAGCTGAAAACGATACATAACCATCATTTCTGCCTTGCACAAGCATATATTCATTCCTGAATATTCCAGGTGTCAGATCTACTACTCTTTCATTTTCCTGATGCTGCAAGACGCCGTTCTTATAAATTCTGTATTCTGTATTTTTTCCTGCAACCGGCAAATAAGCTGAATCATTTTTTAAAGTATACACAGGTGCTGAATGGGCAAAAACAACGTCAGAAGCATTAACTGTACCCGGCGTATACCGGTTGTTATCCAGCACAATTTCAACTGTATGTTTACCTGTCAGTAATGCTGAAATTTCAGGGTCTGCTTTGTTTTCTCCATCAAGGGTAAATTCTTTAATTCTATTCCCAAAACCGGTAAGTTTAATATCGAGTTCCATATTCCGGTACTTGAAATTTCTGAGATGTTTTGTGCCTGTTATACCTGCAGGAACAAACGGAGAGAAAACAAGTCTGTCGGGTTCAAACTGCATTCCGAAGAAGAGCTTGTAAACCATAGCCAGATCACCGGCCACGCTCCAGAGCTGGCGGTCAGAGTTGATAGCTGTCCCTTCGCTGTCTCCTGTCTGCGCCACCAAATTTTCCTTATTTGTAAGAAACAAAGCAGCTTCCCTGTAGATAGCGGCAAGGCTCCGGACAACTGCGGTCTCATTTCCGGCTTTAGCTGCAGCCAGCGTCCAAAACGATTGAACAAAAGGCCAGATTGCATCATTATGGTAAGGTTGTATATCTGGTGTTTCAGGAAAAATCACTGGAATACCAAAGGCAGTTACCGGAGTATCCGCAACAATTTTTTCCCGCTGCTCCTTATCAGCAATATCAAAAAGAACACACAAGGCCTCTCCAAGCGCTTCGGCACGAGGAGACAAAATCAAATGATCCTTTCCGTAAAGATATTGTCCATAGTACCCTTTGTCTTCCATCCATAGGTAATGGTTGATTCCTGTTCTGACAGAATCAGCTATTTTCCGGTATTTTTCAGCGGGTTGACCAATAATTCCGGCCATTTTTGAAAGAATGTTCCAGGTTTCATAATGTACCGCATTGGTTCCTAAATTAAAAGACTCATAAATATCCACCGGTTCCATCCACTTTGGATAAGATTGTTCCCGCCAGTCCAGAAAACTTGATTCTCCGTGGAACATTCCTTTTTCACGACTGAAAGCAACGTGAAGATCATCTTCTACTGAATTTTTAATGATTTGATAAGCCTTTTCCAGCCAGGTCCTGTCTCCGGTAACCTTGTAAACTTCCCATGCTGCGAGTGCCCAGGTAACCCTGTCGGTTGAAACAGGCCAGGATCCTCCGGTACCTGTATCCTGGATAATCCTGTCATTTTTAACCTTACGCATCAGACTGTTTTTGGCAATATCCGGCTTAAGAATTGCCAGTGAAAGTAAAATGGAATAACTGATGTCCCGTGTCCAGACGCCATCCCATTTTGCTCCGGCCATGAAAGTACTGTCCGGCCTAATATCTTTCAGTATTTCCTCCAGTGACATATTATACAGTGCATTGACAAGCTGCTGATCAGATTCATAACGTGGCAAACCGGAAAGGTCTTCCTGCAGTTTCCACTCAGTTTTCCCGGCCTGTTGCTGCTTATTGTTCATTAGCAGGGTTACTTCATAAATACCGTCCTGATCAGGATCTGTCAACTTCAGCTCCTTGTGATGGTAAAGATTTTCAAAATCCCAAATCAGAGGCAGGGCATTACCTGCCACATAAACGCCTTTAAAATCTTCCTTGTATAATTTTTTTCCGTTATACAAAACAGTATAACCCTGCTTCTCAAAATCATTCAAAATTTTTCGCATATCCAGTCTGATAGTCCACCTGGTGTCTGGCTCAAGGTCAGTATCTTCCGGAACAGCAACTGTATCGACAAGTTGTTGCCCAAAAGTAATTACTGGTGATACTACGTTCCCGTTTTTGGGTACCAGGGTGATCATGTGGTTTTGCCCCACCGGCATCTCATTGTCTCTGCTGTTGATACTGAACTTAAAAGATATATTTGGACTGTAATGTTGGACCTCAGGACTAACATAATCAGAAATGATATGGGAATCACTCAGAGCAACAGCATGATAAGGAGTCTGCACAACACTGTCAGCATAGACAGTATATTTTTCTGAATGATAGATCATACCGGTAGGTTGAGGGTTGCATGAACAGAGCATTATGATGCCAAAGATTGAAAAAAAGAGCCGGAGTTTCATCCTGTTTGATATTTGTTAATAATTAATCAGTTTTAAATAAACGAAGATACAAAACTGTTGCAAAATTAAGACTGAATTTCAGCAAATGATCCCGCAATAAAAAAGCCATCAGGACCAAAAATTTCATAATTCTCCTCATTCAACAGAATGAGATTTTTATGACTTTATCCAGAACCCTGCCAGATCCACTCCCGTACATGCAGCCATTTATAACGCATCTGAAATTTATGCAGGCATTAAATAAAATCCAGCATGTATTGATCATTTACGCAAATTGCCGAAGTGGAAAAACAATAAAACCACTGATTTTTTAAGGAAATGCAATAGATGTTTGACTCATCTTAATTTGAGATATAACCGTTCATTCTATTTAAATTGATTCTTACTAAGTGTTTTTTTAATATTGATTATTCATATGAAATTTACACACAACGTTATTTGTTACTGCTAAGTGACCAACTTGTATTGTGGAATATTCCTAAGCTATTCTAAAATTATATTGATAAAAGGGACAAAATTCATCATTCTCATATTGAATATTTAAAATAAGGATTCATTTCTTTTAACAAATTAGTAATAAGCAACATAGTTTTATAATTAAGATCAAACAAAGTAATTTCTTTCTGGCAATTAGGTTTTGTTTTAACTAATTAGAATTATGAGTAATTCATACTTACATAATCCGGAAAGTAAAAAGAACTGGTATATTCTTTATACCCATCCGAGAGCTGAAAAAGTAGTTTCTACTGATCTGGAAAGAAAAAATTATGAAGTATTTCTGCCGCTTATAAAAACATTGCGTGTTTGGAAAAACAGACAAAAAAAGATAATAGAGTATCCATTATTTCCTAATTATATTTTTGTAAGAACCTTCTCTTCCGAATTATTTAACCTTAAAAAAACTCCAAGGATTGCAACTTATCTTTCTAATGGCAATAAACCAGCCTGTATATCAGGAACAAGAGATTAATGCCATAAAGGAAATATTAAATTGTGAAACTCAGGTCTTTGTTGAAGCTGGTTTTCGCCAGGGAGATGAAGTCAGAATTATCAGAGGTCCTCTTGCTGGGCATAAAGGCATCTTGATACGGGAAAAGGGAAAAACAAGGTTTGGTATCAGGTTAAAAGAAATTAAGCACACCGTACTAATTGAGATCAGCATTGCTGAATTGGAGAAAATTTAACTACATAAACTGCTAAACATCAAACTTTCCTTGCTAACATTACACAATTGCGAATATGATTAATAAGGCAAAAAAGATGGTTTCAGGTATAAAAGCCTTTATTACATCCAATAATTCAATTGTATTACTATTACTTGTCCTGTTGAATCTTGTATTAAAGGGAATATATCTGGGAGAACATAATCTGGATCTTGACGAACCTTTTACCCTGTACCAGGCCCAGGGTGGTTTGGGTGATTTAGTTAGCATGATGAAATGGGATAACAATCCACCCCTATTTTATGTGCTGATGCATTTCTGGATACGCATTTTTGGCATAAGTCCTTTTTCAGCACGTTCTTTATCATTGTTATTTAGCTCATTTACAGTAATTTTTATATATAAAATTGGCGTTAAATTCTTCAATCATTTTGTAGCAATTAGCAGTTCCATATTATTCACATTTTCCTACTTTATAATTTTAATGGCACACTATGCAAGGGCATATTCATTAATGATATTCCTTTCAGTAGTATCTATGTATTATTTCCTGTCACTCATAAAATCTCCGAGAAGAAATTATCTGATAGCTCTTACAATTGTAAACAGTTTATTAATATACTCACATTTCATGGGTTTTTTTATAATATTGGTACAATCTCTCTCTGTTTTGGTAATTAAGGAAGTAAGGGTAAAAATTCTGAAATTTTATTTAATTTCATCCTTGATAACTGCTTTCCTTTATACACCTTACATTTATTTTTTTATATTGAGATTTTTAGATGCCGCCGATAATGGGCTTTATGGACGGATAACTACACCAATAGCCCTCTTAATTGCTTTCAAAACAACTTGTTCAAATGATTTTGCAACAGCCCAATTATTTATATTAATACTGTTATCCTTTTTTCTAGTCCTGATATTTTCCAAAATCAAATTAACCATTTATGAGAAGATAATAGCTGGCTGGTTTCTTAGCATATTTCTGGTATATTTTATTTCAATTAAGATTTCTTTAATTACTGTCCCGAGATATATAGTTTTTTTGACCCCCGGCTTTTTTATTTTATTATCCATTGCCATTTACCATCATCAAATACTTTCGAAATTCTTCGCAATGCTATTATTCGTTGTATGTGCATTGATGATGATAAAATCTACGAATCTGAAAATTTCATATCCTTTTGAAGCTGGTAATGCAGTTTCAATAGTAAAACAAAATAAATCAGATTCAACACTCGTGTTGATATATCCATTCTATGTAGATGTAATTGTTGCATATAATTATAATGCGGATATCTTCCGGGATTATGGTAACTTAAAACAGCGTCTAAATAAGAATAACATTTACACTATCTCTTCTGTATCAGATATAGAAAATATTTCTTCCTTTTCAGAGGCAAAAAATATTATTCTTATAGATGCCTGGAATAAATTATCATTTGAGGATCCAGGAGGAGAAATCATTAACAGAATTAGATCTGATTTTAAATCGATAAAAACAATTGGATTTGTCCCCGGATACAAAATTTATCAATTTAAAGATAAAAAAAAGGATATATAATCTGCCCTCATGATATCTTATAATATGAGAAGGAAAATACTTCAATGATATTGACCATAGAAGTTAACTCCAGCTTCTTTCCATATACCGAATACTTTTATAGGTGAAATAAATATTAATAGTTAAATACTTTTAGATAAAACTAAATGTAATATGCAATTGACGAATGAAATAAGAGATAATTACCCACTAGTCATCAAGGATGAAATCAATCGGAACACCTTTTTTCACCTAAGAAAAGAATTGGTTAAGTCCGGTTGTCCAAAAGAAAAAGTTTTACAAACTGCACAACAAATTTGTATGGATATCCTTCAAATTAATGAACTAAATGATTATTTAAGTCTCATCCTTGATGACACGTATGAAAAGTGTAAACTGAATATTGATAAAGGTGTAGAGATATTCCCGGTGCAGGATCCTGATGATCAAAAATATTCACATACCAGTTTATTTTCCACCATTTTTAATATTGAGATTAACCATCTGTTATCAGAAGGGATATTTTCAGGTATTGCCGATATTGGATGTGGTGATGGATTATTCATAAAACTTGCCAGAGAAAGGGGAATCTTTATTGAGGGCTTTGATATTAAAATTCCTGAGGTACATCATGAAGTTGAAATAAACATGATTAATAATTATACTGAAATCAATAATCCATATGATTGCATAATACTTAACCATGTACTCGAACATATTGAAATCCGTCCGGATGAGTATCTTATTTCTTTGATTGAGTTTTTCAAAAATAAATATGGAAGACAAATTAAAATTCTTGTTTCTCTACCCATGCATTTTGATATAACTTCCCATTTAGCTTGTGGTCACCAATGGATTTGTTCAGATACGTTAAATACAGAAACTTTAATAACCCTGAAAAAAGAAAACCTGCAAATTGGAATGTTTGATCCGGTAAAAGCATTTGAAAAGGTTGCCCGGGACTATAATTATAAACTGAAAATACATAAACAAATTGGATTATTCATTTTTGCATAGTAATGCAGTATATGCACGAATTAGTTCTTCCGATTGGGGAATCTGGGGAAAAGAAAAATATAGATTTTCAGAGAAACAACTTCATGAAAAACATGAAAAGGAATTCAATGTATTGCATTCATCTGCTAAAAGCTTACCAGAGAGGCTGAAAATTGCCTTACGCTATTCCTTTGGTTTATGTGATCTGAATGCCTATTCAGACCCTCTTTCAGAAGCTGAAATAAATTTTCTGTCAGAAATATACGCTGAATCCATAGATTACACTCTGAAGTTTAACTCCTCAGGTTTACAGGAATTGGCACAGGAATTATTTTGTATTCACAAAACTGCCTCAGCCATACCTGGATTTAAGGATGGAATTATTGTAAATGAAAAGAATGATTACAGTTGTTGGCGAAAATATGTTTATCTCGATTTTTTTAAATTTTCTTATATAAATATTCTCCTGCGTGAGTCTCTTAATATTATCTCAAACTATGCTGACGATATTTTAGCGGCAAGATTAATACTGGCATATTTTCTGGGAATAGGTTCTTTTAAAGAAAAAGCATGTCTTTTATTTGTATCAAATGAATATGAAATCATTGATAGCTTTATAATAAAGATCATTGACAAAATTGAAGTAACTACGGAATTTCCGGATTATAGAACTGATATTTATGCAGATGATTTTAATTCTCTCACAAAGCTTATTAATAAATACCGAGATAGAAGCAACAAAAATTACTTGATAGAATTATCGAAGAAAAGGTATACCCCCTTTGAAATGTGCAATTCATTTTATTCATTTTATTATAATCTGATCAATTATAAAGAGAAGGATGAAAATCCGGAGGTCAGGGAGAAACCGATAAAAGCATTTCAAAACTTATATAATCAAATTATCAATAAGGAATTTAATAGCTCAAGACAGATATTGACTAAAGCCCGAAGCATAAGATTTCATATCGATGAAAAATATTCTCAGGAATTTCTCAAAAAAAGTGATCTTTCAATTGAAAACTTTTATACAATTACAACTCATCCTTTCTTTCAGTCATTGTTACTTGAGGCTAAAATCTTATTCAAAGCTTTTCAAATAGAATATCCTGATCAGGAGGATTATTTTAAACCCATATTCAATGAATTAATGCCCTTTTATGCTCTAAAATATAATGGAACTGGTAAACTCTTTCCTTTTAAACATAAAATCCCCAATAATCTTCCCAGGTTAATACTGGCACATCATGTGCACAATGCAGATTGTGAGAAATTGTTTGACAAAATGATTATCAACAAGCTAATCATCTGGGATATCGAGAAATTGATTTTCAATATATCAAGTTCTTCATCAAAACCTGAAATAGTCAGAAAAGAAAGGGAGAATTGTCTGACCCTGGGCTATAATTATTACAGAATTCATGCAAGACAACACCTTAAAGCCGGAAATCAGAACAGGTCAATCCCGAATGCTATTGATGGTATTGATAAAGAATACTATCTTACACTTGATGACGATTATTTCATCTTCCCAAATTATGCTTTAATGGCACATGAGAGACTTGTATCTGAACAATTGGATTATATACAATCTCCTCTTGTCTTTAAAGGTATTTATGATCAGGTTACAATGGGGGAAAAAGCAGATGCTGAATCAATGCTGTTTTTTGAACTGACATTGGGCCGAAATTATCCTCGTAATTATGTTTTCCCGCGAGGAACAGGTACCATATTCCAATTTCAGGATGGAAAAAATTCACTTTCTGATACAGGTGGCTTTTTGGTTGATTTTTCAAGCGAAGACTTTGGTCAGGGTTATCTTGCGATGGTCAAAGAATATTCCACTGTCTTCGGAAAAAAGGAAAGTAAGCTCAACCCTGGAATCATCACAGAAAACATATATGTTATTGGTGAAGGTGTTGACTTGACCGGAAAATTAAAACAGATTGAACGTTGGATGCAGGGAGCCGGACAAATATTTTTTCATATAATGATTCCGGTATTATTTAAAGCATTGTTAAATAGAGAGATAAGACTGCTCAGAAAAAAACAATTTATTTCAATTTTTTTTCTTACCAGTATTGGAATAACTTTCAGATATATGCTCTTCTTGTTTCTAACACTTCCTTTTTTATTACTATTATATAGAGATTATATTTTACATGATATACTTAATTATTCCTGGTTTTTATTAATAATCTTTCTCTCCGGAATTTTAACAAATTTCTATATGTACTTCTACAAACTTGGTAAAGTATCATGGAATAGTGCCATACGATTATTTTTAATAGAGCCACTAATTACTTTACATGCATCAATAGGTTACTTCAAGGGACTGTTTGGGAAAAAACCAAAATTATGGGTAGCTAATAAATCAAAACAAGGAAGCTTTCGCAATTTCTATGGCATTTATTTTCTAATATTAATTAATCTAATACCTATTTTCGGTTTTTATAAGAATAAAATAGAAATAAATTTTTGGCCTTTTATCAATTTGTTACTTTTAATTTCCGGGTATGTTTTATTCCGAAAAATTCAATCTCCGCAAGATAGTATACCAAAAAGTATACGCAGAATCAGTCTTAATAAGTGGATTTATCTCTGCATTTTCAGTTTGTTTATTTGGAGTATCTTCTTTGGACTTGAACTTTCAGGTATATTAAATCCTTTAAAAATTCTTATTATGTCTATTATGATCTTCAATTCATATATCGCATTCCGAATGATGGGATATAACATTGTTCTATTCAAAAAACAAATAAAAAAGCACCAAAATTTGCAAAATAAACCAACTTCAAATTCATGAAACGAATAAAATCCTGGTTAACTGATTTTATTATCCTTTCAACTTACTTTATCTTATTGTTGGAGATAAGCCTTTCTTCTTTAATATTTGTAGCAGTACCAATTATTATACTTTTTGGATTGGTAAAGATCTTTTTTTAACCCAGCCAATTGAACCGTTTTTTTTTGCACAAAACAAAAGAATAGGATAAATTGAATATTTCAATTAACATAAGACATTACCTTATTATATTTTGTACGGTTTTATTTCTTAACAGTTGTTCTAATAATACAAGTGATATGGTGGAAGATAATTTAACGAATAACAGAAGTGAAGAAATATATAAGTTTTGAAAAGTTATCAAAAAATGAGTGGGTAATCCAGCGATTCTCTTTTGAAGGGAACGGGTGCGAAATGTCAGAAAATCAGTTGGAAATTAAAGACTCCTGTCTGGTTATTTCCGTAAATAAAAGTCCTCGTAAAAATACCAAACCTTTTATAGGAGGCGAAATATGTTATAAACACCCCTTTTTGTACGGTTTTTTTAAAATAAGGATGAAAAACCAGATTGCCTCCGGTACGGTAAGTTCCTTTTTCATTATGAACAAATGGCAACCAAAAGACTGGGAGCATAAAGAAATCGATATTGAATTTCTCGGTAAGGATATGAGATCCGTACAATTCACGGTTCATCATTTTAAGGATAAGGGTACAAACCATGTTTATAAGAAATACACTTACAATTTAGGATTTGATTCTTCCGAAGATTTTCATGATTATATGATCTGCTGGTCAAAAGATTCGATTTCCTGGTTTGTTGACGATAAATGGGTATATAGTGAAAAGGATATATTAATTGATGAAGAAATGTATGTCAGAATGAACCACTGGGTCGCTGATCCCTCTGACAAAACAGGAATTAAAGAATGGATGGGGCCGGTTGATTTATCCTGTCTGCCTTCCAAAGTATATTATGATTATTTTTCATACAAACCAATCAGATAAGTAGTCTGTTTTCACACATAATTCCAGTTTTATGTTTATAAGTTCAAATAATTTAAAATATTTACTTGTAGGTCTAAGTTTATTGATTTTCGGATGTGATAATGATTTCATGCCCAATGATGTAAGAAGGAATATTAAACTGGCCGGTGAAAATGGCCCCGAACTGAAGGCAGTAATTGATCATTATAAGAAACTCGGGGAAATGACAAAACTCCGGGCTGCTTATTTTCTGATTGGAAATATGGAAAACAAATATGGTGTGTATAATGAAGATATGTATAGAAGGTATTCTCTGCTGGAAGATATAGAAGCATTAAAACAAAAATATAATCTAAGCAGGGATTCGCTCAACAGCATATTAAAATTTAAACAGGATTCATTAAACCAAAGAAATGGAAGCATTCAAATTGCCCAAGCAGACCTTAAATCCGATTTACATATAATCACCGCTGATTACCTTATTAAAAACATTGACCTGGCATTTCTTGTCTGGAAAAAACCCTGGGCGAAGCATGTAAATTTTAATGATTTTTGCGAATACATTTTACCCTATCGAATACATAATGAAAAATTAAGTAACTGGCGTGAGTATTTTTATACAAAACTAATTCATTTGTCGGATTCATTATCAAATCCAAGTGACCCAAAAGAATTGACTACTATTCTTAGTAATTATTTATACAAACGATGGAATCATTTGTCGAACTTCTCTGTTACAGGAGTATATCCTGATCCGGTTAGCATGTTTAAATTCGATGGAGGACAATGCAATCAAAGGTACTTCCTTTTTACCACTATGTGCAGAAGTCTGGGACTTCCGGTTGGAATTGATACAACTCCGCAATGGACAACCGCTCCAAGGGGCCATTCATGGAACTTTTTATTAGATACGGATGGCAGAAAACGGCCCTTTAACGGAGCGGAGGATAATATGCATTTTTATGAAAAAAATCTGATTCCTATGACAGATGGAAGTTATGTGTGCACGAAAGTTTTCCGGAATACATTTGCAAATCAAAAAACGACATTACCCTTTTATGTGACGGGATCCCAACAAAAAACCGAGCCTTCATTCTTTCAGGATGTTAATCTCATTGATGTTACGTCGCAATATGATTTTCCTAAAACAAGATGTTCCTTATCCATCAATAAAAAATACAGGGAAAAAATAATCTATCTATTTACATTTTCATACGGAATGGAAATGAATCCAGTAGCATGGACACAAGCAGATAAAGATTCGGTTAATTTTGGTTTTATAGGTGTTCCTGCATTTTATATCCCTGCAATTTATGATGATAATGGAGATATAAAATGTATTCACAATTCGTTGTTGCTGCCCGTTGATAAGCAATACAGGCAGGAATATACTCCCGATTTAAGGAAGCGGGGCTCGGCGAAGATTTATAGGAAATATTACGCATCAGGTGCTTTTATGAATTTTGCCGTGGAAATGATTGGAGGAAAATTTCAGGGCAGTAATACAAAAGATTTTGCAAATGCAACGGATCTGGCAGTAATAAAAAATCCACCAGATGCATTTCAGGAAGTGGTCATTACTGATAAAAATAAATACCGGTACTTACGTTATTTGCCAGGCAAAAACAACTCGGTCAGGGTTGCAGAGATCGAATTTTGGGGAACAGACAGCAATGGAAAGGTAATAAAGCTTAAGGGCCAGCCTTTGGGATATTTACCTTCAGGATCTGTTGGCGGCGATCCAACCTTTGAAAATGCATTCGATGGCAATATCAGAACCAATTTTAACGGACCAAAAGGTTCATGGATCGGTATTGACCTGGGAAAAAACAATGCAGCCACCATTACTAAAGTATGGTATCTTCCCCGTAATAATTACAATGTAATTGAACCGAACCATGATTATGAATTATTTTATCTTACACAGGATATAGAGTGGAAATCCCTGGGAAACAGAATTGCGTCGAAGCATTACCTGGAATATGATAATATCCCATGTAGTGCCTTGCTCTTACTAAAAGACCTTACCACAGGCAGAGAGGAACGAATTTTTCTGTATGACTGTAAAAAACAGGTGCAATATTGGTTTTGATAACAGATGATTAAACAATTACTTGATATTGGATGCACATATTTTATTTAAATGAAATCCTCATTTAATGACATAGTTGCAAAATTTATACAACTGATAATTCTGGCAATTGGAATAAATAAATGGACAAAAAGTAGAAATCTGGTTAAAACCTTATAACAAATAACATTTAAATGAAAAAATAAATTACGATCATGAGATCCGGTAATAATAAAACCATCTAACCAAATATCATAAATTTATGATGTAATCGATATATATATATCAAGAAGTTACCAACAAAAAATATATGTGTTATAATAGCAGTAAATATTCAGGTGTGTTTATACATATGTTACCAACAAGCAACAGCTTTGCGGATAGGTTTGTAAATAATCTGAGTAAAAGAAAATGGATTTAATTAACCCGATACAAGAATCGCTTAGTTCGATAAAACAGAATAAGACAAGAAGCATACTTGCCGGATTTGGAGTTGCCTGGGGTATTTTTATAATGATTCTATTATTAGGAACAGGAAAAGGCTTTCAAGAAGGAATACTTCAATTATTTAGTTCTTTTGCTGAAAATAGCATTTTTATATATGGCGGTCAAGTATCTGAAAATAATTTAACTGAGAATGTTCAGTATAAAAGAATAATGTTTGATGACAATGACATCAGAATAATTAAAGAAAGATATTCTGAAGTTGAATATATATCGCCGGAACTTAATTTTGGCGGAAATTCACTCACCATTTACAGAGGTAATATCATATATCCACAAATTAAAGGGGTTCTGCCCGCCTATTTTAAGGTGAGGATTATTAAAGCAGAAAAGGGCAGATTGCTAAATGCCTTAGATAATATAGAATCCCGTCGTGTTGCATTAATAGGCAGACAAGTTGCTGATATTTTGTTTGCAGATGAAGAACCATTAGGAAAAGCAATTAATATTGCAGGTTCTTTCTTCACCATTATTGGGATTATTGAAAAAGGTTCAGTTTTTACACAGAACGAACAAAATTCTGTTTATATCCCCTATAGTACTTTTAAAGACTGCATGGGACAAGCATTAGAATATAATACACTGGTTTTGACTGTATCACATAAAACCGATGCAACCATTTTTGAAACAGAATTGAAAACCTTTCTTGGAAAGCGCAAAGGATTTAACATAGACGACAAAAAAGCTATTTTTATTTTAAATTTTGAAAACCAGGTAAAAGCATTTGATAAACTTTTCAAAGGGATCAATATTTTTTTATGGTTTATTGGGTTGTGCCTTTTATTAAGCGGAATAGTGGGCATCAGTAATATTATGTTGGTAATTGTAAAAGAACGTACCTACGAAATTGGTATACGCAAAGCGATTGGGGCAGAATCGAAATCGATCATATGGATGATAATAACAGAGTCAATAGTTATTACCTCAATTGCCGGAATTTTAGGATTATTGATAGGTAGCTTTGTTATTTGGGTTTTAAATTGGATAATCAAATCATTTCAAACAGTTAACGATTCTTTATTTACAAAAGCGAGTATTGATTACACAGTAATAATTTTCTCCATGTTTGTCTTAATAATTTCAGGGGTTATTGCAGGTATTTTACCAGCAAAAAAAGCATCAGGTATCACCCCTGCGCAAGCAGTTAGAAATGAAAGCTAAAAATAGATTTAGATAAATGAAAAAAACAGGAAATCTAGCAATAACAATAATTCTGATAGCAGTCGTTGGATTTATAATCTGGGAAAATATAGATTTTTCAAAAAAATCTGCTACGGTAAGTACGGATGAACCTTTTGTCACTACGATTGAGCAAAAGCGCTTTGTTCCCGGAAATCTTTATCCGTTGACTGAGATAGATATAAAATCCCAGATTTCCGGGACTTTGGAAAAGGTATTTGTAAAAATTGGAGACAAGGTTAAAATCGGGGATAATATTGCACAAGTAAAATTAATCCCTGACCCATCAAATCTTGAAAGGGCTAAGAGCAACTTCAACGCCGCAAAAATAAATTATGAAAATGAGATAAAAGTATTCAATCGTAATAAAAAATTATATAATGAAAAGGTTATACCCCAAGTTGAATATGATGAACATAAGAGAGTTTTTGAAGTGAGCAAGCAACAATATCTTTCTGCTCAAAACCAACTTACTCTTATTCTGGACGGTACTATTCGGGATGCAGATATTTCAAATATCATTAAAGCCACCGCAACGGGGAACAATTATCGATTTACCATTAAAAAAAGGCTCTTCAGTTATAGAACGCAACACTTTTAATGCCGGAACCACTATTGCTACTGTTGCAGATATCGATACTTATATTTTCAGAGGTAAAGTTAATGAGCGCGATATGAAATATCTACACATAGGAATGTACCTTACCCTAAATCTGAATGCATATAAAAACCAGAAAAAGGAGGCCAATCTTTATAAAATATCAGCAAAAGGAATTGAAGAACAAGGGATAATGAAATATTATATAGAAGCTAAATTTAGCATGATTAATGATACTCTTGAAATACGATCAGGGTTTTCGGCAAATGCTGAACTGATATTACAAAAGCGTGAAAATGTTCTGTCCATTAAAGAAAAGTATCTTCAATTTCAAAACGACTCTGCATACCTTAATGTCATCAGGACTGATGGGAATGAAGAAAAACGTTTTATAACCACAGGGCTTTCCGATGGGATTAATATTGAAATAATAGAAGGGATAAAAGAAAATGAAAAATACAAATTAGATGAAAGGTAATTTATGAAAACAGTTTTTAAATTATTTGCCCTGCTTTTTTTGTTCGGAATTATTTGCCCATTGTCTAAAGCAGTTACTATAGAAGTAAAAAATAAATCTTGCGAATATTCCATTCAAATTCCAAGTGAATGGGATACCATTCCTGCTGACACTCTAAATAGCAGATTCGGAAAGGGAATGATTGACATTGGATTGTGTAAAAAGGAAAACGATGCATACTTCGATGGGGAATATATTCAATATAATTTTTTACCTACTATTAAATCATTGAACCAGTTTAGCTTTAAACAAATTGCTACAGACTTTAAAAGTAGTATTTCTCAAATAAACCGTCAAAAGGGTAAAGATAGTATTCGTCTTGTTATACAAGATTTTAATGTATCAGCAGAACAAAAATGTTTCTACTTAAACGGCAAAATAAAATCAAATTCAAAAGAAAGAAGGTTTTCACAATGTATCATACCGACTAAATTCGGTTTCCTAAAAATAATACATTTTATCGCTATTCGTGGGGACAAAAATGAAAGCAATCTTTCTATTAATGGGATTTATTCAAAAACTACAATATCTGATAATTATACTTACACCGAACCATCATCAAAGTCTAATTTAACAATTTGGCATCTTGTTTTGGCTTTTGGAATTGGCCTAATTGTATACTTTAATATTCAATATGCACCAAAAATTAAACAATTATTTAAAAAAATAAATAATTAAAAATGCGCATAACAACAAGATTTTTGGTAATACTAATTGTGATACTAAGTCATTTTCATGGCACGGCACTTTCAATTTGGACTGATGCGATACTTTATGTTGTAATAGTAATGTTTTCATTAATAGTAACTTCAAGTTCGTATAAAGAGAAAGTGACTTTAAAGATAAATATCCCGGAATTGTTCCTTATTCTGTTTGTATTCTATCTGATATTAAATAATGTAAGTAAAGGCATGTTCTGGGAAAATGAGAGGCTGCTGAATTATCTCGTAATGTTTTCTTTGTATTTTGCTTTAACCCTCTTGTATGGAAGGGATAAGAAATTTTTGAATTACATTTTTTATGGAATCATAATAAGCATATTTTTAGAAATCGCAGTTGGTTTTGGGCAAATATTCGGTATTGTTCCAAATGCCGATTCTCAATTTGTATTGGGGGGGATGTTTGGCAACCCGGGTGCTTATGCCGGTTACTTGGCAATAGTTGCCCCTTTTATTTTTGCAATTGTCCTTTTTTATAAAGGACTATTCTCATCTGAAAATTTTTATTATACCTTAATTTTATGTCTTGTAAGCGCTGTATTCTTAATAATTATAAGCGATTCAAGAGGGGCATGGGTTGCTCTGTTTGCCGGTTTTATGGTTATCCTTAATTACAAATTCAGATTTCTGGAATATACATTGACACGTCTAAAGTCTACGGCATCAAAACTTCTCACAGGAGTTTTTGTCATAGTGGGCATAGTATTAATCTTATTTGTTTTGTATGAGCATAAGCCCGAATCTGCCTTCGGACGCTTACTTATTTGGAAAGTAAGCAAAGAAATGGCCGTTAAAGCACCAATACTCGGCCAAGGCTACGGAGCATTTGAAGCGAATTATGGCAAAACCCAGGCTCAATATTTTGCTGAAAACAATGCCCCTCTAAAGGAAATAGCTGTTGCAGATTACGTAACCTGTGCTTATAATGAGTTTCTTGAAATTTTAATTGAATCGGGTATTATTGGGTTAATATTATTTGCTTCCATACTATATTTTGCATTTGTAAAGCATTGTAGACCAATTGATTTAAAATACTGTATTGCGGCAAAAGCATCCCTTATCGCGCTATTTATTTTAAGCTTGGTTTCATATCCTTTTCGACTTTTACCAAACCAATTGGTTTTTGTATGTTTTCTGCTTTTTATTTTTCGTACGGCCAACTTTAATACTTATTCAATAGTCAATGGCAGAAAAATATTAATTACCCTTTGGTTAAGTTGTGTTTTATGCCTGTCATTCTTTTACGGCAAATATTTATTCGGCATGTACCATTTCCGTAATGGTTATTTTAAAGTATTAAGCGGAAATATAGATATTGGAATTAAGGATTATGAGAAGGCATACAAATCATTACAAAATAATAGGGAATTTTTTTTCTATTATGGTTCGGCATTCTACCTAAAGCAGGATTATGCTCATAGCATTGAATACTTAAAAAAAGCAACCGAATTAACCAGCAACCCTAACGCTTTTATTACATTAGGAAATTCCTTAAAAGAACTTGAGCGATATGCAGAAGCTGAACAGGCTTATAAAACAGCAAGCGGAATAACACCCTCAAAGTTATACCCTAAATATTTATTGGCACAACTTTATATTAAGATGCAAAATACGGAAAAGGCATTAGAAATGGCATCATCCATTGTAAAATCCGTAGAGAAAGTCCCAACAACCGCCGGATTGCAAATAAAGGAGGAAATGCTAAAAATGATCGATCAATATAATAAACCCGATGTTAAACCCTTAAAAAGAAATATCATGAGCCCATAGAAAGAATTAAAATTGAACAAAAGTCCTCTTTATGAGGCATTCTTACAATTAAATATTTTATTAACCATTTAATCTTTGTAAATAATGAAAAACAGTAAAAAAGCGATTTTAGGTTTTCTTATTGCCACTCTTTTTTCTTTGGCAATCTTACAAGGTATGTCTATTAAAAACGAGAGACATGATATAACACTGATTTCTTGGGGTGCTGGAGCTGTTGCTTCTTACGCTTCTTCAGAAGGTCAACATGGTCTTGCTAGTGCATGGAATGTCACCGCGGGTGTTGCTTTCACTGCTGCCGGATCTCTTGCTGTTACTACGGGCTGGTCCGGTATTGGCTTGGTTGGAGCAGGTGTACTAACCTTGTAATTTAATTTTCTATGGAAAGGAGAAATTTCTCTCCTTTCTTTCTTTACGTATTATTAATAATAAACGGCTAAAAAATAATAAAAATATGAATATAAAAAATGAGGAAATTGAGATTCCCGTTCCAGTTAAAAAAGATATTGTAATATCTTTTTTATTATCATGTATGTCTCTAGCGAGCATCATTGTAATTAGTTTCATATTAGGAAGTCTACTAAATCCAATTTATTTCCCTGCTACGATCTATTTCTCATTAGGTGTGATTGTTACTTATTTCGTTTATTGGGGGATGGCATGGAAATTAAAAGGAAATCGTTCAATAGTTATTGATACAAAGTATCTGATAATTTTTGAAAAAATTGTTGCAGTTTCTAAACAGAAAGTATATCGCCTTCATAAGATAAATAATTTAACTATTGATAAAAGATATAAATATAATTTATGGCAACGGATTAAATCATTTTGGACAAAAGATGGTGGTGGTTGCATCAAATTTTATTATGAAGATAAGTTAGTTAAAATAGGTAATGGACTAACTGTTAAACAAGCAGAAAATCTTCTAAAAATTTTAAAAGAAAAACAATTTCTAAAAGAAGAAAATTTTAGATAAATGGCATTCAATAAATATAAACTAATCCATTATTTTTTTATTTCTGCCAGTTTATGGTGTATTCCTTTCTTTTTCAGACTGTTTCTAATCAATAATATAGATGTAAGTTCTGCTAATAATACGGAACTTACACCTGCAATACTTAACCAGTTATCTATTGCCCATGCCGAAAATAATCACTTGGAGATATTTACTATTATATTAAAAAATAATTTAAAGTCATGCATATATATGATTTTGGGGGGTGTTATGCTAGGCTTTGGGACGATAGTTAACCTTGTGATGAATGGTTTTATTACTGCTGATGTCTTTTTTAATGTTTATAGAAACGGAATGGGAATAAACCAGATATTAAAACATACACTACCACATAGTTTTGAGATAATTGGGATTTGGTTGTCAGGGGCACTTGGAATATATATCGCAGTATCACTAATTGATTTTTTGAAGAATAATTCTTTGCCATCATGTAGTTTTTATAGGTTTGTTGTCAAACAAATTTTCTTTGTAATAATGATAATTGCACTTTCTGCATTTATGGAAGCTTTTGTGAGTACTAAATTAATATAGGATTTCATGAATAGATTTTTTTTGAAACTTTCAGCTTTGCCAAATCTTTGGTTTTTCGGGGTAGTGATATTATATAGTTTAATAATGTCCGAATACTATTATCATCTAAACACTTGTTTAATATTAAATCAGGTTGACCAACTTATTGATAATTCAATTTTTAAAACATTTATTTCGTTAAGTTTTTTCTTAATATTTTTATCTGCTATAATTGTTTGGTTAGTATCGTCTTTTATTTTTTATCTTTTCATTGTACTATTTGATGGGGAAATTGAGTATACTAAAACTATTCGGCTATCTGCAATATGTTATATATTTCCTGCAATTAGTTTTATAGTATCCATTTTCATTTTAAATAACGTAATTTCAACTAATAATAGCCTATCCCTAAATAACATTGATCATTTTAATTCAATAAATCAAATTATCAATTTAGGATTTATTCTTTATTATTCTGTTTTGTTATTTTTGTTTAGATTTAGTACAAATTTGAGTTGGTTAAAAGCAATTGGTAGCAATAGCTATACCTATTGGTTCAATTTATTTGCTGGGACAGTTTTTTGCATTTTATGTATTATGATTTTAAAAATATAATAATGAGTATCGGGAATCATATATAAATCAAATATTCAATTAAAATATGTCCAGAAAAAGTCCGCTTGCGCTGCTGTAGCCTAAAGGAAACGGACACTGATCTTCATCAGGCCGCAGGGGGTTAATAACAGTCTCTCATTTGTAAAGGTGTTTTTGTTCCAACATTTGGAACTAATCAACCATATAAATATACTCTGATTCATTCTTCATGCATATTCTTGCCCAAAACGGACACCATTTCTTGCTGAAAACGGACAAGGTTTCCTGCGCAAAACGGACACACATTCCTGTCGAAAACGGCTCTTACTAAAAGACCTCACCGCAGGCAGAGAGGAACGAATTTTCCTGTATGATTGTGAAAAAAAGGTGCAATATTGGTTCTGACGATTAATGAATAGTTCAAATTTATTAAGTTTTATTCGAATATTTCCTTATAAGATATTTTAAAATTTGAATTCCTGTTTATAATAACTTATCTCCTATGGTTAATTAAAAAGCATGATTTTAAACATGCATTATGAAGAAAAAATAATTCATAAGCATAAGAGAGATTAAACATGTGTAAATTCTCTTTAAATTTGCTTATTACTATTTATATTGAGAAATTCCTCTATTATTTGCTATTCAAATCATTCTTATAAGTTCGCTTTTTAGAATATAATTTCTATAAGACACTGAAAAATATAGATCCGTGTAAATAACATTAGTCGGAATAATGTGCAGACTTTTTATTAACATCTTAAAAAACAATAGCTTGTTCGGCTATTAATTTCCAAAATACTTATTTACAAAATAAAACATTGAAAATGAATACAAGTTAATAGCACTTTGTGATTCTCACAACTGAAGAACAGTAAGTTTAGAATCTCGGTAATGGTATATTAAGAAGTCTCACATCCCTGAAAACCGAAATTTTCGAAAAAATAGAGACTTTAATAAAAATTAAACTTGGAAGAAATATTAGAAATTTTCTTCCTTTAAACAGAAAAATGTATGAGAAAAAAGAGAAACTTAACATTTATCATAACTATTATTTGAATAAATGTATTATGTATATTTATTCAAAGTTGAGAAGAAAAAGGAATTATTAATAATAAAAAACATTTAAAAATGAAATCAATTAGAAAGTCAAACTTATTTACAACTACAGTTGTAATGTTATTTTTCTTCAGTATTATTGGTTTTTGGGGGTGTGAAAAAGAAAACTTATCCAAAAGCCAATATGCTGAATATCTTGATTTAGAAACCTATAATATGTCCGAAATGACGGTAAAAGACATGGAGACAATAGGTCAAGCACTTCAAAGATTGACTATAAATAAGAAAAATGATCTTTATCAAATAAAACAAACCTCTGGAGAACAAGTGAATATTTCAGAGGATTTATTTGAGTTTATTTCAAAAGGTTTTGAGCACACTAATAAAATTCTCAGCCCTAAATCTTTTAATAATTTGATTTCAAGATTAAAAGATGGTAATCTTGAAGACGACGACTCTCAACAACAAGATTCGACACATTGTGCTGCATATGCACTTGCAGCAATGGGGGATTATGACTATAATGATGTTGCAGCATATTCAGATTACTACTATGATGAGAGGGGTACCTTCTGATAGTATGGATTCATATTTTTATCACTACTATCCGAATGGAAGTTCTATAAATCCGGATGGCCTAAGTGGTGGTTATATGGGAACTAATATGCTTTATTTTTATACATCCGACTCTACTGGTCATGCTGTAAATGGCACCTATTACGACTCAAACACTGGAAACATATTGTATAGTGATCCTCAAACAGGTGGAACAGGAATTATTAATATAAATAGTGTTGGAGGTATTTATGTTCCTTAATCAAATGAAAAAGATAATATACGCCATCATCACATTTCTTTTGATATCAATGAATGTTTTTTCTCAAGAAAACCTATGGTATAAAAAAGATCTTTCTGCACACAAACATTATTTTGAAAATAAATTTGGAATTATTTATACAATTCCAAAAAGATTAAAAAATCTAGATAAATATTATGTAATGTGGAAAGTAAGAAAAGATCCGGCTAAACATTCAGGCAACATGTATGGACCAATCTTTTTGTCAAAGGATAAGGAATGTATTGTAGCTTTTCCTGCACAATTAACTGATTTTTCTAATAAAGATCCCTCCAAAAGAAGAAAAAATGTTTTTTCTTTTGATCCTCAAACACAAATAACCGAGGAGATAAAAACCGCTCTTGGTTTGTATTACAGCTATGGCAATCCATTAAATAATGATACAGCAAAATTTAACTTTTATGACTATGTGACCATTGTTATAGGTAAAAGACCACATGAAATGTTTAATGCTGATTCTGTTTTTATTTATGACTTGCCAAATGCTGATTCTGTTTACTTCTTTGACGAATCATTAGAAAAAATGCGTGAAAAAAAGTACCCATATTGCACTGGCATGTACATTTGTAAAAATAGTAGAGCTTCTATGGAGGTTAAGTTCTTCTTTACCGAAAAAGGTGAAAAGAAGAAAAACCAATATATGGAAATGTTGAATAAGCACATTTGGTATGATGACAAATTCCATAATGATTAAAGTATGACGCAAATATGAAATTCAAAACTGGAATAATTTTAGTTTTTCTCGGAAGTGTATTTCTCACTTCCGAGAAATTTGTTAATACTGAAAATGCAGTAAAGTTTTATATTACAATATTTGCATTGTTTATTGTGCTAATTTTATTGCTTCTCAGAAGCAGTGACCTAAAATTTGAGCTAAAGGAAATCACGTCATTTATAGTTCTTAAAGGATTCTATATTGTCGGAATAATTCAATCAATCTATGGGATTTTACAATTTGTGGGCAAATACCCATCTAATCACAATTCCTTTGCAGTTACTGGAAGTTTTGATAATCCGGCTGGTTTTGTTGCTGTTTTAGCCATACTTTTTCCAATAGGAGTATTTTGGATTATCAAATCAAAAAAATTAGAACAACGTTTAGTATTCTTTTCTGCGGGATTAATTTTATTTTCTATCATTATATCAGGATCGCGAACTGGATTATTAGCGGTTATTTTTTCAACTATTTCAATTTTCATTGTAGAATTTCATATATTTTCTAAAATCCGACGTTCGAAACAAGTCAAACAGATTGTGTTTTACTCAATTATTCTTTTATTGCTTGGTTTATCTTTTCTGTATAAATGGAGACCTGACTCAGTCAATGGCAGGCTACTTATTTGGAACATATCGACTGAAATGATAAAGGACAAACCTCTAATTGGCTTTGGTTATAAAGGATTTCAAGCAAATTATATGGAATATCAGGCTCAATATTTTGAACAAAATCATCATTCAATATTTAAACAATTAGCAGACAATGTAACACATCCATTCAATGAATTCATTAAAATAGCAGTTAATTATGGAATTATCGGATTATTACTTTATTTGTCATTACTTAGTTTTATTCTTTGGAAACTGTTAAAGTCGAAACATCCGCAAAAAAGTATATTGTTGAGCGGATATATTTCCTTTATAATATTGTCTTTATTTTCATATCCTTTGCAATATGCTCCAGTTTCGTTGTTGCTAAGTTATTTTACTTTGTGCGTATTTTCTGATTGGTTACAAGGCAAAAAATTTTCTTTGATAATAAGAATCCCGATAATTGGAGTCTGTTTTTTAGGCATTATTTTCTTTTCTTTAAGAATGAATTACGAGTTGGAATGGAAAGACATTGCATTGAAATCTTTGCAAGGAAAAACAAAACAAATGCTACCAAAGTACGATAAACTTTACCCATATTTGAGATATAATTCGCTCTTCCTTTATAACTATAGCGCTGAACTGAATGTTTCCAAACAATACAAAAAAAGTATAATACTTCTCAATGAATGTCAAGAAAAGTATAATGACTATGATGTTCAAATGCTTTATGCTGATAATTATTTCCATATTGGAGAGATAAAAAAGGCGATAGAAATTTATAAACATGCTGAAAATATGATACCATGCCGTTTCCTTCCGTTGTATTATATATTTAATATTTATAAGACATCAAATCAAAATGAAAAAGCATTTGAATATGCACCTATAATTGTTAACAAAGATGTAAAGATTCCTTCTGCATCAGTACGTTTAATTATTTCTAAAGCACAAGAATTTATTGACAAATACAAACAGGCTCTTTAAATTTAGCCTTTTTTACCATTCTTTTTTGTGGTTAAAAATGCAGACCCTAAAGCTCAAATCAAGATATTACAGGCCAAAGGGTTAATAAAAAAGCCGGTCACATCCAAAGTGGATGGCAGGCTAAATTGTATGTATTGTTGTATGTAGCAAATTAAAAAGCCTTGCATATCATTGATATACAAGGCAAACACATAAATTCATGTGATCGCGACAGGATTAGCTCACTCCCTCAAAGCCAACCCCCACTTGCTGTTCGTGATCCTGTCTTGTATGCCTGTTTTCTGACCTGCATAATTAAAAAAACCTTCCTGGTTATCAAGAAGGTTTGTGGGTGTGATCGCGACAGGATTCGAACCTGTGACCCGCAGCTTAGAAGGCTGCTGCTCTATCCAGCTGAGCTACGCGACCAGCGTTTCAGGCTGCAAATTTACAAAAAAATCTTATACTTGAAAGAAAAATATGACTTCTGTATCCGACCAATTCCTATTCATCTGAAACAGTGAATATTTTGTATGATCTTTCACTCTTTTTCAAGCAAACCCGGCCGTAACTTTTTTGTCCGTTCAATAGACTGCTGCATCTTCCATTCCTCAATCTTCTTCGTATTCCCCGATAACAAAATATCAGGTACTTTCCATCCTTTATATTCTGCTGGCCTGGTATATACAGGAGGGGCCAGTAAATTATCCTGGAATGAATCTGTAAGTGCTGAGGTCTCATCTGAAATCACACCGGGAATAAGCCTGATAATACTGTCCGCCATAACAGCGGCCGCCAGCTCACCACCGGTCAGCACATAATCGCCAATGGATATTTCTTTTGTGATAAGGTGGTCTCTGATCCGCTGATCTACTCCTTTATAATGACCGCACAAAATGATGATATTTTTAACAGTGGAATAATAATTGGCCATTTGCTGATCAAACTGCTTACCATCCGGAGATGTATAAATGATTTCATCATAATCCCGCTCCTGCTTTAAAAAATTAATAGCCCGGTCAACCGGCTCAATTTCCAGCACCATGCCTGCTCCGCCACTAAAGGCATAATCATCTACACTCCGGTGTTTATTGGTAGTGAAATCCCGCAGATTATGAATTACTATTTCTACTATCTTTTTCTCCTGTGCTCTTTTCAGTATCGATTCATTCAGCGGACTGTCAAGAATCTCCGGCAAAGCAGTGAGTATATCTATACGCATCGTGTGATATTTATTTTTTGCAAAAATAACGATTATCTGTTTCAACCTAACTATACTTGCCTGAAGTAAAAAAATTCAGTGAAATAAATTGCTAACATAATTTATCTTCTTCCCTGACCAGGCGTAGGCAAAGGAATGGAAAAAATTTCTATCACTCCTAGAACTTATCAAATTACAGGATGCTTCTTACCATAAAATACGACATATTTTCAGTTAAAAGAAAATACTTATGCCAATTTGTCGCTTCACGGTCTTGCTTCTCATGAAAAATGACATAAATAATTAGTGGCATCCAGTTTGAAATGAAGTAAATCAAAGTTTGAAAAAAATAAGTATTAATAATAAAAAACCAAAAGAAAATGACACTTATAAGATTCAGAAATCCAGACACTGTTTATCCTGAAAGTCACAATCATTTCAGGACATTTGACAGCCTGCTCGATGAAATGTTTAGCGGATCTTCCAGAGAGGTAAAGCATACAAAAGTATTAACGAATGTTATGGAATCTGCAGAGCAGTATACCATTGAGATTGCTGCTCCGGGATTTGAAAAATCAGAAATTTCCATTGATCTTGACAATGTAAATCTTCGTATTGCAGGAAAACATGAAGAGAATAAGGAAGATGGAATTGATTACAAAAGCCTGGAATTCAATTTCAATGAATTTGAAAAGACTTATGAACTGCCTGAAAATGCAGATTACGAAAAGATATCAGCAGAATACTCAAATGGTATTTTAAAAGTCAGAATTCCGAAAAAAGAGGAAGCTCAAAAGCAAAGTCCACGCCAGATATCAATCGCATAATCTCCGGCATAGTTATAAACTGATTTATACAAGCCACCTGTAGGTAAAAAGCAGGTGGCTTTTCATTTTTTTAGTTTATATTTTCTTTGAGTATTAGTCTGTAAATATGTATTTTCGTACTTTTAATATACGAACTATACCAAACCAACATTTTGTTAAGTGATGAGCAACCCTAATGAACCTGTTCGTAATGATCGAATCGACAGTGATAATCAGTCTGTTGAAGGTACCCGTAAAAACGAGCAGCAAGAAACTGAGAATGCCGGAAAGAAGGATTCGGAAGTAGCTGGTATTGTAACAAACAGTAATGAGGAAGATACAACCAGGGAAAACACAGGTGAAAACCGTGATAAAGAAAAGGAAAAACAGGAAACTTCTTCCGAAACGATAAAAAAAGCTGTTACAGACGAACCGGTAAACGCTTCCGATGCCTCAGACAATAAAGATGCACCCCGGCCTGCAGAGCCTGAAACTCAGGAAATCACTTCAAATCAAGATACCAGGGCTTCAAAACAGCCTGAACAAGCTGATAAAAATGCCAAAAATAAAGACACTGTAAATACGACTGAAGATACAGAAGATCAGTCTGTTGAATCAACAAAGGAGACAAAGGAGACAGAGGAAAAGCCGGAAACAAAAGCGGAGAATCAGGAATCTGATGAGGAAAACCAGGGCATTGGATCAGAAAAAAATAAATCTGATTCTGAAACTGAAGCCAATGAAAACATCTCCAAAGATAAACCTGTTGCAAGTCAAAAACCGGAAACCGAAAAAGACACAACAAAAGATACTCCTGCATCTGGTCAATTTAAATATGACCTTACTGAAGAAGAAAAACCGGACTATACTATCCTTTCAGGTGAAGAACTGGTAAAAACAATGGATCATTTGTTATCCACTCAGCCGGTTCAGAAAATTCGACATGATATCGAAACATTAAAAGTGCTTTTTTACAAAAAACACAAGGTTGAGCTCGATAAGAAGAAGAAAGAATACCTGGAAACAGGTGGCGATCCGGAAGCGTATTCTCCGGGTGAAGATCCCCTGGAAACCCGGCTCAAAGACAATATGAAACGGTTCAGGGATCTGAAGGCTGAATACAATCGAAACCTGGAGGTTATCAAACAGGAAAATCTTGAGAAAAAATATGCTATTATAGAGGAAATCAAAGACCTGGTTAACCGCAAAGAATCAATCAATGATACATTCCACGAATTCAGGGAACTTCAGAAAAGGTGGCGTGATATTGGTGTTGTCCCCCAGCAAAATCTGAAAGATCTGTGGGAAACTTATCATCACCATGTAGAAAAATTTTATGATTACATCAAAATCAATAAAGAGCTCAAAGACCTTGATCTCAAAAAGAATCTGGAAGCCAAGGTTAAACTCTGTGAGAAGGCTGAAGAATTATTGCTGGAAAATTCAGTAGTTAAAGCTTTCAATACCTTACAAAAATATCACAATCAGTGGAGGGAGATTGGCCCGGTTCCCCGGGAAATGAAAGAAGATATCTGGGAACGTTTTAAAGAAGCCACTTCAAAAATCAACAAAAAACACCAGGAGTATTATGATAATCTGAAGGAATCCCAGAAGCAAAATCTGGAACAAAAGAAAGCGCTTTGTCTGAAAGCAGAAGAAATCAATAATCAGCCCATTGAAGATCACAATGAATGGGAAAATAAATCGAAGGAACTTATTGAATTACAAAATGTTTGGAAAACCATCGGTTTTGCTCCCAAAAAAGATAATAACAAAATTTACCAGCGTTTTCGTAGTGCCTGTGATGTTTTCTTCAAAAGAAAAAGAGAGTTTTATTCACAATACAAACAGGAGCAACATGATAACCTGCAGTTAAAAACCGATCTGTGTGTTCAGGCTGAAGCCCTCAGTGAAAGTACAGAATGGAAAAAAACAACAGATGAGTTAATCAACATTCAGAAACGCTGGAAAGAAATAGGACCGGTTCCACGAAAACACTCTGATCAAATATGGAAGCGTTTCAGGGCGGCCTGTGATACATTTTTCAATCGGAAAGCAAAACATTTTTCAAAGGTTGACGACAGTTTCATGGAAAATTTGAAGAAAAAACGTGATCTGATTGAACGGATCAACAGCTTCAAACCATCCAACAAAGTTGAAGAAAATTTTGAAGCTCTGAAAGAATTCCAGCGGGAATGGTCTGAGATTGGATTTGTTCCTATTAAAAACAAGGATGAAATAAATCATGCTTACCGCGATGCAATCAACAAGCGGTTTGATGAGCTTAAGGTAGATGACAGCAGAAAAAATATTCTCCGTTTCCAGACAAAGGTTGAAAACCTGGCAGCCAATCAAAAAACCAACAAACTGAGAAATGAGCGGGATAAGCTGATCAGTAAACTTAAGCAGCTTGAAAATGATATTATACTCTGGGAAAACAATATTGGTTTTTTTGCAAAATCTAAAAATGCTGATGCCATGATCCGTGAAGTCAGAGGACGGATTGACAGGGCCAAAGAAGAAATGGTTACCATTGAAGAAAAGATCAGGGTAATTGACAGCGCTGATGAAGACGAATAAAAACTACAGCTGTTAAAGTTTTTTCTAAGCGAAATAATTATTTACTTTGCCACAAAAATTTTCTAAATTGGCAACAACTAAGTATATATTTGTTACAGGCGGCGTTACTTCCAGTCTGGGAAAAGGTATTATTTCAGCCTCACTGGCAAAACTTTTGCAGGCCCGTGGATTTTCCGTCACCATTCAGAAGCTTGATCCATATATCAATATCGATCCCGGTACTTTAAATCCTTACGAGCATGGTGAGTGTTACGTAACTGAAGACGGGGCTGAAACCGATCTGGATCTGGGGCATTACGAACGTTTTTTAAGCGTCCATACCTCCCAGGCCAATAATGTTACAACCGGCCGGATCTATCAGTCAGTTATCAATAAAGAAAGAAAAGGCGATTATCTGGGCAAAACAGTACAGGTAATTCCGCATATAACTGACGAAATCAAGCGAAGGATCAAACTCTTGGGAACCCGCCACAAAAATGATGTGGTGATAACTGAAATTGGTGGTACTGTCGGTGATATTGAATCACTACCTTATATTGAGGCTGTCCGCCAGCTTAAGTGGGAGCTCGGACCAAAAAATACGATGGTGATACATCTTACCTTGGTACCTTACCTTGCGGCTTCCGGTGAATTGAAGACCAAGCCAACCCAACATTCTGTAAAAGTGCTGCTAGAAAACGGTATTCAACCAGATGTACTGGTATTGAGGACCGAAAAAAATCTGACTACTGATATCCGCAAAAAAGTGGCCCTTTTTTGTAATGTGGATATTGAAGCCGTTATACAGTCGATTGATGTTACTACGATTTATGAAGTACCACTGCTGATGCAGAAAGAGAAACTGGATCTGACAGTACTTCGTAAACTCGATATGGAAACAGGCCCGGAACCTGACCTCCAACCATGGAAACAGTTTGTTAAAAAACTGAAAAATCCAAAAAGTGAAGTTGATATTGCTCTTGTTGGTAAATATGTTGAACTGCCCGACTCTTACAAATCGATCATTGAATCGTTTATACATGCGGGGTCAGTGAATGAATGCAAGGTAAATGTTGAGTGCGTGCATTCTGAAATTATCGACGAACAGAATATTGTTGAGTTACTTGGAAAAAAGAAAGGGATTCTGGTAGCTCCCGGGTTTGGCGACCGGGGTATTGAAGGGAAGATACTGGCAGCCAAATACGCACGGGAAAACAACATTCCCTATCTGGGTATTTGTCTGGGTATGCAATGTGCTGTTATTGAATTTGCCCGTAATGTACTGAATTTGGCCGATGCCCATTCTACTGAAATGGTTCGTTCAACCATGCATCCGGTAATAGACTTGATGGAAGATCAGAAAGGGGTTACCGAGAAAGGCGGTACAATGCGGCTGGGTGCTTATCCCTGCATCCTGCGTAAAGGGACAAAAAGTTACGAAGCCTATAATAAAAAGGAAATCAGTGAAAGACACCGTCACCGGTTTGAGTTCAACAATGATTACCTGGAGCGGTTTGAAAAAGGTGGCATGATTGCCGCAGGAATTAATCCAGATACTGAGCTGGTTGAAATTATGGAGATCCCTGCTCACAAATGGTTTGTAGGGGTACAGTTCCACCCGGAATATAGCAGTACTGTAATGAAACCTCATCCAATTTTTGTGAGTTTTGTAAAAGCTGCAATGAGTTAACTTGATTTTTTAATATTAAAAATTTGATTTGTTAGGGTATCTTTGCCCTGTTTTAAAAAAAAAGGAATGGATAGAAATTCAATAATTGGCCTTTTATTAATTGCCGGTATATTAATAGGTTACAGCTTGCTGACAAGGCCGGATAAAGAGGAGATAGAAGCTGCGAGACATAAGAAGGACTCGATTGAAATGGTTCAGCAGCAGCAAGCACTGCAGGAAAAACAAAAAGAACAGCAACAAAATGTCCCGGCCGATACTGCAGCAACAGCAGCACCGGAAAAACTAAAAGATACTGCAACACTTCAGCAAAAGAAAGATTTTTACGGAGCTTTCGCAAATGCAGCTACCGGCAGCGATGAATTTGTTACCATTGAAAATAATCTGATAAAACTGAAAATATCCAGTAAAGGTGGACGGCCTTACAGCGTTGAGTTAAAGAAATACAAAACTTTTGACGGTAAACCACTCATACTCTTCAATGGCGATTCGACTATTTTCGGTCTTGATTTTTTTGCGCAGAACAGAAACATATCAACCAACGACCTGTATTTTAAGTCATTAACCCAGAAAAAGGATATAGTTATCCAGGAAGGAGATAATCCCTACCAGTTGACCATGCGTTTACAGGCTGGTACAAACCGGTACATTGATTATAATTATACAGTGAAACCGGATTCATACATGGTGGATTTCAATATGAATTTCGTAGGTATGAATGAAATTATTGCCAGCAATGTCAATTACCTTGATCTTAAATGGTTGATATACCTTCCACAGCAGGAAAAAGGTCGTAAAAATGAGAGCAATTACTCGGCAATCTACTACAAATATTTCCAGGATGAAGTAGATAACTTCAGTGCCCGGAGTAATAAGGATGTTATGGAAAAAAACATCCCGACTGGACTGAAGTGGGTAGCTTTTAAAGACCAGTTCTTCTCTTCGGTACTTATTGCTGATAATTCCTTTTCAAATGCTTCCATCAAACAGGAAGCTCTACCAGAAACATCAAAATATCTGAATATTTATACCGCGGAACTGGGTGTTCCATACCGGAGTGCTCCACGGGATTCGGTGAATATGTCATTCTATTTTGGTCCCAACAAATACACCATTCTGAAAAAGCATGGAATGGAACTTCAGGAACTTGTTTCTCTCGGTTCATGGATTATCAAATGGATAAACCGGTATGTTATCATCTTCCTGTTTAATTTTCTGAATAATTATATAGCTAATTACGGTATCATCATCTTGTTACTAACCGTAATTATTAAACTGGTGTTGTTCCCGCTCACCTACAAATCATATTTGTCAATGGCAAAGATGCGGGTACTTAAGCCACAGATTGATGAGATAAACGAAAGGATCCCCAAGGACAAATCAATGGAAAGGCAGCAGGCCACCATGGCACTTTATAAAAAGGTTGGGGTTAATCCAATGGGTGGTTGTCTGCCTACCCTGTTGCAGATGCCTATCCTGCTCGCCATGTTCCGTTTCTTCCCGTCCTCCATCGAGTTAAGACAACAATCATTCCTGTGGGCGAATGACCTGTCAACTTATGACTCTATTCTGCAGCTGCCTTTCACCATACCATTTTATGGCGACCACGTGAGTTTGTTTACTATTCTGATGACTGTTTCAACCATATTATCGATGAAAATTAATAATCAGGCACAGACCAGTTCATCCATGCCGGGAATGAAACAAATGATGTATGTAATGCCTGTCATGTTTATGTTCATACTGAACAACTTCTCAGCCGGTCTTACTTACTATTATTTCCTTGCCAACATGATCACATTCGGACAGAATGCGGTCATTAAATATTATGTTGACGATGAGGCCATCCTTAAAAAACTTCATGAGAATAAAAAGAAACCAGTGAAGAAGTCAAAATTCCAGGCAAGACTGGAAGAAGCTGCCAAACAGAGAGGATATAAACCTCCCAAAAAGAAATAAAATATAATAACATAACGATAATAAAAAAGGCTGTTCCTTCAGTAAGGAACAGCCTTTTTTAATGAAAAAAAATTTTAAAATGAAGGAGGAAGAAAAGCTACCAAAAACTAATAGTTTCTTTGAGAATATATTAAAACATCAATATTTTGTTTACGTCACAGAATAACAGCTTAATTTAGCTCCAGGCTTAATGAATCAGAAAGTCCGGGCATCTTTTCAACTATTCTTCCTCATCATCCTCCATTTCCAGCTGAAGAGCAGCCATTTTTATGGCAGTAACTGCAGCTTCATCTCCTTTGTTTCCATGCCTGCCTCCTGCCCTGTCTTTTGCCTGTTCAGGTGTATTGGTGGTTAATACCCCAAAAACAAAAGGAATATTGTAATCCATGTTGAGTTTGGTAATCCCCTGGGTTACACCCTGACAGATATAAGTAAAATGTGGCGTTTCACCCTGTATCACGCATCCAATGCAAATAACACCATCAAGATCTTCATACTCAGCCAGCCACTGTGCTCCCAATGTAAGTTCAAACGTACCGGGAACATGCTTTACTATTATCTCAGATTCTTCAACCCCATGCTTGCGAAGCGTATTAAAACAGCCTTCGAGCAAGGCGCCGGTGATTTCTTGATTCCATTCGGCTACTACAATTCCGAAACGCATCCCTTCAGCTGAAGGAACAGAATTAATATCATAATCTGATAGGTTTTTTAAATTGGTTGCCATAATATTTGATTTTATTAAAGTTAAAAATAAAAAAAGGGAATAAACAATTGGCTATGTTATTCCCTCAAAAATATGGTTAGAATGAAATATTAATCAATATGTAATTTTACACGGGTAATATATTTTTCAATCTGCCTGCCTTCGGATGTTTGTTTATAATCTTGCTCGATTCGCTGATACGCTTGAAGTGCTTTCTCGTATTTCTCAAGATTTTCATAAACTTCACCGGCCTTCATCAAATATATTGGTGTTACAAACTCATTATCTCCCTTGTTGGCAGCTTTTTCATAAAAAGTTACAGCCTGCTGCAAATCGCCAAGTTCAACATAAGCATCTCCGATTGCTCCGTAGGCAATTGGACCAATCATTTCATCATTGGCATCGAAATCTTTCAGATAATCAATTGCTTCCTGGTATTGACCCAAATGAAGGTAGGATATACCAGCATAATAATTGGCAAGATTAGCAGATTTGGTAATCCCGTAATCATTGATGATATCAAGAAATCCCAGATAATTTCCATCTCCGTTCAATGCCAGATTTAATGAGTCCATTTCAAAATATTTCTCAGCCATAAACATCTGAGATTGTGCTTCGGCTTCCTTCGGGGTAACTATAAAACGCTTATAGCCCAGATAACCTCCAACAATGATGATGATTGCGGCAACAATTATGGTAAGACTTTTCTGGTTCTCTTCAATATACTGTTCAGTTCTGCTGAGCGCATTTTCAACCCCTTCTACCAATTCGGGTGCATCTTCTTTTTTCTTTTTTGACATCTTATAACTGATTAATGTAATTTAAAACAATCGCAAATGTAATTTTTTTGTGCTATATATTGAAAAAATAAATTAAAAAAGTTCATTTTCAGTCAAGAATTATTCAAAATCAATAATTTGTCGACCGTTTCATACACTAAATCAACTACTCAATTGTCAATGTTTATAAATTTCCTGCCATTTTTATCCTTACCAACTATTTGTTTGTAATTTTGCAGTGCATGTGCACATTGTTCCCTGCTTAAAATTATACTGGTCGAATGCATTTACAATCGCTATCCCTGATTAATTTCAAAAATTACGAACAACTCGATATTGAGCTGGACGACCGCATTAACTGTTTTGTGGGAAATAATGGCGTTGGCAAAACCAATCTACTGGATGCAATTTACTACCTCTCCTTAACAAAAAGTTATTTTAACCCTATTGACAGCCAAAACATCCGGCATAATCAGGATTTTTTTGTAATCCAGGGATCTTTTGAACGAAATGAGCATACTGAAAATATATACTGTGGCTTAAAAAAGAACCGGAAAAAGCAATTCAAACGTAACAACAAGGAATATCAGAGGCTTGCTGAACATATCGGCCTTATACCAGTGGTGATGATTTCTCCCGCCGACAGCAGTTTGATCCTGGAGGGAAGCGAAGAGAGAAGAAAATTCATCAATATGGTGATTTCTCAATATGATCCGGAATACCTTGAAAAGTTGATTTATTATAATCGTGCACTGGCCCAACGAAATAAACTACTGAAAGAGTTTGGTGCTTCCGGGCGGTTCGACAGGGATACGCTGGAAATTTATAATGAACAACTTGCGGCTTCGGGTAATGAGATTTATCAGAAAAGAATGGATTTTACCGGACAACTCGTCCCCATTTTTCAGGAATTTTATAACCAGATATCGATGAGAAATGAGCAGGTAGCGCTCATCTATCAATCCGATTTGCAAACATACTCTTTCAGGGAACTGTTTGAGCGGGCCGAAGGAAAAGACAGGGCTCTGGAATATACAACAGCCGGAATACACAAAGATGATCTGATCCTCAATCTGGATGGCTATCCAATAAAGAAAACAGGCTCCCAAGGGCAGCAAAAAACATACCTGGTGGCACTCAAACTTGCTAAATTTGAATTTATCAGAAAAGTACACAACATAAAGCCAATCCTTCTGCTTGATGATATATTTGATAAATTTGATGCCGGCAGGGTAAAACAAATAATCAAACTGGTTGCCGGTGATGAATTCGGACAAATATTTATTACCGATACCAGCCAGTCGCACCTCGAACCCATATTGCAGGAGGCCGGAGTAAGTTACAGATTGTTTAATATTGACAGAGAAAGCGTAACATTGAAATAACCGGGCAGGAACGTCTGCTCAGAAAGAAACAGGATATGCGAAAAAGCAATACACAAACACTGGGTGAAGTCCTAAAGGCTTATATTGAAGAAATGAAGCTGGGAAAAAAACTGAAAGAGGTAAATCTGCTAAATCACTGGGAGGACATTATTGGCAAAAGCATTGCAGTACGCACCGACCGGCTTTATATAAAGGATACAACTCTTTTTGTACATATGAATTCTTCAGTAGCAAAAGACAAACTAATGATGATCAGGGAGCCGCTGATAAAGGCAATAAATGATCGTGTTGGTGAAAAAATGATTGACAAAATTGTAATCAGGTAAAACTATATTTAAAGCTGCTTCCCTTGACAAAATGATCATTTTATCTTTATATGACTATCGGGAATGATTAATATAGAAATTTAAATACAGCAATATTAAGGGTAATATATAATTTGTTGTAGGTTTCTAATTTTGACATATGCTTATTAGTAGGGCGCGGTGGCCGAAAAGCCGCGACTTCGGGCCGGCCATGGCTTGTTCCAAAATTATTAGCTACTTGTTGAAATTATAATTTCGAGGATTCTCGGTTTTCATTCAAATCTACGATTTGTGAAAACCGGAATGGGGAGCCTTGGGTTACTCGCACACCTGTCGGTGTGCTCATGTGATCCCTTCGGTAAGTTTTCTGGATTTTTGGTCCCGCTATAGCGGGATGCCCGTCCGGCATGAGGACAAAAACTTATATAAAAAAAAGTATCTTAAATGGTATGAACTAAGATTGTTTTAGCAATCCCGAAGTGCTCGTATAACAATAAACAAGTTACATTTTTGATTCCGATATTCATAAAACAAAAAAACCCGACAGTATATCCATACTCGTCAGGTTTCAATCAATTAGTAAATTTAAAACTTATTTCATAAATCTTTCGCTGGCTGAAAAGAAGAAGTTGCATTCGATCTCTGCATTTTCATCACTGTCCGAACCATGAACTGCATTCGCCTGAATTGACTCGGCATACAGCTTACGGATTGTGCCTTCTTCAGCTTTGGATGGATCAGTACTACCTATCAGTTTCCTGTAATCTTCAACTGCATTTTCCTTTTCAAGCATGGCAACGACAATCGGACCTGAAGTCATAAATTCAACCAGATCATTGAAAAAAGGCCTTTCCCTATGCACTGCATAGAACTTTTCAGCCAGATCTCTGGTGAGTTTAATATACTTCATGGCAGCAATATGAAATCCTGCATCATTTACCATCTTCAAAATCGGACCAATATATTCATTGGCAACCGCACGGGGTTTGATAATTGTGAATGTAATTTTTCCTGACATAATGTTTTATTAATTTTGTAATTGGCACGAAAATAGAAAAATATTATTTAATAGCTTATTTTTGTAGCTTATTTAATTTTATATTTGAATAGTTGTTAATAATAAAAAAAGAAGCAATTGACTGATTTTATATTGAATATTCCTGAATCGCTTACACATCTGCTACGTACAAATCAAAAAAAAATTCTAATTACAACCCACTTAAATCCGGATGGCGATGCAATCGGATCGGTACTGGCCCTTTATCATTTTTTGAGAAAACTAAATCATGAGGTTGTGGTTGTTACGCCAAATGATTTTCCGGAATTTTTAAAGTGGATGCCCGGTTCCGACGATATCATAATATATTCGAAAAAGAAAAATACAGTTGCCGACCTGGTTAATCAATCGGAAATTATTTTCACGCTGGATTTTAATGTATTGAACAGGCTGGGCGACTTCGAAAAAGAAATTAGTCAGTCAAAAGGGCTGAAAATTATGATCGATCATCATCCCGATCCGGGGAATTATGCCGAATATACTTTCTCTTATACTGAGGCCAGTTCAACCGGCGAGCTTATCTATCATTTCATCAAAGGTTTATCTGGGTTGGATATGCTGGATAAAGATATGGCTACCTGCATCTATACAGGTATCATGACAGATACAGGCAGTTTTAGTTATAATTCATCCAGTGCAGAAACTTTCAGAATAATTGCAGATTTACTGAAATTCCGTATCAACAAAGATTACATACATTCCAGTGTTTATGACAACTACACTGAAAACCGTATGCGCCTGATGGGCTATTGCCTGAATAAAAAGATGGTTGTGCTGCAGGAGTATAATACCGCTTTTATTAGTATAACCAGCGAAGAATTAAAGAATTTCAATTTTGTAATTGGTGATACAGAAGGTTTTGTGAATCTGCCTTTTTCAATAAAAGGAATCATTTTCACTGTTTTGTTTGTTGAAAAATCTGATCATGTTAAATTATCGTTCCGGTCCAAGGGAAATTTTTCGGTCAACGATTTCGCCCGTAGTCATTTCGAAGGTGGGGGCCATATGAATGCAGCCGGAGGAGAAACCAAACTTTCACTGGATGAAGCAGTGAATAAGTTTCAGGAATTATTGCCCGGCTATAAAAATCAATTATTGCATGTATTTTAAGAAACAACACATACTATTTTTTATTATCTTTCAGATGCTTTTGGCTGGCTGCCAGAACCGTCCCTATCACTATAAAGAACAGGAAGATACCGGTGAGTCGCAAAAAGAAGCATTACTCAAGGTAAATAAATTCCTTGTAAAAAAAGATCGGGAAATGATCAAAAATTTTGCTGATCGCCGGGGATGGGAAATGAAAACCACCGACAGGGGATTGTACTATCAGATATACAGCCATGGTGACGGCCCAAAAGCCACTCATGGAGCGGAGGTAACAATTAGTTATACCCTGCAGTTACTGGATGGTACTTTCGTAACCCCGGAAAAACAAAGAGCCAGCAAAACATTACAGCTTGGCTCAGATGATAATGAATCGGGACTGTATGAGGGAATTTTACTGATGCATGCCGGAGATCAGGCCCGGTTTATAATTCCTCCGCACCTGGGACAGGGATTACTGGGAACCGATAAAAAAATCCCCCCGAGAGCTGTATTGATTTATGATGTTAAACTTGAATCTGTTAAGGCTAAATAGAAATATGTATAAAACAGGCTGGATCATATTGTTGGTAATTTTCATCATTCCCGCATGCAACAAACAAAAATATCCTGGTTATGACAAAACAAGTGATGGTATTTATTATAAATTACTCACAATAAGTGAATCAGACAAAAGACCGGTTCCCGGAGATTACATCACCGTAGATTTGACCTATAAAACGATTCATGATTCGGTATTTTTTTCCGGCAGACGGAAATTTCAGCTTACCCCACCTCTTTATCCCGGTTCTGTTGAAGAATGCTTCAGAATGCTGGCTCCGGAAGAAAGTGCCAGTTTTATCCTGCCAGCCGCCGATTTCTTTAATAAAACCCTTAAATCTCCCCTTCCTCCTTTTCTTCGGGATGCTGATCCAATGAAAATTGAAATTGCTATGGTGGAAATCCAGACTGAAAAGGAGTATCGTGATGAAAAACAAGCTTTTCTGAAGTGGATTGACGATTTTGGTGCCTACGAAAAGGAAATACTCAAGCAATATCTCACCAAAAATCAGATGAATATTAAGCCTGCCGCTCCCGGCCTTTATTATTTCAGACTTAAGGAGGGATCCGGTAAAAAGGTTGAACTGGGAGATACAGTAACCGTAAATTACGAGGGTAAATTTCTGAACGGAAAATTTTTTGATTCCACTGTCAAAAGAAAGGAACCTTTCTCCTTTGTCTATGGTCAGGAATGGCAGGTTATTGAAGGTATGGAAGAGGCAATTGGTATGATGCGGGAGGGTGAAAAGGCCCTGTTTATCATGCGTTCCGATCTGGCTTTTGGCGAAACAGGATCTTCAACCGGAATTATTCCCCCTTTTACTTCATTAATTTTTGAGGTTGAACTGGTTAGTGTAAAATAAGCTTGCCCACGCAACGTTTTATAAATTGAAAGCATCCATACATAATGAAATTTCTGACTGGCAAAGTCAATTTTTTACTATTTATAAATAAATACATAAAAATGAATTATCTAATTTCAAAAAATAATTTAAGAAAGATGAAAAGTATCAGACGATTATTATTCCCCTTTCTCGGAATTTTGCTGCTTGTTACAAGTTGTGTTCCCAAAGATGACTCTTCAGATAAAATAGCAGAAGAGCAGCGGTTGCTAAAACAATATCTCGACAATAACAATATAACTGCAGATCCCACTGATGATGGTTTGTATTTCATCTCAATGAGTGATACGATCGCAGACACTGTTCAACCAGTGATGGGAGATTTTGTTCTCATCAATTATACCACACGTTTAATCGACGGACAGGTGGTAGGTACTTCCGATATTGCAACGGCAAAGGCAAAGAGTATTTATAGTCCAAATTTTCTGTACGGACCTTTTAAATTCAAACTTGGAACTGAGATATCAGGCATAAATGAAGGCATTTCAATGATGCATGTTGGTGAAAAGGCAAAGTTGATCATACCTTCCGATCTGGCTTATGGTTCTTATTCGGTTGGCAGCATACCAGCCTATTCCACCCTTATTTTTGAAGTTGAATTGTTGAAAGTTATCAAAGATCCGGTAGCTTATGAAAATGAGCAAATCAAAAAGTACATTGCTGACAAAGACTTGCAACCTGATACCACTGCCAGTGGATTAATTTATGTCAGAACCCAGGAAGGCGAAGGATCCTCCCCGGCTAATGGTGATTATGTTAAGATCAAATATGTAGGCAAACTACTGGATGGCAGGGTATTTGACTCAACATCAACCACCACTTTCAATTTCACGGTTGGTTTTAATCAGGTGATTAAAGGAATGGATGAATCGGTAAAACTGTTGAAACCAGGTGGCAAGGGTACGTTTATTATACCTTATGACCTGGGGTACGGTGTATCCGGTCAGGGCCAGATACCTCCCTATTCTACCCTGGTTTTTGATGTGGAACTCTATTCTGTCGGATCTAAATAAAATTAATTTTAGTCGTCAGAATTACCTGAAAAAGCCATTGATTTTCTTCATTTGCCCCTTCCCTAAAGGGTGTGAAGAAAATCAATTTGCTCCCTGCCAGTACTGAGTTTAGCAGGCAGGCCTTTAGGGTAAGTGGCAAAACAGATTGATTTTTAAAAATATTAATCACTTGTTCGGTAACCAACCGGACAGACGTTTAAATTTAATTACGCTGAATAATAAATATTGCCGGTCTTTTATGAAGGTCCGGCTTTCTTTTTTTCCACTCCCCTACTGACAGGGTATGTATGTATTCCGATGCAAGGGTGAGGTCAGCAGCAATACATAACTTTGTATTATCATCACAGGAATCCAGTAAATCTTCCAGTAAAGCCATGTTTCGATAAGGCGTTTCAATAAAAAGTTGTGCCTGGTTTTCCTGTTGCGATCGTTTTTCAAAAAACTTAATTGCTTTGATCCTATCCGGCTTTTTAATGGGCAGGTACCCGTTGAAGGCAAAAGACTGTCCGTTCATTCCACTGGCCATTAAAGCCAGAATAATGGACGAAGGCCCCGTGAGTGGCACCACACGGATGTTTTTACTATGCGCGAGCTGTACCATCACAGCCCCCGGATCAGCAACTGCCGGAACTCCCGCTTCTGATATAATGCCAACATGATGTCCTTCGGCTGCAGGATTTAAATATTCCCTGTATTGCTCCGGTGTGGTATGTTTGTTTAATTCAAAAAACGTAAGTGAATCAATAGGTGCTTCAATTCCGGCCTTACTCAGAAACCGGCGCGCTGTACGTACATTTTCAACAATGTAAAAACTGGTTTGATTGATTATGCTTATGACAAGTTCAGGGATTACATCCTGCACATTTTCACCCCCCAGCGTTGTCGGGATAAGATATAGATTACCACTCATATGTAAAATTTTGGTAAATGTATATAACTTTTAAACAATTGTAAAACATACTCTTATTTTTCCTTTTCCCACAAACAATCATCCTCCTTTCCGGTTTGATATAGTACATTTCAATTGAAATCTGAAACTTCCAGAATAATATGCAGATATGAATTGGCTTAAAAAATTGTTCCTCAATCGGAATTTCATTCTGGTAATGGCTGTTGTACTTGGATTGGCAGTTGGAGATTGGGCCGTTTACCTGAAAAAAATTACTTTTTATGTGCTGGCAGTGGTCATGACATTTTCAACCACCGGAATCAGTACCCGTTCACTTTACCCCTTGCGAAAAATCATCAAACCGTTTTTCACTGGAATCCTGTTAAACTATTTTGTTTTTGGTACAGTATGTATTACTGCCGCCTGGTTGCTAATGCCTGATAAACAATTATTTTATGGTTTTGTAGTAATTGCCGCAACTCCTCCAGGTGTTGCCATTATTCCATTCACAGGGATTCTGAAAGGAGATATGAAATACAGTATTATTGGAGTTTTAGGAGCATTCCTGGCTTCAGTGGTGCTTGCCCCTTTGATGGTGGGGATATTTGCTGGTTCGGATGATGTCAATACCTGGCATTTGTTTTTCCTGATGCTCTGGATGATCATTGTACCCATGCTTGTCTCAAGACTTCTGTTATTCAAAAAAATTTTCCCGGCCGTTGCAAAAATAAGGGGAAAAGTGGTGGACTGGGGATTTGCCATTATCATTTATACTGCCGTGGGCCTCAATCGCGATGTGTTTTTTTCCGATTTCAAAATACTGCTGCTTTCCACATTGGTATTATTTATCAGCGTTTTTTTGCTGGGCAGCATATACGAATATGCAACCAAAAAGATCCTGCATAACCGGCAGATTATCATGTCACAAACATTATTGGTAACAGTGAAAAGCTCCGGAGTTTCTGTTGTAATGGCACTCAGTCTTTTCGGGACAAGAGCAGCTATACCTTCTGCAATTATGGCTGTTTTTGTTCTGCTTTATTTGCTATATTTATCTTTCAGAATTGAACTAAAAAAACATTAATGACTTTCGGATTAACACGCTATTTATAAGAAATTAATAATTTATGTGTATATAAATATCGCTCTGTTCTTCATATTTAAACTTGAGTTTATTATTAGGGCGCGGTGGCCGAAAAGCCGCGACTTTGGGTCGGCCATGGCTAGTGGGGAGCCTTGGCTTTTCTAGATTTTTTGTTTACTTTTTCATCAATTGGAAAAAGTAAAAGCCCGTCCGGCTCGAGGACAAAAATAATATTAGCAAGATTATGATTCTTGTTAATTGATATTCATAAAAAGAGTAAGTTATTTTAGCTTTTTTAGACGATTGTAAATCTTAAAAAATAATTTTCATTTGTTAGGACTATATAAAACGATACTCATAAAAACATAAATAAATTTTGAAAGTTACATTATTAGGCACAGGAACATCCCAGGGTGTACCCGTTATAGGTTGTAACTGTGAAGTATGTACATCTGAAGATCCAAAAGACAAACGTCTCCGTTCCTCGGTCATGATCGAGGAGGCCGGAAAAGTAATAGTAATTGATACCGGTCCGGACTTTCGCCAGCAAATGCTGAATGCAGGAAACCGGCAACTCGATGCAGTGATTTACACCCATGAGCACCGTGACCATGTCGCAGGGCTTGATGAAGTCAGATCGTTTAATTTCCTGCAGCAAATGCCTGTGGATGTCTATGCTGAGGAAAGGGTTCATCGTGCATTGATGAGGGAGTTCTCCTATATTTTTGCCGAACGTAAATACCCCGGAGTACCCCAGATTAACTATCATGAAATCACCAGCCATCCTTTTGATATTGGTGAATTGAAAATAATACCTGTCCGGGTATTGCACCACCGTCTGCCTGTGCTGGGCTTCCGGATAGGAGATTTTTCCTACATTACAGATGCCAGTTACATAAGTGAAGATGAAAAAGAAAAACTCATCGGCACCAAATACCTGGTCATTAACGGACTGAGAAAAGAACCCCATATCTCCCATTTTACACTTGATCAGGCACTGGATATCATCCGAGAACTAAGTCCGAAAAGGGCATTCATCACCCACATCAGTCACCGGCTTGGCAGGCATGCTGATGTGGAAAAAATATTGCCTTTTCATATCAGGCCGGGATATGATGGACTGACTTTTGAACTGTAAAAACCTATAACTTCAGTTTAATCATGCACGTACTAATTGCCTCTGATAAATTCAAAGATGCTCTTTCTGCAGAAAAAGTATGTGAAGCCATAGAAAAAGGTATCCGGAAGGCTGACCCTGCTTTTAAAACCACTGTTTTTCCCATGGCTGACGGAGGCAATGGTACAGCGGATATCCTGACTTACCATAGTAAAGGTAAAATCATCAGTCACGAGGTACACGATCCGCTCGGAAGGATTATTAAAAGCAGACTTGGGGTGTCCGGAGACGGGAAAACTGCTTTTATAGAAATGGCCGCAGCCTCCGGCCTGGAATTGCTAAAACCAGCAGAAAGGCATTGTGTTAATACTTCAACATTTGGTACGGGAGAACTGATCGTGAAAGCCATTGCCCTGGGAGTATCCCGTATTATTATAGGCATCGGCGGAAGCGCTACCAATGACGGAGGAACAGGCATGGCAGCAGCCCTGGGTTACCGGTTCAGGGACGCAGCCGGAGAGGAACTGGAGCCGGTCGGTAAAAACCTGTTGCATATTGCCTCCATTGATGATTGCGATGTGTTACCAGGACTCAAAAATATCATAATTAGTATTGCCTGTGATGTTTCAAACCCGCTTTACGGGCCAAATGGTGCAGCCTTTGCCTATGCAGCCCAGAAAGGAAGTACTGAAGATGAAATTGTTATGCTGGATAAAGGCCTTAAACATTTTGCCCGGTTGATCAACAATTTATCAGGTCACAACGTGGATAAAATACCGGGTGCAGGTGCTGCAGGCGGTTTGGGAGCCGGAGCTGTAGCATTTCTGGGAGCTTCACTTGAGCCTGGTATCGAACTGGTGATGAAACAAACCCACTTTGAAACTGTCCTTCGTGAAGCAGATGTTGTCATCACAGGTGAGGGGAAAATTGACAGCCAGACCCTGCAGGGAAAAGTGATCGCCGGCATCGCAAAACTTGCAAATAAATATAACATTCCGGTGATCGCTCTGGGAGGTCAAATTGACCTGGGTGAGCAGGAACAGAAAGAGGCAGGAATTTCCTTTATGACATCAATACAGGATCAGCAAATACCTTTGAATCAAGCAATACGACAAACCAGTGAAAACCTGGTAAAAACAAGCATGCAGCTGATACCTGTTATAAAAAAAATCACAGAGAAGAATCAGTAACTATAATATTTTACTCTTTTGACCTGTTTTTACCCTTTCATCTCATCCAGTTCCATCCACCTCATGGTTTTCTCATCAATTAGTTCCATGACTTTCCCAATCCGGGTGGAACTTTCCATCAGCTTATCAGGATTTTGATCTGCATTTTGCATCTGATTTTCCAGCATCTTCTTTTCTTCTTCCAGCTCACTGATCTCTTTTTCCAGCAATTCAAGTTCCCGCTTTTCATTAAAAGAAAGCTTTTTGGGTTTGGCAGTTTGCGCTGTTTTTACTGTATCCCGTTTTTCCGACTTTTCTTCAGTTTTTTTATTTTTCTCAAGCAACTTCTCTTTTGCCCTGTATTGTGAATAATTGCCCGGAAAATCTTTTATCTTTCCCTCTCCTTCAAAGACAAACAAATGATCCACTACCTTGTCCATGAAAAAGCGGTCGTGAGAAACGATCAGTACACAACCACCAAACTGCTGCAGATAATCTTCCAGCACATTAAGCGTAATGATATCCAGGTCATTGGTGGGCTCATCAAGGATCAGAAAATTTGGATTACGCATCAGTACTGTTACAAGATAAAGTCTGCGTTTCTCTCCCCCGCTCAGTTTATAGACATAATTATGCTGTACTTCCGGAGGAAACAAAAAATAGTTCAAAAACTGCGATACACCAAGTGTTGAACCATCTCCCAGGGTAACCACCTCAGCTATCTCAGAAACCACATCGATCACTTTCTGATTTTCGTCAAACTGCATTCCTTTTTGCCGGTAATAGCCTAATACAATGGTCTCCCCTACTCCTATCGTACCGGCATCAGGACTAAGATCATCAGAGATCAGGTTTAGCAAGGTAGTTTTTCCGCTACCATTGTCACCAATAATTCCGGCCTTTTCGAAGCGGCTGAACGTATAACTGAAATCATCAATCAGAACCATATCATCAAAGCTTTTTGAGAGGCCTTTGATCTCGATAATCTTTTTCCCCAGTCTGGAAGTCTGAACATTGATATTCATATTCTTTTCCTGCCGCCCTGCACCGGCCTGGTCTTTAAGCTCATAAAAATCATCAATACGGGATTTCGACTTGGTACTCCGGGCCTTGGGCATACGCCGCATCCAGTCGAGCTCCTTGCGCATCAGATTTTTCGCTTTATCCACATTGGCCTGTTCATTCTCGAGCCGCTCCTGTCGTTTTTCCAGGTATTCGGAATAATTACCCCGGTAAGCATAGATATTTCCCTGATCTATTTCAATAATCTGGTTACATATCCTGTCCAGAAAATACCGGTCGTGCGTAACCATCAATAATGAGCATCCTGAATTCTTCAGATACTCTTCCAGCCATTCAATCATCTCCAGATCAAGGTGGTTGGTAGGTTCATCCAGGATCAGCAAATCAGGCTCATTGATCAGCGCTGCCGCCAGCGCCAGTCTTTTTCGTTGTCCGCCGGAAAGCTGACTTACCGGTTGATCATACTGGTTCACCTTCAGCTCCGTGAGGATTTGTTTAATACGCACATCATAGTCCCAGGCTTTGAACCGGTCCATGTCATCATTAGCTTTCTGCATCAGGGCTTTATCAGTACTCTTAACAGCCAGTTCATAATCACGAATGGCAGACAGAACTTCATTGGGTGAACTGAAAATCTCTTCAATCACTGTTTTATCAGGATCGAGAACCGGTTCCTGTTCCAGAAAACCAATGGTAATGTCTTTGATAAATGATACCTTCCCGGTATCAGGACCATCCTTGCCACTGATGATATTAAGCAGTGATGTTTTGCCTGCACCGTTTCTGGCAACCAGGGCAATTTTCTGGTCTTTGTTTACTGTAAAACTAATGTCTTCAAAAAGAACCAGATCACCGTATGATTTTGTAAGATTTTCAACCTGTAGGTAACTTATCATTGAAATGAGATGTTTTGCTGTTTTATGTAAACTGCAAAAGTAAACAATTCGCTGTATTTCCTTTAAAAGGTTTATTTTTGAACAGGAAACCTGATTATTTTCAGGCCTTTTTTATTAAGAAGCCTGTCAACTAAATAAAATAGAGTGGTAAAACAGCCTATGCTAATGAATTATTTAATGCAAACTGTCAGACACTTTCAAAGTTTTTAAAAACCAGCAGGCAACGTTGAAAGACAACTAAAATGATAAAAACAACTTAATAAAATGTCTGACAGTTATGGATGATTTTAAAATAAAAAATAACCCAGGGAATTAATAGCTGATTCGTCATTGGCAAATGACATAAATTTATGAGTTAATTAAAACTTATTTATTTCACAAAACCCAAAAGAAAATTTCCATGACCAGGAAAGAAAGATTTAAACACGTGCTTGATTATTTTATGGAAAATCAGCCTTATGCTGAAACCGAATTGCATTACACCAATCCATATGAACTCATTGTCGCTGTTATCTTGTCAGCCCAGTGCACCGATAAGCGGGTAAATATAATTACTCCGGAATTTTTCAAACAGTTTCCGGACGCAGAAACACTGGCTGTTTCCAATCAGGAAGCGGTATTTGAAGTAATCAGGAGTTGTACTTATCCAAATAATAAAGCCAAACACCTGGTAGGCATGGCCACTATGCTGGTCAATGATTTTGAAGGGAAAGTTCCCGATAATATTGAAGATCTTCAGAAATTGCCGGGAGTAGGCAGAAAAACAGCGAATGTAGTGGCTTCAGTGGTTTATAATTTACCTGCACTTGCCGTCGACACTCATGTGTTCAGGGTCTCCGCCCGTATCGGTCTCACAATCGGGGCTAAAACACCCCTGGAAACTGAAAAACAACTGCTGCAATATATACCTGAAAATCTGCTTTCTATTGCTCATCACTGGCTGATTCTGCATGGCCGCTACATATGTATGGCCAGAAAACCGGATTGTGAGAACTGCGGCATCAGTCAGTTCTGTAAATATTATTCAACAGTGTTAACCAAAAAGAAGTGAAATTACCAGTTTTTCCGGCAGCCACTCGTCATCTTGCAACTACTGTTCCTCAAATATCAGGATGTTTCGGAAAAGTGGCTATTGATAAAATGCTATTAATATCTATATTTGCTCTTAAGGAATGAAAATCTCATATATCCATATCATACTCTTGGCGCTGTTTATCGTGCTGCCCGGCTATACCATTAAAAGGATTGATTACCGGGATGGCAGGTATAATAATGTATGCAAAGACCTGAAAGGGGATGTGTTGTTGTATTATGTTTTTATCGATTCAAAAGAGACTGCTCCCTGGACTGAATTTGATATCCGGTCAACAATTGATTCGATTCATGCAGCAACCCGCTGGTTGCAGGTACAGGCAGGAATGAACAACGTTCCTTTGCATATCATTGAAGATTACTATATCGGTACAGAGTATACTACCCTGAAAAAAAATCTTCCCGCAGGAACTGTTTTTTCATCCATCACTAAACCCACTCTTCACAAGGGAATTGAAGAGATTAACAACTGGGCCGATTACATAGCCAAACGGGTAGGTAATAATTTTGAGATCCAGGATAAGGAAGGAATTCCTGAAATTAAGAATCCACGCAATAAAGAAAGGCTTATTGCACTGCTGAGGGACCGCTATAATGTGGAAAGTGTTGCCCTTTTGTTTCTGGTGAACAATTATTATCGCAGCGACATTTCAGTGGCTGTCAATTCACTATCAGATAATGATGTTGAATTTGCTATAGTCAGTTATAAATATCCTTCCGATATAGCCCATTCGTTCCTGAGCCTTTTTGGCGCAGCTCCCATGTACGAATCACTCTACAGAAGGAATAAAACCAAAATTAAACTCGCATACGACTACTTCCCTGATGATGTGATGCAGGATCCCTATGCCCGCCCGTTGAATGATCTCAGGATCGGACCTTATACCCAATATCTTATTGGCTGGACAGATGAACTGGCTCCCAAATACCAGCCATTACTCACAGATAAGATTATCAATTTCTAATCACCCAAATCCTATAACCTCAACTATCGCTTGTCTCCCATGTTTCAAGCGTCCCGCTTGGAACCCATTTTTCTGGTGAAAGCATTTGATTGTGACCCCGCAGATTTGGGGTTGTACCCCAAATCCCCCGCTACAGTAAGAGTCCAAACTTGCGCTATCTCTTTCAGTGAAGCATCTAATTCCTCAATACTTTGATTCAATTGCCTTATCTATGACACTTTGGTAGTTAATTCACCAATGATTATGAAATCACAACGTTCCATTTAACATATTTGACGGATCATTATCTTTTACATTATTGATATGTTTGCACTATCTGCCCCGATAGGGGCAAAAGGTTATCACCCTCGGTTATTCTTGTAAGGCCACTTTATGGCCGTTTGTTTTCTCTATAAAGATAAGTCTTTTGATTAGTGCATATTTCACTCTCTGTAACCTGAAACAAATTGGAATTCCTTAAACAATATAAGGGGTCCAAGCGGACGCTTGAACCATCTAAATAATTAGCAAATGAATAAGCGTCCCACCTCCCCAGCTCCTAAACAACTGCACTTCTAAACTTCTAAACCCTTATAATCCAATTCACCAACCCTTTCATTTCAATGATCTGCATCAGTTTATCCGGCAGTGGTTCAAAAGTAAAAGGTTTGTCATTCAGCATAATCCTTCCTGCTTCCACATCAATACTTACCTTGTCTCCGGGTGTATAATTATCCACTACTTCCGGGTTTACGATCAGCAGAAGACCCTGATTAACAGCTGAACGGTAAAATATCCTGTTGACAGATTTCACAATAACGGCGCTAATGCCCAGGTGAGCCAATCCAACCGCAGGATGTTCCCGCGAACTGCCACAGCCAAAATTCTCACCGGCAATAATGATGTCTCCTGATTTTGCTTCCTCAGCAAAATGTTCATCCACACCTTTAAAAAGGTGAGGAATAATGGCAGGAGCATCTGAGCTCAACACATTATAAGTCAGGTTACCGGCAAACATCTGGTCGGTATTCATATTGTCCAGGTCTGAATAGTTCCAGACATTACCCTGTCGCCGGTTTTCAGAAGGATCAACTTCAACAACAGAAGATTGCTGTTGTTGAAAAGGAAATTTTGTATCCATATGTTTTTTTGAAGTAAGTGTAATCTTACCGTTTATTGCTGTAAGTGCAACAGTAGCAGGAGAAGCCAGGTAGATGGAAGCTTCCTTGTTTCCCATGCGGCCCTTGAAATTTCTGTTGGCAGTGGAGATTACGGTTATATTATCTGCCGGGATGCCCTGTCCTGTCCCCAGACAGGGACCGCAGGAGGTACTTAGAATAGTTGCCCCTGCTTCGATAAGCGTTTTGAGTATTCCTTCTTCCATGGCCTGCAGGTATATTTCCTGGGAGGCTGGAATAACCAGTAACTGAAAACCGGTTGCTACCTGCTTCCCTTTGAGCAGGGACGCTGCTTCCCGCAGGTCCTCAAGACGGCCGTTGGTACAGGTCCCGATTAATCCCTGCTGTACAGGTGTACCGGCAACTTCTGCCACTGCTTTCACATTATCCACATGATGTGGGGCTGCCACCAACGGGAAAACCTCATCCAGGTTAATCGTGATCTCTTGTTCATAACTGGCATCCGGATCTGCCCAAATTCCCTCTTTCTTCTCACCATAAAAATCAGTCAGCACTTCATCGGCAGGAAAAACAGCATTCTTGGCTCCCATCTCCGAAGCCAGGTTAGCCAGTGTCATCCTTTGTGCCATGCTCAAAGAACGAACTCCTTCGCCATGGTATTCAATTGACATGTAATTGGCTCCTGCTGAGCCGATCATGCCAATGATCCATAGCGACAGATCCTTGGCATACACGCCCTCTCCCAGCTTTCCGGTCAGGGTGATCTTTAACGATTCAGGCACCCTGAACCACGTTTCTCCCCTTTTCCAGATACCCGCTGATTCTGTCCGGTCGATGCCTGCTGCCAGTGCATTGAATGCCCCTGCCGTACAGGTATGACTGTCGCTGCCCACAATAATCATCCCGGGCCGTGCATGGTAGGACATGATCTGGTGACAGATGCCTTTCCCCTGATCGTAAAACTTACTGATCCCCTGATCAGTAACCAGTTTCCTTATTGCTTCATAATCGTTGGCAAGCTTGGCATTGGTAGGAGGTGCATTGTGATCCAGCACAACCAGCAACCGATCCGGATCAAATACCTTTTCGCCTCCCATTTTGGCAAAAGTATTTTTGATACTGGCTGTATTATCATGGGTTAGTATAATATCAGGCTGTCTGAATACAATGGCTCCTGCAGGAGCACCCAGTATTTTCTCAGCAAATGTCTGTGGTTTCATATCCTCATAATTAGATTTTTCAGTCCTCTAAAGGTATATTGAAAGATAATATTCCGTACCAGAAAGAGGCATGTTATATAAAATGGATTGGTGACTCGAAATTTATTTTCGAAATATTTTATACGACTATTGGGAATGATTAATATAGATATTTATTAGAGCTAAAATTAAGAGAAGTATATAATTTGTAAAGTGTTTCAAAATTTGACAAATGCCTATTTAGTAAGGCGCGTAGGCCAGCCAAAATCGCCGTGAGCTTGCAGGCCTTGTGGGTAAAGGCCGGTGATTATTTTGGCTTGATTATTCCCTTCGGTCATGAGGCTAAAGGTTCTTTGGTTTACTTTTCTCATCAAGGAGAAAAGTAAAAGCCTGTCCGGCCTTGAGGACAAAAGTCAAGTGATGAAAAAAATAAACTTTTTGAAGAATTAAATTAATGAAGAGTCTATTTGAAATTCTACTTTCATTAGATTATCAACAATAGATAGAATTATGACAAGAAATAAATAATTATAGCACTTCCATAAATTAACTCATAAATAACACTTCCGAAATCATTACCTTTAAGTCACTATTTGACACTAAAAAAAAATATATTTGTAACCATACAAACGAACCGGTGCAACAGTGATCCGGTTGACAGAATATCAATCAGTTACATGGACAATCTGATTATTTATGAAGCATCAGCAGGTTCTGGTAAAACTTTCAACCTGACCCGGGAATACCTGCGCATCCTGTTTGCCGAACCTCTGAGTTACCGTCATATACTGGCTGTAACCTTTACCAACAAGGCTACAGCTGAAATGAAAAGCCGTATTATACTTGAGTTATACAGGCTGGCAAACAACAATCCTTCAGAACATACAGCATTTTTACTGGAAGAGACTGATCTTTCAGCCAATCTGCTGCAGCAAAAAGCCATCGTTCTTCTGAATCTGATACTCCATAATTTTTCCAGATTTTCAGTAACCACCATTGATAAATTCTTTCAACAGGTATTGCGTGGATTTGCCAGGGAAGCCGGACTTAATTCGGCGTACAAAATTGAAACAGAAACCGATCCGTTGCTTGCTGAGGTTACTGATCGTTTGTTCTACAAGGCTGATTCAGACAGAAAACTACAGAAATGGCTGGTAGATTTTGCCAAAAACAAGATTGGTGAAGGAAAAAGCTGGAACTTTTCAACCGATATACAAAAACTGGGAAAGGAAATCTTCACTGAGAAGTTTAAGTCATTCAACACCGCAACATTGCAGAAGCTTGAAGACAGAGAATTTCTTGAATCGTACATGAAAAAGATGTATGCCATTCGCAACTCCTTCGAAAAACGGATTAAGGAGCTTGGTCAGAGGGGAATCGGAATAATTAACAGTGCCGGCCTCACATCCGATGATTTCACACAAAAAAGCCGTGGCATTGGAGGTTATTTTGCAAAGCTGGCCGGATTTACGGCTATACAACCTAACAGTTACGTGCTGAACGCCCTGAATAATTCCGAAAAATGGCATCCAAAAAAATCAGACGCTGCTGCTGTCATTGACGAAATTTATCCTGCACTCAATGATATTGCTGTCAAAGCCGTTGAAACATACAATAATGAAATTGGTGCCTACAATACAACCAGTCAGATTCTATCCAACTTCTATACGCTGGGTATTATTACGGATATCTCGCACGATCTCCACCAGTACACAGCTGAGGAAAATATAATGCTGCTGGCTGATTCAGGCAAATTGCTTCATGAGATCATTGCCGGAAATGAAGCTCCCTTTATTTATGAGAAGACAGGCAATACCTATCAGCACTTTATGATTGATGAGTTTCAGGATACATCCCGCATTCAATGGGAAAACTTCAGTCCGCTCATTGACAACAGTTTGTCAGGAGGCAACCGCAATATACTGGTAGGTGATGTCAAGCAATCGATATACCGCTGGCGAAACGGTGACTGGAAGATACTGGCGATGGAGATTCCCGAAACATTTGTTCATACAGGAATTGCAAAAATTAACCTGGAAACCAACTGGCGAAGCCGCCAGAACATCATCAGCTTTAATAACAAATTGTTTGAACAGGCAGCACATACATTGCAGCAATATTTTAATAATCAACTGGAAGAGGCTGCGATACAACCCGACAATGCAGACCTGTTAAAAGATATGATCACTGCAGCCTATCAGTCCGTCAAACAGCAATCACCAGAAAATAATGCCGGAAAATCAGAAGGTTTTGTTCAAAACATATTTTATCCTTTACAGGACAAAGAATCAGAAGAGCAGGTGGGCTGGAAAGATAAAGTACACGAAGAACTGCCCGGCATTATTGAAAAGTTGCAGGACAACAATTATGAATTGCGGGATATTGCTATTCTGGTAAGAAGTGCAGCTGACGGAAAACAGATTGCTGATGTGCTGATGGCCTGTAAAAACAGCCATACGGATACTTCCTACAAGTATGAAGTGATTTCCGGCGAGTCGGTCTACCTCACCTATTCAACGGCCGTCAGGTTTCTCATTTACCTGTTGAAATATCTGACAGATGAAACCAACGATCTGAACAGTGCCAGCCTGATCAGCGAATATCAGCAGTATATCCTGCCAGCGCTGACTAACCGGCCATCCCCGTCCCCAGAAACTTTTCACCAGGCATTTTGTGGTGACAATGGCCGGATTACTTCTGATGGAGTATACAGGGTAATGCCGGATGGTTTCAGCAAAAGAATTGCAGGCATCAAAAAACTGCCGTTGTTTGAAAGCGTGGAACAACTCATCCGCTATTTCAAGCTCAATACAATCAAAACTGAGATCCCTTATCTGCAAACTTTTCAGGACCTCATCACCTCATTCGCTACCGGACAATCGCCTGACCTGCATGCATTTCTTGAATACTGGGAGGAAGAAGGACATAAAAAAGCAGTGCCTGCACCTGAACTGCAGAATGCCATTCGCATCATGACGATACATAAGGCAAAGGGATTGCAGTTTAAAGCAGTAATTGTTCCTTACTGTAACTGGGAAACCGGTCATAAAAAAGGTGCTGCACCCATTCTGTGGTGTGAGCCCGGCATTCCGCCTTTTAATGAATTACCGGTAGTACCTGTGGGCTTTACAACTGCCTTGAAAGATACCATATTCAGGGGGGATTACTACCTTGAACTGCTGCAGACATACATGGATAATCTGAACCTGCTGTATGTGGCGCTTACCCGTGCAGAGAATGCCCTTTTCACCTTCTCGGCCATTCCTTCCAAAGAGGGTACCCTGAATACAGTTGGCGAGCTGATGCATCAGATACTTACTGTTCCGGGTTTGCCCCGAAAAGACCAGGACCAAAACAACGGTACCTCAGTGTGTTATACAAGCGGCGCGCTGGAAAAGCTGGAAAATGCTAATAAAGATTTTCACGAATGGGTACTGCAGAACTATCCATCATTTGCGCTTGAAAATAAGTTGCATTTCAGTGTACATGCTGATGATTTTTTTGAACTGAATGAAAGTCTCACCAGTGAAAGAATCCAGCGGGGTACCATCCTGCATGCCCTTTTCCGCTATATTATTACGGCCAGTGATATCATCAGTGCCGTGGATCGGCTGATTTTCGAAGGAATGATCAGTGAGAATGAAAAAGACAGGTTTATTAAACTAATAAGCACTTACCTTGAACAGCCAGATGTAAGAAACTGGTTCTCCGGGGATTGGAAAGTAAAGACTGAAGCCGATATTCTGCTTAACGGGGGCCGTATAAAACGTCCCGACAGGGTCATGATAAAAGGAGATCAGGCACTGGTGGTTGATTATAAATTCGGGGAACAGGTAAAGGAAAGCCATCGCCAGCAGATCAGTGAGTACGCACGACTGCTGTGGCAAATGGGGTACAAAAATGTAAAAGCCTGTTTATGGTATCCCATACTTAATAAGGTTGAAGATGTAGATTTCTCACCTTCCCTGTTTTAAGTAAATTGATGTAGATAATGAAAAAATGAGTGTTGAATAATGTTCCTTACTTAAGCATAAGAATTTAATTCAATCAAAAAATGAAAATAAAAAACAACCCTCACACTGCCCCTGAGTCCCCTAAAGGTGGCACCCCCACGACACTATTACATAAATTTAATTTTTCACCTGAGCGATGGCTCCCCTTAAGGGATAGGGAGCAGAGCGAAGGAATACTGTCTTAGGAATACGATACTCATTTAAAATGAAACAAAACGATATAAAACACAATACGTCATTGCACCAAACTTATCCGTGGGGGCATTCACGCCGCTTTAATTCGTACGCAGATTATTTCAGAGCCCTCTTCGGTGAACGCGTACAAAAAGTAACCATCGATGCCGGTTTTACCTGTCCGAACCGGGATGGCACAGCAGGAAGAGGTGGTTGTACATACTGTGACAATAACGCTTTCAATCCTTCCTATTGTGAACCGGGAAAATCAGTAAAGCAGCAGATAGCTGAAGGAATTGAATTCCACGCCAATCGCTACCGCCGGGCCGGAAAGTACCTGGCTTATTTCCAGGCCTATTCAAATACCTACAAACTACTGCCAGAGTTGAAAAAAATCTATAATGAAGCACTCAGCTTTCCCGGAGTTGTGGGATTGGTGATAGGCACCCGCCCGGATTGCGTTGATGAAGAGAAACTTGATTATTTCAGTGAGCTGGCGGAAAAACATTACCTTGTCATTGAATACGGAGTGGAATCCTGTCGCAACGAAGCACTGAAGGAGATTAACCGGGGACATACATTTGAAATATCCAGGGATGCCATCATCAAAACAGCCAGCAGGGGTATACACACGGGGGCACATTTTATTTTCGGGCTACCGGGGGATACAATGGAAGCTTTGATAAAAAGTGCGGCTACTGTTTCGGAGCTCCCGCTTCATTCCATTAAATTGCATCAGTTACAAATCATCAAGAACACCAGGATGGCAGCTGATTACCGCAGAAATCCTGAAAAGTACCCCCTGTTTGAACTGGAAGAATACCTCGAGCTGGTCGTAAGATTTACTGAACGACTTAATCCGGATATTGTCATAGAGCGAATTGCCGGGGAAGTTCCGCCACGATTCAATGCTGGACCTTCATGGGGACTCATCCGGAATGACCAGGTGCTGCAGCGCTTCGAAAAAAAACTGGAGGAATATAATACCTGGCAGGGTAGATTGTATCACAATGTTGAAGAATAAAGGCAGATAAATGAAGATTGAATTAACCAGAAAGAGGATGTGTCACCGCCTGACCATACAGGGCTGGCTGCTCGTACTTTTTGCGCTTACAATGCTTGTCGCAGTATACCTTTCAGTTGCACAACGTTTCCTGGCTGTCAGCAAACCAGCCGATACAAAATTAATGGTACTGGAAGGATGGATTTCGGATGCTGAAGTAACGCAAGCCCTTCAGGAACTTAAAAACAAAGAATATAGCTATTTACTGATAACAGGAGCTCCGGTTACAAAAGGCGGTGCGCTGGCCCCCTACCATGATTATGCAGAGCTGACGCTCCAAAATTTAAGGAAACAAGGATACACAGCTAAAAATATCATTGCCATACCGGTAAAGCTGGTGCGCAAAGACCGCACCTATGCATCGGCTTTGGCAGTAAAAACCTGGCTGAATCAACAAAATTTGCACCAAGCAGCACTTAACATATATACCTCAGGTGCCCATGCCAGACGAACACGGTTGCTTTACAGGAAAGCTTTCGGGGAGAAAACAGACATTGGAATTGTAGCACTGGAAAATCCGGATTACAATCCGGAACACTGGTACACCTCCAGTAATGGCGTCCGGGTGGTACTGGGAGAAACTATTGCCTATCTCTACGCCCTGTTATTCTTTCATCCTGGAATGTGAGGTTTTTTTTGGCAATTTTCTTAAGATATTTTATCTATAGTGATATAAATAACTAATTTGTAAAAGGTTCTCATATTTGTTAAATGCCCCTTAGTAGGGCGCGGTGGCCGAAAAGCCGCTTTTTACTCCGGCCTTTGAGCGTTTTGCATGATTTTTAAAGGGGCGATCGTAGCAAGGGCTTGTGGAGCAGCTCTGTTTGAAGGACAGGATATTTAAGGATTATATGACTACCGGGAATGATTAATATAAATATTTATTAAAGTTGACATTAAGAGTGATTATAATTTGTAAAGTGTTTCAAAATTTGATATATGCCCATTAGTAGGGCGCGGTGGCCGAAAAGCCGCGACTTCGGGTCGGCCGTGGCTAGTCCCGAAATTATTAGCTACTTGTTGAAATTATAATTTCGAGGATTCTCGGTTTTCATTCAAATCTAAGATTTGTGAAAACCGGAATGGGGAGCCTTGGCTTTTCTAGATTTTTTGTTTACTTTTTCATCAATTGGAAAAAGTAAATGCCCGTCCGGCATGAGGACATTAAAATAATATTTAAAAGAGAGTTTTTCAAAGGACATAACTTATTGTTTTTTTGCTATGTCTGAAATGTTTATAGAAAAGTAAAAAAATCATATTCTTGATTACCGATACTCATTAGAATAATTTACCATGAAATCATTTCTTAAGGAGACAGCAACTTACCTCTACAACACTTACGGAAAAACGCTCAGTGACTCTTGCGTGGTTTTCCCTAACCGCCGTGCAGTGGTTTTCTTCAGCGAACAGCTTGCTGCCCTGAGTAAAAAACCCATGTGGTCCCCAGCCTTTGTTACCATCAGCGAACTGATGCAGGACATGTCAGGCGGACTGAAGATTGCCGATTCTCTAAACCTGATCTTTGAATTGCACCAGGTGTATAACAGTGTTAGAAAATCACACGAATCATTCGATGAATTCTATTACTGGGGAGAAATTTTGCTAAATGATTTCGATGATGTAGATAAATACCTGGTGGATGCTGCAGACCTCTTTCAGAATCTTTCAGCCTTGCAGAACATGCAGGACATGTTCGACCACCTGAGTGATGAACAGCAACAGGCCATCAAACAGTTCTGGAACAGCTTCAGTCCGGGAAGTAAATCACCTCAGCAGGAAGAATTCATTAGCGTATTCTCAGTACTGAACACCATCTACACCCGCTTCAAGGACAAACTGAAGAAGGAAAACAAAGCCTGGGAAGGAATGGTTTACAGGCAGGCCGTAGAAAACATGCAAAACGGCAGCAACATAGAATTGCCTTATCAGAAATATTTCTTCGTGGGTTTCAATGCCCTCAATAATTGTGAAAAAGCCCTGTTCAAACATCTGAAGAATCAGGATAAAGCTGAGTTTTTCTGGGATTATGACAATTATTACCTCAGGAATAAACAGCATGAAGCAGGCCGGTTCATTCGGGAAAACATCAAGCTATATCCCATGCCGGAGAACCATACCATTACTACTTCGCATATTGAAAAAGAACCCAAAGACATTCAGATATACGCCATTCCGGCACAGGCCGGACAAACCAGGATTATTGGCAAAATACTGGAAAGTTTTAGTAAGGAAGGTCCTGTCAGCATCCAGCATACTGCCATCGTACTGCCAGACGAGAACCTTCTGATCCCCTTGCTGTATTCTCTGCCTGATCAAATTGAAAGCGTCAACGTAACAATGGGATACCCGGTGCGCAATACGCCGGTCTACGGACTGCTGCAGCATATTTTTAACCTGCAGCTTACAGTAAGAAAAGATAAGGAAGACAACACTCTTTTCTTTCACAGGCATGTGCTGGCTATTCTCAATCACCAATACATCAGTAACCTTTCTGAAAAAAATCCGGCTTCCCTGGTTAACAACATTATTGCCCACAACAAAATTTTGCTGACACCTGGTGAGCTTGGCCTGAACACTCTTTCTTCTCTCATTTTCAAACCGGTCTCAGATGGTCAAACGCTCGGGGACTACCTCTTGTCCATCATCTACAACATTTTTAAAAAACTAACTGAAAAAGGCAGCGAGCCGGATACCGGGGATACGGGAAGACTGGAGAAAGAATATATTTACAATATTTACCTCACCATCAAACGGCTGAATGACATCCTTCTTTCAAACAAAGCTATTCTAAAGAAGGAAACCTACATCAGGCTGCTCCAGAAACTCCTGCAAACCGGTACAGTCCCGTTTATAGGAGAACCACTCAGGGGAATACAGATTATGGGGTTGCTTGAAACACGAAATGTTGATTTTGAAAATGTAATCATCCTTTCCATGAATGAAGGAGTGTTTCCGGGAAACAGCTCTCCCCTCTCTTTTATTCCCTACAACCTGCGCCGCGGGTTTGGATTACCAACTATTGAAAACCAGGATTCAATATTTGCCTATTATTTTTACCGCATTATTCAGCGCGCCCACAGGGTGGCCCTGGTGTACAACACGCAAACCGGCGGACTCGAATCTGGCGAGCACAGTCGATATATCTATCAGCTGAAATACGAGAAAGCCTTCCAACCTGTTGAACATACCATCACCTTCAATATCACTGAACAACAGGACCAATCGATTAGCGTGAATAAGACACCGGAGATCATGAAAAAACTGGCTGTATATACGGAGGGTGCAGCCGAGCCAAAAAACCTGTCTCCCAGTGCGCTGAACAACTATATTGATTGTTCCCTGAAGTTCTATTACCGCTACATTGCCGGCATCAGGGAGCAGGACGAACTGATGACCGATCTTGACAATGCCCTCTTTGGCACCATTCTGCACGATACCATGTACCTGCTCTACGGTTCAGGAGAAAAAGTACATCTGAAAGCAAGTGACCTGGAAGCCCTGGCTGCCGACGATAAAAAAATCAGGAAAGCTGTCCGCCTGGCTTATGCAGAAAATTTTCTGCATGCAGCTCCTGCTGACTGGCAGGAAGGACTCATTCAGGGTAAAAACACTATTATCCTTGAAGTGATCACCGAATATGTAAAGAAACTCATTGAAGCGGATATTCAAAATGCACCATTCACTGTCACCGGACTGGAAAAAACATTGTCGCGTTCTTTTGAACTAAGCCGGGACAATCAGTCCATCAGTATACGGCTGGGCGGACAACTCGACAGGATCGACCAGCGCGGAGATTCAGTGCATATCGTAGATTATAAGACAGGAAAAGAGAAACTGAGGTTCAGGGACATTGAAGACCTGTTTTCACGCGGCAATGACAAACGAAACAATGCAGCCTTCCAGATACTGCTGTATTGCTGGATCTATGAGACAGAAAATCAGGATGGCAATAAAATTGTACCCGATCTGTACTTTGTCAAAAAGCTTTATGAGGAACCCTTTTCTACCCGAATTGAAAAGTTAAACCAATCGAAAAAGTATGAACCAATTCAGGAATTCAAACCTGAAGAAACAGCCTTTTTGTCCAACCTGAAACAAATTCTGGAAGAAATGTTTGACCCCGAAATTCCTTTTTCACAAACCGATAATGAAAAAATATGCAGCTATTGCGATTATAATAAAATCTGCCACAGGGATTAGTTTGTGCTTCCCCCGCTACCGCACGAGTCCTCTCGTGTGGTTAAACCCCATCTCCCTGGCGCGGACATGTTGTCCGTGCCTCAATCCCCCTATCCATAAATTATCTCGCAGATAACATTTTCATGGCCAATAAACCAAACGCCTCTGTCAAAGTAGGATGCGCATGAATAGTTTGTGCTACATCCCTTAAGGTTAATTTGTTGGAAACAATTAGTGATGCTTCTCCGCTCAACGAAGCAGCCCCGTTGATAAACAAATGAACACCCAAAATTTCCTGATTTTTCTTATTGACCACAAATTTCAGAAATCCAAAAGTGTCACCGCTAATTTGTGGCATAGCGTCCACTTTATAATTATGGATCCCGGTAACTACATCAAAACCTGCTTTCATCGCTTCTGCTTCAGTCAGGCCGGCGGCAGCAATTTCAGGATCGGAAAATAGCACCCAGGCATTCTTGTGAAAATTTACCTTGCTGATATTTCCATGTAGAATATCATTTACTGCCACATGTGCTTCATAGGTGGCAGTATGGGCAAATTTAGGTGCACCGGATACCACGTCACCCGTCGCATATATTCCGGTTACAGATGTTTCTAAGAACTCATTCACTATGATGCCGTTCCTTTCGGTATGTATGTCAGTAGCTTCCAGATTCAGTCCTTCTATAGAGGGTATTTTCCCTGTAACAACCAGCACTTTTTCAGTGAGAAGCTTTTGGGTTTTCCCTGCTGCATCCAAAAATGCGGTTTGAAACCTGTCCTCTATTTTATTGATTTCTTCTACCTTAGAATGAGTATATACATCAATTCCGGATTCTTGTAATTTTTGAGCAATGCCTTCGGCAAATTCAGGCTCAACCAGACCGGACAACAAACCCGGCATCATTTCAACAATGCTGCATTTTACATGGAGTTTTGTTAACATTTGAGCGAGTTCAATACCAATTGGACCACCACCGACAATCAGTAAGGATGATGGCAATGCCGATAGTTTAAAGAACTCTTCACTGGTCAACACCTCATTTACACCATTTCCTTTAAAGGGAGGTACAAAGGAATGGGATCCGGTGGCTATGATTGCTTTGTCGAACTCATAGGAGGTATTGTTGATCTCTATTTCTTTATTTGAAATGAACCGTACCTTCCCTGCCACAAAGGTAATAGGCAGCTGATTGATTTGCTGTATGGCTGCTGAAGAGCGGCCGGTGAGTATGCGGTCCATATCACGACCAATGGATTTCCAGGTATTGACCAATGCTTCATTTAATTCGGAAGGAGAGGAAACATTTTTTTCCCGGTTTGAGAACTCATCAGCACCATGTTTGATTATTTTTGAAGGTATACATCCCACAAACAAACAAGCGCCACCAAGCTTTCCTGATTCTTCAGCTAACAAAACTTTTTTCCCGCTTGCAGCCAATTGCATAGCGGCAGGAGTTCCACCAGGACCACCTCCAATAATAATCACATCAAATTTTTCATTCATCGTATTATTTTTTATTGGGTTATATGAAGTATTATATAAGCCTGTTATGAAGGAGAAGTACGCAGTAGTAGCTTGTATGCGATGTTTGGATGTATCTTATGTCAAAAAAGATAACTAAAAAGGTTCATTTTTTTGTTAAAAAGATAACAGTAATGTACATAGTATTGTTCACACATACAACACATTATGGATGTCAAAAAATAGACTACCAGATTATTGATTAAGCCCCCGTGGCGCGGACAAGCTGTTCCTGCCCAAAATTCAGGCTAATCTATTTTCTAAAATTCCAAAAAGAAGTGATGAAGTGCACCTATAACTAAAAATACACAGACAATCCTTCCTAAACTTCTCTCTTTCTATTTACTATAACGATATTATAAAATTTTGTAACTTCGAAGAAAGAATTAATAATATGAAAGTAGAAAGAACAAATACTGAGATATTAGTGCGGCTACCTTCCGATGTTGATTTATCTGAATTACAAGACATGTTGGATTATCTGAAATATATAGAATTGACTGCAAATTCGAAAGCAAAACAAGAAGATGCAGACAAACTAGCCAAAAAAGTTAATTCAACTATTTGGGATAAAGTGAAAAAACAAAGGATTTTGTAGAAAATTTATAATCATAGTCCCAAAAAGCCCCGTCAGGGGCGATACCTCGGTAGAAACATTCAAACCACATTTCCCCAAAGCCCCGTTAGGGGCAACACATCGGTAGAAAAATTCAAACCACAAACCTTCAGAGCCCCGTCAGGGACGATACATCATTTGCAGCTCTTCCATAAACTTGTTATATTACAATCGAATTCATTATTTTATTATCACAATAAACATCTACCTTTCTTATGCCTATACACATACGCTTTACCATCATATTATTACTCTCTTCTCTTCTATTACCGTCCCAAATCAATGCCCAATCTGAAAATGTTATCATCACATCGGAAAATAATCCAACCCGGGTATATACAGATGAACAAGGACAATTAATTGTCAATATATCCCCTGCTGATGTACGTAAGTTCAAAGCAGCCGGATTGGTTCGTTATAGCGACTTCGGTGCCATGGGTGATGGCAAAACTGATGACATGGATGCCATTGCTGCCACCCATGCTTTTGCCAATCAACATAACCTGAAGGTGAAAGCGGATGAAGGCGCCACCTATTACATCGGGGGAAAAGCACGTACAGCAATCATCCGTACCCGAACAGATTTTGGTACTGCTGCTTTTATCATCGATGATACAGAGGTGCAAAATCACAGGACTCCTGTATTTAAAGTCAGTTCCAGTCTGCAACCCTTTAAACCGGAAGGAATATCTTCTCTTACAAAGAACCAGCAACAGATCGACATCTCTTTCCCTGCAACCTGTCTGGTCACTGTCACCGATGACAGTGTAAAACGCTACATCCGTTTTGGGCTAAACCAAAACAGCGGATATCCACAAACAGATATTTTTGTAGTTGACAAAAAGGGCAGGGTCGATATGGATGCTCCTATTATCTGGGACTTCAACCAGATCACAGAGATCAAAGCCTTACCCATAGATGAGGACACCCTGAAGATTACCGGGGGACGTTTTACCACCATTGCCAATAACGCGGAATCAAAATACACTTATTACGGTCGTAACATTGAAATCCACCGATCCCATGTAATTGTAGACGGAATGGAACACCGTGTTACCGGCGAGGGTGACCATGGCGCACCCTATCGAGGGTTCATCAGCATTGAAGACTGTGCCTACGTTACGGTTCAAAACACCATCCTCACCGGCCACAAAACCTACTACACAATCGGATCTGCAGGTAAACGCGTCCCCATGGGTTCATACGATATTAATGTCAACCGTGCCCTCAATGTATCCTTCGTAAACTGCAAACAAACAAACGATATCAACGACCAAACCTACTGGGGGATCATGGGGTCCAACTACAGTAAGAATCTCCATTTTGACCGTTGTACATTCTCCAGGTTCGATGCACACATGGGTGTGGCCAATGCTACCATCCGCAATTCCACGCTGGGACATATGGGAATCAATGCCATTGGCACCGGGACCTTTCTCGTTGAGAACAGCACCATCAGAGGCAGAAGCCTTATCAACCTGCGCACCGACTATGGCAGCACCTGGCAGGGAAAATTTATCATTCGCAATTGCGTATTTATACCCTCTGATGGCAGAAAAACCACTGCCAGCATGATAAGCGGTTATAATTCCGGGCAGCACGATTTCGGTTACACCTGCTATATGCCGGAACTCATCACCATCGAAAACCTCTATATTGATGATTCCAACCATCCCAACGATTACCAGGGGCCGGCCATTTTTGCCAATTTCAACCCGGAAATGACTGATAGTTCTTACACACAGAAATATCCGTACGTCATCACAAAGAAAGTCATTCTCAGGAACGTTACCACTGCCAGCGGCAAACCCCTGAGAGTCAGTGATAATCCATTCATGTTCAGGGAGGTGAAGGTAGAAAGGCGGTGATATTCTATGTAGGTATGTTATCTTAAGCATGCTTACTTTTTCTCTTTCGCAGAAGGCACCGTATTTTTTTGCAAAGCAATACTTTGGTTAGGATGTTTTGATTTAACCCAATCTGAATTGGAGATGCTACTCCTCTGGCGCGAACATTCTTTAATTCAATCCTCAACTCCTCCTGGCGCGGACATGCTGTCCGTGACTCAACCCAAACATCTATTCTCCTCAACCCTTCAACCTCAGCAGCGGAGGATACAATACCGGAATAATTATTCCTGACCGGCTCTTTGGTTTGTTTCGCTCCTCCGGAGCTCCCGGGGGGTATGTATCTGCTCTTACTACCGATGTATCGCTCCTACGGAGCTCAGGCAACAGCATCCCATGCCTGAACCTTTCATCCCGCTTATACACAAATCACACCCTCAACGCCTAAACTCCTCAACGCCTCAACTTCTCAACCCTCAACTCCTCAACTCTCAGCCCGCTTTCCATTTCTTCCTTCAGAAAACAAATATTTCTTCATTCAATTTTTTCATTCAACCTTAAAATATGACCGTTCATTGAATTTTTTAGCATTAATCTTGCTTTCCTTCTAAACACTTTTTAGATTTATCCTTTCATACGCAAATACTGACTATTAATCAGTTAAACAATTATTAACCTAAAATTATTTACCATGGGGAAAACAAGAAAATACCCTTACAGTGATGTGGTTATGTTAACTGCCTCACAGACTATTGCAGAAAGTTTTCGTAATTACATTACCGAACTGGAACCTGTCCGTTCAAACTGGTCAGAGGAATATGCTGATAAACTGAAACAGCGCATAAAAACAATTATTACAAATGATCTTGGGCTTAAGCCGGCTGAAAGTTTACATGAAGCATCAACTGAGGTAAATAAATTAATAATGAATGCATTGAGAGACTTAAGTTTGTTAAAATCACAAATAAAATCAGATTTTAGAAGAGAAACTGAAAAAAGAGACAGACTGCTGAGAAGCCTCGGGTTGAATGTTTCATTTGCGATAATTAATCACCTAAGTCAGGAAGAATTAGTCCATCTGCTGGTTGAACTAAAGGAAAACATGTCGGATTCCTTACAAGAGGAGATTATGAGTAAAGGAATAGGAGCCGGCCTGATTGATTCATTGATTGCAGCAGCCAATGCACTTAATGCTGCAAATTTAGTTCAGGAAAACCTTAAAGTAACAACCAAAGTAGAAAATAAGGATATTGCCGAATTATTTAATAATATTTACTTCGAAATAATGGGCATCTGTGCTGTTGCTAAACGATATTACCGGTTTGAACCTCTTAAAAAGGAACAGTTTACCTTTTCCCGTATTATAGCTAACCTGGGCGGGTCGAAATCTTCTCCAAAAACAGATACGCAGAGCGAAGCTGTAGCATAACCGAATATTTACTTAATTATGAGAGGAGCCTCAATACAGGAGGCTTTTCTTATTTCCCCTGGCAAAGAATGACACAGTTCATTGAATAGACTCCAAAACCTTTTGGGGCAAGCACAATCCCTCTTAAGTTAAGCTCAATTCCTTTTTGGACAGGTACGATACCTTTTTTGGCAAGCACGATACCTTTTTAGTCGTTTAAGATACCTCCTTTGACAGACGCGATACCTTCTTAAACAAACACTATAATACCTTTCTTAAACAAACACAATACCTTTTTGGACAGACCCAATACCTCCTTAGACAGTCACGATACCTTTTTGGTCAGACACGATACCTTTTTGGTCAGACACGATACCTTTTTGGTCAGACACGATACCTTTTTGGTCAGACACGATACCTTTTTGGTCAGACAATATAGAAGCCTTACCATATAGATTTTTTTTGTGAGTAAAGACTTTCAAAAACCACAAGATTTCAAAGTTGAACCGCATGACAACTGGTTTGAAATCAGTGACCATGTTCCATTACTATTAGAAACCTAAAATGGGTAAAAAGCTAACTGTATATATGATAGACGGGACAGAGTATGGTCCAGGGCTTGCTGAGTGTCTGCAAAAGGAATATACCCGCGTCTCATCAGCCAATTTACCAGTAGTACCAAGAATAGGATGTTACTCATGATTAATAGATTTTTTATAAGGCATTCGTGAAGGCTTCGCCATTGAGCAATTACTCATCAATATTTATTTTCAAAGGTATTTCGTGAAATTGCTTCGCTAAGTTACCCAGCCACCCATACGGAATCTGCTCCATCAATTTTTCAGGTCCCCCTCCGGATAAATCTGACCTGTACCAGTATCTGTAAAAATAAATTTGCATTTTAAAAATTTTCCCAGACCTTTCAAACAGGTATGCATACGCTCATGCTAGGCACACACAGCGCATATAACCAACTGCGGGGGAAGCAATTATACGAAAATGTGAGGCTTGCTTCCCAAAGCTTGTGTAACCAGAAATGAGAGAATTGCGTAAACCGCAGCAGATCATATGCGGGAGCGTCGTGTACAACCCTGAAACTGCTTCGTTAATAGTTCTCGGCAGATTGAAAAAGACAAAAGCACACCGTTAATAAAACGAATTTATAGTAATAGTAAAGATTTAGTAAATTGCAAACAACCTTAATAATTAAAGATCTTTAAATTTTGCTTTTAAAAATCCAAAAATATAAACTAATAGATACAGTAAGAAACAAAGGACAAATTCTCATCCTGGTTTTGACGATAATATTTTCATTCTGTTTTTATCAATCTTCTGCACAAAGTTATTCCATTAGCAATATTGATGGAGATACAATTCAAACATGCACCGGTACTTTTTACGATAGTGGTTCAGATATCGGTTCCTATGGCAGCAACGAAAAATATACTGCTACCTTTCATGCACCTGCCGGAGAACGAATTATATTCAGTTTTACATTTTTAGATCTAAGGAATGAAGGTGGAGATACCTTAAAAATATTTGACGGTACCGACACTTTGGCTGCTTTAATTGGTGTTTATTCCAGTGAAGGATTATCTTTTTTCGTCGAATCGTCTGATTCTGCATTGACATTCCAGTTTACCTCAGATGGAAGCCTTGAAAATTCCGGTTGGGAAGCGATCATAAATTGTTGTCCCATTCCGCTAACTTCTCCGATAACGGGCTCAGCTAGCGAATGTGTTAACAATACAGGAATCTCTTATTCGGTCATCAATACGCCAGGCTCCACTTACAATTGGATTATTACAGGTGGAACCCAGGCAAGTGGAACAAATACAAACAGCATTACCGTGGACTGGGGAAGCATATCAGGACCAGAAAGTGTACAAGTTATTGAGGACAATGGTTGCACTACCGGGGATACTGTAAATATGTATGTTACGCTCAAGGCGTTGCCTGTTGTCAGTTTTACAGGCCTTGATTCCGTCTATCAAATAACCGATCTGCCGGTAACATTAATCGGTAATCCCGCCGGAGGGACCTTTACTGGAGACGGGATATCTGTTGATCAATTTAATCCGACTACAGCAGGACTGGGATTACACGAAATAATTTATACCTATATTGATGCCAATTCCTGTGAAAATGCCGATACACTTTATACGGATGTACGGGATTATGATCAGAAAGCCGGGGCAATTTGGCTAACCGATTTAAATAACTGGTGTTCTGTTGATGCGCAATTTACCAATTCAGGTGCAACAGCCGACGGTACATCTCCTTCTTGTTGGACCGGGGGGACTGGTAATAATGTATGGTTTAAATTTGTTGCCACTACCAATGCAGTAAGCATCAACTTAAAAACAGGCGGTGTATATGGTAACATGCGGGGCCAGCAAATCGCCCTGTGGAATGCAAATAATGACCTGGTAAAATGTATCGACGCTGCCGATTATTTTTATGGTACCTTACCTTTCAGTATCGACACCCTGACTGCGGGGAATACTTACTGGATATCTATAGATGACAGAAGAACACACGGCACTTTTACTCTGTGTATAGAAGACTCGGCGAGTTTTGATTATAAGTCGGGGTCAATTAAGATTAGTGATATAAATAATTATTGTTCGGCAGATGCAGTATTCGACAACACTTATGCCACAGCAGATGAAAGTGCAGGTAGTTGCTGGTCCGGTGGCACAAATAACAATGTCTGGTTCAAATTTAATGCTGTATCAACTGGTGTCTTTGTACAGGTTGAAACCGGAGGTACAACAGGAAGTATGCGCGGGCAACAAATAGCTTTATGGAATGAAGCCGGCAATCTGGTAAAATGTACCGAAGCTGCCGATTATTATTCGGGACAACTTAATTTAAGTACCGATACTTTGACAGCTGGACATACCTATTACATCTCGGTGGATGACAGGAGAACACACGGGACTTTTAAGCTTTGTGTTAACGATTCTGTCAGCTTTGATTTTCAGTCAGGGGCTGTCGCAATAAACGATATTAACAGCTACCAGTCGGCAGATGCTGCATTTTCAAATACATATATGACGGCTGACGGGAATACTCCTTCCTGTTGGTCTGGCGGAGTGGGCAATAATGTATGGTTTAAATTTGTTGCGGAGAGCGGAGTGGTAAAAATCGATGTTTTAACAGGTGGCACATACGGTACCATGCGCGGGCAACAGATAGCGCTCTGGAACCAGGCAGGTGACCTTGTAAAATGTGCCAATGCTGCGGATTATTATGCAGGGACCCTATCACTACAAACGGATACGTTAACAACCGGTAACACCTACTGGATCTCGGTGGACGATCGCAGAACCAATGGTACATTTACATTGGCTGTCGATAATCATGTGGATTATGACTATAAAATCGGGGCGGTTTACCTTGTGGATTTAACCAATTGGTCTTCAGTAGATGCTGAATATGATAATGTTTACGCAACACCGGATGAAAATGCGGGAAGCTGCTGGACAGGAGGGGTAGGAAACAATGTCTGGTTCAAATTTGAAGCGGCAACTCCTTCGATTGCCATAAGCGTCATTACAGGCGGCAGTAAAGGTACAATGCGGGGACAACAGATTGCTTTATGGAACGAAAATAACGATCAGGTAGCCTGTATCGATGCTGCGGATTATTATGCAGGAATACTTACCTTAAGTGCAGATACGTTGACGGTTGGTAAATACTACTGGGTTTCAGTAGATGATCGCAGAACCCACGGATCGTTTACATTGGAAGTGGATAATAAGGTCCCCTTTGATCTGAAAAGCGGCGCTAAATTATTAACGGATCTGGATCACTGGTGTTCTGCAGATGCTAAATATGACAATATTTATGCCACACCTGATGAGAGTGCCGGAAGCTGCTGGACGGGGGGTTCTGATAATAATGTCTGGTTTAAATTTGTGGCCATATCCGGTCAGATACAGATAGATGTTAAAACCGGAGGTGCATTGGGAACCATGCGTGGACAACAGATTGCCCTGTGGAACGAATCAGGTGATGAAGTTAATTGTGCCAACGCGGCCGATTACTATTCCGGTACACTCACGCTAACAGCAGATACTTTAACCCCGGGGAAAACATATTATATATCTGTTGATGACCGGAGAACCCATGGTTCTTTCACGTTATGTGTAAACAATAGGGCAGGATACGATTATCAAAGCGGAGCTAAAACATTACCTCATATTGCTTCCTGGTGTTCTGCGCAGGCAAATTACAACAATACCTACGCAACAGCTGACGGAAATGATCCATCCTGCTGGACCGGCGGAACCGGGAATAATGTCTGGTTCAAATTTACGGCTACTACATCCGATCTTACCTTCGATGTCATTACCGGTGGAAGTTACGGGGGTATGCGCGGACAACAGATTGCAGTCTGGAATGATGCAGGAGTTGAAGTAAAATGTGCCAATGCTGCCGATTATTTTTCAGGAACTTTATCAATAAGTATCGATACGCTGAATGTTGGGCATACTTATTATGTATCTGTGGATGACAGACGTACCCATGGCACCTTTTCAATATGTATCAGCAATACCATCGATTATGATTATAAAGCCGGCGCTGTTCAACTGACCGATTTAAGTAACTGGACATCCGGAAATGCTGTGTATGATAATACATATGCTACACCTGATGAAAATGCTGGTAGTTGCTGGACCGGTGGTGTCGGAAATAATGTGTGGTTCAAATTTGTGGCCACTACCAATTCCGTTAATGTAGATGTTACAACCGGTGGGGTATACGGATCGATGCGGGGACAGCAAATTGCTTTATGGAATGCGGATGGAACTGAAGTGAAATGTGCAGATGCAGCGGATTATTATTCGGGTGTTTTATCAGTAAGCACTGATACCCTAACCATTGGACATACTTATTATATATCTGTAGATGACAGGCGAACCCACGGTACATTTACACTGGGTATTGACGATACGCCAAGCTATGATTTCAGGCAGGGAGCCATATTGCTGAATGATCTGGATAACTGGACATCAAACCAGGCCGAATATTCAAACACGTATGCCACCCCTGATGAAATTGCAGGAAGTTGCTGGACTGGTGGGGTAGGAAACAATGTATGGTTCAAATTTGTAGCCATTTCCGGTGAAATTGAAGTAAGAGTAATTACCGGTGGCACATACGGATCGATGCGCGGACAACAGATTGCCATCTGGAACGAAACCGGAACACAGGTCCAGTGTGCTGATGCTACTGACTATTATTCAGGAACACTTTCTACTACTATAGATACATTAACTCCGGGCCACACCTATTATATTTCAGTTGATGACAGGCGGACTCACGGAACATTTACACTATATGCAAACAATAGGGTAGGTTTCGATTTTAAATCCGGGGCAGTGGAACTGACCGAACTGGACAACTGGTGTTCCGTTGATGCTACCTATACAAACCAGTATGCAACAGCAGGAGATACTTCCGGCGGTTGCTGGTCGGGTACCAGCGATGCTAATGTTTGGTTCACTTTCGATGCCATTTTCGACACCCTGAATGTAAATGTTGTTACAGGCGGGGCCTACGGCTCGATGCGGGGCCAGCAGATATCCATATGGAATGCCGATAACGTGGAAGTTGGCTGTGCCAATGCGGGTGATTATTTTGCCGGAACTTTAAATCTCCAGATTGATACATTAACACCGGGTCACACCTATTGGATATCAGTAGACGAACGGCGAACGACAGGAAGCTTTTCCTTGTGTATTGATAATGTCAGTAAGGTGGATTACTGGGCTATTGCCGATGGTAACTGGAATGTGGCAGGCAACTGGTCGCGTGTGGAAGGTGGCCCCCCGGCAACTTCAACACCAACCATTTCAAACAATGTTCATATTAAAGGTTATACAATCACTGTCAGTGATAATCAATCTTGTGCCAATTTGTTTACTGATGTTGCCGGTAACAATACCGGATTAATAGTCAATGGCGGTACATTGAATATAAATGGCAACCTGCAGTTTACAAATACCGGCGCAAATTATAACGGTAATATCAATTTACTGAATGGGGGAATTACCAACATCAATAATAATTTGCAAATCAACCGGGCAGGTGGCGATAATGAGTTTAAGGTTGAACTATCTGGCAATTCCCTGTTACACATGAATCATGATGCAACCCTTACCTCATCAGCCGGAACAACCAATAATGTAGAGTTAATTGTAAATAATACTGCCCGTTTTGAAATTAATAACGATCTGAACATCAATAATATTGGCGGGCCAAAAATAATTATTACAGGAAATGACAACGCTGTGCTGGATGTTAACAGGAATATAGTGCTTAACGCTGCTGCTGCCGGTCTGATGGAAATTAATTTAAATACGGATGCCAGTCTTTACCTGGCAGGTAATTTCGACCGCGGGGTTTCGGAATATGGAATATTGAGCTGTAATAATAATTCTACTCTTTTCTTCGACGGGCAATCCTATATCCAGACTTTACCTAAAAATACCGGAGGAGGAACGGATAGTTTCACATATCAGAATATAACCATCAATAATACGAAAGTTACAAGTCCGCAGATTATTCTGGATGGCCCTGTAAGTGTAAACGGTACACTTACATTAACGAAAGGCCTGGTCAGGACGACGACCTCCAACCTGTTAACAGTTGAAAATAATGCTTCTGTCACAGGGGCTTCATCGGCCAGTTATATTTACGGGCCTTTGAAAAAGACAGGGAACCAAGCATTTACATTTGCCGTGGGAGATAATAATTTTTACAAACCCATTACGATCTCGGCTCCTGCCAATGCAACAGATGCATTTATCGCAACATATATCAATAATAGTCCTTATTCAGCTTACGATACAAGCTTGCATGCTGCCGGCATTAATTATATAAATAATTGCGAATACTGGACATTGCAGCAGACTGTGGGTAGCTCTGCCATTAATGCAACTTTGTACTGGGATGCAAACAGTTGTTGCATTTCCGATCTGGTAAATTTAAAGGTTGCTGTATGGAACGGCAGTCAATGGGATGATAACGGAAACGGGGGAACCACCGGTACCAATGCTTCCGGGAGTATTGGTACGGCAACCGGCATATCCAACAATAACAGTGTGCTTACATTTGCCAACTCATTACAATCCGTATCATTTAGCGGCATAGCTGTACAATATTGCGAAAACGACGGTGATGTACTTTTAACAGGAACCCCAAACGATGGAATTCAGACATTTACGGGCCCCGGAATAACGGATAACGGCGATGGTACGGCCATTTTTTCACCATCCATGGCAGGTGCCGGAACACATGATATAACCTATACATATATCAACTCGGTTTCAGGATGTTCAAACTTCTCCACTCAATCAGTGACTGTATTGCCCCGCCCGACTTCCAATATGACCGGTTCAGATTCAATATGTCCAGGTGGAAGTGTCTTATTATCAATATTATTCACAGGAACAGCACCGTGGGACTATACCTATACCGACGGAGTGAATACCTTTTCCGGTTCAACTTCCGATAATCCGTATGAATTTCTTACATCGAATACCGGAACCTTTTCCGTGACTGCATTACAGGATGCAAACGGATGTATCGGGAACGATTTTGGGACATCCGCAACGATTGCTGCTTATTCTCCGCAAAGTAAACCGACCATCACTCCTTCGGGGCCTACCACTTTTTGCGAAGGCAATAGCGTTACATTAACATCCTCTGCCAGTCCAACCTTTTATCTGTGGTCTGATGGTGAAATAACACAAGATATTGTTGCTATTGAATCGGGTAAATATGCCGTACAAACACGCGATATAAACGGGTGCCTGAGTGCGTGGTCCGATACAACTGCTGTTGTAGTAGATCCCTTACCCGGAAAGGCAGGGAAGCCTTCCGGTGATAATTCGTTATGCCAGAACAACGGATCCGAAATTTATACAACTCCGGGTGCTGCAGATGCTGTTCCAACCGAATACGTATGGTCTTTAAATCCTCCTTCTGCAGGAACAATTACTGGAAATACCACTTCAGCAACAGTTAACTGGGACGATGCTTTTATCGGGACTGCAACCATTACGGTTCAAGGTCACAATGGTTGTGGATTTGGAGCCGTTTCCAATCCGTTATCCATTACGATAAATAGTGCTCCGATTGTAAATCTGGGCCCGGATAGAAGTGCATGTGGATCCGATACGTTGGATGCGGGAAATCCCGGTTCAAGCTATCTCTGGTCCACCGGCGCAGTAAGTCAAACCATTGAAGTTACAGGAACCGGCAGTTATTGGGCAAGAGTTACTTCCGGTAATGGATGCATCGACAGAGATACCGTTATAATTACAGTTAATGCAACGCCGACTTTTACAACACATCCTTTGTCTCAGAACCTATGCGAAGGTCAAACCTTAAACCTCTATGTTGTGGTAGCAGGTCCTTCACCAGATTCCTTTTCATGGGAAAAAGACGGAATCCCGCTTTCAAACGGGGGAAAAATTTCCGGGGGGGATACCGATCATCTGACAATTACAAATATTACTGATACCGATTCCGGAGATTATACCTGTATTATTTCAAGTTCTTGTGGTTCTACTACAAGTAATAATGCTGTAATTGATGTGGCCATTAAACCTGTTACCGGTCCGATATATCATGTAACCAATGATTTTGGGAATTAACCTTGCCTGTTCTGGCAGATTTTAAAAACCGGATAGACAGATGATCACCTTTTCTTCACTTGAAAACATCCCGATAATTTATCGGGAACAAGCCACACAGGTATAAGCTTAAATCAAAGATTAGCAAAGAGTATTAAGGCCCTTTCGCACTGGAGAAATATCGACTCTGATAAAAAAACATTATTTTAGGTTTGAAAAATAAAGGACTGCACACAATCGTAGGCAGCCCCGTTGGGCTTCCAGAATTTTGCGGATGCATTCATCGAAACTCATTGGAGTGGTTTTTTTCGTAAGGGTTTTGAGCTTTTGCTTTAGTTTTGCCCGGCTCTTTTGGGATACTACCGGCTAATAGTTGCCTTTTGTGCCTTTGACATAAAAAGACACAAAGCCAAAGCCCGGAATGTTGGGCGCTCAGCTGAACTGTAATTCGCTCTCTTTTGTGTCCCTTCGTGAAAATCCTTTGAGACCTTTGTGGTAAGATTGCTAAACCACTAAGTAAACAAAGTGAGGACACCTCCCCCTCCTCCTTGTTACCTTGTATCTTTGTTCCCTTGTTGTCCTTTCCTGATTACCAGCAGATACAGCACTGCGGTGACGGATGCCAGCAGGAAAAAGATGATGCCGGACAGACGGATGGCCGATTGCAGGGAAAATTTGTCGGAATACCAACCGATGAATGGTCCTACAATGGAAAAGATGATGCGGATAATAAAGCTGCGCACCGAAAGTACGGTGGCCCGGATATCCGATGTGGTAAGGCGGTTAATATAGTCTTTCAGTACCGGCGTGGCAACGCCTCTGACAAAATAAAACATAAAAAGGAAGGCCAGTGCCCAGATGGATTTAAAAATGCTGAGCGCCATAAAACCAATAAAGATAAATATGGTAATACCCGGAATAAGAATTTTCTCCCCCAGTTTGCGGTCAAACTTCCAGGCTGACAAGGCAGTGATGGCAACTGTCAGATTCAGCGCTGTCCAGAGCACACCATACCAGCCCAGCGGAATGCCAATCAGCTTGAAGTAAGGCTGAACAAACCATGCCATGGTAAGTGTGGAAGCACCAATGATGGAAGAGAAGAAGATGTTCCTCCTCAGGTGTATGTTGTCAAACAATGCATAGCGTACAATGGAAAGAATTCCTTTCCACGACATCTCTACCATATTGCTGTGGCGTGAGGGTTCGGTCAGTAAAATAGCTGCAGGTACCCCGATAAAAGCTACACCTGCCTGGAAATAGTAGGGTGTGCGCAAGCTAATGGTGGCAAGCAGTCCGCCCAGTATACCGGCAACTGACTCGGCAAAATTACCTGCAGCAATTATTCTGTCCTTCATATTTCACATAGTCAGCTTCCCGCTTAAAATCTGCAAGTGTATCATACAACAGGGCCGAATCGGCACCAGATATAAGGCTGGTGCCCATTCCCAGGGTAACCTCAGCAAATAAGAATCCCCAGAAACCATGAGAAACCACATAGATAAGGAAACCCGAAAAGGTTAATAGTGTACCGCCGACAAGTGTTTTCCGCCGGCCCAGCACATCAGCCAGGTAACCGGAGGGAATTTCAAGTGCGACAATGGCAACCGAATAAACAGCCTGTAAGAAGAACAGTTCCTTTAATTGTAACCCATTCTCATTATAAAAGGGCACAATGATAGGCATAAACAACATGAACCATTTCGAAAACTTGATCAGGTACAGACTGATGATATTTTTCCGGATACTTTTCATGCGCTGCTTTTTTAAGCGCACAAAGATAGATAAAAGTTGGGGAAAGAGGTGATAGAGGTTGTAGAGGTTATAATTCAATAGTAATTCAGTTGATTATTCAATTGTTTGTTCAGTTGTTTGTTACTCGCACCCGCAAGGCCAAGCCATCAGCTGCTCGTGATCCTTACCCTCACCAGGCCCCCGCTCAAACCAAAGGCAAGGATTCAGTTGTTTATTCGTTAGCTGGTGCAAGCGTCCGCTTGTACCCCATTTTATTTTGGTAATTTATCCCATATCGTATCAAATGAATATTTTTTTTGTGATTCATGCTAAATCCGGATAATTCAGATGGTATACCCACATGGGCAAGGCAAGGTTTCAGGTGGTTTCAATGGGAATTATGAAACATGGTAATCACTTCCATCTTACTTAATTTCAAATGCTACAGGAAAAGTAAATTGCACTGGCACTGCTTTTCCCCTTAGTCTGCCAGGTTCTTTCCACTGTGGAGATTCAATAATAATTCGCAGGGCTTCCTGATCGAGATCTGTATCCCCGGCGCTTCTTACAAGCTTAATACTATCCACCTTTCCTTCTGAATCCACAGCGAACTGTACAAATGCTCTCCCTTCTGTGCCATTTACAAAAGCATAAGGAGGATAGACGAGCGCTTGCTGAATATATTCCCTGAAATCATTTATTCCAGCTCTTTTTCCCCTAAAAACGGGCATTTCTTCTACATTAAAGGATAACTCTTCCTCCTTCAGGTCTGTTGTATCAGTATTCAAATACTTTAAGGTCTTATCAAAATCAATCCTCTTTATCAACGCTCCCTTCTCATCATAATATTCCCATACTCCGGTGGCCAGATCCTGTGTATAAGAACCTTTTGCTTTCAGACTCCCGTTTTCATAGTAAAATTTAAAACTTCCCTGGCGAACAGCGGGTTCTAATAAAATTAAGTAGCCGGTTACAAGTGTATCATCTTGAATTGTTTCGACCAGCCGGTAAACACTGTCAGAGATAGCTGCAATCTGCCTGTTAATTTTTTTGTCCTGACAATATGAATTATTGACAACGGAGATAAGGATTAAAGCAAAAAATAGTTTTTTCATAACATTAAATTTTTTTTGCCAAATAATGATATTTGTTTTACTCACGTACCATCAAGTTAATCTACTGGTTTTATATCTTACCGACTTATTTCTTTAGAATATCATGTCCCTTCAATCTATCCTGGTCCCTTTGCTGCGAATGAAGGTTAAAGATAATTATTTTAAATTAATTCATAAACCATTCCCATTTAACACATACAAGTTGAATATTGGCACTTTTTCCTTTATATAACTGTCAGACACCTCTCCAGTTAATTTCCAATCAGTGGTATATGTTAAACTTCAGTAAAATCCACTAAATCCCAGATAGGTGTCTGACAGTTTATATCCTATCTATTATTATAGTCTCAATCGATTTGACCATTATCCTTAAGCAATAATTTACCATTTCACCAACCTCATCCTCAAAAAAAATCATCAAAAAATACCATAAAGTATTGTTTATATAAAAAAGATTGACTACGTTTGATCCATATTTATGTTATAAAACATTTAGATGATTGCAACAACATTACATAGCGCTTTTTACTTTTATTTTTATTACCAGATAACCTGACGGGATTATTTGCGATAAAATATTTTGTAAAAGTCCCGTAAAATTTACGGGACTTTTTAGTTTAAAGCAATTAAATATTATTTCAGATGACAACCAACACAGCATACCGTTTCTTTTTCTTTTACTTTTATTTTTATCTGGGCGATAAGAAACGGGACTGTAATGACATATAATAGAGTTTATGAATAGTCCCGGCCGGTTCCGGGACTTTTTATTTTTAGGAAAAGAAATAAATGATGATGACAACGGTAAATAAGGTAAAAAAGATAGCCATACAGGGTGGTTACGGTGCTTTTCACGAGATTGCGGCTTTAAATTACTTCAAAGATGAAGAGATCGACATTGTACCTTCCAATACATTTAAGGATCTTTTCAAATCATTAAAGCTGGCAAAAGCCGATTACGGGATCATGGCCATTGAGAATTCCCTGGCCGGCAGCATATTGCCTAACTACAACCTGTTGCGTGAATCAAATATGAAGATCATTGGTGAGATCTACCTGCGCATCAAACAGAACCTGGTAGCGCTCCCCGGACAAACCCTTGAGGATATTAAAGAAGTTTACTCCCACCCGATGGCCATTTTGCAGTGTCAGTTGTTCTTTGATAAATACCCGCATATCCGGTTGGTGGACAGTATTGATACTGCCCTGAGTGCAAAAGACATTCAAAAAAATAACCGCATGGGTGTGGGAGCAATTGCCAGTTCGCTGGCAGCTGCCAAGTACGGACTGGAGATCCTGAGTGAAGGAATTGAGACGAACAAGATGAACTATACCCGGTTTCTGATAGTAAAAGACCGCAATGGTGACAATGAAACAGATACACTGGCAAACAAGGCCAGCATTCATTTTGCACTGGCTCACAAGATAGGCAGCTTGTCCAAGATCCTGTCTATCCTTTCATTTTACGACATCAACCTCACAAAGATCCAGTCGTTGCCAATTATTGGTCAGGACTGGGAATATCAGTTTTATGTGGATATTATGTGGGATGATGATAAAAGATACCTCCAGGCACTGGAAGCAATAAAACCTTTTACCAGCGATTTAGGGGTACTGGGTGAATATGAGAAAGGCAATACAATCATGCAATAATCATAAAAACCAAATAATCATGGGCATCAATTTAGAACTTGAAAATTTCTTTTTCCCTGACCTGTGCTGCGACCGTCCGCTCATTATAGCGGGTCCCTGCAGTGCTGAGTCAGAAGAGCAGATGCTGGATACAGCCCGGCAGCTCAAACAAAATGGTGTGAAAGTATTTCGTGCCGGCATCTGGAAACCCCGTACACGTCCGAACGCATTTGAAGGTTTCGGTTCAAAGGCCCTTCCCTGGCTGAAGAAAGTAAAAGATGAGACGGGTATGTATACTGCCACTGAAGTAGCCAATGTCAAACATGTATATGAAGCACTTAAGTTTGGCGTTGACATCCTTTGGATCGGCGCACGTACTACTGCCAACCCCTTTGCAGTACAGGAAATAGCAGATACACTCAGGGGTGTAGACATTCCGGTAATGGTTAAAAACCCTGTAAATCCGGATGTTGAACTTTGGATTGGCGCCATAGAACGTCTTAACAATGCCGGAATCAAAAAGCTGGCTGCCATTCACCGTGGATTTTCAACCTATGAAAAATCACCCTACCGGAATGATCCGCACTGGCAGTTACCCATCGAATTGAAACGTCGGATTCCCGATCTGCCCATTATTACCGATCCCAGTCATATCTGCGGAAACAGGGAATTACTTTTCGATGTCTCCCAGAAAGCAATGGACCTCAACTTCGAAGGACTGATCATCGAAACACATAATAATCCCGATGTAGCCATGAGTGATGCCAAACAGCAAATCACTCCGGCCAGGCTCAAAGAGCTGGTCAGTCAGTTAATCCTTCGTCATCAGGACGTAGATAACGAATTGCTGCTTACAATCGAGGCACTCCGTGCCGATATTGATAAGTGTGACAACACTGTAATGAACATCCTGGAAGACAGAATGAAGATTGCTGAAAAGATCGGGGAATACAAAAGAGACAACAACATTACAATTTTACAGACCAAGCGGTGGGATGAGATCCTGAACAAACGGCTGAAAATGGGTGAAGAAAAAGGACTGAGCAACGAGTTTGTCAATAAGATATTCAGAGCCATCCACCAGGAATCCATCAACCATCAGACATTGATCATGAATATGAAACCGGCTGCAAAAGACGAGCAGCATACGGCCTGAATGTCATTTAATCTTTATTGATTGTGGGATTAAATTCCTATTTAAGCTTTTATGTCTAAAATATAAAACCAGAAGTTATCATGAAGCCCAACCTGCTGCCCCTTAATCCCCTAAAGGGGGCTCTCCCACAGGTCATATTAAATCCATATTTGTGCGCAGGATCCCCTGCCTGTACTGCGTTTGGCAGGCAGGCCTTTAAGGGTACTGAGCGTAGCGATTTCACGACCAGCATAAGCCATAGCTGGTGTGAGGGAGTAAAGAAGGATCGGGCGATGGAAATAATGTTTTTGGAAAATAATAGGATAATCATTTAATCTTTAATATTTGTTAAAACCTTTTTTGAAGCTTGTAAAAAAAACCTGAATGAAAGAGGAAATAGTGATATCAGCAGCCAGTGGAAATTCAAGGATACTGCTGGGAGAAAACTTACAGAATTTGTCGGCATACCTCCCTGAAGGAAAACAGGTGGTTTGCATTACCGATGAAAACCTGCTGGAACATTATGGTACTGAACTGGAAGCTTATCAAAAAGTTGTGATTGGCACCGGTGAAAAGATCAAAACACTGGAGACGGTACAGCAGATCTATGAAAAACTGATAAGTTTCGAGGTAGATCGCAGTTCATTTATTGTGGCAGTCGGGGGTGGCATTGTGTGCGACATTGCAGGATTTGCTGCTTCCACCTTCATGAGAGGTATTCCTTTTGGTTTTGTATCCACCTCCCTCCTCTCCCAGGTTGATGCCAGTGCAGGAGGAAAAAACGGAGTCAATTTTGAAGGTTTCAAAAACATGATCGGTGTGTTTAACCAGCCGGAATTTGTAATCTGTGATTACAGCATGCTGGAAACTCTTCCGTTAAAAGAATTTATCTCCGGTTTTGCGGAGATTGTCAAACACGCAGCTATTGCTGATGCGGAGATGTTTGCCTATCTTGAAAAGAACTACCAGCGCGCCCTGGCTCATGACCCGGAAGCCATCCATTATCTCATTAAAAAGTCAGTTACAATCAAATCATCAGTTGTAGAGGCCGACGAAAGGGAGAAAGGAGAGCGAAAAAAGCTTAATTTTGGTCATACTTTTGCGCACTCACTCGAAAAACTAACCGGTATGATACACGGTGAAGCAGTAAGCATCGGCATGATGCTGGCTGCCAGACTTTCAGAAAAAAAAGATATGTTGAGCCCTGCAGATGTGCAGCGTTTGCAATCCCTGCTGGCTAACTTGCAGCTTCCTGTGGAAACCACTGAGCGTCCTGAAACATTGTTTGATGCCATGAAAAGGGACAAGAAACGGGAAGGAGACAGCATACAGTTTATTTTATTAAACGGACTCGGAAATGCGGTAATCGAACGATTAACCTATAAAGAGCTGGAGGGTATTGTGCATGATTTGCGTTAGTATTGCCGAAAAAGATTCTGCAGCATGCCTGCAAAAAGCCTTGCTTTACGAACTGGCTGAAATCAGGCTGGATGCAGGACATTTTACTTCACAGGAAGTAAAGCAGATTTTTTCTTCGCATACTAACCTCGTGGCAACCTGCCGTCCGGGTACTTATAATCAGCAGGAAAGAATTGACCTTCTGCTGGAGGCCATTCGTTCGGGAGCTGCTTATGTGGATATTGAAACCGAATCAGAAGCCGCAGAGCTAACCCTGGTACATCAGGAGGCGCAGCTCTCAGGAACCAAAGTGATTGTTTCCTATCACAATTTCCAGGAAACTCCCACAGAAGAAGAACTTCACCGCATAGTCGATAGATGTGCCAAACAAGGGGCAGATGTAATCAAAGTTGCCTGTATGGTAAATACGCCTGCTGACAATGTCAGGTTGCTGGGACTCTACAACAGAAAAGAAAAAATGATCGCCATCGGTATGGGGCCGCAGGGCATACTCAGTAGAATTGCCGCTCCACTGCTGGGTGCGGAATTTACGTTCGCAGCACCTGAAGAAGGAGAAGCTACTGCGCCCGGCCAGTTAAAAATACGTGAGTTAAAAGAAATAATTACAAGCATACAAAAAACAAAAGAATAACATGAACAGTTTTGGAAGATTATTCAGGGTTAACATTTTCGGCGAATCACACGGTAACTCAGTGGGTATTGTTGTGGATGGTGTTCCTTCCGGTATTCCACTCGAAGAAAATGATTTTGAAAAAGATGCTGAACGACGTAAAAGTGGTGCAAAGGGTACTACACCGCGCAAAGAAGCTGACAAAGCCAAATTAATGAGTGGTGTTTTTAATGGCAAAACCACCGGTGCACCGCTTACCATCATGTTTGAAAATACCAATACAAGGTCACGTGATTATTCCAAATTAAGGGAAACACCCCGTCCGGGACATGCTGATTTTACAGCTTCTGTCAAGTTTGGTGGTTACGAAGATTACCGGGGAGGTGGTCATTTTTCAGGCCGGCTGACCCTGGGTCTGGTAGCTGCCGGTGTGATAGCCAAAAAGATAATCGCCCCGGCAACGGTTGATGCCTTACTGATAGAAGCAGGAGGCAGCAAAGACATTGAAAAAGCCATCGACCATGCAGTGGAAATAAAAGATTCTATTGGTGGCATTGTAGAATGCAAAGTCAACGGATTGCCCGCCGGATTGGGAGAACCTTTCTTTGATTCTGTGGAGGCAGTTTTGTCTCACATGGTTTTTTCAATTCCAGCCATTAGAGGCATCGAATTCGGAACCGGATTTGCTGCTGCAAAAATGCGTGGCAGCGAACACAATGATAATTTTATCGCAGGCGACGGAAAAACAGAAACCAACCATGCAGCTGGCATAAACGGCGGCATCACCAATGGAAATGAAGTTGTGTTCCGGGTAGCTGTAAAACCCACCAGCAGTACACATCAGAAACAGCACACTTACAATATCAGTTCTAATAAGATGGTAGATCTGGAGATTGAAGGACGCCATGACACCTGTATTGCACTAAGGGTACCGGTGGTGCTTGAGGCAGCTACAGCTATTGTGCTGGCCGATTTTTTCATGCTAGAGCAGCAGGCAGGGCGCATCGTCTCAACAGAAAACAAAGAAAAAATAATATGACTATCGGGAATGATTAATATAATTTAAAATGAATCAGATTTTACAATGCTTTCGCTCAGCCCCTGTATCCCCTGAAGGGGAGCCAGCGCACAAATTAATACTGAATTTGAAATTGGTAAACCGCGCGAGAGCCCCCTTCAGGGGGTTGGGGGGCAGCGTAAGCATGCTTTCTCTGACAATATTTTAAATAGATATTAGCATTATACATGATTCCCGATAGTCATAAAAAATAAAATAACCCAGTTAAGTATTAAATACATGAAAATCCTGATTATGGGTGCCGGAAATATGGGCGCCTGGATGGTAGAATCCCTTTGCCTCGATTACGATGTAGCCGTTTATGATAAAAACAAAACGCGGCTCCGTTATTTTTTCAATGCCCATAAGCTTCTGACTATGGAGGAGATCAGTAATTTTGATCCTGACCTGGTAATAAACGCTGTCAGCCTGCAGCATACAAAAGAAGCATTTGAAGAAGTATTGCCATATCTTTCAGAAAATTGCATATTAAGTGATATAACCTCCGTAAAAAACGGCCTGAAGGATTTTTATCAGAGTTCCAGCAGAAGGTTTGTCTCTACGCATCCTATGTTTGGTCCCACATTCGGTAACGTGAAAAACCTTAGTCAGGAAAGTGCTATCTTAATTAAGGAATCTGATGAAGAAGGCAAGAAGTTCTTCCGGGAATTTTACTCTTCCATGCATCTGAACCTTTATGAGTATACTTTCGAGCAACACGACCAGACGATCGCTTATTCGCTCTCGATCCCCTTCTCTTCTACCCTCGTCTTTGCTGCCGTGATGAAACACCAGGAAGCACCCGGCACTACTTTCAAGAAGCATCACCAGATTGCAAAAGGACTGCTCTCAGAGGATGATTACCTGCTGGCAGAAATCCTGTTTAACAGGTTCACGCTGGAACAGGTGGAAAATATACACGAAAAACTTTCTGAACTGATCGGAATCATAAAAGATAAAGATTATGATGAAATGAAAGAATTCCTGGCTACGCTGAGGAAGAATATAGAATAGTTAAAAGTTTTAAACTTTAGGAAATAATAATACTTTCCTGACTGTTGCATCCCTTTTTACCCAGCCAGAAAGGCTGAACAGCCATTCAGTATTTCAATGAAATACGAAGTATGTTGCGGGTTTCATCAGTAACCTTAAACCGGTCATCGAGACGGTGCCCTACTATCCATACAATCTTGTCCCCCGAGGCCAGTATCCAGGTTTCCTGTTTGTCTACAAGAGAAAACTTGTTGTCAACAAAATAATCGGAGAGCTTTTTCAATCCATGCATACCAAGTGGCTTAAAATAATCTCCCGACTGCCATTTTCTAAGCAACAAAGGAAAATCTATCAGGTCGTAATCCAGCAGGGCTATATCGCGGTCCCTTTCCAGGATAAATGACTCATTTCTTTGTATTATCTCCAGTTCCAATGGGACCGGTTCCTCCAGAAACTGCTGATCTGCCTCAATGTAAAATCTCTGTTTTTCTTTAACTGTAATAGCCCGGACAATGAGATACTGACGATCTCTGATCAGTTCATGAGTAGCGGAAAGAAAAGTTCTGCCCGGAGGTCCCTCAAGTGATTCAGCAATATCTCTGATCTGCAATGAACTGAATCCAAATTCATTAATGAATTCAAACAAACAGGTATTCACTGCTTTTGAAATAGTTAGTTTTTCAATATCAATAAACATCTTACCCTCAGAAAAGTGCATAATTTCTTTTCTGAGTTGCTCAATTCTTTCTGAAAACAGTAAATCAGTTTCAGCCAGTCTGTTCAGCGTTGCAGGGGCAGTTTTCCAGAAACCCGGTGAAATTTCATCCACAACAGGCTTCAACAAATGCCGGATCTTATTTCGCAAATAATCTGATTTCAGATTGCTGCTGTCTTCCCTGTAAACAATGTTCTGTTGCTTACAATAATCAGCAATCATCTCTCGGGTTGCAAAAAGCATGGGACGTACCAGTTTTCCGTTCACCGGACTGATGCCTGATAATCCGCGTATACCGGTTCCCCGGAATAAATTAATAAAGAATGTCTCTACGTTGTCATTTTGGTTATGGGCTGTAGCAATATAAGTATATCCCTCTTCACCGGCAACCTCATCAAACCACTGATAACGTAGTTCCCTTGCTGCCATCTGGGTAGAAAGATGATAGGCTGAAGCATATTCCAGCGTTTCAAAACGCTTCACATACACAGGAACCTGGTAATCTGCTGCCAGCTCCCTGACCAATTGTTCATCTCCATCGGATTCAGCTCCGCGTAACTGAAAATTACAATGGGCAATACCCGTCTCAAATCCCGCTTTATTAAAAAGATTAAGCATCACCACCGAATCAATACCACCGCTTACAGTGAGTAAAATGCGGCTGTCCTGATCAAAAAAATGCTGACGCGTTATATATTCCCGAAAAGCTTTTAGCATGATAGCTTTTTTTTTACTTATCTAATTTAAAATTTATCCGTTAAAATTGGTTTGCAACCTGATTTTATTATGTATATAACTTTCAGACACCTACTCAGTCTATTTGTTAATTTTAATAACAGTTGATATTTGATGACATTTATAAAATCCTTTGAAGGTGTCTGACAGTTTCAACATAAAATTAACAAACTTCTCTATGTTGCTAACAGACATTTATTCAGTGAAAAATGGTCTTCCATAAACTAATACCCTAAAGATTCGTGTTAATTCAAAGATGCAAATTTTTTGAATAAGTTAGATACTATAAGGCCGGGAAATCAATAATCAAGTATACATCCAACAAAAAAAGCATCCCGGATAACCGGAATGCTTTTTAAATTGCATTTTCAGATTTTAATTCTCAGTTTCTTAGTTATTACCAAGATACTCGGCAATGCCTTCCTGGGTAGCTTTAAGACCGGTTTCGCCGGAATGCCAGTCAGCAGGACAAACTTCACCATTCTTTTCAAAAAACTGCAATGCGTCAACCATTCTGAGCGTTTCCTTCACACTACGGCCCAAAGGCATGTCATTTACTACCTGATGACGAACAACTCCTTCTTTATCAATCAGGAAAAGTCCCCGGTATGATTGCGGAATGCCATTAAAGGTTACTTCACCCATGTCATCATATTCATAACTTCCAGCCAGCACATCATAATTCTCAGAAATAGTTTTAGAAAGATCAGCTACAAGCGGAAATTTAACTCCTTTGATGCCTCCATCTTTCTGCTCTGTTTGTAACCATTTCCAGTGAGAAAATTCTGAATCAACACTGCAACCTACAACGGCTACATCGCGTTTTTCGAACTCTTCAATTTGTTTCTGGAAGGCTATGATTTCTGTCGGACAAACAAAGGTAAAATCAGCAGGATAAAAGAAAAATATTACGTATTTCTTTCCAAGATACTGATCCAGTGAGAAATTTTCAACTATTTCACCACCGTTTACCACGGCGTTAACATTAAATTTTGGTGCTTTTTTTCCAACTAATACTGCCATAATTATTCTTTTTATATTTATTATTCAACATTGATTTATTTTCTGCAACAAACTTACATCACTTAAACAATCTGTAAAAACAACAAACTCGGGTATTTGTTTACCTGTTTAAAAAATTTGATCAACTTTTTGGTATTTTGTTTAAACGGATAGTTTCTTCGCAACTAACATAAAATAACAGTCAATTGTTCACAATCATAATATCTATCTGATTTATACCTGAATGCAACAGAAAAATCAATATTTTCAGGGACAGGGGTTAATTTTTGCTTTTAACAGGCCGGTAAAACCACAATTTACCTTTTTTGACTGTACTCAAATCAAATTTACTAAGTCCTACCTTCCGTCCTGAAAAACCTGTATTCTGATGCGCCAGCTCATATACTCCTTTGCTAAGTACTCTGTAAACAACCGCAGTATGTTGTTTCATCTCCTGCTTATATATTGTGTTTCCTTCTTTGTACTCGACCTTCACATTTTTAAACTGGATAATATCTCCTGGGTAAACCTTGTCTTTTTTCGGATCAATCTTACGCCCGTAAACAAAAGCCCGGTCCCAGTCGGCATTTATCCTGGTAAGTGCCTGATTGGCCAAATCCCAGCATTCACCGCGATCAACCTGTTGACCTATAACTGAAGTAACATAATCGATGATTTGACGATTCAATTGAGGAATATCCTGTATTTTTGGCTGCTTCTGCCGGCTAAAAGAAAATGATGAACAAAAAAGGAAAAGTAAGGCAATTGCTGATATTCTTTTTATTTTCATGGAAATGTTTTTATGCTTTAATAATTTTACTGGCCACAGGCAATAACCTGCTTTTACCAAAACGCAATTTGAATACTCAATGGTATATTCTTTCCTGTCAAAATTCACACCAAAATTAATGCACTATTATGCTTCAACACTTATAATTCCGTTACCCGGCCCGGAAATATAGCCAATTGCTACAGATTTTGTATTCCGGTTTCGGTTAAGTTCATCCTGCAGGCCAGCCGCATATTTTTCAGGAACAGCAATCAGGAGTCCGCCGGAAGTTTGTGCATCGCAAAGAATTGTTCTGATTGTTGGTGAAACAGCCTCATCCCATTCTACCTTTTGTTTAACAAAATCCAAATTACTTTTGGTTCCTCCCGGGACAAAACCCTGTCTGACCAGCTCCTCCACCCCATAAATAACCGGTACTTTTCCGGATGATACAGTAACATTGACACCTGATCCAATGGACATTTCCATCAGATGCCCCATAAGTCCGAAACCAGTCACATCGGTACAGGCGCTAACCGGGTAACGCAGCATTATCTCTGCAGCAGACCTGTTCAGTTCACTCATCAGGTTTACAGCCTGTTTCATTATTTCAGGTGAAGCAGCTCCCCTTTTTGAAGCGGTTGCAATTATCCCGGTACCAACAGGTTTGGTGAGGAGCAGCACATCACCCGGTTTGGCAGTAGCATTCAGCACTATTTTGCCGGGGTGTATTTTTCCGCTCACTACCATGCCAAATTTTGGTTCATTGTCATCAATGGTATGACCACCCAAAACAGGAATACCAGCTTCAGCTGCTTTTTCTCCGGCGCCTTTCAGAATTTCCTCCAGCACTGATAAAGGCAGACGGTTAGACGGAAATGCCGCAATATTCAATGCAAATAACGGCGTTCCTCCCATGGCATAAATATCACTCAACGCATTGGCTGCTGCAATCTGTCCGAAGGTAAACGGATCATCTACAACGGGGGTAAAAAAATCCACTGTCTGCACAATTGCCGTATCCTCATTGATACGGTAAACGCAAGCATCATCAGCGGTGCCTGACCCAACCAGCACATCAGGTCCGGTTGAAACCGTTATTTTTGCAAGGACCTCCTGCAGGGAAGCGGGATTCATTTTACAGGCACAACCAAGTCCATGGGTAAAACGGGTTAGTTTAATTTCTTCATTTGCCACTTTTGCATCCAAAATCGAATCATCAGGATGAAGTCTTTTAACTGCATCAATAATCTGCACGGCCGCTTTTTCAACATCTCCAATTGTTGTATGCCTTCCCGTTGAAAACCGAATAGCTCCCATGGCATATTCTACGGGTACCTTCATGGCTTCCAGCACATGCGATACTTCAACATCACCCGAATGACAGGCAGCCCCGGCTGATGCAGCAATACCCTGCAGTTCTGATAACAGTGTATCGGCTTCAATATTTGGGAAGCTGATGTTCAATGTATTGGGTAATCGGTTTGATGATGTTCCGTTTAATTTGATATCAGGCAAGGCTTCATAGAGCAGACGGTACAATTCATCACTTGTGCGCTTCATTTGAACGGAGAACTTATCAAGATTACCTGCAGCAATTTTGCATGCCATTCCCAGTCCTGCAATCTCAGGAACATTTTCCGTCCCTGCCCGCAGGTTAAATTCATGATCGGCTCCGTGCATGGTTTTTTCCAACCCGGTTCCCCTGCGAATGTACAAGGCACCTATTCCCTTGGGTGCATATAATTTATGCCCGGCAATGCTCAGCATGGTAAAACCCATCTCCGGACAGTTTATGGGAATCTTGCCTGCTGACTGGGCAGCGTCACAATGGAATGCTATTCCATATTGTTTCGCAACCTCTCCAATCTCCCGGACTGGTTGTATCGTACCAGTTTCATTGTTGGCATGCATAACGGATATCAAAATAGTGTCAGGTCTGATGGCTTCCCTGAGTGTTGCTGACTGCACCGTACCCTCCCTGTCAACCGGAAGATAAGTAATTTCAAACCCATTTTGCTCAAGGAATTTACAAACCTCATGAACAGCAGGATGTTCAATGGATGAAGTAATAATGTGCCGCCCCTTGTGTTTGTTGGCCATGGCATAACCTTTAATTGCCATATTATTGCTTTCTGTGCCTCCGCTTGTAAAAATAATCTCATCCGGTGACACGTGTATCAGCGCAGCAACATCCTTCCGGGCTTCCTCAACAACCTTCCTCGCCTGAACACCAAACCAGTGTGAGCTACTTGGATTTCCAAAACAGGTATCCAGCGTATACTGCATGATTTCAGCAACTTCCTTTTCAACAGGAGTTGTGGCATTGTAATCAAGGTAAACAGGTTTTTCCATGGTCAGATTTTTCAGTAAAAGTAACAAGTCCTGACCATTTTTTTGTTTTATGGAAACAAAATTCAGGTTCAGCAGCTACTTTATCAGAATGGGTAACCAATTGCAAAATTTAAGGTAGGAAATCCTTGCAGGTTTTTTGACGGGGTATTAAACACCCACCGTTCGGCAGCAGGCTGTAGGTAGGGGATATACAAAGGATAACCGGCATCAAGTCTGATAACCAGGAAGCTGGAAACATAGCGGATCCCTAAGCCCGTCCCCAGCGCCGATTGGCGAAGAAAGCTATTAAAACTAAACTGGCCACCAGGCCTTTTAGGGTCATAATTGTACAACCATACATTACCGGCATCAGCAAATATAGCGGCTTTAAAACTGCCAGCAATGGGAAAGCGCAGTTCCAGATTGGCTTCCAGCCGGATATCACCCGTTTGGTCAACGAACACTGCCTGGCTTTCCCGGTTCGGATTAAAATTTCCGGGACCAATGGAACGAGCAGGGAATGCCCTGATGCTGTTGGATCCGCCAGCAAAAAATTGTTTGATATAAGGCAGAGCATCCGAATTACCATACGGAATACCTACGCCAATAACTAAACGGGTAGCCAAAGTATTGGTGTAAAGAACTTTGGTATGTGTACGGAAGTCAGCCAGGAATCGGGTGTACTGTGCGTATTTGGTGCCGAGAATTTTCAGGGGTGAATCAACAGTAGGTTTTCTGCCTTCAATAAGTGATTGGGTAAGTCCCAGCAGATTACCACCCAAATCAATATTCCCGTTAAAATAAAAAAGCGTTCTGCGTCTCAATTGATTTTGGGTTGAAAAAATATAGTTGTAATTGGCCCCGAAAAGAAACTGGTCCTCATAGCTTCTTGCCAGCAGGGAATTATCAAGCAATATGGTATCAAATTGTGGTGTACTTTTTACAACATGCTGATAATTAAGCGAAATAAGGTTAAGATCATGTGTCTTCCCTTCTGTCTCTTTCCACTTATAACCAAAATCAGCATTTACCGAATTCAGTGAATAGTATTCAATCCTTTTTAAAAAACTGATACCCAGGTCAGCAGAAGTTCTTGGTAAATACTTATAATTATGACTGCTGAAGGTAAAAGGGGTAAGAAATCCAGGCACTTCATAGGAAGCATGAATATTTGCCTTATATGAAAATTTACCGAGATAAGTGGAAGGAATTGCACTGAATTGTGATTCGATGCCAAGATCAGCATTAAGAGAGAAATTCTCAGCTCCACCAAATACATTTCTGTTAGTTAGTGAAGTCTTGAGAAGCGGACCGGTAAAATCTGTTGATTTATTTTCCACACCAAATTCAGCCCTCAGATATCTTTTTTCCCTCGGAGTCAGATAGATATACGTATTGAGCAATCCACGGGTGTTTGGAGTTTGTTCGAAGCGTATATTGGAAAACCGGAAAAGGCCCAGCTCACTCATCATTTTTAATGTCAGTGTATGATTTTCATAGGAGTACAAGTCACCTTTCCTGAGAAATACTGACCGGGCGAGCAAAGAAGGATTGATATAGGCACTGTTACCAATTATATTATAGTCCTCATATTTTAAGGTATCATGCACAAGTGTGTCACTTGTAAGTTCTGAATAGGAAGGATAGATAAACACTTTATTAATCCTGTAGGGAATAAGCGCACTGGGCGGAGCACCTGGCTTGACTGTGAGTTGCATCATTACTTTTTCAGGAATAGCACTTGTATCAGCCCTGAATAACAACATATCCGGAGAGAAATAGAAAAACCCCTGATTACGCAGGTAATCATTAATCCTGTTTCGTTCATCCTCCAGGAGCGTAAGATCATATTGTTTCCCGGGTTCGATAAATGACTTATCGGAACTTTTCCGGATCAAAGAATCAAGTACTGATGGTCCCTTAGGATACTGCAGAGATTTTATCATGTATGCCGGTTTAATACTGGCATTGAATACTACCACCGCCTTTTTATCATTATACCACCTGTGCTTGATCCTGGTTGTCATTTCAGCCCTGAAATGGCCTGTATTTTTCAACCGGTTGATCATTACATTTGACACCTGATCTTCATTAATACTATTGAGTAATACAGGTTTTTCTCCATATTTATATTTCAGCCAGTGCCACAAACCATGATCCTTTTTTGGGTTTTTTATCAGGCTGTAAGCCCATAAACGAAGTTGCAGGCCAAATGTCTTTTTATTGGATGCAGGTAAAGCATCCTTTAAATTATTTTTCACATCGCCCTTGTCATCCACATTACCAATCGTTTTTACCTGAACCTTGCCTTTAGCGTACAGCACCTCATCACCGGAAAGTGTACGGGTACTGAGACACGACGACAATAAAACAGCCATCAGCAGGAGAGATATAATCTTTCTTGCCCTGCTGACAACTATATTCTGGTATATCGATATGCGCTTTCTGATTATCACTGTTTTAGCTTGCCTTTATTGAATAACTCTATAAATTCATTAAAATTTTTCACATACACAATTGAAACACCAGTTTCTCTGACTAACCCGTCCAGCAATCCGGTATATTCATTTTGATTAAATGCTCTGATACTAAGTGAACCATCAGGAGTCAGTTTATATGCCAAATTTGCTTCGGGAGCAATGTTGTTTAATGTATTAACGGATTGCTTCTTCTGGTCGCTCTCAAGGACGAAAACAGAACCGGCATTGACTCTCAGTCGATCATTAAACAGCTCTTTGGAAGCTTTTACACTTAAATCAGTCCTTGTCCGCGTAAATGTAGACTGTCCGTAATCGTTATATGACTGAAGCTGAAAATTCAGGTCAATAAATTTAATATAGCGCTCGGCAGTTTTATTCAATGCTTCACTGAGAATTTTATTGGCGTAATCAACATTGCTCAATGAAAGCATAGCCAGCTGATCAGTTTGAGAGAGAAAGTTACCAAACAACAATAAGGATACCGCCTGTTTGTTTACCTCCGATTCATTCAGGCTCAGCTGATCAAGCTTTGCAGCAACAGCACCGTTCAGTACACCCTCATATTGCCGGGGCATGTTAATTGAAAATTTCAGGTTTGGATCCGTCAGATTTCCTGTCATATTTAACTCAACCCTGAAAGGCAGTTGCTTGCGGTACGGCTGTTTCGCCTGCTGATCGGATGGCAGTTCACCTGCACTGAACAATCCGATAGGTGCAGTACGTATGCTATAAACTGCGGTTATATTCAATTGCGGTTCACTGGGATTACCTGTCCAGGTTATTGAACTGCCCTGCTGAATGTCAAATTTTTTCTGAACTCGGGTAAGGCTCATGTGATAGGTGCCAGACTCTATGGTTGCCTTACCTGTAAGATTCATTATACCACTGGATGCCATTGAAAAACTAAGAACAGCGCCAGCAGTTATGTCGAGACGGTCATTTAGTGTAGGGTTCATGATTATCGTAAATTTGCTGCCCTTTTGTATTTCAATATTTGCTGAAACCTCCATGCCCATCAATCGGTTTTGAATCGAATCAGTAACTGAGATGGTTTTTTCTACACTGGAGAAACGGCTGGAATCAGCAGCAAAACTTACGAATTTAACTATTCCTTCATCAGATACATAGCCGCCATGACTCACCAGTGAATAGGTGAGATCAGTGCCTTTAAGCGCTGTAAGTGAGGCATTTATTACAGGTTTCTTATCTGTACCGCGAATTCGGATATCTGTATTCAGGTTCAGTTTGCCATAATACTGCTGATCAGTAGCTTCGGGATTATTAAGCACAAGAAGGTTGGAAGCCGAGACATTTATATTGAACCTGAAATCCTTATAATCACTGGTTAACACACTGCCACTGATGGTTGCTTTATTACCCCGGCTATCAGTTAATGAAAAAGTATTAAGATGTATACCCTTATTGTCAATATCAATTTTATTTTCAGCAATGCTCAAATGTGTATTGTACCCGGCCAGAATAAAATCAGTATTTTCGATTTTAATTGTACCAGTGGGACGCGGGGTCCCCAGGGTTCCTGTAATATGCAGGTTCCCGTTGAGAATACCTTTGAGTTCAGTAAGATATGTTTCAAGGAATGGCTGGACAGTATGCAGTTGGAAGCTATCAATTTTTAAAGTCATATCCACCGCTTTGGCCGAATCGCCGGCGATATTCCCTTTAAGAGAAACCCGGGAACTTTGGTTAACAAGCGTTCCGTTTAATTCATATTTGTCGCGAGTATGTTTATTATTAGCTTCAACACTCAAATCTCCCAATACTTCCCCTTTGTAACCCAATTGACCGGCCTGGATGTTACCTGAAAAAACAGGAACTGAAAATATATGCTGAATTTTCGCCTTTCCACTGAGTGTTCCCGTAATTAGGGATGAATCACGTGAAATAACCTGTGATATATATCCAAGGTCTATACTATCAAGTTGTATGTCTAAAACTGTATCATTAGTGGCAGTTAAATCAGACAATAGTGAAATGCTGCTGTGGCCATATGAAAGTATCATGTCACGAAAATAAATGCCCGCTTTGTAAAAAACCACACCATTGTTATCATTTACTTTCCAGCGGTCATAATTAATTATCAGACTATCAGGGGTAAAACTCAGCTCATGGACAGTATCACCCAGCGAGAGTGTCCAGTCAAGATTGAATCTTGGCTCTTCTGACCTGTCTAAGATTTGCATAGATGAATACAACCTGGCACCATTTAATTTACCTTCTGCAAGAAATGTGGGTATGTCGATATCCGCAGACTGAACATTACTGATGCTCATATTATAACGAATATCCGTTGTATCAGTAGTAATTCCAAAAACCAAAGAATCAAGTTCATAATTATCATACACTACATTCCCGGTTTTTAATGAAAAGTCGAATTTTCCTGACTCATGGTCATAACGTCCTCTCAACAATTTGACATTGAATTTCTCCAGTCCGGGAACAAAAAATTCCCTTAATAAGTCAATTTTTTTAATTTGCGCATCAAAATAGAAACTGGTATTAAAACCCGCAGTATCCTGAACTGATTGCCCGGACAGCAAATACTTTGAAAAATAGTTTTTCATCTCTGCCGGTAAATCAGAAAGATTACCCGTACCATTATATTTCAAATCCATAAACCCGGAGTGAAACTGAAGAGCCGACTGATTTTCCCCCGAGGTTAACGCAAGGCTAATACTATCAGGGATAATTAAAGTATCAGCATGGTAAATCTTAAGTTTGCTCATAGTAACTGCAGCAGAAATACTATCCAGACTCTTTCCAGTGATATCTGCTTTCAGTAATCCAGAAAAAGCAATCAACTGGTTACTCAGTTTAAGTTTTTGCATATTAAGTGAATGAATTGCAGCTACAACAGATGCAACCGGTACTTTTTTTCCCAGTCCTGCAGAAACGGTAATATCCACGGTAGCATTGGAATCAACGCTCACAAGTTTTGCCTTCAGCAAACTGTCCGCGAGACTGCCGGAAAGGGTGATATTTTTATATGCGTATTCATTGTATTCAACATTCCGGATATTTGCGTTGAAAGATCCGGCAAGATTTTCAAGAGATTTACCCTTACCTGTTACAGAAAGATACATTGACAAATCACCGGTAAATGCGGACAGGTTAAGTATTTTACCTGCCTTCATGCCCGGTATATCCGTTTGTATGCTGTAATAGGGCATGTTGCCTGTCAGATTTCCGGCAGTAAAGCTGGTATTGATCGTTCCATCGATGGAAGTAACTGCAACATTTCCCGATAGACTGCCTGTGGAACCAGATGCATAACCCGTTAATTTTATCCTGTCTGGCAACTTAAGATTGTCAAATACTGAATCATTACTAAACCACCGGGTTATATCTTCTTTGCTGATTACACAACCTGGAATCTGCAGGGAAATAGTTGCCTGTTTTAGTCTGTCTGGTGAAGCTATATCCATAACCGGGCCATTGGGATACTCCATATCCAGTGATGCTTTCAGTTCTGAATTACCCGCCTGGAGCAATAAATCACGTATTTTTGCATGGGTGGGACCTGCTTCAAGGCTGACATCCAACCGTTTCAGATCATACTTATCATTAATAACAGCGGTTACCCCCCGAATCTCTCCGCTTATAAGTTTATTATTAATTTCAAACTTGTCAATTATTGCTCCTGTCCTGCTTATACTGATGAGTTTAATTTTATCGGCGGGCTTATCAAGAGAATACATTTTAAAGGAATTATCCTGAATAAATGCTTTATCAAGTTTTATTTTCCAGTCAAACGAAACAGTTGAGTCATTAACAATTGACCCGGAAGTTACTGCAGTGTCTTTAAGAACAAATGATGAACCAGTTAAAAACAAATTTTTTACATCCACCGTATTCTTGTTCAGGTCAATATTTTGTGGCTGGATGTATAATTTGCCCACTTTTACTGTAAAACCTAACTCTGACAAATTATCTGAGTAAATAAAAGAAGACGAATCTACAGAAAGCTGATTCACTGCAATTTCAGGTAATTTGACAGTGTCATTTGTCTGCGGTGCAGGGGACATTTTGAAAGAATGAAAATACCCGCTGCTGTTTGAAAGGGAAATTTTGTTCAGCTTATAAATGCTGTTTTCAGGATCAAAATGATCCACAGTTAGTTTAATGTCTCCAATCCGATAGCTCATTTCAAGACTGTCAAGCAGATCGTGATATGAAAAATGAATACCCGTTAATGAAAGGTCATTGATTTTGAAAGTTAATGCTTTTCCCTGTTTACTGCCCTGAGCAGGGATTACAGTATCGGCTGTTGCAGCACTGTTTTTATTCAGGGCATTTATAATATAGGAAAAGTTAAAACTACCATCCGCTCTTTTTTCGAGTTTCACTGTACTGTTCTGCAGGCTGATTAACCTGACTGATACCCTGTGTTGTATAAGCGCCAGCAAATTGGCCCTGACACGCAGGCGCCCTGCATAAAGTATTGTATCGCGCTGCTGATCAGGAATAAAAACACCATCAACCAGCACATCACCTGGAAAAGCAATTCCGATATGCTTTATTTGCAGCTGAGTATTTGCTTTTTTGTTAACTGTCTGTACAATTTTATCTTTAACATAATTCTGAATTACAGGGTTTTGCAATAACACGGCAAGCAAAATGAACAGGGATAACAGGGCAGCAACAAGCCATCCGACCAACTTTAATAATCGGAGAAACAAAGATTTATTATGTTTTCGGAAATAACCGGTTGCCATTAATTTATACAGTACGCTTAGGTTTGTTCTTCAAAATACAACCAGTCAGCAGGTAAATAGTTCATTTTACAAGCCCTGGTTTATCAGGGAACGATTATCTGTAATACTTTGGAGAGGATATCAATGTGAATTGTCTTTACTTCTCCAATGGGTTCACCGTCAATCTGCAGATCCTGTTTATGCTTTACAGCTATTTTTGCATGTGAACAGCTTATAATCTTTACATACCTGTGTTTATGCAGTCTTCCGGCAAAAAATGCAATGAAAAAGGAAAAAATTGCATAAAAAGGATATGGTTTGAATATACATAACTCAAATTTGCCGTCATCCATTTGACCAAGCGGATTCAAAATTGCACCGGTACCATATTTTTTTGCATTGGCAATAGCTACCATATGAGCCCTTCTGAAATATTTTCTTCCATCCGCAGTGATATAATATTTTACCGGACGTGAAATAAACATCTCCCTGAAAAACTGCCGGGCATAGCCAAATAAACCATGCCTGCCCTGCTTAGTATACCATTTAATGACACGTGCATTCAGGCCAATATCGCTAACATGCAGTGAAAGATATTTTCTGTTGATTCGGACCATATCCACAGAGGCAGCATGTCCGCTAAACACAATTTGCAGAGCATTACGCCAGTTATCCGGAATTCCCAGTTCAGCGGCCATTCCATTTGCAGAGCCAAGTGGTATGATACCCATTTTAATTGCAGTTCCCTGCAGCAAGCAGGCAACCATATTCAGTGTACCATCTCCCCCAGCAACGGCCACTGTTTCAGGATCAAAATCTGTAATTTCAGCTTTCAGTGCTGAAGCGTCATCATCTGGGATGGTCTTATAAATCCTGAATTCATAATTCCTTTCTTCAGCCTGTTCCACAATGTTCCTTTCAAACCGAAGTTTATCAATATTACCGGAAACCGGATTTATCACAAATAAAATCTTCTGTTTTTCACTTCCCATGTAATCCTCTTCTTTTTGAAATAAAGATAAGATATAATTTCCTTCCGCAAAATAACTGTCCATTCTGTATAACAGAAAATGGCTGCATATGATAGATGAACATATCTTTCAGAAATCTGTTATGAGAATTGAATAACATTTCATACGAGTAAAATGAAATTTATTTAATTTATTTATCCTAAAATAAGGCTGAAATAAGCCCGGTTCATATATAAAATCATCAGGGTTAACAGCAAAAGAACTGCTTTATATTAAATCTGAAACACCATTCCTTTCCCTGAATTTATTTTCTGACCTTTAAAATGGCTTAATCAGGCCGGATGTAAATATCATGGTACAATGATCTATTACGCTTAATTGTTAGAAATTTGAGTTATAGTCTGCATTGCAATTATTTATGATAATGTACCATATATTTTATATATTTCGGGATAGTAGCAGAGAATGAATTACAGTTGCAGGAGATATGAATGCATTAAAAAAACCTTTGAAAAGACTGGCAAGGAGAGTAACTAACCCGTTCAGGGCAATAAAACTCTGGATAAAGGAACAAACCGGCTGGCTGGGGGTACCCAAAATCATTCCTTACCGGGGATACGGAAATAACAGGGAAGTGATTGCTATGGGTACAGTTACAGAGGACAAAGGCCTCTCCCTGCCCGAACATGATGATTCAATCTGGGAAAACATGCTGGCCATGTTTAAAAGGTATATCAGTGATGAAATTCCTGGGGTGAGGGTACTCGTAAAATTTTATGATCAGGAAAAAATAGTTGAAACGGATGAGGACGGATTTTTTGTGGCCCGTTTCAAAACAGGAGATCAGATTAAAGCCTGCATGTGGCACGAGGTTCATTTCATATTGCTGGATGAAGTGATTACTGATCAGGAACTTGTGGAAGCAACCGGAGAAGTTTTTATTATTACAGGCTCAGAAGAACATGCCATTATTTCAGATGTGGATGATACAATTCTTGTAAGTCATTCAACAAATTTACTAAAAAAAATGCGCCTAATGCTTTTAAAAAATGCGGCAACCCGGATACCATTTGAAGGTGTAGCTTCGTTTTATAAAGCACTTCAAACAGGTAGAGATCAGGTGGCCTGCAATCCTGTATTTTTTATATCCAGTAGTGAATGGAACCTGTATGACCTGTTGCTGGATTTTTGCAAATTTAATCATATTCCAAAAGGTGTATTTTTGCTCAAGCAGTTAAAAAACAATATATTTCAGTTTTGGAAAAGCGGCGGAGGAAGCCATGCTCACAAATTGAAAAAAATTAATGGCCTGATGCAATTTTATCATTTGCTGAATTTTATACTGATTGGGGACAGCGGTCAGAAAGACCCTGATATTTATTTACGCACCATCAGAACTTTTCCGGGCAGGGTAAAAGCTGTTTACATTAGGGATATCAGGAAGAAGAAAAGAAAGCACCTGCTGGATTTGACTGAAAAGTTTAAAAAACTTGGCGTGGAACTTGTTGTGGTAAAAAATACTTATGAAGCTTCAATTCATGCAGTTGAGAAAGGTTATTTAAGACCTGAATTTATTCAGGAAATTAAAAAGGAATATGAACTTGATATTAATAAATCGCCGGCCCTTAAAAAAGTGCTTGAAAAGATTTCATCAGATTAATCATTTAAAAATTAAGTTGATACAGCATTGATCTATTTATTCATTTTTGCATTCAGAAGGCTGTTTATTCTGTTAATTCTGTCATTCATTCTGACCGGGTCTGCATCAAGGACAATGGCTCAGTATACTGATCATCAAGATGAACAGCCGGTACCTATATCCAAATCTCCTTCCAAAAAAGCACATTTTAACACGGATATACACCCAACTGAAGATACGGTTTTACCTCCCCCGGATTCAATGAGATTTTTAAAAAGTAAAAATGCAGAAATACGTACCAATAATTTTTTTGATATGCTTGAAGAAAAGGCAGACCAAAAAAAATGGACGCGTGAGCTACATAATATTGTAATATCTACTCCCAAACAAAATAAAAATCAGGAAGCACTAACCACACAGAAAAGTGAACTGCCTTTTATCCCTTTTAGCGGAAAGGTGATCAGGAGTATAGAAATTAAAAAGCTTGATGTATTCGGGCCTACCATTTCCGATACTACCAAAGAAGCCAAATCATGGATTGAAAAAGCAGGCAATAAGCTTCACTTTAAAACGGCTGACTGGGTGTTGAAGCAAAATATGATCATACATCAAGGAGATACAGTTGATCCCCTTGCTCTGTCCGACAATGAAAGATTACTCAGGGAGCTGCCCTTTATTGAAGATGCCCGCATATACGTATCCAGCGATTGTGCATCATGTGACTCAGTTGACGTAGTTGTGATAACGAAAGATCTCTGGGCAAAAGGCTTTCATCTCGATTTTTCAGATTTTAATGCAGGCCGGGTTGAATTATGGGATAAAAACATTTTTGGATTAGGAAATGAAACCCAGAGTAATATCTACTGGGACGGGGACAAAAGGGCAGCCTTGGGTTACAAGGGAACTTACGGGATAAGGAATATAGCTGGCTCTTTTATACAGGGAAAAGTGACATATTCAAATATATTTGAGAACCATAACTACGGTATAGAATTTAACCGGCAGTTTTTCACTCCCAACACCAAATATGCCGGAGGAGCATCTTATTTCAGGATTTCAACGCTCAGGGATGTCCGTTATTTTGACAGCCTGTCAATCATTACTCCGGTTGATTATGATGATTTCAGTTTCTGGATAGGACGCGCTTTTAAAGTAAACACAGATAATTTTTTCCTGGATAACCGGGCAAGTTTCATCCTGGCTGGTGCTGTATACCGCGACAAATATTTTAAGCGTCCTTTGGTTCAGAGGGACTTAAATTATGTCTACCAGAACAAAACACAGCTGCTGACTACCATTGCCTATTCCCGTCAGGATTTTTACAGGAGCAATCTTATTTACAGTTTTGGACGGACAGAGGACATTCCATATGGGAGTCTGATAAACTTTACCTTTGGACCCGAATTTAACGAGTTTTATACCCGGCTTTATTATGGCCTTAGCCTGTCAAAAGGTGATTATCTCTTTAACCTCGGGTACTTACAGGGATCATTGCAATATGGAGGTTTTATTCATAAGAATGAACTTGAACAGGGAATTGTTAAACTTGATTTAAATTATTTCACTAATTTATTCATTATTAACAGATTTAAAATCAGGCAATTCGCTAAATTCGATTATACCAAAGGCATTCATCGCTTCGGAAATGAATTTATCAGCATAAATGATCAGAATGGTATCCCGGGACTTACCAGTCCGGATTTACTGGGTATCAAAAAGATGACTCTGAATCTGGAAACGGTAGCTTTTTCACCCTATTATCTGTATGGTTTCCGGTTTGCCTTTTTTGGTTCAGTGAACATGGGGCTCATAGGCGATCGCTATGAAAAGCTTTTTTCTCAACCACTTACAACCGGTCTGAGTGTAGGCATCAGAATAAGGAATGAGCGCCTGATATTTAATACTTTCCAGATCAAGTTCACACTCTACCCCGGAGCCCCTGCCAATGCCCGGCGAAATATTCTTATTCTCTCGGGTGAAACACGCCTGCAACCAGAAAATTTTTATGTCAAAGCACCCCAAATTATCAAATTTGAATGATAAGGAATATACCCAACACTCCTGTTAATTAAATCTGTATGGATAACAAATATTTCTTCCCATTAATTAATTTCAGAATCATTTTACCATAAGCAGAGAATATTTCTAACTTTGAAAGTATCAAACCTGTTTAATTAAAAGATGAAAAAATGGAAATAACCTGGAACCTGCAGAAAAAAACTGCACTAATTACAGGAGGAACCAAAGGTATCGGAAAGTCTGTCGCAGAAATTTTCATTTCCCTGGGTGCTTCTGTAATCATTGTGGCAAGACATGAGGATGATATAAAAGAATTTATTGATTTGCACCCTGAAAATGAGATCTTCGGAATAGCTGCAGATATAAGTACTCCCTCCGGAATCAAAACGGTTGTGGATTATTGTGTTCAGCATGGTAAACTTGATATTCTCGTCAATAATGCCGGTACCAACATCAGAAAAAAAACCACGGCATATACCGACGAAGAATTCTCCACGATAATGAATACCAATCTGCTTTCCACCTGGGAACTATCCAGAAAGCTTTATCCGCTCTTAAAAAAATCAGGAAATGCAAGCATAGTGAATATTTCTTCGGTTTCCGGCATTACACATTTACGGACAGGTTCAATATATGCCATGACCAAAGCAGCCATCAACCAACTCACACGGAACCTGGCATGTGAATGGGCTGAGGATAAAATTCGCGTCAATGCTGTAGTTCCATGGTATATTGATACCCCCCTGGCACGAACAGTACTGAATGATCCGGAGTACCGGAAAGATGTACTGGACAGGACCCCCCTTAAACGTATTGGAAAACCATCAGAGATAGCAGCCACAGCGGCATTTTTGTGTATGTCGGGTGCCGGATTTATTACAGGCCAGTGTATTAATGTTGACGGAGGATTTTCGGTATACGGCTTCTAAGATCAATTGCAAAGCATTTACATACCAAACAATTAGGAAATTGCCTAAATATTTCCTTGTTTTGTAATATAAAAAAATATGACTATCGGGAATCATGTATAAAGCTAATATCCATTTAAATTATTGTCAGAGAAAGCATGCTTACACTGCCCCCTACCCCCTGAAGGGGGCTCTCGCACGGTTTACTTATTTCAAATTTAGTATAAATTTGTGCGCTGGCTCCCCTTTAGGGGAAAACAGGGGCTGAGCGAAAGCATTGTAAAATCTGATTCATTTTAAATTATATTAATCATTCCCGATAGTCATATAAAAAAAAACACTATTTTTACTTTATCGATGTTAAGATGTACAATCTCACAAAGCTGATTGCCTTATGCAAATAAAAAATCTACCCCTTGGCCCTCTGAAAACGATGGCAATAATTCTCTTTGTATTTCTGGTGGCCGGATGTGCCTCTGATGGGAAAAAGACAACGGAAAATAAAGAACCAACAATTGACACTTTAAATGTCGGAGACGAGATATTTGAAGATATAAGTCAGGCAAAAAAAATATTTTATTCACTGCCTTCTCCACTGGAAACAGCTGTTCTGATAAAAAATGCAGGTGCCACCTATAATGAAGAACTACTGAACCCGGTTAGCAATGCCAGCAAATATACCACAAATAAAAGTATGGCACTTAACCTTGGAATTTACACTACAGATTTAAGCTTTGCCAGTCTTTTTGATCAAACACAGGCTTCAATCAATTATATGAATGCAGCCAAAGCTATGGCTGACGGACTTGGAATTCTGGATGCTATCGATGAGAATACCATTTCAAGACTGGAAGAAAATGTAAATAACAGAGATGTCATAATGGATATTATTTCTGAAACCTTTATGGCTTCCAGCTCGTTCCTTAAAGAAAATAACAGGGATGCAATAGCCTCCGTGGTTCTTGTAGGTGGCTGGGTTGAAGGTTTATACCTTGCCACACAACTGGTAGGAAATGATTCAATTGAAAATAACAAACTGGCAGACCGGATTCTGGAGCAAAAATTATCCCTGCAGATTGTGCTCAGGTTGCTTGATCAGTATAAGCAAAATCAGGATGTTGCTTCACTGATCGTGATGATGGATGATTTAAAGAAAACTTTTGACAAGGTGGAAATTAAATCAACCCCAATAAAAGTGGAAAAAAACGAAAATGAGGATGTTACCACGCTCAAAGGCAAAACAACAGTCAAAGCCTCTCCTGAGACATTTGAAGAATTAACTAAGAAAGTAAAAGCAATCAGAGATAACTTTACATTATAAAAAATTCAGATATGAAAAGATTTTCCATACTCATAATTACGTTAACCATTCTGATGCTTGTTCCGCTTACAGCCAATGCACAATGTAAAGGCTTTGCGAAAAAGATTTGCAAGATTGAACTTATGCCATATATTCATGATGGTAATTATCATGCAGCAGTACTTACAGAGGGTGAAGAAGCTGAACTTTATAAGACATTTTATTCCGGACAGGAATACAGGATAGCCATTTGTGGTTCCGACAACCTGCCCAGTGTCGAATTCAAGGTTATCGATCAAAACAGAAATGTTTTGTATAATAACAAAGATAATAATTATGCACGCACCTGGGATTTTAAACTGGAAACAAGCCAGCAATTAAAAATATGGGTCAAAGTACCGGTGAGAAGTGAAGCAACAGATGAAATACGAAGTGGTTGTGTCGCCATTATGTTTGGATTTAAGAACAAATAGTCTTATAAAACTTCAGATATCAGGGCTGTCCATAATTAAATGTGACAGCCTTTTTTATTTTTTTCCGGCACAACTTTTGTCTTTTATTACCGTATATTCAATTTAAAACAGTTTCTTTTAATCAACTGGTTTGCGTATGAAAAATATAATTTACTCCCTTGCTGTTATTTCAACCCTCCTAGTTGGTTCCTGCGATTTAATAGATACTTCCACGGGCACAGGCCTTTCAAATGAAGAAGTGATAAACGGACTAAAAACTGCCCTGAAGGTTGGTACTGATACCTCAGTAAGTATGCTCACCGCAGTTGGCGGGTATTATCTCGATGAAAAAGTTAAGATACCTTTTCCCCCGGAAGCCGCTATAATTGAAGATAATATTGACAAGATACCCGGAGTTGGTTCGGCTCTAATCACCGAATTCGTACATAAAATGAACAGATCGGCTGAAGACGCAGCCTCAGAAGCCGCCGGAATATTTGCAACTGCAATTACCAATATGTCTATTTCTGACGGATGGGAAATCCTGAATGGCAGAAATCCTGCAGCAACCGCTGGTACCTTAAAAAGCGGAACTGCTTTTGATTCCACTGCAGCAACCCAATTCCTCAGGTCCACTACCTACAATCAGCTTGCAGCAGCATTCGAACCCAAAATTGCAACCTCACTAGACAAAAAGCTTGTCGGAAATGTATCTGCCAGCAGTTCATGGTCTACCATCACAACCTCTTATAATACGGTGGTAAATAATGATTTTCTGAATTTACTCAACCTGGAACCGGTTAATACCAATCTTCCCAATTACGTGACAGATAAAGCCCTTGACGGATTATTCTATAAAATAGGCAAGGAAGAAATAAAAATACGCAGAGATCCCTGGAAGTGGGTCACAACAACAGTTGGGGATATTCTTACAAAAGTGTTTGGAGATGGTAAATAACCAGGGCTACAATATCTAAGAAATAGAAAAACGCAAGATTGTTGTCTTGCGTTTTTTTTATTTTTCACTTAAATAAGCAAACCCATGGAGGGAATACCATTATAATTTATTATGACTTTCGGGAATGTTTAATAAAATCCGTGTGTGAGGCACCTTAAGGGGGAAGGGGGCAACAAGAGGGATCCTTTCTAAATATATTTTACCAGGAGATTTGATTTATACATGATTTCAGATAGTCACTTAATCTATTTAATTTTTTCTTTTAAAAACTGGCCGGTATAGGAACGTTTTTCCTTTATCAATTCTTCAGGAGTTCCTTCAAATACCAGTTCTCCACCCTGGATCCCCCCTTCGGGTCCAAGGTCAATCACCCAATCGGCTGACTTGATAACCTCAAGGTTATGTTCAATGATAATGATAGAATTACCCCTTTCAATCAGAGCATTAAAAGCATCCAGCAATTTGTGAATATCATGAAAATGAAGACCGGTTGTGGGTTCATCAAAAACAAACAACAGGTGGTTTGCTGCATTTTCCTTTCCCAGAAATGAAGCCAGTTTAACACGCTGGCTCTCGCCACCGCTGAGTGTACTGGAAGATTGTCCAAGTTTGATATAGCCAAGGCCGACATCAGCCAGCGGACTAAGTTTTTCCGCTATTTTATGAGCCTGACTGTTTTTTTGTCCTCCAAAAAATTCAATTGCCTCATCTACCGTCATCTCTAGAACATCATAAATGTTATTCCCGTGATATTTAACCTCCAGAATTTCATCTTTAAAGCGTTTTCCGTGGCAACTTTCACAGACCAGGCTTACATCAGCCATGAACTGCATTTCAACCTTTATAACACCTTCGCCCTGGCATTCTTCACACCTGCCGCCATCAACATTAAATGAAAAATGTGATGGTTTAAAATTATTGATTTTAGAAGCCTGCTGGTTGGCAAATAATTTTCTCACCTCGTCATAAGCCTTAATATATGTAACCGGATTAGACCTGGATGATTTACCAATGGGATTTTGATCCACAAATTCAATATTGGAAATCATTTTCAGATCGCCGCCAATGGTACTGTGTTGTCCGGTACGGTCACCAAGGCCGTTAAATCGTTTATTAAGAGAAGGATAAAGAATGTCGCGTACCAGTGATGACTTACCGGAACCACTCACACCGGTAACCACTGTAAGAACATTGAGCGGAAACTTCACATCTATCCCTTTGAGATTATGTTCCCGGGCACCTGTTACTTCGATATAACTGTTCCACTTTCGTCTTGAAACCGGCAATGCAATGGATTTTCGGCCGGTAATATAATCCGACGTCAGGCTTTTTCCTTCCTCCTTCAACTGCTTATGAGTACCCTGGAAAACTACCTCTCCTCCGAGCCGTCCGGCCATTGGTCCTATGTCTATGATTTCATCGGCTGCCAGAATTATTTCTTCATCATGCTCTACCACTATAACTGTATTGCCAATCTCTTTTAGTTGGCGGAGCACATTTATCAATCGGTGTGTATCTCGCGGATGCAGACCAATACTGGGTTCATCCAATATATAAAGAGAGCCCACCAGGCTACTGCCCAGAGATGTGGAAAGGTTGATGCGCTGTGATTCCCCACCAGATAATGTAGAAGAAAGGCGGTTGAGCGTGAGATAACCCAGTCCAACATTCAGCAGAAAACTGAGCCGGCTGGTAATTTCCACCAGCATTCGCCGGGCTACTTTTTCCTCATAGGAATCAAGTTTAAGATTCTCAAAAAATACCATTAATTCATCTACAGGCATTATCACCAGCTCCTGGATGGAAGCATCTCCGACTTTAACCCATCCAGCTTCCTTTTTTAAACGTGTTTCCCGGCATTCCGGACAAATGGTCTTACCCCTGTAACGACTAAGCATTACCCGGTACTGAATCTTATATTTTTTTTCTTCCAGGTATTCAAAAAACCTGTTCAATCCATGAAAGTAGCGATTTCCGGTCCATAACAATCTCTTCTGTTCATCGGTTAATGCGTAATACGGTTTGTGAACCGGAAAATTAAATTTATCTGCACTGTAAACAAGTTTTTCCTTCCATTTGCTCATCTTTTCCCCTTTCCAGCACACAATAGCATCTTCATATACGGAAAGATTTTTATCGGGAATTACCAGATCTTCATCAATACCTATCACCTTTCCATAACCCTCGCACACAGGACAGGCACCTATCGGATTATTAAAGCTGAACATGTGCTCGGTAGGTTCTTCGAATTCCATACCATCAGCCTCAAACCTGTTACTAAATTCTTCTGTGTAAGGCTCGTCTGCCATTATTTTAACGAGACAGGTCCCATATCCTTCAGTAAATGCAGTCTGAACAGAATCAGAAATACGGCTCATCACATCCTCATCATCGATATGTCCTCCTGAAACCCTGTCAATTACCAGGTTTACCGGATGTGTATGCAGATCAACGGCTTCATTTTTTAAACTATCAATACGAAATACCTGACCTTCAATCTCAATTCTGGTAAGACCCTCGCGCAGTAAAATGGAAAGACGCTCTTCAATGGTCAATTTGTCGTTTTCCTTCAATGGAGCCATTAAGAGCATTTTTGTACTCTCCTTCATTGACATTATAAAATCAACAACATCGGTAACAGAGTGTTTTTTTACAATTTTACCGGAAACGGGAGAGACCGTTTTTCCGACACGTGCAAACAAAAGCCGCAGATAATCATAAATTTCTGTTGAAGTTCCGACAGTAGACCTTGGATTGCGGGTATTAACCTTCTGTTCAATAGCAATAGCCGGAGGGATGCCCTTAATCATATCAACCTCAGGTTTGTTGATCCTGCCGAGAAACTGACGGGCATATGAAGACAGACTTTCAACATACCTTCGCTGGCCTTCAGCATAAATCGTGTCAAAAGCCAGAGATGATTTTCCTGAACCGGATAATCCGGTAATAACTATAAATTTATCCCTTGGGATTGTGAGATTTATATTTTTTAAATTATTAACTTTAGCTCCCTGAATGATTATTGCATTATCAGTTGCAACACTATTATTTGGCATAAAAATTGTTTTATCTGAAAAAAAGAAAAATTGTGTGGTTTATTAAAATATTTTTACAATTTTGCAAAGGTAAGACTTTTCAAAGAGAAAAATTTTATTTGAAACAATACATACAGTAATTAATTAACTTCAAAACCGGAGGAGCGCCTATTTAACAATTCTACTTTTTTTAATTAAAAAGGAGGTAGTTTTGAAAACACTGAATCAATTGTCTGATCAGGAACTTGTGAAAAAGTTCGTGAATGGCGATCAATCATGTATGGAAGTCCTGATTAACCGGCACAGAAATAAAGTTTACACATACATATTTCTTATTGTAAAGAATCATCATCTTGCAGAAGATATTTTCCAGGATACCTTTATAAAGGTCATAAAATCATTGCTGGAGGACAAATATAAGGACAACGGCAAATTCCTCTCCTGGGTCGTCAGGATATCTCATAACCTTGTTATTGATCATTTTCGTAAGGAGAAGCAATTAAATACTTTTTCAAACGATGATTATGAATCTGATATCTTTAATTCTCAGAAATTCTCTGACAAAAATGTTGAAGATCACATCATTCATGAACAAATTCATGAAGATGTACGAAATCTGATCGAAGAACTTCCGGACGACCAGAAGCAGGTAATTCTGTTGCGTCATTATGCAGGCCTTAGTTTTAAAGAGATTGCTGAGCAGACTAATGTCAGCATCAATACAGCGCTTGGACGGATGCGATATGCACTGATTAACCTCAGGAAGCTTATCCATGAAAAAGATCTTACGCTTACCAGGTTCTGATAAATTATAACGGGTAAGCTGTGTTTCATAAAGTGTGACTTTTCTACACATAATTGTATGCTGACCATATTGAAGGTAAATTTTAGATAATCTGCCTCATGGAGGGGGTATTGTGTGTAATTTTAGGCGATAATTATGATTTCACAAATAATTAACATTTCTCATAATTAATAGATTTATAATCATTTACACACATATTTTATGTTAACTGTGTGATTTTTCCACAATTTTTGCAGCTATTGAATAATAATGTGGTACGGCAATGCGTTTTGATGATACCTGATCAAAATATAATATAAATTAAAAATTGCCTATGCAAAAGTATTCTACACTCATTTATCTGATTAGCTCTCCGGAAAAATACATCGCAAGCGCTAATGACGCAGTTCCTCCTTTTTTGGAAAATCAAGAGAATGATTATAGTGATGTGTACAATTACCTTGATAAACAAACCAGAGATGTTAGCGAACAAACCGTACAAAACATACTGGGTTTTATGAAATCATACAAGGTACTTGAAGACCACACTGGAAAAAAAACAGGCGTTGTTGTAAACTAATAATTATTTATTTTTCAGTATCATTTTTATTACAAGAAAAGTTTTTCCGGAAAAAAATCAAAAGCTTCTGACTTAAAAATCAGAAGCTTTTTTTATTAATTTTTTTGAAATTAATTATTATTTTAGTATTATTGTGATATCATTTTAATATCATAATAAAAAACCTATGAAAACAGAAAAAAGTTACAAACCGATGTCTGGCTACCTGGCAATATTGACAGAATTATTGCTGATTACCTTTGTCATTTTCAGTATCATTGTACTGAGACACCCGGCATTAATAATTCTTGCGATTGCATTATTGGCATTTAACTCAGCCGGGTTTATTGTCATTAATCCCAATCAGTCAGGTGTACTGACATTGTTTGGTGATTACCGGGGAAGCATCAGAGAAAACGGATTCTTCTGGACAAACCCGCTGTTTGTCCGCAAAAAATTATCATTGCGGGCGCGCAATTTTGATTCGGATCCCATAAAGGTAAATGACAAGGTGGGCAATCCGATTATGATTGGTGTTGTATTGGTCTGGAAGGTAGAGGACACTTACAAAGCATCATTTGAGGTAGATGAATACGAACATTTTGTGGTTGTGCAGAGTGAAGCGGCGCTGCGAAAACTTGCAGGGCTCTATCCTTATGATAATTTCGAGGACGAAGATGCAGATATCACATTGCGATCAGGAGGGGAAGTTGTAAATGACAAGCTGGAAGCAGAGATAAGGGAAAGACTTGATATAGCGGGCATTAAGGTAATTGAAGCCAGGATAAATTATATTGCCTATGCCTCAGAGATAGCCGGAGCAATGCTCAGAAGACAACAGGCAACAGCTATTGTCGCTGCCCGGGAAAAAATTGTTGAAGGTGCCGTTGGTATGGTAGAGATGGCATTGAACATGCTTTCAGAAAAAGAGATTATTGTACTGGATGAAGAGAAAAAGGCATCCATGGTAAGCAATCTGATGGTGGTACTTTGTTCTGATGAATCTGCAAAACCAGTTCTAAACACCGGCTCACTGTATTCCTGATGCAACATTAACTGCATCTGTTTGTAGTGAAAAAACAAAAGTATAAAGTAACGTAAGTGTATGGCTAAAAAAAAATCATTTGTGCTAAGGATTGATCCGGAAAAGATGGAAGCTGTCGAGAAGTGGGCTTCTGATGAATTTAGGAGTACAAATGGTCAACTGGAATGGATTATTGATCAGGCACTGAAAAAAGCCGGCAGAAAAAAATAAGAAACCATTATAATTTAAATTTCTATATTATGAGACCATTAAAATATACCTGTCCTAAATGTGGTAATAAAAAATATGAAATTGATGAATTCAGGGCCACCGGCAGTTTTCTTGCCAAAGTATTTGATGTTCAGAACAAGAAATTTACCACTGTCTCATGCAGTCGCTGCAGTTATACTGAGATCTACAAAACACCACAAAGTAAATTAGGTAATGTATTTGATTTTTTCACCCAATAATCAGGATTTCTGATTCATAAAATAAACTGAATGGCAGGCTACAACCCCTGCCGTTTCAGTTCTTAAACGGCTGTTCCCCAATGAAAGTCCGCTAAAACCTTCACTAATAGCGAAGTTTACTTCCTCACTGGTGAAATCCCCCTCAGGTCCTATCATGATCAGAACAGAATCACCCGGTTTACAGGAATCCACCAGTAGCTCTTTTTTGCCTTCATAACAATGAGCGATGAATTTATGCGAAGAAACAGATTCTTTTTCGATAAATTCAGCAAATGACAGAGGGGGATTGAAGGTTGGAATATAAGCCTTTATGGATTGTTTTACTGCTGCAACAATAACTCTTTGAATCCGATCGATCTTCAGAATCTTGCGTTCGGAATGTTCACAAATAATTGGTGTTATCTCATCAATACCAATTTCAGTGCACTTTTCAACAAACCATTCAAACCGGTCAATATTTTTGGTAGGTGCCAGTGCAATATGCAAATGGTAGTTTCGCTTTTCAAAATCCTTCCTGATACCGGTAAGTTTCAGCAGGCATTGTCTGTGATCGGCTTTTTCGATTATTGCATCATAAAACCCGCCTTTGCCATCAATCACTTGAACAGAGTCGCCATTGGTAAGCCGTAATACTTTCACACAATGGTGCGACTCAGCAGCATCAAAAACGGCATGATCATTTTGAATTAGTGTTGTATAGAAAATATGCATTTTGTTGTTTTTACTTACACAAATATAAAAATTACAATTATTATGATGAGCTATCTGACAGTTTATATGTTATATATTGGCATAATAATTTATAAACCAATTCCGGCATATTATTAAAAGCAGACAGATCAATCATAACTTTCAAAAAATTATCTATTTTCACCTTTCAAAAAACACACGATATGAAGATTGGACTGTTATCAGACACACATGGATTTATTGATGAAAAAATCATTTCCTTCCTTTCAGGAAGTGATGAAATCTGGCATGCAGGAGACATTGGTAACATTGCAGTTAGCAAAAAACTTGAAAATATCGCTCCATTGAGGGCCGTTTTTGGAAATATTGATGGCACTGATATCAGAATCAGATTTAAAGAAAAAGAATGCTTTAAAGCTGAAGATGTACTGGTTTTAATGATGCATATTGGAGGATATCCGGGCAATTACAGCAGGGAAGCATACCACGAATTACGTGCCAACAGCCCCGGATTGTTTATTTCAGGCCACTCACATATTCTCAAAGTTATGTTTGACAAGAAAAACAATCTATTGCACATTAACCCAGGCGCTGCAGGAAAGAGTGGTTTTCACCAGGTGCGTACAGCGGTTCGTTTCAAGGTCGAAGTCTCGGAAATCAAAGATCTTGAAGTACTTGAGCTCCCCCGCAGATAAAACTTCCAACTCTCTACCAACTCAGCATTAAGGAACCAATTCTTCTTCCACCGGTTCAACTACTTTATCCCTGTTCAGATATTCACTTCTGAAAAGGCTGTACTTCCGGTCGGTGGCCAGCATATAGATATAGGAAGTCTGGCCACTGTGAACTTTCATTCTACGGTCCTTATTACTCAGATTTTTGATGATATTTACATAGTTTTGATTAGATGACTGAGTTTGCATGACTCCCCGTGTGTAACCAAAATAATACCAGGCTTTTCCGTCAACATCCAGGTATACGTCCATCTCATCGCCACTGCGTTTATGGGTTATTTCAATCATACCGTCTACCATACGGTTTACCTGCTGCCCCATAATATTGCCAATACCAATTTTTCCGTATGACTGATATGAGTGCGATTGCTGATTCCATTTAAAATGCACATTAGTAAATAATACCGTATGCAACATAGCCTGAGGCATCGACTTTACTGCTCCGTATAGGCTCATTTCGTCCTTCATCCGGCGTGCTTCATTCTTTCCAACAAGCGAATTTACCGCCATGGTATAATTTCTGCCTTCAATATCAGCAGGCTGCAATCCGGGGATGCTGTCGATTTCTGAAGCCATGGCAGCCAGTGCCTGATCAGACATAAAGAAATCCATTGTCAGCATGAGGTCAAAAGTCTGTTCGTTTTCTTCAAGCTTATCAGTTACATTGCCATAAGATTTTAGCTTTAGCTGTCCGAGATCAACACCCAGGTCTACCTTCCCTTCCCCATAAACTGTACAATTATTTCGTCCCAGACTAAGGTAATTTTCAGTATTGTTCCAATCGGTGAGTTTTTCTTTTGAAGCAATTTCATATTTAACAGAATCCTTGTTATACCGCAGGAATCCCTGTGCTGTAACAATATAGGAATCATTATATACTTTTCTTCCTGAAAGGAAGGAAGAATAAACATGTATAGAGTCATGACTCAAAAATGTACCCGCATACACCTTTTGAAAATTAATATCCACCGGATTTGATGATATTGGAATTTCTACATCATCAGGATCAATATCAGACCGGAAAGCAAGCCATTTTTCAGCCTGTGCAGGACATTCCTGGGCTATTTTAGTGGCTCCGTCAAAGGTTAAGAATTTTTGGTCGGCATTGAGAAACACCTTTCCCTGATAGGCGAAATTCGGGCTGAGTGTAAAATCATCAGGCTCCAGAATTTCACCGGAAGCTATTGTCTGCAGTGAAGTATCCACCCTGATCTCTGAAAAATGTATCGCTTCTTTCTGTCCCAGTTCATCAATGTAATCGTAATAGGCTGAACCGGAGTAATTGTACCTGCTTTTAATATCAATCATGGCAGCATACAGCGTGTGATATTTTGTCTGACTGTTCGTTACGATAGTAGCATCTTCCAGTGTTTTAATTAATCCAGTATTCTTCACTGTAAGTATTTTATCTTTTGGATAGATCATGGCGTCAGCAACCGGAATAAATTCTACTCCCGAGGCATTAATCACATTGTCCCTGTAATTATATTTGGCTACAGGTGAAACAAAACTCAAAGAATCCTGTGCCGGGTCAGTTGAGACATACAATGCCCCGGAAAAATCTTCCTGTGCCTGCACTACCCTGGGGTCGTTCATGGCTACTTTATAATCAGATTTTTTTGAAGCTCCCATTTTCAGATTCAGTGAATCCATTTGCCAAACAAAGTAATCAAGATAGCTTACGTATTTATTTTCGGGAAATTGCACAAATGTGAAATCCTTATTGGAATCGAATCGGCCAGTCTTTTTATCGAAGTCAACAGCAGCTCTGATGTCATCCGTAAGTACAGTAAAGGCATTTGAATGCAATGATTTAAGGTTAAAAGACGCTGAATCAGCAGTAAATGAATTAGCTTTCATCAGAAATTTATTGGAATTAACCTCCGCTGACCGCATATCTATCAGGCCGTCTGCTGTTATCCCACGTGGTCCCATTTCCATTGACCCAGCCAGTGTAATTGAATCATTGAATACAGAGAATTTATTTTTTTTCTGATAAGAAAGCAATTTGTCTTCCTTAGGCAACCAATGCACGTAGGCATCACTAATATTCACATCGGGATATTCCACACCAGTGCGCTGCTGTCTGACAACGTACTGCAGTGCCTGAGCATTTGTACTATCCGGATAAAACATAAAATTCTGTGAATAGACTGTTGAGTTAAGGTAATCCAGCTTGCCTCTTCCACGCAATCCCTTATTAGACAAATCGATAGTTTCAAAATACTGTCCTTTCCCTTCATAGGCAGGCAAACCAGTTTCAGTCGTATTATAGATAAAACCCATTGAATAATCAGGTTGTACTTTCAATCTGTAATCAATTGGCGGAAAAATACCGGCTGACATAAAGGTTCCCTCAAAATTAAGACCTTCACGTTTAAAATTATCAAGACTGTCAATTACATAAGGGTTCAGTCTGAAATAAAATTTATCACGGGGATAAACTCCGCCTTGTATATCAGGGTTGTTGAAATAAACATATGAGTTTTCCCTGCTTTTAAAAATGGGATAGGCAGGTTCACTAACCCTACCGGATTTATTAAAAGGTTTGTCAATAATAAGTTCCCCTGTTACATTCTCAATCATTCCGCTTATATCTGCAAGCAGGGAGTGACCAAAATTATCCAGTTTGTCAGTAATTACCCTCATCTTCACAGAATCAATATTCTGAAGATTAATTTTGAAAGTATCATAGGCAAAAAACAGATTTTTGCCATAAAAAGTAAATAATCCGGCATCTACCTGTCCGTCAAACTGAAAATTTCGGTTGTGTTTGAGAATGATTTCCTGACTGGCCGGATAAATGACTACATTTTGCGAATCACTTACAAATACATGGTCAACCCCGTGAATATCCATGTCGAAAGTGCTCATATCAAGTGTAGCATTTACAACCGGAGCCTTGGTTTTGGAGACAATATTCAGTACATCAAAATCAATTCTGCTAAGGGCCGCATTAATGTAATCATAAAGCTTTGGCCTGATTTCAATCATGTCAGCATCAAAATCATAATAGATAAACCCTTTTATTGCCATCCGCATCAACATGTTTCTGACAGTTGAGATATCTCTTCTTATATATTTTGCAAATTCTTCTGCCGGGAAGGTTTCAGCATAGTAATATTTGGCAAAATTCCGGAGAAGCATAAGCGGATGCGCATCATCCATTCCCTGCAATCGCTCAAAATCAAGAAAATTAAAGAAATTAAAAGAACGAAAATTCGCATCACCCAATACCGATCCGGTGGGCATGGTAATTTCCATTTTCGGCTGATCAATATCCCAGACCATGGCTCCACAGGTAATGTCCACCTTATGGTAAGAATCACTGAAAGGAATTTCCGAACCATAACTTTGGTTTCTGGAAAGAGTTACACGACGCCGGTCGGCAACATAATCAAAACTCATTTGCTGATGATAGATCGAATCATGATCCAGATAGATGGAAATCTCGGTACTTGGCCCCGATACTCCTTTTTCGCCGAAAACAAAATACTTGGAAGAAGCCAGCATGCGGAGTGTATCAGACTTGTAAAGATATAGCCTTGCTTTTTTAAGATCAGTCCCGCTCCCAATCAGTTTGCTTCCCTGCATGCTAAATCCACCCTGGTAATTAATATCTGTAAAAAGATTTTTAATACTAAACTCCTTGAGATTCGATTCAAATCTGGGATATGATGCAGCGTTTGGATTGGAGATTACCATTACCTGGTCCTCAAGTTTACCAAGAATTGGCCTGTCAAAATACAAAGTATTGGTAAAGCTAACAGAATCAACAGTATATTTGGTTTTCGACAAATCAATTGTATACTTTTCAAGTCTGGCAGAGACTTTATTACGTGCATACCCGGCACGCTCCCAGGTAACGAGTCCGCCCCGGCCTTTCCATGTATTATCATCCGGACTGTATACTCCGGAAGTGTTAAAAATTACAATACTGTCGCGGTTGGCAAAACATTTCAGATCAATTTGGTTAAATTCAACAGTGAGTTTTTTGCTGAATAAAAAGCGATAGGGCACATCTCCCCCCGTCCAGTCTCGTGAAGAAGAATGGTAAATACTGTTTTGGTCGAGCAGATAAAAGGAGAAACTGAGAAAATTACCAAGGACAGACAAATAAACCTTATCAGTGTTCAACAGGCTATCGAAAGCCCTGGTCCATACTGCAAAATTATTTTCCTGACCGCTTCCTTGCCTGAACCGGTTGAGCACTTCAATAAACGTTAACAAATGTGGATTGGGTCGGGCCCGATGAGCAAGCATCAGATTGGTAAGCCTGATAATTTCCTGTTTCTGATCCTCCTGGTATACCTCTGATGAAGTCCATGCAATTCGGAAGCTATCCAGTTCCATCCCTTCATTTTCCTGAAGATTATTATCCAGCAAATCTTCCAGCTCTTTGATAAAATCTTCCTGATCGTTGGTAAGCTGGCGTGTCTGAGCATGACAGCTTAGCTGTAAAAAACCAGAAAGTAAAAGAAATACTGAAAATAAAAATATAGTCGATTGTTTTCTAATCATTAGGATGAACCGGTTTTTGTCAAAATAAGTCAAATATTTCAAGTTGGTTCTGCTATCCGGAGCAAAAATTGCTGCATCCGAAGTAAAATATTTATACCCGAAATGAAAAGTTTTACGTATCCATTAGCCATTGAGTTTCGTAAATCCGAGAGCTATCCATTTATTTTTTGCTTCCTTCCATAATCTGTTAAGCTCGTGCTTTTCTGCCATTTCAGTTATAACGGACTCATCCTCTTGTAATATACCACTGAGATAGAGTTTTCCTCCCGGATTCATTGCCTTACTGTAATGTTGAATATGCTCCAGCAAAATATTCCGGTTTATGTTTGCCAGGATAAGATCAAAGCTTTGTCCGGTCATCTGGTCGATATCTCCCTGTAATACTGAGATATTTTTACGGTTATTAAGCTGAATATTCTCCAGTGAATTATTACAGGCCCACTCATCGATATCCACAGCCAGCACTTTTGCAGCTCCTTTCATAGAGGCAAGAATGGCCAGCACACCGGTACCGCATCCCATATCAAGAACTTGTTTACCGGCAACATCGGATTCCAAAATAGCTTTTACCATAAGCCAGGTTGTTTCATGATGCCCGGTACCAAATGCCATCTTGGGCTCAACCAGTATTTCATAGGCCACATTGGCTGCATGATGAAAAGATGCTCTGATTACACAATCATCATTAATTTTTACCGGTTCGAAATTACTTTCCCATACTGCATTCCAGTTTTCCTCCGGGATAATTTTGAAGGAATATTTTTCCTGAAGATTTGAAAGAATAAGACTGCTTAATTCTTCAGTTTTTTCTTTATCAAAATCTTTTTCCGGAATGTAAGCGCAAAGTCCGTTTTCTGTTTCCTGAAAACTTTCATATCCGATTTCCCCCAACAGGGCAATAAGAATTTCACCGGCCTCAGCCGGTGAATTTTCCAAACTATATGTAACTTCGATATAATTCAAAACTGTATTTTAACTTAATAGATTCATAAACTTTTTCTATTTGCCATTAATAAGCCGAATATTAATCGGATATCTTGAAATCTCTTCAAACATCTTTAACTGTCAAATACTTAATGAAACCTCTTAACATTTTAGTTGCCTTTTAAAGTTACCAGCAAATGTTAATTTCTTTGAAAGTGCCTGACAAATTGAATGAATCAACCGATAGATTTTTTCTCAGCTTGCTTTCATTCAGCGAGAAAAAGTTTTCAATATATAACGTCTGAATTGGTCACGTTAGAATGCATTAATAATACCCATAAAATCCTGGGCATTGAGCGACGCACCCCCTATCAGACCTCCGTCAACATCCGGGTTAGCAAAAAGTTCTCCGGCATTCGAAGGTTTACAACTTCCTCCGTACAGAATTGAAGTATTATCTGCAACTTCCTGCGAATATTTTTCAACTATTTTGTCTCTGATAAATTTATGAATTTCCTGTGCCTGATCGGGTGTGGCTGTTTTACCAGTTCCAATAGCCCAGACAGGCTCGTATGCGATAATTATTTTAATAAAATCTTTTTCAGAAAGGTCGAATATTCCTTCCTCCAGTTGACTTTTCACCACATCAAACTGCTTATCTGATTCACGTTCTTCCAGTATTTCTCCGACACAGAAAATAATCTTAAGGTTGTTTTCCATGGCCAGTTTAACTTTTTTATTCAATACAGCATTGTCTTCATGATAATAAGCCCGGCGCTCCGAATGTCCCAGAATTACATAACGGGCTCCTGCTGACCGTAGCATAGCAGCAGAAACCTCTCCGGTATAAGCACCAGAAGCTTCTGATGCACAGTTTTGTGCTGAAACAGAAATATGGGTAACTACTTTGGCAGCTTCAGAAATATGAATAAAAGGCGGAGCAATGATAACAGTTACATCACTTCCATTATGGGCAACCAACTGATCAATTTCATTGGCCAGCTGCAAACCTTCCTGCATATTCTTATTCATTTTCCAGTTACCTGCAACAATTTTTTTTCTCATAATTATTAATTTATTTATTTGGGTTTACAAAAGTAAATTCAACATCAGAAAATTCATCTGCCTGCTTAACTGTATTCTGCCTGGTTCCGGAATCGTCTTATTTTATTGAAACGGAAAAATTTGATAGTTGACAATGTTAGGTATCACGCAGATGATTTTAGCTCCGGCTAAACAGAATATATTATTTTCTCAGGTATAATTTGAAAAATATTTCATGAACTGGGACCTCTCATATACTGCCGGATCAATTATGTGTCCATAGTTTAACTTTCCTCTGAAATCATCAACCGAATTAAATCCCTGCTCTTCCATCCAGGATTCAATTTCCTGCAACAATGTTTGCAGGTAACGCACTCCGTTTTTATAAAGAACAGAGCATACCTGCACGGCAGTAGCCCCGGCCAGTAGCAGTTTAACAGCAGACTTGCCGTCATAAACACCTGTTGATGCGGCAATATCAATTTGTGGTACCTGATCTGAAATAATGCCTGTCCATCTCAGGGTGCGACTAATATCAGAAGGTGTGCTGAACACACCTGCCGGTCTGAATTTAAGTTTATCTACATCAATATCAGGCTCATAAAATTTATTAAAGAGTACGACTCCTCCAATCTTTCTGAAATAGAGTTGAGTTATTATGTGAATAAGATTGGTAAAATTAGACCCAAGCTTTAAGGCTACCGGAATATCTACTGTCTCTTTGATCCGGGCTGCCAGATCAAAATACATCTTTTCATAATCACCTGAACCCCGTTTTTTGTCAGTGGGAATAAAATATGCATTCAATTCCAGTGCATCTGCACCGGCATTTTCTATTTGTTTCGAGAATCCAATCCAGTCGTTTACTGAAATACAATTTATAGAAGCAATTACAGGTATATCAACTGATTTTTTAGCATTTTCAATGAGTGCCAGATATTCATCCAGTGAATTGCTTTTTGAATAATTCCGGATATAATCCATGGCTTCGGGATAACCACTGCGGTTACCGTTAAGCAGCCTTCCCGCTTCATAATTAATCTGCTCTTCAAAAAGAGATTTTAGTACTATCGCACCGGCACCTGCATCAGCAGCTCTTTTTACCTTTTCAGGATTATCTGTCAATCCCGAACTGCTAACTATTAAAGGATTTTTTAATTGCAATCCGATATACTTTGTGTTAAGATTGGCCATGTTTTTTTGTTTTCTGTATTTTTGAATTTATTTGTTATACTTTCTCTCACCAAAGATTAAACTTCCCACTCTGACTATGGTGCTGCCTTCCCTAACAGCCAGCAAATAATCGCCAGACATACCCATGGATAATTCACGGAATGAATCATCTTCGGGAAACCAGGAAATTTTGATCTTATTAAACAGCTCTGCAAGATAGTGAAATTCCTTTCTGACCAATTCCTGATCTTCAGTAAAAGTTGCCATTCCCATCAATCCAGCTATCCGAATATTAGTCAGCTTACTGTATGCTTCTGATTCAAATATTTCTTCTATTTCATTTTCATCCAGGCCAAATTTGGTTTGTTCACGGGCAATATGAACCTGCATCAGGCAATCAATTACCCGGTTATTCTTTCTGGCTTCCTTGTTAATAGTTTTAAGCAATTTAAGACTGTCAACCGAATGAATCAGATGTACGAATGGAGCAATAAATTTTACTTTGTTAGTTTGTAAATGCCCAATCATATGCCACTCAATATCATCGGGCAACTCGGGGTATTTACTAATCAGTTCCTGTGCTTTGTTCTCTCCAAATGCCCGTTGACCCTCGTTATAGGCTTCCAGTATATCATTAACCGGTTTGGTTTTGGATACAGCTACCAGCTTTACCCCGGGCGGTAAACTCTCCTTAACTTTTGCTAATCTTTCTTTAATCATGTCCTGTTTTTACTTTTAGTAAAAGTCATCCAAATGTAATAAAAAAAGGTAAATTCTAAGGGCTCACTTTCGATTACTCTGTTGGAATTTTTACAGAGCTATTCCAAATTTACTCATAAGCCATGGTAAAAACCCACTATTAAAAAATGAAGTTCGTGGGTAGATCGGTTGTTTATTCGTTGCTTAATATTTAAATGGTTAAAGCGTCCCGCTTGGACCCTAAATTGTTTACTCGTTTATTTGTTACTCGCTCCCACAAGGCCATTGCTCTGGCTGCTCGTAATCCTTGCCCTCACCAGGCCCCCGCGCATTCCAAAGGCAAGGATTGATGTTGTTTACCCGCTCAAAAAATTACAGAAATCGATAAGCACTGCCAGTCACGTAGTGACGACATTATGGTAGAAAATTCATAAAGTAAGACATACAGCAGCTCCGTGCGGCATTATTCTTGACCTATTCTCAATCCAGAGGCAAAGATTGATGGTCTCCAGGGTTAAGATTCAACGTCGCCCTGTAAGGGCAGCTTAATTCAGCCCGGTGGCAACGCCCTGGGTTAATATGTAAAAAAACCATATACGCCCTGTAAGGGCACCTCAACCTTTTCAATTGGAAAAATTTTCTGTTATTTTTTTAACAAAAACTTTCGCATCGTAAAACATTGTATATATGACAATTAATAAATTGATTTGGAAATGTTATTTTAATAACAAGACATTTATCAGGTTTTGGTTTTGTTATTTTGTCTATAATTGCAGGAAAATATATTTTACAACATAATTGTATAACATAAAACTCATTTCATAATTATGAAAGTAACAGTAGTTGGAGCAGGAAATGTCGGGGCCACCTGTGCTCAGGTCATAGCTGAAAAAGAGATCTGCAACACCGTTGTATTACTGGATATCAAACAAGGTATGGCTGAAGGAAAGGCACTGGATATGCTACAGATGGCACCACTTGCGTTATATGATACGAGAACACTTGGTGTAACCAATGATTATGAAGCCACCGCTGATTCGGAGATCGTGGTAATTACTTCCGGATTTCCCCGTAGTCCAGGTATGTCCAGAGAGGACCTGATAGCCACAAATGCACAGATTGTAAAGACAGTGACTGAGAATATTGTTAAATATTCTCCTAATGCTGTTCTGGTAGTAGTATCCAATCCTCTTGATGCCATGGCCTATTGTGCCCTGAAAGCTTCAAAATTTCCGCCGGAGAGGGTAATGGGAATGGCCGGATTACTTGATACAGCCAGATACAGGGCATTTCTGGCCAGTGAACTGGATTGTTCACCAAAAGATATACAGGCAATTATCCTGGGCGGACATGGAGATGATATGGTTCCGCTTAAGGGATATACTACTGTTAGCGGAGTTCCGGTTAATCAGCTTATTCAGGACAACAAACTGGAAGAAATAATTAAGCGAACCCGGGTTGGTGGTGGCGAACTGGTCTCATTAATGGGCAAATCTGCCTGGTACGCTCCTGGATATGCAGCGGCACGAATGGTTGAAGCCATGATCAGGAACCAAAAAAGGTATTACCCGGTTAGTGCCTTCCTTCAGGGTGAATACGGACTTGATGATTTATATTTTGGTGTTCCGGTGAAATTAGGGAAAAAAGGAATTGAAGGAATCCTGGAAATAAAGCTGAATGAAGCTGAAAAAGCCATGGTTACAAAATCTGCAAATTCAGTAAAGGCTTCTATAAAAATGATGAAGGACAATGTTAAGTTCGATTGATTCAAACAACATCTGAAAATCAAAAAAAGACGGTTGTAGCAATCGTCTTTTTTTTATTTTAGAATTCTTTCTCCGCATAATCCTTTGAACCCCATCCATGGATTGTGTTTTCAACCCTGTACCAGCCGTTTTTTCCTTCCGGTACTTTAAGTCTGCTATCTTTAAGCAAATGTATATTTTTCAACAATGCAGTATAAAAATAATCACCTCAGTTTTTCAAATAATATAATACTCTAATTTAGACACTTATAAAATTATTATTTAACAATAAGTTATTTAACTTACCAATTAGTTGCATAACTTATTTTTAAGTTGTATATTTGAATAGCTGATCAACTTAAAACTGAATCAAATGGTTACACTTACCAAAGCAGAAGAACCAATTATGCAGATCCTATGGAGGATTGAGAAAGGATTTATTAATGACATCCTTGATCAACTTCCGGATCCGAAGCCACCTTATAATTCGGTATCAACCATTGTGAGAGTGCTGGTAAAAAAAGAACTGGTTGGATACCATATATACGGGAACACCCATCAGTATTACCCACTGATATCAAAGGAAGAATATCGTAAAAAGCAATTGAATAAGCTGGTAAAAGAATATTACAGCAATTCACTGAAACAGGTGGTAAGCTTTTTTTCTGAAAACAAAAACCTCAGACAGGAAGAGGTTGATGAAGTAATGCAGCTGCTGGAAGAAATAAAAAAACAAAAAAAGGATGGTTAAATTCTTAATATACCTGTTTGAATCGGGTCTGTGCCTTTTGATCCTTTTCAGTATCTATCAGCTGTTTTTCAGAAATGAAACCTATTTTCATATAAACAGGTTATTTCTCTTAAGTATAGTATTTCTGGCTATTGTCGTACCCCTGGTGCACATAACAATCCGCATACCGGATACCAGATTGCTGACCACACCGGTTTCTGAAATTGGCAAATTCAGAAATTACTATGAAAAGCTTATTGCCCTCACTGATCCTGACTATAAAAACCCGCTAAACTACCAAAGTGAACCGGCTGTTTTTGAGGGATACCCGGCAACAGAAAAAGGACAGGAAGAGTTAAAGGGATTTGCCGGAAATCCTGAGATTCATCCTGCTGCAATGTCTGCTGATGCACAAGGTAAAGCAAGTATAAAAGCAGGAGACATTTTACTTATTTTGTATCTCGCCGGCCTGGTCTTCTTTTTGGGACGGCTGCTTTTATTGCTGTACGGGATAGCCCGGTTAGCCAGGAAGAATCCACATGTGAGGGAGGGAAAGCTAAAAATAGTACATCTCAGTAAACCCATGCCCCCTTTTTCGTTTTTCAGGTATGTTTTTATTGATACTTCAACTGTTAACACAAAAGATTATGACCAGATTCTGGCACATGAAAAGGTGCATGCCGGGCAGTATCACTCTGTTGATATTCTCCTGGTGCACCTCATCATACTTATGCAATGGTTTAATCCGCTGGTATGGCAGTTATTGAAGGCAGTAAAAACAAACCATGAGTTTATTGCCGATCGAAAGATCGTGGATCAGGGCTTTGAACTATTTGATTACCAGACCTTAATTTTGAGTCAGTTGATCAGCGTCCGCTCAGTTGAGCTGGTAAACAATTTAAATCTATTATCCATTAAAAAAAGAATTACTATGATGACAAAAATAAAATCGGGTATTGCTTCACGACTAAAAGCATTACTCATACTGCCTACCGTACTTGCGGTATTTCTGATCTTTTCAGACATGACACTCTATGGCCCGGGATATGAACTTAGCAATTTTTCCCTGTATAATGCGGGTAATCTCCAATCAAACCTTAATGGTCTCTGGAACAGCACAGACCAAAGTGATATTAAGACAATATCTTTTGAGGATCAGCAAATTTACATGCTGAATAAGAACAACGAACTTCAGCAATATAAAATTGAAATTACCCCACAAAAGATACTGGTTGGAGAAGGCCCCCATCAAATTTCGCTGAAATATCATGCTCGTCAGGACGAGCTTACCATCTGGTGGAAGGAGAATCAACCTTCAACCTACAACAAGAGTATGTACAACAACACCATGAAACAGGAACTGGCTGACATTAATGCAGACATTGAGCTACCAGATCTGGTTACCTGTAAAAGCCTACTCCGAACTGACTATACTGTATCATTGATGATAAACAGTACTTCAATTAAATTGTCAGGTGATGAAATAAGTTTAAACCAATTGGGAACTAAACTGAAGGAACAAAAGGCAAAACTCCCTTTGTTGGATCAACGGTTTTTCACTGTCCGTCTGTTCATAGATAAGAGCACATCGATGGAAAAGGTATCTAAGGTGTTGGACTTGCTTAGAGCAAACAACCTGCTCAAGATCTCTTTTTCCGGTATTCCGGAAGAAGATAAAATACCCCGCATCCTTTACTATTATACAGGTCTTAATATGTTGCTTCCCCCGCCTGATGCAAAGATCGTAGCAGAAGAAAAACTCAAAAAAATGGGAATCGATTTATGCAAAATTAACACGATGGCCACTAATTATTCTCCTGAGACTATGAAAGAGCAGATCTACAATAACATAATCAACCACAAAGAATATTTGCTCCTGCTCAATTATGACAATTCGCTCAAATATGGTGATTATATAAGTTATGTAGACGGGGTTTTTACTGTGATCAACAAATTGAGGGAAAAATATGCCCGGCAGGAATACAACCTTTCCTTCGATGAACTGGCAGCGGTTCAGCAGGATATGATCAGAAAAAAATATCCCGTGACCCTTAGCCAAAAGAATGTTTCAGAACATTCTGATTAGTGATGAATAAAGCCTGACATAATGATGACTATAAAAAGAGTACCTGAAACAGTGGTACTCTTTTCTTTATGAGATCACAATTAAAGATGATTTAATATAAGTTTTTGCATTTTGCTATGGCCGGTGCCGAAATATATTCCTAAATTTGCTCAATTTTTTATCAGTTTACTAAAAATATTGAACCATGGCCCGATATTTTAACGAAGTATCCCGAACCTTCAACGAGTACCTGTTGATGCCCGGCCTCACCCGGAAAGACACTGTCCCTTCCAACGTATCACTCAAAACACCACTTGTACGGTTTCGAAAAGGTGAAGAGCCATCCATCGCATTAAACATTCCATTTGTCTCTGCTATTATGCAATCGGTATCTGATCATAATATGGCAATCTCTTTGGCAAGAAACGGAGGCTTGTCATTCATCTTTACTTCGCAGCCGATTGAACAGCAGGCGGAGATGGTACGGAAGGTAAAAAAATTCAAGGCCGGATTTGTAGTAAGTGATTCCAACCTCACCCCTGAACATACTCTTGCTGATGTATTGCAACTTAAAAGGGAAACGGACCATTCCACAACAGGAATTACTGAAGATGGTTCTTCAAACGGTAAATTACTGGGTGTGGTAACCAGCAGGGACTATAGAGAGACAAAAGATAATTTGCACATTAAGGTAAAAGAGTTCATGACCCCTTTTTCTAAACTTATAACCGGGAAACTGGGTATTTCACTTACTGAAGCCAATGATATTATATGGGATCATAAACTCAACAGTCTGCCCATTATTGATGACCAGCAGCGGCTGCAGTATTTTGTTTTTCGTAAGGATTACGATGAACACAGAGAAAATCCAAGGGAATTGTCGGATGAGACGAAAAAGCTGATGGTTGGCGCCGGGATCAACAGCAGAGATTATATGGAAAGAGTTCCTGCCCTCGTAGAAGCTGGTGTTGATGTAATGTGCATTGATTCATCAGATGGATTTACTGAATGGCAAAAGGAAACCATTGACTGGGTAAAGAAGACATACAACGGAGAAGTGAAACTCGGAGCCGGAAATGTGGTTGACCGTGAAGGCTTTATGTACCTTGCGGAAGCAGGAGCCGATTTTGTAAAAGTAGGTATCGGCGGAGGTTCCATATGTATAACCCGCGAGCAGAAAGGAATTGGCCGCGGACAGGCAACTGCTCTAATTGAAGTTGCAGCAGCCAGAGATGAATACTATGAAAAAACCGGCATTTATGTTCCCATTTGTTCAGACGGAGGCATTGTGCAGGACTATCACATGGTACTCGCACTTGCCATGGGAGCAGATTTTCTGATGATGGGCCGCTACTTTGCCAGGTTCGATGAGAGCCCGACAAAAAAATTGAAAGTTGGCAACAATTATGTGAAGGAATACTGGGGAGAGGGCTCCAACAGAGCACGCAACTGGCAACGCTATGATATGGGTGAAAGCGATAATATGAAATTTGAAGAAGGAGTAGAAAGCTATGTCCCCTATGCAGGCAAACTTAAAGATAACCTGGATGTAACCCTGGGTAAAGTTATCTCAACAATGTGCAGCTGCGGATCAATAAACATGCCGGATCTCAGGGAAAATGCCAAGATCACTCTTGTATCCTCCACCAGTATTATCGAAGGTGGTGCACATGATGTTATTCTGAAGGAAACAAATATTTGAGTTTTAAGTTTTAAGTCTTAAGTCTTAGGTTTTAAGTAACTGACAGAAGTATTAATTCAATAAAAAACGCCGAATTCAAAGATTATTTTTACATTTACAGTTAAAGAAATTAGTAATAATATAGAACCCAAACAAAGATGAGTGTGCAGCAAACAAAAAAGATGAGCGAAAAAGAGTTTCCGACTATCGGTTCAAAACAGGGACGAATCTGGATGACCATTGCTATCGGGTTACTTATACTGGGTAATATTCTGCTATGGAAAAAACCTGATCCAAATCTTACCAATGATCCGTCAATATTTACTCCCCTTCATACCGTAGTTGCTCCTATAGTGCTGATTGCAGGTTACATTATCATCATTTATGCAATTATGCGCCGCAAATAAGGCAAAGATTCTGATTTTAAAGCCATTTTAATTTGGAACTCAAATACAACCTTGTAGAGGTTGAATATTTGTAGTATATGATAACCAAACTGTCCCCTCAACCTTGTAGAGGTTGAATAATAAAAATTTGGACCTCTGCAAAGTTCAGATCGTAGTGAAGATACGCTATCAATATATGCAAAAAAGCCCGGAACCTAATTTCGCTCCGGGCTTTTTTTATTCTATTGCATATTATCCGCGGATATTATACTTCATCATCAGATCCTGCATTTTTTGCTGCATTTGCGTAGCAACATCAAACTTGTACTGTGTAGCGATATTGGTAAGTTCGCGATAGAGATACAACGAAAGACTTACCTCATTCTGCATATTTCCGATTTCTTCGCGGGAGAACTGTGCAGTATAATCAAGCATTTGTTCCTGATTAATACGCATCTTGCTGAAAATTTTCATGGCCATATCTTTGTCCCCCAATTGCATATAAAGTCGTATAGTTTGCACAGCATACAGCCCATAAGGTATCTGATTGTCAGGGAAGAGCTCAAAAGACCGATCGAGTACATTTTTTGCTTTTGCACTGTCACCCTGACTCAGATATGAGCTTGCGATCTGGTTATAATCATCACGAACCCTGAGCACAAGTCCGACAGTACGCCTGATTGTCCAGCCGGCATAAACTTTTGGATTCTGGATGTTCCCCCATCTGAAAGCATTCATAAACAATGAATCATTGTATTTAACAGCACTAAACCCGTTCGGCACTTTATAGGGAACCAGACGAAATCCGAGCCCTTCAGGAAGAAGATAATCACCTAGTCCCATTTCATCAGCTGTTTGTGGATTAAGGAAATAAATGGGGCGTTTCCAGTTGTTCTGAGCAATCACATCAAGGATAATGAGATCCGATTTCAGCAAATAACTTTTCTTAAATGTACCCTGAATGGATACTGGTTTCATTTTCCCTTTCAATTCTTCAGGAACAGGAAGATCTTTATAGGCGGCAACTGTATCGACCGGAACGCTGAACTGTTTTGCCGGAATATAATCGATCATGCTTCTGTCCTGTCTTGGTATCCGTGTTTTGTCATTATCAGAAGCTACAAATTCCATAATATCCTTCAGGTTTACAACATCTTTCACCCTTGCCACAACGGGTACATATTCCCTTTTGCCTTCTGTAAATGCGCTTTCCGGCAAAGAGAGTGGCAATCCGGCATTCTCGGGTTTGTCTCTGCGCTGCTGGTTAATATACCAGTTGGCAGATAAATAAGGTTGTAATACCTGCCTCACATCTCTCCGAAAGCCTTCAACTTCCTGGCCATACCACAAAGGGTAAGTATCATTATCGGCGGTGGTAAACAGGATTGCATTTTTCCGGCAGCTGTTCAGATAGTCATAACCCAGGTCCCTGGCAATATAGCGATCAGACCTGTCATGATCGTTCCAGTTCTCTGCTCCCAGGATCACCGGTCCGGCAAGCAGGCCAATAACCGATGCCACTGCCAGAGAAACCCCGCCTGGCAGGTATTTCTTGAATCCATCGACCAGTGCCGGGATACTCAATCCGATCCAGATGGCAAAGGCATAAAAGGAACCAACATATACGTAGTCACGCTCGCGGGGTGTGACAGGTACTTCATTCAGATAAATAACAATAGCCAGACCGGTAAAAAAGAACAGCAGGAAAGTGGTCCAAAAGCCGTTGCGGTGTTTTTTATACTGGTAGAACAATCCAATTAACCCAAGAATGAAAGGCAGAAAAAAGTAGGTATTTCGTGCCTTATTATTTTTAAACTGATCCGGCAAATTATCCTGGGGACCAAGACGTATCTGATCAATGAATGGAATTCCGGATATCCAGTTACCCTGCATTCTGCCACCAAATCCCTGCATATCATTCTGTCTTCCAATAAAATTCCAGAAAAAATAACGCAGGTACATGTGCCCTATCTGATACCGGAAGAAGAATTGCAGATTATCACCAAAAGTTGGCTTCATGATGGTTTGGGTTTGCCCGTTCCTGGTAACCTTAATTGGTACAGCATCGTCACCTCCCCATTGTTTATAGGCATCAAAATGAGACTGGTCGGTGCTTGCCATTCTCGGAAAAATGGTCTCAAAACGCTTGTCATATTCAAGATCCGGATTCAAAGGATCCGTAATGTATTTTCCCTCAAAAGGCACATAAGATGAGCGCTCTTCAGAATTCACTACAGGAGCATTATAATAAGGACCGTAAAGTAGCGGACGACTCCCGTACTGCTCGCGGTTCAGATAATACAACAGGCTGAAAGGATTATCCGGATTACTCATATCGATGGAAGGGTTGGCAAGTGACCTGACCACTATTGTACTGTAGGTACTGTAACCGAGTGTCAGCATGGCCAGTCCGAGTAAGGTCAGATGGGCAATCCGCTTTCTATTTTTCCGGGTGTAATAAATACCATATAGCAACGCTCCGAAGAACAATATCAGATAGATTAAAAATCCCCAGTTTATGGGCATTCCGAGTGTATTAACCGTAAACAGATCAATGTAAGCACCAACCTTAACCAATCCAGGTATATACATAAATACCATGAACATAAGGATGATTGCGGCAATAGCAATGGTATAAAGGAAATTTTTTGTACCTGGCTTAACCGCCCTGTAATACACAACCATGGCGATGGCAGGAATGGCCAGCAGGTTGAGCAGATGGACACCAATGGAAAGGCCAAGCAGGAAAAAGATCAGCATGATCCAGCGGAACGCATCTGGCTGTTCAAACTCCTCCTCCCATCGAAGGATCGCCCAAAATACCATAGCGGTAAACAGGGATGAAGTACCATAAACTTCTCCTTCAACAGCCGAAAACCAGAAACTATCGGTAAATGTATAAGCCATGGCACCAACAAAAGCACCGGCAATGATGAGTTGTGTTTTTAGCGGATTACTGTCCGAAACAAGTTTTTTAATAAACCAGACGATCGTGAGATAAAGGAAGAAAATCGTAAAAGCACTTGCGGTAGCGGACATAATATTTACCATCATCGCAACTTTTGTCACGTCTCCGCCGGCAAACAAGGTAAATATTCTGCCCATCATAATAAATAATGGAGCTCCCGGTGGGTGAGCAATTTCCAGCCGGTAAGCACAAGCAATAAATTCACTGCAGTCCCAAAGGCTGGCTGTAGGCTCAATTGTAAGCAAATAAACTATTAAAGAACTGACAAACGCCACCCAGGCGCCAATGATAATCCCTTTTTTTGATTTCATGAATAGTTGGTTTTTCTCTACCGTTCAGTCAAATCCGGCAGCGGTTCATTTTTTTCGACCCGAAAATTATATAAAATTGCGCTCATTGCAAACATAAACTAATTAAAAAACCTTAATAAGTAAATTTAGGATCAAACTCAAAGGCAATTATCCAATTACTCCTTCCATTGATTTCTCAAGCTGGCGTGCTTCGCCAAGGAATTCCTCAATAGTCATTTCACGTATAAAAAGCATGCCGTGACATGAACGGATCCTGGGATAATCGCTTTGATAGAAATAATTTTTGCCAAGCAGTAACTGTATATCTTTTAACTGATCTACCCAGATTTTCCTGGACAGCTCACTGAATTTGCCATGCAGCTCATAACTGGGGAACGAAGCGTCAGCCTGGCTCAGGTAACAGTTTGTAAACAGGCTGTCCATCGCAGCCATGGCATTCAGTGAAACCGGAACCATGATATTGGCTTCCGATGGATCAAACCGGTACCAAACATTGCGATACCCCCATATTCGCAACTCAGAAATGTCATCCTCCCTGCCCCACTCGCGCAATGCTTCTGCGATTGTCTGCAATACCTTGTAATGGGTATCCGGGCCACTTCCTTCAGGATCAAAAGCAAGTGACAAAACAGTAGGATTCATGGATCTGAGCAGGTCCAGAACCGGCTTCACGTCCCGTTTGATCTTCGGTTGTTCGGTAAAAATATCCCCCTTATAAAATCCCAGCCGCAAATGATGAATATTACTTCCCTGTATTCCATAATGCGCCCAAACCAGTTCTTCCTCAAATTCACGAATCATACCCTTTAGTTGTTGAATTTCAGGTGGGTTTTTTGCCCCGTCGTAACTTTCTGATAAAGTATTAAGTATGTTAACTATTACCTCTCTGAGCTTTTCCCTTGTGTGCACTTTATAAATTTCCAGAATTGAACGGGTCACCCGATGACACAGCCCCCTGCGTCTCTCATATTGCTCTCCTGCAGCCACCTTGGTCAGATAGTGATACACATCTTTATCCCACTTGTATTTATAACCCACATCAAAGAAATCTGGATATTTGATCATCTGAATCATTTCTTCCTTTAAAAAGAAAAGGGTATCTTTCAGTACATCAATCAGAAACTGATTTGTAACAGCAGTGAAACCTGATGTCATTACTGCAAAATGAGAAGTGTTCGAAGGTTCTTTAAGATGTTTGGAAATATAGGGCAGTATACCAAGCATTATGTCGTCATGATGGGGACCTGTATGCAAAAAGACCTGCTGCTCTTCGTTTTTCATTCCTCTGAGCATTTTGGACTCAACACTGTTTACAACTGAAGAAACAGTAGTTTCGTCTAATCCGGGAATAAGGCTGCAGCAGGGATCATTTTTAAGATCGTTAACCGTAAGATGATGGCCATATTTAAACAGCTCCTTGCACAGATTGATTACTGCTCTTTCTGACTTTTGCTGATTCCATTCACCCGAAACAAAATACTTATTGATGCTAAACTGAAGCCGCGATGCAGCACCATTGGTAAGATAAAAACGGCTTCCCGGGAGTTTGGAAAGATAGGATGCAGGATAGATATTAACCGGCTTACTTTCTGCAGAATGGCTTACAATTTCTGCTTTGGCTTCACCTGCTGCAATGATGATGGCTGTTGCTTCGGGATTATATGTAATGGTCTGTAAGCCGATGGTAATGACCAGCCGGTTTGCCGACACTTCAATTCCTCCCAAATCGGATGCTGCCACTGCCTGCGTCTCATAATTGGTTCCTGTTAGCCGGGTAGTTGAAAAACAGTCGGAACCCCTTGTGTTAAAGGCAATATGACCATCAGGACCAATACCCCCCAGAAAAAATCCAATACCTCCCATCTGTCTGATTTTTTCTTCATATTCACTGCACCAGTTGTCAATCATAAAAATGGCATCGCGCTGGAGTTGTTCGGTGGTTGTCCTGCATTCACGCGTACGTAACGACAGGTCAACTTTATTATCGGGGAAAATTTCTGAAAAATGTTTTTGTTCAGGCAACGGAATCTCTTCAGAATTAATCAGAAGTGCCTTACTTTTATCCAGTCCGAAACCATTCAGATAAAAATTAATTACATAATTGTAAAAGCTGTTGTGCTGATAAGGATAAACAGGATAAAATTCATCAATCTGAACAAACCGCAGTTCGCTTAAATCCGGTTTTTTGCTTACAGGAAAATTATACCGGGATAAGATATCCTGCGCCTCAGGTTTATTCCAGTTTTGTAAAATATACTGGGTCCATTTTATAAAATACTCCGGAGTTTTTCCGGTTGGTAAACTGACCACACCTACAGGATTATCCAGACACCATTCAAGGAACCGCAGAGCTGTGATTAGTCCCAGCTTTGGGAAATTATCCACTGTTATACAGGGAATATTTGTGCCGGTAACCTGCTTACCCGATTCATTTAGAATAGCTTTTTCAACGGGAGAAAATACATTTACTCCATTCATAGACTGAAAATATTTGATACTTACTAATGAAATCTCTGTCTAGTTTTATAATTAACAGGATAACCACCGTTTAACTTCCATGATAAATTTAGGATATTTGTGCCGGGTTTCCTAATCCGGTAATTATTTGAGCTATGAAATTTCAGGTCGCAATGTATGGGGACAAACTTCATTTTTGTAGTTAAACAAACCGGAAATGAGCCATTTATTATATCATATTTTTTAGCCATTTTCCATAAAATATCTTCATTATCTGTATTACAAGGATTGGAGACAGGCTGGTTACTCCAATGAGTATCCATGTTTTCATCTGAAGCTTTTCAAAAGATAGAATGGTATGCAAACCTGGAATCAGGTAGGCAGTAATGATCGCAGCAAAACAAAATACCAATGCCCACCAAATGTATTTGTTCCGGGTAATCTGATTGATGAATATGCCCTCATCAGATTCACGCATACTAAAGACATGCAGGAGCTGGGCGAATGCAAGCGAAAAGAATGCCACATTGTTACTTATTTCTTTGGATAGTTGCCAGTGGTTATAGGCAAAAAGATATCCACCGGTAACAAAACCAGCTATGATCAATCCGTAAATACCTGTTTGTACCCAGTTACGCCGGGTTATTATAGGTTCCTCAGGATTTTTAGGCGGATTCTGCATCACACCAGGCGTACCTTTGCCCAGCCCGAGAGCCAGCGCGGGAAATACATCACTCAGCAGATTCAGGAAAAGAAGCTGCAAAGGAAGCAAAGGCAGGTTAAACAGTGTAAAACTGATCAGTGCAATCACCACTATCTCACTCAGGTGATAGGACAACTGGTACATAATGAATTTTCTGATATTACCAAAGATAATCCGCCCTTCCTCAACAGCCTGAACAATGGATGGGAAACTATCTTCCTGAAGGATCATATCGGATACTTCTCTTGCCACCTGGGTTCCCCTTTTTCCCATGGCAATACCAATATCAGCCTTTTTGAGAGCCGGCGCATCATTCACCCCATCACCGGTCATACCAACTATTTCACCGGCTTTCTGAAAAAAGTCTACAATATCCAGCTTCTGTGCCGGATCTACACGGGCAAACACCCTGCTGTCCGATTGCTGATGTGAACTAAAGTATTCTTCCAGCTCATTCCCATGCACTACCGGCGGCTCGGGATCATGGTTCACCAGGCCCGTACTCTGTGCAATATTTCTGGCAGTACCGGGATGGTCGCCGGTAACCATTACCGGGACAATGCCAGCGGCATGACATTTTTCTATCGCCGCCCTAATATCCTTCCTCGGTGGATCGATAAAGCAAACCAGGCCAACAAAAATTAGGTCCTCCACAAATTCCTCTTTATCCCGGAATTTGGATTTTTCTCCTTGCGGGATCCGGTATCCATAAGCCAGCACACGCAATCCATCTCCCGAAAGACGGTCGTTCTCCTTCAGCCAGAATTCCTTTTCCTTTTCATCAAGCGACTCCGTATTTTTCCCTTTCAAAATTCCTGTGGAACGTGAAAGAATCGCCCTGGCAGCGCCTTTGGCCGACAGGTATAATTTATTATTCACTTCGTGGATAGTGCCCATCATCTTCGTTTCAGAATCGAATGGATCTTCTGTGATCCGTTCAACCGACCGTAAATCGTTGAAATAATTACTGTCATAGCTTTCTGCAAAACGGAGCAGGGCAATCTCAAGCGGATCCCCATCGGAATCTCCGTCACCTGAAATACTTGCATTGTTACACAATACCGAAATCCTGAAGAAATGGTCAAAGGTCTCGCTATTCTGCTTTTCTGGCAGATTATCAATCCTGGGTTTGCCTTTATCACCCTCATAAGAAATTTGAAATTCGCCTTCATCCGGAATTAACAGGGTTTGAAGAGAAAGTTTGTTTTCGGTGAGTGTGCCGGTCTTGTCGGTGAATATCATGGTTACTTCGCCCAATGTTTCCACTGCTGCCAGTTTCTTTACCAGCACATGCTGCTTCGAAAGTCGCAGCATACCGCGTGCGAGTGCAATACTGGCCACGATTGGTAATCCTTCCGGAATAGCGGCGATTGTCCAGGCAATAGCCGTTTGCAGCATTATATACAGTTCTTTGCCTGCTGCCCATCCCACCACAAAGAAGAGTGCAGCCAGTGCAGTGATCACCCATATCAGACTTTTGGTGAGTTTTTTCAGCTTCCTGTTCAGGGGAATATTCTCATCACCGGCATTGCTTACCATCTCGGAAATGTTTCCAATCTCCGTCTGCATACCGGTGCCGGTCACAAGAGCTTTTCCTTTTCCTCCTGTTACCGAAGTCCCTTTAAAAACCATGTTCACTCTGTCAGCCACCGGAGTATTCTCTTCTATTTTATCCGTCTTTTTTTCCACAGGAACCGATTCACCAGTAAGTGGCGATTCATCAATTTGTAGTTCAGCTGCTTCAAACACTCTGGCATCAGCCGCAACAATATCACCTGCTTTCAGCAACAACACATCTCCCGGCACCAGTTCTTCTGCATCGATCTCTTTTTGCTCCCCATCCAGCATTATATCTGCACTGATCCGGTCAATTTTATGCAAGGATTCCATCGACTGGCGGGCCTGCAACTCCATCCAGAAGCCAATAATTGTGTTTAGGACAATTACCACCGCGATGGCAATTGACTCAGGAATATCTCCAAAAATCAGAGATACAATAACCGCTGCAACCAGCAAATAAACAACCGGATTGTTCACCTGGGAAAGTAAGATCTCCCAGATGCTTTTTTGTTTCTTTTCCTTCAGTTTATTAGGTCCGTAACTCCCAAGCCTCTTATCATGCTCCCCGGCTGGCAAGCCTGACAGGGAAGAGGCAAGTAATTCAACAACTTCGCTTACCTCTTTTGCATACATTGATGGGATTTTACTGCTTTCCTTCGACATATAATTGGAAAAATATATTTTAATCACAACAAACAGGCAGCCTGGTGACTAACCTGATATCAGACTCATTATATTATAGAGCAAACAAGGCACGCCATTGTTCATGAAAAGCAGAATTTTAAATTCCGGGTTGTTTTTATAAACAATAATTTTGAAAAGGAAGAATGAAATTTATATATTTGCACCGCTATAAGCAACCGGGGTGTGGCGCAGTTGGCTAGCGTACTTGCATGGGGTGCAAGTGGTCGCCCGTTCGAGTCGGGCCACCCCGACGATAAAAAGCAGTTCTCAAAAGAGGGCTGCTTTTTTTAGTGACAAAGAGACCTGGTGGCGTGAGAGGCTTCACGACGCTGTTGGGAATTCATGAGTAAACATAGGGTTAGATGTTTCAAATCGTTTCAAATTATATCAGGATTTCCTGTTTGTTACCAGTTCCTGCAAAGCCTGACTAAATATACACATAAGCTTTGTCCACAAAGCCATGAACAAGGGGGCAGGGATAATAGGGAGAGTTATTTTAAAAGCGTGAAGGGGTGACATGTTCGGTACGACTGAAATGCAAAACCGGAATTAGAAGGCTATTAATTAGTTTCTTAGCTCTTCCATATCGGCAATAATTTCATCAAGTTTCCCGAAGATTTAGCCAGAGATTCCAAATAACCTGCTATGATTATTCCGATTAAGGTTCCAACTGAAATACCCAGTGAAATACCTAAAGAACGCTCTAAACTTGAGAGAAATATAATTCCAGAAAGTAAACCTATTGAGGCTCCAAAAGTTATGCCCAAGTAAGTGTAGTACCCTTTGGTAATTAAAGAAAAAGTATCCTTCAAATACTTCTTAAACTGTTGAAGCGATTTTTTTAATTGCTTTATCTTATTCGTTTTGGCACTATTTATAGATAAAGCATCGAGTTCCGTCTCAATAGATTGAACTTCAGACTTTGTAAAGCTTCTTTTTTCTAGATTAACAAGTATTTTTATGAAATCCCTGTACACCTTAATTTCAGACTTTTCAGTTGTTTCAGATACTAAACGGTTGAAAAGGTTCATTTAATTTTCCGTCAATAATAATTGCACCTTCAGTTTTAACAGGTTTCAGTATGTCTGTGTCAGACGACCTGCTTTGAGTAAAAGCATTTATTGAAATGAAGGCTAACAATATTTGCAGGTAAAATGAATTCAGCTTATCCATTATTAAAAAGGGTTAATTGTGCATGGTATTATTCTACAGAGCTTTTGAATAATGAGTTAATTCATTTGTATATACACCATAGCCATCATTATTTACATGCTTGATATATGTTTTTAATTCAGGGGCATACCACCACGTATCAGACATCTCCCCTTTATATCCTCTGGAATTTGTTACAATTCCCTTGTATTCTATTTTGTAGGCCATGAATTTCCCGGCTGCAACATTTAATTCTTCAAATGAAACAACCTCAGCGTCCTGACTGGTTTTTCCTTTGGTACCTTCATTATTTTCCCATTCTGACTCATATTTCCATTTTTTTCCTACAAATAAGGGCCAGTCGCGAAAGGGTGTGCCGCTCTGCTCTTGGTTTAAAACAGCCGAAATCCGGAGAGTATCAACACCATTCCAAAACCCCAACACTCCATTATAGTCTACTACCTCTTGTATATCTTCTCCTTCCGCTCGAACCTCTCCTTCAACTGTACGTTTCCAGTTCCAAACCCATTTTTCTCCAATTTTATAATCATTTAAAGTTGGTTCATTGGTTGTTGAAGTGCCACAACCCATAAAAATTAAAACTACTGGCAACAAAAACAATACTTTTTTCATAACAGGGATATTTTAATAGTTCATTTTTATTAAAAACAACTTGCAGCTTTTATTCTTCATTCCATATCAATATTTTTGTTGTTCTGAAATATTCATTTCATCGATAATCATTTGCTGCAATAACTTTAATTCCTTTGGGTAGTTAACTTCTATTCTGTCATCTTGTTTCAATTCAGATAAAACCTCGAAAACAAAATTATCTTCTCCTTTTTCGTTCCAATCTTTTTGAAGTTCCAGGTTTTTATGATTCCCAAACCTTAACTCTGTTTTATGCCTGTTCCATTTTGCAACGACATCGACACTATTGTCAATAAATACTTTATTATTTGACAAATTCTTAACTTGAAAAACGCCCATTAAGAATTTCTTTTGTTTGTATTCTTCCTTTAATTCTTTTCGTGTTTTCATTATAATTTAAATCCTGATTATTAAAGCTTCTTATTTTTATCTATTTGTTTTCAAATTCCTCTGATCTTACTATTTGCTCATTGAGATTCCATTCAAGGTTAAATCTGTTTTTAAGGAATTCTTCAATGGGTTCAAGTCCAATTTCAGCCCTTCTTTTATTAACGTTAACAGGGTCAAAAACGGGCCACACATCAAATGTTTTTGTTTTTGAAACTCTTCAGACTCATAACCATGAACTTTCCCAATAGAATCTCTCAATCTGATTGGTTCTTGCTCTGTACGCCAAATGGTATCCAACATGGCTGCTAAGTTTTCCGGTTTTTGATCCTCAGCGTTGTCAACTATCGGTATTACAATTTTGCTTGCCGAATTAAATTTCAGTTCTAACGGAATGGTTGCATCCTTTACTGATTCACTACTTACATCCTTGCCTGTTCCGTAATTAATCTGGGCATATGGATTTTTATTACCATTAATGACAGCTATAAGCCGGCTTCCTTTTGAAATTTTCTTACTGATAATCCTGGTGTTGTCAAAAGTGATGGTTGTTTCCATATCCGGAGTCAGCAATTCCCTTTTTTCTTTGCTTTTGGAATAGCTGGCACGACCAATGTAGTAACTCAAATGGAAGTATTTTCCTTCTGGTGTTAACTCGTATAGATTGATTGAGTAATCGAAGTCTTTTTTATTTGCTGAAAGCTGGAGTTTTCCGGTAAATGATCCATTCATGATTACTTCTTTTTCAAATGGATCAGTTTCAAACACCAGTCCATCCTGAAGGTTAATGCTGTCTTTCATGATGGGCCAGGGGTAAAAATCAGCATTGTTGGTATTTGACCTGCCGGCTAAGTTTATGGTGAGTTTTAGGGCATCCGGATCTTTGTTTGCTTCAGTCGCCAGTTGGTACATGTCACCAGACTTATTTGCACTCAAATAATAAACAAGAGAATCATTGCTCATATCAGCCAAAGCCGGAGTATGGAGCCATTTGTTTTTGCCCATAACCTCAAAATTTACTTTGTCTTTCAGGATTTCAGGCTTTTTCTTTCCTTTGAGCACATAATCGAACCAGTCGAAGATAAGTTGATTCTGAATATCTATCTGCGCTGCTTCATCCAGCTGATAGCCGCGCAAATTCGCACCTGGAGTTGATTGTGCGCCCCAATGATCCCACGGGACCTATTATTAAATAGTGCGTTGCATCCGGGTTGTATTTTAAATGCTGATTATAGTAATACATTGCACCCCGTTGTCCGTCATCATAATAACCTGTTATTGTAAGTATTGGAATATCAATATGCGCAAATTCATCCTTATAAGGGATCATACCCTGCCAGTAACTATCATAGTCAGGGTGACTGATCCACTCGTGAAACAAAGGATTGGGTGTCCCATCAATGGAATCCATTTTGTTATAAGGTGCACCAGCATGAAACCATCTGTTTTGGAGGTTTTCCCATCTTTGATAATCGGTATTATACAGGTATTTATTTTCTGTAACATAAGAGATCCACTTATAGGAAAAGTTGTGGAAGATATTATTCTCCATGGGTACATCAATTCCCGGAGCAGCCGAAACACAGGGCACAATCGTTTTTAAAGCCGGATGTACGCTATCTTTCATGGATGCCCACTGGGCAAAACCATTGTAACTGCCTCCGAACATTCCAACTTTACCATTATTCCAGGACTGCTTACTTATCCAGTCAATCACTGCATACACATCTTTGTGCTCATACCTGTAAGGCGCAATAGAGTCATTGCTCAGTCCTTTACCTCTGGAATAAGCTAAAACCCCGATATAACCTTTAGATGCCGGAATTAACGCCTGATTAATATTTGACTGATCAGCATAAATGGTAAAAGTCAGGATAGCAGGAAGGGGTTCAATCCCTTTTTTGCGAACAACCATAACAGAAATCTCAGCGCTGTCTATGGGGGAAATGATCAATCTTTGTTCGATATTATAGCGTCTTTCTTGTTCTCTTCTTATTTCCCTGAAAACAACAGGCTCCGTACTATGAAACACCTTATAAAAGAAATAGGATCGCAACAGCGATAAAGCTTCTTCCTGAGTGATCTCAGGCCCTGAAACTCTATTATAGTTCTCTTTGAACTGGTTGGTAAATTGAGCAACCTGATCATAGGTTGTCAATACTATATTGACAGAATAAAGCTGTGCATCACTACAGTTTTCCAAATAATCAGACAATATCTTTCGGTAAGCGGTTCCAAAAGGGATTTGCTTTTCTGATTGTTCTATTCCTGCCTTTGCAAACAGCTCAAAAGGAATCTTGTCGGGGTGACCGTTCTGAAGGGAAACGCTATCTCTGGTCGATTGGATGGTTTTAATAGCGCGTGCATACTTACCCGCCAGAATTTCTATCATGTAAAGGTTGTTTGGCTCGATTTCCAGACCTTTGATCTGGTTTTGCTGCAAATAATTTGTTGCCAGATTTTGCATTCCCTTTGTCAATGAGGCAGTATCTGATAATGCTGCTTTTTCAAATTTAATTGACTGGGCTTTGAGCGTGATGCTAAGGGTCCCAAAAATCAATATGATCAGTAAATTTTTCATCTCTTATAAACTATTCCAGTTTTTGATCCGGGCCGATTGCCGGCTGGATACCTCCAGCGTTTCTCCGGTGGTCAATTCAATATTCAATTTGTGCTTAAAGCCGGGAGTTATTCTTTCTATATATTCCGTATTCACGATCTGGCTGCGATTAATCCTGAAAAAAACATTGGGGTCCAGTTTTTCCTCAATCAGGTTTAGCGATCTTTTAATCATTGCCTTATTATTCCCAAAAAAGAAGCGTGCATAGTTATCCATCGACTGAATAAGCCGGATGTCTTTTAAGGGAACGAAATAGCACTGCTCGCCATCCTTTATAAATATCTTATAATGCATCGGCAACGGATTTTTTCTTGCCTCAATTTTTGAGAATTCTGCTTTAATCTTTTCAATGGTTACAGCAAATCGCTCGTCTCTCAATGGTTTAACCAGATAATCCAGCGCATTAACCTCAAAAGCCTTTACAGCGTATTGATCGTATGCCGTTGTGAATACCACTTTTGGTACCACTGCCAGTTCTTCCAGCAAATCGAATCCTGATTTTTCAGGCATATGAATGTCCAGAAATATCAGATCCGGTTGTTCCTTTTCTATCAGAACGACAGCATCATAAACATTTGAAGCTTCCCCAACTACAATGTATTCAGGGTAATTTGACAGGGCTCTTTTCACTTCTTCCCTTGCCAGTCGTTCATCATCTATTATAATTGTCTTATAGGTGCTCATTTTTTTCGGATTGGTATGGTTAAAGTAGCGCTCACCAGATCGCTATCTGTATTATACAATTCGAAACTTGCTTCTCCATCGTAATACAGCTGCAGCCTTTTCGTTAAGTTTTTAATTCCGATGCCTGTTTCAGCATGGTTGCGGGCAATTTTGCCGGGATTTTGGACTATGATTTCAATGGTTTCTTTTGATTTCTTTATGGATAGCTTAATATCCCCTCCGTTAATTCGTTTATCGATGCCATGCTTTATACCATTCTCTACCAGAAGCTGAATACTTAACGGAAGAATAAGGTAGTTTTCCAGTCTGCTCTCCATATCTATTAACACGTTTAAACGCTCTTCGAATCTTATCTTTTCAAGCGCTACATAATCTTTTACAAGTTCGAGTTCTTCCTTTATGGTGATAAATGGCGCCTCTTTTTCATAAAGTGAAGTGCGCAAAATGTCAGACAGTAAATCAACAGCTCTTCTGGCAGTTTTAGGATTTTCGATGATCAGCGATTTTATAGAATTGAGAGAATTAAACAAGAAATGCGGATTGAGTTGTGTTGCCAGATTATTGAGTTGAGTCTGTTTGGCAACGACCAAAAGCTCCGCATTTTGTCTGGCCGTTTCCAGTTTATTCTGATGATAGTGATATAAATGATAGGCTAAGATCCAGATGGCCATTAAACGCAAACCCGTAATAAAAACGGGATCCCAATAACTTAAAGAATACCACAGGTCGTAATCCTTATTTTCTACAAAAACCCAGTAGAAGTGCCATTTGAGATCTGCAAGCTCCATGTAGGCAACCGACAATATAATTATCGAAGGAATAACCCTGGCGGCTAATCTGCCGGGACTAAGTGCACTCCAGTTATATTTTTTGGCAAAATATCTGTACAGGTGAGTGAGTACGATGCCAAGGGCGATATCAAGCACATAATTCAGGAATGTAAAGAACAGTCCATAGTTATCCCTGGTGTATACGGTATATGCCCAATATAAGGAGACTGTTCCCCATCCTGAAAGCTGACATCTCCAATAGAGGCTAATGGTCTTGTTGTGTGATATGTTTTTTGATTCACTCATATATAAAACAAAGGAAAGGTGAATTTATCAATAATAAAAGACAAAGTACATGAGCGTCAATTATCGGGGGTCAATGTAACAAGGTGACAGGGTAACAAGGTGACAAGGTGACAAGGTTACAAGGTGACAAGGTGACAAGGTAACAAGGTGACAAGGTAACAAGGTGACAAGGTAACAAGGTGACAAGGTGACAATCCTTGCCTTTGGTTGGAGCGGGGGCCTGGTGTGGGCAAGGATCATGAGCGGTAAATGTAACAAGGTGACAAGGTGACAAGGTGACAAGTGACTCGTCCTGAAAAAGTAACAAGGTGACAATCCTTGCCTTTGGCTGGAGGGTGGCCCGGTGTGGGCAAGGATCACGAGCAGGTTGTGGCTTGGCCTTGTGGGTGCGAGTAACTTAGGTAACAAGGTGACAATCCTTGCCTTTGGCTGCAGGGCTGGCCCGGAGCGGGCAAGGATCACGAGCAGGTTGTGGCTTGGCCTTGTGGGTGCGAGTAACTTAGGTAACAAAGTAACAGGGTGACAGAGGAGCTTTACGTTTTAAAAATTAAAGACTCGTCCGGATATAGGTTTACAAAAAATGTAAACTATTATCAGGATTATGAATGCGTAACAAACCCCGCAGGGTGGCATATTTGTAGCCGCGGGTGTCAACCCGGGGAATGGTAGAGACGCAAGATCTTGCGTCTCTATAGAACGCCATATTATTAATGTTTTTTGAAGCACCCCCGGGGCTGGTTGTTCCCGGTTGTCAATTGGGGAAAGGTAAATTGAATAGCCCAAGTCGGGAGACTCGCGGTAGGAGGAGCGCTTTTCCCAGAAAAACATGCAGTGTGAGGAAAACTGAAAAACCATAAGCCAATAGAAAGCTGGATAAAATGTTTCAAATTGCTGGGCTACTTAAACATTTAACAAAAGTTATTTATATTTTATTTCCCGTTTTACTACTTTTATTTTCTTACCATTTTTATTTATTACAGTCTTCTCAATCCAATTCCCGATTTTATCAGATTTATAATGATATTCTTCTTTCTGTGACTCTTTACCATTGACAATACATGAAAAGGCATATACTCAGTTTAAAGAATCATATATGTAAATATTAGTGGTTTTTGAAACTGCAGAATCCAGTTTATTGATGGTTCCTTTGGTTAGATTTCCTTTAATATTATATTCCGAAGCTTCATAACGAATTACTTTACCTGTTTCGCCATATAGTACCGATTCGGTTTCTTTATTGTTTTTATTATAGTTTATCACGCCAATTCCTAATAAATTGTCAAAAGGGTCAAATATTTGAATTGAATCTTTTTTGCCCCTGTTTTTAAGATATATTTGTTTTAATATCAAACTATCATTCTCAAAAAACTTTTGCTCAATCAAACGTCCGAATAAGTTATAGCGGTTTTCATATTTCATTGAAATTGCTGGATCCTGAATAATATGTTTATCACTTATAATTTGTCCGGATCTGTTAAACTCAATTTCTTCTTTTTTAATCAATGTATCTTTATCCGTAAAAGTTTTTTCCACAACACTCCTAACATTGCCTTTAAGGTTCATACTTTCTAAATCATTCTTTTTATTCAAAGAACAAGATGCAAATGAAAATATGAGAGCAAATATGAGGATTCTGTTCATTTTTATTATTTTAATGGTTGCTAATCTCCATGCACATAGACTGCAGTACCTACCAGCCCTATGCCTGCTGACCGGAGTAAGGCAGGTGGTTGCTGGTGGGGCTGCCTGCTCGATTGCCAACTGTAGCAACTTATCCGATTGATATATTTAAATGTTTTCCCAATCCAATCTCGATTAATTTATAATACGTCGATAATTGGATATCACTTTGTCCTTTTTCAATTCTTGAAATATAACTCTTCTTAGTTCCAGTTCTTTTTGCAAGTTCTTCCTGTGTAATTTTAGCTTCTTTTCGAGCTTCTTTTAGCATTACACCCAACCTGAATGCAAGTGATTTTTCTTCATATTTATCTCTTAACTCCGTTCCTTTTTCTCCATATTTCTCCTTTAATAAATCTTCAAAATCTGTTATATTTTTCATTTTACCTTCCTCCATATTTTTCTGTCATATATGCTTGCTTAAGTTTTTCCGCAAGTTTTATTTCTTTTTTTGGTGTCTTTTGACTCTTTTTCAATAAACAATTCACCAGTACTACTAATTCTCCCTTATCAAAGAAACATAAGATCCTGATACTTTTAATAGTCGTAATGACTCGTATCTCATAAATTCCATCAGTATTCTCAAGATATTTTAAAAATTTCTTTGGCACTTTATTCTCATATCGCACCAGATCCAGCACATATTCAATCTTTTCCTGTGTTTTATTATCTTGTGATTTATAAAACTTTATAAAATAATCTTTATATGCTATTATTTTTCTCAATATCCAACAAAGTTAACTAATTAGTTTACTTTTCCCTGATATTTATTAATATTTTTACTGGGATTTTATTTTGCTATTGTTGGCAACAAATCTATAAACCCATTGCATTTATATCTCTTATTTCGGTCCCTGTTAAGTGGTAAAACATTGGTTAATAATTAATGAAAAAGCATTGTATATATCCTCTTCTCGAAAATCTCTTATTATCCCCCTTCTTAACCGTTCTTCTTTTAAAGTCATAGCAAATTACAAAACAATTTTGGAAAAGCAAGAAGGGAAGAGGGTGACATGGTAACAGGGTGACAGAGGAGCTTTACGTTTTAAAAATTAAAGACTCGTCCGGATATAGGTTTACAAAAAATGTAAACTATAATCAGGATTATGAATGCGTAACAAACCCCGCAGGGTGGCATATTTGTAGCCACGGGTGTCAACCCGGGGAATGGTAGAGACGCAAGATTTTGCGTCTTTTTATAACGCATCATCCGTCATTCAGCACGATGATGATCACGGAAAGTATGTTTGATGTGTCATTCATGTTTAAAATAAAGAGATTTTTTAGTTGCCCTAGTAAAGGCACAAGTAGATACTTGCGCCAGGGGGGAGCACGGAGTTAATAATGATAATTGGAGGTTTTCATTGAAAATAATAAACCTCATGTCGGGAGACGGTAGTGGTGACATCATGGGGAACAAGTAGATGATCCGTCCCGAAAGCCTTCTATTTTTTTATTCTCACTGATTCAGTTGTTTCAGATTTTTTGAAAAAATAATTTACAGCAATTATCCGATAGCTGTAATAATCATGATCCAGTCTGACATAATCTTTATATTTGTTGAAATTCCCATCTACTTCGGCTAATACTTCATTATTCCTCAGAATGATGTAATACCAGATTTCATTGTCAGGATTTGATGGGTTGCGTGGTAATTGCAAGGTTAATATATTATTCATTCTATCTTGTTTTACTTTCAACCCATTTGGTTTATCAGGGATACCTGCTGTTTTGCCTTTTTTCTGTTTAAACAACCAGGTTTCCAGTGTTTTTTCTTCAGATGCATTTTCCCAACTGTTATGTTTCACTCCCGGGTAAACGGTGTATCGTACTTTATCACCTCCCAGTTTAATAATTTCATTGACAATATTCCTTGACAGGTTAATGGGGACTACATCATCTAATTCACCATGAAAAATCCATAACGGAATATTGATTAATTTCTTAGCAATTTCTACTTTAGCCCCGCCGCAGACAATATAGGCAGCGGCAAATTTTTCAGGAAATTTTGACAACATACCAAATGTACCAAATCCACCCATCGAACCTCCGTGAACATAAAGTCGATTAGTGTCAATGTTATAGTTTTGAATTGTTTTATTAAGAATTTCGATTGCCAGATTCCCATCTCTTAATAATTTATCATGTACAGGGTCATACCATCCCCCCCCCTTATAAGGGTTTCCATAGCATTTAGGTGTTAATACGAAACATGGATTTTTCTTTTGAAACGAATCATTATAATACACCAGATCATGGCTGACTGTATCAGTAAAACCGTTAAGAACTAAAACCAGTGGATAAGATTTATTTTTATTGTATTCCGGAGGTGCATAAAAGCCATATTTTAATCCTTTATATGCTAGTTCTTTATAGTTGGGATATTTTGCTTCAAGCTGAGCATTGGCAGAATTAATAGTGGAGCTCAGTATAATAAATATAATAATTGCTACTATGTTTTTTTTACTTGTCATAATGCAGAATTCAATAAATTGTTTTCTTACTCTCTAAATCATTCTTTTCATAGTGTGGAAAGTTATAAAACAATTTTGGATAACCAAGAAGATAAAGATAGGTATCAAGGTAACAATCCTTGCCATAGCTTGTGTGGTGGACTTGAGCGGGCAAGGATCATGAGCGGCCTGAGGTAGGGCCTTGCGGGAGTGAGTAATCCTTGCCTTTGGCTGCAGGGCTGGCCCGGTGAGGGCAAGGATCATGAGCTGGTTTGAGCAAAGGCATGAGGGAGCGAGTAACTATAGTAACAGAGGAAACTTTTGCAGTAAAATTTGAGCACCAACAGGTTCGGTATATCGGTAGCCTCAATCATTGGTAGGCAGACGCACAAATGTCATCTTTATGTCATTTGTATTTTGAAAAGTTCCACCAATCAAAATTGAACAAATCTTTTTCTCCCCTAAATACAAAATACAGGTCGTGAACGCCGTTTACCTTGCTTACAGGGGCCGATAGTGTTTTCCATATATCACCCTCACCTGATGTGTTTACATCAACGGTAGCAATTACAGGCCCATTGATTCTATCTGTGCGGACCTCTATTTTGCCGCCATAAAGTGAGGCAACGCTTACTTCAAGTGAATCTGCTCCTTTAAAAAAGTCAACACCCCGTATTTTAATGTAATCGCCGTTGTGAACTGAAGTGACAAACAAACGATCGGCAATTTTTTTACCTCTGTCCCAGGAAATGTTACGTTCCCATTCAGTGGCAAATGCAGTTTTAATACCTTCGCTGTAAGCCATGGTTTCAGCTTCAATTTTATTATAAGGGTTTAAAGTCCCGATTTGTGTAAGTGTTGTTTCAGCCCACCAGGGCAGTTTTTGTATTGAGTCATCTTCATTATAGGTCATTTTCGCAGCACAAACGGAACGTCGTTCATGGTGTTTTGAAATGGTTTGTTTCATAATGGCATAATTTAACCCAAATATATAAGAGTTGCCTTTATAGTCAATGATTCCCGGATGATTCCCCGAAGATCTTTCATCGGGATCCATGATGGTACCCATGCATTTCCAGGGACCAGTCGGGCTGTCGCTCATGGCATAACCGATTCCTTCGGGACAGCAGCGCGAAGCATATGCCAGATAATAATGGTTCTTCTTTCTCCATATCCACGGACCCTCGGTAAAAGAAGCTTCCGGGGGAGTCCCGGTAAAGTCGATAGAGGCAACCTGTATATCCCCCGAAAGAGAAATCATGTCTTCGTTCAGCTTCGCGTAAAAGCAGGGGCCGTTTCCTCCCCAGTAAATGTAAGCCTGCCCATCTTCGTCAATAAATACGGTTGGGTCGTAATCTCCAGGGTTTGCCCTGTATATCAATGGTTTCCCCAGAGCATCCTTAAAAGGGCCATACGGACTGGTGGCAATGGCTACACCAATGGCCATTTTCCCCTTGTATATGGTCGGGCAGTAAAAATAAAACCTGCCTTTACGGGCAATGCACTGCGCAGCCCAGGCACTGTGACCATCGGCCCAGGCGAATGTTTTGTGAGGTTCACTTACTCCCGCTATAATGCCATGGTCGGTCCAGTTAACCATATCAACAGAAGTATATAGCAACCAGTTATACATTTTAAAACCAAAAGCATCATCTTCATCATGACCAGTATAGAGAAAAACCGTGTCATGATAAACCAGCGGAGCAGGATCGGCAGTGTACTTTGTTTGAATGATTGGGTTTTGAGCCTTGCTAACAATGGCAAGTAACAATAAAACCAATGTATAAGACAGTCTTTTCATAATTTTCTTATGACATTTATAATTACTGGTGCAATAATACACATTTGCGGGTGCACAGGCAAAAAAACTGTGCTTATTGCAAACTTACCTGCAGGAAAGTCTTTTTTATATAAAATATAATCTGAATCACCGCCATTTATAATCAAATCTGTTCTTATGAAATTATTTTTCAACCAGTTTGGGACTGTCTTGATTTCACTAAACGGGAGACGGGTTGCCAAATGCAACCACAATCCCCTCGCTTACCTATAATGGCTGCTGGTGGTTGGTGATTTATTTTTCGATTACATAATCAAAGATTTCAATAATATCAGCATAATCAGTATTAATTCTTATCCATCCGTAAAGAGTGTCAGTCTGTTCGATAATTCTGTACCCCAAATAACTATTATTGGGTATAGTTATTTACTTCCTATACATTCATAATCGCCATCTATTTTACGATAATAATCCTTTATAGGCTCAAATCCAATTTTCTTTCGTTCAATCTCAGCTTTTTTGCAATCACAAATTGCTGTAGATTTAATTTTAGGATTGTAAATATATGTCCCATAGAATTGACACCCATGAACCATCAAATATTTATAGTCGATTGCTCTTGCTAAATGATACGGATACATTTCTCCATCAAGAACAGCTTGAATCATAAAGGGTTTTAAATTCTCAATTTGCTCCGGACAAAAATGGAGAAGCATAATTGCAATATTATCTTCAACATCATATTTCCCTTTTGGAGTTATTTCTCCAATTGTAGAGAATCCTGGCCATTTGTTATTATTTTGTTTAATAATTTCCAAAAGTCTTTTATAATTGTCTGAATCAGTTTTCATTATTTGTTTTCGACTACCCAAAATCGGGATTCTTACTCTTTGGTCTTTTTTTATCATCTCTGAAATTTCTTTTCTTAATGGTAAATTCAGAGTCTTCAAATGTTTTTCACGAAGCGAATTATATTCTTTTTTAAGCTCCTTGTATTCCTTAGATTTCTTAAAATAAGACAGTTGGTTTTTGATTCTTTTCAAGGTCAATCCGTTTGATATTCCTTTTATGAGATATTCATAAGTCTTTTGAAAATCCTGTAATTTTTCTGAATTTATAGATGCCAGCAAATAATCTTCTTTAAAAGGTTTTTCTGCTTGCTTAAAAGCTATTTGATAGAGCGAGTTTGACTTTTTGAAATTTCCGTCAAGATGAGCAATTTCTGCTTTGTTTATAGTTTCATAATAATTCAGGTAATTTTGACCTGATGCGTTTTGAATTCCTGGAATTAAAACAGCAATGAAAAACACTAAAGTTCGTTTCATATATCTGGTTTTTTTTTAATGGTACTAAACAATTGTGTATATAAACCATTACCCTGCAACACACATGGCAAAGAGAGCATTTCCTCACGAGAGGATTTCTGTTTCAAATACAGATTGAGCATGAGATGTCGGAAACAAATTTAACAATCCACAAAAATTCATTCTTTTATTCCAGGCACAGTCCTTTAATTTAAAAAAAACCGGGTGGAGTAATTAAACCACTGTATACAGCCACAGACAAGTTTAAAATATCCACTACAATATGAGATAATATAGGATACAGTATATTTTTTCTTTTATTCATGAAATGCATCCACAATAATCCCATCACAAAAGTAGAGACGACTGTAGGTATCATTATTATCGGCGAATTATACCAATAATCCCAAAATACGAAATGAGAAAAGCTAAATAATCCGGCAGAAAACAGGTTGCGAAAAATATTATTGCCAGGCAGGAATGCAAGGATTCCCCGCCAGTAAATTTCTTCAAAGGGTGCATTTACCAATGAGAATATAAGAATGTAAACATAGAATACAGTTGGAACAAATTGAGATTGTGTTATAAATGCAGCAATAGGAAGAACAGCTGGCAGAATAACAGTCAAAATCAGCAATCCTGTTCTCGGAACAGGTTTTAACTTGAAATCAAGATGCTTTAGTATCTGCGTATTAAATACATATCGAATAATTATGTATACAATAATAATTGAGACATAATATCCAAGAAATGCAGGGATCCATGAAATTTGAGGGTTAAAAATACTGGTAAACAATTCAATGCCTAATCTTGTCAATACCAATACTACTAAAGGTGAAAATATAAGAAATCTATTGAGTTGTTTATTTTCAAAGTATTTCATCTTATTGCTCTTAAATTATACTTCGTATTTAACGATTCGTCAATCCTTCAGTTTAAGCAGGGAAGCTTCCGTTTATTACCTCCAATCAGGCAGTGAAAGATACGAAAAAAAAAATTTACCCCCCCCTCACCTGCCCTGCTGCCGCCAAGGCACAAGCGGGTACAACAGTATCCCGAAGAAATAATCGGGATAAAACTCAACTAAGCCGTGGTAATTCATCAGATCAGCCAGATCTGGAGCCAGCAAAGTCATCAGCTTTACTGTCTTTTTTTTTGGCTCAACTGAACCTTAAATCTTATATTGTTGGCGGTAGTTATTTTTTCTTTCGCTTTATTAGCGTTATATCTCCGTTATATTTTTTCAATAATAGTATTATTCCCTGATAATGGGTTTAAATGTTTATTTTTTTATCCTTTCATTCAGTTGAATTTATCAATACCCTTTTGTATTATCTTCCCTTTTTCTCCCGGCTAACGGTATATAAAGATAAAAGGGTTTTGGGAGAAATCAAAATCTAAATACGGTGACAGGGTAACAAGGTAACAGGGTAACAAGGTGACAGGGTGACAGAGGAAATCTAAGTTTTAAAAATTCTGCATTCGCCCTGGATAATGTTTACAAAGAATGTAAACTAAAGTCGAATATTTGATGGCTGGGTATTAGGGAATGGAGTAACTGACGAAGTCTGAAAACGAAAGACGACAATGGGCTTTGCGATTTAACCGAATGATACGGGCACCGACAGCTGTGGTATATCGGTAGCCTCAATCATTGCGCTAAATAGACAACATCTGCCGGCAGTCCGGGGATTGTTGAGACGCACTGCCGTGCGTCTCTTACCGTGTGTACGTCTCTGTAATACGTCTGTTTCCGGCAGGCAGGATCTAAAGCGTGTAAGGGTTTTGCGGCAGATAATAAAATCCCGATTGACGGTACAACCGTCAATCATCAGGAACAAACGAACGCATTATAAATGCGCGCGAGTAATGTTCGTGGCTAAAAAAACAAAGCCCGCATTGTAGCAAGCTTGTATATTCATTGCCACCCGGGCCTTGTAGAGGCCCAACAATTGTAGTAACCAATTATTACAACATAAAACTCCAGGCACGGACAGTATGTCCGCCCCAGGAGGGGTTCTAATCATCTTCCATATCTTCATCCGATCTTTCAATCCGACTGAGAATAGTTATCAATGTTTTATTTGTGACTGTTCTTGCCCTGGAATCAAAACTGTCATCATCAATGATCTCAACTGAACAGCGCACCAAATCCCCGCTGTTTAATACACCTGTCCATTCAAAATATGCTCCTTGCAGCCATTTTCCTTGTTTCCACTGGTTTCGTTCTGACAAAGCAGATTTAAACCATTTACCATCATGTATTTTTATATTACCCTCATACTGATCTTCAAACCAGCTATTTGGAAAATAGCTTACTTCGTACCATGGCTTTGTGTTTACTTCCTGATCAGGTACATAGTCACTGTCGTCCGGAAATCCTTCTTTTGCGCCCAGCTTTTCAATATAGAAACGACAAACCTGATCAGCAACTGAACCTGCCGAATACACGCTGATACGCAGATCGCTGATGGCTTCCCCGGCATGTATTTCCTTATAATCTGTCAGGGTCTGTTTCTGAGCTTCCAAATTTCGGACTGAACCCGGGAAAAGCGGGATATCCTGTTCCGAGCGGGGAATATTTTGTCCATTGCCGGCTATACTTATACAAAAGAGCAGGCATGTCAGTACATATAAACGAGTGTATGTTTTCATGGTTATATTCCCTTTAAAGTTTTAAGAATTCTACTCTTCTGTTTTTGGCTTTTCCCTGCGGTGTAGCATTGCTTTCAATCGGCATTGTTTCCCCTTTGCCGGCAGTCTGTATTCGGGAAGCATCTATCTGAAACTGACTGACTAAATAATTTTTAACGCTTATGGCCCTCCGTCCGGACAGGTCGAGGTTTAAGTCATCGTTTCCATCACTATCGGTATGTCCGGTAATCTCTATTTTAAGCGCGGGATTTTCCTTCAGAATATCCGCGATCTCCTTAACAGAGGCATAAGATTCAGGCTTAATCACATCCTTACCCGAATCAAAATATATTCCATAGGAAATAAGTTTGCCCCCGGTCAATAATTTACTTCTTGTATCAGGAGAAGCACTGGTAATTTTTATATTGCTGATAAAAGGTAAGCTGGAGCGGTCCCAGCCTGAAAATCGAAAACGGTTAAATTTAGTGCCGGCGTAAATATTGGTTCCCATATCCAGTACTTTTTCGCCTTTATGGTAAATCCGCACACGCCGATTTTGTATCCAGATGATAATGTGGTTAACTTTTTCTCTTTCCACTGTAGCTTTCCTTCCCTGTCCCTCAAGCCATTCGTCATTATCAATATTATATCCCTTTGTCTCCCACAAATCACTCCCTATTACTACATGAAGACCGCCGGTTCCGGGATAGAGCTCATCATTAAGCTCTTTGTTTTCAGTTTCCTGATAAAATGTTAATATACTTCCGTCTAAATAATCAGCATCCGGAATAAAGTCAAATTCCATGATAAAATTTGGAGGAAAATCAATTTGTTTGGTATAACAGTACGTAGCATCTTCCCCGTTCATATGAAACCATTTCCCCTCAGCAATGTTAAGGGTTTTAACTTCTCCACTGCCGTTACTCGACCATAATCCTGGTATATCTCCGGGATTATCCTGTGAAAAATCTTCGTAAAAAAGAACCTGATCTCCCGGCACAAAATCATAACTGGAATACGACACCAGCTTATCCTGGCAGTAAATCCAATCAGACATAAATAAGATGCTTATCAATGTCAGACTTAAAAATTTGTTAGTCATGTTGTTTCCCTTCTGAATAAATGTATATTTATAATATTTTGACCCTTACAACAGGCTCTTATTGAAATTTGTAAAATCTTTGCTTCAGTAGATCTTGATACCCTGTTTAACAACGACATTTTGCATGTGGATATGCTTAACTTCTTACAAATATAAAGCTGAATTATAACTCTCCATTGTAAAAAAACCGCATAATTGAAATTATAAGGAGGGCACGTCATCTTTAAAAATTCCTGAAAGAATTCTGCATAATTCGGTATTATGGCTGAAGAATTTCTTGGGTGTTTCCCCGGTAAGTTCTTTGAAGTCTTTGATGAAATGAGACTGGTCGTAATAATTGCCTTCAAACATCATTTTTTGCGCATTAAAACAATGTTCGTACAGCATGTTTTTAAAAATGAAGTTTATTCTTGAAATCCGCATTAGTTTTTTCATACTCACCCCAACCCGCTTGTTGAAATTCCGTTGCAACGTACTCAACGATTGAAATGAATTTATACCCATATCCTGCAGTGTGAATTTTGAAATATTTTCTACAATGTTATCATAGATTAAATCAATATGGTCAGGCTTGTATCCGTCAGGAGCATAGCTTTGTATGAAAGCAGAAAAACAATCGATCCGGTCCTGATCTGAGGTTGCACTACCTAGCCGTTCCCACAACGGTGCAAATATTTCAGATGGTAATTCAATAATCAAATCGGACATTGTGAGCATATTCAATCTGAAAATTCTGGAGAGAACGGTAACTTTACAGACAGCAATAAAACCATCCAAACTGCCTTTCAGCTGCAATTGATTTGGGATTGTAATAACCGGTGCAATAAAGTATGATCTGAGTGGTACTTTGACAGGTGCTATAACTTTGGGAATGTTTTTGAAATGAAACACCAGGGCAGCATCAGGCCTGGGGATAAATTTATCGGTAAGCAATTGATCGGGACTATCATAACTAACGGTTTCAAATTGTTTTACAACCCATTGAAGCGAAACATCAGGTTTATAAAATTTTACTACCGGCATAATTTCATATTGCTAATTTCAAAATTCAATTCTCTTACTGTCTTAAATTTCAAATCATTGCTATCTGCTCATTGCATTCATTTCCTGTTTCATTACAATGTATTTCAAATTAGTTCTGTATCACCCTCTGCTTTAACTCATCAACATTTTAAATTTACAGCTTTTATCTGTTTAATTGTTTACTTTTAAGTAAATTCAATGATATTTTGTTCCAGTTTTTTTGATTTGGTGATATTCCCGAAACTCAATATAAGTTTATCTCCAAATCCAATTATCCCGCAGTTAACCTTCAGCAGTTTGTTAGGTGGTGGTGGAATAAAAACAAAATGACCGGTTATCTCTGCAATTTCATACGGTAAGCTATACGTGACGGGGCGTGGCTACAAAAAAACAAGGCACGCAGGGCCTTAAAAAAGTCTGAACCACGATCCGACAGGGATTGGATCACACAGATTTCACGGATTATATCAACGTTTGATGGATAAAGCGCACACGCATTAGAAATGCGCGCGAGAGAGTGGTTGTGCAGGGAATTGCCACGATTGACGGTACAACTGTTATAGCAGGAAACGAAGTTTCCTATTCGTAGCAATTATAACCTAAATCAGAGATAATCAGCTGAATATTAAATTACTGAACATATTTGAATCTAATTAATCATTCGTGGCTAAAAATAAGATTGACGGAACAACCATCAATCAGCTGGTTTTTATAAAGGGCACGGACTACAAGTCCTCGCCAGGTGGATTGTAGCATGCCTGTATATTCATTGCCACCAGGGCCTTGTAGAGGCCCAACAATTGTAGTAACCAATTACTAAAACATAACCCCTTGGCAAGGACAACATGTCCGCACCAGGTAAAGTTCATAATAACAAGTGGGGAGTTTATTCTATAAGAAGGGAAAGCACTTTTATACGTGGGGAGCTTATTCTATATGAAGGGAGTGCATTTTAATAAGTGAGGAGCTCATTCTACAAGATAGGAGTTTTCTTTTATAAATAGGGAGTTCATTCTACAAGAAGGGAGTTATTTTTATTAGTTGGGAGTTCATTCTGCAAGTTGGGAGATTGTTTTCACAAGAAGGGAGTTCATTCTGCAAGTTGGGAGTCCGGTTTTTCAAAATCAAACAATTACCCACAGCAACCCATATTCATGTTTACAGAACAATTTCCACACTTAATCTGTTAGTCACATGTAATATCAGTTGATTTGAACTACCAGCCGGGCATTTCATAATCACCGGTTTCAGAAGCATCCTCCGTAATGTTCATCAGCAAAGATGAACTGACCTGTCCGGAAATTTTAACATTCAGGAGGACTCAAATCAATTTACTAATTTAAAAAGTGAGACGATGAATTACATGGTGTTTAAACTTATCACTTCATGGTTTAATCAAATTTATCCTTCTGTTATCCGGGATAAAAGATACTGCTCGTGTCTTTCCCCCTCTCTTGATTTTCACTGACCCCTAACCTTTTAAATATCCTGAGCCCCCGGCAGTCTGATCTGCTGACAAATAATCGCGCTGAAAAGTATTAATCTAATAAGAAAAATAATTCTCCAGCATATGAAAGAAGACGGAAGAAAAAGAGTTATCATCGAAAAAGTAAAACCGGAGATTGATTGTGGCAAGTTTCCGGTTAAACGGGTACCGGGAGAAACCTTGTCTGTTTCTGCTGATATTTTCACTGACGGACACGATATGTTAACGGCAAGATTGCTTTACAAAACTGCAGACGAGCAGGAATGGAACATTATGCCCATGACCCATAAAGTTAATGACCGATGGACAGGTAGCTTTCCCATTACAAGGGAATCCTCCTATTCTTATACAATTGATGCATGGATCAATCCTTTTAGTTCCTGGCTTCGGGACTTCAACAAGAAAGTAGATGCATCCGTTGCCACTGAGAACGACCTGCTGACCGGACTGGCCATCATACGCGACAGTGCTGCCCTGGCGAAAAAGGATTCACAGGGTTTGTTTGATCGTTACCTGGAACCGCTTGGAGATAAAACCATTGATCTTACTGAAAAAGTGCTCATTCTGCAGAATGAAGAGCTTACCATGCTGATGGACCGCTATCCGGTAAAGCTGCATAAGGTTGAATATCCGAAAGAACTGATTGTGGAAGTGGAAAGGAAGAAGGCGCTCTTCAGCAGCTGGTATGAGTTTTTCCCGCGCTCGGCCTCTTTTGATGAAAAGAAACACGGCACCTTCAAAGACATGGAGAAAATGCTGCCTTACATTGCTGAACTGGGCTTTGATGTGCTGTACCTCCCTCCTATCCATCCCATCGGGCAGGCCCACCGGAAAGGTAAAAACAATTCACTGACACCCTCACCGGAAGATACCGGCTCGCCCTGGGCCATAGGATCAAAAGAAGGAGGACACAAAGCCATTCATCCTGAACTGGGAACAGAGGAAGATTTTCGTCATCTTATTGCCGCTGCCGCTGATCATGGTATCGAAACAGCGTTGGACATAGCCTTTCAATGTTCCCCCGATCATCCCTGGGTAAAAGCACATCCCTCCTGGTTTAAACACCGACCCGATGGTAGTATTCAGTATGCTGAGAACCCGCCAAAAAAATATGAAGACATTTATCCGATTAATTTTGAAACAGAGGACTGGAAAGCACTGTGGGAAGAGCTGAAAAGTGTCTTTATCCACTGGATCGAACAGGGTGTGAAAATTTTCAGGATCGACAATCCGCATACCAAGCCGTTCCGCTTCTGGGAATGGGTCATTCACAGCATCAGGCAGGAGCATCCCGATGTGTTGTTCCTGGCAGAAGCATTTACCCGTCCCAAGGTGATGGAACAGCTGGCCAAATCCGGATTCAGCCAGTCTTACACCTATTTCACCTGGCGGAATACCAAAGAAGAAATTACAAAATACATCAAAGAACTCACAACAGGAAACTCCGCGGAAGTATTCCGTCCCAACTTCTGGCCCAATACCCCTGATATTTTGCCGGAATACCTGCAGAGCGGTGGCAGAAGTGCCTTCATTATACGTCATGTGCTGGCGGCAACACTTAGTTCCAATTACGGAATATACGGACCGGCTTTTGAGTTGACTGATAATGTGGCCCGAGAATTCGGGTCAGAAGAATATCTGAATTCTGAAAAATACCAGATAAAGGAATGGGATCTTAACGATCCGGTCAGTCTGAAGGAAATCATAAAAATAGTTAACACAGTAAGGAAAGAAAACCCTTCTTTGCAAAACTTCAAGAACACAGAGTTTCATCATATTGATGACGAACATTTGCTCAGCTATTCACGGTACACGGATGACATGCAAAACATCATTCTGATTGTGATTAATCTCGACCCTTATCACAAACATGCGGGCTGGGTTGGCATACCACCCGAACATTTCGGCCTGCAGCCTGATGAAAGTTATCAGGTATACGACTTGCTTGGAGAATCATGGTATTTGTGGCATGGAGAATGGAACTATGTTGAACTGGATCCGCATATTCTTCCGGCACATATTTTCAAGGTACGCCGGAAAGTAAGAACAGAAAAAGATTTTGACTATTTCCTCTAAAAATTTATAATTATGCAAAATGATAAGCAACCAGCCTGGTATAAGGAAGCTATAATCTATCAGGTGCATATTCAATCTTTTTTCGACAGCAACGATGACGGCATTGGAGATTTTAAAGGGCTGACCGAAAAGCTCGACTATATCAAATCACTGGGTGTAACAGCTGTATGGCTGCTGCCGTTTTATCCTTCACCGCTTAAGGATGGTGGATACGATATTGCCAACTATAACGCCATTAATCCAATTTATGGAAATCTGGGCGATTTCAAGCGTTTCCTAAAAGCAGCGCATGACCGAAACCTTCGTGTAATTACAGAGCTGGTGATGAACCATACATCCAATCAGCACCCCTGGTTTCAGCGAGCCCGAAAAGCTAAAGAAGGCAGTCCGAAAAGGGATTTTTATGTCTGGAATCCTACTCCCGACAAATACAATGAAGCCCGTATCATATTTCAGGATTTTGAATCCTCAAACTGGTCATGGGACAACGTAGCAAAGGCCTATTACTGGCACCGGTTCTACAACCATCAACCCGATCTTAATTACGACAATCCTGAAGTGCATCAGGCTATTATTGAAGCCATGGATTTCTGGTTTGATCTGGGGATTGACGGACTGCGCCTTGATGCAATCCCTTATCTTTTCGAACGGGAAGGAACCAATTGCGAAAATCTGCCGGAAACACATGCGTTCCTGAAAAAAATCAGGGCTCATATTGACAAGAAATATACGGAAAAAATGTTGCTTGCAGAAGCCAATCAATGGACTGAAGATGCCGTAGCCTATTTTGGTGATGGTGATGGTGATGAGTGTCACATGGCTTTTCATTTTCCCCTTATGCCGCGTATGTTCATGAGTGTGAAGATGGAAGACCGGTTCCCGATCATTGATATTCTTGAACAAACACCGGAGATACCTAAAAATTGCCACTGGGCGCTTTTCCTCCGGAACCATGATGAACTTACCCTGGAAATGGTTACTGATGAAGAACGTGATTATATGTGGAAAAGTTTTGCCCGTGATCCGCAGCAGCGAATTAACCTCGGTATAAGAAGACGGCTTGCGCCGTTGCTTGAGAACGACCGGACAAGAATTGAGCTGATGAATATGCTGCTCTTTTCTCTTCCTGGTTCGCCTGTCCTCTATTATGGAGATGAGCTTGGAATGGGTGATAACTTTTACCTGGGTGATCGCGATGGCGTAAGAACTCCTATGCAATGGAGCCCTGACAAGAATGCCGGATTTTCGCGGGTTAATCCGCAAAAACTCTTCCTGCCGATTATCATTGATCCCGAATATCATTACGAAGCGGTGAATGTAGAAAACCAGGACCGGAATCAATCTTCCCTTCTCTGGTGGATGCGCCGCATTATCGGTCTAAGGAAAAAATACAAGGCGTTCAGCACCGGATCCCTGCATTTTATTGATACAGACAACTCAAACATACTGGCATATACGAGGGAACTGGATGAAGAAGTAATGTTGGTGGTTGTAAACCTGTCAAGATACCCTCAGATTGTGCAACTGGATCTGAGCGATTACAGCGGAAGCATTCCCAGGGAACTGTTCAGTCAGGAAGACTTTCCTTCACTGGACAGCGAAGACTATCAGCTTTCACTCGGCGGACATGGCTATTTCTGGTTCCACCTGAAACCACAGGAAGATTATGTTTCTCCGGAGGAAGTAGAAAAATTGCCAGAAATTAAAACCACCCTGAGGAAATGGAATTCATTAAGTATTGAAATTCAGAATTTCCTGACTGAGGAGGTAATTGGTGAATATGTAAAAAAATGTCGCTGGTACAGGGGTAAAACTCTTAAAATCAGAGATATTAATGTTGCCGACTATTTCACTATCCAGTCAGATGATACCAATACGCACGTACTGTTGCTGGAATTCAATTATACCAAGGCACCTTCCTTCCGCTATTTTCTTCCTGTATCTGTTGTTAAAGGAGATTCAATGTTTGAGCTCAGGAATGATTATCCCCGGAGTGCAATTTGCGATATTGAATTGCAAAATGAGAAGGGCATTATTTATGACAGTTTGTATAACACAGATTTCCTGGAGAATCTGTTTGATCATATATATCAGCGGAAAAAGATCAAGGGCAGGTTCGGAGAAATATCATTTCATTCCACAAACCTGATCAAAAAGCTTATACCAAAATCACAACTGCCGGTGGAAGCCCATTTTCTGGATGCCGAACAGTCCAACTCTTCAGTTCTCTTCAACGATACTTTTTTGCTGAAATTTTACCGTGGGATTGATGAGGGAGTAAATCCGGAGATTGAAATTCTGAAATACCTGACCGAAAAGAGCCGTTTTAGCAACGTAGCTCCTTATGCAGGTGAAATAGAATACCGCTCGGCCAAAACGGCCCCGATGTCCATCGGGATCCTCACACAATTTATGGAAAATGAGAACGATGCCTTCAGTTATTACCTGAACCGGCTCGATCAGTTCATGGGCAATGTATTATCGCAACGCCATGAGACAGGTGGTATTCCGACTATCAAGCCCTCCATTATCGACATGAAGGCTTCCGACCTGCCTGATGAACTGGAAAGCTATATGGGCAACTTCCCTCTTGAGATGACACGTTTGCTGGGTAAACGCACCGGTGAAATGCACGTAGCTCTTGCCAAACAAACTGATAAAAAAGAATTTAAGCCGGAGCCCTTTTCATTGTTGTACCAGAAAGCGCTGTATCAGTCATTCCGCGGACTGGTAAAAAAATCCTTCCAGTTACTGCGGTCCCAGATAAAGAAACTGCCAGACCATGTCAGGGCTGAAGCAGAAGAAGTGCTGGCCAGTGAAGACGTACTGGTCAAATTTCTGGAACGCATCAAAACTGAGAGGGTAATCTCACTCAAAACACGCATTCACGGAGATTATCACCTGGGGCAGGTATTATTTACCGGAAAAGATTTTATCATCATTGATTTTGAAGGAGAACCTGCCAGGAGCCTCAGCGAACGGCAGCTCAAATACTGTCCTTTCCGGGATGTAGCCGGAATGATACGTTCATTCCACTATGCTGTGTATACTGTTTTTGATAAATATGTGCAGATACGACCTGAAGACAAAGAATACCTTGAACCATGGGTTGAAATATGGTACAAAAGTAACAGCTGGCTGTTCCTTGACTCTTATGTGAAAGCAGTAAAAGATACCGGCATAGGCGGTGAAAACAAAGAAGATCTAAAAACACTTCTGCAGTTGTTTTTGCTGCAAAAGGCCGTGTATGAACTAAGTTATGAGTTAAACAACCGTCCCGATTGGGTAATAATCCCAATCCGCGGGATCAATTATTTATTGAAAAGCTTCTTATAAAAAACTATGAGTATACGGGATATTTGAAATATCTGATAATTCATTTTTTCAACATCTCCAATATTCATATAAAAATATAAAGTTATTATGAGTGCAAAAAAGAACGATGTAAAAGCCACAAAAATACCGGATGAAGAATTTATTTCTGAATATGACGTCTACCTGTTCAGAGAAGGAAATCATTTTTCACTGTATGAAAAACTGGGCTCCCATGTTATGGAGCTCAATGGAAAAAAAGGTACACATTTTGCTGTATGGGCACCCAATGCCAGTCAGGTTTCAGTGATTGGTAACTTCAACAACTGGGACAAACAGGCCCATCCTTTGAAAAACCGCAATGATGAATCGGGTATCTGGCAGGGATTTATTCCCGGAGTTACAAACGGAGAGGTTTATAAATACAACATAGTATCAGAAGGGCTTAATTTTGAAGCAGAAAAGATTGATCCCCTCTCCTTTCGATATGAGATACCGCCCAGCACAGCTTCAATTGTATGGGACCTTGCCTATACCTGGGAAGATAAGGAATGGATGAAAACCCGTAAAACAAAAAACGGATTAGACAGTCCGATGGCTGTATACGAAGTACATCCTGCTTCCTGGCGCACTAAGCCGGAGGATGGCAACCGTTCGTTAACCTACAGGGAAATGGCCGTTGAACTGGTTGAATACTGTAATGAGATGGGTTTCACCCATGTGGAATTTATGCCGGTAATGGAACATCCGTTCAGTGGTTCATGGGGGTATCAGGTTTTGGGGTATTTCGCAGCAACCAGCCGGTTTGGAGAGCCGCAGGACTTTATGTTTCTGGTCGACCATTTGCATCAGAATGGTATTGGGGTCATTCTGGACTGGGTACCCAGTCATTTTCCGGGTGATCCCCACGGACTGGCAATGTACGATGGTACTAACCTCTACGAACACAGCGATCCGCGTCAGGGCTTTCATCCCGACTGGAAAAGCTATATCTTCAATTATAACCGAAATGAAGTAAAAGAATTTCTTACAAGCAGCGCCCTGTTCTGGTTCGACAAATACCATATTGACGGCATCAGGGTGGATGCAGTTGCTTCCATGCTTTACCTGGACTACTCACGAAAAGAAGGAGAATGGATACCCAATGAATTCGGGGGCCGTGAAAACCTTGGAGCCATTAGTTTTATGAAGCAGATGAATGAAATGGTTTACCAAAAGTTTCCTGATGTCCAGACAATTGCAGAGGAATCCACTGCCTGGCCTATGGTAACCCGCCCGCTCTACCTGGGTGGTCTGGGTTTTGGACTGAAATGGAACATGGGCTGGATGCACGACACCCTCTCGTACTTTTCAAAAGATCCGGTATACCGTAAGTATGAACACAACAAACTTACGTTTGGCATCTGGTATGCGTTCAATGAAAATTTTATGTTGTCACTCTCACACGACGAGGTAGTGCATGGGAAAGGATCGCTAATCAATAAAATGACCGGCGATAACTGGCAAAAGTTTGCCAACCTGCGTCTGTTGTTCGGCTACATGTATACACATCCGGGGAAGAAGCTGTTTTTCATGGGGAGTGAGTTCGGCCAGTGGAGCGAGTGGAGCCATGAACGGTCTCTCGACTGGCACCTGCTTGACCAGGAACCTCACCGGCAGATGCAAAAATGGATTAAGGATCTTAACCACTATTATAAGAACCATGGGCCTCTTTTTGAAGATGACTTTTCTGCTGAAGGATTTGAATGGCTGGATGCCAACGATTCAGAGAACAGCACATTGTGTTATGCCCGTATTTCGCCGGAAACGGGCAATCACATCATTGTAGCAGGTAATTTTACACCCGTTCCGCGTCATAATTATCGCATTGGTGTGCCGGAAGCAGGCTTCTGGAAAGAAGCACTCAACAGTGATGCCGGTGAATATGGAGGAAGCGGACAGGGAAACATGGGAGGCGTCAAATCAACACCGGTGCAATCGCATGGCAAATATAACTCGATCAGTATCACCCTGCCGCCTCTGGGCATCGTTGTCTTTGAAAAAGGTACTACCTGACCGGGACAACATCCAAAACCATGAAGGTGCCAGGTTTCATTTTTGCGCGTCGTTCTCCGGCAGCCAAGGGCTCAAATTCAGCAGTTGGAAGATACAGATGGTGGTTTTCCTGATCAATGCAAATGGTCCTGGCACCCACCTGAGTGGGAAAGGTTTCAAGAACTTTAAAACTTTCACCACTTTCCTGAACCACAGTGAGTGTTCCCTCGCCGTTTGAACTGTATGCTCTTTTCAACCCATTGTCAAAAGCAGCGCCATCAGTACCTCTTCCAATATTCAGAGCAGCGACAACTTTTTCAGTTTGAAGATCAAAGACAATCATTTTTTCATTTCCGCAGACGCTGAATAATTTGTGGTTCTCAAAATCAGCTGCCAGGCCGCTTGGTTCCTCGCCCGGACTAATTGACCAAGTATTTTCAACTTTCAAATCAATTGAATTGATACAGCATATCAATGATTTGTCTTCAATATTTACATAAATTTTACCTTTATTATCAGTAACCGAAAATTCAGGCTTCCCTGCCAGGTCAATTGTAGCAACCACCTTATTGTTTATTGCATCCAATACCGTGACATTTGCGCTTCGCCCGTTAAACGCAAAAACCCTGTTACTAAAAGGATCGAACAGGATGGCATCAGGATTTGCCCCTGTAACCTTAACTTTGTCCAGTATCCGGTAAGTGTTTAAATCGAATACTACCACCATAGAATCTCTGCCGCTTGAGATAAATCCTTTATTCAATTTTTCATCCAGGGCAATACCATGCACACCATTTAGCTGGTCAATAACTCCCAAAACATTTCCGCTCTTCGAATCGACAACCTGAACAACTGAAGAATGTGAAACATACAGATGCCCTTTAGAATCAACGGATACATAATCCCAGAAGCCTTCTCCCGGTACTTGTATCTTTTTCGAAATTTCATAATGTACTGACTGCTGGGCAGATCCGACTATCCCAAAAAATAAAAAAAATAATAACAGAAAATTTTTCATAACCGAACGTATTAATTTCACAAAAAGGAGAATTTTTGATTTAAAGCTGGGGGGCAGAGGTGCAGGAAATATCCACTTCAGGCATGTTTTTCTGTTGCAGCCCAGTTATAATAAAGTAAAATTAAACTTTTACCACTAATATCAAAAGTAAATATCAGGTGGTTCATTACACTTAATCTGATATTATGCGTTTTTCCCTGAACAAACGATGTAAATACATTTTATAGATTTTCTGTGCTTTCCATTGTCCCTGTCTGAGTATTGATTTCTGCTTGCTGGAAATTGTTGAGTTAAGCAAACCATTATGCGAACCCTGTTCCACCAATGGCGGATGAGCCCAGAACATTTTTACAACACCACGGTCGATCATACTGTTGTGCCACCAGTCTATTACCGTATGGCATTTATTTTCTTTTAAGTCGTTGAGAATATCTTCGGCAGCCTGGTAATCGATCATATACGCACCGGCTGCCCTTCCGGCCGATGCCTGATACAGGTATTCCCCCTTTCTGGTATCATGGAAGGAAGGATATCTCAAACAAGTATTTTCCAGGGAAATGATAAAACCTTTGAGACCGCGTTCATTTACCTCACGTGCAATGCGGGTTATCTGATCAAAGAAATCACCAAGAAAAAACGGATCGTTTTCAAAAACCAGCGCATACCTGTTCTTGTTTTTAACAATTTTTTCATAAGCGAAAATATGGTTAAGTGTACAGGAAAGTACTCCGGTAGAGAGATTTATATCTTTTGTGAAATACGTATTCAGCAGTTGTGGTTTAAAATGACTCGGATCGCCATCCGTCACAAACTCAAAAGGTATGTGGTGTTTCATGAACAACTCTTTTACACGCAACTCATGATGTTCGTAGCCTTTTAACGCATGCACCACATAAACACCTTCTATACCAAAATCATTCAGCATATACACTTATTATCAGGTTTAAAAAAATTCCGGTTTTAACTGCTTTATGTAAATCAGAAACTCAAAGATACACAAAAGTTGAAATTAACGTGTAAAATAAAGGATGCAAATACCTCACCTCAGCAAGTGTCCGCTTGTGCAACAACTCCTGCAGGCATCCACCCTTTCCACAATTTTCATAATCCTGATTTTAGTTTACATTTTTTGTAAACCTTTTTCAGGACGAGTCAGAATTTTTAAAACACAGAGCTCCTCTGTCACCTTGTTACTTTGTTACCTTGTTACCTTGTTACCCTGTTACCTTGTTACCCTGTTACCTTAGTTACTCCCTCCCACTTGCCGAGCCACAGGCCGGAAGGTACTCCCTCACACATGCCGGGCCACCAGCTGGTCGTGAGCTTGACCCGCACAAAGCCTGCCCCGCTAACCAAAGGCCAAGGTTCATGAACCTTGCCCGCTCAAATTCCCCTACACCAGCCAGGGCAAGGGTTGTTACCTTGTCACCCTGTTACCTTGTTACTTTGTTACCTTGTTACCTTGTTACTTTGTTACCTTGTTACCTTGTTACTTTGTCACCTTGTTACCTTGTTACTTTGTCACCTTGTTACCTTGTTACTTTGTCACCTTGTTACCTTGTTACTTTGTCACCTTGTTACCTTGTTACTTTGTCACCTTGTTACCTTGTCACGTCACTACCTTGTCTCTTCCAGCAATTTCTTGCATTTTTCTTCCAATTGACTTATATTTACATACTTAATCATCTTTTATTATTATATCATGAAGGTTGCTACAAGAATAAAATGGAAGAAAGCAGAGCAATGGTTGAAGCGGATTGGGCTGGCGGGCTTTATCTTTTTTCTGGTGAAGGGGCTAATCTGGCTGGCTGTTTTTTTCTTTGCAGGAAAAGCAATTTTGTAGGGATATGTTTGTAGCAGAATCCATGTTACTATTCCAAACAAACCCCGAAGGGGTGACATGTTTGTAGAAAATTCAAATTAGTATAATAAAAAAACTACACCTGTCTCATCATATTTTTATAATTTTGTTCTGAGTGATCCAAAAATTCTGACAAAAGTATTTTTACCTGAAAATAATAACCTTCAACTATTATGAAAAAAATTTACCTGCTATTACTGGCAGTACCAGTATTTCTGATTGGTTCCGTTTCCTGCAACTCAAACCATTCTCATGAACAAAAAGACGAACTGGCTGCTCATATTGACTCAACGGTAAATCCCGGAGATGATTTTTTTATATTTGCCAATGGAAAATGGTTTAAAGAACATCCTATCCCTGCTAATGAAATGGGCAACGGCCTTTGGCAACTGATACAGGATACAGTCAACAGTCAAATCAGGAAGATTTGTGAATCATCGGCAAAACTTAAAGATGCAGAGAAAGGCAGTAATAAGCAGAAGATAGGTGACTTCTTTTATTCCGGAATGGACAGTGTTTCCCTGAACAGTAAAGGTCTAAGTGACCTGCAGCCCATTCTTAACCGCATTGATGCCATCACCAATACAGACGGAGTTATCATGATGGCCGCCTACATTCAACAGGTAGCCGGCTCACCGCTATTCTCCCTGTGGGTCGGACAGGACGAAAAGATCAGCAGTAAAAATGCAGTAAACCTGTGGCAGGGTGGCCTGAGTTTGCCCGACCGTAACTATTATATTGCCACAGATGCCAGGGCCATTGGCATCAGGAGTAAATTCCTTAAACACCTTCACAATACTTTTGAGATCATTGGATATGACAGCGCACAGGCCCGGCAGGCTGCTGTCCGGGAGATGGAACTGGAGACAGCACTGGCTATAGTTTCCCGTAAACGAGCAGACACGCGTGATCCGTTCAGCAATTATCACAAAATGACTTTGGAGAAGCTGATGGAAACAACTCCCCATATCAACTGGAGTCTTTTCAATGAAAATATCGGATTGCCTGAAGTGGATACTGTCATAGTGGGACAACCGGAATTTTTCACTGCATTGGATGGTTACCTGACCGATTATCCCGTGGCAGACTGGAAAAACTACCTCAAATACCAGCTTGTAAGCGGCCTTGGTTCCTATATGGATGATAAGACTTACGATGAAATGTTCAGTTTCTATTCAACTGCCCTCCGGGGCGTAACCGAGCCCAAACCAAGATGGGAAAGGGTTGTTATGCGTACCAATCGGGCACTTGGCGATCTTATTGGACAGGTTTATGTCAAAGAATACCTGCCTGCCGGCACCAAAGACAAGTTGCTTGAAATAGGGAATGCCATACGGGATGTATATGCTGAACGCATCAGAGATTTGGACTGGATGAGTGATGCCACCAAGACCAGGGCGTTGCAAAAACTGGATGGCATGATCATGAAGGTAGGCTACCCGGATCATTGGAAGGATCTGAGCTCATTTCAGACTGACCGCTCATCCTATGTGCATAATGTGATGGGTGCCAACAAATGGTGGATGCAGTACATGATTGCAAAATACGGTCAACCTGTAAACAGGAAAGAATGGTCGATGGAACCACAAACCTACAATGCCTATTACAATCCTTCCAATAACGAAATAGTGGTCCCTGGTTGTAACATCATGGTGCCGGGTTATGAGAAAAAGATGGCAGATGATGCTATCCTGTATGCCATCATTGGCGGATCAATATTCGGTCATGAGATGACACACGGATTCGATGATCAGGGCAGTAAATATGACATGGCAGGTAACCTCAATAACTGGTGGACACCTCAGGACAGCGCCCGTTTTTATGCCCGAACGAGTCTTATCGTTAAACAGTATGACGGTTATGTGCCTGTAGACAGCCTGCATATCAACGGAGCGCTTACCCAGGGGGAGAACATAGCTGACCTTGGCGGGATAATGATGGGTTATCAGGCTTTTAAGAAGACTAACCAATATAAAAACCATGTGATAATTGCCGGACTAAACCCCGATCAGCGGTTTTTTCTGGGATATGCACTGGGATGGATGATCAACATGCGCCCGGAGGCAATTTCCACCCAGGTACGCAGCGATCCGCATTCACCTGTTAAGTTCAGGGTTAATGGTCCTTTATCTGATATGCCAGAGTTTTATAAAACATTTGGTGTAAAAAAAGGTGATGCCATGTGGCGACCCGATAGTTTGCGGGTACAGATTTGGTAACATATAAAATTCTGTGCAATTCTCATCCTGTTTGCTTATTTTTAATAAAAAAGGAGAAAATCATGCATATTTTAATTACAGGAACCAGCTCAGGAATAGGAAATGGCCTGGCCCGGGCCTATCTGGACAAAGGCCATGACGTTTATGGCATCAGCCGGCGTAAGGTACCCAAACTGGAAACAATAAAAGGCTATCATCACCTGCACCAGGACCTGGTAGACTTTTATTCTGTTCCACTCAATCTTGGTGAATTTCTTAAAGAGGTTAAAGAACTCGATATTGTAATTCTGAATGCCGGTGCCCTGCCTACCATCGGCGACATGCAGGAAACATCTCTCGGAGAACTCAAAAGCCTGATGGATATTAATGTATGGGCTAACAAAGTATTGCTGGATACCCTTTTTGGTGAAGGCAAGAAGATCGGCCAGGTGATTGCTGTTTCTTCAGGAGCAGCTGTTAAGGCCACACGGGGTTGGAACGGATATTCAATTACAAAAGCTGCCCTGAACATGCTTACCGGACTGTATGCAACCGAGCAGCCGGACACTCACTTCTGTGCCCTGGCACCCGGCATTATCGATACGGACATGCAAGCACTAATATCCTCACTACCGGATGATGACCGCTTTCCTATGCTTAAAAGGCTTAAAAATGCGCGGGGCACCGATGAGATGCCTTCTCCCGAAGAGGCATCAGAGATACTGATCAACAGTATTGAAAAAGTGAAGACCCTGGCAAGTGGCGCATTTGTAGATGTCAGGGATCTGTAAATGGTATTCTGTGTGAACAATTTCTGCTGATTGCAGTTTGTATGGTATCAATAATAAACCAAAAAATACTTACTCTATGAATTTTTATACCTTCATGCTGCATTTTCACTCGGGTATCCGGTGGGTACTGGTGATTCTGCTTATCGCAACCCTTTTGAATTCCATTATCAAATGGAAAGGTAAACTAACCTACAAAAAGCGTGACAACAGCCTGCAATCATTTACCGTAACACTGCTACACCTGCAATTTCTGGCAGGTATTATCCTGTATGCTATGAGTCCAAAAGTTTCTTTTGGTCCGCATGTGATGGAAAATACCATTCAACGGTTTTATACAGTCGAACATGTTATACTGATGGTGGTTGCTATTGCCATCATTACTTTTGGACATATCAGATCGAAACGAATCGAAGAAAATGCCCGTAAATTCAAAACGGTATTCATTTCTTTTCTCATCGGCTTTCTCATTATCCTGATCGCCATACCCTGGCCTTTCCGTCATCTGGGAGCAGGCTGGTTCTGATCAGTAATACACTACTTCGCAGGAAGGATTGGCATTTTTGAAATTATCCAGTGAAAAGCCAAAAACAGGCGTATTGAAGCATTTTAGTGTCTTCAGGTTTTCCAGGTATTTTACCGGACCGAGAAAATGAATCTTCGTATTTGAACAATCCAGGTACGTTAGGCTGTTCATATCCTTTAATGCCTTGAGATTTTTTACCTGTGTACCCGAAATATTGAGAATCTGCAGGTTTTTTAAACCTGACAGGGGATTCAGGTCATCAACCGGTGTCTCCGAACAGTTGAAAGAAGTGAGCGCCCTGAGCGAAGCAATGGGCTCAAGATCAGATACGGGGTTCGCAGAAATATTAAGAATTTCAAGCCTGAAAAGACTATCGAGCGGCCTCAGGTCACTGATCTTTGTTTCGGTAAACTTTAGTTCTCTGAGTACCTTCATTTCTTTCACCGGTTCAAGCGAGGCGATTTGGTAATTATTAGAAAATGACAATGTACGCATCTGTGAGATACGATGGAGCTGTTCATTATCGGGGGCATCCGTAAAACCTGCCTGCATTTCCAGCACATCATGCCAGTCGGGTGTCATACTGTTCCACCAATGTCTGAGGGCTTCCGCATGGTATAGTACCAGCACGCCGGGATGATCATCCAGAAAATCAAGAACACTGTCTTCTGAAACAGAGGCATGATCAATATTCAACATATCAAGTGAAGGAATGTTACCCAGTGATGATATTTCAGAGACCTCTGTAAAAGATGCATCAATAGTATTAAGCGATTTAACCCTTCTCAATGGTTCAAGTGAGCTTACTTTCGTATGACTGATAACAAGATCCACAAGCGATTCTGACTGAGCCAACGGAGAAAGATCGTTTACTTCAGAATTGGATACATCCAACTTTTGCAGTCTGTTCATGTTGGCTAATACTGAAAGATCTTTCACTGATGTATTGGACAGGTTGAGTTGCTCCAGGTTAACAAGCTGGCCCAGTGGAGTAATATTACCGACCGGTTTTACACCGTTCAGATCGAGCACTGTCATATTCACAAGTTGGTGCAATTGTTCAGTAGTGGGTTTTCCGCTGAATGCCATCTTTTTCATAAAAAGTTGTTTCCAGTTTTCATCCAGATTGTTCCACCATGATTCAAGCGTCTCTGATTCGAAGATTACCAGTACACCCGGATGTTGCTGCATAAACTTATTTGCAGCCGCCTTTTCAATAAGTGTATTGTCACAGTATATTTTCTGCAGGTTGGGCAAGGACCCGAGTGGTTGGAGATCTGAAACATTTGAATTATTAAAAGATACCGTGGTAAGCTTTATCAGGTTGTTCAACGGTGTAAGATCAGCCACACCGGTATAATTAAAATCAAGCACTGACAGATTGATCAAACTGTTCAGGGGTTCCAAAGCGTGAACGCGTGAATGGGAAACGTCCAGTTTTTCCAGCTTATACAAGTGAGCCAAGGGTTCAAGTGAATCGACAAGCGTACTTGAAATGTTTAGTTCTTTGAGGGAATCAATACCTGCCAGCGGTTTGATATCCGCCAGATGCGTATCATTACAGTTCAGAATTTTAAGAGACGTAAAACTGCTGATCGGGGAAAGGTCGCTTATAAAGGTACCGCCACAATCCAGCTCCTTTAAATTTTGAGCGTAACGCATGGCATCAAGACTGGTAACAGATGTGTTTTCACAATCCAGCACTTCCAGGTCGGACAGATTCCGTAACGGAAACAAACTGCTGACGTAGGTTCCCGAACAATTAACTATTCTGAGTTTGGTGAGCCGGTTTAATGGTTCCAGTGTCTCCACTGATTTATTGCCGGAAATATCAATTTCTTCCAGGTTAATAATCCGTTTAACCTGTTCATAGGTAACAGAATCGCTCAACGCTTCATAATTACTGAATACATTCTTCCAGACAGGTGGCACAGTTTCCCACCATGACATCAGCTCATCCACTTCATTTGGCCGTGTGGTATAAATACTGGCAATTTTCAAATCCCTGCTTTTGGGGTCTACATTGATTTCAATAAACCTCTCACGGTTAGAATTTACCTTCTTTCCTTTCACCGTTATACCAGTCATATGTCTGTTAAGAGTTACCTTGAGGTACAACTGGTTATTCACTGTTAGTGAATGAGTAATATCTTCAATGTTAAAATCAAAATGTACGTGTTTAAAGAAAAAGTCAATATCTTTCAGATATGCCTGCACATCTTTATTTATTGGAACTTCCCTGTTTTCATCAAGGTCATCTTCGATCTGCACCTCATCATCCTGAAACATCTTGAGGTAACTCTGGTTGATGATAATATCTTTTTCATTGTTGGGCGATGTTGAATCACCCAGAAAATTAAGTGTGCCCTCGAGGTATTTAACCAATTGACGGGCCCGGTTGGTATAGGATGAGATATCGGCAGTATCCGGTTCTTCCTGGGCTGAAACTGTTTGGAACGAAAATGAAAATATAAAGAGAACCAGAAATACTATATAAGAGAGCTGCTTTTTATTCATTGCTTATTAAATTGATAAATTGTTCCTTTTCATTATCTGTCGTTTTATGAAGTTCAGAAATCAGCCAGCCTGTGTTATACCCCTTTCGGTTGAAGTATTCCAGCTTAAAATACCAGCCATCAATCTGATAAAAATGAAAGGTTTCGTTTGTAACCGTTTCAAAAGTAAAAAAGCCTTTTTTTACTTCAAACAGAAAAAGCGTCAGGTAATCGGGCGTATAACCTTTATAAGTATAATCTTCCACTGTGGCAGGATCCTCAAAAACCTTATGCAGGTTCATAAAATCAATTTCATGACTAAGGGGATGAAGAAATTTTTCTTTCCTGGTTGTATCTGTATTAAACATATCACGGTAGGGCTGAAAATATACATTGAGGATATCCCATTTTGAACCAAGATTTTCTTTCTGGATTTGCATGTAAAGTACAACCGGCTCTTCCTTTCCTTTATAAAGAAAATTAGCTGACACCTCAGCATACCAGTCACCTCCCTTAAACTCAAGATACTCCGGATGGTCATTATCAGTTACCTGACTAATAAATTCCTGTTTCAATTTATCATCAATAGAAGAAGTTTCATTATCAAACAGCCTTTCCAGGTATTTCACCCGCGCTTTGTCATTACGCCGGTATGGCTGATTATTATATCGTTCGCCCGTGAGATCTTCTTCATTGTTAAATCGCCTGAAGAACTGGTTTACCTGCTTGGTCTGGGCATAAAACATACTCTCATCCTCTTTCCCCTGCAATTTCAAGTGCTGACCCTCCACGGTCGGCAGGATGAGAAAACTTACACCCATCAAAAGCAACAATCTGAAATATCTCATAATTTAATTTTTTAACAACAGACACGGGGAAGCCTGCCAGCAGATTTATATTGGTTTCCTATCCGATTCTATCGTGTATTTTTAATAAATTAAGGAAGTATACCACATCTCTGCAAGATATACTTCCTCAAAATATCAGTAAAAGCAAATGGTAACGTAACAATTACTCAAGTTTGCTTTTTACCTGGTTGTTTCCTTAACGCGGATATCGCCCAGCAGCACATCCCAGAATCCGATGAGCCGTCCACCTATCTGTGTTTGTTTACGTTTTACATAAACAGTAATGTCTTTCTTGGTAGTATCCTGATAAATCAGGCCTTCGTCACTGGTACCGGTAAAACGCTGGTAGATAGTGATAACACCGACATAGGTCCCGTCAGGTTGTCTTTCGAGATCACTTACATATTCAATATTGAACCACTCAATGTCTACCTTGTCGTAATTAAGCCGCATCAGTCGTTCAAAGTAGGTGCGAACCGGGTAGTATTTTACATCAGGATGATTCAGTGAAGAAACCCCCATTTCACTTCCGTCCATAAATAACTCCTCAGCACGGTCCATTACGCGGCTGGCTTCAGCAAATGGAGTATTCTTATCTCCAATAATCACTATATACTTTGAAAGATCCCTGACTTTTTCCAGTGCCAGACTGTCTATTGCCTGTTTTCTTTCCGGTGAGATTTGGTCCTGAGAATAAGCTTTGCCAGCAAAAATAAAGAGAGTCAGTATCAGTAAATATCTTAATTTTATCATCTTTTGCAATTTTAATGTTAGTAATCAATTATTTAACACCCTGTTTCACTTTACCGCTTAATGAGTTCAAGCTCTTTTATTTTGCCTGCATCATCACGGGTCATCTTATAGATACTGTTGTGGTTTACCTTTACATCTTTTAGGTAATTAAGATATTTGCTGATGGTTGTAGGCTCATCATAATCAGTAACATCGCCTTCCTGATAAACAATAATCAGTACCACCGCATTGGGTGAGTTAAAATAATTGAGTGTTTCACTGATAAGCTGGTTGGCACGGGAAACATCACCACGCTGACCAGCGGCTACGATCTCGTTGAAATTCTTTTCCAAATTATATTCAAGGGAGAGTTCGGCCTGGTTCTCCCCGGATTTCTTTCCTCCGGTATTACCCGCATTCTGTTCATTTGTCCGGGTCATTGCTTCGCGTTCCCTGTTCAGTTTTTCTTCTACCTGACTAATCAGGTCTTTGATTTCCGGATCCTCCAGATTCAGATCCTTGATTTTGGCCAGTTCTTCTTCTTTTTCTTGGAGAGTCATGGTATTGCTGTCATCCAGCAATGCCCTGAGACGGTTTTTGGTGTTTTCTTTCATGATTTTTTCCTGCGCGGCTTTTTCGGCTGCCAGCTTTTTTGCCTTACACCCACCGGCACCCAGCAGTACTACTCCCATCATCATGATCAACAGCAAACGGGTCACCGAGCGAAGTTTCTGATTTTTAGATCTTATTCCGGCAGTCCTGTCTGCATAAGAATTCATTATCGGTTTATCAAGTGTTTTATTCATCATACAATATTGGTTAAGGGTTATTAATACAAATATCAAAAAAAAATTGATGGCTCAACGGTTCTGAACTTAATTATGTAACCACTGCAATCAGTAATTTATTGTGATTAAGTTGAAAACTAATTTCAGAAACTATTAAACAATAAAAATCATACCAAAAATCATCAAAAGTGTGTAATTGGTTTGTTGCCTTCACAAATGTTAAAAAATGGCTCAGTGCAATCTGGGTCTTTCCAGTGATTGTTTGTGGACAATTATACACATAAGTGGTATAAATCTTTTGTTTTTATTGATCTGGCATGCTTTTAAAATTTTAATCTGATGAATTATTTTTAATTATATAATAATTCATTATTATTTTTCAATTCTGAAAGAATATTCGCCTGCATCTACTTCATAAACAATAGCATTTGTTTTTCTACCAACAAACCTAATATGGGGCAGAGAGAGCCCTTGTCCATCATTGTTCATACAAATTCTGTTGCTTTCCCTGATTACCGGTGAAGATTCTTTTTCCAAAGGAATTTCCACAATTGCTGATGTATTTGCGGGTATGGAGACATTCATAACCAATCCGTCAGGTTTCAGTTTCACCCATTCACTCATCACTGTACCATACCAGGTTTTAAGTGTAGCATGTGCATTGTCAAGTTTATCAGGCATAAGAGGTGCTATAAGTATCTTTTTGAAACCGGGAACACTGTCAATCGGTCTTATCCCTGCAAGATATCCATAAAACCACTCTCCCACTCCGCCAAGCGCAAAATGGTTTCGTGAATTCATCTGGTCGGGAGGTTCAAGATTGCTATTCCATAGCTCCCATATGGAAGTGGCGCCATTTTTAACCATATATCCCCAGGAGGGATAAGTATCCTGAATAGCCAGCCGGTAAGCCAGGTTATGATAACCGTAATCACTCAGCATTGGTAGCAAACTGGCAGTCCCCAGGAAGCCAGTTGAAAGATGGGTATCACGATTCATAACATCCTGTGCTACCCGGTCGATTACAGCCTGGCGTTCCGCAGCCGGAGTAATGCCGAAGGCAACCGGTAATAAATTCGCTGTCTGAGTATCTTCAAAATAACTCTTTTTAGACGAATCAAAATATCCCTTATTAAATGCTGCGGCAATATTTTCGGCTAAAGAATCATACCTGTTAGCATCATCAGTATCGCCAATGATCCTGGCCATTTTGCCTAACAGGGAGACACTGCGGAAATAATAGGCCGAGCCAATAGGTTTTCCCGGACTGGATACCGGTGCAACCCAGTCGCCATATCCATACCAGTCGCCCTGCTGCCAAAAGTAAAGGCCTTTTTTACTGTTGCGTCTCATGTATTCCACCCATGCTTTCATACCGACATAATTATCCCGGATTATTTTAGTATCTCCATAGAACCGGTACATTTCCCATGGGATAATCACCACAGCGTCTCCCCATCCGGGTTTGGCTGGTCCGTCAACAACAATGGCCGGATTTACATCATATACATACCCTGATGAATCCTGACTATCGGTAATGTCTTTCTCCCATTTGGCAAAAAAGCGGTCCATGTTCATGTTATAGCTGGCAGTTGGAGCGAAAATCTGGGCATCCCCCATCCAGCCTAGTCTTTCATCCCGTTGGGGACAATCAGTGGGAACACTCATCATATTTGCCATTTGTCCCCGGAAAATATTCTCCCAGATGCGGTTGATCAGTGTATCTGCACAATGAAAATAACCGGTAACAGGAGCATCCGAATGCAAAACCTGGGCATTAATGGTTTGGCTATCGGGTACTTTTTTTAACCCTTCGATCTGAACATAACGAAAACCATGATAAGTAAAATCCGGGTGCCAGGTAACCGGATCAGTATTTTTACAGATATAAACATCTGTTGCTTTAGCACTACGAAGATTTTCCTGTGCAACTGTTCCGTCATCATGCAATAGTTCAGCATAACGGAGAATAATGCTATCACCTTTCCCACCCGAAATTTCAATTTCTGCACGGCCTGCAATATTCCGTCCAAAATCAGCCACATAAATACCTTTGATTGGTTCGGTTATGTTAACCGGAGACAGTGTATCGGTAATTCGGATGGGAGGCCCCTGCTGAGCCACCAGCCTTGCGGTGATGCTGTTGGTTTCAACAGCATTTTGCCAGGTTGCATCCAAAAAACCCGGTTTATCCCAACCTGGTTCTTCAAAATTAGCATTATAGGTTTCTCCGTGATAGATACTATTATACACAATTGGATTCGTACTTACTTTCCAGGTATCATCAGAAGTAATCAGTTGTCTCTTGCCATCCATAAACTCAATTTCGAGCTGCGCCATGAAACACAGAGGCCCTTTGCTATATACAGCCGCACCTGACCAACCAAGTCCGCTGCTCCACCACATATTCCCGAGCCAGGCTCCAATAGCATTCTCCTTTGGCTGCAATAAGCCGGTCACATCGTATGTTTGGTATTGTATTTTATCCGGATAATTTGTCCACCCTGGTGTCAGAATATCTTGCCCCACTTTTTTACCATTGATGAAGAGAATATAATTACCCAGCCCGGAGACATAGACTCTTGCCCTTTTGATATTGCCTGCTACAGTAAATTCTTTTCTAACAGCGAGTGACCGGGGCGGCACATACTTTTCCTTTTCACCCTGTTTAATATAACTACCTGACATCCCGGGCTTATCAGTTGTAATCCAGTGTGCCTGCCAGTCGGCCGGGCTTAACAATCCCATCTCCCACCAGGCAGGTTCACTGTACACCGAAACCTGGCCTGTTTCATCCCATATCCGCACTTTCCAGAAGTAGCGTTTTCCTGATTCAAGTATTTTGCCATTGTACTTCACAGCATGCGAAACAGAACCATTAAATTTTCCTGAATCCCAGCAATCAGCTTCATCATTTTTAATTAAGTCAGCACTTGAAGCGACAAGAATCTGATAGGCCGTCTGGGCAGCTCCTCTGGCAGTATCATTCATCTGCCAGGAAAGACGGGGAAAAGGATTTTCTAAGCCCAATGGTGTATTTGTAAGCTCACAGGAGAGATTAACAGGAGCTGTTTTTTGTTGTTTTTCCATACAGGAAGAGAATAAAATAGTGAGAAAGAATAAAAATGATACAACAAATGTCAAGAAATACTTATTCTTCATAGCAGTAGTTATTTCAGATTCATTCCCAAGTTACTGTTTTGCCAATTGATAACCAAATGGTATCATAAGTATATGGGTATAAACCACCTTGGCTTTTCCGCGGGTACGATGGATCTTTAAAATCTGTTGTCTTTTAATTTTGATCAGGATTGTTAAAAATTATTTCTGCCAATCTATAAAATTCATTAGCTATAAGTTATGTTTAAAATTCTCTTCTGACAATTTATAAAACCAGGAACCAGAAGTGTAATTTTAACATATATTTTGCAGACCATTTATAAAATAAAATTAACTTCAACCTTTCATTAGTACAAATAAAGATTTATCGACATGACTTGTAAACATCACTTTTTTAAGAAAATAGCACTTTTTCCCCTGATTTTTTTTATGTTTTTTTTCACGTTTGCGCAAACGAAAAATACAATATGCGCACAGGGGCTGTCCGACAACGAAAATTCTCCAAGAGAGATTCAATCCTTCGATGCAAACTGGCATTTTTTTAAAGGTGATATTGAAGGAGCACAGGAGCGGAGCTTCAAAGATAAGGACTGGCGTACCCTGGATGTGCCCCATGACTGGAGTATTGAAGGAGAAGTAAGCCGTGATAATCCAACCGGACGCGGAGGTGGGTACTTTCCTGCCGGGTTAGGCTGGTACCGTAAATCATTTACTGTTCCCAAAGAGGATCAGGGGAAACGTGTTTTTATAGAATTTGATGGTATTATGGCCAACAGTCAGGTTTGGGTAAATGGTCATCTGCTTGGCCAGCGCCCTTATGGTTATGTCAGTTTCAGCTATGAAATGACTCCATACCTGAATTATGGTAAAAAAGAAAATATTATTGCTGTAAAAGTTGATAATTCTATTCAGCCAGCCTCACGTTGGTATACCGGAGCAGGTATTTACCGGCATGTTCGCCTGGTAACTATGGAAAATGTTCACATTCCACAATGGGGTGTTTATATTACCACTCCTGACGTAAGTGTTGACAAAGCCACTGTAAAAATACAAACAACCATAGTCAATCAGTCGGTTTCCCCTGCAGATGTAAAAATAGTTACCACCCTGCTGAATCCATCAGGTAAGATGGTAGGTAAGACAGAATTAAGTAATCAGGTAAAAGGCGGAGATACAATTGATTTCACCAGCGATCTGGCCGTTGCCAATCCAGAAAGGTGGGACATTGTAAATCCTGTAATATATACAGCTGTGAGCAAAATTTACCAGGGAAAAGAACTGGTTGATGAAATGACTAATAATTTTGGTATAAGGGAGTTTCATTTTGATGCTACGACCGGATTCTGGTTGAATGGTAAAAATATTAAGATTAAAGGAGTAGCTGTTCATCAGGATGGTGGGGCCCTTGGAGTAGCAGTTCCGATAACTACCTGGAAGCTCCGTTTTGAACAACTGAAAAAACTTGGTGTTAATGCTATTCGTACAGCTCATAATCCTTTTGCTCCGGAGTTTTATGATCTGTGTGACAAAATGGGCTTTTTAGTAATGGACGAGACCTTTGATACCTGGCGTGCAGCCAAGAATCATGCAGAAAAAGGTTATAATCTGTACTTCGATAAATGGTGGAGACCTGATACCCGTTCCATGGTGATGCGTGACAGAAATCATCCCAGTGTGATCATTTACAGCGTAGGGAACGAAATCCGTGACAACCTGAGCAATGAACAGGGATTCTTAACGTATAGAAAGCTGCAGGATCTGGTTCATGAGTTTGACCCTTCTCGCCCAGTCACTATGGCATTATTCAGACCAAACTCCTCTGGTGTATATCAGAATGGATTTGCAGATATGATGGATGTTGTAGGACAAAACTACCGTGAAAATGAATTGGTTGAGGCCCATCTTGATAAACCTTCACGCAAAGTGATCGGAACAGAAAACGGTCATTCACAAAGTGCATGGCTGGTACTACGTGATAATCCTTTTATGTCGGGCCAATTCCTGTGGACCGGCATTGATTACCTGGGTGAAGCAAACTGGCCGGCCATTTCCCATCACTTTGGATTGCTTGACCGAACAGGACATGAAACCGTATGGAGTTATCAGCGTCAAAGCTGGTGGAGTGACAAGCCAATGGTCCATCTCGTCCGCAGTGCATTCAATGCAGGCAACGGTGATCTCGTATCAGACTGGAGTCCGGCTGACCAGGACACTTATGATATAGCAGCCGTTGAAGTATATGCCAATACACAGGAAGTTGAAATTTTCCTGAATGGTAAATCCAAAGGTGTCTTCAAGGTTCCTGATAATGCAGCACCCGTCAGAACGAAATTCACTTTCGAACCCGGAACAATAAAAGTAGTTGGCAGAAATAACGGCAAAGATTTGGCTGTGCAGGAGATGCAAACTGCAGGAGAACCGGCAAAAGTTGTGCTGACACCCAGCAGCACACAGTTGAAGAAGGATTTTGACGATGTAGTATACGTGACGGCCAGGGTGACTGATGAAAATGGAATTACCTGCCCGAACGCTGACCAGTTGCTTAATTTCTCAGTAACAGGGCCAGGAAAGATCCTTGCCGTTGACAATGCAGATCTTGAAACACATATACCATTTTCTGAGACCAGCCGCAGGCCCCTGAACGGCCGTTGTATTGCCATAATAAGAGCTACAGACAAAACGGGAGAAATTAAATTGAATGTCACTGCTGATGGACTGGAACAGGGAACCGTAACTTTAAACGTTAATGATTAGCACGCATCAAATAATAAAACTGTTACTCTATATTTTAATGATATTCAGGCTTTAACACTTACCTGAAATAATCATAATACATTCATCTTGAAGTATTAAATCGAGAATTATTCAAACTGCGTTATGAAAAAGATTAGCCTTTTCCTTTTGTTATTGTTAACAGTATTATTCCCGGTTATCCATGCTCAACGTATGATGGAAAAGCTTGACAGGGGATTGGTAGCTATCCCGGAAGGGCATGATTCTGTATTTATTAGCTGGCGATTACTGGATACTGACCCGGTAAATGCAACATTCAACCTTTACCGGAATGGACAACTGGTAAACAAATCGCCGCTTAAACTCACAAATTATACTGATTTGCAAGGTAGCCAGGATGCTTTATATACAATAAAAATGCTGATTAAAGGAAATACAGAACCCAACCTGACAGCTTCCTGTAAAGTCTGGCAACATCCTTACCTTGAAATTCCCCTTCAAACGCCTGAAAATTATTCTCCAAACGATGCTTCAGTAGGTGACCTGGATGGAGATGGACAGTATGAACTGGTCATACATATGACAGGCCGCGGAGCAGACAACGCCCGTTCCGGACTCACTTCAGAACCTGTCTTCCAGGCTTATGAGATGGATGGCACATTATTATGGACCATTCAGCTGGGAAAAAATATTCGTGAAGGAGCACACTATACACAGTTTATGGTTTTTGACCTGGATGGAGATGGAAAAGCTGAAGTTGCAGTGAAAACAGCCGACGGCACTGTTGACGGACAAGGAAAGGTAATTGGCGATCCAGATGCCGATTGGGTGGACCGTGATCCACACAGCCGGACCTTTGGCAAAATAGTATCCGGTCCGGAATATTTCAGCATTTTTGATGGGAAAACAGGGAAAGTACTGGCCACCACCGACTATATTCCCGGCAGGGGTAACCTGGGAGAATGGGGGGGCGTAGGTGGTAACGGCCATAATGACAATACTGCCAATCGCGCCGACCGGTTTCTTGCAGCTGTGGCTTATCTTGACGGAAAGTTGCCAAGCGTTATCATGTGTCGCGGATACTATGGCCGCTCAGTACTGGCAGCGTGGGACTGGCGCAACGGAAAGCTTACTTCCCGATGGGTATTCGATAGCTCAAAACCGGGTTTGAAACTGTTTTCCGGCCAGGGAAATCACAACATTTCAGTTGCAGATGTGGATAACGACGGTAAAGATGAAATTATTTACGGAGCCATGGTTGTTGATGATGATGGTACCGGTATGTTCACAACAGGTTTACGCCATGGAGATGCACTCCATGTGGGTGACCTTGATCCAAACCGGCCCGGACTGGAAGTATGGGGAGTGCACGAAAATGAAGAACCTGTACCCGGGTATGAAAAGGATTATGGAGAAGCATTGTACGACGCCCGAACAGGAGAGATTATATTTGGTAAAGATCCGGGTATGGATGTTGGTCGTGGCTGTGCTGCCGATATTGATCCCAATTATCCTGGCTCTGAATTCTGGTCGAATGTTGACGGGTTGTTTGATGTGCACGGTAATGATATCGGGCCGGCGCCCCGTAGCACGAATTTTGTTGTGTGGTGGGATGGCGATCTTTTGCGTGAACTGTTGAACCGAAACAGAATCACCAAATGGGACTGGGTAAATAAAAAGGAAGATCTGTTGCTGGAAGACCCTGAATGTAATTCAATAAACTGGTCAAAAGCTACCCCGGTTTTAAGTGCAGATCTTTTCGGCGACTGGCGTGAAGAGGTGATTTGGCGTACCACGGATAACAAAAGCCTCAGGATCTATTCAACCACCTGGCCTACTGATTATCGGTACGTCACATTGATGCAGGATCCGCAGTACCGGGAAAGCATCGCCTGGCAAAATGTAGGTTATAACCAGCCACCGCATACAGGTTTTTATATTGGTGAAGTGAAATAGAGAGCAAACTTATTGACCGTAAATTATATCGTCACAAGCACAATTCTTTTTCTAATACAAGTGATTTTCCTCTAATATCTATTTTATCACTATTGTCCGGTAAAAAATAGAAATTTAATATTTAGATAAATTTTTGTTAGAAGGGCGGGCTGGCCAGCCAAAATCGCCGCGAGCTTGTAGGCCTTGTGGGTAAAGGCCGGTGATTATTTTGGCTTGATTATTCCCTTCGGTCATGAGGCTAAAGGTTCTTTTGTTTACTTTTCTCATCAAGGAGAAAAGTAAAAGCCTGTCCGGCTAGAGGACATAAAAAAGTTAGGTTAACAAATGATATATGTCTTATGAAACCGATGGGATTTGAAATGCATGCTTTACCAAATATTTTAACCGGACACAATGCTATTTTATATTTTCATGCAGAGGAAAATAAAAAATATAATCATAATTTTCTGGTTAAATGCATATTGAGGAAAAAATCCGGCACGAATTAAAGAAAGCAGGTGTGGATCTTATACATTGTGCAGACATCTCTCATTTATCACCAAAGCATAATAAAAATTTTCCATCGGCTATCATCTTTGGTATTTCATTAACAGCCGGTTACTTGCAAAAAATAGTCAATACCCCATCCTATATTCAGGATATGGTTCGCCATAATGAAATAGCAAAAGACGAATTCCACATGAAAGAGCGCAAAACAGACCAGCTTGCTGATCAGCTCGCCGATTTTATAAGGAAGAAAGGGTATGCAGCCTATTCTCAGTCGGAGGACAATATTTACCTCACAGGTTATTATGATCAGATGAAACTGAGTACACCACTTCCCCACAAAACCATTGCATTACTTGCCGGAATGGGGTGGATAGGGAAACACAATCTGCTTGTGACAAAAAAATATGGCAGTGCCATCAGTATGTGTACCGTATTAACAGACGCACCACTTCATTCAGAAAAATACGAACTTGCGGAATCAGCTTGTGGAAATTGCAATGTCTGTGTTGAAATCTGTCCGGATAATGCCCTTCAAGGAATAAACTGGAAATATGGTATTCACAGGGACAGACTGCTAAATGCAACATCCTGTTCTACCTGTCTGAAATGTCTGGCTTTTTGTCCATGGACAAGAAGATATATGCAGGAAAAGTCGGAATGCTGATCCTTTTTACTATTATTTTTATCATGAATACTTTCAGGTTTCATAAATTAAAAATACTCGTAAAACAAAAATTTTCCTGGTTCAAGCACTGAAGAAATTATAATTCTGAGGATATTGAAAAACCCAATTGCATCATTTTTTTTGAGCAAAACACTGATTATAAGCACATAATTAAGTATTATTTTTAGCAGTATAAATATCCTGAAAACAAATGAATGGTGCATGAATAACAAAAGAATAGTGTATATTTGATCAGTTATCAGGATACTGATGAGTATTGATGGTTGAAGATTAAAATACTGATCCTGAAATTTATAATCACTAAATCCTTTTAGTATGAAAAATTTCACCATCAGATTTACATTTTTTTGTCTGCTGATTTTCTCTTTTTCACTACTACTTACTGCCCAGCAAAATTCCGATACCCTGAAGCAGATAAAAAAAGTGACCGTTACCATGAAAAACGGGGATCAATTCACTGGAAAGATTATTGAACAAAATTCCCAAACAATTACGTTGCTCACTGAAAACGGGGAAATGAACCTGATTGCTGACAATGTGAAGTCGATCAGTGACTTTGAATATACGGGTAAATTCAGTTATCCCAACCCTCATGATACACGTTATTTCTTTGGTCCTTCCGGAATTCCGGTAAAGAAACACAAGGGATATTACCAGAATGTACTCGTCACCTTTAATTTTGCCAATTATGGGATATCAAAAAATATCAGTATTGGAGGAGGTTTGGAATTTATATCGACACTTACCGGGAATCCCATCTGGTTTCTTACGCCTAAGGTTGGGTTCGATCTTTCAAAGAATGTACATGTGGGAGGAGGGTTCATTATGGCTGGTTTGGCTGCTGAAGGAACGGCCACACTTGCTTATGGAGTATTTACACTGGGAACATCAGAAACCAATGTCTCATTGGGGGCAGGATATGGTATAATTGACGGATCAGTGTCCGATTACCCTGCCATAATGATTTCCGGTACGCATCGAATTGGTAACGGTATAGCCCTTTTGACTGAGAATTATATTATTCCGAATACTTCGGATAATTCCGGATATATTGGGATTCAGGGTATCCGCCTGTTGTTCAGACAAAATTCTTTTGATATCGGGGCTATTGTCTCCCCCCTCTTTTCAGGTGAGATTCCTGCATTACCTTTTGTGGGGTTTGCCAGGGCATTTTAGCTTCCTGCTGTTGTTTTTGCCTGTGCATCATTTATAATTTCAAACACTCCTTCAGCCCAACGATCACTGTCGTTAAGACTTTCAACCAGTTCAAGGCGTTCACCACCATTCTGGAAAAACAATTCTTTATATTCAACCCCTATCTCTACAATCGTTTCGAGACAATCGGTTACAAAAGAAGGGCTTACCACCAGCACCTTTTTCTTACCCTGTTGAGCAAGCTTTTTGAGTACATCACCGGTATTGGGTTCAAGCCAGTTCTTACCGAGACGCGACTGAAAACTCATGCTATAGTGGTTTTCTGCCAGGCTGCATTCCTCAGCAAGTAAACGGGTAGTCTCACTGCACTGTGCCAGGTAGCAATGTCTGTTATCATCATGCAGTTCCATGGTACAATTAAGCTCATTGCAGGATTTGCCTTTGTGTGCAATCTTCACATGGCGAAGTGGTAATCCATGGTAACTAAACAATATATGATCAAATTCCGGCAGATTATAAGCCAGTATTTTACCCGAAAATGCCCTGAGAAAAGCCGGATGATCAAAAAATGACATAATGCTGCTAACCGAAGGTATTATATTCCATTGCCGGATTTGGTTGTATACAAAACTAAAAGCAGATCCCGAAGTAGAAGAAGCATATTGCGGAAACAGGGGTAAAATCACAATGTCGTCCGGCTGCTGCTTTTTGATCTCTTCCAAAGCATCAGAAACAAAAGGCTTGCTATATCGCATGGCTGAATATACTTTGATTTCCTGCGAAGTCATTTTATTCATTTTAGCAACCAGGCTATTCTGGTAAAAAAGTAACGGAGACCCCTTTTCTGTAAATAGTTTCTTGTACATCCCTGCTGATTTTCCGGCTCTGAAAGGAACAATAATTATGTTGACCAGAATTTTTCTCATCAGCCACGGCAGTTCAATAACCCGTTTATCATTCAAAAATCGAAAAAGATAACGACGTACATCTTTCACGGCTGTGGAAGCCGGCGTTCCGATGTTGATCAATAAAACCGCAGTTTTTTTATTCATGTGATGATTTTTCTACATTTTACTGAAAAGGGCAATGCTTATTGAGATAAAGATAAGCAACAGTGCAGAACCCTGGTAAAAAAGATTGATCCTGAATTTCTGAAGGTAAGAAATAGTTTTAGCTGCGAAGAATTTTCCAAGCTGAGACAAAAACAGTGCAAAAAGCATCAATGAGAAATGCTCGATTGCCCAGAATCGAAGATGAATATTATACATAGCCTGGGCAGCTTCAAGAGTAGCATTGTTTTTACTATCCAGTGAAAAATAGAGCAACAAGCCAAGCAAGCTTTGAAGATACAGGCTGGAAACAAAAACGGTAGATAAAAACCGGTCGGCCCATGTATAATTTTGCTTTCTGATTACCCCCCTTATTGACCTGTAAATCAATAAAATTGCAGACAGCAACGAAACGACACTGACATAAATATGAATGCTAAATACAAGCTGATAGTACATAATTCATGTATTAATTATCTTTTACCGGCAGTATCAAGTGGTACAAATCAAGGAAGAGAAACCTTGTTGTATCCATCCCCGCATGTTTCCCAAACCAGTTGTTGATTCGCACTCCCACGGCCTGGCCAAGAAAAAAGAATAGCATGTAAACAGGAAGTTTCAACCAGTCGAACCCTACTCCGCCCCATATTCTCAGTATTACAACTAATATAACAGCTGTATGAATGGCTACAAACCATTCAACTGAAAGTTTTTTTGTTTTTGCCCTCCAGTATCCGAAAGGTATGTTTAGCAGGAAAATAATAGCGGTTAAATAATACCAGTTCATAACTTTTGCCAATAAATAATATTTTGTACTTCTTACTTTGTCAATTGTTTAATAGTAACCTTTTGACGCAGCCTGAGCCAGTAATCTTCCCTGTCTGATCCTGTCGGCCATCCCAATTCCGTCTTTCAGGTTTCCACCGATAAACAGGCCATGATGTTTCAGTTCAATTTGTTCGACAGCAGCAAATCGTTCAGCACTATCGGCACCATATTGTGGTATTGCATAGCTGTGTCGTTTTATTTTAAAAAGATCGGGATTGAATTCCCTGAGACCCATTAATTTCTTAAAGTCAAACCGCAACCGGGAAAAAATTTCATCATCACTCAGGTCTGCCAGTTCGGGTCTTCGTACCCCCCCCATAAAAACCGAAAGCAGCGCACCGTTTTGGGGAGCCCGGTTTTTCAGAAAAGACGACATAAAAAGAATACCCAGAATATCCTGATTTTCCCTGTGTGGGATCAATCCGCCAAATCCATCCAGGGGTATACCTTCCCACCGGTTAAAACCCAGCACAATCTCATTCACCTTTGTATAATACAAGTTAGTTATTTTACCAAGCTCTTCCCTGCCTATAAATGGGAAAATATCAGGTAACCTATAAGACCCAACAGTAGAAATAATTCTTCCGGCAATAAATTTAATTTCATTGTTTCCATTTTGCCGGACAGTAACCATAAATCTGCCTTTTACCGGCTCAACTTTGATTTCATTCAGATCCAGCATAAAATTTTCCTCACCTGCTTGTTTGTGTAACGCATCTGTAAGATTGCTAAGGCCACCCTGCACCGAAAATACTTTTCTGGTTGCTTTGATATCTCTTTCGTCCTTCTTTTCAAACATTTTTTTAATGGAACCACCGATGAAGCTGCCATACTGTTGTTCGAGCCGGTACAATTTTGGCAGTGCATATTTTGGGACCAACATTGAAGGGTCACCAGCATATACGCCAAGGATGAAAGGATCAATGGCATAATCAAGAAAACTCCTGCCCAGACGGCGATTTACCAGTTCGGCAAGAGTTTCGTTCGGGTTACTACCGGGCCGGCGGAAAGGCTCACCAAGAATCCGTAATTTATCCCTGAAAGAGAACAATGGTGTGCGGATTGCCTGTAATAAACCTGTAGGAAGTTGTTCCCACTTTTCATTTTTCAGTACATACCTTTTTTTTACTTCATCGCCGGCATATTCAGGTGTAACCTGGTGATTCAGATGTTCAAAAAGTTCAGCTACCTCCGGATTTCCAATAACCCCGGTATTCGGGCCTTCTTCATATATAAATCCGTTCTCTTTTACCGAGTGAATGACACCACCAGTCCTGGGAGACTTTTCCAGGGTAAGAAAATTTTTGCCGGACCGTTTTAAATAGTAAGACGTAGTGAGACCGGTAAGCCCCGCACCAATTACAATTATATCTTTTTCTATAATATTTTCCATCTGTTAGGGGAATGAGAATGTAAAACCATCATGTAACTATCAATCTACCTGTTCATTGCTGATCGATCAATACAGATAGCAATTATTGCAGGGATTAACCCGAATTAACTTCACAAAGCTATAAAAACCAGCATGAAAATAGCCGGTTTTTCAGACTGTTTTTGAATAACGTGCCTGGGATGTTTCCAAAAGCGGATCAAGTTTCATTGCAATATTTCTTACAACCATCATACCCGCCGATGATACAGTAAGTTTATTATTCTCTACTTCTAATAGTCCATCTGAAGCCATCTCAGCAAATTTGACAGGCTCAAACGTGGTAAATCGGATGACATCCTCCACGGGATGATGATATAAATTTGCAACCTGCTCCAAGTCTACTCTGCCGTTACACATTATTTCATTGATCACATGCCGGGTAATACGTTCACTTGGATATGTTCTGTATCCCTTTGCAATCGGTAATTCTCCATTCCCAATCCTGGTTATGTATGCATTCAGATCCTTTTCATTCTGACTGTATGCCCTTTCCAGCTGACTAATGGAAGAAGTGCCAAAAGCATATACCTGTCCGGTAGTATCCTTTGTACAATACCCCTGAAAATTACGATGAAGCTTATTATTTTTCCTTGCAACAGACAGCGGATCGTCAGGCAGGGCATAATGGTCCATACCAATCGTCTCATAACCATTGTTGTTGATGATATGCATTGAAGTTTCCAGCATTTCCATCTTCTCTTCAGGTCCCGGCAAACCGGTTTTCTCCAGTATCTGCTGCGCTTTCTTCACCCAGGGTACATGTGCATAGGAGAACGTAACCAGCCTGTCAGGGCGGTAAGAAACGGCCTTATTTATTGTTTCTGCAAAACTCTCCGTTGTTTGACCCGGTAAACCATAGATAAAATCAAAATTAATACCTTTTAACCCAACCGCTCTCATCTGGTCAACCAGTTGTTCAACGGGATATTTTGAAGGTTTCCGGTTTACAATCTTGAGAACATCCTCATTGAAATCCTGAATACCGAGACTGAGTCTATTGAATCCCATTGAAGCCAACCGGCTGATATCTTCAGGTGCAAGATAGGCAGGACTGCATTCCATGGCAATCTCAGCATGTAGTGCAATTTTAAATGTTGTATGAAACTGCTCCATTACTTCTTCAATCAGCGATAACGAAATTGAATTGGGAGTACCTCCACCCCAGTGTATCTGGGTGACTTGTCTTGAAAGATCCAGGTTTGCAGCCACCATTTCAATCTCACTTTTTAAAGCAGAAATGTAGGTGCGAATCTGCTCTTCTTTTTGCCGGATCATGGTATTGCATCCGCAGAAATGACAAAGCCTCGGACAAAAAGGGATATGCACATAAAGAGAAATATTTTGTGGCTGATCCTGATTTGAAGCAGCAATATCCTCCCGATAATGATCAGAGGTATATTTTTCATTAAAGAAAGTGGCAGGCGGATAGCTGGTATATCGGGGGCCTGCAAGATTATATTTTTTAATTAACTCCTTGTTAATTTCCATTGTTTTTTAAATTTTGGTTGATTGGTACTAAAAGCTAAATTGGTTTCAGGTTCACTGTAAAAGAAAATTACCATAAAGGGAATAATCAGAGCGATACAGGCTTCGATCATGAACAATCCGTTATAGCCCAGAGTACCTGCCGTTTTACCGCTCATTACAGCAATGAGAATCCCACTGAGATGAGTAAGTACAATTTGTATTGTATAATCGGTTCCTTCCCTGCCCTTTCTTACAGTATTCATTGAAACTGTAAATATATTTACCGCAGCCATGGCGTAACCGCTCCACAGCAGAATAATGGCTGTATAGATAAGATAAACAGACGGAATACCGGTTGAGATAAACGCAAAAAAGCAGGCCACAAAAAAATTATATACGGCTATTACGAACAGGCTTCGCTTATTGCCCAGTTTGCGTAACAGCAGTCCTCCCAACAGCGCACTTGCCGCACCAATACCGGTACCCAGGATGCCTGACATGAAGGCTATTTCAGCAACTGAATAGCCCAGGTCCACCAGCCATGGTTTAAGCATGGTGAGTATACCGAGAATACCCGCGTAATAGAATAGTAACAGTATCATTCTTTTACCAATACCCGTAATTTTGAAGAAGGTCAGGATATCTTTGAAGCTTGCATTTTGCCTGTTTAATACTGGCTGATCAACAGCCCTATTTCTGTATAGAAGGAGAGGCAATAAGGTAACAATCACGATACCTCCAAGCAGGAAAGTAATAGCCTGCCATCCCGCTTTTGAATAAACCCAAAGAAGTACACCACTGCCGAAAAGTGTACCCAGAAAATTACCAGCCGACTGCATGCTGTTTCCCATGCTCCGTTCCTTTTTCTTCAGGATTCTGATGGCTAAAGCATCGCTGGCTATGTCCTGAGTGGCAGACAGAGTGAAAGCAATCACCATCAGGATGAGTATGGTGGTGAAGCTGGTCTGCAAACTGAAGAAACCAATACTCAGTATTACAACCGCATAGAATAATTCTGATGAAATAATCCATTTCTTGTAGTGATTGTCGGAGTTTCCGTTTCGATCGACTACCGGACCCCAGAGAAATTTTACAATCCATGGCAGTTTAACAAGCTGGATCAAACCAATACTGGCCAGTGAATATTTCTCCATACGCATGATTACAGGCAATACCGTTGAGAAAAAGCTCATGGGGATCGACTGGGCAACATATAAATTAAGAAGCAGGACATATTTATGTCCTGCACTGATAGAAGGTTTCTCTGTTTCCGGAGAAGAAATATCTTTCATTAGCTGTTAAAATTTAGCTGAAACACTTACACCAAAGGTTCGCGGAATTCCGGGCTGAGCATAATTATTACCCAGGGCACTAAACTGAAAAGAGGTGTACTGCTTGTCGAGCATGTTCTTTGACCACACAGCCAGTTCAAAGTAGTTGAAATTCATAGCAATTCTTCCGCTTAATAAACCATATGGGTTTTGGGCCAGTGTATTTTGCTCATCCCAGTATATCTTACCCACACCATTATACGATCCCGTAATTGTGAGGCTTTTTATGATGTTGTGTGCAACCGGAATGCGATAAGTTGCATCAACAGAATAGGTATAACGGGGCACATAAGGAATGTAATTACCTGAATAATCAGTACTGTCATTTTCAAGATAACTTACAAAAGTGGCTGCCGTATATCCCAGGGCACAGGAAGTGATCAGATTTTTAACCGGCCGTGCAGAAACTTCAGCTTCAATTCCCAGACTTTTGGATTTACCCGCATTTTTGAGCATAGAGCCTTTTCCACTGGGAACTGTCTGGTAAACCTGTTGGTTAGTCCAGTCGATATAAAAGAAAGCAAAGCTTGTCGTCAGCTGATCATGAAAAAAATCAGATTTTACTCCGGTTTCATAATTCCAACTGTACTCCGAATTATAGGACTCATCTTCCGGGCGCTCAATTGTGGAGTTAAAACCACCACTCTTATAGCCCCTGCTTATGCTGGCATATTGCATTATATTTTGATCCCAGTGATATTTCAAAGCAAATTTGGGCATCAGTTCAGTAAAAGATAAACTGCGGTTAAATTTATCTGCATTGGACGTCTTATTTAAAACAGTACGATCATAATTGTAGTCCAGCCTGTCCTGTTCAAGATCATACCGCAGGCCTGCTGTGATATCAAGCCCGCTTATCAGCAGGTCTTTGTAGGTTGCCTGACCAAATAAAGCCGCACCCTGGTTATCCATCAAATAAGTCTTTTTGAGTGACATGGCACCGGGCAAATGATATAAAGCAATACCATCGGTTCCGTAAACTACATCCACAACTCTGTCCATTTTCTGATAAAAACCGTAAAAACCACCAATCCACTGTAATCTTTTATCTTCTTTTGAAGATATGTTGAATTCCTGTGTCAACAGGTTCTGTTTCTGATCCTGTGTCACCACAAAAAGATCTGCAGTTGTAAAGTCCTGATCAATATCCTGGTTGTCCTTCATCAATTGAAGACCGGATACTGAGATAAGATCAAACCCCGTGAAATTTTTCTCCAGACGCAGGCTGTTATTCATCATCCTGCGGTCGTAAGTGCTTTTATGGTCATAACTGAGAACCGGCATGGTTTCAGCACTAGTCATCACTCCATACGGATATCCACCCTCATTGCTGATTTCACCACCCGAAAGAAACTGCAGACTAAAAGTTTTGGAAGGAGAATAGTTCAGTTTAATCCTGCCGCCACCAGAGCGCATGGGATCCAAAGATTTATTGAAGAATTCATTGTTGTAGTATCCGTTTTTTGAACGATAGTTGCCATCTACCGATAAAAACAATTTATTTTTGATCAGTGGTTCCGAATGACCAAACTTATATTGTTGTGTTCCGAAGTTTCCGGCACCGGCATAAAGCCGTGTGGATGAATAATTATCCGGTTCCCGGGTAATTACATTAATGATGCCTCCCATCGTATTCCTACCATACAGGGTCCCCTGCGGACCTCTGAGTACTTCAATGCGCTTCACGTCGTACAGGTCGATGTCGAAAGCGGATTTTTCAAAGTAAGCCACATTATCAACATAAAGTCCAATTGAAGGAGAATTGATCCTGGAACCAATACCGCGAATATAAACCGGAGCAGTAAGTTTCGAACCATACTGAGGCATAAACAGATTGGGTATCTTTGCACTAAGATCACGCACCGACTCTATGCGGTCTCTTTCGATTTTTGTGGCTGATACTGAAGTAATGGCAGCGGGAACATTAATCTGCTTCATAGAACGCTTTTCAGCGGTTATTACTACACCATTAATATTATATTCATTGATCAACAGGGTATCGGCAGCTTTTTTTTCTGAATTTTGCTGCTCCTGAACTCCCTGGCCAACGCTTGTAACTATTACACACGTGGCAAGTAACCAAATCAATAAAATACTTTTGTTCATATTCCTAATGTTTATTTTTATGCACTTTGCTTTTTGTTATTTATTTCACACCCGCAAAACTATTTTTCAATTCTGAAGTAATTCTGAATAAAAACAGTAATCAACCGGAGATCATTTAATATTGGCCTTCTCCGGCTGTATATGCCGGAAAACAAAAGGGAGAGATAAGTATAAGATATTAAACGGATTGTGAAACAAATAACAACGGCTGGAAACCAGAACAGAAGTATATAAACATGTTATTTAGAACATATCTAAATATATAAAACCTGTTAATTTTAAATGATTCTAAATTTAAGGAGTGTTGTATGTATGAAAGATATGTGCTGATTTAGATAGGAAGTCACGCGTTGCAAACGCGCGCCAGGAAGAATTAATCTAAGGTACGCATTAAAAATGCCTGCCTGACGTAACGTCAGTACAGACAGGCGCAAGTTGTTAGAAATCAGTCTGGAAAAGTTATTCAACAAGTTTATAGCTGACAAAGGCAAAACAACGGCTGTCGGGTGACCAGGAAGGAACATTCAGTGTACCCTGTCCGCCAAATAATTCCAGCAACTCCTGTGGTTCCTCTCCTTCAGCTGACATGATGCGCAGCCTGACCTGTTTATTGGCAGGATGCCCTTCCACGGATTTATCATAGGACAAAAATACTACATATTTGCCATCTGGCGATGGATGCGGAAACCAGTCATTGTACTCTCCAAAAGTCATTTGCTGTTGATTTGTTCCATCGCTGTTCATTCGCCATATTTTCATTGAGCCGGTACGTTCCGAATTGAACCAGATGTATTTGCCGTCGGGTGAATAATCAGGGCCGTCATCCAGACCGGGAGCATTGGTAAGTCGTACTTCCTCTCCACCCTTTATCGGAATGGTATAAATATCATAGTTCTCTTTTCGCATTCCGCAATATGCCAGGGTGTAGCCATCAGGTGACCAGCCATGCAGGTATGAAGGTCCGTTGGGTGTAATGTTAAAAGCCATGCCGCCTCTTGTTGGTGCAAGATAAATAAGAGATACATGGTTATGCTCCGAACTTTCATTACTTATTCCAATATGTGATCCTCCCGGAGAAAGCACATGATCGTTGTTGCAATTTTTCAGCACACCTGTTGCCAGCAGAGTTGGATTACCCCCTTCAACAGGAATTGTATAAATCCTTCCCCCCTGATTAAAAAAAAGTGTCTTCCCGTCATAAGACCAGTTGGGGGCTTCAAAATGGGCTGTATCCACATACACTATTTCATCATATACACTGTCAATATGGTAAATATGCAGATAGCTCACCAATCTTTTACCTTTCTGTGCATCAACAGGCGCATTCAGAAAAATAATTCCGGTAAGTATGATAAAAACTGTTTTCAGATTTGATAGCATGAAGACTTACATTTTTAAATGTGGGACAATTAGCTTACCCGGCAAATGTACAACTATTTTTCTTTTTTAGCCGGAAACCCCCATGCTACAGTAAACCGGAATTAATTCCTTTTATTCTGTTGACTTTTGTATATTTGAAAAAAACAAGTTTTTAATGCCTGAAACCAACATGATCTTTGAATATTTAGATTTTGATAATCCCGTTCAGATCAAAGCTTTTTTGCAACTGATGAACGAATACATTGCTGATCCCATGGGCGGAGATGAATCCCTCAATAATGAAAAGCAACACCTTCTGGTGGAAGGTCTGAAACAACACAATGAAAATTTCATTCTGCTGGGTAAAATTGATGACCAATATGTGTCACTGGCTACCTGTTTTTGGGGATTTTCTACTTTTCAAACAAAGAGACTAATCAATATACATGATCTGGTTGTTACAGAAAGATACAGGAATAAGGGAATTGGCAGGACCATGCTCAGAAAAATTGCTGATATAGCAAAAGAAAATGGTTGCTGCAAGATTACTCTTGAAGTACGGGATGACAACGAGCAGGCTCAACATCTCTATGCATCAGAAGGATATTGTGAACATACTCCTCCTCTGTTTTTCTGGTCTAAAAAAATTGAATAATATGTCCCATGAATGCCTCCGTCAGCATTTTACAGGTTAGTGCCAATGCTTTGGCTACCCGGCCTGGTTGACTGAAAATGATCAAAAAAACATGGAGAAAACGTTCAGTATCTTTACAACAAACGAAAATGCCGGTTAATCCGGAGATCCAAAAGACTAAATTCATCATCAGTAAAGAATTATATATTCATTACATTTGCTGCACAAATTAAAATGAAGGCACTCATCTATGAAGATTCTGGTTATCGAAGATGAAAAAGAACTGCGCGAATCGGTAGTCTCTTATTTAGAAGTAGAAGGATACACTTGTGATCAGGCGCCGGATTTCAGAACCGCAACGGACCAGATTGGGCTGTTTGATTACGACTGTATCTTAATTGATTTGAACCTGCCGGACGGATCGGGATTTGATCTCATAAGCGAAGTAAAACAAAAGGGTACTAATGAAGGCATCATTGTGGTGACTGCCCGGGATGCCATTGAGGATCGTATCAAAGGACTTGAAACAGGCGCTGACGATTACCTTATCAAACCTTTTAATCTTTCGGAACTGAATGCCCGCATAAAATCAGTGATACGCCGTACCCATTTTGAAGGAAGCAACAAAATAATTTTTAATGAGATAGAGGTAATACCGGATGAATTTAAACTTTTTGTGAATAAAAAATCGGTTGAACTCACCAAAAAGGAATTTGACCTGCTCTTGTATTTTCTTTCCAACAAAAACAGGGTAATTACGAAAGAATCATTAGGCGAACACCTTTGGGGCGATCTGGCTTTTTCTTCAGGTTCACTGGATTTTGTGTATACCCATATCAAAAACCTTAAGAAAAAACTTCTCGACAGCGATTGTAAAGACTATATCCGGAATATTTACGGTGTAGGCTATAAATTTAATACCGAAGCATAATACGCATAAATTTTATGCTTCCCGATGGGTTCACAGATGTTCCCCTGCCGGAAAGTGACATGCTTTTAACGCTGTAAACAGTTTAAAATTAATTTAAGAAGTATGAAATTATTAACGAAAACGACATTTTATTTTATTACTGTCATGCTTTTCGTGATTTTCGCCGGTGGGGTAGGTTTTTATCACATTACCCGAACCATGACTGACAAAGAGGTAAATCAGGAACTGGTTAATCAGATGCACTATTTTATGCTGCTTGAAAAGGGATACAGAACCATGCCGGAAGACAGTTTATTCACGCTCAACCGCATCGAAATAAACAAAGTGGCAGGCAAATCGTCAAATCGATGGGTAAGTTATCATGATACCGTTTTGTTTGATGATTTGCAGAAGATTTATCTTCCCTACCGGAACATCACATTTTTTATTCATAAGAACCAGCAACTTTATAGAATCCGCATCTATAAATCACTGCTTCAGTCAAATGAAATGGTGGAGAACATTACCCTGTCAATGACACTGCTTGCACTGATATTTATTTTTGGGGCCTACTTCCTTAATCGTTTTGTATTCAGTAAGATATGGAGTGATTTCTTTGGTACCCTCAATAAGGTAAAACGTTTTGACCCGACAGCAGGGAAAATTCACCTTTCCGGGTCAGAAACGATTGAATTCCAGGAATTGAACCAGGTACTGGAAAAAATGACTGATCGTATCAGTAATGATTTCATCAACCTGAAAGAGTTTACGATGAATACAGCTCATGAGATTCAGACACCGCTGGCAGTTGTCAAGTCGAAAGTTGAACTGCTATTGCAAACCGAAAATCTGACCAATGAGCAGGTATCCCTGATCCATTCAATATACACAAGCACCATAAGACTGTCTAAACTCACACAGACACTTACTTTACTGGCAAAAATTGAAAACCACCAGTTCAATCAGTTAAAAGAAATATCCTTTACAACCATTACAGACCAGCAGCTGAATTTGTTCGAAGAGCATATTCAGTCACGAAATCTGACCGTTAATAAAGACTTCAAAAGCAATTTTGAAATAAAAATGGATGAAACACTCGCTGATATTCTGGCGACTAACCTGATTAAAAATGCAGTAATCCACAACATTGACAATGGAAATATTGATATTGTAATTGAAGAAAATACATTGAGTATTTCAAATACAGGTCCTGCTCTTACTGTATCACCCGAAAAGCTTTTCAACCGCTTTGTCCAATCTGCCAACTCATCAGGATCAATGGGTCTGGGACTGGCACTTGTTAAAAAAATATGCGACCTGTATGGGTTAGATGTGCATTACAATTATACAGGTTCGCTACATATCATTACTGTTGAAAACAGAACTTAGAACCAAATACAAATTTATGATAGTCAATATATTTAAATGTTTCAAACAAATCAATTCATAAATATTTCTCAAAATAATCGAAATTTCATATTTTTCATAAAAACAAAAAATACACTAAAATGCAATTTGAAGAACTTGCCAGGCAAAGATTCTCCTCCAGGCATTATCTGCCGAAACCAGTTGAAAAAGAGAAGCTGCTAAAAGTATTGGAAGCAGCCAGAATTGCTCCGAGTGCAGCTAACAGACAACCCTGGAAATTTTATGTTTTCGATGGCCATGAATCCGTGCAGCGCATAGCAGAAGCTTATCATCGTGACTGGTTAAAAGATGCTCCGGTTGTTATTGTAGCCTGTGCCGATCATGATAAAAGCTGGAAGCGGGGCAGCGATGGGAAAGACCACGCTGATATTGATATTGCCATTGCTGTTGATCACATGACCTTGCAGGCAACCGACCTGGGTCTGGCTACCTGTTGGATTTGTAACTTTGACCCAGTTAAGTGCAGAGAAATATTAAATCTTCCTGAAAACCTTGAACCTGTTGTTATACTGCCACTCGTGTATCCATCAGATCAGGCTGATCTGAACAGACATGTAAAACAAAGAAACGATGCGGGGGATATAATTGTCTGGCAATAATTGTCGGTTGATAGTAATGGTTTGATAATTTATTCTGTTAAAAAGTTTTTTTGTCCTTGAATAATTTTCAAATATCTTTGTAATAATGCGTACTTATTAAATTGCATATGTATCCTTTCAATTAATAGTATTCAGAAAAATCCAATTTGTAGTTATGCAATAAATAAGCTATTTTGAGCAGAACAAACAAGATGAGAAAATGGATGTTATAAAACTTAGAGAAACAGATGACACACCCGGCATTATTCTGGATGCTGAAAAGGAAATTTTTGAAATTATTGGCCGGTCTCTGCCTGAAAATGTAAATCAGTTCTATGAACCCATCTTAAACTGGCTGGATGAATATGCCAAATCACCAAATGCAAAAACTATTTTCATATTTAAATTAACCTATTTTAATACTGCATCCTCCAAACTCATTCTGGAAATCATGCTTAAGCTCGACAAGATGTTCCAGGAAGGTAAAAACATAGAGATTAAATGGCTTGTTCCTGTCGATGATGAAGACAATGAAGAAGCCGGAGAAGAATTCAAAGACTTGCTTGAATTGCCTTTTGAGATCATGGAACTGCCTGATTGAACCTGCTGAATCAGTTCTGTAATTCAAAACACCCGCAATTAACATCCTGTTAATCTGCGGTATAAATGCCACCCCCTATTTATACCCGTTATAATTTAGGTTCAATCATCAAAATTTCATTTTTTAAAAGCCTAATTCTGTTTTTCCGGATTATATTTGTGTTGTATAACATGGTTATAAAACATAAATTACACAACGAAACTTTAACAGCAAAAAAAACCTGACGATTGCTGCTCAGCAACAAATTAAAAGCGGATGTGAAGCAGTAGCAGATAACATAAAAAGAATAAATTCTCTTCAGAAGAAACCAATTCAAACATTTAAAAATTTTACCAATGGCATTAAAATCATACGCACATGGTGTCAGTGATATTCCATTACTGGGAGAAACCATCGGAGAAAATCTGAGAAGAACTGTAGAACGATTTGGTAACAGAGAAGCTTTGGTTGTAAGCTCACAACATTACCGGGCTAATTATCGTGAGTTCTGGAAGCAGATTACAGAAGTTTCTAAAGGTCTTATTGCAGCCGGAATTGATAAAGGTGACCGGGTAGGTATATGGTCTCCTAACCGGTTCGAATGGGTAATAATACAGTATGCAACAGCACGGATCGGAGCCATACTGGTAAACATCAACCCAGCCTATAAAACTTCAGGATTGAAATATGCATTGGTGCAAAGCGGCATTAAACTTCTTATTCGCTCCCGGGGATTCAGAAAAACCAACTATGGTGAGATACTTGAAAGCGTCAGAAAAGAATGTCCTGAACTGGAACAGGTTATGGTAATTGAGGATGACTGGCAAAGGTTGATTGATTCCGGCAAAAAGATTGCAGATGAGCAGCTTTTCGTTATTGAAAAGAGTCTTCAATTCGACGACCCGATCAATATTCAGTATACTTCGGGCACCACCGGTTATCCAAAAGGAGCTACCCTCACCCATCATAACATACTGAATAACGGATTTTTTATAGGGGAACGTGTAAAATACACTGAGAAAGACAGGGTTTGTATTCCGGTTCCCTTCTATCATTGTTTTGGGATGGTATTGGGCAATATGGCCTGCACCTCTCATGGATCCTGCATGGTTATTCCAGGTGAATTCTTCGATCCGCAGCAGGTGATGCAGACGGTTGAAGAAGAAGGCTGTACATCTCTATATGGTGTTCCGACCATGTTCATTGCCGCACTTGATCATCCGGCTTTCTCTTCCTATGATTTTTCCTCTCTGAGAACCGGAATTATGGCAGGTGCCCCCTGTCCGGTTGAAATAATGAAACAGGTGCAGACCAGGATGCACATGAGTGAGGTAACTGTTGCCTATGGGATGACAGAAACCTCACCTGTCTCAACCCAAAGCCTGGCTGATGATGAATTAAGCAAACGTGTATCCACCGTGGGCAAGGTACATCCACACGTCGAAATTAAGATCATTGATCCGGATACAGGGAAAATTGTGGACAGGGGAGAAAACGGCGAATTATGTACACGTGGTTATTCCGTAATGCCGGGATACTGGAACAACGAGGCAGATACACAGGATGCCATTGATCAGGCAGGCTGGATGCATACAGGTGACCTGGCCAGCATGGATGAAGAAGGTTATGTAACCATCAGTGGCAGGATAAAGGATATTATTATCAGAGGGGGTGAAAATATTTCTCCCCGGGAAATTGAAGAGTTCCTTATTCAACACCCTGATATAACTGACGCACAGGTTATTGGAGTACCCAGCGAAAAATATGGTGAAGAAGTAATGGCCTGGGTTCAGCTCAGAAAGAACAGCAAAATTCAGGATGCTGATCTGGCAAATTATTGCAGAAATAAAATCGCAACTTATAAGATTCCCAAATACTGGAAATTCGTTGACTCATTTCCCATGACCGTTACCGGAAAAATAAGAAAAGCAGAGATGCGCGAACTCTCAGCCCTGGAACTCAAACTGGAAAATGTAACGAGTTAATTGAATTAACTGAATTCACGATTCCCTAAGAGTGATACATAAAAGCAAAAGCGCCGGAATATAAAACCGGCGCTTTCTTTATCATAGCATAGTACGTATTTATTTATCAAACGGTAACTTTACCGTGACAGTTTTTATATTTCTTGCCACTGCCACAGGGACAGGGATCATTCCTGCCTACCTTTTTTTCAACCCTGACAGGTTGCACTTTGCTTTGTTGGTTCTGATCTGCGCTGGTACCTGAATCTTTGTACTTGGGATTGTATTCACTTTTGCTGGTTTCATATTTACTCAAATCGAGACGCTTGGGGGCCTGCGCATTTTTAACACCGCTTGAATCACGTATAGGAATATGTCCCTTCATCAGGGTGGAAACAACATCCTTATTGATCTTTTCTACCATTGACTTAAACAGTTCAAAAGACTCAAACTTATAGATCAGTAACGGATCCTTCTGCTCGTAGGAAGCATTTTGAACAGATTGTTTCAGTTCATCCATTTCGCGCAGGTGCTCTTTCCATGCTTCATCGATGGTAGCCAGCATGATGGTCTTTTCATATGAACGGACAAGGTCCTCCCCTTCTGATTCATAAGATTTTTTCAGATTTGTAAGAATCTGGAACACCCTTTTCCCGTCAGAAATTGGAACAACGATATTTTCATATATCTTCGATTGCTTTTCATATACGTCCTTAATCACCGGATAAGCCTGTTTGCTGATAGTTTCCACCTTACGGTTATAGGCCTTGATAATCAGCTTATACAATCTTTCAGTAATATCGTCAGCAGACAGTTTCAGAAATTCCTGCTCGTTAAAGGGTGATTCAACGGAAAGGCTTCGGATAAGCTCAAAATTGAATTCATCAAAATCTGTGGAACCATGGTACTGGCCAACCAGTGTTTCGATGACATCATACATCATATTGGCAATATCCACTCCAAGTCTTTCCCCGTACAAAGCATGACGCCGTTTCTTATAGATCACTTCACGCTGTGAATTCATCACATCGTCGTATTCAAGGAGACGTTTACGAATACCGAAGTTATTTTCTTCAACTTTTTTCTGTGCTCTTTCAATGGACTTGGTGATCATGGAATGCTGAATTACTTCACCTTCCTTGAGTCCGAGTCTTCCCATCATACCGGATATCCTGTCGGAGCCAAACAACCTCATAAGGTCATCTTCCAGAGAAACAAAGAACTGTGATGAACCCGGGTCACCCTGACGTCCGGCACGACCACGCAGCTGTCTGTCGACCCTTCGGGATTCGTGTCTTTCGGTACCAACAATGGCCAAACCGCCAGCTTCTCTGACCTCAGGAGTAAGTTTAATGTCGGTACCCCTACCGGCCATGTTGGTGGCGATGGTAACAGTCCCTTTCTTTCCGGCTTCAGCTACAATTTCAGCCTCCCGCTGATGCATTTTAGCATTCAGTACATTGTGCTTGATGCCTTTAATCTTCAGCATACGGCTTAGCAATTCTGATATCTCAACCGAAGTGGTACCTACCAGTACCGGCCGGCCCTTATTAACAAGCTTAACAATATCATCGATAGCTGCGTTGTACTTTTCACGTTTGGTTTTATAGACCAGGTCTTCGCGGTCATCACGGACTACCGGTTTATTGGTGGGAATAACCACTACATCAAGTTCATAGATATCCCATAATTCTCCAGCTTCTGTTTCAGCTGTACCGGTCATACCGGCCAGTTTTTTATACATTCTGAAATAATTCTGCAAGGTAATGGTAGCAAAAGTTTGCGTTGCCGCTTCCACTTTCACTCTTTCCTTGGCTTCAATAGCCTGGTGCAAACCATCAGAATAACGGCGTCCTTCCATAATACGACCGGTCTGCTCATCAACGATTTTGACCTTATTATCGATCACCACATATTCATCATCTTTTTCAAACAATGCATATGCTTTGAGCAATTGATTAACTGTATGCACCCGTTCAGATTTAACTGCATAATCCTGCAGCATGTTGTCTCTCTTCTCTGTCTTTTGACGGGCATCCAGTTGTTCTTCCTTTTCGATATCTGCTATTTCGCTGCCGATATCAGGAAGGATAAAGAACTGAGGATCGTCAGAAGCAGAAGTAATGAGATCGATACCCTTATCAGTCATTTCAACCGAATTATGCTGCTCCTCAATGATAAAATAAAGATCATCAGTTACTTTATGCATATTCTTGTTGTTCTCCTGCATATAGAAATTCTCAGTCTTATGCATCAGGGCCTTGTTGTTTTCTTCACTCAGCAGCTTGATCAGTGCTTTGGTTTTTGGCAACCCCTTATATGCCTGCAGCAGCAGAAATCCACCTTTTTCTGTATCATTTTCATTTAGTGCCTTTCGGGCATCAGCGAGGATCTGTGTAACCAGTTTTCGCTGTGCACTCACAAGAGTTTCAACCTTTGGTTTATACTCTTCATACAACTGATTGTCTCCTTTGGGGACTGGTCCTGATATAATCAGCGGAGTCCGGGCATCATCAATCAGCACCGAGTCAACCTCATCCACAATGGCATAATTATGCGGACGTTGCACCAGATCCTGCGGGCTGATTGCCATATTATCCCTCAGGTAATCGAAACCAAATTCATTATTTGTTCCGAAAGTGATATCCGCCATATAGGCTTTACGACGAGCTTCGGAGTTTGGTTGATGCTTGTCGATACAATCCACTGACAATCCGTGAAACTGATAAAGCGGTCCCATCCATTCTGAGTCACGTTTTGCCAGGTAATCATTCACGGTAACAAGATGAACACCTCGTCCTGTAAGGGCATTCAGAAATACCGGCAATGTAGCCACAAGGGTTTTACCTTCACCGGTAGCCATTTCGGCAATTTTGCCTTCGTGCAGCACAACGCCACCAATCAACTGAACATCATAGTGAACCATGTCCCAGGTTATCTCATTTCCACCTGCAATCCATGAATTTTTATAGAATGCCTTGTCACCTTTTATCTGAACATTGTCATGATCCGCTGCCAGGTCACGGTCAAAATCATTGGCCGTTACTTCAATCTCATCATTATCTTTAAACCGTTTGGCTGTCTCCTTCATGACAGCAAAAGCTTCAGGAAGCAATTCATTCAATACATCTTCGAGCTTCTCGTCAATACTGGTTTCAATTTTATCGATCTGATCATAGATCTTTTCTTTTTCATCAACATCAATATCTCTGGCTTCAGTTTGTATTTTTAATTCGTCTATTTCTTTTTGTTCAGGAGCTATCGCTTCATTGATCCGCTCTTTTAAAGCAGCTGAACGCCGACGTAATTCATCATTATCAACCGATTTAACCTCATCCCAGGCCAGCCTGATTTTTTCAAGCATAGGCGTAACCGCCTTAAGATCACGGTCTGATTTATTACCTAAAAATTTACCGAGTACGTTATCTATAAAACTCATTTTGTGATATTATTTGTAAAGTCTGTTATTCTCATTATTTGCAAAGGAACAAAATTAATTTTTTTTATAAGATAAAATTAAATTTATCACTCAACATCATCGCAAAAAGGATGCCCTTCCCGTAATTCACATAAATAAATTATTTTTATGTATTAAGTTATGCCACATTGTCCTGTTCCCTTTGCGCAATATAACACAGCATTACTGAAAAATACCCGGAAATAATATAAAATAAAGTGATCTGCCGGGAAAGTAAAAAAAATGAATAACGAAAAGGTGTCATTCTGCCAGCAAACAGAATAGTTTGAGAGTAGTTCTGAACATGAGAAGAATTCAAAAGAAAAGAATAAGTTGAATAATAACAGAAGAAGTTATGGCGGTATGGATTTAAGGATTAGTCGCCATTGCAAAGCTTGCACAAATTTATATTGAAATCCGGCATAGTGTAAAGCCGTATTAAAAAAAACGGGCAACCAGTCAATGGAAAGAAATTATGAGTCAGCCCGGAAGGGACGGAATTTTGTTTTAATAAAAAGCTACCCCATCCATTCAAGTGAAAGACAGGGTAGCGATGATAATTTACTAATTTGCTTCCGTTCTGCCTCTTAAAGCCATGATATCACGGTCAAAGAGGTAGAGGTTGCCATCTCCGATAAGCTGAAGCCTGTCAAGTATGTTATTGACTGAAGCTTCTTCTTCAATTTGCTCATTAACGAACCACTGAATCCAATTATGGGTTGTAAAATCTTTTTCATCAATACATATTCCCACAATCTGATTGATTGAATCAGTAATCATTTTTTCATGATCGAGCACGTCCCTGAACAATTTATGAATGTCACTGTAATCATCAGGAGGTTTGTCGATATCCGGAATAATGGCATGACCACCCCGTTCATTGACATAACGGATAATTTTAAGCATATGTATCCGTTCTTCTTCTGACTGAGCATACAACCAGGCAGAGGTTCCCCGGAACCCTTTTACCTCTGCCCATGAAGCCATAGCAAGGTAAAGAGCTGAAGAATAACTCTCTTTCCCGATTTGCTGATTCAGTACATTTTTAACTTTTTGAGTAAACATAATATTCTGATTTTAAAGGTTAATCAGATCATTTACATGTTACTGATAATTTCATCACCAAACTCAGAGCACTTAAGCAGCGTTGCTCCCTGCATCAATCTTTCGAAATCATAAGTAACACGTTTTTTACTAATGGCAGCCTGTAATCCTTTACGGATCAAACCGGCAGCTTCCGGCCATCCCAGATGTTCGAACATCATGGCTCCGGAAAGAATAACCGAACCCGGATTTACTTTGTCCAAACCCGCATATTTAGGGGCAGTACCATGCGTTGCTTCAAAAATAGCATGACCGGTTTCATAATTAATATTTGCACCCGGGGCAATTCCAATTCCTCCAACAATTGCAGCCAGTGCATCAGAAATATAATCTCCGTTAAGATTAAGTGTTGCAATTACTGAGTACTCAGCAGGACGGGTAAGGATCTGTTGCAGGAAAGCATCCGCAATTACATCTTTGACAATAATTTTCCCTTTCCCTACTGCATCTTTCTGTGCTGCATTGGCAGCATCGAGTCCATCTTTTGCAACAATGCGGTCATATTCAAGCCAGGTGAAAACCTTGTCAGCAAATTCACGCTCAGCAAGCTGATATCCCCACATTTTAAACTGTCCTTCAGTAAACTTCATTATGTTTCCTTTGTGAACCAGCGTAACTGAAGGTTTGTTATGTTCAATTGCATATTCGATTGAAGCTCTTACAAGTCTTTCTGTCCCTTCCTTAGATACAGGTTTGATACCAATTGAGGTTGTTTCCGGAAAACGAATTTTGGTTACCTTCATTTCTTCCCGAAGGTATTTCACTATTTTTTTCGCTTCATCAGTTCCCATCATCCATTCAATACCTGCATAAATATCCTCGGAATTTTCCCTGAAAATTACCATATCAGTAGTTGTTGGATCTTTTACAGGAGAAGGCACACCCTGGTAATACCTTACAGGACGCAGACAAACATACAGGTCAAGTATCTGTCTCAGTGCCACGTTTAATGAACGTATCCCTCCGCCAACAGGGGTAGTCAGGGGTCCTTTTATAGCAACCAGATATTCCTTTATCACATCAAGCGTTGCCTGCGGTAACCATTCTCCGGTCTTGTTATAAGCCTTTTCTCCTGCATAAACTTCTTTCCAGGCAATTTTTTTCTTACCACCATAAGCCTTTTCAACTGCAGCATCAAAGACTTTTACAGATGAAGCCCATATATCCGGACCGGTTCCGTCACCCTCAATAAAAGGGATAACAGGGTTGTCGGGTACATGCAGGGTTCCATTCTCATTGGTAATTTTCTTTCCTTCCATCTTTTTAAAATTTATTATTATTTGTTCTTAAAAATTGATTAATCAAAATCAAGATTAAACTGTTGTTTCAATTTATTTAAAACCGGATTTTTTTCACTCATGAATTTGAATTTATCCTCCGGTGTATACAATTTATTACTTGAATCAATATCGTTCCCTTCGTTCAAAATGGCGTCAATTTCCAATTGATCATTACCAAGTGTATTCTTCAAAAAGGCAAGCAACTGATTTTTTATTTCCCGGCTGAATGTGTCGAGCTGTACAGTGTTGTTTAATGTATAGATAAGCCTGAACTCACTTTCAAAAACCGGTTTCAGATTACTCAGGGTACTGTACATCCTGGGATTGTTTTGCTTTATTCTTTCACTGTATGTAGCAATAGCGGCAAGCACATCTTCCCTGGTGAAAGTACCTGAACGTTCTGTATACGTTGAAGATATCTGTTCTGTCAAAACCTCATCAGTATCTTCGTTTTTTACAGTTTCATCCTCTTTGGTCACTACCCCCAGTGGATCTTTCAAAGCTCCTTTAATGGAAATAGTAGATGATTTGAATCTGCGGGAAGGAGCACTATTTTCAACGGGAGCGGCCGGAGAATTACTTGTAACAGACTCCTTTTCAATGGGTTTAATCTGAATTCTCGGACTTATCTCAGGTCTGTTGTTTTTTTTTACAGGTTCAGGCTCTTGCTCACTGTCTTTTTTTTTTCATCAGTCAGCAAACCGGCAAGCTTAATCAGCATTAATTCCACATGCAAACGCTGGTTGCGAGCAGACTTAAAATTAATATCACCATCCCGTGTTACATCAAGTGCTTCCATCAGGAATGAAGGCGTACAATTCGCAGACTGTGCGATATATTTTTCCTTTATTCCGGCACCTGCTTCCATTAGCTCAAGAGTTACTTTATCTTTACTGACCAGCAGATCGCGAAAATGTTTACTCAGAGCAGTAACAAAATTATGTGCATCAAAGCCTTTCTCAAGTATTTCATCAAAAATGAGCAAAGCCTGAGAAAAATTCTTTTCAAGGAAAGCATCCGTCAGGCGAAAATAATATTCATAATCCAGTACATTCAGGTTCTCGATAACCGCCTGGTAGGTAATTGAATTTCCTGAAAAGCTGACAATCTGATCATATATTGACAAGGCATCCCGCATGGCACCATCAGCTTTTTGGGCTACAACATTGAAAGCATCAAGTTCATAATCAACACCTTCCTGTTTGGAGATATATTCAAGATACTGAACGGTATCTTCTACCCTGATTCTGTTAAAATCAAAAATCTGACAACGCGACAGGATTGTGGGGATTATTTTGTGCTTTTCAGTGGTAGCGAGAATAAATATAGCATGTTTAGGAGGCTCTTCAAGTGTTTTAAGAAAAGCATTGAAAGCAGCAGCCGACAACATATGTACCTCATCGATAATATACACACTATATTTACCAACCTGTGGCGGGATTCTCACCTGATCAGTCAGGCTGCGCATATCGTCCACTGAATTGTTGGAAGCAGCATCCAGCTCATGTATGTTATAGGATCTTCCTTCATTGAATGCTTTGCAGGAATCGCATTCATTGCATGCTTCCATGGTTTGTGAAAGATTCCGGCAATTAATGGTTTTTGCAAATATGCGCGCGCAGGTGGTTTTCCCAACACCACGGGGACCACAAAACAGATAAGCCTGCGCCAGATGATTACTTCTTATAGCATTTTTGAGCGTTGAAGTAATTGAGCGCTGTCCAACAACCGATTCAAAATTATCAGGCCGGTATTTTCTTGCTGATACAATAAAATTTTCCATATAAACAGGTACGCCTTTATAACCAACAAATATACATTTTTATATTTGTATAGACTAATGTAATTATTAACACACGATATATATAACTGAATTACAATACAATAATTAACTTCAGAATTTTTTTCTGCTGTGTTGAGTATAAAAAGAATTATAAAAAAGCATATGAATTTGAGCTGAAAATAATGAATATGAAAAGAAAACTTTTTGATTAACAATTTTTTTCATATTTTTGCGCTCCAAAATATTCACTAATCAAATTGATAAGTTATGTTAAATCAGTACGAAACCGTTTTCATTATTACTCCCGTTTTGTCTGAAGCCCAGATGAAGGAAGCGGTTGAAAAATTTAAGAGCGTCATTGCCGAGAATGGTGGTGAGATCGTTCATGAAGAGAATTGGGGATTAAGAAAAATGGCTTACCCGATTCAAAAGAAATCTACCGGGTTTTACAACCTCCTTGAGTTTAAGGCTCCCGGCGAACTTATTGAAAAGCTGGAAACCCAGTACAGACGCGATGAGCGGATTATCAGGTTTTTAACATTCAAAATGGATAAGTACGCAGTGGAATACAGCGAAAAGAAAAGATCACAAAAAGAAAAAAAGGAGGCATAAACCATGGCACAGAATCAATCAGAAATACGTTATTTAACACCGCCGACAGTAGAAATTAAGAAAAAGAAGTATTGCCGGTTCAGAAAGAACAGGATCAAATATGTGGATTATAAAGATCCTGAATTCCTGAAGAAATTTTTGAACGAGCAAGGTAAAATTTTACCACGGCGGTTGACAGGAACCTCCCTGAAATTTCAGAGGAAAGTGGCTACAGCTGTTAAAAGGGCACGCCACCTGGCACTATTGCCTTATGTTACTGATATGTTAAAATAAAGGAGGACTGATCATGGAAATTATTCTTAGAGAAGATATTCCCAATCTGGGACATAAAGACGATATCATTACAGTTAAAAACGGCTATGCCAGAAATTTTCTTATTCCTAAGGGAATCGCTGTTAATGCAACTGCAGCAGCCAAAAAAATGCATCAGGAAATTATGAGACAACGTGCTCATAAAGAAGAAAAACTTCGTTCTGAAGCACATAAACTTGCTGAAAAATTGCAGGAAGTGAAAATCACACTGGGTGCAAAAACCAGTACCAAAGGCAAGATTTTTGGTTCGGTTAATACCATTCAGATTGCCGAAGCACTTGCTGAAAAAGGGTTTGAGATTGAAAGAAAAAATATTACTATCAAGGAAGATCTTATCAAGGAGATTGGTACCTATAAGGCTAAGATCAAACTCTATAAAGATGTCGGCACTGAAGTTGAATTCGAAATTGTTGCTGAATAACAATTGAATATTAAAGGGTTAATAAAAAACCTGTATCCGATGCCGGATACAGGTTTTTTTATTTCACTGCAACAGTTTCTATTTCAACCAGCACATCAAGCGGGAGCCTGTTTACTGCGTATGCAGCCCTTGCCGGAGGATCAACCGAAAAAAATCCGGCATAAATTTCATTCAAATCCTTAAAATTATTCATATCACTCAGCAAACAGGTGCATTTCACTACTTGCTCAAATGAATACCCGGCAGCTTCCAGTATGTTTCCAATATTTTCCATTACCTGCTTTGTTTGTTCTTTAATTCCTCCGGGAACCAATTTGCCGGTTGCCGGGTCGAGGGGTATCTGTCCGGAGATATAAAGAGTATTTCCTGCCTCCACAGCCTGACTGTATGGCCCTACGGCTTCCGGAGCATTTGAAGTATGAATAATTCTTTTCATAATTTATGTTTTAAAGGATTGTATTATACAATAACAATTATAACAAATTATCAACTCTTTCACACAATCGGAAAGATCTAAAAATTCAGAAAGTGTTTAAGGACATTCAGCTGATGCGAAAGCAATAGAGGGGATCGTTCTAAATGAAATGATGATTATAATTTATCGTACCAGCTTTTGCGTTTATTCCATTTCAGGTCTTTCAGGATAGCTGATTTAACATTAATCCTGAATTCATAGCTTTGCCTGTATCCGAATGGAACTGCAGTAAAATTCATCTCCCAGCAATGCAGGTCTCTGTGGATGCTCATACTGGTTGTACTCATTTTTTTACGCGTAAAATCATAACCTGAACGCATACCAATCTTCCATTTTGGTGTCAGACTCAGGTCCCCGCCAAAAGACAATGTCTGCGTTATCTGAGTTTTGTCGTAAGGTCGGGAATAATTAAAGGTATAGCTGAAATTGAAACTCCACGGAATACTAAAATCAACATAATTACCAGTTCCCAGGCTTGTTTCCGGGTATAGGTTATCCTCAGCATACTGATCTTGTTCCATACCTGTCTGTTGATTTGCTGCTGCTGAATTTTCATCTCCTTTATCCCCGGCCTTCGACCGGAAAGAACTGCCTAGGGAAATATTGGCATTGGTAAGCCTTGCAATGCGTCCGGTTTTTAAAAATTCAAACTCGTTGACCCGGGTTATGACACCTTTGCTGTTTTTCACATAAGTATAGGGATCAAAATTTCCAGAAACCCGAATACTAAGTTTATTATTCAGCAATCTCGTCCCGGTATTAAAGCTGATATTACTCCAGTTTAAAGAATCTTTGAAAATATCATAGGAAGTATTAAAGTCAAAATTCTCCAGAATTTTCACTTTTTTGGGTTCGCCGGTGGTATCATTTCTGGGTATCATTTTCATTTCGAGCGTATTGCGCAGGCCCAATGATACCCGCCCACTTCTGCCCCGGGTACTGGGGGTACCATACATCCCGTCATTAAAAATGGAATAAACCTGTTTTCTGCCTGTTGTATCTGACTGTACCTCTCTGTAATAATCAGGCATAAAGCTACTTACATCAGGGGTTAAACTAAGGCTGGCCGATGGGCTCATCACATGCCTGATGGCCTGCACCCTGGAATCCTTTTTAAACTGAAACAAACCATACAATTTTGGATTGGCCGACATTGAAAAAGACGGGTATAATGAATGACCATATTTCAACCCGCTTATGGTATCTGTTACCAGCTTTGGATAAGTTGAATCCATTGCTGCATCATAATAATTGTTTTCCCAGTGTTTATGAATGGTATGAGTGTACAACACTCCCTTATAATTGATGCTGGGAGAAATATTGAAGATCTTCAGCAGCTTTATATTGGTACTTAACGGGATTGACTGCTGGAACCCGTTATTCATATTGTCCCAGACATGATTAGTAAATAGCAGGGAATCTACAGTCTTTATATTATTATCAAGGGATGCCGAATAACTAAGCTGAATATTTTCGTACCATTTGGTATCACCTTTTGCATTTTTACTTCTGAAAGGATAAATAGTGCTCATATTAAATGCCAGCTTAGGCAGGTTAAGGTTAACACTTTTATCCAAACTGTTTTGACTGTGATTCAGACTACCGGAAAAATTAAACGGAGTTCCGGGCCAGTTCTTGGTAAAAGAAATTGAGGACCGCTTTGTATTGGTCAGATAATTATCTATACTTTGACTAAAGTTTTTGTCATATGAAGTAGAACTAAAATCCACACTGGCATTAAAATTTTGCGTTGGATTAGCCTTCGGATCCTGTCTGTGACTCCATCTGACGGAAAAATCATGAGATTTTGAATATGTTGGCAGTCCTTTTTCTCCGGAAATATTGGTATAATATCGACCCGAAAAATTACCGCTGTATTTATACCGTTTTCTGTAATTGGAAGAAAGGTTGGCTCCCCATGTTCCCCGGGAATAAATATCTCCCGTAACCCGCAGATCCATATAGTCGTTAATGGCAAAATAATACCCGCCCTCCCTTAAATAGAAACCACGATTATTTTCTTCACCATAGGCAGGTATCAGTATTCCGGAAGTACTTGTGCGGGTACTTGGAAAAAATCCAAAAGGAATTCCTATTGGGAGCGGTACATCTTCTAAAACAACATAGGCAGGTCCGGAAATTATTTCTTTGCCGGGAATAGACTGCGCTTTGGTTAATGCCAGATAAAAGTGCGGATGATCCAGGTCACAGGTAGTATATTTACCATGCAGAATATTGATATTTCCGTTAGCCAGCCGCTTTGTTTCCTCACTGTGCAGATATCCACCCTCCTGCTCTGTTTTAATGGCTTCAATATATCCCTTCTTAGTCTTAAAATTGTAGGTCATGTCTTTAGAGTCGAAAGTCTCGCCCCCGTCCTTAAAAGAAGGTTTCCCCTGAAGAACACCGGCAGAATCAGGCAGCCCTTTGGCATAAATATCATTTTTGCTCATATCAAAAGCAATATAATTTGCCTTTAGTTCAATGCTTTGGTAATTTACCTGACCCTGATTGTATAAATAAATTTTTTGACTGTCAATTTCAAATACAAGTGAATCGTTGCTTTGATACTTTACGGGAGAATCAACAGAAACAACTTTGGAAGAATCCTTCCGGGTTGTGTCTGAAACCGCTGCAAGTGTTGAATCTGAGAGTTCAGTGAGCCTTCGCTGTCCCTGATTTCCAGTAATCAGAGAATCATTAACTGTTTGTCCTTGCAGCAAAATGGCTGGAAACATCAACAGAAAAAGATTTTGAACTAATTTTAAATACAATTTTAATATACTATTTTTGTGACCAAAACAGTTTACTTTTGAAATCGCAAAGCTAAGCAAAAATTAAATAGAATTGAATGTCTGTCATGACCCATCATATAATTCATATTATCAAACGTACCAAAACGCTTTTTCTTGCATCTTTGATACTATTTGTTAATATTAAATTACCGCTGTTTTCACAACAGCAATACAAAACTAAAATTCAAACAGTTGTGATAGATGCCGGGCACGGTGGTAAGGATACCGGAGCACTTGGGAGCTTCTCTTACGAAAAAGATGTTGTACTCGCCATTGCACTGAAACTGGGGGAATACATAAAACAAAATTTCACTGATGTAAAAGTCATTTATACCCGTGACTCGGATGTTTTTGTCCCCCTGCATGAGCGAGCTGACCTGGCTAATAAGAATAATGCCGATCTCTTTATATCCATTCATGCCAATGCCAATGATAATCACGATGCCTGCGGAACAGAAACCTATGCAATGGGGTTGCATACAAATGAGCGGAACCTGGAGGTGGCAAAGAAGGAAAACTCAGTAATTACACTGGAAGAAGATTATACAACAAGGTATGAAGGATTTGATCCAAATTCCACTGAATCCTATATCATATTTTCATTGATGCAAAACACATTCCTTTCCCAAAGTCTTAACTTTGCTTCCTGTGTTCAGGAGGAGTTCAAGGACCGGGCCAGGAGACTTGACCGTGGAGTTAAACAAGCCGGCTTTCTCGTTCTTTGGAAGACATCTATGCCAAGTGTGTTGATCGAGACTGGATTCATTTCAAATCTTTCTGAAGAAAGATATTTAAATTCAGAAGAAGGACAGGATTACATTGCCTCAGCTATTTTCAGGGCTTTCAGAGATTATAAAAATAATATTGAAAGTAAGAGTCATTTTGTGGCTATGGGTGCCCCTCCGCAATCACCATCCAATACTGAAAATAAAAACAGAACAAACGATGAACCTGATTCCGGTCAGGCTGTCCAAAACAGTGTACCGCAATCAAAAACTGATCAGAGCAGTGATGATATCCGATACAAAGTACAAATCACCGCATCCAGCAACCCAATCCCACTGCAATCAGATTTTTTTAAACCTTATAAAACAATGGACGGATTTGCTAACCTGGAAGAATTTTCAGTTTCAGGGTCCTTTAAATATGCCATTGGTAATGCTTCCAGCTATGAAGATATTAAAAACCTGAACGAAAAGATAAAGAAATATTTCCCTGATGCATTTATTATTGCTGTAAAAGATGGATCTATCATTCCGGTATATGAGGCACTAAAAAATCAGAACAAAAAGTAAAAAACCAGGAGTCACCAAAAATTAAACCCATTTACAAAAAATGAAAATTACCAGAGAGTTCAAAATAGGTATTATAGCAATTGTCATTCTAGCTCTTTTCTTTTGGGGACTCAGTTTCCTCAAAGGAAGAAATCTGTTTAAATCCACCACAGAATTATATGCTGTTTACCATGATGTGGCCGGATTATCAGAATCCAATCCTGTTCTGCTTAGCGGTTTAAAAGTTGGCCAGGTAAACACCATTGAGTTTGTTCCGGGAACAACAGACAGGTTGGTAGTTGAGTTTGATCTGACCGCCCCCGTATCCCTTCCCAGAGATACAAAGGCACAGATAATTTCTAGTGACCTGATTGGAACCAAGGCTATTAATCTTGTTCCCGGAAATTCTGCTGAATATGTAAAAGATGGTGATACATTACTGGCTGAAGTTAAACATGATCTGATAGAGCAATTGAGTGATGAAATTGAGCCCCTGACTTCAAAGGTCGGAAGTGTAATCAATTCCCTGGACAGTATTTTGCTCGTTACGCATCAGATCATGAATGAAAAAACACGAAATGATATTCAACAAAGTATAACCAACATCAAAGAAACTTCTGGTTCCCTGAACAGCCTCTTGAAGGAGCAGAAAGAAAGGCTTGGAGAAATATTCGAAAATGTGGAATCTATCAGCACTAACCTGAAAAACAATAATGAACAGATCACCTATCTGATGCATAATCTGGCTGATATCAGTGATTCTATAGCGCGTTCTGATCTGAAAGCAACCATCAACCAGACAGCCCGGGTCATGACTTCAACTTCGGATATTCTGCAGAAGATTAACAACGGAGAAGGATCTCTGGGATTACTGCTCGAAAATGATTCTCTATATTATAACCTGGAATCAGCATCCGGAAATCTCGATAAATTGCTGATCGATCTGAAAGACCATCCCAAAAGGTATGTCCATTTTTCATTGTTCGGTAAGAAAAAATAAATCTATGCATGAGATGAATATTATGAATATCTGATTATCAGAAGGTTTATCTCAACTTAGTTTATTTTTTCCGTTCACTTGCCGGTCTTTTTGAATGATTTTTGACCAATCAGCAATTTCTTTTGACTAAGGAAGGAACATTTTTTTATTTCAAAATTTAATACTAAATAAACCTTTAGTAAACAATTTATTAACCTACATCAACCATATCTAACTGACTTTGAGAACGTTTACTTTTTTTACGAAATTTTTATTGTTTTAAAAGGCTGGGAATAATTATAATATGATCAAACCGGAAAAAGCAAGTGCAAATCGATTTTTTTTTTACTTATTTTTTCACAACCTTAGCTAAAGTTTTGATAGAAAGAATAAAAACCTAACCCTACTTAAATACAAATATTTACGAAATGCACGATCAGATTTGGAATAATTGTTTACGCATCATCAAAGACAATGTACCATCGATAAGTTTTAGAACCTGGTTTGAACCTATTGTTCCTTTGAGGCTTGAAAACAATATTCTTACTATACAAGTTCCAAGTCCATTTTTCTATGAATACCTTGAGGAACAGTATATCGATATCCTGCGCAAGACACTTCGTAAAGAGTTGGGTAATGATGCAAAGCTGGAATACAGTGTAGTAATGGAGAATAATTCATTATCCAATTCAAAACCGGTAACGATAAACTTCCCTGAGAAAGATTCAAGCAACAGCCTTCGGAACAAACCCATTCCAATGCCATTGAGTGAGGATGAATCTATAAAGAATCCCTTTGTCATTCCCGGCATCAAAAAGCTCAATATTGATCCAAGACTGAACCCTGCTTATTCATTTGGAAATTTTGTTGAAGGAGAATGCAATCGTCTGGCCCGTTCAGCAGGCTATGCTGTTGGTAACAATCCTGGAGGTACCGCTTTTAATCCGCTTCTGCTCTATGGTGATTCCGGACTGGGAAAAACTCATCTTGCCCATGCAATCGGAATCCTGGCAAAGGAAAAGTACCCCGAAAAAACAGTACTTTATGTGGACGCAAATAAGTTTCAGACACAGTTTGTAGATGCTGTTAAAAATAATAACCGGAATGATTTTCTGCATTTTTATCAGATGATTGATTTATTAATCATTGATGATGTGCATCATTTTGCCGGAAAAGAAAAAACCCAGGATGTATTTTTTCATATTTTCAATCACCTGCACCAATCGGGCAAGCAACTTATCCTCACTTCGGATAAACCGCCTGTAGAGTTACAGGGCATGGAACAACGTCTGTTATCGCGATTCAAATGGGGCCTTTCAGCGGATTTACAAACTCCAGATTATGAAACCCGCATTTCTATTCTTCGCAAAAAGATATATGCTGACGGAATTGAAATGCCTGATGAAGTGATCGAATATATTGCGTCTAATATCACCACCAATGTAAGGGAACTTGAGGGAGCACTCATCTCACTGCTGGCCCAGTCGACACTCAATAAAAAAGAGATTACAATCGACCTGGCCCATGAAATGATTGATAAGCTTATTAAAAACACCAAGAAAGAGATTTCAATTGACTATATTGAAAAAGTTGTTTGCAACTACTTCAATGTTGCCGTTGATATGATACAGTCAAAAACCAGGAAACGGGAAATTGTACAGGCCAGGCAGGTAGCCATGTATTTTAGTAAAAGTCTGACCAAAGCTTCGCTGGCCACCATCGGATCCCAAATTGGAGGTAAAGATCACGCTACGGTGCTGCATGCCTGTAAAACGGTCAATAACCTTATTGAAACCGATAAATCGTTCCGGTTGCAGATTGATGAGATAGAAAAAAAATTAAAGATTTAATTTAAAAATTAACAGGTTCAATAAACTTCGAACCTGTTTTTTTTTAATATTTTTGCCCGGATAACATAATTCTGATAATTGACCGAAGAAACTAAAGAAATGATATTTTTACTGGCCAGCATAATCTCATCCACCGCATTGTTTGTTATATTTCGTTATCTGGATCATTATAAGGTTGATATTTTCAGGGTCATTGTCATTAATTATTTCGTTGCCTCGGTGGTAGGTTTTTTTTTGGCTTCAGGTGAAACAGCCTCGCTAATCTCAGCCGGTATTCCATGGATCGGACTGGCCATAATCATTGGCATTCTTTTCATAGTAATGTTTTATCTGATAGGCCTTTCCTCGCAGAAGGCAGGTATATCTGTTACTACCGTAGCTTCTAAAATGTCAGTGATCATACCGGTTCTTTTTTCTATCATGTATGATCCGGCGGATGAACTAAATACATTGAAAATAGTCGGGATACTCTTTGCTCTGGTTGCCGTTTTCCTTACAATTTACCGTAAAAAGAGCATTGATCTGAATCCCGGCTATTTTTATCTTCCTGTTATTCTTTTCTTTGGTATGGGAGTGGTTGATTCACTTGTAAAATTTTCCCAGTTTCGCTATATAAATGATGGTGTCTTACCTGCTTTTACAGCATCCTTATTTTTGGTTTCGGCCATCACCGGTGCCCTTGTGAGTATCTTCAGAGGATTTTCGCTCAGGAGTTTTTTTACAAAAGCAGTTGCATCCTGGGGAATATTACTGGGCCTATTCAATTTCGGATCAATTTATTTCGTCATAAAAGCACTCAATTACCGGAGCCTGAGGGGAAACACCTTTGACGGCTCAATTGTTTTTGGTATCAATAACATTGGGATCGTAAGCCTTTCAGTGATTGCCGGTGTTATGCTTTTCAGGGAAAAATTAAATAATTATAATAAAGTTGGCATTGCCATCTCATTAATATCAATAATATTGCTAAGCAGAGCATAAAAGGATCAGGCTAAAATGACGTCCATTGACCATTACCGGACTATCGCCGGGCCATCTGAAGGCCTTTTCAAAGACAGGGGCAGTAAATTTTTGTCCTTTGCTTTTCCCGTCTCTTCTGAAGAAGAAATCAAAAATTTGCTGGATGGTCTCCGCCACAACTATCATGATGCAAGGCACCATTGTTATGCATACCGGCTTGGGTTGAGCGGAGAAGTATACAGGGTAAATGATGACGGAGAACCAACAAATTCAGCCGGCAAACCCATTCATGGACAACTTGTTTCATTTGACCTGACCAATGTGCTGATTGTGGTAATCCGCTATTTTGGCGGGACACTGCTGGGTGTGGGAGGCCTGATAAACGCCTACCGGTCAGCAGCAGCCGATGCAATTGAACAGGCGAAGATAATCACCCGGCTGGTGAAAGAGGTATATGTGATCCGTTTTGGATATCCGGAAATGAATGATGTAATGAGGGTTATGAAGGAAGAAAATCCGGATGAAGCAAAATACGAATTTGAAACCGAGTGCAGGATCACAATTTCACTTCCTGTGTCAAACAAGGAAAGGATTCTGGACCGGCTTAGCATTATTGACAATGTAAAAACTCAATATATCAGGACTATATAAATTAATCCAAGATACAGTATGAATCATGAAAAACAGATAACTAAATGAAAAACAGAAGTCTTGTATCAATAAACGACTACTCCAGGGATGAATATCTGCGCATTCTGGAGATTGCTGCCGGTTTTGAAGCAAATCCGAGGCAAAACCTTTTAAACAATACCATTGTCGCGACACTGTTCTTTGAACCATCTACACGGACACGATTAAGCTTTGAAAGTGCCGTGAACCGTCTGGGAGGAAAAATAATTGGCTTTTCCGATTCACAATCTTCAAGTGTAACAAAAGGAGAAACACTTAAGGATACAATAAAGATGGTAAGCAACTATTGTGATTTGATTGTAATGCGTCATCCGCTGGAAGGAAGTGCCCGGTATGCGAGTGAAGTTGCAGGTGTCCCAGTCATTAATGCAGGTGACGGAGCCAACCAGCACCCAACCCAAACCCTGCTCGATATGTACTCTATCTATAAAACCCAGGGGACACTCGAAAACCTGAATCTGTTCCTGGTTGGCGATCTGAAGTACGGCCGCACTGTGCACTCATTGCTGATGGCCATGTCAAAATTCAATACCACTTTTTACTTTATCTCACCACCTGAGTTAAAAATGCCGACTGAATATAAACTCTATCTGGATAATCTGGGGCTGAAATATTTTGAATACCGGGATTTTACAGAGATAATTAATGACGCTGATATCGTTTATATGACCCGTGTGCAAAAGGAAAGGTTTTCAGATCCCATTGAATATGAAAAAACAAAAAATGCGTTTATTCTAAGGAACCATATGCTGAAAGATACACGCGAAAACATGCGTATTCTCCATCCACTACCAAGGGTAAATGAAATCAATGTAGATGTGGATGACAACGAAAAAGCATACTATTTTACCCAGGCACTAAATGGCGTTTATACTCGTCAGGCTATTATTGCATCAATTCTAGGACTGAAATAAAAAAACCCACTCACAATGATGAACGACAAAAAACATTTAGAAGTAAGTGCCATAAAAAACGGCACTGTAATCGATCATATTCCTACCAAAAGTCTATTTAAGGTAATCGACATCCTTGGTCTGGACAAGGTTGAATCGCAGATAACATTTGGGACAAACCTTGAAAGTAAAAGAATGGGATTAAAGGCCATCATCAAGATTTCAGACGTTTATTTTCTGGATGACGATATTAACCGCATTGCTCTTGTGGCACCTGAAGCCAAACTGAATATTATTAAAGATTATATGGTTCAGGAGAAAAAAATAGTTGAAGTACCCAATAACATTATTGGAATTGCGAAATGCGTAAATCCACAGTGCATAACAAATAATGAAGCCATTACCACCAGATTCACGGTAATTTCCAAAAAAGAAGTGGCTTTAAAATGTCATTACTGCGAAAAAATTACTGACCAGGAACATATGCATATCAAATAAAAAAATCTGACAGGTTGCTGAACCTGTCAGATTTTTACAATTTACCTGATACGATCATAGGATTTTACCAGTTTCTCATCCCTTCGAATACTTCGGAAAGCCAAAAAATTCAATATAGCGGCTACGAGCGGAAAGATAAATGCCAGCCTGAAAGCATGTTCACCTATTGAGAGTTTGTCTGCTATCTGGCTGTAATAGTAATAAATAAGGCCCATGCTGCCCAGCAATAAAAGGATATTGTAAATACACAATCTCATTTGTATTACCCTTTTTTTATAAAGGAATATTGCTAATAGACTCAAAACCAGCGTGGTTGAAATAATAATAGTTACCGGCAATGCAGCCTGTAACAGAACATTGCCATCCGGCTCAAGCCGAAAAACCCCGTTGTAATTAAACTGAAGCAAATACTGATTGGAATCAACCATTTCAATAAACGGAAAGAAAAACATCAGACCTGAAAAAACAGCAGCAAGAAACAGGTATACTGTCTGAACTCTTTGTATCATCACTAAAAAAAATTTAAAAATTACTTAAATATGTTTTCAAAATAACAAATAATAAATAAGTTTTTCCTGTATGCAAATAACAAATTTCCCATTATCCTGGTTTTTCAAAGACAAACACCCGTAGTATATATTAATTATTCCCCAGGATCAATGGCAAACCATCAGAACCGCTTCCGATTACAATGACTTTTGAATTGGGAGATTCTGAGAGTTTTATAGTTGCTTCAATACCTCTCATTTTTAATAATTCTCTGGTGAGACTGCTGTTTATTATTTTATTAGCCCTGGCCTCTCCTTCTGCAGCAATTCGTTTTCTTTCAGCCTCGCTTTCCTCCTTTTGAAGTTTAAACTGATAGGCCAATGCTTCTTGTTCCTGTTTCAACTTATTTTCGATAGCATTCTTTATCTGATCAGGCAGGTTAATAGATCTGATCAGAAGAGCACGCATATCTATATAATTATTATTCAATATCTTACCAGTTTCAGTTATAATGGCCTTTTCCACTTCGGCCCTTTTGGTCGAATAAATCTCCTCGGCGGTAAAACGTCCTGCAACCTGACGCACAGAACTTCGCACTTCCGGTATAATAAGCTGATCAACATAGTTTACGCCGAATTTTTCGTGCAGAAAAGCAATTTTATTATAAATAGGATTAAATCTGATGGTTACATCCATATTGATGGAAAGTCCGTTTTTATCCAGAACATCCATAGTTTCTTCTCGCTGCTGTTCTTTTACATTGTATACATATAGTTCATTCCAGGGTGCAATCATATGAAAACCAGGCAAAAATATATTAGTGGTATCCAGTCCTGTACTGAATTTTCTAAAAATAACTGCTCGTTCTCCAGGTTCAAGCGTTTTAAATGTTTTGCTTCCAAATATTGCGAGTACTACAATCACAATTCCGGCAACTATTAAGATAGTTTGTCTGTGCTTCATAATTTTAAATATTATTAAGTTTTTATTAGTGGCAGATTGATTATATTTGTAAAAGTACATGTTTTATGAAAGAATGCAATTTATTACAGTTCTTTTGCTATGCAATTAGCGGAAAAACGGAGTTCAACAAAATACTTCTTCCAAAGTTACTGATCAAACCGGCACCTGTCCGGCATAATGAACCATATATTGCGAATTATTCAAAAACAGTTAAACCTGGTTTACAGAAAGTTGCTTTTTTTAATCCAATAAGGCAATCCGGGTAAAACATATCTCTTCTTTTAAATCAGAAAGAACCAATTGCAGATTAATGGTGTTAATTGTTCATAAACATTCACAAGTGCAATTCCGAAAAGAGAATAAAATTCATAATTTTGGAGTAAAGATCATTGAAAAATTGATAGAATAACCATTGATATTAACGTTAATACTTTATAAATGAACAAAATTGGTGCATCAGAACTGGTAATGAATGATGATGGAAGTATATTTCATCTTCACCTGCATCCGGAACAGGTAGCAAAAAAAATAATTTTGGTTGGCGATCCCGAAAGGTCCAACCTGATTGCAGGATATTTCAGCAAAACAGAATCATCAGTATCTAACAGAGAATTTATTACACATACCGGTTATTTTAATAATGAGCGCATAAGTGTTATTTCAACCGGAATTGGAACAGACAATATTGATATTGTTGTAAATGAACTGGATGCCTTATTCAACATTGATCTCTCAACCCGTCAGATAAAGGATGAAAAAACCTCGTTACAACTTGTAAGACTTGGTACCACTGGAGCCATGCAACCAGATATTGATGTGGATTCTTTTCTGGTCACAGAAACATCAGTTGGTTTTGACGGATTGTTAAATTTTTATGCAGGAAAAGATGATGTTTGTGATAAGGAGATGGAAGAATCCTTTATGAAATTTACAAACTGGAATCATAATCTGGCGACTCCCTATGTTGTTCATGCCGATCCGAAACTCAAAAAGCTGTTCAGTGAAAATAATAAAACAGGCATAACTATCTCCGCTCCCGGATTTTATGGGCCACAGGGCAGGGTACTCCGACTTGGGCTTGCTGATGAAAAGCTCAATGAAAAAATCAGTAATTTTGAGTACAAAAACAAAAAAATAACCAATTATGAGATGGAAAGTTCAGCTATTTACGGGCTTTCCAGGTTGCTCGGACACCAGGCAATAACTACCTGTGCTGTAATAGCCAACAGGGTCACAAAAAAATTCAGTCCGAACTATAAACCAACAATAAAAAAGCTCGTTGAGTTTAGCCTGGAAACACTTACGGAACAGGCATAAGAGAATAAAACCATGAACAGCAAGGAAATTGAAGCAATAATTACATTATTGGATGACCCTGATAATGAGATATTTTCCGAGATATCCAAAAATCTTCTCGATAAAGGAGATGCTGTTATTCCTGAATTGGAAAAAGCATGGGAACGGACGCTTAATGAAGATGTTCAGGAAAGAATTGAGACGCTGATTAATGATATTCAGTTTAATACCGTCGAAAAAAACCTGCTCAACTGGTATATGTCCGGGGGCAATGATCTTCTTGAAGGAGCCTATTGGGTTGCACGGTTTCAATATCCTGCTCTTCAATTTGAAGAGCTTACTGTGCAAATTGACAGAATACGCCGTGACATTTGGCTTGAGCTAAACAATAATCTTACTGCCCTCGAAAAGGTCCGGATTATCAACCATATTCTGTTTGAAGTTTACAGATTTTCCGGTAATAATACGAATTTTTACGCCCCTCAGAATTCATTTATTAATCAGGTGCTTGAACAGCGAAAAGGCAATCCCATCTCGCTATCTATTATCTATTCGGTAATTGCCCAAAGACTGGACCTGCCAATTTTTGGTGTAAACCTTCCCAAAAACTATATTCTGGCTTTTCAGGATAAGTATGCCTTTGATGAAGAAGACAATATCTTATTCTACATCAATCCGTTTAACAAAGGGGCAGTACTGGGCAGGAGAGAAATTGATTATTTTCTCGAACAGCAGAAAATCGATTCCAGTGAATCATTTTATAAACCCTGTTCAAATATTGATACAATACAACGTTTACTGTTAAACCTGATCCTCTCATTTGAAAAACTGGGATATGCTGAAAAATTATCCCGTGTACAAAAACTGCTAAAAATCCTGAGAGGTAAACCATCTCTATAATTATCACTTTTTACCGGATATCATACTTCAATATACAAATTGTAAACAGGTGAGCTGACTTGAAATAAACAAAAGGTGGATTGCCAATATTTCAGACAATCCACCTTTAATTATTAAATTTTCAATATACTATTTTGCGTAGCTTATGGCCCTGGTTTCGCGTATTACAGTAATTTTAACCTGACCGGGATATGTCATTTCATCCTGTATCTTTCGTGAGATTTCATATGCCAGGTTTTCTGCATCTTTGTCAGAAACCTTCTCACTGCCCACAATCACCCTGAGTTCGCGGCCAGCCTGAATAGCGTATGTTTTCATAACACCTGGATAAGATAATGCCAGTGCCTCAAGGTCTTTAAGCCTTTTAATATACGACTCAACTACTTCTCTCCGGGCTCCGGGACGAGCACCTGAAATAGCATCGCAAACCTGCACAATAGGTGCAATAAGTGTGGTCATCTCCACCTCATCATGGTGTGCTCCTATGGCATTACAAATTTCAGCTTTTTCCTTATACTTTTCAGCAAGCTTCATACCCAGAATGGCATGCGGCAATTCGGGCTCATCATCAGGCACTTTACCAATATCATGCAGCAACCCGGCTCTTTTTGCCAGTTTTGGATTGAGCCCCAGTTCCGAAGCCATAATTGCACAGAGGTTGGCTACTTCGCGGGAATGTTGCAATAAATTTTGTCCGTAACTGGAACGATACTTCATTTTACCAACCAGGCGGATCAATTCCGGATGAAGTCCATGTATACCCAGATCAATAGCTGTTCGTTTTCCTATCTCAATAACCTCCTCATCAATCTGCTTCTGTGTTTTATTAACAACTTCTTCAATACGGGCAGGATGAATACGTCCGTCAGTTACAAGCTGATGCAGTGAAAGCCGGGCTATTTCGCGTCTTACCGGGTCAAAAGCTGAAAGGATAATTGCCTCCGGGGTATCGTCAACAATAATTTCGACACCGGTTGCCGCTTCGAGCGCACGAATGTTACGTCCCTCGCGTCCGATTATTCTTCCTTTAATTTCATCACTTTCAATATGGAATACAGTCACAGAGTTTTCGATAGCACTTTCAGTAGAAACGCGCTGAATTGTTTCGATCACTACTTTTTTAGCCTCCTTATTGGCAGTCATTTTAGCTTCATCCATTATCTCATTGATATAGGACATTGCCTCCGTTTTGGCTTCCGCCTTCAGGGAATCAACCAACTGAGCCTTTGCTTCTTCAGCTGAAAGACCGCTAATTGCCTCAAGTTGTTCAACCTGCTGCTTATGCATACGTCCGAGTTCTTCACTCTTTTTCTCAACCAGCTCCATCTGTGAGGTGAGATTTTCCCGAATAGCATCAACCTCCTTGCGTTTTCTCTGTGATTCCTCAATCCGTTGTGAAAGACTGTTCTCTTTTTGTTTGAGACGATTTTCAGCTGCATTAATCTTATTGTTTCTTTCGTTAATCACTTTCTCGTGCTCAGCCTTAAGCTGAAGAAACTTTTCCTTTGCCTGCAGAATCTTATCTTTCCTGATCACTTCAGCCTCTATCTCTGCTTCTTTAATGATATTGCTGGCCCGCCTTCGGAGTGCCATCTGGAAAAGAAACCAGGCTAAAGCACCACCAAACAAGAAAGCAATGGCACCTACTATTATTATTTGAATCATTACTTTGTATTTTATATCGGTTTTTATTTATAAAAAAAACCCGCATTAATTTCTCCTAAATTTTAAAAACCCCAGGTTATACATGGGTGGAACCGCCAATTTATCTCGAGTTTCCTCCGGCTTCGTATGAAGCATTCCGGCGAACCGGAATTGAGGCCTGCTCTGCATAAACCGAGCTTTTGTTCCAATTGAGTAAGTGTTGAGTTTCCAAATCTATAGAAGAAACAATGCGGGCAATATCTTTATCCAACTATTTGAAAGAACGTATTTTTGTTACTCTCCTCTTAAATACTCCTCCAGTTCCTGATCAAGGTCTTTGATTTCGTCAACCAGCGGAGAAACATCTGTATGCTGTTCAAATTCCAACAGCTTTATTACATATTGCAAAGACGCCATTGCAAGAAAATCCTGAATATCTTTATCAGCATATTTCTGCTTGTATTGCAATACTTTATCGTTAATCATTTTTGCTGCACGTCTGATCCTTTCTTCATCTCTTCGTTCAATCTTCAAAGGATAATATCTGTCTGCCACATTTACCTTTATTGAAAGTTTATCGTCCATGCAACTATTTGTTATCTATTTATTCAAGAGAGCAATGCATTTATCAATTTCCCGCACAATTCTGTTTATTTTAATTTTTGCATCGTGTGAATCTTCACTGGATGCAACAACAGTTTTCGCTATTTTAAGTGTTTCAATTTTTTCTTCCAGTTCTTTAATCCTGTTAATTTTATCTTTTAAATCACCTCGTAAGTAGTCATTTTCCTGCCTGAGCCCTTCATTTTCCTTCTTGCTTTTATCCAACAAAGAAATGACCGTTATTATTTTATCCCGTAAACTACTTACTATTTCTTCATTAACTACAGCCATTTTCGCCATTTATTCTTCATACAAATATAACATAGCTTTAAGAAATAAAAAAAAAACCACAGTTTTTATTTTATCCAAAATAATTATATGTAGTAGCTTTGCAGCTAATTATTAACGAATAGAATGTGTAAGATTCAGCAGGTATGATAGGAAAACTAATCAAAACAGCAATTATTTTTGCAGGCATTTCATTTTTTGTCAGTCCAGTGCTTACCGGCCAACAAGCAGGTACTGGATTTATTTCTCCGGTTAATATTCCGCTTTATTTATCCGGGAACTTTGGTGAACTGCGCAGTAGTCACTTCCATTCAGGGATTGATATAAAAACCAGGGGAGTAGAAGGACAACCGGTAAGAGCTGTTGAAGATGGCTATATCTCACGAATAAAGATTGAGACGGGTGGATATGGACATGCTGTTTACATTACGCATCCGGATGGTATGATGTCGGTTTACGGACATCTGAAAAATTTCAGGAAAGACATTAAGGATTATGTTACAGATGCTCAATACAACAAACAAAGTTTTACCGTTGATCTGTTTCCGGAAAAAGAAAAATTTACACTGAAGCAGGGTGATGTATTTGCCTATTCAGGAAATACAGGAAGTTCGGCTGGCCCCCACCTTCATTTCGAATTGCGCAGAGTAAGTGACCAGCGGCCTCTCAATGTGCTTAAATATGGCTTTGATATCACTGATAATATTAAGCCCGTTATTTTCAATCTCAATGTATACCCTCTTGATGAATTTTCAACAGTAAATGGCAGCAACAATACACTGAGAATTAAAATATCAGGCAATAACGGAACATATACCCCTAACGTAAAGCACATTGTGGTACACGGGAAAACAGGATTTGGAATTGAGACCTACGATTACCTCAACGGCACTCATAATCGCTGTGGAATTTACAGTATTGAAATGCGGGTTGACAGCAGTATAATTTATCTGCAGAAAATGGATGAAATATCATTCGCAGAAACCAGATATGTTCAATCTCATATTGATTACGAAGAAAATCTACGGCTTCACCGGAAGATACAAAAAACATTCCTTGACCCGAACAACAAGCTGGACATATACAAGACATTAAAAAACAGAGGAATACTCACATTCGATGACAGCCTCAGGCATCATGTTAAATTCATTGTAAAAGATACTTACGGGAATACCAGTCAGTTAAATTTTACTGTTCTTTCAACGGAAAAGGTGCCTGATACCGAATCCGTAAAAAACAAGCCTTTTACACAGAAAATGAAATGGAACACAGATAACAAATTTGTTACCCCGCAAGTTGAAGTATCTATACCTGCCGGTGCACTTTACCGGGATCTTTATTTTAATTATGGCGTTTTACCTGCGGTAAAAAACTGCATCAGCCATGTTTATAAAATCGATGATGAATATACGCCGCTGCAGAAGTACATCAAACTTTCTGTAAAACCGGATACCCTTCCTTACCGGCTTGAAGGAAAAGCGTTGCTGGTGACCTTTGATGATCAGGGAAACCCTGTTGCCGAAGGCGGCAGCTTTGATCATGGCTTTATTACAACCCAAACCAGGGATTTTGGTAAATATGCGATAATGCTTGACACCATACCTCCTGTCGTTAATCCTGTAAATATTTATGATCACGCCAATATGAGCCATCATAAACACATATCTTTTCATATTGATGATAACCTTTCAGGGATAAAGAAATACGAAGGTTACATTGATGATCAGTGGGTGCTGTTTGAATATGAACCAAAATTCAAATTAATCACTTATAATATTGATCCTGACAGACTGGCAAGAGGACAACAACACCTGCTCGAACTATATGTAACTGATGAAAAAGACAATATTGCCGTATATCAGGCCAATTTTAGCTGGTAGAACCTGTCGGACCGGTTTTCTTACTTCTATAGAAAGTTTATTTAATTCACATGCACCGCATGATTTCTCTTCCGTGACCTGAACCCTTTATTAAACAAAGGCCAGATGCCTGAAGGATTTAGCTGGTAAATACTTGCACTCATAACCAGTGACTGATTTTCTTCGAGCATAAAACTAAATGTTCCCGGTACGAAAAGATCCTCCGTACATTCACTTTCCCGGTGCAGCAAGTCATAGGGATATTCCACATCATATTCCCATTTACCTGATTCATGAAAAGTAACAGGTTCAGAGAATTGCAGATATAGATCCGGAACAAGGAAATTTCTTCTCACTGTAATGCCATTGGGTACTTTCCCAATTTCAATTTTACAATCAGGAGTGGCTTTCTGAAGTTTAAAGGCATCCCTGCAGGCAATTCTGGGTTTTAACCAGAATTTTACCGGTCCGCCGGACTCCCTGAGCGTATACCTGATCATTAGCGCATTGTGACGGGGCTGAAGCAATATCTCCTTCTCAAACATAACCGGCCCCATACAATAAACAGCACGGGGAAGTGGATTAAAGGATACTTCTTTAAGATAAGCAAGCCTTTCTTTCAAATTTTTTCTTTCACCATAAATATTCAGGTTATACTCGCAACCGTTGAACAGGATGTTTTCATCAACAGAAGAGAGAAGTACAATCTTATTCTGGTTTGTACTGTCGGGATTGTAAACAAGCAATCCGTGGTCTCTGCTGGTATTATACCCAATGACGGATGAACGGTAATAGCTTCCATTGCTATTGTATACACTCACCTCATGCTTCAGGGAATAGCTTAATTTATGTAATTGACGGTGCAATTCATTTGTATCGAGCATAAAAGTAATGTTTAGGATTTTGACATAGCAATTCCACTCGGCCGACTGGCAGAGATTTCGTAAATGCCTCTGAAAAACAACAGAAGCCGTAAAAAAAAAACGTATTTTTACAGGTCTACTTTCCTGACAGTATTACAATTGCCAGGGAACGACAAAATCATAGATAGAACTCTTCTTTGAAGGTTCATCTCCTCCTCTGTGTTTGTTTAACGAACTGGTATCTGATTTGTCATTGATGGATAACTCAAGCTTTCTGATTTCTCTTTCAAGCTGTCTTATCCTTTCTTCGTGTGATTTAATACTATTTTTTATCATGGCGCTGGTTTTTGGTTTCTGGTTTTTGAAAAGGATAATAAAGATACAAAATAAATACCGGAATGTCAAGTATTTACAGTATAAAATCACTAAAAAACAACAAGCATATTATCTTGTTTTTCAATAACTTACAAATAATATCGTTTTTATTACATAACATAGATACAAAACAGTTTTATGCATGATTTTTGACCTAATACATGTTGCTGATTGATCAGAGCACTGTTAAAGACAATTGTAGGGTTAAAAGGTTTAAAATGATTGTATTATTTTTTATTCCGAAGCGATTTCATTATTTTTAAATTAATTAAAAACAGGCATAAATATCAATGAAAATATCAGATTATGCCATTCCCTTTTTCAGGTTATCATGCAGGATTACTAAAATATTGAGGGAATTAATGCCGGTGTTGCTATTGCTGGGAGCAGCATGTGCCACCGGGCAACAAAAGGAGAAACACAATATGGAATATTCCAGCATAGCCAAAAACCGAACGGCCGTCGTCGCCGGACAATTTTACCCATCAGATTCAGCGACTCTCTCTGAGACGGTTACTAATTTTTTGCAAAATTCCGGACAAAACGATCATAAGCGCATCAGGGCACTGATTGTTCCTCATGCCGGATATGTCTTTTCCGGCCAGGTAGCCGGTTCAGCCTACAGTTTATTGCAGGATCAGAAACCATATAAAAATATATTTATTCTTGGAGCAAGCCATCACAAATATTTTCATGGGGCATCAATTTATACACCAGGCAATTATGAAACGCCTTTGGGGGAGGCAAAAATTAACGGTTCACTGGCTAACAAACTTGTGAGTGACAATAAACAGCTTTTTCACTATGTTGCAGAAGCACATCAGCAGGAACACAGCATTGAAGTACAATTGCCTTTCCTGCAAACACTATACGGCAACAATTTCAACTTTATCCCTGTTTTAATCGGAGATCAGTCAGCTGAGACGAGCCATAAGATCGCGACTTCACTGGAACCCTATTTTACAGATGAAAATTTGTTTATCATCAGTACGGACTTTTCACATTATCCTGCTTATAATGATGCTGTTATCAATGATCAGAAAACAGCTGAAGCTGTTGAATCAAAGTCAGAAAAGGAATTTATCGATGTCATTAATATTCCGGCAGATCATCAAATTAACAATTTATTAACCAGTATGTGTGGCTGGCCTGCCACTCTCGCTCTGATATATCTTACCCGCGATAATGAGAAAATAAGCATTGTACCGCTGGAATATCAAAATTCTGGTGATTCTCCATATGGCGAAAAGGACAGGGTGGTTGGGTACTATGCCATGGCAGCGGAAGAAGATACCGTAGAAACTAAAAAAAAGGATTTTGCTCTGACAGAACAGGATAAATCATCACTTTTAGGCATCGCGCGAGAAAGTATAACAACTTTTTTACAAAATAAAAAAATTCCGGAACCGGATCCGCGTAAGTTAGATGACAATCTGAAAGAAAAAACCGGTGCGTTTGTTACCCTGCATACAAATGATGGAAAATTACAGGGATGCATAGGGCATTTAAAGGGGGATCTTCCACTTTACCGGGTAATACAGAGAATGGCTGTTGCTGCAGCAACAGAAGATAAACGGTTCAACCCTTTAACCCTAGCTGAAATTAACAATATAAACATTGAAATTTCAGTACTTACGCCCATGAAGCATATAACAGGCCCGGAAGAATATGATCCGTCCAAACAGGGCATTTATATGAAAAAGGGACACGCTAATGGTACTTTTCTTCCTCAGGTAGCCGCCCAGACCAACTGGTCAAAAGAAGAACTTCTTGGTCATTGCGCACGGGACAAGGCACATATTGGATGGAATGGATGGAAAGCAGCAGAACTATATGTTTATGAAGCCATCATATTCGGTGAAAAAAAATCAGAAATAAAATGATTCAGCCTACTCACCATAGAAAAACATTTTTCAGTCACTCTGATCGTCTCCCCTGGCTTTTCGCTATATTTAATTTCCAGCTTGTTTGTCTTTCCTGGCATACTTTTAAGTAAAATATTCCTGTAAAATATGAAAAGTCCTGTTCACCAGAAAAAGTACTATTACACCTCGCATTCATTCATTTTTTATGAAATCAGGGGAAACGGAACTATTCCTGTTATTTTTATTCATGGATTTGCTTCATCGCACCTGAACTGGTACAGTCTTACTGAATTATTTCCATCGAATCAGTATACATTTTATATTATCGATCTGAAAGGGTTTGGACTTTCATCAAAACCAAAGGACAATCATTACGAATTAGATGATCAGGCATCGCTAATTCTAAAAATAATTGAGAAAGAAGGACTTCAGCGAATAATTCTGGCTGGCCATTCACTTGGCGGAGGGGTGGCACTTGCCTTATATAACAAAATGGCGACCACGGAGCGTATTACTAAAATGATACTCATTGATTCTGCTGCATTTAATGACCACCTTCCCCTATTTGTGAAATTATTAAAGCTACCTGTACTCGGATCACTTTTGATGAATCTCCTCCCTTCAAATAAAAAAGTTGTTAAATGGGCAATACAGCGTGTTTACGCCGACAAAAGCAAGGTAAGTGAAGAGATTGTTGAACGCTATCTGCCATTCTATTATAAGAAGGCATTTCGCTATGTTTACCTGAAAACAGTCAAAGGCTTACCGCCAGCTAATTATGAAGAAATGATAAAAAAATACAGTGAAATAAAAATCCCTTTACTGATAATTTGGGGAGACAGCGATCCGGTTCTTCCGGTTCTTCACGGGAAAAGACTTCACCAGTTAATTCCCTGTTCAAAACTTTCAGTAATACCCTGCTGCGGGCACGTCCCTCAGGAGGAAAAAGCACTTGAAACTTATCAGGAAATCACTAATTTTTTGGAAGCAGAAAATATTTCAGAAATTTAATAAGTACCAAATTTCTTATTGGTAAGGATGGTTGATTCCCGGTTTGTAAGGCAGGCTTTATGATAGGTTGAAAGTTCTTCTTTTTTGGTAAGAGACAAACAGTTAAATTCTTTGATAGCCTCGGAGGTTGACATATTTCGAAATTTTCTGAACGGGCAATCATCTTTTGCTTCCTCCATAGGACAGGCAAACAATAAACCATGTAACATCATAAAATAAAATATTTTAGCTGGTAAAAAAGCATGAACAATTGATTATACAACGAAACTACGAAAAAATTGAGATCGATTTCATTTATATTTGACTAACAGAGTTAGTACTTTGATGAAATGCATAAAAATAAAGATATAAAAACTGTCTGATTATTAATCCAGTAGCGGTGTTTTCTTACTGTATGAAGTCAATTAATCTGAAAATTTACCTGCATAACTATATTACGCTCCACAATCAGTCAGCAAGTTTGCGATATATAGAACTTTTCAGACCTTTTACAGACCTTTTACACAAAGCTCATCATTCAGGGCTATTATTGCTTTTCGGTAGTTTTCACGATCGATTACAAACTGAATGTTAACTTGTGCCATTGACTGAGATACAGCCGAAATATTTACCCCGTTCGAGTAAAGAGCACCGGCCGCACGGGCCAGAAAACCAGGCCTGGCAATATTACTCCCAAGCGCTGCAACCACTGCCACCTTCTGGAGCGTCACTTTCTGATATTTTCCTTTAAGTTCCTGAAGCAATCCGGTATAATCAGAATCCTCCCAGATTACGTGTGAAATACTGTTGGCACTGGTTGACTTAAGAATATAGCTGATCCGGTGTCTGGCAAAAATTTCCATGATTCCCAGGTCAAATCCTACTTCACCAACCATTAGCGGATCGTGGATATCTACAACAACAACTTTGTCAGTACCGGAAATGATTTCAATACGTGATTCAGGGCTTACATACTCCCGGGATATTAGAGTACCGGCATGACCCGGCTCGAATGTATTTTTAATCCGGAGTTTAATTCCTGCCACCTCAATGGGTTTTGAAGCTTTTGGGTGAATGGCTTCCATTCCCACATCTGCCAGTTGGTCAGCAACGTTATAATTAGTAAATCCGACGGGAATAGACTTTTCAACTCCCACTATTGCAGGATCAGCAGAGGACAAATGATATTCCTTGTGAATAATTGCTTCATTGGCTTTTACCTCTACCGCAATTTTACTGAAAGTGACTTCTGAATAACCTCGGTCAAACTCACGCATAATTCCCTCTGTGCCCTTTGTATATCCGGTAGCAACGCAAATGGTTTTTGAAAAATCCAAGCCGGTAAAAGCCTTTTGGATACGTTGGTCAATGGTCAGATATTCAGAATCCTGGAATCCGCACAGATCAACAAAAGTAGCATGAATTCCATTATTGTTGATGATGTTTACGGAATTAAATGCAGAATGTGCTTCTCCAATGGATGAGAGGATCTCTCTTGCAGCGAGTAAAATGTTTTGGCGGTTTATATATCCTGATCCCAACACATTTGCCATACTGTTCAGATAGTTCCGTGCCTGTCCGATGCGGTTAATAATAAACTGATCTGCTTCTTCCTGGTCAAGGCCAATATCACTAAAAGCACGGTTAATCTGAATAAGCTTTTCGGTAAGCGAACTTAAAGATTCATTGAAATTTTCATCATTCAGAAACTGGCTGTAAATTCCTGGTTCACCTGTTTTCTTATGTTCAAGCAGCCAGTTTGTAACATTGTTGTAAGCCGAAACAACAAAGATGCGGTTAAAATATTCTCCTTCTTTTCTGTTTCCTTTAATAATATTTTCCAAAACATCATGAAACTTCGACATGGAAGTACCGCCAATCTTCTCAACAGTAAGCATAATCAATACATTTGTTTAAAGTTTTACGTGCAGCAAAGGTAGTATTAATTCCTGTAAAATTATGTTGTATAGCATAGGAACATCAATTGTTATTTGTTTTTAACATTAAACAGATTATTCAGCCAGACTATTAGACGATTGAAGCACTTTTAAGTAGTTAATATTCTATCTGTTTTGTTTTTCAAAAAATATTTTATCCAGACATATTGATGATTCATCTAATTGTTACTGTTATTTGTCAAACACTAATAATGAAATCATAATCCATTACGTAGACACTAATAAAAATCTATTAGCCATGGAAAACAATCTTTGTCCAAATCATGTTAAATGTCCAATCTTTAACGGAGTATTAAAAGGTACTGAGTACAGCCAAACTTACAAACGGCTTTATTGTTCAAACGGAGAAAGCGGAAGAGATTCCTGCAGACGGTATCAGGTATTTAAAATTGTTGGATACTGTCCGGAAAATATTTTGCCTAATTCGGTTAAAACAGCGCAGCAAATTGTGGAATCACTCAAAGAAAAAGCCTGAAATTAAAATAAACAATCCGTTCAAAAGCATAAAGAAATCCGAAGTTTGTAATCTGTATACTTTCATGTTTAAGGCATTTCTCTGCGTCAGGCAGAAAATGCCTTTTTTACTTAATTCATATCAGAACCAAATCAATGTTTACTGGAATATTTCTTTTCCATTGCTATACCATAAACCAAAAATTGTTTTAAGTTTGATCTCAGAAATTTAGCCTGCATTAAAATTCAGGCCTCACATTCAATATATAGAACAGTACCCCTGCATAAAAAGGCAAAAACAACGTTAGATCTAATGTTTAAAAAAAATCTTAAGATCGGGATTACAACTCTGGTCTTTGTATTCTTATTATGTTCAACATTAACTGCCCAGGTCTCTGAACAAATTTATATTTCGGGTAATTATCAGGAAGCTAATGTTGTAAATATTCTGGACAGTCTTGAAAAAAAATATCCTGTAAATTTTTACTATAACCCGCTGTGGTTCAATAACAAGAAAATAACGTTTCGAGCTGATAACCTTCCCCTGAATACTTTTTTATCAAAGATAACATTGGGTACACCCTATCATTTTGTAATTATCGGAGGTTCAAAGGTTGTTTTTTTACCTGCTGAACAAGTAGCTATGCGTACGGGAAAAATGGTAGACTATAGTGAAACGGGGACACAGCCGGGGATGACTGTAATTGGTAATCCGGCTGATGCTGGCCGGCACAGTAAGGTAACTTTATCCGGACATGTTCTGGATGGGAAAACGGGTAAGCCTCTTACAGGAGCCTCATTACAATTCATGAATACCCCAACCGGCGGAGTTTCCGGACTTGATGGCGGCTATTCATTTACCATTAAGCCGGGAATTTATACCCTGGCAGTTAATTCAGTAGGATATGAAAGTGCTGAATTTTCAATGAAAATAATTGGCAATGGTAATTTTGATGTTGAATTGTTTGAAAAATCAGTTGCCATTAACGAAGTATCTGTATTTGCTGAACGGGCAGACAGAAATGTCAGAAGTAATCAGATGAGCATAGTTACAATGAATGCCCGCACTATCAAACAACTTCCGTCGCTGAACGGAGAGAAGGATATTATCAGGAGTTTTACCATGATGCCGGGAGTAAAATCTGTCGGTGAATTCGGATCAGGTATCAACGTCCGTGGCGGAAGTGAAGATCAAAATCTATATTTACTGGAAAGTGCGCCACTTTTTAGTACTTCCCATGTTTTCGGATTACTGTCTGTGGTAAACCCGGATATGGTCAGCAATGTAACTCTTTATAAGGGACATATACCGGCAGAATACGGTGAACGCGTTTCTTCCGTCATGAAAATAGAAATTAACGACCCGGGTATTAGCGGGAATACTGTAAAAGGAGGTATTGGCCTTTATAACAGCAGACTCATGACAGAAGGCAACTTGTTCAAAGGTAAAATTACCTATAAGCTCGGAGGACGTACCAGCTATTCTGATTGGATACTGACAAGAATAAAAGATCCGGATCTTCGCAAAAGCAGTGCCGGATTCTATGATATCAACGGACTTCTGAATTTTATCTTTAAAAAAGACCGGATTATTATCTCCGGCTATCAGAGCAGTGACCGTTTTACATATGCATCCATGCTTGCTTACCAGTACGGCAATCAACTGGGATCGCTCACGTGGAATCATATTTTCGGAACTCAGTTAACATCTTCCTTTTCTGTAAATTACAGTAGCTACGATGTAACCAGGGACAATAAACAGGAGTTATATAAAAAGAACAGAATAAATGCAAAAACAGCTTATCTTTCTTCAGAAATTAACCTGACCTACACAGGTTATAATAAACATAAGCTCAACACAGGCATACAAACCATAAGGTACCAGATTTCTCCCGGTACACGAACACCCCTTGACACTTTATCCTTCAGTACACCTGCAAGGCTACAGGATGAACAGGCTTATGAAAGTGCATTCTATATAAGTGACCTTTTTGATATTACCCCGGCCCTGTCATTAAGTGCAGGTTTAAGATACTCATTATTTCTTTATACCGGGCCTGGCTGGAAAGTCCGTTACAGTCCGGATCAAGCACTAAGCGCCATTACGGCCATCGATTCAGTTTACTTCAATAAGGGTGAGATTATGCAAACCTGGGGTGGTCCTGAACCGCGGATCTCTCTGAAATATCAGCTTGATGACAAAAGCTCGGTCAAACTAAGTTATAACAGAAATAAACAGTACATTTCAAGAATTTCTTATACCTCTGTATCAACTCCTGAAGACAGGTGGAAACTGGCAGATCCTTACATCAAGCCGCTTACATCAGACCAATGGGCAATTGGTTATTACCGGAATTTTGCAGCAAATTCAATAGAATCTTCTGTGGAAATTTATTATAAAAAGCTCACCAATTTCCTTGAGTATAAAGACAATGCAAGATTTGAAATGAATGCTGATCCTGAACGTGCACTAATCACCAATGCAACTGGAAATAATTACGGCGTTGAGTTGATGTTGCGAAAAAACAAGGGAAAAACTGAAGGCTGGATAAGTTATACCTACTCCAGATCACTAAAACAAACACACAGCAAACAGCCTCAGGAAATGGTTAACCAAAACAGCGTGTATCCATCAGCCTATGATAAACCACATGATTTGACTGTTATGGCTACCTACCATATAAACAGAAGATGGCGGGTATCAGCCAATTTCAACTTTGCCTCCGGTAGACCTGTAACATTGCCTGAATATCAGTATAGCCACGGAGAAGAACAAATTGTGTATTATTCCGACCGGAATAAATACCGTTTACCCCCCTACCACAGGCTTGACCTGTCACTGAGTATTGATGAAAGTCTCCGAATCAAGAAGAAATGGAAAGGATCATGGACATTCTCATTACTTAATGTATACGGGAGAAAAAATGCATACTCCGTATTTTACAGAAAAGAGCAACCCTCGCTTTCGAATGATTTTAAAAGCTTTGCTTTGTACAAACTATACATTATCGGACGTCCTTTCCCGGCCATTACCTACAATTTCATTTTTTAAAACCAGTATCCATGGCTACCAATAACCCATATAAATTAAACCTGCTGAATTCCGGAACTTTAAGGCCGTTTGGCAGGGGATTGTCAATAATCCTGATTTTTTTTATGAATTCCTGTCAGGAACTTTATTATCAAGATGATCTGAAGGCTGATAACAATATCCTGGTAGTTGACGGGCTTCTGACTAACCAAGGAGAACCCTGTACAGTAAAACTGAAATGGGCCTCACCCTATAATGAATCAAATTCAATACCTGTTCAGGGTGCCAGGGTATCAATAGAGGATAATACCGGAAATCTTACCTTACTTACTGAAAAAAATAAAGGAATTTACAACACCCCTGCCCAAAATTTCAGGGGAAAATCCGGACTTAGTTATCAACTAAGAATTGAATTGAATAACGGAGATATTTATCAGTCAATCCCGGCCCGGCTGAAAAATTGTGCTAAAATTGACAGTTTGTATGCAAAAACCGCAACCAGGGATGTTGTGAGTGAAAATTCGTATGGTGACATGATTATTAATAAAGAAACAGGCTTAGATGTTTATGTCAGCATTGATACGCTTTCTGAGGAGAAAGTATACTACCGTTTTGTTTCAAAGGTGATCATCGAATCACTCTATTATCTAATGGTTCCCAACCATTTTCCTCCTTCAACCTATCTGAAATTTTGCTGGGGATTTTCTTCAGGTAAGCTTTTGCCCTCCGTTAAGGCATCTCTTCAACTGGAAAATCATCAGTTTGTGAAGGAAGAAAATATAGACTTTCTCTCATACACCCGTGATTCTCATTACAATGCAGCCACGGGTGCGGTACCTTTGCAGGGATGGGTAGTTCATGTTCAGACTTTAAGCGTAGACGCAGACACCTATAATTATTATCACTCAATTATTGAGCAATTAAACGCCGGGCAGCGACTGTTCGATCCGATTCCATCTCAGATAACAGGCAATATAAAATGTATTTCAGATACAACAAAACTGGCTCTTGGATATTTCGAAGTAGCCGGATCCTCCGTCCGGACTACTGCATTCTCATTAAAACCGACCAATAACAAGATAGTAAGCAAAGACCTGATAAATTATACTCCACCTGAATATACAGGATGCCAGGACACAATTAAACCTGATTTCTGGGTATATATCAATTAATAAGAAAAAAACAGTCAACCATGTTAAATACATATATCCCGCCATTCATCTTCAGACGATTTTTTTTCTTTATAACCGTTTTTGCTTTATGCTTTCAGCAGAATACCCGTGCCCAATCCACTCAAAATGAAAAACCTGAGCAGGAATGTATCATAGAAAATGCAGAACGAATTTTCGTTCACCTTGATAAGAAGGAATTCATAAGCGGTGAATTTCTCTATTATAAAAGTTACCTGAGAAAAGCTTCCTCTTTCACTGTTCATGGGATTAGCCGAATTGTCTACTATCAGATACTGGATCCGGATATGAAACAGGTTCTTACCTGGTGTTCCAATGCGAATGAAACCGGGTCACCGGGCAGTATAAAACTTCCTGATTCACTTTTTTCCGGCGTATATACTCTGGTGGCGTTTACGAACTGGATGAGAAACTTCCCCGATGCCTATTATTTTCGCACAAAACTCATAATAATAAACATCAGTGATGATCATACTGACTCACTGACTTCACCGGCCGGTGTTGGTAATGCCGGCGTTAAGCCATTCAATTTTACGGATAATGCGGTATGGCAGGTTTCCCCTGAAGACACAACACGTTTGCAAAAAATTACCGATAAATCTCCGGTACTTACCCTACTCAGATTAACTGAAGATTCCATAATAATCCTCGCGAAGATCAAGAAAAATAAAAACAATTTCAGTCGCTGCCATGTAAAAGTATTCACCCATGGTTATTCATCTATAGACACAATTGTAAATATTTCAGGTGGAGGAGATACACTATTTTTACAAACAAAAAGCTGGAAACAGGGTATTGCCAAAATATCACTTGAAAGTATAAACGAAAATACCGCCACACATATCTTCGTATTAAAAAAACCGACAGCAAAAGTAATTTTAACACCTCCTGATACTATTTATCAGAAAAGGAGTCAGATACATTTTACCATAAAACTTGCAGGTTTTTCGCCTGCCGACACACTTTTTGCATCTTTGTCTGTATCAAAGGGATCGCCTTTTCAGCAGATTACCGGTCAACAGGATATAGTAACGGATTTGCTAGTGAAGGGTGAATTTGCCGATGGTACTTTACCAGTTTTTGCAGAAGACAGAATTGACCAAATACCACCATTTTTTTGGGATGATCTCAGAATGTATACAGACTCAGCCTTTACTTTTAAGAGAGAGGACAGGGGATTTGTATTGGCTGGTCATACAGGTATCAACGGCTCATCCGGCCATCCGGGTACTGATTACTTGTTACTGTCCAAACCAGATACAATTCCATTTATCGATTACGCCAATGTTGATACCAGCGGCAATTTTTACTTTCTCATTAATCCACAACAGGACAATAAAACCCTGATTTTACAGCAAAAAAACAATTCAAATATATTTATACCTGCGGATATCAGCCTTAAATCCAAATTTCCCTCTCCTGTTTCCGGGGAATCCTTCTCTCAATCGCTGAATAAAAAACAGCGTATGTATTTGAAGGATTTGCGCAATATTCAACTGGTTAATGATATTTATTATGATTCACTAAAACCAAAAAAAGGTCCTGTTAATGAGGATGCAGCAGGTTACCAGAGGATTTTCTTCGGTATACCTGACCGTGTGGTAAAACCTGCTGAATTTACTCCCTTGCCGGATTTTAGTGAAATAACGGCAAATATTTTACCGGGAGTGCATTTCAGAAGAAAAGATGCAGCTTGGTACATTTCTGTTTTCAATCCTTCAGCAAACATCTTTTTTCCAGAAAAGGATTTTGTTTTGCTTAATGGCGTCCCTTTCTCAGATCTCAACTATATTTATGGCTTGCAGACAAAAGACATCAAAGAAATCAGGATTGTATACAACCGTGTATTTTTCGGAGACATTTATTTCGATGGTATTGTTGATATAGAAACATACGATGGCAAAATTCCGGATTCTTATATCAGGCAAAAAACACTCCTTTACACCAATAAAGTAAATCCTAATACCAAAAGCATTTTAACATATTCAATTCCTTCTTCCAATCACCAACCATACCTGCATCCTTTGCTTTACTGGAACCCATCATTAACTGTACCAGTAAACCAAACAATTGAAGTAAAATGCTACAGTTCGGATCTTACAGGCAAATATAATATTTCACTGCAAGGCATTACAAAGAAAGGAATTCCGGTGGTTGCCAAAGGATCATTCACTATTACCAATAAATAAGAATAACCATGAAAAATATAGTTCTGATATTTTACCTGAGTATTAATTCTTCCCTGGCTGTATTTTCCCAATACACTTCAGAACCATGTGCCAAAGAAGGTACAGTGCTGAAATTATCAGGAGAAAAATTAACAGGAAAAGAGTTCAGCAATAGATTTCCAACCAATCTGGAACAATTTTACAGTGACTGGAACAAAGGTGTTGTTTTTCTTCAGAATGGCTGTAAAGTGACAAATGAGTCAATTACTTATAATCGCTATTTGGATGATCTTCTGTGGCATGCAACTTCACATCATAAAATTGTGGTTGTGGATAAAAACTCAGTACAATCGTTCAACCTGTTTAAAGAAAACGGGGAGAAAATGGTCCGTTTTGAAAAAATGAAAATTCAGGTCTGGCCATCGCCTGATTCCACAGAACACTTTTTAGAAATTCTCGCTGAGGGAAAGATTTCATTCTGTGTGCTCAGGGGAATGTTATATTTCAGCAACAGCAATGAACTTAAAATAAACGATAAATATTATCTGTCTGTAAAAGGTGAAATGAAGAGGATACGTCTTTCAAGACACAGTATTCTGAAAATTTTCAGCAGCCAAAAGAAAATTATTAAAACAATTTTCAGAAAGAACCATCTCTCTTCACGGAATGAAAATGACATAGCAACATTTATCAGTATTTACAACAATACACAGGATAAATAGACTTTTTGCTTCTACCTCTCAGAAAATGAAAAACAGAAATTCGCTCAACTGCACACAAAAATTTTAAAATGAAGCGACAATATCAGGAATTATATTAGAAAGCGAAGCAGTTAAAAACAACCCGGGAAAGAAAATCGCTTTTCGTTTTCTTTTTTTCACCGGAAGCCTCCAGATCACTTTATTGTCAGATTCTACTGTTCTGCTAAAATTGCATTTTTCCAGCACCCTCATGGAAGCCATATTTTCAGCATCAGTTTCAGCTATTACCGCCCTGATATTTCGATTATTTTCAGCCCATTTGATAAAGGCATTAATAGCCTCACTCATAATTCCTATATTTCGAAATTGCGGATCAGTATTATAACCAATTTCAACCTGTCCTTTCTCATCAGGAATACCATGCATGCAAAAGCTGCCTGCCATTTTTCTGGAAGGTTTATGGATCAGCAACCAGATTGTGTAATAATAATATTTATCAGGATTGTTTTTGATTTTAGGCAGTCTCTCAAACCTGATGGCCCTCTCTTCAGTGCATCCCACGGGATAATCATAGGGAATAAAATTGATATCACGGGCAAGTTGTTCACGTGCTGTAAGATATCTGATTAATTCAGTATAACTGAGAGGTACTATGTCGAGTCTTGAAGTAGAGAGCATACTCCCATTTTTAAAACTAATTTCCACAAGAAATAATTACTGTTACAAAAATAACAAAACAAAATTGATGTTCCAAGAGAATAGTAATATTCCTTCGTTATTAGCTTAAAAATGAGTTTGGATTTCAACCTAACCAGGACAGGCTCTTATAAAGACCGCCAAATTAATTCCGGTGAATCAAAATTTTCCGAGAAATTGCTTTTAGTTTACCACGAAGAAGGTGCATGTGAAAACAAATGACACCGTTCCTGCATATATCTGAAATAGTAATACAGTTTATAATTTAGTTTTTTCCCGTAATCGATAGTATTGTCATAATCCAGGTATGTTTCCGGGTAACAATCATTACGGACACTACCTGCACTGTATAAACTATTCCATTCTGCGACCAGTTGTTGGTTCCAGGTTTCCAGATAGCTTTGCTCATAATACCATTCCGGTTTTCTGACACTATGAAACCATGAATCAAAACCAGTGTCAAATATTAATAATTCATATGTTACTGAATCACCCTGGGATAATGTATCAGCCTGTATTTTCAATGTGTCGCCGGTGACTTTTGTAGTATCTTGTGCACTGGTTATCCCCGGAATAATGAAAGAGAGAAAGAAAAAGAGAATAACAATTTTTTTCATGTAAATAACTCCTTTCTTTTTATATCATAACAAAGAAAATATCCTTATGGTTTTAAAAACCAACATAAATTATAAGAATTTTACAAAAATTAACCTTTTACATCACAAAGGGAGTAAAAAATCACCACTTCAATTTACCAGTTTACAATGAATTTTAACTATTTAAAAAATCAAAAAGGAGCCAGATTTAACTGTGGTGTCACCCGATAAGCGGTCATAAACAAAAACAGCCGTTCAGAAATTCATCCAAACGGCTGTTTTTGAGGCGACTCTGGAGGGATTCGAACCCCCAACCTCCTGATCCGTAGTCAGGTGCACTATCCAGTTATGCTACAGAGTCATTAATAACGGCTGCAAATGTACAAATTTTCATTTAAAAAAGGCCGCTTGAAGTACAAAAAATAACAATATTTTTGATTTTCATTTTCATATTACAATTTTTGGTAAATTGCACAATAAATAATCTACTGAAAACCGTTTAAATAGAGCATTAACTGAAGTTATGAATATATAAACATATTTTCATTATTAATCCTGAAACAGTTAAACTATGAGATGGCGAAATTTATTCTGCCTGTTACTTTCCGCGATGGTTCTTCCTATTATTTCCTGCAGACATGAGAGTACAGATCTTTCTTCTTTTCAGGAAATTTGCTTTGAAACCGAGGTATTGCCTATTTTTAAGACAAATTGCGCTATTTCCGGGTGTCATGATGGTTCAGGTGAAAGTTTCAGACTACAGGACTATTCCGGTATTATGCAGGGCATAACTCCTTATAAACCGCGTGAAAGTTCAATTTATAAAGCAATAACAGCGGAATGGCTAAATCTGATGCCTCCGGATAATCCTCTTAGTCAGGAACAACGGACAACTATCCGCTTATGGATCGAACAGGGTGCGCTCAATTCAACCTGCAGCAGTTCAACTGATACAACAACCAACATAGTTGTGATCCCGAGTGATTCTATCTGCTTTAATACACACATTGAACCATTACTACTTTCCTCCTGCGGAATATCGGGCTGTCATGATGCGACAACAGCCAAAGAAGGGTATGTGCTGACCAGCTATGAAACACTGATGCGCAGGGGAATTGTTCCGGGCGATCCACAGAATAGCAAAGTCTACAGGGTTATGACACAAAATTCAGAAGAGAGGATGCCCCCACCTCCAAGAAGTCTTACCAGTGACCAGATAGAATCTTTTCGTAAATGGATTGAACAAGGAGCTGTAAACAGCCAGTGTGAGCAAACCGCATGTGATACATCCAGTGTTACATGGTCTGGCTCAGTTCAGCCACTTATCAGTAATTACTGTCTCAACTGCCATAATTCTGCAAGTGCAGGCGGAGGTATTACCCTGACTTCATATTCCGATGTTTCAAATGTTGCCAACTCAGGTAAACTAACAGGGGCATTAAGAGGAAAACCCGGTTACGTAAAGATGCCGCAAGGATTTGATCTTACTGAATGTCAGATACGAACGGTTGAAATATGGGTATCAGATGGTGCTCCCAATAATTAATAACTTCACTTAAGACAAATTTTACTAATCTTTTTCACTGCATACCATGAATAAAAAGCTTATTGGAGTCACCGGACTGATATTATTCCTTATCTCTGCCTGTTACTATGATAGTAAAGAATTCCTGTATCCGGAACTTAATTCATCATGTGATACTACAAATATCACTTTTTCATCCAGTATAAAACCAATTATTGATAATAATTGTAAAACCTGTCACAGCGGATCAGTCCCTTCCGGAAGTTTGCATCTTGAAAACTACAGTCAGGTGAAGGCGGTTGCCGATAACGGTAAACTTGTAGGAGTGATAAACGGAAGCGGAGGCCTGCCACTCATGCCGCCCGGTGCACCGTTAAGTTCTTGCCAGATAGCTAGTATTGAAAAGTGGGTTACCGACGGTGCTCCCAATAATTAATAATTTTCACATGTATAATTCAGTCCGCACTTATAGTGGATTTTTTCATCCCTGAATAAAAACAAGTTGATATAATGGAAAAGTCTATGAATTATTTAGTTCAAACTGTTTTAAGTAATTAAAAATAAACAGGTTAATAACCAGCCCGGTATAAACAAATGGGAAAGAGCAGGAATAAATTAACCTGTTAACAAAAATAAAATTTGCCCGATATGACCATAAGAACCTTATTTTCAGTATTTATACTGCTTACTTCTCTGGCTGTAATAAATACCAAAGCTCAGGATGATGATTTGATGAATTTGTTAAACCAGGAAACGGGAGCGAAAACCAATTATGCTTTTGCTACATTTAAATCAACCCGTGTACTTAATGGTCATTCAATTGAGCGAATGCAGAAAAAGCAGCTTGATGTCAGAATTGAACATCGTTTTGGAAGATTAAATACGGGTGCCTATGAATTCTTCGGCCTTGACCAGTCGAATATTCATTTGAGCCTGGAGTATGGATTAACCAACTGGCTTATGGTCGGACTGGGCAGGGGAAATTATCAAAAAACAGTAGATGGATTTTATAAACTCAGTCTTTTCAGACAATCTGCCGGCGCAAAAAATATGCCGGTAAGTATTTCCGTACTTTCGAGTATTGCTGTTGACGGACTGAGGTATAATGTTGGTGAAGGCAACACCTACTTTTTTTCAAACCGCCTTGCCTATTGTAATCAGGTATTGGTTGCGCGAAAATTCAGTGAAGGACTTTCTCTCCAACTCGCCCCTACCCTGCTTCACCGCAATCTGGTTGCCACCGAACTTGATCCAAATGACCTGTTTGCCATGGGGATGGGAGGAAGAATAAAACTTTCAACTCACGTATCGTTTAATGTGGAATATTATTATGTACTAAGACCTTTTTACAATATCAAACATTTTGATACCACCAATCCCCTTTCTGTAGGTTTTGATATTGAGACAGGCGGACATGTATTTCAGTTGTTATTCACGAATTCAGTAGCCATGATAGAAAAAGGCTTTATTGGTGAAACAACGGGAAGCTGGGGAAAGGGTGATATACATTTTGGTTTCAACATATCCAGAGTTTTCAGTTTCAAGTAGTTAAAAAACATGAATAAACCTTTCATTACTCCGGTTGTTTATTAGGATATTAAAAAACCTGTTCATGACAATGGCAATTGATTGAAGTCCTTTTTCGGCAGGTAAGTTAAATCAGTAAATTATTGAATGCAATGAAAAGAATAGTTTTAATCGGACTGTTTACGGCTCTTATACTTAATGTATACGGACAGGATAAACTTTTTACACGGACAGGTCATATCTGGTTTTTTTCACACACACCTGTAGAGGATATAGAAGCTCACAACAAGCAGGTATCAAGTATTATCGAGAAGAGTAACGGGGAGATTGTTTTCTCTGTGCCTATGATTGCTTTTCAGTTTAAAAAAGCCCTGATGGAGGAACATTTCAATGAAAATTATGTTGAAACAGATAAATTTCCCAATGCTACATTCAAAGGCAATATTAAAAATATCAAAGATGTAGATTTTGATAAGGACGGACAGTACGCTATAACAGTGAGTGGAAACCTGACTATTCATGGTGTAACCAAACCGGTTGAAACCAAAGGTATCCTGGAAAAGAAAGGTGATATTGTTCACGGAAGTACGACTTTTACTATTTCTCCCGAGGATTACAATATTGAAATACCTGGTATTGTGCGGGATAAAATCGCCAAAACACTTGATGTACATGTTGACATTGATTATAAGCCTTTTAGTAAATAAATCAGCAGTAAAAAAACAACATTATGTCTAAACGACTCAGGATAATACTCATTATCATTGCAGCATTGATTCTTGCAGGCGCGTATGCAGGATACAGGCTTTATAACATGCCTTACGCTGATATGAAGACTGCTCAGGCGGATTTTACTCTTTCTGCAAATGATTTACTGGATGATTTCACCTTTGATGAGGCAGCAGCAAATCAAAAGTACTATGAAAAGGTTGTTCAGGTTAACGGCAAGGTGGTTGCTATAGAAAAGGGAGACCAGGGCAGATATACACTGGTTCTGTATGATGCGACATCGGGAATACGCTGCTTGTTAAATGATCAGGCATCAGAAGAAACAAATACATCGGAAATAAAGCCCGGTGTAATGGTTACTGTTAAGGGAAATTATGCCGGCTATGATGATCTCTTCTCAAATGTTTTGCTCAACCGGTGTATCGTTTTAAATCATGATTAACCGCGCAAAGCTATTTCCTTCAAAACATCAAGTTGTTTAATTTCTATTTTTTTCCCGTTGGCGGTGATTACTCCTTCGTGCTCCAGTTCTTTTAATATTCTAATGGCACTGTCCTTTGACATGCTTGATAGATCAGCAATATCCTGCCTTGAGATAGTCAGATCAAAATCGGGGGATGCATATATCTCATTTGAAAGATAAATAAGTACATCTGCTATCCGTCCGTGCATCTGCTTCTGGGTAAGACTTATAAAGCGTTCGTATGTCCGCGAAGTATTCTGGCTCTGGTTACGCATATACAATTCCATAAAGTCAGGGTTCCGGCGAACAACTTCCTTAAAATTATTTACATCAATAAAACAGGCGGCCACTGGTTCGAGCGCAGTAACAGAATAATGATATCTGTTATCAATATAAATCCCGGGTCCGCCAAAAACCTGCCAGGGTTTTACAATCTTCAGTATCAGATTGCGGTTATTAAATCCCTCAATATACATCTTAGCCAGACCGGTGGTAAGCGATATCACATGAGAGGCAGCAGTGCCCTGTTTGATTATATTCTCCCCGGCTTTAAATTTCACCTCATACCTGTTATTATTCAGTATAGCCAGATCATCTCCGGGCAATATTCTGAAAAGCGGTGACTTACTGTTACAGTTCTCGCATTCCTTACAATTGGGAGAAGTATGAAATTGGGTCATAAATAAAGTTCCTCGTAGCTTCTTTTATTATCAATTACTTTTAAAAAAACAGTAATTTTTGGTAACCATTGCAGATTCAAAATTGATCATTTAACCTTTTTTGTAACCTTTAAGGCCTACCTGATTAAATAAAATAATGAATATATCTATAATCATAGATGTCTCAAATTTAGCAAAATAAAGCATAATTAATTAGTTATGCAATAAAAATTATTTGCAAAAATTGGATCATGACATATAATTCGCTGATCCATCAACACTAGGAGACAGGTTCACGTCATTTTTTTATATGACATTTATCGTTTTATGATCCGGTATATACCTTTGATAAGTTAAAAATATCTCTTCACCACATTGTTATTAAATTCACGCTAAAGCCATACTTTTAGGTGAAAATTAAAATGAAATTATCAGCATTTCAAGAAATCTGTTTCTCTTGATTAAATGGCTTATAAACAATTGATTAATAACAAAACCAAATTTATGCGAAAGAAATTATTTCTAAAAGCGTTGCCTGTTTTAGCGATAGTAATCCTTACTTCTGTTACTTCCTGCGAAAAGGTAACACTGAAACCGGTAGATGTTGGTCAGGTAAGCTTTAGCGAGGACCTGATTCCAATTTTTACAAAAAACTGTGCCGGATGTCACAGTGATGCAATAAATCCAGACCTGAGAGCGGAAAATGCTTACAAATCGCTGACAGAAGGAGGATATATCAACACTGAGAATCCTGAAAACAGTGAACTACTAACCAAGCTTAATTCAGGCAGTCACCAGGCAAGGGCCACCGAGGTAGAAAAAGAAAAAATAAAAGCCTGGATTGAGCAAGGTGCTAAAAATGATTAGATTAATCCACAAACTTTAAAAACAGTAAACATTAATAATTGACCAGATATGAAGAAATTAACATTTATTAAAAAGGCAGCTATTAAAAAATTAATACTACTGGGTATTGCGGTACTGGTTACCGGCGTATATACCTCATTATTTGCGCAGGATACTGAAGAAACTCCTGATTACCCTGTTAGAAATCCCTTCGAAACAGGAACCTTAATCGATAATCAGACTCCTTTAACACCTTATAAAGGTATGCTTGAATTTCAGATTTATCACCGTTTTGGTACCGTTAAAAACGGCATATCTGATTTATATGGCATTTATGCACCATCCAATATTCGCCTGGGACTAAACTATGGTATTACAGATAAGATCATGGTAGGAATTGGAACCACCAAAGATTATAAGCTCCAGGATATCCAGTGGAAATATAATTTTCTGCAGCAAACCCGCTCGGGTAAGGTACCGGTTTTCCTCACCTATTATGGAAACATGGTAATTGATGCCCGTGCAGACGAAAATTTCGGCCCGACAGAAAATTATCGTTTTATCCATAGAATATCCTATTTCTCACAGTTAATTCTGGCCCGGAAATTCAATGATATTTTCACATTCCAGATTGCACCCGAATGTGTATATTATAATGCAGTTGATCCCGGAATGAAAAATTTCAATACCGGTATGTCATTTGGCGGTCGTGCCAAGGTATTGCCTTCTACTTCAATAATTGTAGAATATGACCAGCCGTTTACCAGCACTGACGTGAATAATCCGAAGCCTAACCTGGGTTTTGGTGTTGAGATCGGAACCGGTACGCATGCATTCCAGATTTTTATGGCAAATTACAGCCAGATTATCAATCAGCGTAACCTTGTTTACAATACCAATGACTTCACTGATGGAGATTTAGCGCTAGGTTTTAACATTACTGTCAGATTTTAAACAAGGTATATACTATGCAGCTTAGAAAAAAAATTAAATTCGTTGGTTCCGGTCTGCTGGCTGTCAGTCTTGTGCTGCTGCTTATCAGTATGGCCTTTGCCAGAGAAGATAGTCAGGAAAGTCAGGATGAGCAAACAACTGTTGAGGAAAAGGCTCCGGTTTTTGCAGCAGAGAATGACAAATGCCTGAAATGCCATGGACAAAAATGGTATTCCTACGAAAATGAGAATACAGGGACCACCATCAAAAAAACAATGTGTCCAAACAGGGTAATTGACACAGCGAAATTTTATGAATCAAATCACCGTACATTTCGCTGTACTGATTGTCATTCACCCGATTATGAAACTTTTCCACATTCGGGTGAACTAAGAATGGAGACCATGTGGACCTGTATGGACTGCCATGGATATGACGAAAATTTTGCTCAGTATCATTTTGAAGAAATTGATGAGCAATATCAAAAAAGCGTTCATTTTGTTACAAATCCGGACGGCTTCAGCTGCTGGAAATGTCATGATCCGCATACTTACAAAACATTTGCCCGCCACAGCAAAGATGTTCTGGCAACCGTTACGTACGACAATAATATTTGTCTGAGCTGTCATGCCAATAAAGACCGCTATATGCTGCTTTCAGACAAAGAAAATGTAAATCTGATCGATAAACACGATTGGTTACCCAATCAGCAAAGGCATTTTCAGAAAGTACGTTGTATTGAGTGCCATGCCACTCAGCACGATAGTTTGCTTGTATCACATAATATAAGGCCAAAAGAAGAAGCGGTCAAGAATTGTGTTGAATGTCATTCACAGAACACCATTCTCATGGCCTCTCTTTATAAACATGATGTAGTAGACAAGCGAAGTGAATACGGGTTTTTGAACGGCCCTTTACTGAAAGATTATTATGTAATTGGAGCTACCCGCAACTATTACCTGAATGTAATCAGTGTGGTTATTTTCCTTATTGCCATAGCCGGCATTATTGTTCACAGTATTTTGAGGGCAACCATAATAAACAAAAAGAAGAAATAATTATGTCAGAAAAAATATATTTTTATCCGGTTTGGCTCAGAATATGGCATAGTCTCAATGCTTTGTGTTTTCTGGTGCTTATAGCTACAGGAATCAGTATGCAATATTCTGATCCTGCCTACCCCATCATTCCATTCGATACGTCAGTCTCTTTACATAATCTGGCTGGTGTTATCTTGACTTTCAATTATCTGCTGTTCGTATTCGGGAACCTTTTCTCAACCAACAGACAGTATTATAAAGTCAGGTTCAAAGGATTGTATTCCAGACTGAAAAAACAGTTTATATACTATGTTTTTGGGATTTTTAAAGGCGAAAAAGCTCCATTCCCCATAAACAGGGAAAGAAAATTCAATCCTTTGCAGAAAACTACTTATGTACTGGCAATGTTTATTGGCCTGCCTGTTATCTTTATCACCGGATGGGCTTTACTCTATCCGGAATTCATCATTGAGAGGGTTTTTGGAGGCAGTGGAATTTTTATGACAGATATTTTACACGTTGTGGTAGGATTTTTGCTATCTATCTTTATGATCATTCATATTTATTTTGCTACTATTGGCCCGTCACCTGCATCAAATTTTAAGGGTATTGTCAATGGCTGGCACGAGACACACGACTAAATACAAATATTTTTATTATTCATACGTTTAATCATTAAAAAGGAGGGTTTTATGAAACTCGTTATAAAGTTTAAATTTTTAGCTGCCTCAGCCCTTGTGCTGGGAGGTTTAGTGCTCGCATCATTTACTGTTCCTCAGCCGAAACAGCCGGCTCCATGGCCTGTTCCAAAGGAATATAAAACCATGAAAAATCCGGTATCGGCAGATGCAAACTCTGTTAAACTGGGCAAGAGTCTTTATGCAAGGCATTGTGCATCCTGCCATGGCAGAACCGGTTTAGGTGACGGTCCAAAGGCCCGCATGCTTGATACATTCCCGGGAGATTTCTCCGGATCTGATTTCCAGTCACAAACTGATGGGGAAATGTTCTACAAAACAAAAGAAGGTCGTGCAGAAATGCCCGGATACGACAAAAAAATTCCGGATGAAGATATCTGGAACATGGTTAATTACATGCGTACTCTTAAAGAAGTAAGCCATTTTTATAGATTGTAAAAAAAGCATCCCCACAAAGAGGATGCTTTTTTTTTATTATTACTATCCTGATGCAATGTTTTTAAATATTAAATTCACCAAATATCATTTAGTATGAAAATAAAACAACAGTTATAATATATTGATATTATGTTATTTATAAGATAACAACAATTACTTAAAGATAGAAAATCTGTCATAAATCCTATACCCTTCATTTGTTACTGCCAATCACCATCTTAATTAGTAAAAACTACAAAATTACTTCAGAATTGGTTTTTACATTTACATCGCCTTTTTAAAGATGCCATGAGCATCAAATAAATGTTAATTTATTTTTCAAATATCTGCCGGAAATAATAAATAAATTATTTTTGCAGATTAATAGTTTAAATTCTTTTATAAACCTTAATAACGCAATTAATATATGAGAAGATTACTTTTAATTTCTACAGCGGTTTCTTTAATGGTTTCAGTAATTTCATGTAGCAAAGACAACAATACTGCACCTGTGAGCAAAGCTGATACGGTTACGATTTCGATGGGTAGCGGTTATCAGAATGATGTATATTACAGTCTGTCAAACGGAGTAGTGGCTGAAGCGCCTTCCAGCGAATGGGATATTGCCTTTTTTACAGATATAAGAAGTTCCAGTATCCGGACAAACGGGGCTAAAGGTATTAAGGTTTACACCTATCCGGATGGAGATACAACTGCATGGAATGAACCACTGACCGTAGACAGCGCCATGCTTGATAATTATCTTTATAACAGCGACACATCCTGGACAACAGGAGCATTTGACAAAAATGAGCTGGGATATCCCGATTATGGATGGGGTGTTTATAACCAGGTCAATCATGATGTTGTGGGTGATTCTCTTTATATCATTCAGCTTGCAGATCAATCTTTCAGAAAACTATGGATTGAGCGTAAAAACTCTGTAAACAACATCTATTACTTTAAATTTGCCAACCTGGATGGTAGTAATGAAACCGAGGTAACGCTTGATTGTAATAATTATATTACCAAAAATTTTGCATATTATTCAATTGCAAATAAAAAAGAGGTTGATCATGAACCAGCTAAAACAGACTGGGACCTGGTTTTTACCAAATATACTGCCTCTATCAGTATGGGGCCCGGCGGAGTTGTCCCCTATACAGTCACCGGAGTTTTATCCAATACAAATACATCTGTTGCCAAAATTGAGGGCACACCTGCAAGCAATGCTGATTATGCAGGTGCAAATTTCAAATCAGAGATTAATACCATTGGGTACGACTGGAAATCCATTAACATGGAAACCTATCAATACAGCATTCAGGATAGTGTTACTTATTTTGTAAAAACCCAGTCAGATGATATTTACAAACTAAATTTTACTGACTTTGGTGGCAGTGCCAATGGGAACGCCACTTTTGCACAAAAGAAAGTACAATAGAATATATGCAAAACAGAAAACGGAAAATTGATTTTTTTCCTGACTTTATAATTGTAAAACCTATTGAGTGCAGATTATGGTCTGCACTCAATGTATTTATAAAATATTTCATTTTTCCTGTATGAAATCATCAGGGCTTCTAGTTACAGTGATATGTTTAATTGTGTTTCTGTTTCCCGTTCAGGGACAACAGACCTGTAAAATACATATTGTTGATGCTGAAACAGGCGAAACAGTGCCTTTTGCCAATGTCTGTTTTGAAAGTTTCAATAAAAAGAACCAGGATTACACGATTTCAGATGCCAATGGTGATGTCATACGGCAGATCAATTCCCCTTTTACCATTGCAGTTTCCTGTCTGGGTTACAAACCGGGACTGGATACCATTCATCCTGGTGAAAGCTTACGTGTCTATCTTCATCCCACAACTTTCAAAATGGACGATGTGGTGGTCACTGCCCAGTTTAATCCCGTTAAAGCCGATAAATCTATTTACAGGGTTAAGGTACTGAACCATCAAATGATTGAAAATAAGGCGGCAAATAATCTTTCGGAATTACTTTCAGGAGAATTAAACATGAGAACCACCCAGGACGGTGTACTGGGCACAGGACTGAGTATGCAGGGACTCTCAGGTGAACATGTAAAAATTCTGGTTGATGGCGTACCGGTTATTGGCCGGCAAAATGGTATTCTGGACCTCAGCCAGTTAAACCTGAACAATGTAGATCATATTGAAATTGTGGAAGGTCCGATGTCGGTTATATATGGCAGTAATGCACTGGCAGGGGCTATAAACATTATTACCAAAGATAACAGACGGGAAAAAATGTCTGCCGATATCAATACCTATTATGAGACTGTTGGGGTTTACAATGTTGACGGAACATTTTCATACAAACATAACAAACATGTATTTTCCTTTGCAGGGGGAAGAGATTTCTTCGGTGGATATTCAGTAATTGATACTTCCAGGGCAGACTTATGGAAACCCAAATTGCAATACAACGCGGATTTTGATTATTCGTACAAACAAAAAAACACAAAAATCAGGATAAATTCCTCTTATTTTAATGAAGAATTGCGTGACAGGGGAAATCTGATTCCTAAAAGATATGAGAAAGCAATTGATCAGTATTTTTATACCACAAGATGGAATAACAGGCTGGATTTAACCCAATCATTCAGTGGTAATCAACTGCTTTCAGTCACAGGTGCCTATTCCATTTATAACAAAGCCAAAAAAACGACATCCAACGACCTTGTTACGTTACATGAAACAATGGCTGGTCCGGATATGCAGGATACAACAAAATTTGATGCCACCGTCTTGCGAACAACCTACAGCAGCAATTCTGACAAAGAAATAAGCTATCAGGCTGGTTATGATATGAACCTGGAAACCGGTTCGGGAAAAAGAATTGACGGGGTACAAAAAATCGGGGATTATGCCGGTTTTCTGAATGTCAGAGCCAATATACTACCCGTTCTGAGTTTACAGGGTGGAATACGCTATATATACAACACCAGATATGACGCGCCTCTTGTACATTCACTTAACATAAAGTACAGCCCTGTAGAATCATTCACTGTGAGGGCCTCATATGGAAAGGGTTTCAGATCTCCATCTCTGAAAGAACTGTACCTTGATTTTCAGGATATGAGCCATAATGTCTCCGGAAATGAAAATCTGAAAGCAGAATATTCAAATAATTACAATCTTTCATTCAGTTATAATTTTGGTCTGGACAAGAACCATTTTGATATGGAAGCCAATTTGTTTCACAACAAAATACGTAATAAAATTGATTTTCTGTATGATTCCAAAAATGCTACCCGGGCAAAATATATCAATATTACAGCAGGCAACTACATGACCCAGGGATTGGAATTCAAACTGAAATACAACTATCACCCGAGATTTTCATTGCAAACCGGTATTAATCTCGTAGGCAGATCTACCCTGCAGGATTTGAATACTTTTAGTTACAGTACTGATTATGCAGCCAGTATGCAGTATAAAAATTTGAAATACAGATTTACGCTTGCAGTCTATTACAAATATACCGGTGCCATGTATAATTATCGTGGGTATTATGCTGATAATATAGAGCTGGACAGTATTCAGGAAGGATATCTTTCTGATTATCACACATTGGATATCACACTTTCAAGGCCTTTTCTTAACGACAGAGTTACGGTTAGTATAGGAGGGAAAAACCTGTTTGATAATAAAAACATATTTTCCACCGGAAGTGGTGGCTCGGTTCATGGCGGTGGAGGTAATTCATCCACAGCAGTAGCCTGGGGTCGTTCATATTTCATGCGTTTATCATTCAACCTGAATAAATTTTAACCAGCCATGCGAAATCTGATTGTCAGCAATATCATCATCAAAAAAAACTCCAGAAGATTACAGTCCATCTGGGTAATTTTGTTGCTCGTATCATTTTTTTTATCCGGTTGTTTCGAAAAAGATACACCAGTTCCGGCCTATCAATGGGATGGCCCAAGTTTTCAGATGACGAAATCAATTTATGATTACCAGGTATTTTATCAACTTGAGGGAAATAAAGAAGTGACATCCTGTCCCAATGATGCCTGGGATCTTGCCTTTGAAAGCTCCAAAGATGGATTTCATATCAGAATAAATTCAGGAAATTATTTAGGTATTGCCGGGACTGGAACTGATAAATTTACCTCTGAATTTCAAAACGGCATACTTGAGTATAAATTTGACAACCCAAATGGCAATCCTGACTCCACTGCAGTTGGCAACTGGTGGGATCCGGATTTGCAACAGGCAACCGGACAGGTATATTTATTGGGACAATATGATGGGATTAAATACAAACCTTTAAAAAAAATACAGTTTCTTTCTGTCTCTGATACAAATTACATATTGCGATATGCAAATCCTGACGGAACAGGAGAAAATATTTTCTCTGTCACAAAAGAATATGCGTTTAATAATAGCTATTTCTCCTTTAAAAACGGAGGTGAGCAAGTAGCAATAGAACCTCCCAGGGATACATGGGATTTATTTTTCGGGCAGTACTACACAATCTTAATTGCTCCGGACGGCACTCCTACCCCATATCCTGTCAGAGGTACATTGCTTAACCCATACAAGGTTAAAGCCGCAATGGATACAACTATGGATTTTGTGAATATATCCAAAGCAGATTTACCCGCTTTTGACTTTACGACGAAAGGTGATATTATCGGGCACAACTGGAAAGATGTAGATGTCAATGAATCCTCAAATACTGCTACTTATACTGTACGGGATGGATACAACTATATTATTAAAAGTGTAAACGGGGATTATTATAAATTACAATTTACGAGCTATACAAATGATAAAGCTGAGCGGGGGTATCCTTCTTTTGACATTTTAAATTTATCTGCTGCAGATTCGATATAAGAATAATCCAGGATATTTTTCATTTTTTGCCTTGTAGTTCAGTAATTATTTCTTCTCCAACTATTTTCTGATATACTGAGTGGAACTCTCCGTTCAACTCTCAGCAATCAATCATAATTATTTGTTTTGGCAATTCTCTCCTAATTAATTTAGCACATCCAAATCAAAAACAATTTAATATTTTCTTATCTTGTTCACTAGAGTACAAAAATTCAGGTGGATAAGTTCCGGTCGGTGAGTTTATGCCCTCAGATTTTTAAAGTATGAAAGATTATTATGCCATACTGAAATTAGAAAAACATGCCGGTGAAGCCGAAATCAGGCAAGCCTATCGTGAACTGGCAAAAAAATATCATCCGGATATTAATAAAATGCCGGATGCACATGAGAAATTTATTGAGATATCGGAAGCATATGAATTCCTGATCAAGCATCATAAGCAATATAATAAGGCCTACAAAAAAAGCAGCACACATGCTGAAACCCCATCAGAAGACACATTCAGGCGCTACAGCAGTGAAGCAAGGGAAAAAGCTCAGCGCCAGGCCAGAATGCGGTATGAAGAATTCAAAAAACAGCATGAAGCCTTTCAGGAAAGTGGCATCAATGACCTGGCTATCCTTTTTAAACTATCTTTCAGAATTATCATACTTCCAATTATTCTGGTATTGGCTACACTGCCAGTTTACCTTGCAGTTATAGTGGAATGGCAATTGATATTCCTTTTCATCGTTGCCTGGCCTTTTGCCGGGATACTGATCTGGTATATACATGATAACCGTAATAACTATTTTACACCCGGAGAATGGTATTATACCCCAAATCGAATTAAACAGATATTTACAAGGCTTAATTCATCCGGCCAACAGTGCTTTTACGATCCGGGTAAAAAAGCCGATTCGAAACCTTATAAAATAGAATTTCTAAAACTGAAAGACGTAAAAGTTGGCTCGGAGGGTTTCCGGCAACATCGCATCAACTATATAAATGACACGAAGGAAGTATTCATTCCACGTTCCCACAAAGCTTTAATTGTGCATACCATTAATACAGGTATCAAGATACTTTCAATAATTGCCTGCCTGTTGTTTCTTGACATTTCGTCACTGGTCTGGAGGTTTATACTGGGTATGTTTACCGGTGGACTTGTTAGTGGAACGTTATTACTGATAACCCATACCCGCTCGAGTATAAGCTATTTGTACAACTTAAATACTATTATCAGGGTTTGTATCTGGATTATCAGTATTGCACTTGTTTCACGCTTTAAATTCAATACTTTTGATATAGCTCCAAGTGATTTCATCATTTTTGTAGTAATGTCGATTATTCTTTTCGATTGTTTTATCATGCAACTCATTGATTCACTTATGGGAACCAAAAAGGCTGCAAAACCAGTTGTAAGACAATATTCTGAAATAAATCAGGCGATAGAAAATGGTTACAGGGTGTATAACGATGTAATTATTATCTCGGTAGTATATCCGGTTTTCAAATGGATTTTTGGGTGAATCGGGCACAGAAGCCAGAAAAAAACCAATTATTCAGAGATAAAACAATATGAACTGAATAAAAATTTTAGCTTGTGCTAAATCTCTGATATGTATTCACCTGTAGCTTATTTTTTAACAGCCAGTATAGTTTCAGAATCCGGGTATTTTTTAATTATATCCAGATTTAAAGAATCGGTTTGAGGGGAATTTAGTTCATCTTCAAAAATATAATAGAAATCATACTCTTTAGTATATATTCCCTCACGTGTAACAGGCTTCAGAAAATCCAGGTTCCTGGAAGTTATATAGTAATTAATTGTAGGTTCAAACAGCCAGTTAATTCCAATTGTATAGATGCCACTCGAATCCTTCAAATTATTTTGTAAATCAAAAACCATTTTTTTTGTGTTACAGTCATATTTCCATTCGGATGTACTCTTGAAATTTCCGGCATTATAAAAATGAAAACAGAGGGCTAAAAAGATAAACAAAGAGAACATTTCAGTAACAAACCTTACTAACTTGACCCGCTTATAATTAGACAAATCTATCCAGAAGAAAAAAGCAAGTCCAAACAATATCTGAAAATATATGGCAGCACGACTGGCAATATATTCCGACCCTGTCAATAAATGGTGACCAACCTCAATAACTGCTGCAGTGAGAAATAAAAGAAAAAACACAATAAACGGATTATTCAGGCCTTTTTTTCTCCATTTAAACAACAAGAATATTGTGGTAACCAGCATAGCACCAGAAATAACTTCTTCAAGAAACAAGAGTTGATCCGGTCCTACCCGGATATAATTTACATTGTAAAAAGAACCAATTAAAACACTGAAAATAGTATTTTCCCAGAATCCAACATTCCCATGACCATACAATTCATGATGGGTAATTAATCTGTAAACAGGATAAAATATGAGAAGTAAAAGTATCAGCGTAATCAGCCAGATACGCTTGTATTTCTTATATAAAACTGTAATACTATCCTTTATTCCCGGGTATACCGGGATATCATCAATTATCGCATTAACTAAAAATATGACAAGCAAGGCAAAATAAAAATAAAGACTTGTAAAATTACTGTATACTGCGAATGCAGCCAATAAAAAAGAAAAAGTCAGATTTTTCTTATTATGGTTTTTCAGATATTTTAAATAAAAGTAAGTACCTGACAACATAAACATAAAAACCATTCCATACCCCCTGGCCAGACTGAAGAAATCGAGCAAATATGGATTTAAATTAAGAAATGCAAATGTTGCCAGCTTTAAAAATGGACCTCTCAGTTCCATTACAAGTAAGAAAGAAAAAATAAGATAAAGTAAATGAGCAATGTTGGAATGGATTCTCAGCGGAAATTCATGGTTTCCCAGAATACTACTGGAAAATTTCATCATTAATGTATTGAAAATATGATTATTAGCGGTAGCCTGATCATTTAATATGATTTTGATCACTGGTTTGGAAACATAATGCTCAAATGTAAAACTCTCATCATGTGTAAAAGAAAGGTTGACTGAACGATCAACTGAATAAAAAAGCAGATAGCAGGAAATTACAATAATTATAAAATATACTGCTCTTTCGGAAAGACGGCTTATTTTATACTTCATTAGGTTGAGAAAGTAACATATGAGATTATTGTATATTATTTAAGAACGTATTAATCCATTCAGGCGGCCTGTATAAAAAGAAAAAGACAAAGTTTAAAACTATCGAATAATCCATCAAAAATAAAATAATCTCTTAAGATATTTCTATTTTTCCGCTTTCTTCAGATAATAATCAGCCTTTTGTTTATTGTCAAAACGCAGGTAAATATTACCGATAAACTTAGCATATTCTTTTGTAGGTTCCATTTCATACAAGCGATTGAAATACTCTAAGGCCTGCTCAAAATCCTTATTAACAACTTTAAAAGCCTTCAGCAGATGTGCATATTGTTTTCTTGTGTGATTCTGTTTATATGCTTCCATTTCTTCCTGGTAAAGATTTTCAGCCTTCCAGAAATATTTTCGTGCAAGCCAGTCAAGAGCCTCCTTATTATCTTTATTAATAGCTAACAATTTTTCGGCAACCTCATCACAAACATCATTATTGTTCAAATCCCTGTTAAGGATCAGATACTCAGTCAGCATTTCTTCACTGTTTCCCGATTCTGATGCCATTTTTTCCCAGAGAGAAAGAGCCTTGTCATAATTTTCGCTTTCCACCAGCGTTACAAACAATCTTTTCCGGACAGATGTTATATCTTCCCCTTGCGGGTATTTCTTTGCATAGGCCTGCAGGTTGTTAATCTCTTTGGAAAGGTTATCAATTTGCCGGTAGGACTGTGCAAGGGCAAAATAAGCGTCTGCTGTTGCAACAGAATCACGTACAGCATTCTGAAGATAGCTGATGGCTTTTGAAGTATTGCCAGCATAGTAGGCTGCCAGTCCGGCATACTTATAAACCTGGCCACTCACTTTTTTCCCTTTTGTGTTCTTCAACGAAATAAGACTGTCATACTTAGCAAGTGCAACCTCATAATCTTCAGATGAATAAGCTGTTTTAGCTTCGTTGTTTAACTGTGTAAATTGTTTGGAAGTCGAACAGCTTAAAACCATTAAACTGAAAATTACGGCAGCAAGTAAACCTTTGTTCTTGATTGCTTTGTAAATGATTAAAGTGATAAAATTCATAGTAATAGCTTCATTTTTAAACATGCAAAAATAGGGATAATTGCCAGGAATTAAAAACCAGCTGATTTTCCGAGCCACGAAATATATGCCAAATATTAATCTATTTTTTCATCAGAATTTTCTGAAAGCAGTTTACGTGTTTCTTTCAGTATTTCATCCATAAATTTATTATAAAAGCTTCTCTTCCCCCGAGAAATTTTTATCAATCCAGCCTAACAGGTTTCTTTACTATGTCGTCATCGTATAGAATATCGGAAATTTTAATATGCATCCAGGTCCAGCTCCCGTCTTCCAGTTCCCAGGTAACATCAGTTTTTACAGGAATCTTTATGCCATTTTTCACTTCATATTGCCACGCGTTAACCAGCCATTTGTAACGTTTTGCATCCGGTTCGTTTCCCTTGAACCTCATTGTGCTAAACTGTACAAATTCTCCGTTTTCATTAAAACGGAAGGTTCCGGAACCTTTAGTACCATTATATGACATAGTAGCCCGGGCTGATAGTGAATCAATTTCTTCCCAGGTGATATAAGGACTCACAGCGGCAGATGGAAACCATACTATTTCTCCCAGATAACGCTGTAAAGAACCTTCGTTAATTCTGATGCCTGTTTCGTTAACAATCCTGAAAATACCTGCCAGAGTGATAAGCATTTTTCCCTTCCCATCAATGAATTTATCTCTGCCATAGACTTTCACAGCAGGCATCATATTCATCTTCACCGACCAAATAAAAGCAGGCTGACTGACAGAAAAAACCTGCTGAGCGGTAGCTGTAAAACCTTTTTTCTGCTTTGGTTTGAGCTTCATTACAGCATCTTGCTGCAACCATACTTTGCTGACTCTTTCCCTGCCTGTGGCGCCAGATTTTTTCAACCAGTTCCTCACCGGATATGGAAGTGATGCCAATTCGTTGTTTGTGATTGTTTTGCCATTTTTTACAACCTGCTTATCGAACAGATCAGAAAAAGCTTTACCGGTTTGTTTATTAAATGACGATACAGCAAGGGAAATAACAACTGTAACCGTAACAATGATATTTGGAATAAGCCCGAACCTGGCATCTTTCCAGGAAAAAATTATTAAAATTACAGACAACAAAACAGCCACTCCTGCAAGGTAAGGCCACATTCTTTTCCCAAAAAAAAAGGTAATTGCAGCAATGGTAAAAAGTATTGCTGCTGCCAGCCAGGCGATACCGGCAGGCTTCGATAATGACAGGGTGAGTTGTTCAAGCCGGGCCAGCCCGAAAGCCTTTGAGAAACCCATCAGGTGGATAAGACCATGAACCAGCAGTAAAATCGTAAATATGTATTTCATTGAAGATATTTTTACGAAAAATCGTAAAAATCCTGCAAATATCCTATAATAATCTGTTGATTTAAAACAGATAGTAACAAATCTCCGATTCGGATACTAGATTTGTGTCCTGAAAACCTTTGGTAGCTTTATTAAAAAAGGCCGCTGAATACTTATTGATTCAGCGGCTTAATTAGTTCATTATTTAGTATTTTTTAATTGGAATATACGTGTACGCTATTTTGTGCTGAAGGCAGATAATTGATACCAAACCAGCAAATCAGCAGCACAACAAAAGCAAGACTTAATGTCCACAGGGGAGCTTTGATTTTTTTGGGCTGATAATAGCGAAAATGCATGTAAATAAGATACCCCAGCCAGGTAAGAAAAGCCCAGGTTTCTTTCGGGTCCCATGTCCAGTAATGTCCCCAGGCTTCTTTTGCCCAAAGTGCACCAAAAAGAAGGCCCAGTGTAAGAAATGAAAAGCCGACATAAACCAGGTTATCAGCGAGCCCCAGCGTACGCCCCTCAAAACTTGTGAAATAGTACTCATACAAACCTTTGACAGCTACCAGAGAAGCTGCAGCAAGTAAGGCATAGGAAAATATATATACAATAACATGAGGTACGAACCACGGACTTTGTAATGCCGGCATCAGTGTCTTTTCATAGGTCTCCGGATGGGAATAATTGATAAAAAGAAACAGCAGCGCCAGGCCGATACTGTAGCTAAGAAACCATTTATAGCCCCATCTTTTCCATGTAATTACGCCAACAATTGGAAGAAATACAGCATACCATAATCTGGTTTCCCCCAGGGTCCTCAGAGGGGGTCTTTCGATGTGAATCCACAAAATTACCACAAAGGTAACCAGCACTGCAATACCTGCAACAGTCAGAACACTTCCGAGATTGAGCAATGCTTTATTTTTTTTGCTTACTGAAATTAGTATTACTCCTGCAATCCATAAAAGAGCTGTGATTAACGCATAAACAGGAAACTGAATCCAATCCATATTCTTAATTTTATATTGTACTATTCTAAATTAATTAAACTTCACCCTGAGATTTCTTCATAGGTTCTTCATTGCCTTCCCGTCCTATCCAGAAAATATAAATTGCTCCGGCAAGCATCATGATAATGCCAATATATACGAGAGGCAGCCAGGGATCTCTCACCGCTTCAATCACACTCAGGCTGGACCAACGTCCCTGTTGTGTGTCATAGCTCATCTGGTAAAACTTCCAGCCGGCTTTTGTAATGGGCTTATTGACAAATATCCGGGCTGTATCAATTTGATTATCTTTACTTCGAATCAAAATCTTGGAACTAAACTTACGTGGTTCGGGTTTAGTCAGGAACAGTAACTTTTCAGATCCCAGTGCAATATATTTGGGATCGAGCCTGAAACTACCGGAAGCTATCCAGCCCGCTACTGTGTCTTTTGTTACTGGATTAATGGCAACAACCAGTGCAGCAGGTGTGGCACCAATAGTATCTTTTTGGACAAATGTCTTATTTTCCGGCCAGGCCAGGGGTAAATAGTCCACTACTCCTATCTTCCACCCTGCCAGTTGGGTACGCAGGCTATCCTCAATTAAAACCAGTCCGCTTCCGTCTTCATGAATTATTTTGCCTGTAGAGGCATTGGCAACAGCCAGCTTGGGATTATATTCGTCAATTGTAAAATCGAGCAGTTTCATTGACACGGGCAACTGATATACTTTTCTCTGTTCATCAAACGCATACTGGTTAAATTCTTTATTTTCATAAAGATTGACAGATAACCTTTTCAGGTCGCCTGCACCCAGTGTGGCAGCCACAATTATGATCCAAAGGCCGGCATGATTGAGCAAAAATCCAATATTTTTGGTTGTTAGCGGCAAAGCTCTTCTAAAAGCAACAAAACCAAGTGTTATAAGAAAGTATATTTCAGCAATCAACAGGGGCCAGGAGGTCTTTACATGGGTAAGTCCCAATATGTGAAGTATCCCTGAAGGATGAGGCGAATCCTGGGGTATAAACCCCAGCAGTAAAACCAGCAAAGCAAGTAAGGATATCGCACTCACTGAGGCAGGTACGCTACTCAACCATTTAACAACAGGTGTCTTTTTGAATAAAAAATAGGTGACTGACAGCAAGGTCACAAAAACGAGTAAAACAATCAAATTTACAGGCCACTGAATTAATTCAGTACCTCGCCCCCGGTTCAAAACTTCAATAATAAAGCCAACAATAAGCAATTCCAGGGCAATTAGAAAACTCTCCTTATACTTCCATGGAAACTGCCAGAGGGCTTTCTTTTCTTTTTTAATACCGGTTGATGAACTCACTTGAAAGAATTTAAATATGTTGATAAAATTTATTTGGCGAAGATAATTAATTCTGTATTCTATTTAACTGATTAAAGTTAGGCTTAACACGATATATAATAATTTATTATGATTCTAATTCATTATACAAAATATTTTATTTAGCGAACCTGAACATCTGTCATTAGTATTACATATTAAGCAACCGATGTAATTTTTAAGCAGAAAATATCACTTTGCAAACACAAAGAAAATATAAAATTATGTGGGCAAAAATTATTATATTTTTCATAAAAACAGAGATGGCCCCTTAACGGAGCCATCTTTCTGAAAATATTATTCTGAAGAAGTTTACTGAGCAAGTGCTTCCAATGTATTGGTAAGAATTGCTTTGGTATATTTATAATTATGAATTCCCATACTCCTGTCTTCTTCAACCATTTTGTAATTGACAATAGCTCTGGCTTCGTCTGCAGAAACTTTACCATTGGGACTACCTGAAGCCGTCAGTGCTCCTCTGGCAATAAGTGCATTTTCCAGATCAGTTATAAGGCCTTCAATTTCAGACTTTGTGTCTTCAATTTTGGTTTCAAGTGCTTTTTCATCGGTATGACACTTAACGCAACCAGCCTGCCATACAGCATCTGATCCGTGATAAGCATAAGTCATCTTCATGGTATGGCCACCAGCCTGAACACCGTAAGTAGGTTCAGCCATGTGACAGGTAACACAACCATCATCAATCATGGTTGTATGAGCACTGTTGGAGTAGCTCATTGAACCACTAAATTCATAAGGAGATACACCAGCCATAATATTACCCTGCGGACCATGATGAGGACCCCAGTAAGGACTTGTCATGACACTGTCCGGACCTGCGGTCATGGTAAGGCCAGGCTCAGCTACACGAATCTGATGACATCTTGCGCAGAGGTTACCAGTCCCCAGGTCAATTTCTTTATCTGCAACAGCTAATGCCGGGAAGGCTTCTGTTGTAGTAAGTGACCAGTCAGTTGAATCATATGCCTGGTGGATGTTGTGACAGGTACGGCATGAAGTCGGAGTTGGATTATCCGGACTGGCAGCTTCCCAATCAGCAAACGAAGTTACACCTGAAGCAATTACTTCATGGAATCCTTCATTGGTATGACAGGGAGCACAACCTGCATCAGTTCTTTCAAATGTTGATCCCATTGCATGGGTTGAAGCTTCATACTGAAGGTTTTTGGCAAGAAGGTCTGACTCACCATTGTGGCACTGCGTACAGGTTGCACTTGCATCCTGTCCATCCTGTCCTGCCGGACCAGCTGGTCCTTCACAACTGTTCAGCGTGCCAATGAGAAGCCCTCCTGATAAAATTAGGGCTGATGAGCCCAAGAGCATAAAAAACTTTTTCATAGCGCTTTTTTAATTTTTAATAATGAAAATTTACTTTTAATAATGTACATATAGTTTCTTACTTGTAAATGTATAACATTCATTTATGCCTGCTTATGGCAAAAGATAGATATATACAACCATAAAAAAAGAACTATGTAAGGCCGCCTACCGATCTATTTTTATGTTTGGAGCGCTATATGTCGTTTTTTTTAATGATAAATACGACCACCCTTACATGCTTCTATTTCTCAATCTGTTATAGCTTTCACAGTAGGGTTAAATTTATAACAATACTTTCGCCTTTTCATATTTTAATATTTTGTTATCTGTTTATGCGTTTCATATTTCCGTCAATTCTGTAGAAAATCTGAAGAAAATCTGGAGAAAATTGGATGCAGTTCATTCAAATTTATTTTTTCAAGTAAGCCTCCGGTTCGCAAATATTTCCTAATTTTAAAAAACTTATCGTAAAATGCTAAAATGACCAAACTATGAAGAAATTAATCAAAATAATACTCATCATCCTGGCTGTATTTTTGATACTGCTCATAATTCTGCCTGTTATATTTAAAAAGCCAATCATGAATAAGGTAACAGGAACCCTGAATGATAACCTGAATGCCAGGGTTGAATTTACCGACTTCAGTTTATCATTGCTCAGACATTTTCCTGACCTGAACATCCGACTTGAAGGCCTAAGTGTTACAGGTACCGGTACTTTTGAAAAGGACACATTGCTTAAGCTTGCTGAGTTCAACGTTAATGTTGACGTAATCAGTGCCATTAAAATGGAAAATATTAAAGTGAAGAGTGTGTTGTTGGATCAACCTGTAATCCATGCCATCATTAAAAAATCGGGTGAAGTCAACTGGGATATTACCAAACCCTCTGCAGAGCCCGTAACAACAGATACATCAGAATCTGCGATGCCTGAGTTTAAGATTGATCTTAAGAAATTTGAAATACAAAACGGATATATTTCATATATGGACGACAGCTCCAACATGGAAATGAGACTGGAAGGTTTAAATTTCTTATTGTCGGGTAATCTTGCCAATGATTTTACCACACTAAATATAAACAGTACCATTCAATCCATCGATTTCAGGTATGAGGGCATACCATATTTAAAAAAGGCGGGTCTTAAAGCCACCATGAATATTGATGCAGACATGGTCAACTCTTACTATGTTCTTAAAGATAACCAGGTTTCATTAAACGATCTGCTACTTAAATTCGACGGTACTTTCTCGATTCCCAATGACAGCACCTATGATGTTGACATGAAATTCAATACAACCGAAACATCGTTCAAATCAATTCTGTCAATGGTCCCTGCAGTATATCTGCAAGACTTTCAGGATGTGCAGACAAATGGCCAATTTACCTTGTCAGGATACGCAAAAGGCCTGTACAATTCTTACCGGACACCCTCTGCCGGATTGAAACTAACCGTGGAAAATGCCATGTTTAAGTACCCGGATCTTCCAAAAGCAGCCCAAAACATCAATATCAATATGAGTATGTTTTATGATGGAGCTGAGCCGGACAACTCAACACTGGATATTGATAAGTTTCATATAGAAATGGCCGGAAATCCTGTTGATTTTCAGCTTAACCTGAAAACACCGGTAAGCGATCCTAACATTAACGCCCGCCTCCAGGGAAAAATAGATTTTGCGTCTTTAGCAGATGTTGTTCCACTGGAGGATGCAACCATCAAAGGACTTTTGGAAGCAAATATTGATATGATGGGTAACCTTTCTTCTATTGAACAGGAAAAATATCAGGATTTTAAGGCAGACGGAAACATGTCATTAACAGGATTTGAATATAAGAGCTCCGGGCTACCTCAGAATTTTACCATCAGCAATGCCATACTGAAATTTTCACCAAAATATGTTGATCTTACTAATTTTGATGCCCGTATTGGTAATAGTGATTTACAACTGACCGGAAGCATAGTTGACTTTTTGCCATATATGCTTGCTGACGGCACCATTAAAGGTGATTTCAAATTTAATTCACATCTCCTGGATATCAATGAATTACTCTCACAGGACACTGTGTCTACTGCGGAGGAAGCTGACACTGCTGCCCTCACTGTATTTGAAGTCCCGGCCAATGTTGATTTTATTTTAAGTTCATCCATTGACCAGTTAAAGTATGACAATTTTGACATAAACAATGTGAATGGTACAGTTGAGATTAAAGAGCAGCAAGTATTATTAAAAAACTTAAGAATGAACCTGCTTGAAGGATCAATGGTGATGAACGGGACTTACAGTACGGTGGACATTACTAAACCATCAGCTGATTTTGACCTGTCTATCAACAGGTTTGACATACCGGCAGCATTCAATACGTTCACAACTATACAGAAATTTGTACCGATCGCAAAGAATGCAACAGGCCGTTTTTCAAGTGACCTTACATTTCGCACTTTACTTGGCCCTGATATGATGCCTGTACTATCTTCCATAAATGCTTCGGGTAAGTTAACCTCTGATCAAATTGCAATCAATCAGTCGGCTACCCTGACAAAATTAAGTGAAGCACTGAATACAGACAAATACAAAACATTAACGCTTAACAATTTAAATTTGAGTTTTGAGATCAAGGACGGCCGGATTTCTGTATCACCATTTGAGACACACCTGGGAAATACCGATTTCATTATTGCAGGGGATCAGGGGCTCGATCAAACGATGAATTTCATTATCAGCATGAATATTCCCCGTTCGGTGCTGGGAGGCAGTGCCAATAAGCTTATCTCCGAACTTACGTCCAAAGCCTCAGCCAAAGGTGTTACCATTGAACCTGGCCAGACAATAAGTCTGGATGCGCTGGTCGGAGGTACGGTTACCGACCCGAAAGTAAGCCTGAATATAAAAGAAAGCCTTGGAAGTGCAAAGGAAATGATTAAGAATCAGGTTAAAGAGCAGATAAGCCAAAAAACTGAAGAGATAAAAACAGAAGCCAAACAGAAAGTCAGCGCTGAAGCCCAAAAAATTATTGCACAGGCTGAGCAGGAAGCAGAAAAGATTAAAGAAGCAGCCGCAAAGGCAGCTGATGCTGTAAGAGAACAGGCCAATGCGAATGCAGATAAAATAATCAGCGAAGCAGCTGACAAACCGAAGTTTGCAAAGGACATTGCCAAAAAAGCTGCAGATAAAGTAAGGAAAGAAGGAGAAGATAAAGCTTCAAAAATAATTAACGAAGCCAATCAAAAAGCCGATTCAGTAATTCAAAAAGCAAAAGATGAAGCGGCAAAACTGGATGAATAGCCAGATAATACAACACTAAAAAAACCCGGGACGATCGTCCCGGGTTTTTTTGTAATGTATAAGGAATATTATTAGAATCTTTTTTCCTGAATTCTGGCCTTTTTTCCGGTAAGTCCCCGAAGATAGAAAATCCTTGCACGACGAACCCGTCCGAATTTATTAACTTCAATTTTTTCGATAAAAGGAGAAGTTATGGGAAAAATTCTTTCAACACCAACATTTCCGGACATCTTTCTTACAGTAAAGGTTTCGGTTCTGCCGTTTCCTTTACGCTGAAGAACTACACCCCTGTATTGCTGTATTCTCTCTTTATTTCCTTCCTTAATCTTATAGTGAACAGTAATTGTATCCCCGCTTTTAAACTGCGGAAGTTCCTTTTCTACTGCATACTGCTTGTCAACAACATCTAATAAATTCATCAGTACAAAGTTTTAGTATATTATAACTATTAAATATCTTTTTAAAATTTCGCTTTGCCGTTGTCAGTTATTAGCTTATAAATGAGAAACAAACAACTGACTGGTTATAAATCCGGAGGCTCATGAAGCCTGCTCAAAACAGGTCGCAATATTACAAATATTTTTTTACAATGTAATAATATTCAGCTATTATTTTGCTAATGTGGGCGAATAAAAAATTTCACACCAAAAAAAGAGTGTTGCATTTCGCAGACACTCTTTCAAGAGAAATATTTTAATGATTTTGGTTCTCTTCTCCTTTAAGCTTTTTCATTTTAAAATGGTCTCCTGTTTCATTTACAATCCTTCGGTACCATGAAGGCGGATATCCGGGTTGACTCAGGTTTCCGCTATCATCCTTTACATTACCATCCATATATTTTACCAACAGGTGTTCGCCCAGTTTTCTCCACCTGTTTACCACCATCGTTCCCTGCTCAACTGAATAATTGGTAAGAAATTCCTGTGCCAGTTCCGGGTTGGAATTGTACAATTGTAAGGCTGCAGAATCGATAGCAGGCTGAAAGGCAATAAATTCACTTTCCAGTTGTTTCTGTACTTTCTGTATGTCAACAATCATATCGCTATAGCGGAGATAGGCAAAGTTTGAAACAAAGTTGAAAACCCAGAAAGCAGAATTCCATGTAAAATCCATCATACCACCATTGCCCTCAGCATAGGCTTCAGGCACGCTTGTCATTCCACAATACATCGGAGCATAACATGTTGAATAAGTATCATCAACGCCAAACCATAAGACACCACCAACCGGATCCGGCAACCAGGAACGCATTTGTGCCACAAATGAAAATCCTGTCTGCTGTGTTGAAATTGCTCTTTCATTACAGTATTCAACGCTGTCCACTTCCCAGGTAAGAGGCCGCCAGCGATACGGTAATTTGTACGGTCCGGCCCCTACATCTTTTGTCATATCCCAGTCAGTTCCTTCGAAATGATCCCGCAAAAGTCCCATTACATCGTGCACTGATAATTTTTTATCAGGTTTTATCCATAAAGGAAGCGGTTCAGCACCTTCAACTCCTTTTACATAGTCCATTGAAAGATGCTGTGAAGGAGCAGCACGGTTAAACATGCTATAGACACGACCTTCACAAAACCGGAGTGCTTCGTATGTTAAAGGAGCATATGTATCAGCAAAACTGAAATTTTTATCTTTACCTTCATAGTAGCCCTTCTTTTTAGCAAAACTGATTACATCTTTGGCATACAGGCAATTTTCCGGATCATCAAGAGGAAATTGCCGGATGCGTGACTGATTGGCATGCCCCGAAATATAACCATCCGGCACCCTGCGGGCAACCCAAACTGCACCTTTTTCATCTGGTCCTTTTCCGATAATTTCCATTATCCACACTTCATTGGGGTCTCCGATGGAAAAAGACTCTCCTTCGCTGTAATAACCATATTTCTGCAGCAATTCATCAATAACATGAATGGCTTCCCTGGCTGTTTTTGATCGCTGCAATGCTATCCACATGAGGCTTCCATAATCAATCAATGCAGTGGAATCTGCAAGCTCCGGCCGTCCGCCAAAAGTAGTCTCTCCAATAGCTACCTGATACTCATTCATGCTTCCCACTACCCTGTAGGTATGACGGGCTTGAGGTATCTGTCCAAGGAATTTGCCGGTATCCCATTCATAAATATCCATCATAGCGCCTGCCGGATAATCCCTGGCCGGCTTAAAATACAATTCGCCATACAATTCATGCGAATCAGCCAGATAAGTAACCATAGTCGAACCATCTTCACTGGCTCCTTTACTAACAAGCAAATTCGTACATGCCTGGATCTGAAGATAGCTGAAGGATAAAACCAACAGCATTACAACAATAATTTTTTTATTTTTCATCAGAAAATGTTTTTTCTCCTGCATTATCCTTTTGCCCTAAAAAAACAAAATAATCTGATATTTAGAGATTTCAGATAAAAAAGTAATCAGAAGTATGTTAAACAATATGTTATTTCACAATAAGACGATAAATTTTCGAAAAAACTTATTGAATCTACAAAAATAGATATTTCTTTAAATTACCCCCCTTAAAAATTGTGTTATACGTCATAATTAATATATTTTACCCGGTCAAATCCCTGTAGTTTTCAAAAAAAGCTTTGTTTTTTAAATATACCCCCTATAATATTTAACTTGTTTTTAATTATTTTAACAATTTTTTACAATTGCCCCCTTGCAGATTTACAAAAAAGACTTATCTTTGCATCAGAGATTAACAATTAAGGTTAACATTAAAATAACACTTAATTAAAAATCAGATTACACACAATAAAAAAAATATATTTACGTTTGCAATATAAAATAAGGCTAAAGTTTTAGTAGTAGTTTTTTTTCATAGTGGTTTTAGTTAGTAGTTTAGTTAGTTTTAGTTAGTAGTTAGATGTTAAAAAGGTGCTGTTGTGAAACAAGCACCTTTTTTTTATTCAAAAAAATCTTATACAACGATCAAGTTTACCTCTCGTTCGGTATTATTCAATAAATCAGGATGTAAATACAGACTAAATACTATCTTAAGGTTGGCAGACGATACCACCTGAATGGTTAAATTTTGCTCCGGTAACAGAAGCCAGTGTATTAATCTCATTTCTGATCCTCAACATTCCGAGAAAAGCAAAAATAAGTGCTTCCTTATACTCAACAATAGGTTTTTCCGGAATTAAAATTTCATGAAGTGTATACTTGTTGATAAGTTCAATCAAAAATTTATTATAAGCGCCTCCCCCTGTAACCAGAACCTTTTTTCTGCCACGGGAATTGAGCGACCTGCCTATTTGAGCTGCTAAATGCTCTGTACAGGTTCGTATCTTAATTGCATTGACCGCCAATGAATTATTAAGCACTGGCATGAAACTCATATCCAGCCACTCTTTACCAAGTGATTTCGGATATGGTTGGGCGTAAAAATCAAGGGAATTGAGTTGCTCAAACAGTTTAAGATCAAGTGTTGCATTCCTGGCGATATTTCCATCTCTGTCAAAATCATTTCCATCCAGCCTGGATAGATAATTCAATACAATATTGGCAGGTCCGATATCATAGGCGATCCTTTTTTTCTTATACCTGAATGAGATATTGGCAAATCCACCCAAATTCAGGCAATAATGATAGTCCCCAAACAGTTGCTCATCCCCATAGGGAACAAGAGGTGCTCCCTGCCCGCCCAACGCAATATCAAGGTCCCGGAAATTGGTTACCGTAGGCAAGCCCGTTTGAGCTGCAATCACAGATCCGTTTCCTATCTGAAGATTGACTCTCATATCGGGCCGGTGAAATACTGTATGGCCGTGCGATGCAATAAATGAAACATTATATTTAACATCCCCTGCAAGTAATAAATTTACCTGTTCTCCGATGAAAGTTCCATATTCCCTATCCAGTCTGGTGAGTTCAAAGCCCGAAAGTTCCCCGGCATGGAATAAATTATGTTGCAATTCTGCAGTATATGGTACAGTACAGGCCTTTAATATCTTATAACCCCATGAATGTTGTGCGCGCTCAAATTCGCACAATACTATATCCAGTCCATCAAGAGAGGTTCCGGACATAACACCAACACACTGATATATTTTCATCTTCTTACGCAAAACAATATTACATGATTGTCATCGGATTTATACTGCCCCAAAACAAAATAGTTTCATAGATTTATGGTGCCAGGCTGTATCATAAAGTCAATAACCACAGGATGACAGATTTTAAAGTTGATAAATACTATTCAATAATACAAGTGTATTTTGATAAGATGTTGATTAAAATCGATAAAATATATTTTATTCTGTGTATCTGAACAAATAAATTAAACAAATAGTATTAAATGCTGTTCTATAATTTTATCAAATTCAGGATTACACATAAATTATGGAGCAAACAAACATTTATAATTTTGAGGTTGAAACTATTGACGGCAATAATAAAAACCTGGAGGAATACAAAGGTAACGTAATGCTTATCGTAAACACAGCCAGCAAATGCGGGTTTACTCCGCAATACGAAGGTCTTGAGCATTTATATGAAAAATACAGAGATAAAGGATTTGTTGTGCTGGGATTTCCATGCAATCAATTTGCAGGACAGGAACCTGCTGATAATGCAACCATAAACAATTTTTGTAACATCAATTATGGAGTTACTTTTCCACTGTTTTCGAAAATCATGGTGAATGGCAAACAAGCCCATCCGTTATACAAATATTTAAAAAAGAAGGCAGGAGGTGTATTGGGTAACAGAATAAAATGGAATTTCACAAAATTCCTCATTGACAGGGAAGGAAACGTTGTGAAACGCTATGCTCCCACCACAACTCCGGAAAGTCTGGGAAAAGAACTGGTCAACTATTTATAACCGCATGCCTGAAATAAAATTCAGCCTATAAGAATATTAAGTTACCTGGTTCCTTTTATGGGAATAATTTTCAAACAACTTATTCTCTGTAATATTCCTGATTTGAAGAATGGCCCGGTAAACATCTTCATAATTGGTATAAAGTGCCGCTATCCCCAATCTGATATTATCCGGCTCACGAAAGTCCGGAATCACAATCCGGTCGTCACATTCCGGATCAATTAAAGCCATGGTAATACGGTATGCTTCAGGATGTTTTAACGTGATATGTGAACCACGCTGGTTGGCCGATTCAGGCGAAGCAATTGAAAATCCGAGAGGTAACAACCATTTACGAACAAGAGTAAACATATATTCAGTTTGAGCCATACTCTTACTCCGAATATTTTCAATACCAGCCTCAAGCAATATATCAATGGCTGGTTCAACGGCTGCCAAAGACAGAACCGGAGGTGTCCCGGTCAGAAATTTTCTTATCCCTTTTGCAGGCTCGTAATCAGTGGCAAACCTGAATGGGTTTTCATCGCCAAACCAACCCCATACCGGCGATTCAATTTTTTCCTGCAGATCTTCCCGGACATAAAGAAAAGCGGGAGCTCCGGGGCCACCATTCATGTATTTATAGGTGCAACCAACTGCCAGATCAACTCCACAATCATTAAGATTTAGCGGAACTGCTCCCACTGAGTGACTTAAATCCCACAATACTAATGCACCGTTGTCATGCGCCAGGTTGGTAATCTTTTCCATATCATACATAAAAGCACTTTTGAAAACAACATGAGACAGACAGACAAGTGATGTATGATGATCAATCTGACTGGCAATATCTTCATAATCAACGCTAATTGAATTATTTGAATCAACTTTAACCAGCTTATACTTTTCGCCAAATTGCTTCACCAGGCCCTGCAATAAATATATATCAGATGGAAAATTCAGAGTATCGGTTATAATATTGGGCCGGTCAGAATTTAATTTTAATGCCCCACAGGCAAGCTTAAAAAGATTTACAGAAGTTGAATCGGCCATTATAACTTCACTGGAACGGGCACCGATCAATTTTGCCACCTTTGCACCAATCATTTCTGACTTTTGAAACCAGCTTTCATTCCAGCCTCTAATAAGTCTGTCTCCCCATTCCAGTTTTATAAGATCATCCAAATCATTGACTGTGTCATAGGAAAGCATTCCAAGTGAATTCCCGTCGAGGTAAATCAGGTTGGTATCATTCATGACAAAACGCCAGCGAAATCTGCGCAACGGATCCAATTCGTCCATTTTTTTTGCATGCTGTAACCTGTAAATATTTTCCATGTGTAAATGATCTTAGTTTTTGGTAAAAAGGATCAGCAAATAAAATAATTATTTATGGGAAACAGACTATCTGGCCGATAAATAAATATTGATAGTGTGATTTAATGACATGAATAAACTCATCCAATAAAAAACCCGCCCGGTAAAAATATACCAGACGGGCCCTGAAATTAATTAATTAATTTTTTTTAATCCTGCAGAACAAGAACTTCCTTCAATATTTCATTCTTTACAGAATCATATAATCCCCTGTCTTCAAGTGCTCTTGGGTGCAATACAATATGTGTCTGTTCGGGCAATTCGTTATGTACTACTTTATAAAGCACGTTTTCCTTAATTGGTTTGTAACGGATGCCGTGATACATTCTTCTCAGATGTTCGTCATAACTGTAACCTGTGAGAAAGAAAACCATATCCGGCTGTAACACTTCAATTTCATTGCGCAACAAATCAAATGTGCGATTATTCCTGATATGTACTTCAGGAGGAGGAGTTGATTCGTTGAAATTGAATTTGGAAAGAGAGGTCCACATAAATCCTTCAGTGGGAGTACCATTTATTTTTTCATTAATACTCTTAATGAAATTCCAGAATGGTTCATCATTTGTTTCAAGAAGATCAACCTGCTCGTAAATATCCATCAGATAATTAACATTGCGCTTGTCTTCATCTTTAATGTTACCGTACCATTCACCAAATTCTTTACCAACAAAGAGAATTTTTTGTTTACCGTTAAAATAATTGGGGACTACTTTCATCAGGTGGGGAAGAGAAATAAAATCAGCTTCAGCTGAAAACTCGTTTTTGAGAAATTGCAGGTAAGGTTCATAGAGCTCCCTTAACCTGCCATTTAGCTCAGTCAGTTTTGCCTCATTTTCCATAACTTAGATGATTTATGATTCATGAATAATTTGGTTAATTAATGAATGCTGATAAAATCAGCTTCCATTCTTTTTTAAAATTAACGATAAATTTTCATTTTCTTAAACATTTTAACATAATTTAAACTAACTTTTTTTGCGAATTCTAACGGGTATTTAAGAACGATTAACTATAAAACTGTTTTAAAGAGATTTACATCGAGATAATTTAAAAATTACGTCTAAATCTTAAAAATATCCGGTGAATTTTATATTTGCTTTGATGAAGGCCTGTAAATTTGTGCAAACAAGGGTCTGTGATTTGAACTCTTTCTTGTACTTTTGAAACAAAAACAAACCAATGGCTATAGAATTAAAATCAGGTAACGAAAAAATATCCTTTACATTACCATTGCATGCTGATATTCTCAGTACAAGGGATCCTGAATTTACAATAAACAGAACTGATTTTGAGTGGTTGATAAGAGATCAACTGAATAAAATTCATTCGGTGAACTTCGAAAGGACGGCTATAGTAATCTCGGACAAAACACGCCTGTGTGGCTACGATAGCTATCTTCCCTGGCTGACAGATATTCTTGAATCAGAAGGCTGCCGGAAAGAAAATATTACTTTTTTTATTGCGTATGGTACACATCCGCGTCAAACAGATGAAGAAAGCCTTGCCAGTTATGGTAATGTATACAGTCAATACCGGTTTGTTCATCACGACTCCAACGATGATACTACCCTTGTTCATATCGGGACTTCAAAAAGAGGAACGGAGGTACGAATAAGGAAAGAGATCATGGAAGCGACACTTTTGATCACATTCGGGGCAATATCCCATCACTATTTTGCTGGATACGGTGGAGGCAGAAAGCTGATATTTCCTGGTTTGGCAGCCAGAAAATCGGTTTATCAGAATCACAGCTTGTTCCTGGATATGGAACATCATCAGCTGGAACCTGATTGCCAGCCAGGAAACCTTAAAGGAAATCCATTATCTGATGACCTTAGGGAAATTGATAAAATGCTACCCGAAAAAATCTCAGTTCATGGTATCTTAAACAGCCGGGGACAGGTTTGTCAGCTAATGGCCGGAACCAGTTATGAAGATTTTCTTGCTGCCTGCCAGAAACATGATTCCTGTTTCCGGTCAGAGAATGAAAATTTATATGATCTGGTGATTGCCTCGGCAGGGGGTTATCCTAAAGATATCAACTTTATTCAGTCTCATAAATCTGTGCATAATGCCACTGCATTTGTTAAAGACAATGGTACGCTTATTTTGCTTGCCGAATGTCGGGACGGATTAGGAAATAAGGCCTTCCCTGAAATATTCAATGCAGGCGGCTGGGATGCTATATTTGAAAAAATGAAAAAGCATTATGAAGGGAATGGTGGTACTGCTTTGGCGATGCTGGCAAAAACCAGGCGTATCAATATCAAACTAATTACCAGTCTGTCCGAAGAAACCTGCCACATGATGGGAGCCACCAAAACGGATCCGGAACAAGTACGTGAGTTACTGAAAAACTTCAAAGGATCTGTTGCTGTCATTCCAAACGCAAGCATGCTGGTAAAATAAAAAAAGGCACAGAATTTATTGCGCCTTTTTTAATATTTCACTTTCCACAAAGAGTAATGCTGAGCAGCAGCATACCTTTAGGCAACATTTCTGACTTTGGCTTGCTTTTTCTTTTTCTTCTTTTGTTTGTGATCAGGTGTATTGTCTGATTTTTCAGCAGGTTCAACCGTTACGTTACGACCATCAAGTTTTGCGTTTTGCAACGATTTATATACACTGCCAGCAATCCGTTCGTCAACTTCAAAGAATGAAAATTCACGTTTAATATCGATGGTGCCCAGTTCGCGGTTGCTAATATGTGCTTCATCACAAACAAGACGTACAATGGTACTTTTGGTGATCCGGTCTTTTACGCCGAAATTTATAAAAAACCGTACAGTGTTAGCCGGCCCTTTGGGTCCCCGTCTTTCATCTTTTCTTCCTCTTACTGAATCCGTCATTCTGTCTCCATCCTGTCTGCCCTTAAAGGTGTCATTCAGATCGGGAGCATTCTTATAGAAGTCAAGAAAATGCTGAAACTGAAAAGAAACCAGCCTGTTAACAAGCTCTTCCTTAGAAAGAGCACCAAGTGTATCGTAAATTGCCGGCATATACCTTTCGATTGCTTTTTCATCCACATTCAATTCCATAAGTTCATGGATCATTGAAAAAAGTTGCTTTTCACAAACTGAATATCCTGAAGGGATTGTATCATGGCTGATACGGATATTTGCGGCCTTTTCAATCTGTTTGATCCGGCCCTGCTCCCGTCCGTTTATAATGGACAGTGAAATACCTTTTTTACCCGCTCTTCCTGTACGACCACTGCGGTGCACGTACTGTTCAGCCTCATCAGGCAAATTATAATTGATCACATGCGAAATACTGTCCACATCTATTCCCCGGGCAGCAACATCGGTAGCAACCAGAATCTGCAGCGACTGCTCTCTGAATTTCCGCATCACACTGTCACGCTGACTTTGTGAAAGATCTCCATGCAACGCTTCTGCACTATATCCGCTTTTAAGTAATTTCTCGGCAACAGCTTGGGTATCTCTCCGGGTACGACAAAAAATAAGTCCGTAGATATCAGGATGATAATCCAGTAACCGCCTGAGTGCATCAAAGCGGTTTTTCTCAGCAACTTTGTAGAAAAAATGTTCAATGTTTCCACAACCACTGTTTTTGTTTCCTACAGTTACTTCAACAGGGTCATTCATATATTTGGCTGCAATAGCCGAAACTTCACGGGGCATGGTAGCTGAAAACAGCCAGGTGTTTTTTATTGCCGGAGTTTTGTCCAGGATAAAATCCAGATCATCCTTGAATCCCATATTCAGCATTTCATCAGCTTCATCAAGCACTACATAGCGTACTTTTGACAGACTGATTGTCTTGCGTTTGATTAGGTCTACCAGACGTCCCGGAGTAGCTACAACAATTTGGGTACCTGACTTTATTTGCCTGATCTGGGTTTCAATACTCGCCCCACCATAAACCGGTGTAACGACAGCATTGGGAATAAATTTGGTAAAATTTATCAGATCTCCTGTAATCTGCATGCATAATTCCCTTGTCGGACTCAGGATGAGTCCCTGAACAGCACGATTCGAAAAATCAATTTTTTCTGCCAGTGGCAATCCGAAAGCAGCAGTTTTTCCGGTTCCTGTTTGGGCAAGCCCCACCAGGTCTCTGTCTTCTTGTATTATCAGGGGGATAATTTTTTCCTGAATAGGAGTCGGGATCTGAAAGCCAAGGTTTTGAACTGCCTTTAGAACTAAGTCATTCAGACCCATTGTGTCAAATTGCATTCTTAATATTATTGATTAGCCGGCAAAGGTAGAACAAATAAATGGATATCCGGCTAATATTCAGATTATTTTTATATGTCTGCAACTTCACCGGGTGCCGGAATTGTAATTTTATTAAACCCGTTTTCTTCAAGAAACTTTTTATACGTCAGCTGGGTTTCATATTCCCCATGTACCATAAAAAAGTGCCTGATCGCAGATTTATCCTGACAACTCAAATAATTGAGCATTTCCCTGTAATCCCCATGTCCGCTGAAAGCATCAATTTTTCGTATATCAGCTTTTACCGGATATACAGTCCCGTGAATCGAAACCTCTTTATCACCACGCAAAATGCGTGCACCAAGCGTTGACGGAGCACAATATCCCACGGCCAGCACAGTATTTCGCTGACTGGATATGCTGTTTGCCAGATGATGCTTTACTCTTCCGGCTTCCATCATCCCTGAAGCAGAAATGATTACACAAGGTTTGCGAATAGTATTCAGTTTTTTCGATTCATCCACACTTCTTATATAATGCAGACTGTTAAAACCAAACGGATCCGGATCACTTTCCATTACCTGCAGTATATCACTGTTGAAACATTCCGGATGCAACCGGAATACATCGGTTGTATTGACAGCAAGCGGACTGTCAACATAGATCTCAATGCGGGGTAACCTGCCACTGTTATAAAAATTATTCAGGGAGTAAACTATCTCTTGCGTCCGTCCCACACTAAACGAAGGAATAATCAGCTTCCCTCCTTTTTCAACACAGGTCTCTTTTAGTATGGTCAGTAATTCTTCCTCAGATTTTCCACTATCATGATGCAACCTGTCACCATAAGTTGATTCTGCAATCAGAATATCAGCCTGGGGAAAAGGATCAGGAGCCCTGAGTATTCTGTTTCCGGGCCGGCCAATATCACCAGTATAGGCAATTCGTTTTTTAGCTCCCTTCTCCGTGATCTCAATGCTGGCAACACCGCTACCCAGCATGTGGCCGCTGTTTGTAAATTTCACACTTATATTCTGATCAATATGCAGCTTTCGGCCATACGGTATCCCGATAAATAATTCCATACAGGCATCAGCATCAGCTTTGGTATAAATAGGTTCAACAGAATCAAGACCCTGTCTGGCACGTTTCTTATTAAACGTGCGGGTATCATGTTCATGTATAAACCCGGAATCAGCCAGCATGAGAGCGCATAAATCCCGTGTTGCACTGGTAGAAATGACAGATCCTCGAAATCCAAGTTTATATATGTAAGGTATCAGACCCGAATGATCGATGTGTGCATGTGTCAATATCACATGATCAATTTCCCAGGGATTAAAACCCAATTTTCGATTCGAATGGTCAGTTTCCAGCCCCTTCCCTTGAAACATTCCACAATCAAGCAATATTTTTTTTCCTGAATCGGTTGTTATCAGGTGTTTGCTTCCCGTTACTTCCCTGGCTGCGCCAATAAATTTAATCTTCATTTCAAAATATGATTAATTTTATAATCAATGATATCCCGTATCCACATCTCTTTTGTATAAAAAGAATATAAATCAGCAATCCCGCTTTATCCGGTTATTGAAAACCGGTAAAAACTAGCTTCCAGTGCCTGCACAACTTCAGGATAAACAGTTGAAAGGTTAAATATAGTAAAATAAATAAGTGATGATAAGGTTGGAAAGTAAAATAAAAATAAAAAAGGGAAGAATATTGCTGACAAATTTATCAAATCCCGGCAATCAGACTAAAAATATCAGACACTGATGTTACCGGTAAGCAAATCTTTGAGAGAAACTTTTTGCAGATACTCAATAATATTATTGTTCAAGCCCATCCAGAAATACTGAACTGTACACTTATCGCGTCGTTCACACTGGCTGATTCGTTCAAGGCAGTCGACAATACAAACACCACCTTCGAATGCTTTATGGATATCCAGTACGGTAATATCTTCAGGCTTAGTGGTAAGCATATACCCGCTTTTCCGGCCGTTCACATTGGTGATCAGTCCGGCCACCTTCAACGGAGCAATAATGTGATCAAGATATTTAACAGAGATATTCTGATTTTTTGCAATATCCTTCTGAAAAACCCCTTCTCTGGAAGATTTTGCAATTTCAATCATCGTCCTGATGCCATACCTTGTTTTGGTGCTGAATTTCAATTCTTATGTTTTTGTAATAACACTACTGTTGTTTACCGGCAAAATTATCTCAAAATTTATAAAAACCTTATTTTCTACACGAATAATTCCAAACATTTTTTCCGGCGGTTCCAGAGAGAAATCTGTGAGTTTTATCTGTGTTTTTCCTGACAAAACTAAATTACTGCCAGACAGGCGGTAAGCTGAATACTGTGCATCAATGGGGCGAGTAACTCCGGCAAGTGTTAATTTAAAATTCAGATGGGTAAAAGAGATACCGGAGATAATCTCCAGGAGTGTCTTTTTATCGACTTCAACCATCACTTCAGGATAATCAGAAGCTTTGATAAGTGTTTTAAAGTCATGCAACATGGCAATATTGCTGGGCTCAAACTGATTAACCGGTATGTAAAAAATTACGTCGCCGGTATCGGATTCAGGATGACAAACTTCCCCCTTATCATTGGTATGGCTTTTATTGTTGTTTGAATAGGTAAAATTAAATTCATTCACATTGCTTTCCCCGTGTATCGAAATATTTTTCAGGTAGCAGGTACTGGCAGTATTCACCTTGCTCAAAGGCTGAGAATAAACCTTTAAAGGAATGACTGCAAGCAATATGAAAAGAATTTTTTTCATGAACTGGTATTTGTGAAAAAACTCCTGTTTTCAGTTTAAATTCAATAATGAAAAAGTTAAAACCTCATCAAATCAAATGGCTAAACAGAAAACAGAAGTAAAGCGCGATAAAAGTTTACATAAAGCTTAAACCACCCTGCCAATTCACAGGGTGGTTTAAAAAATAATGTAAAGAAAATTAGAAGGAGATACCTGCCTCAAACATTACTCCTTTGAAACCAGCGTCACTTCCATATTTTGCTGTGAAACCATTGTAATTTTGATTTACGTACTCAAGCTTGGCCGTAATATTCTTAGTCATATCCCAGCCTGCAGCCACTTGCATACGGTCAACTGACATATCCTTGTCGTTTTTAACCTTGTTATACTGCAAGCCACCATAGAACTGATCCTCACCACCAAAGTGATAAAGACCTTCGACAGCGTACTGGTTGAATTTGAAATCAGCACCGCCAAAAGCAGGAGTACCTTTAGCTTGTTCTAAAGTACCGAAGAATTCGAGACCATGGAAACGGGTGAAAAGGTTCAGCATCAATGAATTATCCTTATTTGTGAATCCCGGTGACCAGCGTCCTGAGGCACGATAGTCGCCCGGAGTAACATCACCGTTAGCTTCAGACTGCGGGACCATAACCATATAAAAACGTGAACCGGCACGGTCACCTTCATAAAGTGATCCAAAATGATTTTGTTTATTGTGGTAACCAGATACGGTTGCCCTTACCCTAAAGTCATCGTTGATCTGTTTGTCAATACCGACTTTCCCGTAAACTGCAAGTTCTTCACCGACATTAATCGGAGTGTATTTACCGGAGTAAGAGCTATAGGTTACCAGGTCAGGTCTCAGTGAACCGGTAGTCAGACCGCCCATGAGAAGGAGTCCTGAAGGATTTCTGAACATGATCTCCAATCCGGGAGCAGTTGTAAATGCATCCATAATATAATTGCCGACAAAAGGATTGTTGATTATCTCGGCATTGTCCGAACGCCTGAAATGTGCATCACCATAGTTCAGTTCCATTACACCAACTTTCACAGTCAGGTAATTCATAATGTTATCAACAGCTGATGAATTGAAGAAGGGAAGTTGATCCATAATAAGATATCCGCCCTTAACCCATGTGTCGTTGTGATGTTTTGATGACAGGTAAGTTCTCAGATGTACCTTAATGCCTCTTGCCAGTAATGCATCAAGGTTAAAATTTGCAGAGGGTAAATTGAGATTGGTGCCCAGAGGAACCAGAGTTGAATCAGCTGTATTATCGAGCGCCTGGAATTGCATGGCGAAATCTGCTCCAACATGTACTTTTACTTTTTCAAATGGTTCGTTATCAATCTGTGGCTGTTCAAACTGCTGTCCGAAAACAGCTCCTGCGTACAGTAATAACCCTAATAAAATAGATTGTTTCTTCATAACTTTTTTATTGTGATTAAAATGGTAATTTGTTCAACATATATTTAATTAATACTAGGTTGCTTATATAATAGCATAAACTGCTGACATTAATTTGCCGGTACAAATTCAATTGTAAAGACGATGGTAACTTCGTCTCCCGAACTAATGGTACCAAACATAGCAGTTGGCGGGTCCATTCCAAAATCACTCATCTTAAGCGATTTGGTACCTGTTACAACGATATGTCCACTACCCAGCACTTTACCAGCGAAGGCAATCTTCACAGGTTTTGTTTTGCCTGCCATGCTGAGATTCCCGGTAATTGTTCCATTTACCTGACCATTTCCGGTATTAATAGCGTTTTGGTCGGTAAAATTGAATTTAATTGTGGGGTTTTTTTCACTTTTAAAAGCATCATGGGCCTTGGAGTCCATCATGCTGCTTTCATTACTTACAATTTTTTCAACCGGACAGGAAAAATTCACTGCGGTAATCTTTTGGAGCATCCCATTGCTGGTCTCGGCACTCATTGTGGCAGATAAATTTTCTGCGTCCATACTCCAGTCATGCAACGTGGAAGTTCCTTTAATTTTTACAGAGCTTCCTGATGTGGATAATTTGTACTGCTGCTGACCAAATACCTGAACAGGCCCCAGTACCAGCATTACAATCAATACTCTTTTTAATAATCGTTTCATTTGTTCTCTCTTTTTAAGTAATCTTTAATTCCGTATTTATCTATTTACAAGTCCGGATTCTATACTACTTATCCTATTGTTTTGATAGGACAAAAATAGATCAATTTTTATTTCCAACAAAGAATACTGTTAATCTTTTCACGTTAAAGTATGTTAACAATTATTATAATGTTGATATTTAAATATTTATATATATGATTTAGAATGATTCTTTAATAATAAACTGTATAAATATCAACCTGATATGAAGCTTACTACCCCAACAAACTGGAATATATAAACTACTCCTTGTGGTTTTATGCCTAATTTTACTGGAATATCAGTTCTGAAAGTGTAGCTGACGTAATCATTGCCGGCGATATAGTATAGTAGTAATCCGGGCTAAACACAATAAGTAAATTATTTACCCTTTGAATTCAGTTATGTAACAAACGATAGATCATATTGTTTTTACAACTTTGCCTGGAAACAAATTACTTGCGGTTAAATCATCCAGATACTCACATTATCTTTTAAGCAAATTTTAAGAATTCACAAAGGAAGAATTAAGTATGAGGTTGTTTCTTTGTAACAGAATTTTTAACCAAAAAAAAACAGCTATGATTGATACAACACACATTCATCCGATAATTGTACATTTTCCGATAGCATTGCTAATTGTTGGATTTCTATTTGATATTGCCGGTTTATTTATTCAGAAGGAATTTTTTTCCAAAACGGGCTTTTATTTGTTAATTTTAGGAACTGTCGGAGTGATAACTGCATTTCTTACAGGCAACCTGGCCGGTGGCGGAATAACGGAACAGGGAATGTTAAAAGACGCACTGGAAACTCATGAAGATGCAGCAGAATTGACCATCTGGCTGGTGAGTATTACGGCAGTTTTTCGTATTTTGCTGGTTCTTTTAAAAAAATACGGGGGCCTGTTAAAAGCCACTGCTTTGGTGTTGTTTTTTGCCAGTGTACTTGCAATCGGAAGAACGGGTTACTATGGAGGTGAACTTGTATATAAACATGCAGCCGGTGTGCAGTTCAACCTTGGTTTTGGATTACCTGCCGAAGATGAATAAACAATTATATGAGAATATTGATTATTGAGGATGAACCTGGTATAGCAAAATTCCTTAAAGAAGGACTGGAAGAAGAATCCTATGCTGCAGATGTTTCCCACTCGGGAAACGAGGGACTTGAAATGGCTTTGCAGAATGAAGGTGATTATGATCTTTTGCTGGTTGACTGGATGATTCCCGGGATTAGTGGAATTGAAGTATGCCGGCAAATCAGGAAATCCGGTTCCGAGGTACCCATTATTATGCTGACAGCAAGAGACACTACTGAAGATACAGTATTCGGTCTCGAAATGGGAGCCAATGATTATATAAAAAAGCCCTTTTCGTTTGAAGAATTGCTGGCAAGGATCAGGGTACAACTGAGGGATAAGAACACTGACCATGCCGAACTAACAGCGGGTAAACTGGTTATGAACCTGAATACGCATGAGGTTCTTGTTGGTGACAAGTCAGTTACACTCACCCAAAAAGAATTTGCCCTGCTGGAATTTCTGCTGCGCAATAAAGGAAAGGTGTGTACAAGAACCCGCATTATCGAACATGTATGGGATATTCATTTTGATTACAATACTTCTGTCATTGATGTTTACATTAATGCACTTCGCAAAAAGCTCGGAAACAAAGATGTGAGCAGTATGATTAAAACCATTAGAGGTGTTGGCTATATCATAAAAGAATATGAGTAAATTTAGTTTCAGCAGCCGAATTGCCGCCTATTTCATGGTAGCCACTGCCCTGCTAACTGCAGGACTTTATCTGGTCATATATTTTGTAGTACATCAAACTGTATATAATCACCTGGATGAAGACCTCTCAGCAGAAGCAGGTGAAATAACCAGTTCAATAGTCATGCTGAGCGATCGTATGATCCTCACAAATCCCTATGAATGGTCAGAAAATGAACATTCCCAGATTGAGGTCAATCCAACCTTCATCCAGCTAACAGATACTACCGGAAAGATTCTCAAAAAAACTCCCAATTTATTTGATCAGTCAATACCTGTCAAAAACCTTCCTGAAAATAAATCATATTTTAATGACAGATTATCGGGTTCCCCGGTAAGACAATTGCAGGTTTCCCTTAAAAACCATTCGGGAAAGCAATTTGGTACGCTCACTGTTGCCGTACCTCTTGAAGATTCTTTGCTTGTGCTGAAAAATTTACGCAATACTTTATTACTGTCTTTACCCCTTGTTATTTTCATTTTATTCTTTTTTACCCGATTTATTGCCGAAAAAAGTATTGCCCCGGTGAATCACCTGACAACCACAGCAGAAAAAATCACAAGGGAAAATCTTAATGACCGTATAGATTTGCCTGTTAATAAGGATGAATTGTATACATTGACAAAAACTATCAATGAATTACTGGACAGGTTGCAGGATGCTGTGCTCCGCGAGAAACAATTTACAGCTGACGCTTCCCACGAATTAAAGACACCCCTGGCAAGTATCAGGGGGATGATTGAAGTCATGTTGAGGAAACCCAGGGATAATGAATATTATCAAAATAAAATCGGGTATTGTCTGCATGAAGTTAACCGCATCTCCACATTAGTTGAACAGTTATTGATTCTGGCCAGGTATGAAAGCGGAGCAGGTGCAATGAACAGGGAAAATATACCAGTAAGTGAGCTGCTGGATAATCTGACAAAAGAGTTCGATGACCAGTTGGATGCCAATAATCTCAGCTTACTGTTAAATATTCCTGAAGATACAGTTTTATCAGCTGACAGATTTATGCTGGAACAAATTTTCAGGAATCTGATCAGTAATGCAATAAAATATTCTTTACCAGGAGGGAATATTGTATTAAATGCTACTCATAAAAAAGAGGTTACATTGGTTGAGATAACCGATCAGGGAATTGGCATGTCTGAAGGTCAGATTGATAAAATATTCGATCGTTTTTACCGCGCCGATGTTTCCAGGAGTTCGAAAATTAGTGGCAGTGGACTTGGATTATCTATAGTAAAAAGGTTTGCAGACCGGTTGGGAATCAATCTGCAGTTTAAAAGTGCTCCCGGCTCGGGAACAACTGTAACCCTCACTTTTTCCTGATACACTTTTCTATTTCTTCATTGCTGATTTTTATCTGAATTTTATATTGTCTTGCTCCAGGATGAGCTGTATAAAAACTCATCGATTTACCCCCAAAATCAGTTGTATCTGATTTTTAAGCTATTCTTAAGATTTCTTTTACCAAATTCAGAGAAACCCAACCCTATCTTTGAATCATCAAAATGAAATTATTGTTGAATTAAAAAAATAAAAAAATGAGAAGAAAATTAATCTACCTTTCCGCACTTACAATTATGGCAGCATTATTTGGTATGAATGTAAACGCCGCCGGAGCACAAAAGTCAGTAAAAGACCTGCAGGATGCTTTTATCGGGGAATCAACTGCACATGCAAAGTATACAGCTTTTGCAGAAAAAGCACGTGAAGAAGGACACAAACGCATTGCCCTGTTATTCGATGCAGCAGCCCGGGCTGAGAGTATTCATGCCGGAAATCATAAATCAGTGTTGATGCAGTTAAATGCTGAAATTCCCGAAGTAAAGCCTGAGTATGATGTAAAAAGTACAAGAGAAAACCTGCAAAACGCTATTGACGGAGAATCCTACGAGGTTGCAACTATGTATCCGGATTTTATAAAAGATGCATCTTCAGAAGGGGTAAACCTGGCCATGATCAGTTTTAATTATGCTTACCAGGTGGAGAAAAAGCATAAAGCTCTTTATGAAAAAGCGCTGAAAAGCTTTGATGAAAAAACAGAACAATCTCTGCCTGATCTTTATATGATTTGCACCACTTGTGGCAACACATACGAGGGAGAAGCACCGGAGAGATGCGGTATATCAATGACACCCAAAGAAAGATTTATTCGTATAAAGCTATAATTAATGCATGGATGGGATTGCACATTGTGCAACCTGCACACCCCGCCCAATAAGTGGCGGGGTTTTTTGTGCAGACCATCGAAATTTTTAATGCACAATATTTGATCATGAGTGTTGTATAGAATAAACATTTTGCATGAGTTTATATGATACATTTTCGGTTTTTATTGTGCTGGCAGCAATATTTGCCTATGTAAACTACCGGTTTATGAAATTGCCGTCCACTATCGGCCTCATGGTCATAGCAATCATAACCTCACTGTTTATGATTGTTACCGGTAAATTTTTCCCGGTAGTGATGAAAGATTCGCTTAGTCTCCTGCATAATTTCAATTTTTCAGAATTATTACTCGGATCGATGCTGAGTTTTATTCTTTTTGCAGGTGCTATCCATGTCAATGCCAAAGAACTCAGGAAGGAAAGAGTTTCTATTCTAATTTATTCCTCATTGGGAATCCTGATTTCGACCTTTATCATCGGTACAGTATTATATTATTTATTGCCGGTTTTCCAGCTGCAGGTTCCATGGGTGCAGTGTCTGCTTTTTGGTATCCTCATCTCTCCTACTGATCCGATTGCTATACTGGCCATACTTAAAAAGGCAGGTATAAAAAAATCCACTGAAATAAAGATCACGGGAGAATCATTATTCAATGATGGTGTGGCTGTAGTTATTTTCATGACTATTCTGACCCTGGCAAATCACATTGAAGAGATCCACTGGACCAACGTTGGTTTACTTTTTCTGCGCGAAGCCGGGGGAGGATTGCTGCTGGGTATTTTAATCGGATACGGATCGTATCTGTTAATGAGAAGCATTGATAACTATAAGGTTGAAGTTATGTTGTCTGTTGCCGTAGTAATGGGTGGTTATACAATTGCTGACAAAATTGGGGTCTCAGGCCCGCTGGCAATGGTTGCTGCAGGAATATTGGTGGGCAATAAAGGACGCAGGCTGGGTATGTCGGATACTACATGGAATTATATTAGCAGTTTCTGGGAACTGATTGACGAAATCATGAATGCTATTTTATTTGTACTCATCGGCCTCGAATTGCTTGTCATACCATTTGATATAAACTACCTGATCATAGGATTAATCACTATTTTTATTGCCCTTTCAAGCCGCTATATCAGTGTATGGCTACCAGGTCAATTAATTCGTCTGCATGAAAAATTCAGCCATAAAACCATGGTTTTGCTGACCTGGGGTGGATTACGCGGTGGTATTTCCATTGCCCTGGCATTATCACTGCCGGAAAGTTTACATCAGAATCTTTGGGTTTCAATCACCTATGTTGTGGTTGCCTTTTCCATCATAGTGCAGGGACTTACCATAAGTAATTTGGCTGAAAGACAGAAAGTTTCACCCCGGGAGGTGGAAAAATAAATTTGTAATGCCTAAAATATCCGCTGAATATTGAAGTATATCCAGACTGTTAATCACGATATTCATTTTTAAAAAATATTGCAACTATTCAAACATTTTTGTGGAAAAACAATAACAATGTAGATATTTTTCTACACCCATTCCTTATATTATTTTTCAAACTTCTGCTTCAAAAAGCCCACATTCCACTTTTAAGTTTTTTTAAGATGCCAAAATCCTTTCTGGCATGGTTTTTCAACTAAATAACCGAAGTCTGATGATATTTAAATCCTTGCCAGATGATGTCTAATGAACCAAAACATAAAGCTTATGTTAGTAATTCAGATAATCATGCAATCATCGCATTTCCTGTATTTCTTTCAACTTCAGTAAGGAATAAAAAAAAATCAACTCAGAAACATAATAACATAAAAAGATCTTTAAATTATGGATAAATCTAATATTGAAGAACTTAGTATTAATACGATTCGAACACTTGCCATGGATGCCGTTCAGAAGGCCGGTTCAGGACATCCCGGAACGGCTATGGCACTGGCTCCTGTAGCATATGTTCTGTGGAACAAAATAATGAACTACAATCCTGAAAATCCCGACTGGCTTAATCGCGACCGGTTTGTGCTATCCAATGGCCATGCCTCCATGTTGCAGTATGCCATGTTACACCTTACCGGTTATGACCTGCCCTTAAGTGAGATAAAACGTTTCAGGCAGTGGGAAAGTAAAACCCCCGGACATCCTGAATACGGACTAATTAAGGGAATTGAGACTACAACAGGACCACTTGGTCAGGGATTTATGGCTGCAGTGGGAATGGCTATGGCTGAAGCCCACCTGTCAACCCGGTTTAACAGGGATAAATACCCGGTGATTGATCATTATACTTACGGTATATGCTCTGATGGCGATCTGATGGAGGGTGCATCACATGAAGCTGCATCTTTGGCAGGACATTTCGCCCTTGGGAAACTTATCTTCCTGTACGATGACAACCACATCAGTATTGATGGTAAAACAGAGATTACCTATTCAGATGATGTGCAAAAACGGTTTGAAGCCTATGGCTGGCATGTTCAGGATCTGGGTGACAACGCCAATAATACAGAATTGATTACAAAAGCTTATGAAAAAGCCCGGGAGGTAAAAGACAAGCCTTCCATGATCATTCTAAGAACCCATATAGGTTATGGTGCTCCGAACAAGCAGGATACAGCAGATGCCCATGGCTCTCCCCTGGGTGAAGATGAAGTAAAAAGGACCAAAGAATTCTATGGATGGCCGGCTGATAAACATTTTTACGTTCCTGATGAAGTAAGGGAACATCTGGGCAAAGCGGTTGAAAGAGGTCGCAAAAAAGAAAAGACATGGACAGACATGTATGTGGAATATCAGAATACACATAAGGATCTGGCTACGCAGCTGGAAGATGGTTTGATGATGAAGCTGGGTGAAGGCTGGGACCGGGATATTCCTGTCTTCAGTCCGGATGATGGTCCGGTTGCAACACGCAAAGCCTCAGCCAAAGTAATCAACAGTTTCAGTAAGCATGTACCTTATCTGTTGGGAGGTAGTGCTGATCTGGCATCATCCACAAAAACACTGTTTGAAGATTCAGACTATTTTGAGAAAGGATCATATGCCAACAGAAACATTGCCTGGGGTATTCGTGAACATGGTATGTCGGGAGCGACAAACGGCCTGACGCTGCATGGTGGAATAAGAGCATTTGCAGCCACCTTCTTCATATTTTCTGATTATGCCCGGCCGGCAGTCCGGTTGGCAGCATTAATGAAAATCCCTACAATTTATGTATTTACTCACGATTCGATCGGGCTGGGTGGTGACGGACCAACACACCAGCCCATTGCCCATCTGGCTTCATTCCGGGCAATGCCACATATGTACGTTTTCCGTCCTGCAGATGCCAATGAGGTAGCCTATACCTGGAGAGCTGTGCTTCAGCGAAAAGAAGGGCCTTCACTGATGGCACTTACACGGCAAAACGTTGCTGTAATTGACCAGAATAAATATGCTAAAGCAGAAGGTGTTTATAAAGGAGCATATGTACTCTCACCGGAAAAAGGAGATAAAGCCGACCTGCTTCTGATGGCAACTGGTTCTGAAGTTTCTGTTGCGTTGGATGCACAGGAGGAATTGTGGAAAAAGGATATAGACAGTCGCGTAATCAGTATGCCCTGCTGGGAATTGTTCCGAGATCAGTCTGATGAATACAGGGAATCTGTGATTCCGTCTGATGTTAAACATCGTATTGCAATTGAAGCGGCCTCCTCCTTTGGGTGGTCTGAATGGGTTGGTGATAACGGGATGGTAATTGGTGTTGACCACTTTGGTGCCAGTGCCGAATACCAGGATATTTTCGAAAATTTAGGATTTACTGGTGACCAGGTTGCCAACAAAGCCTTGAAATATTTAAAGAAATAAGCACAATGAAAGTAGGAATTGCAGCCGATCATGCCGGCGTAGGTTTTATCAAAATACTGTCAGATTATATCAAACTGAAGGGATTTGAAGTAGTACCTGTCGGCCCTGCTGTCCCTTTTGATGACTATCCTGATACTGCAGAGGTACTTGCAATGGCACTGCAGGAAAATAAGGTTGAAAGAGGAATCCTGATTTGCGGAAGTGGGGTCGGCGTGTCCGTTGCTGCCAATAAATTCCCGGGAGTCCGGGCTGCCGTTTGCCACGACAGTTATTCTGCTCATCAAGGCGTGGAACATGACAATATGAATATTCTCTGCCTGGGTGCCAGAATTATTGGAATAGAACTGGCAAAAGAATTGTCTGATAAATTCTTACATGCTACTTTCTCAGGTGAAGAACGACATGTCCGTCGTTCCGGCAAGATTGATATTATTGAAAATAAATTCTTAAAAAAAGGAAAATAATGGATAAGTATAAGACGCTTTTAGAATACGGACAAAGTTATTGGCTGGATAATCTTTCTCGCGAAATGATAACCAATGGCGAATTAAAAAACAGAATAGAAAAAGAAGGACTGCGGGGTATCACTTCAAATCCCAAAATCTTTCACGGAGCCATTTCAAAAGGTGACTTTTACGATGACCAGATTAAAAATCTGATTAAATCAATTGACGAAGTAGGTGTTATTTATGAAAACCTTGCAGTGAAAGATATACAGGATGCCTGTGATATGCTGAAAAGTGTGTATGACTCATCCGACGGTGTTGACGGATTTGTCAGTCTGGAGGTCTCTCCCCATCTGGCCAGACAGACTGATGAAACAATGGAAGAAGCCCGCCGTCTGTTCAAAGAAGTTAACAGACCAAATTGTTTTATCAAGATACCGGGTACAAAAGAAGGGGTACCTGCTATTGAGGAAATGCTGTATGAAGGCATTAATATAAATATTACCCTGCTTTTTTCAATTGACAGCTATGAAGCAGTTGCCAAAGCCTACCTGAATGCACTTGAAAGAAGAATTAATGAAAATAAACCAGTTGACAAATTAAGATCTGTGGCCAGTTTTTTCCTTAGCCGCATTGATGTGCTGGTAGATAAAAAACTAAAAGACGAAGTAATTCCAAAGCTGAAGAATGACCAGCAGCTCATCGCCAACAATCTGCTAGGAGAAAGCGCAATTGCGAGTGCAAAAATTGCTTATAAGCGATTCAAAGAGATTTTTTCGGGTAAAGACTGGGAAAAATTAAAGGCTGCAGGTGCCAGAGTACAACGCCCGTTATGGGCCAGTACCAGTAACAAAAACGAAGCATACAGTGCAACCAGATATGTAGAACCTCTGATTGGTATGGACACAGTCAATACAATGCCGGCAGAAACAATAGAAGCCTATCGTGAATACGGGAAAATTGAAAAGGACACCGTGGACCGGGATCTCGAACATGCATTTAAGGTCTTTGAAGACCTGAGAAAATCAGGCATTGACATGGACAAGATCACAAATCAACTCGTGGAGGAAGGTATAGATAAATTTATTGATCCTTTTGATAAACTGTTAGGAGCATTAGAAGAGAAAGTAAATAAAATGAAACAATAATATTGATATTATAATGCCGAATGGTATAAAAAGAATTTTTTTTGATGTCGGAGGTGTTTGCTTGACCAATGGATGGGACGAGGCAGCCCGTAAAAAGGCTGCCCGTCATTTTTCCATTGATCTTGATGAAACTGAAGAAAAGCACGAACGAATTTTTGAAAAATTTGAGAAAGGACTGATCAGCAGGAATGAATACCTTGATCAGGTATATTTTTTTAGGGAACGTTCCTTTTCCAGAGAAGACTTCATAAGATTTATGGAAGGCCAAAGCGTATCCTTGAACACCACTCTTTCAATACTTGAAAGATTAAAGAAAGAGAACCGTTATGTGCTCTCAACCATAAACAATGAATCTCTTGAACTGAACCTATACAGGATCAGGAACTACAAATTGAATGCTTATTTCAGCACTTTTTTCAGTTCCTGTTTTTTGCATCTGCGGAAACCCGAAGCTGAAATTTTTAAAAAAGTTTTACAAATGACACAAGCCATCCCTGAAGAATGTCTCTTTATTGATGACAGGGAAGAAAACATTGAACAGGCAGCAAAACAAGGGTTTCAGGTTTTACATGCAAAAGATATTGAAAAGCTTGATGCACAGCTTACCAAAAAAATAAAAGATAATGGAAAAATATGATATTGGTCTGATCGGTCTCGGCGTAATGGGCCGCAACTTTATTTTGAATATGGCAGAAAAAGGATTTTCAGCCATTGGATATGACCTTGACAAAGAAAAAGTTAAAATTCTTGAGAAAGATTCGGGAAAACTGAATGTGAAAGGTGTAAATTCTCTCGATGAATTTCTTGATAATTTGCAAAAACCACGAAAGGTAATGCTTCTGGTTCCTGCCGGAGCGGTTGAAGGAGTGCTGGATGACCTGATACCGGTTCTTGAGGAGGGTGACTTGATTATTGATGGCGGCAATTCACATCCGTCAGACACAGAAAAACGCATAGCCAGAGCTTCAGAGAAAAAACTGAAATATCTTGGTGTTGGCATTTCCGGCGGTTCAGACGGGGCACGCCATGGGCCCAGTATGATGCCCGGCGGTGATCCGGAGGCATGGAAACTTGTACAGGACATTTTTGAAGCTGCAGCGGCCAAGGTAAAAGGTGAACCTTGCGTTACCTACCTGGGGAAATCTTCAGCCGGACACTTTGTGAAGATGGTACACAACGGCATTGAATACGGGATTATGGAAATGCTTGCAGAAGTGTATGATTTGTGTAAGCGCGGACTGAAAATGAATAATGAAGAGCTACATGCCATGTTTGCCAACTGGAATGATGGTAAACTTTCCTCTTTCCTGGTTGAAATTACTGCTCACATTTTTACCCGGAAGGATGAGGAAAAACCAGGATATCTCATTGATCACATAAAGGATACTGCCAAACAAAAAGGTACCGGTAAATGGACATCACAGCTGGCAATGGATTTACAGGTACCTGTTCCCACGATCGACATGGCCGTTTCTATGCGGCATTTATCAGCCTATAAGCAGGATCGTAAGGATGCATCGGATCGTTTTCCCGGTCCGGCCAGTATAATTAAAGAAGATAAAGACAACTTCATTCCAAAACTGGAGAATGCCATTTATTTCGGAATGGTAGTAACCTTTGCTCAGGGTATGGAAATGCTTCGGGTGGCATCCGATGAAAAAGACTTTGGATTAAATCTTGCCGATGTAGCCAAAATATGGCGTGGCGGATGTATCATACGCGCCGGTTTGCTGGAAGATCTCATGCAGATTTTCAGTGAAAATCCTAAACTCAACAACCTGTTGCTTGCCGATTCATTGCAGCCTGATCTCAACCGGTACGAGAACGATACAAGGTTTATCCTGACCCATGCCCTTAAAGCCGGGATTCCGGTTCCATCTCTAATGGTTTCACTCGAATATTTTGATGCCTACCGAAGCGAGCGCCTTCCCGATAATCTTATTCAGGCTCAGCGAGACTATTTTGGATCACACACTTATGAAAGGGTCGACGAAGACGGCGTATTTCATACCGACTGGTAAAAAACAGAATACTTTTTTTATAAAATCAAAATCGGGTATGGTTAAACATCTGCCTGATAGTACTGTTATATTTCTATAAATGACATACACATGAAAAACAGAAATGACATCAACCCTGTTATCCTCACTATTTTTGGTGCCCGGGGTGACCTTAACTGGCGGAAACTTATTCCTGCACTTTATAATCTTTTTCTTGACGGATTTATTCCGGAAAAATTCAGAATACTTGGACTTGACATCGACTCGGTATCTGAAGAAGAATACAAGAAAAAGCTTCACGACGGAGTCAATAATTTCTCAAGAAGAGGCAAAGCTGATCCAAAAGAATGGAAGAAATTTGAAGAACTAATTACCTATATACAGGCCGATTTCACTGACGATAAAAGTTATAACAAACTTGAAAAAACATTTGAAGATATTGATAAAGAATGGGATACAAAGGCTTCCCGTATATTTTATCTCTCGGTATCTCCTGATTTTATTGAAATTATTGCCCGGCACCTGGCCAAAGCCGGAATCGCCAGGGACAACAAGAAACACCGCCTTGTTGTAGAAAAACCCTTTGGCCATGATCTGGAAAGCGCCAAAAATCTGAATGCACTTTTGGGATCAATATTCAATGAATGCCAGATATACAGAATTGATCATTACCTGGGAAAAGAAACAGTACAAAACATAATGGTATTCCGGTTTGCAAATGCACTTTTTGAACCACTCTGGAGCCGTAATTTTATCGAACAGGTGCAGATCACTGTTTCAGAACAGGTGGGTGTGGAAAACAGGGCCGCCTATTATGAACATGCCGGAGCAATCAGGGATATGATACAAAATCATATACTGCAGCTCATCTGTCTGATAGCCATGGAACCACCTGTTAATCTTGACGCCAACAACATCCGTAATAAAAAGGTAGAAGTGCTGGAAGCCATTCGAAAGTTCAATACCGGTAAAGTTCATGAAAATGCAGTAAGAGGACAATACGGGGAAGGTTGGATAGAAGGTAAATCGGTCAAAGGATACCGTCAGGAACAACATGTTGATCCTCATTCTGATACAGATACTTTTGCAGCCATCCGGTTTTTTATCGATAACTGGCGGTGGCAGGATGTGCCGTTTTTTGTGAGAACCGGTAAGCGTTTGCAGAAAAAAACATCAGTTATAACCATACAGTTCAAAGAAGTGCCGCATCATATTTTCCCAAAAGGAATACGCGAGATCATGCGTCCCAATCTGCTGGTGATCACTATTCAGCCTCAGATGGGCATCAGGGTTCATTTTCAGGCTAAGAAGCCCGGATTGGAAATGTACCTCAAACCAGTTGACATGATTTTCAACTACAGCGACAGTTATGAAACAGAGCCCCCTGAAGCTTACGAAACCTTGTTATATGATGTTATGCTTGGGGACGCAACACTTTTCATGCGGGCTGATCAGGTGGAAGCTGCATGGAAAATCCTTATGCCGATCCTGGAAGTATGGGAAGAGAACCCACCTCTAAAATTTCCAAATTACCCTGCTGGAAGCTGGGGGCCTGCCAGTGCTGATGCACTGATCTCCAAACATGGATTCTACTGGCATACTTTTGATGTACCGCTCGGTTCTTCCAGTTTAGAGGAGATATAAAGCAGGTTATTAAACACTTTTCCCCGGGACTTAGACAAAATCTCCTAAAAGCTGATAAATTAACTAATTCTTGAAAATGGTATGTATCGCCCCTCCGGAACTCCAAATGGGAAATGAATGATCAATTACTATCGATGTATCGTGCCCCTGGCACTTAGAAAGTGTCATTAAATGCATAAACAAGAATCTTCTCTTCACAATGGCAAAATTTATTTGTCGTTATAAGACACTTACTTTCTCATGAAAGTTAAACTCATAGAAAAGGACTAACCTTCTGGTTAGCCCTTTCTTTCAAAACAAACTACTACTAAAACTTACTGCGTTACTAACTACGAAAACTATTTCTAACTAAAAAAACTATGAATTTTAATTTCTATTTGTGTATCAATTTGCCATAAGCATGAAATGACTTCCCGGTAATACTGTAAAAGTATATTCCATTATGAAGCATCTCATTTTCCTGCAGGTTAAGCCTGTATGTTTGGCCGCCCGGAAACATTTTTTGAATTCCTGAATCTTCAATAAGCCTTCCCTGTGCATCATATAATCTGAAATTGAGTACTTCTTCCTGTTGCAGGTTGAAGGTAAAATCCAGAAAATTAGCAAATGGATTGGGATATGCCTGTACATAATTACTTTTTTGAACGGGTATCTCCTTCACATCTGTAGCCAGCACAGGTGTTTCAAGCTTTTTGTTTGTATAGATATGATACTCACCCGGATCCAGAAGAACAGTAGTATCTGTTCCGGTTAACCGCAGTGTATCCCCAGAAAAATAATCGAACCAATCACCTGTGGAAGAAAAACTCAGGGTAGCCGAAGCAGGCAATACATCAAAATTACCCACTACCCGTACATCCATTTCATCACTGTTGATGGTAATGGTTTTAACTGCTCCTGAAGCATCTACAGAATAATCCGCTGATTTGAAAGCAGGCTCATTCCTGCGCAATTTTATGAGCGCTGCCCAGGTATCATACAGATGTCTTCTGTGCCAATCATTATAATATCCCCATTCTATGGGTTTATTCCCTACTCTCCCGTTAAAATCTATTGTGTAATCATAGCCCAGTTCTCCAAATTGCCAGATCATTTTTGGACCAGGAACGAGAAATAGAAAAGTACCGGTCAATTCCTGTCTTGTCAGGGCCGTATTCAAATTTTTAATATTGTAGCCTCCCGATGCATTCCCATAGGAAATATCTTTGTACATAACCCTTTCTTCATCATGACTTTCCATATAACCCACAAGATAAGGCTTTGTCCAGTTGCGGTCTTTCCAGGATACAGATGAAAAATCCCATGTTCCGCAAGGTCCTGAATTATATCCCATGCTGGCCTGGCTATAGGCACAGTTTAAATTTCCCCACAGCATCATTCCATGATCTGACAGTGCAATTTCTTCAGTATTGGCTGTAAAATGCTCCAGAATAACCTTAGCATCCGGGTTAAAAGCGACTATAGAATCATACATTCTTTCCAAAATGCTAATTCGCGATGCATCATAGGCCCATCCATCACCTGGCTTATTTGTAAAACCTTTGGTAAAGTCAAAACGAAAACCATCCACATGATAATTGGAAAGCCAGTACCGGTTCACCCTGTCAACAAACTGTTTGGTTTGCGGACTCTCATGGTTGAAATCATATCCCCAGCTGTAGGAAGTGTTGGGTGAGGTGGCATTGTACCAGGGATTATCTTTGGGTTGCCCGTTATCTCCTGCACTTGGATCAAAATAAAGCTGAACAAGCGGAGATAAACCATAGGAATGATTCAGAACCATATCCTGAATCACAGCAATACCCCGACCATGACAGGTATCAATAAAAGCTTTCAGGTCATTTTTTGGGCCATAATATTTATCAGGTGCAAAATAATAATCAGGGTTATACCCCCAGCTCTCATTTCCTTCGAACTCATTTATGGGCATTAGTTCGATTGCATTGATACCCAACCGGTGAAGATATCCAATGGTATCAATCAGAGACTGATATGTATGCTGTTCGGTAAAATCCCGAATCAGCAATTCATAAATCACCAAATCCTCGTTAGCCGGGGGTATAAAATCTTTGTTTTTCCATACATATTCCTGCTGTCCCGTCTGGAAAACAGTGACAATACCCTGAGTTTTTCCGGCAGGATATGGTTTCAGGTTTGGATAAGTTTCCGAGGAAATATACGAGTCATTCCAGGGATCAAGTACTTTATCAGCATACGGGTCTCCTATCAGTAATGAATCATCTACCATGTACTGATATCCGTATTCTTTGCCTTTTGTAAGTCCATTCAATGTGATCCAGAATCGGTCACCATCTTTTTTAAGCTGATAATTGTTATCAGGTGTCCAGTTATTCATATCCCCTAACAGATAAACATCCGTTTTCCGTGGCGCATACAGTACAAGTGTAGCTGTATTGTCATCAATATAATTAATACCATCCTGCATTCCTGCCGGCAAAGGTTCCGTCTGAACAGGTGCCTTTATCAGAAAATAGGCAGTGTCTGAGGTTGATTTATTATCTTTATAAGCCCTGGCAACAGCTATATGTGTTTCACTCCCTGTAAATTGTATGGTATCAATTAGTATTGTTCCCGTATCAGAAGCAATCAGGTTATTGTCCAGAAAAAGCGAAACAGAATCACTATTGGTGGCACTTATTTCAACAGGAACTGATTCGCCATTTTCAAGTAACGAAAAATAGGCGGAAGGTTTGATAAATGAAACATTCAGACCCTCTTCAAAAACATCAGTAAAAATATCCTTGCCCCCATCGTCCCGTCCGGTTTTTGTACCATCTGAATTTCGGAAAACAAAACACATTTTTAATATTTTTTCTGAAGCGGGTACGCCATAAAATTCCCTGATGGAGGGAGAAATATCAAGCGAGTAGAGGTTAGTACTGCTACGGGTCAGCTTACATTCCGGTATGTTTTCAGTCCATTCTGCCTTAACATATTTCCAGTCATTGTTGGAAGCACTTTTGTCAGTTAAAACACCCGTATGTGCATAAACATCACCAGCAAAGTTCATCAGCCCCTGGTCCCCCTGTGTGGCATCAAAGTAAACAGTTACAGGCTGATTATCAAAAGGCAGCGCTGGCTCAGTTGTAACAACCTGTCCGGTTGCAGACAAACTAATTAACAGGTACAACTGGACAAACAATATTTTTAGTGTAGATCTGGTAATCATATTTAAAGTAATTTTAACACTTCAGGTTAATATGGTTTATGGCAAACGCATTTAGTTACCCGGACACATGTAAACAAATAAGATATGAAAAAAACAAAACTTCTATAACCAATACAAAACCCTGAAAAATAATAAGGTTATGTTAAAAAAATCAGAAGTTATCCTCACCATAAATGATGAGGATAACTTCAGAAATAAAATCTGTTAATTAAGTACAACAGTATAAGTACCATTAACTAAATCAATTGTAACGGTATAATTACCATCAGCATCAATTGTAATATTATCACCACCCCAGGACAATGCATCAGGTGTGCCACCCAGGTTATAATCCCAGCCGTGATTGGCCCTGAATTTAAATTCACCCTGGAGGAGATCTGCTGTAACAGTCCATGTATTATCAGCACTTGGAGTCAGGTCAACGTCGGTACTCCAGTCGCCTCCGGGAGTTGAGCTTCCAATGATGCTCCATGTTGTCAAAACATAAGTATAATGATTAGGCTGAGACAGGTTCAACATAACCGAATATGTACCGGCAGTTGCAACCGGGATATTCGCACCACCGTTTTCAAGTATACCATCAAGTCCATCATCACCATAATTGGGATTAGGTGCATCCCAGGAATTGTTTGCTCTGAACTTAAATTCGTCTGCAGTTAACGGAATAGTAGCAAACCATCTCTTGAATACTTCGCTGTAAGTCATCTGCTGACCAGAGTTCCAACCATCTGCTGTAGCAGAACCGATGACACCCCAGGTTGTCTTAAGTGCTGTATAGGTAAGATTTTCAATATCAATAGTGAACAGGTAATAGCCAGGTTCAGATACAGATATATTACCGGCACCCGGATCGGTACTCAGTTCACCTGCAGCAGCGCCGGCACCATAGTTTGCACCAATATTCCAGTCCCGGTTACTGACAAACTTAAATCCATTGGTATTTGGAATATAGGCATAGCCCTGAACAATGTTAGGATTATCAATGGTATTCATCAGAGAATCTTCAGCACCTGCAGGATCCCAGCCCTGATAGTCGCCAGCGATAACCAGGGTAACGATATCACTCTTTGTCATAAATGATATGTCTTCACCATAACCGGTACCAATGCTGTTAGTCGCAAAAGCACGAACATGATACGTTGTATTCTTTTCAAGGTCAGAGAGATTGGATACGTAAGAACCGGTATCGGTTTTAGTATCAACAATCACATTGTTATTAATGGTTGGATTTTCTGTTAATCCCCATACAAGTCCTCTCTGTGTAACAGCTTCACCACCATTATAGGATACCATACCACCCGAAACAGCTTCGGTCTTGGTAACACCTGTAACTGCAGTAGTAGAAACAGTAGGAACATCAGACAAAGTAGTAAACGATACCTCAGGACCGTAAGCGGTACCAGCGCTGTTTGTAGCATAGGCCCGGGTATGGTAGAGGGTTTTGCCCCTGAGTCCTGAAAGCATGCTGGTAAACTCACCGGTTCCGTTACCATCAACCGTAGTATCATTGGCAATTGTCGGATTTGCTTCCATACCAAAACATACACCGCGTGCAGTTACATCACCACCACCCCAATCTGTTACATTTCCACCACCCACAGCAGTATTTGCGAGAACAGAGGATATTTCAGCAGTGGTTAGTGCCGGCAGTGCAACAGGTGTTGTGAAGCTCATCTCTTCACCGTAAATAGTACCATTGTCACCAGTTGCATAAGCACGCACGTAATACTTGGTTGTGTAATTCAGGTCTTTGAGCTCAACTGTAAAAGTAGCTTTGTTGCTTACTGAGTCAAAAATAACCTTGTTGTTTGCAACCGTAGGTTGTGGGTCTGTATTATAGCAAACGCCTCTTTCAGTAAAACCACTGCCGGAAGCAACCACGAAACCTACGACAGTTGCCGCATCAGCTTTTACATTCATAACCTGCGAGGTAGAAAGTTTCGGATCGAGTCTTACATCCGAATTCTCCTTGGTACAGGCGGCAATTAATATTGCCGCACCCACCAGGAATGACATTAGTTTATATATTGATATTTTTTTCATTGATCTTATCTTTTGAATTATAAATATTTATGATCATACAAATGATTTTACATTAATTCTTTGTAATGGTACATTTGTAGGTTGAAGTTCCGATATACAATTTGATACTGTAAGAACCGGCCGAGGTAATCGGAATATTCGCACTGCTGCCATTATTCCAGAGGTTATTCAGGTTGTATTCCGGATGGTCAGCATCACCAATACCAAGGTTGATTCCATCACTCCAGGAATCATTCATCCTGAATTTGATACCTCCGGGAGTCAGGTCAACAGTTACCGACCAGTAGCCTCCTTCGGGATTATAATCCATTTTGGTATCCGGGGCACTCCAGCCATTAAAGTCACCAATTACACCAATCATATGGGGGTTCAAATCATAAGTAAGATCATTTGTATTTGCATCCAACTGATACCATCCTGCCTGATCGGCCACTATACCGCTTCCATCAACCACCAGCTTTCCACCACTTCCGCCATAGGTTACATTGGCATCAGGATCGTTAAGTGTAAACGGATTATTGGGATCCAGTTTAACCAATCCGGTATAACTGCCATCTCCGAGCGCTGATTCAATTTTCTGATCCATCCCGGAATTTAACAGGTCAAGCCTGGGCAGACCATATAAAGCAACATCTGCAGTTTTAGTCTCAGACACATAAGTAAGTGGTTTTACACCTGTACCTGCATCTCTGACCAGTACTGCCCTGATACGAAAATCGAGGGTTGAAACCTGGTCGGCCGGAAAAGATTTAAGCAACAGACTGTTCAGGTCACTGACAGATATCTTCATCTCAGTAGCCTGTTTATCAGTAAGGATTAAGATAGAATCCTTAAAGTTATTACCATGCGTACATGCTTCTAAAAAATAATTGGTCGAAGCTTTAAATCCGGGATCAACAGCTGTACCGGTAAAAACAACCATATTATTGCCATTTGCCCTTTCCAGGGTAAGATCGGGAACCGTAAGGGTTGGTGCTACGGGATTGGTCGACAGGACAACTTTAGTCTCATCTTTTTCACAACCGGATAAGATGCCGATCAACCCGATGAATGTTAGTAATATTAATATATTTCTGTTCATTTTTCAGCAATTTTAGGATTAATAACCAGGATTGTTGGTATCATTATAATTTGGATTGGCAGCCACTTCATCAGCCGGAATCGGGTACAGGTCATAGTGTTTATCTGTTTGGGTACCTTCGTGTACATTTCCCTTCCAGGCCCAGGTATAAGTACCGTTTGTAAACTGGCCAAATCTTATCAGGTCAGTCCTTCTCTGCGCTTCATAATAGAATTCGCGACCGCGCTCATTGAGCAGGAACATATCTGTAACATCACCGGCGGAAATATCGCCATCTGTATTTCCATAGGCACGTTCCCTGATCACATTTATATCCTTGGCTGCATCACCATCATTTCCCGTACGGTGCAGTACTTCAGCCCTCATAAGATAGGCATCAGCCAGCCTGAAAACAGGGAAATCAGTTGAGGCATAGGCCGGATTGTAGTTGGCAGCCTGTGTGCTATCAGCATTTCTTGCTGTAAATTTATATACACCCACTCCAAAGTCACCACTTGAAGATGCACTTGGTATATCAATAGTTCTTTTTCTCTTCAGATAAACCCTCTTATCAGGGGACTGAGCAAAAACTGAATCGGTTAAAGGCATTGGAACATTCCCGTAAGTGGCAATTGTATCCACCATTACGTTCAGGAACTGTTTCGTGGCTCTGTTTCCGTTCCAGTTGGTATTGGAGGTCAGACCATGATACCTTTCAGCGGGCAGGTAAGTTGCATCACTGCTTGATTCAATAATAAATGTAGTACCAATGTAACCCTGCGTATATTTACCATCTTCTTCAAAAGCAAAAATCATTTCTTTATTGGAATTGTAACCATTATCAGCGCTGAAATTCTTACGATAATTATCAGCCAGGGTGTATGCGGGATCACCAATTACCTTGTCACAATATGTTTTACAATCGTTCCACCTTTGCTGTCCGGTAAATACTTCAGCATTCAGATATAACTTTGCCAGCAACATCCAGCAGGCGCCCTTGTCTGCTTGCGGATAGGAAGAGCCGGGATCACCCAGTTTATCCTGAATATCCAGCAGTTCTTGTTCTACATAGGTAAAAATTTCCTGCCGTGTTCCAACTTTTGGAAAATATTTGCCAACACCATCTGCTTCGGTTGTAAAAGGGAACTTTCCAAACAGGTCGATAGCCCAATAGTATGAAAGTGCTCTCAGAAAACGGGCTTCAGCATTATAGCGCATAACATTGGGATCAGCACTGCCGTTTGTTTTACCGATAAAATCATTGGCATATGTAATACTCAGACTTAAACGCTGATATACTGCCGTGAGAAAAGGGTTATTCGGACTCCAGGTCTGCGTATTCAGATCGGAAATACCCGGGTCACCCCAGGCACAAATTGCCTCATCAGTTGGGAGTTCCTGTAAATTCCACAGGGCACGAATCGTTGTAAAAAAGTTTGGATCGGAAGCGGTAATATCAGCACCGTTATAGTCCTGGCTTCCACCCTGTCCGGGAATTATAAAGCTGGCATAAATCTTACCCAGTACTTCTTTCATATACACTGCACTGTCCTGTAAGTTCCCGGACAGTATAATGTTTGGATCCTTGGGCTTAACATCCAGATCTTTCACGCACGATGTAAACAACAGTGCTGAAAAGATTATTCCTGTAATTATATTTTTCATATTCATTTCTTAATCAGATTAAAAGTTTAAACTTAAACCAAGCATGAAGGTACGGGGTCTTGGATAGAAATTATTATCAATTCCCGGATTGCTTCCTCCAAGGTCAACTTCAGGATCAATGCCTGTGTAATTGGTGATAGTAACAGCATTTTGAACGGTAAGGCTCAACCGGGCACTCATTGAGTTGACTATATTGTTAAAGGTATAGCCTGCACTGATGTTATCCACTTTGAAAAAAGAGGCGTTTTCAACAAAATAGTCTGAAGTAAACTGTCTTTTTACAAATCTGGTATCACTTAGGAATTTAGGCTCATTGTGCCAGTAACCAATCTGATACATCTGGTCGTAAGAAGCACCTGAAGCAACCTGGTTGTAAACATAATTACCAATACTGGTTCTTGTAGAAGCCGAAAAGTCAAAATCTTTATAATTGTATCTGATTGAGAATCCCATCAGATAATCAGGATTCGGATTCTTATAGAGATACTTGTCTGCATTGGTTCCGCTTACAGCACCGCCTTTCCCAGAAAGGTCAACATACAATCCCTCAATTGGGTTTCCGTTGGCATCGTATACCTGCTTATTCATGAAGAATGAGTGAGCAGGGTAACCAACTCTTGTATACTGCAAATAGCCTGTATATGAATCTCCGCCATTACCAACTCCTATATAATTTGGATCGTTGGTAAGGAGCAATTTGGTAATTTTGTTTTTGTTATACGTAAAATTAAATCCTAAGGTAAGTGACATGTTTTCTCTTGAAATCGGCCTGAGATTAAGAGTTACCTCAGCACCCTTATTTTCCAGGCTACCAACATTTGTATACAAAGTGTTGGAGAAGTTACTTCCACTCGGGATGGTTACCCTGTTCAGCAAGTCGTCAGTAACCCTTTTATACACATCAACAGAACCGCTGATCCTGTCATTGATGAATCCGAAATCAAGACCAATATTCTGTGTTGTTGTACTTTCCCATTTAATATCAGGATCATAGGCATTTGGCCGCAGGGTGGGTAAAAATTCTCCTCCTATCGGATAATAAGATCCTATAACAGAACTTATATACTGAGCCTGTGCAGGGTAATAGCTACCAATATCCTGCTGTCCGGTAACACCCCAGCCCAGTCTAAGTTTCAATTCAGATACCGACCCCACATTTTCCATAAAAGGCTCATCATTTATCTTCCATGCAAAAGCTGCCGACGGGAAGAGCCCCCATTTGTTTTTGCCGATAAACCTTGAAGAACCATCATCACGTAAGGTAACAGTTAACAGATACCGGTCCATTAAAGAATAGTTGACCCTGCCAAAGAATGACACCAGGTAATTCTCATTAATAAATGAAGTACTGTCTGACATCTGGTATGGATGTTCTGAATCAACAATACCACGTGTATAATTGTCTCCTTCTCTTTGAAAATGCTGCCAGGAATATCCTGCTGTTACATCAATATTACTGGAAATGCTCTTAAGATTTTTTTTATAATTCAGGTAGAAATCCAGCAGATTGTTAGTGTTTTTTCCGCTGTAATCGGTAAGCCTTCCATTATTGAGAGGTGCAATAAGTGGAGAAGGTGCCGAAGCAGGATAATTATTGTGGCCATCGCTCTTTGTATAATCAGTAGCCAGATTCAAATTAGCTTTCATATCAGGGAGAAAAGGCAGTGTATAATCAAACTGTGCATTGGCAATACCCCTTAAGACATGAGATTTATTATCATTGGCCAGTAATTGTTCTACAGGGTTTGGGGTACCCAGATTAGAACCATAATTTCCCCACTGAAAATACCCGTCGGAACTTTTATTCCCATCTTTTACAGGTTGTGTCGGGTCCATAGCAATCGCATTTCCGACAGCTCCGCTGTTTGAGAAATTTTGGTTGGTACTCATTCCCTTGGCACTGATAGTCACTTTCAGGTTATTATTAAGCAAAGTAGGAGTCAGGTTGATAGAACCTGTAACCCTGTTCATATCTGTATTTTTAAGGATGCCATTCTGATCGGTATACCCGACAGAAACGCGGTAGGGCAAAGCATTATATGCTCCGGAAACACTTAGATTATGCTCATGAGAGATAGCGGTCCGGTAAATTTCTTTTTGCCAGTTGGTATTTTTGTTTCCCAGAACATTGTAGCTGTCTGCTCCAAAAAGGCCAGGTTTTTCATATGCTATCTGACGAACCTCATCTCCTGAATACACATCCATAAATTCAATGGCATTGGCCATGGAAACATACCCGTTATAGGATACCTTCAATGGACTGCCTTTTGTTCCTTTTTTGGTAGTAATAAGAATTACACCATTGGAGGCCCTGGATCCATAAATAGCTGTTGCAGAAGCATCTTTAAGCACAGTGAAAGATTCAATGTCATTCGGGTTGATAAAATTCAGAAAATTCGAACTTCCGGAAACGTTATTATTGTCAAGCGGAACACCGTCGACAATAACCAGTGGATCATTCGAAGCATTCAGCGACGATCCGCCGCGAATACGGATGGTTGCTCCGCCACCAGGCTGACCTCCGGAATTGGTAATTACAACACCGGCACTCTTTCCAACCAGCAGATCTTGCGGCGTAGTAATAGCTCCTTTGTTGAAGTCATCAGCGCTCACAGTGGAGATTGAACCTGTAGCGTCTTTCTTTGCCACGGTGCCATAACCGATAACCACCAGTTCTTGTAATTGCTTAATTGAAGGAACCAGTTTCATGTCGATAACGTTTCGATCCCCCACCGTTGCGGTTTCATTGGTATAACCAACAAATGAGAAAACCAGTACATCATCTGGTCCTGCCTGAATCTGATATTTCCCATTCATATCAGAGGAAGTCCCTTTACTGGTCCCCTGAATAACAATGGTAGCACCCGGAAGCGGACTACCATCATTGGCATCAGTAACCGTACCGGTTACGGCATGTTGTTGGGCCTGCAGTTGAAACATGATCAACATACTGCAAACCAACAGAATTGATTTTTTAAAAAATAGTCTCTTTTTCATAAACTACGGTTTTAGCTAATGTTAAATAAATTAGTAATCAGAAAATATTGCCCATAATCTCTGTGAGAATTTAGTCAGTATTAACCGCAATTTAGATAATTCTTAAATTTCAATAAGAAAAATGACCGATTAACCTCCGGTATTCCAACGCAATCGTTACCGCAATCGTTTTCGGTTGAGCATATAGAATTACTGTTAAATAACACTTTTTAAGTTATCAAATGATAACTTTAGGTAAAATCTTCTTGATTCATGGAAATATCACCATATGAAAATAAATATTTTACCTGTACCAATGGAAAAATCTCTCAGGTAATTGATTAAATCAAACCGGATATGTATTTTTACCTGTAGTGAAATCTTTCTTCTAATTGAACCTTAAACAGACCCAAATGAAAATTTTAAAAATCCTCGGAATTATCATTTTTTCCATCGCCGTTCTCTTTGTAGCTCTCATTCTTTATGCTACCATCACAGACTACAGACCCAATGAAAAAACACAGGTATACACGTCTTCTTCTCCTGGCACCCTGTCTGATTCTGTTGAACTTAATCTGCTCATATGGAATATTGGATACAGTGGACTGGATAAAAGCATGGACTTCTTTTATGACGGAGGCAAACAGGTAAGAACCTCAAGGAGAAATACGGTAAATAATCTTAAAGCGGTGACTGATTTCCTGTCCTCAAATGATACTGTCAATTTCATAATGCTTCAGGAAGTCGATCAGCGTTCAAAAAGAAGTTACAGGATAAATGAAATGGATACCATTATTAAATCATTGCCAGGTTATAATGCCTGCTTTGGAATGAATTACGATGTTTTTTTTGTCCCGCTTCCCTTCACTTCTCCAATGGGCAAAGTACAATCCGGTATACTTACCCTGGGCAAAACTACTCCGGCTTCTGCTGTCCGCTATTCTTTTCCCGGAAATTATGCCTGGCCCAAAAGTCTATTTATGCTTGACAGATGTTTTCTGGTAAACAGGTATCCGCTTACTGACGGAAAAGAACTGGTACTTATCAATACCCACAATTCAGCTTATGATGACGGAAGTCTCAGGAAAAAACAAATGGAATATCTGAAAAGCTTCCTGATTACTGAATACACAAAGGGGAATTATATTATTGTCGGAGGTGACTGGAATCAGTCGCCTGCAGGCTTCCGGCCAGCATATACCAATCATCCGTTTGATACAGTAAATGTAACTTATGTTCGCCCCGATTTCATGGCACCAACCTGGCACTGGTTATACGACAAAACACAACCATCGAACAGAAGGGTTATCACTCCCTGGGATTCGGTGAAAACTGAAACTACCGTAATCGATTTTTATCTGCTTTCGCCAAATGTTGAACCATTAGCTGTTCATACTGTGGATCTTGGATTTGCCCATTCTGATCATCAGCCTGTTCTGTCAAGGGTCAGACTCCTGGGAACAAGTAATAAAAATCAAAAATAATGCCGGTAATATAAATTTCATTTACGCTTATTTTCTCCCGGACTGAAAAATCATGATAATAACCGCTCCGGTAATCATTTGGAAATACTTAATAATTAAATAACCAAACTATGAAAAAACTCAAACTTATTGTTTATCCCTTGCTTATATTAATAATTCTGGCGGTTATAGCCGGAGGGCTTTTTGTTGTTCATATTAATAAACGGGCAATTCCGGATTATAATAAATCTGTTTCAATGAATGGTTTACGTGATAAAGTTACGGTTTACAGGGATTCTTTGGGCATCCCTCATGTGTATGCAAAAAATGAACATGACCTGTATGCTGCAACAGGCTATTTGCTGGCCGAAGACAGGCTCTGGCAGATGGATCTGTTAAGACGATTAACGGTTGGGCGGTTGTCAGAAATCTTTGGCAAAGAGTATGTTGATATCGATCTGCTGTTTCGTTCCCTGCGCTTTTCTGAAAAATCTAAAATGATTTTGGACAGCAGTCGTACTGAGGTACTTGCGAGTTTAAAGGCTTTTTCAGATGGTGTTAATCAGTATATTGACTCACATCAGAATAATCTGCCCTTTGAGTTTGCAGTGCTGGGATATAAACCCCGCCACTGGGAACCTGTCTATTCACTTAACCTGATCGGTTATATGGCATGGGATCTTAAGGCTGGCTGGAGTCAGATGATACTTGATCAGGTTAAACAAAACCTATCAGGAGATCTTTATCAGCAGTTGCTCCCCCACCCTTCCGAACAACCAGTATCTATATATGGTAATTTTCAGCCGGATACAACTGCACTTAATCTCAGGCTTGCGTTGTTCGAAAAAACAAATATCCTAAATGAGCTCGGAGTAACTATTTTCAACGGGAGTAATAACTGGGTAGTTTCCGGGAAAAAGAGTGTAACCGGAAAACCCCTGCTGGCAAATGACATGCATCTGGGCCTCCAGATACCGGGAATCTGGTATCAGATGCATCAGGTGATTGATGGAAAACTGAATGTTACCGGTCTTTTGCTTCCTGGCCAACCGCTGATAATTGCTGGGCACAATGACAGTATTGCCTGGGGAATGACTAATGTGTATGTTGATAATATGGATTTTTATGAAGAAAAAATCAACCCTGAGAATCATTTGCAATATGAGGTAGATGGCAAATGGAGAAACATGATGGTGAAGGATGAAGTGATACATATCAAAGGAGGTGATAGTGTAAGCCGGGAACTGAAATTCACCTACCGAGGTCCTGTGATTTCCGGGTTTAAGAACATTAAAGACAAAACAATCTCAATGCACTGGGTTGGAGATGAATATAGCAACGAATTCCGTACGGTATATTTGCTGAACAGAGCACATAACTGGTCTCAGTTTAAAGATGCCGTCCGGACTTTTCTGGCGGTTAGCCAAAATATCAACTATGCCGATGTCAAAGGTAATATAGGGTTATACTGTTGTGCAGGAGTGCCGGTAAGAAAAAGGACAACCGGTTTTAGTATTCTTCCCGGATGGACCAGTGAAAACGACTGGCAGGGATTTGTACCATTCAACCAGCTGCCTCATTCCTATAACCCTGACAGTGGATTTTTAGTTTCAGCCAATAATAAAACTGCTGATAATGAATATCCATACTACATTGGTCAGTGGTATGCCCTTCCCGACAGGTTCAACCGTATCACTGAAATGCTGAAAGCCAAAGAAAAACTTTCAGCAGAAGATTTTCAGCAGATACAAACTGACCAGCATTCAAAACTTGTTGAACGCATGAAACCAGCTCTGGATTCGATGCTGACTCTATACAATGGCAAGGACAGTTTGATTATTGCAGGGATCACCATCATGAAAAACTGGGATGGGAATATGGATAAAGAGCTTGCTGCACCGGCTATTTTTGAAAATTTTTACCAGGAATTTATTGACCATGTTTTCAGAGATGAAATGGGTAGTGATCTGTTTGAAAACTATAAAAACAATACTTCATTACCCAAATTTGCCGTAAATAATATCTGGAAAGCCGGAAAAAGCAAATGGTGTGATGACGTAAATACACCGGATAAAAAAGAGAACCTCACAGATATGACACTCCTCAGCTTTGAATCAGCGATGGATACACTCGCTGAACAACTGGGATCCGATCCTGTTGCATGGCGATGGGGCGCTATACACCGGCTGACACTTAAGCACCCGCTTGGCAAGTCTGACCTGTTGAATAAAGTATTTAGTCTCAATCGTGGCCCTTTCGGGGTTGGTGGAAGCTTTCATACGGTATGCCCGTATTCTTATCCCTTTGGCGATGCTTTTGAAGCTGATCATGGCGCCTCTCACCGGCATATTTTTGATCTGTCAGACTGGGACAAATCATTTACAGTAATCCCAACCGGGGAGTCAGGTGTTCCTTCAAGTGATTTTTATTGTAACCAAACAAATTTATATATTAACAAGAAATATCATCATGATTATTTCTCCAGGGATCAGATCCTGAAACATGCAGCATTTAAAATGGAATTTACCGGAAAGTAGTATGTGAAAAGTTGATATCAAAAAAGATTTCGGATAGCTATCTGCATTACGGGTATCTATGTCTTTCGAAATCTTTTTTGTTTATTATATTATCCCTGAATGAATAGGGGCATTGATCTACCTGTGATTAAAAAGATGGAAATGGATCAATTCCAGCAGCTTGTCCGAAGCGATCGGTTTGCTGATAAAATCATCACAACCGGCATCCCTGCAACTCACCCGGTCTTCATCAAAAGCATTCGCAGTTTGAGCAATCACAGGCAATCCGGGCCGGGAGGCCTTAATTCTTCTTGTCGCTTCCAGCCCGTCAATGCCAGGCAGACGTACATCCATTAATACCATATCGATGTGTGGATTATTAATACAAAGGTGAACCGATTTTTCACCATTATCAGCATGTATCAATGAAGCTCCTGTAACATGCAGTATCTCCTCAAGAAATATATAGCTCGAAAAATCATCCTCTACGATCAACAGGGTTTTCCCATTCCATTCATATGATCTGTTTTGATTTTCCATCCCTGAAAAGATTAAGTGTATTTGATAGTATTAAAAGCTTAGAATGTTTTTCACATGCCTCCCCTCTCAGCAAAGATCATTCAACTTTCAACTCTGAAAACCAGTTCATTCAGGCAATTTTTTTATTCTTTCGCTCTGTAATCCCACAGCTGCCATTCACGAAAGACCAGGATTCATTAGAATTGTTGTTGGTTACATGAAAAATAATTAAATATTTCTACATAAAACCTTAATAATGAAGCACCCATGCATGTGGTTCAACATCTTTTCTTATCTTTCTCATTTCAGCAATTGCTTTTTGTCTGGAGTCAAATGATGTAAAACATACAGCATGAAGCGGGCCAAGCTTCCCAAATTTTTCAGCACTATACCCTTTCCCGTTTAAATAATTTACATATTTATCTGCATTTGTCTCGTTTTTAAAACAGCCGGCAACAACATAATATTTTTTTCCTGATGAAGTAGTTTGGGATACATTATTTTTCTTTTCAGGAGATGCCTTTTTTTCAGAAGCGGTTTTTACATTCCCAGTAATCTCCGCGTTATCGTTGACTTTTGCTTTCCTACCTGCTGAATCTTTCAAAAAAGGATCGGCTGAGCTAACTTTTTCAACCTTGGTTTTATCTATTGGTTTATTCCCGCCAGAATTATCTCTTAGAAAAAACCAGATCAGAACAGCAGCCAAAATGATTACCACGAATGCACCGCTCCATATCATCGGAGCCATATTTTTTCTTCTTTTTCTTGTGTTATGCTGTTCAGAATTTACTTTATTTTTCACGGTTTTATTTTTTGGTGGTGCCGGAGCCGGTGGAGGAGGTACCGGTGCAGCGATTGGTTCTTTTTTTCTTGGTTCACGCACATTATAAGTCTTTCCGGGTTGCTTAATGATGCTGTCAGATTCCTCCTGACTCTGATTTTCGGCATTTTTCTCTTCCAGCTTCCCGGTTCCCGCTTTATCGTCGCCGGGTTTTGAATGGGCAGCCGCATAATTCTTTTCATCCTCTGCAACAGCACCGGTTTTCCCGGCAGGTTTGTTTTCTACAGTTGCCGTATCAGGGCTTCCTGACCAGAAATCTTTTATCTGTTCAAATTCAATTTTCTTTTCCTTGCGGCTAAGGGTCCCCATTCCGTGAATTACATATTTCCCGGATTCATCAAGATCCTTAATGATTTTCTGAACATAATCATTCACCTTCTTTCTGGCAACAATACGGTCTGTCTGATCTTTCTCTGCTACATAATTGATCAGCAAACCATCATTAAATTTCAGAAATTCATTAAAACTAATAGATTTCGTTGCACCCTGTTTTACAATAAATGCACCAAAATCCGGAATTATAACACGATTATTGCTTCTAATAAGCTGGATAATATACGTATCCATGTTCTTCTATTTTTTTCTTGTTAGTTTATCAGGTTTAATTTTTGCCAGATTTCTTGTTCTTTTTCCGCATATTTATTAGCAAATAAGAGCTTATAAAATTAATTATTTTCTCCCTTTTAATGCCATTCCACTGCAAAATACAAGAAGATCCGATTAAATACAAATAATTTATAATTTTTAAATGTAACAAAATACAACCTGTTAATAAAATAAAACAAAAAAAATCTTTAAGACAATAATATAACAGTCAAATTTTTAAAGCGGTTAAGGCCAGTGAAGATAGAAAGCCCGGTTAGAATTAAAATTTAATGGTTCTGATAAATTATTGAGAAAAAAGCTGGAATATTTCACCGCTGTCTGAATTTTTTCACTAATTTAAAAGCTTAAATTACGGGGATTATTGGCTATAGAAAACCAATCCGGGAAGCCAATAATTAACCTGATTAAATTGTAATTCGTTAAACGACTGTTAAATAATGAAAGTAAAGAAGATTCTGGGAATTGATGTAGGAGGTTCAGGAATTAAAGGAGCCATTGTAAACACAAAAACGGGAAAGTTTAAAACCAGGCGGTACCGCATACCTACACCTGAAGGTGCTACTCCCGATGATGTTGCTGCAGTAGTAGGAAAAATTGCAACGCATTTTAAGTGGACGGGACCTATTGGTTGCGGATTTCCTGCAGTGGTTCGCAACGGTATTGCTCAAACGGCTGCCAATGTAGATAAAAGCTGGATTGGAACCAACATTGCCGAAAAATTTGAAGAATCTTCCGGTTGTCCCGTTGTTGTGCTCAATGACGCTGATGCAGCAGGAATGGCAGAAATGAAATTTGGTTCCGGCAAAGGTAAAAAAGGTGTAGTGATGTTGTTTACCGTAGGAACAGGTATAGGTACCGTTATCTTCAGCCATGGAAAATTAGTTCCCAATACCGAACTTGGGCATGTATTACTGAATACGATGTCTGCAGAGGAATATGCTTCCGATGCTGTCAGGCAGAATGAACAACTGAGTTGGGAAGAATGGGCAGGACGGTTCAACGAATATCTTTTATATATGGAAAGGCTTTTCTGGCCTGATTTAATGATTATTGGCGGAGGAATGAGCAAGAAAGATGAGAAATTCAACGATCAGCTAACCGTAAAAACAACTGTAATTCCTGCTAAGCTGAGAAATGATGCAGGAATAATTGGTGCAGCTGTGGCTGCAAGACTTGAACTAAAAAGTCGAAATAAACATTAATTGCTTTATCATTAAAACTCCACTCCGGTTTCCAGACAGATAAATTACTTTAAATTTGTCAACAGGGGAGTTGCATAAAAAAATCTCATTACCTCTTCTTTTTTTCGAAACTAATATTACCAAATAACTATTATACAAGCAGTATCAATATGACAAACTTTAAAAACCTGACCCCAAAACATTTCGAGGTGGAGACGGTGGGAAAAGGGGCGGTGGTTTCCCCTTTAAAACTGTCCAAAAAAGATGGTGACGGACTATTTCAATATGTTGATGATTCAGACCGTATTCTGTATCACACATCACTCAAGTATTACAATAAATGCAGGAAAAGTGAGGAACCGCCCATTACTTTTGAAAAAGCAGGTCCAAGGGAATTTCTCTATTTTGAACCAGCCAAAACAAAAGTAGCCATTGTTACCTGTGGCGGATTGTGTCCCGGACTGAATGATGTGATCCGGTCACTGGTGATGACCCTCTGGCACCGATACGATGTGCAGCGTATACTGGGAATCCAGTATGGATTTGCAGGTTTTATCCCCGGAAATAATTATCCTTATATTGAACTCAACCCTGAAGTGGTTTCCCAGATTCACCTGTATGGTGGCACCTTCCTTGGTTCTTCCCGCGGTCAGCAGGACATCGGTGTTATCGTTGATTCGCTGGAGATGATGAATATTAATATTCTTTTTACAATTGGTGGAGATGGCACCTTAAAAGGTGCACATGCAATTAAAGAGGAAATCAAAAAACGCAATCTGAATATTGCCGTTGGTGCTATTCCTAAAACCATCGATAATGACATTAATTTTATAGAAAAATCATTTGGTTTCGAAACAGCATTCAGTATTGCCAATGAAATTGTGCGCGATGCCCATAACGAAGCCAAAGGTGCTCCAAACGGCATAGCACTGGTTAAACTGATGGGACGTGATTCTGGTTTTATTGCAGCCAACGCAGCCATTGCTATTCAGGAAGTAAATTTTGTACTGGTTCCGGAAATGAAATTTGATCTTTATGGTAAAAACGGCTTTCTTGAGGCTCTGAGAAAAAGACTGGAATTACGCAAACATGCCCTCATCATCGTTGCTGAAGGAACAGGACAGTATTTCTTCAATGATGAAGAGATTGAAAGAGATGCTTCAGGCAATGTCAGGTACCGCGATATTGGTGTTTTTTTACGGGACAAGATTGATGAAGAATTCAAAAAACAAGATTTCCCGGTAAGCATCAAATATATTGACCCAAGTTATATTGTAAGAAGTACCCGCGCAAACGCCAATGACAGTAAATTTTGCAGCCAGCTCGCTCACAATGCGGTACATGCAGCCATGGCCGGAAAAACTGATTTTGTGGTTGGAAACTGGAACGGACACTTTACCCTGCTTCCAATTCCCGTTACAGTTCATTTCCGCAAACGCATCGATCTGGAGAGTGAACTTTGGTATACAGTAATAGAAGGTACCGGGCAGCCTATCAGTATGCTTAATGAAGAAACAGACAGGGAGGTTCCCCGCTAATCAATACAGGGACAAAACAAATCGACTTTTTTTAATCATTGATTCAGTAATCAAATTATCGGAGAACATATTTTTTACTTTACAATTCCTGCAAATCCCATAAAGGCGAGTGCAAGTAATCCTGCCACCACCAGTGATATGGGCACACCCTTCATCCCTTTCGGAATGTCCATCATGTCAAGCTGTTCCCTGATGCCTGCAAAAACAATCAATGCCAGTCCGAAACCGATTGAATTTGCGATGGCATATACAACACCTTCCACCAGGTTAAAATCTTTCTGAATAACCAGCAAGGCAACACCCAGAATGGCACAGTTTGTAGTAATCAAGGGCAGAAAAACACCCAATGCCTGGTAAAGGGCCGGACTGATCTTTTTTAGTATGATCTCCACCATTTGAACAAGAGAAGCAATTACCAGAATAAAAGTGATGGTCTGCAGAAATTCAATGCCAAGTGGAATCAGGATCAGTGTCTGGATCAGATAAGTGACTATCGTTGCCAGCGTCATCACAAACATAACAGCACCGCTCATCCCTGCGGCGGTTGAAAGTTTACCTGATACTCCCAAAAACGGACAAATCCCAAGAAACTGGGACAATACAATGTTGTTAACAAAAATAGCTGAGATGACAATAATAATGTATTCCATGATGATAGGTCGTTATGATGTTTTTTTAAACCTGTTGATCAAAGCAATTAAATATCCCAGGGCAATAAAAGCGCCCGGAGCAAGAACAAAAACAAGTATACCGTCGCCCTTGATAAAGCTGTAGCCAAATATACTGCCATTACCCAGCATCTCTCTTATTGCTCCAAGCAGCGTCAATGCAAAAGCAAAACCAAGGCCGATTCCGAGCCCGTCAGTTAATGAAGACACAATTGTATTTTTTGAGGCAAAAGCCTCAGCCCTTCCAAGTACAATGCAATTTACTACTATCAACGGAATGAAAATTCCCAGCTGGTCATACAGGCTTGCTTCACCATTTGGTCCTGGCGTATTGAAATAAGCTGACATCAGCAGATCCACAATAGTTACAAAAGAAGCAATAATAACAATAAAAGCAGGTATCCGGACTTTGTCAGGAATAAAGCGGGCAAACACCGATATGGAAAAATTAGACATTACCAGTACAAATGTGGTGGCCAGGCCCATTCCAAGACCGTTTATCGCTGATGTTGTAGTAGCAAGTGTTGGACACATACCCAATACCAACACAAAAACTGGATTTTCCCTGATAAAACCTTTGCTGAAATTTTTCCACTGGTTCATTGTGCACCTCCCTGTTCTTTGTAAATTTTATATGCTTTTTCAACCGCGTCACAGAAAGCCCTTGAGCTTATTGTTGCTGCTGTAATTGCATCCACATCGCCTCCGTCTTTCTTAACTTTTAGCTTGAACTGTTCCGGATTTACACCATCAAATTGATTTTTGAAAACCGAATCCGTCATCTTAGTGCCCAGTCCGGGTGTCTCTTTCTGATCCAGGACCGATATTTTATTAATCTTGCCTTCCGGAGTAAAACCAACCATCAGATCAATGCGCCCGCCATATCCATTTTTTGAAAAAGTTTTAACAGCGACTCCGACATTTTTCCCGTTCTCAGTTGCCGGGTAAAATTCAAGTGAATCGGAGGCATCAGGTGCTGCAACTTTGTACATATCCTCCATGGGTTGATTATCAAAGGATGGCAACACCTTTTTAATGGCGTAGGTCTGCTTAACATACAACGCCCTGGCTTTTGGTGTTTTGGTAAGTTCATAAACGAACCCCAGGGCTGTAGAGGCTACCGCAGTAATTATCAGCAGGGTAAGTACCATATTCAGAAACGACGATTCTTTCTTAGCCATGATTCACCTCCCCTCCAAATCTTTTTGGTTTAACATATTTGTTTATTATCGGTACAAATGCGTTCATTATCAAAATGGCGAAGGATACTCCTTCAGGATAGGAGCCAAAAGCTCTGATCAATACGGTAATTACACCAATGCCAATACCGAAGATCCACATCCCCTTAGTGGTCATTGGCGAAGTTACATAGTCCGTTGCCATGAAGATTGCACCAAGCAACACTCCTCCCGTGAGCAGCTCAAACAATGGATCAGGATACATTTCAGGATTAGCAAGCCATAGAATTCCGGTAAAAACAAAAACCGTTATCAGAATGGAACCGGGTATATGCCAGGTAATAATTTTTTTATAAAGCATAAAAATTAATCCAAGGATCAGGGCAAAACCGGCAATCTCACCCATTGAACCGCCCATTTCTCCCATAAAAAGTTGCATATGTGAAGGTATTTGATCCATCAACTGAGGAACAGTAGATCCATTACCAAGTCCTTCCTTTATAACACCGAGCGGTGTGGCACCTGTTACTGCATCAGCATAAGAAGTATGAAAACCTTTGGGTACAGGCCAGGAGGTCATGGCGACCGGAAACGAAATCAGCAAAAAAACCCTTCCAACCAGTGCAGGATTGAACGGGTTATTGCCCAAACCTCCAAATGTCATTTTACCAACCCCTATGGCTACCAGGCTACCAACAATAATGATCCATACCGGGAGATTAGAAGGCACATTAAAAGCCAGTAGCAGTCCGGTGACAATGGCGGAGCCATCGTTAATGGTGGGAGTGGTTTTTAGCAGGTATTTCTGAATGATATACTCGAAAAACAAGCAGGAACCTACAGCTATTCCGGTAACCAGAATAGCGCCTAAACCAAAAAAGTAAACCGACACAGCGAGCGCAGGCATCAGAGCCAGAATGACTCCGGACATCAGGCCCTGTATCGAATATTCTCCATGTAAATGAGGAGAGGGAGATACTGTAAAGTACTTCATCATATATTATTTTCTTGATCTGATTATTTTACCAACCGTAACTTTCCCCAGCCGGATGTAATCCAGCAATGGCCTGTTTGACGGGCAAATATAACTGCACGATCCACATTCTATACAGTCCATTACCCTGTCCTGTTCAGCCATATCATACTTATCTTTCTGTACTTCAGTCATTAATAGATAAGGCTCCAGCCCCATCGGGCATACATTCACGCATTTGGTACAACGGATACAGGCTCTTACTGCATTTCTTCCGGACGCTTCCTCTGGTATGATAAGTACACCGGAGCTGCCTTTCATAACCGGTATATCAAGAGAATGAAGGGCTTTGCCCATCATCGGGCCACCACTCACTACTTTGCCGGTATCTTCAGGCAAACCACCTGCCGCATCAATTAGTGCAGATACCGGTGTGCCAATGCGTACCAGGAAATTAGACGGTTTTGAAACTGATTTGCCGGTTACAGTTACAACCCTTTCAATCAAAGGTTTATTCTTCTGCACAGCTTCATAAACCGCAAAAACGCTACCCACATTAAACACTACAACCCCAACATCAATAGGAAGTCCACCGGCAGGAACGCTGCGGTTAAGCAATGCTTTAACCAGTTGCTTTTCTCCACCCTGCGGATATTTTACCTTAAGTGCCTGAATTTCAATCTCTTTATCATCTACGGTTAGCGTTGAAAGATGGGCGAGTGCATCCGGTTTATTATTTTCAATGCCGATGATACATTTCTCTACTCCCATTGCTTTCATCAAAATCCGGGCACCAGCCAGAATCTCTTCTCCTTTTTCAAGCATCAGGGCATGATCAGCCGTAAGATAAGGTTCACATTCTACACCGTTTAAAATGAGATATTCAGCCTTTTTCCCTTTTGGTACAGATAATTTGACATGGCTCGGGAAAGTTGCACCACCCAGACCGACAATACCTGCTTCCAGAATCTTCCGGATAATCTCATCTTTTTCCAGTTGGCATTCTTTTTTCAGATCAGCGGACAGATCAACACCATCAGTCCATTCATCCTCTTCCGTTTTTATAACCACTGCAGGGCGTCTGTAACCAGAAGTATCTGTAACAGAGTCAATTTTAACAACGGTACCGGTAACGGATGAATGCGTGTTAGCAGAAACAAACCCGGTACTTTCAGCAATGAGCTGGCCGGTTTTTACAGCGTCCCCTCGTTTAACCAATACTTTTGAAGGTGCCCCAATGTGCTGCGATACAGGTATAGTAACATTTTCCGGTACCGGAAGTTTTTCTATCTCCTTACCGGAAGATATTTTATTATCAGGAGGATGAATTCCTCCTTTTGTGAATGTTTTTAACAGCATATATCTACTTCGTTCAGTTATAGAGCAATTACAACATCAATTATCAGTAACCGGTTCTTTTATTCCTTTTTCCTGCGGAGGCGGCGGGTTCTTTTTTAAGGGAAAATTAATTTCCAAAATAGCATCAGTAGGACATTCAGGGACACATTTTCTGCAGAGCTTACACTTCTCTGCATCAATATATGCCAGATTGTTCTCCATTGTAATGGCATCGTAGGGACAAACCTTTACACATTTACCACAACCAATACACGCTACATCACAATTCTTGCGGGCAACGGCTCCCTTTTCTTCATTAATGCAGGAAACGTATATTTTCCTGTCTTTTTTATTTTTCTTTCGGAGTTCAATTATATTCCGCGGACAGGCGGTCACACAAGCACCACAAGCAGTACATTTGTCATCCACCACTTCAGGCAGACCTGTTTCAGCATTCATATGAATGGCCTCAAAATCACAGGCATCTACGCATTCTCCGTATCCCAGACAGCCAAAAGGACAACCTGATTCTCCTGTATACAAATTTGAAGCAATTGTACAGGAAGGTACACCATCATAAACGTTTGTTTTGGGCCGGTGCGCAGGAGTTCCGTTACAGCGCACAACAGCCACCAACGGAGCTTTCTCCTCTGCCTGACGCCCCAGGATACCAGCAACAGTATTCATCACATCATTTCCCCCTACGGGACAGTACAAATCACCAAATTCCTCTGACTTAACCAATGCCTCTGCAAAATTACGGCACCCGGCGAATCCACATCCACCACAATTGGCTGCAGGCAGAGCTTCCTCCACCTGATCAATACGCGGATCCTCGTAAACATAAAACTTACGGGCAATGAAATACAAAACCACAGCAGCCAGAAAACCAAGTGAACTAAGCGATATAACTGTATATATAATTACATTACTCATATCAGATAATTTATTAAGCAAGTTTTTTGATCATGAAAGAAAAAGAACGCTGAATGCGATCTTTCAGGAAAAACAATACCAAATAATAAGGTAAAAGAACAACCAGCGATAAAATCCCGGAAAGTGCTTCATTGCCGGTAATTGTACTGGTTAAAATTAATGTAAACAGAACGACAATAAAGGGCAAAAGGTAACCCAGAAAAAGAGCTTTAAATCCCATTGTTTGCTGCAGTATAACATTTACCCATTCTCCCTTCCTGAAACCACCTGAATTATCTTCAACTTCAATGGTCTTTTCCCGGACTTCGGACATACCACATGCACCCTTGGCATGACAGGAACTACAGGCTGATTGAGAAACAATATTGACACTGATCTTATTGCCTTCAACTCCACTAACAATCCCTTGATGTTCAATATGTTTTGTCGTATGCATATCTTTCTGCAAACTATAATTTGCTGCAAAATTACTGATGTTGCCTAAATTAAAACTGCTTTTTATCAGTTTGTCCCTATTTTCATATAATTTATTTTGATTTTAAATAACAAGGAGTATTGTCATTCTGCTCAACAAGAGTAATTTATTCGTCAATGCGCGATGCAACCGGATATTTGAGTCCTTTCATATTTGCAATCCGAACTTTGACAGCTCCAATCAATACAGGAGATTTGATATATACAGGAATCCGGTTTTTATCAGCGGTAACCCATATATCCATCCAGTCATCTTCTTTAAAAACAGTGCCTGCAACAAGGGCAATACTAAACCTGTCTGTATTGAATTGTCCCATGTCTTTTACCTTAATTGTTTCTCTTCCTCTGTAAACCATAGTAATATTTGTAAGTTCACGATCAAGCATAATATTCAGATGCACTGTATCCGAAGGGACAATACCTGACATATTCAGGTTTCTGAGATAATAAGTAATCGAGATCAGATCAAAAGTGCAGGGAGTAATGTCGACAGTATCGTAACGAATTTCAGGATGTTTGCTGCTGCTTGAGGCTGAAAACGCTTTGTTGGTATGATGATTAAAGACATAGCTTATGTCAATTTTGAAACCACCTTCATCCACCTTTCTTTTATAATAGTAAGGACGCACCGTGAGGGGATCAATCCATGACTGGTATTCATCCCTGACCTTAAAAAACCAGTCCCAGCTTTTGAATGTTTTTCCCCTAGCGGTAATTTTCAGGCATGGAACTCCTGAGAGCTCCGTATTCTCAGTTGAAAAAGTTACTCCTCCAACTTCTGTCCAGACCAGAAACCAGTTATAGGATACAATGTAGGAGATTTGCTCACCGGCTGAGAATGCCTGATTAACTACCTTACAGTTACTCTCCTGCGAATAAACCTGAATACTGAGCTGAAAAGCTGTGACCAGATAAAATATTTTTTTTAATACCATTTATTAACTAATTGCACTCCAGTTAAAACTGTCTTTGCTTAGTTGGCTGAGTTGATTTTTTAATAATTGGTTGGGTGGCTTTTCCAGGTGCGGATCATCATCCAGTATATCAACAGCAATATTTCTTACATATTGCAACAGCTGTCCGTCCTTACCAAGATTAGCGATTTTTAAATCAAATGGAATACCACTTTGCTGCGTACCTTCAAGATCGCCGGGACCGCGAAGTTTCAGATCAGTTTCCGCGATCTCAAATCCATCGTTGGTGCTCACCATGGTCTCTATGCGTTTACGTGCCTCATTGGACAATTTATAGGAAGTCATCAGGATACAATACGACTGGTCGGCCCCCCTCCCTACTCTTCCTCTAAGCTGATGTAACTGAGAAAGTCCAAACCGCTCGGCACTTTCAATTACCATTACAGAAGCATTGGGAACATCCACTCCTACTTCAATGACAGTAGTGGCCACCATGATATTGGTTTGTCCTTCAGAAAAATACTTCATGGAAATCTCTTTTTCTTCCGGTTTCATCTTTCCGTGAACAATACTTACTGAATACTGAGGAGGAGGAAATTCCCGGACAATACTTTCATATCCGTCTTCAAGATCTTTATAATCCATCTTCTCTGATTCCTTAATGAGCGGAAAAACAATGTATACCTGGCGTCCAAGAGCAATCTGCTTCTTCAGAAAACCAAACATCACAAGGCGCTTAGAATCAAAATAGTGAATAGTTTGCACGGGTTTACGACCTGGTGGTAGCTCATCAATAACCGATACTTCAAGATCACCGTAAAGGGTCATGGCCAGGGTACGGGGAATGGGAGTAGCAGTCATTACCATAACATGTGGTGGTTGTTCACTCTTTGCCCATAATCGTGCTCTTTGTGCCACACCAAAGCGATGTTGTTCATCAATGATGGTAAGTCCCAGGTTCCGGAATTGCACCGTATCTTCAATAAGCGCATGGGTTCCCACTATAAGATGAAGACTTCCGTCAAGCAGGGCTGCAGATATCTTATTTCGTTTTGGTTTGCGCGTACTGCCCGTAAGTAATTCAATTTGAACAGGCAAACCATCCAGCATTCTGGAAATGGTCTTAAAATGCTGTATTGCAAGTATTTCTGTGGGTGCCATTATACAGGCCTGATAACCATTATCAATCGCCAGTAACGCAGTCATCAGCGCCACCAGGGTTTTACCGCTGCCAACATCCCCCTGAAGTAACCTGTTCATCTGTCTGCCACTTAACAGGTCTTTCCTTATCTCCCGGGTGACTTTCTTCTGTGCATTTGTAAGCTCAAAAGTGAGTTTTTCATGATAAAACCGGTTGAATAATTCTCCGACAACCGGAAATACATATCCTTTTGAGCGTACATTCCGGATTACTTTCTGGCGGACAATGTTCAGCTGGATGAAAAATAATTCTTCAAATTTAAGCCGGTAGCCTGCCTTCTTCAGCTTATCAGGATTTTCCGGAAAATGAATATGTAACAGTGCTTCTCTGAGCGGCATCAGTTTATACTGTCTGATCATTTCAGCTGGGATCGTTTCAGAAATTTTTGGTACAACCTGTTTTACAAGCATCATCTGGAATTTCTGAATTACCCTGGACGTAAGAAAATTATTTTTCAGCTTTTCAGTGGAACTGTATACGGCCTGCAGGGCACTGTTAATGCGTGAGGTTTCCGATGCAGGTTCTTCAATCTCAGGGTGAATAATGTTTATGGTACGATTAAATAAAGAGGGTTTTCCGAAAATTACATATTCAACGCCTGGCTTATAGGTCTGTCTGATCCATTTAAGTCCCTTAAACCAAACAAGTTCAATAGTTCCGGTTCCATCCGTAAATGTGGCAGTCAATCGTTGTTTGCCTTTATTTCCCGCAAGTGAAAAACCGGTGATCCGGCCTCTTACCTGAATATAGGGAAGGTCCGGATGAATTTCGTTAATTGAATAAAATTTAGTCCGGTCAATGTATTTGTACGGGAAAAAATAAAGCAGGTCTCTGTACGTATGGATGTTAAGCTCTTTGGCAAGCAGTTCAGCCCTTTTGGGGCCAACACCCTGTAAAAATTTTATGTCCTGTTCCAGTAACTCAGTCATCGATTAGTTTGGTAAAACCCCCGGCACAAATTTAAATATTGTTGATCAAAATCACTAAATTAATCTTCTTGCCATTTAGCGTCAAATTTGCCGGTATAATTCCCGCAATTTATGAATAAATGGTAATTTTATCACCTCAAAAGACAAAAGAATGAAAGTCAGGAATCACTTCAGATATTTGCGAAAAGGTATATATTATGAGCTTTTTGCTCCACACCGTTCAGGCCACGGAATTCATTCTCCTTTTTTGTATGAATTTGTTAGGCAGGTACTTACTTCTGAAAAAAAACCGTATGACGAAAAAATTATTAAAAAGATCAGAAAGAAAGCAAAAAGAGATACAACGATTGTCCCTGATATCGATTACGGAGCAGGTTCGGGATATAAAAGCAACAGCCGGAAAACTGTCAGCCGGATATACAGGCATTCAGCGGTTCCGGCTGCATACGGCAGAATGCTTTTCAGGCTTGCCAACTATTTTGCCCCATCCTGCATAATTGAGCTGGGAACATCACTGGGGTTTTCTGCAATGTACCTGGCATTGGGTAATCCTGATGCAACAATATTAACCATCGAAGGAAATCCGGCCTGTGCCCGTCTGGCGGAAAATTTCATCAAAGAAGCCGGAATAAATAATACAACTGTAATAAATGATGAATTCGAACATGCCCTGCAAAATATTTCCATTCAACATCCCCTGTTGGTTTTTATAGACGGAAATCATACCCGGGCAGCTACCCTGGAATATTTCAACTTTTTTTTGAAGTATAAAAATGAAGATTCAGTACTCGTTTTCGACGATATCCACTGGAGCAGGGGAATGGAAGAGGCCTGGGATATTATCCGGGACCACGGGGAGGTTAAGGTGACGGTTGATTTATTCAGAATGGGCATTGTTTTTTTCAGCAAAGAGCTTTCCAAACAGAACTTTGTTATTAAGTTTTAAAATTTTAACTATTTATTCACATTTATAATCTTTATTTTCGTAGTTAAATCAGAAAGTCATTATTATGGAAAATGTAATTACTATCAGTAACATAGTTAAAAATTATATGATAGGTGAAATTGTGGTTAAGGCTCTTCGCTCTGTATCCATTAATATCAATAAGAATGAATATGTTGCCATTATGGGGCCTTCCGGATCCGGAAAATCGACCCTGATGAATATAATAGGATGTTTGGATACTCCAACTGCAGGTGATTATGTGCTTAACGGAACTGATGTTAGCAAGTTACAGGATAATGATCTGGCTGAGATCAGAAATAAAGAAATAGGATTTGTTTTTCAGACTTTCAACCTGTTGCCGAGGTATTCAGCCCTTGAAAATGTGATGCTCCCACTGGTGTATGCAGGTCAGACGAAGACAGAACGGCAGGAGAAAGCGTTGGAGGTGATGGAAAGTGTAGGACTGACTGACAGAATGCATCACAAACCCAATGAATTATCGGGTGGTCAGCGCCAGCGGGTGGCGGTTGCCAGGGCATTGGTTAACAAGCCTTCCATTATTCTGGCTGATGAACCCACCGGTAACCTTGATTCCAAGACATCCATTGACATTATGAATCTTTTTGCAGACATTCACGACAAGGGGAATACCATCATTCTGGTTACACATGAAGAAGACATCGCCAGGCATGCACAGCGGATTATCCGCCTCAGAGATGGCGAGGTTGAGTCTGATAAAATCAATGAAAATCCAATATTAAAGGGGGAAAAGGTGCCTTAATTTCCATCTCAGGAGTTTAATTTGAAGAGGGAAAATTTGTTGTTGAAACAAAAAAGCAACCTTAGCGTTATAAGGACAGACTGAACCTTTAAACAAAAAGGCTGATGAAGATATATACAAAAACCGGTGATAAAGGAACCACTTCTCTGATTGGAGGTAAGCGTGTGCCAAAGGATCATGAGCGGATTGAAGCCTATGGGACTGTTGATGAACTTATGGCGTTTGTCGGACTGGTACGTGACCAGAGAATTGATCAACATTCCGAGAATATGCTGCTTAAAATACTGGATCGCCTGATGGTGTGTGCCTCATTGCTGGCTGCTGATTGCGATGACTGTACTGATCAGTTGCCAAAACTGCATGATGAAGATATAACAGCACTGGAAGATGAAATAGACCGCATGGAAATAATGGTGGATCCTTTGAGATCATTTATACTGCCGGGCGGTCATACAACAGTTTCCTATTGTCACATTGCCCGGAACGTTTGCCGGCGTGCAGAGAGAACCGCAATACGACTTGCCGGACATACCAGCGTTCCCGATAATGTTATTAAATACCTGAACCGACTTTCCGATTATCTTTTTGTGTTATCACGCAAGTTATCAAAGGATTTGGAAGTCACGGAAATTAGGTGGAAACCAGAGTTGTAAGTTATAATTATTTTTTTATATTTGCAGAATTTTAGAAAAAGAACTTAAATCCTTTTAAAAAAGTTTGCTATATGTACTGGACACTTGAATTAGCTTCAAAATTGGAGGATGCTCCATGGCCGGCTTCAAAAGACGAATTGATCGACTTTGCTATTCGTTCTGGCGCCCCTCTGGAAGTTATTGAAAATTTACAGGAAATTGAAGATGAAGGAGAAATTTACGAAAGTATCGAAGATATCTGGCCCGATTACCCAAGTAAGGATGATTTCTTTTTCAATGAAGATGAATACTAAAATTTCGGAGGGGGCAGCAGCCCCCTTTTTTTATTTATTTTGATCAGAACTCCCGGCAACCCCGTCATTCCCTTTTCCAGGTAAAAATGTCATGCTTATTTAGTGGTCTGTACCCGGCATACCACTGAAAATCTTTCAGCATCAACTCATCCCTTTTCAGCGTAAACGGCGGGTAAAGTGTGCCTGCAGGCTTAGTTATAAAATTGATCTTTCTTATCTTTCTGTCCTGCAAATAAATAATCAAACTCGAACTTTCCGCTTTATTTACTCCGACGATTACATTTTTGTCCCTGGCAAAATAAATAGTTTGGCCGTTCCCGTCCACATCAATCTTATACAACTCATTATTGCTGAAGTAACCTGTCATTTTTTTACCCTTTATCTGATTAAATCTGACCGAATCTTCACGGGAAATGATAAAGGCAGTATTTTCCATAACAATTTTATTTACATTGTTATTCTTTGTCTGGATTTCTATATAGTCGGCAGTTAGCTGATTATCAGCCGACCATAGGACCGGTTCGCGATATAATCTGATTACACTGTCGGCAAATGAGTATGCCAGCGAATCACATTTACCCTGTAAGTCCTTTTCATATATCTTGACCTTATAATAAGCCTTGATGATTTTGTGTATGCCGCTTGTATCCATCACCGACCGCAATGTATCAGCATGAACGTAAAGAGTGTCTTTATCATCACTAATCTGCATAAAAACCGCGCTATCAGTAAGCAAAGCCCTCTCAGGTTCTTCATAATATTCGGCAAAATTGCCCCGAAGGATAACATCCTGCTTCAGATCGTGTAGCTGTACATGGTTAAATGCCTGTCCGAAACCAGTATTTCTTTCATAATACAAACTATCTCCCTTCAGTATCTGGTCCTTGCTCTTCAACCAGGCATTTTTGTTGAATTGTGAAATGTCCTTGTCAGTATCATACCAGCCGTTCTCGCAGTAAATATAGTTTTCATCACTGATAATCTCCGTGGGTCCGTAAAACCATGCTATTTTGGATTCGGTATTATACTGCAATGTGTCAGAATATATATCGTAATCAGGATTGTTTATTACTACACTGTCTTTAAAAAAGAATGTTTTTGTATTGGCATAATAATATCCTTTCTCGCTTCGCAGGTTATTTTGCCCGCTCACAATGTCACCACCATTCATATAATATCCGTAATTTTCCCTGATATTGAAATCCAGATAATTAGTGGTAAGTGTGGTTTCGTTGTCAACAAGCTTTACGTTATCCCTGACTTCAGCCAGTTTCTCATTACCAATATATTTAAGAAAATCACCATAGAGATGCAGTGTATCATTACGAATGATATGAACATGGCTGTAGGCGTCCATGACATTTATATCGGAAAAGTAATAAGCACTGTCGCAATACATTATTGCATCGCCGTGTTTGAATATCACATTGCCAATCAGCCTCTTGGCATTGGTTCCCAGAGAAGCATCAAATTCAGTTGAATTGGCATTCACTATCTCTATTTTTCGCACTTTCCCGTTCTGTCCTCCCTTTCCACTTACCTGGGCTGAAGCAGTTGCAGAAAAAATTCCGGTTAATATGATTATAAAGAATGCAGTGACAATGAAAAAAAGTATTTTTTCAGTACGTTTTACGGTCCGTTTCACAGAAACAGCTGCCATATTTTTTTTCATTACTTTGTTTAACGCAATCACTTAATCCAGCCTGACTTGAGAAAAGGACAATTTTTAAAAGAATCATCAATTGAGATATAGGTGCCTTTTCTTTTGTCTGCGATCCAGTCTTCCAGTATTTTTCCCTTTTTATTAGCAATTGTCATGTCCTGGAGATAGATATAATCTTCCTTGAGATTAGCACGATGGGGTTCAGTCCTTGAACGAAGCAGTACAATCTTATACACTTTTTTACCATTTTCGTCAACTGTTTCAAAAGGCTGGGAAATTTCCCCGACATTCAGATTTCTGATTGCACGGTATTCTTCAGGAGAAAAATCATCCATTTCAAATTTTGTGTCACCGGTTTGCGGATTAACCACAACACCCCCGTTCATAAATGTATTTTTATCCTGCGAAAAACGTTTTGCTGCAATGTCGAAGGTCATTGAGTCCTCCCGTACAAGTGTAGCAATACTGTCCAGTTTGTTTTTTGTTTCCAGGATGGCCTGTGGCGATATTTTGGGCTTCATAAGTATGTGCCGGGTATGTACCTTGTCACCCTTACGGTCGATCAATTGAATAATATGATATCCGAAATTTGATTCCACAATAGTTGATATGCCACCTTCTTTCAGACTGAAGGCTGCTTTAGCATACGCCGGATCAAGCTCTCCTTTGCCCATGTAACCAATATCACCTCCTTTGGGTGCCGACGGGCCTTCTGAATAAAGGATCGCCAGTGTCGCGAAATCCTCCCCGTTCATAATCCTTTTCCGAAGCTCCAGTAATCGCTGCTTCACATCATAGATAGCCTGATCACCATAGGGTGGATACCGAAGAATCTGACTAACCTCAACTTTTGAATTTATATAGGGGATACTGTCTTTGGGTAAACTACGATAAAACTCTTTAACTTCAGAAGGCGTCACGGAAACTTCCCCAACAATATTCCGCTGCATTTGTTGTGTAATCAGCTGTTCCCTAACTATTTCCCTGAAATCTTCCTTAATTTCGAGCATGCTCTTGTTAAAATATTCTTCCAGTTTTTCCTGTGATCCAATCTGGTTCACAAAATAATCCAGCCGCTGGTTAAGTTCCATTTCAACCTGCGTTTCAGGTATCACAACACTATCAATCTCAGCCTGGTTGACAAGTAACTTTTGAGTAAGAAAGTTATTCAGAATGTCACATTTCATATCGGCTGATCCTGATATTCCCTGTGCTCTAAGCTGCAGATACTGATTTTCAATATCCGATTGCAGGATTATTTTATCTCCAACAACAGCCACAATCTGATCTACCATTTTTTGCGCATTAGCGGCCGTAAATATTAGGGAATAAAACAGAATGAAAAGTACGGTAAATTTGGTATGATGTCTCATTTTAATTTTTCAGCGTTATTTATAAATCTCAAATTTCTTTTTATCCAGCGCATCGACATAAATTTTGTTTTCCATTTCCTTAACAAAATTGATCTTTCGCTTATTAAGCAATATACTCTTTATATCATCTTCTACAAAAGGCAGTGGAGAAACACTTCCTGCAAGCTGGTAGTCACGAATATGCACAAAATAGTGGAACAGAGAGTCGGATGCTTCAAAGTAAGGATTGTATTTTAAAAAACGTTCTTTGTCGGGCACATCCTTTGGTACTTCACTTAAAATTGTGTTGAAATAGATCCAGTGGTCATTAAAGAAATCATATTTAATTGCATATTGGTAACAATAACTTTCCAGCTCATTTATATCCGATTCATCATCCGACCGGTACCAGCGTCTCACTTTATCCAGATAAGGAGCAGAGGCCGGAAGCTTAATATAAAGAGCCCTTACGATAGGACTGTTCAGAATAAAGTTCCGGTTGTTTTCATCATAGTACTTCTGTATTTCGTCCTGACGGATTACTGTGTCAAGTTTCTGTTGCAGAAGCTGTTGTTCATATTTAAAAATTAAGAGTGAGGTACGGTAATCTTCCAGTTGATTTTCCACATTTTTTTCTTCATCTGTAAGATTCATTTCGGCTTTTTCCAGCATGAGCTGCTTCCGCACCCAGGAATCAATAAAGCTTTTTCTGATGTGCAAACTATCAGTTGGCGACATTCCCTGCTTCAAAACATCCTTCAGATCATCCTCGTAAAGATATTTATCTCCGACTTTGGCAATCTTTTGCCCCTTCTTTCCCTGATGAAATGCAGAACAGGATGCAAGTACTGCAACCATGAACAACACTAAGACTTTTTTCACTTTCAAAATAAATTATTGTTCTGTATTTCTATTGAATTTAATTACATTTTCTGACACTCGTAAGTATCTTCTCATATTCTCACAACGCATGGTTTAATCAACGGCAAACCGGCTTTCCGGTCAACGCGCAGGATTTATTTAACTTCGGACCAGACATCCTCATTAACCACTACTCTGTATTTATCCCTGAGAGATTTCACCCACTGATTTTCAAGATAATTCTGATAATCAGAAGTAATGAGTCCGCGGGCTTCATCAAGGGTTTTTGGCCTTGGCGCCTGTACTTCATGAATATCGATAAACCACCAGGTTCCATTTTCTTTTTGTGGCTTATTCACCCCTGTCTTCCAATCCGCCTGATCAGCATACTGGTTATCCCCTTTTTCATAGAGTCCGGATTTCCAGGTAATACAACTATGGGCAGTATCGGCAGCAGGACATACCATGGATGCAATATCATCATTGGAATAGCCCTTGCGTTGCATCTTTTTTACCAGCTTACGGGCATCCTTTGCCTGATCTTCAGTATTAACCTGATAGACAGTTGCATCAATACGTTTGCCCCACATGTATTTTTCTTTGTTATTCTCATAGAAGTTTTCAAGTCCGGCAGTATCCTTTACAGCTTTGCTCCATACCATTTTATCGGTAAGATCGAATAGAAGGATGCCATCATGATATTCTTGCATCAGGTAACGGAATTCAGGATACTTCTTGGGTAGTTGGGTTTTCTCGTAAGCAATCACCGATTCATTAACAAACTGCTGATACATATTTTTCACCATCATGTCAGCAGGTACCGGATTTTGCTTGCGCGAATGTGCGGCCAGATATTCAGCAAAATCCTGTTGTGTATATTTATTTCCATCAAGGGTAAAAAGTACCTTTTTCAATCCTTTTGCTTTGGCAGCTTTCCATTTACCTTCAAAAAAAGTACTGTCCAGCACCGGATAGAAGTCGGCGATATTGGCTTTGTTTTCACTAAAATTATATTCTTTCTTCAATTCCTGTATTTTAATATCCCTTCCCATCTGGGCCCTGTTATCGCGGGCAATCATACTTTTGATTTTGTCTTTGGATTCTTCATAGGACGGAATTTCTTTCTTGTCAATTCTTTTGATAATATGCCATCCATAATCGGTTTGCACGGGTTTTGAGAAATCTCCATTATGTTTCAGGGCAAAAGCTGCATGTTCAAATTCAGGTACCATACGTCCGGTGCCAAACCAGGGGAGCTCACCGCCATTAGCGGCAGATCCCTTGTCATCAGAATATTTTTTGGCCATTTCGGCAAAATCAGCACCATTTTGCAAATTCTTATAAATCTCATCAATCTTTGTTTTCGCCTGTTTAGCTTCGGGTGAATTTCTTCCTTCCGGCACAGCAATCATTATGTGGGCAACTTTAATCTGCCCCTGAGCAGGTCGTTTATCATTAACTTTGATCAAATGATAACCAAAACTGGTCCTGACCGGCATAGAAATTTCTCCAACCGGAGTATTATAGGCACCTGATTCAAAAGGATAAACCATTTGAAAAGCCGTAAAATACCCGAGATGTCCGCCATTTCTTTTTGCTGAAGGATCATCAGAAACGGCCCTCGCAATCTTTTCAAAAGCCTCTCCGTTTAAGATGCGGTCTCTTATCTCCATTACTTTCTTGTAGGCCTGCAGTGTATCCTCCGGAGATGCATTTTCATCAACACGGATAAGAATATGACTGGCATCTACTTCCTGCTTCATCCGGTTATATGCCTGATGCATCAGATACTGGTCAACAGAATCATCTGTCAGATAAGGTTTAGCCAACTGATCACGATAGCCTGCAAGCTCCCTGCGAAAGGAAGAAAGTGTGTCTAATCCACGATGCTCGGCTTCTATAACCTTCAACTTAAAATTTATAAACAGGTCACGATATTCATCCAGTGATTTTTTATCCACACTTGTTGCGTCGTTGTTTTTATGATAAATACGCTCAAATTCACCTTTCGTAATCTTCTGGCCATCAATCGTCATTAATATCCTGTCATTATCCGACTGCTGTCCGGTAACCATGCCGCAACTCATTAAAGCTGCCAGTAAACCTGTAACAATTTTATTTCTGAACATACTGTGTTATTTTGATTCAATGAGACTAACGTTATTTTTATCAGTGTTATTATCGGTATTAACAATTACATACGTTAATACAGGTGCCTGTAGTAAAGAATTATTATTTATTTTAGCGATATTCAACAAGTTGATATATTTATCAAAAAATTAGAATGTGCCAAATTACAAAAAATTAAAGAAAGAATGCCGAAATTTGTTTTTTTATCAGAATGGAGATAATCAATACAGATGCCATTTTACGGGGCAAAACATAATTTTAACTTACCGGAAAATTGGAAAAATTTCGTGAAATATTATATAAATACTGGGGTTATAAAGAATTCAGGCCCCTGCAGGATGAGATAATTCATTCTGTTTCTTCAGGAAAAGACACACTTGGGCTGATGCCAACAGGTGGTGGTAAATCAATTACTTTTCAGGTGCCGGCACTCGCACAGGAAGGCATTTGCCTGGTTATCACTCCTCTTATCGCACTTATGAAAGATCAGGTGGAAAATCTGCAAAATAAAAAAATCAAAGCACTGGCGATTTATTCGGGCATGACGCGCGATGAAATTGATGTGGCATTGGAAAATGCAATTTATGGCAATTTCAAGTTTCTTTATATCTCCCCTGAAAGGATTGCTTCTGAGTTGTTTCAAATCAGGGTACAAAAAATGAATGTAAATCTCATTGCTGTGGATGAATCTCATTGCATCTCACAATGGGGTTATGATTTCCGTCCCTCCTACCTCGAGATTGCAGTACTCCGCAAACTGCTTCCGGGAGTTCCCTTTCTGGCCCTTACAGCAACTGCCACTCCGGAAGTTGTAGATGATATTCAGGATAAACTCGGCTTTACAACAAAAAATGTCTTACGTAAAAGTTTTGAAAGAAAAAATCTTGTTTATGTAGTAAGGGAAACTGAAGATAAGCTCAGGGAATTGTTAAAAATAGCCGGAAGGGTTAAAGGAACAGGCATCGTATATGTTCGTAACCGGAAAAAAACGAAGGAGATTGCACTCTTCCTGAAAAAAAACGGAATGTCGGCAGATTATTACCATGCAGGGCTTAGTAATATAGTACGCAATCAAAAACAGGATGACTGGAAAAAAGGTGGTACAAAAATCATTGTTTCCACTAATGCTTTCGGAATGGGGATTGATAAACCGGACGTAAGGTTTGTGGTACACATGGACCTGCCCGATACGCTGGAAGCTTATTTCCAGGAAGCAGGGCGTGCGGGCCGGGATGAGAAAAAAGCGTATGCAGTACTCCTTTTTAACAATACTGACAAAGTGAGTATTGACCGGCGGATTGCCGCCAGCTTTCCCGACATAAAAGAGATAAAAAAAGTATATCAGGCCCTGGGAAATTTTCTTCAGATTCCTATAGGAAGCGGAAAAGGTATTGCCTATGATTTTAATATGGGTAGCTTCGCTGCAGCCTATAAACTGAATATACTTACTACCTTCAGTTCCCTCCGGGTGCTGCAGAAAGAAGGCTATATCGAATTTACAGAAGAAGTGCACAATCCCTCTGTGCTGCATTTCAAAATGAACAGGGACGATTTGTATAAATTTCAGGTTGAAAATGAAGGATTTGATGGGTTTATCAAACTTGTTCTTCGATTATACTCCGGACTTTTCAGTGATTTTGTAGCAATTAATGAACAACAGCTGGCCAAAAAAGCCGGAATCCATATCGAACAGGTTTATAAATACCTCAAACACCTCAACCAGTATGGGGTTGTAAAATATATACCGCAACGACAAACTCCGTATATTGTGTTTACCGAAGAGAGACTGGACGATAAAACACTTTATATCTCTCACGAAAATTACAAGTTCAGAAAAGATAGGTATGTCGACCGTATACAAACTGTGCTGGACTATGCGACAGAAAACAAGAAATGCCGCAGCCAGCAGTTGCTGGCCTATTTTGGAGAAAAAGAATCATACCCTTGCGGGCAATGTGATGTTTGCATCAGCAAAAATGAACTGGATATGAGCCGTTATGAGTTTAATCTTATGATGAATGATATTATGCACCAGACTGTAGTAAATCCTGTATCACTTGATGGACTCGTTGATAACCTAAGCAAGCGATACCAGGAAGATAAGCTGATAAAGGTCATTCAGTGGTTACTGGATAACTCAGATCTGGTTTATAACAGTGAAAGAAACCTCAGTTGGCAGGGCAAAGTACCAAAAAAATAGATAATCTATTAACATTCTTTGTAACTTTGCAAAAAATTCAACAAAAATATGGAAGATCATGCTGATCAGATAGTATACTCGAAAGAAGTAATTGATTTTGTATCAGTTGCCCATAGCTATTGTGAGTGGGCTGAAGGAGCTGCTGAAATGGATCGCCGGCAGTTGCTGAAAGAAGCACTTGGTATACTCTCCAATTTATATTACAAAGCTACCAGCCTTCCTGAAATTGATCCGTTGCTGGAAGAACAGGCTGAACATCTTGTCGCTGAAGAAGACTGGGATTTTATCCATCAGACTGTACTGGGAATACTTGGACGGCATGACGCATACCAGGAAGTTTTCGATCCGAATATTCAATACAGTGAAACACCCGTAGGTGCAAGTCTGGCAGAAAACTTTGCTGACATATACCAGGATATAAAGAATTTCGTTTCTCTCTATCAGATAGGAACAAACGAAATTATGCACGACGCTTTGTGGGAATGCAGGCAGAATTTTGAACAATACTGGGGACAAAAACTAGTAAACGCCCTGCGTGCCATGCATCAGTTATTGTTCAATACGCCCGATCTGGATGAAGCGGAGGAAGAGAATACAAACAAAAAAACATCCCTGGAAGATATTGATACAAGTAACTGGATCATTACCCACCAGCAACAACAATATAAGGAAGACGAAGATGAAGAATAAGAAATATGCTGAAAATATTAGTCCTGAAGAATTAAATGACTTACCTCTGATACAATTTCCGGGAGAAATTATACTGGTGGATGACCTTAAGGAAATCAATCAATACATACCCTATCTGGAAGACCAGCCTGTCCTGGGATTTGATACGGAAACAAGACCATCCTTCCGGAAAGGCAGAAAAAACAAAGTAGCACTGTTGCAGCTTTCCACAGCTGACCAGGCTTTTTTGTTCCGGCTGAATTATACCGGTTTTCCCAAAAGCCTTGCATCCATTCTTGAAAATGAAGAAATTACCAAAGTTGGTGCGGCCATCAAAGATGATATAATCGGATTACAGGAACATAATAATTTTAAACCTGCAGGTTTTATTGAATTACAGGATTTTGTAAAAGAATTCAATATTGAGAGCAATGGCTTAAAGAAACTGTCGGGAATTGTGCTTAACCACCGTATTTCAAAATCACAACGCGTGACAAACTGGGAAAACGAAATACTTACTGAACCGCAGCAGATTTATGCTGCAACAGATGCGTGGGTTTGTTATGAGATTTATCACCGGTTGCTGACCACGAATTAAGAAAATAATGAAAGTCGGGATTTGAGTGAAGGAGATACAAGCAGACACCTGCCTGTTGAGGGAAGAACACTTAAATTGAAGGTACAAGAAGACGATCCTATGGTTATCGGATGTATAGGTGAGACAGTGAACATATGAAAATAAAAGGTACAAGCAGACGCTTGCACCAGTGGAGAATTAGTAAGTCACAAGTCGGGAGACTTGCGACAGTAAACATATAAAAAAATGAAAGGTACAAGCGGACGCTTGCACCATTGAGAGAAAGTGAACATATAAAAATAATGGGCACAAGCGGATGCTTGCGCCAGCTTAAAGACCAACAATTAAACTAATGTCATACACTAAAATAATACTGAAGTCCGGCAAGGACCAATCATTATACAGGAGGCATCCCTGGGTGTTCTCAGGGGCAATCAAGAAAACATATGGCCCACTCAATGAAGGTGATGTGGTGGAAGTTTTCAATAATAAGGATGAGTTCCTGGCAACAGGTCATTACCAGATCGGTACCATCGCAGTAAGGGTACTGTCTTTTGAACAGACTGATCCTGGATATGACCTCTGGATTAAGCGGATACAAAATGCCTGGCAACTTCGGGAACAGGCGGGCATACGTAATGCAGCAACCAATGTCTTCCGGCTGATCAATGCCGAAGGAGATAATATGCCCGGTCTGATCATCGATTATTACAACGGTGTAGCCGTGATGCAGATGCATTCCATTGGCATGTACCTGGCAAAAGATGAAATTATTAAGGCCCTTCAGGACGTATTGGGTGATGCATTAACCGCAGTATATGATAAGAGTGAAGGCACTATCCCTTTTAAATCCGGCATTGAACCCAAAAACGGGTATGTATGGGGTGAAGCGCCCGGGTCTGATCTCATTGTGCTTGAAAACGGATTAAAGTTCAAACCCAACTGGGTAGAAGGACAAAAAACCGGATTTTTCATAGATCAGCGGTATAACCGCTCCCTGCTGGGTAAATACGCTGCCAACAGGAAGGTGCTCAACATGTTTTGCTATACAGGTGGTTTCTCGGTGTATGCGTTGAAAGGAGATGCCAGCCTGGTACATTCTGTCGACAGTTCACAAAGTGCCATTGAGCTCACCCGTGAAAATGTTGCACTCAACGGGTTTGACCCCAGCCGCCATGAAGCATTTGCTACCGATGCGTTTGGATACCTGGACAATATGGACAACAGTTACGACCTTATCATCCTCGATCCGCCGGCTTTCGCCAAACACAACAACGTGCTGCACAATGCCCTGCAGGGTTATAAAAAACTAAATGCTAAAGCTTTTGACAAAATAAAGCCTGGTGGAATTCTGTTTACCTTCTCCTGCTCACAGGTGGTTAGTAAGGATAATTTCCGTAAATCAGTGTTTGCTGCCGCCGCCAATTCGGGCCGGGAGGTGCGTATCCTGCATCAGCTTACACAACCGGCAGATCATCCGGTGAATATTTATCATCCGGAAGGCGAATATCTTAAAGGACTGGTACTGTATGTAGATTAATCAGCGGGTAAAAACCCATTCGGTTTCGGAAGAAAGGTTTTCATTGTAAAAGTAACCCTCCATATCAAAACCTTTGATCTCTTCCGGGTCCTCAAGCTGATTTTGAATAATGAAACGGGTCATCATGCCACGGGCCTGCTTTACATAAACAAAGAACATCCTGTAGGTATCACCGCGTAACTCTTTAAAAACAGGAGTAATTATCCTGTCGGCATCCAGTTTCTTTGTATTGACAGATTTGAAATATTCCTGTGAAGCAAGGTTGATCAGCACCTTTGATGACTCAGTTTCCAGTGTTTCATTCAGACTGGTAGTAATCTTGTTTCCCCAGAATGCATACAGGTCGTCTTTTCCCTGAACAGATAGCCTGGCACCCATCTCGATCCGGTATGGCTGTATCAGGTCGAGTGGACGCAGGACACCATGAAGCCCGGAGAGGATCCTGACATGGTCCTGCGCAAAATGCAGATCATCTGCCGAAAGGGATTCTGCCTGCAGCCCTGTATAAACATCTCCGTTGAATGCCATCAGGGCTTGTTGGGCGTTCTCCGGAGTAAAAGGAGTACCCCAATCTTTGAAACGCTCATAATTCAGATTTGTGAGCCGTTCGTTGATGTTCATCAGCTCACTCAGCTCATTCTTAGAAAAAGTCTTAAGCTTTCGAACCAGCTTCTCCGACTCCTTCAGGAACTCAGGTTGGGTATATTCTGTTACCGGGCTTTGCCGTTTAAAATCAAGATTCTTGGCAGGTGACAAAATAATCAGCATAGAGGTTTACTTATTTTGGTTGAAATTAAATAACAATAAACAAGAGCAAATTGTTAACTGAACTACCCATTATACTGCCCGGCTTTATTACGGTTCAAATCTAAGTAATTAATATATTTTGTTTATTACAAACCAATTAAGTAATTTTATTACCAGCAGAAGAGAACAGAGGGGAAAAACAAAATGTATCATTAAGGATAAACAATGAGGGATAATTTCAAATTATTTACATTTGGTATTTTAACCATTGCTTTATTTTATAATTTACCTGCAACTGCTTTAAACGAAAATAAAGATACCATTTTTAAATATGGTTCTAAAAACTTATTAGTAGGTCCTTCAATATGTATTGATACTTCAGCTTTTAACAGAGGTTTGATTATTAATCCGCTGGAACTTATTTCAGGAAAAGTTCCGGGATTAATACTTTCATCAAATGACGGGCGGCCGGGTACTGATTACAATCTTATCAACAGAGGCATTTCATCGTTTTATACCAATATGTCACCTCTGATAGTTGTCAACGATTTGGAAATTGAAATTGGACAGGTAAAACTAAATCCGCAGGATGTAGAAAGTATAACAATCCTTAAGGGAGTCTTAGCATATGCTATTTACGGAAAAAAAGCTGCAAATGGCGCCATCGTTATTAAAACAAAAAGACCAGGCAAGGAATTTAAAGCTGCATATACCGGAAATTACGGCTTATCCTATTTACCCAAAAAAGTTGATGTATTTTCTGCCAATGAATTCAAAGAATTGCTTAATAAATATGCAGACGAACACGCTATAAGCCTGGCAGGAAATAGTAATACAAACTGGCAGGATGAAATTTATCGTACAGCCTTTCTTCAGGATCACCATCTAAGTTTATCCGGAAGATATAAATTTTTACCCATCCAACTTGCTTTTGGCCGGACAAATCAGGATGGAATAATAAAAACTTCTTCCTACAAACGCACAAGTATTTATTTGTCAACCAAACCAAATTTTTTTAATGATCATCTTATTTTCGATATAAATTTCAATAGTATTTCCAATAATAACCAACTGGCTGATGAAAGTGCCATTTCAAATGCAATATTCTTTGATCCTACCCAGCCTGTTCATAATAATAGTAGATTTGGAGGCTATTTCACGTGGTTGGATTCAAACAATAAGCCGATTGCTTGGGCTCCTGACAATCCGGTAGCCCAGCTGGAACAAATTAATTCAACCAGCAAAACAAAGCAACATTCGGGTAATTTTAGAATGGATTATAAATTACATTTTTTCCCGGATCTTAAGATCGGGGTCTATTACGGAACAGAAAAAATTACTGATGAAACAATTAGAGATATTGATACTGCAGCCGCATGGTTGTATTGGGTCTATTTACCGGGCAACCAACATAATAAACAACTCATTAACGGGAGCGAGCAAAAAAAAGATGTCTATCTTAATTATTCCGCTCAAACCAAAAAAGAAAACTTCAAAATCGATATTATTGCTGGTTATTATACTTTTAATCAATCAATTAAAATTAATAGTAATGAATTTAAAACAATTGAAAAAGCGAGCCAGGCATCAGCCTATTTTCGGTTAAATTCTTTAATTGCAAAGAAATTATTGATTAATTTATCAGCCCGTCATGAGTCCTCTGAGTACGGTCAATATGAAAAGAAGAGCAGACCCTCCTATACGGGATCCCTAAAATGGAACCTATTAAAACCTTCTATCCTAAAAAAAAACAGAACCATTTCTGAACTGGGATTACGTGCTGAATATGGGTCAACAGGATACTTTCAGCCTTTTTCATATCCTTCTGTATCGGATCTTTTTATGTGGGGAGGAAATATGAAGTTAAATAAAGAAAAAGTTTCTTCCTTCGATGCCGGCATTGATTTTGGATTTGCTGAAAACAAAGTTTACGGAAAGATTGATTACTATTCAAAAATCAGTGATGATTTGATCATTATTTATTCATCACCTGTTACAAATTCATTTAGGATTTTAAATGGTGGAAAAATGCAAAATAATGGTGTTGAAGTAATGTTAAATGCACTTTTACTTTCAAACAATAAGTGGAAGTGGAAAATGAGCTTAAATGCAGCATATAATAAAAATAAAATTCTGTCTCTTGAATATATCACCGGTTTTTTCTACGGTTATTCAGGTAAAACCGCCTCAGTAGGAGGAAAAGAATGGCAGATTTTAAGTCAGCACCCGGGATCCCAGGTAAATTCATATCTTGTACTAAAGCAGGTATATGATCAGGATAATCATCCGCTGGAAGGTTCATATGCAAATATTGATAACGGATACACTGATCTCACATCTTATTACAGGAACAGATACCTCTTTAATAATGCCAATCCTGAAATAATAAGCGGTATTTCTTCTTCTCTGAACTTTAAAAACTGGGATTTTTCATTTTCCGGAAGGATTTTTATTGGCAATTATTTATACAACCTGGCAGGTTCAGAAAGTTATTATTACAGACTTATTATGGATGATTATCTGCAAAATATAACCACCATGGTAAAGGATAGCAGGTTTGTTAGCTCACAATATTTGTCCGATTATTATGTTGAGAATGCCTCTTTTTTACGAATGGATTATATGAGTCTGGGATATTCATTCAACAACATACAAAACAGTAAATTTTCACTCCACCTTTCCGGTAACATAACAAACGCATTTACAATTACCAAATATAAAGGACAGGATCCCGAAGAATTCAGAGGAATGGATAACTACAAATATCCGCGTCCCCGCATCTTTTCATTGGGATTAATTATCAATTATTAATCATCCCTTATATCAATAAATCAACCTGGGCAGGAATGGCAATCTTCCAGGAAATCATGAAACAAAGAAAGGTTCATGTATAGCCAATAAACCATACAAAAACCTGTAAAGTGTTAAGAATGATCTGCCAATCGGATCAACTGCTCTTCATTTCTTTTTCAACCCTGTCGCCAATCTCTTTATCGATATTGTGCCAGTATTCAAATACACGTTTAAGGACTGGTTCCGTTACTCCTTTTTTAAGATGCCCTACCACATTTGACACCAGTCGGTCGCGCTGTGCATCATCCATAACCTTTCGGACGAGGGTTCCTGCCTGTCCCCAGTCATCATCATCTTTTCGAAGGGTATAGGCTGATCGTATAAAATCACCATTAGTTTTCCAAATATCATCCTGCGGATAATGTTCGCTGTCGGGTTGTGGACCTCCCTTTGAGTTGGGTGCATATACCGGATCAGAGACGTTTTCGACCCGCATAGCTCCATCCTTGCTGTAACTATTCACAGGGCTTTTCGGGCGGTTAACCGGGATCTGTTTATAGTTAACTCCCAGACGGGCACGGTGTGCATCAGCATAAGCAAATAATCGACCGAGCAACATCTTGTCCGGGCTGGGACCAATACCGGGTACAAGGTTATTAGGTTCAAAAGCTGCCTGTTCTATCTCTGTGTGAAAATCAGCAGGGTTTCTGTTTAATACAAGTTTTCCCACTTCATGCAGCGGATAATCACTGTGCGGCCAAATCTTAGTCAGATCAAAAGGATTGAAATGGTATTTCTCTGCCTCATTAAAAGGCATGATTTGCACTTTTAATGTCCAGGAAGGAAATTCTCCACGTCTGATTGCCTCGAACAAATCACGGCGGTGAAAATCTCCGTCTTCTCCTGCAATCCGGTCGGCATCTTTCTGAGTAAGAAAATCAATACCCTGATCAGTCTTAAAATGATATTTCACCCAGAAACGCTCTCCTTTTGCATTGACCCACATAAATGTATGGCTTGAATAACCATTCATGTGTCTCCAGGTTTTAGGTATCCCCCTGTCCCCAAATAACCAGGTTACCTGATGAGCTGATTCGGGTGATAGTGTCCAAAAATCCCATTGCATGTCGTGGTCACGAAGGCCATTGTCGGCCCTGCGTTTTTGTGAACGTATGAAGTGCTGGAACTTCATTGGATCCCGGATAAAAAATATGGGTGTATTATTGCCTACCATGTCGTAATTCCCTTCTGTCGTATAAAATTTCAGTGCAAATCCTCTTGGATCTCTCCATGTATCCGCACTCCCCCTTTCACCTGCTACCGTTGAAAAACGAATAAGGGTTTCAGTCTTTGTTTTGGGCTGAAACACTGCTGCCCTGGTATATGCACTGACATCTTTGGTGACTTCAAAGTATCCAAAAGCACCCGATCCTTTTGCATGGGGCTGCCTTTCCGGAATCCGTTCACGGTTGAAATTTGCCATCTGTTCAATCAGATAATGATCATGCAACAGGATTGGCCCATCTGGCCCAATGGTTAATGAATGTTCCTGACTGGATACAGGTATGCCTGCATCCGTGGTGGTTGGTTTGTTCTTTGTGTCTTTCATGCCAATAGTTTTTCAGGTTTTTATTTAATAAATAAAAAGATAAATGCATCATTTATAGATCACTGAGAGGCATACTCAATATAATGAATGTCTAATTATAGAGTAATGGCACCAGGCTTTCAAACTTTTAATAAAAGAAAGCTCGCCAACAAGTAAAATATACTTATCAAGTTAATGAAAATTTGAGACAATGTCAAGCTCTGAAAATTTGGCTTTGAGTTCTGTTTTTCTTAAATTTTTATGCTAATTAAGCGTAATATAAATCTTGTTAAACACATACAGACAACCGAAAATGATCTGTTATTTAAGCATTTGGAAGTTTCTTATCCAATAAATTACAGGTATAAATTGCCTCGCTGAAAATCCGATCAGCACTAATTAATAAAAAAATTTGAAAAAATCTCAAAAATAATATTTGAATTTTTGAAAAGCTGTGCTACTTTAGTAACTATCAGTAAAATAAATTCAAATTAATCTAATTATGGAAATAAATGAAATTTTAAGAGACCAAATCTTTGATATCATTAAAAATCAGTTGAAAAATAATGATCCTCCCGAGACAAAAATCACCTATGAAAGGCTGATAAAATCTGGGTGCGATGATTTTCAGACTAAACAATTAATCGGTCAGTGTGTGGCGTATGAATTGTTTGAAATTGTTAAGTCGGGCAAACCTTTTGATAATGACAGATACATCAGACATCTGAAGGATCTGCCCAAAGAACCTGCTGGTAAGTAAAGTTACCAGGAGATTCTGAATAAGGCCTCATTCTCATTATCAAAAGACCTGAATAACCGGTTTGGCAGAAATTTATTTATAAAAGTAAGGCTTCTTAGTTACTAGCTTCTATCCTGCATTTGCAAATAAATTATTCAGGGATTCAGCCCATGTGGGATGGGCAAACAATCCATCACGAAGTTGTTGCCAGGTGAGTTTCCCCATCATGGCAATCTGCAGCATGGTCATAAGTTCACCACCTTCTCCCGTTAAGACCGAAGCCCCCAGTATCTGGTCGTCTTCACCAATTAATACTTTCACAGTACCTGTAGTCTGACTGGTCTCAATGGCTCTGGCAATACGGCTGGCGGGCATTTCAGCCTTCCGGTAAGTTATATTTTGCTTTTTGGCTACTTTTTCATTTAATCCAATCCTGCCAAGCTGTGGATCAGTGAACAATACATACGGCAGTGGCCGGTCGTTTATTGAACGGGTATTATCGCCAAAGAGATGATTTTCCAACACCCGGTAATCATCATAGGAAATATGGGTAAATTCGGGGCCACCCTTACAGTCTCCCAGGGCATATATTCCTTTAATATTGGTTTCCAGTTTATCATTTACCCGGATATATCCCTGTTTATCCGCCTCAATACCGCCTGCCTTCAGATTCAGTAATTCTGTGGCAGCAACCGTTCCTGCAGCAACAAGCAGATGGGATGCATCCACTTTTTCTGATTTACCTTCAGTAATATACTGTACCTGTATCTTGTTTCCTTCAGCCTTTTTCACTTTGCTGACATCAGTATTCAGTTTAACGGTAACCCCCTCTTCTTCAAGAAATTTCTTAATAGCTTCAGCGATGTCAGCATCTTCGCGTGGCATAAGCTGATCATGTTTTTGCAACATTACCACCCTGCCACCCAGCCTGGTGAACAATTGCGCAAACTCAACGCCAATATATCCTCCTCCGATGATGCACAGTGGTTCGGGCAGTTTTTGAATATCCATCCAGTTGTGAGAGGTAAAATACCGGATATCCTCCAGACCATTCAATCTCAATTTACGAGGTACTGAACCGGTATTTATGAAGATCTTATCTGCCGTAAGAAGGTATTCTTTGCCGTCCTGAGCCTTTACCTTTACAACTTTTTTATCTGTAAATGCAGCAGTACCCCTGTAAAATTTGATCTTCTCCTCATTTTCAAGAAAATCAGTAGTTCCGCTCCGGAACATTTTTACGATCTCATCCCTGCGTTCAGTAACCAGGTTGAATTCTGTACTGAAACTACCCACATTTATTCCCCAATCATCGGCACGGGAAATGGTATTCGCTGCTGAAGCCGATGAAATCATAGCTTTAGTGGGTGTACAACCAAAGTTGACACAGCTTCCTCCTTCGTGTTCTTTCTCGATCACGGCAATATTCCAGCCTTCCTTTACCAGCCTTGCAGCCAGCGGATTACCTGCCTGACCCACTCCGATGATAATGGCATCAAACAGCAATGGTTGTTTGGTTGTTTGTGTCATAAGATCCTGTTTATATTTTGTTGTATATAATTAACAATGTAACAGCGATTGTGTTAAGTCAGACTGAGAGTAATTTTTTTCATAAGACTGAAGGTGAGTTTATACGGATTTTTTTTATAACTTGTAAGTCTGAACCATAATTTATTTTGAACTGTCATATATCGGGTCATTTACCCTAATAACACCTGACTGGTATGATCTTCCAAAAAATATCCCCTGGACATCAGCTAAGTTCCTTTATAAGGTTTTTTTACCTGATAGAAATAACACCTCGAGGACTGCCCTTTACCTTCAGTTATCTTCCAAACGGTACCTCCGACATGGTTTTTGTCTGCAACGGGCAGTTTAGCTTTTACAATAACCGGTATAAGGATAAAACACTTCCTGTCAGCTATATACTGGGTACCCAGCCAGGCAGTTTCCATTTTTCCGTTAACCAACCGCTAACACTTTTTGGTCTGGATTTTACTCCTTATGGATTGCATCTCATCACAGGTTTATCAGTAAATGAGTTCACTGGCAGTTTCTGCGCACTGGATGTAATCTTTGGCAGTGAAGGTAAAATACTCACTGACAGAATACTGGATACGAAAGATTCACGTAAAAAAATATTGCTAATTGAATCATTCCTTAAACGTGTTTTTTTGATTCGTCACAAACCCCTTCCTGCTATCATAAATGCAGTCGACCTGGTAAACAATATCCATGGACGCATCAGTATGTCTGCTCTTTCTTCTTCCATTGAAACAGGTGAACGCCAGCTTGAAAGGATTTTTAACCGTGCCATTGGACTAAATCCCAAACTTTTTGCACAGATCATCCGCTTCAATTATATTTTTAAGTTGTTGAAAGAGTGCCCCGAAATTGATTTTCAGGATATTGCATTTATATGTGGTTATTATGACCAAAACCACCTGATCAAGGAATTCAAGCAGTTTTCCGGAGTAACACCTTCTGAATATTTTAAAAACAAGCATGAACTGGCAAACCTGTTTTTAAATGAATAAATAACCTGGATATAAGAATGAGAAATATTTGTGCCCTGCCAACTGCCAACCAGGCGAAAATGGCTGTTTTGATTCAAAGTCATCACCACTAAACTTGCCTCCACTAAAAACGAAAAATACAATTAATTACATTCATGTCGGTTTTTTACTATGCAGTCAAAACAGCATCAGGTATATTTGTTGAATTCCCGGTACTATGTAAGCAAGGAAAGAGGCCGTTTGAACCGGTTACAGTCAGAGATCCAATTCAGATTTAAAAAATTCGCCTGTAATAGCAGGGTGAATAAATTATTGGTTAACATAAATTTTCGATAGTGAAATATTATGTAAAATTCCTGATCATTGTTGCTTTCTGTATTATTAACTTTCACCACCTTACTGCACAGAATATAGAAAACATAGGCGAGGTTGAACCACTAAAAATTACCGGCAGCCTGGGCGCCACCATGATGTTTTATCATGTAGAAGGACGTGAGGCTTATCGTAAACCATTTACCTGGATGCTTAATGGCAGTCCAACCCTTTCAGTTTATGGTATCACCCTCCCCTTCTCATTTACAATCAGCGAACAACAACGTAATTTTCGCCAGCCTTTTAATAAATTTGGTGTAAGTCCGTATTATAAATGGGCCAGACTTAACCTTGGATACCGCAATATCACCTTTTCGCCCTATACGCTGGCCGGTCATACCATCCTGGGAGCCGGAACCGAACTGAACCCGGGAAAATTCAGGTTTGGCTTCATGTACGGACAATTACTCAAAGCCGTAAGTCCCGACGACCAGATAAATGACCTCAGTCAGTCATACATAATCACCCCTACCTACCAGCGCAAAGCATGGAGCATGAAAGCAGGATTCGGGACAGCTTCCAACTATGCGGATGTCATTCTATTGAAAGGATGGGATAATGAAAATTCACTTAACCTGGACAGTACTTACAAAAAACTTACTCCTTCTGAGAATTTTATTGTTTCCTTTAATACTTACCAGAGGTTTGCAAAACATTTTCATTTCAAACTCGAGGTTGCCAACAGTTTGTATACCGATGATATACGGGTGACCAGCAGCGACAGTGTCAACCATGTCCTGATGAATGCATTCGGTGCCTTCTACACGAAGAATTCAACCACCTCAACCAGCACTGCCATCGAAAGTGCACTGGGATATGGTGGCAAAATCTTTTCACTGAATCTTAAGTTCAAAAGGATCGATCCGGGATATCGTTCGATGGGAGCCTATTATTTTCAGAATGACCTGCAAAATATCGTCATAGAACCTTCCTTGCGGCTGGCCAACAATAAATATAATTTCACCGGCAGCATGGGCTTCCAGCGGGATAACCTGAATGATGCAAAACCTTCTACCACCAAAAGAAAGATAGGGTCTTTCAGTTTTACCGGAACACCCGTTCAGCCGTATAATTTTTCTTTCACTTACTCCAACTACGACCTGGGGCAATCAGCCGGAACCAATCCCATTGACTCATTGTATGAGATTTCCCAAACGACTCAAAATATTGCTGTTAACCAGAATCTGAACCTCACTGGCAAGAATATCACCCAGAGTTTTGTACTTGCATGGAACTACCAAAAACTAACAGATAACAATTCAAATACCAGTGAATTCAATGCCTATAACTCTAATACTGTTTTTGGAAATTATGCGCTTTCTTTCATTCAGGCACAATTGACCTTTGGGCTTGGTTACAGCTATACCTCATTTGTACTTACATCCTATGAGACAAAGGTGAAAGGTCCAAACTTTTCTGTTGCAAAATCTTTTTTCAGCAACAAACTCTCATTGTCAGTTTCCGACAGTTATAACCGGAGTTCTGTTCTGGATAAGCTTAATGATACCACTACTGAGAACAAACTGAACCGCATTACGTTGCAAACCATGTTTATGCCGGCAAAAAAACACCGGTTCTCATTCAGGTTTTATATAAACAAAAGCACTGCTGTAACATCCGGTGCTCCATCTTATAGTGAAAGTAAAGGAGATATCAGCTATGTATATACCTTCTGAAAATAATCTGAAAATTCCGATCAAGGGACTCCTCATTGCCATAATAATGCTATTTGCAGCATCAACGAATCAGGTTTTCCCTCAAAATGTCAATGTTGTGACAATATCTTCCCAGGTACTGCCTCCTTATAATGTACCGCTTGACCAGCTAAAAGATAATTTGCGGGCGACAATTTATTCCAGTGGCACCACCAGGATTTTTCTGACGCTTTCAATTACAGGAGACAATGGTATTTCCATCCAGTCGAACAATGCCAGCATTGACTATATAAGCCTTACAGGAGGCATCCCCCTCACCATGCCAGACCGGGCCTATAATTTTGACAACCTGTTTCTGCAAAACAATCTTACATTTAACGGTGTAAATCCGGCGAGTGTTTACCAAAACGGCTTACCCCCCGGAAATTACCAGGTTTGTCTGCGGGCCTGGTACACTGAATCGTCCCCGGCAACTGACCCCGCCCCGATAGGGTGTTCCAGTATTTCAATTATCCCGCCCTCTGTCAATATTCAGGTTATTGAAAAACCTCCTTTTACACCCAATTTTTACAACCTGGAGGATAATACGTTTGCCACTGTACAATCCACCCAGACGACCAGTATCAGACTGAAAGTACAGATCAAAGGGGATAATGGCGTTACCATTGCCACTGATCCGAACTTCATGCCGTCTTCGTACATTGACCTGCAGGCCAATGTACCGCTGACGTTAACTGCCTCAGACCTGTATCTGTATTTCAATCCCGAAAACATGGTCTTTTCAGGAATACGGAAAGAAGAAGTACAGCAATCGGGGCTTCCCGAAGGGCATTACCGGGTTTGTATGCAGGCATACAGTCCGGACGGACAAATGCTTTCAGCTGATGACCCACGGGGATGCAGCAACCAGTTTGAGATACGCTTCCTGGATCCGCCCATGATCATCTCCCCTGTTTGCGGAAAAGAATTTACCAACACAGGGTTGCAGAGCATTGTGTTCAGCTGGACACCTTCTCCTGGAGCTCCGGCTGGCACACCATATACACTGCGGATAGTAGAAATTACAGATACAACGGTTCCTCCTCCAGATGCACTGCAAACAGCTACCACTCCGGCTTTCTTTGAAAAAACAGTGTTTGGTACTACTTCTGTTTTTTACGGACCGGCACAGCCTGTGCTGGAAGAAGGAAGAAGTTATGCTTTTCAGGTAATTGCCGGAACCGAATCGCTTGACAGGCAGGTGGACTTCACTGGAAGTGTCCGTTTCAAAAACGGCGGCAAAAGTGAACCTTGCTATTTCAAATGGGGTAAGAATGAATTTGTTAACCCGGTCATGTTTACCCAATCCTCAGAGCCCGAGGTAACTCCGATTACCCCCAACACCAATATCCTTCCCTATACCACGGTAAAGGGAAAACTTAGATACAAGTTCAAAGGAATCTCAACAGTTCTTGTGGCACAGACAGGTACTTCCGGTATGCAGGTCAATACTGCAACAAATACTTTACGGGAGGAGGAGCCCAGAGATAAGTTTAAAAATACGGCTATTGATCCGGCAGGTTCCAAACCACTTGCCGGGGTCAGGGTCAGCCTGGAAGTGAAATATGTACTGATTGGTAAAATGGGTAAACAGCAGGTAAGCCAGAAAGTTCTGTCACGGAAGGATTTCCCTAACTCCAGTGATGCTGCTTTTAATGATGCATTTGCCGATGATGGTAAAATTTTAACCACCACAGTAACTGACGATGAAGGTAACTTTTCTTTTACTTTTCCACTTAGCGACACTACACTGGGAAAAGTGACGCAAAACTTCAAATATGATGCAGGTGCGGTGGAATTTTCCGATCACGCTTCGGGTATGCTTTATAAAACAACGCGTCTGATTGTTGACAATAATTATTATTGCAGTCCGGATAATAACATTGATACAAAGCCCTGGGAGGTGACCGACCTGGGAACACTTGTTTCCTATGTGAAAAGTTATAACCTGGCTGTTACAGTTTCTTCCACTAATTCCACCTTTTACGATCAGGGCGGCAACGGCCGGGGTTTGAGAGAAGTCGCTGTACAGATAAAAAGAGCCGAAGCAATACCATATGTCCCCTCAAATGAAGGGAATGCACCCGGCGGAATGTTACTGTTCCCCGGACAGAAAAAAATCATTGCAGACGCGAATACAAAGGCTGATACTTTTGTGATTATCCGCGACCTGGTAATGCATGACCCCGATAACACACACGACCGGTATTATGTATCCTGTAAGACTCCCAAAACAGATGGTGCTATCAATTATAAAACCAGAGAAAGAAAATATGCCCCCATTTATCTGAACGACAGAAAGAAATTTCCTTTCAATCACCTGGTTACGGAAACATATCAATCATCCGGTGGAGGTTATAACCTGCCACAAACAGTCACTTATGGATCTGATGTAGTATTTAACAGTGATTTTAAAGTGAAAGTATACAATTTCACCATGGAATTGTACCCGGATAAACCCAGGATTTATGGAACATTGATGGCTCACTACAAAGACTATATAAACTACATGAATACTTTAAATGACAGCACACTGAGTCATGTAAAACTGTTGTTATTCAGTCAGTGGGACCATGCAGAGAATATTCCTTCCGGTATGCAGCACTATGGTACGCTCACCATTGAAAATACTTATTCCAATAAATTCGGCTTTTACCAGTTTAATAAGCTTCCCCTGGAACTTGATGCTTCTACCTTTAATAAAGAAAATAATTATATGATGACAGTTACCGGTCCGGCACGCTGGATGGTAGTAAAACCAAAAGGATTTGGCCTTAAGGAATATCCTTCATCCACCGGTAACCTGTTGCGTCTGAAATGGGGACAGCAAATAAAACATGACTTTGATTTTGAACCCGACGGTCTGGCTATTGGTTATGTCGTGGATGATGAAGGTAATCCAGTACCGGCTGATATCCGTATTGGGGATAATCCGGCTAACAGTACCGGATTGTTCGATCTTGGTTCAGGTCTGAGCCTGTTATTCGCAGATTATGCCCAAAACAAGCAAACAACGCTTGACCTGAGTTCTATGCCTGCAGGTTCACAGGCTTTTGGATTCCGCGCTCAATCCGGTACGCAAAAAATAGTCATCCTGCCTCATGCTGATGGTCAGTATATGCCGCTTACCTCTACCATCGAGGTAGCAAAGATGGACGACAACCAAACCAAAAAGCCCGGAAAATATGTCGTAATGACCCGGAAACACCGTGTTAAATTTAGGGTAGTGGCTCCGAAAAGTAACTCACAAACCAGTTCAGGGGGCTTATTTTTTCTAACGAGTGATGCATACAAACCTATACCTAACACAAAAGTTAAGATAAAAGGGCTGGTAAATGAAATTAGCGGGACAACGGGTCCGGATGGATACGTAATCCTGGAATTCATGAACAGCGACAGCAGTTTTACCCTGGATGTCACCCCTCCGGAAGAATCGGATTATTGCAGCACTGAGTATTCGTTTACAAGCAATCCTGGCGGAACAGTCATTTACAAAGGAATGATCGTGGTACCACCTGCCTTATCAGTGTCGGGTAAGGTTACCCTGGGTGATGAAAACGAACCGGTAAAAGGAGCACAGGTTTACATTGCCGGAGAAAAGAAATTGCATGCGCTTACAGACGACAAAGGACGGTTCACCATCAGCAAGATCCCGGCAAACCACTCCGTCGTAACCATCAAAGCTGATAAAGATACTACAGGATTAACTATCATCGGGGATACTAAAGAAAATATCAAACTTCCCGTTAAGGGACTAATTGCTTTGCACTTAACTGTAAATAATCAGATTGTAGTTCAGGACCTCTTTGGATTCCCCGTATTTGTGGATGAACTTGAACTGCACAAGGACTATGCACTGGTAAGCGGGACCTTTAAAGATCTGAAAAACAGCCTCAGTAATGATAATTTTACACTCAACACTGATGACGGGTTTAAACTCGGATTTTACAAGGTGAAGGTTGTAGCAGGAAAGAATGGTGGGCCGGCTACAGTGGATCAGCCTTCCGTGGAAACAGATGCCGATCAGCTTCCGGTGATCATCAACAAGGCCTTTACAGGTACACTGAAACCGGAGAGCGGCAGCCTGATCAGGATACTCCCGGATAAAGACAAGCAGGGGGTAATGAAGGGTAAAATTAGTATCAATAAAAATTCCTTCAACTTCAATGCTGCCGTTTTCTCTTTTGAGGATAATGAGGTTGCCCTGAAACAACAGGGGGCATCATCAGCAGTGATCAATGCATTTTATGCCCCCGGAGCAGACTACAATGAACAAAATTTCAACCTGTCCAACGGTTCCGGTGGAGATCTGGATATTTTGTTACGGAAATTTAAGGGAAAAGCAACCCAATCTTTGTCATACCTGGCAAAAGATACCATACACCTGGCAGCTAAACTTACCACCAATGATCTCCCGGGCATGAACCCCTCAAAAATTTCGTTAGCGCTTAGCAATGTAAAGATTACACCTCACGGACTACAGCCGGTTTCCGGAACCAGTACGCTGAGTTTTACATTGGACAAATGGAAGGTTAATTGCGAAAACTGGAAACTTACAGAACAGTCGAAAGGATTTGAGATTGAGAAAGGAACACTTAAAACCGGGGTAGTAGATATGCCAGTGAAAGAAATCAACCTCACACCTGACAATTTTGAAATAAACCAGATACAGCCACAGCAAATGTCAATTGCCGGTGTAGCACCTTTAAAAATCAAAACCACGGATGTTTCTTTTGGCTACCTGCCGCATATTGGCAAAGACCAACAGGGGCACTGGCGACTGGCCCTGGTAGGACTCAATAACAAACCTGCCGCTTCACTTGCAAATCTGCCTGGTATGGAAGCGGGCAAAGAACTAAATTTCCAGTCTTTCGCCATTCTTAGTAATGGAGAACAAAACCTCAGCTTAACGGATGATACGCAGGAGATAACTTTTTACAAAGTATTAAAGGTCAAACCACTTGCTATATATCCCTACGAAACATATTTCACCTTGCAGGGCAATATGGACCTGGGCATTCCCCGGATAAAACAGCAGATGGGTATTATTAAGTTCACTCGTTCGAATAATGCACTCAAATTTGCACTGGAACCGTTAAACATGAATTTTGACGGGCCCGGTCATGTCAGTTTCTATGCCGGCCAAAATATGGGCGACCAGCAATTCAGTGAGGGTGTATTCTCAGCCACCGGCACCATCAAGGACGAAGAGGGAATAGTGCTCAAAGGTAAATTGCATCGCAATGTGTCCGGTGCATGGCTTGAAGTAGATCCCCTGGGCCAGAAACTGGCTATCGGAAGCAGCAATACTACCTATTTCTCTGATGTAAAAGGTGAAATGCGGGTAGACAACTCAAAAAATGACTGGGGATTATTCTCCTTCAACGGGGTAATGAACGGGGTGAAAGGAATGGAAGGAGACAAACGGAAATTCTTCACCATACATGGCGATATAACTGCTGATGATCAGCAGGTGCAGGTAAAAAATTTCGACAGTGGTTTTGGTAATATTAACATCACTTATGATTTCCAGCACTCCAGGCTTACAGGTGACCTGCACATTAATCAGAATTTGGGTGGATTTACCATGCAAGGCATGGCCAATCTGCTGGTAGACAATAACGGCTGGTATTTTGTAGCCGGCGGAGATGTAACCTTGCCGGGTATTGGAAACTTGCAGGCCGGCATATTAATCGGTGACTATGGGTTAATGCCTCCCGATTTGTCACAGAAGATCATGCAGTATGCCTATAATAAAAACATACCCACTGCTTTTCAAAATCATGTGTCAGGTATGTTCCTGACAGGCCGTAAAAGCCTGCCGATCATTGATATACCGGATGTTAACATCAATTTGTGGGTAGTGAGTGCCCGGTTGGGTGTGGAGGCCGGACTGGATGCCAGGATGTGGATGGGATTCGACAAGACAGGTGCTGAATTTGGCATTGGGGCCATGGCATTTGCCCACGCCTATTTTATTGCTTCTTCAATTACCTGCACTAATCTGAGTGCGGATGCCCGGGCTGAGCTGGGAGCCACAGGGATGTACAACACCGGAACCGGTACATTCAGTATCGGTGGATGTGGCAGCTTCAGTCTTGCTGCCAGGGTAGAGCAATGTCTTGGCGCATTTGGAGTTTGTGGACCCTGTATAGGTGTAACATTACAGAAATCAGTCAAGGTAGATATACTGCTGGATTCCAGCGGAAATACAGATCTTTCCTTCGGCTTTGGCAACTGTAGTGGATCATCCACATTGACAAATGATTTTTAACAAAAAATGCTTTATGATGAAAAGTCTGACATATCCTATAATATATTTGCTGCTGATCCTCAGCACAAATTATGTTGCAGCACAGCAGCCCAAAGCATACAACGCGCCGGATGGCATCTATGTATTTCTGGATAATACCCTGGCTCCGGATTTTCGGGTTGAGATTGAAAGGTCAACCGCTGGCCAAAACAATTATACCAAAGCCGGAACAATGGCTGTACCATCAAACCGACAGCAACTGGCCACCCGGATTAACCAATTTGCCGCCAGTTTCAGTGATCAGGGAACCTATACACAGCAGGATATTGATACACTCTGGGCTTACCTGCAGCATCATACTTCACTCGATTCGGCTTTTCCTGTCAATTATCCGCTTATGTTTGTGGCTGCAGGTAATGCTTTTTATGATACCACAGCCAAAGAAAATACATCCTATACTTACCGGCTTAGCTATTATCACAACAGCAAACTAATCAGCACCAAAACCACCGATCAGATCTCCTATCCAAAGCCGGCAAGGCTGCCAAATCCAGTTCTGCAAGATGTACATGCTGAAAAATACAGGGTTTACCTGGAATGGAACATTGCCCCGGATCAAATGCTAAACAGTTTTGCAGTTTATCGAAGACAAAACCTGGCAGGAAAATTTGAAAAGATTCGGCCAGTAAAAGGATTTTATACCAGGAAAGACAGTCTTTTCCTGGTTGTAACCGATACCCTTGTCAAACCCGCATTTGTATATGAATATTATATCATACCGCTTGACCTGGTTGGAAACCCATCCCTCAACAAATCAACTATCACCCAGACGGCTACTTTCACACAGGACCTGATACCGGTGCTGAATTATTTTTATACTGCTGCTACAGCCAGCCACCAAATAACCCTGCACTGGCATTTCCAAAACCCTGATATGGTCAGAAGTATTGAACTTTATCGCAGTCCCGATTATGATTCAGGTTATATAAAAATTGCTTCTCTGCAGCCTCAGGATACACTTTACAATGACAATTTACCTGTTGCCAATGAAAACTACTATTATTTTATTGTCCTGCAGGGAATAACAGGTAAAAGCTACCCCGGGGCAAAAATATCTGCATTGTCGGAAAATCAGAACAAACCTGGTCCACCGGAAGAAGTAGCAGCTAAAACGGTAAAAAACGGTATTAAAATATACTGGTTATACGAAGATCCTTCAGTTAAGGGATATTATGTATACCGTGATAATGGCCGTGGCGATTCACTGCTGCAAATCTCTGATCTGATTACTCCGTCTGACAGGCTGATGTCCTTTACTGATTCCAGCCTTTCACTTGATGGTTCGGAAAATTACCGCTATGCAGTGAAAAGTATCAATGACAATTATATTTTCAGTGATTTTTCAGAAATCGTAAATGCGAGTCCGCTTATCCCCGGGAGTATTTCTCCTCCCCTGAACCTGCGTGCAAGTCAAAATGAAAACAAAGTGACACTGATCTGGAATAACCAGGAAAAAACAGAGAAGAGCCTGCTCGGATATAATATTTACAGAAAAACAGGGACTAATGAATCATATAAAAAACTCAATGAATACCCATTATTATCAGAAAACAACTATTTTGAAGACACTTCTTTGATCTCAGGACAAATGGTTATATATGCTGTTACAGCACTGAACATGGCCGGGACTGAAAGCAGTTACAGCAGGCCTGTTCAGATTTCATTACCAGTGGAAAAAGGTATATTGCCCCCTCCTGCCGGTTTGCATCTGACAAAAGTCCCCGATGGAATCCTTATTACCTGGACACCAGTGCTGCAAAAAGAACTTACCGGGTATAATATTTATCGCTATGAAGCGGGAAACTCTCCCCGTAAAATAGCATCTCCCGGAGCAAAAACTAACTCAACAATAGATACAGGTGTAGAAAAAGGGAAGCTGTATTTCTATTTTATGAAAAGCATTAATAAACAAAATCAGGAAAGTAAACCCGGTGATACATCCAGAATCAGGTACTAAAACAATAAAAAATAACCGGCCGGTTGAATATCCTGAAATTCATCTAACTTTCAGCTTATTACATCCACACTAGAGACATCTCAGGTTGTCTCATGAATCATATTTTGATCAAAATATGATCAAAATCATATTTTTCATACTCATTTCTTCCCCATTTTATTTTACATTTGGCTTCCATAAGTAAAAAGTATTGAAAGTAAAAAGATAATTATGACAGAAACAATTCGAAAATCATTGAGAGAATCACCAAAAGCGCGGTGGACCGCTATGGTTGTTGTATCGCTTGCTATGTTTGGTGCTTACTATTTCAATTATGCCATGTCTCCGGTTAAACCGATCCTGGAAAGTGCATTGGGCTGGACAAGTACAGATTTTGGCATCTATACCTCGGCTTATGCCTGGTTCAACGTGTATTTTTTGATGCTTATTTTCAGTGGGATTATCCTGGATAAGCTCGGCATCCGCCTAACCGGTTTGGGAGCCACTGCACTTATGGTAATCGGTACCGGTATTAATTTCTGGGCAATAACAGCCCCATTTCCTGCCGGAGCAACAATGACAATGCCCCTGATAGGGACTTTCAAAACAGAAGTATTTCTATCTGCAATTGGATTTGCCATTTTTGGTGTAGGAACTGAAGCAGCCGGAATCACCGTTTCCAAAGCCATCGTAAAATGGTTTAAAGGTAAAGAGATGGCGTTGGCCATGGGACTTCAGATGTCCATTGCCCGTATGGGTACAGCCCTTGCTCTGGCTATCTCGCTACCACTTGCAAAGCATTTTACCTACCGGGCTCCTATCGTCCTGGCTTTTATACTGATGCTTATCGGTCTTATCTCATTTATTGTTTATGTTGTGCTGGATCTTCGACTCGATGCCTCAGAAAAAGACCTTGAAGTGGAAGAAGAAGAACCATTCCGTCTCAGAGATATAGTAATGATTATTTCCAACAAGGCATTCTGGTACATTGCCATACTTTGCGTGCTCTTTTATGGCGCAGTATTCCCATTTCTTTTTTATGCAACCGACTTTATCATCAATAAGTATCAGGTATCGCCCGACCTGGCAGGAATAATCCCAAGTCTGTTACCATTTGGTACCATTTTTCTGACTCCCTTATTTGGTGGTATTTATGATAAAAAAGGGAAAGGTGCTACCATCATGATCATCGGTTCCATCATGCTGATCGTTGTGCATGGTTTCCTGGCTGTTCCCGGACTCGACCAGTGGTTCTTTGCAGCTGTAATGGTTGTTATTCTCGGAATTGCATTCTCGCTGGTTCCTTCTGCCATGTGGCCTTCTGTTCCGAAAATCATTCCTGAGAAGCAGCTCGGTACAGCTTATGCACTTATCTTTTATATTCAGAACATTGGATTGATGCTTATCCCTCTTTTGTTGGGTATTGTTCTGACTGCCTCAAATCCAACTGTATCTCCCAACAAAACAGTCATAAGAAAAGCAGTTAAAGAAAGTTACTTTCAAGCGCTTCAGGAAAAGAACATTACCAATATTGACAGCAAGCAGCTTAATGTTGCTATTGAAAAAACCACCAGTGGAATTGTTGATTCAATCGTGGCATATACCAATTATGTTCCTGTTCCACAGGATGAAGTTAATACGGATGAATTAAGTAATAAACTGGTGAGCGATAATCTTGCAAGTATCAGTAATATCAGTCTTGACCAGAACCATGAAAAGATGCTGGAGCAGCTGCATGTTCAGTTCAAAGCAAACTCTTTTGAAATTGTCAAAAATGAAAAGTTGAATATCAGGTATGATTATGAAAATGACATTTTGATATTTACACTACTTGGTATGCTGGCACTCATTTTCGCCTTCCTGCTGAAAGCAGAAGACCGGAAAAAGGGATATGGGCTGGAGAAACCCAATATTCAGAGCTAGGGCATATCATTCTGGTAATAAATCACATAGCAAAAGAGCCAATCTAATCTGATTGGCTCTTTTTATATTAAAAAAATAATCAGCTTACATATTTATAATAAGCTGATCAGTAAGAGTTACTTCATGAAAATCGTCTGATCTCTGTTTGGACCAACAGACACTATTGTGATGGGCACCTTCAGATGTCCCTGAATAAACCGTATATAATCCAGCAATTCTTTAGGCAGGTCCTTAGCCGATTTAGCGCCGGTCAGATCCTGCTTCCAGGCAGTTAATTCGGTATAAACAGGTTCCAGATCCTCAGTAATTTCATAGGGAAAATAATCAATAATTTCACCCCCGGTTTTGTAACCGGTGCAAACTTTTATAGCATCAAAACCAGAGAGAACATCAGCCTTGGTCATAAAGATCTCATCCACTCCGTTCAGCATGATGGAATATTTCAGTGCCGGAAGGTCAAGCCAGCCACAACGTCTCGGGCGCCCGGTTGTAGAACCGAACTCATGGCCCTGTTCACGTAACTTATCTCCAGTTGCATCTTCCAGTTCGCTGGGGAACGGACCGCTGCCCACACGCGTACAATAAGCTTTCATAATGCCAAAGACCTTACCGATGGTTTTTGGTGCCACGCCCAGTCCGGTGCATGCTCCGGCACAAATGGTATTTGATGAAGTTACATAAGGGTAAGAACCAAAATCAATATCCAGCAGCGTGCCCTGAGCACCTTCAGCCAGCGCCGTCTTATTCTCTGTTAGTAACCTGTTGAGTTCATGTTCACTGTCAACAAGTTTGAATTCCTTCAGCATTTCAATACCATCAAACCATTCTTTTTCCATCGGAGCAAGCTCATAATCGAACTGGTACTGCTTCAGCATCTCTTCATGTTTGTTGGTAAGGAACCTGTACTTTTCCTCAAACCGGCTGTCCAGTATATCCCCGATCCGAACACCATTACGCCCGGTTTTATCCATATAGGTTGGCCCGATGCCCTTAAGTGTAGATCCTATTTTTGTTTTGCCTTTTGCCGCTTCAGAAGCAGCATCAAGCAAACGATGTGTTGGCAGGATCAGATGTGCTTTTTTTGAAATCAGTAACTTATCTTTAAGAGTAAAGCCCAGTTTCCTGATTGATTCAATCTCTTTCTTAAAAATTACAGGGTCAATCACTACTCCGTTGCCGATAATATTGATCTTCTGATCATGAAAAATACCAGATGGAATAGTATGCAATATATGTTTAACATTATTGAATTCAAGTGAATGCCCGGCATTCGGACCGCCCTGAAAACGGGCAATTACATCATAATGCGGAGTCAGTACATCAACAATTTTCCCCTTGCCTTCGTCTCCCCATTGAAGACCCAGTAAAACATCAATACTCATTAGTTCAGAATTTTATAAGTTAAAAAGTATGTTTAACGGTACTCAACAACCAAACTTTGTAGCTGGCTTAATTTCAGTAAACAAGTTGAAATTTCAACCAAAAAACCAGCACAAGTTACAAATAATATATCAGATTCCGGCCTCAAAAATTTCAGCAAAATAATACCGGCCACAGACTGAAAATAGCATGACATCATATAACTACTACAAAGTTACAGCAGAAAAACCCGGAGACCAAATCACAAAACTCCGGAAAAGCGGGTAAGCCTGTTAATAAATATTCTCTTTAAGTAATTACCAATTGAGAGAAGTGGTGAGATTATCCAAATATTACCATTTAATGTCATTTTATTGATAATAAATATGTAAATTTAGACGGAAATTGAACGAAAACCAATAATGAGAGGTTCGCGCGTAACAATAAAAGACATTGCCAGAGAACTGAGTATCTCACCATCGACGGTATCAAGGGCTTTGAAAGATCACCCTGATATCAGTGCACAGACAAAGATAGCAGTAAATGAGTTGGCCAGGAAACTTCAGTATGAGCCAAATGCAATTGCATTAAGCCTTAAGAACAGTTTCAGCAAAACGCTTGGATTGATCATTCCTGAGATTATTCATTATTTCTTTTCAAGTGTTATCAGCGGCATAGAAGATGTTGCCTATGATGCCGGATTCAATGTCATCATTTGTCAGTCGAATGAATCCTATGAAAGAGAAGTGAAAAACCTGCATACACTTGTTTCCGGACGAGTTGACGGATTGCTGGTTTCGGTTTCGAAAGAAACAACAAACTTTGATCACTTCAAACATGTGGTGGATACGGGCATTCCAATTGTTTTCTACGACCGTGTTTGCAATGAAATATTAACTGACAGAGTCATTGTAGATGATGCAGACGGAGCTTTCAAGGCTGTTGACCATTTGGCTTCTGTTGGCTGCAAAAATATTGTTCATTTTGCTGCCTCCCAGCACCTGATGATTGGCCGTAACCGGGCGATGGGTTACAGGGAAGCCATGCGAAAAAATAATCTTCCTTTCACCGAAGACATGATTATCCAGTGTGATTCATTTGATTGCGCTAAAGAAATGACAGAAAAGTTGCTGAAAGAAAAAAATCCCCCCGATGGAATTTTTGCTGTAAACGACCTTACGGCCATCGGAGCCATGCTTGCCATCAAAAAAGCTGGTTTAAATATACCCGATGACATTGCAGTAGTGGGATTCAGCAATGGAAATTATGCTACCATGACAGAGCCCAGCCTGACAACCGTTGAACAACACGGATATGAAATAGGGAAAATTGCCATAAATCTGCTCCTGGACCGGCTTCGGTCTGATTATGATTATGAAGCTATAACCCGCATGATACGAACAGACCTTGTCGTGCGTGAGTCAACCAAGCGAAAAGTGAAAGCTGAAGCGGCAATTACTTTCCAGGATCTTTCAGGAATGCAGCAAATCTAAGAGAGTATTAACCCCCTGCCATGGTGCAAGTCTCCCTCACCATGGTGAAAGTCTCCAGACTTGTACCTTTCAAGGTTTAGATACAACCCCAATCCAATAGTATAAATGGTCACAAGCGGACGCCTGCGACAGAGGAGGAGAATGCAGAAAGTCTGACAAAGGAGTTACTTAGTAGCCTGCTTAACCCTTTTCTTCCGAATTCCGGAATTTACAATCGGCAATAAGAGTAAGGCTATCAATCCTATAACCAGGTAAATAAGATTTGTAGAAGTATGGGCAATGAGGGCAAAGATCTTTCCATGATCCTTACTTATTCCAAATATAAAGAGCGTTTCGTAAACCATGAAATGCCAGGGCCCAATGCCACCCTGCACCGGCGCCAGCATCGCCAGCCCTCCCATCAGAAAAGTGATCATAGCCACCCGTAAGCCAAGCTGAGCGGTTGGTTCATAAGCCAGAAAAACTGAATAAAGCATCAATAACCACATTACAAAGATGAATAAACTGTGCCCCAGATAGGCCCAGATGTTGCTCACCTGTGAAAGTGAACGCAACCCGGAAACAAAATCATCCTTAATTTTTCTGAGTTTTACTATTAAAGGATTACCAGACTTTCGTGTCCATAATATATATACAACTACCAGTAAAGCAATACCCAAAGACAAAATAAACAAGTTACGCAGTGTCAGTATATTCCTTATGTTACTCCCGAATTCAGGATGTAATACAAAAAATTCCTTTATAGTACTGAAATTAAGGGCAAAAATAATTATGGCCAGCACCAGCATAACTACCAGATCGGTAATCCTTTCCACTACAACAGTACCTATCGCTTTTGGAAAAGGAACCTGTTCATACCTGGTAAGTACTGAGCATCTGGCTATTTCGCCGGCCCTGGGAATGATCAGGTTTGCCAAATACAATACCAGGACAGCCAGAAATGAATTGTACCATTTTACACGGTATCCGGTTGGCGCCAGCAGCATCATCCAGCGAAACGCCCGGCTCAGGTTACTAAGGGTCCCCAGTAGAAGCGAAACAATAATCCAACCCCATTTTAAACTGCCGGCTGCCCTTTTTAGCTCCTGCATATCCATATCCTTGTATATCCAGTAAAAAAGGACAATCCCCGCGGCCAGAAAAATTAAATTTCTTAAAATACGAGTGAGCTTCTTCCTCATAATTTAATTCAGTTTTTTATTTTTTCCTCAAATAATGAGTCATTAAACATACCCGGAAATCATGATGCCGGACCCTCACTATTTGCCATTCTCACCAAAAATCCGGCTGAGCGCCTGCAGGTTCAATTCATTACAAATGTCCTTCGCTTCCGGAGTGTAAAGTGCATCAAGTCGTCCCTGATGATAATCAATAATTTTACCTCTGACAATTTTCAACGTACTGTTCATCAAATGATTTTCCTCGGTAAATCCTTCATCAAGTACAGCAATAGCAGCAGGTAACCAGCGCTGGGGAAAAAGTTTCTCGTATTTCCTGCCCACACGGTATTCATTGATCTCCGATTCAATCAGCTTTAGCATAGCTGTTTTTCCATCATCTGTCAGTGGATCCAGGTTTTCTGCCTCGATCCACAGGCGCAGTGCTTCAAAATTGGGCACAACTAGTGCAACGGTGTAAGGATTTTGGTTATTATACAGCATGCACTGGTCGATGAATTTTGACTGGTTAACGAAAGCTTCTTCAATACCTTCCGGGCTGTATTTTTCGCCATCATCAGAAATAAGCAGACTTTTAAACCTGCCCATTACATACAGAAATCCTTCAGCATCCAGATAGCCCATATCGCCGGTATGCAGCCATCCGTCTATAATGGTATCCTTTGTAGCTTTTTCATTTTTCCAGTAACCAACCATCACATTTTCACCCCTGATGACGATCTCCCCTTTCTCACCCCGGGGCAGTTCATTGCCATCATCATCGCAGATTTTAAGATCCATAGGTTTGACGAGAACACCTGAAGACCCCATTTTGTGAATTACCGGCCCGTTTGAAGAGATAACAGGAGATGCTTCTGATAAACCATACCCCTGATACATAGGAATACCAATTGCATAGAAAAACCGCTGCAATTCAATGTCAAGCAGCGCTCCGCCACCTACAAAAAATTTTAGTTTACCGCCAAAGTTTTCCCTGATCTTCGAGAACAGAATTTTATCATACAACCGGTACATCGGTTTATATATTTTCCGCCAGCCCTTCCCTTTATTAAATCCATTCCCGTTATATGCATAGGCAGTCTTGAGCGCCCGGTCAAATAATTTTTGAACGAAGGGGCCTTTTTCCTGTATTCCTTTTTCGATATTCTTACGAAAATTTTTGGCCAGTGCAGGCACACTAAGCAAAAATACCGGCTTCACCTCTTTAATATTTACCGGAATATTCTTCAGACTTTCCAAAGGTGATTTCCCGTTTTGTACCGAGGCAATGGGAGCACCGCATTTGATCAGCGTATACAGCCCGACTGTATGTGCGAATGAATGGTCCCAGGGCAGTATGATCAAAGAAGTATACCACGAAGGAACATTAAAAAGGGTAAGTGATTGTTCCACATTGGCTGTATAATTGCGATGAGAGAGGATAATACCTTTTGGATCGGCGGTTGTACCTGAAGTATAGCAGATATTTGCATAATCATTGCCCTTAACACTCTTCCATCTTTCTTCAAAAACAGTTCTGTTTTCATTTAAAAATTCTACTCCTTTGTTTTGCACTTCAGAAAAAAGAATTTCCTTTTCATGATATTGATCCTGTTCATCCAGCAGAATAACCTTTTGCAGCGAGTGGACCTGGGATTTAAGAATGGAAAGTTTTCTGGCCTGATTTCCTGAAACGATGATCATTTTTGAACCGGAATGGTCGAGACGAAACTTAATTTCTGAAGCATCACCCAGTTTTACTGAAAGAGGGACACTTACCGCTCCTGCAAACAGAATTCCCAGTTCGCTTACCACCCAGTCATTTCTTCCTTCAGACAACAAAGCAATACGGTCGCCCTTTTCAATACCCAAAGCCATCAGACCGGCAGCAAAACTATGTACCTTTTCCTGAATCTCTGTGAATGATGTTGGTTCAAACTGATCGCTTGTTTTCTCCAGCATCATCGCATTACTTCCAAATTTACCTACACTGTCTTCAAAAAGTTCGTTAATTGTGATCATAATTTGTTCAATTGGTTTTTGGGCTTCAATATACTTATTTTTTTATTCAAAAAGTATAAATCACTTTTCTGTTGCCTCCTGGTTCAGAATTCCAGTGTAAAGACAGCGCCCTTTTCCGGCCTGTCATGAAAGTTAAGCTTACCATGGTGCAGACGCATTACCTGCCTCGAAAAACTGAGTCCAATTCCCGATCCGCTTTCTTTGGTGGTAAAAAAGGGTACAAATATCTTTTCCTGCATCTCCTTTGGTATACCCGGACCATTATCAGCGATTCGCAGGATAGTCCTATTTCTTTCCTGGTAAGCATCGAGGAGAATAATTGGGTCTGCAGTGGAATCAAGGGCCTCAGCAGCATTTTTTACGAGATTGATCATTACCATTCTGATCAGCTTTTCGTCAGCAGTAACGGAAAGATTTTCTGTTTCAGTTTTCCAGTTGAGGGATATTCCTTTTTGTTCAATCTGCTCCCTCAGCAATAATTTAATATCCTGGAACAATGATTTTACATGCACCTTTTCAAAACTGGGCTCAGGCAACCGGGTAAGGTCGCGGTAATGTTTTATAAAACTAATAAGTCCGCGGCTCCTTTCCTCAATAAGCATAGCACTCATCCGGATATCTTCAACATTTTCGGCACTGAGTATTCCATTATCGTCTGTTGCATGACTTTCCTGCATGATATTCCTGATTGTCGCTGCCAGTGTGGTAAGCGGGGTGACATTATTCATGATTTCATGTGTGAGTACCCTGATCAGCTTTTGCCAGGATTCCAGTTCATTCTCTTCCAGCTCATTTCTGATATCCTGCAGAGAAAAAATCCGGATCTGTTTAATCATCATTTTTACATAAGCTGCTTCTATCAGTAAATGCATCATTTCGCCATCCCGGACAATACGAACCGTCTCAGATTCTCCTGGTTTTAATGCATTAAACACCCGTACCACATCGGGTTGAAACTCTTCGAGTACAGTAATACTGCGAATACAACCTGTTCCCAGGTAATGCCGTGCCATCTTATTAAACAAATCGATATACCCATTATCATCAACTGATATAATTCCGGTATTAAGATTTTCAAGAAGATCAAGGTGGTAATTCAGCCTGCTTCCGGTCTCCAGCTTGTTTAACTGTATTTCAGCAATAATATCATCAAAAGACCTTGTGAGACCGCGAAACATCTTTTCGGTATAGGCAGAAGAAAATTTTACTGAAGTGTCTCCGCTTTTCATAGAAAGGAGAAATCTGGCCAGCTGTCTGTTTGTTTTGTTTACATAATATAACAGCGAACCAATCTGAATAATGATGAGTATAATTAGTGCTGCTGCTGTGAAAAATCTTTCCGGTTTTTTAACAACAGACACAAGAAGCAGCGCACTCAGCACAATAAGAATGATACGGAAAACTATAACAGCTGAAAAGCGGTTAAATCCCATACTTATTTATTTTTGAATACAAAGTTGTTCTTGTAATGCCCAGCTCCCTGGCAGCATGTGTGAGATTTCCCCCATGCTTTCTGAGGGCTTTAATAATAGCATTCTTCTCAAGATGAGCCAGATTGAGTGAATTTTCCACTGTATTTTCCTCATCCCGGATATTTAATATAAAATCCTCAGGCTGCAATACTTCCATTTCGGTAAGAATCACCGCTTTTTCAATAGCATGCTGCAATTCACGAACGTTTCCGGGCCAGCGGTAAACGAATAATTTATGTTCGGCTTCCTTCGAAATCCCGGTTACCTTTTTGTCATATTTGCCCGCATATTTTTTGAGAAAAAACCGGGCAAGCAACAGAATGTCATTTCCTCTCTCCCGCAATGGAGGAAGTTCAATAACAATTGTATTAATCCGGTAGAGCAGATCTTCTCTGAATTTGCCTTCCTGCACCAACTGCTCCGGATGCTTATTGGTAGCTGAAATAATCCTCACATCAATACTGACCGATTTGGATGATCCGATACGAATTACCTCCCTGCTCTGCAGGGTGGTGAGAATTTTCGACTGCATAGTGACCGGCAAATTACCGATTTCATCGAGAAAAAGTGTTCCGCCCGATGCTACTTCGAACCTGCCAACCCGGTCTTCCCGGGCATCAGTAAACGCTCCCTTAACATGTCCAAATAACTCACTTTCAAATAACGTTTCACTCAAGGCAGCCATGTCAACAGTAACAAAAACTTCTTTGGCCCGTAACGAACGCCGGTGAATTTCCCTGGCGATTAGTTCCTTTCCTGTTCCGTTCTCACCCAGTATCATCACATTTGCATCTGTGGCTGATATTTTACCAATGGTATTCATTACTGATTGTACGGCAGGTGAATCGCCTATCAGCTTTGGGTAATTCCTGTCGATACCCTCATTTAAAACCTGTTGCTGATTTTGCAGCTTTTTCAGTTCCCGCTTCGACTCTCTCAAATTAAGGGCTGTCTTCAGCGTTGCCAGCAACCGGTCGCTGTCCCAGGGTTTTTGAATAAAATCAGTGGCCCCTTCTTTCATCGCTTTAACAGCAAGGTCAACATCACCATAAGCGGTGATCAGAATGATAATAACCGCCGGATCAATCTCATGTATTTTTCTGAGCCAGAAAATACCTTCATTACCGGTATTGACACCCGCTTTGAAATTCATGTCAAGCAATATAATATCATAATCATTATTCTCTATTTGGCCGGGAATAAGATTGGGATTCCGCAGTGTATCAATATTGCCAAATTCGTTTTTAAGAAATAACCGGAGCGAATTCAGAATATGCTCGTTATCATCAACAATTAAGATATTACCTTTTTTTGCTGTTACCATGATAATCTCATTCTATTTTTTCGAAAGATAAGAATATTTTGACTATGAATAAAGAGCAACAGTCTGAATCACTGAGCTGATCAGACAATCTGAGAAATTGTTTACTAACTGTACGGTATCTGTATAAAAATTGTACATTTATCAGGCAATTCAACATTTATGATATATAACTATTTACTGATTATTAGCTATATATAACTTATGGCATACAACTTGAAAAAATGCCTTAAAACACAAAAAAAGTAAGCTGATGTGGAAGAATTACCTTGTTACAGCCTTCAGGAATATGTTCCGTCAAAAGTTATTTACATTTATAAATATTCTCGGATTATCAATCGGAATCGCCTGCTCTGTAATGATTTTTCTCTGGGTTCAGGATGAGCTGGGTTATGATAGATTTCATAAGTCGGCTGATAACATTTACAGGGTTGTGCAGGACCAGTATTATTCCGACCGGGAAGTGTTCCATGTTACAGTAACTCCCGCAGGCCTGGCACCGGTACTGTCTCAGGAATATCCTGATTTTAAGTATGTAACCCGGTATAATCAATGGGGATATCAGTTATTGACCAGTGCAGGAGATAAACATTTCTTTGAAAATATAAAGGCTACTGACAGCACTTTCTTTAAAATTTTTACCTTCCCTTTTCTTGAAGGTGATCCGGAAACGGCTCTCCGGAGTATTAATTCGGTTGTAATCACTCATCAGATAGCGAATAAGTATTTTGGTGATGACTCACCACTGGGCAAGATTATAACATTGAACGGACATTATGCACTGACAGTAACGGGTGTTGTGGCTGATATTCCGGACAATTCAAGTATCAAGTTTGATTTTCTGGTTCCTTTCAGGTTTATGAAGGAACTGGGGAGTAATATTGAGGACATGGGCAACAACAGTTATTTTACATTTGTTACCCTGCCACCTGGTGTTAATGACCAGGAGGCAAGTGCCAAAATTAAAGACCGGTTGAGGGTCGACAATGAAGATGGAGGTTATCTTTATCTTCAACCACTTACCAAAATTCATCTTTATAACCTGGGAGGCGGCGGAGAAATAGTCAATGTTAAAATTTTTTCAATTATTGCAATATTTATCCTCCTTATTGCCTGTATAAATTTCATGAACCTTTCAACTGCCCGGTCTTCCAAAAGAGCAAGGGAAATAGGTATACGCAAGGTAGTTGGAGCTTCACGGGGAAAACTCATCAGCCAGTTCATCGGTGAATCCCTGCTGGTAAGTGTCATTGCTGTATTCTTTGCAATGATCATTGTAGAAACAATGCTCCCCACCTATAATCAGATTACAGGCAAGACGCTGATACTGTCATATGATATACGAACCATCATCATTCTGCTGGTTATCACAGTCTTTACAGGCCTTGTTGCGGGCAGTTATCCGGCTTTTCTTCTCTCTTCCTTCAGGCCCGTGAGAGTATTGAAAGGTAAGAATTTTGGGAGTAATGGTTCGCCCCTCTTCAGGAAAATCCTGGTGGTTTTTCAATTCAGTCTGTCGATTATTCTTATCATCTGTACCATCATAATCCAAAATCAACTGACTTATCTGCAAAATAAAGAACTGGGCATTAATAAAGATAATGTGGCCTACATTCAGATTAAAGGTGATATGATAAAAAAAATGCCATTGCTCAAGGAACGACTACTGACGAATAAAGACATCTTAAGTATTTCCTTTTCCAACAGCTTCCCGTGCAGATCCTGGTCGAATGGCGGAGGATGGGACTGGCCGGGGAAAGATCCTGAAACAAATCCCCTGGTTACCACCTCTTCTGTTGACTATGATTTTGCCAAAGTGTTCGATATCAAAATAGATAAAGGCCGGTTTTTATCGGCCGACCATCCTGCAGATACTGTCTCTCCATATGGCATAGTAATTAATGAAACCTTTGCCAAACTGATAGGGAAAAAAGACATTATCGGCACAGTCCTCACCAACTGGGGAAATTATTCTTTTCAGGTTATCGGGGTAACAAAAGATTTTCATTTTACACCGGTAACAGAAGCCATAGGCCCTATTGTAATGTTCAACGACCCATCCCGTTACAATTATATGTTTATTCGTATCAACGGACAAAGAACCGCCGAAACCATCGATTCTATTAAAAAAGTCTATTCATCCGTTATTCCCGGTTACCCGTTTAATTATGATTTTGTAGATGCTGTATACAGTAATTTGTACAAAGGACAGGAACAACAAAAGAAGATATTTGGAATCTTCGCTTTTCTGGCTGTTTTTATTTCCTGTCTTGGTTTATTCGGGCTCTCAACGTATATGACCGAACAACGGACCAAAGAAATTGGGATCAGAAAAGTCATGGGTGCATCCGGTTATCGCATTTCTGCAATCCTTTCCAGGGAATTTGCCTGGCTTGTTTTAATGGCCAATCTCATTGCATGGCCTTTGTCCTATTATTATCTTAAAAGCTGGATGCAGGATTTTCCCTATCATATTGGCATCCACTGGTGGATTTTCGTATTGGCAGGTTTAATTGCTCTTTCTATCGCGATGGTTACAATCAGTATTATTACCATCAGGGCAGCCTCGGCCAATCCAACAAACTCGCTCAGGTACGAGTAGAAGAATAATAAACGTTTGCCATCATCATGTTTATTTTTATAATTATTTTAATAGTTTTACATATTGATAATTATACATAGTTTTTGTCTATTATCAGATGACTGTCATTTGTTTATTATTAATTTAAAGGTATTTACAACGAAAAGATACAAGGAACACAAAAATTATATAGCTTTATGAAAAAGATTCTGACTGTAACAATTATATTCCTGTTTGCGATGTCACTTTATACCAAAGCCCAGGAAGTGAAATGGTATACTATTGAGGAAGCCGTGGCGCTGAATAAAAAAGAACCGCGTAAAATTCTCATTGACGTATATACCGACTGGTGTGGCTGGTGTAAAAAGATGGACAAAGAGACATGGGAGAATCCGGTAATTGCCAAATACCTGAACAAGAATTTCTATCCTGTTAAGTTTAATGCCGAATCCACTAAACCGATTGAATTTGAAGGCCATACTTTTGTAAACAAGGAAGAAGGTTCCAGATCTTCCCATCAATTTGCCGTTGCTTTGCTACAGGGAAAGATGTCATATCCTTCCATTGCCTACATGAATGAAGACCTGCAATTACTGGCAGCTGTTCCCGGTTATCGTACACCGGAACAAATTGAACCATTGCTGCATTTCATTGTGGAAGATAAATACAAAACTGAAAGCCTGGATGCATACGTAAAAACATTCAAAGGCAGTTTCACTGCAGATAATCAGTAACAAAGAGACAAGGTGACAGGGTGACAGGGTAACAGGGTAACAAGGTAACAAGGTGACAGGGTAACTAAGGTGACAGGGTAACAAGGTGACAGGGTAACAAGGTGACAGGGTGACAAGGTAACAGGGTAACAGGGTAACAAGGTGACAGGGTAACAAGGAAACAAGGTGACAGGGTAACAACCCTTGCCCTGGCTGGTGTAGGGGAATTTGAGCGGGCAAGGTTCATGAACCTTGGCCTTTGGTTAGCGGGGCAGGCTTTGTGCGGGTCAAGCTCACGACCAGCTGGTGGCCTGGCTTGTGTGAGGGAGTAGCATTCAGCTGGTGGGCAGGACTGTGGGAGTGAATAATCCTTGCCTTAGGCTTGTGGTTTGGAATTGAGCAGGCATATTATATCATTCGTGGCTAAAGTGAATAGTTTGGGGTGCAACCCCAAACCTGCGGGTAAAAATCACAAGAGGATGCTTGCAACAGAGCCAGGCCACAAGCGAGACGATCCGATAGCTATCGGATGCGGCAGTGGGAAAGGCTTTTACCATTCACAAATCACCTGAAATCACCCTTTAGTGTTTCAAAGATATCTACGGCTGCTCTTGATTTGTTGAGGGTGTAGAAATGAATTCCCGGTGCTCCTTTTTGCAACAATTCATGGCACTGCCTGATGGCAAAATCAATACCTGTCTGGTACACTTTCTCCGGATCGTCCTTAATGCGCTCCAGTTTTTCCTTCAGTTCTCCGGGTATCTTTGCATTGCTCAGACTTAAAAATTTATTGATCTGCCGGTAATTGGTAATAGGTATTATCCCGGGGATAATACGGCAACTGATTCCCTGTTCCCTGGCCTTTTCAACAAAATTAAAATAGGCCTGGTTATCAAAAAACATCTGTGTCACCAGAAACTCAGCACCAGCTTCTACTTTTTTCTTCAGGTTGATAATTTCCGATTCAAGATTTTCAGATTCAGGGTGCATCTCCGGATAGGCGGCTCCCCCCACACAAAAATCACCTATATTTTTAACATGACTGATCAGCTCATTTGCGTATCTGAAGCCTTCAGGATGGGCTTTAAAAACAAAAGTTCCTTTAGGCGGATCACCCCTTAATAACATCAGGTTCTCAATTCCCAGCGTACTGAGGTGTGAGATGTCTTCGTCAATTTTTGAGACCGGTGCATTCACACAGGTATAGTGTGCCATCGTTACCAGACCGGTACGGTTCTGAAGATAATCAACCAGCGCAAAGGTACGCTCGCGTGTCGAACCTCCTGCACCATAGGTAACTGTTATGAAAGATGGTGATAACTTAATAAGCTGGCCCATGTTGATTCCAAAATCAACAGCTGATATCTCATCTTTAGGAGGAAAAAATTCGAATGAAAAAGTACGCTTCTCTTTTTTAAAGATCTCTGAAATCTTCATACTGTCTGTATCATATTAATAATTCAAATTGGAAGCCAGCCATCTTTCAATAGTTTTAACCTCTTTGTCTTTTCTACGGGCATAATCTTCAATCTGATCCCGGGATATTTTATCCACAAAGAAATATTTTGACTCAGGGTTGGCAAACAAGAGTCCGCTCACCGAAGCAGCCGGATACATGGAGAAACTCTCAGTAAGTTTAACTCCTGTTTTTTCTTCGGCTTTCAACAGGTTAAAAAGCGTTTCCTTTTCCGAATGATCGGGACATGCCGGATAACCGTGGGCAGGCCTGATTCCCTGGTATTTTTCGAGGATCAGATCATTAAGTGACAAATTTTCATCCGGAGCATATCCCCAGTATTCCTTTCTGATCTTCAGATGCAGCAGTTCTGTAAAAGCCTCAGCCAGACGGTCAGCCAGAGATTTGATCATGATACTGTTGTAGTCATTATGATCCTTTTCGAATTCCCTGATGTGTTCTTCGATGCCGATGCCGGCTGTCACAGCAAAAGCACCAATATAGTCGGCTACACCGGAATCTTTGGGTGCAATAAAATCAGAAAGACAAAGATTTGGCAACCCTTTTTCCTTCTGTGTCTGGTTACGCAAATTTCTGAAAGTGGTAATCACTTTATCGCGGTTTTCATCAGCATATATTTCGATGTCATCGCCAACAGCATTAGCAGGAAAAAACCCGATCACCCCGTTTGCGCTAAGCATTTTTTCTTCGATAATGCGATCCAGCATCTGGTTGGCATCCCTGAGAAGCTTCCTGGCCTCTTCTCCCATTTTCGGGTCATCCAGTATTTCAGGATACTTCCCTTTGAGTTGCCAGACCAGGAAAAAATAAACCCAACTGATATATTCCCTGATTTCGGCTATCGGATAATTATTAAACGTTTTTAATCCCAGAAATTGAGGCTTATAAACCGGAGTATGTTTCCAGTCGATCCTCATTTTGTTGTTTCTGGCTTCCTCCAGTGAAAGATAATGTATTTTCTGGCGCGCCCCGGCATATGTATCTCTCAGTTTCTGATAATCCAGGGCAATCTCAGCCGCATAATTTTTGTGTTCCCGAGAAAGAAGCTTACTTACCACCGAGACACTTTTTGAAGCATCCTTGACATGAATCACGGGAGGTTCATATTCCGGACAGATCTTTACAGCTGTATGAATTTTAGAAGTAGTAGCACCACCGATCAGGAGTGGCAGAGTGAAATTCAGTCGTTTCATCTCAGAGGCCACATGTACCATCTCCTCCAGGGAGGGTGTGATCAGACCGCTGAGTCCGATAATATCAGCTTTTTCTTCTCTCGCTCTCTCCAGAATTTTCTCAGTAGGTACCATTACTCCCAGATCGATGATCTCGTAATTGTTACAGGCCAGAACCACACCTACAATATTTTTTCCGATATCATGCACATCCCCTTTGACAGTAGCCAGCACAATTTTCCCGACTGCCGAGGTATCCTTATTTTGTTTCTTCTCTTCTTCAATGAATGGCAGCAAAACAGCAACAGCCTTTTTCATTACCCGGGCACTTTTAACTACCTGAGGCAGAAACATCTTACCAGAGCCAAAAAGATCCCCTACTATGCTCATACCATCCATCAACGGACCTTCAATCACATCAAGTGCCTGGTCATATTGCTGACGGGCTTCCTCTATATCGTCTTCAATATATTCCACAATACCTTTCACCAGTGCATGGCTTATCCGTTGCTGCACGGTTCCTTCACGCCACACGTCAGTTTTAATTTCCCTTTTGCCACTATCTTTCACCTTCTCCGCAAATTCAATAAGCCGCTCAGTGGCATCAGGCCTGCGGTTAAGGATAACATCCTCAACGAGTTCAAGCAGGTCAGCGGGTATGTCATCGTAAATCTGCAACATTGCGGGATTTACAATACCCATATCCAGTCCGGCTTTTATAGCATGATACAAAAAAGCTGAGTGCATGGCTTCCCGCACTACATTATTTCCCCTGAAAGAAAAGGACAGGTTACTAATTCCGCCTGATGTTTTTGCATAGGGCAAATTTTCCTTTATCCACTTCACTGCACTGATATAATCGACAGCAAAATTATTATGTTCCTCAATGCCGGTGGCAACTGTCAGCACATTGGGATCGAAAATAATATCTTCCGGTGGAAAATTAACTTCTTTGGTTAGAATATCATAAGCCCTTTGGCAGATTTCGATACGCCGTTCCAGATTGGCTGCCTGCCCCTCTTCATCAAAGGCCATTACAACAGCAGCAGCACCATATTTTTTAACCTTTTCAGCGCGTTCTCTAAATATTTTTTCACCTTCTTTTAAACTGATTGAATTCACTATGGCTTTTCCCTGGACGCATTTTAAACCTGCTTCAATCACTTCCCATTTTGAAGAGTCGATCATTACAGGCAGCCTGGCAATATCAGGTTCAGAGGCCAGCAGATTCAGAAAATTAACCATTTCCTTCTCTGAGTCAAGCATTGCTTCATCCATGTTCACATCAATGATCTGGGCGCCGCCTTCAACCTGACTGCGTGCAACAGACAACGCTTCCTCATATTTCTGTTCCCTGATAAGCCGGGCAAACTTCAGTGATCCTGTAATATTGGTTCGCTCACCGATATTCACAAAATTCACACCCTGACTAATAGATAATGGTTCCAGTCCGCTCAGCCTGGTAATATGTTTCTTTTCAGGTATTTTTCTGCTGTTTGCCTCCTCAGCAATTTTGGCGAAGGCACGGATATGATCCGGCGTGGTACCACAGCATCCCCCAACGATATTGGCAAAATTATGGTCCAGAAAATCCTTTATGTAGCCCGACATGTCTTCCGGTGATTCGTCATACTCACCAAACTGGTTAGGCAAACCGGCATTGGGATATACACTTACGTAGAAAGGTGCTTTTTTTGACATTTCTTCCAGGTAGGGGCGCATATCCTTTGCCCCCAGTGAACAGTTCAGTCCAACCGACAAGAGGTCGATATGTGAAATTGAGTTCAGGAATGCCTCAACAGTCTGCCCGGAAAGTGTACGCCCGCTGGCATCGGTAATTGTACCCGAAACCATCACCGGAATTCTCCGGCCGGATTTTTTAACCACTTCATCGACAGCAAAAAGCGCTGCTTTGGCATTCAGCGTATCAAAAACCGTTTCCAGCAAAATTACATCAACCCCGCCTTCCAGAAGGGCTTCCGTTTGTTCCTTATATACAACCTTCAGATCATCAAAATAAACAGCCCTGAATCCGGGACGATTTACATCGGGAGACAGTGACGCAGTTTTATTGGTTGGCCCAAGTGATCCGGCCACAAACCGGGGCCTGGCAGGATTCATAGCGGTATATTTATCTGCTGCTTCACGCGCAAGCCGGGCTGAAGAAATATTCATCTCATAAACAAGCTCCTCCAGCTGGTAGTCGGCCATCGAGATCCTGTTGGCATTAAAGGTATTGGTTTCAATAATATCTGCACCTGCTTCAAGATATTTTTCATGAATGGCCCGGATGATATCAGGCCGGATAATGGAAAGCAAGTCATTATTTCCCCGCAGATCGCTTTTATGATCAGCAAACCGCTCTCCCCGGTAATCTTCTTCCTTAAGCCTGTATGCCTGTATCATGGTACCCATTGCACCATCGAGAACCAACACCCTGTTTTTTAATTCCTCTCTGATATCTTTTTTCTCAGCCATTGCATCATATTTCTTACATCCTGTCCGTATAATGAACAAGATAAGTTACTTATAAAAATATTTACTTAGTATGGAAACTAAGTGTCTCATTATCATTTCCCTTCTGGGAGCAGGTATTAGCACCGTGGCTTTAAGATGCCGGTTGCCAGGGGATCACTGAGCCTGTTCTCTACACCCTTCTTAATAATTCAAACACTATGAATGAATGAATGGAATAAATTAATTAAGAGCAAATTTAGTGATTATTTCTTTACAGGCAAAGTAGGTCAGACAATAAGAGATTAAAATGTATTTTTTATAAAAGAGTAAGTTATTTTTATCTTGTACATTACTTTTTACCTCTCCTTCTTTTATCATATTTCAATTTCAGGACCTCTACAAGGTCCTGTTGGTATAGAATACACGGGATTACTACAATTGAGGGACCGCTACAAGGTCCTGGTCTGTTCGAAAATTCGGGATTATTACAATTGAGGGACCGCTGCAAGATCCCTACAACCATGAATACGCTGGTCTGGTTTATTTATGCTGCCTCTTCCTGAAATTAAATGCCATGACGATTTGAAATTCGGAGACAACCTTGTAGATGTTGAATAATAAAACATTATTTATTTGGCTTCAACAAGGCCTGGGTGTCATTGAATGCACGGGAATTCTACAATTATAGGGCCTCTACAAGGCCCTTTTGACGGTAAATAAACTGACCTGGTTTATTTATACTGCATTTTTGAAAATTAATTACCATGTTGATATGGAATCGGAAAACAACCTTGTAGAGGTTGAATAATTGTAGTATGATGTGACCACCCCTATCTCCTCAACCTTGTAGAGATTGAATAATAAAAAGTCAATTGGACCTCTACAAGGTCCTTTATCCTTTGGCAATACTATTCCACAATGACCTGTCAACCGGAATACCCTTCTCTTTGTTTTCTCTTCTGATATTCAGTACATTTTTGCCGGGATATCTAACGGTATTATGCGGATCGTTATTGCTCTCTTCCACCTCCTGTATGACCCGGCTCACAGTATCAGAAACCACTGATTTTCCGGAATTCTTCAGGTTAAATGCCATGAAAACCTGTGAAACACTGGCCTCTTCATCCCTCCGGCCAATATCCACCGTAGCATTGCCCTGGGATAGGATTGCCGCAAACAAATCGAGTAGCAAGGCAAGACCGGAGCCCTTCCAGTATCCGGCGGGCAATGACCGGTCATTTTTCAATACAGTATCGGGATCCTTTGTAAGCGCTCCTTCATCACCATACCCACAGGGAAAAGTTGTTTGTATGCCCTCCTTACTCAACAACTCAAGTTTACCGAAAGAATACTGAGACATAGCCATATCCAGCACAACAGGTGTCTTTTCATCAGGCACGGCCAGGATAAGCGGATTATTTCCTACTGCCGGAACAATGCCACCCCAGGGAGGCATATTGGGTTTAGTGTTGGTAAAACAAATAGCCATAAATCCCTTCCCCACGGCCTGCCAGCCATAGGTTCCACCACGCATCCAGTGATTGGTGTTCCGCATAGCAACAACACCAGTGCCATACTCAGCAGCGAGTGTCATGGCTCTTTCCATGGCCATCCAGGCATTGATGTTACCCGGACCGGATTTACCATCCCATCTTTCTACTGCACCCATTGAGCTAATCTTTTCCGGTTCAGCATCCACCTTAACAATTCCTTTGTCAATAAACTCAAGGAATCGCGGGAAACGGTTTAATCCATGCGAATAAATACCATCGCAGGTAGTTTCAGTGAAAAGCCTGGCACATAATGCTGCACGATCCGGTGTAAACCCTTTAGTGATCAGTAAATGCTGAAGCTCCTGCTTCATCGTGTCAAATGGGATTCGAATCTCATTCATCATACTTTAGTTTAAATATGGCAATGAGAAAGATAAAAAAATTCCGTGCAATAAAAAAAATGAATGTCCAAAGAACTTTAGTCCTTGTGCTTATGTCCGTCGTATTTGACGAGGTTAAGGAAATGCCCCATTTTATCTCTTTTGGTTTCGAGGTAAAACTGGTTGTGCTCATTGGGTTCAACTTCAAGATGCACATTCTCGACAATCTGTAATCCATACCCTTCCAGACCGGCTCTTTTGATAGGATTGTTGCTAAGCAGCCGTATTTTTCCCAGTCCGATCTCTCTGAGAATACTGGCTCCGACTCCATAATCCCGTTCATCATCATTGAATCCCAGTTCCAGGTTGGCTTCAATGGTATCCAGTCCCTGCTCCTGCAGCTTATAGGCCCTTATCTTATTGAAAAGTCCTATTCCCCTGCCCTCCTGGTTCAGGTATACGATCACACCCCTGCCTTCTTTCTCCACCATTCGCATTGCTTTGTGCAGCTGAGGGCCACAGTCGCAGCGCAGTGAACCAAAAATATCACCTGTAACACAGGATGAATGCACCCTGACAAGTACCGGATCATCCTTTTTAATTTCACCTTTAATCAGGGCGACATGCTCTAATCCGTTGGATTTCTGTATAAAAGGAATCAGTCTGAAATCGCCGTATTCAGTAGGAAGTTGTACCTCGTCACCTTTGATCACGATACTGTCCAGCTCTATCCTGTAGGCAATCAGGTCCTTAATAGAAACGATCTTCAGACCAAAACGGTCGGCGATATCATAAAGCTGTGGCAGTCTGGCCATTGTACCGTCCTCATTCATGATCTCTACCAAAACGCCTCCTGGCCGTAAACCGGCAAGCTGACTCAGGTCGACTGCAGCCTCGGTATGCCCTGCACGCCGTAACACGCCCTTTTCCCGTGATTTGAGCGGGAAAACATGACCCGGACGTGCCAGATCTTCAGGGCGAATATCAGGATCAACCAGTGCATTGATCGTTTTTGCCCGGTCCATAGCGGAAATACCTGTGGTGCATCCATGCCCGCGGAGGTCAACCGAAACTGTAAAAGCGGTAGTATGCAAAGAAGTATTTTTACCAACCATCATCTGCAAATCCAGTGCCCTGCAGCGATCTTCAGGTATGGCAGCACAAATGAGTCCGCGACCATGAGTGGCCATGAAATTTACAATATCCGGCGTAGTTAGCTCTGCTGCCGCAATAAAGTCACCTTCATTTTCCCTGTCTTCATCATCTACAACGATGATGATTTTTCCATTTTTAATATCCTCAATCGCCTCTTCAATGGTGTTGAGCTTCCTGTTGATTTCGCTCTGTTGGTTGCCAGACATTTGTTTGTGTTCCTTTGATAAATTTAAAAAAGCCTATAAATAAAGCCAGATTCATATTGTAGAAGTGGCTTATAAAGCGCAAAATTACATTATGCAGATGAATTTTCCTTAATAAAAAGTCAATAAAAGGTAAAAGCAGCAGGATACCCTGCAACATAAATAAAACAGTATACAAGCTGTTTGTGCCTGTTAGTAGTGCATTTGACAGGAATGCAAGCAGAATAAAGAATGGCCCGAGCCAGCGCAATACCTTGTGTGAAAGAAAAGCGAAGGCGATTCCGTTATAAGGAGGCCACAGCATTCCTGCAAAATGAGCCAGGTTTTGAAAATTACCAGATGAAATGCGTACTTTCCTTCGGAACTCAATGGCAGATTCGTTAGGTACTTCTTCAAAACACCTTGCTCCTAAATCTGTGATACATCCTTTTCCTCGCTGCAACACCTTCATGGTAACAAAAAAATCTTCAACAGAAGAATGTACAGGAATCAGAGGAAATAAGCCGGATTTAATTGCATAACAGGCTCCAAATGCACCAATCATTGCTTTCCAGATTAGTCCCTCCCTGTATTTCATAAGAATTTCACGATTCATGAATTTCTTTTCCTGATAGGATATTCCACTGGGAAAGGTTTGTGTAGTTATGATATTTCCTCCAACTAAGCCTATGGAAGGATCTTTTAAATACCGTATTAAATTCATCATAGTATCCGGTTCAAAAATAACCTTGGCATCTGTGAGTATGTATATGTTTCCCGTAGCCTGTGCACTGATTTTGTTAAGTACATTATTTTTCCCCTGCCGTTCAGCAAAATAAAAGGGTTTTAGGCGGGGATATTTTTTTGCCAGCGAGTTGAGTATTTTATCTGTCCGGTCATCAGAAGCATCAGAGCCAATGATGAATTCAATTTTGTCTGATGGGTAGTTGCTGTTCATGACAGTATCGACCTTGCGTTCGAGTACTTTTTCCTCATTGAATACAGACATAAGAACAGTCACTTCCGGCAGATCATCTCCGGGTTGGTATTGAATATATTCAGGATGCTTGCGGCCAGCCAGCCATTTTATCAACGCCGGATAAAACAGGTAAGAGTGCACAATACAAGCTACTGACAGCCAGAAAATAACCTCAATAATCATGATACCAACGTCTTATAAAACTCCTGCAGGGAACCGGAGATCTGCAAGTTATCAAATTTTTCCCTGACAAATTCAGAGGCCACACTGCTTATCTTTTCAAATAACTGATCATCAGAGAGAAGGGAAATGACTTTACTGCTTATTTCTTCCGGAGTTTTTCCCAGCATAATATTCTGGTTGTCTTTTACTCCAATACCTTCTGCCCCGAGTGGTGTTGAAACAATGGCTTTCCCCAGCGCCATCCCTTCAATAATTTTGATCCTCATCCCTCCGCCGGACAATAAAGGAACAATCATGACCCGGTGTCCGGCCATATAAGTATAGGCATTTTTCACCTCACCATGATACTGAATTCCTTTCAGGGCAAGCCGTTTAACGAGCCAATCAGGTGCATTGCGTCCGGCAACATGAAAAATGAGTGTCGGTTTACTTTCCAGTATTGATGGCCAGCAGTTATCCAAAAACCAGCACAACCCTTCTTGATTCGGTCCCCAGTCGAGTGCACCAATAAAAAAAAGATCTGGTAATGAAGATTTTAAATTTTGTCCGTTCAGTCGGTTGAAGTCAATACCCGCAGGGGCTACCATCACTGGCAGTTGACATCCCATTTCCCTGAATTTATCAGTATCCCGCTGTGTAATAGGGAGAAGTGCATCATAGGATTTCAGGTTTTGTACATCGAAATTCCGGATTCTTCCGGTAAGAATGCGATAATACCAGCGTTTGAATATATTATTGGTTTGCATGGCCGTCCGTTCCCAAATCTCATGCTCCACATTATGGGCACGCATCACTATTTTTGCCTGTGAAATACTCCTGATTGCAGGGACATAAAGAGCCATATATAAACCTTCCAACTGGACAATATCAAATTTATTCTGCTGGAGAAGGTCGGACAATTTCTTTTTGTATTCCCTGTTGTAAAAACGAATTCCATTGTATGGCAATTCAGAAAACAACAGGTTCAACAGTGCCCTGAGTGGTTTAATGCCTGTATTAACAAAACAGGATATAAGATGAATACCTGGCTTATTGAATGAACTTACAGCAGCTGCATCAGCAAAATGTTTGGGTGTATTAATGGCAAGTACTGTGATTTTATTCCCGCGTTCGGCCAGCCCCTCAGCGAGTGAAGCAGTGGCAATTGACCCGCCATCAACCGGGGGCCATGGTACTTTGGGTGTGAGTATCAGGATATTCATCAGCGGATGTTTTTCGCTTTCAGAAAAGGAATAATTTTTTGAATGAATATTCTGAACTTCTTGATGAAATTTGAGTATGTATCAATATTCATTATGGTTGAATCCGTTGTAGCTTTATAAGTGAGGAAAATACCCAGCGGAAGAAGAATTATAGAAGAAAGCCACATACCCTCGGGAGCACGCATGATATCTTCACGAACGAATTTCTCACCCGAAAGGGAGATTACATAGTACAATACAAAGAAGAGCACCGAAACCACAACCGGCATACCCAGTCCGCCCCTTCGTATGATGGCTCCCAGGGGTGCACCGATAAAGAAGAAGATAAAACAGGCAAATGAAAGCGTAAATTTACGGTGCCATTCGATCTGATATCGTCTTAACCGTCTGATCTTGTTAACAACAGTTGTTTCCTCTGATCCGATATAACTCTTTGCAGAACGGGCAAAAGACAAAGCCTGGGAAACTGCGCGCTGCTTTTGTGTAATAGTAAGGTTATTGTATATACTGTCGTAGTTAAGGGAAACAATTACCGGTGTAAGTGCTGTGTCTCTGCGGAACCTTTCCATGCGTCCCACAAAATTATTCTGCTGTTTAAAATAACTGGATTTGGTAAGCATATTCCGGAAGTTGGTACGTGTATTGTCCAGCTCATTTTTCAGTGAATCATTGGCATGTTCAAGCTGTGTAAGATTCATCATCGCATAATGACTCTTGAAAAGAGATTCATCTGTACGTTTTAAACCAAAGCCTGTTAATTCAAGAAAAATCACTTCTTTCTCAAATTTATCGCGCCTTTCCGGATATGTTTTTGCCTTTCCGCGGTTTGATTTATCTGGTTTGAGTTCAACATAAGAGGCCCCGTTATATAGTGATACCATCAAGTATTGCTCATCGCCGGTCATCCGCATATAACCGCTGTCAGCCACCGTTACACTTACATTGCCCTCGTTGGCGGTATGGTCATAGATCTTAATGTCCTTCAGCAGATTTGTCTTAGGATCTTTTTCTCCGATTTTGATGCTGTACCCTTCGATTCCGTTATAAAAAGCACCAGCTTTTATCTGAAGCTCGGGCCGTTGTTGCTGAACATCGTATAACAGGGATCGCATCTTCAGGTTGGCCACCGGCATGACATTATTAGAGAAGAAAAATGCCAGGACAGAAACAAAAATGATAAAAATAACCAGGGGCATCATGATCCGTTGTAAAGAAATGCCGGCTGCTTTGAGAGCCGTGAGTTCATAATTCTCCCCCATATTACCAAAAGTCATGATTGAAGCCAGCAGGATAGCAAGTGGCAACGCCATGGGTACAAGACTGGCGGAAGTATATATAAGCAGTTTGGTAATGACAACTAAATCCAGTCCCTTCCCCACCAGATCATCGATGTATTTCCAAAGAAACTGCATTAACAACAGGAACATTACAATGAAAAAAGTCAGGAATAAAGGCCCGATGAAAGATTTTAATATGAATTTATGCAGCTTTTTCACTTATCCTGTTTTTCTTTAAAACGTCTGCAAAAATAAGTTATTTTAGTGAAAGAGGCTTTATACAGAGGCGTTTTTTCCGCTTGTGGTTTTTTGTCCACGGCGCGTCTTTCAAATGAAAATTTATTTCAAATAAACAAAGTAAAGATATACATTTATATTTTTGATTTTTAAATTTGTTGAACCGGTTGCCATTAAAAAAATATTAGGCCTCTGCAAGGCCCGTTGTTCTGCTTAATGATAATTGTTTACTACTACAATTGTGGGACCTCTTACAAGGTCCGATGGAAATGAATGCACAGGATTGCTATAATTATGGGGCCTATGCAAAGCCCGGTAGCCAATTAATGCACTGGTAGCCTACAATTGCAGGGCCTCTACAAGGCCCATAGAACGATGAATACACTGACCTGGTTTATTTATACTTCCTGTTGAAGAAAATAAATTACCATGTTGATTTGAAATCGGAACAACAACCTTGCAGAGGTTGAATAATTGTAGTATATGGTTACCAACCCATCTCCTAAACCTTGTAGAGGTTTAATAATAAAAACATCAATAAATACAGGGAATAATAAAATCTATCTCGTTTCCCGGTAAATGACAAATCAGGCATGCAAACGTGTTATAAGTAACCTTTAATCAAAGCCCCAAGGCGCGCTTGAGTTCAGATATCTGTGAATCCCACAGATCAATTGAATCAGATTTTTCATCCTCATCGGCAAAATCAGTGATTACCACGGCCACATCACCGGTAAGTTCATGTACTTTGATGGCAAATTCGAAAAAGGTATCCTCTTCCTCATCATCAACCCAGTGAAAACTAATGCATTTGTTTTCTTTTTTTGAAACCATTACAGCTTGTTGCTCAGAACCATCCCAGATAAAAGTAAAAACATTGTCTTTTACATTCACATCATCTGCAAACCATTCTGCCAGGCCTGCGGGCGTGCTTAAACGAGGGTATATTACGCCCACTGAGGCATTAAAAGTATATTCGAGTTCAAATTTCTGTTTCATCGGGTCAGTTTAGATCAATAAAAATATCTGTAATATATGTATCCACAAGTTTAAGAAATGGATTTTTTCGTATTTGTAAGCTTATATAAAGCTACTCACAACTACAGCAAAAAAACGGTTACCCTACCATCTTAAAATATCCTCAGGGACACCTGTATCAACATAATTTTGCAATATAGAAAAAAAACTGAATTAAAAAAACTCAGAAACAGAAATGATTTAAAGAAAATGGTTGTCAAAACTTTACATTTCAGGCGGACAGTTTTCATTAAAAATCAAAAGGAATCAAAGCACCATTTTTTTCAGTGTCTTTTCGTATATAAAAATAAAAATACTATATTTGCACCTCAAAAATATGGCGAGGTAGCTCAGATGGTTAGAGCGCATGATTCATAATCATGAGGTCGCGAGTTCAATTCTCGCTCTCGCTACAAACCGGAAACCAGTAATAACAAGGGTTTCCGGTTTTTTTATGCCCTGATTTCCGAATAGACAATTTCCTAATTTTACATAGTTTTTGGATGATTTTGTTGGATTTGCACGCAAAATGCACGCAAAAATTTTGTATCTTAGTAAGACCGATTGACAAGGGATTCCGCAGGAATTCAGAAGAAAAATTCTTCATAATTGGCAATTGCACGCAAATTATACAAAATAACTCAAAATTTTAGGCAACATGGCAGATTTTAAAGCTCAAATCAGGTCCAATCAACTCAGGTCCGACAAAACAACAAATATCAAAATTCGCATCACCCACAACCGTAAAACCAGGTACATCAAAACCGAGTTTTATGTGAAGCTCAATCAGTTTGATGAAAAAGAAGGCAAGGTAAAGAACCATGAGAATGCATCTTACATCAATATCCAGCTCAGGAATAGAATCAATGAATATGAACGACTGGTTCTAAAACAAGGCCCCACTATAAACTTCAGAGATATTCAGGCAATTATTGATCTTTTAAAAACTTCCAAGGATGGTGAGCTTGATTTTCACAAACACCTTGATAATTATATTAACCGTCTGGAAAAGGAAGGCAGAGAAAGTTATGCATCAACATTCCGGCAAACAAAAGATCGTCTTAAAGATTATTCACCATCCGAATTTCTACCATTCAGTCAAGTTGATTACTCCTTTCTGAAAGGATTTGAAAGTCACTATAACGCTAAGAAAATGAGTGTTAACGCCATAGGAATTCATCTCAGGAATATAAGAACTATTTATAATGATGCGATAAACGCCGACCTGGTTGGACAGGAGTTTTACCCTTTCAGAAGATTCAAAATCAAAAAAGCTCCTACTCAGCACCGAAATCTTGAACCCAATGATATCGCAAGATTCATCAAATATAAACCTGCAACAAAAACAGAGGAACGCTTCAAGGATCTGGCCCTGCTAAGTTTCTATTTACTTGGTGTGAATTTCAAGGATCTTCTGCTGGCAAAAAAAGATCAAATAGACGGAGGTAGATTCTACTACACCCGTTCAAAGACAAAAAAGCAGTACTCCATAAAAATATTTCCCGAAGCTAAAGCTATCATAAATAAGTATAAGGGAGAAGAAGATTATCTTCTTAGGTTTATGGAAGATAAAATCAAAAATAATATCAAAAAAGATCGCAAGGGCCCATTATACAAGGATGTTACTGATCAAACTAACAGGACGCTGAAAAATATATTTGTCAAACTGGGGATGGGAAGAAAGATCTCTACCTATTATATGAGACATTCCTGGGCTTCAATTGCTGATGAATTGGAAATCCCAAAGACTGTTATTTCTTTGGCCATGGGACACGGTTCAAACTCAGTAACCGATGTGTACATATACACCGACCTTAAAAGAGTGGATGAAGCTAACAAAAAAGTTATAAACCATTTGAAAAAAATTATGGAAGAATGAGGAAATTTTAGTATCTTAATGGCAGAGTTTAAAAGATTATGTGGTTCTAATTTTAAATATCTAATCTTTTAATTTTATAATTTCCTTCACTTGCTTTCAATGTAAGTGCTAATTTGATCACACCACAATCAAATACTCTAATAGAATCAATTCATTGATTCAGCTTCACGCGGAGTAATATGCTATTAAAGATAGAAACAACCGCGGTCGTATGAATGTTTCCGCCTGAATCAGCGAGGTGCTTAGCTGCTGCAAACTTAAAAATTTGCTTTTATGCAAGAAGTATTTACATTATTAGAGGTTGAAGCCATTGTGGAACGAACTGTATTACGCACACTTGAAAAAGTAGGTGCCATTCCAAAGTACATTTCCAGAAAAGAAATGATCCAGCGGATTGGTCGCGGAAATTATGACCGTGGAGTTCGGGAAGGCTATTTAAAGATCATAAAAAAGGGAGGAAAAACATCTACTGTATCATGCCTCCGCAGTGAATTTGAAAATTATGAGCAGATGATACTTACGTAAACATTAATCCAAAAAGGAATAATTATTATATTGTGCATTTTCAGGACAATAATATTAATATACTGCTTATATATTATTAATATTTTAGGTGCGGTTTTGCACAATTTCCATCGCCTCTCCCCAATTCCTGCTTACTGTTGAAGGATGTATTCCAATATCTCTTGCACACTTAGATTTATTTTTGGAACCTGGGTGATCTTTAATCCATTCCGCTATTTTTTCTATATTCTTTATCTTTTTCTTTTTCTGCTTTTTTTTCCATTTACGATGTTCCTCATTATGATCCTTTTTGTCATCATTCTGCACAAGTAGATGATAACAAACAATTTGCTGTAAGTGGTGATTTGAAAGCATTTGTAGATTATCTGCCATATATAATCCCAATTTCATATAATGAATTGGTTTTAAATTTGTATTATTTTCATTAAATTCTATCATTTCTTCAATCACCTTTCTCTGTTCTGAAATTTTATATTGTACCCGAATACTTTTACCTTCCCTTATTGCTACTTCATAATTTTTATTCGTCTCCTTTAATTTCTTTTCTAAAGCTCGCAACTTATGATTCTTAGGAATCACAACCCAGTCAAAATCATCCAAATCGTATAATTCCAAAATTTCACCACATATTTCTACATATAATTGATGAAGTGCTTTTATTTTGTCAATGTATTCAATAGTCAGCTCATATTCAGGAAAGTCAAAATATATATAAGGGTAGTAATCTCTAATTATTACATAGTTTAAGAACCCAGTCCTGACTATTTCATAATATTTAGATTTTTTTCCTCTTAAACTAACTTTTTTAATCCTGGACAATCTTTTAGCAAAAGAAGGATTTGTAAGTGCATAATTGCGAGCAGTTCTGTATTTTTTTTCCATATCCTCTTCGGTAGTTATAGTCTCATTATCCTTAGCAAGTTCTTCAATATTCTGCCAAACTTTTTTCTTGGATTCAAGCCTGATGCCCTCCAAACCTGGCACATCAAATGAATATTTTTTTGAATAATCCTTCATGATTAGTTTTACTTCTAATTTTTTATTAAATTTTAGCGTGTGAAAGTACAATTTTGAAAAAAAAACACCACATAAAATCAGATTTCATCTTATATGTTTTCTTCTCTCGTAAAGACCCAGCAAAAAACCCATCAATTTCTCACAATAAATGATTCGATATGGAATAGACCTCTATCACTAATAGGATAAGTGATTTTTACTTTCAAATAGTGTCCTAAAATCGCGAGTATTTTTTCCCTTTTTACACACTTTTTAATGAAATAAATCCAGTTTAAGAGAGAATACCACCAGAATCGTATTAAATTCTTCGTCTGATTTGCACACATTTTTAATAGAAAGTAGCAATCTCGCTTAATATTCAATATGCAACCACTTTAGGAAAACAAGAAGTTCCAGTATTGAGCTATAATACAAGCTATTATAATATTGAGTTCAGACAAATAGTACTAATTCAAGATATAACAAAATTAATTATACCTCTTTTTTTGATGTAGTATATATCATGCGCTCCTATAACCACATATATTATACCCCCCATACAAGCTAATGATGGGAAGGCCCCCGGGGTAGTTTCTGCTCCTTGATTTGGAAATAATTCAATTTAAATCATCACACCTTATGAACCTTTAGTTTGGCTGGCGCCAACCTAAAGATCCCACTCAGGATCACCTCCATAAATAATTTAAAACTAATAGAATGGAAAACAAGATCGCTGAAGTGAGCCTGGTATACAGGACCAATGTAAAATCCTCAGAAAGAGCTAAAGTTACCTGTAGTGAGGATGCCTTTGAAGTATTTTATCACACCTGGGAAATGGGAAGGATTGAGCACATTGAGGAATTTAAAGTGTTGTTGCTAAACCGTGCTAATCGTGTGCTTGGAATCTGTCAGATATCACAGGGAGGAATTACAGGCACCGTTGTAGATGTTAAGCTGATCCTACAGTATGCCCTAAAAGCAAATGCAAGTTCAATTATCATGGCACACAACCATCCCTCCGGAAACCTGATGCCCAGCGAAGCTGATATTCAAATTACCCGGAAGATAAAGGAAGCCGGAAAGCTAATTGATTTGTCTGTGCTGGATCACCTAATCATCGCACCTGAAGAAGCATTTCACAGCATGAGTGATAATGGGGAGATTTGATTGCCTCATATAATAACTATGGCATAGAACCGGGGGAATCCTGGTTCTATGTCATAGTTGTAATTTCCTTAATAGATCTAAAAATCAGAGATTTTTAATTCCACTCTTTATTTTACTTCTTTTATCTTTCTTTGCTCGCCCTGATCATACCGCCCTCCCTTCTGTAAAAGAAAAGCAGTCACACTTTTTGTTTCCTCCGGACAAAAAGCCGGGTTATGCCATTTCCCCCGCGAAATAACCCTTGTGCCTGTTTTCTTTTACCCAAAGCTATATTAACATAATCAGCATTATAGGAACATCCGCACAAGCCAACCACATCCAAAGATGTCAGCTATAATGGGGATTATGTGTAAATAGCTGCACCGATTGAAATGATTGCACAAATTGCACAGAGCAAACAAATCATGAAACAAGATTATTATAAAAATTAATGCATGCCTTCACTACCCTCTATCGGTACTAAAGCATGTTGGTTGCTATTACTCCATGTCATTTGAAACTTTAATCTTCACATTGAAATGCTTCCTGAAGCAAATACAAATCTTTTTCTTTGGCCATTTTTGTCTTCTTCATGGATATATATATTCCAAACTTTGGTCTCTCTTAATTGAGAAACCTATAATCGAAATAATTGAATAAAATTCATCTAGAATTTGAGAAGCTTCATTAGAAAAGCTTCTTCACTAATACAATTTAATCCATCATCTACTATTACAGAATTTAAAAAAGTACTTGCTTCAGATGGGTATTGATTTAATTCTATCCATTAATAATCAATGCTTTAAAATTCATATTAGCTCTCTAACGGCTATTACAGAATCTAAAATAGTAGTTGCTTCAGAGGTATATGCACCAATTGAACAGAATTGAGAATAAGCTGGATAAGCTGGAGAAAAAAGTTAAGTAAAACTTTGAGCTATATTTGCTATTACATAATTAGAATCTCTAATATCTGGAATGCATATCCAGAATAAGATTTATAATTGTAACTATATAATAATAAATGTCGCCCCAAATTTAGTCTAACATAAACTATTTTTGAACCTTTACAGATGTAGTAGAAAAATCTATAATAAATAAAAATATTAAAAATGTGTATTGCTGAATCAGTTTCAATTAATAAATACGATTACAGAATTAAAATTAACGGTTTATAGTTATACCAGTATTTATATCTTTACTATTTATCTGACCTACAATCTTTATAGTTTTTATTCTTAGTTCACCATCAGAATTATACCTATTTATTTCATAATAAAATCCAGGTCTCAGCCAGTCTGTATAACCTACCATTAATTCATCCCCATTTGCTTCAAAAGAATATTGATATATTTCTTTCGATGATGTATTTTTAATATATATATTTCTCTCTTTTTCAATGATCTTACAATCAAATTTAGTACAAGAAGTTAAAGTGCTAAAAAATATGAGAAATAATATAAATCTCCTTAAGATTTTCATAATTATTTGTTTTTAAGATACATATACTCTCACATAAATAGTTGTGAGGATTCTATAAACTAATTGAGTTTAACTGTTTGTGTATTATTATAATAGTTGCTTTAAAAATACTACCTTTCCCCTTCTATACATTTTGTAAGTTATAAAACGTATTATGAAAAGTCAAGGAAATATCTCATTAAAATTCAACTACGCTCCAGCTTTTTTTTAATCATCAAAAACTCTATAAATAATACAACATGTGGGAGTCCTTAGGCTTATAGCTCAATGGGTGAAAGTTTATATTCATTTTCATTTAATTTCATTTTAAAAATCCTTGGAGCATATAATTCGGAACTTATTATATTTTTAATAGTCATTTCATCTTTGTCTTCTATCTGGCTGCCAAAATAAATCTCTTCTACTACATTTTTATTAAAATGAACCAATTCATAATCAGATTCATTAAATTCTCTTGGACTAAAGGCTATTCGAATTTCTTCTTCATATATTAGTTCACAGTATTTAGTTCTAATCCAGTTAAGTATAGCCTCATAGCTATTTTCAAAAAAATTAACAGATTTAAACTCTTTTGAGTATTTTACTTCCAACAAAACAACTCTGCCTAAGCCATTATCAATTTTTAAATTTTGATATAACTTCCTGGTATTAAAGCCAACACAAATACCTTTATGAGAGTGAGCATATTGAGACCATAACAATAAATTATTGAAATTTTTTGAAAAGCAAGAAATACCCCATCTATCTCGCTCCTGGGCAATAAAATCCGAAGAATAACCTTTTTTATGATTTTTTTGGGCATTTGATAGTATTTTCCGTCTCTCTTCTCTTTTTAAATGTCCAAAATACTTATCAATGCGGCTTTTAAAATAATCTGCAGGAGGGTTTTCAAACTTAATTAATTCAGGGTAACAGTCATATGGATCACTAAATGATGAAGGTTTTCTAATTAATATGGTTTTGTTTTTAAGCATTCCCGAGCCTCCCTTTATACCAATATATTTATATATAACTGGTATATTGAGAATTAACTCCTCATATTCTCTAAGTATATTTTCTAAAAATTCATTTTTGCTCATAATTAATTAACTATAAAGAAAACGGTTTAAGTAATTAAGATTCTCAAAGAATGTAAATCATTGCCCTAAAATTAAATTAAGCATAAACTATTAGGTAATAGTCAATAGAATAATCAACTTTAATGCCAGTTTTTCAGATTTAATTGAACACTAAACTTGACATTGTCAGGCATTCGTGCTTTTTATACTCATAAAGTATATTTTATGTTTTTTAGCAACTTGACCTTTCCCAAGTCTGTCAATTGTAAACATAGAATGAAGATATCCAAGTCGAGAATGTCCTTCAACCAACTGATAAGGAGGCTTCAATTCAAACCATTCGGGAATATCCCCATTAATTGAATTTACATCGATTATAATAGGTGGAGTTCTCCATGTTCCATACGTTTTCCACTCATTAAGCTCGGAGTCACCGCAACAAAAGCTATTAAAATTATCGTAACTTGCTCTATTCATATAGTAGTTTTTATATTCTTGAATTACATAAATATTTGTCAACTGATTATTTGTCCAAGTGCATAGTTTAAACTCTATATGCATATAATCTAACCAACCATAATTATTAATGCTTGGTTCTTTATCATGATGCGCCCAAAGCCATTGTTCAAAAACTGATCTTGGAATGTGAGAAAATTCTTTTTTTAATTTTATTCTTGCATAATAATCCTCAAAATCTTCTAGATTACCATATTTGGATTTTAGAGGGGCCAATTCTATCCAACTTCTACTTTTATTGTTGACCATTGTATTTTCCTCTCATTCAAGTGAGTCTTCTATTATACTTATTTTCTCCTCACTCAAACCAAATAGTTCATAAACTATTTGATCTATTTTCTTTCCCAAGTTAAAAATTAATGTTTGCACAAATGCATTATCTTTTTGTAGCTTCATTTATCATGTTAATATTGAAATTTTCCCAACTGGACTTATCTGTTAAACCAATTCTTACAAAATCATTGAGTCTATTATTATTGATCACCCTCAACCTATCAATTAATTTCTCCTGGTTAGTAAGATAAATTAAAACATAATCGACTAAATGAACTTGATGCATCCAATCATTGTATGATCCCGCAGATAACATTGAAGCTGGAGGTCTTAATTTTTTTTTAGGTCTAATAATCATGTGACTATGATCAGGTAGATTATGGAGCTTATCGAGTTCATCCATTAATTCTTGTTGAGTTGGCCTAGAAAATTTTTTGAGTAATAATCTTATTTTTTCTTCATCACAATCTGGTAGTTTAAATCCTTTAAAGCTATAATTGTCACTTACTGAAACTCTCCATACAATTGAATAAATAAATAATTTAAAAACTCTTATATCTATTTCTTTGAATTCAATAAACTCAAATTCACCAAATTTAAATTGATTAAAATTTTTATAATACCTAGGGTCATTAAATCGTTCCAGTCGCAGAGAGCAATATGTTTCCAAGATGTTAAACCCTTTTTCACAATCAGCACAAAACAAATAATCTTCTTTCATAATGTCCTGAATCTTTTCCTTTTTTCCATTCCTATAAAACAAGATGCAATGACGTGGATTTGTTTCAAAAAAAAAGACCTTTTCCAAAAAATTTTGGTATAATATGAGAATTTTTCTTAGTAGCATTATTTTCTTTACATAGCAAACATTTGTCAATAGGCTGTCTCATTGCATTTGTGTTAATTCTGGCGGTATAGCCAGTAAGGGAGTGTGGCAGTTTCCTGTCAAGTTACATAAAAAGTTGAAACGGGTGACAAACCTTCGTAAACATCCGAAACCCTTATGGCATTTACACTTTTTTACCAGTAGTGCCTTTTGTCTGTCGTTATTCTTCATAGTAAATTGCGTCTAAAAATGCTGCTCTTGCGTTGCTAATTTGTTGTTCTTGTTTTGATGTTGCTGTCGGATTTAACCACCATTCGCTGTCGTAAATTCTTTCAATAACGTGTTCCCAATAACCTCTATAGTCTATCTCTGATTTGCTTACGCTAAAGTCTTTGCAAAATCGTTTTTGATTTTTTGATGTCAAGCAATAAAATACATCAGGTCTTTTCATTGCCAAAAGTCTTGATGCTACTCCAATATAGTTACCTGAAAATACTTTTGTAAAGTGCTTAACAAAATTGTCGTAATGTGCTCTTGTAATTTGTCCGCTCAATGAAATTTGGTCAAGTGAAATTGAAATGTCTTTGTTGTTAACTATTATTTCGTGAACATAGTCGCCACGCCCAATCATACTGCCAAAATAACCCCAGTCAACTGCATATTTTGTTGTCACACCAGCAATGAATTTTCTTTTGTCGTCTTCTAATTCATTGTAGTGTTCAACGGAACCAAAAAGTTCTTGGGCAATTTCAATAACTTTAAGTCTTCGGTCAAGTCCGTGAGAGTCTTCTTTGCGAATTTTTGCTACAAACTCTTTCCAAGTCATATTAATTACTGGAACTTCGTGAATTGGCTTTCCATCAATGTCTTCACTGCCATACAAGCCAGAAAGACTTTTAATTTTTGGTCTTTGGTTTTTCCAAATTGTCTTGTAACGAATTAGGTCGACTTTTGAAAATGATTTTGATATTTTCCAACTGTCGTCAACAAGTTTAAATGCTGTTTGAAGAAAGTCGGCTGAGTTATGGTCGTTGCAACTTACCAGAGTATTTGCTTCTGTATTTTTATTAAACGCTTCTCTTGTAAAATTGGAACTGCCAATTATTATTTCCCAATCTTTGTCTGTGTTGTGAAAAAGATAAAGTTTGGGGTGAAATGTCCCTTGCGGTTGGTTTACAAATTGAACGTTTTTATTATCTAAAAAAGTTTCTATGAAGTCAGGATGAGTTTGGTAGAAATGTATACCAACAACTATTTTTTTGATTTTGTCCTTGTTTGCTAAAAGATTGTCAAAATGTTTTGATCCAACACCAGCCCAAGCTGTTGCCCAGTAGAAATTTTTATACTGTTTGGTTAACCGTTTAAATTCAATTTCTAATTGTGTTGGGTTAATGATTAACCTCATATTGTCTGTTTTTGCTGTGGTCTTGGCATTACTGGTAACATACCTATACATACTATGTTTAGATTTATTATAAAAGCATATATTAATGCGTAAAACATGGTGATTTAATACTCAAATAAGTGTTCTTTTCTTTAAACCAACATAGTTTCCTGTCCCCTTCTTATTCCTCAAGCCTGTTTCTTGTTTGGAAAGGTATAAAAATAATTTTGAAAATCAAGGAGATAGGATCAGAAGTTATAAACCATTAGTTCCTCACGAAAATCCAACGGTTCTCCAATAATCGTTCGAATTATTAGGAATAATCCGGGAAAATCCTAAATAAATCCAATTACACTCAAACTTTTTTGGAATTTTTTCTAATACTTAAAAAGATCTCTTTAGACAAATTAACCATGAAAGGATCTGTGAGGATAATAAAATTTTATAATTTTATTAATAAATTAAGAATATCTGAATAGTAATTTCAATAATCACTTGGTATCCATATAATTAAAATTATCTTCCTAATATAACCTTCCTACAAGAGGATTAAACAGTTTTGATAAATATGAAAATAAAAACCAATTAATAATCCCCCATAAAATACTTAGCCAATATGCATTAAATAATCCAACAATAACAAGCGCAATACCACCTAAGGAAAAAACACTACAAGAAGAGCTAAACTGAATTGCAATTCTTGGATATTTTAAAAATAAATAATTAGGCCCCTTAAAAATCCTATAAAAAATCCATATAAAAGAAAAAACAATTAATATTGATACATTGAAAAGCCAACAATATTTGGGTGAAAAAAAACCAAATAATATATTTATAATTTCTGCTACTGCGAATAAACTTGTCATAATTATTTAAATTTGTTATTCCTTATCAAGGAATGTATTAATTAGAACAGCTATTTTTTTCATGATATTATTAAAATTTTCTTGCGATTTCATAGATAATTCCATCATTTTAATTTCTTTAAGGGTGTTGTCTAATTCATTGAATTTTGAATGATTGTAAACTCTCTTAAAAACTTTGCTTGATAAAAGGCCTGGTTTTTTACCGTTGCGAACTTCAATAATACAATTCATCAAATCCATTGTTTCTTGTCTAGAAAGTCTCATACTTTTATTTCATATGTGAAAATATGATTGATACCACTAATGACATTTTAAAACAACACGTATTTCTATCCCCTTCTTATTCCGTCAGCCCGTTTACTTGTTTGGAAAGTTACAAAACAAATGTTAAATAATCAAGTATAGTTGGAATTAATGTTCTAAATTACAATAATATACAGTAAAGTTTTAGAGTTCTACAATAATAGTTGGAATTTTTAAGAATTATCCGGGAAGATCGCAAAGAAATCCTACTATACTCCAGCTTTTTTGGAATTTTTTAGAATCCTCTAAAACTCTTTTTAAATAATGCAACACGCAGGAGGCCGCAGGCTTACTATCAGGTTATGTTTGTATTCCAACTAACGGTAAAATTTTTTAGTAATTTTATTCATACTAAAATCTTTTAACGTTAGCTCTTAAACTCAACTCTGTCAGATGAGTAGGGGGATTACGCACAACGGTGAAGTGTAAGTGATTTAAGGGATTGCGGGTGATTTTCTATCAAGCTACCACCCAAATTTAATAGGAGTGATATAGGTCACAAACCGCTGAAACCTTTATAAAATATACACATTGTTTTTAGCATCTTATTCTTCAACTTGTCTATTATCCATTTTTAGGGCATCATTAAGGACATTATGATAGGGAAAAAAACCTAAACGAATCCAACTAATAGCACTCATCAAACACAGAAAACCTGCCCCAAACGCAATTTGATCTTTAGCAATGCTAACATAATTATATTTAGTATTCTCCAATAAAAATGTTCAGTTTTAACCTTCAATTTTTTTCTAATATTATCTAAATATTAGTCGGTTATAAATCCTAAATCTAGCTAGACTCCCGATCAAATTCAGAGGAATATATTTGCAAATTGGGAAATATTCTATACTTGCTGGATTTTTCAAGAATTATTTTTTAATTGTCCATGTAATACAATTCAATGCACCGCCATATCGGACAATACCAGTCATATCTACCTGGGCAATTTTACCTCTATAATCGGGATAAAAATTTTCTATCTGTTCAAAAGCTTGGTTATCTTCATCAATCCCAAATTTTGGAAGTAGTATCAGGTCCTTTGTCTGAAGGAAATTCAGATAAGCCCAATTACGCACATCTTTTGTTTTCACCTTATAATCAATAAATTCTGTTCTTAATCCGGCCTTCATTAACCGGTATTGCATTACAGTATCAGCTTTGTAAAAGTGATTAATTAAAACTGTATTGTTGTCAATGAACCGAAGCATGCCATCTGCATGACCATACTTGTCCGATTTGTCCTAGGAATTAGAACAACTTTTTCCACCTGGAAAGTATCATGAAGTTTCTTAATTAACTCCTTCTTAGAATATGAATGTCGATTTTCCTTAACAACCTTATCAGTTAGAATTATACAATCAGTGGATTTCACCAGATTACCTCCATCCATTATCAGATCAGATTTTTGGGTTTTGAGATGTAAACTATCACATACAAGATCCGTATATGTTTTTAAATCACGATACCCTTTCTCATGACCTTGCAGGTAATCCGGGTCATAACGATATTCAATATAGGTATTTTCATTATTTTGGATTGGCATGTAATCTCTCACCCAAATATCTTTTGTGTTTGGCAGAAAATTATAATTTATACCATGAGCCTCCAGAATCTTTATTATTTGATTCGTTGTTTCTGAATAACTGGTGTCAGTTTTTAATAAACCAGAAAAATAGACGTTATTTGTTTCTTTATCAGGAATCATCTTTTAATGCTATAACCTAATAAATCCTTAATCTCTTTATCGTTTAGTTCTGAATTTTTAAAAATAGCTTCTTTGCCTTTGTAGTTCTTGTATATTGAACTATCCTTGGCCAGAAATTTATAATATGAGTCAACATAATTTTTTTATTATCGTTGTCAACAGTGCCCAAATTGTTCCTTTTTGATCTGAAGGTACTATTCCAGAAGTTACAATGCATTCCAGTAATTTCAATAGAGATTATCGGAAAATTTCAAACTGTTAAGCAGATTTCTAAGAACCAAGGCTTTCAATTATTGATTACACTGATTATACCATAAAGTCGCAAATCAGGTGGTATCTTTCATCTCCGCACTCTTATTGTTTCCTAATGAAATGTGCAGGTCCATATCTATGGGCCTACCAGTTCTCCGGCTATATTATAATATTTCTTTAGTAGAATAGTCCATATGTTTCTCATGCCAGTAATATCACCTCAATATGTATCAGAGGAAGAAGTATTGTCATTAATTCTGATATGGCTTGTTAAGTATCAGATCATTTGCGATCCTGACAGAGATTCTTTTATCTTCTTTTCCGAGGTTGTATCAATTTGTATGATCATTTGGTTAGAGTACTTACGGTGAATTGCAGATTACTTCATATTCTGTAAAATAATGGCTTTCTGCCCCCCTTCCTTTTCTATCGATAATCAATTGACAAATTACAAAAATAATTTTGAATATCAAGGAGATTGATGCAGAGGCAATAAACTATTGAATTGCAAAGAAAATCCAACAATTCTATAATAAGGGTTGGCATATTTAGGAATTAACTTCTAATATTTATATTGGACAAAATTTATCCAAAAAACATTAAAAAAGAATATTTGGATCAAAGGATTCTGCTCAAATCCTATGAATCAACTTATAGCAAGGCAAGCGTTACTACAAATGTCTGACAGCAAAAAAAGTACTAATTTTTTGCTCCAGTATATTTCTTAGAGTGCAGTTTTTTATATATATGCCTCAAAACCAAATCAATACCATTTGACATATAATCTATTTTAAACTCATTACTATATGTATCCCATTTATCTCTATGATAAACACTATAATACATCGATAATACATCAGGCTGATTTTGATAAATCCTATACTCATTACTTATTTCATTAATATTGAGCAGCCTCTCAATATTATCATATGTAGACTCTAATATATTAAGTTCAAAATCAACTCTTGTGCCCTCATTTGTTATTTCTAAATTTACTAAATCATCAAGAATCCCAACTGCAATAATTTCTTCATAATATTCGCCCAAAAATTCATCTGTTTCTTTTGAATAATGGAATTTTTTCGTGTTATATTTATAATTTAATAGGTCAGATAGTTTTTCAACATAGCTTTTTTCAACTAAATTAAACCTATCGAAATTATTGATTTCTTCTGTAGAACTATCTACCATAAGTTCCAATTCCTGCATCAATTGATCTCTTATTATTATATCATCCTTTTCTATCAACAGTCCTAATTCCCAATTATTTACCTGAGAATATTCATACAAATTCATTGAAGTAATAATTCCCTCAAGCTCATTTAAATAACACTTTGCGTGTAAATCTTTTAAAAAATATAAATTCAGATTTTTAAAAGACTTTAATTGACGCTGTGTATCTTTTGATAATTCACTTTTCCCATAAATGATTATAATTTTTATTCCCCTTCTATCTGCCTGGGATAATCTTCCTAATATAGATGATGTAAATTTTAAGTATGGTGTAACAATTAAAATATATTCTCTTGCTTGCAAAATTAGATTCTCAAGACTATGAGAAACACCAATGGTACTAACTATCTTGCTCATTAATTCAATACTTTGATCTATCTCGAAAATTATTAATACCTAACGATACAAAACACATAATACATTTTGTCTTATAAAAAGGCACCGAATAATTTCTAGTAAATTTATTATTAATGTTTTAATTATTGTTGTATATATTTTATTCTATAAAAATGGATTCATTTTTCAGCAAATTAACATGGTTTTCTTGACCCTACTTGTGCCTTTAACCGTATTAATGGCCGAAAAGTTACATAACAATCTTAAAAAATCATGGAAGTTTTGAGCGGAGGACATAAACCCTTATTATACTAATGTAAAAAATCGAATTGTATTCCACAAAGAGGTGAGGATCCCGGTATGGGTTATTTCAATAGTCCTCCCTCTTATAATTTCCTGAATATCTTATTTGTTTACTATGTCCTCAACTTCCAGTAGATACAGGGTGGAGATAAACTGTAATGAGAAGGAAATTGATGTGTTGAAAGCTCAGAAAACAGATAATACTGCAAATGACCTGATCATAAACCAGCTTAACCGGATTGAGAATAAGCTGGATAAGCTGGAGGAGAGGGTGAGGTGATCAATTCAATTGGGGGAGAGGTTCTCCCCATCAGTGTTTACTGGTGGGGCTGCCTAATCGATTATAGGCTTTGTTTTAATAGTTCTTCCATTTTGATATAAGCTGTCCATTTATTTTCAGTAGTCACTACTAATCCGTCATATTCTAATTCTCTCAAGAGAATTATTTGTAATGCTAGCTTGTGATTATATATTAAATCTATTAGAAAATCAGTCGTATATTTTTTTCTTGAAAAGACCAGAATGAGCAATATCATTTCGGACTCTTACTAAAGATGTAAAATCTAATTCAAGTTTGTCTATGTTCAATGAATATTGATTTGAGAAGTTAGTTAAAAAATCAGATGTTTTTTCCCAATCTAGGGAATCGAAATTCGAGTTTTGATGAAGCTTTTATCTGTGTTTGGCGGCAAACTGAAACCATCCACAGTTTTATTTAGTAATTTCTTTAATGGTTGAAATTTTGAATTCGATTTTTTCTTATTTTTTGACCAAGCCCCAGCTAGTCCCTCCCAGGCAATACAAATTCTTAAAATCCGATCCTCTAGAAAACCGTTACTCGAAGAATTAATTCCTGTAACTGTTGAATAAAAATCTTTCTTTTTTTATCATTCCATTTTTCATAATTACACAGAGTTTTTTTCAGAAAGATGTTTAGGTTGAAATATGGGACACAAGCTCCTGCTCCAAAGTGGTGATCAACTTTTCGCCTCCAGTTTTCAACAATTAATTCATTATCTTGAAAATATTTTTGTCTGCCAAATATTATGTCACTTCCAAGAGCAAGAGAAAGCAGAGAAGTAATATCATTTGCTTTTATGAGAAATTCTTCTTTTGAACAGTCTGGTTTTGTAAGTTTTAAATTTAGTCCTTCCAGTTGGATATTCCAGTTTTTACTTTGTGTTTGAATTTTTTCGTTTTTTCTTTGTCACCTATGCATTGAATATCCCAATTATCCAAAGTATTTTAAAATATCCTTTATGAAGTCCAACGAGTGGGAATACAGCAGATGTAAACTTATTTATCGTAGATTTATAAATTGTCAAGTCTTCAAAAGATAAAAGAGTAAGAATATTACCTGATAAATTTGTAAGTCGAAGATTTTTTTGCACGAATAGTCAGATTTTCTTCAACTGAACCTTTCAATTCCCAGATTTCCGCTAAATTTTCAAAGGCAAATATATCAGTCTTCACTGTTCTCCATTTTTGTTGTTATGATTGTATTTTGAGGATAATAAACAACCTCAAAATGAGATTTGAATTCTAACTCTTTCGAAGAAAAAGTTCCATATCCTTTGAGGATAATTATTTGTGGATATAGATTTGATTTTTTCATCTCATTTTAACATTGCTTATAATAGTTAGTATATGAAAAGTAGGCGATTTCGGGGCACAAAACTTTCAGTTTAAAACAAACTTTGATACGAGCCTTAATCCTTGATTTTATTGCTATTTCACCTATTTTTTCTTTGTTGTGAGCTGACATTATTTTTCATCTCTTTTATTTATGGCTTCTTTTAAATTGTCGGGAACAGTTTCATCATAAAATTTATCAATTTCATTCGGTTGGGTTATCATTACGTCAGCAATAATATTTATAAAAACAAATAATTTTCTTGCTGTTTCAATATCATCTTTCAAATCAATAACTCCGGGATGAACTGCATTGTTTCCAACAACTCGCACAGAGTCTAAAGCTTTCTGCATTTTAGATGGAAGTCCTTTTGCTACTAAATTTCCAATGTCAATATTAATATTTTTTCCAGGTTCTCCTAAATGTATGCAAAGCTTTTGTATTGCAAGTCTTAAAAGTGCAACTGCTCCACGAGGTGATAATTCTATTATGTTTCTTGCTTCTGTGTAATCATCTTTAATGTCATCAGGTAAGTCAGGATTCGGAAGCGGTGCCGTTCCGCTATATGGGTAAATCATCTTAGTATTTATCCAAAATGAATGTTTCCCACAATGGTCACATTCCGAAATATTATTGTTTTCAATTATTCCTCCTAAAGCAATTCCATTAGGACTTTTAGTGCCTTTGGTTGTTAGAAACCAATGCTGTTTTGCATACACTCCACATAATGGACAGTTGTATGCTGACTCTTTAAATTTCGGATATTTAATATTTGTCATTCTTGTCCGTTTTATTCTTCTTTGCTCACAACGGTAAATATAAATTTAGTAGTTTTGGCTGTGTGAACGCCTTGTGCGACTATTAAATTTATATAGTGTTGTGAGTTGTTTTTAATCTAATTCCCATTCTATTCTGTCAAATGGACCATTTTCTCCTTTGTATACACAATAGAACATTGGTCTACACTCCCCATTATCTAAATCATATGTTAAAATATTTTCATAAGGTAAATGTCCTCTCTTTATTATAGTCCTTTTTTCTCGATTACCAGTATCTGATGTTTTGATAAATTTATTATCGTCATTTAGGTAGCCATAGTCAAAATCTAAATTCACTTCTATACCAAAATCACCTATGTAATATGGCTGTACTACGAAATAACTGTACCACCCGAAATTATCTTGATAAGTTTCATGATCTTCGTCCATTACAGATCGAATAATGAATTTTCTGTGCTGAAATCTATGGGATCCAATAATAGGTTTGGAAGGATCAAATTCTTTTAATAGTTCTTTATTTAAATCATTCCTGAATTTTTTCCTTTTTTCAATCAATTCAAGCCTTAAATCAAATGAGGTTCCAATGGAAATACCGAAATAAATATTTAAAAGATCAGGGTGATTATGATACAGTTCAGCTTCTAAATTAGAGTTTGTCCATACTTCTATTTCTTTAATTCCGAGTTCTTCTTTAAGTGACTTCAATCTATCATGTCCAGTTTTACTAAAAGGACAAGAAATAATAAGTAGGAAGTTGTTGTTGTTTGGGTACTTAGTTTTTAGGTCTTTAATAATATTTTCAGCTTCGCTTGGACTGAAGGACTTATATCTTTTACACTGAACTATCCAGTCTTTTAAATCATTGTTTGAAAGAATTTCAGTTCCTTCAATGTCTATTCCTCCGTCACTTCCAGATCGTCCAAGATGATTAATGGAATGCCATTTACTTTGGCGATAAAGTAAGTTAAAAGACAAATCCTCGAATCTCATGGGTTCTAAATCTTCAAAATGAATTGGGTTGGTTGTTCTTGTAATTTTCATCTAGAACCAGTGTTTATTTAACTCAGTTAATGTTCTTATTAATAACTCACAACATTCCCATAAACATATTGCGTTTAGGGTTATTATATAAGCATACATAATTTATAAATACTGACTTATAATACTTAAAAAAGTGTTCTTTTATCTTTATTCAACAAAATTTTCTATCCCCCTTCTTATTCCTCAAACCCATTTCTTATTTGGAAAGGTAAAAAAATTATTTTGAAAATCAAGGAGATAAGGATTGGAAGTTTTAAACCACTAGCTCTCCAAGAGAATCCAACGGTTCTCCTATAATCGTTGGAATTATTAGAATGCTCAAAAACTTATTTAAAAAATACAACACCTGGAAGGCCGCAGGTCTACAATGTTATAAGATTCTCAATAAACTGAGAAATCAATATCACTCTTACTTCTTTGGTTTTATGGTCAATACAAGTTACAACTGACATTACACTGAAACGGTTATTATTGCAATATCGAGCCACATAATATTTTACTAATTCAAGTTTATTTTTATTTAAAAACATATAGGCTAGCATAATATTTCTATTGAAATGTAACCTTCAGTTTCCCATATCTTAATCTGAAATGTGAATATCATTATAAATTCTTATAATTCCCATAAAACCAAGCAAAATTTTATAAAACGGATTAGTACCTGTGCTTTAGACCATTTTACCATATTTGATAGCCTTCCATACTATCATCGCATATAACATCAAATTTATGAATTAAAACACCTTCATATGAAATATAAATGTTTGCTCCATTTGCATAAAAGTTGTTTTCAATTATACAATATTTGTCATAATCTCCTCTCCAATCAGAAGGCATAATTTTCTTGCTTATAAAAGATGAAGTTGGAATTTTATGTAATACTATTTTGATTTTTAAGAAATCTCTTTCGAAATTGGGGGGAGGAGATAGTATCTCAAATTTAATTTTAGTAAATTTTTCAATTTTTGCAAAGAAGTCATCGTGCAACCTAATTCTAATTGTATCTGACTCATTATTATTATAAAATACAACTCTAAAATTGTCATCTGCTAATAATTTATTAAAATACATTCTTATTGTTAATTGCCGAAGTTTTTCACTTTGTTTCAAATACTCCTTCCTATCAAATTTAACATTATATAATCTCTGATTCACAAAATTCATTGAATCTTCTAAAATTTGATATTGTTGGTTTCTTATTGCTAATGCATTCTTAATTGAATCTAAAGAATCAGACTCATATTTAATTTGAATTTCTCTTTTTTGAATCTCTTTCAATGCTGAATCAATTGAACGTTCTTTTTTTGAATTTTGTAGCAATAACTGAATATTATCTTTTTTTGAAATAGGTAAATAAACATTGGCCACAAATAACCAAGCAGTAGCAGAAAATGCAATAATACCTGCCCATATGGCAGGATCTAAAAATGTATTTTTACGTTTTGCCAGTTTTGTCTCTGCTATAAGCTTTTCAATTTCCGCTTGCTCTTTGGTTTTATTATTATGGAGACTTTTCTTTGTCATAATAGTTATTTCAAGATTTAAATAATATTCATGAATCAATAAATGATTCTAGTCATTTTGGCACATACTTAACCAAAGGCTCACAATACTCTTTATTAACAACTCGGTCCCTCATTTTAGCTTTGTCCTTAAAATTCCGGGAGATGTTCCTGATAACATCACTGAAGTTGTCTTCATTTTCTTTCTTCTGGTGATAAAACACTTTTATTGATCCACAATTATCATGTTCGAATAAAGTATTCAGAAGAGTTCTGTCAGAATTTCCACAAGCATGTCCAAAGATAAAAATCTGGTAAATGTCACTTTCTATATACCTCAGTAGATTTTTGTAATTTGGAGAATCAAGATAATTAATTGATTTTATGTTCTCAAGAAAATCATTATTATTTAAGTTCTCAATTGATTTATAATCTTCATCCAGTTCATCTCCAAATCCAAAGATCATAGGATTATTTCTGTCATTTATAGAACCATGTATATGTAAAGTTTCAGTGTTTGTGTATACTCCATCATAGGTATATTCAAAATTCATGGGCTCTTTATAGTATCTTTCAGTATTAGTATAATTAAAGTTTAACAATAAGATATGATTTGGTATTAAAATGAAATCATTGATTGCATTTACTCCAAGTAATAACCCTTTCAAGTCCTTAAGTCCACTAGGTAAAAGCCTAATAGCTGACTTCTTATCGCGGGAAAGTTTATCAAATCTTAGCAATCCATCTTCAATAATTCTTTTTTCACCTAGAATACTTTCCTTCTTTATTGCATCATAAATATAGTCTGAGATCTTACTAAATGCCTCTTCTGAAAAATCATGTATATTAAATGGAGCATAAATATTTGAACCTATTTCATCATTAACTTTAATACTTTGTGCTGAAAACTTTTTTTCCACAGAGAATAAATAATCATTTAGCAAGTTTTTTACAGATAAGAAATCAGCATGAAGTTTCTTTATTTCCTTATTATCATATGTCAAAATAAATCTTTTATAGGCGCCTTTAAGTTTTGCGTAATATTCATCTTCAACATCTACCCATTTTTTCAAACGTGATTCTTCACTAATTACTTTTAAAAAGTCATTATCATAAATGATATGTTCATTATAAATACTTAAGACCTTTTTAAGCTCATCCAAACAGTGTTTTGTTTCAAGACAGTCTTTATTTAGATTCCATGTTGGTGATACATTATGGATTTTAATCTGATCATTCTCAAACGGATTTAGATTTTTAAAATCCATAATTATCTTAACTACTGTACACCAATAATCATCTATAAAATTTCTATAACTCGTTTCTAGTCCATGTGCTAAATCAAAGCCATTTCCTATTAATATAATTCTGTTCATAGAATTGTCAGTGTATTAAATTAACACGTTCAGTTATAATAATACCCTGCAATATAGAAATTTGTAGAGGAAATGTCAACTATTTAGGCTCTTTTATGAAATACTTTTAATTTCCAAAAATCCCTCAACAATTGCGCATGTTCTTCCGGAGTGACTTTAATATACCTCAGAAATGATGCTTCTGAATTATGCCCTGTGATTTTCATTATAGACTTGCGAGCTGAACGTGTTACTAACAAGATAATATTGAGATGAAGATTTAAACTTCACTCCTCCCCTCATTTTATTCCCCAATGATAAAAATTAGTACATTCGTATCAGGTTCATTGAATATCATTCCTGTTTTTCAAAAAAAACATTAAAAACTAATGTTTGCACGCAAAATGCACGCAAATTTATTTTAAAACACCTGTATATACCTTATTTATTGCCGTTTACAGACTTTAAGTTCATGATTCATAATCATGAGGTCGCGAGTTCAATTCTCGCTCTCGCTACAGAGAGAAAAATCAAAGCCTGGTGCCAACCAGGTTTTTTTTTGGACCAACAGCACTCACCAGGCTACGCATGAGTGAGGGATGAAGGTCAGAAAAAAAAGACCGAAGGGAGCTATGATTTTTCGGCTATGTAAAGCACCCCCCTATAGAATCACCGCAAGGTAATTCTCGCTCTCGCTACAGAGAGAAAAATCAAAGCCCGGTGATAACCGGGTTTTTTTTTGGACCAACAGCACTCACCAGGCTACGCATGAGTGAGGGATGAAGGTCAGAAAAAAAAGACCGAAGGGAGCTATGATTTTTCGGCTATGTAAAGCACCCCTCTAAAGAATCACCGTAAGGTAATTCTCGCCCTCGCTACAGAAAGAAAAATCAAAGCCCGGTGATAACCGGTTTTTTTTTGGACCAACAGCACTCACCAGGCTACGCATGAGTGAGGGATGAAGGTCAGAAAAAAAGACCGAAGGGAGCTATGATTTTTCGGCAATGTAAAGCACCCCTCTAAAGAATCACCGCAAGGTAATTCTCGCTCTCGCTACAGAGAGAAAAATCAAAGCCCGGTGATAACCGGGTTTTTTTTTGGACTGAGATCCATCATCATGCTTGAAGAAGTAATAGTAACAAGGTGACAAAGTAACAATCCTTGCCTTTGGTTTGAGCTGTGGCCCGGAGGGGGTAAGGATCATGAACCTTGACCTTTGGGTTGCGGGCAGCCGTTGTGGGGGTCAAGCTCACGACCAGCTGATGGCTTGGCATGTGTGAGGGAGTACCCTCCAGCTGATGGCTGGGCTTGTGGGTGGGAGTACCCTCCAGCCTGTGGCCGGGTTTGCGGAAGTGGAGTAACTCAGGTAACAGAGGAGCTTTTCGTTTTGAATTTAGAATCATACTAAATTTCGAAGGCTGCACTACCTCTAAAACTCTAAATCTTTTACAACCTCTACAACCAAGGACTAAACTTCTTAACGACTCCACTCCTTTAGAATCTTTGATTTTTCGGCTATACCTGTGTCATTTCTTGTTCATCGTAATATATCTAAAAACTTCTTTTATTAAGAACGACTATGGTATATTTTTTAAATCTTGTCTTCCAATAATTGCCATTATTTCAACTGTTTCATTTTCTATTCTGAAGTATATACTGTCCACTCCACAAACACAACGTCTATATCCTTTTTTTAAATAATTGACAGATTCAAATGAGAATGGTCGCTGAGCAATAATGTCAAAATAATCAAAAAACGCATCAAAATATTTATCAGCCTGAGCTGTCCCAAACTTTTTAACCCCGTAATGATGAATTCGAATCAAGTCTTCCTTTGCTACATTACTTAATTTATATTTAGCCATTAAGTAAAGACTTTGATTGTTTTAAAATTTGGTCTTTAGTTTCATCTGTAAATCCACTGGTTTCAGCTCTATCTAATTTTGCTCTAATCCAGTCAACCCGGACTTGTTGTTTCCGAGCCTGTCTAATCAAATCATTGACTACTTCACTTTTACTGGAATATTCTTTATTATCAACTTGTAATTTTAACCATTCATCATTTGGTTCTGTGAACGATATACTTTGTCTGGCCATAATATTATCTTTTTGATGTAAATTTACACCAAAAACGAATCATATACAACTTTCTCGTTGTGTTGTTGGCAACGAATCCATAAAAATATTGCATTTATGGTTATTATACAAGCATATATTACTTTATAAAACACTGAATTATAACACTTAAAAATGTGTTCTTTTATCTTTATCCAACAAAATCTTATGTCCCCTTCTTATTCCTCACGCCTGTTTCTTGTTTGGAAAGGTATAAAAATAATTTTGAAAATCAAGGAGATAGGGATTGGGAGATTTTAACCATTGGGATGTAAGAATAACTTTAAGGTTCTCCAATAATCCTTGTACTTTTTAAGAATATTTCCGGGGAAAGGTTACACACTCTATTAGAATCTTTGATTTTTCGGTTATATTGAGCCCCCCAAAAAGAATCACCGTAAGGTAATTCTCGCTCTCGCTACAGAGAGAAAAATCAAAGCCCGGTGTCATCCGGGTTTTTTTTGGACTAAAATCCATCATCAGGCTTTGCATGTAGAGACGGTAACAAAGTGACAAGGTGACAAGGTGACAACCCTTGCCATAGCTTGTGTGGTGGAATTGAGCTGGCAAGGATCACGAACTTTTCTCACGAGCAGATTGTGGCACAGCTTTGTGCGAGCGAGTAACCTTTGTCAGACTGGTGGGCGAGATTGTGGGTGACAAAGCTCACGACCAGCTGATGGCTTGGCATGTGTGAGGGAGTAACATTCAGGTTGTGGTACGGCATTGTGCGAGGGAGTAACCCTTACCATAGCTCGTGTTGTGGACCAGGGCGGGCAAGGTTCACGAGCGGAATGTGGCATGGTCTCGCGGGTGCGATTAACTACTGTGGCAGAGGAGCTTTGCGTTTTAGAATTTATGCGCAAACTACCAAACTCACTAAACCTCTAAACGACTAGAATTCTCAACAAGCACCTCAACAACTCAACAACTAAACTTCTCAACGCCTTAACTCTTTTGAAATGTGGCTATTCACATTCCTGCTTTGAGCTCCGTCAGGAGCGATACATCGGTAGCATTTTGTGGTGGAGGAGTTTAGGGGTTTAGACGTTTAGGGGTTTAGACGTTGAGTCGTTGAGTCGTTGAGGTGCACAGAAACTAAATGGTTTGCAATGTAGAGACGCGAAATTTCGCGTCTTGATTCATCGCTTCTTGATTCGTCACGTCTTTAATTCACCAAATCTGAACAATCTGCGTTTCCGGGACCAATTGTGGCATCAAGGCAGAAGAATAAATTAACAGGTGACAAATTAGAACTGGCACGGACAACATGTCCGCGCCAGAAGGAGTTTGAATTTAAGTCATCGATCTGATCAGTGTCTTTATTGCAGGAATTAATGATTAATGCGAGAAAAATAAAATAAATTATATTTTTCATGATTGTTACATTTAACTAATGGATAATAATTTTATACGAGAAGCTTTTATCTTCCAGTTCCATATTCAACAAATACATTCCTGCCGGCAAATTGATATTCAAAAAATTAACTCTATTATTAAGTTCTTCCACATATACTCTTTTCCCACTTAAATCATCAATAAAAAGCTTTATTGGACTGTCCTGTTCTTTTGAAAATTCCAAATAAAAATCACCATTACCTGGATTAGGATAAAGCTTGAACAAGGACTCTATCTTTGTTTCATCAATACTTGTATATATTGATGTAAAGCCCTGAGAGTATATATGCCCCCATCGGTTAAGCGCATCCTTACTACGCACATATAATATATGTTCGCCATCAGTTAAACCTGAAACGTTAACAACAAAGTTTAGGGTTAAATCGTTGCCCGTTGGCTCCAGATTAACGGCAGTTCCCATTCCAAAGCCTGGATCGGTATCAATAAAATATTCAACTCCTGTAATTTCAACTTCAGTATCTGATTGTGGCTTAAAAACGTAAAAAAGCTTTTGAGCCGGATGCCCCCACTTGCCCAATTTATTGCGCGCCCTAATGTTTATAATATGAAACCCTTCAGACAAAGCGTTCAAAGACGCCGAAAAGTTTATTGCAATATTGTTATCGGCAGAAGAAAGAGTTATGGGATTTGCCGATCCAAAGCCAGGATCGGTATCGATAAAGTATTCAAGAGTTGTTATGTCATTATCATTATCGCCTTCTACTTTAAAAACATAAAACAGCCTTTGAGCCGGATGTCCCCATTGTCCCAATTCGTTGCATGCTCTGATGTTTATAAAATGAAATCCTTCAGACAGCGTTTGAATATCTGCTATAAAATCTAAAGAAAGCTCTTCTCCCGTTGTTGAGATTACTATCGGCGTAGCCCGTCCAAATCCAGGGTCATCTCCAATAAAATATTCTGCCTGGTTTATTTGCTGTCCGGCACATAAACCCGATCCAAACAATAGAATTATGAAAAGTACATATTGTTTCATAATGATTGATTTAAAGGATTACTGACCCGATTTAACTTTTATGGTAACTGACAAGCCATCACCTGAATTGGCTGTTGCAGGAATAGATGCCTCATAAATATGTGGCAGATCAGGCAATCCTGATAATACATACGGATTTACACCACCATAAGCTCCGCAATCGACACCGCTGACACCTGCTCCGATGGCTGGCGAACCGTTTTTTAACTGCCACTTGCCATCGGTGCTGTATCCCTGCGTACCGTTATAATCGACAAAAACGTTGGCCATGACCACATTGTACTGATTGCCATTGGCATTAGTACCATCAACTGCCAAAATATTGTTGGTGATGTTATTGCCGGTATTTTCAGTTATTGAATTACTTGGGCTGCAGATGATATTGTTAGTGATACTTGAATTGTAAACATCAATAGGATTATAGGAAGATGATGTATAAAATATAATGTTATTTGTTATTTGCAGCTGACCACTGGTGGATCCACATTTAATTTGACGGTAAACAATGTTATTTGAAATAACCGAGTTGGTAATTTTACCGCTATTGTTTGAAGTTGCAATATAGTCAACATAGTTTTGAAGGATAAGAATATTGTCAACATCAGCATCAATATAGATTTGATAAAGGTGGCATCTGATGATACTAACGTTATCCACTGCTATGTATAAGTAATAACTTTCAGTAGTGCAACCTGCAATTACGCTTCCTCCTGATCCTGCATTAAACTTTATTTCTCCATTAAACTTCGCTTCGAGGCCATTGGCCTGGGTACTGTCATTTTCGCTAAGAAAATAACCGGGACCAATAATGGTCAGTTTTTTTGACAAGTTGGCACCCGTATATTCGGTTGTTGAACCTTCCACATAAATAGTGTCGCCATTACTTGCATTGTCGCTGGCATCCTGCAGATTTGTATAATCTGCATCAATGTCCGGGTTGTTGTTTACCCTTATTAAATTTTGGCAGTAACTTATTTCACAAAAAAGTGATACTCCAAGAATTACAAGGAATTTTTTTTTCATAATATTGATTTTTAGTATAACATGTAAAAATGAAATTGATTTAATCCAACACCAATTTCCGATAAAATAACAGGCGAAGCATAGCAACCAGGTTGCATCAACTTTCAATTATGTTGAATTTGTTGCACTAATGTTGCTGGAATATGAGAATTTAGGATAGGAGTGTTATTTTACATTTAGGTTGTGGTTTGATGAAAGCTCTGTTTCCTCCACAATTTTTAAAAAGCGGAGATTATTTCGAAGTCTATCAAAATAGGGGTTGGTGGTAATCCAATCGAAACCTTCGCTTTATTTTTCGAAAGGGGATGTCGATAAAGTGATTTATCATTCAGGATTATGCAAAAAAAGCCCCTCCATAAATAAAAAGAAAAGGAGGGGAGAAACTGTGTCTTTGATGGAACTTTTGGATTAAATCAATAGAATTGACTCCTGCAACAGTTTTGAGAGGCATGAGGATATGATTTTATAAACAGGTTCAATTACTTTCTTTTACCTTTTACCAAAATAAGTTGGCCTTTGCTAAAAAAGTCAGTGTGCCAATTTTCCGGAACATCTTCATCTTCATGAACAAAGGCATTTGACATGGCTTTTCCCAACGCGCCTTCAAAACGACCTGTTCCACCGTCAAAATACATTGTGTCGTTAAAACAGGTTTGGTAATAATCTGAGTTATCACCATCATTTGGCACGATTTGTCCGATTGGAATTGTTGCATAAAGTTCGTCGCCGTTTGCAGCCACAAACGTACATTTTGTTTCCCAGTAAGCTCCACTTTCTGTATTGCAACAAAAGGTCATTTCCGTTGTAATTTGCCCCATATGATTGATTTTTCCTTCTCCTGTCATCGTTAATTTATAAACAGGATGTTCTCCGCAACTTGCATCTGTGAAATCGGAATGATCCCATACTGTGAAGTCAGCTTTAAAAGGAACTGTAACTTTATGAGATTTAGCACTTTTTAACCCGGCATCCGGCATTACTTCAACAATTTCGTCGGATTTTGCACACGCAAAGACAAGGCCTGTGAAGGCCACAAAAAACAGTAGTTTTACAAGTGTTTTCATAATCAATAATTTTAAGTTTAAAATTTCAGTTGGACATGATTTAATCCGTATGCAATTTCAAAAATTGGAAGACGCAACACGTATCAACTATGTTGAAATAGAATAATTTTTTTTTTATACGTTGTAATTATGTTGTAACATCAGGGATAAAGTACTTTGAATATTCAATTATACCGATTACAGTATTATCGGCAGAAGCATAAAAATTCAGAAGGGATTACCCTATGATGAAAATGAAAGGAATCGGAAAAAATTTAGTCAAGCGGTATATTCGTCATTTTCAGGAAAGCGATAAATTCGGGATCGTTATGCAGAAATTTAAATTCATATTTGCAGTAAACGTAACAAGTTCCCGATGATTTCCCCATTTGAAAGCCTTGTCTCAAGTGTGCCAGGACAGATTTCCTATCACCAAGCATTCCATAAAGCCCGGCAATGGCAAAATGATTATTAACTTGTATCAAGTCGTCACGTTGTTGATTTTCAAAATATCCTATCAACCAATAAACCACACCATCAATACCAGATTCAGCATAGGTTTGATTCAGTTTATCAAGATGATTATCGGTGGGAGTGCTTAACAATAAATATTGGTTTAGTGCACTTATTGCTTTTAAAGCTTCGCCTTTATAATAATAAATGATAAATTTTCGCCAGTAGTTTGGTTTAAAATTTCTGTCGATCTCGAATAATTTTTCACATTCCTTCAATGCTTTATCAAATTTTCCCTGATTCAAATAGATTTCTGAGCTTACATGGTAGTTGATTAAGGCATTCGGAAAAAGTTCGATAGCCTTGTCCAAATAGATGCGGGCTTCTTTATACTTTCCAAGCATTTCCAGGTAATCTGCATAGAACAAGTAACCATTTGAATAATTCGGGTTAATTTCAATACTTTGTAAGAATTCTTTTTCTGCAAATGTCCAGTTTTGATTGTAATACAATTCCATTGAACCAAGCGTTACATGAGGTTCAGCAAGATGATTATCCAGGCGTATGGCTTCCAGGGCATATTCCTTGCTTTTCAGGAATCCTTCGTCCCAGGGATACCATCCCCAAAATGTAAGAATTAGATAAGCATCGGCAAGGCCTGCCCACGCCAAACTATATTCAGGATCCAGTTCAAGTGCCTGGTTAAAATATTCAATACTTTGTTTTAATCCCTCTTCAGATCTGCGGTGCCAGAAAAAACGGCCTTTCTGGTATAATTTGTACGCTTCAGTATTTTTTGTATAAACCTTCTCGATATATTTCTTTTCTGATTCCGACAGAACCGTTTCCAGTTCTGAAGCTATCTGACCGGAAACATCAGTTATAAACTCAAAAATACCGGATAAATCTTTGCCGTACTCGGCAGCCCAGATATGCTTGTCATTTATCGCATCAATCAACTGAATGTATATTCTGATATTTTCACCTTCCTTTAAAATGGTTCCTTCCAGCAAGTACGAAACGCCAAGTTCATCTGCGATTTGAGGTGTTGTCTTCGTTGAATTACGATAAACATCTGATGAATTTCTTGATTTCACCGTTAATTCGTGGACATGTGACAATCGATTCAGAATATCCTCAAGAATTCCATCAGCAAGGATTTGAGTCTCTGAATCGGCTGAGGTATTTTTTATGGGAAGAACAGCAATTGACTTGTCCGTAATCTTATGGGAGATTTTTTTTCCCGGGGTAAAAACAATCAAAAGAGTAATGATGATAACCGTGGTAACAACCGTAAGCAACACGAGCAAAGGTCTCCGGTAAAACAGAGGCCTGGTTTTATCATTACTTTTCTTTTCTGAAGAGACCGGAGCGTATTTTAAATACTCTCCGGGGGCAAAACCAAATCTGTCGTGAAAACATTTAATAAAATACGACGGGCTGCCAAAACCAACATTATAAGCAATTTCCGAAACCGTTAATTTCTCCTGTTCCAGCAACTCTTTTGCTTTTTTTAATCGTATTTCCCTTATAAACTGGCTAACAGAATGGTTCGTAATTAATTTTAACTTCCGGTGCAGTTGTGATCGACTCATTCTCATTTTCAGAGACAACTCGTTAACTCCAAACTGTTCGTTTTCCAGATTTAATTCGATAATTCCGGTTAGCTTCTTTATAAATTTGTCATGATGCGTGTACATAATAAGCAATGACTTTAGTTCCTATAAATTTACGATTTAAAAGATTGATATACAATATGTAACTAAAAGTTAAATCACAGTTCACCTCAGTTGATGCTTTTCTTTCATATTAAAACCAGTCTTTCAAACCTGGGTTAGCTTGATATTTAATCCGGTTTTACCATTGGGACAAAACGAACCGGGATAATATTTTCACGGGTGATACCTCTTTTGGCTATTATTATAAATATGAGTTACTGACGTTTGATGGTAAGGTTTCGTGACTCGTTCTGAAATTGGTTTACAAAAAATGTAAACTAAAATCAGGATTATGATAGGAGGAGCGATACATCGGTAGCGTTTTGTGGTGGAGGGGTTTAGGGGTTTAGGGGTTTAGGGGTTTAGTTGTTTAGACGTTGAGTCGTTGAGTCGTTGAGGTGCACAGAAATTAAATGGTTTGCAATGTAGAGACGCGATATTTCGCGTCTTGATTCATCGCGTCTTGATTCATCACGTCTCTAATACATCAAATCTGCACCATCTGCGTTTCCGGAACCAATTGTGACATCTGGGCAGATGAATAAATTAACAGGTGACAAATTAGAACTGGCACGGACAGCATGTCCGCGCCAGAGAGGGGTTATAAGTAAAAATACCAGTCTTATTGTTTTCATTATCTTCTGTTTATGCTATAAGACAATTCCAAAAAACGTACTATGTTAGAAACTATCCTACCAGCCCATGTTAAGTGGTAAAACATTTGGTTACTTATCATTAAAATCTGGAATTGTTAATGACAATCCGGATACATATGATAAAAGGGGCTGTCCTCACAGACAGCCCCTTTTACTAATAAATATTTTTCTTATTGTTTCATGATCTTGTATTCGTATACGGAACCTCCTGTTTTCACAAAAAGCACATACATGCCTGAAGCATACCCACTCAGATCAATTGTCCGGTCTTTATCAATTGCCCGTTGAATAAGTACTTTCCCACCGGCATTGATAACTGTTACCTCTCCGTCTGATACTTCCAGGTTAACTAATCCTATGGTAGGATTCGGATATATACGTGGTATTTTTACAGATACATCAGATATCGCACTAGCCGAATTTATTGTAAAATCTGCAGAAATAAACGTGATGGTATAATTATCTCCCGCACTTAAATTGCCTGTCTGTATAGCATAGGTGCCAGCTGTTTCTCCCGCTTCGCGTGTGAGGGAACCTGTCAGCGCATCTCCGTCCATAAGGCTTCCTTCTGTAATGGTATATGTTAATTCGGGGTCAGCAGCCCCCTCATCTTTCGATTGTCCCGGATCTGCTGTTATGGTCAGCGGGGCAGGTGTAATATCGGCAGTGAGCCCTGTTGGTTGTGCTGAAAGAGAATAATTACCCACGTCAGTACCTGTAATCGTATATCCTGTGACAGTGACTGTTTTTCCTGTTTCTGCATTTTTATCGGCAAATTCTCCTGTTCCGTTAACGAGTGTGACATCGTCCGAATTAATAATGCCCGAAAGAGTTCCTCCTGTCAAGGTAGCTGAAGTTGTGCCATCGTATACCTTATTACCGGCACTAACGCCTGTAATTGCTAGTGCTGCCGGTGTAATATCGGCTGTAAGTCCCGTTGGTTGTGCCGAAAGGAAATAATTACCAGCATCAGTACCTGTAATCGTATATCCTGTGACAGTGACTGTTTTTCCTGTTTCTGCATTTTTATCGGCAAATTCTCCTGTTCCGTTAACGAGTGTGACATCGTCCGAATTAATAATACCCGAAAGAGTTCCTCCTGATAAGGTAGCTGAAGTTGTACCATCGTATACCTTATTATTGGTTGTAACACCTGTAACAGAAACTGATTTGGCATTTACGGTCAGGCTTTGAGAAACCTGCGGAGCTGCAGCATATGTATCATCCCCCGGCTGATCGGCATAAATAATACAGGTTCCTACTCCTTTTATATGCACTTTGTCTGATACAACAGAGGCAATCGAAATATCGCTGCTTGTATAAATGACGGCAAGCGAGCTTGATGCTGTGGCATCCGGTGAAAAGTCCGGATCTCCATAGGATTGTTCATTCAATGCATCAAATGTTATAGCCTGGCTTAACAGGTAATTAAAACCTGCCAGGGTAGCAGTACCTCCCGGTGTAGTCACGCTTAAATTACCTGTTGCCCCTTCACCTACCACTGCTTTCATAACGGTAGAAGAAACCCCTGTATAAGAATGAGCTTCTTCGTTGCCAAAACTAACTGCCACAAGATCTGACAGGTTAGTACCTGTAATGGTTACCGTATCACCAGTTGCCGCTGATGTTGGTGTAAAGGATGTAATTGTTGGCGAGGGCATCACCCTGCTTCTGAGTACTGAAACTGTGCTGGCAAATACATTTGCCACGGCCAGATCCGGCTTCCCGTCACCGTTGATATCTCCTATAGATACTCCATAAGGAGTATTTCCTGTTGCATAATTTACTTTGGCTGCAAAAGATACTATACCGGGAGTGCTTGTATTTCTTAATACGGAAATTGTATTGCTGCTGTAATTTGCTATGGCCAAATCGGGTTTCCCATCACCGTTCATATCGCCCATTGATAAGTTAACAGGGTACGTTCCTGTTGCATAATCTGCTTTGGCTGCAAAGGATATCATACCGGCTGTGCTGGTATTTTTGAATACCGAAACGGTGTTTGCTTCAATGTTTGCCACTGCCATGTCGGGTTTCCCATCACCATCCATATCGCCTATCAATACGCTATATGGGCTAGTTCCTGTCGCATAATCCACTTTGGCTGCAAAGGATACTATACCAGCTGTACCGGTATTTTTTAATACTGAAACGGTGTTATCTGATCTATTCGCTACTGCCAGGTCTGGTTTCCCATCGCCATCCACATCACCTATCGATACGCTGTAAGGGTATTTTCCTGTTACATAATCCACTTTGGCTGCAAAGGAAATTGTGCCAGCAATGCTTGTATTTTTCAATACTGAAACGGTGTTATCTGCTCTATTCGCTACTGCCAGGTCTGGTTTCCCATCGCCATCCATATCGCCTATCGATACGCTGAAAGGGGATTTTCCTGTTACATAATCCACTTTGGTTGCAAAGGAAATTGTGCCAGCAATGCTTGTATTTTTTAATATTGAAATAGTATTATCTCCTCTATTTAAGACGGCCAGATCAGGCCTGCCATCACCGTCCAAATCGCCTATTGATAAGCTATTTGGTTTATATCCCGTTGTAAAATCCTCTTTGTTTGCAAAGGATACCGAGTCGCCTATGCTGGTATTTTTTAATGCCGAAACCATGTTACTTCCTTCATTTGTCGCGACAAGGTCGGGCTTCCCATCACCATCTAAATCGGCAATCGATACGCCATAAGGGTAATTTCCTGTCGCATAATCCACTATTGCAGTAAAGGAATTTTGGCTAAATACGGCACTTCCATCAAAGGTAATAATAAAAGGCCGGGATGAATAACCCGTTAATCCGGTAGTAATATCGGTAACAGAGATATTCTGATAGGTAGCGCCAGCTGGTACAATGACTGTCAGCATGGTAGTAGTAGCCGAGGAAACCGTGGCAAGGGTGGCGCCGAAAAACACAATATTATTGGTAGCTGTTGTATTGAAGTTCGTACCGGAAATGGTAACCATTGTACCCACCACACCAGATGCCGGTGTAAAAGTGTTGATGGTGGGTGGTGGTATAAAAGTAAACCCTGCCTGGGTTGTCTCCCCTCCCGGGGTGGTTACACTTACATCACCTGTTGCTCCCGCTCCTGCAACAGCCTCAATTTTTGTATCAGAAACTGCTATAAATGATGCTACAGCAGTCCCGCCAAAACTAACTGCGGTAGTTCCAATTAAGTTAGTACCCGCAATGCTTACCGTGTCACCGGGCTTTGCGCTTGTCGGTGTAAACGATGAGATGGCTGGAGCCGCCGGAAGGGTATATGTAAATCCAGCCAGGGTAGCTGTGCCTCCGGGAGTGGTTACACTTACATCACCTGATACCCCTGCGCCCACAATAGCTGTTGCCATGGTGGAAGAAACTTTTGTAAAGGAATGAGCTTCAGTGGCACCAAAACTAACCGCCATAATTTCTGTTAAGTCTGCGCCTGTAATGGTTACCGTTTCTCCGGATGTTGCAGAAGTTGGAGCAAAGGATGTAATAGCCGGCGGGGGCATCACCCGACTTCTTAGTACCGAAACGGTATTGGAACCACTATTTACCACGGCTAATTCAGGCTTTCCATCACTATCCAGATCACCAATCGATAAGCTATAAGGGTAATTTCCTGTTGCATAATTCACTTCAGCGCCAAAGGAAAAGTTGCCAGATGTGCTTGTGTTTTTGAATAACGAAACGGTATTGTCATTGTAATTGGTCACAACAAGGTCAGGCTTTCCATCACCGTCAATATCTCCTATTGATATACTTTGAGGATTATTCCCCGTTGCATAATCCACTTTAGCATCAAAAGAAATCGTACCAGTTGCACTGGTGTTTTTGAATAACGAAACGGTATTGTCATTGTAATTGGTCACAACAAGGTCAGGCTTTCCATCACCGTCAATATCTCCTATTGATATGCTTTGAGGATTATTCCCCGTTGCATAATCCACTTTAGCATCAAAAGAAATCGTACCAGTTGCACTGGTGTTTTTCAATACTGAAACAGTATTGTCACTATAATTTGTCACAGCCAAGTCGGGCTTCCCGTCTCCGTCTATATCACCCAACGATACACTATGAGGTTTACTTCCAGTCTCAAAGTCAACTTTAGTTGCAAAAGACACTGCGCCGTTAGTGCTGGTATTCCTGAATAGCGAAACAGTATTGGAATTGTAATTTACTATAACCAGATCCGGCTTCCCATCACTGTCAATATCTCCTACAGATACACTTTGAGGATTATTTCCCGTCGTATAATCATCCCTGGCTGCAAAAGATATTGTACCTGCCGAACTTGTATTTTGTAATACAGAAACAGTGTTATCAATATAATTAGTCACAATCAAGTCGGGCTTCCCATCACCGTCTATATCCCCTTTTGATACGTTTTGGGGGCTTCTTCCTGTAACAAAAAAAATATTATCTGCAAAGGATATCGAGCCGGTTGTACTGGCATTTCTAAAAACCGAAATATTATTGGAAGAAGAATTTACTACTGCCAAATCTGGCTTTCCATCATTATCAAAATCAGCTATCGATACATCATAGGGAAAACTTAATGTTTCATAATCCACTTTATCAGCAAAGGAATTCGGGTTAAAAACCGTACTTCCGTCAAAGGTTGTAATAAAAGGCCGGGATGAATACGCTGTTAATCCGGTAGTAATATCGGTAACCGAGATGTTTTGACAGGTAGCGCCAACCGGTACTGTAACTGTCAGTGTGGTGGCATCGGCCGAGGAAACCGCAGCCCGGGTGGCCCCAAAAAATACAACATTATTAGCAGCTGTTGTATTGAAATTAGTACCGGTAATGGTTACCGTTGAACCTACAGGCCCCGATTCCGGGGAGAAACCTGTAATTGTTGGCGCTGATGCGAATGCTTGTGTTACGGACAAACATAAAAATAAGACCATGGCAGTTACAGCCATCATTTTAAATTGTAAATGATTTTTCATAGGGATAAGTTTTGTGATGAATTTTTATCAACGAATCATTTTCGTCTGGGAAATAGTTATAATATCCAGTCTTACTAAACACTTTGTCTTTTATATTTATGTATCTTTCTTTAAACCATAAAAATGCTATTGTACTGACTTTCTGCACATATTAAAATTGTCCGTTACCTGGTGCCCCAGCTTTCTGCGTCACAACTGTAAATTCTTTTAATTTTATTATGTGCCCCTCTATATGTTTAGATGCTATATATAAAAAATTGATCTTTAAAATATTAGTAATCGAAATTCTCTATCCCCTTATAATTCATCAAGCTTGTTTCTTGTTTCGAAAGATATAAAAATAATTTTGAAAATCCTTTTTTATCTACACGTTTTAAAAACAGAAAAGGATATTTAGAAAAACAAAAGAGGTGAGTTGAGAGGTTTAGTCGTTTAGGGGTTTAGAGGTTGAGAGGTTTAGGGGTGCAGAAATTAAAGGGTTTGCACTGCAGAGACGCGATATTTCGCGTCTGGCAACAATTAGAACCGGTGAATGACATATTTGAACAGCCATGACCAACATGACCGCGCCGTGGGGTCTGAACCATCTATGTTGCCGGAATCAATTGTGGCATCCGGGCAGAAGGAATAAATTTCAGGTGACGTATTTGAAATGCCACGTATAACAATCCGCGCCAGGGTTGGGACTGGGAAATGACATATTTGAACAGCCATGGCCAACATGACCGCGCCGTGGGGGCCTTGTAGAGGCCCTATAATTGTAGCAAACCTGAGTATCCAATACCACCCGGGCCTTGTAGAGGCCCTATAATTGTATTCACATATTATTACCCGGTAATACACCTGGTACAGGAAGCATTTGCGCGCCAGAGCGGGTGCAGGACTATTGTCAGATTAAGTTGAATCTATTTCAGTATAGAGAACCACTGTATGAAAGACCCATAGCCAGGACATTGAGAGATCTGCTCCCTGCCTGTCCTTATTGGTGGAGCTGCCTGTTACCCGATTAGAACAACGTTAATTTTTTAATTTGAGTATCCTGATCAGATTATCATCAAGTTGTCCTGTATATTTAGCATCTAATTGACCTAAAAGTCCAATTATTAACTCTTTATCTATTGTAGCTATCTTATTTAGTCTAATCAGTGAAGTCTTTTTAAGACCATTTAATTTTGTCGGCTGTACAATTATATCAAAATCAGATTGCCATTTTAACTGTGTTGTAATAAAACAAATTGTCACATCATCAACAGAATCAATCAAAATAATAGCTGGTCGATTTTTATTACCTGTCAGATCAGAAAAAGGAAATGGTATTAAAACGATATCTCCTTTTTTCATTTGTATCTCTCTTTTAAATCATTCTCGTTGTAGAGATCCTCTTCATCGTTTAGAAAATCAAATGATTTGGAATCAGATGTCAGTTTTTGAATACCCTCTAATAGGATATTATCATCTATTTTACTCAATAAAAAATCAGCAAAATCATTTATCTCCATAATTTTTGTATCAGGCAATAATTTGATTTTACTTACGGTCTTATCAATTAAAATCTGTCTGTTCATAATTATCAATTTTTACAAAAATACGATTCTTTAATGAATTATTTATCATATGATTATGCTTTTTAATAGGGGCTACTTAACGGGGTTATTGTAAGTATGGGATTGATCATACGGTGGATTGACACGAAGTGGTTAAACATGAATAACCGTCAACATTTTTAATTTCTTAATTCTTCCATATCTGCAATAATTTCTTCCAGTTTTCTTAGTACACCTCCATATACAACTTTCAAATCCCAATTATATATTCTTCCTCCAAGGTATGAAAAAAGACCCATTATTAAAATCACGACAAGGAAGATATATAGCGGTACTCCAAAAATAAGGTCAATGCCGGGATAGTTTAAAATCAACTTATTTGTAATAGATTCACCTAATTGCTTTCCGTTAATATGATAAAACCAAAAACCAAGCACAATAGATAAAAAGAACAATGGATAATAGAATCTGGCCATTATTCTGTTTACACTTACTTGTTGCTTCATCCATTTGTCAAATGCTTTAATATAATGATAACTGCTTTCGCTCTTATCAATTTTATCTAATCCCCCGGAAAGTTTTCTGTTGACAATAACAATTATGCTTAGTGTCAAAAAAAAGCCTATTCCCATAAAAGGCATGCCAATCAAAAAAGAAATCCCCAAAAAAAGTAATGAACCGATGACGATTGCTTTTAGATTAATTTTGAACATTCTTTTAAACTTATCAATTAAATGTATCGATTTTCTATTGTACAGGTTGTTAAGCTTTGGAGCAACCAATACATCACTATTTAAAAAACCTTGTTTCCAAATTGATTCAATAGACTTTTCCATCTAATAATTTTCTTAATCGTTCTTTAATTCGTTTGATGCGTACCCCAATGTTGTTTGGGTTTGTACCTGTTATTTCGGCTATTTCTTTGTAGGATTTTTCTTCGAGATATAGTAAAATCACACCCTTATCAACTTCAGACAATTTTCGAATGGCAATGTAAAGTTGCTTAAGGGATTCATCTGTATTTTCGTTTATCTCTTCATTTGTTAAAGTGGGCAATTGGTTTGAGCTCCTGTGTTCCGGTTTATTTTTATGTTTTTTTAATAGCGTCATACACACATTCAAGCTTATTCTATATATCCAGGTAGACCATTCAGATTGTCCTCTGAAATTGTTTCTGCTTTTCCATATCTGTAAACAAACTTCCTGATAGAAATCTTCGAAATCTTCCTGGGTATCCGTATAAGCCCTGCATATTTTTACAATAATTGCAGCATGAGGTAGAATGGATGATTTATAGAAGTCGTTGCTCAATCTTTTTACTTTAGAATATTTTAGATCAAATTACCTGAGGATTTGGCCTGTGATTCCAAATAACTTGCTATAAGTATTCCGATTAAGGTTCCAACTGAAATACCTAATGAAATACCTAAAGAACGCTCCAGACCTGTTTGAAATATAATTCCAAAAAGTAAACCCGTTGAGGCGCCAAAAGTTATGCCCAGGTTAGTGTAGTACCCTTTGGCAATTAAAGAAAAAGTATCCTTCAAAAATTTTTTAAACTCTCGAAGCGCTTTTTTAAAATGCTTTATCTTGTTTGTTTTGGTACCTGTTAAAGCCAAAGCATCGAGTTCTGTCTCTAATAATTGAATTTCAGTCTTTGAAAAGCTTCTATTTTCAAGATTACCAAGTATCCTAATGAAATTCCTGTACACCTTAATTTCAGATTTTTTAGTCGTCTCAGATACTAAACTGGTGAAAAGATTTATTGCATTTTTAAGTGTCATAATTTTATCTTTTCTTAATTAGTGGCTTTAATCAAAGATTATTACACCCCTATTAAATTTTTTCTGAAAAAAAGTTTATCTCATGTAATTAACCTTGTGGGTATTGGCGGCACCGGGTAGCTTACGCCCCCTAAGAACCGTACATGCAAGTTTCCCGGCATACGGCTCAGGCTCTTTAAAGGCTTTCCGGCGAAGGATCACCCGGCTATAAGCCTTGGCAATTCGTCTTTGTTGCCGGGTGACTTCATGAATAACCTTCTTCCATGGAATGGTGTTCCAGTTATCATAAATGCCTGGGAGTGCACACGATAAATTATTATTCTCGTTCATTTGCTTTCTTCCATTACCCGGTTCATCAATTACTTTTGCCATAAAGCACCAGATGGAGGTAGGCAGGCTTTCACCCTATGATGATATTGTTTTCACTCAATCATTATCCAACCCATTACAGGAAGGCATTCGCTTATTCCATCCTCTCTGTTCGATATTTCCCGATGCCTTGCGGTTACGGTTTTATCCCGATGTATTTAATCGGGAGAGAGTATCGAGCTTCCACGTTTCGCATAAATAACAGGGGGTGTGGATTTAGGTTCATCCTGTCTGCCGGCTGATCTACATTCCCGTAGGGGCTGCGTTAAACGACCCTAACCTGTCAGCCTACCATTTTGGTTTAAAGCGTGTCATTCTCTTTTTCGCTTCTACGCTCTGTCGGCAGTTGCAGATATTCACATGTGTTAACCATGTCCACCCATCCAAGCCCTTAATCGGCATTGAGACTCCGAAGATCATCTGCCTCACGGTTTCTGACCCTGTCTTTGGGATCTCGTCCCGGACAATTGGTACTGTTTCTCAGGGGCTTCACCCGATAATGGCTGCACCATACATCCGATGCCCTGATAGGATACAACCGGGGAAACAGTTGGTTCCATCGATTACTGCTAATCGTGAAACAATTATTTATGCGACCTCGTGTCGCAATAACGTTGAGTGTATGATTTCGTAAGGGATTGCGGGCTGCGTTCGTATCCACCGTTACCTAAATTGAAGCGGGAGACTATGCTTCGCATACCACTGAAACCCTTATGAATTATACACATTGTTGAACTAAACCGCCTATCGGCGGTGGCTTTTTGGTAATAAATATAGATGTTTTTAAATATTATGTATATTTAGGTGAAAAATAAGAAAATTAAATATTAGATCTTACATATTTATGCAGAGAAATTGTCATTTGATTAAATCCCCTATATATAATGTATGTTAAAATTAAGCTGCATATATATCCAACATAAATGCATATTTAGCAGTTTAGCCCAACAAGATTTAAAACTCAATTGAGCCCTGGTAATGAAATTGTCCAGGCACATCCGAAGGCAGCAAGATCATCAACCTTACTGCCTCTTTTTTTGGCTCAACTGAGCCTTAAATCCTATATTGTTGGGCGCTCGTACTTTTTATTCTTTTTCATTAATAATTAATCCTCTCTCTAAATCAATCGTAAAGTCTTTTGCTATCGAATCAGAAACAATTTGCTTCAGAGTCAATAGTTTTTTATCAGAAATAACATATTTTAATTTTTCATTGGTGTCTATTTCAAACCTGTATCCATGAAAAAGTACCTTATAATCAATCTCCTTTTTGTAATTACCACATTCCGCCGAAATCCCATTAAATATATTCTCTTTACGTTTATCTATGAAAACATAATTACCTTTAGAATATATACTGTCTAATTTAAAAAAATCAACCTCCTTTGGATTATACAAATCATGTAGGTTAAAGCATGTTAATCCATTATCAAGAGCATTTACTAGCAAATACTGTCCATCGTTAATTATCTTATATGCATACAAAACTCCTGTTTGTGCATCTTCCGCCTCCACTCTGCAACATGCAGAGAATGGTCCAATTAACTTATTGTTTGATACGGTTATAATATAGAATTTATATCGACCGCCAATTATCGCAAAATTTCTCTGACCTTGATAAAAATCTTTAAAATGATATGGGTCTAATTCCTTATCAATCGTGATAGTTTTAAGAATCTCACCAGAATTATTTTTAATAATCAGTGATTGTAAAGTTCCCGTACTTTCCTGAAATAGCTCAATCTGCTTATTTAAACTGTCAAAATCAAGGGTGGTTGTATGTATCTGTCCATTTAGACTATTCACACAAATCAAGCTTATTAATAAAAGTTTTAATATTCTAATCATAATGTTGTTTATTTCGCGCCGCTGTATGACGCCCAACGTACCCATAAACATATGGCGTTTATGGCAATTATATAAAAAAGTATTCTTTTATCTTTATTCAGCAAAATTCTCTTTCCCCTTCTTATTCCTCAAACCTGTTTCTTGTTTTGAAAGGTATAAAAATTATTTTGAAAATCAAGGAGATAGGGATCGGAAGTTATAAACAGAAGCACTCCGGGAAAATCCAAACGGTTCTCCAATAATCGGTGAAATTTTTAGGAATAATCCAAAGAGATCTCAGAGAAATCCAACTTTTTTGGAATTTTTTAGAATGTTCAAAAACTCCTTTTAAAAAACGCAATACATGGGAGGCCGTAGGCTTACTTTCCAACCTAATCAAGAGTCAGCAAAGTCATCAGCTTTAGTGACTCATTTTTTGCTCAACTGAGCCTTAAATCCTATATTGTTATGGCCTGGGCTTTATTTGTCAAATTCATTAAAATCAACACTGCCTTCAATTTTTGGACAAACTTTTATATAATTATCGACAAAGCATTTTTCAATAAATGCCATTTTTTCTTTCAATTTATTTGATGGAACTTGAAATAATACAGCGTCGTGCATCGGAATTAAAAACTCAATCTCTTTATCTTCCATTGTATCGAGAATTGCTTTTTTTAGGATAAATGACGCAGTTCCTTGAATCAATTGACTTAAAACAAATCTTCTCTCTGATTGCTTACCTTTTCCTTCTTTAGTTTTTCTAACATACCTGATTATTGTTGTTTCAGATTTGATAAATCCGTTCTCAACCATTTTTTCATTTTCTTTTGCTTTAAATTTTTCAAGTTCCGTAAATTTTGAGAAGAATTCTTGAGCCGAAATCTTATTATTTATTCCTCTGTTCTTAATTATTTTTTCAATGGAGGCGACCAAATTTTTATCAGACATGCCATACAAATACGACAAGAATATTGTTTTTGCTTCCTTTCTTAAACTTTTTGTTCCAAAAATGTATTTACTGAAATTTTCATAAATATCCTCGGAATTGTAAAGAGCAATCATTTCATCATCATTAGAAAAGGATGCTAAAATTCCTGGTTCAAATTGATTGTAGTCACAATACAAAAGAGAATAATTTTCTTTTTGAATGAATATTCTTCTGTTTTCCTTTTTCAACTGCTGAATATGTGGAGCGACAATTAGAATTCTAGATGTTACGGTCCCAATGCAGTCAAAAATTGGATACACTGTATTATTATTCTCTGGGATATACTGACTTAAGCTATCAAAATCTGATTTTGCCCTCAATGCATTATATAAGTCATTGCATAGTTGAGAGTTTATTTTAGCTGATTTTAGATAGCTTATTAGGTTAAAATAATTATAGTCCTTACTTGATATTTGAAAACCTTTTTCAATTAGTTGAAGACGAAGAGACTTGTAATTTAAGTCAGTAATTTTATGATTATAGCGAAGCTTATTAATTAAATGATTTTTTATAGCTTCTAATTTATTAACTATTTCATCCAGTACATCTAAATCCAAACAAATACCTTCAATCTGTCTTTTGTTTAATATTTGCTGTATTCTGTTTTCAATGTCAAAAAAACGAGAAATTTGATTTGTTTCTTTGAGAATTTTAATTGACTTGAGATAAAGATTTTTTAATAAAATTGCCAGTTCAGATAATGTCGTGAATATTTCAGTTTCTTCTTTTGATTCACGGATTATCTTGAAGAATAAAGTTGCTTTTTCTTCTCCTATCTCAATTTTCAATCTAATCCAAAAGTTCCAAGGAAGTTGATTCTTAGGATATGATTTTTTTGCTCGACCAGTATTAATCTTAATTATTTGAGATATGTCAATAAAAGTTGGCAACTGACCGCCATATAAAGTCCTTAAAGAATCAAGTACAAATGGAAGTTCATAAGTTATTATTTCACCTTTATAATTTAGAATATCATTAATAGTGAGTTTTATTTCTTCTCCATTATCTTTTAATCCAAGGAATATTGGGGGCTCAAAGCCAAAATGATCAATTCTATGTGTAAGGAATAGTTGCATAGTTAGGAAATAAAATCTGGCAGTTCTTCGTAGAAATCTCTGAAATTTAACTTGCTTGGAACCTCACAATATTGATTTTTAAAATTTTCTCTTAGTTTAGTATATGTTCCTTTCTGTGAGGAATCAATATTAGGTTCAACAGATGGCTTAATAATAGTTGAGTAGTTTAAATTCTTAATCCCAATTAAGGCAGCTCTTTGCGAAAAGTAGCAATTGAAGTTTTTAAAATTATCTGCTATGTTTTTTCTATCATTACCGTCACCGATTGCACATAAATATAGAATAGAACCTGCTATGACCGCTGGAATTGTTGCTTTTTGAGTAAGATTTTTTCTCGCTTTTGCTAAAAGCAAATCATTTTTATAATTGTGAGAAATCAAAATTCTCCAAAGATTATATTCTTGCCATTCATAGATGTTTTTTTTATCATCTATAATTATTGACATAATTTCTTCAAATTGCTTGTCATTAAGATCAGAACTGATTAAATACCTTGCAAATGAATCTGTTGACCAAGGCTGATTTAGTAGTTCTTTTATAATAGCATTTGTTATTTCCTCAACATCAAGTCTGTCATGTAATTCTGGTATGCGAATTAGTCTTTCTAGTCTATTTACACAAAATCTAAAGTGTCGATCTAGGGTACCTCCCCCTTCAATTAATGACACTGTTTTTTTCCTTAGCATTGGCACTGCAATCTGAACACCTCTTGCTGTTTTAGACTTAAGCAAGTTTTCTATTTGATCAATCTGTTTGTCGCTTTTTTGCAATGCATTATTTGCCTCTGTTTTTTGCTCTGAATTATTTAGATCCAGTATTTGAGTTTTTTTTGAGTTTAAGCTAAGACCTTTTTTGCGTAGTTCATTTGCTAGTAATTTGAGTGCTTTTCTTGCTTCGTATTTATCTTTACAAACGATTCTAATATCATCCATATATCTGAAATATTTATATCCAGCATTAATCATTGCAGCATCTACGGGATTCAGAAATAGGTTAGATAAAAAGGATGATGCATCTCTGTTTTGTGGTATTCCTCTTCTTGTATTTGGCTCGCACCAAGTAATTAATAGCTCTTTTAACTGAGTTGAAACTTTTTTAAATTCCTTCTCTTTTTCTGGAGGTAAACCAATATTTTCAATTTGAAAATTGAGTGTACTTATTAAATCATTGATGCTTATCGATTCATAATAGTTTGATAAGTCTGTAACCAGAAGTACTTCGTTATCATCTTTTTCGAGTTCAATTTTAGTGTCAGTTAAAAACTTGTTCCATTCATCAACAGCATATCTAAAAAAATATTTAGAGTCCCATTCTTGATTAACTCTATGAGAATAGACTGATTCACTATGAATTTTATCAAGTTCAATTGCAATAACATCAACACAGGCTTGATATATTAAACGGTCAATTATATTTGTTTCACTTGAATAACGAATAGCATAACCTGGCTTTGGGATATCAAAATGTAATGCAGGACTTGCTTTATAAAAAATATCATTATCATTGTATTCACTTAATTGCTCTTGAATATATTTGTTGTCTTGGAATATATCCTTAAAGTTTAAGAAATCTGGAAACCAATCATCTCTTAAGTCTTTTTTTAGTCTTTTGATTGCAATTTCCAAGTTGAACTTTATTCCAAAAATTTCAACATTTGATAAATCCAATTCTTTGCTAGATTTTGTTCTTTTCAAAGTAATATCTTTTTATGGTGTGCCATTTTTCAGCCTTGCCCCTAACAATCACTTGTATGTGGTCGGGCGGGATTTCTGGAAGAAATCGTGTCAGACCCGCAGGAAAGTAGGCACGAGGTCTGACTTGTCAGACCGCTAAACACCCCTCCTGCCATATACAATTATTAGGTGCTGGCATTTTATTTTATTTGTTCTATTTCGTTTTCGTATCTGTCAATTATTGGATTGATAAATTTTAATAATGTAGAGCAATATTTTTCCAGTTTGGGATTATGACTTGTCTTGGCACTTGTAATTTCTCGCATTCTTTTTAATCCTTCATTAACTAACAATTTTGCGTTGATATAAGTAAAGGTTGCAAATCTCCACTCAACGCCTATTGATAATTCTGGATGCATAACAGGTTTTTCAATATTTCCAGTCGGGTGTACAGCTAAATCTCGAAAGTGTAATATTTCTTTTATAGCTTGTTTTAATATTTTAACGCTATCATTTGTAATTCTAAAACCTCTCCTGATTGTTTCAGTAATTTGAAGATGCCTTGACGTTCTATTTTTTTTCCATTTTTCGGTCAAGTCATCAGGAAGGCTAATTTTTGTTTTAATTGTAGCATAAAAAGAATCATAAGCTATTGCCATAGCAATTATAGCCTGCATCGAATGCTCAAATTCTTTTTCTAAAGTTTCAGATTTTAAATCATTATCAGTCTCTTGAAATGCATCATTTCGTTTTATACTCCAATCTTTTGCCTTTTTTAAATGTTCGACTGAGAGTTTCATCCAAGTTGGGCATGCATCATATTGTAAACTGAGAGTTACGTTCATATCAAATTTCCCTGATTTATTTAAGGTAATTTTTAAATCTCCTTTTTTTATAATTGGAGTTATTCCTTTTGAAATGAAAACACCTGTCATTGATTATGTTTTACAATTATTACAAAACTGACTTTTTCATGCTTGCACCTAAACTTACCCATAAACATATAGCGTTTATGGCAATTATATAAAAAAGTATTCTTTATCTTTATTCAGCAAAATTCTCTTTCCCCTTCTTATTCCTCAAACCCGTTTCTTGTTTTGAAAGGTATAAAAATTATTTTGAAAATCAAGGAGATAGGGTTGGAAGTTTTAAACAGAAGCACTCCGGGAAAATCCAAACGGTACTCCAATAATCGGTGAAATTTTTAGGAATAATCCAAAGAGATCTCAGAGAAATCCAACTTTACTCCAACTTTTTTGGAATTTTTCAGAATGTTCCAAAAAAAAAATTAAATAATACAACACATGGGAGGACGTAGGCTTACTATTAACAAAACTGTCATTTGTGTGTCAAACTATATTTTGGAGACTCCTTTTTATTGTTAAATTCCGGCAATTCTCCAAATTTTTCAACATATTCAGCAAAACAATCATATTCAAATTTTGCAACTTTCCCCATTATTCTTAAATCTTTGGGGTCATTTGATTCTACATCACATTCAAAAGTACATGCTGACACATAAAGTTTATCTGCAAGCTCTTTGTAATTTCCATGTTTAAACCTAAATCTGTCAGCACCACCGTGTCCAGTTTTTCCAATGATTGTATTATCAAATTGCTTTAATCGCCCTTTTAAACCAGCCTTTGAATTTGTCATTCCAATATAGGCAATTTTAGAAATCCATTCAAAATCTTGTGCTGACAAATCTGTTTCAGATATTGCAATACAATAAATTCCTGGAAATTTAATTCCCTTCAATGAGTTTCTGTCACTCCATTTTGTCCATTGTCAAAAATCTTTATCTATCATCTGAGTCTCTTTCTTTGCATGCAGGTTAAGTTTTGGATGGTTTTTGTTGGGGAATTCGAAGCAGTTCATTTTCCAAGGTTAAGGAGCTAATTTACTGTAATTACTTTATAATTAGTGATTCAACCCTAAAAAATATATGCACTGTAATAATACAAAAAGAGATGGAGTAATCCTACTTTACTCCAGCTCATTTAAAATTGCACAGAATATGGTGGCTATATTGTTTGAGTTCATGATTCACAATCATGTGGTCGGCGGTTCCCTGCCTGACTTCTTGCGTCAGCAGGCAGGCAGGAATCTCGCCCTCGCTACAGAGAGAAAAATCAAAGTCTGGTGATAACCGGTTTTTTTTGGACTGAGATCCATCATCAGGCTTGAAAAAGTAATAGTAACAAGGTAACAAGGTGACAAGGAAACAAGGTGACAAGGAGGGCACGTTTCAACTAAATAATGGTAGAGACGCAATATCTTGCGTCTCTACAGGATGCCACATCCGAAAAATTGCTTTTGGAACCGGATGTTCAGTATGCGACGGTTTGATGTTATTTATTTTATTTATTATTCATAATCCCAGACTTTTAAATTAAATAAAGGGATATCAATTAATAAGGATATTTGCCATCTAAAGGTGTTCGTTGGTACTAATTCATTTACTCCGTTAATTAATTCGTATTTGTAAATAGTAGGTATATATTGCCCGCCCCATGCTAATGTAAGTGGCGTTTTTGGCACGTTATACGATACATTAAATCCGGGGGCAAAAATATTTGACAGTTTAATACTAAATTCATTCGGTAAAGTAGCTGTGTCGCCTTCAATCAGGTAATAATTAACCAAGGCTCCCAAATCAATAATCTGAAGGTTCAGTCCAAGACTTCCCCACTTTTCTGTTACTGTTAAACCTTTAGAAATATTAAATCCAATAGGAGCTGATAACCCTAAAGAGGGATAATCATTTGAATTATTATAGTTCCAGTATGCACCTACGTATGCGTTAATGCTAAAACTCCAGTTAGCGTTTCTTTTTATTGAATAGCTCCCCACCGGCAACACAGAAGCATCAAGCGCTTGCTTAACTTCGTCAGAAGACTGTGCTTTTGCCACTGTTGAAATTAAAGTCCCATACTTAACAAAAGATTTTGTAAAAGTTTTAAACCCATCATACTTCTCTTCTATTGAATCTCCTTCGTTATCAGTAGTTTTTATTTTATATTCATTCATTGCACTTAATAATACTGAAGCATCATAAATTGCGGCAGAATATTTTTTTGTAGAGATATGGTAAGCAATATCAACAGATGGGGTTAAATAGTTTTCCACTCTATCATAAGATGCACCAATGTCCTTACCTACTATTTCAATGAGCAACGGGTTGTGTGCAACAGGTTTTAAGGAAGAAGTGATTGTTGTGTAATAGTCATAGAGCACTCGTGGATCTGCTACTGTTGATTTTTCTGATGCAGCAAGCATGTTTTTTATGGCATTATTGGTTACATTGTATGCAGCATATGTGTTTTTAATTAAACTATTAACCTGTGGTCCATACTTTTTGTAATTTTTATACACTTTCTTTAAAACTTCTCCAATAGTTATCTGACTACTGTCAGATTTGTAAAAGTTGATTACAGCCTTTGTTTCAGCACTTAGTTCTTTTGATAAGAGAAGCCCAAGATAAACTTTAAATGCTTTGCCTGAATTCAATAAAGTATTCAATTCTGATTTAGTAATCCAGATCTGTTGGTCATCTTTGCTAATCAAACTTTGCGAAATCAAATTTCCCAGTTCAAATGAGGAAACAATATTGTAATCATCATATTTTTCGTTTTTAGCTGAAGCTGTTTTTAAGTCAGAAAATTCTTCAGATTCGGCTATGGTTTTTATCAAGTCGGCCGGATTGGTTGTTTGGATGGCATCTTTTACAGACAACATTCCTAATGCAACCCAGCGACCGTCCTGACTTGCAAAAAATTCAGAAAGTTTTTTCAACCTTGCCTGACATTCCGTATAGTTATCACAATCTTTGTCTTTTCCGCAGATTGCCACTTTATCACAATCATCGGCTGTTAAACTTTTGATGTTGTACAAATTTTCGGGGAGATTCTGAATATCCATTTCAAATGCATCTTTAAGTGAATTTAGAATTGATGCATAAGAGAAAGTTTCTATCTGGTCCAGGTATGAAACGGTTTTAGGAAAAGCAGTTTTCAATTCAGGATAAGTGTTCAGCTGATCCTTCATCCTGCTGAAAAAAGCTTCGTTCAGTTCCGCTTTTGTTCTTTCAGCAAGAAACCTCGCCAAACCTGCTGCAAAGTATGTTACATCAGTGTTCCCGAGATTGGTTAAAAAAGCAGCAGCCTCGCCGCCATGCAATCTTCTGTCAAAATAACTACCCAAAACATCATTCAGGTAAGGATTATCAACTACATTTGAATCGGCAACACCATATGCTTTTAGAATTTCGGCAATAGTATTGTTGTTTGGATTACTTTTTAATAAGTCTGTTAGCTTTATAGCATCATAATAAACATATCCCGCTTTGTAAGCTACTTCATTTTTTGGTTGATCATTACTGCTATTGACAGATCTTGCTGCTAGTGCTAAAGAAAACGGTACACTGTCTAACTGCAAAATAAACTTGTCGAAGTTTATTTTCTCATCTCCGGGGTTTACTGATTTATCCTCGTTAATAATTATTATGAATTGATTGGTTTCACCATCTTTATTTAATTCACCACTGCCAAATTTTGCATTGTTCAGTGCAAGAGGTTGTGTCCCATCTTCGCTAAGGAATTTAATATGCTTACTATTAAACTGGTCACTGAATACTAAAGTCAATGGCAGTCTTAAACTGGTAACAGTATCCGTTCTGACAGGCCTGCCATTTTGAATGTCAAAACTAATTTTTGAGCCTTGCGAGAACACAACAATTGAAATAAATAATAATGGAATGAAGATCGATTTTTTCATTTTTTTAAAGGATTTTAAAGTTGAACGAACTCAGCGTTTCCTGAATCGGCAACACAAAACTGAATTTCCGGCTTCCTCCCAGGAGCAACCCTAATAATTTACCTGTTGCTTTGTGGTAAACACAACCTCCCGAATCACCACCTGCCGAAACAGTTTGCGATGTAGTTCTGTCGTTCGTGCTTCCTATTAAAATAATATTTCTGACATATCGTGGTGAGTTGGAATATTTCATCTCAAACGAAACATTAAAGTCCAGGATAAAAGCATCACGTGTATTGTTTTGCCGTGTGGTAACCGTAACATTAGGTGTTGCAGCATTAATATCACGCTCCGACACTTCATAAAAGCCTGAATGAAATGAAATATAATTATCATGAAGATTTGATGTGTCAGTAAGTTCAACAATAGCAATGTCCTGATTGTATTTCATCTGCTGAAAAAAAAGTGTTGCCTTTGGATTGCCATTTAACAAGGCATTTCTTTTTTGATCTGGTCCTACTATCCCTCCGTAATTGTGATATTCACCATAAGTAAAAACATGACCTGCTGTTACAACTCCTCTGAAATTTTCGTTGGATGTTGATGCAACCATACAACAAATGGAGCCAAAATATTCAGGAGTTTTTGAATCACTTAACTCGTCTGTAGCCTGCCCGATGTGAGGATTTGCATCACCGGTATCTGCCACAATCTCCGTTCTGACCTTTTTTACTGAACCACTCTTTAAGGTTGCGTATACTTCCTTAGGAATACTGTCGGTACTATTGTTATTTACGTAGATGGTAACGCAACTGTCTCCATTCTTAGTTGTATCACTTATACCTTCAATATTTGGATGTCTGGCAAGTAATTCATCTCTGTTTTGAATAACTGCAAGTCGCGATATCTCGGCTGCGGATAAAGCGTTTTCATTTGAGTCAGGCAATGTTGTTACATTTGGCAGGAATGGTTTTACATTTTCGAAATATTTTTGAGTTGCTTTCGCACCAAACAAAAAAGCAATTACCCCCATCCAGAAACCATCCAGTCCAATTTCACCAAGAGAATGTTTGTCCCAGCCAATTTTTAGCAGTATCATGCAAATTACACTGGCAAACATAAAAACAATTATTCGCATGGTGCTTATTCCTTTGCTCTGGTCTTTAAGTAAGTCAGGAAATGTAAATGCAACCCCAAGCATTGTAATAAAAAAGGAAATTGCGATACCGTCCGGTAAGATTTGCTGGGCATTGTTCTGGGCGATTTTTACAATAAAATAAACCAACCCTGTACCAATTAATAGTAAGCCCACAATCTGAAAATAGGTAATTTTCCCACCGTTTTTCTGAATGAATTCTCTGTTTAAAAAGAAATTCCTGAATCTATTTTTATTATTTCCCATGGATCAGCATTTTTAGTTTGTATAGTTTTATATTGGTATCTTTTACCTGTAGTTTGTGGGTAAGCACTCCATAATCACATTACGCTTCTAATTATATACAGATCTATAATAATTTTAAAACCTCAATTATTATATCTAAAATAGTTCTGAATATTTTTGGATCGAATAATATGTTCCTTTGTTCTGTATACCAATCTGGATTTCTCTTCCGTTCTAAAACCTGAAAGCTTCTAATGAAATGAGTTAAGTAAGTTACAAAACAATTACCAATAAATCAATATAAACTACCAGCTGTCCCAATTGCCTGGTCCAGGCAACCCCAAGAATTTTTCCGGAGACCAACAGATTAAAATGTGTGCTTATTTATCAGAGGCCATCAATCACATGTCTGTTTTCATTTTCTCTTTCGTCACAGTGATTATCTGCTAACACATCAGCAAATCCCGTATTTTCCAATACCTTTTATTTAGACAGTGCCTGTTTAATTAAAAATTAAGATTGTTATCCCGTCCGGGAAATCCGGAAAATTTCAGCCTATCCCCCATTATACCTGGTTTTTAACCGCAAAATCATCGTCGGAGTGCATTTTTTTATTGTCAACTGACATAGTGTCCTCGTCGGAGTGTATTTTGTTGTCGTCGACTGTCATAGTGTCCTCGTCGACTGACACAGTGTCCTCGTCGGAGTGTATTTTTTTGTCGTTCATTGACATTGTGTCCTCGTCGGAGTTCATTTTACTGTTGTCGACTGACATAGTGTCCTTTACTGAGTAGTTTTTATTACCTGGCGGGTGTTTTTTACTACCCGCCAGGTGCTTTTCATGATTTTACAGGATCTTCAAGGGGCCTTAGGATGCTCTTCTGATTAATCAGCCAGGGTCGATAATAATTGTGACAGGTTTTTATACTACTATGATGTGCCTTTTACTGTTTGCAAACGGTAACAGGTAAATATGATTAATCCCCTTAAGCAAACTGACAATTTGAAAAGGCACGGACAACATGTCCGCGCCAGAGAGGGTAATCTCATGTCCTGGTCTTCTCAATCATATGATTTATTACATGAATGTGTTCATGCTGAGGACTGAACATAATGATCTCCGCATCAGCATTCACCTTGACATTATGTCCGGCAGGCCAGTAAAACATATCATTTGTACTTACAGTTTCCTGAACGCCTTCAGCATTGGTGGTTGTGAGTTCACCGTTTATAACATAACCCCAGTGCGGACTTTGGCATAAGTTTCCTTCCAGCCCCATAAAAAGCGGGGTAGTATCTACTCCTGCAGAAAGGCTGAAATATTCACAGCTTATTTTACCTAATCCGGTTGCATCACCAAATTCTGTTTTCTGACGGATAACTGCACCGGGAATGTTCATTCTCACTTTAATACTTTCTTTTGCAATTTTCATTTTTGATCCTCCATTTAAGTTTATATGACTATTGGGAATGATTAATAAATTTAAAATGAATCAGATTTTACAATGCTTTCGCTCAGCCCCTGTATCCCCTGAAGGGGAGCCAGCGCACATATTAATACTAAATTTGAAATTGGTAAACCGTGTGTGAGCCCCCCTTCAGGCTGTATGTTTGTAAAAACTAAAGCATAAGCTTTCAATATTTTAAGTAAATTGAATTTTTTCTACAAACAATAACTAAAAATAGAAAGCTTATGCAAACGAAAATTAAGACATTAAATTTTAATGGCCAAAATGTTTATGCAGGTATTGATGCACACCTAAAAAATTGGAGGGTTACAATTATGCTGGAACATAATGAGCATAAGACATTTTCTCAGGATCCTAATGCAGGAGAACTTTCCAGGTATCTGAGAAAGAATTTTCCGGGAGGAACTTATTATTCTGCCTATGAAGCCGGTTTTTGTGGATTTAGTATACATCATTCTCTCCTGGAGCATGGAATCCATAATATTATTGTTAATCCTGCTGATATACCTACTACCGATAAGGAACGAAAACAGAAAGATGATAGCAGAGATAGCCGGAAAATTGCTAATTCATTGCGGAATAAAGAATTAAAAGCCATCTATATTCCACAGAAAACAACAATTGAATTTAGAAGTCTGGTAAGATATCGCAGAACATTGGTTAAAGAAATAAGTAGAAATAAAAACCGAATAAAATCTTATCTTCATTTTTATGGTGTCGTAATACCACGAGAACTTGATACGGCTTCGAGGTACTGGTCCGGAAGATTTACACAATGGCTTCGTACAATTGAATTAGTAACAGAATATGGAAAAATAGTACTAAATGATCTACTTGATGTTACAGAATATCTAAGAAAGAACTTGCTTAGAATAAATAAGGAGTTGAGAAATATATATAAAGACAGTAAATATTCTGAGATGCTAAAATATTTATGCTCAATACCCGGAATAGGATTAATTGCAGCAGCCACATTTTTATCAGAGTTAGAGGTTATAAGTCGTTTTAAGAAACTAGACAGATTATGTTCTTATGTTGGATTAATTCCTACAACGCATTCTTCAGGAGAAATAGAAAAAACAGGGCATATAACTTCAAGAGCAAACAATCCTCTGCGTAGTGTTCTTATTGAGGCTGCCTGGATAGCATCTCGGGTAGATCCTTCCCTTTCTTTAAAATTTAATCAATTATGCAAAAGGATGAAAAAAAATGAAGCAGTTATCAGGATAGCTAAAAAGTTATTAAACAGAATAAGATTTGTTATGAAGAATGAATCAGAGTATATTTATATGGTTGATTAGTTCCAAATGTTGGAACAAAAACACCTTTACAAATGAGAGACTGTTACTCGCCCTCTGCGGCCTGATGAAAATCAGTGTCCGTTTCCTTTAGGCTACAGCTCTCAACTATAAAAATTAAACACAGAAATGCGGCTGACAAAGACCGTTAATAGAAGGATGTTTTTGTAGATACATTTGGAACGCCAGGAGGAGTAGCCGACGGCGAAGTTTTATACCGAAGGTCATCCTAAAAGTGGTATCGGGTATCGAACCCGATGCCACTTTGCCAGGAGAAGAAAGCCTTCAGGCTCTGTATTGCCCGAAGCGAAAGGAATAACAGCTTATGTATTTGAAAATAAGTAAAATATATTTGTGAAAATTTGGTTTACAACATAGAAGGGGGGAGGGGGCAGCGTAAGCGTTCTTTTTCTGGTAAAATTTTAAATAGATATTAGCTTTATACATGATTCCCGATAGTCATTTAAGTTTATTTAGCTATAATTGTCTCTTTTAACGACCAGAGAATGGCCAGTACATCCTTTTTTGACTCGACATCAATCTTATGTTTCTCAAGCACACCCATGATATCGTCAATTACATGCATGTATTCTGCAGCACTGATATTCATACCCTTATGGGTGGCCGGCATGTCTCTTCCTTTGTATTCCACCGGGCCACCACTTCCGGCACTAAAGAATTCGATCGTATGTTCTCTGATTTTTGCTAATCTCTCCGGTTCATCCAGATAAGGTTTAAACCGGGCACTAATTTCCGGGTTATTCATATGGGCTTCAATTACATCATCAACAATGGCAGTTATGCCTGTTGTTCCGCCTAATCTATCGAAAAGCGATGTTTTTTCAGGAGCCGGCGTTTGTGCACTTATTATGCCGCTGACAACTAAAAGTGCGAACAGAATAGTAAATTGCTTTTTCATAATTTTTGACTATTAAAGGTTTGAGATCAAATTTACGGTAAGTAACTATCCTTCAATAGCACAATTGGTTCTTATGCAAGCAATTTTGGTTCAGAGATATATTTATATCAGGAATGTATAAATCAACACAGGTTATTGCTGTACCAGATCGGAAGGGACTATTCCATATTTCTTACGGAAGCATTTTGAAAAATATGAAGGGCTGCTAAACCCTGAATCAAAAGCCACTTCTGATACATTTCCTTTTTGCATTTGTAACAGTTGCAATGATTTCCTTAGCCTGAAATGAAGTAAAAACATATTTGGTGATTTACCGGTTAACCTTATCATTTCCCGGTAGAGTTTTGATTTACTGACTCCTACGGTTTGCTCAATATCCTCAACCTTCAGCCGGGTATTTTGCCACTCTTTTTCAGTAAGTTCCATTAAACTATTCAGGAATTTTTCTTCCAAAGTTGTAAGCTCATGTACTGGTTTATCGTTAAATACAACACCAAAATTTTCACTCTCAAACAAATGCTTGATTTCAGTTGAAATAACTACTTCAGCAGCGGATATAACACACATCCGCTGAGCCAGTTTAATCGTATCTTCAAATATCGACTTTTTATCAGTAACAGGGATACCGGCATGCAATCCAATGGATAATTCTGTAAAATCAGTTTGATATTGGGTCCTGAGCTTTCTGAAATCTTCATGAATCTTTAAAGCACATGTAACTGCTTCAGTAACTGTTCGAAAAGAAATTAAACAACCTTCCTCATTTTGTTGAACAATACTTCCATTAAATGAATTCAACATTGCAATTATCTTTTTGTAGATCTGCTGTACCCCCAGCATATTAGCAAACGGATCAGAATTTTTAAAAGAATGATTTTCTATAGAAACCATCATTATTGCTCTGAATGCTGGTTCATTAATGATATTTAACTTTGTATTTTTTGCCTTTTTCGGATCTTCTATCCTGCCTAAAAACGATTCAACAATGGTTTTATCCACTTCAATTATCTGGTGAGGCACGTTGCCATGCGCATGGTCATGCATCTGAAAAATAGCATTTCTGTCAGGTGCTTCAATCAAACAAAAAGCCGTTTTGCGGGTATCATCAAACCAATATGTTAATCCCCGGCAACCATATTGTTTTTGTATTTTTAAATCTTCCAGGTGTATTTGTGCTACGATTTCGGCAGTAACAGATTCAGAAACATCGTGGCGATCCATATATATTGGCATATCAGTATGCTTTAAGAAGTAAAGTGGCCTTTTTAATAACCTGGTGTTTTATTATAAACAACTAATATAGTTGAATGTTATATTTACCCGTAATGTGTTGCCTGAGCTCTGTAAGGAGTGATACATCGACAGCTGTAAGGGTTGAGGGGTTGAGAGGTTGAGAGGTTTAGGGGTTTAGTTGTGGAGGTTAGTTGTGGAGGTGTGGAGAAATTAAAGGGTTTGCAATGTAGAGACGCAAAATATCGTGTCTTTAATTCATCCCATCTGAATCATCTGCGCTGCCAGAACCATTGGTGGCATCAAGGCAGAAGAATAAAATAACAGGTGTCGTATTTGTGTATGTACGGACATTAAAAGGGCAACACCTGATGGCTGTCCGGGGATTGTAAAGACGCTCGGTCGTGCGTCTCTGTAATACATCGCTTTCAGGCATGCAGGTTTAGGTCCGTGCTCAGGTTTTGCGGCAGATAATAAAATCCGGATTGACGGTACAACCGTCAATCAACGTGGTTTGCTATATTTGATTTTGTGGTGCGTTTGTCTTTATTTTTGTCAATATTGCTTGTTTGTCTTTACGCTCTACTTCAATATCATAGTCATCCTGAAGTCCAAGCCAAAATTTAGCAGTCGTACCGAAATATGATGAAAATCTTAATGCTGTATCAGCAGTTATCCTCCGTTTGCCTTTAATTATCTGTGAAATACGAGTCTGTGGTATCTCTGTATCCTTTGATAGTCTGTACGCAGTAATCTCAAGGGGGCGTAAAAACTCCTCAAGTAAGATCTCTCCCGGGTGTATGTTTGCTAATCTATCCATTTTTTAATCCTCCATTTTTTAATGATAGTCAACAATCTCAACATCGTGTCCATTGTTATCCATCCACCTAAATACAATTCTCCATTGGTCATTAACCCTGATACTACAAAAATCAGAACCTTTTAATTTCTCAAGTCTGTTGGATGGGGGGATTCTCAAATCAGACCAATTTTGGGAGTTATTAATCATTCTCAGTTTTCTACGTCCAATTTGCTGTATCTCAATTGGCATCTTTTTTACTCGTTCTCCATTCCAAATTTTCTCAGTAACCTTAGAACCAAATGAAACAATCATACTATCATTTTACGTTACTAACGCCAAAGATAATTATTTTGTTTCAGATTATCAAACCAAGATTGTAGTGTTCGGTCAAATGCGCCACAACCAATATGTATGTTCACCTGTTGTCGTTATTTTTCCCTTTTGCTGTCAATAATAGTATGGTTATTCCTTAAAATTAAGGATCATTATTGACATTCGGGCAAAAGAAAAAATTACAGGTAAAGTAATTGAATGGCACGGATAACACATCTGCGACAGCAGAAGAGCTCCGTCAGGAGCGACACATCGGTAGCTAAAAGTAACAAAACGATAAAGGAAAGCAATGTTCTATTTTGAAAATTCCAAAGAGTTGTTCAATTTTACCTTGTGAAAGAAGTAAAACGATAAAAGATTCGATAGATCCATGAGTAAAAAAATTCTGTTACCGGCCATTGGATTTGTTCTTCTCTGGAACTCAGGATTTATTGGAGCAGAATATGGATTACCTTTCACCGGGCCCTTCACCCTCATATTCTGGCGCTACCTGGCGCTCACCATTCTAATTGGTTTCTACCTCCTGTTTAAAAAGCGCTTTCGATCGATCAGCCGTTCAGCCATTGGTTACAATATGGTAGTAGGTTTTCTTGCTCATGGCGTGTGGTTGAGTTGTGTTCTGTTGGCACTGGAGCAGGATGTTCCTGCTGGCATTATTGCGCTGGTGGTGGCGCTGCAACCTTTGGCCACGGGTGCATTTTCAGGAATTGCAGTTGGTGAACCAACCCCGTTACACCGATGGTTGGGATTGATAATCGGGTTTGGAGGAGTGGCACTGACAGTGCTGTCCAGAATTAATTTTGATGCCCCTGATTCGGTTTTTGGTTATTTAATACCCCTGGGATCAGTAATTGCCATCACTATTGCCTCATTGATACAACGGAAGATGGATATAAAAAATTCAAACCATCATTTACCGCTGGATATGACACTTTTTTATCAGAGTCTGGCCACTACCCTGGCACTTGCAATCCCTGCCATTCTTGCGGAGAAGTTGCATACCAAATGGGAACCCAAATTTATCTTAACTATGATCTGGTTAACGCTGGGGGTATCATTAGCTGCATACTCATTGATGTGGCGTTTAATCGAACGAATGGATGCCACCCGTGTTGCCAGCCTCTTTTATCTTGGCCCCCCGGTTACAATGCTGATGGCCTGGACAGCCTTTGGAGATACACTTACAATTATGGACATAAGCGGCCTGGCAGTGGTTTTTGTAGGGATATTGCTTACACAGGTAAAATCTAAGAAGGCGTTGAATCCAGGCTCCGGAGGAGCGGTTCATCGATAGCATGTTGTGGTGGAGAAGTATAGGGGTTGAAGAGGTTAGGAGTTGAGGTGTTTAGGTGTATGGTCGTTTAGACGTTTAGGCGCGCAAAAATGAAAGGGTTTGCACTGTAGAAACGCGATATTTCGCGTCTTGATACATCGCGTCCTGATTCATCTCGTCTCAAATTCAACACATCTGAACCATCTGCTTTTCCGGAACCATTTGTGGCCTCCGGGCAGAAGAAAAAATTACAGGTGCGGTATTTGATCAGGTACGGATAACCTATCCGCGCCAGAGTTGGATGCGGTATTTGAATCATTTTAAGTCAATAACGTCAATGATAATTAGTTTGTTTCAGCTCATCAAATCAAGGTTGCAGTGTCGTTCAAATGCACCACAACATTCACATTAATGAATTGCATCAGTTAATGTAAACTCATTATTACTTTTTTCTTAGGTTGGTATATAACTCAATTGAACTTATTACGACTAATAATATATCCAAACCCCAGAGGAATATAAGTCCTTTAAGTGGCAAGTTTAATCCTCCGAATAATAACCATAATAACAGTACCAATCCACCTGACAGGTTTATACTTATGGCACCAACTAATCCAAGCCCTACATTTTTATCATCATTCTTTCTATACGCTTCAATTATTAAAGCAATAGTGATTCCTAAGAAAATTGAACCCAAAATGTTAGGATAGAAAGAATTTTCAGCATCCGGGACACCTAAGAAATTCACGAGCGCCGGTGAAAAAGCAAGTAATAATACTGCCAGGATAAAGTTTATGGAAGCATCAATTAATAAGGTTGTCTTCTTATTCATTATCTTAAAGTTTAATCTCTTATTAAAGTATCCAATATTTGTAGGTGCATTTTAATTCATTGCTGATGCCTGGACAGCATTTGGCGATACACTTACAATTATGGACATAACCGGTTTGGCAGTGGTTTTTATTGGAATATTGCCCACACAGGTGAAAACCATAAAAGTCGTTGTATCAGTCCTCTTTATAATATGCGAATCGCATTATTGCGCTGAAAAATTGAGTATCAAAATCATTATTCGTACTATTAACAGAAAAGATCTGATATATGATTTTAAACAGGTGCTATCTGTTACCCGATTTGTAAATTTTGAATGAACGGGAGGAGTGATTTTCCCAAATGCTGCACAAATATGTTGTTCGTGCCACCGTAAGCTATTTTTCAGACTCTCCTTTCAGTAAACAATTATTTTTTAACAAATCTTTTAGTTTTGCAATACCGGTCATTGGATATTGAAATCATGTAAATACCACTATTTAAAACCGAAAGATCGAGAGATTCTGTTGTTCCGCTGACCTTCCTGGTTAATACAGCCTGTCCGACGGTATTGTAAATAGTAAGTTTTGCATTGATACTCAGTTTTGCTGATAAAGCAATATTCAGTACATCATCGGCCGGATTCGGATAAAGTTCCATCCCGGTTTTATCAGCATTGAGCGGCGTCTTTACCCCTGTGCTGTTGCCTTCTAGCAGCTTCAGTTTAAACAGCTGGTTTTCGCTACTGCTGTCACAACTGTTCTGAAAGAGATTGGCACCAGCTGCAATGGGTAGGCCGGCTACCTCAAGACATTTGTTACTGAGAACCGATCTGATCCGGTAATAATCATCTCCCCTGTCTTCAAAATTCCATTGCTGGCACGGGCCTCCCCAGTAGGTCCACAAGCCCAGGTTAGCACCATCATCAGGCACACAATTGTATACATCAAATGCCAGGTCGGCAAAGTTTTCAGGAGAGATTTCGTAGTTATGAAGATGGGTATTGGTGAATGTCCAGCTTTGTCCGGCGATACCATCGGTGGTGTATTGCCACAACTGAACATTGGCCCCCCGAACTGGCGAATTATTATCCACACCCACTATTTTTGTACTGTCATGAGAACTGATCCGGTAGGTACCGTTTGGGAATAACCATTCCTTGTGGTTCCTGGGATACAGCGCCAGCAACAGGCCAGCCATTATCCCAGCTCAGGGTGGTATTGATCAGTTTAGAGGCTCCATCGTCATCCCGATCGTAGATATGATAGGTTAACCGTCCATGGTTGTATCCAACATGACCGGGACCAATATATCTGCCATCCGTTTGTAAAAATGTTCGCCAGTCACTGTATGGTCCGGTTACATTGTCAGACCTTCCCACCTGCACATAGTATGTACTGTTGACGCCTTGACAGCAATGGCCCCGATTCACAAATAAGTAATAATAACCATCATGTTTCATCAGGTAGGAAGCTTCAATATCCTGTGAATTTCCGCCGGCGAGTTTGGTAGATGACCCGGTAGTTTTACCGGTTACAGAATCCAATTGAATAATGGCAATCCCGCCAAACCAGGAACCGAAAGTCATCCACACACTTCCATCGTCATCTTTAAAAATGGAAGGGTCAATGGTATTATAAGCCATGTTGCTGCCATCTGAATGAATCACCATTCCCTGGTCTGTCCATGTTGGGTTGTTTAACGAGGGTGTAGTAACCAGTCCTATGGCAGAGACATCTGATCCAAATGTTGAACAGGAATAATACAAATAATATTTGCCATTCATGTAAATGCAGTCAGGCGCCCAAAATATACCACCAAAACCAGGTACATAATCATTGATCCAGGTTGGCCAGGAATTTCCGAATACCGAAGGTTCAGCCTGCCAGTTTTTAAACTCAGGATCGCTGGCAGAAAGAACGGATATTCCATTGCCCGTATAAAACTCCCAATACCTGTTCCCATCTTCCATCATTCTGCCCGGATCATGTGAGGGTGGCTGGCCATGAAGTGTCAACACAGATGAAGCCAAAAAAATCAATAGTAAAAAATGTCTCATCTCACTCAGATTTTGTTTTACGGGTTTATTGTACATATTTATGTGTCACGCAGTGCTTCTCGAAATGATATATGGTAATTTAATTGTTTGCCTTACCAAATGTAACAAAAAAATCAAGCCCTTTCATTTTAAAATTAAGATAAGAATCCGAAGGCAGGAGCCACCTCAGCAACCGCTAAAGCTGCTGCAATCTTTCCTTTTCAGTTTGTGCTTTTATATGTCGAGCCGTAATCCAACAATAAACGAATAGGATATAATTTCAAAATCTATGTTATCTACCAAAATTGCCCTTCCCAACTGTGGAAAATCAGAATTGAGGCCGGTACTTAAATATAAATTCTTAATAATCCTGAAATCCAATCCAAGATTAAGGCTAAATAACGTTTCCGAAATATCATAACCATTACTGTTTCCTAATACTACATTGAAACCCATGCTCAGCTTTGGTTGAAGCCAATTAGCATTATAAATATATTGTAACTGAAAAGGAATTTTGTAAACATTTAACTCATCTCCATCTACCTGCAGATTATGATAGTCCAAACCTGTTTTTAAAAATAAATGCTTCACACTGCTTCTCGGAGAGGTAAAATATATATATACTCCGAATTCATTGGCAGAATTGTTATAGCCTATATATTTTGTTAATCCGACAAAGGGTACAATTGAAACCTTTATCAATGGACGCTTTTTCTCAAATACAATGCATTTTTTTCCGGCATCAGTGTCATTCTGATATTCTTCAGCTAACTTAATAAGATTTTTTCGCTGTGGTATCCTAATCCTCTGTATGCGCTTTTGTATTTCAGGATCATCCTGCATATAACTGGCCAAAATCCCATAGTGCTTTGTGGATGAATATTCATACAATATATTATCAATATTTTTTATATCTTCTTCATAAAATATTTCTGACAACCTCATATGCTGCTTATCAATATAATAATGCCATCCTTTGTCATTAGCCATATAATAAATATTTACTCTTCCCTTTATTATATATTCCAGAAAAATTTTTGTATTATCAACTTCTTTTGACACATAATACTTACCCTCCTTAAAACGAAAGCCCAAAATGTCGTTGGGGGAATATTCTGTAATCTTTTTCTCGGCATCTCTGAACTCACAAATCTTACTCATTTTCAGATCACCCAGATAATTAATCTCTCCAAGAATTGTATCACCTGAATTATTAATAATATACCCGGGCAAATAATCTGTCTGTGCATTTAATAATGAAGTTAAGAATAAGAATCCTGCTAATAATAGTTTGATCGGTTTCATAGGTATAATCTGTTTTCAGTGAGTTGTTCTAAAGTCAGATTTATTGAATCCTTAATACATTTTTCACAAATCATTTTCTTTAAATTTTTCTCTTTAAATATGGCCTGCCCCTCGTTCGTGTTCAAATCGCACCCAATAAGTAACCTGCACTCTGTGGTACCGTTTATCTGTCTGAAACTTTTATCAAACTGTTGAATTTTCAGGTAGGTACTTTCTGTACTTTCAGTATTGTTATTGAATTTCTCTCCGTCAAAGAGTCCAAATACCATACAGGCACCGGTAACAGCACCACAGGCACCCTGTAGCCGGCCCATTCCAGCTCCAAATCCGGAGGCAATACTACCAGCAGTTGTTGGGTCTATCTTCAATATACCAGCGAATGAAAGTAAAACAGATTGGGCGCAGTTGTATCCTGAATTAAAAAGAGCTATCGCATCGGTTTCAATCTTTTGTGAATCAATTGTCTTCATAATGATTACTTTTTTTGACAGGTTATCATCAGTAATTTCATGGGTGGAACATTCTTCATATGTTTCACCGGTTCATCATATTCCTTAACGTCAATTAATCCATAATTTCTGAATTCATCTGTTGCAGATTCCCTTGAATAAAAATATACATTTAATCCATTTTTAATCTTAAATCTGTTATTACTTAATTGCCGGCCTTCTCCATACATGGCAGCTTTTATTGAAACAACCACAAATATCATATAGCCACCAGTTGATAACTGATTGTAACAATTTTGTATGAAATGTTTTCGCTCCGGCTTGTTCAGAAGATGTATCAAGGCATAGCAATAAATCCCTGAAAATTGCTGGTTATCAAATGGCATTTGGGTTACTGATCCATGATGGATTTTTAAATTCGCTCCGCAAATATTCTTTGAAAGTGCTATGGCGGTTTTTGAGATTTCAATCCCGGTAACTTTTATTCCACTATCGATGAATGGTTTTGCATTTCTGCCATAACCGACACCCGGTATCAGGATGTTATTAATGTTGTTTTTAATGAAAAAATCCTTAGTCTGAATCGCAGAGTCAGCTGGTTCACAACCCCATGTGGTCTGAATTTCTGAAAACTTCCTCTCCCAAAATTCTTTCATTTTATGCTGATTCATAAGGTTGATTTTTTACAATATTAGTATCTAAAGACAACTCCTCGCATACCCTGCGGCAATTTTCAACACACACTCCTGTCGACGCTATGAAACGGATAATAAGATCTTTTCAATCTCCTCATAACCTACCACTTTTTTCTCCTGTTTTTTTGATAATTCCAGGATGTCTATCATTTTATTTTCATCAATATAAAGCCGGTTTGCAATCTCTAAACAAAACGCTACTTCTTCATTTTTCATGGACAGGTCTACTTTCATCATCTGAATTAAAACATAAAGGGCAATAAATCTTTCCTTTTGGCTGACAGGTGGGATATATTCATATTTATCACAATTCATCATAATATTTTCAAAGTCAGCATTCGAAATTTTTAATTTATGTGCCAATAACCGAAGAAAAATCATTTCGGCCTGATTTATTTCCCCGTCTGATTTTGCCATTTTAATAAACATAGCCAATTGTGCTTCCGTAGAATCAAAATAGTTTTGAAATTCCATTAGTATATATTTTAAAATTAAATGAGTATTGAATTTTTGATCTAAACATTATTTCCTTCCCTTAGTTTTCTTCCCCCTTACCATTGGTTTATTTACAAGTTTCTAAAATAGAGAAACATATTAAGAAAAGCAAGCGAAGAGTTGGAGTTGGAAAGGAAAGCATGTCCACGTCAGTGTGGATTAATTATTATCGCACATGTAGCAGCATAAAAATAAATTGTGTTAGCAGTGGCAAATTGCGTGGTAATTTCCTGTCAAACCACTACTTAGTTTAAGAAAGATATGAACCTTAAATTTGGCGCATTGCCTGCCAATTCTTTTTACAAAATGCTGGCAAGTGTATTATTCATTTATGTCCCTATCTTATTGTATTTCATTCTCAGTATCCCGGTAATTCCACATGGGCTGGTAAGCTTTTCGAAAACGCCATGCAAAAACTATCCACAATAAGGCAATCAAAATTCCGAATGTTGGGTTTGGTTCAAACATCAAATGAGTTAATAGGATTCCTACGATGAATGGTGCTAATATAACTAATCCAAATGGTGCTGTTCGCCTGATAATAATTAGAATTCCAGAAACAAAAAAAGTAATTGACATCAAAGGGCTAATAAAACCCTTTGCAAATATTGCTTCAGCAAAAGCTTTTGCCTCCGGGCTGCCTGGGTATTCAGAACCTGGGAATTGTCCAGCAATCACTAGCAAGGATCTCGCACCAATAATTATAAATAGAAGTGCATAAATCCACCTTAATATAGTAAGTAATTTCTCAATTCTCATATGGTTGTCATTTAAATGTCATTCCACTTTATCCAATTTTTTATTTCCATGATTTTAGATAGCGTTGCATTGGTTCAGTATATTTATCTTTTCACAAATTGTCCTGATGAAACCAACTCATCATCTTTGAAAATGATATATATAAATAATCCCGATGTATTGATTTTATTTCCGATTTGATAAGAATCAGCATTCATTTTATCTGAAAGAACAATTTGACCATTCGCATTAAACACTTTGATTGTGCAATCATATATCCAGTCCCCGGAAACATATATTTTTGATCTGTTGTTTACCGGATTTGGGAAAACGAATGATTTAAGACCAACTTTATTATTATGCGATATACCGGCCGGAAGTACAGAAATCTCATAAACATCAGGGGCTGAAATGCAGCCAGCAGAATCTGTTGCATAAACCTGATAATCAGTGTCAGTATCTGGCCAGGCTTTGGGATTACTGATCGAGGTATCCGAAATGTTATAATCAGGACTCCATGAATATTTTAGAGGTGGAATTCCTTCGCCAATATTATGCATCAGGGTAACTGTATCACCTTGATTTATATTGGCAAAATAATCCTCCATAGTGTAGCCGAATCTGGAGAACCGGATTGTCACACTATCCCTCATTTGTATCTCGTTCTTATCAGTAACTGTCAGTATAAATTTTAGATTCTCCGGCGCATCGGTAACTATTTTGGGATTGGCTTTTGTTGTATCGTCCAGAAAATCGGATGCCCAAAAAGAAACTGAACCAACCGTATATTTCGTTTCCCAGGTGTAAACATATGGATCCGTGCCACCGGTTGCAGTCTGATTACCTCCAATTTCAGTTGTATCCACTCCCCACATACCAACACAAATAATGGTGTCATTTCCGGCATCAATGGTTAATTGAGCAAATAATTTGCCTGATAGTAAAATCAGGATAATCAGAAATGTCAGTTTATTTATCATTCAAGGTTGTATTGAAAATATTATTTTTCAAATTCAAACAGTCTGTTTTCAAATTATTAAAATACACCCTCAATCACTTAATTTATTAACACGTAACTAAAATACGGAATCATGGTTAGAAAAGCAAGAGATTAGGGGTTTAATTGTTGAGGGGTTGAGGGGTTGAGGGGTTTATTTGTATAGTAGTTGGGAAAAATTAAGGATATCTGCCGAGACGCGATTCATCGCGTCTGGCAGCAATGAAAACTTGGAAGTTTATATTAAAAACAATCATTATATACCTCAATAATATTAGGTATGTCCCTAATAGTATAATAATCAGCATTTACCATATTTGTTACTTTCTCGCAATCCCCCAGATAGGTTGAAATGAAAATTTTAAATTTTTCAGGAATACCTTTTGATTTTAGATATGTTAAAGTTTTACCAGATGATTCTGGTTGTCTGCTATCGGGCAGTGTATATTCTGTAATGTTATTCTGCTTAGGATTAATAAGATAGTAATCCTCAGAATCGGGGAATTTCAGGTAATACAGAAACCTGCTATCATCCGGTAATGGTAATTTTTCAAATAAATTAACCTTCCCGGTTTTAAGTTGCCGTAGAAAGAAACTTTCTTTATCAGTGTGTACGGATATATAAGTTATGCCGGCTATTGTATAACCCATTATCTGGCTGGGTCTGTATATTAGTAAAGAATCATTTGTTCTACTGGCAACACAAAATAAAAAATAGTTTAATTTTCTCTTTCCAGAATATGTAAGCAGTTTCGTTTCAATTGTATCATTATCCAGATACAAAAAACCCTTAACGAATTTTCCTTTTTTCATTAAAGTATAATATTCAGTAATTGGTTATTTACATATTTTTCATTTTCCTGACTAAAAACAAAATGTCCAACAAAGATACTTAACCAGAATGTCAAAAGAATTTTATTCATTTATTTCAGTTTGAAAGATATTACCCTGATTATAAAATTTACTAGTCTTTGTTATATTGCATTGTATTGTTATATATATTCAATTTGTCTCTGATTTTTCCGGTCAGGCTCATCGAAACTTCCTTATTGTTACCATTAAAAGGAAATGCGTTTACCTTTAGACAATTATTTTCGTAATCGATTTGTAATATGGCGGCTGCTCCCCAACTCCAAAACCTGAACTTTTCTCTGATCTTGATCAAGTTATTTCCTTCACTAATATAAGTTACTATAAAATCCTGATGAAGGGATTCAACAAGATCTTTAAAATTTAACTTTTCATCATTTAAAGGTAAATTCGTCTCTGTGTTTCTAAATCTGTCTCCAACAGGTAAACCTGACTTAAGAAATGAAATTCTGGGTTTTAAAGTATAATAAAAAATAAGCAGCTGAAAGGAAATAAAAACCACTGCGAATAGTAAGGATTGAAGTAGCAATTCACCAAATTCAATTAATTCTTTATTGATCAGATAGTTGACTGATAATTTGATGATCAGGTAGGTAACGAAAACAATTGGAAATCCTATAATTAACATTTTCCTGATTATATCTTTCATCACATAATTATTTATAAGTTAATGCACTATCTTAAAAACAACTAATTTCTAATTATTATAATTTGCGTCTGTATCTGTTTCTTATAATTGTATTCTTTTCCTCCTTTAAACAAAGGTATTTTTCATTCCTCAATATCATTTCAATGATTTATTTACACGTTTCTAAATATACAGAAACATCTTTAGAATTGCAAGAAGTTGGGGTTTAGTTGTATAGTCGTTTAGTTGTTGAGGCGTTGAGCGGTGTTGAAATTGAAAGGTTGCGCTGAAGAGAAGTGATTCATCGCGTCTGATGAATCGCGTCTAATTCATACCACCTCTCTGTTCAACTTTCTTTCCCATATGTACCACCTTAAAACCAGTACCATTTGTGGCATCCGGACAGAAAAAAATTACAGGTAACCTATTTGAAAAAGCACGAATAACATGTCCGTACCAGCGGATACACTAAAGAAACCCTTATCTCTATGTAAACAGTTCCCTTAATCCCAAACAAACCGCCAGTTTCCATCAGGTTGCCGCTTCCAGACTGTATGAAAAACACCTGTATGTTCAATTCTGGTGCCAGTTGAGTCAATGTATGAATAAGTATAATAGCCGTAAGTATATCCTAAGTCTCCTGAAGCTGCTACATCAACAAATTCGGGTTTCCAGGTCAGACTTTCAAAGTTATTCTCAGTGGTTTGATTTTTGAAATATTCAGCTATGCTGTTTTTTCCCACCACCAATATGTTATTGCGCATCAGAACAGCGCTGTCTGCAGCATAAGCCAGAAAAGCTTTTTGTATCCCATCTTTTTCTGCCATTTCAGCGAAATTTTGCTCCGTTTCCAAAATCTCATTTTTCCAGGCTTCAGGGGAGTCGTTATTAATATTTACACCACAGGAAAAGAGTATGAGAAAAACAGGGAGAAAGAATTGCATTTTATTTTTCATTGTTTACTGATTGGATATTTAGATAAAATTCATTTGCATTCGTTCTTGTTTTACTAACCATGCAAAAACATAATAAAGATATACTATTCCTAACCACACTTTTAAACTTCAGCTCATTCAGTCCTGCTAATTTTCTCCTTCTGTAATTCGTTAATTTTCATTCAAATATATAGTATATAATGAAATAATGATAAAATTTTGAAGTCATTTTTTCTATTTATCAGCCATTTGCTTTTCTCATCTGCACCAACAACTCTGCTTATCACTTGTAGTTGCCCTCGTATCCTTCTGATAGATGTTATTCCAAACTCCGGTGAAAATAATTTTACTCCCCTCCTGTTGCAAGTCAAAAATATTTTCCTACATTAGTAAACCGATTTAGTAAACCGGTTTAGTATATGAAGAAAACTTCTATCGCAGATATAGCAAGGCAGCTGGGGCTCTCAAAAACCACCGTTTCGTTTGTGTTGAACCACAAAGGGGACGAGAAAAAGATCAGTGCCCAAACTCAGCAACGCATCTTCGCACTGGCCGGTAAACTGAACTATCAGCCCGACTCGGTGGCACAAAGTCTGAAAACCGGCCGGTCAAATACCATCGGATACCTGGTTCCGGATATCGCCAATCCCTTCTTCGCCAGAATTGGCAGAAAAATAGAGGATCTGCTGGCTGATCATGGTTACAACCTCATAATAGGCAGTACGGACGAAAATGCTTCAAAAGAAGCAGCACTCATTAATACCCTGGTCAGCAGAAAAACTGATGGCCTCATTATTGCCTCTACCTCTATCCGCAGTAAAACAATCAGTCACCTGCTTATTAAGAATTTTCCGCTCGTGCTTTTCGACCGGGAAGATCCTGAAATAAAGGCCAATTATATTGTAGTGGAAAATAAGTCTTCAATGAAGAACGCTGTGGCAGAACTGGTGGCTGCGGGCCACCGAAAAATCGGATTGCTTTCCATTACCCCGCAGGTATATTCCCTGAAATTACGTATCGAGGGTTTCAGGAAGGCCATGCAATCTGTACCTGACTATGATCCACACCTGATCAGGACGGTCAATTATTCTGATATAAAACAGAGTACACATAAGGAAATCAGAAAACTGATGGAGCATAAAGTGGATGCAATAGTCTTTACCAATAACCTGATTGCCACAGAAGGACTCTGGGTGCTGAACCAGTTTTATAAAGACCATATCGGCCAACTGGCCTTGTTGAGTTTTGATGACAGCGAGATATTTGATTATGCCCTGCCCCGGGTAACCTCACTGGCCCAGCCGGTAAGCGAAATTGCCTCCAGAACAGTGGAAATACTCCTGAAACAGATTAATGACCCGGCATCCGATTTCAGCAGGATAGAATTACAAACACAACTCATAAAAAGATAAATAAACTTAAAACAAACACTATGAAAAACAACGCAGTAAAATCTGTTCCTATCTTTCTGGCCTTCCTCTGCATGGGATTTGGCGATGTGGTTGGTCCGCTTACCAGTCAGTTACAGCATGCCTATAATTTATCGAACTTCCTGGCAGGACTGGTAACGTTTATGGGGTTTATTATGTTCGGACTGCTATCTGTGCCTATGAGCCTGTACCAGGACCGGAAAGGAAAGAAGTTTGTGTTGCAGGCTGGCCTGATCCTGGCGCTGGCCGGACTGCTTCTGCCGATAATCGGTAATTATTCATCGTTCGGACTGCTGCTGGGCTCATTGCTTCTGCTGGGAACGGGAGCTACTACCCTGCAGGTGGCTGGTAACCCGATCATGCGGGACGTTTCTCCGCAGGGAAAGTATTCCAGAAACCTTTCTTTCGGGCAGTTCATTAAAGCCATCGGTTCTCTCTCCGGGGCACTGATCCCGTTGGCAGCTGTTAATTATTTCGGGAAAGACTGGCGCATACTGTTTCCGATTTACGCTGTGGCAGTGCTCATTACAGTAGTATATCTGATGAGCGTAAAAATAGAAGAAAAGAAAGATGAACGCGCAGGACCGCCTGCCTCATTTGGTTCGGTGTTGAAGTTACTGGGTAATCCCTATATCTTGATGATGGTGCTGGGTATCTTCCTGTATGTAGGTGCTGAGGTATCGATGAGTGCCAAGCTTCCGAACTACCTGGAACATAAATTTAACTTTAATATTGAAACCCTCGGACTTCTCGGAACATTGTTTTTCTTCCTGGCACTGATGACCGGCAGGTTTCTGGGCGGAGTGATCCTGAACTGGATGTCACCGAAAAAATTCCTGATCCTGACCGCCATACTCTCCCTGGTCGGTATTGCTGCTCTTTACCTTGCTCCTACCCAGGTACTGGGAATCGCTGCAATTGCTGTTATCGGACTCGGATTTGCCAACGTCTTCCCTCTGATCTTTTCCATCACCATCGACCACATGCCGGAAAGAAGCAACGAGATTTCCGGGCTCATGGTTACAGCCATTATTGGTGGTGCCCTGGTACCGCTTGTTACAGGACTGGTAGCCGATATGTTTACCCTGATGGCCGGTTTTGTTGTTCCCGCCCTTTGTCTTTTCTACATCCTGATCATCTCATTTAACAAAGCAAACAGATAAAAAAATGGACTATACCCAGGATAAACGCATTATCATGACGCTTGATGCCGGCGGGACCAATTTTGTCTTTTCTGCTATGCAGGCAGGCAAAGAAATTATTGATCCCGTTACCCGTCCGGCCAACGGCGATAATCTCCCACTTTGTCTTCAATCCATCACAAAAGGGTTTGAAGATGTTAAAAAACTACTGAAAGAAAAACCGGCAGCCATTAGCTTTGCCTTTCCCGGTCCGGCCGATTATCGCACCGGCATAATCGGCGACCTTTCCAACCTGCCTGGTTTCCGGGGCGGTGTCCCATTGGGGCCCATGCTCGAAGAACAGTTCCACATGCCGGTATTTATCAATAACGACGGTGACCTGTATGCCTATGGTGAAGCCCTTGGAGGTATTCTTCCCGAGATCAACAACAGACTTAAAGCAGCCGGTAGCACCAAGAGGTATCATAACCTCATCGGACTGACGTTGGGCACCGGATTCGGAGGGGGTATTGTTCGCAACGAAGAACTGTTTACCGGAGACAATTCCAATGCTGCCGAAGTATGGATCTTTAGTAACCGGCAAAACCCTGATTGGTTTGCCGAAGAAGGCATCAGCGCCAGGGCCGTCATCAACAAATATGCTGAACTTACTAGTGAAGATACTACTGCTTATATGCCTCTGGATATCTATGAAATAGCTACAGGCAAGAAATCGGGAAACAAAGAAGCAGCACTGGAAGCTTTCCGTACCCTGGGCAGGTACCTTGGTGATACCCTGGCCAACCTGCTGACACTGATGGACGGCATCGCTGTAATTGGCGGCGGACTCACCGGAGCAGCTGCATTATATATGCCTGCTGTAATGGAAGAGTTCAACCATCACTTTACAGATAACAAAGGAAACAGCGTACCCCGCATTGTTCAGCAGGTATTTAATCTGGATAACGAGAAGGAATACAGCAGCTTCCTGGAAAACCGGTCGACCTCAGTTCCCGTGCCGGGCAGCAACCGTACTGTGAATTATGATCCTGTTCCCAGGCTGTCGGTTGCCACCAGCCGGATTGGGGCCAGCAGGGCGATCTCTCTCGGGGCTTATACTTTTGCGCTTAAAAAACTTGACAGGTAATAGTTGGAAAATCTGTCCGGAAAAAGTTTTTTTTCCACGTTAAGTGAAAACATACGAAAGCCTCAATATTACTGGCTCAAAGACAATATTTCCGACAATTGAAAAAATGTTTTGCTGAAGTAATTAAAACAGTTTACCCATGATTCTTGTTATTATACTGAACTTTTAGCAAAAGACAGCAAGCTGTCTTTTAATTATTTAATGTAAAAACCAAAATCAATTGTTATGAAAAAACTTTTTTTGTCACTATTGACAGCAGGCTTATTGCTGGTAGCTATGCCTGCACAACTAAATGCTGCAGCCACACATGAACAGCTCAAAGTGCTGGCGAATAAGGCCACAGAGCAGAAAGATGCAAAAGAATTGAAGGAAGAAAAAGAAGCACAGGTCTTAATTGCCAGGCTGCATGTAATTGACAACATGGACAAATCTGATTTAAAAATGTCCGAAAAGAAGGAGTTAAGGAAGGAAGTGCGTTCAATTAAACATAAGCTGAAAGAATTAGGAGGCGGAATCTATATTTCTGCCGGAGCAGCTATTATTATTTTATTGCTGATCTTATTACTGGTTTAATTTTTATTAAAAACCTGTTGGTATTTTAAACTAACAGGTTTTTTATTTAAAAATGTATCTGAAAACATGCGTATTATATGACTTAAATTCTTCAGCCTGGCTGTAATACTCTTTTTCTGTTTCCAGCGAGGTAAATCACAATAGCTATTAAAGTGGTACCAGTAATCATCATTGTAACAGGCACACTGTTTACCGCATTGAAGAGCCCTATACTTCCGGATGCCAGTCCGGCAACCCCAATCCGTATGGTTCCCATCAAAGCCGATGCACTTCCCAGGTTTTTATCAAAAGGCTCAAGTGCTAAGGCCATTGCATTTGGAGATGTAAAGCCCAGGCTTAGTAACAACAGGAAGAACATAACCAGCGTGGATGTCTGATCATACCAGTTGTTAATACTGCCCAGCAGGAATACTAATCCCACTGTCATCTGGGAAGCCAGGGCTAAGCGAAAAATCTGCTTACTGGTAAATTTGCGTAATACGAGGATATTCAGCTGACTGCCCCCGATAAAGCCAACCGATAACATCGCAAATATTCCACCAAACGCCTGCGGACTGACCCCATACACTTCCATGAAAATGATAGGAGATCCGGCCACATACACAAAAAGGGTTGCAAAAGAAAAAGCGCCAGCCAGGGCATAGGTGGCAAATTGATTGTTTTTCAAGATAGTTAAATAGGTTCGTGACTGGTGTTTAATCTTTAGCGAAACTTCTTTGTTGGGCTGGTGTTTAACAGGTAATACAAAGATGGTTAACAGTATCAGGAAAACAGCCAGCAAGGATAAGAATACAAAGATCCACTGCCAGCTCAGATCGGCAATTATGGTCCCTCCCACTGTCGGGGCAAGCAGAGGTGAAGACCCGATAATCAGCACCAGCAAAGAAAATACTTTGGCACTTTCCTCCTGGGAGAAAAAGTCCCTTACCATGGTAATAGCAGCTACAGTAGCAACCGAAGCACCCAGTGCTTCAATGAACCTGAATCCGATAAATACCGTTTCATCCCAGGCAATAATACAGCCGGCGGCACCAAGAATACTAATTACCATACCAACATAAAGCGGTTTCTTTCTGCCGTATCTGTCCAGCAACGGTCCATATATCAGCTGGCCGATCGCAAAACCAATGAAAAAAGTAGTCAGCGAAAAAGACATGTTGGCCGGATCTGTCCCGTAGTAATCCGCAATCCTGCTCATTGCCGGCAGGTACGTATCTACCGAAAAAGGCACCAGGGTAGTGAGTGCCCCCAAAATAAGTATGATCTTAGTTTTGTTAATATGTGTGTTTTCGTTGTTCATATATTTTGTAACTCTTTTATGCAATTTATTAAATAAATATGATTGTCTTCATAATTAACTGAAATGGCCATTGATTTTCTTTATTTGCCCCCACCGAAAGGAGGTAAAGAAAATTAAACAGACAGGCGTATAAATAAATTGTTTAATATGAATGAAAATTGACAATCGTTGAAATTTTAAGCCTGCCCACATGCCTTTTTCGCCCCGTCCTTTCGGGGCGATTTCATTTTTTGGCTTGATCCAAAAAACGAAACAAAAAAGATCAAGGCTCCAGATCGTTTTGCAGATTTTTTACAGTTGCGCCCTGCCTGCGCAGCAAAACTCAGGACAGGCCATGATTTATATAAATAAATAGAACTTATAATGAACTTTTGATTTTTATAAAATTATGTCTTAAATATCCTGTCCTTCAAACAGTACTGCTCCACAAGCCCCTGCTACGGTCACTCCTTTAAAAATCATACAAAACGCTCAAAGGCCGGAACTAAAAAGCGGTCTTTCAGCAGCCATACCCTATAAATGAGTATTCAACTATATTAACAGCCCATTACAAATAATACATTCCATTTTCATAATCAATTTCATTCGGTAAATATTAATATTATTCATTTTAGACAATTATAAAATGAAAATTACCTTAATATATCTTAAATATGGGAACACCATTTCAGATTACTAAGCTGGAGCATCTATCCTATAAGTTCCGAAATTTATGAAACACAAAGATGCAGGAATTGTTCGATGAAAATTTGGACAATTCTTTATACCTAAGGTTTCACATTCTATTTGATCAATAGGGTCATGGGTCTTGTATATATTGGATGTTTTATTATTCAACCTCTACAAGGTTGAGGAGACGGGAGGGGTAAATTATACTACAATTAGGCAACCTCTACAAGGTTGTATCCGAATTTCAAATTAATATGGTGGTTAATATTCAGGAACAGGCTGTATAAATCAACCAGACCATTGTATATATTATTGTAGCATTCCCGTGTATTCATTGTCGTATGGGCCTTGTAGAGGCCCTACAATTGTAGCAATCCTGTATATTCAATGCCACCAGGGCCTTGTAGAGGCCCAATAATTGTAGCAATCCCGTGTTTTCAATACCACCCGGACCTTGTAGAGGTCCAACAATTACAAGGTGAAGAATATGATGTTTAAAAAACACTCTTCAAAATAATTCTCAACAATAAAATAATCAGAAAGATACTATTCTTCCTTAGGTATTAAACCTGATATTGCCCCTACACTCCCCATATTTTTTGTATATTGGCTTTCCTTCAGAAAGAATTCTTTTTGTTAGAAAAACCAGAGGGTTAAAACTCAACTCAAACTACTATGTATAAAAAACTTTTTTTATTCTTATTCATTATCTTACCCCTTACAGCCAATGCTCAACAAAAAACCACCATCTACCATGACGGGTGGATAGATTTTAATAAGAACGGCAGGAAAGATATTTTCGAAGATCCTTTGCAACCTGTCGAAAAACGGGTCAGCAACCTGCTCTCACAGATGACCCTGGAAGAGAAAACCATGCAGATGGTCACGCTGTATGGTTACAGCAGGGTGCTGCCTGATGAACTACCAACAAAGGGCTGGGATACCTGTTTGTGGAAAGACGGTATTGCCAATATTGATGAACACCTGAATGGGCTTGCTTATCATCCAGGGGCTCAAACCGAAAATTCCTACCCTTTCAGTAAACATACAAAAGCTATTAATACCGTTCAACACTGGTTTGTAGAGAATACCCGTCTGGGGATCCCGGTTGATTTTTCGAACGAAGGCATTCACGGGCTAAATCACGACCGGGCCACTTCGTTGCCTGCCCCGATAGGGACCGGCAGTACCTGGGACAAACCACTGGTCCACATGGCAGGCAACATAGTCGGCAGGGAAGCCCGTGCTTTGGGCTATACCAATGTGTATGCACCTATTCTCGACCTGGCCAGGGACCCCCGCTGGGGACGGACTGTGGAATGTTACAGCGAGGATCCCTTTTTGATAGCTGAGCTGGGCAAACAGATGACGCTTGGCATCCAGGAGATGGGTGCTGCATCCACACTGAAACACTATGCTGTTTACAGCATGCCCAAAGGCGGCAGGGACGGAACCGACCGCACTGATCCGCATGTGGCGCCGCGTGAGATGTACCAGATGTACCTCTATCCTTTCAGGCGCGTGGTTGAAGAAGCCCATGCCATGGGTGTGATGAGCAGTTACAATGACTGGGACGGAGTTCCGGTTACCGGAAGTTATTACTTCCTGACTGAACTGCTGCGACAAAAGTTTGGCTTTACCGGTTATATCGTGTCAGACAGCGATGCAGTTAAATTTATCTATTCCAAACACCACGTAGCAGGTACTTATAAGGATGCTGTCAGACAGGCAGTGCAAGCCGGACTGAATGTGAGAACCACATTTACTCCACCATCAGTGTATGTCAAGCCGTTGCGCGAACTTGTTAAAGAAGGCAAAATTTCAATGAATACCATCAACCAGCGGGTATCAGATGTACTTCGGGTAAAATTTGAGCTGGGACTGTTTGATCAGCCCTATGTGGCAAATCCTGAAGAAGCTGACCACCTGGTGAACGATAAAGAAGCAAAAGAATTCTCAAAAAAGATAAACCTGGAATCGATGGTACTGCTGAAGAATGCCCAAAACCTGCTGCCGCTGGATAAGAGAAAAATCCGTTCCATACTGGTTACCGGTCCGCTGGCTGCTGAAAAAACGCATTCCATCAGTCGCTATGGACCTTCCAACCTGGATGTAATCTCCGTGCTGGAAGGGATACAGCAAACAGCTGGTAAGAATATTCAGGTAAACTATGCAAAAGGATGCGAGGTGATTGATGATAACTGGCCCGAATCGGAACTGTTCCCTGATACCCTGACTGCTGCAGAAAAACAGGGGATTGATGAAGCGGTAAAGATGGCCGGACAATCAGATGTGATCATCGCAGTGATGGGAGAAACTGAAAAGATAGTAGGAGAAAGCAAATCCAGAACCAGTCTGAACTTACCCGGCAAACAGCTTGATCTGCTTCGTAGTTTGTATGCGACGGGGAAACCGGTTGTGCTGGTACTGATCAATGGCCGTCCGCTCACCATCAACTGGGCGGACAAATATATTCCTGCCATTCTGGAAGCCTGGTTCCCCGGAGAAAGCGGTGGAGAGGCAGTGGCTAAAACCTTATTCGGAGAGTATAACCCCGGCGGGAAACTGCCGGTTACCTTCCCGAAAACAGTGGGACAGCTGGAATATAATTTTCCTTTTAAACCCGGCTCGCAGGCCCCGCAATCAACCAGCAGCAGCTTCCCCCATCACACACGGGTGGATGGTGTATTGTATCCCTTTGGATATGGACTGAGCTATACTACATTTGCCTTCAGTAACCTGCAGATAACACCTGAAAAACAGGGACCGGAAGGCACCGTAACAGTCACCTGTGAAGTAAAGAATACGGGTGATCGGGAAGGAGATGAAGTAGTGCAGCTCTATCTCTCCGATCTGGTTAGCAGTGTCACCACCTACGAATCCGAACTGAGAGGTTTCGAACGTGTAAGCCTGCAAGCGGGAGAAAAGAAAAAGATTTCTTTCACCCTTCATCCGGAGGACATGTCACTGCTGGATAAAAATATGAATGAAGTGGTGGAACCGGGTGAATTTGAAGTAAGAATCGGAAACTCTTCCCAGGACATCAGGTTGAAAGGAAAATTTCAGATAGCAAGGTGATTTATTAGCAAACACAGATTTGGGGTTGCACCCCAGGCCTGCTTAGTGAAGCCAAGCTCCAAAAGCTATGATATCTCAGCCTTTCAGGCTGATTCCCATGATGGGCGTTATGTAATAAAAAAAAATCGCAAAGCTGCTAAGATAAAAGTCATAAAATAACCTTAAGGTAGCCGGTACCGTATACAAATTTCAGAATTGTTATTTAATGACATGGGTTATGTTGAAAAAGTTATTAATTATTCCGATACTCTTTATCCTCATTTCGGGATGCAGCAGATATGGTTTTGTGAGTCTTAATTACCCGCAAGATCCAATGGTTTATCTACCTGATCACATCCAGAAGATTGCACTGGTAAACAGGTCGCTTGTGAAAGAAGAAGACAAACAGCACAAAATTATAGAATCCGTTGCTTCAGGTGAAATTGCAGGATCTGACAGGTTAGCCTCTGATGAATGTCTGAAAGGTGTGTTTGATCGCATAAATGGATATCGGGGTATAATTCCCGTAATTCCACAAAAGACGAGATTGTATGGCTCGGGAACCCGCGAAACACCCGAGTTGCTTGATTGGAACGTAGTAAAGGCAATTTGTGATTCATCCCGATCTGATGCATTACTTGTACTCGAAACATTCGATTCAAATTCCGATCTTGTAGTAAAAACAGTGGCCAATCAAGTTGTCAATGTAATTAACGGAGGGACAGTAAAACCTACAGTGCCTTCCCAAATCAGGATGAATGTTTTCAGTTTCTGGCGTCTGTATGACCCTTCGTCCATGAAAATTATTGACCAATATCAAAGTACTCATTATCTCACTTTTAATGGCGTCGGAACAAATTACGCCCTTGCTCCTCCTGAAGCTTTGCCAGGAACTGCCTATGATGCTGGTCAGGAATATATAGAACGTTTCCTGCCCGGTTACTATACTGTTAGGAGAGATATGTATAAAAGAGGCAAAGGATCAGCAAAACGACAATTTAAAGCTGGATTCAGGCGTTCTGAAATGGCAAACTGGCAGGGCGCTATAGATATATGGAAAGAAATAGCTAAAAGCAGGAAAAGAAAGAATGCCGGAAGGGCCTGTTTGAATATTGCAGTGGCTTACGAAGTATTGGGAAATACAGACAAGGCCCTGGAATGGGTAAAAAAGTCTTACGAGGATTATAACAATAAGCTGGGCAGAGATTATGCTAAGGTATTGATTAGACGAAAGAACCTGGAATAGTCATTATAGACTGAACCAAAGCGGTTAAAGCCCTGGTTAAATCTGTTTGCCCACCGGTTGGTTCTGTAGTTTAGTATTCTCGACAGCAAAACCATTGCTATCGGAATTTCCATCAGGATTGCAGCACCTAATAAGAAATTTTCATTCATTTCCATTCCGTTTACAATTCCTGTCAGGTATTAACCTCAATAGGTTTACATCTAATATTCCCACTATATCGCACTACAAATAATTTAAAATTGCGAAAATACAAAGGGTGGAAAGCAATATTTTCCTGTCTGTTTTTTCTGTATTCATTTTCCCAATATTTATAAAATCTCGTTTAATGTTGCTTTCTCAAAAGGTTAACCTCAGTTATTAATTTTTGCTTTAAGTTCTTCAATTCTTTGCTTATAATAATCACTCCCACTTAATTCAAAAGCTTTGTTTACATATACTACAGCATTGGTAAAGTCACCTTTTGCTTCATAATAATCAGCCATGGAATCAAAGGCATTTGAACTTTCAGGATAATACTCAATAGCAAGTTCAAAGTACATTTTTGCCTTTTCAAACTGCTCCATATCCATATTCATATAACCTGACATATTTAAAATTTCTTCCGGATAAGGAGGTTCAGAATATCCAAAATGGTCTTTGAGCTTCTTTTCCCGGTATTTTATTAAGCTGAGAAGCTCTTCTTTTGGTGTGTCAGGAGAATTGAATTTATCGGTATTTTCCCATTGATACCATTCAAAAAGTGAGATTAACCCATCCATAATTGATGGAAATGGAATGGTGCCGTGTAAGTCTCTGGGATAAAATTTCCATTCAAAAGACAATTCGTTTTTAGCGTTTTGACTAACCACGTTTGAAAAGGCAATATTGGAACGCGCAAACATTGTGAATTCCGTTGTGTCTTGCATCACATTGTCGATTGTTACTTTCGAGTCCTGCATATTCAATTGTCCGCTTAAAGACATAAATAAAGATTTATTTTCATAATTCTGAGTGGCAAGTAATCCCGGGGCTTCATTTAATAACTTTTGGTTGTCCCAATCCAAGCTTGGGTCAATGGCTAAGTAATTGGCAAATAAATGCGGGTGTTTTAGAAGTGAATAAATTGTAAACAATCCTCCGTAAGAATGACCAATTAAAGTTCTGAAATTGGTCACAGGATATTTGTTTTCAATATATGGTATGAGTTCCTTCTCTATGAAATTACTGAAACTTTCAGCCTCACCGTTTTCTTGATTAAATGGCAATCCGTATTTTGTATTTATGGTCGAGGTAGTTAAATCTCTTAGTCTGTTTTTTTCATTAGAAATTCCAACAAGTACCATTTCGGGCATAAATCCACCACTATAATAATTTAGTACATCACTAAGGGTTGGAAGAAATACTTCTCCGTCTAAAATGAAAACTACCGGATATTTCAAATTTTTCTCAGGGTTATAATCGTAAGGCAGTTGAATATAAATTTTTCGGGATTCTTTCAAAGTTTGGGAATAAATACTGTCAGGAACACCTGCTTTTTGCAAAAACTGTTGGTTTTGATTTGTCTGAGCCTTTCCAAACAGTTGAATGAGAACGATGAGTCCAAAAGTCAGAATTATTCTTAATCTGTTTTTCATTTTGTCATTTTTAATCTTCCTGAAGTTTACTTTTACTATATTCACTGCTATTATTATTAAACAAAGTTACAAGCTATGTTTGCCTCCTTACTATTTTCACAATACGATTATATACCATTTCTGTTAAATTCCAGGTATATCCACCACTTGTATTTACAAACTGAACAACGATCGCATCAATATCTTTGTGATACCTGGCAATACTGGAGTATCCTGGCAATAATCCTGTATGTTCATATACATAAATCGATGAATAAATAGCTTGTTCATTTTCATTTAGCAATGAGCCATCGTTCAACGCCCTCAGGAATATTCCCACATCCTCTGCTGTAGCAACCATTGAACCACCAGGTATTATATAATCATTATACTTTAAATCTTTATCATAACCTACGGAATACCCACTCATAACATCGTCTGAATTTACTTCACTAAGCAAACTGTAGGTATTATTCAACTTAAGCGGTTCCAAAATTTCCCTCCTGATATATTGGTGATGGCTATATCCCAATGTTTTATCAAGGATTTCGCCTATCAACAAATAATTCGTATTTGAATAGCTATATTTATTATCAGGTTCAAAGTCAGCAGGTTTATCCAGTACCAACTCAAGCGTTTTTCTAATGTCTTTCGGTGGGTTTTCCCAATAGCCAGGGGTGTCAGTGAAATTGGGAATACCACTTCGATGTTGCACCATCATTTTCAACGTAATTTTATTCGCATTTTCAATTCTTCCCGCAAGTTCCGGCAGGTAATCACCAAGCGTTTTATCCAAAGACAAATGTTTGTCATTTACCAGTTTAGCAACAGCAACAGCAATATATAACTTACTGATACTAGCAATCTTGAATAAGGAATGAGGATCGGCAGGTATCTTTTTCTCCCTGTTTTTCCAACCAGCTGCGTAAAAGGCTGGTTCCTTTCCTCCCTGATCTACATAAACAATAATTCCATCAAATCCATATCCAATTGCGTCATTGACTTGCTCCTGAACTCTGTCAGGTTGTGGCGTTAACCACGTTCTTACGATTACCCAGGGAACAAAGAACAAAGAGGTTATGCTCGCAATAATAAGTACTATTCTGAGTATTAATTTTGTTTGTTTCTTTTTCATAATGTTTTGTTTATCCCAATTTATATTTACTGAGTACTGAAAACCAATCAAATATAAATATTCTTTTTTGTTAAGTTCAATTCAACAGGTTTTGATATTACTTTCACTTTTTTTTCTTCAGTATTAAATCTCCATTTAAGTCCAAATAATGGCCTTAAAATATTAATCCTCCTGAGGATAAATTCATAAATGAGAAAAGATACGATAAAAGTAAATAGTGTAATACCTGTAAATTTTAGCAAAGGATGAATGTCTAATGGTAAAATGATTAATGCACCTGCAAACAATACAAACATATGTATAATATAAACAGGATAAGCAGCCTGACTTAGATAGCTTAATAAGGCACCTGGTTTGTTCAGGTAATGATATCCAATACCAAACACTCCAAATATCCAGCAATTAGATTCAATGGGAGTGAGATACATCGTTGATAATGTTGCAAAGCCAGTCAGTCTTATTGTATATAAAACAGCAGCTATTCCAATGTATAACCATTTCCATTTTGAAACTGTTTGCCAAAAAACGTTACCACTATAGACAAAAAGAAAACCAAAAAAGAAAGCAAGGAATCCAATAAAAAATCCATGCCAGGTTTGGGCGTATAATTCAAATAATTGTGGTTTAACGATACCCAGTTCCAACATGAAAAAAACGGATATGGATAAGGGTCCTGCGGCATAACCCATGACCCTGGAAATTGCTTTACTGAATTTTCCATTATCATGTTTTTGCAGGTAGAAAAACAAAGGTGACAACAAAAGAACATAGATAAAAATATTTCCCAAAAACCATAAATGACCAGTGCCCGGAAAGTAGCTTAAAGGCATATGATAGTATTGCTGGAAAATAAACATATGTAAAGGTGTAATAGCCAAAAAACCAAAAATCAAGGGTATCAAAATTCGCTTTGTACGTTCTGCAAGCAACTGCCTGTGGTTTCTTTTTTTCATGGCGAAAAATAAACCCATTCCCGATACATAAAATAAAAGGGGGATCCGCCAGACATTAAGCATCGTCATAGGTGTCCAAAGGCCCTCTAACGTGTCATCACTCCTGATAAAACCAATGAACATGGCCCAGGGTTGAAATATGATAGCTATATGATAGATGAGCAATAATCCAATGGCGATAACTCTTAGCCAATCAATATCGTATCTTCTTTCTGTTGTCATTTTAGAATTGCTTTACCAATTAATTACTGTAACATCATTGCAATCACAGGACGTGCCTTCTGCAGCTCATCCATATCCAGTGTGAAACCCATTGGTTTTAATTGTTGCATGAGCATTTCATAGACAGGTTTCATATCAGCAAACTCTCCCATTACAGCTTCTCTCGGTGTAGCCCCGAAATTGTTTCGTAAAGTTTTGTCAGCCTTCGCATCAATAAGCATTTGTACAATTTCAATACGTCCAAAGAATGCTGCCATATGCAGAGCAGTTGAGCCATCATTGTTTTTAATCGATAAATCTGCATGCGCATCAATAAGGGCCTTGGCTATTTCAGGTTTGTTAAAAGTGGCTGCTGACATTAAAGGTGTGGAACCACTCATCGCCTCTTTTTGATTAATATCTGTTCCTGCTTCAATATGCTGTTTAACCACTTCCAGATTTCCGGATATAACTGCTGTTTGTATATCTATATCAGGTTTATTCACTGTTTTTTGAACCTCAGTATTGGAACTTGCAGTTGTTTTTTTGTCAGATTGAGCACATGCGCTTACAAGTAAAACAGTAAGAAGTAAAATTTGGATTGTCATTTTAAACGGGTTAATTTTTAATGTTTTCATGATTTAAATTTTTAATGATTAATTATTAAATTTTTGTTTCTACAAAGATCTGACAATCGACAAGGTGGTTGCAACTCCTTATGCAGCCTTATTTATCAAGTTTGTTACAAATATGAAAATTATGCAGCAGAAGTATAACTTATGACGCAGGTGCCTGTTTTTTTTCAAAGATTTTCAACTAATAAGGAGTACCGCATTTAATTAAAATTCTCTACTTTTAACCTGATGCAAAACGATATGTCTAACATCCCATATAAAGGAAAATTTATTGAACAAGCTGAAGCCGTTGTTTTGGAGAATATCTCTAATGAACAATTCGGTGTTTCAGAATTGGCTGGTCTCATGAATATGAGTCGTTCCAGTTTGTTGAGAAAGATTAAGAAACTGACGCAACAGAGTGCAAGCCAGTTTATTCGTCAGGTTCGTCTTCAAAAAGGAATGGCTATGTTAAATCAAACTGAACTTAGCGTCTCCGAGATTTCATATCAGGTTGGATTTGGAAATAATTCCTACTTTATAAAATGCTTTCGGGAATTTTATGGATATGCACCAGGAGAAATCAGAAAAAAAACATTTGATGAAGCAACTGTAGAAGATAATGGAAAGGCAGAAAATAAAGAAGATACTCAAAAAAGCTTTTTCAAACAGTACGCTTTGCAAATCATTGTGGCAACTTCCGTTTTGTTAGCTGTAGGAGCATTCCTGCTATTTTCACAAAAACCTGCCAATCCGGATACAGAAGGTGTTGGCATTAAGAAATCTATAGCTGTTTTACCATTTAAGAATATGAGTAGTGATTCCACGAACCTCTATTTTGTAAATGGACTTATGGAGTCATCTCTCAACAACTTACAAAAGATAAAAGATTTGCGGGTGATCAGCAGAACATCCGTAGAAAAATACAGAAATTCAAACAAGACTGTTTCAGAGATAGCAAAAGAACTCAACGTCAATTACGTGGTTGAAGGAAGCGGACAACGCGTTGGCGATCAGGTGTTGTTGAATATCCAGTTGATTGATGCATCAAAGGATACACCTGTTTGGGCTGAACAATATAACGACAAAGTGGTAGATATATTTTCCCTGCAGAATGCCATTGCCAGGAAAATTGCAGATGCAATACAGGCAACAGTTACACCTGCAGAAAAAGAGCTAATTGATAAGAAACCTACCGAAAATGTATTGGCATATGATTATTACCTGAAAGGTCTGGAGCAATTTAAAGCAGAGACTAAAGAAGGATTGGAAGCCGCCATTCCTTTATTTGAAAAAGCGATAGAGAACGACCCTCAATTTGCCCTGGCGTATTCTAAAATTGCTATGGCATATTATTATCTGGATATATACCAGATTGACAGACATTATACGGAACTAATTAACAATAATGCAGACAAAGCCCTGCTTTACGATCCTAAGTCAGCCGAGAGTCTCATTGCCAAAGCACTTTACTACATGCACAATAAAGAATTTCAATATGCTGTACCACATTTAGAAAAGGCCTTAGAGTATAATCCGAATTCATCGTCTGTGGTGAATTTACTTTCAAACATATATGCTGGCAGCATTCCGAATACTGCTAAATTTTTGAAATATGCATTGAAAGGCATACAACTTGATATTGCTGCCAATGATTCAACAGCTAAAAGCTATATTTATTTGAATCTAAGCAATGCTTTTATCCAAAATGGTTTTACGGATGAAGCGCTTAAGTATATAAAATTGTCTTTAGATTATGATCCGGAGAATTATTACGCGCCTTATTTAAATATATTTATCCAGTATGCCAGGCACCCAAATATGGATAAAGCTACGAGGATGTTGGTCCATGAATGGAAAAAAGATACTGCACGTTTAGATATTATGCAGGAAGTGGCAAAGTTTTATTATTACCAGGAGAAGTATGACAGTGCTTTCTATTATTATAAAAGATATGTAAAACTTAAGAAGGAAAATGGTCTGGATATTTATCCGCAGGAAGATCTGAAGATTGGAATTGTTTTTGAAAAAATGGGCAGGAATAAAGAAGCTGCCGGTTTTTATAGTGCTTATTCAGAATATTGCGAAAATGATAAATCTATCTATCAACCAGCGAGCATGGCATCAAAGTATGTGCATGAAGGAAAATTTGACCTGGCTATTGAACAGTTTAAGATATTTGCATCTAAAAATAATTACCAATATTGGATTTTATTATTTATAGAAAAAGATCCACTCATGAAACCTTTGAAAAATAATCCTGAATATGATTTAATCGTACAAAAAATTAAGAATCGGTTCTGGGAAAATCAAGCCCGGTTGAAACAATCATTAGAAGATAAAGGTCTTATTTAATCTATTAAGCTAATCCCGGGGTGTTGTCCCGGGCATTGTTGTCTCAACCTTTCATGCTGATTTTATCATTTTACGTAGAGAATTCGGATAGACAATTCATGATACGGTTAAACAATTCATGATACAGTTAGACAATTCATGAATTGTCTCTACAGTATTGCATTATCCAGTGATTATCGGACTTCCGTCTTCCGTCTCCGGACTTCCGACTCTCTTTTACCTTTTACGGTCTTTCATCCAGCTGTTCTTCAATTGTCTGGTCAATAACAACTTTATTAGACAGTGATACATCATGTGCTGTGAACAGTCCAAGAACCACTTTGCCATCGCTTGACGTAAAGTTACTCTCAATATTAGCAGGGGGAACGCTGAACAGAAATCCTACTGCTCCCTGATTCATCATCTGGAAAAAATAATTATAGGCAAATGCTGAAAGAGAATTTTGGGCCACATAAATGGTATCATGAAATTTCAGTGTCCGTTGCGAAGGATCCATTGGATCATGAAAATCTGTATATAGTTCCAGGCTGTTTACATAATTGCCGTCTACTAGTTCATCACTGGCAATGGCCATCGACTGTGTTCCATTCAGGAGTGAATCATTCACATAAATATCCCATTTGTAATAATCCCCCTTACCTGGTGTTTCCTGTCCGTAGGAGAATATACCCAGAAATCTTTTGTCACCTCTCAGTGAGGGACGCACCTGGATTGAATCGATGGGTTCTACAAAATTCAGTTTGTCACTGCCTGTCAGGGTTACTCCTTCCGCCTCAATGGTAAGTGTATAAGTCCTGCCGGGAACTCCAAAATACCGCTCTGATTTCGGAACCACATATAACCCTTTGTAATCAATGCTTTCCTGAAGTGTGATGACATTGGAAGGGCTTGCATCATCGCTGATGGTAACCAATGCACCACTGACAGCCGGCAGTGGTTTGTCTTCCGAAACAGGAAGTCCTTTTGATACACGCACCCAGGGTTGGTTTCTGGTAGTTATCTTCCCTTCTACAGCAAACAAACCTGTATCCTGCTCATTCATTTTAACCGTGATCACATCCTCACAGGATGTTAGGACCAGTAATAACAAGGAGAATGGGATAATATATTTTTTCATGTGCTTATCTTCTAAAAATTAAAGTTATAGGTCAGTGCCGGAATGATTGTTCCAATAATTGATAGCCTTACTGCTTCCGAAACATTCGGATTGTCTTCGTTCGGTCTGAAAGTAACGGAATAGGCATTTCTCCGGGCATATACGTTGTACAATGATAAATTAAGTGATTGCTTGAATTTGCGATGTTCGTTCTTTTTGAAATCATAATTCACTGAGAGATCAAGCCGGTGATAATCGGGTATCCGGTTGCTGTTACGGTCAGCATAATAATAGAGTGTATTGCCCTGAACCTGGTACTTTGCGATTGGGTAAGAGGTTGGATTTCCGGTAGAAAACACCCAGCTTCCGGATAGATTCCAGCGGGGATTAATTTCCCACGTAAGTACCACAGAGAGATCATGCGTCCGGTCGTAACTTGAAGGATAGGGCTCGTCATGATTGATACCCGCTATCTTACGCATGCTGCGGGCCAGGGTATAGCCAATCCAGCCGGTGAATTTTCCCTGTTGCTTCTTCACCAGCAATTCCAGTCCGTATGCATAGCCTGCCCCTGAAAGCAGTTGTGTTTCGATATTCTCATTAAGAAAGAGCTGGGCACCATCAATATAATCAATCACATTTTCCATGTTCTTGTAATACACCTCCACTGAAGTTTCATACACATTATTATTGAAATTTCTGAAATAACCCATAGCCACCTGATCGGCCACCAGTGGTTTGATATACTTGTTGCTGGGCAGCCAGATATCCAGCGGGGTAGGTGAATTGGTGTTTGAGATCAGGTGCAGGTTCTGTACCATCCTGTTGTAGGAAGCTTTTACCGAACTGGTTGGTCCTACCGTATATTTGAAGGCAAACCGGGGCTCAAGGTATGTATAGGGAACACCTATCAGCTCTCCTTTTTTATATTCTTTGATATTGACGATCTCACTAGCATCCGGGCTTTCCGGATTGGCATACTCCCGAACCTTTCCTTTTCCGATCTGCTGAAACAGGGAAAACCTCAACCCGTATTTCATGGTGATCCTGGCTCCGATATTCTGTTCATTTGATGCGTAGGCACTTGCCTCAACAGCATTATAAGGTGTCAGTTCCAGGTCATGAAAATAGGAGTTTTCGTTTACATCTATCTTTCCGGGTTGAAAATGATGTTGAATGAGGTTAATTCCCATTTTCAGTTTGTTATCGGTATTGAGGAACCAGGTGAGGTCTTCCTTGAAGTTATAGTCCCTGATCTGAGAGGTCCAGTCGAATTGATCAGCACCGTCGCCAGGAATTCCGACATTATAGTTGTATAAAGAATAGATAAGTGATGTATTGGAAAACAGTTTGCTGCCAAACAGGTGATTCCACCGCAATGTACCCGTCTGGTTACCCCAGCGCATATAAATGGACTTACCGATTTTCGCATAATCGTCACCTGTATACACTGAAACATAAAGCCTGTCATGGGCTCCCAACTGTATATTCGATTTTCCGTTCAGGTCATAGAAATACAGTTTGTTCTCCTGCAGTTGTTCAATTCCCAGAAGCTTACCAAGAAAATCGGCATACGTTCTGCGGCCGGAAAGGATAAAGCTCCACTTATCTTTTATAACAGGGCCTTCCAGGGTAAGCCGGCTGGAGATATTACCGATGCCGCCGGTAACAGCAAAATTCCTTGAATTGCCATCTTTCATTCTGATATCGATCACTGATGAAGCCTTTCCCCCATATTCAGCAGGGATACCTCCCTTATAAACCTGTATGTCTTTGATGGCATCCGCATTAAAGACAGAAAAAAAGCCCAGCAAGTGTGAAGCATTATAAACAGGCGCTTCATCAAGGATCACCAGGTTCTCATCGGGACCACCACCACGGACATACAATCCGCCACTGCCTTCTCCCCCACTCTGAATACCGGGTAACAACTGAATACTTCGGATGATATCTACTTCCCCCATGAATGAAGGGAGTTTGGAAACCAGCTTAACAGGCATCTTTTGCATGCTCATCTCCACACTTTCCACGTTCCGGTCCTTCTTCTCGCTGTATACTGCAACCTCATTAATTTCCTTCGTGTTTTCGCTTAGCCGGATGTTAAGTTCCTGCTCACTGTTCAGGGTAATTTTCTGTTTCACATCTTCATATCCCAGGTAACCGAAGGTAAAGTTGTAAGTCCCTTTGGGCAGGGAAACAGCATAAAATCCATATGCATTGGTAACGGTTCCTGTTTTCAGCTCATTCACATATACCGTGGCCCCTATTAGTGCTTCGCCATCGGCTTTGTCACGGATATACCCGCTTAAAGTAACCTTTTGTGCAGCCAGTGTCATGCAGCTAAAAATCAGAAATAATATTAAAATTTTTATTTTCATCAACATCTTCAGTTTAGAATTTACTGCTCTTCAACTATATAGCTCGTTAACCAATAAAATGTAACCATGCCGGGTATTGTAATAATAACAAAAAGATGCAGCTATAAATTATCGCACAAAGATGAGACAAATAGTAATTTTTTAAAACTCTTTTCCGCCAAACACCGGAATTTTACCGGTAAAACCTAATGAATAAATGATAAGCACTATTATTTATTCTATACCATAATGATCCAATACCCTGTCCTCAGTACTAAATATTCAAACAATTGTAAAATAATCCGGAGCCTGAACCCAATTCCCATTAAAAAAGATAAACACATCCAAAATAGTGTGAATGATGTAATTCTTTATAAAAGTTATGTAATATTTTTCATTTTAGATAAGATTACCTTTAAATAGATAAATTTCTGGAGGTTATGATTGCCAAACAGCTAAAAGATAAATTGGAAGGCTCCCGGCATAAAGCCAAAAATATGATTTCAGATTAACCGGATGTATTAAAATTCCTAAGTCTGCTTTCCAAAGTTCTGTTTCAGCGGCTGGTTCCTGTTCGCCCTAATAATGGGTACTCTATTGATGGAAAATCCGGATGCTATTCTTTAATGCCGGACAATCCAGTATTTCTATTTGTAAATATTTTAAACAAACTAAAATGTATGTAATGAAAAATTTAATAATTTTTTTACTTGTAACGTTAAGTATGACATTTGTTCTGTCGAGCTGCGCAACATGGACCAAAACGCAGAAAGGTGCTGCAGTGGGTACAGCTGCCGGAGGTGCAGCCGGAGCTGTAATTGGCCGGGCTTCGGGGAATACTGCCCTTGGGGCAATCATTGGGGCTGCAGTTGGAGGAGCTTCCGGTGCAGTAATCGGACACCAAATGGATAAACAAGCTGAAGAAATACAAAAATCTGTACCTGATGCAAAGGTTGAACGCGTAGGGGAAGGTATTGTAGTTGAATTCAGCAGCAATGTGCTATTTGCTTTCGATAAATCAAATCTCTCGGGTGATGCCAAAATGAGCCTTGATAAGCTCGTGGTTGTCCTGAATAATTACCCTGAAACGAATATTGAAATACAGGGGCACACCGACAGCAAAGGAAGTCAGGCGTATAATCAAACACTTTCAGAACAAAGATCGGGTACCGTATATAATTACCTGAGCAGTAAAAATATATCAACCAGGCGCCTTACAACCAAAGGCTTTGGCGAATCTGCACCAAAATATACCAATGACACATCAGAAGGTCGTACACAAAATCGCCGGGTCGAATTTTTGATCAGTGCAAACGAAAAAATGAAGGCAGATGCTGCAAAAAACGCATCAAATTAATTAAGCAATTGTGCTTAAAATCATTCTAATAGTAAATATGATGATGACAAAACTATGTTCTTTTATGGTAATCTTCATTCTTACAGCTTCCATGGTTGTTGCCCAGGGCACCGGAAATGCAAAGACATCCTTTGCTATTCTCGGGGGAGTGAATTTTCAGAATTTTAACGGAAAAGATATGAATGGGGATAAACTTGAAAATGACCTGATCCTGGGTTACCATGCCGGTATGAATGTTCAGATCCCAATTGTCCCCGAGTTTTACTTTCAACCAGGCCTGTTGTTCTCCACCAAAGGAGCAAAAAATTCATCAGGCTCATTAACCAGTACATATAAACTATCATACATTGAATTACCCTTGAATTTTGTCTACAAAGCCGCCCTGGGTAATGGATATTTCATGCTTGGAATCGGACCGTATGTTGCTTACGGTATTGGAGGCAAGACAACCTATGAAGGTGGCCCGGTATCTCTGGAAACTGATATCACCTTCAAAAAAACAGTGGAAACTGGCGACCCCCTTGACGTAACATATTTTAAATCATTTGATGCAGGAGGAAATATCTTTGCCGGATATGAATTGGCCGGAGGACTGTTTTTTCAGTTAAATACTCAGCTCGGTATGCTAAACATCAATCCTGAAGACAAACGTTTTACAGATGATAAGTCAGCAGTGAAGAACACAGGATATGGACTTTCGCTTGGATACCGTTTCTAATTGAAAATTTTATACCTTAATGGCCATCTCTGTATTTCAGGGATGGCCTTTTCAATTGAGTTAAACAGAAAAAAATCGATGATCAATAATGAATAATAGAAATTGTATTTGTCTCAAAGTAGTAGTTGTGCGTTTAACATATTTATATTTGCCCTCGAGAGCACTCAATTAAAAAAAGAAATCTCAGGTTTAAATTACAGGCTCCCATGAAAATAATTTGGCGCAATACCGAGTTATATAACTTAAAATTTATTTAATTCTCATTGAAAACTGATACATGTATGAAAGGAACTTTCACATTGATAGTTTTATACATAGCAGTATCAACTGCTGGTGCTCAGCCTGTTTTTCGTAATCCCGGTATTCCTGAGAATGAATCTTTCACAATTCATGAATATATGAATGACAAAACGGGATACATCTTTTCTCAGATCCAGGTAACTTTAGAGAATAAGGAGCATCCTGCTTATTATATCATTCATGCCAACGAAGGAGGCCTGTTTACCAATGATATCAAAATAAGGTATGATGATCTGACAACAGTTTCGGAAAAACGAACCGACCTGAAGACAAATTTGGTAATACAATACTATGTTAAATCGGGCGATTCTGTTCATTTTTATGTAGAAACAAAAAAGCTTCACAGGGATATTGAAACTGATGAGACAAATATCTATTCACCCCTGGCTTACTTTTTCACATTCAGGGGTTTCCCTTTTGGAACCGGTAAAACTGTATCATTCCAAACCTACATGTACCAGTATGGCAATGTGTTAACCATGAATTTAAAAAATACCGGAGTCAAAACTGTTACTGTAAAAGACGGTACTTATAAATGCTATGTTCTTGAATTGTCTGTTGGTGGCTGGCAGTCTTTTTTCGCTCCGGATAAATATTATTTTTACTATACTGTTTCTCCTCCTCATCTGTTTATTAAATATGAAGAAAAGGTTGATGGAACCTGGAGGGCAGATGAATTAACCAGGTATGAGAGTAAATGATTTATAATGGCTATCTGGAATCGAGTAATAAGCCAATATCCAATTAAAATATGTCTGGAAAAAGTCCGCTTACGCTGCCCCTTGGTCCCCTACAGGGGTCAGCCCGCAATACTAACCAGCACTAGGTTCTTTAACGGAGCGCAGGACCCCCGTCAGGGGGAAGGGGGCCGTGCAAGGGATTCATGCTTTAGAAACATATTATGATACACATATAGATCCTACCCATTCTCACTAATCAGTTTAAGTGATTGCTTGTTGAGGATTTCAATCTTCCTGCCCGAAATACTGATGATCCCGTCGTGACTAAATTCAGTCAGTATCCTGCTCACACTTTCCCGGCTGGTATCCACCAGATTACCAATCTCATCACGAGTCAGAGGCAGAGTAAAGGAGTTTGAATCATAAAAATAATCAGCAAAATCGAGTATTACATCAGCAATATTGCCACGGGTCTGCTTTTGTGTACGACTTGCACATTTTCTGAACGAATCAAGCTCATACCTGCATAGTTTGGTTATGATCTCATGCGTAAATTTCTGGTTAGTAAGTATAAGTTGCTTAAAAGTAGATATATCAATAAAGCAAACCTCAGCATCCTCAATCACGGTCACTGAATACTGATTTATCTTATCACCCATGGTGGTGGGCAGCCCCAGGTACCTCGGAGCCTTTACGATCTTTATGATCTGCTCATAATACGGTCCCTTGATATGAATCTTTGCCAGTCCTTTTCGCAAATACACAATATTTGATGAATACTGTCCCTGCCTGATCACCGGATCACCTTTTCTGAAGGGCACCATCAAATGATTACAGGAAAGCAATTCCTGTTCATTATCTTCTAATGTCCTGGCTGCATTAGACTTAAAAGAGCAAACTGCACATATATTTTCCATGACTGGTTCCTAAATGTGATATAAATCACAAAGGTAGTTAAACCATCTCACATCGAATTAAGAACTCTTAACATTCTTTTTGCTCAATTTTGCCTCAAACCAAATTTTAAGAGTATGGAAACAAATGAAAAAATTGTAATCATCAGCACTACCGGGCCTGAGAACCCCGAAAAAGCAACCTTACCATTTGTAGTAGCCACTGCTGCTCAATCAATGGATATCGAAGTAACAATTATCCTTCAGTCGGAAGCTGTATTGCTGACGAAAAAAGGAGAAGCAGAAAAAGTGAAAGCCAAAGGACTTCTTCCCCTGAAGGAATTACTGGACACTTTCATTGAACTGGAAGGCAAACTCATGCTTTGCTCTCCATGTGTGAAAGAAAGAAACATCAAACCGGAAGAACTGATTGATGGTTCTGAGCTTATTGCCGCCGGCACAGTGGTAACAGAAGTTATGTCAGCCACTAATGTTGTCAACTATTAATTTGAAGGTGGAAACCTTCTTTTTTCCTAATGTAAACGAATGAAGAAAAATGGATCTTGAAGTTGAACAGGATATAGAAACACAGATAAAACAGCTAAAAGCCGAGGTAACCGAACTAAAAGAGCGGCTTGCAGAGGTTGAGGATTGTAACCGGGATCAGTTATCTATTGCCGTTGTTTCGGGCGACATGGACCGGATCCTGGCTACTATGATTATTGCACTGGCTGCTGCAGCTATGGATACGGAGGTTAAACTATTTTTTTCTTTCTGGTCGTTGTCTGCATTGCGTGACCCAAAAAAGAAAGCAAAAGAAAAAAATCTTATCTCCAAAATGTTCGGTATGATGTTGCCGACAGGCAAGCAAAAGCTAAAACTGTCAAAGCTGAACATGGCGGGTATTGGTCCGGCCATGATCAAAACGCTTATGAAAAAACAGGGAGTCCTCTCTCTGGAAGATATGTTTAAACAGGCAGGTGAACTGGGCATTGAGATCACAGTATGTGAGATGTCGATGCACCTGATGGGTTTCAATAAAGAGGAAATGATCGACTATCCGCACCTGCGCTATGCCGGAGCAGCCACCTTTGTTGCTGATGCAAGTGCAAGCAGTACACAGCTTTTTATCTAAAAATTGAATAAGTAACAAATTTAAAATTAGAAAATTATGACAACTGAAGAATTAAAAAGCGTAGCAGTCACCAAGACTGTAGATGCCAGGGGAACAGCCTGTCCGGGACCCCTTTTGGAAGCAAAAAAAGCAATCGGAACTATTAATTCCGGTGATATTATGGAAGTACTTTCTGCAGATGAAGGTACAAAGGTAGATATTCCAAAATGGTGTAATAAAAAAGGACACGAATACCTGGGTACTATCGAAGAGAGCGGATATTTCAAGGTAATACTGAAGAAAAATTAATCAGGATGTTAACAGGTAATAAAACAGCCAGCATCCTGGTGTTTTCTACTGAAAAGATCTCCGATCCCGCCATCGATATGGCGGGATTACTCAAACTGCATTACCCACCCACTGTATATACCATCACTGTTCCCTGTTCGAGCGGAGTAAAACCCAGGTGGATCATGCATGCTTATGAACAGGGGTTCGATGGCGTTTTTATTGCTGCCGACGGAAGCGATTGTCCATACGGGGAATCATGCACAGAGAAAACCGGAGAGATCGTCAGTAAAACACAGGAAATGATGAAGAAAAAGGACATGGATCCGGCACGCCTGCGTATGGCAGCGCTTTGCTCGGTATGCAGTGAAGCCTTTGTGAAACATGTGAAATCATTCAACGAATATTTGCTTAATCATACAAACAACTAATTATGCAGGGAAAAACAAAACAAGCTTCTTATGATGTAGTAGTTGTCGGTGGAGGCATTGCCGGGGGTGAAGCAGCCCTGAACCTGGCCAATAATGGATTCAGTGTACTGGTCGTTGAGAAGGACCTGTCTATTGGCGGGAAAATGATCCTGCTCAGCAAGGTATTCCCTACCCTGGATTGTGCCGCCTGTATTACTACACCAAAAGTATCAGAGATATCCCGGCACCCAAATATTACCATATTTACAGGAAGCACTGTAAACAAGATACATAAGATCGGAGAAAACAATTTTGAAGCCCACGTTACACGCACGCCCAGGTATGTTGTTGCAGAAGACTGTACCGGCTGCCAGCTATGTGAAGAGGCCTGCCCGGTGAGTGTTCCCGACCAGTATCAGTTTGACCTGATTGGTCGTAAAGCTGCCTTCATTCCTTTTAGTATTGCCAGTCCGCGTGTTGCAGCCATTGACATGGAAAACTGTACACTCTGCGGCGCCTGCGAGAAAGCCTGTCCGACTAATTGTATCGACTTTACACAGAAAACCGAAGAATACATTATTAATGCCCATTCAGTAATTGTGGCTACCGGCTTTAAACTTTTTGATCCAACATTGATGCCCCGTTACGGATATGGTGTCTACAAAAATGTGATCACTTCCATGCAAATGGAAAGGCAGCTGGCTCCTACCCGGCCTTTCAATACCATTCTCAGACCCGGTGACGGCAAGATGCCTGACAATATAGCCTATGTACTCTGCACCGGTTCCCGTGACGAAAGCGTGGGTAACCCGGTTTGCTCACAGATCTGCTGCATGTACTCCATCAAACAGGCCCAACTCATCATGGGGGCACTCCCAATGGCCGATGTTACTATCTATTACCTGCACATCAGGGCATTTGGAAAAGGATTCAATGAATTTTACGACCAGGCAAAAGGGATGGGCGTTGAATTTGTCAAAGGTAAAATCGGAAAGATCAGAGAGAAAGAAAACGGGAACCTGATTCTTCGTTACGAAGATATTAATCAGGGTAAGGTACAGGAAGCAGAACACGATATGGTCATCCTTTCAGTAGGCGTAAAGGCCAACCTGGATGCAGCCTCATTGTTTTCAGAAGATGAACTGAAGCTCGATCCCTATAATTTTGTACATCAGGAAGACATCCTGGCAAGCCCGGCCAAAACCAGTATTGAAGGAGTATTTGTGGCAGGAACCGCTTCAGGACCCATGGATATTCCTGATTCTATACTGTCTGCCGGTTCGGCTTCATCAGAAACAATCAGCTATTTAACCCAACAAAAATGAAGAATAAAATAGGCGTATATATTTGTCATTGCGGAGGTAACATCTCCGACTATGTGGATGTGGAAAAAGTAAGACAGGCGGTTGAAAATGAAGAAGGCATATCACTGGCCAAAACAACCATGTTTGCCTGTGCCGATTCCAACCAGAAGGAGATGGTAGAAGACATCAAAAGTAACGAGCTGGATGGTGTGGTGGTTGCTTCCTGCTCTCCCAAGCTGCACCTGGTAACTTTTCGTGCAGTAACAGAAAGAGCCGGACTAAACAAGTACAATTATGTACACGCCAACATCCGTGAGCAGGCCTCCTGGGCACATTCAGACAACAAACAGGGAGCCACTGATAAGGCCATCAAACTTGTGAAAGCTGCCATTGCCAAAGCCAGACGAAGCAATTCACTCGACCCGATTAAAATACCTGCACAAAAAGCTGTGGCAGTTATCGGAGCCGGAGTGGCCGGAATGCGGGCTGCCATCGAACTGTCAAACATGGATTGTCCTGTTTACCTTATCGAACGGGAACCTTTCACCGGGGGCCGTATCGCGCAGTGGGATGTGCTTTTTACTTCGGATGAAACGGGGAAAAGCCTGGCAACCCGGTTGTATAAAAAACTGAAAGAACGCAGCAACGTCACCATCTTTACCAATGCTGAAGTTACTGCTTCATCCGGCAGTATCGGTGATTTTAACCTTACAGTGAAAATCAGGCCCCGTTATATTAAGGGACAATGCGAACAGGACAAGCTGCAACAGGCTATTGATGCCTGCCCTGTTGAAGTGCCGGATGAGTTCAACTTCAGCATGACAAAAAGAAAAGCCATCTACCATAACTATCCGGGAGAGCATCCCCACCTGCCGGTAATTGATATGGAAAACTGCACGAAGTGCGGAGATTGTCAACAACATTGTTCAGAAATTGACCTCAACCAGCAGGAAGAAACGCTGAACATCAATGTGGGTTCTGTGCTGATGTCAACAGGATATGATCCTTATACACCCGCAGACGGTGAATTTGGCTATAAACAAATCGACAATGTGGTTACGCTCCCGGAGTTCAAGCGGCTGGTGGCCCTCAACGACAAAAAACTGATTTATCGCGGGAAGGAAGTCCATGATATTGCCTATATCTACTGTGTGGGCAGCAGGCAACCAGAAGGCGAAAACAAATATTGCTCCCGATATTGCTGTACCTCTACCATTCATGCGGCCATCCATGCAAAAGAAAAATTCGGTGACATCCGCAATTATCATTTCAACAGGGGCATACGCACGTATGGCAAACAGGAAGTACTGTATGCGGAATCGTCCCGTAAAGGAGATATTTATCTGCAATCATACGAAGATGCGCTGCCTGAAGTGATGACCCAAAAGGGTAAAACCATTGTCAAAGTAAATGATATTTTAACCAACAACAGGGAGATTGAGGTAAAGGCAGACCTGGTTGTACTGGTTACCGGGATGGTGCCCAGGGAAGACAACTCAGTAGGCAACCTGTTTAAACTCCCGAAAGGTCGCGATAAGTTCTTCAATGAGATACATATGAAACTGCGGCCGGTTGAAACAGTCATCGACGGCATCACCATTGCCGGCACTTGTCAGGGTCCCAAAAACGTGATGGAATCAGTGAATTCTGCGCTTTCAGCAGCAACAAAATCTTACTCTTATGTAAGCAAAGGACAGCTTGAACTGGAACCTATTGTAGCAGAAGTGGACAAAGAAACCTGTAACTGGTGCAATGCCTGTACTGATGCCTGTCCTTACGATGCCATTCAGAAAACCGGATCAAACGGGAAAGAAGTGGCTGTTATTAACAACTCGGTATGCAAGGGATGTGGCATGTGCCTTCCTGTATGTCCCTCCGACTCTCTTGACCTTGTGAATTACAGCAATAAGGATATTGAGAGTATGATCGATATGCTGGCAATGGATAATGCTCCTGCTAAATAATGTTTGTATTACAATAAGGAATGACCATGGAAATTGAAAAAGGGAAAACAGCAAAATATATGCGCGCCCGGATCGACGTTGATCCGATAGTGAAAGAACAGTTAAAAGCTTTTGTCAGGATGAAAAAGACCATCCTTGGCATGCTAAAGGCAGAGGAGTTGACGGTTCCTCAGCTTTCCACAAAGCTTGGAATGCCCGCACATGAGGTAATGTATTATCTGATGTCGCTGCAAAAATACGGACTGGTTGAAACAGCCAACATTGACGATGATGATGAATATTTCTATTATAAAATAAATGCATAATGTCCACTATAAATCCAGCATTTTCAACAGAATTGAAGAAATACGGGGCCTTTGATTTCAATGCCTGTTATAATTGCGGCAACTGTACTGCCGTTTGCGCCCTGTCAACCGAAGAGAATTCATTTCCACGTGAAATGGTACGCTACAGTGTCCTGGGACTGGAGGATGACATTAAATCCTCATTAAAACCATGGCTTTGCTATTATTGCGGAGAATGTAGTGACCATTGTCCTGAAACAGCAAATCCCGGTGAACTAATGATGTCATTGCGCAGGTGGCTAACATCCAAATACGACTGGACAGGGCTGTCTGGTCTTTTATACCGTTCACTTACCGCTACTATCACAGCTTTTGTACTCATGGCAGCACTGGTTGTATATTTTGCTTTTCGTGCTAATTTCAACTCCGAAGCCATCCTTCATTATGGACATCTGTTCGAGATGACCGCCATCTCTGCAGTCTTTCTGGTAATTCTGTTACCCGATATCATCAGGATGTGGTATTTTACTATCTATAAGCAACACATCAAGGTTCCGCTGAAAAATTATTTTAAAGCTGCGGGAGAACTATTCGTGCACATGTTTACACAAAAACGGGCCCTGGGCTGCGATGACAACCAGGTACGCTGGTTTGAACATTTCATCCTGGTAATCGGATACCTCACCCTGCTGTTCACTACAGTTGTACTGAACTGGTTTGAGACAGAACATGCCTTTGTGGTATGGCTTGGTTATATTGAAAGTGCAGTGATATTTATTGTAACCTTCGATTTTGTCAGGAGCCGCATCCGGAGGAAAAAACAGCTCAGCAGTCATTCTCAACCATCCGACTGGTTCTTTGTCATCTGGCTGATGTTGATGGGACTGACCGCTTTCATGGTACGTCTTTTTATTGATTTGAACATGCTGACAGATCATTTCTGGATGTACCTGGTTCATTTAACCGTACTGGTTCAGTGGGCATTGATTATTGTACCCTTTGGCAAATGGACACATTTTCTGTACCGCTCATTTGCCATGTATTATGAAAAACTAATTAGTGTCTGTCCATAATGTCCGATAACTGCGTTGTTACAAAAATTTTAATTCCTCATATACATTAGTATACTGCGGATTAAAATTTTTGCACTCCTTGTTCTCGAACATTTTGATCCAGACACCTTGACTTTATGGACAAACTCTAACTACCCTGTCGCCCGAAAAAACAGAAGTCCTGAATTTCTGTTACAGGCAGCAGCAATAAAAAATAATCCTATGAGCTCTGAAGTAGTTGATTTACTTTGTAACCTGTGCAGGAAATGTTCTGACATGCACGAAGAACTGTACAGCAAAATCCCCCTTGCAGCCTCTGAATTTTACTTCTTCCTGCACATGCCCAAAAGAAAGAAGTATGACATACAGTTTGTTACCAACGAAATGAACTTATCACAATCAAAAATCAGCCGGATAGTAGTTAACCTGGTTAATCACGGATATGCATGCAGGGAATCTGATAAAGACGACAAGCGGATGATCAACCTGTGCCTGACTGAAAAAGGGCTTGCCATGTGGGATCATGTGCAACAATATAAGTGCACCTGCGAGGACCGCATTAGTGAACTGATGGATGATGAAAAAAAAGCAGCTTTCAGTGAATATCTTACTATTCTTTTGAAAGGATTGTAAGGTTAATTCTAAATCAACTGCATTGTAATTCTCCACTAAACAACAACAATTAAAAATCCGGCATTTCTTTCCTGTAAGAGAAAGAAACAACCGGATTTAATAATTATTCATAAGCGACTAATCGCTCTATTTTTCTATTTATGCAGCAGTGCCTTTTCGATCTTTTCTTTTGGCAACTTCTGTGTACAGAAAAACCAGTCATAGCAGGTGATATCCGGGACTTTTATTTCCATTCTTTCCTTTGCCGTTCCACATGATCCGGCAGTAGGAACAATAACCTCGTCACCTGGTTGCCAGTCGGCAGGAGTGGCTACTGAAAATTCATCGGCTGTCTGCAATCCGATAAGCACCCTGTAAAGCTCATCAAAATTACGTCCCAGACTTAACGGATAATAAATAATGGTACGGATTGTACCCTTCGGATCAACAAAAAATACGGCTCGCACAGCCTTGGTGTTGCTCTCGCCCGGTTGAATCATTCCGTATTTCTGTGCCACTTCCATGGTAATGTCTTCAATAAGCGGAAAATTTACTTCAACATCTTTCATGCCCTTGTATTCAATCTTGTCCTTAATTGTGCGCAGCCAGGCAATATGACTGTAAAGGCCGTCAACTGAAAGTCCAACAAGTTTACAATTTGCTTTAAGAAATTTGTTTTCAAGGCTGGCAAATGTCATGAATTCAGAGGTGCAAACGGGCGTAAAATCGGCAGGATGACTGAATAATATAACCCAATTGCCTTTATAATCATTGGGAAAATGAATATCACCCTGCGTGGTGACTGCCTTAAATTCCGGAGCCGGATCGCCTATTCTTGGCATACTTACAACTACTTGTTTTTCTTCTGCTTGTTCCATGGGTTTAGGTTATTTGGTGAATAATAATTAAAAGAATATGATTACTTATTATTGTTCAAAAATCTTATTTATTGTTCGTAATAAAATTGATGCCCCCCTGGATTTCACACATAAAATCATACAATTAATAATTAGAAATGTAAACTACAGAAAGTGTACATGGTTTGCGTGTTAAATTTCTTTTGATGCAACGGGGTTCTAACAAATTTAAAAAATTTTGTGCACATATGTTCATAAAATAACAGTGAATTTTAATGTCAAAAAAAGCAGAAGTTTTAAGCATGTTAATTCAGGTTGTATTTTCAGGCTCAAATCAGCCCATTATTGCATAATCACAGTTTTATCCCTACCTTTGTCCACCGGCAATGAGGTCTGCCTTTAACCGTCCCACATAGGGTACTGATGACTTCTACCTGAATTATTTATTCATTGTAAAAATAGTATCAATGGTAAAATCAATTATAATTGCAGGTATTGGCGGGTTTATCGGAACATCATTCCGGTTTCTGATCACAAGATATATTCAGGTAAATTTTATTTCACTCTTCCCATGGGGCACATTTACAGTCAATATAATTGGCAGTCTGCTGATAGGTATTTTTTACGGTCTGTCAGAAAGCCGGAATATATTGTCACCTGAAATGCGACTGTTCTTAACTGTTGGTGTATGTGGCGGCTTCACCACGTTTTCGTCACTTTCCAACGATGCCCTGTTGCTCATGCAGAACAAGGAATGGCTGCGTTTTATCTCCTATGCCACCTTAAGTTTCTTTTTCGGCCTGCTGGCTGTCTTTGCGGGCAGAACACTTATAAAAATTCTCTGATATGGAAAACAATACCACAGCTACACTTTTACGGATCTATGTCAGTTCAACCGATAAGTTCAAGCATACCCCCCTCAATGAGATGATTGTATACAGGGCTAAGAAACGCAACCTGGCCGGTGTTACAGTCGTGAAAGGCATCCTTGGATACGGAGCCAGTTCAGTCATCCACTCTTACAAATTCTGGGAAGTATCAGAAAAGGTACCTACTGTTGTTGAAATAGTCGATGAAGAAAAAAAAGTCATTTCTTTTTATGAAGAGATAAAACCCTACCTTGAAAAAATGCGTTATGGCTGTCTGGTTACACTCGAACAGGTTAATGTGTTGCTTTACAAGGCCGGAGAAAAGCACATGTTCGGAAGTTAACTCAGTATCAACTCCTTCCTTCCATCAAAAATATTGAGGACAAATTTTTTCAATAATAAAAGATTTGTATATTCGTTTATATTTTTTAAACATCCTAAACATAGAACCGTATGGGCGCAACCGATAAATTTGCAGGTACCCTGGGGAGGAGTAACGCTGCACATCTGCTACGCCGGGCTGTATTCGGAGTAACAAATGCCGATATTGACAGGTTTGCAGGTTACACGGTTGATCAGGCCATGAACGAATTGTTTGCCGATCAATCACTGCCTGATCCACCTGTAGATCTCAAAACCGGACAGACCTGGCTTACCCCCAAAGCCACTGACACAAACAGTGAGCAAACCACGCTAACCGATTATTTTATTATCTGGTTTCTTGAGCAGATACGTAATTCCGGAACCAGTATCAGGGAACGACTCACGTATTTTTATCATACGCACATCCCGACGAGCCGTGCAAAGGTAAAGTCTTCTGAGATGATTTACTACCAGAATGCGCTGTACCGATATTTTGCATTCGGGAGTTTCAAAGAACTTTTTAAACGCATCTGTATTGACAACGCCATGCTGGTGTATCTTGATAACGGCACCAATGACGTCAGCAGTCCGAATGAAAATTTTGCCCGTGAAATGATGGAGCTATACTCTATCGGACGCGGCCCTCAGATTGGTGAAGGCGACTATACCAATTACACGGAAGATGATGTTAAGGCAGCCACACGTGTGCTTACGGGCTGGATGACCGATGAAACTTTTACCAATATTGACGAACTCACACAGATTCCGGTTGGAAAATTAAGGACAGCAACGTCAGGAACCGATGTACTGGCCAACCGCCATGATGCCGGAGAGAAAACATTCAGCAATCACTTTGGCAACCGGGTCATCAAACCGGCTGAAGTGATTAGCGGCTATGCCACCGAAGCAGCCGCTACGCAGGAATTGTATGACATGCTGGATATGATCTTTGAACAGGATGCTACGGCTCAGTTCATCACCCGTAAGATATACAGGTATTTCGTATATTATAAAATTGATGACACGGTTGAATCAGAAGTAATTCAGCCACTGGCTGCTGCCTTCAAATCTTCGGGATATGACATGCCCACCCTGGTGAAAGCACTGCTGAGCAGTCAGCACTTCTACGATACCAACGACAGTATTACAGCAAACGATATTCGGGGTTCAATCATCAAATCACCCATTGAACTGATCTTAGGAACTGCCAATTTGTTTAGCGTAAGCTTCCCGACTGATCAGGATACGCTTTACAATACGGTTTACAAGGACGGAATCCTGAAATTCATTGCCCAGCAGGAATTGAGCTTTTTTGAACCATTTGAGGTGGCTGGTTACCCGGCCTATCACCAGTACCCGGTCTACAGCCGGAACTGGATCACCCCCAATTCACTTGCCTACCGGTATAAATTTGCCCAGTTTCTACTCAATGGAGTTAACGATGGTGGAGATTCACTGGGTATTCAACCCGATTTGCTTGACTGGGTTAAAAATTCAGGCGTTATATCCGATCCTTCCGATGCCGGAGAGATTACTGACAAGTTAATAGAACTGATGATCCCTTTCCCGGTGGCCGCAGAACGCAGGGACTTCTTCCTGACTGACGTGTTCCTTGACGGACTGTATCCTGCAGCATGGACCAAGGAATGGAACGATTATCTTGCCAGTCCTTCACAGTATGAATCCTCTGTTCGTTCCCAGATTGAAGTACTGGTAAATGCCATCATGCAATCACCCGAGTATCAACTTTATTAACCAACAAAATCCAGGATGAAAAGACGACATTTTTTACGCAATATAGGAGCTACAGCAGCAGGAACCTTTGCGCTGGGAGGCATCCCTTTACGTGCCCTCGTACCGGGGAATGCCTTTACACAGGCTGCATTATCAGGCAATAACGACAATGTTCTTATCTTTATTCAGCTCCATGGCGGCAACGACGGACTCAACACCCTTGTTCCCATTGGCCAGTACAACGAGTATTACAACGCCAGGCCCAACATTGCCCTGCCTGATCATGGCTCCAGGAAATTTATCAATGTGGATGAATCAATTCCACTTAACCGGCAGGTTGGATTGCACCCCGACATGATCCATTTTAAAACACTTTATGACGAAGGCAAAGCAGTAGTGATTCAGAACGTAGGCTATCCCAACATGAACGGTTCCCATTTTCGCGGACGCGACCTGGTTTTCATGGGACTCGATGGCACTGAGGATAATGCCAACGTGGCCTCAGGCTGGATGGGCCGGTTTCTTAACCTGGAATATCCCAACTACCCGGATGCCTATCCGAATCAGAATATGGAAGATCCGATTGGCATTGAAATCGGCAATACCATGTCCATTGCCTTCCATCGTGAAGAGGGCATACCAATTGGGTTTAATGTGCAAAGTCCGCAGGCTTTTTATGATCTGATCAACGGTGTTGGAGTCGACAATGCCACGCTTTACAAACCAGAAGGCTATGCAGGAGACGAAATGGAATATCTCTGGCAGTTTGAGGGTATGTCCAATGTTTATGGCGACAGGCTGAAAGAAGTCTATGATGCCGGTTCAAATTCTGGTGTGGTTTACCCGGAAGAATACCCCGCTCCTGCCCCAACCGGATTTAAAAAGAATCCCCTTTCCGGTCAGCTCCGGCTGATAGCCCGTTTACTGAAAGGAGGTATAAAAACCAGGATCTTTATGTGCCGGATTGGCGGGTTTGATACACACGGAGATCAGGTTGAAACCTACGATTCAACGCTGGGTGAGCATGCAGCATCTGATGTATCATCTGTCCTCTGCCATCAAGGCTTTCCAGGACGATATGGCCAACCTGGGCGTGGAAGACAAGGTGCTGACCATGACCTTCACGGAGTTTGGCCGCAGGGTTCATTCAAACGCCAGTTACGGGACTGACCACGGAACTTCCACTCCGGTATTTATCTTTGGTAAAAAAGTGAAAGGACAGGTTGTTGGCGACAATCCTGACCTGAATGACCTGCAGGGAGGCAATATGAAATTCCAGGTTGACTACCGGCAGGTTTATACTTCTGTGTTGCAGGACTGGTTCGGGGCCAGTAAAGAAGCACTTGATGTGGCAAGATTCAGTGATTTTGTTGACCAAAGGATAGATATTTTCGGACTCAATACTGATGTGAACGACCTTCAGAACAGTGCTACACAAACAGTCGTATATCCCAATCCTGCCAGCGCTTACATCTATGTCAGGTTTTTCATGCAACGGCCCGGTGATGCTGATATTACTATTTTCGATATCTATGGCAAAGAAGTATACAGGAAAACACTCTCACAAAAAAGTTACGGAAGCCAGATACAGGCTGTGAATATCAATCAGCTTGCAGCAGGCCAGTATCTTTATTCGGTAAGAACCAAGGAATATACAAATACAGGGAAACTTGTTGTAAAATAGTAAGCATTAATTTTTTACTAAATAAATTACCCGATCAGATGTACAAATTACAAATACAAAATCTATCTGACTATTAAATTATTTAAATCCAATTTTTTCTGCTTACCCACAAGCCCTATTTCGCCCCGTCCCTTCGGGGCGATTTCATTTTTGGGTTACTCGCACCCACAAGCCAGCCATCAGCTGCTCGTGATCCTTGCCATCGCAATATTTGCATAAAATGCCAAGGCAAGGATTGATCCAAAAAACGAAACAAAAAAGATCAAGGCTCCAGATCGTTTTGCAGATTTTTTACAGGTGCTCCCTGCCTGCGCAGCAAAACTCAGGACAGACCATAGTTTATGCATATACATAGAACTACTAAGAAACTTTCGATTCCCTGAACATTTAATAGTAAATATTCTGTCCTTCAAACAGTGCTGCTCCACAAGCTCCTACTACGGTCACCCCTTTAAAAATCATGCAAAACGCTCAAAGGCCGGTATAAAATAACATGCACTAAAGATTAATAATTCTTCAGATAACGAAAAAGGGAAATTTAACTAAAGTCAATCACAAACCCAATTCATCCAGTGCTAATTTATAAAGAATAATCCGCTGGTACCGACCAGCTACCCATGTTTTGCCGGCAACGGCCAGTCCGCCGTCATCGGTTCTGAACAACGCAGCCAGTTCAACGGGGTTGGTATGCCCCAGGTATTTGGTCTTTTGAAGCTCAAAAGTAGTCTTGTCAAAGAAATACAGGGCAATCTGGTCCGTTTTGGTAGTTGCTGCATACACAATCATTGCTTTGCCATTAAACTCGTCCTGCAGCATTTTAACAGGAGCATCAGCTTTCAGTTCCGGAAATGCCAAAGGTTGCAGATCAGAAACATTCTGGGTTGAATGATAATCTATGGAAATATCCGGTCCGATAAACACATTGCCGGTATTAAACTGAGAAGCAGCTATGGCAAAAGTATCTCCTTCCAGGTAATGAACAGCACTGATACCCCCTGATTCCTGATACCCGTTCAGCCTGCCCGTAATGCTTCCTGTGCTCTGGTCAACAAATAGCAGTGAAAGTGTATAGTTTGAAAGGGCATTGACAGCATAGAAGGTATTCCCGTTACTAACAAAATCACGAATAAAAAACGGGAATGGAGTATGTTGTTTTTTCAGGTGCTGAAAAATTTCATAGGAAAAATCTTTGTTGGTGGAAGTAGAAATACGGAAGCTGTTTGAAAGATTTTTATCATAAGCGCTGATTACCGTATTCATCCCTATTCCGTCATAAGACAACAGCACAATTCGGTTGGCTGAATTTGAATAATATGCAGCCAGCGGATAACTGTCACTGGTGCCTCCGGCTTCCGAGATAGTGCCAGAACTACCGTTATCATTAATGGTCATCAGTTTGGCCTTAAAAGAATTGTCATCCATGCAAAAAAACTGAATGCTGTTCCCGGTATTCATCAGTCCCGGCACCGGACTTACATAACCTGCATCGGCAGTAGCTTCCCACGCCATATTGCCATTCTCGTCGGTTTTTAATACCTGTACAGCCGGAAAATTAGTGTTTTGTGTAGCATCAAGCGCTGACAGCACAATAAAGCCACCATCAGCCGTTTCCATCGCATCCACAGGATAATAGGAAATGGTTAGGTCTGTATTGTCAAATACTTTAACAAAGTTATAATCCGGTGACACATTGCTTTTTTTTACATCACAGGAAACTGTAACTAAAAGAATTAAAAGGCTGTAAGCTATTTTTTTCATCGAATGATATTGTTTCCGGATTAATTATTTTTAATGAGTATCTGGAATGATTAATAAATTTAAATGAATCAGATTTTACAATGCTTTCGCTCAGCCCCTGTTTACACCCTGAAGGGGAGCCAACGCACATATTAATACTAAATTTGACATTGGTAAACCGTGTGTGAGCCCCCCTTCAGGGGGGAGGGGGCAGCGTAAGCATGCTTTTTCTTGCAATATTTTAAATAGAAATTAGCTTTATACATGATTCCCGATAGTCATATTATTATTTACGTTTTTCTTTAAAATAATGGCAGTCAACAGCACCTCTCCTGGTAATTTTGCTGATGGGAAAGATAATAGCCAGGTTGATCTTCAAAGCCGGAAGTCTGATATTATCCTGCACATCATACTGACTACCCGAAAATGTCTGATTGTCGAAACGCCCTTTTTCATTCACAATATTATTCATGTTGAAACTATAGGAGACACCCAGGGTAACAATCAGCTGGTCAAAATCATATGATACTCCACCTCCTGCTCCCAGGTCAATCTTGCTGGTGATGTAGCTGCTGCTGTAATCGCCCGACATTTCGGAATGCTGGACAGGTATGGCCACATTGCCTGAGTACTGGGTGAAATCAGAAATCACTGATTTTTGAGCATTTTGTAACAATCCGTATGAAGCGTATCCTTCTACAAAAGGCTTTAAGTTGGCTGTTCCAATATAGTATCGTATTACCAGCGGGATCTCAATATATCGGAGCTTCTGCCGGTTGGTACGTTCAGCTTCTATACTACTGTTATTTGCTGCATCCTGCCAAACCTGGTGAGTTTTATACTGATAATTATAGGTATTGAACGAAGGCAATAAACCTACATGCAGATTCCCTTTGACAGGATAAAACATAACAAAACCAAACTGATTGCCAATATTCTTAAGAAATCCGGAATACGACTTACCGGTTATATCGGGTGAAGTGCCAAGATAATCTATTACCTGGAAACTGTTCAGACTGAAGGGTTGGGAAAAATTAACACCACCAAAAAAGCCAACAAGCAAGGTTGGCTTACTGTCATTACCCGGAGGAGGCTTTGGTATACCGGTTGCTGATAAAACAAATGCAGCAACCAGAAAAACGATTAGTCTCTTCATAGTTCAGATTCATTCTTGTTTATAACGCAGTGGCAGACAAATTGTTTTTAATTCCGCAAAATAAAGATACAAAAACATCTCTTTTTCATTTAAAACAATATACCTTTCATTAATGATCAATACTGATATTCATTAAGAGTATTAATTTGAGGATGCATAATTTAGATAAGATTTACAACTTAAATAAATGCTAATTAGTAGGGCGCGGTGGCCGAAAAGCCGCTTTTTACTCCGGCCTTTGAGCGTTTTGTATGATTTTTAAAGGGGTGACCATAGCCTGGGGCTTGTGGAGCAGCACTGTTTGAAGGACAGGATATTTATGATTTACTATTATATAAATCGAAATTTCTATAGTAATTCTATGTTGATATATAAATTATGTCCTGTCCTGAGTTTTGCTGCGCAGGCAGGGAGCACCTGTAAAAAATCTTCAAAACGATCTGGAGCCTTGATTTTTTTTGTTTCGTTTTTTGGATCAAGCCAAAAAATGAAATCGCCCCGAAGGGACGGGGCGAAAAAAGGCATGTGCGGCAGGGTTATAATTTCGAAGATTCTTGGTTTTAATTTAAAACAAAGATTTTAGTAAACCGGAATGGAGATATTTGAGTTATTTTCGCACTTTGTGGAGTGCTCATGAGATTACTTCGGTAAGTTTTCTATATTTTTTGTCCCGCCTTAGCGGGATGCCCGTCCGGCATGAGGACAAAAAACCAATATGAGAAATAGAGTAAATCTAACAACGTTAACTTAAAGCATTTTCTCTAAACTCAAATGGATTTATAATAGTAAAAATTATTTTCAAACTTTTCAATACTCATTTAGAATTTAATCCACTCCAATAATGCAATTAATCCAAATGGTTATATTTTCTTATCATTCTGAAATGAAAAAAAGGCATTTTGCCTGAAAATAGTTATCTTTCATCACATTTAGAATCAGCATTAAAAAGTATTAAAACACCTATACAATACTAACCAGTAATAACTTAACTACGAGATATGAAAACAAACCACTTTTCTTCAGTATCCTGGTATCGGAAATTCCGAAAAGCAATATTCCTTTTACTTACTATTACGATGTCTGCGGGAATATTAAAAGCCCAGTACGGACAGCCTGTTGACTCGGTTGAAGCAGAGGACGGGGTGCTCAGTGGTGTATACAAAAGCACTTCCATAAAGGGGTATTCAGGCTCCGGCTATGTTACCGGTTTTGATAATTCTTCAGACAAAGTAACGGTAACTGTTCAAATACCTGAAAGAGGCATGTACAAAATTGTCATTCGTTACAATGCTCCAAATGGCGAAAAAACACAAAACCTGTCTGTAAACGGTGGCTTTTCCTCCCCCGTTGTATTTCCTGCCACTTCCACTTATGAAAGTATTGATGCAGGTAATTTCCTCATGGAACAAGGGGATAATACCATTACCGTGCAAAGCAGCTGGGGCTGGATGGACATTGATAAATTTACTGTTTATGCCGCAGCAAAAAACACCTATAACATATCCGACACACTTGTTGATCCGGAGGCCGATTCGGCTACGATTGCCCTCTATCAATACCTGGTTTCCAATTATGGAAAGAAAATCATTTCGGGCCAGACAGACAGTTATTATGAAGACCTTGCAGATATCACAGGCATCAATCCCATGTTCAGAGCAGGAGATATGCAAAGTTACACTGTTGGTTATCCTTATTTGTGGGTCAATGGTGGTCATACTTTTGGCTGGAATGACAGTCATCAGTCAGAAAAACTCATTGACTGGTATAAAAGCACCGGAGGCAAAGGCATTGTAGGATTCCAGTGGCACTGGCACTCTCCCTTTGGAGGTGAAGCAGGGACCAATACATTTTACACCAACCAGACCACTTTTGATGTAACGAAGGCAGTACAGGATGGCACCCCCGAAAATATTGCGATTCTCCGGGATATTGATTCCATAGCCACCCAGCTTAAAAAATTCCAGGATGCCGGAATCCCTGTTTTGTGGCGACCTTTGCACGAGGCAGGTGGTGGTTGGTTCTGGTGGGGTGCCAAAGGACCGGAAGCCTGTAAAGCTTTGTATCATATCATATATGACCGCCTGCAAAATTACCACCATCTGCATAACCTGATCTGGGTATGGTCTACTCCTGAAGCCGACTGGTACCCGGGAAATGATTATGTAGATATCATCGGATATGATTCCTATCCGGGAGATTATAACTATGGAACACAAAAAACCATGTTTGATAAATTGAATGAGATGGTCAGTGGTGAGAAAATTGTTACCATGTCGGAAAACGGTCCCATACCCAATCCCGATGATTGCCTGACACTGGATGCACCCTGGTCCTATTTCATGTCATGGAATGACCTGGTAAGCAGTCAAAATTCTGTTAAACACCTGCTCGATGTATACTCAGACACTAATGTATTGACACTAGGCTATATTAATCCAGCTGTACTTAGAATACCTGTTGATACGATTTACCTGGAAGCAGATACCAACAGCAGTGCTTCCTTTACTGTGTACTCAAACATGAGCTGGACAGCAACCAGTGACCAGTCATGGCTGACTGTTGATCCCGGCTCCGATTCGTCAGTGGCTGTTGTTACAGTTACAGCTGCTGAAAACTACAACGGGACAAGAAAGGCAGCTGTGACGATATCCGGAACAGGTACAGAAAACCAAATAGTTACCATCAGTCAGGCTTCCTTTCCGGCCAGAGAACTGGCAGTTTCCATTGATTCGCTTATAATAGAGGCCGGAGCAAACAGCACACAATCATTCACCATCACTTCCAATACCAGCTGGACTGTTTCCTGCAGTGCCTCCTGGTTAACCCTGAGTGCTGATTCAGGCTCCGAAAACGCAACCATTACCCTCACTGCTGAGGAAAACAATGATATTGAAAGGGAAGCGCTGATTACTGTTTCTGCGGAAGGTTTGCAGGACCAGACTATTGTTGTTACCCAGGAATCCGGAGTTACTGCTGCATATTTGAATGAAAATGCCGGCAAATGCCTGGTATTCCCGAATCCCAATCATGGAAAATTTAACATTTCTCTGAACCAGCTTACTGGTGATGAGAATGCAGTTGTTAATATTGTGAATCCACTAGGAACCATGGTTAAAACCTTCGAGATTTCCGGTTTTGTTACATCTTTTCAGAAAGAAATTAACCTGGATGGTGAACCAGCGGGACTTTATTTCTTAACCCTTAAAACTGGTTCGGCAAGTTTCGTTACCAAATTTTTGATCCATTAGAAAGAACTTTAACATATGAAATGTCCCCGGGTTTTTTCATTTTTCAAAACCATTTTATTGGTCAGCGCTGCAATGTTGCTGCTGCATTCATGCAATCGTCCTGAAGAAGAGTACCGCCTCAACATGGACCTTTCCGGTTACTGGCAATTTTCAATGGACACTGCCAATTCCGGCATCCAACAGGAATGGTTCAACAGTGAATTTCAGGATTCAATTCTGCTCCCCGGCACCATGGATTCAAACCATAAGGGATTTAAAAACACCGATACTACCATCATGCACCTGAACAGGCTGTATAAATATGAAGGACCGGCCTGGTACAAGAGAGTCATCACTATTCCATCAGACTGGGAGGATCATCACATTGAACTGACCCTGGAGCGGACCAAACCCTCTGAAATATGGATTGACGGCAAGTATGCAGGATCATCCATGTTACTTGAATCACCACAGCATTTTGACCTTACCTCCTATCTGAGTCCAGGGAAACATACTATTACTGTAAGAATTAACAACTCTCTGAAGCTTACTCCTTACGGAAATGTGCATATCTATTCTGACGATACACAGACCAACTGGAATGGAATTATTGGTGATATACGACTTACTGCTTCAAATAAGACCTGGATCAAAGACCTGCAGGTATACCCGGATATCCGGGAAAAACAGATCAGTGTAAAACTGGTTGCCGAAAATCCGCTCCGGTTGGCCAACCTGAATGTTGAACTTCAGATTACCCGGTATACCAGCGACAATCAATCAACCCAAAGTATTGCAAATTATAGGGTACCCTTTGATTCTGTTATTGAGATTTCCTGTAGTCTTGAAAATAATCTGGGATTATGGGATGAGTTTCAGCAGCCTGTTTACAGGCTTAACGCAATAATCAGTGACAGTGAAAAGAAGCTGGATAATAAAGTTGTTCCTTTTGGCATGCGGGAATTTGGTGTTAAAGGCACCCAGTTCACTATTAACGGCCGTACCACTTTTCTCAGGGGCAAGCATGATGCCTGTGTTTTCCCGCTGACAGGCCATCCACCCATGGACACAGCAGGCTGGATGCGGGTATTCAGAATTGCAAAATCCTATGGCATTAACCACTATCGTTTTCACACCTGGTGTCCGCCGGAAGCAGCTTTTGAAGCAGGCGACCACGCAGGCATTTATCTTGAACCCGAACTTCCCTTCTGGGGAGGACTCGATTCGGATACAACGGCTGACATGTTGACAAATGAAGGCATTGCCCTGTTGAAGAGTTATGCAAATCATCCCTCTTTCGTAATGCTTTCTCCGGGGAACGAGATCTGGTCGGGCCATGAACGGGTAAAAAGAATTATTGATACACTTAAATTACTGGACAACAGGCCGCTTTATACCCAGGGCTCCAATAACAATATCGGATATGTGGGTCCCATGGAAGGTACTGATTTTCAGGTTGCCGCCCGTACTCCCTTTGAAAAGGATACTACACTTACCCATACCCGCCTTACACAGGCTTTTGCTGATTCCCGGCAGGGAGGCATCCTCAATACACAACAGCCCTCTACCGCTGTTAATTTTGATTATGCAGTGCAGCATACCGATATGCCACTGATCAGTCATGAAGTAGGTCAGTACCAGATCTATCCAAACTATAAGGAGATTAGTAAATATACAGGCGTCCTCCGTGCCTGGAACCTGGAAGTATTCCGTAACCGGCTCAAAAAAGCCGGAATGCTGGACCAGGACAGTGCCTTCACAAAAGCCAGCGGTGTCTGGTCAGCTTTGTGTTACCGTGCCGAGATTGAAGCCGCACTGCGCACAAAAGGACTGGCAGGCTTTCAGCTGCTTGACCTGCAGGACTTTCCCGGACAGGGAACCGCGTTGGTAGGCATCCTGGATGCATTCATGGACAGCAAAGGAGTGATCAGTCCCGATGCATGGCGGCACTTCTGTAATGATGTGGTTCCCCTGCTTGAATTTGATAAATACTGCTGGACTACAGATGAAATTTTTAAAGCCCACATACAGACCGCCAATTACTCCAATCAGGACATCAAAGAAAATCTGATATGGAAAGCTGTGGGTAAAGACGGTAATCTTATTGCCTCCGGTACTTTTTCAACGCCAGACATCAAACAGGGCGGCTTACGGGATATTGGGGACATTAAAATCCCATTGAAGGATTGTAAGGTACCAGAAAAATTGACTGTAACCCTGTCACTTGCCCATACAAATTATTCCAATTCCTATCCTGTATGGGTATACCCGGAAGCCGGAAAACCCGATACAAAAGACATTGTTGTTGCAGAGAATTTAAGTAGTTCTGTTATTAATGAACTGAAAAATGGCAGGAAAGTGTTGCTATTACCTGATAAATCAACAGTTGAGCAAAACAGTGTGGGAGGTTTGTTCCCTCCTGATTTTTGGAACTATGGCATGTTCAAAGGAATCAGTGAATGGGTGAAAAAGCCTGTATCACCAGGTACGTTGGGTATCCTGACTAATCCTGAGCATCCGCTCTTTAACAGTTTCCCGACTGAATTTCATACCGACTGGCAGTGGTGGTCCATCATTAAAGCCAGTAATCCATTGATTCTGGACAGCACAGAAAAGGCCTATCGCCCCATCGTACAGGTAATAGACAACCTTGAAAGAAATCATAAACTGGGGCTTATCTTTGAATTCAAATCAGGTAAAGGCAAACTGCTGGTTTGCATGTCAAGGCTGAATGACATTACCAACCACCCCGAAGCAGCCCAGTTGTACCGTTCCATCATTGATTATATGGAGTCAGAACAATTTAATCCAACCTATGAAATAAATGAAGAATTGTTAAAAGAGATATTTCGGTAACCCCTTTTATCCAAGTTGCTTAACGAAGAATAGATGTTTGAGGGTTTGAAAGTTTGATGTTGTTTGAGAGTTTAGGGTTTGAGTTTATTGTTTGATGTTGTTTGATGTTGTTTGATATTGTTTGAGGGTTTGAGGGTTTGAAGGTTTGATGGTTCCAAATTGTTTCATATTGTTTCATTCATTAGTTTCAGGGAAAATGCAAAGCCATCCTATGTTACTCGCACCCTCAATTCCATCGCGCATAGCCTCTCGTGATCATTGCCCACACCGGGCCAACCCTCTGGCCAAAGGCAATGATTGTCACCTTGTTACCTTGTTACCTTGTCACTTTCCTTGTTACCCGCCCTGTAAGGGCTGTTTATTTCAGCCCAATGGCAACGCCTTGGGTTAATGAGTGCAAAAAACACATGGCCCCTGTAAGGGCAATTTAATTTATTCTCGAAAACCTGACAGGAAAACGATACCTGTCAGGTTCCGAACCTATCAACATCAGGTTTAAACCGTAGGATTTCATCAATCGTTTAATATTTTCTCAACAGTTTCAAGGCCCCGATCATAAAGCTCTTATAAATAAGAAATGAAGTTTTCGGGAGAAGTCATTATGTTTAGACGGGGATCATACTGCCTGCCTGACGTACTTTAAAATCCATTTTACTGCATCATAAAATGATCTCATCATGTCATAAAATCAACTGGATGTATCATAAAATTGTCTCCACCTGTCATAAAATCAACTGGATGGTATCATAAAATTATCTCCATCTGCCATAAAATCGTCTTACGCTATCATAAAATCATCTCCACCTGCCATAAAATCATCTTACGGTATCATAAAATCATCTGCACCTGCCATAAAATCGTCTTACGCTATCATAAAATCATCTCCACCTGCCATAAAATCGTCTGGTATCATAATGACCTCTTACCGCCATAATGTCATCTTGACTTATCATAAAATCCCCTGAAGGCATCATAACGACCTCTTCCACTATAATATTGTCAGCTTCAGGCATCATAACGACCTCTTCCACTATAATATTGTCAGTTTCAGGCATCATAAAGCTTGCCCGACCTGCTATAAAATCAAAAACCAGATTTATACAATTTCAGTTAGCTTTCAGAACAAAATGTGAGAGATTATCGTTAACTTTGAAAAAAGCAAAGACATGACAGAAATTATATTCATAGCAGAAGAATCCCCTGAAGGCGGTTATGAAGCAAAAGCACTGGGACATTCTATTTTTACCGAAGGGGAAACAATAGAAGAGTTAAAGAAAAATATTAAAGAAGCCATTCACTGTCATTTTGAAACAGATGCTCCTAAAATTATCCGTATCCATTACATCAAAGAAGAAGTTATTGCTGCATGAAAAAAATGCCAAGGAACCTTTCCGGAAAAGATCTAATAAAAAAGTTAAAGAAACTTGGTTACAAGCAAACCCGACAAATAGGTAGTCATATCAGGCTAACAACATAAGAAAAAGGCATTCATCACATAACCATTCCGGAACACGATCCGTTAAAAATTGGTACGCTTTCCAGTATTTTAAAAGATATTGCAGCACATTTTGAGATTTCCAAAGAAGAATTAATAGATCAAATATTTTAAGTATTCTCCCCCTTGGGCGGACATGTTGTCCGTGCCCAATTATTATATTCCTCATCAATGCATTTCCCCCTTAGGTTTTCATTTTGTCCATGGGTAATTCATACCCATTACATCTGCCACTCTATAATTGGCCTTAAAGTCTGAATATTTTGCTAAATTGCTTTAAAAATCACCAATAGAGGAAAAGCCAGATGATTATCAATTATAAAATCTTAAATTTATCACAAAGAACCCGGGATGAAAATCATACAATAGCTGCACTGGCTTATTGTATAATACAAACGGTGAAAAGCTGCACATGAAATACTATTCCACACATAACGGATCAGTTTATTCAAGTACTGATTATTTTGGCCCCTTTGTTTATAAGAATGGCGTGCTTAGTTACGTGTTGACCGTTGATGGCCGAGCAATATTCAGCAGCGGTAATTTTAGTTATTTTGAATACCACCTGAAGGACCATTTGGGGAATGTGAGAGTTACCTTTAAAAAGAACAGTTCATATAACATCCCTGTTGTACTCCAGAAAACAGATTACTATCCCTTTGGAATGATAATGTGGAGCTCAGGATCCACTTCAAACAGATATCTGTTTAACGGTAAAGAAAAAATTGATGAAGCACTGGTTGAAACGAACTGGTATGATTACGGAGCCAGGATGTATGACCCTACGATTGCACGCTGGCATGTAAATGATCCAATGTCAAGTAGTCGATATAATGTATCAGGTTATGGTTATTGTCAAAATAATCCGGTAAACAGAATTGATATTATGGGGATGGTTGATCATGAATATACCTATAACATATCGGCCACAGCAGATGTAGCCTTACAAAAAATAAGCGAAGAAGGTGGGGATGCTGATTATACAGTAAAAATAGTGGATGATGAAGGCATAAATTATAGGACTGCACATATAAAGGGAGATCGTATTGATGTAACCAATATAGATGGTAAGGTGGTGGAGGTTAGTGGAAATATTGTCGGTGTGGAAGGTAATGAGAATAGTACAGCAAGTAACAATCAGTTACAAACCTTTGATATCTCGGGAGAAGGTATTGAATCCAAAACTGATAATGGTACTGGAGCGATTAGTATTGGTATATCAGGAGGTTATGCTTTCCAAGATCATAGTTATGGTGCTGGCATGGGATACTTTTTTGGCTCAAATAGTAGAGGCATTTATTTCACAAAGAAAAGTGGAAATGGTGTACTTTTCTCGATCTCTGGAGACTTTACCTACTATCAAAGTTTAAATCAGAATTCTGTTGAATTGCAAAACATTTATGGAAATGGATACGAGTTAGAGTTTGGGGCTTTTGATCTTGGATATTCTTTAAGTAATAACGGACAACTTTATGATGACCATATTTATATTCCAAAAACATATAATGCTCATACTATTAGTTTAAGCGACGGAATGCATATTGGATGCAGATTGGAAAACAGAAACATTTGTGATACCATTATTCCCGATAATTGAGCTACCCATTGTTCCATTTTTTAAATTTGGTCATTAATTTATGAAACCAAGAAAATTTATATTTTTATTTTCCGTAATAGTAACCATAATTATTATTATTTTAGTTAATCTACTAATGCCTTCCAATGAAGAATATTTGGATGAATATCATCAAACTATCAAATTTGAAAAATATGAAGGTGAAATTATAAGAAAATTCTTTTTTAAAAAGAATAAAGGTTATCCTGCAATCATTATTAAAAATAGGTTTGGTGAACAGATGATATTGTTTTCATATGATAAAAGTGGAACATATGATTACATAGAGATAGGAGATTCAATTTTTAAGGAATATGGTGATTATCATGTTGAAGTAAAAAGAGATTCTATAACAAAAAGATTCTTTCTAAATTTCAATAAAAGAAAATGAATAATTGCATATAATGTTTTACCCTGTTTTTTTCTCTTGTTTACAAATGATAAAAATAGGTAATTAATGATAATTTCATTCACCTTGGTGATTTGGTAAATTAATCTGTTGCAGATTTTGTGATATTTCGAATTAGCTAAGAAGTGTTAGGGATGGTGTATGGAAAATGAAAAATCTATTTTGATTCAATAAATTCAGGAAAGAAGCCTTGCAACGTAAATAAATTAAATAAGATTTATGCTCCAGTACTGAGCATTTTCTTTTATAACGCAATATTTTTATTAAAGAAATCTTTAAACTTCTTTTTAGTAAGCATAGTATCAATCATTTTAAAGATAACATGCTTATCTTCTTCCTCCAGCTGCTGAATAAACCTTACCTGTTCCATGGTGGCCTTGACTTCAACGGTAATTTCTTTGGGCATCTTCCTGTCCGGGTTCAGGATATTATATACTTAAATAAAACAAAATGAAAGATATAATCGTTAAATTTGTAAATAACATAAGCCAAATTGATATGAATGCAGCAGAATTAAAACTGGACTTGTTCAGGAAGATAGATAGCCTGGAAGAATCTGATCTTGAGAAAATTTATTACAAATTTATTGCCCTGCTAAGTACTACATCGCCATACAAATTATCTAAGGCTGAAAAAGCCGCTATCAATGAAGCACTAGAAGCAAGCAAAAACGACCAAATCAATACCCATGAGGAAGTAATGAAAGAAGCCAGGCAAAAATATCCAAATCTAAATTTTAAATGAGAAAAGTCCATTGGAATAAATTTGCCCGTGCTGACTATTATCAAAATATCGATTACTTGCTGCGCGAATGGTCGGAAAAAGATGCTCAGGAATTTATTGATGAAGTTGATGACATCGAATCTATTCTAAAACAAGGAAAAGTAGAATTCCAGAACACAAATGTTAGAGACATCAAACGTTGTGTCATCTGCAAACAGATAAGCTTGTTTTATAGGGTGGTCGATGAAAACAATATCGAGCTACTGCGTTTTTGGAACAACTATCAGAATAACGAAATGCTTAAGTTGTAAAAGAGGGTATAAAATAAATTTTGTCCAGGTAAAGGCCGGTAACTACATTTCCCAGGAAGACCTTGAAAAGGAGATTGAAAATTGGTGAAGAAAAAAAAGCTCCCCTTTTAACAGGAAAATTTAAACATATCCCCTTTAAGGTGATTTAATACCCATAAAGTTACCCTATCTGGTAACTTTTGTTAACTTTGCAAAGTATGAGAATAATAAAGGAGAAAACCCTTACGGATTATTGCAGGTTGAATAAGTATCAAAAGGCAGCAGGACCATTAAAAGCCTGGATTTATGAAGTAAAATACTCAACCTGGGATAATGCAAATGAACTGAAAGCAAAATATGGTAATGCCAGCATAATAAGTTCAAAACGGGTGGTGTTCAATATAAAAGGCAATGATTACCGGTTAATCGTTGATATTGAATATAAGCTTAAAATTGTTTTTATAGTGTGGTTCGGTACACATAAGGAGTATGATAATATAGACGCAAAAACAGTAAATTATGAAAACTAAAATATTAAAGTCAGAACAAGAATATAACAAAGCTTGTGAAAGAATTTACAGCTTAATTAACAACTCAGAAAAGGCTGTTGAACCAGACAGCCCGGAAGGTGAAGAAATTGAACTTCTGTCGCTGCTTGTTGAGAAATATGAACAGGAACACCACCAGATGGAAGCCCCTGACCCAATAGAGGCAATTAAGTTTAGAATGGAACAAATGAACTTAAAGCAGGCTGATATAGCACCATTATTTGGTGGTAAAACAAGAGTGTCCGAAGTATTAAACGGTAAAAGAACATTAACCTTAAAGATGATAACCTTATTGAACAGATACTTAGGAATACCTTTAGAATCATTAGTAATTGGGAATAAGGATATCAAACTGGAAGCAGAAAAGAAAGAAAAGCTTTTAAAAATATCTTCAATTAAGGAATACTTAAGCGGTAGCAAGGCCGCAATGATTTAAAACCCACGACCAGCCCAACGCCCGCCCCACTCTTGCGGATCCACCTGGCGCGGACATGCTGTCCATGCCTAATCAATGCATTCCCGCTTCCGGGGACTTATGTTATAAGACTAATTCAAAAACCGGCTTTCATTTTAATATGAAAGCCGGCATTTATGGCAACTAATTTTTACTCGTTTACAAGCCTCAGAAACACCACATCGTGGCGGTCAATATCTCCTTTAAAACCTGTAGATTTTCCCATATCCGTTTTTTCCCACAGGTCGCGGGCTGTAAAATTTCCTTTCATGCCCAGGTCGGCCCATTTGACATCGGCATGGATTACCGGATTGCCCCGGTTAAACAGGATCACCGCATAATCGCCTCCTTTAAGTGGTTTCGCCCATACTTCGAAATTTCCTTCATCCAGTTTCTTACTGCCCTGAATTCCCAGTTCATCCTGATTTACAGCAATGGCTTCTTTGTTTAGCAGTATCTCTTTGGTAGCTTCCGACATGTTGCGGATGTCATTCCCGGCCATCAACGGTGCTGCCAACAAACACCAGAAGCTGAAATGCGCCCGGTATTCCCTGTCACTCATCCCTCCGTTGCCCACTTCCAGCATATCCGGATCGTTCCAGTGACCTGGTCCGGCGAATTTTTCCAGTCCTTCCTGCTGATCCAGGATGTAGGTCCAGCCCATGCCGCCCCAGTCGCGTTTGCAATCCCAGCAATCCTGAATATCACCGGTAGTCCGCCATAGATGAGCATAATCTTTTGCCCAGTACCAGGGATTGCTGCTTCCCCATTCACACATGCTGAATACAATATCCCTGCCGGAAGACTGCAACGCAGCTGCCATTTTGGGATACTGCACCTGCTGATCCAGCCCTTCGGTATTACACCAGTCATACTTCAGATAATCTACTCCCCACGCCGCATATTGTTTCGCGTCTTTTTCTTCATAGCCGCTGCTGCCGGGTCGGCCCTGACAGGTTCCGGTGCCTGCATCAGAATATAAACCGAATTTTAAACCTTTGGAATGCACATAATCAGCCAGTGCTTTGATACCAGATGGAAAACGTTTGGGATCGGCAACAATATTGCCATCTGCATCCCGATCCACCTGCCAGCAATCATCAATCACAATATATTCATAACCGGCATCTTTCATTCCGGTAGATACCATGGCATCTGCCATTTGTTTGATCAGGTCTTCGCTGACATTACATGCAAACTTATTCCAGCTGTTCCACCCCATTGGCGGGGTTTTTGCCAGTTCAGGTTTTTGTGCTAAAATCGTTATTGAACTTAATAATAAAGAAATAACAAATAGTTTTTTCATGTTTTTATTGATTTTTTATTTAATAATTTGAGTTAGTCTACAATCTGTATGTTGAATGTTTAATCTATTTCAAATAATACTATTTACTCATTTTAACGGGTTTGATAGTTCCGTCCTCATTGTATTCAATTTTTTCCATACAAACACGCCTTTCGTAGGGACTGGGTCCCTGTACATGATAAAAGAGATACCATTGTCCCTTGAACTCAACAATGGAATGGTGCACATTCCTGGATCTGTTATCCATAATTACACCTTTATATTCAAATGGTCCATATGGCGTTTTACCTATGCTGTATTCCAACAGATTAGCAGTCAGATCTCCCTTGTGAGATGGATAGGATAGATAATATAAACCTTTTCGCTTATGCACCCATATACCTTCATGAAAATTGGTAAGTGACAGCTGCCTTATATTCCCGTCACGTGTAATCATATCTGGTTTCAATTTGACGGCACATAACTGATTTTGGCCAAAATAGAGATAAGCCTGTCCATCGTCATCAATAAAGATACAAGGATCCATAACACGTGTTCCGCCTTCATCTTTTGCAATTAAAGGTTTGCCAAGTGCATCCCTGAACGGGCCTGCAGGATTTTCTGACACTGCAACGCCGACCTGAAAATCAGCCGGAAAGTAGAAATAATATTTTCCATTACGTCTGATACAGTCGGGAGCCCAGGCATATTTATCTGCCCAGGTAATATCATTAACACTGAAAATAACACCATGATCGTTCCAGTTCTTCAAATCAGTGGAAGAAAAACAGTGCCATTCAAGCATATCCCAGTAAGTGCTCCCGGCAATATCATGTGACGGATAAATCCACATAGTATCACCAAAGACTCTGGCTGATGGATCGGCATTGAAATCCGGCAGAATAGGTTTTTGTGCTGTTATATTCAATGGAAATAAAATAGTTATTAATAGCACAAATACTGTATGTATCACTATTCTGTTATTCATTCTGTTAATGACATTAAAATGAAACGAGTATTTCTTTCCCTGTATACTGCACCATTTTATCTGGTTTACCGGTCACATTGATACCTTCACCATGTGATCTATTTACCAAAACAATGTTAAAAGTTCTTTCACTCAGCATCCCGGGAAAACTACCCTGCCGTTCGCCAATGGTCAGCGTCTTGTTTTCATCGTTCCAGTTAAACTGAATGGTGGCAAAAAGTCCTTTTTCATAATTATAGTTTTCCCCTTCATCATTGTATAACACAAAACTACCATCTGCCCCCGGATAGATCCTGATTTCCAGCGGCCCCCCGGGTTTTTCTCCGGCATACTGAACAAAGGGTCCCATGGGAACAATTGCACCGGCTCTTACAAACAAGGGGATCTTGTCGATAGGTGCATCAGCAGTAATAGTCTGTCCGCCCTTAACCGGTTCACCGGTCCAGAAATCGATCCATTTAGATTTTTCAGGCAGATAAACTTCCCTTTTTTTTGCTCTTTTTTTAGTTTTCTTTTCTGCTGTAAATATTGAAGGGGTCTTCCAGTACAATTCCATCCTGAAAGCACCGGGACCCGGGTTTTCTTTTCTTACTTCTATATCATATTCCCTTCCGGCTTCCAGGTGAAGCGTATCGGTGTAGGATTCAACGCCTTCATAAATAAATGGCAGTGATTTGCCATCAAGAATAATTTCTTTTGAACCATAACACTTTACATTAAACTGGTATGTCCCTGTTTCATCGGGTATCAGCTTGCCCGTCCATTTGATGGACAGCGATGAGTCAGTCACATAATCGGGCCGACCGGTTGAATACCAGTTGACATTGATGCAAGAGTCGATTTTTTCCTTTGCCAGCATTTTGAATCCTGTCTCTTTATAATAGTTGGCATTGAGTCCCTGTTTGCCTTCTGCTGTTCTGAAATGCTCAGGGGTAACCAGTACAGCAGGTAAAGGTGGTTTGTTCAGCATGTAATCGGTTACAGGACAAACCATGAGCGCAGGACCAAACATAAACTGGTCATCAATTGAATAAGTATTCTTATCCGATTCAAAATCCATAGGCAATCCGCGCATAATGGTATAACCGTTTGCAGTTACCTGATGCGCCAGCGAATAAATGTAAGGCATCAGCCGGTAGCGCAGGTTGTCAAATTTAACCAGAACAGGCGTGAAATCACCAAAACGCCAGATCTCCCTGGGTGTTTCCGAACCGTGGGACCGGAAAATCGGACAGAAAGTACCGAGCTGGAACATCCTGGTATACAATTCCTGGTAACCGGGATCAGTGCCACTGGTAAACACGCCACCATAACCTCCCAGCACAAATGCACCAATATCAAAGGTCCAGTAAGGGATTCCAGACATGCTGTGGTTCAATCCTGCTGCAATTTGCTTTTTATAAACTTCCCAGCTTGCGCCAATATCACCCGACCACGTAGTGGCAGCTGCACGCTGCTGACCGGCAAAGGTGGAACGCGTGAGTATATAGACACGTTTCTTATCTGTAATGGCACGCTGATGCTTGTAAACTCCTTCTGTAACAAGAAGTGAATAGCTGTTGAGATATCGTGCAAAAGAACCCAGGTAATTGTCTTTCATTCTTTTCAGTTCGTACTCAGTGGATCCCTTGGTGCCTGCATTTATCACATCCGGTTCTGTGGAATCCATCCACCAGGCATCCACTCCCTTGGAAAATAACCCTTCGTTGGTATACTTCCAGAAAAGATCAATGGCCGCCGGATTATAGGCATCAAAATATTTGAATCCTGCCCAGCCGACTGTCGGATACAGGTAGCCCTTTTTCTGCATTTCTTTATAAACAGGTGTATTGGGTCCAAAAGAACACCAAATGGAAACCATCAGGTGGAAATTTTGCTGATGCAGGATATCGATCATCTCTGCCGGATGGGGGTATTTCTTCGGATCAAAATAAAGCTGTCCCCAGTTTTCATTCCCATCCCAGTAGTCCCAGTCCTGTACAATATTGTCAATGGGTATATTAAGCTTCCGGTATTTATCGGCTACGGCAAGCAGTTCTGCACGATCCTGGTAATGTTCTTTGCTCTGCCAGTATCCATATGCCCATTTACCGTACATCGGTGCCTGTCCGGTAAGGTTACGGTAACCGGAAATCACCGAATCCATATTATCTCCGGCAATGAAATAATAGTCCACCTTATCAGCTACATCCGACCAGATAGATGTTGAATCCGGCTGGTCCGTGAAAATTGTTTTCGAATAATTATCCCAGAGAATACCGTAATTTTTTGTTGAGATCAGAAATGGGCTCACCGCACTGGTGTTGGTCTGTACCAGTTTCACTGTGCGACCCCGGTAATTCATATAACCATCCTGATGTTGCCCGAGGCCGTATATTCCTTCATCAGAAGAAAGACTGAAATTTTGCTGAATACTGTACGCTTTTTCACCTTTCACTGTCTCTGCTTTAATCTCAGGCAGCCCTTTTTCAGAAAGATAACGGTTCCCTGCTTTATTCAGATAAGTAACTGCACCCGTATATTTTGATACAACTGCACTGATTTTGTCTGAAGTAAGGGTTATATCCCCTGAATTTTCATTTACATCAATATTCAGATCAGGAATTATGTCTTGAATTACAACCAGACTTGAATCTGCAGGTTCCTGCCCATTCTTCCATTTAACTATCCTTACTGTATTTTCTTTATAAAACTGAATTTTCACATTTATGTCACCTGTTTTCAGTCTGATTCCGTTTTGAATCGGAGTTACCTGCTGTTTGTTGGTTGAGCAGCTTAAACCGGTTATTAACAGGAAGATCGCAAAAACAGCCAGCATGCTTTTGTTTTTCATAGCAAGTTGTTTTAGTACATTGTTTGTTCAAGATGATTAATAATTTCTAAAAGAAAATAAGAAATCTCTTTACTTTACAAAAGCAGCATTTTCAAGATAATTAAAAGAGGCCTCCACATCTTCCATCGGGGTACCTTCGTACTCTTCAACCTCAACAATAAAATGTTTCATTCCGGATACACCGGCATTTTCAAAGATGCGCTTAAAATCCATCCTGCCACTTTTACCAACCACATTCTTGTCCTTTACATGCCACAAAGTAAAACGGCCAGGATAATTTTTAAAATAAGCCACGGGGTCAGCTCCGCCAATCATGGTCCACCACAGATCCATCTGAAAAAAGACCAGTGACGGATCAGTATGCTGCAGCATGTAATCATAAATCACCTGATCATCAATTTTGCCAAACTCTTTATCGTGATTATGGTACCCAAATGATATCCCTTTCGCCTTACACTTTTCTCCAATTGCATTGAAATAATTGCAATAATTATCCAATCCTTTCAGACTGTCATAACCGGTATTATCCATAAAAGGCTGTACAATGTAGGTAACACCGGCCCGGGCATGGGCATCAATACATTTATCCCACCAGGCCATGGTTTCTGCCCAATGAGCAGAATCGGGCAATGCCTGTCCTGTGTGTGAACTCAGAAACTGCATTCCGTTTTTTTCAACCAGTGCTTTAAAAGCTTCCGGCTCCATTCCATAGAATTTACCGTCATTATAACCTGCTGCTTCAACAAATGAATAACCTGTCTGGGCGACTTCACTTATTATACCAGGCACATCGTTTTTAATATCGTCACGCAGGGAATAAAGCTGAAGTCCAATTGACTTTTTAGTTTCCTTGGTTTGGCAGGCACTCATTAACAATACTCCTGTAACCAGCATCAGGAAGAGAAAATAAGAAGATAATTTTGCTTTCATAGTAAGGTTTTAATTATTAAAATTTTAGTAGAGAAAAATCTATTAAATATAAGCATTAACCTGTTATTATGAAAAATGAACGATTAATTTGTTATACAGATTGAGCAGGTTACATAAGCCAACATACATCTATTGATCAACTATTTTACCTCTTCATCAAATACAACAGCTACCTTTCCACACTGGCCACCTGCCATCAATTTGTATGCTTCACTTGCCTGGTCAAGGGTAAAACGGTGAGTAACCAGATCCTCAGGATGGATTCCCCACCTTACGATACGTTCCACCAGTTCTTCCATCTTCCAGGTAGAAGTAACCCATGAGCCATATATTGTTTTCTGTCCGTGAATAATATCAGGTGAAGGATTGAATTCAACGGTTCCGCCTTCTCCTATAAATACAATATCGCCCCAGTTTCGGGTACCGCGAATACACAATTGACGGGCCTGAGAATTTCCCGAACAATCGAATGATTTTTCTACTCCGTTGCCATTGGTCAGGTCAAGTACTTTTCCCAGGGTATCTTCAGCGGAAACAAACACCTCGTCTGCCAGTCCAAGGTCTTTTGCGATTCTGCATCGTTCTTCATTTATATCGACTCCGATGAGTTTGTTCGCTCCCATTGCCTTGCACAGCATCAGTGTTGCCAAACCCACCGGGCCAAGCCCTGTTACCAGTACGGCATCATTACCTGATACTCCGCATTTCTCAATTCCTTCATAAACGGTTCCAAACCCACAGGCAATCTGTGCACCATCGGTATAAGTAAGTTCGTCAGGCAATAAGATGAGATCTTTCTCTTCAGCAAGGATATAGGGAGCCATTCCCCCGTCACGCTGCCAGCCATAGGCCTGCCGGTGTTCGCTGGTACAGGAGATCATATAGCCACGGCGGCAATCGTAACAAACCCCGCAACCGGAGATATGATAAATAACCACCCGGTCACCTTCTTTAAACTTCTTCATACCGGGACCACATTTCACAATCTGTCCGGCAGGTTCATGTCCTGCCACCTTGTTCTGGTACCCTTCCGGTCCTTTTCCTTTATGCTCATGATAAATTGCCCTTATATCACTGCCACAGATTGTAGATGATTTTGTGCGGATCAGCACCTGTCCGTGCCCTGGTTCAGGTACATCCACTTCGCGAATTTTCACGGTGCTGTTTCCGGGCAGGTAAGCCCCTTTCATTTTATTTTCAATATTTTCCATTTCACTTATCTATTATGTTGTTCTACTTGTTATTTGACAATTGCACCTTCTAAATCCCACAAGTCTTCCCATCCTGAAGCCCCTTCCCAGAGAAATACCTGTCCCTTGATAAGCCGGCAGTTTTTATCGATACCTGCAATTTCCTGCATCTCCTTTTCAGTGAGGGGATCATTAATAACAGCTTTCAGGTTACTGTAATATTTTATCGGGTTTAACTGAGAAAGGAATAGGTATCTGTCCATGCTGAACTGCCCATTTAATACAAACCAGTGCAGGATGAACCTTCAGCCTCTCAGCAATTTTCACTATAACAGGATCTTCTATGTCAACTGTATCCCCGGGTGTTTTATCCCTTTCCGGCCTTTTGGGTGAACCAATCGGTGAATACCCGACGGGAAGGATATCATGACTGGTTATGTATTCAAAAAGCTCCGGTTGCTGAAAATGCGGATGCAGTTCCATCTCATTAACGGCCGGTTTTATTGCAGCATCCCTGAGCAGCAATTCAAGCTTGGGAATTGACATGTTTGAGGTTCCTATATTTCTTACCAGTCCTTCTTCGACCAGCTGTTCCATTTGCCCCCAGGCAATCATATACTCTGCATGATCGTAAGGCCTGGAATCAGGATTTCTGGCGTCCACATCACAACCAGGAGCATGATAGTTGGGGAAAGGCCAGTGTACCAGATACAGATCGAGATAATCGAGTTGCAGGTCTGCCAGTGATTGTTTGCAGGAAGCAATCACCTCTCCTTCCCCATGCCTGTCATTCCAAACTTTTGAAGTGATCCACAGCTCTTCTCTTTTAACCGTACCCGAGGCCATCAGTTCAGAAAGTACTTCTCCAATTTCCTTCTCATTCATATACACTGAGGCACAATCAATATGCCTGTAACCAGCCTCCACAGCAAAACGAACAGCATTGGCCACTTCAGTTGCAGAATAATTGTCAGATCCGAAAGTTCCCAGACCAATGACAGGAATCTCATCCCCGGAATTTAATTTTCTTTTGGGAATACGCTGTGGATCAATTTTCTTGAATTCAGTAGTTTTCATTTTAGTTTGATATGTTTTTTTCTGCTCACGTGTTCGAAATCTGAAATGAGCGCTATTCTAGGATTATTTAGGCAAATATCTACTTCTTATCCCTTAAAGATGCCGGTATTTATAAGCGGTACGATATCCATAAACTGCTATCACCACAAAACTGATGAAAGGAAGAACAAAGGAGAAATTTACAGCCGGCATACCAAACACGGTCCCCTGATCGATGATCGCTCCCTGAATTGGGGGCATTAAAGCGCCACCCACAATGGCCATTACCAAACCAGCAGCACCCAGGGTTGCATCTTCGCCTATCCCCTCGAGTGCAATACCATAAATGGTTGGAAACATCAGCGACATAAAGGCGGAAGTAGCCACCAGGCAATACAGGCCACCCATCCCCTGAATCAAAATAGTTCCTGCAGTTGTTAACAATCCTCCAAAGGCAAAGAACATAAGCAGCTTACGTGAATTTATATATTTCATCAGAAAAGTACTGATAAACCGGCTGAACAGAAATACTCCCATAGCTACAATATTGTAATTCTGGGCAGTTTCTTTAGGTATGCCAAGTTGACCGGCATACTGAATAATAAAAGTCCAGCACATGATCTGTGCAGCTACATAGAATACCTGTGCCAGCACCCCTTCCCGGTACACGGGCTTTCTTATCAATCTCCTGAACATGTCCCTGGTTCTGATTTCCTTATCAGCAGTTTGTCTTTTAGGCATTTTTGTAACCAAAATGATAATGAACATGATCAAAACCACTAATCCCAAAACGACATATGGATTACGTATTATAGCCAGATCATGTGCACGGACGGAAGCTTTTTCAGCAGTATCCAATGATGGAAAGATCAGGTTTCCGGCATGGTCTCTCACATCCGACTGCAGGGAAGCCAGTATATAATTTGATGCCACTGCCATACCGATCAATGATCCCATCGGATTGAAAGCCTGAGCCAGGTTTAGCCTGCGTGTTGCAGTCTCCTCTTTACCCATAAACAGGATATATGGATTGGCAGTTGTTTCCAGGAAGGCCAGTCCGAAGGTGAGGATATACAGCGAAAGAAGAAAAAATCCGAATATCTCAAATTTGGCAGCCGGATAAAACAACAGGGCCCCGGTTGCATATAAAGCAAGTCCAATCAGGATAGCTGTTTTGTAACTGTATTTTTTTACAAACAAGGCAGCCGGGATGGCCATGGTGGCGTATCCACCATAGAAAGCAAACTGCACCAGTGCGGCCCGGGCATTGGATATTTCCATGATCGTCTGGAAAGCCGCCACGAGCGGATTGGTAATATCATTTGCAAATCCCCAAAGCGCAAATAAACTGGTAATAATAATGAAAGGCAATAAGTATTTCTTTTCTACCAGGGGAGACTTTTTCTTCATAACTAGCTGGTTATTAATATAGCTTCAATTCATATTAAGGTGTTACCCCTTTTTTTAAAATTATATTTCCATATTTGGCCGTTTCCCCTGTCATCACAACAGCAAAAGCATTTCTGGTCCGCTCATAAAACCCAAAGCGGTCAATCCGGTCTATGGGTGATACTTTCGGATTGGTGATATGTATGCTTTTCATATAGGATTCTTCAACAGCAGGATCAAGCAAGTCGCCTTCAACAGCAGCCATCATAACCAGAGGATGGTCAACATAAGAATCCAGTTCAAATAAAGGCAGGATGGCTTCGAGCAGATCCGGAATACGCAGACCGTCAGCACGGACTACACGATTATTATATGTTTCACCCGGAAAATGTGCATCAGCAAGTACAATTTCGTCACCATGCCCCATACGATAAAGAATTTGGAGTAGTCCAGGACTGATTAACGGTGAAATTCCTTTTAGCATAGTTTGTTTTCTTTTATAATGGTTAAGTAAACTTCTTATATTGAATTTCTTATAATAATACTTGCATTTACAATTATTTCTTCATTGCCTTCATAATCGTCTTTTCCTATTTGCTTTAATAATTCACTGTATGTATTTTGAGCCATTGCTTCCACCGGTTGAACAATACAGCTGATGCCAGGCTCAATGATCTCAGCAGATTCATTCTCTCCAAAGGAAATGACTCCGATCTCTTCAGGAATTTTCAGATTCAGTTCCCTGAGTTTTTTTATGGTTCCCATCATTAAATTAGGAGAGTCGCAGATCAGGGCATCCGGTTTTTCATCATTGCTAAACAGAAAATCAATTGCCATTTCACCATCTTCAGCGGTGAATGCATGATCTATTTTATATATTTTATGATATAAAAGTGTATGTTTCTGTATGGCTTCAGTATATCCTTCCTGACGTTCACGAAATACATTAAGTTCATCTGTCCCTGATATATGAGCAATTTTCCTGTAACCATTTTTTACCAGTAGATCAACTGTTTCTTTCACTATCGCCCTGTTATTCAATACAATTCTTGGTACATTCATTTCCCGACAAACCCGGTCGAAGAAAACAAGTGGAATATTGAAATCCTGCAACATACTGAAATGACCAAAGACAGATGTTTCCATTGACACAGAAGCCATCACTCCCGCCACATTATTTTTAATCAGTGTGTTAATGATCTCCTTTTCCTGCTCATAGTTTTCATTCGATTGAAAAACTGCTACTATAAATCCATCCTGATAGGCAAGATCAGCAATGATGCCTACAATATTGGAAAAAAACCGGTGGTTTATGTTGGGTACAAGTACACCCAGTACATTACTTACACTTCCTCTGAGATGCACAGCACTCATATTCACCTGGTAACCATGTGTACGGGCAAATTCTATAATTTTTCCACGTGTTTTTACACTTATCTGGGAATCATTCCGAAGCGCGCGCGACACCGTTGTATGATGTACTTTAAGTTCCCTGGCAATGTCTTTTATGGTTATCCGGTTTTTCATTAATTTATCACGTGTGCGAAAAACAAATATAGTATAAATATTTCTAAAATGAATTGATTGTATAGCAAATTCAAATTAGACATATACATTGGTAAAAAAATGACAGAAGAATATTTTAGCGTACAAATATTTTAGCGTACATCAGACACATACAGATATGTTAAAATAGCAAGAATTTTAAATGTAGAAATATATCCGATTTTTACACACAAACGTCATAACATCTTAATCATAAATACGTAAAGGCAACGGGTACTTAAATTGAATAATGAATAAATTAATAATTGTATTAACATTTATATTTTCTGGTTTCATAACCTTTGGCCAGCCACCTGATTTACGTTTCCAAGATATTGAGTCATCTACACCATTATCCAGTCAGGATGCAACCTGTATGGCACAGGATTCTACCGGTTATATCTGGATTGGTACTTCTGATGGATTAAACCGGTACAACGGATATGAAATAAAACAGTATAAATGGATTCCGGGAGATTCAACTTCAATATCAGACAACGAGATATTAGGGTTATTTACAGACAGTGACAGTATTTTATGGATTATTACCCGACATGGCTTATGCTGTTATCTTCCCGCCACAGATAATTTCAGAAGGTTAGATTCCCTTTACGACGAAGGTGTTCCGGTAACAGGTATAACACGTATAAAAGAAGACAGAAATCGGCATGTAGTTTTTTCAGCCCTGAATAAAATATACAGCCTTTCCCCTGAAACCGGTAAAACCAAAGTACTTGCCACTATTGATTCAGGAGAGATCACTGCATTTGATTTTGATAAAAACAACAACCTCTGGATAGGAACCAGGCCAGGCAGCAGGATTTATCAATATGATAAACAGGGAAAGCTGATCAGGGAATTAAATATTCCATTTGAAAACCAAGGAGTTAAATCATACTATCCCATTCGGGATCTACTTTGCAGAGAAAATAGAGTATATATAGCCACATTTGGAGGCGGACTTGCAGTTTACAATGACACTGCCGCAACATTTTCCTTTCTGTTGACTGATCAGCCTTATTTCAAATACGTCAATAATTTGTATATTGATAATGAAAACAACTTGTGGAGCAGTGATGTAACAGGACTTAAGGTTTATGATACAAAGAATAAAGACTTTTTCGGGTATTATACCAATTCTGATGATCCACAGACAGTGGGTGAACACGCTATCGGAATAATACAGGACAGGCAGGGCAATTACTGGACCTACCATTCTCATGGTGGTGTGCGTATAAGTCCTGTTCCCCGGGGTTTCTATCAGTTCAGTAAAAATAATGCCGAATACTGGCATACCTCCAATGATTACATTTTGTCGGTTACTGAAGATAATCATGGAAACCTTTGGATGGGAAATCCATTCTCAGGTATTGATGTCTTTTTCTGGGCTAAGGGTAAGATCAAACATTTTAATAATAATGTATCAGATCCGGACAGTCTGGGGAAAGGAGCCATTTTAGATATTTTTCGGGACAAAGGAGACACCTTGTGGGTTGGCACCAATATGGGCGGACTGCAATACTATGATCCCGAGCATGATAAGTTTATTTCATTTCGACATGACGAAAATGATGCATCATCCATTGCCAATAATGATGTAAGATCCATTGCAGAAGATAAAAATGGTGATCTCTGGCTGGTGGTCCATGGCAAGGGTGTTGATCATTTTATCCGCAAAACCAGAACATTTCATCATTTCAATAATAAAAACAGTAATCTTGCCAACGATTGGGCCTTTAAAGTTTTGTTTACCACCAAAGATGAACTCTGGGTTGGAGGTGTATGGGGCGTTTCAGTTCTAAAACCAGGCAGAAAAAAATTCATAAATTATTATTTTGATAAAGAAGACAGTACAACACTTAGCAGCAATGAAATAGAAACAATTTATGAAGATTCTGAGGGCACTGTATGGGTAGGTACCAGGCACGGTCTAAACAGGTATAATAATGAATCAAATACATTTACAAGGTTTATGGAAGGGTTTAACGACCTTCATATCTGTGCAATTACCGATGATAATAAGGGAAATTTGTGGATAAGTACCCTTCATGGACTAACCAGATTGAATCCAAAAACAGGTGAAACATTCAACTTTGTCAAGTCAAATGGTATTCCCTTTGATGAATTTGTACCCAGGGCTGTTTATAAAAATTCACAGAATAACATATTTTTTGGAGGCCTTTACGGACTGATACAATTTAATCCTGAGCAACTCAAATTTAACACAACAGCACCCAATATTTTAATAACAGGCTACCAACTTTCCTATGATTCTTTTGACAAAACAAACAACGAAACCGGGTTAATTCCTCCCGGTAACAAAATCAGTCTTGATTACAATCAGAATGCCGTTACCTTTCAGTATATTGCACTAAACATGATACATCCTTCTCATAATCAGTATAAATACAGATTAAAAGGACTGGAAAGAAACTGGAATTATGCCGGAACCAAAAGAGAAGCTACTTATACAAATCTTGATCCCGGGACTTACGTTTTTGAAGTAACCGGTAGCAATAATGATGGTGTCTGGAATGCACAGGGTGAATCAGTTACATTAAAAATATATCCGCCCTGGTGGAGTACCTGGTATATCAGACTGCTTACAGTATTTCTTATAGTAGCCATTGTATTTGGAATATTACAGTTGCGAACCCGTTCACTAATCAGACAAAGAAAGAAATTAACTGAAAAGATTGAGGAAAAAACGCTGGAACTGGAGGAGATGAACGAAGAGCTCCAACAACAAGCTTATGAACTGGAAACAAAAAATCGTCTGTTGATAGGTGAACAACAACAAATTGAGGAGCAATCTGCCGAATTACAAAAAAAGAATAGTGAACTGGAAAATTTGAATGCTGCCAACGATAAAATTTTTACTATCATAGCACATGATCTTCGGAGTCCGTTTAATGCTTTACTCGGACTTTCCGGACTATTGGCAGCCAATCATAAAAAATATGACCCTGATAAACGGGGAAAAATGATTATTCAGCTTCAAAATTCCCTCAGTACACTTTACCAAACCACGGAAAACCTGCTGAACTGGAGTTCCAGACATATTAGCAACAGTTTAGTACAGCAGGATGTCTTTAATCTGAACGAAATGATAAGCCGTAACATTGAATTTGCCAAAAGTGTAGCCTCCAACAAATCAATATCATTAGAGTTTAATACACCCGGAAATTATACCGTTACGGCTGATCCAAATATGACAGATGCTGTCATCCGGAATCTTATATCCAACGCAATAAAATTCTCGAATCCTGACAGCAAAATTGAGATCAGTCTTCAAAAGAAAGAAAGCACTGTAGTTTGTGCTGTAAAAGATTGTGGAAAAGGCATGTCAGGTGAGGTGATGGAAAACCTGTTCACCGGTTCGCAAAATACACGTGCAAAAGGCACTTCAGGAGAAAAAGGTTCCGGATTGGGTCTTATGATCTGTTTTGATTTTATCCACATGAATAATGGTGAAATCTGGGCTGAAAGTGAGAAAGGAAAAGGCAGCACATTTTATTTTAGCCTGCCTGAAGGAAATACCTGATCAACATTTTTAACAGCACCTTCAGCTAATTTTTATCCATAGTTCGTATTCAGGGACATTTTCCACCCTTGAGTTGTGTTTATAAATTTATGTGGTTAATTACCATGAATTGATTATATTACTCGCATTATTTATGCTTACAAAATAATCAATTAATGGCTCTGAAAAAGCACATCAATAAACTATTTGCACGGCATAAAGATAACCAGGATGAAAACCGTGCAGATGAGCAAAATGAAAATTCCGATAATAAATCTCTTCAGGATAATCCCGATTTTGGAAGCAGGGAAGAGTTGTTACAGCAACTTCTGAATCGTGTAACCCCGGCCCCGGGACAGTTGAATCAGGCAAATGATAACTATAATAAATCCGGTTTCCGGTTTCCCGCTCATCCGGATGAGTATCCGGAGGTACAGGTTCCTGCTGATATTGAGCAGAAAATAAATCAACTGCAGAAAATTACCCGTAACATCGATACTTTCACACTGAATACCGATAACCTTGAACACCCAGACTTTAGCGGGTACAAAGTAAACTATGCTGCAGTTTTGAACAGTGCACAACTTGCGGCTGTAATTACTACCGACAAGCCCGTTCTGGTCATTGCAGGTGCCGGCAGCGGTAAAACACGTGTTATTGTCCACCGTGTGTCTTATCTGATAGAGAAAGGAACAGATCCGGGATCAATACTGCTGCTTACCTTTACGCGAAAGGCTGCAGGAGAAATGCTTGATCGGGTTAAAACACTTCTACACGAAAAAGGAGTCGGGAAAGTTACCGGTGGTACTTTCCATTCTTTTGCAAGCTATGTGCTTCGTCGATATTGCAATCTTTTGCAACTTCCGGCAAATTTTACCATCATTGATACCGGGGACTCGGAAGATGTAATTGATCTGATCAGAACCGAACTGAAATTTAATACACGTGATAAGAAGTTTCCCCGTAAAAACCGCATCCAGGAGATTATTTCCTATGCAAGAAATAAGGATACTACCCTTAAGACAATCATCAGAAAACAATATACCGGTTTGGAAGAATATATTGAGGATATTGAATTGATTGCTGAAGGTTATGCCAGGTATAAGAAAGCCAGCCGGCTGTTTGATTTCGACGACCTGATGGAAGAGCTCAGAAAAGGATTGAAACAAAACACAAGGTTCAAAGAACTTTTGCAAAAACAATATCAGTATATCATGGTAGATGAATTTCAGGATACCAATGCTGTGCAGAATGATATTGTCCATCTTCTTGCCGGAAAACACCAGCGGGTCATGGTGGTGGGAGACGATTCCCAGAGTATTTATGCTTTCAGGGGAGCCAACTACGAAAATATACTGCGTTTTCCGGCTATTTATCCTGCATGTATCGCCATAAGGCTTGAGGAAAATTACAGAAGTAACCAAAAGATACTTGATTTCATGAATGCCGTGATTGATAAGGCCAGAATCGGGTTTCGGAAAAACCTGTTTACCGGCAACAAAAATCCTTATCTGCCTGTTATTCAAAGATTTTACGGACAGGATGACGAAGCTGTTTTTATTGTTGATCGTATTATGGAACTCATTGACAAAGGAATTCCTTTATCTGAGATTGCTGTTTTAAACAGAGCCGACTGGCACAATCGTTACATTCAGGCTGAACTCAACCGGCGAGGTATCCCTTATGTTGTTACCGGAGGCTTTAAATTCAGCGAACGAATGCATATCAAGGATATTATCGCCTATCTGAAACTGACCTACAACCCGGCAGATGCCGTAGCCTGGCACAGGGTACTCAAATTTATCGGGGGTGTGGGCATGGTAACTGCCGGAAATGTTATACAACGGTTGCAGCAATCAAACAGTGATCTCTCGTTTGAAGGATTCAGAAAAAAAAGATTTTACAATGATTTGCTTGTATTGGGGCAAATGCTTTCGAAAGCCGGCAGCTCTGAATATTCACTTACGCAAAAAATTGAGATTATCAGGGAATACTACGCCCCACTGCTTAAAGCAAGAGAAACGGATTATCAGCAGAGAATGCTTGATGTGGAAGTATTAACCGATCTTTCCAGGAAATATTACAGACTCGATCAATTTTTATCTGATTTTGCACTGGATCCTCCTACTAAAAGGGTTGCTGATCAGTCTACACCACTTATCGATGAGGGAGAAGAAAACGGGAAAATAACAGTGACCACAATCCACTCCGCCAAGGGACTCGAATGGTATGCTGTCTTTATTCCACATGCACTGGACGGTTTGTTCCCTTCAAACAGGGCAAAAGATATTGAAGAGATGGAAGAAGAAAGAAGACTTTTTTATGTGGCATGCAGCCGGGCTAAGGAGGAATTATACATCACTTTTCCGGAAAATATGTATTCCTGGGATGCCTTTTTTCATCTGCCTTCCCGGTTTCTGGCGGATATTGAGAAAGAAAAATACATATTCAGAAATAGCTGATCAAATTATTCAGAACCTGTCCAAATTGTTTCAGAAAGTTTTATCTGAAAATTAACTAACTGCTATTTATATACAATTTAGAATAACTCTCTGGTATTCACCTATTTTACCAGCGTTTTTAACTAATCGCATAAACAGGTTTATGCATAAACTTTAAATTCTTTATTTTAAACGGTTACATAATTATTAACCTTTTAAATGCCAATATGTTAACCGTGATATAAACTTAAACCTTTTCCGCCATGGCTACTGAAACGATTCTTCTAAAAGCAAAAACCAAAAAAGACGGGACTACTGAACTTAAACTTAAGAATAAAAATGGCAGCAAATGGCATGATAATAAGCTTATTTCAGATGTTCATGCTGGTGATGATGTCATATGGGAACTCCATGATGAATCTATAAAAGCCATAGAAAATATTTTTTCGAAAAATAATACAAGCATCTTTTCTTCTAATCCATCACCCAACAGTGATGGGACGTGGTCGGGAATTATAAGTTCAAAAGCAACTCCGGATGCGGAAGAATCCTATTCAATTCAGTTTATTACACCGGATGATAAACTTCATCTGGATGATCCCACCTTAAAAGTAAAAGCACCAAATCAAATACAGTAATACCATGCAGCTGCGGTTATTATTGAGTACTTTCTTGATTCTGATAGGTCCTTTTGCCAGTGCACAAATATTAAACAGTGCGATGGCAGACAGTTTGAAACATGTCTATGAAACGGGGGATGATCTTCCGGATTCGGCAAAATACAGGTTGGCTAAAACAATTTCTGAATACAGTACATCCCCGTCAGAAATGTTGTATTATGCTAAAGCAGCAGATGCTATCGCAAAGAAGTCAAATAATTATCTAAATATGGCTGCGGCTAAACTGAATATTGGACAGGCCTACCAATTAATGGGTAATCTCACTGATGCTCTTGGTGTATTATTTGAAAGTGCTGATTTGTATGAGAAAGCGGGCGATCCAAGGGGTATTTCGTCCACATACATTGCTATTGGAAATGTATACCAGACACAAGGAAATTTAAAAAATGCGCTTGTCTATTATAACAAGTCAATACAAATACTTTCCCAACTTGCAGATTCCGTCAGACTGGCCACTGCACTTCTGAATACCGGTGAACTTTATCGTACAAATCACCTGCTGGATTCTGCTTTACTCTATTTTAACCATTCAATGGCCATTTTCAAAGAAAAAGGTTATGATGTCGGCATAGCCTACAATCTGGGTAATACTGGTTTGGTATATGCTGAGGAGGGAAAAACAAAAAAAGCTGAATCGGAGCTGACCAAAGCAATAGAAATGCTTAAAAAGTCTGGTGATTATTATCCGGTTGCCTCTTATATGCTCTCCATGGCAGACATGTCTTTACAGAAAAATGAGACTAAAAAAGCTATGAAATATGCAAAAGAGAGTTTTGAAATTGCTACAAAGGAAAGACTGAAGAAAGAAGCAAGAGATGCCAGCCTCAAATTATCAGAAATATATGAAGCATCGGGAGACAACTCCAACGCTCTGTTATATTATAAGTCTTATATAGCCTATCGGGACAGTATAAATAACCTAAAAGATATCCGCCAAATGGCTGACCTCAGAACTTCCTATGAGGTCTCAAAGAAACAGACCGAGGTAGATAACCTGAGTAAGACAAAAAAAATTCAGCAACTGGTCGGACTGGGTCTGGTGAGTATAATATTATTTATCAGCACAATAACCTATATAATCTACCGGAACAGTAAAAGAAACAAGAAGTATTTCAGGATTCTGCAAAAACAAAAATCGATTCTTCAAAAGCAACATTATGAACTTGAAAAACTAAGTCATACAAAAGACAGATTTTTTTCCATACTGTCTCATGATTTACGCGGACCGATAGGTGCTATTACCAGCGTCTCAGCTCTGTTAAGGGAATATATTGATGACAAAGAGCAATTACTGGAAATTGCCGGTTTTATGGAATCTTCCTCCTCTAAAATGTCTACACTGCTTGACAATCTCTTAAGCTGGGCAGTCAAACAACAGGGTAAAATACCCTATTTCCCGGAAAATCTGGCCTTAAACACGCTTATTGAAGAGTCTGTCCAAATCTATGAGTCCACAGCAAGAGTCAAGCATATTTCCATTAAACATATTTCAAACAGGAACATAGTTGTGCTCGGCGACAAAAATTCCCTGCTTACTGTATTCCGGAATTTGTTAAACAATGCACTCAAATTCACACATGATGGTGGTGAAATTGTTATTTCCTCCTCACAGGATGAATCAATGGCTGAAATACAGGTATCTGATAATGGTGTCGGCATGCCGGAAGAAAAATTAAAAAACCTGTTCAATCCACTGGGAAAAATCAGTACCTCCGGTACATCAAAAGAAAAAGGTATGGGACTTGGATTAACACTTGTTTATGAGTTTACTCAGATGAACAATGGCACTATCGATGTTAAAAGCACTCCGGGAAAGGGTACAACATTTATTATCTGTCTTCCGCTTGCTGCCATAAATGGCAAACCCAATCTGCCAAAAATCAACATCCGTGAACCGGAAAATCACGCAGGATAATATCCGTCTGGTTGGGTATTTTTGATTACGACCCAAAAATCTACTCATAATCAAGTAGTTCCACCTGAATATGATACTTTTGCAATACAATTATTTTTTTTGCACCACACATGTTTAACCTAATTGCTCAAATAATTATATCTTTTCAGCCCATAATACATTCTGTAAAGAGAAGACCCTAATACTCCCCTGTTTTAAGAAATATCAGTTCATGACATTCAGATATTTTTTATAAATTTATATGACTGTCGGATTATATTCCTAATTTAACTTATAAGTCAAAAATTATTATGAAATCTAACCCCAACCCACTGCCCCTTGATCCCCTAAAGGGGTGCTTACACGCAGGTCTTATTAAATACAAATTCGTTTTTAATTTGCGCGTGGGATCCCCTTCAGGGTAACTGAGCGAAGCGATCTCACGACCAGCATGAGCCATAGCTGGTGTGAGGGAGTAACTGAGCGAAGCGATCTCACGACCAGCATGAGCCATAGCTGGTGTGAGGGAGTAACTGAGCGAAGCGATCTCACGACCAGCATGAGCCATAGCTGGTGTGAGGGAGTAAACAGTGGCAGAGCGATGGAAATAATGTTTTAGGAACATAATACGATACTCATTTAATTTTATATTCACTCAAATTGCAGCAACTGATTTCTTGCTGATGAATTACAGGCAAATTAAGCTAAGCTGACTGAATAATAAGAATTTACTATGAACAAAAGCAATAAATATTACGTTGGCTGTTCTGGTTTTCATTACAAATCATGGCGCGGCCCCTTCTATCCGGATGGCATGAAGTCCGGTGACTGGTTAGCTTACTATGCCAATAAATTCAATACAGTTGAAATTAACAACAGTTATTATAGTCTGCCGGAAAAAACCACACTTCAATCATGGGATAAAAATACCCCTGATGATTTCCTGTTTACTTTTAAAGGCAGCCGGTATATTACGCATACCAAGAAGCTAAAGGAAGATGATGCACTCAAAAATGCACTCGATAATTTTTTCGGTCGAATCATGGTCATAAAAAAGAAAATTGGTTGCATACTTTGGCAATTACCCGGCAACCTGCATAGAAATGATGATAAACTCATTTCTTTCTTAAAACTGCTTCCAACTGAATTACAACATGTTATTGAATTTCGTCATGCTTCCTGGATGAACAATGGAGTCATACAAATTCTGGATGAAAACAATGCCGGATTCTGCAGTCTTTCGTCACCGGTAGCCAGCCTGAACAAGATACACAGCAACAATGAATGTACATATTTTCGCTTTCATGGAGAAAACGAGGAAGAATGGTATCACTATAAATATTCGGACAAAGAACTCGAAAGATGGGCGGGTGAAATAAAAAAAGCGGGATCTTCGAAAATTTTCGCTTACTTCAATAATGATATTGATGCAAATGCTCCTTTAAATGCATTAGCTTTAAAAAAGATACTTGCATAAAAAAACCGCAGTATCAGGATGATGCTGCGGCAGATTACTCCTATAGTTTTTATCATTTAATCTGAACGGCCTTCAATGAAGCGCCCTCGGTTGCCTGGATAAGGTTATCTCTTTCCGGCAATTTTGTGTCTGTAACAATTATTCTGCCAGATTCAGGACCTGAAACTTTAACAAACACCTTTGCTGATTCCGGCATGAAGCCATTGTTTATGGTAATATCACTTCCATCAGTAACCGAATATACTGGCCCTTTGTCAATATCAGTCCTTACACTATCAAGATGTATTCCTTTAACGCTGGTTAACTCAGCTCCATGTTCAGCTTTAATCCAAACATTTGTCAGGTAAATATCCTGGATAGGGGAAAAAGGCAGCCCCGTCATGTAAATGGATTGATTTGCTCCCCGGCAATATACATTTTCAATATGGAAATTCCGGAAGACCGGCACATCATGCCTTGCAATATGATCACTCGTATCACGTGAAGTACCGGCAGGTACATTCTGATAAAAAGTATTGAATGAAATGGCAGCATGCACAATATTCGTCATGTATATATTTTTAATATAAATATTTTCAGCAATTCCACCTTTTCCCGCAGTACTTTTCATACGGATTCCGATATCTGTTCCAATATAATTACAATCAGTAACAAACACATTACGAACATTTCCATTGGTATTACTGCCAATTACGAAACCACCATGTGCATGATATACGTTGCAGGCAGCTACCAGCACGTTTTCAACATTGTAGGTACCAGATTCAGGCCCTTCTCCGCTTGATTTCATGCATACTCCGTCATCTCCAACATTGATATTGCACTTATAAACAATCACATTTTTCGAAGCACTGATATCTATACCGTCTCCGTTTTGGGCCCACCATTCATTATAAACGTTTGCGCGACGTATGGTAACATTGACGCAATCGTTTGGATAAACTACGAATTTTGGGGAGTTCCTCAGTGTTACATCTTCAATAAGCACATTCCGGCAATCAACCAGGTACACCATATAAGGACGCATATAATCCCGAGCCGGTAAATAATCTTCGGGTCCCGGATTTTCTATCTCCTTTTTCATTTTATTCAGGTAATCTCTGCCGTTGATAGCTTCCTCAGAAGGCCACCAGATTTTACCATCCTCGCTTACTACGCCGCCTGAGTTCACAAGACCTTTCCATTGATCCTCAGTGGTTTTTGATTTTTTAACAGGCCTCCAGCTTTCTCCTGCCCCGTCAATAATACCGCTACCGGTAATGGCAATATTCGTAAGTTCATAACCATAAACGGGTGAAGCCGGAACATAACGGGTACTTGTTGCGGAGGCTTTAACCATTGGGTACTTTGTTCTGTCAGAAGTGAACTGAACGAGTGCTCCGCGCCCAACATGCAGATCGACATTGCTTTTCATTTGAATTGGACCTGTCAGCCATAAGCCGGGAGGTACAATTACATGACCTCCACCCGCTTCGTTACATGCGGTAATGGCTGCCGCAAAAGCCTCAGTATTCAGCGTATGTCCGTCCCCCACAGCACCAAAATCTGTAATGGAAAAGGTTTTGTTCTGAAAAACCGGTACAGTCACCTCCGGCATGTCAAAGGGAATCTGGGTAAGGTAATACTGAAGATCCCGCTCCTGGGCATTCATTAACAATGGTAAAAAGATCAGTGCAACCAGAAATGTAATTTTTTTACAGGATGATGAAAAAAGCGAATTTTTCTTTTTCATATTGTCAGATTTAGGTTTAGATAAAACTGTGTGCGCACACGCAAATATATAAAATATTCTTAGATTTATCGAATATTAAAAAAATCAAACAGTTATAATTTTAGCTCGATACTAAAACAATTGAGCGAATACGGGATGAGCAGAAGATAATTCTGAATGAGAAAATATGCCGAATGAATAATAAAGTTTAAAAATACCTCCCGCCATAAATGGAAAAAACGGTTTGGCTAGATACCAATTCAATATTCATAAAACCGTAGCAAAAACGCCCTTCATACCCATCATTTTAAAATAATGGTCCCATTTTTCCTCAGGCTCCTGAATTTTTTGCAATGTTTCCGATGAAGCTCGCTCATCCATACCTTCTTCCAAAACATGGTACATGTGGATCAGATTCGAACTTTTAATATTGCCCCCGCAATGAACAAAAACTTTTTTGCCGGAAATCCCCTTCATGATACCGCTGAATGTGTTATAATGAACAGGGTCAAGGGCTGAACAATCAACAGGAAAATGAACATAATACAAACCCAGGTTTTCAACGAGTGTATGTTCACTATGCAGAAAATTGCGTGCTGAAGGAGTGGAAATATTTACAATCCTGGGAAAAAAATATCACCCCGCTCCCTCCCTATAATTACGTGGACGTTCCCATTTATGAATATCTGGAAGAATTGGCAAGGCGGGGCGAAAATGTAAACGCATACCGGACAATCTGGTATTATTATTAAAAAACCACATATTCATCTACCTGATAAATATGTGGTTAATAAAAAATTATACTTTTCTTTAACTATGTTACATTTACCCATAGAAAACCGGGTTGTTGGTAACTTAATTAAAATCTGTAAATGGCGCCGATTGTAATTCCGCCAATTGTAACAATATTATCAGTACCTGCACCAAAATTAAAATGCGTAGTCTTATTTTTAGTTTCTCCTCCACCGGCCAGCTCAGTTTTTTGTGTTTGAAGTGAATACCCTATTCTGAACAAATTAATACTGGTTTCGAGTGAAACATGAGTGTTTAATTCATATTCAAGTCCCGGAAAAACGCTCAAACTGAATGTTGTTGTTTTTGGTCCGTTGGTTGTAGTACCGCCCACTTTTGTTTTGTCTGACGACCTGGATAAACCAATCTGTCCCTGTCCGTATATGGCAAATTTATTAAAGTGTATGCCGTAATATCTCACAAAAGGAGTAATTCCCACGCCGGATGTTACATCAATAGTTTTATCCCCGCCACCTAACGGAGCAGGTGTCTTTTGCCGGTCAACAGAATAACTGATCCGGGCTCCTGCTGCAAATACATCTGAGATAAAATACCCTGCCATTGGACCAAAATCAATGCCCATGGTGGAAGTTTTATCATAACTGGCAGAACCATTATCGACAGATCCTCCGGATGTACTAATATTGAAATTACCGCCAACAAAAAACTGAGCTGACAAGGATCCCATGGAAAAAAGGATCAGAAATGCTACTATTAGTTTTTTCATTTATTTTTAGAATTTTGTTTTTCCCTACTCGTAAGGATTTTCGGGGTTCTCCTTTTTTAATAGTTACTCCTGTTAAAATTCCCAAAATAAGCTGATCGTCCTGTAAAATCAAAGAAAAAGAATAAAAAAGTACCTTTCTCTGGTGTTTATTCTACTACCGAAAAATATAATAAGACTTATCCATTCATTATGTAAAGCCCTTACGCATAGTTAAATAATGTTAAACATCATCTGAAAATGGACATTTTATTTGTATCAGAGCTAAATTTGTAAATGAAAAATGACTTTTAAAATTTAAAAATCATGAAAACAAAATATTTCTTTTTATCAATAGCTACCATGCTGCTTTTGTTGAATTTATCACAATTAAGTGCCCAGAGCATGAAAAACTCTTTGCCAAATAAGAAATATAATGTGCACAGGCAGTATGATGAGAATGGCAATCTAATCGGATATGACTCTACTGCGATCGTTACCTGGGGCAACAATAATCATGCAGAGGATGATTCAGTTAAATCTGAGTATCACTTTTCAACACGTGAATCGTATGGCAATCCTGATTCTTTATTTGGATTTGATAACATGGGAAATCCTTCTATGCCAGATAATGAATGGATTGAGGATATGATGAAACACTTTGGAAACAATTTTCCTGTGAATCCATCAGACTCAACGATGATGGAACAGTTTCCCCGCATAGGTGACCAGTTTGACTTTAGTGCGATGAATGAGCACTTTGCCAGACAGATGCAGGAAATGGAAAAATACATGCGGACCATGATGCAACAACACATGGATTCAACCTCAGGCAGTGGAATGCCGAAGGTAATTCAGCCTCCGAAACAGGCCCCTGTTCCACAACAAAACAAGGTACAACCCAGCAATAATCCTGAACAATCTCCCGCCAATAAAAAATCGCCGCTGATTATTTAAAAAACCAACGACGATTTTACATTTGCATTGATAAAATACTATTGACTGGTTTGCCCGAGCAGTTTTTTATAAAAAGGATAAAGTTGAGCAGCCATCAATTTCTGATCATCGATATCCGGGTGATAGTCACATCCATGTGGAGTAATATTCTTAAACTCAAATATTGCAATTGGTTTATGTCCGGAATCCGAAAAATACGTTTTCACTGCATTCAGGCATTTGATTAGCCTCTCACTCTTCTCCCCGGTAAGCATGGGACTTGAAAGCAATGCAACCTGTACTTCCGGATAATGGGTATACAATGTTTCAACAAACCGGATGTAGGTATTGGTAAAAGCCTCATCATCGAACGGAAGACGTTTATGAACGCCATCACCGTCAGAAAAATCATTAGTACCCAGACAAATACTAACAACATCAGGATTGAAACGAGAAAAATCCCAGCGGAAAGATGAATCTGTATTTAAATAACGATTTTCGTATACCTGCGGCATAGTAGGACCATTGACATTCCAGTTTCTGTACACCCCGATTCCCGAAACTGAACTCAACATATATTTAACATTTAACATCCGCGATACAACTGGCCCATATGCAAAATATGCATTATGATGATCGTACCAGGTTCCGCTGTCACAGGGGATCTTCGCATAATCATCTCCATATCCGCAAGTGATAGAATTTCCAATAAACTCGATTGATTTTTCTGGTGCATCCGGTAGTTTACTCAAAGAATCACAAAGAATGCCGCCAAAAATCACATTACCATTTGCTGCTTCAGTAGCTTTGTATACTGTAAGGAGATGTTTTGACAAAGTATCAGCTCCAATGACAAGCGGGTATCCTGTCATCGAATCATTCTCAATTCTTAATCTACCGGCATAATGGCCGTCGAGTTCAAAAGACACATAATTATGTCCGTCACCGGGGGCTTCATTACGCAGGTAGATAACACAGGTATCTCCGGCAAATTTCATTCGTGCAAAAGATGCAGATCCGATCAGCTGAACACCTGTTGAATCCGCCCTGGTTCGCCCTGAGTATTGGATCAGACTGTTTTGTGCAGTAAATAGTTGCGGTTCTTGCACCGCAGTTTTACAGGCATTCATGACAAATACAAGAATCACTGCAGACAAAAACTTAATAAGTATCTTTTTAGATTTCATAATTTATTTGCATCAGTTTGTAATAATATGGATAATCATTATGCCTTAACAGCCAGCACAACAATACTCGGAAAAGTATTCTGACTCACTTGTTTACTTTTAATTATCTTAAATCTGCTTTCCATTAAGTGATCTGTCAATGGCACAGGCCGGCAGTAAGTCATAAGTTCAGGAAACCACTTTGCAATAAAATACCAAAACCTGTTATACCATTTTTTACCTAATGACATGGAAGTAATTACCACTCTTCCGCCAGACTTCAATACCCTGTAAAATTCATCAAATATAAGACTGAAATCATTTTCAGGCAACAGATCCAGCATATAATTATTAAACAGCAGGTCAAAAGAAGCATCTTCAAAAGGGAGCTGATATGCATTTCCCTCATTTAGTTCATAATGATCTGAATCAAATCCTGACAGTCTTACTTTTGCCTTTTCAAGCATATCTGGGGACAAATCAATTCCAGTATTATAACCTGAAGGGTTTCTTTTTACTATCTCTTTGAGCATTTGACCTGTTCCTGTTGCAACATCCAGTACTGTTTCCCCCGGTGTAATATTTGCAAGTATCAATGCTTCTGCCAGTGCCTTTTTCTCTGTCAGGTTACTCCAGAAATCATAGATCCAAACTACTTTGGAAAAATTTTTTCTCGTCTTCTCTTCAGAAAAATTCCTTGCCTGTGTCTTCAAAACGCTCATTTGTGATTATTCTCCTTTAACCAACCTGATATAATAAATCTGTCTCACATTTGACTTTTCATGTGCAACAAATTTTACGTGTAATTGATCACTTTTCATTTCAGAAGACAAAGGATATTCCCTGGTAAAAAATCCTTCTTCTCCGTTATCTTCCTGCATTTCTGAAGCAAGTAATTTGCCATTCACAAGTATATCATAAGCTGCTTTATTATCCTTTCCGTAATAAGTTATAAGAAGCTTCGTTGCCTGATTATGCTTATTTACAAAGTCATAACTGAACCATCCGCGTGCCTGCCTCCATAAACGGTCGTGATTCATACCTGTCCAGGTGTTTTCACCCTTAAAATTATGCTCTGTTTCAGGTTGTTGTTCACCCGCCGCTACCTGATCTATCGTAACAGCCTGCAAAGCAAGAAGTTTTTGTTCTTTTTCTTTCATCTCCTGTTTCTTGGCTGTCAGTCCCTTCTGAGTTGTTACCGGCCAGTAAATCATATAACGTGCCTCATGGATGGTATAAAACGGAACCAGCTGCAAATTTTTATCCTCTCCCTGGTAAACCAGATTACTTATAGTAAAAGTCAGCGGCTTTCCTTTAACTGGTTTTACTTCATCAGAAAAATCTTTTTTATCCGTAACTACCATAGGTGCTTCATCGATTGGGTAAAATGGGCCATTGGCAACATGGCCCATCCGACTTCCGTCAGCCCGTAATCCAACTAAATCAGTGGTATCGGTTACTGCAGCCAGCACAACAGGACCATATTCCACAGAAGCCCAGGGTGAATTATCCGGTATATATTCAACCCTCACGTGCATGGGTAAGATGATACGTATAACATCTCCTGCCTTCCAGCGGCGTTTTATGCGAATATATGAGGAGGGAGAAACTTTTACCGGTATCTCATTTCCATTAACCTGAACTTGCATTGCCCCCTCGCTTACCCATCCGGGATACCGTATATACATGGCAAATGCTGATGGATTATCTGTATTTACAGTAATCTCAGATACCGGTTCAGCCGGGAACTTTGTTTCCTGCCTAAGGTTAATCCCTTTTTCTTTCCAGCTCAGTGTAGATGGAATAAACAGATTTACAAAAATATCATTGTCTGTATGAGTGTAAATCATGGCACCATATTTCCCGTGATTTTCAAGTCCTGAGCCTACACAGCACCAGAAACATTGCTGAGGCTGAGAATATACACGATAATGCCGCGGCCGCATGGGTGTAAAATAAACAAAGCCACCATTAACAGGATCTTCGGTTGTAAGTATATGATTGTACAATGCTCTTTCATAATAATCCATATATTTTACCTCAGGATGTGCGAGAAAAAGTTCTCTGGTAAGTTTGAGCATATTGTAAGTATTGCAGGTCTCAGGGCCCTGATTGGATTCTATCATTTCTGAATAATCATCAACCGGGTTAAAATGCTCTCTTACGCTATTCCCTCCTATTGAAACAGTGCGATGATCAATAACTGTATTCCAGAAGAAACTGGCAGCACTATCCCAGTCTGCCTTTCCAGCCAAACCAGCAATTCTTTCGTAACCAATCACTTTAGGTATCTGTGTATTTGCATGCAGACCGGTAAGACTGTCTTTGTGCTCGAGCAGTGGATTGAGTATGGCTCTGTGTGAAAATCTTTCGGCCAAATCAAGGTATTTTGAATCCCCAGTGATATCATACACATCAGCAAACACTTCGTTCAAACCGCCATGCTCACTTTTTAACATTTCCTGTACCTGAGCATCAGTTAAATTTTCAGTCAGACTATAGAACCAGTCGGTGAGCTTTACAAGAATTTTCCGTGCCGTATCGTTTTCACCAACCTGATAAGCATCCCTGAGGCCGGCAAAAAGTTTGTGAATATTATAAAGCGGCACCCATTTCCCGTTCAGTGAAAAACCTGAAGCTTCAATTTTTCCATTACCAATCTCTTTCCACATTGCCTGTCCCCCGGGTATTCCTCCTACATAACCATTGCCATTTTTATCCTGGCAACGCTTTAACCATTCAACCATGTAATCAAGTCGTTTTTTCATCTCCTGGTTATCCGTGGCTGCATACATATATGAAAGCGCTGATAGATAATGCCCTCCCATATGCCCATCAAGCCCCATACTCTCCCAGTTTCCATAACGTGGCGCCAGGGGATCAAAACCTGCATCGATCAGATAAGGAGCCAGTAACCTGTCAGGGTTCAATGCCAGCATATATTTCAAATCAGCTTGTTGTGCCTTGAAAAATGGGCTTTCCAGCAGATGAACTGAGGAAAGAGGAAAACTTTGCTGAGCTACCTCCTGATTAGTTTCACAGGCTACAGCCAGAAATAAAATGATTATCAGATAAAAAAAACGATTTTTCATTTTTAAGTATTATTGGTTTGTTTTTCAGTCCTGTTGAAATTTTTATCGCCAATTCTTCACATTAAAAAGAATCTAACTATAAATGTTAAAATTACATTTAATAAAAATAACTACAAAAGCCTTAAGAAAAAATAATTTCAGGAAAAAATTTATTCATTAAGAAATTTATAAATGCATCCCGCAGCAAAACAATTTCAAGTCATGCTTAAACCTCCTGCCTGAGGAAATCATACCGTTAAACATTAGGATAACGTTTGGTACCTGTAAATAAATTCTGTTCTTTTGTCAAGGTTATCTGTATATTGGTGAAAAATCATTTTTTAGAGCACCGAAATACTATATATTTAAGTCATAAAAAGATAAATATTCATTCAAATAAAAACAAAACTGAAGATATATGAAAATAACAGTTGTAGGAACAGGGTACGTTGGTCTGGTTTCAGGAACATGTTTTGCAGAGACAGGCATAAATGTTACCTGTGTTGATATCGACAAAAAAAAGATTGAAAAACTAAATCAAAACATCATCCCTATCTTTGAGCCGGGTCTTGAGAACATGGTAAAACGAAACAGGGAAAAGGAACGACTTTTATTTTCAACCAGTCTGAAGACGAGCCTGGAAGATTGTTCAGCTGTATTTATTGCTGTTGGCACACCACCGGATGAAGACGGAAGTGCAGATTTGAAATACGTATTGGGTGTTGCCCGGGAAATAGGACAACACATGAACGATTATCTGGTTGTGGTAACCAAAAGCACTGTACCTATTGGAACTTCGCACAAGGTAAAGGCAGCAGTTCAGGATGAACTGGATAAAAGAGGTGTTTCCATACCCTTTGATGTTGCTTCCAATCCTGAATTTCTGAAAGAAGGCAATGCAATTGATGATTTTCTTAAACCAGACAGAATTGTGGTTGGCACAGAATCAGAGAAAGCGGAAAAAATTATGCAACGCTTGTACAAACCTTTCCTTTTAAACGGACATCCACTGCTTTTCATGGATATTCCCTCAGCCGAGCTAACCAAATATGCCGCTAATTCAATGTTGGCCACAAAAATCAGCTTCATGAACGACATTGCCAACCTGTGTGAAATTGTAGGAGCGGATGTCAACATGGTGCGAAAGGGTATAGGAAGTGACACCCGCATAGGACATAAATTTATTTACGCAGGGTCGGGTTATGGTGGCTCTTGTTTTCCAAAGGATGTAAAAGCATTGATTAAAACCGCCGATGAAAATAAATATTCCCTTGAAATTTTAAAAGCGGTAGAGAACGTAAATAACAGACAGAAGGAACTTATTTTTGATAAAATGCTGCGGCATTTCAACAATGATCTGAAAGGTAAAAAAATTGCACTCTGGGGACTTTCTTTCAAACCTCAGACAGACGATATGCGAGAGGCCCCCTCATTGGTGATTATTGAAAAGTTACTGGCTGCCGGAGCATCCGTAATTGCATACGATCCGGTTGCCATGGAGGAAGGCAGGCGAATACTTGACAACACCATTGAATTTGCTGCCGATCAGTATGAGGCACTGATTGATGCCGATGCACTGGTTGTCATTACCGAGTGGACAGAGTTCAGAATCTTAAATTACAAGGTTATTGAGAAGCTTATGAAAAATAAGCTTATTTTTGACGGGCGTAATATATATGACCCTGCTGAAATGAGTGAATTCAATTTTTCATATTACAGCATTGGCCGTAAAGAAGTAATTTTTGATAACTAGATGAAAAGAATATTGGTAACGGGCGGAGCCGGATTTATCGGCTCCCACCTTTGTGAACGACTGCTGAATGAGGGCAATGAAGTAATTTGCCTGGACAATTATTTTACAGGTAACCGGCGAAACATTACTCATTTACTTGATAATCATAATTTTGAACTTGTGCGGCATGATGTTACCCAGACTTATTATGCCGAGGTCGATCAAATATACAACCTTGCATGCCCAGCCTCCCCCATTCATTATCAGTATAATCCCATAAAAACTATTAAAACATCTGTTATGGGGGCTATAAATATGCTTGGACTGGCCAAAAGGGTAAAAGCCACTATTTTGCAAGCCTCTACCAGTGAAGTATATGGGGATCCTGATATTCATCCCCAACCCGAAAGATACTGGGGAAATGTAAATCCAATCGGGCAGCGAAGCTGCTATGATGAAGGTAAAAGGTGTGCAGAAACACTGTTTATGGATTATCATAACCAGAATCATGTAAAAATCAAAATCATACGAATTTTTAACACATATGGCCCACGGATGCATCCAAATGATGGCAGGGTAGTTTCAAATTTTATTGTCCAGGCATTGAAGGGAGAAGACATTACTATTTATGGCGATGGTACTCAGACTAGAAGTTTCCAGTATGTAAGTGATTTACTGGACGGTATGGTCCAATTCATGAATCTCGCGGATGAATTCACAGGACCTGTGAATATTGGTAATCCATACGAATTCACTATCTTTGAACTGGCAAAAAAAATACTGGAACTAACCGGCTCATCATCCACTATTATTCATAAACCACTGCCTGCTGATGATCCTACACAGAGAAAGCCTGATATCACGCTGGCAAAGCAAAAACTTGGCTGGGAGCCAACGGTACAGCTCGAGGAAGGATTGATACAGACTATCGCATATTTCAGAGAAACATTACAACTATAAACGTATTTTGCACCGATCCTGTGTCGCTTACTTATTTTTCAGACATTACAGACGCAGATCAAAAAATAAGTTAAAAAAATGAAAGGAATTATTCTGGCCGGAGGTTCCGGCACAAGACTCTATCCAATCACCAAAAGTATTTCCAAACAGATCATTCCTGTTTACGATAAACCAATGATCTACTATCCACTGTCAGTATTAATGCTAGCAGGTATCCGGGAAATTCTGATTATATCGACACCTAAAGACATCCACCTCTATGAGGATTTACTTGGCGATGGGAGTAAACTGGGACTGAAACTTTCCTATGAAATACAACCCTCACCTGACGGGCTCGCACAGGCATTTCTAATCGGTGAAAAATTTATCGGACAGGATAACGTATGCCTGGTATTAGGCGATAATATTTTTTATGGGCATGATTTTGGAAAAACATTGCTGGAGACGGCACAAATGGAAGATGGTGCAGTGGTGTTTGGTTATTATGTCAATGACCCTGAAAGATATGGAGTGGTTGAATTTGATAAATCAGGGAAAGTACTTAGCATTGAAGAAAAGCCTTCTGAACCAAAGTCAAATTACGCCGTGACAGGTCTTTATTTCTATAGCAATGACGTTGTTGAAAAAGCCAAATCACTTAAACCATCGCCCAGGGGTGAACTCGAAATAACCGATCTTAACAGGTTATATTTAAATGAAGAAAGGCTGAATGTCAAACTTATGGGCCGGGGAATTGCCTGGCTGGACACCGGAACGCATGAAAGTCTTTTACAAGCCTCCAACTTCATTCATACCATTGAAGAAAGACAGGGACTTAAAGTATCCTGTGTAGAGGAGATTGCTTACAAAAGAGGCTTTATCAGCAAGGAACAACTAATTAAGCTTGCTGAAGAACTTAGTAAAAATCAGTATGGGGAATACCTGCTGAAACTGTCAAATGAAAAAATATTTACATTTTAATTATTGTTAAAGTGAACATTGAACAGACCAATATTCCAGGGCTCCAAGTTATTAAACCGCGCATATTCGCCGACGACAGGGGTTACTTCTTTGAAAGTTATAATCAGGAAAAATTCAGTGAACAGGGTGTTGACATTACCTTTGTGCAGGATAATCAGTCAAAAAGTTCCTATGGGGTAGTAAGAGGACTTCATTACCAACTCAACCCAAAAGCGCAAACCAAACTGGTAAGAGTATTGCAGGGATCCATATTTGATGTGGCAGTTGATATCAGATTAGGATCACCCACTTTTCTGCAATGGTTTGGCATTGAACTTTCTGAAGAAAATAAAAAGCAATTTTTAATCCCCCAGGGATTTGCCCACGGATTTTCAGTACTCAGCGAAACAGCTGTTGTTTTATACAAATGTGATAACCTCTATGCTCCTGAGCTTGAAAGAGGCATAAACTATAGCGATACTGACCTTAGTATTGACTGGCAGATAGATCCGGAAAGGGCCATCGTCTCTGAAAAAGATCAGCAAAATCCGGCAGCTAAAAAAGCAGAAACAAATTTTCATTTCTAATTTATTTTTTGCTTTCCCCAGGTACATTTTTTATATTTCCTGAAATGTCCACCTGGTCAGGCAGCATGGATGATCACCCAATATTTGTTTTAAAATTAATTACACCATGACAGCAAAAAAAAATAAGATACTGGTTACCGGATCAAACGGACAACTCGGCAGAGAAATACAAAAACTGGCAGTCGCACATCCGGCTTACGAATTCTTGTTTCATGACATAGAAAGCCTTGATATTACAGATGCCACGCAGGTAGATCGTTTTTTTAGGGAAAATAAACCATCCTGGATCATCAATTGTGCTGCATATACTGCTGTTGATAAAGCTGAGGAAGACAGAGTGGCTGCCGAATTGGTGAACATAAAAGCCGTTGCTAATTTAGCCGGTGCAGCCATTAATAACGACTCCCGTCTCATACATATTTCTACTGATTATGTTTTTAATGGTACCGGTTATATGCCGTATAAAGAAGATTTTCCAACCGGTCCCCGTTCCGTTTACGGAATCACCAAAGAAGCAGGGGAACGTGAAGCATTGCGGGCTCCGGACTCATTTGTTATCCGTACCTCCTGGCTTTATTCTGCACATGGCAATAACTTTGTTAAAACCATGATGCGCCTTGGCAGCGAGCGTGATAAAATAAACGTAGTTGCTGATCAAATCGGATCCCCGACTTTTGCCGGTGATCTTGCTGAAACTGTTTTGTTGATACTTAAATTTAGCAGCGAAAATCCGGATATTGTAGTTCCCGGAATTTACCACTACTCAAATGAAGGAGTAGCAAGCTGGTACGATTTTGCTTTTGAAATAATGCAACAAGCTGGTTATTCATGCAAAGTATCTCCTATTGATTCATCTGAATTTCCTGTACCGGCGCCCAGACCCCATTATAGTGTTTTGAACAAGGAAAAAATCCGTAAAAATTTTGGTATCGAAATTCCCCACTGGAAAACCAGTCTGGAAAAATGTATGCAGGAAATACTGGCATCTCAAACATAAATGAAATGTTAATTGTTTCATACTATAATATATGATTCAAACAGGAAATCATTTTTCAGTAATTAATTTCAAAACAAATAAACCTAACAAACAATAAATATATGGATAACAAGGATTTGTTAAGTACTGTAAAGGCTAAAGCCGAAGAATGGATGAAGGGTAGTTTTGATCCGGAAACAAAAAAGCAGGTAAAAGAATTATATGATAACAATGAAAAGGAACTCATTGAATCTTTTTATCGTGACCTGGAATTTGGAACGGGTGGATTACGAGGCCTTATGGGAGTTGGAACAAACCGGATGAATCGGTATACAGTTGGAATGGCTACACAGGGGCTTTGCAATTATATGCTGAAGGAATTCAGTAACCTTGAACAAATCAAAGTAGCCATAGCACATGACAGCAGGAATAACAGCCGCCTTTTTGCTGAAACCACAGCTCAGATATTTGCTGCCAATAATATTAAAGTATATTTGTTCGACAGTCTGAGGCCTACTCCTGAGCTATCCTTTGCTATCCGGCATTTTGGCTGTCAGGGAGGAATAGTCATCACCGCCTCACACAACCCTAAAGAGTACAACGGTTATAAAGTTTACTGGGATGACGGGGGCCAGATCATTGCTCCGCATGACAAACAAATTATCGATGAGGTGCAAGGTATTAAAGGAATCGAAGAAGTAAAATTTGAAGGTTCCCGTGCCGATATTGAGGCTATCGGACAGGAAGTAGACGAAATTTATACTGACAAAATAAAATCACTTTCTTTATCTCCGGATGCGATCAGCCGGAATAAAGACATGAAAATTGTCTATACACCAATACATGGCTCCGGTGTAAATCTTGTACCAAAAGCTCTGAAAAAGCTTGGTTTTACCAATATTCACACTATTGAAGAGCAAAATATCTCTGATGGAAATTTTCCGACTGTAAAATCGCCAAATCCTGAAGAACCGGCAGCGCTGGCAATGGCCCTCAAAAAAGCGAAGGAAATTGATGCAGACATTGTAATGGGTACAGATCCTGACGCCGACAGAGTAGGGATAGCAGTAAAAAATCCTGCCGGTGAACTGGTATTATTAAATGGTAACCAAACCGGTATATTACTGATTAATTACCTTATATCCCAATGGGAAGCCAACAATAAACTAACAGGAAACGAGTACATCGTAAAAACCATCGTTACCACTGAAATGTTGTCCGAAATAGCGGAGGATTATAAAATCAGGATTTATGATGTGTTGACAGGATTCAAATACATTGCTGATGTAATGAAACGCAATGATGGTTCAAAAACTTTTATTGCAGGTGCTGAGGAAAGTTATGGATACCTGGCAGGTGATTTTGTAAGAGATAAGGATGCAGTGATGTCATGTGCCCTGATAGCCGAAACTGCTGCATGGGCCAGAGACCAGGGTAAATCACTCTACGAGATCCTGATTGATCTTTACATAAAATACGGTTTTTACAAAGAATCGCTCCACTCAATTACCCGTCAGGGAAAAGAAGGAGGCGAAGAAATCCGTAAAATGATGGAGAACTTCAGGAGTACACCTCCTGAAAGTATCAACAATTCAAATGTAATGCTGGTACATGATTATCAGAAGCAAAAAACCATGGATATGATAAGTCAGCTCCGGTATGATATTAATCTGCCTAAGTCCAATGTTTTGCAATTTATATTGGAAGACGGGTCAAAAATATCAATAAGACCTTCCGGAACTGAACCAAAGATAAAATTCTACTTTAGTGTTAAAGGAGAATTGAAGAAAAGAGAAGATTTTGAGAAAATAAGTCATGAACTTGATGAGAGGATTGAAAACATAAAAAAATCTCTTAATATTTCGTGATCTATACAGCATAAAATAAATTTTCACGATATCATATTTCTATTTAGTAATCTGAAAATTTTAAAGCATATGAAATCTTACAGAAAAGAGCTCTGGTTTGAATTACCAAAACGAAGAGAACTTGTAAATATTACGGCTGACGTTGAAGAAGCCCTGCAAAAAAGTGGTATACAGGAGGGGATGGTGCTGGTAAATGCCATGCACATTTCAGCCAGTGTGTTTATCAACGATGATGAACCCGGATTGCATCAGGATTTTGAAGTGTGGCTTGAAAAACTTGCTCCGGAGAAACCTTATTCACAATACAAACATAACGGATTTGAAGACAATGCCGATGCGCATTTGAAAAGGACAATTATGGGAAGAGAAGTTGTGGTTGCTGTCACCGAAGGCAAACTTGACTTTGGTCCCTGGGAACAGATTTTCTATGGTGAATTTGACGGGAAAAGACGAAAGCGCGTATTGATTAAGATAATTGGGGAATAAAAAAAAGACCTGGCAGAAAAAGTTGTCAGGTCTTTTTTAATAGTTATCTCTGATAATAATTATTGCAATACAAAATTAATCGGGAAAGTAAACTGAACTTTCACTGCTTTACCTCTCTGTTTACCAGGAGTCCATTTAGGAGATGAAGTTACAACACGCAATGCTTCTTTATCCAGCGCAGGATCAACACCACGCACTACTTTGGCATCCACAACCTCACCCTTTGAATTAACAGCAAACTGCACAAACACACGACCGCTGATTCCGTTTTCGGCAGCAACCTCCGGATATTGAAGGTGTGAAGCAATATATTCTCTGAACTTATCCGGACCCCCACCCTGGAATTTTGGCATATCTTCAACAATATAAAAAACCTCTTCTTCAGGAGCTTCTTCTTCATTCATTGAAAAATCATTCATATTAATGGCCATATCCTGCGTTGCCTCCACATCTTCAATATTGATTTCATTATCTATATCAACATCGTTCTGTACAATATTAAGCTGTTCTACAACTTTTGGTGGTGGAGGCGGCGGCTTCACTTCCTGTTGCCGTGTGATAGGAATAATTTCTTCCTCAACTTTTTCTTGCTGTACCTGCATCATTTTTGTATCTTCCTGAGGTATGCTAGCCCACTCAAAGGCAATGAGCACTCCTGCCAATACCACCAGGAAACCAATCTCGAAAAATACCCCTCGTCTTCTTTCCAGGTCAGCTTTTTTTGATTTTTTGCGTTCCATATTATCGATTTTTGGGGTTAGACATTATGTAATTCTAGTACATCATCTATCTAATAAACAATTTCTGTAATAAACCGTTCAAAAACTATGCAAACATCACAGATCTCACTTATCAGACTCCATTGCATTCATTTTCACTACCTAAGATACTAAAAATTCCATTAAAATGTATCAAAAAAAACCTTAAATCATTCTAATAAGGCAATTTTTTCACACTTTTTAACTATGAATACCTGTACTAAACAAAAATCGGAGTAATCAATCTGCAAAAATGGCAGACTGACTACTCCGGTTGAATTAAGAAATTGAAGGTTAATTATTCACCACTCTTACCATAATTTGGGAGTACCCGGGCACTGGGGTCATTTACATCACAATTTTCCCACTCTTTGTTTGGCATCCAGAAATCCGGTATCACGCTTGCCCTGCCTGGAAAATATGATTCGAAAATTTCCCTGTACATAAGTGACTCCTTTGAAATAGGTGGCACGTGGGCAAATTTCTTTCTTGCGTCGAGCAGGTCATCCTCGGTATACATTTCCTCCGCCCAGGCCTTCAGGGAATCGACCACACTATGCCCGACTGCATCGCTAAATGCTGCTTTTTCCCTGTACAGTATATCGTTTGGCAGATAATCCCCTTCAAAACTTTTACGCAAAATATACTTTCCAACTCCTGTGAAATTCATCTTCTTTTCAGGCGGGATACTCATAACATACTGTACAAAATCGAGATCACCAAAAGGAACTCTTGCTTCCAGTCCGTTTGAAGAAATACTCCGATCAGCCCGCAATACATCATACAAATATATCTCTCTTATCCTTTTTTCTGCCTCCTGTTGGAAAGCTGCAGGTGTAGGTGCATAATCGGTATACTTATATCCAAAAAGTTCATCACTGATCTCGCCGGTCATCAGAACCTTTACATCGGTATTTTCAGCAATGTACTTACAGACCAGATACATACCCATGGATGCCCTGATAGTGGTAATATCCCAGGTTTCAATATTATAGATCAACAAACTAAGTGTATCGAAAACATCTTTTTTAGAAAATAATACTTCTGTGTGATCAGCTCCCAGGTAGTCTGCCACAATCCGGGCATATTTAGTATCAATCGGACCATCTTCAATTCCAACTGCAAAAGTTTTAATAGGTCTATTGAGCATACGCGCTCCGATTGCACAAACCAGACTTGAATCCAACCCTCCGCTGCATAAAAATCCAACGGGCACATCAGCCTGTAAACGCTTGCGCACACCTTCAGTAAGAAAATGGTTTATTTGCTGAAATACCTCTTCCATACTATCGTCGGTGAATTTATCAGCCTTCCATATTTTTCGGTATGAAACAAACTTCTCCCCGTCATAAACATGGCCGGGAGGGAATGGTTTTACCTCTTCACAAACAGTATGCAATGCTTTCATTTCACTTGCAAACATAATATCACCATCACTTGTATAGCCATAAAACATTGGACGAATACCGATCGGATCTCTGGCTGCAAAATATTTTTTCTGAGCCGAATCATAGATTACGCAAACAAATTCAGCATCAAGCCTGGATGCAGTTTCCTTAATCCCCAGTTCCCGGAACATGGGAATAATAACTTCACAATCACTGTCTGACTGAAATGCATATTTATCCTTGTATTGCTCTTTAAGTTCCTTATAGTTATATACTTCCCCATTGGCAACCAAATGAATGGTCTGATCAACCAGCGGCTGATTACCACGATCACTGACATCTATAATTTTAAGCCGGTGAAATCCCATCCAGCCTTTTTCATTTAAATCATCGGTACAGGAGTTATCCGGTCCACGGTACTTCACTTTTTGAAATTCACTGGCAACCGCCAGTCTCAGTATCTTGTCGCTTCCTGTATAAACTGTAAATCCACACATAATTAAAGCATTTAGTTAAAAACTTACTTTTTATAGCGGCTAAATTATATCATATTGTAATGATATGCAACTTATTTATTACTTTTTTACATATATATTTAATTTTATGTTTCACTTTTGAGCAAATATTGCATTTTTATGTTTCATTTTGTTATTTTTTGATAGTTATTTTACCAATTAATTTACAGAAGCCCCCACTGACAAAAGAAATTTGAAGAGAAAAGTGGTTTAAAAAAAAAGCCCCTGTCCTTTTTTATCAGGACAGGAGCTTTTTTTAGTTTGAAACAAATTTCTGATTACAGAGATTTAATTTCACTTATGAGTTTCTGAATAGAATCTTTTGCATTACCGAAGAGCATGCGTGTTTTGTCATCATAGAAAAGATAGTTCTCGATGGCTGCATACCCTTTACCCATACCACGTTTCATCACAATTATATTTTTTGCATCCTTTGCTTTTATAATAGGCATGCCATAAATAGGGCTTCCCGGATCATCTTCTGCTGCAGGATTAACTACATCGTTGGCGCCAATTACCACTACAACATCGGTATTTGGCATATCCGGATTGATATCATCCATTTCAATGAGTTTGTCATAAGGTACATCAGCCTCAGCCAGCAGCACATTCATGTGGCCGGGCATTCTTCCTGCAACAGGATGAATTGCATAACGCACCTCAACACCCTTCTCTTCCAGTAATTTATCCATTTCATGACAAACATGCTGTGCCTGTGCAACTGCAAGTCCATAACCGGGCACGATTACTACTTTCTGGGAATAGCTGAGCAGAACGGCAGCATCGCTGACAGGAATTTCCTTGATATTACCAACCTCTTTATCTGCTGATACGCCGCCGCCGCCGAAGGCACCGATAATCACATTGATCAATGACCGGTTCATTGCTTTACACATCAGCACAGTAAGAATCATTCCGGCAGCACCTACAAAGATACCACCAAGAATCATCGCCTGATTGTGATAAATAAAACCAGCCATAGCAGCTGCGATACCGGTAAGTGAATTCAGCAATGAGATCACTACCGGCATATCGGCTCCACCGATAGGCATTACAAACATTACACCATATAATAATGAAAGCGCAAACAGCGCATAAACCAAAATCTGCATGGTTTCAAACGGTGCATTTCCGGCCAGTATATAAACTGTAAGGGCAACAACAGCCGCCAGAATAACCAGATTTACCCATGTCATGACAGAGGAAAAGATATCTCCAACTTTGCCATCCAGTTTTCCCCAGGCAATCACACTACCACTAAAGGCAATACTACCAATAACCAGTCCCAGTACTGTTACGAGGGTTGATTCATTATTCGGATTCGAAAATTCAATGAGTGCAACAAGAGCAGAGGCCAAACCACCGGAAGCATTAAAGAGAGAAACAAGCTGTGGCATGGCAGTCATTTTTACCCTGCGGGCAATTATAGAACCGGCAATACTTCCAATAGCAATTGTAACAAGAATGATTACAATGTTGGTCCCGCCAATTCCCTGACCGGCATCATCCCGGTGAAGAAAAAGGGTAGTCGCCATTGCAAGCAGCATACCGGCACCTGCCCACAGATTACCCTTTCTGGCACTCTCGGGGTGGCTGAGCATTTTAAGTCCGATTACAAACATTATAGCCGCAACCAGATAACTTAATTCAAGAATGATATCACCATTGGTGACATTATGTAAAGTCTCTAAACTAGTATCCATAATAGATTAATTTTTTTTCTTTTTCTTAAACATTTCGAGCATTCTGTCGGTAACCACAAAACCGCCGGCTACATTAAGTGTACCGAACAAGACGGCCAGTATACCAAGTACCAGATTCAGATTAATTGTAGTAGTATCGGCATGGCCTACCAGTATAATCCCCCCGATAATAATCACACCACTGATAGCATTAGCACCTGACATGAGGGGCGTGTGAAGTACCGATGGAACATTTGAAATTACTTCGATACCCAGAAACACAGAAAGAGCAATTGTAAAAATCTCTTCCCGGTGTTCATAAAAAAACAACAGAAAATTTTCCATGGCATTATTTTTATTTAATAAATTCTTTTATTCGTTCATTGACGATCTGTTTCTCGTGGGTCACACAAGTTCCCTTAACGATATCGTCTTCAAAATTCAGTTTCATATTGCCTTCATCATCAATAACCAGCTTCAGGAAGTTAATAACATTCTGTCCGAACATTTTACTGGAATCTGATGGCATAGCTGAGGGCAGATCAGAACGACCAATAACAGTAATATTATGGTGTACTATTGTCTCTCCGTTTTTGGTAACCTCACAATTGCCGCCGGTTGAGGCTGCCAGGTCAATTATCACCGAACCAGCCCGCATGGATTCAACTGTCTCTTTGGTTACGAGTACGGGTGCCTTTTTACCGGGAATTTGAGCTGTACAAATTATTACATCAGACTTAGATGCATGATCATGGATCAATTGTTTTTGTTTCTGCTTGAATTCTTCTGTTTGTTCAACAGCATAACCTCCGGCAGCAGCATCTTCTTTTGCACCTTCCACTTCAATGAATTTTCCGCCAAGACTTTTTACCTCTTCCTTAACAGCGGACCGTACATCAAATACTTCCACAACAGCGCCAAGCTTACGGCTAATAGCAATGGCCTGTAATCCAGCCACACCAGCACCGATAATTAAAACTTTGGCCGGTTTAATCGTTCCGGCAGCAGTCATAAACATAGGAAAAAAATGCGGCAGAACTGAAGCTGCTTCCAGCACCGCCTTATAGCCGGCAATAGTTGCCTGAGACGAAAGCACATCCATACTCTGGGCACGGGTGGTACGGGGTACCATTTCAAGTCCGAAAGTAGTTATCCCCTTTTCGGTCAGGGTTTTGATAAGTTCCGTGTTAAAAAAGGGGTTTAACATAGAAACCAGCACCTTACCTTCATTCAGGGCATCCACCTCATCTTTTTCAGGAGGATTGATCTTGAGAATCAGTTCACATCCTGACAGAATTTTTTTTCTGTCGGATATTTCAGCACCAGCCGACTTATAATCATCGTCAGAGGCAAAGGCGTTAACACCCGCTCCCTTCTCAACCAGCACTTCCGATACCTTTAGTTTTTTCAGAGCAGCAACACTTTCAGGAAGCATTACTACCCTTTTTTCAGGATCCGTTTCTTTTAAGATTCCAATTTTCATTATTCGTATAATTTATAAATTAATCGACAAAATTTTCAACACTTCAAATGACAATTTGTTTTATTCCAATTCAGCTTTAATTCGTTTACGCCCACGGAAAAAACAATATTGTAATAAATCCTTGTATTAAAATAATTTGCCGGCTTGAAAATAACATTATTAAATCTTACTGCCAAATGCTTTGAAACAGATTTTTGAAAAAGTAACTGTTACCTTTATAACAACCCGCCAAATGTGCTGATCTTTATGGTTTTTTGTAGTCGAACAAAAAACATCCCGTAATGTTATTAAGAAACAACATAGAATTATTGCTCTGTGAATTTGTCTGGATGTAGCAGTTATTTGGTTGGTAAACAAAAAAGTTTTATAATTTTGAAATTCTATTATAATCGGAACCGGACTAAGTATGGATAAGTTTTCTTTTTTGGGGAATAGCGAAATTGATTCAATTGATCAACTATATAAGAAATATCAACAAGATCCTGAAGGAGTTGATCCTGAGTGGAAAGATTTTTTTTCAGGTTTTGAATTTGCAGTAAAAAATTATGGTCTGCAGGAATTACATAGTGAAGTATTTGATAAGGAGTTTAAAGTAATAAACCTGATCGATGCCTACCGAAAAAGAGGACATTTATTTACATTAACAAATCCTGTACGAACCCGCAGAAAGTATTTTCCGACGCTTGATCTGGAAAATTATGAACTCTCTGAAAAAGACCTTGACAGTTCTTTCCACGCCGGTAGAAACATTGGAATCGGGACTGCTACACTGCAGGACATTCTGTCCCACCTGAAACAGACTTACTGCCAGTCGATCGGAGCGGAATTTATGTTCATCAGGAGCCCTGAAAAACTTACATGGCTCCAGCATAAAATGGAGAGCTCCCGCAATACTCCTGACTTCAGCAAAGAAGAAAAACAGAATATTTATTACAACCTGATGCATGCGGTTAGCTTTGAAAACTTTATTCACAGGAAGTTTACCGGTCAGAAACGTTTTTCACTGGAAGGAACAGAAGTACTTATTCCGGCATTGCACAGCGTTATTGAACACGGCTCTGAACTGGGTATCGAAGAATTCATAATCGGTATGTCACACCGCGGAAGACTTAATGTACTTGCAAATGTGCTTGAAAAGCCAAATGAGAATATTTTTAAAGAATTTGTTGCCGATGAATATGAAGACAGTATTTCACTTGGAGATGTAAAATACCACTTAGGTTACGGGAATGAAATTACAACTCCTGCCGGGAAAAAAATCCGTCTGAACCTGGCTCCAAACCCCTCCCATCTGGAAGCTGTTAGCCCGGTGATCCAGGGAATTGCCAGGGCAAAAATAGATGATAAATATGAAGGGAATTACAAGAAAGTTTCGCCAATTATCATTCATGGTGATGCAGCTATCGCCGCTCAGGGTGTCGTTTATGAAGTAATACAGATGTCGGAACTGGAAGGTTATAAGACGGGTGGAACAATCCATCTGGTTATTAACAATCAGGTTGGCTTCACCACAAATTACCTTGACGGGCGATCAAGCACTTACTGTACTGATATAGCAAAGGTAACCAAGGCTCCCATTTTTCATGTGAACGGAGATGATGTGGAAGCACTGGTATTTACAATACAGATGGCAATGGATTACCGCCAGACTTTTCATTCTGATGTATTCATTGATATTCTCTCTTACCGGAAATATGGACATAACGAAGGTGATGAACCCCGTTTTACCCAACCGCTTCTTTATAAAATCATTGCCAATCATCCCAATCCGGGACAGATATACAGCCAGAAACTGATCGAACAGAGTGTTTACAGTCAGGAAGAAATTGATGGACTCAACAAGGAATATGACGATTATCTCGAAAAACAGTTTGAGGCTTCAAAGAAGATCCAAAAAGTACCTATTAAACAGTTTTTGAAAGAAGACTGGACCCGTTTCCGCTACTCTGTTAATGATGATTTTAATGAGTCACCCGAAACGGGTGTAGCAAAACAAAAGCTTCTCGACATAGCCTCCAGGATGAATACTCTTCCCTCAGACAAAAAATTCTTCCGCAAGATTACCCGGTTGATTGAGGATAGAAAAAAAATGATTGAGGAAGACCGGCTCGACTGGGCACTTGGTGAACTGCTTGCTTACGGTTCATTGCTTGAGGAAGGACATGCAGTGCGAATAAGTGGACAGGATACAGTACGCGGAACATTTTCACATCGTCATGCAGCCCACATAATTGAAGATACTGACCAACAATATACACCTTTAAAACACCTGAGTCCTGACCAGCCTCCCTTTTATATCTATAACTCTCTTTTGTCAGAGTATGGGGTAATGGGGTTTGAATACGGTTATGCACTGGCTCTGCCTGATGGATTAACGATCTGGGAAGCCCAGTTTGGTGATTTTCATAATGTAGCACAGGTAATTATTGATCAGTATATAAGTTCAGCCGAAGAAAAATGGGGACTCATGAATGGCATTGTATTGTTGCTCCCCCATGGATATGAAGGACAGGGACCTGAACATTCCAGTGCCAGAATAGAGCGTTTTCTTTCTCTGGCAGCCAATAATAACATGCAGATCGTAAACTGTACCACTCCGGCTAATTTTTTCCATGTATTGCGACGCCAGCTTGCCCGTGAGTTCAGGATCCCACTGGTAGTTTTTACGCCCAAGAGCCTGCTCCGGCATTCAAAATGCGTTTCCAGCATCGATGATCTGGCCCATGGCCATTTCCAGGAAGTTATTGATGATAAGAATGTTGACCGGGAAGAAGTAAGAAGAGTCGTTTTATGCAGTGGAAAGATATATTATGATCTTCTGGCTAAAAAAGAGGAATTAAACGCCAGAGACATTGCCCTTATAAGAATCGAACAATTGCATCCTTTCCCCAAGGAAAAAATCAAAAAAATATTTAAACAATATCCGAATACGCTGCTTAAAATTTGGGTACAGGAAGAGCCTGAGAATATGGGAGCCTGGCTGTATTTCCAGAATCAGCTGAAAGATCCTGAGATGGTTTGCATTTCCCGTCAGCCAAGCGGAAGTCCTGCTGTAGGACTTACCAAACTCCACCTTATGGGCCAGGAAGAAATTATTGAAAAAGTATTCCGGAATTGTGAGTGTGAGCGAAATTATAAATACTGCGGATTACAATGTGTGGTAGGAAAATCCCGCAAGGAAATCCTGAAACAGCACAATTATTTTAATAATTAAGAAATGCTATGATACTTGAAATCAAAATACCCAGTCCGGGAGAATCAATTACAGAAGTGGAAATTGCCAGCTGGCTTGTGGAAGATGGTGATTATGTTGAAAAAGACCAGGAGTTAGCCGAAGTTGAATCAGACAAGGCTACACTTCCTTTACTGGCTGAGGACAGCGGGAAAATTTCTCTGAAAGCTTCGGAAGGCGAAACACTTAAGGTTGGAGCAGTTGCCTGTACAATTGATACCAGTGTACAGGGGGGTAAAACAGGCGAAGAAAAATCAAGCGTAGAAGAAGAAAAAAAAGCGGAGAAAACGAAGGAAGCTCCGGAAAAGAAAGCTGAACCTCAACAGGAAGACAAAGAAAAAACAAAAGCAGCGTCAGCCGGTAAAGAGGAGAAAACAGCACCTGAAAAGAAACCCGTCGAAAAAGAAACAAAAGCGCCTCCTGCTGAAGAGTATAAAGAGGTTAAAGTTTCCCCGCTTGCCCGCAAGAGAATGGAGGAAGAAGGTCTCAATGTTGAAGATATAATTAACGGGCTTAGAAGAATCACGCGGGATGATGTTGAAGCTGTAGTTTCTCATAAGGGGGAAGAAATTTCCCAACCCTCATCCGGAGAAGTTTCCCGTGAAACAAACAGGAAACGGATGTCATCTCTTCGAAGAAAACTGGCACAAAGGCTTGTTGCTGTTAAGAATGATACTGCTATGCTGACAACATTCAATGAAGCTGATATGTCGGCCATTATGCAGCTCCGTCAGAAGTTTCAGAAAAAGTTTACGGATAAACACGGAATTAAACTGGGGTTCATGTCATTCTTTACAAAGGCTGTAACAATTGCATTGCAGCAATTCACCAATGTAAATTCCATGATCGATGGTGAAGAGATTGTTTCACCCGAATATGTTGATGTTGGTATTGCTGTACAGACCGGCAAAGGCCTTATGGTTCCGGTACTCAGAAATACCGAACACATGGGACTGGCTGACATTGAAAAGGAAATTATTAGGCTTGCGGATAAGGCCCGTAATAACCGGCTGGGTATTGAAGAAATGACAGGAGGAACATTTACCATCACCAATGGCGGCATTTTTGGTTCCATGCTTTCAACTCCGATCATCAATCCTCCGCAGTCAGCTATTCTGGGGATGCACAATATTATTGAAAGGCCGGTGGCCATAAATGGCAAAGTTGAAATACGTCCGATGATGTATCTGGCCCTTTCTTATGATCACCGGTTGATTGACGGCAGAGACTCAGTCAGCTTCCTTGTAAAAGTGAAAGAACTGCTTGAAGATCCTTATAAAATGTTGCTTAATGGCGCAAATGCCGATGAAAAACTACTTGGACTGTAACAGGCTTAAGTATTATTTGAATAAAATGAAGATGCCGGATCCTGTAAAAAGATCCGGCATTTTTTAATAATTTTTCATTGCTGAAAGCAGATAAATCCTACTCACCTAAAATTGTATTATACCCGGCTTCCAGGATAGCTGCCGCACCTTCAGTAGTAGAAGATTCAGCATAGGTCCGCAAAACCGGTTCAGTACCTGACGGGCGTATCATATACCATTCGTGATCATTAAAGAAGTATTTAAATCCGTCCAGGTCTTCAACGCGCTCAACTTTATAGCCACCAAAAGAGGAATACATTCCTTTTCTGCAATTTTCGGCAATACGGTTTCGCTTTTCTTTTGTTAAGTGAATATCCTGTCGTTTGAAAGCGAACTTTCCGGTAATCTGGTAAACCTCATCAATAAGCTGAGAAAGTGTTTTTCCTGTTTCTACCATCATTTGGAACAGAATCATTCCCATCCAGATGCCGTCTCGTTCAGGTATATGGGAACCCACCGCAATGCCGCCCGACTCTTCACCTCCTACCAGTACATTTTCTTTGAGCATCACTTTGCAAATATCCTTAAAACCGATCTTTACGCGAACAACATCCAGTCCGTAATGAGCCGCCAGTGTCTCCACTTTTACAGTAGAAGAAAAACCTGTCACAATAAGCCCGCTCATGTTTTTATACTTAACCAGCGTATGGATGAGCAAAAGAATTATGTGATGAGAATCAACATATTCGCCTATCTCATTAAGCATGGCAATCCTGTCAGCATCGCCGTCAACAGCCAGTCCGGCATCAATGTTTTTGGCTTCCTTCATAAAAGCACTGAACTCCTTCAGATTTTTTGCCAGGGGTTCCGGTGGAATTCCCATAAAAGTTGGATTCAGTTCACAATGAAGCGAGGGCATATCAGGCAGAATCTTTTTGAATACATTCTGACCGCTGCCATACATAGCATCAAAGGCAAAATTCAGGTTTGACTGTTTTATTGCTTCCAAATCAAAACTGGCCGACAAATGATCAATATAAGCAGTTTCCAGATCAATATACTCAATCCATCCCTGTTTAAGGAGGTTTTCCCAGTTGACCATATCCAGATCCATCATGCTGCCCTCAGAAATAAAATGTTCAATATCCCTGATGTCTTCCTCAAGCAGCGGACCACCGAACGGCCCCTTTAGTTTATATCCGTTATATTCCGGAGGATTATGACTGGCGGTTATTACTATCCCCAGGCTGGCCTGTTGGTGTAAAATGCCCAGTGATACCATTGGAGTTGATACAAATCCTTCGGCAAGATATACTTTGACCCCCTTGGATGCTAATACTTTGGCAGTAGTTTCCATAAATAATTTACCGCCAAATCGGCAATCATGACCGACAACCACAGAGGGATTCTGATTTTTCTTCTGCAGCCATGTGGCTACAGCACTAGTCACACGCGAAACATTTTCAACTGTAAACTCCTGGGCGATAACAGCCCGCCACCCGTCAGTTCCGAATTTTATCCTTTCCATACTAATCTTTTGAAATAGTCCTATCGAGTATTTTAAATTAAATTTTTGATGTTACTAAAATAACTCATTTCACTTCGTGTTGCTTAATTATTTCAAAATTTTCCGCCGATTCAATGCTTTCTGGTATAAACGTGCATTTTGGTTATGTTGAGCTAGCGTTTTGGCAAAAGCATGGTACCCTGAAAAATCACTTTTTGCACAGAAATAATAATAATTATGGTGCTCATAATTAAGTACTGCATCAATTGCAGTAATAGATGGAATTCTGATGGGGCCCGGCGGCAATCCGGCAAATATATAGGTGTTGTAGGGTGAATCAATCTCAAGTTGCTTTTTAAGTACCCTTCTGATTGAAAAATCCCCCAGGGCAAATCGAATGGTAGGGTCAGCCTGGAGAGGGATTCCCTTTTTAATCCTGTTTATGTATACACCGGCAATAGTGGGCATCTCATCTGCCATGTTTGTTTCTTCATCAACGATAGAGGCCAGTGTACTGACTTCCATCGGAGTAAGATTAATTTTTTCTGCCTCCAGCCTTCGCTTGCCCTTCCAGAAACGGTCATATTCTTTTTTCATTCGTGATATAAAACCACGCGCTCCGGTATTCCAGTAAAATTCATAGGTGTTTGGGATAAAAAGTCCCGGGACGGTCTGGCGATTTATATCCAAAGAAGAAAGAAAACGTTCATCATGCAACAATTTTACAATAGAGGCGGAATCAGCCTCAAGCTGACCGGCGACTACTGAAGCCAGTACAGGAATACTCCGCACATTGGTAAAAGTAACATCAACTGGTGTCTGCCTGCCTGACCTTAGTAAATTGATAAGTTCATTATTGTTCATACCCGGACTGATCACGTAATGGCCCGGATTCACATGGCTATCATAATTCTTCCTCCTGGCAAGCCAGACAAAAGAATCTGTATTGCGGATAAGATTGCTGTCACGAAGTATCTGAACAACATCATCCAGCGAGGAACCAGTGTAAATATACAGGTCCTCAGCCTGATCATCATCCGGATTAACATTAGGAGCAAAAACCCGGCTGTAAAAATGCAGACCAACTGCCAAGAAAGTAATAATCACAACGATTGTGACTGAGAAAGTCAATATTTTGCTTTTGATGAATCCTTTGCGGCTACTTTTATTCATAATTGATCATACGGTTAAAAAAGGGAGACAAAAATAATCAGGATTTTACTATCCCCATGAAAAATTAACGACTATCAATGCATAAAAATTATAAGTATTTGAAAAACAGATGATATTTTTACGTCTATATAGTCTTTAAAAATCTGACCTCCTAAAACTTAAGGGATTGTATACCATTTTATTAATTCCCTTATCTTACAACATATCAGAAAGTAACATTTATAATTTCACCACCAGGAGTAACAAGAAAATAATTTTTTCAAGAGACAAAAAAAGAATAAATCATTTGTATTTTATAATTTTCATTTATCTTTAGATTCGTTTATGCTGAGTGTCGTCTATGGATCTAAGGATTGTTTATGATTTTTACCGGCTGCTGGAAAAGGACAGCCTGAGTTTCCTCTATCAGGGTTCATTTAGCGATGAGATTACTGACCGGATCCTGGATTTGAGTGAATATAATCTGAATAACAAGGCTGAACTTTACAGACTGAGCAATAAAGTTTCATTCCTGATGGCCGAATGTTTTCAGAACATTGTAAGGCACGGTGATCATCCGGACATTCCTATCGGAAGTTTGAGAAAGACAGGCCTGTTCATAACCAGAAACATAGGTACTGCTTTTTTTATTTCATCAGCCAATCTGATCTTTAATGAAGATATTGAACCACTCCAGTCAAAGCTAGATACTATAAATCAGCTTGATAAAGACGAACTCAGGGAACTCTACCTGGAAGTATTGGGCAATAAAAAGATCAACGCAAAAGGCGGGGCGGGTCTTGGATTAATTGAGATGGCCAGACGCTCAGGTCAGAAACTTGATTATAAATTTGTAAAAGTTAATGACAAATATTCATTCTTCTATCTGCAGATCAAGTTACTCGACCGTACCAATGACGTATCCAATGCCCCTGTGGATGTATCACTTGACATGGCAGGAGAATTACATACCCGGATGAGCAACGAAAATATTCTGATCATTCATAAGGGTGATTTCGCACAGGATTCAGTACTGCCCATCCTGAAAATGATTGAAAATACCATTCAGGATCAAATAGAACCGCAGAGGATGCATAAAAAAACCTATCATCTACTTGTTGAGATTTTGCAGAATGTGAGTAAACACAGTTATGATGAGTATGGCGTTAGAGAAGGTATTTTTTTAATGAGTCATGAGCAAGACAGGTTTGTAATTAATACGGGGAACTACATAAAGAGCAGCCAGGTGGAAAGCCTCAGACAACATCTGGAAAGTCTCAATAATATGACATCAGAGGAATTAATGCTAATGTACAAACAAACGCTTAAGAACGGAGTTAGCACACCCCGTGGAGGAGCCGGTCTTGGCCTAATCGATATAGCACGGGAAAGTGCTGAAAAACTTGAATTTCATTTCTTCCCCGTGGATGATAATAAATCTTTCTATTCGCTTCGGGCTAAATTTTGATTAATTCTGCACTTTGCCGATTCTGTATTAATAATCTGGTTAAAGCTTGATTATATTTTCCGTTCTCTAAATTTGAACTGAGTAAAAGGGAATCATTCCCCGGAGCGACAGAATTATAAAAACCAGCAGAAGGCAAATAAGAATTGTTAACAAAACACTTAGCACAAGCCCCTGTTTCTGTTCATGCCTGATCTTGAGTTTTATGCCAGCCTTTATTCTTTCAATTTCAGCAGCTGAATACTTTTTTTCCACATATTTATTCACTCTTTGATGAGAGCCTGAACTCATCTTTTCATAAAGCCGGGCAACTTTTTCGCGTCGTGATTTAATTTGTTCGCGGTTTTGCTTCATCCGGTTGATCATATCAATCACATGGCCTGCATAACTCATGATTTTATTTTTAAATTATCATTCCTGACAGGTAACCAGGCAGGTACCAGTCTGCATTTTTATTCTCTTTATTTAAGTTGCCTTTTTATAATAGCACCAGATTAAAATCCTGCAATATCAAATTTAAACTTTTTTGCTTGAAAAAGAAATATTATCATTTCATTAAATCTTCAGGTGGAAGCATGGTATTTAAATATCAAATTGTATTTTTACGCCAGAAACTTAATAAAAGCCGCATGGATAAGATAAAACGAATTGCTTTGGTAGCGCACGATAACCGCAAAAAAGATATAATTGAATGGGTTGAGTGGAACTGGGAGATCCTGAGCAAGCATACACTGATTTGCACCGGAACAACAGGAAGGTTAGTAGAAGATGCACTGCGTAACAAGATTGGCAGGAAAAAGATTGAAAAAATTGATATTACCAAACTCAAATCGGGCCCGTTAGGTGGCGACCAGCAACTGGGTGCACTGATCGTTGACGGAATGATTGATATAGTAATTTTTCTGTGGGATCCCATGCAGCCACAACCCCATGATGTAGATGTAAAAGCACTCCTGCGTATTACAGCACTCTACAATATTCCAACAGCATGCAACCGGTCAACAGCTGACTTCATTATTTCATCCGAATTATTTGATACACGGTATGAACCAGTGTTAAAAGATTACAGAGATTATATAAGTCGCTCAGTATATTAGCCAGAGTATATTCTTACCTATTTTTGAGTAAGAATAATTCCCAGAATCAATAAAATGATTCCGGCAATTCTTGCCGGCGTTATTGGATGGTGATTGTTCAGCCAGCCTAAATGATCCAGCAGAACGGCAACAATAAGCTGCCCGGTTAGAATACCTGCCATCATGTTGGTAATACCAATTCGTGGAGTAAGAAGCACAATAGCAGTTACGAAAACAACACCAAAAGCACCACCAATAAAAAGATACCAGGGTATCTTGCGTAGCTCTGTCCATGCAGGATATTCAGGCCGCAAGAAAATAATTAATAAAAAAGCCAGTACCACTACCCCGCCCAGAAAATTAACCAGGGTAGCCTGAAAAGGACTTTTCAGATACTGCCCTAACCAGGCATTAATGCTTGATTGAACAGGCATCAACCCACCAACCAGCACGGCTACAATAATCAACCAGTTTATTTTTCCAATATTTTCCATAGCGGCAAAGATATGCCGTTTTTCTAATTTTTAACACCTGCAGGTCCCTCTAACATGCACCTTATTAATTCCAATCACCCTTACCGATGACAAATATCATCGGTTTCGGAAATTTAATGCCAACCAGAATTCTTAACTCCCTTCAGGTAAAAGCGTAAAATTCGTCAATTACTATTTCTCCGGGCACCTTCAATAAACTGTGCCCTTAGAATACATCAATAGTTGGAATTTTAAAAACATTCAATCGTAACTAAAAAACTTGGAAATGAACTGGAAAAATTTGAAACTTGGCAAAAAATTCTTTATTGCTTTCGGAACTATCATCCTGCTGCTTGTAGTATTGATGGTTGTATCTTTCAGCGGTACAGGAAAAATAGTTGAAAACGCCGGTCAGGTTATTGAAGGCAATGCATTGCGCACTGATCTGGAACAAAAATATGTTCAACACCTGCAATGGGCACAGGATGTAAGTACCCTGCTTACAGATGACAATGTGACCAAACTCACTGTTCAAACAGATTATCACAAGTGTGCTTTTGGAGAATGGTTTTATGGCGAGGGCAGGAAACACGCAGAAGAACTGGCACCTGAGCTGAAACCTTTATTTGCTCAGATGGAAGAACCACATAAAGCACTGCACGAGTCAGCCATCAATATTACAGCCGTCTTCAAACAGGGCGATCAACAACTCAGTAACAGTCTGAGGGACGCCAAAGTAGCGCATCTGCAATGGGATGCGACAGTAAAAAATACCTTGTTGAGTAACAAAAAAATATCTGCAATAGACGTGATCAAGGATCCGACTCAGTGTGGGTTTGGAAAATGGCTGTACAGTGAAAAAGTAAAACAGCTGGCTTCTGAAGATCCTGAGTTTGGTGCCATGATTAGTAAGGTTGAACAACCCCATAGAAATCTGCACGAAAGTGTAATAAATATCGAAAACTTCCTCAAAGAAGGCAAAAAAGAGCAGGCGCTTCAGTATTATAATACAAACACAGAACCGATTATTGAAAATTTATTGAAAATAATAGATGCAATGGTGGCATGGAATGACAGCAAAGTGGAAGGCATGGAGAAGGCCAATGCAATATATAATACAGATACCCGTACGGCTCTGGCAAAAATGGGTGATTTGTTTAAAGAGGTAATTGATCAGTCAAAAAATTATATCATGACTGATCAGGCAATGCTGGGAAGTGCGAGTAAAACCAGGTTAACTGTTATTACATTTGGGTTAATAGCAGCTCTGCTGGCTATTTTATTTGCAGTGATTATTGCAAGAGGCATTATTAATCCGATAAAGAAGGGGGTAATATTTGCAAAACAGGTAGCAGAAGGGGATCTGTTGGCAGAAGTCGATGTGGAGCAGCAAGATGAAATAGGTATGCTGGCCAAAGCGTTAAAACAGATGGTGGAAAAATTGCGGATAATTGTGGAAGATGTCATGGGTGGTGCGGATAGTATACTATCTGCAGGAATGCAAATGAGTTCAACTTCACAGGAATTATCACAAGGTGCTTCTGAGCAGGCAAGCAGTGCAGAAGAAGTTTCTTCATCTATGGAAGAAATGGTTTCCAATATTGAACAAAATGCAGAAAATGCAAGACAGACAGAAAAAATATCAATGTCTTCCAGTGAGGGGATGAAACGTGTTCAACAGGCATCTGAAGAGAGCCTTACATCAATTAAAAATATCGCTGAAAAAATTGCCATCGTCAACGATATAGCCTTTCAGACAAATATTCTTGCTCTGAATGCTGCCGTTGAAGCTGCCCGGGCCGGAGAACACGGAAAAGGATTTGCAGTTGTGGCTGCAGAAGTGAGAAAGCTTGCTGAAAGAAGCAAGATTGCCGCCGGCGAAATCGAATTAATGTCGAAGACAAGTGTTAATGCTACTACAGAGTCAGCAGAACTGATCAATAAAATGCTTCCTGAGATAGACAAAACGGCCCGACTGGTTCAGGAAATAACTGCCGCCAGTCTGGAACAAAATTCAGGCGCCGATCAGATCAACAATGCATTGCAACAGCTTAATCAGATAATCCAGCAAAATGCTGCCGCTTCAGAAGAAATGGCCACCAGCTCCGAAGAATTATCAGCTCAGGCTGAACAGCTTAAACAAACTGTTTCATTCTTTAAAACTGACCATTTCAGTAAAAGTATAACAAAACCTCAGGTAAAGAAGAATCCAAAACAGGATGACGATAAAAGCATGTACACTCAATATTTCGAAAAAGTACATGAATAATAAACAACCTGTCTCTGTTTAAATAGTACCTTTAAAACCCTTAAGAAGGTATAAAAAACGAGGATAAAAGAAATAATTTACAATTTGAATGCTGTAAAATATTTCATTTTAAATACCAGATTTCAAAAAGGCGCCTGTAAATAAGCGCCTTTTTGATTTAATTTCAGATCAGCCAATCTCCCTGATTCGCTCCAGCAGATCCTTTTTAATAATTTCCACCTCTCTGTCGTCCAGATTAATGATCTTATCATTGCGCATTTCAGACAATATTCTGATGAGTCCTTCTTTGGATGTACCAGCCAGCTCAGCGAATTCTTTTCTTGAAAGCATCAGGTTAAACCTGTCGCTCCGAAACACTTCATCAGCCAAATACAGCAAAGAATCGGCTACCCGTCCATGCAACTGACGACTTCCAAAAATTTTCAACTTATTGAAAATCTGACTGTGACTCTCACAGTACCATTGATTCAAAACATTGGCAAAAATGCTGTTTTCATTGGTCAACGAAAGAAAAACCGATTTATCAAAGAGGCACACCTGTGTTTCTCCAAGGGCAGCAAGTGAAAATGCATATTGTTTATTGGCATATAAACTTGTAATACCAGCAAATTCATGAGGTTTCAATATTTTTACAATCAGGTTTTTCCCATCCCCTGTTTCAATATAAAACCGTGCATACCCGCTTGTAAGATGAACAATGTGCGAGGCAAGAGCTCCCTGTTTAAGTATGATTTCGCCTGGTTTGAAGGAAACTCTCACAGCGCTGCTGTTTAGTCTTTCCAGTTGTTCTTTGTTCAATCCCCTTAAACACCCGCAGCAGAGATCGCAATCCGTACAATTTATATCCATATTAACCTACAATGATTTATTTTCCTGTGAATAGCTTTTTTCCACATTCCGGAAATGCTTCATGCAGAATGATGATATAAATCAGCATAATCAGTAACCAGAACAACAAACAATCATCTTGTTGGGAACTTTAAAAGTATTAAATTTAGAAAAATTTAAAAGCCTGTTTTTAAAATTTACATTATTTGTAATAATTATTGATATGCAATCAGATAATAAATGGAAAGTATTAGTAGTAGACGATTCATCGGTAAACAATCTGTTGCTGGAGGATTTGCTTGAAAACCAAGGATATGAGGTGCTGCTTGCGAGCGGAGGGAAAAGTGCGTTGCAGTTAAACAAAAAATACCATCCACATTTTATTTTGCTGGATCTTTCCATGCCGGGGATGGACGGACTGGAAGTGCTGGAAGTTCTGGCGCCAAAGAAAGATATTACCCCGCTGGTAATTATTGTTACGGCCAGTGTGAGTAATGAAATGAAAAAGAAAACAATGGAAATGGGAGCCTTCGCTTACCTTGTAAAACCATTGGATACAGGACTGATTATTGAAGAATTGGATAAAGCTAAAAAGGCCCTGGAATAGTCAGGGCCCTTAAAGTATCTAACGAAGTTCAGAAACTGCTGTTTTAAATTGTTTCAAGGCTTTTTCCAGATTTTCATCCGAGGTTGCAAAAGATATTCTGATGTTATCCGGTGCACCAAATGCCTCTCCGGGCACTGTTGCAATATGTGCTTTATCCAGCAGATAGAGACAAAAATCTGTTGAGTTGTGGATGGTTTTATCTCCGGCTTTTTTTCCGTAAAAAGCACTTACATCAGGAAAAATATAAAAAGCACCCTGAGGATCATTATATTTTACACCCGGAATTTCCGAGATAAGTTTGACTACCAGATCTTTCCTGCGTTTGAATGCAGTTCTGAATTTTTCTGTAACTTCGGCGGGAGAATTTAGTGCCGCAATGGCCGCCCGCTGAGCAATAGAGGAAGCACCGGTTGTAACCTGTCCCTGCATCTTCGTACAGGCTTTTGCAAGCCAGGCTGGTGCACCCATGTATCCTATACGATAACCCGTCATGGCATACGCCTTGGAAACCCCATTAATAGTAACTACCCGGTCGTAAACCGATTCAAACTGGGCAATACTTTCATGTTTTCCGATGAAATTGATATGTTCATAAATCTCATCAGCCAAAATAAATATATTCTTATGGGGAGCTACAACATCTGCAATCGCTTTTAGCTCATCTTTGCTGTATACAGTTCCCGTAGGGTTGGACGGTGAGCAAAGCAACAATGCTTTTGTTTTGGGGGTTATGGCTTTTTTGATTTGTTCAGCGGTTACTTTGAAATCATTTTCGAGTGTTGTATCCAAAATTACATTGGTTCCTTCTGCCAGTTTAACAAGCTCGGCATAACTCACCCAGTAAGGGGCAGGAATGATTACCTCATCTCCCTTATTTACCAGTGCCAGAATAGCATTCGCAAGAGAATGCTTGGCCCCGTTGGAAACTACAATCTGCTCCGGTGTATAAGTGAGGTTATTTTCCCTTTTAAATTTTTCTGAAATAGCTTTGCGAAGTTCCGGATAACCAGGTACCGGAGAATAAAAAGAAAAGTTATCATCCACAGCCTTTTTTGCCGCTTCCTTAATGTGATCAGGAGTAAAAAAATCAGGTTCACCAACGCTTAGGTTTATCACATCAACCCCTTGGGCCTGAAGGTCTTTACTTTTCTGATTCATAGCAATAGTAGCTGATTCAGAAAGATTTGCAATTCGTTGCGATACTTGTTCCATGGTATTCATCTAATTTAGGGTAAATAAGTGTTAAAATTAAGGTTTTATTAAGAATTTGCTTAATATTGTAAAGAAAAAAATACAAAACTTTATTAACATGTCAGATTTTCTGGAGATATTAAAATACACTCTTCCTGCTCTTATCGTATTACTCACAGCCTATTTAATGTTGAAGAAGCTAACAGAAAATGAACAAAGCAGGGCCCGCACCGAAAATGCAATAGAAACCCAGCGAATAACACTTCCTGTCAGGCTCCAGGCTTATGAGCGAATCACACTTTTGCTCGAACGTATTTCACCGGAATCAATGATCATGCGGCTTTCTTCCCGGGAGATGACCGCCAGAAAGCTTCAGTCGGCCATGCTTTCTACCATCCGTGCGGAATTTGACCACAACATATCACAACAGATTTATATCAGTACCAAAGCATGGGGGATTGTTAAAAGTGCACGGGAAAATCTGATCAGGATCATCAATACTACTGCCGAAAATATCAAACCGGATGCCCCTGCTATCGAACTTAGCAAGGCAATACTCGAAAATCTGATGGAACTTGATAAATCACCCACTGTAATTGCCATTGATTTTCTCAAACAGGAAGCTGGTCAGCTGCTGTAACATCCATGGTTGCTGCATCGAGAAAAAACATTGATATTGCCGTGGGCAATGTAATAGGCTCTAATATTTTCAACCTGCTATGGATACTTGGAATCAGTGCCATTATCAAGCCACTGCGCTTTGAAGTGATCAGTAACTCAGACATTCTTGTAATGATTTTTTCCAGCACACTGATCATCCTTGCCATGTCATTCAACAGGAAAAGAAGCATCGGCAGGTTGAGCGGGATAATTTTTGTCTTGTTTTATGTGGCTTATATTATTTATCTTATCAAACGGGGATAAATTATTCACGATAGTTACTGTTTGATAATACCGAAGGCCATAATTCCCGAACCCGGGAAAGAGACGGATGTATCAGCATAACCCAGTACCATGGCATCAGATTCAGCCCTGACTGTTTCCGACAGCTTGCCAAATGCATTATAGATGCGTGCTACAGGCTGTCCCTTCTTTACCAGTGCACCTTGTTTTACCAGGAACCGCACAATACCACTGGATGAACTTAAGGGATGCCCCGAATAATTAAGTATTCTGTCCCGAAGGAATTCAGGAAAAGGATAGGTGAAAAAGTCGGGGGGATTATCAATCATTTCCATTTTTCCAAGCAGATTTATAACCGACTCAAGTCCGTGCTGTACATTTTTCTCATTGACAATAAACGATTCGCCCAATTCAAGAGTAATTGCGGGTATACCCCGGTGAATCAGACTTGAAGAGAGTGTATGTTTCAAATTATCAGTATCCCGCACAACCAGGAAGCCTGTCTGATAACAATAGTTCAGAATTTTTGTATATAATCCATCCCCTGTTTCTGCCTGAAGGTCAATAAGTGTATAAGGGATCGATTTTATCCAGTCGTTATGGAGATCAACCACCAGATCAGGATGGGTATCCAGAATAGCATCAAAAATCCTGGACGACACTCTTTCGGCCAGTGTCCCATGCTGATTTCCAGGGAACGAGCGGTTTAAATCTTCTCTGCTATAAGGAATTTGTCTTGAAATAGCTTCAAAGCCAAACGGATTCATCATGGGAAAAGCATAAACCACTCCCCTTCTTAACTTCTTCCTGAGCATTCTGAAAACTTCATGGATGACCACTATACCCCCCACTTCATCACCATGGGCACATGCTGTAAGCCATAATACAGGTCCGGGCTCACGGGCAGCGGCCATCATAACAGGTAATCTGCGCTTCGACAGGTCGGAACCAGTGAGAACATTGATAAAACTATACCTGATCTTTAAAAACCCATTATTCATACCTGTATTTTTTTAACGAATAGATTAACTTTAACAATATGGTTCCGTTTTTACCTTCAAACTGTTCACACACCAAAATCAATTCCTGGAACATGCATATTTATTCTTAACCTGTGTGGCCAGCACAAAACAGGAGAATCAAATTTACATGCTTTCAGCCACATCTGATCTGTTCAAGATGAAAAAAATACAAAATTGTTTCCCGAAGCGTTCACCCGAAGCATTCATTTCATTAAATTTGCAACCGGGATAAGTCATTAAACCTCCCGCTTTTAAATAAAAGATATTAAAGATGAGAGAACAGCGATCACAAACTAAGGTAATTGCAACTATTGGCCCTGCCTGCTCTGACAAGGAAGTACTCAGAAAAATGATTCATGAAGGGATTGATGTATGCAGATTAAACTTTTCACATGGTACACACGAGGAACACCTGAAGGTTATAAATAATATTATTAACCTCAATAAGGAATTAAACACCAATGTAGCTATCCTTGCTGATCTACAGGGACCCAAACTTCGAATTGGTGACGTAGAAAATAATAAGGTAATTCTTGAAGAGGGAAAAGAGGTAGAGTTTGTTACGCAAAAATGCATGGGTACAGCCCAAAAGCTCTATATAAGTTATCAGGATATGCCACATGATGTGAAAATAGGCGATGCAATTCTGATTGATGATGGCAAGCTTAAGCTGGAAGTAACATTCACAAACGATAAAGACACCATACGGGCAAAAGTTATTTATGGTGGCGTTCTTTCATCCAAAAAGGGGGTAAATCTTCCGCATACAAAGATATCACTGCCCAGTATGACGCAGAAGGATATTGAAGATGCCCATTTTGCACTGGACCATGATGTTGACTGGATTGCACTTTCATTTGTCCGTTCTGCGGCCGATATTATTGAACTGAAACAACTAATCAGGCGCAAGCACAAACATGCAGGGGTGATTGCCAAGATAGAAAAACCGGAGGCGCTCAAAGAAATTGACGGTATCATTGATACAGCCAATGGGATTATGGTAGCCCGGGGTGACCTTGGAGTGGAAGTCCCTTTCGATCAGGTTCCGCTTATTCAAAAGGAACTGGTAAAAAAATGCAACCAAAAGGCCAAGCCGGTTATTATTGCCACTCAGATGATGGAAAGCATGATCACAAATTTCCGTCCCACCCGTGCAGAGGCAAACGATGTTGCCAATGCCGTTATTGATGGAGCTGATGCCCTGATGCTTAGTGGCGAAACATCCATGGGAAAATATCCGGTGGAGACCATCATAAATATGCAAAAAGTTATAGACTGGACAGAAAAACGGGGTTTTAAATTTAACCTCGAACATAAGCTGGAGAAAATGTCTAAAAGTTTTCTTCCGGATGCCGTTTGTGCCAACGCTACCTATATGGCCGGATTAACAAACGCAAAAGCAATTATAACTTTTACCCACTCAGGGTATACTGCGTTCAGAATATCCAGCCATCGTCCCAAATCTGATATCTTCGCTTTTACACGTAACGAAAAACTGCTGCGTAAATTATCGCTACTCTGGGGAGTAAGGGCCTACTATTTTGATAAATACACCAATATTGACGAATCCATCGCCTATTCAATAGATATTCTCAAATCGAAAAAACTGATCGAAAGCAATGATGTAGCTATTCATGTGGGCAGTACGCCGCTCCATGAAAAAGGACAGACCAATATGTTAAAACTGAGTTATGTCTGATAGTTCAGGAGAATTATCCAGTACTGAAAAAATTATTGAAGAGGAGGAAAAGGCATGGCTTCCCATGTATTATAATGCCTGCCGGACACTTTTTAACGGAAGCCATCTGCCGTCGCATGACCATTCACATCATCTCCGGGTATGGATGATTGCAAGGTCGTTGCTGGAAGTTTTAAGCATTAACAATTATACGCTCACGCCGTTGGATGTAAGGAAAAACATGGCTTCAGTTTTTTTCCATGATACGGGCATGGTTAAAACACTCAACAAGTCTCATGGAAAAGAAAGCGCCCTGTTTTGCTTGCAATTCTTTGAAGATAATAATACAGGGCTGAATGAATCCGATAAAGAGGAAATTATCTCTGCCATTATAAGGCATGATGATAAGGAATACCACAATTCCCTTTCCCTGAAAAATATGAAACCATCGAGTCCGCTGAAGGTATTACCAGTCTGTGATGACCTGGATGCATACGGATATATCGGGATTTTCAGGTATACAGAAATCTACCTGCTCAGAAAAATCCCTTTGCCAACTCTTGCCACACAAATTCTGCCCAATCTGAATTCAAGATATCAGAATTTTTTGGATCAATATTCTGATTTGCCGCAATTCATAAGAACACATAAAAATCGTTTCAGCATTATCCGGAATTTTTTCAGTTCACTGGATAAAACAGAACCAGATAATTCAGAAAAAAGTAACAATCATGAAATACTACGTTTTCTGGAAGCAGAAATCAAACAGCGAAAATCTCCTTTCCAGCAATTGGTATCAAATGGCCTGAGTCATCCGTCACAGGCAATTAAATTATTTTTTCGTTCCCTTAACAATGAATTAAATCAATTTAACCATCCCTGGTTAACGGATTGACACTGGCCTGAGAGATTATTTTCTTTGGTGATCGGGCCGGTAATATTTTTTGTAAAAAATCTAAAAAAAATTCAGACTTTTTCATGATATCGGAAAATATAGAAGTAACTTAGTGTAAACGTTAGTGTTGGTGTCCGGCCTGTAATGGCTTTAATTTCAATAGTTTTTCTAAGTAAGATTATTTTTCTATGGCATCAAAAATTGAAAAGGCATATAATCCTGACCAATTCCGCATGTTAGGCCATCAGTTAGTTGATATGCTTGCGGATTATCTGGGGTCAGTCCGGGATGACAGTAAGATGTCTGTATATCCCAATAAAGATCCGGATGAACGGACACTTGAATTTACAACCGATTTTTCGGTTCCTGAAGAAGATATAGGCGCATTGTTCTCACAGGTTTTGGAGAATTCCATCCATATTCATCATCCCAGGTATATGGGCCATCAGGTATCTCCTCCCCTGCCGGTTACAGCTCTTTCGGGCATGCTGTCCCATTTGTTGAATAACGGGGCTGCTGTTTATGAAATGGGAGCCGTATCGGTAGCCATGGAAAAAACTGTTATGCGTTTAATGGCGAAAAGTTTTGGCCTTGGAGAGGGATCGGACGGAGTTTTTACCTCCGGAGGAAGTTTAGGAAATCTCACCGCAATGCTTGCACTCCGCCAAACACGTTCGGGTTATAATGTATGGGAGGATGGTGTAGACAGTGAATCGAGAATCGGTATTCTTATGAGTGATGATGCCCATTATAGTATTTCAAAAGCAATACAGATCATGGGATTGGGAGATGAGGCTGTGATCAGGATCCCTGTGGGATCCAGTCATAAACTTACTGCCGACACCCTGGAAAAGTATTTTTATAAAACCAAATCGGAAGGCATTAAACCTGTCGCAGTTGTTGCAAGTGCCTGCAATACGGCCACGGGAATTTATGATCCCCTGCATGAAATTGGTGAATTTTGTCAGAAATTCAACCTCTGGTTTCACGTAGATGCTGCCCACGGCGGAGCTGCAATCTTTTCAGAAAAATATGCCAAACTATTGAAAGGTATTGAATATGCTGATTCTATTGTTGTTGATTTTCATAAGATGATGCTGGTTCCGGCACTTAATACGCTGGTGCTTTTTAAAAACGGCGAAAAATCGTACCAGACTTTTTCACAACAGGCCAGCTACCTCTTCGGAAAAAATAAAGTGAAAGAATGGTACAATATGGCAGGAAGAACCCTCGAATGCACCAAAAATATGATGGGATTTCAAGCTTATACAGCACTCAAATCAAATGGAACCGGATTGATTGGTGAATATATTGATACATCCTATGATATGTCAACGCAATTTGCATCTTTGCTGACAGAAAGAGATGATTTTGAGGTGCCACTCCAACCAGAATCAAACATAATTTGCTTCCGGTATGTTCAAAATGGTCTTGATGTTGACAGGCTTAATGAGATGAATGCACTCATCCGAAAGACCATTGTTGAAGAAGGAGAATATTATCTGGTTCAGACAATACTGGACCGGAAACTCTATCTGAGGCTGTCACTAATGAACCCCTTTACTTCCCGGGAAGATCTCAGAAATCTTATTGAACATATTATTGAAAAAGCAAAAAAGGCTGCATATCCTGTTTGATATTCAGCCTTATAATATTTTACCAGCGCTAAATGCAGTATGGTTTTTTATCTTCAGAGAAATTAAAAATCCATAAATTCCAAAATAAACTGTCCGGTTCTATTTAATTAAAAAACTAAACATCTTTTGTTCACCCAGGAAACCGGTTAACCGGTCCCCCGTTTTTACCGGCCCAACACCCGACGGAGTACCTGTATAAATAAGATCACCAATTTTCAGCGTGATATATTTTGAAATATGAGCAATAATCTCATCAAAGGAAAAAAGCATGTCACGTGTATTTCCTTGTTGAACGGTTTCCCCGTTTATCTCGAGATGAAAATCAATATCATCCATACGGGCAAAAGTATTTTTTGGCATAAATTTGCCCAACGGGGCTGATCCGTCAAATGCCTTTGCTTTCTCCCATGGCAATCCTTTGGCTTTTGCCTTAGCCTGCACATCCCTGGCGGTAAAATCCACGCCTAGGCCTATCTCATCATAATAGCGATGAGCAAACCGTGACTCGATGTGTTTGCCAACCCGGCTGATTCTCAGTACAATTTCTACTTCATGATGCAGGTCTGAAGTGAAATCAGGATAGAAAAAAGGTCGATTATTCAGTACCAGCGAAGTTTCTGGTTTCATAAAAAATACGGGTTCTTCGGGTACAGGGTTATTCAGTTCTTTGGCATGTTCTTCATAATTTCTGCCAATGCAAATAATTTTCATTTGTTGTGAAAGTTTATAATTACCTACATATTAAATTTCCTTAACTTAATGTTTGTCAGCACCTTTTTGGTGTACAGAGGAAAATCCCCATTCATCATCCAGCTATAATAACCAGGCTCTTTCTCCAGCACTTCCACCACAGGTTTTCCTTTGTGTTTTCCAAAATTAAACACTTCAACACCATCCTGGTTGTAGATAATTCTACCTGCAAAATCAACATTTTTATTATGGGAAGAAAATTCGGATAGAAATTCCATGTCATTCATGATTTTTTGCTGTACCGAACCATCAGGAGACTTGTACTCTGCATCCTTGTACATTTCCAGTTGAGCCTGAAGCACCTCAAATGTAGCCATGGTATCTGCAGCAGCGCTGTGCGCATCTTTTAATTCTTTTTTACAGTAAAACCTGTATGCAGCTGAAAGGTTTCGCTGTTCCATTTTATGAAAGATTACCTGAACATCAATGAATTTTCTCTTTTTAGGATCAAAATCAACATTTACCCTCAGAAATTCTTCAACCAGCAGGGGGATATCAAATTTATTGGAATTAAAACCTGCCAGATCACATCCTTCCAGGTCTTTAAGCAATATTTTTGCAAGATCAGCAAAACCGGGAGCATCCTTTACATCCTGATCAGTTATTCCATGTATTTTTATAGCCTGCGGATTAATCGGAATTCCGGGATTCACAAGGTATGTTTTTGACTCAGTCTTACCATTAGGATAGACCTTGAGTAATGAAATTTCCACAATCCTGTCATTAACTACATCTATACCAGTAGTTTCAAGGTCAAAAAAGACAAGGGGATTTTTAAGATTAAGATTCACGGGAATAAGTTTTCAATGATATACTATGGTTTGCGGGGCTAAGATACAAAAGAAAATCTTTTCCCTGCTTACAATAAGACAATTCCCTGTTCCAAAAGAAAAATAAGTTACTCCTTTTACTGTGGTAAATTATCACATATAGTGAATATAAGAAACGCTGGTTCTCTTTATATGTTTATAAATCAATACTCTTTGACGATTTGCATTTATTCAGTCAGGTGAGGCTGGTCAATTAATAATCAGCATTGTTCAGGTTGAGCAAACATAAAAAAAAGAGTCCCGCAGCGGAACTCTTCTTCCAGACATAATATTTATATAATATTTTATGAACCAATCATCATAGGCATCAGCAACATAAGCACGTCTTCATTTTCTTCCTCATTTTCAGCGGGCATAAGAAGTCCGGCCCTCGAAGGATCCGAAAGAGCGATCTTCACATCTGAGGATCCAATGTTAGAAAGGATTTCGATGAGGAAAGCCGATTTGAAACCAATTTCCATATCATCACCATCAAACTGGCAATTCAGTCTTTCATAAGCTGAAATAGAAAAATCAATATCCTGTGCCGAAACAGTAACCTGGTTTCCGTTGATTTTAAGCTTCACAAGATTACTTGCCTGATTGGAATAAACTGAAACGCGACGCAGCGAATTATATAACTCGACACGGTCAATGATCAGGCTGTTATTATTTTCGGTTGGTATAACAGAATTATAACTTGGATAATTACCTTCAACAAGACGGCAGATCAGGCGATAATTAGCCATTTCAAAATAAGCATTCTTATCATCAAAGGTGATATTAACGTCACCCTCCTCCTTCAGCAGCACGTTTTTAAGCAGTGAAGACGGTTTTTTAGGTAAAATAAATGAAGCATCCACACCAGGCGCTGCATCCGTGCGGATATATCTTACCAGCTTATGAGCATCTGAGGCTACAAACGTAATTTTATCTGCTGTAAGATCAACAAAAATACCATTCATTACCGGACGCAATTCATCTTCGGCAGAAGCAAACAATGTTTTATTGATACCATCAAAAAGCAAATCAGCACCAACACGAACAGCATTTTGCTGTTCTTCCTTGATTGCGGGTAATTGTGGAAAATCTTCACCATTCTGTCCGACAATTGAAAACTGTCCGTTCCCTGTACTGATTACAGCTTTAAGTGAGTCAGGATCAATATCAAATGTAAGCGGCTGTTCAGGAAACTCCTTCAGGGTATCGGTAAGAATCCTTGCCGGAAGAGCAACAACACCTGAATCTGTAACGTTTTCCAGTTGCATTTTGGTAATCATTGTTGTTTCCAGGTCAGAAGCAGTGATCTCCAGATTATTATCCTCAAGATTAAACAAAAAATTATCCAGGATAGGAAGGGTATTCTTGTTATTGATTACCCGGCTGATGGCTTGCAAATGGCTTAACAACTCGGTACTAGATACTACAAACTTCATGTTATTCAATTAATTTAAGAAATTGTTTTAATGAATTATTTATTTGATTTTTTTCCCTCATAATCCTTCATACAGCGCAAAATTTATTTTCTCCAGGGAAAAATCAGAAACATAATCTGTCTGGCTTTATCCTATTGACTTTCCAACAGTTCATTAAGTAACTGCCAGTAAGCTTTTTAATTCAATTTATATAAACTCAAACTGTCCTGAATTAGGCATACCAATAATACGAAAAATTTATCAGACCCCATAACTGACATGTGAAATTTTAATGCCCGAGAAAATATTTGTCAGTTACAAGCAGAGGATCAAAATCAATGTAACGTGCAACATAAACTTCATTTCGAGGCAATGCATGAACATAAAAATAATTGAAATCAACAGTGGAATTATTCATTTTTCTGAATCCGCTAAATTCTTTTTTTTGTCCATCGTCCAGCACAATTACAATATTAAAATACGGTTTTTGACTTTGTATTTCAGTTGCTACACTGTCTGCAGCATTTCGCATATACTTAATACGGCTAAATTGAGAGAGGTACAGGATTATCTGTTGCTGATCAGTTTCCACCTGTTCAGATTCACCGGAAGCCAGAGTAATCTTAAATGAACCATCCTGCAATTTGTGAAGCACAAAAGATTTTTTAGGCTTCTCAAGATACATAATGCTCAAAGACGTGATTTTCCTGTAATTAAAATCAAAAATAGCATGATCCAACCAAAATGATTTATCCATCTGAAGAAGTTTGGACAAAGGCCCTGTAAATCCGGCTATTTCAATAAATACAGGCCGCTTCCCCCCTTCCGGCAGCAATACATCACCTCCGGATCGTTTAGAAAGTCGATAATAAGTAAACTGTTTATCCGGCCTGTTCCGATGATAAAGAGTTACCAGTATTTTCCCTGTGTCCTGTTTTGATAATGAATCTTTCAGAATTTTGGGTACTGGTCCAACTATCCGTATACGGGTGAGATACTCAAGAACTACTTCAACAAGCTGGTTATTAACGCTGAGGGTATCATTCAGGTACCACCTTGATCCGTGCATTGAAAGATCAAGAGTACTGTCTCCCTTCTGAAGTACTATTTTTGAAACAGCAGACGGGTTATTAAGCGCCAGATTCGTATAGTTTTTTCCCATTGTACCGGTTCCATGGGTGAAATACAGTATCAATGCCACTGTTACCAACACCAGTACAATCAGAATATTTCTGTATTTATACAACATAGTTGTTTTCTGGTCAAATAATGAAAAACTGCACGTCTATCGCGTATATTTTCTTTTTCTGAAAAAATGAATGATAATTCCGGACAAAATTACAAATAATACGGGAATAAGGGTATTAATAAGCTGCCATTTAAGTTTTCCTTCTTTGATGGCAGATTTATCCAGCAATCGCAGGGTAAACTCCCTTGCTCTCAGCTTCATAATACCTCTTTCGTCTGTCAGATAGTTTACAGCATTCAATATAAATTCTTTATTGCCAAATGTCTGACGGCTGTAACGATCATAGCCCAATGGTGAAATAGCCATACCGTTGGGTGTATTTCTTACTTCATTCCTGATAACATCACCATCAGCTACGACAACCATTTTTGTGGGTTTACTTAGTGCCCTGAAACTATATTTTCCACGAATATCCAGTCCGCTAAGTATACGATTTTTGAAATCGGATTCAAATTGCCCTTCCAGCAAAACAGCAACAGGAATATGGGAGCGGTTAAACGCTGCCCGGGAAGTTTTTTCATGTATCTGATCAAGACTGATCATCAGGGGTACATTTAAGGTCCTGGAAAGTTTTGAAGTAGTAAGTAAAATGGTTTTGTGAACATTTCCGCCTCCACTCACCGTATCAATTGAACTCGCAAATTCAGCTTTAACAGGCGGAATATTCTTATTTACAGGATGTTCCTGACCGGGTGATAACAATGGAAAATAAAGCCAGGGTGCTGGTACAAATTTCGCCTGGTTACCTGCAAGTGCCGTGTTAACAGGAATAATAGCACATTGTACATCCTGAACAAGATCGGGATTGAGCCGAACACCATACCTGAAAAGCTGATCTTCCAGTCCAGTTTCAGGAATCAGTGCCATAGTTGAGCCGTTCAACAAACTATCCATGCTCACCATTACCGGATCAATCATCCACAGCACCCGTCCTCCGTTCATAATATACTGGTCCAGCACAAACTTATCGTTCTCAGAAAATTTATCTGTTGGTTTGGCAATAATAACTGCCTTATAACCATCCAGACTGCCAGCCAGTCCACCAATCCGGCCACGGTCAACCTGATAGAAATTAGCCAGTTCTTTTGTTATGTCACCAACTTCATACTGGTTGAGTTCTCCCTGCCCTTCGATAAAGGCAATTTTCTCAACCTTTTTAGATGTAAGGTTTTTTATCGCCTGAATAAATTTAAATTCAAGTGTTTCGACTGAATTGTTCAGGTTAACGGCTGCAGATTTGGACGGATTATTCTCAAGCAGATTCACCGGTAACTCCACCCCGTTATATACCACAATAGCCCCGGGAAAAATTACTTTTTGGGACGCTCCTCCTTCTTCATCATGAGCCTGAATATTGGTAGGCTGAAGCCCCTTGTCATACAACTCTTTGTATAAGGCATCCCTTTCTTTCGGGTCTTTTGTGTCAGCCGGATTAATAAACTGATATTGAATATTTTTTCCCGCATAGGTCCTGAATTCATCCATAAGCTGCCTTACCGAGCGTTTCATCCGTTCAAATCCGGGTGGTAAATCACCATCCAGGTATACCTTTACATAAATAATATCATTCAACGAGTCAAGAATCTCAACACTCTGGTCGGATAGGGTATACCTTTTTTCTGCAGTTAAGTCGACCTGAAAAAAAAGAAAAGATAAAATAAATCCTGCCAGTATAATTGCGATCACTGAAAGGATTAGTTCCGAGATACTTTTTTTTACTGCTTTTTTCACACTTACTTATTTAATGTGTTGCTATTAATTTTGCATATGACAGTATTACCTACCATTTACGACTTTGCAATACAGTTCGGGTAAATACTACGAACAAGGCAATGACACATAGAAAATAACCTGCATCACTCAGATTCAATACGCCCCGGCTTAAACTTTTGTAATGCTCGTTAATGCCAAGTCGCAACAAAAAATTTTGAATACCGGAGAACGCGGGCAAGCTGCTGATTGAATCAAACCCGATATATAGAAAAAAAGAAAGCAGCACTGCAATAATAAATGCAACTATCTGATTTTCTGTGAGAGAAGATGAAAAAACACCTATGGCAACATAGATACTGGCCAGAAAAAATAAACCGATAAATGAGCCCCAGGTGCCGCCTGTATCAATATTGCCTACAGGATTGCCCAGCAAATAAACCGAGAGAAAATAAATTAAAGCCGGAATAAGTGAAAAAAGAACCAACACAAGTCCTGCAAAATACTTGGCCAGAATAATTTGTAAATCCGTAAGCGGCCGGGTTAGTAACAACTCAATGGTACCTGTTCTTTTTTCCTCTGAAAATGATCGCATGGTTACAGCTGGTACTAAAAAAAGGAATACCCACGGAGCAATTATAAATAAGGTATCCAGTGTTGCATATCCGCTGTCAAGAATATTCAGATCTCCCGGAAAGACCCACATAAAAAGGCTGTTGGTAACCAGAAAAACAACAATAACCAGGTAACCGGTAACAGAGCTGAAAAAACTGTTTATTTCTTTCCAGAACAAAGATGCCATATCATTAAATTTTAGGTAAAATTAGCCATTTTTACCTTCTCTTCATAACTTATAAGCCGGATCGCTTAAATATTGAAGGACATATAACTGACTATCTGTATAAAACACGAATGTTAAAGAATACTAAAATAATCAGTCCTGTTTTCCTGCTGACTCAAATGGAAGTCTCTCCTCTTCAATAACCGACACATCTGTGAAATAAAAATGGATAATCTGCTCAAAAGATTCTCCCTGTTTTGCCATTTGCATGGCACCATCCTGGCATAATCCCACACCATGTCCATACCCCCTTCCCCTGAGCAGGATGGCAGATCCTTTATCAATTACTGAAAAGAATGATGATTTCAATTTAAAATCAAACCGGATTTTTCTAAAAGGCAATGAAAAATTTTCAACTTGATAATAGATACGCCGTTCACTTTGCCAGCAGGAAAAGCTATTGTTTGTTCCGGACTTGTAACCATTCTTCTGCAGGTAGTCTATCCAATTTGCACGTGTAATACTGACCTCCCAGCGGGAATCCCGCTTAAGACTGCAATACGGATCTTTTACACTTCTTAAATAAGGCAAAGAAACCAGCCATACATCCTCCGAATTTTGAGTCTGCCCACCGCAATTTGCATGAAAAGCAGCAGTTATTAATTTTGAACTATCTGTAACAATAACCAGGTTATGGGTGTTTTGTACTCCCATCAGGATCACTTCTTTATCGCACCTTGTTTTATAGGCCTGGCAATGAACTCCGTCGCACAGGTCAAAACCTTCACTTTCATGTTTATTCAGGTTTGCATAGGCATAGGTCCGGCACAGGCAGGCCTGGGCTTTATAGAATTCAAGATCTGCATTTGACCCGGCTTCAGTTTCCACTACACCGGCAAGGTACTTTACAAACGACACTTCATTGTTTGCCTGTATTCTGTTCAATGAAAAACTGAAAATAACATCATCATCATAATTACGTGCGGGTAGTGCCGGAAAAACAGGTTTGAGCCGGAAAAAATCATGATCAGTACTTCCTTTCAGGATTACCTGAGCATATTGCCCGATAGTATGATCAATCTGACGAACCAGAATTGAATCACCCAAAAGGGAGAGATAAAGTATGGTTCCGGCAGGCACCTGCTCAAGTGTATTGCCGTCGGCGATCAACAAATAATTTCCGCTTACAGGGGTTATAACATAGGTTTGTACTGAATAATCATTAAACAGGCTGATTGTAACCCTCCGATTTTCAGCCTTTACCTCTCCGGTGAAAAAGTTTTCAGCAAATAAAATAATTATGAAAATCAGCCATTTCATTATCAGGCGTGCGCTTTAGATTTTGCCTCTTTGTATCCTTCAAGGTACATCACCATCTGGTTTGCAACTCTTTCGGATGCTCCCCTTCCACCAAGCATATCTTTCATCCTGGCGAAGCTGTCAAGCATGCGCTTCCGGTACACTTCATCATACAGCAATTTTTTCAGTTCTGCCACAATATCTCTGCTCAGATTATATTGAAGAAGTTCTTTCACTACCTCCCTGTCCATAATAAGATTGACGAGAGAAAAATATTTGATATGCACAAAAAACCGGGCAATATTGATGGTAATCTCGTTGAATTTATAAACCACTACCTCGGGAACATCAAGCAATGCAGTTTCCAGTGTGGCTGTTCCGGAAGTAACTACAGCAGCCTTGGCATGCCATAACAACTGATACGTCTGATCCAAAACAATTTTAACAGGCGTATTTTCAATAAAAGGAACATAATAGTCAGGAGATATGGAAGGTGCAGCGGCAATTACAAACTGATAATCAGGAAAATCGTATGAAGCTTTTATCATTTCAGGCAAACAATGTTTGATCTCGTGCTTTCTGCTTCCTGCCAGCAATGCAACAATCTTTTTCTCTGATAAATTATTTTTTTGCAGAAATTCAGGCCGTTTTTCAACTCCCTCTACCTTTTGTTCTACTGCGTCAAGTGTAGGATTGCCCAGAAAGTCAACATCCATGTCGAATTTTCTGAAATAAGGCACTTCAAAAGGAAAGATCACAAATAAACGGTCAACGTATGCTTTCAGTTGCTTCACCCGTGATTCATTTCTTGCCCATACTTTGGGTGATATATAATAAAAAACCCTGTAACCGGCTTTTTTAGCAAACCGGGCTATGCGCAGATTAAATCCGGGATAATCAATCAGAATTACAACATCCGGATTATAAGCCACAATATCGATCCTGCAAAATCTTATATTTTTAAAAATGGAACGGAAATTAACAATCACTTCAATCAGTCCCATGAAAGCCATATCCTGGTAATGTCTCACCAGATGCCCTCCAACCTGACTCATCTTATCGCCACCAAAAAAACGAAATTCAGCATCAGGATCGGACTTCAGAATTCCTTTCATCAGATTTGATCCATGAAGATCTCCCGATGCTTCTCCTGCAATTAAATAATATTTCACTATGTTAACGATTTACCAGTTTATTTTTTTCATGCTGAAACACCTGTTTATAAGTCATTTAATCTGCGTATATGTTTTGATATCAAAGCAAGAATTTAATCCCGAAAATAATGAATGCGAATATAAAAGTCGCTAAAAGCACTCCCCTGGCGCTCATCATTTTGTTCATCCAGATAAAAATAAAGAAAAGAGCTAAATTAGGGATAACGCACAGGCTCAATACATTTGTCAGTACCTGCATTCTGAACAGGAAATTGAAGTACTGTTTAATAGTATAATCCTCAAATTTGATAAAAAACACCAAAAAAAGCACAATAACCGGGACAATCAAGCCTCCGGCCAGTCCAAGTCCCTGGGAATTCCAGTTTATTTTCACAACTCAAATATTTAATCAGGTTTATTACTCAAAATTAAAATTTTAAGTAAGACCGGAATATTGAGCCGCCAAGATAATAAATCCGGTTGAAAATAAGTATCATAATATAGTAAATCAGCATTCAAACCATTAAATAATATGACAATACACTCTGCAGGATCTGCATTATCACAGAATTCTCACATATGAAAGAATATTGCCGTATGATTATAAGTTTTTTTTACCTTTGCATCTCCTAAAAAGCTTGTTGAATTTAAGAAAGAACGCTAATTACAGTATTATTTGATCCCGAATGAAAAAATTTAGTAAGATACTTCGTTACATCATCCCCTACTGGCCAAAAGCACTACTAAGTGTTACCCTGAATCTTTTTGGCATAATGTTTTCACTTTTTTCCCTTAGCTTGATCATACCTTTTCTTGGAATTCTTTTCAATACCCAGGATATTGTACATCAATCTGTTCCACTAACTTTTAGTGCAGAATCGATCATTACAAATTTTAAATATTTATTAAGCCAGGTAATTATTGAATACGGCAAAGTAAGTGCCCTTGTTTTTGTAAGTCTCATAGTAGTCGTTGCAACATTGTTGAAGAATGGTTTTTTGTATATGAGTGCTTACTACCTTTCTCCTATAAGGAATGGTGTGATTAAGGATATCAGGAACGAACTCTTTGCAAAAATACTGGAATTGCCGCTTGGCTTCTTTTCTGATGAAAGGAAAGGAGATATTATTTCAAGGATGACTGCCGATGTAAATGAGATTGAGGTATCCATCATCCGGTCACTTGATCTGTTCTTCCGGGAACCCATGATGATCATAGTTTATCTGGGTAGTTTGATTTTTATGAGTCCCCAGCTAACCCTTTTTGTTGCTATTTTGCTTCCGGTTTCCGGAATTGTAATAGGCCGTATAGGAAGGAGTCTGCGTAAAACATCTTTTAAAGGACAACGCCGCATGGGAATCTTACTTTCCATAATTGATGAAACGCTTGGAGGATTGCGCATCATCAAGGCATTTAATGCTGAAAATAAGATGAACCAGAGGTTTCAAAGCACAAACAGCTTTTATGCCCGGCTCATGATCAAAATGTGGAGGAGAAGAGACCTGGCAAGCCCCCTGAGTGAATTTCTCGGCATATCGGTCATGGTACTTGTTATGTGGTATGGCGGAACCCTCGTTTTAAACCACCAGGGATCGCTTTCCCCGGAGGGTTTTATTGGTTATCTGGCGATTTTCTCCCAGCTCATAAATCCGGCGAAATCTTTCACTACGGCATATTATAATGTATTAAAAGGAATGGCATCATCGGACAGGATCGATGCTATCCTGAGTGCAGAGAATAATATCAAAGAAAAACCCGATGCAGTTACTATCTCTGATTTTAAAGAAGCTATTGAATACCGCAATGTCAGCTTTAAATATGATCGTGATGAAGTACTTAAAAATATCAACTTACGCATAGAGAAGGGAAAGACTGTGGCGCTTGTCGGCCAGTCAGGCTCAGGGAAATCCACGCTTGCCGATTTGTTGCCCAGGTTTTATGACGTAATGGAAGGAGAAATTCTGATTGATGGAGTAAACATTAAAGATTACAAAATTAAAGACTTGCGAAACTTGATGGGCAATGTCAACCAGGAGTCTATCCTTTTTAATGATTCATTTTATAATAACATTGCATTCAGTGCTGATTTTGTTAAAGAAGCGGATATAATACATGCTGCCAAAGTAGCCAATGCACATGATTTCATTGAAGCCACCCGGTATGGATATTATTCCAATGTAGGTGACAGGGGAGGCAAATTATCCGGTGGTCAGCGCCAAAGGGTTAGCATTGCCCGGGCAGTGTTGAAAAATCCGCCCATTCTGATCCTCGATGAAGCTACCAGCGCACTGGATACTGAATCGGAAAGACTGGTACAGGATGCTCTTTTCAAACTTATGGAAAATCGCACATCTCTGGTTATCGCACATCGACTGTCTACGGTACAACATGCTGATGAAATATGTGTATTGCATGAAGGAGAAATTATAGAAAGAGGCAAACACGATGAACTTATTGCCAAAAACGGCGTATATAAAAAATTACACGATTTACAGATGTTTTCTTAAAGTAAAATTATTTATACTTTGTAAGTTTCTATGAAGATCAGTGGATTTACCATGGGCAAAAATATCAGTAAGCTCTATTATCCCATGAAGCAATCAATCATGTCAATTTTGCCCATTGTTGATGAATTTGTTATTGCACTTGGCGATTCAGACGATGGAGATACAACGCGTGAAATAATTGAAAGCATTGGAAGTGATAAAATAAAAATAATAGATACAACCTGGGACATCGATAAATACCCGCAGGGTACTGAGATGGCCCACCAAACCGATATAGCTAAGGAACACTGCTCCGGAGACTGGCTGTTTTATATCCAGGCTGATGAAGTTGTGCATGAAAAATACCTGCCCCTGATCAGAAGACGATGTGAAGAACTCGTGGATGATAAAGAAGTTGAAGGATTTCTTTTTAAGTATGTGCATTTTTGGGGCGATTACTGGCATTTTCATGACTCTCATGGCTGGTATCGGAATGAGATCCGTATTATACGCAATGACCCTGAGATACACTCCTGGCGTGATGCACAGTCGTTCCGGAGAATTCCTGATTTTGACGGAAAAAGTTACAGGCAGCAGGAAAACACATTCAAGCTCAAAGTAGTTAGTCTTGATGCCTGGGTATACCACTATGGCTGGGTACGCCCACCTTCGTTTATGAAGAGTAAAATCAAAACATTTAAAACACAACAACAGGGTGCTAAGGTGATTGAAGCACTGGAAAAAAGCAAGGAAGATTATTTTGCTTTTGACTATGGTATACTATCCGCGCTGCCAACGTTCAAAGGCACTCATCCTGCTGTGATGAAAGAATGGATTGACCGGTTCGACTGGAAGGACAAGCTGCAATATTCCGGGCAGATCAACAAAAACAGGTTGCCGCATAAACATGAAAAATTTCGCTACCGTTTAGCTACAATTATTGAAAAATATCTTCTTTTCGGCAGACCAATTGGTGAGTTTAAAAACTATATTCTGTTAAAAAGATAAAAACAAAATAATAAGTATTGAGGTACTCCCCATAAACATGCTTTCAATGGCATGTTTTTTTGTTTTTATTAGTTAATAAATTGCTCTGAAATTCTGCGTATTCAGGCAATAGACGAAAAATAAATTCCATTTTTTTCAGGTTTGATTTTGTATCAAAAATAAAATAGTTACTTTTGCAGCGGAGAAATGGCAGAGTGGTCGAATGCGGCGGTCTTGAAAACCGTTGTACCGCAAGGTACCGGGGGTTCGAATCCCTCTTTCTCCGCCAGAAGATAAAGGTCAATCAGCAATGGTTGGCCTTTTTTTATTCCACATTTTATTACATAGAAAAGAGGGATGAGAACCCCGGGGTTCGAACTTAGCGAAGCGGTCTCATGAGCAGCCAGTGGCATGGCTCCGCGAGAGCGAATAATCCCTCTTTCTCCGCCAGAAGATAAAGGTCAATCAGAGATGGTTGGCCTTTTTTTATTCCACATTTTATTACATAGAAAAGAGGGATGAGAACCCCGGGGTTCGAACTTAGCGAAGCGGTCTCATGAGCAGCCAGTGGCATGGCTCCGCGAGAGCGAATAATCCCTCTTTCTCCGCCAGAAGATAAAGGTCAATCAGCAATGGTTGGCCTTTTTTTATTCCACATTTTATTACATAGAAAAGAGGGATGAGAACCCCGGGGTTCGAACTTAGCGAAGCGGTCTCATGAGCAGCCAGTGGCATGGCCCCGCGAGAGCGAATACTCCCTCTTTCTCCGCCAGAAGATAAAGGTCAATCAGAGATGGTTGGCCTTTTTTTTGAATTATACTACTAATTTCAAACATTCGTTCATAATTATTATCGAATTCTATCAGGTTTTTCAATGTTGGCAGGATTTTTTATAAAAAGTACAGATTTTTTTCAAAAAATACCCCATTCGAAGATTAAACGGGACATACAGAAAATTAAAAATCTTTATCTGACTCATTTACTGTGTTTTAAATAAATTACCCACCGAACCCGGAGGTTTCCGGACAAATAAATTTTCATTAATTCCCGGAAATTTTATTAAAAAAAACACTGATTTATCAACAAAATCAGCATTTTTTGGCCGGTAAATTTGCTAAAGATGAGAAATACTCTATATTTGTATACAATTTGACACTTTAAAAAACATTTTACTAACCCTAAAAATTTTTTATTATGAACAAAGCACAATTAATTGATGCAATTGCTGGTGAATCTGGTCTGACAAAAGCTGATGCTAAAAAAGCCCTTGATGCTTTCGTAAAAACTACTACCGATGCATTAAAACAAGGTGACAGAGTTGCCCTCGTAGGATTCGGTTCCTTCTCCGTTTCAGAAAGAAACGCCAGAACCGGCAGAAATCCGCAAACTGGTAAGCCTATCACTATTGAAGCTAAAAAAGTAGTAAAATTCAAGGCTGGTAGCGAATTAGGCGAAACTGTTCAATAAAAAATATTATTGAGGACTTTTTAGGGAGCACATCAGCCGCTCCCTTTTTTTTTGCTATTAAATGGTCTAATTACCATCCAATCCAACATGTTTCGCTTATCATAAATCTTTATGATGAAAAGTTAAGTAAGAAAATAAATCAGGAGCAATGGAAGATCAGCTCATTGAATATCTTGAAGCATTTGTTACAGAGAGACGTGCAAACCTCATTAAACAAGTCCTTGAATCCCGTACCCGTTATCTGACAGTCACTGTGGAGGACGTTTATCAATCACACAACGCAAGTGCAGTGCTTCGAACCTGTGATTGTTTTGGTATCCAGGATGTGCATATCATAGAAGGAAGAAACGCATTTGCTGTAAATCCTGAAATTGCCATGGGGGCCTCCAAATGGCTTACTATACATAAATATTCAGCCTCTGAGAAAGGGAAAGGATCTGCTATTGAAACGCTTAAGAAAAAGGGATACCGCATTGTTGCTACTACTCCACACACAAAAGATCAAAATCTGGAAGAATTTGATCTGGCAAAAGGTCCTGCTGCCTTTATCTTTGGTACTGAACTAAATGGTATATCTGATGAAGTTAAATCCCAGGCAGATGAATTTATTAAAATTCCTATGGTTGGATTTACTGAAAGTTTTAATATTTCAGTTTCTGTTGCAATTGTCTTACACCATCTCAGTGGAATTCTTCGAAAAACAGACATCACCTGGCAATTAACACCCGATGAGAAAAATAAATTACATATTCAATGGTTGAAAAACACAATCCGTAATGCTGATCTGATCATAAAAGATTACTTGAAAAAGAAAAAGTAACTATTTGATTATTTTCATCGTACAGTTGAATTGAAACAATTAATTGAAAAAGTACTGACAAAGAAAATATTTTTTTTATATATTTGATAAATTAATTATAAGATTAGATTAATCGTTTTTATTCATTGATAAAAAATTAAAAATGAATTGCATAATAATCGACGATGATAAGCTTTCCCGACGGATTGTTGAAGAATTTGTTACAAAAACGGAAAGTCTTAATCTTCTGCATTCATTTGAAAATGCGGTAGATGCCATCAACGCTTTCAAAAGTGATGATGAGATTCATCTCATTTTTCTCGATATTGAAATGCCTGAAATGAGTGGTATTGATTTCCTTGACAGTCTCAAAAACCCTCCACAAATCATCATTATATCATCAAAAGACAAATATGCCCTTGACGCATTCGAATATGATGTTACGGATTACCTTTTGAAACCAATAACTTATACCAGGTTCTACAAGGCTGTTGACAAAGCATTGAACAGATCTGATAAGAACCGTATTGATGGCATGGGTAAAGAGGAAATTTTCATCAAGAAAAATTCAACACTGGTCAGACTTAAGTATGATGATATCCTCTGGGTTGAAGCGCTTGAAAATTATGTAATTTTCAATACTTATTCTGATAAATATACCATTCATTTTACAATGAAGGCAATTGAACAAAAACTGCCTGCTTCAAAGTTTACCCGGGTTCACCGTTCTTATATTGTAAATACCAGCAGTATTAATGTTATTGAAGACAATGCCATTATTATTAAAACTGAAGACGGCAATAAATCAATTCCCATTGGTAAATCATACAAGGACAAACTCATGGGAGATATTAACCTCATGATTAAATAACCTTTTTAATCATTCACACAAAAAAAGCAGGGATATTCGCCCTGCTTTTTTATTCCATATTCCACACCATCATGGCACCATAAATTGTTTACGAACAACGGTTCAAACATCTGATTCAGAGAATGAAATAGAAAATTACATATTCCCCCGTGGCATTTTTATGTGAAAATATAATATCCACCAGTTGTGTTTTCACTTTCGAAGTGAATGTCAGAAATCTGTTACATTTTACCACTTTTGGCCGTTATCCTGAATCCTGTGCTGCCGGATTGGCAGCTCTGAAAATTCCGCTGCCCAATAGCTGATTATTTCATCAGCTGGCTATCAATCCACCGGCTATCATCCCAAATATCGCACTGTTGTATGGGTTGGAAGTAATGGCGCAGGTACCACTGTTGCACCCGACAAAATGATAATATGCGTAACCGGCAATTCCGCCGATAATTATACCGGCAAGCAATCGCCAGCTAATTATTTTTTTTAATCTTGTTTTAATATCCATTTTGGTGCTAATTTTGATGCAAAAATAAAGATTAATAATTAAATAACAATATATAGACATATATTCATATATAAGATCATGAAGTGGCAATATACTAAGATAATTATGGTGGTTTTTATTTTATCACCGCTCATAACGATAAACCTCAGTGCCCAGGAATCCAATGTAATAAAATCCGGGGCTGACAGTCTTTCTCTCCTGTTTGAACAACTAAATAATTCTGACAATCCGGTCGTCAAAACACAAGTCAACAACAGGATAATCAATACGTTTGACACACTGCTCCAAATTCCGGCTTCATTTGATTATCCTTTTGACACGTTGCAGCGAACCGGCAAGATTACCTCTCCTGATGAACAGGTCCGTATCTTTTCCTGGTATGTCAAAGTTGATGATGCTTACAAATGCTATGGAATTGTGCAACACAAAACCGGTAAAAATAAACCGCTGTTGGTCACAATTCTGAAACCGCATGATTACGACGGAAGTCAATTTGATGAACAAACTTTTGATGCTGAAAACTGGCCTGGCATGCTTTACTATAAAATAATCCCGGTCACTATAAATAAAGAAAAATATTATACCCTCCTGGGCTTTTCTTTTAACGACATGCTTACCAACCAAAAAATTATTGATATAATGGGCTTTAACGATCAGGGCGCACCCTTTTTCGGTTACCCCGTATTTGTGAATGGAAAAAACATAAAGAAACGGGTCGTTTTCGCTTATTCTTCACAGGTAGTAATGAACCTGAACTATAATGAAGGGCTGAAAATGATCGTCTATGACCACCTATCACCTCAGCGACCTTCCCTGACAGGCAGATATGAATTTTACGGACCCGATGGCTCTTTCGATGGTTTAAAATTCGAAAATGAAAAATGGATACATATAAGTAATGTTGATATTCGCTCACCAAAACAAATTAACGGTAAACGAGCGCCAGAAACCCCTGCATCAGATAATCTCCGTGGGACAATAAATATTTACCTGCTGCCGGTTATACGGTGTAAATTTACCCAAAAATGACTATTTGTCAGCTTCTGCCAATTGGCATGTACTTTGAAAACCATTTTGACAAAATGAATAATTGTTTAACCAAAACATAAGAACATACGATGCAAAAAGGTAGAATTGATGTAACTACTGATAATATTTTCCCGATTATCAAGAAGTTTTTATACTCAGATCAGGAAATATTTCTCAGAGAGTTAGTATCCAATGCAGTAGATGCGACGCAAAAATTAAAAACCCTGGCTTCAGTTGGTGAATACAAAAATGAGCTGGGTGATATGCGCATTAGCATTAATTTGGATCCAAAGAAGAAAACCCTTACTATCTCCGACAAGGGAATTGGTATGACCGCAGAAGAGGTTGACAAGTATATCAACCAGATTGCTTTCTCCAGTGCAGGTGATTTCCTTGAAAAATACGAGAACCAGGCCAATGCAATTATAGGACATTTCGGTCTTGGTTTTTACTCGGCTTTCATGGTAGCTGACAAGGTAGAAGTTATTACAAAATCATACACAGATGGCGCACAAGCTGTAAAATGGACCTGTGACGGAACTCCGGATTACACCATCGAAGATGTACAAAAGGAAACAGTTGGTACTGATGTAATTTTGCATATTTCTAAAGAATCTGACGAATACCTTGAGCAAAATAAAATCGATGAGTTACTGAAAAAATACTGTCGCTTCCTGCCGGTTGAAATTGCATTTGGCAAGAAAAAAGACTGGACGGACGGAAAAGAGATTGAGACAGATGAAGATAATATCATCAACAATACCACTCCGGCCTGGACCCGTAAACCTGCAGATCTGAAAGAAGAAGATTACCAGAATTTCTATCACGAATTATACCCGTTTGCAGAAGATCCTCTTTTCAATATTCATTTGAATGTGGATTATCCTTTCAATCTGACAGGTATTCTTTATTTCCCTAAGATCAAAAACAATATTGAGATACAGAAGAATAAAATTCAGCTTTACAGCAACCAGGTATTTGTTACTGATTCGGTAGAAGGTATTGTTCCTGAATTTCTGACACTGCTGCATGGTGTACTGGATTCTCCTGATATTCCGCTGAATGTATCCCGTAGTTACCTGCAGAGTGATTCAAATGTCAAGAAGATATCCAATCACATCACTAAGAAGGTAGCAGACCGGCTGCAGGAGATTTTTAAGAGCGACCGTGCTTCTTTCGAAAAGAAATGGGACGATCTGAAGCTTTTCATTGAATACGGAATGCTTACTGACGAGAAATTTTATGAGAGAGCTGAGAAATTTGTTCTGCTGAAGAATACTGACGGTCAGTATTTTACCTTCGAAGAATATAAGAAAGCTGATTAAAGAAAACCAGGAAGACAGGAATAAGCAACTTGTATACCTGTATGCTACTGAAAAGGATGGTCAGCATAGCTTTATTGAAGGTGCCAAATCCAAAGGTTATGACGTATTGTTGATGGATGGCCAGCTGGACACCCACTTTGTTAATACCCTGGAGCAAAAATTCTCTGACACGCGTTTTGTTCGGGTTGATGCTGATGTGCCGGACAAACTGATTGAAAAAGATCAGAAGATTGAATCGAAGCTCACTCAACAACAGAAAGAAGACCTGAAACCAGTTTTCAGATCCCAGTTGCCAACAAGTGCAAATTATACTGTTGTCTTCGAAGATTTAAACGAAACAGAAAATCCTGTAGTGGTTACCCAGTCTGAATTTATGCGCAGAATGAAGGAAATGTCAGCAATGGGTGGTGGCATGAATATATACGGTGATCTGCCGGACAGTTACAACCTGGTGGTTAATTCCAACCACCCATTAATTGAAAAAATATTAAAAGCCAAAGATAAGGCAGTGGGTGAAAAGGTCACTCCGCTTAGCGAAGAGATTGGCAAGATCAGCCAGGAAAAAGAAACCCTGGAAAAAGCCAGGGAAGGCAAAAAAGAAGAAGAAATAAGCCAGGAAGAAAAAGATAAACTCACCGATGCTGAGAAAAAGCTGGATGACGTTAAAAAGAAAAAGGAAGACCTTCTTCTGGGATACGGCAAAAAGGACAAATACGTTAAACAATTGATCGATCTCGCCCTGCTTGCCAACAATATGCTCAAAGGAGAAGACCTCACCCGTTTTGTAAAACGCAGTGTTGAACTTATCAAATAATTTTGATGCTATAACTCCTGACAAAGCCCTTTCAAAAAATTTCTGAAAGGGCTTTGTTTTTTTCATTTACCACGAACTGGTAATACAAATGCATTTATTTGTTCCTACCGTCCAGGGCAGGAATGAACAATAACCGGATGCTTTTGTCTCTATTAAATGTTTTAAAATTTTTGCCATGGAAAAATCCCGCAATAAGATTCTCGCAGTACTTTTTACAGGTGTATTAATGGGTGCGCTCGACATTTCGATTGTCGGACCTGCTATACCCTCCATTACCAAAACAATACCAATGGATCAGCGCACGATCTCCTGGATACTTTCTATTTATGTACTGTTTAATCTTACAGGAATCTCACTCTTTACCAAATTATCTGATTTATATGGCAGAAGGGGCATCTACATAATCTCTATAGCCATATTTGCTGCAGGGTCTCTTATAGTGGCACTATCACAAAACGTGGAAGTGCTGCTAACAGGAAGAGCGATTCAGGGTTTTGGCTCAAGTGGTATTTTCCCCGTTGCTTCAGCCGTGATAGGTGATACATTTCCTCCCGAGAAAAGAGGACGTGCTCTCGGTCTCATTGGAGCTGTATTTGGACTGGCCTTTATCTTAGGTCCCGTCATCGCGGGCGTGTTGCTCTCTATGTTTACATGGCATGTATTGTTTCTGATCAACCTTCCGATTGCAGCAGTGCTTGCATGGTTCAGTTATAAGCTGCTGCCCTCTAATCGTAGCGATGATTCTCCAAAACTCGACTGGCAGGGAATCCTGGCACTCGGGATCCTGCTTGCTTCTTTTTCCTATGGCATCAACGCCATTGAGGTAAATAATTTTTGGCACAGCTTACTTTCAAAACAGGTACTACCTTTTTTCATTATTCCTGTTGTACTTGTTTTCGTCCTTATTTATATTGAACGACGGGCTCAATCGCCGGTACTTTTTGTTGACCTGTTTCTGAACCGCCAGATCCGAACTACCGGTATTATCGCGCTTGGTACAGGGCTTTTCCAGTCGGCCATCGTATTTTTACCGGATATGTCGGTGGATGCTTTTAACATCAGTCCATCACAGGCCAGTTTTATGCTTCTGCCCCTGGTAATAGCTACTGCCATTGGCTCTCCTGTATCGGGCAGGGTATTGGACAGGATTGGTTCCCGTATTCTGATCATGACAGCGATAATTCTGGTGGGAGCTGGATATCTGCTCATGGGCTTCAGGGCTGATGTCGAACTTTATTTCTATGGAGCTGAGGTGCTTATCGGACTTGGTCTGGCTATTCTTCTTGGATCTTCCCTTCGATACATTGTGCTCAATGAGGTAAAACCTGAAGACCGTGCTTCCGCCCAGGGTATTGTATCCATCTTTGTGAGTATCGGTCAGCTTACCGGAGCAGCCTTTATTGGCGCTATCACAGCTTCACATGCCAGCACAATTTCAGGATACAAAACATCTTTCATGGTGCTGGTGGTAATTTCTGTTATACTATTGCTGTTGAGTGTGTTGCTGAAAAGTAAAAAACAGGAAGAACAACTTTTCAGCAAGCAACCGGAAACTCCAACGCCTGCAGGATAAAGAGCAAAACTGTAAGCAGCAACTCCTTTCACGTTTACCAAATTTTCCTTACTTTTGCTTTTCATTTATCCGGATAAATTAACAACAAACATGAAGATTTCATACAATTGGTTGAAGCAATACATTGATACGGAACTGTCACCGGCAGAGATTTCTGAAATACTGACATTTACAGGATTGGAAGTTGAAGGTACAGAAACCTTTGAAAGTGTAAAAGGCGGCTTGCAGGGTTTCGTGATCGGGGAAGTCAAAACCTGCAAAAAGCACCCGAATGCAGATAAACTCAGTGTTACCACCGTAGATATTGGTGGGGATGAGTTGCTCAATATTGTGTGTGGTGCACCAAATGTTGCCGAAGGACAAAAAGTGGTGGTTGCCACTGTTGGAACTACGCTTTACAATGGAGACGAATCCTTCCAGATCAAAAAAGCAAAATTACGTGGTGAATTATCGGAAGGAATGATCTGTGCTGAAGATGAAATCGGACTTGGAGACTCCCATGACGGCATCATGGTGCTGGATGATTCGGCCAAAACAGGTATGCCAGCCAGTGAGTTTTTCAATATTGAATCAGACACTGTTTTTGAAATAGGGTTAACCCCAAACCGCATTGACGGAGGCAGCCATTTTGGTGTGGCACGCGACCTGGCAGCCTTCCTTAACCAGTCAAAACCTGCAGAAGCATTCCTTCCTGAACTGGAAGAATTAAAAGCTGATAATTTAGATTTCCCCGTAGAAGTAATCATCAAAAACGAGGAGGCATGTCCACGTTATGCCGGGGTAACGCTTACCGGAGTGAAAATTGGCCCCTCTCCTGAATGGCTTCAGAACAGATTACGCGCCATCGGTTTACATCCTATCAACAACGTGGTGGATGTGACCAATTTTGTGTTACATGAAACAGGACAGCCCCTGCATGCCTTTGATGGCGATAAGATAAAAGGCCAAAAAATTATTGTACAAAACCTGAAAGAAGGCACAAGCTTTATAACACTCGACGAAGAAAAACGCACTCTGTCTGCTGACGACCTCATCATATGCAATGCTGAAGAAGGTATGGCCATGGCTGGCATTTTTGGCGGACTGGATTCGGGAGTAACAGATTCAACCAACAAAATATTTATTGAGAGCGCCTATTTTAATCCGGTAAACGTAAGAAAAACAGCCAAAAGACAGATGCTGAGTACCGATGCTTCCTTTCGCTTTGAGCGTGGCACCGACCCAAATATGGTCATTTATGCCCTGCAACGTGCTGCTATTCTCATCAGGGAACTGGCTGACGGAAGCATTTCTTCAGACATTGTGGATGTATATCCCCGAAAAATTGAAAACTATACAGTAGAATTCAGCTTTTCAAATGCCATTCGGCTTATAGGCAAAGAAATTGAAAAAAGCCTTATCAAAAAGATCCTTTTTTCTCTGGATATCAACATACTAAAGGACGAAGGCGATTCCATGTTGTTAAGTGTCCCCCCTTATCGCGTTGATGTACAGCGTGAGGCAGATGTGGTTGAAGAAATCCTGCGTATTTACGGATACAACAATGTGGAGATATCTGATAAACTGCACTCTACACTCTCCTATTCTGAAAAACCTGACAGGGATAAGGTAGCTGACATCATTTCGGAATACCTGACAGCAAACGGGTTCAACGAAATGATGAACAACTCACTGACACGTGCAGCCTATTATGATACAATCAAAACCTATCCGGCTGACAAAGTGGTGAAATTGCTTAATCCCCTCAGCAACGAACTGAACGGGATGAGACAGACGCTGCTTTTTGGTGCCCTGGAAACCATTATCTATAACATTAACAGGAAGAATGCCGATCTCAAACTCTTTGAGTTTGGAAATTGCTACCAGTTGAACCCCGAAAAATCTTCTGCCGGTGTTACTGAAAAGTATTTTGAAGAAAACAGACTCTGCATGGCCCTTACCGGAAAACGGGAAAAATCAAACTGGGCTACTCCGGAAAGACCCGCAACATTCTTCATGCTCAAATCATTTGTGCAGAGAATACTGAACAGACTGGGCATTGACACACGCAATGCTGATGAAAATGAGCTTGAGAATGATTTATTTGCTGAAGGACTGGTATTAAGTATTAACAATACAGCTTTGGTAGAATTTGGTTCTCTGTCACCAAAAATACTTCAGCAATTCGAGATTGAACAGGAAGTTTACTATGCAGAATTTCACTGGGACCAGGTTCTCAATCTGTTGAAGGATCATGAGATAAAGTATGTATCTATCCCCCGTTATCCGGAAGTTAAAAGGGATCTTTCACTGTTGCTGGATGAAAACGTTCGTTTCGGAAAATTGAAGGAACTTGCCTTCAGCACAGAAAAACAATTATTGAAAGAGGTCAGTCTTTTTGATGTATACAAAGGCAAAAATATTGATCCCGGCAAAAAATCCTATGCCCTGAGCTTTATGCTGCAGGACAAAACCAAAACACTCAAAGATAAGCAGATAGATAAAATTATGAACAATATTATGCAAGTCTTTGAAAAAGAGCTCGGAGCCAAAGTCAGACAATAAAACATACAGGATTATGGCAACTATTGAAGTTTACAAAGGAGATATCACCAAAGTAAAGGTGGATGCAATTGTGAATGCTGCCAATAAATCTTTGCTCGGAGGCGGCGGAGTAGATGGTGCCATCCACAGGGCAGCCGGTAAAGAGCTGTTGGAAGAATGCAAGACCCTGAATGGTTGTGAAACAGGACAGGCAAAGATTACCAAAGGGTATAAATTGCCTGCACGTTTTGTGATCCATACCGTTGGGCCTGTCTGGCACGGAGGAAATACTAACGAAACTGAGTTGTTAAGGTCATGCTATCAAAGTAGTCTTAAAATCGCCAATGAAAAAGATTTGAGCACAATTGCCTTTCCGGGAATCAGTACCGGTGTGTATGGATTTCCTAAGAAACAGGCTGCCGAAATCGCCATTGAAGCAGTGCAAGCTTTTACAGAAAAACATGATAAACCGGAAAAAGTTATTTTCGTAGTTTTCGATGAAGAATCAGAAAACTTTTACACCAAACTTTTAAAGTAACCATACGTAAAAGCGGTAGTTAAGATTTAAATTATTATTTATTTTAGGCCTGTTTAAATAGATGTTAGCCATCACTAAGCAACTGATTGAATGATATTTTTCAGGATTGCAACAAAAGATTTTAAAAGACATTAAACCCGGAATAATATCAACGTTGGCAATTAAGTACTCCGGGCAACCGTTTATTATGTTTTAATTCATTTATAAATGATCAGACTTTTAGTCTATAATATAACAGTTGTAACGCTGTTAATATTTTCCAGACCAGCCAGTGCCCAGCAACCTGTATGCTCTGATGTTAACACCACTTTTAAAACCGGAGAACTTATAACATATGATGTTGTATACAATTGGGGATTTATATGGATCAACGCAGGAAAAGTGGAATTCAAAGTCAACAGTAAAAATTACATGAACAGGCCGGTGTATTACCTGGATGCATTTGGCACCACACTAAAGGCTTACGACTGGATCTTTAAAGTACGCGATCATTACCAGTCAATTATCGATTCCGCTACTTTTAAACCTATGTGGTTTTCCCGTAATACATACGAAGACGGCTATACAGTTGACAATACTTATGTTTACAATTACTCGAAAAAACAGATCTTCAGCAAAACAGAAAATACTGACACCCCCCGCAAGCTGGATACTATAGCACTGAAACCCTGTACACAGGATCTCTTAAGTATTATTTATCATGCCAGGAACATTGACTTTACCAAATACAAGGCAGGCGATAAAATACCTGTTTCCCTGATCATTGATGGTAAAATTTATGATCTGTTCATTCGCTACCATGGGAAGGAAGAAATTACTACCCGTGATAAAAATACCTATATGTGCCACAAATTTACTGCACTGCTTGTGGAAGGAACCATTTTTAATGCAGGAGAAGATCTTACGGTATGGGTAACTGACGATAAAAATCACATTCCTGTGCTTGTTGAAGCCAAGATTCTGGTTGGTTCTGTAAAAGCTGTATTAACGGGTGCGACCGGACTCAAAAGTCCTTCGATACTAAAATAAGCTGAAGGGTTCTATATACCTTCCTCCTGGCAAAAGCATCACAGTAAGCCAATTTGTATCACCTTTTTTATAACAGCTGATTTTTTGCTTCATTAGTATACAAAATAACTTATTTTTGTAAAAATTCACAAAAAAGTGGAATATCTGAAGACCATATCATCATTATCCATTCACAAATATCAGAATATTAAGGACAGAGATTCTTATTGTTGTTAATTTCCTTCCCTTTTCACTCCACATTTTAAATTTTTTCTACTCTTACATTTCTTAATAATAAGCAACAATGGAATTACCATATTCGGAACCCTATAAAACAAAGATGGTTGAGTCCATCAGGAAAAGTACACGTACTGAACGTGAACAATGGATTAAAGAAGCCAGGTACAACGTTTTTAACCTTCGTAGTCATCAGGTATTTATTGATTTGTTAACAGATTCCGGTACCGGCGCCATGAGTCAGGCACAGTGGTCGGCCATGATGATGGGTGATGAGAGTTATGCAGGGGCCAGCTCTTATTATAAGTTAAAAGAAGCCATTGAGGACATCACCGGATTTAAATATTTTCTGCCCACCCACCAGGGACGGGCAGCCGAAAATGTACTATTTTCGACACTGGTAAAAGAAGGCGATGTCGTACCCGGCAATGCCCATTTTGACACCACCAAGGGACATATTGAATTCAGAAAAGCCACTGCTGTTGATTGTACCATTGACGAGGCCTATGACACCACACTCCGTCATCCGTTCAAAGGAAACGTTGATCTCAACAAACTTGAGCAGGTACTGAAAGAGCATCCGGCTGAAAAGATCCCCATGATAATTGTAACCATTACCTGTAACACTTCAGGCGGGCAGCCTGTCTCAATGGAAAACATAAAAGGGGTTTCTGCTTTGGCAAAAAAATACAAGGTAAAACTCATTTTTGATTCTGCCCGTTTTGCCGAGAATGCATATTTCATTAAAACGAGGGAAGCCGGATTTGAAAATAAGGGCATACGGGAAATTGTACGCGAAATGTTCAGTTTTGCTGATGGCATGACAATGAGCAGTAAAAAGGATGCCATCGTCAACATGGGCGGATTCATTGGTTTCCGTGAAGAAGAGTTGTTCAAAAAAGCAACTGTTTATAACATCATGTTCGAAGGCTTTATCACCTATGGTGGCATGTCAGGACGAGACATGAATGCTCTTGCACAAGGCCTTTACGACGGCACTGAATTCGATTACCTTGAATCAAGGATCGGCCAGGTGGAAGGATTAGGCCGGCAGCTCGCTGAGTTTGGAGTACCTGTTCAGCAACCATTTGGCGGCCATGCCATCTTTGTTGATGCAAAAAAATTCCTTCCTCATGTAGCCAAAGAAGAATATATCGGACAAACACTGGCTGTTGAACTTTATATCGAAGCCGGAGTAAGAGGAGCTGAAATAGGCACCCTGATGGCCGACCGTGATCCCGTAACCCGTGAAAACCGTTATCCGCAACTGGAATTGCTGCGTCTGGCCATTCCCAGAAGAGTGTATACCGATAACCATATGAAGGTGGTAGCTGTGGCCCTGAAGAATATTTACGACCGCCGAAAAAGTATCAACAAAGGCCTGGAGATTGTCAGCGAAGCGCCCATCATGCGGCATTTTACTGTCGAACTGAAAAGAAAAGGCTAATATGATGCATGCTAATTTCCTGTCAGGTTTTGCAACCTGAAAGCCATAATATTTTTAAAAATCATTCCCATTTTAATCCGGTATAGGTAAATGGGGTGATTTTTTTTATTTCCTCCTTCACTGAATCTGAAACATCCAGTTTTTCAATAAATTCCTGAATAATTTCCGGCGTGACGGCTGTATTTGTGCGTGTAAGGTCTTTCAGCGCCTCATAGGGATTCGGATATCCCTCACGGCGTAATATGGTTTGTATACCTTCCGCAACCACCATCCAGTTATCGGCGAGGTCATCGGAAATCGCCTTGTCATTGATGATTAGTTTGTCCATCCCTTTGCCCAGCGATTTAAATGCGATCAGTGAATGGGCAACCGGAACCCCAACATTGCGCAATACCGTTGAATCGGTTAAGTCACGTTGCAGCCGGCTTATGGGCAGTTTGGCTGAAAGATGTTCGAAAATGGCATTGGCCATGCCGAGATTGCCTTCAGCATTCTCAAAATCAATGGGATTTACCTTGTGTGGCATGGCTGAAGACCCTACTTCTCCCTTTTTGATTTGCTGCCTGAAATAGTTCATGGAAATATATTGCCAGATATCACGGGAAAAGTCGATGAGGATAGTATTAATGCGTTTCATATTGTCAAACATGGCGGCCAGGTTGTCATAATGCTCAATCTGGGTGGTTGTTTGTGAACGGTCGAGGCCAAGCGTGTCATTGACAAAATGATTGGCAAACTCTATCCAGTCGATATCAGGATAAGCAACAGCATGGGCATTAAAATTGCCGGTTGCACCACCGAATTTGGCTGATGAAGGAATACTGCGCAACAGGATACTTTGTTTTCGTAACCTCTCCATGTAAACCCGCATTTCCTTACCCAGCCGGGTGGGTGAAGCTGGTTGCCCGTGGGTGCGGGCCAGCATTGGAATATCGGCCCAGTCTTCTGCAAATTTCTCAAGCTTCCGTATGATTTCATCGAGCTCAGGATAATATACTTCATTCACGGCATCATGCAGAGATAAAGGAAATGCTGTATTGTTTATATCCTGGGAAGTAAGTCCGAAATGTATGAATTCTTTAAACCTGGAAATTTTCAACTCTTCAAACTTTTCCTTCAGAAAATACTCCACGGCTTTCACATCATGGTTTGTGATGCCTTCAATATCTTTAACACGCTGCGCGTCTTCAAGTGAAAATTGTTTATAGATCTCACGTAGTTTCGTAAAATACTTCTTATCAAACTCTTTCAGCTGGGGCAAAGGAATTTCACACAATGCAATAAAATATTCTACTTCTATAATCATCCGGTATTTGATCAGGGCAAACTCAGAAAAATACAATGCAAGCTCATCCACTTTCATTCTGTAGCGACCATCGACAGGAGAAATGGCCGAGAGTAATTTGATTTCCATATACCAGTTATATTTTAATTGTTTTTGTGTTGTAAAGTTAGGAAAATAATAGCTTTCACCCATCCGGACATCAAAATTTTAATGATCAGCGTTGCCGATAACCTGTCTGAAAAAGTTAAAGATTCTGCTATTGTTCTGTTTGATCCGTTTTAACCATGATACCATTCCTTCAACGATTTTCAGCAGGTTACAACATTTTATTGCACCAAAAAAGTGGAATAGCAGGCAAATTTCTTAGATTTGTTATAAAAATAAACGTCTGATAACCAAAATTACATGATAAGCAACCGTAAACTTTCCGTCTATGCAACCCTGTTGCTCACCTTTGTCCTTTTTGTTTCAGCCGAAGACAGTCTGAATGTGCAACAGCAACCTGACCATACGAGCCGGGTGCTTGTTTATGAAATCCCTATCATGAATGAGATAGATCCCCGGATGTGGCGAACTGTCAAACGTGCATTTGAAGAGGCTGAAAAACTGGATGCCCGGTTTATTCTTATCCATATGAACACCTATGGCGGGATGGTGGATGCTGCCGATTCCATCAGGACAAAAATTCTGAACAGCAGGATCCCTGTACTGGTGTGGATTGACAACAATGCAGCATCGGCAGGTGCACTTATCTCCATCTCCTGTGACAGCATTTATATGCGAAAGGGAGCAAACATCGGGGCGGCTACCGTGGTAAACCAGACCGGGCAAGCCATGCCCGACAAATACCAGAGTTACATGCGCTCCACCATGCGATCAACCGCTGAAGCCCATGGCAAGGATACACTGATCAGCGGGAATGATACCATCATCAAATGGCGACGGGACCCAACGATCGCTGAAGCAATGGTGGATCCGAGAATTTATATCCCCGGAGTGATAGATACCGGAAAGGTAATTACTTTTACTACTGAGGAAGCTATGAGTAATGGTTATTGCGAAGGTGAAGCCAACAGTATAAAGGAAGTCATGCAGAAGGCAGGCATTCAAAACTATGAGATCAAAGAATACAAAGTAACTGGCCTCGAAAAATTCATCCTCTTTCTCATCAATCCCCTAATACAGGGCATCCTTATCATGATCATTGTAGGTGGCATCTACTTTGAACTGCAGACGCCTGGCATTGGATTCCCGATTGCAGCCTCCATCACAGCAGCAATGCTGTACTTTGCACCGCTTTATCTCGAAGGCCTGGCCCAAAACTGGGAAATTATGCTTTTTATTGGCGGGGTAGTGCTGATTGCCATCGAGATATTTGCCATTCCCGGATTCGGTGTGGCTGGTTTTACCGGTATTGCTTTGCTGATAGCCGGACTTACACTTAGCATGGTCGACAATGTGGTATTTGAATTTGATGCACTTACTGCACTTAACGCGATACTAAAAGCTTTCTTTATTGTTGTTACCTCACTGTTGCTGTCCCTGCTGTTCTCCATCATGTTGTCCAAACAGTTGTTTGCCGGACGAAGGATCAGGGGACTGGCGCTCGATACGATACAGGATCTGGCCGAGGGATATGTCGGGGTTGATATGATGCAAAAAACCCTGGTGGGTAAAACAGGAGTGGCACAAACCATTCTGAGACCATCAGGAAAAGTAATTGTAGACGATGAGATTTATGATGCCAAATCGCTTACCGGCTGGATTGACAAAGGAATTGCTGTAAAGATACTCCGCTATGAGGCCGGACAACTTTATGTCAGCAAGGTGGAGGAATAATGAAATGGTAGCGGAGATGAAGTGCGCCTTCATCATGCTGCCAACCTCTATTTTTCATAGAAATGCATTTCATCCATATATCGATACACTTTATCCGGCACAAAAAAATGCATGTCATGCCCTTCGGCTATTGCTTTCCGGATAAATGAAGAAGAGATCTCCATCTGTGGTGCATTTACCACTTCAATATTCTCTGCCTTTTCCAGAAATTCTGGATCAGATCCGGGGCGGCGGTAGACATAGCGCTTATAATTTTTGATGATTATATCAAAATTCTTCCATTTATTGAAAGAAGCCAACCCATCTTCACCCATGATAATGGCAAACTCATGCTGCTTATATTTTTCTTTCAGATAAGTTAGTGTATCAATTGTATAGGAGGGGCGTGGCATATGAAATTCCACATCTGACGCCCTGAACCTGGTGTCATAATCGATGGCCCTCACCACCAACTCCAGACGATGATAATCGGCCAGCAAAGTCTTTTTCTTTTTCAGGGGGTTCTGCGGACTGATTACAAACCAGAGCTGTTCAATATCAGTATATTCCACAAAATAATTGGCTATTGCCATGTGCCCTATATGAACGGGATTGAAAGATCCAAAAAACAAACCAATTTTCACGGCTACTATGTTGTTATGTATTTGAATTCCATTTTATTGTTGCTCTGCTTACACTAATTTTCTTCAAGAAAATCTTTCACTGTCTCCAGGGTTTCCCGACAGGCCCTGTCAAGATCATCATTGACAATGATCCGGTCAAATTTATCAGCAAAAGTAATCTCTTTCTCTGCCTTCCCTACCCGCTTCTCAAGTGATTCATTGTTTTCAGTTCCACGTTTCATAAGCCGATTGCGCAGAGTCCCGATATCTGGTGGCATAATAAACAGTGCAAGTGCATCTTTAGGATATTGTTGTTTGATGTTCACCCCTCCAACTACATCCACATCAAAGACAACGTGGTTCCCTGCCTGCCATATCCTGTCCACCTCACTCTTTAACGTCCCGTAATAGCTTCCGGGATATACTTCTTCCCATTCCAGAAAATCATTGTTCTCAATCCGTTTCCTGAATTCATCAGGTGTAAGAAAATAATAATCTTTCCCGTTTTTCTCTCCGGCACGCTTCTCACGGCTGCAGGCCGAAATAGAAAATTCCAGCTTCAGTCCCTGCTTCAGCAGATACTTCACAATGGTTGATTTGCCTGCTCCCGATGGTGCAGAAACGATGATCATTTTACCCTGCATGGTGTGTTCGGTTGTTTGTTCAGTTGTTTGTTCGGTTGTTTATTCGGTTGTTTATTCGGTTGATAATTCAGTTGATTATTAAGTTGATTATTAAGTTGATTATTCTATTGTTTATACAGTTGTAATTCGGTTGTAATTCGGTAGTTTATTGTTTAGATGGTTCAAGCGTCTCGCTTGGACCCCTTAAATTTGAGTTAATTGTTTCATATTGTTCCAATTTGTTTCAGATGGTTTCAAGGAAAACGCGAAGCCTTCCTTGTTACCTTGTTACTTTCCTCGTTACTCCACTCCCGCAATGAGGAGCCACAGGCCGGAAGGTACTCCCTCACACATGCCGGGCCACGGGCTGGTCGTGAACTTTGTCACCCACAATCCACCCACAAACCCGACAAAGGTTCGTGATCCTTGCCCTCACCAGGCCTCCGCACATTCCAAAGGCAAGGATTGTTACTTTGTTACCTTGTTACTTTTACTACTCATTATGCGGTAGCAGCGGGTTATTAAAGGCGACCTCATCCAGCTTATGATCACTAATAATTAATAAAAAATCACTACCCCAGCCATCGGCCCAGGGTTCAAATTTCATATCAGCTGTTTTTCTGAATTCTCCAATATATTTTATTGTGCCACTTCGGGGATTAAACCAATAGCTCTGAATTGTATCTGTTTCGAGTCCTGACGCATCAATTTCAATGGTTTTTCCAACTGGCGTGTATGCCAGAATGAACTTCTTGTTATTTCCTATGGCTGCTACGATATAAGAGGTATCCTCAGGATTCCTTCCTTTAATAAGAGTAGGATTATAGGACATAGATTGCCAGGGAAAACTTTCAAATAATTTCTTCATATACCCCATCTGAGCAGAGCCAGGCAGGTTGAGTGATATTTTCCAATCTGTTCTCGCATTAATTACAGGCGTTCTGGTCCAATCATACATCTGCCATATGTCATTCGTCCCATAAGTATAACCTGCAGCCCCTGACATAATACTCCAATACGCCGATTCCCTGACATCAGCGGCATCTAACCATCCATGTTTCCCTTCTTCCCAGAATCGATCCGGAATATTTTCATACCTGGCTTCCCCGTTAATTACAGGCCTTAAAGGCTTGTTTTTTCTGCTTTTTAAAACGTAATCATATTCTTTTGAGTGCCGGCTGTGTCCACTCTGGAACATATCCAGATCTAACCAGTCACCCTTAAAATAGTCAGTTGCATTTTTACCCCCCGCCGGATGATAGGTTATTAAATGGATTGCATCAACTTTTCTTATCCCTCTGGCCATTGCCCGGATAATTTCAGTCTGTTCGGTATTTGCCGGTACCCTGTCACCACCCAGTACCCATATAATATTATTATGAGAAAGATATCGTCTGGCAATCATTTCTCCATAGATCTCTGCATTGTCAGGAGTAAAAATCACGGGTCCCACTCCCCAGCCTTTGTTGAATTTATCACCCCAGGTAGGTAACAGTGCTACATATAACCCCAGGTTTTCTGCTCTCTCCACAACATAGTCTACTACCTCAAAATACTTTTCATTAAAACTTGTTGGGTCATTATTTATTAAAGGCTTCTCCCCATAGGCATTTGGCGTATTCAACCCATCCGACTCGGCAAGCACCACGGTCTGGATGACAGTAAATCCTTTCTCAGCCCTGTCAGTAAGATAAAGATCAATTTCTTCTTTATTTAACCGGTGAATTAATTCCCAGGCCGTACCACCTAACCAGAAAAAAGGTTTGTTATCCTGAGTTACAATATATCTTTGATTATCAGCAATTTTCAACTGAGGGAGCTCCTGCCCTTTTACCATAACAGATAAAAAACCTAATACTACAACCATCAAAGTTCTTACCATATAATTATTTTTTATAAGCATGAAACCTCATTAAATATTATAAACTATACCAGATTAATCAAATCTGACCGGCTCCTTTGTTTGTTTCGCTCCGGAGCTCCCTGGGGAGGTATGTATCTTCTCTGGCTACCGATGTATCGCTCCTGGAGCTCGGACAACAGCATCAATTGCCTGAACTTTTCATCCCGTCAATTCAAAAATTACGGGTAAATTTCGCTTCTCCGGAGCTACCTGGGGAAATATGTATCTGCTCTGGCTATCGATGTATCACTCCTCCGGAGTTCAGACAGCAACATCAATTGCCTGAACTTTTCATCCCGTCAATTCAAAAATTACGGGTAAGTCAATTTCAAGTCAACTCACCATTTTCCACTTTATCAGCTTACCCACAACTCAACCTCTCAACTCCTAAACATCTAAACACCTAAACATCTAAACACCTAAACTTCTCAACTCCTCAACTTCTCAACTCCTAAACCCTCTTCTACAGCACATTCATCAGCTGTTCCTTGATCTTTTCAAGCTCATCCTTCATCTGCACCACAAGCTTCTGAATATCGGAATCGTTTGCTTTGGAACCAATGGTATTGATCTCACGGCCAATTTCCTGCGAAATAAAACCAAGCTTCTTTCCGGGCATCTCGGGGTTGTTGACTGTTTCGGCAAAATACTTACAGTGATTTTTTAATCTCACCTTCTCTTCTGTGATATCCAGTTTTTCAAGGTAATAAATAATTTCCTGTTCAAATCGGTCCTTATCAAACTGCTCACCCAGCACAAATTCTCCCAGGTTATTGGCGATGCGTCCTTTTATCTTTGCAATACGCTGGTCTTCAAAAGCAGAAATTTCTTCCAGCAGTTGTTCAATCGTACTTATCCGTTCCATAATATCTTTCTCCAGTACTGTCCCTTCCTGCTTGCGGAACTGTACCAGGTCATCTACCGCTTTCTCAATAGCCGGTCTGATAATATTCCATGAGGCTTCATCCAGCTCATCCTGTATCGGTTTGAAAATCTCAGGCATTCTCAACAACGCACTGAATACCTGCTGGTCCATTGGGATCTTCATATCTCCGGCAATATCAGACAACTGGTCGTAGTAATTTCTAAATACCTCCTTATTGATCACTGAAGCTTCCTGTCCGTCTTCCAGTTGTTCGGTAAACATTGTGAAATCAACTTTCCCCCGTCCGAGTGCACCAGCCAGGATGTTTCTTATCTCTGGTTCTTTCTCCCGGTAAATGGCAGAAAGCTTGATATTGAGATCAAATTGTTTGCTGTTCAGTGACCGCAATTCAATAGTTACTTTTTTACTCTTTACTTCACAGGTATTCTTACCATACCCGGTCATTGAATATAACATAGTTGTTTGTATTAAGTTCCCGTCTGCTTTTTACGGGAAAAATTATCACTGAGAATAAAAACCAACCCAAAAATAAGGATTAAACTGACGAAAGCAGCAAAAATCAGGGAGAATTATGCCTGACAACGACTTTAGATTTCCATCTTCCTGTTCGGTAGTAAAGAAAAGAAGCAATTACCCCGAAGGTCCAGGCTACAGGAACAGCCCACCAAATGCCAGTTTCTCCTATTTTTGAAGAAAGATAATAGGCTACCGGCACCCGTATGACCCACAATGCAAACAGACTGATGAACATTGGGATCAGTGTATCTCCAGCTCCGCGCATGACCCCACTGATGGTAAACAGGGCAGACATCAGCAGGTAAAAAGCAGATACAATCGTCAGGTATTCAGCCCCGATAGCAATTACCTGCTTGTCATCGGTAAACAATCCCATTAAAAAATTGCGCAGGGAAATAACACCGATGCTGACAGCAATAGAAACCAGGGCCGACATTCCGAAGGTAGCCAGCAAACCCGATCGTACTCTGTGTGATTTGTTGGCCCCCAGATTCTGCCCTACGAAGGTAGCCAGTGCCTGTCCGAAGATCATGGCAGGCAGCATAGCGATCGAATCAATCCTGGTTGCCACTGAGTAAGCAGCCACCACGTTGGTGCCAAAGGTATTTACAATGCCCAGCAATGCCATCATTCCAAGTGCCACAAATGTCTGCTGCAATCCAGTAGGCAACCCGATGCGCAGACTTTTAATAAACAGATCCCTGTCAAAAATAAGATGCTTGAGCCGGAACCGGATTACCTCATGACGCTTGTTAAGATAAATGATCATGGTAATAAAAGCGCCACCCTGCGAGATGATCGTAGCCAAAGCGGCTCCGCCGATACCCATGCCCAGTCCGAGGATAAAAAGCAAATCGAGTCCGATATTAAACAGCGTGGAACCTATCAGAAAATAAAGTGGTGTGCGCGAGTCTCCCATGCCCCTCAGTACGGAACTTGTACCATTGAAACCAAAAAACACCAGAATCCCGCTCAGGTAAATACGCAGGTAAATAGTGGCCTGTGGCAGCAATTCGTCGGGAAGACCAATTAACAGGAATATTTTACGGGCGAAAAGAACACCCAGCGATCCTACAATCAATGCACCCACAAACAGACTGATGTACATGGTATCAATTGCACGTTTGACCTTTTCAATATTTTTGGCGCCGTAAAACTGGGCGATGATCACTGTGCTTCCTGAAGCAATGCCCACAATCAGGGAAATAACCATAAAAATAATAGGAAATGAAGCGCCGACAGCTGCCAGTGCATTTTTACCCAGTGTATTTCCCACGATAATGCTGTCAACAATGTTGTACAATTGCTGAAATACATTACCCAACAGCATTGGCAGTGCAAACTGGAATATCAAACGGCTTTCTTTTCCCTCCGTTAAATCCTTCATAAAAATCCTTCATATACCCAAATAATCAATTTTTCAGCCAATACGGCCAACACAACATGATCAGGGCGGCCTGCAAAAGTCGATAAAATAATATACAGTTGCAAGACAAATTATAACAGCGTTTGGTTCGGATGGGCTCCGGTTGTAATTCAGTTGATTGTTCGGTTGAAATTCGCTTGTTTATTAATTAGATGGTTCATCCGATAACCATCGGATCATCCGCTTGGACCTCTTATATTGATTCAGTCGTAAATTTGTTTCAAATTGTTGCAGGTTGTTTTTCAGGTTGTTTCAGGGGGGTAATTAGTAATTCAATGGTTTCTCTGGCAACTTATTTATTTAAATTAGTTGCCATCTGGTGCAAGCATCTGCTTGTGCCCTCATCTTTGAAATCTTTGCATGCTAGCGGGCCTGCCTGAACTGGTTTTTAGTCAGGCAGGCATTTATAACGCGTGACATATTCGCCTTTGTTTTGTAACCCTTCTTCCGCTCTGATGTTTTACTTCCCCAATCTTTTATCGATTTTTTGCATAATTATACACTTTTTAGCATTTCAACCTTACTTTTGCCATAATTATTATTAACAAAGTATGTGAAAACTTAAAGCAGGCCGCTTATATCAAACGGCCTGCTCTATTTTGTTGCAATATTACAAACAACACCTATGGCTTCTGTTCTTTATTCTTCAGTGCTTCCAGCGCCTGTTGCAGGTCTTTCAACGCCTTTGAGGAACGTTCAAAATCCTGTTCTCCCATAAACTTCAGGTACCGGTTAAAAGCATCCGAAGCCTGATCGATCAGGTCAGTGCTTTTTGCAATCTCGGGTACCTGTCCGGTCACTTTCTCCTGCACTTTTCCTCCGCCTGTACCGGTATCTTCAAACAGACCTTTCAACGCCTCATCAAACGACTCGGCATAGCTAAGATCGTCATTATGCATAATTACCACCAGCCTTAGTTCAGGGTAAGCGGCTGTCTCTGATTGAAGATAGATCGGTTCCACATACACAATCGTACCACTCACAGGAATGGCCAGTACATTGCCACGTATCACATTTGACCCACGCTGATCCCACAAGGTGAGCTGACCGGAAAGGTAGGAGTCCTGATCGATCTTGGTCTCTACCTGCTGCGGGCCAAGAATGCGTTTCTCCTTAGGAAACTTATAGGCAAGGAAGCGTCCGTAATTATCGCCATCACACATACCTGCAATCCATCCGATCAGTACCTGCCTGTTCTTGGGCGTAAAAGGCATCATCAGAATATATTCAGGCTTTTCTTCCGGATTTGACTGCCACATAATGTAATACGGTTCAACAGGCTGCACATTGTTGTAATATTTCTCAGTGGCTCTGATCCAGAGATCTTCCTGGTTATAGAATACAGCCGGATCGGTCATGTGGTATTTGGCATACACCATTCCCTGAGTAATCAGCAAATCGGCCGGATACCTTATGTGTTTCTGCAGGGAAGAGGATAACTCACTTTTCTTTTTAAACAATCCGGGAAAGATTTTCTCCCAGGTCTGCAGTACCGGATCGTCAGGCTTGTAAACATAAAAAGAAACATCACCGTTAAAGGCATTGATCACTGCCTTTACAGAATTTCTTACATAATTACGCCCGTTAAGCTCAGGAGCATCATTGGTTTTTATTTCCTTGTTCACGTTGTTCTCCTGATAAATAATTGATTCCCTCGATTTATAAGGCTCACTGTACGGAAACCTGTTTGAACTGGTATAGGCATCGATGATCCAGTAAAGTTGTCCGTCATCATCCAGCACAATATAAGGATCTTCATCAAATTCCAGAAAAGGGGCCAGTTTATTCACCCGGGTTTTGATCTGCCTGTAAAACATAATCCGGCTTTCCTTTGTGGGATAACCAGAAAGGAAAAATCGTGTGCCGTCAAATTTCCATCCAAAAAGGAATTTCCGCCATGTACTGGATACCTGTACCCCACCTTTTCCTTTGTATTTATAGAATATATTTTTTTCACCACTCGGGTAGTCAAATTCTTCTTCACCTGAATTCACAACTACAGGCGTGTGGGTAGTTTCTCCATAATAGATACGGGGCTGTTTGACATCCAGCCTCGGATACCGGCTTATTGGCGGAATATCCCGGATAAGAATGTCCGGTAACCCGTTATCAGAAAACTTATTTACCTTAGTGAGTGTGATACCGAATCCGTGTGTGTATTTGAACCGCTGATTTACAAATGTCTTGCTCTGTTGGGGCAGGTTTTCCAGTTTCATCTCACGTGCCGAAACCATCACCTGGTTATAGGTACTGTCAAAAGTATACCGGTCGATGTCCACATCATTAAATGCGTAATACAACCTTATCTCCTGAAACTGTTTGTAAACTGCATCCAGTGCCCGCCAGTCCCACAATCTTATATTATCGAAGGTGCTTCGGTTACTGTCTACTGTTTGCTGAGTAAAATTACGGTTTGCCGGAAACTGGCGCTCTTCAATATGGTTAAGATCGAAGGCGTACCGGGTAAATTTAATATTATTGGAGATGTAGGGCAGTTCGCGGGTAATTTCATTGGGCTGCACCACGAGCCACTGGAAGAGTGCCGGAATGATTGAAAGAAACAATAACCAGATTAAAAAGAGCATGCCGGCTGTTGCAGTAAGAAAATAATTCAAAATATTGTTAAAGGAAGCACTTTTGATATGTAACAACCTGAAAAGACCTTTCCTTAAGCCTGGTATCATCAACACAATACCGGTACCAGCGGTGATAATAAAAGTGATCCAGTAGGCCGGTATCCTGACGTGTATATCTGTCCATCCCGGACCTGCCACCACACCAAGAGTGGAATACATCAGCTCATACTTGCTTATGATCTTACCCGAACCAATAACCAGCAGTAACAGTCCAAGTGTAATAAAAAAGTTATTGTAGCGGGACAAAACGGAAGGATCTTTTGTGGCCAGCGTTTGCGGATCCCGACTGTTGGCATCCAGATAAAGAGCTATGGATGAAATCAGCAGCGCACCAAAAAAGAAGGTGTACAGATTGTCAATAAACGGCAGTGTGAACATATAAAAGGAAGCATCATTGTTCAGCACAGGATCAGCAATTCCGGCAGGTACCCGGTTAATAAATATAAGAAAGATATCCCAGTTGGAATATCCCCATGTACCTCCAAAGATAAGCGCTGCAAGTACAGCCAGATAACGGATTATCTTCTGCTTTCCTTTTACAGGAATAGTTAGTAACAGGACAATCAGAAATGCAACTGCTCCAAAAATGGCAATAAGATATGCTTTTACCCAGAATTCCTTAAGGAATCGCTGCTTAAAACCAATTGAATCAAACCACAGATAATCGCCCCAGAAAGACATAAACCAGAAAAAAACCAGCGTAAACAGCAGCACAATAATGCCCAGCCAAATATTTACTTTTCGCTTTTTATTAATTCCGGTCATGACTGACCAGCCTCCAAGAGCTATAAGTATCAGGATAATTGCAATGTACATAATAGTTAGATTTTAGGGTTATGTTTGGTTGTTTGTCCGAAAGCTTTCGGACCAGTTGTTTATTCAGTTGTTGATTCGGTTGTATGTTCAGTTGTTAATCTTTAACTGGCGCAAGCATCCGCTTGTGCCCTATTCTGCCACACGAGAGGACTCATGCGGTAGCGGATTCATCCTCTAAAACCTCCAATTTACACAAATCTTTCGGAAAAAAGAAACAGGTCACTTTCTTTTTGGCCGGTAAATATGCGTTGCCAGTCCATAATAAGAAGCGGCTGCTTCCATAAGTGTCTCCGAGAGTGTCGGATGGGCATGAATGGTTAGCTGCAGGTCGGAAGCCAGGGCAGCCATTTCCACCGCAAAGGTGGCTTCTCCGATAAGTTCACCTGCCTGATCACCAACAATCGCGGCCCCCAGAATACGGTCGGTTTCCGGATCAATAATCAGCTTGGTAAGTCCCGGACTGTAATTCAGTGTAGTAGCCCTGCCGGAGGCCCCCCAGGGAAATTTTGCCACCTTCACCTCGATCCCTTTTTCTTTGGCTTCGTTCTCAGTAAGCCCGCACCAGGCCATTTCCGGACTGGTAAACACTACGGCAGGTATGGCATTGGGTTCAAAGGCTGTTCTTTTACCGGCAATGGCTTCTGCAGCCACAATACCCTCATGGCTGGCTTTATGTGCCAGCATCGGGTTGCCGGTAATATCTCCTATGGCATAGATATGGTCATCGGTGGTTTTCCGCTGGTCGTCCACTTTTACAAACCCTTTCCCGTCTGTTTCCACCTTAGTGTTTTCAAGCCCTGTTCCCTCTGTCCGTGGCTTCCGTCCAACCGCTACCAGCACCTGATCAAACGTGCCTTTCTGTTCACCATCCTTATTTTCAAATATTGTTTTAACTTTTTTACCGGAGACCTCAGCCTTTTTCAACTTTGTTTCAAACAATACTTTTTTGAAAAGGTTCTTGTTGGCCTTTTCGAAAACCGAAACCAGGTCACGGTCCTGCCCGGGCAAAAAGCTATCCGTCATTTCCACCAGTGTAATTTCCGATCCCAGCGCCCCGTATATCGTGGCCATCTCCAGTCCGATATAGCCTGCTCCCACAATAAGCAGCTTTTTGGGTACCTGCTTGATATCGAGTGCTTCTTTTGAAGTTATAATCCTTTTGCCATCCGTCTCAATGCCCGGAAGTGAAGCAGGTACTGATCCGCTGGCCAGAATGGCTTTTTCAAAGGTAATGACAGTTCCCTCCTGTTCACCAGAAGTGATGACTGCTTTAGTTGAGCTTTCGAACCTGGCTTTTCCCTGAATATGCTTCAGTTTTCGCTGTTTGGCAAGTTGTCCGATGCCTCCGGTCAGCTTACTTACGATCTTGTCTTTCCATTCCCGAAGCTTATCAGGATCCACATCAGGTTCTTTAAAGCTGAAACCAAAATCCGAGGCATGCAAAGCTTCCTGCTTCACTTTTGCAGCATGTAACAGTGCCTTGGTAGGTATACAACCGCGATAAAGACATACGCCACCCGGATTTTTCTCCGGATCAACCAATGTTACTTCCAGTCCAAGATCAGCAGCCATAAAAGCAGCAGCATAACCTCCCGGCCCGCCACCAATTACCAACATCTGTGATTTAATTTCTTTACCTGCCATTACTCACCTCCTTCTTTTAAGAACAATGCAAATGGATTTTCCAGTGCCTCGCAGACCCATCTGAGAAACCGTGCGCCGTCAGCTCCATCGATCACCCTGTGGTCGTATGAGATGTTGATTGGTAAGATCTGCCGGGGTTCAAAAGCACCATCAGCAAAAACAGGTTCAGTTGTTGCCCTTGATACACCCATGATGGCTACCTGTGGCGGGAATACCACCGGAGTAAAAGCAGTACCACCCAGTCCACCAAGATTAGAGATAGTAAAATTACCTCCTTCCATCTCATCCGGAGAGATCTTTTTGTTACGTGCCTTTTTTGCCATTTCACCAAGCTCAACTGCCAGTGATGTGATTGATTTTTTATCCACATCACGGATCACCGGAACCAGCAGTCCACGATCGGTATCTACAGCCACTCCGATATGTATGTATTTCTTATAAACAATCTCGTTGCTTTGGCTGTCGAGGCTGCTGTTAAACCGCGGAAATTGCTGCAGGGCAAAACCCGCAATTTTAAGCAGGATAGCTGTAACGGTGAGCTTTCCTCCTGCTTTTTCCACATAAGCGGAATATTGGTTCCTGAATTTTTCGAGGTTGGTGATATCAGCTTTGTCGAACTGTGTAACATGAGGAATCGAGTTCCAGGATTGCAGTGTATTTTTGGCAGTAATCTGTCTTACCTTGCTCATGGGTTTGCGTTCCGATTCACCCCATTTGGAGAAATCCGGCAGTTCAATACCAGTTGCACCTGCCATGCCCTGCTTATCCTGCTGATTCTTCTCTTTGGAATAAGCTTTTACATCATCCAGGGTAATCCGGTTTCCGGGTGCAGAGCCTTTCACCCGGGTGATGTCGATGCCTATTTCACGTGCAAAACGGCGTACCGAAGGAGCGGCAGGAACCTGTCCGGTTTTATCCTTACCCTCGTCCACTGGCTGTTGCGGCTCTTTTGATTTGCGCAGTTCAGCGGATTCGGTTGATTCCTTTCCGGCTTCCTTTGATTCTTTCTTTTCTTCCTCTTTCTTCTTTTCTTCAGCTCTTCCTTCTTCCTTTTCACCCTTTTCTTTTGTCTCCTGGTCCGCGTCATGCTCTTCTTCGTGATCCCTTTCTCCGGATTCTTCCTCTTCTTCGGGTTCTTCTTCTTTTTCCTGCTCTTCCTCAGATTCCTCTTCCTTTCCCTTCCCTTCTTTTCCTTCGTTCCCTTCTTCTTCCTCTTGATTCTGCTCCTCCTTCTTATCCGCTGCTTTTTCCTGTTCTTTTTCTTCAGCACCTCCCCCCTCTTCAAGGACCAGGATCACACTTCCCACCTTTATCTCATCTCCTTCCTGTACCTTCACCTCTTTTATCGTTCCTGCAGCAGGAGAAGGCACATCAGAAGCTGCTTTTTCTGTTTCAATCTCTATCAGTGACTGGTCTTCATCCACCTTATCTCCTTTAGAAACCAGTACCCGCACCACCGTTGCTGTATCAATATTTTCAGATATTTCAGGTAATTTAATTTCTCTGGCCATAATACTGTGTGTTTTTTCTGCAAATTGCAGTAATTCGTAATACTTTTATTTTAAATACCCGGGTATACGTGCAAATACCTGAGTTTTTTGGCTGATCGCGGAAACTCATGCTCATTCTGATCAGGCAAACACCGGATTGATCCGCTGTTGATTGATTTGCAGTTTATCAACGGCTTTCTGATAAGTTTCCTTATTCACTTTCCTTTGCTTATATAAACCGGCTATTGCAGTAAAGGCGATGTGGCGTGCATCCACCTCAAAGAAATCCCGCAGGGCTTTCCGGTTATCGCTTCTGCCAAAGCCATCTGTTCCGAGTGAGTAAAAATCGCAGGGGAAATACTTGCTTACCGTAAGCGGTACAGCCTTCAGATAATCGGTTGCAGCAACTACCACATCAGCCTTTTCCCCGTCAAACGCTTCTTCAATCGTATTCTTCTTTGTTTTATTGTTGATGAAATTGTTACGCTCCGTATCAGTAGCTTTTAAGTATAATTCTTTGTAACTGGTTACGCTCCAAACATCTGCCGGTATATCAAAATCGTTTTCAAGTATTTCTGCCGCTTTCATGGCTTCCAGAAAGATGGCGCCACTGCCAAGCAGATGCACCTTCTCTTCAATTTTCCTTTTGCGGGTCTTTTTGTAGCGATACATTCCTTTCAGAATCCCTTCTTCAGCCCCTTCAGGCATTTCAGGCATGTGATATTTTTCGTTCATCACCGTGATATAAAAGATCACATCTTCATTTTCCACATACATTCTTTTGAGTCCACTTTTTACAATTACGGCCACCTCGTACGCAAATGCCGGATCCCATGCCCGCACGTTCGGGACTGAATAAGCCAGCATGTGACTGTTTCCGTCAGCATGCTGCAAACCTTCGCCTGGTAATGTGGTACGGCCCGATGTGCCGCCAATCAGAAAACCTTTGGCACGCATATCTGCCGCAGCCCAAATCAGATCGCCTACACGCTGGAATCCAAACATCGAATAAAAAATAAAGAAAGGAATAGTGCTTATGCCATGTGTCACTCCGGCTGTTCCTGCAGCAATAAAGGACGACATACCTCCTGCCTCAGTGATACCTTCTTCCAGGATAGCGCCGTTAGTGGCCTCTTTGTAATACAACAGGCTTTCCCTGTCAACAGGTTCATATAGCTGGCCGACGTGTGAATATATCCCGACCTGTCTGAAAAGTGCATCCATCCCAAAAGTACGGGATTCATCAGGTACAATGGGGACAATCAGTTTCCCTGTTTCCTTGTCTTTCAACAATCCGGACATCAGTTGCACAATCACCATAGTAGTGGCTACTTCCCTGTCTCCTGAATCCTTATAATATTCCTCAAAAATTTTATCTGCCGGCATTCTGATGGGCTGAAAATTCTTTTCATTTCTCAGCGGCAGATATCCCCCCAGTTCTTCTCTGTGTTTTTTCAGATATTTAATCTCTTCACTATCTTCTTTAGGTTTATAAAAAGGAGCATCCCCTACATCTTTATCAGAGACAGGAATGTTAAACCGGCTTCTGAACTGCAGCAATTCCTCCTCGTTTAGCTTTTTCTGCTGGTGGGTGACATTCCTCCCTTCACCGGCTTCACCAAGACCGTAACCTTTGATGGTTACTGCCAGGATTACCGAAGGAGAACCTTCATGTTCCATCGCTTTTCGGTAAGCATTATATACTTTTTTCGGATCATGTCCACCCCGAAGCATCTTTTGTAGTTGCTCATCCGAGTAATTCTCAACCATTTTCTGCAACCGTTCATCGGTTCCGAAAAAATCTTTACGGATGAAAGCACCATCGGCCACAGAATATTTCTGGCTCTGGCCATCCACGATCTCATTCATTCTTTTTTTCAGCAATCCTTCATGGTCCTGCTCGAGCAGTTCGTCCCAGTCGCCTCCCCAGATTACCTTAATCACGTTCCAGCCAGCCCCTTTGAATGCAGCTTCCAGTTCCTGGACAACCTTGCCGTTTCCCCTTACCGGACCATCAAGACGCTGCAGGTTGCAGTTTACTACAAACACCAGGTTATCCAGTTTCTCACGGGAAGCCAGGGTAAGAGCACCCATGGATTCCGGTTCATCCATCTCACCGTCACCCAACAACGCCCATACTTTCTGACCGGTATTTTCTTTCAGTCCCTTGTCTACCAGGTAATGATAAAACCGTGCCTGGTAAATAGCCATCAGGGGAGATAGTCCCATGGAGACGGTTGGGAACTGCCAGTATCCGGGCATCAGTCTGGGGTGCGGATAAGAAGACAAGCCTCCTCCTTCCCGCAACTCCTGACGAAAATTCTTCAGGTCTTTTTCGGTAAGCCTCCCTTCCAAGAACGAACGGGCATATACACCGGGAGATGCATGCCCCTGAAAATAAACCATATCGGCATGGTCCTTTTCACCTCCTTTGAAAAAATGATTGAAACCAATCTCGAATAATGTAGCCGCTGAGGCATAAGTGGAGATATGGCCACCTATTCCTGTTGATTCACGGTTCGCCCGGACTACCATTGCCATGGCATTCCAGCGGATAATGCTTTTGATCCTGCGTTCAATCTCACGACTACCGGGATAAGGCACCTCGTTCTTTCGTGGAATAGTATTGATATAGGGTGTGGTACCCGGACAACTGAAGTGAATCCCTTCCTGCGACGCCCGGTGATTCAGCAGGGTCAGCAGTTCATTTACCCGGTCAGGGCTTTCATTTTTCAGAATATACTCCAGGGAATCAAGCCATTCCCTGTTTTCCGTTTCAAAAATTTTGCTTTTATCTTCTTTACTCATGTCAGGTGTATGATTTAATTAGGTTATTCGGTTTAAATGTTTTATGATTTGCCTTCTTCCATTGGATATCCCGCTTCTTTCCATTCTTTTTTACCGCCGGCAAAATCGCGTACACTGGAAAAGCCAATACTTCCAAGCTTATCCGCAGCTTTTGGACTGGCAGTACATTCAAAATCTGCACAGTACACAATAAGCTCATCATCTTTTTTAAACCTGTCAGAAGCCTCTTTGCCAAGGTGGGCAAGTGGAATATTTATCGCTCCTTTTATATGTGATTTTTCGTAGGAAGGCGCTTCCAGAACTTCAATCAGTGTAAAATTCTCATTATTATCAAATTTCTTCTTCAGTTCTTCTTTTGAAATAGTTTTAGCCATAATAAAATCCTCCGTTTTTAGTGTATTAGAAGGCCAATTATATGCCAGACAGGACGGTTCGTAAGCAAGGATACCGGTCAGGTCAGTTATGCTGTAGGATAGAGCCCAACGGATAATCTAAATGAATATTTACAGAATCAGTAGAGTGTGGAAATAATTACACAAACAGGGAATTTCATGCTAAACCTGGTCAGGTTAACCGATTTGGATACTATAGCTTAAAACCTCACAGTACACTACAAAAGTTGAAGTTATGGCATATTCTGGCAATAAGTTTGCGTTAAAAAATAAAAAGAATCCAATAAAAGGTCAGAATTGATTATTGCATTTAACAGAAATAACATCAAAAAGATATGGTGTTAGTAAAAAACAATCAACATTATGACAAACCAAAAATCATCAGAAAATCTTAAAGAGTACAAGGAAAAAAGAGACTTTAACAAGACACGTGAACCCACGGGAAGCAGCAGGAAAAAGCAGAAGAACATTTTTGTCATACAAAAGCATGATGCCAGCAGCCTTCATTATGATTTCAGGTTGCAGTCGGGTGATGTTTTAAAATCCTGGGCAGTACCCAAAGGGCCTTCTACTGATCCGGATGAGAAAAGATTTGCTACCCATACTGAGGACCACCCCCTGGAATATGCTGATTTTGAAGGTATAATTCCCGAAGATGAATATGGCGGTGGTACCGTAATGGTATGGGATAAAGGCACTTTTACCAATATCCGGGCTGAAAAAGAAAACGACGGCGCTTCCCTGGACAAATCATACAGAGAAGGGAAAATTGAAGTATGGCTGGAAGGAGAAAAACTGCAGGGCGGATATGTATTGATTAACACGGATAAAAAGCACAAAAGGTGGTTATTGAAGAAAATGAAAGATGATGAAGCAGATGCCCGCAGAAATCCTGTAAGCACAGAACCCAAATCTGCTAAGACAGGCAGAACCCTGAAGCAGATTTCAAAAGAGGAAAAATCTCATGAATAATATATTGTCACGATTAAGTAAAGAACAAAAAGAAAAAGTTTCAGAAGAAAAATTTCCGAGAGGATTTTCCCCAATGCTGGCAACCCTTTCCCACGATTATTTTTCAGATGATGACTGGATATTTGAACGCAAGTGGGATGGAGAAAGAGCATTAGCTGCACGCCAAAACAACGAGGTGAAACTTTTTTCAAGGAACGGAAAAGAAATCACCCTCAAATATCCTGAAATAATTGATGCTCTTAAAAACCAGTTTTCTCCCGACTACCTGATAGACGGAGAAATAGTAACATTTAACGGAAAAACCACCAGCTTCTCTAAACTACAGCAGCGCATGCAGCTAACTGACGAAAAAGAGATCAGTGAAAGCAAAATAAAAGTATTTTATTACGTTTTTGATATTGTCCATTTGGATGGCTATTCCCTTAAGAAGCTTTCGTTGCGGGAAAGAAAATCCATTCTGAAAAAAATACTGATCTATGAAGATTCGGTTCGTTTTACACAGCACCGTAATGGAGAAGGTGAGAAATACCATCATGAGGCTTGCCAAAAAGGATGGGAAGGAATAATTGCCAAGGAGTCAACAAGTGAATATGTGAGTAGCCGCTCGAAAAAGTGGTTGAAATTCAAGTGCATTAACCAGCAGGAATTTGTAATTGGCGGATTCACTGATCCTGAAGGAGAACGAAAAGGATTTGGTGCCCTGCTCATAGGTTTCTATAAAAAAGACAAACTCTGGTATGCCGGTAAAGTTGGTACCGGATATGATGAAAAGACGTTAGAAAGATTAAAGCATAAAATGGACAGGCTCACACAACAGAAAAACCCTTTCCAGCAAGAAAAAATAGAGGAGAAACACGTTCATTTTATCCGCCCAAAACTGGTATGCGAAGTTGGATTTACCGAATGGACCAATGATGATAAACTCCGTCATCCACGCTTTTTGGGATTACGGGATGATAAAAAACCTGAATATGTCAGAAAAGAAAAATAAAGAAATACTGGGTACCGGAAAGTACAGTTTTGAGTTAACACACGGAGATAAAGTGCTGTTTCCGGATGCCGGAATTACCAAACGCGACCTGGTAAATTTTTACGACGGCGTTTCAGAACTTATGCTTCCCTTTCTGAAAGACCGCCCGGTGATGCTGCACCGCTTTACCGGAGGTATCGGAGAAAAAGGATTCTATCAGAAAGACCGGTCGAACCATTTTCCTGAATGGATTGAAAGTATAAAAGTTAAAAAAGAATCCGGAGGAAATAATGACATGGTACTCATTAATAACAAATCTACCTTGTTGTATCTTGTCAATCAGGACATGATCACTCCGCATACCTGGCTGAGTACGAAGGACGATCCTGATGTGCCTGATATTATGGTATTTGATCTGGATCCACCTGAAAATGGCAGTTTTAATCAGGTAGTCAAGGGAGCCAAAATATTAAAAGCAGTCATTGAGGAAGAAACCGGACTGGCCGCATATGTAAAACTTAGCGGATCGTCGGGCCTGCATATCACAATTCCGGTGAGGCCTGAAAAAAAGTTTGATGAGGTACGTAATCTGGCAAAAGACATTGCTGAATTCACCGTTGACAAAAACCCTGATCTTTTCACTACAACACTGTCAAAAAAAGAGCGGGGCGGAAAATTACTTATTGATTATCTAAGAAATTCATACGCACAGACAATTGCCGCCCCCTATTCAGTAAGGCCTTTGAAGAATGGCCCTGTTGCAGCGCCTTTACAGTGGGATGAAATAAACAGTAAACTGACTGCCAGGAAATATACAATCAAAAACATGCTTCAGCGAATCAGTCAGACAGATAATCCATGGGAGAATATCCGTAGCCATTCCAGAAAATTGCCGGATACCATCAGGTAAATTAGTTTCCTGATTTATAAAATTGTATTCTCTTTATTTTTATCATTTCCGATTGGAATTTGAAAAATAATACTTCACATACCAAAATGAAATATGATAAAAAATACCGGATATATTGCTGCTCAAAAAAACATGCAAATACTGGATTTTCTTTGCGGAATTTCTTATCTTAAGTAGCCTTTAAAAACTATAGTAAAAACCTAAAAAAACCGGGAAATTATGAGAATTGTAAAAGTAATTGAAGTGATAGCTACTTCTGACAAAGGTTTTACAGAAGCCACCCACAACGCTGTAGAACAAGCCTCAAAAACAGTAAAAAATATTACATCTGTTGAGGTAAAAGAAATGCATGCCAGGGTGGAAAATCAGAAAATTATTTCATATACAGTGCATGCAAAGATTTCATTTGAAGTAAACGATTAGGGGAAAAAGAGCAGAAATGGGAAAGGCGCCCTGGCGGCGCCTTTTTTATTATTCATTAATGAACTCTGTTTTTTAAGTTATCTGCCTTTTTAGAGAAGTTGGTAAGCAGTTGCACTCGCAAAATGTGATCTTCAATTTTCGCGGCAAAATCTCCAACCGTAGCAGTATTCTTTCCGGTAATAATGTTTTTATCAGATACGGCAGAATCATTCACCCAGTATCCTCCGGCCTTTAATATTTGTGATTTATATTTTACAGGTGAAGTTACAAAACGTCCTTCGACAGTATTTGTCTCAAGTAATACTTCAATCGCCTGGGAAGAAAAGCACATCATTTTATTAAGTTCAATGCCGCTTTTAAGCCACTCCAGCACAGCTGCATCTGAGGTTAACTTATACACTTCAAAAGCACCACCCGGAATAATTACCATATCAAATTGATTGCTATCTGTGTTAAATATCGGAGTATGTGCATGTACAAGTATGCCTCCAGTGGTTCCCGGTACAATCTCACTGGTAAGATAATCCGAAGATTTAATTTCCTCTTCTTCAGGAGAAATAATATCGGGGTGTATACCAAGCTTACCAATTTTTCCAATTATTTCCTGGAACTCTCGGTCAATAAATCCGTTGGCAATTACAATTGCTACTCTGAAGTTACTCAATTGTGCTTTCATATGCTTTGTGTTATAAGTTTGAAGTGCTAATTTTATTACATGTAAAAGTGTAACAATATCCTGCCAAACTTCTCATAATTCATGTTAAATATTGTTAACCCTCAAGACATAATGGTTTTGGAATAACTCATTAATAACTGCAAAAAAAGATCCTGAAAATATGTGGAATTTTTTACCTACAAATGTTTAAAAATATACCAAAGGAGAATTCTCTATATTCAGAATCCCCCCTTCTTTAAGGCAGGTACAGGTCCGTTTATCCTGTGCTGCAATTGGAGAAAATTACCTCCGGATCATACTTAATAACGCAGTATGGCATTAATAACTGTACCGTCCTCAGGCATTTCATCTTCATCAAGTAAGATTACTGCACCTTTATTAAGGTAAGTATTGACGGCACATAAATCAAGCAGTTCGGCATCACCTGTCTTGTTATCATCATGTACTACAACACGGTCGAGATCGGGAAAATAACGTCCCCAGATTTTTTCACCTTTTTTAATAAACAGAGTATCCACCCTCCCGTTAAGTGCAGCAGAAGTAATATCTTCCACACCAACAGAAGCCCTTGATCTGGATATGGAGTTCATATATTGCTCCTTCTTTTCATCCAGTTTCTTCCCGAAATAATCGCTGATCACCTGCCAGGAATGTTCGTGCAGCATGCCTGGCTCAAAGTGCTCAGGATTTCCCGGAATTATTTGGTCATAAAGATTTTTGTAATCGTTTACTTCCCTGTAGACGGGAGCGATTGAGTCGGTACACGCCAGTAAAAGCGGAGCAGATTCCAAATTAAGTACCTGCATGATCCCATTATTGACATCACGCAGAAATTCACTGGTCTCTACCTTTTTGTCGTCTATTCCTTCACCATGACCATGATACATAGGAGTACCTCTGCCGGTTTGTTTACCCCGTACCTGAAGATTCTTCTGCTCCTGGTCATATCCTACTGTATCTTCCAGCCGGTCTGGTACCAGATCATGTATGTCAATCTCCTGAATACTGTAACGACTGCATTCAAATAACTTCACCTGTTGTAAGCTCAGCGAAAGCACATAATATTTTTCATTCACAGTAACAAGAGGAATGAGTGACTTGAGATAAAAATGATCGGCGATCATGTATTGTTCTTTTATTTCAAGCGGCACAGTAAAATATTCAAACAACGCATCATTTTTAAAAATAACAAGACTGTCTGATAAGTGGCGCCATAAGTCAGCATCATCAAGTAAATCTGTAATATCATTCAAATATCCATCAATTTGGTCAGATGACAGATCGTAGTTACCAAGCTCACGCTTAACCTCTTTAATCATATTTTTCAATCTTAACTGAGGTTGTCCTTCTATCACTTCCTTCCCCCCTCTTTCAGTGGGAATCATTATGGTAATGCTATGAGGTTCATGACTGTTTGCAAGTCGCTGTAAATCTTTATTCGTGATCATAATTCCTCCATCTTAAAATTCAAACTAAACAGGAAATTGGTCAATAAACATTATCCCTGTCATTTTCAACTTTAATTAATGCAGAAACTTTGCCTAAAAGCGAATGATCAGGAAATAAAGACCCAAAATCCATAAACCACCTTTTATGCTATTGACACTAAATTATCTATCAACAACTTACCATTTTAAACATAATAAGACCTTTATCACTCATTTGTAGAAGTAAATAGACAAGTGTGGAACCTGGTCAACATTATTTCAGTTCCAAAATTATCATATTGGGGGTTGGAAAACATCCTTTTTATACCTTGCTTTAATTTTAAGAAGAAAAGTAACCAAAGTATGAATTCAAAATACCGCCAATGCTTTTATGGCACTGTTTATGAATCAATACGGTAAAGAATTGTTTAATTTTAAAAAAGGAGATTATTATGAGTAAACATTATGCAAAATCAATATGGGAGGGAGATTTACAGAATGGCAACGGAAATATGATTGCTGCAAAAGAAAATGAACTTAAAGTCCCTTATAGCTTTTCATCCCGTTTTGAGGACGGAGAGGGAAAAAGCCCTGAAGAACTTATTGGCGCAGCACATTCAGGATGCTTTTCAATGGCATTGAGTATGTTACTGGGCGAAGAAGGTTACAAACCTGAGAAAATTGAGACCGATGCAGAAGTTACGCTTGCTAAATCAGGCGATGGTTTTATGATAAGTGAAATATTGCTGAAAACAAAAGGCAGGGTTCAGGGAATTGAAGAAGATAAGTTTACTGAACTTGCAGAAACGGCTAAAAAAAACTGTCCTGTTTCACAGGCATTAAAAGGAGTGAATATAAAACTTGAATCACAACTCGCAAACTGATTAAAAGATATGATATCTGGGAAAGCCGGTGCACAGCCGGCTTTTTTCATATCTCAAAGTAAGATATTTGCAGAAATAAGCCTCATTTTGAATTCCTGTATAGCTTCCATGCATTATTTAAAACAATTTTGACAAACAGATACAAAACCTTTTTATATATTTGAAAATCCGGATGGAAAAAAATACAATTACTACAATTATTTCCGCCATGAAAACGACAACACATTTTCAGGTATATCTGACAACATTAATCTTAGTCACACTTTTCTCCTGCAATTCCGGAAAAGTAAATCATCATTACCCGGCTCTCCATAACGATCTTCTCCCTGAAAAAGTAACAGTTATGGATGAGTTATTGCTGGCTGATACTTCCCCAAAGGGTGAATGGCTAAAGGCATTGAAAAAGGACACCCTGCTCCTTTATATAGCAATGGCTGGTAAGTCAGGCAATACTACATTGGGGAACGGGATTTCAGTTAATCTGAATACGTTTGAACGAAATGCACTTGCCGATTCAGTTTTTGTTGCCCCGGAAATTGATACTTCTAAAGTTAAAAGTATAGTATTTTTGGAAAACTGGTTTTTCAACAATGATAAAGTGTGTTTTACCAAAAAGGTAAATGCAATTGCGCCGGTATTGTTTATCAGTTTAAAAAAGTCAGATACAGGAACCATTAAAAAAATTCCCTACTGGATTTTTAATTCAGATAATACTGCCTCAGATAAAAAAAACACAATTAAAATTGCCGATAGTCTGGCCACTGAGTTTTTCTTTAATCAGGAACGCAGCAGGAATCTTGACAAAAACATTTTGCTCTCTCAGCTTTTTAAGAAGGCGCTGCTGGAAGATTACCAGGTAAGGGACTTTTTTAGTAATCAATTACTGAATAAAAAAGAAATAAAGCGACGAATGGGTTTTGGCGGAGAGACAATTTTTTATATGGATTCTACCGGACAGACAGCTCAAAAGACACATGATGATTGGACGGACAGAGATGTACTGAATACGATTGATTATAGTGAATATAAGAGTATACTGTTCATTGAGGACTGGTATCTGGATACACTAACCTACCAGGTTAACAAGGTTGTTAAGAGCATCTGCCCCGTAAGAGAATATACAGATCAATCCGTTATCAGAAAAAGTATTTCCTTTAAAATGGATCTTCATCCTGACGCTTGTTCCGATATTCAATAATTTCAATAAAGAAGTGTAGAAAAAGCAATTAGTAATATTAAATCCGAATGGAAATTCTAAAATGAATAAAATATCTGAAAAGTTCTTCAAAATTCTACTTTCGGGTCTAATGGTTCACCTCACGAATCCACCCGCTTAACGAACTACATTCAGTCGGGATGGAAAGAACAGGTAGAGAATCAGTTGTAATACCCGGTAAAGTTTTTGTAAAACATAAATTATGACTTTGCGGAGGGACTTTTTAAATAAAACCCCGGGAGATATTATTGGCAATTATATTCCTAAAGTTTGAATATGGTTCCTGTTCGGGGAGCCAGGAACTGAGATTTTAATCCCTTCTGCATACCCTGAATATTTGCCCACTCCTGCAATGCATTTTCTGAAAGAATATCACGCTGATAACGGCTTTCATCTTCACGTCCGCTGTAATGCATCATCAGTATCTTATCAGGAGACAGACGTCTGGCCAAATCAAAAACTGACAGAATGAGCGAAGGATTTTGCAACTGTTCAGTCATAAATTCATCAAGATAAGTATGATATCGCGGATCTGATTGAAGAGAAGCATGCATCGCAGACAAACTGCTCATTTTTATTTCTTTCCGCCAATCAGCCAGCACTGCAGCCTCCCTGTTGGTTGACGGATCAGTATCCTGCAGGCTCCAGTGATTCCCAGCCGGGTATGGGAACCGGTTGCTTGAATCTGCACAAATAATATCAGCACCAGAAAGTTCCTGATAGTCTCTTATTCCTGAGCAACGGACATACACAATCACCCGTAATGAGCACGTTTGCCAGTCCGGCTTCTTTCACCACCCTGAAATGCAACATCATTGGGCCAAACGCACTTTTCCCATGATAAACCGGATAGGGAGTAAGTGTGATACGTTCTGTAAAATCAAACTGCAAAATTTGAGCAGGAACCAGTTCATGAAATTCAACCATTGATTCAAGCTGAGGGTAAGCTGAAAGCACTTTTTCCCAGGTCAGCAAAGAAGCATAAACCGGAAAAAGCGTATTGTGGCCTGCTCCTTTCGCGTGACTGTAAACAATCCATTCTAGCCCAAGCACATGATCATGGTGATGATGAGTGAGCACTACCGCATCCGGAATCCTGTTTTCATGTTTTATCAGATATTCAACAATGCCATGTCCGGCATCAACAAGAATTTCCCAGGAAATTGTATCCTCCCCGCTTTGTTCATTATCATACCCTATTAACGAATACGACGTATTATTCAGCTCGGGTTCCCGCCCATTTTTAAAATGAATTGGGGAACCCAGAAAAACAGGCCAGGCATAGCCCCGGCCATTTATTCTGAGCGCTGTATAACTTTCCGGCATAATTTATTCAACAATTGTCATCTCATTTATCAAATTTGATGCTCCGGCATATTTATCAATCAGAAAGAGCACATATCGAATATCAACAGTTATATTCCTGCACTGATCAGGGTCATACATAATGTCGCTCATGGTTCCTTCCCAGTTGCGATCGAAATTCAAGCCTATTAGTTGTCCTTCAGCATTTAAAACAGGACTTCCAGAATTTCCACCTGAAGTATGATTTGAGGCGATGAAACAAACAGGCATAGTTTCATCAACACCATATCTGCCATAATCTTTTTCAGTATACAATTGTTTCAGTTTTGCAGGCACATCATAATCATAAATTTCCGGGTTATCCTTTTCCATTACCCCTTTCAGTGTTGTCTGATATTCATAATGAACAGCATCATACGGATTATACCCCTCCACTTCACCATAGGTAAGGCGCAGGGTAAAATTTGCATCAGGATAAAACAACTTTTCAGGCTGCATCTCTCTGAGCCCTTTTACATAAATCCGGTACAATCCATCCAGTTGATTTTCTGTGGTGGTATACCGGTTACTTATGCTATCCTTAAATAAATTATAAAAAGCAGCATATAACTGATAAGCCGGATCTTTCATAATCTTTTTTATCGTTCCGATATCTATTGAGCCAGTTAATTGAACAACCTCTGCTGAATCAGCAAACATGGATTTACGAAATAGTTGAGCTGCATAGTTTTCGAAATCCCCTTTATATTTTGAGTTAACCTTGCTGAAATAAGCAGGTTGAAATTTCTGAGGAACATGTTCTTGATAAGCATTCAGCATGGCAGCAAATGTTTCCCGGTCTATAGGTTTGTAATAATCCTTATAATAGCTGTTGACCTGGTCTTTAAGCCAGTTGGTATACAGCTCAGGCAATTCTTTATCGGGTTCCTGAAGCTTTTTCTCCATTACCACATTAAAATAAGAGACCAGCTTCATCATCTCAACGGCATTCACCGTTTCATAAAAATAATCACGGGCATAGGCATAAGGTTCCTGAACATTGTAAAGACTGTCGAATCCGGAAAGTACATTTCCAAAAACCTTATCCAGGGCAGGATCTGAATGAGCCCATGTTATAAAAGCAGCCTCCAGCTCCTTCTTCTTTGTCAATGCATCCAGCTTTTTCAGGCCTCGAATCTCACCTATCCATTTTTTCCATGCATTGCTTACATTTGCATATTTTGCTGCATATTTAATCCGGATAGCCGGATCTGCATTCATATATTTTTGCATGATATCAAGCCGGGTTTGCCTCAGCGTAATTTTTTCGGGCAAACTGGTATTAATGATATAGTCGACAGCCGGGGAAGCAAGATATTCCTCTGTGCTTCCCGGATACCCAAATACCATTGTGAAATCTCCATTTTTGATACCCTTAAGTGAGATTGAAAGATGTTTTTTAGGCTTATAAGGAACATTATCAGGCGAATAATCTGCGGGTTGATTGTTTTTATCGGCATAGATGCGGAAGACAGAAAAATCACCGGTATGCCTTGGCCACATCCAGTTATCTGTATCACCGCCAAATTTCCCTATGGCAGAGGGTGGTGCAGCCACCAGTCGTACATCGCGGTAGACTTTATATACAAACATATAATATTCATTTCCATAATAAAAAGGCTTTACAATGCTACGGTAATTACTGTCCTCCAGTGGCTGAGCCTGTAACTTACTGATTGCTTCTTTAACCCTTTTTGCTCTGGATTCCGGATCCATATTATCAGTTATATTAGCAAGCACCTGATCAGTTACATCTTCCATACGTACCAGAAAGGTAGCAGTAAGACCTGGATTTGTCAGTTCCTCGTCTTTTGTGCGCGCCCAGAAGCCATTTGTAAGATAATCATGGTCTAATGTACTGTGCGATTGAATAGCATCGTAACCACAATGGTGGTTGGTAATCAGCAATCCCTGGTCAGAAATTACTTCCCCTGTGCAACCACGTCCAAAAATAACAATGGCATCCTTCAGGCTTGCCTGATTGATACTGTAAATATCTTCAGCTGTAAGCTTCAGTCCTTTCTCATGCATAATTTTAATATTTAGCTTTTCAAGCAACATGGGGATCCACATGCCTTCATCAGCCCATAAGGAATTACAAAATAAAATTCCGGTGGTAAGAACGAAAATTATTTTCTTCAGGTTGTTCTTCATAATAAAAGTTAATAGTTAAGTGATAATGTTTCCGGCAAAATAGTCAGATTATTTAGTGGTAAAATCTTGTGGGAAACAGGTATAAAAAAACAGGCATCTGTTATTATGCCTGCATTATTCATGCTTAATGAATGAAACAAGTTCCCGATACAATTTATGTACGGGTAAACCCATCACATTATAGAATGAACCTTCAATCTTCTCTACTCCTATGAAACCAATCCATTCCTGGATACCATAAGATCCGGCTTTGTCATAAGGTTTATAGGTACTTACATAATAATCAATTTCCTCGTCAGTCAGACAATCAAAATACACACGGGTGGTGACAAAGAAGGTTTTTCTCTTTGTGGCTGAACGCATACATACTCCGGTGATTACATCATGACAGTTGTTTGAAAGCTGAAATAAAGTCTGAACTGCTTCCTCATAATTCTCAGGTTTGTCAAGTACTTTGTCTCCCATCCATACAATTGTATCAGCAGTTATTACAATTTCACCGTTGCTAACATCTCCAAAAGCATCAGACTTAAGGTGTGCAATGTGTAGAGGAATTTGTTCTGCCTTAAAAGTATCAGGAAAAGTTTCATTTACCCTGCCAGGAAGTTTCACCTTAAATTTAATGCCGCAATCCTCCAGCAAACGCTGCCGCCGGGGTGAACGGGACGCAAGAATAACCGAATGTTTATTTATTTCATCAAGGACCATAGCTTTTAGTATGTAAAATGAATAATCAAATCAGCAACCAACGCATACAAGATACCAAACAGCATTATAAATTTTGTTAAGTTGCTGGCAACATGATAATGCTTTTGTTTATGAGCATTATACAATTTATATTGTAAAAATACAAGGGGAAATATTATGGTAAATAACATATATATCAGAGAAACACTGTCCTTCAAATAGGTGATATTTATATAGACTAAGCTAACTATCACGAAATTAATAAGCACATAGAGGATAAGTTTTGTTTTCCTAACGCCAATTGCGATAGGAAGTGTATTCAGGCCGAAAGCCTGGTCGCCTTCAAAATCCTCAGTATCTTTAATGATTTCCCTTATGAGGGTCATAAAGAAAGCAAAGTATGCAAAACCGCCAACCCAGCCAAAAATATAAAGAAAACTGGCATTATTTCTGAGCATGATCAGTCCATACGTTTTATTAAGTAACGGGATCTCAAAAACAACCACCATTAGAGGCACCATAGCAGTGAGCACTGCCACAATGAAGTTACCTACAAAAAACTGGCGTTTGTAAGTTGTGGAATAGAACCACAGAATACCGGTAGTAAGAAGAAAAATAAAAGAGAGCATCGGCACTCCGATCAGAAAAGAGACATAGGTACCCAATAATACACCAACTGCATTAAGCACAATATGAAAAATCATGGCAGTTCGGCGGGAAATTTTTTTTCCAACAATTACTTCCCGGGGTCTGTTGAGCAGATCTGTTTTCGTATCAAAATAATCGTTTATCACATATCCTGCTGCAGTGACGCACATTGTAGCCAGTACCAGGAGGAAAAAAGAAAAATTATCCAACTGGAGCTCAAAACCATTCATGTTCAACATCGGATAAATAATCAGATAACGCATTGCATATTGCGTTGCAGCAACAATCAGGAGGTTTTGGAAACGCACCAGTTTCAGAAAATTATACATATTCAGACATTAATATTTTACCAACTGAAAGCATCGTTGTGCATCCACTTACCCTGCAAACGGAGCACCTGTTCAATTACATCCCTGACGCATCCCTGTCCGCCATTCTTGTCTGAGATATATTTAGAGAGTGATTTTATTTCCTCCACAGCATCAGCAGGACAACAGGGAAAACCTGCACGCTGCATTACTTCATAATCAGGAATATCATCGCCCATGTACAGTACATCAGAATCATTCAGACCATACTTCAGGATAAAATCAACATAATCATTCTTCTTATCCGATGATTTGAGATAAATATCAGTGATTCCGAGTTTTTGGAATCTTGTCCTGACAGATTCTGAATCACCGCCTGAAATGATTCCCGCCAGATATCCTTTTTTTACTGCGTATTGCAGGGCGAATCCATCCTTAATATTCATAGACCTCATCAGGTCGCCACCAGGATGAAGATACACATTGCTGTTCGTAAAAACACCATCCACATCAAAAAGAAATGCCTTGATCTTCTGCATATCTTCCTTTAAATTAAGTCCCATAATAAGTTCTCCTGTATTTTTCAGGATTATATTTATTAATATAATGATTATTTTAAATGACCGGAAAACTCCTGTATACTCTTGCTCACAAAAGTATATATTTTTTGAAAAGCCGGGTATTTATTCAGCATTTCCTCTTGTCTTTTCATGGTATTTTTATCGCCCCTGACAGCCGGACCTGTTTGCACATTTGCAGGATTATCTGCTAATGCCTTTTGAAAAGTTTCCATAACAAGTGGATTAAGAAGCTGAGCATCCAGACCATCATCCGAGAGGATTTTGTAGCATATTGCAAGCATGTGATTTGAAAAATTGCAGGCAAACACTGCAGCCAGATGAAGTGTCTTGCGCTGTTCGGAAGAAGCTATCTGCACCATATCGCTAACCGATGATGCTACTGACGAAAGTACTTTGTTGCTTTCCTTGTTACCTGCCTCAATTAATACAGGAATTTTTTTAAAATCCAGCTCTGTAAAACGGGAGAAGGTCTGGAGCGGATAGAATACTCCGTAATTTTTTGCGTGACTTTTAAATATATCAATTGACATGGCACCTGATGTATGCACAACCAGTGCCTTTCCAAAGTTAAATCTGTTAATAACTGCATCAATTGCATCATCACAAACGGAGATTACATACAAATCAGCTTGTGGCACTTCATCAGGGTTATCTGTAAAAGGGACGTTCAACTCCCCACCCAGACTGGCCGCAGATATAATGGTGCGACTGTAAACTGATACAATTTTATAGCCTGCACTTTTGAATGCCCTGCCCAGATGAGTTGCCACATTTCCGGCACCAAGAATAGCGATTGTAAATTTTGATTTTGCCATATTGCTATTTTACCGTGATATTATATTTTTTATAGTTGACCCGGAAAAGATAAGCTGGTTCATCATCTTTGCCGCCAATCCTGTTAACCTCTTCAAACAGGCCGGGATATTTTTGTTCTGTAAAGAAAAGGAAACGTTGCACTGTATTAATTGTCCTTCCGGTTTTTTGGGCAGGAATAACCCGTAAGCTGGCCATTATCACATAGGAGACATCGTTTTTCATCAATATATGCAATAAGCTGTCGGGCATTACGGCGTATGACTGATCGGGGAATGCGGAGGCGAACTTTAAAACACTATCAGGAGTTGCATAATAATTTATCCCAAATTTATCCAGTTCATTCAACATAGAAATCCGTTTTGATGATTCGAAACTGTAAATTCCGTGTAAAACACCTCCTTCATTTACAACAGCCTGAATATCTTTCCTGTAAAAGCCATACAATTGTTCAGGAAATTTCTTTTCATAAAGTTCTTTGTAAGGAACTATAACGGGTTTCTCTCCTTTACTTAATAACCTACTCACCAAAGAATCGGGCCTTTCAACAGGCAATCTCATAATTCCATAAAATTCATGACCATTACCATACACAAAGGATATTGAAGGTTTACGGGAAGCTATAACATCGTTTGGTTTTACGTTTTTATCAGCCCATTCACTCATTTTAATAAAATTGACCCAATCGGGTGTAAGTCCGTCATATATGGAATGAACCTTTTGTTGTTCTTCAACTTTTTCATGCAAGCGACTGAGATCCGGGAAAAGCAGTATTACGGGAACAAGTAAAACAAGGAAAGAAAAGGATCTGAATTTTTTCTGTTGTGCAAAGTAATAAATTGTAGCGAGTAAAAACAGCAGAATCAGCGGAAAATAAGGAATAATCAGCCGGCTTTGACCCCATTGCTGCTGCAGAATTACAAAGGTCAAAAGGCAAAAAATTCCTGCATAGATGCCGGTAAAAAACAAATAATTATTCTTCTTAGCTACTTTAAATAACCCCGCCAGGTAAAGTAAATAGGTAAAAATTGTCAGTACAGGTTTCATGGTAACCGGCCTGTCGGGCCTAAGACCCAACAACGTATAAAAATGCCTTGAAATGTACATGTTTGAATTCTCCACAAATCTCTTAATATAACCTGCAAAATCCTCATTACCAGCAGCCGGGTTATAGAAATTTTTTCTCATCAGTCCTTCAGCCTGACCTTTGAAATCAAGCGCAGCATTTCCCCATAAAGCAAGTTTAATAAAATGAAACAGAGCGAAAAATATTAAAAATGAACCCAGAGTATATAGTACCGACTTCCATTTACCTTTCAGTATAAAATAACCAATTACGGCAAAGAGTGCAGCATATCCGATACTTCGGGTATAACCCAGCAGCACAATCACAAGTCCGGTTAAAAGAAAACCTTTATAAGTTGTTTTTAAAGGAAGATTTTCACTATCGGTATCAATAAGTTTAGTAAAGACCACAATGAAGAACAGTGACTGGATAAGCATAAAAAAGGCCTCATTGTATGTCTGACTGCCATAGTAAAGAAGATGAGCATTTACAGCAATTAAAATAAAAAACGGAATTAATAATGAACCGGGAATTCTGTTTCGAAATGCTCTGAACATAAAAAAAAGAGTACCCAGCATAAAGACCAGGGATAAAGCCTTTAAAACCACTATATTTACCCCGAAAATAAGAACAAACGGACTTAGGACTATCGAATACAAAGGTCCCTGGTAACTGGGGTAACTGAACTTATGAATAAAATCATAAGCTCTGATGATGTATGTGGAATCGTCACCTCCCGGACTAACACGCTGATCAAAGAGCAACAGACCAAAAATGGTAGCAAGAATCATAAAAGTCCAGAAAAATTTTAACTGGTGTCTGTCAAAGAAAGCATCCAGGGATTCCAGAAATGTTCTTTTTTCTGCATGATGACGATTCTTTTGCTTCCTGGAATTTTTTGTAACAGCCGCCTTCTTCCCTATTTTTGCAGCACTTTTGTTAGGTTTAGCTCCCATGGTTTTTCAAATGTGTTTTTTGGTATGCTAAAATAACAATAAAAATTACTGCTTCAAAGTGTTATCAGTGAAAATAAGTACGCCCCTTTAGATACAAAAAAAGCTGCCCGGGATTGAGCAGCTTTTAGTAATATGATCAAAGATTCTCTATTCGTATTTGAACTTACCCAAATCATTCAGGGTACTGATCCTGATGTATTCAGCCTTCCCAACATTTTCGGCCCGAGCCATTTTCAGGAATATTTCCAGTGATTTCCAGTAAGAAGGTTCACGATTGGTATCAAGAATAAGCAGGTAGCCCATTATGATATTCCCGGCCATTTCTACCATGCGGCGTGCATGAAAATCGGTAAATTCATTATTGTTGATTTCCATCACACGGTTAACTGTATTCTCATACTCTTCAGTCATTCCAATCAGAATCCTGCGATAGTTGTGTAATTCCGGTTTAATATCTTCCAGTTCATATTCACGGATCTGTTTGAGATACCCACCGGTGGTAACACCACGAATAGCAGCTACCACCTGAAGCTGAGTGGTGCCTTCATAGATGGATGTAATGCGGGCATCGCGGTAAATTCTCTCCACCGGATAATCTTTCATAAAGCCTGAGCCCCCGTGAATTTGCAAAGCATCATAAGCGATCTGATTACAATATTCTGATGCAGTACCCTTCAGCAGTGGAGTAAAAATATCCGCAATACGCTGATATTTCTTCATCTCATCCTTCTCTTCCTTTTCAAGAGTGCGTTCTTCAGCCAGAAATGAATAGGATTTATAAACATCAACGAAGCGGGCTGTTTCATACAACAGGGATCTGATTGCGTCCAGTTTTGCTTTCATTTTACCCAGCATCTCGTAAACAGCAGGAAATTCAATAATAGATTTCCCGAATTGTTTTCTTTCTTTGGCGTATTCAAGACCTTCGCGATAAGCAGCCTCGGCAATACCAACCGATTGTGCGCCGATTCCCAAACGGGCACCATTCATCAGGGACATTACATACTTGATAAGTCCCAGTTTACGCTGTCCTACAAGTTCTGCCGGAGCATTGGTAAACACTAGTTCGCAGGTGGGTGAACCGATGATACCCAGTTTATGCTCGATTCGACGAACTTTTACGGCATTACTTTTTTTATCATAGATAAACATAGAAAGACCACGACCATCAGTGGTACCTTCTTCACTGCGGGCCAGTACCAGTGACACATCACCATCTCCATTGGTAATAAACCTCTTGACACCATTCAGGTACCACTTCTCTTCTTTTTCGTTATAGGTGGCTTTAAGCTGGACAGCCTGCAGATCGCTTCCTGCATCAGGCTCAGTAAGATCCATGGCAGCAGTGGCTCCGCGGGAGATCATGGGCAGATATAGCTCTTTTTGTTCTTCGGATGCAAATTCATGAATTGTTTCAGCACAATCCTGCAATCCCCAGATATTTACAAAGCCAGCGTCAGCACGAGAAACAATATCAGCTGCCATAATGTATGGTACGATGGGAAAATTAAGTCCTTCGTACTGGCGGGGCAGTGTTATACCCATTAGTCCTGCTTTTACAAGTGCATCAAGATTTTCCTGGGTTCCCCTGGCATATTTAACATGGTTGTCTATTACTTCAGGTCCTTCAGCATCAACAGACTCGGCATTAGGTGCAACAATATTTGCACAAATGTCACCAACAATGTCAAGTACTTTATCATAATTATCCATGGCATCCTCAAAATCAACAGGAGCATAGTCATAACTATCTTTATCAGCGAAATTACGTTCTTTCAGCTCCACAATCTTTTTCATCAAAGGATGTGTAAGGTGAAATTTGAGATCCGGATTATCAGTATAAAAATTATCCATGGTTATTATTGTTAGATTATTTTTTCAAATTATGTTAGACTGATGATACAAATTACTTGGTGTTTTGTCTGTAATACTTGATCATTCTTGGGATGACAGTATTCAGGTCACCGGTAATTACATAATCGGCAATTTTATTGATGGGAGCATCCGGATCATTGTTGATAGAAATGATCATAGCTGACTCTTCCATTCCGGCTGTATGTTGTATCTGTCCTGAGATACCACATGCAATGTATAATTTCGGACGGACCGTAACGCCAGTCTGACCGATCTGCCTGTCATGACTTGCAAAGCCTGCATCAACTGCAGCACGGGAAGCACCAACTTCGGCGCCCAGCACATTTGCGAGTTGGAACAGCAAATCAAAATTTTCCTTCGAACCAACACCATAACCACCCGAAACAATAATAGAAGAGTTCTTAATATTGACTTTGGATGTCTCCATGTGACGTTCAATGATCTTTACCACAAAATCAGTATCATTGACATATTTTTTTACGTCAATCTGGTTAACTTTTCCTTTATGGGTAGCAGAATAAATCTCCTTTTTCATTACTCCTTCCCGTACGGTTGCCATCTGAGGCCTGTGGTCAGGGTTAATAATTGTGGCAACAATGTTCCCACCAAAAGCAGGCCTAATCTGATATAAAAGATCTTCATATACCTTCCCTGCTCTTTTGTCTTCATGTCCACCAATTTCGAGGCTGGTACAGTCAGCGGTAAGTCCGCTCTGCAATGCAGAGGAAACACGTGGACCAAGATCACGACCTATGGTAGAAGCGCCCATCAGTGCAATTTGTGGCTTTTCCTCCTTAAAAAGTTTCACAGTAATGCTGGTGTGTGGCAATGTGGTATACGGATCAAGACGCGGATCATCAGCGATGTGTACTACATCAGCTCCATAAGGGAATAATTGATTTTCAACACCTTCAAGCTTATGACCGATTATAAGAGCCTCGAGCTTACATTTCAATTGATTTGCCAGTTTACGGCCTTTGGTAAGTAATTCCAGGCTTACATCAGAAACGGTGCCATTTTCAGTTTCGCAATAAACAAAAATATTATTCATTTGATTAGTTTCGTTTGATTATAACAATAAATTAAACAGCTCATCAACCTGATCAACCCAGGGTATGATTAATAATAAGTTCTTTCATCAACTCATCAATATCTTTGTCTGAATCACCAAGAACTTTAGTTTCTTTAGCCTGAAAAACGATATTTTCAATCTTTTTCACCTTTGTTGGCGAACCTGATAAGCCCAGGGCATTTACATCAGTTTCAATATCATTTACGCTCCATTCCTCTATATTAAGATAGGGCCTGTCATTGAAAATATTGATATAATCCTCAGAAGAATCCTGTCTCTCAGTAATGGTAGTAGCATGTTTAAATTTCATTACCATTTTGGCATTTCTGGGACGGCATTCAGGTGCAGAGCTGTTAATAGTGGCCACAAGTGGCAATGTACCTTCCACTATTTCGACACCCCTTTCAAGTCTTCTTTTTATTCTTATTTTTTTACCGGAAATACTAATTATTTCCTCTGCATACGTAATTTGTGGTATACCGAGTTTTTCAGCAACCTGAGGACCAACCTGTGCTGTATCGCCGTCAATAGCCTGCCGGCCCGAGATAATAAGATCAAAATTTTTGATCTTGCGAATAGCGCATGCAAGAGCATAACTTGTTGCCAGGGTATCTGCACCGGCGAAAGCCCTGTCTGTAAGCAGGTAACCTTTGTCCGCACCCCTGTATAATCCTTCTCTAATGATCTCTGCTGCGCGGCCGGGTCCCATTGTAAGCAGGGTAACTGTAGTTCCGGGAAACTGATCCTTTAAGCGTAAAGCCTGTTCAAGTGCATTCAGGTCTTCCGGATTAAAAATGGCAGCCAATGCAGCCCTGTTAACCGTTCCATCTGCCTTCATGGCATCTTTACCAACATTTCTGGTATCAGGCACCTGTTTGGCCAACACAATAATGTTAAGTCCTTTCATATTTATCAGATTTACATTTTTTTGGTAATAAACCGGAACAATCCGGCCAGCATACATCCGGAGCCAACAACAATTTGCTTAACCTTCCGGAAAATACCCGACAAATATAAAATAAAAATCAAAAAGTATCTTTGTTATCTGGAATATCTCATCTCCACCACAAAACCCATAAATTTATATATCTGTATATCTGTGTTTTATATATTTATTTTAAAAAAAAGAAGTGTTTTTGTTATTTAGAATAAATAAATAATAAAATCTTATTTTTTGTTTCTGTCCAAAGTTAATCATGAGAGGAGCACTGAATGCTGCCTGTAAGAAACGGAGGGACCGGATAAGCTTTGTGAATAAAAAAACCCGGGATAAATCCCGGGTTTTCTGTATCCATATTAATGTAATTAAGCCTGAGCAGTAGGACCTCCAAAAGTGAACGGAGGTATGCCCCCTTCAGGGCCGCCTGAACCGTTTGATTTTTTTACCGGTCCGTGTACTGATTCATACTTGGAAATATTATCCTGTAAAGCATGAAGAAGGCGTTTAGCATGTTCCGGAGTCAGAATAATTCTTGATTTTACTTCCGCTTTCGGAACACCAGGCATCACCCGTATAAAATCAAGTACAAATTCGGAAGAAGAATGAGTGATTACTGCTAAATTGGAATATATTCCCTGAGCAACATCTTCCTTCAGTTCAATATTGATCTGATTCCTGTCTTTATTCTGATCGTCTTCCATAGCTTACTTTTTACATTATCAGTTTTGTTCGTCTTCAAGGACTTTTGCATCAACATCGCTGGCTGATTTTGCAGCAACCAGGCTGTCATATTCTTCCATTGACCCGACAATAATGTTGTTGTATTCTCTCAATCCTGTACCTGCAGGAATAAGATGACCAACAATAACATTTTCCTTCAGACCTTCAAGGTAATCAATCTTACCGAAAATTGCAGCTTCATTGAGTACTTTAGTTGTTTCCTGGAAGGAAGCAGCCGATATATAGCTCTTGGTCTGCAATGCAGCTTTGGTTATACCCTGCAGGATCTGACTGGATGTGGCAGGAACAGCATCACGAGCTTCAATAGGTTTCTGATCTCTACGTTTCAACTGTGAATTTTCATCCCTGAGTTTACGTGCAGTAATAATCTGACCGGCTTTATGGTTAGGTGAATCACCTGGATCCACAACAACCTTCTTACCATAAATCCAGTCATTTTCATCCATGAATTCCCATTTATCAACCACCTGTTTTTCCAGGAATTTGGTATCACCCGGATCCACAATATCAACCTTGCGCATCATCTGACGAACAATTACTTCGAAATGCTTGTCATTGATTTTCACACCCTGCAAACGGTAAACTTCCTGTACTTCATTGACAATATATTCCTGAACTTTTGTAGGACCTTTGATAGCCAATATATCAGCAGGTGTGATAGCACCATCTGATAATGGAATACCAGCGCGTACATAATCATTTTCCTGAACCAGAATCTGTTTGGAAAGGGGAACAAGATACTTTTTCACCTCACCAGTTTTTGACTGGATAATTATTTCCCGATTACCACGTTTGATCTTTCCGAAAGAAACCTCGCCATCAATTTCAGATACGACAGCAGGATTGGATGGATTTCTTGCTTCAAAGAGCTCAGTAACCCTTGGCAGACCACCGGTGATGTCACCAGATTTACCAACGGCCCTGGGGATCTTGACAAGAATTTCACCAGCCTTAACCGAATTACCTTCATCAACAACTATATGAGCACCAACCGGAAGGTTATAAGCTTTCAGCACCTGATTATCCTTGTCCATAATGCGAACAATAGGGTTTTTTGTTTTGTCCCTGGTTTCAATAATCACTTTTTCTTTAAACCCGGTTTGCTCATCAGATTCTTCACGGAAAGTAATACCTTCCAGAACATTTTCAAATGAGATTTTACCGGTAGATTCAGAAATTATGACCGCATTATAGGGATCCCATTCACAAATCAGTGTACCTTTTTCGATGGTATCTCCGTTTTTAACATAGAGACGTGAACCATAAGGAATATTATGCGTGGTAAGTGCAATATTGGTATTTTTATCCACGATACGGATTTCAGCCAGTCGCCCGATAACAACATCAACTTTTTGTCCGTCCTTATCAAGAGTCTCAACGGTTCTGAGTTCTTCAATATCAGCAATACCGTCATATTTGGAAATCACACTTGAATCAGAAGTGATGTTGGATGCTGTACCACCTACGTGGAATGTACGCAAAGTAAGCTGTGTACCAGGCTCACCGATTGATTGTGCCGCAATGACACCAACCGCTTCACCCATCTGAACCATACGACCGGTTGCCAGGTTACGTCCGTAGCACTTGGCGCATACGCCTTTCTGTGATTCACAGGTAAGTACCGAACGAATTTCAACCTGCTCAATTGGAGAGTCTTCAATTATTCTTGCAAGCTCTTCTGTGAGTTCTTCGCCGGCGCCAATAATAAGTTTTCCTGTAAGAGGATGATATACATCATGAACAGTGGAACGACCCAAAATTCTTTCATAGAGCGTTTCAACCACTTCTTCATTTTTCTTGATAGGAGTAGCTACGAGACCTCTCAGTGTACCACAGTCTGATTCAGTTATAATAACATCCTGAGACACATCAACCAGCCTTCTTGTAAGATAACCCGCATCGGCAGTTTTAAGCGCGGTATCGGCAAGACCTTTACGCGCACCGTGGGTTGATATAAAGTACTCCAGCACGGATAATCCTTCTTTAAAGTTTGAAAGGATCGGGTTCTCAATAATTTCAGAACCGGTGGCACCGGATTTCTGTGGTTTTGCCATCAATCCCCTCATACCTGAAAGCTGTCGGATCTGTTCTTTGGAACCACGGGCTCCTGAATCAAGCATCATATAAACCGGATTGAACCCCTGGTTATCAGCGATTAACCTGTTCATAAGAGTCTGAGTCAGTTTTGCATTGGTATGTGTCCAGATATCAATAATCTGATTATACCGTTCATTATTGGTAATGAAACCCATGTTATAATTGTTCAATACCTCATCAACAGCCTGGTAGCCTTCATTTACCAGTTCATTCTTCTCGGGCGGTACAATAACATCATCAAGATTAAATGATAATCCGCCTCTGAAAGCCATCTGGTAACCAAGATGTTTTATATCATCAAGGAATTTGGCTGTTTTTGCTGTACCGGTTTTCTTCAGTACCATACCAATAATCTCTCTCAAAGATTTTTTGGTAAGTATTTCATTGATATAGCCAACCTCTTTCGGAACAACCTCATTAAAGAGCACACGACCAACGGTCGTTTCTACAAGTGTTGGTTTCATTTCACCATCGACCTCCATATCGATACGCACCTTAACCACAGCATGTAAATCAACCTTCTTCTCGTTGTAGGCAATATTAACCTCTTCCGGAGAATAGAAGATCAATCCTTCTCCTTTGACAGGATGTTCTTCAGTACTTTTGCGACCTTTGGTGATATAATACAAACCGAGAACCATATCCTGTGAAGGAACAGTCACCGGAGCACCATTAGCCGGATTCAGAATGTTGTGTGAAGCCAGCATCAGTATCTGTGCTTCCAGAATGGCAGCATTTCCAAGTGGCAAATGGACAGCCATCTGGTCACCATCAAAGTCGGCATTAAATGCAGTACAAACAAGCGGATGCAACTGAATGGCCTTTCCTTCGATCAGTTTTGGCTGGAAAGCCTGGATACCCAACCGGTGCAATGTAGGAGCACGGTTCAGCAGAACGGGATGCCCTTTAAGTACATTTTCCAGGATATCCCACACAACAGGATCCTTTCGATCAACTATTTTTTTGGCGGATTTAACCGTTTTCACAATTCCACGTTCGATCAGTTTTCTGATTACAAACGGTTTGTATAACTCGGCGGCCATATCTTTTGGCAGACCACATTCGTGAAGCTGAAGCTCAGGACCAACCACAATGACTGAACGGGCAGAATAATCAACCCTTTTACCAAGAAGGTTCTGACGGAAACGGCCCTGTTTTCCCTTTAAGCTGTCACTTAATGATTTCAGGGGGCGGTTTGCATCAGTTTTTACTGCATTGGATTTTCTTGAGTTATCAAACAGTGAATCGACAGCCTCCTGCAACATTCGTTTTTCGTTCCGAAGGATTACTTCTGGAGCTTTGATCTCTATGAGCCTTTTCAACCTGTTATTACGGATAATAACTCTTCTGTAAAGATCGTTCAGGTCAGAGGTGGCAAAACGACCACCATCAAGGGGCACCAGAGGACGGAGTTCAGGCGGAATAACCGGAACAACCTTCACTACCATCCACTCAGGACGATTCACTCCTTTTGAAGCACGGAAAGCCTCAACAACCTGCAGTCTTTTTAACGCTTCATTTTTGCGCTGCTGAGAGGTCTCTGTATTGGCTTTATGCCTCAGTGAATATGAAAGATCATCCAGGTCAAGCCGGGAAAGCAAAAGATGCAAGGCTTCTGCTCCCATACTTGCAATGAACTTGTTAGGATCATTGTCATCGAGATGTTGGTTTTCTTTTGGTAATGTTTCAAGGATATCAAGGTATTCTTCTTCAGTAAGAAAGTCAAGATATTTTATACCATCTGCAGCTTTCACGCCAGGATTAATGACAACATAACGTTCATAATAAATAATGCTGTCCAGTTTTTTGGTGGGAAGGCCAATAAGATATCCTATTTTATTGGGTAATGATTTGAAATACCAGATATGAGCAACCGGAACAACCAGGGAAATATGTCCCATACGTTCACGGCGTACCTTTTTCTCTGTAACTTCAACACCACACCTGTCGCAGACAATACCTTTGTAACGGATACGCTTGTATTTGCCGCAATGACACTCGTAATCCTTTACAGGACCGAAAATACGCTCACAGAATAATCCGTCGCGTTCCGGTTTGTAAGTACGGTAGTTAATAGTCTCAGGCTTGAGTACTTCACCACTTGAGCGTTCCAAAATCTCTTCCGGTGAAGCAAGTCCTATAGAGATCTTTGTAAAATTACTCTTTACTTTGTTATCTCTTCTGAATGACATATGCTGAATATTAATTAAAATTAAAGATAAACATAGCATGCCAATAAGGCATGCAAGTTAACACATAAATGAACCTAGGTCAGATTCAGACTCAATCCCAGCCCTCTGAGCTCATGCAACAGCACGTTCAGTGATTCCGGAATTCCAGGCATCGGCATAGGCTCACCTTTTACAATGCTTTCATACGCCTTTGCCCGACCTAAGACATCATCAGACTTCACGGTAAGGATTTCCTGAAGAATATGAGAAGCCCCAAATGCTTCAAGTGCCCATACCTCCATCTCACCAAAACGCTGGCCACCAAACTGTGCTTTACCACCGAGTGGCTGTTGGGTAATGAGTGAGTAAGGTCCGATTGACCGCGCATGCATCTTGTCGTCAACCATGTGACCAAGCTTAAGCATATAAATAATACCTACTGTGGCCGGCTGATCAAAGCGGTCACCGGTACCTCCGTCATACAGATATGTTTTACCATAATTCGGAATTCCGGCTTTTTCAGTATAGGCATCGATATCCTCAATCTTGGCTCCGTCGAAGATGGGTGTAGCAAATTTTATACCCAGCTCTTTTCCAGCCCAGCCAAGAACAGTTTCATAGATCTGTCCGAGGTTCATACGGGAAGGTACACCAAGCGGATTCAATACAATATCCACCGGAGATCCGTCCTCAAGGAATGGCATGTCTTCGTAGCGGACAATCCGGGCTACAATACCTTTGTTTCCATGTCGTCCTGCCATTTTATCACCCACTTTCAGCTTACGCTTTTTGGCAACGTATACCTTTGCCATCTGTACAATACCGGCGGGCAATTCATCTCCAATCGTCAGATTATACTTTTTACGCTTATACACACCATCAATTTCCTTATATTTAATAATATAATTATGGAGCAGTTGTTTGATGGTATCATTTTTTGATTTGTCAGTTGTCCATTTATTTGGATTAACATTCAGGTAATCAATTTCCTGAAGTACTTTCTGACTGAATTTCATCCCTTTTGGAACAATATCCACATTCAGATAATCCTTCACCCCCTGAGATGTTTTTCCATTCACCAGGATGAACAACTTATCAGTAAGTCTTCCTTTCAGTTCTTCGAGGCTATTGTTCATTTCCTCTTCAATTTTTGTAAGAACAGTTTTTTCGGAAGGTTTACCTTTCCGGTCCCGCACAGAACGTGAAAAGAGTTTCTTATTAATTACTACGCCGTAGAGGGATGGAGAAGCTTTCAATGATGCGTCTTTCACATCTCCGGCTTTATCACCAAAGATAGCACGCAACAGTTTTTCTTCCGGAGAAGGATCTGATTCACCCTTTGGGGTAATTTTACCAATCAGAATATCGCCTGGCTGAATATTAGCACCAATTCTGATAAGTCCGTTTTCATCAAGATTTTTAGTAGCCTCCTCACTAACATTAGGAATATCAGCGGTAAGCTCCTCGAGCCCGCGTTTGGTATCCCGCACTTCGAGCAGGTATTCATCAATATGAATGGATGTAAATACATCTTCACGTACTACTCTCTCAGAAATTACGATAGCATCCTCAAAGTTATATCCTTTCCAGGGCATAAAGGCTACTTTAAGATTTCTTCCAAGTGCCAGTTCACCCATTTCAGTACCATACCCCTGTGTAAGTATCTGTCCCTTCTCAACTTTTTGTCCTTTCTGCACGATGGGAGAAAGATTCACACAAGTGCTCTGATTTGTTTTCTGGAATTTAGGTATTTTGTATCGTTTTATATCGTCTTCAAAACTCACAAAACGTTCTTCTTCGGAACGAGCATACCGAACGACAATTTCATTAGCATCTACGTATTCGATTACACCCTCACCTTCGGCTACGATCAGCAACCGGGAATCTTTAGCGACCACACTTTCGATACCTGTACCCACAATCGGGGCCTCAGGCTGAATAAGCGGAACTGCCTGACGCATCATGTTTGATCCCATCAGGGCACGGTTTGCATCATCATGTTCGAGAAAGGGAATAAGCGAAGCAGCGATAGAAGCAATCTGGTTCGGAGCAACGTCCATCAGGTCAACTGATCCGCCTTCTGCAAGCGGAAAATCACCATCATAACGGGCTTTTACCTTACTACTGCTGAATGTTCCGTCTTCGTTCAGTTTGGCATTTGCCTGAGCAATCACCTTTGCTTCTTCTTCCTCAGCAGTAAGGAAAACCACACCTTCATGAGCCAGAACAACTTTTCCTTCATTTACACTCCGGTAAGGAGTTTCTATGAATCCGAGATCGTTAATCTTCGCATATACACAAAGTGAAGAAATAAGGCCAATATTTGGTCCTTCCGGTGTTTCAATCGGACAAAGCCGTCCATAGTGTGTATAGTGAACATCACGTACCTCAAAACCTGCCCTTTCACGGGAAAGTCCGCCAGGCCCCAGTGCCGACATACGACGCTTGTGGGTCATCTCAGCCAACGGATTCGTCTGATCCATGAACTGAGAAAGCTGATTGGTTCCGAAGAATGAATTAATTACTGAAGACAAAGTCTTGGAATTGATCAGATCAATTGGTGTAAATACTTCGTTATCACGCACATTCATCCGTTCACGAATGGTTCTTGCCATACGGGCAAGACCTACTCCAAATTGGTTTGCAAGTTGTTCACCGACTGTTCTAACACGTCTGTTACTTAAGTGGTCAATATCATCGACATCGGTTTTTGAATTAATCAATTCAATAAGATACCGGATAATTTTGATAATATCTTCCTTGGTAAGAACTTTCGTATCAATTGCAGTAGTGAGCCCCAGCTTTTTATTGATCCTGTAACGGCCAACTTCTCCTAAATCGTACCGTTTGTCAGAGAAGAACAGTTTGTCGATTACATCCCTGGCGGTAGCTTCATCAGGCGGCTCAGAGTTTCTGAGTTGCCTGTAAATATGTAATACCGCTTCTTTTTCCGAGTTACAGGGATCTTTCTGGAGCGTATTATATATAATAGCAAAATCAGAAAGATTCTGATTTTCTTTATGCAGCAAAATAGTTGGAGAACCTGAATCAACAATCAAATCAATATGTTCAGGTTCGAGAAGGGTTTCCCTGTCAATAACTACTTCGTTACGTTCAATGGAAACAACCTCTCCGGTATCTTCATCCACAAAATCTTCCACCCATGTTTTAAGGACCCTGGCAGCAAGTTTTCGACCCACTGCTTTTTTAAGGGAAGTTTTGGAAACCTTAAATTCATCAGCAAGATCGAAGATCTCAAGAATGTTCTTATCATTTTCATATCCGATTGCTCTTAAAAGAGTAGTAACCGGCAATTTTTTCTTACGGTCGATATAGGCATACATAACATTATTAATGTCAGTAGCGAACTCGATCCATGAGCCTTTAAAAGGTATAATCCTGGCTGAATAAAGCTTTGTACCATTTGCATGCAGGCTCTGTCCAAAGAATACACCCGGAGACCGGTGTAACTGGGAGACCACTACTCTTTCAGCGCCATTTATCACAAAAGTACCTCTTTCGGTCATGTATGGGACTGTACCCAGGTATACATCCTGGATTACAGTATCAAAATCTTCGTGTTCCGGATCAGTACAGTATAATTTAAGTTTAGCCTTCAGCGGAATGCTGTAGGTCAGCCCCCTTTCAATACACTCATCAATTGAGTACCGGGGCGGATCAATAAAGTAATCTATAAATTCCAGCACAAAATTGTTCCTGGTATCGGAGATAGGAAAATTTTCACTAAAGACTTTGTATAATCCTTCGTTTTTTCTATTTTCAGGAGTCGTTTCCAACTGGAAGAAATCAGCAAAAGACTTGAGCTGGATTTCCAGGAAGTCAGGATAATCAAGTTGATTTCTAGTGGAAGCGAAACTGATCCTCTGATTTAAATTATTTGAAGCCATTTAATTTCTAAGATTAATTGAACTTTAGGAATAACAACAAAAAGGCTTAGAGTACCGGAGCACCGGACCCTAAACCTAAAAACCTTATATTATGCAGGCCAGCCTATTTAAGTTCAACCTCTGCTCCAGCTTCTTCTAATTGTGCTTTTAATGATTCAGCTTCTTCTTTTGAAGCACCTTCCTTTACAGGAGCCGGTGCAGAATCTACTAATGCTTTAGCCTCTTTAAGTCCGAGCCCGGTTAATTCCTTAACAAGCTTTACAATCTGTAATTTGGCACCACCTGGTGCTTTGAGAATAACATCAAATTCAGTTTTTTCCTGTTCGCCAGCACCAGCATCACCGCTGGCAGGACCAGCAGCTACAACAGGAGCAGCAGCAGGTTCAATTCCATATTCTTCTTTAAGAATTTCAGCTAATTCATTTACTTCTTTAACAGTTAAATTAACTAACTGTTCTGCAAACGCTTTTAAATCTGCCATTTTCCTTTGTTTTTAAATATTAATTTAGTACTAAATAATTTTTACTCTTTTTCTGATAATGTTTTAAGAACACCAGCCAGGGTATAACCACCTGACTTGAGAGAAGAAATAACATTCTTCGCTGGTGACTGCAGAATCAGAATAATATCGCCAATAAGTTCTTCTTTAGATTTAATATTGGCCAGATTCTGTAACTGGTCATCACCAATGTAGATTGATTCTTCAACAAATGCACCTTTGAGCACGGGTTTATCATGCTTTTTTCTAAACTCCTGAATAAGCTTTGCAGGCAAATTTCCGGTATCAGAAAACATGATTGAGGTAGAATTTTTCAAAATGCTGTACAGTTCATCAAATTCACCTTCTGATTTTTCCAATGCTATTTTCAAAAGTGTATTCTTTACCACCATGAGCTTAACCTCTTTCTCAAAACATTTTCTGCGCAGGGTACTGGTATCTTCAGCATTTAATTCAGAGATATCAGCCAGGTAGAAATGATTCGATTCTTTGATATGTTGGGTCAGCTCTTCTATTATTGCATTTTTGTCTTCACGTCGTTTCATAACTTCAAAAGGGATTTAATTACTCGTCAAACACTTTGGTATCAATCCTGAGACCCGGGCTCATAGTACTGGAAATATAAATACTTTTGATATATGTGCCCTTAGCAGCAGAGGGTTTAAGTTTAACGATAGTATTGATAAATTCACGTGCGTTCTCAACAATTTTCTGAGATTCAAAAGACACCTTTCCAATTGAAGTATGCACGATACCGTATTTATCAACCTTAAAGTCAATTTTACCCTGTTTAACCTGCTTAACAGCTTCACCAACGTCCATAGTAACCGTTCCGCTTTTAGGATTAGGCATCAATCCGCGAGGTCCGAGAATACGTCCCAGCTGACCAACTTTGGCCATAACTGAAGGCATCGTGATAATAACATCCACGTCGGTCCATCCCCCTTTGATTTTCTCTACATAATCATCTAATCCTACATAATCAGCTCCAGCTGCTTTGGCTTCTTCCTCCTTATCGGGAGTACAAAGCACCAATACTCTGATTTCTTTACCAGTACCATTAGGCAGGGTAACAACGCCCCTTACCATTTGATTGGCTTTACGTGGATCTACACCTAATCTGACATCAATATCTACAGATTCATCAAATTTAGACCTGGTAATATCCTTGAGAATATTTGCAGCTTCACTAAGCTTATAAAGTTTCCCGGCTTCTACTTTTTCCAGTGCTACTTTTCTGTTTTTCGTAAGTTTCGCCATTTTTTCGTTTTACCTATTTAGATTAATCATTAGCGGGAAAGGTACCTTTAACAGTAATACCCATACTCCGGGCAGTACCGGCAACCATTTTCATCGCTGATTGAACAGTAAAAGCATTCAGATCGGGCATTTTATCCTGGGCAATGGTTTTCACCTGATCCCAGGTAACAGCAGCAACCTTTTTACGGTTTGATTCTGCAGAACCTGATTTGAGCTTGGTAATCTCCAGCAACTGAACTGCAACCGGAGGAGTTTTAACAATAAAATCAAATGACTTATCAGAATAGACAGTAATAACAACGGGAAGCACTTTTCCTGCCTGCTCCTGAGTACGTGCATTAAATTGTTTGCAAAACTCCATTATATTCACCCCTTTTGCGCCTAAAGCAGGCCCAACGGGAGGTGATGGATTAGCTGCTCCGCCTTTAATCTGCAATTTAATTAATCCAGCAACTTCTTTTGCCATAATTTAACAGTTTCTAAAATTAAGATTCACTTTTATAAGGGTTGCTGATCATACAGGAAGCATTCATATGGTTATATAATCAACAAATTATAAACAATTAAGTTTTTATTCTTTTTCAACCTGCATAAAACTCAGTTCAAGTGGTGTTTTTCTTCCAAATATCTTCACCATTACCTTGAGTTTTTTCTTCTCTTCATTCACTTCTTCTATAACGCCTGAAAAACTATTGAACGGTCCGTCAATAACTTTAACAGTTTCGCCTACAAAGAAAGGTATATTAATTTCTTCATCACTTGCAGCCAGTTCATCAACCTTACCAAGAATACGGTTCACTTCTGACATGCGCAAAGGAATTGGTTTATCCTCATTTTCACCAAGAAAACCAATTACATTGGTAATATTTTTAAGCATATGAGGAATTTCTCCCACAAGAGCAGCTTCGATCAGAATATAACCGGGAAAAAAATTCCTTTCTTTGCTGATTTTTTTTCCGTTCCTTATCTGATATACCTTTTCGGTTGGAATAAGCACCTGAGAAATATAATCCTGCAGGTCAAGACGAGAGACTTCATTCTCGATATACTCTTTAACCTTTTTTTCCTTACCACCAACTGCTCGTAAAACATACCATTTTTTTTCGAGCTCACTCATAATTTCCCGGAATATTAAACATTAATAAAACATACTGTATATCAGCGACATGAGATTTTCAAAGCTGATATCCATAATAAATATCATAAGGGCAATAATAAGAGAAGCTACCATTACGACAATTGTACTGTTTTGTAAATCCTTCCAGGAAGGCCAGGTCACTTTGTAAACTAACTCTTTATAAGCTTCCTGAAAATAGAGTTTTAATTTCATCAGATTTATCTTATTTATCTGTTTTCCAGCATTAAAAGAAACAAAAAATAACTGTTTCCAAACTTTTCAAGCCCGCATAGAATTATCTTATAAAACTATGTGGGTTTATACGTTTAATGCACCTTATATATATGGTGCATGTAATTTTCATTTTTGCACGGGAGGAGCGACTCGAACGCCCGACACCTGGTTTTGGAGACCAGTGCTCTACCAACTGAGCTACACCCGTATGGTGGGATGCTCTACCTCCCGATAGCTATCGGGATGAGCTATCACCCGTGTGATGAGTGCCTAACTATCCGATAGTTCCCGTAACCTACCGGGCGGGATTGAGCAACACTCGTATGCCAAATTTCAGAAGCACAAAGTCCAGAATACTATTTTATTCTGAACTTTGTGCGTATAAAAATATTATTCAACAATTTCAACTACCTGACCGGCACCAACTGTACGTCCACCTTCACGAATAGCGAAACGAAGACCCTGGTTGATAGCCACAGGATAAATAAGATCAACTGTAATTGTAACATTATCACCAGGCATTACCATTTCTGTTCCTTCAGGAAGGGTAATTTCACCAGTTACATCCAGTGTTCTTAAGTAGAACTGCGGTCTGTATTTATTATGGAAAGGAGTGTGACGACCACCTTCTTCTTTCTTCAATACGTAAACTTCAGCTTTAAATCTGGTATGAGGGGTGATTGAACCGGTTTTGGCAATAACCATACCTCTTTTGATTTCCTTCTTATCAACACCACGAAGTAACAGACCTACGTTGTCACCAGCTTCACCTGTATCAAGGATTTTACGGAACATTTCAACACCAGTAACAACAGTCTTTTTAGCTTCGGCGCCCAGACCAATAATACTTACTTCATCACTGGTATGAACAACACCTGTTTCAATTCTACCGGTAGCAACAGTACCACGACCAGTAATAGAGAAAACATCTTCAACCGGCATCAGGAATGGTTTTTCAATATCCCTGGGAGGAATTGGAATAAATTCATCAACTGCATCAAGCAGTTCCATAACTTTTTCTTCCCATTTAGGTTCGCCATTAAGAGCACCCAGAGCTGAACCTCTGATAACCGGAGCATTGTCTCCGTCGAATTCATAGAAGCTCAATAGTTCTCTGATTTCCATTTCAACGAGGTCGAGCATTTCTTCATCTTCGACCATATCAACCTTGTTCATGAAAACAACGATTCTGGGAACATTTACCTGACGAGCAAGCAGAATGTGCTCCCTTGTCTGAGGCATAGGACCATCAGTAGCGGCAACTACGATAATAGCACCGTCCATCTGAGCAGCACCAGTAACCATGTTCTTTACATAGTCGGCGTGACCCGGACAATCAACGTGTGCGTAGTGACGTTTTTCAGTTTGATACTCAACGTGAGCAGTGTTAATGGTGATCCCTCTTTCCTTTTCTTCAGGAGCGTTATCAATTGAATCAAAATCCTTTATGTCGCAAAGACCCTTTTTTGCAAGCACCATGGTAATGGCTGCAGTAAGGGTGGTTTTTCCGTGGTCAACGTGACCGATTGTTCCAATATTAACGTGAGGTTTCGACCTATCAAATTTTTCTTTAGCCATAACTCAAGTATTAGAGATTTAAGTAATTTATATTAAACAAAACATTTTATGCTACACTGTATCAATCGAATAAGCTACTTTTGAGCCAATGATGGGAATTGAACCCATGACCTCTTCCTTACCAAGGAAGCGCTCTACCCCTGAGCTACATCGGCGGTAAAGAGCGGGAGACGAGGCTCGAACTCGCGACCCTAACCTTGGAAGGGTTATGCTCTACCAACTGAGCTACTCCCGCATTTTATACAATTCCGCAAAAAAGGCATGTACAAAAATACATACCTTTGCTTTCGCACTAGTGAGTGGGGGGAGCAGGATTCGAACCTACGAAGGCATACGCCAGCAGATTTACAGTCTGCCCCAGTTGGCCGCTTTGGTATCCCCCCAACTATATCAATAAATTTTAACAGAGCCGATGGAGGGATTCGAACCCCCGACCAGCTGATTACAAATCAGCTGCTCTGGCCAACTGAGCTACATCGGCACTATTTAAGAACTTTGGAAGTAATTTCCGTTTCAAAATTGGTTTGCAAATGTATAAATATTTTATTTAAATCAAAATTATTTATTCATTTTTTTGCTACCAATCAGACTCCCTTCAGTTTATCCTTATGCTTATGAATCTGCCTTTTCAACGCATCTGCCGCATTATCAACAGCTTCTTCAAATGACTTGCTTTGTTTTTTTGCAAAAAGATCGTTTCCGGGAATTTCTAATTTTATTTCTGCAATCTTGTTTTCGAGTTCCTGAGTATTTTCAAGTCGCAGGAAAATTTCAGCCCCAACAATATCATCGTACAATTGAAAAAGCTTTTTTACTTTGTTGTTGACAAATTCAAGCAACTTCTTGTCCGCGTCAAAATGAACTGAATTAATTTTTATATTCATCTCTCAGTACCTCCATACTTTATGCCCTGGGATGGGCTTGTTTATATATTTTTTTAAGCTTTTCAAAACTATTATGGGTATACACCTGCGTAGCAGATAGATTAGCATGACCAAGCAACTCCTTGATTGCATTCAGGTCAGCTCCGTTATTCAGCATATGAGTAGCAAAGCTATGTCGTAAAATATGCGGACTCCGTTTTTCTACTGTACTAACCAGTCCAACATAATCGCGCACTATACGATAAACAAACCGGGCGTAAATCTGTTTCCCCCTGCCTGTAATAAAAAGACTATCCGAATCTGCGCCAATTATTTCCCGGAAATCATTCAGGTAGGCTTTAAGTGATGCAGCAACCTCTTTAACCAGTGGAATAATACGTTCTTTGTTTCGTTTACCAAGCACGCGTATGGTTGATGATGCCAGGTTAACGTCATGCACTTTCAGATTCACCAGTTCAGATACTCTGATACCTGTACAATACAGAAGATCAATAATCAATTGATTTCTTCTGCCGGCATAATCATCACCAAAATTATTTCCTTCAAGCAGAGAAACCATATGTTCCTGCTCAATAAAAACCGGTAGCTTTCTGGAAATTTTAGGGGAAATGATCTTTCCCATCGGACTGTAATCAACGTATCCCTGCTTTAACAGAAAACGATAAAATGATTTCAATGTCGATAATTTCCTGTTCATGCTTCGTGAAGAAACCTTTCCAGCACTTAAATGCGCCATCCACCCACGAATTACACGATAATCTACCGGAGGAAAAAGATCAGACTGCCTGGTAAGGCAGTATTCTTCAAATTGCTCTAAATCTTTCTGGTAGGCTTTTGTGGTGTGTATTGAATAACGTTTTTCAAATTTAAGATAACTCAGAAAAGCTTCTTTATAATCCATACATAGCCAGAAAATTATTGGAAAAAGAAATAACTCTTACGTCAAATAATACAGCTTCTTTCCGGACAAAAAAGACTATTCCTCTTCCTGCTGCATTTTTTGTACATATACAGCATGTAGCTTTTGCTGTCTTTGCTTTACTGAAGGTTTTGTGTATACCTGTCTTTCCCTGAGTTCTTTGATAACTCCGGTCTTTTCAAATTTCCTTTTGAATTTTTTAAGCGCTCTCTCAATGTGTTCGCCTTCTTTTATAGGAATTACTATCATATTTGTTTATTTTTTTGTGAGCCGCAAATTTATTAAATTGTCATTCAATAATCAAAATATATTGCTAAAAAAGTGAATGCCTGTCCATCAATATTTTTTTAACAATAGTTATTAAAGTTAATAAAAATAATCCTGATCCTGAAATGTCTGTAGCTAAAATATGTTAAAAACAATTGTTTACATCACATTATCGGGCAGCTGAATCATTTTTAAAACGGGTAGCGGTTGTCTTCCTGCAAATCAGGTAAGGTAATATTTTTGTAAATGTTACAGAATCAACCAGATTATTCTTTAATAATTGTCCCGGATCTTCAAATTTACCTGCATATTTAAGAAACTTCAATATACCTGCAAACTGATATTCTGAAATATAGGGATGTTTTCTCAGGTAAAACAAAGTAGAATCATTCAGGTTTATTTTTCTGAGGGAATCAGGATTTATTCGTAATCTGTTGATATTTTCAGTTACCGTTTCTTCAGGCAACCCATAAACTTCTGATAATTGATTAATAGAAACATAGCCACCCAGTAATTCCCTGTAGCTTATGATTCTTTTTGCATAAACCGACCCGATACCCGGCAGTTTTTCCAATTGATCTGCACTGGCCGAATTAAGTTCAATGAGTTTTTTCTCTATAACTTTTGATAAGGTTTTTTCATTATCAGCATTTCCGGCAATTTCTTCTTCTGAATCCACATCATTAACCTGAATAATAATATATGGTTCAAGCTGTACATATAATTCATCAGGAATAGAATATATATTTTTAAAATCCTCTTTGGTCATAAAACGTGCACCCGTTGCCAGGTAATTTTTTATATTTCTTATCTGTCCGGTGTTCAAACCCAGCTCAAGCCACTTTTTATCATCAGTTTGGTTTGGATCAAAGGATGATAGCCGTTGAAAGGTTCCAGTATTATCATCATTTTCTGAAGTCTGCTTATAAGATTTTACTACAGTACGATCAGCTTTTACCAATGATGATTCAAATGCTGATGCTTCAGCCATAAAATCTTCAACTGAAATTTCGGGCTCGTATTTATCATTTCCGGATAAAAAACTGTTTATGACAAATCCTGCAACCAGCAATACAAACAACACTGCTATACCATTCTTTTCCCCCCTGGTAAAGGAGAAAAAATCTTTAAGTTTTTTCCCATTCATGAATTAAAATTACGCATTCCGTAAAAACAAAGAGATGTCAATCACCGAAAAAATCATGAACGGGTAGTTTAGTGCTGCTGTTCCCAAATGAAAAAAGTCTTTGACAAGGATGCCAAAGACTTTTTTACAGAAAAATATATTTCCACCTAATCCATTAGTTCCTGTTGAGACAATTCAGATCTTCAAAAGCTATTTTGAGTCTTTCAACCAATGATCTTTCACCTGCTCTTAACCAAACACGCGGGTCATATTTCTTTTTATTCGGTTTGTCTTCTCCCTCAGGATTGCCGATTTGGCTTTGTAAATAATCGAAGTTATCTGCAGTATACTTTCTGACGCCATCCCAGAAGGCCCATTGTGTATCGGTATCGATATTCATTTTAACCACACCGTAACCAATTGCTTCACGAATTTCCTCTCGGGTTGATCCTGAACCGCCATGGAAAACAAAATTAACAGGTTTCGGACCAGTTTTCAGGTTTTCTTCAATATATTTCTGAGAATTATCGAGTATCTTGGGAGTAAGCTTAACATTACCAGGCTTGTAAACTCCATGCACATTACCAAATGAGGCAGCAATGGTAAACCTGTTACTAATCTTACTTAATTCGGTATAGGCATAGGCCACGTCTTCTGGTTGTGTGTAAAGCAGAGAATTATCCAGGCTTGTATTATCAACTCCATCTTCTTCACCACCTGTGACACCAAGTTCAATTTCGAGTGTCATACCAATTTTGCTCATACGCTCAAGATATTTTTTGCAAATCTCTATATTTTCCTGAAGTGGTTCCTCTGATAAATCAAGCATGTGTGAACTAAAGAGAGGCTTGCCGTAACGATTGAAATGCTTTTCACCGGCATCAAGTAATCCGTCAATCCAGGGAAGTAATTTTTTAGCAGCATGGTCGGTATGAAGGATAACAGGAACACCATAATGTTCAGCAACATGATGTACATGCTTGGCACCTGACACAGCCCCGATAATTGCAGCCTGCTGCTTGTCATTGGGCAGGGATTTTCCGGCATAAAAAACTGAACCACCGTTGGAAAACTGAATCATTACCGGTGAGTTAACTTCTTTGGCGGCTTCAAGAACTCCGTTCAATGAATTGGTACTAACCACATTTACAGCCGGAAGAGCAAATTTATTTTCCCTCGCAATTTTAAATACTTCCTGCACATCATCACCGGTTATTACGCCCGGTTTAACTTTATCCAAAACTTTAGTCATCTTTTTAATTGTTTTTGTTATACACTACTATTTTTTTGAATGAACGAAAACACAAATTTAATAAATATAACCATACAACCCAGTTAAGCTGATATGATGTATTCACAATAAGTGAAATTTATATCATTCTCCAGTTCATTGCATATCCGGGTAATAAGTAAAATAATCATAAAATACTTTGTGCCGGATTATCTTTGTTTGTCAGATCAGGTACTGAAACAGGGTCGGCTTTTCGTTCAGATATTCATACTGAAATTTACGCTCTTTCATTCTACGCAACAACGGAATAAAATCTTCTTTGCGCTGCAGTTCAATTCCAATTACAGCAGGTCCCCGTTCACGACTGTTTTTCTTTGAATATTCAAAATGTGTAATATCGTCAGTGGGTCCCAGTACATTTACAAGAAATTCTCTCAGCGCTCCTGCCCGTTGGGGAAAACGAACAATGAAGTAATGTTTCAGTCCCTCAAAAAGCAATGATCTTTCCTTGATCTCTTCAGTACGGGTAATATCATTATTACTTCCACTAAGCACACAAACCACATTTTTACCTTTTATTTCATCCCTGAACTCGTCCAGGGCAGTAATTGATAGGGCGCCGGCAGGTTCAACAACAATAGCATCCTGATTATATAATTGAAGGATAGTTGTACAAACTTTACCTTCCGGAACTGTTATCACCTTATCAACTACTTTCTTACATATCTCAAAAGTGAGTTCGCCTACCCGTTGAACGGCTGCTCCGTCAACAAATTTGTCAATTTCTCCGAGGGTAACGATTTCATTTTTTTCAAGGGATTTTTGCATGGCCGGAGCTCCCTGAGGCTCAACGCCGATTATTTTAGTATCAGGACTCAATTGCCTGAATATACTGCCCATTCCGGCAGCCAGCCCGCCACCACCGACAGGGATGAAGAGATAATCAATGGTTTTTTTTGTATCCTGAAGGATTTCCAGTGCAATTGTGGCCTGTCCTTCAATCACTTTCGGATCATTGAAAGGATGAATAAACTGACTGTGGTTCTTATCACAGTATGCCACAGCTTCGTTATATGCATCATCAAAAGTATCTCCGACCAGCACTACATCAATAAATTCTTTTCCAAACATCTTAACCTGTTTGATCTTTTGACTTGGTGTAGGATTGGGCATAAAGATCACACCTTTAATTCCCAGTTTGCTGCATGAATAGGCAACTCCCTGAGCGTGATTGCCGGCGCTGGCACAAACCACTCCGTTTTTCAGGGTTTCTTTTGACAAACTACTTATTTTATTGAAAGCCCCCCGGATCTTATATGAACGAACTATCTGGAGATCTTCCCGTTTAAGCAGAATATCGGCATGATACTGTTCGGAAAGATTCAGATTTCTCAGCAGAGGAGTATGGGAAGCCACACCGCGCAGGCTGACACTGGCTTTTTGTATGTCTTTAATATCGGGATAATAGTTTTTCACATGAACTGTTTTACAAATAAAAAAATCACTTCCCGGAAAGAAGGGGAAGTGATTATATATTATTGAGAAAGATTATTTTTTCTCGGGTCTCAGGCTTCTGACCTGGGAGCCAGCCTGCCACATTTCCGATTCCCGGAGTTCCTTCAATTCCACCTCAAGTTTTTCACGGTAATCCGGCTGACTGTTTGTATCAATTGAACGCTGAGCTTCATTACCAGAAGCAACCTCTTTATATAAGTGATCAAAGACGGGTAAGACAGCATCCCTGAATTTATCTTTCCAATCGAGGGCTCCCCTTTGTGCCGTAGTAGAACAGTTGGCATACATCCAGTCCATTCCATTTTCAGCTACGAGTGGCATCAGGCTCTGGGTAAGCTCTTCCACTGTTTCATTAAAGGCTTCACTGGGAGAATGACCATTTTTACGCAGTGTAGTATACTGCGCTTCGAATATTCCCTGGATGGCGCCCATTAGTGTACCTCTTTCTCCCGTCAGGTCACTGTAAACTTCTTTCTGGAAAGTAGTTTCAAAAAGATAACCTGACCCAACTGTAATTCCAAGAGCAACAACCTTGTTCCAGGCATTACCTGTAGCATCCTGGAAGATTGCATAACTGGAATTAAGCCCTTTGCCCTCAAGGAACATCCTGCGTAAACTTGTGCCTGATCCTTTTGGGGCAATAAGAATGACATCAACATCTTTTGGGGGTACAATACCGGTGCGTTCTTTATAAGTAACCGCAAATCCATGTGAAAAATACAAAGCCTTACCAGGAGTAAGATATTTCTTAACCATAGGCCATTGTGCGATTTGGGCCGCATCTGATAACAAGTAACAAATAATGGTACCCTTTTCCAGTGCTTCCTCAATTTCAAAAAGTGTTTTTCCGGGTACCCATCCATCAGCAACCGCCTTATCCCAGGACTTTGACGGTTTACGCTGGCCTACAATTACATTAACACCATTCTCTTTCAGGTTTAATGACTGGCCAGGACCCTGTACACCATAACCTATAACGGCAACAGTTTCATCTTTCAATACATCCTGAGCTTTGGACAAAGGAAATTCGTCGCGTGTTACAACATTTTCTTCTACGCCACCAAAATTAAGTTTAGCCATAATAATTGATTTATTTTTTAATGATTTATAAAGTTACTGAATTTTACTTGCCTCATCAAGTTCTTTCAGATAAGAGGTCAGCTTTTTCATGGGTTTAGTCATTGCCACTCTGCCGGAACGGACAAACTGCAGCACACCAAAAGGCTCCAGCAGGTTGAATAATTCCTGTGTTTCTTCTTTATGACCGGCTTTTTCAATAACAATATATTCCGGTTCAACAGTCAAAATATGCGCATTGTAGTTTCTGATAAGCATTTCAACATTTGTTCCGTTGGCAAAAGCTTGTGTTGGAACCTTGTACAATGCAATTTCCTGGTGGACAATCTCATGCTCCTCGTGTGCAAATGCCTTCAGTACACCGATTTGTTTTTCAATTTGCTTAACCACTTTTTCAGATTGTTCAGGGGTCACCCTTATTACAATTGTATATCTGTAAACACCCCTCACTTCTGATTCAGAGGCATTAATACTGTCAATATTAATTTTTCTGCGCGTGAAAATACTGGTGATGCGGTGCAGCAAACCAATTTTATTTTCGGTGTAAACGGATATTGTGTATTCTCTTTCCATAACTTTTGTCTATTATCTACTTTTAACTTTTGGTGAACAAACTCTCTGGTTACTCAAGTCTCATCTCAGAGACTGTTCCGCCGGAAGGAACCATCGGAAAAACATTTTCTTCTTTTTCCACCACTACTTCAAGCAGATAGGGACCTTTATGGTTCAACATTTCCGAAATCGCATCATCAAGGTTATCCCGATTTGATACTTTTTTGCCTTCAATTCCATATCCTTTGGCAATAGCTATAAAATCAGGATTTGTCAGTTCAACCATTGAATACCTTTTTTCGAAAAAGAGGTCCTGCCATTGCCTAACCATACCGAGAAATCCATTATTCAGCAGGACAATTTTAACAGCAGCATTAGTTTGTTTGATCGTTCCCAGCTCCTGAATAGTCATCTGAAAACCGCCATCTCCAATGAATGCAACAACTTCTCTCTCATCACCAACAGCAAGCTTTACACCAAGCGATGCAGGCAGGCCGAAGCCCATTGTACCGAGGCCGCCTGAAGTGATCAGGCTGTAAGGTTTGTTAAAATGATAATACCTTGCTGCACTCATCTGGTGCTGTCCGACATCGGTAACTACAACAGCTTCACCGTTAGTACGGAGCGAAATTTTATTGATCACCTCACCCATTTTCGGAAGTTCACTGGAAGAATACAGATCATTCTGAATAACCTTTTCGTATTCAAGCTTTTTGTATTCTTCAAACTTTTTTATCCACTCAGGATATGTTTTTTCCCTCACTTCATGGGTTAGGTCAATTAGGGCTTGCCTGGCATCTGAATTAATTGCCACATGGGATTTAACATTTTTATTGATCTCAGCAGGATCAATTTCAATATGTATCACTTTAGCCTGTTTGGCATAGGTCTCCAGGTTACCGGTTACCCGGTCATCAAAACGCATCCCAATGGCAATCAGCACATCGCATTCATTGGTGGCCTTATTTGGTCCATAGTTGCCATGCATTCCCAACATCCCCATGAACAAATCATGGTTGGAAGGAAAAGCAGATAGACCAAGCAAAGTAGAGGCCACCGGGATACCGGATTTCTCAATAAAGGAAAGAAATTCTTCCTGGGCACCTGAGAGAAGCACACCCTGCCCCACAAGGACAAGAGGCTTTTTAGCATCATTAATAAGCCGTGCAGCCTCTTCTACATCCTTTGAGTTGAGCTTTGGATAGGGAATATAGCTTCTTACCCGTGTGACCTTTTCGTATTTATAATCAAAATTTGCAAATTGAGCATCTTTGGTTATATCAATCAGGACAGGACCGGGTCTGCCTGTATTGGCAAAGAAAAATGCCTTGGCCAGGGCCTCTGGTATTTCTTCCGGGCGTGTTACCTGGAAATTCCATTTGGTAACCGGCATAGAGATACTGATCACATCCGTTTCCTGAAAAGCATCTGTACCCAGAAACGGGCCGGCAACCTGTCCGGTAATGCACACCAGTGGCGTTGAATCGAGCATTGCATCAGCCAGTCCTGTAATCAGATTGGTTGCTCCGGGACCTGATGTTGCAAAGCAAACACCTGTTTTTTTGGTAATACGGGCAAATCCCTGAGCTGCATGGACAGCGCCCTGCTCATGTCTTACCATTATATGGTTCAATTTGTCCTGATGGTTATAAAGCGCATCATAGACCGGCATAATGGCTCCGCCTACATATCCGAAAACCGTATCTGTTTCTTCCTCAATAAGAGAAAGAATTACTGCTTCTGCACCTGAGATATTGACCGTTTGTGTCAATTCCTGCTTTCCGTTGGTCTGCATGGAAGCCTGAGTTTGGGTCTGTGTTTCCATATTTTCTTTGTTTTTATGGTTAGCACTTATTTATAATTTTTCTGTTAAACAATTCTGATCCCCCCCTGGTCGGCTGAAGTAACCAGTTTGGCATAAGCCCTCAGGGCGGTTGAAACCCGGCGTTGTCTTTCTGAAGGTTTAAATGCTTCAGCACCGCGTTCTTCTTCTTTTTTTCTGCGCCTGTTGATTTCTTCATCAGGAATCATAAGATTAATAGTTCTTTCCGGTATATTAATTTCAACCGGATCGCCATCCCTGATGAGGGCAATTTCACCTCCTGCAGCTGCTTCGGGAGAGATGTGTCCTATTGATAATCCTGACGTACCTCCTGAAAAGCGACCATCGGTGAGTAAAGCACAGGCTTTGCCCAGTTTTTTTGATTTAATATAGGAAGTAGGATACAGCATTTCCTGCATTCCCGGACCTCCTTTGGGTCCTTCATAACGAATTACAACCACATCTCCGGCCTGAACCCTGTCTCCCAGGATACCTTCACAAGCGTCATCCTGAGAATCAAAGACCACTGCTTTGCCTGTAAATGTAAGGATCGATTCATCCACTCCGGCCGTTTTAACGATACATCCGTTTCTGGCAATATTACCTTTTAACACAGCCAGTCCGCCATCGGCACTGTAGGCATGTCCGATGTCCCGGATACATCCTTTTGTCCGGTCGGTGTCAAGGGCATCATATTCATATTTCTGTGACCCCATTTTAAGGTTTCTGTATCCACCCGGTGCACTTTTAAAAAGTTTTACAGCTTCCGGAGCATCACCATTACCGGTAATATGGTACTTTTCGATTGCCTCTTTCAATGTCAGTCTGTCTACCCGGCTTACCGAAGTATCAAGTAATCCACCTTTGTCAAGTTCTCCCAGTATAGAGAGGATCCCTCCTGCCCTGTTCACATCCTGGATGTGATAATTTGAATTGGGTGAAACCTTACAAAGAACGGGTGTATTGCGGGATAACTCATCAATATCATCCATGTTAAACTGAACGCCTGCCTCATGAGCCACAGCCAGCAAATGGAGGACAGTGTTGGTTGATCCCCCCATTGCAATATCAAGCCTCATGGCATTCATGAAAGCGGCTCTGGAAGCAACAGTTCTGGGAAGAACGCTTTCGTCACCTTCCTGGTAATATTTTTTGGTATTGGTAACAATTGTTTCAGCTGCTTGTTCAAACAATCTGATACGATTGGCATGGGTAGCAACAATAGTTCCGTTTCCCGGGAGTGCCATGCCAATGGCCTCATTCAGGCAGTTCATTGAATTTGCAGTGAACATACCGGAGCAGGATCCGCATGTTGGACAGGCGTTTTTTTCAACCTGACCAAGCAAGTTATCATCTACTTCAGGGTCGGCAGCCATTACCATGGCATCCACAAGGTCATAACTATTATTGCCAACAACGCCTGCTTCCATCGGGCCTCCTGAAACAAAAACGGCGGGTATGTTTAAACGCATAGCCGCCATTAACATTCCCGGAGTAATCTTATCACAATTGGAGATGCAAATCATTCCGTCAACCTGATGAGCATTGCACATATATTCAACGCTGTCAGCAATCAGATCCCGCGAAGGAAGAGAATAAAGCATGCCATCATGCCCCATGGCTATCCCGTCATCTACTGCGATGGTATTAAACTCTGCAGCAAAACACCCCTGCTGTTCTATCAGATTTTTTACCCGCTGACCAATGTCATGAAGATGTACGTGGCCGGGTACAAATTGAGTAAATGAATTGACAACAGCAATTACCGGTTGACCAAACTGCTCTTCCTTCATGCCATTAGCACGCCAAAGGCTGCGCGCCCCTGCCATTCTTCTTCCTTTTGTTGTGGTTGCACTTCTCAATTGTGACATTTTATATATTTTTAAAAAACCCTTAATTAAAAAAGCCTTTCCCGGATTTAGTGAGAAAGGCTTTTCAAAAATTATATATACAGCACTCTCACCTCATCTTTGTTGACAAGACCACAAGAATAATAAGATGGACGAGAAAGCTCTTTGCCAGAAACATAGCTTTAAAAAATTTATCATTTTATATTTAAAAACATAATCAGACCAACTTCCTTATTATTAATAATTTATCAAGTCAGACTAATAATATGTTTTACAACAGCAAATATAGAGATTAATCTTTTAAAACAAAACGTTTTTGGAAATAAAAAAACATTTTTTTTAAGATTTATATATCTTTTATTTTTAATATTAATATAACTACTTATATTACTGAGATATAACGATATTTCTTGTTGTTGTAATTCTTTGTTCAGCTGACTGTAAAATCATTTCCAGCAATGATGCATAAGATACATTGCTGAAACCAGCCATTTTTGCCAGGTGTCCATCCCAGCACCAGCCGGGATTCGGATTTACCTCAAGTAATTTAGGTATACCATTTGCATCAAGTCGCCAGTCGAAGCGGCAGTAGTCTCTGCATTCAAGCCTTTCTGATAATTTCAAACAATATTCAATAATATTTTTTTCTGTTTGTTCAGGCAATTCAGCAGGAATAGATTTTAACGCCTTAAAATAAGGAGAACCAGGCAACCATTTTGCTTCATAACCGCAGATTTTTGGCAGTTCAGCAGGCAATTGCGAATAATCTTCCTCAACAATAGGCAAAACTGTATATGATTCAGGAGGATTACCAATGACCCCGACACTTATTTCTTTGCCGGTAAGAAACTCTTCAATCAAAACGGGTTTTTCATATCCGAATTTTTTCCGGATATCAAGGATTGCATCATTCAGCTCCTCAATTGTGTAGGCCACACTCCGTTGAGTAATTCCAAAGCTTGAATCACCAAAATTGGGTTTTGCTATTACAGGAAAGCCAACAGGCAATTCAAAGACATTATCCTCAGGTTTAATAAAAAAGGCTTCGGCTACGGGTATCTCCATTTCTTTGGCAATTCCCCTTACCAGCGACTTATCATAACAATAAGCCAGGCATTGCGGCCCTGAACCGGTATAAGGGAAATTTAAAATTTCAAAAAGTGCAGGCAGGTGCAATTCCTTTGATGCAGCATTATCAAATCCTTCATCGCACAGATTAAAAATAAAATCGATCTTTCCTTTCAGTTTATTCAAATCAGTAATGAGCGAATTATGGTTATCCAGGAATGTAAACTTATAACCTTTGAGAGAATCCAGTGCGTTCCGGAGAGCATCAATTGTATTGAAATCATCCTCATCAAAGACTGTAGATGGTTTGATAACATCAGGTTTGTGAGGATCGCCCATAACAACTACAACATTTTTCAGGTCTTTTGATTTAGGCTTAACAGGAGTCCATTCTTTTGCAGCTATTGCTGTAACAATAATTCGCCGTTCCATCATTCCAAGATCCTGATTTCTCTGCGAATCTGGTGATATTTCACCATGAAAAGTAATCTCTCCGAATCCGATATCACCAAGCATCTTTCTCAGGCTCTCACGGGTATACAGTCTTTCTGCATAGAACTGGTCAACGATTACCCCTTTCTGTACATTGGTGATTACTTCTCTGGAAATCAACCTTTCATTATCCTCAGCAAGGGAACGTTCACGACAGACAAAATGCTTCCTGTCAATCCATTCCCAGCTTCTGGGCTGATAATTATCTTTCAGATAACTGCCGTCGGCTACATCAATAAGAAATTCACCACCGGGTTTGAGTATCCTGAATACTTCCTTAAGAATTTTAACATCATCTTCAGTACTTTCAAAATAGCCAAAACTGTTGCCCAATATCATTATATCATCAAAGGTATCGACACCATAAGGTAACTTTCTTGCGTCACCCTCCCTGAAACTAACATTTAAGCGCTCCGACAGATTCAGAGATTTTGCCTTGCGTATAAGAAAATGAGAGCGGTCGAGTCCATGTACATTTATATGACCCCGGCGGGCCAGTTCAAGAGAATGTCTGCCCTGTCCGCAGGCCAGATCGAGAATAGAATCATCCTTCTTTAAATTTAATATACTTTCAAACAGATCAACTTCAGTGGTGGTAATTGATCTGTCTTCCACAACATCTGCGTCGGTTTTGAGATACATCGAATTAAAAATCCGCCGCCACCAGTCTGGTTGCAGATACCTCTCAAGGTTGTCTACAGGTCCAAGAACTGAAACAGCCGATTTTACAGATTTTTTTGATTGTCCGTTTTTTAATTGTTTTTTCACGCTAAATAGTATTAAATAGTGAATTAGAACTTTATCCTTAAATATAGCAACCTTTTTATATTGCACTTAAAAGCAATCCGGCTACATCCGTGTGGCCATACTATAAAGGTAACAATATAATACAGGTTGATGTTCCCTGGCAGGTTTTCAACTTTTGAAATCTTCAATACCAATAATAAGATGGATATATAATCTGAGCAAAAATAACACAGCAATTTCTCTCAGGTCAGGCAAAACGCCACTGCCAGGTACCCCATATGGGGCATGGTTAGGGAGGCTGAATATCAACAGGCATCAGCTGGATAAATTAAGTGAATACAGGATGAAAAGCATCAAAAAATTTATAATGTAAGTGTCATTGCTTACCTGAATCTTCAGGACATTTCAATGACCTGACCTTCTATTATTTACAATAATAAAAAGTCAAATTACCAAACAAAAAACTGTGTCAAAAAACTGAAACGAAATTACAACATTTTTGAAATATACATACTGGATAGAAAAAAATATTACAATCTGTATGTATCTGATTTAGTATTTATTACACATTAGACTGATGATTTTTTGATGGAATCCCATTATACGGATACAGCTTGTTTTACGTATTGACGGTAAAAACATCAAACAGTGCAATTGGGAAAGTGAAATTCATGAATGACTATACAGAGAAATTAACTTTTAGAGAGGATTTTTTTAAAAGCAGCCGCACAATACTATCATAAAAACGAAACTGCCATTTCTTATTGGGTAATCAGGAATTGAATATACTTATAACGATCAGTGTGACCGGGAGTGTCCCCAAATAATAAAAAGCATAAGAGCGGCAGATACTGCTACATATTGCCAGAGAAATGCATCAAACAAGGCATAGAAGCTCAATTTCGGATGAAGGTGATGGTAGAGTACCCCGTGAAATGAAGCAATTATAACGCTAAACATCACGATATAAGAGGAAATATTAAAGAGTATATTTTCGATGCGAATCAGGGCACTTTTCATCTTTGAAGGATTTGTAGTTATTAATTTTCTACATTCGGGTTTTCAAAGATAAAATATTTGATAAAATAAAAAAAGTAATTGACTAAATAATGAATTATGTAGACAAAAAAGCGGGTAAGCTACTCACATCGCACCGCTACAACCGTCTACCCTTGCTTCCTTCCGGATCTGGGGGAGTTCAACAGGAGCTGGTCGTATGAGACTTACCCGCGGGCAGCAAAAGTAATAACTTTTTTTAATCATTGCAAAGTGCGTTTGTCTATTTTTAGATTAGGACGTAAATTTTCCATCATTCATTGTTTAAATTACTGTTTTTTAATTATTTATAAATTTTATATTCCGGGTGTTTTTATATCTTCAGAATAAAAAATTCAATTAATACATCTGTCACCAGGTAAAATTATGGATGAAACTCCTTCGCCTGGATTGATATTTACAAAAAACTAATATCTTTGCTCAGTACAAACCAAAAACCCTATTACAATGGAAGAAAAATCAACTTCAGTATGGAAAATATCTATGAATTATGGCGCCATATTAGGCCTGGTGCTGATTATTTACAGTGTAATATTGTATGTTTTTGATCTCACAACTTCTACTCCTGCCGGCCTGGGGAGAACGGTATTTCTGATTGCCGGACTTATAATGGGAATGAAGGCCTACCGGGATAAGGTATTGAACGGGAATATGAGTTATGGACAGGCACTCGGTTTTGGAGTTCTGATGGCTCTGTTTGCATCAGTATTACTGGGTTTTTACATGTATCTTCTCTATGCCCTGATCGATCCCGGTTTAATGGAACGTGAGTTTTCCATTGCAGAAGAGAAACTGCTTAATAAAGGTATGTCTGCTGATCAGATTGAAACACAGATGAACATGGCACGGAAATTTGCAAGTCCTGCATTATCTGCGATCGGTACATTATTCGGAATCACATTCTGGGGATTCCTCCTGTCCCTCATCATTTCTATATTTATGAAAAAGGATAAGAATCCTTTCGAACAACAATAAGAAGATACGTGCCGACTGCACTACTATAGTCTACAATAATTTAGCATGAATATATCAGTAATTGTACCACTTTACAATGAAGAAGAATCGCTCGGTGAACTAACTGAATGGGTTCACCGGGTTATGGATGAGAATCATTTTTCCTATGAGTTGATCTTTATTGACGACGGAAGTAATGACCGTTCATGGACAGTAGTTGAAGAATTATCAGCTATCAACTCAAACATCAGGGGCATAAAATTCAGGCGTAATTATGGAAAATCGGCTGCACTGTTTCATGGATTTGAACAGGCGACGGGCGATGTTGTAATCACTATGGACGCTGACCTGCAGGATAATCCGGAAGAAATACCCGAATTGTATGCCATGATTATAAATGAAGGCTATGATCTTGTTTCAGGATGGAAAAAGAAACGCTATGATCCTTTCAGCAAAACCATTCCCAGTAAGTTTTTCAACTGGACAGCGCGCAAAGTAACCGGCATCAAACTGCATGACTTTAACTGCGGATTGAAAGCCTATCGCAATGAAGTGATTAAATCCATTGAGGTATATGGGGAGATGCACCGCTATATCCCGGTTCTGGCAAAAAAAGCAGGATTCACAAACATCGGTGAAAAAGTTGTCAATCATCAGAAACGTAAATACGGGGTTACCAAATTCGGGCTGGAACGATTTATAAACGGTTTTCTCGACCTGTTATCGATTTCATTCATTTCCAGGTTTGGAAAAAAGCCCATGCACATGTTTGGTACATTTGGTACCCTGATGTTCATCATTGGTTTTCTCGCTGCACTCTGGCTGGGCATTCAGAAATTATATTACCTGAGCCTGGGAATACCTTCCAAACTGGTAACAGATAGTCCGTATTTTTTTATTGCCCTTACTTTTATGTTAATGGGAACCCAACTTTTCGTTGCCGGTTTTCTGGGAGAACTTGTTTCCCGTTCCTCCCATGACAGAAATTTGTACCAGGTTGAAAAAACCATATAAATTGATTTAAAAGTAATTTCTATTGAAAATAATTTTAACCGGCCCTGCTTATCCTCTTCGAGGAGGAATAGCAAATTTTAACGAATCACTTTGTTCTGCTCTTCAACAAAAAGGAATTGACGCGGAAATTGTTTCATTCAGCCTGCAATATCCTTCTGTTCTGTTCCCCGGGAAAACACAGAAAGAAACCGAAGGGGCTTCTCCACCATACTCTATTAAACCGTTGCTGAATTCAGTCAATCCCTTTTCATGGATACGTGCATCCCGTTATATTCTCAAGGCAGCTCCCGGTTGTATGGTTGTAATGTACTGGACACCATTTATGGCGCCCGCCCTGGGTTCTTTGATCCGGCTGGTCAAAAGGAAAAATAAAAATATCAGAATTATTCCCGTTGTACACAACCTTCTCCCACATGAAAAGATTCCTTTCAGTACAAGGCTGGCAACTTATTTCGGAGGGAAGGCAGATACAATAATATGTCTCTCGGCTTCAGTTTACCAGGAAACCGGAGAAATACTCAGCCATATTGCCCGAAAACAGCTGTATCATCCAATATATAACCTGTTTGGTGATATTGTCGAAAAAAATAAGGCAAGGGACTTTTTGCAGGTCAGTAAAGAAGCAAAACTTATTCTTTTTTTTGGAATTGTCAGGGCCTACAAAGGTCTCGATCTGTTGCTCACCGCAATGACTGATCCAGCAATAAAAAAATTAAACCTCACGCTAATTGTCGCCGGTGAATTTTATGAGAAGAAAGACAGGTACCTGAAAATGATCAAAGACAATGCGCTTGAAGACAGAGTAATACTCACCAATAGTTTTATCCCCAGGGAAAAGGTTAAATACTACTTTTCGGCGGCTGATATTGTGGTACAACCCTATCATTCAGCAACACAGAGCGGAGTCACACAGATTGCCTACCAGTTTGAAAGACCAATGCTGGTTACAAATGTTGGGGGTTTATCAGAAATTGTTAAAGATGGGAAGGCTGGTTATGTAACACCCGTTGATCCGGATGCCATTGCTGCAGCATTAAATGATTTCTATACAAATAATCGGGAGGCTGAATTTACCGAAGGTGTAAGAGAAGGAAAAAAATATTTCTCCTGGGAAAATTTTGCCGAAGAAATAATTGATTCCTGTAAGAATAACCATAAAAGAACTGAGGTCTGAAACGCCAAGAAATCTCTATACACAAGATTTTTTAAAAACCCTAAAGTATTTTTTCACGAAGCATTTTCATCACCTCCCTGTCAACAGGGAAAGTCAGATCATCCGGACGGACATCACTAACCGGTTCCCACCTGAAAGACTGACTCCCGTTAATCATTTTAAAATCAAAAGGTACCTCCGATATTTTGAATTTTATGGGGTCCTCAAATTCAACCTCGTAATAGATGCTGATCAATTGATGATTAGGATAGAAAAGAGCTTTCTGATAATAATCAGTGGTATAGAAATGCCGCAACACGCGAACCGGCTGGCCAAATTCTTCCATCGCTTCCCTTTTAATGCAATCAATGGTACCTTCTCCAAATTCCAGTCCGCCACCGGGAAATTTTGTCATCTTCATATCCAGCATGAATTCATCACTTAGCAATACTTCCTTTTTATCATTGATGATAAGTCCGTATACCCGGATAATGAATTTTCCCTGCTCAAGCATGTCAGATATTTTAAAAACAATGAATTAACTATCTGGTAATCTCTTCAATATAACCAATGATTTTATCAATTTGTTCAGGATGGAACCACCGGATTTTCTTGTTTTTGTTAAACCAGATAAGCTGCCTGCGTGCATAATGCCGGCTGTTTCTTTTAATCAGTCGGACAGCTTCCTCAAGGTCCGTCTTCCCGTCAAAATAATCAAACAATTCCTTATATCCAACTGTGTTCAGTGCATTTTGGTGCCGGAAAGGATACAAAGTCCTGGCTTCCTCCGGCAAACCGGCTTCCATCATCTGATCCACCCGGCTATTGATACGTTCATACAATTCTTCTCTTTCGCGGTTTAATCCTATCCATACCGGCGTGAAGTCCCTTTTTTTTTCCGGTTTTGTAAGAAAAGAAGAATATGGCTTTCCGGTGGCAATACTCACCTCAAGCGCTTTTAATATTCTCTTGGGATTTTTCAGATCAACATTCTCATAATGAACCGGATCTGCCTTTTTAAGCATCGCACGGATAGTCTCCAGTCCTTCGCTTTCATAGACCTCAGTAAGTTCCTGTCGCAAAGTGAAATCAGCAGCCGGAAACTGATCAATTCCGTAACAAACAGCATTAATATATAATCCGGATCCTCCTGCCATCAAGGCATATTTTGAATGCTGATAAAGTCTTTCGAGTAATTTTAATACGTCTTCTTCGTACCGCCCGGCATTATAAGTATCTTTTATTGAGAGATTTCCAATAAAGTAATGTTGTATACCCTGCATTTCCGCTAAGGAAGGACGTGCAGTTCCAATCATCATCTCATTGTACATCTGCCGGGAATCAGATGAAATAACCGGTATATTAAAATGTTTAGCAATAGTAAGGCTTGCGCTGGTTTTACCCACGGCAGTCGGACCGGCAAGTACAATTAGATATCGATGCATAAATTTAACTCAGTTCGCAAATTGAAAGTCAGGTAAAATTACAACTTGTTGAGTGAAAGTAAAAATGCCATTGTATCAATTCCGTCGGCATAATCCCAGGGTTCAGTATACCTGGCACTATCCGGCTCTAAAGCACCGGGCAGTTCCTTATTGGTACTTACCAGTGTCTGAATTCGCTGTCTGTGTATATCCAGCATATTATTCAGGTGCTCCGCTGATGAATAATATTCATAGAAAAACACGCTTACAGGAGAAAACAACCCTGTATCTTCTTTCAGCATAAAAAAACCACCATCAAGATGTTTTGTCCTGTTTACAAGATATATAGAACGGTTATATTCATAATTGTTGATATACTTATTGTGATTGCCTAAATAGCTGTATTTTTCAAAGGCCTTAAAAAGACGGTCAAAATTGTAGCCTTCCGGCACAAAAAACCGGGAAACATTTCTGCACCCAAAGCCGAAATAAATAAATACATCATCACCAAGCATGCTGAGTTCTGAGTCGCTCTCATCCCCTGTCAGGACAGCCACAGAAGTACGTTTTTTACGAATGATATGCGGATACTTTCCGAAATAATATTCAAAATACCGGGAAGAATTATCATTTGTTGTTGCAATAATGGCATCAAAATGAAGAAGTCTTTCCTCCGTAAGCTCAATTCTACCGGTAAATTCAGGCTCAATAGCACAAACAAGATCAACCAACAGTCTCATCAAATACCTGTCCTTTGGTGAAAGCTTGCCACTGAATGAATGTCCCGACAACAACACACATAAAAAATCGTGAAATCCGGCCAACGGAATATTACCTGCCATTACAACGCCAACTTTTCCGCGGGTTGCCGGTTCGAATTCTTCGTTAGTGTAATTAAACAGCCATTTTCTCAGTCTTTCTTCCTGCAACATATAAGAAACGGCCCCTGCTGCATTTCTGACAAAGTCTTCCGTAAACCATGGATTATAAATGTGTGCATCCCTGATGTGCTGTTCAGTCTTTGCATACCATTTATCATTCAGTTCTTTCAGACTTTGATCTTCGTTGCCCTGAAGTGAAAATTGTTTTAAAAATTTGCCTAATACAGTAAATGTTTCAATTCGTTGTTCAAGTGTTAACATATAAACCAGTTAATTTCCCCGGCTGAATATTCTCTGTCAGAACATGTTCTGCCAGGGCGCAAGGCTGATTGCAGCCCCAATGATGAAAAAGTAAATAAGAATAAATAACAGGTACAAACCTGATAAAATTGTTCCGATTAAAGCACAGATATATCCGGCATTCAAATTTTTATAGGAACCTTCGGTATAATTGGAGGGATTAATCTTATAGAGTTTTTTATCTTTTGCTGAAAGTACAAGTGCGATTATGCCCAGGGTTACACCAACTATTCCCCAGCACCAGCAGGTAGCTATTGAGATGATACCAAGAACAAGCACTGTGGTAGAATTAGGCAATTGTTGCTGAATTTTTATTCCACCTGTATTGGCTGTGGAAGTTCTTTCCTCTTGTGGTGAGGCCGGATTGGTAGTATTGTTTTCCATATTTCTTTATTTAATGGTTAATGATTTTATAAAGATAACTAATGATCACAATGCTGGTATTACTGATAAACATATACAACAAAATGCGGGCACCATGTTTGAATTTAAATATCAGGTGTAAAACCAAAAAAATAAACATCATCAACACAGGTATCAGTGCCGGAAACAACAAAAAGCTCTGATAAAAATTACCTTTCAGCAATTCAATAAAAGCCCGTTGCATACCACAACCCGGACATTCAATCCCAAAAATACTTTTATAAAAGCATGCCTGCTGATGATTTTCGAGCCATTCAATCATACACCGAAATTTACAAAATAAATCTCTTAGTTCAGCCTCGTCAGATGATAATTATAAGCCGGTTAATGAATTATATCAGAAATAAAATAATAAACCCGGCAATAGTTGGTTATTTTGCCGGGTTTTTAGAAAACTTGTTATTGTTTATTTTTCAGTCTGATCAGGTTTAATGCTGAACCAGCTTTGAACCAATCAATCTGATTGGCATTATACGTATGGTTAGCCACAATTTCTTCTGAGGTACCATCTGCATGCCTGATTACAACCTTAAGCGGAGTATCCTCTTTGAAGTCAGTAAGCCCTGCAATATCAAAGTTATCATCTTCCTTAATCTTATTATAGTCATCCCTGTCAGCAAATGTAAGTGCCAGTACACCCTGCTTTTTCAGATTTGTTTCGTGAATACGGGCGAATGAACGAACCAGAACAACTCTGACACCCAGGTGACGGGGTTCCATGGCAGCATGCTCACGGGAAGACCCTTCGCCGTAATTTTCATCTCCAACAACCAGCGTACCAATGCCGGCCTCTTTGTATCTGCGGGCTGATGAAGGCACAGGCATTAAATCCTGTTCCAAAGAATTTTTAACATGATTGGTCTGATCGTTAAAAGCATTTACAGCACCAATAAACATATTTTCAGAAATATTATCCAGGTGCCCGCGATAACGCAACCAGGGGCCAGCCATTGAGATATGGTCAGTGGTACATTTACCTCTGGCCTTCAGTAATAACCTGAGATTCTTCATATCCTTGCCATCCCAGGGATCAAATGGTGTCAGCAGTTGTAAACGCTTTGAGTCGGGAGCTACTTTAACTTCAACAGCAGAACCATCTTCTGCCGGGGCCTGATATCCGGAGTCTTCAACAGCAAACCCGTTGGATGGAAGTTCCATTCCACGTGGTTCGTCCAGCTTAACTGCTTCACCTTTCTCATTGATAAGTGTATCTGTAACCGGATTGAAGGTAAGATCGCCGGCAATAGCCAGTGCTGTAACGATTTCCGGAGAAGCAACAAATGCATGGGTATTTGGATTGCCGTCATTTCGCTTTGCAAAATTACGGTTGAATGAGGTGATGATGGAATTTTTTTCCTGTTTGTCAGCACCGTGCCGTGCCCATTGGCCGATACATGGTCCACAGGCATTGGCCAGAATCACCGCTCCGATATCCTCAAAATCGCCCAGCAAACCATCTCTTTCAACCGTAAAGCGTACCAGTTCAGAACCCGGTGTAACTGTAAATTCAGACTTGACTTTCAGATTTTTCGCTGCGGCCTGTCTGGCTACTGAAGCCGACCGGGTTATATCTTCATAGGACGAGTTTGTACAGGAACCGATCAGACCTACTTCGAGCTTTTGCGGATAATCATTCTCTTTAACAGCCTCGGCAAACTCACTGAGTGGCCATGCTTTATCAGGGGAGAAAGGCCCGTTAATGTAGGGTTCCAGTTCCGACAGGTTGATTTCAATCACCTGGTCAAAATATTTTTCCGGATCGTTGTATACTTCAGCATCACCAGTCAGATGCTCAGCAATTTCATCAGCCATATCTGCTATATCAACCCTTGAAGTACCTCTTAGATATTCAGACATCTTCCGGTCATAACCAAAGAGTGAAGTAGTGGCTCCAATCTCGGCGCCCATGTTACAAATGGTGCCTTTGCCGGTACATGAAATACTGGAAGCACCGTCACCAAAATATTCCACAATAGCACCGGTTCCGCCTTTTACAGTAAGGATACCAGCTACTTTCAGAATTATATCTTTCGCTGAAGTCCATCCGCTCATTTTTCCGGTTAGCTTCACGCCAATAAGTTTAGGAAACTTAAGTTCCCAGGGCATGCCAGCCATTACATCAACGGCATCGGCACCACCAACGCCTATGGCTACCATTCCCAATCCACCGGCATTCACTGTGTGAGAATCGGTACCTATCATCATTCCTCCCGGAAAAGCATAATTCTCAAGCACTACCTGATGAATAATACCCGCACCGGGTTTCCAGAAACCGATGCCATATTTATTGGATACTGATGCCAGAAAATCATACACTTCCCGACTGCTGTTTCGTGCATCTTCCAGATCCTGTCCGGCCCCTGATTTTGCCTGAATCAGATGATCGCAATGTACCGTTGAGGGGACAGCAGCTTTTTTACGTCCTGCCTGCATAAACTGGAGCAACGCCATCTGAGCGGTAGCATCCTGCATAGCAACACGGTCAGGATTGAAATTCACATAATCTTTTCCCCGGCGATAAGATGACGCAGGTATGTCAGTGGAAAGATGACTGTATAATATTTTTTCGGTCAGGGTAAGCGGCCGGTTCACAACCTCCCGTGCTTTCTTTGTTTTTACAGGAAAATCTTTGTATACTTTCCGGATCATTTCTAAATCAAAAGCCATAGTTTAACAAGCATTTACAGATTAATATTAAAAAAGACGCAATTTACTAAAATATCACTAATCTTATCTAAATATCTGCATAAATGGGCTTTCAACATATGTAAAGTGTTCAGCATAAAACAGCAGGAAAGAAATATCCTGTTATCAAATATTGGTTATACACATACTAATTTTCTTCGCAGGCTATCTGATTATTTCTTACCTTTGGGTTTATTTCAACCCTAAACCAATAACATGAAAGCCTCATTTGCAGTCTTCCGTGAAAACATCAAGATATCCCTGCAGGCTATCCGAACAAACCTGCTCCGTACTATTCTTACAGTTTTTATTATTGCCATCGGAATAATGGCACTGATTGGCATCCTGACTGCGATTGATTCTATTCAGGCCTCAATTACAAATCAGTTTACGAGCATGGGGGCCAACACTTTCACTATTCAGCAGCGTGACGTCAGGGTGCACAGCAGCAAAAGCCGTGAAAGGAATAAAAATGAGTCTTTTATCTCTTTCCGTCAGGCACGCGGATTCAAGGAGAGATTTGAATTTCCGTCTGTTGTTTCAATATCGACCAATGCAACAGGAATTGCTACCATAAAATATGATGGAGAAAAAACCAATCCCAACATCAGCGTACTCGGCACTGATGAGAATTACCTGGTTACAGCCGGATATGAAATTGCCCGTGGCCGTAACTATTCCCAAAATGAAATTGAAACCAACCGGAGTGTGGCAGTGATTGGGAAAGATGTCGCTGATGATCTGTTCAAGGGAGGTATTAGTCCGCTTGACAAAATCATAACAGTAGGAAGCGGGAAATACAAAGTGATTGGTGTGTTGAAAGAGAAGGGTACCAGCTTTGGCGGTACCGGAGACAAAGTAGTCATGATTCCTTATACCAATATCAGACAGTATTTTTCCCGCCCGCAAATGACCTATAAAATCAGCGGTACGGTGAACGATGCCCAGTTACTTGATGCCGCAACCGGAGAAGCCGAAGGCTTATTCCGGATTATAAGAAATCTGAATATAAAAGATGAAACTGACTTTGAAATTACCAAGAGCGATAACCTGGCGAATATGCTTATTCAGAATACCAAAAAGGTTACCATGGCAGCCACGATAATCGGGCTGATCACATTATTTGGAGCTGCTGTGGGACTGATGAACATAATGCTGGTATCTGTGACTGAACGGACTATGGAGATAGGTATCAGAAAAGCCATCGGTGCAAAATCATCGACAATCAAACAGCAATTTTTGTACGAAGCAATTATTATCGGTCAGATTGGTGGTGTAACAGGAATTATTCTGGGTATACTCATCGGGAATCTGATTTCTCTTATCACACATGCTCCGTTTGTAATTCCGTGGGGCTGGACATTTGGTGGTATTCTTGCCTGTTTCCTGGTAGCACTTATTTCAGGATATTTTCCTGCTGTAAAAGCAGCCAGGCTTGATCCGATTGTCGCACTCAGATATGAATAAAATCTGATTTGTAATTGAAGTATGGAGTTTATATTTTTGTATAACTGTACATAACCGACTTGAAGAAAGAAAAAAATGAACACACTGATCGTAGAAAGAACAAGCAATACACCATATATTGAGTTCAATCCTGAAACAGGGATTATGGAAATTGAAGGAAGATCGATACCTGAAAACCCCGGTGAATTTTTCAATAATCTTTTTGAGTGGATTGATGATTATTTCAAATCACCTAAAGAAATCACGAAAATTAATGTTCAACTGGAATATATAAACAGTGGTTCTTCTAAACTGTTGCTGGAATTTTTCAGACGGATTAAAAGCTATCATGAATCGGGAAATGAATGTGCAGTAAACTGGTATTATGAAGAAGATGATGAATCGGTGATGGAACTGGGTCAGCATTATAAGAACACACTTAAAATTCCTTTTAACCTGATTGATTATTATTAGTATAACACTAACCTACAGAATACGAAAAGCCCGGCAGTTTAGCCGGGCTTTTTTATTAAATCAAAAGAATTTACGTATTACGTATTACTTTACGGTATCCATGTATTCAATAAGCTCAACCACCTTGCTTGAATAACCCCATTCATTGTCATACCATGCGATTATTTTCACAAAATTATCGTTCAGAGAAATACCGGCATCAGCATCAAAAATTGAAGTACGTGCATCACCTGTGAAATCAGTAGATACAACAGCATCTTCAGTATAACCCAGAATACCTTTCAATTCTCCCTGTGAAGCTTCTTTCATCGCTTTCTTAATATCTTCGTAAGAAGCAGATTTTTCCAAACGGCAGGTAAGGTCAACAACAGATACATCAATAGTAGGAATACGGAATGACATTCCTGTAAGTTTTCCATTCAGCTCAGGTATAACTTTACCAACAGCCTTGGCTGCACCAGTAGAAGAAGGAATAATATTGGCTGCAGCTGCACGTCCGCCTCTCCAGTCTTTCTTTGAAGGACCATCAACAGTCTTCTGTGTAGCAGTAGTTGAATGTACAGTGGTCATCAAACCTTCAACGATACCAAACTTATCATTCAGCACCTTGGCAACAGGAGCCAGACAGTTGGTAGTACAAGAAGCATTTGAAACCATATCCATATCTTTGGTATAGGATTTATTGTTTACACCCATTACAAACATAGGAGTATCATCCTTTGAAGGAGCTGACATTACTACTCTTTTGGCACCTGCTTTAATATGTCCCTGTGCTTTTTCGCGTGTAAGGAATAAACCGGTTGATTCAACAACATATTCAGCGCCAACTTCACCCCATTTCAGATCTGCAGGATTAGGTTCAGCAGTTACTCTGATCGATTTTCCGTTAACCACAAGATGACCATCTTTAATATCAATATCACCTTTGAACTGTCCGTGAACTGAGTCGTACCTTAACATATATGCCATATAGTCAACATCAATCAGGTCGTTTATTCCTACAACCTCAATATTGTCTCTTTTAAGCGCTGCTCTGAAGACCAAACGACCAATACGGCCAAAACCATTGATTCCGATTTTAATTTTTCCCATAATTACATCTATTTTTAATTGTTATCATTAATGGTTGAAAGAACTGCAAAATTAATCATTAATAACCATACTTTCAAATTATCACGGCAGTATTTCAAGGGGTTATCCAACTTCACATCACATTACTAATCTGATGTTTAAAACATATTTAACTATGTTAAACAACAAATAAAAGACAAAACCAATAAGATATAAACACTTAATAATGTGTGATTTATAAATTACCTTTGGTTTTGTCAGGAAAAATGAAAATATAAGTAAAATAAATGATAAAAAAATGAAATTTTCGGTCTGAGTAAAAAGAAGAAAACAGTGGCAGCAATTAACAACCGGCTAGCCCATTAGAAACCCTAAAAAGCCATTATTTCAGGAAAATGTTATCAATTCCCTTCTGGCTGCCAGGCTCAATCGGATTAATGATTTTACCAAACCGGTAACTCACAAAAAGAGAGAAAAAGAAAGGTGTGTTTTTTTGATTTGCCATTAGCGGGATACTGCGTGCAAAAGCATCACCCACAACTCCCACTTCAAGGGCATGAATTACCTCATCAATTGTACTGTATTCAAAGTTTAATCCTGCTTTGACGAACACTCCCGGTGCAAACTTGATTTCATTAAAACCCTTAAAAAATCCGGAGCGTCCATATATATCACCCTGATGAACGGCAGATGAGAATTTTTCAACTTCTATATAATAATTTCTGGCATCCGGACCGGTGACATGAAAAACTTCGTAGTAAATGGGTTTATAAAAACCAATTGAAGCACCACCAGTGTAAAAATAACGAATAGCGATACCCCCCTTGTCAACTTTTCTGTACATTTCATGCTGACGCCCGATTCCGGGACGAAGTGTAAAAAAAGAGTTTAGTTTACCGTAGACAAAGCTGCGGTTGTTATAATAGGGATTGGATACTTTAACCTCTTTGGGATGTTTTATCGTTAACAGATCAATAGCATACAGGGTTTTATTACGGCCATCAATTCGTTTCCCATAACGGAAGTTAACACCATAACCATTGGAATTAAGCATAACGGAACCGGATTTTTCATTACGGTAAAATATCCGGTCCTGTTCATCCAATTCGCCCTGAGCAAAAATACTGATGAAACAAAAAAGTAGTAAAAAAATTGAAACCAGCTGTTTCATGGATGCCATTTAACAATTAACAACCTGCATGACCAGTTGGTTCAGCGGTTGCAGACAAACACGATTGTAGCAGGGTAGCCCCATTCAAAAATAATGGCCCACGGGGCCTGTTAACCATTCTGCCCGGCTTCCTGAGTATTCGCCTTTGAGTATGCAGGGCATTTTTTATTTGCCTGGCATGAGCCTAATAAAAATATCGCCAGCATAATAATGGCAAACAAAGCAGTCATCTTTTTCATATTCATTATATTAATTAAAATAATTGCACTACATACCCGGGTAAAAATAGTTATTTTATTCTATTTTCAAAAGAATTAACTGTTATTTTGAACCTGTTCAGTATTGGCCTTTACATAAGTGGGACATATATGATCATTGCAGGAACTCAGCCCCAATAACACAAAAAAAGTAACAACCAGGATGATAGCAAGTTTTTTCATTAGTGTGAAATATATTTTGGTTAAAAAATTTATCAATCCTTATTTTGTACGGAGATTTTTAGATAATGATACGATATATAACAATTAAAATTGGTGATTTATATCACCACTAATTTTTGAAAATCTGAATCCTTTCTATTTAAATATCTGATTATCTGATAAATATTATCTTACCAAATATAGGGAATAACTCTATTTGTTCTTTTCCGGTAGGCTTCATATCCGCTAAATCTCGAAATAAGCTGGCTTTCTTCGTAGTGTATTTTAAAAATCAGATCGATAAGAAGTATAGCAAGAGCAATCATGCGCCCAATTGTAAAAGAATCTGCAACGAGCGGAATAACCACCAGAAAAATAGCTGTATACATTGGGTGTCGGATCACTTTATAAGGGCCATCCTCAACGAGATGGGCATCCATCATAACATCAGGAGGAATATTAACATTATCTGTTCCCATTACCACAATAGCCCATATTCCCAGGCCAAAACCCGCCAGTACAGGTATCTGCAACCAGGGTGAATCCGGCATTATCCTGCCGGTCAGCAGAATGTAAAATAACGCACTAAATTGAACCGCAACAAAAATGAAAGATTTGACACGGTTGGAATTGTTAATATAGAACATAATAAGCCGAGCTAAAGGAATGTGTTAACTATATAAAGGGAACTGTCATCCAGAATTTCATGAATTCTGACGGGTCCGTAACGCTGTATGTATTGATGAGAAGCCGTGAAACAGGGCATAAGCACCCAGCACAACCAACAAAGCTTTTCCACTGCCAAAGGGGTTAAAAAGCATGATTAGTCCCAATACAACTGAGATAATACCACTGACAAGAATCATCCCTTTGCCCTGAAATGAGGAAGGCAGTTTATTAAGTGAAACCAGCTGCAGTATTCCGCTCACAAGTGCCCAAATTCCAAATAGAACTACAACAACTCCGGCTACAAAATGAGGATAAGCAATAATGGCTATTCCGATCAGAATGTCAAGAATACCTTCGGCAAGCACAAAATTATGCATTTGTTTGATGCCTTTGAAGATGCCACTACCAATCAACAATAAGATTCCACCTGCCAGTATAATAATACCAAACCACTTAACAAGTGTTACCAGGGTGGCTCCTGGATAAAACAGGGCCAACAAACCAAAAAGAATAAATAAAACACCTTTTATTACTTTGTATTGCCAGTCATTTTTCATATCGTCAAATTTATATTTTAAAATTATAGTTCGCGGAGATGACTTTAAAAACGATATTATTGTTTTAATTATAATTTTCCCGGAATAAAACACTATTGTTTTTCCGGTATATTAAATTCATTCAATACAGTTTATAAAACAATTCAGGTTTGAATCCGGTTCACAGTAAATACAATAGTTTATTTAATGGCCCGTAAAATTTCACGCTTTCCGGGAGGGCCCGGAAGCCGTTCTACCTTCAGTCCGCTGTCAGCCAATGCCCTTCTCACAGCGCCACGGGCACAATAGGTAATAAAGACGCCACCCGGCCTTAGAACCCGGGCCATTTTCTGAAGGACAGGCTCTTTCCAGAGAGAAGGCTGAACACCCGGAGAAAAAGCATCATAATAAATCAGATCAAAAAGATCCGGCAGAACAGCATCCAGCAGGTCTGTCCTGGTTTTATACAGCGAAAACCAGGGATTAATTACTTCCCTTGTTTCCCATGGACAGGCATGAATCCTGCTAAAATCATCCCCATTCCTGAGTAATTTTTTAAAGTTTAATTTTTCAAGTATTTCAGGAGGCAGAGGATACTTTTCTATTCCATAGTAAAATACTTTCTTCTTTTGCTTGTTGGCTTCATTTATAGTAAGCATGGCATTTAAGCCGGTTCCGAAGCCAACTTCCAGAATATCTACAGATGATTGTTGTATTGCGTTAAATCCTGCACGTATAAATACATGCTGGGATTCCTGTATAGAGCCATGCGTTGAATGATAGTGCTCATCCAGAGAAGGAATATACAGCGTATGAGAACCATCCTGTGTTGTTTGAATTTTCAGTCGTTCATTCAGGGTTTGCATAACAGGTGTAAAATCTAATCAGAAAAATTATTTCAGGCAATGACCGATACAAAAGTGCAAAAAAGTATTATGAAATGATGAGGTAATCCGGTAAAACAAAATAAGTGATCAATCAATTAAGATTTTTTAACTAAATAATTTCCTTGTTTTTGCTTTCCCGGGTCCTTAGCCTGAATAATGAAGGTTAAATATATTGATAAACCTGACTTTACAGTATAAAACAAGATTGTAAATGAAAAAGTTTATTAATCTATGAAATCAGAATGGGTATCCGATACCTATATTGAATCCAAAATCTTTGGCAGTAAGTGGCCGTGACCCCGGAATCCATCTTGATCCGGAAGGCAGAGAAGGATCCCGCAGTTTCAGTCCCACATCGAACCTGAAAATAAAAAATGAAAAGTCGAACCGGGTACCTGCTCCTGCCCCGATTGCGATATCCTTATAAAACTTATTCCACTTAAAGAGTGCACCAGGCCGTTCATCTGCACTGGTAATGGCCCATATATTTCCCGCATCCATAAAGAGAGCCCCCTCAAGTACCCAGAAAAGTTTGAATCTGTACTCAAGATTAGCTTCCAGTTTCATATCAGCCATTTTATTGGGATAAGCTGAGGGTGTTTCTTCATGATAAGATCCCGGTCCAAGATTTCTCACCTGCCATGCTCTGATACCATTGGCCCCACCGCCAAAATATTCCTTTTCAAAAGGAATGGCCTTTGCATTTCCGTAAGGATATGCAGCACCGGCAAAAAAACGGTATACCAGTTTATCTGATTCGTTAATTTGCTGATAATAACGGTAATCTATATCAGATTTCAAATATTGTGAATACTGGGTACCAAAGAGCTGATAACTGCCATCAACCTTGTGGGAATGAATCAGGTCATTAAAAGTTGTTAACAGGTTACCGGCTTCCTCAAAATTAAAACGGAAGTACATGAAATCCGTATTTTTTTTAATGTTCTGGTTATTAAACGTAAAACTATAATTGGATACGGCCACCAGGTGCTGCTGATAACTGTTTTCCAGATATGTCCCCGCAATTTGATCTTTAAATGTCGAAGAGATACTCGGCAGTTTCACAAGATTTATTTCAATGGGATTTACAGTATGATTCAGATACCGGTTTCCGTGCCAGTAATAACCAAACGAAGCATTGGCAATGGTACGCGTGTAATCAGGTCTTCGCTGATAATTATATGCAATAGTCAGTAATGTCTTGGGATTGAACTTCTTAATAAATCCTTCGGTACGAAAAGGAAGTAAAAACTTTGGAATACTAATTTTTGCCTCTGTTCCCAGCTCGAGTGTATTATTGAATTTTCTTCCATAGGCCTCCTGCAATGTTTCAATTGCGCCTTTAATTTTGAAATCAAGCGCTTCCGCTCCTCCAAACAGGTTTTTATGCTGATAAATGACGTTTCCTGCAATCCCCAGATTGCCCGAAGAGTTTGTCCCTTCAACTTCAACTGTATAGGATTGCAGCGTATAAGGCGAAAGTTGTATGACACAATCCAGACTTCCTGTATCTGCCTTCTCATAACTATTCTTCTTTTCCACTTCATAAAATTGCATATTTACAAATTTGAACAGCCGTAAGGAACTCAGATGATTGTATGTCTTGGTAACATTATCAAGTCTGTAAAGGTCACCAGGCAAAATATAATCTGACTGAGCCAGTACCTGAGGTTTTACAAGTGGCTTTTTGACATACAGAAAACGCAGTCCGTCATATTTAAGGGTATCTATCTTATTTACATCAATCTTCTCATTCTCAACATCAATGCCCGGCTCGTAATTCATATTTATACTGACATTCCGGATCTTGTATTTTTTATGATCCACAACCCGGCTTAAATTATCCCGGTTACGGATTACATATTTTTTAATACCCATCTCCAGATCAACTTTGTGATTTATCAGAGCAGTATCAGCATCAAAATAAATAAACTCTTTGGAGAAATTATAATAGCCCTTATTTTTAAGCATGGTTTCTATCCGCTCCCGCTCCTGTTGCAACACATTCATGTCAAACAATCCTCCCCGGTGAATAAGTGAGTTCACTGTGTCTTTTAGTACCGGATCACGGAGCGTTGTATCCTCAAAATAATAGCTGATATTTCTTATGCGGTAGGGAACATTGGGTTTAATCCGGTAAATAACAGAGGCTGTTTTTTTTTTTAAAATAACCGAATCCGTAACACGGGCATCATAATACCCTTTATTCCGCATGTAAAGCCGGAGTTGATTTGTTGTTTTCTCGGTTGCAATCTCATCAAAAATGACCGGCTCTTCTCCGATTGTACGTAACCAGTTATTAAACCAGTTGTCTTTCCCCGGATTAGCCAGGTTATACATAGATAAATGAAAACGAAAGCCAATAATTCTCTTATTTGGTTTTTGTTTCACATAGCTTTCCAGTTCCGATTTGTCTACTTTTTTTTGTGTCTGTTCAATCTTGTAATTTTCAAGCAGATAGTCGCCTTTTGGAACGTATTTGGTCGGGTTACAAGCGGTAATAGTTAAGAACACTACCCAGAATAAACTACTGAAAATGCGACTATGCTTGATTTTATGATGATATCTTCTCAAGGTTTGATGCCTGTTATTTTTAGCTTTAAAAAATATAAGATCTTTCAGATAAAACAGGCCGAAAGAACCTTTATTCTTTCCTGTCCCTGTTATTTAATCTGGTGTTATACTGATAACCTCACAAAGATACATATTGTGAAATATTTTACGGGAATAAACAGATATTTTTGTTCAACTTGCTGTAAATATGCAAATTAAACTAGTAAAATACTGGTTTAACTTGTTTCCATTTCCAAAAGAATGTAAATCCTGATAACAATATCAGTTAAGCTGATATTTTTTACCTTTATAACGAAAAATAATTATAAAGTTGTGTTGAGCAAAAACAAAACTAAACTGATAAATTCCCTCAAAACGAAAAAGTACAGAGATAAACACGGTCTTTTTCTGGTTGAAGGAGAAAAGCTTGTGGGTGAATTACTTGAATGGGGCCAGGGAACTGAACTGCTGGTTGCCACAGCACAATGGTTAAAAAAGAATACTGTAATTGCCCGGCCGGGAGAAATGAGTATCGAAGAAGTGACTGATGATGAATTGAAAAAGATTTCGACACTTACTACTCCAAACAAGGTACTGGCAGTTGCAAGGAAAAAGGATTTTGAAGATACCGCATTTGATTTTGACCAGGAACTCACACTCTATCTTGAGGGCATTCAGGACCCCGGTAATTTGGGAACAATTATGCGTATGGCAGACTGGTTTGGCATTCACACTGTCTTTTGCACACCGGACTGTGTTGACCAATATAACCCAAAAGTAGTACAATCAACTATGGGGGCTATTTTTCGTGTCAGGGTGATCTATATTGAAAAAAAAGAATTTTTTGAGTCGGTAAGCAAATCCGGATCATCACCATTTGTCTATGGTACATTCCTTGAGGGAGAGAATATTTACCAGGTTCCTTTAAGCACTAACGGTATAATTGTCATAGGAAATGAATCCAAAGGCATCTCACCTGCGTTAACCGCATTTATCAACCGGAAAATTACCATACCCCCCTACCCTTCAAATGTTTCCGGCGGACAGGAATCTCTCAATGCAGCTGTTGCTGCTTCCGTTGTACTGGCAGAATTCCGGCGCAGGGTCATGCAGCCAGATGACAAACAAGAAAATTAATGATGCATCATTTCTTTTTTAACTGCCTCAGCCACTCGTTCACCATCGATAGCGGAAGATATTATACCACCGGCATAACCACTGCCTTCGCCACAGGGATACAGGCCAGGCATGTTAATATGCTGTAAGGAATCCGGATTCCTGGGAATCCTGACGGGGGAAGACGTGCGACTTTCAACACCAAGGACAATAGCTTCATTGGTAACAAAACCACTCATTTTTTTTCCAGCCAGTTCAAACCCTTTGCGCAATCTCTCCGCTATTTGAGAGGGCAGCCAGCTATGCAGCTCTGAAGAATGGATTCCGGGAAAATATGATGAAATTGGCAACGTTGATGATTCTCTGCCATGAACAAAATCATCCAGTCGCTGTGCAGGAGCAGTTTGTCCATGCCCACCAAAACGGGCAGCCATTTTTTCCAGATTCTTTTGAAACTCCAGTCCGGCCAGTGGCCCGTATTTCTCATAAGGCACATAATCTTCCATGCGTATCTCCGCAACAATCCCGGAATTTGCCCACGGCGAATTTCTGCGGGAAGGTGACATTCCGTTTACAACCACCTCGTTTTCTGCAGTGGCTGAAGGGACTACAAATCCCCCGGGACACATACAAAACGAATAGATCCCCCTTCCGTTCACCTGTTCAGCAAAGTTATAAGCTGCAGCAGGAAGAAAAGCACCCCTCTCCTGTCCGTGATACTGTATCCGGTCGATCAGTGCCTGTGGATGCTCCACCCTCACACCTGCGGCAAATGGCTTGGCCTCAAGAGTTATCTGATGCATCTGCAACATCTCGTACACATCACGGGCAGAATGACCTGTGGCAAGAATCACAGCAGCTGATTCCGCAGTTTCTCCGGAAGAAAGTTTTACTCCTGCAGCCCGGTTTTTCTTTATGAGCAATCCGGTTACCTTCGCTTCGAAATGCACTTCCCCCCCGGCATCCTGAATCGATTGGCGTATTTTTTTGATCACAGCCGGAAGCTTATCAGTCCCTATATGCGGATGTGCTTCATAAAGAATTTGTTCATCTGCCCCATGCTGATACAAAATACTGAGGATTCTGCCTGTATCCCCGCGTTTTTTCGATCGTGTATACAGCTTTCCATCTGAAAAAGTACCTGCACCACCCTCTCCAAAACAGTAATTAGAGTCGGGATTAACCTGATGCTTTGTCGAAATCAGGGCAATATCTTTTTTTCTTTCAGAAACAGCTCTACCACGTTCAAATACGATAGGCTTCAACCCCAGCTCAATAAGCCGAAGCGCAGCAAAAAGGCCAGCGGGGCCAGAACCCACCACCACAACGGGTGGCTTATTGTGTACATCCGGATATTCAACAGTAGAATGATAATTTTCTGTATCAGCGGGCTGGTCAATAAACAGGCGGAGCGATAAATTTACTTTAATATTTTTCTTACGGGCGTCAAGTGAGCGCCTGATAATCTGATGATCCTGTACCGATGATGCTGGGAGGCCCAGTTGCCGGACAGCAATCGGTAAAAACTGCTTAGGTTCAGCAGCCTGAGAAGGTGTTAGCACCAGGTTTATTTCCTTTATCAAGGCTGAAAGAATTTAAAGTTCCGGTTACTCAAAATGAAATGATAACATGACCAGGTTAGAGGTTAGCCTGTCAATGCTGTTTACGAATATCTCATGATTGGGAGCAGGATCATGCACCAGCACATCCCGCATTCCTATGGCCAGTTTGAGCTCCATGGAAAACTTGAAATAAGGCAGATAAAAATCTGCCCCACCACCCAGTTCATAGTAAAAATCCATTGGCTTAAGCCTGATATAAACATCTGTTTGTTCATCATACCCTTTTTTGGCAGCCATGTCGTAGCGAACACTGAAACCACCCAGCAGGTATGGCCGGAAATTATTGAGCCTTTTGGCTTTATATTTGAGAAGGAGTGGAAAATCAAGAAAATTGGATTCCACCTTCATTTCATTAATGCTTTTTCCGTCGTGCATAAAATTAAGATTTCGTTGTCCAAACGAAATACCAGGCTGAAAACGCAGATCGAAATATTCACCCAACCGCAGATCAGACACTATAAGCACGTGAAATCCCGGTTCAATCCGGCTCACATCTGCAATAGTATCATGCTGAACCCCCAGCATAGATCGTTGGATACTGAAATCCATTGTATTCAACCCAAGTGTGAAGCCAAAATGCAACACTTTGTCATCGTATGTAGGAAGATTTTTTACCTTTGGCAATTGCGCTGATACTGTAGCTGAGAATAATACAAAAAGTACAAAAAAATATTTTTTCAAGTTCACAGAGTTTTTCCGGGTTTAGTTCATAAACGATGAAGAAACTAAAATAGTATGAAAAAAGCAATCTTACAATTATTAAAAGTAAGTAATGTCTATCAGCATAATGTTATGATTTATATTTGTACAGTTACATTAAAACCTTGTTTCAGGTTTTGCTAATAAGTAATACCGGAATCAGGCAAATTTATATACATTTCTGCAGAAACAATGAACACCCGTAAAATCATACACATCGACATGGATGCCTTTTTTGCTTCGGTAGAGCAGCGCGATAATCCGGAGTTGCGCGGTGTCCCCGTGGCTGTTGGTGGAGAGAGTGAACGGGGTGTGGTTGCTGCTGCCAGTTACGAAGCTCGGAAATACGGGGTACATTCGGCGATGTCATCGAAAGTTGCCAGACAAAAATGTCCTGCACTTCATTTTGTAAAATCCCGTTTTGATGTGTACCGGCAGGTCAGTCATCAGATCATGACTATTTTTCATGATTATACTGATCTCATTGAACCACTTTCCTTAGATGAAGCTTTTCTTGATGTTACATCCAATAAAGCAGGCATATCATCAGCAACACTGATTGCCAAAGAAGTAAAAGCCCGTATCAAAATGGAGACCAACCTGACTGCATCTGCCGGGGTATCCATCAATAAATTTCTGGCCAAGATTGCTTCTGATTATGATAAACCTGATGGTTTGTACATTATCAGACCCGAAAATGCCGAGCAGTTTGTGGAGGATCTTCCTGTGGAAAAATTCTTTGGCGTAGGGAAAGTAACAGCAAAAAAGATGCATCAGCTTGGAATTTATAAAGGGATCGACCTTAAAAGTCTTTCGCGTGGAGAACTCGTCAGGCATTTTGGAAAAACAGGTAATTTTTACTACGATATTGCGCGTGCAGTTGATGAGCGACCGGTAAATCCTGAAAGAGAAAGAAAATCAGTAGGTGCTGAAAGAACATTTGAAGCTGATCTGTATTCCGAATTTCAACTGATAGCTGAGTTGTATCATATCGAAAAAGAATTGATGGAGAGACTAAAAAAAAACAAATTCTTCGGAAAAACGCTTACATTAAAGATAAAATTCGCTGATTTCAGACAAATCACCAGAAGCAAAACACTTCATAACAAGCTGGATAATTTTGAACTTCTTCACAAAACTGCTAAATGGCTGCTTACCACACAGCAACTATCCGGTGAAAAAATCAGATTACTTGGGTTGTCGGTTTCGAATACCGAGGAGCCCGATAATCCGGAAGCTATCCAGCTGACGCTCGATCTGTAAAAGTAGTTGTTGAACGATGGTAATTACAGCATTAAAAGCTCTGTCTTTTTTCATATACAACCACACAGAATAAATTTATAACTTTGAGTCGGGGGATGATGAACCATTTCCACCAGCACAATCAGTACAGACAATTCAAATAACCAAAAAGTAATGACCAACGAAGAGTTCAGGAAACAAGCTCATAAATTTGCCGACTGGATGGCGGATTATTATGAGAACAGAGAAGATTATCCGGTTAAATCGCAGGTTAAGCCCGGAAGTATATTTGCTGCACTCCCGGAATCAGCTCCTGATAACGGAGAAAATATAGATGATATATTCAGTGATTTCAAATCACTCATTCTTCCGGGCATTTCGCATTGGCAGAGCCCTAATTTCTTCGCCTATTTCCCGGCCAATACAAGTTATCCTTCGGTACTCGCCGAAATGCTCACAGCTGCGCTGGGCGCTCAGTGCATGATTTGGGAGACCTCACCGGCAGCGGCCGAACTTGAAGAAAAAGTTATGAACTGGCTGAAAAAACTAACGGGTTTACCAGAATCATGGGATGGTGTAATACAGGACAGTGCTTCAACATCAACACTTGCCGCAATACTCTCAGCCAGGGAGAAGTACAGTAATTACAGTATTAATCAGAGTGGTTTTAAGGACCATCTCAATTTCAGGATCTATTGTTCAACCGAAGCACATTCTTCGATAGAAAAAGCAGTTAAGATTGCCGGTTTCGGAAAGGAAAACCTGGTAAAAATACCGGTTGATGACCAACAGCGTATGCAACCCGAAAAGCTTGCAGCAGCTGTTGAAGAGGACCTTAAGCACGGATACAAGCCTGTTTGTGTGGTGGCAGCATTAGGAACTACAAGTACTGTAGCCATTGATCCGCTGGAAGAAATTGCAGCTGTCTGCAGACAACATGACCTGTGGTTGCATATTGATGCTGCTTTTGCCGGAACAGCTTTGCTCCTGGATGAATACAGATGGATGATAAAAGGCATTGAACAGGCCGACAGCTTTGTTTTCAATCCACATAAATGGATGTTCACCAATTTCGATTGTTCGGCTTATTTTGTAAAGGACAAAGGTGCGCTGATCAGGACATTTGAGATTATGCCCGAGTACCTGAAAACAAAATCTGATAACCAGGTAAATAATTACCGAGACTGGGGTGTACCGTTGGGCCGGCGTTTCAGGGCACTAAAACTTTGGTTTGTGTTGCGCAATTTTGGTAAAAGCGGATTGCAGGATAAAATAAGGTATCACATTCTGCTTGCAGATGAACTGCATGAAAAAATTCAGCATAAAAGCAATTTTGAAATACTCGCGCCTTTATCCCTGAATACTATCTGTTTTCGTTTTCATCCGCCGCACATCCTCGAAGAGGAGAAACTGAATAAATTAAACGATCATCTCCTTAACAGTATAAACAGCAGTGGCAAAGCGTATATGACGCACACCAGAATCAAAGGAAAATTTACGATTCGAATGGTGATTGCTCAGACAGGTGTCACCAGGGAACATGTAATGAATGCATGGGATCTCGTTGAAAAAACCGCAAAAACAACTTTACAGGAATTAGCGTTTTGACAATTCAACACGCTAATTATGAGTTTCCTGTGCACAAGTTCTGTCCTGTGCACAGTCAGTCAATAGCCTTTTATTTATCCGGGGTTTCCAGACTCATAAATTTTTCAGCATAATTATGTATAATATTCAGGGTACTGGTATCAGTATCGAAAACTGAATTCAATCCCTGCGGTTCCTGAGGCGGGTCACCGGTAAACGGATCACCCAACTGCCATTTATAATCTTCATTTTGTGCCCGGCCGGCTCCTCCATATGCCCAGAAGTTGATACCAGCTACCGGTGCCCCCATCGCAGCACTGTCGTACATCAGTGAAAAAATATTTTTATAGTACCGGTTTCGTGCTGTAACAGGTGCTGTCCGGTCAAAGTTTTCATAATCGCGGCCGAGACCAAACTCCTCAAGCACAAGCGGCTTGTTAATTTTACGGGCCATGGCAATATGTTTGTTCAGATAGTCGGCGGCATTGTGTATTGAAATCACCAGGGTTTGCTCCATGCTGTCGGCTTTGAACCATCCCCAGTTTTTAGCCCAGAGGTGTACCGTGGCATAATCAATATAATTGCTGCTGTGTTCGTTTATGTAGCAGCGGGATGATTCCATACATCCTGCCAACCCTTCGCTGCCGGTAGTAACCAGGTGGTTAGGATCAACAGACTTGATAAACATAGCTGTTTCATTTACCCACCTAACCAGTGTATCAATGCCGGCCAATCCTTCAGCACCATTACCGGGACGAGGTTCATTGGCAAGTTCCCAGGCCATAATTGCCGGATCTTCCCGGTAAAATTTACCGGTATAATTATTTTGCCGGGTTAACAGCATATTGACATATTGCCTGAATACTTTCTCAGCCGATGGATTTGTGTAAAATTCCTTTGAATAATTCATGAATCCGCTCCAGTTATTGTCAACAGCAGGATCAATCAGTTTTCCATCGTTCTCCCATGCCAGGTATTGGCTCATGCCACCAGACCATTCCCAGTAATTGGTAAGAAAGAGGACTGCATGCATGCCTCTTTTGTCCATTTCGGAAAGCAGATAATCAAGTCCGTCAAGGAGTTCTTCGTTGTAATCCCCGGGAGCTTTCTGAAAGGCAGGCTTCAAAGAATTATGTATTGAAGATAAATTGGATCCGGCCAGCACACGCAAGTTAGTTATACCAAATTGTTTCAGCTGATCAAGCTCCTTTTGCAACCGTTCCCGGTCTCCGGGAGATTCTTTCATCCCAAGGTATGCGCCGTACCAGTAATTTGTACCCATAAAATAATAGGGCTTGCCGTCTATTTCAAAATGAGTTCCGTTTGTCTTCACAAAGTCTGTGTCGTTTTTGTGACTATTGCATGCAAACGAAAGCACCAGGAGAGACAGAACTATAAGATGGATGATTTTAAATTTCATATTGTATATTGATAAAGTTTTAAGTGTTAGGTTTAGAATTTCAGAGATAAGAGTTACAACCCGACATTTAATGCTGAAACAATCCATTATTCAAATATATGAAGATCTCCGCTTGTCAGGTTTTGATTCAGCAATAAAATTAATAAATCCCGGCCGGCTATACTATTTTTTGAACAACCACGCAGGAAGATCACCACGTGAAAGTACAGTAGGATTACTATAAAATTCCCTGATGCTGTTAGTGTCATTCTCAGAAAACACCAATCCATCCCATGCCATGAACCAGGCCCAGCGGGGTTGCTCCAGCAATACTTCAGGCGAGGGCAGTTTAGCCTGTTCGCCTACTACAATGGGCTTGTCGCCAGCCAGTTCCAGTACCATATTATAAATATCTTTGCGGTACAGGACAGCAGTATCTCCTTTTGGATACAGATCACAGCCCACAATATCCACATAGTCATCGCCCGGATAATATTCTCCAAAACCGTACAGAATGGGATTATCGGTAGACCATACCCAGATCAGATTATTTAGTTGCAACTCATTTGTATACAGATCAAATAACTGCCTGTACAAGGCTATATAACCGGAATCGCCCGGCCGGCCACCCCACCAGAACCAGTCGCCGTTCATTTCATGATATGGTCTGAATAATATTGGTATATGTTCATCCTGTAATTTTTTAAGATATCCTCCCAGCAATTCCATTTGCTTTTTCCAGTCATTGTAGAGAGGTGTTCCGTGGGTGGTTAGTTCTTTCCACTGTTCATCAGTAAGATCACTCTGCACTCCCCCTTTAAAGGAAGTAGGTTCGCCCATCACAGGATTGGCCTGATGATAGGTTAAAGTGATCAGAGACCCGGCATGATATTGTTTTTCAATCTGCTTTAACAGATCAGGCCTGTATGCTATGTTATCAGTATTATGGGTAGAATCAGCAAATCCAAAATCGGAACCCCATATAGCAGGGTACTTGCCGGTAAGAGCATGAATGCTGTCGAAATCGAGGGTGAACTGGCTCATGTAATTGTGCTGGGCTGAAAGCGTATAATGTCCGGAAATACTGTCCAGAAAATACATAAGTTTCTTTACTTCCTGAGTAGCATGAGGATTTACAGTTTTCACAGCATCAAAACGATTTCCTGTTTTTTTCTGCTGATTACATGAAGTAAATGATAACCCGGCTATCAGAAAAATTGCCGTAACAATTAATCCTGACCCGATGCGATTAAACAAATTTTTCATTTTTTCCAGATAAGTTTTAGTTAGTAATAAAAATTATATCAGTTTAACACTGCGATAATGAAAATAAAAAAAACACGATAATCTATTACCGGAGCAATGCATCAGCACACTATTTTTCTTCATCAATCACAATTGCGTCCGGGTGATTTTCAGAAAGATACATCAGAGAGGCTTTACACTCAGGCAGTCCGCCATTACCGTCATGGCCGGTCCAGGTCCAGGACATTGCCCCGGCGTATCCATTATCAAAAGCATACTGATAAGCCTGCATTGTTGTCAGGGAATTATCGCCCAATGAAATGCCCAAAGCAGGGAATTCTGCGATAACCAAAGGTTTATTCAGCTTCCAGTAGCTTGCAGGATGATGAAAAGGAGACTGTGACACCCCAAAATGCTGCGGGTAATAATGTACCATATAGAAATCCAGCGTTCCGTCCTTATCACCTCCGGCTGCAACTAACCTGTCATCCCGGTAAAAATTATAGAAACCATCAACATCAGTTAATACTTTTATATTCCATGACCCGTTGGATACTTTGGCAGACGGGTCGGTACGGTGAATGGCTCCGGCAACTATGTTCACAAACTGCTGCACATACGAAATATCCACTTTTTCAGGTGTCCATCCATATTTGCTTGTCATTCCTTCCGGCTCGTTAAATACCTCCCAGCAAAGTATACCCGGATGCCCTTTGAGTGCTGAAACCATTGGAATCAGCGCATTACGAACATATGCCATAGTATAAGATGTGTCTTCCAGCAATTTTCTGTTCCTTGCCAGGTTTTCTGTACCCGCATTTGGTTGCAGCATATCAAATGACCACAGACACAAATCAAGCACAATGCCCCTTTCATAAGCAATGTCCAGTGCTTTCCTCAGATTACTGATCTCTGCCGGATCTATTCCCGATACCTTTCCATTGGAAAATTGCGGACTGTTTCTACCATTGGTATGCAGCCACCAGCGAACGCTGTTTCCCCCGGCTTCAGAAACCTCATCCATGGCACGGGTAAATTCCGCTTCATTGAAATTCCCCAGGTCATTTGCAAAATTAATCCATGCCAGATTGATCCCTGAGAGAAAAAGTTCCTGGTTTCCGTGGCTTATCCTGTCCGGCTGGGCCGAAACCTTCTTTCCTGTTGCATTAAAGAACAACAAACTGATAATTATTACTAAAAGAATATTTTTTTTCATAGTGCAGCTTTATTTAAATGATTATTGATGGATAAGCGTAATTCTCCTGTTTATTTCAAGGCACATTCGTGAATTATGATAAGGGCATTTCCAAAAACCGGCCTTTTCATAGGATAATATTGGTTTACGCTCAGGATCAAGCCTGAAATACCATTCACCTGATTTATGATCGACAAAATACTTTTCTGTGAAATTTTTCAATCCCTCAGCCACCTGCAGATAATATTCGTCGCCGGTAAGCTGAAAAGCATTCAGACATCCAACAATTGCTTCAGCCTGTGCCCACCATTCTGTCTGTCCGTTGGAAGGCACACCACGATGCGTCTCATGATCAAGTCCCTTATCCTGGTTCAGTCCTTTTAAACCAGCATCAGCCATCTTTACTGCGATATCAGCAACCAGAGTCAGGCGGTCCTCATCTTTCAGTACTTCAGCAGCTTCATACAGCAACCAACTGCCTTCAATGTCGTGTCCGTAAGATATTTCCGTTGATTTACTGTTCCAGTCTTCATCAAAAAACAATTCAAAATGGCAATCATTCTTCCGGATAAAATGCAGAAGAAATATATCGATCAGGTTACTGATACGTTCACGTAGCTGCGGATCGGGCCAAACCCTGAATAAACTGGTATATGCTTCAAGCACATGTAAATGTGTATTCATCGTTTTGGCTACATTCATGTCTTTTTCACTCAACCGCAGATCTTCAACAGGTTGCCAGTTTCGATCAAAAGCTTCCAGATATCCGTTTCCGTTTTTATCAAAAGCATGTTGCTCAATCAGTTTGAATATTTCTTTAGCTTTTTCAAGGTACTCATTATCCTGAGTAGCCACAAAGTATTCGGTAAAAGCATACAGGACGAAAGCCTGGGCATATATTTGCTTTTTACCCTGTTTCATTTCACCTGAAGAATCTAACATCCAGTAATAACCGCCAAATTCAGAATCATAAAAGAACTTATTAATATAATCAGCTGCTCTTTTAGCCAATGTAAGATGTGCTTCACTCCTTTCGTGATTGAAAACTGCTGAAAAAGCCCACAATATCCTTGCATTTAATATCAACCCCTTTGGCGCACCGGGATCATCCGATAAATCGTTATTTATTAACCCCTTAAATCCACCCTGTGCATCATCAGGCATGTATTTCATCCAAAAAGGCATAATTATATCGTTGAGCTGATAACCAGCCCATTGCTGAAGATCACGCATTATGTTCTCAGCCTCCCGTGTAATTTTTGATAATGGTTTTTCCTTATTGGTCATTTGTTTATTTATTTGGAGTCAAACATGTTAAATTGTCTGTCAGACAAATTTACAGGTATCAACACAAAAAAATACTGTCTGTTTTTCAGTTGATTATACTCTTTAAATTTCTCACCTGTATTCAGTTTATTGTCACAAGATAAGAATGATAATTTATTTTTGCATTTTTTTACCAGATTGTACTACTAATTTATATAATAATATCAATAGCAAAGCAAAACAAGAGATATTCAATTTCTGATTCAGCATAATATTACAACTCAACTTAAAAACAGAGGAAATAAGAGGTATATTAATTTAAATACAACTAACCAATCTGTCATGTAAATAAAACTCTAAATTACTTATTTGTACAAGGGCCCCGGGAATAATCCTGATGGGTTATATTTTTAAATGACTATCGGGAATGATTAATAAATTTAAAATGAATCAGATTTTACAATGCTTTCGCTCAGCCCCTTTATCCCCTGAAGGGGAGCCAGCGCACATATTTATACTAAATTTGAAATTGGTAAACCGTGTGTGAGCCCCCCTTCAGGGGCCCCGGGAATAAGCCTGATGGGTTATATTTTTAATTGACTATCGGGAATGATTAATAAATTTAAAATGAATCAGATTTTACAATGCTTTCGCTCAGCCCCTTTATCCCCTGAAGGCCCCCCTGCCTGTACTGCGTGCGGCAGGCAGGCCTTCAGGGGGGAGGGGGCAGCGTAAGCGTTCTTTTTCCGGCAATATTTTAAATAGATATTAGCTTTATACATGATTCCCGATAGTCATATATTTTTACAAACAAAAGGAAACAGAGCAATTTATTTGTCGAGCGGGAGTGTAAAGAAAAAGGTACTGCCTTTTCCGGGTTCACTATCCACCCATAAATTTCCTCCGTTTTTTATTGCAAATTCATAACTTAGAACCAGGCCCAGTCCGGTGCCCTGCTCATGATTCGTACCAGTCCGGGTATAGTATTCATCAATCCTGAATAAAGAATTGATTTTATCTTTCGGAATCCCAATTCCATGATCCTCCACGGCAATTTGGGCGAATTCCCCGTTGATGTTTACTTTGATATTGATACTTTTCCCGAATTCTGAAAATTTAATGGCATTCGACAACAAATTTCTTATAATAGTTTTCACCATATTGCCATCGGCAATCACTTCAATATCAGGAGAAACAGTAAGTGTTAGCTTAATATTCTTCAGGTTTGCTTTTGATGTCATTAACTCAATAACCTCATCACACAATGTCTTCAGGTCAAGGGTTTCAGGTTGCCATTCCATTCTTCCGCTTTGCGAGCGGGACCATTCGAGCAGGTTTTCCAGCAGGCTGTAACCTCTTTTGCCGGCTACATTAATCTCCATGATCATCTTACGAATAAACTCTCTGTCATAAGAGTCATAATTCTTAAGCAGCACATCCGACAATCCATTGAGTGCGCTAAAAGGATTTCGCAGATCGTGGGCAATTATTGAGAAAAACTTGTCTTTGGTTGCATTCAGCTCACTCAACCGTGTCTCACTTTCTTTCAACTCCTTAAAGAGCAGTTTGAAGGGTTGTCTCAACCCTGTTTCCACGATCGCTTTGTAAATCAAAAAAAATGAAATAAGCTTGAAAAAATGTCCAAGCAGATTCATGTTGTCAAAATTCGTTGAGTAGCCGGTAAAACAAATCTCAGCTGCAATAGTGGTGATCAGGGATAACAGCAGGTAGCGAAAAACAACCGTGCTGAACCATCTTCGGTTAACGGCCAGCAAGATGATATTCACAAACAGGATTGCCGATATAATATATTCACTCGTGATTTTAAAAGTAGTCAATCCGTCCTGGGGATCAAAACATACCGGAAATATATGCCAGATTAAAATCGAAAAAGCAAGCAACAATGTTATTACCGTATATCCCAGAATTATCAACAAGTAGTTTAGGTTTCTTCGGTATTTGAAAGCAAAAAATGCAATAAGAAAGGACAGGGCTTCCAGATAACGGGCTGCAATCCATAACTGATTGGTATAATAATTATTGCCAGAAATAATATTCATTCCTGGATAAGTAATTGTATGCAGCAAATCCAGTGTACCCACAAACAAATAAGCAATGCCGATGAACACCAGGTAATTGTTCTTCATATAAGCTTTGCTGTTCCAGGTGACTGAAAAAAAAGCAAACGCAATTACTATACTGTAAAACTCAACCAGTGTATGAAACAACAAATAATTATAGAGGCTGATAACAAATAAGACAGCCAGGATTAAAAGCACCAACAATGAATTTGTGATCAGATTCAATGTTAAAGCTGATATTTTTGAACGCTGCATGTAGAAAGTATGAATTATTTTAGCTATAAATTTAAAACAAAGGTAAATAACTTCAAAATAAAAATGAAGGGGAACTCCATGAACAGGGTTTTGAAAGTTAAATTCAGGAAAAATTAAATCATCAATATACCTTAATTTGAATATTTTTATTACAGATTGATAAAAACCAGTAAGCATAATTGAATTAAAAATGTCAGCCATACTTATACCCTGCTTACAGCAGTATTGTATGGCTGACATTATTATAGACTATTTGCAGAAAAATCAAAATTGATATTTTTCAACCAATATTTTTTGTTTTCAGCCTGAGGCTATTAAGCACCACAGATACTGAGCTAAAGGCCATTGCGGCAGCTGCGATCATCGGGTTTAGCAAAAATCCGTTGAAAGGATAAAGTATACCTGCAGCCAGCGGAATACCAATAATATTATAGATGAATGCCCAGAATAAATTTTCTTTAATGGTATTGACTGTTGCTTTTGACAACCTCATGGCACGGGCAAAATTACCCAGTTCTCCGTTAAGCAGGGCAATCTGGGCACTTTCAATGGCAATATCAGTTCCGTCTCCCATGGCAATTCCCACATCGGCCTGAGCCAAAGCCGGACTGTCATTGATACCATCGCCGGCCATGGCTACTTTCCTGCCCTGTGCCTGCAACGATTTAACAAATTCGGCTTTATCAGCCGGCAAAGCACCTGCATGCACCGAAGTAATTCCGGCTGAAGCTGCAATAGCCAGCGCTGTATGCTGATTATCGCCCGTCATCATATGTACATTTACACCATTTGATGTAAGCCAGCGTACAGCTTTTGCCGCTGACGGTTTTATCTCATCAGCAATGGCCAGTATACCATCAAACCTTCCGTCATAACTAATATATATAACCGTGCGGGCTTCCTCTTCCCACTGCTGCGCGATCCGATTCATTTCTTCAGGTATCGGAATATTTTTCCGGTTCATAAGGTTTTTAGTACCAATGAGGATTACTTTGTTTTCAATGGTTGCCTGCAAACCAGAGCCGGTAATACTTTCGAAATCGTTCACCTGAAAATCAGGAGCACCGGCCTCATCAAGAGCACTTACGATTGCTTCTGAAAGTGGATGTTCCGAAAATTTTTCAACAGCCACCACCATCTGTTTGATTTTAAAACTATCATCTGTCCAGTGCTGATGGGTCAACCGGGGTTTCCCAAATGTGATTGTCCCGGTTTTATCAACCACAAGATCGGTAATGGCATGTAACTGTTCCATACTGGCGGCATCCTTAATAAGAATACCATTACCGGCACCTTTTCCGAGGCCAACCATAATTGCCGTTGGAGTGGCCAGCCCCAGGGCACAGGGACAGGCAATGATCAATACGGTGACGGCACTGATAAATGCGTGGGTCAGTACCGGTTCCGGGCCAATAAAATACCAGATTGCAAAAGTGAGCAATGAGATACCCATCACAACAGGAACAAAAATACCGGATATTTTATCTGCAAGTCGCTGACTGGGAGCTTTACTGCCTTGTGCTTCCTTAACCAGTTCGATGATTTGTGCCAGCACCGTCTGACTGCCAACCTTTGAGGCTTTGATCCTGAATGTTCCGGTTTTATTTATGGTTCCTCCTATGGCATAAGTACCTGAAGTTTTTTCAACCGGTATTGATTCACCGCTGATCATGCTTTCATCAACGGTCGACCGGCCCTCAATCACTTCACCGTCAACAGGTATCTTTTCTCCCGGACGGATCAGTATTTCATCACCTACCAGTACCTGACCGATATCCACTTCCTGCTCCTTACCGTTTCGAACAATACGGGCTTTTTTGGGACTCAAACCAACCAGCTTGCGAATTGCATCCGACGTCTGGGATTTTGCACGTTCTTCAAGATATTTACCAAAGAGTATCAGCGTAATAATTGCCGCGGCTGTTTCAAAATAAACATGGGCACTTATTCCCTGCTGAGTGAAAATACCCGGAAAGAAAGTTGAAACCAGGCTGAAAATAAAAGCGGCCAGGGTTCCCACTGCAATGAGTGTATCCATATTGGCAGAAAAGTTCCGGGCTCTTTTCCAGGCTACTACATAAAAATTCCTGCCACTGGTAACCATTACCAGCAAAGTAAGACCCATCATGATGAAATTCCGGCCGGGAACGTTGGTAAAAACCATGGACAACAATATTACCGGGATGGTAATAGCTGCCGCCCACAATAATTTTCTTAATGCAATTTTGCGGGCTGCATGTTCCTTTTCTTCCACCGATTCATCTGTACTGTCTTCCAGTACCAGTTTGAAACCAATCTGATCAATCAGTTCTCCCAGATGAACAGGGGTGGCTTTGCCCTCATCGTACTGAACAGTCACAGTATTGTTGGCCAGGTTAACAGCAGCCAGTGATACAGCTTCGTCGCTGTTCAGCATTGTTTCAACACTACCCGCACAGGAAGCACATGTCATTCCCTCCACAGGGAAAGTTCTTTTGATCATGCTCATAATAATTTAGTCTATTGCCTGTCCGTGATATCCGGCTTTTTCCAGGGCAGCAGTTACCTGTGCAGCTTCTCCTTCATCCACTTCTACAGTCAGAATCTTGTCAGGATGGCCGGTATCCACGTTCCATGCTTTAATTGTACTTACTTTGTCAAGAAAAGGGGTTACACTGCGTACACAATTGTTGCAGTTGATGTTTGTTTTAAATGTAAGTGTTTTCATATCGTTATTGTTTTTTATTTTCACAACAAAAGTAATAACGATCGGGTTCGCTTGTCTTACAGAATTTTGAAAAAGATTTGTATAATTTACTGTTAGCTGATCTGGTCCAGCGGATGACGGTTATGTTCTTTTAATTTTTTGAACCCGGTAGGAGTAAATCCGGTAATTTGTTTGAATTGCCTGGATAGATGAGCTGTACTGCTGTATTGTAATTGCCAGGCAATCTCACTCAGCGATAACTCATCATAAATGAGCAATTCCTTTACCTTCTCAATTTTTTGCAGAATTATGTACTTTTCAATGGTAATATTCTCTTTTTCACTGAATAAGTTACTCAGGTAATGATAATCTCTTCCGGTTTCCCCGGCAATATAATCGGAATAATTCACCTTCAGATCGTTTACCACCTGATGATGGATCATATTAACGATCACCGTTTTAATTTTTTCAACCAGCTTTGCCTTTTTATCTTCAATTAATTCAAAGCCCAGACTTTTTAATCTTTCACCAATTAGTTTGAAATCCGGTTCTCCCTGGTCAACCCGGAAACTTACTTCACCGAGTTTAACAGCTGTTACAGGGTAATTCAATTCCTTAAATACTCTCTCAACAGCCATAATGCACCGGTCGCAGACCATATTTTTAATATATACTGTATATTCTCTTTCCATCACTTTCATGTTAAATCCCAAAAATACATAATTCTGATCTTTTAGTACCTGCCGCGATCAATAAATATCAAAGTTATCAATACCATAAACTAAAACAAATCCTACCCAAAAATGGTAAACTATTTTAAGATATTATTATTTTAAATTACTTTTTGAACACACTTATTTAAATAGTAAATTTCTTACTCCCAGCCGTGTAAAAAAACTGGTTGCCTTTTAGATAGATATAGCTCATCTAATCTAAATGACAAGAATCATAACCGGCTGGTTGATTCAAATCATCATAATACTATTACGTATAAGTAACATAATACCTAATATTGAGTAATATTACTTAGTTCATTATAATATGTTTTACTTATTGAAATTAGCAATATGTTCGAATTAAATTACATGGTCCATGCATGACTTCAGGAGAGAATTAAATTAAAAAAACAAACAAAAAAAAACAGTATCCATAACAAACCAGATAAAAATGCCGCCTAAAATTACAAAGAGATCATTTTATGGGTCAACAGGGAGAGGCTTAAGTCCGGCAATTAAACCAATAATCTGCTTTTACCAGTTTAACTTTTAGATCGTTAGATCAATAGTATAATGAAAATGGATACAAAAAATTATAAGTTCCTGCAATTTTAACATAAATATAAACCGGCAATATCACAACCGGTTCCTGTTTAATAAAGGATTTAATTACTAATACTAATCACAAAGGAGAAAAATTATGAAATTTAAAGATTTAAGACTCGGCGTGAAGCTGGGTATGGGGTTTGGTGTGCTCATTTTAATATCATTAATTCTCGGAGGTTTGGCGGTATTGAATATGTCAAAAATCTCAACTAAGTCAGGATACCTGGCCGATGAGTATGTCCCGGAAGTCTCTATTTCCAATGAACTGGAACGTTCAGTACTAGAGACCATGCATGAAATGCGGGGCTATGCCTATAGTGAGGAAGATCAATTCCTCACCAGTGCAAATACTCATCTTGACAATGTGAAAGAACAACTTACCAAAGCACATTTGTTAGCCGATAAATCAACGCAGCTGGTCAAGTTAAACAGTTCACTGGGAAATATTGACAGTTCAGTAAAAAATTATAAAGCTCTGGTTGACAAAACATCTGAAGAAAACAAAAATCTCAGCCGGTACAGATTAAATATGGATCAGGCTGCGGAAAACTTTTCAAAAAACTGTTACGCCTATCTGGCAAAACAGAATGAAAATTTCATGGCCGAACTTAGAAACGGTAACAGCGGTAACAGAGAACTTGTAAACCGCCTTAACAAAGTCACCTGGATCAATGATATTATTGACAAAGGCAATTCCTTACGCATTTCCAATTACAAATCACAGGCAACCCGTGATCCGAAGCTCTTTAAAACTGCTTTGCAGAAATTTGATATTTCCGGGGAACTCAGTAAGATCAAGGGCGATCACATCTGACAGAGAGAACCTGGACAACCTCGACAAAATTGAGAAGGCGGCAAATACTTATCAAAAAGCCATGTCAGATTTTATTGTAAGCTGGGAGGACAGGGAGCAAGTTAATGCAGACCGCAACAAGGAAGGAGAAAAAGTTCTTGCCTCAGCCAGACAGTTAGCCCTGGCAGGCATAGATAATACGCAGAACATAGCCACTCAGGCTGTTCAGCTGTTGCAAACATCCAGTACAGTCATGATCACCGGATTGATATTTGCTTTACTTCTGGGACTTGCTTTTGCTGCAATTATCACCCGCTCCATTACTATTCCTGTTGCAAAAGGCGTAAATTTCGCCAAAGAAATTGCAAAGGGTAATCTGGCTGTTTCAATTGATGTTGACCAGGAAGATGAGATCGGAGAACTTGCTGCTGCCATGCAGAATATGTCAGATAAGATAAATGATATTGTCACCAACATCCGGATGGGAGCTGATAATATAGCATCAGCCAGCCAGCAGATGAGCAGTACCTCCCAGCAGATATCCCAGGGAGCTACAGAACAGGCATCCAGTGTTGAAGAGGTATCATCTTCGATGGAAGAGATGTCTTCCAATATCCAGCAAAATTCGGATAATGCAAAACAGACCGAGCAAATTGCACTGAAAGCAACGCACGGTATAAAAGAAGGCAATTCTTCGACCAGTATCGCAGTAAAATCGATGAAGGAAATTGCGGATAAGATTACCATCATAAACGACATTGCATTTCAAACCAATATTCTTGCATTGAATGCAGCTGTAGAAGCCGCCCGTGCAGGTGAACATGGAAAGGGATTTGCAGTTGTTGCAGCTGAAGTAAGGAAACTGGCAGAAAGAAGTAAGATTGCTGCCGATGAAATTGTTGAGCTTTCCAGAAACGGAGTTGCCATTTCCGAAAAAGCCGGCAACCAGCTTACCGAAATTGTTCCGGAAATTGAGAAAACATCAAGGCTCGTGCAGGAAATTTCGGCAGCAAGCATGGAACAAAATGCAGGAAGCGATCAAATCAACAATGCCATCCAGCAGTTAAACCAGGTTACGCAGCAAAATGCAGCTGCATCTGAAGAAATGGCAACCAGCTCAGAAGAACTTGCCAGTCAGGCCGAACAACTTAAAGAAATCATTGCCTATTTTAAAATTGATCATAATACAGGCGGACTGAAAGCCGGAGCAACTGTAAAAAAAGCCACTGCACATCCCACACACAAAGTGGCCCATATTCAGCGATCGACAGTTAAAGACAAAACTAATGGCAAGGGGGCTGACCTGAAAATGTATTCGGCAGACGAAAAAGATACTGAATTTGAAAAATTCTAAATAATAATTTATAAAGTCAACAAAGATTTCAGACTTATCATTTAAAACCGGAAGGCTATTAAGAACAATAAATGACTTTTTAAACTTCCTGTTACACTGTCCTGTTTTTTAGTTAGTGATCAAACACCCGGCCGATTGAATTTTATCAGCCGGGTGTTTTTTTAAGTTTACGATTGATAGTAAATATTAGATCTAATTTTGTTGCTATGAATAAAATGTATTGTAATTTAATAATACTTTAAGATCTGTTTTTTCTATTATATGCTTGTCTCGTTTTTAATATTAAAACTGTTTTCTCATCTATTCCTATTATTTTAGTTACTAAACACTTACCCTTCTCTTCAGTCTGATCACAACCAGCATTATTTAAATCTTTTTTCATTTTTCCCGGAAAAATTATAACAGCAATCACCTCAAAATGGTGAGCAATCTCACCATTTAATGCTAATAGATATCATAATTATCAGTGCAAAATTCCGACACTAAAAAAAAAATATTACGTAAAAATCAATAATTTAAATCATAAGTATATTAACTCATGCGGGGAGAGAAAAAACGGAACGTGCAGTAACTATAAAATAGCAATAGTTAATTACCGCATTAAAAATAAGTAAGGCAGAAAATCAGCACCTGAGAAGAAAGGTGGATTTAATTAGTTGATCATTATATGTATTATCAAGCTATATAAATATTAATGTCTACAAATTTCACTAACCACTAAAAAAAATCAGGATTATGAATTTTAAGAATTTAAAACTGGGAACCAAATTAGGTATCGGATTTGGTATTTTGATCCTAATCTCCGCCATACTGGGCGGACTTTCCGTATTTAACATGTCACGTGTCACTGTTCGGTCCAACTATCTTGCCAGGGAGTATGTGCCGGAAGTAAATATCTCCAATGACATTGAACGTTCCTCCCTCCAGGCCATGTATCAGACCCGTGGATACAGCTTTACCGAAGAAAAATCTTACCTGGATGCGGCCAGGCAGGCGCTGAATGAATTGCAGAGCAATCTTATAAATGCACATGACCTTGCCAAAAGCAGCACCCAGTTGGTACAATTAAATGCATCTGTTGACCAGGTGGATGAAAATGTAGCCCGTTTTGATAATATTCTGAAGGACCTTGAACAAACCAACCAGAATATTGCTACCGAAAGGACAAATATGGATGCAGGAGCTGCCAACCTGGTAAACAGTTGTAATGCCTATCTGCAAAGCCAGAATGAATCGTTCGACCAGGAGATTTCCGGTGGAAGAACAAGCGCCGGATCACTGAAAGAAAGACAAAACAAAATTACATTGATCAATACTATTATCTCCCAGGCACACGAGCTCAGGGTAGCAAATTTTAAGGCACAGGCCACTCGAGATTCAGACGCACTGCAGCAGGCACTCGATGATTTTGACATTTCGAATGATATGAAAAAAATCAGATCATATACACGCCAGCAATCAGATATCATCCAGCTTGACAATATTGAGAAAGCTGCTTCAACCTATCTGCAGGCAATGGAAAATTATCTTACCCATTTTAAAAAACGGGAAGCGCTCACCAAACAACTGGATGATGCCGGCAATCAGGTTAACACAAGTTCTGTAGCAATTGCCGAAGCCGGAATTTCCAATACCGAAGATATAGCACTTGGGGCGGTAAGCCTGTTAAAAACATCAAGCACCGTTATGATTGTGGGGCTTTTCATTGCCATGCTGCTGGGAATTCTTCTTGCGGTTATCATCACCCGGGCCATTACTGTTCCTATAAGAAAGGGAGTGGTATTTGCGAAGGAAATTGCCGAAGGCAATCTGATGGCACAGATTGATGTTGATCAGCAGGATGAAGTTGGCCAGTTATCAGATGCCCTGCGTAATATGGCAAACCGGTTGAAAGAAATAGTAACAAACATTCTAACCGGTGCAGAGAATATCGCATCAGCCAGTCAACAGATGAGCGGTACATCGCAGGAGATGTCTCAGGGAGCAACCGAACAGGCTTCTTCAGCTGAAGAAGTTTCTTCCTCTATGGAAGAAATGGCTTCGAATATTCAACAGAACACTGACAATGCACAGCAGACTGAACAAATTGCCATGAAAGCCACAGATGGTATCAAAGAAGGCAGCAAGTCAACGGACATCTCAGTAAAATCCATGAAAGAAATAGCTGCTAAGATCACTATCATCAATGACATTGCCTTTCAGACCAACATTCTGGCACTCAATGCAGCAGTTGAAGCAGCGCGTGCCGGCGAGCACGGAAAGGGATTTGCCGTTGTAGCTGCCGAGGTAAGAAAGCTGGCGGAAAGAAGCAAGATTGCTGCCGACGAAATAGACGACCTTTCAAGAGACGGAGTAGCAATTTCTGAGAAAGCCGGAAGACAGCTTGCCGAAATTGTCCCTGAGATTGAAAAAACTGCCCGGTTGGTTCAGGAAATCACCGCAGCCAGTATGGAACAAAATGCCGGCAGCGACCAGATCAACAGTGCCATTCAGCAATTAAACCAGGTTACCCAGCAAAATGCAGCAGCCTCTGAAGAAATGGCTACCAGTTCAGAAGAACTTGCCAGTCAGGCTGAACAACTAAAAGACATCATTGCCTATTTTAAAATTGATCACACTTCAGGAAGAAAGAATCCCGGTGTAGCCGTAAAAAAAGCAACTGCTCACGCGCCAAACAAAGTTGCTCATCTTTCCCACTCCTTAACAAAAGAAAGGACAAACGGCAAAGGTGCTGACCTGAAAATGTATTCAGCAGATGATAAAGATACTGAATTTGAAAAATTCTAAAATTAGGTATTGAATTTCAGTAAAAAGTACCAACAACATGCACCTGGCATACTGCAAACTTGCCAGGTGTATGTATTAAACAAATAATTCATTGCTTAACTAATTGTTTATCAATCTTTAAATTTTAACCCCTTTATTTTAAACTTTAAATTTGTGAAGGAAGAGACATACCGGGAGACCAACGAAAAAAATCCAATAGATACAATAGAAAAAGAACTTGTCAGACAAAACAGAATTATTCAGCAGCAAAACGAGGAGCTGCTAACACTCAATAAAACCCTGACCATAAAAAGCAGGTTACTGGAGGTACTAAACAGGCAGATGAATAAAAGAGACGCCAACCTCAGAAAGAAAGAAGAGGATTTACTTGAGAAGAACAGGCTTATTGAGAAACAGATCATCCAAATTGACCAGCAAAACAAAGAGCAGCAAAAAGTGAACGAAATGCTTGTGCAGAAAAACATTGCTCTTAATTTCTTTAGCCAGAAAATCATTGAGAGTGAATATAAATTCAGGATGTTGTTTGACAACCTCAGCGATCCGGTCGTCATCCATGATTTGAAAGGTAATTTTCTTGAGGTAAACCAGGAAGCCTGCAATGTTTTAAAATATTCAAAAGACCAGCTGCTCTGTATGAATATTTCGGACATTAATCCAGGAATTAGCAGGATTAAGGAAGCAATTAATAAAGTTGAACAAGAGAAAGAGGCCTTGTTCGAAACTGAAAATATAGATTCGAATGGTCTTGTATTTCCTGTTGAAGTTAATTCCCGCCTGATTAGGTTCAAAGATATCCCTGCAATCATCAGTATTGCCAGAGACATAACTGAACAAAAGAAGATCAGGGAAGAACTGATACAATCCAGGAAAAAAGCCGAAGAGGCAGACAGACTCAAATCGGCTTTTCTGGCAAATATGTCACATGAGATCCGTACACCCCTGAATGCTATTATCGGCTTTTCTGATCTGATGACCAGCCGGGCAATAACCGGAGACCAACAGGATATATTTTTAGATCACATTCGCAACAGCGGTTATCAGTTACTGAATATCATCAACGATATTATTGATTTGGCAAAGATTGAAGCCGGACAACTGCAGATCAACAAAGAAGAAGTATTCCCGGACAACCTGCTGCAGGACCTTCTGTCTCACTATGAGGGACTGCTGCGCGAAAATAAGTCTGTCAGTATCAAACTGGAAACACCTTCAGAAAATAAGATTGAAAAAATTATGACGGACAACACCAGGGTACGTCAGATCTTTAACAACTTGCTGGGAAATGCAATAAAGTTTACGGATGAAGGCATCATAACTTTTGGCTATCGCCTGGATAATGAAAAAAAGGATAGCCAACATTCCGGCAATTCATCTGTTAATCTTTTGTTTTTCGTCAGGGATACCGGTATTGGCATTCAGCAGGAAGATCAGGAGAAGGTATTTGACCGTTTTAAACAGGTAAATGACAGCTACACCCGTAATCGTGAGGGAACAGGACTTGGCCTTACCATTTCCAGGAATCTGGCTCGGATGATGGGTGGAGATATATGGGTTGAATCAGCATACGGACACGGCACAACGTTCTATTTTTCACTCGCTGTCGATAATAATAATACCAGCGACAAACAAGCCACACTAAAAATTTCAGATAAAATGACCATTGAAGCTTATAACTGGAAAAATAAAACAATTCTTATTGCAGAAGATGAAGAAATCAATTTTCTGTTTCTGGAAGAACTGCTGAGTGAGTCGGAACCTGAGATCCTTCATGCCTGCGATGGTGCTGAAGCAGTTGATATTGCGCTCAAAACCCCCAAAATAGATCTTGTACTGATGGATATTAAAATGCCTGTGTTAAGTGGAATTGATGCTGCAATAAAGATCAGGAATGAGAAGAAGCAAATCCCCATTATAGCTCAAACAGCATATGCCATGCAGGATGACAGAAAAAAATATACAGAATCAGGACTTTTCGATGAGTACCTTTCAAAACCTATCAGTAAAGAGAGTTTATTTGCTGTTATGAAGAAGTTTCTCAATGATGAGTAATTTAAGTTCTCTCTTTAATTGAAAACAGACTTTAAAATATTGTTTTTATGATGTTTAACGCACTAACCCACCTTAAATCAAAAGTTAAAAAATACAAACCATCCGGCATTAAAAAATATTTTACCTGCTGAGTCGTTTTTAATTCATCATATTCTTTACCTTTGTTGATCAAAAAAAGTATGATGAGTTTAATAAAAACATCTTTAGCTCTTGTTTTTCTGTTCCTAACAGCAGGAATTTCAGCTCAGGAAAATAGCGTTCCCCAACTGTCAACCAGTGAGGATTCGCTATATTACAGCATAGGCATCACGTTCTCCGATCTTCTCCGCAAGACAGGATTAAATGAGATTGATCCTGCATTGGTAGTACAGGGAATGGTAGACGGGCTAAAAGGGAATGAAAAGATTGATCATCAGGTAGCCAGTTTGTATATATCATCCTATATGATGAGCAAGCAGAAAGCTGAAGCCAAAGAAAATATGGCCGAGAGCAAAAAATTTCTCGCCGAAAACAAAAATAAACCAGGTGTCAATACTGCCCAAAGCGGATTACAGTATAAAATCCTGAAAAAAGGATCCGGCCCCTTCCCTGCTGACACTTCCAAAGTAACAGTTAATTACACAGGCTACTTGCTCGATGGTACTGTATTTGACAGCTCATCGAGACGATCAGAGCCCACTGTCCTGGAAGTTGACAAAGTTATTTACGGATTTCGTGAAGCCCTGGAAATGATGCAAACCGGTTCAAAATGGAAAATTTGGATCCCACCATCACTTGGCTATGGCGAAAATGTTAAGAATGGCAGTCCAATTGGCCCCAATATGGTGTTAGTCTTTGAAATAGAACTTGTGAAAATTCAGTAATAATTTTATATTTCAAATTGAAAATCAGAATCTTTAATTTAAATCCTTAAAAACACAAAAATGAAAATCACAAAACTCGCATTGCTGGCAGCTTCAATGCTCGCAATAGTATCCTGTAACAGTCAAAACAGGGGAGGAAATACCACTCTGAATAACGAAACAGATACAATCAGTTACTGTTTTGGAGTCAGCATGGGAAATAACTTCAAACAGGGCGGACTTGATACGGTTAATCCCTATATCATGGCTGATGCTATTGCTGAAGTTTATGCCGATAAAGAAACAAAATTTACAGTTACCCAGGCAAACCAGATCCTTCAACAATATTTCTCCAAACTGCAGCAGAAGAAAGCCAGTAAAAATCTGGAAGAAGGCCTGTCATTTCTGGATGCAAACAAGACCAAGGACAGTATACAAACTACAGAATCCGGTCTTCAGTATAAGATTATTGAAGAAGGAACAGGACCTGTACCCCAGCCGGGTGACAAGGTAAAGGTTGATTATACCGGAACCCTGGTTGACGGAACCGTATTTGACAGTTCAGTTGAGCGTGGCCAGCCACTTGAAATTTCGGTTGACAGGGTCATCCCGGGATGGTCTGAAGCACTGAAAATGATGCCTGTAGGATCACACTGGAAACTGTATATACCAGCTGATCTGGCTTACGGAGAAAGACCACCGAGAGGCAGTTCAATCGAGCCCAATATGGCACTTATCTTCGATGTAAAACTGCTGAGCATTGTAGATCAAAGCCAAGAAGAAAGCAAATAATCCATTTTGAAATAATTTGTTAAAAAACCTGACAGACTTCATCTGTTGGGTTTTTTTTACTTCATTCAATAAAAAATATTTAATACAAATGACAACAGCTGAGATAAAAACTGAAAAAGGAACCATGAAGGTGATGTTCTTTGAGAAAGACGCACCCAACACGGTTGATAATTTTGTAAAACTATCCGAAAAAGGATTTTATGACGGCCTTACTTTTCACCGTGTAATACCCGGGTTTGTCATCCAGGGTGGTTGCCCGGACGGTACGGGTGCAGGTGGCCCCGGTTATACCATAAAATGCGAGCTTGACGGTGACAATCAGTATCACGACCGCGGCGTGCTTTCCATGGCTCATGCAGGCAGAGATACAGGGGGCTCACAATTCTTTATTTGTCACAACCGCGAAAACACACAGCACCTCGACAGACAGCATACCGTATTTGGAAAAGTTACCGAAGGACTGGAGATAATAGACAATATCAAACAGGGAGATAAAATTGAGAAAATCACCATCTCTAAATAACTAATTGTAAACTCTGTAAAAAGAATCAAACCAATGAACTACGAATTAACAGGCAAACTGGTAGATAAGATGGATACCGAACAGGTGAAGGAGAGTTTCCGAAAAAGGGAATTTGTGGTGGAAACGAATGAAAAAAGCGGTACCATGGTATTTACCGAAATAATTAAATTCCAGTTGGTACAGGATAAATGTGAACTAATTGACAGTTTCAATCTTAATGATGATATTACAGTTCACTTTAATATCCGGGGCCGTAAATGGGAAAAGAACGGAAATGTAAGCTATTTCACCAATCTGGATGCCTGGCGGATTGAACCCGCAAAACAACAGGCAACCTCAGCTGGTTCATCTCCGGCTGCTCCGGAACCTCCTGCAGCCCCGCAGGGTAATTTTCCGCCTCCGGGGGAAAATGATATACCACCCATGACTGAAGAAGATGATGATTTACCGTTTTAAATCAACAAAGGCTGTCCGTATATATACAAAGGACAGCCTTTTGAATTGATTTTATACGGTTGGTTGATGCATGTGTACATCCATTTGTGGAAACGGGATGTTAATTCCTTCTTTGTTGAATGTCTTGTACACTTTTTCATTCATGTCGAAAAACACGCCCCAGTAATCACTGCTGTTCACCCATGCACGCACCACAAAATTCACGGAGCTGTCTGCCAACGCAGAAACAGCAATGAAAGGAGCCGGATCCTTTAATATTCTTTCATCATCATTGATCAATCTGCCAAGGATTTCTTTGGTTGTATCCACATTGTCTCCATAGGCAATGCCAAACGTCCATTCAACTCTCCGTTGACCTTCCGTAGAAAAATTTGTTATGGCACCTGTCGATAATCCGCCGTTTGGAATTATAATTGTTCTGTTGTCCGGTGTCTTCAGAATGGTATTGAAAATCTGCACTTCCCTTACCGTCCCCATGAATCCCTGGGCATCGATAAAATCACCTGCTTTAAAAGGTTTAAGGATGAGCAAAAGTACCCCGCCTGCAAAATTCTGCAGCGTACCTGATAATGCCAGGCCAACGGCCAGGCCTGCTGCACCAAGAATGGCAATAAAAGAAGTCATTTGGATACCTGCCATCCCAAGAATTGAAACAACAAGCAAAACTTTAAGCGTAACAGAGAACAGGCTTTTCAGAAAAGACTGTAATGAAGCATCCATTTTCTTCCGGTCCATCATTTTTCCAAATGAACGGCTAAGAGCTTTAATCACCCACAAACCAATAAGTAAAACAATTAACGCACCAATCAGCCGCAATCCGTAAGTTGTAAGAAAACCTAATCCCTGGTCAAGGTAAATCTGAATTTTTTCCATAGTAGTAATTTTAGGTAAAGTATCTGGTAATCTCCCAATGAAACAATAAATCAGACATTTAGTTCACATGATTTAAGGTTGTCCGCCCCTGATGCTCCTGCCTGCACTGTCGTTTCGTCAGGCAGGCATTTTAATACGTGATCCACCAATAATGCAAGCATCTGCCCCACCACTACTTTTCCTGGCGCAAGTATCTGCTTGTGCCTTCTCTAATAACTCACGCAAGTTTTCCAAGTTGTGGTCTGTCTATTTTAATTGAGTATGGCTATATTTCCTCACATCCCTATCTGAACATCATACTTCATACCTGACACTTCATACTTCTAACTTGTATGGGCTCTGGTATCTCAGCCTTTCAGGCTGGTTGCTTTCAGGCTTCCCCACAACTTTTTTACTATGGTACGTACACAGTACAAATGCGCGCGAGATACAGACAATACATGAGACAATACATGTATTGTCTCTACTTCCTTGTTCCCGTGTCTCCAGAATAAAAATGAATCATATCCACAATAGCCCGCTGGCATACCGGACAAAATCCGTCCCGTATATTCGATTTCATAGTACAATTGATCATGGGACGATACACATTTTTTGCCGTATAGCCGCCTCCTTCAAAAACACCTACCACACCCTCATATTCAGGCTTTTCCGGTGTAGGTACAGGCACATCGTGTTTTATCATATCCTGCCATTTGGTATCAAACCGCACCAGGGTAGTGATATTTGGCTGGTACGGTTCGGTGGAAAGATCATAGTAATCAGTATAGGCAACATCCGAAGTATAATATTCATCAGCCAGGCAGGCAAAGCCATGACCAAATTCATGCATGAAAACTTCTTCAGAATACATGTTGTCGCTGGTACACACATTATAAAAATTATAAATTCCCCCTCCTCCGTATTTGGTTGTATTTACCAGAATATAAACCTGATCACAGGGCACTTCAGCTGTAACATCCCTTATGGTTTTCATTTCAGTGGTCATCAGGTAGCGCTCCAGCCCGAAAGTATTAAATCCGGAATTCAGTAAAGTGTTCTTCCAAATCCCTTTTGCGGGAAAATCAGTCCCGTTTTCAGCCGAAGGCGCTTCTATGGCAGTAATATTGAATTTATTTTTGAAATTCCTGTAAGGAGCCCATTTAAACATAAGAGAATCGAATCGTTTGGCATCCCTGATGAATTTATCCATTTCCCCTGCAGTATATCCTTCCGGAATAATCACCAGATCAACCTTACGGGAAGGATTACCCGATTTACGGATTGCTTTGACCGGAAAATCATATAACCTGTCCCTGGCAATAAACATTGAATGCGGATTAATATACTGTTCATAAAGCCATTCAAAGGCCTGACTCCGGTTGCGTTTATAAATAACCATCCGGATGGTGTTCTTAGGGAAAGGCATCAGTACCGACTCATAAAAACTGCGTGACAATTCCCTTGCTTCGGGAACAGTTTGCCATTCTGCAAAAAGACTGGAATATCCGTGTGAATAAATGAGCCTGTTGCTTACCGAATCAAAAACCTCCAGCATGTATTCACCGTAACGGAAAGGATCAATTAATCCATTGTGTGGACCTGCCCATCCCTTTTGTTCACGTAGTTGGCTGAAATATATGCTTGCATTTTCAGCATCACCGGCCTGTATGTAGTCAAAGCGCAACGTGTTTGGCTCAAAATAAGTATTGAAATTATCGCTGGCACGTATTACCAGAAAATTACAGGAAACTACCAGAACTATGATCAGTTTTCTCATCAGAATGTAACAATTTATTTTATGCATTGTAACGAAATGAATACGGATAAAGTTAATTCTTTCACGTTAATTTTGACATCCGGCAAATCGGTTTTCGAATTTTCAGGCTAATGTTCTATCTTAGCACAACAATTAAAAAAGCTGTAAATTCTTATGGATAACAAGATTCTTGTTCAGTTCAGAGACTGGTTGATTTCTCTCGGGATTGATAAATATACTTCGAGTGCTATCAATGGGTTTGTCATTCTGCTTATTATCATTCTGCTGGCTTACCTGGCAGATATCCTGGCAAAAAAATTACTCCGGTCGGTAATCCTGACAATGGTCCGCCGCACAAAGACAACCTGGGATGATATCCTGCTGGAGAAGAAAGTTTTCAGCAGACTGGCTCATTTCGCTCCTGCCCTGGTGGTTTATTATTCGATTGACTATTCCCTTGATGCATTCCCAACCATTAAAAGCATCATTCATACTGGTGTTTATATTTATATGCTTGTCATCGGTTTGCTGGTTATTGATTCCCTTATTTCAGGGCTGCATGACATTTATTTGACCCTGCCCATTTCCAAAAACCGGCCTATTAAAGGATATGTGCAGGTATTTAAAATCATCGTTTATTTTCTGGGCATTATATTCGTGCTTTCTATCCTGCTGAACAGAAGTATTTTAACCTTCTTTGCCGGATTAGGGGCCATGGCTGCTGTGCTGATGTTGATCTTTAAAGATTCCATTCTGGGACTGGTAGCCGGTGTACAGCTATCGGCCAATGACATGGTGCGGCTGGGTGACTGGATAAGCATGCCTAACCACAATGCCGACGGAACCGTGATAGACATCAGTCTGAATACTGTAAAAGTACAGAACTGGGACAAAACCATCAGCACCATCCCTACCTACGCACTGGTTTCTGAATCATTTAATAACTGGCGTGGCATGGAGGAATCAGGAGGTCGCCGTATTAAGCGGGCCATCAATATTGACATGAAAAGTGTGCGGTTTTTAGATAATGAAATGATTGCCCGATTCAAAAAGATAAAATATCTGAAGGATTACATTGAGCGGATGCAGCAGGAACTGGACGAATACAACCGCAAGCAGGAAATTGATGAATCGGTGCTGGTAAACGGCCGACGGATGACCAATCTGGGTACATTCAGAAAATATCTTGAGGAATACCTGAAACATCATCCGAAGATACACAACGACATGACCTTCCTGGTAAGGCACCTTCCCCCCGGCGAAAAAGGAATTCCTATGGAAATATATGTTTTCAGCAATGACCAGGCCTGGGCAAATTATGAAGCCATTCAGGCTGATATTTTTGATCATATTATTGCTGTGATACCTGAATTTGGACTCAGGGTCTTCCAGAATCCCACAGGTGAAGATTTTGCCAGATTAGGAGGCAAATAGCTTTATAAAAAAAGGGGCTGCTGCCCCCTTTTTTTATGCTTATGCTGAATTAAACCAGGAAAATATTATTCTTTTTGCATGTTTCTTTCATTTCCGGCGGCCAGATTCCGGACTGAATTTCTCCGATATGTGCCTTGTTCAGAAAATACATACAAAGTCTTGACTGACCGATACCACCACCGATTGACAGGGGAAGTTCATCATTTAATAATCGCTTGTGAAAAAGCAGTTCTTTTCGTTCTTCTTTACCTGTAATCTCCAGTTGTCTGTTCAGGGCGTCCTTATCAACGCGGATACCCATGGAGGAAATCTCGAAAGCACATCCCAGCACAGGGTTCCACAACATGATATCACCATTGAGTCCCCTGAACCCCTTTTCTGTCGGAGTAGTCCAGTCGTCATAGTCAGGAGCACGCCCGTCATGTGGCTGACCATCAACCAGTCTGCCACCAATCCCGATGATAAAGGCTGCGCCATTTTCCTCCAGGTATTTATCTTCCCGCTCGGATGGAGTAAGGTCGGGATACATCACCTGCAGCTCCTCGGTATGAACAAACTTGATTTTTTTAGGCAGTTTGGGCTTCAGTTCTCCGTAATGTTCATACAGAATAAACTCAGTGCGCTTCAGCACATCATATATCCGGGTAACTATCTCCTTCAGAAAATCCAGGGTACGATCCTCTTTGGTGACAGACAGCTCCCAGTCCCACTGATCAACATATAACGAGTGCAGGTTATCCAGTTCCTCATCGGGTCTGATGGCATTCATATCGGTATAAAGGCCATACCCCGGTTTGATATTATAATCGGCCAGTGCCATTCTTTTCCACTTGGCAAGTGAATGAACCACCTCAGCCACTGCATCATTCATGTCTTTTATCGGAAAGGACACCGGTCTTTCAACACCATTCAGGTCGTCGTTAATGCCGGTACCCCGCAGTACAAAAAGTGGAGCCGTTACACGTCTTAACCTGAGATCGGCTGACAGATTCAATTCAAAAAAATCCTTTGCCAGCTTAATTGCTTTTTCGGTTTTCTTCAAACCCAGAGAGGGTTTATAATTTTCCGGTATAAATAATCCTCTGAACATAATAGTATGTTTTTTTAGTTTATTAGCTGTTTAAATATCCAGTATAACTGCATCTGTAAATGAATCTGCCCACATGGATGTGTTTTACAACACAAACAAATTTATTCATTTAAAGTATTTATGCAAAATATTTTTACTGTTTTGCAAAATTTATCTATTTTTATTAACAATTTGAAATTTAACGAGTATAAAAACAAGCATTCATTAAATTAAAACCGCTAAAAATGGAAGATAACTATCAGATTGATAACCTCGATAAAAAGATCATAACCCTGATCAGGAGTAATGCACGAATCCCTTTTCTTGAAGTTGCACGTGAATGTCATGTTTCAGGAGCGGCTATTCATCAGCGTGTGCAGAAGCTTATCAGGATGGGCGTCATTACAGGTTCAGAATTCACCATTGATCCCAAGAAGATAGGTTATCATACCTGTGCCTATATGGGAATTTTCCTGGAAAAGGCCAGCATGTACAAACGCGTGGTAAAAGAACTGGAAGCAATTCCTGAAATTACCCAGTGCCATTATACAACCGGTAATTATGCTTTGTTCATCAAGGTTTATACTAAAAATAATGAACACCTGAAGACTATCCTGACTGATAAGTTACAATCCATTGAGGGGATTTCCCGCACAGAGACTTTCATATCACTTGAGGAAAGCTTCAGCCGGCATCTTCCTATTGAAGACGGAACTACAGGAGAATAATAAAATCAGAAGCGGATTTTTTATCAGTTTTGCGCCACCATGCGCTGCCTGATAATTTCATATACGATAACACCTGTAGCCACTGCCACATTCAGAGAGGCAATCTGTCCATTTACCGGGATCTTCAGCCATTCGTCGGCAATTTTCAGCAATGACGGGGATATTCCCTTGTCTTCAGCCCCCATAATAAGGGCAACCGGCCCGGTAAGCTCTTTGTTGTAGGGTAACTGTTCTGCTTTCTCGGTGGCAGCCACTACTATCAATCCACTCTCTTGCAGGAACTTTACGGTTCCGGTCAGTGAGTGGCTCCGGCAAACCGCTATCCTGTTCAGTGCACCTGCTGATGTCTTTAACGCATCTGAATTGATCTGGGCTGCCCCTTTATCGGGTATCACAATGGCGTCTACCCCTGCACATTCGGCGGTCCGGGCAATTGACCCGAAGTTACGCACATCTGTTACCTGGTCGAGGATCAGGATAAAGGGAGTTCTGCCACTCTCAAAAAGCATTGGAATAATACTTTCCAGTGACTGGTATTCTATCAGTGACATGAAAGCAATAACACCCTGGTGATTCTTGCGTGTAATGCCATTAATTTTCTCTACCGGAACAAACTGAAAAGGGATCCTGCGATGGTTAATCAGTCCGAACAATTCCTGATATAATTCCCCCTGCAACCCTTTTCTGATCAGTACCTTCTCGATCTCTTTACCGGCATTAACGGCTTCAATTATACTCCTGATTCCAAACAACAATTGACTCTTATCCTGCATATTTACCACTGATTTTTTTCGTTGCGCAAGATACAACTAAATCAGCAATTTACCCGCCAGCATGAGTGAATTTCGACAAGTCATATATACCCAGTTGTTTTTCGATATCGGCCACCTTGTTTACAATGGTATCAAACCCGTCCTCGCCAAACAGTTTATTTTCAAGCTTTTCAAAGTCTTCACCCATAGAATCAAATTCATTTTTCGATACAATTTTCCGAAGAGCAGGAAAAAGCACAGTATCTTCACGTGCTTCATGCGGACGGTACATATAATTGAAACTTTCCAGCAGTGATGCCAGTTTATTGGCATCTTCATTACCTGAAAGGGACTTATTTTTGGTAAGGCCTATTATCTGATTGGTAAGATTCCTGCCCACAGCATGCTGTGCCCTCAGCACCTGAACAAGCTGCACCATTTTTCCTGCTTTCTCGAATCGAGGAAACAAATGATTTTCCTCCAGTTTCTCATGATATTCCTCAATAAAATTCCTAATCAACTGAGCTGAATTATACAGGCTTTCCAGGGGGAACTCAGTGCCGTCCAGCAGGTGTTTGTGACAGTTGTCATAGACAAGAAGAATGCGGTTGAGCACTCCATGCTCCCGCATCAGGTCTTCAGGCGGGGAAACGCCAATTTCGCCACCCTCCTCTTCCTCATTTTTACATCCCGTAATCAGACCAAATCCGGCAAGACCGGTAAATGTTCCAATAGCCAGACTCTTTCTCAGAAAAGCCCGTCGTTCATTAATGGCATTTTGGGATGCCTGTGGTGTTTTTTTCTTCTGATAAAACATGGTTTAAGGTTTTTTAGGATTTATGATATCGGAGTCGAACGACCATCTGCCGGCTCCGTAAAAAATCAGATAAATGGTTAACAGGGTAAGGGCAAAATCAGTACGGTATTCATGCGCCATTTTCCAGAAACCCTGTTCGAGCAGTATAGGAAATTTGGTAGTTACAAAAGCCACCAACATAATGATCAACAAGGGGATAGCAGCCAGACGGGTCAACAATCCGGCAAGCACCAGTAAACTGCATATAACTTCGAATGTACCAGTAAAATAAGCCCAAAAAGCAGGATGAACAAAACCTATTGCTTCAAACCGGCCGGTACCCAGTGCGGCAGGAAGCAGAAATTTCTGTATCCCTTCGGAAAGAAAAATTAAACCCACCACCAGCCGGACCAGTAAAGTTCCGTTGTATGCAGGTGTTCGACATAGCCTGATTAATAAAGGTACGTTGCTTCTCATCGCCAGACAGCTTTAGGTTAGCGTATCTATCAGCAATTAAAACACCTTTGTAATGATATTGTTTATACCAATTGGCTTTAATTCTATATTACGGATAAGATTAGCTACCGTAATGTCTTACCCACCGCACCAACATAATGCAGTACCTACGGGGCGACATTATGGTAAAAACCAAACCTTCAACAACACAAACCAGCCCCGTGAGGGCGGCATTATGGTAAATCAAGATAATAAACAACGTATTCCGGCCCTGTAGGGGCGGCAATATGGTTATAAACCAGCTTTTTTAAAATATTCCCCAGCCGGCTCTCCGGTTTCATACGGATTATCTGGGATCGTTGCTCCATTCGAACCATCCACCATCATACACGGAGACCCTGGGCCACCCCATCAGCCAGGCATTGAAGAATGCTTCACTGCCCCGCCAGCCTGTCCCACAATAAAACGCATTGTGTTTATCAGGAGTAATGCCTGCAGAAGTCCATATATCCTCAATCTCCTGGTATTCTCGGGTAGTATGGTCAAGGTTACGGTAATTCTCCATGTGATAGGCATCGCTACCGCAATTGCCGAACACAGCACCGGGGATCCTCCCCTTCTTCTCAATATAATTATAACCACTCACCTCCCCTGTAAATTCGCGCCAGCTACGCACACTTACCAGGTTACTGTCCGGATCATCCAGAATTTTTTTGGCTTCCGTCGTATCAACGGCCAGCTCCGGGTGAGCCGGGATCTTAGCCCCAAAATCAGCTACCGGCTCTTTTTTTGTTTCCTCCTGAGTGATTTCATAACCAGCGTCTCGCCAGCTCTGTAATCCGCCATTGAGCACCCGCACATCTTTCACCCCTGCATACATCATGATAAACGCACACCGTATGGCTCCCAGGTGCCCTGCACTGCTTCCCGGGAAGGGATCTTCATTCCTGGGAAAAGAGAAACGACCATACAATATTACAGTGGTATCGTGGGTAATTCCGAGGGATTCGAGCGCTTTTTTCAATTCTTCAGGACTCCGTCTGTTCCAGGTCTCTTCCGATTCCAGCAGATTCGTATCAAGCTCAACTGCACCCGGAATATGCCCTTCATCATATGCACTGCGGTTCCTGTAATGCGCATGACAAATCACAAACCGTTCGTTATCATATTCAGGGGCATTGCCTGATTCCTTCAGTTGTTTCAGCCATGCAGGTGACACCAGTTGCCGGTAACGGGCCAGCTTTTCCATCGGGAGGTCGTCACCGGCACTCCATTCTTTGATAAAATCGTGATAAACAGCAACACTGGGATAACCAGCCTGGATAAATTTGAGGGCAATCTTTTCTGTTTCAGCAGGTTCATAACCATAAAGCACCAGCGAATTGTGCGGTAGGATATTCTTAGACCGAACGATCTCAATCCAGTCAATATAATTTCCCCATTTAGAAGGGAGACTTCTGGCACCCTTAATATGTCCGCCCCTCTTTTCGTTACGGAGCTTCCATCCGTTATAGGCATTCACATCGCGGATATCGATAATAACAGTGTTGGGTTGGTTAAGCTGGCCGGCAACCTCTCCGGTGGTAATCTGGTTAAAGGATAGGTTCATACTTTTCTGGTATATGGTTAAAAAACTGGTTACTCAACAATTTCCGGGTTGAAGATTCATGTTACTATTGCTGTTTGTAAAACCATGCCATCTCTTCAACCGTCTTATGGGGACGACCGGCAGCCCGCTCAAAATCAGACGGCACATCAAAAGCACCATTTCGGATACCCTGGTAGATGCCACTGATAATCCCGCCGTAAAAGTCCCCGTGGGCCTTTTTCCTGTCGGCATCATACTCCTCAACAGACATTGGCTCGTACACCAAATCGGCATCAAAAACACGGTTAATAACACTGGTCAGTTCAGTCTGACTTATCGCCGGGGCACACAGGTTGTAAAAACTACCTACCAGCGAAGCATCGAGCGCCATATTGGCAAAAGCCACAGCCAGTTCAGCCCTTGAAGTGTAGGCACACTTTGCATCCCCGGCCGAATTTTTGATTTTCCCTTCCTTTTTATATTCTTCAACCGCATCAAAATCCGGATCGATATACAGTCCGTTCCTTCCAACTACCCATTGCAGATCGCTTTCCTGGATCGCTTTTTCCGTTATCCTGTTTGAATCGATAATCCCCTGGAAGCTGCAACCACACTTGTCGCCATAGAAACTGGAATAAACAATCTTCTTCACTCCCGCATCCACTGCAGCCCTGATCACATTGCTGTGTTGTGTGGTCCTGTTTTCAGGAGCATCGTTACTGGAAATAAAAACCAGTACATCAACGCCCTGCAAGGCATTTAAAAACTCTTCCTGGTTGTTGTAATCGCCCTTTCTTATTTCCACACTCAGGTCCTTTGCTTTCTCTGTGGTACGTGCGATACCAATTACATTTTCTTTCTCTGTATGTTGAAGCAGCTCACGAACAATGGCATGTCCGAGATGTCCGCTTGCGCCTGTTACTGCTATTTTCATGATTATTGTTGTTTTTAGGTTTGTTATGTGGTATAACAAATGAAACGGAGGTTGGTTTGAAAGAATATATAAACGCTGATGTGAATATTCAAACGCTGACAGGAGATTAGTGATTTGAAATATTCAAACGCTGACAGGTCTGCCGACGCTGTCAGGTTTGCGTAAAATATCGATACTCAAAAACCTGTCAGCGACCTTCGGACCTGACAGTGTTGGGTAAAAGAAATCAAATTTAATTATTAGATATTAAAGACCTGGGATTCCAATTCTTAATCGTAGGAAAACGAAACTTCGTCTTCACTTACGTTAAAAAGCCTGTCAGGTGTTCCAAACCTGACAGGTCCCACCAGCTTTAGATTTTAATAATGTGAAGCACGTTTCTTTATATAATTTATCAAGGTTTCGGAATAAGTACATTTTGTTTCTTTTGAAAACGTATGACGAAACATTCCGTAAACTTTATCAGACCTGACAGGTTTCAAAATACCTGTAAGGTCTTCGAAGACGAAACAATTATAATACTTTTCGTTGAAGACATATCGTAGTTTTTTCGTTTCAAGAATTATCACCGTTTTTTTTACATGTAAAGACCTGTCAGGTGTTCTAAACCTGACAGGTCCCATAAGCTTTAGATTTTAATAATGTGAAGCACGTTTCTTTATATAATTTATCAAGGTTTCGGAATAAGTACATTTTGTTTCTTTTGAAAACGTATGACGAAACATTCCGTAAACTTTATCAGACCTGACAGGTTTCAAAATACCTGTAAGGTCTTCGAAGACGAAACATCGTTTCTAACCTCTTTTGAAAACGTAACAATCTTATTCGTTGGAGGATGTAGTTATCCTTTTTTTTACATGTAAAGACCTGTCAGGTGTTCTAAACCTGACAGGTCCCATAAGCTTCGCGTTTTAATAATCTGCAGCACGTTTCTTTATATAATTTATCAAGGTTTCGGAATAAGTACATTTTGTTTCTTTTGAAAACGTATGACGAAACATTCCGTAAACTTTATCAGACCTGACAGGTTTCAAAATACCTGTAAGGTCTTCGAAGACGGAACAATTATAATACTTTTCGTTGAAGACATATCGTAGTTTTTTCGTTTCAAGAATTATCACCGTTTTTTTTACATGTAAAGACCTGTCAGGTGTTCTAAACCTGACAGGTCCCACCAGCTTCGCGTTTTAATAATCTGCAGCACGTTCCATTATAAAATTCCTCAGTGTTTCTCCCACCTAAGAATGAATGTTTGTTTTGAAAACAGGTGATTATCTCTGCCACGTACTTTATCAGACCTGACAGGTTTCAAAATACCTGTAAGGTCTTTGAAGACGAAAGATGGTTTTTTTTCATTCGGAGACGTAGTTTAATTTTTCTTTTTGTTGGATGATTTAATTATGTTTCTTTTTAAACAGGACGGTATAATTATCGTATTTTTCTTCGTTTAAAGACCAAAGGCCCGGCAGGAAGTGAAACCTGTCAGACCTTTGATGGCTTCCGTGGGAATGCATCCCATAGAACAGGATGCAAGTTATGAATAATAAAAATTTTTAAAAAGTATTATCTGAATTCTTCTCCAGACTTAATAAAACCAAATAAACAAAGCGGCTACTACCCATCACACAAGGATCTACAATCCAGGCTGAAATAATAACCGCTTAAGGGTACAAATGTATAAAATTAGTCAGAATACCTAATATGATACTACCCCCAGGAAAAGATTTATATTAAGCAGGGGCGAACTTTATTTTTTATGTTGCAGCCTCTAATTCCTTACCAATTGCCCTGATACCATCACGAATTTTTAAGTATTTATCTTCACTTGCAAATATTAACCCTTTATCATATTGCCTTAACAAAGAGGGATTTTCATGAATAGCATAAGCCAATTGGGAAATATTCAAATAAGGGAACTCTTTGAAGTAATATTTTAACATATAAGTGAATTTAAGTTTAATATTTTTACTGTCCACAGATTTTAAAATACCGGGTAATTCAAGATTTGATTCACTGTAAAATTCCATAAAATCGATTAATGCCTCTTTTGCATTTTCTTTTGCTTCATTTAATGTTTCGCCAAATGAGGTTACAGAACTCAATTCAGGATTTTGGTACATGACACCAAACCCATCCTTACCGGGTTCAATTACAACCCTTAAAGTTTTCATAATTCGCTGATTTTGGTTTTGTCGTATAACTAATTCGTTTATATACAAAAAGAACTTATTTAATTCCAGCCTTTTTTAAAATACTCTCACAAGTTCCTTTTGGAACTTCCTTTGATGGATGCCTTGGTACAACGATAATTTTGTCTCCTTTCTTATATATTGTATGCTTTTTTGCTTCTTTTGAAACCTGCCATCCGTATTCTCTTAGCTTTTTAAATAACTCATTGTATTTCATTGGTTAGTAATATTTATGAACAAAAATAGCTCATTAATGATTTGTATGCAAATTTTTTATAACATAATTGTTATATACAAATTACAATAGTTATAATATTTCTCTTATTTTCAAATTACAGGAATGAAAATACACATAGGATGAGTTGGCCTATATCAGTCAGAAAGCGATCTGATATAGTTCATGTATTTAGTTATTAATACCAATTCGCCTGATATTTTGTGAATTGCTTTCAGATTGTATCTTTGATGTATTGAATACAAGGTTCTCCTCCAAATAAACCAATTATCAACAATATTTTATCTCTTTCTTTATTTTTTGTTCAGAACTCATAGTGCCTTTTCTCCGGAGGTATTTTTTTTACTTCTTCAATATTTTTGATAATCCGGTTTAAGGTATCCATCAACTGTTGCTTCTCCGGAACATTCCCAAACAACAGATCTTCCAGTTCAAAATCATCATAACTCATTATTTCCTGAGCCAGCTTACTGTATTTTTCGAGGAATTCACTTTCATTCCTGCAGTCATAGGAAAGCACTCCGAACCGCAAAGTCAGATCATGCGTGAGCTTTTCTGCTTCGATTATTACACCAGTATATGTTTCATTTGACAAGTTATCAGTATCCATAAATAATGTGTTAATTAATGAGTAACGAATATAGAAATTTTTATACAGTTGTTTCATACATGAATCAAACGCTGACAGGTCTCCACCAGCTTCTCGTTTTAATAATCTGCAGTACGACTCTCTATAAAATTTCCCCATCCTCATCTTTATTAAACATAAAAGTATATTTTGAAAACGTATGACGAAACATTCCGTAAACTTTATCAGACCTGACAGGTTTCAAAATACCTGTAAGGTCTTCGAAGACGGAACATCGTTTATAACCTCTTTTGAAAACGTAACAATCTTATTCGTTGGAGGATGTAGTTATCCTTTTTTTTACATGTAAAGACCTGTCAGGTGTTCCAAACCTGACAGGTCCCATCAGCTTTTCGTTTTTATAATGTGGAGTAAGTTCCATATATAGTTTTCCGATATTTCTCCCCTTAAAAATGAATGTTTGTTTTGAAAACAGGCGATTATCACTGCCGCGTACTTTATCAGACCTTACAGGTTTCCAAATACCTGTAAGGTCTTCGAAGACGTAAGATGGTTTTTCTTTTCATTCGGAGACGTAACCTTTTTTTACGTTTAAAGACCTGGTATTCCAATTCTTAATCGTAGGAAAACGAAACTTCGTTTTTACTCACGTTTAAAGACCTGTCAGGTGTTCCAAACCTTACAGGTCCCACCAGCTTTAGGTTTTAATAATGTGAAGTACGTTTCTTTATATAGTTCCCAAAACTGCATCATTTGAAAACATCGAAGTATATTTTGAAAACAAGTGAAAATCCATAACGTGAACTTCATCAGACTTGACAGGTTTCTAAACACCTGTAAGGTCTTCGAAGACGTAAGATGGTTTTTATTTTCCTCAGGAGACGTAATCTCCTTGTTCTTTTCGATGGAAGATGTAATTAAGGTTCTTTTTAAACAGGACGGTATAATTATCGTTTTTGTTTCTTTTGAAAACGTATGACGAAACATTCCGTAAACTTTATCAGACCTGACAGGTTTCTAAACACCTGTAAGGTCTTCGAAGACGAAACATCGTTTCTAACCTCTTTTGAAAACGTAACAATCTTATTCGTTGGAGGATGTAGTTATCCTTTTTTTTACATGTAAAGACCTGTCAGGTGTTCTAAACCTGACAGGTCCCATCAGCTTTTCGTTTTTATAATTTAATTTACGTTTCTTAATATAATTTACCCTTGTTTCGGAAAAATTACATTTTTGTATATTTTGAAAACCGGGGACGAAACATTCCGTGAACTTTATCAGACAGGTTTCCAAATACCTGTAAGGTCTTCGGAGACGTAAGATCGTTTTTCTTTTCATTCGGAGACGTAGCTTCATTTTTCTTTTCGATGGAAGACGTAAGATGGTTTTTATTTTAATTAACGGTAATACATCTTTAAATCAGACAATCCATTTAAAATACAATCCTATTTTAATGACCGTTCATTGAATTGATAAATAACGCCTCTCGGTTTAAGAAGAAAATCTTTTAACTTGTGGTATTATTATAGCGACAATTAATGAGAATAAATAGCCTAAAGCATTATTACCATACACGTTATTTCTATTATCATTCAGGAATTGAGACATTCATTCTAATTGTTAAAGTAATCAGATATAAAAAAAATGTTAAGCAAAAATTCATTGTCATACGGGAAATATTATCATGTATATAACAGAGGCATTAATGGATGTGATCTTTTTTATGAGGATGCTAACTATAAGTATTTTCTTTCACTTTTGGCAAGTAAAACCTTGCCGGTGATTGATCTTTATGCCTGGGTCTTAATGAAAAATCATTTCCATTTAGCTTTCAGAGTTAAGAAAAAAGAGGAATTAGATCAGACAAATTTAAAACCACCACATCAGTATTTTTCAAATTTATTTAATGCCTATTCAAAGGCCTTTAACAAGAAGTACAAAAGGTATGGTGGCCTCTTCCAACGTCCCTTTAAAAGGAAACTGATTACCAATAAAAAGTATTTAAAAGAATTGATCATATATATACACAATAACCCAATAGGGCATGGATTCTGCGAACATCCTCTCGAATACCCCTGGTCATCCTACAATGATTATATTACTGATATTGAAACATTAGTTAACAAAAATGAAATTCTAACATTATTTAAAACTGTAGAAAATTTTAAGTTATTTCATCAAATCTCATTAAACAGATTGAAATCTGATCAATTTCGGGAAATCAATGATAATAATGAACTCATTTGATTTTGAAAACAAAGGATAATCTCTACCGTGTTTAAAGACCTGTTCTTCTTATCCTTAATCGTTAAATAAAAAAACCTCATTTTTCACTTACGTTTAAAGACCTGTCAGGTGTTCTAAACCTGACAGGTCCCACCAGCTTTAGATTTTAATAATGTAAAGCACGTTTCTTTATATAGTTCCCAAAACTGCATCATTTAAAAAAATAGAAGATTATTTTGAAAACCAGGTACGAAACATTCCGTGAACTTTATCAGACCTGACAGGTTTCCAAACACCTGTAAGGTCTTCGAAGACGGAAGATGGTTTTTTTTCATTCGGAGACGTAGTTTAATTTTTCTTTTCGATGGAAGAATTATCACCTTTCTTTTCCCGTTGCATTTTAAACTATTCCGTCTTCTTCAAAATAGCTGCTTTATAAGAGGATGGATTCACCCCAAATTCTTTTTTAAAGGACTTTATGAAATAGCTGGTTGATCCAAATCCTACCTTTTCAGCAACTTCATACACCTGCTCCCCGTTCTTCAGCATATAGGCAGCTTTTTTTAAGCGTACTGACCGCAGAAATTCTGAAGGGCTCTGGCCTGAGATTGCCATAATCTTGCGGTACAACCCTGTTCTGTCCATGCACACATCATTGCTTAGTTGTTTTACAGAATAAGATGCATTGTTTAAATTTTTATCAATATACTCAATGATGCTCTTCATGAATTTAGTGTCGATATCCGTGGTAATTTCAGGATTCAATACAATAGCGTTTTTAAATAAATGTTTTCGCTTTTCCTGCCGTTCAATCAAATTGTGAATCTGTAACTGAAGGATTTCCATATTAAAAGGCTTGGTAATATAAACATCTGCTTTTACTTTAAATCCTTCGGTTTCTATATCTTCCGAGATCCTGGCTGTTAAGAGAATTACCGGAATATGTGAAATTCGAATGTCATTCTTTAAAGTATAACAAAATTCCGTTCCCGACATGTTGGGCATCATAATGTCGGAAATAACCAGGTCGGGATCTTCTTCCCTTGCTTTTTCCAACCCTTCCAATCCGTCTGAAGCAGTAATCACCATATAAGCTGAGGATAATTCATCAAACAGGTAATCCCGAAACTCCGGATTATCCTCAATTACCAGTATTTTAACCGGATACTCTATTTTCCGTTGGGGCGTTTCAATCTTTTTATCATCCTGCGGAGGCAGGTTAACGGGAAGCTCAAATTCAAATGTACTTCCCCGGCCGGACTGACTCAGCACATTAATACTCCCTCCATGCATTCCGGCATATTCGCTTGCCAGGTGTAACCCGATTCCATTTCCGGATGAGTTTTTATTATTTTTCGACTGATAAAACCGTTCAAATATATGTGGAAGATCATCTTTCGCTATTCCGCATCCGGTATCTGATACCTGAACTTTTATTTTAGCCTGGCTTCCGTTTTCGGGAAGGATCCTGCTCACTTTCAGAAATACTTTTCCATTTTCTGAAGTAAATTTAAACGCATTTGATATCAGATTATTAAGAACTTTTTGAATCTTAAATTTATCCAGACAGGCATATTGATTACTGGTTTCAATATCATAGCTGAATTCAATTTTATTTTCCCTGGCCAATTCTTCAAACGAACCGGCCACTTCTTTAAAGAATTCATCAATATTACAATAGCTTAACTGAAGTTTTTCTCCCTGCATTTCCAGTTTACGAAAATCGAGTAGCTGATTAACCATATTTAGTAAATCATGGGCATTCCTGTATACACCCGTAAGCTGTTTCTTTAAGATGCCTTCCTGCTGTTTCTTCAAAATAGAACCAAGTGGTGTTAAAAGTAATGTTAGTGGTGTTCTTAATTCATGACTGATATTGGTATAAAAAGCCAGTTTCAGATTATCGATTTCCTCTTTTTGTTTTTTCTCAAATTTTCTTTTGTTTCTTTTATTGTAGGTGGTCATTAATAATATGATACTGCCAACAAACAGCAAGGCATAAAAAATAATGGCATACGGAGTTTCCCAGATTGGCGGATTAATAACCAGTGTCATCTCAGCAAAATCATCGCCCCAGCTTTTGTTGTTGTTGGCTGCATATACTTTTAATGTATATGTGCCGGGCGACAAATTAGTATAACTCACATAACCCAGTCCGTTATTCGATCTTATTTCATTCCAACCGGCATCAACTCCTTCCAGCATATATTTGTAACTGGTCTGTCCGGGATTCAAATAATTCAGAGCCGAAAATTCAAAACCCAGAAAGTTTTGAAAATGTTTCATTTCAATCTCTCTGGTAGTGCTTATCGATTTATCAAGGATGATATTTCCCTTATACTTTTTGTTAACCTTTACTACTTCGCCAAAGAGAAATAATTTTGTAAATATAGGGGTTGACAGATCTGGTTGTGAAGAATCATCAATTTTCTCAGGATTTATTCCGTTAAATCCATCAAGACTTCCCCATATAAGTCTGTTATCGTGAGTCTTTACCACAGACCTGGATAAAAACTCATTTTTGGTAACACCATCATTCTTATCAAAATTGGCAAAGGTATAAGTATACGATCCATCCTCTTTTTTAACAAATATGCATGATATACCACTGGCAGTTGAAACCCAGATACGACCACAATCATCTTCAATAATTGAGCGTATATTATTGTTTACAATCCCGTCGCTTTCATAAAAGCTTTTTGTTGATTGGTTATGAGGGTCATAAATATTTAAACCGTCCTGTGTGCCAAACCAATACAATCCCCGGTGATCAGTAAACAAATCATGACATTTCAGATTACTATGCCGGAGCATCCAGTTCTCCTTTGCCTCGGGGGTTGTAATCGTATTATTCTTTGGATCGTACACAAAAAGCCCGCCATAACCATACGCTACGCCCAGCAGTTTATCATTTTCAAAATCCATTAACTCATAAATCCAGCCGAAGGCAGAGGATGCTTCTACCTTCCTGAAAGATCCTGTTGATGGATCAAAAACCCCAAAACCATTATAAGTACTTAAATAAAAAGTACCTGTTTTTGACTCATACAGATTCTGACAATAGTAAGGCAAATCATAATGCTTCAGGTTGTTTTTATCTATACAATACAAACCTTTTTTACTGGTGCATAACCAGATCCTTTCCTGACTGTCTTTATACAAAGTATTACATTGAACATCTTTTGGAATACCGGGATAAAAACAGGAATACCGGTTTCCCATTTTATAACGGAATAAACCTTCCTGCGTACCCACAAGCAGATTGTCGCCTGATTCGGTCAAACACATTACTGTTCGGTTACTGATATTGGATCCAAGAAAAGAAGGACCATAATACTGGAACTTGTATTTATCAGGATGATAGTAGAACAAGCCTTTTTCGGCTGTGCCCAACCATAATCCACCTTTATTATCTGTAAATTGACTGTATATTTCAGATTTAATCATACTGCCATCGGGTAAATTCAGACTTTCAATCGCAGAAGTGTGCTGCAGAGACGAATCGATTATCCTCAGTCCGTTGGCTGAACCAAGTAAGCAATTGCCTTCATTGTCAACAGATATTGAATTTTGCCAGGTAGATTCCAGTATATCCTCCCACGTTCTTTTTCTGGTGTCATACCGCACCAGTGAAGATGTAAAATCAAAATAATCACGTAACTGATAGATGTATTGTTTATAAGTTACAACGATTGTATTGCCAGGTTTACTGTTTATACCTTTTAAGGGTGCTTTGGTATAAAGTTTATCACTATTTCTTATATCATAGCATACCATTATGCCTGATCTGTAAAACAAATAAAGTAATGAATCCTTTGTGGCAATATCATATAACTGATCCTCCGTTCCGTTCAGTTTTGAAACATTTCTGCAAATTAACCGCGACTTCTTCGTGGTTGCATCATAATAAATGAGATTATCACTGCTGGTTAAATACCAGAAATTTTTGCCTTCATCCACATATAAGTCTGAAACAGAATCTTGTACTCCGTTTAAAGCAAATACGCTGTCAACGTTTGGCACAAACGATTCGTTATTCAGGTCAAACAGAAAAAGTTTAGAAAAATTTTTTATCCATAACCGGTTGTCTTTGTCGATGTATGTACGGTTTATACCAAAATAATTGGGTACCGGATACGCTTTTCTTTCATTATAGTGAATATAGCTAAACTCTGTTCCGTTATAGATATTAACCAGGCCTTCAGTAATAAAAATCATACGCCCGTCATTAAGCTGGCTAATTCTCAGTATCCTGTTGTCGGAAAGTCCGTTGCTGGTATTTATAGGTGAGAATATCATCGAATTCTGTGCATACAGATAACTGGAAAACGAGCAACTTATAAGGAATAGGAGAAGTTTCATTTCTTAAGTTTTAATTAATTGATAAAACCTGAAAAAATATCGTTTATATAAGTTTATCCTGCTCTACGATTCTCATTTTCAATATTAAAAAATAATTTCCAGAAATACATGTATAATCAACACTTATTTTTTAATGATTTACATTCCATGCGATTTATACTGAAGCGAATTATGTTATAAAAGATCTATATTTCAATGAAACCGGTCATTTCGAAAACAAGAAAATGCAACGCTCAGAAAAAATAAAAATTTATTTTTTTGGTATAAACACCGGGGATCTATCCAAAGGAACGTACCATCAATTATTATAATAAAAAACTGATTTGTCTGTCAGGTGAGAAAGAACCTTCGGATAAAATTTTCATCCGATTTCAAAACAAACCTTGTTTTTTCAGGTGTTGACAGCCGATCATATGTCCTCCCAGAAACAGGTGTTGAAGAACATCTGTTAAATCACTATTTATGAATTAATTAACGGCAAATCGCGGTATTTTCTGTGCTTATTTCAACCAGAGAGAACATTTCTTCAACATCTGTTACATTCCCGTTCTATCCACAAATCTATCTTTGTTTGCAAGGAATCAAACCGGAAAATACACCATACAAAAACAAAACTGATTACAAACGAAATACAAAAATTGATTTGACCCGGAAAATATAGTTTGATTGCAACTAACAACCTTTAATATAAAACTTTTACGACTAACTATCACTCTAATCATCTTAACTTAAACCAATTAAATTAATCATTTATGAAAAAAAACAGACTCATTCTGGTAACGCTAATATTGTTACCACAGTTTTTGTTTCCTCTTTTTAGCTTTGGCCAGGAACAAACGGTCAAGGGAGTTGTAACAGATGAAACAAATTCACCCCTTATTGGTGTGAATGTCCTGGTAGAAGGCACTTCTACAGGAACTACTACAAATCTTAATGGAGAGTATCAGCTTAAAGCAAATCCCTCCTCAACACTATTATTTTCTTTTGTTGGTTATATATCAGAAAGTGTGGTGGTGGGTGATCAGGAAGTAATAAATGTAACCCTGTTACCCAGTCTCACAGAATTAGGCGATGTAGTTGTGATTGGGTATGGTACCCAGGCCCGACAAAACCTGACCGGATCGGTATCGAAAATTGAAGAGAGCCAGCTGGAATCAAAACCGGTTAGTTCCATTGAATCGGCTCTTCAGGGACAGGTTTCTGGTGTTTCAGTTACAAATACCGGAAGTCCGGGTGTAGCTCCTACAGTTCGGATCCGTGGTATCGGTTCAATTAGTTATGCTTCAGGGCCGTTGTATGTTGTTGATGGTGTACCCGTTGAAAATCTGAATAATTTTGATGTGAAGGACATTGCATCGGTATCTATACTTAAGGATGCGGCATCAGCAGCAATTTACGGATCCCGTGCTGCCAATGGCGTTATACTCGTAACTACCAAAACAGGACAGGCATCAGGCAAACTCAAGCTAACCATTGATGCATCCTATGGCACACAGAATGCATGGAAAAAGCTTGACCTGTTAAACCGCGATGAATATTTGCAGTACGGTACGGAATTATTAACCAATGCAGGAGATGCTCTTCCGCCCAGATTCTCAAATATGAATGAACCAATTTATCCGGGTGCATCCCAAACATTTGCCCAAACCGAAACTGACTGGCAGGATGCTATGTTCCGCAGTGCTCCTATCGCACAGCTAAATGTTAGTTTATCCGGCGGCAATGAAAAAAATCGCCTGTATACCTCTTATGGCAGGTTTTCACAAGAAGGGATCATGCTGGGTAGTGACTTTAACAGGCATAGTTTCAGGATAAACTCCGATAATAAATTAAATGATTTTATCACCATTGGTGAAAACATTAATGCAGCATACAGCGACATGTCTAACCTCAGGGTTTCCGGGGGCCGTACAATTGTAAAACACATGTTAAATCAGGTGCCATATATTCCTGTTTATAACCCAACCAATTTAGGAGGTTTTGGTGGTCCTACCACTGCTGACGGAAGTGACGCTGAAAATCCGGTAAGATTAGCCACCTTTGATCAGGATAAAACCAGGGTTGTTAACCTGCTGGGAAATGTTTATGCTGAACTAAGATTCACTAACTGGTTGAAATTTCGCTCAAGTGTGGGTATGGATTATACCGATAACAGACACATTATTCAGTTACCAATTTATTCTACCGGTTATAATACAAGGTCTGACAATGAATTGACTGATAACCGCTTTACCTTCTTTTCTCCGGTGTTTACCAATCAGTTAAGCTTCAATCATAATTTTGGGAAACACCTGGTTGATGGTGTGCTGGTTGCTGAACAGCAGCAATCAAAATGGTTTTACCTTAATACAAGCGGTAAACAATCAAACAATGATATTGACCAGCTGAGGGGATCTACCACTCAGGCAATTGACGGGTATCAGGACAAAACTGTGTTGTTGTCCTATGCAGGAAGATTAAATTATGCATATGATAATAAATATTTGCTGAATTTCTCAATTCGTCGTGATGGTTCTTCAGTATTTGCTCCGGGCAAAAAATGGGGATATTTCCCCGGTGGTTCCGTTGGCTGGATAGTTAGCAAAGAAGCTTTTATGCAAAGTGTTGATTTTATCTCCAACCTTAAATTGCGGGCCAGTTATGGTACACTTGGATTCAATGCCCTGGGCGCTTATCCCTGGCAGGCTAATGTTTCCACAAATACCACCGCGGTGTTTAACAACGATTATCAGAATAACCCCGGGGCATATTACGATAAGCTGGAAAACAGAGAACTGGAATGGGAAATTACTACCATGTCAAACTACGGAATTGATCTTTCCCTGCTGAACAACAGCATCACATTTTCGGCTGAATACTTTCTCCGTCAGACAGATAATCTTATTGTTGACAACCCTCTTCCTACTTCTATGGGTTATGCAGTTAATCCCCCAACCAATATTGGATCAATGAAAAACTGGGGGTATGAATTCACTGCAGGATATAATAAGAATTTAGGAGAATTCCGGTTTTCCGTTGAAGGTAATATAAGCTTTGTTAACAATGAAGTATTGAAATTAAGTACCGGCCAGCCAAATATTGACATGGGTGGTGTAACCTCTGATTACGGTGGTGGTACCATTACACGTACAGAAGCCGGTTATCCTATCCAGGGATTTTATGGTTATGTTGTTGATGGTATTTTCCAGTCTGATGCAGAAGTTCATGCGTTGGATCCTGATCCGGCCAATAAGGTTTTCTATCAGAGCGAAAATACAAAAGCCGGAGATTTAAAATTCAAAGATCTGGATGGAAACGGAATTATCGATGATAATGACAGAACCTACATTGGCAACTATTTACCCGATTTTTCCTATGGTTTGAATTTAAATGGCTCGTACAAGGGGTTCACTCTTTCTCTCTTGCTGCAGGGTGTTCAGGGTAATGACATTTACAATGGTACCAAGGTTCTTACTCAGGGCATGGCCCGATTATTCAATGCTGATAAAGCTGTACTGGATGCTTGGACTCCTCAAAATACAAATACAGATATTCCAAGGGCTGTTAATGGCGATCCAAATCAGAATTCTCGTACTTCTGATCGATTTGTCGAAGATGGTTCATATTTAAGGGTTAAAAATTTAACACTTAATTACAGCCTGCCTAAGCAAATTATTTCTTCTGTATTTAAAGAAGCTGTTACTGGTATTAATATTTATGCAACAGCACAAAACCTTATTACCATAACAAATTATACTGGTTATGATCCGGAAATTGGTGCTTCAAACAATTATTCGGGAACCAATGCCAGGTTGCTTCAGGGTGTTGACTTCGGGTTTTACCCGCAACCCAGAACTTTGTTGATAGGTCTCAACCTTACCTTTTAAGTACTGGTTAAATTAAAAACATAAAAAACAGATGAAAATGAAAATAAAAAATATTATAGTATTCTTACTGGTGCTAATCACAGCAGCTTCCTGTGATAAAAGCCTACTGGATCAGCCCAATCCAAATCAGTTTACTGTGGAAAGTTATTATACCAATGCTGATCAGTTAACTGCTGCAACTAACGGAATTTATTCTGAATTTTACGGTGCCGCCTTGTGGGGCCGTATGATGCAATATTTCTCCGACTGTCGTGCCGATGAGCATGTTGCAGGTGGTGGACAACTTGAGGTGCACAACAGGCAATTGCTTGATGGTACCTATGACAATACCAATTACACTATACAGGTAGTTTGGCGCGGATTATACAGGATGATTCACAGGGCAAACGCAGTGATACAAAAAGGTCCTGAAATTGAAGGTATTGATCCGGCCGTTCTGAAACAACGTGTGGCTGAAGCAAAATTTTTACGTGCCTGGGCTTATTACTATTTGGTAGTTAATTGGGGGAAAATTCCTGTATATACAGAGGTTGCAGCATCAGTGAATGATGCAAAACCGTTTTCAGAAGAATCAGAAGTCTATCAACTACTTGAAAAAGATTTGACGGATATTCAGAACGATCTGCCATGGACTTATACAGGTGAGAATGCCGGCCGTGCCAGTCAGGGTGCCGTTAAATTATTACTTGCAAGAGTGTATATGCATCAGGGTAAATACACTGAAGCACTGCCCGTTTTGGAGGATATTTATGACAAAGGCCCATTTGAATTGACAGATAATTATGCTGACAATTTTATGGAAGAAACTGAATACAACAAGGAATCGATATTTGAAATCGGCTTTGCCGGTGGCGGTTTTACCTGGGGTGAAGATGGTAATTCAACGAACCAGAGATCAACGGTAATGTTTCAGGATTACAGTCCGGTTGCCTGGAGAAACTGTATACCCTCTGATAAATTACTCAATGAATTCGAACGTCCGTTTAAAGGAGATGCCAAAGAAGATCCCCGTTTACATGAAACTGTTTATTTTTCAGGTGATACCTTCGGCTCCCCAAGTGATCCGGTTGTACTGACTGACGGAATGCAAAACGGAAACAGTTCAACCTTTAATGGCAACACAGTATATGCCAGCTGGAAAAAATATTCTCCCATGTATAAACTGGATCCGGGTGGATATTATACCTCAAATATCAATTATCGCAACATGAGATATGCCGAAGTGATCATCAAACTTGCCGAATGTGAAAATGAAGTGGGTACGCAGGCTAATGCAGTTGACTATTTGAATGAAATTCGTCAGCGTGCCAGTGTGAGTATGCCCGATTATCCAACAGCCAATTATCCATGTAACAATTACGATCAGGTAATGCGCGCAATTATGCATGAAGAAACTGTTGAATTTTCTGATGAAAAACTCAGGGTGCTCGATCTTGCCCGCTGGAGAAAGAACAATAAATTCTCAACAATCAATCCAGATCCGGTTGATTATATTGCTAACAATCCTAATAAGGCTCTCCTGGTTTATCCTAATGAAGAGACTTCAAGAAATGTGAATGTAAAATAGGTTTTAGGTTTCAAGTAGTAGATTTTCTCTGAGTTAGTAGTTAGTTAGACTTATTCCGGTAGTTCAGCATGAGCTGAACTACCGGAATTACTTTCTCTATATAAAAATCAGCCTGATTTTTTAACAAATAATATAAATGTAAATTCAACATTTTTTATAATCTTGTGGATTAATAAATTCTGAATACTAATTTCTAACTAAAACGTAATATTATGTCCCCATTATTCAAAAGACTTACTTTACTTACTATTACATTTTTGTTCACATTTCAGGCATTTTCCCAGGAACTCAAAATAAATAAACTTGATTATTTTGAAAGACAGGGCGTGAACGTATTTGTATTTAGTAGCCAGTACAACGGGATGTTCTTCGATGAAAAAACTGCAGGTATCGAATTGATTCATCATGGTGTCCGTACTGCTACAGGGGGCGCTGTCAGATTACAAAACACCCCGGAACAATGGGACCTGGTACCCACTATGGTGAACCGGACTGTTGACAAAAAAAATAATAAGATTCTTGTTGAACTGAGTTATAAAGAATACAATTTTAACCCCAAAATATCAGTAGAAGCAAAAGGCAGCGGGGTAGAAATCAGTGTTATCCTGGACAAACCTGTTCCCAAAGAACTGGAAGGTAATGCTGGTTTTAATCTCGAATTTTTACCCTCAGCCTATTTTGAAAAAACGTATCTGGTTGATGGTAAGCCGGCAGTTTTTCCCCGATATCCTTCCAGCAATACGAAAATTGAACCCACCAGTAAAAAAATACCACAGTTTGCCGGCCATTCCACTTTTGACGATCGCGGCAGAAACGAATTTATCGTACCCTTGCCCCTGGCTACCGGAAAATCAATCACACTCGCCCCGGAAGATCCGAAAAATCTCGTTAACGTAAAAAGCACAGATGCTGATATCATGCTTTTTGACGGGCGTAATTTAGCTCAAAACGGATGGTATGTACTACGTAGTTTACTCCCCCCTGATAAAACCGGAAAAGTACTGACGTGGTATGTCGAACCAAATGCCATACCTGGCTGGATCAGAAAACCCGTAATAGGATTTTCACAAGTAGGTTATACCCCGAACCAGAAAAAAACGGCAGTTATTGAGCTTGATAAGATGGATACTCCCTTGAAAACCGCATCTGTTTATCAGGTGAACAGTGATGGCAAATCAATTGAAAAATATACAGGTGAAGTGAAGGTATGGGGAGACTACTTTCGTTACAATTATGCAAAATTTGATTTCAGTGCAGTAAAAGAACCTGGTATATATTATATCAGCTATGGCGATCAGAAAACCAACCCGTTCACCATTGCCCCTGATGTATATAATAATATCTGGCATCCAACGCTTGACGTGTGGTTCCCGGTACAAATGGACCACATGAAAGTGAATGAAGCCTATCGCACCTGGCACGGAGTACCCTATCTGGACGATTGTCTTCAGGCGCCGCTGAATCATCAGCATTTTGACGGATACGAGCAAGGTCCGACAACCGATACAAAATACAAACCACTCGAACGTATCCCCGGAATGGCCATAGGTGGATGGTTTGATGCCGGTGATTTTGATATTCAGACCGGTTCTCACAACAGTGTTATTTCAAATTTTGTTGAAGTATGGGAAAAATTTCATAATCGACAGAGATGAAACCTATATTAATCAGCAAAACCGGTATGTAGATATCCATCGTCCAGATGGCAAGCCCGATATCCTGCAGCAAATTGAACACGGAACGCTCAACCTGGTTGCACAGGTTGAAAATATCGGGCATCCTGTAAGAGGTATCGTTGTTCCCCATCTGCATCAGTATCATCACCTGGGAGATGCTTCTACGGAAACAGACAACCTCCCCTATAATCCCAATTTAAAACCTTATGAATCAAATGGTCTGTCAAGCGGGACCCTGGATGACCGGTGGGCTTTTACCAACCGGAATACCGTTTCTGGATTATCAGACAGCGGCAACCCTGGCTGCAGCAAGCAGGGTGCTCAAAGGTTTCAATGATACACTGTCAGAGAAAAGTCTGGCTGATGCAGAGAAACTGCTGCATGAAGCGGATTCCGCAATGAAAGAAAAAGGAGACACCGAGGGTGATTCCTGGATGAACAGAATGGCCAGAGGTGCGGATGTGAACACAGTCCTCCAGTTATATATAACTACCAAAGACAGCAAATACCTGGACAGATTTAAAGAAAAAATATGGTCATTGCTCGAACAACCCACCGGAAACCTTGATTTTGGCCAGATGTTTTTCGCCAGCAGAAGCCTTAACCCTGCATTAGAGGCCATTCCTTATATGGATGAAGCCTATAAAAACAAGCTGAGGGATTACATCATTCAATATAAGAAATCACTTGATGCAATGGAGTCCAAAAACCCATATGCTGTACCCATATCCCAAAGCGGCTGGGGTGGAACAGGCATGGTTGTTAACCAGGCTATTACCAATTATTATGCGCATGAAGCATTCCCTGATATCATTGACAAAGAATACGTTTTGAGGGGAATGGATTATATTTTTGGTTGCCATCCCTATTCAAATATTTCTTTCGTCAATGCAGTAGGCACTCGCTCCAAAAAAGTTGCCTATGGCAACAACAGGGCCGATTTCACAACAATTGCCGGTGGTATTGTACCGGGATTATTGTTACTTAAGCCCGATTTTTTCGAGAATAAAGACGACTGGCCATTTTTATGGGGTGAAAACGAGGTTACTATAGGAGGCTCAGCCGAATATATCCTGCTTTCTGTGGCTGCCCGGAAATTGTTAAGCGAAGATTAGGAAGCGAAGTATAAAGCATATTTAATATTGATTTAAAAATTAAGTTAGGAATATAATCCGACAGTCATATTGATGTATTTTGATAAGTAATTAAACTGAACCACAATGATGAAGAGAGTATTCACATATATTTCCGTAATTCTATTTTCAATAACCGCCAGTTATAATGTAAAGGCACAACATACACTTGCGCCGGATTCTGTTCAGTACCCCTTTCAAAACCCTGAACTGACCTCAGCAGAACGTGCTAAAGATTTAATTTCCAGACTCACGCTGGAAGAGAAAGCAGCTTTGATGTGCGATCAGTCTGATGCTGTTCCACGGTTGGGTATAAAAAAATTCAACTGGTGGAGTGAAGCATTGCATGGCTATGCCAACAATGACAATGTTACTGTTTTTCCGGAACCAATTGGCATGGCTGCCTCTTTCGATGATGAACTGGTCTTTCATATATTTGACGCTGTCTCAGATGAAGCGCGCGCCAAATACAACCAGTGGATCAATGAAGGAAATGAAAACAAGCGGTTTCTGAGTCTCTCGGTCTGGACACCCAATGTGAACATTTTTCGTGATCCGCGCTGGGGCCGCGGCCAGGAAACCTATGGTGAAGATCCGTATCTCACCTCACGCATGGGTGTCTCAGTGGTTAAAGGACTGCAGGGGCCTGCCGATGCCAAATACAGAAAGTTACTGGCCTGTGCCAAGCATTATGCCGTTCACTCAGGCCCGGAATGGAGCCGCCATGAATTGAATCTTAACAACGTAAACCCGCGTGATCTTTATGAAACGTATCTTCCAGCCTTTAAATCGCTTGTGCAGGATGCTGATGTAAGACAGGTTATGTGTGCCTATCAGCGACTGGATGATGAACCCTGTTGTGGAAACACCAGGCTTTTACAGAGAATATTGCGCGATCAGTGGGGATATAAATACATGGTTGTCTCTGACTGCGGCGCCATCACTGATTTTTTCACAACCCATAATGTTTCTTCTGATGCCGTTCATGCAGCCTCTAAAGCAGTGTTATCCGGTACTGACGTTGAATGTGTATGGCAAAATTATCCTTTCAAAACACTGCCCGATGCTGTAGACCGGACCCTGATTAAGGAAGAGGACATCAACAGAAGCCTGATGCGCGTGTTAACCGGTCGCTTCGACCTGGGTGAAATGGATGCCGATTCATTGGTTCCCTGGGCACAGATCCCGCCCTCGGTACTAAACAATAAGGAACATCAGCAACTGGCCCTTGATATGGCCCGCGAAACAATGACGCTTTTACAAAACAACAACGATATTCTTCCTCTGTCAAAATCAGTGAAAAAAATTGCTGTAATAGGCCCAAATGCGGCTGATAAACCAATGCTTTGGGGCAATTACAACGGCACTCCCGTTCGTACCATCTCGATTCTTGAGGGAATAGAAACAAAACTCCCCGCAAAGAAGATATTGTATGATAAAGGTTGTGATCTTGTAGAAGATAAGGTAACACAAAGCTATTTCGACCAATGTGCGTTTGATGGCAAAAAAGGATTCAAAGCCACTTACTGGAATAACCCGGACCGGGAAGGAGAGATAGTTACCACACAACAAATTACTAATCCAATAAAAATGACTACTGCCGGACAGCATGAATTTGCTCCAGGCATCAAGCTGGAAGGCTTTTCAGCCATCTACCAAACTGAATTCACTCCAAAAGAAACTGAGGAAATTGTTTTTAAAGGAGGCGCTACTGGTCATTTTGAAATCCTCGTCAATGGTGAGTTACTGAAAAAATACGACAACTGGCGTACCCTGCCTTCAAAGATACCGTTTCAGGTAGAAGCAGGAAAAAAATACAACATCGAAATCCGATATGCCCAGTTGAACAACTGGCAGGCCAATATTGAATTTGACCTGGGCAAGCAGGTTGACGTTGATTATTCCGACCTGGTCAAAAAACTTAAAGGCATCGACCTGGTAGTGTTTGTCGGTGGTTTGTCGGGCAAACTGGAAGGTGAAGAAATGCCTGTTTCCTATCCCGGATTTAAAGGTGGAGACAGAACCAATATTGATCTTCCGTCGGTACAGCGAAATTGTCTGAAAGCGCTGAAAGAGGCCGGAAAGAAAATTGTTTATGTAAACTGTTCAGGATCTGCCATTGCCTTAACCCCCGAAACAGAAACCTGTGACGCCATTTTACAGGCATGGTATGCCGGTGAATCAGGTGGACAGGCGGTTGCTGACGTTCTTTTTGGCGACTACAATCCAGCTGGCAAATTACCGGTTACCTTCTATAAAAATTCAGATCAGCTTAAAGATTTTGAGGATTACTCGATGAAGGGCCGTACCTATCGTTATATGGAGGATGCCCTGTTCCCGTTTGGTTATGGACTAAGTTATACTTCGTTTGAAATTGGCACAGCAAATCTTTCTAAAAGCACACTAAAATCAAATGAAAGCCTTCAGTTAACCATTCCTGTAAAGAATACAGGGAAACGGGACGGTACTGAAATCGTTCAGGTTTATATAAAAAAAGTTAACGATGTGGAAGGTCCCTTAAAAACGCTAAAAGGTTTTAAAAGGGTGGCTGTTCCTGTTGGCCAGACGCAGCAGGCTTTCATCAACCTCCCTCCTGCTTCGTTTGAATTTTACGACTGGGCACAGCGAAAAATGGCAGTTACCCCGGGCGACTATTTAATATTCTACGGAAACAGTTCTGACAGTAAAAATTTAAAAACGGTAAATGTCAAAATAACCGACTAATGCTGAACTGAAAATATTTACTAAATGAAATTCAAATTATTGCCAATTATATTTTTTCTGCTGGGTTCAGCTATGGTTTTTGCCCAGACAACCAGTGTTCAATCTCCTAATCAAAAGATAAACATTGCATTGTACAACCAGAATGGACTAAATACCGGCAGCTGGTACCTTAAAATAATCTATTCCAGTAAAGGTATCAGGAAGACGGTAATACCACGAATCGATTTGGGACTGGTATGCAGCACAGGGGATTATTCAAAGAACCTGAGATTCCTGAAGGCAGACAAATCCAGGTTGATTACTGAGAGGTACACCGCACTTCATGGCAAACGATCCCTGTGCACCAACTCGGCCAACGAAATAAAAGTTTCTTTTGAGAATCAGGATAAAAACAAACTAAACCTGATTCTCAGGGCATACAACGATGGTGTGACTTTCAGGTACGAGTTTCCCGGAAAGGGAGACTCCTGCATTGTCGAAGATGAACTTACATCGTATACTATACCTGACGGGACAAAGCGGTGGATGGAGAAATTTAATCCTGCCAATGAAGGTTATTATCGGGAATATACCGATGGCAAAGTGCAGCAGGACTGGGGGTACCCCGCTCTTTTCTTAAACGAAGACAGCTCGGTGTGGTATCTGATCCATGAGGCTGACCTTGACCGGACTTATTGTGGATCAAAACTCAGCAATATTTCAAAACCATCTGAGTATAAAATTACTTTTCCCGATAAATGGAACGGAAGAGGAAAAGGCGAATCGGAGCCTGCGATTACCATGCCCTGGAAATCACCCTGGAGGGTAATAATTACAGGCAGTCTGGCCGATATTGTAGGATCAACGCTGGTTAATGATGTATCCCCGCCATCTGTAATTAAAAATACGGAATGGATTAAGCCGGGACTTGTTTCATGGAATTACTGGTCACACAATCATGGCACAAAAGATTACAAAGTAGTTTGTGAATTTGCTGACCTGGCTGCCAGAATGGGCTGGCCTTATACCCTGCTCGACTGGGAATGGGATGCAATGGGAAACGGTGGCAATCTGAAAGATGCAGTAAATTACATCCATTCTTTAGGCGTAAAACCGTTAATCTGGTATAATTCAGGCGGAGACCATACGTGGGTACAGGCAACGCCAAAAGACGGAATGCTAACTCATCAAAACAGGGTTGAAGAATTTTCCAAACTGCAAAAAATGGGGTTCGCAGGAGTAAAAGTTGACTTTTTCGAAAGCGAAAAACAGGACATGATCAATTATTATATTGATATACTGGAAGACGCAGCCAAATACAAGATGATGGTTTATTTCCACGGTTGCCTGGTACCCAGGGGCTGGGCAAGAACCTATCCCAACCTGATGACTTACGAAGGGGTACGCGGGGCAGAATGGTATAACAATGGTCCTGATTTCACCATGGAAGCTCCAGTACATAATACTATTTTGCCTTTTACCAGAAATGTTGCAGGCTCAATGGATTATACTCCTGTTACTTTTACCAACTCTCAGCATCCGCATATTACTTCATACGGGCATGAACTGGCTTTGAGCGTACTGTTTGAATCGGCCTTACAACATTTGGCCGACCGGCCGGAAGGATATTACGGATTGCCCGATGCAGCAAAAACATTCCTTCGCGATGTACCTACTGCCTGGGATGATATCAAACTTATTGAAGGCTACCCGGGAAAAGATGTGACAATAGCCAGACGAAAAGATACATCGTGGTACATTGCAGGTATCAATGCAGAAGACAAAGAGAAGTACTTGAAAATCCCACTTGATTTTTTATCAGATGGTGTTAAATACAAATTGACGCTTATAGAAGACGGAGCACATGATAAAGCATTTTTTACCCGGTATATTGTAGTGGATAATATCGGATCAGTAGATGTTAAAATGCTACGCAGGGGTGGGTTTGCCGGGTATTTAACTCCGGTAAACAATCCATAATAAAATCATCATTACAAATGACTGTAATAGTAAATCTGTGCAAGACAAAATATCTTTTTAACAAACAATCCGGTTAAATATGTTAACTTCTTAAACTGTAAATAATGAAAAAATTAACTTTTATTGTATTGACATTACTGATTTGTAGTTATGCATCAGCTCAGTTTGCGGGAATCATGCGAGGTCAAAAACCCGAACCGCTTCCTGAAGGATTCAAACCGGCATCGACAAATACATTTTTGGCACGATACCCCGCGGTTAATCAAGAAACACGGCAGGCAATCTTTAAAGTGGTTGCCCCAACTGCACAAAAGGTCCAGGTAGACCTGAGCGGCAAAAAATACGACATGACCAAAGACACGAGTGGTGTCTGGACGTGCACTTCTGATCCGCAGGTAGTAGGATTTCACTATTATGCAGTTATAATCGATGGTGTTCCCGTAATGGACAGAAACACTGAAGCGTTTTTTGGAAGTAACTGGGAATCATCAGGAATTGAGATCCCTGAGGGGCCGGAGGGTGATTATTACCGGTTTAATAAAAACATACCCCACGGACAAATCCGTTCAATTTACTATTGGTCTGATATTAACGGACTTGAACGGCACATCAATGTATATGTCCCTGCCGGATATGAGCAACATCCCGATAAAAAATATCCCGTACTCTACCTGGTTCATGGCTGGGGCGAAGATGAAAACGGATGGTCTGTCCAGGGTCATTTGGCTAATATAATGGATGGGTTAATTGAATCCGGGAAAGCAGTACCCATGATCATTGTCATGCCCAGCGGTGATATCAAAACCAATTCCGATGTTCGTGAAGCTTCCGGTAACATTACTGACATCTATGTAAATGACCTTATTCCTTATATTGATAAGACATTCCGCACATACAGTGACAAAGAACACAGGGCCATGGCAGGATTATCAAGAGGTGGCTTTCAGACCTGTATGACTGTATTTAATAATATGGATAAATTCGGCTGGATGGGTACTTTCAGTGGATTCTTCATGGGCATGAGAATGGGAAGAAATAATAACGGTTCCCGTCCGGATATGAAAACGCTTGTCAACACAGAGTTCAACGGCATATTTAAGGATGCTGATGCTTTTAATAACCAGTTAAAGTTAATGTTCATAAGTACAGGAACCGAAGAGCACAAACCAACAGAAGCAGTTGAAGCCTTGAAAGCCCACGGCATTAACAATATTGTTTACTACGAATCTCAGGGTACCGCCCACGAATGGTTAACATGGCGAAGATCCCTCAATGAATTTGCTCCAAAAATATTTAAATAGAGTCTGTCAATAAAATCATGTGTCTGGATTAAAATGTTCGGGAACAAAGCCTGTACCGTTCTAAACGGGAGCGTGCAAAACTTTTAATCCGCAGTATACTAATGTATATGAGGAATTAAAATTTTTGCAACAACGTAGTTATCGGACATTATGGACAGACACAAAATAGTTAATAATTATGAGAAGAATAAATCTACTATTTGCACTAATATTACTGGTAATATCGTCCTGTACTACCAATAAACCCGGCAGGGTAAAGGTGGAAGGCGGATTGGTCCAGGGAACAGTTGAAGATGGATTAACAGTTTTTAAAGGAATACCCTTTGCGGCACCGCCCGTGGGTGATTTACGCTGGAAGGCTCCGCAGCCGGTAAAAAAATGGGATGGGGTAAAGGAAACAACAAAGTTTGCCCCTGCTCCGATGCAGGGAGGAAATCCTCCATCAGGCAAAAGTGAAGATTGCCTGTATCTGAATATCTGGACGCCGGCAAAGTCAGCCAACGAAAAACTACCAGTAATGGTATGGATCTATGGTGGTGGATTTAGTTTTGGTTCAACTTCCGAACCTGTGTACAATGGCAAGAATCTGGCTGATAAAGGAGTTATTCTGGTAAGTATCGCTTACCGTGTAGGTCCGTTGGGTTTTCTGGCCCTCCCCGCATTAAGCGCTGAAAACCCGCACCAAGTCTCAGGAAATTACGGATTGCTTGATCAGATTGCCGGCCTTAAATGGGTTCAGAACAATATTGCTGCTTTTGGAGGTGACCCTAAAAAGGTGACCATTTTTGGTGAATCAGCCGGAGGAATATCCGTTAGTATGCTTTGTGCATCCCCTTTGGCCAAAGATTTATTCAGCGGTGCAATATCACAAAGTGGTGGCTCATTCGGCCCTACCCGACCAACAACCTTCCCGGGCGAAAACATGAAAACCTTAAAACAGGCTGAAGCAGAGGGTAAAGCTTATGAAAAAAAAGCCGGAGTTACTTCACTCGCTGAACTTCGGAAAATTGATGCAGACAAACTGCCCATGGGATTCGGTATGGGTTCAGGATGGCCGATCGTCGACGGATATGTAATACCTGATGATCAATATAAATTGTATGAAGAAGGAAAATACAACGATGTACCCGTGCTTATCGGATACAATTCGGATGAAGGCGCCAGTTTTTCGAGGGCCAAAACACCTGAAGAATATATTGCCTCTGTTGAAAACCGGTTTGGGAAATTCGCCGACACACTTATAAAAGTCTATCCTGTCGGGAAAAATAATGTTCCAAAATCTGCTCGTGACCTTATGCGTGATGCGGCATTCGGCTGGCATACCTGGAGTTGGGCTCGTCTTCAGTCAGAAACAGGAAACTCCAACGTTTTTTACTATTATTTTGATCAGCATCCCGATTATCCTGAAGATTCACCACGTTATGGCTATGGCTCTCCACACGGACAGGAGGTTGCCTACGTTTTCATGAATCTTGATTCTCTGAATCCCAATACTACTCAATCGGACCTGAAACTTTCTGAAGAAATGGGTACCTATTGGACCAATTTTGCCAAATTTGGCACTCCCAACGGAGAAGGAATTCCTGAATGGCCTGCTTTTAGTAACGATAATCCCAGGGTTATGTATTTAGGTAAGGTGCTTCATGCCGGCAAGGTTCCGGATCTTGCATCCCTGGAAGTACTAAATGATTATTTTAAATGGAGACGTACTCCTGAAGGACAAAAATGGTCTGAATAATTATTCAATGAATCACATGAAATTCAAATACACAATTATAACCTTATTAATACTGTTTTCTGTTGCCAGAGTAAACGCTCAGCTACTATACGTTGGGGCCAATTACCATCCGCATGATGATAAAAACCCGGACAAAATCAAAAGAGATATTCGGTTGATGAAAGATGCCGGATTTAATGTAGTTCGTATGGGGCATCTGGCATGGGACAGTTATGAACCCTCAGAAGGTCAGTTTGATTTTGGTTGGTTTGACACTGTAATGGATATGATGGCTGCAGCCGATATAAAAGTAATACTTGATATTGCTATCCGGCCTGCCCCTGTCTGGCTGCATCACAAATATCCTTCCATTAACATTACAGATGCAAGCGGGGATATGTTGTACCCAAATCATCGTTACATGGAAGATGTGGGCGATCCCATGTACCAGAAATATGCCCTGCGTTATACCGACTCCATAACAAAACATTATGCACATCACCCGGCCTTAATTGCTTTTGGTATCGATAATGAGTCAGGGGATGGTCCGATTTCTTATTCTGAATCGGCAAGAAAAAGGTTTATTAGCTGGCTGAAGAAAAAGTATGGCACGGTTAATAAATTAAATGAAGCGTGGGCCGGTCAGCGCTGGTCAAGAAAAATCAATGATTTTGATGAGGTGGGATTTCCCCTATCAGGCAATATAAGCGGGGCCCCTGAAAGAATACTTGATTTCAGGCGATTCGTTTCCGATGAAGTCAATCAACTGCTTTTTAAAGTTATTGAAAAGGTAAATATAAATGCTCCTGATGCGCTTACAAACACAAATGCCTGGTATTACAGTCCTTTGAAATACTTTGACTATTCAGAAATTGCCTATTCAGGCAAGATGACTCGTGAAGGCTGTGGTTTTTATCCCGGAAATTCTTTAGTAACCAATTGGGGGGTAATGAATGCCCTGTTCGGTATTGCCCGTATCCAGTTTGAAAGCACTAATCCGTTCTGGTGTACCGAATTTACAACTATGACGGCTGTTCCAAATTCCATCAGAAAATCAGCTTATGCTTCCTTAATGTATGGTAACCAGATGGTTTGCGGCTGGACCTGGCAGAGTATGTGGGCAGGGGAAGAACAGTACCTGGAAGGCATGCTGGACTGGGACGGTATTGCAAACCGTAAATACTATGAATACAAGAAAATTGCTGCTGAGTTTAAAAAGATAGAGAAGTACTTTCCCTATAAGCCAAAAGCAGAAGTTGGTCTGGCATTCTCATTTCCCGGTCAGATTGCCAGTAAATACTTTCCGGTGCAACATGACAACCAGTTACAAGCCTGTTTTGATCTGTTTTACTGGCGCAATATGGATGCCCGGGTTGTGGAAATAACCAAAAGCACACTAAACTATAAATTATTGTTTGTCCCGGGACTGGCCGTGATGGATAAAATAACCGCAAGTAAAATTCGTGACTTTGTGAAAAATGGCGGTACCGTTATTATGACAAGCAATTCAGCCATTGTGGATACAACAGGACAGGTATTTGCCACTACCCGTCCGGGTATGTTAAATGATGTTTTTGGTATCCGGTTGGGAGGCTACGAAGAAACTGAAAACATGAATGAAATATCCCCAAAATCATTTAAAGGGAAAAAGATTGAGTTTACCTATAAGGATAAGGCTATCAATACGGAGTCAGCAAGATTCGATATAATAGATCCCAGGGGAGCTGAAGTTATTGGATGTATTACAAGTCTGGACAAGGATTATCCTATAATGACCATAAACAAATATGGTAAAGGAAACGCTATTTATGTTGGCCTGCCAGCCGGCGGAAATGTGCTTAATCCTTTACTGGATGAACTTATTGATAAACTGAATATTACCAAAGGCCCGGATGTGCCTGCCGGTGTAATGGCCAGGCAAATTGATAAAAACCATTACCTGTACCTGAATGTAAGCGGCGAGACTAAGGAAATTCAGGTAAAAGGCAACTCGCGAAGTCTGCTTTTTGATAAAAATTACTCAGGCAATTTTACCATTGCACCCTACGAACCGGAATTTATAGAAATAAGATAATAAGTATTATGAACAGGTATTTTTTGTATGTTATCGTTTTATTATCAGGTCTGACAAACCTGGGCTGTAACCAGGTAAAACCTCCTGCTCCTTACGGCCCGTTACCCTCAGAAAATCAGATAAGATGGCAGGAAATGGAATATTACGCTTTCGTTCATTTCTCATTAAATACCTATACCAATCAACCCTGGGGATATGGGAATGAAGACATCAACCTGTTTAATCCAACAAAACTGGATTGCAGGCAATGGGCTCGTATTTGCAAGGAAGCAGGGATGAAAGGCATTATCATCACAGCAAAACACCATTGTGGTTTTTGTCTGTGGCCTTCAAAATATACCGAGTATTCAGTGAAAAATGCACCCTGGAAAGATGGTAAAGGAGATGTAGTCCGCGAACTGGCTGATGCCTGTAAAGAATATGGTTTGAAATTAGGCGTCTATTTGTCTCCATGGGACAGAAACTCCGCTGATTATGGAAAACCTGAGTACATAACCTATTTCAGAAATCAACTAACAGAACTTCTTACCAATTACGGAGATATTTTTGAAGTTTGGTTCGATGGTGCCAATGGCGGTACAGGTTATTATGGTGGTGCGAATGAAAACCGCAAAATAGACCGTAAAACCTATTACGACTGGGAAAATACGTATAAACTAGTCCGTAAATTACAACCCGACATTGTTATCTGGAATGATGGCGGGAATCGTGCTGACCTGCGATGGGTTGGAACCGAAGCAGGTTTTGTGGGCGAAACAAACTGGAGCTTGCTGAACGATACCGGCGATGTTTCCTGGAATATGCTACATTACGGCCTTGAAAACGGAAATGCATGGGTTCCGGCTGAAGTAAATACCTCTATCAGGCCTGAATGGTTCTATCATCCAGCTGAAGATGCCAAAGTAAAATCAGTACCCAGGTTAATGGACACTTATTACAACTCTGTTGGACGAAACGCCACCTTGCTTCTTAACTTTCCGATTATGCCCAATGGGTTGATCAACAAGAAAGATGAAAAAGCTGCATTGGAATTTGCCAAAGCAGTAAAGGAGGCATTTGCAAAAGATTTAACCGATAATGCAAATGCAGAAGCGTCGAATGCTCGCGGAAACTCAGGAAAATATGATGCTTCGAAGGCTATTGATGGCGACAAAAACACTTATTGGGCAACAGACGATAGCATAACAACAGCATCGTTGACCATTGATTTTGGCAAACCAACCACTTTTAATCGTTTTCTGGCACAGGAATATATTCGGCTTGGACAGCGTGTGAAATCCTTTGCAGTTGAAGCTTATGTTGACGGAAGCTGGAAAGAACTGGCAAAGGCAACTACTATCGGATATAAACGAATCCTTCGTTTTCCTACCGTTGAAGCAACAAAACTCCGTTTTAATATTACAGGTTCAAAAAGCTGCCCTGTTATTTCAAATATTGGCGTTTATGATGCTCCCCAACTCCTGGTACAGCCGGATATTATCAGGAACCAGGCAGGAGAAATAATTATTACTCCGGCAGATGCTGAATCGGAAGTATACTACACCCTGGATGGCAGTGAGCCCTCCACAAAATCAAAAAAATATTCAGGCCCGTTTCAAACAGAAGGAAAACTGAAGGTTAAAGCCATTGCTTACGAATCAGTTTCCGGTAAAAGCAGTCCGGTATCTGTTGAAGAATTTGATCTCCCGCGAAAGGATTGGAAAATTGTCGGCATTAATGATGAAAAAGCCTACGCAGTCATAGACGGAGATACAAAGACGACATGGCATCATAGTAAGGATAAAAAATTACCCATCGACCTGGTTATCGACCTCGGAAAGAAAGAAAATGTTTGTGGTTTCAGGTATTTCCCTGATCAGGCTTTGTGGGGTCCCGGTATCATTACTAACTACAGATTTTACGTTTCCAATGATAACAGGAAATGGAAACTTGCTGATAAGGGCGAATTCTCGAATATTAAAAACAATCCTCTGTGGCAGGTTAAAAAGTTTGCAACTGAAAACATCAGGTACATCAAATTCGAGGCTTTGGGTAATACAGAGAATAACAACAATATAGGATATGCAGAAGTAAGTATAATTACCAGATGATACTGAAGATTATCAATCGCGAAGAAATAAAGTTCATTCCGGAGATAGCAATCAAATTACTGCTTACAAATTGTAACTAACTTTTTGTAACTTATTTATACAATAAAAAGATCTATTATGGCCGTAAAACAGGTTGAAGAGACCCATCCGGTAAATTCCTTTTTGTCCTTTTGCCCTAAAAACAATATTTTTACTTATAAACATATACTATTGCTAAATACTTTACTATGAAAACAACCGCTAATACTAACAGCTTCAGATCACTTCTACTCGTAGCAGCAATCCTGGTATCGGGTTTCTTCTCTGTCACTGCACAAAACCCTATTATTCACAACCAGTTTACAGCTGATCCATCGGCCAGGGTTTTCGGAGACAGCGTGTATTTATATCCCTCTCACGACATTCTGCCTCCCGAAGGTGAAGGACGTGCCGGCTGGTTCAACATGGCAGATTACCATGTATTTTCTTCTGCCAACCTCACCAACTGGACAGATCATGGTGTTATTGTCAGTCAGAACAAGGTTAAATGGGTTGATTCGACATCTTATAGTATGTGGGCTCCGGATTGCATTTACCGGAACGGAAAATACTACTTCTATTTCCCTTCGCGAACTGCAGATACTACCAAAGGCAAAGGGTTTGCCATCGGAGTGGCCATCGCTGATAAGCCATATGGTCCGTTTACACCCCAGACTGAACCAATCCAAAATGTGCACGGCATCGATCCGAATCCTTTCATAGACAATGATGGCCAGGCTTACCTGTACTGGGCCAGCAGGGAGATTTTTGTAGCTAAACTGAAGGATAACATGATTGAACTGGCCTCCGATCCAATGGTTATTGACAACCTGCCGCAAAAAGGGCTCAAAGAGGGACCCTATCTGTTCGAACGCAATGGAATCTATTACCTAACCTATCCACATGTAGCCAATAAGATCGAAAGGCTCGAATATGCTACAGCGGATAACCCAATGGGACCCTTCAAAGTTACCGGTGTAATCATGGATGAAACACCCATGGGCACCTGGACCAATCACCAGTCGATTCTCAAATACCGTGGCCAGTGGTACCTTTTTTACCACCAGAGTGCCTATTCTCCTACCTTTGACAAAAATCGGTCAGCCTGCATCGACAGTCTGTTTTTTAACGAGGATGGTACCATCCAAAAAGTGACACCTACCCTGCGGGGTGTCGGACTGACAAACGCCTCGGACAAAATCCAGATCAACCGCTACAGTAGTAAAAGCAACAAAGGAGTAACGGATGTATTTCTCGATACACTCGATACCTTCAAAGGCTGGAAAGCTGTTTTTTCTTCAGCCGGTGCCTGGGTGCAATACAATGCAGTGGATTTTGGAAACAAGCAGTTCAACACTGTTTCAGTACGTGCCGAATCTAACACAGGAAATACCATAGAGATCCGGTTAGGTGCTGCCAACGGCCCCGTAGTGGCAACTGTACAGGTTCCGGCGGGTAATGACCTGAAAATTGTAGAAGCCTCTGTATCCGGTCTGAAAAAGGGTGTGCAAAACCTGGTTGTTGTATTAAAAAATAATAATCCGGTGGCAGTAGACTGGGTTAGTTTTGAATGAAGATGTAGTTAAATTCATTGTCCGATAAAAATTGATGACGTATTGATTTGAATGAACTTTGGTATTTTTAGTAGAACCTAAATAAATTTGAGCGGTCGTTTCCGCCACGAAGTGGCAGCTGAATTCAGCCCGGGGCAGCGCCCCATAGCCGTCAGGCTAAAATATGGAAAACACTAAATTATAGTCAGTTGTGGCAATAAAAAGTGAGATATAATTTTCTCTTAGAAAGAAGGGGGTATCCTTTCTCAACACGTAAATGTTTTTTCAGACAGAACCCGGAAAATTTTTTCTTTTGAAAATCTTCAAAAGACGGCCGGAAAAACCGGTTTCTATAAGAGAAAAGGTAAATTAACACCTGAAAAGTTCTTTGATTTGTTACTTTATTGTTCCTCCATTTCAAAACCTGTGAGTTTAGAATATTGCGTTTCCAGGCTTTCTATAGAGCATGATGTGACCAGTACTAAACAATCATTGGATGGAAGGTTTAATGAGGGTGCTGTAGCTTTTGTAAAGGACGTACTACGCCAGGCACTAGAGTTAGAATTGGGGCATATTCTTGTTAAAAATTTGTTTAAACAGTTCAATTATGTCCGTATAAAGGACTCTACAAAATTTAATGTTGACAATAGATTAGAAAAATATTTTAAAGGAAGTGGAGGAAATGGTACAAGAAAAGCTTGTGTTTGTATCCAATACGAATATGATATAAAAACCGGTAAGATATTGGATTTGTCCATTACACCGGGAATTATCAATGATGCAGCTAATGCTAAAGAAACCCAATTCACTATAAATAAAGACGACTTGGTCATAAGGGATTTGGGTTATTATAATTTGGAGGTGCTAACTTCATTTAATACTAAGCGGGCATATTTTGTTAGTCGTTTGAATATGTCTACTATCATATTTAACCCTAAAAGCGAACAACAAATATCGTTTGAAGATTTATATCAGGAGATGGTAGACAAAGAATGTCCTACTATTGAAATGGACGTTTTGGTCAGCAAGAGCAAGAAGAAAAGGTACCGTTTAGTAGTCACCATACTCCCAGAAGAAGAATATCAAAAAAGAATAAGAAAAGTTAACAAGAAGAATAAGGAAAGTGGACACACCACAAGTAAAGATTACAAGGCAAGGGCACGCTTTAACATGTTTATAACAAACGTTTCAAGTAAAATAATATCCATGCAGGAACTACTGCTATTGTACAGGATAAGATGGCAAATTGAATTAACATTCAAGACATGGAAATCAGTGTGTGGAATAGATAAACTGCAACCGATGAAGTATTGCCGGTTCATTTGTCTGCTAATGACAAGGTTGATATTAATCGTGTTAAGATTAAAACTGTTTTGGATGGTTCAAAGTCATGTTTTTAAGCAAAAAAAGAAATTCTTAAGTATGGACAAGTGCTTTAAGACTTTTCAGGAAACTTTTCAGTTATTGCGAGATATATTTAAATCAAGTAAAAAGGAATCCCGAAAAAATGTGAAAGAATACATTAAAATATTCAGTGAAAATCATTGGAAAGAAAAGCGGAAAAAAAGGGAAAATTATGAAAAAATAATAGATTTATTTGTTTGTAAAACAGATTATTATGACTATATTGATAATGAAAAAAGTAGGGTAGCATGAAGCTACCCAAAATGATGTAAAACTTAAAAGTTCATTGGCATGGTGAAAATACAAAATTCAAGCCCCATAGCAATGCGAGATGGGGTAAAAAAAGAATCATGCCTATATGTTGTTGTTTAACAGAGTTTTATGAACATAAGCCTGACGGCTATGG
>CAWAMZ010000009.1:0-11515 GCA_963783315.1 uncultured Bacteroidales bacterium
GCTGTATGTTTGTAAAAACTAAAGCATAAGCTTTCAATATTTAAGTAAATTGAATTTTTTCTACAAACAATAACTAAAAATAGAAAGCTTATGCAAACGAAAATTAAGACATTAAATTTTAATGGCCAAAATGTTTATGCAGGTATTGATGCACACCTAAAAAATTGGAGGGTTACAATTATGCTGGAACATAATGAGCATAAGACATTTTCTCAGGATCCTAATGCAGGAGAACTTTCCATGTATCTGAGAAAGAATTTTCCGGGAGGAACTTATTATTCTGCCTATGAAGCCGGTTTTTGTGGATTTAGTATACATCATTCTCTCCTGGAGCATGGAATCCATAATATTATTGTTAATCCTGCTGATATACCTACTACCGATAAGGAACGAAAACAGAAAGATGATAGCAGAGATAGCCGGAAAATTGCTAATTCATTGCGGAATAAAGAATTAAAAGCCATCTATATTCCACAGAAAACAACAATTGAATTTAGAAGTCTGGTAAGATATCGCAGAACATTGGTTAAAGAAATAAGTAGAAATAAAAACCGAATAAAATCTTATCTTCATTTTTATGGTGTCGTAATACCACGAGAACTTGATACGGCTTCGAGGTACTGGTCCGGAAGATTTACACAATGGCTTCGTACAATTGAATTAGTAACAGAATATGGAAAAATAGTACTAAATGATCTACTTGATGTTACAGAATATCTAAGAAAGAACTTGCTTAGAATAAATAAGGAGTTGAGAAATATATATAAAGACAGTAAATATTCTGAGATGCTAAAATATTTATGCTCAATACCCGGAATAGGATTAATTGCAGCAGCCACATTTTTATCAGAGTTAGAGGTTATAAGTCGTTTTAAGAAACTAGACAGATTATGTTCTTATGTTGGATTAATTCCTACAACGCATTCTTCAGGAGAAATAGAAAAAACAGGGCATATAACTTCAAGAGCAAACAATCCTCTGCGTAGTGTTCTTATTGAGGCTGCCTGGATAGCATCCCGGGTAGATCCTTCCCTTTCTTTAAAATTTAATCAATTATGCAAAAGGATGAAAAAAAATGAAGCAGTTATCAGGATAGCTAAAAAGTTATTAAACAGAATAAGATTTGTTATGAAGAATGAATCAGAGTATATTTATATGGTTGATTAGTTCCAAATGTTGGAACAAAAACACCTTTACAAATGAGAGACTGTTACTCGCCCCCTGCGGCCTGATGAAGATCAGTGTCCGTTTCCTTTAGGCTACAGCTCTCAACTATAAAAATTAAACACAGAAATGCGGCTGACAAAGACCGTTAATAGAAGGATGTTTTTGTAGATACATTTGGAACGCCAGGAGGAGTAGCCGACGGCGAAGTTTTATACCGAAGGTCATCCTAAAAGTGGTATCGGGTATCGAACCCGATGCCACTTTGCCAGGAGAAGAAAGCCTTCAGGCTCTGTATTGCCCGAAGCGAAAGGAATAACAGCTTATGTATTTGAAAATAAGTAAAATATATTTGTGAAAATTTGGTTTACAACATAGAAGGGGGGAGGGGGCAGCGTAAGCATGCTTTTTCTTGCAATATTTTAAATAGAAATTAGCTTTATACATGATTCCCGATAGTCATATTATTATTTACGTTTTTCTTTAAAATAATGGCAGTCAACAGCACCTCTCCTGGTAATTTTGCTGATGGGAAAGATAATAGCCAGGTTGATCTTCAAAGCCGGAAGCCGGATATTATCCTGCACATCATACTGACTGCCCGAAAATGTCTGATTGTCGAAACGCCCTTTTTCATTCACAATATTATTCATGTTGAAACTATAGGAGACACCCAGGGTAACAATCAGCTGGTCAAAATCATATGATACTCCACCTCCTGCTCCCAGGTCAATCTTGCTGGTGATGTAGCTGCTGCTGTAATCGCCCGACATTTCGGAATGCTGGACAGGTATGGCCACATTGCCTGAGTACTGGGTGAAATCAGAAATCACTGATTTTTGAGCATTTTGTAACAATCCGTATGAAGCGTATCCTTCTACAAAAGGCTTTAATTTAGCTGTTCCAATATAGTATCGTATTACCAGCGGGATTTCAATATATCGGAGCTTCTGCCGGTTGGTACGTTCAGCTTCTATACTGCTGTTATTTGCTGCATCCTGCCAAACCTGGTGAGTTTTATACTGATAATTATAGGTATTGAACGAAGGCAATAAACCTACATGCAGATTCCCTTTGACAGGATAAAACATAACAAAACCAAACTGATTGCCAATATTCTTAAGAAATCCGGAATACGACTTACCGGTTATATCGGGTGAGGTACCAAGATAATCTATTACCTGGAAACTGTTCAGACTGAAGGGTTGGGAAAAATTTACACCACCAAAAAAGCCAACAAGCAAGGTTGGCTTACTGTCATTACCCGGAGGAGGCTTTGGTATACCGGATGCTGATAAAACAAATGCAGCAACCAGAAAAACGATTAGTCTCTTCATAGTTCAGATTCATTCTTGTTTATAACGCAGTGGCAGACAAATTGTTTTTGAACCGGTAAAAAAAAGATAGTAAAACATCTCTTTTTCATTTAGAATTTAATCCACTCCAATAATGCAATTAATCCAAATGGTTATATTTTCTTATCTTTCTGAAATGAAAAAAAGGCATTTTGCCTGAAAATAGTTATCTTTCATCACATTTAGAATCAGCATTAAAAAGTATTAAAACACCTATACAATACTAACCAGTAATAACTTAACTACGAGATATGAAAACAAACCACTTTTCTTCAGTATCCTGGTATCGGAAATTCCGAAAAGTAATATTCCTTTTACTTACTATTACGATGTCTGCGGGAATATTAAAAGCCCAGTACGGACAGCCTGTTGACTCGGTTGAAGCAGAGGACGGGGTGCTCAGTGGTGTATACAAAAGCACTTCCATAAAGGGGTATTCAGGCTCCGGCTATGTTACCGGTTTTGATAATTCTTCAGACAAAGTAACGGTAACTGTTCAAATACCTGAAAGAGGCATGTACAAAATTGTCATTCGTTACAATGCTCCAAATGGCGAAAAAACACAAAACCTGTCTGTAAACGGAGGCTTTTCCTCCCCCGTTGTATTTCCTGCCACTTCCACTTATGAAAGTATTGATGCAGGTAATTTCCTCATGGAACAAGGGGATAATACCATTACCGTGCAAAGCAGCTGGGGCTGGATGGACATTGATAAATTTACTGTTTATGCCGCAGCAAAAAACACCTATAACATATCCGACACACTTGTTGATCCGGATGCTGATTCGGCTACGAATGCCCTCTATCAATACCTGGTTTCCAATTATGGAAAGAAAATCATTTCGGGCCAGACAGACAGTTATTATGAAGACCTTGCAGATATCACAGGCATCAATCCCATGTTCAGAGCAGGAGATATGCAAAGTTACACTGTTGGTTATCCTTATTTGTGGGTCAATGGTGGTCATACTTTTGGCTGGAATGACAGTCATCAGTCAGAAAAACTCATTGACTGGTATAAAAGCAACGGAGGCAAAGGCATTGTAGGATTCCAGTGGCACTGGCACTCTCCCTTTGGAGGTGAAGCAGGGACCAATACATTTTACACCAACCAGACCACTTTTGATGTAACGAAGGCAGTACAGGATGGCACCCCCGAAAATATTGCGATTCTCCGGGATATTGATTCCATAGCCACCCAGCTTAAAAAATTCCAGGATGCCGGAATCCCTGTTTTGTGGCGACCTTTGCACGAGGCAGGTGGTGGTTGGTTCTGGTGGGGTGCCAAAGGACCGGAAGCCTGTAAAGCTTTGTATCATATCATATATGACCGCCTGCAAAATTACCACCATCTGCATAACCTGATCTGGGTATGGTCTACGCCTGAAGCCGACTGGTACCCGGGAAATGATTATGTAGATATCATCGGATATGATTCCTATCCGGGAGATTATAACTATGGAACACAAAAAACCATGTTTGATAAATTGAATGAGATGGTCAGTGGTGAGAAAATTGTTACCATGTCGGAAAACGGTCCCATACCCAATCCCGATGATTGCCTGACACTGGATGCACCCTGGTCCTATTTCATGTCATGGAGTGACCTGGTAAGCAGTCAAAATTCTGTTAAACACCTGCTCGATGTATACTCAGACACTAATGTATTGACACTAGGCTATATTAATCCAGCTGTACTTAGAATACCTGTTGATACGATTTACCTGGAAGCAGATACCAACAGCAGTGCTTCCTTTACTGTGTACTCAAACATGAGCTGGACAGCAACCAGTGACCAGTCATGGCTGACTGTTGATCCCGGCTCCGATTCGTCAGTGGCTGTTGTTACAGTTACAGCTGCTGAAAACTACAACGGGACAAGAAAGGCAGCTGTGACGATATCCGGAACAGGTACAGAAAACCAAATAGTTACCATCAGTCAGGCTTCCTTTCCGGCCAGAGAACTGGCAGTTTCCATTGATTCGCTTACAATAGAGGCCGGAGCAAACAGCACACAATCATTCACCATCACTTCCAATACCAGCTGGACTGTTTCCTGCAGCGCCTCCTGGTTAACCCTGAGTGCTGATTCAGGCTCCGAAAACGCAACCATTACCCTCACTGCTGAGGAAAACAATGATATTGAAAGGGAAGCGCTGATTACTGTTTCTGCGGAAGGATTGCAGGACCAGACTATTGTTGTTACCCAGGAATCCGGAGTTACTGCTGCATATTTGAATGAAAATGCCGGCAAATGCCTGGTATTCCCAAATCCCAATCATGGAAAATTTAACATTTCTCTGAACCAGCTTACTGGTGATGAGAATGCAGTTGTTAATATTGTGAATCCACTTGGAACCATGGTTAAAACCTTCGAGATTTCCGGTTTTGTTTCATCTTTTCAGAAAGAAATTAACCTGGATGGTGAACCAGCGGGACTTTATTTCTTAACCCTTAAAACTGGTTCGGCAAGTTTCGTTACCAAATTTTTGATCCATTAGAAAGAACTTTAACATATGAAATGTCCCCGGGTTTTTTCATTTTTCAAAACCATTTTATTGGTCAGCGCTGCAATGTTGCTGCTGCATTCATGCAATCGTCCTGAAGAAGAGTACCGCCTCAACATGGACCTGTCCGGTTACTGGCAATTTTCAATTGACACTGCCAATTCCGGCATCCAACAGGAATGGTTCAACAGTGAATTTCAGGATTCAATTCTGCTCCCCGGCACCATGGATTCAAACCACAAGGGATTTAAAAACACCGATACTACCACCATGCACCTGAACAGGCTGTACAAATATGAAGGACCGGCCTGGTACAAGAGAGTCATCACTATTCCATCAGACTGGGAGGATCACCACATTGAACTGACCCTGGAGCGGACCAAGCCCTCTGAAATATGGATTGACGGCAAGTATGCAGGATCATCCATGTTGCTGGAATCACCACAGCATTTTGATCTTACCTCCTATCTGAGTCCCGGCCGGCATACTATTACTTTAAGGATTAACAACTCCCTGAAGCTTACCCCTTATGGAAATGTGCATATCTATTCTGACGATACACAGACCAACTGGAATGGAATTATTGGTGATATACGACTTACTGCTTCAAATAAGACCTGGATCAAAGACCTGCAGGTATACCCGGATATCCGGGAGAAACAGATCAGTGTAAAACTGGTTGCTGAAAATCCGCTCCGATTGGCCAACCTGAATGTTGAACTTCAGATTACCCGGTATACCAGCGACAATCAATCAACCCAAAGTATTGCGAATTATAGGGTACCCTTTGATTCGGTTATTGAGATTTCCTGTAGTCTTGAAAATAATCTGGGATTATGGGATGAGTTTCAGCAGCCTGTTTACAGGCTTAACGCAATAATCAGTGACAGTGAAAAGAAGCTGGATAATAAAGTTGTTCCTTTTGGCATGCGGGAATTTGGTGTTAAAGGCACCCAGTTCACTATTAACGGCCGTACCACTTTTCTCAGGGGCAAGCAAGATGCCTGTGTTTTCCCGCTGACAGGGCATCCACCCATGGACACAGCAGGCTGGATGCGGGTATTCAGAATTGCAAAATCCTATGGCATTAACCACTATCGTTTTCACACCTGGTGTCCGCCGGAGGCAGCTTTTGAAGCAGCCGACCACGCAGGCATATATCTTGAACCCGAACTTCCCTTCTGGGGAGGACTCGATTCGGATACAACGGCTGACATGTTGACAAATGAAGGCATTGCCCTATTGAAGAGTTATGCAAATCATCCCTCTTTCGTAATGCTTTCTCCGGGAAACGAGATCTGGTCGGGCCATGAACGGGTAAAAAGAATTATTGATACACTTAAATTACTTGACAACAGGCCGCTTTATACCCAGGGCTCCAATAACAATATCGGATATGTGGGTCCCATGAAAGGAACTGATTTTCAGGTTGCCGCCCGTACTCCCTTTGAAAAGGATACTACACTTACCCATACCCGCCTGACACAGGCTTTTGCTGATTCCCGGCAGGGAGGCATCCTCAATACACAACAGCCCTCTACCACTGTTAATTTTGATTATGCAGTTCAGCATACCGATATGCCACTGATCAGTCATGAAGTAGGTCAGTACCAGATCTATCCAAACTATAAGGAGATTAGTAAATATACAGGCGTCCTCCGTGCGTGGAACCTGGAAGTATTCCGTAACCGGCTCAAAAAGGCCGGAATGCTGGACCAGGACAGTGCCTTCACAAAAGCCAGCGGTGTCTGGTCAGCTTTGTGTTACCGTGCCGAGATTGAAGCCGCACTGCGCACAAAAGGACTGGCAGGCTTTCAGCTGCTTGACCTGCAGGACTTTCCCGGACAGGGAACTGCGTTGGCAGGCATCCTGGATGCATTCATGGACAGCAAAGGCGTGATTAGTCCCGATGCATGGCGGCATTTCTGTAATGATGTGGTTCCCCTGCTTGAATTTGATAAATACTGCTGGACTACAGATGAAATTTTTAAAGCCCACATACAGACCGCCAATTACTCCAATCAGGACATCAAAGAAAATCTGATATGGAAAGCTATCGGTAAAAACGGTAAACTTATAGCCTCCGGTACATTCGCAACCCCAGGCATCAAACAGGGCGGATTGCGGGATATTGGAGACATTAAAATCCCATTGAAAAATATCCAGGCGCCTGAAAAATTGACTATAAACCTGTCACTGGAACATACATCTTATACCAATTCATACCCTGTCTGGGTATATCCCGAAGCCGGAAAGCCCGATACAAAAGACATTGTTATTGCAGAGAACTTAAACAGTTCTGTTATCAATGCGTTGAAAAACGGAAAGAAAGTGTTGCTTTTCCCCGATAAATCAGCAGTTGAGCAGAACAGTGTGGGAGGCTTGTTTCCGCCTGATTTTTGGAACTATGGCATGTTCAAGGGGATCAGTGAATGGGTAAAAAAGCCTGTATCACCAGGCACGTTGGGTATCCTGACTAATCCTGAGCATCCGCTCTTTAACAGTTTCCCCACTGAATTTCATACCAACTGGCAGTGGTGGTCGATCATAAAAGCAAGTAATCCCTTGATTCTGGACAGCACAGATAAGGCCTATCGCCCCATCGTTCAGGTAATAGACAACCTGGAAAGAAATCATAAACTGGGGCTTATCTTTGAATTCAAATCAGGTAAAGGCAAACTGCTGGTTTGCATGTCAAGGCTGAATGACATTACCAACCACCCCGAAGCAGCCCAGTTGTACCGTTCCATCATTGATTATATGGAGTCAGAACAATTTGAACCAACCTATGAAATAAATGAAGAATTGTTAAAAGAGATATTTCGGTAACCCCTTTTATCCAAGTTGCTTAACGAAGAATAGATGTTTGATGGTTTGATGGTTTGATGGTTTGAAAGTTTGAGGGTTTGAGGGTTTGAGGGTTTGAGGGTTCCATATTGTTTCATATTGTTTCAGGGGGAGGGTAAGGTTTGATATTGTTTGAAGGTTTCAGGTTGTTTACTCACGCCCAATCATTTAGATGGTTCAAGCGTCTCGCTTGGACCCCTTTATTGTTTATTACTCCCCCTCGTGTAGCCTGATTTTTGATTTTGAAAATGAATATATTAAGGTTTCATTGGCCCCTGTAAGGGCAATTTAATTTATTCTCGAAAACCTGACAGGAAAACGATACCTGTCAGGTTCCGAACCTATCAACATCAGGTTTAAACCGCAGGATTTGGTCAATCTTTTAATATTTATTCACCAGTTTCAAGGCCCCGATCATAACGCTCTTATAAATAAGAAATGAAGTTTTCGAGAGAAGTCATTATGTTTAGACGGGGATCATACTGCCTGCCTGACGTACTTTAAAATCCATTTTACTGCATCATAAAATGATCTCATCGTGTCATAAAATCAACTGCAGGTATCATAAAATGTCTCCACCTGTCATAAAATCGTCTCGCGAGTATCATAAAATTGTCTCCATCTGTCATAAAATCGTCTCGCGGTATCATAAAATCATCTGCACCTGCCATAAAATCGTCTCGCGGTATCATAAAATCATCTGCACCTGCCATAAAATCGTCTTACGTTATCATAAAATCATCTCCACCTGTCATAAAATCATCTTACGTTATCATAAAATCATCTGCACCTGCCATAAAATCGTCTTACGCTATCATAAAATCATCTGCACCTGCCATAATGTCATCTTGACTTATCATAAAATCCCCTGAAGGTATCATAATGACCTCTTCCACTATAATATTGTCAGCTTCAGGCATCATAACGACCTCTTCCACTATAATATTGTCAGTTTCAGGCATCATAAAGCTTGCCCGACCTGCTATAAAATCAAAAACCAGATTTATACAATTTCAGTTAGCTTTCAGAACAAAATGTGAGAGATTATCGTTAACTTTGAAAAAAGCAAAGACATGACAGAAATTATATTCATAGCAGAAGAATCCCCTGAAGGCGGTTATGAAGCAAAAGCACTGGGACATTCTATTTTTACCGAAGGGGAAACAATAGAAGAGTTAAAGAAAAATATTAAAGAAGCCATTCACTGTCATTTTGAAACAGATGCTCCTAAAATTATCCGTATCCATTACATCAAAGAAGAAGTTATTGCTGCATGAAAAAAATGCCAAGGAACCTTTCCGGAAAAGATCTAATAAAAAAGTTAAAGAAACTTGGTTACAAGCAAACCCGACAAATAGGTAGTCATATCAGGCTAACAACAGAAGAAAAAGGCATTCATCACATAACCATTCCGGAACACGATCCGTTAAAAATTGGTACGCTTTCCAGTATTTTAAAAGATATTGCAGCACATTTTGAGATTTCCAAAGAAGAATTAATAGATCAAATATTTTAAGTATTCTCCCCCTTGGGCGGACATGTTGTCCGTGCCCAATTATTATATTCCTCATCAATGCATTTCCCCCTTAGGTTTTCATTTTGTCCATGGGTAATTCATACCCATTACATCTGCCACTCTATAATTGGCCTTAAAGTCTGAATATTTTGCTAAATTGCTTTAAAAATCACCAATAGGGGAAAAGCACATATGATTATCAATTATAAAATCTTAAATTTATCACAAAGAACCCGGTATGAAAATCATACAATAGCTGCGCTGGCTTATTGTATAATACAAACAGTGAAAAGCTGTACATGAAATACTATTCCACACATAACGGATCAGTTTATACAAGTACTGAATATTTTGGTCTCTTAAATTATAAGAACAGCGTGCTCAGTTATGTGTCAACCATTGATAACCTCATAAGTTTCATCATCAGAAATTTCAGCTATTTTGAATATCATCCAGTAAATATAATGGGTAATATAAAGATTACTTATAAAAAGAACAGTACTTACAACTTATCCATCGTACTTCAGCAAAATGACTATTACCCTTTTGGAATGCAAATTCAATTAAAAGGTGGGGGTACGCAAAAATACCTTTATAACGGCAAGGAATTACAGGATGATTTGGATTGGTATGATTACGGTGCCAGGATGTATGATCCGGCTTTGGGCAGGTGGCATGTTATCGATCCACTTGCAGAAGAATTCTCTCACCAATCTCCATATGCGTATGCAAATAATGACCCGATTAATAATATTGATTATATGGGTATGTGGACAAGCCCATATTATGATAAGGAAACGGGTGAACATTTGGGTAATGATGAAAATGGGTTTTCAGGAGATATAATGGTGACAACGAAAGAAGCCTACAAAAAAGCTAATAAAAATGAAGATGGTTCAGTGAGTAGTAAAAGTATACAAGCAGATAAAGAAACTCATGGGGTTCAAGATGGTGAGGAATTAAAAGCAATGGTTTATAGTAATATATATACTGATATATTAAGGCAAGGAGGATATGATGTATCAAAAATGGCAGGTAGCGCAATTGCCATAAAAACTTCTTCTGATAGTTATAATAATCCATCACCTAATGTTCGGAATCAGTTGACTTCAGGAGTAGGTGAACCAGAATTTAAAATATCAGTCAATCAGGCAGGAACGGATGCAAAGATCGAATTGACAACAGTAGAAAATGTTCAAAATAGCCTTGGAGCTCATGAGTATATGGGGCATGGCATAAGTGGATTTATGACTAGTAACAAAACTCATTTTAAGGCATACGAAAATCAGATGAATGATGCTACCTGGAGCGGAACAACTAAAAGATTTAAGCAAAGGATGGTTGCACGTTATGCAGATTTATTACAGAGAGAAAATCCAAGTCGATATAGGCAGAAATATCCTGAAATAATAAAATATTGGGAATGAGAAGATTATTAATAATTGTTATATTGGGTTGCTGTCTTGTATTCTTTTGCTTTTGCGAAACAGGAAATAGACAAGTTAAAAATGCTAATTGTAAGATTAACATAACTATTGATAGTATTTTTATAAACCAATATAAGCAAGCTTCTATAAGCGAGCCTTTGTTCATTTATTATTATCTTTCTATAGAAAATAATAGTGATGACACATTACGCATAGACTTACCATTAACATCTTTAGAATATAGATATAGGGTGATTAATCAGATTTATGGAATTTACAAAGGTGATACAATAAATTTTTTCTCCGGTAGTAAATCAGAAATTATGCCTAAAGAGTCTAAAGCGGTGGTATTAAGATTTGGAGATGGAGATGATATAGAACAAATATTTTACAAATCGAAAAAAAGGAAAATCAAATCCTTCGACAACTTTTTTTCTGATTTTATTAAAAAATCGAAGTTGATTTTTTTATTTGAAAATAAGCTATACAAAGTTAATCAAGACAGTGTGTCTGTTATATACCGAGATCTTAGTGATAAAGGTGAACATATGTGGCCACTTTTGTAAATAAAGTATTTTTTTATCTTATTTTTTCTTGATTTTCTAATTTTAGAAGCCTCCTGGCGCAGACATGTTACCCGTGCCTTAACATATCTAACAATCCTGAATTTCTAAATATCTGAATTTATTGCTAACTGAA
>CAWAMZ010000010.1:0-640394 GCA_963783315.1 uncultured Bacteroidales bacterium
CCCAAAAAAAGTATTGTGTAGCAGCAAAAAAGTATAATATCACTCCAAAAAGGTATGGCGTTGCCCTAACAAGGTATTGTATCTTTCCCAAAAAGTATTGGGTTATCCTAAAAAGGTTTAATGTATCGCCAAAAATGTTTTGTGTTTCTCCAAAATGATATTGTGTTTCTCCAAAATGATATTGTGTTTCTCCAAAATGATATTGTGTTTCTCCAAAATGATATTGTGTTTCACTAAAAAGGTATTGTGTTTCCACAAAAAGATGTTGTACTTCCCTAAAAAGGTATTGTGTTTCTCCAAAAAAGAGGCGCGTTACGCAAAAAAGAAGTATTACCTGACCAAAAAAGAGAAGTGATTTTCCAAAAAATAAATATGTTTTCCAAAAAAGTTGTTATGCTTTACAAAAGAAAGAAATGCTCTGTCACCTAAGTTACTCACACCAACAAGCCCAGCCACCAGCTGTTTGTGATCCTTGCCCACACCAGACCAGCCCTGCTGCCAAAGGCAAGGATTGTTACCTTCTTTTACATTTAGCATTTTTTAACAGTAGCATCGAAAACAAATAAGACTCGTTTGTCGTTTATTTCTCAAAACAGGTACAGGCATTGGCTGTCCTAATGTTACAAATTGACAAATAAGAGATTATGGAAAGAAGAAAATTTTTCACTGTGGCTGGATTAGGAGCTGCAGCAGCAGTAGTCGGGAGTGCGGCCACAAGCTGTTCAAAAAACACAGTATCAACAAATGAAGCACCGTCTGGTGTTGATTTCACTTTGGATTTGTCCAATAATACATATTCGGGACTTAAAACAAAAGGGGCCTATACCTATAAAGACAATATTATCATTGCCCATACAAGTGCCGATGAATATGTGGCTTTGTCAGACATTTGCACGCATCAGGGGTGTACGGTTGGATTCAACGGGGTCTCACAATTTCCCTGCCCGTGTCACGGTGCTTTATATGCTGTGAACGGATCTGTTCTTCGGGGACCTGCCACACGCCCGCTAAAGAAATATAATACATCTTTGAATGGAAATTCTTTAAGAATATATTCTTAATACATAAATTTTTCGAACCTCCTTTTTCGAACAAAAGAATTGACCTGATCATTTAATCGGGTTGATTCTTTTTTTTGTGAATTAACTGATCAAAAGAAATCAAAAATTTGACACTTATCAGATAAAGAAGACAAAATAATCGCTAAATTGAAGCGGATTTTAATTTGTTATGATATGAATTTTAAGCGCTTATCAGTTACATTGCTGCGATTTATTGTTGGGTGGCATTTTATCTATGAAGGTTGGTCAAAAATAATGGCGGATAATTGGTCAGCTGCAGATTTTTTGGCTGAGTCACACAGTTTTTTGTCTGGTTTCTATCACTGGCTTGCATCTCCGGGCATTGTTCAGGTAACAGATATACTTAATATGTATGGCTTGTTATTGATCGGACTGGCACTATTTCTGGGAGTATTGGTTCGGTATTCGGCACTGGCCGGGTTTGCATTGTTAATGCTTTATTATCTGGCCTATCCGCCCTTTGGTGTATCAGGAATGATGCAACCGGAAGGTAGTGTTTTTATCGTTAACAGGCAGTTAATTGAAGCAGGAATAATGTTGCTGTTTGTTTTCTTAAAGGATGCCGGATATGGATTGGAAATGCTTAGAAAGAAAAGTGTTAGTAATAAAAGAGAATTAAAAGATAAAATCCGGATGCCTGCTTCAAAAAGCAGGCGTGAAGTTCTCAAAAACCTGGCTTCCCTTCCCTTGTTAGGTTTATTGGGATGGTCAGCTGTACTGCATAATCGGAAGTATGAAACTGACACTTTATCCGGGGCTACAATTAAAATTGGAGATTCAGGACTGGATAAGATTCAGGGAACTATGCCAAAAGGAAAAATCGGACCGCATGAAATCAGCCGGCTGGTGGCCGGAGGAAACCTGATTGGAGGCTGGGCTCATTCACGTGATCTTATTTATGTGTCTTCTCTGTTTAAAGCGTATAATACGGAGAAAAAAGTCTTCGAAACACTTATGCTTGCCGAACAGGCAGGCATTAATACCATTAATATCGGATTTCCTTCAAACCCTTTACTGCAAAAATACAAAACATACACAGGCAGCAACATCAAAGTAATATCCCAGGTAGCTCCAAATATGGAGAGCGGGGATTATTATGAACAGATTAATCAGGCTATAAGCTATGGGGCTGACATTATTCAGATACAGGGCAACGTCTGCGATTGGATGGTGCGGGACAACCGGATTGATGTTATTGCAAAGATGATGGACAGAATCAGGGAGCAGGGTTATACAGCAGGACTTGCGTCTCATACCGTTGATTCATTGATAGCTTGCGAAGAGCAGGGAATTATTCCGGATTATTATATGAAGACCATGCATCATGATAAATACTGGTCTGCCCATCCGATTGAAAACCGCATGCCTTTCGAAGTAGACGGGAAAAACTATCTGGATCATAACAGGTTTCATAATAATATTTTTTGTTTATTTCCTGACCGCACTGTTGATTTTGTAGAAAGAGCCAAAGTTCCCGTAATGGGTTTTAAGGTGCTTGCAGCAGGAGCCATTGAACCTGAAGACGGTTTCCGATGGGCTTTTGAAAAGGGGGCTGACTTTATCTGTGTTGGGATGTTTGATTTTCAGATTGTGAACGATGTCAATATTGCTATTAACACACTAAACCATCTTGATAACAGAAAAAGGAAATGGTTTGGATAACTATGTTCCATTTTTCTGCTGTTTATATACTTCTGTAATATATTTAATCATTTTTTCAATCAGCATTTCCGGCATTATTGATTTTACTGTTGCCATTTTTTGAAACAGCATAGATTTGTTCCAGTATGGGTTCATACTTTTCATACAGGAACCGTCTTTTAAGTTTCAGGGTAGGGGATAATTCACCGGTCTGGGGGGTCCATTCTGCAGAAACAAGCCTGAAACGTTTCACCTGTTCTGTTTGTCCGAGGGTTTTGTTCATGGCATTTACTTCCCGCTGAAACCGTTCCACCACTACCGAATTGCTAATCAGTTCAATATTATCTCTGAACTTAATATGATGAATGGCAGCCCAGTTATGCAGAAATGGAAAATTAGGGGAGATCAGGGCACTTGCAAATTTCTCATTTTCCCCGACTACCATGAGCTGTTCAATGAAAAATGACTCTTTGAATTTATTTTCAATAACCTGAGGGGCAATGTATTTTCCACTGGAGAGTTTAAAAATTTCCTTTTTTCTATCCGTTATCTTCAGAAATTTTCCTTCTTCGAGTACCCCGATATCACCGGTATGAAACCACCCTTCTTCATCAATTACCTCTTTGGTAAGTTCAGGTTCTTTGTAATAGCCAAGCATTATATTTGGGCCCTTACACAAAATTTCACCGTCATCGGCAATTTTAACCTGTATCTTATCAAGCACTGGCCCAACAGTTCCAAACCTGATTTCCTTTGTAGTGTAATTATTCGCCGCTATTACCGGAGAAGTCTCAGTAAGCCCGTAACCTTCAATGACATGTACGTTGGCAGCCCAAAATATTCTGGCCAGTCGGGGCTGAAGTGCAGCTCCTCCCGAAACAATCAATGTAGTATTGCCACCCAAGGCTTTTCTCCATTTTGAAAAAACGAGTTTATCTGCAATTTTAAGGCGCAGTGAGTACCATACATCATTCATCTTTTCCAGTTCAAACTGAAGACCAAGGTTAACTGCCCAGAAGAAAATCTGTTTTTGCAGGTAAGGCAGGTCTTTCCCTTTGCCGATAATTTTGTCATATACACTCTCCAGTAACCTTGGAACTGAGTTGAACAGATGAGGTTTGATTTCAGTCAGATTATCTATGATAGTGCCCATGTTTTCAGCATAATAGATACTCATTCCTTTATACTGAAAATGATAATTCATCATGCGCTCGTAAACATGGCTAAGTGGAAGAAAACTGAGGATCCGGTGCCGGTGGTCAAGTTCATGAGCAAATGACGTTACTACAAAATTGGTAACCAGGTTGTTGTGAGATAGCATAACCCCTTTCGGGAAGCCTGTTGTACCGGAAGTGTAAATTATAGTTACCATCTCTTCGGGCAGGATACTGTCTTTTATCTCCTGCAGTTTTTCTTTAAACTCTTCCTGGTGGTTTTTCCCTCTCTCTACTATTTCCATCCAATTTTTCTCTCCTTCAATAGTATTGAAGGTATATACTTGTAAGATGGAATCCGTTTCCGCAATTACCGGACGCAATTTCTCCAGCAGCAATTTATCCGAAACGATGATTATTTTGGGCTCAGCATGTTTGAGTATATAACTGTAGTCCTCCTTACTGATTGTTGGGTAAATTGGAATATGCACAATTCCTGCCTGGCTCATACCCATATCGGCAAAGTTCCATTCCGGCCTGTTATTGGAAATGGTTGCAATCTTATCGCCTTTTATTAGCCCGAGAGCAAGCAGCCCATAACTAAAAAAAGTGGCATAATCAATATAGTCCGCTGAACTGTATGTTTTCCACTTACCTTCTTCTTTCGCTCCAAAAGCATCGTCCTTAATATATTTACTGCGGTAAAGATCGAGAAGATCAAATGTTCTTGTAACTTCCATATTGATATTAATTGAGCTGCAATATAGAATTTTTTTGTTAAACTTCGGTTTTGGACAGCGTAATCTCCGGTTTTTCTGATATAGATTAATTCTGATTTGATAGGCAGGCAGGGTAAATACTATGTCTTTGTGTGCAGCGGATTATCTTCCGCTTAAAATCAGACTTAAGCGAAAGATGATTTAATACACCAGAAGGATCTTGTTGTAAAATAAAAAAGCCGCTCCGGATCAGTTGGAGCAGCTTTGTAATATTTACATTCCTGAATAACTACACAGGATTTGTGTCTGAGTAGGAAGCAGTTTACTGTTGTCCTTCTCCTGCGATTTCCTGATCAATAAGAATCCGGCCACAATATTCGCATACAATGATTTTTTTCATTGACCTGATGTCAAGTTGTCTCTGGGGTGGAATTTTGTTAAAACATCCTCCACAGGCATCACGCTCCACTGTAACAACAGCCAGCCCGTTACGTGCATTTGAACGGATCTTCTTATAGGCAGTGATCAACCTGGGTTCAATTAATTTCTCAATATCTTTGGACCTTTTTTCAAGTTGTTCCTCTTCTTTTTTTGTATCTGCTACAATTTCATCAAGTTCTTTTTTCTTGCCCTGAAGGTCAGCATGGCGGTCTTCGAGCACTTTTTTTGACTCATCAATTACTTCTTTCTTATTCTTGATTTGTACAGTAAACTCCTTGATTCTTTTTTCGCAAAGTTCGATCTCAAGTGTCTGAAATTCTATTTCCTTCGAAAGTGAATCGTATTCACGGTTGTTGCGTACATTATTCTGCTGTTCCTGATATTTTTTAATGAGGTTTTCAGCGGTAACAATTTCGTTTTTCTTTGTTGAAACAGAAGTCTCCAGATTTTTAATTTCTTCTTCCAGATTATTTAGTCTTGTTTCGAGGCCGGCAATTTCATCTTCCAGATCCTGCACTTCAAGGGGCAGCTCACCTCTCAGAATTCTGATCTTGTCAATTTCTTTATCAACAAGTTGTTTTTCATACAGTGCTTTTAGCTTTTCTTCAATGGAAAGTTCTGATAATTCAGCCGCTTTATTTTTATCTGCTACCATATTGTTTACAAATATTTTATAGGATTTGTGTTTATATCTGACAAACGAACGGCAAAGTTAGCAAATTTTTTTGTAAGAATATCATAAAAAATTTCCCGTGTAAATTGTTCACTTTCATAATGTCCGATATCTGCAATGATGATCTTATTTTCATGGTCGAAAAACTGATGGTATTTCATATCACCGGTAATGAAAATGTCAGCTCCTGCGGCCATGGCTTTTTTAAGTAAAAAGCTGCCACTCCCTCCGCATACAGCAACTTTCTTTATTTTTTTGTTTAGGAGTTTTGTATGACGGATCACACTTACTTCAAATATATCTTTTAGCTTCAAAAGAAGCTGATTTTCATCAACGGGATCGACAAGGCTTCCGGTCATACCCATGCCTGCAAGCGGGTAAGTGTTTTCCAGGGGATAAATATCGTATGCTACTTCCTCATATGGATGAGCCTTCAGTAAAGAACGGAGAATACCGGCCTGCAGGTGCGCAGGAAAAACAGTTTCAATACGGGTTTCTTCCTCAAAATGCAGTGTGCCTTTTTCTCCGGCAAAGGGATTGGTATCTTCTGAGCCGCGGAAGGAACCTTTCCCGTCCAGGTTGTAGCTGCACTGATCATAATTTCCTATATGCCCGGCTCCGGCCTCAAATATTGCTAAACGTACATTTTCCGCGTGTGCCGTGGGAACAAAAGTTACCAGTTTCCGCAAATTTCCCCGGACAGGGTCCAGGATCTGCGTGTCCCGGAGTCCCAGCTTTTCACAAATCTTTGTGTTCACTCCATTTTGCAACATACTATCTAGATTCGTATGCGCAGCATACAGGGCAATGTCGTTTTTAATTGCTTTTAAGAGGGTTCTTTCCACCCAGGTGCTTCCGGTAAGTTTTTTTAGTGGTGAAAAAACAAGTGGATGATGCGAAATTATCAGGTTACAGTTGTGCCGGATGGCTTCGTCAATAATCTCTTCTGTAATATCAAGTGTGATCAATATTCCAGACACGGTCCATTCCGGATTGCCCGTGGTTAACCCGGCATTGTCATAGGATTCCTGAAAACTTAACGGTGCTTTGCCCTCCAGATAAGCAGTTACGTTATTTACAGTAACAGACATATGTTTTTTTTACTTTATTAATGCGGAATAACAATATAAAATTAAAGTGATTCTTTAATTTCGTTTAGCATTTCTTTGATATTGGTCAGCGTTTTAACTACCTCAAAATTATTGATGGTATCTTCCCTGTTTTCTTTGAGTTTTTTCTGTGCTCCTTTGAGGGTCATCCCTCTTTCTTTAACCAGGTTATAGATCAGGTGAAAATTTTCAATATCCTGCCGGGTAAAAAGTCTGTTTCCCTTCTTGTTTTTTTTGGGTTTAATAATGTCAAATTCTTTCTCCCAGAATCTGATCAGGGAAGTATTGACATCGAACATGTCTGCAACTTCACCGATGGAGTAATATAATTTTTCGACTTTTTTCTCTCTGTATGGCATCGTTAAATTATTAAATGACTGTTGTTTAGCTTGTTAAATATTGCCTGCTTAATAATAACTCTAATGTATGAAAAATGTAAGAAACGAACAAATGGGATATTCTTTGAACTGTCAGACACCTTTGAAGAATTTATTGGCTGTCTGACAAACTGATAAGAAATATAGAAAATTATTAGGATCTGGCAAGGTGTATGACAGTTATAAATAGTTTTATAATTTAACTAAAATAAGCAGAATAATTAGATTGCTGTTTTTTATTAATGAGGGAAATGTATTTTATACCAAAAAGGGCAGAAGAAACATTTTGTTTTTTCTGCCCTGAAATATTTTGGTATTACGATAAGAATCGAAAAACTGAATTAATCGAAGGTTTGACCTGCATTCGATGCAATTTCAAGCATCTTATCATATTCAGCAGGAGTAAGGTCGTTGAAATAGTAATTGACCGGATTTACTTTCTGATTGTTCAGGATTACCTCATAATGCAAATGCGGTCCTGTTGAAAGCCCTGTGTTTCCTACAAAGCCGATTATTTCACCGCGTTTAACATGCTGACCTTCTTTTACGTTAAATTTGCTCATATGTCCGTAAAGTGTTTTATAGCCAAATCCATGATCAATAATAATTTCATTACCATAGCCCCGTTTTGAGCTTCTGACTAATGATACTACTCCGTCTCCGGTGGAATAAATCTCAGTACCAACTGAGGCTGTAAAGTCCATTCCAAAGTGGAACTTTTTCACTTTGTAAATGGGATGGATGCGATATCCCCAACCGGATGCAACCCGAGTCAGATCTTTGTTGGAAATTGGCTGAATAGCAGGAATGCTGGCCAGCATTTCCTCTTTATTCATTGCCAGTTTAATAAGTTCGTCGTAGGACTTTGATTGCACATAGACTTCTTTGGTGATAATATCGAGCTTCTTTGTAGTTTCAACAACCAGTCTGGAGTTATCGTAACCTTCAAGGTCTGCATACCGGTTGACACCTCCGAATCCAGCCTTCCTGATAGAAGTCGGGATAGGCTCTGCTTCAAAAATTGTCCGGTAAATGTTGTCATCGCGTTGCTGCATGTCTTTCAGAACCAGTGAGACCTGGTCAAATCTTTTGTTCAGAATCTGATACTGCAGTTCCATCTGGCTGTTTTCCCTGCGAAGTGCCTTTTCTTTCGGGGAGTCGAAGAATGAGAGAAAAATCACGTTGTAAATAACGGCAATTACAAGGGTGGCTGCGAAATAGGTGAGAAACTGAATGAAACGTTCTTTAAATCCCGGGCTGATCTTTTCGTAACTCAGCGACTCGGGATTGTAACGAAATCTGCTTTTTGCCATGATAAAGTGGATCGGTTTAATAATTACATTTATAACTCTGTACTGGCGCTGCTAAAATAAAAAAACTTTACTTAGCGAACAAAACTAACTTAAATAATTTAATTTTGCGAAGCCAAAAGAAACAGCATGTTGATAGCTTATATGAAATTCTTTAAATGTATTGATAAATCTACTGTTTTATGACCTCTAATGAAGTTCGAAAATCCTTTTTACAGTTTTTTAAACGTAAAAATCACGAAATAGTTCCATCTGCTCCAATGGTTCTAAAGGATGATCCTTCTCTAATGTTCACCAATGCAGGGATGAACCAGTTTAAAGATATTTTTCTGGGGAACAAAAATCCTGTTGCAAATCGCGTTGCAGACGCCCAGAAATGTCTTCGTGTTTCAGGAAAACACAATGATCTGGAGCAGGTAGGCCACGACACTTATCATCATACCATGTTTGAAATGCTGGGGAACTGGTCATTCGGAGATTATTTTAAAGAAGAGGCCATTGCCTGGGCCTGGGAATACCTTACTGATGTATTAAAAATCGATAAAGAAAAATTGTATGTTACAGTATTTGAAGGAAGTGACGATGATGGGACCAGTCCCGATCAGGAAGCATTTACCTGCTGGGAAAAACATATAACAAAAGAACGTATCTTATATGGCTCAAAGAAGGATAACTTTTGGGAAATGGGGGATACCGGGCCCTGTGGACCCTGCTCTGAGATTCACATAGATCTCAGGAATGATGAGGATAGAGAGAAAACAACGGGTAAAGAATTGATCAATAAAGATCATCCGCTTGTGATTGAAATATGGAACCTTGTTTTTATTCAATACAATCGTAAGGCAGACGGAAAACTAGAGGAACTACCTCATAAACATGTTGATACAGGGATGGGCTTTGAACGATTATGTATGGCGATACAGGGAAAAAAATCCAATTATGATACAGATGTTTTTCAACCCCTGATTAGTGAAATTTCAAAGCTATCCGGCTTCTCATACGGCGCAGATAATCAGTCTGATATAGCTATGCGCGTGGTTTCTGACCACCTCAGGGCTGTGGCTTTTTCTATTTCAGACGGCCAGCTACCGTCTAACAATAAAGCAGGATATGTTATCAGGAGAATTTTGCGCCGGGCGGTCAGATATGGTTATACATTTTTAAACCAAACTGAACCATTTATGTATAATCTGATAAATGTACTGGCTGATCAGATGGGAACAGCTTATCCTGAACTGAAGTCACAGCAGCAGCTTATTAAAAGCGTGATACGGGAAGAGGAGACTGCTTTTCTTAAAACGCTTGAAACAGGCATCAGGATGCTGGAAGATCTCACGGAAAAGGCCCGGTCAGAGAGCAAACAACACATAAGCGGGAAAGATGCCTTTGTCCTTTATGATACTTATGGCTTTCCGCTTGATCTTACTGAACTTATTCTAAAGGAGAAAAACTTCACTGTCAACAGGAACGAGTTTGAACAAGAAATGCAGGAGCAGAAGAAAAGATCGAGGAACAGTGCTGCTCTTGATGCTGAAGACTGGGTGATGGTAAACGATTTGGCTGAAGAAGGTTTTGTTGGTTACGACCAGTTGCAGACTGCGGTGAAAATTTTGCGTTACCGGAAAATTAAAACCAAAAAGAAAGAGCTTTTTCAGCTGGTTTTTAATGTTACCCCGTTTTATGCTGAAAGTGGTGGTCAGGTTGGTGATTCAGGGTATATTGAATCACCTGGTGGGGAAAGGATCAAGATAATTAATACCATAAAGGAGCACAATTTAACCGTTCATCTTTCTGATAAATTGCCTGATAATCCGGGAGAAAAGTTTAAGGCAGTTGTGAACGACGGACTAAGAATAAAAACAGCCTGTAACCATACTGCAACTCATTTGCTGCATCAGGCACTGCGGGAAGTATTGGGAAAGCATGTTGAACAAAAGGGCTCGCTGGTACATCCTGACTATCTCAGGTTTGATTTTTCACATTTTCAGAAAGTGACACAGGATGAAATATCTGAAGTAGAGAAACTCGTTAACAAGAGGATCAGGAGAAACATACCCCTTAAAGAGAAACGTTCAGTGCCCATGAATGAAGCAGTAAAAGAGGGGGCGATGGCATTGTTTGGCGAGAAATACGGAGATAAGGTACGGGTAATACGCTTCGATGATTCAGTAGAACTGTGCGGAGGAACACATGTTCAGTCAGCCGGTCAGCTTGGCTATTTTATCATCATCTCGGAAGGCTCAGTTGCGGCTGGCATAAGGAGAATTGAAGCCATTACAGGTGAAATGGCACAAAAATATATTACTGAACATCTCGAAATGCTTAAGCAGATAAGTGGACTTCTGCAAAATCCTAAAAATCCTGTTCAGTCACTCGAAAGTCTGATCACTGAAAATGAATTAATGCAAAAACAGATTGACCAGATGACCCGGGAGAAAGTCAAGGGCCTTAAAGATAACCTGTTGAGATCTGTCACGCAGGTAAACGGGATGAACCTGATTGCTGAAGAAGTGGAACTGGATAGTCCGGATCATATGAAAGATCTTGCTTTTCAGTTAAAAGGTCAGGTAGAAAACCTGTTTCTGATCCTAGGAGCCAGGATAAACGGAAAGGCAAGTCTAGCGGTTATGATCAGTGACAATCTGGTTGCTGCCAAACAACTGCATGCTGGCAATCTGATCCGTGAAATAGCCAGCGAAATTGAAGGGGGAGGTGGCGGACAGCCTTTCTTCGCAACTGCAGGCGGGAAAAATCCTGATGGCATTCCGACAGCTATTGCAAAAGCAAAAGAATATGTTATAAAGTTGTGACCCTGATCTGAAATTCTGATTTCATTTCTTATACATTCAGGGGAAAACAGATACATAATTACAGTCATTATAGCAGGCTAATAAACAGCCTGCTATTTTTTTTATTTTCTGCAGGTTATTAAGGTGAAAACAGGAGCATTTCCCGGGCAGCGAATTTTAAACCTTTGATCTTTAACAATTCAGGCAAAACCTTGTTCTAATTATTAGAATTGTTATAACTTACTTTTCATAAACTAAATCTAATATGTCCATGAAGAAATTTGTTTTATTCAGTCTCCTTTTAGCATTTTCCATAAGCCTTTTTGCCCAAAATGAAGCAGAAGCAGGAAAAGAAGACATGATACCCGGCACGTATGTTGGCAAATTAACAGCTCCTAATGGCTTAATTACGTTGGTTGTAAACATTATGGATGCAGAGGGCACTTATACGGCTACACTCGACAGTCCCGATCAGGGAGCACTTAGTATTCCGGTGGATGATGTTTTCCTGGTGGGTGATTCGGTTTATCTCAGAATAAGGCGGATATCAGGAGGTATATCAGGCGTTTTTGATGAAGGATATACAAAAATCACCGGTGAATTTCACCAGGGCAATTTTTCAGCGCCAATTGTTCTTGAGCGTACGGAAGAAAGCTTCGTTCCGAATCGCCCACAGGAGCCAACACCACCTTTCCCGTATATTTCCAGAGATGTAAGGTTTTATAACAAGCCTGCAGCTATTATGCTGGCAGGAACCCTTACTTTACCGGATACAACAAAACCTGTTCCGGCAGTTATATTGATATCAGGATCCGGTCCGCAGAACCGGGATGAAGAAATATTCGGTCACAAGCCGTTTCTGGTTCTGGCTGATTATCTCACACGGCGCGGCATTGCTGTATTGAGATTTGATGATCGGGGTACGGGCGATTCTGAAGGAGATTTTGAAGTGGCAACTACCCATGATTTTATGACTGATGTACAGGCAGCCTTTAATTTTCTCAGGGAAAACAAAAATATTGACAATTCGAAGATTGGTTTGCTTGGCCACAGCGAAGGTGCCTTAATAGGCCCCATGATGGCGGCAGAGAATAAAAATGTTGATTTTCTGGTATTGCTTGCTGCCCCTGCAGTTAATGGTGAAAAACTCGTTTTGAAACAAAACAAACTGATTATGCAGGTTAACGGAGCACCGGAGAATATGATTGATCAACAAACAAATCTGTTAAGTGAGGTTTTTAAGGTTGTGGAAAATACACCTGATAATGCTGAGGCTAAGGAGAAAGTAAAAGCAATTGTTAAAAAGAGTGCTGCTGCGGATGATGATGCCAATACCCCGACACTCTCGGACGAGCAAACCAACCAGTTTGCTGAAACATTTGTTACTCCCTGGTTTCGTTATTTTCTCTCTTACGATCCTGTACCTGCACTCGAAAAAATAAAATGTCCGGTGTTGGCTCTGTATGGAGGAAACGATTTGCAGGTGCCTCCGGCACAAAATATGCCTGTTTTGAAAAAAACCTTTGAAGAGTCCGGAAATGCGAAAGTTAAAATTGAAGAAATCCCTGAATTGAACCACTTGTTTCAGGAATCAGATACCGGATCACCTTCTGAATACGGCCGTATTGAACAAACCTTTGATCCACAGGCTTTACGTATGATTGGTGATTGGATAATCAACGTTACTCATTAATATTTAAAATTTTTCTACCAATAGGTATATGGGCATTGTTTCAGGAATAATTACGGAGACATAATTTTACTGTCTTTTTTGCTTGTAAAGGATGTAATATCACATTTGCTTTGATTTCTTTACTGTAACCGTTAATTAATGTTAAAAACCTGGTAATCACGTTCAATAACCTGATTTCAGTCTGCCTGTGGAATATATTTTGCAGTTAACATGAAAAACGAAATAAAGAAAGGTAAAACAATGAAAGCAATAATTAAAATACTTACTGTCCTTATAATTGCCGGTGGATTTTCCGCATCGGTGTATGCAGGTAATCTACAGGACAGAGAAGCTAAAAAAGAGGCAAGAAAGGCAGCTATTGAGAAAGAATACCAGCAAACTGCCAGGTTGCTGGAAAACCGGAATTTTGTTCTTGAGGCTGATTACCTGGCAAACAGATATGGAAACAGGGTACCGGTAACATCCAATCTGAATTTTATAAAAGTTGACAGTTCCGAAGCTGTTATCCAGATTGGATCACCTACAGGCCTGGGATATAATGGTGTTGGAGGTGTAACTGCTGAAGGTCGTATCGGTAAGTGGGAGGTTACACAAAATCCGAAGAAGAAAAGCTTTCAGGTTTATATGAATGTAATGACTCCACTCGGTTCCTATGATATACACTTTTTTATAGGTGCCAATGGCTACGCTCAGGCAACTCTTGGCGGGGTAACAGCCGGTAAACTTACTTATTCAGGTTATGTGGTTCCAACCGAATCATCCCGTATTTACCAGGGCTATAATACTTATTGATACTTTGATATTATCTGATTAAGCCAGGCTTGTTTGTCTGGATATGCCGGTAAGGAGTTTACTTCTTACCGGTTTTTTTGAACTTACAAGTATCTGTTTGGCTGGATGTTTTGAAATGCACAGATGTTTTATTTGCATCATAATTTCATAATTTCTTATGTTGAATGATGATGATCGTTTACTCTTTTTATGAGTTTTGTGAAGGGTAAGAGGCTTGAAAACATAATTAATTATCAACATATAAAAATATGTATGATAAATTTGGATTTTTTTTTAAAATGTATTTAATTTAACAATAGAATGAGATTGAAAAGGTGAAATGGCTATAGCTTTTTTCAGTAATTGAGAAGAGTGCTTTCGGTATCTTTTTTTAAATGTTTGTGTCATGGTATTTGAAATATTTGAACCACATGAATTATTAAAACCGTTTATCCATTCAATACAGATAATGGAAATTGACCAAGACGAAGGTTTTAACAAACAAAAAATCGTTCCATATGGACTTACCGGATTATTTTTCAATTACAAAGGTCCAACAATTCAAACTGATGAAATCCATAGCCGTCGGGTTTTACCAATGGCATTCGTTGGCGGATTAACTGATTGTCCTATTATAATTGATGGTGTTGGGTCAATAGGTATGGTTGCCTTCAATTTCTACCCGGAGGGGCTTTATCATTTTGTTCGTGATTCGATGACTCAAATTACAAACAACACTATTGATCTGAGGGATATAATGGGGGATAAAGTGCGGATTATACAGGAAAGACTTGCTGAAACATCAGATAATTATGCTAAAATTGATTTGCTTCAACAATTTCTTATAGAACATTTAAAATCCAAACGTATAACATACAACAAAGCCTTAGAAATAGCACAACTTAAATTACTTGCCTCCAGCGGGAATGTAACAATTCATGAATTAATTGACGAAACAGGCGTTTCTATATCCAGTCTCGAACGTTATTTCAGGCAACAAGTTGGCATATCTCCCAAGTCATATGCCAGTATTTTGCGTTTTAATAATGTGTTCAAGCTTTTAAAGAATTCTTCGTCAATAAATTGGCAGGACATTGTATATTACTGTGGATATTATGATCAGGCGCATTTAATTCGTGAATTTTCAAGATATGCCGGCGAAACACCCAGAAGTTATTTTTCCAGAATGAACTACTCAGTTGATTTATACTCCGGAAAGTAGGATTAGCCTTATAATTTCGTATAAGTTGATGAATTTGTACAATTTTTTAATTGTATGATAATATATTTTTCGACTTTGATTAATGTCGAACCTAATTATTACAACTATGCGTTTAACCAGACAAACCTATTTAATTTTAATTATTACTATTCCTTTTTTCTGGGGGTGTGAGGAACAGACTTCAACAGATGCTAATGGCCCTGAAGCATGTTTCACCCTGCCGTCCCCTGCCAATGCAGGTGTAAGTCTTTCTTTTGATGCTTCTTGTTCTGCAAATGCAGATTCTTATTTCTGGGATTTCGGAGATGGTGAGATTTCAGCTGATGCCAATCCTGCTCATACTTATGGTGCAGCCGGAAGTTACAGCGTAAAACTCACAGTTACCAATGTAAGCGGGCAAGCTGCCACTGTCACAAATGACTTAATAGTAGAAGCTTCTGCAGTTATTGAACATTCAGGAACAATTAATGCAGATGAAACATGGGGAACCGGTGTACATCTGATTACAGATGATGTATATGTCAGTGGCGCTAGGCTTACCATTGAGCCGGGTGCGATTGTTAAATTTACCGAAAGTACCTCGCTGTTGATTGGTTACGGGGGCAATGGAGACAATTCAGAACTAATTGCCAACGGAACTATTGACAATCCTATTTTATTTACTTCGAATGCTAATTCTCCGACTCCGGGCGATTGGGATCGTATCTTATTTGGTAAAGGAACCCTTAGTACCAGTAGAATGAAGTATTGTACAATTAATTACGGAGGTGGTTATGGCACTTCTTCAGGTATGATTGAGCTAGACAATACTTCTGTAACTATCGAAAATTGTACTATCTCACAAAGTGCTGCTCTGGGAATAGATGTCAATCTTGATTCTTACTTTGAATCTTTCATTAACAACAGTATTACCAATTGTGCCAATTTTGCAGTAGAATTATTCCCGGATGCCGTGCACACCATCGGAGTAGGAAATATTATCGATAATGCTATGGGTATTAGTGTACTGGGAGGGGATTATACAAAACAGAATGAAACCTGGCTGAAACAAACCGTTCCTTATATTATTCAATCAGATGTCTATGTAGGAAACAGTACGGGCTGTGTGCTTAACATTGTTCCTGGTACTCAACTCGATTTTAAAGACGGTTCCAGTTTAATGGTTGCTTATGGAAGTTCCATGGTTGGCACTCTGATAGCAGAAGGAACATCAACTGAACCTATTGTTTTTACGGCAGTAAGCTCCGGTGGCAGCAAAATGTCTGGTAGCTGGGATCGATTAGGCTTTTTTGCCGGAACAACGTCCAATACCTCGCTAAAATATTGCACCATAGAATATGGTGGTGGATATAGCCAGTCTGAAGGGATGGTTGTTGTTGATGAGTGTTCAGTATCAATTCAGGATTGCAAGATTCAACATTCAGATAACTATGGCATCAGGGTTGGACTTGATGCATCTTTTAGCTCTTTCATTAATAATACACTTCAGAATAATGGTACATACGCAATTAAAATATTTGCTAACTATGCCCATACAATCGGAACCGGTAATACTATATTAGATCCTGCTGGGATTTTGGTTTATTCCGATGATTATTTGCAGGCGGATGAAACATGGTTAAAACAAACCTGTCCTTATGTTATTGATGGAGATGTATATATTGGGAGTAGTACAACGGCCAAACTTACAATCGAACCCGGTACAGTTATTAAATTCCTGAGTGACGGTGCAATTCGTGTAGGTTATGGTACAAATGAATATGGTGTGTTGGTAGCTGATGGAACTTCTTCTGAGAGAATCACTTTTACAACCAATGCAGCTGCCGGTTCAGCGGTTGCCGGACAGTGGTATGGTGTGTTCTTCGATAACGGTACTTCCAATGGTAGTATTCTGAATAACTGCGATTTTTCTTATGGTGGCGGATATTCTTCCCAATCAGGTATGGTTGTTTGCAATGATACACCTGCTGGGTTACCGGTAATTTCAAATTGTGACTTTTCCAATTCTTCAAGCTGGGCCATAAATGTTAGTCCTTATGCCGGGCCACAGATCGATAATAACAATACTTTCTCCCAAAATGCAATGGGTGATGTAAAAACAAATTAAATAATTTCTGAATAAAAGACTGGAATTAGTAATGTTTCCGGTCTTTTATTTTTAAAATTCATTAATACACCATAGATTTTCAGGTGGTTGATCTTGAACCATTTAATAGTTACAACAGTTATACAATTTAAAGATACCGCTGAATTCTCTCAGTTAGTATTTTTTTAAAATCTCACTTTCAAAAAGGCGTAATCACTATGAAATACAATTTAATTGCGAAAGGCAGGTATTTCTTAATTGTAAAGAGTCATCCGATATAATCATTTCTTAAATATAGCAGATCATTTAAAGTGAAATTTAAGTGGGTACGCTATATAAACTACAAATAAATCAAGTCTGAATTTAATATTAAAAATTCTATCGAATGAAAAAAACACAATACTTACTTATACTGTTTTTGTCGATGGTTTTACCGGCAGGTTTGTTTGCTCAGCAGGATCTGATTAGTACTGCGGGTGCTGTGGTAAGTGCTGGGAATAATACAGTTGAGTGGTCGGTTGGGGAATGTGTTGTGACCCCGTTAAGCATTTCCTCAGGTTCAATCACTCAGGGGTTTCATCAACCTGAATATGTTATTACCACCACTGAGATAAGCCAGAATCTAAACTTTGAATTAAACGTTTTCCCGGTTCCTGCAACGAATTATCTGAGACTAAAAACAAAAGAGGTCCGGTTGTCATCATTAAAAGCATATCTCTATGATATGAATGGCAAGGAGATTTTAACACACGACTTTGCATCACAGGGGGATGAGATTAATGTTACATCGCTGTCTGCAGGTCAGTATATCCTTCGCATTACGGACAAAGACGGAAAATTCCTGAAATCATTTAATGTAGTGAAACAATAAAAAATACTATCATGAAAAATATTTTACTATTTCTGAGTGTACTGCTTTTTGGTACCACAATTTTTGCCCAGGCACCCGAATCGTTCAACTATCAGGCTGTCATCAGAGACCAAAGTGGCAATCCTGTTGTAAATAAGAGTGTAGGTTTTCGTATTAGTATATTGCAAACCAGTATGACAGGCAGTGCAATATATACTGAAACACATAATGCATCAACCAATGATCAGGGCCTGGTAACGCTGAAGATTGGAGAGGGTACTTCTTCAAACAATTTTTCAGCAATTGACTGGTCTGGTGATAAGTATTTTATAAAGGTTGAAGTAGATCCTGAAGGTGGCAGCAACTATATTCCTTATGGGACATCTCAGCTACTGTCAGTTCCCTATGCGCTGGAAGCAAATAAGTTAAACGGGAATGACGGAACATATTATACCAATGCAGATAATCTGAATTCAGGCACTGTTTCAACTGACCGTTATTCTGCAATACAAGATCTGACAGATGAAGGTAAACTGGATAATAATGCCGGTGACGACCTGCTTACCCGTGACCAGGCTGACACCATGTATATTTCCGGAATTGACACGGCATATTTTGACAATGCTGATAACCTTGATGCAGGAACAGTCTCAACTGACCGTTATTCTGCAATTGATGATCTTTCAGCTGAAGGCAAACTGGATGATAATGCAGGAGATGATTTGTTGACCCGCGACCAGGCTGACGGGAAATATATCTCTGAGATTACTACGGCAGCCAATAGTGGTTTGCAGGGTGGAACCGGATCGGGAACAGCTGACCTCAGCGTGAATACAACAGATTTTAATGCAGTCCCGGTAACAAAATATGATTATAATGTAGGCAGTATTGATAACACTCCAAAAATAGTATCTCAAGTAACGATTACAATTCCTAAATCAGGATATGTAGTGGCTATTGGAGGGGCAACAGGTTATTTCCGTACGGCATCTGTTTCAAATAATGAAATGTTTTATTACCTGGGGCTTTCAAGTGCAGGTACTCCCACAGACTGGGTTTCTGATGATATTGAATATAATGCTGAGGGAAATCCTTATTTTGGCCAAAGGTTATCTGTAACAAATGTCTTTTATTTTTCTACTTCAGGGACGAAGACAATTTATATGGAAGCTAAATCTGATGATCCGGCAGATATATTTAATGCAGTAGCTCCAAACTTAACGGTTTTCTTTATACCAGAATAAAAACTAATTTTTGTATATGAAAGAGGTATAATCCATAATTTTATTTTGGTTATACCTCTTTTTGGTTACATCACCATCGAAAATGAATGTATCAGTCTGATCAGCAGAGAAGGGTACAATCCAAGGCCGAGCAGTGCAACAGTCAGTAATCCAAAATACAGGGTATTGGTAAATGAAAATGTATTTGTTTGAACAGCAGTTTCTGTTTCCGGATTACTGAACATCGCCAGTATTATTTTAAGGTAATAGAACAATCCGATGGTACTGCTGATTACCAGAATAATTACCAGCCACCAGAGATTTGCTTCCACACCTGCCATTAATATGTAAAACTTACCAAAAAATCCGGCTGTAAAAGGGATACCGGCCAGGGAAAGCAACATTATAGTAAACACTCCGGCAAGCCATGGTTTTCTGGAAAAAAGGCCTTTATATTCTTCAATAGAAGTGGCATCATGATCAGTTCCTGAAATTACGGTTACTACGCCAAATGCGCCAAGCGAGGTAATAATATAAGCTACAAGATAGAATGTTGAAGAATCGGTTGCAAGGTTACTGCCAGTCAGGAAGGCAACCAGCAAATAGCCCATATGAGCAATTGAAGAATAGGCCAGTATTCTTTTGACATTTTGCTGTAACAAGGCAAGCAGGTTGCCTGTGAGCATGGAAACTGCTGCCAGGATACCGAGAACAGTCATCAGGGCAGGAAAACGATAAGCATCCAGGTCGAGAATGAATCGCAACCAGATAGCAAAAACACCCCCTTTAGAAACAGTTGCTACCAGAGCGGTGACCGGAGCAGGTGCTCCTTCGTATACATCAGGAGTCCAGAGGTGAAAGGGTACAAGTGCCAACTTGAATCCGATACCAACAATGATAAGTCCAAATCCACCGGCAGCCAATGCAGGTATATTTCCCTGTTTAAGAAATGCGGCCAGGTCGGGGAAGTACATAGTGCCGTATGAAGCATAGACGAGTGCCATTCCGAATAAAAGAAATGCAGATGATACGGCCGCCAGGATGAGATATTTGATGCCTGCTTCCAGTGAATGTTCTCTGTAACGCAGAAAAGCGATCAACACATACAGCGAAGAACTCAGTATTTCAATTCCAAGGAAGAAAGTAATAAAATGATGACTGACAGCAAGTGTGGCTGAACCCAGTGTGGCGAGCAGTATCAGGATATAGTATTCTTCAATATCACTGGTGGTATTTTCAAGGTAAGTATGGGAGATCAGAATGACAAAAAAACTGGCCAGAAAAATAATTCCCATATACAATGACCCGAAAGAATCGATAACAAGCAGGTGCTGCACGTAAACCGGCTCATAGGAATGAACCGCAAAAAGGGAAACAAAAGCTGCCAACAGGATTAGCAGAGATGCAAATCTTGTAATTATGTGATTCCTTTTGATACCAATCAGCAAGAGCAGCAATACGGCTCCACCTGCTGTGATCATGAGGGGTAACAAACCTAAAATTTCTTTTGTACTCACCATGAGCCTCCTTTCTCCTTTTTCATGTCCTGGGATATTTGATAACCATTTACAGGCATCATAATATATGTGCTTATTGAGCTGATATGTTGCGTGTTTTGTAGAGATGAGAAATAAGTGAAACTATTTTTCTTCGCGGAGGATACCACCAGACCTGCTTTCTGATTTAGTATTTTTTCAACTGGTAATTTCAGTGTTTTAAAAACCGGTCCGGGGACAAGTCCCAACCAGAATATTGAAATTACAAGAGCCGCTGCAATTATCTTTTCTCTAACCGACAAATCCTCAGCTACTCCCGTATATTTTTTTTCTCCGTAAGCAATTTTCTGAATCATGCGCAATGCATATAGTACTGATGCAATGAGTCCGGTTGATGCCAGTACTGCCACAGTTATATTAACCTTGAAGGTCCCCAGTAAAACCAGAAATTCAGCCAGGAAATTACCCAATCCGGGTAACCCGACAGTTGCCATGGTAAAGATCAGGCCAAAACTGCCAGTTGCCGGGGCATCGGTCCAAATGCCACCCATACTTTCAATATCACCGGACTTCATTCTGTCAAGCAACACTCCCGCAAGAATGAGCAGGGCACCTGTACTGATACTGTGTGTCAGCATTTGCATAACCACACCCTGCAGGGCAATCTGATTAAATGCAAATAAACCAATAATTACAAATCCGATATGGCTGATGCTGGAATAAGCAATAAGACGCCTCAGGTCTGTCTGAGCAAAGGCCAGTTTTGCACCATAAAGAATTGCCAGTATACCCAGGATCATAGCTGCAGGCTTAATCAGCATTGATGCTTGCGGGAAAAGAGGTATAAGGAATCGCATAATGCCATAAATGCCGGAATTCCATAATAAACCTGCAAGGATTATACTTCCTGCTATCGGTGCTCTGGCTGTTGCATCCGGTAACCAGGTATGAAAGGGTATAAGCGGTATTTTCACCAGGAATCCCACTGCCATCGCAATTACAAGCCAGATTGCAATGGCCGGGGGGATGGTTGTTCCCAGTAGCAGGTTGTAATCGAAGGTATAAACTCCTGAATTATGTCCGTGAATAAAATATAAACCCAAAATACCAAGCAACAACAGGAGACCCCCTGCCTGCGTAAAGATAAAAAACCTGAAAGCAGCAGGTTTACTTTTCTCTCCGCCCCAAAGACTAATCAGAAAATACATAGGGATCAGCATAAGTTCCCAGAAAAAATAAAACAGAAACATATCCACAGCGAGAAAGACTCCTGTAAGGCCGGTCAAGACAAGCATAAAGCTGAAATTGAAGAAACCCTGTCTTTGGTATTTGGTATTCCAGGTAGCCAGAATAGCCATCAATCCTATGAAATAAGTAATAAGAATCATAACAAAGCTCAGCCCATCCAGGGCCAGATGAAATCCGATACCCAGTTGCGGAATCCAGTTGAGGTTTACTTCCTGTTGCCAGATATGGGGTATGACTGAATTATTCCGGGTTGCATCTGAAGGCCATGCAATAAACGACAGGATAAGCTCCAGCAGCAGAGACACAACCAGGATCCATTTGGATAATCCAGGATATTTATTGCCGGTTATCCAGGCAATTATACCGGCAACAGGTAATATTGCAATGAGTAAAATGAGTATCATGTTATCAGCATTAAAGTGAAACTAATAATTGCTCCGGCAACAATCCCGGCAAGGTACCAGCGTAAACGTCCGGTCTGTGTTAAACTAAGCAATCTGTTCAGTAATTTGGAGAAAGCAGCAATTCCGTTATATATCTGATCAATTACATCTTCTTTATCGATATTTGCCAGGTACACAACCGGACGAATGAATAAGGTCTGATACAGTGTATCAAAACCCCATCCGGAGTACCAGAATTTATGCAGGTCTTCCCAGGAATTTTTTATAGAATCAGCCAGTTGAGGTTTGCGGACATAAAAATGATAGGCTATCCATACGCCTGTTAGCGCAACAATTGCAGCAATGGTTTGTAAAACAGCTTCAGTGCCTGTTCCTTCCGCAGCATGCACTGGTGCCGGCAGCATACTATGCAACAGAGTTGAGAAAGCGGGCCAGTTGCCAAGTGTATCAGGAATCTCGACAAAACCACCTGCGACAGATAACACTGCCAGCGTTACCAGGGGGATGGTCATGGCTAGACTAAACTTCCCTGCCGGTGTATTATTGGATTGGCCAAAAAAGGTAATAAACACCATACGGAATGTATAAATTGCGGTAATAAAGGCACCAACCAAACCAGCTGCCCATAACCAGACACTGCCCTGACTGCTGGACCATGCCTGCCAGAGAATGAGATCTTTGGAATAAAAACCTGCTGTGATTAGTGGAAGAGCAGCCAGTGATCCGGCTCCGATAAGGAAGGTCCAGAAAGTAAGTGGCATTGATTTTCTCAACCCACCCATTTTAAACATATTATGTTCATGATGCAGATTCAGAATAATTACGCCTGCTGCGAGAAAAAGCAGGGCTTTAAAAAAAGCATGAATCATAAAGTGGAATACAGCAGCCGACCAAGCCCCGACCCCAAGTGCCAGAAACATATACCCAATCTGGCTGATGGTAGAGTAAGCCAGCACCCGTTTAATATCACTTTGCGTGAGGGCACTAAATCCGGCCAGCAACAAAGTAGCCGCTCCAATAATGGCTACAAGCAGCTGTACTGCGGGTGCGAGAGCAAACAAAACATGGGTACGGGCAATCAGATAAACTCCGGCAGTTACCATAGTGGCTGCGTGAATCAGGGCACTTACAGGAGAGGGTCCTGCCATTGCATCGGGTAACCATGTCTGAAGGGGCAATTGTGCCGATTTCCCTACTGCACCACCCAGGAGCAATAAGGTGGCTGCCACCATTACAGGTGAACCACTTGTGAACATATCCGGAGCCTTGTTCATGATCTCCTGTATATTCAGGGTATTAAAGCTGGTAAAAAGAAGCAGTAAACCTATGAACATAGCTGTATCTCCAATGCGGGTTACAATGAATGCTTTCCGGGCAGCATAGCCATTCCCGGAGTCTTTGTACCAGAAACCTATCAGCAGGTAACTGCACAATCCAACTCCTTCCCAGCCTAAATACAGTAACAGTAAGTTATCAGCCAGTACCAGCGTAAGCATGGCACCAATAAAGAGGTTCATATAGGCAAAGAAACGTGCATATCCCTCTTCTTCTTTCATGAAAGCAGTTGAATACAGGTGGATAAGAAATCCAACAAAAGTAATTACAAAGATAAAAACCAGGGAAAGAGCATCAAGATGAAGCGCGGCATCGATCTTTATTCCCGGAAAATTAATCCACGACCAAAGCTGTTGGTTAAACCCTGTTTGTTCTGGAAGCAGAACGAGAAACCGGATGCCTGTTAATAGTACAAGCAGGGCGCTAATGCCGATGCTTCCGGCTCCGATGAACGCAATCAGCTTTTTACCCATCCGGGCACCCAGAACAGACAGGATAAGAAATCCAGCCAGTGGTAATGCGGGAATCAGCCATAATAGATGTAACATACCTGTTATCCTTTCATTTTATCAGCAGAATCTGAGTCAATTGATTTAAAAATATGATAAATACGAACAATCAGTGCCAGTCCGATGGCTACTTCCACCGAGGCCATTGTAAGAATGAAAATGAACATAACCTGACCATCCGGTTCTCCCCACCGGGCTCCTGCCACAACAAATGCAAGACCTGCCGCATTAAGCATAATTTCTACAGACAACAGCAGAAAGATAAGGTTCCTGCGTAAGAGTGCCCCGGTAAGTCCAATAGCAAAGAGAATAGCTGCCAGCAACAAGCCATAGTTCATTGGTATAGGTGTCATTTTGTACCTCCTTTCATAAATCGGTGATACTCAATTTTTTTCTTTTTACCAAGGTGATAAGCTCCGATTATGCCAGCAATCAGTAACATGGCAGCAAGCTCAACCCCTATCAGATATGGCCCGAATAATTTTAACCCGACTTCTTTAGGTGTACTGACTGCAGGCGAAACCGGAGTGTTCCCGTTAAGGGAGATTACCCAGATTAATTCAGCCAGTAATATGGCTGCCAGTATTGCGGGGCCTATCCATATTTTACCGTGAAGCAATGTCTTTTCCTGCTTTACGGAAGCTTTACCCAGGTTTAGCATCATTATCACAAAAACAAATAATACCATAATAGCACCGGCATAAATAATAATCTCAAGTGCTGCCATAAAAGGAGAACCCAGCAGGTAGAAGATTATTGACAGGGATAAGAGGGAAATAATCATAAACAATAGTGCATGCAATGCATTCTTGCGTGTGATAACCATCAGAGTTGATAAAACAGTAATTGCTGATGTTATGTAAAATGCTATCATCATGGTAATAAGCTTTTTAAATCAATGGGGGCATCTTCATGCTCTGCCTCGCCCTTACCTTTTCCACCTATTGACATTCCTGAAACATTATAATAATTATATCCGTGATATTTACCCTGTCCCTGTATCAGCAGGTCTTCCTTCTCGTAAACCATATTGTTGCGTTTATATTCGGCGAGTTCTACATCAGGTGTAAGCTGAATGGCATAAGTAGGACATGCTTCTTCACACAGGCCGCAAAAGATACATCGTGAAAAATTAATTCTGAAAAATGCGGGATATCTGCGTCCATTTTCATCTTCAGTGGCCTGAAGTGAGATACAATCAACCGGACAGGCAGCTGCACACAGATAACAACCAACGCATCGCTCGCCGCCATCCGGGTCACGGCTTAAAATAATTCTACCCCTGTATCTTGGGGGAAGAGGAATTTTCTCCTCCGGATACTCCACCGTCAATCTCTTACGAAACATATGGGTTAAAGCAATCCACATTGTTCTAAGTATACTAATCATAATCAGTCATTTTTTCAGTTCTCAGTCAAAAAGAGCGTTTTTTCTTTGTTTCTTTTCGCCTCACGCCAGTAATATAGCTCCGAGGATCAGCACGTTCAGTAGTGTCAGCGGCAGTAACACCTTCCACCCGTAGGCCAGTAACTGGTCATATCTTGGCCTGGGTAAGGAAGCCCTGAGTAAAATAAAAAACAGTATAAAAAACAGGGTTTTCAGGAAAAACCAGACTATGGGCGGGAAAAAATGTGGCCCCAGCCAGCCTCCGAAAAACAGGGTCACGATCATGGCAGATATAAGGATAATACCAACATACTCCCCTACAAAGAACATCCCGAACTTCATTCCTGAATATTCAGAGTGATAACCTGCTACCAACTCACTTTCTGATTCTGGAATATCAAAAGGCAGTCGGTGAATAACCGATACCCCGGCAATAAAAAATATAACAAACCCGGGGAACTGGGGGATAAAAAACCATAATCCCTGTTGGGCTTCAACGATGGTTTTCAAATTAAATGAATTACTCATCATCACCACCCCCATCAGCGAAAGTCCCATAAATACTTCATAAGTTAGCATCTGCGATGCTCCACGCATAGCTCCCAGCAATGAATATTTATTGTTGGATGACCATCCTGCCAGCACTACACTGTAAGAACCCAGGGAAGTCATGGCAAGAAAAAACAGGATACCAACATTCATGTCGGCAACATGGATGACTGAAGTAAAGGGTATTACACTAAAACTCAAAAGTATTGTTAACATTGAAATACCGGGAGCGATCACAAAGATTCTTTTGCTTGCAAAGGGAGGGATCCAGTCTTCTTTAAAAAATATTTTAACTACATCAGCCAGTGGCTGGAAGATACCAAACGGCCCTATTCTGTTGGGCCCGAGACGATCCTGCCATAATCCCAGCATTCTTCTTTCGAGCCATATCAGCAGTGCAGCCGATGAAAGTACCACCAGCAATATACCTGCTACAATCAATATTAACTGCAAAGTGTGACTCATTTTTTCATCTCCTCTATTTTTCCTTTTGCAGGTAGTTTGACATAGGATAACCCTGGAATACCAACGGGCAGACCGATCATACCCCTGGGGATTTTATTTTTAATGACAACTGGCAAAGTGAATGAGTTTCCATCAATGCTTAAGGTAACCCGGTTTCCGGCAATGAGTCCGTAATGTACAATATCATCAGCATTTGCTGCCAGGTAGGGCTCCGGGACCCTTTGGGCTACAGCCTCAGATTTACTGCTTAACTCTTCTGATCCGTAAATGTGATAAAGGGGTAGCACTGTCCAATTATCACTTTGTTGCGGAGCAGATGGTACATGATTATAGTATTGAAAATCACCAGTCTTTTTGCCTGGTATTTCCAGTAACCTCTTGCCGGGGTCGCCGCCATGCAAATGACCACCTACTTCAATCTGATACTTGTTTATAGCCTGAACTGAGTTCCATCCGGGAGCCCAGTACCGTGGATTTACAGAAGCAGGAGGTTCCCCAAAGAAACCTTCCATGGTATAGCTTAGCGGGGAATCTTCATCGACGGGTGGAACCGGTTCATGAACACTTTTATTGGCATGCATTGCAGTTCTGCCGCTATACCGGTGTGATTCCCTCGGTATCTTCTGGCCGGCCATCCTGAAGCCGGGAGGTGGTGTAATTTCGCGAATACCTGAAAACACAGGGTATTCATCTTCCAAACCTGTAAGAAAATCATCCAAATGATCCCAATTAGCCATACCGCCGTGACCGGTTGCTGCAGAAATTGCCTGTATCCACCGCCATGAAGGCTGTATGGGATGTTCAGGGACAAATACCCGGAAAAAACGCTGAGCCCGTCCTTCATTATTAATTAATGACCCGCTCGATTCAGCAACCGGAGCTGCAGATATCAAATAATTTGCTTTGTCGGTGGACTGGTTTGTTGTATGGTCAAGTATAATTGTTGTACGGTTTGCAAAAAAACGATCTATTACTTCAGCGGATGCTCTTCTGTAAAGATCATTCTCAAGAATGATCACAGTCTCCTTTTCAACTGGTTTTTCAGTATTTAATAATTCATCTAATTTATTGCCACCCAGCATGCCAAGTCCCAAACTGTTAGCTTCCGGCACTACCATAAAAAGGCCGGCTTTTTTGTCATTATTGCAAAGTGCAGCGGCAATATTGGCAGATGCAGTCATTATTGATGCTGTCATGCAACTGGATCCCGTTATTATAAGAGGGTTATCTGCATTACGCAGCGCATCAGCAACTTCTTTAGCGAGTGATAATGTCTCGTCGTTTAAATCATCAATGGAAGGTGATTTGTCAGTTAATTGCCGGGCTACTGCATACCCAAATCTGGCAATTTCATCGGTACTGTTCTGCAACGTCTTTGTGGCAATGCTGTCCAGCTTGGTTGCTGCCGGGGTAGTAATATAAAGCGGGCCCTTGTCATTCTGCATGGCTTCTCTCACTGCCTTGTCATCCCAAACGGGTATTTTTAGTTTTTCCAGGCCTTTTATGGGCTTGTTCCTGATTGTCTGGCGTACTGAAAGAGCTGCCATAGGAGCAGTATTTGTAAGATCTTCACCGAGGATCAACACAGCATCGGATTTTTCAATTTCTTTCAGAGAGGAAATGTGTGCCGGTGTATGCCGAATTATTTCCAGTGCCAGGTTTGTCAGGCTGTATTCCTCTTGTGACATACCGGCATAAAACCTGTCGGCTCCTACGAATTTTTTCAGTGCAAAATTTGATTCAACAGATGCTCTGGGAGACCCGATGCCAATTACTCTGGCGCTTTTGGTGATGATTTTCTGTAATTCGTCCAGCATGAGCAATGTATCCTTCTGATCTTCAAAATTTCCTGATGATCCCCTGACTGCAGGTTTCCGGATACGCTGGTTACTGTTCATATATTCATATCCAAATCGTCCGCGATCGCATAAAAAATATCCGTTCACTTCACCGTTGTACCTGCTGGTAATGCTGCGAAGAGTCCCGTACCTTTCACTTGCGATGGTGTTACAACCCAGGCTGCACTGGTCGCAGAGTGACGGTGCTGTTTGAAGGTCCCATTTACGGGTATAATGTTTCTTCAGCGTTTTGTCAGTAAATACACCTGTGGGGCAAATTTCTGCCAGGTTGCCACTGAATTCATTTTCGAGTGGACCATCCTTGTATCTCCCGAAATAAACATGATTGTGGGCGCCAAAAACATCAAGATCCTCACCACCGGCATAATCCTTATAAAACCGGACACAACGGTAACAGCTGATACAGCGGTTCATCTCGTGATTAAGGAAAGGTCCGAGGTACTGATTGTGGAAGGTACGTTTATTAAACCTGTACCTTCTGTAATTATGGCCGGTCATGACAGTCATATCCTGCAAATGACAATGGCCCCCTTCATCACAGGTTGGGCAATCGTGTGGGTGATTGGTCATAAATCCTTCGGTAATACCTGCGTGAAAAGATTTAACTTCTTCATCTTCAAGTGATATCCTGGCACCGTCTTTCACAGGTTCCATACAGGCCATCACAATTTTGCCCTTTGTATCATGCTCATCCTTAAACGATTTGACAGCGCATTGGCGGCATGCTCCCACCGACCCAAGCTGCGGGTGCCAGCAGAAATAGGGGAGGTTAAGTCCGAGTGAAATGCAGGTTTCAAGCAGATTTTTTCCTTCCTTTACAGTATAAGCTTTATTATCAATATAGATTGTTGCCATAATTTACCTCCAGGGGCATTTTTGGTCCTTAATATGTGTTTCAAAATCTTCTTTAAAATATTTCAGAGCACTTTGCAGCGGTTCCATCGCTCCGGGAGCCAGGGCACAGTATGTATGTCCCATCCCCAGGTATCCGGTGTGGAAATTAAGCGTATCCATGTCTTCGGGCTTGCCCTCTCCTTTTTCCATTGCCTCAAGTATTTTTGCAACCCAGGGCAATCCATCCCGGCAGGGGGTGCACCATCCACAGGATTCATGTGCGAAAAATTTTTCCAGGTTGTGGACAAAGCCCACCGGACAGGTCTGGTCATCCAGTATAACCATGGTACCGGTACCAAGTCTGCTGCCTGCTTTCATTACTGCCTCAAAGTCCATGGCTGTATCCAGGTGCTCCTCAATCAAAAAATCAGTTGAGGCGCCTCCGGGAAGTACTCCTTTGATCTTAAAACCATCCAGCATCCCACCTGCATGCTGTTCAATAATTTCGCGCATAGTAACACCCAGAGGTAATTCCCAGCATCCCGGATTTTTCACTCTTCCGCTTACCCCATACAACTTCGTTCCCCCCTCGGAAGAATTGCTGAGCTCATGATACCAGTGGGCACCATGATGCAGGATATGCGGAACGTTACAGAGTGTTTCAACATTGTTTACGATTGTAGGTTTTCCAAATAAACCACTTACCTGAGGGAAAGGGGGTTTTGATCTGGGAATTGCCCTTTTACCCTCAAGGGCATTTAGCAGTCCGGTTTCTTCACCACAAATATATCTTCCTGCACTGCTGTGAATATGCATTTCCAGGCTAAAGCCTGAACCAAGGATATTTTTCCCGAGGTAACCGGCTTCCTGTGCTTCGGAAATGGCTTTTTGCAATCGCTGCTCAGCCGTTTTATAAGCCCAGCGCAGGAATACGAAAGCCTCAGAAGCCTGGATGGCATAAGCCGCAATGATCATTCCCTCAATCAATTGGTGAGGATCTCCCTCCATAAGGAGACGATCTTTAAAAGTGCCGGGTTCCATCTCATCAGCATTGGCTACCAGGTATTTCATGGCAGGAGCATCCTCTCCCATGGGAACAAAGCTCCATTTTTTACCGGTATTAAAACCTGCGCCGCCCCGGCCTTTCAGATTGGATTTCTCCACTTCTTCAGTTACTTCCTGAGGCTTCATCTTCAGTGCTTTGCGTAAACCTTCATATCCCCCTGATTTTTCATATTCTTTCAGTGAGGCAGGCGGATTACCTGATTTAATATTTTTTGTAAGCGGTTTATCGTTGGCCATGATCTTTTTTATTCATATTTTCCAAGTATATCATCCAGTTTTTCAGGAGTCAGCGTGTCATACAGGTCATTATCCACCATCATAGTGGGGGCCCGGTCACAATTTCCCAGACACTGAACGGGCAATAACGTATATCGATCGTCTTTTGTGGTTTCACCAAAGTCAATTCCCAGCTTTTCACTGAGCGATTCCTTAATTTTTTCGTAATGCATTACCCAACAGCTGATGCTGTCGCATAACAGTATGACATGCCTGCCCACAGGACGGCGAAAAATCAGGTTATAAAATGTGGCTACATTTTCAACTTCTGCAGCAGTCATATCAAGAATTTGTGCCAGGTCTTCGATGCTTTCATCAGGTACCCATTTGCGGTGTTTCTGAACAATTTTCAGTGCCTCGATGCAGGCAGCGCTTTTTATGGGAAACTTTTTAAGTTCCGCTTCAATTTGCTGTTTTTCTTGTTCTAAGAGCATATCCAACTTTATTTTTTCCTTTTTTATTACCTGTCAACATCTGACAGCACAAAATCGATACTTCCCAGTATGGAAACCAGGTCGGCAACAGTGTAACCTTTACTGATATAGGGGATCATCTGTAAATGGGCAAATGAAGGAGTTCTTATGCGGGTGCGGTATGAGGTAGTATTGCCATTACTAAAAATATGATAGGCATTAAACCCCTTGGCATTCTCGATACCTGAAAACACTTCGCCTTTTGGCATCACCGGACCCCAGGTCTCATTTACAAAATGATTGATTAAGGTTTCAATATCATGCATGGTACGGTTTTTTCGGGGCGGTGTAGTAAGCGGATGGTCCGATTTATATGGACCGGCCGGCATATTGTTTACACATTGTTCAACGATGCGGAGACTTTGTCTCATTTCTTCCACCCGCACCAGGCCCCGGTCGTAACAATCGCCATTGGCTGCAACCGGAATTTCAAAATCAAACTGGTCATAACCCGAATAAGGTCTTTTCTTACGGAAATCCCAGTCGAAACCGGTGGCCCTTAACCCAGGACCGGTTACACCCCATTCGATTGCTTCTTCTGTTGTATAGATGCCGATGCCTTTGGTTCGATCTCTAAAAAATTTATTGTGCATAACCAGGGTATCATACTCCTTTATGCGGGCAGGAAAATACCGGATAAATTCTCTGATGGGTTTTTCCCAGCCTTCAGGAAGATCCTGGGCAACTCCGCCTATCCTGAACCAGTTTGGATGCATGCGGGCTCCACATATAGCACCTACGATATCGAATATTTTTTCCCTGTCGCTGAACATATAAAAAACAGGTGACATCTGGCCTATATCCTGGGCGAAGGTGCCATACCATACAAGATGGTTCGCAATGCGGAAAAGCTCGGACATCATTACCCTGATCACTTTTGCCCGGTCGGGAACCTCAATGCCGGCAAGTTTTTCAACTGACTGGAGGTACGCCAGGTTATTGAGCACTCCACTCAGGTAATCAACACGGTCGGTGTAAGGTATATAGGTATGCCAGGTCTGTCTTTCGGCCATCTTTTCGGCACCACGGTGATGAAAGCCAATATCCGGGGCAATGTCAATAATTTCTTCTCCGCTAAGCTGCAGAACCAGTCTCAATACACCATGTGTACCGGGATGCTGAGGGCCCAGGTTCAGGAACATAAAATCAGAATCTTCCTCATGCAGTTTCATTCCCCATTCTTCAGGTTTAAACTGAAGTGTATCTTCTTCTTTCTCCATTTTAGAATCCGGCATGGTAAATTCACCCATTTCGGTTGCCCTTGCAGGGTGTTCTTTACGCAAGGGATTTCCTTCCCAGCTTTTGGGCATAAGTATCCGGGTAAGATGAGGATGCCCTTTGAAACTAATTCCGAACATGTCATACACTTCCCGTTCGTACCAGTTTGCAGAGGCCCATAAACCGGTTATGGATGGTACTTCAGGAAACAAATCATTCAGCCCCGATTTGATTCTAATATCGGTATTTCTTTCATAAGATAATAGGTGATAAATTATAATGAAGGGATGTTCGGGAGGCGTTGAATCAGCAGAATAAGCACGCATATCCACAGCTGTTATATCTAACAGCATCCTAAAGGGAGAAGAGACATCGTTTTTCAGAAAGCCAAGCAGTTCAACCAGTTTGTTAACCGGTGACCAGACAGTTAAAATGCCATCATGTATGTTTTCTTCTGTAGTAAAAACATCCCGGCCGGCTTTTGCTTCAATTTCTTTGAATAATAGTGCTTGTTCGTCTGTCATGATAGGTGTATTGTTCAGTTTTTTGGCTCTTCCGGCAATTTATCCGGTGACGGAAGTTCGGTTATCGATGTATGTTGGTCATGGTTTTTTTCCCTGAAAGAAGGGGATTCGGGCTTTTGAATACCCTGCGGCCCAATCAGCCAGCTTAGCGGACGCCTTTCTTTACCCACCTGATCTCTTAAATGCACAAGCCCTTCCATGAAAGCATCCGGCCTTGGCGGACATCCCGCCACATAAACATCAACAGGAAGAAATTTATCGACTCCCTGCACAACGCTGTAAATGTCATACATCCCTCCTGAGTTTGCACAGGAACCCATGGAGATTACCCATTTTGGTTCCATCATCTGCTCATAGAGTTTCTTGACAATGGGTGCCATTTTTATAAAAACAGTTCCTGCTACAATCATCAGATCAGCTTCCCTTGGTGTCCCCCTTATCACTTCAGCACCAAACCGGGCAATGTCGTACCGGCTGGTTAGACTGGTAGCCATTTCCACATAACAACAGGAAAGGCCAAAATTGAACGGCCATATTGAGTTTTTTCTGCCCCATGCGAGCATGTCCTGCAATCGACTGAGCATGATGCTCTGTTTAACTGTTTCTTCAAATGAACTGTTTCCTTCCAACGGATCAACGGGTGCCTCAGGTTTGGTTAACCACCATTTCATATGCTTATCTCTTTAATTTATTTTTCACTGTTGTTTGCTCAAATTTTCATTCTTTATCCCGGTTACAATTGCACCTATGTATAACGGTGTTTTAATACTGTTTTAAATAAATTCCTGCTTTGCTTTGTCTCTCTTTTGCCGGTTGTAATTTTTCAGGATTTGTTCACCGTCCGGACCAAAATCGAGGGCGCCGGTTCTCCATTCATATAGCAGAACAATAAATAGTATCCCTGTAAAAATGAGTATTCCTGCATAACCAGCCCATCCCAATTCTCGAAATGCTATGGCCCAGGTGATAACGAAAACAGATTCGATGTCAAAAAGGACAAAAAACATAGCAATCAGGTAGAATTTTACCGGAAACCTCAGTCGGGCAGAGCCGGTAATTTCAATGCCTGATTCGTATGGTTCACTGGAAGAATGATCTTTTTTTCGTTCACCAAGGAAAAAGGAAAGTCCCAGCATTCCGCTGACTACAAGAAGGGCAAGTACTATGTACAAAATTAAGGGCCATAATAAAACTGATGTTACGAATAGTGTGGTCATAAACTCTGGTTTGAAAGGTCGAACACTCAGTTAATGACAGAGGTTTTAACTTTGGAGTATTTTCCTGAATTCCTCTGCTTTTAAAAGGAAACAGATGAAAAATGATTTAGTTTTCTATTTGAAACTTTTTCTGTTTCCCGATGTAAGTTGTCTGTGAAATGATAAACCAATTATGGAAGGTGGCAATAGTTGTGCCATGGTAAGACTGATTGTTACCATCTAATTGTGAGAAAATAACTTATAGATTATGAAATGGGGATAATTTTCCCGGGTGTAGAGTCAAACATACATCATGGGGAAATTTTTCCACAACTTTTGATAGAATATATTTTTTGCGGATGGGCAGCTGGTGAACCAGGAAAGAAAAGAAAATTTTTGCAGTAAATCCTAAAAATTATATGAGCACACAGAAGGGCTTCAATTCAATGTAAGTATATAATATTCAATAAATACAGAGGTAAATGTGTATTAATTTATTATGACTATCGGGAATGATTAATAAATTTAAAATGAATCAGATTTTACAATGCTTTCGCTCAGCCCCTGTATCCCCTGTAGGGGAGCCAGCGCACATATTAATACTAAATTTGAAATTGGTAAACCGTGTGTGAGCCCCCATTCAGGGGGGAGGGGGCAGCGTAAGCGTTCTTTTTCTGGCAATATTTTAAATAGATATTAGCTTTATTCATGATTCCCGATAGTCATATAATTTATTAATATGTCTGAGTCATAGATGAGGGAGTAATCAATATGTAATCCGCTTTATCAAAAACAGATTCATCAGGTTTCAAAACGTCTTTCTGCTGAACAGTGCTGATGGTTATGATATTTAGTCCCGGCTTCTGTTTTTTGATATACCAGACAATGCCCTCATGATTTTCGGAATGGTAGCTTCCGTTAAAATGCAGTACAAGATCATTTCTGTTTCTGTTCTTAAGAATAAAATGCGCCATTGTTGCATCTTTTATTGCCTGTGCTTTCGGAAAATTTTCGTTAGCTTTCATGCCTCCCATGTGCGACATTTCAAGCATTTTTTTATATCCTTCCAGATCCGGATCATAGTCAACAGGAAGTGGTGCAATATATTGCAAGGCATCAGCAGAAAGCCTGGTCAAACCTTCAAATCCTTCGTTTGCCACAAGCGATGCATATCTTCTGGGAATATTGGTAGCAATAAAGGATAAACCGTTTTCTTTGGCGAAGGAGACAAGTGGTTTGTAATCAGTCTTATAATTTTGCCAAAGCCGGGCTTCATCTTCAAAACTTTTCTCCGTGATCAGTCCATCGAGATACTCATCAAGAATAAGTTGGTTGTCCGACTCAAACATTTCTGCTGCAAGAACCAGATTTGTGTTTTTCAATTGATAAAGCTCTTTGGTTAGTTCAAGTTCAAGCCAGTGAGCCAGCGGATCACTGTGTAATTCGCCGAAAAAGATTATGTCAGCCTTTTTCACCTTGTTAACAAGTTTGTCAAAAGTTATCTCTTTTCCCTTATTGTCGTAAAGTTCGTAGGCAGGTTTCTGAGCCCTGACCCATTGTAAGGAAATAAATGTATTAATTAAAAATATATATAGTACAGTCCTGCTCATAACGTTGGATAATTGATTTGTTTAAGAAATTTCATGCTGAGGTTAATATTATTTATTCCCGGTTCACTTCATTACTTAATTCATTGCATAAAGATAAAAAGAATTTAGTGTTTCAATTTAATTTTTAGCAGTCTTAGTTCTATTGGCTGAGCTGAAGGGGGTTGAAATTGATATTTTATACAACAGCATACTGAAAGGGAATAATGATGGTTATTACTCTATATTTGTGTAACAAGAACAAAAATTATTTGCCATGAACCCAGAAGAATTTCAGCAAGCTATAAAACAGGGGATACCGGATCAATTACCTGAAGCCAGGGAGTTTGATCCTGAAGTGAACCATGCTCCAAGGCGAAAGGACATTCTTTCAACTGAAGAAAAAAAGTTAGCGGTCAGAAATGCGTTGCGCTATTTTGATAAAAAACATCACGCTGTATTGGCCACTGAGTTTGCCAGCGAACTGGAACAATACGGAAGGATATACATGTACCGCTTCCGGCCCGGATACAGCATGTATGCACGGCCTATAGCTGAATATCCAGTCCGTTGCAGGGAAGCGGCAGCCATCATGCTGATGATACAGAACAATCTGGATCCTGCAGTAGCACAGCATCCTCACGAACTTATCACATATGGCGGGAATGGTGCTGTTTTTCAGAACTGGGCCCAGTACCTTCTTACAATGAAATATCTGTCTGAGATGACAGAAAATCAGACACTGGTGATGTATTCAGGTCATCCGATGGGATTGTTTCCTTCCCATAATTCTGCTCCACGGGTTGTAGTTACCAACGGAATGGTCATCCCTAATTATTCAAAACCTGATGACTGGGAGAGGATGAATGCCCTTGGTGTATCGCAATACGGACAGATGACGGCCGGCTCATACATGTATATTGGTCCTCAGGGTATTGTACATGGCACTACCATTACTGTGATGAATGCAGGCAGGAAAGTTAGTCCAAAAGGAATGAAAGGCGTTGTTTATGTTACTTCCGGATTAGGTGGTATGTCGGGAGCCCAGCCAAAGGCAACAGTGATTGCAGGCGGGATTTGCCTGGTGGCAGAAATAAATCCAAAAGCCATCGAAGTGCGGCATAAGCAGAAGTGGGTGGATGAGGTTTATGATGACCTGGACAGGATAATTGAACGAACAAAGCAGGCCAGAGAAAAAGGTGAAGCTGTGTCGCTGGCTTATCAGGGAAACGTTGTGGATTTGTGGGAAAAATTAGCAGCATCAGATTTGAAAGTTGAGCTGGGGTCTGATCAGACCTCCTTGCATAATCCTTTTTCAGGTGGTTATTATCCGGCCGGTCTGACGCTTGAAGAATCGAATACCATGATGCGCGATCAACCTGATAAATTTAAGGAAAAAGTGTATGAAAGTTTGCGGCGTCAGGTTGATGCAATCAATGTACTTACCAGCAGAGGTTTGTATTTCTGGGACTACGGGAATGCTTTTTTGCTGGAAGCAGGAAGGGCAGGGGCTGAAGTTTTTGAAGGGAAAGGTAAGTTCAGGTATCCCTCTTATGTTCAGGACATCATGGGGCCTCTTTTCTTTGATTACGGATTTGGTCCGTTCCGATGGGTTTGCACATCAGGAGAACCTCATGACTTGCATGTTACAGATAATATTGCGGCCACTATACTGGAAAAGTTACTGGTAAATGCACCCTCCTCCATAAAAAGCCAGATGAATGATAATATTCACTGGATTCGTGAAGCAGAAAAAAACCACATGGTTGTTGGGTCGCAGGCACGCATACTGTATGCTGACAGTATTGGAAGGATAAAGATTGCCGAAGCTTTTAACGAGGCAATACGGGCCGGTCAGGTTTCTGCTCCGGTTGTTATTGGGCGTGACCATCATGATGTTTCAGGAACCGATTCCCCATTCAGAGAAACATCAAATATTTATGACGGTTCAAGCTTTACTGCCGATATGGCTGTGCAAAATGTTATCGGAGATGCTTTCCGGGGAGCTACCTGGGTTTCGCTGCATAATGGAGGCGGAGTCGGATGGGGAGAAGTTATCAATGGCGGGTTCGGAATGGTTCTGGATGGTTCTGAAGATGCCGGCCGTAAGCTGAAAATGATGTTGCACTGGGATGTGAATAATGGCATCAGCAGACGAAGCTGGGCAAGAAATGATGGCGCTATGGAAGCAATCCGCCGGGAGATGAACAGTGTGCCGGATCTAAGGGTCACATTACCAAATCTGGCTGATGATAAGCTGATTGATGACTTGTTCCGGTGATGTTTATTTAAGGCCGGCGATGTGGGTGCTCTTCAAATTGAAGGAGAGAAGCTTTTTTTTACTTAATCTTCGGAAGTCCTTCGCCATGGATTTTTGATTCATTTTAATTTTCCGGGAATGATTGCACCGGTTTTTCTTTCTTTTTGCTGCAAAAAAAATATTTTTTACAGTGATAAATTTAATATTGCCCAATAAAATTATTCAGATTAGATTTGCGGAAGTTTAATCCATTTTGTTCTTCCTATGAAAAGAATTGTTGTTTTAACCGTTTCAGTAATCCTGCTGGTATTCTTCTTTAATTCCTGTGAGCCTGAAAACCTTAGCAATGCTGAATCAATTGAAGGTGTTTACACCTGCACTGAAACTTATATCTATAATGATACCCAGAAGCAAAGTGAGACCTCATTTAAAGTACAACTGGTTGTATCTCCCAACGACATCAATGAGATTTTTATCTATAACTTTTCAAATCTGGGTGAAAGTGTCAACACGAATTTATATGCCACAGCTTTAGTTGACGGAAATAGTTTGATTATTGGCACCCAAACAATTGACGGACATAAAATAAATGGCTCCGGTACCATATCTTCCAACAAAAACAGAATTGATGTTCATCATACCGATGATTTTGGGACCGGGACAGCCGTTGCTTCAGCTACCTATATCCGGGAATAGCCTTTTATAGGCGGAATTAACCAAAGAAAATATTATAAGGGCGCTCAATTTCACTTTGGAGCTGGTCAACCCCGATATGGCGACTTTTCCTGATGATTTCCTTTCCTTCAAAAAATACCACAATGGTGGGAATGGTAAATACAGAATGCTGAGCTGAAATATCCGGTGTAAGCACTGTATCAACATAAAACATGGGGATTTCAGGGAATGAATCGGTTAGCATTTCCTCTACCTTTGGCTTTAACACCTTACAAACATTACATGAATCGTTTGAAAAATATACCAGGACAGCCTTGTTATTATCGAGGACTTCCAGGAATTCAGTCTGGTTATTAACCGTTGTAATCAATTTTAGTATTTATTATTATTTAACATGATAAGTGCACAATCCACAACGGGTTCAATATTATGTTCTTTTACAAGGTCAATAAGTTCACCATTGATTGTGCCCGGATTAAAAATGACCCTTCTCGGGCTGAGTTTTAAAATATAATTATAATATTCTTTTTGATTTTCAGGATTCAGATAGAGTGCAACTGTATGTATATCGTCCAGCTCAGGTTTACCGATGATGATATTTTTTCCGGCAATTCTTCCTTCCCTGATTCCGATAGGGATTACCTCGTGGTTATGCCTGATGAGGCTTTTTACTGCTTTGTTTGAGAATCTGATGGGATCGGGACTGGCTCCCAGAACAATTGTTTTGGCCATGTTTGTGCTGTATTTAGTTTGTAACAACCGAATCCATAAATGAATGCATCTTTGGTGCACCTGCCGGGTGACATTTCTTAATTCGTATTATCCGGTGTAATGCTGATAATTCAAATTTAGCCGGTTTTTTCTAGTAATACAACTGCATAAGCTGAAATCCCTTCTTCATTTCCGACAAATCCCAGCTTTTCTGTTGTAGTGGCTTTAACCGATACGTTATCCACAGATGTATTAAGAGCAGCAGCCAGCTTTTCTTTCATCAATGGAATAAATGGTTTTAATTTGGGTGTTTGCAGGCATACAACTGCATCAATATTACCGGTTATGTATCCTTTTTCATTTATCAGTTTTCTTGTATTTTCGAGAAGAACAAGGCTGCTGATATTTTTAAAAGCCGGATCAGTATCCGGGAAATGGTAACCGATATCGTTAAGATTGGCAGCCCCCAGCAGTGCATCACATATTGCATGGATGAGTACATCACCATCGGAATGGGCAACAGAACCTTTGTGATGTGGTATCTCAATTCCACCGATTATGAGTTTCCTGTTGTCTCCCAGTTTATGGACATCATAACCAATGCCAACTCTGAATATTCATGCTTTTTATTTTATTGGTATAAAAGAACCCTGAGCTATAACTAATTCAGGGTTCAAAGGTAAATATTTTTCCGGGTCAGTTACCGGCATTTTTGTTTTTGTATTTGTCAAAATTAAAGGATAAAGTAAAGCGCATGGTATTGGCAAGTGGGTTTTGCCTTCCGGATGTTGGCACGAGATAGGCAAAATCTACTGCAAATACATTCAGTTTAAGGCCTATTCCCAGCGTGAAGAATTTCCGGTTTCCTTTATTTTGATTTTCATGGAAATATCCTCCCCTGATTGCAAATTGATTTCTGTACCAGTATTCAGCCCCGATTGAATACATGATTTCATTGAGTTCTTCCTTGAAACCACCGGGAGCATCATAAAATGATCTGAACATACCAACCGGAACCGAAACATTTGGATCCATTCCGTAATGAATAACGGGATCGCCTGCTGCATTTGTTGAATCCTGGTAATAGACTGGCGGAGTAGGAACCAGCAGCTTATTGAAGTCCAACGCCAGGGTAAGTGTATTATAGGGATCCAGATTCATTTTCAGGGCTCCTCCGAGTCTCAAATTGGTTGGGATAAAATCATGCATCCTGGTTTTCTGTATAATAGATTTTATTACCCATATTTGAAATGTTAGCACCAAATGACAGTTTCGCATCTTTGTCAGATACCTGTATATCAGTCTGATAATAGGCGGATACATCAGCAGCAAAAGCTATTCCTGCCTTGGTTTCACCACTGGTTGAGCTTACTGCACCACCGGTAAGGTCCGAACGTATAAATCTGAATGCCAGACCACCGGAAAATTTGTCAGAAAAAAGTCTTGAATAACCGGCATCAAGGGCAAATTCATTTGGGGTATGTTGTCCCTGATAATCTCCAAACTGGTCGGTGAACACAATTTCTCCAAGTGAAAAATAACGCAGAGAAGCTGCTATAACCTGCTGTCTGTCGAGTCTTCTTACGAATGAAAGGTAGGCCAGGTTAATATCCGGGACCAGGGTTCTGAGCCAGGGAGTATAGGAAAGGGAAATACCCATTTCTTCATCAATAAATGCATACTTGGCCGGATTCCAATGCATGGAATTAATATCCGGGTCTGTAGCGACTCCGGCATCGCCCATTGCTCCTGCACGTGAATCGGGGGCAATTGTCAGGAAAGGCACAGCCGACTGAATTGCATTCATCTGGCCTGCCAGTTCTTTACTGCTTAGCTGTCCGAATAGTGAAGGAGCAGCCAGGCTCATCAAAAGTGCAGTTATAACAATGTTTTTGTTGGTGAACATAATTTCCTTTTTATCAATTTTGTGGAACAAATATAATTATTAATTAAAATTTCCAAAGCAATAATATGCTTAATTCACTACCAGCAATTTGGCTGTTTTCTGAGCAATGCGGCCGTCTTTTGTACGGATCAGTACCCTGTAAATATATATACCGTGTCCAAGCCGGTGGCCATCGTTTCCTTCCCGGTTCCAGTGTATCGGGTTAATGCTGAAGCCGGTAGAATACTCATCTTTCTTAATCACTTTCACCAGTTGTCCTGACAGGGTATATATTGACAATTCAACTGAGAATGGCGTATCCGGCAGATTATGATCGAACCGGAAATAAGTATCTGTTGAAAACGGATTGGGATAGTTGTATAAATTTGATAAAACAATTCCACCGTTATCAACTACTACAAAACTTAACTGAACTTCTGAAGAATTGTTGTATACGTCCCAGACTTTTAATAAAATGGTGTGTCTGCCTGGTGAAAGATCAGACAGCGGAAATACTACAGACCCTGCATTGTAACTGTTCAGGTCGGCGGTATAGTAATCATTTAATATGTATTTTTCTTCGCCACCATCCAGGATAGCAGTCAGATCATGTCCGATCCCGGAATTTGATGTGTTTATTCCGTGTAAGTCACTTATTCTGGCAAAAAGAATTGGATCCGGACTGGTAATACCCCCATCAGAAAATGTTGTGTCATTCATATAAAGTTTTATCACCGGACCATCATTATCGGGCACTACCTGATTCGACAGCCCTCCAATGGTAAGTGTATCGCTGCCATGTGCATCAATTGTTCCGTTATCAGCATAATAACTTATCTTACCAAAGCCTGTACTATAATTTATATCTTTTGGAACGATAAAATCCAGACTGAACTCACCATTTTTAACGGTGGCCTGTCCTTTATAAATTGTATTGTTTTGCACCTCAAAACTAAAAGGGCCTGAATCAGCATCATTCTGAAGGTTATGAGTTATCATTGGCTTATCAAAAATTGTGGCATATACCTTCCCGTTAAAATCGTTTATTTTATTGCCCTGACTATCAGAAACGTATCCTGTTAAACTCACTTTGCTCAATGCTCTGAGTGTATCGGCATTTTTTGTGAAATCCTTTCCATTGATCGTTTCTGTATGAACTTGATTTGTGGGATAGGAAAGTTCGAGTGCCGGATCACCAAGTAATGTGAAATTGCGTTTGTTGGTGCTGTTATCTGCGGTATTTTTTGAATTTTTAATGATATCTCCCAGTCTGAACCGGTCACCGTTTTTATCCTTGTTAAATACATATTTGTAAAACTCTATGTTCAACTGAAAATTAGGTGAAGAATATACAAGTCTGGTTGTTGTGAACAATGCTATTGCACCGCCCTTAGGATTAAGTAAAACCATTTCACCGGCGGAAGTTTTGTCTGAATATCCATTGCTTATTTCAACATCATCAAAACGGCTGAACTCGCAGGTAGCAGTAACAAAAACAGGTAATTTATTAATATTGTCCCACGACATTATATCTGATCGCTGAATGATCTGCTCATGAGCCAGATAATTTTCGTTTCCATGCCCGGTATAATTCATGATAAGCGCCCCCTGTTTCATCCGTTGATTGATCGCTTTATTTACTTCAGGATAAAACTGCCCAGCTGCATTGGATACCTGGGGGTAGGCATCCAGGTAAATCTTTTTAATATTATAATCAGGATAATGTGTTTTAACATAGCCTGCAAGCAGATCAGCCTGTGTCATATGGAGATTGTTATTCTGATCATCAGCGATAAAGCAAATATTGTTTTTCCAGTCACCCAATGATTCAGGTTTCAGGTAATTTCTGATCTTATTAATAACTGCAGATGCTTCTGCTTCGGTTTTTACGGGGAAACGGCCAATACCTAAATCGGTTAGTCCGGAAGCTTCTCCCTCGTTTTCATCCAGCAATCCAAAAAAATCATCTGTCACAAAGGATGCATTCTGCCTGATTGAATTTTTTGATTCGTAGGTAGGGATAAAGTTGGGATTGTTGGGGTCATTGTGCAGGTTATCATAGGAACCATCACCGAAAAGTAATAGATATCGCGGACGATCAGAATCGTTGGTTGCTTTGTTATAGCACATACGTATAAAATCACGTATTGCTGCAACATCCCGCTTGCCTGATGAGAATTCATTGTAAATCTGATCTGTTGTGGCAACCAGTACCGAAAGACCTGACTGCTCTGCATGTATTGCAGCAAGTTGTTTTGCATAGTCAAGAAACAGCGGGTGTGTTACAATATACATTGTATGAGGCCCTGCATTATGCAGATTTTGGTTGGGAATTTTACCGGTACCCTCTGATTTGTAATCCACCCGAAACAAATCATTTGCATCCGGAGTGAAAATAATATACTCCTGAAGCGTATCACTGTCATCTTTGAAATTTAATGACGAACCGGATTTATTAACAACCATTTCTTCCGGAGACGTGGGATTCGTAATATTCCAAACCAGGGCCGAAGGTTTTGTACCTGATATTTCAAACTGAGTAACATTATCGGTTCCAACTCCCCTGCTGTCGCGAAAAGCCATTTGATTGCCTTCCGGAATAAGTTTTCGACGGACGGCAATATCAATATAACCCAGCCAGCCTTCAGCAGTTCCATCACTGCTATTGTTGAACTGAACCCTGATGTTTATATTATCTGAGGCGCTGTTAAAATTCTCTTTAAAAGTACCGGTAGAAGCGTAGTCTCCGGTTGTGCTAAGAACATCTACGCTACTTAGGGGTGGAGTACCAATATTTTTATTATTTGCAAAAAAAGAAAATGAGGAAGGCATTTTTGATCGTGCAGCAATCAGTGCGGAGATGGTAACGGGACCCTCAGCAATCAGATTTTTAAACTCAAAAGAATATGATGTTGATGAAGAGGGACTGAACGCTTCTGTGAACCAAAGTGAACCGGATCTGAGTAAATTGTATTTTTTTTGCTCAATATACTGCAAGGCGTCAAATGAAGAAGTAATATAACTGGTTTTATGAGTGGAAACAGTTTTTTTCTGTATAGTTTTTCCTTTTCCTAATGAAGAAGTAAGAAAATAAAAAGAGGATTCGGAATATCCGTTAAGGGTATGGTGAAAGGTTCCGGATGCTGGAGAATAATCCCATACCAGCGGTCCTTCTGCATAAAAAAGAATATAATCTCCTTCATTAAATTTACCATCATTCCCGTTTACAAACATAACAGGGTTTTCTATAAGATCGTCCGGTCGCGGAATATTGTTCATAAGTGGAAGCATTCTGCCACCGTTCCCGTAAATTCTCACATTTCCCGGATCGGTAATCCCCATCTCAGTAAGCTCCGCATAAGTGATTTTGTAAATACCGCTTTTGGTTATTTTTACTTTAAACCAATCGCCGTTGGCAAGCACTGAATTGTTTTTATATACCGTTGTCTTTGCAGACTTAAGCTCTTGTTTCGCTGAGAACCTTACTTTTATTTTAAAGGAAATCAATTTTTCAATTTGGCCTGTTTCCGGATTTTTACGTAGCGGAATAAAGGAAATACTGGCAAAGGGTTGTTTGTTGATTGTACTTGTTTTACTTATTACAACAGGTTCGGATGTCAGGTATGACAGTGCTTTAGAATCACGTATCTCATCCGGGAGCAATTGCCTGTAACTGGTATCAGTTAAAGAAATTGAATATTTCCTTGCAATAAGAGGTAATTTGATTAATTCACCATAATAGGGGAATAAAGTATCCGGATTGCTGTAAAATACATTATCAAAATTAATATTCAGGGGCCCGGATGCGGAATTATCTTTCTGCCAGTTAATCTTCCTGCCTAAGGAAATTACCTGAGCAGGCAGTAAAGATGTGCTGTAAATAAGGAAAAATAAAAGCAGGATTTTTCTCATAACCCGTTATTCTCTTCGTTAGTTTTGGTTATCGGCCAGCCAAGGGAAGCCTTCCCGGTTAGATATTGAATCGGTTCTGCACGGGATCTCCCATGATATATGAATGTTGCCTGAATACCATACTTTTGTCATGAGTAATAACCTTTTTTAGAATTTTAAAGAAACGACACGATAACTCATATTTCAATTAGGGAGGGCTAAAATAATTATTTCCCTTTAAAAATCATATTTTTGTATTTATCAACAAAGGAGACAGAAATTTCAGTTTATTATAATTTTGTGCTTTCATAAACGTTATTTAAAGAGTTAATATTGTTTAAAAAAATGTGTGAAAAGAAAACATGCCAAGATATTTGACGAAACTGGCCCTTATTACGACTATTTTTGTTCTGCGGACGGCATGGTTGGAAGCACAGGATTTTTATTTTTCTCAATTCTATTTTAATTTAATTGCACTAAATCCTGCTTACAGCGGGGAAACCGGAGAAAGGGCCGCAGTTCTGACCTATCGAAACCAATGGCCAGGCTCAAATGCACAGTATGTGACATACAATGCAGGATATGATCAACCCTCTCAATTTCTGCATGGAGGAATTGGATTTCTGGTGAGCAGAGACGAACAGGGAGGCGGAATAATTAACCGGCATACTATTGATGCTCAATATGCCTATCACCTCGAAGTTAACCGGGAAATATCATTAAATGCAGGATTTCAGGCCGGGCTTGTGCAAAAGAGCCTGAACACTGCCAGTCTGGTTCTTCCCGATATGCTGGATCCCAGTACAGGCAACATCATTCCGGGAAGTGAACAGGTAGCTTCTCAGCAAAAAATATTTCCTGATTATTCTTTTGGAATGGTTGCCGGATATAAAAATTTCTATGGTGGAATTGTATTGTCACATCTGACCAGGCCACAGGAATCATTTTCGGGACGAGGAGTCCCATTATACAGGAAGCTTACGGTTCACGCAGGCGGGAATATAAATTTGGAAGGCAGATACGGGAATGATGAAGGATTATTTTTATCTCCAAATATAATTTTTCAGCAACAAGGGTCGTTTAAACAACTAAATTACGGATTTTATTTATCGAAAAATAGTATTCTTGCTGGTTTCTGGGTGCGACAAAATCTTTCTCCCAGGTTGGATGCACTGATCTTTTCAACAGGTGTTAATATCGGAAATGCCAGACTGGGATACAGTTACGACCTTAATATTCCGGGTAACGGAATAAAAATGAAAACTTATGGGGCTCATGAAGTAACATTTCGATTAGAATTTCAGTATAACGTTAAGAGAAAAAAATATAAGGCAATAAAATGCCCGAACATTTAGTTTATTAATTTGTAACTTTACATCCATTTTAAAGTATATTTGGTTTGAAATCAAAAGTAATTATAGTCATGAGAATGAAACTCTTTTCCCTTACGGCGATTGTTGCCGTTCTTTTTCTTATAACTTCTTGTGGTAAAAACGATGTTTCCACTACAGGTAATGTATCTGAGACCACAGGCTGGGATTATAATGATCCTGATAATGGTGGCTTTGAAGTGTTAACGAAATACAACCAGAAAACCGGTCCCGGACTGGTATTCATTGAAGGTGGTACATTCACCATGGGCCGCGTGGAACAGGATGTAATGTATGACTGGAACAATGTGCCCCGCCGGGTTACTGTATCATCTTTCTATATGGATGAATCGGAAGTGAGGAATGTTGATTACAGGGAATATACACATTGGTTGTCAAGGGTTTTTGTTGACAATCCTGAAATTTACCGCAGCGCCCTTCCTGATTCTCTGGTGTGGAGGAAGCCGCTGGCATTCAATGAGCCCTATGTGGAATATTACTTCCGTCATCCGGCTTATAATGAATATCCTGTTGTAGGTGTTAGCTGGGTTCAGGCCAGTAACTATTGCACCTGGCGTTCCGACCGCGTGAATGAGAAATTACTGATCGATCAGGGTATTCTTAACTGGGATCCAAACCAGTTGAATGAAAATAACTTTAATACTGATGCCTATCTTGCCGGACAGTATGAAGGACTGGTCAACCAAAATTTACCCGATCTCGATCCAAACAACGAAGAGCGTCGTGCTAGGATGGAAGATGGAATTATGTTGCCAAAATACCGGCTGCCTACTGAAGCTGAATGGGAATATGCTGCTTTGTCGCTTATTGGTAATTCTTATGACGAGAGAGTATACGAAAGAAGAATTTATCCCTGGAACGGACATAATCTCAGAAATGATGAAAAGAAGTACAGAGGGGAAATGAGAGCAAACTTTGTTCGTGGGAATGGTGACTATATGGGTGTTGCCGGTGATCTGAATGATAATGCAAGTATTACCGCTCCGGTAAAATCATACTGGCCTAATGATTATGGATTATATTGTATGGCAGGTAATGTCAACGAATGGGTACAGGATGTATATCGTCCTTTGTCTTTTGAAGATGTAAATGATTTCAGGCCTTTCCGTGGTAATGTTTTTACTGTTCTTGAAAGAGACCCTGATGGCGCTCTGGCACAAAAAGATTCTCTGGGACATCTTAAAACGCGAAAAGCTACTGAAGAGGAATTGCGTAATACACCCTATATCAGCAAAGCTGACTACCGGAATTATCGTGACGGAGACCAGGTATCCCGGATGGACTATAACAATCCTGATAACGAGACCAAGGGTTCCGGAGAGATGTATGCACAGCAGGGCACAGATATGAGTTCACTTGTTAACGATGAATCCAGAGTTTATAAAGGAGGCTCATGGAAAGACCGTCCCTATTGGCTGAGTCCCGGAACACGCAGATTCCTGAACCAAAACGAATCCCGTGAAGATCTTGGCTTCCGTTGTGCCATGACAAGGGTTGGAAGTCCGGGAGGATTCAATTAAAAAATATGTTGCAGAAATTAAATATTAAACCCCGTGCAGTTGTCATGGGGTTTTTTAATTTATTAATTTGGAGACCGTGAATACAGAAAAATTATATCAGAAATTTCTGAGTTCTTCAGGTGTAACAACTGACTCCCGGAATTGTCCTGAGGGTTCAGTTTTTTTCGCTTTAAAAGGTGATAATTTTGACGGCAATAAATTTGCTCATGAATCCATAAGAAAAGGGTGCAGGTTTGCTGTGATCGATGATCCGGCCTATGAGAATGATGCTTGTATACTGGTAAAAGACAGTTTGAAAACGTTACAGGAGTTAGCTGTTTATCACCGGAAAAACAGTTCCTGCAGAATAATTGCACTTACTGGTTCAAATGGCAAAACAACTACAAAGGAACTCATAAGAAGTGTACTGGAAAAATCATATCGTGTAATAGCCACTGAAGGCAACCTCAATAACCATATTGGTGTTCCGCTGACACTACTCCGGATAACAGAGGAAACGGATATCGCGGTTGTGGAAATGGGGGCAAATCATCAGGGTGAAATCGCACAACTTACAGATATCGCCAGTCCTGATATGGGGTTGATCACCAATATCGGGAAAGCCCATCTCGAGGGATTTGGTTCATATGAGGGGATAATCAGCGCCAAGTCAGAATTATTCCGGGGAATGGATCAGCCTGACAAAATTCTGTTCGTCAATAAGGATAACCCCCTGCTGGTAAATCTTTCTGATTCAGTTTGTGCAGAGAAATATTATTATGGTACTGGTAATGATGCTCAAACAGTTGGTAAGACTCTTCAAAGTCATCCTTTTTTGAAAATATCTTTCCGGAATATCACCCAGGATCAATATATTGAAACAACTACCAATTTAGTTGGCAGCTATAATTTTGAAAATGTATTGGCGGCAGTATCAATAGGGCAGTACCTGAAGATTCCTGATGCATTAATTGCTGATGCCATATCCCGTTATTATCCAACCAATAACAGGTCGCAACTAGTTGAAACAGCCAAAAACACAGTTGTGAATGATTTTTATAACGCAAATCCAAGCAGCATGGAGGTTGCACTGCTCAATTTTTCCAAAGAAAATTCAGCCAATAAATGCGTGATCCTTGGTGACATGCTCGAACTGGGAGTTTATGCTGAACAGGAACACCGGAAGATAGTAGCACTGCTTGATCAATTGTCATTACCCTATTTTCTGATAGGACCTGTATTTTCTGAAATTACGGGTGAATCAGAAAATGTTTTTCAGACAACAGACGACTTTGTTGAATGGATTGCCAATCACCCGATTGAGAATAAATCAATCCTAATTAAAGGGTCGCGTGGTATCAGGCTCGAAAAAATAGTGAGTTTTCTATAACAATTATAATTTTTGCTTGTTCATTAATTATTTAAAAACAAATAAATTAAACTGAGATTATGAGTAATAAATTGATGGATCCGATAGGTAAACTAATGGGGTTGAGGTATAAGTCGCATCCCTGGCATGGAGTGGATATAGGAGAGCGGGCTCCTGAAATAATTACCTGTTTTATCGAAATGGTGCCAACAGATACTGTAAAATATGAAGTAGACAAGATTAGCGGTTATTTAAGGATTGACCGTCCACAGAAATACTCAAATGTGGTACCTGCGTTATACGGATTCATACCGCAGACATTCAGCGGAGAACGGGTTGCTGAGCTGAGCAGGGAAAAGACGGAAAATAAGAGTATTAACGGGGATGGGGACCCTATCGATATATGTATACTGACTGAGAAGGAAATAGCGCATGGTGACATACTTGTTCGTGCGCGGCCAATTGGTGGTTTCAGGATGCTGGACGGAAACGAAGCCGATGACAAGATCATTGCTGTTTTGAATAACGATGCCGTATATGGTGAATACAAGGATATTAGTGATTGCCCGGAAAATGTGGTGGAAAGATTAAAACACTATTTTCTGACTTATAAAGATCTTCCGGGAAACAAGAGTAATTGTGAAATCACCCATACTTATGATATTAATGAGGCACATGACCTGATTAAAAGGTCCATGGAAGATTATCATCATAAGTTTGACAACCTGGATATGGCCCTTTCATCTGTATGATCCGCCTTGTTTCAGGATACTAAATCAGGTCGTCAGGTATAAATAACGCTTGATCTTCTGAGTTGGAGTCTTTTCAAATGGTTCTACCTGTTCAACTACAAGGTGGAGCCGGCTGTACCGGTTTACTTCTGTATTTACCTTGTCTTGTATCTCCTGCATCCTGGTATTTATAAGTTGTTGCATGTTGTGGTGCAGGTTCAGGGCTCCTTCCCTTATCTGGGCATATTTCTTCTCAAGCTCATCATAATTGAGGTGTACCTTTGCTATCAGTTTTCCCTTTAATTCGAAAACCAGTGATTCAGAAACATAATCCATATTGTTAATAACGGCTTCAATTTCTTCCGGATAAATGTTTTCACCACTGGGACCCAGAATCATATTTTTTAGTCTGCCTTTTATATACAAATATCCGTCCTTATCAATAATCCCAAGATCTCCTGTTTTGAACCAGCCATCCCTGGTAAAGACATCACTTGTCAATTCTGGTTCATTATAATATCCCAGCATTACATTGTCGCCTTTTGCCATTACTTCTCCTTCACCTGAAACGGGATCAGGATTATTAATTTTGAGAGTAACACCGCTCATAGCCGGGCCTGTTGCACGAAATTTTGTTTTAAAAGGACCAGAACCTGCAAGTAGCGGAGAGGTTTCAGTGAGGCCATACCCAATGGCATAAGGAAATTTTGCTTCGATCAGAAATTGCTCCACTTCTGGAGCAAGTGGAGCTCCCCCAATGCCAAAAAAGTGAAGTTTACCTCCGAACATCGTCATAAGTTTTCTTCCTGCGAGACGATGCAGCATCTTCCTGAATAGCGGCATCCTGTATAAATTTTTCAGAATAGCGGTATTTTTGAATTTTGGCTGAATTCGCATTTTGAAGATCTTCTCGATAATAAGCGGAACTGTCAGCATTAAGGTGGGTTCAACTTTTTGCATCATCGGAATCAGTACACTTGCTGATGGTGGTTTATTCAGGTAATAAACAGCAGCACCCTGCATAAATGGCAACAACAGGCCAATTGTACTCTCATAGGTATGGGCAAGCGGAAGAACAGACAGAAACCGGTCGTGTTTGGTTATATTTTGTATGGTAAGTGCCTGGGTAGTTTCAAAAACCAGGTTTTTGTGGCTGAGCATAACTCCTTTGCTTTTGCCCGTTGTGCCTGATGTATATAAAATACAGGCCAGGTCATCTGGTTCAGGATTGGTTAAATTGCCCTCATACTCCGGAATAATTTCCCAACCGGTAACTATTCCTGTGTTTTTACTGTCATATATTTTTAACAAATCATCTTCTGGCCCCGCTATAAGATTGAGCTTTTCAATATCTGCTATAAGAATATCTTGTGGTAATTCGCAAGATTCGATCTTATTGATGAATCTATCAGATACAAAAACAGTTTTGGCCCCGGAATGATTAATAATTTTCTTTATCTCATTTACATGAAATTCTGTCAATACCGGTACAGCCACTGCTCCCAGAGAAACAATTGCGAAATACGCTACAGCCCAGTCGGGTGAGTTCTCACTCAAAATAACCACGCGATCTCCTTTTTCAATGCCTGTGAGTGTAAGAAAATTTATCATTTTCCTGAATCTTTTGCCTGTCTCCAAATAGGTGAAAGGCTCACTCCCGGCAAATCCCAATGCGGGATAACTGCTGTAATTTAATACGCTGTTTTCAAAAAGGTCTTTTAGTGTATTTGTTTTATTAACTGGCATTTACTGAATGAAAAAATGTGTATATTAAAAATTATATATATGATAAATCATACAAAATAAGAGCCAAAGATAGATGTTTTGTTGGATTTCTAATCAAAATTCAATATAAATAAACATACATATAAGGTGATTTTCATCATCATTTCGGTTGAGAATAATTTAAGCTGTTACCGGATAATTACAGAGGCCTGTAATCTTTTATTTCTGCAGATTTTTTTTTCTCAAATCTGGGGTAGACTGAATATTGTAAAAATAATCAACAATTTGACTGATCTCGATGGCATAACCCATTTTAATGTTAGCATTCAGGTAATTTTCCCTGGCCATGTGTTTAATTTGATTCTGGCTGGCAATCAGTACCTGCACAGGATCAATTCCTTCAAAATTAATTTTATTCTCAGCCTGCTTAAGTGCACTTAGGTTTTCTTTGATAATATTCATGAGTTGCTCATGAGAGCGGGTCAGGCGGGCCAGCCGGTTTCCGGATAATCCTATTACTTCACATGTTGAAGCATTTATAAGTGGACTGCCTGAGTTACCAAGTTTAACGGATGCGTCATACTGGAGGTACCTGTGACTATTGGACTTAAAGTAAGCTGAAAGCACTCCCGATTTTAAGGCTATATTGCTTTGTTCCATCTGATAACCTATCAGTGCAACCGGGGTGCCAATGCCGATTTCTTTTTCAGAGGACATGGTAAGTGACGGAATGTCAGAAAACTCGGGGAAATCTATATCGATGATGGCAAATCCCGGATCATCATCTTCTATACCTCTGATAATCTGCTTCCTGAATGTGGAAAATGGCAACTCCAGTCTGGCCTTTTTGGTAAAACCATCTGGTTTGTAAAAATGCAGTGTGACCCTTTTAATTCTGGAAACTTTATATACAAATTCGTCAGTTATAAGGTAATTCCCCGATTTAAATCCGGTAATAGAGCTGGTCAGGATGTCGTTTGTGTCGTAAAAGTTAATGGAGCAGATAGCCCCGTGGCATTCTTTCCAGACTTTTTGATACATATTCTATCAGGTTAAGGTTTCCGGTAACAGCGTAAATATACAATATTAAATTTTAAACCCTAAATACTAATCCTTATTAAGTTTGATTTTAATTAATACTTTTTACGGTGCTGAGGGCTTAAGAATTCTAACTTTTTTGAGTGACAGCAAATTCAATGGATTGCTGCCTAATCCTGTAATATTTTTACGGGTAAAGCGCACCACCACATCGTAATAAAGAGGGATTACAGGGGCCTCTCTGACCACTATCTGATCCATATCATGGTAAAGTCTGAGTCTTTTTTTTCTGTCTGTTTCCAGCATTGCACTGTTGTATAGTGAGTCGTATTCACTATTGGCAAAATGGGTGTAATTTGGTCCTGATGGGCTGAAATTTTTACTGTAAAAAAGTGCGAGGTAATTTTCAGCATCCGGATAATCGGCAATCCAGGAACCTCTGAAAAAATTAACCCTGGAATTTGCCACCATCTCTCTGAATGTGGCGCCAGTGGCAACCTCAATATTTATCTCAATTCCCAGACCGGCTACCTCATGCTGAATATATTCACACAAATCAAGATAGTCGCTTGTTGTTGTCAGTGTTACAGGAGCTATTTCAACACCCGGACCATAACCGGCTTCCTTTAATAAGTATCGGGCCTTGTCATGGTCAAAGTAGTAGCCTTTAACTTTTTCAGGGTCATATGCAGGCAATCCTTTTGGGATAATGCCTGCATTAGCGGGAGTCCCCAGGTTGTTCCTGAGGTACATCATCATTTTTTTTCTGTCGAATCCATAATTGAGGGCCTGTCGTACAGCACGGCTCTTTAATGGACTGTTCTTCACAACGGCCAGGGTGGTATCAACCAATATCCCTAAATATTCGGTGTTCAGGTAAGGCTCTGTGATCATTTTAAACCGGCTGGCATATTTCTGATTAAATTTGCCTGACCGTGTAATTAATTCGTCTTTGTATGCCGGGTTGACACCTGATAAAAAATCAATATTTCCTTTAATGAATTCAAGAAATTCCGATTGTTTGTCAGCAATAAACGTGATAGCAACAGCGTCAAGGTAAGGCAGCTGTACACCTGAAGAATCTTTTTCAAAGTAGCCGGGGTTTTTTACCAATACAAGTTTTTCCCCTTCTTTCCAGAGTTTAAGCTTAAAAGGGCCGGTCCCTATTGGATGTGTGCGATAGTCTTTTCCATAGTAACGAACAATTTCCGGCGCTACAACATCACAGTATTGCATGGTTAAGATACCAAGAAAACCAGGAAACGGTTTTTTGAGATAAATGGATAATGTACTATCATTAATTACCTTCATGCCTGTTTGATTATTCTCTGCATCACGTTTCAAATCATGAAAAATCCACGCACCGGGAGAGGCAGTTTCCGGATCGGAGATACGATTCAGGCTGTATAATACATCATGTGCTTTGACGGTTCGTGTTTCGGATGGTCCGAAGAGGATGTCAGGGTGAAAATAGACATCCTGGCGAAGATGAAAAGTATAGATCTTCCCGCTGTCAGATATGTCCCAGCTACGGGCGATACATGGTTCAATTGTTAAGCTGTCGGAGAGCTGTACCAGACCGTTGTACAACTGGTTTGCCGGCCAGATAAGCGTCTGGCTTCTTGCGTATGCCGGATCCAGCGTAGCAATCCCCTTTGATTCATTATAACGGAATACCGTGCGGCTTTCAGGTTCCTTCTGCTTTTTTGCACATCCCGTTACCAGGAAAATTGACAGAAACAGATGGATAGGGATGTGCCTTACAATATATAATAGATACTTAAGGCTTTTTATTTTAATGTACTCCATTGATGATCTTTAGACTGTCCGGAACAAAGATATAAAAAAGTGTAATGAGAATAGCAGAAACGGACTGCAAAGACTTTATTGCTGATATATAACTAGTTTTAATTAATTAAAATTTAGACATAATAAAAATAAATGTAACTTTATTTACAGATGCTAGTTTGGCAATTTGAATAATTATCGGAACATTCCAGATCAATTCTAATAAAAAGGATCTTTCTCATTTTTTTTGCGCACCCGGCTATAGAATATTCCACTAATACAGCATATAATAAATCATTATTAAACACTTAATTAATATGGATATGGAAATAAAAAAAGTTGGAATAATAGGTTCGGGAGTAGTTGCCCGTGCACTTGGAAATGGTTTTATTAAACATGGATACCAGGTTATGGCTGGCTCACGAGATCCTTCAAAACTTGATGACTGGAAAAGTACAGCAGGGGAACAGGCTTATTCCGGTAACTTCAGTGAGGCGGCATCTTTCGGCAATCTATTGGTACTTGCAGTAAGTGGCGGATCAGCTTTAAATGCGCTTTCCCTTGCAGGGAATGAAAATATCAATAACAAAATAATTATAGATGTGACCAATCCAATTGCAGAAGCCCCGCCTCAGAACGGAGTTCTTCAATTTTTCACTGATTACAATCAATCATTGATGGAGAAATTGCAACAGGCCTATCCCGGTGCGCATTTTGTCAAAGCCTTCAACTCAGTGGGTAGTGCGTTAATGGTAAATCCTGATTTTGATGGTGGTAAGCCCACAATGTTTATTTGTGGAAATGATGAGAATGCCAGGAAAACTGTTACAAAAATTGTAGAAGTGTTTGGCTGGGAGGTTTCAGATATGGGAAAGGCTGAAGCGGCCAGAGCAATAGAGCCCTTGTGTATGTTATATTGTATTCCCGGAATTCTAAAAAACGAGTGGTCTCATGCTTTTAAAGTTTTTAAAAAGTAGGTATTAGAAAAACCTGACAGGGGAAGCCCTGTCAGGATATGCTTTTTAAAATGAAAGATTGATGCCTGCAAGAAAATTAAATCCTGCCTGCGGAAAGTACCCGTCCAGCACACTGTATGTATTCTCATAAAAGTAGCGGTAAACCCAGGCATTGGTCTCATACTGCGCATTCAAAACGTTGTTAAGCTGGATGCTGAATTTGAGCTCCTTTCCAACAATGTCCATAAGAGAATAATTGACCAGTATATTATTGTAAAAATACGGGTCAAGAGATCTCTCTTTTGATGCCGTATTGTCAATATACTGCCGGCTAACATACTTAGAGAGTAAACTTATTGTCAGATTGGTAACTGGCGAATATGAAAGCTGGCCACCTGCAATTATGTCAGGTGAAAAAGCAAGGTCGGTTGTTCCAAGATGATTTACCCTCTGATAGGGTTCGGTAGCAGGATCATTCCAGTAATCCCAATTGTCAACATATTCGGTGAAATCTTCTATTTTGTTGCGGCTGAAAGTAGCGTTGGCATTAATTTTCAGGTTGTGGGTGATTCGTGCTCCGGCAATCAGTTCAATACCTGCCCGGTAACTCTTCTTAACATTAGTCATTACCGGATTACCAACATCATTGATCTCTCCGGTTAGTACTAGCTGGTTGTTGTAATCCATATAATACAAGTTGGCAGAGAGTGCTGCATTGGTAAAGTTCAGATTGTACCCCAGTTCATAATCGTTCAGTGTTTCATTGGTCGGATATGGCTTCTCCGGATCGGTATCTGTATAATTACTTCTTGTTGGTTCCCTGTTGGCTACGCCCCAGGAAAATTGAATGTTCTGGTTGTGACTGAGGTTGTAATGGGCTCCAAACTTTGGATTGAAGAAATTAAAATCATGTTCCTGGCTTATATCCCTTAAGTCATCATCAATTCCGGTTATCTGATAGTTTATGGTACGGTACTGAAGATCAGCAAAAAGATTAAAACGATTGGTTAACTGGTAATTTACTTTGCCAAATATATTAAAATCTGTTTTAATCCCTTTCCCGTTGTACCACTGATAATTAATATCGCTGTTGGAAGCAAACTGCATCCACTTGATTTTCCCGTAGTGGTCGCCATTATACTTATTCCATGATCCGCCAATGGATGCTTCGGTTTTTCCTTTCCGGTAATTGGCTGCGTAGGTTAATCCGTAGAAATAATTGTCAAGCCATTTTTGTCTGACCAGATCGGTTTTGATGATGCTGTTGTCTTTCACATAGGAAGGGTCGACCCCCATATTGTTGATAATAAGAGAATCATTACCAACAAAAACCGGATTCAGATTGTAATCAGAGAATTTGTCTCCCTGCCTGTATTGTTCATAGTATCCTCTTCCCCTTGTGTAATGAACTGCAGCGTTCACATTTAAGCTTGATGATAATTCATGAGAAAAAAGCAGTTGATAGTGATCCTGCTGATAATTATCTGTTTCGTTATCATAGGTGTAAAGGTTATATGTCCGTGGATTGCTGTTTAATAAATTAGCAGCCTGTTGCTGGTTGTAACCGGCAACAGCAATATATTTCAGCATACCTGCAGTGTCATTTTCCAGCTTAACTTTTGGGACACCATTCCAGGCCTGGTAGGTTTTTTCCATACCTGAAAATACGTTTAACCTGATTATCGTGTTGCCTGAGTAATAGGCTCCGGAAGTGTAAAACGACTTAAGGTCAGAGGAAGCTCTGTCGATAAACCCGTCAGAGGTTATTTTTGACAAACTGGCATCAAAGGTAAATTTTCCGTTTATCATGCCAGTTCCTACATTTGCACTGTTCTTAAGAGTATTAAAAGATCCTGCTGCAGAACTGATTCTTGCATACGCGTCTTTGTGCAATGTTTCGGTTTGTACGTTAATAGTTCCGCCAAAAGAAGCTGCACCATTTGACGAAGTCCCCACGCCACGCTGGATCTGTATATTATCAGCCGAACCAGCCAGATTGGGGGTATTTACCCACCAGACCCCGTGTGACTCAGCGTCATTAAGCGGAATACCGTTGATGGTAACATTTATCCTGTTCGCGTCTGTGCCCCGGATACGCAGACCGGTATATCCAACACCGGCTCCGGCATCGGAAGTGGTGATAAGGGATGGCGATAAACTTAACAGATACGGGATATCCTGCCCCATATTCCGCTTTTCAATTTCTTCTTTTTTTACAGAAGAATAGGCAACCGGATATTTCTGTCCGGCCCTTGTTGCGGTTACCATCACTTCATCAGCCATGATGGTTGATTTTTCCAGTTGGATAGTTAAAGTGACATCACTGGTTGCATTAATTTTGCGTGTAGCCTCTTTATACCCTACATACGACACTTTTAAGGTGTATGTGCCTTGTGGAAGATGACTGAACTGAAATTTGCCATTCAGATCTGTGGTTGTTCCTTTAAAAGTTTGCTCTAAGATAACATTGGCTCCCACCAATGATTCTCCTTCATTGTCCGTAACAATTCCTGAAACCGAAACCTGTGAAAAGGCATACGGATACAGACATACGAACGCGAATAACATCATTACGCGTTTCATGACAAGAATATTTTTATGATTACTACTAATCGGGCAACGATTCTCGCTGCTCGTTTTCCCTACGCCGGCATTACCCGGGTCAGGTCCTAAGGGTATGATCTCAGCCCGTTATATTAAGGCACCCCCTTAGAGCGAGAGCAAATGTAAGGCAAATATTTTTAAAAAAAAAGCCGGATCACAGACCCGGCTTCTTATAATATCTCATTAAGTGGTTGATTATTCTACTTTTAATACATCTTTAAACGCCTTTTTCAGTGTCTCTTTTGGCAATGCACCCATGGCCATCTGTGGCTGACCTTCTACCGGTACAAAAAGTAATGAAGGAATACTCTGAATCCCAAATACTGATGCAAGTTCACGTTCTGATTCAGTATCCACCTTGAAAACATCCAGTTTGCCTTCGTATTCTTCAGCAAGCTCTTCCAGAATTGGAGATACAATTTTGCAGGGTTGACACCAGTCAGCATAAAAGTCAATTATACAGGGTTTCCCACCTTCAAACTTCCAATCTTTATTGGTTTCGTAATTGAAAACTTTGTCTTTAAATGTTTGATTTGTTAAATGCTCTACCATCATTTTTAATTTATTGTTTTTACTGTTAATTATTTTCTTTTTTACTCGTTTTCTATAAAAGTAATAATTTATGATTAACCTATCAAATAATATTCCAATGCCAAAAACAACCGATATTCTTCTAAATAGGCTAAATAATTGTAATTTTGTCACGAAAAAGATAAAATTGTCATATCTACATATGAAGAAATGTCTGAATGTACATATATTTGATATTATTGCCGGAGTTGTAAAAAGGGAAGGATTGGAAGCTTATGTGGTTGGGGGATATGTAAGGGATGCCCTTTTGGGACGCAAGTCAAAGGATATTGATATTGTTGTGGTGGGAAGCGGGATTGACCTGGCTCATAAGGTAAGCGCTGCAACCGGCAAAAAAAATAAGGTTAACTATTTTGAAAATTTTGGCACAGCCATGCTCAGATATGGAGACTGGGAGGTGGAGTTTGTTGGTGCCAGGAAAGAATCGTATCGCAAAAACTCACGTAAACCTGTTGTAGAGAATGGTACACTGGAAGACGATCAGCGCCGGCGGGATTTTACTATTAATGCACTTGCAATAGGTTTATCACCGGATAATTACGGGGATTTGATCGATCCCTTTAATGGCCGGGAGGATCTTAAAAATAAAATAATCCGAACTCCGCTTGATCCGGACAGTACATTTTCAGATGACCCTCTTCGTATGATCAGAGCTGTACGCTTTGCCACTCAACTGGGTTTTACTATTGAATCAGGCACATTTGAAGCGCTCCGTCATAATGCTGAACGGCTGAAAATCATTTCCCGGGAACGTATTGCAGATGAGTTGCATAAAATAATGGCTGTTGACAAGCCATCAAAAGGATTCAGGATTTTTGAAAAGGCAGGGCTTTTGGATGTCTTTTTTCCCGAGCTCGACCGTCTGAAAGGAGTGGAGACCCGGGACGGAATGGCACATAAGGATAATTTTCTGCATACCCTGGAGGTGCTGGATAATGTTGCAGCAAAATCTGATAACCTGTGGTTGCGCTGGGCTGCCTTGTTGCATGATATAGCCAAACCAGCCACTAAAAAGTTTGTGCCTGTGCAGGGTTGGACATTCCACGGGCATGAGTTTATCGGGGCCAAAATGATCCCGGATCTTTTCAGGAAAATGAAGCTGCCCCTTAATGAAAAAATGAAGTATGTACAGAAACTGGTGCTGCTGCATCTCCGGCCCATTGTACTTGCTCAGGAGGTTGTTACCGATTCGGCAATCCGCAGACTGCTTTTTGATGCAGGCGATGACATAGATGATTTGATGATGCTTTGTGAAGCTGATATTACATCAAAAAATGAATACAGGGTAGCAAAGTATATGCAAAATTTTCAGATTGTTCGTACTAAACTGAAGGAAATTGAGGAAAAAGATGCTGTCAGGAATTTTCAGCCTCCTGTTTCGGGAGAAGAAATCATGAAAACATTTGACATTAAGCCTTCCCGCGAAGTAGGCATCATTAAGAACGCAATCAAAGATGCCATCCTGGATGGTCTCATTCACAATAATTATGAAGAAGCAAAGCATTATATGCTGAAGAAAGGAGCCGAACTTGGTCTGACTACTATGCAGGGAGAATGATGATTTTATATTATTTGGCGGGGAAGTACCATTTTTGTATCTTGTTTCCGGTTTTTTCTTTATTCCGGTGTGTCATTTTCAGAATCGTGTTGAAGGATAAATAAATAAGGAAGTAAATTGGTTTAATGAACATAGACATTTCAATAATTATTTTAAAAAAATGACAGATCACTATAAGGATGAAGCAAAACATTATGTGGCTGTAGACTGCATAATTTTTGGTTTTGACGGGGACAGACTGAAATTATTACTGATAAAAAGAAATTTTGAACCAGGAAAAGGACAATGGTCCCTGATGGGTGGTTTTTTAAAGGAAAATGAAGGCCTTGATGAGGCTGCCCAGCGAATTCTTGAACAGCTTACGGGGTTACGTGATATTTTTCTTGAACAACTGTTAACGTATGGAGAGGTTAATCGTGATCCTGCCGCCAGGGTAATCAGCGTAGCTTATTATGCACTTATCAATACCAGCAATTTCGACGAATTTAAGGCACAAAATTACAAAGGCAGCTGGTTTGAACTGACAGAGATGCCTGATCTGATCTTTGATCATGTGGAAATGGTGAATAAAGCCAGAAAGCGTTTGCGGAGGAAAGCTAAAAACCAGCCAATTGGTTTTGAATTGTTGCCACAAAAATTCACATTGCCCCAATTGATGAAATTGTACGAAGCTATTTATGATCAAAAGTTTGACAAGCGTAATTTCAGAAAAAAACTGTTATCCTATAACATACTGAAGATGCTGGATGAAAAGGATAAAAAAGGTTCAAGAAAAGGAGCCTATCTCTATCAGTTTGATGCTGAAAAATATGAACAGATGATCAGTAACGGCTTCAGTTTTGAATTATAGTTCTTTATTCAAAAAGTGAAAGGATTTCATTTGTTGAAAGGGATTTAAACGGGTTATTTGAACTAATAAAAGCTTCTGCAAGTTTTACTTTTTTCTGCTGCAGTTGAAGGATTTTTTCCTCTATAGAATTCTGGGAAATAAATCTGTAAACAAAAACATGCTTGTCCTGTCCGATACGATGTGCCCGGTTGATTGCCTGATTTTCAACGGCGGGGTTCCACCATGGATCAAGCAGAAAAACATAATCGGCGGCCGTCAGGTTTAATCCTGTTCCTCCTGCTTTTATAGAAATCAGAAAAAAGCTGGTATCCTTCTGTTCCTGGAACTTTCTGATCTGGGTTTCCCGGTCACGTGTCTGGCCTGTCAGCATCGCATAATCAAGCCCCTCTTTATCCAGGTAGTGAGCAAACAGATTCAGGTGTTTTACGAATGAGGAAAAAATCAGCACTTTATGTCCTTCATTACGTATATTTTCGAAATTTCTGGTTACTTCATTAAATTTTCCTGATTCCATGCTGCCTTCTCCTTCTATCATATCCGGGTGACTCGCTATCTGCCGTAACCGGGTAAGGCCCTGAAAAAGCATGAATCTCGATTTCTCTTCCTGATCCTGTCCTATTGATTCGAGCAATTCATTCCGGATCTTTGATTTTTCTTCTTCATGCAACCTAAGCTGTTCTTCGGCCATATCGCAAAATACAGTATTCTCCGTTAAGGCCGGAAGATCTTTGGCAACCTGATCCTTGGTTCTGCGGAGGATAAAAGGCCTGATAAGCTTTTGCAGTTTGTCTTTTTGTTCTTCGTTGTTGTTTTTCTCAATAGGGATTTGAAATTCTTTCCTGAAAAAATTATAATTCCCCAGTAACCCATGGTTCAGGAAATTCAGCTGGGCCCACAGATCTGAGAGGGAGTTTTCAATGGGTGTACCTGTCAGCACCAGTCGGTGCCGTGCTTCAAGTTTATTTACAGCCTTGTAGATCTTTGAATCCGGGTTTTTTATGGCCTGACTTTCATCCAGAATAAGATAAAAAAACTCATACCCAGCAAGTAATTCTGTGTCATTTCTTACAATACCATAGGTAGTAAGGATAATGTGGTATTGATTAAAATCTTCACTGTTTGTAAAACGATCCAGACCCGTATGCAGGGCAACATTCAGGCCGGGTGCAAATTTTTGCAACTCGTTTTTCCAGTTATGTATCAAAGAGGAGGGAAGGACGATCAGTGATGCCGGAGGAAAATTTTCATCTGAGGCAATTAACGGAGTGGTATCAAACAAACTTAGTTGCTCTGCTACCGGCTTTTTTACATTTGATGGCCCTGTGTATTCATTCACTGATTTTTTAAGAAGGGCAATTGTCTGCAGTGTTTTGCCCAGTCCCATATCATCTGCAAGACACAGTCCCAGATGATGTTCCTGCAGGTTATACATCCAGGACAGGCCGGTTTTTTGGTAGGGACGAAGGTTGGCATTCAGGCCTTCCGGCAGCGTAATTTCATTCTTCTCAGATGCTTCTGAAAGCGATTTAAATTTGTCAAGATAATGTTTATCAATTTCTTCTGATATGTTTTCAAGAGCCGGGAAATGCATTTTTTTTAACTGAATTGATTCCCCCATCACCTTTCCATAGGTAAATATTTCTTTGAAACGTGAAAACCACTCTTTGGGCAGGATCATTATTTCACCGTTTGGAAGCAGATATTCGGTTTTATTTTCAATAATATGGTTCCTGAATTTTGAGAACGGGATTCTAAATGTCCCCACATGTACAACAGCTTTCAAATCAAACCAGTCAATTTCTACATTGAAATCGACCAAAAGCCTGGGCTCCAGAAATGAATATTTTTCAGTAAAAAAATCTTGTTCGATTGTAAATCCTGCTGAAACAAGTTTTTCTTTATGATTGGCCACCCACCGGATCAAATTGAGCCGGACTTCTTCAGGAGCAGTATTTTCTTTTTCTGTGCCCTTCGGTACAAAATAGGCCCCTAATCTTTGTTTAAGACCCGATTTAAGTGCAGCGGAGTGCATGCTGTTCTCAAAGGGATAATCCCGAACAGTTTTATGAAAAATATACTCTCCTTCTTCTATGTCTAAAGTGACAAAGGGTTCAGTGACAGTGCCTGCATGGTGTCTTTTGACGGTATTATAATCGAACGAGAGCAACAGAACCGGGTTTCCGCTCAGGTCGTTTTCGATGGACAGTATGGACGCAGGGTGACCTGAATGGGTTATTATGTTAAATCCTTTGCTGTTGACATGATAATTTTTAATTGCCTTTTTAACAAATATTTCAAAATACTGCTTTTCTTTTTCTGCGGGTATATCAATATGTGATTTATTAAAAAAAGGAAGCAGTTTTTTCCCGTCAATATCTCTGAAGATATACATTGTATTCTCCAGTATCAGATGGCAGGGAGCATTAACCATAATTATTCCGCTCTTGTTTGTGAGGCTCATTTCGTGTTCGTTATGGCGTATCGTGAGAAAGTATTTTATTCCCTCCGTATGACGGTGAAAATTAAATACAACCGAAGCAGGTTCCTGTTCAACAGTTATTTTGTCTGACTGATGTATGTTACCAGTCAATAATTTGAAATAGAGCGGAATTTGTTCAGCGATAATTAGCTCGATGCACTTTTGAATCCTTTTTTCTATAAACGGGCGGATTTTATTCTGGATATCTTCAGCTGTCAATTGACTGTGAAAATCTCCCGGGCTGATTTTTTTTCTTGAAAATATTTTGATCAACGAGGTATCTGAATACTCTTCAGTTAATTTCACAATTTTTTGTTCTGCATCACTAAACCTTTCAGGGTCTTCTTCAATGTCTCCGGAATTTAGCCTTCGGTTCAGCACATAAAAATCTTTTGGTGGTTTTTTTGTAACCAGGTAGGGTACAAAGATATATCCCAGCGTTCGGTGTTCCGTAACAGTTATGATAAGCGTTTCTTTCATGCCACAAAAATGGTAAAAAGTTCTTTATAATTGCGCTGGATTTGACATGTTTTTAGTATCCATCTCAACAGATGCCTGTTGGTGTATGTCATAAAAGTTAGTATTCTGTTAGTAATATCAGCAGTAATTTTGAATGACCCTGGAATAAAAGGCTGGTTGAACTTAAACAGCAAGGGAAGAAGTAATTATGAAAGTGTGTTTAGTCATCTGCATTCGATAAATAAATGATATTCAGGTATGGTTTTCACTTCTCAGAATAATTCCACACAAGATCAATGAAAACCGGTAAATGGTCACTGTAACCTCCATGATATGAAAAGCCTGAATAGGTCCGGTTTGGACGCAGCCCGAAATAGGTTTCGTCCTGTTCCAGCAAAAATGGCGGATCAAATATTTTTGCATTTTCATCCGTGATAGCGAGGCCATTTTTGTTGTTAAGCAAGGTTCCTGAAACAATAAACTGGTCGAGAACCGACCATTGTCCCTGATATTTATGAGTTCCTCCGGCACGCACACCATTGATATTATATGACAGATTGTATATTTTTTCTGCGGATATAGTGTCTCTTTCTGTATGAGCCCCCAGTACCTTACTGATACTGAAAGCATCAGGCGGGTCGTTAAAATCACCCATGATAATTATTTTTGATCCCGGGTTGGTGGTCTTTACAGTATCCAGTATTTTTCTCAAAGTGCTCGCTGCCGCACGTCTGTTGGGCTCCGAATCATACTGTCCGCCATATTTTGAAGGCCAGTGATTAACGAATATATGAATGGTATCTTCAGCTTTGAAAATAAAGGTTGCACAAAGGATATCCCGGGTTGTACGGTTTTCACCGGGAAGCTTCACCGTAACAAATTCTTTGGCCAGAAGCGTTAATTTCTTTGGGTTGTAGAGTAATGCTACGTCGATTCCCCTGAAATCCGGAGATTCCTGATGCACTATTTGATACTGGTAAAAAGAAAACGGGGATTCATAAACCAACTGGTTCAATATCATGCGGTTTTCAATTTCGCATAATCCAATACACTCCGGTGGTTCCCATCCTCCAATGGCTACAATTACTTTTGATAACTTGCTGATTTTTGCTTTCATTTTGCGCCATGTCCAGTGTCTGGTACCTTCCGGAAGAAACTCATCATCTCTCGTGAGGCTGTCATTAAATGGATCAAAAAGATTTTCTGTATTATAGAACATAATACGCAAGTCCCCTCGGTTCTGGTGGTATTGCTGTATCCATTCCTGTGCTGCTACTCCTGAAAACGAAAAGAGCTTTATCACGAAAAACGAAATCCATACTAAAATATGGAAAATATAATGTTTACTATAGGCTGTTTTGTTAATAGACATAGCTGAAAATATGCAGTTATAAATACGCTTTCAATTACAATTGTTCACATCTTAAACCCGGCAGAAGTTATTTGTGCTTTGGTATCAACTATTTGATAATGACCTGATCATTTGTGTTCACAAAAGCCGGGGTAGGATTGATAAATTATAAGCAGGGGGGATTATAAAAGACAATAATATAACTTTTCCCGGAGGAAGAGAAGAGAATTATACTAATAAATAATGAACGGGAAAAATAATTTAATTGAATTATTCCGGTCAGCGGGTTATTTCAGTTGAGTCGATCCTTTCATAGGCTCCAAGATCGGGAGCTTTGTCCTGCAAGCGGCTGTTTCCGTTATAATCATAAGGTACTGTTGAGCCTATCTGGATACTTCCCGTGTCTTTCGCAGGCGACAATGTATCAAGCTGCAGGTTTACGGGTTCTTCGTAATTGGCAACGGGTTTGATGAAACGCGGATCTTTATTAATGATAATATCATTAAAGTGCACCGTGTCTTCAACAGAAGTAGAATCGGTATTCACCCTGAGCAGGCAGTGGTCAAAAAGATAATTCATTTGACTGGTATTTCTGGAAGCAATCTCAACCTCGTTGGCAAGGTTTCCATAGATGATTGAGTTACCGAAGTAGGCACTGGTAAGATTATCCTCCCAACGCTCATTTTCTTTTGTTTCCGGATTTTGAATGTAAACATAATTGGAGATTACCAGAGATGGATCACTGCGGTTGGTAAAAGCACTCCAGTAATTGCCTATTGTACAATGGGTGAAGCTGTAAGAGCCACCACGCCATATACTCAGGGCGTAGGAACCGCAGTTTGCGATTACAAGATTTTCAGCCTCAATTTGGGCTCCAAATGCATATATTCCAATGGCAGAAATATTTTTAATGGTTGAATTTGTAATCTTCAGGTCCGGATAGTGAAAATCATCATAAAGTCCGATTTGCATCCCCAGCGTACCGTTTTTTATGATGGTATGGTTCATACTGTTATCATGACTGCCCGGAGTAAAAGCCAGCAATCCCCATTGTCCGGGTAATTCCTTATACAGATCTTCCAGACGGTCACCCTGAAAAATTACTTCATTATCCTTTTCCCCGTTTACATGCAGGGTGCCGGCAACCAGAAACAGGGCTTTTTTATGCAGATAAATTTGTGTGCCGGCTTCAATTGTTAATGTTTCAAGGGAATCAACAGCCAGATAATCATATATAAGATAGGGTTTATCGGCTGTCCATGTCTGTGAGCCGATGATGGCTTTTCTGAATAAATGTACATCCTGTCCGTAGGCCACCAGATCAACATCCTGTTCTTTTCCATTTGTATTAAAAATAATGGAATCCTGAATTACCATAGGCTGATTTTGCCCTGTTGGATTAACAGTTACCTCTACAAAAATATATAAGCTGTCTTTAGGTGGTATTTCAATATCCCTGGCTTCATTCCCAGTAATCCCGTCTATATTTAATCTGAATCCTGTTGAATTCCCTTTGCCTAAACGTATTGAAGTAATTTTCACTGGTTGGTTATAGTGGTTATAAACCCTTAACTGCTTAGTGGTCGAGCCAAATGTGGAAAAAACTGTATCAAACATAACAGTATCGGTCGAAAAATTCAGGGAAACATTGCTGTCAGTCAGAAAATTCTGTTTATTGCAGGAGACAATAACCAAAATCAGCACAAACACGGTTAAAAATGTCCGAAATGCTTTTTTCATAATATTCCCAGATTCGCCGTTTGTGAATTTTCAGTCACAAATTTACATTTTTAGCCGGAAGAGTACGACCATTTTAACAGGAAACGATAAAAGGGGTATAATATTTTGCGGTGGGGCTGATGGAAAGTTAATTTTAATTTCTTTAATAAACCTCTGATTATGCTTTTTCAATGGTAATATTCTGAAATTCAGGCCTGGTTACTTTAAGAATAGCATTTACAGTATCCATGAGTTTTAAATTGCTGATTGGTTTATATAGATATGCATCGCAGCCAGCCCGGAAACAAATGTCTTTATCCTGGTCTCTGATAAGTGCTGTCTCAGCAATGACCGGAATTTTGGGCCTGTATTTTTTTATAAGGTGAGTGCCATCCAATCCGGATATTCGGGGAAGCTTTATATCCATAAATACGAAATCCGGCTGTTTCTGCTTCAGGCAGTAAACAAAGCCATCCACAGCATTGTTTACCCAGACCGTTTTGATACCAACAAGTCCCAGAGCTTCTTTCAGATAATAATAACCTGCATAATCATCTTCAATAATTAATGCTGTTAGTTCATGGCCTTCCATGATAGATATTTGTAAGTAAATTTGTTGTTTTAGTTAAAGTTTGTAATATTAAGAAATTTAGTTTTTATTCACAAAGATCAGAAAGGCAATTTTTTCAACATTATTTGTGAGCAATTATGTGTTAAAGTAAATGTTATACAGGTGTATGTGGTTGTTTATTTCTTAAATTCAAGATCGGAAAATCTGTGCTTTTTCTTTATAAAATAATCCCAGACTAAGCTTTTTGAATATACACCAGTCAATTTCTTTTTTTTGTGGGGTGCAGATTTTGAACGAATTACGTCTTTGTTGATTACTGCTTTGTAAAAGTGTATGTGAGCTTTGAAAACTGCAGTAAACTCTTTAAATGAACCCTTTGTAATGAAAATCAGTGCACTTACACCATCGAGAACAAGCCTGGCAAAGATCATTAATCGCAACCAGGGTTTTGGCAGGTTTTTATAAATTAGAAATAGATTGTTTCTGAAATTCAAATAGGTTTTCCTTGGATTGGTTTTTGGTAAAGTCCCTCCGCCTACATGATAAACTGTGGAATGGGGGGTGTACCAGATTTTATGGCCCATATTTTTTAAGCGCCAGCAAAGGTCAATTTCTTCCATGTGCGCAAAGAAGAACGGATCCAGGCCTCCGGCCTGATGATAGAGATCTGCCCGAATCATCATGCATGCTCCCGTGGCCCAGAATATTTCTGTTTCATTGTCATACTGTCCGGTATCTTTTTCCACACTGTCAAAAATCCTTCCTCTGCAGAAAGTATAACCAAACCGGTCAATAAAACCACCTGCTGCCCCGGCATGTTCAAAATAATCGGGCCGTTGCAGAGATTTTATTTTTGGCATTACAGCAGCAACTTCCTTATTTGTTTCAAGTATACTTTCAGGAGCTTCCAGCCAGTCCGGGGTTACTTCTACATCAGAATTGAGCAAGACATAATATTTGGCTTCAACTTGCTGGAGCGCCCTGTTGTAGCCTTCCGCAAACCCGTAATTTTTTTCAAGTTGAATGATTTGAATCTGGGGATAATTTTGCTGAAGAAAAGTCACCGATTCGTCCATAGAAGCATTATCAGCCACAATAACAGCTGTATCCGGACTGTCAGAGTTTTTTACAACTGAAGGCAGAAACCGCTCCAGATAAGCTTTTCCGTTCCAGTTTAAGATTACAATAGCAGTTTTTATTGTTACCATAGTTTAATTAACCGGGTTTACGCTGTGTTCCTGCTGCCATTTCATAACCCCTTTTTTATTGTGTTTCCAGCGTTTATGACTCCAGAGCCAGTAGCGGGGTTCTTCACGGATGAGCTTTTCCAGTTCCCGAACGTGTAATTCAGTTATTTCGTGCGGGGCAGTCTGGGAAGCATCCTCGCATAGTACCTTGAAATTGATTTCATAATAGCCTCTTTTGACTCTTTTAACGTGCATAAAAACCACAGCCTGTTTCATCTTCCTGCTGATGCGCTCTGCACCCATCAATACCGGAGTATCCTGATTCAAAAAAGTTGTCCAGTACCGGACATTTCTGACAAGCGGACGCTGGTCGGCCAGAAAAAGTGAAAGAATTGGCTGGTTTATGTTCCGGTATTCAATCATCCTTTTCAGGATTCCGTTCATGGGAACTGTCTCAACACCAAACTTCTCTCTTAATTTTCTGAATAAATTATCGAAAGACTTATTGTTTAAAGGTTTATATACTGCAAGAACCTTATGTTTTAGAAAAAGGGGCATAGTGGTTGCCCACTCCCAGTTATTATAATGACCAAGTACCATCATAACACTTTTTCCTTCATCGTACAGTTCATTAACGACTTCCGGGTTTGTATATTGATAGCGTTTATTTAGTTGACTGGCCGTCATGCTGGTGATAGCGATCGATTCAATGAAATAATCTCCAAGATATCTGTAAAAACCTTTGGCAATATTTTCTATTTCTTTTTCGGTTTTCTCAGGAAAACTATTCCGAAGATTGGCAAATACAACTTTTTTGCGGTAACCAATAAGGTAATAGGTAATATAAAAAAGTAATGTTGAAAATGTATACAGTACGCGGAAAGACAATAAAGAGAATGAACCAGAGGAAAAAATATACAATGTAATAGATGATATTCATTTCAGACAACTGAATTTAAAGTAATTTGTTTTGCGGCAAATTTAGTTAAATTTAACATTCTTATTGGGACCTTTTGTTTGCATCAGATATTCTTTATTTTTAGTAAGTTTCCATCTGTTATGAGACCAGAGCCAACTGGCAGGGTCTTCCCTGATCACCGATTCAAGTGTCCGAAGGTATTTCTCAGTTATTTCATATGGCTGCATCTCCTGTGAATTTTCCGTAACAGGTATGATCCGGACGGAATACTTGCCTCTCTTTACTTTTCTCACCTGATAAAAGAGTACTACCTGGTTGGTTTTTCTGGCTATTTTTTCAAATCCCAGGTAGACAGCAGTTTGTTGATTCATGAAAGTTGTCCAGTACTGGGTTTCTTCCCACACCGGCGATTGATCAGCGATAAAGCAGGAGAGAGTGAGAAGTTGATCTTTCTGATATTGAAGGATTTCCCTGATAGTGCTTCGCATAGTGACCATCGTTGTCCCAAACTTGCTTCTGATTCTTGTGAAAAATCTGTCAAATCGTTTATCTGACAAGGGTTTGTATACTGACATCGTGTGGTATGGAGAAGATGAAGTTAAACCCAGCAACCATTCCCAGTTTCCCAAATGGCCGGTCAGTACAATTGCATGCCGTCCTTCTGAATGCAGGCGGTTTAATATTTCCGGATTTTCATAATAAATGTGTCTGGATAATTCAGCCGGGGAAAAACGAAGGAGCTTTAATGTTTCTACCAGTAAATCAGCAAAATGAAAATAAAAACGGCGCATAATCTGCTTTACTTCATCCTGACTTTTGGATGGAAATGATTTTACCAGATTTTCATAAACGATCGCCTTCCTGTATGGGAAGATATAAAAAAGCAACCAGCCAATAAAATCAGCGAAAACATACAACACCCTGAGTGGCAATAGAGCCAGAAGGTTTAATATGCCCGTGGTCAGATAAAAAAGGATTACGCGCATTTTTGTTTACTGTCAATCCACCAGATACTTACTGACAATAGCCAAAAATTCATCAAATACCTGTGAGTTTCCCGCTACCATTTCACCACCAAAGAGATAGTTGTCTTCACCACTGAAATCACTAACCCGGCCACCAGCTTCTGTGATCAGCAGGCACCCGGCCGCCACATCCCATGGATTCAATCCATATTCATAGAAAGTTTCAAATCTTCCGCAGGCAACATAGGCAAGGTCAGTTGCTGCTGAACCCAGTCTGCGGATACCATGTGATTCTCTTAGAAAATGCTCAATGGACTTCATAAATGGATCGATCTTTTTATAATTGGTATACGGAAATCCTGTAGCTATAAGAGATTCATCCAAAGTAGCTCCTCCGGATACGGAGATCTTTCTTCCGTTTAACCAGGAACCACCGTTTTTCCAGGCATAGAAACACTCATTCAGCATTACTTCGTAGACAACTCCCAGTACAATTTCATTCTCTTCCATCAAAGCGATGCTCACCGCAAAAGGTGGCAGACCGTGAATAAAATTTGTAGTCCCGTCCAGTGGATCAATGATCCAGTTGTATGTATCACCTTTTTTTGTACTTGTCCCTTCTTCGGCAATAAAACCAGCCTCAGGCAGTAATGCTTCGAGCTCTGTGATGATCTGTTTTTCAGAATTTTTATCAACATAGGTTACAAAATTATGCACCCCCTTTGATTCTACTTTTTCAGTAGTGAATTTTGCGCTTTCATTTCTGATAAATCCTCCTGTATTTTTTGCTATTTCACAAACTTTTGGGGTAAGCATGCTTAGATCCATAATAATAATTTTTATCCGGTTAGAAAAACTTGCTCAAAAATAGCAATTATGAAATGAAACGGACATGATTCCATTAATTATTCCCTTCCCCGCATGGCATTCTCTTAACTAATTGTCTTTCTCAGGGGAATTGCCAGAATAATTAATCAAACGAGGAAAGGCTCAGATAAGTTCGAATGAAGCATTGCCCCCTGGTTCAATACCGGTAAGTTTGACTTTCCTTAAGGTACCCACAAGCTCCTTTTTGTAAAGGGCCTCTGTTTTAATATAATTTTCAGTAAATCCATACATTTTGCCTTTGTTTCCAGTTGATTCAAAAAGTACTTCATAATTGTTGAAGAGTTGGCTGGTATAGAACTGCCTGTGTTTTATTTCAGATAATGCCAGTAATTTTTTACTCCTTTTCTGTTTTTCCTGGTCGGTGACTTTACCCGGCATACCGGCAGCAAGTGTATTTTCTCTTTCTGAATAACTAAAAACATGGAGAAAGGAGACATCCAGACTTTTCAGAAATTCATAAGTTTCGTTAAAATCCTCCTCTGTTTCTTCAGGAAATCCGACAATAACATCAACCCCGATAAAAGCTTCAGGCATCGCCGATTTAATTGCTGTTACCCTTTCTGCAAATACTTCTCTCAAATATCTTCTGCGCATCAATTTCAGAATTTTGTTGCAACCCGATTGAAGCGGTATATGAAAGTGAGGTGTAAATTTTTCAGATCCCTTGACGAAATTAATGATCTCATTGGTTAACAGATTTGGTTCGATGGAAGAAATTCTATAGCGTTCAATTCCTGCTACCTGCTCCAGTTGTTGGATCAGGTCCTGCAGGTTTTCACCGCTCGATCGTCCGAAATCACCTACATTTACACCAGTAATGACAATCTCTTTTACGCCGGCTGCTGCCATTTCTTCCGCCTTTTGTACGGTAAGGTCAACTGCCTGGTTTCTGCTTTTTCCACGGGCAAATGGAATTGTACAGTATGAACATTTATAGTCACAGCCATCCTGAACTTTGAGAAACCCGCGGGTTCGCTCATGCAATGAAAAGGAAGGGCTAAAATCGTTAACATCATCGATGCCACAGGAATATATGCGAGGAACATCCTGTCTGGCAAGATTGTCAATCAGCTCTGCTGCCTTAAATTTGTCTTTAGTGCCCAGAACCAGGTCAACACCTGCGATGGCAGCAATTTCTTCTGATTTAAGTTGTGCATAACAGCCTAATACCACAATAAACGCCTCAGGCGATTGCCTGATGGCCTTTTTAATGGCCTGTCTGCATTTTTTGTCTGCCTGGCCTGTAACCGAACAGGTATTTATAACATAAACGTCCGACTTGCTACTGAAACCGGTTTTTTCAAATCCTTTTTCTTCAAATTTTCTTGCGATTGTGGCTGTTTCAGCAAAATTAAGCTTACATCCGAGCGTATGGAACGCAACGGTCCTGATTTTATTCTTTTCTTGTATATTCAATGTGTTTCAGATTCTTTCAGCAGGCAAATTTATGGATTTTTCGCGAGATCAGGTACCTGCTTAATAAAGAAAGGTTATGCATGGCATTGGTACCATCCAATCAGTTGAGGTTTGGATTCTGGGGCGTATTGATCCAAATTTTATATCTTTCGTCAAGTTCTGACAATGTGTTGGCCCATAACTGGTTGACATCTTTGTACATTATGTCATGTACACTCATGTCTGTAACAAGCCATGAATTTCGCGCCAGCTCTCCTTCGAGCTGTTTGGCATACCAGCCGGAATATCCAAGAAAAAATTTTATCTGATGTTTTTTTATTTTGCCGGCAATGATCATGTTTTTCACTGCTTCAAAACTTCCACCCCAGTACAATCCATTGATCACCTTAACACTGTCAGGGATTTTGGACCCCAGGGTGTGAATGTAATGTATCGTATTTGTCCCTACAGGTCCGCCAATCGAAATAGCCGCATCAATAGAAGGAAAATCCTGAATAATTTCATCAATTGGAAGTGTTACCGGCTTGTTCAAAACAAATCCTACTGAACCGTCCTTTGAGTGCTCGGTCAACAAGACGATGGAACGCTTAAAATAGTTGTCCTGCAAAAAAGGTTCTGAAATGAGTACCCGTCCCTTTCCGGGAACAATCATATTTTTGTCAATGTTAAAAAAGTCAATATTTAAATTCATTCCTGCCATAACGTTTATTAACGGATTTGCTTAAAACCATCAAAAATTGTACCCGAATGTTTTTATGCCACCTTCTTAGTTTAAAACAAAATTCAGAGGTTTTTGGTTCGGAAAGGCTGGAATTCACTATAATAATCTACGGGCATAACCGATCAATGCCCGGTATGACTGTTACTGGTACTGAAAACCTGATAAGTTGTTGAAAGCCAATTAATAAATTACAGGATATTTTACCGGATTATACACATGCATCATATCATACACTGCTTCAAACACATCTTCAGCATTTGGATTTGAAAAGTAATCACCGTCAGAATTATAGGCAGGCCGGTGTTCAGCGGCTGCGAGTGTTTTGGGTTCAACATCAAGATAGTAATACGCTTTTTGTTCTTCAATGACTTTCTGCATCATATAAGCGCTGGCTCCGCCCGGAACATCCTCGTCAAAAAACAATACTTTTCCTGTTTTTTTAACCGATTTTGCAATTGTCTGATAAATATCGAAAGGCAACAGGGTCTGAACATCAATAAGTTCAACGCTGATATTAAAATCTTTCAGCTGTTCGACTGCTTTCTGGGCAATTCGCACACAGGAACCATAGGTTACAACTGTAAGGTCAGTCCCTTCTTCCATAATTTCCGGAATTCCGAGAGGTGTTTTATATTCACCTATGTTATCGGGGCGTTGTTCTTTCAACCGGTACCTGTTCAGAGGTTCAATAACCAGCGCCGGATCATCACTTTCCAGCAATGTGTTGTAAAAACCTGCAGCTCTGGTCATGTCACGGGGTACACAAACATGGATACCCCGCAGGCTGTTAATAACCATACTCATTGGTGAGCCTGCGTGCCAGATACCTTCAAAACGATGTCCGCGGGTACGGATGATAAGCGGCACCGATTGTCCGCCACGGGTACGCCAGTGAGTGGTGGCAACGTCATCGCTTAGTGTCTGAAGGCCATAGAGCAGGTAATCAAAATATTGAATTTCCGCAATCGGGCGCAGGCCTCTTAAGGCAAGGCCAACCCCCTGGCCAATTATAGTAGTCTCCCGTATTCCGGTGTCAGTTATTCTTAACTCACTAAATTTCTTTTGAAGTCCTTCGAGGCTCTGATTAACACCTCCAATCTTGCCTGTGTCTTCACCAAAAGTCACCAGCTTTGGATATTTTGAAAAGAGATAATCAAAATTATCCCGTAATACTTCCCGGCCGTTTACAACAGGTGAATTCTCAGAATATACCGGATTTTGAGGTTTTACATTTAATGCTGAGGTTGGATATTCATTGTATAGCTGATTGTTGTATTTGTGGTAACTCTCTTCGTAATTGCGATGCAACCAGTCAGCAAGATTTTCCCTGAGTTGTCCCCGCTTTGAACAGTCATTACATACATATCTCAGAATTTTTTTGGCAGTACTGAAATTATCCCTGCGCATCGGATGCGGCAGCTGATTAAGCTCTCTGACATACTCATCGATCTTGTCTTCCTTATTGTTGCTGCAAACACAGGTTTTTTGCCGGATAATTTCAATCAGTTTACTCCTTTCTTCCAAAATCGGGGACAGATATTTTTTCCAGGCTCTGTTCCGGCTGTCTTTTGCCTCTTTAAGTGCTTCCTGTTCAATATTGTCAAGTTCCTTTGAGCTTGCAATTTCTTCCTCAAGAATCCATTCACGCATTTTTTTTATAGGATCATATTCCTTTTCCCAGGCAAGCCGATCGGCTGATTTATATCGTTCGTGAGAACCTGAAGTTGAATGTCCCAGTGGCTGTGTCATTTCATCAACATGAAACAGTACGGGAACATGTTCTTTCCGGCAGGTATCCACACCCTCCCGGAACATCTTTACCAGGCCCGGATAATCCCAGCCTTTACCCCTGTAAATGATAATTCCATTGGTTCCGTTATATTTCTCAAAACCCTTCAGCAGGGCTGAAATATTGCCCTTGGTAATCTGGTATTTCGTTGGCACGGATATTCCATACCCATCATCCCATACAGCCATTGCTACAGGAATTTGCAGGACGCCTGCAGCATTCATGGCCTCAAAGAAATGTCCCTCCGCAGTACTTGAATCACCAATGGTCCCAAAGGCTACTTCATTGCCTTTGTCACTCAGCTCCTTAAACTGATGTAATTCCTTGTTATTCCTGAATAATTTCGAAGCATATCCCAGTCCGATAAGTCTTGGCATTTGTCCGGCTGTCGGAGAAATGTCACTTGAGGTATTTTTCATGGAAGAAAGAGTTTTCCATGTCCCGTCAGAATTGAGACTTCGTGTTGCAAAATGGTTGTTGAAAGATCTCCCCGCGTTATCCGGATTATGCTCAAGATTTGTGTCTCCGTATAATTGCGCAAAAAATTTCTCTGCATCAAACAATCCTGCAGCCATCATAAAGGTTTGATCCCGGTAATAACCCGATCGCCAATCCCCGTTTTTAAAGTTTTTGGCAAAGGCAATCTGTGCAACCTCCTTACCATCTCCGAAAATTCCGAATTTGGCTTTTCCGGTTAATACTTCTTTACGCCCGAGCACACTTGTATTTCGGCTTACATTGGCTAATTTATAATCGTTGAGAACTTCGGTTTTATAAGAAGAAGATACTTTTTTTAACGCTGCTGTTTTGTTCATTACGTGAAAATTCAATTTCAAAAATCTTTTATCACTAAACAATCATAAAAAAACAAAGTTAAAAAGAATTATTCTAAATAAGGGTGTTCTGTAATATGTTTGGGGAAATTTGAAAGATATCCTGGTGAATAAGACAAAATTAAGCGTAATTTTGCCAAAAATATTATTGGAAATGAATCCTACTTTATTAATGATATTGCTGGCCTTCGGGTTACTGGCACTTGCAATGATGGGAATGGGTATTACCATGCTGGTACGTAAAAATGGTAAATTTCCCAATACTCACATCGAAGGGAATCCAAATCTTCAAAAACTGGGTATTACCTGCGCTAAATGTGAACAGATGGGGAGTTGTGCCCTTTCTGAGATCAGGGAAAGTTGTGAATAGAAATTTCCATTTGCAGTAAAAACATCTTGTTTTTCAGAGGCTTCTCCGGGAAGGCTCAGAATACTGTTCAGACCTGCCTGAGGGTGGTATATAATCCTGCTATCCGGACAATTACACTTACGGCTTTTTCCATACTTTCAACAGGAACATACTCATATTTTCCGTGAAAATTATGTCCACCGGCGAAAATGTTGGGGCAGGGGAGACCCATGTATGATAATCTTGCACCATCTGTGCCTCCTCGGATTGGTTGGATCTTCACATCGATATTTTCTTCTTTCATAGCCTGCTCTGCGATCTCAACTGCATAATAAACGGGTTCAACTTTTTCCTTCATGTTATAATACTGATCCTGCATATCCAGTTCAATAACGGCTGAAGGATATTTCTTCTTCAGAAAATCAACCGACTGTTGCATGAGTTTCTTTTTATCATCAAACTTACTCCGGTTGTGATCGCGAACAATATATTCGATTTCGGCTTCCTCCACCGTACCTGATATTTTGGTGAGATGGAAAAAACCCTCATAATGGTCGGTAAATTCGGGTCGTTGTTCAACTGGCAGCAGATTGTTAAATTCGGTTACCAGGATCAGTGAATTGATCATTTTGTTTTTTGCTGTACCGGGATGGACATTGCGGCCTGTGATGTGAATTTTTGCCATGGCAGCATTGAAATTTTCATATTCCAGCTCACCGATTTCGCCTCCGTCCAGCGTGTAGGCAATAGCAGCACCGAATTTTTTTACATCAAAATGATCAACTCCCTTCCCAATTTCTTCGTCGGGAGTAAATGCAACTTTAATAGTGCCATGTGGCAAAGCGGGATTGGAAACCAGTTGCTCGAGTGCTGTCATAATTTCAGCTATGCCGGCTTTGTCATCAGCTCCAAGCAGAGTAGTCCCATCAGTAGTAATCAGGGTATTGCCGCTGTATTTTTTCAGTTCAGGGAAATCAGTTACTTTGAGAACAATATTTTTCTCTTTATTCAGCACAATATCATTTCCATCGTAATTTTCCACGATCTGCGGGTTTACTCCCTTTCCTGTCATGTCAGGACTTGTGTCCATGTGAGCAAGAAACCCGATCACCGGAACTTCATGGTTTATGTTGGAAGGAAGGGTAGCTGTTACATAACCGTTATTGTCCAGTTCAACCGATTCAAGTCCAAGCACATTAAGCTCTTCAACAAGTTTGCGTGCCAGATTAAGCTGTTTTTCGGTGCTGGGGTACGTTTTGGATGAAGGATTTGATTCAGTATCAGTTTTTACATATTCTATAAACCTTCTCAGTAATTGTGCTCTCATGAAAAATATTTTTTAATAAAAAACAAAAGTAGCGAAATATGACTAACTGCAATCAGGATGTTTTCATTTTCTATGCATATTGAACATTTGTTATCGTGAAATAGTTTATAAAATTTTATCTTTCGTTATACAAAAAGCTGACTTTTTTATCTGTTAAATATTATATCAAAGAATTTAGTGCCTGTTTAATATAGTTGAACTGAAAAATAAGTGGTTAAACCCATACAAACAAATTATAAATACTATGAAAAAAATGATGCTACCCGCAGGAGCCATACTGGCTTTTCTGGGTGTTGCCGCAGGTGCTTTTGGTGCACATATACTAAAGAACCATCTGGACAGTGAAATGCTTGCAGTTTTTGAAACAGCGGTCCGTTACCAGATGTACCATGCCATTGCGTTGGTGTTAACAGGCATGCTGGCTGTTTTCAGGTATCATAAACGGCTCACCATCATTGGGTGGTTGTTTATTGCGGGAATTATATTATTCTCGGGCAGTTTGTATGTTTTGAGTCTTACCGGAATAAAGGCATTCGGAATTATTACACCTTTTGGCGGAATAGCTTTTCTTGCCGGATGGGCCTGGTTAGCCGTGGCAGGGATTAAAGAATCAGTTTCAATTAACTAAGAAAAAGGATACAGGTTTTGGAACACCATCTTTGTTGCTCTACTTTCAGCCTGAAAAAAATCGGCGATGGATCTTTTGAATATTGTCCTGCATCAAATTTCTGTCTTACAGTCGCAGGTTGAAATGTCGGCGATATGAATAAAAGTTCGGGCCCGAACATACTTTTTGGTTATGATTGGATTACTCCCAAAGTTCTGCCAAAATGTATGGATAATCCTTCGTGAATACTTTATATTTGTTTTTTAAATAACCAAATTGATAACAATATGAAAAAATCGTGGATTGTAATTATTGCCATAGCTGTAGTATTATTAATCGGCTACAGCTCTGTTAAAAACAGTTATAATAAGATGGTAGCCATGTCGGAGCAGGTTGACCAGCAGTGGTCGAATGTAGAAAATGTGTATCAGCGGCGGGCCGATCTGATTCCAAACCTGGTAAATACAGTAAAAGGATACGCCGATTTTGAAAAGCAAACACTGACACAGGTGATTGAAGCCCGGGCTAAGGCAACTTCGGTAAATGTGGATGCAAATAACCTTACCCAGGAAAATCTGCAACAATTTCAGCAGGCACAGGGACAGCTTAGTTCAGCCCTTTCCCGTCTGATGGTGGTGGTAGAACGGTATCCCGAACTGAAAGCCAATCAGAATTTTATGGAATTACAGGCACAGCTGGAGGGAACCGAAAACCGTATTGCAGTTGAGCGCAGGAAATTTAATGAGGCAGCTCGTACTTACAACACTTATATCAGGCAGTTCCCGAGAAATTTCTATGCGAATATTTTTGATTTTGAAAAGAAGGCTTATTTTGAAGCTGAAAAAGGCGCTGAAAAAGTTCCGGAAGTAAAGTTCTGATAGTTAGAGTTTATTATGCAAAACTCGTCATGAGTTGCGTGTGACAGGCCATGTATACATATTCAAATTATCATAAAAACTTATTCAGATGAAACCATCAGAATTTTTTAATAAGGAACAAAAGACTGAAATTGCCGGTGCAATTAGTAATGCTGAGCACAATACATCAGGTGAGGTCAGGGTGCATTTGGAAGATAAATGCAAAGGTGATGTACTCGACAGTGCTGCCTATATATTCGAAAAACTGGAAATGCACAAGACTAAACTTCGAAATGGAGTATTGTTTTACCTGGCTGTGGAAGACCGGAAATTTGCGATACTTGGTGATGCCGGCATTAATGCGGTAACGCCTGATGATTTCTGGGATTCGATAAAGGAGAAAATGTTGGAATATTTTAAAAAAGATGAATTCGCTACGGGTCTGGTTACCGGGATAAAACTGGCAGGAGAGAAATTAAAAGAACATTTCCCATACCAGGCCAATGATGTGAATGAATTATCGGACGACATATCTTATGGGAAAAGTTGAACAGCAAAAAAGGAAAAGCATGAAAGCATTAAAGAATTATATACTATTATTTTTTTTATTCTGCGCTCCTGTAATAACCAGCACAGCGCAGGAATTGCCCGAAAGGCCAAACCCGCCAAGGCTGGTAAATGACTTCGCAGGTGTATTGCCTGCCGGGCAGGAACAACAACTGGAGCAGAAGCTGGAGAATTTCAGCCGTTCTACATCTTCGCAGATTGCCATTGCCATCGTCAAAAATCTGGATGGGGATGATATCTCTGATTTTGCATTTAAACTGGGTGAAAAGTGGGGCGTTGGCCAAAAAGGAAATAACAATGGCATAATGATCGTGGTGAAACCGAAAACCGGTTCTTCCAGGGGACAGGCATTTATAGCCACTGGATACGGGTTGGAAGGTGTGGTGCCCGATGCCATAGGTAAACGGATTGTAGAGGCTGAAATGATTCCCCGTTTTAAACAAAATGATTATTACGGAGGACTGGAGGCTGCAACAAATACACTAATTGATCTCACAAAAGGGGAGTATACAGCAGAACAATATGCCCAGCGCACTCAGAAACAGGATAACAGTGGAGCCCCGTTCTTTTTGGGAATTATTTTGTTTGTGATTATTGTTTCATTTATAGGGCGTGCCAGGCGTGCCCGTCACTATTCAATGGGCCATAATGTACCCTTCTGGCTGGCACTGTTTATGCTTTCCGGTTCTTCACATTCCCATGGCGGGAGTTTTGGAAATTTTTCGTCAGGTAGTGGAAGTTTCGGCGGCTTCGGCGGTGGAGGCGGAGGCGGTTTTGGTGGCTTTGGCGGCGGAAGCTTCGGTGGAGGAGGTGCCGGTGGCAGCTGGTAAAATATGAACTAATATTTCTTCAAATAAAAAGGCCTGCATGTAATCATCGCAGGCCTTTTTATTTGTCTAATAATGTTGAATATCATTTTATCAATTAGCAGGCTGATCGTCAAAATAATGGATATACCAGTTATTTTCGTCAAGCAGGAGTGAATAAATTTGTTCACGTTGGCCGGCAGGATATTTGGCAGCCACCTTTTCAGCCAGCCAGGACGGGTCATTACGCCTTTTGGCAACACGCATCAGATCGTAAAAACGTTCGCCTTCAAAAGCCAGTTCCCTGGCTCTTTCGTCCATAATCTGGTCTTCCAGGTATTTTTGTTTTTCCGAAAAATTATTGGTCAATTTTCTATAGCCGGTGATTTTATTAGTATAGGGGTCATGTGTGTATATGATATTCTTAATGTCAACAGCATCGTAACCACTGCCTAATCCTACGCGTCCCCGCACACCCATTTGCACTCTGTCCTGTTGTGGATTGTAATAACTTCCGGTATTTATGATGTTCAATGCATTAGCAGTATAGGTATGTACAACATCATATTGATCAGGGTAAGCCCAGTATGTGAATATTTCAGCCAAATAGAGATTTATACCGGCAGCCCTGTAAATTATATAATTAGCGTCATTGGAAAATGTATTTTTATTAATACTGTATTTTACTGCCACCGTATCCATTCCTTCCATAATAGCCCTGGAGTTACGTTCATCTCCCTGCATCCTAAGTCTTAACATCCGCTCGTAATCCGGTCCTGAAAGCACATTTGAGTTATTATAGTAAACATAGGATACTCCATAGCCACGGTAGATATCGCTGGGGAATCCTACATAAACCATTTTAGTTAAATTTGGATTCGATGTATTTTCGCTGATTATCTGATTTCTCCATACAGTTTCCCATAAATCCACAGCTCTTTTGGTTGGTTTCAACATAAAGTCATGAGCAGCTCCTGGTTCAAATAAATTCTGAAAATTATTTTGTTGAAAATAGGTTTTATTAAACCAGATTGTATAAATATGTTCACGGTTATCAATGGATGTAAAAATATTAGCCCATGATCCATAAGCAAATCTTGAGTCGATCTGATACCTGTGTGTTTCAGTATTATTGTCAACCACTTTGGAGAAATACTCTTTTGCTTTGGAGTAATTACCTTCATTAAGGTACATTTGTCCGATCAGTGCATTCATTGACCATGGGCTCCATATTGTTATCTCCCAGGAATCATCATTATTGTCAATATAATGATTAACACCCACTGCCTTTACTTTTGTTTCAAGTTCATTTATAAAATGATCTGTGATCATCCTGACATCGTAATATTTTTTCTCCAGATCAATGGGCTGATTATAAGTTGTATCATTGTGATACCCATCAATGCCGAATGAAATATAAACACTGTCAACATATTTACCCGGAGAATTGACATAAGTTTCAATCTGCTGCATGGTTTGCTCAGTTTCCGGAATAAAGGGAACCTTACCATAAATTCTGACAGCATTAAAATAGGCCCATGCCCTCATGCACAAAGCTTCTCCGTATAACCTGTCATAATTGGAAATTTCAGTAATTGATTTATCTGTTACTTCCGGATGCTTGCTTTCCAACACATTTATAAAACTATTACAGGCAGCAATAAGCTTATAGAAATTTTCAGGAGAAGCATATTTATTGGTTTTTGAAATATTAAAATTGTACACTTCTACCAAATCTGCATCTGCATTGGGTGTGATTTTTAACAGGTCACCCCTGAGTTCTCCCAGAACCATTAGCTGCTCAACAAGTTTTTGCTGAAGACCGTACATACCCATTTCAACTGAACGGTACTCATACCAGTCATCATACAAATTGTCTTTGGTAATTTTTAATTCCTGGTCAGGATTCAGAAATTTTTGACATGAAGGGAATAATACTAATGCAAGCATTACTGACCAGAGAATACCTGAATATTTAATGAATTTCCTCATAATTATCATTGTGCTATTTATGTTATAATCCAAATTTAATTCCAGCAATAAACTGCCTTGCCTGAGGCATTTGTCCATAATCAACTCCCTGATGAATATTCGAATAGGAATATGCAAACTCCGGATCATAGCCTAAATAATCTGAGAATACAAACAGATTATTAGCTGATACATAGAATTCGGCATTATTAAATGCAAGGAATTTCTGTGGTATTGTATAACTTAATGTGATATTCTTAATTCTTACAAATGAGCCATCTTCAATCCATCGGGTTGAAAAAGCTGAATTTCCCTGCGGATCGTTCCAAACTGCCCTGGGAACGTCAGTTTGCTGGCCTTCATACTGCCATCTGCTAAGCACTCTGGCACTTTGGTTTTGCAGACCATACATTTGTTCATTTTTAAAGCGCACGTAATTGAATATTTTATTTCCTGATACAAAATAAACATTACCATTCAAACTCCATCTTTTGTATGTAAATACAGTTTGCAGGCCACCAAACATATCCGGCATGGAAGAGCCGATTACGGTTTTATCATAATCATTGATTATACCATCAGGGGTTCCGTTTGGCCCTGATAAATCTTCAAATTTTGCATCACCAGCCTGAAAGGGCATGTTACGGTTATTAACCAACCCGTCGGCGTTTGCATCCTCAGTTCTTGCATAAACCCCATTGTAAATATATCCATAATAGCTATTTGCTGGGTAACCAGGCATGTTTACGATCTGTCCACCTTCAATGTCAGTAATAAGTTTATTGCCATGAATGTTTGTCACTTCATTTTTAATGGTAGAAAAAGTACCTGAAAGATCCCATTTGAATGATTTGCCGTTAATCACCCTTAAAAAGGCGCTGAAATCAATTCCGGTATTCTTCATTTGTCCTCCATTTTCAGTTCTTACACTATAACCTAAAAATTGATCAATTGGAGCATAAATAAGCATGTTGTCAGTCTGAGAATTGAAGTAATCAACACTGAAAGTGAGGCCGTTTCCCAAAATAGAAATATCTGCTCCAAGATCCATTTGGGTTACTTTTTCATAAGTAAGTGAATCATTAGGAACTACTGCCGGATATAATCCTGTGGTTTCACGGAATTTTACTGCCTGGTACCAGTTATTGGCGCTCGATTCACCTATATTATCATTACCTGATATACCATAGGTGGCTCTTATTTTAAAATCCTGTAGCCATGATAAATTCTTTAAAAATGATTCACTCGAAACTCTCCATGCAATCCCGCCTGCATAAAACAGACCAAATGGCTGATTATTGAGTGCAATAGTACCATCAGCATTGTTGCCAACCCTGGATGATCCATCCAGAGATACACTTGCACTTAACATATATTTGTCTTTGTATGCATAATTGACATGCTCATAAAATGAAAGCCAGTTCCAGGTACGGTTTTGTCCACCAATTTCCCGCTGGTCATTTTGTCCATCCTGCAGTGCCCTGTACTGGTCATTTGCCTGAGCATTTTTGGTCAATCCCCAATCCATCTGATATTTATTGGTATATACATTTGCTCCGGTATTCGAAGTAAACATATGGTTGCTTCCAAAAGTCTTCTTGTATAACAGGTAAGTATTGTTATAAAATGAAGTAATTGAATTGTTCAGCGCCTTGGCTACATTAATAGCCTCATTATTATAATACCGCTCCATTCCGTGATTAGGCATAAATACCTGTTCTTTTAGCACATTATAATTTAAGCTTACTGAGCTATTTACAGTAAGATAATCATTAATGGCTCCGGCAAAATTCAATGTGGAAATAAAGTTATAATTATTATTATCCGCTGAATAGTTATTAATGATAGCCAATGGATTACTTACGCCCAGTTCATCTACTTCCGATAGCACATTTATCTCTTTGCCTGCAATATCATACTGGTATGGATTTAACATGGGAGATTTTGCAAGACTCGATAATATTGGACTTGTTTGCTGATTTGTAGCCGCTTCTTTGAGAGTAGCAGAGCTGTAATTTAAGGCAACGCCTGCATTCATCTTCAGCCATTTAAATATATTCAAACGACTTACAAAACGAAGATTATAACCATCGTAATTGGTGTTTCTGATGATTCCTTCATCATTTAAATAGCCGAATGATAATCCGTAGCGTGCAATTTCATCTCCTCCTTTTACTTTAAGGTTAATGTTCCGGAAGTAAGAATCAGAAAAAATGAGATCCTGCCAGTTTGTGTTGTGCTGATAATCAATGTAGCGGTCATCAGTTTTTTCGAGGAATAAATTGGGATAGTTTACTTTTATCTGTTCTTCATTGAGAGGAGATGTAAACAGCAGTTCACTTATAAGTGATTTATGCTGCTCTGCATTCAACTGTGGAATATACCTGGGTGGAGCAAGTGAATATCCTCCTCGTATGTCGAAGTCAATGGTAGTTTGGGTTACACTGGGATCCAGAGTCTCGATAAACACAATGCCATTGGATCCTTTTGAACCATAAGCAGATGTAATTACCGGATCAGTTACAACTGTGGTTTTTGAGATATCAAGCGGATTAATCATCAATAGCGGATTATAGGAATATCCGGCAATCTTGGAACCAAATACATCAAATGGAATCAGCGGGATACCATCAACTACATATAATGGTTGATTTGATGAATTAATAGAATGAATACCTCTGATGTTAGAAATTGTTCCGCTACCAGGTGCCCCCGAACGGTTTATAACATTCATTCCAGGCACTCTTCCCTGCATGTACTGATCAATAGTCAAATCAGACGAATGGCGAAAATTTTCCGTATTGATCGAAGAAACTGATGCCACAATATTCCTTTTCTGCATAGGTTGCTGCAACAGTATTACTTCATCCTGTCCGGATGCCAAAGATGCAGGGGTCAGGTATACAGTCAGTTTTTTACGTGAATTTAAAAATATTCGCTGCTTTTTATACGGACCTGTCGGAGAAACCATAATCCAAACATTGCCGGAAGGAACTTTAATGTTAAAACTTCCGGTTGAATCTGTTACAACAGGAATTTCTGATGAACCTTCAATGGCAACCGTCACTTCCGATAAAGGATGTCCGGGTTTTGAAAATACAGTACCCTGAACGGATAGACTATCCTGTGCCAGTACCGGAGATAATCCGGCAAGAAAAAGCACAGAACAAACAATTACTGCCTTTTTTAGAAGGTCCGTATTTAAGTGTTTTTGCATTATTATATTGATTTGCTTCGTTATACAGAAAGAATTATCACTTCCGTAAAAGAATTGTTTAACCATCCTTAGTATTGTTGTTTTTTTGTGTTTACTAATCAGGTATGGTGAATATTGCCTGTATTTTTTTCTGATATTGTACATTAGTGGTATTGTAGTTAAGTCCGTAGTAATTTTTTAGTTTGTGTTCATCAAAAATCATGTGGCTCAAATTCAATTACATCAAGCACAAGGCCATTAGATGATAGGGTACTTGGACCTTTATAAATAAATTTGATATTGGTTTTTCCATATTCAGCATTATCATCAACATAACAGTCAAACCAGTTAAACCTTCCTTCTGGTTTATACCAGGAACCGGTTACACTCTGAACCAACCCGTACCGTTTTTTGTATAGATCAAAGTCAAATGTTCTTACCAGGGTACCGTTGACATATATTTCATAAATTCCCCCAGTATACATATCAGTTCTGATTTTCATCAGATATTTGCGTGGAAATAAATCTTTGACTGTAAATTCCAGAGAGAATGAACCAGTATAATTAGTTGGGAATTGTACCCGAAGGATAGAATCATTAGATGCCATTGGGATAAGCTCCGCAAGGGGTTTTACTGAAACCGAGCTACTTGATTTTACACCCTCTCTCCATCCAAATTTATTGATCCCGGTTTGAAAAACCAATGACTCACCTTCAAACGGAACAGAACTGAACCACAGTGTATCAGGTACCTGAAAATCAGTGTAATTGTATACATAACCATTACTGCAAAGAACCTTTTGTCCGGGGACATAATCAATGACCACGCTGTCACCCAGAATATTTTTCATTTTTACTGTATCGCCACGTGTAGGAGTAAGGAAAGTTGAACGATCCACCAAATTTTCAAAAACACCATGTTCCAGCAAATACGGAATTAATTTTTTATACTGCCAGTCAATCGGAATATCTTTGTAGTCCTGATAAATACTAGCCATTGATTTTGCCATTTCAGTAAGTGCATTGTTGTAATCTTCCCCAAGTGGAAAAACAATGGTTACAGATTTATTTCTGAACTCATCCCTGATGGGGAAATATTCTTCTTCAAACTTATTGTAAATAATAGCCACAGTATCGTATATAGTATTCCCGTTTTCATCAAAACCAATGGGACGACTGCGCTCCTTGTCTACTATAATTGAATCCTGGCTATCAATATAATTTTTGAATACTGGATTATGGATTGTGTAATATTCGTAAATATTGGGTAATGGAAATCCAACCTTTGTCATTTTATAAAACTTTCCGTTACGATATAGCGGACTTTCATAATTTACATCAATGCCGTCAAATTGCAAATTACCCTTCACATTTTCCAATAAGGCAAACTTGTCGGAGAGTGTTTGAATTTTGGTTTTGCCTTCAATTGATCCGGATTGGATAAAGAAAGCAGAAATGTGATAGTCCAATACTGATGCAGTTATGGAATCTGCATCTGAAAGTCCGCTAAAACTCTCATTTACAGGAATAAACAAAGTGTAATTGTTGTTGTAGGCGAACAAAGTATCAAATTGCTTTGCTTCCATATATTGGACAAAGGTAGACAAATCCGGATCCTGCTTAATTACATTCCACACATTTTCGTCAACAGAAGGAGGATTCGAGTTATAATGCTGATCCCATTTCTTTTCACAACCGGTTAGCATCAGGGTAATCAGTAAGCCAAGTATGCCTGCTCTATATTTCATCTCTTTAATGTTTTATTTTGGTTCAAAGCTTATGTAATCCCAAAGAAATCTTCCGGGAATCAAGGATTGTATTTCTACTGTATGTTTAACATATTTAATAAAATTAACATCTCCAAGTTCGATTTCCTGAAATGGAGAATCCGCATTTCCGCCTGATGTCAGGTCAATCAGTCCTCCGATTTTTGTGCCATCAATAAAAACTTCTACAACGGCGTTGGAATTGTTGAATGCATCAGCATTCAGATTAACGGTATAATTACCCTGAACGATTTCAGGAATAGTATAGGAAATCTTAAAGTCGCCGTCCATAAGGATGTAATCTGTACTCCATGCATTGGTAGATCCCTCTGCTTCTTTTACATAAAATAAATCTGTTCCCGAATAATGAATATTCACAAGAGAAGACGAATCTTCAATCAGATAGGAAGAGGGAGTCTGACTATATTTCTGGAACACAGGTTCATCTCCAAATTCATATGTCTGGGTGGCTCTCGAGGGTTGCTGCTGTGTCATTACCCTGTTAATGAAATGTATAACACCACTTTGCGTATTGATATTACTTTCATCATATAAAAAAAGTATATAATCAACTAATGTGGTATCTCCTTTATTAATTATTGTATCGAAGGTTTGTTTTCCTTTATTTATTTTTATATCCACACCATTGCCATTAATATTCAGCGGGATATCAGAATAGGTAGCATAATTGGTAGCACGGTTAACAAAGTTATCCAGGTAGTATACACCACTCAATAAATGATAGCCAACAAAATTATATAATGGATTACTCGGATCTTTATAATTCTGATTATTTGGGCTTACTTCGGCAATCAGATCATCCAGATTATTTATTCCATTTTTCCTGAATATTGAATCTGGCTCCATCATCAAAGTAAATGCATTTGCTGTGCTATCAGGATTCTTTGAATTCAGGTCAAGCGTTTTGTCGAAACCTGTTGCATCAACAGCGGCTTTAAATATGGAATAGTCCGAATGATTGTACAGCCAATTATAAGAAGTGTAGGTTATTGGTGTAAGTACCTTACTGATCAGATGAATGATGCCATTTGATACTTCAATATTTGGCTTTATAACCGGAGCCTGGTTGTTAATATTGTAATAAGATGTATCTGGTTCATTTACAAAACCAACTGTTAGCTGATCTTCAGATAAAGTAAGAGCTGGCAGTGCCCCGAAAGGAAAGTTGTCGGAAATTATGCTCATGTTGACAACATGATATTTTGCCAGTGCAGTGGTATAAGCTTTATCATTCAACATAGCCTGCAGTGAACTGAACTGATCATTTTCACTTATAAACTCATCAATGGCTTTATTGCTGGGAAGAAAAAGGGTATACCCATCAGCATCAGGATTGTATGCACTAAGTGTTTTATCAATTCCTGCCACTTCCAGAATTCTCAGGAAACTTGAATATTCGTCTTTATTGTTTACAATATAATTATAAATTGTCAACTGATCCATATCTTCGAAACTAGCCACAACGTCCTTTTTCTGACAGGATTGTGAGAAGACAACTAGGATAAGTAGGATTGTTATAATTGCATAGTTTTTCATTGTCTAAAAATTGTTATAGTATGGATTTTGAACCAGATTTTTATTTCGCTCAATCTCGGATTTGGCAATAGGTAAATACCAGCCGAGGGGGTTTGTAAGCTTGGTAGCCAGAATTCTTTTCTGAGTTGATGGAACATTTGAAACCAGAATATCAATTAACTGAGCCTTACGGCTGAAATCGTTTCGGCGTCCCATCCTAAGCAAATCGAACCACCTTTTTCCTTCAAAGGCCAGCTCAAGAGCACGTTCGTGTAAAATTGCATCTTCGTAGGCATTTTCAGAGTTCGGAATGTTGAGAGGTACCACATCCGCACGATCCCTGATCTTATTTATTATATCTAGAGCTTCAGGGAAACGCCCCAGTTGCGATAAAGCTTCAGCTTTCATTAATAATACATCTGCAAACCTGTATACTATCCAGTTACAACTATTCTGGATTATTGAGGGTCGAACAGTTTCACCATCTGGTCTTAAACCCACATATTTCCAAATAATATAATCTCCTTTCGAAATCATTGCTATGGAAGCGTCTTCGCCTCTGTAGATCTCACCGTACCGGGCAGTTAATCTGCTAAACATATTTATGGCAACTTCGCTGGGGTCATAATTATGAGCATTCTGCTGGGTGAGCCCGTATAGACTGTTCTTCTGGTTAAGTGCATCATTAAACTGGAATTCAAAAATACTTTCCGTTGAATTACCAGGATAAAATAACTCAAACCAGCGGGAGCTTGTAAGTAGAATATATTTTCTTGAACGTTCAATATTCTCTATTCGTTTGATTACTTTTTCATAGTCAAATTGCCAAAGGGCTATATCTGCAATTAAGGCATCAATTGATGCTTTTGTAGCTCGCCCCTTATTTTCGGCCAGGGTCAGATATCCATCTACAGTGGCATAAGGATAAATAGTTTCCAGGTCCTTAACAACATGGTTCAATATGGTGTCGCCATTTGTTTTTTCAGGATAAAATTCAGCATCATCAGTCTCAGTGGGTTGGGTAATAAATGGTACATCCCTGAAAATCCGTACAAGATAAAAATATGCCATACTTCTGAGAAAATACGCTTCGGAAAGATAGCCCTGTAATTGATAGTCGGTAAATGTATCATCTTCTTTCTGGACTATTGGTGCGTTTTCTATAACTTCATTGCAGTAATTGATCACTTTGTAAAAGCCAGACCAGTTATTCATTCCATTATCCGGATATATGTTTCCTTCCATAATCTTACGTTCATCCTGTGACAGATTAACATCCCAGGTAACCATGTCGGCTCTCATTTCTCCGTATTTGAATAGTTGTCCGTCCATACCACGGAATGAATCGTATGCTCCCATAAGCACAGTCTCCACATCTTCCTTGGTATGCCAGAATTCTTCTCTGATCAGGCCCTGGGGAGGTTGCAAATCCATCCATTTTGAACATGAAACCTGGGAAAGAAGAACAGTTATAATGAGTATGATTCTCAGTTTTAGTTTCATTTTTAAATATTTTTTAAGCATAATTAAAATCCAACAGATACACTAAATGTTAAAACCTGCGGTGGAGGCGTATTTGCCCTGTCAACTCCTATCCAGAAGGGATCAGCCGCATTCTGTCCTACTTCCGGGTCCTGGCCTGAGTAATTAGTAAATGTAAATAACTTCCTTGCACTTGCTGAAAGGGATAATGTTCTTACATGTAATTTTTCACACAAGTTGTCGCTAAATCTGTAACCCAGTTTAATATTATTCAGACGAACAAAATCACCCTTTTCCACATATCTGTCTGAACCAAGGTTATTGGCCGGATGGTTCATAAAAGCACGGGGTAGCATGCCCGGTTCATTTTGTCCATCAACGCGCCAACGGCTAAGCACTGCTTTACTCTGATTATTTTTGTTAGTCATACCTTCAGTATCCATCGCTACCTGGTTAATAATGTCGAAGCCAAAACGATAATAGAATGAAAAGGAGAATGTAAAGTTTTTATACCTGAGTGAGTTGCCAAACCCACCAATTAAGCTTGGATTTGAATCTCCAATGAAAACTACATCATTTAAGTCTATTTTACCATCATGGTTAATATCTTCGTATATAGCATCTCCCCCTCTGAATGGATAGGTACCCTGATAAGTCATGGGAATAGGATTGCCCTTGGCGTCTTTCAGTAAATTACCATCGGCATCACGGGCCAGTGCATCTGCATCGGAAGGATACACACCCAAATAGCGGAATCCAAAAAATGATCCGATTGGTTCTCCAACCACAACCTTCTTGGGATATTCTCCATTTCCTATAGAGGTGGATTTTTCAGTGTTGAAATTGTCCGGAAGTTTAGTGAAGGAATTCACATTTTGCGAAGCATTGAAGTTTACTGACCAGAGCCAGTCATTATTTCGAATAAATTTATAATCAAACATAATCTCCCATCCGTAATTTTTTAGTTCGCCTCCGTTGAGGTATTTCAGCTGGTTATAACCAGATGAGGTAGGTATATTGTAGTCCTTGAAAAGTAGATCGCTCGTCAATTTAGTGTAGATGTCTGATTCAAAGTACAGACGGTCGTCAAATAAATTGAGTTCCATACCGAGGTCATACTGGGAAGTAGATTCCCACTGAAGGTTATTCAATTGAATCTGAGTAGGAATTACTGCGGGATTAACAAGATAACCTCCTGAACCCGCTGAATTGTAGGTGGCAAAACGGGCATATGAATCTCCAGGCTGACGTCCGGACACTCCCCAGCTGGCACGTAATTTACTGTCGCCTAACCAGGTAAAGCGCTTCATCCAGGGCTCTTCAGAAAAGCGCCAGCCCAGGGATATACCTTTAAATAGTCCCCAGCGATAATTAGAGCCAAAACCTGAAAAGGCATCAGCACGCAAATTTGTCTGTATCATATACCGATCTTTGTATTTGTAATTCAAGTTGATCAACCCCCCTAGATTACGGGTTACACTGGATGAATTACCAATCCAGTTAATCTGACCCCCAATTGCGGGGTCCTGAATATCGGTACTCGGAATTTTGTTACTTTGCAGATTCATCCATTCGCCTGTTGCCTGCTCAGTGATCCAGGAAGTGGCTCCCGACAGGACATGGTCCTTGTTTGTAAAAGGCAAGTCAAAAGAGAACTGTGTCTCAGTCCTTATCCGGGTATTGTTACTATTACCCTCTTCTGCTTTATTAACAGTCCATGCCAGCCAGTCGGTTCCCAGGGCATTATAGGGAAGAAAATTATTGGATTTGTTTCCATTGTATTGGAAAGTAACAGTTTCCCTGAAAATCAACCAGTCCAAAATATTATAGCGTACCCTGAAGGTATTTTCGAGATCATTGATTACCTGGTCATTTTTACCCAGGCGGGCAATGGCCACTGGGTTAAAATAAATATTTCCACTCCCCTGGTAATTGTTAATAGGATTGAAATATTCACCCGTTGGAATGCCATTTGCATCATACTCCCAGATACTCATATTAGGTGCCTTCAGATAGGCCATTTCCCTTACATTTCTCGTGCTTCCATCCCCCCATCCTTTATCAATTTCCATGTTACCATCAATCTTGTTGTTGGTATAGTTAAACTGTACAGAGAACAGAAATTTTCTGGAAAGATAATAATCAAGGTTAACACGGGTACCAAATCTTTTTGAGCCAGTATTGATTGTTGTTCCTTCTTCGTTTACATAACTGAAGGAGGTATAATAGCGTGTCTTTTCACCACCACCCGAAACCTTAAAATAATGGTCGTTTGTAATACCATTCTGGGTAACTGCTTTCAGCCAGTCGGTATTGGCCGAATAGTTATAGAAATCAGGATAAGTTGGGTCATAGGCAATCTCGGGCGGAATGGTATATACCCCCAAACTGTTATGCCATTCTTCGAGCTGCAACATAATGTATTCATCTCCATTAAGCATCGGTATTGCTGGTGGCTGAATGTTCAAACTGTTTTTAAACTGGTATTCGAACTCAACCTTACCAAGCCGTCCTTTATTGGTTTCAATCAAAAGTACTCCGTCTGCTCCTCTGGAACCATAGATAGCAGTGGAAGCAGCATCTTTTAGAACAGAAATGGACTTGATATCCTGAATGGCAATATTAATCATATTACTGATGTCCTGAGTATTGGCTCCAGCCAGGTTTACATTATCAGCCACCCTGAACTGTGGTATACCATCGATTACGATCAGAGGTTTGCTGTTGCCGATAGAGCTCAAACCGCGTATAACCAACTGGGAACCGGAACCGGGGTCACCGGATGCACTGATGATATCAAGTCCTGCAACCTTGCCCTGTAAAGCATCTGCGGCTGATACAACACCTGCATCTTTCATTTCTGCCAGACTTACCGTTACAGTTGAAGAAGCATTATCACGATCATCTAAATTGGTAAGACCGTTATTGGATTTAGCCTGGGCAGTGACAGTAACCTCACCGACTTTTACTGTTGAGGTGGCCATTTCAATGACCATTGGCTTATTAAAATCAGGTTTTATTTCCTGTGTTTCATAACCTATCACGCTAATCTTTACCACATGAGAAGGATCTTTCATTTGCAACACGAAATCACCATTAATATTTGAGGTGGTTCCGTTTACAACCCGGTTGTCTTTATCGTATTCAATGACATTTGCTCCAATTATGGTAGTTTGGTCACTTTTATCGATAATCCTTCCTCTGAGAATTGATTTTTGCTGAGCTGCGGCATCTATAAAACTTAATGCAAATAGCAACAGGATTATGACTTTTCGAATGTTTTTCATCTTTTCGTTAAATTTTCAATTCAGATGCTGTTTTAAACCTTGTTTTTCCGGTTAAGGCCTTGAATTTGTGAACCACTTATTTTTATCTAAGGGAAAAAAATGTATATGATTTTTGTACCTGTGGACAGAGTTAATTTGTATTAACATTATTCCTGGTAAGTACTTTGCTTATCTGATGAATTACCCCGTAAGTAATTTTATTCTTAATCGTCTCGGTACCCTCTCCAATTTGTTTGCCTGCAATTATATTGGTTGAATCTGATTCATCAATCGTAAGATAATTATTTCCTGATTTATCAGGTATTAAAATTTTATCAGGTTCAGGATCAATATATATTTTTGTAAATACTTTGGAAAATTCGGTAGATCTTTCATCAGGACGCATGGTATCGTAATAGCCGGGATTTTCTTTGCCATCCGTAAATATTATTTTACCCTGTATGAAATGTAGTAATAGAAAATCCTTTAATTGCTGGCCTGTGAGTGTATCAGCTCCATAAGCGGTAATTGCCTCCTGCGTAGGAACAAAAACGGTATAAAATCCATTGTCAGATAAGAAAGTGTAACTTCTGTTTTGTACATCATCGTATCCGGCTTTTTTCAATAAATTATGGAAGTAAGGAAAATTAGATGTTATCCTGCTATAAATGCTGGATTCAGTAAATGAAAGCCAGTTACTTATTTCATAGGTATTGCCGTTGTCAGCGTTGATACTGATTTTTTTAAGAAAATTTGGCTGATTTTCTGAGCCATCATAACCTATTGTTGTCCGGTCGGTGCCACTTACCTCTCCTGTTTCATTATTAACTACTATATAATTACCTGCCAGGTTTTTAATAAATTCTTTCCGGGTATTTCCTGTAGGCAAGGCAGAGCCGATATGATTCAGAAGTAAAGTTCTTAAATCGTTCGTAGTTAAGCCAAAACGGTTTGCAGTTCCTCTTGAAATTTGAAAAAGGAAAAAATTCTGAAATGCAGAATTATAAATTAAAGATGAATCCTGGGCCAAATTTCTGTCAGACTCAACAAGAAACATGTAGTTTGCATCTTTGCGTTTTAAAGCTGATAAAAGACCGGCATTCTCAATAGCATACATCACCCTTGAATAACCTTGCTGTGTATAAACAGGGCCTGTTACACTACTGAATGCTCGTGGGATAATGGCCTTATTCACACCTATAAAAGTACAATTGCTGCCAAATTCTTTTTGGATAACAGTTGCTGGGTCAACAGGAACATAATCGCTCTCACCATTATAATACCCCCTTTCAAAATCACTGGGATAAACTGAATTTATTGACATATGGGTATTGGCAATGATTCTTTTGATATGTTGGGGCGCATTTTCTAGTTTTCCCCAACCATTGGGTATTTTTATGTAGTCGTTGATGAAATTATCAAACGCCTGATTTGTAGGTGCCACCATTCCATGATGATATCGTATGGTTACGTTTTGAGGAAGACCGAAGCTTCCAAGAGGTGGTTTGGTCTGTTCGTTCGAAATATCAAATGCCAGTATGGGATAACTAAGTCCAAACAAAGAATCTACCTTTTTCCCTTCAGCAGCTCCTGGCTGATTGTATGTTTCTTCAAAATTATAGGTGAATTCAGGGAAGAAGTGAACCAGATCCAGAAATTCAGAATAAGAATGACCATCTTTATCAGTATTTAAAATCTCTTCCGCATTTTTAAGAGGTTCAACAACCCTGTCTACATTATAAATAAATCCATTTTCAGCAAATATTTCATTACCGATAATTTTAGCACCGGCGAAATAAATATCATCATCAGATTCAAAAGGACGGTCAAAATAAAATGAATAATCTGCTTTTGTTAAGTTGGATATGTCAAGATATTTTTTGAAAAAGATCGGCACATATTTCCTTGTATTGTTAAATACCATCCTGTACCAATCTCCATTTGCTGAATCAACGATCGAAATATTGTTGTTTTTTTTGGTTGTAACCCAATATTTCTGATTTGGTTCTTTTAAAAGGGTCTCTCGCTTAAATCCGCGAGGTTTATTATTATTAAGATCAGTAGAATCTATCCAGCCATAAACGTCAAGGGATTCCAGCTGAGACTTGCTCCAGGAATCCTGGACGATCATATATTTGACTATCTTAGTCAGAAAAGAGACCGGAATATCTTCAACTGAACTATACTGATTTGATTTCAGATAGGTGTCAAAAGCTGTATTGTTGGGAGCAAAAACCGTATAGCTTCCCGAAGTGTTGATTATAGTATCAAAACCGGTGATTTCAAGACATTTTGCAAATGTGGAAAATTCTGGCTGGTCTTTTATCTGGGTGTAAATTTTTCCGGCAAGCCAGTCGGGACGATTATATTTTGAAGAAGGTGAAAACTCCTTTTTGCAGCCCACCATGCTAAGGCATAATAATACCACAAAAGTTATTCTATTAGTTTTAGTCATCGTAGTGTGTTTTTTTGATGGTGTAAACATATAAAAAAAATTACATTTTAAATAATAAAGGTATGGGCAAATTTATAATTACCAGAAATATAGCTACCTATAAACCACATTGAATAAATTCTGTTATAATTGTATGTTTTGTGTTACCTTGTTTTTTCATGCCGAATTGTTCCTTTTTCTTTTAGATTTGCAGGGGTAATGCCAAACTGGCCTCTGAAACATTTGATAAAGTATGAAATATTATTAAACCCCGACATATAACATATTTCTTTCACGCTGTTATCTCTTTTCAATAAAAGCTCATAAGCCTTTTGAAGCTTAATAATACGGATAAATTCAACAGGAGAATGCCCGGTGATGGCTTTTATTTTCCGGTAAAGTTGGGTAGAGCTTACATGAAGACTGCTAGCCAGCGATTTAACATTATAAGCCGGATCGGTGATGTTTTTTTCCAGGTTATGTCTGAAATTCATGAGAAATTCATCATCCTTTGACAAATCAGATGAAGACATTTCCACCATAAAATTCTGGTCATGGTATTTACGTCGGATCAATTCTCTGTTTTTTATAAGCCTTGAAATCTGAGATGAAATAATCTCCAAATCAAATGGTTTGGTAACATAGGCATCTGCTCCAGTCTGGTAACCAGCCACAATCTGGTCCTGTCCACTCTTGGCAGTCAGCAATATTACAGGAATATGGCAGGTCTTCATATCAGTTTTGATTTCTTTACATAGCTGATAACCGTCTTTCTCCGGCATTATGATGTCGGAAATTACAATATCAGGTATCAGTTTTTTTGCGAGTAATAACCCTTCTTCGCCATTTTCAGCTACTTCACAATGGTAATTTCGGGATAATACCTGTTTCATGAACCGGGCCAGTTCTTCATTGTCTTCCACCAGTACAATTGTACCTTCTTTACTGCTGGCTGCAGACAGTATTACATTGGCTGAAGAATCATAGTAAGTGGTATTGTCATCTGTTGAAGTGTTTTCATTTTCAATTTCAACCGGAGTATTGAATATTTCTTCTTCAGTTGAGGTAAAGGGAAGATATATATTAAAAGCCATACCTTTGTCTGCAATGGTTTCTGCTTCTAATTTTCCCTTATGAAGGTCTACAAGCGAACCTGAAAAAGACAACCCGATACCAGTACCTTCGATATTCTCATCAACCTTATAAAACCGTTCAAATATCTTTTTTTTGTCATTTTCCTGTAACGTTTTTCCCTCATTAAACACTGTAATAATCAGTTCCTGGTTGCTTTTAACTGCAACAGGTTTGTTATTTATTTTAAGAGAAATGTTTATATTTTTTCCTTTAGGTGTATGCTTAAATGCATTCGACAGGAGATTATACAATACTTCTTCAATTTTCTGGGGGTCTACATATACTGTCAGAAATTCATATGGTATATCTGTAGTGATGATAACTTCCTTACTTTTTTCAAAGCTTTTGAAATTCAATAGCACTTCCCTTATTAGTTTTACTATATCACTCTTTTGTATGTACAGTATCAGTTTGCCTGCATTTAATTTTCTGAAATCGATAATTTGATTTATAAGTTGAAGCAAATAGTTCGAATTTCTCTGGATAAGCAACAAATGATCTTTCCATTCGGGTTTTATATCTTTATAATTTTGGACCAAATCTGCTACAGGGGCAGTTACCAGACTAAGCGGCGTTTTTAAACCATGGGCAATATTGGTTAAAAACTGCATTTTGTTCTCATTGTTTTCTATGGCAAGCTGATGTGTTCGCTTTTCATAAATAAGTTTCTGATGATTCACAATAATATATAAAAGGCCGCTTATCAGGGAAATTGCAAAAAGGATGAATAACATTAGCATGTACCATGTGAGGTACCACGGCTTCATAACTTCAATGTTGAGCACTTTTGCTTCTTCAGAAACAACACTGTCTGAACTGATCGCCCTGGTTTTAAGTATATAACTGCCCGGAGGAAGATTTGAATAATAGATGTTTCTGTAAATGGCAGGGATTGTATGCCACTTTTTGTCATAACCTTCGAGTTTATAGGTAATCCTGTTCTCTTCAGGACACTGATAATGCAGGGCCGCGACACCAATACTGAAAGTTTTATGGCGATATGATAAAACAATCTTTTGTGTCTCATTAATATCTCTGGAAAGGATCTGATGCCCCTGGAGGGTGTCACCAACATGTATGATTTTATTACCAAATTTAATATTAGTAAATATAATCCTGGGTTTTATTGTATCATTCCGAATATCTTCAGGATAAAAACGGGTAAAGCCATTATCTCCTCCAAAGAAGATTTCACCATCGGAAGATCTATAATAAGAATTTACCATAAATATGTCGCCCTGAATACCATCGGAAACAGTAAAATATTTTATTTGCGAAGTCGGTTGGTGCGGATCAATCGTGGCAATTCCTGCTGTAGTACTAAACCAGAGGTTGCCGGAACCATCGGGGAGAATTCCCAGGACATCATTACCTGGCAGGCCGTCAGCTGTTGTAAGGTGACTGAACATACCCGTTTCAGGATTCAGAATATTGATCCCGCCTCCCTGCGTTCCAATCCATATATTTCCGTTATAATTCTCATAGAAACAATTAATTTCATTGTTATTCAGATAATTACTGTCTTTTCTGAATGCTACAAATCGTTTGAATTTTAGGTCTGGCTTGATTTTGCCGGATAAATCCAGATTATGGTAGGGCGTCTTCAACAGGTTAAGTCCATTTACTGTTCCTACCCAAAAACGTCCTTCCTGATCAACATCCAGGGTTAAAACGGTATTATCAGAAAGTGTCATAGAATCTGAAGCATCAGTTTTATATTGAAAATATGAACCTGTTCTGTTTTCTTCAGGATTGGGGATGAATATCAAACCCTGTTCAAAGACTGCACACCATAAATTATGGTTTTTATCTGAATACACTTTTCGAATGGCCTTATTAAATATAGCTTCTTTGCTGAAATGCTTAAGATACCATTCTCCGCCTTCCCTGGTGAGTTCAAATAAGCCGGCATCCGAGCCGACCCAGAAACGGTCATCAGATTCCTTTTCAATATCCCAAATACCTTCATTAAAAGGAACTATTGTATTGTTTTCTTTTAGCTTAACTGGATTAAAAACAGGATTGCTGTTTGGATCCCGTACTTTGGATGTAATATTTAGTCCCCCTGTGCGAAGTCCGATGAATACTTCTTTCGCGGTACTCTCAAAACACATTACCTTGTTGGCTGTCAATGTATTTGGATTGAAGGGATCCTGCCGGTAACTGTGAAATTCCTTTTGATGTAGATTCAGAATGCTGATGCCCTGTCCCTGGTGTCCGATCCAAAGATTTCCGGAAAAATCTTCATATAAACAATGGATGATACTATTAAGCAAAGTTCCGTTCTGATTAGGATTTGCCTTGTATTTTCTTGTTTTTCCTGTGTGTAGATCTATGTATCGTAACTCAGGAATTAAGGTTGAACAATAGAGCTTATTATCACTTGTATATATGATTTTCTGAATGTTTAATCCTGGAAAATAGGTTGTATTTAATAGTTGAGTCTTTGTGAGTGAATAAATTTTTATACCATTTTCAGTGCCGATATATATGGTATTATTTTTTTTTACATATTCAAGATAATTAACACCTGTATCAATTTTTAAGAGTTTGTTAGCAACCAGGAATGAATGATACCTGTCATTCTTTAGAATAGCGCTGTAAATAACCGGGGATCCAGAAAATGTAGTATTGGAAACCAGGTACAACGTATCCTGAATTGTGTAGGCCTGATCCCATGAATCTGTAATTTGCCTGCCGGATTCATAAATTTTCAGACTTTTGAAATTATAACCCTCAACATCTTTTTCCCGAAGCGGGAGCATATACATTTTGTTTCCGGTGTGAATGATGAGTGTTTTATTAATCTCAGAAATGCTCTCAATTCCAACACCAGAAGCTAACGAGGCTCCATCAAACCGGTATTTTCTGAAAGATTTTGAATCACGAAGAAATATACTGATTCCCCTGCTTGTAACTATCCACAGGTCATTTTCAGAATCAATAAATAATTCTCTTACCTTTTTTTCCTCTAAACTATTCGGATTTCCCAGTTCCGGCCTGTAATTTGTAAAATTATACCCGTCATAACTAACTAATCCTGACCAGGTAGCAAACCACATTACTCCTTCCTGATCCTGGACAATTGAATTTATTTCTCCATCAATAAGTCCATCTTTGGGTTGCAGATACCTGAAGGCATTGTTACTGGCATATACATAACCAGAGGTAAATTCAGCCAATACTAAAAGTATCAGTATTGACAGGATCTGCTTTACCCCGGGGTATACTTGCAAGGAAAGATATGTTTTGCCTGAAACCATTAAATTAAATTAGGTGGCTAAAGATAATACAAAAATATTTTTATGTAAACACTTATTGCAATCGATTGTAGTATATTTTTTTTGTTTTTTTGCTGATATCTTTCATTTTTTTGTAATCTGCTTATTATTAGAATTTAGATATAGTGCTTTATGGCTTTTATTTTGTTAGGATTATATACCAGGATATACCATGGAGGAAAATTAAATTGAAATTTATAATTCTTTACATTTGATAAGGTATTTATTTCTTTTTGAAATTTAAAGTCTTAAATGGTTTTTCATCTCAAAATGGACACAAAACAAAAAGTAAAGAATTTTCAATTTCGTTTTGAAGTGATATATATTGATAAATATTTTAATAGAATAACCTGTAAATTTATCTTTAGTATTCTATTTTCGACCTGAATGATTTATTTTCAAAAGCTGTGATGTTTGAGAATTTTTTTCCGTGTGTATAATTTAATCTAATACTTATGAAATTTTGTCATTATCTTCGGTAAGTTGAGGGTATTTGTCTGATGATTATATAAAACAATCGATTGAATTGATTTACAGAATCTGTTGGTCTGCTGAAAAAACGAAATCTTAATGCAAAACTCTTTAAAATTAGATGAAACTGGTTTTTCGAAATCCTACCATTTAACGCACAGTAATACAGTGATATAAATCATTGCGTGTAATATTTATGGTATTATTAAACGATTCGTTGTATTAATCCATATAAAAATACATTGAAGAGGTAATAAATAATTGCCATATTTGGATAATATTTCTGAATGTATTACTTTTCACAAATGAATTTTATTTTCTAACTAAAAATTTTACCACTATGAAGTTTAAACTTTTACTTTTCTCGTTACTTCTGTCCTGTGGAATTATGAGTGCACAGGATACGATCAAGACTTTGGTAATAACCGAAGCGAGATTAGACCGGGCGGATGACAACTATGTTGAATTAACCAACATGGGTGATGCTCCGGTAAATCTGTCACAATTTGAATTTGGAAGAATCGGGCCATGGGTTCGGCCAACTGAGGCATGGAATCCCGTTGATGCTTACATGATGCTACCGGACACCTTACTGCAGCCTGGAGCTACTTACGTAATGGGTGTAAGGGAAGACTGGCGGCCTGTTATGGAAAAAAAAGATCCATATTTATATGGATACAGAGCCTCCAAAGCCGATATGGTTCCGTTGCTTGATCTTCCTATTGATTATCAGGAAGCTTCCTTTGCAGCAGGTGTAAAAGATAGTGTTTCTCCTAATGTGAGTGTCTTCACCACCTGGAATGGACGTGATTGCTGGTATTTACGCCAACATCTTTCCCCTACTGATTCAGCAGTAATTGATCAGGTTAATGGTATTCGTACCGGTACTGACCAACAACGACCCCATACTCACGCAGTAGATGTTGCCGGAGTGACCAATGCTACCGTAAATAGTGTGCTGGTTCGGAAATTTACTGTAAAAAGTGGTAACCTTGATTTCCGTTCTTCATCTGAGGCTAAATCTGTATCAGAGTCTCACTGGATTCCGATTCCGTTTACCTATCCATCTGCTCCTGGCAGAAGTGCTTCTTTCTGGACAGTTGGTAATCATGGTAATTACACACTTGATGCAACTACGCTGGAATCCAGTACAATTGTTGTAAACATGGCTGACTCCATTCTCGATGTACCGTGGGGTGTCAGAAGAGATGATTCACTTATGTTCCAGTTTAATAAAAAGCCGGGAGTTGCCTGGCATTATGATTATGCACCTACCCATGATGATTCTGCTTACATCAGTGCCCGTACAGGCGATAAACTTACTGTGTATGTCCTCGGTAATACATTAATGGAACAGACTTTTACCATTCAGGTTGCTGAACCAACAACAAGTGACAATATTGTTATTTCCAAGAAAGAGGCAAATAATGATGGATTTTATGACGGAACAGCAAACATCTGGAATTCCTTCTGTTTTGTAACTAAAGGGGCCCCCGGAATGGATACCATCAAAAATCAAAATAAAATAACCGGTATTCCGTTTGCTACCCGTACGGATTCATTAATGAAATACCTGGAAAAAGCTCCCAATGCAACCTGGGAATTTGTCTGGGTGGATGGTGTTCAGAGAACCGACCTGAAAAACGGAGATATTTTGAAGGTTACTGCTGAAGATGGTTCGGTTAAGGAATATTTCATTAAGGTTGACCAGTACAGGCCAAGCCATAATGCAAATCTTAGTTCAATTACCTGGCCGGATATTCCTAATTTATATCGCAATACTTATGGCTTTATGGGTGATACAATACCCAACTTTACTCCACAGACCCATGATTATAACGTGAAGATACCAAATGATCCCGATATTAAAGGAATTCCGGCGTTAGTTGCAAAAACTGAAGCGCTTAACACTAAAGTTGATGTACAACGCGCTACTAACTTTTTTGCCAGCACAGAAGCCAGAACTGTTACCTTCACAACAACTGCTGAAGATGACACTTCTATTCGTGTATACAATATAGTACTCCAAAAAGAAATGGCTGATTCAAATATTCAACCCTGGCATGCTGATCCTTTCATTTCTCAGTTTATATTTCATGAACAATTTGCAAATACATACCTGGAAGTCGTGAATCCTGGAACAGTAGTAATGGATCTCAGTCATTATATGTTTGCCTGGGGTTACCAGAATAGTCCGGCAGGTGCTATTACTCAGAACTCAGCTGCAACTAACTGGGCTGACAGATTCTGCCGCTATATTCCCGGCTATAAATGGCAAGATTCAACTAACTGGAAAATCGAACCAGCCATTGCTATTAAGGATCTGGCTGTAAATCCGAATGTTCAGCCTGGAGATGTATTCGTCATGGGTAAAATTAATGCCACAGGTGATAGTGGATATCCATGGTTTACCAGTAAGCAATTAGATGTTGACTTTGGTTCTCACAATCCATGGAATGAAGATGCAGGTACTGCGATAGACCAGTGGTGGGGAGCGAACTGGTATTTATTCAGAATTGAAAATGATTCTGTATTGAATGGTGATAAGCCTGCTACCGATCCGAATGATTTTACCTTAATTGATGTATTTGGCAGTGGTGATGGAACCCAACCTGTTGTCGGAGGTCTTTTATTAGACCAGGTAACCGGTTATACCAGAAAACCTGATGTTTATAAAGGAAATACTGAGTTTAACGGATCATTTGGTACTGATGCTGAATCCAGTGAGTGGATTATGGTTAATGAATCAATTAATCAAAACAAAGGTCTCGGATGGCCTGATTGGAGAACAAAAGTAGCTGACGGACTCGGTACTCACTTTATGAACTCAGTTAGTGTTTATAAATCAACTATTAAATCAGCTCTTTATAAAGTCAGTCATGGTTATTCTGATCATGAAACCATTGAGGGTGTTGTACCGGGTACAACAGTTGACGAATTTATGGTTAATATCATTAAGGATTATATGGATGAGACCATGACACTCAAAGCAGGTGCTGATGGCACTAAGCTTACTGGTACAGATGTTCTGTCTACTGGCGATACCCTGGTGGTACTTTCTGCTGACTCATCTAATATGACCAGGTATATACTTACTGTTTCTGAACTGAGTCATGATGCATTGCTTACTTCTGCTACCTATACTATTGATGTTACAGGTGAAGTTGGTACTGTTACAGGATTCGATTTTGGAACAAGCCTGAAAACTGTTTATGATGGTGTTACCGTGCCTGCAGGTGCTTCAATTACTGTTATTGATGAAAATGATGCTTATGTTCCATTCACAAAATTGAACTATGATACCCTTGCTGTGGATGTTCATGCTACAAGTCTGGTATTCTTCGAAGTAGTTGCTGAGGATAATACCACCACCATCACTTATACATTAATGCCGAATGCTGATGAAACAACAGCTTTGCTTACATCAGATGTATATAGTGTAGATCAGGAAGCTTCACTGGTTGATTTTGTTCCCCAGGGAACTTCAGTAAGTACCTTCCTTAGTAATATTACTCTTTCTCCGGGTGCTACTGTACAGATCATCGATAAGTTAGGTATGGATAGAAATTCAGGACAAATGATGCTTGATGATAAAGTAATCGTTACAGCACCTGACGGAACTACTGAGCATGTTTATTATTTGGGTATGCTGGGCTATGATAAGGATAAACTTGCCTTTATCATGTCTGATGTATATGATGTAAACCAGATTATGCTTACTGTATCTGTTTCAGCTGGAACGGTTCTGACAGTAGACGAGTTAATCGCTGATCTGCAAGCTGCTCCGGGAGCTACCATTACTGTTACTTCTTCTGATGGTGTTGTAAAATCCGGATCTGATGCGATTGCTAATGGTGATATCATTAAGGTTACTGCTGCTAACGGTGTTAATACCAGTAACTATGTTATCGATATGTTAACCGGCATTGGCCAGTTCACCAATGGTAACGTTAAGGTTTATCCGAATCCTACTGCCGGAATGGTTCACCTGTCTGGTCTTACTACCGGAACAGTACTGAGCGTATATAACTCTGTTGGTGGTAAGGTTCTTGATAAAGTTGTTAGTCAGGATAATGAAGACATCTCTCTTGAAAATCAGAGAAGTGGATTGTACTTTATCATGATTACCGACAAAAACAGAAATGTACTGGGTCAGTATAAACTGATTCTTCAGTAATCATATTATTTCTCAAAAAGTGAGAGCCCTGTTAGGGTTCTCACTTTTTCTTTATTAATAAATCCGTTTTTCAATTGCCCGGGAATTGGTTTTAAAACTAAGGGCCATTGGGAAATGGATTTGTTATGTACAGCCAAATTGTGAAAAAAATTAGCAGCATTTTAGGCTTTTTCTGTGTTACTTTAGATTTGTTTTTTACTAAAACTGAATAATGATATCTTGCTATGAAATTTCACCTTAAATTATTGTATCTGTGTTCTATTGCTGGTTTCCTGCTTTTGAATTCTTTTCTTGCTGCAGCCCAGCTTACACCGCAGGAAGCAGTTCCGCTTATGCAAAAAGGAATAAATCTGGGAAATACCCTGGAACCACCTTATGAAGGGGGCTGGAATAATCCTAAAGCGGAGGAATACTATTTTGACATGTATAAAAATGCAGGCTTTCAAAGTGTGCGTATTCCGGTCCGCTGGGATAATCATACACAAACTGCTTCTCCCTATAAAATTGACGATGCATGGTTGAACAGAGTCGAACAGATTGTAGATTGGGGGCTTAACCGTGGCCTCTTTATCATTATCAATGCTCATCATGAAGAATGGATCAAGGCAAATTATACAAATGCTTCTTACAGGGCGCGATTCGACAGTATCTGGTCCCAGATTGCGGTCAGGTTTAAAGGCAAGTCTGATCATCTCTTTTTTGAAATAATCAATGAACCGAATGGCTTAACAAAGGCACAAAATAATGAACTTCACCAGCGCGAACTGGCGATTATCAGAAAAACCAATCCCACCAGAATAGTAATCTTCCAGGGGCATAACTGGGGGGGCTCTGATGAACTCATTCAGGCTGCTATACCTGATGATAAATATATCATTGGATCTTTTCACTCTTATGACCCTTACCTGTTTGGGCTTGAAGGACAAGGGACCTGGGGTAGTTCAGCTGATTATAATGCGCTTAAAAATAAGTTTATTGCTGTCAGTAACTGGTCAGAAACGAATAATATTCCGGTTTTCCTTGGAGAATTTGGTTCGCTAAAAACCTGTGATTATAATTCCAGAATGTTGCACTACCGTGCTTATGTTGAACTATCACAAATTTATGGTTTCGTTTATTGTGCCTGGGACGACGGAGGTGATTTTCGGATTATGGAACGGGAACAACATAAATGGGATGAGGTAAAGGATATCTTGTTGCATACTACATATTATTCGCCCACAAATCTGAAACTGAAACTATACCAGGATACTGTTCTTAGTCTGAAATGGTCAAACAGGGTTTCCGATAACGACAGTATTTATATCGAAAGGCGAATCGGTTCCAATTCTTATAAAAGAGTTGCCAAACTTAAAGGAGATACTACCAGTTTTCTGGATGAAGGCTTAAAACAGGGACTGAATTATTATTATAGAGTAATTGCACATTACAACGATACAACCGACCTTTATTCGCAACCTGTCAGAATATTTTTGCCTGTATATGTTCCGAAGGTAAGGTCATATTACCTGGGGGAACCCATAAAAATTCCTGGTATTGTTGAAGCAGAGGACTTTGATATTGGTGGAGAAGGACTCACCTATCACGTTGCTGATGACCGGAATCTTGGGGGTGCTTACAGGCCAAATGTGGCAGTTGATATTTATGACAGGCTTGGTGATGGCTATCATATTGGGAATGCACTCCCTGGTGAATGGTACGAATATACTGTTGGTGTTCAGCAGGCAGGAGATTATGTAGTTAAAGCTTATCTGGCTACTCCTGATGAAGGGGGTAGGTCAGTTCTGCAGATAGGTGACTCAGATCCTGACACAATAATAGCTATAAGTTCAAATAGTTGGCTCGATACCCAGCCAGTTACTTCCAGTATGTACCTTGAAGTCGGGCAACAGGTTATGCGTTATTCAATTTTATCCGGTCCCCAATTCAACATTGATAAGTTTGAGTTTACACTTGCCGGGGATACTGCTTCTGCCGGGATTTATGATCCGTTTTCAGAAAGAGTTTCAGTCGCTTCTCTTCCGGGAAGTGGAATTCTTATTAAGATGAATAACCAACAGAAAATTGAAATGGTGGAAATATATTCTTCTACCGGATTGCTGGTTGAATCAGTCAATAATCCCGGCTCTTCTTACCTGATTTCTAATGAGGTACTTCAAAAAGGGATTTATATAGTTCGTCTTTTGTCTGATAATAAACTATTTACACGCAAGATATCACTTCATTGAAAGCTTTCTATTTTAGTTTTTATGTTTATATGAGCATGTAAAAATCGTGTATTTTTTATTTATTATTAAAAGGAAAAAACATGTATCAAAAAATAAAGAAAGTTAAGATGTTGTTGTTGGGTGTGATATTCGTGCAGCTTTTAACGACTGTTTCTGTTATGTGTCAGAACACTGTTGTAATAAAGGTAAATGCAGACACCACTGCTGTTTTGATCTCTCCTTACTTATTTGGCAGAAACAACAGTTTGTCTGACAATGAAAGTAACCCGCTCACTCAGGCCGACTGGCAATTTCTTAAAGATGCCGGCATTAAAATGTTCCGTGAAAACGGAGGAAATAATTCAACCAAATACAACTGGCGCAGAAAACTAACCAGTCATCCCGACTGGTACAACAACGTGTTTTATCATAACTGGGATTTTGCAGCTACCTCCTTGCAGGAAAACATTCCGGATGCGCAGGGAATGTGGGGCTTTCAGCTTATTGGCAAAGCAGCATTAACAAGTGATTATAATTTCAATTCATGGGAATATAACCAGGCACAATGGTGGAGTGGTGTTCATCAAAACCTGTGCGGAGGCGGAGTAGTTAATCCTGATGGGGGAGATGATGCCCTTGTTGAGGGAGATATTGACCTTTACCTGGAAGACTGGAATGCAGATTCAACAATGGGTATCCTGAATCATTGGTTTGGTGAAGGCGGCTCAGGACTCGATTCCTCTAAAATCAGGTACAGGCTGTGCATGATACAATTTCTATAGATCTGTCACCACTTTCTGTTACTGCAATTGTTTTGAAAAAATCTGAGAATACTAATCTAAATGTATATTCTTTAAATTCGGGTGTAGATTTATACCCCAATCCAGCCAACACAGAAGTAACCATTTCTATGCCTGATGAACTGTCAACTTCATTCAATATTGAACTTATTGATGGCTATGGCCGGGTTATTTCAAATAACCACTATAAGAATAATGAAAATAGTAAAAAGTCTGAAACAATAAATCTTAGGGATATATTACCAGGTATCTACTGGGTCAGAATCGTTTCAGATAAAATTCTGAAAACCCAAAAATTGATTGTATATTGAGGGGATTTTTATCACTAAAACTTACTTATATGAAAAAATTAATCTCTATTTTACTTCCGTTTGTGTTGTTTTGTTTTATATTCATTGGGAGTCCCCACGCACAGCCTGTTAATGAATACGGTCAACTTCGTGTTGAAGGAACAAAACTGGTTTCTCAGGATGGTAAACCTGTTATGCTATCGGGAGTCAGTTATGGATGGCACAACTGGTGGCCCCGGTTTTACAATGAACAAACAGTGAAATGGTTACACGATGACTGGAATTGCAACATTGTAAGAGCAGCCATGGGGGTTGAACCCGACGGCGCTTATCTCGATAAACCTGAGTGGTCGAAAGAAAAAATTGAATCAGTAGTAAAGGGCGCGATAGATAATGGCATTTATGTGATTATCGACTGGCACAGTCATGGCATTCAGCTTGAAGGAGCCAAAAAGTTTTTCTCTGAAATGGCTCAGAAATATGGTAAATACCCGAATATTATTTATGAGATATTTAATGAACCGGTAAAGGATTCCTGGAGTGATGTTAAGGATTATTCCGTGGAAGTAATTAGAACCATCAGGAAATATGATCCTGATAACATTATTCTGGTGGGAACACCTCACTGGGATCAGGACGTGCATATTGCTGCGGATGACCCCATCAAAGGGTTTGACAACCTGATGTATACCTTGCATTTTTATGCTGCTACACATAAGGATAATCTTAGAGAGAGAGCCGATTATGCACTTGAAAAAGGACTGCCACTATTTGTGTCTGAGTCTGCCGGCATGGAAGCGAGCGGAGATGGCCCCATCGATAATGATTCATGGAATACCTGGATCAACTGGATGAAAAGTAAACAGATCAGCTGGATCACCTGGTCAATTTCTGATAAGGACGAAACCTGTTCTATGTTAAAAACATCTGCCGATTCTGAAGGCAACTGGAAAGAATCCGATCTGAAAGAATCAGGTATTAAAACCAGGGAATTATTGAGGAAAATGGAATAATACAATACTATTCTTTTAAATACAAAAGCACATGCGGGCATGTGCTTTTGTATTTAAAATTCATAACCAATACCCAGTTTGAAAGCAAGGCCATATCCTTTGTTGTCTTTGTTGATAGCCAGAAAATCTAATTTTCTATCCGCTTTATTGATGGTACCAAGATAAATTCCGGCTCCCATATTGCCATCAAGAAAAAGATTATTAGTTATGAGCACTTTTGCTCCTGCCCCCAGGTAATGTTCAATGGAAGAAATGACATCGTCGGGTGACTGGGTACCTCCGATACTGCCGGATTTTGTATAGTGAAAATTGTCAGTACTTGTTGTGCTTCGATAGATAAGATTATACATCAGATAGGGTTCAACCCTGCTTCTTCCTGATCTGTAGTTCTTGTTGTAATAGGTATCGCTGGTGAAATAATGCTTAAAGAGTACTTGTTCCCCGGCTATTTTTCCCCTTTCATAATTCATAAGTGCACCCGCCTGAAGCTGGTTTTTACCTTTGATGACAAAAACATTGAGGTCACTTGACAATCCGGTTCCGCTACCGGTTGCTGTATTAGATACGGAAACACCATAAACAGAAGGCCCTTCATGTCGCTGCTGGGCCAGCAAAGTCATGGATATAAGCAATATAGCTGTGGTTGTAATATATCTTTTCATGGCTCCTCCTTTTTGTTCTGTTTGTATTACAAGATACGCATGAACAGGTAGTTAGATTCGGGAAAGCCTATGCGATATTATGGATTTAGTGATGATATATTAATCCATAACCGTTTAAGAAAACGCAGGTTTTATTCTGATAAAATGTTACTATCGAAAATGAAATGCTGCATTTAGGAAAATGATAAATATCATTTTGATCAGTTAAAGCATGAAGTGGTCCTTGTTATGGATATTCTGACAGGCGAGACAGAGAGGTGGCGAAAAAAGGAAATTGCAGGACTGCAGATCCACATAACCGGTTCCCCGGCAATTGTAGATCTGAAATCCCAAATGCAACCACTTGAAGTTTGAGTATTATTTTACCAGCAACCCACCCCTCTGATAAATTTCCAGCTGGACACTACTGAAGGATTGAGCCTGTGTTGTTCTCTTTTTTGAAATATTTTGTATTTCACCTGTTTGCAGGTTTATTTTCAGTTCTTCTCCATTTTCAAGTTCCAGAGAAGGTATATTTTCGCAAATAATAACTGGAAAGGCTGCATTGATAGCATTTCGTTCATAAATTGCGCCGAATGATTCACCCACAATTGCCTGAATTCCTAAGGATTTAAAACAATCGACTGCTTGTTGTCTGGATGAACCGGCACCAAAATTTTTGCCTGTAACCACTATATCTCCTGGTTTGGCTTTTTTGGCAAAGTCTTCATACCCTTTTAGATTATCAAATGTATATTGGCCCATTTCTGCCAGGTCGGTGATAGCCAGATACCGGTTGTGGAAGATCATATCTGTATCAATATTATCCTGCATAATAACCCAAACGTGTCCCTTCAATATGTTGGGTTTTACCGGGCGGTGATCAGTTGAGCTAAATTCATAATTTGCTGGCTCTGATGATACCGGTTTTTTGGGAACCTCCCTCTCTTCAGGAAAAATATGTTCGGGATCAGTAATGTATCCGGCTACGGCAGAGGCTGCCACAACAGCCGGGGTAGCCAGGTATACTTCTCCCTGTCCCTGTTTCCCCGGAAAATTACGGTTTCCGGTGCCGATTGTAACTTCTCCCGGACCGTTTTGTCCGACCTGTCCTGCTGCACACCCGGCACAACCTGCATTCGAGAGGAGAGCACCGGCCTCTTTGAAAATAGCAACCAGCCCTTCGCTGAGACTCTGTTTCCATACTTCGTCAGTGGAAGGGACAATCTTAAGTACTACTCCGGGAGCAACTTTTTTCCCTTTAAGAACTGCCGCAGCAGCCCGCATGTCTTCCATACGGCCATTGGTACAGCTGCCTATAAATGCAGAATCAATTCTGATTTTGTCGAGTTTATTCAGTTCAATTGTATCATGCGGGTGGCCCGGGCGCGAAACCCTGGGCATGAATCGTGAAGCGTGCAACTTATATTCTTCCTTGTAGATTGCATCTTCATCTGCTTTTATAAGTTGCAATTTTCTCCCGGTTCGGGCTTCACAATATTCCATCACCTGATGATTAGGTGTGAATAAAATGATAATCGCTCCCATCTCAGTAGCCATGGAAGCAATTGTGATTCTTTGGTCAAGCGTCAACTGGTTGATGGCTTCTCCGTATAGTTCAACAGAATATCCCAGCAATTTATTGGCACCAAATTCTGCCAGCAGATTTAATACAATGTCTTTTGCAGTGATGGTTGGTGCAAACTGTCCTTCAATGGTGATCTTAACCGAATGCGGGACCTTAAACCATACACTGCCCTGATGCCAGGCAGCGGCAATATCCTGATCTCCCATACCCTGACCAAACACTCCTATTGCACCGAGTATATTGGCATGTGAATCTGTTGAAACTGCAGTAGCTCCCGGATATACCAGTCCTTCTTCAATAAGCAGGTGGGTGCCAATACCCGCAGAAATATCGTATACCTTTATGCCATGTTCTTTAGCGAAATCACGGCATTTCTGTTGATTGGCAGCATATTTCTGGTCTGAGCCGGTTGGATTACAGTCAAATGTGAAAAATGTCCGGGCCGGATCCGCAATGGTTAAATTATTATCCCGAATATTTTTAACAACATTGGCACCGCCAAAATCCCGTGCCGCCCTGGCATCAATAGTTACATCTACAATTTGTTCAGGAACCACCACCTGATTTCCTGAATGTGATGCCAGTATTTTTTCAATCAGTGTCATGCCCATATATAGCGAGATTTTAAATTAGCTTAGAGTAACAAATATAATTTAACTGATTAATTATTTTGTTTTTTTAGATGAGCTTTAAAACAGTTTTTTGGTTATCCTATGATGTGTTGTAATAAACGGGAAAAATCCAATCTACTGGAGTGCCTGCCTGCACTGGCGTTTTGTCAGGCAGGCATTTGTAATGCGTTCCCACAGCAACCTTACTGCATGTTTAGCAGCTAAATATGTCCATCCTTCCCGGATGCAAAACCGTATCTCTCCGGAATAAAATATTTCCGGTCCTAATATTTTTGTTTCGCTCTTTCCTGCCAGTAATTAACAGCCTCCTCATTCCCCAATGCTTCATAGGCTAATGCCAGGTTCTCTGCTGCATACTGAGCTGTTTTTGCATCTTTGGATTTGGCCAGTTCTTTCAATTTGATAATTGCTTTGTCCCATTCATTTGCCTTAAGTAAAGGTGTAATTTCCTTAAAAGGCTTATTGTTGTGTACACTTCGGCTTACCGGCATTTCCCCTGGATAAAACTTGTCCACATAACTTCTGCCTGCTTTACCAGCAAGAAAATTAATTTCGTCACCGGCTTTCCCAAATGAGGGTGCTACCGATACAATTCTTAGCACAACTGGGCGTCCTCCTCCATGGGGCTGTGATCTTTCAACATACGAGCGGTCGATTACCCGACCGGTACTGTCATAAAGAGTAAGTCCGGCTCTTACGTTCAACGTATAATATGCAGTGCGGGATTTGTTTCCTTCTTCATCTTCCTCAACTTCGATTTCTTTATCAAAATAAACGTCAAAAGCTTCCAGTGCCAGTAATAAAGGCACTTTGTATTTAGTACAGAAAAATATAGCAGAGTCTGCACTTAAAGGGGAAGGCAGATAAGTATTCAATCTGCCTGGAATAAGCGAATCCCCTTTTATTAGCTCATAGGTTGGATCATTTCTGAATGCCCCTGCTAATCCACCTGTCAGCTGGTTCAATCCACTGATAAATACTTCCTTTTTCCGGTCGTTGCTGTAATCCAGTTTTGTATAATCATAAAAGTTAACCAGTGCCAACTTTTTTTCGTTTGCATTTAAGGAAATATCAGGAGGATACGACTTAATGAATGAAACATAAGATACGCAGGAGTTGAAAAAAGGTATAACACAGAGTATCAGTAAACCATATAAATACTTTTTCATGGCAGGAAGGATTAGTTGGTTAATACTGAAAATCGAAAAGTTAATTATCCATAACCTGATTAAAATTCAGTAACTTAAAAGCAATTTATGAATATTTTGCCCGCTTGTCAATAGCGACTGTAAATTTAGATTGTATATTGAATGTAATTTAATTTAGGCTGTTATCATTTCTGGAAGTATAAAAAATCTATCAACCAATTGTCTTTCTCTCCCGGGATAATATTATTTTGGTTTTTAAATTTAAAAATTGATATTGTATTTATCAATAATCTACTTATGTTTTGCATTCATAATATTCAATTTTTCTGATGACTTACCTTATTTCATAATAGTTCCTATAGATTTTTCTATTGTCCGAGTATATTTTTTTTTCTTTGTAATATACTGAAATAGCTTGACGCAAAAAGTCAAGTAAAATGAAACAAAGTAAAGAAGGTAAATTAACAGACCAGATGGATGGTTTCGAGTTCAAAAAAATTAATTATGCTGATTATGAAATTAGTTTTCGAAGGTGGTTGGTGAGCCAAATTGATTCCCAAACCATGAGTATGGAAGAGGCCAGGGATCGTTTTCATTTAAGTGGACCGGAGTATCGAAGAATAATCCGTAAGTGGCAGGAAAACTATTCAGAAGATTTTCATCTATCTTTGTCGTTTATGAGTTCAAAAGAAAGATCAGATAATAAGGAATTAGAAAAGCGCATCAAAGAGCTGGAGAAACAACTGGAAAAAGCCCAGATGAAGAATGTAGCGCTCAACACGCTTATCGATGTGGCTGAAAATCAATTTAAAATTCCAATCAGAAAAAAGCCTGGAGCCAAACAGTAATTTTACTGACACTCATGTATCCGCATACAAGCAAAAAGGATATGTGTGAACTGTTTGGCTATACTCGTCAGGCTTGGTATGATACCCAAAAGCGACAATCTGAAAATCAACTATCAGAGGTGTTTGTTCTGCAAGAAGCAAAAAGGCTGAGGGCAGAACATAAAAAAATGGGCTGTGTTAACCTACATGGCCTTATGCTTCCCTTTTTGGAGGAACATAAAATAAAAATAGGAAGGGATAAATTTTACTTTCTATTGGCAGAACATGGCCTTCAGGTCCGTAGGAAAAGGCGTAGGGCTAAAACCACAAACTCTAACCACCTGTTTAAAAAATATCCTAATATAATCAGGGATATTGAATTGAGAAGTTCAGGAAAGCTCTGGGTAAGCGATATAACCTACATTCGTACAAACTATGGTTTTGCTTATTTATCCTTAATAACCGATGCGTATTCAAGGAAAATAGTAGGCTGGTGCCTTTGGCCCGATCTTACCAGTACCGGTGCTTTAAATGCTTTAAAAATGGCTGTAGAATGCGAAAAACCAACCGATAAACTTATTCATCACTCTGATCGTGGCATTCAATATTGTTTTACGATTATGTCAATTATTTACAAGGGTCAAACATCCGTATTTCGATGACAGAAAAGGGAGATCCGTATGAAAATGCAATTGCAGAACGTGTAAATGGAATATTAAAAGACGAGTATGACCTGTATGACACATTTGAAGATTTTAATACAGCGCATGAGGCAGTAAAAATTGCTATTGACAAATACAATAATAAGCGTCCACACCGCAGTTGTAACATGCTTACACCTTCGCAAGCTCACAAGCAAACAGGGCTGTTGAAAAAGCACTGGAATAAGCCAAATTATAAGCAAACTCAGGAAACAGGATTAAAATATCAACCTGTATTCAATAATAGGAATAAAGAGTTAATAAGTGTGATAAAGCAGGAATAACTTTTTCCATAGCGACATGTTTTGGGATTAATCCCAAAACATGTCGCTAACACCCGTACTAACAAATAAAGATGAAGTATATTTTAGTAATTAAATTTACGTATGTTTGTAAATCAAGAAGTAAGAAATCTACTACTTCTTGTTTCTAAAAATTAAGTATGGATCTGTCAAGCTATATCTATTGTCTGAGTTTATTCTTTATTGTCAGTGTATTTCGTTACTGTTAAAGTCTGTTCCTTTACTGTTGGAGTCTGTTCCGGTATTGTCAAAGCCTGTTCCGGTATTGTTGAAGTCGGTTTCTTTATTGTTAAAACCTGTTCCGGTAATGTTTGTTCTTATTCCTTTCTGTCAAAGTCTGTCCGCTATTGTTCGTATTAATTCCTTTATTGTTAAGGACAATCCAGTTATTGTTCCCGTCAATTCCTTTATTGTTTGCGATAGTTTTTGTATTGGCCGGGGTAATTCTGTAATTGTTTGGGGTCAGTTACATTTATTACAGGTTGTTGTAGTGGGGTTTCAGATCTTATACCTGATACAAGAGTGCCTTTAACCATAAATTACCCTGCTGCGCAGATACAGTTCATAAAATTCGGGATCAGTTTACTGAAATTGTGTCATCATGTTGTCCAGCTGATCTTTTAACAATAAATTTGTTTTTGCAAATACCTTTTTCAATTCTTTTTTCTTTGCATTCCTGGTGGCTTGTATTTGTGCCGGCCTGCCAATCATCTTGTTGAACTGATTCATATCATTTTCCAGCGAGGTTATGTTTTCCTCATTCAAGGTATATTCTTTCATTTCGGGTAAATTTTCTCTGGCTGCCTGGATCAGATTGTTTATTGTACGGGATATATCCATTTCCCGTAAATTCCTAAGGTTGGTTTTTGTTAAATGTACTTTTTTGGCCAGTACCTTGTCATTATTCATCATACCATATGCTTCAAGAATGCCCGAGATTGACTAAAGCCTTTGCACTTAATGATTTCCGTAAATTATTTTTTTTCAATTTAGTGCCTTTGCTTTTAATGGCAATTTCTCTGTTCAGGATCTGAATAGCTGCCAAATATCATCCAGCTTACTTATTATACCAGATCAAAACCAATACAGCATTCCATTTATCAGGATAATCCCTGAATACGACCTGAACGTTGATAAACATCTTCAAATGGCTGTTTTGTCTCTTGGTCATAGTGCAGGTGATTTTTATTTCTTAATTGCATCGATAAGAATAAATGGGATGCTCAGATTGATTCCGCCGGTTAAACCGGCCTGTTCATTCAGCCTGTTTTCTGTTTCATCAAAAATGGATTGTATTTGGTCTTGCGGCAGAAACTTTACCCAGGCACTCATAAAGGCCAGCCGGATAAAATAGTGGTTTAATAAGGCAGTACCGGTTGCAAAGCGATAATTAAACTGGTCATGCTCCAGCGCCTTAATTGTAAAATCATTGTCCTTTAACGCTTTAATCGTTTCGTCAAGTGGCGGACGTTTACTTTTTATATGCGCTTGCATCAGTTCTATTTCTTTTTTCAGCTGTTTTTCTTCCAGCACTTTCTCCAGTACAGTGTAAAATTCAAACATGCTCTTTTCAAGATTCATGGTTAAGATAAACTGTCCTCCTGGTTTGAGTACCCTTGAACACTCAGCAATTACTTGTTCTCTGTTTTGCACGTTGTTGATTCCATTATTGCTTACAATCAGGTCTGCTGACCGGTCACCAAAAGGCAGGGATTCTGCTTCTGATTCTATCAAGGTAACATTGGTAATGCCATATCCTTTTATTTTGGCACGCGTGCGGGCATTCATTTGGTTCCAGGGTTCGATGCCGTATACATGAGACTCATCACCAAGCCGGGCAGCAAGTTCCAGTAGCGGGAAGCCCGTGCCCGAGCCAATATCCAATGCTGTAATACCGGGGATGTATTTTACATTTTCAAGTAGTTTAAGTCCAAAAGCTGCAGACCAAAAAGGAATGTCGTCGAGTAATCCTGCGTTTTCCCCTTCATTAAATTCATCAGACCGGAATGGTTTCATTTTATAATAAGGTTAAGTGAAAAGAATAATACTTTCAGGATGAGTATTTTAATGTATAACATTTCGAAATATTGTTTTTTTTACCTGTATTTATCAGTAAATTAAATTTTGACTGTTGGATTATATTCCTAATTCAGCTTTTAAATCAGAAATTATCATGAAATTCACCCCCAACCCACTGCCCCTTGATCCCCTGAAGGGGAGCTTACACGCAGGTTTTATTAAATTCAAACTCATTTTTAATTTGCGTCCAGGATCTCCTTTAGGGTAACTGAGCAAAGCGATCTCACGACCAGCAATAGCCAGTGCTAGTGCGAGGGAGTAACCAGGGGCCGAGCGATTGGAATAATGTATTAGGAACATAATACGATATTCATTTTAAATTTTATTTTTATATCTCCTTCTCTCTCCTCGTTCTGTCAACCGGTTGAGCATACAAAATAACAGTATTATCTAACAAATCCAAGTTTTTCTTTCTTCAGTACCGGAATTGATCCAAAATACTTTATTACAAACAACATTTCCCGCCTGCATTCATCACCTGTTGCAAAACATTCTGCATCGAAAAGTTCATATTACTTCCATATCTCCTGCATTACCAGTATTGTAGCTTCTTGTTGTAGTTTTCATGCTTGTAAAACATGGACGATTGTCATGGTTTTATCTGGCTACTGGTTGTATTTTTATCGCGTTATAATTAATTGAAAAGTCATGATCAACGAACAGTTATTAAATCCTGCCAGTATTGTCATTGTTGGCGGTTCAAATAATATTCATAAACCGGGAGGCAAGGTCCTGAAGAATATCATGGATGGTGGTTACAAGGGGAAATTGTATGTTACCAATCCTAAGGAAGATAAGGTTCAGGGGCTGAAATGCTACAAAAAGCTCAGCGAACTGCCGCAGGCAGATCTGGCTGTTTTGGCTATTCCTGCATCTCTTTGCCCGGCAACAGTGAAAGAACTGGCACATGACAAAAAAACGCGTGCTTTTATTATCCTCTCAGCTGGTTTCAGTGAAGAGAGTAAAGCAGGAGCCGCTCTTGAGAAAGAAATCGTTGATACAGTGAATGAGGTGGGGGGATCATTGATCGGACCCAATTGTATTGGAGTAATCAATCCTGCTTACAGTGGTGTGTTTACAACTCCGGTTCCCCGTCTCGACCCGCAGGGTTGTGACTTTATATCCGGGTCAGGTGCCACGGCTGTTTTTATAATGGAGTCAGGAATTCCCAAGGGACTTACCTTTTCAAGTGTGTATTCCGTTGGTAACAGTGCCCAGATGGGAGTTGAGGAAGTGCTTGAATATATGGATGAGAATTTTGATCCGGCTACCAGTTCAAAGGTGAAGTTGCTATATATTGAAAGTATTGATAATCCTGATAAGTTGCTGAAGCATGCCTCTTCACTGATCTGGAAAGGTTGCAGAATTGCTGCTATCAAGTCGGGTGGTTCAGAAGCAGGAAGCCGCGCAGCATCTTCCCATACAGGTGCACTGGCCAGTTCTGACCTGGCTGTGGATGCGCTGTTTCGTAAAGCAGGAATCGTGCGTTGTTATGGCCGTGAAGAACTGATCACAGTTGCTTCGGTTTTCATGCATAAGGAACTTCAGGGGAAAAATATCGCCATTATTACCCATGCCGGCGGGCCGGCAGTTATGCTAACAGATGCCCTGTCGGATGGCGGCCTGTCAATACCCCCGATTACCGGTCCGGCAAGTGAGGAGTTACTGGCGGAATTGTTTCCGGGTGCTTCTGTGGCAAATCCCATCGACCTGCTTGCAACTGGTACTGCCGAACAGCTTGGAATGGTTATTGATTACTGTGACCAGAAGTTTCATAATATTGATGCCATGATGGTGATTTTTGGAAGCACCGGACTTACTGAGGTGTATGATGCCTATGAAATGTTGCATCAGAAAATGATTACCAGCAAAAAACCAATATTCCCCATTCTTCCTTCTATCAGTACAGCGCAAAAGGAAGTTGAATTCTTCCTGAACAAGGGACACGTGAATTTCCCGGATGAAGTATTGCTGGGGCGTGCAGTCAGTAAAATATTCTCCACCCCCATGCCTGCGGATGATAATATTTTCTATGACGGGATTGACATTCCTCAAATCCGCAAGTTGGTAGAAAGTGCTCCCAACGGCTATATCGAACCGGAGCGTATTCAGAAATTACTGGCGGCAGCAGGAATTCCTTTGGTGAAGGAAGGTGTGGCACACAATCGTGAGGAGCTACTGGAACAGGCAAAAACAATTGGTTATCCCATGGCCATGAAGGTAGTAGGACCTGTTCATAAATCGGATGTTGGGGGTGTAGTGCTGAACATCAATACCGAAGGACACCTGGTAGCCGAATTTGAACGGCTGATGGAGATAGAGGGTACTGAAGCCGTGTTGATGCAACCCATGTTATCCGGGATTGAATTGTTTATTGGCGCCAAGTATGAACCCACCTTCGGGCATGTGGTTCTCTGTGGTCTGGGAGGTATTTTTATTGAAGTATTAAAAGATGTGGCATCCGGACTGGCCCCGCTGACATTTAGTGAGGCTTACTCAATGATCCGGAGCATTAAAAGTTACAAGATCATACAGGGCACCCGCGGACAGGAAGGTGTGAATGAGGATAAGTATGCCGAGATCATTGTACGGTTGTCCACCATGTTACGATATGCTGTTGAAATTAGGGAGATGGACCTGAATCCGCTTATCGGGCGGGGAGATACACTGAATGTTGTGGATGCAAGGATCCGGATTGAGAAATAAGTCATCGTTAATGTCCATTGTTGTCTGATCTGCAGGCATGCTATTTAATGCTTTTTGTCCGACATTTATGTACCATTCGAATTTAATGGAACTTTAATTGCTTTGTTCAGCCCCTGGCCCCCAAAGGGGTGCCATCGCACTGAAATAGAACTATATGCTGGGTTATAACGGCGCGTGAGGTCCCCTGCCTGAATGACTTCAGTCAGGCAGGCCTTTAGGGATCTAGGGGCAGCAGGGTGGATTGCTGACTAATTGAATTTTTCAATGTTTGTTAGTCCAACTACCCAAACATCTATGTGTCACTATAATTTTTATGATATAATTAAATGCATAACTTATTTCTTTCTAAACATTAATTCCTTCGCTCAGCCCCTGGCCTAAAGGGGTGCCATCGCACTACAATAGAATTGATAACCACTGTAATTTTTATACATTCTATATTGTTCAGAGAAAGCACCATCCGGTAAATAAATTTATTAATTTTCGGTTCTTAAATGCACCCCCTCCTTAAATTTGGGGGATACTTAAAACCAGTTCTTTTTTTACCGATCATTTCACTTTAAAGTCACAGGCAAAACAATCTAAAATCATTTTTCATTTTCCCCTGTTCATAACGAAGGAGGTCATATCATGATAATTAAACAGTTGTCAATTTTTCTTGAAAATAAGTCTGGTCGTCTTACCGAGGTTTTGCAAACACTCGGCGAAGAAAAAATAAACATTACAGCGCTGACTATTGCCGATACTTCGGAATACGGGATATTAAGGCTGGTTGTTTCTGAACCTGAAAAAGCACTTAAGGTGCTGAAGGAACGTCAGTTTTCGGCTAACCTTACTGATGTACTGTCCATTGCCACACCATCAGAGGCAGGTTCTTTTGCCATGGCGCTTAAGTTATTATCTGATGAGGGAATCAGTATCGAATATATGTATGCTTTTTCTATGGGAAGTAAAGCAGCTATAGTAATGCGAACGGAAAATATTCCTGCTACCATTGAGGTAATGCAAAAACATAAGGTGGAACTGTTGAACGCCAGCAAACTTTACAATTTCTGAACTTAGCGCCTGAATCGATTTTATTCTAACCAGACAAAATATTTACCGAAACATAACCAAAGAACAATGATCTGGAACAAATCTTATGAATGCATGAGCCGGAAGGCCATGAAAGAACTACAATCGGAGCGCCTGAGAAATGCAGTGGAAAGGGTTTATTATAATGTACCTTATTACAGGGAAAAAATGCAGCAGGCCGGACTGGCACCCGAAGACATCGATGGAATTGAAGACCTGCATACATTACCTTTTACTGTGAAACAGGATTTGCGGGATAACTATCCTTTCGGGTTGTTTGCAGTACCAATGAGTGAAATTATCCGGCTCCATGCTTCCTCCGGTACAACCGGGCAGCCCACTGTGGTCGGGTATACACGTAAAGATCTGGCAACCTGGTCGGAAGTGGTGGCACGTACTTTATCGTGTGCCGGTATCGAGCGAAGCGATTTTATTCAGATAGCCTATGGTTATGGTTTGTTTACGGGTGGACTTGGTATTCATTACGGAAGTGAAAAGATTGGTGCTGTGGTTATTCCTGTTTCGGGCGGTAATACAAAAAGACAGATCCAGTTGATGAAGGATTTTGGCAGCTCGGTGCTGGCCTGTACACCTTCTTATGCACTTTACCTGGCAGAGGCAATTGAAGAATCAGGCATTTCAAGAAATGAACTGAAACTCAGGGTAGGAGTGTTTGGTGCTGAACCCTGGACGGAGGCGATGAGACTGGAGATTGAAGATAAACTCAAAATTAAGGCAATTGATATTTTCGGACTAAGCGAAATTATTGGGCCAGGGGTGGCCAGTGAGTGTGAATATCAAACCGGACTGCATATTCAGGAAGATCACTTCATCCCTGAGATCATTGATCCTGTTTCCCTGAAAGTACTTCCTGAAGGGCAGGAGGGAGAGCTGGTTTTTACTACTGTTACCAAGGAAGGCCTTCCCCTGATACGTTACAGAACCCGTGACCTGAGTACACTTGAATATGGGAAGTGTTTGTGCGGGAGAACCACTGTACGGATGAGTAAGATACTTGGAAGAAGTGATGATATGCTGATCATACGCGGAGTAAATGTCTTCCCCTCGCAGATAGAGAGTGTATTGCTTGAGATGAGTGAAACAAAACCACATTACCTGCTGATTGTTGACAGGAAAAATAACCTGGACATGTTGCAGCTTCAGGTTGAGGTAGAGGAGCAGTTCTTCCAGGACAAGATCAGTCAGCTTCAGGACCTCCGCCGGAAAATTCAGTCCAACCTGGAAAGCGCGCTGGGCCTGTCAGTAGATGTGAAACTGGTTGAACCCAAAACCATCGAGCGAAGCGAAGGGAAAGCCAAAAGAGTGATAGACAAACGTAAATTAAATTAATAAATCTTTACTAAAACTAACATGAACAAAAAAGACTTACTGTTCCTGGGCATTTTACTGATACTCATTGTGCCCTTCGTAATTTCCGATACAATTTACACAGTATATCAGGATTTTAACAGCGCTCATGGTATCATCATGTCTTTTATAAAATTTGCCTTGCTGGCTACATTGGGTGAATCACTCGGATTGCGGATCAGAAGCGGGAAATACAATTACAGCGGATTTGGATTGTTACCACGTGCCATAGTTTGGGGATTTCTTGGAATCTCCGTTAAGATCGCTTTTATAATTTTTGCCTCCGGAACTCCTGTATTGCTTGAATACATTGGATTAGACCATGCTTCACAGATTATTACCGGTTCTGTTTCACCGGTTAAAATCCTGATCGCCTTTTCTATCAGCGCCACATTGAATATATTTTATGCACCTGTTTTAATGACGACACATAAAATAACTGATACCCACATTATAAATACCGGCGGCACCGTAAAAGGATTGTTTAGTCCGGTAAGAATGGGAGACATCATGCAGTCAATCGACTGGAAAGTGCAATGGGAATTTGTATTTAAACGTACGATTCCATTATTCTGGATACCTGCTCAAACGATAACATTTTTGTTGCCTGTGGAATTTCAGATACTGTTTGCGGCTTTTCTGAGTATAGTGCTGGGTATTTTAATGGCGGTAGCCAGTCAGATGGGGAAAAGGGAACTTCTGATTGAAAGTGCAATTCCTGATTAATTCGTTGAATGCTTGTTTTTTATTATCTGTAACCAAAATAAATAAGATCAGGTTGTTAAATAGCATAGCATAGTTTTACCAAACATATTACCTTTAAAAGTTTTTAAAAAAATATTTTCACTGTCATGAAAGAAACGCCCGTTAATTACAAAACGGTAAAAAGAATCCTGGAAGAAAGCGGAATTGAAGTTGTTGGAAAAGGATCGATACGTGAGATAGTAAGGGTTGTTAATAATATTGAAAAGGAAACAGGCGTAAAGTTCGTTCGCATGGAAATGGGAGTTCCGGGCCTGGAACCTTCCCTGATTGGCCTGAATGCAGAGAAAGAAGCACTGGACCGGGGCGTTGCCTCCAAATATCCCATGATTGAAGGTATCCCGGAATTAAAAAATGAGGCTTCCCGGTTTGCAAAGCTATTCCTTGATATCTCCATTTCACCGGAAAACTGCTTGCCTACTGTAGGATCTATGCAGGGCGCCTTTGCAACCTTCCTGATCACTGGAAGAATGGACAGAATTAAGAATAGAACCCTTTTCATTGATCCTGGTTTTCCGGTTCAGAAACAACAGCAAAAAGTACTGGGAATGCCTTATTACACTTTTGATGTGTATAATTTCAGGGGAGAAAAGCTGAGGGCAAAGCTCGAGTCATTTATGGAAAAGGGGGATGTATCCTCAGTCATTTATTCCAATCCCAATAATCCTTCCTGGATCTGCTTTACTGAACATGAATTACAGATAATAGCTGAAGTTGCAAATAAGTATGGTGTTGTGGTTATCGAGGACCTGGCATATTTTGCCATGGATTTCCGGACTGACAAATCTGTTCCCGGCAAACCACCGTATCAGCCAACAGTAGCCAGGTATACGGAGAATTATATGTTACTGGTATCTGCTTCCAAAGCGTTTAGCTATGCCGGACAGCGGGTTGGATTGATTATGATTTCAGATTCATTGGCTAAAAAGCGCTTTCCTGCTTTGAAAGAATTCTATCCGTCTGATCAGTTTGTTTACGCATTGATATATGGTGCATTGTATCCATTGTCTGCCGGAACTTCACATTCAGCACAATATGGTGTGGCAGCCCTGCTGAAAGCTGCCAATGATGGTAGTTTTAACTTTGTTGAAAGTGTGAAGGAATACGGAGAGCGGGCCGGCATGATGAAAAAACTGTTCACTGAGAATGGCTTTACAATCGTGTATGATCATGATGAAGAGAAACCACTGGCTGACGGATTCTATTTTACATTTGCCTATCCGGGCATGACAGGCGCTGAGCTGCTGGAGGAATTACTATATTATGGAATAAGTGCCATATCACTGGATATAACCGGCAGTGAGCGTAACGAAGGATTACGTGCCTGTGTCTCACAAACGCATCCGGATCAGTTCGGGGATATGGAAGAACGCTTGAAAAAATTTCACCAGAATCATCCGTTAACATAGTAACTATGTTTATAAACAGTAAGGTGCTGCTTATGAAACATACAATTTATCAGATGATCTGAGTACAGAATATTTACTTTTGAACCGATTGTAAAATTTAAATTTAAGGAGAAGTCCAAATGGCAAAACCAAGAGGGGCAATAGTTGTAGACGTTGAGAAGTGCAAAGGCTGTGAAGTATGTGTTGTAGCCTGCCCAACCGACGTGATACGTTTAACCCCTGAAGTAAACGGAAAAGGCTATCATTACGCCTATATGGAAAATCCGGAAGCCTGTACAGGTTGTGTCAATTGTGCAGTGGTATGTCCGGATGGAGTAATCACTGTATACAGGGTAAAACCTGAAAAAGTAGCCTCATAACAACATTGTAAGATAAAAAAGTATAATGGGAGAATTAAAATTAATGAAAGGCAATGAGGCCATTGCCGAAGCCGCCATTCGTGCCGGAACAGATGCGTATTTCGGATATCCCATCACACCCCAGTCAGAAGTGCTGGAGTATCTGATGGCAGAAAAGCCTGAAGAGCGCACCGGCATGGTAGTATTACAGGCCGAAAGTGAAATTGCAGCCATAAACATGGTTTACGGAGCTGCAGGAACCGGTAAGCGGGTGATGACATCCTCATCCAGTCCGGGAATCAGTTTAAAACAGGAAGGTATTTCCTATATCGCAGGTGCTGAATTACCCTGTCTGATTGTAAATGTTGTACGCGGAGGCCCCGGATTGGGAACTATTCAGCCCTCTCAGGCTGATTATTTTCAATCAACCAAGGGGGGAGGGCATGGTGATTACCGTCTGATCGTACTGGCTCCTGCTTCAGTGCAGGAAATGGCCGATTTCGTTAAGCTGGGCTTTGAACTGGCTTTCAAATATCGTAACCCTGCACTTATACTGAGTGATGGGATGATCGGTCAGATGATGGAGAAAGTGGAACTGTTTGACCAACAGCCCCGGCCGTCGGAATTTGACCAGAGCTGGGTAACTACCGGTAAAACACCCGACAGGGAGCGGAACATTGTGACCTCTCTCGACCTTGATCCTCATAAAATGGAAGAGCATAACCAGAAGCTGCAGGCCAAGTACAAAAAGATGGAAGAAGAAGATGTTCGGTTTGAAAAAATTAAATGTGAAGATGCTGAATATCTTTTTGTGGCTTATGGTTCCAGTGCACGTATCTGCCAGAAAGCGGTGGAGATGGCACGTGAGAAAGGTATTAAAGCCGGCTTGTTACGCCCCATTACATTGTTTCCTTTCCCAAAGAAAGCTATCAGTGACATGGCTGACCAGGTAAAAGGTATGCTTGCTGTTGAACTCAGTGCCGGCCAGATGGTGGAAGATGTTAAACTTGCCGTAAACGGACGAATACAGGTTGAACACTTTGGACGATACGGAGGCGTTATCCATAGTCCGCATGAAGTATTGGAGGCCATGGAACAAAAAATCATAGGAGGATAAGTATGGAAGTTAAAGATATCATAAAAGAAGAAAACCTGGTTTACAGTAAAACCAGCCTGATGACCGATAACGTGTTGTCCTATTGTCCGGGATGCGGGCATGGTACAGCACACAGACTCATCATGGAGGTTATCGAGGAAATGGATATCCAGGCAGATACCATTGGAGTTGCACCGGTAGGCTGTTCAGTACTGGCCTACGATTTCATGAATATCGATATGACCCAGGCTGCTCATGGCCGTGCTCCCGCAGTTGCCACTGGTATTAAAAGACTGTGGCCCGATAAATTTGTATTTACTTACCAGGGAGATGGTGACCTGGCGGCTATTGGTACGGCTGAGACTATTCATGCCTGTAACCGCGGTGAAAATATTGTTATTGTTTTTGTTAACAATGGTATCTATGGGATGACAGGCGGACAGATGGCTCCGACAACGCTGGCAGGTATGAAATCCAGCACATCCCCGTATGGCCGTGATGTGCAATCAATGGGTAACCCGATAAAAATGACTGAGCTGGTCGCCCAGTTGCCTGGCACGTATTATGTAACCCGGCAGTCGGTGCATTCTCCAGGCAATGCCAGAAGAACAAAGAGAGCCATCCGGAAAGCTTTTGAAAACCAGAAGCTCAATAAAGGATTGTCATTCATCGAAATTGTCTCCAACTGTAATTCCGGCTGGAAGATGACTCCGGTGGAATCCAACAAATGGATGGAAGATAATATGTTCCCTTTCTATCCGCTTGGCGACATCAAGATGGATGGTGAAATGGTAATAAAATAAGAACGCCTTCGGGCATAAAATCAATAAAAAATGACTGAAGAGATCATTATTGCGGGTTTTGGCGGACAAGGTGTTTTATCAATGGGTAAGATACTTGCTTATTCCGGCATCATGCAGGATATGGAAGTTAGCTGGATGCCTTCATACGGTCCTGAGATGCGCGGAGGAACAGCCAATGTAACGGTTATCCTGAGTGAAGAAAGGATCAGCAGTCCCATCGTAAATGCCTATGATACGGCCATTATCCTCAATCAGCAATCAATGGATAAGTTCGAAGAAACAGTGAAACCTGGTGGTTTGCTGCTGTATGACAGTAACGGTATTACCCGTCATCCCGAAAGAAAAGACATCAATGTTTTCGTGGTGGAAGCTGCTGCTGAAGCTGCAAAGATGGGAAGCACCCGTACATTTAATATGGTAGTGCTTGGGGCTTATCTGAAAATCAAATCATTGGTGGAGATGGATAATGTTGTGAAAGGATTGGGCAAATCCCTTCCTGAACGGCACCATCACCTGATCCCGATGAATGAAGCAGCAATAAAAAGAGGAATGGAGATTGTTAAGGAAGTCTCCATGGTTTGATAATATTTATACTCCTGTCAGGTTGATTAACGAACAAGTGATTCAGTGTACTGAAAATCAATTTGTTTTGCCCCTGACCCTAAAGGCCTGCCTGTCGAAAACAGTTCAGGTAAAGAGCAAATTGATTTTCTTCGCATCCTTTAGGGAAGGGGCAAATGAAGAAAATCAATGATTTTTGAGGTAATTATGAAAACTATACTATAAGTTTTTAGACTCATGAAAAGGCTGTCCTAATGCAGGACAGCCTTTTTTATGCAAAAAACAAATCTGCAGCCGTTTGTGTTTGGCTGAGATTATTAACCAGATTTGTCAGATATCATTATTTTTGTGAACTTTGTTATTTTAATAACCAAATCCATATATTATATGAAAGCGAACCTGTTACAAACAATCCTTTTTATTTCTCTTATATCTTTCCTGGTTTCCTGTACAGGGAATCGTGGTGAGTATTCACAATATACACCTGCCTATGACAGCTTGTGGACAACTGTTTCGGCTACCTTGCAAAAGAACTGGGATTCAACAGTTACCACTCACGCGCCTTTACCAAAGCCCTATACAGCTGTCTCAAAAAGTTCAGGCATAATGATTTACTGGGATACTTATTTTATTAATAAAGGGCTACTTGCTGACGGAAGAGATACACTGGCACGCAACAATGTGGATAACCTGATGTTTTGGGTGGATTCAATTGGATATGTACCCAATACTAATTTTTCATCTGGCTTTACAAGATCGCAGGTACCCACTTTATCCCTGATGGTGATGGACGTTTATAACGCTGCAAAAAATCCCGATACAGCCTGGTTGCATCATGCTTACCGGTCTCTTAAAAAAGAATATTATTTCTGGACAGATACTTCTTCAACTGCCATAGAAGATCATACAACAGATGTACAGGGTTTACAGCGGTATGCAAGTCATGCCCCTTCTATGGAGCTGTTAAGAATGTACACCGGCATCCTGACCAAACGATTTAATTATCCGGCCAACGTTCCCATGCCTATGATGAAAAAAGTGGCTGGTTCTTTCATGGCTGAAGTAGAATCAGGAATGGATTTTACCCCAAGATTTGAAAACCGTTGCAGCGATTTTATCGCGGTTGATCTGAACAGCTATCTGTATCTCTACGAGATGAATTTTACGCGCATGGTTAATGACCTTGGGCTGTCCGGTGAACCTGACTGGCAAAAGCTGGCTGCTTCCAGAAAAGAGAAGCTGAATAAATATTGCTGGGATGCCGAACGCGGATTGTATATGGATTATGACTTTAAAAACAAAAGGTTCAGTAATACGGCTGCTGCCACTGCCTTCGTACCTTTGCTGGCAGGAATTGCCTCCACAGAGCAGGCTCAGCAAACGCAGAATAACCTTGGTCTGTTCGAATATGAATATGGATTGGTACCTTGTGAGAAGCAGGATAAAGATAATATTTACCAATGGGATTATCCTTCTGTAATGCCCCCTTTGCAGCTCCTGGCTATGGATGCGCTCCTAAAATATGGTTATAGGGAAGATGCAAAAAGACTTGCTGCAAAATACCTTGACCTGGTTGCCAAAAACTACCTTTATCCGGTGCCCGACAATTGCAAATCTCAGGGAGAAGAATCAATGCAACAGAGAGAAAAAGGCTCGTTGTGGGAAAAATACCTGGCGAACGGATCAATAAATGACAATGTGTATTGCGCAGATCAGCAAATGGGTTGGACGGCAGGTGTTTATGAGTATGCTTATAAATTATATGATGAATTGAAATAAGTACTATATACTTTGTAAAACATTCAAAACTGTCAGACACCTTTTCAGGAAGCATATTAATATTTTATGACTATCGGGAATCATGTATAAAGCTAATATCCATTTAAATTATTGTCAGAGAAAGCATGCTTACACTGCCCCCTACCCCTTCTATGTTGTAAACCAAATTTTCACAAATATATTTTACTTATTTTCAAATACATAAGCTGTTATTCCTTTCGCTTCGGGCAATACAGAGCCTGAAGGCTTTCTTCTCCTGGCAAAGTGGCATCGGGTTCGATACCCGATACCACTTTTAGGATGACCTTCGGTATAAAACTTCGCCGTCGGCTACTCCTCCTGGCGTTCCAAATGTATCTACAAAAACATCCTTCTATTAACGGTCTTTGTCAGCCGCATTTCTGTGTTTAATTTTTATAGTTGAGAGCTGTAGCCTAAAGGAAACGGACACTGATTTTCATCAGGCCGCAGGGGGCGAGTAACAGTCTCTCATTTGTAAAGGTGTTTTTGTTCCAACATTTGGAACTAATCAACCATATAAATATACTCTGATTCATTCTTCATAACAAATCTTATTCTGTTTAATAACTTTTTAGCTATCCTGATAACTGCTTCATTTTTTTTCATCCTTTTGCATAATTGATTAAATTTTAAAGAAAGGGAAGGATCTACCCGGGATGCTATCCAGGCAGCCTCAATAAGAACACTACGCAGAGGATTGTTTGCTCTTGAAGTTATATGCCCTGTTTTTTCTATTTCTCCTGAAGAATGCGTTGTAGGAATTAATCCAACATAAGAACATAATCTGTCTAGTTTCTTAAAACGACTTATAACCTCTAACTCTGATAAAAATGTGGCTGCTGCAATTAATCCTATTCCGGGTATTGAGCATAAATATTTTAGCATCTCAGAATATTTACTGTCTTTATATATATTTCTCAACTCCTTATTTATTCTAAGCAAGTTCTTTCTTAGATATTCTGTAACATCAAGTAGATCATTTAGTACTATTTTTCCATATTCTGTTACTAATTCAATTGTACGAAGCCATTGTGTAAATCTTCCGGACCAGTACCTCGAAGCCGTATCAAGTTCTCGTGGTATTACGACACCATAAAAATGAAGATAAGATTTTATTCGGTTTTTATTTCTACTTATTTCTTTAACCAATGTTCTGCGATATCTTACCAGACTTCTAAATTCAATTGTTGTTTTCTGTGGAATATAGATGGCTTTTAATTCTTTATTCCGCAATGAATTAGCAATTTTCCGGCTATCTCTGCTATCATCTTTCTGTTTTCGTTCCTTATCGGTAGTAGGTATATCAGCAGGATTAACAATAATATTATGGATTCCATGCTCCAGGAGAGAATGATGTATACTAAATCCACAAAAACCGGCTTCATAGGCAGAATAATAAGTTCCTCCCGGAAAATTCTTTCTCAGATACCTGGAAAGTTCTCCTGCATTAGGATCCTGAGAAAATGTCTTATGCTCATTATGTTCCAGCATAATTGTAACCCTCCAATTTTTTAGGTGTGCATCAATACCTGCATAAACATTTTGGCCATTAAAATTTAATGTCTTAATTTTCGTTTGCATAAGCTTTCTATTTTTAGTTATTGTTTGTAGAAAAAATTCAATTTACTTAAAATATTGAAAGCTTATGCTTTAGTTTTTACAAACATACAGCCTGAAGGGGGCTCTCGCACGGTTTACTTATTTCAAATTTAGTATAAATTTGTGCGCTGGCTCCCCTTTAGGGGAAAACAGGGGCTGAGCGAAAGCATTGTAAAATCTGATTCATTTTAAATTATATTAATCATTCCCGATAGTCATATAATATTTTATGACTGTCGGATTATATTCCTAATTTCACTTATAAGTCAAAAATTAGTATGAAATCTAACCCCAACCCACTGCCCCTTGATCCCCTAAAGGTGAGCTTATACGCAGGTCTTATTAAATCCAAATTCGTTTTTAATTTGCGCGTGGGATCCCCTTCAGGGGTACTGAGCGCAGCGATTTCACGACCAGCATGAGCCTGAGCAAGTGTGAGGGAGTAACTGAGCGAAGCGATCTCACGACCAGCATGAGCCTGAGCAAGTGTGAGGGAGTAAACAGGGGCCGAGCGATGGAAATAATGTTTTAGGAACATAATACGATACTCATTTAATATTTTTATTTATCGGGATTACCACTCATTTATTAAAATCTCAGGAGGTGTCTGACAGTTGGATGGTGTTTACAATAGTGAGTTTTATTATTCAACCTCTACAAGGTTGAAGGGATGAGGGGGGTATTGATATACTACAATTAGGCAACCTCTACAAGGTTGTATCCGTATTTCAAATCAAAACTGTGGTTGATGTTTAGAACTGGTTTTTTAAAACAAAACCATCCCCTTAATTTAAAGCAATCTGGAAAATGTAAAGACTTTATAATTGTTGTCAACCCGCATATTCAAACCATCCGGGCCTTGTAGAGGCCCCACAATTGTAGTAGTAACTAATTTCCAAAAGAGAACCGGACCTGGTAGAGGTCCAAAACATATCAAAAATTGCCTGTTCATTTTAATATTAAAAAAGCCTGCCGGAAACCCGGCAGGCTTTTTCTATTAACATTAAAAACAGCGTTAACGAATAATAACTTTTCTTGTATACATTCCGGTTTTACTGTGAATCCTCAGATAATACATACCAGGTGTATAATCTGATACATTCACACTTTCCCTGAAATTACCATATCCCGATACTTTTTTATTGTATAATACCTTTCCGTCAGGACTGATAAATTCAATAATAATTTGTCTGAATTGAGAAGTGTTTAACTCAATATTAATCCTCTCGTGGGCAGGATTCGGATATACATTGACATTTCCATCGAAGGCAGTAAAGGAATTTATTGCTGTCCCCAGTTCAATATATACTGAATCAGTGGTTGTACAACCATTCTCTCCTGTGACCATCACCTTGTACCATCCTTCATTATTTGCTGTGAATGTGTGGCTTGCACTGCCATCCTGCCAGAGATATCCGGTATATTCTTCTCCTGCATCCAGCGTATGTGGCAGGGTTGTCTTAAGCGTGTCATCTGTTCCACCTCCAAGATCAATATGGGGAGATGATTTTACAGAAACCGTTTTAACCAGCGTATCATTTCCGGGAACCAGGTCAGACTGCAAAGAAGGTAAAGAAAGAAATATCTGCTGATTCTTCACTCTCAACAACTACAGGGATACCCAGTGTATGTGAAATTGAGGTGCCACTTGGGAAAATCTTATCAAGTTTGAAACTTTCTGTTACTGCTTCCTGTCCTTTTACCTGATAGCCAACTCCCAGTGTAGTTCCTCTACCCGGATTGGTATTGCCAGTATTGCTTATTTCCACTGTCGCAGTATTATTATTGCCACGGCATACTGACGCATCCATGGTTACATTGCTCACACTTAGATCATTTACGAGGAAATACAGATATACCGTATCACCACCCTGACAATTACCGGTTGTATCTGTCACAATTACACTGTAATTGCCGGTTTCGTGAGCAGTAAATGTTTGTCCTGTAGAACCATCCTGCCATTCATAGGTGTAATTTTCATGACTTCCGGCATCCAAAGTATATTCAAGTGCTTCTATAACCTGTTCGGCCTGAAGTGTGACCTGGGGATAACCGTACCGGTCAATATCCGCTATCAACGTGTCGTTTGAATGATCAAGGTCGCCGTTGAAAACCGGGTAGACTTCCAAATGATAGGATCCTGGAGTACTCAGGTCTACCTGTTGGTTAAATGTATAGGATAAATAGCTACCCGGTTCAAAATTCTGAGCCATTACAGCGGTATCTGTAACAATTTCACCGCCATTCAGAGAATAGGTTATTGGCAGTTTGTCATTGGTATAAAGGGTATCTGTACCACTGTTGAACAGTTTAACCGTAAGGTCTTCTGCCTTAAGATCACAGGAAGTTTGCGGACTTACCAGTTCAGCTGCCGTGATGTCAGGATACACAAATGTTACGCTTATGGTGTCACCATTCTGGCAGCCATGCTGATTGGTTATAGTCACCCAGTAATTGAGTGTGTTTTGGATATCAAGCGTACTGCCGGTGGAATTATCGTTCCACAGATAAGTAAATGTTTCACCTTCTCTTTTGTATTTTCCTGCATCGAGCGTATATTGTGTGTTTCTGATGACAGTATCTGCTCCCAGGTTCACGACAGGATTATTATAGATATATACGGTGTCTGTCAGTGTATCATTCTGGCTCCTCAGGTCTGATGTAAGTTCCGTATAAATATTCAAAGCATAGGTTTCTTCGCCTCCTGAAACAGCAGGTTTGCTGAAAGTAAGCACCCGGTTTTCACCCGGCAGGATATCCAGTGGCATGGTAAATGTATCTCTGCTCGCAGCAAGCTCATTCAGCTTATAGGCAGCCGGGATCTTTTCGCCTGTAAGAATGGTGTCAGTCCCGGTATTGACCATCCGTATACTTACATAATGAGGATTGTCGTCTTCGCATATTGTCGTTGGCTTCACCATTTCGGTCAGTGATACATCATGTATCTTGAGGAATACATAGGCACTGTCCTGTGCCGGGCATCCGTTGGCATCCCAGATGGTTACACCATGATAGCCGGAAGTATCCGCTACAAATGTTTGACCCGTGGAACCATCTTCCCACTCGTATGCACTATAGCCGGCTCCCGCATCCAGGGTATAAGTCAGTGCTTTGACCGTTGTATCCTGCCCGACAGAAACCGTGGGATAGCCATAAACCTGTACTGAAGAAGCGACAGAATCATTTTCCGGTATGGAATCGTAGGGATGATATGACCAGGCCTTCAGTTGATAACTGGTTAATACTGACATATCCAGTGGTTCTTTGGTAAACCTGTAGGGATAAGTTCCTCCCGGAGCCAGGTCACTTGTCAGTGTAATCGTGTCTTCAACCACCGCACCATTATTGAAGGTGAAAAATACGTTAACCTGCCGGTTTTCAGTAATTGTATCAGTTCCAAAATTTCTTACCTGTACCTGAACAAATACGCTGTCTCCGAGTTCACAGGATGAAACAGGATAGAGGATGCTGTCGATTCCGATATCAGGCACCAATGACTCAATAACTATGGTGTCGCGTGTAATACACCCATTCCCGGCTGTATCTGTAACCTGGAGAGTATATATGCCTGCATCCGGGACATCAAATACACTGTCAGTTGAACCATTTCCCCACAAATACTCATAGTCAGGATTATAAACCGGCTTTAGCACAAGCGTATCCGGGAATGCCGAGAATACTGAATCAGCCAGGTTGGTCACCGGATTTGCCAGTACCTCAAAAGTAAAACTTGCAGTATCATTACTTACCTCACCATAATAATGCGGATCAGATTCAATAAGCGGATAGGCTTTGAGTGTATAGGATCCGGCTTCTCCAATCGGGGCCGGCTTGTTCAGACGAAACTGCATGGTGTCATTAACCGGCCACTCTGTTGGAACCAGCAATGTGTCAATAACAGTGGCAGAAGTATTCACATCCAGCCCAATGATTAAGGTATCATTGGCATGAACCGGCCGTATTCCGAAATTTTTCAGGGAAACATATACAAGGTCAGAATTAACATACTGGCAGTCGGTGTGCAGTGAATCTATAGAGATTGCACCCACATCATAAGGAGCATTATAGATGCTGACATCATCAAATGCAAATCCTTCAGCAATATTGCTGGAATCGCTTTTAAAGACAAGTCTGAATTTTACATCTGGTTCCCCAGCTAACGGTATCCGGCAGAATTTGTCTGGCTCTTACCCAGCCGTCGCTGTTACCCGACCAGCCTTTACCCAGTGAATTAATAGTGTCATTGTTATACCAGTTCCAGTCCCAGGGATAGCTGTGACGATCCGTCAGTAACCAGGTAGCACCCCCGTCAATTGAATAATACAGGGCTACTCCGTCTTCTCCGTTGATCAGGTTGTAATTGATCTTAAAATCGAAAACAGGTTTTTCTGCATCTGTAAAATCGAAGCAGGGGCTCTGCAGCCAGGCTGAGTCCAGATCAGGATAAAACTGGTTGAAATTGGTGGTCCAGGCTTTTTGCCCTGAAGCTGCACTGTTAATGATAAACCCTTGTGGGGTCCCGTATTTCCACAGATGATTTACCTGATCGGGTTGCCAAACGCCGGTGCTTGTCTCAAAATCTTCACTATATGGCAGAGACAGATAAGGAATAGAATAAATGTAATGAGAAAGCATGTTGTTTGTTTCGTCCTGGTCGCCTGTCAGCGCTGTCTTGATTGTCACTGAGGGATAGATGCCCGGAGTGGAAAGATCAGCCTTTGTATTGAAGGTAAACAATGCGCTGTCCCCTGGATTTAGCGGGACTGCAGTAAATGATTCAGTAACCCACGTAGTACCTCCGTTCAGGGTATATTTCATGTCAAAGGGATTGGAAATGGGTTCGGCACCATTGTTTTTCACCCAGGCTGAAACTTCTTCCTGCCCCAGTCCGCATCCGCTGTTGGGAGAGACCCAGATATCGGCTGCAGCATCCTGTGTAATGTAATTGCCGGTTACTGCAACATCATCAATATTCCAGCCTGAATAAACAGCAGAAGAATCGGTAGGGCCCAGTGAAAATTTAATCCGGACCTGATTTTTGCGATTGGTCAGGCTGGAAATATCATAAGTAGTAAGTTCCCATTTATTCTTGAAGTAAAGATCATCCGTACTCCAGATATTGTGCCAGGTGTCGCCGTTGTCGTTGCTGACAGCGATAAAAGCCGAATCAAGTTTTTCAAGATTCAGCCAGCGGTAGAAATCAAGCCGGATGTCATTGAAATAGTAACAATTAATAGGAGGGCTGACTGCTTCATTGGCATCTTTGCTGATGGCATTTTCATAGTCACCCGGGTAAGAACCAATACCTGTCAGGTCATTGCCCAGCAGGGTATCGCCACTGAATGCCTGTTGACGGGTCAGAAAAACCAGATGAACCGCCAAGTCCCTGTGGTTCGTCTCTTTCAAAATCACCTGTCAGAGACCATCCCCTGTCAGTTTCAAAATCATCAAAAAAGATGGATTGCCGGACTATTCTGTTGCCTGCAGGATTAATTTCTACTTCGGGATATAATGAATCGCTGATGGCAATATCTCCCGGAGCCACCTTACAATCAAGGAAGTCACCATGCCTTGCAGCTATCAACCACATCATAAGTAACCCACAAGGTATTCAACCCTGATTGAAGATTCAAATTCAGGCCTTTGAATGTAACTTTGCCATTGTTAAAACGACTTCCTGAGGTCAGCATGCTGTCTCTGGAAAAAAGCGTATCTGCGGTATAGAATAATTTGACGCCATTACCCAGAATATCATCATCGTTGGTATTGAGGGAAGTGATAGAGAGTGAATCAAGTCTCTTGCTGCCATCATTTCCGTAAATATTGAAATCCAGTCTCAGAATGGGATTAAACAACGAACCGGATGGTATAAAATTGTTACTGGCCGTTGCCCCCTTGATATCTTTCACAAAAAGCTGAATCGTATCTGTTTCCACCACCTCTACATTATCCAGACAAACACCATAGCCGATTCCGGTTTTGGCTTCAAATGCTATGTATACATCTGTAGACAACATACTGTCCGGTATATTGTACTCGTCATTTGTCCAGCTGTCGATGGGTGTGGTGAATTCTCTTACGGTGGTCCACGGACCGGTGGGGGTATGTCCGAATTGTATTTTCAGCTGATCATTACGGCTGTTATATTCACCCTGGGCATGCCAGAAAGTAAGTTTGGGTTTACTGGCTTCACTCAGGTCAATTTTTTTGGTAATAAGTTTGGTTGCTTCTTCGTTGGTGCTGCTGTAGAAGAAATAGGCATTGTAACTTCCCTCGTAGGCATGGGGTGGTGTACCGCTGTTTGGGATCTCCGGATTCGGGGTATAACCGCCATCCTTATACTTCCAGCTTACCAATCCCCGGACATTTTGCTGGGTCCATCCGGTGGGTGTACTTCCGGATTCAAAATCTTCATTCAGGAACACAATCTTGTCCTGTCCATATACACTGAATGGTAATAAGAAAAATATTAGTATTTTTAAGCTTTTCATTTACACACTCCTGATCTGTAATTAGGTTTATTCAGATTGTAAAGAGTTATCTTACAATAACTTCTTATTAAGTTTTACGTATATTGATAAAAAAAAGATTCATTGGTATGATACAAATAACGTCGGGAACTATATAAAGTTGAAACATGGGGACATTATTTATCAGAAAAATACGAAAATACCTGCCAGTTGTTGTATTATTTTTATTAACACAGCATTTAGCCGGACAAACGGATACTGAATTTTGGTTTGCGGCTCCGGATATTACCAGTGGTCACTGTCAGGGTTCAACCTGTCCCGGAGGAGAACCGGTTTATTTGCGCATTGCCAATACTCAGAATTTTGATACATGGATCAAAATATCTGAACCAGCCAATCCTGCTTTTTCCGGATATTGAATTTTTACTTGCGGCAAAATCTACGCAGACAGTGGATCTTAGCTCCTTATATAGATGAGGTGGAAAACAAAGGGGGAGGGTGGCATAATAAAGGCATTCTGGTCGAATCCCTGAATGTGGATGATCACGCAGTAATGGGTGCTGATGTAACTGTTTATTATGAAGAAGATGAATACTGGAACCTGGATATCTTTGCGTTAAAAGGAAGAAATGCGCTGGGAACCAGATTTTATACATCATTTCAACAATATTGGCCAAATGGATCCATACTCTCCGCAACCTCTTAGTGGATTTATTATAGTAGCCACTGAGAATAATACACAGGTAGAGATCACTCCAACGCGTGATTTACAGGGTGGTTATGCTGCAGGTACTCCTTTTACAATTACCCTTAACAGAGGTGAGACCTTTGTTGGGTTGGCAACCGGTACTGCAGCAGCAAATCGTCCCGCGGGAACATTGATAACCTCTGATGCGCCCATAGCGGTTACCATTTACGATGATTCTGCAGCGAAAAATTCTTGTCGAGACCTGATCGGTGACCAAACGGTTCCGGTTGATATTCTGGGTTATGAATATATTGTGATGAAAGGGAAACTTAATGCCACTTCCAATGGTGAGCCTGTTTTTATTATGCCGGTGGTGAATAATACTGAAATTTTTATTGACGGGGTTTCAGTTGGAACCAGGAATGCCGGGCAGGCTTATGCTATTCAGATTACCAACAATTATATGCACATCCGGGGGTCCAACCCCGTTTACGTATTGCATGTGGCTGGTTTTGGTTGCGAGGTTGGCGGTGCAGTGCTTCCTACTATTGATGGTTGTACAGGTTCCTACGAAGTGAGCTTTGTGCGTTCAAATTCCCAGGATTTTTTCCTGAACCTGATGGTGCGTAATACCAAAAATGGTGTAAACGGTTTTGTGATGGAATTTGAAGATGGCACCACCCAGACGATACCTGCCAGCAAATTTGAAGCAGTGACAGGTACAAACTGGTTTGTGCTGAAGGATGCAGAGAAAAAATTTAACTCAATACCCCTCAATAAGGTTACTAAAATCTATAATACCAATGATGTATTCCATATCGGAATTATCAATGGCGGACCGGGAACGGGATGTAAATACGGATATTTTTCTGATTATAAGCCTTTGGTGGGAAATGCCGGTGTCGGTAATATCGATTTTGGCACCTTCGATCAGCGGTGTTCCACTTCTCCCATCAGGCTTGTTGCAAAAGGAGGGCTGTCCTACAAATGGACCTCCATGAGTAATCCTGCAAACGTGGCCTACCTGGATGATCCGTTCATCGCTTCACCTTTATTCCGACCGCCTTCAGATGGTACTTTTAAATTTGAAGCCAATCTTACCAGGGCTTGTTATGCGGATACAATAATTCCCGTTATAGTGGATATTTACCCGGAAGCCAAAGCACAATTCGCCATGGACAACTGGAAAGGGTGTTCACCACATACTGTTAATTTTATCGAATCCTCAGTAAATGCCCAAAAATTCAAGCGCTGGGATTTTGACTATACACCGGTAACTGATACCATAACCCGGTCGAATTTTGACTGGAAATTCCCCGATAATGCCTCTGACAGTATTCAGATGTACAGGGTCATTCTGACTGTTTCCAGCGACAAAGGCTGTGTGGATGCCATGGAAAGGGTAGTTGCCGTTAAGCCAACCCTGAAAGCCGGATTCACTACATCACCCGACACGGTAGGGTGTCACCCGTTGCTGGCCAGTTATACCAATACATCAACAGGATACATCGATCATTATTTGTGGAACTTTGGTGACGGGAGTACAACTGATGAAGCCGATCCGCTGCATGAATTTGATAATTACGGAGACATCGATTCTGTTTATAATGTTAGTATGGTAGCGGTGTCTCCTTTTCAGTGTAATGATACAGCGCGACAACAAATGTTGATTCATCCTTATCTGGATGTATCCTTTACCATTGATACGGTGGAAAAATGTTCCCCACTTACTGTGAATATAAGAAATACTTCTATTGGAGGCGATATTTACTACTGGGATCTTGGAGATACTACATTTTCTACCTCCAGCAAAGATCCTGTTCAGCGAACCTACGTCAATACATCGGGCACACCGGATACAATCTGGATCAAACTCAGGGGTAGGAATGAAGGGGGTGCCGGTTGCGAAAAAACTTATACCAAACGACTGATTGTTTATCCTGAGGTTACCGCTTTGTTTCAAACCTCACTGGCGCCACAGCCCAATGTGGTGTGTGATTCTACCCAGATTGTTTTCACCAACCAGTCTACCGGATATAACCTGGCCTATGAATGGAACTTTGGTGATGGCGGTAGCAGTACACAGGAAGATCCTGCCAGGATATTCATGAACCGCACCAATGCCGATCAGGTTTACAATGTGGTATTAAAAGCCACTTCAGTCGGTAACAGATATTGTTCAGCTACTTATTCTGTTCCTGTTACGGTTCATCCTTATGTGAAAGCTGATTTTACACTCGATTATTCCACCAACTGTACTCCCTTCCCTGCTACCATCAATAATTCGTCAATCAGAGGAGCTGAATTTGCCTGGGATTTTGATGGCAACGGTACAAAGGATTCAACTACTTATGATGTATTGTCCTTTACCCATGTTTATAATAATAGTGATCCGGCCAATCCGGTTACTTACAATATAAAGATGACTGCTACAAATGCGGAAGGTTGTAAATCCTCAAAACAACGGAGCATTGAGGTTTACCCAAAGGTGGTAGCAGCATTCTCCCCGGATGTGACCGAGGGGTGTACGCCACTGGCTGTAAATTTCACCCAGCAGTCGACAGGTGGAAGCCTTACCTATTCCTGGGATTTTGCTGACAGTACTTCATCTGCTTCATCTGCCGGCACGGTACCCCATGTTTTCGATAACCGCAAGAGCAGTGATTATGTATATGATGTAACACTGACAGCAACCAATCCTTATGGATGCGAGAGTGTGGTCACCCATCCTGTTACGGCCTACGCCTACGTGAACGCCGATTTTTCAGCCAAACCCGCGGAAGGTTGCTCTCCCTTTGCCTTTGCACCGGTGAATGCTTCCTCAGGAGGCATTACCAGTTACAACTGGAATTTTGGGGACGGCAATGTCAGCAGTGCCATGTCTCCTTCTCATACCTATGTAAACCAGACACTTAATGACCAGATTCGAAATTTGCGATTGATAGTAAGAAACAGTCATGGTTGTTCAGATACCCTGATCAGGCAACTTTCAGTGTATCCCGAAGTAGTGGCTGACTATTCCATGGATATGACCGAAGGTTGTAATCCTCTTGAAGTTACATTTACCAACAAATCGAACCAGCCGGTGGCTGCTTCTTATTCCTGGAATTTTGATGATGGATCATCCGCTTCGGACGTACATCCTGTACATGTTTTTGATAACCGGTTGTCAACCGATCACACTTACAATGTTAAACTAAAGGCAACCTCGGTGCATGGCTGTGTTGCGGATACTACTTTTCCGGTGAAGGCATATGCCTACATCAATGCTGGTTTTTCAGTAAAAAGCGCAAGTGGCTGTTCTCCAAAGATAATGAATATTACCAATGATTCAGAAGGCGGCATTACTGCATATTCATGGAATTTTGATGATGGCTCAGCGCTGAGTGCCTCCAAACTTCCTGCTCATACCTATGTCAACCAAACACTGGCTGACCAAACGAGGAACCTGCGGTTGATTGTGAAGAACAATCATAATTGTTACGATACAATCATCAGGCCGATTACTGTTTATCCGGAAGTAGTAGCCGGTTTTACACGGGATGTGGTGGAAGGCTGTAATCCACTTCAGGTAAAATTCACCAATACTTCGAATTTTCCTGTAGCAAATACTTTTCACTGGGATTTTAAAGATGGAGCTTCATCCTCTGACCGGGATCCGGGCCATCTTTTTGAAAACAGTTTGCCAACCGATAAAATTTATCCGGTTACAATGACAGCAACGTCTGTTCATGGCTGTGTGCATGATACCACGCTGCCGGTAACAGCCTGGGCTTTTATCAAAGCCGGTTTTGCAGTAGAAGATGCTGATGGTTGTTCTCCCTGGGATATTGGACTAAGTAATGCTTCGCAGGGAGGAATTGCAAATTACTTCTGGGATTTTGGGGATGGGAACACATCAAATGCGGCATCTCCAAAACCTCCGGCACATACCTACATCAATCAAACAACGGGAAAATTGTCCCATAACCTGCAACTTGTAGTAAAAAATACACATAATTGTTTTGATACACTTCAGCAACAGCTAACTGTTTATCCGGAAGTCCAGGCTGATTTTCAGATTCCTTCCGGGGGTTGTACGCCACTGACAACAACTTTTACAAATTTGTCTGCCCAGTCCGATCATTATACATGGAATTTCGGAGATGGCGGGACTTCAGCAGTGGCAGAACCTTCGCATGAATTTTACAATTACTCTGATGTTGATATTTCGCGTACAGTTACACTTGTGGCAACTTCTAACTATTTTTGCAGCGATTCAGTAAGCAAGTCACTGATGGTATATCATCGTCCTAAGGCACTCATTGAGGTTAATAAGCTTATTGATTGTCCTCCGTTTAATGTGTCCGTCAAGAATATTTCTGTTACTTCCAAATCTACCTATTTCTGGGATATGGGTGATGGTAAGAAAGATACGACCTATGACAGAAGCAGTGTTTCCAATATCTATTTTAATCCGCCTGCAAATCCCGATAATAAGCCCTATACCATTACTTTGCTTGCCCGGACTGATTATGGTTGTACTGATCAGACAGCCCAGACCATTAATGTATATCCGGAGGTAACTACTGATTTTGATTGTGATACTGCAGGATGCAGTCCGTATGATCTTAAACTGACCAACCTGAGTACCAACGCGGATAATTTTGACTGGGACTTTGGGGATAGCCAGAGCAGCAAACAGGAACATCCGCGGCATGCCTTTTTCAGTCTGGATAATTATAATCCGCAGCAATTTACCATTGCGCTTAGGAGTACTTCTGATGCCGGTTGTTATGACCAGGCCAGTAAAAAAATTACTGTTTATCCGGCTCCAACAGCTGACTTTTCAGTTTCTCCCACATTGAAGTATTTCTCCTTTGACGGGGCCAGTTTCGATCTCTTTAATGATACTGAAGATGGTGCATGGAAATACCTGTGGAAATATGATGATGGGAATACCGATTCGGTTAAAAATCCCGGCTCATACAATTACAGCCACTGGGGAGATTATACTGTAAGTCTGACGGTTTATAATGCTCATTGTTCCAGCAAAGTCTCGCAACCCATTATGGTGTTGGCACCATTACCGGTAGCTGATTTTGATTCATCTTATGCTGCCTGTGCACCGGTACAGATGAATTTCAGAAACAATTCTATCTGGGGTAATGTATATAAATGGGATTTTGATGATGGAACAACTTCAGATAAGCGTGATCCGGTGCATGTTTTTGATCAGGAGGGGATTTACAATGTCAAACTGGAAGTGGATGGTGATGGCGGAAAGAATTATCATTATGAGACAGTTACAGTATATAAAAATCCGGTAGCGCGTTTTGAGGTTCAACCCCGCGATGTAATGCTGCCGGAAGCCAATGTGAAATGCTTCAGTACCTCATTGCATGCCGACAGGTACCTCTGGGATTTTGGTGACGGCCAGCAATCCGACATCGGTGATCCTGAACATTTGTATGATGCACTCGGGACTTATGATATCAGTCTGAAAGTGTGGACAGAAAATCAATGTGTCGATTCAGTTTTGCTCCCGGAGGCTGTTAAGGTTGAAGGTGCAGGTTTGCTTACCTTTCCAAATGCCTTTACACCAAACATGAACGGACCATCGGATGCACACTATAATCCATCGGATATGAATAATGATGTTTTCTTTCCTGAGCATGACGGTGTAAAGGAATACCATCTCGAAATATATACCCGCTGGGGAGAACTTATTTTTACTTCCGATGATGTAAATATTGGCTGGAATGGATATTACAAAGGACAACTGGCCAGGCAGGGTGTTTACGTATGGAAAGCAAAAGGAGTATTTTACAATGGGAAACCATATAACAAAGCCGGAGATGTCACATTATTGCATAATCCAAAAAATCCGTAGAAGATTATAAACTAAAATAAACCTAAAAAATAAACCTAAAATGAAAAGTAGTATGGTTAATTATAAAATAGCTAGTCTGTTTTTATTAACAGTAATTGGTTTAGATCGAATTAATTGTTAATTTGGACTATTCTTGAATTGATTGAGGATTTTCAGACAGGATTAATAGTATAAATGTGTGGAATGTTTTATTCCATGGAAGGTAATCCTTATTTGATATTGAAAAGAATCATACACATATTATTTTTATTGTTTTTTTGTGCAGGACTAAAAGCGCAGGATCCGCAATTTACGCAATTCTATGCTAATCCATTGTACCTGGCACCGTCATTTGCCGGTGCCACCCAGCAACACCGTCTGGTAACCAATTACCGTAATCAGTGGCCTTCGATCCCCGGAGCATTTCAGACTTATTCGTTTTCATATGATCATTACTTTGAAAACTTTAACAGTGGAATTGGCATTATTGCCATGCGAGATGTTGCCGGTTCTGCTAATCTGAGCCTCACGAATGTAGGTATTGCCTATTCGTACGACTTCCTTGTTACCAATCTGTTGCATATCAGGCCGGGATTGCAGTTTTCTTATGTAATGAGCGGGTTGGATTTCAGCAAGCTTATTTTCAGCTCTCCCACTGAGATACCTCCTGTTGAATCTACCGGGGATATTGATGCTTCATCTTCGGTACTGGTATATACGGAGCGCTATTGGGGAGGTTTTTCAGTGGATCATATGCTCACGCCTAACCAGTCATTTTATGCAGATAAAGCATTAATTCCGGTTAAATTCTCGGTTTTTGGCGGTGCACAGATCATCAAACAGGGACGTCTGCTTAAACCTGTTGATGAAACAGTAACACTTGCTTTCTTATTCAGGAGTCAGGCACATTACAAACAACTCGACATGGGTTTATACTGGAACAAACAACCACTGGTATTGGGACTCTGGTACAGGGGCATACCGCCATTCAACGGACCCCGTGGCGATGCGCTTGCTTTGTTGGTTGGATATAAAAAACATCAGTTGAGCATTGGTTACAGTTATGATTTTACTGTCTCAAATCTGATTACATCAACCGGCGGGGCACATGAAGTTTCGCTGGTGTACCAGTTCCGTACAAAGGCAAGAAAGAAATTGCATGCGGTGCCCTGTCCTGAATTTTGATCGTAATTTCACAAGGGTTTAGGTTAAAACAAATCCGTTTTTTTCTCAATTAGTATTAAGGTTCATTTATTTTTCCTTTTCTCTCAGACAAATGCTTATTCAGTAATATAATCAAAGCTATCCTTTCAGGACGAATTAAAAATTAAATGAGTATCATATTATGTTCCTAAAACATTATTTCCATCGCTCGGCCCCTGTTTACTCCCTCACACAAGCGCAGGCTCATGCTGGTCGTGAGATCGCTTCGCTCAGTTACTCCCTCACACATCAGCTGCAGGCTCATGCTGGTCGTGAGATCGCTTCGCTCAGTTACTCCCTCACACTCGCTCAGGCTCATGCTGGTCGTGAGATCGCTTCGCTCAGTACCCCTGAAGGGGATCCCACGCGCAAATTAAAAACGAATTTGGATTTAATAAGACCTGCGTGTAAGCTCCCCTTTAGGGGATCAAGGGGCAGTGGGTTGGGGTTAGATTTCATAATAATTTTTGACTTATAAGTTAAATTAGGAATATAATCCGACAGTCATAAAAAATTATAATACGTCAATAACCAAGGCGTTGCCCTGGGCTGAATTAAGCTGCCACTCTGTGGCGTGAACTATTTATTCCAAAAATCACGACTAAAATTTCAGCGATACACCGAGTGTTCCATAACCGAAAGCACCACGGCCTCCTTCAAAATAGACACCAAATGTATTGGAAAAATAATATTTGAAACCGGCTACCGGGCCAAATATGATTTTTGTGGAATTGTCGTAAAAATTATCATAATAGACATCATTTGACTTATAATGACGGAGCTCAGCCCCCAGCAGAACGGTGATATAGAAGTCGTATTTTGATTCATCCAGATCCGTTTCAAACACCTCATTCAATAACGGCACATAGTGAAAAGAACCGCGTCCGCCAAATGAAATATAGGTCCAGGAATATTTGTAGTTACTGTATCCGGTATATGCCCAGCGGGCAAAACCTACATAGGGGCCAACGCTCAGATAATCGTTTACGCCATATTCCAGAGAGGCTGTCAGAGGAATAGTTACTCCGCTTCTGCTTCCGACATAACCGTATCCGTAGTAGCCAAAAGTGATGCCGGCCTGGAAAATTTTGTTCCCTTCAGCATAGGCATCGTCACTTTGTCCGTATGAATTAAAAGGGATTATCAACAACATCAAAAGCATCAGGTATTTGAGTGCTTTTGCAAAATGGTTTGTTTTGTTCCTGAAAGCGCGGATTATCGAGCTTTCATTTAAAGTGGGTGTAAGTTTGGTTTGTTTCATGGTAAAAGATTTAGGTTAATTTATTTGTGCTTTTTCCACATTGTCAAATTGTTTCGTTAAATGGCAATGTGCATGACGCATGGGTTGTTTTGTTCAGGTATTTTAATAGTATTAATAACCCGCAGCAATCACTTCGACTGCTGCGGGGGTAACAGTTAATTATTGGATTTGAAGGTCAGCAAGCATATTTCCGGAGAAGGTGTTTCCAGCAGTTAAAATATCATTGACAGTGGCTCCGCTGCCTACAAAAACACCATAACCTTCACTGTCGTGGATGTTTGAGTTTGTCAGCGTAAGTCGTTCATTACCATGTACGCCAACTGCGGCTTTCTGTCCAAGGTATGCCAGGTTGTCAAATCCGGCCTGGGCGACTTCTGTATAATCCATGATGTTTTTGGAAGAATTGGAATTAAATCCGATTCCCATCCATGGGACACCATCTTCAGCAGGCAGAAATTGAATCATATTGCTTGCTGTTCCCTGAGCCATCATGTATCCTGAAGATGTAATATAGAATTCACCCGTTTGAGCAAATTTGAATACGGCACCTTCAGTTATTTTCAATCCCGATTCAATATCAATCCTGTCATCAATATGATAGGCGGTTCCATCATCAAAAGCACCCCAAATTACTTCAGTATCCTCACTGAGGGATGAACCGTATACAAACACATTGCTGCCATTGAAAGTACTGGAGGCATCAAGGTTACTGACCTGTGCAGCAGACATATAAATTGCATAAAGCCCGATTTGTTCGAAATTATTATCTGAAAAATCATTCAGAATACTCGTATTTTCGAGGTTAAGCCCGTAATCAGGATTATCCTTAAAAGTACAATTGGACAACGAGATACTGCTTCCTCCATTGAGGGATAGTGCTGCCTTGCGCGACTGGTATCTTGCTTTCGACGACCCTGTATGTTCAATTTGTACGTATGAGAAATCGTTATGTACAGATTTGGAGTTAACCGCAATACCCTTCCATGGACTGGCAGGATCAGCTGCAGTAAATACAACCGGGGCTGAAGAGGTGCCCATAGCAGTAAGATATCCATCGCTACTTACGTATATATCTTCATCTTCATTCATCAGGATAGTTGCTCCGGCATTAACAACCCAGCCTTTATCAACTGTCAGACTTCCGGTTAGCTGGTAGGCAGTACCATCATCAGGAGCCTGCCAGATAGCTTCATCCTCACTGTTAATGCTGCCGGTTTTTACCAGTATAACATTTCCATGATACATACTGGCAGCGTCCAGACTGCTTACCTGATTTGCATACAGAAATACAGAGGCTTTAGCATTGTTTCTGAAATTATTATTGCTGTATCCACTGATGGTAGCATTTTCTTTAAAAAGTATTCCGTATCCCTGTCCATTGTTTATGGAGCTGTTTTTAACAGAGAGCTGAGCATCTCCGTTTACACCTACAGAGGCTTTATCCCCCATATAAGGAAGGTCTGAGCTGCCTGCATAGGATATTTTAACGTAATCAAATTTGTTTTTGGTTGTATAGGAATTTATGTAAATACCTCTCCACGGCGTGCCTGCATTCTCTGCAGTGAATTCTATGGAGTCCGTCTGGGTACCGGAGGCATCTAAAGAACCTGATTGTTGTACTGAAATCAGTACATCTTCCTTTATAAGAATAATTACTCCCGGATCTATAATCAGGTCACCTTCAATACTCAGATCATCTGTGATGAGATAATCAGGTTCACCTGCCCCGTTTACTTTCTGCCAGTGTTCATTCTGCACAGTACCCGATTTTTCCTGTAATCCCTCAGGAGCAGTAACTGTTACTTTTACTTCATCGGTAGATTCTCCGTTTGGATTTGAGATGGTGAGCTGCAGCACATAATCACCGGCCACATCAGGAACAAAGGTAGGGGAGTCAGTATCTGCTCCGGAAAGCGTGGCTGTACTACCTGCTGGTTTCGACTTGAAAGTCCAGGCAAAGTCAAAACTGTCGCCATTTTTATCGGAGGAGCTACTTCCATCGAGCACAACCTGCTGTCCAGTAGTTACAGCCTGATCAGCACCGGCATCGGCCACAAGTGAACCTGAAGGGGCTGGGGAATTATTGTCTTCGCATCCGGTGGTAAACAAGATCAATATTCCGGTAAATAATGTTGCTAAGAGTTTAATTCTTCCTTTTGTAATCATATCATTAACAGATTTTAAATTTTATTAATATTTTTTATCTAACAGCTATATTAACAATTTTAAAGCAGAAAAACAGATGATAAAGTATTTAATATATGAATGGCCCAAATAATTTGATTAATGGGCGGTTTGGTGTGAGAAAAGTAAAATGGAAGGGCAATGATCTGATATTCAGGACTGAAAACATCCTGAAAAATACTCGGATAAGGTTCGGGAGTCAGCCTGTTTTTAATGAATTGAGATTAAACGGTGTACTCCGTTAATCTGTTTTTTTTAGTATTAATTTTCTGTTTTCTGCTTCTTCAGCTTTCAGACAGAAATTTCTTAATTCTTCATAGGAATTTTTATTATAAATCCCGGCTTTAATTCTTATTGTTCTGGTAAATGTTATGTTGTTCCCATCAAGAGTAAAGCTGGTTTGATAGCTGCCTGGAAGTGAACTGAAATTTTCTTCTTCCGGAATATATTCCGGAACTGTGCCTTCCGGAATTTTGTACAGGATGCTGTCTGAATGGACATACCCGGTCTCAATATAAATATCATTATGGCGGTTAGCATCTTCGGGGAAAGGGTTCTTAAATTTTTCAAAAAATGCCAGTTTCAGAAATAATCTGGTTGTTCCGGCTTTTGTTATGAAATGCTGCGATGAAAGGGATACATTGAGAGTTCCCTCCGGATTTTTTTGTTTCACTGCAGCGAAACTATGATTTAACAGTTTCATTCCATCAACAGGATTCATTTTCAGCAGCGCTTCCTTTTGTTCTTTTTCAGAAAGGTAATCGAATACGAATATCTTTTGAAATTCAGCTCCTTTGCAACTAATTTTCATATTTGCAGTTATGCTGTTATCCGGGTTAACAGAAATGGTGGTGCTGACATTCTGTTTGTTCTTTTCTGAACTGTAAACAGGTGTTCTTGCCAGTTCTCCTCCTGAAGGTTTGATCAGAAGGGCATACCGGTTTGAATTATCTTTCCCGATATAGCCAAAAGGGTAATGCTGGTTTGTGCATTCCAGCCATATGGTATCTTTTTTTAACGGAACACATAATATAACATGATTGGTTTGGTTGGCGCTGGCAAAATCAGTAAATCGTATTTGCTGGTTAAAGCCATTTCCTATTTCAGTATAATAAGATGTTATTCCGGCAGCTTTTAATAATGATCGGGTATAATTACTCAGGGCTTTGCAATCACCATATCCGGTACGGTCAACATCTGCAGCCAGCATAGGCTGGAATCCGCCAATTCCCAGCATAATAGCAACGTATCGTGTCCTTGATTGCATATACTGGTATATCTTCCTGACGATTTCTACAGTGTCATGCATGTTTTCAACCATGCCACGAATATTATTATTGGTGGACTCGGGAAGATTAGCTCTGTCTTCAATTAATGAATAAATCCAGTTGCCATATTTATTCCAGTTTATCATGCTGCCGGCTGAACCATCATATTCAAACTCATTTGGGGCCATGAATACCATAGGGAATATTGAAGTATAGGGGGGCTGGAATTTCTCAGACAATAATGCCTTTGAAGCAGGCATTGACCATTCTAGAGCAATCATATCTGTTTGAGTTTCCTCCCTGACCGCGTGAAAATTACTGTTTAGTTCCCGGTAGCGGGGCAGTAACCTCTCTTTTGCCAGAAAGGTCATTGTTGCCTTTTCAACAGCCAGGTGATATGCATCCTGTGGCATCCAGGTATTAAAGCCGACAATTCCATTATGTGTTATCTCGTACTGGTATTCAATTGTGTAGGGATAGGAACTGATTGCGGGTTTTGCATATTTTACCCTGTTGCCACTAAAAAAAACAAAATCAGCATAATTGGAAAAGTCTTTTATATCCTTCTTTTTCAATTTACTAACCAGCTTCCCGGATGTGTTATACAGTCGGCCTTCAATTTTGCCGGGTACCTCAATGTTGTCATAATGGATGATAAGCCTGGCATTTCTCTCACCCTGCTTATTAAGTATGGTAACCGCATAATGAATTTTTTCAATGTATTTTCCGGTAGATACCCGCTCATAAACAGTATTATGAAACCGGATGACTGCATTTGCATTATCCGTAAGTGAATCGGGTATTTTACTTACCGCCAGGTCAGTCTGGGCATACAGGTTAACTCCTGTTGCCAGCAATACTAAAATATAAATGAATCGTTTCATAGTACCAGTTAAAAAATATATAGTTGGCGGTTAACTGTTGCAGAATCAGACTAAAGATCAGATGTCTCTTTCTTTTTCAGAATAACCTGTTCCTGTTCCTTGTTGACCACCATATTATAGAATTCCTTCAGATTTGCGTATTCTACTGGCAGATAAAGATCTTTTTGAATTTGAAAAATACTTGTGAATGTTATGATATTCCCATACTGTATTGCACTGAATGTAAACCTGGCAGATTTATCCGGGAGCACAAAAGCAACAGGTTTCGGCAGTTCTTCAACTTTATAATTCTCAGGGAGTGTTATCTGTACAGTTTTCATCCCGGATATTGGAGAGCTGAATTCAACAGGATATTCCCTTTTTTCAAGTTTAAAGGGGTTTTCATCCATCCGATGAAAAACAATTGGCGAAAAATAGATCATGTCGCCAGCTACAGTTAGCCTGTCTTTCAGCGCAATTTCACCTTTTAAGGTGAAACTTTTGCCCAGGCTGTCCAGATTAATAACCTCACTATTGCTGAGTTCAGCCCCGTCAAGATTTTTATTCAGAGATTCAAAATATTTGTCCGGCTCACTGTATTTAGCAACTTCATTTCTCTTTTCTTCTGCTGCGAAATCAAAGTATTCATTATTAAAATCTCCCTTCAGGGTGAGATTATCAATAAGGGTCAAATTACATTTGCTTTGGTAGGCAGCTGAATTTCCCTGCAGAAGGCTGATCCAGTCATTGACCTTTTCATCAATGATACGGCCTTTCCCGTTCAGGCAGCGCTCAGGCAGGATATTTGGAGCTGTATAGGGGTCAGTAGCATCAAGCAAATAATATTTACCATCCAGTTTAACCATTGCAACTACATAGTTAAAACTGCTGATAGAGGGATGTACTGGAAATATCAGGCCATGACTGGTTGTACTTAATACTACAGGGTAAGACTCAAAACCAGCTTCACGCAACATCATAAGCAGGTTCAGGTTAATATCTGCTGAATTACCTGTTCCATTCTTATAAGCACTGCGTAAATTTGTATTGGCATACTTGGTAGTGATTTGATTCCACTTCATCTTTTTTTTCATAAAAGAAAAAATGTCATTCATTAATGCCTGATCTGGTTTACGATTACTGAAATTAGTGGTTAAATCACTCCTAAGATAGGGTGCATTTTTTAATTCTTTTCCGAAATAACTGCTTTCTAACAGGGTTTCTGTAATTTTCTCCCATGAAGTAGTATAGTTTTTTATAGTAGAATTCGGATATCTGGTACTGGCCAGCTCAAACTCAATTTTTGAGAGATAGTTTTCAGGTGTTTTGAGGAATTTCTCAACTTTAAAAGCAGGGATGTTTTCCGCAGTATAGTTGGTAATATTTTCGATTAAATCAAAACTTTGTGTATATTTTTTTTCTTTAACTGTCATCCCTTGTGCTTCCTGAGAGTAGGTAATATTAATCGTAGCGGATCTGCTACTATGTTCTGTCTGAACAGGATAATAGCCTTTTTGTGTAACATTATAGTTGAAATACTCCGGAATAGATACATGATAGCTGCTTGAAACTGTCGGAATCAAATGTTCAAACTGCCATTCCCTCAAGTTAAAAAGAAAATCGGAAGTAATACTATAGGAAACATCTATAACACTGCCTGCTTTTACATTTGGGATTGCAAATTTTAAAATATTCCAGTTTGCATTTTTCTCTTCCCTGATAATTTCCTTATTCTTTAGTTTAGTTTTAACTATTTTATTATTTTCCAGATTAAATGAAACAGCCTTAACCTGCCCGATAATCTCTTCATCCCTTCCGTTTTTGTAGTAGGGGATTTCAATATTGGCATATTCATCCAATGCAGAATTATCAAGAAACTTAATTCGAAAATGACGTGAAAATTTGATCTGAAATCCTTTATCACTGCCTTTTATTGAATTTGAACTTACCTGGGTGCCGGCATAATAGAAATATGAATTTCCAATGTCAAAAATAAAATAGGCATGTGCGTTGGAATCAATAGGGCAAACAGTTTCTTTCAGATTAACCTTGTCTATTTTTCCAAATTTTGTTGACTGGCTGTTGGCTGAAAAGATTGAAAATGATAAAGTCAGAAGAAAAATAGAGAGATGATGTTGAATTTTCATGATTAGTTAGTTTTAGCGTAAATATTTCCCAAATAATATTTTGTTTGAGGCATTATCATGGTAGTATACTTTAACTTTGTTCATCTTAGAGATGAAATATCTGAATACTAATTTTATGATATAAGCTTTCCCCTGCTCACAAATTCAATCTCACGTTTAAATATACAAATAATCTGGAAAAATGCAATAGCATTTACTACAATGAATTGATAAATAGCTGCATAGAAATGATATTTAGAATAATTCCAATCAGAATGCTCTAAATATCACATGTGGTGATATCAGAAGTGTTAAAAGATGAATAAGGCAAAAGAAAAGTTGCTAACTAAGGTCACGCATCCGGTAGTAATTATAGATCTCCACCTGGGACCGCAATTTTTCCGGGCTCCCGTTCCTTATGTACTGGTTATCCTGCTGATCGTTAATGTGTCTGGCTTTTACATTGTCTCTGAACTGGATGTCAAGAAAATCTTTTATTTCCTTTTGCAGATCTGGATCATATACCGGACAGGCAACTTCAACGCGGTGGTCAAGGTTACGTGTCATCCAGTCGGCTGAAGATATGTAATATAGTTCATCCTGATTATTGCAGAATACAAATATTCTGGCATGTTCCAGATAACGGTCGACAATGCTGATTACTTCAATATTTTCACTTTGTCCGGGTATGCCGGGTACCAGGGAACAAATACCCCGTACGATCATTTTCATCTTTACACCCGCATTGTTCGCCTCATAAAGTTTTTTGACCATTTCGGTATCAACAATATTGTTGATTTTGACCATGATCCATGCTTCCTTGCCGGCTTTGGCATTTTGAATCTCATTGTCAATAAGGGAGTAAATTCGTCTGCGCATATAAAGAGGTGATACCAGCAGATGTTTGTAGGTAAATGTTTTATAGGTATGTTCGAAAAAATCAAATACTTTTTTAACCTCACTGGTAATTCTCCGGTCGGCAGTTAAGAGGAGCACGTCAGTGTATACCCTGGCATTCCCTTCATGGAAATTACCAGTACTGAGAATGGCATAATTATGTAAGCGTCTGTCTTTTTTTCTGGTGATCAGGCATAATTTTGCATGTATCTTTAGCCCCTTTATACCAAAAAGAATAATGGCACCTTCTTCTTCCAGTTTTTTGGACCAGTAAATATTGGAGTCTTCATCGAAGCGTGCCTGCAGTTCAATAACTACTGTTACTTTTTTACCGTTTCGTAATGCATTGATAAGTGCATTTATGACTTTTGAATTACGGGCTACTCTGTAAAGCGTGATACTGATAGACTCAACTCCGGGATCGATGGCTGCTTCCCTGAGCACATTGATAAAGTTTGAGAATTTATGATAGGGGACGTGTAACATGATGTCGTGCTTATCTATCTTCTCAAGAATACTTTCATGCGTTTTTATTTGCTTATGCGGCAGGGGAGGGGCAGGAACATATACCAGGTGATGGCCCGTAAATGCCGGGAATCCCATAAAATCCTTAAAATTATGGTATCGGCCGCCGGGAATGAGGTTATCATCACTGTCAAGTTCAAGCTCGTGAGTGAGGTATTTAAGCATGTCGGCCGATATTTCGGCATCAAAAACGAAACGAACAGGCTGACCTTGCTTACGGTTTTTAACACTTTTTGAAATTTTCTCAATGAAACTCTTAGAAAGATCATTGTCGATGTCCAGCTCAGCATCACGGGTCATTTTAATGGTAAAGGCCTCGTAGTGGTCGAACTTAAAGATGGAAAATACATCATTCAGGCAGAACCGGATCACATCATCCAGTATAATCAGGTATTTATTATCGCCAACAGAGGGCAATACCAAAAATCTGGATAATTCATCAGTAGGAATCTCTATCATTGCATATTCGGTGTCAATGGCCGGATCCTTACTCATTAATTTAATGGAAAGATAGATTGATTTATCTTTCAGATATGGAAAATTTTTTACATTATGCAGCATCACCGGAGAAATTACCGGTAGAACCTTATTCTGAAAAAATGTTTTAATGAAGGTAGCCTGCTCGGCATTCAGCTGTTTCTCATTAATGATAAATATCTTTTCTTTTTCCAGTTCCCTGAGTACTTCCTGATAGGTGATTTCAAATTTCTGCTGTTGCTTCATCACCGTTTCCTGTATCTGGTTGAGCACCTTTTTCGGATTATCACCGACAACCCGTTTGGCACTTTTCCCGAAATTTATCAATCTTTTCAGACTTGCCACCCGTACTTTGAAAAATTCATCACGGTTGTTTGAAAAAATGCCCAGAAACCTGATTCTCTCAATGAGAGGCACCTGAGGGTCTGCTGCCTCCTGCAGTACTCTTTCATTAAAGGACAACCAACTGATCTCCCTGTTTATAATGTATTTTTTCCTGGTCATACAGGTGAATTTTATTGTCATAAAAAAGTACGCGGACGTATTTTACCCGCGAACAAAAGTGTTTTTTTAAACTGAAATCGGAATACAAAGTAACTTAAAATTTATGATTTTTTGTGATTTTAATTCTATAATTCGGTCACTTTGAGCCATTCCGGAAACGCAAACGTTTTTTTTTTGAATATCAGCTTTTGTTTTCCAGTGCAGACCAATCAGGAAGTATGCAGGATAATGAATATAAGTTCCCTCAGTAACTCCCCTTCGGGAACAGATGTGTTTCCGATTCCCTTGCTGCGCAAATCATATTCTCTCAGTTTTGATATAATGCGGGCGATGCCGTTGGCTGAGTATTTGGATGCAGCCATTTTGTAATCAGTCACAAAATATTTGTGAATTTTTAAAAGGGAGGCTATACTATCAGGCGATTTATCTTTTGCAAAATGATAGGCCAGTGTTTTGGAGAAAAACATGTACAAAGTGGCGACAGTGAGAACCAGTGGGTTTGCCTGCGGATTTTTGGCAAAATGATCAATTATCCTGTATGATTTCAATATGTTTTTAGCAGCAAGTGCCTTAGTCAGCTCAAAATTATTAAAGTCCTTGCTGATGCCAATGTTTTTCTCAATATGAGCTGCGGTGATATTTTTTTCCTGAGGACCCAGGGTAATGATTAGTTTTTCAACTTCATTTACGATTTTACTCAGGCTGGTTCCCAGGTATTCGGCCAGCAGTGCAGCAGCTGCAGGATCAATGGTAAGTTTATGTTGCTTCAGGTACTGGCTGATCCATGCCGGTACCTGATTGTCATACAGTTTTTTGGATTCAAAGATAACCCCGTTTTTCTCTATTGCTTTGTACAGTTTGGTTCTTTTGTCGAGGTTCCTGTATTTATAATTGATAACCAATATGGTTGATTTCAGCGGCTGCTCAGCATAATGCCAGAGTTTGTCTATCTCCTTCAGTTCTTGTGCTTCTTTGAGCACAACCATCTGGTAATTCGACATCATGGGATATCTTCTTGCAGCATCACTAACAGCATTAAAATCCACTTCCTTTCCATACATGACCACCTGATTGAAGGTTTTTTCTTCCTCAGTGAGTACTTCTTTCATCATGTAACTGGTTATCTTATCAATAAAATAGGGCTCATCGCCCATTAACAGATAAACAGGATGGTAAACCTTTTTTTTAAGTGCTGCAGCAATTTCTTTATACTCCATGGAACGTGCTTAATTTTTATGCAAATTTAAGATGTTTCACCGATTCTCCGTTATTAAGAAGTTCCTGTAATGATTTAATGCCTATTTTAAGGTGATCTTCAACAAATTTGCTTGTTACTTTTTTGTCACTCTCGGCAGTTTTAATGCCGGTTGAAATCATGGGCTGGTCACTGACGAGCAGCAATGCACCAGTGGGTATCTCATTGGCAAATCCAACCACAAAAATAGTTGCTGTTTCCATGTCAATGGCCATCGAGCGTGTTTTATGGAGGTATTTTTTAAATCGTTCATCATATTCCCAAACACGCTTATTGGTTGTATATACTGTACCGGTCCAGTAGTCGCGGTTGTTGTTGCGAATGGTGGTGGAAACAGCACGCTGAAGACTAAATGCCGGCAGAGCTGGGATTTCGGGTGGTAAATAGTCATCCGAGGTACCTTCGCTGCGTATGGCTGCAATAGGCAGGATCAGGTCACCCAACTGGTTCTTTTTCTTCAGCCCCCCGCATTTGCCAAGGAACAGAAGTGCCTTGGGTTGCACTGCACTCAGCAGATCAATAATGGTAGCAGCATTCGGACTTCCCATTCCAAAATTGATGATGGTAATACCGTTTGCTGTGGCACTGGGCATATTGATATTCCAGTCAGGAACCTTTACGTTGTTCCATTCACTAAACAAATGCACATAGTGGTTGAAATTAGTTAACAGAATATATTCTCCAAAGTCTTCCAGTTTGATGCCCGTATAACGGGGTAGCCAGTTCTCTGTAATTTCTCTTTTCGTCTTCATGGGTTTATATTTAGGTCACATTAAAAATATTCTTTCCTGTAAATTAAAATACAGGTTTGTTATTTCCGGCAAAATTCCGGATTTGTTTTGTCGATGGTAGTCTAAAATCAGTACATTTACCTTCAACAACAACTGAAATCATTTTTTGTAAAAATGCAGCCCCTAAATTTACCAACTTATTCGTTCACAATAAAGGCAGATGGTGAAAGAAAACTTATTTTTGACAACATACGAAAAAAATATGTTGTATTAACACCTGAGGAATGGGTCAGACAGCATTTTATACAGTTTCTTATCCGGGAGATGGATTATCCGGTTTCACTCATCTCAGTGGAGTTATTCCTGAAACTCAATAATACATCGCGCCGCAGCGACGTGGTGGTGTTTGACAAAAATGGGAGGCCGTTGATGATCATCGAATGTAAAGCACCTTCGGTACCCCTTAGCCAGGCTACTTTTGACCAGGTAGCCCGATATAATATGAAGATGAAAGTGAGCTACCTGCTGATCACGAATGGCATGCAACATTATTGCTGCCGGATAGATAATCAGGCTGGCACCTATGAGTTTTTGGATCATGTTCCCCTCTATAAAGAGCTTTTATGACATAAAACTTGTAAGGCTTTATTTTGTTAACAAAAATTTCTATTTCTTTATTTTATTTAAGAGTTGTAAAATATATTCATTTTTCCATTCATTATTTTCCCAAAGCCAGTCAGTTTTTTCTCCTGTAATGACAAATCCCTTATTCTCAAACAAGGTAAGACTTTTTTTATTATCCACTGATATGTTGCAAAAGAGCTGGTGCAGGGAAAGATGGTTAAATACATAATAGATGAGCAGATCGAGTGCTGCAGAAGCATATCCCTTCCCTCTGTCGGCTGAATCTGCTATGAGAATGCCCACCCCTGCCCGGTTATGCAAAGGCTCAAAATCAAACAGATCGATGGTGCCAACTGTTTTGGATGGCTCGCAGCGTGTGAGATCAATCATCAGTCTGAGTTGCCGTGCTTCATAGAGGTCCCGTTTGGTACTTTCCAGATACCCCTTCAACTCAAATCGGCTGAACGGTGCCAGTGTATTGCTGACCAGCCAGACTTCTGGGTCATTTTCCCAGATATACAGCAATGCCAGATCTTCCGGTTCGGGAGCACGAAGAGATACAATGTCGTTTTTCAGCATAAAGTTTAATTTCTTTCAAATATACTTTTTTGAAAATTAATTTATATGACTATCGGGAATGATTAATAAATTTAAAATTAATCAGATTTTACAATGCTTTCGCTCAGCCCCTGGTTACTCCCTCGCACTAGCTCAGGCACATGCTGGTCGTGAGATCGCTTCGCTAAGTTACTCCCTCGCACTAGCTCAGGCACATGCTGGTCGTGAGATCGCTTCGCTAAGTTACCCTGAAGGCCTGCCTGCCGAACGCAGTACAGGCAGGGGAGCCAGCGCACACATGAATACTAAATTTGAAATTGGTAAACTGTGTGTTAGCCCCCCTTCAGGCCGGGGGCAGCGTAAGCGTGCTTTTTCTGGCAAAATTTTAATAAATATTAGCTTTATACATGATTCCCGATATTCATTTTAATTTATATAAAGATCAGTAATTATGATTATGACATTAGTATTTTCAACTGAGTATAAAATAATCGCTTACCCAAACGCTGCTTCATTAAGCAGACTGGTCAATTGCCGGGCTGTTTTGTTAAAAAACCGGATCCGTCTGAAGGCAACAGCCCATCTTATCCCGCTGATGGCATTGGTAAAGAACAACTCATCAGCATGGAGCAGGTCATCTGGTTTGATGATTGCACTTTCAGTGACTGACAGGCCGGCTGAGGGAGCCAGTTTTACCAGTTGAGATCGTATAACACCGCCAATGCATCCTTCATGCAGGGAGGGAGTGAGCAGCGTATTGTTTTTCACTATAAAAATATTCGATGAAAGCCCTTCGCATACATTCCCGCGATCATTCAGCACTATACTCTCATCCAGGTTGTTGTTGCGCTGATAAATTCCGGCCATCACATAAAACAGATTGCTTGTTGTTTTCAGATGGGAAAAGGCGTCACAGTTTTTGCGGTGCTCGGGATATACGTCCACCGTATATCCCTGCTCATTCAGTTCATATAGCTCATTGGGAACAGGTGCAGCCTGTAACAGATAGGAAATATTATTTGATTCAGGGATAAACATACCCGGTGCATCCCTGAATACAGTAAGCCGCACCGCAACTCCTTTATAGAGCCTGTTTTTATTCAGCAACCTGCCTGACTGATAACGAAGCATATCAGCGGTAAAATTACGCAGATGGTCCATCTTTAGTGTTTCCATACCCCGCCGGATACTGGCAAAGTGTTCGTCAGGAAACTGGATTTTTGTGCCATTGGCATGCATCAGTTCAGTCAGGGCATCGCCATAGAGGAAACCACGGTTACCTGCCATGAGAACCGGACTGTTGGCTGGCATAAATTCTCCGTTCAGTATTACATATTTTACCTGATTCATACTCATAACCCGGTAAATTCAGGTATTTTTTTCAGTATCTTTCTCAGATCGGTGTTTGCCTTAATGCGATATCCGCTGATACCGGCATTTTTGGCAGCCTGCACATCTATTTCGTTATCGCCAATCATAAATGACTTCTCTTTATCAATTCCGAAACGGGCAATGGCCTTTTCAATCATCAATCCCTGTGGTTTACGGCAAAGGCATCGCTCATTTTCATCGTGATGCGGACAGTAGTAAATTTCAGCCAGCGAAATACCATTCCCGGCCAGAATTTCTTTCATCTGCACATGTAAAAGTTCAGCATCATTCTGTTTATAAAATTTCTTTGAAATCCCCCCCTGGTTAGAGATCACGATGAGCAAAAAACCTTTTTTCTTCAGAAGCTGCATGGCTTCAATGGCACCATCGTTAAAATCAAAATCCTCAATTTTGTATACGTAATAGGATTTATCGTTGTTGTTAATTACTCCGTCTCTGTCGAGGAAGACAGCTTTGTGGGACATAATGAATTTATTATTAGTGAGTATCTTATTTTACCTTAAACATTATTTCCTTTGTTCAACTTTCAAAAATCAGGAGAGCCATCGCTCAGCCTTAAATAACATGCTGGTTTTTACGGCGTGTGAGCTCCCCTTCAGGGGATTAAGGGGCAGCGGGATGGATAGCCAATTATGAGAACTTTTTGATATAATATCTTAGATTAGATTTATAAATTAGGAATATAATGCGAATGTCATATAATTTTTAATTAATGAAACACCTGTGAAATGAACCAGGAAAACAATCTGGGATCAATAAACAGAGGAAAAATAAAGCCAAACACTGCACCTACAAAGTGGGCATCGTGGTTAATGTTGTCTCTGTTTCTGCGACTCATGTACTGTGAATAGACGAGATACAGGATGCCAAAAATAATGCCCGGGATAGGCAAGATTGCGTAAAAAAGTACTTTGTGCATCGGGGCGAAAAAGATGCTGGTAAACAGCACTGCAGATACTGCACCGGAGGCTCCTACTGAGTTATACCAGGTATTGTCTTTATGCTTGAAAAGTGTCACCAGTGAAGACACTATGACAGAGGTTACATATAAAATAAGGAAAGTTAGCTCAGGATGTGAGAGATAGCCCCCTGAAGCAAGCTGGTCGAAATAGCCTTCTACCGCTATCCCGAAGGAAAATAATACAATCATATTTACGATGAGGTGCATCCAGTCGGCATGCAACAAACCATGTGTAAAAAGCCTGTAAAACTCTTTCCTGTGGTACACCTGATACGGATTAAATTGCAGCCTGGCAAACAAATCGGGCTTATTAAAGGCAATGATAGATACTAATGATGTGATAATAACAATGGCTATGGTCATTTCTTTTGAATTTTAAGACAAAAATACAAATATACAGGGAAGTTTCCCCTGCGGGACATCTATAACAAATCAAAAATCTGATAACTGACCATATGATTGTTGTAAAATGATATTTGAATTTTTAAAAAGTACTTACTCAAAACTGTTTTATTCAAAAACAAAACAGCCTGTCAAATGTTTGCAGGCTGCAGTTTAGTATTATTTTTTATGTTTTTTGGGGTAATCGAGAAATTCGGTCTTTACCGTTGCCGGAGATATTTCATCCCAGTATTCAGTATTAAAAAGAAAAGAAGCTACACCTGTTGTCGGCAGGTTGTCGATGGATTTTTTCAGAAACATGTTGGTCAGATTGGTAACCACCGGATTGTGCCCAAAGATCATCACGCTGCGCCAGTCGTTGTCCATTCCTTTTAGCATACGGATTATCTCATCTTCATAAGCACCATAAATGGTCTGATCGATGGTGATCTTGTAAAAAGGGTATTCCATTACACGGGCAAAAATAACCGCTGTATGCAGCGCTCTGTTTGCAGGGCTGGAAATAATCTTGTCAGGGAAATATTTTTCCTGGTCGAGTGCACCGGCCATCCTGTTTGAGTCCAGTATACCCTTATTGTTCAGCGGGCGATCGAGGTCGGAAACGCCATCATATTCCCAGGATGATTTTGCATGTCTGACAATTGTAAATCGCTTTAGGTTTTTCATCATTCAAATCACATATTAGTATTCAACATTGGTTATAATAAATTGCTGGCAAGTTCGGCCAGATAACTTCTTTCACCTTTCACCAGGTTAATGTGGGCAAAGATATCCTGTCCTTTCATTTTATCAGTAAGATAGGAGAGGCCATTTGATTTTGTATCCAGGTAAGGCGAATCGATCTGTTCAATATCTCCTGTAAAGATCATTTTTGTACCCTCACCGGCACGGGTAATAATTGTTTTCACCTCATGCGGGGTAAGGTTTTGGGCTTCATCTACAATAAAGAAAACATTTGAAAGGCTCCGTCCCCTGATGTAGGCAAGGGGAGTAATTACCAGCTTATCATTTTTCTGCATCTCTTCAATTTTTGTATATTCCTTTGACTGTGGTGAATATTTGTGTTTGATCACAGAAAGATTATCAAAGAGAGGTTGCATGTATGGACCAATTTTCTCTTTAACATCGCCGGGTAAATATCCGATATCCCTGTTGGCAAGGGGAACGATGGGGCGTGCCAGAAAAATCTGTGTATATTGTTTTCGCTGGTGAACGGCAGCAGCCAGGGCGAGCAGTGTTTTGCCGGTACCTGCTTTCCCGGTGAGCGAAACAAGTTGTACCTCAGGCCGCATAAGGGCATCCAGTGAAAAGGTTTGTTCAGCATTGCGTGGTTCGATGCCATAGGCCCGTACCTTTTCAACCCGGTTGATTAATTTGTTTATAGGGTCATAATGGCCAAGGGCACTGGCTTTGTTGCTTTTCAGAATGTAATACTGGTGGGCAATTGGTTCTTCAGAGAAACCAAAATCATTAAACGGGATACCTTCGTTGTTGTCGTAAAGATTGGCAATAAGGCCGTTATCGACATCTTCATGGGTTATGACTACCTTGTGTAGTTCATCTATATCCCGCACCTTGTCGTTTTCATAATCCTGCGCCACAATACCGATTGACTTGGCTTTCATCCGCAGGTTAATATCCTTGGTGATCAGGACTACACTCTTTTTTGGATTTTTCCGGTGTGTAAATTCAGCAATCGCCAGAATCCGGTGATCAGGTGTGTTTTCAGGAAATGAATCACTGATATCTTTGGAAAAAGGTTTTACCGTTTCGATGGACAGCTTGCCGAGGCCTTCTCCAAGATTGATGCCGCCATTGAACAGATGATCGCCCGACAGGCGGTCGAGCTCGCGGGTAAACTCCCGTGCATGAAAATTAATCAGATCATTCCCCTTCTTGAACTTATCCAGTTCTTCGAGCACTACTATTGGTATGACAACATCATTCTCCTGAAAATTATAGATACACCTGAAATCATGCAACAAAACATTGGTATCCAGTACAAAGATTTTATTTACTCCTGACATAGGCAACGCGTTAGCTTATCGTATTGTATTTTAGTGTTTTCGGGATATTTAAAAAACAGCTTCTTTTGTATTTTAACTGGTTTAAATGTAGCAAAAAAAATGAGCTGTAAAAAAGTAATTTCATCTTTTATTGCCCTGCAGATTTTGATACATTTGCAGGCATTTGAGTATAAACTCTTCAAGTCGCGATTTGTTTACCTGTAAAAACATAAATTATGGATATTGTTGATTTCATTACCAGCCGCAGGAGTATCAGAAAGTATACCGGGGAACCATTGCTGGAAGGACAGGTAGAACAATTGCTGGAATGTGGTATGTATGCCCCTTCTGCAGTAAACTGCCAGCCCTGGCATTTTATTGTTATCGATGAAAAGGAGTTGTTACAGAAGATGAGTGAGATCCATCCCTATGCGTCAATGTTGCCGGGTGCCGCTGCCGCTATACTAGTCTGTGCCGATGAAAATAAGGCACACACAAAAGCATACTGGCCGGTTGATTGTGCGGCGGCTACTGAAAATATCCTCCTGGGTGCCCACGGAACAGGACTGGGTGCTGTGTGGCTGGGTATTTATCCGCGTGAGGAACGTATCCGGGCTTTTTCGAGACTTTTTTCACTTCCTGAACACATCCATCCGTTTTCCCTGATCTCAATTGGTTATCCCGCCGAAGAGAAGAAGCGGGCCAACCGGTTTGACAAGGAGAAAATTCATTATAATATATGGTAACCAGAATTTATGAGTTTTTTTACAGAAGAAAAAATTATGAACTACCAGGAAGCGATTGATTTCATGTACAGCCAGTTGCCTGCTTTCCACCGGATCGGCAAGGCTGCCTACAAGGCAAATCTTGATAATACACTGGCACTGGACGAATATTTTAGTCATCCCCATCGCCGTTTCCGCTCAATTCATGTGGCAGGAACCAATGGGAAAGGTTCGGTTTCACATATGCTTGCAAGTGTATTGCAGTCAGCAGGCTATAAGACAGGTCTGTATACTTCTCCCCACCTGAAAGATTACCGGGAACGATTGCGCATCAACGGACAAATGGCTCCGGAGGAGGTGATTACCGGATTTATAGAAAAAAACACGGACATCATTAAAAAAATTCAACCTTCTTTCTTTGAGATGTCGGTGGCCATGGCCTTCGATTATTTTGCGAAGGAGCAGGTGGATATTGCTGTTGTGGAAGTGGGACTGGGGGGCAGACTTGATTCGACCAACATTATTACTCCGGAGCTGTCAATCATAACAGGTATCAGCTATGATCATACTGATCTGCTGGGCGATACACTGGAGAAGATAGCAGCAGAAAAAGCGGGTATTATAAAACCCGGTATACCAGTAGTTATTGGCAGGAGTCAGCCTGAAATTAAACACGTATTCGAAGAAAAAGCGAGCGAACAGGAAGCAACAATCCATTTTGCGGATCAACTATACAGCACTTCACCGGGCTTTTATTCTGCCGATCAGGAACAGGTATTTAATGTTTACAAGGGCGAATCACTGGTTTGGCCTAAGCTGGCTGTTGATTTGCAGGGTTTTTATCAGTCGGTAAATCTGCTCACTGTGTTGCAAAGTACTGAGTTGCTTCAGCAACGTGGTTTTAACCTTTCAGAAAAAGCTGTTCGTGAGGGGCTGTCTTCAGTTACCAGGCAGACTGGTATGATGGGGCGCTGGCAGGTGATTGGCAACAATCCCCTTATCGTTTGTGATACGGGCCATAACGAGGAAGGAATCAGCAGGGTGGTAAATCAGTTGTTGCAAACGCCCTGGAAAAGACTGCACATGGTGATCGGGTTTGTACAGGAGAAGGCGATTGACAGGATACTGGCCCTGTTGCCCAGAGAGGCGACTTACTATTTTACCCGCGCTGGTGTGCCACGTGCATTCGATACGGAAATATTGTCGGCAAAAGCCGCTGAATATGGTTTGAGCGGCAGGGTAGTGCCTGATGTAAAAGAAGCTCTGGAAGCCGCAAAGACCGAAGCCGGAGACAAGGACATGATTTTTGTGGGAGGGAGTACGTTTGTGGTGGCGGAGGTGTTGTGAAAGGTGACAGGGTAACAGGGTAACAAGGTGACAAGGTAACAAGGTGACAAGGTAACAGGGTAACAGGGTAACAAGGTAACAAGGTGACAAGGTAACAAGGTGACAAGGTAACAAGGTGACAAGGTAACAAGGTGACAAGGTAACAAGGTGACAAGGTGACAAGGTAACAAGGTAACAAGGTAACAAGGTAACAAGGTGATAAGGTAACAAGGTAACAGGGGTAACAAGGTAACAAGGTGACAAGGTAACAAGGTGACAAGGTAACAAGGTAACAGGGTAACAAGGTGACAAGGTAACAGGGTGACAAAGTAATGACGTGACTCGTCAAGAGACAAATTTCCGTTCAACTTCATTATTTGACCGTTCATGATATTTCTTGATAATAATTTTGCTGGTAAAAACTCTGATTAATAATTTAGTTTCTGTAATCAAACTAAATTATTAATCTCTAAATCTATTTAAAATGAAAACACGAAAATTATCGATTCGGGAAATGTCCGAATTAAATGCCGGTGGGAAGTGGGATTCGTATGTTTGTTCAAGCGCTCTTGCAGGCTGGGAGCTTTAGTAGCATTTGGAATTGGGGGTCCCCCCGGTCTTGCTTTTGGAGTGGTTTACGGTTTGGCTACAGGTGCTTTCTGCACTTATTATTCATGATAAATTAGTTAAGGGGGGCATATATCTTCGAATTTATGCCCTTCACTTATTATAATGTATAGATAATGAGAAACAAAATGCTTTTTTTAATTTGTAATATTACCATACTAATTTTTTGCACTATATCAATTATAACAGGAAAGTATGGCGAATATGCTCTGAGTTTATTTATTGTAATACAAGGTGCTAATTTATCTTATCTAAGAAAGAGGAGGATTTTTTTGAAAATGTATCCACGCAAAAAACTTTATTTACTAATCGGAATAAATATTTTCTCTTTAATTATTTTCTTAAGCTCATACATATTTTACAGAAAGCTAATGATATATGCTGCTGTAATATTGCTGGTTATAGTGCTTTATTCAATTTATCTCATTATAAAGTTTGAAAGGGATACTGGCAAAATTATCTAATATGTTAGTGATTTATTAGGTTTAACACTGGGTTTGCAAGCGGTATTACAAATCAATTTACATTAGATAAAATTATCCTGCATGAGTTATTTTTAGTGATCGATGCACTTGCGATCTGCCTGCATGTCAGTTCTCACTGGTTGTGTACACCTTTAGCCAGTCGGTGTTTTAGTTCGACTAAGTTGCCTACACAGCCGGTTGGGGACATAACCGAGCGGCTTCGGCGATAGTTCAGAATGTTAGTGGTCTATTAATATTTCAAAGACAATTAATAAGATTGTAAGGAACCGAAAATTGCTTAAAAATTAAACCACGTAAGCAAATAAAGTGTATTGTTATCAGTCATGCTCCTTCCTGACCCGTTATAGTTATCCGTTCCCCCGTCAAACTTATTGTACAATGTGTATTGCAGGGCGAATTTTGTATTATACCAGGGCAAATACTGTAGCTGAAATATAAAACCGTTGCTGTTTGGTTTGTTGTTCAGGCTTGCGACCGTCAGCGGATCGGCAGTGCCTGAAGTAGTAAAATATCCCATGGTTGCCCCAAGGCCGTTTTTTAAATAAAGGTTCCCGTTTACCTTAAAGGAATTAAAATGAAATGTTGGTATATTGGTTGAGATGAGACTTTTGCGGTTTTCTGTTTCGTTAATATAGGCTGAATGCAGGGAAAAAAGACCAATATTCAACTGGTGTTCATACTGAAGATCAACACCCACATCCGTAAAATCGGACCTGTTACCTGAAATACCACTCAGATAAGTTTTGGCAGCCATTCCGAAGGTGCCCAGTTCAAGATAATTGTTAGCCCACTGGTGTTGCAGTGCCAGTCTCCAGTAAGGTGAAATTCCTTTTATCACTAATGAACTGGTTGAATCGGCCGGATTATCTGCGCCAATTTGTGCCGACCGGTATACAGTGGCTTCTGCGTAAAGGAAATTATTGATCAGTGTATACACCCCCAGCCCGGCTACCTGCGCCCCCTGGTTTTCAATAAAGGTTGATTTGGCAGGGCCAGGTGCTGCATCTGATGAAGCAAAGGGGAAGCCCCATGCCGGAGTAGAATTCCAAAGGTCCTGCACAGTTGGATTATTATTTAAGGTGACACCATATGTGAGTGATGTTTCACCTAAACCGGCCCGGTTGGCATATCGTAAATCTGCGTTGTCCATGCCAAAGCTTTCTCCGTCGTAGGTTACCTGCATGAAAGTTCCGATATGTGGCGTTACCTCACCGGCGAAAAACATACTTAATTGTTGTGGCAGTGCTACCGAATTATTCTGCTCACCTTTCACCTCTTTGGCAACATGGGTAGCCGAGGTCTGGATCATTGCTGAAAACGGCATTGTTGTAAGCATTTTAAGCCTGGTAATTTTGCCACTGTCAGCTCTGGATTCAATGGTTTTCATCCCCGTAAGTGTATAACCGTTTAGCTTAAATTGACGTCCAAAGGAAGTAAGCTCAGGAAACACTGAATGACAAGCCATGCACGACATGCCTGTTTGCCTGGCAAAGCCCGGAACAGCCCGGGCAGTATTGTTTATAAGCATCAATGTACTGAAAAGAGAGAATGTGACAGTGAGTTTGATCAATTTGACAGGATGTAGTGGTTTAAATTTCATGACAGGTTTGGTTTTATTTCCTTTTTCAGGATTTATTTAATCACAGATAAAAAGAGACAAAAAATTGTAATAGATTTAGGTTCCAATAAAATTATAAAAAATTCCGGTAAAGCGAAAAGAGGTTGTTGATTCAGTTGTTGATTCGATAGTTATTCGGTGGTGATTCAATGGTAATTCGGTTGTCTCAGGAGTTTCATATTGTTTCAGGCAGTAATGTGGAAAATTATGGAGCGTGATTACCAGGGATATATCGGGGACATCTGGATTATGCTTGAAAAGTATGGCTTCTCTGTTACCTTGTTTACTTGTCACTTTGGCACTGAATTTAAATTTTGTTTTACCCCCAAACTCCTATATCTTTATACACCGTTGGTTACAACGAAAAAAAGAAACGCTGGTAGCAAAAGGTTGTGAAATTAATTGTCATACGGATAATCATGCATAGATGGAGGTAATAAATGATTACATTGAAGCAATAAATACTGCTGATGTTGACAAAATCTGCGATTTATTATCGGATGATCATGTTTTCGTTGATTCACAGGATAACAGATTTGCAGGCATTGAGAAAATGAGAATTGGCTGGACCCGTTATTTTGAAATGTTTCCTGATTATAAAATTGAGATTGAAGAAACCATCGAAAAGGATAAAATTATTAGTTTATTTGGATATGCAAGCGGGACATATAAAAACCTTGTAAATAAAGAAAATAGCAACTTCTGGAGAATTCCCGCTGCCTGGAAAGTGATTGTTAAGGAGAACAGGATAAAATTATGGCAGGTGTATGCCGATAATTTAGTTGTAATGGATATTATAAAAAGGAATCAATAAATACACTTAAGTTCTATTACTGTACAAATAAAGATACATACGGAGCAAACAGGTTATTGGTGGCAAAAATGAGTTATTGAAGGGAAGAAGGGAAAAATTACAACAACTGCCATATATATAAGCACTAAAACCAAACATAAATGCAAAATGTCTGCTGCCATAAACCACTACCATGAAACAACTGATATCACTGCTGGTTTTAGTTGGCCCGATGAAAGTATTCGGCTTGAATTATCAAACAGACACCATCGATTTTCAATCCGACATCTTAAATGAAACCAGGAGGATATATGTTTATACGCCCGAAGGCGTATCCAAAACAGATTCAGTGAGTTTTATCTACCTGCTTGATGGGAGTATTCAGATTTTCGGTACAGAAAAATACAAGACGATTATACTGATAAAAAGATGATTGGGATTGGTATTGTAAATACTGACCGCAGAAGGGATTTATTACCATAGGACAACATACCGTTCCAGTTAAAAAAAATGCTTTTAAATTTGTTGAGACAATATAGAATCCTTTGAAATAATGAAAACCATCTTACTGTATACAATTTTTTTATTCTTGAATCTTCTGACGATTTATCCGCAGAGAGCGACATTCAAACAAAGAGCTGAGAAACTTGGGTTGGAATTCGTTGCCGATGTACAGTTACTGGGAGGGAATACCAGGTTTGATTACCAAAGTATCAACGAAAGGAACAGGAGGCTGTATATCGCCCATATGGGATCGGATATGGTAACTGTTTTCGATATAGATTCACAACAGGTAATTAAAAACATCCTGGGCTTACCCAATGTTCATGGAGTAATCGCTGTTTCTGCACTTAATAGAGCGTTTGCCTCTGCAACGGGAAAGGATCAGGTGGCAGTAATCGATGAAAAGTCACTACAAGTAATTGCCAATATACCGGTTGGAGATTATCCTGATGGATTGGCTTACGCCCCGTTGCAGAAAAGAGTGTTTGTTTCCGATGAGCATGGAGGAACGGTATCGGTTATTGATGCGCAGCACAATAAACTGCTGAAAAAGATTAAAATTGGAGGGGAGGTTGGTAATACTCATTATGATTCCATCTCGGGATTGATATTTTCGGCTGACCAAACCAATAATCAACTGGTAGCCATTGATCCCCAACAAATGACGATTACCCGTCGCTACGACCTGCCTGGCTGCAGCGGTGCCCATGGTTTTTATATTGATGAGCAAACGCACTATGCCTTAATAACTGGTGAGGACAATGCATCCCTTGTAGCATTAGATCTAACTTCTGGCAAAATTATAACCCAGGATAAGGTAGGGAAATATCCGGATGTATTGGCCTTTGACAAACAGAAACAGCTGCTTTTTGTTTCCTCAGAAAGCGGAACGGTCTCTGTTTTTAAGGTTGAACCTAAAAATATCAGGAAAACCGGAGAACGTTTTTTTTATAAGGGTGCACATACGGTAAGTATTGACCAGAAGAGTCATTTGATATTTTTCCCTTTGCCAGATGTAGGAGGGAGGGCTGTTTTGAGAATTATGAGGATAAGGTAAATTAAAAAAAGAAACCAACAATTAATGATGAGAACGCTCCTGTGTCGCTAAGTGCGAACCAGCGACTCTCTGCTTGCGCGGTAGCAATTGAACTGAACCAATTAAATGGTTTGAAGAATGGGAAATAAAAAAACCCCGCCAGTTTGCTCTGGTGAGGTTTCTTTTGTGGGAACTGCTGGATTACTCGCACCCACAGAGCCAGGCCACCAGCTGCTCGTGAGAACGCTCCTGCGTCGCTAAGTTACTCGCACCCACAGAGCCAGGCCACCAGCTGCTCGTGAGAACGCTCCTGCGTCGCTAAGTTACTCGCACCCACAGAGCCAGGCCACCAGCTGCTCGTGAGAACGCTCCTGCGTCGCTAAGTTACTCGCACCCACAGAGCCAGGCCACCAGCTGCTCGTGAGAACGCTCCTGCGTCGCTAAGTGCGAACCAGCGACCCTCTGCTTGCGCGGTAGCAATTGAACTGAACCAATTAAATGGTTTGAAGAATGGGAAATAAAAAAACCCCGCCAGTTTGCTCTGGTGAGGTTTCTTTTGTGGGAACTGCTGGATTCGAACCAGCGACCCTCTGCTTGTAAGGCAGATGCTCTGAACCAACTGAGCTAAGCTCCCTTCATAATCGCTTTTGGTGTTTCGTTTTAAAAGCGATGCAAATATAGGTGTCTTGTTTCGTTTTCCAAAATATTTCGAACTCTTTTTTGAATTTTTTCCGTAATATTATATTAAAATATTAATTTTCTGTAGTTTCTGGTTTTAAGTTAAGATTCACTGATCTTCAATTCAACCTGATAAACTTATTTTAATGCCTTAATTTTCCCTACATACGAGATAGGGGCTTTGTTGTTGCTGTTTATCGAAAGTGAAGCATACCCGTTATAGGAAACGACAAGGTACACCTGGAAACTGTCTGTTTTTCCGGAAACCTTGAAACTTATTTTAAATTGTTTCTTTTTGGTTTGATCTTCAGATTTGTACTCTTTAATCTGATTGTTGAAAACAATTCCGTTTTCCTGACCATATCCTGCTACATAGGCTTCTCCATAAAATGGCAGGTCAGCGCTGGCAGTGTCACCTGAAACAATCATGAAGTTGGGGGTGCTAAAAAGGTCAATCTGACCGCCACCCGTAGGGTGAACGAAAGTACCATTGAATTCATATTTTTTTGATTCAATACTATTTTTTATACCCTGATTACCAGCGATACTATCACTGTCAGACATATTATTTTGTGCCGAGCCGTTAATCCCTGAAAGGAATATGCAAATTAATAAAAGATGTATTGTTTTCATGACGTTTCGTTGTTTTAATATTCATGTCAGTTTAACAATCCTGAACTTGTTTTTGTTCCACAACAATCTGAGTCCTGAACACCTTCTCTTTTTCTGTTTTAATACCAGGTAATGAATGAATCCTTTCGGGAAGGATGGACTGGATGATTCAATAGATAACTGCTCATGCTATTAAATATATTGGATAATGTCTGATAATGTTTAATTTTACTCTTTATCCGGCGGAGAGTCAATTTGATTTAGATGGCCTGTAAGCCGCATAACAATATTAAAGGAACAGAAAAATAACAAAATACTAACCTAAACCATTCAGGTGTATGAAAAAAATACTGATTATCGCAGTGCTTGGACTATTCCTCTGGCAGTGCACTCAAAAAAACAGAGTTCCAGCAGCAAAAACAAATTTTATTATGGAAACAACTATTTCCGGTACGATTGATACACTTAAGAGGATTTATCCGGATGCTGATCCTTTCAGAATAGAAAGAGGTGTGAAACAGGCTGCAGGCCTTTGGCAGGATGCGGATGGAACACCGGTTGAGTTTACTGCTTTCTGCAAAGAAAATTTTATTGCTTCGGATGAAGAGCTTAAGAATGTTTTTCTGAAATTATCCAAAGATTTTGAGAGCATCTATGGTAATTTCAACAAGATGACACTCGAACTGCTCAGGCCGCTTCATCTGGATATCGGACCAATCTATAAGATTGACCGGATGTTCGGTGCTTATGATCCTTCGGCACATCTGAATGATGATCTGTTCAATAATAAAATAGCTTTTGTGGTTTCACTGAACTTTCCCTACTACAGTCTGGAAGAGAAGACAAAACTGGGACCTGACTGGAATCGCCTGCAATGGGCCTATGCCAGGATGGGAGACATGTTCACGGCCCGAGTACCGGCCAGCTTCATGCAACATTATTCGCAAGTAAGCACCAACTCAGATGTATACATTTCGGAATACAATATTTACGCCGGCAAACTGCTGGACAGTGTCGGCAGCACCTTATTTCCGGCTGATCTGAAGCTGTTGTCGCACTGGAACCTTCGGGATGAGATCAAGTCGAACTATGCAGAAGCCGACGGACTGAAAAGGCAGGAACTGATCTATGAAGTAATGAAACGGATTGTTTCTCAGAAAATTCCTGAAAAGGTGATCAATGATTCGGCTTTTACCTGGAATCCATATACCAACAAAGTATACAGGTTTGGTAAGGAAGTGAGCTTTACTCCTGAAGGAACGGTACGTTATCAGCATATTCTGGATAATTTTCATGCCTTGCACGACATGGATCCATTTTATCCGGTGCTGAATACTTATATCAAGCGTAAGTTCGACGGGGAGATGGAAGTCACCCAACCGGATGCAGAGAAGCTCTTTATCTCTGTTGTTTCCTCTCCGCTGTATAAAGAGATGGGCAAGCTGATTGCCAGCAGACTTGGGCGTAACCTGAAGCCTTTCGATATCTGGTACGATGGCTTTAAAACCCGCAGTGGTATTGACGAGTCGAAGCTGGATGCCATCACTGAGCAGAAATATCCCAACAGTGAAGCTTTTAAGGAGGATTTACCCAATATTCTGACCAAACTGGGTTTTGAGCAGAAAGAAGCAAACTTTATTGCCTCGTGGGTGGCCGTTGATCCGGCACGCGGTTCCGGTCACGCCTGGGGAGCTGCCATGAAGAGCATGAAATCGCACCTGCGTACCCGTATACCCGAAGGTGGCATGAACTACAAGGGATACAACATTGCAGTCCATGAGTTCGGACACAATGTGGAACAGACCATATCTATGCATGATGTTGATTATTATATGCTGAATGGGGTGCCCAACACGGCATTCACGGAAGCACTGGCCTTCCTGTTCCAGAAACAGGACCTGTATTTGTTGGGCATGGAGTCGAATGATCCTATGAAGGAGAATCTGGATGTGCTGGATCATTTCTGGTCGGTTTACGAGATTATGGGTGTTTCGCTGGTTGATATGAACATGTGGAAATGGATGTATGCCCATCCCGAGGCAACCGCTGATGAACTGAAAGAAGCCGTTATTGGCATTTCCAAAGACATCTGGAACAAGTATTATGCAGATGTGTTCGGCATTAAGGACCAGACCATCCTGGCTGTTTACTCTCACATGGTATCTTATCCGTTGTATTTATCCGCTTATTCATACGGAGAGTTGATTGATTTTCAGATAGCAGAATATCTGAAAGGGAAGAATTTTGCTAAGGAAGTACAGCGGATGTACAGCATAGGCAGGGTTACACCTGATGAATGGATGCAGCTGGCAGTAGGCAGTCCGGTATCAGCCGAACCCTTGCTGAAGGCCGCAGAAAAGGCGTTGAAAAACGTAAAGTAAATAATTTAGAATATTTCTAAAAAACATTAATTTTGCAGAACCCCAAAGTAGTATATACGCTTTGGGGTTTTTGGAGAGCTGCCGGAGTGGTCGAACGGGGCAGACTCGAAATCTGTTGACCTGCTTATGTGGGTCCGGGGGTTCGAATCCCTCGCTCTCCGCTTAAAAGATTATTGAAGCTACTGGGGCTAAGTTAACCACTGAGGCATTTTCAAGGCCTGGATTCGAACAGAAGGGCTGGCCAGGTTCGAACGGCGAAGCCCTCACGATCGGAGGGAGTAATCCCTCGCTCTCCGCAACACTTGAAATCCTGGCTTTGCCGGGATTTTTTTATTTCCAGGGCGAATCAAACATTAGTTTGAATGAGCAAGGGAAATGAAAAAATCCAACTGATGCGGTAGCATCAGGGATTTCAAGTGTTGCAAGGTACCCCCCAACGGGATCATGAAATAATCCCTTCGCTTTTATGTAAATCCTAAGGATTTTAGTCTATCCTTCGTTAATTATACCGGGAGAAAATATTCAAATACGAGTCAAACGCTAGTTTGAACATGCAGGCGGGAATAAAAAATCCACCTGATGTGATAGCATCAGGGATTTCAAGTGTTACAAGGTTCCCCAAAACGGGATCACGTAGTAATCCCAACGCAGGTTGCCGCACGATAGTATCATTTGGCCTTGGACATATTACCTGATAAATCAACTGTTTTTACCACACGAGGGGACTCGTGAGATAGCGATATTTAGAAACCATCATACTTTCTATAGTACCTGTTTCTTCACAATAAGCAAACGCACTAATAAATAAATATTTCTGTTGCCGTCCCCAACTATTATTTCATCCGTTTTTTCAATAGTTTGGTGCTTCTTTTCATGTGCAACACGGCATACACTAAAACCTGATTATCGGCTTCTATTTTGTAATACAGGATATATGGAAAGCGTTTTGTAATGGCTTTTCGGATTCCTTTGTCCTTATCCTCATAATTATAGGGATTTTACTCGATAAGATGTTTTTCATTCTCAATGGCAATGAAAAACTCATCGCCCAGACCTTCGCGCTTTTCTTCATACCATTCTATTGCCTCTAAAATATCCTGTTGCGCTTCCTTCCTAAAGTTGACGGTGTAACTCATAAGATTTTCTTAACGCTTTTCTTCACTTCATCCCAGCTAACGACAGCTTTAGGATCTTTTACGTGGGCTTCAATGCGTTCATCCAGAATCTTCTTATGTTCTTCGCTTATTTCAGATTCTTCGGTATCCGAAGCAATGCTGTCCCATATAGTTTGAACCAGGTGTATTCTCTCGTCAATACTTAGCTTTAATATGTCTTTAATTTCAGTCATGCAAGTATCATTGTTTCAACAAATTTAACGAATATTACTTAAACATGATTTTATTCAATAGTTAAATTTATACATAATCATCAGGAATTTATTTTTATTTCTTCCAATGTATTGTTGGAAAATAATATGAATTAGTTTTATTGGCGTAGGCTAATACAAGAATGAAAGATCATAACCTGCTGCCACACGTTTGTATATTGTATTATTGTATATATTACCTGATAAATCAGCTATTTTTACGACACGAGCGGACTCGTGCGGCAGCGGAGATTAGTTTGGTAGTATCGTCACTATTATCCTTTTGTAGCTTGATAATGCCGGATTGCCTTTGTCAGTTACTCTCAGAATAATGTGTGCAGTTTCTTTTTTATCCACTTCAGGGGCAACAGCATAAATGCCATGGGAATTTTCAGGCTGTGACAATTTAAGGGGTTTTTTACATGTTCCTGCTTCCGGATAAGTGAACCATAGAAAGCTGAAACTATCCCCATCGGGATCTGTGGTGTCAAAGGCGTCTATTCCAAAGCCCTGTCCGGATTTTACGGTTATATTTTCAGGATTATTCAAAACAATAACAGGTGGGTGATTGGCTTCCTCGTATGATTTTGTACACCAGTCCATACGCGCAGCGAAATCATTCTGAAAATCGTCCCGCCAGCGCCACAAAGTTACCTTATCACCTGTGAAAGTAATCGTATCAAGTTTTATGGCTCGTCCATAATCACTATGAACATATGGTGTATAAGTATCGCTTGCGTTGGTCCATATTGCTCTTGTTTCAGGCTCAAAAGGCACACCTGATCCTCCTTTCTTTTGCTTTGCAAAATCAGGTTTATACAGCTCGTAACGGCCACCCCAGCCACCCCAGTCGGGATGCTCAGGATTACTTAATCCATTCAGTATTAAATTCAGCCAGGATGGTGTGTCTCCTTCCATTCCCCAGGATACATCCGGATATGCAGCGCCCAGCGGGCCGTGTCCCTGTTGTATGTTTTGAGCCAGCCAGCTGTTACTGATCTCATTATTGTTTATACCGTTTATATAACTGTTAATGGCACTCCATGTAGCACTGCCATAATCATCTCCCGGACTGGCTATGTAAAACAGGTTCGGAAAATTGTTTCTGATCCAGATGCCACTGTCATCCTGGTCGGAAATAGTATAAACCCTGAGTTTTGCAATAAGTTTTTTAGCTTCAGCAGCTGACTTTGTATGTTTAATTTCATACAATGCCTGGGCAAGCGTGTTGGCACCTCCCCAGACGCTTATCCATAATGGCCGCGGATCATTATCTTCCAGCTTCTTAATTATCCAGTCGGAACCCTCTGAATTTTTATCCTTACCTACTCCGTTCATTCCATATTCAGGAAGTCCCTGTTTTACTTTCATTAAAAGGGATTCAGCATCAGGGAAATCAGGATCATGTTTTGTCAGGTTAGGTTGTACCCTGCCATAAGCCTTAATGATTTTCCTGATCGATTCAGGATTAACCATGGTTTTATGCCAACAGGAAGTCGTGGCAATTAATCCTTCAATATCAATCTCATTTGAATATAAAAGCAAGCGTACAAACGATTGTGTATCGTCCGGATCTGCTTCAATATCCGATAATATGATTACGCGGTTTTTTTGCACTGCTTGTCCGAAAAGGGAATTAAATATCAAAAAAAAGGCTATCAGAAGGACAATGTTTTTCATAGTATTCTTTATTATTAGTTTGTATCTTTTGTAGATGTAATATAGTATTTTCTCTATAATAACTTCCAGCACTTAAATATTATACTAATGTCTTAAAAAAACCTGGTTAACTTGCTTTTTGTGAAAAATTACTTAATAATGAATTTTTTACAAATTCGTTTTTTACCATTATCCACAATTAAAAAGTATTGACCGGGATGTATTCCATTGATATTAATATAATTTACATTTTTTGAAGTATATATATCCCTGATTAATTTGCCATTTGAGTCGATTATAGATAGAGTGTTATTCAATTTTTCAGAATCAGGAACGGAAATATTCAATATACCATTTACCGGATTTGGATATACCAGGATGCTTTTTCTTCCAGGTACCAGAACAAGCCCGGTTTGAGCATTGCAGCTACCTGCTTCTCCACCTGTTTCTGATGGAATATCAGCAGTTTTCGTCAGATAGATTTTATCTAATTTAGTTCCATCTTCCCGATACCCAATTGTTAATACATGTGTTCCCGCGTTGAGGGAATATGACTGAGCCAATGCCCATATCCAGCTTGAAGATGCGGTAATATTGTTCCACATATACCAATTACCGTTATCAATTTTTAACCAATACGAATCATCATGAGGACCAGGTGCTATAACCCGGGTCCATAGGTGATAAGTTCCGCTTTCGCTTAAATTAAAATTATAGGTTAGCAGGTCATTGTCATCTGATGGTGGATTGTCAGTACTGTTGTTTCCCGGCTGTATGGTTATATATTTATTATTAGAAGCTGAAATATCTGAATTAATACTCCATAGAGACCCAGCAGTACCGCATTCCGCTTCCATCCAGACATCAGCTGCATTGCTTATTATTTCATTTACTGAGATAATTACTTCATCGGTATTGGTTGCACCTTCATTATCAGTAACTTTCAAGGTAAGTATATGTTTACCCACGGTTAGTGCTGCTGAAGTAATTGCCCCCGTAACAATCTCTTTGCCATTTTCACTCCAGGAATACGAAATAATTGAACCGTCAAAGTCATTGCTACCTGATCCATAAAGTATTACTGACTTCACGCTGTCTCCATCGCTAATAGTAACTGTTTGATCAGGTCCGGCATAAGCAACCGGTGCCCGGTTAACCGAAGCAGGTGTCCCTGTTAGGGATGGTTTAAAAATTATGCGTCGATAACTGGTAAGGTTAGGTGTTCCATTATCTGTAACTTCACATATCAAATGAAACGTTTTCCCTTCAGAATCTGGAGGAACGTGAACTGTGGCAATACTGGAGTCACTATTTTGAATTGCAATGTTTTGCGCATAGGTGCCAGCCTCAGGTTGTATCCACCAATGAAAGCTTATAGAATTACTATCAGGGTCAAATGAGCCTGAAGCATCAAGAACTATGCTTGAATCTGGTTTTGGAGCTATAGTAAGGATGTTTAAGCTTGTATCTCCATTCACCGCAACTATGGGATTGAGATTTCCAGCACCATCCTTGGCCCAGTCCATTCTGGCGGCAAAATTATTAAAAGTGGCTGCATAAAAATGATTCTCATACTTATTGCAAACATTGTAAGGTATACCTGTATAATTAGTATAGGCGCTTGTTTTTTTATCAGGGCCAACACCCCATACTGAATAACCGCCCCAGCTGCATTGGCGTGGATCCTCCGGATCATTGAGTCCATTGGGCAGTAAATACAGAAAAGAGGGAGTATCGCCTTCTACCCCATACGCGTATTTAGGATACTGATTACCCAAATTGCCGTGCCCCTGTATATTGTTTTCATACTGTACCCAATTGTCACGACCTGTACCGTTTTGATATTTCCATGCACATTCGTCCCAAATAAAGAAAAGATCATCGGCAAAGTCACGACGCAGCCACTGTTGACTGCTTACTTCAAATCCTTCAGAACCGTCATAACTGCGGTCCTGATCGGTAATAGCATAAGCACGTAGTTTGTGCAGAAAGGTTTTTAATTCTGCATTGCTACGCGTTTGCTGTACCTGCCACACTGCCTGTGCAAGTGTGTTTCCTCCGCCCCAGAATGTTACCCATATTGGGCGATAGTCATTTTCATCAGCCTGTTCAATGATCAGGTTACTTCCATCGGAATTGTTTCCGGTACCAATGTATTTCATTCCTCTTCTCAGGCTGCCTTTCATAACACGACTTCTTAAATAGTCTGCACTGGGCCAGTACCCTATTTCCTGCCGGGTAGAATCCTGTGAAAACCCGGTTTGGTTAGAACGCAACATCAGGTTAGGCAAATCTTTTTCGTATGCATCAATCACCTCATTAATTAAATTGATACCGGTATTTGAATTACTAATATTATCCCAGCTCCAGCCGGTTGTAAAAACAATGCCTTCTATTTCGAACAAGTCGGCATGAACAAGGAGACGGGTCAATGATTCATGGTCATCGGGTTCCCATGTAGAAATGTCCGTTAATACAATTATCCGGGGCTTAAGGGGAATTTTAACACGAGTTGAACGGGGCAGCATCCAGTCAGCACGTTTTGCAAATTCAGCCTGATATTGGGATTCCCATTTGGAAATACTCGAGGGGCCGGGTCCATCTACCCAATGATTAGTGGAATCTACACGTACATACTGGCCTCCCCAGCTTTCCATTGAAGGATCTTCAGGGTCATTCATTCCGTGAGCAGCGCTTACAAGATAAAGAAATGAAGGCGAATCTCCTTCTTTCAATCCGTCAACACCCATTGCCGCAGGTGGGTATACAGCGCCTAAGGGTCCGTGGTTCTGACGAATGTGAGTATCAAGCCATGATAAATTTCCAAGTGAATCATTTGGACCACCAAACATACCCTGGTAGGTTGAATGCGAATAAATTATAAACAGATCGGGAAAATTATTAAGCATCCAATCAATGGTACTGTCCTGATGAGCAATCTGATAGACACGAATCTTGCTGAGAAATTTTTGCAGGCCGGCAGTGCTGCGTGTATTTTTTACTTTCCAGATAGCTTGTGCCAAATTACTGCAATCGCCCCAGAAACAGAACCAAACAGGTCGCGGATCCGGTCTGTCAACGATACTGATAATCGAATCCGAAGCCTCGCTGTCTTTGCCATCGCCAATATTATTGCTGACCGATCCGCCCCAGGTGCCGGAACGTCCCTGATAAGTAACCGATCGCAGAAAGTCGGGTGTAGGGTAAAGAGAATCGTGTGCAACAAGGTTGTCATATACCCTTGCATATAGATCAATTATGTCAAGTATATTTTGCTTATTTGCCACATTGGCAAATGTGCCCGATGAAGCGATTAATCCCTCTATATCAAATTCATTCGCATAAAGCAGGAAGCGTACCATCGACTGCACATCATCGGGGTCGCTGGTATGATCGGCCGCACAACCACTCATACAAACATCCAGCGGTGGAAAATCTGAAGAGATCACTATACGAGGTCTTGTATGCTGGCTTTTTAAGAATGCATCCTGAGTGAACCCAAGCCTAAAAACACCGAATGTAAAAATGACTGTTAGTAGAAAAAAATGTTTCATTTATTTACGTGTTATTCGCTTTTTGAATTAAATTTCTCAATTACTACTGCCATTAAAATCACGAGTCCCTTGATTACCTGTTGCCAGAAAGGAGAAACATTGAGTAACACCAGACCGTTATTCAGTATTCCGATGATCAGCGCACCCTGAACGGTTCCCATGATTGTTCCTTTGCCCCCTGACAGCGATGTTCCTCCGATGACCACCGCGGCAATGGAATCCAGCTCGAAGCCGAAACCCGCGTTGGGCTGCGCCGAATCGAGCCGTGAAGTAACGATGATACCGCCAATCCCGGCCAGTGCTCCGGCAATGGAATAGACGATCATTTTTATTTTCTTGATTTTTAAACCGGAAAGTTCAGCTGCTGTTTCATTGCCTCCAATGGCATAAATGTGTCGTCCCAGTGTCGTACGTTTGGTGAGTACAACGGCTGCCAATACCACGATAGCTGAAATCCAGACTGGCATGGGAATACCCAAAAACCAACCCGTTCCAATAAATGCCATGTTATCGCCCAGACCGGTGATAGGGAAACCGCCCGTCCAAAGCATCGTCAGGCCACGTGCAATGGTAAGCATCGCGAGTGTTGCCACGAAAGGAGGTACTTTGAACCTGGTGATAGTGAGTCCATTGAACCAGCCCAGAAAAGCTCCTACCAGCGTGCCTCCTATCAAGGCTCCAAGTAAAGTGAACCCAATATACACGTTAAGGTTAGTAAACTCAGCACCAAACTTCAGCATACCCGCGGTTACAGCTCCCGCGAAAGCCAGTATGGAGCCCACAGAAAGATCGATACCGCCCGTGAGGATCACCAATGTCATACCGACGGAAATAATCATGTTGACAGAGATCTGACGCATCACATTCCATGCATTTTCTCCAGTCAGAAAACGGTCACTCAAAAAACTCAGGATGATGCACATCACCGCAAGGGCAATAATGGATTGAAATTGTATCAGCTTATGTTTTAGTTCAGTAGTATTCATTTGTTTTATATTTTTTCTTTTTCAACAAGGGCAGCTTTCATAATCACTTCTTCATTAGCTTCAGCCCGACTCAGCCTGGCAGTTAATTTTGATTCCGATAAAACAAGGATATTGTCAGATATGGCAAGTATCTCGGGAAGCTCAGAGGAAACAAAAACGATACTCATCCCCTGTGCAGCCAGCTCGCTGATCAGTTTGTATATCTCGCTTTTAGCACCCACGTCAATTCCACGTGTCGGCTCATCCAACAGCAGCACTTTTGGGTTGGTAGCCAGCCATTTTGCTATCACTACTTTTTGCTGGTTTCCTCCGCTTAGCTTTTCCACTACCTGTCTGGAAGAAGAAACTTTGGTGTTTAGTTTTCTTATGAACTGTTTGCTGAGTTCAGCCTCCTTCTTTTTATCAATAAAGCTAAATTTGGAGATCTTATCCAGGCTGGCCAAACTGGTGTTTTTGGTCACATTCATGTTAAGGATTAGCCCCTGGAGTTTCCTGTCTTCGGGGACCAGGGCAATCCCGGCAGCAATGGCATCGTTAACACATTGTATTTTATGTTCTTTGCCGTCAACGAAAATCCTGCCGGAAACATATTTGGGATACAACCCGAAAATAGCTTCCAGTACCTCCGTACGTCCGGCACCCATCAGCCCGCTGATACCCAGAATTTCACCTTTCCTGAGAGAAAAGCTGACATCATTGACCAGGTAATCATTTTTGTTTTCCGGATTTCTGAATGTCAGGTTTTCAACACGCAGGACTTCATTTTCCATGATGGTGTTTTCTTTTTTGAAACTGTTTTTCAGGTCGCGCCCCACCATGAGCTGTATCAACTGGTCGTTTGTAGTTTCCTGCATTTTCCCTGAGCCCATGCTTTTGCCATCTCGCAATACGGCATACCGGTCGGCAATTTCGAACAGCTCATTTAACTTGTGCGAGATATAAACAATGGCCACGCCTTTTGCCTTGAGCTCATTAATAATTTTGAAAAGCAACTCCACCTCATGATCACTGATAGCCGAAGTAGGCTCATCCATGATTAGTACTTTGGATTCCAGTAGCAGCGCTTTGGCGATCTCTACCAGCTGTTGCTGCCCAACGCGCAATTGATTGAGGGGTAATGAAGGTGGAACGTCGAGATGAAGCCTGGCAAGCAATTCTTTGGCTTTCTTGTTCATTTTCGGGTAATCAAGCAAACCAAATTTGTTGTTGAGTTCGTTGCCCAGAAAAAGATTTTCGGTAATGCTGAGATAGGGGATAAGGTTCAATTCCTGATGAATAATAACCACGCCATTTTTTCCGGCTTCTTTAGAGTTATTAAAAGAAACCTTTTCTCCATTCAGAAACACATCACCTTCATACTGGGTATAAACACCGGAAATAATTTTCATCAGGGTTGATTTACCCGCACCATTTTCACCGGTAATAGCTGTTACCTGGCCCGGATAAATTTCCAAACTTACATTTTGCAACGCGTAAACACCTGAAAAATCTTTGGAGATATTCCGGACTTCAAGAATTGGGGTTGTAGTTTTATTCTGTTTTTCCATCGGATATAATTGCTTGAACAGGAATGATCCGTAAAGAATCCAGGTTTACCTGGTCTTCCTGTATTTCAGTGGCTCCGGCAAAATCAAGTTGTTTTCCTTTAGCCGCAGCTTTTCTTAACCTTGAAACCACTTTTTCTTTTACCAGCTTATCAATGGCTATCGACACGTTATTGAAATCGGTCATGTTCAGAAAATTGTTGATATTGACCTGACCGGACCCATCCCGAACTGCATTGCCAAAGATGAAGCCGGTAGCTACCCGAATATTGGTGTTGTCTCCAACTGCTACTTCAAGGTAATCGTCTTTTACCGATTGAATAATTCCTTTTCCTTTCACCATGAAATAGTATGTCGTGGAAATGCCTAACTTACGGCCATATTCCTTAAAGGCATTTTGCGGATCATCTTCCAGACTCTTTAAAAGTGAAGTTACTGGCGTTGCATCGGCAATACTTTTGGGGAGGTCATCTTTCCAAAAGCGGGCAGCATATTCCGTGGCATCGAATGTCTTTTTCGTTGTGCTGGCCTGGTGTTTCTGCAGATTTTCAATGTCCAGTGAAAAATAGACTACCAGTAAAACAGCTATAATTCCGAGGATATATTTAATTGTTTTGTTCATGGATATTATTTTTCAGGAAGGAATTTTGAAACATTATCAGGAGTAACCAGCTTCACTTCAACAGGGGTTCGGTTGTCAAAGTCACGCCGTCCTCTGATGTATTCATCAGCGAGCTCAGCAGATTTTCTGGCCATAAGCACGGGAAACTGCATGACCGTAGCAGCCATTTTCCCTTCAGCAATCGAGCGGACAGCATCATCAGAACCATCAAACCCAAAAATCTTGATCTTGTCGGCTTTGCCGGCTGCCAGTACAGCCTGGTAGGCACCCAGTGCCATGGCATCGTTTCCGCAGAAAACGGCATCAATATCAGGATGGGCCTGCATGATGGTTTCCATCACATCAAGCGCTTTGTTACGGTCAAAATCGGCACTTTGCTGAGCCACCATCTTCAGTCTGGGAAACTCATCGACCACGCTGTGAAAACCGCTGGATCGGTTCCATGTGTTGTTGTCGCCTACCAGCCCAAGGATTTCAACGTAATTGCCTTTTTTATGCATCTGTTTTACAAAATATTCTCCTTCTTTGATACAACCGGTGAAACTATCCGATAACAACTGTGTAACAGCCGCGTCCTTCGAATTTATCTCACGGTCGATACAAAAGGTTGGAATCCCGGCTGCTTTGGCACGTTTTACATTGAGTACCGAGCCATCTGCATCTGTAGGATTAAAAAGGATGGCATCATAACCCATGGCAATAATATTGTCGAAATGCTCCGCCTCCCTGGCTGAATTATTCTGTGAGTCGAAGATCTGTGCTTCGTACCCCAGTTCACGTGCCCGTTTGGCAGCTGATTCACCCAATACAACAAACCACGGATTATTTAATGTTGAAATGACGACAGCCATCTTTTTGGTCTTGTCTTTTTTCACACCTGGATTGCAGCTAATCATTCCCATTAGTATGATCAGAAAGATCAATGGTTTGATAGTAAAAGACTGATACTTCATTGTTTTAAAAGTTTCAATTATTTAATTAAGTTGAGTGCTGTTTCCATTAATCCATCTCCTGTGATTCCATAGTGTTTGAATATGTCATTTTGAGATCCGGTTACTGTGTTTTCGTCCGGAATGCCTACAATCTTAAATGGGACAAATAGTTGTTCCTGCATCAGAAGCGAAGCACAGGCTTCACCCAGCCCGCCATGAATGCTGTGTTCTTCTACAGTAACAATGGCCCTGCATTTTTTGGCCAATTTTTTAACCATTTCCTTATCTAACGGGTTGACTGTGTGCATGCTGATAACTTCGGCTTTAATGCCTCGTGCTTCAAGCTGCAGTGCTGCTTCATAAGCAGGGGCAACGGTTTCACCACAGGCGATAAATGCGACATCCTCCCCTTCACAAATAGTTGATGCTTTTCCGATTTCGAACTTTTTCTCCAATCGGGGAAGATTAGGCATTGCCTTCTTTCCGAACTTCAGATAAACAGGTTTCTTCGATTTTGAAGCGTAAAAGATGGCCTCACGCGTTTCAAAATTATCCGCGGGCACCACTACATCAATATTTGGAATAGCTCTTAAAACTGCAACATCGTGGGTGGAGTGGTGGGTTGAACCCAATGCCCCGTAACTAACGCCGGCACTGATTCCCACCAGGGTAACCGGCTGGTTGGAATAGGCCACATCGTTTTTGATCTGTTCCAGTGAACGGGCAGTTAAAAAGCAGGCTGGCGATACAGCAAACACGTTTTTTCCGGCTGAAGCCAGCCCGGCTGAAACGCCTACCAGATTCTGCTCAGCAATTCCAATTTCTACAATTTGCTCAGGAAAATTTTCCGCAAAAGAAACTAATTTGGCCGATCCGCGTGAATCGCTCGTTACTGCCAATATATTAGTGTCTTTTTCAGCCAGTTCCATTAATGTCGCCGCAAATTCTTCCAGGTTTGCTCTTCCTGTTGTCAGTGTTTGTAATGTCATGTTCAATTCAAAATTAATTGTTTTTCAAGTGTTTCTTCCTGGCTATTCAGTTCTTCCATCGCTTGTTTATATTGCTCGTCTGTTGGAACTCGGTGATGCCATTTCTGCTCATCTTCCATGAAGCTGACGCCTTTGCCTTTGATTGTATTGGCAATAATCAGTGTGGGTTTGTTTTTTTCTGCCGGTACATTATGTAAAACTTTCCGCAGCTCGGGAATGCTGTTTCCGTCAATGGAAACCACGCTCCACCCAAAAGCTTTGAATTTTTCATCGATCGGGTAAGGACTGCACACTTCGCGATTTCTACCGGTTATTTGCAGGGTGTTGTGGTCCAGAATTGCCACCAGGTTATCCAGTTTGTAATGGGCAGCCATCATGGCAGCTTCGTAATTTGAACCTTCGGCCAGTTCACCGTCACCCAGCAGGGTGAAGGCTTTATGATCGCAATGGTCTTTTTTAGCAGCAAGTGCTATACCTGCTGAGATAGCCAGTCCGTGGCCCAGTGCTCCGGTATTAAACTCAATACCATTAACCTTTCTGGTGGGATGTCCAACGTATTTTGTCTTGTAGCGGCACAAGGTTTCCAGGTCACTTTCGGGATAAAAACCCTGGTCAGCCAATACAACATACAAAGCTTCAACGGAATGCCCTTTACTTTGTACGTAACGGTTACGTTGCCTCTCAGAAAAATTTTCCGGTGTTACACCCAACACATCATTATATAAAACGTTCAGGATATCGGTACACGAAAGACTGCCACCAGTATGGCCGGCATTGGCCATTTTGATATATTTCAGCAATGCCTTACGGTATTTAACTGACTTCAGCTGAAGTTCCAGGTCTGTATAATGATTCATCTTCACAACATTTTCTCTTAAATTTTTCATAACTTAATACTTAGTACTTAATCTTCAATTCTGCTGTTCATAATCACTAATCATGTTTATATATTTCCCAGCCCAGGTAATTACCAATGGCTTCTTCCAGTACCTCACTTACATGGCCGCGAACCATGGCTACATGGTGTTCAAACCCGTTTTTGCACATAAATTTCATCAGATTCTGAAGGTTAGGAATTTCACAAACAGCGATACCCCCATCCATTCCGTAAGGGTCGTCAGTCATTTTGCCTTCACCCAAATAAGATTTGATGATGCCTCTGTTGTCGTCGGTGGATATACGGAAATAAGTCATATCACCTGCAGCAACTTTACCTTTCACTGCGCCGAAGGTGTCTTCGCTTCCCAGGACAGTTCCCAATACATCAAGACTGCCTATTTCAATTTCGCTTTGGAAGAATGATTTCGGGTAATTGCTGCAGTGGGTAGCCACTACTTTATTCCGGTCCTGAGCAAAATTGTTGTTCCAGTCCAGGATGGCTGAGGGTGTTTTGGCAGCCAGGGCCAATGCATACATTGAGATAGTACCGGCTACATCCACTTCGCAGGCAGAAGGCATTAGTTTTTCACCCATCATACTCATGGTAACACAGGCGGCACAACCGTAATTTTTCTCAATTGATTCCCAGCATTGTAACGCGGAAATATCGATGTCATTATCGTTTATCCAGTTTTCAACAGCCAGGCCAAAACGTGCCTGATGGGCAATTTTACCTTTTGAGGCAATGCCACAGGCTCCGTACATCTGAATGGCTTCAACCTTTTCTTTTACTGCCGGGTCGTTCTCATCAATTTTATTGGCTGCTGCAATAATTTCAGACATGTCAACAGGTACTACCGTGATGCCATATTTCTGCAACAATTTTTCGCTGTAACGCATGGTTTGGAAACCGATCGGGCGGGTACCGATAGCTCCGACGCGCAAGTTGGTCAGTCCTTTCACCACACGGCAGATACCGGCAAATTTCACCAGGTCTATTGTGAATTCATCGCTGTCCAGACTGTACGTGTGATAAATTGTGTCGGTAAATTTGATCCCGTATTGATAGAAGTTATTGCAAACCGACAGTTTTCCGCAGAAGGCATCGCGGCGACTTTTAACATCTACCTTGTCGTTGTCGTCATCACAAGCCTGTACCAGAATGGGAACATTCAACCCCGACATTTTAATTGAATTTACCACGCCCAGCTCATCACCGAAGTTGGGCAATACTACTATGATTCCGTCGATAATATCGCTGTTTTTTTTGAATAACGCTCCGCATTTCACAGCGTCAGCATATCCTTCAATATTGCCTGTTGGCGTCTCATCTTCCGGAAGAATGACATAGCCAAAGCCCATGCTGTCTAACTTTTTTAAAACCTTCTGACGGGCTTCAACAGCCAGTTTAAAATTAAAAATGTTTCGAGTGGCGATAATTACGCCGAATGTTTGTTTGTTTAGTTTCATCGTATCTTATTTCTTTATTGTTTAATGAATTTATTGAATTAGGATAAACGGACCTTTTTAACAGCTTTTTTCCAGCCCTCGTAAAATTTTTGTGTTTCTTTTGTCTCCATGCCGGGTTTAAAAATGCGATCAACCTGGCGGAGTGATTCAATTACTTCCAGATTTTCCCAAAAGCTGGTTGCCAGTCCTGCCATGAAAGCTGCACCCAAAGCCGAAGCCTCTTCAATACCGGAACGGGCTACATCATGATTGAGCATGTCCGATTGAAACTGCATCAGAAAATTATTGCGTGTAGGACCTCCGTCAACCCGTAGTTCCTGAAGCCCAATGCCGCCCTTTTCTTCCATCAGGCTAATCAGGTCTTTCACCTGGTAAGCAATACTTTCTAACGCTGCCCGCACAATGTGCGCTTTCTTCGTATTTCTGGGCATCCCGGAGAGACAGGCACGTGCCTCGTTGTCCCAATACGGCGCCCCCAGTCCAACAAAAGCAGGAACTAAATACACTCCATTGTTGTCGTTGACTGATTTTGCCAAAGGTTCTGCTTCAGAAACATCGTTGATTAACTCAACTTCGTTTTTCAGCCAGTTGAGTGTATCGCCTGTGCAATGGATGTTGCCTTCAAAGACGTAATGAACTTTTTTGTTCATGCTGTACCCGATAGAAGTCACCAGTCCCTGAGGGGCATTTAGTGGTTTGGTACCGATGTTCATCATGATTGAAGAACCGGTGCCATAGGTTGACTTGGTCAAGCCCGGTCTGAAACAGTTTTGTCCGAAAAGTGCACCATGCGAATCACCCAGCAAGCCGGCAATAGGTAATGCTTTGTCAAAAATAACATAGGGATCACTGTAACCAAAAATTTCATCACTGAATTGAACTTCAGGGAACATTTCTTTTTCCAGTCCAAACAAAGCAATCAGCTCATCATCCCATTGTAAGTTATGAATATTGAAAAGCATGGTGCGGCTGGCATTAGAATAATCAGTAGCATGTACTTTCCCGCCTGTGAGTTTCCAAAGTATCCAGGTATCCATAGTGCCCAGTAACAAATCTCCCTTTTTAGCCCGTTGTTTCAGTCCTTCAACGTTTTGAAACAACCAGTGCAAGCGGCTGGCCGAAAAATATGGATCGATCAGCAGTCCCGTTTTTCTTTTGATCAGTTCATCATAGCCTTTTGCTTTTAGTTCGTGGCAGTAAGGAGCGCCACGCTGACACTGCCAAACCATGGCATTATAAACCGGTTTGCCGGTGTTTTTATCCCATACCATTATGGTTTCACGCTGGTTTGTAATTGCGATACCCACTATTTCATCAACGCTGATATTCTTTTCCCGGAGCACCTGTAGCATGGCAGTTTTCGTATTCTCAAAAATTTCCAGCGGATCATGTTCCACAAATCCGGGTTGCGGGTAATATTGTTGATGGGCTATGGTTGTTCGATGTTCAACTTTTCCTGATTGATTGAAAATTATGGCTTTAGTCGTAGATGTACTTTGATCTATTGCCAGTATATATTGTTTTGACCGAATCATTTTTGTCTTTCTTTTTGTCAAATATTTAAAATTTTGTTCTTATATATATAATCAAATTTTAAAAATGTTTCGAAAACAAAAATAAAAGAAAATAAACGAAAATCCAAAAAAAATAGAAATAAAAAAATTGACTATTTATCCAAATAGAATATTGTATGTGTCAATTGAATTGGTTTAGAAAATAAAAATTAAATTATCACAATTAGGCGAGAATTAATTTAATATCATTACTTTCCAATAATTTGATTTGTTCACGGCTTATTTTTTTATCAGTGATCAGAAAGTCTATCAGAGAAATAGCTCCCAGGCTTGCAAAAGAACTTTTTCCGATTTTACTGGAATCAGCAACAAGGTATACCTCGTTAGCTGATTCAATCATGGCTCGCTTAACAACAATATCATTGATGCTGGGGTAGGTAAGACCTGACTTTAAGGTGATTCCTGCAGTGGCCAGGAAGAGTTTGTCAACATGCAAACCATCAAAAAAGTCAGCAGCTTTCTGGCCGGTTAAAGAAAGTGTCGGAGCTTTGAATTCACCACCGGTGACAACAAGGTTGATATCGGGAATTACCCCAAGCAGCAAGGCAATATTAAGAGAATTTGTGATAACTGTTAAGTTTTTGAAATTAGTGATTAATTTAGCAATTTCTGTTGTAGTTGACCCTGAATCAAGAATGATTGTATCGCCATCGTTTATTAGCTTCAGTGCTTCCCTGGCGATAGCCGCTTTTTCAGGTAGTTGTTCCTGATTTTGAAGTACGATATTCTTCACGTTCAACCCAATGTTTTTAAGGTAGGCTCCTCCATGTTCCCTGTTAATGACACCTTCTTTTTCTAACTTTTCTAAATCCTGTCGGATGGTAACTTCAGTAACTTTGAATATCTTACTTAACTGCAGTACCTTGGCATGCCCGTCTTCCCGGATCATATCAAGAATTTTTTCTCGTCTTTGTTGTGGTAACATCATATTATTATAAATATTTAGGTTCTTCATAATTTTTAGCCAATTGATACGATTATCTATTATTTTAAATATTAGTAATAAAGCAAAAAAAGCAACATAAAAAGTAAAAAAACGTAAACAATCAATAATATAATAAATATTACATATCTCCCTATTAAGATCAAATTCAATAATTTGATGGGAATATGAACCTGCGGAAGACTAATATTCTAATTTTTTTATTCTTTTCTAATTTCAGATAATGCAAATGAAACAAAAAAAATAATAATAAGAATGCAAAACTCAAAACTTTATTCATTCTATTTGACAATAATTATAAGTAAAAAATTTTCAGAAGGCTGATCTTTGAGTTTGTCAGTGTAAATCCCTGGAATTCTAACAGGTTCTAAAAGAATTATCAGTAGCAATTAACATTTCTTAAACGGTCCAATTCTTCAAGGTCCATCTGTATCTTCTCCCAGTCTGTTATTTTTACCTGCATGGCATTTTTATGTCCTGCGTGGTCTGTAAGAAATTGTATATTGGTATATTTTTTTTTGGTCTTCACTTATTGCATTATTTTTCTAACCGTTTCATTTAGTAATTTATAAGCGAAATAATTGATATGCAAAAAGGATAATTCATTCATAAAAATAACTTTAAATAACTATAAATCTAAACCTTTGTTTATACATCTGCCCAGGGCATGGACTTGATGTTTGGGCTAATTCTCAGTTCTGGTCTGGTTATTAGCCAGGTTTAAATTTTGTCTTCTCCGAGTTCCGGTAGTCAAAACCTAATATTTCAACCAATTAGTATTTCGGATTAAATTGTCTTTCAATATATTCCAAAAAAGTTACAAAGTGAGACTAGGGATTTTTATGTTTCAATCGTATTTGTTGCGTGAGATGAGAAAATAAATTTCAGACCATTCTGACTAAAAACTATCTAATGTATAAGGTACTCTCCAGCCATGCTAAAAGCTTATCATTCAGGAAGAAAACTACTGAAAATTACAGGCATGCATCACTGATCAGGAGCTCTGAGACTTACAATAATTTATTTTTAGGAATACTTATTTTGCTTAGTATGAAAATTACCATTAATATATTGTTAATAAGTAAATTAGGGCTATCCTTTTACAGGCTAATTGAATTTTTGCCTGACCGCATTATAATTTCCACCCAAAAAATAACAATAAATAATTCACTAAAATGGGAAAAAAATTTACTTTATCATTGCTCTTGATTGCAATGCTTATTTCTGCTTCTCAGGCTCAACAGTTAGCATTTCCGGGTGCTGAAGGTTATGGTAAATATACAGTTGGAGGAAGAGGCGGAGCAGTTATTGAGGTAACAAACCTTAATGATAGTGGTGCTGGCAGCCTTCGCGCTGCAGTTGAAGCATCAGGTCCCAGAACTGTTGTGTTTCGGGTCTCAGGCACAATCATTCTGAATAGTGAATTAAAGATCTCCAATGGATATATTACCATAGCCGGGCAAACAGCCCCGGGAGATGGTATCTGTATTAGAAGATATCCTATTGTCATTGGTGCCAACAATGTTATTATCCGGTATATCAGGGTAAGATTTGGAGATGAATCAGGTGATGATGATGATGCCATATCAAGCAGATTTACAAACTATGTTATGCTGGACCATGTATCGGCAAGCTGGAGTGTTGACGAGACCATGTCTGTTTACCATTGTGATTTTGTAACCATTCAATGGTGTTTGATTTCAGAAAGCCTTTATCAATCCAATCACGTTAAAGGACACCATGGGTTTGGAGGCATTTGGGGTTCAAACTATAGTAGCTCTCATCACAATCTGATCGCAGACCATTCCAGCCGTAATCCGCGTATGGCATCGGGAGCCGGAAACTTCGATTACAGAAACAATGTCATATACAACTGGGGATATAACAGTTGCTATGGTGGAGAACAGCAGCAAGTAGGTGATCCTGACCACGCATTTACTAATATTAATATGGTGGCCAACTATTACAAACCGGGGCCGGCCACTCAACCTGGCAGCTGCACATACCGCATTGCCAATCCTTCCTATCGCGATGTAAAAACTGATTATGGTAAATGGTATATCGCAGATAATACTATGGTAGGCAACTCAGCTGTGACAGCTGATAACTGGAATGGCGGCGTTCAACCACAGGGCGGCGAAGGAGATATTCAGTATGTGAAGCTAGACGAACCCTGGCCTTCAATGCCTATAGACCAACAAAAGGCAGATAGTGCCTATTTTTCAGTACTTGATAATGCAGGTGCCACATTGCCAAAAAGAGATATAGTTGATACACGCATTGTTAATGACACCCGAAATGGTATTGCCACTTTTGAAGGCCCGACATATAAAAATGATCAATCCGTACCCGATAAAACAAAAATCTGCGGTATTATTGATTCTCAGACAGACGTTGGCGGCTGGCCAGAATTAAAAAGCACACCGGCTCCTACTGACACTGATCATGATGGTATGCCTGATGACTGGGAAAACGCAAAAGGACTAAACCCGAATAATAAAGATGATGGTAATATTGTTGGTCCCGATGGATATACAAATTTGGAAAAATACCTGAATAGTATCGAATTTTTAAATCCGGTTGATGGCTATAAATTAACTGAACTTTCAGGCACAAGCTATAAATTGGAATGGGCCGACAATTACCTCGCTGAAGACGGATTCCGTGTTGAACGTTCAAATAATGGTGGAGACTTCGAGGTAATAGCAAATTTACCAAAATATTCCAACAACTATACCGATAACAGTGCTCCGGAAGGAACCTTAACTTACCGGGTGATAGCTTATAACAGCGATATTGAATCACCGGCAAATGGGGGGATATCAAATGTTTCTAATTCAGCAAACAAGATTTCTACATTAGGTGAAACGAGGATAAATTGCTACCCAAATCCTGTACATGATGATCTGACACTAAAATTAACCGAAAACATTCAATACGGAGCTTCATTCACAATATCCGATCTCTTAGGAAAGAAAATTATGACTAATACTCTCGCAGGTATTAATTCTGTGATTGATATGAAAGATCTCCCCAATGGGATTTACTTTCTTATTGTAACTAATGGCAAGGAAAATTTAACCCGAAAAATTATTAAAAAATGATGCTTGCTAACTCGCCTGGATTATATAAAAGGGCAACCTTAAACTCTAAAGTTTTTAAGATAAAATGCCTAAAAAGTTTAACACGCGAATGAACGTGGGTATATAATTAACACTTAATCATTAACTTAAATTAATCTAATTATCATGAAAAATTTTACTACGAAGATGGCTCTTTTAGGAACCATTTTATTCTTAGGCCTTAATTTAACATTAAAGGCACAAACCCTAACGGTGGACTCTGTTTCGACTGTTATCGGCATTACAAATACTACTGCTTTTACCGGGGGGTGGGTGACCACCGACCAGGTAGTAACTGAAAGAGGTGTATGTTATGGAACTACCGATAACCCTACAGTTGATGACAACAAAGTCCCATCATGGAAAAGCTCCCCCACGGTTCCCTATGAACCTGCGTATCTGGAAGGACTAACGCCCAATACTACTTATTATGTAAGGGCTTACGCAACGACCGACAATGGAACAGTCTATTCAGCATCAAAATCTTTTACAACAACTAATAATGCTGAAGTCTTGTGGCAATTAGAAGGCAGTACAGGATTTTCCCCTGCTATAACAGGTCCACTCACTGCCCAGAATATGTGGATAGATGACCTTATGGGAATTTCAGGTTGGGACAAAAATAATGGTAAGGCTATTTCAGTTGGTGAAGATTTCCTGAAAATCCGAACCCAGAGAGATGATGAAGGAGCTAATACTCTAAACGATTCCAGTCTTTATTTTGAATTTAATGTGTCCCCTATGACAGGTATTAATTATACCGTTAAGCAGCTAAAAATGGTTATTGGTGGCTATAAAACAGGAGCAGCTAATATAGTACTTAAATATTCCCTTGACGGCTTCAATACTGAAGATTCTTTAGGTATAACCACTCTTGATGATAAGAACAAGACTACATATCGCGGAACTGCATCAGATCCCATTAAACCAGGTTCATTCAGTCTGGATGACGAATTCGCAGAAATGGGGCATCAATTCATCAGTACTAACATCGATTTGAATATCCCTGTTGGAAAAACATTGACTATTCGCATGTATATCTATGGTAAACATGGTATAACTGCATTAATGAAAGATATCGTTCTTGCAGGAGAAGTTACTGATGCAACAACAGCCGGAACTGCTACAATTGACTCTGTTTCAACTCCTATAGGTATTACCAACACAACTGCTTATACCGGGAGCTGGGTGAACGACCAGGCTTCAGATTTGTCTGAAGTAGGGATATGTTACAGTACTTCGGAAAACCCAACTATCCTTGACAATAGATTTCCCGCATGGAAGTATTCCCCATTGGTTGCCTTTGAGCCAGCTTACCTGGAAGGACTTGAACCCAATACGACCTATTATGTGCGTGCTTATGGGATAAACGCTTCTGGAGAATCCAGCTATTCGCCTCAAAAGTCTTTTACAACAACTGATAATAATGCTGAAATCATGTGGCCATTATCAGACTTCAGACAATTTGCTGCTGTTAAGTCAGGAGCAGTAATTGCTAGTGATATGAGTATTGATACTTCCGCTCGTATTTCAGGTTGGGATAAAAATAATGGCAGAGATATTTCAATTGGTGAAGATTACTTAAAAATTCAGCCTCAGGGAGGTGATTTAGGAGCGGATTTTAATCCTGATGTTTACTTTGGTTTTAATATTTATCCTAATGCTTCGAATGTTAAAATGACCGTTAAACAGATAAATATGGTTGTCGCAGGATATAAGACAGGTGGTGCTACTATTGCTTATGCTTATTCTCTGGACGGCTTCGCTACTGAAGATTCTTTAGGTATAGCCACCCTTGATAATAAGGACATGGAGCAACACAGAGGAACTGTGACAGATCCTGTTAAGCCTGGTTCAGGTAGTTTGGATGACGCAACAGCAGAAATGGGAGGACAATTTATTAGCTTCGATACAGATATAGATGTCCCTGCAGGAAAAATATTGTCTATACGCATGTATGCCTGGAGTAAAAATGGTTTAACTCTGTTAATGAAAGATGTCGTTATTTCAGCGGAAACAGTTGAGACTACTGACCCCTTGTCTAGTGATGCACTCTTAACCAACATTACCCTCGATCCAGATGTAGATTTAAGCCCGGCATTCGATAGTAATACTTTCAGTTATACTGCTGAGTTACCCGCTGGTACAACCACGGTAGATCCATCTGTAACAAAAAGCAATATTTATGCAAATGTTGATGGTTCAGGAGCGGTTGATGTTTCTGCAGGAGCAGGAGTTTCACAAATTACAGTAACTTCTGAGGATGGAGCAACAACTAATGTCTATCTCATTACATATACTGTAGTTCAAAATACAGCTGTTAAAGATGTTGCTGCTAAAACAGGAATTTATCCTAATCCTGCGAATTCAATCATACATGTCGAATCGGCTTCTGTAATAGATAACATAAAGATTGTATCCATTACCGGAAGTGTGGTTAGTTCATACGCACCACATGCCCAAACGCATGTTATTGATGTTTCAAATATTAAAAATGGTTTATATATTATGGTTGTTAAAACAGCAGAAGGGACTGAGGTTAGCAGGATAGTAATCAACAAGTAGGTAATTCATAGTATGGTAAAATTTATCAAAAGAATTCTCCGGGGCTTGGCCCCGGGGATTCTTAACTTGATTTACCGCTTGTACAATTTTTGAATTTTAATATCTCATAAAAAGATGAAAACTCTAATCTCCTTACTTCTGTAAGTTTGATAAGTAGTTTTAATTATTATAGTAAAAGGTAAATGTATGAAACCAATTAAACATGATTGTGATACCCGTCTGGTGAATCATCAGTTTTTAAGAAAGATGAAAATAGCTATCTGGCTACTTTTCTTTGTAAATATGGCTGGGTTTTCATCTGAATCTTTTTCCCAAAAAGTAGCATTGAATTTTTCTACTGAGGAAACAAATGCCCTACTACAGCAAAATAAAACTGTAACGGGATTAGTTACAGACAAAAACAATGAGCCACTAATAGGAGTCTCTATTGTTGTAAAAGGAACCTTACATGGAACCATTACAGATCTCGATGGTCATTATAAAATATCCGGAGTACCAGATAATGCCACATTAGTCTTTTCATTTGCAGGAATGAAAACACAGGAAATACCTGTTACTTCAACCACAATTGATGTAACGATGGAAGAAGATGCTATTGGGCTGGATGAAGTAGTAGTGGTAGGCTACGGCAGCGTGGTCCGTAAAAACCTAACCGGATCAGTAGGTTCGGTCTCAGGAGCTAAATTGGAAAAGATTCCGGTAGCATCGGCAGCAGAAGCCTTACAAGGGAAAATTGCCGGTGTGCAAGTTACAACTACCGATGGGGCTCCCGGAGCAGAAGTTCATATTCGAATTCGAGGAGGTACTTCCGTAACACAAAGCAACGATCCTCTTTTTATTGTTGACGGGTTTCCGGCCGATAATATTAATGATATCCCTCCTACTGATATTAAATCGATCGATATTCTAAAAGATGCTTCACTTACTGCAATTTACGGTGCCCGGGGCGGTAACGGTGTGGTTATAGTAACAACTAAGTCAGCAAAAAAAGGAAAATTATCAGTGAGTTATAACCACAATTCAAAGATAAGTACGCTTGCCCGCAAAATTGATGTGATGGATCCATATGAATTTGTAAAAATTCAATATGAATCGGTCGTAACCAATAATACCCTTCGTGAAAAATTTCGCGGTAACTTTGGCCCTCCAGCCGATTTTGATTTGTATAAAAGGTTTGGTCAGGGAAATGACTGGCAAGATGAAATTCTTGGAGGAAATCCTATAAGTAATATGGATAATCTTATCATTGGCGGAGGTACTGATAAGCTACAATTCTCCACAAGTATTACAAATAACGTTGATAACGGTGTGCTTCTTGGTTCTAATGTTAAAAGAACCAATGTTAACACTAAAATTAATGCTGACATATCTGAAAAATTAAAAGTATTGATTAATCCTCGTTTGAGTTACCGCCAGGATAATGGAGCTGGCGCTGACAATGTTGGTAGAGGAGGAATAATTGATGTGTTGCGTTACCGGCCAACAAACGGCTTACGGGATTTTTCACATCTTCCTCCTGAAGATATTAATCCGGATGAGGAAGCATATTTTGATTACACTAATCCAAGAGGTGATATCGATCAAAACTATAGGAAAAAAGATCAATTTGAGATTACCAATCAGGCTTCAATCGAATGGGATATTTTACCAACCTTGATTGCGCGTTCAGAAATTTCACAATATATGGCTTTTTATAACGAAGATCGTTTCTGGGGTTATTTAACAAGTGATGCGAGAAGTAATAACAATCTTCCTCTGGCTCAAATTGGAAATGAAAAACGTAGAAAACTTGGATGGACTAATACACTTCACTATTCATTTTCAAAGAACAATAATAATTTCTCCTTTCTGGCTGGACAAGAAATTCATAGTGATGTGAGATTTTATTCCAACAATAAGGTACGTTATATGCCTAAAGAAATCAAACCCGAAATTGCGATTCGAAATATGGAATTAGGAAAACCTTATAATATTTCATCCTCAATCTCTTCACCAGAACGATTAGAGTCGTATTTTGGACAAGCTAACTACAATTTTAATAGCAAATATTTTCTCTCTTTAACTTTCCGTGCCGATGGTTCCACTAAGTTTGCCCCGGGTAACCAATGGGGCTATTTTCCTGCAATATCAGGGGCCTGGATAATATCCAATGAGAGCTTTATGGCTGGTCAAAACTTATTCTCGCTTCTTAAGTTAAGATTGGCTATCGGTAAAGCCGGTAACAATCGAATTACTGATGATATGTGGCGATACCAGTACGTAATAGAAACCAGTGGAGGACCAGGTTGGGGAGAAGCGAGTGAAAATGGAGCTGAATACTACGTTAATGCCGGCGGTAATACCTTCCCGAATCCTAATATAAAATGGGAAACAACACTCACTCGTAACCTTGCATTTGATATCGGAATGTTTGACAGCCATTTGAGTATTACTCCGGAAATATACTGGAACACTACTTCGGATTTATTATACCAGAGTAACATTCCAACCACTACGGGATATGAGCGTCAAATGCAAAATATCGGACAAGTTACCAACAAAGGATTTGACCTGACAATTAATGCCGATGTACTGCAAACTAAAAATGCTTACCTGAATGCTAATTTCACACTCGGGGCAAACAAAACACGTATTGATAAGCTTAATGGAACAGATAGTATTATCTGGACTACTTCGCCGCGTTGGAGTTCTTCAGATTTTGACTATGCTCTGAAGGTTGGAGATCAACTTGGTCTCATTTATGGTTATGTTTACGATGGCATCTATGGCTTTGATGAGTTCAAGATGAATGAACAATATGAATATGAGCCTCTTCCTGGAACAGTAAATTGCGATGCCCTCTTTGGAACTGCTCCTGGTAAGCCTAAATTTAAAAACATTAAGGATGGTGTTGACGGACCAGATGACGTAAATATTGTTAACTCAAATGATAAGAAAATAATTGGTAACACTAACCCTAAATTTAGTGGAGGATTTGGTCTGTCAGGTGGTTGGAAGCATTTCGATTTCACTGCCAACTTCAACTTTATTTATGGATTCGACGTTAACAATGCCACACGATATACATTATCATCATTCGAAAATAATAGAAACAACTATTATAATGTACTTGCAGATTTTGATGGAGACAAACGTTGGCGTTATTATGAAGAAACAAATGGAGACAGGATGGTTCGTGATAGCCGGTATGTTGATTTGTACAAGGAAACCAATGCCAATGCTACACTCTTCAACCCGGTTGATATTGGGAAAAAAATTACCCAGTCTTATTTTATCGAGGACGGTTCGTTCCTGCGCTTACAAGACCTTACCGTGGGTTACACTTTGCCGGAGAATATTGTGAGAAAAGTAAGGTTTTCACGACTACGGATATTTGTAAGTGGTTACAATCTATTCCTTTGGACTAACTATACCGGTTATGACCCGGAAGTTGATATTCAAACAGGGCTGACACCCGGCGTTGACTATAACCGTTACCCGAGAAGCCGTAGTTACATATTAGGTGTAAACGCCTCTTTTTAAATTTTAAAATACCAGGATATGCGAAAATATTTAATATTTATTAGTATAATTCTTCTTGTTGGAGTTTCATCTTGTGAAAAATATCTGGAAGTGAACTCAGATTCAAAATATGAAAACAATTATGTTTTCGGGAACAAAGAAGAAATAAATCGCGCTCTGTCGTCTGTATATGCTGCTTTAATGGATGGTAATACCTATGGCAATGCTTACTTTTCAACCTTCGCATTAAACAGCGATGTTGAATTTACTCCGTTCGGAGATCCAATACGAGGTGTTGATGGACGGGATTACAAATGTTTTGATGGAACACAATTCGGATCAACGGCTCAAAGGTTTTGGGATCAGGAATATAAAAGTATTGAGCGGGCTAACCTTTTCATAGACGGGCTTCAAAATAGTCCTGTTTATGATGAAACAGATGCTGACCTCACCCAACAACTTGGTGAAGCTAAGGTTCTAAGAGCAATGTTCTATCATGACCTTGTTGTGATGTATGGAGATGTTCCCTTTACCACAGAGCCATCTATCAAACTTGAATCTTTGGTGATTCCGATTAAAGATCGTAACGAAATTTTAACATTCCTTATCAATGATTTAAAAGAGGCTGCACCGGGCATGAAATACGCCTCCGAGTTAGATTTTGGTGTCGAACGGGTATCCAGGGAATTTTGTTATGGTATGATCGCCCGTATGGCTTTAACCCGTGGAGGCTATGCCCTGTACCCTGACGAAGGTAACCCATCGTCTGTTGGCACTATGAAACGCGCCGATGATTACTTAGATTATTACAAGATTGCCATGCATTATGCTGATTCGGTAATTTTATCCGGTACACATTCACTCAATAAATCATTCAGACAGGTATTTATCGATGAATGTAACAATATTGTAAATAATAACGATGACCCGATCTTTGAAATTCCATTCCTTAGAAATTCCAGTGGTGATGTAGGCTATTCGACCGGAGCCAGGGTTGACTGGGCCAATGATGTCACTCCTCACGTTTGGGGTAATTCCAACGGAGGCATGAGACTTAATGCTTTTTACCGCTATTCATTCGATAGCACAGATCTTAGGGAAGACTACACCGTTGGTATGTGGGGTTACGATCCTGAGGGACTTCCTGTGGTGCTTGCTGACTATAGCACATTTAATAACAAGTGGTCTAAACTTTGGGCTAATTCTTCAAACGCTTTAGGTAATAGCAGTAGGGATAACACAGGTATTAACTATCCCTATATGCGCTATGCAGATATCTTGTTGATGTATGCTGAAGCAGCCAATGAGGTGAACGGCGGTCCTACAGCTGAGGCAAAAGAGGCCTTAAAAACCGTGCGCCAAAGAGCCTTTGCCCCTGAAGATTGGAATGAAAAAGTTGATGCCTACGTGGATAGTGTATCAGCCAGCAAAGAAAAGTTTTTTAATGCCCTGACACTTGAGAGAAAATGGGAATTCGGAGGTGAAAACATGCGCTGGAAAGATCTGGTCCGCTGGAACCTATATTCTAAAGTTGTGTATGAAAGTTTTATGCAATACTATATCGTTGGTTCAATGGCCGATGGCAATTATCTTGACGGTTCCGACAAATATTTGAATCTCCCTGTGACCATGTTTTATAAGATTGTTGATAACCCTGGTGATATAAATATCTACCCAAATACCACCCTGCCAATTATCCAATTCTATAATCCATGGAAAAATGTGCTGAATCCCGGTAGTGATTGGGAAGTTGCATATTTTTATGATTGGGGCGATGAAAATACTGATTTTCCCCAGACCAAATGTCTCTATTCATTCCGTGGCTATATCAGAGCAGGTGAAAACAGCAATTATAAAAGTTTTGTTCCTTCTAATTTGCCACCTGTACGATACATACTGCCAATACCTAGTTATACAATTCAAATGAGCAATGGATTGTATAAAAATTCCTATGGGTACTAATGGTAACATTTAAATAATAAAATAATTCACATATGAAAAATAAAATAATTTTAGTCTGCATGTTTCTAGCGGTCATCCTGACAGGGATAGTTGAATCCTGTCGAAAAGATGATCAGTTTAACGCTACCGACCAGGAACTCAACAGAGAGTTTATGGCTATTTTTCGGTGGAAGGGAAACACCGGGGAAACTTATGACCCCTACGCATGTAAAGTTGTTAATACGAATGATATGTATTTGGTGTGGAATGGTATTGACGGTTGTGCCGGTTACCGTATTCAAATGAAAATACAATCTGGTGTTTGGGAGAATCCACAAGATATTTTGTTGGATACAATTGTAGGTCCCGATGTTCTTAAAATGACAATTACGGATCTGCAATACTCTACTAAACACTGTTTTGCCATTCAAACACTTTCTCCTAAGGGAGATGCCTATAACTCGAAATGGTATGGAAAAGGTGACTCCGGACATAATGATGATCGTGCCGAATGGACGATGGGTGAACGCACGGGCGTGCCGGATGTAATGAATGTTTTAGATGTTACAGAAACCACTTTGAGAATTGTGTTCGACAGGACGGTATATGATAAAGATTCTACAGTATTGAATCCATCTTTTCAGTATGATCAAAATGATAAATTTCTATTAGATGAAATAACCATTGCACCGGCATCCGACAACCTGCAATTAGCCGGGCAAACATTCAAATTAACAAAGGCTGATCTGGATAGGGGATATATTGATGTAACTGGTCTCGAACCCAACGCAATGTACGTTGTCAACGGCCTTAATAATAAAGTTGAACGCTATTGGGACAGGCTTTATAATACCGTAATGGTCCGCATGAGAGGCCCAATTGGTGAACCAATATTAATAAAGCACATTGTAGATACATCCGCAGTGGCCAAAGAGTACGATGCTTCGCGCTTGGATACAATTCTAAACAATTATGTACATGATAACACCCTGGCCGAAGGTACTATCTTCCTGCTTGAAAGTGGAAAAAATTACTATATGGGGAGTAATATTGTTTTGGCAAAAGGACTCGTGTTAAAATCGGAAGATCCAAACAATAGAGCAAAAATTTTTATGGGTCTTGGATGGAGTGAAGATGATCCTGCCTTGGGGAATGCTCACAATTTCCAACTTGGCCGTGCAGCAGCTCCTGGTGAGATTGGAGGTATTAGAGTTGCAGACGTAGTTATTAGTGACATTGACTTTAGTGCTCCGTTTACATACAGCTACTTTAACCATCCTCCTTTGAAAAAAAGTGGCAGTAACTATTTCGTAAATCAGAACTCTGCCTCTATGCCATTCACTTGCAGTAAATTCGAGCTCAAAAATTGTAGTTTCCAGGGTATGGTTCGAGGCTTTTTCCGTACACAAGGCTCAACTCGTCAGACGATTGAAAATATCATTATGGACAATTGTATTTTCCATGATATAGGTATGTATAGCAGCGATGGACGTGGCTATCCTTTTATTACCGGTGACGCACAATCTCCTGCAACAAATATCTTCCAAAATGTAGTTATTACGAACAATACATTTGCTGGTATTTCTTATGACCATTTTCTCAGAGAACAACACAATCTTGATTGGGCGCCATATGTATCATGGCATATAACAATTGAAAATAATACATTTTTAAATGCATTTTCAGTAACAAGTGGTCGCTACCTCATAGAACTTCAATATCCGCCAGCTAATAGTTCATTCACCATTAAGAAGAATCTTTTTATCCTGGTGAAAAAACCTGATGATGATCGGGAGCTGCATCAGACCGGAATGGATATCCGTTCATTTCGAGATGGTTTAACTTTCGATATTGACGACAACTATTCAACCGGACCAACTTCGGCAGATGGAACGGTTACGTATTGGACTGGAGATGATCTATTTGACCGAGACCCGTTTAGTGGTGTTGTTAGGGGCGCAGGCTACGCCGGAGGAACCCTCAATTTAAATGGTTTTGCAGCATTAAGAGTAAAAACCGGGCCAACACCTATTGCTCCTGAGGACCTTATGGTCGATCCTTATCCGAAAGGGAAAAAAGTGGGTACAGAATGGGATCCGGATTGTATGGAATACAATTTGGATGGGTTCCATTACAAAACTACCAGTGAAGTTCAAAACCACCCAATCTATACCGAAGGAATTGGAGATCCAAGGTGGAGATAATTCATTGGAGCATTCCCCATCCAGGAATAAGGGGAAGAAATAATTTATCCTATAATTCTAACCTGAAGTCAACCACTAAAACGGTGGATGACTTCAGGTTTTAATTTCTGGTTTTAGAGACGATCATTGATTCAGTAATTTTCTCTGTCAATAAAATGATAACTACCCGGGCAATTGCGGGAATGAAAACCTAAGATCCAAAATATTTGTTTTTGTTTCGGGATTGATGTCATACTTATTGAATTGATAATATTATTTCAAAGAAAAAAATTAATTTGAGAACGTATTTTTACCCCATCTGGCAAGGATATGTTGTCTGCCCCAATTCTCATTTTCAGATCCGGATACTCGCCCTGCTTATACTTTGTCTGCGCAGAGTTGTGATAGTGAAAAACTAACTTTAAAAAATCGAAAAGAATGATTATGTTTTCAGAGTTCTGACAGGCAGTATGGTTCCTAAAACCCTTTATTCTATAATATTCAAAACAATCAGTATTTCAGAGCAAATTGTCTTTCAATATTTCGGGAAAACTGTATAGTGTGACTAGGGATTCCCGTGTCTCAATCGTATTTATAGCATGAGATGAGAAAATAATATTCAGACTATCTGACTAAATATTAACTAATGAAGAAGCTGTTTTTCAGTCATACTAAAAGCTTGGAATACAGTAAGAAAACTACTGAAAACTACAGGCAAATATCACTGACCAGGAGCTTTGAGTCCATACATTATGGAAGCGATAGAATGTTTAAAGGATTGGTTGACCAAATCAATATTTACGAAAGTGTTTTGCAACAGATAGAAATACAATCTGTAAAGGAAAGGGAATCAACTTTGGCAGTATCCAATGAAGTAAGTCCTGACTTTGGATTAAATGTATATGCAAATCCATTTATTAGTGCAACTACGTTAAGTTACCAGATATCAACTACAAGCCAAATTTCTCTGAAGATATATTACATACTGGGTAATGAAGTAATTACCCTTGCCAGGGGAATGAAGCAGGCGGGTAATTATGAAATCACATTTAATGTGTCACATCTGTCAGGTGTCATTTGTTTTGCTGGATTTACTGTTACACCGCAAAATAAATCTAAATCATATGCTAATGTTAATAAGGTGGTGTTAACAAGGTGACCTCTCGCTGAATACTTTTGTTTAAAGATTAAGTTGAGTTGGCAGGAGTATTTTAGTTACTCTCTTTTAAGAAAAGGAACGCTAGTTGAAATCTGGAAATTTTAACTAGCTCCTTTCTTTAGCTAGCGCCTTTGAATTATGAAATACAAGGTGTTATTTAGGTAACAAAAGTACTAGCCTCATCCAGAATTACAAAAGATCAGTTTAGTTGCTGTTCAAAACTGAAAATATCTGAATACAATGAAAATTCTCGTTATTGAAGATGAACCGGAAATGAAAAGTTTGATTAAAAAATTTCTTCTTACTGAAAACTATACAATAGAGGAAGCAGAAACATTTAATTCAGGTTTGGACAAAATTGTTTCCTATGAATATGATTGTATTTTACTCGACATTATGTTACCCGATGGGAACGGGTTGATGCTACTGCAGGAACTAAAAAAACTGAATAAAGCAGATAGTGTAATAATAATTTCTGCAAAGGATTCTATTGATGATAAAGTAAAAGGACTTGAACTGGGTGCTGACGACTATCTGACTAAACCGTTCCATCTTGCCGAATTAAATGCACGGATAAAATCAGTGATACGCCGCCGTAGACCTGATGACCATCAACTTTTCGAGCTGGAAAATTTGAAAATAAATATTGAAGAAAGATTGGCTTTGGTAAATGATGAACCTGTAAATCTGAACCGCAAAGAATTCGACATTCTAGTCTTTTTAATGATGAACAAGAATAGAATCGCAAGTAAATCGGCAATTGCTGAAAATATATGGGGTGACTATATTGATCAGGCCAATGATTTCGACTTCATTTATTCACAAATTAAAAACCTGCGAAAAAAGCTGCGAAAAAGCAATGCCATGATTGATATTGACGTAGTTTATGGAATGGGTTATAAACTGATCCTAAAATGAAACTCATCAATCATACATTATTATTGCTTTCTGTGATATTGTTTGTTTTGATTAGTTTGTGGGCAGTTCTTTTTTATTTTCAGTTGCTTAAACAAGTAAAAATAACAATTGATGAAGGGCTTGCCGATTACAAAATTGTAATTATCGACAAATTGAAGGATGATACTGTGATCGTTGAACGGGATGTCTTCGAGGATAATAACTATATAATTAAAAGGGTGGACGAAGATTTTGCTCTTCAGGTTAGGGATACATACAAAGATACTATGGTTTTTTCTGACCTTAAAAACAAGGTATACCAAACACGATTACTAACCACTGCTTTCGTTGCATCTGACGGGGAATATTATGAAATGAAGCTGATCTCTCATGAGATAGATAAAACAAAATTAATCCAGAAGCTTGCTACCTCGTTACTTTGGCTATATCTATTATTGTTTGCAAGTACAATTCTTGTAAACAATTTTGTCCTGAAGAAAATTTGGAAACCATTCTATCAATTATTGAATTACCTCAATAATTTCAGACTGGATATTGAAGCCATTCCAAAAACAACCAAAACAAAAATACAGGAATTTCAATTGCTTAATAATTCAGTTAAAAATCTGGTAAAGACAAATGTAGATATTTTTAAGAGCCAAAAACAATTTATAGAAAATGTTTCACATGAATTGCAAACGCCTTTAGCCATTGGAATAAATAAACTTGAGTTATTCGCAGGAGATGAGAATCTGTCAAAAGATCAGGTTCGGGAAATCGGGAGCATTATTGAAGCCTTTCGAAGGCTCTCAGGATTAAATAAATCACTTTTGCTATTTTCCAAAATCGAAAACCGACAATACATTTCAGTTGAACAAGTGAATTTTGACAAGATTATTAAACGGATTATCCGGGATTTTTCAGATTATGCAGAATTTCAAAATATTGAGATTGTATATAAAAAAGAGGACGATTGGATATTCAAAATGAATAAGGATCTTGCCGGAATACTTGTGATGAACCTGGTAAAAAATGCGATTATCCATAATCAGCAAGGAGGGGAAGTATTTATAAAGCTAACCGCCTCATCATTTACAATTGAAAATACGAATGAGGATTCTGTGCAATTGTCAGAAAAATTATTTGAACGGTTTGTTAAAAAATCAAATGACACTGGTTCTTCGGGATTAGGTCTGGCTATTGTTGGAGCAATTGTGGATATATCCGGACTAAAGTTGACTTATTTATTTAAAAATGGCAGACATATATTTGAAGTGAGATAAGATTTATATTAATTCTTTTTTACCATATTTATTATTTAAGAATTCCAGAATGTTTCCAGAATGTTTCCCATTTTTTTTCAGTTTCACGTTTTTACTTTGCATAAACAAATTCTGAAAAAATTGAAGAATACGATTTACATATTGGTTTTTTTCCTTTTTGGGGCCCATGCTGTTGCTCAGAGTATTAGTCAGAAAAACGTGCCTGCGGTGGTCTTAAATTCCTTTCAGTTAAAATTTCCAAATGCGGAAGATATTCAGTGGAAACTTAAAGATGGTGACTATGAAGTGAGGTGTAAAGTAAATGATAAGTTGAATGAAGTGATTATAAACTACAAGGGACATATTCTAAAACACCACCAGGATTTGTATGTGAGTGAAATTCCCGGGGTTGTTCTTGAAACTATTCGTTCAAAAGAACCTTTCTTTGATGTAGGAGATGCAGATAAAATAGAAGAGAACGGAAAAACAGTTTATGAAATAGATTTCAAAATTGATGGGAAGCGCCGGTTTTTTTGGATAGACGGGGAAGGCCATCTGATTAAATTCAGGAAAGAATTAAATGATGATGAAATTCCGTCTTCGATCATGAAGTTTATTAAAGATAAATTTGGCCCGTTAGATGATATTGAAAGGGCCAAATACGTGATAGAAAACGGAAAAAAATATTATATCGTTGCAGGAGATGCCGCGGTCTTCTTGTTTGATGATAAAGTTAACTTATTGGAATATCACAAGGATCTTCCGGAATCGAAAGTTCCGTCACCTATTATGAAGACCATCCATAAAACCTATAAAGGATATTATGTGCGTGATGCAGATATGACAGATAAAAGAGGAGTGGTTACTTATACGCTTCGAATGAGGAAATCAGGAAAAGATGTTTTTGTGACCCTTAATCCGAAAGGTCGAATTTTGTATGTTAAGTAAAAAACATCACAAAGAACTATTAATTAACAGATATTTAGTTTGTTAAAGCCATTGTGAAATTAAATTTTTAAGATCATGAATAAGTTAGCACTGATTTTTAGTTTTATAATCTGTTACGCTCCATTGATTGCACAGCAGTCTATGCCGGTTAAGCCACGCATTCTTATCAGCTCCGATATTGGCGGAACAGATCCTGATGATAACCAATCGATGATTCACTTGCTTATGTATAGTGATATGTTTGATATAGAGGGGCTTGTTTCTTCTCCTTCTTACGGCGAAGGTAACAAAAACCAAATTTTAGAAACGATTGATCTTTATGAAAAAGATTTGCCCTTTCTCAGAAAACATATTAAAAATTTTCCATCATCCGATTACCTCAGGTCCATAACTAAACAGGGGCGTCATGGCGGAGCGCCGTACATTGGATATACCAAAGCCAGTGAAGGATCGGACTGGATCATCAAATGTGCAAAAAAGAAAAGTGACAGGCCGCTTTGGGTATTAGTATGGGGAGGTCTGGATGATGTAGCACAGGCTTTGCATGATGCACCGGAAATTCAAAGTAAAATCAAAATATACTGGATTGGTGGCCCAAACAAGAAGTGGAGCGTTAACAGCTATGCCTATATTGCTGAAAACTTCCCAAACCTCTGGATTATAGAAGCTAATTCATCTTATAGAGGATTCTTTTCAAATTCCGGAATACCCGATAGCCTGAATACGGATAATTATTATCATCGATATATTCGGGGTGCAGGATATTTGGGCAAGGATTTCAAAAATTTCTATGATGGAAGGATTAAAATGGGAGATACTCCATCGGTATTGTATATGATAAATGGCAATCCGAACCGTCCCCAGGGGGAAAGCTGGGGAGGCAGTTTCGAAAAAATTGATCACAGCGCACGGGTGGTTTTTAACCGTATTACAACAATTACAGATACTGTTCCGGTTTATTCAGTAATTGAATTCCACTTTAAGGGGCCGAAGATTAATATACCTGATGATTCAGCCTGTTTTACGCTGAAGGTAGCCGGACAAAAATGGGATGGTCACTATTTTGGAAATGGTAATTATGCAGTCAGGTATTCTCCTAAAAAGGCAGAAACTTTGAATTACACGATTACTTCAGATATAATCGGTTTTCCGGATAAAAGAGGAGAATTCGTTGTACATAATCTTTGGCCAGGAAAATTAATATCTACAGACTATAAATTAGGTCCAAACTGGTATTCTGACCGTTCAGAACCGGAATTATTTGATGGCGAATGGCAAGGTGCCAAAACGGTTTTAAAGTGGCGCAATGATGCTTTAATGGATTGGGCAATACGTTGGGAATGGCTGATGAAAAAATAAAAAAGTTAATCCAGTTGATTAAGTGGACAAGCAGGAAGCATTTTTAAGCTGGTCCAACCATAACAATCAAAAGTTATTCTGAACCTAAACCACTAAATTATACAAAATGAAAAGGTTATTCATTTCAATTTTAATTGTTTTTTTAACCTGTATTTTCATCCATGCACAACAATTGGCTTTCCCCGGTGCTGAAGGTTTTGGGGCGTACTCCAAAGGAGGACGCGGAGGGAAGGTAATTTACGTGACTAATATAAATGACAGTGGGACAGGCAGTTTACGGCAGGCCGTGAGCGAGGAAGGCCCACGCACCATTGTTTTCAGGGTCTCCGGAACAATCGAACTGAAGGACAGACTAAAAATCGAGAATCCATACATCACCATCGCCGGGCAAACGGCACCGGGCGACGGAATTTGTCTGGCCGGCGAGACGCTGTGGATCGGAACCCACGACGTAACCATCCGCTACCTTCGTGTTCGCCTGGGCGACAGCAAATATGGTATCGGCAGCAAGCAGGGAAAAGATGCCATCAGCATTTCTGTTGGTCATGATATCATTGTTGACCATTGTTCCGCCAGTTGGAGCCTGGATGAAATACTATCGGCTGCTACCAGTAAGCCGACTTTAACTGATGTAACCGTGCAGTGGTGCTTCATCACCGAAGGATTGAACCCCGACAATCATGGGTTCGGTTCGCTGATTCGCGGGACAGGCGGGGCAAAATACAGTTACTTGCATAATTTGTATGCCGACAATCGCGGCCGTAATCCCCGCCCGGGCAACTATGATTCCAATCCACATGATCAGGATCCGGAGGGCTTGTTGCTCGACTTCAGAAACAACGTCATTTACAACTGGGATGGCGGCCATGCCGGCTACAATGCGGATAAGGAAAGCGTTACTCATCTCAATTACGTAGGCAACTATCTTATTCCGGGAGTGGATTCCAAGGACAATGGCATTGCCTATTCCACAGGTTCACCTTTTAACAAAGCCTATTTTGCAGAGAATTACTACAACAATCAACTTCCAAAAAATCAATGGAGCCTGGTGAAGTTTCGTAGTAGCTGGACGGAGGCACAAATTAAAGCCTACAAACAAACAACGCCTTTTGAAACAGGGCCTGTGAAAACGGATGATGCCGTTGCAGCCTACAAACGAGTGCTTGAAAAAGGTGGGGCGACTTTGCCAAAACGTGATGCCGTTGATCTTCGCATTGTGGAAGATGTAAAAAACCGCACGGGTAAAATTATCAAAAGTCAGAAGGACGTTGATGGCTGGCCTGAACTGAAAAGCATTTCTGCACCGAAAGATACAGACCATGATGGGATACCCGACTTATGGGAAACCAAAAATGGGATGGATTCCCAAAATGCAGATGATAGAAATAAAGTTGGGGAAGATGGTTATACCATGTTGGAGAAATATCTAAATAGTATAAAATAAATACTGATGATTTAATTTTTAAACAACTCCAATATCTCTAAAAGTCAATGTCCAACTTTCGAATAAATTAGTATTAAATAACCCCTTAAATGAAAAGTCATGATTAAATATTTTTTTACAGTACTGTTGACAAGTTTATTTTTTTCAACTTCCTGGTCTCAGCAATTGGCATTTCCGAGTGCTGAAGGCTATGGAAAATATACTGTCGGGGGTCGCGGCGGTAAAGTATACGAAGTAACAAACCTGAATGACAATGGTCCGGGAAGTCTGCGGGCTGCAGTTGAAGCATCAGGTCCGAGGACAGTCGTATTCCGGCTCTCAGGTACAATTATTCTAAATAGTGATTTGGTAATTCGTAATCCCTATATCACTATCGCCGGGCAGACAGCCCCTGGAGATGGCATTTGCCTTCGGAGATATCCCTTGGTAATTGGTACAGATCAGGTGATCATCAGGTACCTGAGAGTAAGGCTGGGAGATGAATCCGGTGAAGATGCCGATGCTGTATCCAGCAGGTTCAATAAAAATCTCATTATCGATCATGTATCTGCCAGCTGGAGTGTTGACGAAACAATGTCAATTTACCATAACGACAGCATAACTGTACAATGGTGTATTATCTCTGAAAGCATGTTTAACTCCAACCACAAGAAAGGAGCTCATGGCTTTGGCGGCATTTGGGGATCGAACCATGGAACCTACCATCACAATCTCCTGGCCGACCATGCGAGCAGAAATCCCCGTATGGCTTCAGGCACAGGCTATACTGATTACAGAAATAATGTACTTTACAACTGGGGCTACAATAGCTGTTATGGAGGCGAAAAACAGCAAAAAGGGACCGATAAATTTAACTTTTCAACCATAAATATGGTGGCAAATTATTACAAGCCAGGTCCTGCAACCAGACCAGGTAGCGTAACAAGTCGCATCGTCGCCCCATCATCACGTAATGGAGCTGATGATTATGGAAAATGGTATGTAGCCGACAATGTGATTGAAGGCAATCAAGTTGTTAGTGCCGATAACTGGAATGGTGGCGTACAACCTCATGGAGGCGATTCATTCATTTCGGTCGTAAAAATGGACAAACCATGGCCTGCCATGCCAATCAAACAACAGACAGCAGAGGAAGCCTATCAGTTGGTGCTTGAAAATGCAGGGGCCACCTTGCCTAAACGCGACCCGGTTGATACCCGTGTTATTGCAGATGTCCGCAGCGGTCATGCGACTTATGAGGGAGCTACATATCGACAAACGAAATCAGTCCGCGGAAACATGAAAACCGGTATCATAGACTCACAATCAGACGTTGGCGGATGGCCGGAACTGAAAAGCACTCCTGCATTAACAGATACTGATCATGATGGCATGCCCGACAAATGGGAAACAAAGCATGGTCTTAATCCCCAAAATGCAGATGATCGCAATAAAGTTGGCGAAGATGGTTACACCATGTTGGAAAATTACCTTAACAGCATTAAATAAGACTGTCATGAATAAGCAACTTATTATAGGTCTCCTGTTTTTGTTTATTACAGGTGAAGTATTCGCTCAAAATAAAGCGGTTAAACCACGTGTTATTGTCCTGACCGATGCGGAGATTGATGACCAATGTTCGATGGTACGCTTTCTGCTCTATGCAAACGATTTTGATATTGAGGGCATTATCACTACAAGTTCACAGTATCACGCACATGGCCACAACTGGGCAGGCGACGATTGGATGGATTCATACCTGGATGCCTATGCAAAAGTCTATCCTAATCTTAAACAAAATGATCCTGATTACCCCACGCCAGACTATCTGAAAGCACACACATTCCTTGGTAATGTTGAAAAAGAAGGTGAGATGGATTCCATCACTCCGGGATCACAGCATATTGTCAAAGTACTTTTGGATGAATCAGATAATCGTCCGGTCTGGTTCCAGGCCTGGGGGGGCACCAATACCCTGGCCAGGGCTCTGAAAACCATTCAGGAGGAACACCCGGACAAAATGGCTTATGTGGCCAAAAAATTACGGTTCTTTTTTATTTGGGAACAGGATAACACCTATCAAACCTATATTCGACCCAACTGGGGAAAATATAATATTCTGACGATCATCTGCGATCAGTTTTGGGCCATTGCTTACCAATGGAATAAAATATTACCCGCGGATAAACAAAAATACTTTAAAGCCGACTGGATGATACCCCATATCCTTGAAGGTCACGGGCCGATCTGTTCGCTCTACCAGGCACATAAGGATGGAGACAAGGGAGGATTTAAGACAGGTGATTTTAGATCGGAAGGAGATTCCCCATCATTCATTTATGCGATGAATACCGGCTTGACAAACGGCAACATGGATCATCCTGATTGGGGTAGTTGGGGTGGCCGCTATACCAAAGTAAGGGAGAATACCTGGCTTGATCCTGTTCCTGAACCGGGCTACACTTATCCGAAAGGAAGATGGTATACAGAAACAGCTTGGGGACGTCAATATATGAAACATGAATACCCCAAAAATCAGGATATGATGGCGGCGTATTTCAAGCCAATTGTCCGTTGGACAGATGCTCTTCAGAATGATTTTGCCGCAAGGGCAGATTGGTGCGTAAAACCGTATAAAGATGCCAATCATCCTCCTGTGGTCAAACTGAAAAATGACTTGAATATAACGGCAAAACCCGGCAGTAAAATTGAATTGAGTGCTAAAGGTACAACTGATCCGGATGGAGATAAACTAAATTACAAATGGTGGCAATACAAGGAAGCAGATACTTACCCAGGTAGCGTTACCATTGACCATTCAACAGCTCAGGAAGCTTCATTTACTATTCCTGCTGATGCCGGAAAAGGACAAAGCATTCACATCATTTGCGAAGTAAAAGATGACGGTTCACCTGTGTTGATCCGTTACAAGCGAGTTATAGTTACTATAAAATAGAGAATGACGGAGTATATCAGAAAACCCGGATAAACCCATAAGTTAATAATCAACGGCAGAATAAATTATAGTCAAATAAAACACTAAATAGATAGTAATGTATAAATATTTTTTTACAGTACTGGTGACAAGTTTATTTTTTTTTGCTTCCTGGGCTCAACAACTTGCATTCCCTACTGCAGAAGGCTATGGGAAATACACAACCGGAGGGCGCGGTGGTAAGGTAATTGAAGTGACTAACCTTAATAGTTCGGGACCAGGCAGCTTTGCTGCGGCGGTTGCAGAATCGGGAGCTCGTACGATTGTCTTCCGTGTTGGAGGTACAATCAACGGGAATTTCACTATTTCTAAAGACGATATTACTTTAGCCGGGCAAACGGCGCCGGGAGATGGTATTGAAATCAATGGACATCTTGGTATATCAGCCAGCAATGTCATCGTCCGGTATATTCGGGTAAGGGCAAATGCTGATGGCGATGCATTAACAAACGATCATAATGGCCAAATGAAGAACATTATTCTCGACCATGTGTCTGCCAGCTGGAGTAGTGATGAGGTGTTTTCTTTTTACTTTTGTAATGATATAACTATTCAATGGTGTATGGTTACAGAAGCCGGTTCCTCAGATCATAAATTTGGAGGGATTTGGGGGGATAATCATGGCACCTTTCATCATAATTTGTTTGCACACAACACCGATCGTAATCCCCGTATCGCATCCGGTTCCGGATACAACGATGTGAGAAATAACGTAATTTACAATTGGAAAAATGAAAGTCTCTATGGAGGTGAAGTACATCAAGTTGGCAACCCAGATCACGATGGTTGCTTGACCAATGTAGTAGCCAATTATTACAAACCGGGGCCTGGAACTCCTTCCGACAAAGCAACACGGATTTGTTCTCCATGGTCGCGCGACGGTGCATCCGATTATGGAAAGTGGTACCTTGCCGATAATTACCTGGTAGGTCATCCCGAAGTTACAGCCGATAACTGGCTGGGTGTATTTCCTCAGTACACAGGACATATCACCGACGACCGAGCTGCTATCCCGGGATTAAAGCTTGATACCCCATCCGAATTTATGCCTATTAATCAGCAAACTGCTGAAAATGCCTATAACGATGTTCTTAATAGTGTAGGCTGTTCATTCCCTAATCGTGATGCGATAGATAAGCGTATTATTGAAGAAGTCCGTAACGGGACTGCAACGTTTGGTGACAACGGTTTTATCAGTAGTCCGAGTGAAGTTGGCGGCCATCCGGTACTGCTAGGAGGTACTGCGCCCATTGACACGGATCATGATGGTATGCCCGACGACTGGGAAACAGCACACGGATTAAATTTAAGTGATTCTGGAGATAGAAACGATATTGGTGCTGGCGGATACACAAATCTTGAGATATATCTAAACAGCCTGGTCAAGAAAGGAGGTTCAACATCTATAAAGGAAATGATTCGGAGTGAATTAATACCTGTCAGGAACTATCCGAATCCTTTTCATTCATTTACAACTATCAATTATGAGTTAAATTCTCACAGTAAGGTTAAATTGTCTGTTTATAATGCCATGGGCAAAAATGTAGCAACCCTGGTTAATCAATGGCAACAACCTGGGGCACATTCTGTCATTTTTGATGCTGGAAAGCTGGAAAGCGGCCTTTATTTTTTCAGTCTAAAATCAGGTTTGTCTGAACAAAGGGGTAAAATGTTACTCATTAAATAAAAATAATTACTTAACTAAATTCAAATAAATAAAACAATGAAAAAGGTTTTTTGTGGAACGGTAGCTCTGATAAGCATTTTTTTACTTTATGCTGGTTCGCTTTTTTCCCAACAATTAGCATTCCCGGGTGCGGAAGGCTATGGAAAATATGTTACAGGTGGTCGCGGAGGCGCGGTATATGAGGTTACAAACCTCAATAGTTCAGGTGCCGGCAGTTTCGGCGAAGCAATTGGCGCATCAGGGCCCAGAATTGTCGTATTCAGGGTTTCGGGTACGATAACCGGCAACTTTAATATCAAAAATAATGATATTACTATTGCCGGACAAACGGCGCCCGGCGATGGAATATGTATTAAAGGGAATCTTTCCACAAGCGCCGACAACATAATCATCCGCTATATTCGTGTTAGGTATGACCCGGCCATGGGTGAAAATGACGGGATTGGCGGCAGGTATCATAGGAATATTATCATCGACCATGTTTCTGCCAGCTGGAGTACCGATGAGACCTTTACACTCTATCATAATGAGAATACAACCGTCCAATGGTGTATTATCTCGGAAGCCTGCCCTAAAGGCACCACTGATGAACATAGATTCGGGGGCATTTGGGGAAATAATTACGGCAGCTGGCATCATAACCTGATTGCACATAACGCCAGCCGTAATCCACGCTGGGCTTCAGGCTGCGGATTTAACGATTATAGAAACAACGTACTTTATAATTGGCAGTATCAAAGTTGTTATGGAGGCGAGAAAGAACAGGATGGTATGCCTCAATTTTCATCCAGCACTATAAATATCGTGGCCAACTATTACAAGCCGGGTCCAGCAACAAATGATAACGTAAAACGTCGTATTGCGGAGCCTTCAGCACGATCAGGCGATGATAAGGGAAGCTGGTATGTTTCAGGTAATTATGTGGATGGATATCCAGATGTTACTACCGACAATTGGAAGGGAGTAGATGGCAGCAACTACATTAAATTAAGTACCCCATGGAATGCTATGCCTATTAATCAGGAATCGCCGGAAGATGCTTATAATTCTGTGCTTACCAATGCAGGATGTTCTTTCCCTACACGCGATAAGGTTGATGCAGATATTATTGACGATGTAATAAACGGAACAGCAAAGTATGGCAATAATGGCATTATCGATAGTCCCGCCGATGTTGGCGGATGGCCAACATTAGCCTCAGAGACTGCACCAGTTGACAGCGATCACGATGGCATGCCGGATAGCTGGGAAGATAACAACGGTCTGAATAAAAATGATCCCAACGACAGAAATGGCATCGGTGAAGGAGGATATACAAATCTTGAAGTATACCTTTACAAACTGGTTGGCGATGGAGGCCCGGTTACCGGTGTAAGTATTTCAGCTGCAACAGATTCTGTTGGTATTAATAGTACTATACAATTAAATGCTATTATAGAACCTTATAATGCAAGCAACCAAAATCTAATCTGGACCTCAAGCGACACAGCTGTTGCCAAAGTAAACTTAATAGGGCAAGTTACTGGTATAACAGAAGGCTCAGCCACGATTACAGTTACCACTGATGATGGAGGTTTTACAGCTCAGCGTACAGTAGTAGTCATCAATATGCCCGTTACTGGTGTTGAAATATCTCCAAATACTCTATCCATAAATATTGGCGCTACCGGACAGCTCAACGCCTCAGTAATACCTTCAAATGCAATTAACCAAAATTTAAACTGGAGCTCAAACAACACTTCTGTGGCTACAGTAGATGCATCAGGCCTTGTTACCGGTATTTCTGAGGGTACAGCTACTATTTCAGCTACCTCAGAGGAAGGAGGGTTTAAGGCTCAATGTATTGTAACAGTAATACCGGCAGAAATATACCAGGCAGAAAACTACACATCACAATCGGGTAATAGTGTTCTAACAGACTTTGCGGGATATACGGGCACAGCTTATGTTGACTTTGGTTCAGAGGGTGCCTACCTTGAATGGAATATTATAGATGGCGGCACCGGCGGCAGTGCTTCGTTAATCTTCCGATATGCAAACGGCTCTTCAAATAACCGACAGTGTGCTCTCAGTGTTAATGGTAACTCTATTGGCAACCTGAGTTTCCCATCAACCGGAATGTGGGGTACATGGTCCACACAAACAATTGTTGTTAACTTAAATTCAGGAAATAATACTGTCCGGTTAACTGTCAATACAAGCGATGGAGGGCCAAATCTTGATTATGTTAATGTTTCATCGGATGTAACAGCAATAAACCAAATTCCTTCAAACTTACAGAATAATTTTACATTGTTCCAAAATTATCCTAATCCTTTTAATTCATATACCACTATCAGATATGACTTAGGAACTCAAAGCAATGTTAATCTTTCAGTTTATAATGCCATGGGTGAAAATGTAGCCACTCTTGTTAATCAAAGGCAATCAGCTGGAGAACATGTGATTAATTTCGATGCAAAAAACCTGGAAGGCGGGGTTTATTTTTATCGCCTAAAAACAGGTTTATCTGAGCAACGAGGTAAAATGTTGATATTGAAATAAGAAGATTAGTATAAGAAATTAATCCATAATGGCGACTAATCTTTTGGTCCCGGAAGATGCATCAGGAACAACGCTACATGTTTTGCTGGTACTCCGGGACAATAGCTCCCCGCAGCTGACATGATACCGACAGGTAGTCGTCGAATGTGGGTAGGGTTTAAAAGATAATGGAAGAATGTATTCGTTTAATGGAATAGAATATTTTCTGAGGATGCGAGCTCTATTTCAAAATAGGGATCTGATAAAATAATCAGAATAAGATGGTTGGAATGATGAAACAAGACTGAAAAAATGAAGAATTTAATTTTAACAATAGTAATTTCTCTCGTGTCTTTGTCGAGTTCGTGGCCCCAACAACTTGCATTTCCGGGCGCCGAAGGATTCGGCGCATTTTCCAAAGGAGGACGTGGCGGACAGGTTGTTGAGGTGACCAACCTACTTGATGATGAGCATGGGGCAATTGAAGGCAGTTTACGCTGGGCATTTAAACAATGTTCCTCGGAACCAACAACAATTGTTTTTCGGGTTTCCGGAGTAATCAATTTGGTTACTGATTTGAGGGCGAAACTCATAAAAGGGGTAACTATCGCAGGTCAAACAGCTCCGGGGGACGGGATTTGTATCCGAGGTCATAAAGTTAATCTCGGAGGTAGCTCAAATCTGATTATTCGTCATCTCCGTTTTCGCATTGGACTAAATGATGATGGGAGTTTTGTTAAAGGCGGCTCTATCGGTATCGAAAACGCAAACAATGTTATTATTGATCATTGCACATTTGGGTGGTCTGGCGAAGAAAACATGACCATGTATGATAACGACTCGACTACAGTACAATGGTGCATTGTGCATGAGGGGCTATATGCCTCTGGACATGCCAAAGGGGCGCGCAGTTATGGTTGTCAGTGGGGAGGACAAAATGCAAGCTATCATCATAACTTATTAGCTAATAATTATGCTCGTACTCCCAGATTTAACGGAAGTAAACACCACGATGTAAATGTTCTGTATGAATATATTAATAACGTCAATTATAACTGGGGAAAGGCTAATTCTGCTTATGGTGCTTACATCGAAATAAAAAATGGAAGCTTTAATTGCAATATAATCAATAACTATTATAAACCAGGACCAGCCCGACCTGGGGATTTACCTTCCTTCTTTGCCCAATCATCGCATCATTCCATTCAGGGCGACTCAATAATAGCTCGATGGTATTTGAGTGGGAATGTGATGGAAGGCTCTGCTAATAAAGCCATAAACAGAGATAATTCGCTTGGGTTAAATGCGGAATCCTATAAAATGGAAGGTGTGCCAAAATCAGCTTTAATCTCCAATGAACTATTTAGAATGACTGGCACTATTAACATTGAAACGGCTGCTGATGCGTACAAAAGTGTACTAGCTGGTGCAGGTGCATTCCCCCGGGATATCGTTGATAAACGTATCATTAATGAAGTACGAACAGGTACCGCAACGGGGAAGGGAACAACGCCAAAGTATCATAGTCATCATGAAAAAACCTTTACAAATAATAAATTCTATGGCGTGGCCAAAGGTATTATCGACAATCCGGTTTTGGCTTTCGGAGCCGATGCCTATCCCGATTACAAAACTTACAATGTCCTGCCAGATACAGATCACGATGGCATGCCTGATAAATGGGAACTGAAACATGGCCTGAATCCCAATAATGCTGCTGACAGAAATAAAGTTGGGGAAGATGGATACACCATGCTGGAGAAATACCTGAATAGTATAAACTAATTTAAAATGAGAAAAATGAAAAGATTTATTTTTACTGTGATAGCATTGCTTGCTTTATTTTCTTTGAGTTGCAATGCAAGCGACGGAAACGAAAATAAATCGGGCTCAGGTAAAGATACCATTAAACCGCGTGTGATTATCATGTCAGACTTTCCGCCTCTTGACGTGATTCCGGTTAAAGCGAGCTATGGCCCACCTGAGAAACGAAGTGATCCGGATGATGTGCAATCGATGGTTCGCTTTCTTCTTTACACAAATGAGTTTGATGTTGAGGCCCTGATTGCTAGTGCAGGAACCAAGGCCTATATTGCGAGAAAACAAAATATCCTGGATATACTAAATATTTACGACCAGGTGGATGAGAACCTGAGAAAGCATGATTCAAGGTATCCAACAGCCAACCAATTACGTTGGGTAACCTGGCAAGGTCGTGATGGGACGTATGGTAAAAACGGCGTGAAAAACCTTGGCAAAGGCATGGATACAGAGGCTTCTGACGCGATTATCAGGATTGTAGACAAACCGAATAATCGGCCGGTATTTGTTTGCGTTTGGGGTGGTCCGTACGAGGTCGCTCAAGCGATCTGGAAAGTGAAAAATACGCGCACTCCCGATGAGCTTAAACACTTTCTTAGTAAGTTGCGCATTTATTCAATTGGAAGGCAGGACAATACTTTGCAATGGCTGCTCGATAATTTTCCAGACCTGTTCATCATCGTTACAGATAATACCTTTAGAGGCATGTTTTCTTATGCACCTGGTTCGGACGCGTCGCTTAATGATATTGACTGGGTCTACAAAAATATTCACCGTGGACATGGGATATTGGGCTTGATGTACCCGGAATGTACAACCATGGATCCGAATAAAGCGGGTGTAAGAGAAGGGGATACACCTTCGTTCTTGTATCTTGTTAGCGCTGTAAGCGGTTTAAACGATCCGAATAAACCCGACCAGGAGAGTTGGGGCGGACAATTTATCCAACCCGATCCTTCTAAAAATCATTGGTTTGATGGCCCGGGTCCCGAGAGTGTCTATAAATGGCGAGCCGAGGTTCAAGCAGACTTTGCTCGTCGAGCTGACTGGTTGCTTCCTTAACCATAATTATCAAAATATTGTAACTAAATAGAAATGAAGACTAAACTATTATTATTCTACTCGTTTTTCCTTTTAACTTCAAATTTATTTGCACAATACATTGATGCCAACAAAAATGGCAAAATGGATATTTACGAGAATCCAAAAGCTAAGATTGAAGACCGGGTTGAAAACCTTCTGGGGCAAATGACGCTTGACGAGAAAATAGCCCAGATGTGTTCATTTAGTAAAATTCAGATGGACACCCTGAAAGGAGAATTGGACGAAAAGTCAACTGCTGATATTAAAAACGGCATCGGACAACTGAGTCGTTCGGGAGAACCTTTATTCCCGGCACAGACTGTCGAAATATTAAACGCACTTCAAAAATACCTGCTCGAAAAGACACGACTTGGTATCCCTGCTATTGTCCACGAAGAAACACTACATGGGGTAATGGCGGCCGGAGCAACCGTCTTTCCACAGTCCATAGCTATGGGAAGCTCATGGAACCCTGCATTAGTAGAAGAAGTTGCGGCTGCAATTGCCCAGGAAGCCCGAAGCCGTGGCTCGAATTTATCATTATCGCCTAACCTCGATTTGGCCAAAGACCCACGCTACGGACGGACCGAAGAAACCTTTGGAGAAGACCCATACTTAACTTCGCAATATGCTATTGCTGCTGTTAATGGTTTTCAGGGCAAAGACTACTTTATCGGGAAAGATCATATAGGTGCAACAATAAAACATTTTGGAGCCTCAGCTCAGCCCTTTGGAGGCCTTAATTTGGCTCCTAACTACATGAATGAACGCACCATGCGCGAAGCTGACCTTGTTCCGTTTCGTGCTGCCGTGGAAAAAGCAAACGTTACCTCAATTATGGCAGGGTATGTTGAATACGATGGAGTTTCGTGCCATGCTAATCCTTGGTTGTTAACTAATTTGCTTAGAAACGAATGGGGATTTAAAGGAATTGTTGTGTCCGATTATGGCGGTATTGAGCGAATCGTTGACCTGAATTTCGAAGCCGAGACCCTGGAAGAAGCTGCAAAAATGACGATAGAAGCAGGTATGGACGTTGAACTCCCCAAAACTAAGGCTTTTAAAAACCTGAAAGAACAAGTAGAAACCGGCAAGGTGGACGTTAAATATATTGACCCTTCGGTGCGTAACATTCTTAACCTCAAATTTAGGTTAGGTTTGTTCGAAGACCGATTTGCTGATGCTGAATATGCCAAAAAGGTTAATCATAGCTCCGAGCATAAAGCCCTTGCTTTAAAAGCCGCTGAGGAATCAATCGTATTGCTCAAAAACGAAAACAAAACTCTGCCCATCGACCTGAACAAGGTGAAATCTATTGCCATAATTGGTCCCAATGCCAAGCATGTTTATAAGGGCGGGTATACCACCAGGTATAGTGCCGAGCGCGGTGTTACGGTGTTCGATGGGATTAAAAATTATGTGGGCTCCAAAACGGAAGTAAAATATGCCGAAGGCTGCAAAATCCATCTGGGCGACGGTTACTGGCGTAGTCCGGAAGTTGAACTAAACTCGGAAGAGGATGACCAAAAACTAATCAAAGAAGCTGTAGAAGTGGCAAAAAACACAGATTTTGTTGTGCTGGTAATTGGCGGAACTCCCCGAATTTGCCGCGAAAACAACAGTGTCCGCATTGGCGACAGAAACGATTTGAACTTATTTGGCCGTCAGCAACTTCTGGTGGATGAAATTATGAAACTAGGCAAACCAACCGTTGTTTACCTTATGAACGGCCGACCAATCAGTATCGTAAAAATCAAGGATCAGGTTCCGGCTATTATCGAAGGTTGGTACGAAGGCGAAGAAACCGGAAATGCAGTTGCCAACATTTTATTTGGCAAGGTAAACCCATCGGGCAGATTATCCATTTCGTTTCCCCGCTCAGTTGGACATCTTCCGGCATACTATTATAAACGGGCTTCAGCGCTTGTGCTTAGGTATATTTTAGAAGAAAACGAGGCATTGTTCCCCTTTGGATCAGGATTAAGCTATACAAACTTCGAATATTCCGACCTGACTATCGATAAAAATGAAATAAAAAAGGATACCAGCACAACCGTAAAAGTTAAAGTGACCAATACTGGTGATTACGACGGCAAGGAAGTAGTTCAGATGTACATTAGAGACAACGTAAGCTCTGTAACCAGCCCAATTCTCGAGCTTAAAGGCTTCGAAAAGATATTCCTGAGAAAAGGAGAATCGAAAACCGTCGAGTTTCAAATAACCCCCGACATATTAAAGTTTTTTGACAGGAACATGCACGAAGTGGTTGAGCCTGGCAAATTCACCATTTATGTTGGCAAAAACTCGGTCGATTTGAACTCGGTGGAACTAAACGTAATAGATTGATAAATTACACAGTTTGAAATAGTTTTAAAACCATATTAAAGTGAGCAAAACTGAATCCAGTAAATAGCACTTATCATTTTCTATTAAAAAATGAGTAGCCTGAAAAATGATAGTATTCATAGAGTTATAGAATTCTGGTAATAGAAATATTTCAATAAAAAATGTCTTTAAGACGAATGACTCTTATAGATATAAAAAAGAAATTGGAGGTCAAAAATGAAATCTGCTAAACCAAAGTTTCTGTTTTTGTTTGTCTCAATATTGTTTGCGCAACTCAATTTTGTTTCAGGACAAGATCATCCTGACAAGAAAATAATTCCCACGATTTTCTGGACATGGCAGGACAGTGTAATTGATAATACCAGCCTGCTTTTGGAACAGCTAAAAGATATTAAAGCTCACAGATTCAAAGGGGTTTATGCAATGCCACGTGCAACGCATTATCAAATATTTGATGAAGAAATGATAAATGCCGTTAAAACAGCAAGCGATGCGTGTATAAAAGAAGGAATGGAATTTAACTGGGGACCCGATCCGCGTTTTGGAGCACATGAAACTGTCAGGCAAACCGGGTATGGTGCAGAAATGCTGATGGTAAACAAAACCTTCCATCCCAACTACAATGTTAAAGGAAATGATCCTGAACGCTTACTATTGAATGAATGTAAAGTAGAAAACAATCGTTATTCTTTGAAATATGAATATCCTGAACGCAGGGACATCCATTTGCTAACAGAAGTTTCCCTTTGGTTAAATCCTCTTTCAGTTGATAAGGTATTTGCATACCAGCGGGAGAACGGAAAGGTTGTCAAATCATCAATCATGGATATAACAGCCGATGCTCATTTTTTTATGAATAGAAGTTCTTATTACGTGGAAGTTTTCGGAAAAACCAATTTACCAAAGGGCAACTGGTATGTTGTTGCTTTCCCAAAATTTATGACCAATATGTATGCCTTCGATTCACCCGAACATGAAAAAATTATGACGGGTCTTCTTGACGAATACAAAAAACGTGATATCCATTTTAACGGTTTTTGGTGGGACGAACCCGGCTATTATTTTCAATTCGGGCAGTTCGCAATCAGCGATCGGATTTATAATGATTTTAAAAACAAATATGGTTACGACCTCAAAGAGAATTTGTTCTTACTTATTCTCGATGTGGATGACAACAGTCAACTGAAAGTTCGCAAGGATTATTTTGAATTGCTGATGGATTATGTATTCGGCAGCGAAAAACGTTTTTGGAAACACGGTGAAAAACTTTTTGGACCGCTTCGCATGGGAATTCATCAAACATGGCATACTATTCCCGATGATATGTATGCGGGTTGCGGTGATTATTGGCGCGGAATCGTAGCTGTTGACGGGGGTTATTCCGACGACGGTGCATTTGAAAATTATTTTAAGACCGACATGGCAGGCAAGTATGAACAGACAGCTTTCATGATTCTGGCCTCATCGCTTGCAAAATTTTCTCAAAGTGGCGTTGCACATTACAATAGATGGGGGGTAAACTATACCAATGAAGTCCCGGTTTATTGGAACGATTTGATGCCCTTATTTTCGAATACCTGGCTTCAGCATTGTTACGGTTATACCGGTATTGTGGGTGCATCAAGGGGGTTTGGCCCGGGCTTCCCTGATCATTCTTCATGGAGCATTCTTCCTGAATTAAACAAAAAAACAGAGAAAGTTGTCAGCATAACAAAATACAAGCTTCCCGTTGCCGATGTGGGCATTGTTTTTCCCATCTCCACATTTTTAACATCGCTTCAACCTACAACGGGTAACATGATAAATGAGATCAGGCGCTTAGTTGGAATCATGCCTGCTCTTGGTATTCAGGTCGATGCAATTTCAGACTGGCTGTTTGCTGAAGGAAATATTCGTGACGGAGTTTTTCAGGTTCGTGATCAAAAATATAAAGCTGTGCTTTTACCCAATTCAAAAATCGTTTCAAATGAAACTTTGGCAACAATCAGAGAATTGCAAAAGAAAAACTTCCCGGTTTATTTTATTGATGAGTTACCACAGTTAACAGTAGATGGTGAGAAAGTTGATCTAAAAGCAACCGTATCGTTTAATGTTGGTGATGATATGGATAAACTCTCTACCGAAATCAAAAAACTGAAGTTGCCGTCTCCGGTTACTCAATTAAAAGATGCTTATGTTACCGTTGTACCGGGAAGTGGTAAAGATGTTTATGTACTTGTTATGCCGGTAGAACCTGGCAATGAGGTTGGCGGCGAAATAACTTGTAACGGGAAGAAAGTGGTGGTGGAAAATTCAAGCAAGCTATCGATCTATCATGTTGATTCGACTGGAAGTAAAAAAGTTTTATGATGAACTTGTCAAGGACCTGGGGATACAACTTCTGAAAGATTGTATCATTCAAAAATGATAATTGAAATAGTATAATTAAAAAGATAAACACTATGAAAAGGAAATCAACATTCAAATTAGTACTGATACAAATTGTATTAGTAGGTATGTGCCAATTTGTCTTGGCACAGGTTCCTAATAAAATCGAGCCGTTCGTTACTCCATTCGGGGAATTCAATTTTCAAAGGCCACATTTCCCTGATAAATCTGTAAATATTACAGATTTTGGGGCAAAGGAGGGTGGCAAATTTAAAAACACGAAAGCCATCAACAAAGCCATTAAACAACTATCCGAGTCTGGTGGCGGCATAGTGGTTGTTCCTCAGGGTAAATGGTTGACAGGTCCAATCGTGTTATTGAGCAACATCAACCTTCATCTGGATGAAGGGGCTGAACTTCTTTTTAGTCAGGATTTTGATGATTATTTGCCGGAAGTATTGACAAATTTTGAAGGGTCGGAAGTCTATGCTTATTCACCTTTCATATATTCCTTTAAACAGAAAAATATTGCGATTACAGGTAAAGGATTTTTGAATGGACAGGGAAAGCCATGGTGGGAACAGCGTAAAAACCCGGGATTTGGCAATCATAAATTAATTGAAATGAATGAAAATGAGGTTCCTCTGAAGGAAAGGCATTTTAATTCTTTGGAAAATTATCTGCCCCCGGTTTTCTTTGGGCCACTGTATTGCCAACATGTTCTGCTGGAAGGAGTAACTTTCAAGTATGGTGCTTTTTGGACTATCAATCCCAGTTTCTGTGAGGATTTAATTGTTCGGGACATTAATATCCTTACCGAAGGCGAATATGGTCATACCCCAAATGGTGATGGTATCAATCCCAATTCATGCAAAAATGTACTCATTGAATATAATACTATTTCTACAGGCGATGATTGCATTACCATTAAATCTGGTCGTAATAAGGATGGAAGAAGGATAGGAGTTCCATGTAAAAATATCTTGATTCGCCATAATGTTGGTTTGCAGGGTCACGGCGGTATTGTCATCGGAAGCGAAATGTCAGGAGGCGTTGAAAATGTATACGCGTATGATTGTCGATTCAACGGCACTGACAGAGTGATCCGGATAAAAACCGACAGGGGCCGAGGTGCTTACATTCGAAATTGTTGGTTTAAAGATATATCTGCCGATACCATTCAGCGAGAAGCCATTCGAATTAATATGCTTTATTCTGGCGGGGACAGGCTTCCGGTGCAGGAAGTAAGTAGCGGGACACCTGTGGTGGAGAATATCCACTATGAGAATATTAAATGTAAATATGCAAAGCGCAATGTTATTCAAATAATCGGGCTGCCCGAAATGCCTGTGAACAATGTGCATTTTAAAAATTTAAATCTGAGCGGGAATCTAGGAATTGAAATTACCGATGCGAAAAACATCACTTTCAACAACCTTACCATCACGAACAAAACAGGTTCACTCGCGGCAATATCGTACGCTGATAGTATTACAATTGACACGCTGAATATCCAGGGGACCGATCCGGAAAATATACCCATAACACTGAATGATGCACACTTTATAAAACTTGATAATGTATCACATAATTTTAAAGGTAAACTGGTATATATAACAGGTAACTCGGAGAATATTGTAATTGATAAAAGTTTGCAAGAGAACAAAATAATTCAGGAAGAGAAGAAATAATAAATATGTGAAAACCATAGGTCATCAATCATAATTAAGAAATCATGAGGTACCCGGTGAAACAAACGAACTTAACCCGCATTGCAGCGCGGGTGGAAAACATTAAAACCTGAATGAAGTTACCGAACTAAACCAGCCCGGTAAATTTATATGGGCCAAAAAATTCAAAAGAGCAAAAGTGACCGTTTCATGGGTGTTGTATGGTAATTACTGGAGAATAATAAAGATAAAACATGAATAGATAAATTAAACCATGAATATTATGAAAAGTTTAAAGATTGTAATATTTTTTCTGGTTGTCTATATTCATGTTTCACAAGGGCAGACTGTAAGAGGTGAACCGGCCGGTATTCCCCGCTTGCCGCAGATTTGCCAAACCGAACCCTGGGAGGATCCACTTGTAACCAGTATTAATCGAGACAAAGCCAGGACAACCTCGTATTCTTACAAATCGGTTGAAGATGCTTTAACATGTGACAGGAGCAAATCGCGACTGGTAATACTTAACGGGGAATGGGACTTTAGATTTGCCAAAAACCCCGGCGATGCACCGGTCAATTTTTTTAAATCACGGGTCAAAGGCTGGGATAAAATAAAAGTCCCGTCCAATTGGGAAATGGATGGATATGACGCGCCTGTCTATACAAGCTCTGGTTATCCGTTTCGTCCTGTTAACCCGCCCTTTGTCCCCATGGATTATAATTCTGTAGGTTCGTACCAGCGCACATTTAACGTTCCTGTTGATTGGAAGGGAATGAATATTACACTTCATTTTGGCGGAGTAATCTCAGCATATAAAGTTTGGATAAACGGAAAATTTGTTGGTTACGCCGAAGACAGTCGACTTCCGTCGGAATTTAATGTTACTCCTTATTTACAAAAAGATGAAAATATTCTTTCGGTTCAGGTGATTCGTTGGAGTACCGGTTCTTACCTTGAGGATCAGGATCACTGGCATATGAGCGGCATCATTCGCGATGTTTTTTTAATGGCCGAGCCCAAAGTTCGGTTAGCTGATTTTTTTGTTCATACCAAATTGGATAAAGATTACAAAGATGCACTTTTGGAAATTCGTCCACGGTTTGATAATTACAGCGGTAAGGCAGTTATAGGTATTTTTCTTAAAGCTCAGTTGTATGATGCAGATAAAAAACCGGTCTTGTCATCACCACTGGAAATAAAAGCAGCAGATCAGATCAATGAAGTTTACCCGCGTTTGGACAATGTGATGTTCGGATTAATGAAGGCCATGATTAAGAATCCGTACAAATGGTCTGCCGAAGTACCTTATCTTTATACGTTGGTTTTTTCCGTTGAAGATTCTCTCGGCAACTTACTTGAAGTCAAAAGCTGCAAAATCGGTTTCAGGAAAATTGAGTTTGACAAAGTAACAAGAAGACTGCTTATCAATGGAAAGCTAACCTATCTTTACGGTATAAACCATCAGGATCACCATCCGGTTAAAGGTCAGGCAGTAAGCCGCGAAGATATTTTGAAGGATGTTACCACCATTAAGAAATTCAATTTTAACTGCATACGTACCAGCCATTTTCCCGATGATCCTTATTTATACGATTTGTGCGACGAAATGGGAATTCTTGTAATTGACGAAGCCAATCTCGAAACTCACGGATTGGGCGGAAAATTAAGCAACGATCCGGAGTGGACACATGCTTTTTTAGAGAGAGCAACCAGAATGGCAGAACGGGATAAAAATCATCCTTCAATATTTATGTGGAGTCTGGGAAATGAAGCCGGAAGCGGACCTAACCATGCTGCAATGGCAGGATGGCTTCACGATTTTGACATTACACGTCCCGTGCATTACGAACCGGCGCAGGGAGATCCCGGCAAGGAAGGCTATAAAGATATGTCCAAACTGCCAAGTCCCCGCAGGATGGAAAACCCGTTTGATCAGTCTTATGTTGATGTAGTAAGTCGTTTTTACCCGACTTTGGAATTCGTAAATAAAATTGTGAACCAACCAGGAGACGACCGTCCTGTGTTTTTTTCTGAATATTCTCATTCTATGGGAAATTCAATGGGAAATTTAAAAGAATTATGGGATGCATACCGGTCACATCGACGGGTTATCGGCGGATGTATCTGGGATTTTAAAGACCAGGGGCTGCTTAAAACGGACAGCACTGGGAAAAAATTCTATGCGTACGGCGGTGATTTTGGAAACAAGCTCAACGACGGTGATTTTTGTATCAATGGCGTTGTCGCTCCCGATGGTCGTCCGAAGTCAGCTATGTATGAATGCAAGCATGTTTTTCAACCGATCGATTGTGAGTTGGTAAGTAAAAAGCCGGCAGTCCTGAAAATCCGGAACAGGGCGGCTGTTCTGAATACAGATGCATACCAGGCTAAATTAACTTTTCTAAGAAACGGTAAAGAAATAAAGAGTTTGCAATTACCTGAGTTTAATATAGCTGCGGGTGATTCGGCAATGTTTGATATAAGTTCATATTTGCCCGAAATGAGCGATAGTGCTGAGTACATCTTTAATATTGCTTTTTGTTTAAAAGAGAATAAGCTTTGGGCTGAAAAAGGATATGAAATTGCGTCCAATCAATTCAACTTAACACTTCCTGTTAAATTAATCGGGAAATTTAGAACGGGTCCATCCAAAAAAGTTGAACTGAATGAAGAAGAAAATGACTGGAAAATTGCGGGAGACAAATTTGAAATAAGATTCGATAAAGTTAACGGTGCACTCGCAGGTTACATGTCCAATGGCGATACAATAATAAATCAACCTTTATTACCTCATTTTACCCGTCCCCTAACTGATAATGATAGTGGATGGAAACCCTATCGTAAGCTAAAACCTTGGTATAATGCAACTCCTCGTCAGCTTTCCATGAACTGTAAAAAAATTAACGATAGTACAGTATCAGTTCATAGTAATTACTATATTATTGAAGGAAAAGCCGATGTCAAACTTACTTATCTGGTGAATGCTGACGGTGCAGTAAAAGTAAGTTATCGTCTAATAATAAAAGATTCACTTCCCAATATTCCAAAAGTTGGCATGACTTGCGGCATCAACAACCAGTTCAGGACGATTCAGTGGTACGGGAAAGGACACTGGGAAAATTATGTAGATAAATGTTCCGGCGCTGATGTAGGTATCTATAAACTGCCCATCGAAAAATTCATGGAACCCTATGTGAATCCCCAGGAAAACGGCAACCGTACAGGTGTCCGCTGGATGTATTTATCAAATAATAATGAGGGTGTTCTTGTTGTTGCCGACAGACTTCTGAGCATGAGCGCATGGCCATATACTGAAAAAATGATTAATAAAGCCAAACATACCAATGAGTTGAAAGAAGCGGGGTTTTTAACATTGAATATTGATCTGAAACAGATGGGAGTAGGTGGGAATACTTCATGGAACAAATTTGCAGCGCCGCTTGAAAAGTATCAGATACCTGCCCGCGACTATCAGTATTCATTTTGGATAAAGCCAATAAACAGCGATGATTTTGAGAATAGTTTCAGAAACAATAGAGCGAACGACAGTAGTAAGTATCAAAATGGTCAATCGGTAATGACAAAAAAAGAGGTACAGGAATGGTGCAAATTGAAATATGGTATGTTTGTTCATTTCAGTTTGTCGACGTTTGATGGAACTGAACAGTCTCCCGGCAATAATACTCCGGCTTCAATTTACAATCCAACCAACCTGGATGTTGACCAGTGGATTCGGGTGGCTAAAGATGCCGGAATGAAATATGCGATACTCACCGCAAAGCATTCTTCAGGTTTCTGTTTATGGAACAGTAAAGTTAAATGGAAAGGGAAAGAGTATGATTATGATGTCGCTGCCAGCCCTGTTAAAACCGATGTTGTTGCCGAATTTATTGCTGCATGTAAAAAATATGGCATTAAGCCGGGAATTTACTATTGTATCATGGACACCCACAACAGCGATACGAATATAGTATGGACTCCCCATCTACCCTATGTTTCTAAAGAATATTTCCAACTGGTGAAGGATCAATTGACAGAACTCCATACAAAGTATCCGGGAATAGCCATCCAGTGGCTCGATATTCCAAGACATCTGACATTCGAGCAGAGAAACACACTTTATCAGCTGGTCAATAAGATTAATCCGGATTGTGTGGTTATGTTTAATTATGGACAGGAGAGCCATGATATACCGGGAGATTATACAATAAAAGACGCTCTAAAAGTATCCTGGCCGACGGATATACTCAATTCGGAGAAAACTCCAATTAAACGTCCTTTCCGTAACCATCAGGAATATGAAGGGGAAACGTATGAGCTTGGATATGAACATTGTATTTCATTAACTAACGGATGGTTCTGGTCCGCTGCTTCGAAACTAAAATCACCGGAAGAACTGACTGCAGCCTGGAACCAAATCCATGAACTAAATGGAAATCTTCTTCTGAATGTACCACCGGATAAAACCGGAAGGATACCAAAGACTTTTATCGATAGATTAATGGAACTAAAAAAACAGATAGGGGAGTGACTTAAAATTATCCGTAGAAAAGAAAAACGTCTTTATATAAAAATTTCATTTAGAATAAAATAATAAAAAAGAACAAAAAATACCGGCTATAAAATATAGTACATTATGAAAACTCTTATTTTAATAATACTTACATCAATTGTTCTGACAAATGGTGTAAATGCCCAGCAAAAATCACTTGTGAATACTTCAAAAAGTCCGTACGCCAAACTTGTCCCGGTCAATTTGGATGCGGTCCGGTGGACCGGAGGTTTCTGGGGACATTGGTTTGATGTCAGCAAAGATACCATGGCGATGAATATGCTGCACATATATGAAAATGATACGCTGTGCCATGGGTATTGTAACTTCGAAATAGCTGCGGGCCTTAAAAATGGAAATTATAAGGGAGCACCTTTTCACGATGGTGATTTTTACAAAACACTGGAGGGTGTAATATCTGTCTATGCCCTTACAAAAGACAAACGTTTGTATGATGAATTGGAACGGATTATTAAAGTCATTGCAATGGCACAAAGAAGCGACGGATATATTAATACGCAAACCACTATCAAACATCAAAACAATCCGTCAGTTAAGGAATTTGAAGATCAAATGAATTTTGAGGACTATAATCTGGGGCATCTTATGACAGCCGCCTGCTTGCACTTTCGCGTAACAGGACAAACAAACTTTCTTGAAATTGCTAAAAAAGCTGCGGACTTTCTTGTAGCCTATTATAAAAACGTGACTGCTGAAAAAGCACGCACTGCCATTTGTCCTTCACATTACATGGGTCTTATTGAAATGTACCGGACAACGGGTAATGAAAAATACCTTGATTTGGTGGAAAAAATGATTGATTTAAGGGGGTATTCCAAAGACGGTACAGACCAAAATCAGGACCGGCTGCCATTTCGTTTACAAAGCGAAGCAGTTGGACATGCTGTGCGCGCCAACTACCTGTATGCCGGGGTTACCGATCTCTTTATGGAAACAGGTGAAGACTCGCTGATGACGGCTCTTAAGAGCATATGGAAGGACGTGGTTACCAAAAAGTTGTATATAACAGGAGCCTGCGGAGCTTTGTACGACGGTGTTTCGCCAAACGAAACTTCTTATTGTCCAAAGGAAATTCAACAAGTGCATCAGGCTTACGGAATGGCGTATCAACTTCCGAATATAACTGCATATAACGAAACTTGTGCCGATATTGGAAATGTACTATGGAATTACCGGATGCTTCTTGCCACAGGTGATTCGAAGTATGCTGATATTCTGGAACTGTCATTGTACAATAGTGTTCTTTCAGGAACTGATTTAAGCGGCACCAAATTCAGGTATACAAATCCCCTGCGTGTTGATCATGCCCTACCCTATAAATTGCGTTGGGAAGGGGAGCGGGAGCCATACATCGCTTTATCAAATTGTTGTCCACCCAATGTAGACCGGACCATAGCGGAAACTAACAATTATGCCTATACATTGACGAAAATCAGGAATTGCTGTCAATCTATACGGAAGCAATATCTTAAATACAATTCTGCCTGATGGATCAAATTTAACTTTAATACAGAAAACTGATTATCCATGGAAAGACACAATCAAGATAATTCTAGACAAAGTGCCCGATAATCCTTTTGGTATAAATTTGCGCATTCCCGGGTGGGTAGATCAGGAAAACATTATTAAGGTCAATAATCAGGTTCTTGATGTTGATACAAAACCCGGAGAATATACAGCGATAAGCAGAAAATGGGAAAAAGGGGATGTGATCGAACTGATATTGCCTATGAAAATAAAATTAATGGTCGCCAACAGGCTGGTTGAGGCAGATCGCAACCAGGTTGCTGTAAAAAGAGGCCCCATTGTTTATTGTTTGGAATCTGCTGATATGAAAGGAAAGAACATTTTTGATGTAATTCTTCCGGCCGATATAAAACTAAAACCGTTGAAAGCAGAGATAGACGGAGTGAGAATGACTGTTCTGGAAGGAAAGGCTTTTCTTGAAAACACAACGAATAACACATCTGAATTATACATTCCCTTAGATGCTAAATCCGGATTGAATGAATCGAGCGTTCGTCTTATTCCTTATTTTGCGTGGGGAAACAGAGGATCTTCAGAGATGACGGTTTGGATACCTGTGCGCCTTAAGTAAAATTAAATGTAATTGTTAATGAAAAAGAATCTAATAATAACTTTATTCATTTTCTTCATTGTATCAAATTCCAGGGCAAGCGATACAACTAAGATAATGCCTGTTGGTAATTCCATAACAGCAGGCGAACACTATAAGTATCCGGCTTTATCTGAACGAACAGGTTATAGAAAAGATCTTTATGAACTGCTGATCAAATCAGGCTATAATGTTGATTTTGTAGGTTCGCAGAACCATGGACAAAGACACAAAAGTGATAAAGATTGGTATGACTGGAATTGTGAAGCGTATCCCGGCTGGAAAATTCCCGATATCGCAAACAAGTTAAAAGCAGACTTGCCGGTATATAAACCGGATATTCTTCTTGTCCACGTTGGAACGAACGGCAGTGACTGGAGCAGTAAACCAGGACAAGTAAAAAGTATGCTTGATATGGTAGACAAGTTTTCAGTTGAAAATAATCATCCGATTACTGTACTTCTTTGTTTAATTATCAACAGATTTAAAGGCGGAGATGCAGCCACTACTCAATTCAATAAAGATGTAGCAAAAATGGTTGAAGCCAGAACGGGTGATAAAATAAAAATAATACTGGTAGATATGGAGATTGGCGCTGGGCTGGATTATTCGGATAACCCGCCTGATCCGAATGCCGATCCGCCGTATGAAGGCGGTGATATGTGGGGTGAAAAATATCCCAGGGTGTCATACGATAAATATCATCCAAACGATAAAGGCAATACTAAGATGGCAGAAAACTTTTTTAAGGAACTTGTTAAAGTACTCCAAGTGCCCTCTAAGATTGAAAATAAATAAACCTTAAGGTGATAACATAAAAGAATCATTGTCCCATAAACTTCAAAAATATGAGAAAACAGAGTTGAATACCCGTTCCTGATTATTAGGGTGAAATAATTAAATTCAGTCTAATAAACACTGATTTTAGCTACTATAGATTTAGTAAACTAATAAAAAATAGTATTATGAAAAAAAAAGTTTTTGTTTTCGTCCTTATCACTCTCATTTTTGTATTATGTGTTTCTCATCTGTTTGCCCAATCAGATCAAATTAAAGATGAGATTAAGAATTATAGCCGTAACCTTCCATTTAGTTTTCCGGAATTATCTGTACCTTCATTTCCGGAAAATAAATTCAATATAATTGATTTTGGCGCTGTAGGGGACGGCATAACCAATAATACAGAAATATTTAAGGAGGTTATAGATTCTTGTTTTAATTCCGGGGGAGGAACAATTATTGTCCCTGCTGGAATATGGCTTACAGGTCCTGTCATATTAAAAAGTAACATTAATTTACACCTTGAAAGGGGGGCACTTTTACAGTTCACAAAGGATTTTGATGATTATCCATTAATAAAAACTACATACGAAGGCGGGAAACAGTATAGATGCATTTCTCCTGTTTATGGTCTCAATCTTCAGAATATTGCAATTACCGGTGAAGGTGTAATTGACGGAGCCGGAGGGGCGTGGCGGCCTGTGAAAAGGTCTAAGTTAACCGCTTCCCAGTGGCATGAGCTAGTTGCTTCAGGCGGAGTGGTTAATAAAAGTAATGATGTTTGGTGGCCATCTGAACAAGCGATGAATGGAAATTCCGAATTGGAAAGGTTACGGCAAAAAGGAAGTCTTACCAAAAATGATTATATGGCTGTTCGTGATTTTTTACGACCAGTTATGATTAGTCTTGTTAACTGCAAAGATGTTTTACTTGACGGCGTTACTTTTCAGAATTCACCTGCATGGAATATTCACCCTTTAATGTGCAATAATTTAATTATACGCAATATAAACGTTTGCAATCCCTGGTATGCACAAAATGGAGACGGTATTGATATAGAATCATGCAAAAATGTAATTTTATACAATAGCAGTTTTGATGTAGGTGATGATGCTATCTGTGTTAAATCGGGCAAAAATGAATTTGGCAGAAAGAGAAGTATTCCGGCTGAAAATTTAATAATAACCGGTTGTGTGGTTTATCATGGACACGGCGGATTTACGATAGGCAGTGAAATGTCGGGTGGTGTTAAAAATATTAAAGTTAATAACTGCAATTTCTTGGGTACAGATGTTGGATTGAGATTTAAAAGTACTCGAGGCAGAGGCGGAGTAGTTGAAAATATTTTTATTAGTAATATTTATATGAAAGACATTGCTACTTCTGCGATAAACTTTAATCTTTATTACGGTGGAAAAGCTCTTACAGAAGAAGAATCTGCAGAAGAACATTCGAAAAATCAAAAAGAAGTTGTTGCGGATGAAACTACTCCGCGTTTTAGAAATTTTTATCTGGATAATATTTACTGTACTGGCGCTAAAGATGCAGTGGTCCTGCAGGGATTACCGGAAATGCCTCTGCAAAATATTGAGTTGAAAGATTTGGTAATGACTGCTGAAAAAGGAATTACTATGTTTGATGTTGACGGAGTAAAGATTAATAATGCCAAAATATATACATCCCGGAGCCCGGTTTTTAATATTAATCAATCGAAGAATGTTATACTCGGCAAAATTTATTATAAGAAAAATCTACCGCTCTTTATGAAATTAAACGGAAGTAAGACTAATAATATTGAAATTCAAGGAACAGAATTATCTTCCGAAGATAAAATTCAGTTTGGAGATCATGTCGAGAAAAATATACTAAAGGTTAAGTGATGAAATTATTAATATTATTCGTTTCCTTGCTTCTTTATACAAATATTTACAGTCAGCAAATAGATTCTACCTCGCATTATATTTCGATAATAGAATCACACGTATATAAGGACTATGAGGGAATGTACAGAAAAGCGGCTGGCGCATTGGTTTATCCGTTTCTAACACCTGGCAGCAATCAGTATGATAATGTTTTATGGGATTGGGATTCCTGGTTGAGCAATGTTGCGCTGGGACAAATATTGGCCGATAAAGGTTCTGAAAAAGACAAAAAGAAAGCTTTGCCTTACGAACAGGGATGTGTTCTTAATTTTTTGCATTACGGCAACTGGGACGGGTATATTCCTATTGTTATTTGGGAAGATACTGATCCTCAAAAAATTAAGCCAAGGGATATTTATGATGTCAATATGCATAAACCCGTATTGGCACAGCATGCAGCCTTTATAACACGGTTAAACGGTGGAAATGCAGAATGGCTAAGAGAAAGTTTTTTTAACCTTCAGGCATTTATAAATAATTACAGGGCTCATCACAGAAATGAAGCTACAGGTCTTTATTATTGGCAGACAGATGTTGCAATCGGAGTAGATAATGATCCCTGTACATTTTTCAGACCTCCTAAAAGTTCAGGATCAATATATCTTAATTGCTTGATGTACAAAGAACTGATGGCAATGGTCTATCTTGCAGACAGGTTAAATCTTGGGGAGGTTGGAAAAGAGTATTCGGCATTAGCAGCCGAACTAAAAACTGCAATTCAAAAATATTGTTGGGATGAGCGTGATGGATTTTTTTACAGTGTTGATCTTAATTTAAGTCCCATAACAAACCACCCTGATAGTTCATTGGGAAAAGCATTTATTATTCATGCCGGCTACCCTCGCGATTACGATTGTTTGATTCAAAGAATTGAGGTATGGTCTGGATTTTTGGCAATGTGGGCAGGCATTGCTACTCCGGAGCAGGCTGAAAGAATGGTAAAGGAACATTATCTTAATCCGAAAACTTTTAACTCGCCTTACGGAGTACGTACGCTTTCAAAAATGGAAAAGATGTATAATGTGCAGGCAAGCGCCAATCCTTCGAATTGGAGAGGCCCGATTTGGGGGATCTCTAATTACATGGTTTTTAAAGGATTGGTAAAATATAGATATGATAAAGAAGCAAAAGATCTTGCGGAGAAAACAATTAAATTATTTGGGAGAGATTTTGAGAAAAATCATGCTCTGCATGAATACTATGAACCGGAAACGGGTGAACCTTTGCTAAATAAAGGATTTCAGAACTGGAATTTTTTGGTGATGAATATGATAGCCTGGTTACAGGGTAAATCTGTAATCGAAGAATTTTAACAGAAGATTTTATTATTATGTGATTAAAAAAATAGTGACTTGTGAGTTTCAGGTCATACCAGCCCACAGTTATGGATGAATTTGGTGAAGTAGTGATATCTTTTTGATCGTGGATAATGTTTTTTTAAGAAGAAGAGAATTAAAAGTTAATGTTTCGTGTCTGATTTATTGTCAATAGGAAAGAATTCCAGATTGTTTCCAGATTGTTTCCCATTTTCTTACAGGTTAATGTACTTTCTTTGTTGATGAAGAATTTGAAAAATGAAATGATTGGATATTGAAAATAAACTAAAATTTAGACTTTTATGAGAAAAAAAATTCTATCAACGTTACTATTCTTTTCATTGTTTATTACTGCTTCATGGGCCCAACAATTGGCTTTTCCAACTGCCGAAGGTTACGGCAAATATACTGTTGGAGGCCGTGGAGGCGAAGTCTATGAAGTAACAAATCTCAAAGATAGTGGCCCGGGAAGTCTCCGTGCAGCAGTAGAGGCATCAGGTCCAAGGACTATTGTGTTTCGGGTTTCAGGTAACATTGAACTCGAAAGCCCGATAAAAATTAAAAACCCTTACATTACAATTGCAGGTCAGACAGCGCCGGGCGATGGTATTTGCCTTAAAAATCATCCGCTTGATATCGATGCTGACCAGGTCATTGTCAGGTATATTCGGGTAAGGCCGGGAGACGTGTCGGGCAACGATTACGATGCAGTGTCAAGCCGGTACACAAAACACGTCATAGTAGACCACGTGTCAGCCAGTTGGAGTGTTGATGAATGTGTTTCCATTTACCATTGCGACAGTATTACGGTTCAATGGTGTTTAGTGGCTGAAAGTTTGTATGGCTCCAACCACGTTAAAGGACACCATGGATTTGGTGGTATCTGGGGAGGTAATCACAGTACCTATCACCACAACCTGTTGGCAGATCACAGTAGTCGTAATCCCCGGATGGCATCTGGTTCGGGATATACAGATTACCGAAATAATGTAATCTATAACTGGGGATATAATAGTTGTTATGGAGGTGAAGCCTTCCAGTCTGGTCATGATGAATTCAATTTTTCAAGTTTTAACATTGTGGCCAATTATTACAAACCCGGTCCGGCGACAAAACCCGGCGAGGTATCTCACCGGATTGCCAACCCTGGCTTCAGAAACGAAACCGATGATTTCGGGAAATGGTATATCGCGGATAACGTAGTTGCTGGTAATGCAAAAGTATCGGCTGACAATTGGAACGGTGGCGTACAAACCAAAATCGCCTTTGATAAAATTAAAATGAATAAGCCCTGGCCGGCAATGCCCATCCAGCAGCAAACGGCAGAAGAAGCCTACCAATCTGTTCTTCAAAACGTAGGTGCTACCTTACCTAAAAGGGATGCGATTGACTTGTTGATTGTTAAAGATGCACGCAACGGCACTGCCACTTATGAAGGTGGAGATTATAAGAAGGAGCATAAAGTCGCAGATCCTTCAAAGATATGTGGTATCATCGACTCTCAAAATGATGTAGGTGGTTGGCCTGAAATCAAAAGTGCGCCGGCGCCCAAAGATACTGATCATGATGGTATGCCTGATCAGTGGGAAAAGAAAAACGGCTTGAATCCCGATAATGCTGCTGATGGAAATAAAGTTGGGAAAGATGGTTACACCATGCTGGAGAAGTATATGAATAGTATTCATTAAGAACTGAGGAAACAATTCAATGGAAATATTCTCCAGAAGGGAAAGGTTTCCATTGAAATTAATGTAATCAATGAACCTCCTTAATAGCTGGACTGAAAAGACTTCCAAATTTGTACTTATACAGGGAGAACATTTCTGATCAAGGGAAAAGGAAATTCAGTTGGCAATAAAGAAAAGCTTCGTGTGAAACAAACGAATGTGACATGGCTTAAGCTGGTAAATTTGAATATAAAGGTATGACGGAATGGTCTATCTTGAGAAGTAATTGATTGCCGTTTAGAGGTATAGGTATTCTTCTATTTAGAAAAGCCAGGTGAAGGACAACCTAACTATTTTGATTGATATAAATGGGAATCCGTTATGAAATACAAAAATTTAAACTAAATATCATTATGAATTGGAAATCAAATTTAAAAATTATACTCACGCAAGTCTTAGTCTTGGGCGTATGTCAGTTGACTTTTGCACAGGTTCCTAATAAGATCGAGCCATTTAAAACACCTTTCGGGGAATTCGATTTTCAAAGGCCACATTTCACTGATAAATCTGTAAACATTACCGATTTTGGGGCAAAAGAGAGTGGCAAATTTAAAAATACAAAAGCCATCAACAAAGCCATTAAACAGCTTTCAGCGTCTGGTGGCGGTACAGTGGTTGTTCCTCCGGGTAAATGGTTAACAGGCCCCATCGTATTATTGAGCAACATCAACCTTCATTTGGACGAAGGTGCCGAACTACTTTTCAGTCAGGATTTCAACGATTATTTGCCAGAAGTATTGACAAATTTCGAAGGGTCGGAAGTCTATGCTTATTCACCATTCATTTATGCGTTTAAACAGAAAAACATTGCGATTACTGGAAAAGGCATATTGAACGGACAGGGAAAACCATGGTGGGAACAGCGTAAAAACCCGGGATTTGGCAATCATAAATTAATTGAAATGAATGAAAATGAGATTCCTCTAAAGGACAGGCATTTTAATTCGTTGGAAAATTACCTGCCTCCCGTATTTTTTGGTCCGTTGTATTGCCAACATGTCCTGTTGGAAGGAGTTACTTTCAAGTATGGTGCTTTTTGGACAATTAATCCCAGTTTCTGTGATGATTTAATTGTTAGGGGCATTAATATCCTTACCGAAGGAGAATATGGCCATACTCCAAATGGTGATGGTATCAATCCCAATTCATGCCAGAATGTACTGATTGAATACAACACCATTTCTACCGGCGATGATTGCATCACCATAAAATCAGGGCGTAACAAAGATGGCCGGAGAATTGGAATACCGTGCAAAAACGTACTGATCCGCCACAACAAAGGGTTGAGAGGTCATGGAGGTATTGTCATCGGAAGTGAAATGTCAGGAGGAGTTGAGAATGTATACGCGTATGACTGTCGATTCAATGGCACCGACCGTGTGATCCGGATTAAGACTGACAGAGGCCGGGGCGCTTACATTCGAAATTGCTGGTTTAAAGATATATCTGCGGATACCATTCAGCGTGAAGCCATTCGGATTAATCTGCTTTATTCTGGCGGAGACAGACTTCCGAAGCCGGAAGTGAGCAGCGGTACACCTGTGGTGGAGAATATCCATTATGAAAATATCCGATGTGAATATGCAAAGCAAAATATCATTCAAATAATCGGGCTGCCTGAGATGCCTGTTAACCATGTGTCATTCAAAAATATTGAACTGGGAGGTAAGCTTGGGATTGAAGTGACGGATGCCAAAAACATCATATTCGATAACCTGATAATCTCCAATAAGGAGGGTTCACCTGCAAGCATATCATTTAGCGACAGTATAACGATCAAAAAGTTAAAAATTGCTGAAACAGCCTTGGAAAAACTGCCTATTGAGTTACACGATGTAAGTCATGTTCAACTGGCCAGGCTTGAATATCATACTGAAAAAGAGATGGTAAAAATAACAGGCCAATCAGATCATATTCAATTTGATGAAAGTGTACCGGAAAAGAAAATATTCAGGGGAACAAAATAAACCAACTAATTTTTTTTAATAATGAATTTCAATAAGAATAATTTGATTTTTCCCATTGCCTGGAACGGCATGGTGAAACAATGGTTTACGGCCCTGATTTTTATACTGTTCATTGGAGTATTCCCTGGGCAAGCTGCTAATCCGCTGAAAGATTCTCATGAGGCGCAGACTTTGTTGAAGGAATTCCCTTTTCTAGGAAAACTTTTAACAACAGAAAATCCCTGGGAAATGCCTCCGGAAGCACTTGCAAGAAAAGTGTTCGACCGGGTGCCAAAAATAGCGCAAGGAGATGAAGCATATCCCCTGTTGTTTCGTGATCGTCGTGAGGAAAACGGATGGCCTGGTGAGAAGATATTCAATCAGGTTGCCTATGAATCCGAGTATTATACTTTTGATCGGGAATATCCCGTCATGAAGCTCCACATCGGGCGTCCACTCTTATTTGATGTGCAACATGGACGAGTGGAAGCGCTTGCAAGGGAAAAAGAACTAACTCCACGGTTTCCGTTTCTTGACCCGAAAGTGATATCCCCGTTTTTGCAAAAATTGGACAGCATAGTCGACCTGTTGGCCCCGTATGGCGCAAGGCGGTTGCCAGGTGATTTTTACCTCGCTTCGCGCTATTTGCTGCCCAATGATGTCCTAATGACAGTGACCAATTTAACCGGCTCAACCAATGGAACTCCGTATGTTGAAATTGAATTGAGACCCTGGGGACCGGTTGAGAAATTTGAAGGCAGTCAAACGCTTGCTTTCCCCGGAGCTGAGGGCGCTGGTCGTTATTCGAGGGGTGGACGAGGCGGTAAAGTCTTCGTGGTAACTTCTTTGGATGATTACTTGTTGAATGGCCGTCCCGGTCGGCCGGAAGGCAAGTTAGGGCAGGCAAGTGAACACGCCAAAACACTCGGCAAGGGGAAATGGGTCCCTTATGTTGATGCTTTGGGGAATGAGCATCCAGATGAAGGACGCCCAATATTACCGGGCTTTCCGGCACTGCCACCTGAAAAATTGATTCACGGAACCTTACGTGAAGCAGTCGAGGCAGAGGGTCCACGTTATATTGTTTTTGCTGTTTCAGGAACCATCAGGTTAAAAGCACCGCTTGATATTAAGAATCCGTATATTACAATAGCTGGTCAAACGGCTCCCGGCGAAGGTATTCAAATCAGGAATTTTGGAATTAAAGTTGAAACGCACGATGTGATTCTCAGGTACCTCCGTATTCGTGTGGGGGATATTAAGGGACCCGGAAACCTCAAAAGGTTACTTGGCGAACAAACCCATGCACTGGATTTGGATGCAATGAACATTATTGCTGACCATTGCGACATTGCTTATGCCTGCGACCAGGTTTTCAACACTTACGGTCAACACATGCGGGAAGCGACTACCATCCAGTGGTCATATATTTACGGGGCACCAACAGCTTCAACCCATGAGAAAGGGAATCATTCCATGATCTCGGTAGGAGTTGGCTGGGGTTGGGTATCATCGCATCATAACCTTCTGGCACATGGGCGTGTTCGAAATCCTCGTATTGATATGCTAACCTATGATTTCAGGAACAATGTCATCTACAATTTTGTGGGCACGGGCTATGGCTCATCAAACGATTATCTGCGCCTCAACTATGTTGGCAATACGCTTAAAAAAGGACCTGACTCAAAGGGTGATCCGAAGTATGCCTGGAGCGAAGACACGAAATACGCGCAATGGTATGGCAGGGATAACAAGTTGCCGGATGATTTTAAAAGCGTTTTCGGCAAATCGGACGTAGCGGTTATCAGTGCGCCTATTCCTTCAATCCCTGTGGTTACCCAACCTGCTGAAGAAGCTTATATGTTAGTCGTTGAACAAGGTGGAGCGACCAAACCGGTCAGGGACACCATCACATCCTATGTGGCACAGACGGTCAAAGATGGCACCGGGTTTATTCCCAGAACTCCAGCCGACTGGCCTGAAGGTGGTTTTGCAACCTACCCCAAAGTGAAGGCTCCGGTCGATAAAAATGAAAATGGTATTCCCGACAAATGGGAAATCAGTCATGGGCTTGACCTGAACAAGACCAAAGCAGCGGGACACGATCTGGATCCGAAATATGATAACATTGAAGTTTATATGAATTCGCTGTAAACTGATCTAATAAGAGATAGGGGAAAAGAACTCAAGATTGTCAAAAATAAAATCTATGAGAAGAAAATTAATAAGCATCATTTTAGTGTTGATTCCGGTTCTGGTATTTTCACAACAACCTCAAAAATCTGTTGAAAAATGGGGAATGTATGAGGTCGTATTGAAAGGTCCAGACACTGGTAACCCATTCGTTGGTATTGAACTTAGCGCCGTATTTACAAATGGTAAAGAGACCTTTGAACCCGATGGGTTTTACGATGGGAACGGCCTGTTTAAAATAAGGTTCATGCCCAATAAAGAAGGGGGCTGGACATACAAAACAAAAAGCAACAGGAAAGAGTTGGATGGCAAGGAAGGCCAGTTCACCTGTACACCGGCTTCGCCGGACAACTATGGACCAATAAAGGTGCGTGACCAATACCAGTTTGCTTACCAGGACGGGACACCCTATTTCCCATTTGGCACAACGATTTACGAATGGGTCTTTCAACCAGATAGTACCCGACAGCAAACGCTCGAGACACTGAAATCAGCTCCATTCAACAAGGTGCGTTTTTTGCTGGTCCCACCGTACAAGAAAAAGTATCTCTCTGGCCCATACAAACTGGAAAAATTTCCGTTTGAAGGCACATCTATAGATAACTTTGATTTCTCCCGGTTCAATGTCGAGTACTTTCAAAAATTTGAAAAATGCCTTCAACAGATTCAGGATCTGGGCATTCAGGCCGATGTGATCCTTTTCCGGCCTTACGATGGTAAAACCTGGGGCTTTGACAGGATGGATGCTGCAACGAACGATCGATTTACCCGATATGTTGTAGCCAGGTTGGCCGCTTACCGCAACGTTTGGTGGTCTATGGCCAATGAAAATAGCTTCATGCATCACTTCACGACAGCAGACTGGGACCGGCTTTTTCAAATTGTTGCCAACAAAGATCCTTACCATCATATGTTGTCAATTCATAATGCAGACGTACTTTACGACTACACCAAGCCATGGGTCACCCATGTTAGCCTTCAGTATTACAATGCTGTTCGTGCGTTTGGTGCAGCGGCAATGGTTCGGGATATTTACAGAAAACCTGTAATTAACGATGAAATCAATTACGAAGGCAATATTGCAAGTCGGTGGGGGCAGTTGTCAGGCGAAGAAATGGCCTATCGCTTTTGGATGGCTATTATCGGTGGAACATACGCTACTCATGGAGAGGCCTTTGTTGATCCATCCGGTATCAACTGGATTTCTGAAGGGGGAGTTTTGCGTGGCGAAAGCCCGTCACGGATTGCTTTTCTACGGAAAATTGTAGAGAACGGACCCCAGGAAGGACTGGAACCAATCGACCACGCATACACACGGAACATTGCCGGTGAATATGGAAAATATTACCTGTTCTATTTTGGAAAAGAAAAAATCAAAAACTGGGATTTTAAACTGCCGAAGAGAGGGCTTAAAGATGGAATGAAATTCAAGGTTGAATTAATCGATACCTGGAATATGACCCTCACTCCGGTAAATAAAACTTTTGAAGTCGAAAAATTGGACAACTATAATTTCATCGACACAAAAAAACGTTCGGTAAAATTTCCGGGCAAACCCTATATGGCGATGCGGATTACACGGGTTGAATAATGTTGAAGATCAGAATTTTAAAAAAAATATTGGAACTGCTCAAAACAAGGAGGCTAAACCATGAAAAAACGACTTTTTTTAGTTTTTCTAATTTCAATTTTTATTGGAAATGCAATGGCCCAACCGGCCGGCAATTCGGGGACAAAGAATGTAACAGTTTCAGGCGAACTCAAAAAATGGCATTCTGTTACGCTGACTTTCGATGGTCCTCAATGCTCAGAAACCGATGAATATAATCCTTTCTTTAACTATCGATTGAACGTCACTTTTAAGCATGAGAAATCGGGAAAATCGTATGTTGTTCCCGGTTACTTTGCCGCTGATGGTAATGCTGGCATGACTTTAGCCACTTCAGGAAACAAATGGAGAGTGAAATTCTCCCCGGATGAAATTGGTGATTGGAGTTATTCGGTCGATTTTAAAAAAGGAAAATGGGCAGCAGTCAGGACACGAACGGATGAAAGAGTCCCAACCGGCGGATTTATGGATGGCATGAAGGGCAATTTTAATATTGACAAATCCGACAAATCGGGAAGGGACTTCAGGGCTCATGGCAGACTTGAATATGTGGGCGAGAGGTATTTACGGTTCGCAGAAACCGGCGAGTACTTTTATAAATGCGGAACAGACGCACCAGAGAATTTTCTTTCCTACTATGGATTTGACGGAGATTTTAAATCGGATGGCCATAAAGACGATTTAGTGAAAACCTGGGGACCTCATTTGAAAGATTGGAAAGAAGGGGACGTCCAATGGTCAAATGGACGTGGTAAAGAAATTATTGGAGCTTTAAATTATCTGGCATCCAAAGGGCTTAATTCTGTTTCATTTTTAACTAACAATATTGAAGGTGACGATCAAAACGTGTTTCCCTATATTAATTATGACACCTGGGACAGGTTTGATTGTTCAAAACTGGACCAATGGGAAATGGTTTTTGATCATGCACAAATAATTGGTCTGTTTCTTCATTTTAAAACAATGGAATCCGAAAATCAGGGTTTACTGGACTTTGGTGGTAATGGTGGCAACACCAGGTTATATTATCGTGAGCTGATCGCCAGGTTTGGGCACCATCTCGCATTGAACTGGAACCTTGGTGAAGAAGTTGGTGATTGGTCAAAGAATTTTGATGGTAGAAAATCCATGCCGTTATTCGTATCCGAACGCCAGTCTGTTTCACATTATATTTATGATACCGATCCTTATCATCACCATATGGTGATTCATAATGGCGATTGGTTTGATTCAATGTATGGCGATCAATCTAAATTGACAGGCGCATCCCTTCAGACCAATAAATCTGATTTTAGAAGGGTTAACTCTCAGACTAAACGAGTAATCGATGAATCTAAAGCAGCAGGAAAAGTATGGGCGGTGGCTTGTGATGAGCCCGGTGATGCCAGTAATGCACTGATTACTGATGATGAAGATCCTGAACACTTTAATGCGAGGTCCAACGGCCTTTGGGGTAATATGTTGGCCGGAGGTTGGGGCACTGAATGGTACTTTGGTTATAAACACCCAAATTCAGATCTAACCTGCCAGGACTATCGTAGCAGGGATTTATTCTGGGATATGGGAAAGATATGCATTGATTTTTTCAAAGAAAATAATCTGCCTGTAAATGAAATGACCTCGCAAAACGAGTTGATATCTTCGTATTTTCCCTCACAAGTCGGTGATTTTTGTTTTGCAAAGCAACATGATACCTACGTGATCTTATTGAAAAAGGGAGGAGAGAGTCAACTGGACCTGGGAGAGCCTCTTGGAGAATACCTGGACTTAGAAAAGACTGTCGCGAAATACTCAGTCAAATGGTACGATCCTCGAAATGGTGGAGGATTGCAAGATGGATCTGTTACAACCATTGAAGGATCTGGAATACAGACACTGGGAACCGCTCCGAATAATCCGGACAAGGATTGGGTGGTTCTGATACGACGCAATTAGTGCGGTACCAAAGGTTTAGATCAGCCCTAAGACTGACTTGGCTTAGGGCTGAAACCAACCGAATGATGACTCCCGGTAACGGAACAATGGCTATTATTCTGGTTGTTGCTGACCATGAATTGCCATGATCAACACACTGTAATCGTGAAATGTTATCGTTTGAGGAATAAGCAGGAGTTATAGAAAATTAGCAGCTGCCTATTCTATTTAATGTAAATAATTTAAAATTAAAAAAATATGAAAATTGTTTATCTGGTCACAATTATATTGACCATAGCAACCAGCCTTGCTTCAGCACAAAATAGACAGGAAGCGAAATCTGGGAATTATCTGGAAATGAATTGGAAACATGTTGCCACACGAATGCCCGACGCCTGGTATGGGTCCGACGCTGCAAAGTTGGTGGCTGAAAATGTATTGCTTGCTCAAAAACAAATTGGTGGATGGGAAAAAAACAAGCCGTATCATCATGTATTTTCAGCTTCTGAAAAAGAGCATTATACGAACGACAAATCAGAAATTGGCGCAACTTTCGATAATGGTGCCACGATAACCGAATTAAGATTTTTGGCAAAAGTTTATGCGCATCTTCATGATGCCCGTTATAAGCAGGCCTTTGAAAAAGGACTGAGCTACATCTTTATTTCGCAATATGAAAATGGTGGCTGGCCTCAGTTTTTTCCGGTACGGAAAGGAAAAGTGTCGTATTCCGGACATATCACGTATAACGACGATGCTATGGTCAATACCATGAATTTTCTGAAAGAAATATACACCAACAACAAGGATTTCGATGCATTGCAACTCAGTAACAAGAAAAAGGAAGAAGCAAAAAGGGCATTTGACAATGGAGTTAAATGTATTCTAAACACGCAAATCATTGCTGATGGTAAACGAACAGTTTGGTGTGCCCAACATGATGAGAAAACGCTCAAGCCTGCCAATGCCAGAAGTTACGAACTGGCCTCGTTCAGTGGTGCCGAATCTGTTAGTATTACACTGTTGTTAATGAATATCGATCATCCTTCCAAAGATATTATTGATGCTGTAAATGGTGCTGTGCAATGGTTTGAAAGCCATAAAATTGAGGGAATCAGAATAGATCGTGAAATTGATAAGGATGGAAAAAAGAATAAAGTCGTTGTGGCCGATAAAAATGCGGAACCGTTATGGGCGCGATTCTATGATCTGGAAACTGGTAAATCCTACTTTTGTAGCCGTGATGGTATTAAAAGAAATTCTCTGGCTGAAATAAGCGACAATCGAAGAAATGGGTATCGTTGGTACACAAACAGTCCGGAGAAAGTGTTGAAAAAATACCCGTCATGGAAGAAGAAGGTCAGCTCGATCTGAACCTGATCTGAATTTTATTGAGTAGTCCTATTATTCTTGCAAACTATTACAAAATTGATGATGAGTAAATTAACTCTACTGGGAATTCTATTGCTGTTTTTTCAGTTGAACAACCAAACATACGGACAATCGCCACTGGAAAAAAGGCACTCGCTGAACTTCTTTATGGATTGCGATGATTGCGATTTTTCCTTTGTGCGACAAGAATTGAAGTTTGTCTCGTTTGTCCGGGATCCAAGCCAGGCTGACGTACAAATTTTAATGAGTAAGTCAAAGACCGGAAGTGGTGGCAAAAAATATTACCTGAGTTTTATCGGATTGAACACGCTAAAGGGAATTGACTATGAATACGAGTATACCAGCACCCAATTGGATTCAGATGATGATATTCGCCGGGGTTTGTTGCAGCGGCTTAAAACGGGCATTTTACAATACCTTTCTAAAACGGGAAACTTTGATCACCTGGAAATTGATTTGAGGACAGATGCTGGAAAAACTGTCGTGAATCGATTGGAAGATCCCTGGAAGAAGTGGGTATTTAAAGTCGACGCAGGCAGCGACTTTCAAATGGAGGCCAGCAAAAACGAATATTCCTTGAATACCGAAGTTCAAATAGAGAAAGTGACCGAGGACTGGAAAACAAAATTCAATGGGGAATATGAAACAGATCATGAAAGTTACCTCGATGATGGAGAAAAGATTGTAAACAATCAAAATAGCACCGATTTTTCAGCCAACTACATCAAGAGCCTGAACCCACGCTGGTCTGCTGGCATTTTTGGCTCATTCATGTCCGATACCTATATAAATACCAAAAGTTCAGAGCGCCTGTATGCCGGCTTGGAGTATAATATTTTTCCATGGGACGTGAGCAACCGCAAGATCTTTATCTTGCGTTATACCATTGGCGTCCAAAATTATGTGTATTTTGAAGAAACCATTTATAACGAAACGCGGGAAATCCGTTCTTACCAAGCTATCAAACTGGAACTTCAATTGGTACAACCCTGGGGAACTATTGAGTCCAGCCTGGAGGGCTTGAACTATTTTCACGATTTTTCAAAAAACAAGCTGACATTTGATTCTAAATTCTCGGTACGAATGGCCAAACAATTTTCAGTTTATGGGAAGATGAAAGCACAAGTTGTTCACGACCAGCTTTACCTTGCCAAAGGAGATGCTTCGCTTGAAGATGTCTTGTTAAAACGACACAAAATGGCCACGACATACGAAATTAAATTGGAAATTGGTCTTCGTTTTACGTTTGGATCAATTTATAATAATGTTATTAACGAACGGTTTTGACGGTTTTGAATATTTATTTTTATGATCACTAAAATCATATAGGGACGCAACTTTTCACATTTAAAAAATATAACTGGATTAAAATGATTAAGTAACTTTAATTTTTAAAAAGAAATCTGACGAAATTGGCTAGGGATTCCCTTGATTCAGTCGTTACAATATATAGACAGGTGGTGAATTAACTAAACTTATAACTTGATGACAATAACTTTTATTTCCTTCAAATGTCCATTTCTGTTCATTTTGCGTGCTGAGGTTGAAAGGTTTAACCAGTAATGAATATTATAAATAGTTAAATAACAATTCGCTGACTAAATATTAACCAAAAATAATAAGTAATTGACACATTGTAAAATGTGCATCACATACTTAGAAAAAAGGAATACATTATGAAAAAATTGCTGACTATATTAATTGTATTACTGGTCTTCACCAATTTGATTTCGTGTACTAATGTTGAAAAAACTCCGGATAAGACTGTGGTGGAGAAACCACGGGTTGTCGTTTTGACCGATGCCGAGATTGACGACCAATGTTCTATGGTACGCTTTCTGCTCTACACCAACGATTTTGATGTAGAAGGCATTATCACGACAAGTTCTCAGTACCATTCTCATGGACACAGATGGGCAGGTGATGACTGGTTGAATCCCTTCCTGGATGCCTACGGAAAAGTTTATCCCAACCTGGTTAAGCACAGTAAGGACTACCCAACTCCTGAATATCTAAGAACACATTCATTCCTTGGCAATGTTGAGGCCGAAGGAGAAATGGATTCCATTACTCCGGGATCACGGCAAATTGTAAAATTATTGTTGGATCAAACGGATAATCGTCCAATCTGGATGGAAGCATGGGGCGGTACAAATACCCTGGCCCGCGCATTAAAAACCATTGAAGAGGAGTATCCTGAACGAATGGCTGAGGTAGCTAAAAAGTTGCGTTTTTTCTTTATCTGGGAGCAGGATTCAACCTACCAGGCTTATATTCGACCACACTGGGGTAAATACAATATTCCAACCATTATTTCAGACCAGTTTGAAGCTATTGCTTATCGCTGGAAGAAAATTCAACCTGAAAACATGCAAAAATATTTTGATGCAGCCTGGATGAACGAACACATCCTGCAGAATCATGGGCCGTTATGCTCACTTTACAAGGCGCATACAGGTGACAAGGAAGGTTTTGACAATGGAGATTTCCGTTCTGAAGGTGATTCTCCGGCTTTTATGTATGAAATTCCAACCGGATTACGCAGCACGGAGTCGCCGGATTGGGGCGGCTGGGGCGGTCGCTATGTACGGGTACGTGAGAATATCTGGCTCGATCCTGTGCCAGTTGAAGGATATGAATATCCTGAAGGACGTTGGTATGGAGGATCAGGATGGGGTAGACTTAGTGAAAAAGCAGGTTTAACATCGTCTAACAGCGAAGCATTCAACGCATATTTTAAACCAATCTGGAGATGGTCGGACGCATTCCAAAATGATTTTGCAGCCCGTGCTGAATGGTGCGTAAAATCGTATGAAGATGCCAATCATCCTCCGGTTGTTAAACTAGACAATGCACTTGATATGACCGCAAAACCCGGTGGAAAAATTCAACTGAACGTTAATGGGACAACCGATCCGGACGGTGATAAGTTGAGCTACAAATGGTGGGAATATGAAGAAGCAGATTCCTATACTGGAACCATCGATATTCAAAATGCTGATCAGCAGAACGCTTCGTTCACAGTACCAGAAGATGCTGTTCCCGGTGAAACCATTCATGTAGTTTGTGAGGTGAAGGATGACGGGATTCCACAACTAACAAGGTATCAACGTGTCGTAGTTACTGTTGAATAACCGGACTTATGAATCGGCTACTTACTATATTGGTTCTTCCAGTCGTTTTTTCCTTGCAAAAAATAGTATAAAATCCGAGGGTGAAACTGAAACCAGGTCTTTGCAATGCTGTCCCCTAAATGGGAAATGAAAAAGTTAGAAAAGAAATAAAACTAATGTAAGAATAAAGTTAGGATAAAACCAACTCGCTATGAAAAAGATTATGAGGATGTTATTGATCAAATTCAATTTGGTTACAGAAAAAATGTTAAAACCGAAAAACAGACGGAGCACAACACTTTGCTTTTTATTTGCATTACTTGTTAGTTCCACGATTTTTGGACAGGAAAATACTCAAAGCCGGATTCCGGACTATCCGGTACCGTATACGTATCCAAATATTGACAGTATTAAAGACCTACTAAATCTTGTGAAGCAATATTATGACTCTACATGCGATTTAAAAATCATTGATTCAAAAACGGGCAAAGAGATCACCGATTTCTCAAAAACGAACAAAAATGCACGGGTTGCCGAAGGGTTTGCTGGCGAGTGGTCCTATACCAATGGTGTGGTTCTTTCTGCTTTCGAGTACATTGATGACGTGACAGGTGACTCGACATTTTTTGCAGACAATACCCGGTTTTTTAATCTGGTAGTTAAGACTTTGCCTTATTTTATGAAAAACAAAGAAGTATTTGGAAAAGAAGCCAGAGGCGGTTGGAGCAGAACCCCAAATTTCCAAGCCCTGGACGACTGTGGTTCGATTGGCGCTGCGATGATTAAAACCTATCTGAAGAATAAAAATGATGATTATTTGCCGCTCATTGACACGATTGCCGATTATATTTCGAACAGACAATTTCGCTTAAAAGACGGTACACTTGCAAGACACCGGCCGCAATACAAATCTGTTTGGGCTGATGATTTGTATATGAGTGTGCCATTTTTAGTCAATATGGGTAAGCTTACCAATGATGACGGATATTATGATGATGCGGTAAAACAGATCCTACAAATGGCCGAAAGACTCTACATCCCATCAGTAGGACTGTTTGACCACGGTTGGAACGTCACTTCCGGTGATTATGATCCCCGTTTCTATTGGGGAAGGGCCAACGGTTGGGCCTTGTTGTCCATGGCTGAAGTGCTTGAAGTGCTACCTGAAGGGTACCAGGGACGTGATAAAATTTTGAACTTATATCGTTCTATGATACAGAGCCTTGCCCATTTGCAAGACGGTACCGGATTCTGGCATAATTTACTTGATAAAAACTACACCTATCTGGAAACATCATGCACAGCCATTTTTACTTATTGTATTGCCAAAGGGATCAATGAAGGGTGGATTAATCATGTGTACGGCCCGGTAGCGCTCACCGGCTGGAATGCGATTAATACACGAGTTCTTAAAAATGGGGCCGTGGATGGCACCTGCGAAGGCACAACTTTCGCCAGCGACAACACCTATTACTACTACCGGGGCCGAAGCATTTATGCCACACACGGTTACGGGCCTGTACTCTACGCAGGTGCAGAAATGATCCGATTGTTACAAAATGATAAACTCAAAATAATTAAAGCGAAACCGAACTCAGTAAATAGCACTTATCATTTTCTCCTAAAAAGTGAATGGCCTGACAAGTGAGGGCAATAAATTCAAAAATATTATTCAATAAAAGTTAAGTTTTATCCATTCCGGAACGAACAATAAATAAACAGGGGATACCGAATCCATGGAGGTAACTTTTGCTGAAATAACTGCTAGAAACTAAACCTCTAAACACCATGAAGAATATAAAAACTTTCGTCATTTTATTGTTTGTATTTCTTTATTTTATTCCTTCTGAAATGTTATTCTCCCAGCAGGCTAAATGGATATGGTATCCCGGAGACTATGATATCTGGTTGGGAAATAAAGTTCAAAACCGACGTACCGAACGCGGGACCTTTTTCCCGGTTTTCTGGAAGATGGACAACCATTATGTTTTGGTTGAATTCTCCAAAAAGTTTGATCTTGCGGATTCCGAAACAATAAATATTAAGGTTGAAGGACAATACAATGTGAAGCTTGACGATAAGATGCTCTTCGGTACACCCGAAAAAGTTGTTATTCCTGCAGGACAGCATTGGCTAAATATTAAAGTGTACAATCAGACCAATGTACCGGCAATTTTTGTTCAGGGTAAAACCATACAATCTGACAATTCGTGGAAAGTTACCTATGAGGACAAAGAATGGATCGATGAATCCGGGAAGGCTTCCAAAACCGGGTCGGGAACGATCTATGCGAATGCTGCTTCATGGAATTTTAACGAACCCGACAATCCTCCGTCGCAATTCAAACTTTCCACCAAACCCATGTCGGTTATTTCAAAAGAAAAGAAGAACAACGGCGTTTTATATGACTTTGGGAAAGAAACTTTTGGTTATGTAAGGTTTCACGGATTAATGGGGAATGGCACATTAAACATTTACTATGGCGAATCACCCGAAGAGGCACTTTCGGTAGATCATTGTGAAACTCTTGATCGTTTTCCTGTCGAGAATATTTTGGCCAACGATTTCACGGTTCCCGGATCAAAAGCTTTTAGATATGTTTATATTGAGAAAGATATTTCCCTTTCATATGATTCCGTTTCAATGCTTTACGAATATCTTCCACTTAAATACAAAGGTGTTTTTCGTTGCAATGATGAGCAGCTGAATAAAATATGGGATGTAGCAGCCTACACACTGCATCTGACAACCCGCGAGGTTTTTATCGATGGTATTAAGCGCGATCGTTGGATTTGGAGCGGCGACGCCTATCAGAGCTACCTGATGAATTATTATCTTTTTTTCGATGCCCCTTCAATTAGCCGTACAACATATGCCTTGCGCGGGAAAGATCCCGTAACCAGCCATATTAATACCATCATGGACTATAGCTTTTACTGGTTTTTGGGAATTTACGATTATTATCAATACACAGGAGACAAAGAGCTGATTGTGCAGTTGTATCCGCGCATGAAAAGCCTTATTGACTTTTGTCTTTCACGTCGTGACAGCGAGGGTATGATGCAGGGGAAGGCGGGCGACTGGGTATTTATCGACTGGGCCGACTTTAAAATGAGCAAAGCCGGCGAGGTAAGTTTCGAGCAGTTGCTTTTTTGCCGTAGTCTCGAAACCATGGCGTTGTGCGCAAATATTATGCACGATACCAAAAATGATAGCTTATATACAAAACTGGCTGCCGATTTGAAAGAAAAATTTTTTAAGTATTTCTGGTCCGATACACAAAACGCTTTTATTCAAAACCGCGAAAACGGTATAGCAAGTACTCAGGTAACCCCGTTTACCAATATATTCGCGGTGCTCTTTAATTACCTCAACAAAGAAAAAACAATGGCGGTGAAAGAAAACCTACTGCTCAATCCTAACGCACTGAAAATCAATACTCCATATATGCGATTTTACGAATTGGAGGCACTTTGCACTTTGGGAGAACAAAATTATGTATTGGATGAAATCCGCGATTACTGGGGGGGAATGCTAAACCTTGGGGCTACTACATTCTGGGAAAAATACAATCCAAAAGAAAAATATCCTGAGTTGTTGAGTATGTATGGACGTCCTTTTGGAAAAAGCCTCTGTCATGCCTGGGGGGCAAGTCCCATCTATTTGCTCGGAAAATATTTTCTGGGAGTCAAACCGGTTGAGCCTGGATATCAATCATATGTCGTAGAGCCCAGTCTGGGCGACTTGCAGTGGATAGAAGGTGATGTTCCCACACCAAAAGGCAATATACATGTGTATTGTTCAACAAAAGAGATTAAAGTAAAATCAGACACCGGGACAGGAACCCTGCGTTTTAAAAGCGAGTTGAAGCCAGCTTGTAAAACTTCCGTCATAAAAAAAATTGCAGATCATCAATACGAGGTGAAAATAATCAAAAACCAGGAAATAACAGTTCAATACAAGAGTGTAAAATAAAATCAAAACATTAAGAAAAAGATATTTAATAAAAATAGAAAGATGAGAAATCTACAATTGCATATTTTAGTCATATTACTACTCCTTGCAGGAGGCTCATGCAAGCAAAAGCTTCAATCTGAAACCAAAGACCTTCCAGCCTTAAGAGTTTCAGAAAATAAGCGATTTCTGGTCGACAATGGAGGCAATCCTTTCTTCTGGCTGGGCGATACCGGTTGGCTGCTCTTCTCAAAACTTAACAGGGAGGAAGTAGATAAATATTTGACTAGCCGTGCTGAAAAAGGCTTCAATGTAATTCAGGTTATGGTATTGCATTCACTGGACGCAACAAATGTATACGGCGACTCTGCACTTATTGGGCAGAATGTGGCAAATCCTTTGGTTACAAATGGAAATGACTTTAAAGATCCGACACAATATGATTTTTGGGATAACGTAGATTATGTAGTTGATAAGGCTGCTGAGAAGGGAATTTATTTAGGCCTGGTACCTGTATGGGGAAGCAATGTAAAAGGGGGGCATGTTACCAGGGCAGAGGCAGCAAAATATGCCAAATGGCTTGCCAACCGTTACAAAAACCAGTCAAACATTGTATGGCTGAATGGTGGAGATATCAGGGGTAGTGACTCATTGGCTATCTGGGAGATAATAGGTTCTACAATCAATAAAATTGATACGAATCACTTAATTACGTTTCACCCTTTTGGAAGAACAAGTTCCTCACTTTGGTTCCAGGATGAAAAATGGCTGGATTTTAACATGTTTCAGTCAGGTCATCGACGTTACGACCAGGATGATACCAAATGGGGTTTTGGAGAGGATAACTGGAGGTATGTCAACCATGATTATGCCATGTTGCCGGTTAAACCAACCATCGACGGGGAGCCTTCCTACGAAGGAATTCCCCAGGGATTGCATGATACACTGCAGCCCTACTGGACCGATAACGATATTCGACGGTATGCATACTGGTCGGTATTTGCCGGAGCCTTAGGATTTACTTATGGAGCAAATTCAGTAATGCAGTTCTATAAACCAACCGATAATAAACCAGCATATGGTGCCAGAGAATATTGGTTTGATGGTATTAATCAGCCAGGTTCAGAGCAAATGCAATACCTGAAAAAACTGATTTTATCCCGACCGTTTCTCGAGAGAATTCCTGACCAGTCGTTAATCTCCGGAAATAATGGTTTGAAATATAACTATCTGGCGGCTACACGCGGAAGCAATTATGCCTTTATTTACAACTACACGGGAAGAATTATTCCGGTCCAAATGGGTAAAATATCAGGTAAAAAAGTAATGGCCTCCTGGTACAATCCAACTGATGGAACTAAAATTGAAATAGGTGAATTTGAAAATAAAGGGACCCATAAGTTTGATCCGCCGGGAGAACCTGCAGATGGAAATGATTGGGTACTGGTGATTGATTCATTGAAATAAAACAGACAAACAATTTAACAGGCTAAGAATTAACATTTCTCGGACTTTTTCCTTTTTTTAATTTGAAAAAGGAAGCTGACAGGATTTATTAGGGAGACAGGGTAAGTCACAAACATAGAAAAGACGAATAAAAGATGGATATTATACCTCCCCTCTTTTTTTAGGAAAACTATTAACTTCAGATAATCAGCGGGATATGAAATCGACTGCACTTACTGACAAGGTATTCGACCGAATGCGAACCTTGCACCATGCGTTGAAATTGGACATAGACCGAGGTGCCCGTTGAGCACTTTAAGGATACTCAAATCCTTGCTGTCCCTTCCGTTGAAGGAGTTTGAAGTTATTCAAGAGGAAGGAGAGGGGGTAAAGTATTCGTGAGAACCTTCCCGGATAATTATTTATTAAATGGCCGTTCTGGTAGACAGGAAGGGGAAAATGACCAGGATATTTACCGCATCTCTCTTTTTCTATTTAAAGCGAATGTCCTGATAAATGATAAATCTTATAATTATAGGAAAAATTTCACCTTGGAAATATTAATTTATTGCAATTCTTTTGAATAAAGTCATTCAATAATGGGAAATAATTAAAATCATGAAACCTCTTATTGCAGCTGATTAAGATACTGTAGCACTTTACTTTACTTGAAGTAGGTAGTGTAACTTCATGTAAGTTAAACTTTTTGATTTTATTCTAGTATTATATTTTGTTTTTTACTAAAATTTTTGTTTATTTGTGTATAGTTTTTGTTTATTTTGTTTTATTGCTATATTTACTAATTATATGTTTTCGAATAATTCTTATTTCAATAATAGATTTTTGTTTATTAAAGTTAAATGATAAGATAGAAAGAGACATGTTGACGATTGTGTAAGGATGTTGTTTTTCTCTTTTTTCATTTATAATATTAATTTAGAGGATGAAGGCTCAAACGACAGTAAGTTTTAAAGAGATTTATTCCACTTTTTACAGAAAATCATACCTGTATATAAAATCATATGTCCATGATGATTTGGTAGCAGAAGATATTGTTTCGGATTCTTTAATTAAGCTTTGGGAGCAATTGAAAAAGGATACTATATATCCAATAGGTCCCTATTTGTTTTCGATGCTTAAGAACCGTGCCCTTGACCATCTGAAACATTTGTCTGTAAAACGTGAAGTACATGGAGTAATGGCCAAGGCGATGGAAAGAGAACTAGAAATCAGGACTGCATCGCTTGAATTAAGTGATCCCAAGGAAATATTTTCGGATGAGATTCAACATCTCATTGATACTACGCTTCAATCTCTTCCAGGCAGAACAAAGGAAATTTTTATATTGAGTCGTTTTCGAAGTAAATCTCATAAGGAAATTGCTGAATTACACCAAATTACTGTTAAAGGAGTTGAATATCACATTGCTCAGGCAATTAGCAGGCTACGAATAACTTTAAAGGATTATCTTCCTATAATTGACTAATTGTTTTACCTACAAGAATAATCATATTAAAAAATTAAATAGGCGAATAAGGCTTTTAGCTGTATTCATGCATGAACAAAGATTTTGGTAATCCTGTATTGAAGCTTGCCAAATTTGTTTATCTTTCTTTTCCAAAAATTTTAAAAAATTAAAATTCTACTAGGGATGTATCGATTATAGTCGTATTAATACTAGTTGAAAACAAAGGAAAGAGAAATTTATGAGGAAAGAGATGAAACAGCTACTTTTAAAATACATCAGTGGTGATTGTTCAGAGCAGGAAAAGTATAAAGTGATAAATTGGCTTGATTCGGATCCGGAAAACATGAGGAAGTATCTTGCCTTACGGAAATTGAATGATATCTCAATCTGGCAAGCGAACCAAAATTTTACTTTTTTGCATAGCAGAAAACGAAAGATTTCTCTGTTTTCTGGTAACTATTTTATAGAGGGACTGAAAATTGCCGGAGTATTTGTTATTGCATTTTTTGCTTATCAATATCTCGTGCCCCAATTTCTTCCCCAACGTCGGATGGATCAAATGCAGACTTTGCATGTTCCGGCGGGACAACGGGCAGAAATTACATTAAATGATGGGACAATAGTATGGTTAAATGCAAATTCTACACTTAAATTCCCCTCCCGGTTTTCAAACAAATACCGAGTGGTAAACCTTGAAGGAGAAGGATTCTTTGAAGTAATACACGATAAATCCTGCCCCTTTATAGTTAAAACCAGCCAGTTTAATGTAAAGGTATGGGGCACCAAATTTAATCTTGATGCCCGATCAGATAGTAAATACTTTAAAACATCATTACTGGCGGGTTCTGTTGAAGTATTGGCTCCCGGGAGTAAAAGTGGTATTATTCTTAAACCCAATGAACAAGCTTCTCTTGTTGCTGATAAAATGGTTGTTTCACAAATAAGAAACAGGGATCAGTTTTTATGGCGTGAAGGAATTATTAGTTTCGACAATGCTACTTTTTCTGAAATAATGGAGAAACTGAAAATTTATTTTAATGTTAAAATTAAAGTCCTTAATCCTCAGTTACTTAAATACAGATATACAGGAAAGTTTAGAATGAAGGATGGAGTGAAACATATTCTTGATGTACTAGAGTTAAAAAATAAATTCACTTATAGGATTGACAACAATCTAAATGAGATAACTATCAAGTAATAAAATAATTAAATTTAATTTCTAACTAATAACAAAAAAATGAAGCTTATGGGAAAAACGAAAAAAACCGGAAAGTGCTTGAACACTCTCCGGTAAAAGGGTCAATACCTGATCTGCATTCAAACCAATTCAAGTATTAACTACTAAATCACAAATTTATGAAAAATTATTTGTCAGAGGGTTATTTTGACTCGATGAAACAACATTTTAGAAAAATGAAAACTACATTTTTACTACTAACACTGTTTTCATCCTCACTTTTTGCTGTTAATGTTAGATCACAAAGTACAACACTTGATTTTACATTGAAAAATGCAAAAGTGCGAGAGTTGATCCAAATGATTGAAAATCAAACTCAATATTTGTTTGTATACAATCAAGATGAAATTGATCTAGATCGAAAAGTCGATATTGATGCTTCGAATCGAAATTTAGATGATGTTCTTTCCGATGTTTTTTCTAACACCCTAATTACTTATAAAAAATTGGGTACTAGTATTGTTCTGATAAGAAAAGGGGAAGTTAAACAAATGGATTCGATATCTGTATCAGGAACAGTTACAGATGAGAACAATAATCCATTGCCAGGTGTAAATGTAGTTGAGAAAGGTACTACACATGGTACAATTACAGATCTTAATGGTAAATATACAATTGAGGTAAAAAGTGCAAATTCTGTTTTGCAGTTTTCTTTTGTTGGATATAATACAGAGGATATTCCTGTGGCAGACCAGAAAGCAATTAATGTTTCACTGGTACCCATGTTAAGTCAGTTGAATGAGGTTGTTGTAGTAGGATATGGGACAGTCAAAAAAGCAGATTTGACGGGTGCTGTAGGGACGGTTAGTGCCCAGGACATTGTAAGTAAAGGGACGACTTCAGTAATGGAAGGGATTCAGGGAAAAGTAGCCGGGGTTGATATTACCCAGACATCGGTCAAACCTGGTGCAGGTCTTAGCATACAAATCAGAGGGCAAAACTCGCTGAACTCAGGTGAACCGTTATATGTTGTTGACGGGATTGTAACAGGTGATATCGATTTTCTGAATCCCCAGGATATTGCCAAAATTGATATTTTGAAAGATGCTTCTTCGACTGCCATTTATGGATCCAGAGGATCGAATGGGGTGGTTCTCATTCAGACTAAGAATGCGCAAAATGCAGGTAGTGCCAAATTGCGCGTTTCTTATGATGGTTATTATGGTATCCGGCAGCTTGCTCGTATGCCTGATTTTATGGATGGTCGTGAATTTGCGGAATACCGGGCCATGTGTTACCTTACCTTCGACCAAACTGCAGGAAAATGGGAACTTCGTGATGATCAACTGGTTGGACCACTTGCAGCAAGAAATGACGGTTCAGGGGCTTATGTTGTTGCCAATAAACTGTATACTCAAGACTATACTGATTGGCTTGGATTACTGACCCGAACGGGGCACCAGCAGAATCATTATCTAAATATGTCAGGAACATCAAACCAATTGACCTACAATGTAGGGATAGGGTACCAGAATGAAGAAGGAAACTTTACGCAGGAATATATGGATCGTTATAATCTCAAAGTCAGTGTGAATCACAAACCATCTGAACACTTCCAAATGGGTGCAATAGCCAACCTTTCACAAACAGTTTACGATCTTGGTTATCCTAATGCCTATAATGAAATTAATAAGATGGCTCCGTATTGGAATGCATATGCTCCTGATGGTTCTATTATTGCCCAACCGGGTGCTGACCCTGCTCTAAATTCCGACCGTGGACAGACTGGTACACTTAGCCCTCTTGCTGAAGTGAAAGCCGGTAAAAATGAAAGGAGACGTTATGATCTTCTAACCTCGATTTATATGGAGGTAAGCCCGATTAAAGGTTTGACTGTCCGGTCGACACTTGCACCACGTTTATACAAGAGTAGGACTGGTATTTTTAATGATATTATCAAGGATACGTACTATGGGACTATACCCAGGCCGACACGAGAAGCGACGTCTGATAATTCTACTTCCATTGATTACACCTGGGACAATGTGCTCACATATAATACAATGATTAAAGATGTTCACCATATCACGGCAACAGGTCTTTTTAGTACCTATTCCACCAGGAATGAAAGATTGAAGGACAGAACCAAAGGAATGCCATACGCATCGGATTGGTACAACATGTTCAGTGGTGAGTTTGATCCATCGGGCAGTTCATCTTCTTATTCCGAAACATCCCTGGTTTCCTACATGGCCCGTTTGAATTATGACTTCATGGGAAAATATTTGCTGACAGCATCTTTACGTTACGACGGCAGCTCCAAGTTAGCGCAAAAATGGGCTTCTTTTCCATCTGTTGCAGTTGCATGGAGAGCATCTGAAGAATCTTTCCTTAAAGCGAGTTGGTTGTCTAACTTAAAACTGCGATTAAGTTATGGTATCTCTGGGAATAATAATGGGGTTAGTGCCTTTGCAACGCAGGCAGGGCCTGATATTGGTAATACAGTTCTTTACAATTTTGGAAGTGACATTTGGACAGGATTTGCTCCGGGAAGTCCGGTAAACGAGAGCCTGACCTGGGAAAAGACCCGGGAAGCGAACCTGGGACTTGATTTTGGATTCTTAAATCAACGGATAAGCGGTTCTGTGGATGTGTATGATAAACTCTCAGACGGTTTATTGATGAGTCGAAAATTAGCCATTGAAAGTGGTGTGGCAAGCATGCAGGATAACATTGGTTCAGTAAGCAATAAAGGGATCGAAGTAATGCTAAACACAATTAATATTAGAAACAGCAATTTCACGTGGAATACCAGCTTTACTTTTGCAAGTAACAAGAATGCGATCGTGTCCCTGTATGGAAGGAAAAAAGATGTTGTCGGAGAACAACGCTTTATCGGTGAACCTATTAATGTGATTTACGATTATCAGGTTGAGGGTATATGGACTCAGGCCGAGTATGATGCAGGAAAAACTGTATTTGAGAATCATACGGCTATTCCTGGAGAAGCACATACCCTAGATACAAATGGTGATGGTAGGCTCACTGTTGATGATAAAGTTATTTTGGGTACCCCGGAGCCAAAATGGACCGGAGGTATGACCTCTAATTTGAAATACAAGAACTGGGACTTCTCATTCAACATTATTACAAAACAAGGTATGTTGATTGATGACGACTTTTCCCATATCTATCTGGACCAAAATAGTAGAAGTACTGTAAAATTAGCTAGTTACGACTATTATATGCCTGCCGGAGTAAAGGTTATTGACTGGAACAATTTTAAATTGGATGCCAATGGTTATGCGACAGATATAGGCTGGAAAACTTCTACCGAGGAGAATGTGAATGCTAAGTATCCGATTTACAGGAATGGAAACAATGGCTCTTTCAATGGCGGAACCGCATATTATAAGGATCCTTCATTTGTAAAGGTGAAAAATATTGTGTTGGGATACACTTTCAATGAGAATCATTTTTTTAACAAGGCTGGAATTAGCCAATTCAGAATTTATACCAATGTTCTTAATCCTTTTGTTTTTACAAAATACGAAGGTTATGATCCTGAATATGCTATTTCCAGGGTCAGGGACGGTAACGGCCCGGCAAACGTAACCTATCAATTTGGTGTAAATCTTCAGTTCTAATCAAAAAAGTAACGTGATGAAAAAATCAATATTAATATATCTAAGCATCCTTCTGTTGATGGTCAGTTCTTGCGAAAAATTTTTGGAAGAGGATAACAAAGGAGGTATAACCAATGATAAATTCTACAGTACGGCAGACGGGTATAGAACTCTTGTGACCGCATCTTATTCTGGTTTGAGGAGTATATACGGAAATACGCCTTTGCTTGATCTGGCAGGAACGGATCTTTATCAGGAGGCCAAATTTGAAGATATGGTCAATATAATGGAGCTGACTCGCTATCAGACGTTGAGTCCTGCCGACGATCGAATTGATGAATTTTATACAAATTGTTATAAGGCTATTCAAGCTACCAATACTGGAATTTATTATAATGACTATCCGTTGGACCTAAGTAATGCAGAGAAGATGGAATACGACGGAGAGCTTCGTTTTTTAAGGGCGTTTTATCATTTCATCCTAACTGAACAATTTGGAGGGATTGTTATAAGTGATAAATATACGAATAGTCCTAAAATTAACATTCCAAGATCCACACTGGAAGCTAGTTATGATTTTGTAATAAGCGAGATGGAAAAAGCTTTGACAGAGGTTTCAGCAAATGCAGCCCCTGGCAGGGTTAACAAGGATGTTGTCAACCATTATCTGGCTAAGGCATACCTTAGCCGGGGCTGGGATCTTGGTTCTGAAGAAGACTTTAACAAAGCAAAGCAATATGCCGACGCAGTAATTACCAGTAAAGGGGATATCACAATTCCTTATGCTAAACTATGGGATGAAGCTGGGGAAAATAATAAGGAATTCATCTTTACAATCCAGTATAACCTGAATTCGATCAAAAATCAGGAAGATGATGGTAATACGCAATCGTCTCTATTTTCATCCTATGGAGGAAGTGCAGGTAACGGACAAAAACGGCGAAGCGAAACGCTGATTCCGGCTTACCAGATACATCATAGTTTTCAGAAAAATGACAACCGCTATGAGTATGATTTTATGTGGATAACCTATCAGCCTTACTTTAACTATTATAATCCTGACGGTTCAGAGAAAATTCTGTATTATTGTCCCAGGATTTGGGATCCAAATATAACTGAGTTGACTCCAGCAGATAGTGCTTCGTATATTCAGGAGGCCAAAACCATTGGTGGCCGCGATTTAGCTGATGGATTTCTTCTGTTCCCTATCTGGCGAACTGACAGACAAAAATTCGCAGTACAGGCCTGGGGGGGAACTAGTGGACGAGAGCCGTCATTCAAAAAGTTCGACTGCCCTGAAAACGCTTTGAACTCTACATTGTCTTATAGTGCAAGTGTAAGAGATATTGTGATGGCCCGTCTTGCTGGAACTTATTTTCTGAAGGCGGAAGCATGCATTGCCTTAAACCAGATCAGCGAGGCTCGTGATATTGTCCAAAAAGTGATTGATCGTCCGGGAAATAAAATTGATCCAGCCGGAGAAGACCTTACCAATGCCCTGGATAATGCTACTGACAAGACTTCGGCGTTGGATGCTCTCTTTCTTGAAAAAGGAAAGGAAATGCTTGGTGAGTACGATGGGCGATGGGCCATGCTGAGGCGGACAAAAATGTTGAAGTACATGCTGGAAAAATATAATGTTGATTTTGAAAAGAACAATATTACTTTCCAGGATAAATGGTACTTGCGTCCGATACCTGAAAATGCAATTACTCTAAATGACGGACTGACAAGCGATGACCAGAATCCTGGCTATTAAGAGTCCTGTAGCGGCTTAGTCGGTTTATAGCATGAGAAGTCTAAAATTTTTCTGGATAAAACCCTATAAACCGGTTGATAATATAATTCGTAATTTGTACAAAATAAAACTGAAACAAAAATGAAAAAGTTATCAATACTAGTAATAATATACGGAGTAGCCTTAATTAGTCTTTCTATTAGTGGTTGTAAAGAAAAGGCTGATGTCTGGAATCCGAAGGCCACCTGGTATGAGGATAAAGACGGTGATGGAAGAGGTAACCCTCTTGTATTTGTATATTCTGATGTACAGCCGGTTGGATACGTTGCCGACAATTCTGACAATAACGATAACCTACCATGTGATGAAGCCATTCCATTCTATGCAGACAAGGATGGTGATGGCCTGGGTGATCCTAATGATATAATTATGGCATGTACTCCTCCTCCGGGGTATGTTGATAATAGCAACGATAATTCTGACTTTGCCCCAATTGACTATACTCCAGTAGATGTGCCAGATCCATTGTTTGCCTTTGATTTTGATGAGAATCAGGATTCAATCGTTCACAATACCGGATCTTTGGCAGACCTGTACAGTGAATTTGGAAAGACTGATCCCCCAACCTGGTCCTCAAATATTCCAAGAAGTGGCGGAACCAGTTCGCTGGACTTTGGAACTGAAGTTGGAAATTATTATGTGGAAAGTCCTTCAGTAATACCTGAGCTGACGGGGTTGACAAATGTTACAGTCACCGGATGGGTAAATAATGAGTTAGATGATGTTGGCGCAGGAGGTAACCGCATTGTTTCCTGGATTAATAATGGTGGTGATGGTTTCGATATTGTCTATATGAAAGGTGGAAGTCTGAATGTCGGGATAAACCAGTGGCCGGATAAATCAGCAGCGATAAGTAGTCCCAAAGTTACGACGAATCCTCTTGGAAGTGTTTCAAACTGGATCTTTTTTGCAGTTACCTATGATGCGAATGAAAATGGCGGAACTTTGAAATATTATTTTGGTGATAACAGCACTGCGGCAACCTTTGATTCTGAATTCTCATATGCATTGGGACCTATTGGTGTAGACATTGGTCATTTGGCAATTGGCCACTTCAATCAGGAATCACATCGGGATGGTCGTACAGACCGCGTATTTAGAGGCTTAATTGATCAGGTTAGAATTTTCGATAAAGTATTAACATCGGATCAGATTATTACAGTTCAACTGCAATAGATACAGGTATTTTAGCCTCATATTCAAACAGGTATAACAGAGCATACTGCCAATGTTATACCTGTTTTTATTTTTACTAAAATTTCGTTGATGATAAATTTACTGATAAAGCTGTCACTTAGCACGCACCAATAAATTATAAACAAATCCTGAAAATTGTTGAGCACCCAATCAATGATACTATCCTGATGGGCAATTTGAAAGACACGAATTTTGCTGAGAAATTTTTGCAGGTTGGCAGCACTGCGTGTATTCTTTACTTTCCAGATAGCTTGTGTCTAGTAACTGCAGTTGCCCCATAAACAGATCCAAACCGGTCGTGGATGGGGCGTTTCAACGATACTGATGATCGAATCCGAAGCCTCGCTGTCTTTACCATTTTGCTGGCATGTATGGAAAGAAATGAATGATAATATCCGGTTGGTTTAAAATTTTAAGGAGATGAATGATTTCATATCAATACAGAATCTGTTTGTTATACGAATAGTTGACAAAGAAGAGTTTTAAGCAATAATCATTTTAATGTCGTTTCTTTTTAGCATGTTGATATCTTCTTCACTGATTTTTGAGTCTGTAATAAGAAAGTCGATAAGAGAGAGGGCACCGAGGCTGGCAAAAGAACTTTTTCCGATTTTTCCGGAATCGGCAACCAGAAAAACTTCGTTGGCTGATTCAATCATGGCACGTTTAACCACAATATCGCTGATACTCGGATAGGTAAGGCCTGACTTAAGTGTAATTCCGGCAGTGGCGAGAAATAACTTGTCAACATGCAGGCCATCAAAGAAATCTGCTGCTTTCTGACCAGTTAGAGAAAGGGTAGGTGCTTTAAATTCGCCACCGGTAACAACCAGGTTAATTTCCGGATCAACGCCGAGGACCAGCGCAATATTCAGAGAATTGGTGATGACAGTCAGGTTTTTAAAGCCGGAAATCAATTTTGCTATTTCAGTGGTGGTTGATCCCGAATCCAGGATAATGGTGTCACCATTGTTAATATGTTCCAGCGCCTTACGGGCAATTGCTGCTTTTTGTTCAAGGTTTTCCTGGTTTTGCAGCACAATATTTTTCACACTCATCCCAATGTTTTTAAGGTAGGCTCCTCCATGTTCTCTTTCGATGAAGCCGTCCTTTTCGAGCTTTTCAAGATCCTGTCGGATAGTTACTTCTGTAACTTTAAATATTTGGCTCAGCTGCAAAACTTTCGCGTGTCCGTCCTCCCTGATCAGATCCAGTATTTTTTCCCTTCTTTGGTGTGGTAGCATCATTTATTTATGGTTGAAAATTATTATGACAGTCAATTTCCCCAGGTTTAAATCAAACCAAATATATTTATTTTTTAAATGTTATGATATAAAAACTACTACAAAACGAAGAAAAAAATAACTAAAGCAAAAAACAAAAGCTGTTTTCAAGGAGATTATTGCACATGGCAATTGGATATTATCAGATATAGAGAAAAATTGTGGTAATTCAGTCTTACTCCTCGCTGCAGCAAGATTGTATCGTGTGGTATTGGACATATTACCTGATAATTCAATTGTTTTTTACCATACAAGGGGACTCGTGGGTAGCGGGTGCTGAATATACCAAACCTGGGCTAAATGCTCTTTAGCTTCTACAACCTCTTCTTCTTAAAATAAATTCCCCAGGCTATCTTCAGCCAGTGGCCGATAACAGGCAATGGCAGCACGAAGTCCTTCTTTCCTTTTCGGTAAACAACGGCTGCACCATCACCGGTATCCATGATGCACAGAATATTCACGTGTGAACGGTAGTCTTTTCTGCGGGTATCGCCGTTGATTTCCCTGTCAATGTTATGGGCTGCAATTTTTCCCATTACCACTGCCAGGTGACCCTGTTTGGCCCGCCAGTCGGGGCCTTCAATTTCGGCTATATCACCGGCAGCATAGATGTTTTGACTGCCCCGTACCTTGCAGGTACCGTCAATCCTTATAAAACCGGCTTCATTCATGGGTAGTCCGGAGTCAGCTAAATATTTGGGTCCATGAGAGGCTGGGATAAACAAAGTGAGATCGCTGAAGATCTTTGAATCATCTTCCAGTCGTATACCGTCTTGCTCAAATTGTTTGATCTTTTTGCCGGTTTCCTTCTCGATGCCATATTTCTTAAGCATCATCAGCAGCATGTTGAAGCCTTTTGGTCCCATCCTTTTGCCGGGTTCAGCCATCGGGGCAAAGAAGGTAAAAGTAACACGCTTATCAGCTTTTCTCTTTTTAAGATCATGGATCATGTTAAACATCAGCTCGAAGGCGGGTCCGCCGCGCACAGCACTCTTGTCTTTCGGATTTCCTCCAAAACCAATGGCAATCCTGCCGCCATTTTTAGCTATTTCACTATATTTCTCCCTGATGGCCACCGACTGTTCGGGATGTCCGCAAATGGATAGTGTATGCTCAATGCCGGGATGAGGTACCTTCCAGGCTCCCGAAGCAATAACAAGGTAGTCGTATGCCATATCACCCTTCTCTTTCAGCATGACAACATTTTGTTCCTGATTTAATCCTGTTAATTCATCCAGAATAAAATGGAAACCATGTTTTTTAGCCAGACTTTTTAAACTGAGCGTAGCTTTTTCGAAGCGCAACTTTTGTATGGGTATCCAGATAGAAATCGGATAGATGAAAAAATATTCCCGGTTGGAGACCAGTGTTACTTTGTGCTTTTTTTTGCGGAGTTTGATGGCGGTTTCTACTCCCGCAAATCCACCTCCGATAACTACAACGTGTTTTTCTGAATGATCCATTTAAATTCAATAATTTACTTATCTGTTAACATTATAAGAGCTATATTTCTTTCTTTTAAAGACCCGTCAGTAGAATAATGACTGACAGCTTCTCTCCCAAATGGGATCATGACATAATCTCTTAGTTTTTCTGTAGATCTTCCATGGATTTAATTTATCCTTTATTTTTTATTTAAAGACCTGTCAGGAAAACAATACCTGACAGGTCATAACCAGTTAAAATTTAGATAATTGATTATAATTTTGCCATCAATGCTGTACAATTGTATCGTGTGACATATTCCACCTCACGAGGGGACTCGTGCGGTAGCGAGGGCAGTAGCGGAGAGCCTCTATAACTTCTATAACCTCTATAACCTCTATAACCTCTATAACCTCTACAACCTCTACACCCTCTACACCCTCTACATCCTCTACAACCTCTACTTCCTCAGATATTCCCCAGCACTTAAAGCCGCAATTGTTCCGTCGGCTACTGCTGTGGTTACCTGCCGGTATCGTTTAACGATACAATCACCGGCAGCAAACACGCCGGGTACATTCGTCTTCATTGTTGTGTCTGTGATGATCTCGTTGCGTTCATTTAGTTTCACGACCTCTTTCAGCGATTCGGTATTGGGCATGTATCCGACAAAAATGAATACACCATCAACATTCATCTTCGTCATTTTACCGATTGCCAGGTGTTCTATCTCTACCTGCTGTAACTTACCATTGCCATAGAAACCGCGCGGTTCAGATTCCATGATAAAGCTGATCTTTGGATTTTTATCTGCTTCCAGCACAGCATGCCCGAACGCCTGAAAATGATCGAACTGATGCACAATGGTAACCTTGCTGGCATAACTGGTAAGAGAGACTGCTTCTTCCAGTGCTGAATTGCCTCCGCCAACTACAATCAGTTCTTTTCCGGTAAAAAATTCCCCGTCGCAGGTGGCACAATAAGAAATACCAGTTCCTTTGAACTCATTTTCACCGGGTATGTTGAGTGATCTTGGCCTGCCTCCGGGAGCCAGTATAACACTGCGTGCACTGAATTCCCGGCCGTCCTCAAGAATTACTTTTTTTATGTTACCGGATAGCTCATACCTGGCAATTTTTACATTCGACCTGATCTTGCAACCAAAATCTTTTGCCTGTTTCTTCATGGTATTTGCCACCATAAAGCCATTTGTGGTTTCAACACCGGGATAATTGGCTATCTCATTGGTAAGTACCATTTGTCCGCCAACTGCACCCTCATTAAGGATCAGGGTGTTAAGCTTTGCCCTTGACGAATAGATACCGGCGGTGAGTCCTGCTGCACCGGCACCAAGTATCATCACATCATATACTTCGTTCATGATTATTCTTTTTAATCAATGCATTATACAGACTAAGATGAAGTCCGGCATACCCTGACAGTTTCATGGCAGAAATCAGGATACAGGCAGGAGTATGCCGGTTTCATGGTCTGACTAATGAATTATTGGAATAAATTCTTAAAGATTAACTCAGGTGTTCATCCAGTATGCCAGTGATCTGTTGATAGGTCTGTATACTGGAAGTTGCTTTAACCATCTCACCATTTTTATAATAAACAGTAAATGGCAATCCCATAAATCCATTACACATAGGAGCGGAACGGATTACGGAAGATTCGGGATTGTCAAATGCCATTGAATAGAATTTAACTCCGTCACGCTCCTCTTCAAGTTCCTCCATTGCTTCATAAACAGGGATACACATCGGACCCATGCGGCCGCAGCATACCATTACATTTTCGTTTTCATTAATTATCTTTTCCAGTTCTGATGCTGATTCAATTTCCTGAACAGCTGTTTGTAACATTTTCATGATTCTTATTTTTTATATTTGTTAATATTTATTTATTCATTGTCAATAATTTCAGTAATCACTTTGTTGTCGGAAACAATCTTTTCATTCAGATAATCGCTGATCAGGTTTTCCGGAGTATTCACCGGCACACCTACATAAAGATGTATCTTATATTTACTAAAAAGTGAAATAATCTGTCTGTCAATCTTATAGGTTATAATATCGGTGATCCCGTTCTTTGCTGCCCATGCCGGAAGCTCAGACATGTCGCTTATTTCCGGCAGAGTTATTTTTTCCCCTGTTGCAGTCGTTCCTTTGATATCAAAGATCATATAATAACTGCACTGACCAAAATATTCGCTGAGTTTGCCCTCACTTACCGGAATTGCTACCCGTTTCATTTCAATTTATTTGGTTGATGCAAAAATAGGGCAGGGGAGGAAACGATCTGAAGATTGTGTATTGCTGAAAAAAGGGGAATAGTATGAAAAAATACAGGTTTTTTGCTATGAAATTATAGTCAGTCTCTCAAGGTTGACGGTACAACCGTCAACCAGCTGGTTGTATCGTGTGACTTATTCTAGCACACGAGTGGACTCGTGCGGCTGCGGGGATATTATGAGGAAACTGAGCGTCCGCTTTTGCCCTCTTTCTACTTACAAAAAATTACTTATCAATTTGCACACTTCCGTAAAATCAATAAATCAGTGCTCTACTCAAAAATCAAGGCTGAACGGGATATCTTTGCAGCCTCTAGAACTTTTACAACCTCTATAACTAAAACCTCTACATAACATTTACAACCCTTATTGTAACTTTTTTCCGATACGATAATTACATTTGCAGGATTGATTAACCAAAAAATGAGCAAATTGAGCAATGATATAGTTCCCGACAGGATCGAAAATACTTCAGGATGTTTTCAGAAGCTGAGTACAGAAGAATTGGAGTTTATCAATGCGAAGAAAACCCAGATCACTTATCTTAAGGGGGAAACTATTTTTAAACAGGGAGCATTCGCTCCCCACGTGCTTTTTGTAAATCACGGCCTGGTAAGGGTGTATCTGCAAACCGGAACGAATAAGCAACTGAACCTGCGTATTGCACGAAAAGGAGATTTTCTGGCCTTTTCTTCCGTATTTGGTGAAAATATTTATAATTATTCAGCAGTTGCACTTATCGATGCTGCTATTTGTATGATTGATAAGGCAGCTTTGAAACAATTGTTACTTCGTAATCCTGAGTTTGCTTTACAGATGACATCGAGAAATTTCAATAATGAGAGGCGATACCTCGAAATTATCGGGAACATTTCCTACAAGCAGATGCGAGGCAAACTGGCATCTGCACTATTATATCTTGCCGGAGATGAGTTTAAGGATGAAAACCTGTTCCGGTTCCTGACCCGGCAGGATATTGCAGATTTTGCCTCAATCACGATTGAAAGTGCAATTAAATTCCTTAAAGAATTTGAAAAAGAGGGAATTTTGCGGTTGGAAGGAAAAGATATTGAGATACTTAAAAAGCAAGATCTTCTGTCAATCAGCAGGAAAGGATGACACCATCAGGCGCAGAGGCAAAAGGGTTAATAGTACGATACAAATGAATTTTTCATTTGACTGGTTATTTTAATTATTGTTTTTCTATTCAAAGCCGAATAAAACTTAATAATAAGATGAAAAATATCTTAAAAAATGTAATTCTGCTTATTTTATTAACGGGATTATTCCCAAGGCCAATCAAAGCAGAAAGGGCCATGCAAAATGTTATGAATCGTAATGTTCTTAGTCTGAATGGTGACTGGCAGGTCATCATCGATCCTACTGATATCGGCAACTGGCGTAAAGTGTGGAAGGCACCTGTACCAGAAAAGAGAACCGATTTTTTTGAGTACAGCTTTGAGGGCGGTCCGGTTTTACGGGTTCCCGGCGATTTTAATTCTCAGTTATGTGAACTGAACTGGTATGAGGGAACTGTCTGGTATCAGAAGAAATTTGACTACCAACTAAAGAAAGGCGAACGGGTATTCCTTTATTTTGGAGCCGTAAACTATGCTGCCGATGTTTATCTGAATGAAAAAAAGATTGGAATCCACGAAGGTGGTTTTACTCCCTTCCAGTTCGAAATTACAGATGATATTGCTGATGGAAAAAATACCCTGGTGGTAAGAGTAAATAACCGGCGCCGTTCAGGAGGCATACCTGCAGAGGGCTACGACTGGCTTAACTATGGAGGGATTACCCGTGATGTACTGTTAGTGAAGACCCATCCAACTTTTATAGAAGATTATTTCATCCAGCTGAAAAAAGGATCTTTTAATGAGATTGAAGGATGGATACGCCTGAATGGCAGACAAAAAAAACAACAGGTGAGTGTTTCTGTTCCCGACATTAAAAAAGTGGTTCAACTGGCAACCGATGCTGAAGGATGGGCTAAGGTTGATTTTAAGGCAGCGCTGGAGTTGTGGACTCCGCAGCGCCCTAAAACCTACCGGGTGATCATTCAGTCGGAAACCGATACGGTTACAGATCAGATAGGCTTCAGAAGTATTGAGGTGATGAAAGACAAAGTGTTGTTGAATGGCAAACCGGTTTTTCTTAAGGCAATTAATATTCACGAAGAAAATCCCTTTAAAAAAGCAAGGGCCTGTTCTGCCGCCGATGATTCCATATTACTGACATGGGCAAAAGAAACCGGCTGTAATATGGTGCGTCTGGCTCATTATCCGCATAATGGAGAGATGGTGAAAATGGCCGAACAACTCGGATTGATGGTTTGGGATGAAATCCCTGTATATCAGCATATTCAATTTGAAAATCCGGAAACACAGAAGTTGATGGTTAACATGCTGGAGGAAATGATTAGCAGGGATAAAAATCGATGTGGGGTCATTATATGGAGTGTTTCTAATGAAACCTATTCTTCTCCAGCCCGTGACAGTATGAATATATTGATGGCAAAACGTTGCCGGCAGCTGGATCCAACAAGGCTTGTAACGGCTGCAATTAATGATCAGGGATATAACAACAATACTTTTAATGTATGGGATACAGTATACAAACATTTCGATATTATATCGGTAAATGAGTATTTGGGCTGGTATGTACCATGGCAGGGGGAGCCGGAAAACGTCAAATGGAAGCTGATAGCTGACAAGCCCTTGTTCATTTCAGAATTTGGCGGAGAGGCAAAATACGGCAATAAAGATGGTTCAATTGATTCGGCTGCCTGTTGGAGAGAAGCCTATCAGGCTCAGATTTACCAGGATCAGATTACCATGTTCAAAAATACTCCTGATCTGTGTGGGGTTTGCCCCTGGCTACTGGTTGATTATCGCTCGCCTGGCCGATTGCATCCTGTTTATCAGAACGGTTATAACCGGAAGGGTCTCATCTCTGAAAATGGTGAAAAGAAAAAAGCCTGGTATATCTTGAAAGCGTTTTATCATTCAAGGTAAATTTTTGTTCTGTTTTCGAATTTTTAGATAGATTAGCAGGATGAAAAGAATTACAACAGCGCTCAGCATCCTGGGTTTTAGTTTGGGTTTATGGGTAACAGATTTGCAGGCACAGACAAAGATCGCCTGTATCGGAAACAGTATTACATACGGATATGGCTTGTCGTCGCCTTCTGAACAAAGTTACCCTGCGCTTCTGCAGGTGATGCTGGGAGATGATTACCTGGTAAAGAATTTTGGAGTAAGTGCGCGCACCTTACTCAAGCATGGAAATCTGCCTTACTGGAATGAGCCTCAATATGCTGAAGCAAAAGCATTTAATCCTGATACGGTGATCATCATGCTGGGTACCAATGATGCCAAGCTGAAAGTGAACTGGGAACCTTTCCATAATGAATTTATCAGTGATTATGAAGCGCTTGTTCGTGCTTTCAAAAATTTATCTTCAAAACCTGAAGTATGGGTGTGTGAGGTGGTACCTGCCTACCGTAAAATATGGGATATTTCTGATTCCACGATTGTACACGGAGTGAATCCGGCTATTATGAAGGTAGCCAAAGAAGAGCATGTTCATCTGGTTAATATGTATAATAAGATGTCAGGCCATCCTGAATGGTTCCAGGATGATGGTATTCATCCCAACAAAGAAGGTGCTGAGGCGATGGCCGGAATTTTCTATGAAGTATTTACCGGTAAATCTGTCTTCGGTACCAAATAAATAACTATTATATCCATGAAATATATTCTTCTTTCATTACTGGAAGTGCTTACATCGATAAAATTCTGTAATGACTGTAATTACAAGTAAATGAGACTGTAAATTGATATAGTCTATTTTTTTAAATTTCCAACTGACTAATAATTTCCGGAAAAGGATAAGTTAGGTTTGTTTGAGGTATAATAATAGTTTACAGTTGGTTTAATTTTTCATCAAAACGATTAACTTTGATGTTATGATTATCCTGAAAACACGCCCTGCATTGGCACTGATCCTGACATTTGCCTTAATGTTATGTGCCTGCAGCAATCGTAACCAGAAAGCAAAATTTTATTATCCCGGTGAGTTTGAGCCGCAAAGTTCCACCTTTTTCTTTTGGTCAACGGATTATTACGGAATAATACCGCAACTTGCTGCCGTTATCTCTCAAAAAGACACGGTGACGCTGTTTCTTAATAAGGGTATTCAAGAAATAAAAAGTATCAGGGATATACTCAAAAATTATCAGGCAAATCTAAATAATATCCATTTTATCCATTTAAAGAATAATTACAACAACATCTGGATAAGGGATTTCGGTCCGCTTTTTTTAATTAATAATCTGGGAGAAAAAGAAATAGTAAAATTCAGATATTTTGGTACTGATCCTGGTTTTATCAGGGAGTATGTTGCCAGAGAGGATATTCCGGTAATAAGCAGTTCTCTTAATAGCACCGGAGGTTCCAGGGAAGTTAACGGGAAAGGGACCATGCTGCTTTGTGAGATGCATGAACTGGATGTCAATAAAAAAACAAAAGAAGAAATTGAGCAGGAGATGATCAGCAAGCTTAATCTAAAAAAGATCATCTGGCTTAAGAAGGGTATTCCCCAGGATGATAGTTTTCTTTCGGGACCTTTATATGATAGTGTATATCCAAAAGGAGTAAACGGACATGTCGATGAATTCTGCAGATTTGCCAATTCAAAAACTATATTAATATCTTCAGTAACAGAAGAGGAAGCAGCAGCAAATCCGATATTAAATGAGGCAAAAATCAGGCTTGATGAGAATTACAATATATTGAAAAATTCAGTTGATCAGGATGGTAATAAATTTACAATATATAAAGTTCCCATGGCGCCTTTGCTGATTTCCGACCGGAGAAAAGGTCCTGAGAAAAAGATCGTAGCCAGTGTGACCAGTTACATGAATTTTCTTATAACCAATTCATATATTATTCTTCCGTCTTATCTTACATCTGAATCACCTGATCGGATTCTTGAACAGAAGGAAAAAGAGGTAGGTGAGATCTTCAGGGATGTATTTCCCAACCGCAAAATAATACGCGTTCGGGCAGATATAATTAATTATTACAGTGGAGGATTCCATTGTATTAGTTTAAATGAACCCGCTTTCAAACAGGTTAAACAGGATTAAAATTTCTTTTACCACCCAAATATGATAATTCAAATTCTCAAATAAACAATTATTGTAATTAGAGGTAGGTTAAAAGAAAGGCACAGAATGCTTTCCCATGCCTTTATTATTTAGTCTTAAAAAAGCAAATATTCTATAATGCATCTATTACCCTTTGCAGTTTGCTTCTGATATCCCCGGCTATTCCTGCCAGTTCCTTATTCTCAACAGCCTGCATGGATGCTATGGGATCAACAGCAGCCACTTCAACTTTGCCGTCTTCCAGTTCCTGAACTATGACATTACAAGGTAACATGGTGCCGATTTTATTTTCATGCTGCAGCGCCTTGAAGGCATTAGGTGGATTACAGGCCCCTAAAATCCTGTATTTATGGAAATCGACCCCAAGCTTTTCTTGCAGCTTTTCCTGAATATCGATTTCCGAAAGTACGCCAAAACCTTCTTTCTTAAGTTCCTCGGTAGTCTTTTGCACAGCCTCATCAAAGCTGTAATTCGTTGTTTTTGCAATATAATACTTCATGTAAATAAATTTTAACTGTTTATAACAGGTTATTTGGTCATTTGCTTCAGGATTTTTTGAATTCCTGCTTGTTAAAGTGCTAACAAAGAAAAGACCTGCTTGTTCACTTTTTATTTTGTATAAATTGTAAATCTATTTACTAACCTGTTTGTTAGAAAATTATAAATAGTTGGACAATAGTTGGACAACATTAAACCAGGAAAAAATACATTCGGTGTATCTTCATTATGGCATTACAATAGAAAAAAAAGCCCGCAAACTGAGTTGCAGGCTTTTATTGATTATGCGTTTTGGTCGGGTGTGCGACGCTTCCTTTTTTTTGTGGTTTTGGATCCTTTAAAGACTCGTTTGAAGAAGGACTCTTTTTTGGGTTCACCATAATAACGGTCATCATATCCGTATCCGTATCCGCCCTTTTTGGGATAGACATCATTAAGTAATATTGTGAGATTAGAAATCTTATTGCTCTCAATATTCTGAATAGTGGAAGCAAAATTTTGTTTGATAGTTGTATTTTGTCTGGTTACAAATATATTAACATCAGCATAGTTCATCAGCAGATAGGTATCTGCAACAACGCCAACGGGTGCTGTATCAATAATTATATAATCATAAATGTTTCTCAATCTGGCAATAAATTCACTTGTTTTGTCAGAAGCAATCAATTCTACCGGGTTGGGAGGAATGGGTCCTGCAGAGATCAGATCGAGGTTTTCAAGTGGTGTTGGTTGTATAATGTCTTCCAATAGAGCTCTGTTACTTAAGTAAGAACTTATTCCCAGCATATTGGTCAGTCCAAAATCCTGATACAACATAGGGCGTCTAAGGTCAAAACCCAGCAGCAAAGTTTTTCTTCCAAACAACGCAAATGCTGAAGCCATATTGATAGCAGTAAAGGATTTACCTTCTCCACTAGACGAAGAAGTAACCACTAACAATTGTTTAGTCTTACCCTGCGAGAGAATCTGGAGATTTGTACGTACTGAACGAAATGATTCAGAAATTGCAGATTTTGGAAAATCGGAAATGACAGTAGCCGTTTTTTTATTATTATGGAAAATATGCCCTATGATTGGAATGTTGGTCATATGTTCAATTTCTCTTCGATCCGTGATCTTGTTATTGAAGAAATCTTTCAACATAATAGTCGATGCGGGAATAATGAAACCGATCATTATAGCAATCAGGTAGTTCATTTTTCTTTTAGGGGAGATAGGGGCATCAACAATTATTCTGGCGCGGTCAACCACCTCGTAATCAGGAGTATTAGATGCTCTGGCAATTTGAGCTTCGGCTCTTTTTTGCATCAGAAAGGTGTAGATAGCATCATTCAGTTTAAATTTTCGCTGGTATCCCATCAATTGTAATTCGGTCCTGGGCAACTTTGAAATATCACCGGATAGCCTTTTTATCCGGTAATCAATTTCATTCATTGACATTTTCAGCGTATTTAGATTGTTATTGACATTTTCCTGTATTGTTTTTTTCAGATTTTCAATTTTTGAATCTATCTGATTCAGGTAAAGATTCTGTTTGGAACCACCTTCTCTCATCAAATTTTGACGCTCTGATCCCGCTTGAATAAGCTGAGTGATAAGCTCAGTGAGTACAGGATCCACAACATTCATGGAGGAAGGAGCTACCAGGTCAGTTAATTGTTGATTGGAATCAAAGTAATCTTTAAGATAGGAATAATATCTTTTTTGCATTTCCAGATTTGCCTTTTCAGTTTCCAGGTTATTCATTTTATCAAATATCTGCTGACCCTGATAACTCAGGTCCATTACCTGGTTTGCTGATCTGAAATTTCTAAGTTTGGTCTCAGCATTTCTCAGTGAATCCGAAATGTCTGATATTTGAGAATCAATAAATTCTACAGTAGACAATGCTATTCTGTTTTTCTTTTCAAGATTTTGATTCAGGTAAACATTGGTCAATTCATTTAGAAAATCAGTTATTTTTTGGTAATTCGAACCTGTAACAGATACTTTTAATAGAGTTGAGGCTTGTGTAGTTGTTTCAGTGGTAATACTTGCCCTGTATTCCAGCGTAATGAAGTTCATGTGGTTGAAATAAAAATAAAGATTCTCACTTTTATTATAATTTTTTGGATAATCGTCAGTTAGCATTACCTTAAAATTCATGAAATCTGTAGCAATCTGTTCTCCAAATTTGAATTTACGCTTGAAAAAAACACTATCAACAGATCCAACAATTTGGTTGTCAATGTAATTATAAATTTGTTCATCTTCTCCGGAGGCGGTTAGGATAAACTCTTCATTTGAGAGTATTTCCACATCAAAGCGCAGATAGATTGGCTGTGGTTTGGACGCATCCATCTCAACCCTGATAGGTGAATTTTTGTACAACTCACGTGTTATATCAACGGGAGGATTATCAAATATTTTATTCAGAAAAATATCTCTTTCGGCAAAATAGGATACCTGAAAATTTAGGTTATTAATGGTTTTCTGGACATTCTCAAAAGATGTGATAATCCCGATCTCATTATCGATATTTGATTTTTCATTTAAAAGATTAAGGCCATCCATGAAGTTTTGAGATTTAAGGAAATTGGAAGTGTTTTTCTCAGAGGAAATCAGGATAGTTGTAGAATTCTGGTAAGTTCTCGGGGTATACTTATTATAAAAGAAGGCCCCTACAACAGCAATGCCAATGGTTGTTGCAAAAAACCATTTAAAATCAAGGAACTTCAGAATTATATTTTTAAAATTAACCTGCTGGGTAAATATTTCGGGCTGTGTTATCATAATCTAACATTAAAGAAGTAAAGTATTGCGAGTAAAGTTGAAATTGAGGAGAAAACTGTTGAAAAAAGTGTGTAATCCCTTAGATATCTGTATTTTGATTTGATAGGATCTACTACAATAATATCATTTGGTAACAGATAATAGTAATCTGATTCTACAATGTTCCTGGAGGTTAAATCCACCGTTTTGTATGTAAACTTATTGTTGATTTCGCGAATGATGGTTACAGCTTCCTTATTCCCGAAGTCTGCAATGCCTCCGGCAAATCCAAGGGCTTGAAATATGGTGATTTTTTCATCATAGAAAGGATATTCTCCCTGGTTTCGTACTTCTCCCAAAATGGTAATACGATTGCCTACAAATCGCACGGTAACTGATACATCATTCAGGTATTTATTCATTGAACGTTCTATTTTTTGCCTGGCTTTTTCAAGTGTTAGCCCGTCCACCTTGATTCGTTCAATAAAAGGCAAAGTAACATAACCAGAGTCTGAAACAGGGTAACTGATTAACCGCTGATCCATGTTAAAAGAAGACCTTTCATTAAATATATTGGTGGTTTTTTCATCCAGACTGTATATTTTAATATACAGATTATCATAAGGTTGTATAAGCTTCTCAGACCTGGAATTCTGGTATACTTTTGAAGGCGATTCCCCTTTTTTTAGTTGCACATATTTAAGTTTTGAATATGGCACACAAGATGAAAATATTAAAGCGCTAAAAATCAGTATATTTATCAGATGGTGTTTTAAAAATCTCGGTCTTTTCATGGTCAGATAAATTTTTCCTGTTTCAGGTTGGGCTTAGAAAATAAAGATAGTTAATTTGTAAATATTATTTGATCATTTAAGTTACAACTGACTAAACTAATGAAACTAAAATAATATCGGGTTAATTTTTACCATTCTTTTTCATGCAATAATAAATATTTTTTTTCTTTTTCGTGATTTCCCGAGGAGTCCTTTGATAAAAGATCTGAATTATTTGGTGAATAATTCAGAAAGCAGGTGGCATTTTTTATGAAGATATAAAATGGAACAACCAGTTATCAAACATTTCATTTGAGTAACCGGTTGCACCAGTAAACCAATCCAGAATAGTAACATATATATTAAGCGCCAGTTCCTAATAAAACAGTTTTAATGGTTTTTATAAGAAGTTTGAAATCCAGTTTCAGAGACCAGTTATCAATATAATGGAGATCAAGTTTCATCCAGTTTTCAAACAAAACATCATTACGGTTGGGAATAATCTGCCAGGTGCATGTAATGCCTGGTTTTATTGACAAACGGCGCAACTGCCATCTCTCATACTCTTCAACTTCCTTCTGCAGGGGGGGGCGTGGACCGATAAGTGACATTTCACCTCTAACTACATTATATAATTGCGGAAGCTCATCAAGTCCTGTTTTTCTCAATATTCTTCCCATTTTAGTGATCCTCGGATCATTTTTTATTTTGAATACAGGTCCGTCCGATTCATTCTGACTTTCCAGCTGCTTCCTGATTTCTTCAGCATTCACAACCATTGTCCGGAATTTGTATATGTAGAATTTTCGTCCTCTCAGACCAACTCTTTCTTGTTTGAAAATTACAGGCCCCTTTGAATCCAGCTTGATCAATACTGTAACAATCAGCAGAAAGGGAGATAATAAGATAAGAATAGCTGAGGATAACAACAAGTCAAGTATTGATTTCCATGCCAATGCCAATGAATTTGAAGGAGTATTCATGAAAGTTATCAGAGGGACTTCTTCAAAATATGCCAGGTGTGCATGAGTGGTTGGCATTGGAGAAAGATCGCTCTGCATCCTGAAAATAACGCCAATTTCCTCGCATGTTTTGATAATTGACTGAATCTTGCTGTGATTAATTCTGTTTTTGCTGTATACCACTTCATCTACAATATCGTGGTCTATCAAACTTTTAATGTTGGCTCTTTCCGGAATCACCCTTATTTTATCACCAAATTTAGCTTTAATCAGCTTGGAATCACTCATGATCATCAGAATTCGAAACCCCCATTCTTTTTGATCAATTATTTTTTCAATGAATGTTTCCGAAAATGCATCAGCGATGATCAAAATGTTGTGAAGATTATGCCCATTAGCCCTGTAATATTTAAATAATTTAAAGGTGGCTATTCTGATTGAATAGAGAATCACCATGTTGATAACGGAAAACAAAAAAATAAGTCCGGTACTTACCTCAGTAAGACGAAAGATGAAAGTATAAAAAAGGATAATCAGGAAACCAACCAGACTAAACCGTGCGAAGTTGAAAAAAATAGTCAGATATCTGCTGGTACGGGGTATGACCGCCAAATTGGTAGTTTTTAATAAGAGCAACCAGGTGGGGATTATCAAAATACCCAGAATAATGTACTGATTGGTATAGGTCACCGAATGGGCAAAAAAGTTATCCCGGATAAGATAGGCAATAAGAAAGGAAATGATGGTTGCCAGCACATCTATAGATCCAAATACTATATTTAAATAGCCATTGTTACCCTTGAATTTTTTAAGTTTATTATAAGCATGAATTTTATTTAGAGCCGTCTGCATCAAAAATTTTCTCAACTTTTTCATAATCATCTCGCAATTAATTTCTGGTTATCTTCAAAATCCAAGGCTAAATTAATGCAAATATCTTCGCGTGTCCAGTAATTAGTGGTTTATTCGCTTACCGATTTGATTAATGATCAATTGTTTAGGATGAATGAAGCCCTATAAAAAACTATATTAAATCAAAATAATTTGAGTGAAAAATCATGGAAAAATGCAAATATTTGACAGACGATAATATTTAAGATGTGAAAGTATTGTATTTTGAGAATAAAGAGAAAAAAGTGCTTTTTATATTCCAGATGTTCCAGTGGATATTATTTGAGGAAAATTCGATTAAATATTCTTTTGACAGTATGATTTGGATAAATAATTGGGATTCTTGTTTTGGGAAATGTAGAAAAAAAACACATCAGTATATATGTTAATTAATTAAATTAAATATCTTTGGGCTCAGTTAAAAAATAATACCGAATGGATAGCTTACTTATCGAAAAGACCGGAAAGTCACCCTATATAAATCTGACTACTGGAAATATAGAAATCAGTGGGCGTTCAATACCTGAAAACCCCAAAAAATTTTATAAGCCGATAGTTGACTGGGTAAAAAAGTACACACTTAATCCAGAGAAAGTAACTCAAATTGATATTAACTTTGAATATATCGATACAAGTTCTTCAAAGTGGGTGCTGGATATACTTCGGGTACTGGATACTATTGACAACAGTGACTTTGTGGTTAAGCTAAACTGGTATTATGAAGAAGGTGATTATGATATGTTTGATCTCGGGATGCACCTTAAATCTTTTGTAAATATTCCTTTTGACTTTATAGAGACGGAAGAATCTTTGGATTAATGGGCAATTCATTGAATTGTTATTAAAGCATCTTCAAGATTTTGAGGAATTATTTTTGGTAGTCAAACATATATCGCATAAACAGATATGCAATAAATTCTCTCCAGACATTTAAAACACCAAATTTCAGGTTCATCTTTATTCCTTTTGTAATATTCTGGCTCCGGAATACTTATGATGCCAGTACATACTGAATCATTCAAGTGCTTTGCGATATAGCAGCCATGTTCTCCGGGCGTGATTCCCTTCGGAACAAATATTTACTCCTTTTACAGGGATATGGTTATTTTTCAGCCATTCAGCCACTACAACAGCACTGGTAAAGGTTCTGTACCATTTCACATAGGGAGTGGGTAAACTGATTACCTTGCTACTGTCTATCCCCCAGGCAATAAATTGTGAAGCTGCTTTTTCGGCAAAAGACTTTGCATTGGTGCGAATTGTTACTGTTTTGTCCTCCTTTGCGGATCACATACCGGGAAAAATCAGATTTAGCAGGAATTGTCAGCGTATCCAACCGGAGGTATCCGATAAACAAATTTCTGTCCTTATTCCCAGTATGTGCATTATTGATGAAGGAAACACTGATTGTGTCAGGAATTTTATCTGATTGGAAGTGTAGTTTGTATTCTTTTTTATTTCCGGTTACCTGAAATGTTTCTTGCACATTATGATTTATCATTACTTTCATCAGCGGATATTCTTTCCCTGCTGAGGTACCCCATGCCTGTACTGAAAGATCATGTGAGGTCCCAAAATTACGGTCAATATGATCCTTAATAAAAAAATCGAGACTGCCATTTTGATATAATTCAAAAGCATCCGGTAATGGTTCGCCTGTGGTAATTAGGTATTCATAGGCATTGTTTTTGAATTCATTTTTGGCAGCTTTGAGCGAGGAATCAGATAACCAGCCCTCAACTACCAATATGTTAGCTTTACAGGGCTGGGTTGGAGTAAGGAAAGATTTGACATTTGGCAGCAGGATAGTCATTATAACTATACCCGACAAAGGTATGGACAGAAAAATTAAAAACCGGATTTTTAGTTTCTTTCTTTTTAACACGTTTTAATTATTCAATACTTTTTGGGATAAAATTAGTCCTTTTTTTGGAGATAAAGCCAAATGAAAGATTGTAAGATTAATTGTGCGGATAAAAAGTAATAAAAAGCAAAAAGCCTCCCTGAAGATTCCGGGGAGGTTTTGTTGACTAACTGTGCAGGTTTTCTTAGTTAATCACAATTTTCTTAGTAAGCTTATTATTTTGTGAAACCGGAACCACAACAAAATATATTCCGGGGGTTAGATTGCTGATATCAATTGACCGTTTGGATTCCCCTGCAGCCAAAACAGATGTCAGTGCCATTTTACCTGTAATATCGTAAACAGCAACTGTTGTTGTCAAAGCAGATGTTTGCCCGAGGTCAACGGTAATTATATCGTGAGCTGGTACAGGATAAACCAATAAAGCCGATTCCTTTTCCTGACCTATACCAGTTGTAGTCTCTTCAGTATATGGAACTATGTCAATTGCAGAGATCAATGCATTATCCTTAACGGCTGAAAAATCTATATTTAAAACTTCGTCTTTGACATCTGTTACAAACTCTTTATATGTTGCTCTTCTATCAGTTCCCGTTTCCTTCAATATGTCAAAATTTTGTAAGATGGGATTATTTTCAATATTTACATTAAAAATTCTTTTCCCTTCACTTTTCCAGTATATTTCGGCAAAATGGAGTGTAATTCTGTATTTTCCGTTATTAACAGGAAATGAATAATTAAATGTCTTGCCATACCGGTTCGACAGGTAAAGCATGTCATCATCAGAATTGTTAATTTCAAAATTCTGTCCGTCAACAGTTCCTCCTTTGAAGAGATTCGATTGATCTGCCAGGTAATCTGTTCCGTAATAGGCCATATATTCCTGTCCACCGCAATTAATGTGATAAGACTCACTTTTTGTTGCAGGAGGAGTAGTTGTTCCTCCATTATCTGCATTTCCGGTGAATCTGATGGGTAGTTCGTGTTTGGATCTGTGGCAGTTGTATCAGAAGGGTTACCTCCGCCATCCGGAACAGTAGCAGTCGTGTCTACAGGAACAGTTACATCTGGTATATTCGATACGTCACCAATAAATTCATTATTACTTCCTGTCCATGAGTGATATGGTGCGGGTTGCATTTCTATACCGGCGTATTTGTTATTTTCGAATACAGCATCATTACTAATCAAACTGCTTCCTACATTGATAAAAAGATTATCATGTATATGTGCATTGTCAACTGTCTGATAGGATCCTGATGACTGGATTCTGAGGGATCTCACATTATAAATGTATTTCCTGAAATATCTACCTTATCAGCAGCTCCGGTTATATACATAATTGCTCCTCCGGCACCTGCATCATAGGGTCCAATAAATGTATTATTTTGGCATATTTTGATTCCGGCTGAATCCCTGTTGTTTGCAATAAAGGCAAATTTATTTCCGGTTCCTGATCTATCAATGGTATTTCCGATTACTTTCCAGTTTTTAACAGGTTCTAACTGTATTCCGTCACCAGCAGCGGTCGCTCCGGCTGCCTGTGTGAAAAATCCCTGATTAACCTTGTATATATGATTGTTTAAGAAATTAACATTATCACATTTAGTAATAAAAGCCCCGTCTTCACCAATATCAAAAATTTCACAATCCTGTACAGTCAGATTTGTTGCCCCGAAGGCTCTTATTCCAGATGTAAAATCATAAAACTTACAATTCTTAATGGTTACATTGTCAGTTTTGGTTTGGGCATATACATTCGATGGAATATACATTGATAAATAAGGGCAGAGTTCACCATTCCCATCAACTTCTATATTTTCAATTATAATATTTGAACCTGACACACCAAACGTTTTATTTTTATCACCTCCATTGGCATTTATTTTAAAACGATCAGTTCCACCATACGTGCTAATCTTAACATTATGAACATCTGAAAGGTTTATTTGTGCTAATGAAATTTCTGTTCCGGATTTAAAATAGTAATTGGTATTACTCTCAATTGATGGTACATTATTCAATGGTTGGGTTATACTGCCATCACCTCCGGCTGAAGCTGTGGGGTCAATATAAACATTCGTTTGCGAATAGGATGCTATGGCAAACAAACCAAATAAACTGATTAAGATACTTTTTTTCATTTTTCTTGGATTTTAATATAAGTTGTTTCCTTTGATAAACGATCTCAAAATTTTGACGAACATAGGAAAATTATAGATAAAAACGAATATAGAAAAATAAAGTTACACTCCTTTTAAAAATGTATTTTGAATTTATGAAGGTCATTGATTTATAAAACCAACAGCAGGCAGGCATTCCAGAATATCGGGGGATTTTATTTAAATAATTTTTAAATAACAGATGGACAGTAATTTAGAATGAAGGTTGTAAGTGCAAAGTGTGGAAGATTAGCTACAGTTTTTTTAATTGTTTTGGGTGATTAATATAGATTAGCTTTAATAATTTAGAAATAATAAAGGTTTGGAGCAATCGGATAACTGTAGAAAAATTTCTTAATTGGGTTTAACAAGGAGATGAACCGGATAATTGTTTCATTTTGTAAGAAAGAAAATAAATGCAATCAAATCATGGAAAATTCTTTCCAACGTAATGTTCTATCCGTTTTATTTTGACGAATAATGGAAAATATTACATGAAAAATTGCTATTTATTTTGGAGTATGGAGGTAAAGTAAGTAATATTAAGAATTATTTATAAATATGGGAGATTAGAATTGTATAAATAATATATAATCAACAACATACCTGAAGCAAAAGGGTAAATCGGTTGTATTGCATTAGCTTATCCAAATGTTTACTACAAGTATGTTAACAGTAATTTAACAACTGTATTTTTGCTGCATTTTAAGGAAAAACAGGATTAAATACCAATTTTTATAATGAAAAGGGACTTACAACTTGATTCACTGAGAGGTTTTTTTCTGGTTATTATGGCCTTAGATCACATGACTGTTTTAATTTTTAGAAATTACATATACCAAACTGTTGTGTTTTTTACTGCTGCTGACGGATTTATTTTTCTTTCAGGATTCATATATGGCCTGGTGTATTTCAGGTTCAGGGATGAATCTGTTTTTCTGAAGAAAAAGTCCTGGAAAAGAGCCTTTACGATCTATAAGTATCATCTGGCTCTTTGTCTTGTTTTTATAATCGAATCAATATTAATGAAAACATTATACGGGTATTCTTCGATCGATTCAGTTTCACCCATTATAAATCACCCTTTTAATTATGGTATTAAATTTTTGCTACTGATTTATGCACCGGGATGGTTTGCTATTTTACCATTGTATGTTGTTTTCTTGTTACTCGGGCCTTTTTTTATTCAACAAATTAATAAAAACGGAGGGAGGCTGTTACTTGTTTTTTCGATTATTTTATATATAATCGCCCAAATACCATTTTTTAAAAATGGATTAGCCAATTTTGAAGGTTTTGCAGATATTCAATTACCGGCATTCAATATTTTTGAGTGGCAGCTATTGTTTATATTGGGTGTATATTTTGGTACGCAGAAAAATAAAAAGGGAATTGAACTAAACTCCAGCTGGAAGGGAGTAATAGCTGCTCTATCTATCATTATTGCTGGTATTTATCTGCGTCAATATTATGAGCCTGCTGCTAAAATATCCAGTATATTATTTGATATTCAAAATTTATCAATATTCAGAGTAATTAACTTTTTATCAGCACTTTATATTGTGGCCTACATAAGAAAATATATTGTATTGAAAAAACGCGGTTATTTTTCTTTTCTCGGGCAGTATTCTCTTGAAGTTTATGCCTTCCATCTTATCGTCATAGTGCATTTTAACAATTTATTCGGGAAGGTTGAGGGTATTATACTGGCTGAATATATTTTACCGGTTCTGGTAGTCTTTTCATTGCTTATTCCTGCCTATCTTGCTGAAAGATATAAACATTTTAAAAGTTTAAACACTGGCAAATCCATCTTTAGTGCAATAATCCAGACTGCTTTCTTTACCAGGAAAAGGGTCTATGATAAACAATAAGCTGCTATCGGGACGAATGATGGGTTTTCTCTGGTTTATAAACTGCCTGAACGTGGAGGCTATTCAATGGGTATTGGGTTGTTCAAACCTCTGTCAGGTTAATTATCCGGGGGAAATTGACTTAGAAAAACAAACGGAAAATAATGGCGTTTTTGGTATTACCGTTCTCCACCTTTAACAGTAATAAAATTAATCATGGAGTATATTTTAAGAGGATGTAATTATCAAATACTTTTTCAACCCTGAAATTATTTAATGGTATGCCCAAATAATTTACAGATATACTATCATTATCTTTAAAATATTCTTGATGTACACCTAAAAAATAAGAATTCATGTCCTGTTTTGGGCCAATTATGTATTTGATTAGTCCGGAATTAGCATTTTTTTTAAAATAACTGTAATCAAATACCTTATATGGATAACACTGTACCACCAATTCTTTATTAGGTGACAATACATTTTTATAGAAAAACTTATTTAAAAAATCTTCAAGGTGAGTTGAAATAAATATGTACTCATTATTTTTTATCTTATCAGGTAAATTTTCTATAAAATTGTAAATTTCCTTTTGCTGAAAGTATGCTATTTTATCGGCTTCAGGAGACTCAGTTATCCAGTCTGCCAGCCGGAATGTCTTAAATATAGTCAAATAGACAAAAATTAGCATAATTAGATACTTATATTGGGAACTTCCCAAATTATCAAAAATATTTATGCGCTTTGTTGAAAAGTATGCAAATTGAACAATAGTGAGACCGAGAAAAACTTTGAAGTAATTTGGACCGGCACCATACTTTAAACTTGCCAGCAGAGATATAAAAAAAGCGCCTATTGACAAAAAACCCATAAATCTTTCTGATTCATTTTTTGGATTCATGAGAAATAGAAAACCCAGGCCAAGCCCCAGAATATTAATAAGAGTGTCTCTAAGCAGATAGTTTTCAACTATTTCTCGGGTAAAAAATCTAAAATCTATTCCATTGGCATTTCCAAGTATAGTATTCAGATACAGATCTTTAAAATCGCCACCCGCGATAATCCAAATGCCAATTGCAATGGCAATTATTGAACCTGCTGTACCAATTATTAATGCTCTCCAATCAAACGAAATGAAAAGATAGGCAAGTATTAAGAAAAGAACATAGATCGATGATTGTTTGGTGAAAACAGCTAAAACCGCAAATAATAATGAAAAGTATAAATATTTATATTTTCTTCCTGATTCTTTTGAAAGGATATACCTGTATGCAAGGAAAAATGAAGTCATGCAAAGAAGAAGTTCAAGACTGTCAGGTCTTGAAAATGAATGTTGATTTAAATGAATAAAAGGGAGTACAGAGAAGATAATTGCAATTAATGGCTTGATCTTAAAAATTCTAATCAGAAAGAAAGTGAAAATTAAGATATATAGTAAATTGAATAAGAGAGACAGACTTCTGCTGATAACATAAACCCCGTGAACATTTTCGGCTGCTATTCCGAGAAGGCGGCTGGTAACGCTGGCAATTTCCAGATATAGCGGAGTGAAGTTAGTAATCAGATATGGAGGCATGCCAGGGTTCGAGTAGAGGGGATACCCTGCAATTATTCGCTGGATGCAATAAATAAAATTGCTTTCGCAGCCTCCTAAATCCGGATTGTATTGGGTAATCAAAATTATACGGCTGATTAATGCTATAACAAAGCCTGATAAAACAATCCAAAAAATCCATTTAACGGGAGATTTAAATATTTTTTTATCAATATACAACAGGAAATTGTAGAAGAAATTCATATTTTAATTATTTAGAAAACGGATTATTCAATATTGTAATATTGTATTTTGTTGCTATTGAATGATTAAACTCAATCTTCAGTACTCATTTCTCCAATGAAATATAATGGTCTGCGTTTCGATTCCTTAAATACCCTTCCGAGGTACTCTCCCAGTATTCCAATACTCATTAGCTGAATACCACCCAGAAACAGGACGATAGAAATGAGAGATGGATAACCTCTCACGGGTTCTCCAAAAAGTATTGTCTTAAAAATAATTACCAACAAGTATATGAAAGCAATAATTGCAAAAAGAAATCCTATTAATGTTGAGATTTTCAGAGGTGCTGTTGTAAAGGATGTAATTCCTTCAATTGCCAGGTTGGTAAGCTTAAAATAATTCCATTTAGTAGTTCCTGCAAAACGAGGATCCCGGTTATATTCGACAGGAACTTTTTTGAGACCAACAAGACTGAAAAGTCCTTTTGTATATCTTTCAGATTCCCTGAATTCTTTAAGATAATCACATGTTCTTTTACTTAACAGTCTGAAATCACCAGTATCCATCTGAATTTCAATACGGGTCATCTTTGCAAGTAATTTATAAAAATATTTTGAAGTGATTTTCTTTAACCATGTTTCACCATTTCGCGAAATTCTTTTTCCATAAACATCATCATACCCTTCTTTCCATTTTTCCAGCATAATAGGGATAAGTCCGGGTGGATCCTGAAGATCGGCATCCATAATTATCAAGGCATCACCATTGAATTGATCAATCCCAGCTACCAGGGCTATTTCCTTACCAAAATTTCTGGACAACGAGACGTATTTATTTCGTTTATCGATGGCTTTAAGATCTTTTAATACTTTGAGTGTATTATCTTTACTCCCATCGTCAATATATAATATATCAAAATCATATTGGGAGAGGGTATATATAATTTTTAAAATCTTTTCATAGAAAGCATAGAGAACCTCTTCCTCATTATAGCAGGGTATCAAAACCGTAATTTTATTATTCATAATAAACGGATTAGTTGTGGATAATAAAAAATGATATTACCAGAGATTCCCTTATCTAAATAAAATTTAATAAATGGATATATAAAAACCTATGAATGTATTATTTATATTTATAACGGTAGATAATTGTGATATAAGTATGAAATATCGATGATTAAAGTTAAGATATTAAAAAATATTGCAGGGGCTATAGCTAATTGATAATTAGATTATTGGAATTCATTATTTTTACTGATATCTTAACACTTTTGTTAGCCCAGGAAGGTATTTCTTTAATAACATATGAGCATAATGAGCAAGATATAAACTGGAATTCAGCAGAAAATATTCAGTTTAAGGATATTTTTCCTTGTATAGAAGTCTTCTTTTAAAGCTTCTTTCTTTGCAATTCATTGGTACCGCCCAGTAGAAATCGGCAAACTGGAAATTCAAGTTTAATAATACGTTCAGGATTACAACGAGTCTTAATGAATTCGCATATAAATGCATAATCAGCCGTAATTTTCAGGTTTTCCCTGTATCTCAATCCTTTTAATTGGTTTCTCGAAAAAAACATTGCCTGATGCTGGGTAAACATACCTTTCCACATGGAGGAATAGTGTCTGGATTTTTTATGAAATTCCCGGTGATCCTCAGTAAAATCTACAGAATCACCATAGAGAAAATCAACGCGGCCATCTGATTCCTCAATTTTATGCTTTACTTTTCTCAAAACATCCTTGTCTGCGAAAAGGTCTCCACTGTTCATGAATATGAGATAGTCACCTTTACTTTGATCCAGTCCCTTGTTCATGGCATTAAATATGCCGCTGTCCTTCTCTGAGATCCATCTGAGATGTTCATCATCAACTGAGGCCAGCCATTCTGCTGTGCCATCTTTGGATGCTCCGTCAATTACCAGCCATACATAATCTTTACTTGTTTGGTTTAAAACACTATCGCTGGTCCTTTTAAGATTTTCCAGGTCATTAAAACAGATTGAAATAATTGAAAATAAAGGCATATTTGATTTATTTACTGATTCTTATGATTTTACCAAACAAATTTTGTTTGTGTTTTTTCCTTAAAAATGCTCTCATATCTTTGTCAAACAGGTAATCTTCTCTTTTTATCATAGCGGATAAATAACCGGTAACTTTTGCAACACTTCCGATGATCACCGGTCTGGAAAATAAATGATAGAATGATTTTAGCAAAGTATAGCTAAAGGAATAACCATGTTTATACTCAAACCGGCCCTGAAGGTGTTTCGGGGCCCAGTACCCTTTTCTCCTGGAGCCTGTTAATCGGTGATGAGTAAGTTTCAGGTCAAAAAAACACGCGGTTTTCCAGTTGTTCATTTGTGCGGCCAGCAGATCGGCCAGGTCCCAGCCCGGAATAGGTTTCAGACCGTTGATCTGCTCCCAGCATTCGCGTTTGTATATCTTTGACGGGCCAACGGGATGATCTGGCTGGGTTGGTTCCCTTATCAATTCCCCATTTACTGGTAAATAGGTACAGCCACTGGCAATACCCAGTTCCTGGTCCTCACTGAAACGATTAAATACAGTTTCGAAATAGGTTGGAGCAAAGGTGAGATCACAATCAAGTTTAACCACAAACTGCCAGTCTGGAACGGAAATTGTTTCATAGCCTTTATAAAACGTCTCTACCACACCTTTACCCGGTAGGTAATATCCACGATCCTCCAGATTGACAAGTTTTATCCAGGGATTGTCTTTCTGGTAACTTTTGATGATTTCTTCGGTACGGTCTTCAGAACCATCATTCACCATGATCCATTCAGCCGGTTTCAGGGTCTGATTGATTACTGAATTTAATGTTTTTTCAACAAGTAATTCCTCGTTTCGTACAGGTGATATAATTACATATTTTGTCATATGTTAATGCTTTACTTTTTTTGATTCTGTTTATGTTCTTTTTTAAGTCTTGCAATATGCCAGAAAAATACTATATTTCCAATCAGGTAACGTTGCCACATACGCCGGGGTTCAAGCCAAAGCCGATATACCCATTCAATCTTTAACTTTCTCATCCATGTTGGTGCACGCTTAATATTGCCAGACATAAAGTCTATAATTGCACCACCGGCTATGCCCAGTTTTACTCTACTTAGTTTATCCTTGTTCCTTTGTAACCAGAGTTCCTGTCGGGGTACACCCATGCCAACAACCAACAGATCAATATTCAACTGATTAATTTCTTCAATAATATGAGTTTCTTTCAATTCATCAAAATATCCGCTGTGTACTCCTTTAATCCGAATTCCGGGAAAGTTCTCCTCAATTTTCTCTTTTGCTTTTTCTGCGATTCCGGGTTTTCCTCCAAGCAGGTAAATGTTTTTATTTATTTTCCCGCAAAGTTCTATTATTTCGGGAATCAGATCGGTTCCGTTAAGATTTGCTTTTAAATTCACTGTGCCAATTCTGGCAGCTAAATCAATTCCCACCCCATCGTTGAATACTAGATCTGCCCTCAGTAAAGAATTTTTATAGGATTCATTTTTTTGTGCGATATTGAAACAATGAGCGTTTATAAAGAAAAGTAACTTTGTTTGCTGATCCATGAGAATTGATTTAATTTTCTGCATGGCCTCTTCATGTGAGAAAATGTCCAGCCGTAGTGTAAAAAAATTTGTATTCTCCATTTTTTTCAAAGGTCATCAATTCATTAGTGTAAATTCTTGAGCCTGTTTAAAAGTGCATCTGCAAATTTTTGCCAGCTGTGTTCTTTGATAAATTTCTTTATTATGGAAATGTCTGTTTCATTATCCGACCGAATAACATTGTCAATTATGTCAGGTAACTCGCTAAATGTCTTGTATGTATATATCAGTCCTGATTTACCCATTTCTCTGAATGCTCCGGCTTCCGGACCAATAACTATTGCATGAAAGGCCACTGAATCTATCAGGGCTCCTGAACTCAGAACGCTATTACCTGAATAAGTAAATAAAACAATTTTCGATTTACCCACCAGGTCTTTTAATTCCTCGTCAGAAATAAACTGGTTTCGTATAGTGATATTATTGTTTTCATGATTCTTAATTTTTTGAAAATATTCCTGGTCCAGACTCTTACCTGTGATCAGTATTTTATACTTTTTCTGAAGATTTGCAGCATATATATATTCGAGAAATTCAAGAATGCCTTTGTAGGGTGCCACTGTACCCCATATCAGGATATCATATTTTTTATCCTTTTGCGAATGTATTGGTTGCGGAACAATAGGGTGGGGAAAAAAGAAAATTTTATCTGATATCCCTTTAATAATGGTTTCTGCATATTGTATTCCTTCCTCAGAATGTGTAATGATCAGGTCACTTTTTCTAAGTACCTGTCTGAATATCATTTTTTTTAAAAATAGTTTGTTGGCACTGTGAGATACCTTGTTGTGCAAAGTCCAGATGATTTTTAAACCAAGAATTTTTTTTGAGTACAGAATAAGAAAAAGGAAAGCAGTTTGCAATAGTCCGGCTTTTTTTTCCGGAAGGTTTTCAATCCAGTTAAGAAAAACAAATTTTACTTCCGGTAAAAAGCGAATGATATTCAGTATCCCTGTATTTGAAGGATGTTTTCTGTTAGCGAATTCAATCTCACCAGACAAAGCAGTTATAAAATTATCCAGATATGGATTATAAATTCCTGTACTTAGCCGGTTTGTAATGGGATATATATATGCTTTACGCAGTTTTTGCTTCATTGTGATATCATTAGGTTGCTTTCTTTTTAATACCTATAGCAGATAATACTTTCCATTTCAAAAACCCACCAATATATCTGAAATATCTTCTAAAAAGAAATACATAAGCAAGAGGAGATGTTGCATATTTCCGATAGAACAAGTAGTCTTTATTAAAATTATAGTTTGATTTAATACCTGTTAGTGATTTATAAAGTTTTTTAAAACTACCCTGATGAATCAAACCAGTGTTGGTATTATCGTTTTTGATGATTAGACCGGGGTAGGCAATGAGTTTAAACCCTGCTTTTTTAGCACGCCAGGTAAAATCACTGTCTCCATGGTACTGGGGAAAGTTTTTTTCATCAAGGTATCCGATCTTTTCAAAAACTGAACGATGGATGGTTGTTCCCATTCCTGGAAACCAATCAGCTTCAACAGTTTCTGAAAGTTGTTCATTATCAGGTTGCTGTTCTCCCAGCATATGTCTGGCACCAGTTTTGGGATTAAATTTACCTCCCATGCCCCAAATGAGGTTTTTATGGAGCATAAAAATCTTACTTCCAATAAGCACATCTTCCTCAGTTGAGCTCAAAATTTTGAAAAGATTTTTCAGATAATCTTCTGCAGGTTGAATATCGTTATTCCACCACAATATATAATCAACATTTAATACTTCAATAGCAAATCTGATTCCCTTGTTTACTCCTCCACTCCACCAAAGATCCCCGTTTCCTTGAAGCAGGTACACTTCGGGGAAGTGTTTTGTGATCCAATCAGATGTGCCATCTTTAGAACCATCGTCTGTTACAACAATTTTGACTTGTTCAGTCGTTAAGTGGCCATTTTCACGATTATTATATAACGATTCCAGACATTTCTGTGTGTATTTCAGGTTATTGAATACCGGAATAATAATGGCAAGCTGTATCTTCCAGATCGCGTCAATCGTAATTTCTTTATTTTCTATTAAATTATTCTCTTTCATTTTTGCACGATATTAACAGCGATCAAGGTTCTTATTTAACTGTTCATGTGAAACTGGCATGTTATAGATTTTTACCTTTCTGATAACCCAACTTCAAAAATACAAATACGATTATGTTAAAATCTCAAAGTTAATAAACCTGTTGGCAAGTATTTACTCTGTGTTTATTAATATGATTAACATGTAGATTTTTTTATTTATCTCCTATTTTTGTTTGACTAATGGAACCAGTTGCAGCCTGTTTAGGTTTGAGACCAAGAAATATTAATCTCAATCTTGGTGAACGGTCGATAAATGTTTCCAGTAATATTGGAAACAGCAGTCCGGCAACTAATCCTATAAGGAAGATCAATACATCATGATGAATACCAAACTTGTTTATAATAATTCTGCTGCCTGCTGTTCCAAAAACGTGAAACAGATATATTCCATAAGCATAATAGCCAAGCCAGGCAAGCCATTTTATATTTTTTTTGATTTTGAAAAGCAGGATGATTCCACTAAGTCCAATAGCTAGACTCAACGGGCTGTATCTATCAAGATCAATGGTCAAATAATTGTACCAGGCCAGTTGCTGGATGATTATGCCAGAAATAAAAACAAATAGCATCGTAAACGATAATACATTTGACAGCAGTATTTTTGAGAACCTTTTCAAACCGATTCCCAGGATAAAAAACGGGAAAAGATACAGATATCCAAAAAAACTGAAAAAACTTGTAAATAGTGGCATAAACAAAAACATGCCACAAACAACGGCAAATGAGATAAACCATTTTAATGGAGTTTCAAGTAACTTAAAATACTCCAGAAATGTGATAGAAAGGAAGATAAGAAAGATAGATTGCAGAAACCAAAATTGGTCAAACGGAAAAAAATAAATGGACCATATGTGGCTGATTTCGGGAGTCTTATTTGTTTCGGGTACAATTATCCTAACTAAATACTGCAACGTGCCTACAGATATCATTGGAAGTAAAATGCGGCGTGCCTTGCCTTTAATGAATTTTCTAATCATAGATCTATCCAGAGGACGAAGTGCATAAACAAAGCCAGAAATGACTGTGAACAAGGGCATCCTCAGGAATATTAAGGAGAAATATATATGTCTGAACACTGAATCGTCTTCAACCCGCATTCCGTGCTCTGAAACATTTCCAATTACATGGCCTGCAACCATCAGAATAATTGCCAACCCTCTGAGTGTTTCAATTGACTGATCTTTCTTTAGGGATTTTATGCTCATTAAATAATAATTTTGCTGTAAATAAGTGATGAGATTTTCAAAATATCTAACTTATATTATTGGAAAAAATGAAAATTGTGGTTAAAGTAATGCCTTATTACCAAACTTAAGATGGTATTCATTTTCATCCCACCATGTAACGTCTTTTTTCAATATTTTAGCAGGGCTACCTCCAATAATCTGATAACTGCCTTTTATGCTTTTGTTAATAAGTGAGTTTGAGGCTACAATTACATTGTCATCTAAAATTGCACCTTTTGAAAATACACACTGCATTCCAACCCATGTATTATTGCCAAGCTTTATTTCGCTTGGGGCATTTAGTATTTCTCCTTCAAGGTTAGTGATATAATGGAAATCTGTATCCATCATAATTACATCCCATGAGATTCGGCAATTACTGCCAAATGATATTTTTTTAAAGCAAAGTATTGCACTGTTGGTTGATATTCTGAATTTGTCTCCGATGGTAAGTATTCCGGTTTCTCCTACCGTTATTTTTACTCCAAATTTGAGCATGGCTTCGCCTTTAAAAATCACCTTTCCAGATACTTCCCAGATTGCACGGTGTATTCTCTTATCGAAGACACCGACGTTTCCATACCCTATTTTTATCATACCGGTTTGAAGAGGTGCATCTATTTTAATTTCTCCCTTCAGGGTATCTAATTTTGTTCCTCTTGAAACAAAAACCGGAAATTTGATTGCTTCTTTTAGTGGAAAATAGTGCAAATTAAACCGCAGCGTGTTTAAATTGAAATGCAGGACGATCTTCAGCAAATTTTTGAACCTCGGATACTTGTTTAATAGTGCTCTCATAATTCATTATGTAAAATACCCGTTGAAATTTTCTTCATCTTAGCAAAACATATTGTGTTGTTGAAGGTGTTTAAAAAATTAAATTATAATTAGGTAATATCACCTCATTTGTTTTTGTCTTTCATCTGTAAGGTTGGGTCAGGATAATTCCTGTAATAATCAACAAGATAAATCATAATTATAACTGCAGGAATGCCTGTAGAAGCTGAAAACATACTTCCTCCAACAAACATCGTTATGACTACCGAAACCATAAAATACTTCAAATAGGCCAGGTTTTTGTGAATTTTTCCAAAGATAATCCTGAACATGATACTTAGCTGACCGATTACAAACAATACTCCAAATTTTGAATAATCTCCTATGATTCCAATGTCGGACTGATAAAAACCATAAAAGGTTTTATAATAATTAACTTGAACGCCAAATGCGGCATTCAGACTATCCTGTCCGTTACCAAAGATATAGGCTATTTTAGCCGGCATAAAATCAGTAAGGAAAAAGGTTGCCGCCAATAGCCTGATATTTTGCGATGCATTTTGACTTTGCTGTTTGGAAACATTAAACATTTGAAGAAAGATATCCTGAAAAACTAAGAACAAGGCTCCCACACCAATCAGAGAAATAGCAATAATACCAAATTTGGATTTCACCCTTTTACTGAAGATAATATTCGCCCCTGTCAGTAATACAAGTGTTGCAAGACTTTGGCGCGTACCCTGCAGGATTCCACCAACTGCAAAAAATAACAACAACAGAAGTAAATACCTGAATCTGTTAAATGTAAAGTATTGTTGCAGAACTATAAAGTATGCAATAAACATATAGGCTGCACCAGGAAAGAAAATCCTGACAGTCCCCCGTTCCTGGTCTATTCTTGAATCGAAAAGTAGCCTGGGATAGGCTACATATTGCAATATATATAAAATGGCATATATGATTCCCAGCCAGACTATGATGCGCTCCAGTTCAATTGCAGAAATCTTCAGATTATGTAGCATGAAATAAAAAAAATAGAAGTACATAAACCGCTGTACAATGAGTGTAGTCGCAAAGCTCTGCTTATGATAAGCGTAAGTAATAAACATACTGAACAATACCGAAAGAAGAATCAGGATTACCTCTCCTCTGAAATATTGTCGCATACGGGGTGAGTTGTCATAAATCAGATATAATGCATTCAGGAAAATAATCAGAAGCAGCCCAATCATCTCTATCATATCGCGCAACGAAGCGGGTATAAATATGATAGAATATGCCGACAGACTGCAAAGAATTACAATCCAGATAATTAGTTTCTTGGCTTGTTGGCTTTGTATCATAGAGCCTTATTGATTCAGGTTTTCAATTACCTCTTTGAGAAGCTCACTGTTTGGTTTCATTGAGTAAGTTTCCATAAACTTCAAATAGGCATCTTCTGTTGTATCAAGCTTATTTTGTAATACCAGCATTAATTTATCACGAAATTCATCCGGATCGTCTGCAATTATTATGGATCCGTCATGATCGATACCCTCGGCCCCTTTTGATGTGCTAACCAATTGAGTTTTTAAAGCCATAGATTCCAGACACTTAAGTCTGGAGCCACTCCCGTGAAGTAAGGGGACAATCGAAACTTTTGCTTTTAAATTAAAAGGCCTTATATCTTCTACGGCTCCAATGGCTTCAACTACACCTGGTATTTCATATTTTCCCTTCAATATTTCCAGGGATTCTTTCGAATTAAATCCAATTATCTTTAATGAGGTTTTTTCAGCCAGTTTCTCGTTCCATACTTTGTCAATAAACCATTCCAACCCAGCAAAATTCTGGTAGGCATAAAAATTAGCCATCATCACAATGTAATCAGTCCGCTCAATCTCATCAGTTTGATAAAGATCTTCATCAAGAAAGTTGGGTATAACATAATGCCTGGCCTTTCCAGTAAATTTTTGGTGATATTTTTTATCCATGTTTGAAACACTGATGAGTGCGTCAGCTTGTTTAAAGTATTTCTTTTCATGCCAATGCATCATAAAAAATTCACGGAAACGGCTCAGTTTATTTTTTAGTGTTTTTGCAGGTTTCTGCAATAATAAAGAGGCCTGTGAATTATGTGTGCCATAAATGACCTTTAATCCTTGCTTTTTGAAAAAGGGAATATATTCACCACAAAAATTATAATCTATAAAGGCAATTGTTGGCTTTTCCTGCCTTATTATTTTTTGAAATAAACGGGTGATATCCGGATTTTTTAAAAAATGTGCAAAATATCTTTTCCAGTTATTTTGAATATTTTTCTTTGCAAAATTAAAGGGTATGTATTTTACGTTGTCAAGTTTATACTTATCAAGTGGCAATTCTTCTTCATTGCCTATTACAGCAGTAACAGAATGACCAGTAAGCGAAAGCGCTTTTAATAAGCCATAGCTCCTTATTCTTTCTCCCCGGTTAATTGGGTAAGGGGATAATTCTGTATAAAAAAGTATATGCATGCAAGTATAATTTTAGAAAAAGTATGGCGGGTTTTCCCTTTTATACTGCCATACAAATTAGCCGTAATATTATGATTTGAAAATTTATATAATTTATTTAGCTTTTCAGCATTTTTATATTAACCCACGAAATTTTATTTTTATGATAATTTAATAATCTTCCCATGCCTCTCAATTTAAGAATATTTTTAATTTTATTTAATCTGGGGCTGCTGTAGGAAAAATCGGAATAGGTTCTTAGAAAATAGTTGGTAAGATCCAGATTTGCCTTTTCTACTGCCAAATGGGTAAGTGGATTTTTAATGTTGCATTCTTTTAATATTTTATCCCTGAATTCAAAGGTCATTTCCAATACTTTTTTTGTTTGCATACTTGAAGCCTGATCAGAAGATATCCGGTAGAACGACAACACCTGATCCAGGTACAGAATTTTTTCATTTTTCGACAATTCATACCAGAAATATAAATCACTGATAGGATAATATTTTGGAGGAAAACATCTGACTTTGATTCCCGCCTCCTTTTTAAACACTACTCCCGGGAAAGGAGACAAATTATTGAACAGAAAATAGTTGGAGGAAAGAAGTTTAATGTTACCTGTTAGTTCGGTTTTAACGGACAGGTCAATACTCTCAACCCCCAATTGATTTTTTACAGCGAAAGCACCTATCTGGTTTCTATACTGATTAATAATTAGCTTTGCGTTTTCAACAAATTGGCAATGCAACTGGTCATCATCATGTAAAATTGATATCCATGGGGTTTCGGCGCATTCGATGCACTTGTTCATATTTTCAAACATCCCCGGCTCATCATTTCTGAAATATTTAATTGCCGGATCATTCAATCCTTTTATATAATCTCTAAAACGAGTGTGAGTGGTAGTCTGGTCAACAACTATTATCTGGCAATCAATGGTTTGACTTAACACGCTTTGAATGGCAGCCTCAAAATAATTGTATCTTTCATATACAGGAATTGCTATGGTCAATATTTTCTCCATACTCATTTTAAGTACTTTCAACTAAAAACCAAATTTAATTTTTTTCCAATGAACTGAAAACCATATTTTGTCAAGTCATGCAGATAACTGAATAAATTCCATTTAACAAGTTTAAATGACAACAAAACAGGATACCAGAAGTTCACCAACATCTGTGCAATTATCTGGACCACTACGATACCTATTAACCCGAACTGATCAACAACCAGGAATCCACCACCCAGAGTGACTATTCCTGTAGCCAGTGCCGGGATTAAGAAAGGTACATGGTTCGTGCTCAGGTAAATACTGGCATGAAATGAGGTATTTTCTTCTATCAGCAGACTGGTAGCCATAACAACAAAAATGAAGGTGGGTACCAGGCGTGTATCAATACCAAGCAAGTTTAGTAACGGGTTACCCAGCAAGCCTGCAAAGAAAAGTCCGGAGGCTAATAATCCCAGAGAAAGGAAGATAAACACGCTTAACTTTTTTCTGATTAACGGCATATCCTTGGTTGCCATCAGATTGTATATTGTGGGTAAATTAGCATAGAAAGGAGCTTCAGAAACCCGTCTGACAAACATGAGAATACGTTGAGTGAAAAGAAAACTTGCCATTAGTTTGACATCACTGATCTGGGAAACAATGATACTGTTACCATAGCTGGTTAAATAGTTTCCCCAGAAAATACCCCCCGTTTTCCAGGTAGCAGGCCAGATGGACTGAAATATATCTTTGTTAAAGAACCATTTTTTCTGGAGAACTATGTCATTTCTCCGATACCATCGATTTACATAGCTTTTGGTGTAAATGAAAATAATTATTGTTTCGATGAGCATGACACCTATCAGGTAGGTTATATTCAGGTTTAACAGCAAGAGTGTAATGAATATTAATACTTTAATGCCGCCAATAAATGACTTAAATCCATTCATTTCTGCTACAAAATTCAAACCAGTCATAAAGGATCCCCACCGGATGGTCTGGATAGTAATAAAAGCATTAACCACCAGCAAGCCATAGGCCAGCCAAAGATAAAAGGGATGACCTGCCATTGAAATAAGATTCCAGATAATCATTATTCCACCGGTTAACAGTAGTAATACGAGAAAGGCACTGATCACAGAGTAAATGACATTGGTGGTAGAAAGCAGATCATTGAGCCCCTGGTAATTCGGTGTAGCATTGGTAGAGACATTTTTCTTATACTCTTCGACATTTCTTGGCAGCGTCTCTGACCCGGCTTTAAAATAGGACACTGCCCGGATTAGTGTTGGGCCGAATCCGGCATCCGCTAACCGGGCCATGCCAAGTATGGTATTTAATAAAAACCAGAAAGAAATTTCAACTTCACTAAATTTTGAAAGTACAAGGGGTAATACAAAGACACCGCTTCCAAACTGGATAAAGTATGCCGACCAGGTCATCAGGGTCGGGTTTTTTATTATTCTATTAAGAAAATTAGGCATAGAAAATTTAAAAGGTTTCTGCAATTAATAACGGTCTCTTTCTAAACATAATCTTAAATTGTTTAGAATAGTTAAAAAGCTTCCAAGGATTGACATAAATGAATATTACTAAATTATTTAATAAGGTTCTGCTCATACAGTCGCATCTTATATGATCATTTTTTGAGAAGCAAAGTAAATGAATAAGTTGTTTCGGTTAGCTATAAATGAATTTAATTTTTATAAAGCCTGCTTATTTTAGGATTAATTGAAGATATGATCGTATTAAAATCTGCGCAGGGGTAATCTGGGAAATGAATCTTCAGATTAACTTTCAGAGATCACTCTTAAGAGCAGCTGATGACATAATATTATATGCCTGTCGGATTATATTCCTAATTTAGAAATTATTGATCTAAAATGTAAAATTAAAAGGCCTTTATAACCAGCAATCCAACCCGCCGCCCCTTGATCCCCTTAAGGGGACCTCCCGCGCCATAAAAAACCAGCATATTATTATTAGGCTGAGCGATGGCTCCCCTATAGGGCAGGGGGCTGAGCAAAGGAAACAATGTTTAGGACAATAATACGATACTCATTTAATATTATGCAGATCCAATAGGAATCAAAAAACTATGGCGTTATTTTTTCTAAGTCTTGTTAAGCATTTTCATTTTTTAAGTCTTGCGAGTATGCATGACCAACAGTCTGTTCAATTCACCGGACCCATTTTAAGTGGATTATACATTCTAAAGGCATTTTTTAAAATAATTTTCCAGGTCTTTATTTCACAGCACACCAGCAGGGTACTTAGGTATTTTAAAAAATAACAATCAGGAATGATTAATAATAAACTATGAAAATTTCAGAATAAGGGGGTTATCATTTGTTCCTTATTTGCATGTTTAAATGTCCTGCCAGTTTTCTCCACTTTTTATGCGGCTGATTTGCATTTCGGATACTCCAAAAAACCGGGCCAGGTCAGCTCCTTTAATACCCATATTCAATTGATGTTTAATTATCCTTACATCTGTTTCCTTAAGTTTGGTGTACCTTCTTGGATCGGGCACCTTGTAATTCTTTCCCAGAAACTCTTTCCAGCATGTCCAATCATCGTAGTGTAAGTCAGGGCGGGAGGGGAGGTTTGCCGGCCGGTTTTTCCATGACTTATATTCTGTTGAATTCCTGATTCCATGCTCATGAACGATCCTGACTGCATCTCTGTATTTCAAATACTCTTTTCTGTTTTTTTTGTCAGACTCATTGCCCAAAAAATCATTCCATCCCGCCCAAACATTTCGGTAACGAAAATAATCATCCGGACGCCTGGGAAAAGTTCTCGGAAGTTGGTTGTTATCCTTGGCAAATTTGTAAAATTTTCTGGCTGAGGTAATTCCTTTCGGCACGACATATTTTTGCACATATTCCCTGGCAAGTTTATACGACCAGGTCAAAACCTTTTCAAAATCTTCAATTTGCATTTGTTTATAAAATATAATAAATTAATAGTCCCGTTATAATTGATTGCCAAAACACGTATTTGCAATATTAAGTAGCATACAACTAATACAAAAATATAATTTTTTAATAAAATATAACTAACGGATATAAAAAAATATAATTTATTTGATAAATAATTGCCTGATACCTTTAAATTCAATGATTTTTGTCTGGAACTATAATTTGATAATGATTTTATATAGATCAAAAAATCAATGATATACAAGTAATATACATATCTTAATATTTAAAATCTAACCCGGTTAATATATCATACCGGGCATATATCTATATTTCTAACCCGAGTATTAATAAAATTTGTTTGCATAGCGGGTAAAGTAGTTTAGATGCTGTAATGTTAGTTGTTGTTTAAATGATTGAATTCGTAATAATTGGAAATTTATTGCCCTGCAAAAAAAACAAAATACTTGCTTTTTCGTTAGAAAATAGGTAATATTGATAAATCAAATTTGACCAAAGGTTGATCTGTTAAGTATTTTTTGTGGGCTTCTTATTATATTGAAACCGTTTCTCCCGTAATTATTAATTAACGAAATGTGAAAATTTATGATTAGTGTTGCTATTCCTGCATATAAAAGCAAATATATGAAACAAGCAATTGATAGTGTGCTCCTGCAGTCTTATGAGAATTTTAGTTAATCATCGTAAATGATAACTCTCCGGAAAATATTGATGAAATTGTAAATAATTTTAATGACACTAGAATCAGATATTACAAAAACCCGGAAAATTTAGGAGGAAAAAATATAGTAAAAAACTGGAATAAATGTCTTGAATATGCTAAAGGAGATTATTTTGTTCTCTTCTCGGATGATGATATTTATGAACCTTCGTTTAAGACAAATTGAATACACTGAGTTTTAAATATCCGGAAGTTGAATTATTTCATGCTAGAGCAGCCCAAATTGACTTGAATAATAATGTTACTTATTATTCCCCTTCATTACCAGAACCGAGGACATAGTTGATTTTATCAGCAGTCGCTTTTTTTTTAACAGAATACAGTTTGTACTGGATTTTATGGTTAAAACTGATTGCTTTTAAGAAGAATTGGTGGTTTTTTTGAAATGCCATCAGCCTGGGGTGCTGACGATATTACCTGGATTAAACTGGCAAAAGAAAAGGGCATAGTTCATAACAATGAAATTTTATGCAAATGGCGGTTTTCTGAAATCAATATTTCTGCTATAGGCGACGTAAATGAAAAATTGTATGCAATAAAAAAATACGAACTTTGGCTAATAGAATTTCTTAAAAAATTAAACGATAACTATAAAGAGGATATTAGATTAAAATTTCTACAAAAAAATTATGAGAAATGGTTTATTAATCAACGTAAGTATTTATTAAATGTTTATAAAGTACAGAATGGGATTTTTAAAACCCTGTTTAAATTTTTAAATAATAAGCAATTTGAACAGCCTTTGTTTAAAACACTGTACTATTGCATAAAGCCTAACAATTAAGATTTATGTAATTAGATTTATAAGAGCATATAAATTTTTTATATGGAAAATGAAAAGACCGGTTATTCTTAATATATCAATGGTTCTGATTCATATGAAATCAGGCAGAAAGGGTTGAACGTAACGAAACTGATTTTAAAATATTGTATATTCTGTTGACTATTATTATACTTTGACCAAAATAATTACTTTTGTTCAAATTGGAATCTACATAGACTTAAATATTGTACAAATGAATAGTATGGAAGATCTTTTGACGATTGCTTTGCCAGTATACAACCGAACTGATTATATAAAAAAGGCCCTGGACAGTGCTGTAAATCAAACAGTAAAATGTAGAATCCTCCTCATTGACAATCATTCACCTCATGATGAATTTAAGAAGATTTTAGATTCCTATGATCATCCTTATAAAAAATATGTTAGAACGGAAGAAACGGTTCCTCAGGATGCAAATTTTAATAATTGTTTTCTTCATGCAGAGACACCGTGGGTAACAATTTTGCATGATGATGATATGCTGCACTGCCAGTTTGTTGAAATGACTCAAAAAATTTTTAACAGGTTCTCGCAGAATATTGGGGGATTTGCCGTTAAAAATTTTGTGCGTGAATATGAATGGGACGGAATTAATAAAGTTGTTGAATTAACAGATAAAGTTCAATTGGTTAAGGAACCTTTTTTTTACTTTAAACAACTTACTCCTTTTCCTGGTGTGGTGTTAAATAAAAAATTCGCTCTTGAAATTGGGGGTTTTCATGCAGAATTACATCCCATTGCTGATGTTGACTTTTGGTATCGGTACAGTAAATCTTACAGGATGCTGTTGATTAACCAGGTGATGGCATTTTACAGGATTAGTCCGAATCAATCCACTAATCACCTGATAGACAGAATGATAAATAATGTATATAAATACAGGTTAAATTTGATTAAAGCAGGGCCGCACAATAATATAATATCGAAGTTGGCACTGGAAGAGGCTAGAATCAACAATATTGACTTTTTCAGACGCATGTATCCCAACATTTCAATCAATAGTGAAGAAATATACCAGCTTAATAAACTTAAGCAGGCCAAACTACTTTTAAGATTTAAGCTCATACACAAAATTGTGCACTGGTACAGCAAAAAAATTTCATTTGCTGCCCCTGATTGATTAAAAAGGACTTTATTTTACTATTTTGGTCATTATGGAGTTCTTATGATTTTTCTGGTAAACCGCTCATTTCCAATTTTAATATGCAATAAATAGGTGCCTTGCCGTAGCTGAGGCAGGTTCATTTGTAAGTTTACCTCTCCTGAATTATATAGCTTTTCATCTTTTTTATATACGATTCTGCCATTTATATCGGATATTTCTGCTTCAACCGGCTGTGGATCATGTAATAAAAACTGCAAAGTAACCAATCCCGAAAATGGATTCGGGTAAATTTTCAGGTCTTGAATTAATGTGCTTTCCTGCTCTAAAGTAATAATTGAGACTGTGATCTTTCTTGTCAGAACATTGGAAACACCTTTACCGTCATTCAATGAAATATTTACGTTCCTTATGCCGGGGGAATAATTATTGATTCCGCTGGTATTTTTATATTTTACTTGTCTAAGCGCATCCTGATAATGCTTTTTGGTATCAACACCACTCAGAATCATTTTCCCGTTGCTTGCGTTAAAATTGCCGTAAATTGTACCAGTATTTTCAAATCCAAGATAGTCTTCATCCTGATGATAATTTGATGTAATTTCCACCGTGGCTCCGGTCATATAGTTATCGTCCAGATCGATTATTGAAAGTGTATTAGTCACAGGGACAGATGTTCCGCCATTTTCATAAAGTAGTTGAAAACCTTCGATTTCACCTAAAATCGGCTTGGCATTAGTGGAGGTAAAAATAATTTTTCGTCCGGAACTGTTCGATTTTAAATCACCGTTCCAGACTGTAAAAGTGACAACTTTTTCATTGTCGGAAGAATTCATTCCGTTTATATTATTGTATTCAATACTTCGTAACGCATTTTGATATTCTTCAGCAGTTGATTCTCCGGTGATTAATAATATGCCAGACTGGCTATCGAAAGTTCCGCTGATACTACCCTGGTAATTGAAAATCAGTTTATCTTCATCGGGGTTGAATCCATTTATAAATTTTACTTCACCACGGCTTACTGTCTGATTTGTTGTCTGATTTACTATTAGAGAACTTGTTAATGGGACAGCAGTATTTTTCTCCAGATAAACCAGGCTGGAATTCTCAATATTTTGAATATCAGGAGCCGTTTGGTTATTGGCAATTTCAATATTTCTTGAAACTACAGTGCTGCTTATTTTACCATCAGAAACTGAAAAGTCAAGCCTTCTTGTGCCGGAATCAAAATTTTGATTGCTTGATGAAAATGTAACGGAACGAATAGCAGACTGGTAAACTTCAATTGGGGCATTCCCGGTAATTATAAGAGATCCCAATACTGAATTGAAATAAGTTGTAAGTGAATCGGGTTCATTTGCAGTAAGTTGATCTTCTCCAATTTTGTAGTTTTTTGCAATATGAATAGTGGCACTTTGCAAATTGTTATCATCAATGTCGGAAAGTTGTAAGGTACTGGTTACTTTAACAGGAGAACTATTTATCATGTATTTGACCGGAAATTGCTCTATATTTTTTATCTGTGGGGCCTCATTGTCTGACGCAAAATATACAGTACGAAACGGCACATTGCTGTTTACAGTCCCGTCATTTACCATAAAGGAAATCTTTCGGATATCCTGCTGTTTATTATCGCTCTTACTTTGATAGGTAACATTTCGCAGTGTTTCCTGCCATATTTCCACAGGAGCTTCACCAGTGAGATTCAGAACACCAAGTGATGCATCAAAACTGGCATTTATACCGTTTCCTGTTGTGGTTAAAGAAAGAATATCTTCGCTTTGTTGATAATTGTAAGAAATATATACCTGCCCTTTTTGTAATTTTGTGTTATCTGCATCATTGATTTTGATTGTACCGGTTACCTTTACAGGATCTTCCCCCAGAGAGAATTTAAGATTATCGGTCTCTAAATCAGTAATATTAGGTGCGTCATTTACCGGGATCACATTTATTTTCCGGGTTAATATACTGCTGTTATCAGCACCATCAAATACAGAAATTGAAATAGTTCTTGTTTCCGGACTGGGATTGTCGCTATTATTTTGGTAGAGAATATTTCTCAGCGCCAACTGATAATCCAAAACTGTTGCTTTACCTGTTAATTCAAGACTCCCGGTTAGCTCAATGAATGAAGCAGTTATACCGCTTACCGGATTAAACAATAAATGATCTTCATTTGCATGATAGTTATTTGTTACACTTATTAAGGCACCGGTGAGTGTTGTATTATCAGGATCTGAAACCACAATATTTCCGCTTAACTGTACTGCTTTTGCGTTTTCTCTGAAATTAATAGCTGTACTCTCCAGGTTTGATAAATTCGGAGAATCATTGACGCTGGCTATGGATATTACTCTGCTTACAGTGTTACTTTTAATAATGCCATCATTAACGGTAAAGGCAATAGTTCGTTGTTGGGTTGATGGATCGTCCCCGTTTGTATTTTGATAATGGATATTCCTTAGTGCATTCTGATAATCAGTAAGAGAAGCTGTACCTGAAAGGGTGAGTATTCCTGTAGCCTTGTCAAAAGAACCGGTTATCCCGGCAGTGTTTGTAAAAAATAATTCATCTTCTGATGAATTAAAATTTGTGGAGATTTTAGCTGTTGCGCTTTGTAGATTTGCGTTATCAGCATCAGAAATATTTAAAGAACCGGTAACCTGCAAAGGATCATCTCCTTCTGTAAATGAAGCAGCACCTGCTTCGATGTTATTTAATACGGGTGCTGAATTTGTACCGGAAATTGCGAGATTTTCATAAAGAAGCACTCTTGGATGCCCCCAGCCGATAGACAGTATATCCAGATCGCCGTCGTTATCAATATCCACTGTAACGGCTCCGTCATGATTTTCGTCTCCCTGATAAACCTGGTGCTGTTTCCAGGTGGTTCCTTTTCCGTCGGTATTTTCAAAGATTAACATTCTGGCTGTACTGGGGTATTGCAGGTTATGTTCTCCCACTACCACGTCAATGTCTTCATCACCGTCCATGTCGACAGCATCCACACTCATAGGGCCCACAACATTAGCAATAACGTGCTCGGGCCATGTATTGGTTATCGTGGCAGGTTGTTCATACCATGCCAGTTTTCCTTCCACGCTGATGGCTTCATAGCCGACTACAGCGTCGAGCCTGCCATTCTGATTGATATCAGCCAGTTTATTCCGGTCCGGAAGGCCTGTTGCAGGATTCAGGGTGAAGAGTGACCAGGAACCACCATCGTTACGAAGCCATTTGGTTCCCATCAGAAGATCCGGATCTCCATCGCGGTCAATGTCTCCTGCGGTTAAGCATTCGTCCTGTGATTCATCAGATATTTTTTCCCATGTCCATGTATTGTTCACCGGATCAGAGGGTACAGTAAGGGTTTGTACTCCATTGCCGGGCTTATGCCACGAGAGGGCAACTTTATAGGGTATCTGATTGTCTTTTCTGACAATAGCCACCCCCTGAAGAAAATCTCCCTGTCCTGCCTCAATATTATCCAGGATGGTAAAATTCCCGGATCCGTCGTTTTGTGCCCATACAAAATTTGGGTTTGCATCGGCACCTTCTCCCTCAGTACCCAGTATATCCAGATCACCATCACCATCAAAATCATACACATAAGCCATGTTGTTCAATGGAGTGCCTATGGTATGCTTTACCCATGAACCACTGGCCGAACCAGGATTTTTATACCACCAGGCTCCGGCAATGATATCTTTCAGGCCATCGCCGTCAAGATCTTTGCCATCAATAAAAACGGCTCTCCACTCTTTGGCCGGATCAATCACATGTCTTTCCCAGTCGTCAAGATTTGTTGCGGGAGGAGGTGGCGGATTTGTATTATTTAATTTGTTCACCCAAAGATCAATTTGATTATTTTGATCCCAGTTGGCACCGAAAAGATCCAGGTCACCGTCGTTGCCAATATCTACAATTTGCATGCTGTGAGAACCATTGTTGGATAATACCTGTTTCTGCCAGTTGGTGCCATTGTCCTGATTGACAAAGATTGATACTTCATCCGGATCAACTCCCTGCTGCATCTCAGCAGTAGCAATATCTGTTTTGCCATCGTTGTTAAAATCACCCGTGCCAATAAAATGATATACCGCTTCTACATTATCTGCTACAATATGTTCGGGCCAGGTTGTATTAGGATCGGATGGATGTTCGTACCAGGCTATCTTATGATAAAGGCCTGCTTTTTCGGATGGAGAAAGCACAATATCCATACGACCATTGCCATTGATATCACCGATGGCTATATAGGTGTGGTTATAATTCCAGGAAGATGAAAATGAATGGCTGATCCAGTTGTTTATGTTTCCGGTGTTTTCATACCACATCCCATTAACAATAACATCGGGACGTTTGTCCCCATTGATGTCATATACCAGTAACCCTTCACCATTGGGACAGGAAATGGTTGAGTGGCTCCAGTCGGCTGGTGTTTGTCCCTGAGTATAAAAATGCAGTACATCTCCGTTATTAAACCAGTACTCCTGATTCCTGGCTACCATATCCAGTTTGCCATCTCCGTTAAAATCAGCAACTTCAACGTCATGAAGACTGATACTGGTTGCAACCTCATATTTTTGCCAGCCGGGCTTTTTGTACCACTGTAAAGATTTTTTGCTAACAGCGACAATATCGGTCAAACCATCATTATCAATATCGGCAACGTCTATGTCTGTACTAATTATATCATCAGAAATGGAATGTTTTGTCCAGTTCGGATATTCATACCATACCAGTCCACCACCGGTCCATCCTCCGACAATCAGGTCAGGGTAGCCATCTCCGTTTATGTCATCGGAACCTTTACCCCATGGATCGGTTGGACCATTAGCGTCAATTATAACATGGTCAAAAGGAATCTGTGCTTTTATTATGCTTCCTGAAAGGAGAATTATAATCAAAAATCCTTTAAGAGTAATTGCTTTCTTCATATAAAATAATTAAGAATTTAAAAAATCTTAATAATTTATTGTACTTCAGTTCTTTTGATATTTATAAAGACTATAGCAAACAAATTAGAAAAACTATAATTACCTATCCGGGATATATAAACAAGAATTAATAATGATTGTTTCCGGATACTTTTTCTAATGACCGGTTTATTATCTTTTAAGATAAATTCATTTAAAATAAAATGCTATAAAAATCATGATTGAACAATGCGCCTGGTTCAGTGTAATTTGCTCATAACCATAAACAAAAACGATATTTTTGTCTTTTTTATTGTGCTGCAATAACCTTTTCCCCTGAGGGACTTCTTCTTTCTAAACTATTTGAATAATTCTGTGTTTAACTAGCAAAGTTGAGCCATGCTTTTAGCTTTTTTGTGGTAATTTCAGATCAATTTTTTTAATCTGATCGAAAAACATAAATGGCCAAAAAACAACTTAATTACAGTTATATCTGAATCAGCTAAATATACGACAAAAATAAATATCAATATATCCATCAGTTAGTTAAAATTGCAATTATTGCTCCAATACTCATATTATACAAAAAAAATGGTGCATCTTTGCACGAATAAAATAATAAAAAATCTATAAGTATTTTAAATTTATGAATACAGCAGTGAATCAACAGTTAAAAACAACTACCATACAGGAAATTAAACAACTTACTGCATCAACTTTTATTGTCAGAATGGATCGGCTGGGACTGGATTTCAGGGCCGGTCAGTACCTTCGTGTTGGATTGCCGGAGAGCATCCAGATGCGGGAATATTCAATTTATTCAGGTGAAAATGATGATTATCTGGAAATTCTCGTAAAAGAGATTTTAGACGGGGAAGTTTCAAAAAAACTCCGACATCTCAAACCTGGAGATGCATTGAATTTTGAAGGACCATTTGGTTTTTTCGGGATCAGCGAAAAAGACCTCCAGGAAAAGAAGTTTCTATTTGTGGCAAGCGGTACCGGTGTTGCTCCTTTTCACAGTTTCGTTCGTAGTTATAAAGAAATTGATTATTATTTATTGCATGGTGTACGAAAAGAAGAAGAGGCTTATGGCCGGCAAACATATAACCAGAAGCGATATTTTTTGTGTACCACAAAGGATACAGCAGGCTCTTTTAACGGGCGTGTAACCGATTTTCTTATCAAAAACAGGCTTGATCCGGAAATGCTGGTTTATTTATGCGGAAACAGTAACATGATCTATGATGCCTATGAAATTCTTCAGACAAAAGGATTTTCAAGAGATCAGATATTTACAGAAGCCTATTTCTAATTTCAGAATTAAAGAGAAAGCGATCAATACCAATGAGATATTTTTTGCTCACATTAGGTTGTCAGATGAATCAGTCTGACAGTGAAAGAATTTCACATGTGATAGAAGAGATGGGTTATCGCCGGACAGATTCTGAAGAAGAAGCAGATCTGCTTGGGATTCTTTCATGTTCGGTCCGTCAGAAATCGATAGATAAGGTTTATTCCAGAATTGCTAAATGGAATAAATGGAAAAACAAGAAAAGTCTGGTAACATTTGCTTCCGGATGTGTTTTACCCGCCGACAAAGAGAAGTTTTTAAAACTCTTCGATATAGTTTTTCAGCCGTCTGAAATCAGTCAGCTGCCGGAAATGCTTTCTCAGTATGGTGTTGCCAGTTCATATAGCCTCGAACAATTATACCCTGGCCTGGAAAAAAGGGAGATTTTTGATTTCTGGCAGGTTGATCCTGATTATCAATCGGGTTTTTATGCGTATGTTCCCATTCAAAACGGTTGCGATAAGTTCTGTTCATTTTGTGCCGTTCCTTATACCAGAGGCAGGGAAGTTTCCCGTCCATCAGAAGAAATAATTGAAGAAGTCAGAAAGTTAGTAAGCGATGGTTATAAATCGGTAACCTTGCTCGGACAAAATGTGAATTCATACGGACTTGATAAACAAGGGAAAGAAATTTCCTTTGCCGAACTATTGAGAAGAATTGGTCAGGATACTGACAAATCCGGAAAGGAATGCTGGATCTACTTCACTTCACCACATCCCAGGGATATGACGGATGAAGTAATTGAGGTAATCAGTAAATACAAATCTCTGGCAAAGCAAATTCATCTGCCACTGCAATCAGGCGATGAGAGGGTACTGATGCGCATGAAACGGAATCATTCAGTTGAAAAATACAGGGGTATTGTGGATACAATTCGCAGACTTATTCCTGAAGCTACTTTATTTACCGACATAATAGTGGGCTTTTCCGGTGAAACGGATGAACAGTTTGAGAATACCCGAAAGGCCATGGAAGAATTCAAATATAATATGGCATACATAGCCAAATATTCTCCGCGTCCCGGTGCGCTGAGTGCCCGCTGGGAAGACGATATTGCACATGATACCAAGAAAAAGAGACTGGAGTTACTCACAGATGAACTAAAAAAACATTCATTGGAATACAACAGAACACTTGTCGGGAAAACATTGCGGCTTTTGGTTTATGGAGCGGATAAGAAGCAGGGTTACCTGACAGGATTAACAGAAGGGAAATTAACCGTAAGGTTTCCTTCAACTGAATACAGTCTTAAAGGTTGTTTTGTTGATGTAAAGATTACCTCCGTTACTCCCTTTGCCATGGAAGGTGTATTAATAACAGATAATATCCGGAAAGCAGAAAATACAGTTAATTATGAAGCGGAGCATCGCATTTAAAACCCTTGGGTGCAGACTTAACCAATATGAAACGGAGGCACTGGCTTCCCGTTTTCATCGCCATGATTATGAAATTGTTCCTTTTGGAGAAAAGGCTGATGTATATGTGGTAAACTCCTGCACCGTAACCAATCAGAGTGACCGGAAATCAAGAAATATTCTTCAGCAGGCCCATAAAAGCAATCATGAGGGGCTGGTGGTTGTGACAGGTTGTATATCTCCGGATCAGCGCGAAAAACTGGAAAACAAATCATACATTAACTATATTGTTGACAACAAGAACAAGAGTTCAGTGTATAATCTGATTGAAGCACATTTTAATGGTGAAATACTGAATCCGGAGAGTCTTCCCGAAGAACATTTTGAATATGAACTGACAGAGAAAATATACCATACCCGATGCTTTATAAAGATACAGGATGGATGTGATAATTTCTGTACGTTTTGTATTATCCCGTTTGTCCGGGGAAGGGCAATCAGCAGACCTTCAGAAAAAATTATTGCAAATGCGAAGGAAGCTGTTCAGAATGGTTACAAAGAGTTGGTTATTACAGGGGTGAACATTGGAAGATATGAGAATGAGGGCACTAACTTCGAAGATCTGATTGAAAAGATACTGAACCTGCCGGGCGATTTCAGATTACGAATCTCATCACTGGAACCGGAAGGGTTGGGGGAGAAGTTTATTCAACTTACCAGACATCCAAAATTTGCCCCCCATTTGCATTTGTGCCTGCAAAGTGGTTCAGACAAAATTCTGATTAAAATGAAGCGAATGTATTCCGTATCATCTTTTCAGAAACTTATTGATGATTTGCGAACAGTGCGGCCAGACATAAATTTTACTACTGATATCATGGTCGGTTTTCCCGGAGAAACCGATGAAGACTTTAAACAAACCTGTAGAATAACCCGGTCAATCGGGTTTAGTCACATACACACCTTCAAATATTCGAAGCGTACCGGGACTCGTGCTGAACGAATGACAGATCAAATTCCGGAAAACGTTAAGAATGCCAGGAGTGAAGTAATAAGAAAAATCTCAGATGAAAATCTGGTCAGGTTTTATCAGAGTCTGAGAAATAAAAATCAGCAGGTGCTTGTAGAGAAGATTAACCAGGCCGGCTGGGCTTCCGGTTATGGTGAACATTATGTTCCGGTAAAGTTTAAAACTATTGCTGATGTAAAGAATATGCTTGTACCGGTAAAATTAACAGGCAAATTGCCTGGTTCGGGAGATGTAATGGAAGGAAGTCAGATTGTAAAGGAGGAATCCTTTTGACAAGTAACAAACAATTAATCAAAAGGATATCTTTCTCGCATAAAAGGCTTCCGTATATTTTCCGGCATTGGCTGATTCCATTGCCCTGATTCGCATAAGTGCAGTAAAAGTTTCACGGTCAAACCAGTGTTTGGAAGCCTGGCTCTCAAAACTGTTCAGCAAGATCTCAATTTTTCTGTCAACATACTTATTCTCCACATTAACAAAGAAATTGGGAGTTCCCAGGTCGCCATCATATTTTGGGATCTCATATTCAAGAATTGTATGATTTCTGAACGTATTCCAGGTCAGCTGATTGACCAGCCTGTGGTCCTGATGCATGTCGTCCCGGTAATGAGTGAAGATAATATCAGGATTGAATGACTTCTTCAGCGTTTCAAAGTAATCTTTGACTTCCGTCATTATAGCAGGCAAAAAGCCATCCCGGTAATCGTTTATAAGAATTTCTTTATTTTTCACCCTCTCAAGAAAAAGGGAAGCACTTTTTTCAGCTTCCTTCTTCCTTGTTTCATTTGAGGTCAATATGACCCACTTTACCTGATTCACCGGATAAAGATCAAGAATTTTTAGCAGGGTACTCCCGCATCCAATTTCTATATCATCACAATGTGCTCCGAGTAACAGAATGTTAAGAGGATCAATGTGACTTATTTTAAATGGTATCATAATATTTTAGTATGCTCAATAGATGATTGATTATGCTAAGTTGTTGATGGTTATGCCGGCTGAATTCACTTTTTGCCGTTATTTTGTCTCCAAACTTCCCATGGTGGATTACCCTGGCTATAACGGTTATCCAGTGTTTGTTTGTCTTTAAAAGTATCCATACTGGCCCAGAAGCCTCCGTACTGATAGGAAATAAGCTGTTCTTTGTTAATGAGTCTTTGAAAAGGCTCATTGACCAGTTCATCACCAGGTTCCATGTTGTCAAATATTTCTTTTCTGAGAATAAAAAATCCGGTGTTAATCCACAAACCTGAATTTCCAATATGACTGATGCTTTTTACTACTCCGTTATCAAGAAGTTTAACAACGTGAAAGCTCTGTGTTGGCTGATAAGCCATAAAACCGGCTGTTTTGTCTTTAGACATAAACCAGTCAACCATGTTTGGAAGATTCATATCTGTGAGGCCATCACTGTAATTAGCTAAAAAGACTTCTTCACCATCCAAAAATTCACGAACCTTCATTAACCGTTGTCCGATATTAGAGCTCATGCCTGTATCAACAAAAGTAATTTTCCAATCATGAATGTCAGTGTTTAACATTTCAATTTCTTTGCCACCCTTTTTGAATACAAAGTCGTTTGAGACATATTCATCATAATTAATAAAATAATTTTTAATCATATCTGCTTTATAGCCAAGACACAGAATAAAATCTTTATGGCCAAAATGAGCATAATATTTCATGACATGCCAGAGGACAGGCCGATATCCAATTGGGACCATTGGTTTTGGGACATTCTCAGAATATTCGCGAAGCCGCATTCCCAAACCACCGCAAAACAAAACCACTTTCATGACATTAGTATTTTAAATTAGATCATTACATTTTATTGTTTAAATCGTAAAGCCAGCTGGTTTTACCATGCCTGTACCTTTTATTTTACATGTAGGCTTACAAGGTTAATATTTCGGGTTTGAAACCCATCTGGTGTATTTGTTCTGTTATCTCCTTTTCGTATATGCCATTCATAATAATTACAACATCAGGTTTATACGTCTTAAGGAAATCAGGGGTTTTATATTGTTTTCCAATCCCAGGAATAAAGTTATCTGCCATGTGAGGATTTATATCAATCACATATTCAAACAAATCAATATGGTCGAAATTAGTTAGAAATCCCACAGATTTAGAACCTCCTCCCCATACAACAGCTTTTTTGTTCTTTTCTTTAAAACCGGTAAGTTTTCTTTCCCAGTCATTAAGCTGGGTACTGATGTTGTTGGTAAAGATATTGACCAATTCTTTTAATTCTTCAATGCTTTCTTCAACAGGAAGAATTTTATCAGAAATTTTTCCGTTAACAGGTCGTGCTTCAATGGCAACATACTGATCGTTATAGGTTTTATACAGATCAAGAACTTCGAAACCCGTGGAACGAAACAGGCGTGCCAGGGAGCCGGGACTGAAATAGGAACAATGTTCATAATAAATATCCCAGAAAGCTTGTATGTCTAAGATGCGCATGACCTGGGGTATTTCAAAAAATATTACCGGATCAGTATTAGACCCCAGGGATTCTCTTATTGTTTGAAGGAAACCGCGGGTATTGTGAATATGCTCAAGAGTATGCCTGCATAAGATGAGATCTCCGGGAAGGTTACCATGTTTAGGAGAGTAGAATTCTTTGATAAAGCTCAGGTTAGGATTATTTTGCCTGCCTTCTTCATAGGCCGGGTCAATACCAATTCCTTTACCACCATTTAAATTTGTTATGAGGTTAATAAAATCACCCTTTCCACAACCTATTTCGATCAGGTTTTTGCCCATCAGGTTATACTTATTTATCAGATCTTTGGAGATTCCTTCCAGGTATTGCATAAAAGTTTTGGAAAATCCCTGCTGATCCTCATAGCCCTGGGTGAAATAGTCAACAGAAGTATCGTAAAGCCAGTTGTAAATGAAGCCACAGTTATTGCAAAAGGCAAGCTCGATGTCTTTACGTGGTACGTTTAAAGCAGCTTCTTTTGATTTAACAGTAACCAGGCTGTATACCGGAGCGTTCTTTATTTCAAAGAATCCTTCAACTTTTTCACTTCCACAACTGGGACAGTTATCATGTTTCATCGTTTTCATTGTTTTTTGAGATATTTTACGTCGAAATCAGGCCAATTCATGTCTTTCTCAGATATTATCAAGGGTTCCAGTGGCCATTCAACACCAACCTGGGGATCATTATATCTAACTCCCCAATCATAACCAGGTGCATAGAATTGAGTAGTGAAATATGTTATTTCAGTATCATCCTCCAGCGTAATGAACCCCTGTGCAAATCCTTCCGGGGAATAAAGTGCTTTATGATTACTTTCTGTTAGTGTTTCGCCAAACCATTTCAGATAGGTTGGCGAATCGGGACGGATGTCGACAATTACATCAAAAACAGCCCCTTTGGTACACCTGATCATTTTCGACTCAGCATAGGGATCAACTTGATAATGCAGTCCTCTCAGTGTAGCTTTATTTTTGCTTAGTGAAGTATTAATCTGAGCCAGGTTTCCTTTCAGACCATGTGCTTCCATTTCATTTTTGCACCAGGAACGACCAAAAAAGCCTCTTTCATCGCCGATTTTATTAATCTCAATAATGAAAGCTCCCGGAAGTGGTGTCTCTGTAAAAATCATATTTATATAAATTAATTAGTCCATTCAAGGTTATTGTTCAACAATCCTTTATTCTTTAAATTTTCAATTACTTTAAGTCGGATTAATTGTGAGTTTCTGTAATCGGGATCATTAAATCCGATGTCCATCAGATTATCTTTAATATCCTTAACCGTGCTGATAAGGTCTTGCTGAGGTTGATGATTTGGAGCCAGGCTTTTAAAAAGGTCGAAGTTGGCCCTGTAGGATCGTTTATCAGGTGGGGCATCAGGATTCACTGAAATTTTAACACCAGGAATTACTGTTGCGATGGCTTTTGCAAGATCATGAATCTGGTTGTTCCATTCGTTGCTCCCTGTATTTACTGCCAAAAATTTTCCGCCACTTTCTTTTTTTCGTTGCACGCCCCATTCCAGTGCTCTTGCCATATCTAGTGTATTAATCATAGGTCTCCATGGTGTTCCGTCACTCAGGATGGATATCTCTTTATTGACCAGGGCACCAGCCACAAAATCATTGAGCACCAAATCAAGACGCAGTCGATTAGTCCATCCACAGGCTGTTGCAAATCTGTTACAGGTTACTATGAAATCATCAGAGGCCAGGGGTTCCAATTCCTCTTCCGCCATTACCTTTGACCTCGCATAAGCAGTAAGAGGATTCAACTTGTCTCCTTCTTTTCTTTCACTGTCATCTGCCAATCCATACATGCTACAGGAAGAGGCATAAACGAATGATTTCACCCCGTTTTCTTTGGCCATTTTTGCCAGACGGACAGCCGCGCGATAGTTTATGTCGAGCGTAACTTCTTCAAACTGAAAACTCATTGGGTCATTTGAAATAGCGGCCAGGTCTACAATGGCATCTACTCCTTTCAAAAGTGACTCAGGAAAATTGCGAATGTCTCCAAAGACCTGTTTATCTAATTTTATTTCCGGAATAAAAGAAGCATTGGTGAGACAGTGTGCAAAATAGCCAATATCAAAACCAATAAGCTCACCATCCGGATATGTCTTCCTTAACTGATTTACAACACTAGGGCCTATGTAACCCAAATTGCCGACTATTAATATTTTCATAAAATTGAATTTTAGATGGTTATCATTTTTACTTGTTTTTCTGGACTGTTATTATTTTTCAGTATCTGTTTTACATATTTATTTTTATAGAACGAAAGTGCAAAAGAAGTATCTACCAAAGTTTACCATTTACATCAATTGTTTCAGGTCTATGTTCTGAAGCCGATGAACTGTAAAGCATCAGCTTTAAAATTCTCTTTTTGGTAACTGGATTTTCTATGAGTTTTAGTTTGCTTTCATCAGAGAGATACCATCCAAATTTTTCGTAGAAGGGTATAAGTTTTTTTTCACATATCAGCAATCCATAGTCAAAATCAAAATCTTTCATGGCTTTTTCCCAGGTACTTTCAATTAATTGTCTGGTGAAACCAAATTTGCGATAGGCAGGGTTGCATGTTAATCCACCTAATCCGCCTACACTTACTTCATTTTCGTCAAACTGACAATCCCTTGCAAAAATAAAATAGAATACAATGAGCTTTCTGTTTAAATACCCCAATACCGCATGGGTGGGTCTTGCCCAATGCTTCTCATGGTTTTCCAGATTATTATTAAAGGCCTTTTCAAAAAGTTTATTAATAACATTTTTAGTAGTTCCGTTTATTTCGGCGTATGGAATAATTTTGGTCTGTATTTCTCCTGAATTTGGGGAAAGCTTAAATTTTATCTTGATGGGAACTCGGATGACATTGATCCATATTTTTTCCGTAGAATTTTTTAATCTTTGAATTGGTCTCATACTGATTCAGATCTTTAGCTTTTCAGGATTAAAGTGATTTCTTTTTTCTGAAAAAAATTGAACAACTATAAAGTTATTATGTTACTTCCTGTATCGCACAGAAAGGCAAATATTTTGATAACTTACGTTTTGTTATTTAGTTTGATGTATTATCAATGCTATGTATTGATATATTAATTTTTATGTTTTTCCACCCTTCAACTGAAAATTATATTCCAGTAATAAAAACTTAAGAATCTGAATTCTGATTAAAATATTATGTGTCCCGTGAGGTTATTATTCAACTGAGTTACAGATTAAGAAAAAGATGTGCTCTTTTTCTTAATCATATAGTGCTGCTCCTCAGCTGTAAAATCATTATATCGGTATTTATGTGTACTTTATATATTCTTTATAAACGCTGCTAATACCATTTTCAAGATCTATTTTTTCCTTCCAGCCTAATTTCTGAAGCTTTGAAACATCCAGTAATTTTTGATATGTTCCGTCTGGTTTGGATTGATCCCAGATAATCTGGCCTTCATATGAAATTATTTTTTTGATAAGCTTGGCCAGCTCTTCAATTGTTAAATCATTACCAGTACCTATATTGATATGGGTGTTACGTATTTCATCTGTGCCGGATGGTTTTAAATCATCAAAGTCGGTATTTTCCAATATATGAATACAGGCATCTGCCATGTCATCACTGTGTAAAAATTCACGTCTTGGTTTTCCACTTCCCCATAAAGTTATGGCTTACATCACCATTGGCAGCTCTGCTTATTCCATATTTTTGCAAGATTGCCAATATTTCATTTTCAGAAGCTGTATGGTTTATACCTTCAATCGGGAAATACTCCAGATCTTTTCTGATTGCATGCCAGTTGTTGGTATGCATGGCTTTGCCCAGATGCATTTTTCTAATCAGTGCCGGTAGTACATGGGATTTTTCAAGATTAAAATTGTCATTTGGACCATACAAATTGGTTGGCATCACAGAAATAAAGTTTGTACCATACTGAATATTATAACTTTCGATCATCTTTATGCCTGCAATTTTGGCTATTGCATAAGGTTCGTTTGTATATTCCAGAATATTAGTAAGTAAATAATTCTCTTGGAGCGGTTGAGGTGCATTTTTTGGATAAATACAGGAACTGCCCAGAAAAAGCAGTTTCTTCACCCTATTTTTCCATGCCTGGTGGATTATGTTGTTCTGGATCTGCATGTTTTCAAAAATAAACTGGGCCCTGTAAGTGTTATTGGCCATAATACCGCCAACCTTTGCTGCAGCCAGTACCACATAATCTGGTTTTTCCTGCTTAAAAAAATCAGCCACCTGTTGCTGATCAATAAGGTCAAGTTCGGCATGATTCTTTGTAAGGATATTGGAATATCCTTTCTTTTTCAATCCCTTCATAATTGCACTGCCAACCAGGCCGCGATGCCCGGCTACATATATCTTGCCGTTTTTTTCCATAATTGCTGCTTTATTCAAAATAATTCATCACATAATAACCACCGTCCTTCAGGTACCGGTCTTTTTTCATGAGTTTAATATCCGACTGTACCATGTCAGTTACCAGCTGCTGCAGGTTAAAGGATGGTTCCCATCCCAGGGTATTTTTTATTTTTGAAGCATCACCAATAAGCAGTTCAACTTCAGTCGGCCGGTAGTATCTTTTATCAACAGCTACAATTTCTTTTCCCTTCTCAAGCTGATATTCATCATTTTTACAGGAAACAACATAGCCTTTTTCTTCATCATTTTTACCACGGAATTCCACTTCTATGCCAAGTTCGGCAAAGGCTAGCCGCACAAACTCGCGCACCTCTGTGGTCACACCCGTAGCAATTACAAAATCATCCGGTGTATCGTGCTGAAGGATCATATACATACCTTTGACATAATCTTTTGCATGACCCCAGTCTCTTTTGGATGACAGGTTACCAAGATATACTTTATCCTGAAGCCCGAGAGCAATTTTTGCTACCGCTCTTGTAATTTTTCGGGTAACAAAAGTTTCTCCCCTAATGGGCGATTCATGATTGAACAGAATCCCGTTGGAGGCAAAAATATTGTATGCCTCACGGTAATTTACTGTAATCCAATAAGCATATAATTTTGCAACTGCATAAGGACTTCTGGGATAGAACGGGGTTTTTTCTGTTTGGGGGACTTCTTGCACTAATCCATATAGCTCACTGGTTGAAGCCTGATAAATTCTTGTCTTTTTTGAAAGACCGAGAAGCCTGACTGCTTCCAGAATCCGCAATGTGCCAAGGCCATCTGCATTACCGGTATATTCGGGAGTGTCAAAACTTACATACACATGGCTCATAGCTGCCAGGTTATATATCTCATCCGGTTGCACTTCCTGAATAATTCGGATGAGATTTGTCGAATCAGTCAGATCACCATAGTGAAGAATAAAGTTTTTATTTTCTACATGAGGATCCTGATAAAGGTGATCGATCCTGTCGGTGTTAAAAAGAGAAGATCTTCTTTTTAGTCCGTGTACGACGTACCCTTTTTTTAGCAAATATTCTGTCAAATACGCTCCGTCCTGTCCTGTTACTCCTGTAATTAATGCTACTTTACTCATATGTGTGTATTAGTTTTTGTGGATATTTGATTTTAAAATAATGACTTTAATTTTTTATATTTATAATATCAGATTACCTGCTGGTTCTTATAATTTCTCTCATCAGAATCTGAAAGAAAAGATTAAATATACTGCAAATAGATTATGGGCCAAAAATTTTTGACCAGTCTATCAGTATATTTGGTCAATATGTAATAAGTTTTGTTATTTGATTTATCATTTTTTCAAATTGGAAGATAATGGTGCTTATCAGTTCTTTTTAAATTGGTCAATTGCCAACTTATACGTTTTAACAAAGTAGAGTGGATACTCATATGCAGTATAAAATTTCATTCTGTTGATGCTGTTCTCTATATTTTCTCTTCTTAGTTCAACATCCATATATAGTTGTTCAATTTTATCAGCAATACCTTCCGGAGATTGAGGATCAAATACAAATCTGGTATCACCGATGGTATCAGGAAGGGAGGTGACATTGGAACAGATTACCGGTATTTGATAGCGCATTGCCTCAATCAGGGGGCCGCTTCCTGCTTCATAAAGAGTAGGAATTACTGTCAGTCGGGAATATTTGTATAAGTTATAAAGATCATTTTCCGGGACAAGATCAAGAAAATAGACTTGTTCTTCTAAATCCAGTTCCTTTACCAGTTCATGAAGAGTGCTGTAATAATCAGTTTTTTTACCGGTACAAACAAGAGGTAATTTGATACCTTTTCTTTTTAGTATTTCAAGAGCATGAAGAAGTGATTTATGGTTTTTATGTTCCCAGGTTGCTGCAGGTGTGAGAAGATAGTCTGGTTGTATACCATACTTTTGCTGTAGCATTTGCCATTCCATTATCTTTTTGCCTTTAATCCAGTCATCATTTATGGGTACCATGCATGTGCTTATTTTGGTTTCAGGAATATCGTAGTATTTTGGAAGATCATCCTTTACATGCTTATATGAAACAATGATATGGTCAGCATCATGCAGCGTATGCATAAAATAAATTTCTTTTGCTATGCGTTCCCGGGGAGGAAAAAATTCAGGGAAATGAATATGCTGTATGTCGTGCATGGTGATAATAACCGGAAATTTCAGTTTATAAAGTGGGGAGAATTGCCAGGGCACATGCAATACATCAATTGGTTGACGATTCATGAAATGTCTGCCTGATTGCATTTTGAGATATATTTCTCTCATCCATTTATGTTCTGATTTTGAGGCCCAGAAAGGAGAAATGAACAAAGCTCCGATTTTTTTAACCAGATCGTGTAATTTGTTTATTTTGTTGAACCTTACTATTGTAATTTTATTACAAGAAGAATAGTTGGCAATTAAGACTTTCTGATTGTTGGAGCAATATAAATAAATTGATTCTATCTCAGGCGTGTCAATCAGCATGTTGAGTATGTAAATTGAATACTGGTATATACCACCAAACCTGGGCGTAATCCCAGCTAACATATAACCTACTTTCATTTTTTGATCCTGTATTTTAGGAAGTAATTTTTATAATTATTCTTTATTTCAAAGTTTTGCTCTTCCCATCTCTTAACAAGGTTATCATATATCTCACTATTAATAACTTTCTTACCCACATAAACATCCAATGGCAAGTTACCGAATTTCTCCTTAAATCTGAACAGGCTGTCCTGAGGATCAGTGCTGGTACCCCCGCCAATGCATAATGTATTGCATCCAAGTTGGTTGGCATATTCAATTGCAGTATTAAACATTAAGTCATTCATTCGATATTGTTTAAAATCAAAATCTGATGCAGCAAGATGACAATTACCCGTTTTACTGTATTTAAAGAATAAAGTTGAAGCAATAATCTTATTTTTAAATTTCACATTGATTAATGTGGTGTCCTTCCCGATATATTTTCTGATATTTTCAAAATACAAATCTTCAAATTGATAGTATTTATTCATTTCTAGGCGTTTGGCGGTTTTTGAATAAAGTTTGATAAAATCAGACAGAGTATCCAGTGATGTATCAATATCAGGCATCAAACCACTTTTAATTGCCTTATTTACATTTTGCCGGGCGGTTCGGCCTGGCAACACATATTCGGGACCATTGAATTTTATGTAGACATTACTACGCACTTTATCATATTTTGCTTCTCTGATAAAAGAATTAAAAAGAGGATTTTCCCTGATAAATTCAGCAATTACATTATTTTCGAGGCACCACTTAGTAAATTCATTGTTAAATGATTCTTTTATTTCTGATGGTATTGCATCAACATTACTTAGTACACCTCCATAACCATAAGCATTAAAAATATCATAAGAGGGTTTATCTAATTCGAATTCAGTAATTTCTTTACGAAAAAACGGATAAAGTAATCGATATTCATCCTGTTCAAAAAAGAAGCAGAATGCTTCGGCTTCTTCATGTTCAATCCAGGTTTGGTAGTATCCGGGAGTATAGTATATATCTGTACTCTCCCCTGGAAATTCAGCTAACACTTTTTCCCATTTTTCCCTCGAATGAAGTGTGAATATTTCAACTTTCATTTGTAAAAATCTTTGATTTTTTGAGTTATATATGTAATATCTTCTTTTTTCAGTGAAGGATAGCTGGGCAGGTTTATCCCCTGCCATCCAAGATATTCGGCAACTTCGAACTTATCATATCCGTTGGAATACATGGGCATGGTATGCACCGGGAAGAAGGCTGGCCTGGTGTCTATTCCGGTCTCTCTCAAATATTTTCTGAGATTGTCCCTTTTAGCAAAATCATCAACAAGTATACTGTACATCCAGTAGGTATGAAAAACATCACCTACCGGCTTATGAGGGATTACCGGCACATCATTCAGCCCTTCATTATACCACAGCGCAATTTGCTGTTTTTTTGATATAAATTCATCAGCCTGTTCAAGTTGAGCTAAACCAATAGCTGCTGAAATATTGGTCATTCTGTAATTATAACCTATGATATCGTGCCAGTATTCGCGCCCAAGAGCCAGTCCCTGTCCTTTATACCTGAAAGCTCTGCTAATTAAGGTATGGTTATTGGAAGTTAACATTCCACCTTCTCCGGAGGTAATTGTTTTGTTGCCAAAGAAGCTGAAAACACCAATATCGCCAATAGTACCAGTGTATCTTCCCTTGTATTTACTTCCAAAGGCTTCAGCAGAATCTTCAACCACAAACAGGTTATGTTCCTTTGCAATATCAATAATGGGATCCATGTCACACGGATGTCCGTATACATGCACAGCTATAATGGCTTTGGTCCTGGGTGTGATCTTCCGTTTTATATCTTCCGGATCAATTTGCCAGGTATCTTTTTTGGAATCAACAAATACAGCTTTCCCGCCTGTATATGTAATTGCATTAACAGATGCAATATAGGTGAATGTTGGAACCAGTACTTCATCTCCCGGTAAAATGCCAAGGGCCAACATGGCAAGATGCAGGGCTGTTGTACCGTTGGATGCAGTGGTTGCAAAATTAATCCCAATATACTCGGCAAAAGCATCTTCAAAATCTTTGAGAAAATGCCCCTGCCATGTCAACCAGCCTGTATCCAAACATTCCATGACATATTTTTTTTCATTCCCATTCAAGGAAGGCTGATATACAGGGTATTTAAAAGTATCCATATTTTTATTTTTTTATTGATTCCAAATTCCTCTGGCTTTATTATGCACTATTAAATAATATTGAAAAGGGTTAATGATAACGCCTGGAAAAAGAGATACACAGGTTGCAAGTATAACCCCCGATGGGCCTAAATGGAGGTTCCTGGCAAAATAAATGGATAACGGAATATTAACTGCAGCTATGACAATTGAACTGTAAAGTTGAAACTTTATTTTTCCGGTAGCATTAATAAGATTTACAAATATGTTGTTCCATGTGCTTATTAGTACAAACAGAGCCATCCCAATGCTCAATAATAAGGGTATTTTTATCAGATCACCTACCCAGAAGTGATAGAAACGATTGGCAAATAGTATCATGAGTAAAACCAAAAAAAACATTCCAGACCAAATGGTTATCATTTTCTTTGTCACACCTTTTATCCAACCGACATTATTTCGGGTATAAGCATGAGTATATGCCGACCAGATTGGCTGCAAAATAATACCAAAAATCATTGTAACAAGGCTAAAATATTTATAGGCAATATTATAGGGAGTAACTTCTGCCGGCCCCAAAATACGGGTAATAATGAAATTATCAGTTGAGAAAATTACCAGTACTGCCAGTTGAATTATCAAAAATTTAAACCCCAAACCCGTAATATCCCTGAAATATTTCATATCAGCAAATTTGAATGAAGGAGAAATATGCCGGTAATCCCGGGTAAAAAAATAGAAAGTAGCTCCTCCAAGTACGATTAAAGGAATAACCGACAAAACCAGACAGAGCTTAAGTAATGAACCTTCAGTTGTATGTACAAGCAGGAAAATAATGATCAGAATAATTATGTTGGCCACGGGAAGAAAGCTGTTACTGATGGCAGGTCGTTGGTCTGCAATGAGAAGCGTGTTAATGTTTTTCAAGGCAAACTGCAATAAAAAGCTAATCATCACAACAGAAACAACAAGACTCAGGCTGGATGATAAATCTCCTTCTGCATTTAAAAGATTATCCCAGTTAATAAAAGGATTGACAACTAAAAATATAATTATGAGCCCTCCAAAAATAATTCCGAGGGAGACGTATGCAGTCGACAAGTATCCACGCGCTTCTTTTGTTGCGTGAGTTGAGAGTGCTTCCGTGAGTTTGTTTCTTAACCCATTTCCCATGCCAATATCAAAATATCCAAGCCATCCAATAATTGAACTAATGGTCAGCCATAAACCATATTCTGTTTTTCCAACATAACCTAATGTAAGCGGAACAAGTAAAAAACTTGTAACAATGCTTATCCCCCTGACAACCATCGAAAGAAGAATATTCTTCTTAACCTTAATGCTTAGTTCCTGTCCGCGACTAACTAGATCCCTTCCCTTCCTGATAATTGATTCGATATGATGCAGCATTTGTCCTTTCGTGTTATTAGGCGGAATTATCTTTATTATTCAGATGAATAGTTTATGGTGTGCACCTAAAATTTAAATTCGAATTATCCTGACTTTTTATTATTTATATTAATTACATTCATCTTCTAAAATACTCATTACTATCTCATTGATGTATTTACCATTTTTATAAATGGATTCACGGAGTATTCCCTCCCTAATGAATCCAAGTTTTTCATACAATTTAATTGCACTTTGATTATTTTCCTGAACATGTAAAAAGATTCGGTGTAAGTGATATTTATCAAATCCAACGTGTAATGTTTGAAGAGTAGCGCTTTTGGCATATCCTTTACCTCTTTCTTCCGCATCTCCGATGAAAATAGCAAATTCGGCCTTACGAAAAATGATATCGATATTTTTCAACATGCTAAGCCCTATTAATTTCTTCTCTTTGGTTAATTCAATACCAAAAACTGTAGTGGGTATATTTGAATAAAGAATTTTATCATACCACTGTTTTTCCATTTCAATATTAATGGGGAAAGGATGACCGGAATATAAATCCTTTATGTCCTCCTGGTTATTCCATTCCAAAGTTTTGGTAATGTCATCTCCCGTAAGTGCTCTTAATTTAACTCTACCCATGACTCATTCAATTGTAATGAATATTTTATATTCGAATATTGTTTACTTCTTAAAGGAAGTATGCTATTTTGAAATTTCTCTCATAACATATATTATTAAAAAACCAGCATCTTATTAAAACTTTACCCTGAAGCGATCCGTCCCAAGACTATTACAGGTAAATGATCAAAATTATTTTTATTGTTTTATTCCGATTTTTCTAATTTTTAAAAAATAGCGAGTATCAAATTCTATAACAATTATAGCAATAATTGAGAGAAATCTGCCTTAAAAAGCGAGTTCATGTATACGTTTTTGATCAAATAGAAAAATTCAATGATAAAAATACAATGAAAATAAATCCAGGGATTTCTGGTTTGCAGGCTGGTTAAATCGTTTTTGCCAAAACACAAATAAGATGGTACTATAATACTATTTTTATTTAATAGATATAAAAATAGTATATATGTTTTGCTTTGAAAATGAGAGTTTTCAATCAGGAATGCTTTAAAAGAGGGATATGTTTTTCCTGATTAGAACGTCAATGTAAACACAGTTTCTTTTTCTGGAATTGAGTTGGCACTGATTGTTCCGTTATGCAATCTCAGGATTTGACGGGAAAGACTCAGTCCAATCCCGGATCCACTGGGCTTGGTGGTGAAAAACGGAATGAATATTTTGTCCAGAACTTCTTTAAGAATTCCCTGGCCATTGTCAATGACCTGCATGGTTACACGCCCGCGTTTATTCAGAAAGGCTTTCATCTCAATACGGCCCCCCTCTTTATTTTCCAGAGCATGGATAGAGTTTTTTATCAGGTTAATCAGGACCTGTTCAATCAATTGTTCGTCGGCATATATTTCCAGGCTTTCAGGGTCAACATTAACAACAAACTCAAGGTTGTTTTTTGCAATTTCTTCCTCCATTAACAGGGTGATGTTCCTGAAAAGATTCCTGATGGCTGAAATCTTGAAATTTGGTTTGGGAATCCGGGTAAGGTTCCTGTATGTATTTACGAAATGCAACAAGCCGGTACTTCTTTTATTAATGGTTTGTAGTGCTTGTTGTATTTCCTGAATAGTTTCCAAATCCAACACCTGCTGCTCTTCAATATCAGTATTGTAAACGTTTCTTAACATAATGTCCAGTGTAGAAGAAAGGGATGCGATCGGGGTAATGGAATTCATAATTTCATGAGTAAGTACCCGGATCAGTTTTTGCCAGGCTTCTGTCTCCTGTTCTTCCAGTACATTCTGGATATTGTTAATAGTGGTAAGGATAATGAGCTTGTCCTTTATTTTGAACTCGGTAGCATGCACGGCAAGTTGCAGCAGATCATCTTCTTCCTGAACTTTAACGAGGGCGTTTTCCCCGGGATTTATGTTCAGCAATGTTTTAACCAGATCGGGACTCAGGTTTTCCAGTGCCTTTACATTCTTCAGGGACCCAATCTGGAAAAGCTTCTTGGCCGCTTTGTTGATCATTTCTACCGTACCGTCTTTTCTGTAGGCAATAATACTTACATCAATATTTTGAACTATTGATTGCAAATAATGAAAATGTTCTTCTTTTTCTGATCTTACTTCCTGAAAATCCTTGATCACATCATTAAATGCTTTGCTTAACTCGTTAAAAGAGGACCCCATACCTTCAATCCGGAATGTCCGGGTGAATTCGGAAAACCTGATTGATTCAAGAAATCCGGCCAGATCGCGGTTGGTCCTGTCTACATAACGGATCATGGAATACACCTCAAAAATAATGATTATGCCTACAAGCACAGGTGTCAGTTGATAGCTTGTCCCGAGTGCATAAAAAAACAGGAATATTGTCAGTGAGAGCAACAATACCCTTAGCAATATATTGATCCTGAAATTTTTATAAATCATATTTTTCCATTCTTCGGTACAGCGAGGTTCTGGTAAGGCCAAGTTCGCTCGCGGCCTGTGTTATGTTACCCTGGTATTGTTTTAATACTTTGGTTATAATGTTTCTTTCCACTTCATCAAGGTTATAGGTATCAAGTTCCATCTCATTTGTCTTTTTCGATGAGGGAGAAAGCATAAAATCGTCTGGTTCCAGCAGAGCGGAATCGCTCATAATAATAGCACGCTCTATTGCATGTTGCAGCTCCCTTACATTACCCGGCCAGTGGTACAGGTTAAGCTTTTTTATGGCGGCCGGACTTATTCCCCTGATTACTTTTTTGTATTTTTTTGAATATACTTTGGTGAAATGATCAGCCAGTAAAGGTATATCACCTGTGCGTTCCCTCAATGGCGGTAAAATTATCTCAACAGTATTGATCCGGTAAAGCAGATCCTGGCGGAATAAATTTTCACCCACCATCTGGTGAATATCATTGTTGGTTGCACAAATCAGGCGTACATCTATTTCTTTAGGTTTATTGGCGCCAACCCGGGTTACCTCTCTTCTTTCAATCACTGTAAGCAACTTTGTCTGCAGGGGCATAGACAGGTTTCCTATTTCATCCAGAAAGAGTGTTCCCCCGCTGGCAATCTCAAATCGCCCGGCTTTTTCATTTTTTGCATCAGTGAATGCTCCTTTTTCATGACCAAAGAGTTCACTTTCAAAAAGCGTTTCGCTGATTGAGCCCAAATCAACGCTGATAAAAACTTCATCTTTTCTGAGGGAATTCCGGTAAAGAGCCCGGGCAACCAGTTCTTTTCCTGTTCCGTTTTCTCCCAGAATAAGCACATTTGCATCAGTAGCTGCCACTTTTTGTATGGTAGCAAAGACCTGTTGCATCTCCGGTGAGTTTCCTATAAACTCATGAAAAGGCTGATCAAGTATGGTGCTGATCTCTTTTTGCCGCATACGCAAACTGTCGGCTTCAAGTCTTGAACGGTGTAATTTAACCGATGAAGAGATTGTGGCCAGCAGTTTCTCATTCTGCCAGGGTTTTAGTACAAAGTCTGTAGCCCCTGATTTAATGGCTTTTACCGCTTTCTCAGCATCACCATAGGCAGTAATAAAAACCACAACAGCTGTCGGATCCAGGTCGAGAATCTTCTCAAGCCAGTCAAATCCTTCCTGACCGCTGATCGCATCTTTGGTGAAATTCATATCAAGCAGAATTACATCGTAGGACTCTTTCTTCAGCAGCTCGTTAATTTGCTGGGGATTGTTAATTGTATGAATCAGCTCAACATGTTGCTTCAATAATAGTTTCAATGCGAATAAAATGTCTTCATTATCGTCAACAGCAAGTATTTTACCGGTTTTATCGTTCATAACAGCTTTGTTAAAAAATTTTAGTCACTTTTCTTCATAAGTCTTATTCACAAATATAATATTTATTTTACTCATGCTTTTGCAGGCAGAAAAGAATCAGTAATTCTGGTCACAAAATTATTACTTTCCACCCTTTCTGAAATATGTCTGATAAGGCCAAAATGTATTTATTGATTTTTCAGTTAATTAAGCATACAGAATTCCAGAAATCAAACAGTATTAATTCTGTAAAAAACCATTAAACAGATTACAAAGAGCTTGTTCGGTTTCGTACTGTTTATGACTGATTTTCGTACATTTTTTATACAGTGCAGGGTGTGTTTTGTGTTTGTAAATATTACATATACAGGGATATATATGTTTTGGCATAATAATGGATAAAGTAAGTCAGAACTTTATGAACTTATTTATTATGGACGGAATGGATCGCAAAATAGAGAAAAAGAACCGACTGAGTGCCAAAACGCTATGGATTGCGGCTGGCACTATCTTTATTTTACTGATAGGTTACAATATTATTTTCGGAGATAAGAGTTCCAAACTAAATGTTGAGGAAGATAAACTCACTATTGACAAGGTTAAAAATGATAATTTTCAGGATTATATAGCTGTTATAGGCACGGTTGAGCCCATTAAAACCATTTATCTGGATGCTGTAGAAGGGGGCAGGGTAGAGGAAATACTGAAAGACGAAGGTGCTATTTTAAAAAAGGGTGATGCTATATTAACGCTTTCCAATACAAACCTGATCCTTGAGATATCCGGTAATGAGGCACAGGTTTCCAGGGCAATTAACGACCTGAGAACGGCCCGGCTGGGAATGATTCAGCAGCAATTATCCCTGGAAAGACAGGTGATTGATTTAAAGCGTGATTTCTTTAAAGAAGAACGGGCTTACCATAATAACCAGAAACTGTATGCTGATGAATTGATCTCAAAGGAAGATTATCTTCAGTCCAAAGAATTATATGAATCAACAAAACATGCGATTGCATTACTGAAAGAGGCAAAGAAACAGGACTCTGTATTCAGGGCCACACAGCTTAGCACACTTGAGTCTTCGGTAAACAGGATGGAAAAAAACCTCGATATTATCCGCACCAAACTCGATAATCTCAATATTACTGCACCAGTAGACGGACAGCTGGCAACACTGAACATCGAGATAGGTAAGGTTGTGACCTATGGCACCCGTATCGGAACTATTAATATGCTTAACGGTTATAAACTACGGGTGGAGATTGATGAATATTTTAGTCACAGGATACGGGACAGCCTTAAGGGATCTGCTGAATTTGCCGGTTCATACTACCCGGTAAAGATTGTTAAGATATATCCTGAGGTGGAAAACGGAAGATTCGCAGCTGATATGCAGTTTGTTGACAGTGTTCCGGATCAGATCAAGTTCAAACAGACCTCCCGCATTAAACTTGAACTGGGAGAATCAAAAAATGCTATTTTGCTTTCCAGGGGTGGATTTTATCAGAGTACAGGTGGCCAGTGGGTATATGTAGTGGATCCTTCCGGCGATTTTGCCACAAAACGTAAAATCAAAATAGGCAGGCAAAATCCCCGCTATTATGAAGTACTTGAAGGACTGGAACCAGGTGAAAAAGTGATTGTTTCCAGCTATGACAACTTTGGAGACGCGGATAAGCTGATCCTTAAAAAATAACAGAATAAAAAGCATTTATTAATTAATATTCAGAAAAATGATCAAAACAGTTGAACTGAGCAAAGTATTCAGAACTGAGGAAGTTGAAACAACAGCCCTCAATAAAGTTAACCTGAATATTGGATCCGGTGAATTTGTTGCCATCATGGGGCCTTCAGGATGCGGTAAATCAACGTTGCTTAACATTCTTGGCTTACTGGACAATCCCACAGGCGGACAAATGATATTCGACGGGATAGAAGTATCAGGGTACAAAGAACGCCAGCGGACAAATTTACGCAAGGCCAGAATTGGTTTTGTATTTCAGAGTTTTAATCTGATTGATGAACTTACTGTTTACGAAAATGTGGAATTACCATTGTTGTATATAAATGTATCCTCGGTTGAAAGAAGGAGAATGGTAGAAGAAGTGCTGGAAAGAATGAAGATAGCACACCGTAAAAATCATTTTCCCCAGCAATTATCTGGAGGACAGCAACAGAGGGTTGCCATTGCGCGGGCAGTTGTCACACGTCCGAAGCTTATCCTGGCTGATGAGCCCACAGGTAATCTGGATTCTTCAAACGGGGAAGAGGTAATGAACCTGTTATCAGAATTAAACAGGGAAGGTACAACAATAGTGATGGTTACTCATTCCCCTTCAGATGCTGAAAAAGCGCACAGGATCATTCAGCTTTTCGACGGACATTTAATTACAGAAAGTATACGTCAGGCATTGTAAGATTTATTCAGGCTGATACAAGAGTTTCTAAACCATAAAATTTAAAGCCATGAAAGATTTATGTGTTCCGGTTCCTTACCTGAATGAAAAGGAAATCGCCCAGGTAGATGTCACCATCGGTGGAGAGAAGAAAAAGTATCAGTTCAGGGTGGAATCTTTTCCCTGGGATCTTGATGATGAATTATCCGGGAGGGTAACAGAAGATGAGGTTACACAGTCACTCCTTAGAATAACCCGGCTAAAAAATGCTATTAACAGCTATGATCCGGAGTGGGAACTCCTGCAGATTTTCACTCCCTCGGAAAATGCCCGGCATATCCAGGTTTTATACCGGAAAAGAAGTTAATTATATAATATTAATAATCAGAAACAATTAATTGGGGAATAATGAAAAAATCTTTCATACTACTATCCGTTTTTCTATTTTTGGTACAGGCCTTTACAATAGGTCAGGAGAAATGGAGTCTTGAAGACTGTATCAACTATGCACTGGATAATAACCTTACCATCAAGCGTCAGCAGGTACAGTCCCGGATTGCAGAAAATAAGTATAACCAGTCAAAACTCGATTACCTGCCTGATTTGAATGGTTTTGTTACTCACAACCTCAGTTCTGGTAAAGCTGTAAATTACGATAAATATGAATATGTCGATCAGACATTTCAGGATGGCAATTTAGGGTTGCAATCAAATGTGACGTTATTTAATGGCTTACAGGTAAGAAATTCCGCAAAGATGAATCGGTATAGTCTATTGGCCGGATTACAGGAGGTCGAGAAGACAAAACGGGATGTCTCAATGAATATTGCTGCCGGGTTTCTGGATATACTGCTTAGCAATGAATTGCTTCAGGTACGTAAAAGTCAGTACGAAACCACCTTGCTTCAGATTGAAAAAACAAAGAAACTGGTAGAAGTAGGCAATGCAGCCAAAGGTGAATTGCTGGAAATGCAGGCCCAGGCAGCCCGGGAAAAAACAGATATCACCACAGCTTCCAACAATGTAAAAATGGCCATGCTTACACTGGCGCAGATGCTGGAGCTTGACAATGAAACCATTAAAAACTTCCAGGTGAAAATGCCGGAAGAATTGTCTATCGACGAGGGACAGGTGCTGTACGATGCTGATACAGTTTATCTGGCTGCCGCAGAAGAAATGCCGGAGATAAAAAGCGCTGAATACCAGCTTAAAAGCAGTGAAAAGGGCCTGGATGTTGCCAGGGGAATGCGCAGTCCTGAAATTTCTCTCAGAGGACTTTATTATTCCAGATACTCTGAGATTGCAACTAGACCTCTGCACCCGGATGAATCTTATCCATATATTGATCAGATTGGTGATAATCAATACAAGCAATTGACTTTATCGCTTAGTATTCCGATATTTAACCGTTACAGGACCCAAACAGCAATTAATAATGCTAAGCTTAACCTCCAGGATGCCCAATATGCACTAAAGCAATCCAAACAGGTATTATTCAGGGACATTCAGCAGGCACACGCTGATGCGCTGGCTGCACTTGATGTATATAAATCGCAAACTGAATCAGTAAAGTATAATAAGGAATCATTTAAGTACACACAGCAAAAGTTTGATGTTGGACTGGTAAGCAGTGTGGATTACAATATCGCAAAAAATAATCTGGTCAAAGCACAGTCTGACCTTATCCAGTCAAAATATGAATATATTTTCAAATCCAAAATTCTGGATTTTTTCAGAGGGATACCCATTTCGTTAAAAGAATAATAATATCTGAAATAGCAAAAAAGGTAACAAAGTGACAAGAGAAAAGTGAAGGCAGCCTGAATGGCTGAGATATCAAATCCCGGGGTGAAGCACTGGGTGATACTGGTTCAGGCATCTGCCTGGACCTTTTTTGTATTATGCACAAGCAGATACTTGCGCCAGTGTTGAGCACACAAGCGGACACTTGCGCCAGTTGAGGAGTCTGTGGGATTCATCCACCTACTGGTTCAGGCATCTGCCTGGACCTTTTTTTGTATTATGCACAAGCAGATACTTGCGCCAGTGTTGAGCCACAAGCGGACGCTTGTGGCGGTGACAGTTTAAAAAAAAGGTTGTGGATGTAAGCAGCTCCAATAAGGATTATTAGCTGTTTAGTAATAATTCAGACAACCCTGACGTTCCATAAACGTATATTAAGAGAACCGCTTTTTTAATGAAAAATCCTAAATAAGAACCTGTATGAAAAAGATAATTGTGCTTTTGGTGGTAATATCATGGGTAAATATTAGTCATGCCCAGATTTACAACACCGGGAATACCCTGAAATCTGGTAGTTTTGCACTGGCTCTGGAGCCTGCCGTTATGGTGGGTGGACCTTCAGACGGGCTGAATATGTATTTTTATGGAGGATACGGACTAAAACCCGGAATAGATCTGGGACTCAGGTTTGGTGTTGGGCATACACCTTATTTTGGTGGTTTTTTGAAATGGAGGTTAGGAAGCTATGCAGCACTCACAACCGGAGTACATAATTTTTCTGATTTTGGGCTCGATGGTTCTCTTACTTTCTCAATCCCGGTAACTGGTGATACTAAAATTAATACCGGAATTGATATGGATGTGGTTTTTGCGCCTGACAGATTATTGGCTCCCCTGTGGTTTCCTATTGGAGTTGAAATCGGACTGAGGGAGCATCTTGCCTTCAATCTTGAATCGGAAATAGCATTAAATGTGCCTGCCTATCACATAATATCAGGCGGACTTATCTTTAGGTTCTGATAGTCGCATCGTAGTCCGGTAAAAAAAATTATTAAATTATTATAATTCTTTACTCAGGCAACTGAAAGATGTTTTCTGAAATGGGAAGAGAAAACTCCCTTTTGAGGAATATCCTTTATTGGTATACATCTCCAGAACAGGGGTATTTCCTTCAAAAACATCCAGCATAATACTGTTGTAGCCATTTTTCAAAGCAAAATCCTCGGCAAATGCTATCATTTCAGAGGCATGGCCTTTACCCTGCTCAGAGGGTAATACAGCAAGCCGGTGGAGGTACAGCACTCTGCCGGTTGCGGTAAACCCTTCCCGGATGTATTCCTCCGGTTCATTTTCATCAAGTGCCATGGTAGTAACAATAATGCCTTTTTCGATCCCGATATAGAGAGTACCTGTTTCAGCATCAGCAAGCAGAGTCGTATAGCCCGGATAGTAATTATTCCAGTGAAACAGGTTTCTGGCGTTCATGTCTTTTACACATTCTCTGATCAAATAGACGACGGACAGCAGATTTTCTTTATAGGCAGGTTTAATTTCCATTGTTTAGGTCGTGGTATGGTTGGGTTTTATTTTTGGTATACACAAATGCCATCGACAAATGTCTGATCTATTTTTAAATTCGGAATATTTTGTACTTCCATATTCATAATATCTTCTGAAGTAACCACAAAATCAGCAGCTTTACCGGGTTCAATACTGCCTTTGATATCTTCTTCGAAACAACCTTTGGCAGCCCAGATAGTCATAGCTCTGAGTGCTTGTTCCCTGGTAATGGCATTCTCAGGCTGGAAACCACCGGCAGGATAACCTTTTTGATCCTTCCGGGATATACCCGCATAAAAGCCAAAAAGCGGATTGATGCTTTCTACCGGAAAATCGCTTCCATTGGGTAACCAACCATTTTGCTGCAAAAGATCTTTGTAAATATAGGCATTTTTTAATCTTTCAGGGCCTAATCTTTTTCCTGCCCAGTACATATCACTGGTGGCATGGGTTGTTTGCACCGATGGTATGACCGAATATTTACCAAAAAGAGGCAAATCAGCGGGGTCAACAATCTGTGCATGCTCGATGCGCCAGCGGCGGTCGTTCTTCCCTTTCAGAAATTCGCCATAAACAGAAAGTATGAGTCTGACTGCTGAATCTCCGATGCAATGCGTGTTTACTTGATAATTAGAGGAATAGGCAATGTGGCACATTTCTCTGAAATAATCGGGATGCTTAAGCAATAATCCGGTATTTCCGGGATCATCTGAATAGGGTTTCAGCAGAAGTGCTCCTCTTGAGCCAAGGGCACCGTCAGCAAAAAGCTTAATTGATCTTACATCCAGGCGCGGAGTCTGGTAAATACCATGCGAAACAAACTGCTCAAAATTCTCATCAGTTGGATTGAGCATGGCGTAAATTTTTATTTTCAGGGTATCTTTCTGTTGCAGTTCATCAATCAGGTTGATTACGGGTGCATCCAGTCCTGCATCAGAAACAGTTGTCAATCCAACGGCAAAGCAGTTAGCCTGTGCTTTTAATAAAGCATCTGCCATGGTGGCACTGTCAGGCCTGGGAACTACTTTTTCCACCAGCTCAATGGCGTTATCTATCAGGATCCCGGTGGGAACGCCGTTTTTTATCAATATCTCCCCGCCATCGATTTTTGATGAGGCGGTTATACCCGCCCTTTTTAGTGCTTCTCCGCTTGCCAGTGCTGCATGTCCATCAATCCGCGTTAGTAAAACAGGAATACCCGGAAATATACTATCGAGCAAATTACGTGTCGGGAATTCATTATCTGTCCAGTCATTCTGATCCCATCCGCGGCCGGTTATCCATTCTCCGGGATAATTTTTATATTGTTTTTGAAGGATTTCTATTATTTCTTTGAAAGAATTTGTGCCTGTCAGAACGGCATTACCCAGGGAAAGGCCATAGCCGGAAAAATGTGAGTGCGGATCAATAAATCCGGGATAGATAAATTTTCCCTTCATATTAATCTTATTATCACTGGTGTAGGTTTTATTTATTTCATCATTTGACCCAACTGCTAAAATTTTTCCGTTTTTAACTGCCATTGCTTCCGCAACAGTGAAATTGCTGTCGGTTGTATAAATTGTTGCATTATTGATGACCATATCTGCTTTTTTTAAATCCTTATTACACCCTGCCAGAGCCATCAGAAGAACAATAATAAATGGAATTGGTTTCATACACAGAATTATTATAAAAACGTATTACTTTCAACTGTTCTTATCATCCATCTCTTTAAGTATGTTTTCAACTTCTTCTTCGGTCTCATGGAGTTTGCTCTTGCAAATTTTTAAAAGGTAGGCAACCCTTTTGACGCGTTCGGTCAACTGATCGACATCAAGTTCATCCTGTTCAATTTTACTGATAATCTCTTCAATTTCAGTAATGGCTTCCGTATAAGATATATTTTTTTTTGGCATAATGCTGATTATTTTATGAATGGACAATTCATTTTCTTTACCTTTTAATCTTATAAATCAGAATGATTAGCGGCTATGTTTAATAAAATTTGTTTGGTTCAAAGTGCCGGATGATCACACTGATTATTCATCTTTAGCCAATGGCAGTGTAAATTTAAAACTTGTTCCTTTACCTGGTTCACTTTCCGCCCATATTTTTCCATTATTTTTAAGCACAAATTCCTGACAGAGTATTAATCCCAGTCCTGTACCTTCTTCCTGTGCCGTTCCCCGTGTACTAAAATGCTGATCTATTCTGAAAAGGCGCTGACGGTCTTCGCTGTTCATTCCAACACCTGTATCTGTAATCGATACTTCAACAATTTCATCTGAGGTAAGAGCCGAGACGGTAATATTTCCCTGACGAGTAAATTTAATAGCATTTGAAATCAGGTTTCGCAGTATGAGTGTTACCATGTCCGGATCAGCATAAACTTTTATATTTTCATCAATCTTAAGAATGATTTCCAGTCCTTTTTCTTCAGCATTTGTTTTCAGAAGATGCAGGTTTTTGTTGACAACATCGTTAAGGGTGAAATCAACGGGTCGGAATTTGAGGCTGCCGGTCTGGGAACGAGCCCATTGCAGCAAGTTTTCCAGCAGGGAAAAGAGTTGGCGTGAACCCGTATAAATCATAGTACTGAATTCTCTGAGTTCTTTTTCCTGAAGTTTATTAAAATCCCTTGAAAAAATCCGTGATATACTAATAATTCCAAGTAATGAATTTTTCATGTCATGGGCAATAATGGAAAAGAATTTATCTTTCGTTGCATTTAATTTCCGGAATTCCTGCTCTGATTTTAACAATTTTCTATTGGATTCTTCCGAAACAGCAATCTTTTCCTGAAGAATAATACTGTTCCTTCTTTTTAACCGGTATTGCTGGAAAAACAAAATACCGATAATCAATAGTAAAAAGCTTGCAAACAGGAAAAAATAGATCATAGACTGTTTTCTGTTTAATTCGAGTGCCTGGATTTCTTTTTCCTGTTCCAGAACAAGCATTTTATTCTCGATGCTCTGTATCTGCTGATCTTTTCTGGAGATTTCATAGTTCATTTGAATCTCCATTACCTTACGGGAATTTTCTTCTGCAATTATCGAATCTTGAATACTCTTAAAAGTTGTAAAATATAAGAGGGCAAGCCGGTAGTTATTATTGTTTTTGTAAAAATCATACAAAGACTGGCAAGCGAATTTTTCAAGATCAAGTGAACCGGATTTCCTGGCCATTCTTAGTGCTTCTGTGAGGTATTTCCCTGCCAGTTTATTGTTGCTTTTCTGTTGGTATATTTCCCCGATTTTTCTTGCACAAAGTGAATGTATATAGTTTTCATTTGAGGCAACGGCAAGTTCGTATGCCTTTGTGAAATGTGACAAAGCTTTACTTGTGTATCCCTGTTGCTGGTATACGTTTCCAAGTTTATTCCAGGAATAAGCCTGAGATTTTATATCTTTTAGTTCTATCCGGATTTTAAGCGATCTATGGTGATAACGAAGGGCCAGATCATAATTACCCAAAAGAGCATAGGAATCTCCCAGGTTAGAAAAAGTATTGCTGATTTCGTGCCGGTCACCTGATTGCTGTCTCAGTTTTAGTGCTGTTTTATAATTTTCAATAGCCTCTGAGGGTTGTTCTTTTAACTGATAAATATTTCCAAGATGGGTGAGCGCAACAGCCTTGCCCTGCATATCGTTGAGTGTGTCATATTGATGAAATGCTTCAGCATAAAAGGACAGGGCCTTGTCATAATTTCCAAGTTGCTGATAAATATTTCCAATATTTACCTGCAGGTTTGCCAATGTTGGTAAATCATTTTCCTCCACAGCAATTTTCATTGCCTTCAGATAATTCTCCAGTGAGTTGTCGAAAATTTTATTTCGAAAATCAAGACTGCCCAACTGTCTGTAAATATTGGCTTCTGATGCTGACTCCCCCAGGTTATGGTAGATGCTGAGCGCCTGATTAAAATGATCCCGTGCCTGATCATAATTTCCGGTTTCCCTGTAGGTTAATCCAAGGTTGGTTTCTACTCTGGCTAAATCCGGAAGTGCATTCATGCTGACATAGAGTTCTCGTGCTTTATTATAAAATTCAAGCGCTTTACTCCAGTCTTTTTTTCGCCAGGCTATACTTCCCATGAGGTTGATCACTTTGGCCTTGAAATTTTCGCGACCGGCTGTTTTAGTATATTGGAGCGATCTGTCGAGGTATTGTAAAGCTTTCTGATAATTACTCTGATCGCGGGATACCAGTGCCAGGTTATATAACAAAGAAAGAATTGATGTGGTATCATGTTGACTGGCAGTGAATTCAAGGGCCTGCCGGAAATCGACTTCCGCTGCAGGGAAATTACCTTTTCTCCATTTTGCACTTCCCCGGTAGTGCAGGGTATGGGCAATTCCTGATGTATCACTGAGCTTTTTATAATAATTCCGGGCTTCAGAAAAAGCATCAATGGCTTCGTTGTATTGATTCAGGGCCAGCCTGGCTTTACCGATTTCCATACTGTTCTCAGCCATTCGGGAAGTATCTGTATTTTGTAAAGCACTCTGGTAACAAATTACAAAATAGGAAAGTGCTTCCTCATTGTTTCCCAGTAACATATTTGCAGCCGCAAGGGTATGAAAAGCCTGATATTGTTGCTCATTATTCCTTTGACTCTCACTAAGAGTAAGTGCTTCCTGTGCCAGACGGGCTGCCAGAGACGGATTTGCCTCAAGGGTGTCTGCGGCTTTTTTATTCAGTTCTTCAACTTTATCTTTTTCTGGAACCTGACTAAATAATTTTTCCTGTTTTGCACTGTTCTGTGTATAGGCAGGTAACGAAATAATAAGCCCGTAAAATAGAAGAAATACAATAACTCTGACCGTTCTGCATTTCAAAACGATGTTAATAATTGCCATTATATATAGTTTACCACCCTGAGTTGCTTTCAATATTTTGATACCCCAAAATACGAGAATTTTTGGAGTATGTTTGCAAAAATCATAGAAGTTATCAATATTTTCAACCCGGCTTTTTTCAAAACTAAGACAAAGTGTCTACTTTTTTATTGTTTTACTATATATCCTGCCTTTAAACAGCCGGGTTTCAATTGTTTCATTCTCTTCAATACCAGACTCTGATTTAACAATTTTTCCATTATGGTAAGTAATAGAGTATCCCTTTTTCAAAAGTTTTGCAGGATCAAGCCATTCAGATTTATTTTCAAGCAAATCCTGATGGTGATTTTTGTGGGAAAGGTAATCTTTCACAGCATGTAAAAGATTTGTTTGCAAGTTGCTGTTTTTATATTTTCCTGACGTTAACTGCTTACCTGCAATAGATGAAAGTTGTTGGGATGTACCGGTAACATTACGATACTTGTCTAAAAGAAAAGAATTTACGACATGTTCGATTTTGCCTGCTGAAACTGCCAGCAGGCTTTTATTTTCTGCAACGATGCTGCGGACAACAGGGGCAAAGTTATTACTTATCCATGTCAGTTGATGATTTTGTTCGCTTAGAAGCTCATCCACCCTGTCCGTAAATTTGTCTCTGAGTTCATCCAGTTCGGCATCAAAAGATTCGACACAACTGATGATAAATTCGGCTACAGCAGTAGGTGTCTTTAGAGCTGTATGCGCTACCAGATCGGTGATGGTTTCATCCTTTTCATGTCCGATGCCTGTCAGGACGGGAATGGGAAACTGTGCAACATGGGAAGCCAGCATATAATTATCGAAACAGCTTAAGTCACTCTGAGAGCCTCCTCCGCGGATAATAACGATGCAGTCGAATGCTTCTTCCTGTTGAAAAATTTCTTCCAATGCATGGATAATAGACGATTCAGCCTTGTCACCCTGCACAATGGCAGGAAAAAGCCTGGTATGGAAAGCATAACCGAATATATTATTTTCCAGTTGATTCATAAAATCTCCGTATCCGGCAGCTGTACCAGAAGAAATGATGGCAATCCTTTGGGGTACAAGGGGAAATTCGAGTTCTTTGTTCAAATTGAAGATCCCGTCGTCCTTCAGTTTTTTTATGATTTCCATTCTTCGGAGAGCCAGATCTCCAAGTGTATAAGCCGGATCAATATCTTTTATATTCAGGCTGTATCCGTACAACTCGTGGAATTCAACAGAGACATTTAACATTACTTTCAGCCCACTGGTAAATTCCATTCCTGTTGTTGTTTCAAAATAAGGCTTTAGGATGCGGAAAGTATAGGCCCAGATATTTCCCTGGGCTTTGGCAATAAGCCGATCGTCTTTCCCTTTTTCAACAAGTTCCAGGTAACAATGGCCCTGGTAATTTGTTTTCATCTCACTGATCTCAGCAACCACCCATAAAGGTCTTCTAAAATTGTCTTTTATGACATTTTTTACCTGCAGGTTTAATTCTGAAATGGTAAGTGATTCTCTGCTCATAATTTTATTCCGGTTCATTTGTTCTGATCAGTTTTACCTGATGAACCTGATCTCCATTGGTAATTTTCAACAGGTATATGCCGGCCGGAAGGTGCTGCAATTCCTTAATGGTGAAACTGGCCAGGGTATTTTGACGCACTTTTTTATTAAAAGTATAAATGAGTTGTCCCCGGATGTTGAATATCCGGATGGCAAGCTGAGTATTATTACCGGAATTGTATTCAAGATTAAAAATGTCGGTGAACGGGTTTGGAAATACCCTTATAAAAGAGCTGTCACTTTTGTATTCCCTTATAAACTGAAGAATTCCGGCGGCTGATGCAAAGTCTGGTATTCCATATCCCAGCAGGGAATCAGGTGAAAAATATTGTGAACTGCTTTGTTCTATGGCCTGTATCATCTCCATATTATTCAGAGCGGGATTCGCCTGCCATAAACAGGCAGATAAGCCAGCTATAACAGGCGCAGAGAAAGATGTACCATTACCGCTGGACACCATACCAAAGGGAGATTCAATTGCCGTTGCAATTCCCATAGCAACTACGTTTGGTTTTATCCTTCCATCGGATGTTGGGCCAACAGAGCTAAAACGGGCATAATTTCCCAGACTGTCAACGGCACCTACAGTAAGCACACTGTCAGCATCTCCGGGTGCTGAGATGTATTTCCATGCATCGTTTCCTTCGTTACCTGCACTAACTACCACCAACATTCCCTTTGACGCAGCAATTGATGCACCAATTGAAACACGGGCAGTTTTGCCATTCATGTCAGCATATGTAAGATCCTGTGACGGGTCGTTAAACCTGGTGTAACCAAGTGATGTGGTGATCACATCTGCGCCGGCACTGTCAGCAAATTCAGCAGCAGCCACCCAGTTATCCTCTTCAATCAGATATTCCGTAGCGGCGTCTTCTGACTGGAGCAGCCAGTAATCAGCTCCGGGAGCAGTTCCTATAATCTCTTCAGGAATATTTCCGGCCAGAATTGACAATACCATCATTCCATGAGTATGAGTTGTGTATACAGATATATCACGGTCCACAAAATTACGGGTTCCCAGGATCTGATGGTTGATGTTGATGCTGTCGAAAGCGGGAAGGGAATCAACCCTGAAAAATCCCGCGTCAATTACTGCTATGGTCATGCCCTGCCCCAAAAAACCATGGTTGTGCAAAATATTTCCTTTGAGCATTTCAATCTGACGTGTTGCATTTCCATAATTTAATGACAGGGCATCCAGAATAATTTTTGTTTGGAGTTTATCAATAAAAGGCTTCTCTTTTTTAAGGTTTGTGAAAAGTTGTCTGGGAATTGTATCGTTTTCATGCTTAATAAAATCCAGGCTGCCCAATTGGGCCACTTTTACAGAATCAGCAATATATAGTGTTGCTGCATTGAACCATTTTGATGTAGTAAGTATTTTGTACCCGAGTTTTTTCAGACTGTCAGTATAGAAAGGAGAAACCGGCAGGTCCTGCGAAGTCACAGGAATGTTAAATTTGTGCCTTCTTTTCAATGCTTTGGCAGACAGGAACTCTTCAGGTCTGTTGACTGAGTATGGGGAATGCTGCTTATCAATAAATCTGATAAAATATTTATCTGGAGCAGTTTGCTGCTGACAAAACCCATTTGCTGCAAATTCTGTCAGCAAAAATAAAAAGAGGCTCAGATATTTTATCGATTGGTTCATAAAAGTGAGTTAATCATGCTGGTTATGATTGTTAATGCATGTTGCCTCCTGAATTGTATAATTCTTCGCCGGGCTCAGGAAATTTGCCTTTATTTTTCTCAATCTTGTCAAAAAACTCTTTTTGTTTTTCTTCAAGAACTTCGGGATTTTGTGGCTTGCCCATTTTGTATATAATTGTCATTTCAATGTTTCCGTCGGGGTCATAAGTTATCCATTTTCCATCCATCATGTCCTGGTTAAATTCTCCTTTAGTTTCGACGGATCCATCGGGATAATAGAAAATGAACTGTCCCTGGCGTTTATCATTTTTATAGGCGCCTGCCAATTTAGGCCTCCCATTTTGAAAGTACTGGTTCCAAATTCCGTCTTTAATCCCTTCTTTCCACATGAGTTCTTCCAGAAGCGATCCGTCAGAATAATATTTTTCACAGACTCCGTTTTTTTTGCCGTTATCGTACCTGTCCACGGCAGATAAATTTTTATTATAATATGAATAATATTTCCAGGTGCTGTCCTTTTTTTCATTCACGTAAAATCCTTCAGCAGCCATTACTCCATTGTTATAATACAAGGTTGCCTGTGCCTTTTTACTATTTTCGGTAAAATTCATTTTAGCCTGGATGATACCGTCAGGATAATAGCGTTTCAGAAGTCCGGAAGGCTTGCCATTTTTGAAGAATCCTTCATACCTTATTTTACCGTTTTCGTATTTTACTTTCCAATAGCCTTGTTTAAGGCCTTGTTTATCCGTTTGGTTAAAAACAGTATCACCGTTTACAACAGGGTTTTGAGCCAATGTGTTATAGCTCAGGGCAATACAGATAAAAATGAATAATGAATTACGCAGCATAATGCAATACTTTTACAAAAATCAAAGAGGTTAAATTAAAATATACCGGCCAAAGTTGACAGCATTGGATAAATCCGGCTAATCCTATATATAAGGAAAAATAGCAACAGAATTTTTCGTGATGTAAGGTACAAAAATAAAAAAAGCCCCGAAAAGGGGCCTTAATTATTAATTTATTATTCAGGTATTTATTTTACTTCTTCAAAATCAACGTCAGTCACTTCACCGTCGTCTTTACCACCATCCTGGTTATTGTCGCCGGCTGAATTCTGAGAAGCATCCTGAGCACCACCCTGTGTAGCCTGGCTTGCTTTATACATCTCTTCAGATGCAGACTGCCATACCTGGTTCAATTCAGCTGTAGCCTTATCAATAGCATCAATATCCTGGCTTTTATGAGCTTCCCTGAGTTGTTCGAGCGCTTTTTCGATGGGCTGTTTTTTATCAGCTGGCAGTTTGTCTCCAAATTCTTTCAACTGTTTTTCAGTCTGGAAAATAAGACTGTCTGCCGCATTCATCTTATCGATACGCTCTTTGGCTTTTTTATCAGATTCTTCGTTGGCTTTTGCCTCTTCCTTCATCTTGTTGATCTCTTCTTCTGACAATCCTGAAGATGCTTCAATACGGATACTCTGTTGTTTTCCGGTAGCTTTATCTTTGGCTGAAACATTCAAAATACCATTGGCATCAATGTCAAACATAACCTCAATTTGGGGAACGCCTCTTGGTGCAGGCGGAATGCCATCAAGATGGAAACGCCCGATTGTTTTATTACCGCTTGCCATTGGCCTTTCGCCCTGCAGTACATGAATTTCAACTGATGGCTGATTATCTGCAGCAGTTGTGAAGGTTTCTGTTTTCTTGGACGGGATGGTTGTATTGGATTCAATTAATTTGGTCATTACACCTCCCATTGTTTCAATACCCAATGAAAGCGGAGTAACATCAAGAAGCAGTACATCTTTCACTTCGCCTGTTAAGACACCACCCTGGATAGCGGCTCCGATTGCCACTACTTCATCAGGATTCACACCTTTTGAAGGAGTTTTGCCAAAGAATTTCTCAACTACCTGTTGGATGGCCGGGATACGGGTTGAACCTCCAACCAGAATTACTTCGTTTATTTCGCTGGGATCCATACCGGCATCCTTCAACGCTTTCTTACAGGGACCCATAGTTGCCTGAATAAGTGAATCGGCAAGCTTTTCAAACTGAGACCTTGAAAGTGTTTTTACAAGGTGTTTGGGTATACCATCCACCGGCATAATATACGGCAGGTTTATTTCTGTAGAGGTTGAGCTTGATAATTCGATCTTGGCTTTTTCTGCAGCTTCTTTCAACCGCTGTAATGCCATCGGATCTTTTTTCAAATCAATACCCTCATCTTTCTTAAACTCATCTGCCAGCCAGTCAATTATAACTTGGTCAAAGTCGTCACCGCCAAGATGTGTATCGCCATTGGTAGATTTTACTTCAAAGACACCATCACCAAGTTCCAGTACGGAAATATCAAAAGTACCGCCACCAAGGTCAAAAACAGCAATTTTCAGGTCACTGGACTTTTTGTCCAAACCATATGCCAGCGAAGCGGCTGTTGGTTCATTGATGATCCTGCGGACATTAAGACCTGCAATCTCACCGGCTTCTTTGGTTGCCTGCCTGGCTGCATCACTAAAATAGGCAGGAACAGTAATAACAGCATCTGTTACCTGGCTGCCAAGATAATCTTCAGCAGTTTTCTTCATTTTTTGCAGCACCATAGCGGAAATTTCCTGCGGTGAATAAAGGCGGTCATCAATTTTCACCCTCGGTGTATTGTTTTCGCCTTTTTCAACTTTGTAGGATACCCTTGAAACTTCTTTTGTAACATTATCAAACGTTTCGCCCATGAAGCGTTTGATAGATGATATAGTTTTTTGTGAATTCGTAATAGCCTGACGTTTAGCCGGATCACCCACTTTTCTTTCTCCGTTGTCAATAAATGCAACTACTGAAGGCGTAGTACGCTTGCCTTCACTATTGGGAATAACTACAGGTTCATTCCCTTCCATTACGGAGACACAAGAATTGGTTGTTCCTAAGTCGATTCCAATAATTTTACCCATGTTTGTATTATTTTTTGTGTTATTAAATTCTTTTTGATTTCATCCAAACGGGTCAATCATTGTGCCATTGAATATCTTCGCCGGGTTTATGTAAATATGACACAGTATTTGGCTGATTTTCCGGCTTACTCCTGTTAAATCTGTGACAAAACGTCAGAACATCACAGGGATATTTTTAAATAATCAGGTAAATTGATTTGAAAAAGAAAGGGTTATAATATATTGTCAGCATCTGACAGCCGGGATTACATTTTTGCGGTTAACAGACAAATATTAATTGCCAAAGTTTGTAGCTTTGTCTTTTTAATCTAATTCAAAATGTCATGTCAATACATCAATCAGTTAAAAGGGTCACAACGCATGTGCTGAATGCAATGAAACTGCGCGGGGAAAAAATTGCCATGTTGACCGGGTATGATTATTCTTTTGCCAGGATTCTTGACAAAGCAGGGATCGACGTAATATTAGTGGGTGATTCAGCCTCCAATGTAATGGCTGGCTATGAATCAACTCTGCCCATCACGCTTAATGAGATGATCTATCATGCTTCTTCTGTGGTTCGTGCTGTTGAAAGGGCATTGGTAGTAGTAGATATGCCTTTCGGTACTTACCAGGGAAACTCAAAGGAAGCCCTGGCAAATGCTATACGGATCATGAAAGAGACCGGAGCACATGCAGTAAAGCTTGAAGGGGGTAAAGAAATATGCGAATCTGTTACCAGGATTCTTTCTGCAGGAATTCCCGTCATGGGACACCTGGGATTAACTCCACAGTCGATTCATAAATTTGGTACCTACGTAGTAAGAGCACGTGAGGAAGAAGAAGCAGAAAAACTGATTGAAGATGCCCACCTGCTTGAAGAAACAGGTTGTTTCGCCATTGTACTGGAAAAAATTCCTGCCAAACTAGCACAACGGGTAGCTTCCGAACTTAAAATACCAATTATTGGCATTGGCGCCGGTCCGCATGTGGATGGCCAGGTACTCGTATTACATGATATGCTTGGTATTACCCAGGAATTTTCACCGCGTTTTCTGCGAAGATATCATAACCTTTATGCTGAAATATCGGGCGCTGTTCAGAACTATATTACTGATGTGCGTAATGTTGATTTTCCAAACGAAAAGGAACAGTATTAACATCCTCTGATACCATGAATATTTTATACGAGGATAATCATATCATTGCTGTTAATAAGACGAATTCTGAAATTGTTCAGGGGGACAAAACCGGGGATATTTCCCTGGACAGGATAGTTAAACAATATATTAAGGAAAAATATAAGAAACCCGGGGAAGTTTTTCTGGGTGTTACACACCGTCTGGACAGGCCGGTGAGTGGTGTTGTTTTATTTGCTAAAACGTCAAAAGCCCTGACACGCCTTAACAAGATTTTTAAGGAGCGTGAAATCAGGAAGGTTTACTGGGCAATTGTAAAAAACCGTCCCCCGGAGGAAAGGGGCAGACTGGAACATTTCATTGTCAGAAATGAAAAATTGAACAAGTCATTTGCCTCTGACAGAGAGTTGGATGGCTCAAAAAAAGCAGCACTGACGTATAAAATTATCGGGGATTCCAATAATTATTTTCTGCTGGAAATACTGCTCGAAACAGGAAGACATCATCAGATACGGGCACAACTTGCCAAAATTGGATGTCCCATAAAAGGAGACCTTAAATATGGATTTGACAGGTCGGATAAGAATGGTGGAATCAGTCTGCACAGTCGCTCTGTTGAGTTTATTCATCCTGTCAGAAAAGAATCGCTGACAATTGTTGCCCCGGCTCCTGATGAAAGTTTGTGGAATTATTTTTCGGAGTTGCTCAAAAAGTGAAACAGACCAGGATAAAGGGCTGTGAATAATTCTGTATTCCCGGCCGGAAAGAATCAGCAGGGACTTATTATTTTAGTTGGTACCGATCCATCACCCGCGTTTCACAAAAAATTCAGTTTTGATAAAAGCCATTGGGAGTAAATTTTTAACTCCTTCCAGCACAAAAATATTCTGCCGGCCGTATAGAATTACTTTTACTTCAGTATTATATCTCTGTTCGGTTTCAGCCAGTACCTGGAGGCAGGATCCACAGGGTTTTACAGGTGTGTTGGTAAACGATCCATTGGAAAAGGCTGCAATTGCAAGCGATGTCACCGGGATATCAGGATATGAAGAGCCCGCAGCAAAAAGTGCGACCCTTTCCGCACACAGGCCTGAAGGATAGGCTGCATTTTCCTGATTACTGCCTTCAATTATTACGTTGTTGGAGAGCGCCAGCGCTGCTCCCACACTAAACCCGGAGTAAGGTGCATAGGCATTTTTGCAGGCTTCCATGGCTTTTTCTACCAGGGTTTTATCAGTATCAGTAAGTTCTTCTAATGATTTATATTCGAAATAGGAAGAATGTATTTCTCGTTGTATCATGAAAATGAAATTTTAGCCTAAGATACATATTTTTTCATAATTGCCCATAAATGCAGGTTATTTGAACATATCCGAACCCACTTTACTTCAGATTTACTTTTACATAGTAAGAGATCTGTATTAACCGGTGCTGTTTGTAAAAACATAATTTTATACAACCTTCTATGACAATATACATTCTGAAAGTCCGTTTGTTTTCAAAACTATAAGTTTCTGAATTGGCTGATTTCTGAGCTTATTCAATAAAATTTATAACAATAAATAAAAAAGGCAGAACAGAAAAATTCTGTTACATTTGGGCGTAAGAAATTTTCAAAAGATCAGGAGTTAAAGTAAGAGTTCATAAAGAGGCATGACTGTAATAGCAGAATTTTTATCATACCACAGCCGAAAACCGGGAATGCTGATCCTGGCAGTTGTATTGTTTTCATCACTGATACAGGCACAACCGTATACAAAAGAGGATTATATAAATACATATAAGGAACTTGCCATAAAAGAAATGCGACGCAGTGGTATTCCGGCCAGTATTACGCTGGCCCAGGGAATGCTGGAATCAGATAACGGGAACAGCAGGCTGGCTACCAGGGCAAACAATCATTTTGGGATCAAATGCCACGGATGGACAGGCCGCAAAATCTATCATGACGATGATGCCCGGCATGAATGTTTCAGAAAATACCGGTCTGCATCAGAATCTTACGATGATCACACCGAGTTTTTAATGCATTCACCGCGTTATAGCTTTCTTTTTGAAATGGATCCTACTGATTATAAAGGTTGGGCACGCGGCCTTAAAAAGGCCGGGTATGCTACCAGTCCCACTTATGCAACCATGCTGATACGTATTATTGAGGAGAATAATCTTCATCAGTACGATATGGCAGGTACAGACAGGACCAGAAGAAGAGCCGGCAAACATTCCGGCAAGCCTGAATTTACCATTTCTGCAGGACATCAGATTTACGAGCGTAACCGCATCGACTATATTGTTGTTAAAAATGGAGATACCTTCGAGAGCCTTGAGAAAGAAATGGATTTATTGCCAAATGAACTTTACAAATATAATGAACTTCCCAAACAGGCTGGGCTGTATCCCGGACAGGTACTTTATCTTCAGCCTAAGCGGAACAAAGCGGCAGTGGGAAATGATTTTCACGTGGTTCAGGAAGGTGAATCGATGTACTCAATCTCCCAGTTATATGGTATTAAACTAATGAAACTGTACCGGAAAAATAACATGGAACCGGGCGAAGAGCCGGAACCGGGACAAACAATCTGGCTCCGAAAGAATAAACCCTGAAATGTTGCTGTTGGAAGAATTGCGTCTGCCCTGTAGGTTGTATTCTTTAATCCAAGCTATAACGTACTGTAAATCATCTTGCTGTGTTTTACGCTTGAATCATAATGGTTTAAAACTTTACGGGCGGCTTCCGGAACCCAGGCTGCTTCATAATCCTCACCTGCAAATTCAATTACATCTTCTAAGGTTTCAAACCAAAGAATTGTAGTGAACTCAACTTCACCGGGTTTTTCGTTTTTTAGTAATTGTAATCCTTTATATCCATTTATATGCTTTGCTTCAAGTTCTGAAGACACTTCTGCCCTAAGCACTTCTTCATACGCAGCGGCATTCTCAGGCGTTGTATAGCCATGCCATATTCTTGCAATCATTTGAGGCTATTTAATTAGACATTCAAACATACGAATATTTTATTCTCAAATAGAAACAAAATATGTTTTATAAAATGCATCTTTTTAAAGGATAATGCGAAAATAAGTTCCCCAATTAGATATTTTATCTAATTTTAAGGCTTTAATTTTGAATTTAGATTAAAATCCCATTAATGGTTGGACATATTTCAGGGAAAATACGTTTTTTCGTTTCGTTTTTGACACTATTAGTTTTTTTTAGTTTTCCCCTAAAATCGCAGGTAGAAAGCAATGAGACCGGAACAGCAGGTCTGATACAGTTTATTGAAAAAATATATGGGCAGGATGACCTGATTTTCCAGGGTCGATTTTATCAGGAACCTAATCCCGGTGCTGACGGGAACCCTTATTTTGCCGATAAAAAATGGCTCAATGCGGATATTTTTCTGAAAGGAAGAACATTTCAGGATGTACTGGTACGTTATAATATTAATTCTGATGAAATTATCATTCAGGTAAATCATCAGCAATACATGAGGGTCCCTGTTTCAATACCTCCGAATCTTATTGATTCACTCCGGATTGAAGAGCACCTGTTCGTAAATTCCATTCATATAAATAGTTCGCAAAATCATGGGTATTATGAAAAAATATATGAGGGTAACAGGCTTTATTTCCTTCATTATAGTAAACATTTCTCGGATAATTATACTTCAATGCATCCCCATGGTTATTATAGCAAAACTTATTCAAATCTTTTTATTGTAGAAGGAGAAAGTTGGACCAAATGTTCCCGAAAAAGAGAGTTTTTACAGTATTTTAATTCTGATAAGAAAAATTTGAAAAAATTAATGCGTAAACACCGGATTTCATTTAAAAAAGCAAGTTCCGTTCAATATTGTCAACTTTGCAAATTTGCCGATAATCAGTTGGGAGAATGAAAAATATATATATTTTAATTGTCGGCCTGCTACTGATTATAATATTTCCATCCATTGCGTTTGGGCAACAAAACGCTTTATGGATAAGCAATTCATACAATGGTATGTCTCTCCATGATTTCTCTCTGGCATTGGAAAAGGACAGGGGAATCAGAATTTTTTATAATCACGACAGCATACCGGATGTTACTATTTTAATTAAGGGAGATTCAGCCCTGCTTTCTGATATTTTGAAGACCTCATCGAATGATCCTTCATTGAATATTTCGAATGACAGTGAGCATAACTATTTCATCACAAAAGTTGTAACCATTGAAACAACTATTTCCCCGGATGTATACATGGAAGCAGAAAGAAATAGAGAACAACAGGACAGATCCGAATCTCCAAACGGATACATTGACACAAAAAACGAATTTGTTCCGGAGAATCTTGTGATTGGTCAGGAAAACGGACCAACTCATGCAGGCCGTGCATTATTCAGAGGTATTGTGAAAGATGCAAAAACTGGTGAGCCGGTTATTGGTGCAACTGTATATATTGAAGAGCTCAAGCAGGGTACAGTAACCAATGTTGACGGTCGGTTTGAGCTTTCTGTTCCAACAGGCAACTATACTATTCAGGCCAGCAGTATTGATAAATTAAAGCATAGATATAACCTGAAAGTGTTATCTGACGGGATGGCAACACTTACTTTACAACCAAAACTGGTAGCGCTTGAAGAGGTTACAATCAGTTCTGATAAATTCAATAAGGTCCGCAATACCCAGATGGGACTGGAACATATCTCTGCAAAAGATGCAAAAAATATTCCAGTTGTGATGGGAGAGAAAGACGTACTCAAAGTAATACAATTATTGCCAGGAGTACAGCAGTCAGGAGAAGGGGCTTCAGGTTTTAATGTAAGGGGAAGTCCGGCTGATCAGAATCTGTTCTATTTAAACGGTATTCCGGTATATAATGTGAATCATCTCAATGGTTTTTTTTCAGCTTTTCACCCAGAAGCCATTGATGAAGTGAATCTATATAAAAGCAACATTCCTGTTGAATATGGCGGAAGGCTGGCCTCCATTTTTGATATTTCAACCCGGAAAGGCAGTTATAAAAAATTTGGGATGCATGGAGGTATAAGCCCGGTTTCTTCCAATATTCTGCTCGATAATCCAATTGTTAAAGACAAAGGTAGTATAATGGTTGGTGCCCGTGTATCTTATATTAATTGGTTGTTGAAGAAAGTTAAGGACCCGGCGGTAAGGAACAGCAATGCCGATTTTTCTGATATGCTGGCATCCGTAAATTATGATCTTACAAAAAAGGATAAATTGTCTTTATTTGGCTATTATAGTTTGGATCAAATGGATTATGATCAGAAAATTAAACATGAATACAGTAATCGGGGAGCTTCCCTGAAGTGGAATCATTTAATTAGTAACAAAGGTAATTTCACATCAGCACTGGTTTACAGCAGATATGAATTTAATGAAAATAACAGTGAACTGATTTATAATGCCTATCAACACAGTTATTTTATAAATCAATTTGAGTGGAAAAATTACTTTACAATTTATTATGGTGAGAAACACACTCTGATAGCTGGTCTGGATAATACTTATTATATTCAATCACGAGGCAGATACAGTAATCTGCTGAATGATTCGGTAGTTAATACTACCCAATCGGGGAATGAAAATGCACTTGAATCGGGGCTGTTTGTTGGTGACGAGTGGCATCTTTCCGATAAAATTTCATTATATGGTGGAGTACGGTATAACCTGTATAATTATTTGGGACCACAGGATGTTTACTTATATAATTCATCTGACCTCAGGGCTGTAAATATAACAGATACAGTTCATTATAGTGGGCCTAAAATTATTAAAAGCTATCAAAAGCCGGTTTTTCGTCTTTCTGCCAAGTACCAATTATTTCCTAACTTATCTGCCAAAATTAGTTATAACCAGCTCCAGCAAAATATTTTTATGCTGTCAAATACACTTTCAATTTCACCCACAGACAAATGGAAACTTGCTGATTATCATATTAAACCCATGCAGGGAAATCAATATTCCTTTGGATTATACTATAATACACCAGGGCGTATATGGGAATTGACCGGTGAGGTGTATTATAAATCTGTGAAAAATTTTGTTGAATATAAGGATGGTGCAAACATGTTAACATCTCAAATTCCGGAAACAGAAATTTTACAGGGAAACCTCACCGCCTATGGAGCTGAATTTATGATTAGAAAGAATTTGGGCAGCTTGACTGGATGGTTAAACTACTCTTATACACATTCTCGTGTCTTAATTGAAAACAATAATCCGTACGAAAAGGTCAACAATGGAATTCAATTCCCTTCCAGTTATGATAAGCCTCATGCTATTAATTTTGTAAGTAATTATACCTTCAGCCGCAGATTTTCTTTTTCCTGTAATGTTGTTTATTCCACAGGCCGTCCTTATACGAGCCCTGAATCTGTTTACTTTATTGACGGAACTCCGGTAATAAACTATTCTGCCAGGAATGAAATGCGTATTCCTGATTATTTTCGGGTTGATCTTTCAGCAAATTTAGAAGGAAATCTGGTAAAGAAAAAACTGGCTCATGGTTCCTGGATGTTTTCTGTTTACAATTTACTGGGAAGAAAAAACGCCTATTCTGTTTATTTCAAATCTGAGGAAGGAAGAATCAAGGGATATAAATTATCAATATTTGGGGCTCCGATATATACTGCTACATATATAATTAAATTAGGCAATTATAATGACTAAACTTTTTTTGTTTATAACTGGAATTATTTTTACCCTGGCATCCTGCGTTGAGCCTTATTGGCCTGAAATGAAATCGGAATCTCTGCAGACGCTCGTTGTTAATGCATATATTACTGATAATCCGGTTTTTCAATATGTAAGACTTTCACATCCCTCTTCTCTGGGTGACCAGCAGTTTGATCCTGTAAATAACGCTGCAGTAACGGTTCGTGATGATTTAGGGAACAATATACCTTTTATTTTTCAGGATGAGGGATTATATGTTCCTCAAAATTTTACCGGTATACCAGGCAGAAGTTATAAACTGATAATCGAATTAAATGACGGAGAAATCTATGAATCTGATTTTCAGGTTTTGAATGCCGTGAAACATTTCGATTCACTTTACTATACAATTGATGAAATACCAACAAATGATCCGGCAATAAATATTGAAGGAGCTCAGTTTAAGATAAACTATATGACAGGAAAGGACTCTGATCAGTATTACTTGTTTCATTTGGAAGAAACATACGAATATAAACCTGATCTGTTATTGGTATATAAAGATGTAGGGGATGGACCGGAAGAAGTTCTACCCAATGACAGACCTCCCGCCCGATGCTGGAAGACAAACAGATTAAAGCAGTTTTTTGTGGTAAAAACTCTTGCTGGAAACGCACATGAACAATCCTACCCCCTGAATTTTGTACCTTTTAATACCAGGCAGTTCTCAGTACGGTATAGCTTGCTTATTACCCAGGTGGCTGTATCCGAAGAAGTGTATAATCTCTATTCGGAATATAAACAACAAAATAACAGTGGGTCATTGTATGCTATACAACCTTACTCAATTAAGGGAAATATTCATTGCATAACAAATTCTGCAGAGCAGGTGCTTGGAAGCGTTGTTGTTGGTGGGATTTATCTGCAAAGAAATTTTTTTAACAGACCTGTAGAGGGTAATTTCACCTTTGATGAATGTGAAGCTGTAACGGATCCGCAGGCGTTGGGAAAACTGATGTCTGTTGGTGGCACTCCTGGCTCACCGATGTATTTTACAGAAGTGAATAACGAGTTTGGTTGGGGAATGCCAGAATGTTTTTTTTGTGAAATGGCAGGTGGATTAGCAGCTAAACCTGATTTCTGGATTGATCAATAATTGAATATCATGAAAAATTTTAAAGGTAGAATTTTCATACTTATCCTTTTTCTTATTGCTTTTCTGCTCAGTCTGTCTGGAAATCAAGCAGGAAAATACCAAAACAAGGAAATTCTTCTTAAAGATTACCTGGAAGAAACACACCTGTTTACAGACAGAGATATATATATTGCTGGGGAAAAGCTATGGTTCAGTACTTATATTAACTGTTTGCAGGATACTTCTTCACAGTGTCTGAGCCATGTGCTTTTTGTTGAGCTATATCATGAATCGGAACCTTATACCATTCAACAGAAATTCAAAATTGTCAATGGTCAAGTTTCTGCATCCCTTATTATTCCTGAGGATTTCCTGACAGGAAACTATTATTTACAGGTTTATACCAATTATCAAAAATCTTCTCTGCCGGTTGATTTTACAAGAAAGGAAATTTTAATTTTAAATCCAAAACGTAAAATGATATTGCCGGTTGGCAAACTACCGGCGCGGTTTTTTTTTAAAGATGGATATCCTGTTTATAATAAACTCACACAAGGTGTGGTTGCAATAAATTCAAGTACCAGGAAAGCCCGTTATGCAACGTTAATTGCCGATAAAAAGGATACCATAGACAATGTTATCTGGCTGAAAAACAGACTGGGGATTTTTCATTTCACCCCGAAGGAAGGAGTTACTTATGAAGCCAGGATAAAGTTTGATGATGGAGATTCACTCGTTTTGCCTATTGATCAAATCAATTCTTCTTGCGCTGAATTGGTTACACAGATGAAATTATCAACACTCGCCATTTCAATTGATTCATATAATCTGCGAAACAACACGCCCTGTAAGCTTCTGATTAAGGATCGATTAATGAATACTCTCTATATCAAAGAATTCCCGTTAGTTTCTGAAATGGGTACCCTCAAAGTTGACAACAGGTTACTCTCTGACGGAATAAATTATATAATTCTCAAAGACAAGAGCAACAGATTGATTTGTATGGATGTTTTATATCCGGAATTAAAGAAGCCACTCCCAATAAACATAAAAACGGATTTACAGCAATATAAACCGGGAGAGAAAATTCATCTTTCACTTGATGCATCTGATAATATAATTGGTGGCGGTGCTCAACTCACAGTTTCAGTGGCTTTAAAGGGATCTGTTACAAATTGTGATGGAATTGTAAAAAACGATAAATTATCTGATGCTCTGGCAATTATCCGGGAGAATGGAATTATTCAGGATATGAATATGCTGAATAAATTACTTTCTGATGAATCGAATCTGCCAATCGAACATATTCCGGATATAAGAGATGTCAGCCTTACCGGTATGTTAACCAATGATTCAGATATTCCTGTTGCAAATACCGATGTGTACCTGTCCGTACTGGGAGATGAACCTCAGCTTCATATTTATAATACCAATGAAGATGGTTCTTTTGTCTTTTCACTGAATAACTTTCACGGGAATAAGAAAATCTATACAGGTACAAACAACATTAAGCCTGTTAAAATAAAGATCAATAATGATTTTGCGGATAAATATTATCCTTTGTGGAATTCATTGTCCTTTACCAGGGATGAAAGCCAGTTATATGATAAGCTTTATATTGATTATCAGGTGACAAATTATTACATCCAGACAGCAAAACTTAAGAAACCGGATGATTATATTCCCCAACCTGTTTTTTCAAACCCCGATTATACAGTAAACCCAAGTGATTTCATAGCGCTTTCCTCCCTGGAAGAGATTTTTAAAGAAATTGTTCCAAATGTATTCGCAGTAAAAAATAAGGGCAACTATCATTTTGAAGTTAAAGTCACTGATCAGGACAGATTAATTCAAAATCCGCTGGTAATGCTAAATAATATCCCGGTCTTTAATTATAAACAATTACTGGATATACACCCTTCTTCTGTCAGAAAAATTGATGTCATTAATCAGGAATATTTTTTAGGTTCCCACAAGCTCAATGGAGTTATTAATTTGGAAGCCGCTAAAAGCGAACTGGAAGAATACAAATTTCCTGAAGGAACTGTATTTTTTAACTATCAAACATTAACTCCAGGTGGTTCCTTTAATATCCCTGAAGTAAAGCTTATTTCTGACAGAGACAAACCACTTCCCTGGTTTGCAAACCTGATTTACTGGAATGCTGATATATCTTTAGGAAAACACCCAGTGACCAGAGATTTTATTAGTGGTGACAACGAAGGTGATTATGAAATACATGTTAAGGGCATTTCATCAGATGGAACTCCCGTTTGTGGATTCGCCTCTTTTAAAATAAGAAAAAAGTAGATATTCAGGTTCTTACTCCTCACAATCTTGAAATATAATAATTGGTTTATTTGGCTTTACTGAAGTAAGGTAAAATATTTCACTGTTTAATAAAAATAAAAAACAATTAAACAAAAAACCTCTGTTTCTGTTTAGTTTGAAAAAGGAAAGCATGAATGAACTTTCATCTTTAAATTTTTCATATTACTCAGGAATTTATAACCTGACAGCCACTCAGGAACTTCCGGTCTCTTTAGAAAAAGCATGGGATTTTTTTGCTACTCCTGCAAATCTTTCAAAGATCACACCACCACATATGGGGTTTAAAATTACATCCGGAAAGCCTGCAGCCATGTATCCGGGGCAGATAATTACCTATAAAGTTGCTCCTTTTCCTGGAATCAGAACAAACTGGGTAACTGAAATAACAGGTGTGGTATACCAAAAATATTTCATTGACGAACAACGCTACGGACCTTATTCCATGTGGCACCATGAACATCATTTTACACGTACCATGCGTGGTGTACTCATGACAGACAGGGTTTCTTACAGGTTTCCGGGGGGACCTGCCGGCAGATTATTGATGGGCAGATTAATAAGGATACAACTCAGGAAAATATTTACATATCGCAAGCAGGTCCTGGAAGAAATTTTCAGTAGTGTTGAAAGATAATTCCGCTGTTTTTGTCGAGAAGTACGAAATCAACAATTCATGAATCGACCCCTATACTCGAAAATTTTATAGTACCCTGGCAATTTTTCGTTTAACCGACTTGATAATAGAAGAAAAAATATTTTAATGTCCGGATGATCACATATCGAAGGCAGCACAGTAGAAAATATTTTTCATGTTATTTTATACTCGATTAGAAAAGAAAATATTAATTCGCCAGCAGAAGTCTTAAAATGTGCCGAACAAAGCAAAATCTTCAGTATTACAAAGCACCTGGCTGTAAAAGTAAAAATCCATTCGATTAGTCTCCATTTTTCTGTTCAGCTGCAAAATCGGATGGTCTGCCGACACATTGAAATATTCCTGGAGAGTGGGATTAGCTTTAATGGCAGATATTTCCTGTTCTCCCCCCTTAACCTGAAGCTGGTATTGGCGTCGCAGGATGTCAAAGAGTGAACGATTTTCAAAATTTCTCGAGGTGAACCGGGGCAGGTTGATATTTGGTATCATTGTGGTGTCAAAAAACACTGGCTTATCATTGATCAAACGGAGGCGCTCCAAATAGATACAACCAACTTCTTTTTCTTTTGGGGATAATTCAAATGTAAAGGCCCTATCCCATTTCTGAACCCGTGGTTTTACGATGACATATGTTTTCAGATTTTCTTTACCGATTGCTGAGGTAGTACCGGCAAATGAAAGAATTCCGACACCTTTGGGCAGTCCTCTTACGATGCTGCCTTTTCCCTGCTGTTTTTTAATATACCCTTCATTTAACAAAGCATCCAATGCCTTGCGCACGGTAGGCCTCGTAGCCCCATGAATGGAACAAAGCTCATTTTCAGAAGGCAGAAGAGTTCCTTCCTTATAGGTTCCATCAATAATTCGTTTTCGCAGAATTTCGTAAATCTGCTTGTGTATTGGCATTACATTTTCCATAAAATGTGTTTACAAGTTAGTTGACTATTTTATGAAATTTATGTTGTAAAGATAATAACAAATATTTACAACTTTACTTATAAAGACATGATTTATGATTCGTTTAAATTATTTTACATAAAAGCTGTGAGGTATTCAAAAAATGTTTTAAGTTTGTAACTTGTATATACAAGTATTGTATTAATCGTTCCATACTATAATTATTTTCTATATGGCTACACCGGTAATTATGCCCAAACAGGGGCAGTCAGTCGAAAGTTGTATTATCACCCAATGGTTAAAGAAAAAAGGAGAACAGGTAAAGAAGGGGGAATTGCTTTTTGCCTATGAAACAGATAAGGCTGCTTTTGAAGAGGAAGCTCCGGCAGATGGAATTCTACTTAAGGTTTTTTATGAAGAAGGAGATGAAGTTGAAGTACTCAAAAATGTAGCTGTTATTGGAGAGGAAAATGAATCAATCGAGGAATTTCTGAGTGCCGGGGATGGCGGAGAGAGAAAAGAAAGTCCGGTTCAGGAATCACAAGAAAAAACACATGCAGTAAGTAATGGTGTTTTGGAGCAAAAGCCGTTTACTACAGACTCAGAACCGGCAACAAATCAGAGTCATAATTTTATTTCGCCACGTGCCCGGAAACTGGCAGGAGAAAGGGGAGTAACCCTTGCTGATATTCAGGGAACCGGCCCAAATGGAAGGATTATTGAGCGTGATGTGAGGGCTTATCTGGAAAACAAGTCAAAAATCAGTCCACTGGCCAGAAAAGCCATGGAAGCAGAAGAAAAGGTTTCTGCGAAAACCGGCAGTGGCCTGGCTGGTTCAATTAACTATGATGATCTGAAAGCTAAAATGAATGAAGTGTATGCCGGAGATTTTGAAGATAAGACGCTTTCCAACACACGTAAGATCATTGCCAAATCAATGTATGCATCTTTGCAGAGCACAGCACAACTTACCCACCACCTTAGCGCTGATGCCCGCAGGCTGCTTGAATTAAGAAGCAAGGTAAAGGCCAGAAAAAAAGAGGGCTTTGAACATAATATTACCCTGAACGATATGGTGTGCTATGCCGTTGTCAGAGCATTAAAGAAACATCCTGAGGTAAACGCGCATTTTCTGGGAGATGTTATCAGGACATTTAAGAAAGTACATCTCGGATTGGCAGTCGACACCGAAAGAGGGCTAATGGTTCCTGCTGTCAGGAATGCTGATGATCTGTCCCTCTTTGGGCTGTCGTCCCAATTAAAAGCTGTTGCTGAAAACTGTAAGGCAGGGAAGATAAACCCGGATCTGCTGGCCAGTACAGCTGCTTCGTTCACTGTTTCAAACCTTGGAAGTTATGGCGTTGAGATGTTTACCCCCATACTCAATGTACCGCAGGTGGGTATCCTGGGAGTGAATACAATCATTCAACGTCCTGCACAAATGGAAAACGGAGCATTCGGATTCGTTCCGTATATGGGACTCTCCCTTACCTATGACCATCGTGCTGTTGATGGTGGTCCGGCTACCATATTCCTGGCTGCCATCAAAAATGAGATTGAAAATTTTGATACAACAATAATTTAGAAATTACCCTAAGTAAACCATATGTATGATCTTGGAATTATAGGAGGAGGACCTGCCGGTTACGTTGCTGCTGAAAGGGCAGGCCATGCCGGATTGAAAGTTGTGCTTTTCGAAGGCAAAGAACTGGGTGGTGTTTGCCTGAATGAAGGTTGTATTCCTACCAAAAGTCTGCTCTATTCAGCCAAGCTATATGAGCACGCGTTGCACGGCGCTTCTTATGGTATAAATACTACTGGTGTTGAATATGATTATAGCACTATTTTCAAACGTAAAAATAAAATTGTCAAAAAGCTGGTAAGAGGGGTTGGCAGCAAGATGAAAGTTAACCATGTTGAAGTGATTAAAGAGTTTGCTGTTATCCGGGAACGTCGTGAAGGCATCATACAGCTTCAGGCCGGGAATACTGAGTATCAGTGTAAGAATATTTTAATCTGTACCGGTTCGGAATCGATAATTCCACCAATCCCCGGACTGGAGAAAGACAATATCCTTACAAGCCGTGAAATATTAAATCTTGAAAAAATACCCGAATCGCTCGTAATAGTTGGAGGAGGTGTGATCGGATGCGAATTTGCCAATTTCTTCTCTACCATGGAATGCAAGGTTACCGTGATCGAGATGATGGATGAGGTCCTGCCGGGTATGGATCGTGAGCAGAGTGTTCTTTTGCGCAAGGAAATGGAAAAGACGGGTGTGGATTTTAACCTGGGTTGCAGGGTGACCAGACTGAAAGGGAAAAAAGTGTTTTTTGAGAAGGACGGGAAAGAGCAATCTGTTGAAGCTGCCGAAGTACTTATTAGTGTTGGACGGCGCCCGGTGACTGCTGGTGTAGGACTTGAAAATATTGGAGTGGAATTGTTTCGCGGAGGTATTAAAATTGATGAACATTGCCGGACCAATATACCCAATGTGTATGCTGCTGGCGATGTAACCGGTTTTTCTTTGCTGGCACATACTGCAAGCAGGGAAGGAGAGGTGGCCGTTAATAACATTGCAGGTAAAAATGATATTATGCGCTACCGTGCTATTCCGGCTGTGGTTTATACCAACCCGGAGGTTGCAGGCGTCGGCCTTACAGAAGAGATGGCTGCACAAAAAAATATTGAATATGAAGTAAGGTCTTTGCCAATGACCTATGCGGGTCGGTTCATGATTGAAAATGAATTGTTTAGTGGCATGTGTAAAATTTTAGTCGGGAAGAAGTATGGAGAAGTGCTTGGTGTGCATATGATCGGGAATCCCGCGTCAGAGATGATCTTCGGTGCAGCCATGGCCATTGAGTCGGAAATGACACTGGATGAGATGAAAGAACTGGTTTTTCCGCATCCAACTATTTCAGAGATAATTAAAGAAAATGTTTTTACTTTCTAATCATTAAATATTATGCCTAAAACGCAATTTATAGATCCTTCAAAAGTACGCAAAGCAAGTGAGTTGACATTTGCCCCGATTCCGCTTAACAAGTATAACAAAACTGTAAATGATGAACTGAACAATTTCAGCAAGGAAGATCTTATACGTATTTACCATGATATGGTGGTAATCCGTGAATTTGAAACCATGCTGAACCTGATCAAGACCACCGGTGAATATCATGGCATTAAGTATAACCACCCCGGACCTGCGCACCTGTCCATTGGACAGGAGGCATCGGCAGTTGGTATGGCCTACAATCTGAGTGTGGATGATTTTATCTTCGGATCACACAGGAGTCACGGAGAAATCCTGGCAAAGGGGCTTAGTGCAATTCATCAGTTGAGTGATGACAAGCTGACCGGAATCATGGAATCATATTTTGATGGCAGGATATTAAATATAGTAAAAGAAGGGTTTAAGGGAACAGTTAAACAAATGGCTATCCGTTTTCTCATTTACGGAACCCTGGCTGAGATTTTTGCCCGCGAAACCGGTTTCAACAAAGGATTGGGCGGCAGTATGCATGCTTTCTTTACTCCTTTCGGTGTTTATCCCAATAATGCAATTGTGGGTGGTAGCGGCGATATTGCAGTGGGGGCTGCTTTGTACAAGAAAGTAAACCGCAAACCCGGCCTGGTGGTGGCCAATATCGGAGATGCTTCTCTGGGATGTGGTCCTGTATGGGAAGGCATGACGTTCTCGGCCATGGATCAGTTTAACAGCTTGTGGGGGGATGATATGAAAGGTGGCTTGCCGGTTATTTTCAATATCATGAATAACCAGTATGGCATGGGGGGGCAGACCTGCGGGGAAACCATGGGTTACAGCGTGGCTGCTCGTGTGGGTGCAGGCGTTAATCCTTCCCAAATGCATGCAGAAAGAGTTGATGGTTATAATCCCCTGGCTGTGATTGATATATTTAAGCGCAAAGGTGAAATCATCAAAGAAAAGAAAGGTCCTGTTCTGATTGAGACCCTTACTTATCGCTTTAGTGGCCATTCACCTTCCGATGCTTCCTCTTACCGTTCAAAAGAAGAAATTGAAGCCTGGGAAGCACAGGATTGTATCATTTCTTATGGAAAAGAGTTGGAGAAAGCCGGAGTGTCAACTGCTGAACAGATGGAAGACACCTGGAACCAGATAAAGAAACTGATGGAGGAGATGCTTACTTTCTCAATCGATGAAGAAAAATCTCCCCGGATGGATATGGTTAAGAATCCGGAACAGATCGGTGATATGATCTTCTCTGATGAATCTGTTGACAAAATGGATGACAGAGAACCGGAAGTCAATCATCCCATGGTAGAAAATCCAAGGGTACAGCAAATTGCCAAAAAGAACAGGTTTGCTTATGATGAGAATGGAAAACCATATTCAAAGATGAAGCAATACCAGCTCAGGGATGGTATTTTTGAGGCTATCCTCGATCGCTTTTATAAAGATCCCACACTGGTTGCCTATGGAGAAGAAAACCGTGACTGGGGAGGTGCATTTGCAGTATACAGGGGACTGACGGAAGCATTACCCTATCACCGGTTGTTCAATTCGCCCATTTCTGAAGGTGCTATCGTTGGTACTGCAATCGGTTATGCCATGTGCGGCGGACGAGTGATTCCCGAGATCATGTATTGTGATTTCCTTGGAAGAAGCGGTGATGAAGTGTTCAACCAGATGCCCAAATGGCAGGCTATGAGTGGTAACCTGATTAAAATGCCGGTGGTGCTCAGGGTTTCTGTCGGTTCTAAATACGGAGCACAGCATTCCCAGGACTGGACTTCGCTGGTGGCTCATATACCGGGTTTGAAAGTATGCTTTCCTGCTACACCTTACGATGCTAAAGGACTAATGAACAGTGCCCTGCAGGGAACAGACCCTGTTGTTTTCTTCGAAAGTCAGCGAATTTATGATATCGGCGAACAATTTCATGAAGGCGGTGTACCTGAAGGATATTATGAAATTCCTTTCGGAGAGCCTGACGTGAAGCGGGAAGGCGGGGATGTTACTGTTCTTTCTATCGGCGCCGCGCTTTACAGGGCAATGGATGCCGCAAAAATCCTGGAAGAAGAACACAACATGAGTGCCGAAGTGATTGATGCACGGACACTGGTTCCTTTTAATTATGATCTGGTTATTGAATCTGTTAAAAAAACCGGCCGGATAGTAATCACCGGGGATGCTAATTCAAGGGGGTCATTCCTGAATGAGCTGGCACGCAATGTCACTGAACTGGCCTTCGATTACCTCGATGCACCGCCGGTTGTCGTAGGATCAAGGAACTGGATCATCCCTGCGTTTGAACTTGAAGAGTATTTCTTCCCTCAACCCGACTGGATCGTAGATGCTATCCATGAAAAAATTGTTCCGCTGAAAGACCATCAGCCTGTGAATAATTATACAAATAGTGAACAGCTCAGAAGGTCCGCAAAAGGAATTTAAGTAACAGGTTGTGCAAAAAATTTACTTAAGGAGGGAAACCTGATTAATGGGTAAACGGAACGATAAGTTTTTAGTTTCCGGAAAATGATAAATTGAATTTGTTTCGGCGTTTTCAAACAAAGGATTATAAATAGTGGTTAGTTAGTAATTAGTTGGATTAGTTAGAGAAAAGTGTCCGCTAAGGCTGTCAGGGTTTGCTAAGGTAACGGTTGGAGAAGCAGATGAGCGATCCCTGACAGTTTTTTTCGACCAGTATTGTTGAAAAATCGTAAAATTAAAGTCTATGAGTGTGTTGAACAATCTTCCTGAAAAGCAGGATATGCTTGACCGGTTTGCTGAAGATCAATCGGCGCTGAATGTTAACAGTCATCTTCATTCACCATATTCATTCTGTTCCTTTGATGATATCCCGCAAATGTTCAGAATGGCCAGGGAGGAAAATGTTGTGTTGTTGGGTATAAATGACTTTTTTACTGTTGACGGATATGATGAGTTTTATCAAAATGCGGTGGAAAGTGGTGTGTTTCCATTGTTCAACATTGAATTCATGGGTTTATCCGGAGAAATGCAGCAAAATAACATCCGGATCAATGACCCTGTAAATCCGGGCAGAATGTACCTGAGTGGTAAAGGGCTTGATTATCCGGTATCTTCAGGTACAGAAATGAAAATTTTTTTAGATACCCTGCAAGCTGAAAGTCAGCAGCAAATCAGGGAAATGATCTTGAAAACGGATGCTATCTTAAAAGAGGCTGATCCCTCATTGTCGATAAGTTATGAGGAGATAAAAATCAAGTATGCCAAAGAACTGGTAAGAGAAAGACATATTGCAAAGGCAGTCAGGGAGCTTGTATATGAGAATTTTCACTTCGACCAGGAACGGATTAATTTCTTTGCCGCTATTATGGGAAAGGATCATGAAAAAATAAATATGGATTCAGAAGCCGGAATAGAAAATGATATACGTTCGGCTTTGCTCAAAAAAGGAGGAGCTGCTTTTGTACCTGAAGATCCTTCGGCTTTTCCACCGGTAGAAAAAGTGGTTGACTATATTCTTGATGCCGGGGGAATTCCTTGTTACCCGGTTTTACTGGATGGGACAAAAGGAGATTTAACTGATTTTGAAGGAGACTGGCCGGTAATGCATGAGACACTTCAAAAACTGAATATTCATGCCATTGAACTGATTCCTTCAAGGAATACAGTTTCCAAATTGAGGGAGTTTGTACAATTTTTCAGCCAAAAGGGGTATACTATTTCTTTTGGTTCTGAGCATAATACACCCGGGGTTTTTCCTGTTGAGGTGAAGATAGAAGGAAAGAATAAACTCCCTGAAGAATTAAGGGAGGTTGCATGGAAGGGGGCCGGTGTAATTGCTGCTCATCAATACCTTCGGGACAGAGGAGAATCAGGTTATCTAAATGAGGCAGGTAAACCATTTTCTGAGAAACCGGAATATTTTGAAAAACTTGGTAATGCAGTAATTAAAAGCTACCTGCAATTGCTTTCTAAATAAATTTATACAATGGAAACACAGGAAAACATACTTTCATCATTCATTCGTTTATTTAAGGATAAGCCTGAATATACCAGCGCTTTAAATGAATCAGTTTCTTTCCGGGATGATGAAAAATTAACCATTAATGTTGCAGGCAGCCCCCTGGGTAAAACTGAAACTGTTGATGTTGCTGTACTCAGTTTACAATCACTGGAAGAAATCTTAAAAAATGGATATGGGGAGAAATCCCCGGAAATGGCTGGCAGGTTTACAGCTGATATTTTTGCTGCTTCAATCAATAAAAAACAACCGGCTACCGATGTTTTACTTCATTATGTATTTAACTGGCCCTTGGTGGTTAGGTTATTCCCGGCAAAGATAAATGGCGTTCTTTGTGCAAAAAACGCACATAATGAAGTAACCGAGCGACTGGGCGACAATGCACTTTTCATTCCCTGGAATAGACCAGGAATCACCAGTATCCATCAGATTGAAAAAGCACTATCAGATCGCAAGTCGTCCGGTAAAAATATTCCAGCCTTGCTGATGCTTCAGAATAACGGTATTCTGGTTGGGGGAGAATGTGCTGAAGATATAGAAAAAGTACTTTCTGAACTGTTTGTGCTTTTTTCTTACCCGGAAAATCTGCCTGAAGAAGAACCTGAAAATCTGCCCGGCAATGTACAGGAAATTTTACCGGCACTTAGAATGTTGGTTTCTCAGGATACATTGCACACACTTAAAATCCGGAAAAATTCTCTAATCACTCATTTTGCGCAAAATCCTGCACTTGCAGAGAGGTTGAATATGCCTATTCTGCCTGCTGATTCAGGTTTGCCGGCTAATAGTTTTCTTGCATTGCAGGAAGATGAGGATGTGGTTTTACTTTCAGAAGCGTTTAAAAAACAAATTGATACCTTTCGCAGGCAAAATAGTAAGGTACCTTCATTTATTTTATTGCCTCATTTCGGACTGATATCAATTGCCAAAAATGCGGTTCTTGCAGATAATCTGCTGAATCTTGCAGAAAACTTAATGCGCACTGTTCTGCTGACTGATTCTTTCGGCGGACCTTCACCTGTCAACGATCCCGGTTTACAAATCTCTGACAAATTATCAGGAACCTGGAATGGAAGAGTAAGCGGGAAAACTATTATTGTTACAGGTGCTGCTCAGGGGTTTGGAGCCGGAATTGCCGAAGGGCTTTTTGCCGAAGGTGCAAATATTGTTATTGCTGACCTTAATGAAGAGAAGGGACTCGAAATGGCTGACAAGCTTAATCGATCGAATCAGTCAAATCAGGCTTTATTTGTTTCAGTTAATGTGGCAGATGAAAAATCCGTTGAGAATCTGATACTGGAAACAGTTAAAGCATTTGGAGGTATAGATGTGTATATTAGCAATGCTGGTGTGTTGAGAGCAGGTGGACTTGATGAGATGTCCGCGGAAAACTTTGAATTCATGACAAGGGTAAATTATACTGGATATTTTCTCGGAGCAAAACATGCAAGCAAAATTCTTAAAATTCAGTCAAAAAATAATACTGACCGATTTACAGATATCATTCAGATCAATTCCAAATCGGGACTTAAAGGGAGCAATAAGAACTTTGCTTATGCCGGCAGTAAGTTTGGCGGAGTGGGGCTTACGCAGTCCTTTGCACTGGAACTAATCGGAGACCGCATAAAAGTAAATTCAATTTGTCCCGGTAACTTCTTTGATGGCCCATTATGGAGCCATCCGGAAAAAGGATTATTCGTTCAATATCTTAAGGCAGGAAAAGTACCAGGAGCAAAGACACTGGAAGATGTGAAGAAGTTTTACGAAAATCAGGTACCTGCGAAGAGAGGGTGCCGTACTGAAGATGTGATGAAAGCAATTTTCTACGTCATTGAGCAGGAATATGAAACCGGGCAGGCGATTCCGGTTACAGGTGGCCAGATAATGCTGAGCTGATCCTGTGACAGTATATCTGGTATAAATCCGGTCTGTTGAAAAAGCTATTCACTCGCTTAATGTGTAAAACCTATAATAATATACTGATATGAGAACAAAAGCAGTAAGAATATACGGAAAGGAGGATCTCAGACTCGAAGAGTTTGACCTGCCACCCATTAAAGAAGACGAGATTCTGGCCAAAGTGGTTTCTGATTCAATTTGTATGTCTTCCTATAAAGCTGCCAAACAAGGCACTGATCACAAAAGAATACCTGATGACATTGCAGAAAATCCCACAATGATCGGGCATGAGTTTGCCGGAGTGCTGGTTGAGGTAGGCAAAAAATGGGCTTCCAGCTATAAACCGGGCGATAAATTCAGTATTCAGCCGGCTATTAATTATCCGGATGGCCCTGTTGGTGTATTGAGCGCACCGGGTTATTCCTATAAATACATTGGGGGAGATGCCACCTACGTCATCATCCCGAATGAGGTGATGGAACAAAATTGTTTGCTTCCCTTTACCGGGGAGGGTTTTTATCCGGCCTCACTTTCGGAACCACTATCCTGCGTCATTGGAGCAATGCATGCCAATTACCACACCGATCCGGGTTCCTATGTGCATAAAATGGAGATTGTAAACGGGGGTAATATGGCGTTGCTTGCAGGGGTTGGTCCTATGGGGCTGGCTGCGATCAATTATGTGATACACCGCAAAGATATTAAACCGGGATTGATGGTGGTAACAGACATAGACACAGCCAGATTGGAAAGAGCCAGTACACTTTATCCACCTGAGGAGGCTGCAAAAAACGGCATTAAACTCCTCTACCTGAATACAGGAGAATTGGATGATCCGCAGCAGAAACTTATTGAATTTACCGATGGTATGGGGTATGATGATGTATTCGTATTTGCCCCCGTTCCCACAGTAATCCAGCAGGCCGATGCAATTCTGGGTCAGGATGGCTGCCTGAATTTCTTTGCCGGACCGTCAGATCCGACATTTTCAGCTCCGTTTAACTTCTATGACATACATTATAAATCTACTCACATTGTGGGAACGTCTGGTGGTAACAATGACGACATGGTGGAAGCACTGGATTATATGTCGGCCGGCCTGGATCCCGCCGGATTGATCACACATGTTGGCGGGCTCAATGCAGTAATTGAAACCACACTGAATCTGCCATCCATTCCCGGTGGAAAAAAGTTGATTTATACACATCTGGAAATGCCTTTGACACCAATTGCTGAATTTGCGGAGAAGGGAAAATCAAACCCGGTTTTTGCAATACTGGCAGAAATATGTGATAAAAATAAAGGATTATGGAGTGTTGAAGCAGAATCTTTTCTGCTTGATAATGCTGACAAATTGAATTAATTAATTAATAATAAATCTGTTAATATGATATTTCTTGCCGATACAGCTAACATTGTTGAACTTAGGGATTTGTTTTCTTATTTTCCACTGGAAGGGGTTACTACAAATCCTACCATTCTGGCTGCTGAAGGAAAGCCGCTTTCAGAAGTATTACCCCAGATAATTGAAATTAGCGCTAATAAGATGCTGCATGTGCAAATGATTAGTACAAATGCTGAAGACATGCTTAGAGAGGCAAAAAAATATAAGTCATATTTCAGTCTGGGAGAAAATTTCTTTGCTAAAATTCCCCTGACCAGGGAAGGATTACGGGCTATACCAATGATCAAAGATGCAGACATTAAGGTAACCGCAACCGCCATCTTTTCTCAGCAACAGGCACTGGTGGCTGCCAGGGCAGGAGCCGATTGGGTGGCACCTTATGTGAACAGGTTAGATAACATCTCCTCTCATGGAATCGAAGTAGTAAGTTACATTGCTAATTCATTTAAAATGTACGGACTGGATACAAAGATCCTTGCGGCCAGTTTCAAGACGGTTGATCAGGTGCACCGTGTCAGTCTGACCGGTGCCGATGCCTGTACAGTTAATTATGAAATCCTGGAAAGACTGAGGAGTCATCCCATGACGAACATCAGTGTGGAGAATTTTGAAAAGGACGGGAAAGACTTATATGACATTGATTTTTGAATATGATTACTCTTTTTAAGTAGTATACATTCAGATTGTTATTAATGAAAAAAGCGGGATAATTCTGGTAAGTGAATTACCCGCTTTTTTGTAACCAATTTATGTCGTCATCTCTGACACTTTTATTACTGAAAAAACAACAGGAAGAACCAGGATAATTTACCGGCGGAGTCTTCCTGAGAAATGCGATCGCCTTGTCCCGGCAGCATCCGGAAGGCCAGTTTTGAAAACCAGATTGGTAATCAGTGGATGAAGCCGGGATATTTATTTGATCTGACAAAAGAATAATACTGTCAGATCTTTTACGGATATATCATACTTCAGAATGCTTTGGTTCCCGATTGTACCAGTCGACTTTCCTGGAAATAAACATAACAATAGCCAAAGCAGTGAATAGTCCGAGGTTACCCATTAGTAAGGCATAATCCATTAATTGCAATACAGTGTAGAGGAAGATATAGAGTACCACAAGAATGATTGTTAGGATAACGGTGAGTTTGGTATTCCTGAATATGCCGGCAGCAAATACTGAAATCAAGGCAATATTTGCTGCTGCGGCAATCAGGTAAGCATACATAAACGGCATTTGCTCGGAAAGGGCCACAAGTAACGAAAAGAAGACAACAAGGGCCAGCCCCACCAGCAAATACTGGATCGGATGTATTTGTTTTCGGTTAAGTACTTCAATAAAGAAGAAGGTTAAAAAAGTCAGGGCGATAAACATTAGTGCATATTTTGCTGAGCGATAGGCTTTCTGGTAATGGTCAACCGGTAACAACAGGCTTACGCCGAAGGCTGAGGAGTTGACCTTATAAGCATTGTTACTCCATTGCTGTGGATAGGACCGGTTTAGATGGAGTATTTTCCATTCAGCTGTAAAGCCCTTGTTGTCAATTTTTCGCTCTCGTGGCAGAAAAGCACCTTTGAAGCTGGGATTTTCCCAATTGGAATGCAGGTTGACAATTGTTTCTTTTCCAAGCGGGATAAAGGCCAGTTCATCACTTCCATTGAGGTTCAACTGCAGATTAAAATCGGCTTTTTTCCCAGGTTCAATAGCTACGGGTGTACTTATACCTGTTTCCACCAGGTCGCGGGTAGCAATACCCGGATTCATATTGTAGGACGCACTATCCAGCTGTAATTTGAGATTCTCCTGTATTCCTCTCATGTCTGGTATGCCCAGGTTCACCGTAGCATCTTTCCAGATTATGTTCTTACTGTCAATCCTTCCTGTTGAATCTACCGGTGGAAGAAAAGTACCGGAGAAATGCAATTTTGAATTATATACCACTACCTTATATATACCCCTGTACCTGATCTCAGGTGAGATTGTTCCGGTTATCTTCAATTTGCCTGGCAGAATGTGAAGATAGTTGATGTCTACTTTAATTCCGTCCTTCGTCTTAATATACTTCTTGTAAGGCACGGTCAGATACGGCCCGGTAATGGTTTGCTCATTTCCCCATAGTTCACTTATTTCTGCAGTTACCTGGTTACTGGTCTGTTCCCTTTCCAAAATCAGAGATTTGATCATTCCTGCCGGTATCAGCAGTAACAGCATCAGGATGCCGATAAGGACCAGTTTTAAAGTAATGGATCGTTTCATACTCTTTGAAATTTCTTTTACCTGTTTCATAATTTTGTTTTTTTAAGTTGGAAAGTACTTTGAAATACAAAGTGAATGGTTAAAAAAATTATTGTTGTCTGAGAAGTTTTTCCAGGTTATCCAGGTGATCACGAAAAGCTTTACGTCCTGAAGCTGTTGCCCTGTAAGTAGTTTTGGGTTTACGTCCTACGAATTCTTTATGTACTTCGATAAGCAGATGTTTTTCCAGGCTGTTGAGATGACTGGCCAGGTTTCCGTCAGTTACGCCGAGCATCTCTTTCAGGGAATTAAAATCAACCTTTTCATTGACCATAAGGACTGACATGATGCCCAGCCTAATCCGGTTTTCAAACTGTTTATTTAATTTTGAGATTATACCTTTCATCGTTCATACCTGTAATACATCATACTTCCATAAACTATATGCAGAACTCCGAATCCAAATGCCCAGAAAAAAATTGTGTAGCCCGGCAGGAAAAGCGCTATTGAGCCAAGTAACAGTTCCGAAAGTCCGAGCATTTTTAATTCGTTGAATGAATATTTGCTGCCATTAATCAGTGCCAGTCCGTAGAAAATAAGTGTGGCGGGTCCGATCAGGAATACCAGGTGGTAATAGATCAGTGCCACGCAAAAGATACCGCCGGCAATAAGCGGGAGAAAGAGATGAATGGCCAGCCTGCGGGCTGTTTTGTCGAAAAAGCTTGCACCGGCTCTTTTTGCCTTCCGGTAGGAGAAGAAAAAGGCTGCCCCAAGTGCCAGCACCAGCACGATTCCGGCATCAATAATGAAGAAATTCATCAGGCTTTGCAACGGCCTGTAAAAACAGTTGCCGAAATAGGCAGGGGGATTGAAGAAGCGTTCATGGTACCCGAGTTGCAGGTAGGCTATTGTCGCTCCTGCCAGTGCAAAAATGCCAGCAAAAATGCCGGATAAACCGCTTAGAGACATGAAACGACTGGATTTTTCCATCAGCTTTCTGATCTCTGCAAGTTCCTGTAAGGTATCTTCTTTTGTTTTCATATTGAAAGTACTTTGAAAAACAAAGTAAAATAAAATAATTGAAATTATGAAATAAAATGCTGAAATATTTTCATGGAAGGGGATTAAAGGTAGAACCGTCAATCAGCAGTAGATTCAGGCACAAGTCTGGAACTTGCGGCAGTAGAAGAAAGAGAAGGCATCTATCCAAAAATACCATGGTTGTGTGATTACAAACTTAATACTATAGCAATAATATTGCTGATATTAATTGGGACAGGAGAAGCTCAGCGAAGCTAAACACCCTAGAATGGGCACGCGTTACAAACGCGCGCCAGCAGGTGCCACAAGCGGATGCTTGCGGCAGTGCAGGGTACCGGACCTTCTTCAGATCCGGCAACAGTTATTATTCATAGAAAGCCTGTTACAGGTCCGCTATATCATTTGGGGAATACATTCTAATGTATCCAGATCATTCCCGGTCTTCATGCAACGCTTTTTCGCCTGCATTGAATCCTTCGCTTGCAAAAATTGCCTGGTGCCAGTACGGGTAGATGACAGGAATAGCACTCACTTTATTCAGACGTTTGATTTCTTCTTCCGTTAATTTCAGATCGGCAGCGCCAAGGTTATCCTGTATCTGTTCGATCTTTCGCCCACCCATTACCAGGGAGGTAACACCGGGACGGGTGAGGAGCCAGGCTAGGGAAACCTGTGCCGGTGACACATTATGTTGCTTGCCGATGTCGATGATGGTATCTACGATATTCCACAGCCGCTCTTCATCGCGTACAGGTGGTTCGGTCCAGCCTTCGCTCATTCGGGTGACACCTTCCGGCTTTTTGTTACGTGTGTATTTTCCCGTTAGCAACCCGCCGGCCAACGGGCTCCATGCCAGTACACCTACACCCTGGTCAACAGCAATAGGCAGCAATTCATATTCAACTTCCCTGGCTTCAAGTGTATAATGGATCTGCTGCGTTACAAATCGTTGGTATTTGTGCTCATTACTGACACCCAGGGCTTTCATCAGGTGCCATGCAGAAAAATTGGAGCATCCGATATACCGTATCTTGCCCTGTTTAATAAGTGTGTCAAGTGTCTCAAGCATCTCCTCCATCGGCGTCAGGCCGTCCCATTCGTGCATGTAGTAGATATCAATTACATCCGTACGGAGTCTTTTCAGGCTTCGTTCACACTCGCGGATCAGGTGATGCCTGGAAAATCCTCCTTCATTCGGGCCATCACCAACAGGCATACGGGCTTTGGATGAGATCAGAACATTGCCGGGCCGGGAACCGTTCAGTGCCTCTCCAATGATTTCTTCCGATCCTCCAAGTGAATACATGTTGGCAGTGTCAATCAGGTTTACGCCATGATCAATGCAAAGGTCAATTATGTTTCGGGCTTCTTTCACTCCCAGATTTCCTACCTTGGCAAATTTGTCCTTCCCCCCGAAGGTCATTGTCCCCAGGGTGAGCGTCGATACTTTCAGGCCGGAACGACCGAGATTTCTGTATTCCATATGTTGGTTTTTAAGGTTTATAATTTGGTTGTATAGTATAATAAATATCAGGGAGTTTTGCAAATTGAATTTTATCACATTAACTTTTAACGGGATTTTACTCATAAAACAGTACGTTGTGGCAGTTTGTGGTTTATCTTCAATTAACAGGTCACGCGTTATAAACGCGCGCCAGACAAGTTTTAAAGCCAAAAGAGGAAGTGGTAATGGTAGAATGGGATAATGACCACGAGTATGGAGACTCCAGGCAGTGGTGAAGAATGGGATTTTTCAAAAGATGAATTAAACTACACGAGGGGACTCCTACGGTAGCGAGGGTTACAAGCGGGGCGCTTGAAACATAGAGGGTTGCAAGCGGACGCAGATATATACCAACAGGGGTCCCCCGAGGAGGTCACAAGCGAGACGCTTGCGACATGGTCAGGTTGGAAGAGAGAGTATAGAGATTTATCATTTTGCATATATATAAAAATTGGTATATTTGAATGTTTCGAAAAAGTCCAATTACTGACTATGATATCTAAGCGTCTCACATTACTTATCATCTCACTACTTGTCTGTATTATTGTAATTTCGCAGGAAAAATCGGAATTCTACAGTTTTACCGGTCTGACCAGGGAAAATGGGTTGGGGCATAATCAGGTTGAATGTATATTTCAGGATTCTGACGGTTTTATGTGGTTTGGAACACGCAATGGACTAACACGCTATGACGGATATGAACTGAAAACATACCGGCCCGCATCCGGAGGCAATTCAATTTCCGGGAACTGGGTATTATGTATTAGTGAGGATACTGCAAAAAATCTCTGGATTGGAACCCTGCTTCATGGAGTCAACAAACTGGATATGGAAACCGGTGAATTCACTCATTATGGTGACCGTTTCGGTTTTGGTAAACGTGTAAACAAAGTTACTGTTTTAAAAGATGGTTCGATTTATTTATGTACAGAATACGGCCTCGCTCTTTACCGGCCTGATAGCAATAATTTTAAAGTTTATCTGCCGGAAAATAACAATTCACATTCTATAAATTCCACGCAGGTATTTGATATGATTCAGACGCGAAGTGGCGATTGCTACGTGGCAACCTGGAACCAGGACATCCAGCATTTTGATCCCCGAAGCGGAAGTTTTTTGAATGTTCCCTATAAACGTTCGGAAGACCTGAATGTGGATTACAGGAAAAGAATCATTGAAGATAATGACGGCAATCTTTGGATATCAGCTTCCAGGCACGGGCTTGCCCGGTTCAATCCTAAGACCGGCGCATCAAAATTATACACACATGAGCCCGGGGAATTGAATACCAATATTCTGAACGGCGATATGATGGTTGATGCTCAGGGAAACATCTGGGTGGCTACCGATGGGCAGGGAATTGACATTTATCATCCTGAAGACGGAAGTTTTTCTTACCTGACGGCCGATAATAACCGGACCAGCAACCTCCCGGGTAATCAGGTGTATACTTTGTTTATGGATAATCAAAACAATATCTGGGCAGGATTTTACGACAAAGGGGTGGCATTTTATGATCCGGCAAACTCTAAATTTTCCAGGACCTTGTTCAATCCGGATGACCTGGGAGGCTTTAAAGGTACATCGGTGATCAGCCTGTTTCAGGATTCCAGGAAACAGATCTGGGTGGGTACTGATGGTGATGGCTTGTTTATGTTTGAAAAAGGAAAGAAAAAAAGAGTTTTCAGGCATGAGCCCGGTAATCCAAACAGTATTTCAGCAAATGTAATTACAAGTATCTCGGAAGATGCTTCCGGGCAAATACTTGCCGGGACTTATTCAGGGGGATTAAACAGTATTGATCTGTCAACCGGGCGAATAAGGCATTATCAGCAAAAAGACAATTCGAAATTCAGTGTTCATTCTGCCAGTGTGTGGGAGATATACCGGGACAGCAGGAACAGAATATGGCTGGGATTGCTGGGTAATGGCATTGATCTTTTCGATCCCGCAAAGGGTACATTTATCAATTACGGACCTTCCTCTTCCGAACTAAACAAGGTGGATCATCCGAATACAATGGTGATTACTGAGGATAGTGACGGGGATATATGGTTTGGTACCGAGGGTAAAGGAGTGTATATCCTGGATAATCAAACCAACCGTATTACCCGGATGCAGTCGGACTCATCCGATTCACTGCTCTGGTATAGTGTCATCAGGTCATTTTATCAGGATCGTAAGGGGGAGATGTGGATTGGCACAGAGGGTGAAGGCGTATTTATCTATAATAAGAAAAATGCAAATATACGGCAACTAACCACCAAAGATGGTTTGCCTGACATGATTGTTCAGGGCATTCAGGAGGACAGTAATGGTAATATCTGGCTGGCCACCGGCTTTGGTTTGTGCATGTACGCACCTTCCAGTAACAGGTTTGTGAATTTTTCTGCATCAGATGGTCTGTCAGGAAATGAATTCAACGCAGACGCTATACTACAACTTGATGATGGGCGCCTGCTGGCCGGTTCTACTAATGGCCTGGATGTTTTTGACCCTTCGGGGGTCGTACTCAATCAGAATATTCCCAGGGTGATGATCACGAAGATCAAGATACTGAATAAATTTATCGGTCCGGGTGATACCATAAACAACAGGGTATTGCTTCAGAAACAGATCTGTTACACCGATGAGATTGAGCTTAATTACCGGGACAAGATATTCTCACTGGAATTTGCAGCCCTGAACTACACACATCCTGAAAAATGCAAATATAAATACATGTTATCCGGCTTTGATGAGCAATGGGTAAATACAGATGCTAGTATGCGTGTGGCAACCTATTCAAATCTTAAAAAAGGGGATTATGTTTTTCGTGTGAAAGCTTCCAATAACGATGGTAAGTGGGGCAATAATACCCGGGAATTGTTGATACATGTATTGCCTCCTTTCTGGAATACGTGGTGGTTCTATTCACTGCTGCTGGTCACCTGTTTTTTTGTGCTTTATTTTATCTACCGGGCCAGGGTAAACCTTTATAAGAGTTATTTTCAGGAGCAGCAGGCCATCCAGGAAAAGCGAATGGTACAGTTGGAAAAGGAGAACCTGCAGAGTGAGTTAAGCCGCCTGACAGTGTTTAGATTTAGCCGAAACAGAGTATTACTGGAAATGAAAAGGAAACTGGAGGGACTTTCTGTAAAAGCCCGTGAATCGGTAAAATCCAGTCTGGATAAGGTGATTGAAGAAATAGACCAGGAAATTTCCTCTGAAGTTGACTGGAAATATATCGAACCTCAGTTAGACCGAACATATAATCATTTTATCTCCAGACTGAAAGAAAAGCATGCAGACCTCACATTAGCAGAACTTAAGATTGCAGCTTATGTGCGAATGGATCTTTCAACCAAAGACATAGCCGAATACATGCATAAAACGGCACGGGCTGTAGAAAATGATCGTTACCGGCTCAGGAAGAAGCTCGGGCTTGAATCCAATGACTCGCTTCAGGATTATTTGCTGAATATTGAGTAATGGGAATTTTGAAGTTGTAAATTGCTATTTTCATCTAACAATTGCTTTAGATTTTTCAGATAATGGAATCGGATGTTTTAAAGATGATATCCGGATTTCATTGTTAGAATAATTTGCTGGTGCAAATTTGCAGTCCGCGTTTTTTTAAATGAAAGATTAAAATCCACACATCTTATTAAGTGTTTTTTTCCAGCACATTGAATTAGAACTTACAAATACAATTTGTATATTTTTTGTAAATTTGAGGTTATGAAACTTATTGAAAAACATATTGATGAGCTAAAGAGACTCTGCAATAAATATTACGTATCGGAGCTTTATGTATTTGGATCAGTTGTAAATGACAAGTTTACAGATAAAAGTGATATTGATTTTCTCGTCAAATTTAAAGGTGTTAACCCCTATGATTATTTTGATAATTATTTGGACTTTAAAGACGCTTTAACAAAACTATTCTCGAAGGAGATTGATTTAGTTGAGGTACAAACGATTAAAAACCCAATACTAAAAAAATCAATTGACAGAAATAAGATTAAAGTTTATGGACGAGAAGATTCTAAAATGGTTATATGATATTAAATCTGCCATTGACGAAATTGAGGGATATTTCATTAATCTTCCAAAAGATTTCGGACAATATTCATCAAATTTGATTCTTAAACGTGCAATTGAAAGAGATCTGGAAATTATTGGAGAAGCAATCAGCAGGATATTAAAACAGGATCCTGATGTTCCAATTGATAATGCACGAAAAATAGTTGGTCTCCGGAACCAGATCATTCATGCCTATGATAATATCTCAGATGAGATTATTTGGGCAATTATTCAAAAACACTTACCCTTACTAAAACAAGAAGTAATAGAGTTGATTAAAGAATAACATGATCCTGCTAAAAACCAGATGACAGCTATACCATCAGGGATCTATTCACTCTATACATCAGGTCGATTGATAGGAAATATCCTTCCACCAGGCGGATCAATCCGATTTTCTCTGTTTGACAGTCAGAGTTAAAGCTAAGTAAAAGGCTCTATATATAAAATCTATGCAGGATAAAATTTATCATCTTAATTATGTCTAACCAAATTATACACTTATTTATTCATAATAAGTAAAATTTTAATGTATTGTAAATTAGGGTTATAAACCATTTTGAGAGGTTTTGAGTGGTACTTTTACACCTCAGTGAGATATTTGAGAGCCACTATTTCTTGTCTTTAAATTTTACACCAGATAGATTTACCTTCTGAAAGAATAACTAAAACGAGTATTAATTTTTATACTAAACGAAGGCTAATGAAAACTGGTGAATTTATATTGGGTGTATTTCTTGTTGCAGGATTACTTGCAGGATGCAAAACCCAGGAGAAAGAGGAGGCAGATCGCACTGTAAAACCCGAACCGATCAGCTTTACATTAAACAGTGTCAGCCAGTACCTGACTGCACAAAACACCGATTACCGTTTAACCCCGGTTGGAGAACTGAATATTGAAGAGTATTCACAGCCGGATGAACATATTCCCACTCTTATATTGGATCCCGGCAAACAATTTCAGGTAATTGAAGGGTTTGGTGGTGCGCTTACAGATGCCAGTGCAGAGACCTTCTATAAAATGCCTGAAGACAAGCAGAAAGAGTTGATCAAAGCTTATTTTGATCCTGATGAGGGCATTGGATATACCTTGTGTCGCACCCAGATTAACAGTTGTGATTTTTCGAGTGATAGTTATGCTTATTCGGAAGTGGCAGGAGACAGGAACCTGGACCATTTTTCCATTGAGCACGACATGAAATACCGCATTCCTTTGATAAAGGAAGCGCTTTCCATGACTTCAGGTAAACTCAAACTTTTTGCTTCGCCCTGGAGTCCGCCGGCCTGGATGAAAACCAACAACAACATGTTGCATGGCGGCAAGCTAAAACCAGAATATTACCAGACATGGGCTGACTATTATGTACGTTTTTTCGAAGCTTATGCGGATAAGGGTATTAATTTTTGGGGGCTTACCGTACAAAATGAACCGATGGCAGCACAAACATGGGAATCCTGTATTTATACTGCTGAAGATGAACGTGATTTTGTGAAAAATTACCTGGGGCCTACACTGGAGAAAAACAACATGTCCAACCTGAAACTGATGGTTTGGGACCATAACAGGGGCATTATGTATCAGCGTGCCAGCACTGTTTTTGATGATCCGGAAGCTTCAAAATATGTTTGGGGAACCGGTTTTCACTGGTATACCGGTGACCACTTCCAGAATGTTAAAGAGGTTGCGGAAGCCTTTCCCGATAAAAAGCTGTTATTTACTGAAGGATGTGTATATCCTTTCAATTATGAAAATCTGGGTGTCTGGAGTTATGGTGAGCGATACGGGGAGTCCATTATCCACGACCTGAACAATTCAGCATCAGGCTGGGTCGACTGGAATATCCTGCTGGATGAGAACGGCGGACCCAACCATGTAGCCAACTATTGTCTGGCACCTGTAATCGGGAACACAACCACAGGAGAGCTGGTGTACATGAATTCCTATTATTATCTCGGTCATTTCTCAAAATTCATCCATCCGGGAGCACGCAGGATTATTTGTTCTTCTAATCATGATGATCTGCTGGCTACGGCTTTCATAAATCCTGATAACACCATTGCTGTTGTGGCGATGAATGCCACCGAAGAACCACTCGATTTTAAAGTATGGCTGAAAGGGAAGGGTATCCCTGTAAAAATGCCTGCACACGCTATTACAACTGTGGTTCTAAACTAACATGAATGTAATGACAGGGGAAAGAAAAATACTATCATGGCTGATATCAGCCATTATAATGACGATGTCTTTTCAACTTTCTGCACAACAGGGTTACCTGCATACAGAAGGCAAAAAGATTGCAGACGGAAGTGGTAATAATTTTATAATAAGGGGCATTGGTACCGGTAACTGGATGATTCAGGAAGGCTATATGATGCAAACATCTGGTGTGGCCGGTACCCAGCATGCCTTTAGAAAGAAGCTTAAAGAAACTATTGGAGTGGCCAGAACCGACAGCTTTTACAACGTCTGGCTGGGTGATCACTTCAGAAAAATTGATGCTGATTCACTGGCATCCTGGGGATATAATACGATCAGGGTGGCTTTGCATTATAAGTGGTTTACTCCTCCGATTGAAGAGGAACCAGTGGCAGGAGAAATTACCTGGCTGAATACTGGTTTTGAGTTGCTTGATTCGCTGTTATCCTGGTGTGAGGCCAATCACCTTTATCTGATCCTGGATATGCACGGAGCACCAGGTGGTCAGGGAAAAGATGCCAATATTTCCGATTACGACAGCTCCAAACCTTCGCTATGGGAGAGTGAACTGAACAAAACCAAATTGGTTGCACTGTGGTATAAACTGGCTCAACGGTATAGTGAAAAAAAGTGGATTGGCGGTTATGACCTGATCAACGAAACAAACTGGACTTTCCCGGAAGGGAATAACTCACCCTTATTGAAGCTCTACAAGCGCATAACCGATACAATCAGGCTCGTTGATAACAACCACATCCTGTTTATTGAAGGTAACTGGTGGGCCAACGATTTCAGCGGCCTTACGCCTCCATGGGATGACAATATGGTATACAGCTTTCATAAGTACTGGAGTTACAACCGGGAAAATTCCCTGGACTGGATCATCAGTTTACGGGATCGGTACAATATTCCTGTATGGCTGGGTGAGACTGGTGAGAATTCAAACACATGGTTTACCAACCTGGTGAGACTGGCGGAAGAGAAGAACATTGGCTGGTCTTTCTGGCCGGTTAAGAAAGCCGGAGTGAATAATCCGCTTCGTGTAAAAGTTAACAGTGATTACAGGCAGCTGATTGATTACTGGAAGGGAGAAAGAAGTTCTCCGGGCGCTGATGCTGCTTTTCAGGCTGTTTTAGGTTTTGCCAACAATCACCGGTTGGAAAACTGTATCATACAGCGGGACGTAATCGATGCGATTTTCAGACAGCCCTATACCACCGCACTTAAACCCTACAAAATGCATCAGCCTGAGGACTATATCTATGCAACAGATTACGCCCTGGGACGTAACGGATATGCTTATTTCGACCGTGATACAGGTGATTATCATGTGGATACAGATAATTATACGAGCTGGAACCAGGGCGGACAACTCCGCAACGACGGAGTGGATATACAGACCTGCAATGATCAGGGTAACAGCAATGGTTATAATGTTGGCTGGACGGAAGACGGCGAATGGATGGTTTATACCCTTCAAAACGAAGCTGCAACACTTTACGACTGTGAAGTACGCAGTACTTCTGAAAATGGGAAGGCCTATGTGCAATTTTCTGCGAATGGAAGAATAATAAGCGATGCCATTTACCTGCCGGCTACCGGCAGCTGGACAGCCTGGCGTACAACCACCGCAAATGATATTCTTCTTCCGGCAGGAGACATTGAATTGAAGTTGAAATTCATTAAAGGTGGTGCCAACCTCAATTACATCCGTTTTGTCAATCCACGGACAGCAAATGAAACAGGTTTTGAGGCTCTGTATTGTGAAACGTCAATGTTGGAAAATGAAGTGCTGGTACATCTCAACAAACCAGTAACCTCAGGGGTTTCTGCCGGTGATTTTGAACTCAGAGCCGATAATCAGGTTGTACCACTCGAATCAGCAAGTATTTCCCCCGACGGATATACAATTATTCTATCGACTGGCAATATGCTTACAACCGGCAGTCAGCTTACACTAACCTATCAGGGTAATTCTGTTAAAAGTGATGGTGCTGGTCTTGAGACCTTTTCCAACAAAGTAGTAACCAATGAACTGGTTAGCTATTATGAAGTTCCCGCAAAGGTTGAAGCGGAAGATTTCTATGCCAATTCAGGTTTTGAATTAGAAACATCGCTTGATGATGGAGGGGGATTGAATACTGCTTATGCCAATCCCGGAGATTACCTTGATTATCTGTTGTATGTGCCCGTTCGTGGAGATTACCAGGCTGATTTTCGGATAGCCACAGGAAACGGGAGTGCAAAAATTGAACTGCTTTATGAAGATAACGGAAAATTTGTCTCGATAAAAGAGTTGAATCTTCCTGTTACAGGAGACTGGCAGAACTGGCAGACACAACCAACAGCAGTTAAGTTACCGGCTGGCAAATACCGTTTCAGGGTGCAAGCTTCACAGGGTGAATTTAACCTGAACTGGATTAATTTTAGTTTACTTACTGGAGTACAAGAGGATGCAAGCAAAAACCTCCTCAGAGTATTTCCTAATCCCGCAAATGATTTTCTGGTGATAGAGTGTCCCGGATATAACAAGGGTATGAAAAAACTTGAGTTTTTTGATCTGAAAGGGTCAATGGTTTATGCTTTTCAGCTTACGGATAACAGAACTATTTTAAATACGACAGGAATAAAAAGCGGAGTTTATTTGCTTCGCCTGCAACAAAATGCTCAAATTTTTACACAACGACTAACTATAAACTAACACTATGAAGAAAATTTACACTTATTTCGGGCTGCTGCTGCTTCTTCTTTTTACCGGGCAGTTGTTGAATGCTCAAACATCTGTAATAACCGGGATTGTGGTTGATACAGAAGGCGTGCCGTTGCCTGGAGTGACTATCAGAACGCCGGGTTCAACTACCGGATCCATCACCAATCTTGACGGGAAATATGTCGTTCAGGGCATAAAGCCTGCGGATACACTGGTTTTTTCATTTGTTGGATACGAAACCGTGTATAAACCGGTAGGCAGTAATACCTCGATCAATGTAATTATGAAGACTTCTACTGAGTCACTTGAAGAAGTACAGGTGGTTGCCTTCCAGAAACAGAAAAAGGAAAGCGTAATTGCTTCAATAAACACAATTAATCCTGCCGAACTAAAGCTTCCAACAAGCAATCTGACCACCTCCCTGGCCGGAAGGCTGGCAGGTGTTATTTCTTACCAGCGCTCCGGAGAACCGGGGAAGGACAATGCTCAGTTTTTTATCCGTGGGGTAACGTCATTTGGATATAAGAACGATCCATTGATCCTTATTGACGGTCTGGAGGTATCCTCCTATGACCTGGCCAGAATTGAGCCGGATAATATTGCGAGCTTTTCCATCATGAAAGATGCTACTGCTACTGCTCTGTACGGAGCACGAGGGGCCAATGGTGTGATACTTGTAACCACCAAGGAGGGCCGCAAGGGTAGAGCAAAAGTTGCGGTACGTTTCGAAAACTCCGTGTCGATGCCTACTATGACTAACTCCTTCCTTGAAGGTACCAGTTATATGGAGCTTTATAACCGGGCGCTCCGCACCAGGGACAATAGTGCTTTGTTACACTATTCCAAAAACAAGATTGAAGGCACACGCCAGGGGCTCGATCCGATGGTATATCCGAATGTAAACTGGTATGATGAACTCTTTCGTAACCAGGTATTCAACCGAAAAGCCAATATGAATATTAACGGTGGTGGAGATGTTGCACAGTATTACCTGGCTGTTTCCTACAACAACGAGAAAGGTTTGCTTAAGGTCGATGACCTGAATAATTTCAACAACAATATTGATATAGACCGTTATAATCTGCGGGCCAATGTTAACATGAAGCTTACCAAAACCACTAATATTGCCGTTAAGTTTTATTCTTTGTTTGACCGATATAATGGACCTGTGGATGATGCTAATTCGATCTTTGGATCTGTAATGCAAGCCAATCCGGTTAACTTTCCAAAATATTTTGAAAAAACAGCAGAAACTCAGTATTTGAATCACACCTTGTTTGGTAACAAAGGGAATGGTAATTTTCCCAATCCTTATGCTGATATGGTAAAAGGGTACCGTGACCAGTTTACATCGACTATTCTTTCACAATTTCAGATTGAGCAGAACCTTGATTTTATTACTGAAGGGTTGAAATTCAGGGGGATGGGTTCGGTTAAATCTTATAGCATGAACCAGAGCTCCAGGAGTTATACTCCTTTCTACTATGGGATCAATGAAATTAGTACGGAAACCGGAGTGGTTCATTCACTCTACCAGATACAGGAGGGAACTGAATTTCTGAATGATCCTGTTGTTGGCAATGATGCCAACAGTAGTTTTTATTTTGAGCTGATTACCCAGTATGACCGGAAATTTAATGAGAAGCATTCTGTTGGCGGATTGCTGGTATTTACCAGAAAGGAATCATTGAATACAATTGCAGGGAGCAGCGCTTATTCAACATTGCCTTCCAGAAATATGGGAGTATCAGGACGTATGACTTATTCCTATGATGACCGGTATCTGACAGAATTCAATTTTGGCTATAACGGATCTGAAAAATTCGCAGAAAATCACAGGTTTGGTTTTTTCCCTTCAGCGGGTTTAGGTTGGATTGTTTCCAATGAGAAATTTTTTGATCCGCTAAAACATATCATTTCCAATCTAAAGTTCAAGGCAACCTACGGACTGGTGGGTAATGATGCTATCTCTGATCCTAACGACCGCTTTTTCTACCTGTCGGATGTAAATCTGAACGATGGAAACCGGGGATATACTTTTGGGTATGATTTTGGAGTATCTTATCCCGGTTATCTTATCAACCGATATTCAAATCCTAATGTTACCTGGGAGATTGCAAAAAAAGCCAATTATGGTGTAGAAATCGGGCTGTTCAACAAAGCGAATATCCTGGTGGATTACTTCACTGAAGATCGTACCAATATTTACTGGCCCAGGGAATATACGCCGCTCAGCATGGGACTTACCTCCCAGATCAGCAGCAATGTCGGGGAGGCAAAGTCACATGGTATTGATGCTTCTATGGATTACCAGCATGTTGTATCGAGTAAATTCTGGATTTCTTCGAGGGTTAACTTTACCTATGCCACCAACGAAGTGATAAAAAACGGGGAGCCCAGTTACCAGTACAATTATCAAAGCCGGATTGGCCAGCCCATCAACCAGACCTGGGGGCTTGTGGCACAAAGGTTGTTCATTGATAATGCTGAAGTTCAGAATGCCCCACCCCAGTATGGACAGGGTGGTGGTTCAGAAGTTTCTTATCTGGCTGGTGATATTAAATATGTGGATGTGAATAACGATGGCGTTATTGATGACCTGGATATGGTGCCTATCGGATATCCGACTATCCCTGAGATTGTGTATGGTTTCGGAGCATCGGCAGGTTACAGCAATTTTGATTTCTCCTTTTTCTTTCAGGGTGTCGGACGAGAATCTTTTTTCATTGATCCTCAAACTATTGCTCCTTTTATCAATGAGCGCAATGCTTTGGATATCATCGCCAATAATCACTGGTCGGAGGACAATCCTGATATTCATGCATTCTGGCCGCGTCTATCTACTTATTCCATTCCCAATAATGAAAAATCATCTACATGGTGGTTAAGAAACGGAAGTTTTTTGAGGCTTAAGAGTGTAGAGTTGGGGTATACCCTTCCCCGTCAGATTGGTCAGCGGATGCATATGGAGAAAGTACGAATTTATATGAACGGGTCCAACTTATTTACTTTCAGTAAATTCAAGCTGTGGGATCCTGAGATGGCTGGCAACGGACTTGGCTATCCGCCTCAGAAAGTATTCAATTTAGGACTCTTAGTTAATTTCTAAATAACCAGAAAATAATGAAACGAATTAAAATATTATCACTTTTACTATTGTTACTGGGAATGGTTTCCTGCGATCAATATCTGGATATAGTCCCGGATAAAACACAGGAACTGGAGTTAGTATTTGAAAGGCAGGAAGCCGCCTATAAAGCACTGGCAACTTGTTATCAATACTTGCCAATGGATGACGCTGTGTATGCTACTTATGCTTTTGCTTCTGATGAGCTGACCACTCCAGTTGCCCAGGAAACACCAGGGGTGGAGATGATGCGCGGCAAACAATCTACCTCTGATCCGCTTATGGGATACTGGGCAGGTCACTATGCGCACGGCCGCAGTCAGGAATCTTTGTTCCGGGCTATCCGTGATTGCAACATTTTCATTGACAATATTGATCATGTCAGGGATATGACCGAGAAGGAAAAGGCAACCTGGAAATCGGAGGTTATTTTCCTGAAGGCATACTACCATTTTTTACTGGTACGTCAATACGGCCCAATTCCAATCACAGATAAAAACCTTGATATTTCAGCTGATGTGGAAGATGTAAGGGTGAAACAGAATACAGTGGATGAGGTATTTGATTATATTGTGAATGCAATCGATCTGGCTATGGAAAACCTACCGGAGCGGTACACTTCCAATACTGACCTGGGTAGAGTTGACAAAGTAATAGCAGCTGCCATCAAATCGCGTGTATTGTTGTATGCAGCCAGTCCTCTATACAATGGCAACTCTGAATACTTCGAAACTTTTAGCGGTAAAGAAAGTGAGAAATTCTTTAATACTACTTATGATAAGGAAAAGTGGAAGAAAGCGCTGGATGCATCTAAAGAGGCAATTGATATGGCCCTCAAAGCAGGAGTGGAGATGTATACCTACAATGATGTTGTGCCTTCTTTTGACAGTGCGGCTTATAACAGTGATGAGGTAAAAGCCCTGTATAATTACCGGTATATGTTTACCGAAAAGTGGAACAGGGAGCTGATCTGGGGCAATTCCAATCCTGTTGACAATGGTGATTGGTGGACACTTCAGGCTGCTTCTATGATGATCAATCCGGATGCCTCTTCAAACTATGCTGCCTGGCAATGGGTTTCGCCCACACTTCAGGCCGCGGAGATGTATTATACAGCAAATGGATTGCCTATTGATGAGGATTTGACTTTCAATTATGCCAGACGCTACGGAGTTACCGTTATTCCTCCCGAAGAAGGTCTTCATGCCCAAACCGGTGAGGTGACTGCCAATTTGCATCTGCAACGTGAACCGCGTTTTTATGCTTCTATCGGTTTCGACCGGGGTATCAACCGTACCTGGGGTGCCAAATGGTTGCTGAAGATGCGAAAGGGTGAACCTCATGGGCGAAGGGCACAAACCAATGATTATGCAATAACCGGTTATGTACTTAAAAAAATATGTCATCCTTCTTCTGTCGGAGAAGACTATAACAAACTGGTTACCTATCCGTGGCCCATTATCAGGCTGGCCGAACTGTATCTTAATTACGCAGAAGCTTACAATGAGTATTATGGTCCGGATCAGGAAGTGTATGATGCGCTGAATGTCGTTCGTTCCCGGTCGGGGGTCCCGGATGTTGAGAAAGTATGGTCGGATCCTGCACTTGCAAAAGATGCGGGCAAACATCTCACAAAAGAAGGACTGAGAGAGATCATCCGTCAGGAACGCTCTATCGAACTGGCTTTTGAAGGTCAGCGCTATTATGATGTACGAAGATGGAAAGAAGCAGATAAATATTTCGATGTTCCGGTTAAAGGCTGGAGCGTGGATGAGAGTACCATCAATAAATTTTATACAGTAAAAGAGGTGGGACAGCGCTCTTTTATCACACCCCGGGATTATCTGCAACCCATTCCCATGAACGAAATGATCGTGAATTCAAACCTGGTGCAGAATCCGGGTTGGTAATCATAAAAAATTAATAGAATGAAAATGAAAGCATTCATCAATCACATAAAACTGTTTTCCGGTAATTATATTTCTGTCGCCGGAATTATTGCAGTTTGTTTATTTTTCAGTGCATGTGAAAACAAAAGTAACAATGATACTGTCCCGCCAGCTGAAGTTACCGGAGTAAAAACCCTAGCTACACACGGTGGTGCCATTATAAGTTATGACATACCAGGAGACAATGATCTTAATTACATCAAGGCAGTATATACCAATGCGCTGGGAAAGGAAGTTTTTCGCACTTCAAGTCATTACAAAACCTTCATTGAGATTGAAGGGTTCAATGATACACTGAGTCACAAAGTGATGTTGTATACCGTTGACCGGAATGATAACCAGTCGAAGGGGGTTGAAGTTGAATTTACGCCATTGATTTCACATATCTATCTGGTAAAGAACAGTGTAAGGCTGCAACCCGACCTGGGCGGAGTAAAAATCAGCTGGGAAAATATTGCTGGCAAGCAGGTTTTTGTATACCTGTATTATAGTTATAACGGAGAAGAGCAAGAGCGAATCCTGTCATCTGACAAGGTAGATGAAAGTTTTACAGTCAGGGGTATGGACTCATTGTTATACGATTTTTCTGTTATGGTAGAGGATTTTGAAGGGAATAAAACCGAAAAATCGTTTGTGGAGAGTGTCAAGCCATTTTACGAAGAAAAGATTGATAAATCATCCTGGACACTTATCTCATCCTTGTCTGTTGATGGGGACAAATGGGAGGGATTGACCGTTAATTTCTGGGATGATGTGATTGATACCAAAGATTCTCCTTCTGATAACAGCTATTTCATCATTAATCGTGATGACAATGGAGGATCTCTGACCTATCCGTTGGATATTGTGATTGACCTGAACAAAAAGATCATTCTGAACCGGTTTAAAGTCTGGCAAAGGGCTTATGCATATAGTGACGCTGAGAGCAACGGTGTGAGCACAAACTATTACTACTATCAGGGTGAGAATATGCGTTCGTTTGAGCTTTGGGCCAGTAATGACAAGACGGAATGGACTTTGCTGGGATCCTTTGATATAGGGGATCCGAAAGATGAAGATGGCAACATTCCTGCAGCAAAGATACAAGAAGCTATTGATGGCCATGAATTCTCTCTGGAGAATACCTCTGAACCTTTTCGTTACCTGAAATTCAGCATTACTTCCAGTTTTGGTAGTGAGACAAATGTTTACGGTTCTGAGATTACCTTGTTCGGACTGGATAATTTACCTATTGATAAAAAGTAGTTCCATGAAAAAGATAAATTTTTTATTAGTTATTTTGTTTGTATTAATGCTTGTCTCCTGCGATAAAATGGGTGACAACTACAAACAGTATCTGGAAACTGAGCATGTCTACGCTCCAAAGGTTTCTAATCTGCGCGCTTCAGAACGACTGCGCGAAGCAACTCTTTACTGGGACAATCCCGAAGGAGATATAGCCAAAAAAATATTTATTGATTATGAGGATGACAGCTTACTGATTGACCAGATGGCTGATTCAGCTGTGATTACCAATCTTGAAATAAAGGGCTATACGGTTTCAGTATATACCATCGATGCTTTTGACCATCGGTCGGTGCCTGTTTTGATCACCATTTTTCCCAACGGAGAAAATTAATTCTGCTATGTAATTATAAATCTATCTTCAGTTTAACTAAAACAAATGATTATGAAATTAAAAGCTACACTTGTTATTGCGGGATTGCTTTTGTCAGCAGTTTACCGCAACCTGGATGCCCAGACTGATATTTTACAGGCGGGTAATCTTGAGTCGGAGGCCGGATGGTTGACCTCGTATCTGAATACACTAGGAGGTTCCGAACCCACAGTAGACTGGAACTATACCACTGATGCCCCAGCAGCAGGGCAGGGAGGTAATTTGCATGTTTCAGGGTTTTCAAACAACACCACAGTACAGTATGCAATTTACCAGAAAGTGCATTTGTCTGTTGATTCAATGTACAGTTTTGACGGGGCATTTAAAGCCATTGCCATGAATAACGCCTGGTGCGAGGTATATTTAGGAGTTGCTCCTGTGGATGGTGAAGATTATGGTGATCCGAATTTCAGGTTAACAGATTTTGGATTCTGGTCAACTCCAGCACAGAATGATGGTGTTTTCAGTCAGGATGCTGGTTCCTATAAAGTTTTTATTCCTGATACCACTGGTACTTATTACCTTGTGGTAAAAATGGGAAGCACTTCATGGGATGGTACTGATCAGACGTTTGATTTAATCCTTGATGAACTTACCCTTATGCAGGCAGGGATTGTACCACAAGCTGCATTCAGCAGTAGTGTATTAAGTGGATACGCGCCACTTTCGGTGCAGTTTACCAATGAATCACAATATGGTGTTTCGTATTCCTGGGATTTTGGTGATGGTACGGCTGCTGTTACCGAAGAAAATCCCACACATGTTTTTACTGATGCAGGAACTTATACTGTGACACTTACAGTTACAAATGAAAATGGGGATGATGTATTAACCAAGGAAAATCTTATTGAAGTTAATACTTCGGAACAGCTCACAGGCGGAGGAATTCTTGCAGGTGGCAACCTGGAAGATGAGAGCAAGTGGAACACTTCATTCCTGAATACCCCTGCAGGTTCTGAACCTGCTGTTACCTGGAACTATACAACTGATACACCAGCTGCAGGTCAGGGAGGATGTCTTTATGTAAATGGTGAGTCGGATAACAACACGGTTCAGTATGCTATTTATCAACAGGTACATCTGTCGGCTGATTCAGTTTATAATTTTAATGGTGCGTTCCGTGATCTTAGCGGAAACCTTAATCAGTTTTGGTGTGAGGTATACATTGGAGCAGAACCAGTTGATGGACTGGATTATGGAAGCGGTAATACCAAAATCGCACAGTTTAGTACCTGGGATGACGGTTGTACAGGTATTGGTGTAGACGGTACCTTCATGAGCAATGGATGTACCTATGGTGGATATACTCCTGAAATGAGTGGTGATTATTTTCTTGTTATAAAACTCGGCACATACGCCGGGGAAGGACAAATTATGCCTTTTGTTGTCGCACTGGATGAAGTATCACTTACTAAAAAACGTACCAAACCTTATACCCGTTTTTCTTCCGCAAATCCTGTTGGTTTTGCCCCGCTTGACGTTACCTTTAGCAATAATACATTGTTTGGGACTTCATACAGCTGGGATTTCGGCGATGGTTCAGCAGCAAGTACCGAAGAAAATCCGGTGCATACCTATGATACACCGGGAACCTATACTGTTACGCTCACCGCAACCAACGAAATGGGAGATTCTACCATTACGAAAACCGATTTTGTAAAGGTGAATGAAAAACCTGAGCTTCCTGCAGGCGAAATGCTGTATGGCGGTAATATGGAAGATCCAAACCTTTGGAATATTACCCACTTGAATGAGACATCTTCCACAACAGCAATCTGGAATTATACTGATGATACACCTCAGTTCGGTGAAGGTGGGAGCTTGTATGTTAGCGGCACCGCAAAGGATAACACATCGCTGTATTGTATCTGGCAAAAGGTTGAACTGAATAAAGACTCAGTCTACCATTTCGATGCTGCTTTTAAAGCCCTGACAGAAACAAAGAACTTCTGGGCACAGGTATATATTGGAACAGTTCCTCCTGTTGATGGCGAAGATTATGGTGCAGATTCAATTATGCTCGTTCAGTTCCTTACCTGGGCAGAATGTACTGGTAGCCTGGTGGATGGGACCTTCCAAAATGATGGATGCATCCAGATAGGTGATTATGTTCCGGATACAACCGGTACCTATTATTTTGCCATTAAAGTTGGATGTAATGGTAATGATAATGGGAATCCTGTTAGCTTTGAGGTATTAATTGATGAGGTTACCCTTCAGGAATCTACTAATGTACCCAAACCTTCAGCCGATTTCTTCACTGATGTAACAGATGGTGATGCACCTCTGACTGTTTATTTCACTGATCTTTCAGAGAATGCTACTTCCTGGATGTGGGATTTTGGTGACGGAACTACCAGCACCGAACAACATCCGAGTCATACCTATAATACAGCAGGTTCTTACACGGTAACCCTTATTGCTACTAACCAGGGCATTAATGATACCCTCACCCAGGAAAATCTGATAAGTGTTACTGGTTCAACTGCTGCGGGTCTGAGTAAAAATGAAAATGTCAAAGTTTATCCTAATCCCAGCAACGGAAAAGTGAATATTACCCTGCCTGATAATTTCACTGGTACGCTTTCTGTTTGCAATATCCTCGGTAAAGAAGTTTACCGTGAAGAACTTCAGGGTGACAGACAAACTGTGACAACTGAGATTAAGCAGCATGGAGTATATTTTATCAGACTCATTTCTGATACTATTCAATACACAAATAAAATAGTGGTAAAGTAGTAGTAATAAAGTTTCAACTAACTACACCAGTTAAGCCCGCAGCAAAACAGGATATTCCTGTTTGTTGTGGGCTTTCTTTTTTACTGTAGTTAATTCTATTTCTTCACAAATTTTCTTACAACTGTTTGATGCTGTTTATTCTCCAGCTTTATCAGGTAGATGCCCTTTTGCAATATAGATACATCAATTGTGTTATTATTTAACTGTGTTTTTACAATTTTACCTGTTAGGTCCAGAATTTCAGCTTGCAGGAACGGATCACCCTTAACGGTTAGTATATCACTTACCGGATTTGGATAAATGATCATTTCATTTTTTCTGCTTAATTCTGTTACACCAACAGGAGGGTAGTATTCAAAGGCCCCCAGGTCAGGTGCGGCTCCGGCAAAAGGATAACCTATATCTTTTCCGGCATCAATAATGACACTGCCTGCTTCTGGCCGCATAAAATCCACATCAGGCAGACTGCCATCAGGTTTGCGGGGAGCAGTAAGCTGATCAATATCCAGGCTGACAAAGTCGGCATCCGTGATGATGATGGGAAGGTTAAACGAATTGTTTTCAAGTGTGTTCTGCGTAGTGTCAATATAAGCTGTTTCGCTGCTGCGGGCACCATAGCTGAGGTTGTTAATAAGCACATGATCGTATCCGTCTACATTTATATTGGAGGAGGACGGACTTTCGCGGTTTACCATATTGAAATTGATGGCATTCATGTAGGCGCTGTTGTTGTACCACTTATTTCCAGTTAGGTGATGGTTGGAGTAGAAGCCATTTGCTTTGTTTCTCGCTGATACACAAAAACGAATCGTATTTGAAGGTACCGGATCTGGTATTTTGGTGGAATCATCATAGGCATAGCCTCCTGCTTTAAAACCATTTCCATCAGCGAGGCTTTGGAAATCTGGCGAATATCCGTTGTAGAACGACCAGCAGCTGTCGAAAGTAATGGCTTCATCGGAACGTATACAATCAAAGCCATCATCACTGTTGAACCAGGAACGGCATCCTTTAAATACATTACCCTTTCCACTGCTGGTGGGATGGCAGCCGAATCCGTCGGTATTACCGCCCAGTTTGTTTTCAGATACATTATCATGGTTGCGGTACGAATCGCAGTTGAGGAAAAGGTTATGTCCGCCTCTGCGGTGTCGCAGACCAGTACCCAGGTTATCATGGATGCTGATATTTTCGAAAATATTGTAACTACCCCAGCTGTAAATACCATAGGATTCAGTATGGGTGGTAATGGTCACCTGAATACCGGTGATCTCAATTCCTTTGATATGCAGGTAACTACCCCCGACCCAAAAACCCACTACACGCTGGTCAGCCGGCTTTACTGCGGTAAAATCAAAATGAGGAGTTTCTCCCGGATAGGCAAAATAGTTAATCATTTTACCAGCTGATCCACTTTTATCAAGAAAGGTAATGCAGGCAAACAGGTTTTGTTCAACTTTTGAAATGTCACTTTCAGTCATCAAATAATCTCCGCCTCTTATAAACACTGTATCTCCGGCTGAAATAAGAGCCTGGGCTTTTTGCACCGAAGCAAGGGGATGCTCAAATGTGCCGGTTTGAGCATCATTACCGTCTGTTGCAACATAAAGTACTTTTGCCCGGAGGTTCGCTGAACAGGCAATCATTAGGAGTAAAATTATTTTTTTCATACTTAAATTCATTTAGTTATTCTCATGCGCAATATATTCAAATGCACCCATGTCAGGTGCTTTACCATAGAAAGGGAAACCTATATCCACTCCTTTGTCTATCAGATCACTGCCGGGAGCCAGTTTCATAAAGTCGATATCCGGCAGACTGCCACCAGGTTTTCGAGGGGCAGTAAGCTCTTTCATAGCCAGACTGAGGAAGTCTTTATCGGTTATGGTAACCGGCAGGTCAAATGAATTATTTTTCAAGACACATTTTGAAGTATCTACATTAACAAGCTCCCTTCCACTGGCTTCGAAGCCCAGGTTATTCTTCAATACATGTCCGTATCCCTGGACATTGATGTTTTTTGACTGTCGGCTTTCCCGGTTCACCATATTATAATTATTACCGTTTCGGTAGGCTGAATTGTTATACCAGAAATCTCCCGCCAGATGGTGATTGGAATAGAAGCCATTGGCCTTATTATTCACTGCGAGACAAAACATAATAACATGCGAAGGTATGGTATCCGGCAGCATATAGGAATCATCCCTGTTGTACCCACCGGCTTTAAAACCGTTGCCGTCGGCCAGACTCCTGAAGCTGGTTGAATAGCCGTTGAAAAATGACCAGCAATGATCAAAAGTGATGGATGCTCTGGCACGGATACAGTCGTATCCGTCGTCGCTGTTGAACCATGAACGGCAACCCCTGAAAACATTTCCTTTTCCGCTTTCAGCAGGATGGCAGCCAAACCCGTCTGAATTGCCACCGCGCCCATCTTCCGAAACACTGTCGTAGTTGCGGTATGAGTCAATATTAAGAAACAGGTTATACCCTCCCTGGCGATGCCGGAGCCCGGTACCTACATTATCGTGAATACTTAGATTTTCAAAGATATTGTGACTGCCCCAGCTATAAATGCCATAAGATTCAGTATGTTTGTGGATAGTCACCTGAATCCCAGTGATCTCAACACCCTTGAAATGCAGGTAATTGCCCTGTACCCAGAAACCGGTGACTCTTTCACCGGCAGGTTTAACCGCTGTAAAATCAAATACCGGTCTTTCACCCGGGTAGGCCATGTAATGAATCCTGTTACCCGGAGTTCCGCTTTTATCCAGGAAGGTAAGGCAGGCATTGATACGATGTACCACCCTGGAAATATCCTCGTCAGTCATAATATACCTGCCTCCGCGAATGTATACAGTATCACCCGGTTTAACCAATTCCTGGGCTTTTTGTACTGACGATAGCGGTTTGTCAATAGTTCCGGTATTTGAATCATTTCCGTTAACAGAAACATAATAAACAGATGCATGCAAAATGTTGCTGTTAAAGACTATTAAAAGAAATAGTAATGAATTTATTCTCATTTTTATGTAGGTAATTTGATATCAAAATATACAAATTTATATATTATTTCTGAAAAGTAGACAGCTGAAATTTATGTAGTGCATATTTTTTAACAATTCGAAGGGAATTATTCTGGTTGTATATGGATATTGTATGTTGTGAAGAATGGTGCTGAATTAAACGATATTGTTATCTGTGTGCCTGGATTAAAGGAAATTATGCGGTTTCCGGACAGATATCCAAATGGATTACCAAAAAATATTTCTAATGTAGTTCTGAATAGTCCATTTTGTGTAAAGTTTCATATCAAAAGGCTTGTTAAACAGGATAAATGGCTTTTAATTAGTAAGTGGCCTTAGAATCTTTAAAGTTTTAACTTGTCCGGATCTTTGTGTCACTTCAATATGAGAAGTGATTTTCTAAGAAAGATGCAAATATTGTGTCAGAAAATATCATCCGATTTTCATCAAAATTCTGCCCCAACCACCTTCGATTTATCTGTTCCGTTTGACAGATATCAATATTTTTGCTATGTTTAGCTTTTGAATCAGGGAATATTTTAAACAGAAATTAACCTGAGCAGACTAAACCTAAATATCAAAGAATAACCTATGGGAAAAGTTACCATTTACATTAAGCTGGTGGACGGGAAACTGGTTTACCGGGATTCAGAAAAGGATCATGGACATACAATCACTACCAAAGTAAATCCCGGAGATTCAGTTATATGGAAACTCGATCAGTGTGCTGATATCTGTGAACTAACTGATATTAAGATTACCGGCAGTAAAGATTTTTTTCAAAAACCTCCCAAACAAAAAGATTTCAACGAATGGAAGGCTAAGGTCAGCCCCAAGACACAGGGAGAGATATCTTACCAGCCTGATTATTCAGACTGCAGATCCTGTACTGAAAAATCAACTACTTTTTCAGTAACTTCAACTGTTGAAAAATCTGACATTTGTGATGAAGATCCACCAACAATTAAAATTAAATCCTAATTATGATATTAATGAAAAACAAGGGATACCTCATTTTATACCTTGTTTTTGTTTGTTTTAATTTATCTGGACAGGATCAGAGAATTGCTGATAGTCTGATTAATGTATACCGTAAACCTTCATTGCCCGATTCAATAAAACTTGAGATACTGAGTGATATTGCTTTTTATCATAGCAACCCGGATTCTATAATTTATTATACCAATGTTTTAATAAATGATGCTGTTAAAACCGGGAATGATTTATATATTTTCAGAGGATACTATTATAAGGGCTATGCATTAAGGCAACAGGGTAAATTAGACGAGGCTATAAAGCTTTTTTATTCCAGTATTCGTTATGCTGAAAAAGCAAATTTTACCAGTGGCGTAAGCAGAGCTTATGTTGCCCTTGGTGATGTTTATAGCGTGGCAAAAGATTTTAATAATTCAATATTATATTATAAAAGAGCAGAAAAGCGTTTCAGGGAGTCAAAAGATTCGATTTCACTTGCCAGTATCTTGCTGAATGCAGGAGGAAATTATTTATCCATGAATAAGCTTGATACAGCGCTCCGATATTTTGATGAGGCAGCCCGTATCTTTAACAGGTTTGGATATCAAACAGGAGTTGCTTATTGTACGGGAAATATTGGCAGGATCTATGCTGAGAGAGGGGATATTGAAAAGGGCGAGAAGAACTTAAATCAGGCCATTCAAATCTTACAAAAATTAAATGACTTCCAGGCTTTAATATCATTTAGTATCAGGTTATCAGATATCTATCAACATAAAGGCCAACTGGACAGGGCTCTGAAAATTGCAAATGATTGCTACCATCTTGCCAGGCAAAACGGGTTAAGGGCCCAGATCAGGGATGCCTGTGAGAAATTGTCAGAGCTGTACAGACAGAAAGAAGATTTCCGGCAGGCCTACAAGTACCAGTCGGCTTATATTGCCTATCGCGACAGCATAAATAATGAGGCCACCATCCGAAAAATGGCTGATATCCGTACCCAATATGAAGTTGAAAAGAAGCAGACAGAAGTAGACAGGATGAATGCCAGACGTAAGCTAATCCAATGGATCGCCATAGGGCTGGGGATTGTCGTATTACTGGTGCTTATATTATCCTGGTTGTTGTATCGCAGTACAAGGAGAAAAACAGTGCTGAACAACTTGTTATCGGAACAGAAAGAGGAATTACAGACACAACGGGAACAGCTTGAAACATTAAACCAGACAAAGGATCGTTTCTTTTCTATCATATCACATGATCTTCGCGGACCGATAGGAGCGATGAGTACACTGCCGTTCCTTTTCAGGGAGTATATGGATAATGAGGACATGGAAAGCTTCAGAGAATTAGTCGGGCATCTGGATACCAGTGTACAACAAATTTCACATTTGCTTGATAACCTGCTTGAATGGGCTATGAGCCAGCAGGGAGGCATCCCGTATCAGCCGGAAAAACTTTCACTTTCGGATATTTTCAGGGAACTGCACAACACCTTTGCTCCGATGGCTGTTTCAAAAAATCTGCAGTTATCAGTAAGCAGTGAAGGCGGAATTGTTGCCTGGGCAGATAAAAACAGTCTGCTCACTATTCTGCGCAACCTGCTGAATAATGCTGTTAAATTTACTGCACCGGGTGGAACGATCAACCTGTCAGCAACCGGCACTGATGAAGAAGCGGTGATCATAGTTTCAGATACCGGAGTAGGAATGAAAAAGGAGCAACTTGAAAATCTTTTTCAACTCAGGGATAACAAAAGTACACCGGGAACAGAAAATGAAAAAGGAGTTGGCCTTGGGCTTTCTCTTGTTTGTGATTTTGTGCATATGAACAATGGGACTATTGATGTTGAGAGTGAACCAGGCAAAGGAACCCGGTTTATTGTTAAAATTCCTAGTGTTAAATAAAACTTTTTACTTGTTCTTGTCTGATTTTTACCAACCAATTGTTTTTGCCTGTATCTTTGCAGTATGTCCCATGCAGGTAACATACGGATATTACTCGTAGACAACAATGATTCTTTCACCTGGAATATTGTTGATTTGCTCCGCTCAATTGACGGTTGTGAAGGGGAAGTTATTTCTTATAATAAACTTACAGATAAGGACATCGCTTCTTATAACCGCATCATCTTTTCTCCCGGCCCGGGCGTGCCTGATGAGTTTCCGGGATTGAAGAATTTACTTGAAGTACATGCCGGCAGCATTCCGATACTGGGTATCTGTCTTGGTCACCAGGCTATATGTACCTATTACGGAGCCCAACTAACTAATATGCCAAAGGTAAAACACGGTCAGTCAATAAAGGTCAATGTGCAAAAATCTGGTATATTTTTTAAAAATATCCCGCAAAATTTTGTGGCAGGGTTGTATCATTCCTGGCAGGTGGAAGAGATAGATTTCCCGCAGGAACTGGTTGTGCTGGCCCGTTCGGAAGAAGGAAATATCATGGCTGTGGCACATAAAACATATCCTGTATACGGAGTGCAGTTTCATCCTGAGTCTTTTCTTACAACTTATGGGCAACAAATGCTTGAAAATTTTATTTTTCATAAGTAATGAAATCATCTGAGTTTGCACGAAGCATTAATCAGCTTGCGGGAAAAGGAGATCCCTTTTTCTTTTTGATTGATTTTGAGATGGAGAAACCATTTGTCTGTCGTTTGAAGGAAGCTGTTGATCATGGTGTTTGGTTTGATGTGAAAGGTCATACCAATATACGGGGAAAGAGAAAAACAGCTGCCGATTTCCATCTTTCAATTTTTCCGGTTAGCCGCCAGCAGTATCATGAGGCATTTTCTCTTGTCATGAATTCTCTTCATCGCGGAGACACCTACCTGGTCAATCTTACTTTTCCTACACGTATTGAATTAGATGTAAACCTTTCAACCTTATTCAGAGCTGTACAGGCTCCTTATAAACTGTTTTTCAGAGGGCAGTTTCTGGTCTTTTCTCCTGAGTGTTTTATCCGGATTAGGGATAACAAAATATTCACGTTTCCCATGAAAGGTACGATTGATGCATCATTCCCTGATGCAGAAAAGCAACTCTTGTCAAACCCCAAAGAATTATTTGAACATAATACTGTTGTTGACCTGTTGCGGAATGATCTGTCCATGGTATCTGAAAAGGTTGAGGTACTGCGCTATCGGTTTATTGACCGGATAATGACACAACAACGGGAACTGCTGCAGGTAAGTTCAGAAATTAGAGGTAATCTGTTCTCTGGTTGGCAAAAACAACTAGGAGATATGCTTGTCAATTTGCTTCCCGCAGGGTCTGTTTCCGGTGCTCCGAAACAAAAAACCCTTGAAATTATTCGCGCAGCTGAAAAAGAAGACCGTGGGTATTATACCGGAATATTTGGTATCTTTGACGGCGAAAATCTTGAAAGTGCTGTTAATATCCGTTATATTGAAAATACTTCACAAGGGCTCCTGTACCGGAGTGGTGGCGGCATAACAGCATTGAGTAATGAAGAAGAAGAATACCGAGAACTGTTAAATAAAGTGTATGTACCCGCTTTTTGAAACAATCAGAGTTGAGAATGGAGTGCCCATGCACCTGGACTGGCACCAGAAACGCATGGAAGAATCATGTATGGATTATTTTGAACAAAAACCTTCACTGGACCTGGAAAAGATCATTGTGGTTCCCGAACCTTACAGAAAAGGTGTTGTCAAGGCCCGGCTACTCTATAATACCACTGAATATTCACTTTCCTTTGCCTTTTATACGCCCAGAAATGTGAGGTCGCTTTGCCTGGCCTACGATAATATTATCAATTACAACCATAAATACAGTGATCGTAAGAGGCTAACGGTCTTGCTTGAGCAAAGCGGGATATGTGATGATATTCTGATCATAAAAAACAACATGGTAACCGATACTTCTTTTACCAACATTATTTTTTATAACGGCGATAAATGGGTGACTCCAGACACTCCGCTGCTGAAAGGTACGTGCAGGGAACGGTTGCTGTATGCAAACAAAATATCAGAAGCTACCATCAGAAAGGAAGATATTCAGGACTATTATCAGTACATGCTGATCAATGCCATGCTCGATTTTGATCCCGAAAGGGCTCTGGATATCAGGAGTATCAGGATGTAATAATGTTATTTTGAGATTTGAGTTTCAGATAACCCTGCATGCGGTTATAATAAACATCCGGTTCTTCCAGATAAAAATGATCAGCAAGGTCAATACTTTTTGTAATGAGTTGCTTCCGGCGATTGATGATCCGGGATAATACAAATGAGTCTTTAACCTTTCCTGAAAACCGGGAATCTTCTCTTATAAAATTTTCAAGCTGAAACAGGTCGTGTGCACTGCCAAGATATTCGGACAACCTGTCAAGCACAGTTCCGGCCATGCTGAAATGATACGGCCAGATTTCATACAACAGGAAGGTTTGATATTTCAAATTTACCACTTTTTTTCGCCATTCATGTTCATTGAGCTTATTTTCAGGATCCTGACGAACCTGTTCCAGCCAGGATTTACCTTCCGCATACATATCTTGTAAACCCGGGAGCCATGCTGCAAGTCTGTTGTCTTTTAAATCAAGGCTGGCAATCGCTGGGTCAATTGATTTTAGTGTCCGGACTGTTTCCTGGAAGAGCTGATTCTCATGTAAATACTGTTCCGAAAAAGTGTCCCTGATTTCGGAGAGATAACCGGCCGTTTCTTCCATCAAACTCTTTTCCTTTCGCAAAGATGAAGGAGTCATCAATTGTTGCCACGTTTCAACAAATACCTCATGATCACGAATATCGGAATATGCTCTTGCAGCATCCCGAAATTCCCTGTTCAGCCTCTTATAATCATCATTATTTACATGATTTCTGATAAGTTTTAATATAGCACGAATCCGCTTGAATGATTTTCGGATGTCATGGATCCTGGCATGCGGGTCCTGTTCATCAGCCAAACATAGCAAACATATTTTATCGCTTTGTTCGGACAAAACCCTTTTGAGTTCTTCAGGTGAATCATATTTAAGACGGTATCGGAATGCAATCATGAAAAAAAGATTAGTGAGGATCCGGATAAAAATACTTTTATTCCATCAATTTTAAAACATTGCTCACCAGTTTTTAAAGATTTCCATCTGCATTTACAAAAATATATTCATCTGTAAACCAGCACCATTTTTACAATCAAATAGTTGACGTTGTTTGTTTTTGGGACTGCTCCCTGGTTTCAATTGGTCTTGTATCTTCAGTTTGTGTACCAACATTCTTTGAGAAAGGAATCAATCCTGGTACCTGCTGACGGTATTTTTCGTATGAATTTCCGAAGAATTTAATAAGATCTTTTTCTTCATGGTATATGCCTATTAATATATAGGTTGTCATGCCTGCACTGAATACCAGATGACCGATCGTCATTACCGGAGCAAACCAGAAGATAATTAGAAAACTCAGGTAAATTGGATGTCTGACAATTTTATAGAATCCAGGTGTCTGAAATTGGATATGATTCAGATATCACTTTCAACAGGGCCTTTAAACGGTATGTTGGTGAACCACCTGCTCACTGGCGTGATCAAATGAGCGCAAAAATCAATTAAATGTTTTGAATTATCTGATTAATTTGACTGTTTGTTCAGTTTTCTTATGTTGTAATAAAGTATTTTTTTTAAGTCTGAATGAATTAATTTCTATTGCTTTGCTCTTTCTGATGAATTACTTCAATTGAGTTTATCATTTTGTCAAAGGTGTATTTCAGGTATTCATCGTATTTAATATCACCTTCAAGTTTACCCATCAGGATTTCATTGTTTACCTCGGTAAAGAAAGTTTTGATTGCAGTTGAATCAACGTTCTTCTGGATTATCCCGATCTTTAGTCCGGAAATCTCACGAATTTCCCTGTCAGTTAGTTTCACGGTAGTGTCATGCAACGGTGCCTGGTACAATTCGTCAAAACTCACCTTTGGAAGAAGGGCCCCAAACGATTTATTTTTGGTCATGGAGAACTTGAGAACTGCTCCGTTATGTCGAATCCACCCAGGTATGCTCCATTGTTCTGTCTTTCAGGAATGTAGTGGGAAACTGAATACGGATAACATCGAACACATTAACATCCTGCGGCCCGCAGGATGTGATAATCAGCAGCACCAATAGCATGACCCGGGGAATTCCGTATTATTTTCATATTTTATAGTTTTGGTTCTTATGTATTCCACCTTCATGTTCGTATTGTTGCAGACAACTATTGTTTTAATAAACTGCCTATACTATTTATATTATGCAAAAGTTCAATCTGCCATCTCCTGTTTAAACAGCACAGTGGCTTATATTTCATAGCCAATGATTTTTTACCCTCCGGTCAGAATTATATTTTAGATCTTTCTTCTGTCAAATATACATTGTATAACAAAATAATCAAATATACTGATCCTTTTGGGTTATCATCGCTTCATTTTAACCAGCCTGGTTTTTATGATGTTATCTTTTTACCCTGAATGTTGCAGTCCCGTATACAGGATTACCTTCTGCTGTGATACCCCTTACCAGTATTTTGTAAACTCCTTCGTTGTCCGCAGTTTTAAATGACAATTCAACTGGATTGATTCCTGTGGTTACATCAGCATTCCAGTACAGCAGGTTGGCAAACCAGGGCTCTGGATGGGCTGCTCTCGCATTAACAGCAGGAATGTCAAACCTGTTGGTCGGGCACAAGGGTCTGGTAATTGAAAAATACTGAACCTGCCGGGAATTTATAATTTTCCAGTGCAGATTTATTGGTAATTACATTGATAATGCCATTCAGTTTATGTACACCCAGAAAATATTCCTGATTGATGATATTGATTCTTTCCACTGAGGACGGTAAAATTTCAAATAGCTGATCATAATCGAAAACAGGAATATTATCCAGCAAAACCAATGGGTTATCCAATATTTTTATTTTGCCGGGCGTTTTGAGCTGAAACTCATAACTGTCTTTTTTTCTTGTCAGGTAGGTGTTTGGGACGATCTCCTTAAAAACTTCTTCCAGTGATGCTAACGGAATAAAGTCATTCAATTCTATGCTGTAATCCGGTTGAGCAAGGATTGGTTGCGGAACAAACGGAATGCTTGTTTTCGGGGCACGGGATGACTGAAAATGCTTAGCAACCTGCCTGTTGATGAAAAGATTTTCATAAAGATTGTTATTCGCGGCCTTAAAATGTAGTAATTTCACAGACGGATGATATTCCGGCAGAAAATCGTTGTTTATAAGAATATTGGCTGACACATTACCCTGTGTACCGGCAAATATTTTTTTGTTACCCTGGTAATTATTCAGTGAGAAAATAAATGTACCGTCATTATTGGTATTATAGATATGGAGCTGAGGCTCATCTCCAAGAACTGAAAGGTAAACTTCAGCATCGGCTATTGGTGTGCCTGTAGCCGGATTGTTTACTTTTCCAGAAATACTGACATCCCTTATGTCAGGCAGATTTTCAGGGGAAATATTTTCAGTTTTTTCAGTAAGCTTTGCAACCAGTTTCCTGTCCTGTAATATTTCATTTTCATGGATAATTCTGAATGCTTCCCGGGTTTTGTCATTCGGGAATATTTCATCTGTTGTTTCAGAGGAACCATCAATGGCAGCACTCACAACAAGATGTGATTTCTCATTAAAGCCGGAGATGGTTAGTTTAATTGTTTCTCCTGGTTTATATTGTTTCTTGTCTGTCGTTAAATTTACTGTTTCAGGTTTTCCTGGTTGAGGCCTGAATGTATGCATGTCAAGTAGCTTGCCGGCCGTATCTGTCAACGCCAGGTAGTTTATGCCAGTCGCAAACACCCCGGGTGGTAGCTCCAGTTTAACAGTTGAATTTCCGATTGTAATGTCTTGTTGCATCAATAGCTTCATTTGCTGATCTCTGACAGAAAAGCTAGCCGGTATATCAGTTTGCTGGTTATGGGGTGTAACCGTAACTGCAATCTTGGCATCATTGTGTTGAACGTTAATGCGGATTCCGGAGGATGCGAATGCTCCGGCAGGAATTAAAACAGAATCATGTTCATCAAAGTAAACAGTAAGTGCATAGGATTTTTTTTCCTCAGGGGTGAAGGTGAAGATGCCAAGATGATCGTTGAGCTTGTTGATTTTGCAAATTGTATCCTTGCCGGGATTTGTCAGAATAGCTTTTTGCAGTATTTTCGCTGCCTGGTTTATCACCAGAACTCCGGTAGCAGGAAAACTATATACCGGGATGCCTCCATCAAAATAGAGCGTGATAGTTTTATCGTCCTCAGGGCTGTTAATTTTTTGTGAAGGATTGAGAATCAGTATTTCTTTTCTGGTAAGATCCGGCAGGAGAGAGGATTTTTGATAGCTTGTATAAACCTGGATATAATAATTGCCTGTGATAAAGTCATCCGGAATAACGAGAGAGCCGGACGCCCTTCCCGCACTGATTCTGAATTTCCGCTGTAAACTGAAAGGGCCTGATCCGCGGTACAAATCAATGTATAAAATATTACTCAGACATCCGGTAGTATCCTCGCTGTTGCACTGTAATATGGCACTGAACCAGATACGTTCGCCCGAAACATAAATATCCCTGTCAGTTATCAACCGTATGTTCTCCCGGTAACTGCTTCCGTTTGGTTTATGTATTATTTCTCCTGGTTGCTGACCGATTACCTTAACCGAACCAACGAGAAATATAATAAACAATATGAAATACAGGCGATTTTTCATCTTTTATCTTTTTGATAAGGATCAACCCAAAAGTCTGGTTTAACCGGAGAACCTCCTCTCAGGGCACAAACAAAACATTCATCTGAAGAAACACCTTTCGCCCCGTTCACTTCAGTTAAATATAGAGGAGCTTTTTGTGTGCCGCCAATTGCTATGGCTGCTCCCACTACCAGGGGATCGGTGACGGGAACACATTTCTCATAACTAAAATTGGCGTAAATCGGACTGTTGAAGAAATCTCTTCTCTGATAAACACCTCCCGCAGCAAATATACCAAGAACCTGTTCACTGGAATTTTTCGTATTGCTTATATTTCCCTTTATGGAATAGGGTTGCGTGGAATATAAAGAACCGCTTCTGTTTAGTTGATTAATCTTGAAATAATAATTGTATATTTCTTTAGAAACCACTACCTGGGTGACAAGCAAACTGTATCGTACTGTGAATTGACGGGTGTTGAATGGCACAAAGTGCAGCGGTAGTGTTTGTTCACTTGTCGTTTCTGCAGCCAGACTCTTAGCTATAAAAAACTTTTTGATGCCTGAAGTTTTCCAGCATTTCATCGGGAGCGGATTAGTGGGTTTTTGCAACCCGTCTCCTTTATCAATCCAATAGAGTCGCAAGTCAGTATTATACTCATATGTTTCATCCAGGTGATAAACATAATAAGCGTCGGCATTACGCCTTGCAGGGAAGTTAAGGAAAAACTGGGCTCCCTCAATATTTATCCCTGGATCAGTGGTTGGTTTACTGGTCAGGCTATAATACAGGGAATCAAAAGGAGCTGCTGTTGTTATTGGCTGATAATCTGATTCATAATGTTTTCCGTCTTTCAGATCAATCAGTAGTTTATAACTTCTTCCTGGTTCTCCGGCAAAATCATCCGGGGTGTATAACCCGTCTTTTCTGAAAAGAAAATTGGTGTTTTTCCCCAGGTCATCCTCAATATTTACAGTTGCATCATTCAGAGGCCGGAAATCCTGGTTGTCAAGAGATGATGCATTTGATAACCTGACCCATTGAACCGTGCTGTCGTTAGTAACCAGTGCATCCACCACCAGTGTGGTTTCTGCATTATTCCCAAGTGCCGGTATATAGGGTTCAACACAGGCTGGAAGCAATATCACGATTATTATTATTGAAGATAAAATCTTAGTCATTGTAATTTCCCAGTTTAACAATATAAGTTATGGTATATATGGGTGACCCAAAGATGGACAATTTGTAACCGCTTATTTTACCCTCTTCGGAAGTGAAATAAACCGAATATGCATTTTTCCTGCCCAACAGGTTGTAAACCGAAAACATCCAGGATCCGTGGGCAATCTTTTCCTTTACCAGATTGCCTTCCAGATTGGCTGAAAGGTCAATTCTGAAATAATCAGGTATCTTTAACTCATTACGTCCCGAATAGTTAATCACAGGAGTATTCTGCAGGTAATAAACTGAAACAGGACTCGTAAAAGGTCTTCCGGTGGAATAGACTGCGTTGCACGACATGGAAAACCTGTGACTAAATGAATAATTTGCAACCAGGTTTGCTGAATGTGGTTTGTTATAGTTTGAAGGGAAAGGCATGCCGTTATTAACCTGATTCAACGGATTGCTGCTGTTAATCAGCACCTCAGTATGTGTGTAGGAATAGTTAAGCCAACCGCTTAGTTTTCCGGAATTTTTCCGGATCATAAATTCAGCCCCGTATGCTGTGAGTGTTCCCTGCAAAACCTCCGTTTCAGGGATTTCAGCAATAAGCAGATCTGCTCCGTCTTTATATTCTACAAAATGTTGTACTTCCTTGTAATATACTTCTGCAGATAGTTCGTATTTGCGCATCGGAGTATTGTAATAAAGGCCGAACGAATACTGCGTCCCGGTCATGGGTTTAATATGATAATCAGCAAGCTTCCATTTATCAGAAGGGGAGATTGATAATGTATTGGACAACATAAAAATATTCTGTTGGAGCTGATTGTAACTTGCTTTTAATGAAAAATTTGGTTGAATCTGGTATTTCAAAGAAAGTCTGAAATCAGGCTTTTGGTAGGTTTTGATAATTTTGTTTCTGCTATAACTTACCGTATCGGTTATATTAATCTTTCTCAGGTCACTGGAATTATAATGGTAGATTTTCTGGGGTCCCAGATAATTATATATATTATAATGAATACCCGCATATACAGTAAATTGGTCTGAGAGTTTCCATTCATCACTAACATAAATACCTGTCTCTAGTGCCTGTTCATTTCCCAGTTTTAATTTTCTTACAACAGAATCATTTTGAAGGTAAAAGTGATTGCCTCTTGACTGATTGTAATAGGTGTTGTCAATCCCTGCCACCATCGTATGATTTTCACCAGGATACAGGGTTAGAGTATTTTTCCATTCGTATTGCTCAATAAAATAATTGTGCCGGAAGGGATTGTAGGCCAGTTCCCGGTTTGTCTCTTCAAATTCATACCGGCTAAAAACCAGTGCACTATTGAAGTTGTGTTTTTTCTTTATGATATGTTCCCAGTTAAGTGAAGCCCCTTTGTTACTGTATGTATGTTCAACTTTGTGGTCGAAATTCATCTGGTCGTTGCTGTAGTAACCAAAAATACCAATCTGATCATTTTCTGTTACATCATAATTTACAGATCCCAGCATATCCCCGAAATAGGCATTGCTGTTTCTTACCTGCGGGTCATTAACCCGTTGCAACAGCCAGTTTATATAAGATGATCTGGCGCCCAGCATGAAACTACCTTTGTTTTTAACAATGGGATTGTCGATGAGCAGGTTCGCTGAAACAGGGCTGACACCTCCATGCAGTCCAAATTTCTTCGTGCTCCCTTTTCTGGTGGAAATATCGAATACAGAAGCAAGTCGCCCACCATATTCAACCGGTATGTTACTTTTATAAAGATTCACCTCACTGATTGCCTCAGGATGAAATGCCGAAAAGAAGCCGTTAAGATGATTCACATTGTAAACAGGAATATTGTTCAGGTAAAAAAGATTCTGGTCGGCAGGACTTCCCCTTACATTGTATCCGGAAGCACCTTCGCCTGCTTTCTGCACTCCGGGTAGCAGCTGCACCACTTTGAGAACATCTTTCTCGCCCATTACAACCGGAATGTTTTTCGCATCTTTGGCAGAGATATGTTCCAATCCCATCTGGGTACTGCGTACCTTATTGAATTTGTCGGAGCTCACAGTTACCTCCTCCAGGGCAATCAGTTTTGATTGTAAAGTGAGTTTGGCTTTTCCGTCAGAATAAAGAACGAGATTGTATTTATGCGGCGTTTTGTCAATACTGCTCACCTGCAGTGTATATTCTCCGCGGGGCAATAAAAGAGTGAAGTACCCATTGCCGTCAGCTGCTGTTCCCTGCCTTAACTCTTCGATATACACAGTAGCTCCGGGAACAGGTTCTCCGGTATTCTTATCAATCACACTGCCGCTAAATTTAACCTTACCGGAACGGACATTTGCCGTCTTGCTTCCAATGATCAGCGCTTCAGGAATATATTCGTTTTTTGTTTCTATAAATTTTTCTGTATTCTTTGATTTTATTCTATTAACCGTGTCCTTCCCTGTCCAAAGATATTCATCCGGAGACAGCCTTGTCCGAACCGGCTCGCCGGTTGTAATAAAATAGTTGCCGCTCTGATCGTGTGTGACATACATGCCGGATTTGCCCAGTAACTGCTTCAACATGCTAACCAGAGAAATTGAATCATTGGGGATTTCAACTCTTATATCTGCAATACTGTCTGAATTATAATAAATACGCACTCCTTTCTTGTTTTCCACCTGTTGAATAAATTCACTGAAATGTGGTTTGCTGAAGGAACGATTAAGTATAACGGCTGTATCCTGAGCCTTTCCGGAAAGAGCAGAAAAGAAAATTAGCACGATGACACCCGTTAATATTTTATTGTAAATACTCATTCTTCCAGTTGTTTATCTGCAAACTCACATAAAACCTTAAGCTGTTGGCTTGATGCTTTTTTAAAACGAATTTGCTGACGGTGCATAAATCGGCGAAGTAATTTTTTATTGGTATTGAAATATTTCAGGAATGTTCTCCGGTGTATGCAGGGTATCCAGTTTTCCCCATCTACAATATAAAGAATAGTAGAGACAGAACTGTAAAACCCATTCGGATTTACCGGTGTATAATTGGCGACAAAGCGCTTTTCATAATGCATCATGTAGAGTCGTTTTCCACTGTAGATTTTTTCAAAATAATTTTCAGGCCTTGCGCCCGGAAGGTATTGGCTGCTAATGAACAGGTGCTTGTCAATTACAAATGAATCCACCAGATGAACCGGAAGACCTATAAGTACCTTCATGTACCTGTCATGTGGAATTTCCATGATCAGTTCATCCTTCACAATGTTATAAAATACCGTAACATCAGGAAAGAACCTTTGTGCAATATACAAATCAACTTCTGTTTTATGGTCTCTCAGAAAGAAAGGATTTCCTTTTGCCATCGGTTCTTCTTCCTGGTAGAAGCGTCCCTGGTAAATAAGGTCATCCAACCGGTACAGTTTTTTAATATAAGCTATTAGTTCATTCTGTGAGGTTGATTTTCCAGCGGATTGTGAATGTAAAGAGGCAGATGGGAATAGTATGAGGAAATGCAATAATAAAAAAAGATACTTGTACTTAAAGTCCCATTTCATCTAACATCCATTATACAGGTTAGTAACATAGAAAGACTAAAAATAACTAAAATATTTTAAAAACATTAAATTCATTCTCTATTATGAAATATTGATCTTTCAGATCATCTTTTTAATTCATGCACGTTCGTTGCTGTTTTTATTGATCAATCCACTTTTTAAATCCTGCAACCCTTTCCCTGCTGACTAATGCATCTTCTTCATTCCATTGATCAAGTGTTAATTTCAGACGGTTGGATGAATAAGCCAGAATATCCTTTATGGCTGACATATTTACAATCATGTTCCGGCTTATTCTGAAAAATTTGGCAGGATTTAACAGGGTCTCTATTTTATCGAGCGAATAATCCAGGGGGTAAGTTTTTCCCTGGTCAGTAAACAGAAAGCAACACCTCTCTCTGATGTAAAAGAAATTTATTTCAGGTATTTCAACAGCCTTGTAGTGCTCGCCAATTTTAATCAGGAATCGCTCTTTGCGGGTTGGCTGCAACATTTGTTCTACTGCAGAGGGAAACTGCTGATGATTTTGCACATGAATGTTTTTATATTTTTTAATGGCTGATCTTAGTTCTTCTTGTTTTACGGGTTTCAGAAGGTAATCAACACTGTTCACCTTAAAGGCTTTTAATGTATATTCATCAAAAGCAGTAGTAAAAATTACAGGGGTTGTAATATTAATATTCTCAAATATCTCAAAACAAATACCATCTTCCAGTTGTACATCCATAAGAATCAGGTCGGATGGTGGAGAGGAAAGCAACCAGTTGGTTGCCTCCACTACCGATCCAAGGATACCAGTTATCTCAATATGCGAATCTATCTCTGTCAGTAACCTGATGAGTTTCCGAGCCGCCGGTTGTTCGTCCTCAATTATCAAAACTTTCATGTTGTTCTTGTTACAGGTAATTTAACAGTAAAAATATTGTTTTTTTCACTGATCAAAGGTTCACTTCCCATGATTAGCCTGGCCCTGTTCTTCAGATTGGGAAGCCCTGCTCGGGTTGTATCTTTAATTATGCTCTTTCGTTGTACAGGATTGGTGACCACAATATGACTTTCACTCAGTGAAATAGTTATATTTAGGGGTTTCTCCATGGAAATAGCATTGTGTTTCAATGCATTTTCCACCAGAGACTGGATTGATACAGGAATAACCTGGTAATCTTTGGGGTTTTGGATATTAATTTTTAATCCGATCTTTCCATTGTCACGTTCCTGCTGCAGACTGAAATATTCCCGAACAAATTCCAGCTCTTTGTCCAGTGAAATTAGATCAGTATCTTCATTTTCCAGCACATACCGGTAAATACCAGAAAGTTTCTGAATATACTTATCTGATTTTTTAGCATCCACATACACAAGTTCTGACAATGTATTCAGACTATTAAAAAGAAAGTGAGGATTAATCTGGGCCTTTAGAATGCGATAGCGGTACTTAAGATTCTCTTCCCTCAGCTTTTGTTCCTTCCTGCTGGATTTATACCAAAGTACATAGAAGAAAGCGATGGTAAAGAAAAGTAACCACATGAGCAGACGACTACTGGCAAAGTTCAGTTCATACCTGAATAAATGCGGCCAGAATTCAGAGAGATCACGCCCCAGGTGAAGGAACCAGGCAAATACGCCCAGGGTGACTGAGAGCATTGCTATTATATAAGATGAAACATAGAAAATTAGTAATCCCGGAATAATCATCTTATTAAGGCGGGCCTGATTATATTGTTTTGCCCTGTTGACCATAAAAATGGCCGCATAACCAATCCCGGCAGACATTAAAAAAATCGTTGAGATGGTTACAATAACAGTTGGATCCAGTGCATTGCCGGTCTGATGATATTTCATCAACATTCCTGCTGCAATACTGAAAAGGAGCAGGCCAACATGATAACCTGTCCAGAATTTTAATTTACGATTTTTCATCTTTTTGCAATTTAATGGTTTTGATGATCAAAATAAAGGGTTGAAAATCATAAACCATAAAAATTGTTGCAGAACGGGTGTATATTCCTTCTGTATTGGGAAATTTATGCGTTGAACTGCAATGAGCAACAGTGACAGTCAAATTTAAATACTTGTAAATTGTATTGTTGTTTTTGGTGGATAGTGAATTGAGTTTTTTACCTTATGAGGGTCTCATGAATCAGGAACATGATAAATCCGACAAAGGTGCCGGTCAGGTATGCCAGGAGAAAATATGTAAGGGCAAGCTTAGGCTCTCTCATTAAATCAGTAGGTAAAAATTATTTCCGGATGTATTGTCTGAATTTTTCCGGCATTTTGAACCAGGTATATTTATCAGCGTGTTCTCCGGAAGCTTCAACAGTATCCCCTGTCACCCGGAAAGTGCTTTTTTCACCGGACACACGAGAAAAGTAAATATCAAAACTCTGGTTGGTTTCATCGATCATGTGAACGTATACCAGGTTCTCATCAAAATCAGATTCAAGAGAATGATGACAAAGAGGACAATAGAAGCTGATTTGTTCCCCTACGATAGTAATATATTCCGGATGTTTTATACTGGTATAATTTCCTAATTCCGGATGCAGCAATAACAAACCTTTTTTCTTTGCTTTGTTCTTGGTTGTAAATACAATGTAGTCACCTACTTTCAGATGGCCTTTACAATGCGGACATAAAAAATGTGTGTTCATGGCGAGGGTGTTTTTTAGTTACCATGTAAGTTACGAAATCAGACAGAAAAAGTCAATGAGAGAAAGAGAGGGATAAATTTACCAAAGGTCTTTCTTATACATCAAAAATACATTGGTCATCCTGACATACTGATCATGTGTAAAACTGCATTGGCATTCCGGTCTGCCCAGAGACATGAAGTTTTTTACTGAAGGAATATAGTAATTGCCATCTGCATCTGTTTCTGCTGCTGTATAGGTGCAGGTTGCATCTACTTTGCCGGTAAGGATTGGCTGTGCAGGTGTGTCACAACAGAGATCGCCGGTGGTGGCACAATCCGGGTCACTAACTTTGCTTTTGCCAAAGGCTTCTTCATGGGTATGATACAACCCGAAGAAATGACCCATCTGATGTGTCAGGCTTGCAATGAGGGAACAGTCTTTCCGGATCAGGATTACATTGCGATTTGCCCAGGGCATCCAGGTAAGTCCGCATACCGGGATATAATCAGCGTCGTATAATTCACTTGTTATATACAGGTTAATTACATGTGGTTTATAGTACAGGGTGGTTAGCTCCTTAAGGTTATCCGGACTTATTATGTCGTAATTGTAATTGTAAATTTCCTGTATGCTGCATGCGGAAAACTTCAAACCGGAAGGTTCAAAATACTGATTTAGCTCATCAATAACTGTATTAAGTTGTGCGTCTGTGTAACCAGTGTTTCCGGCCTGGTTTTCAACAATAAAAACCGCAACTGATAATGTCTTATGCAGGTTGTGAACACTATCCACCGGAACAAAATTATTCTCAAGAGCCACCTGTTCTGCAGGGACATGTGTTCCGCAGGAAAGGAATTGTGCAGCTGCCGGAAAGCACTGAAACAGTGTAACCATTATAGTGATTGAGATGGAACTTATTGATAATTTTGTCATTGTTAATTTACATTAAGTAATTTTTTCTCACAGATATAATTCAATCCATGTTTTTGAAAGAATTGAAGTTAATATTCTTCATCCGGGTCACCCTGTACCGTACTCATCGTTCCGATGATCCGAAATTCAGTACGTCTGTTCTTTTCCCGGCCTTCGGGATTATCCGATCCGTCGGGGTTTTTGTTGGGGGCAATGGGTTTTTCGTCGCCATACCCTTTTGCTACCAGCCTGGATGGTTCAATACCTTTACTGATCAGGTAGGCGATTACGTTGTTGGCTCTTTCCTGTGACAGATTCTTGTTGTAGTCCGTGCCGCCAAGACCATCTGTATGCGATCCTACCTCTACAATGATATTCGGGATTTCATTCATCATGGCCAGCAGGGTGGTGTCAATTGATTCTTTCGCTTTGTCTGTAAGGTTTGCCTTGTCGAATTCATAATAGATATTTTCAAGCTCTATGGGTTCTTTTGGCAGAATATTAACCCAGATCGGCGGCATGTCAATCGTATAGGAAAAAGTAATCATCTCAGTGGAAAGGTGAATTTCTTCATTAAAATACTGGAAGCCTTCCATCTCAAAAGTGTAGTTTTTATCCGGAAGCAGGTTGAAGTAATAAATGCCGTCTGCTCCTGTGGTGTCCCTGTCAATAAATATCGGTTCACCGGTCTCATCATCTATCATATACAGAGCAAGAATGGCGCCTTCCAGTGGTTTAACCGAATCATTATTGCCAACCCGCAACTGATCCTGATCTTTTGTCCAGTTGAAAGTTCCTTTCACAGCAGGATAGATTTTGCCGGTCACTGCCAGTTCTACAAATTCTTTCCAACGGTAATAATAAATATCATCACAACAGGTTTTTCCTCTGTAGGTAAGTCCTCCCGGCCTGTTTGACACAATGAATCCATCCTCCCTGCTGCTGCTGATCGTGAAATACAGATCGTCATAACTTGAATTAAGCGGGTAACCGGCATTAACAGCAGTTGTCCATTTACGCAACTGACCTGTAGTGTGAAATATATCAAAACCTCCGAGTCCCGGTTGTCCGGTTGAGCTGAAATAGAGCGTACGTGAGCTGTGGTCGAAAAACGGGGTCATTTCATCACCAGGAGTGTTTACTTTGAATCCCAGGTTGCGGGGTTCAGTATATTCATTTTTTTCCTGTTTCCAGATTGTATACCACAGATCAAGCCCGCCACGGCCATCCGGACGGTCGGATACAAAATAAATCACTTCGCGATTATACTTGGCTGTGGTTCCGATGGTGGGTTGGGTGGATGTGTAGTTCGGATCGTTTACAATTGGGGGAAGCTTGACCGGGTCGCTCCATTTGCCTTTTTCGAGATGACTCACATAGATGGCACATATTGCCTTGTTCTGCCAGTTCTTTTCACAACGCGTAAAGTAAAATCTTTTCCCGTCCCGCGAGAAAGCTCCGTTTCCTGTTTCAACGCCCTCAATATTAAACGGACCGGGTAGTTTTTCTCCCCCAATCCAGTCGTTTTCTTCCTTATGGGCACGATACAACTGGCGGACAGGAATGCTTGAAGGATCGTCAACTGAAAAGAATTTGGTACTGTCCACCACCAGTGATGAATAAATGAACGTTGAGTCGCTAACAGGTATTGGTGCAAAATCAACATGCCGGCTGTTTATTGTCGTATTCAGGTCTTCAATGGTGATCTTCAGCGGATCGTCCAGTAATGATTTGGCTTTCTCGCAGCCTTCAGTCTCAGCCCGGCAAAGTTTCCTGAATGTATTGTAGTCCTTTGCTCCCCTGTATGCCCTGCGAAAATTTTCAAATTCTTCAATAGCCTGGTCATATTGGCCCATTGATTTTAAGGTTTGGGCATAATAAAACTGTGCCAGTATATATTTTTTCGGAGATTTGTCATAAACCTTTTTATATAGCTCGCTTGCTTGTTCGTAATTACGGGCATTGTGATAAAGCTTTGCCAGGTTATACAGGTTCTTTGCATTACCGGGCTTCTGTTTCCGGTAAGCTTCGTAATAATCGATAGCAGTATATACATCACCTGACCGTTCAGCATTTCTCCCGAAATTTTTTAACTGGTAGGGGGCAAGCATACTTAAATCCGGTTCCTCCTGCGCTGTTACACTGCCAATGAAAATCAGCAGCAGTGTGCATAAAATAATCAGAGGTTTATAATCAAAATCTTTCACAGGGTATTGAGTATGAGTTTAGTATAGTGCTTATGCTTTTATATACCAGGGCTATTTCAAAAGCGCCCCTGTTATTGCTGGCTACTGAGAGCGGAGAAATATTTATATCATATCCGATTACCACATCCATGTTCCGGCGGGTAAGCCCCGCTTTTACCACTACCGATTCGGTATTCATTCCGAAACCATGCCGCAGATAAAGACCTGTAAAAACCGACCGGATAGAGTAGGGGTGGCCCGGTATGTTTAGCCCTGCATTTGTGCCAACCATCATGTCATTTACCTTTCGCTGGGACATAAATAGAAATCCGGGTTCAAGATACATTGTATTTCCAACCAGTACTTTTACTCTGGAATGCATAACCATGCGGACAGGTTGCCTTGATTCCCCGCCGAAAAATGATTCATTTGGATTGTTTATATGATACAGAGCAAGGCCGGCTTCAGGTTCCAGTATTCCGGTTTTGGTATTCCAAACAACACCCGTATTGATATCCAGGTAACCAACATGCTCACCTGCATTATTTTCCCCTGTGGGCAGACCTGAATTGTAGGAGCCGCTGTTCATGTCAAACTGGTCAGGGAAAGTAAGGCTGGCATAGTCCACTTTTTTCATGACATAGCCCACCTGGATACCGATATGTATGTTCTGAGTATTCACTGAAGTATGATAAGCCCCGGATAAATACAGCTTGTTCACCTGTAAGGCAGCATCACCTGACAGATCGTTGATAAAAAAAGCACCTGCACTTATATGGCGGTTATACACATAAAATTGCTTGTCAAAATTAGCCGATGTGGTTTTGTAAGGAATTGCCACTGAACTCCACTGGTTTCTGTAATTAATGCCCACCCTCCAGTCTCCTTCAAAATGCCCGGTAAATGCAGGATTAAGATACAACGGACTGTTATTGAAAAGACTGTAATGTATATCCTGCCCGAACAAAATCCCGGTTGTTACCGTAAAAATGATCAGCAATAATATTTTAGGATGAAAAATAGAAGAATAATCAGCGTTTTGAGTAGTATGACTGAAATGATCAGGAGACATATTCTTCATATTAAGTTTAACTGGTTTCAGTTTTTATCTCCATTGTACCTGTTTTTGCAAAAAAAAGTTTCGTATAAGACTGAAAATTAATTCTAAAGCAAAAAGAAAGTTATTATCCAATAGATAAATAAATAGTACTAACTAAAAATACTACCACAAACCCCGGTTATGAAAATACAAACCTACCTGTTTTTATCCTTCTTATTCAGTTTGCCAACAATTCGATCCTGGTCGCAGGTTGTTGCTGATTTTCAAATGGATGATTCAATTGCCTGCTCATCGCTGGTGGTACATTTCACAGATGCCAGCCAGCCAACGGATGGTTCACTAAGTTACAGCTGGGATTTTGGTAATGGCAATACTTCTTCTCTTAGAAATCCGGATGCTGCTTATAATTCTCCGGGAACCTATACGGTTACCCTGACGGTAAGCAAGGGGGGAAGCAGTGATACACGGAAAGGAAAAGTAATTGTGTATAAAGAACCACAGGCTGGTTTTAATGCAAACGGGAAGGGGTGTATCCCTTATACGGTCACTTTTACTGATAAATCTACAATTGGTGATGCACCTATTTCGTCATGGCGGTGGTACTTTCATACAGGGGATATTGCGGATCAGCAAAATACGCAGTTTACTTATAACACAGCTGGAAAGTTTGATGTGAGCCTGCGGGTAATTGATGAAAATGGCTGTGCTTCAACCCTTCTTAAGGAGAATGTAATTGATGTAGCGGATCCGCCGGTAGCAGAATATGCAGCGGTACCTGCATCCAGTTGCACCGTGCCTGTTGATGTAACCTTCCAGAACAGTTCAACCGGGCCTGGTATTGTAACTTATACCTGGGATTTTGGCGATGGAAGCCAATCTGCCGAAAAGAACCCCGTTCATACCTATGATGCATTTGGCAGCTATGATGTTTCGCTGAATGTAAGCAGCGATTATGGCTGTCAGGCATCCATACAGTCAACCTACACTGTGAGTGAGGTAACAGTGGGAGGAAAACTGGAACAGGCAGGCAACCTCATTGAAGAGGGAGCGGTGATCTGTGCAGGAAATGTAACATTTACCAATGAATCAACGGGTACCCCGTATTGTCTCTGGAATTTTGGTGATGGCACCTCCGTATCGGATAATACAGGGGTCCATGCATATGAAGTGCCGGGTGATTATACTGTCATGCTGATTGCCTCTCCCGGATATGATTGTGCTGATACGATTAAATGGAATTTCACCGTTGAGAAACCATCTGCTTCATTTACCATGGATCCGGCATCTTCCTGTGAATCACCGGTAACAGTAAATTTCAACAATACTTCGCAGGATGCTTCATCCTTTGAATGGGAGTTTCAGGATGGCGCTACTTCAACTCTTGAAAATACAACCCATGATTATTCAGTCTCGACAAATGCTGATAAATATGCTATAGATGCCGAGTATTATTTCGTGACCAAACTGACAGTAACCAGTGACAACGGTTGCAAAAGCACGGTAAGTAAGAGTCTCAGGATTAAGAAGCCAACAGCCTTGTTTATGCCGGATACGGTTCAGGGCTGTGTGCCGCTGGAGGTAGGATTTACTGATAAGAGCCGTTCGGATGGCCAGATTACAAAATGGACCTACCTGTTTGGGGACGGCAGTTTTGCAGATGCTACCAACTCTCCTGTGACACATGTTTACAACTCAGAAGGAGTATATCAGGCGCGGTTAAGAATTGAAAATCAAAAAGGATGTGTGGATACATCCTATGCTATTACCATACGGGCAGGCAAAAAGCCACATCCCGATTTTGCAGTATCTCCTGCCAGTGCCTGTGCTTCCACTGCAGTGCAGTTTACTGATATGACGCCGGCAACTGACAATGCAGACAGCTGGCACTATGCTTCTGACGGTGGAATTTTTTCATCCTGCGATGGAAATCCTGATCCTTCCTTCTTCCTTCATTCGGATACAGGATATATTGATGTGACACTTACAGTGGGCAGTAATGGTTGTTATGCCGATACAACAATAACCGGGGCAATATTCAGCGAAGGTCCTGTTATGGATTTTGATTATTCATTAGATTGCAATACTCCGCTCACTTATCATTTTGAAAGCACCATGAAAGGGGCTGACAGTTTTAAATGGGTTTTCGGAGATGGTGATGAGAATTCTGCTGACAAACAACCTGTACATACCTATGGCTCAGAAGGGAATTATACTGTGAATCTTATAGGATTCCACAACGGATGCAGTGATACGGCAACCCAAATTGTGCGGGTTCGGGCTCTTCATGCTAAAATATCGGGAGATTCTACCGGATGTGCTGACTCTCCGGCTACGTTTTATAGCTCCGGTTCTGTATATCAAAATGATTTTTGTACTGAACAATACCTGTGGGATTTTGGAGATGGCAGCCGCAGGATAAGAAGTGCGAATGACAGTATCCAGCATTCATTTTCTCAGGGTGGATTGTATTATGTTTCACTTGAAGTTAACTATGACAATGGTTGTAAAGACATAACCAGCAAAGAAGTGCATGTTTACCAGCCTCATGCCGGATTTATGGCAGACACCACACTGGGATGTGCTCCCTTTCCGGTTACCTTTACTGACACATCAAAGGCCGATGTGCATCCTCTTAAAAAATGGGAATGGGACTTTGGGGATGGTCAAAATCAGGAAAATGACACTAAACCTGCTGCATTCAGCCATCTGTTTTCAGCAACAGGCATATTTAATGTATCCCTGGTTGTAACTGATACAATGGGATGCCAGGCCACCGGAAAAACAACTGTTTACACCGCTAATCCTTCAGCTGATTTTTCTATAGCTCCGGAATTCTCTGATAATGTCTGTGCAGGTGAAGAAACGGCTTTTCAACCCTCATATATTGGTGGTGACAGTGCTGTGTGGAATTTTGGAGACGGCATCCTGAAACAGGATCTCTCCCTGCCTGCAAAGCATACCTATTATCAGGCAGGCCAGTATGAAGTATCGTTGATCATGTTTAAATACGGTTGTTCTGATACAGTAACCAAACCCAATGATTTTATCAGTGTCCAGCAGGCGGATGCCCGCTTTGTGACAAGCGATACTATATGGAACTGTTACCCAAAGGAAATTACCTTTACACATCCTGAAAATCCTGAAGTGGACAGCAGAAAATGGTATTTTGGCTATGGAGGTGGTCAATCAGATGAAGGTACTGTGCGTGTATTTAACTACCAGAAACCTGGTGATTATGATGTTTCACTGCTCGTGGAAACAAGTTTTGGTTGTCGTGATACATTTGTCCAGCATATTGCCATCAGAGGTCCCTCCGGTAGCTATACCGTTACACCCAGACAAGCCTGCCTTGGTGATGAGGTGACGTTCAGCCTGCAGGATACTTCCAATGTTTATGATTTTGAGTGGGACCTGGGAGACGGCAACATTGTAAAAGGGAACCCTGTCACCCATACCTACACATCTGGTGACACAATTATTCCCAGTCTGATCCTTTATGGTGATAAAGGCAGCTGTACTCCGCCGCCGGTACAGGATACAATTTATATTCATGAAGTTACCGCAGCATTCAGCACTCCCGAAAAAGCTTTCTGCGCCGGTCAGCCGGTGTCATTCAGCAATGAATCTGCCGGATTCACGAGCCTGAACTGGGATTTTGGAGACGGGAACAATTCATCCGAAATAGCACCTTCACATGTTTTTTCAGCGGGAGTTTATCAGGTAACGCTCGCGGTATGGAATGAGGAGGCAGGATGCCGTGATACCATTGACCTGCCACTGGAAATTCATGCCCCACCGGCTCTAACACTGGGCAATGACACGCTTATTTGTGAAGGGGGGCAACTTGTCCTTCGCGCCCTGGGTGGCCATACTATCAACTGGACACCTGCTGAACTACTTGATGATGCTTCGGTTTATCAACCCGTGGCAGCACCGGATCAATCTACCCTTTTCAGTGCAACTGTTAAAGATACAATTACCGGATGTCAAACTTCCGGGGATATTAACGTTGAAGTGCAGCCACTTCCTGCTGTACTGGTTTATCCATACCCGGATACAACCGTGATCATAGGGGAAGATGTCCCGCTTTATGCTTCCTCTTCTGACAGCGAGGTAACTTATCACTGGGAACCATCCGATGGCTTGAGTTGTACGGAATGTGCCGACCCTGTTGCGCATACACTTGGGTCAATTACCTATACGTTACTTGTAAAGGATAAAAACGGCTGTTTTAATATTGAGAAAGATGTGAAAGTGATTGTGGATGAAGCCTATGCCCTTAACATGCCCTCCGCATTTACCCCCAACGGTGATGGGAAAAATGATGTTGTGTATGTTCGTGGCTGGGGAATTAAGGAATTGCTGGAGTTCAAGATATTCAACCGCTGGGGGAATATGGTGTTTTCTACCACGGATCTGTCAACCGGATGGGACGGAACGCATAACGGGAAAGACCAAAATATTGATACCTATGTTTATGTGGTGACAGTATTGAATTATGACGGGAAAGTTGTAACTAAAAAGGGAACCATTAATCTAATGAGATAACTGAAACTCAATTCGGACGGATTATAATCCGGAAGCTGCTTCCTTATCGAGAAACCAGAAAAGTTTTCCGTTTTGAGGGAGTATGCCTGCCGTCGGATATTGTTGGTATGCTCCCTCATGGTTAAGAATTCCGGCAACTTTGCTGGCTTTTCCGGCTCCAGTTACATGAAAAGCCACATTTTCGGCGTTATTTATCACCCTGCCAGTCAGAGTAATTCTGTTCTGCCCATTTTCAGGATGGGTTGTGTGAGCAACAAAATTTTTTGAATAGATAAGATCAATGTCTTTGGGAAAGATTGAAGCGGTATGGCCGTCATCACCCATGCCCAGCATAATCAGATGAAAGACAGGGTATCCGTTTTTTTGGCTAAGTGTATTTTTCAGCAGCGAAGTATACCGGAGAATTTCCTCTTCAACATCAGCTTCACCTTTGATCCGGAATATATTAAGTTTTTTGTCCGGTAATTTTTCAAAGAGATGCATTTTTGCTGAATGATAATTACTTTCCTCATCATCAGGGGACACACATCGTTCGTCTCCCCAGAAAAAATTAATATTTTCCCAGGGAAGCATATCCTGGTAACTTTCAGCCAGCAAATCAAAAATCAAGGTAGGGGTACTGCCTCCTGAGAGGGCAATGTTTACAAAGTTATGATTCTTAAGGGTCTTATTTACAATATTTAATATATGAACCGAATAGGCTTCAGCCATTTTTTTTGGTGAACCATAAATAAGTTTAGTAGGTTCCATAATTATGAAGTTTAAGCAATTAGTTTATAATTCACAGTAAATCCCGTCATCGGCCAGGTTTTTGCAGGGATAGCGCCAGGTCAGGTGAGATTCTTCAATCATGCTGTCCGCTACATCTGGTCCCCAGCTACCGGAAGGGTATCCGTAAATCTTCAGGTCAGGATTATTCTTCCAGGCGTCAATTACAGGATCTACGAATTTCCAGGCTGCTTCGAGCGCATCACCGCGGGTGTAAAGGGTAGGGTCTCCCAGCATACAATCGAGCAGGAGACGCTCATAGGCGCTGGGAAGATACTGGTCACTCAATTCCTTATAATGAAAATCGAGATTAATATCCTGTACATGAAAACCGGCACCCGGCACCTTCATTCCCATCTTTAGCAGCACTCCTTCATCAGGCTGAATGCGAATCACCAGCTGGTTGTAATTTTTGTAGATCTGTGGATTAATGACAAATAAGTGATGGGGAGTTGATTTGAAGTGGATCACGATCTCAGTTACCCTGGTCGGCAACCTTTTTCCTGTACGTATGTAAAAGGGAACACCGGCCCAACGCCAGTTGTCCACGAAACATTTCATTGCTACAAAGGTTTCGGTTCTTGAGTCGGGTGATACATCCTTTTCATCACGATAAGATTTGACCTTTTCACCCCTCACCATTGATTCGGTATACTGACCTCTTATTACCCGCTGGCCAACATCTTGCGGAGTAAAAGGACGCAGCGACTGAAATACCTTAAGCATTTCATTTCTTATTGATGTCGCTTCTATCATGGTAGGAGGTTCCATCGCTACCATACCCAATAGCTGCAGCAGGTGATTCTGCACCATGTCCCTGAGCGCTCCTGACGCATCATAATAGCCCCCCCGATTCTCAACACCAATGCTTTCCGCAGCCGTTATTTCCACATGATTTACATAATTGCGGTTCCAGAGGGGTTCCAGTATCCCGTTTGAAAAGCGGGTAACCAGCAGGTTTTGTACTGTTTCTTTGCCCAGGTAATGATCAATTCTGTAAATCTGCTCCTCATCAAAACAATGCAACAACTGCTTATTTAATTCTTTTGCAGATTCCAGATTAGAACCAAATGGTTTTTCAATAATTATTCTTTTCCAGCCTTTTTCATCATTTGATTGGCTGCTAAGGCCATGTGCAGCAAGATTTTCAGGGATAATACTATACAGCGAGGGTGGTGTAGCCAGATAAAATATATGATTTTCCTTTGTATGAAACTGCTTATCCAACTCTTTGAGCCTCGCGGCAAGTTTTGCGTAATCGGCCTGGTCTTTCGTGTTTATAGGGATATAATGTAATTTTTCAGCAAATTTATCAATATTTCCATTGTTACTGACGTCTTTATTTGAAAAGGATTTGATCCCTTCCTTCATCTTCAACCGGAAGTCGTTATCTGAAAATTTTGTACGGCTTACACCCAAAACGGCAAAGCCATCAGGAAGTAAATCCTGGATGTGCAGGTCGTAAAGGGCTGGAATGAGTTTCCGTTCAGTCAGGTCTCCGGAAGCCCCAAATATTACTAACAATTGATTCTCCTCAATTTTCATCTTAATATTTTTGATCTGTTTATACTCTATAACCAGTTTGAAAATGACTGACAGGTTAACCTGTTACTTAAAATATTGTTACTGGTTTAACAAAATTAAGCGATGTTGGTTTAGAATAATTTGATGAGGAGTTATTAGGGATGCCTCAGAGCTTTACCAATTTGTTTTTAATGGAATAGATTAGCAGTTCCACAGTATTTCTGGAGCCGGTTTTAGAAAGCAGGTTGGCACGGTGGTTGCTTACAGTGCGATCGCTCAGGTTAAGTATTTTCGCAATTTCCCGGTTGGTAAGTCCGCGTGCTACATATCGCAGAATTTCGAGTTCCCTGGTCGTAAGATTTTCAATCTTTGAGCCTGATTCGTTTCGGATTTTTTTTGTAAAGAATGGCAATAATTTTTCCGAATAATAAATATCACCATCCAGAATTGTTCTGAGTGCATGATCCAGGTCATCCCGACTGATATTTTTCAATAGAAATCCTTGCACTCCTGCCTTTATCATTTCTTCCAGATACTCCTCTTCTCCATACATGGAAAGGGCAATTATTTTGAGGTCAGGGATTCTTTCTAAAGCCAGCTTTGTTGCTACAAGCCCGCTCATTTGTGGCATTTTTATATCGGTAAGTACTAAATCGGGAGTAATTGTCTCCAGAAGAGTAATGAATTTTTCCCCGTTTTCTGCTTCACCCACTACCTGTGCATAATCAAAACTATTGATAGTCATTACCACTCCTTTTCTAAAGAACTCATGGTCATCTACTACAATAATTTTCTTTTTTTTCTCTTCGGAAATTTTTGTCTTTTTTGTTGTCATTTTTTACAAACCTTTATCTGATATTAATGGTGGCGTTTAGCCTGAAGCCTTCACCACTTGCTGTTTTAATTCTCATGATACCATTAATTGAAGTTAGCCGGTTTTTAATATTCGTAAGTCCTGCTCCGTTATTTGTCACCTCTTCAATATTAAAACCAATACCATCGTCCTGGTATTCAAAGAACAACAATGATAATTTCTGATTAAATGAAATAATAATATTTTTTGCCAAACTGTGCTTTAAACTGTTGTTGACCAATTCCGTAATTACCCTGTAAAGGACAATTTCCATTGTGCGATTGTAATCTCTTTTTAATCCGTCTGTTAGGAGCTTTATTTTTATGCCTGAAACGGATTGAATTTTCTCACAATAAGTCATCAGTGTTTTTTCAAAACCATAGTCTTCAAGAACCGAAGGCATAATATTGTTGGCAATAAAACGAGTGCGATTGACAGTCTCATTTACTACCTGCTTTAGATACCGGCTGGTCTCCTTCCTTTCTTTTGTGGCCGTGGACTCATCTGTAATCTTATCAATGTAGAGCATGATTGCTGAAAGCATTGGACCCAGGTCGTCATGCAGATCATGTGCGATGCGTTGTCTTTCTGCCTCTTCTGTTTCAAGAATTACCTCTGTGATCTTTTGCTGCATTTTTGTCCTGTAGGTAACATCCCGCAACGTTTCAATGGCCCCTGTAACATGACCGGAATTATCATTTAGAAGTTTTGCAACTCCCCAAATGTGTAATTTAATCCCTTCTTTGTTTGTAATTATGCCATCAGCTGTCAGCCGGTCTCCATCAAATGAATATTGATTATAAAACTCATTAAGTAATGTTTCATCAGGATGGAGCAGAAAATCGGCCAGCATGAGGCGATCCTGACCAAATACTGACATCCCGTGCATATGGTTTCCTTTACCTAATACATCAGATGCATTTGCACCTGTGAGTTTCTCCATGGCGTTGTTCCAGGCTATGATTGTACCCTCCCTGTTGATGGCAAAAGTGGCATCCGGAAGAAAGTTAATTATCTCATTGAGCTCATTATTGATATTCTCAGAAAATTCTTTGATTTTTTTAAGTTGTTTGTTTTCACTTATTAACAAACGATTTTGCTCTTTAATGAGTGCTAATTCATTAATTATCTTAATATAATTGTTGTATACCCCTTCACTTTTTGCCATCTTGTTAAACTGATAAATGTTATTGATTAAATTTCACTAAAATGAACGGATAGGTTTACTTTGAATTCTGATTTATCTCAATAAAACAGGTTTTCATTATTGTTGTTCTCTTTAGAACAATACCATAAAAAGGCATACAGACGATACCAATATGTAATAGTAAATCCGACTTCATGTTCAGAAATAATAGAATGTATTTTTGTTTTACAAAAAATAAAAAAAGTTAAACAAAAAATTATACGATTATGTTCTGATAAAGTTTGAATTTTGTGACCAAATGATTTTATGGGGATATTAAAAAGTGTGTTCATGAATTAAATAAAAGGAATTAATATACTTCATGAGCACACTGTTTTTTTGGTAAGGGAATTTATATCTTTGAAATTATCGTCTCTTCTAACATTTTATAATTGAGCGGTTTATTAAGATAAGCGAATGCGCCGAGTTTCAATGCTTTTTTTCTTATATTTTCGTCAGCATTTGCAGAAAGAATGATGAAAGGCAAATCGCTGTATTGGTTATCATTTTTTATTTTTGAAAGTAGTTCAAGCCCATCCATTCCGGGCATCATAAAATCGCTGATTACCATATCTGGTGGTGTGCCATTGATTTTATTCAGAGCCTCTTCTCCGTTCAAAGCGGTATAAGTTTCAATTCCATAATCATTTAGCATTTCACATAAGAGACATATATTTATTTCACAATCATCTACGATCAGTACTTTTTTCTTTTCAACCATTTAAATTGTTTTTTTCTATGTTAATTAAATAAAAACAGGCAGGGAGCATAATAAATACCTGCCTGTTCTGTTAAAGATTATTTCCAATAATTGGGTTAATATTTTTCGTATCCCTTGTCCTTGTCATCCTTCTCATACATTTTGAGACTCACGCCATCTGCAGAACCTGCTTTTTGGCCATTTTGGCCTTTTTTCCCGGAGGGTGTCCGGTGGATTTTTACAGACTCAGAAGTGTTATGGTGCAGGGAAGACAGGGGGTGATTTTGCCTGTGCTTTATTGCCGTACCTCTTCCGAGTCGGAAGTATGATATTGAATCACGCAGTTGTTCTGCCTGATTGGCCATTTCTTCAGCGCCCGTAGCAAGTTCTTCTGATGCTGCAGCATTTTGCTGGGTTACCTGATTGAGCTGCTGGATGGCGCTGTTCACCTGATCAGCTCCTGCATTTTGTTCCAGACTGGCTGCCGTTATTTCCTGAACAAGCTGGGCGGTTTTCCGGATCTGCGGAATGAGTTCTTCTATTAGATTACCTGCATCTTCAGTAGCTTTTACACTTTTTACCGAAAGAGTGACTATCTCATCTGCGGCTACTTTGCTGCGTTCGGCCAGTTTGCGTACTTCTGCCGCAACAACGGCAAATCCTTTTCCATGTTCACCGGCCCGGGCTGCTTCAACAGCGGCATTCAGTGCCAGAATATTGGTCTGGAATGCAATGTCATTTATGATACCAATTTTTTCAGAAATATCGCGAACTGAGCTTAGACTGTCTTTGGCAGATTGGCCTACTTTGTTTACTCCGTCTTCAGCCGAACGGGCGATTTGTTCTGTTTGTTTGGCGTTATCTGTATTCTGCTGTATGTTGGCTGTCATCTCTTCCATGGAAGACGATACTTCCTCGGTAGAGGAAGCCTGCTCTGTTGCTCCCTGTGAGATTTGCTGGGAACCCGAACTGATTTGTTCACTTGCGGTGGCAATGTTATCACTTCCCTGCTGTACATCACCGATGATCTCGCGTAGTTTTTGAGCCATATTCTGTAAGGCTTTGGTGAGTGCCCCCACTTCATCTTTTCTGATAAGGAATTCATTTTCAATATTCACCGTCAGATCACCGTCGGAAATCCGCTCACTCAGTTCTACCGCTTTTTTCATGCCGGTTACAATGGAACGGGTAACCACAACAATGAGAATTACGGAAATTATGATCGAAAACAATAACATCACTGTTGCTATGGTAAAAATTTGTTTATTAGTGCCGTCATATAAAGCATCAGCAGTTTTTGATTCTTCGCTGATTGATTGACTAAATTGGTTCATGGTACTGTTTATGGTATTCACATAGCCATTCGCACTGGCATACAGTTTCTGCATGTCAGCATCAATGTTACCTGTGGAATCCTTTTTTAATGCAGGTACTATCTGATTTTCATACAGGTCAATCAATCCATTTATTGATGCATTGACTTCATTATTCCATTGCTTTTCTTTGTCCAGGTCCGACAAATCATTTAATGATTGCATGTCCATGCTGATCTCTGATTTAAGCTTTTGCCAGTTTTGGTTGGCTGAAGCAAAGTCACGGTCGATCATTACATCTGCAATAACTTTATAGGCTTTTAATCCGTTTGCTGCAGCTTCCTGCACCGCGTTGGCATCTGCAGCTTTATCATGTCCGGTGTTTTGCAGGTTGGCCAGGTCGTTAATTTTTAGTAACTGGTAAATGGTGGATCCGGTAAAAATCACCAGTACCAGCAAGAATCCAAACAGGATCTTTTGTCCAATTTTCAAATTGTTAAATTTCATTTTTTAAATTTTTGTGAGTTATTGTGCTACATTAATTTGAAACCTTATTATTCCCGAAGGAGCTGATGGAATAATCCCGTCTGCTCCCGGGTGAATAATATATTGTAAGTCTGGTTGTACACAGAGAGTATTATTAATTACATATTGCCAGGTTAGTTCTACCATTGATTCATTATCCGCCATAACTGATCCTGCTGCTTGCAGATAATCAGTTGCCATTGAGGCTCGCCCGGCAGCAAGTGCCAGTATATCATTGGGTCTGTTGGCCAGAAGGCCTTTGCAAACAATGCCGCCTCCCAGATATAATGGATTTATATTGATCGCTGAGGGTGCCCGGCCAGACTGGATGAAAAAACCTGCAAACCGGCTATGGTCTGTTCCCGCCAGATAAAATTTAACTGATCCGATGAAATAGAAACCATAGTTGCCGTTTATCATTACCGAGGAATCGGATATTTTGGGGTAATTTCCGTTATGGTAACAGCTTCCGGCTTTAATGGTAATATTGTCTCCGGCAGACTTGTTACCATTGAACTGCAATTCAGTAATTGAAAAGTAACCGTTTTGTTTATTCAGGTGAATCTCAGTGTTATACGGATCATGTTGCAGATTACCCGGGTTTCCGTTATAAACACCTGTTGCAATACTCCAGGCCGGGGATAATTGGTACTGACCTAGAACTCCCAGGGTAGTCTTTGGAAAAATTGACACCGGGAAGTTGAGTGAGATGTCCGGCATTATTCCAAAGGAACTGTTAATGAGTGATTCTGCAATATCAACATTTGCAAAAACTGAATTCATATCGTGTATTCCTGCCAGTACTGTCAATGCTCCTGCTTTCTGGCTGTACCAGCATTCATAGAGATAAGTATGATTGCCATTCTCAATATTGGATAGTATCTGTACATCACCCACAAAATTTCCACTGGGCAGCCCACCATGTGTATTTTCAAGTGCAGTGTGAATATGCCCGTTTTTCCACCAACCGGCTACTGCAGTTGAAAAATTTATGGCTGCATCAAATTTGCCCAGATAGGTGTAACCGGATTTTAATCCACCTTTAAAATTTCCAAAAAAATCTCCTGTATATTCTATTTCCGGTCGGAAAGGAGAATTTTTTTTCTGTGCCAGTATTTCAGGAAAAGAAATGGATGCAAAAATGATGATAAACAAAACAATCTTTTGAGAAGTCATATTTTATAATTGATTTTTCGATACAAAAATTCCTTTGATGTGTCCACTATACAACATACTTATTCATGATTCTACCTAATATGATTTTAGGAACATTAAACCGGGATGAATTCTGTTGTTCCAATTGATTAACAGAAAGACTGGTTTGGAACAGATTTCAAAATCTTTATATCTTCAGCAGAAAGTTTACTTTGTAAGTTGAGCCATCATAAAAAAATTCACTGTGAAACAAATTATTTGGATTATTTTCGGTAACGAAACCGGAGGTTTTCAGGTAGGTTTAGGTGGATTCAAATGTATTATCCAACCTGGTTTTAAAAAAGAGTGATTAAACTTGTTTTTTCGGGGGGGTATTTACGGAAGGGGGAGTAAGCGAAAAGTATCAGGTGATTGAGTACATTGTACTATAAATTCCTGTTGTGGAATTTAGAAATGAATATAAAAAATATTGTCATACAAATTGTTAATCCCTTTCACGGGCCAGTTCTTTTCTGTGTTGTTTGAGCAGATGGTGGATTTTCTTTTCATTCTTAAAACCAATTTTGGTATAAGAATAAGTGCTGGAATTGTTACAGTTTATAATCCGGACAGTCTTTTTTCCAGCAGAACATCCACTTCCCAGAAGACAGGCAAGCACAAAAAGTAACAGAAGGAGTTTTGAATTATTTTTCAAAAGAAGATCCATCGTATGCTTTTTATTATTATAACGTCCGGAGCAGCAAAAAATTATTTGTTAATTTCTTATTCTGCATCCTGCGAAACCCTGAAACAAAAGAACGAATTGAAATATTTATCTTATAAAATCCCTTATTTTGCTGATAAGCTCACCCGGAGCAATAGGTTTTTCAATAATATCCGAAAATGTCCCCGGGTCAGTTTCTGCTGCAACTTCCTTTATCCGCAGTGCCGTTTGGGCAATAACCGGTAAATCTTTTCTTATCATCCGAATCTCCAATGCTACTTTATCTCCATTTTGCCCCGGCAGCATAAAATCCATCAGCACGAGATCGATAGTTGGATGGTGTCTGCAAAGTTCAATCGCAGTATTTCCGTCATTTGCCCTGATTACTGTTGCGTTTGACTTTAGCAATAATTCTTTCAGATATTCGTAACTTCCATCATTATCTTCAACGATCAGTAAGGTTTTTCCGCTTAAGTCAATATCCTGTTCATTCTTGAGAGTGTCCGGTAAGGCTTCCTGATTGAGAAGTGGCAGCGAAAAATAAAACTCCGATCCTACACCCGGTGAAGATTTAACCCATATTTTGCCATCCATTAGTTCAATAAGATTTTTCACAATGGCCAGTCCAAGCCCGGTGCCTTCGTATTTTCTGGTTAGCGACTGGTCAAGTTGCCGAAACCTTTCAAATATCAATTCCTTTTGTCCATGGGGAATTCCAATACCGGTATCCTTCACGAAAAATATCAAATTGTCTTCTATCCACGTATAACCTAAGCGAATGGATCCTTTTACAGTAAATTTCAGGGCATTATCCAGTAGATTTCTGAAAATTTGCTTAAGCCGGATGGGGTCGGTAAATACTGAAATATGATCGGCATGCTCAGGGATGATCAATTCAAATGCAATATCTTTTCTCAACTTTGTCTGAGGCAGGAAAAGGGAATGCAACTCCCTCATGAAATCATTAATTTTGAGATTGAGGGGGGTGATTTTTATCAGGCCTGTTTCGATTTTAGACATGTCAATTATGCTGTCTATCAGGTTGATAAGATGGTTTGCATTTGTTTTAATAAGACCCAGAAAACTTTTCTGTTTTTCCCGTTCAAAGTCGTGCTGTTCCATTAATTCACTGAAACCCAGAATCGCATTCATAGGAGTCCGGATCTCATGTGACATGTTGGAAAGAAAAGCCGACTTCAGATTGTCTGATTCTTCAATTTCTTTTTTGGCCCTGAGCAATGCTTCTTTTGCTGATTTTTCCTCAGTAATATCTTTTACAATGGAAAAAACATATGTATGGTGCCGAATGGATATAGGTCCTGTAAGTACCTCCACATCACGTATATCGCCATTCTTTTTTTTATGTTTGAACTGATAGACGGCTCCCTGCTTATTTTTTGAGTGATAGAGTTTTTCCAGTAATACATCCTTTGTTTGCGTATTGACAGACGAGATGTTCAAAGCAGTTATCTCATTGTGGGTATAACCATAATAAGTACAGGCTGCCGGATTGGCATCAGCGATTTGCCCGTTTGACGGATTGATAATCAATATTACAGACGGATTACTTTCAAATAATTTCTTGTATCTCTCTTCGCTTTCAACAAGCGCTTTTCTGGCTTCAACATGGGATGTTAAATCCCTGATCAGGACAGTTATTCCGGTTGTTTCACCACCGGCATCCCGCATAGGATAGAGATCTTCTGTTACATAGATTAATGAGGCATCAGATTTTTTGTGTATAGTTTCATGTTTGCTGACTATGTCCCCTGTAAGGACAGTGGCAAAAACACTTTTGCTGTCTTCTGAACTTTCTTCAGCAAACAACAGGGAGAATGATTTACCTGTTACTTCTTTTTCAGAATATCCGTATAAATCTTCAGCAGCTTTGTTCCAACCGGTTATCTTCCCTTTTGCAGATAAAGTAATAAGAGCATCGGAACTTTTCATTACAGAAGATAGTAGTTGATCGACATCTTTTGCACTATATCCTTTTAAGGGATTTTCAGTACCCGTTAATGCAAATGTTTTGCCGGACAGAGGAATTATTTCAAGTGGATTGTAAACATCAAAAGGGCCCAATTCAAGATTTTTCACATCTATGAGCCGGCGGGTATTTCTTGACAAACAATATTGTATAAGCCCAGGAATGCCACTCTGGTTGAGGAGCGGGAAGACCTCAAAAAGATTATGGCTGGAATAATTATGTGAAAAACCGGGAGATAACGTGTCGATTTTTTCATTGGTAAAAATAATCACATACCTTGCATTACTTTCTCTCCGGCAAATTATTACCGGAACAGTAAGTTGATTAAGCAGGTTTAAATAAATACTGCTACTTTTTTTCAGATTTTTGTATCGGTTTAAAAGCATTCAGGAACATATTTACTCGCCTGTACCCTAACAAAGCAATATAAGAAATCTGCATTTGCAGGCGGAGAGGTATGTGATATCTACACCAATTACGTCATGAATTGGGAATGTTTAATACTTTTTTGATTTTTTCAACAATTTCTTTAATGCCAACCGGCTTTATCAGATAATCAGCAGCACCCATATCCAGGGCTTTCTTCATACTTTCAGAATCTTTTTTTGCTGTAAGCATCAATACAGGAAGGGATTGGTTTTTTTTGTCTTCCTTAATGGTTTTCAGTACATCAAAACCATCCAGCCCAGGCATCATTACATCTAGCAATACAAGGTCGGCTTTGTTCTTATCCAAGGCCGACAAACCTGCTTTTCCTGAGGTTGATACTATTACATCAAAACCATTCTCTTCAAAGATACTCTGGAACAATAGATTATTGGTTGAAGAATCATCAACAATAAGTATTGTTTTGTTTTGTTTTTCTGCCATCATTATTGTCTTATCAAAGGTTTGGGAGGTATCCCACATTAAACATAAGCAAGTTAATAAAATTGAATGAATTGATTTGGTAATATGGATTAATATTACTTTTAAAATATATAAAAATAGTTAAAATTCAGCAAATACTGATATTTACTTTGTGGGCCAACGATTTTACATTATGAGATTGCAAATCGTATAAATTGGCAATAAATTTTAAGCTTCCGAGAGAGAAACGAATTAATCTGAGGATTGGGCAAACTGTTTTTTTCAGTTTGCCCAATCTTCTGTTTATTTACCCGGGAGCAATCAATAGTTTACATAATCCTGATCACTATTATCAGTGAAATTCAAATCAAATCCCTTGTTAACAGGTGCTGTATGTTGCAACTTTACTGAAGGTTTGCTGTTTTTATTTTCCGGATTATTTTTTTGGGGCATTTTTCTTTCTCTGGCTTTAAGGTTGATGTTTTGTCTACCCAGATCAAAAAAACCTACTGTTTCTTTTAGTTGTTCGGCCTGGCTGGATAATTCTTCAGAGCTTGTTGCCATTTCCTCAGATGCAGCGGCATTTTGCTGGGTCACCTGGTTAAGTTGCTGTATGGCACTGTTGATCTGATCAGCACCTGAATTCTGCTCGAGGCTGGCGGCTGCAATTTCCTGCACCAGACGTGCAGTTTTTTGAATTTCAGGAATGAGTTGCTCCATCTTTTCACCGGCCAGTTCGGTAACTTTTACACTTTTATCAGACAGTGCTACTATTTCATCGGCAGCCACTTTGCTTCTTTCAGCAAGCTTACGAACTTCAGCGGCTACCACTGCGAACCCTTTCCCGTGTTCACCGGCACGCGCAGCTTCTACTGCTGCATTGAGTGCCAGGATATTAGTCTGGAAGGCAATATCATTAATAATGGTAATACGATCTGCTATATCCCGTATAGAAACCAGACTCTCATTCGCAGCGCTGCCTACTTCGGTTACACTGATCTCGGCCGATTGTGAGATTTGCTCTGTCTGTTGTGCGTTATCGGTATTCTGTTGAATATTGGAGGTCATTTCTTCCATTGACGAAGATACTTCTTCGGCTGATGAAGCCTGTTCTGTAGCTCCCTGTGAAATTTGCTGTGAGGTACTGCTCATCTGCTGGCTTGCTGCGGCAATATTGTCGGCTCCTGTCATGATAGCTGTGACGATCTCACGGATTTTCTGAAGCATAGTCTGAAGTGTTTCAGCCAGCTCTCCGATTTCATCCTGTTGTTTGACATCAATTGTGGCAGTGAGGTTGCCACGCGCAATCTCTTTGGCAAATTTAACACCCTTGTTCACCGGACGAGTGATTATGCGTGTAATTGAAACGGCGAGAAAGATACCCAAAATTACTACCAGAATTAGCCCGCTGATCATCACAGTGCTGCTTCGGTCCAGATTAGATACAGCTGTATTGGCAATATTTGAAGTAGCACTTGTCGCGGCTTCTGCTACTTCGGAAGACAATGCTACCAATTTGTCACCTGTTAATTTGCGTTCGTCTGAAAGTTTTAATCTTTTGTTAAAAATGGCGATAGCATCATCGATTGACTGGCGAAAAACATTACTTTGTTCCTCTATGACAGTGAGCAATTTCATACTTTCCGAATTGGTGGTAATTGACCTGAGTCCCCTTACATTATCATCAATCTGTTTGAAGGTTTCACCCATATTCTTTAAAACCGATGCGTCCTGACTGGCACGTGCACTGAGCATCGATTTGTATATCTCATTTGCTGCAACTATCAGATTATTAGTCATTGTTATCCTTTGCTGATCCTGAAGTAGCACCGAGGCGGAGGTTCCCTGCCGGATATTCTGCTGAAGTTGTTTTTCTGAATATTGTAAAAATGCGTTTGCTCCTGTCATAAACTTTTTTGTAGCTTCTGAATAATCAGCACGAATTTGATGAAGCGTTTCCGTACTTTGTTCTATGTCACCAATAATACGGTTGAAATCAGTAACTAAATTTTTTAGGCCGGAGAGGTCCTTGTTCAATTGCGCAAGCCTTTCTGAATTATCAGCCAGATCACTGATCCGGTTCAGCAAATCCTGCACCTTACTTTGTTCTGCGTGTACTTTGTCAAGATACTCTTGTTGTTCAGTAAGCCGGTAAGCCAGCACGTCCCTGGTAAGTTGCTGAGCCGATTCCTGCAAATCCGAAATAATATCAATCTCCGGCATATATTCATTTGCCAGGTATTCCGATTCCGTCGAAATTTTGTTCATGTTTAATATTGCAATAGTTCCCAGTGCTATTGCCAAAATAATTAACAGGCCAAATCCCATTGCGAGTTTTGCTCCCAGTTTTAAGTTACGATACCACATACTTTTTCATTTAAAGTGAGTAATTGATTTTATTGTAATTGAATTATGAGCTTTTTGCTGTGAACTTTATCTTCTGGGTCGCCCGGAAAATTTAACATTATAATCAAGTTCGCTTTCAGGCTGCTTTTTCATCTGAAAACCGCAATCATAGTATACATTAAGCTTCCCTACTTATCAATCAGGCAACAGGTAAATGAATATGAAGTTTCACCAATTCAGATAAAACGGATGTATGCAGGTTGCAGCAGACATGATAGAATTTTTCTGAATGGATCAAATAACTTCGGATTATCTGTTTATTTCTCCTGCTGGCTGATAATATTTCTTCCGGGCTAACCATCAAAATTAATAACTGTAAGATTTTTGGCAGGGTTTATTCGTGGAGGTTTATAATTTTTATAGGCGTTTTTTAATTTTTAGTGATAAATATGTACATGTTAGTCTTGATAGAAAGTATTTAATTGAAAAAAGACATTTATTTTAAAATTTAAACTCGCTTTTAACGTTTTTTATAAATAAAAGGAAAATTCTATAATATTTAATCTTGTAAATAATTTGGAATCAATTTTATATTGTAGTATTGTATTTTACTAATTTAAATTTTTTAACTTTTCAAATATATTCTTTAACCAAATAAATTACAATTGATTAACGCAGGCATTTATCGGAGAATCAGTTGATTTGTTGTATATTTTATGCTAAGAAATACAGGATGAAAGTATATTTATTGTCATTGTTTTGGTTGATATTTGTCATTGAAAATTAAAACCTTTATATTGATATTTAGAAAAGTTAAACCGGGTTAATATTTCCTATATTATATATTTTCTATGGATGCAGAAAAATTAATATTATGCAAGGATTCAGATAGTTGTACCAATTGTGAAGACAAATGTGTTTTCAGTCTGCTTTCTGGGCAGGAGCTAGACATACTCAATCAGAATCTTTCCCTGATCAACTATAACAGAAATGAGACTTTATTCAAGCAAAAGACATATATTTCTGATGTACTGTACCTGAAAGACGGCGGGGCAAAGACCTATATAGAAGGATCGAATGGTAAAAATCTGATTGTTAATGTTATACCCGAAGATAACTTCATTGGCTTGTCCGATTTGTACGACCATAATATACACACTTACAGTGCTGTTGCCCTTAAAAATTCTACTATTTATTCTTTTGAGATTGAAAACTTCAGAAAAATCCTGCATTCCAATTCTGCTTTTTCACAGGCTATAATGGAACGATACTGTGCTAATGCTGAATTTATTTATAATAAACTTGGTACACTGGGCACAAAACAGATGCATGGCCGGCTGGCTGATGCCATTATTTACCTTTCCTCTGAAAAGTTCAAGGATATGGATGTTTTCCGGTACCTCACACGAAGTGATATTGCGGAGTTTACCGGCATGTCAAAGGAAAATGCTATCAGGCTGCTTACCGAATTTAAAAATGACGGACTTATCAATGTTGATGGTAAAAGTATTAAGATTAACAATCATGAATTACTGCGTAAACTTAGTGCGATTGGTTAAGATTGAATTAATAAATTTCAAGGTATTTTAAGATATCAAGGATTCAGTGTAATTAATAATTATAATCATACCAAAAAGGGCTGTCTTTATTTGAAGACAGCCCTTTTTGGTTGTATAAATATAAGTTACAGATATTTTTTTATGAGTTTGTTGCCCTCTCCAGTAGTTTAAGTATGGAGAAGATAAAAATTGCTGACATAATACAAAGAACCACGAGCAATCCAAAAAACTGCCACAATTCCCATTTGTCCCAAAATGGTCCGATGAGGCCGGCTGCGAGATTTCCAAGAGCAGTAGCTCCCAGCCATCCGCCCTGGGCAAGTCCTTTGTATTGTGGTGGGGCAACCTTGGAAACAAAGGAGATACCAATAGGACTCAGAAACAACTCGGCCACTGTAAGGGTCAGATAGGTCCCGATTAACCAGTATGGAGAAACCAGGGTATTGGATACCGCACCATCCAAATCAGATGGGCTGTTTAAACCTGCAGAAGCCAGCACCATGATACCAAATCCAACAGCAGTTAAGATCATCCCAATTCCGATTTTCTTGGGGGAAGAGGGTTCTTTTTCCCTTTTCCTCAACCAGGCAAAATACCCTACAATAATCGGGGTAAGAAATACAATAAAAATTGGGTTAAATTGCTGGAAAATTTCAGGAGAGATGGGATTGCCTGTATCCTGGTATCCCTTTATTACAAGGTAAGCCACAATTGCTCCGGCTACACTCAGGATTGCTCCGATACCCTTGACACGACCAGAATTACCCTTGCCGAACAACAGAACGAAACCGATGATTACTGCAATGACGGGCAACAGCGATTGCAGGTTAAAAAGAATTGCCGTTCCCCGGTTGACTGAAGCTACCGTATAATCACGGGCAAAGATGGTGAGGGTAAATCCATTCTGATGGAAAGCCATCCAGAAAAATATTACCACAACAAATACCAGGCCCAGTGCCATTAACCTGTCTTTGGTCTGTTTTGGAGTTAACTCTGCAATAGCAGCTCCATTGTGTGCAGCAGCTGTTTTTTTCTGCTGTTTGTGTGTTACATCAGCATGTTTGTAATATTTTCTGAAACCTATAAAAATCAGCAGTGAGAGAATCATACTGGCCGCAGCAACTGCAAAACCCGCATTGTAAGCTGAACTCAGTGCATCAATATAGTTATGGGCAAAATCACTCAGATTTGTAAAAGCATTTCCCATTTGCGCTTTTGCCAGATTGGCAAACTTATCAACGTTATCGCCTGTTAAGGCTCCGTTCAAATATTTATGGGATAATTCAGCCAGTGATTGTTCATACGTATATCCCTTGTTATTTAATATCCAGCTGCGCATCGATCTTGCTGCATTCGGAGCAAAGAAAGCTCCAATGTTTATTCCCATGTAGAAAATATTAAATGCGGAATCACGGATCTTACTGTACTTGGGATCATCATAGAGATTACCTACAAGCGCCTGCAGGTTACCTTTGAAAAATCCTGTCCCCAATGAAATTACTGCGAGGGCAAAATAAATGAAAAACTCACCAGTACCCGGCATGGCAAGTAATCCGTAGCCGAGGAACATTACAATTGTACCAAGTATAATCGTCTTTCCGTAACCAAGTAAGTTATCGGCCACATATCCCCCCAACAGCGGAAGAAAATAAATGCCGAAAAGAAATCCTCCATATACATGACCAGCCTGGGTAGCTGACCAGCCAAATTTTGCCTGAAGGTAGAGCACGAAAATGGCCAGCATTGTGTAGTATCCGAATCGCTCTCCCATATTGGCAAAGAATGCTACATATAAACCTTTTGGGTGTCCTTTAAACATAGTAATTGTGTTTTAGTTAAAATTTATTTGTTCTTATTATTTTCTACATGTATTGAAATGTCCCCGGTCTTCTTTTTGTGAAATTTATTTTCTGTTATTTTCCGGTCGAAAATGAACAAATTTAGATTTTTTTTTGAAGTAACAAACCAATAAAATAATGTTGTAAAACTTCGGACAGGTTAAAGTATAGAAATGAATATGCAGGGTTATAAATATTTTAAGTGTGTATGGTTTAAACAGAGCCGCAGTTTTCTTGTTTTACAGGTAGATCAGAGTGAATTTTTAAAATTCCTTTTTTTCAAGCAAGCAGGAAACCGGCCCATAAAGAATTGCATATTTAATCTTTAATTTTGTTAAATAATTATTTCAGAACGTCTGGGGCCGATGATAAAAATCTGTATTTTAAGCAAAATCAAAATGGATGTTGTATGAAAAAAATTCTGAATGCTTCACAAATCAGAGAAATTGATACCTATACTATCGAAAATGAACCCATCTCTTCAGTTGATTTAATGGAAAGGGCTGCAGGTATGTGTTCTAAATGGATAATGGAGAATTACAACAAAAACCGACCGGTTAAACTATTTGCCGGACCGGGTAATAACGGAGGGGATGCCCTGGTGGTTGCCAGGCATCTTGCCGCTGCAGGATATCCGGTAATAGTATACATACTTCATTTTACGGATAAATTTTCTGCTGATTTTCAACTTAATCATGAGCGGCTGATTTTGCAACGGCGTGCTGTTATTTTATCTGTTGAGAATGAAAATGATCTGCCAACCATCGGGAAAGGTGACCTGCTTATTGATGGTATCTTCGGATCGGGGCTGAGCCGCCCTGTAAAAGGTCTTCCCGGTGCTGTAATCCGTTATCTCAATCAGCAGCAGGCAACACGCATTGCCATTGATGTTCCATCCGGGTTATTTGCCGAAGACAATTCAGGAAATGATCCTGACATGATCTTTCATGCCCATCAAACCCTTACTTTTCAGTTTCCCAAACTTGCCTTTTTTTTCAGGGAGAACCAGGACCTGACAGGAGACTGGCATGTGCTGCCTATTGGGTTGCACCCCGATGCCATTGCTAATGCTAAAACAGATTATTATTACCTGACCAGAGAAGCAGTTAAAGAACAGATGCTCTCCAGAAGCAAATTCAGTCATAAAGGTACTTATGGACATGCACTGCTTATTGCCGGAAGCTATGGTAAGCTGGGTGCCTGCATAATGGCGGGAAAGGCCGCGCTAAGAACAGGTGCAGGATTGATAACCACACATATACCAACTTCAGGATATACCATTATGCAGACTGCTTTTCCGGAAGCCATGATAAGTATTGATCCTTCAGATAAATTGTTTACAACAGTACCCGACCTGACTTCCTTCAGCGGCATTGCTACAGGGCCCGGCCTGGGAAAAGATCCGCTTACAGCTGATGCACTCCGTCAACTGATTGTGTCTGCTTCTCAACCCATTGTTTTTGATGCTGATGCAATCAATATACTGGGTGAGAATAAAAAGTGGCTCGAAAATATTCCCGCCGGCAGCATTTTCACTCCCCATCCCAAAGAGTTTGAGCGGTTGGTTGGAAAATCTGAAAATACCTACCATAGGCTTGACCTGCAGAGAGAGTTCTGTTCCCGTTACAAAGCCGTGCTTATCGTTAAAGGAGCACATACGAGCATTACGCTGCCTGATGGCCGTATTTATTTTAATACCACAGGCAACCCGGGAATGGCTTCAGCCGGAAGTGGTGATGTATTAACCGGAATTGTCTTATCTTTGCTTGCGCAGGGATATGCTCCGGAATCTGCTGCCATGACAGGTGTGTTTATTCATGGTCTGGCCGCAGATTTAATGATACAGCAGACAAGTCAGGAGGCAATGATTGCAACTGACATAATTGAGGGATTAAAAATTGCATTTAACCATTTACATCAAAAATAAAGTGTCCATGGAAAAGAGAAACTGGTTACTCGTGGTATTGCTGCCATTGTTAATGGCTGGCTGTAAAACTTCATCAGTCATTACAGTAAAAAAGCTCAGTGATGTATCGGAACTTAAAGAGAAATCATTGATTTATGCTCTTCCGCAAACCACTCTAAAGGTTGATGTAACGCTCAATCGCACAGTGTTTGTGCCGGGTCCGTACAGCCGGTTTGCCGATGACCTGCTGGGAATTCAAAATATACCTGTAAAAGAGACGGTTAAATGGGAAATTACTGATGCTGACATTACCAGTTATGAGGATAGTGATCCCGCACAATATTACCTTGTAAGTTTTAAAAAGGGTGTAACTGATTTGGGATCGCTGCTTACGCTAAACAGGGAAGGCTTTGTATTTAACATCGCTGATGCAAAAAAATTTACGCGCGTATTTAACGTGCTGAACCAGGAGCCACAGAATGAGCATGTTTCGTTTACAGATGTAACCACCCAATCCAATTTCACCGTTAAGAAAGATACACTTTATAAAACAGTACTTCAGGACTCTTCATTTATTAAAATTCCCGTTTTCAGGGATGTGATCAATAAAAAATCTCCGGAAGACAAAGCCCTGGAGGCCGCCAATTTCATTCTTGATCTGCGCAAGCAACGGTACAACCTGTTAACTGCTGATTATGACCTGTATCCCCAGGGGGCAGCCATGCAGGCAACTTTAAATGAGATGAACAGGTTAGAACAGGAATACCTGTCATTGTTTACCGGTAAAAGGGTAATGAATACCTATCATTATTCGGTTGAATTTATTCCTGATCCGGATAATCAGGTCAAAAGAACAGTGCTGTTCCGGTTTTCTGACAGTGAAGGGATACTATCTGTAAATGATAAATCTGGCAAGCCTGTGATGCTTGAGATTACAAAAAAGGATAAAACTGTGCCGCTCGATCAGTACAAAGTATGGCAGGATAATCACAGAAACACCAATATTCTTTATTACAGGGTTCCGGATAAGGCAAGAGTAAGAATTACTGACGGAGAAAAAACGTATGCCGAGATGGAGTTCCCTGTTGATCAATATGGCAGCGTTTTGTCAATGCCGGTAAACCTGGGAGAATAAAAAAACCGCTCCTGAAAGAACGGTTTTTTACTGGCTTCATGGGCCCTTTCTCCAGAGGGCCCTGCATGAAACGAAGGATCAGAGAATTTTCAGGCTAAAGCTGAATTTCTTTTGAAGCATTACCAACAGATATAGTAGCCATATTGTCACAGGTACCATCGCCGTAATCGAGGGTTACATCAGGATTTCCTTCAGTACTGATTACCAGTGTTCCCTGTTTAATGTTGTTACAACCTGGCGAAACCAGCAGGGGAGAGGTGATTGAAATGCTGTAAGCCACTCCGTCAGTATTTACCCCGTTTGCTGTTCCGGTAATTTCAAATGTGTTTTCATAAGGATTCAACAATGCAACATTTGTCCATGTCCGCTGGCGTTCAGAGTTCCAGGTAAATTTTTTGCCATCGGGCCAGGTAATTTTCGCATTTTTTACGCTGATGCTGAAGTAGAGTTGCTGTAGATCATTAGTGCCTTCAAAAATTACGGTTTTGGTGCCTTCCACCTTATAACCGTTGTATTCATAGCCATCAAAGGTAATAATCCAGCTGGTTCCGGCTAATCCGTAACTGCCGTCAACAGTAACCAGGATCTTTCCTTTTCTTTCAATGTTGTTACTGGTAACACCCGTCCCAAAGTCAATGGTTATGGTTTTTGGCCATGTAGCAGGATCGGTATTGTCAATGGTAATGATCACCGAATCTTTTTCTGCAGCACCTGGTATTGAAGCCGATTTGGTGTTATTGATCTCACTGTTTTTTGCACTAAAGGCATTGTTTGCCTGCACAAAAGCATCATCAAATATGTTGGATGCCATGGTTTCTTCCCGGGCAACCTGTATGTCTCCTGACTCAATTTTAGAATTTTCTTCTTTTGAACAGGAAATCAGCATAAATACTCCGGTAATCAAGACTGAAAATGCAATTAATATACTTTTTTTCATCTGTTTAAAATATTTAACAAGTCTGCGGTTTGTTACAGATTTTAATTATGCTCGTGTGTGTCTCTGTAATTATCACAGACATGGTCTGTTTCATTTTTTCTTAATAGTTAATGATTTACCAAAATATACGGAATATATTATACCTTGTTTCACTTTTTGTGTTAAGAAATTATCACCTTTAATAACTACCAAAATATTGATATGATTCGGTAAAAATCAGAAAAGAAAAAAACCGGAAGAAATTCCGGTTTTTTAATTATTAAGGGTACTTATCTTTTTGGTATGTTCCTGAGGGTTTCAACCAGAAAATCCCAGAATTTTTGCACTGTTTCAATATTTACTTTTTCATCCGGAGAATGGGGGAAACGAATGGTAGGCCCAAAAGAGATCATATCCACGTTTGGATAAGCTCCGCCAAGCAGTCCGCATTCAAGACCTGCATGGATAGCTTTTATTTCAGGAACTTTACCAAATTTTTGTTGGTAGACTGATTTCATTTCCTTAAGTATTATTGAATCCGGATTCGGCTTCCAGCCGGGATATGCACCTTCAAAGGTAACTTCGGCACCCGCCAGTTCAAAAACACTTTCAATCATATTGGCAAGGTCATCCTTGGCGGTATCAACTGAACTACGCATAAGGCTCAATACCTGTGCCACACCGTTTTCGGTTTTTACTACTGCTAGGTTGGTTGAGGTTTCCACTAAACCGGGAATACTGTCACTCATGCGCATTACACCATTCGGGCAACCATAAACTCCGTTCAACAGATTTTTTTGGGCATCAGCATCCATTACAGATTCAGGCATATCGGCCTTTTTGGCCTGAAGTTTCAGATCAGGTTCAGTCCCCGAAAGTTCATGAGTAAACATATTATTATGCTCTTTAAGAGCGGAAAGAAACTGGTCCTCCAGCTCAGCAGGAACCACAACAGTTGAAAAGGATTCGCGTGGTATTGCATTTCGCAGGCTGCCGCCTTCTACTGATGATACTTTAAGTCCGAAATTAATGGCAGCATACCGCAGAAATCTTACCAGCAATTTGTTGGAATTTCCCCGGCCCAGGATAATATCCATTCCGGAATGTCCTCCTTTTAAACCGGTAACCGATACCTCGTATGCAACTGAGTCTGCAGGAACAGCAATCTCAGTATAGGGTATCTTAACATTGGCATCCATACCACCGGCACAACCAACATAAAGTTCTCCTTCATCTTCGGAGTCCATATTGATAAGAATATCACCCTGTAACACCCCTGGTTTCAATCCGAATGCACCTGTCATTCCTGTCTCTTCATCAATTGTGAAAAGCGCCTCAATTGGGCCGTGTTCCAGATCTGTTGATTCCAGTACTGATAAAGCAGCAGCAACACCGATACCATTATCTGCACCAAGTGTGGTACCTTTTGCAGTAACCCATTCACCATCGACATAAGCCTGTATGGGATCTTTCTCAAAATCATGACTGGTGTCACTGTTCTTTTGGGGGACCATATCCAGATGGCCCTGCAGGATAACCCCTTTGCGGTTTTCCATTCCTTTTGTGGCAGGCTTGCGTATAATTACATTACCGGTTTCGTCTACTACAGTTTCAAGTCCCAGATCTTCTCCAAACTTCTTTACAAAGGCAATCGCCTGCTCTTCTTTTTTTGAAGGCCTTGGTATATCGCACAAACTCTTGAAATTTTTCCAGATTTTTTCAGGTTTTAAACCTAATAGTTCGTCATTCATTATTTTTTCCTCCTGAGTTTTAAAAGGGTTTTGATTTTTAAAAACCTAAAATTACAAATTTTTCACTTAGTAATAAAAGAAAGAATGCCTGTTGTTGAGCTTGCTGAACCGGAATTTCAGAATGATCAGAAACAATTAAAAGATAACATAAACCAACATTTTACCTGCTTTCCCTAAACATTTAAGAGATTATTTATTTATAAATTAACAACCCGGAAGCATTTGTAATTAATAATTGTTTATTTTTATGCATCAAAAGAGGGTGCCTCCTGATTATCCCTAAACTAAAAGACCTTATAATTGCAATGAAAAACCGAGGTATTATTTTTACTTTTTTGTTATTTATCCTGTTTCAACCGGTTCTGAAATTGCATGCAGGGGATGCTGAATTATATGACGGTCAAAACCGTTTGTATCCTGACTTTTATTATTTTGAAAGTAATCTGAAGAAGGGCAAATTTATTTGCGGAAAAATTGATACTTCCCTGTTCAAACTCTATGAAGGAAAATCATTGCCGTATCGCTTTCCGGATTCAAGCCGGATGATTACTCTTAAAACGATTTTCAGACTTTCTGGAATTAAAGATTCTACCGAGTTAATGCTGGTATCAGTACCTATGGAATACCCCTGTAATATATACCTGAACGGCCATCTTATCGGGAAAAGGGGTAACGTTAACCAGGGTTATACCAACCGTATCAATCAGTCTGCTGCATTTTACCTGCCACCCTCACTTCTGAATTTTTCAAAGGAAGAATTTAATGTCCTGGTTTTTCAGCTTTATCCGAAAGAGGGTGAGACTTTTCCGTTTGCAAAAGTGTTTATAACAACGCGGAAGGATGCGGACGGATATGTGTTCTGGCGAAATTTTTTCGGGAACCGGTTCATCGTTGGAATGAGCCTGAGTGCGCTTATCCTGTTTTTATATACCATGATCTTATATTATACCAGAAGGAAAAATAAAGATCTTAGTTATCTGTATTTTTCTCTGTTATGTCTTGGATTTTCACTCTCCTATCTGAATAATATTATTTCCTATAATTTTGTAAATGCCCTGTTACTGGAGAAAATCGTTAGGATAGGTTTACCACTCTGGGCGTTTTTCGCAACTGGCTTTGTTCTTGAATCAACCAGGCTGATCAAACGAAAAAACAGGGTGCTGCTGATTATTGGAATTGCATATCTGATCCCTCTTTTTTCAGTTTTACTGGAACCCACAACAACAAAGACAATAACTTCATTTAACCATTATGTGATTCCACTGGTTTTTATAAACGACTTGTTTATATTGTTGATCTGTACAGTTTACATGTTCCGGAAACCGGGAAGAAAATCGTATTTGTTGTTTTCTGTCTTTCTGCTGAGCATTTTTGCAGCTTTTCATGATGCCTATTATTTTGCTGTGCTGGAAACAAAACCTTATGTATTGTATTTGCCTTACATTATGTTTGGCATTGTGATTATCTTGTTCTTCATACTGGCCTGGGAATATACTGATACTTATAAACTTGCAATAAAGCAGTCAAGGGAATTGAGGAAGATGCATTCCAATTTGGAAAATCTCGTCTTTGAGCGTACAATGAAGCTGAATGAAACAGTTGAACAGCTTAATAAAGAAATTGAATACAGAAAAGAAGCTGAAAACCAGCTAAGGGTAAATACTTCGAAACTCAGGGAATTAAATGCCACGAAGGATAAATTCTTCTCCATTATTGCCCATGACCTCAGAAATCCTTTCAATAGTTTGTTGGGCTTTTCCGGACTGTTGCATCAGCATGCAGCAGATTATTCGGAGGGTGAAATAGTTGAGTTCAGCGGGATAATTAATAAATCTGCCGAAAAAGGATTTCAGTTGTTGCAAAACCTGCTCGAATGGTCGAGGGCTCAAACCGGAACCATTGCCTTTAAGCCTGAAAAAATTCCGCTCAGCGCTGTTCTGCAGGAATGTAATGCAATTGTGGAGCAGGATGCTGTTAATAAAAATGTTAAGATATCTTATCAGGTTGAGCCGAAACTGGAGGTGGTGGCCGATCAGAATATGCTCAGGACTATTATGCGCAACCTGTTAACTAATGCTGTAAAGTTTTCGTTTCCAGGCGGAGAAGTAAAGGTAGGAACGACAATGGAAAACGGATATCTGCTTGTTTCGGTGGAGGATAATGGAACCGGAATTTCTGAAGACGATCTTATTAAGCTCTTCAGAATAGATGAAAAATTTACTTCCAGGGGCACAGCAAATGAAGAGGGTTCCGGACTGGGTCTAATACTTTGCAAAGAATTTGTTGAAAAACATGGTGGTTCTATCTGGGTTGAAAGTGATCAGGGGAAAGGGTCTGCCTTTATCTTCAGACTTCCTAACTGAAATTATTTTTCAGAAAATCGGATCACTCATCTGCATTGAATCTTAATTTTCTGTAAAGCAGGTAGTAATAACCAGCAGTAAAAATTAACATACTGATGGCTATATATCCGGAAATCCTTATAAACACAGGCTGGTTTTCTGTAAGGACAAGCAAGATTCCCGCCACCCCAATGCTGATCCCGGTAATAAACCCACTTCTTAGTTGCAGGTCAATTTTCTTTGTTTTCAATGAATGTCCGCAATAAGGACATGTAAGCTGATGATCTTCTTCCCTCAACAAAAAAATCTTCCTGAAAGAAATCTTTCTGTTACAATGGGTGCAGACCGGATATTTTTCAGTTTTCTCCAATTCTTGTATTCAATTTATTAACGCCTTCTAAAATTACAAAATTCACAAACCAATTCCTATATTTTTTCAAATGAAAAGGATGTTTTTTGAAGCAATCAATATTTGGTTAAACAACAGGTTTTCAGTAAATAGCGGATATGCTGAATTTAAAATTAATATCTGGTAAAAAACCAACGACACAATTTTAAAAAACTATATTAATAACGAAAAACAAACAACTTATATTGGACAAAAGCAAAGAATATTTTTTAATCCGGATTGAACTTCACAAAAAAATAAACACACTGATGAAATTGCGAAAATTCACAATACAGGGCAGGTGTTTTTTTTCTGTTTGAACTAAGCAGGGCTATTCGGATTACAGAATAAGTTGATTTAATTTAGCTATTTAAAAATAGTGAAATAGTAAATCAGCAAAGGTTTGATCAACCTGTTTTTAACCCGGCGTTTTTTATTGTATCTGAAATATTGCCTGTGATAGAAAGGGTGACTGGCTGATACTTTTTCCTTAATGTCTTGTGTTGTAACAGGATTGCTATCCTTCCCAATCAGCTTATCGGGCCATTCAATGCAGGTAATTCCATAATTTCTGTTAAGAAAAAACTGACTCAGTCCGATTTCTCCGTTTTCTATAGCTTTATTTCTTATGATTTCATTTTCGCCGGGAAAATTGTCGCCAAGCATTTCCAGGTATTTAACCTTCATCAGGAATACATAGGTTTGAACGTGTGGCAGTTGTTTTTCCCGTGTCCGGTCGGAAAAATTAATTGTGCTTCCACAAATGGCTGCCGAATCATATTTGCTATACTGATCAATAAACTGTTGGAAATAATTATTAATAAACGGTCCATATGCACTGCGGTTCTGGAACAGCACATAATCATCAGGCGAAGCGAGTGTTCTGATTTTTTTGCTCAGCGCAGAATAGGAGCTAAAATCACGCCCTTTGTTTTCCTTAAAAAAAATATCCTGCAATTTAACTGAAGCATGTTCATGAAATATCTTTCTGACTGTTTTTACAAAGAACCGGTCGAGAATATTTATTTCTTTTGCCTTGCTGATTGCGATCAACAGTATTACTTTACCATATTCAGTTGATGTATTTCTTATTCTTATCAGATTTCGGATATCCCGGAAATATAACCTTCTGTCATTAGCAGTTGCGTAAGCGTGAAAATACTGTGTGTTGTGTTTATCCATAATTAATGCTATCTGCCAAAATAAAACATCTAAGATGCTGTTTTTGATATTTTAATTTTATGTTCAATTTAAATCGTGGTATCAGGTTGTCATCATTCGTCTTTGGCACGGTTCTTTTTCCAGTTAAAAAAAACACCTGATTCAGGCTGAATAACAATTATTTAGAAGGTGTAAGCATTGTTTCTTTTTTCGGTGTCTCCTTTTTACCCGGGAACAGGTAGTTCCAGTATCTCTTAAACAACTGTCCGAACGTATTGAATTCTTCACGGTAAAACAATCCAACCCCCTGGGTGTAGGGTGATTCCGCATACATGAGTTTATCATTTGCTTTGTTATAGGCCTTCAGTCTTAATTTTCCGCTTTTATTTATTTTAATATCCACATTAAAGTCTCCAACAATGTTACTGGTGTTGGTACTGGTGGTTGTTGATGTTTGCGTTCCCCCGACATCCAGATTGCCATTTATACTAACCCGGTCATCAAGTAACTGGGTGGAGAGTGCTACTTCAACCTCGTCGCTGCTGATCTGGTCTCCCGGACGGTAATTAACACCAATATCAAAGTCTTTGCTGATCTGGGAGAGCCAGTTACTCAACTGGTTGGATAGCAACTCACTGGTTGTAACACCAACACCGGCAGCCCCAAGTGCACCGGTTCCGGTAGAAGCCTGCATGCCCCCCATATTCGGATCGGGCATAAAACTGTTTATAACCAGCAGTGAAAGAAATTGTTTGCTGAGCTCTTCTTCGGTATTCATCATGCCCTTTACACGGCTCCGGGTTTCTTCATCTGCAGTAGGCAGATAAATATCAAAACTGATATCCGGACTCATTAATTTGTTGGTCATAAACAGCTGACATTCCACCGGTATCCTTCTCTTGTATTCTTCAGGAGCCTGAAGAAACAAATCATACAACGAAGTTTTGGTGCGGTAAACAGCCTTAATATCGATATTCGCATTCAGGGGATCTCCGTTCCATTCAATGGTACCGCCCTGTTCAACTTTAAATCGCTTATTAATAACATTTTGGAGTGTGAAAAGATAATCTCCTTCCTCGATATGAAAATCTCCATACATAGCAAATTTTCCAAGGGTGTTTATTTCCATCTTTATGTTACCAGTTCCTCTTCCCTTCATAATATCACCCACTTTGGGGTCGAAGATAATTTGTGCTTCCGCATCCGGCGTTACCTCTAATTCCAGGTTGAGACGCAAGCCTGTAAGATCAACCTGGTACTGTTCTTTTTCTTTCTTCTCGACAGTATCAGTGGCATTTTTATCGTTTATAAAATTTATGAAGGTATACTCACTTATTTCCTCACTTCCGGAAACAGGGATATAAAATTCTGTGTTACGCTCAGTACGGGCGCTGACATCTATAGAAAGGTTTTTAGGATTTCCGGTAATGGATACAACGCCTGATGCCAGTGCCCGCCCGTAAAACTGGCTATTGTCCCTGGGCCTTGTATCAAGGAACAGGAAGTTATTGGCATCAAATTTTAGATCGAAATAAAAATTTTTGAAATAATTATTGGTGATTTTCCCGTTTAGCAAAGCAGTATTCCCGTTTTTATCATAAATATTCACATTACTGAAAGATATTATATTGTCTTTAACAGCAATTGTGCTGGTAAAGCTGTACCTGGTCTGTAAATAGTTTATCAGTAAAGTGGATTTTTGTAACTTTAAAGCACCATTTACCAGTGGCTTCGGGAGAGAACCAGTAAGCCTCAGGTCACCGGTTGCCAGGCCATTAACGTCTGAAAATATATTTTCAATAAAAGGGCTGAAAAGACTCATACGAAGCCGGTCGAGTGCAATATCAAAATCAAGTGCTTTGTTTTGAGGCCGGTAAACACCATACATTTTAAACGTAGCCACATCACCGCGTTTGGTATAGGCATCCAGTAAAATAGCTTTTTGTTTGTTATCCCAGTCGGTCTTGATGGAAGAATGCCCAAATGGTTCATTGTTGATTAAAAAATCATCGACGGATATATCCGAGTGGAATTCAGGAATTTCATAGTAATTGGCTAAACTCGCTTCACCACTGGCCGTTCCTGCCAAATGCACTCCTTTTTTGGCTGTAAACAGGTTGAGATTTGATAATTGCAGGCCATGAAATTTCAGGTTGAGTTTTTCTCCCTTTTCATGTGAGATGGCTCCGCTGAGTGTAAGATACTGGCTGTTACTGTTTAAAACAAAATTATCTATGCTGAATCGACCCGAATCAATACTTATTGAACTTTCTTTGATTGTCCAGAGTGAGTCGCCGACGATGATCTTTGACGGATTAAGGTGTATGTTCAGTTGCGTGTTCTCTGTTTTAGTATCACGCGACACGTATGCAGTGGCTCTGATGTTCCCTTTGTAGAGTAATGTATCCCAGTTACTCCAGCGCATGGCAAAATTTATCCTGTTATTGTTGGCCCCGGCATTAACAGTAAAATTGTCCAGTTCCATCTGATCATTTAAAACAAGGTTCCGGCTTCCCGTCTGTACAGAAAAAACTGAATCGTTTGTGAGAATACTGATGTAAGGTTCATTCCACTGAAAACCTTTGTAGTTAACTTTATCAGAACGGTAAGTTATTTTCATGAGGTGATCGGCAGGATCATAATTTCCTGTTATTATAGAATTTTTGGCTATTTTCAGAGTCGGATCAAAAAATGTAGTAATAAAACTGGTGTTCTTCAGATCAACGTTAAACGTAAAATTGTTTTCTTCATTGTGCAGGCTGCTGTCAGGTGATGTAATCGCAGCCGGCAGGTAGTGGTACATAAAACCTTTCAGAGAGTGATATAAACCTGCAAATTTGTATCTTCCCAGAATATCTGCATCCATAAAATCCGATCTGATCACGATACTACTCGAATCCAGACGGCTTTTAGCTGCCAGGGAAAAATCGTAAATCTGCAATTCATTTTTACCTTTTCTAAAGGTGGAATTTAAAATTTTGATATCACCATCAATATTGTCCAGGCTATTGCCCACAAAATTAGCAGTTATGATTGAAGACAGGGACAGAGTTGAATCAGTTTTGACCAGATTAAGCGGAAAGAGATTGGCTCTGGGAATATTTGCTGTGAAGTCGAATTCCGGCATTTCATTGCTAAAATCAAACCTGCCAAGTAAGTCGAGTTTCAAATTTGGGTCTTCAATCGAGACCGAACCGTCAAAAGCTTGTTTCATCAGATTGCCTTCTACATTCACATTCTGATAATTATAACCTTTAAAATCTGCCCGATCCACAGTGCCTTTCAATGTTGCATTCAGATTTTTAAGAGTTGATCCATAGCCGTTTACGTCAGCATGGAATGTCAGTAGGCCAAACAGCTTTCGGTTATCACTAAACTGTCCGAGGTCAAAACGAGTTGTACTGAGTTTTCCTTTAAAATGAATGTACCGGGCTGTATCCGGTTTTATAGACAGGTCTGATGAGATAACTCCCAGATTAGTGGTAAACTTTCCGTATGTTACGAAATCATCAATAAAGCCTGTAAATTTTCCCCTGAATCTAATAAATGAAAAGCGGTTCAACACTTGTGGTAAATGTATTTCTTTTTGTGCCGCTGCAGGTAGTTTAATGTGTTCGATATCAGCCTTGTTAAGAGAAAGTTCATCTACGTTCAGATACATATAGGTTTGCTGTATATCAGGAAGACCATTAAAATCAAAATCACCCAGCAATACAGTTTTTTTTCCGGTATGAATTTCCATATCCCTGCATTTGAGATCATTAATATAGCCGTGAATGGTACCTGAGACATCCAGAATATTTTCTGCTCCGTAAAGAGGGGGAGAAAAATACGCAATATCGGTAAAACTCAAAGTAGATTTCTTTAACTGAAGGTACAGTTTAACCCTGTCGATAAAGCTGCCACCTCCAAGATCCTGAAAACTGCCGTAATCCATGAGATATTTGTCTGCCGATAGATCAGAGTTGGGAGTAATGATATGCAGCTGTTGTAAGTACATGTTGCGTTTACTAATGCTCATATCAGCAGTTAGATTCCTGAGAATAAAGCCACTTTGTTCCCTGAAAGATAACTCTTTAATATAAAACAGGGCGGTGTCACTCTTCGTTGTAAAATTCCTGAGGTTTATGTTCAGGTCATACAGACGCATACTCTTGAAGTTGATGCCTCTTTCCTGTGGTTCATGATCAAATGAAGTATAAGCAAAAAAGGAGTTGGTAAAGGCGATATGGCTGATATCTACTGTCCATTTCTTTTTTGATGCTGATGTTGTATCTTTTTTGCCCTGCAAGGCGTCAATAATAAATTGTAAATTCAGGGTTCTGGAACTATCACTAATAAAATTAATCCTGGCCTGGTCGAAATGCACCTTGCCAACAGTAAGGTTATGTGTCCTGGTATTTATCGCCCGCAAACCGGCAGTCAGATCACTGGCCGTTAAAAGGGTATCTCCCTGCTGATCTAGGATTGCCAAATCTTTAAGAATAACATTATTAAAAAGGCTAATGCTTACCTTTTTTAAGGTAACCTGAGCTCCCAGCGTGTTCGATATTTCCCTGCCAATACGCTGAACAAGGTAGGTCTGTATGTTGTTATTTTGTAGCAACAGATACGTAACTGCAGGTACAGTGATAATTACCAGCAGCATAATAAATACTATTTTTCTTAAAATTTTGATATTTTTGGGTCTTTAAATTAAGGTTGAAAAGTACCATAAATACAACGCAAAAAAACGAAAAAAAGTTTAAATCGTCCTCATATAATTAAAAGAATTTAAGCTGATGAGTATTACGATTTTAGGGATTGAATCTTCATGTGATGATACAGCCGCTGCCATTATCAGAAATGGTGTCGTTTTATCTAATTCTATTGCAAATCAGGATGTGCATCGCTCCTTTGGCGGTGTTGTCCCCGAACTGGCCAGCAGGGCTCATCAGCAAAATATCATCCCGGTGGTTGATCATGCTATAAAAAAGGCAGGGATAAGCAGGAATGATATTGATGGAGTGGCTTTTACGCGGGGGCCCGGATTGTTAGGCTCGCTGATGGTAGGTACTTCTTTTGCCAAAGGATTCGCCCTGGCCAGAAAAATACCCATCATCGAAGTGAATCATCTGCAGGCTCATGTAATTTCGCTTTTCATTGACATGCCCGATAAAGAAATCAAGCATCCTCCTTATCCATTTTTATGTTTGCTGGTATCAGGCGGACATACACAACTGATGAAGGTTACCGGTCCGCTTGAGATGGAAGTGATTGGCAAAACGATTGATGATGCCGCCGGCGAAGCATTTGATAAATGTGCCAAGGTAATGGGATTACCATATCCGGGTGGTCCCCATGTAGATAAACTGGCTCATCAGGGTGATCCCAAAAGGTTTAAATTTGCCAGACCAAAGGTTAGTGGTCTGGATTATAGTTTCAGTGGTCTTAAGACATCATTTCTCTATTTCCTGCGGGATGAACTCAAAAAAGACAAGCAGTTTACAGAAAAGAACCTTAACCATTTGTGTGCTTCCCTGCAACATACAATTATTGATATCCTGATGGAAAAACTTATAGCAGCCGCCCGCCGGGAGAAAATTGAGCATGTTGCCCTGGCTGGTGGTGTTTCTGCCAACTCCGGTTTGCGGGAAGCTTTTGAAGATCTGAAAATTTCCCAAGGCTGGGAAGTATACATTCCGGCTTTTAGTTTTAGTACCGATAATGCTGCTATGATTGCAATGACAGGTTACTATAAATATTTGAGAAAAGAGTTTGCCAGCCAGGATATTGCACCAACTGCTCGTTTGTAAATATACCAGGAAAATCACATTCTCAGGTTTAAACAATCTTTGAATTCCGCTTTGTTTCACGGAGATGCATTACCTGGCATTAGCTGGTACCTTCTGAAAACCAATCTTTCCCTTCAGCCACAAGGTCATCAAAAATTTTCTCCAGAGAGGGATTGATCCCCCTGCATCCATCCACCACTTTTTCAGCCCAGAGAATGTATCGGTATTTGCGTCTGGTTGACCATTTAATAGGAAAGTTTATTATGTCATAAATATTGCAGATCTTGTCTGCAATTTTAATTTGTTTTGCTTCATTTGAAAGGGAAGGGGCTTCTTTAACCTGTCTGGCTTTTCTCAGCTCTGAGGGTTCACGCATGTCATCAGTCATTTCAAGTACAATCTGAAGCACCCTTTTCCCGAAAAGCTGTTCAATCTCTTCTTCGGTTCCATTTGTGTCTTCAAGCACATCATGCAATAAAGCGGCAACAAGTATATCAGGATCGGTTATCCCGTTTTCAGTAAGTATCCTGGCCACCCCGATGGGGTGATTGATATACGGGATCTCTTTATACCCTTTTCTGCGCTGGGAATAATGCTTTCCCGCAGCATAACTGGCCGCTTTCAGAATAAAAGCCATTGGGTTCTGATCCATTGTTTTATCGAAATTTGTTGATTTTAGAAATTTTTTCTGCATGCATTTTATTTTATAATTCAATCAATTTTTGACATGCTTTAAAGATCGCTTTTCTTAACAAAAATGGTTATGCGGCAATTTACATTTTTTTTTAATATGCTCCAATATTTGACTTATTTGTTAAAAATATCTATTTTTAAATGATATTTTGATAGACGTATGGAAAATTTAATTATTTCCGGGACAAATAAGACACCCGCTGTTTTCTTTTCTTCGAATGGGAATCTTCATATCCAGGGAAGATCTATTCCTGAAGATCCTTCAGGGTTTTATGACCGACTTTATCTCTGGATTTATGAATATTGTCAACATCCTGCTAGTCAGACAAATCTTGACCTGAATATTGAATATTTTAACAGTGCTTCATCAAAATTATTGCTGGTATTGTTAAGGGAATTGGCCAGAATTAATGTTGATGGTTATGAAGTTCGGATCAACTGGCATTATGAACGGGGTGACGAGGATATTCTGGAAAGAGGTGAATATTATCAGAATATTTTGGATTTTAAATTCAAGTTTGTTGAAGAAGACAATCCTCCCAGGGGTTGACAAATAGATGTATCCTAATTATTACCTTGAAAATTTCTTAATTTAACCTGCTTGCCTTCATATATTTCCATGGAGGGTGCTAAGTTTACCTTATTATTTTATCTGTTAACCTATAGCCTTCTTTCTGTCCTCAAAACTAAATTGTGTGAGTTTACTATTATTCAGACAGGGAACCCCAACACTAGAACAGAAAAAAATGCATTTTTTTTAAAAAGAATCATCTTGTATTGCAAACGTTTGAAACAACCTTTCCAACCCCTCTAAACCTGTCAAAACACCTGTATTTATAGGCTTTACATGCACATGAAGTTTGCTTTTCTCAAAAATTTATACCTAAATTTGGTGTGTACTAATAACAATTATTCTCTGAATTATTAACTACTGATATATCACATGAAGAAAAAACCTTCACTTAGCTTTTGGCAAATATGGAACATGAGTTTCGGATTTCTGGGAATTCAGTTTGGTTTTGCCCTTCAGAATGCCAATGTAAGTCGAATTTTTGAAACATTGGGAGCAAAAATAGATAATATTCCTGTTCTCTGGATAGCTGCTCCGGTCACAGGATTAATCATACAGCCTATTATAGGCCACATGAGTGACAAGACATGGGGACGCCTGGGCCGGAGACGGCCTTATTTTTTAACAGGTGCTGTACTTGCTTCACTGGCATTAATTGTAATGCCAAACAGCACTGCCCTGTGGGTTGCGGCTGGCATGCTCTGGATTATGGATGCTTCAATCAATGTAAGCATGGAACCTTTTCGTGCCTTTGTAGGCGATATGTTACCTTCAAGGCAGCGGACAGCGGGTTTTGCAATGCAGAGCTTTTTTATCGGAACCGGGGCCGTTATCGCGTCTGCCCTGCCTTATATACTAACCAACTGGTTTCATGTAAGAAATACTGCTCCGGCAGGAACAATACCTCCATCTGTTCAATGGTCATTTTATTTGGGTGCTGCAGTCTTTTTGCTGGCTGTCGTATGGACTGTAGTCCGCACAAAAGAGTATCCTCCTGAAGAACTCGAATCTTTTGTTCCTGAAAATCCTGAAGAGGAACATAAGCATATTGCCCATGAATCCCTATTACCGGCTCGTAAGTTCATCAGGAGTTCAATTTTCTGGATGTTTGCAGGTATCGCAGGAATTTTACTGGTGTATTTTGAAGGATGGGAAAAAGAATTGTATATTCTGGTAGCGGGATTACTGGCTTTTGGTATAATTGTTATGCTCACGGGATTATTTATTCACTCGGGGAGAGATAAATCAGGATTTGTTGAAGTAATTAACGATATGTACAGAATGCCCAAAACCATGGGGCAACTCGCCCTGGTTCAGTTTTTTTCATGGTTTGCGCTTTTTGCATTGTGGATCTATACAACTGCCGCTGTTACAAGTCACATCTACGGGACAAGTGATACCACATCTCAATTGTATAATGACGGGGCTGACTGGGTAGGTGTCTCTTTTGCTGCCTACAACGGGTTTGCTGCTGTGCTGGCATTTCTGTTACCTGTTCTTGCAAAATTTACCAGCCGTAAAGTTGTGCATATGATTTCGCTGACAGGCGGGGGGTTGGGCTTAATATCAATTTATTTTATATCCAATCCTGTTTTTCTTATTGTATCAATGGTTGGTGTTGGATTGGCATGGGCCAGCATTTTGTCGATGCCATATGCAATTCTGACAGGTTCATTGCCGCCCAAAAAAATGGGAGTTTATATGGGGATATTTAACTTTTTTATTGTGATCCCCCAGATTGTTGCGGCCTCTTTACTTGGATTTATGACACGTGAACTGTTCAACGACCAGGCCATCCTTTCAATTGTAACCGGTGGTTTTTCTATGATCCTTGCAGCCATACTCGTTCTGTTCGTCAACGATGTTGACCGGCCGGAGCATAAATAATACACAAAATAATGATAATCCGGATATACCGGAGAGGGATAGATTTTGGAAGATTAACAATGGAAAATGAAGAATGATCTTATGAAGCAGTATCTTACGCTTGACGAATGGAAAATTGTTGAAGAGGGATTTGATCCTGAAAAAAACCGGATATCTGAAAGTTTATTCAGCCTTGGAAACGGAAGAATGGGACAACGGGCAAACTTCGAGGAATCTTATTCCGGAAACACCCTACGGGGCAATTACATTGGTGGTGTATATTACCCTGATAAAACACGTGTGGGCTGGTGGAAGAACGGATATCCTGAATACTTTGCCAAAGTATTGAATGCAGCCAACTGGATTGGAATTGACATTGATATTGAAGGAGAAAAACTGGATCTTTCTGGCTGCAAGATAACCTACTTCCGGCGTGAATTAAATATGAAAGAAGGTTACCTCTTGCGTGTTTTTGAGGTAGAATTACCCAGTACAAAGAAAATACAGGTAAAAGCAACACGGTTTCTCAGTATGGCCAGGCATGAAGTCGGAGTTATCAAATATAGTGTCGTTGCATTAAATTTCAACGGACGCATCACCATTACGCCTTATATCGATTTTGATGTTAAGAACCAGGATGCCAATTATGATGAAAAATTCTGGGAGGAAATTAGTCATAATGTGGAATTTACTGAAGGATATGTGACTGCCCGTACAAAAAAACTGGATTTTCATGTGTGTACAGCCATGAACTATTTTATTACCCAGCATGGATCAAAAGTTGGAATTAATCCGGGCACTGCGCATAAAGAAAAATATGTAAGCAGCAGCATGTCGCTGAATATGAAATCCAATGAAGAGATTACTATCTATAAGTATGCTGCAATTTGCTCATCACTAAATCACCCGAAGGAATTTCTGGTTGATAATACCTTGAAAGTACTTAGGGAAGCAATGAAAACGGGATTCGATGTGCTAATGGATGAGCATAAAAAAGCCTGGGAGAAGAAGTGGCAGGAAAGTGATATTGTGATTGATGGAGACGTGGCAGCCCAACAGGGAATCCGGTTTAATATCTTTCAGCTTTACCAGACTTATACCGGCGATGACGAACGACTCAACATTGGACCAAAAGGATTCACCGGAGAGAAATATGGTGGTAGCACCTACTGGGATACCGAAGCGTATTGTTTGCCTTTCTATATGAGTACAGCTGATGAACATGTTGCCCGGAACTTACTTTTATATCGTTATAAACATCTCCGGAAAGCGATTGAAAATGCGCAAAAATTAGGCTTTACAGGTGGTGCAGCTTTGTTTCCGATGGTGACTATGAATGGTGAAGAATGTCACAACGAATGGGAGATCACCTTTGAAGAGATCCATCGTAATGGAGCAATTGCCTACGCTATTTTTAATTATGTCAGGTATACAGGCCACAAGGAGCATCTAATCGAATATGGTCTGGAAGTGTTGATTGCCATCGCCAGGTTCTGGGCGCAAAGGGTAAATTTCTCCAGAGCAAAAAATAAATATGTCATACTTGGTACTACTGGTCCCAACGAATACGAAAATAATGTAAACAACAACTGGTATACTAACCGGATAGCCAGCTGGAGTATGGAATATGCCATGGAAGCTGTTTCCTGGGTTTCAGATGCGGCTCCTGAAAAATATACTGAGCTTACCAGGCGTATCAGTTTTGATCATGAAAAGGAAATGGATAAGTGGAAACACATCATCGAAAATATGTATTATCCTGTGGATGAAATAAATGGTGTTTTTCTGCAACAGGATGGCTACCTGGATAAGGAACAGTTGGAGGCAGATGATTTGCCACGGGAAGAAAGACCTATTAATCAGCACTGGAGCTGGGACCGGATTCTCCGATCTTGTTTTATCAAACAGGCCGATGTGCTTCAGGGACTTTTCTTTTTGGAAGATCTGTATGATCAGGATACCCTGCGTAGAAATTTTGATTTCTATGAGCCGAGGACAGTACACGAATCTTCACTATCCCCCTGTGTGCATTCTATTTTAGCGGCCCGTCTCGGTGAAGAGGAAAAGGCATATAACCTGTATTTACGAACAGCTCGTCTTGACCTGGATGACTATAACAATGAAGCAGCCGAAGGTTGCCATATTACTTCCATGGCAGGAACCTGGATGTCTGTCGTTATGGGATTTGGTGGAATGCGTATCGTGGATGATAAACTTGTCTTCCGCCCTTTCATCCCCAGACAATGGAAATCATATTCTTTTAAAATTCATTTCAGAGCACATATTGTGTCTGTAAAAGTTTCCGGCGATGAGATATTTATAACCAATCAGTCTGAAAATCAACTCACAGTCAATGTGTTTGATCAGGCCTTAACCATTGGTCCGGGGAAAAGTCAGGCAGTAGAACATCATCAGGCTGCGGGTTTCTGATACTAATCATAATCAAATACTAAAACTATGAAACAGGAAGATAAACTAAAAAAACAGATGAAAAGGAAGATATCCTTTTTTAAAAGCAAGTCTTTACTGTTGACCTTCTTCGGTATTTTTCTCTTATTGCAGCCTGCAATCTCTCAAAAAACTGAAATTAAGAAGGTTGAACCACTTTTTTGGTGGACAGGGATGCAAAATCCAAACTTGCAGCTATTGGTTTATGGCAATCAAATAGGTAACACGGAAGTTTCACTTCAATATCCTGGAGTGGAACTGAGGGAAGTGATCAAAGTACCGAATCCTGATTATCTGTTTATCAATCTGCGGTTGTCAAAAGATGTCCAACCTGGTAAGTTTGAAATACATTTTACCTCAGGCAAAAAACAACAGCTCACCTATGCGTATGAACTCAGGAAGAGAAAACCCGGGAGCGCTGAAAGGACTGGTTTCAACAGTTCTGATGCCATGTACCTGATTATGCCTGACCGTTTTGCCAATGGTAATCCTGATAACGACAACATGCCCGGTATGCTTGAAAAAGCAGACAGGAGTAACCTGAATGGCCGTCACGGAGGAGATATACAGGGAATTGAAGATCATCTGGATTACATTTCCGGAATGGGTTTTACGGCGCTATGGATCAATCCGCTCCTCGAGAATAATATGCCGGCGTACTCGTATCATGGATATGCCATTACCGATTATTATAAAATTGATCCGCGATTTGGTACCAACGAAGATTATGTCCGGCTCGTAAATGAATGCCATACAAAAGGTATTAAGGTAGTGATGGATATGGTGTTTAACCACTGCGGGCTCAACCACTGGTGGATGAGTGATTTGCCGGAAAAGGACTGGATCAATCAATGGCCTGAATTTACACGAACTAATTACCGGGCTACTGCATTTATGGATCCGCATGCTTCCGAATTTGATAAAAAGAAAATGGAAAAAGGCTGGTTTGATAATTCAATGCCTGATCTCAACCAGCAAAACCAATTGCTTGGAAATTACCTGCGACAAAATAGCATATGGTGGATTGAATATGCCGGACTCGATGGAATCCGAATGGATACATGGCCCTATCCAAATCAGCAGTATATGGCAGACTGGACCCAACAGGTATTGAGTGAATATCCTGACTTTAGCATTGTTGGCGAAGTCTGGATGCGCAAGGAAGCTCTCGTTGCCTACTGGGCAGGCGGAGCCAAAAATCCGGATGGCTACGATTCCCATTTGCCAAGTGTAACTGATTTTCCCTTTTGTTTCTCTCTTGCTGATGCCTTTAAGGAGCCGGAAGGATGGACTGAAGGCCTTGGCCGCATCTACTACACACTGACACAGGATTATTTATATGCCAACCCTCAGATGAATCTTATCTTTGCTGACAACCATGATATGAGCCGCTATTACGAAACCGTTGGCAAGGATATCAGGAGGTTTAAGATGGGAATGGCTGTTCTTCTTACCTCTCGCGGAATACCTGAGATTTATTACGGAACGGAATTACTTATGTCAGGAGATGCCAACAAAGGACACGGGTATATCCGCCAGGATTTTCCAGGGGGGTGGCCGGGCGACTCAGTATCTGCATTTGAACCTGCAGGGCGCACGCCACAACAAAATGATGCTTTCAACTATATGGTAAATTTGTTGTTATGGCGAAAAAATAAAGAAGTAATTCATTCAGGAAAAACCATGCAATTTGCACCGGACAATGATGTGTATGTATATTTCCGGTACAATGATAAAGATGTTGTGATGGTTTTACTGAATAACAATGATACTCAGGATAAAACAGTTGGTACCAGCCGGTTTGCTGAAATAATGTCTCCATTTAAACAGGCACATGATGTTATTTCAGGTAAATTGTTAAATTCACTTGAAAATATTACAATTCCTGCAAAATCTGCTATGGTTCTTGAACTGAAGTAGCCGGCAGGTTTTATAAATGGGAAAAAATTGCTGCAGAAATATAACTATTTACTTTAAAACATAAGATATGAAAAAAAACAAATTTTCAGGACATATCAGAACCTCGCGGCTTCTTGCTTTGCTGCTTGTGTTGCTGATGGTATCATATTCATGCCGGCAACAGGTAAAAAATGATAATTCTGAGGACACTGCATCTTCCCGTCCGGTCAGTCAGGTAAATCACCCAGAGTGGAGTCGCAAAGCTGTTATCTACGAGGTGAATGTAAGACAGTTTTCACAGAGCGGCTCTTTGAATGCTGTTGCCGAACAACTGCCCAGGTTAAAACAGTTAGGTGTGGATATTTTATGGCTGATGCCCATTTATCCTATCGGGGAAAAAAATCGTAAGGGTCCACTGGGAAGCTACTATTCAGTGAAAAATTACAAAGAGATAAATCCTGAATTTGGCACTATGGAAGATTTTAAAGCACTGGTAACTAAAACCCATGAAGAGGGAATGCATATTATTCTCGACTGGGTGCCCAATCACAGTGCCTGGGATAACCCGCTTACCGTTGAACATCCTGAATTCTACATGAAAGATTCAACTGGCAATTTTGTATCTCCTTTTGACTGGACTGATGTAATACGGTTTAATTATGATAATCCGGCGATGCGGCAATATATGACAAATACCATGAAGTGGTGGATCAAAGAAACCGGCATTGACGGGTATAGATGTGATGTGGCGCATATGATACCTGAAGATTACTGGAACAGCCTGAGAAAATCACTTGACTCCCTGCCCGGAGATGTATTTATGCTGGCAGAATCAGATCAGCCTTTCCTAAATGACAGTGCTTTTGATATGACCTACGACTGGAAGTTTCATCATATCATGAATGAAATTGCAGCAGGAAATAAGGATGCTACTGCCATAATGGAACATTTTAACTGGGTGGATTCAGTTTATCCGGTTGATTCCTATCTGATGGAATTTACTTCCAATCATGATGAAAATTCATGGAACGGGTCAGCCATTAAGAGACTTGGACTCGGGGCTCCGGCTTTTGCTGCTCTTACTTATGTCCTTCCGGGTATGCCACTCATTTACAACGGACAGGAAGCAGGAATGGAGAAATCGCTGCTCTTTTTTGAACGGGATCCTATCGTCTGGAAGGACAGCCCGATGAATGATCTGTATACTGACCTGAACATTTTAAAACATACAAATAAGGCTTTATACAATGGTGCTGAAGGAGGATCAATTCAACAAATCAGTACATCTGAAGATGCAAAAGTTTTTGCAGCTTTGAGGGAGAAAGATGCAGATCGCGTATTTGCTGTTTTTAACCTGAGCGATTCAGCAATGAATGTTACCCTGGAAGGCGATGCTTTTGCAGGAAATTACCAGGATTACTTTGATAAAACTGAAACAACTTTTAAAGGCAGCGACCAAATGTTGTTGTCTCCCTGGGAATATAAAATTTATGTAGGGTATAAATAAATTTCTATTAATAAAACAAATATTCAGCTGCCTTAAAAACACGAAAAAACCAGATTAGTGAATAAAGTTCAAACTGTCAGACACCTTCAATGATATTAAAAGCAGACAGGTAACTTTAAAAGAAAACAAAAAAGCAGCCAAACCTTATGATAAGGTGTCTGACAGTTATAGATGGGGAAATGGAAAAGTTTTATGTGTTAATTAAGTATGAAATCTAAAAAATTCCCGGCTAAAACCAAACCTGTTGCTTGTGATGAAGCCCGAACAAAACCTGTTCGGGCTTCTCATTGTGCGGGCTGTAATGCATTATTACTTCTTGTTAATTATCTATATGGTTTTCTGTTCATTTCAAATTCCAGCGTGCCACCCTGAAGAATTCGGGAATAGCTTATTTGCCTCGATTTCAACTTTTTTCCGTTCAGCATGATACTTTCCACATAGTTTTTGTTGTGGGATAAGCCTTTTGCTTTAATAGTGAATGTCTTACCATCAGGAAGGTTTAAAGTCAACTCAGGCAATAACGGCCTTCCCAGATCATACTCTTTGGAGGCCGGGTTTACCGGATAAAAACCTATGGAAGAAAACACATTCCCGTTTGTTATCTGGCTGCGATCGTCATTTCCGCCTAATCCATCAGGAGAATCATGATAGAAGAGTAGATTCATGATAGTAGTCACATAATTCTTGGTTTTCCATGAATGATCTGGGTAATTATAAAGATTGGCCCTGGGGTGGACTGGCTCATTGCCCCGGCCATACTGTCCAGTCAATTCTGAAATATATACCGCTGCATCACTTCCTGCCGTCTGATGTATCTGGCCGTCGTTACCACGGTAACAACCGTTAGCATCGGAATACAGGTTCGGCGTAAACATGCTGTGGTACAGAGATGTATAGAAAAATGTTTTATCTTTTTTGTTGCCTGAAGGAATGGTCACCTTTTCCATTTGTTGCCGCCATGTCTTCTGCGCATCTGACAGTATACTGTCAAAATTCCAGTCAGGTATCTCTGTATCGAGATTATTGAGTGCCCCTTCAACACTCACTGATGACAGTCCGGTTTTGATGATCAGCCCCGGATCCTGTCCCATGTTTGGTTCAATAATAACTGAACCACGTTCCGAATATAGCTGTCGGGTATGATTAACCAGTTGTCCTTTGTCGGAAAAATAGAAATCATGAATAGGTTTTGAAAACCGTATTGCAAAAAACAGGTACTGATCAGGCATCTGGTTCTCTGAAAAGCGATAGCCGGTGACAAGGGAATCGTTTACCACCTGAATATGGGTTTCCTTTGGCTGTCCAAAATTGATTGTATGCCCGAGATCAATTATTACACGGGCATCTTCAGGATGAGTATATTGAAAACGTTGCATTCCGGCACGTTGGCTTGCTGTCAGCTCTATTTTAGTGGAATCTTCCAGCATAACACTGTAGTAACCCGGAGAGGCACTTTCGTTTTTATGGGAAAATTCCGACAGGAACTGCTGCATGAAATTTGACCCATTGTTGGTTGTATCAGAGACAGCTACTTTTGTTACAGGAGTAATCAGAACATCATACATGTCTCCAGCTCCGGTACCAAGTAGATGGGTGTAAGAAAATCCAATAATTCTTTTGTTACTGTAATGATGGTCTGAGGGCAAGTCGTTTACAAGAAGACCGTTATATGGACTAAGTTGTACCATCCCAAAAGGGGCAGTAACTTGTGGAAATGTATGTCCGAGAGCACCGGGGGCAATATACGGATTGATATAAGAAAGAACATCGCTGTGTTTACCGCATTTTCCGATACATCCGGATTGAATCAATAAAACGGTTATAGTAAATATAAGTGTGAAAGAAAAAGCTTTTTTCATTCCGGAGAGAAGCTGTTTAATGATTAATTTTTTAATTTCATTTGCTGTCAATCAGTAATTAAAAAGCCTTTTTGGATGGGCGGGGCTTTTTACTGGTTTTGGCCATCAAAAATACGTATTTTTGAATCATTAAAATCTCTAACAGATAAGAAATGACAGAAGGAAAAGACCTGCGAATTATTTTTATGGGAACACCGGAATTTGCTGTCGCCACATTGGATAAGCTGGTTCAGAATGAATACAATGTGTCTGCAGTAGTTACGTCACCTGATAAGCCTGCAGGAAGAGGCAAAAAGATACAGTCTTCTGCTGTTAAGAAATATGCAGAGGCAAAAGGAATCCCGCTGTTGCAACCGGTAAAAATGAAAGATCCGGAATTTCTTACTCAACTGTCAGCTTTGCAACCCGATTTGATCGTTGTTGTTGCATTCAGGATGTTGCCGGAAGCTGTATGGGCCATGCCCTACAAAGGAACCGTTAATCTTCATGCTTCTCTGCTTCCACATTACCGTGGAGCAGCACCTATCAACCATGTCATTATTAATGGTGATAAAGAATCCGGAGTTACCACTTTCTTTATTGAAAAGGAAATTGATACCGGAAAAATAATTTTTCAGGAGAAGGTGGTCATTCCGGAAACCATGAATGCTGGTGAATTGCATGATATATTAATGGAAAAGGGCGCTGATCTGATGGTTAAGACAGTTGCTGCTATCGCCAAAGGTGAATATCCCCAGGTTAGTCAGCAAAAATTAATTGGTCCCGACGAGACACCCAGGCAGGCTCCCAAAATATTCAGGGACGATTGTCGCATAAACTGGGACCGTCAAGCAACTGAAATACAAAATCATATACGTGGTTTAAGCCCTTATCCGGCAGCCTGGACCCACCTGCACGATGAAAATGGCAATGAATCGGAGATTAAGATTTTTGAATCAGTGATAAGTAATGAGAAGGTTCCCGGAAAACCGGGTACCATTCACACGGATAATAAAAACTTTCTGAGAATTGCAGCCAAAGATGCCTGGATTGATGTCCGGCACCTTCAGCTACAGGGGAAAAAGAAGCTTGAAATCAAGGAATTTCTCAGAGGATTTTCATTTTTACCTGAGGCCCGGATGGAGTAGGAGTAGAAAATTTTTCTGTGTGATTTACTATTTGTATATTTAAACAGTGAGAAAGTTAATTTCTCACTGTATACTAACTAACCAACCAATCAAGTTATGAAATGTGTTCAGAATTTTTTCAGGGTTGCTGTGTCTGCGATAGCAGTGCTGATTTTATTGCCGGCTGTGTCAATGGGCCAGGCCCCTTTCAGTCGTGGAGTAAATCTTACCAACTGGTTTCAGACTGCAGGACCTCACCAGATACAGTTCACCAAATATACCAAACAGGATTTTGAAAATATCAAATCGCTCGGCTGTGACGTGATACGGCTTCCTATAAACCTTCATGCCATGACCAGCGGGACTCCCGATTATACCATAGATACACTTTTTCTGGGTTTTCTGGATCAGGCGGTTAACTGGGCTGAAGACCTGGAACTTAATCTGATTATCGATAATCATACATTTGATCCTTCACAAAGTACCGATCCTGAAATTGGTAATATCCTTAATAAGGTATGGAAACAACTCGCGGATCATTATAAAAATCGCTCAAAACTTATCTTCTATGAAGTATTGAATGAGCCACACGGAATCTCCGATGAATCCTGGGGTGCAATTCAGCAGGATGTGATCAATACTATTCGGGAAGTTGATACCATTCACACCATTGTGGTTGGTGGCTCAGGTTTTAATAGTTACAACAACCTGAGTGAAATTCCGGAATATAATGATGACAATCTATTATATACCTTCCATTTTTATGATCCTTTTGTCTTTACCCATCAGGGAGCAAGCTGGGTTACACCTTCTATGGTACCGCTGGCAGGAGTTCCTTTCCCTTACCGGGAACAGGATATGCCTGCATGCCCGGAATCCATTAAAGGCAGCTGGATAGAAAGTGCACTTAATGATTACCCGAATACAGGTAATGTGGATTTTGTAAGAAAGCTGATTGACATTGCAGTGGCATTCAGAGAAAGCAGGAAAGTGAATATATTTTGCGGTGAATTTGGAGTCTACATTCCAAACAGCAATCCTGCTGACCGCAATTACTGGTACAAGGAAGTACGAACATACCTGGAAGAGAAAGACATACCATGGACCAGTTGGGATTATCATGGTGGTTTTGGTATTTTTAAACCAAATACAGCCGGCCGGTTTAACTATGATCTGAACCTCCCTTTACTTGAAGCATTAGGACTAAATATACCTGAGCAGCAAACATGGAACCCTGAACCAGATAGCACAGGTTTTTCTATCTTTACCGATTATATTGCTACACATATCAATGAAGCGGGTTATGCCAATGGTGGAGATATTGATTATTATTCAAATGAACTGCCCCACAATGGAAATTATGCTTTAGAATGGTCGGGTTCAGATCAATACGGAATGGTAGGTTTTGACTTTGTACCGGATAAAGATCTCTCGGTACTTAAAAAAAAAATTACGCCTTAAGATTTTGGATGCGCAGTAATACTGCTGCTGCTTTTGATATTCGGTTTGTTGATACAAAAAGTGGTCCTGATGATCACCCCTGGAGGATGTCGTATTCTATTGATCCGCAAATATTTGAATTTGACGGATCCTGGCATCAGCTATTTATTCCTTTAACTGATTTCAAAGAAACCGGGTCATGGGATAACGGAAACTGGTTTAATCCCGAAGGAAAATTTGACTGGACATCTGTAGATAATTTTCAGTTGGTAGCAGAGCAACAATCACTCGAAGGTATCAAAATTTGGTTTGATAATCTGGTGATTACTGATAGTCTGGGAGCATTCACTGAAAGTTCAGGTTTATCAACAGATAACAGTAGATTTTCGATTTTTCCCAACCCTGCATCTCAAACTATAACAATTCGGTATCATCTCGCTGGTAAAGATTTCATAAAAATTGAAATTTGGAGTCTTACGGGTGAAAAAATATCTGTTATTGAAAATGGCTACAAACACCAAGGTTCTTATACCTACCAGTGGAATGTAAGCACAATGGGTGAAAATAAGATATTACCGGGTTTGTATATTTGCAGGTTTCAGTCATCCAAAACGATACAAAACCGGTATTTAAGTATAATATATTAAGTAATGCCAGGCGCTGAATGAACATTGCGGCTGTTGCCTGATTACCTGTCTATTGCCCAGCTGTAAACCAGAGAAGCATCACCGGAAAACTCCTTGTGCCGGTCAATTTCATACTGTTCTTCAAACTCAGGCCCGAATCTTTCAAATGCACTCAAAAAGCCAAAATCACGATCCGGTATTCTGGCAAGGATATTTCCAATTAATGGGACTGCTTTTTTTGCAATCACCAGCCAGGGCACTGTTGAAGTTCCTGCAATATCAGTGATAATTCCAAAAGCATCTCCTGCAATGCCCTTTTCAACCTCTTTCAGAATTTCTCCCAAATTACGTGATGAATCACGCGTGTGACGCAGGTAAACATGCACATTTAATTCCCGTGTAGCGGGGAGTTCACGGCTAAGCACAAATAATCCTTCTGATCCGGTTTCATCAGTATCAAATTGAAAAGAATTATCATGCCGCTTACTGAGTTTAAAAGGTTCCCGGGGAAGGGTGGTAACGATCATTTTTTCATTATCATCAGGATGTTCCGCCACAACAACAAAATATAATCGCCAGTGCTTCTTTGGCCGGTAAATTGTTACTTCATCAAATTCTAACCTTACTCTTGTCATACTATTCGCTTTTAATTTTTGTAAGAAATTGAATATATTTTCTTCCTATTAATTGGGTTTTATTCACTTGCAGTAAAAATTTGGAGTGTCATGAAATTCAAATTTCTATGAATGAATAAATTTACTGAAAATTCAGACCGAAGTCAAGTGTTTAATTTTTGGCTATATTTGAAAAAGATTGAATACCGTAATATTCAATTTTTCTGTAAATTGGGGAATAGTTGTTTTTTAGCTATTTTTACCAGTTTACTAATCAAATCAACTACTATGAAAAATATTCTCATCTTACTGGTGTTGTTTTTATTCCTCGGATCTTCTTCTGTAGAGAAGGATGGAATCGCAATATCTTTAAATTCAGCCGGATTTCTTCCGGAAATGCCAAAAGTTGCTACTCTTACAGGAGAGGCCTCCTCTTTTGTGATAAAAGATGCAACCACAGGAAATACTGCATATAAACAGAGTGTTACAGGTCCTGAGTATCAGAAGGACATTGACCAAACTGTTTGGTTTGCTGATTTTTCGGGTTTAAAAAAAGAAGGAAAATACTTTATTGAACTGCCTGATGGTACCCGATCTGCAATTTTTGAAGTTGCCGGGAATGCTTATAATGATGAATACTATACCAGTATGCGGGCTTTTTATTTGTGGCGTTGCGGCACCGCTGTTTCCGGTGACCATAACGGAGTTCATTTTGAACATGCCGCCTGTCACATGGATGATGGCTATGAATATTATGAAGAAAACAACCCACACAAAGACGGAACAGGAGGCTGGCATGATGCCGGAGATTATGGTAAATACACTGTAAACGCTGGTATAACGATTGGAATGATGTTCTTGGCCTGGGATCAGTTTCATGATAATATTGCGCGCATATCGCTGGATTTACCTCCAACTGCTTCCGGATATCCTGAATTTCTGGAAGAGTTGAAATGGGAAACTGACTGGTTGTTAAAAATGCCTTATCCCGATGGCTCCGGACGAGTTTCTCATAAATTAACCCGAAAAAGCTTTTCTGCCTTTATTATGCCGGAAAACGATGATGCAAAAAGATATTTCACGGATTGGAGTTCATCTGCAACGGCTGACTTTGTGGCCGTAATGGCTCAGGCAGCACGTTACTTTGAGCCTTATGACCCAGCGTATTCAAAGAGATGTCTGGATGCCGCGTGGTTAAGCTATAATTTTCTTAAAGATAATCCGGAATATAAACGATTTGAGCAGGGAGAGTTTAAAACCGGCGGGTATCAGACAACGGATTCAGATGACAGGCTGTGGGCTGCTGCCGAGATGTGGGAAACGACAGGTGATAAATCGTGCCTGGATGATTTTGAGAAAAGAGCAGATGAAATGAATTTTGAGATAGATGAAGACTGGGATTGGGGAGATGTTTCAAATCTCGGGATGTTTACCTATCTGCTATCGGAAAGAAATGAAAGAAATGCGGAGGTTCTTCAGAATATAAGAAACAATACACTTGCAACAGCAAATATAATTGTTGCAAAAGGAAGCAAAGATGTTTATGGCAGGCCACTTGGCGAAAAATATTACTGGGGATGTAATGGCACGGTAGCAAGACAGGTGATTAATCTGCAAATCGCTGGTAAAATTTCGCCTGATCCGGCATATACCAACACAGCATTGAATGCCATTGGGTACCTGTTTGGACGTAATAATTATAACCGTTCATTTGTAACCGGGCTTGGAATTAATCCGCCCATGTATCCTCACGACCGGAGATCCGGAGCTGATAACGTTGATCAGCCCTGGCCCGGGTACCTTGTTGGTGGCGGACGGTCCGCAACTGACTGGCAGGATAAGCAGGCGGATTATACAACTAATGAAATTGCAATTAACTGGCAGGGCGCATTGGTTTATGCACTCGCTGGTTTTACAAATGGAAAATAATTGCTGCTGTTTACAGTCAGGAGGGTCAAATGATATTTTTTAAGCAGGATTTATTGGGGCATCTGCATTTTTGATAAATTGTAACCAGATGTTTAATTTTCCTCAGATTGAACAATTATTTAAAATATAAACTAAATCAAATCGCTATCTTCATTTTGCCGGTCAGAAATTTATTTATTCCTATAAATGACTGATTAACTAATAAAACATGAATTATGAATAAGATTATTACATTATTTGCTGCCTTAATGATAATGGTAAATATGAGTGCGTTTTCGCAATTGACAGGCACGGCTCCAACCGTAAAAACAGCCAATGGCATGCTTGAAGGAGTAAACAAATCGGGAGTAAAAATTTTCAAAGGCGTTCCCTTTGCTGCCCCTCCTGTAGGAGAATTCAGATGGAAAGCTCCCCAACCTGTTAAAAGTTGGGAAGGAATACGCAAGGCTGTTAAATTTGGACCACGTCCTATGCAGTTGCGTATTTTTGAAGATATGAATTTTCTCTCCGATTCAGTCAGTGAAGATTGTTTGTACCTGAATATATGGACACCGGCTAAGACCGGAAATGAAAAATTGCCTGTACTGGTATATTTCTATGGTGGAGGCTTTGTTGCGGGTAGTGGGGATGAACCCAGGTATGCAGGCGAAAACATGGCACGGCAGGGAATTATCTCCATCACAGTGAATTACAGATTGGGTATTTTTGGTTTTTTTGCTCATCCGGAACTAACAAAAGAATCACCGCACCATTCTTCCGGCAATTATGGCTATCTTGATCAGGCTGCAGCTTTGAAGTGGATAAATGAAAATATCGCTGCTTTCGGGGGAGATCCCGGTAGAATTACTATTGCCGGAGAATCAGCCGGCTCAATATCTGTCAGTGCCCAGATGTGTTCACCACTCTCAAGAGACCTGATTGCCGGAGTGATCGGATCAAGCGGATCGCTGCTTGGTGCTTTGTCTCCAATGCCTATTCAGGAAGCTGAAAAAAACGGCCTGCAGGTGGCCGAAAAACTGGGAGCAAATTCATTGAAGGACCTTCGCGCTGTTCCGGCAAACGAACTACTGGAAGTAAAAGGCAGATTTTCATCAACTATAGATGGATATTTTTTTCCGGAAGCTCCTGCAGATATCTATGCCGCAGGTGAACAGGCTCATGTTCCGGCTCTCATAGGATGGAATTCAAGAGAGATGGGTTTTGAATACCTTCTGGGTAATAATGCACCCACTGTTGAAAACTTTAAACGCATTGCTGAGAAGATATTTGGAGACAGAGCCCAGGATATCATGGATGCTTATAACGTTACTGATGATTTTTCTGTAACCGCCGCAGCCAATGCCCTGGCTTCCGATTTGTTTATTGCATTCAGCACATGGAAATGGACTGATATACAGTCAAAAACGGGGGGAGAACCTGTGTATCGTTACTTGTATCTTCATCCCAGACCTGAGCTTACCACTGTTAATAAAAAAATTATACAAAATGACGTAAAAATAACAGGAGCAGTCCATTCTGCTGATATCGAATACGCGATGGGGAATTTGCCCACTAATCATGTGTTTGACTGGCAACCTGAAGATTATGAAATCTCAGCTATTTTCCAGACATATTACCTGAATTTTGTAAAAACAGGAAATCCCAATGGACTTGGAGTTATTGACTGGCCTTCCATCAATGATAAACCTGTACCCCCTGTGTTACAACTGGATGTGAATACATATATAAAAATGGATGAGACGCTTGAAAAACGATATAAATTGTTGAACGGAATCTATTTTAAAAACAAAAAATAAGAATTTAGAGCAAATGTTCATTATCTTTGTGGCGAAATTGAAACGATTGGTGGATGAGCAGTTTCAATGCAAAATCCACCAATCTTTCTGATGGATAACGTCGAAAAAGATTTTATGGAAGCTGATAAAGGAGTTTTTTTTGGTCATCTTTATGATGAAGAAGACAAAAGAGTGATGAAGGTTGCAGAAGACACCTTAAATCCTAAAGTTGACCGGATTGATGAGATAATAGAATTTGCAAGGGAAGCCGGAATTACACGTATCGGACTGGCTAATTGTATTACTTTTGAGAAAGAAGCAAAATATCTGGAAGTGCTTCTTCGAGAAGAAGGATTTATAGTGACACGAGCCAATTGCAAGTTGGGAAGAATGCCTAATGAGGAAATTCTGCCAGGATACAGCGGTATTTCCTGCAACCCTGCCGGACAGGCGAAAACCATGGAAGAATCGGGCACCGAAATGAATCTGGTGATGGGTCTCTGCCTTGGACATGATATGGTTTTTAATGCACACTCCCGTGTTCTTACAACCACTCTGATCGTTAAAGACAGAAAATTAAAGCATCATACACTTTTGAGATTCTCTGAAACCTGAAAAGGTTTGCATCTAATTTAATTTTGTAGTACGATCAGCTTGAGTAAAATGAAACAAGCTGATTTTTTATGCGTAGTATTTAGCCGGAGATTCTTCTGAAATTTCCAAAAAATTGTTAATTTCGGGGCTGAAAGTATGTAAAGGTCATGAAGCTCTCCTTACAAAATTCAAGATAAACATCTATTATACTGCAAATCAATGAAAAAGAAGAAGCTGATAATTGCATCAGTAATTGGAATACTGTTTATTGTATTAATAATTTTCTATTTCTCACCACTTGTTTTTCCATCAACTTTGAAAAATGGAGAATATACAACCAGTGCTGTTACCAGGGGAAGTGTTATGAAAGTAGTGGATGCTGAGGGGACTATTGCACCACAGAATGAGGTGTTGCAGAGAAGCCCTGCATCATCTGTGGTACAGCGTATTGTTAATTCTCCAGGGAGTCATGTCAAAAAAGGTGAAGCCATTCTGGTAATCGATGCAAAACCTATCAAAGACAGGATTGAAAATCTGGAAGATGAACTGGAAGTGAAAAAGAATAATTTGCATAAAACTGAATTGAATGCAAAAAGTACCCGGCTCGATTTGGATTATAATGCTGAAATGAAAAAACTAAAGATCACTTCAATTGAGTCTGAACTGGCTGACCAGAAACAGTTGCTGGATGTTGGCGGAATCTCTCCTGCAAAAATTGAACAGACCAAACAGGAACTGGTATTTGCTCAGAAAGATCTGAAAATGATACTGCAAAAGAACTCTATTAAACTTAAACAACTCGAGGCTGATGAGAAGGGGCTGCAACTTGAGATTGAAATGAAAGAAAAAGAACTTCAGGAGTTAAAAAATATATTACCACAACTAATAATTAAAGCGCCATCTGCAGGCATTGTGCTGAACGTGTATGTTAATGATGGTGATAAGATTTCACAGGGTCAGCTTGTTACCCGGATTTCTGACCTCAGCAGTTTTAAAATAGACGGCAAAATTGATGAAAAGAAAGCTGATGCTGTAAAAACCGGACGTGAAGTATTTGCCATTATGGACAATGAAGAGCTTCCTGGTAAAATCGGGAATATACAGCCGGTTATACAGGATAACAAAATAAGTTTTGATGTTTACCTGCAAGAAAGCAAGCATGACAAATTAATGCCCAATCAGAAGGTCAACCTGCATTTAGTAACTGAAAAGCTGGATAGTGTGCTCAGAATCAGGAGAGGAAATGGTATTTCCGATGCCCGTGTTCAGAATATCTTTGTTGTTAAAGAAAACCGTGCAGTCCGCACAGAGGTTGTTACCGGCCTGAAAGGACCTGATTTTATTGAGATACTGTCGGGTGTTAAAGAAGGAGATGTTGTGATTACTTCTGATATTGCTTCTTTGAGGCATCTGAATGAGATTAATATAGAACAAGATAACATATCAAGAGACTGATCATTATGAAAAAAACAGTTGCAGCTGTGCTTCTGCTCATTGTTTCCATTATAATATGTCCGTTTGTCAAGTCCCAGGATGAAGATACAACCAAAGAGGTTCAGCTTAGTCTGAAGAATATTGTTGATCTGGCAATATCCAAATCATCGGCAATCAAATACGCACAAAACCAGAATGAAAATTATTACTGGCGGTTTAAAAATTACCAGGCACGCTTTCGCCCGCAGCTTACGCTGAATGGTGATCTGCCTGATTATTCCCATACCACCACACCTGTGCAGCAGCCGGACGGAAGTATAAAATTTCAACAGGTTTCAAGTTTGCAGACTTCGGCAAATATTTCCCTAAACCAGTCGATTCCCCAGTTGGGCACTTATGTATGGGCTTCAACTTCTCTCGAACGAGTTCAGGATTTTAGACTGGAGGAAACAAGTTTTTCAGGCAGCCCTTTTTCCATTGGTTTTTCACAACCCGTATTCTCATATAACTGGATGAAATGGTACAAGAAAGCTGAGCCCCTGGTTTATGAAGAAGCTAACAGGGATTATATTCAATCCGTCGAGGAGATTGCATTAAATGCTACCAGGAGGTTTTTCCGTTATCTTATGGTACAGACAAATTTCAACCTAGCTGAAAGCAGTTTGAAGAACAGTGAAGACAATCTGAAGATTGCTGAGATGAAGAAAAAGCTTGGCAGGATCTCTGAAAATGATTATTCCAGGATCAAATTATCGGTTTTCAATGCAAGGAAGTCTCTGAACCGGGCCCGGATGGATCTTAAAAATGCCGATTTCGAACTGAAATCCTACACCGGCCTTGATCAGTCGGAAAATATCGATCTGGAAATGCCTCTGAATATTTCGTTTTTTAAGATTGACAAGGAGAAGGCCATCGAAGAGGCCAAAGCCAATCGTAAAGAAATGCCCCGGTTCAAGCGCAGGCTTATTGAAGCCGACCGCCAGCTTGCTCAAGCAAAAAGCAACAGCGGCTTAAGTGCCACCCTGAGAGGAAGCTACGGAGTCTCAAAAAGTGCAGATGAATGGGGAAGCGTTTATGACCATCCTGAGCAGTCGAAGATCATAAAACTTTCCCTGAGTGTTCCTATTTTGGACTGGGGTAAATCGGCTTCCGAAGTGAAACTGGCCGAATCAAAACGTGAGCTTGAAATATTTGATGTCAGTAAAGACATGGAAGATTTTGAGCGTTCGGTGGCTGTGCAGGTAGAGCAGTTTAAGTTACTTAAAGACCAGCTCACCACAGCTAATGAGGCTGATAAGGTGGCCGGAAATGGTTACAAGATCGCACTTCGTAAATTCCAAAACGGGGAAATAAGCATCACCGATCTGAATATTTCACTTTCAGAACGGGAATCTGCTAAACGTGATTACATTAATTCCCTGCGTGATTACTGGGAAGCATACTACAACCTCAGAATTCTGACGCTGTATGACTTTGAGAAAAATCAGAAAATCACTTATCAAAACCCGTTACTCGGTGATGAGTAACAATTTTTTTAAAATGTCTGAATGCCCGTAACCATTATTGTTAGAGTAGGGGATATTCCTCCCAAAACCCGGTGGTGTTCAGACGAGGTAGATTTTACAATATTCTTTCCATTTTTGCTGAGCGAAAGAGGCTTTTTTTACTTTGAAATTTGATATATAAATAATCCAAAGCTATGTCTGTTGCGTTTTGGCAGGTTATTTATATGGCCCTAAGACTCACTATTTAGACACTTTACATTTTGAATATTAACTTTTTATTCAGCAAAAATTTTGGCATATTTGTGTTACGAAATTTTTAAAAGTAACACTGTTATCAAATTAACAGCAAATAAAATATATTACTATCAATCAGTCTGAAAATTATCTTTGTTATAGTTTATAATTTCACTATAAATGCAGGATCATAGTAGGTTTTCTTATATAAAGTATTCGTTTCTTCTGATATGGTTTGGAATTAGTTTACCTGGCTGGTCCAAACCACTGCCTGTAGATAAGCTGCAGCGTATTATCATTGATACAGATTGCGCTATTGATGATATGCGAGCGATAAGTCTCATATTGTCGCGTCCGGAGATTATAGTAGAGGGCATCACAGTCTCAGACGGCACACTGGCTCCAGAATTGGGTACTGCTAAGGTGCGTGCGCTGCTTCATGCTTTTGGCAGTGACACTATTCCTGTAGGTTGTGGAAAAAATATACCAGGTATTGATCCTCCCTGGCGAAAGATGAACAGTACAATTAACTGGGGAGCCCCTGACATCTCAGTATCTGATACACCTGATGCAGTTCAGTTACTGGTAAAACTGCTTTCAACAGCCAGTAAGCCGGTTTCCCTGGTCTGTCTTGGTCCTTTGACTAACGCAGCCAGTTTAACTGAAAGTCATCCCGAACTCTTAGACCAAATACAACGGATAGTTTGGTATAATGAGTCTGTTGATCCGCTTAAAGGATTTAATTATCAATGCAACCCGATAGCAACAAACCTGGTTTTCAAGACAAAAAAACGGATAGATGTGGTTTCTGGCTTACACTATAATGATCTGAAGTTTGATACGTCTCTTTATAATGTTTGCCTGCAGTCATCTACGAATCTTGCCACAATTTTTAAATCCGTGATGGGTAAATCACCAGTATATGACAGTCTGCTGAGTGGTCATTTCAGGTTATCTGATGATCTGGTTGCAATCTATTTGACAAATCCGGAGCTTTTCGATATGGAACCGGAAAAAAGTAAAGCATGGGTGAGGATTAATGTTGCTTATAACAAAAAAGCGATACCGGAAGTACTGACAGATATGATTAATGGGAACTATTTTCCCGGACACAGTAATATAGTATTTTCACGTTTTCCTGAAGATCCTGTTAATTTCACCTATGATGTCAGGCAAATTCTGGAACCCGCACTGCAGAAATACGGAGAAGAAGAATGGAAAGCCTGCGTAATGACTGACGAGTTTCATGGTCATCTCGGAGTGTATAGCATAGTCGGGGCAAAAATGGGTATTAAAGCCCGGGAGATTTTTGGTGTTGGTCCTGATCAATTGGAGGTTGTAAGTTTTGCCGGCACCAGGCCACCCTATAGTTGTCTGAATGATGGTATTCAGGTAAGTACTGGTGCCACCCTCGGACAGGGAACGATTAGTGTGGCCGGTGACAGTTTGACCAGTCCATCGGCAATTTTTATTTTTAAAAACAGATCAGTAAAGTTAACATTGAAGCCTGAATATCATCAACAGGTTGATGAAGATATTCGGGAAGGAATTGTGAAATTTGGTCTGTTGGATGACGGGTACTGGAAACTGGTAAGGCGCAACGCATTGAAATACTGGTTAAACTGGGACCGGGATTCTGTTTTTAACATTGAAGAAGTTAACTTGCCGATAAATCATTAAATATCAAATTATGCACATACCAGATGGCTATCTGAGCCCTCAGACTTACGTGCCGCTTTATGCTGTTTTTATAGGATTGGCTGCAACAGCAGTTAAAAGGGTGAAAAAACAGCTGACAGCACGAATTATTCCTTTTTTGGGCATGGCGGCAGCCTTTTCATTCCTCATCATGATGTTTAACATTCCTGTTCCCGGGGGTACCACCGGGCATGCTGTAGGTGCAGCTGTTATTGCATTGATCTTTGGCCCATGGATTGCCTCTGTTGCTGTTTCTGTTGCAATAATCATTCAGGCACTCGTATTTGGTGATGGTGGTATCACTGCACTGGGCGCAAATTGTGTTAACATCGCTTTTGTGATGTCATTCTCTGCATGGGGCTTTTACAAGCTGGTAGCCGGGAACAGCCAGCATCCGTTAAGAATTAATGTGGCAGCTTTTCTTTCCGGCTATGTTAGTTTAACACTTGCTGCTGTTATAACTGCTTTAGAGCTTGGAATACAACCAATTATTGCGGCTTCGCCTGATGGCACTCCATTGTATGCCCCTTATCCGCTTAAAATTGCAATCCCGGCCATGGCAGTTGAGCATTTATTGCTTTTCGGAATCGTTGAAGGATTGGTAACCTTATTCGTTTTCCGGTATTTTTATACAAACCAGAAAGAACTTGTGTATGTTTTGAAATGACTGACGGTACATGAAGAAACTAAAAAGAAAAATAGTAACTGTTTTGCTGGTAATGTTGCTGCTGGTTCCTGCAGGTTTGATTCTGCCATCCCTCTTTAATTCCGGGGATGCCTGGGGAGAGTGGTCTGCCTCAGAAGTTGAAAAGAAACTGGGATACATACCGGAGGGAATGAGCCAGGAAACAGATACATGGAAAGCTCCGTTACCGGATTATAAAACTGTTTCATCTGAAGGAAGCCCTGTACACGAATATATTTGGTATATTTTATCTGGTTTTGCCGGGAGCTTGCTAATTGCCGGGGGAACTTACTGGCTTTACCTGTATTACAAAAAAAGATGAGTGAATTTTTGCCCGCATTTCTAAGAGAAAATCAGCAGTATGAGCTTGAACACTCCGGCATAGTGAATAAACCTTCTTTTATCGACCAGACGCTTGCCGGTGCTGCCGGGTTTGTTAAAGCAGGATATGAGCATTATTATACAGCTGTAAAGCCCGGCTACTTTCAGCTCCTGTCTCCTCAGGCAAAAATAATAGTCTTGTTTGTAAACGTTGTCTTGTCGGGTCTGATACAGGAAGTTTCAATGCAGCTGGTTTTTGCAACATTACTTGTCTGTTGTTTTTATCTTTCAGGTATTCGCCTGACATGGATTTACAAAAGAATTGGATTTCTTGCTCTGTTTTTTGGTCTCCTTATTTCCATTCCAGCCGCTCTCAACCTTGTTAATCCCGGAAAAGTGATCATCCCGGTCCTGGAACTGGATCATGCATCTCATTGGTGGATTTATTCTGTTCCACAGGAAATTGGTTTTACTGAAGAAGGACTTTTGATGGTTGCCAGGTTTACCTTAAAGGTAGCAAATTCTGTTGCACTCGTTTTGCTGATTATGTATACTACCCCTTTTAATAAAATCATAAAGGCTCTCCGGATCTTTAAGGTCCCTGATCTTTTTCTGATGGTGATCATGCTGACGCATAAGTTTATTTTCATCCTGTCTAAGACTGCTGTTGATACCTTCATGGCAATGAAATCAAGATGGTGGGAAAACAAAGTTTCGATTGGCAGAAAAAAACTGGTTGGTGGCCGGATAGGATATATTTTCAGAAGGTCCTGGGAAAGATATGAAGAGGTTTACAAAGCAATGATTTCAAGAGGTTTTTCAGGGGAAATGCAACTGTGCTATGAAACAAAAGTAAATGGCAGGGATTATTTATTTATCGTGCTGGGCTTGGTCCCAAGTGTGTTGTATTTAATTTACAGGTTATTATGAATGAGATATACAGGTTAGAAAATATTACGTTACAATACAGAAAGCAACATGATGCGCTTACTCAGATTCAGCTGTCAGTTGGGAAGGGGGAGATACTTTCTGTAATTGGATCCAACGGAAGTGGTAAGTCGAGTTTGCTTCACTTGATGAACGGTTTGATTTTTCCCGATAAAGGTACTGTCCATTTTAAAAATGAAAAGATTGATCAGGAAACTCTGAAAGAAAAATCCTTTAATCAGTGGTTTCGACAACAGGTTGGGTATGTATTCCAGGATCCCGATAGTCAGTTGTTTTGTCCAACGGTATTTGATGAGTTAATATTTGGTCCCTTACAAATGGGTATGGAAAAGGAAGCTGCCTATGCCAGGGCCGAAGAAGTAATGAAAATGTTACATATTGATTGTCTTTACGACCGCCCCTCCTTTATGCTTTCCGGAGGTGAAAAGAAAAGAGTTGCTATTGGTTCAATACTTACCATGAATCCTGAAGTCCTCCTGCTTGATGAACCAATGAGCGGACTGGATCCCAAAACACGTTCATACGTGACTGAATTAATATTTCAGTTAAATGAAGCTGGCAAGACCATAATTATCACTACACACCATCTTGAACTGGTCGATCATCTTAAATCAGAGGTAGTAGTATTGTCTGAACAGCACAGGGTAATGAAGAGTGGCTCTGCAGAGGAGATCCTTACGGATACAGATCTGCTTGTCGGAGCCAATCTGATTTATGAACAACCTCATCAGCATGGTGATGGTCGGCACAGGCATTTACCTGTTGGATTTCTCCCACACCGGCATGACCAATCATGATTCATAGTCTTCTGTCAGGTTTAGAAACTGAGCTGATCTTCGCTCACGAATCCGTCTTTAATTACTGTTTCACGCATGTTGTTCTTATCAATTGGCTTAGATTTTAGCAACAAGGCCGGAACCTCAGTCTTCCCGTTATTTATTGAGGTGAGCTGGTAACCCAGCGGAGTTCCATTTATCATTTTAACTGCAATATCTGCAGCTGTTTCTGCCAGTTCAGGAAAGGGTTTGTAAACCGTCATAGTTTGTTTTCCGTCAAGAATATTCTGGCAGCCTTTGAGAGATGCATCCTGGCCGGTAATAAGAACATCCCAGTCAGAAAACTGCATGTCCATTGCCATTACAGCGCCAGAGGCCAGTTCATCATTAGAGGCAATTATCGCATCAGGTGTAATACCTTCATCCAGTAATTTTTGCAAGGCATTAAAAGCTTCAATTGAGTTCCATGTTTCCAGATGTTTCTCAAAAACAATTTTTATATCACCTTTTTTTACAGCAGGATCCAGAATTTTTTTCTGCCCTTTCATCAGCAGTACTGAGTTGTAATCTGATAGCGGACCTCCCATTAGCACATAGGTTCCTGATGGCTTTTTATCAATGGCGTATTTTGCCATCTGTTCTCCTACAATTTCATTGTCAAATGAAAGATAAAGATCTACATCTGCATTTTTTATAATCCGGTCATAAGCAATTACCTTCACACCTGCCTGGTGTGCCATTGGAACAATGGCAGCGCACTTCTCGGCATCTGCGGGAAATACAATTAAAATATTGGCTCCGGAATCAATAAGTTCACGTGCTTGTTTGATCTGCTGGTCAGAATCGCCATTGGCAAAACGAACCATAAATTGAGCACCGTGTTTCTGAGCGGCTTTATGCAGTATTTCAGGCTCCTGACTGAAACGGTCAGCTGAGAAATCCCCCACGCTAAATCCTATTTTAATTGGTTTCTGAGCCTGCAGAAATAATGAAAACAGTAATGCTGACACTAAAGATACAGAGATTCTTTTCATGGCATTGGTTTTTTTAGTAGTTTGTGATTTATTTAAGTCTTTTATTAGTGATTTTAACGCTAAAAAGCTAAAAATTTTTAAAACAATTTCAAGACATAATATTATACATATTTTATTTCTAATTAGTTACAATAAAAAAAATTAATATTTTGATTCAGGGAATTTTTAAAATAATCCTGACCAGTACTTCTTTTATTACGTTCCGGAATTTTTGTCGTATTAATCGTGGAGTATTGGTATCAAAATCCTTTCATCTCTTTATAATCAGCAGGCTCAGCCCGCGTGTGAACAACAAATTTTGGAAGACCTTTTACCGGTTAGAAAAAATTATATCCTGGGGGATAATGTGATATCTCCTTTCTGTAGTATATTTTAAATGCATTGCATCACTCCATAAGAAATATTAAGTTTTAGCAGGATCCGTTACAACAATAAAAAAATGGGGAAGTCCTAAAAAAAAAGCATATTTATCTGGTTAGTCAACTATCAGGATATTAACTAATAAAAGGTTGACTTTTTATTGATGGGTTATGCAAAAATGCCAATATGCTGTTAAAATAACCTGCATGAATAACCTTGCAACATAATAATGCTATTTTTGTACCCTCAGCGATGATTCCATGATCTATGAAGGGTCGGGATAATTTCTCCTGATTGAAAAACGGATATAAATTTTGAAATATTCAAAAAATGAAAAAAATTCTACGCTCCCTGCTGCTGCTTCTAATATTACCCTTGCTTTTAATTAGTTGGGGACGGGATGGTCACCGGGTAATAAATACAAAAGCTTCGTTGTCGTTCCCTGCAGAAATGAGTCTGTTTAATTCCTGGACACAAATGCTGGCAGATCATGCTTCTGATGCAGACGACCGTAAGAGCTGGGATTCGTACGAGGGACCCAAACACTATATCGATATTGATAATTATGCACAATTCCTTGAAAAAGGTAATATACCTGAGAATCTGGATTCAGCAATCGCTCAGAACGGGCGTGAATTTGTCTATGATCAGGGCATCCTACCCTGGGCCACGGTTACTGCTTATGATACGCTGGTAAATTGTTTTAAGAGAAAAGACTGGAGTAAGGCAGTTCTTGTTGCTGCAGACCTCGGGCATTATGTGGCCGACGGGCATATGCCCATGCACATAACAAGCAACTACGACGGGCAGTTGACTGGAAATAAAGGTATTCATTCACGATATGAATCCTATATGATCAAAGATTATGTGAATGATATTGATTATAGCGGTGACAGTGTGCATAAGATTGAAGATGTCAGCCGGTACGTTTTTTCGTATATTTACGATAATCATTCTTATGTGGATTCAGTGCTTGCGGCTGATAATTATGCAAAATCGATAAATTCCAATACCTATTCAAGTGAATATAAGGCAGCACTTTGGGCAAAGACGAGGGGATTTACCATTCAACTATTCAGTAATGCTTCTCATTCACTTGCCGGGTTGATGTATACAGCCTGGGCAGAGGCGGGTAAGCCTGACACTTCTACTACTGTCACTTCAGTTGATGAAAGTGTCATTTCCAATATTCAACTATATCAGAATTTTCCTAATCCGTTTAAAGGAAGCACGACAATTCGCTATAGAATGGAGAATGCATCAAACATATCTTTATTGATTACCGATACAAATGGTTCTGTAATTACTCGTCTGGTTAACAAACAGACTGGGAGAGGAGTTCACACTATTACCTGGGATGCAGAAAATATGCCTGCTGGAATTTATTATCTGGTCCTGAAACAAAACAATGAAAAACAAATTCGAAAAATGGTGGTATTGGAATGACCTCTGATTTTTATTTCACGCGTATAGTTTAAACCAACAGAAATTTATCAATCTTTCACACAACGAAAGCCCAAATGACTCATACCGGTGTCGGGCGTATTTTTCATCCGTCTGGCTACCCGGTAACCTGAGCAATAGTCGTCATTGCAAAGAAAAGAACCACCACGTACGACTTTTTTATTAGCATATGGTTCCTCCGGATCATAACTTTTATTAGGGCCTTTGGGATTTGATACGCCATTTTTATCGAGGGTAGCGTAATAATTGTAATTATACCAGTCTGCACACCATTCCCAAACATTACCAGCCATGTCATAAAGGCCATAACCATTCGGCTTAAATGTTGCCACAGGGGCCAATCCGTAAAACCCATCTTTTTCACTATTGTAATCAGGAAAATGTCCTTCCCATGAATTGGCCCTCGGTTTTCCCTGATTAATGGATTCATTGCCCCAGGGGTAAATTTTATTTTTCAACCCACCTCTGGCAGCCCATTCCCATTCGGCTTCAGTAGGTAAACGCTTCCCTGCCCATTTCGCATAGGCTACTGCATCATACCATGAAACTTGTGTGGCAGGATAATCATCTTTCCCATCAATATTACTTCCCTGCCCTTGCGGATGTTGCCAGTCTGCTCCTTTCTTCCATTCCCACCATTGTGAATAATCATTCAAATTTACCGGATGATCAGTGGGTTTAAATACTAGTGAGGCTGCAACCAGTAAGCTGTCAGGAGGTTTTGGTGTGCCAGGAGGCAGGTCTTTTTTTAATTCATTCCACTGCGGTTTATGCTCTGCAGTAGTTATGTAACCGGTGGCCTGTACAAATTTTCTGAATTCTGCATTGGTTACTTCCCTGCTGTCCATCCAAAAACCATCCACTGTTACTTTGTGTTTGGGATATTCATCCGGAGCAGCCTGATTATTATCGCCTCCCATCATAAATGTACCCCCAGGAACCCAAACCATTCCCTTATGAAGTCCTTCATTTTTCAGTGTATCTTTAATATTGCCATCAAACAATTTTTGTTTTGAATAGAGTTCGCTATTTCTTTCAGCTTTCGGGTTTGCTTTGCTTAAATCTCTATTTTGGAGATTTACATCGTTTCGTTTCTTTCTGGAATGGTTGTTATTACAATTTGTAAAAGTAATTGAAGACAAAATAAGTGTTATAGATATTATCCGAGTATTATATGTCTTTATCATAATATATAAACTTTTAATATTGCTTTAAAAATGAGTTAATAATTGCAAAATTATTTGACTTTCACAGAAATATAGTATTATTTTACTATTTTAACTTGAATAATAAACATATAGGTATATACATATACTAAATGCAAAGCTAAATTTAATTATGAATTTTAAGTTTAAATACCTTTATATTGTTATTTCGGCACTCTTTTTATCTTCCTGTATTTATGAAACAAAAGATCACAATAACAATTCTGAAGCAAAGGATAAAAGAAGTAATAACATTGAAGAAGAATGGTTCTCTCCACACAAAGAAACTGAAAGAAAGGATAATCAATATTATACACGGCTGAGCATTCCCTATAAAAATTACCGGCTGGCAAGAATTGAAGTTCAGATGCAGGCTGGAGAGTTTTTTATTTCAGGAGGAACAAAAAATTTGCTGGATGCTGAATATACATACACTTCCAAAAATCATGCTCCTGATTTACGATACGATGAAGTTGAAGAAGGTGTAATTATTCGATCCAAAATGCCTGAACTGGATCTTTCGAATATTCATTTTAATGACAAGGAAGCGGACAGGTGTGAAATTACCATGAACTCAAAAACAGCAACAGACCTTGGTGTGAAATTTGGAGCAGGGGAAGGGAATTTTGATTTGACCGGCGTCAACCTGAGAAAAGTTAATTTTGAACTGGGTGCAGGAGAATTTAAAATTAAAATTTCCGATAGCCCTTTACAGATCTTTGATCTTTCAGCTGGAGTAGGGGAGGCAACGGTTGATTTCAGTGGCGAATGGAAACAAAATTTGAAGGCCGGATTTAAATGTGGAATTGGTGAATTGAAAATAAAAGTTCCTAAGGACGTAAATGTAAGTGTGGAATTAAACGGATTACTGGGTAGTATTGATGCTCCTTCTTTTTCAAGGAAGAGCAGAAAAGAATTATATTATCATGCCGGAGACGGTCATTCTGAAATTAAAATGTCCATTCAGGGAGGACTGGGAAACATTGAATTGATGGTAGAATAAGCAATTTTATTTAATACAGTTAGTTTTATTTATATGTTACCAGAAAAAATCTGCATAAGAAAAAGCAAATTGGAAATTAGGAAAAGAGTAGTTGTGTTGATACTCTTTATATTTGCCTCTTTTGGTAATATGAGTGCACAGTCGATTGTTATCACGGGTATTGCCATGAACAGTGAAGATTCTTCCCTGGTTGAGGCTGCACATGTTTTTACCAGACCGGGAAACAGTGCAACTATTACGGATGAGAGCGGATTGTTTACGCTCCGCATAAGGCTCAGTGACACATTATACGTTAAAGCACTGGGGTATGATAATGCCGTAATTTATCCTGTGAGGCAACATCTCGTTTCAGGAGATTTTTTACCGGTACAACTGAAACCCCGAACCTATGCAATTCGTGAAGTGACCATTTTACCTTATCGGAGCTACGCACAGTTTAAAGCCGCTTTCAGGAATCATCCAGTTTCAAATGAAAATCCCCAGGTTACGCTTGATATGCCTGAAGTTACAGCAGCGGGACCAGGCTTGCAGAACAGTGGTTTTGGTGTTACATTCAGTCCAATCTCAATGCTTTATAACCAGTTTAGTAAAGAGGGAAAGGAATTACGGAAATATGCAATAGTTGTTGAACAACAGCGGATTACAGATCAGGTAACAAAAAAATATAATGTAAAGATCGTCAAAAGGGTCACAGGTATTGAATCAGAAAAGGAAGCCTATGACTTTATGGATTATTGTAAACTCAGTGACAGCTTTATTCTGAAATCAAATGATTATGAAATTCTGATGGCTATCAAGAGATGTTATAAAGCCTATCTGCAGGAAAAGAACCAGGGCTGATCAATAAAAAATTATCTAAAGACATCCTCCGGGTTTACTTTTTCCTTCCTTCAATAAATTCCTCAATATTTTTCAGCAATTTTTCAATGAGCAGCTGCCTGGCTTCATAACTTGCCCAGGCAATATGGGGAGTCATAATCAGCCTTTCTTTATTTTGTATTTTCAATAACGGATTGTCCTTATTTATTGGTTCAGATGTAAATACATCAATGCCCGCTCCGGCTATTATGCCATTATCCAGTGCTTCTGCGAGATTTTGTTCATTAACAATACCTCCTCGTCCGGCATTGATCAGGATAGCACTTTTTTTCATTAGCCTGAGTTTTGCAGCGTCAATAAGGTTACTGGTATTTTTATTCAGAGGGGCATGAATAGAAACAATGTCTGATGTTTTAAGCAATTCATCAAGATCAAGATGTTTATAACCGGCATTTTTGTTTTTTCCTGAGGTTGAATAATATACTATTTCACTGCCAAAGGAACTTGCAATTTCCGCTACTTTTTTGCCAATAGTCCCCATGCCTATTATCCCTGTTTGCATGTTGCCAAGTTCATGAAAAGATCGGCCATAATGGGTAAAAATTTCACTCTCAGAATATTCTCCGGATTTAACATAGTGGTCAAAATACGGGAGATGATTGAGTAAATGAAAGAGCATGGCAAATGTAGTTTGAGTGACACTTGAGGTAGAATACCCTGCTACATTTTTTACGGCTATATTTTTTTTTGAAGCATACTCAAGATCAACATTATTCATGCCGGTGGCAGAAATACAGATGAGTTCCAGCTCGGGACAGGCATTCATCACTTCCTGATCAATTTTTACTTTATTTGTTACAATAATCTCATGTCCGCTGATTCTTTCTATCCTTTGGGGCGGAGTGGTGGTGTCGTAAATTTTTAAATTTCCGAATTTTTTAAAACCATTAAGATCAGCATCACCCAGTGTGGCCGAATCAAGAATTACAATATTCATTGGCTTTGATATTTTATTTTTCAAAAAACAGGTACAAATCCCCGGTAATAAACCGGAGAAATACAATTAGTACACAAAAGTAATCCAATTTTATTTGTTCTGGTTGTTCTGATAGTTATCAATCAGAAGTTGACTGATGGGATCTTTTTTACCGAGCTGAAAGGTATGAAAGGCAATCTTTGCTGCTTCTTCCAGTACCTGAATGTGATGCACTGCAGCCTGTGGATTTCTTCCCCATGCAAAAGGGCCAAAATTTCTGACCAGTGTGCCCGGTATTTTTAGCGGGTCAATACCATTATGACTTTCAAAAATGGTTCCGGCGATGTTGCTTTCAAAATTATGAGAAAGTTCTTCATTCGTTAAAGCCCTTGTGCAGGGAATTTCACCGTTGAAAAGTGATGCGTGTATACTGCCGAGGACAGGTATTGGTTTTTCTGCCTGTGCCCATGTGGTGGCCCATTCAGAATGCGTATGCACTACAGATCCAATATTCGTAAAATTTTTGTATAATTCAAGATGGATAAGTATGTCTGGTGAAGGATTTTCCGTTCCTATGATTACACGCCCGTCCAGATCTACAATAATCATATCTTCAGGATGCATTGCTGCATAATCAATTCCCATGGGCTTGGTTACAACAAGTCGTTGAATACGATCGATTCCGCTCACATTTCCCCACGAAAAATTAATGAGCCCATGCCGGATAAGTTCCAGATTGGCCTCATAAACTTTTTGTTTTAATCCTTCAAGCATAACAACTGCAGTTTTATGTGCTTACGGTTTGTGTATAAAATTAATTAACTACACTAATAATAGCAATGAAAAACCATTAATGAAATAAATATAATTTATACGCACTACATTTTTACGTGCCTAAACCTGGATTGTTTGTGCCGATTGATTAAAACTACAATTTTACTGATAAACATTATGAAAATGGTGTTTAGCGGAATAAGTAAATTAATTCTGACAGTTTTTCAGTATTCTGTGTTTATCATTCAGATATGAAAAAAATAAATGCCGGTCATTATAATTAATAACCGGCACTTAAGTCTTTTCGGGTAAATGTATATTACCAGAAAACTATGTACAATGACATGATAATCAAAATAATACCAATTGCTCCTATGTTGAAAACAGTACCGGTTTTGAATATTGAAACATCTATGCCAAAAGATTTCCTGTCAACCATTTCAATTTTAATATTCCAGATAAATATAAGTCCAAGCATGATCAATCCTGTTCCCATCATAAATATGGCTTCAAATCCAAGATTGGCCAGTGGAGCTGAAAGAAAAATTCCAAGAATGATGAAAATGACCCCGACAGCTACGGAGAGAGAACCCATTCTGACAATATTGCGTGTAGTTCTGGTAGATACCAGTTCGGTTTTGATTTTATTTTTCTTATCCAGGAAGCTCACGATAGAAGCAACAAAACAGAGAATGATAAATACATACCCCATACGAAGGATGAAGGGTGATTCGGGTAATACAACTTTAAAGAAAATACCCAACGGAATTGTAACAATAGCTGTCCACAGAGCTGCTTTGGCAGTGGCTTGTTTCCAGAAAAGTCCGATAAAGAAAACAACGACAAGTCCCGGGTAGATAAACCCGGTATATTCCTGTATATACTGGAATGCCTGATCCAGCACTCTTAACTGCGGGGCTACTATAACAGCAATGAGAAGTGCAGTAAATGCAGTAATTCTTCCGACTCTTACCTGCTGGCGGTTGGTTGAATTTTTATTGAAATATACCTTATATATGTCCATAGTAAAAATGGTGGAAGTACTGTTGATCATGGAGGCGAGAGAAGAGACAATAGCGGCAACAAGTGCAGCAAATGCCAGTCCTCTGATTCCAATGGGGACGAAATTTTTCAACAACCAGGGATATGCTTCATCTGATTTTGTTATTTGCCCGATTTCAGACAACGGGCTGCCAACCATCTGGGCCAGTTCAGCAGGTGTGTGGTTATGAATGAGTACATAGGCTGTAATTCCCGGGATTACAACAAGCACGGGGATCAGTATCTTCAGGTATGCACCAAACAGAAGCCCTCTTTTTGCCTCCTTAAGGTTTTTGGCAGCAAGCCCTTTTTGAATGATATACTGGTTGAAGCCCCAGTATCCAAGATTAGTAAGCCACATAGCGCCAAGAATTACTGCGAGACCAGGCAGATCAAGAAAAGCATCTTTTGTTCCGTTAAGACCGTCGGGCACCATTATGCTCCCCTTGGGGATAATCATATGAAAGTGGTCACGTGCATCATGAAAGATTTCAGTAAAACCAGCGATAATACCATGATCTCCTCCGACAGCATTCAGGGCAAGGAATGTGGTTACCAAGCCGCCTCCTACCAGGAAGATAACCTGTATTACGTCGGTCCATGCCACAGCCTTTAACCCGCCTGAAATTGAATACATCCCTGCAACTGCCGCTAATCCAATAATGCCATATATCAGGGGAATGCCTAAAATATTTTGCATCGCCAGAGCACCGAGGTAAGTAACGGATGTAAGGTTTACAAAGACATAAACCAATAACCAGAACACGGCAAAAGCAGTGGAAACACCCTTGTTGAATCGTTGTTCCAGGAACTGGGGCATCGTATATATTTTTTTCTCAAGAAAAATCGGAAGAAAATATTTTGCAACGAGTATCAGTACTACAGCCGCTATCCATTCGTAAGCTGCAATTGCCAAACCAATGGCATACCCTGAACCGGACATACCAATAAATTGTTCTGCTGAAATGTTGGCCGCAATCAACGAGGCACCGATTGCCCACCATTTTAGTGACCTGTCTGCAAGAAAATAATCCTGCGCTGTCTTCTCTGTACCTTTCTTTGTGCGCGATACAAATAATCCAACCGCAACGATCAGAAAGATATACCCTATGAAGACAATGTAATCCAAGGTATCAAATGTACTGTTCATAAAATTGGTTTTTTCTGTTATTAATAATTTGAGTTTTAATTATAATTACCTGTTATACCTGTTACTTTACTATATTTTGTTGTACATGGACCAATGGTAAAAATGAAAATAAAAATCATTAAATAACTTGTAACAAACTGAAAAATAGTCTCTTATTTGAGTATTTTTGCTCTGTTTATTGTAATTTTATGGTTTAAAAATAATAAAAATAAGTGTACGCTATACATTTTTTAATTATTCTTTGAATCTTTCATCGAAAGCTGAATTCTTTTTCTTTCAATATCAACTTCAAGTACCTTGACTTTCACGTGTTGATGGAGCTTAACAATTTCATTCGGATCAGAAACAAAGCGGTTTGCCATTTGGGAAATATGAACAAGTCCATCCTGTTTGACGCCGATATCTACAAAGGCACCAAAATTAGTGATATTGGTTACAATCCCCGGTAATTCCATTCCTGGTTTAACATCTTCAACTTTACGGATATTGGGATCAAAAGAAAAAACTTTTATGGTATTCCTTGGATCTCTGCCGGGTTTAGCGAGCTCTTCCATAATATCCTTTAAAGTAGGTAAGCCTGTTGTTTTGGTAACATATTTATTTATATCGATCTTTTTCCTGAGTGAATCATTTTTTAATAAATCAGAGACAGACACGTTTAGGTCTTTTGACATTTTTTCAACCACATAATAACTTTCAGGGTGAACAGCACTGTTGTCAAGTGGATTTTTGGCATCGTCTATCCGCAGAAATCCTGCACTTTGTTCAAAAGCTTTAGCACCCATTCTGGGCACTTTCTTTAATTCATTTCTGGACTTAAAATCGCCATTTTCCTTCCTGTAATCAACAATATTTTTTGCCAGGACCGGCCCCAGTCCTGATATATAGGTAAGAATATGCTTACTGGCTGTATTTACATTTACACCAACCTTATTTACACAACTTTCCACTACCTGGGTGAGGCTTTCTTTCAGCTTTGTTTGGTCCACATCATGCTGATACTGACCCACGCCAATTGATTTTGGATCAATTTTAACCAATTCGGCCAATGGGTCCATCAGCCGCCTGCCTATTGAAACTGCGCCTCTGACAGTGACATCATATTCCGGAAATTCTTCTCTGGCAACAGCGGATGCAGAATAGATTGAAGCCCCGTTTTCGCTGACAATAAAAACCTTTAGTTCGCGATTGAATTTTAATCGTTCGATGAATGCTTCTGTTTCCCGTCCTGCGGTACCGTTACCAATGGCTATTGCTTCAATCTTATAGGTTTCCACCAATGAGGATATTTTTTTTGCAGATAGTTTAGTGTCCTGTTGGGGAGGATGTGGGTAAATCGTTTCATTATGAACCAGATTTCCCTGACGGTCAAGCACAACCACCTTACATCCGGTGCGAAAGCCAGGATCAATGGCCAGTATGTTTTGTTGCCCCAGTGGGGGCGCCAACAATAGTTGCCGTAGGTTTTCTGCGAAAACATGTATGGCTTCCTTATCAGCTTTTTCTTTGGCTAATGCCTTAAATTCAGTTTCGAGTGATGGGCCAAGCAGCCGTTTATAACTATCCTTCGAAGCAATCTTTACTTGTTCGGAAACATCATAATATCCTTTAACAAAAAGATCCTCAAGCATAATAACACCTTCTGCTTCCTCCGGAGCAACAGAGATTTTCAAAAATCCTTCCTCTTCACCTCTGCGCATGGCAAGGTAACGGTGTGAAGCACACTTTTTCAGGGGTTCGGAAAATTCAAAGTAGTCCTTGTATTTAATACCTTCCTCTTCTTTATTCTTTACAACTTTTGAACTTATCAGTGCTTTCTTTTGGAATAAATTACGGATTGTATTTCTGGCTCTTTTATTTTCATTTATCCATTCAGCTATGATATCGCGTGCTCCCTGCAGTGCATCATCAACACTTACAACCTGATCCGACAGATAATCCTGAGCTCTCTTCTCAAGATTAAGTTCTTTCTGTTGCATAATGATAGTAGCAAGCGGTTCCAATCCTTTCTCCCTTGCAATTGAAGCTTTTGTTTTTCTTTTAAGTTTATAAGGTAAATATAAATCCTCCAGTTCGCTCATGCTTGTTGCTGCCTCAATCTGTTCTTTTAGAGAAGGAGTGAGCTTTTCCTGTTCATCAATTGATTTAAGAATTGATTCCCTTCGTTTATCAAGCTCTTTGAGCTTTTCAAACCGTTCATGAATAGCAGTAATTACTGTCTCATCGAGACTACCGGTGGCTTCTTTTCTGTATCTGCTGATAAACGGGATCGTTGCGCCCTCATTAAGAAGTTTGATTGTATTTGCAACCTGGTTCTGCCTTATATTCAGCTCCTCAGTAATTAATCCAATATGATTTTCTAACATTAAAGAATACTTAAAATTATCAACTCAAGGTTTCAAAGATAATTAAATTGAAAGATACCTTCATCTGAATATGAATGCTGAATTTTTGAAGTTCCACAACTGTATAATGGTATCTGAGCTCAGTAATATATTCATTCTGTATAAATATCTATAATGCGTTTTTTAAAGTTATGAATCTAACCATTAATTTCAGGAAAATAACAATCAGAACTATAACATTTATAAATATGGAGATAATTTTATTTATCAAAATCATTTTTATATTCACAAAACTCACAAAATCAATATAATATAATTCAAAAGCAATATGGTTACAATATATAGGTGATACATATCACCATGTTTTGGTGTGGTATATCATAAATATTTAAATGACTTTCAATTAATCTTCGCGTATACGAAAATAAGTTCTTTGAGAATAATATCTGCTTTCATCATTATAAAAGGATCTTATGATGTTGTAATAGTGAGAAAATTGAATAATTAGAGAAAAAGATAATGTCAGAATATTTGTAATTCCATTATATTACTTTACCTTTCGATCAATTTTTCTTTTCAACCTTTTCTTTTTCTTGGATTTTAAATAAAAGGTTGTTTCTCAGGGCTCTGCATTATGCAGGGCCCTTTTGTTAGAAAGGTGTAACTTGTCATTTTTCGTGAATTTTCTCCAAAATAATTCTTACTGTTCGACTTCAGAATGCTGAAAGGCCTGTCATATGGGCCTTATACAGAATAAGGTGACGAAGGTCATCACCTGAAAGTAAGTAATCTCATCAGATAGAAGTAAGCTATATCATTGATAATTATGTGACAAAGGTTACCATCTGCCGTATATTTGTATAGTTAAAATTTGATAACTCAAATGGCAGCAAGAGCTAAAATATCGGGTGGAAATAAAGAAGTGAAATTTGTGTTGGGCACTTGCTCAGTTCTGTTCATTGTCAATATTGGTATTTCTGCAGATGATCTGGTAAATTTAGCCAAAACTGTTTCGAATGATGAGATGAAGGCTGAATCAGACAGGAAAAGCATTGAAAATAATAATCAGGCATTTGAATATTATTTAAAGGGTCTTGAGCTGGATCATCTTGAGAAATTTGCCGATGCAATTATTTTGTTTGACCAGGCAATTAAATTAAAGCCTGATTTTGCTGAAGCTTTTGATAAAAGAGGACTGGCAAAAACAAAGTTGCTGCAATACGGAACTGCCCTCCGGGATTTCAGACATGCACTTGAGTTGAGACCTGATTTCGCAGAGGCATATACTCACCGGGCTAATATTTGTTATTTCCTGCAGGAGTATAAACAGGCCATAAATAATTATACGAGGGCCATTGAGCTGGAACCAAATTACGGGAAAGCATATTTTAACCGAGCTTTGGTAGAATTAGTCATTGGAAAGAAAAAAAAGGCACATAAAGATTTAATCATGGCATTAGATTTGAACTATACTGATGCAGATGAATTGATCACAAAATATTTTAAGAATTAATTTTTTTCATAGTTATAGGTTTTTGGTTAATAACGATTAGTTAGGTTTAGGTTTAAGTTAGGTTTAGTTTAGGTTTATTTAGGTTTTAGTTTAGGGTTTAGTTTGACAGCCCCGGGTTTATTAGGTTTCCCGGGGCTTTTTTTATGCTTTTTTTGGTGTTGCATTTTCTCACGAACAATAATATGTCTTATTTACAGGATCGAAGGATAATGCTTTTTTAAACCATAAGCATTTTTTTTTGTTTAATATGTACATTTATTCACGGCTAATTTGTATTTCCTATGAGCAAAACAGTAAAGATTATTCTTGGAATTGTAGTTGCAGCTCTTATTATTATGCAATTTTTCCAACCGGATTTTAATGTGCAAAAGACCGTTTCGGCAGAGAACTTGTTTAACCAGAGAAATGTGCCAAAAGATGTACAAACAGTACTCAAAAATGCATGTTTTGATTGCCATTCCAATCAGACTGAACGGCCCTGGTATAGTTATGTGGCCCCTGTTTCATATTTTCTTGCCTCCGATGTACATGAGGCCAGGGATCATATGAATTTTTCTGAATGGGGTACTTATTCAACTGTAGAGGCTCATGATAAAGCCGATCATATCTGCAAAATGGTCAAGAATGGAAAGATGCCACTAAAGGCTTATACGCTAATGCATTCTGAAGCCCGGCTTTCCGATCAACAAGTTAATCTGCTCTGTAACTGGGTTGATTCACTTTCATTCAATAACCAATAACAGTTTAGAAGTATTGCCGGAAAAGAATCATAAAATTCAGCTCCTTTCATGTGTGCTGTTATTGCGGTCGATAGGCTTTAATTACCTTGTCAATGAACCGATTGTTCTTTTCCACTATTTTCATCCGGTCAGGATTGGCCTCAAACCATTCCAGTGTGCGTTTTATTCCTTTGCTGAAGGGGATTGTTGCCCTGAACTCAGGAACAAAGGTTTTGATCTTTGTGTTATCAAAAATCACACTGTGTGTTTTATCTCCCAGCAAATTACCAAATTGAAAATCATCAAATTGAGCAATAAAATCAGAGGGTATGTGAACCTTTTTTGCCTTAACTCCTGCGGCCGCTGCCACTGCATCATAGATTTGATCCCAGGTTAGTATTTCATCAGAAGTGATGTGGAAACTATGTCCTATTGCCTGCTGATGACTTAACAATCCAATAAAACCGAGTGCAAAATCGTCAGCGTGGGTAATGGTCCATAAAGAACTGCCATCTCCATGAACGATTATTTCCAATCCTTTTTTCATCCTGTCAATGATGGTATAATCCTGCCAGCTTCCAATCGCAACAGGTATAACAGTATCGTAAGTAAGTGAGGGTCTTACAATGGTAATCGGAAAATCATTCTCGCGGTAGAGTTTATTCAACAATTCTTCACATGCAATTTTATCACGTGAATACTGCCAGTATGGGTTTTTTAAAGGGGTTGATTCAGTAACAACAGGGTGCGTAAGGGGCTTTTGGTAGGCGGATGCAGAGCTGATGAATACATATTGGTCGGTTTTATCCTTAAACAATTCATAATCCCGTCTAATTTCTTCCGGAGTAAAGGCAATCCAGTTTACAACTGCATCCCAGTGCTGATCTCCAATTATTGATGACACTTCATCTGGTTTGCCAATATCGGCTTTAATCAGTGCAGCATTCTGAATCATCACATCCCGCTCGCCTCGGTTAAGCAGATATAAGTCAATTCCACGTTCAATAGCCAAACGGCTTACAGGAGTGCTGATATTTCCTGTTCCGCCAATAAAAAGGACCTTCATAAGATTAGTTTTTTCCGAAAGGTAATAAATCATGGGAAAAATTCAAACTGCCTGTTATTTGTTGAATACCCTCCAGAACAATCTTACAGCATAAAATAATATTTAGCAGTAAGGAGCCTTCTTATTTGCCAGTGAACATTCCCAGATATTGTATAAATTCCTGCCTGGTTGCATTTTCTAAGAATTTACCGGAATATTCTGACGTAATTGTAGTGCTGTCGTGATCCTTAATACCGCGTTGAATTACACACATGTGCGAAGCTTCTATAATTACAGCTATATCATCCGTAGCCAGAGAACTTTTCAATTCCTCTGTTATCTGGCGGGTCAGTCGTTCCTGCACCTGAGGCCTGCTGGAATAATAATCAACAATACGGTTTAACTTGGATAAACCTACCACTTTTCCGCTTGAAATATAGGCAATATGAGCTTTTCCAAATATTGGAAGAAAATGATGTTCGCAGGTTGACCGGACTGTAATGTTCTTTTCTATAAGCATCTGCCCGTATTTGTAATTGTTTTCAAAAACTGTAACTGCAGGTTTTTTGCCCGGATCCAATCCGGAGAAGATCTCCTTTACAAACATTTTCGCCACTCTGTGAGGCGTTTCCTGTAAACTTTCATCATTTAGATTTAAACCCAGGGTTCGCATAATTTCCCTGAAATTTGCCTCAATTGTTTTCATTTTTGTTTCATCATCCATGAACAGTCTGTCGTATACCATGGGATTTTCAATCATTCCCGCAGAATCAATTTCCCTTAACATTTCAAGCACATTATGACTGCTGCCATTCGACCTGTTCCTGCCGTTTATCTTCTTGATATTATTTTCCATTCTGTTATAATTTCAGTTTTTTTGTTGATGCATCTGTTCTTATTCGTAACCTCTCAGCGGTTACTCTAATTCTTTCAAGATATATAAACAGCGGGAATGTAATATTGTTTAATTAAAAATATAAAAAGTTAAACAAAAAGTACTTTATTTTAAATATGCATACCAGAATGCAGGATAGAATTGAATTACATAAGAATAAAAAAAACGTTCCCTTCAAATTTTCATTGAAGAGAACGTTTACAATAGAAGGGTTAGGTTAGCAGTGATATTTTAAAGAAAATTTAGTCTTCCTTTCCAAGGTCTTTAATCCTGATATTTTTAAACCAGACATCATTGCCATGGTCCTGAAGTGCAATAAAACCATTGCGATATTTGCCAAATTCCGGAAAATCGGCAAATTTGCTATTGGCAATAAGACTGTCCCAGTCTGGTGTTCCAAGATGATACTCAAGCACAACTTCTCCGTTTTGCTTATGGACCACAGTTCCCTGGTAAACCATTATTTCCACATTGTTCCACTCTCCAGCGGGATTTGTGTTTTGAGGATCAGCCGGAATCAGGTCGTACAATGAACCAGCCTGTCGGTTTCCATTTTTACCAAGCATGGCATCAGGATGCCGCTCATTGTCCAGAATCTGCATTTCGGGGGCAGATTTCCAGATTGGTTCTCCCTCTATTTCTTTACCGAGGTACAAAATTCCGGAATTACCGCCTTCAGATATTTTCCAGTCAAGGCGTAAACGAAAATCTTTGAATTTTTTATCATAAAGGATATCGCCGCCTTTACCTCCGGCCTCACCCTGGCCTGATCCAATACATCTCAATGTACCATCCTCAACAATCCATCCTGAATCAGGGAAAGCCGTTTCATTATAACCGCGCCAGCCGTCCGTTGTTTTACCATCGAAGAGCAATACCCATCCGTCTTCTTGTTCCTTACTGGTTAGTGTATTATCAGCTGTTTGCTCCTGTGTAGCCACATTTTCATCAGTTTGTTTGTTTTTATTACCTGACGATTGGCAGGAGTTCAGAAATAAGCTGCCGGTTATAAGTAAGGCCAATGTAAAATAAATAGAATTGTTTTTTTTCATTGTTATATAATTTTAAAAGGGTTAGTAAAAATTTAAACTTAAACGGTTGGCATATCTGGCAATTTCCAGGGTTCACGGTATGTGTGTTTTATAAGCTCCTGTGAAAATGCTTTTGCAGAGAATTCATCAGTAAATTTCTTATTGAAAGTAGGATGTCCGTTATGTATACTGAAACCGTCTTCAATAACTGTTTTAATCCTGTCTGCATCAGAGATGTTGGTAAATGTCATATTTTCACCATCCCAAAGAAGCTCTTTATTGAGATTTTGCAGCCGGACAGCCAGCACACCCATTACTACCATTTCGTTAAACGGACCGGCTTCGCTAAACGGGGAAGCAGATTCAATTCTGTTCTCCGGACTCTCTTTACAAGCGCGAACCCAATCCATTTCGTGAGTAGTATCAACTCTTCTGAGGTATTTGTTTACATTGGGAGTTCTTCCTGACAACAGCCAGGGATCCTTGCCGTAACATCCACAAATAAGTTTGTCCTTTGTGCCATGGAAAATAACACCACCACCTGAGTCATTCATATCTCTTCCGGCGGGCCAGCCTTCTGGTTTCATGGGCTGAATACCACCATCATACCAGGTAACATCAACAGCGGGCATTTCCATTTTTTTTACTTTTTGCCGCTCAGGGAAGTTAAGTTTAACTGTCTGTGCATTAGGAGCACTTTCCGTTAACAATAATGTTGAGCTTCCCTGTGCTTTTGAAGGATATTGGAGTTTTAATCCTGCGAATACAGGATGTAAAATATGACAGGCCATGTCGCCCAATGCTCCTGTCCCAAAATCCCACCAACCTCTCCAGTTCCAGGGTGTATAAATCTCATTATAAGGACGCATCTCTGCAGGGCCAACAAACAGATCCCAGTTCAAGGTTTCCGGCACCCACATACCAACTTCCGGACGCTCAAGACCCTGGGGCCATATAGGACGGTCGGTAAAAGCTTCAACCTTTGTTACTTCACCAATTTCGTCGTTCCATAACCATTCACATGTTTGTCTCACTCCTTCACCTGAGGCTCCCTGATTACCCATCTGGGTTGCTACTTTGTGTTTTTTTGCCAGTTTAGTCAGTAATCGCGATTCATAAACGCTGTGGGTAAGTGGTTTTTGCAGATATACATGTTTCCCCATAGTTATTGCATGGGCAGCAATGAGTGCATGGGTATGATCAGCGGTAGCAATTACAACCGCATCAATGGAATTTCCCATCTCATCAAACATCTTTCGCCAATCCCAGTATTTCTTTGCATTGGGGAAATCATTAAAACAATTTTCCGCATATTTCCAGTCAACATCGCAGAGTGCAACAATATTTTCACTTTTCATATTATTCAGGTTGGTATGTCCCATACCTCCAACGCCTATTCCTGCAATATTTAGTTTATCACTTGGGGCTTTGTGGCCAAGCCCGCTTATTACCGAACTGGGTAAGATGGTAAAGGCAGCTGCTGCTGTTGCAGTGTTTCCGATAAATTTTCTTCTTGTGATCGGATTCCGGTTACTGGTGTTGTTCATAATTAGTTGAAATTTAGTTAAGTATTCAATTTATTGTCAGTTGATGTAATTTTTGTAATTTATCCGCTCCTGTTCCCGGGAAAAGGAATTTTGTCTCCTCTGTACTTCAGAAAAACAAGCAGTTTTAAGCACCGCTCAGGATGCGTATGAAGATTTTACAAATGATGCATTATTAAGATATTCAAAGCTGGTTTTGATACTTTTCAGAGGATCCTGCCTTGATTTATCCTGTTCAACGAAGAAATGCCTCATGCCTGCTTCGGCAGCATGGGCGAATATTCTCCCGAAATTAATTGTACCCTGACCTACTTCAGCAAAAAATTGTTCCTTTCCGGGTTCCATGTCTTTAACATGCCATAACTCAAATCTTCCGGGGTAATTTTTAAAATATTCCAAAGGATCTTTACCGGCTCTTATTGTCCAGTAAAGGTCCAACTCCATCTTAACCAGCTGGGGATCGGTATTGCTGAGCAAAAGATCATAGGGGATTTTACCGTCCATCATTTCAAATTCAAAATCGTGGTTGTGGTAACAAAAGACTAATCCGTTTTTCATACAGATTTCTCCGGCCATATTAAATTTCTCTGCCAGTCGTTTATAGTCATCCATTGATTTTCGTTTATCTTCAGACAGGTATGCATATACCAGGTACCTGGCGCCGGTGGCCGCAGTATCTTCTGTAACTTTTTGCCAGCTATCAAAATCTGACGAATCTGGGGAAGGTAATTCAGCAGTTGTATGTGAACTAAGCATCTTCATCCCGGTGGAAGAAACCAGTGAACTAAATGAAACCGGATCGAGGTTGTAGAATTTTCCATTGTCATAACCAGCTGCTTCTATTGTGCGGTAACCGATCTCTGCAATTGCGTTGAGTGTTCCGGTTAAATCCTGTTTCATTTGATCTCTGACTGTATATAATTGCAGGCCTATTTCCTTTGCAGGTATCGATCGAAAAGGAATTCCAGGCAAAGCAAAAAGCCCGGCCGAAAACAGGGAAGCCTGTTTAACAAATGTTCTGCGGTTAGTCATATTTTTTAAAGTTAGTCAGTTAGTTGTTAAAGATATAAATAATTATTCAGTTGAAGAAGAATCAACTCCAGGGTTACCATAAAAATAGGCTTTTACACCTTTCACACCGGGCTTTACGATAAACAAGCCACCGCTTGCAGGGTACTTTTCCAGTTCTTCTGGTGTATTGCCGCTACTTGCCGTTGTTATATAGAGATAGTCAAGCTTCTCTCCGCCAAAAGCACAGGATGTCACGTTCTTTGCAGGGACGGCAATTTTTTGTAACAGCTTACCTGTCTGAGGGTTCCACCTGTATACTCCATACCCGCCCCAGTGCGCAATCCATAACATGTCTTCTTCATCAATAGTCATGCCGTCAGGAGAACCCATATTTTTGGGTATGGTTACAGCAACACCATCCGGATAAATCTCCCCGGTCTGCTCATCATACCTGAAACGCTTTACCTGTTGCGTTGGTGTATCGATATAATACATGGTCTTGTGATCAGAAGTCCAGACTATACCGTTGGAAATTGTGACACTGTCAAGCATTTTTTTTAGTACACCATCAGTTCCATACCGGTACAGGGAAGCTCCGTCCTTCCGCATATTCAGTGCCATGGTTCCTACCCAAAACCTACCGGCCGGATCACACTTGCCATCATTAAATCTTATATCCGGCGTGTTTTCAATTGGATTATCAAGAAATTCAACTTTTCCCGTGGTTAAGTTAAGTTCATAAATACCATCCTGAAGTGCTACGAGAGCATTGCCTTCCAGAGTTGGCACTACCGTCCCGATTTTCTTATTGAAAGGGTATTGCATGGTTTCCCTGTTGGCAGGATTATAGATGAACAATATCCCTTTTTCAATATCAATCCAGTATAATTTGTCAGTCTTATGGTTCCATATAGCCCCTTCTCCCAGTACCGCTTTGACATCAAAAAGCAATCTGGCAGTCGTATTTTCATGATTCACCTTATTGTTTATGCATGAAATTGATAATGAAATTATTACGGTAAAAAATGTTAAGGCAGGCAGGATAGTTTTTAATCTTACCATAGTAGTAATTTTTCTGAAAAATAAAGTTTTATTCTTAATTCTGCAATAACAGTAATGATTATTTTAGTTTAACAGGTACTGAAATTCCATGTTTGATTTTAAATTTAGTAATGGAATTCTTTTATATTTTCCATAAACCGGCATTTATCCGGTTGAAATTTGTCGATAATAATTCAAAAAACTAATTAATTCATTCTTAATGAAAAGTAAACAGTTTGGACTTCCGTCATATAGTCTATCTTTCGAACCAGTCAAGAATTACACAGGTGAATATTTTTGTTGTGAGTATAGAGTTCATCCTGAGTATTTGTATTTTTGTATGAAAATTTAACAAAAAACATAAATGATTTATCCGGCTAATTTTGAAGTTAAGACTGGCTTTATACGAATAAGGAAGATGATTGAAGAAGCCTGTCTGAGTTCACTTGGGCAGAGAAAAGTCGGGGATATTGCTTTTCAGAAGGAATTCACAATTATATTGGAATTACTCAATGAAGTTGAAGAATTCCGGCAGATCATTTTATTTGAAGACAATTTCCCCCTGAATCATTACATAGATGTTACCAAAAGTTTCAAAAAAGCCCGTATAGAAGGTGCTTTTCTTGAAGTAAACGAAGTATTTGATATAAAACGTTCCCTGGAAGCCATCAGGGCCATACTGAGTTTTTTCCGCAATTCGGACGAAGACAAATATCTGTACCTTAAACGCCAAACCAGCGATGTGAAAGTTTATCCTTTCGTATTGGAGCAAATAAATGCTATAATTACTGATAAAGGGCAAATACGGGACAATGCTTCCCCCGGTCTGCAGGAAATCAGGCAAAAGATAAGGCGGCTTGAAAGTGAAGTATCGAAGAGAATTCAACAGGTATTGAGAAACGCACGATCAGCAGGATGGGTTCCTGATGAAGCTACGGTGACATTGCGGAATGGCAGGCCGGTTATTCCTGTAAATGCTGCCGATAAACGCAAGCTGAAAGGATTTGTACATGATGAATCGGCATCAGGAAAAACTACTTTTATTGAACCTGCAGAAGTGTTTGAGACAAATAATGAGATCCGGGAACTTGAATATGCCGAAAGACGGGAAATTATAGCCATTCTTACTGCATTTACCAACAATATCAGGCCCTATATCGATGATCTGTTGTTTGCTTATGATTTTCTGGGGCGCATTGATCTGATTAGGGCAAAGGCTCTGGTGGCATTGAAAATGAATGCAGTGTTGCCAAAACTTTTTAATGAGCAGATGGTGCACTGGAGGAGAGCTGTTCATCCTTTGCTTTATCTGGCACATCAAAGGGAAAACAAGGAAGTTGTACCACTCGATCTTGAGCTGGATGCATCGCAACGCATCCTTGTTATATCCGGACCAAATGCAGGCGGGAAATCTGTATGTCTGCAAACTACCGGTCTGCTGCAATATATGCTGCAGTGCGGCTTACTTGTACCTGCAAGTGAAAATTCAGAAGCGGGCATCTTTCAAAGCATTTTTATTGATATTGGTGATGAGCAGTCGATTGATAATGATTTGAGTACGTATAGCTCACATTTGACCAACATGAAATTTTTCCAGAAAAATGCTGGAGCCAAAACGCTTTTACTTATTGATGAATTCGGAACCGGTACTGAACCGATGCTGGGAGGTGCTATTGCTGAAGCACTGCTCGACAGTTTCAACAGTCTGCAGGTTTACGGCGTGATCACTACTCATTATACCAATCTGAAACATTTTGCATCTTCTCACGAAGGGATAATTAACGGGGCAATGATGTTCGATACCCAGCACATGCAACCACTTTTCAGGTTACAGATGGGAGAACCGGGTAGTTCTTTTGCCTTTGAGATTGCCAGGAAGATCGGGTTACCAGAAACCATTCTGCAGGATGCATCTCAAAAAATAGGACAGGAACATATTGATTTTGACAAAAATCTGAAGGATATTATCAGAGACAAGCGCTACTGGGAAAACAAAAGAATCCGCATCCGTAAGGTGGAAAAAGACCTGGAAGAAACCCTGGGGAAATATGCTGATGCACTGGAAGAAATAAAGCAATTGCGCAGGGAGTCGTTGGAAAAAGCACAAATCGAAGCACGTGAATTACTTGCTGGTGCGAATAAACAAATTGAAAATACTATCAGGGAAATTAAGGAGAGTAATGCTGACAAAGAGCGAACACGGCAGGCCAGAAAAGAACTGGACTCTTTTAAGGATCAAGTCATTAATATTTCAGATACTCCTGAGGATGAGAAGATAACGCGGAAGATGGAAAAACTGCAGCAGAAAGAGAAGCGGATCAAATCAGGTAGAAAGAAAAAGAAAATCGACTCAACAAAACCGAAGCAGGAGAAACAAAAGATTGAAGTTGGAGACAAAGTAAAAATGGCTGGTCAGAATACAGTCGGCGAGGTAATTAATAAAAATAACAAAAATTACGTTGTTGCATTCGGAAATCTTACCACTACCCTTGATGAAAAGCGCCTGGAAAAAGTAAGTAATAATGAAGTAAGGAGAATGACAGGCGGCCAAACTGTTGCAGGTATTTACAGTGTTAGTGACCGTAAACTGAATTTTAAACCCAGGATAGATTTAAGAGGGCAGCGGGCAGATGAAGCATTGCAAAAAGTGATGGAATTTGTGGATGAAGCCATTATGGTGGATGCCGGTGAGATCAGGATTTTGCATGGAAAGGGAAATGGTATTTTGAGACAACTAATCAGGGATTATTTGAAAACCACCCCCGGCGTGGCTTCCTTTAACGACGAGCATGTTCAGTATGGCGGAGCAGGAATAACAGTTGTACAATTAGGATAAACTATTAACATCACATCTATAAATATGTCAAATTTCAAAGACTTTTTTAACTATATCTTCAGACAGGGTAAATATATTGAGTTTGTTTTTGTGGCATTTTTTGCGCTGAGTCTTGTCGGAAAAATACCATTCAGCAAGGCGGGTGACCTGGTTATGACTGTCTCATTGCTTTCACTGGTTGTATTTTACCTGCTTTATGGCGAATCTGTCCGGTCAAATCAGGAAATGTCCGTTTACGACAGATTTTGGTTTCCTGTTTCGATGGGCTTTGTAGCGCTCACTGTTGTAAGCATACTTTTTAAATTCCGACACTGGCCTCAGGCCAATACACTTCTTGTGGGAGGCGTATCCCTGCTAATTGCTGTATTGCCTGCCTTAATCTACCGCGTTATAAAGGATTCGGATACCCGTGATTTGTATTACCGTCATTTTGGGCGTATTATTATTGTCAGCGGAATAGCTGCCGGAATGTATTTCAAAAGTGCACAGGCAATTGAGGCAATTTTTGTGCATTAATATTTTTCAGCTTCTCTGGTGTCCTGATTATTATTAATCCCCGGATTTCAAATACAATAGTTAAATATGTTTTAAACATGTTGGTTGTGTGAACCAGAGTGTTTAAATGTGTGTTTACTATGTAGTTTTTCGAAACAGTTTTTGTACATGAGGCTGTTTATTCTTAAATTTAGGTTACTTCTTTTGGTTAATTTTAAGAGATTAATTCTCTTCTCTTTTGCTTTATTAACCGGAAAATAACCGTTAAACCTCTAAACTATGGACAATATGAGTACAAATAATCCTTATGATGTTCGGCGTAAACTTACCACACAACCAGGTAAACCTGAATATTTTAGTCTCGCTGCCTTACAGCAACAGGGCTGGAACATTTCCGGGTTACCTTTCTCTGTTCGTATTCTGCTGGAAAATGTGCTGCGTAATTATGATGATTTTGCAGTTACAAAGGAAAATATTGAGACTTTGTTAAACTGGAAACCGGAAGCTTCTGACAAAGATATTCCCTATAAACCTGCCAGGGTATTGATGCAGGATTTTACCGGAGTCCCTGCTGTTGTGGATATAGCCTCATTACGGGCAGAAGTTGCACGAAAAGGCAAAGATCCTGACCGGATCAATCCCCTGATCCCGGTTGACCTGATTGTCGATCACTCAGTACAGGTAGATTATTTTGGCACTCAGTATGCTTATCAGCGGAATGTTGAAGAAGAATATGAACGTAATGGTGAACGTTACCAGTTCCTCAAATGGGCTCAGAAGGCTTTTAGAAACTTCAGTGTGGTTCCTCCGGGCATGGGAATCTGCCATCAGGTAAATCTTGAATACCTGGCAAAAGGTGTAATTGAAAGAAACGGACAGGTATTCCCTGACACACTCGTTGGTACTGACAGTCATACCCCTATGGTAAATGGTATTGGCGTTGTTGGCTGGGGTGTTGGTGGTATTGAGGCCGAGGCAGCATTATTGGGTCAGCCAATATATTTTATTATGCCCCAGGTAATTGGACTTAAGCTTACAGGAAAACTGCCATTGGGTGCTACTGCAACCGATCTGGTTTTAAATATTACCGAACTGCTGAGAAAAGAGGGTGTTGTTGGTAAGTTTGTTGAAGTTTTTGGTCCGGGGCTTGATCATCTAACTGTTCCCGACAGGGCTACCATTGGAAACATGTCCCCAGAATTTGGCTGTACAGTCACCTATTTTCCTATTGATGACCGTACACTTGAATATATGGAAAAAACCAACAGGCCCGTTGAACAGATAAAACTTGTTGAGGATTACTGCAAAACAAATATGCTCTGGAGAACAGGAGAGGATCAAATCAATTATTCCCGGGTACTGGAACTTGATTTGAATGGTATTCAACCTACAGTAGCTGGTCCCAAAAGGCCTCAGGACAAAATTTTGCTGAGTAATTTCAAGCCACGTTTCGTTGAACTGCTCAAAGAAACTTATGGAAGGGAATATGTTGAGCCGGTAGACCGCGAGATAAGCCGCTGGTCCGGTGAAGGAGGGAACCAGCCTGTTCACGAGGGAAAGCAGGGCAGGGTAGATGTTGAAATGGAAACCAAAGAAAAGGACGGGCTGAAAATGGTTATCGTGAGCCTCGGACAGGAAAAATTCCAGTTGTCTGACGGATCAGTGGTCATTGCGGCTATTACATCCTGCACCAATACATCGAATCCTTCTGTTATGCTTGGAGCAGGACTGGTTGCCAGAAAAGCCCGTCAGAGGGGACTGGACGTTAAGCCATGGGTGAAAACATCACTCGCCCCAGGCTCCAAGGTAGTAACTGATTACCTGGAAACAGCCGGACTGCTGGATGATCTTGAAGCGCTTCGTTTTCACCTTGTCGGCTATGGCTGTACCAGTTGTATCGGTAATTCAGGCCCTTTACCGCCGCATATAGCCAGGGCTGTCGAAGAAAATGACCTTGTGGTGGCTTCAGTTCTTTCCGGTAACAGAAACTTTGAAGCGCGTATTCATCCGCAGGTGAAAATGAATTTTTTAATGTCTCCCTTGCTGGTTGTGGCTTACGCACTTGCTGGCCGTGTGGATATTGACCTGGAAAAGGATCCGGTGGGGTATGATCCTAACCAGCAACCAGTCTATCTGAAAGATTTATGGCCAACACATGATGAGATTTTTGAACTCATGAACAGGGTATTGTCACCTGGGGATTTTGCCAAAAATTATGGTGAAATTTTTGAAGGAAACGAGATCTGGAGAAACCTGAAAGTTCCAACTGATCAGTTATATGAATGGAATGATAAATCAACCTATATAAAAGAAGCTCCCTTCTTTTATAACCTGCCCGAAAACCCGGCTGAACCGGATGATATTGAGCAGGCCCGTGTACTGCTTATGCTTGGTGATAGTGTAACGACCGATCATATCTCTCCGGCCGGTGCTTTCAGGGAAACACATCCTGCCGGTAAATATCTAATTGAAAAAGGAGTCTCCAAAGAGTCTTTTAACTCGTATGGTTCCAGAAGGGGAAACGATGAAGTAATGGTCAGGGGAACCTTTGCCAATGTTCGAATCCGTAACAAACTGGCACAGAGCGAGGGCGGATATACAACTTATTTCCCTGAAAACAAAGAAATGACTGTCTATGATGCCTCTGCAAATTATCAAAAGAACAGAGTGCCTTTGATTGTACTCGCCGGAAAAGAATATGGCAGTGGTTCTTCCCGTGACTGGGCTGCAAAGGGAACCTTCCTGCTTGGTATCAAAGCTGTTATTGCTGAAAGCTATGAGAGGATACACCGGAGTAACCTGGTAGGAATGGGTGTGCTACCATTGCAATTTGAAAACGGTAAAAATCCTGAAAATATCGGGCTGACCGGTAAAGAAAAATTTACCATTCATGGTCTGGCAAATGGCCTTAAACCTCAGAAAACGCTTGAAGTAAAGGCCGTTGATGATAATGGAAATGAAAAGAAATTTAATGTCATAGCCAGGCTGGACTCAGCTATCGAAGTGGAATATTATAAACATGGAGGTATTCTGCAATTTGTCCTTCGTCAGTTTCTAAAGGAAGATTGAGAGTAAGGTATTATGAACAATAGTAAAAAAGAGCCGGACAGAAATTATTTACTGCCGGCTCTTTTGTTGTACAATAATCTTTTCTGAAAGTAGAATTACATTCTTTATTCAGCATTCTAGCGGTGCTTTGAATTGCTTTTCAAAATTTCATTGCAATTCTTTCAGTATTGCCATCAGTCCTTTTTTAACACCCAAATAATAGTTATCCTTCTTAAATTCAGGAATAATTACCTGATCGATAATTCTTTTTGCCTCTTCATCCGTCAGCGCTTTTTCAAGTCCTTTTCCTGTCTGGATCTGGATATTCCTGAGTTTCCGGCTAAAGATCAACAGGACGCCGTTATCCTTGCCCTTTTTACCTATACCCCAGGTATTAGCCATATCGAGCGAGTAATGATATAAATCCGGATAAGGAGTAATTGAATCAATGGTAACAATGGCTATTTCATCAGAAGTTTCTTTTTCTTGTTTGGTTATAATCTTGTTGAGCTTTTGCTCCTGTTTAGGGGTCAGAATTCCTTCAAAATCATTGATAAATCCGGTAGGAACCGGAAAATTGACAGATAAGGTGTCCTGATTAAAGGCCGGTTTTACCGAAAAACAAATAAACAGGAATACGAGGATACTGTATTTTTTCATGGAATTTGAGGTTTGGTTTTGTACAGGCATCATTTTGAATTAATTATATGACAATTTGCTGATGAAAATGTTTGGGTAATTAAGTTAAATAGATAACTAAAAACTCAGGTAATGTTGTTATGGTAAAAATACGTAAGAGAATTATACATAATTCATACTCAACAATAGATTTCTGAAAATGTTATTTTAATGTAAGGTAAAATACATTCAGAATTAAGAATATAGATAATTAAAAATAAAGATCCAATATGGAAGCATTTCAAATAACCCAAATCAGCAAATTACCCGAAAACCGCAAACCACTAAAAGAAGTTACGATTGAAAAACCTGTTCCTTCAGTAGGTGAAGTATTAATTAAAGTGCATGCCTGCGGCATTTGCCATACTGAACTGGATGAGATTGAAGGTCGTACACCGCCACCTGAATTTCCTGTGATCCCGGGTCATCAGGTAATTGGAACGGTTCAGGAAAATCATGGATCAGGCAAAGAAATCAGGGTAGGAGACCGGGTTGGTGTGGCCTGGATCAATCATGCCTGCGGAAAATGTGAATATTGTTTATCGGGCCGGGAAAATTTGTGTGAAGCGTTCAAAGCCACCGGCAGGGATGTAAATGGAGGATATGCTGAATTTATGATTGCCCCTGAAGATTTTGTATATAAAATTCCTGATTTTTTTGATGATGCCAGTGCAGCCCCTTTACTTTGTGCTGGAGCTGTAGGATACAGGTCACTCAGGCTTACCGGTTTGAAAAATGGACAACACATTGGTTTTGCCGGTTTTGGTGCCTCAGCTCATCTGTTGCTGCCTGTCGTTCGTTATCAGTATCCGGACAGCCGGATTTTTGTATTTGCAAGAAATACCAAAGAACAGGAATTTGCGCGGCAACTGGGTGCGCATTGGGCTGGCGACACAACCGATAATCCACCTGAAAAACTACACTGCATGGTTGACACAACCCCGGTATGGAAACCAGTTGTTGAAGCTTTGAAACACCTGCGGCCGGGAGGAAGACTCGTTATTAACGCCATCAGAAAGGAAGATCACGACAAAGAATACCTGCAAAAACTTTCCTATCATGAACATCTCTGGTTGGAGAGGGAAATTAAAACAGTTGCTAATGTTACAAGAAAAGATGTGCAGGATTTTCTTGAACTGGCTGCCAAAGCTGGACTTGAACCTACAGTTCAGACTTTTCCGTTTGAAAAGGCAAACGAAGCCCTGCTGGAAATCAAGGAACGAAAGATAAGGGGAGCTAAGGTATTGTTAATGGGTGACTGATTGGTACTTGTATTTTTTGTAATATTTATTAATGAGTTTTTGCCTTAATTCACCGGCTTTTTCTTCACGTATTTTAAAATCAGCACGTGATTCATCTTTTTGCTTAGGCTGAAACAAATCTGAGTTATCCATTTCATCCTGCATAGCATCATGATAAAAATGTTCAGCAAAAATTTCAGGGGCAAGTTTCCACAGGATGATAGTTTTGTCGGAGGAGGCACTGGCAAACATCTCTCCGGACGGATGTACCGATACATCATTAATAACACCTTCATGTTCAATGAAAGAATAAATCTCATCGCCTGTTGTAATATCCCAAAGCCGAATGGTGTTGTCATAGGATCCACTCAAAAGAATGCGCCCGTCTGGCCCGAAACAGATTGCACGTACAGCCTGTTTGTGTCCTTTAAAAGTGTGAATACTTTTTGTAGTGTCGATGCTCCATAACTTAATTGTCTTATCAAGTGACGCAGATGCAAAAGTTTTACTGTCCGGACTGAAAGCAATGTCGTATATATTGCCTGCATGGCCATGATAAGTCCTGATCAGGTTACCCGTTGAGGCATCCCAGAGTTTTACGGTTTCATCAAGTGAGCCGCTGGCAACATATTTGCCATCCGGACTGTAACATACTGCCAGCGCGCTTTTTGTGTGACCATTGAGTACTCTTCCCTGGCCATCCTGAAATACTGAATCAATTTTTATCTCTTTGCCGTAAGAACCATATACAGCAACTTTGCTGTCAGGCGAAAGACCGAAAGACCAAATGTCTGTATTTTGTGATCCTATCTGTCTTACCAGAGAACCATCTTTATTCCATAATTTTAAGCTTCTGTCTCCCGCACTTACGAGATATTTGTTGTCAGTGGTGAATCCTACAGCCATCACCGGCCGGAAGTGCCCTTCAACCTGTACTTTTTTGGAGGCTTGCTGCCAGTCCCATAAGATAAATGTATTGTCTGCTGAACCAGAAAGAAGTTCATTGCCGTCAGGACTGAAAGCGACCGACATAACCTCAGCCGAATGCCCTTTCAGAACTGATAGAATATATTCTTTCTGAGAAAAAGTATTATTGCATAATAACAGAAACGTAATCCATATAATTATCCGCAGCATAATGAGTATTATTTGATGTGTCTTGCATCTTTTCTACGGATCTATTCATACAGGGTTATATTCCTTCTTCCTTTTTAAATTGATTTTTAATTAACCTTCTAGACAGTCTGCATTTACAAACCAAACCCTACTCTGTAATATCATAAATAGCTGCCGCCTGATCAGGACTCAATTTTTACACCATTCCAGAATGCTACATAGTTTTTTATTTCTGAAGCAGCATCTTTGGGGTTTGGGTAATACCAGGCCCCGTTTTCATTCTCGGCATTACCAATTCTAATGGTATAATAGCTGGCTTGTCCTTTCCACGGACAGGTAGTATGTTTGCCTGTAGGTATATAATATTCCTTTTTTATACTCTCGGGCGGAAAATACTGATTACCCTCTACTTCAATGGTATTATCCGATTCTGCTATGACTGTATTGTTCCAGATTGCTTTGGTCATGATTATTAATTTTTATGATTTTTATGTATAAGAAACAATTCCGGACATATAAGGGTTTACTGCAGGAATTCATTTTTTAATCAGGCATTAACCGTATGGACAAAAAAATTACCGGGCATAATGAAGTAAATTCATATCGGAAGAATTGGCTATTAGGAAAACTTCGTGTATTTTTGGTAACCTGATTGTTAATCCGGATCGACCGGTTGACGGATGATATCAAATAAAACTCAATAAAGCATATTTTGGTATGACTAAGCAGATCATTAACAATTACAAAGAGTTTGAAACGTATGTTGGCAAAGTGATCGGTATCTCCGATTATTTTCAGATTACGCAAAAGCAAGTCAATAATTTTGCGGAAGCAACTCTTGATCACCAGTGGATTCATACTGATCCTGAAAGGGCAAAAACTGAATCCCCCTTTGGACAAACAATTGCTCATGGATATTTAACGCTTTCATTATTGCCATATCTCTGGGAACAAATTGTAGAATTTAGAAATGTTAAAATGATGATCAACTACGGTATTGAAAAACTTCGATTCCGTCAACCGGTTATTGTTGGTCAGCGTGTCAGGGTTAAGGTTAGCCTTCAAACTTTGCAGGATCTGAGAGGCGTTACAAAAGCCCAGATGCTTGTTGAAATGGAAATTGAAGGCGAGAATAAGCCTGCTTTTGATACTACGATCACTTTCCTTTATCATTTTAATGATTAATAAACCTTGCCGGCATACTGTTTAATCAGCCTTTACCGGCAGTTTGGTTAATTGCCAAAATGGCTGTTTCTTTCATCTGGACCGTCATGCAACATTTGTTGATAACTTATTTTCTTAAATCATAACGTTAATTTAATTTTAACGTAAACAAATTATTATTTATTGATTTATTTTCTTTCTGAAGGAAAAGAACGTGTGGGGAAAATTAGATAAATTCAGAAGGATGGTTAGTACAGGAATTTGATAGTCAGACGGATCATTTTTGAATAAGTGTATACGGTTGTATGAATTGCTGAGAAATTCTTAAACGGGATTATATTTTCTAAATAATACGACATAACAGGCAAACTATAAACTAAAAGCGAATAGTATGAAAGGGATTAACTTCTTCATATGTCTGACTGTTTTTTCAATGAATACAATCTTTTCTTTTTCTCAGGATTTTTCCTTTGTATCAGATATGCCGTTAAAAACGGAATTCGAATATAAAGAGGCAGAAACTGAAGCAAAAAAATGTGCCGAGTATATACTTGATACTCCATTTCACCGGGAACCTGAGAATTTTGATAAGGCAAGCAGTTTTTTGCTTCGTTGGATGGGAGGAACCCCCGATTATACATTTAATATTGATGGCCAGGCCACCCGGCTGATTGGAGGTAATGAAATATTATTGAGTGTTTATCTGGCAGGAATGACAAAATTTGCAATTGAAAACACTGGTAAAGCAGGAGACCATGAGACGATGAAAAAATTTGCAGTGAAAAGTCTACTCAAATATTGTGAAAATCCAGCAAATAAGATCAAACCAAAAGGAGAAATTAAAAAGCTTATCAAAGCCTATCGGAAAGGAAAACTGGATGAATATCTAAAATAACCCAATAAAGGTGGTTACTTAATATAACACCCGGCAAAGAAATCTGCCGGGTGTTTTTATGATTATATGTTTTATGATAAATTTCAAAGGGCACTGCCTCCCCCTCCATTTTCATAATTGACATCACGATTTATTTTTTTTACTTTTCCACCGTATTTGAAACGATAAGTAAATGTAGCAGTGAATAAATATTGAATGTCAATTACCCCTTTCCATTTTTCACTGTATCCGGCCGATCGGGTTTCAACCTGTGAATAGGTAAAATCTTTGATAAAAGGATTTACCATAACTTCCACTGATGCCTGTTCTGAGAATTTTTTATCAAAACCCATCAGATACAGCATATCACGGGAAAATAGCCGTTGATAACTAATTGACGGACTGTTATACCTGGCTACAGCATAGAATGAATAATCTTTTGGGAGTGTAACAATGCTGGTTAATGAAAATCCGCAGGTTAATTTATTATTAAAATCATCTACTGACAAATGCTGTGATGAGCTTATCTCTCTTTTATAAAGAGTGCCATAAACATTCATTCTCCACCATTTTTTTATCAGTTGTACTGATGAATTTACACTGGCTCCGTATTCCAGTATTTTGCCTATGTTGGCTTGTGTAATGTGTGTAATGCCTCCGGGTTCAACAGTCGTAAGATCCTGTATGCCGTTTCGTACATAATTCATATATATTTTGGGAGAGATGTAGTTATTCCCAAAATTTTTACTGTAAGATAATTCTATCTGATGCTCCAGGGACGGTTTTAGATCTGGATTCCCTGTTCTGTAATGCAGTGAATCATCCCATGTTTCAAACGGGTTTAGGTTAAATACATAAGGCCTTTCTATTTGCCTTCGGTAAATTAACTTTACGTTTTGGTTATTTTCAAAGCTCCTACTTAGTGTTAACTGAGGAAGAAATTCATAATAATCAATCCTGGTTGTATCGCCAATATTGATGTTTGAATATTCTTCTTTTAAACCCAACTGCCACGAAAATTTTTTGATTTTACCGGACAGATTGTAATATCCTGTGCCTCTTGACTCATTATAGCCAAACAATTGTTTTGTTACCTGATCAAACTGGTCTGTTTTAAACTGGTTAGAAAATTCATTTTCCATCCATTGATACTGTCCCCTCAATCCGGTTTCATGTTTTATCTTACCGGTAACAAAAGTATAATCAAGTTTAAACCGGGATGTATTACTGTTGTTGTAAGTAATATTGCTCCTGCGTTGTGTGTCTGTAATTGTAGTCATGTCATCAGGATTAAAATAGGTGTCAAAATAATTGTTCTTCACATCTGATGACTGCAAATACAAATAGGCCTCGGCTGTAAGCTCTGTTCCTTCTTTCCCCGGAGAGTGTTTCAAAAATAATGACAGGAAATGATTGTTGGTGCTGTTTACCGTATTACTTTTACTTTCAAAATATTGTGTTATCGTTTCCTGCTGTACCTTTTTACTGGTTGTGAATACATTATCTTTAGGCTGACTGGAATTGCGCCATTCTCCCATGAAATTCAGTGATGTCTTGTCATTGATGAACCAGTCAATCCCGTAATTCATATAATTATTGGCAAAAGTCATTCTTCCATCGGTAACTTTATAATTTGTGTAGCCGTCACTGCTGGCAGAATTGTCTACGGTAGTGGTTAAATACTCTTTGGCATCAAAATTTTCAAAATGTAATCTGTCTCCTGCATATATGCGTATTTTTTGTGTGCCATATTCAATATTTCCTCTTGGCTCAAGTATTATTTTTTTGGGATGGAATAATGGAGCCTGCAATGATCCGGTTACTCCATATCGTTTTTCTTTCTTCATAACTATATTGATCACCCCGGAAATATCTGAATCATATTTAACCCCCGGATTGGATAGTACTTCTATCTTATCAATATGCCGGGGATCCAGCTGGGCAACATAATCCTTATTACGCAGTACCCCGTCTACATAAAACTGGATGTTTGAGCTACCCTCTAATGTGACATTATCCTGAAAGTCTACTGAAACAGAAGGAATATGCCTTAACACTGTCAATCCGTTGGTTGATGATTTGCGAACATCATCATTGAGTGTAAAAACTGTACGGTCAATTTTCTCCTCTCCTTTGAGGCGTTCTTTGGTAACCTGCACCTCTTCCAGTGAGGTAACCGCTTCTTCCAGTTTTATCGACCCGACATTGACTGTGTTATTTTTTCTGCTTATTTCCAGATTTTTTATCTTTTCGGGCTCATAGCCGATGAAGGAAACCTTCAGCACATATTCTCCATAGTCAATTCCTTTAAGGGTGAATATCCCGCTTGAATCTGAAATTACTCCTGCTGTCAGACTTGAGTCGGCAGCGTCTATTAAAACAACCGAGGCGAAGGATATAGGATGGGATTCCTTATCCGTAACCTTTCCGCTCACGGTGCCCGTCTTTTTTCCGGAGCTTGTGTCTGTGGCTTTTGCTAATGGTAATATAAAACATACCAATAGCATGTAAATAATTAGTTTTTTCATAATCTGCTCATTTTTGGGTTTTTACATACAAGTATGACGACTGAATACCTGATTTGTTACAGAGCAGATTAGATTTTTTTTGCTTTAATTTATAATTTTCCTGGCTGGCTTTAAAGGAATAATCCAACAAAGGGGAAGGATATTTTTTAGCTGTCTAAGTTAATCAGGCACTTATTTTTTTGAGTCCTGATTTGTTGATAATTCTCATTGCTTCTCTTTCACTCAACGGTGCCAGGGATGAGCGTTTTACAAAATTTTTAACCGACCGGGGATCAGTTTTGGAGTATTCGCGAAGAATCCAACCAATTGCTTTCTGTATGAAAAATTCTTTCTCATTTTTCAATTGGTAAATCATGTCGAACAGCAATGTTTTATTTGTTTTTTCCTTATATTTTAGCTGATACAACAGGGCGGCCCGCTTTAACCATTTATTATCCGATTCAACCCATTTACCTGTATACTGACTAATTAGTTCGGGATATTGTGCAAACAGACTGCCAACCAGGTGAGAGGCTATCAGATCCACAGTGTCCCACCATGATTTGTTAATTAACATAAACTCCAGAAGTTTTATGTGATCAGGCGTGGCCTGTCGAATCTGCCGTTCGAGCAATCCAATGGCAAAGTACTGGTATTCCCGCTCATCATATTTCCATAGCTCCTTTACCAGATTTTCAGTTTCATTGATGGGCGGCATTCCATATTCACTTAAAAAGTTTTTGCAGATCATTTTGCGGTATTCAGATTTAATTCCGTAAAATTCAAAATGGTCTTTCATGTAATGAGCCATAGTCAGGGCATTTTCTGCATCGTAACTCGCTTCGAAATAATCAATAAGAGGTTTTAAATACTGATTTTTCATTTTTTAGAATTTAGAGAATATGTTTAAGTGCAGTAAAAGCAAAATTTTCTAATTTATTTCTTTATGAGGAAGACAGGCTTTTATTATGCCGGTCTGCGGCATTTAACAATAAAATCCTTTGATTTAGGGCCTAACGGATTCTCGTTATAGTCTCCGAAAATAGCAACCAGTTCGAGCCGGGATCTCTTAATAAGATGTTCCAGTTCATAGTGCCAGAAAAAACGCATATCAAAACTCCATTCATTTTCCTTTTCTTCGCCATTGTCTTCATCCCAGACAAAACGCATGGTGACTTGGTTTATCTGGCTCACCAAATCAGATTTTGACGATACAATGCGCTTTACAGTATGTCCGGGCTTGTATTCTCCTTCAAAATCCTGGAAATTGTCAAGTCCGTTAAGCAGCATTTTCAGGTCAGGAATATAAAGGTCAAATATAAATATCCCGTCTGGTAAAAGATGGTCATATATCCTGTCGAGTGCAGCAAGTTGTTGTTCAACGGATAAAAGATGAGCGAAAACCCGGAAAGGTGCAATAATCAGGATAAATTTTTTGTCGAGGCTGAAACTGGTTACATCCTGCTGCGAAATTCTGAAATGCTCTGAAGGATCAATTTTATTTTTCAATTGGGCTAACATTTCAGGGCTGTTATCAATACCATATATATCAGCCTGTGCTTTCAGGGCTTCAGTAAAAAAACGACCAGTACCTACCCCGACTTCCAACACCGGTCCAGGAGCACTTTTCATCTTGCTGATGAAATAACTTGTGTCATACCCGGCCCGAACGGTGGCATAGATAACATCATAAAATCTTGCGATAACTTCAGTATATGTTGATGATTCTGACATGATAAGTGTTTGATTTCAATGGAATAAGTTTTTTACCAGCTATCAAAATTTTATTTTTTGCAACAGGGAGATTCTTAAAAAATGAAGCCGGACTATATCCATTTCATCATTTATTTATTGCCAATTTACAATTTTTTTAGGGATAAAAAAATCACACCGATTCTTATGGTGTCTTTGAAACTTAAAAAAGAGCGGTATAAATCATGTTTGTTTATAAACATCATATCTGTAAATTTACAGTCTTTTATTCCGAAAAATATACCAAATGACGGAAAGTGAAGTAATTGAAAAAACCAGCCTTTTTGTAAAGGAAGCCCTTAAAAATACCGAAAGCGGCCATGATTGGTTTCATATTGACAGGGTCAGGAAACTTGCCCTGGAAATTGGCGAGATTGAAAAATGCAATCTTTTTGTGGTTGAACTTGCAGCTTTGTTGCATGACATTGCCGATTATAAATTTCATGATGGAGATGAGGATGCCGGACCGGAAAAAGCTGAAGCTTTTCTTGGTAACCTGATGGTTGATGAAGAAGTGATCCGGCATGTTTCAGAAATAATTCGCTATATTTCATTTAAGGGAGGCAATAACATATCATCGATTAATACCATTGAATTCAATGTAGTACAAGATGCCGACAGGCTTGATGCAATTGGAGCAATTGGTATTGCACGAACATTCAATTATGGCGGGTTTAAAAACAGGTCTATTTATGATCCGGAAATTTCGCCGGTTGTAAACCAGTCGAAAGAATCTTACATGAATAGTGATGCACCTACGATTAATCACTTCTATGAAAAACTCTTGTTATTGAAAGACCGCATGAATACGAAAACAGCAAAAAAAATCGCTGAAAACAGACATGTATTTATGGAGAAATTCCTGGATGAGTTTTTTGGAGAATGGGAGGGACGTTGTTGAACCGTAAAAGATGTTTGGAATCGCACATGTTTAATAAAAAAAACCGGTATCATAAAATTATACCGGTTTTTTTATTTTCTTAAAATATGCCTTTTACATAACAAACATTAAACATCGATGTTAGCATATTTGGCGTGTTTTTCAATAAATTCGCGCCGTGGTGGTACTTCATCACCCATCAACATCGAGAATATCCTGTCAGCTTCAGCTGCTGAATCAATGGTAACCTGTCGTAAAGTTCGCCTTTCAGGATTCATGGTTGTATCCCATAATTGTTCGGCATTCATTTCACCAAGACCTTTGTAACGTTGAATATGCAAACCGCTTTCTTTTCCCTGATTGAGTTCAGCGACCACTAGTTTACGATCATCCTCGTTCCAGCAGTAACGTTCAGTTTTTCCTTTACGGATTAAGTAAAGTGGAGGCGTCGCAATATACAGGTGGCCATTTTTGATAAGATCTTCCATGTGTCTGTAAAAGAAGGTCATGATCAGTGTTGCGATATGACTACCATCCACATCGGCATCCGTCATGATGATAACTTTGTGGTAACGGAGTTTGTCAAGGTTTAGTCCCTTGCTGTCTTCTTCTGTACCAATGGTAACGCCCAGTGCGGTATAGATGTTTTTTATTTCTTCATTCTCAAGGATCTTATGAGGCATGGCCTTTTCAACATTCAGGATTTTACCCCTGAGAGGCATAATAGCCTGAAAACGCCTGTCACGTCCCTGTTTAGCCGTTCCGCCTGCCGAATCACCCTCAACCAGGAACACTTCGCTAACTGAAGCATCTTTCTCTGAACAGTCAGCCAGCTTACCGGGCAGTCCTGCTCCGGAAAGTACATTTTTGCGTTGAACAAGTTCCCTTGCTTTGCGGGCAGCATGACGGGCTGTAGCAGCAAGAATAACTTTCTGAACAATGGTCCTGGCATCCTTGGGATTCTCTTCCAGGTAATTAGCCAGCAGTGTACTTACTGCCTGATCAACGGCTCCCATTACATCCGAATTACCAAGCTTTGTCTTTGTCTGCCCTTCAAACTGTGGCTCAGCTACTTTAACTGATACAATGGCAGTAAGTCCTTCACGGAAATCATCACCGTTTATGTCAAACTTTAACTTGGAAAGCATTCCCGATTTTTCGGCATAAGCTTTCAACGTTCTCGTCAAACCACGCCTGAATCCGGCCAGGTGCGTCCCGCCTTCTATAGTGTTGATGTTATTTACATACGAATGCACATTCTCCGAGAAAGAGGTATTGTATTGAAGCGCAATCTCAACAGGCACTTCGTTTTTTTCTGTCTCAATCTGGATGGGATTCTCAATTAATCGTTCCCTTGTCTTGTCAAGGAATTCAACGAATTCTTTCAGTCCTTCCTCTGAGTAAAATTCAGAATGACGGAATTTATGCTCTCCATCGGAATCAGCAGAAGTTTCTTCGTTTCCATTGCCGTTTCCGTTTCCATTTCCATTGTCCTCTAATTCTCTTTTATCTGTTAATGTAAGGTTAATTCCCTTATTCAGGAAAGCCAGTTCACGCAAACGTGATTCAAGAATTTCATAGTTGTAAACAATATTGGCGAAAATACTTTCATCTGGTTTAAAAGTGATAATGGTACCGGTTTTGTCGGTATCTCCAATTTCCTTAATATCACTAACCGGTTTGCCAATTTTATAATCCTGCACATAAATTTTACCATCCCTGTGAATCTCGGCATGTAAATCACTCGACAGCGCATTAACACAGGAAACACCTACTCCGTGAAGTCCTCCGGAAACCTTATAAGATCCTTTGTCAAATTTACCACCTGCATGAAGCACTGTCATTACAACTTCAAGTGCCGATTTCTGTTCTTTTTCATGAAAATCAGTAGGAATTCCCCTGCCGTCATCTGCTACAGTAACCGAATTATCCTCGTTTATTATTACATCAATATTCTTACAATATCCGCCCATTGCTTCATCAATGGAATTGTCCACAACCTCATAAACAAGATGGTGAAGTCCCTTGGTGCTTATATCTCCAATGTACATGGCGGGCCTTTTACGAACTGCTTCCAACCCTTCAAGTACCTGAATGCTTATTGCTGAATAATCAGAAGGTAAATTTAATACTTCAGGCTTTTTGATAATTTCTTCCTTCTCTTCGTTGCTCATTAGTATTTATTTTTAATTGTTATTTGTCTGTAATATCAAAAACATATTGCTACGGCACGATTTTATGCCAGTTACTTTAATAAATACCAGAATCAAAAAGGGAAAAGCATTTGTTGATATGCTTTGTTAGTGGTTGGGAATATTTTTTTCTGTATTTCTTTAAAGATTAATGTCTTTGATTTATATATAACCTTCATTGTAATTTTTTTTCAAACCAGGTTAACATCACTTATGAAAATTATCCGATCTGATATTATTCAGGTCACTTTTTGAATTTCATAAATGCTGATCAAAGATACTAAAAATTAGCCAGTTTGTGTTAAAAATACGCTATCTGAATGTTGTTTTTTTCAACAACCAATTTATTGTTTAAGTATCAAATATTCAGTCAGATAGGAGTGCTATTGTTGCAGGGAATAAAATCTGTTAATATTTTTTTGATACATGGTTAATATCATTTGCTGAATATGCCTTGTTAAGTTTCATTTTAACAATTACTGAAAGGACTTTATATTTGAGGATATCATTATTAATACTTAGAGCAGGTAAGTGAAACCGGCCATCACAAAGAATCGCTGCGAGGGATACTGATTCCATTGATAATACCTGGCAGCTCCCAAATTGTTAAATTTGATAAATGCTGATAAGATACTGGTATACCGGTACTCCAGCCCCAGGTTTATATCAGGAACAGCACTGAGTTCCAGAGCGGGTTGTCCCGCTTTGAAGGGTTTGGCCCATCGCTTGCTGAGCAAATTTACTGCTGCACTTGCAATGATCTTATCCTGTATATTGTACCTGGCTTCCAGGTTAACTTCCCAGGAGGGTTTATGCCAGGGTTTTTCTTCATAAAACATGGTATAGTTGTATAAACTTCCACGGAATAAAAAGCTGAGTTTCTCTGAATAGGCATAACCAAGCTCCCCAAAATAACGAACAAGCTCGATATCATCATATACTGCTTTGAATTTAGTGCCAAATTCTGAGAGAGAATCATTTACAAAAAAGTAAGCATTGTTAATGATTGAATAACTTACTTTCAGGTTAAAAGTGCCTTTTGAACTGAATTTACCCTTTAACCCCCCATATCCTTCAATTTGGTGATCAGTAGGCTTAACATGCAGGTTAGGTATTATAAAAGGATTCTCGCTGGCTATTTTCTCATAATTGTTCGTTTCAAGATGCCCGTCAACGCCAATATACGGGATCAGAATATTTTTGACAATATTAAACTGGAGACTTGCCCTGGGATATAAGTATATTTTTGAGTGTCCGGAAGTAAGATCCAGGTAACTGTTAAAGCCAAGAACGAATTTCCATTCATCTGACTTGCGACTGAACCAGGGATTGAACATTACTACTGCATTGTATGAAGAATCAATTGACGGAGTAGTATGGAAAAAATCAACTCCTGAATTGGCTCCAATAAGATTGTCCCGCCTGAAGCGTTCGGTAAAGGCGCTCAGATGAATACCGTGCTCTGCATTTTCAAACTTGTCCCTGATATACTGGTAGCGTGCCGTAATGTTATAATTGAAATGATTGCTGTCGGGATGTATGGAAGCAATTTCTGTTTTGGCTCCAAGGCGAATAAAATTTTGTTTAATGTCTTTCTTTTCCGGAGGAGGGATTCGAACGGTATCGGCATCATACCCATAATAATAAACACTTTTGCTGCTGAAATCAATATTTCCGGTCCATTCCGATCTGCGGTAAATTTTTTTACCAAACAAAGAAACATCATTATTTCCATAACCGGCAAAAACCTTATCACCATTGGCCAGCTTCAGCTTGCCACCGGAGGATAGATGGTGCATCAGCACACCATATTGCAGATTTTTTGACCGCAGATTGCTAATATCCAGCTCCAGTAGTGGGGTGGAATAATTTCCATAACCAAGTTTGAGATAACTCTTGTAGAGCCGGGAAATAGGTTCAGCTACCATCCTGGCTGCACTTATCGGACGAAGTTCATAACTGGTGTTCAGTTTAGTCGGCACAATCGAATAATTGAAGGAAGGCCTGAATGTGGTAGTATCATTTATCTCGGGTAAAACATTGATCTTGTTGGCATCCGAAACAGAAGGCTTGTAGGGCTTAACTACATGCACGTCTTTTTTAATATCCTGACTGTTTGCAATTTCCGGTAACAGCAAAGCAAATAAGGTTACAAGCAGGATTCTATATCCTTTCTTCATTACGGTAATCCATATTTTAGACTGTTCCTGCATACTACTGGTCATTTTTTTTGTCAATATCAATTTCCATATCCTTGAGCTGGAACTGTTTTCTTAATTCTTCATCTTTTTCAAGTATGGCCTGCTTTTTTGCCCTCGCTGTATCAATAATGCCGTCATCCGGCTTTTCATAATAATCGATAATACTTTGCAGGGTGTGGACAGCCTGGAAATTGTCGTTCTTTTTCTCGAAAATATCCGCAAGCAGCAAAAAGCTTCTGGCCATCCAGTACTGGTGTGGCGTATTTTTGTCAATAAAATCATAAATCTCTTTTACTGAATTTGCTGTATCTCCCAGATTATTATAAATTTCAGCTACCCGGAATTTTGATTCTGCACCTTCTTCGCTCGAAACTTCAATGGCAACTTTTTTGAAACTCTTCAGGGCAGCCTGCATGTCATTGACGGCCAGTTCGGATTTTGCTTTTACAAAAGTAGCTTCACGTCTGAGTTCTCCGGACACATCATTAAATGCCAGAACCTTATCTGCTGCATCAATGGCATCAGCATACCTTTCGAGTTTGAAGTAGCATCTCATGATCCCCACCCGGGCTTTCAGCAGGTTTTCCTTTGCCTGGGCATTTCGCTGCAAAGCAAGATAGGTTTCGAGCGCCTGCGGATAATTTTTCTGTTCATAATAGAGTGAAGCAGCAGTTTGCAATGCTTGTTCTGTAAACAGGTTTACCGGCTTGTCAATCACATATTTATAGTGCTCAAGTGCTTTCTCATCCTGTCCGGTTTTATGGTAACAGTCAGCCAGGTAGAAGTGAGCGTTGAGTGCAAAGCTGCCATCCGGAAAATTCTGCAGGTAATTTTCAAAATCATTGATGGAACGGTCACAGTTTCCTGACATATAAATATTTTCAGCAGCAACATAGGTCAGTGAATCCTTTTCTGATGTGCTGATATGGATGTCTTCTCCCAACCCCTTCACATAACTGAAGTAACTGTTGACATCATTCATCTCAACATAAATGTTTTTCAGTCCTGTAAGTGCATTTCTTGCTTCGGATGTGCCGGGAAATTGCTCTGCAGTCATCTTGTAATACCTGATGGCTTGCGGGTTATCTCCTTTATTGTAATAAATGAGTCCAAGTTGTAAGATGGCTTTACTCTTATAACTGCTTTCAGGAAAATCAGAGATGAGCCGGTTATAATAACTGACGGCTTTGTCGGGTTGTTGCAGCACAACATAACTGCGTCCAAGTTCGAAGAGTGCATCATCATAATAACCGGATTGAGGAAACCTGCTGATGAGCTCATTCAGTGCAGCGATTTTCTTCTCCGGCCGGTTGACCAGTCCAAGTGAAAATGCCTTTTGGAACATGGCATAGTCAACGTTGTTTCCCCCTTCTTGTATGGCTTTGTCATATTCTTCAATTGCCGGCCAGTAGGAAGCCCTTGCAAAGTAAGTATCTCCCAGTCTGTTAAATGCATCACCAACAAGTTTGTCATGACGGGATCCGGATAGATCAATGTACTTCCTGAACCAGGTTGCGGCTTCGTCATAGTTTTTTTTCTTAAACCATGCGTAGGCAATATCATAATGTGCCAGTTTGTATTCATTTGTTGAAAAAGCACCGGGCGAAAGGATAAATACCTGATAGGAATTGATGGCATCATCATAGTTTCCAAGCCGGAATTGCGCTTCTGCCTTCCAGTAATGGGCAAGTGCTTTGATGGAACGGTCATACTGTCCGTATTGGATAGCCACGTTAAATTTTTCAATTGCCTGGTTAAAATTCAGATCGTTGAATAGTTCCAGACCACGATAATAGGCAATACGCTGGTAGGCTTTAAGAATGCGCGCATCCTTGTTTTTTATTTTTTCCAATGAAGCAAGTGCCTGTTTGTAATTATGCGTATTCATATATCCCAGCACCAGATAATTATAGGCTTCATCAGTACGGCTGGAATTAGGATATTCTTCTATGTATTCATTCAAAGCCCTGAGTGCTTCATTAAAGGGTGAATAGGACAATTCAAATGTGAGCAGGGCATAATTGAATAATGCATCTTCCTTTATAACAGGATTATAATCCATGTGGGCTGCTGAGGAAAATGCCAGCCGGGCCTTGTTTTTCTCTCCAAGCTTGATATAACAATCAGCCAGGTGGTATAGTGCATTCTGACTCAGGGTATCATCCTGGTTAGATGCCTTTTCTAAATAACCGGTTGCCTTATTATAATCACCCAGCTTAAAGTAAATAAAACCAAACTGATAATTATCTGACGGAGAAAGATAGGCTGTTTCTTCATCATAAATCTTCAGATATTCAAGCGCATCCTTATACTGATTTTCATGAAAATATGAATCTCCAATTATCCTGGCCATTTCACCTTTTCGCGATTCAGTGACTGTCTCCAGCAATGGGGGAGCATAACTGATTACCTTATCATATTTTTTTTGCAGGTAATAGATCTGACTGATATAATAAGGTACAATGGGAGAAAATGTAGGATCATCCGTCAGCCTTCTGAATTCATTAAGCGCTGTCTCGTAATTCTCTTGTTCGTAATTGATGTGTGCATAGTAATAGATGGCAGGAGAAGTATACTTTGTGTCAACATCCTTTATCTCAAAAAACGCAACCCTTGCAGTGCTGTAATCATCCTGCATAAAAGCAGCATATCCCTTCTTAAAATAATATTCAGATTTGTCTTCTCCCAGTTCATACGGATCCACCTGCTTAAACCATTCCAGTGCATCTTTATAGTGTTTATTATTGTATTGGTAAAGCCCCATCTGAAAACGTGCCGAATTTATTTTCGGACTCGACGGATACTCACTGATAAATTTAAACAACCAGTATTCGGCATCTTCATTAAAAAGCCCCATTGCACACATGGCCCTGTAATAAGATGCATTGGCCTTTAGTTCTGTTGGTATGTCTTTATATTCATCAATGGCTTTATCAAAAAACTGCATGGCAACAGCATATTGCTTTTTCTCATAAAGTTCTAAGCCTTTATAGTAATTATGATCAATACTTTGATGAGAAAGAGTTTGTTGCGCTCTTAAAGGCAGTAAGGTAAAAACGACTATAATGAAAGAGGTTATTGTTGTTCTTGTCAGCATAAAACCACTTGTTGAGAATTCCGGCTAAGGTAATAATATTTCAAAAATAAGGAAAAGGGTTAATCTCAATTAATATCAACATTTCATCTAATAAACTGTAAATTTTTATTTTTATTTTTAATTTAGCCATTAATATTTAATAAGGGTACAAAAAATCACTTTAACAATAGTAATTAGATAACCATAATTATCAAAAATAAACAAATCCACTAATCACATGGCGGAGGAACTGACTCTCAATTTTGAAAAAGCATCAATTTTCCAGAAAGACAACCTGGTTTTGTCTGACGTAAGTTTTCAGCTAAACAAGAGTGAATTTACCTATCTGATTGGCCGTGTCGGCAGTGGAAAAACATCTCTTATCAAAACTATTAATGCTGAACTGCCTTTGCGTGAGGGTAAAGCGCTGGTTTGTGGTTTTAATCTGAATACCATCAAACGCAGGCAGATTCCTTTCTTGCGCAGAAAGCTTGGCATTGTGTTCCAGGATTTTCAGTTGTTGATTGATCGCAATGTACATGAAAATCTTACTTTTGTTCTTCAGGCTACGGGCTGGAAAATTAAAAAGGAGATTAATGAGCGGATTGATGAAGTGCTTGAGAAAGTAGGACTTAGTTACAAAGGGTATAAAATGCCTCATCAGCTGAGTGGTGGTGAGCAACAACGTGTGGTTATTGCAAGGGCCCTGCTTAACAATCCCGAACTGATACTGGCTGATGAACCAACTGGTAACCTCGATCCGGAAACATCTGCCGATATCATGAAAATTTTGCTTGATATAAGTAATAGCGGCAGGGCTGTAATAATGGCCACTCACAATTACACACTGCTTAAAAAATTCCCTGCACGAACGCTTAAATGTGAAAATGGTAAGATAAAAGAAGTGGATCAGGGAGCGGAGATTGATTTTACCAGCCTGATGATGGAATAATTTTCTATATAAAATGAAATGTCGGTTCCATATGTAACCAAACTCCTTAAAAACGAATTCGTTCGGAATGTCTTAACATTGATGACGGGGGCTACTGTGTCCCAGATCATTACCCTGGTTGCGCTCCCGTTTCTTACCAGGTTGTTTACACCGGCTGAGTTTGGAGTCATAGCGGTTTATATTAGCATAGCCAATATTCTCGCTACCCTTTCCACAGGCAGGTATGAATCTGCAATAATGCTTCCGGCAAATGAAGCAAAAGCTTTTTCCGTGATGATACTGTCTTTTGTACTGGTTGTTTTTACAGCAGCTTTTTTCTTCCTGTTATTACTGATATTTAATCGACCTCTTGCAGCATGGCTTAACCTCTCTGATCATGCATGGCTGCTTTATTATCTGCCTGTGAGTATTCTGATCATGGGGGGCTATAAGTCTTTAAATTACTGGTTTAACAGGAAAAAATCATATAAAATGCTTGCGGGAAACAGGATTGCACAAACTTCAGCTACCTCATCAGTGAATTTACTTGCTGGCTTTTTTACCCGTCTTGGTGCTGCCGGACTCTTTGCCGGCCATCTGACAGGACAGTTTATGCAATCTTTTCTTTTGCTCCGTAGGTTGCGGCGACCTGAAAATATGACTTCATGGTTACCCCGAAAATCAAAATTGAAAAAGCTGGCCCGTGAATATCGTAACTTTCCGATATTCTCGATGCCAATGGGAGTGTTGAATGCCCTTTCTGCCGATTTGCTGGTCTATTTGCTTGCCATGTTTTACAATAGTACACTTGTTGGGTTTTATTCAAATGCGAGTAAAGTGGTTAATTATCCGCTGGTTCTTATTAATTCGGCATTTTCAAGTGTTTTTTATCAACGCATGAGTGAATCAGCTAACCGCAGGAGATTGTTTCGCTATTCTTATTTTATCAATCTGGTTCTTGCTGCACTTCTGCTTGCACCAATTATGATCTGGGGAAAAGAGATTTTCGCGTTCGTACTTGGTTCCGACTGGGCAATGGCGGGAGATGTGGCAGCCATTTTAGCACCCTGGGCCGTAGCAGGTTATGCCGCCAGAAATGTCAGCACCGTCTTTTCACTAACTAAACGCAACCAGTATATTCTGGCCTGGCAGGTAATTTATCTGATAGGCGCGGTTACCCTTGTTCTGATACTGAAATCCGGAAATATCTTCAATATGCTGGGTTATTTCTCAGGATTTGCTACCCTGATGTATTTATTGCTTGCCGGATTGGGCTACCTGATGCTTATCCGGGATGAAAAAAAGAGCCTGTAATAAATGAAGCATTACTGGCGCGTATTTTTAATGTGTGACCTATATACTTGCCTGCCTTTTACCTCCTTGTAAATACCGCAATAATCCGTTCCGGCTTATGCACAATACCGGAAACAGCTTTATCAAACACTTTCCATAAACCAAAAGGCATGGGACTCAGAATCCAGTGGCTGTGGGTTCTGGTCAGTAATTTATTGCCGAAAGTATGCCATGTTTTTTTTGCCACCAGTTTATTTTCTGCAGCATTCAGCAGGTTTTCCTCATCAAAGGAATGAAGATGGGCATTATGCGGTGTGAGCTGGTTACAGTGAATACAAAGCGAATACACAATTTTCTCCCTGTACATAGTAGTGAGTATCAGTTTTCCGCCTGGTTTTACTACTCTGAGCAGGCTGTTGATAAATGTTGCCGGCTCCTGCACATGTTCCACCACTTCGGTGGAAATAACACAATCAAAAGTTCCATCTGCAAAAGGAAGATTGTTCGCGTCAGCTACTATACCCAGGTGATTGTCTTCTGTGATTTGATCCAGGGCTTTTCTTACGTTCGTCAGGGAAATGTCGAGTGACCATACAGTGGTCTGCTCATTTGCAAAACGACGGGCTACCCATGCTCTTCCTGAGCCCACATCAAGAATACAGCGGGTGCCTTGTGGAATAAAAGAGGATACATATTCTTCAATGCGCCGGTTATCATGTGTGACCTGTTTGTCTTTCACCCGGAAATAATCAAAGGCTTCTGCATCAGTCTTGTAATGACTGATATAATTTTTTTCTTTTTCTTCTTCAGGAATCAGGAAAACAGGTATCCCTGATTCAACAGGATACCTCTTATGACAATTATTACAGCGAAATGAATCGTTTTCAAACTCTAATTTTCCCTGGCAGGCAGGGCATTGCAGATATTTAATTTCTTTGTGGTTCATGCAGGTATTTTCTTTTCCAGGATGGTAAAGATAGTAATCCTGACATGTAAAATCTCCAATCCGGTTCTTTTATGCATTACAAATTTCTATCTTTGACATACAAAATCAAATTTTCAATAATTGACATCAAAAGAGGAATACATAGAATTTTGCAGGGACAACGCTTCTGTTAGATTGTTTTATCAGCCCTGGTGGCTTGATGCAGTTTGTGGTGAAGTGAACTGGGATGTATTATTGGTTAAAGAAAACGGGAATATTCTTGGTGCATGGCCCTACCAGCTGAAAAAAAAATATGGATTACATTATATGCTTTCACCGGCTTTCACCCAGATTACCGGCCCGATAATTTTATACCCTGATGGTCAGGGTATTATAAAGAAACAAAGCTATGAGAAGAAAGTGTTGGATAAACTGGTTGAACAGTTACCTGCTTATGACTGGCTACAGATGGACCTTGACTATGATGTTACCAACTGGCAACCTTTCTACTGGAAAGGTTTTAACCAGATCACCCGTTATACTTATGTAATTGAAAAACCCCCGGTTGATCCTGATAATCTGCTGGCATCTTTCAGTAAGAGTGCCCGGCAGGAAATCAAGAAAGCCGAAAAATCTGTTCAGGTTAGAAAAGGGCTGGACATCAGTTTTTTTTACCAGCTAAATCAAATGAGTTTTAATCGACAGCGCCTTGAAATGCCCTATTCATTAGGAGAAACTGAAAGAATGATAAAGGCCTGTCAGCAGCATGATGCGGCTGAGATACTATATGCTTCAGGGTCTGACGGAAGTCTTCATGCTGCACTGATGGTGGCCTGGGATAACCATTATCTTTATTTTCTGCTCGGTGGAGGAGATCCGGCGTTTCGCAACAGTGGGGCAAAATTCATGGTAACTACTGAAGCTATTGCATTGGCTGCACAAAAAGGATTGTCAGTTAACTTCAGGGGAAGCATGATTGAAAATATTGCATACTATGACCGGCAGTTCGGAGCCCGCCCTTTAGCTTATCACCAGATCAGCAAGGTGAATTCAAAATTGCTGCGTTGGAAATTCTTTCTTTTTCCCGGAAAATAACAATGATATCGGAATTAAAATCTTTTTAACATTCTGATACAATCCGCTCAAAAAACATCTTCATCCGGTAACTGTCTTCTCCGCCAAAAGTACTGTTGTGCCACAAACCTGAAAAGAAGCCACCCGTCTGCCGCACCTGCCGGGACATATATGTGATGGTCTCTTCCATTTCACGGTCATCCATTTTCTTTCTTGTAAATGTGCCGTCCATAAATAAAAACGGAAAAATCATAAGCGGCGTTGCCTCCTCTTTTTTCAAATCGTAGAAAGGGAATGGAGTGCAGATACTTGCCCTGAAGCCGGGCTCACTGGCATATCCCATTGAATAATCTTCCTGGATTCCTTCCTCAAGCAGATTTCTGTAGGTTGAAGGGAATGTTATCCTTAGATAATGTTGCCTGCTCTGGGTAACAGATCGGCCCAGCACCTCTTTTAAACGATCGATTTCCTCATGAAGTTTTTCTGTATTATGAAACGACTGGTAGGAGGGGTGTATGCCAACCGGATATTTTTCTGCCAGTTGCTGTATAGCTTCTCTCACCATAGGCTTGTCTATCCTGAGGCTTTTGTCGTAATGCCCATAATTACCTGTATGCCAAAACCATTGGATAGATTTGCCATGTGGTTCAACCGCTGAAGTAATAAAATGGTAGGTGTCAAACGGATCGGGTTGATTACCTCTGAGAACCTCCACACGCTTTCTGATATTTTTAAACTTACCGGAAACAAGGTCCTTACCCACAGATAATGTAGTCCTTACCAAACTCCGGTCTAAAAAAGCAAATGGTACATCCACATCGATGGTTACCAGATGGCGGAACGTTTTTTTGGGAAATTCAATTTTCGGATAATGCATACGCATCACTTCTTTAAATTCATCAGCCCAACGGTTCACGAGTGGCATCCTGAGAAACCCTTCCCGGAAAGCCATGCTCTGGTCGGCTTCAAAACGCTCATGTATATCTGCATGAAAAGGGAGATATTCTTCATAGCGGCTGACAAGATAAAATGATCCGGCCAGTATGTCAAAAGGGAAATCTCCTCCTGCTACCGGAAATAATATTTTCAGTTCATGCCATTCACCTGTTTCCGGCTGGAGGGGATGAATGTCCTTCTCGAACAGTAAATCAACAGGCCGCAGGGTCATATGTGCATTCTCAGGATTTTCACCGGAATAATTTAACCTGAAGCCTTCAAAATTCCTCAAATCTTCAGGGTTTTGTGTAAATGAAACTTTCAGATCAAGTATACGGTTAAACAGAATGCCGGCAATATACTCCAGCCTTGCATTAATTGTGGAAGAATATATCAGTATCTCTTTCAAATCATTGCTTTTTTAATACTCATTTAAAATTAAACAGAAACACACTACTTATGCAATGCTTTCATTACTTTATTTTCACTCGTTGTGCCGCTGGACAGGGCTATGGCCGATTCAATCAGGGCCAGGTGCGAGTATCCCTGCGGAAAATTACCGAGCAGTCTTTTTGAATTAAAGTCGATATCTTCACTGAAGAGTCCCACATGATTGCTGTATCCCAGCATTCTTTCAAACATTTTTTCAGCTTCTTCTCTTCTTCCTATCCGGCACAGGCTGGTAATGAGCCAGAAATTGCAAATAGTGAAAGAAGAGGAGGGAAGGCCAAAATCATCTTCGTTCTTATACCGGTACATTAACCCGTTATGCATCAGCTCGCGCTGAGTGGCTTCTACAGTCTGAATAAACCGTTCATTGGAGGGTTCTACAAAACCATATGTATCCATCAGTAAATTGGATGCATCCAGATCATTGCTTCCATAGTATTGTGTAAAGGCTTTTTTCTCATCGCTCCAGGCATTCTTATTAATGTCATCATGGATTACTCCCCTTAATTTGGTCCAGTCACTTGCATAGTCCGACTTCTTAAGTGCTCGTGCAATTTTTACCGCACGGTCAATTGCCACCCAGCAAAGTACTTTCGAAAAAGTGAAATGTTTCCCGTTGGATCTAAACTCCCAGATCCCCTTGTCTGGTTTTTTCCAGTTGGTTTCAACCGAGCGGACAACACTCCTGACAATGGTCCACAATTCTTCCGATCGTTCCGATGAGACATGATATCCTTTCATATCCTGGTATATCACATCCATCAGCACGCCATATATATCATGCTGCTTTTGTAAATAGGCTGCATTGCCAATCCGCACCGGTTTCGAATTTTCATATCCTGCCAGGTGTTCAAGAATTTCTTCATGCAATTCTTTTTCTCCCCTGATGCCATACATGATCTGAATCTTTTCATCCTTGGCAGGCGTCACATCAATGATGAACCGAAGGAATCTTTTTGCTTCTGTGGTATGTCCAATAATGTTAAAGGTCCGGATCATCATTGCTGCATCGCGCACCCAACAATACCTGTAATCCCAGTTCCTTTCACTACCCAGTATTTCGGGTATCGAAGTGGTCAGTGCAGCCAGAATAGCTCCGGTTTTCTGATAAGTCAACAGTTTCAACATCAACGCACTTCTTTCTACAACTTCGTTATATCTCCGCAGATGAATCGTCCTTTCCGTCCAGTTTAGCCAGTATACCTTGGTACGCTCATATTTTAGATAAATCCTGTTGAGATTTTGTTCGCGTATTTTTTGGTTATAACTTAAAAGAAAAAAGGCATCTTTCTCCAGTACGATCGGTTCACTATCCAGTACTTTCTTTTTGGGCAAATCAGTATATAAATAGATGGATTCGTATTTTCCCCTGGTAGTGGTGCTCTTGATAAACTCCTTGTAAAAAACAGTGTGTGTGGCACCATTGGCATAATTCAGTGCCGGCTGGTATCTCACCCTGAATTCAGGCTTTCCGGAAACATGCACTACATAGCGAATGATATCGGGCGGTGAGTAATAATCTCCATTCTCCATCTTATTCCGGGGCATAAAATCAATGATGTGGAAAGCATTTTTACCCTGTGTGAATCTTGTAATCAAAATATTGGTGCGGGGAATATAATCCTGCAGGATCGTATAGTCATCCGATACTTCAAATCCAAAAGTACCCCCCTTTTTTTCATCCAGTAAACGGGCAAAGATGGATGATGAGGTAAAATCCGGCAGGCAGCACCAGTCCATCCATCCTGTCTTTGAAATCAATGCTGCAGTCCTGCAGTTTCCAATCACTCCGTAATCGAGGTTATTCATCATAGCCACTTCAAAAATTTGTTCTTCAAGAATTACAAAGATAAAAATTCAGCGGTCAAATGCTCTGCAGTTATTTAAAAAGAAAAAACCACAGCTTATAAGCTGTGGTTTGGACAGTTAAGTTTTTTCCCAATTGCCCTAAAAGGTTAAACTTATACTGTTATTTAAACAAATTCCCGAACATAAGATGCCGGTAGCTTAATAAAGGTTGCGTCAATTATTATTTTTTTTCGTTTTTTTAAAGTTTTCCTCCGGCCCATAGTATTCCTCCGTCATTTCTGCATCGTCTCAATTATGAATATGGTGTATTGATTGACAGGCTTCAGCAAAACAGCCACTGTATTTCCTGTATTATTTCCTGAATGTTATTTAGAATCAATACAAAATACAGCACTATGTTTTCTGGTATTGATTAACAAATGCTTATTTCATAACTTGTTAATGATCTAAACCAAACCCTTTCACCATATGAATACACACCTTATTCCTTCTCCGGATACCCTCTCTGTTCAATGGGGATGGTTCCAGATCCTGCTCCTTGTCACCTTCCTTATTCATATCATTCTGATGAATTTTATTCTGGGTGGCAGTATTCTGGCAGTAACCGGTTCTTTTAAACGCAAACACCATGAGGAATCTATGTGGCTTCCAACATTAATTGCGCTAACTATTAATTTTGGTGTACCACCTTTGCTTTTCCTGCAGGTCATGTACGGACAGTTTTTTTATACCAGCTCCGTCTTAATGGCAATCCCATGGTTGCTGGTCATACCGGTGCTTATTCTGGCCTACTACGCATCCTATATTTTCGTATTCAGAAAGGACAGGTTTTATGGTATAGCACGTATCAGCCTGATTATTTCCACGGTTTTTATTCTTTACATAGCCTTTATGCTTGTGAACAACAACACTATGCTTTTACAGCCCGAACGATGGCAAACTTACTTCAACCATCCAAATGGTTGGAACCTGAATCTGTCCGATAAGACTGTTTATCCGCGCTATCTCCATTTCATAACAGGGGCTATTGCAGTTGCAGGGCTTGGTAAAAGTGGCTGGTACCTTTTCAATAAAAAAGCAGAAAAGGAATACAGAAAAGAACAGATTAATTCAGGGATGATGATTTTCTTTTTTGCTACTATGGTGCAGGTAATCGTTGGATTCTGGTTCCTTATGTCGCTACCCCATGAAATTATGATACAGTTTTTGGGTGGTAATCTTATTTATACCACTGTTTTACTTTCTGCTATTGCACTTACTTTGCTGGCACTGTTTTTTGCAATAAGAAAACAAATATTGCCTGTTATGATAGCAGCCCTGCTGTTGCTGACTTTAATGATTATTAATCGTGAGTTTCTCCGCAATGCTTACCTGGATGGTATTTATCAACCTGCCGATATGGAAGTAGCCAGACAGGTAAGTCCGCTCATCGTTTTTCTGATAGTTTTCGTAATTGGCATATTCAGCCTTTATTATATGATTCGTTTATCACTCAAATCAAAACCTGCCTGATATGAATTATCCACACTGGGAACTTATTAATCTTGGCGGAGGTACGCTTATTGCAATTATAGCGATCCTCCATGTTTTTATTGCACATTTAGCTGTAGGTGGCGGTCTTTTTCTGGTTGTTACTGAGATAAGAGCACACCGAACCGGCAATACCGATTTGATGAACTATGTGAAACGCCATACAAAATTTTTTCTGCTGCTTACGATGGTCTTTGGCGGTGTTAGCGGAGTAGGTATCTGGTTTGTGATTTCACTGGTTAATCCGGCAGCTACCTCTGCACTGATCCATAATTTTGTCTTTGGATGGGCCATCGAATGGGTGTTCTTCATTGGAGAAATTGTAGCCTTACTGATCTATTATAACCGGTTTGGCAAAATGTCCTACAAAGACCATGTACGCATCGGGTGGTTTTATTTTGCATTTGCCTGGCTCAGCCTGTTTAGTTATAAATGGAATACTTACCTTTATGCTTACACCCGGTAGCTGGCTTGAAACACAAAATTTCTGGGATGGTTTCTTCAATCCCGGATTTTTGCCAGCATTGGTTTTTCGCACAGGCATTGCTTTTACTCTTGCAGGAATCTTCGGTCTTGTAACTGCAGTGTTTACAAAAAACAAGGATTTCAGACAGCTGCTTTATCACTATTGTGCAAACTGGCTATACTGGCCGCTCCTGCTTATTGTTGCCGGGGGGATACTTTATCTGAATGCCACACCGCAAAACTTGCTGGATAACCTGTTCCTTTATAACAGAGAGGCAGCACCTTTTGCTGATATACTTATCATTGCTTCAGTATTGATTTTCCTGCTGGGACTGGTTTTTATAGTCAGGGTACCCGGGCGCATCCAGAAGTATGCGGTGGTTATCCTGCTGGTCACTGCCCTGGGTTGGATGGCCGGCTTTGAGTACCTGCGGGAAATCGGGAGAAAACCCTATATTATTAGTGGTTATATGTATTCTAATGGTCTTTTGAAACAGGATATTCAAAAATACCGGCAAACTGGTTTCCTTCAGCATGCCCGTTGGGTGAAAGAGAAGAGATATTACCAAAGGGCAGGAAATGAATGCAGGAAAGGAACTTTTTACCATGCAATGTCTGCCCTGCCATACTATTGACGGGAAAAACAGCATTTTACTGAGGACTCGTAATTTTACGCAACGCGGTCTGGAGGCTGAGCTTACCGGATTGGGGAAGGTAAATACATATATGCCTCCGTTTGCCGGAAATGAAGCCGAAAAGAAAGTCCTGGCTGCTTATATTTATCAGGAGGTAATGGGAAAGCCACCGGTAAAACAAACAGCAGCAAAGGTGACAACTGAAGATGTGCTGGTTCCTCCTTTCGATACAAAAAAGGATGAATATGTACTGCTTGCCTGGAACGACCTGGGCATGCATTGTATATCTGACAATGACAAATATTTTTCTTTTCTTCCGCCAGCAAATACATTCTGGGCCCAGCTTTACAAAAGAGGAGAAAAACCAGCACTGATGACAAATGGTGTAACCATCAAATACGAAGTAGAGGACGGATACAAGCATCCTGAGAAGCATGTACTTTTCTGGGATTATGCTCCCAAAATATATGGCGCTAAGCTGGAACCAGGAACGGGTCTGGCAGGCAAAAAGGTGGTAGATGTTATGGACCCCGGGGATCTTAATAGTTTTATCGCGCAATTTGTACCAGTGACCCCTTACCGGGATGACGGCACCTACAATCCTTATCCGCTGTTTCATCTCACGGCTATTGATTCAGCATCAGGAAAAGTGCTTGCCAGGACGACGTTGGTAACGCCCACATCCACCGAAATGGGTTGCCGCAATTGTCATGGTGGTGGCTGGCGGGTGAATAACTATTCAGGTCTGGCCGATAAAACAGCCGAAAACCTGCTGGCTGCTCACGATCGTATGAATAATACTACCTTGCTGAGTGATGCCCTTGCCGGTAATCCACACCTTTGCCAGGAATGTCATGCTGATCCGGCCATCGGGGCACCGGGCAAACCCGGGATACTGAACTTTTCTTCTGCCATGCACGGCTTCCATGCCAATTACCTGACAGGCATGAACGAAGAATCCTGTAACATGTGTCACCCTTCCAGTCGTTCAGGGAATACACAATGTCTGCGAGGACGGCATAATACCATGGGTGTCAACTGCACAGACTGTCATGGCAAGATCGAAGACCATGCACTATCATTACTTACCCTTGAAGCAGGTCTGCAAAAGCCAGCTGCTGAAAGACTGATGGAAAACCTTACTCCTGTGATGGAAGCCTCTAAAGCAAAAATTCATCCCCGGATGCCCTGGTTACAGGAACCAGACTGTCTGAGTTGCCACACTGATTTTAATATCAGAAAACTCCCCAAACGTCCCGTAGGATTTAATAAATGGGTCGCAGGTGGCAGTGTCCTTTACCGGAATCGTCCCGATTATCAGGGGGTAATGTGTGAAGCCTGCCACGGATCTACACATGCTGTGTATTTTGCTACCAACAAATACGGGATCGAACGGGATAACCTGCAACCCATCCAGTACCAGAATCTTTCAGGAACTATTGGCACAAAGCAAAACTGTCGTCTGTGTCATATGAAAGACATGAATACCAACGGCCATCACCGCAATATGATCAAAGGATACAGTATCAGCAGAGAACCGGTAATGGTTGATAAGAAAGATGCAGAAACTCCGCAGGATAGTATAAACGAGGGAGAAAAAGTAGTAGCCACAGTAAGTACTACCCTTCAAACCAGAGGAATACATAAAGGGCTTCTGTCTTTACTCATTGTGGTGGCTTTTGTACCTGTTTTTGTTATCCGCAGGAAGAAAAATGAAAACTAATAAAGTGTCAGAGTAAATAAACAGGATTATTGGTTGAAGGTCCGTTATGAAATCAGGTTTTCTCATAACGGATCTTGTTTTTTACAGGTCAAACTTATCAATCAGGTATATGAGTGCTGCCATAGAAGCGGCACCAGCCTGCAGTTCACGCCTGTTGACCTTATCAAAAGTATCTTCAGCGGAATGGTGTATGTCAAAATACCGGTAATCCTCGGGATTTAGTCCGATCAAAAGGGTGTTGGGGTCATTTTTTTCCAGGGGACCAATATCTACGCCGTGTCCTCCTTCTACAAAATCATCAATCCGATAGGGTTCAAAGTACTTCCTGAGAGCTATCAGCTTCTCCAGCCGTTTTCCTTTTGCACCAATACCAAACCCTGTGGGTGCAAATCCGCCACCATCCGACTCCAGTGCAGCATAGTGATGCTCATGATTCTTTTTTGCCAGTTCAGCATATTTTTTACCGCCCCGCTGGTTGATCTCCTCATCCATAAACATCACAAAACGGATGGTGCGTTTTGGATGAATGCCAAGTGCTTTGAATAATCTCAGTACTTCGATGGTGTGCATACAGCCGGCGCCATCATCATGGGCTCCTTCTCCTGTATCCCAGGCATCCAGGTGTCCACCAACAGTGATGATCTCATCTGGATAAGTATTTCCTTTTAATTCACCGATCACATTATATGATTTAACCTCAGGCATATCTTTGCAAGTTGTGCGGAAATATACCCTGAGTGCCGGATCATCTTTGAGCTGACGACTCAGTAAATCGGCTCCCTGAGTACTGATGGCAATTGCCGGTATTTTTTTAATGCCTTCAGTATAATGCATCACACCGGTATGTGGTACCGGATGCACTGATGTCGACATTGAACGTACCAACACTCCGGTCGCTCCGTACCTGGCAGCTTCTGAGGCACCGCGGACACGTTGAAAAACAGTTCCGGCATAACCTGCAAAAGTTGAGTTGCCTGAAACATCCATCGGTTTGTTAAAAAATACAATCTTACCTTCTATCTTTGATTTACCTAAGACTTTTAATTCTTCAAAACTTTTAACTTCCACAATATTACCGGATAATCCATCCTTCCCGGTACCAACAGATAACCCGAGTGCTGTAGCAGCAAGCGGTGTTTCACCGTAAACAGGTGAGATGATGCGGGCTTGCTCTTTTTCTCCCCTGACCCAACGGCTTACCATTACCGGCTGAAGATATACCGTATCAGGATGTAGATCTTTCATAAGCTGACGAGTATATTCAACTGCCGCTGCGGCTTGAGGACTCCCGGCTATACGGCCTTTGGTATGTTGGGTAAGGTACCGCAGGTTTTCATAAATGGTATCACTGGTAAATGCATTGGAAAAAATGCTTGTAACCATTGTTGAGGCTTCATCCTGGGCATGTAAGCCACTAAAAGAGAAGGGAAGCCAGACTAACAGGAAATAAAATTTCTTCATTTGTGTAAATAATTAACATAATCATTGGGCAAAACAGCATTCCTGCTGTATACCCGGTACATTAAATAAGCGATAACATAAAATTTCGCGTAAACTTACTATTAATTCTTTTTATACAGGAAAATTTTTAATGTTTAGTGGTAAATACCAATATGTATGACGACAACAAAACCCCGTTTTAATATTTAGCGGAGTATTTTTAAAAACGCAAAAGTGCCTGATGGAGTTAATTATTGAAATAAAAATTTATAAAGTAACCTTTACCCGCAGACGGAATGTAATACCCAAATACAAAAGATCCGGATGACTAATGTTACATCCGGATCTTTTATAAAAACCATAAAAACCTAAAAACCAAAAAACATGACAAATACGTATTTCATTCAAAAAAGTTGCAATATCTGGTGTTTTGCAAACATCCTACTGGTTATCCATTTGCTGATCAAGCTTTTCCTGTTCCCAAATTCTGCGGTCGAGAATACGGGAATAGTCTCTTGCTTTCTTATTATTATAAGTAGCATAGGCATCTGAAGCCCATTCTTTGGCTGTTTCAAGATCACCCATTACTTCATAGGCAAGTGCAATGTTATAGGCTGCTTTACCGGCAGTTTTCATATCGGAAGTATTCAGAACCTGTTTCCAGGTATCTGCTGCTTCTTCCCAGTTACCCACTGCTGCCTGACGGGCTCCTAAGGCCAGGTTTGGATTCTTTTTCGACTTCTTGTAGAATACCCGTGAGGCGGTAAACCAACTTGGTGCAATTCGCTGGGCATAAGCCCGTCCCGATTGATAACTGACATTGTTTACCGCAACTCTGCGCTGTAACAAATGGGCCAGTGCATCCTTAACTGAATTACCTGTTGCACTCCATTTTCGGTTTTGCGAAATTTCCTGCTGGTCGGTGATGGTATGGTTTGAAAGGTCATATAACCTGTAACCGATCTTTACTGTGGCTACTCCCTCTGCATGATACTCAGTAACCTTCCTTACATTCCCGTCACTGTCTTTCTTCTCAACCACTTTTGAACCATGTGTGGTGACAAAATCACTGTCAAATATTTCCAGAGCCAGTACAGCATCTGTTTCATATCGGCGGCAAATATTTCCTATTACAGGCCAGGGAATGGGATCGGTAAATCCACCGGCAAGGAAATTGTTTTTCAGCTCATCTGTAGTGCGTTTTACAGTAAAACGAGGCGATTCATCCAGTACCTGGAGACAATCCGTCCATGGCTTTCTGTACTCCTTCACGGTCCTGTCCGATGCCTTCTCCCGTCAATACTCCTTCAATAATATTCAAGCCTTTCTTTTCCGGAACAGTGCGATTTACCAGTGCAATGGCCTTAATGTTCTGCGGGACGGTAACGGCGGCCGGTCGCATAATTTGCAAGTAAGTGGTTGATTTGCAGCCTGAAAATATAAATGCAACTGCTATGAAAAGTATGTATATAGTTTTTTTCATATGTTTTTTTTCTTTCTTACGACTGTAATGATGAAAAGATACAATTCTGGTATTAAGAATTTTAACCTGTTCAGCTAAATAGAATTAGTTCAAATTGAAACCAATATTTAGAAGTACATACCAATGCTTTTTAGTATCAAAAATTATTGCCTGTAATTTATTTAAATCAAGCAATCTGGTTTTGTTTTGAATTTTTCAACTTTAAAAAAGAAAGTGCAACTAAATTGCACAAGGATCACTTATCTTTATTTTCATATAATTAACCCTAATATGGAAAGAAAAGCCATAAGTAAAGCAAACATTCTTACAATAGTAATTTCATTTTTGATTTTTTCAGTGATTTTTAAATATTGGGATGTCATTAAAGAATTCATAATCAATTTATTTTGATTTAGTAATGTAAAATTCCTTTTTGGACCGATGCAATAACTCTAGAGCCAATCATCTGCAAGGCCCATCACAGGAACAAATCATATAATGTAAAAGAGATGTCAGGGCTACGCCCCTATATTACGATTGTTTGATAATTGCTACGAAGATAGTAGGGCTAACGCCTCTTTATGAATAATGAAGAATAAGTGTATGACAAATAAAGCAAACAATTAATTTATAATCAAAGGATTATCGGGAAAGTAACAATGGATGAGGATTATCCAGATTATTCCTTTGCAAAATTGGGCGATTTCAATTTGACTGACAAAGCTGTAAAGCAGAAACTAATGGAAAGATACGGAGACAATATTCCGAAAGAGGAATTAGTGATTTCTCCTGCATCAATGTTTAATTCAGACCAATTAATTACAGTTTATAAAAACTAATTTCATGACTCAAGATTTAAAATATTATGGATTGATTGCTGCTTGTGGAATGAACTGCGGATTATGTATCGGATATTTACGAGAAAAGAATCCCTGCAGTGGATGTTTTAAAACTGATGATGAAAATAAACCAAAAAGTTGTCGTAATTGCATCATCGTTAATTGTGATTTATTAGCGGAGACAGCATCTGGATTTTGCTATGATTGCGTAAAATATCCTTGCACCAGATTGAAAAACCTGGACAAAAGATATAAGAAAAACTACGGAATGAGTATGATTGAAAATCTTGCACACATAAGGAACAATGGACTTGAGAGATTTTTAATTAATGAGGAGGATAAATGGAAATGTAACGTATGTGGTTCTGGATTAAGTGTACACAGAAATTTTTGTTTAAATTGTAAGACTGTATTGAAGAAATAACGCATAGTAACAATATAGAATTTAAGGCTCAGTTGAGCCAAAAAAAGAGAACTGCAACCAAATAAACAACTGAACTTACAACACACATTAAAAATGCGTGAGAGCTATTCCAGGACAACTCAACAACTCAACATCAAAACCCCTAAGCCTTCAAAACTTCCTCTCTCGTCACTACTATTAATCAGTTGATAAATAACTAAAAAAAACAAATCACTATATTTGGATGAATAGGCCTGAAAGTGTATATTTAACAGTAAATTTATCAGACGGTCTATTATTCTGTAAAGCTTCAGGTCATGGAATACAACCAAAACTTATACGGCCACTTCAGAAAATCAAATGTACAGATAATCCTGGGTGGTATTACTATTCTTATAGGGTTTGCCTGGATGATTCTCCAGTTTTATGAAGATAAGGGGATTCATGTCATTGACTATTTTTACAGCTTATTCTTTATTTTTTGGGGAGTGTACCAGATTGCTGCCGGAAGGGGCTATAACCTGGAAGATCATTTTACCCGCAAGTCTTCTGTACATATTGATGATGAGGTGATTCGTATTCGCACCGCTGTCAGAGAAAATGTTGTCTACTGGAAAAATGTGAAAATGATTGGATTCAGAGGGGGATACCTGCGGATTACTTTTGACAGGGGCCGGTCAAAACTGATTGTACTTTCCATACTCGATCAGCAATACACTAACAGGATACTGAATCTTATCCGTGATATCGCCAACAAAAAGGGAATTAAATTCAATATTGGAGATACCAGTCTGGCCTGACAAAAGTTTTGTGTAGAAGGCATTGGATATGAAGCCGGCGCATCGCCGGGTGAAGTTCCCTGGGAAAAGACTTTTAAAGCAGATCAGGTGCGGTTTGATATGGAACGAATACTTTCCGGAGGTTTTAATACTATTCGCACCTGGGCTCCCTTTACCAAAGAAGAACTGGATGTGCTGAAAGAGAATGATATCAGGCTAATTTAGAACTATATCTACCAGCATGATCTCCGATTTGCCGGCAGTTTTCACCGGTGGCCCCCACAACCGCAATCCGCTGGATACAAAAAAGTGGGTATGACCAATTTTTTCATATCCCCAGGGTAATTCATAGATGCTTTTCATGATCAGGTTGATCGGAAACAGTTGTCCGTTGTGTGTGTGACCTGAAAATTGTACGTCAACCGGTGTTTCGCTCACTTCCTCCAAATGGGTCGGGCGGTGGTCCATCATGATTACAGGTAAATTCAGTTGTTGTGTCGCCAGTATTTCAGAAAGAGCTTTCCTCCCTCTGAAATGCTGATCAATTCGCCCGGCCAGGTAAAATGAGTCCTCTATTTTTATCATTGTATCATTTAATAAGGTGATACCTGCTTTTTTGAAAAACTGCCCGTCTTGTTGTCCGCCATAAAACTCGTGGTTGCCCATTACGGCATACGCGCCGTATGTGGAATGAAGTTCACGCAATATGTTTTCAATTTTGGTCACATTGCTACTGTTGGCGTTCCGTTCAATTATGTCTCCACCGTACAGGATAAGGTCGGGTTGTAACTCCCGGGTCTTCTGGGCAAACTGACGGATAAACTGTGGCCGTGTATCCTGTCCGATGTGAATGTCAGAAACAAAAACAACCCGGAAATGATCAAGTCTGCTGTTTTTACCGTTAATGCTGATGTGATATCGCGAAACCCTGATGGTATTCAGGTTAATAATGCCACCAGCGACAATTAAAACAGCCAACACTATGATGGAAGAAAATGCGTACTGGCGGAAACGAAAACTTCTGAGTTTTTGCCTGCTGACAAGATGTGTAAAGTGGTTGATCAACAGGAATAGGTCATACAGCAGCATCTGCAAAAAAACATAGAGATAGAAGGGCAGGAGATAGTAGGCAACAATCACCAGTAAATGGGCAAACTCGTTTGGCGTTGAATGGGAAAAAGGTTGGGATACGGGATAAATACTGGCCAGCAATAGATATATAATGGTATACCTAAGCCGGTACTCTTTGCTGATAAAAAGTTTCCTGATGCGAAAGAACAGGTAAATATTGGGCAGCAGGTAAACGATGGTTATAATCAAATGGAACATCAGCAGCAGTTTTGTGGTTTATTCCGTCGAAGATAGAAAAAGAAAAATCATAAATAAAGAAACACAGTTGTATTTATAGTTAGGGTATTTTATCTCTCCACGGGTAATAATATCATTTATTTTTTCCAAATCACCCGGAAAGATATTATTTTAACAGTTTTGAAAAACTTAATATACTGCTATGAAAAAGAAATTCCTTAATTTATCACTGATATTTGTTGTTGCCTTCACTTCAGTGCAATTGGTATCAGCTCAATATAAAATGGATCCGAAAATGGACTGGTGGTACCACGACCGGTTCGGGATGTTCATTCATTTTGGTTCCTACTCCTACCTTGGTCATGGTGAATGGGCTTTCAGCACTGAGAACTGGAAAAAAGCCGATTACCAGCAGCAGGTATCTGCCCATTTCAATCCGGTGGATTTTGATGCGGGCCGGATTGCCCGGCTTGCCAAAGATGCCGGCATGAAGTACGTGGTGATCACTGCCAAACATCATGAGGGATTCAGCATGTGGGACACCCATGTGAAGAGTTTTAAGGATGTGACAGGAACAAAAATGTACGACCTGCCCGGTTTTACCCCTTTTAAAAAAAGAGATATTCTGATGGAGCTGAAAGATTCCTGCGAGGCTGCTGGCTTAAAGTTCTGTCTGTATTATTCCATACTCGACTGGAACCATTCTTCTCAGCAGATCTATCATGGAAAAGACTGGTATACATTTTCCACTATCGCTTCCGATTCAGCCAAATCTGCGTATGTACGTGATATGAAAGCCCAGCTTAAAGAATTGGTAGAGCGTTACCATCCGGCAGTATTGTGGTTCGATGGCGACTGGACCTACAACTCAGGCGAATCTACACCTACACGCTGGTGGACCAAAGCCGACGGAACCGATCTGTATAACTATGTGATCAGCCTGGATCCGGATATAATTGTCAATGAAAGGGTGGCCAGGAGCTTTGGACTGGGAGATTTTCAATGCCCGGAGAATGAAGTGCCTGAAAAACCACTTGACCGGCAATGGGAGACCTGTCGTACCATGAACAATACCTGGGGATACAATGCTTCCGACTCTGCATGGAAATCACCCGATACCCTGATCAGGGAAATGGTAACCACCGTCTCGCGCGACGGGAACTACCTGCTTAATATTGGTCCGAAAGGGAACGGAACCGTGCAGCCCGAAGCAGTGCATATCCTGCATGCTTTTGGAAGTTGGATGGACAAATTCGGACGAAGTATCTATGGGACCACACGCAGTCCGTATAGCACCGAACCCGAATGGGGCGTGTATACCAAAAAAGAAGGGAAGTTGTATGCTCATGTTTTTCACTGGCCGGAAGACAACCGGTTAACCATCCCTGCTGTCAGCAATAAAATTGGCAAAATATACCTGATGGGCAATACTCCAAAAGAATTAAAATATAAAATTACTGATTCCGGCAACATGGAAATTAACCTGCCTGCTGCGCCGGATAATCACACTGATCAGGTAATAGAAATTGATATGCAGGGATTGCCGGAGGCAAAGGAGTAGGATGGTTGTACTGGATTGGTACGATTACGGGGCAAGGATGTATGACCCGAGTTTGGGGAGGTTCCATACCTCTGACCCTATGGCCGAACTTGCTAATAGTATAACGCCATATCGTTATGGTTTTAATAACCCTATTTTGTTTACAGATTTAATGGGGTTGTGGGAGCAATCTGCAAATGGATGGACAACCAATGAAGCAGAGGATATTCAGCGGTTTATGGATATGTTAACTTTAGAAGATGCAAATGGAGGTGCATCAATGGCACAAGTAGACCAATTTATTACTGAAGAGTTCAATGGGACAGGTGGCAAATTAAGTAATGGTAGTGTTTTGTTGTCTAGTGTGACGGCTGAAAAGAATAGTAGCGGAAATTGGGAAGTGCCCGGCTATCAGATGAATAGAATGAGGAATGAAGTTTCATATTTTGGTTCTTTTGCACAGAATCAAAATAACTTTGTTAGTGGAGGCTTTTATTCTTATAAGTATTATCGGGAAAGAAGTTGGCAACAAAGAGATGGTAATTTCCCTGGTATTTCTTTAACTGGTTATGCAGCAGGGCGAGCTTCTTCTTTTTTGGCTACATCTAAAACATGGCTTAATATAAGCAATATGAAAACTTACAGCCAATATTATTTTGGCAACAAATATCAATCATCTAAAATAATTGCCAGAAATAAAAATATTGCCAATAAGGCATCAGGCGTATTTGGTGTAGCAGGTCGTCTTTTAGGTTTAGTCGATTCTTATCAAACTCTACAACAATATCAGAGCGGACAATTAACGAATTTTGGAGGTGCCTATATTGGGGCAAATAATTTAATGGGATTATCAAAGCATCCTTATTTAGGAGCTTATAGTATAGGTACATCTATCGGTAAAACTATAGTTGAGAGTAATTGGTATTTTAATCTTGTTTATGGAGATGGAGTATGGTAGGATTGTTTAAATACTTATATTATCGAGTTCATTGGTGGGATAGTGTAGTTATAAAAAACAACAGTTTTCCTGTTTTTAGTAATGTGTTAGGTGTTTCTTTTTTTCAGGTTCTTAATATAAAGTTCATTAGTGATTTCATTTTTTATGTTATGATGAATCGAAAAGATTTAATAGTGCATCAAGATAGGATTGTAGGAATATTAATAATAACTTCAATAGTTGTTGTTAACTGGTTGTATTTTAGCAAGAAATCTAGTGAAGTTATAAAAGTATGCAGTGAGTTATTAAAATCTAAAAAGGTAACGTGGGATATTGTTCTTATTTTCTACATTTTAGCTACGCTTGTAACAACGATAGGACTTGCTTATATGGTAAGAAATAATATTTAATATTAGAATGTAAAGCCCGCCCCCCCTGGCGCGGACATGCTGTCCGTGCCTTATCATTTCTAACAATCCAGAATTTACAGAAAGTCTGAATGTTTTGCCAACTGAATTTCTGATAGAAAACTTCAATTGAAAGAAAAAAGATGCTATTTTTGAGAAATAAGAGGTTCTTTGAACAGGTTGCCGGGAGGTGGTAAGAAGCCTGAAACAGCATTAAAAATTCGCGTAAATTGGTATGATTTTGGCGCACGGATGTACGACCCAAGCCTGGGGAGATTTACCAGCCTTAATCCTAAAGCCGATGTTTTCCCTTGGGTGTTCCCTTTTAATTACGCTGAGAATGATCCTGTCGGTTCTATTGATCTTTGGGGATTACAGAAATTAAAAATTGCTACAAATTTTGCTTTAACATCGGGAAAAATTGGAGGAAAATTAAAAGCTTTTGATTTTGGGATTGGTGGTAGTTATGCGAAAGGAGCATTATCACAAGGTATCGAAATTTATATTGAAATTGACTCAAAAACAGGTGAAATTAATTTAGGCGTTTCTCATACTTAGAAACATATTTATGAGGAAAAGTCTATCCAATATTGAACATTTCATGCAAGTGAATGCTTTGTTTCCAATTAATGAAAACGCAAATATAATTGGGGAAAATTTAATAAATCATACATATACTGGTTACTGTAATTAAACAATTCATAAAGAAGGATGAAAAAATTATCCAGAAGAATGGTTATCTTAAAAAATATAAAAAAAGAAGGAATATGAAGATGCGATCTATATTATTTCTCTTGCCTATATTATTAATAGAAATTTATAATTCCTGTAATCTGTTTAATCTTGATTATTATGATGAACAATTAAAATTATCAAGAATGAAGGCTACTGTCACAGATTCGTTATGGGTGCTATAAATGCAAATCCCCAAATAAACATAAAAATGCAAACCCGGCAAGTCCGGGTTTTTTAATGCCATTATTTCAGCAGCCTGGTAATCTTATCAATAACAGAATTTAGAAAACTGGTATTTACCGCTGAATATTTAGAAATAATTAAACTTTCGTTCAAAAGGAATATCTTGTGCAACCGGATACAGCTTTGCAAAGGGAGTTCTTTACCATTAATGAAATCACTTTTGTTTATCGGGAGAGAAAGGTTGTCGTTACGAATTTTAGAAGTAATCTGAACCATCAGGTAATCACCCGTATTGTTTACGCTGTCATTGGAAATAATAAGAGCGGGCCTTTTCTTTGTTTTGGATAAATCCGAAAATGGAAAACCGATAATTACATTGTCACCTTTTTTGTACTTCATAATTTACAGCACTTCGTCCCACCTGTCATCTTCATCGGACAACCATTCTTCAGCCAGGCTTTTTTCAGATAAAAGCATGGTCTCGCAGGCACTGTCTTCTTCGGTTACTTCTTTAGTTTTTGATTTTTTTCTTTTATCTGAATATCAGCAAACTTGCTTTTTACAAAGCTGATAAAAGCAAGGTATTTATTATCCGGAATGTTTAGAATGACTTGTTTCATTACTAAATTAATTTAAGTAAAAAATCCGATAAAGAATAAATCTTCTCAAAGCAAAGATCTTAAAAACAAAAATACTTTATATGAATAAAATATAACCTCTTACAAAAATAACAAAATCATATTCACAATTTTTAGGGAATTAAAATATTTTTAAATATTCTATATCCTAATGTATTATTTCACTGTTATATTATCCCTGCTGAAGACTGCATATCCGCGCTAGACGGGAGGGATTGCCGGAAGCAGTGGAGTAGGATAATCTTTTGGTCTGCATTGGTACGGACAATCTGTCAGTGCTGGATTGTGTGCTTCTGTGTTTTGATGAAATCAACAGGCCGTAATCTCCTGTCCCGGGATATCTGAAGGTTAGAAGATAACTATAGAATAATTTCTGTTTCCTTTTATTTTGCCTGTCGATTTTTTAGTAAACTTGCACTTGCAAACTTATCTGGTAATGAAAAAACGGCGTCCATACAGGGAAATAGAAAAAGAACTTGATGAGATCAAAGAACTGGGAGAAGAATATTTCAAGCAGTTGATCATCAGTTCTTTTGATATGCTGGTGTTGCTGGATGAAAACGGAGTGCAGAAGTATGTAAGCAATTCGTGTGAAAAACTACTTGGATACACACCTGACGAACTAATGAATATTCCGGTCATTGATGAAATGTTGCACCCTGACGACCGGGAAAAAACGCGGAACGCACTTCAGGACATAATCGAAAACAGGTCAAATGGTGGTGCACAATACAGGCATAAGCACAAAAATGGTGGCTGGATATTCCTGGAAGCTTTTGGTACCAATCAGCTTGCCAATCCTTTTATCCGGTCGGTGGTGCTGAATGTCCGTGACGTTACTGAACGAAAAAATATTGAACACGATCTGAAAGTGAGCCGGGAAAGACTTAAGGATCTTAATGCAACAAAGGACCGCCTTTTTTCTGTAATAGGGCATGACCTGAGGAGTCCGCTCAGCAGTATTGCCGGATTCAGTGCCTTACTGGTGGACCGGCTGCATTCTCAAAATCTAAAGGATGTTGAAGAGTATGCAACCATCATCAGGGATTCATCAAAACGGGCTATGGACCTGCTTACCAATTTACTGGAATGGTCGCGCACACAGGCAGGGAAAATCGAGTTTAATCCTGAATATCTTGAACTTGTATCTATCATTGATGCAGAAACTGACCTGTTCAATGATGCAGCACAACAAAAGAATATTACTTTTCAATTCGACCTGCCCCATAATCTTTACGTTTATGCCGACAGGGTCATGATCAGCAGCGTGATACGAAACCTGGTTTCCAATGCATTAAAATTTACTTATCCCGAAGGTACAATCAGTATTCATGCAGAAAGGGATGAAAAAGAGATACTGTTAACTGTCACCGACGATGGCATGGGTATGTCGGATGAAAAAGCAGGAAACTTATTCCGCATCGACAGAAATAACTCGAGTCCGGGTACTGACAACGAACAGGGTACCGGTTTGGGCCTGTTGCTGTGCAAAGAATTTATTGAAATGCACGAAGGTAAAATTTGGGCTGAGCCGGCAGTGGAGCAGGGGAGTGTGTTCAAATTTACTATTCCGGTAAGGAAAACTACCGATAATTAAATTCTTTGCTTAAAAGCGCTTCCCTGCTGCATTTATTTAATTTCCACCACCACATACCAACCATGCGAGAGACATGATGTTCGTGCCTTATCGTTTCTAACAATCCTGAATTAGCAGAAAGCCTGAATTTTAGTTATATTGCTTTAAAAAAGACAATTTCTGAAGAAGACTGTTGAGGGAAAATAGATCAAGCCTTATTTGTAACAATATTCCTGAAATAATTTATCGTATAAAATCCATGAGAATATCTATACCGCTCGGTAAGAAATTATGCAAATATGGGGGGGATTATTAGTTGTTTACATATTGGGAAATAAACCACCGATAGATAATTGGAAATCGCACAGACAGCATGTCCGTGCTAGCTGGGGAACAGTCAGGATAGCAGTCTGAAACATTCGCCAAATCTCTTTTCTGTGGCTAAATGTTATTTAAATATTATCCGATATTTCATAGATATCGTGCTAATACTAAACTATTTTATTCCCCTAAGTGTTTAAACTTAACATAAATCCGGCAACGGATATTTTTATTTAAAATGCTTATCCGGACCGTTTTTTAAAATAAGTAATGGATTTTTAGATTTGCTATTCACAATGTTGCCGCATTTGATGGTATAACAACACAATATTTCTAAATCTAAGTATCTTCTCCCCGGATTCGCAATGTTTCATTTAAAGGGAAGGGTTTGCCATGTCAAAACATTCACAATCACCGAAAAATATCAGGTCATTCAAAATTGTGCTTGTGTATTTCCTTGCAGGAGTAGCTTACCTTATTTTGTCTGATTTGATTATGTCGGGAATACTTACCTGGCAAAGCTGGGATGGTTCCTTAAAAATGCTGGAAATCGGGAATAAACTTTTATTTCTAATTATCACCAGCGTGGTGTTGTTTGTAATTGCCCGAAAGAGGAAAATTGCAGAAGAAACCCGGGGATTGCCAGATTACCGGGAAGATAGGCAATCAGAAGAAACTGTATCAGAGAATAACCATCTCAAAAACCGTATCAAACTGATTGAGACTATCCTGCATGCTATTCCTGTTGGAATAGCCGTCAATGATACGCATGGAGGGAAGCTGATGTTCATGAATGAAAAATATTCGAGCATCTTTGGCTGGCCAGGGGATGATCTGACGAACCTGCAGCATTTTTTTAAGAAGTTATCTGATGATGGTAGTTTTCGAAATAATGCAATTAAACAGTTTCTGGAAGAGATGCAGGGCGGTAAGCAAAAAACGGACTGGGATGGTATTGAGATTAAAACAAAAGCAGGAAAAAGAAGATTTATTGACATTTCAAACATTCCGGTTGTTCAGCAGAACCTGATGATCTCACTCATCCGTGATGTGACCAGACAGAAAGAAAATCAGCAAAAAATTAAAGAGAGCGAAGAAAAATTCCGCGCGGTGTTCGAGAACAGTCTCACCGCTATGGTTATTCTCAATGATGCTGGTGATTTCATTGATGCAAATCAGGCATTTGAAAAGTTGCTTGGCTATGAACTTGATGTGCTAAAGCAAATGAATGTCAGTGATATCAACACTCCCGTACAAAACCAGGCACGAAAAATATTCGGATTTCTATTGGAAGAAAAAAAGAATTCAGGTGAATTTACTTTTACAGATAAAAATAAAGTTGAGCACACTGCGTTATATCATGCTGTAACCGTGTCGCGAAATTTCCATTTGGCTGTTTTAATGGACATTACTGAACGTAAAAGAAATGAACAAAGACTGGATGATACAGCCAGGTTACTGGAAAAGACGCTGGCTGGAATTGGTGATGCAGTAATGGTAATCAATCCGGCCGATCGTTCCATTATACTGGCAAATCCGGCTGTAGAGGAAATTTTCGGGTATCATCCGGATGAGATAATTGGCAGAAACACAAAATTCCTGCATATCAACAGTCAAAACTATAAGGATTTTGGGCGTGTCAGTGAGAAAGCACTGGAGCAGAATGGACATTTCTTTGGCGAATATGCAATGAGGAAAAAAGATGGTAATATCATTGAAACAGAGAATACGGTAAATGCAATTTATGACGAAAAAGGGTGGCAAACCGGCGTCGTAAGTATCGTCCGTGACATTACCGAACTGAAACAATCCAGGATGCGACTGAAAAGTATTACAGATAATCTGCCGGGCGCAGTAGTCCGTTATGAATTAAAACCGGATGGGACAGATGCGATTACCTATATTAGTGGTGGCGCTGAAAGGCTTTGGGGCATTACCGCCCAGGAAGCCATGACTAATAACCAGCGAATATGGGATCAGATGGATGAAAATGATATTGAAAAAATTAAAGAATCCATACAAGAATCGGCTGAAAATCTCAGCCCATGGAGTGTCGAATTCAGAAATCATCATCCTGATCATTCGGTAAAGTGGTTGCTTGGTGTTGGATTGCCCCGTAAACAGGCAGATGGTACTGTTATTTGGGATTCTCTGATACTGGATATAACGCAGAGAAAAGAGGCTGAAGAGGAAATACGAAAATATCAGCAGTCATTGCGGGATCTTACTACTGAAATTTCTTTGATAGAAGAAAAACAACGAAAGGAGATTGCTGCCAATATTCATGATCACCTGAGCCAGTTGCTGGTTGTTGCCAAAATGAAGTTGTCGGATCTTCAGAATAAGATTGAAAATGAAAAGGCAGAGAAAAAATTGTCCACTGTCATTAAACATATTACTGAAGCTATTGAACATTCACGAAATATTACTTACGACCTGAGTCCGCCTGTTTTATATGAACTTGGACTCATTGAAGCTGTATACTGGCTTTCAGAAAAAATTAGAAAGGAGCATAACCTGGATATAAATGTATCAACTGAATTTAATGAATTGCAATTGCCTGAATCAAAACTTATCATTGTCTATAGGGTAATTCAGGAATTGTTCAATAACATAATTAAACATGCCAGGGCAAGTGCAGCCAGTGTTATCTTTAAAAAAGAAAATACTGGTGTTAAAATTACGATCTCGGATAATGGCATTGGATTTTCTATAGATAATATTCCTGGTTCGGTCAATAAACGTCCGGGATTTGGCATGTTTGCTATAAAAGAACGTATTATTAACCTTGCAGGAGACTTCAATATAAATTCAGCACCTGAAGGAGGAACTATTGTTACTGTATTTATTCCTGTAGAGTAATAAAATTGGATATGGAAATCAGAATTTTACTGGCAGATGATCACAAAATTGTGCGTGAAGGACTTAAAAATTTAATTGAATCAGTAAGTACCATGAAGGTCATTGGTGAGGCTGATGACGGGCGAAAAGCCGTAAAGTTTGTTAAGGAACTGAAGCCGGAGGTAGTAATCATGGATGTTTCTATGCCCGGCCTGAACGGAATAGATGCTACCCGACAGATATTGAATGAATTTCCGGAAATGAAGATCATTGCACTTTCCATGCATGCGAATAAACAACTTATTTCAGGCATTTTAAAAGCGGGGGCATACGGATATTTACTAAAGGATTGCGCTTCAGCAGAATTGATAAATGCTATCCGGACAGTAATGGCAAATCAGAAATTTCTTTCCAAAGGTGTGGCCGGTTTTTTCAGTGAAAATATTAATTCCTTTACGAAAGAAGAAGCAAAGCTCTCTGACAGGGAAAGAGAAGTGCTTCAGCTTATTGCTGAAGGCCACTCTTCAAAAGAAATTGGTGAAATACTGTTCCTTAGTTCAAAGACTGTGGACGCCCACCGCAAAAATATAATGGATAAACTCGATTTACATACTATCCCCGAACTAACCAAGTATGCGGTGAAGAATGGATTAACAAGCCTTGATGATTGACCCCTCTGATTTTCAAAAAAATATTCTGTATAGTGATTGTAAAACTCTGTATATCAGAGATTAAATTGGTAATTATTTGCTTGCAGATGTATTTCAATTCGATATTTTAAGCATTTTCCCTATTGTATTTCCAGTCCGGAACCATGAGTTTTGCATAAAAAATATTATAGGAAAAAGATATGAATACTGATAAATATACGAATGCACAAAGCAATTTAGAAAAGGAAAAAAACAGAGGGACCAAAACGGTTCTGGTTGCTGAAGATGAAATTACCAACTATATGTTTATTGAGACTGTCCTGGAAGATGCAGGCTACCGTTTATTGCATGCCTGGGATGGAAAAGAAGCACTGGATTTGTTTACTTCAGTTGGAATTGATTTGATTATAATGGATTTAAAAATGCCGGTTATGGATGGATTTGAGGCGATAGAAAATATAAGGAAAATAAATACAGCTGTACCCATAATTGCACATTCGGCTTATGATTATTATGATACCAGGAGAAAAGCACAGGAAGTGGGCTGTAACGCTTATTTGCCAAAACCTGTTAATCATGAAAAGTTAATTAATATGGTTCAGAGTATGTTAGACCTGAGGGAGTAATCTTTTATTTGCATGCGCAGGTTACTCAAAAAAGTATCTGTATTGTAGGGGATAGCTGAATGAAGAAGTTTTCGGAGATTCGTTAATTGTATTATTATAAAATTATTTCATATGAGGCAGTCATTAAAAAGTGTTTTTCTCATAGAAGATGAACCGGAAATAGCAAGATGGATTAAGGATAAAATTGAAGAGGCCGGTAATTTGAGCCTTACAAAATGGCTAAACAAATTGACCGGAGCCTATGATCAGATTAAAAAATCATCACCTGATGTGCTGATCCTGGACCTGAAATTTCCGGATGGCAATGGTATCGATCTCCTCAAAAGAATGAGAAATAATGGAATAAATATAATTGTAATTATATTATCTGTAAATAATATGGCCAAAGATGCCTGTTTACGGCTTGGTGCCGATTATTTTTTTGACAAGGCTTCGGAAACCGATCTTTTTGTTGACAGGATATCAGCTCTTTAATGAATGTTTCCGGAGACTCTGCCTGTAATTACTTATGGTTGTGTGATACCGCAATTTTTCTGGTAATACACCTTTTCCCGGCACACACTTTCAGAAAATATACGCCATTGGAAAAAGATGAGACATCTATAATCACTGACTGCTCTTTTTGCAATTTGTTTCCGAATAAATATACGTTGCGTCCCAATGAATTTATAAGCGAGACTGTCACCTTTTCATTAATCAATGCCGGTAACTCTATAATCAAATTTTGATCTGCCGGATTGGGATAAACAGTAAGACCGGAAAGCTGCATACCAGAAATATTTGTAATATCGCTTACAAAAAATGAAAACTCTGCAGATGCACTTTGCATGGCCTTGTCAGTGGCGGTCAGGCGAATGGCAACAGTGTCATAGGTTGTGGGTGCGGCCAGAAATGACAGATTGTTCGGATTGAAACTTATCCATACCGGAAGTGCTTTCCCACTGTTTAGCTTTACACTGTAAGTAAGCTGGTCATTTTTATCTTCATCTGTGAAGGTATTTTTGGGCAGTGTTGTGTAAAACAATTCATTAATCTTGATGGTTTTATCACTTACCGGAATATTTAGTTGCGGTGGATCGTTTACATTTAGGATACTGACAGGAAAGAGCTGTTGAACGTCATTTCCTTCCTGATCACGCATATTTATCAAAATTGTTTTCAAACTATCCTGCTCATAATCAAAAGAAAATTTTGAAAACAACTGACCGTTTCTTATTGTAAAAAGTTGATTGTCATATATACCCCAGCCACTTATCAGGCTGTAATCATTTTCTGCTGATGATTCAAATGTACTAACGGGGATATCGGCGGACCGGTTTTCGTCAATGGCAGCACTAACCGGTTTAAATACAGGGTCACCGTCTGACCGGCTGAACCAATGTATCATCCATCCGGAATTTGGATTACCCGAAACCGGATTAAAACAAAAACGAAGACTGTCTGAAGGAAGCGTTATCATTTTATCAGCAGGTATTCCTGAAATAGCAAATGGTTTTGATGGTGATCCGGCTGATGAATAAAACAGCGTATCACCAGCACTTAACCTGAACTGGTCAACAACAAAAATAACAGAATCGGAATTAGCCGGTGCAATTCTGAAGTCAATCGGAGTTAAAGGATATTTCTCTTTTGGTCCGCCAAGATCGGTAAATGTGCCATTATTCTGAATGTTCCCGCATGCACTGAATTTTTCTTTAAGCAAGTTCCACAATGCCTGTTTATCTCCATCATATCCCAGAGCCCATATTCCAATACCGCCCAGGTGTAAAGCTTCTACCATGTCGTATTTGAAAGCCAGGCTTACTTCATCGTCATACCAGGATTGGTGCCAGGTTGTACCAGACTTATACATATAATAGGGAACAGAACTGTTGATTTCCCAGTGTCGCCCATACAGTGTGGCGCGGTCAACTGCTTTGTCATAGAGTACAGCTTTCCCCGTTCCCAGTGTATATGATCCTAAAGTGGTGTCTTGCACAGGCCAGTCGTATCCGTAATAGGGCAGTCCCATACATAGTTTTCCGGGAGAAACTCCCTTGTCAAGGTAGCTGAGGGCAGACTTTGTGACATCATAGGCCTGCCATATTTCACCACTGTTTTTTGGTGATACAGGCCCGGCAATACCAGATGATTTCCAGTAATACTCGTAACCCATTATAATAAAAATATCCACTTTGTCCTTCAAAACAGGTATGTCGAATACCTCACGCCAGTCAACTGCAGGCAATGCAACAGATACCACAGATCCGGGAATTTCTTCATGAAACCGGTCACAAAGATTTATCATAAACTGAGTGAAGTTTTCCTTTTGTGAAGAAGGTATTAATTCAAAATCAATATTTACCCCATCCGCATCTCTGTATTTAACAAGAGAAATGAGACTGTCAATCAGCGTCTGGCGGGCAACTGTATTCTCCAGAAACAAAGCATGTGAAGAAAAAAGAGTCACCGTAAGACTTACACGTGTTCCTGCTTCTTTAGCCATGTCAACAAGACTGGTAGTCTTCCAGAAATAAATATTATTATAGCTTCCGGTAACCGGATTTACCTCGTAGGAAAAATAGGCAACATCAGAAAGCTGACTGAAATCATAGGCTTCGTAAGCCGTTCCCATCCAATATGGATGCCAGCCAAAGACAATGCTGTTGGTCCGGCAGGTGTCTGTTGTCTTTAACCGGTGTGGATGAATATCCATTACTTTGTTCCAGTCTTCTTCTGTTTTTATCCCCTGATATCCTGAAAATTGCTCGTTTTGAAGCTGATGAACGGAAGGATGTTGCTGCTGAGCCTGGACAGTTAAGCCTGTAAAAAACAGATGAGCTATCAGAAAGAATGGAACGAGTCCATTGCGTTTGATTTGATTACGGATGTTTTCATTATAGAATTTCATGTACTGGCTAAAGTATAAATAGTGTGGCGTAACTCATATAAATTTATTGAATTTTTTATATAATTTATACGTATCAGATCGCTTCGTGTTGTATTTGCATAATTTATGTTACTTTTTCATACGTAAATCATCACTATCCGTTTTATAAAATAAAAAGTTATAATTTTTTTGAATCGTTTACTCTTACTTTTTTTTTAGAAATCATTTAGAAATAGTATCTCAACAGTTTGATAATCAATTTTAATTCTCACAGGTAATATTTTTTTTAAGGGTGATGAAAAGTATTTGGTGGCGGCTGATTTGGCCAACTCAGTGGTTTAGCATATTTTTGAACCGCATATGAAAACAACCGTAAACCATATATCCGTAACAGCTTTCAACACATGTCCTATGTGTATGATGATGGATATGCCCATGCGTGGAGGTTGTTGCTGATTCTGTCCTTTCTAAACTCAAATAGAAAATTTTTTGCAGCCCTTCACACCTGAAGGGCTTTTTTTTTGTCTAATCCTTAAATCATTAAACATCATGGGAAATCTTACATTTTCAATTAAAGGGGCTAGTGAAAGCCCCGCGCGTTTTGCCGGCAGGGCTCGCCATTTCAAAATTCTGGTAGACGAACCGGAGGGCCTCGGTGGTACCGACCAGGGTGCCAATCCGGTAGAATTTTTACTTGCGGCCTATGCCGGCTGTCTGAATGTAGTGGGACATTTGATTGCCAAAGAGCTGGGCTTTACCCTGCACAAAATAGATATTCATGTGGAAGGGGATATAAATCCTGATCGTTTATTCGGAACTTCTGATGCCGAAAGGGCCGGTTTCAGCGGGATTAAAGTATCACTCACCCCACATGCTGATACTGATGCCGTAACATTGAAAAAATGGCTTGAAATTGTTGAAACACGCTGCCCGGTAAACGATAATCTGGCCAATCCTACGCCGGTTTCTATTCAATTGAATAAATTTGTCAGTCAGGTGAACTAAAATTTTTTCAAATATTTGTTTTGTATGAAAGGTTCGGTTAATCTCATCCGGACCTTTTATTATTTCAACCCGTTCTGTCCTGCTCTTTCTCTAAGCCTTTCAGTTATTTCTCTTAGTTTTTCCTGTGATAAGCGTTTACGTGATTCATTGTCGATCACATTAGTGTCGTTCTTTTCGAGTTGCAGATACCAGTCACCAGGGTTGTCCAGATCACCCATCTTGCGGGGGACAATGTGCAGGTGCAGATGCGAAACCGACTGCCCGGCTTCTTCTTTTTCCTGTATGGCAAAATCAAAGGCATCTGTCATAAAAACTGCTTTCAGCAATTTACCTGTTTTACGCGCCAGTTGCATCATCTCCAGTAATTCATCATCCGTCAGGTCGAAGACACTCTCGATATGCTTTTTAGGAATTACCATACAGTGTCCTGGTAAAATAGGAGCGATGTTATACAATGCCCCAAACCGGGAACTGGTCAGGAAAAAATCAGAAGGATCTTTCTCACAAAAAGGACAGGCTGCCTGCTGCATTTATTTTGATAATTTTTTCTGTGGCTATTAATACTGTCCACAAAGATAACGGGTTTTTTTATTTCCCCGGCTCTGGATTATATTTTTCAGACACATAAAAAAAGATTAAATTATAGGCGTATAAAATGACTATATTTTAATCATTCATGTATCTGAACACACATTCATATTACAGTTTACGCTACGGAACCTTACCGGTTGAAGACCTGGTAACACTGGCAAAAAAGCAGGGGGCAGAAGCGCTGGCTCTGACAGATATCAATAATACGATGGGTGTGGTTGATTTCGTAAAACAATGTTACCTGCAGGGAATCAAGCCGATTGGAGGAATCGAGTTCAGGGATGCAAATCATCGTTTGCTTTATACAGTTATTGCACGAAATAATGAGGGTTTTAGAGAGATTAACGAATTTCTCACTTACCATAACCTGGAGAAAGAACCACTACCCGGACGAGCTCCCTGTTTTCAGCAGGCCTGGGTGATTTACCCTTTTGCGGCACATGCTTCAGTGCGACTAAGGGATAATGAGTTTTTCGGGGTCCGTCCACATGAGGTGAACCGGTTGATCGGTTCTCCGTTCAGTCATAATCAGTCGAAACTGGTAGCCGTTCAGCCTGTTACCTTCGGTCGCCGGGATGATCATGTGGTGCACCGGCACCTCCGGGCAATCGATCGTAACACGCTGTTAAGCAAAGTGACAGATGATCAGTTGGCTCGCCCTGATGAGGTGTTTCTCCCGAATGATCTGCTGACCATCGCCTTCGATGATTATCCGGAGATGATGCGTAATACCTGGCGGATCATGGATGATGCCTGTCTGGCTTTCGATTATACGACCGTCAAGAACAAACAGACATTTACGGGAAGCCGCTACGACGACCGGATATTGCTGGAAAAACTGGCGCTTGACGGCCTGGACTACCGGTACGGGAAAAACAATCGGATAGCAGAGAAGCGTGTATATCATGAGCTTGAAGTAATTGATAAACTTTGCTTTTCTGCTTATTTCCTTATTACCTGGGACATTATCCGTTATTCGATGAGCCGTGGGTTTTACCATGTCGGGAGGGGCAGCGGTGCTAACAGTATTGTAGCCTATTGCCTTAAGATCACTGATGTGGATCCCATTGAGCTGGATCTCTATTTTGAACGTTTTATCAATCCCAAACGTACCAGTCCTCCGGATTTTGATATCGATTATTCCTGGCGGGAAAGGGATGAGGTGCTGGATTATATTTTTAAGCGATATGGGCACAAGCACACCTCACTTATAGGCACAGTATCAACGTTTCGCGGACGTTCAATTTTTCGGGAGCTGGGGAAGGTGTACGGATTGCCAAAAGAGGAGATCGATAAGCTGGTGGCCAGTCCGGGTGACCCCGAAAATGATAACCATCTGACGCGCGAGATATTTAAGATTGGGGATCGTATTATGGATTTCCCAAATTTGAGAGGGATACATGCCGGAGGCGTACTGATTTCAGAGGAACCGATCACCTGTTATACTGCACTTGACCTGCCGCCTAAAGGTTTACCCACTACACAATGGGATATGTATGCTGCCGAAGAGCTGCGGTATGAGAAACTGGATATTCTCAGTCAGCGTGGTATTGGCCATATCAAAGAATGTGCTGAGATAATTAAAAAGAACCGCGGCATCTCGGTGGATGTACACCAGGTGAAAAAGTTTAAACTGGATAAGCAGGTAAATGAACGGCTGATCTCGGGAGAAACGAACGGTTGTTTTTATATCGAAAGTCCTGCCATGCGTGGTCTGCTCAAAAAACTGCGCTGTAACAACTACCTCAGTCTGGTGGCTGCAAGTTCGATCATACGGCCGGGTGTAGCCAAATCGGGCATGATGAAAGAATATATCAAACGATTTCACAATCCTGACAATTTCAAGTATCTCCATCCGGTGATGGAAGAACAGTTGGGGGAAACATTCGGTGTGATGGTATACCAGGAAGATGTGATTAAAATATGTCACCATTTTGCCGGTCTTGATCTTTCGGATGCCGACATACTGCGACGGGCCATGGCCGGTAAGTTCCGGTCCAGGGCTGAGTTCGACCGTATACGGGATAAGTATTTCAATAATTGCCGTGCCAGGGGATATCCGGATGAACTGTCGGCAGAAGTATGGAGACAGATAGAATCATTTGCCGGTTATGCTTTTTCCAAGGCTCACTCAGCATCCTATGCCGTGGAGAGCTATCAGAGCCTGTATCTGAAGACCTATTTTCCAAAGGAGTTCATGGTGGCCGTAATCAATAATTTTGGCGGATTTTACTCCACCTGGGTGTATGTGAATGAGGCCCGGCGAAGTGGTGCCGTAATTCATCTGCCCTGTGTCAATCACAGTGATATCAATACATCAATCACCGGATCGGATCTGTATATAGGATTTATCCATGTGGCTAATCTGGAACAGCATGTCCGGGAACAAATTGTGGATGAGCGAAAGCGGAATGGTGTTTTTACCGGTCTTGATGATTTTATCAACCGGTTGCAGCCGGGTATTGAGCAGCTCATTGTGCTAATTCGCTGCGGAGCTTTCAGGTTCACCGGAAAAAGCAAGCCAGCCCTGCTGTGGGAAGCGCATTCGCTCCTGCGGAAAGAAAAGAAGCATCCGGTGGCCCAACCGCTTTTTGAGCCACCATCGCGTAAATTCAGCCTGCCTTCACTTGAACAAGGTACCATCGAAAATGCTTATGATGAGATTGAGTTGCTGGGTTTTCCTGTTTCCGTATCAGCATTTGATATGCTTAAAACCCACTTCCGGGGAGAGATTATGGCCCGTGATATGACTAAACACATAGGGAAAAAAGTTCGTATGCTGGGTAACCTGGTTACCATCAAAAATGTGCGGACAGTGAAAAAGGAATGGATGCACTTCGGCTGTTTTGTCGATGCAGAGGGAGAGTTCTTTGATACGGTCAATTTTCCTCAGTCACTGAAAAACTGGCCATATAAAGGATATGGTATTTACCTGATACTGGGCAGGGTGGTTGAAGAATTTGGTTTTCCCAGCCTGGAAGTGGAAAAAATGGCACGTTTACCCTTTAAAAAAGATCCGCGATATGCATGAAATCAGTCAGTAAACCCTCTTTCTTTCATCCTGTCCCGGTCAAGAAACAACGCCAGCCCGGTTTTCATGGTACGAAACTCCAGCTTCTGATAAAAGGCTTCTTTTCCCGGAGAAGCATACAGAATAAAGTTACACTGGGGCAGTTCTTCAAGAAAGTGTCTCATTATACGGGAACCTATTCCTTTGCCCTGGTACTCGGGAATTATGGCCATGTCGTAAACTGCTGCCTGGTAAGCTCCATCAGAGAGAACTCTGCCAAAGCCCGCTAAACGGTTGTCATCAAAAGCAAATACTACCACCCTGCTGTTTTCAAATGCTTTTTGCTGTATCTCAGGCGGATACCAGGCCATTCCAACTTCGCGAAGAATGTTTGACACCTCCTGCCAGTTGATATTGTTACAATTGTATTGAAAAATGTACGCCATGATTATGTGTCTTTTGAAAATTTGTTTGTGCAAAAAAACAATATTTTTCTTTCTTTAAAGAAACCTGTTATTTTTGTTATTAAAATAACAGAACGTAGGAGTCAAAATAATTTTGATGAAAGAACAGATCTGCAAACATAAAGTTATAATTTATTAAAAACTGTCAATTGACTACTGTATAAATTTTAAAAAGATAGTGATAAATGAAACAACAGACTGATTTTTATGAGTTGCTGCAGATTGACAGTTCAAGAAGCATTGCTGACATAGCAGTAGCTGCAGTTGGGAATAATTTGAATTACTTTGGGGAAGTATTCAAACTGGCAGTTACTGAAAAACCACCTTTATGCTGGCGGGCTGCCCGTGTTGTTGATCTGTGCAGTGAAAAACATCCATCTTTGCTGCATCGGTTTTTATATGATACTGTTGATATTTTGGTGAATACATCTTATGATAGCCTCAAAAGGATTTTTACCCGGGTAATGATCCGCTACATACCTGATGTTGATGAAGAATTACTTGGAATTCTAACTGATTGCGCTTTTAATCGGGCAGAAAGTACCTGTGAACCTGTGGCAGTAAGGGCTTTTTCACTTGACATGCTGGAGCAGATTGGTAAACGGCTTCCGGAAATGCAGGGTGAAATAGGTCTTTTTATGCAAAATATGAGTGAACAGGAAGATGGGACTGTGGCCAAAAAAGCTGGTAAGATGAGTCGTGGAAAATTAAAAAAAGGCTGACTTACAGCTCCTGTTTTCTATTTTTTTCATTTACTCTCCTTGTTTTAAATATGTTTAACAAATATCTTATGGCTAATTTGTAACAAAAGCTGCACGGTTTAAGTAAAAGATAAAGATTTGTTTTTGAACAGGATCCTTCTTTGCATCATTTTCATCGTTATTTCGAAGAATAACTGAAGAATGTTGCAGTTGGGCCAATAAAAGGAATACCTTGAAATATGGCGATACAGGATGCAGCGCTCATGCAGCGGTTTGCAAAACTTCTCAGGAATAATCGTGAACTGACCAAACAGAATGCAGTACTTACGCGTGAAAATCAGGAATTGCTTGCTGAAAACGAGCATTTTCATGAATTGCTAAAGGAGCTGAATGCAGCTGTTGTTGCCAGAAGAGGAGAGGTTATCAATAAGCCCAAGTCTTCACGGCTTAATATGGTAACAGTGCTTTTTGCTGATATTGAAGGTTTTGACAAACTTACCGGAAGTAATAATAAATTTCGTTTTCTTGATCACCTTGATCGTATCCGCCTGAGCTTCGATCGTATCATCCGACAGTTCAATATTCGAAAGATAAAAACAATTGGTGACGTTTTCCTTTGCGCCGGAGGTATTGATGAACCTAATTTTACCAATCCTGTTGAGGTGTTACTGGCTGCTCTGCAGTTACAACATTTTCTGTCGGAATATCAGCATGATGATGAGCAGGTCTGGGCATTGAAGATTGGTATCCATACCGGTCCTGTTACAGCTTCAGTGACCGGCCGTAAAAAGGTATCCTATGACATAAAAGGTGACACAGTTAATATTGCAGCTCGTATCGAATCGGTTACTGATATGGGGGCAATTCTGATTTCCGGGATGACATATGAACTCGTTAAAGAGTTTTTTGTATGTGAATACTGGGGAAAACTCCCTGTAAAGTATAAAGGAAATATGGTTTTATACCGGGTGCTGTCTCTTAAACCTGAGCTGTCAGAACATGGTACATCAGGAAAACCAAATGAACATTTCAGGATAAAATTTAAACTTATTCAGTTTACCCAGTTGCAGGAGGCAATTCTTGATATGCTTGAGAAAGAGCTGCCAAAGAATTTGTATTACCATAGCGTAAAGCATACAGTTGATGTGGTAACTGAAGTTGAGTTGATCGGGTGGGCTGAAGGTGTTACTGATGAGGAGATGTTGTTGCTGAAAACTGCCGCCCTTTTTCATGATGCAGGTCATATCAAATCCTATGCTGATCATGAGGAGCAGGGATGCCTGCTGGCCCGCGAAATACTGCCGGCTTATGAATATACTCCCCAGCAGATCGATCGCATTTGTGAACTGATTATGGCTACTGAAATGCCTCCCTCCCCGAAAAATCTGCTGGAAGAAATTATTTGCGATTCTGATCTTGATTACCTCGGGCGTGCCGATTTTATTCCTGTTTCAAACTCCCTCTTTCAGGAACTGCAGGAACATAGCCTGGTCGGGGATATGAATACCTGGAATAAAAGGCAGATTGAATTTATTTCCAAACATCATTATTATACCAAAACTGCCAGGGCTTTGCGCGAAGTGAACAAACAAAAACAGATCGAACGTATTCAGTCGCTGCTGACAGACTGATTGTCAGCAGCAGGACTTATTTTATTTTCCTGGGGGGCCTCGTCATCCATCAGTATAATGTTTTTAAACTTCTGATAAACAAAAGAGATAATCAGTAAAAATACGCCCAGCGCAATAAATACGATCATCTTGCCCAGCGTAGAAATGCTTCCCAGATCAAAAATAAAAAGCTTAATCAGCGTGATCAGAAACAGAAAAATACCTGCCAGGCGCAGAATTTTATGCTTTCGCATGAAACCGAATATGATAAGAAAAAAGGAATATGCTCCCCATAAAATAGTGATTCCAGTTTTGATAACAACATTACCGGAATTATCTGATGAAAAGAGATAAACCAATTCATTGCTCAGTATAATCAGTACAATAACATGCATCAGCAACATGCCCCATTTCATTACAGCCTTACTCATCTTTAGTGTGAAAAGCGAACGATTTATTGTATAAAGCAGGAAAGAAAAAAAAGCATAAGATGTATATCTTGCTTTTAATAGATTTACCTTAATAGATATTTCATGGTTAGCTGCCGGATGAACCAACAGGTTGACAGCATTAAGATCCCTGAGTTTAAAAATAAGATAAACTCCTGTTAGGAAAAGGGCTGCTGCCAGCATTGCTCCGGCTAATTTAACTGACTCGATAAAATATATATTCAAAAGTACTGTTGTAGCCACAAAAAGTGCACTGTAGTTAAACAGCCAAACTGATCTTTTTATCATCAGCAAGTCCTTTAAACCGGATTCATTATGCGCAAGAGCAGCTATACGGTGCTGGTAAAGGTTTGATATTTCAAGACGCAGCGACATCCAGGTTACAATAAGAAATATGCCGGTAAGTACAATTTCAGATGTTACCTTCAGGTTGTTGCCGGGCCTGTCAATTCTGTCATTTTGCCTGATAAGATAGAGTGAAGTGCCTATAGCAGCTATTGTGAAAAGTGAATTCAAAAAATAATAATTAATAAACGGATTTCCGGCAACTGGTTTTCCGCTGTAAAAAAGTCCGTATCCGTCAATCCAGTTGATAGTAATACTAATCAGTGTGAGTGCACTCAGTATGATACCGATCAATTCGTAAAAACGCACCTTCCTTGTAGTACCAACGTAGAATAAAACTGCCGTCTCAAGGGCCCATAGTACGGTGATCCACTTTCCGGATAATTCTACAGGTATTGATAAAGTAATAAATGCCAGTGCCAGACCGCCAATCAGTAACCGCAGGTTTTTATCCGTGTTCCGGTTGTAGAATATCAAAATAACTACTAAGGAATGGATAACTGCATTAATGATGGTAAACAATCCCATATACATGCCATGGTCAATCATTCTGAACACTCTGATTCCGGAAGCATAGAATAAAAATGAGTTGAGCAGTATCATTATTATATCACCGGCATTGTATATTTCTTTCCGAATCAGTTTATAAGCCAGTGTGCTTAAGTAAAAAAGCAGGAAGAAAAAACTTACGGCAATCAGTGCAATATTTCGATCGGCGGGATAGTGATAGGAAGTAAGAAACCACGCCTCAAAAATCAGCCAGGTCAGGCCAAAGGCAAAATAATTGAGCAATTTCCAATATTTTTTAAACGCCAGTGCCAGTATACCCAGGTTGATTATTCCGGTGTATACAAACATAAGCGCCGGTTGTTTGCTGCTGATCCCTAGCAGAAATGGGATGCCATAGGCTCCTGCCAGCCCAAAAATTCCAATAATCTGTGTATTATACTTTATGGCAGCCAGTACAGTTACCGAAGTAAATATAACCATTAGGAAAAAGACCGGCCATATTCCCATAAAATGATAGAAACTATATGCTATGTAAGTGGTAAAATAGAAGATAGCAAGGCCGCCACTGAATAAAACGGCCGAAAAATTATGGTAGTTTTTATAAATTCGCCAGGCGATCAATAACAGGATACCACCTGAAATATAAGAAAGAATAATCCTGGTAGTGCGATTGATCCACTCATTCTCAATCGCATAATTTGCGAAGATTGCAATACCCAGTAAAAGGATCAGAATACCTATTTTATTAATTATGTTTCCCCCGATAAATTCTTCAACATTTCGCTTCTGTTGAATTACCGGCGTCTTATCTTCCTGGTATTTAGATTCCTCTGATAAAGGAACTTTAATTTCTGCATTTGATTCATGAAATTCCTCTTTAGCAGATAACTGAGAAGTATTTGAAGTTTTATGTTTAAGCTGATTTAACTCTCTTCTCAAACCTGCTATCTGCCGGTTGTTTTCTTCCTGGAGCTGAATAAGCCTGTTTAGTTTATCATCTAGTTCCTGGTAGGGATCTGTTGCCATAACCTGCTATTTAAATAACGACTCAGTTAGCCCCTAAGATACAAGATTTTTTTTTGAAAATGAATCATGCCTGAAAGAAGCTATTTCTGTGTTTTTCAAATGCTTTTCAATTTTTTGGTATCTGTACTTTGTGAACTTACTGTATATTTTGTTTTTTTGCTGATACACGATCTTAAAATTATAAATTTGCAGGTTAGTGGACTTAAGATGATATTAGGCGAATGAGATATTTACTTATTTTAATTATGATATTTTTACCTGCAACTGTTTTTGGGCAGCAGGAGGTAAAACCAGAGGGCAAATTGCTTGCAATTTCCTTATTTTTGCTGTTGGCGGCAATATTTTTACTGTTTTACTTTGCCTTCATCAAAAAGGGAAAAACAATCCACCCTGTGAAGATTGGCATACAGCTGAAAGTATTTTATGACAATTACCCAGGGCGCGGGAGCAAATATTTGTTTCGTAAGCTTGACGTTAAAATTACGAACAGAGGGAAAAATCCTGTTGAATTTGCATCGCCGTTTATTCAGTTTGAAAAATTTAATAAAAAACGAAAATTTAAACCAAAGATGCAGGAAGAGCAGAGACTTTATCCATTATCTCTTTTTCCCGGTACCGATCATACCTTTAAAATAGATCTCGGGAAATTCTATCAGAATGACTCTTCACTGCAAACTTATAAAACATTAAAGTTGCTTATACCTGATACGAATGGAAAAATCATTAAACAGCAAAAAATAAAATTCTAATCTTCATCCGCTTCCCCATCCTCATCAGCCTTCTCCTTTTTCACTACCTGGCCGGAGGGATCAATGGCAACTTCCATTGTTGTATCGCCTTTTTTGAGCATAAATTCGTATAGTTTACCTTTTTCACTCTCCGACAATTCTGATTCTTTAACCTTATATCCTTCAAATTCATTTTTTAGAGAGGTTGTAACAGCAGCTGGAACTTCATTCATTGAAATTGCATATTCAGTTTCTTTCCAATTGCCCGAATTATCAAAATTTGCCGAATAATTTTTACCGTCTTTCTTAAATTCAGCTTCCCATTCCCGGTTGTTCTCATGGCTCCACTTAACGTTTGATACATTGGTGAATTTTTTTGAGAATGCAGATTTTACACTGGCAGGAACATTTGCATTTTGCTGTCCGCAGGCAGTTAAACCAACTAAGAAAGCTGCTGAAATGATTAACATTACTCTTTTCATGATATTATAATTTTAATTATTAATTAATTTCCTTCAAAAATAGATGATGATTCTTAAGGAATTTTAAAGTACTGAACTCTTTTTATTTTATTATAAGTAAATTATTTTCACCTAACTGAGCACGTTAATTAAAATGATTTTTAATAATTTTGATTTGATCCTGATCAAATTATCAGGAATTTATTTGTTGCATTAAAATTTGCCTGGTGGAAAGGTTAAAAAAGAGACAAAACAGAGTGCTGAAGAAATATTTAATTTCTGATAACTTTGTTAATGGCGGAGTGCAGGAGAGAAACGGAGATGTGTTGTCATCCAAAACCAGCGGGCAGTCGCATAACGGGGAATATGATTCCAAAGAAAATTATTTGCGTATGATGGTTGAACACAATCATCTGGCAATAATTCTTCTTAATTCTGCAGGTTCTGTGATTGAATTCAACCGACAAGCAGTTGCACTATGTCAAAGGCTTACCGGCAAAAAACTGAGAACTGAATCACGTCTTTCAACCTACCTCATAAAAGATAATGAAGAGCTTCTGCTGTCAGGGTTTGATGGAGCCCTTAACGGAACACCGGGCAGTTCGCTTATTAAGGTTGAAAACAAAGGCACAGATAATTGGTATGAGCTTCATTTCATGCCGGTTAATAAGATGGATAAAACTAATTTTGTTACAGTTGAAATAGCTGACATAACCGAGCAGTATGCCACAGCTCTTCAATTGCAAAAGGATGAAAGCCAGTTGAATGCCATTTTTTCTTTTGCCGGGGTGGGTATAGGTTTATCTTCACTTGAAGGCAAATGGCTGCGGTGCAATGAAGCAATGTGTGACATGGTTGGTTACACTGAGGATGAATTGTTAAACATGACAATCGGTGATCTCACACATCCGCATGATCGTGATCGTACTCAGAATAATGTGAATGGAGTAGTTGCCAAAAGTATTACTGAATACAGAATCGAAAAACGGTATGTAAGGAAAGACAGCACGTGGTTCTGGGCAGATGTATCAGTTACTCCGTTATTGGATGACCGTGGCCGGGTTCAGGCATTTATTGGAATTTTTTCTGATATCACCCTTAAAAAAAGTGCTGATAAGGCCTTGAGGCTTACTCAATTTACTGTTGATAATGCTTCAGTAAGTATAGTCTGGCTTAATATGGAGGGTAAAATAGTCTATGCCAATAATGTTACTGTGCATCTTCTGGGATACACAAGGGATGAACTGCTGAATATGTATATCTGGCAACTTGACAAAGAGTACGGTAAACTGCAATTGCAGGATGGCATTAAAAAACTGCGCAGACAGGAAAGTATTGAAATGGAACGCATACATACTACTAAGAAAGGTGAACGTTTGCCTGTGCAGGTAGTTGCCAATCTTCTTGTCCATGATGATGAAACTTACATCTGTACATTTGTCCAGAATATTGCAGAGAGGAAAAGAGCAGAACTTGCCTTAAAAGAGAGCGAGGAATGGTTCAGACAAATTTTCAGCCAGTCACCGGTTGGCATTGCCATTGTCTCTCTGGATCAGCATTTTGTCCGGGTGAATCAAATGCTTGGGTTTATTCTTGGGGCGAAGCAGGAAGTATTCAACCGCATAAAAGTACCTGACATCATCCATCATGACGACCGTGATTTATTGCAATTACAGTTTAACCAACTGATGCTTGGAGAAATTCCAAAAATATCTCTGGATTTGCGATGCGTTCGATTTGATGGACCTGTTGGATGGATTCGCATGAATATCCGTTCCCTCATAAATGCCAGCGGAAATGTAAACCAGATGCTCCTTATTGTTGAAGATATCACCTTAAGAAAAAATACTGAGCAGGCGCTGAAAGAAAGTGAAGGCCGATTCAGAAAATTCTTTGATGAGGATGCCTCCATCAAACTACTGGTTGACCCAGACAGTGGAATGATTAAAGCCGCAAACAAGGCTGCTGAATCGTTTTACGGTTATAGCAGGGAACAGCTTGTTTATATGAAGGTAAATGATTTAAACAGGTTGCCGCAAGGGGTAATGATAAATGAACTTGCAGGAATAAAGACAAAGGCCAGTAACTACTTTGAGCGGACTCACTGGCTTGTTTCAGGTGAATCCAGGGAGGTTGAAATTTACTCTACACCACTTGATATTGATCGCCATCTGCATCTTTTTTATATTATTCATGATGTAACCAGCAGAAAAGTTGCGCTGGAAGCACTTCGAATCAGTGAGGAACGCTATCGCGTATTATTTGAACATTCAGCAATACCCATTTGGGAAGAGGATTTCTCTGATGTTAAAAAATATCTTGATAAACTGAAAAGGGCCAAAGGAATTAATAACCTCCGGGGTTATCTTGAAGAAAATCCGGATGTGGTTATCAACCTTGTTTCAATGATAAAGGTTTCGGATGTAAATCAGAAATCGGTTGATTTTTTTGAAGTGAATGAAAAAGGAAAATTAATCAGGAACCTTGTAAATAATTTCACCAATGAAGTTCTCAATGTTTATCGCGAAGAGATGATAGTGCTTTCAGAGGGAAAAACTTCATTTAGTGCTGAAATTCCTGTGGTTACCGGTTCCGGAAAACAAAAGGTGATTGCGGTTAATCTCTTTGTTACCCCCGGTTTTGAACAAACCCTGGCAAGAGTGCTGGTCTCTTTTGTTGATGTTACAACCCGTGTAAAGATTCAGACGGAATTACAGGAGTCAGTGAAGACGCTCAATAAACTAAATGCTACCAAAGATCGTTTCTTTTCTATTATAGCCCATGATCTTAAAAACCCTTTTAACAGTATACTTGGCTTCGCCGATTTGTTGAGGCAATATCATAAGAAATATGACGATGAAAAAAGAGAACTTTTAATTCAAAACCTTTTTGACAGTTCAACCAAAGCATATGAACTGCTCGAAAACCTGCTCGACTGGGCCAGATCGCAACTGGGCAGACTCGAATTCAAAAATGTGCCATTTAACCTGGCTGAAATTGCAGAGGAAGTAACATCATCGCTCTCTATGCATGCCAAACAAAAAAACATCAATGTTTCAATAAACATTGATCAGAATATTTATGTGATGGGAGACACTTATGTATTTCAAACCATCCTCCGCAACCTTTTTTCAAATGCAATCAAATTTACCAATGAGAATGGTTTTGTCAGTATATCGGCAAACGAAACCAACGACGCTGTTACAGTAGCTGTAACGGATACAGGAATTGGTATCCCGAAGCACCTACAAGACAAGTTATTTTCTCTTGAAGGGATTAATACAACCAGGGGAACTGGTAATGAGATAGGTACCGGTCTGGGCCTGCTTCTCTGTGCTGAATTTGTTGAAAAATCAGGAGGCACTATTCATGTAACTAGTAAACCCGGGAAGGGCAGCACATTTAAATTTACTGTACCAAAAAATAAAGTTTGATTAAATTTGCTGTTTTTCACGGAGTGTTTTTTTATGTATGCAATAGTTGATATAGAAACAACAGGTGGTAGTCCGCTTTATGAGAAGATCACTGAGATCGCAATCTATATTCATGATGGTTACAAGGTAGTGGATGAATTCTCAACATTGATAAATCCCGAAAAAACGATACCCTACTTTATTACCGGACTTACGGGCATTACAAATGAAATGGTTGCCGAGGCACCAAAGTTTTATGAAGTTGCCCGTAAAATTGTGGAAATGACAGAGGATAAGATCTTTGTGGCTCATAACGTAACATTCGACTACAACTTTATTCGTACTGAATTTAAAAACCTGGGATATGATTTTCGCCGGGAAAAATTGTGCACGGTAAAGCTTAGCAGAAAGGTTCTTCCCGGGAAAAAATCGTACAGTCTGGGAAACCTTTGCAAGGATATAGGTATCCAGATTAATGGTCGCCACCGGGCAGCAGGCGATGCCTTTGCTACCGTCAAACTGCTGGAGATTTTGCTTACCCGGACCGGAAATACACCTTTATTATTCGAACAGATTCGCAATAACTCAAACAGAGAAGTACATTTTAATTTTGACCGGAAGATATTAGATAAATTGCCGGAAGAACCAGGTGTTTATTATTTTCATGATGATGGAGGAAAGATCATTTACGTGGGGAAAAGCAAAAATGTCCGGCAGCGGGTCATGTCACATCTTTATAATAATGCAGGCAGAAAGGCAATGGAGATGAAAGAAAAAATTGCCGACATTTCCTGGGAGCTTACCGGCAGTGAACTTATCGCATTGTTGCTTGAGTCAGATGAAATTAAAAAGCTAATGCCGGTGTATAACCGAACCCAGCGTCGTTCAGGTCAGCATTATGGATTATATGCAAGAACAAACCCGGAAGGTTATCTGTGTCTGTCCATTGAAAAAAATGCTACTGCAAATGAAATTCCGGTTACTTCTTTCCAAAATAAAAAGGAAGGAACCATGGTACTCGAAAGGCTTGTTGAGAAGTATACACTTTGTCAGAAACTTACAGGTATTTATAAATCCGTAACCAATTGTTTTCACTATGAAATCGGAGCATGTCACGGAGCTTGTATCGGCGAAGAACCTGTCCCGGTTTATAATCAAAGAGTGGAAAATGCCCTCAATGAGCTTAGTTTTGTGAATAAGAATTTCATCCTTATTGATAAAGGCAGAAATGAGCAGGAATTTTCTGCCGTCAGTATAAAAAATGGTAAATATATCGGCTTTGGATATTTTAGTGAAGAAGTACTGGATGATAAATTTCTTATTGAGGATTGTGTTAAAAAATACGCAGACAACCGGGATGTTCAGCAAATTCTGCGTAATTATATTTTTAAAAATGAGGTTCTTAAAGTGATTTCTTATTAAATTTGGGAAAGTTAGTTGATAGTTGCTATTGTGGATTGAAGCAGGTTTGAATTTTATTTCAACAATGTTGAAGTTTGCCTGTTTAACTTATAATTTGCGAATTCCCAGGAAAGTAATTCCTGGGAATAACAGTATTTTATATAGATAGATATAGTAGTATAAACCTATCCAATAATACCTGAAAACTATGAAAAACTGGAGCTTTTCATTTGTTATTGCCTCAATAATAATTTTGATTGCTGTACTTGTTACGCACAGGGCAGATTTCAGCCACTTTTTCTCATCACTTTCATTCATGCAGATATTAATTACCTTTTTCAAATCGTTGATCGTGGTCGTGGTAATATCCATTGCTGCCGGCATTACCCTGCCTGCTCTTATACTTGATCTGATACTTCTTCTTGTTACACATTACGATTTCCCTGTTATTCGTTTTATTTGGGGACTGGCCTGGAATGACATTGCTATTTCCTGGTACTGGCTTCCGTCAGACGGGAATGCATTATTTGTAAGTGCAGTAATTCTCGGTATTATAGGGTGGTTCGCTAAATAATTCCCTACAGCCATGTTGATATTTTCTCAAACCTACTTTCTCAACATATTCTGAATATTATTGAAAGATACTCTCCCAATGTTTTGTTATTTTTGCAACAGGAGTTAAACCAAAACACTGAGGAACCGATGATAGTATTTTTTAAGCACCCCGCCGGTAAAATATTTGCCGTACAAACAGTTGAATCTCTGATCCCTGATGATCTTCATAAACTTTCCTGGCTTTTCGGGAATGCTGAACTGCTGAACATGCAAAACGTGAAAGGAACTTTTGTCGGTCCCCGCCGCGAAATGGTTACACCATGGAGTACAAATGCTGTTGAGATAACCCAGAATATGGGAATTAAAGGTATTGTCCGGATCGAGGAGTTTATTCCCGATAACTCAGGGAAGCCTGTTTATGATCCCATGCTGAGAAGAGAGTATGATTTGCTTGATCAGGAGTTGTTTACGATTGACAAAAAGCCGGCTCCGGTTCTTTTTATTGAAAATATTCAGGCTTATAATGAGAAAGAAGGACTGGCACTGAGTGCTGATGAGGTTGGCTATCTTGAAGAAATCAGTGAAAAACTGGGGAGGAAACTTACAGACAGTGAAATTTTCGGGTTCTCCCAGGTGAATTCAGAACATTGCAGACATAAAATTTTTAACGGAACCTTCATCATAGATGGAAAGGAGATGAGTCAGTCACTTTTTGACATGATCAAAAATACTACGAAAGTCAATCCGAACCGGGTGATTTCTGCCTATAAGGATAATTGTGCGTTTATTCAGGGACCATTGGCTGAGCAATTTGCCCCTGAATCACAGGACAAACCAGATTACTTTGTGATAAAAGATGAAGAGACGGTACTGTCCCTGAAAGCCGAAACACATAATTTTCCAACAACAGTAGAACCTTTCAACGGTGCCGCAACCGGCACCGGGGGTGAAATACGTGATCGGATTGGAGGGGGAAAGGGAGCCATCCCGCTGGCAGGTACAGCTGTTTATATGACATCGTATCCCAGAACAGATGGTGATCGTTCCTGGGAAAAGGCTACATCACCCCGTGAATGGTTGTACCAGACACCTGAAGATATTCTCATCAAAGCATCAAACGGAGCCAGTGATTTTGGCAACAAATTCGGCCAACCACTGATTTGTGGAAGTCTGCTTACTTTCGAACATTTTGAGGCCGGGAAAAAATTTGGCTATGATAAGGTCATTATGATGGCAGGTGGTATTGGGTTCGGCAAAAAGAAAGACAGCCTGAAAGACAAGCCGGGAAAAGGAGACAAAGTAGTGTTGCTTGGTGGTGATAACTACCGCATTGGGATGGGAGGTGGTGCTGTGTCCTCCGTGGCTACAGGTGAATTTACCAACAGTATTGAACTTAATGCAGTACAACGTTCCAATCCCGAAATGCAGAAAAGAGTGAATAATGCCATCAGGGCGTTGGTGGAATCCGATCACAATCCTGTCGTTTCCATCCATGATCACGGGGCAGGAGGGCATCTGAACTGTCTTTCGGAACTGGTAGAAGAAACAGGTGGTCGGATCGAAATTAACAAGTTACCGGTTGGCGATCCCACTCTTTCAGACAAAGAAATAATAGGGAATGAATCTCAGGAAAGAATGGGACTGATCCTGAAGGAGAAAGATACCAAATTACTGAAGAAGATTGCCGACCGGGAAAGGGCACCCATGTATGTCATTGGAGAAACAACCGGGGATATGCAATTTACTTTTGAAGACAAAAAAAACAAGACTAAACCAATTGACCTTCAGCTGGCGTATATGTTTGGCAAGCCTCCCAAAACCATACTTATCGACCAGCATACACAAGCATATTATAAGGAATTGCTTTATGACAACAATAAGCTTGAGCAGTATATTGAATCAGTATTGCAGCTTGAATCTGTTGCCTGCAAGGACTGGCTCACCAATAAGGTTGACCGAAGTGTAACCGGGAAAGTTGCCATGCAGCAAACTGCCGGAGAAATTCAGCTGCCTCTTAATGACCTGGGTATTGTGGCTATCGATTATCAGGGCAAGAGAGGAATTGCAACCTCCATTGGCCATGCACCGGTGAGCGCACTTATTGATGCAACCAACGGCTCTGTGCTCTCAATTGCAGAAGCATTGACCAATATTATCTGGGCTCCCCTGGAAGGAGGAATGGAAGGTATTTCTCTGAGTGCTAACTGGATGTGGCCTTCTAAGAATACCGGAGAAGATGCAAGGTTATATGATGCCGTCAAAGCAGCTGGTGATTTTGCTCAGGCATTGGGCATCAATATCCCGACGGGGAAAGATTCTCTTTCGATGACACAGAAATACAAAAACGGCGACCAGGTGCTTGCCCCCGGTACAGTTATTATTTCTGCTGCTGCTGAGGTTTCTGATATCCGCAAAGCTGTAACCCCTGTTTTGAAACCAGTCAGGAACTCTTCCATCATTCATATTGACTTTTCTTCGGACAATTGCCATCTGGGAGGAAGCAGCTTTTCACAGATCATGAATAAAATGGGACTTGCTACTCCAACTGTGAAACGACCGGCATATTTTGTTAAAGCCTTTGAAGCTGTACAGGAACTAATACTTCGGAATAAAGTACTCGCAGGACATGACATATCAGCAGGTGGCATGATAACCACATTGCTTGAAATGACCTTCGCGAATAAGTCTGGCGGTTTGAAAATTGATCTTACGGATTTTACTGAGGATCTTGTGTGTACCTTATTTACTGAAAATCCGGGAGTCATCCTACAGGTGGATGACCTCAAAACTGTTGAAGATCTTTTACAGAAAAATAAAATACACTATCACGTAATTGGCGCTCCGGTGGAAGGCCGCAAGTTATCAATCACAGGCAGGGAACAAACTATAAACCTGGATATTGATCACCTCAGAAATCTCTGGTTCAGGTCATCTTACCTGCTGGACAGAAAACAAAGTGGCAGCGAACTGGCAATACAGCGATATGAGAATTTTAGTAAACAACCACTTGATTTTCATTTTCCGGATACATTTACCGGCAAGCTGAATACATACGGCATTGATCCTTCCAGAAGAAACCGGACCGGCGTAAGAGCTGCCATCATCAGAGAAAAAGGTGTTAACGGAGATCGGGAAATGGCCTGGATGATGCACCTTGCAGGTATGGACGTGAAAGATGTACATATGACTGATCTGATCAGTGGCAGAGAAGATCTTCGTGATGTCAGTATGGTTGTTTTTGTTGGTGGATTTTCTAATTCTGATGTACTGGGATCTGCCAAGGGCTGGGCAGGTGCGTTCCTTTATAATGAAAGAGCCAAAAAGGCACTCGATGACTTTTATGCACGGCCTGATACACTCAGCCTTGGGGTATGTAATGGCTGTCAGCTAATGGTGGAACTGGGGCTGGTCTCATCCGGTGAGGTAACCCGACCCAAAATGCATTTCAATGATTCACACAAATTTGAATCTGCTTTTCTGAATGTTGATATTCCCGAAAATAATTCAGTTATGCTGAAAACCCTTGCCGGTTCACGCCTCGGTATATGGGTTGCCCATGGTGAAGGTAAATTTATCCTGGAAGAAGACGAGAAGAACTACCACATACCACTGAAATACAGCTTTGAAGGATATCCCGGAAATCCTAACGGATCAGATTTTTCAACCGCCGGCATCTGCAGTGCTGACGGAAGGCATCTTGCTGTTATGCCTCATCTTGAAAGGGCTGTTTATCCCTGGAACTGGGCACATTATCCGTATAAAAGGCTATCAGATGAGGTGTCGCCCTGGATTGAAGCATTCGTAAATGCCAGGGAATGGATTAAAAATATAAAAAAATAATCCTGTGCTGCTAATTTCTTTTTGCAAACATTTTTAATTCAGTTATTTACGCTGTTTTCTGTAAAAATTGTCAATTAATTACATGATATAATTATAACTGTCAGTCACCTTTTTTGGTTTTTAATCGCTGATGACACCTATATAGTGTCTGCCCGTTTAAATATCTTTGAAGGTATCTGACAGTTTGTTTTGGCTAATTATTGTCATTATTACAAATTTTTTATGAGTTAACTTTGAACCGGAGAGATAATTTTTATTGTCTTTTCTTATTTAATAATCAGTCTTTTAAACACAAACCCTGAATAGTTATCATTATATTCCAACCATCTTGCTTCTTTCTACGTCTATCAAGCAGAACATTTAATGTGGAACCAAAAGGATTAATTTATGAGTACAAAAAAAATAAGTTTATTATTTGTGTCAGCAATGGCTTTTTTTGCTGTGTTGACAACAGGATGCGAAGATAAGAACCAAAGCAATGGAAGTGGAAAGTTGTTGCTTTATCTGACAGATGCTCCGGCAACTTATGATGCAGTTTATATTGACATACAGTCGGTTCAGATCAAAACATCTGAAGGAGACAGTATTATTTCACCGGATATTATTCATCCGGGTATTTATAATTTGCTTGATTTTCAAAACGGACTGGATACACTTCTTGGAACATTCAGTTTACCAGCCGCTACTGTAAGCCAGGTAAGATTGGTGTTGGGTGATAACAATTCCATAGTGAAGGACGGAATGACATATGACCTTAAAACACCATCTGCTCAGCAATCAGGGCTTAAATTAAATGTCCATGCGGTAATTGATCCGGCAATCGATTATAGACTATGGATCGATTTTGATGCCAAACATTCTGTTGTGGAAACGGGCAACGGTAAATTTATCCTAAAACCTGTAATCCGGACATATACTGAAGGAGTGACCGGTGCTATAGAAGGGGTTGTATTACCATCTGAGGCCAATCCGGAAGTGAATGCCATACTGGGTGAAGATACAGTGTCAACTATGCCGGATGATGCCGGGTATTATTTACTGAAGGGATTGCATGAAGGCAGTTATAAGCTAATCGTAAATGCAACGGATCCATACATGAACGACACGATTACCGACATATCTGTACTTGCCGGCCAGGTTACAGAGATGGATACCATAAAACTGGTTAATGCACAATAATTTTAACGGATTTTAATAAAGTTGAATGCCGTATCCTGTTTGGGATACGGCATTTTTTCATATTTAGTTTTGGTCTATTTTTCCGGTGACTGTTCTCATAATTTCAGCTTCTTTCTCACCAATTTCAATGTTTATTTTATTGGCTTTTTCCAGCACTTCCTGTACATAATTTTTATCAGCAAGGCCGGATGAATTAATTTTCACATTCAGCCAGGCACCCGTTGCGGCAGCACGCAGCGCAATAGCTCCCACACCGGCATCGGAAACGGAATTCGGATTCCCGGTCTCAGCCATGGCTGCAACCACTTTCATAGAGGCAAGCGCTGTTTCCATTACTTTTAGCGGAACTTCCATCGCATAACGGGTGGCTGCATCAATTGCTTCTTTGCGGACTTTCTTGTCTTCTTCGGTCTTTTTAGACATACCAAATGCATCCATAATTTTATTGAAGGCCCGGGTGTCTTCATCTACCAGTGAGAGTAATTTTTCCTGTAATTCCTTTCCTTTCTCAGCCCAGATGGAGAATTCCTCCCACCGGTCATCCCAGCCCCGTTTATGAGCAGACAGATTTGCCACCATCGTACCTAAGGCTACCCCTATGGAGCCAATATAGGCAGCTACAGAACCTCCTCCCGGTGCAGGCGATTCGGAAGCTGTTTTGTTCATAAATCCTTGCAGTGTAAGATCCTTTAACTGATCCTTTTTGCCTTCTTTGGCTACCAGCACATATTCAATGATTTTTTCTTCTGGTTTGAAAGGATTAAGTTCATCCAACCCCAGAGATTTTATGGCGATCTTAATAATTTCTTCATCAGAAATTCCCTTTGAGCGTTGCTGTTTTTGCAAAAAATAACGGCCGGCCTCAAGCATGGCTTTCAGGGGAATCAATCCAACAAGTTCTGATCCGGTTACTCTGATCCCACGCGCTTCCGCTTTCCGGCAAACTTCGTCAAAAGCAACATGTACAGGGGTTATGCTGATATTGGTAAGGTTCATTGATATCTGCGCAATTCCGTATTCTTCAATGTACCAGCCAATAGCCTTAACTGATTTTAAGCTACCCGGAATCATTACCGGATTACCCTTTTCATCTTTAACTATTTCGCCGGTAAGCTGATTGCCTTTTCTTTTTGTTCTGCCTTTTTCTCTGACGTCAAATGCTATTGCATTGGCCCGGCGGGTACTGGTGGTATTAAGGTTAATATTGTAGGCTACCAGGAAATCCCGCGCACCTACAGCTGTGGCTCCCGTCCGGGATTGGAATTCTGCCGGTCCGAAATCAGGTTTCCACTCCTCGCGTGAGAGTTTCTCTTTTAGTCCTTCAAATTCGCCTGAACGAACGGTGGCCAGATTTTTTCTTTTTTCAGTAAAAGCTGCATTCTCATAGCAGTAAACAGGAAAATTCAGTTCCTTGCCAATTCTTTCCGCCAGTTTTCTTGCATATTCAACAGTTTCTTCCATAGATATTCCTGCCACTGGTACAAGCGGACAAACATCAGTGGCTCCAAAGCGCGGGTGCTCCCCTTTGTGTTTACTCATATCAATCAAACGGGTCGCTTTTTTTACTGCCAGAAAAGCTGCTTCAACCACTGCATCCGGATCGCCTGCAAAGGTCACAACTGTGCGGTTCGTTGCTTTGCCAGGATCAACATCAAGCAGACTGACTCCATCAACAGATTCAACTTCATCTGTAATTTGCTTAATTATAGTCATATCGTTACCCTCACTGAAATTGGGAACGCATTCCAATACTCTTTTCATAGTCACAGGTTTATTAGTATTTTATTGATTGTAGTATTATGTACAATTCTTAATTCTCACAGTATAATCTCTCCGTTTAGAATCACTTTATCAATCAGATTGCTCTGATAAGCATACGGCAGATATTCATAAGATGGTATGGGCTTGGTGATGATAATATTAGCCTTTTTTCTTCGCGCAATGCTTCCCAGCTCATTACTAATACCCATGGCATACGCCCCGTTGAGGGTTACTGCGTTTATCACTTCTTCAGGGAGCAATCGCAGACGGATGCAGCCGAGCGACATAATAAATTTCATATTTCCTGCAGGAGAAGAGCCCGGATTATAATCAGAAGCAAGCGCCAGAGGTAGGCCACTGTCAATCATCTTTCTTGCCGGCGGATTGTCCATACCCAGAAAAAATGCTGCCCCGGGCAACAGGGTAGGCATGGTCTCGCTGTCCTTAAGAACAGCAATTTCCTTGTCACCCGTGAATTCAAGGTGGTCAACCGACAGGGCATTATACTTTACACCTGTTTGAATACCACCTGAATAATCAAGCTCATTGGCATGTATCTTGGCCTGCAATCCATATTTTATTCCTGTCATCAGTATCACTTCAGTTTCTTCAGGAGTGAAGAATCCCCGGTCACAGAAAACATCAATGAAATCCGCCAGTTCTTCAGCAGCTACAGAAGGAATCATCTCATGTACAATGAGATTGATATATTCATTACGGTTATTCTTATATTCAGCAGGTATGGCATGAGCCCCCAGAAAGGTCGATCTGATAGTGAGAGGTGTTGTCTCTTTCAGCCTTTTGATAACACGCAGCATCTTCAATTCATCCTCTGTGTTCAAACCGTATCCGCTTTTGATTTCAACAGCGCCTGTACCAAATTCCATGATTTCATGTATACGCGTTAGCGACTGTTCATACAGTTCGTCTTCACTCGTATTGTGCAGTAGTTTAGCAGAGTTCAAAATACCACCTCCTCTGCGGGCTATTTCTTCATAGGACAACCCCCGGATTTTATCAGTATATTCAATTTCACGACTCCCGGCATATACCAGATGTGTATGACTGTCGCAAAAGGCAGGCATTACCATTTGACCCGAAACATCCAATTCCATGAATTCATTGGTAAATGGCAGGTATTTGTCTTTGTCGAAAGCTGACATCGGACCAAAATCAATAATTTTGTCATCTTTCAGAAAAAGAAATGCATTGTCTATCGTTCCAAGTTTACTCATTTCTTTCCCGGCTACAAAAAGCACCGGCTTTTCCTCAACCTGCAGCAGTTTTCTGATATTCTTTATCGCGATTGCACTCATTCCTTTTGTTTGTTTGATTTTCAATTACCTGCAGATATAATGCTTCTGCACAAAATATTGTTCAGAGGTAACAGCACATTTCCTCCAATATTTAAACAAACATAAAACAAAACCTGTGAATTACCCCGTACTGTAACATGTTATAAAATCACTACACCATTAATTTTCGCAGTGGTTCGATGCTTTAAAAAATACTTTTCAGGTTTGGCGACAAAAGATTTGGACCATTTTTCTCAGAAAATTTAATCATTGTAAACTGAGCTTTTTTTTCTTTCTTTATGCATTAAAAAGTTAAAATGTATGAAAAACAGAGTTCCCCATACATATGTAATCATATTTTTTATAATTATCCTGGCCGCTGCCATGACCTGGTTCATTCCTGGTGGGAGCTATGCCAGAGAAACTATAAACGTTGACGGGATTGAGCGGGCAGTTATTGTTAACAATTCATTCTCCTTTGAAAAGAGTGAACCCCAGACATGGCAAATATTCTCAGCGTTATTCAACGGATTTGTGAATACAGCTCCTATCATTGCTTTTATTCTGATAATTGGAGGGGCTTTCTGGATTATGAATGAAACACGTTCCATCGATGTTGGGATTTATAATTTTCTTCATTTTACAAGGAAAATTGAAAAATACAGGCTTGTAAAAAAACTGGGAGTTGACAATATTGTAATTACACTAATTATGTTGCTATTCAGTGTTTTTGGTGCCGTTTTTGGAATGAGTGAAGAAACTATTGCCTTTATCATAATTTTTGTTCCGCTTGCCATTACTATGGGATACGACTCCATAGTTGGTGTCTCAATGTGCTTTGTTGCCGCCGGACTGGGATTTGCAGGAGCGCTGCTAAATCCTTTTACAATTGGTATTGCTCAGGGACTTTCACAGATCCCTCTTTTTTCCGGTATTGAATACCGTTTATTTTGTTGGGTCATTATTAATTTTACCGGCATTGTTTTCATCCTTCGTTATGCAGCTAAAATAAAAAAAAGGCCTGAGGCCTCCTCTGTATATCATGAAGACCAGTACTGGCGTAAAAAAGAAACAGGTGATATAGCCTCTCTTGAACAGAAAGCATCACCCCAGTCCTGGATAGTTTATGGGGTAATTCTCGCTGTCCTGATAGCTTATGCAGTTCTTTTGCCTAAGACTGCTATGAAGATTGGAAATTCTGTTACTATTATGCCTGCCCTCCCTGTTAGTGCTGCCCTTTTTGCTGTCACCGGTTTGTTGGCGCTGCGCAAATCATCCCATTTTTTTATTCTTAATTTGCTGGCCTATACTATATTATTGCTTATCATTGGTGTCATGGGATATGAATGGTATGTGATGGAAATTGCTACTATATTCCTTGCTATGGGCGTTGCCGCAGGGCTTTCAGTGGGATATGGAGCTAACAAAATCACCAGACTTTTCATTGCCGGATCTGCTGATATTTTGTCTGCTGCCCTGGTTGTTGGATTAGCGGGTGGTATTATCGTTATCCTGAATGATGGTAGAATAATTGATACAATATTATATGGAATATCCCGATCAATGAGCAACTTTGGTAAAATTTCATCTGTAGGGATGATGTATGTTTTCCAGACAATGCTAAATGTCATCATCCCTTCCGGATCAGGGAAAGCTGCGCTTACAATGCCCATGATGTCTCAGTTCTCCGATCTGATTGGAGTTTCCAGACAGGCCACTGTTATGGCATTTCAGTTTGGCGATGGCTTTACCAATATGATTACGCCAACCTCAGGAGTATTGATTGGCGTGCTTGGGGTGGCAAAAATTCCTTATGAAAAATGGGTGAAATGGATTGCTCCCCTGATGGGAATTCTTATAATCCTGGGGTTTTTGTTGTTAATTCCAACTGTTACAATGGATCTCAGCGGATTTTAATACAGTAATTACCAAAATAAAATTAAAAATGTTTATAGTGCTCCTTGTTCTGTTTTATGTTTTTGCTCCTTTGCTCATTTTGCATCTGTGCCACCGGTTCCCCTTTGTTAACAAATTAGGTTCTGTTATAATTGCTTATGTAGTTGGGCTGATCCTTGGTAATATTGGCATTCTGCCTGAAGGAAGTGAAAAAGTACAGGACATATTAACAACGATTACCATACCGCTTGCATTGCCGCTGCTTTTATTTTCAGTGAATATCAAAAGCTGGTTTAAGATTGCAGGAAAAACGATGTTGTCCATGTTGCTGGCACTGGTAGGCGTTGTTATAATGGTAATACTGGGACATCATCTCTTTAAGAATGATATTGCCGACTCATGGAAAATTTCAGGTATGCTGATTGGTGTATATACCGGTGGTACTCCTAATCTTGCTTCCATTCAAACTGCGCTGGGTATCGATAATATTACATATATTGCTACTCATACCTACGATATGATCATTTCTGCAGCTTATCTTTTTGTATTGATGTCGGTCGGTCAGCGTTTATTCGGCCTTATTCTGCCAAAATACCGGAAAATATCCAATGAGGCAGGGGCTCCTGAAGATTTTGACGGCAAAGATCCATTCGAAGGAGTGTTGCGCAGGGAAAATTATATTCCGCTTTTAAAAGGATTCAGTGTTTCAGTACTCATTTTTGCTGCCGGAGGTTCTCTTACCTTATTTCTTCCCGGAAATATTTCTATGGCTGCGGCCATCCTTACCATTACTACGCTAGGTATACTTTTTTCGCTGGTTCCGTCCATAAACAAAATAGAAAAAACATTTGAGCTGGGAATGTATTTTATCCTTATCTTCAGTATTGTGGTCGCATCAATGGCTGATATTAAGAAGTTCAGTATGATTTCACCTGATCTTTTCTATTATGTGACCATGACTGTGTTTGGATCACTGATTATCCATATACTGCTCTCCAGGATCTTCAAAATTGATGCAGATACAGTTATCATCACTTCCACTGCTTTTATCTGTTCACCTCCTTTTGTGCCCGTGGTAGCAGGTGCTCTGCGAAACAAGGAAATTATTGTGAGCGGACTGACCGTCGGTATTATCGGTTATGCCATTGGTAATTATCTGGGTGTTTTCATTGCTTTTATGCTGAAATAGCAGCATGGATATTTATAATAACTAATCAGTAAGAAGACAGGTTATTTTAATAAACAAAAAAATTACGGCGAAAAAAATCCGCAATACAAATTGCGGATCAGGTAATTATTTTTTAATGTATACTATTTGGCTTAGTCGTTACAATCTTCAAAACTTTTGTTATACTGTGTTATAGCTCTGTAACTCATACCCATGCTGGAAAAACCGCCATCGTGGTAAAGGTTTTGCATGGTAACTTTTTTGGTAAGGTCAGAAAACAGAGAAATACAGTAATCAGCACATTCGGAAGCAGTTGCATTTCCAAGTGGTGACATACGCTCAGTAAAGTCAAGTAATGAATCGAAGCCCCGAACTCCGCTTCCTGCTGTTGTGGGGGTAGGGGACTGTGAAATTGTGTTCACCCTGATCTTCTTATCCCTGCCATAAATATAACCAAAGCTACGCGCAATAGATTCCAGCATAGCCTTGGCATCAGCCATGTCATTATATCCATACAGGGTGCGCTGTGCGGCCACATAAGTTAAAGCTACAACGGATCCCCACTCGTTGATGGCATCCAGGTGCCGGGCTGTTTGTAAAACTTTGTGGAAAGACATGGCTGAAATGTCAATTGTCTTCATGTAATTGTGATAATCCAGCTTGTCATAGGGCAATCCTTTTCTAACATTTGGCGACATACCTATCGAATGAAGGATGAAGTCAATTTTACCACCCAGCTTTTCCATGGTATGCCTGAAAAGATTTTCCAGGTCGTTTGTGTCTGTAGCATCAGCAGCAATCACTTCTGTTTCGCAGGCTTTTGCAAGATCCTGTATATTGCCCATTCTGAGGGCCACAGGTGCGTTGGACAAGATAAACCGTCCTCCTTCTTCATAAGTCTTTTCTGCTACTTTCCACGCTATTGAGTTCTCATTTAAAGCGCCAAATATTATTCCTTTTTTACCTTTTAGTAAATTATAGGCCATGTTGTTTAAGTTTTTTAACCATTAATAGGCTGCAAATATACGGCAACTATCTTATTTGAGAAAATTTTGAAAGATTATTTAGTCTAATTTCAAATTAGATGAAGCGTAAATCACATAAAATGAAAATATTAGAAAAATATTAGTTTTGAAGTAGTTCACGTGCATTATCCAATGCTGCATCAGTAAGCTGTTCTCCACTTAGCATTTTGGCAATCTCATTAATACGTTCTTCCGGGGTAAGCCTTTTTATGTAGGTATGTGTGGCAGTTTCATCATCTTCTTTATAAACAAGAAAATGATGGTCTCCCTTCCCTGCAATCTGGGGCAGGTGTGTAATATTAATCACCTGCATTGATTGCGCCATCTGTTTCATGATATTGCCGACTTTATTAGCCACTTCACCGGAAACTCCTGCGTCAATTTCATCAAATATTATGGTTGGTAAGGCAACAGAGGAAGCGATCAGTGATTTTATCGCAAGCATTAAACGGGACATTTCACCGCCGGAAGCTACTTTTATAATGTCCTGTAATGCTGATTGCTTATTGGCAGAGAAAAGAAATGTCAGTTCATCTTTCCCGTGTGGCAGAAATTCCCCGGTTGCAGTAAGCCTGATTTTAAAGCGTGCATTGGGAATGCCGAGTTGCATCAGAAGTCCGGTAACCTTAGTTTCAATTTCCTCCAAAACCCCGTTACGCTTGTCAGACAATTCTTTTGCCAGCTTTTCCAGTTTGGCTTTTTCATCTTCAATTTGCCTGGAAAGCTCACGAAGGGTATCATCCCAGGAAACTATGTCTTCCAGCTTTTGTTTCAGATCCTCCCGTATCCCGATGAGTTCGTCAACACTGTTTACACGGTGTTTTTGCTGAAGCGTATAAATCAGATCAAGTCGTTCATTCACCACTTCCAGTTGCCGGGGGTCAAGTTCTATTTGTTCACCCATCAGTTCTGCTTCATTAGCCAGGTCTTTCAGTTCTATATAGGTACTTTCAATCCGGCTTTCGATGGCTTCAGCCTTACTGTATACATTTGTTATGTTTCCGATGAGCGTTTGTACTTCTTTCAGCATGTTAAGTACGCTATTTCCTTCAGAGGAGAGAATCTGGGAGGTATGGGTCAGGTTTGACTTGATTTCTTCGGCGTGGGTCAGTGATTTTAATTCTTCTTCAAGAGTATCCTGCTCACCATCCTGTAATTTAGCCGCATCCAGCTGTTCAAACTGAAACTGGAAATAGTCCTGGTCTGCCTGGTTCTGGGTAGCTTGTTCCTTTAATTGATTGTACTGTTTTATTAATTTCCTGAAATTCTGGTAGGTAACTGAATATGTGCCCAATTCATCCTTCACTCCTGCAAAAGCATCTACCACTTCAAGTTGAAACTGGTTATCGGCCAATACCAGGTTTTGGTGCTGGGAATGAATGTCAATCAGATTATCGCCCAGAGATTTAAGTAATGAAAGATTCACAGGGGTGTCGTTGATAAATGCTCTTGATTTACCGGATGGACTGATTTCCCGGCGAATGATAGTTTGCTCATCATAATCGAGATCGTTGGCGGAAAAAAAATTCTGAAGATGATATTCCCCTATAGAAAAGTATCCCTCAACCACACATTTTTCGCCGGTATCCCTCAATACCGAAGTGTCAGCACGTTGTCCCAGAATTAAGGCAAGAGCACCCAGCAGAATAGATTTACCGGCACCTGTTTCTCCTGTGATTATTGAAAAGCCCGGTCCTATCTCAATGTTGAGATGATCAATAAGTGCATAATTTTGTATTGATAATGCTTTCAGCATAAACCCAACCAAGATTTAGGATATTTCAGAATTTGTTGTGAAAAAGAAATGCCGAAATATCGTTGGCTGAACACAGCCAGTGTTAACCTCTAATTATTTAGCTAAAATACATAAGTTGTGGGGAACAATACAAGAACTAATTAAGAATTTTTTTATACTTATTGGAATTGGACGGATCAATTTCATCGAGAATGGTGACTACCCTTGTTTTCTGATCCATTGGGGCCTCGGAAAATACATTGACCCACTCATCAGATTTGGCATCAAAAACCACCTGTAGGAAATGCATGAACGGATCGGGCTTTTGTCTGAATACTTTTTGGAGTAATTTAAAACTCTCGGCAATTTCCTGCCGGGCCTCATCTGGTTTTGAATCCATTAAATCAAGCCCCAGACGATGATAATTATAGATAAATTGTCTGACAGGTTCGTAGTTTTGATCGAGAATATTTTTAACAAGCCAGTAACGATTACGGTTACTTTTTGCATCAAAAGGTTTCCAGCCTTTTTGAGGTGCATTTTGTGCATTATTGACAATTTTTTCGGCTTTTTCAAAAAACTCCGTCCCCCCCTTGTAGGAAAAGGAATCAAAATCGAGTCCGATGACGATGTAGGCATAATAGGCCAGCATGGAGGTCAGGTTTGACAAATGCTGGTTTTCATCAAACTCAAGGGGTTCATATTCAACATATCTGAAGTCGAAATTATTATCCAGATAATTAAACAAAACAGTATTATAGGAAGAATTGTAAACAGGACGTCTTAACTGGATCTGAATGGTACCTGAAAATTCATCAGCTGATGACTGATCAGTGAGATTAATGAGCATATTGCATTCTATTCTTTCGTTGGGTGCAAATGCATAATTTGTCCATACAGTATTATTCATAAATTCATTAATAGCATTCTGGAGGGTCTGGAAAACCTGCTTGTTGGTACCCTGAATCTGTTGAGAGACCAGCTGCACATTGCATTTGAGTTCCTGTGAGAAGGTGTTTAGCGTAACGCCGGACAGAATGATAATAAACAGAATGAATTTGCGCATAATATTTATTTCTGGATAATGCTGATTATAGTTTTTATAATATCAGCAGCAACCGCTTTCTTTTGTTTTAACTCAAATTTCCGGATATTATTGTCACGATGGATGATTGTTATCTGGTTAGTATCGTGATGAAATCCTGCACCTTCAGTATTAAGGGAATTAAGTACAATAAAATCAAAGTTCTTCTTTTCCAGTTTTTCCTGTGCATTCTTCAGTTCATCATGAGTCTCAAGTGCAAAGCCAGCAAGGATCTGATCTTTTCTTTTTGTTTTACCAAGTGAGGCTGCAATATCCATAGTAGGGCTGAGGTGAAGGTCCAGGTTGTTTGATTTATCTTTTACCTTACGGTCGAAAGGCTTTTCGAAGGTATAATCGGCAACTGCGGCACTAAGCACGGCTCCGTCACATTCAGGAAAAAATTCTTTGCAGGCGTTGTACATTTCGGAAGCTGAGATCACATCAATTCTTTTGATAGCCGGGTGTGAGGTTTCAAGGTAAACAGGACCACTGACCAGGATTACATCAGCACCGCTATCGGCAAGCTCTTCAGCAATGGCAAATCCCATTTTACCTGATGAATAATTACCGATAAACCTTACCGGATCTATTGCTTCATAGGTGGGTCCGGCTGTAACAAGGAATTTTTTCCCCTTAAGCAGAGAATCTTCCTTATCTTGTTTTTCCTTTTCTGAAAAAAATGATTCGAGGAAAGAGGTAATTTTTTCAGGCTCTTCCATTCTTCCTTTACCTTCTAAGCCACTTGCCAGTTCACCTGTAGAAGGTTCAATAACCAGATTTCCCCTCATCCGGAGAATCTTAAGATTATCCTGTGTAGCCTGGTGCCGGAACATATCCAGATCCATGGCTGGAGAGACCACAACAGGGCAACGGGCAGACAGAAAGGAGGTGAGGAGCAGGTTGTCCGCTATTCCGTGCGCCATTTTTGCAAGGGTATTGGCCGAAGCCGGAGCAATAAGGTATAAATCCGCCCATAAGCCCAGGTCTACGTGACTGTTCCAGTCGCCATTCTCCGGATTATAAAAATCTACCAGTACCGGGTTTTTTGCAAGCGTTGCAAGCGTTAATGGAGTAATAAACTCGCGTGCCAGGGGGGTCATGACAACTTTTACATGAGCTCCCTTTTTGACAAGCATCCTGACAAGAATAGCAGCCTTATAAGCTGCTATACTCCCTGTTATACCAAGTAATATATTCTTTCCGTTTAACATCAGTCAGGATATAAATAAAATTATCAGCTGTTTTCCTGATTTTCTTTGTTCGGATTTCTGAAATAGATCTCATCATCCAAAAATTCTTCAATAGAAATTAAAGAAGGTTTTGGCAGGCGCTCATAGAACCTGGAGATTTCAATTTGCTCACGATTCTCGAATACTTCTTCAAGATTATCAGTGTAATTCGCAAATTCTTCCAGTTTCCGGTTCAGCTCATGTTTCATTTCAACACTGATCTGGTTAGCCCTTTTTGACAAAATAATAACAGATTCATATAAATTACCTGTTTTTCCGTCAATCTTGTCAAGATCACGGGTAATCGTAGAGGAAGATGCTTTTGACTTTTTGTAATCCATGGTAACAAAAATATTAAGGTGTGTTATAAACTTAAATTAATTCAAATAATTTGAGGTTACATTATAAATTTGTTTTACCTCGTTGTTGTACTGGCTGTCAGGAAACTCTGAAACGAATGAATAATATTCATCCAGGGTAGCCTGATACCGCTCTTTCTGTTTGCTTGCCACACTGTTATCAGCAAGCAGGTAATTCGATTTGAGAATCAGAAACATGATCTCTTCCCTGTACTTAGTATCAGGATATTCATTCAAACTGTTTCTGAGTGCAATGATCGATGACTTATAATCGCCAAGGTTATAATATAATTTTGCACTCATGTATGATTTGTTAATCAGCTTATTACGAAGCTCTTCAATAAGTTTCATGCAATCTGGCACATGCTTGCTGTTTGGATATTTCACCATAAAAAGCTGAAATGACTGAATGGCCTGGTAGGTATTTGACTGATCAAGTTCAGGCCTCGGGGAGGTGAGATAATAACAATATGCCCCCAGATAGGCTGCTTCTTCAGAAAATTTATCTTTTGGAAAATCTTTGGTGAATTCTTTAAAATAATGACCGGCAAGGATATAATCCCGCTGTTTGTAATAGCTTAAAGCGTGGTAAAAACTGATAGTATCCGCCTGTGCTGTCCCTCTGGTATAAGGAATCAGTTGTTCAAAAAGTGTAGAGGAACGGGCAAAATCACCATCTTTATAATAAGCCATTGCCTTCTCGTACTTAAGTGTAGCATTACTGCTTTTAAGCACCTTTTCATACTCACTGCATGAACTAAAGATGGTTATTAAGAGAATAACCAGTACTGAATTTTTAGCTATTTTCATCATATTTTTAGACATCGTGCAAAAATACACTATCTGTTTAAATATTAAAAACTAATTACTAATATTTTGCATTGAAAAAACGGGCGTTTATTAAATTTTATTTTCCATTTGCCAGATTTTTAAAAAAACGTACTTTTGTCACACCAGAATATTAACCAAAATTATAAAGAAGTGGATATATTCGATAAAATTAAACAGAATAAAGGACCGTTGGGACAATATCAGCAGGATGCTCACGGTTATTTTATGTTCCCAAAGCTTGAAGGCGATATTCATCCCCGTATGAAATTCAGGGGTAAAGAAGTATTAACCTGGAGTTTAAATAATTACATTGGACTGGCCAACCATCCGGAAGTACGCAAAGTTGATGCTGAGGCAGCTAAAGAATGGGGACTGGGTTACCCGATGGGAGCCCGCATGATGTCCGGACAAACCAGTAAGCATGAAGAACTGGAAGAACAACTTGCTGAATTTGTTAGTAAAGATGCTGCATACCTGTTGAATTTTGGCTATCAGGGAATGGTATCTATTATTGATTCATTACTCAGCCGCAATGATGTGGTTGTCTATGACTCTGAATCTCATGCCTGCATCCTGGACGGTCTCCGAATGCATATGGGAAAACGTTATGTATTTCCGCATAACAATATTGAAAATCTTGAAAAAGAGTTACAACGTGCAACTAACCTGGCAGAGAAGTCAGGCGGCGGAATACTTGTGATTACTGAGGGTGTCTTTGGCATGTCCGGTGATCTTGGAAAGCTGGATGAGATTGTTGCACTAAAAGAGAAATTCAATTTCAGGCTACTTGTTGATGATGCCCACGGGTTTGGTACAATGGGGAAAACAGGTGCCGGAACAGGTGAACATTTTGGTGTTCAGGATGGTGTTGATTTGTACTTTAGTACGTTTGCCAAGGCGATGGGAAGTATTGGTGCTTTTGTTGCCGGAAAGGAAAATGTGATAGATTTCCTGCGCTATAATATGCGTTCGCAAATATTTGCTAAGTCACTGCCCATGCCTCTCGTTATTGGTGCCATGAAACGCCTTGAATTATTAAAATCCCAGCCGGAACTCAGGGAAAATCTTTGGAAAGTTGTAAATGCCCTTCAGAAGGGATTAAAAGAAAAGGGTTTCAATCTCGGGAATACACAATCGCCTGTAACCCCTGTATTCTTGTCAGGAACTGTACCTGAAGCAACCAATATTATTTTCGATTTGCGTGAGAATTACGGCATTTTCTGTTCTATCGTTGTCTATCCGGTAGTACCAAAAGGAGTAATCATGATCAGGGTTATACCTACCGCTGTTCATACACTCGAAGATGTGGATTTTACCATAAAGGCATTTGCTGAAGTACAGCAAAAGCTTAAGGATGGAAAATATCAGAGTGAAAGAATTGTGAGTTTCTGATAAATTAAAAATATACAATAAAAAAAACCGGTGATTTCACCGGTTTTTTTTATTTATTACTGCTGTCACAAAAAACTAAATATTCTTTTCGCCGAGGTATCGTTCCGCATCAATTGCAGCACGACAACCTGTTCCGGCAGCAGTTACAGCCTGGCGATATTGGGAATCCATAACATCACCACAGGCAAAAACCCCGGGTATATTGGTTTTTGATGTGTCTGATTTAACTTTAATATAACCAACATCATCAGTTTCCAGAAAATCGCGGAATATATCTGAGTTTGGTTTATGTCCGATGGCCACAAAGAAGCCTTCAATATCAAGTCTCTTATCCTTCCCGCTCTTATCAGTAAGAACAACCCCATCTACTACTTTATCACCTACAATCTCTTTGGTAACATGCTCAAACAATACTTCAATATTGGGTTTGTCAAATACCCTTTTCTGCATAACCTTTGATGCTCTGAGGTAGTTCTTCCGAACAATAAGGTATACCTTATTACAAATCCCTGCCAGATAAAGCGCTTCTTCAGCAGCAGTATCGCCACCGCCAACTACAGCAACATCTTTTCCTTTATAGAAAAAACCATCACAGGTTGCACAGGCAGACACACCATATCCGCTGAATTTCTTTTCTGATTCCAGCCCGAGATATTTTGCGGTAGCTCCGGTTGCAATAATCACAGCATCGGCAAATATAATTTTGTTATCGTCAACAATAACTTTGTGCGGAGATTGTGAAAAGTCGACTGCCGTGGCCCAGCCATACCGGATGTCTGTTCCGAAACGTGCTGCCTGGTTTTTGAAGTCATCCATCATTTCCGGTCCCTTGATACCTTCAGGATAACCAGGATAATTTTCCACATCAGTAGTAGTAGTCAGCTGCCCGCCTGGCTGAAGGCCTTCATAAAGCACCGGAGAGAGATTGGCACGGGCAGCATAAATAGCAGCCGTATAACCAGCTGGCCCGGAACCGATGATCAAACACTTTATACGCTCTGTTTCCTGTCCTTCTTCCTGGGGGGAGACCTTTTCTTCCTCCATATTTTCCATTTTTTTAAACAAACTCATTGTATGTTAATTTTAAAGTTTAATGCTTAATCTTTTAAGAAATTCTTCTATGACAATAAATGTTCCAATCTGTTAAACCTGCAATTTTTTCAGGCTTAATGTCTGTAAAATAACATTAAATTAAGGAAATATCATTTACCTGACATAAAAAACTGACAGATTCTTGCTCAAACGATGGGTCTGGTGTGATTTTAGTTGCGTAATTCAGCACTATTATCCAATATTTTGAAGTATTAATAAAAAAGTAATTAAATGCTATTATTTAACATATTTAAATTAAAACATTTTTAATAAAAATTCGTTAATATTATAAACGATAAATGACACTGATACAGTAAGATTATAGCTATTGTTTGAAGTTGATTTTTGAAGTAAAATATGCCGTATTTTTTTAACATTATAAAACCGAAGCCATGAGAATCAGAAGAAGAAAATCAGACAAGGTTAAAGAGGAATTAAAAAAACGTATAGCGAGGTCGAAAGAAGCGTTTGAAGAGCTTGATGCAAAAGGGCTTGAGAGAACGTGGCGTGATCTTAATGATGTATACGTATTCTTCTAACCGGCGAAAGACGTGAAAAGAGCAGCTAAAAATCTGCTGAGAATCTTAATCATGCATTTGCCGCAGGGCAGGTGATAGTGTAAAGGTCGTTATGTCTCTGATAATCGATGCAGGGGTGTCCTGACCTTTTTTTATGACCTTCTGATTCCATTTATTTTACTCTTCCCAATTTTATTTCCCCGTCTTTATACTTTCAGATGCAGTTTGAAAATCCCGATACAGTATATAGGATTGACAGGCAATTTGTGTCTCCTTAAAAAATTCTCTTTCTCCCGTGTACCATAGGATTATATGGTTATATCTCCTTCAAAAACAAAATTGGCGGGTCCTTCAAGCCATATTTCTTTGAACAGCTGATCACCTGTTTTTTCAAAACTAACCCGCAGATCACCTCCCCGGGTATGAACAGTAAATGCATTTGTGTCAGTCTTCAGTTTTAAACCTGCACAAATGGCAGATGCGACTGAACCCGTTCCACATGAAAGTGTTTCATCTTCCACGCCTCTTTCATAGGTCCGGATATTAAAGCTTTCTTCATTGATCAATTCAACGAAATTTACATTGGTGCCCTCCTCTCTAAAACGATCATTATACCTGATGTTTTTTCCAAGTTTATAAACATCGAGATTTTCAGTCTTTTCTACGAAAGTGACATAATGAGGAGATCCTGTATTAAGATAAAAATAATCGTCACCGGTTTCAATACCTTCCACATCCGACATTTTCAGTTTCACCCAATCCGCGCTGTTCAGAACGGCTTTGTGTTGTCCGTCAACAGCCATGAACGAAGCTGTATTGTCCACTATTTTCAGTTTACGGGCAAAAGCTACCAGGCACCGTCCGCCGTTGCCGCACATTGTGCTCTCGTTTCCATCTGCATTATAATATTCCATAGCAAAGTCAAGCTGGGGGTGTTTGCTGAGAATCATTAATCCATCAGCGCCAATCCCAAATCTCCTGTCGCACAAATGATTAATCTGTTTTGCGTTTAACAAAAGCCCGGCTGATCTGTTATCTATAATGACGAAATCATTTCCGGTTCCCTGGTATTTGTAAAAGTGTATCAACATGGCAGTTCGAGTTAAAAGATGTTAAATAGGCAAACAGGCCGCAACAATAGATCTGGTAAAGCGTTTTGACGTTTACAAAGATATAAAAACAAATTGCAGGGCACACTTTTTGGAAAACATAAAAACAACATTCAGAGAACAAAATACAAAAACAAATAAATAAAATTTCGTTAAATAAAAATTGAAAATTATGAACACAAAAAAAATCCTGGGAACATTGTTGGCAGCCGTATTAGGTGGCTTGGTTGCTGTGTTTGCATACTCTCTAATAGTAGATAATAGTCCTCAGACAGCTGAAAATGCACAACCCACACCGGCAAGTGTACGATTTGCCAATTTACCATCAACATTTTCTTCTGATCAGTTTGATTTCACATATGCAGCTGAAAATACTGTACATACGGTGGTAAATGTCAAAACAGAATCTGAAAGGAGTAGTTACCGCAATCCGCTGTATGAATTTTTCTATGGCGATCAGGCTCCTCAGCAGCAACCTGTAGTAGGAATTGGTTCAGGTGTCATTATCTCACCTGACGGATATATTGTCACAAATAACCATGTTATTGAAGGTTCCAATACGATTTCGGTTACACTGAATGATAATCGTCAGTTTGATGCCAAACTGGTAGGTACTGATCCCAGTACAGATATTGCCTTATTGAAAATAGACTCAGATAAACCTTTCCCTTATATAACCTGGGGTAACTCAGATGATCTGAAGCTTGGACAATGGGTACTGGCAGTAGGAAATCCGTTTAACTTAACATCAACTGTCACAGCCGGTATTGTAAGTGCTAAAGGAAGGAACCTGGGTATTTTAAAAGGTAAATACAGGATCGAATCATTTATTCAGACTGATGCTGCACTTAACCCCGGTAACAGCGGAGGTGCATTGGTAAATACTGATGGTCAGCTGGTGGGTATTAACAGTGCAATTATTTCACCATCCGGAGGATATGCCGGTAATTCATTTGCAATTCCAGTCTCCATCGTAAAGAAAGTGGTTGATGACCTGAAAGAATATGGTGAAGTACAAAGAGCATTTCTTGGAGTTACTATTCAGGATGTAACAGCCGACCTGGCAAAAAAACAAAACCTGGATATACTTGAAGGAGCTTATGTGAGTGGATTAGCTGATGGTGGTGCTGCTGAAAAGGCCGGCGTTAAATCTGGTGATGTAATTACAGCAATAAATGGTGATAAAGTTGGTTCATCTGCAGAATTACAGGAGCAGATAAGTAAGTACCGTCCAGGAGATAAAGTTACTGTTACTGTAAATAGAGACAATAAAAAGAAACAATTTGAAGTTGAATTACGTAACATGCAGGGAACAACCGGAGTGGTAAAGACCGATGTCACTACAGCCGCATTAGGAGCAACCTTTGAAAAGGTCTCAAAAAGTGAAATGAATCGTCTGGGCATCGATCATGGAGTAAAGATCACGAAAGTTGGTCCTGGCAAACTAAGAGAAGCCGGTATTAAAGAGAACTTTATAATAACAACAATTAATAACAAGCCTGTTAACAGTGCTGATGATATCAACAGTATGCTCGAAGGATTCAGCGGAGGCGTTTATATTGAAGGTGTTTATCCAAATGGAGTCATTGCTTATTATGCTTTCGGAATGTAACGATTTAACAAAATATAATTGTTAAAAATAAGTCATGAAGAGACCTGTATAAATTAACAGGTCTCTTTTTCATGTTTTTTTGTGAATCAATATGTTAGGCTATTGCTCATTCCTCTTAATCCGGAATTGCTCATAGGGCTAACGAAGCGGAAAGGTTTGAACCTGGCATAAATCTGATAATAAATATTGAATATAAATTCAAAATAGTATAATTTCGCAAAAAAATTTTTAAGGACGTAAAATGAGACAGCTTAAGATTACAAAATCTATCACCAACCGGGAAAGTGCTTCTTTGGATAAGTATCTGCAGGAAATTGGCAAGGAAGAACTCATCACTGTTGAGGAGGAGGTAGAGCTTGCGCAGAGGATCAAAAAGGGAGATCGGGTAGCGCTTGAAAAACTTACAAGGGCAAATCTCCGGTTTGTGGTTTCTGTAGCTAAACAATACCAGAATCAGGGTTTGAGTTTACCGGACCTTATAAACGAAGGGAATCTGGGTTTGATCAAGGCAGCCGAAAAATTTGATGAAACAAGAGGTTTTAAATTTATCTCTTACGCAGTGTGGTGGATCCGTCAATCAATCCTGCAGGCATTAGCCGAACAGTCAAGAATTGTACGTCTGCCACTTAATCAGGTTGGTTCACTTAACAAGATCAACAAGGCTTTTTCAAAGTTTGAACAACAGTATGAACGTACTCCCTCTCCGGAAGAACTTGCAACTGCACTCGAACTTCCCAAAGAAAAGGTATCTGATACCCTGCGTGTTTCCGGCCGCCATGTATCTGTAGATGCACCATTTGTTGACGGTGAGGACAACAGCCTGCTTGATGTCCTGATTAATAACGACTCGCCTGTTGCTGATAAAACATTATTGAAAGAATCACTCGCAAAGGAAATCGACCGGGCACTGGCAACATTGACTGAGCGTGAAAGAGATATCGTTAAACATTTCTTCGGGATTGGTGAACAGGAAATGACACTCGAGGAAATTGGTGAACAATTTGGCCTTACACGTGAAAGAGTCCGCCAAATAAAGGAAAAAGCCATAAGAAGACTCCGGCATACTTCCAAAAGTAAACTGCTTAAGACATATTTGGGATAAAATATCCTTAAAATAATAAAAAAAGGGGCTGCCTCCATAAGGTAACCCCTTTTTTTATGGGGAAAAATTTCAACAGAATGGTAACTATTTTATACGGGAATGAAATAGGCTGTAATTTTTTTTGAATAAATGATCAGAAGCAGATCAGTGATTGTCAGTACAGTGAAAACAGTTAAAAAGAATGAAAGTGAATAACCACCAATCATGATATGAACAAAGTAGGAATAAATCGTCATAAAAACGAGTGCTGCAGCGACAATGCTCAAAATTACCACCACCAGTAGCCTTGCAAATGGAAAACCGGCAATAAAAAATAAAAAAATTATAAGCCCTGTAACAGGACTAATCAACCGCAAAAAAGAGATTCCCGGAGAGTTGTAAATCATTAAAAAAAAGGGGAGGCAGGTAACAAGGAAAAAAAGAAATCCTGCAAGAAGGGATAATCCAAATCCGGGTTTCGTAAAAAAGGTTTTCATGTTGGAATAAATTTTGTTTAGGATTGAAATATAACAAAAATAAACATGGCAATAATGAAAAAGCCATTACGTTTTTCAAAATTGACAGAAGAAACATAAAAATTTATTGTATGAATTCTATGAATGAGAAATATTTAGCAAAAATTCGCAGCATTTTACTCTCGCTTATTGTATTTGTTTTTGCTGCAAATACGATTGTTGCACAGGAAGAGGACCCTAATTTTACCAGGCAGGAATTAAGCCATTTTGTTAGTGCTGTAAAAAAAGTGATCCCAATTCAGAAAGAAGGACAGGAAAAAATGGTAAACAAAATTCGTGAAAATGATTTTACAGTAAAGGAATACAATAGTATATTAAGTAAAATGAAGGAAAAAAAAGATGTGGATCTTCCCAGAAAAAAAATGCAGGAATTTAATGTACTAAAAGCTGAGGTTCAGAAAATTCAGGAGAAATATCATTTGAAAATTGCCCATACGCTGAACGATGAAGGGCTGACCATGGATAAATATGACGAAATCCTGATGGCTTACCAGAAAGATCCTGGGGTTAAATCAAGGATCAACAAGCTGATGCAGGGAGAAAACTAATTGTTTTTTTAAAAGCAATACCCATCAAAGATATCATGACTGCAATACATAACAGTTACACGATGAAACCGCTTTAAAAATTATTAAACACGTTCATTCAATAGTTTTTCATAAGCATACATTTCATCGCGGAGCCGCGCTGCTTCAATGAAGTCAAGTTCCTTAGCTGCTTTTTCCATCGCTTTACGGGTATTCTGCATAGCTTTTTCAAGAGCAGGCTGACTCATATATTTAACGACAGGATCGGCAGCAATATTTGATTTTTCCTGGCCGGCATACACTTTGGCTTTTTCTTTTCCACCATGCAGGTCGCTCATAATTGTTGAAATAGCTTTCACAATCTGCTTTGGTGTAATCCCGTTTTCTTCATTGTATTTGAGCTGTTTGGCTCTTCTCCGGTTTGTTTCATCAATGGTACGCTGCATAGAACCGGTAATTTTATCGGCATACATAATTACCCTGCCATTGAGATTTCTGGCAGCACGGCCAGCTGTCTGTGTAAGAGATCGTTCCGAACGAAGAAAGCCTTCTTTGTCAGCATCCAGAATTGCCACAAGGGAAACTTCGGGAAGATCAAGCCCTTCCCTGAGAAGATTGACACCAATCAGCACATCAAACTCACCGTTTCTCAATCCTTCCATAATGCGAACCCTTTCAAGGGTATCGACATCCGAATGAATATACTGGCAACGGATGTTCATGCGGGAAAGGTAGGTGGTGAGCTCTTCAGCCATCCTTTTTGTAAGTGTGGTAACCAGCACACGTTCATTCGCCCGGGTACGGATGTGGATTTGTTCCATCAGGTCGTCAATCTGATTGGTACTTGATTTGACCTCAATCACCGGATCAAGCAGACCGGTAGGTCGGATAACCTGTTCCGTGACTACCCCTTCACAACGTTCCAGTTCATAATCGGCTGGCGTTGCACTCACAAAAATAATCTGGCCAACCAGGTCTTCAAATTCTTCAAATTTCAGAGGACGATTATCAATTGCAGCTGGAAGCCTGAACCCATATTCTACCAGGTTTTGTTTCCGGGAGTGATCACCACCATACATCGCCCTTACCTGGGGAATGGTAACATGACTCTCATCAATAACCGTCACAAAATCATCGGGAAAATAATCCAGCAGACAGAAAGGGCGACTTCCGGGAGGCCTGCCGTCAAAATACCTGGAATAATTCTCAATGCCGGGGCAGTAACCCAGTTCCCTGATCATCTCAAGGTCATAGTTTACCCGGTCATCCAGCCTCCTGGCTTCGGCATGTTTACCGATATCTTTAAAAAACTCAATCTGTTTAACCAGATCATCCTGAATAGCCCGGATAGCATCCTGCATTCTTTCACGGGTTGTCACAAATATATTTGCCGGAAATATCTGCGCTGTTTCAAGTTTTTCAATTACCTGGCCATTCAGGGGATCAAAAGACTCGATCTCGTCAATTTCATCTCCCCAGAATATGATCCGGTAAGCGATATCACTGTAGGCAAGAAATACATCTACGGTGTCTCCTTTGACCCTGAAATTTCCGCGGTTAAACTCCACTTCATTTCTGGAGTAGAGACCGTCTACCAGTTGACGAAGAAATTTATTCCTCCCAATGGCCTGCCCGCGCTCAATATGCAGCGTTTGTGAATGAAAATCATCGGGATTTCCTATACCATAGAGGCAGGAGACGGATGAAACAACAATCACGTCACGCCGGCCTGAAAGTAAAGCTGAGGTAGTACTGAGCCGGAGTTTCTCAATTTCATCATTTATAGATAAATCCTTCTCAATATAGGTGTCTGATACCGGTAGATAGGCTTCAGGCTGATAGTAATCATAGTAGGATACAAAATATTCAACAGCGCTTTCAGGGAAAAACTGTTTGAATTCACCATAAAGCTGGGCTGCCAGTGTTTTGTTGTGACTTAGTACAAGGGTTGGCCGCTGTACTTCTTTGACTACATTGGCAATTGTAAAGGTTTTGCCGGATCCGGTAACTCCCAACAGGGTTTGAAAACGATTGCCGTTATTCAAACCTTCAGTGAGCCCGCTGATTGCCTGTGGCTGATCTCCGGTAGGAATGTAATCAGATGTAATTTTAAAATCCATATAAATTTTACGGTTTTTTAATAACCGGTTTTTGGTAAAAAACGACAATTACTTTTTATGCAAAACAACATACACCGGTAAATGATCACTGATGCCCCCAAAATAATTTTTACCGCCATATGTACGGTTTGGAACAGCTTCTCCTGCTTTTGGATTTTTATACATCATCCAGTCAGCACGAAAAATCTGACCCGAATTGCAGTTAACCTGCCAGCCTTTGTCCGGATTTATAAGGGCATGCGATACAATCAGGTTATCCAGCAGATTCCAGTTGTTTTTATAACTGTATGTGCCCAGCCCGTTTTTATAGTTTTGATACATCAGATTATGCAGTTCGCCCGGAGATGCATGCTCACAATCGGGCCCGGCATTCAGAGCAGTGAGAATGCTCTTGTTTCCCGGTTCATCATTGAAATCACCCATGATGAAAATTTTTGCACCGGGTATAATCTTTTGAATACTGTCTACTGCATGTCTCAGGATTCCGGCTTCAGCCACACGTTTGTATTCGGTTTTTTCATCACCACCAATACGGCTGCTCCAGTGATTTATAAAAATATGCAGCGTGTCTTTTTTGCCTGCTAATCCTTTAACATACAGGATATCACGTGTTCTGAATTTTTTCTCCTGCGGCAGGCGTACCGGGATAGCTTTATGGCTGAGGTAAGTAAAGCGATTACTGTTGTAAAGCAAAGCAACGTCAATTCCTCTGAAATCAGGGCTTTCCTCATGAACGATCTGGTAATGAGCGGGTAAAAGAGCTGGTTGGCTCACGAGGTCTTTTAAAACTGTATTGTTCTCTATTTCAGCCATCCCAATGAGAGCCGGCAGCGAATTTGGATGAATGGAGGAAAAGACACGGGCCAGATCAGTCAGTTTTTTCTCATACCGTTTGGTATTCCATGCTTTTGATCCTTCCGGGGTAAACTCTTCGTCAGAAAAACCGGGGGCATCAACAGTGTCAAAAAGATTTTCGACGTTATAAAAAACAATAGTAAGATCTTTATTGCTTTTTTGTATTTTGTGCTGAGAAAAACAGCCGGAAAGGATTACCAGAAAAACCAGTAAACCTGAAATTTTTGTCTTCATAGTAAATCAGTCATATAATTTTAATGATAGTGAACTGTCAAAATAGATTTGACAGAAAAAGACAAAAATAATAATTCCCTGAAGATGTTTGTATACTATAAAGTACTGTTTTCTGAAGTTTGAATATTTATCCGGCATACTTATTTTTTATGTTGAGTTGTTCTTTAATTTGTTTAGAAGTATTTTTACTGGAATTTATTGACAGACTAATTAAAATAAACTGCTACAATGAAAAAAACGATTTTACTGTTGTTACTAACATTTCCGGTGCTTGCATATGGTCAAAAATTCAAAGAACTGGCCTTAACACCCCCGATGGGCTGGAACAGCTGGAATAACTTTGGCTGTGATGTAAATGAGGGAATGATCAGGGAAATAGCTGATGCGATGGTTTCAGGCGGAATGCGCGATGCAGGCTATACGTATATTGTGATTGACGATTGCTGGCATGGTAAGCGCGACAGCCTTGGTTTTATTCACCCCGATCCTGAGCATTTTCCGTCAGGCATGAAGGCATTAGCCGACTATATTCATTCCAAAGGGCTGAAGTTTGGTATTTATTCCGATGCAGGATCCAAAACCTGTGCTGGTCGGCCAGGAAGCCGTGGACATGAATATCAGGATGCCCTTATGTATGCCAAATGGGGAGTTGATTACCTCAAATACGACTGGTGCAATACTGAAGGACTGAATGCTGAAGGAGCTTATATGACTATGCGCGATGCCTTGTATGCTGCCAACCGGCCGATTCTTTTCAGTCTCTGTGAGTGGGGAGATAATAAACCCTGGCTGTGGGCTGAAGATATCGGACACATGTGGAGGACTACCGGAGACATTTATCCCTGCTTCGACTGCGAATACAATCATGGGACATGGTCATCCTGGGGAGTAATGCAGATACTGGATATGCAGAAAGGACTGCGTAAGTATGCCGGGCCAGGTCACTGGAATGATCCTGATATGATGGAAGTAGGCAACGGAATGAGTACAAATGAAGACAAGGCTCATTTTTCAATGTGGTGCATGCTTGCGGCTCCTCTGATTGCAGGAAACGATCTCAGAGACATGTCGAAAGAAACACATGATATTCTGACCAATAAGGAGGTAATAGCTGTAGATCAGGATTCACTGGGCATACAGGGATTTAAATATGAAGTGAAAGACAGTGTTGAAATATGGGTGAAACCTCTGCAACATGGAGATGTCGCCGTTTGTTTCCTTAACCGCTCCCACAAGCCTCAAAAAGTTATATTTGACTGGTCAAAAAAGATTATCAAAGACGATTTTTCCGGTAACATGTTTGATTTCACCAAAAATACTTATACAATACGGGATCTCTGGAAGAAAAAAGATGCAGGCACTACCCGTAATAAACTGGATATGATGCTTCCTTCTCATGATGTTTTCATGTTTCGCCTCTCCCGGCAATAAATGAAATATCGTCTGCGCATTTTTTTTCTCACAGTGAGATGATTGCGGCAACTAAAGGGCAATTCTGGTTTTTACCGGAATGCCCTTTTTTTCTACCATAATCTCGTCACTCCGTGACTCGCAGCGTTTATTGATTTCTGTTACTGTTTGCCCGGGCAAACAATTTTAATCCTTCAAACAATTGAATAAACAACCGAATCACTACTGAATTACCACTGAATACATGACTTGCTTCAAGCTCTTAACCCTGCCGCCCGTTTCACAGCATCCGGCCCAAAACGGTTGCGCATGCGGTCCATTGCCTGGTAAAGCTTTACCATTTCAGAAGTGTCTTCAAACAGGTTTAGTTGCTGGGTTCCCTGTACCAGGTGACTGAACCGGACACCAATAAGCCTGATGAGCATGCGTCGCTGATATACTTTTCGGAACAGTTCGCGGGTTGTTTCTATCAGATGGTGATCAAACGAGGTATAGGGAATTCGTTTCTGCTGCGTGTGTGTATCAAAATTTGAGTAACGGATTTTTACCGTTATGCAGGATGTAAGTCGTTGCTTCTGACGTAATTCATAAGCCAGTTTTTCTACCATACCGGTAAGAATATCCTGCATACGGGTAACATCGGTTGTATCCTGCTCAAAAGTTCGTTCGGTACCGATTGATTGGCGTTCCCAGTATTGTCTTACAGGTGTCCGGTCGATCCCATTTGCCTTCTCCCATATTACAATTCCGTTTTTGCCAAGTACTTTCTCCATCATTTCCGGAGGAATCCGGCTGAGTGTTTCAATGTTAACAATTCCCATAGAGCGGAGCAAATGGAAGGTTTTTTCTCCGATCATCGGGATCTTTCTGATTGACAAGGGGTTCAAAAAGGGTTGTACAGCAGGTTGAGGTATATCCAGCTCCCCGTTGGGTTTGGCTTCACCGGTAGCAATCTTCGAAACGGTCTTGTTTATTGACAGACCCAGGGAAATAGGCAATCCGGTTTCATGAATGATGGAAGAACGTAATTCCCGGGCCCACTTCAAACAGCCGAAGAAACGGTCCATTCCCGTTATATCCAGGTAATGTTCGTCAACAGAAGCTTTTTCGTAAAGAGGCGCCCGTTCGGCTATAATATCTGTAACCATGTTTGAATAGCGGCTGTAGAGGTCCATATCACCCCTCATTACGATGGCATCCGGACATAAATTACGGGCCATCCGCATCGGCATTGCCGAACTAACTCCGAATCTTCTCGCTTCATAGCTGCAGCTTGCTACTACAGCACGATCAGATAATCCTCCGATAAGCACAGGTTTACCTTCAAGTTTGCTGTTGAGCAGCCGTTCTACCGAAACAAAAAAGGTATCCAGATCCATGTGAAGAATGTTTCGTTCCATATTGAGAGAAGAAAAAACCATGAATATTTTTGATTATTAGAAAAATAATGTATATTTGATTAATAAATAATCATTTTATAAGATTATAATATAGTCATAATTTTTAAAATTTATTTAAACCGGGAGGTAAAAAAATGTATTTTCATACCAATATTAGGCTCCTTCGCAAGCGCAAAGGACGGACACAGGAGGAAGTTGCCTCCGCACTTTCCATGAAGCGATCAACATTGGGCGGATATGAGAATGGGGTAGGGCATCCGGGGGTGGAATCCCTGGTGGCATTCTCCAGGTATTTCGGGGTTGCCATTGACACGCTGATTACTATTGACCTGACAACCCTCAGGGAAAGTCAGCTTTCTGAGCTCGAACGGGGCAATGATGTTTATATTAAAGGATCGGGGTTGCGGGTACTGGCCACCACAGTTGATAAGGACAACAATGAAAATATTGAACTGGTCCCGGAAAAGGCCAAAGCCGGATATGCCACAGGCTATGCTGATCCGGAATATATCAGGGAACTGCCTTCATTCAGACTACCTTTTCTGTCTGATCAGAAGAAATACCGTACTTTTCAGATTCGCGGTGATTCAATGTATCCAATTCCAGACGGAAGCTGGATAACTGGTGAGTATCTGCAAGACTGGAGCCACATTGTCAGCGGGCATGCTTATATTGTTTTTACGCTGGATGAAGGAATTGTTTTTAAAATTGTGGAAAATCTTATTGAAGAGGCACACAAACTGACACTTTATTCGCTTAACCCGATTTATGAGCCCTACGATGTGCCTCTTACAGAGATCAAAGAAGTATGGCAGTTTGTTAATTTTATCAGCTCGGAAATACCTGATCCTGTTGTGCCTAAAGATGAATTATACCGGACTGTTGCCTTGCTTAAAAAAGATATGGACAGGGTAAAAGGAAAACTTTTTGTGAATGACGGGGAAGAAAAAAAACAGCTGAATCAACCCGGAAAATGAACCGGAAGTTGATTCGGCTGCATATTTTTTATTTATCTGAATGGATCATTATTCCTGATGGGAGACTGATCCGCCGGATGAAATATTCATGTCCCTTATCTGTGGCGAACCGGCATATTTTATTCTGCCGCCGCTGCTGGCATCAATACTGCATTCTTTGGTAACCCATATACGGGTATTGGCTCCCGAACTGCTGTTTGCATGGCAATAGGCTGCTTCCAGTTGCGAAGCATTCACAATTGCTCCTGAGCTGTTGTCTACACGTAAATCATTGGTTTTGCCACTGAGCGTCACATTGGAGCCGGAACTGACATTGAGGGACAGGTTTTCGGCAAATAAATTCATGTCGGTACCTGCACCACTGGATACATTCATATCCAGATTACCAAACTGTAATGTACCTTCATTGGTTGCCTGTACACCTGCCTGTAAAGTTAAACTGTTCAGCGTATCAAAGGTAACATATACATTGAGTGCTTCATATTGCCTGATACTCTTTTTCAGTGAAACATATAATTTATTATTTCTCACTTCTGTAGTGATCAGGTCAATCAGATTTTCGTCTGCTTCCACTTTAACTTCCTGTGCAGAGCCCTGTTCCAGCTTTAATTTTATGCCACCTTTGGCTTCGATATTCTGAAAATTCTGAACATCTCTTGTTTGTGTAATTACCTGCTTATTCCCTGTGACCATATTTCCGGGGTCACCGTTTAGGTTGGCTTTTACTATGAACATCATTACCGTGGCAGAAACAAGGATCAGAATAAAAGCTCCAAGTAATATCTTATTGCTTGTTTTCATCTGTATGATTTTTTATTGATATGCAATTATGCTTTTTTTTATCTGTTAAATTAATTTGACTGTACTTTCTTATATTCTTCATAATACTTTTTCAGATCATCAAAACTGAATTGAAGTAAATCGAACAGCCTGAACATCTGTGGCAGATCCTCGTTTATGAATTGCTCTTTTTTTAGTTCGAGTGTTTTACCATATCCGTCATCAGATACAAAATATCCAATGCCTCTTTTATTGAATATGATACCTTTTTCCTGCAAATAATTATATGTTCTCATAGCTGTATTTGGGTTTACTTCTACTTTTACTGCAATTTCTCTGATTGATGGGATCTTCTCACCTTTTTGCCATTTCCGCTGCAATATGTTTTCGCAGAAATAATCGGCAATTTGCAAATATATTGCTTGATTTTCGTTAAATTCCATGATTACACCTGCCTTTCTTTTAGACTAAAATAACTTACAATCAGGAAGAATGGTGCCATTACATACCAGAAAATAATTTTCATTATCCCAGGGAACAGATCGGTAAAAAAATGTTCTAACCGGGATGTTGGGAACTGGTTGATTGAAGAAAAGTGATATTCCCATGGTCTGAAAATGATCAGCCCTGCCAGGGACACATATAAACTTATGGCAAAATATACCACAAACAGCGCCAGTAATGTTTTAAGAAAGTTATGTTTTCTGAAGTATATCGCTCCCAGTAAAAATACCGACTGGGTTACAAAATAGATACCGATCAGGACTAATGTTGTATGGGAGAAAATATTTGAGAAAGTGCCGGGATCTACTGTAAAATTTATAATCAGGTTACTCAGAAAAACCACGATTACCATGGCTAATATGGCCACAACCGGGAATAGCACAGCGCTCAGTAACCATGCACCAGCCAGTCTTTCGAAAGTAGAAACCGGCAGCGTAAGAAAGCGGTAACTTCGTTGTGGGTTATGCAGTTCATTAAATGTATTACTGGTGTAAATGTATCCGCCAAGGAACATGGCCACATAATACAGGTTTGTCATGTCTGCCAGATCCTCCGGTGAAAAATAGGCTACCAGTCCGCTGATCAGTAACAGCAGTCCTGTTATGGCACCAAATGCAATGAACAGTATGTTGGTACCCGATAATACCTGTCGCCGGATTAGCAGAATAAACCTGTTGATATTAAAAAAGTTTGATGATTTCATGATTGACTAGTTTTCAAATTCTTTATTAATTAAGGTATGGTTACTGATCACGCCGTTAAAAAGCAATTCCAGATCAAGCCTGGTATCTCTGCCTGTTTCATTGCGCAGGATTGCCGCATGGCCCCCGAATATTTCTTCCGTATAAAGTGGAGGTTTTGCTTCATTCACCTTTGGCATCGTTTCAAAAATTAATCGCTGATTGATACGTTCAACCGGCTGATTAAAAATTATTCTGCCTTCATCAATTATTATAATAGGATCGATCAGACTTTCCAGGTCCCGCACCTGATGAGTGGAAATAACCAGTATTTTCTCCTCAGTAAATGAAGAAGCCACTACTTTTCTGAACTGACTTTTTGATGGTATATCCAGACCGTTTGTGGGTTCATCCATCAGTAGTAATTTTGCATTGGTACTTAAACCGAACGCCAGCAGGAATTTTTTCTTTTGGCCATACGACAGCTGATTCAAACGATTATTACCATCCAGTTTGAATTCATTCAGCAATGCTTTCATCTGATCATGATCAAACCGGGGATAGAAAGGGGCATTCAATGCCACATATTTTTTAATTTTCAATGGTGGCAGGGAATACTCTTCGGGAAGCACATAAATATTTTCCAGCATTTCGGGAATTCGTTTTTCCGAACTAAATCCTTCAACGCTGCAATTTCCTGAACCTGAAAAAACCAGTCCCGCTACAATTTTAAGCAATGTGGTTTTTCCGGCGCCGTTTTTACCCAGCAATCCGTAAATATTACCAGGTTTCAATTGTAAATCCAGTTCCCTGAACAATGTATTGTTTTTACGGTAACCGAAGGTTAAATTTTCAATTTGTACCATTTTTTGAATGTTTTAGTGTACTACTAATCTAATACACTACAAATGTAAGTATCTTTTTTTGAATTTTGCAAATTTTTTCTGGATTTTTTTTGAGATTTTTAAATAAACTGACAAAACGGGAAGATGCATCCTCTAAAAATAACTTTCTGTTTTTTGTGCTTTAATGTTAGTTACCAATCAGAGCAAACGAGAAATGGCTGTTTCTGTTTGAAAATTAAGTTACTATCAGATTCATGTTTTATAATATTACAAAGTATGTTGTAAATCATAAATTCAAAGGGCAATGATATTTTAACAGGTTTGTCATTTGTAAATAACAGAAAAACAGATATTAACAGTTTTCATTTATTGAATAATGCAGGAATAATGGCCGTTATATAAATAACAAATATCCATCCAAGGAAAAAAATATGATGAAAATCATATAAAAACAAAATGGATTTAATATGCAGTATATCTATATTTTAGCCCCTATATTTACCTGTAAAAGTGCGGTATTAATTCATAAATAGACAGTTAATGAATTTTATATAAATAGAAAAAATTCATAGTTTTGTTTTTGTTGTTAACTATTTATAAACCTAAAATTCTTATTTATGAAAAGATTTCAAGCACTGCTTGTATTTCTTGTGTTCTTAGGTGGTTTGTCCCTATATGCACAGGAAGTACAAATTTCTGGTATCGTAACTGGTTCGGATACAAAGGAACCGTTACCAGGAGTGTCTGTAGTTGTGAAGGGTACCACTAATGGTACTTCTACAGATATTGACGGGAAATACTCTATTAGTGTTTCACAAAATGCGCAAACGCTGGTGTTTAGTTCTGTTGGTTATATAACCGAGGAAATTCCAATTGCGGGCAAAACTACCATTGATGTTATACTGGATCCTGAAGTGGTAGGATTGGACGAAGTTGTTGTAACAGCTCTTGGAATATCCAGACAGAAAAAATCACTGGGCTATGCTGTTCAGGAAGTAGGCGGAGATGCTGTTAATACAGTGAAATCTGATAACTTCATGAACACCCTCTCTGGTAAAGTTGCCGGGGTTAACATTAAGGTTAACGGGAATATGGGCGGTTCAACCAATGTGGTGATTCGTGGTTCAAGGTCACTTTTTGGGTCCAACCAGGCTTTATTTGTTGTTGATGGTGTACCCATTGACAATGCTATTACAAATAATGCAGGGCAGGAAAGTGGTCGTCACGGGTACGACTTTGGTAATGCTGCATCAGATATTAATCCCAATGATATTGAATCAATTAATATTTTGAAAGGTGCTGCTGCGACAGCTCTTTATGGTGAACGGGCCGCCAACGGTGTAGTAATGATTACTACCAAAAAAGGAGGCACTGAACCAGGAAGATCAATTGGTGTTAGTGTCAGTTCCAATGTTACTGTTGGTGTAATTGATAAGAGTACATTCCCTACTCATCAGAAATCATACGGTGCAGGTTACGGACCCTTTTATGGTGATGCTCCCTATACAGGGCTCGAAAGTATTAAACTACCATGGGATGAAAATGCGCTGGTAGTTCCAATGTACGAGGATGCTTCTTATGGACAGAAGTTTGACCCGAGCTTGAATGTTTATCAATGGGATGCTTTTTATCCTGAATCACCCAATTATAAAAAGAAAACGCCTTGGGTAGCACCGAAAAACGGAGCGTTATCATTTTTTGAAAATGCTGTTTCCTATACAAATAGTGTTGATATAAACGGAGGTACTGATAAGTCTGCCTTCCGTCTGGGTTATACAAACCGTACTTCTTCCGGTATTATGCCTAATAGTTCCCTTAAGAGGAACAATATTACTTTCAACGGTTCTTACGATGTGTTAAAAAATGTGAAGGTTAGTGCGTCAGCACAATACAGTGATGAGAATGGAAAGGGGAGAAACTCAACCGGTTATTCTGATAATATTTTAAGTTCCTTCCGGCAGTGGTATGAAGTAAATGTGGATATGAAAGAGTTGCAGGACATGTATAATAAAACCGGAAAAAATATTACCTGGAACCGAACTGCATGGGATGACGGGACTCCAATTTACTGGGACAGCCCTTACTGGGTGCGCTATCAGAATTATGAAACTGACAACCGCAACCGGCTGATTGGTTATACGAGAGTCGATTGGACAGTGACGGATTGGTTTAGTGTTATGGGCCGTGTTTCTGTTGATACATACAATTGGCTCCAGGAAGAACGCAAGGCGGTTGGATCAGTTGCCGGTGAGCTTGGTGTTAACCGTCCTGATGTAACTTCAGGTTATTCAAGGTTTACCAGGAATTTCATGGAAACCAATATGGACCTGATGGCAAATTTCAATAAAGATTTGGGTCAAAACTTCAATATTACCGGTGTAATTGGTACTAATATCCGCCGTTCCACCACCGATCAGGTATTTGCATCGACCAATGGTGGCCTTGCAGTACCTGATGTATATGCATTGAGTAACAGTGTTGATCCTCAGTTACCCCCCGTTGAATCACTTCAGAAAATTGGTGTAAACGGTATTTTTGGTAACGTATCTCTGGGTTATAAGAGTATGTTGTATCTGGATGGAACTTTGCGAAGGGATGTTTCTTCAACCCTGCCTAAAAATCATTGGGCATATTTTTATCCTTCAGTGCAAACCAGTTTTGTTTTCTCCCAGTTAATGGATGCAAGCTGGTTAACATTCGGAAAAATCCGCTTAAATTACGCACAGGTTGGTAGTGGTGCTCCCTGGGGAGATGTTTCTGATGTATATGCTCCGGTTGCACCTCTCAGTGGTAATTCTCTGGTATCTGTTTCCAATACAAAAAACAATCCCGATCTGAAACCTGAGACTACAAAAAGCTGGGAAGCTGGTCTGGCAATGAACTTCTTTCAAAGCAGACTTGGATTTGACCTTTCACTTTATAAAACAAATACAGTTGATCTGATTACACCAATTTCTGTTTCCTATGCAACAGGTTACTCATTTAAGATTCTGAATGCCGGGGAGATGGAAAACAAGGGTATTGAGCTTACCTTTAATGTAACTCCTGTTAAGACATCATTCCTGCAATGGGATATGGATATCAATTTTGGCAAGAACATGAATAAAGTGGTTAAGCTTGCTGAAGGACTCCAAAATCTTCCTATTAATAACCTACAGGGTGGTGTTTCAATCAATGCCCGTATTAATGAGCCTTATGGAGCCATTCAGGGAACTGATTTTGAATATTACAATGATGACCCAAGCAAGCCGATTGTTAAATCAAATGGTTATTATCAAAAGACAGGAACCTCTGATGTTGTGATTGGAAATGTTCAGCCCGACTGGACTGGTGGTATTTCTAATGCATTCACTTTCAAAAAGAACCTGACCCTCAGTTTCCTTATTGATGTGCAACATGGCGGAGATATTTTTTCGCTGGATCAATGGTACGGACAGGGCACCGGACTTTACCCGGAAACTGTATTTACAAACGATCTTGGTCAGCCAGTTAGAAATTCTATTTCTAATGGTGGTGGTTTGGTCCTTAAAGGGGTCAAAGCGGATGGTACACCAAATGATGTCAGAGTGGCAGGTGACGATTATGCCTGGGCAGGTTGGGCTACAAATCCTAATTCACAGTTTATTTACGATGCTTCTTATGTTAAACTGAGAGAGGTTTCGCTTACTTATAGACTTCCAAACAGGATTCTGCAGAACACACCGGTTTATGGCGCATCTTTGAGTCTTGTCGGATCAAATCTCTGGATAATTCATAAGAATCTGCCTTATGCAGATCCTGAAGCCGGACAGAGTGCCGGTAATACCCAGGGATGGCAGAGTGGCGTTATGCCTGCTACCCGTACTTTTGGAGTAACGCTTAATGTACAATTTTAAACTAGCCAGAATATGAAAAAGAAACTTATAATAATACTGATGCTGGGTGTTACCCTTGCATCCTGTACCAAAGACTTTGAGGATTATAATACAGACAAGAAAAATCCTTCAAAGGTTGATGGTGAGGCCCTGCTCTCCAATGCAGAGAAAAACCTTGCCGATCAGCTGACCACACCAAACGTGAATTTGAATGTATTTAATTTGTTCTCTCAGTACTGGACAGAAACTACCTACACTGATGAAGCAAATTACGACATTGTAAACCGGACAATAGCTGATTTTACTTTTCGTGCTTATTACAGAGATGTACTCAAGGATCTCGATGAAGCTGCCAGACTCATCAAAGATGAAACTGTGACTCCTGTAAACACTGAAAAAGCGATTCAAAATAAACTTAGGGTTATTGATTTGCTAAAGGTGTATACCTTCCAGATACTGGTTGATATATTTGGTGATGTTCCATACACTGAAGCACTCAATATCAATAATCTCACACCGGCTTATGATGATGCTGCTACTATCTATGCAGACCTCATTAAAAGAGCACAGGAAGATGTGAACGGGATTCAGGCCGCTGTCGATGATGGCACTAACCTGGGCGGTGCCGATTTTATCTATAAAGGAGATGCAGAACAATGGATAAAATTCGGTAATTCACTCCTGATCAAATTGGGTATTACCATTGCTGATGCAAATGAAACCCTGGCAAAATCAACAATTGAAGGTGCATATGCAGACGCTTTCTCTTCAAGTGATGATAATGCAACGTTCCCATACCTTAGTTCTTCACCAAACACCAATCAGATATACGCAGAACTGGTGCTCACGGGACGTAAGGATTTTGTCGCAGCCAATACCATCATTGATAAAATGACATCGCTTAATGACCCGAGGTTATCAACCTATTTCACACAAATTGACGGAGAATATGTTGGTGGCGAATATGGGTATAGTTCTCCCTATTCACAGAATTCACATGTAGCTCCTGCTATCATTGATCCTACTTTTCCAGGTATGTTCCTGACCTATGATCAGCAATTGTTCTATCTTGCAGAAGCTGCTGCTCGTGGCTATGATGTCGGTAAAACTGCAGATAAATTGTATGCAGAGGCTATCACTGCTTCATTCGATATGTGGGGTGCCAGTGGTGCTCAGGATTACATCACATCTTCAGGAGTGGCATATGACGCCGGAAGCTGGAGAACGCTTCTTGGAACCCAGTCATGGATTGCTTTCTACACCCGTGGTTTGATTGGCTGGACTCAATGGAGAAGACTGGATGCTCCTGCTTTTAATATGCCGCCTAATGCTCAGTCTGATGCTGTTCCCACAAGGTTTACATACCCTGTTAATGAGCAGACACTGAACGCTGCCAATCGTAAAAAGGCTGCAGAGGATATTGGTGGAGATGAACTGACTACCAAAATATTCTGGGATAAATATTAATATATAAACCTAATTGTATTTGATTATGAAAAAAAATATTATTTATATTTTGATGTCATTCCTCTTCCTTACTTTTTCTTGTACCAAGGAGGACAATGGGATTAAAACATACGATCTGGGCACAGAGTTTTTTATAGACTTTAGTGGTTACACCAGCCTGGACAGTGAGGCTACATTTACCATCACCAATCAGCAAAAAAACCTCTCGGAAGTTAAGATTACGAATACTGGAGGATTGACAACTGAAGAAGATGAAAACGGTGATTTGATTCCTTTTGATTCAAACTATAGCGGAACTATTGCAATAGGCAGTGACGGAACAGGTTCTATTACTGTTACAGATGCTGATCTGGGTATGACTAAAGTTGGCTGGACCGCAGATTTTCAGTTTGATTCAAAATTTGATGGCAAGTCTGTCGTAAGATATAAAACTGTTGAAGTCGGTGACCCGATTACAATTAATGATCCTGGTGTGACACATCGTGCTGATACTACGTATCATGTTACTTTCGCTGTTGAACCTGTAACTGCAACTGTCGATAATGTAAGTGTACAGTGGAAAACTTCTTCACTTGCTGATTATGCTGATGTTACCGGGACATTCAAAGCAAAAGATTCTCTTGCTGTCAAAGGTGCTGATTATGCTATTGGTGATACATTGTTTATTAAAGTTACCGGTACTGCCGGTAGTAAATCACAATCCAAAGTAGCCAAAATAATTATAGGTTCTTATTCATTTATGAATGAGGTCTACTTTTATGCTGGATACTACCACCAATCAGGCTTATGATTTGATTGCCGACCGGTATGTTAAAACCACTTCAGAATATGGAGATTCTGCTGATATACAGTTCATTGCTTCCTATCCATTAATTGGTGGTCCTGTTGAAGTTGGATTTGAATCAAATAACAATGCTGAATTTATTATGGGTACTGCAGATGATTACGATTATGGTGATATCAATGTTGTTCAGTCTGCTGACTTTTCAGGAGCAGTATCTGTAGTTTCTGATGTAAAAGACGGAGACGTATTTATGTACAGAACAAAGCGTGGTAGCGGTGATTACGTTTATGGAATTATGAAGGTTGCAGTATTCAAACCGCAGGGTGTACTGGAAGATTCATATCTGGAAATATCCTATAAGTACTAGCTATTTTGTAGCGATAAATGAGAAAAGGCACCCTGAATCAGGGTGCCTTTTTTGCTGGATTAAAAGTTCTTTAGTGTCTATTTCATTTATAAGATGACTGTGTTTAGAAAACTGTTTAAATGGTTTTTTCTTTTTATTGATCAATGTTTATGATGTTGGGTATATTATGACATTTTCAGGCAACATATTTTTTATCGAGTTATCGGTATTTGGCTGCTTCAGTGTTGCTAAACATATATTTTAGATTTGGTGAATAATTAAAAATTATAAGTGATTGAAGTACACGAATTAAATATGTTTTTACATTTAAGCTGTCAAAAACCAGTATATTTTATATGATACGTATTTGATTTAGAAAAATACATTTTGTATTACGAAATTGTTGGATGTTTGTGGGGGTGTAAGTAAATAAATGATAAAATATTGGCTTACCCCCCTATATATTGTAATATATAATAATTATAAATAGCTAAATATTATTTTGCAGTAATTCAATTATTTCACCTCAATTTATCTTTTTTAAAGTATAGACAAATGATTCTCTATTTTTTTTTTGAATTAAAAAATAATAGATTTGATCCTTATTTTACGATTGTTTAACTATTTATAAACCTAAAATTCTTATTTATGAAAAGATTTAAGATCTTGCTTGTATTTCTGGTGCTAATGAGTGGGTGGTCACTTCAGGCGCAAGATATACAGATTACTGGTACTGTATCCGGTTCGGATACCAGGGAGCCATTACCAGGCGTATCTGTAGTGGTAAAGGGAACTACAATTGGTACCTCTACAGATATTAACGGTAAGTATTCATTGAATGTTCCTCAGGATGTTAAAACGCTTGTTTTTAGTTCTGTTGGTTACATTAAGGAGGAAATTGATATAAATGGGCAGTCTACAATTGACGTTATTCTCGATCCTGAACTCGTTGGTTTGGATGAGGTTGTAGTTACCGCGCTTGGTATTAAAAAGGAAAAGAAAGCGTTGGGATATTCCACCCAGACTGTATCCAGCGATGACATTGAAAAAGCTGGTCACTCTGATTTGAATGTTGCACTCCAGGGGAAAATCGCTGGTGTTGATATTAAACCTTCCAGTGGTATGCCGGGGGCTTCATCTCAGTTTGTAATCAGGGGTGCCCGTTCATTTACAGGGAACAATCAACCTTTATATGTAATTGATGGAATGCCTGTTGCTTCAACAGCTGATTATTCTACCGGTAACAGTGTCACTGGTGCTGACATTGCCAACCGTGCAGTTGATATCAATCCTGCCGACATCGAAAGTATTGATGTACTGAAAGGACAGGCTGCTGCTGCGCTTTATGGTATCAGGGCATCAAATGGTGTGGTACTTATTACTACCAAGAGCGGCCGTAATAATAAGGCTGGAAAACCTGTTGTTTCCTATTCTCATAACAGCGATTTTGCTACTGTATCAAGAACTCCGGATTATCAGTCAACCTGGTCCCAGGGTAGTTATGGTGCTTATGTACCTACAACATCTTTCTCATGGGGAAGAAAAATAACTGATCTGCCTAATGATCCAACTAATGGTGGAAACAACAACGGCCATCCCGGTATGTTCTTTGTACCTCAGTTAGAAAAAGGTGGGTTGGATCCCTGGGTTAAACCAGCTGTTTACAATAACTGGGATGATTATTTTCGCACTGGCTACTCAACTTCAAATAACCTGAATATTAGTCAGGCTACTGAAAACGGAAGCTTTTTCCTTGGTACAGGTATGACTGACCAGACTGGTATTGCACTGGGAACCGGCATGAAAAGATGGAATGCCAAAGCATCTGCTCAACATAAAATGAATGATAACTTTCAGGTTGGCTTTACAGCAAACTATACAAAGTCTGATATCGACAAGCTTACCGGAGCAAATGATGGTTCTCTTGCTGGAGTTCTTTCTGCTCCTGCCAGTTATAACCTGAAAGGTTATCCTACTCACATCCCGGGTGATCCCTATACTCAGATCTATTATCGTTCCCTTACTTTCGATAATCCTTACTGGATTCCGGATAATACTACTTTCAATGAAAAGACAGAGCGTTTTTATGGTAATGGTTATGTTGACTTTAATTCTAACCTGGCTGAGAGTATGACTTTTAATGTTCATTACCAGCTTGGTGCTGATTCTTATACAACTAATTACCAGGATATCTTTGGTTATGGACACAGTGGTGGTGAAGGAAGTATTGATAATTATGGCGTTACACATGTGACTGTAAACTCTTTGCTGACTGCCACTTATGACTGGTTAATCAGTAGTGATCTTGAGTTCAATTTAATGGCCGGTAATGAGTTTAATGATGGTCATGATAAATTTTATGATGAATACGGATCTTCTTTCAACTTTGGAGGGTGGAACCATATTGGTAATGCTAACACTGTTACTGCAGATGAATCTCAATACCGCGACAGAACTGTAGGTTTCTTTGGAAGTGCTTCTTTATCCTATAAATCAATGCTCTTCCTGAATGCCACAGGACGTCAGGATATTGTTTCTTCTATGCCAAGAGGCAATCGTACCTTCTTCTACCCATCTGCTTCATTAGGTTTTGTTTTCTCTGAATTACCTGCTCTTAAGAGTACTTCCTGGCTTAGCTTTGGTAAAATTCGGGGATCTTATGCTGAAGTTGGTCAGGCTGGTAATTATGTCCAGAACTACTTTACCAAACCTAGTTATAGTGGTGGTTTCTGGCAGGATCCTGCTCCAATTCAGTATCCTATTGGAAATATTAACTCTTATATTTCCAACAATATTCAGTATGATCCAGCTCTTAAACCACAGAATACAAAAACTTATGAGGTTGGTGTAAACCTGAAATTTGTCAATAACAGATTGGGTATTGATTATACTTTTTCGAGGCAAAATGTTACCGATCAGATATTCCCAGTGCCGCTTGCAGGTTCAACAGGAGCTGCACAATTAATGATGAATGGTGGTAAAGTTCATACTGTTTCTCATGAGGTTGTACTTTATGTTACCCCTGTTAAGACTTCAAATTTCCAGTGGAATATAAATGTTAACTACTCCAAGATTAATAATATGGTTGATGAACTTGCCCCTGGTGTTGAAAGTATCTTCCTCGGTGGTTTTGTGACTCCGCAGGTACGTGCCGGCATCGGAGCTACCTATCCAGTTATCTACGGTGTGGGTTATGTTCGTGATGACGCAGGTAATATTGTTGTTGAGGATAATCCCGGAGCATGGAACAATGGTATGCCAAAGATAGGTGAACCAAAGGTTATTGGCGAGGTTTCTCCTGACTTTATTCTTGGTGGTACCAATGTTTTCACTTATAAAGCTTTATCACTTACTACTACTTTAGAGTGGAAAAGTGGTGGTCAAATGTATGCTGGTGATGTTGGTTTGCTTGACTTATATGGTATGTCAGCCAGAACGGAAGATCGTACGTCTACCTTCGTTTTTAAAGGTGTAAAACCTGATGGAACACCCAATGATATAGTTCGTGGTGGACCTAATGACCCGGATGCCGTTCAGGATTTATTTACCAATGTGCTCACCAATATTGATGAGTATTATATCCATGATAATTCATTCGTAAAGATCCGCGAACTTTCCTTAAGGTATAAATATCCCAAAACCATTTATAAGTCCCTTTCTTTGGGAGTCTCTGTTTATGCCAGGAATCTGTTGCTCTGGACAGCATTACCAGATCTTGATCCTGAAGCTTCACAGGGTAATAATAATATGGGTGGAGCATTTGAGCGCTTTAGTTTGCCTCAGACTTCCACTTATGGATTTGGTGTTGATGTAACATTTTAATTAAATAAAATAAAATTAGCATAACCATGAGAAAAATAATAAATATAAGCTGGGCCTTACTACTCTTGTTTTCAGCCTGGTCCTGCTCTGAAGATGTCATGGACGACATCAATAAAAATGTAAATAACCCGACAGATGTTACGTCAGATCTGATTATTACTGATGTAATGGTAAATTCGGCTTTTACAGTAACCTCTAGCGATCTTGCTTTCTATGCGTCCTTGTATATTGAACACAATGTTGGTATTTACAATCAGTTTTACAATGCTGAAATCAGGAGCGGTGAACCCACCAGTTCAACAACTTACAACAACCAATGGGATGCAATGTATGAGAACCTTTATAATCTTAAACTAATCATTGAAAAATGTTCAGCAGGAGGCGAAGAGGAAGGTAACTACCATACCCTGGGTGTTGCTCAGATCCTTTCTGCTTATAACCTGGCCTACCTTACTGATTTATATGGTGATGTACCCTGGAGTGAGGCTTTGCAACCGGGTGTTATTTTTACACCTAAATTAGACAAACAGGAAGATCTGTATAAAGTGATTTTTAAATTTCTCGATGATGCCATTGCTAACCTCGATAAAACAAGCATCTATCCTCCTTTGGGGAAACAAGATGTTTATTATGGTGGTGATGTTGGTCTTTGGAAGAAGTTTGCATATGGATTGAAAGCCAGGTACACAATGCGACTGTCTTTAAAAAACCCTGCATATCAGGACGTAATAGATTTTGCTGATCAGTCATTTGCTTCTGCTGATGAAGAATGTCAGTTTAATTACAATGGATCAACTTCACAAAATCCTTTCTACCGGATTTTCACTGATCGTGATTATTTTGGTGCAAGTCAGAGCCTTCATGACAAACTGGTGGCCCGTAACGATCCACGTGACAATATTTACTTTACAGCTTATCCCGAAACCGATGAATTGATTTTTGCACCCAACGGTACTCCTAATCAGGTTCAGGGTACTTATGGTATTCCAGCGATTGATACCGCTACTACTCCCACACTGTTGTTGAGTTATCATGAACTGGAATTTCTGAAAGCTGAGGCTTACCAGAGACTGGGCCAGAAAGATCTTGCAGACTCTGCAATGAAAGCTGGAATAATCGCCGCATTCGAAAAAGGAAATATTGGTCTAACTGAAGCTGAAGCTGTTGATTACTATACAAATGATGTTAAACCATTATTTGATTCTGATCCGCTTTCTGAAATCATGAACCAGAAATATCTGTCATTCTTTGAAGCGGAAGCAGTTGAAGCGTATAATGATTACAGAAGACTGGAAGCTATGGGTAATGATGTAATCCAACTTGATAATCCCAAGAATGCTACTCAGTTCCCGTTACGCTATACTTATGGTGCCGATGATGTTACCACTAATGCAAATGTCCGTTCAGCATATGGAGATGGTCAGTATATATACAAAGAAAATGTCTGGTGGGCTGGTGGTACCAGGTAATTTGATAAATCTTAAAAAAATTTAAAATATTGTAATATGAAAAGAATAATTTTATTTGGATTCATTACTGCCATGGTTCTGAGTTTCGTTTCCTGTAAAACCGAGGTTAAAGATCCTGCAGGAGAAAGAAATGTGGCAGTTGTACCTGCTTTAACGGATGTTGATCCTGCCGTTTATGACTCTAAAAATCTGACAACTACATTTGTGCAGTTTACTGTAGATGTGAATGATGCTGCGGCCGTTTCAGGTAGTAAAATAGTGGTTTCATACAATGGCGAAAAGCAAAGGGTTGACTTTTCAACTATTCAATCTTTCCCTTCAACCATTAAAGTGCAGCTTGCTGATGTAGTTCAGAAACTTGGTATGACACTGGATGATGTTAAGCTCGGTGATGTATTTACAATTGAAGTACTTACTACATCTGCTGCCAATGGAAAAACATACCGTTCAAATGCTGCCATTGATGCCCCTGTTGTTTGTGCTTACGATCCTAACAATGTAACCGGAAATTATGCTGTTACTGAAAGTGGCGATTGGGGTTCCTCCGGTGATATAACCATTACTGTTGATCCAAATGATGATCATGTAGTTTGGGTTTCTGGTCTTGAAGAAATCGAAGGGCTCGTTGAAGATAAAGGACCTCTGAAAATGGTTATTAATCCGCTCAACTTTGAGGTTACTGTTGACAGGCAGGTTCTTGTTTCTGATCTTTCTCCATGGGACCTAACTTATACTAATCTGGCCTATGAAGGTTTCGGAAAGGTTAATACTTGCGATGGTTCTTATAACATGACCTTTACAATAAGTGTTGATCAGGGTACTTTCGGTACTTATAACTTCACATTGACAAAGAAATAGAATGTAATACTTGTATAATATAAATCTGGATTTTCCAGTTTATATTTAAGCGTTAAACCAAAGAAGCCAGTCATAATTATTTGACTGGCTTCTTTTTTAATATACTAAATATTTTAACAGACAATTTCGACTTTTGATTACCATGTAAAATCTCTCCTGAATGCATTCTTGTTTTTTAATTATTTAAAGGTATAATTAGGATGCAGGATCATGTAAAGCTAATTTTGATGTTGGAAAACTGATATAAATTTGTGATATTTATCCGGTGGAGCTTATTAATAGGTAAGAAAAGAGAATGACTGTGATTTATTACTGGGTGCTATCGTTAGTTTCTCTATGTACTTCTTTTTTAAATATCGAAAATCAATTTATCAGAATAAAATTCCTGCATATCAGGTTGTTTAAACCTATTAAATTTAGTTTTACATTCATTGATTTTTTTGTTTAATTATTATTTTTGTTTAGATTTGATACAACGTTTAACTATTTATAAACCTAAAATTTCTATTTATGAAAAGATTTACAGTTTTATTTGCATTTTTTGTGTTCTTTGGAGTCACGCTGCTCCAGGCGCAAACAGTGCAGATTTCAGGTGTGGTGACCAGTGGAGAGGATGGTTCTCCGATACCTGGAGCTTCAGTGGTAGTAAAAGGTACCACTACAGGAACCACTACTAATTTTGAGGGAAAGTATTCATTATCAGTACCTGCTGATGCTACAACATTAGTATTTAGTTTTATTGGGATGAAAACCCAGGAAATGCCAATTGATGGCAGGACTAATATAGATGTTGTGATGCAACCCGATCTGCTTAAGGTAGATGAAGTATTGGTTGTAGCCTACGGTAAAACGACGAGGGAATCATTTACCGGAGCCGCTTCTGTTGTTGATTCGAAAGAACTTGAAAAACGACAAGTTTCAAATGTAACTCAGGCTTTAACAGGAATTACTGCAGGTGTTCAGGCAACAAGTAATAACGGACAACCTGGATCTTCTGCAAATATTCGTATCCGTGGTGTCGGTTCTTTGAGTGCATCCAGTGCTCCATTGTACGTTGTTGATGGTATTCCTTATAGTGAAGATATTTCTTCAATTAATCCTCAGGATATTGCATCCATTACAGTATTGAAAGATGCAGCCTCCGCTGCTCTTTATGGGGCACGAGGTGCAAATGGTGTAATATTAATTACAACTAAAAAAGGTAAAGCCGGAAAGGTAAATGTTACCTTTGATGTTAAAACGGGTATAAATCAAAGAGCTGTTCCTGAGTATGATATTATGACAGATCCTGCAATGTATTACCAAAAGTACTATGAAGGCATCTATAATAATCAGATCAATTCCGGAGTTTCTCCTGAAGACGCAAACGTAGCAGCAAATCAGCTTATGTTTGGTGATCAGGGATTAGTTTATAATATTTATACCGTACCAAATGGTGAAAACCTTATTGGTGCTAATGGGAAAATTAATCCTGATGCATCATTGGGTAGGATTTGGGATAATGATTATTATTTAATCAATGATAATTGGTATAATGAGTTATTTGGTAAAAATCAGAACAGACAGGAATACAACCTAACCGTGAGTGGTGGGAATGAAAAATCAACAACTTATTTTTCTGTTGGATACCTAAATGATCAGGGTATTATTTCTAATTCCGGTTTTGAAAGAATATCAACGCGTTTAAATTCTGATTATCAGGTAAATGACAGAATTAAGGTTGGCGCTAATATTGGATATTCAAATTCAATTAGTCGTGCTCCAACTGATCAGTCTGGACTTAGTTCAAAAAACTTATTCTATGTTAGTAGGATTGTAGCTCCCATTTATCCTTTATATGTGAGGAATGCAAACAAACAGATAATCGTTGACGACCTTGGACATACCCTTTATGATTATGGTACCAATGAGTATCCCGGATTAGTCAGGCCTATTATGTCTATCGCTAATCCAGCTTCTGACCTGAGATTGGATAAGCAAAGAAATAATGTTGATTTAATTACGATGAAGGGGTTTGCAGATATTACCATATTAAAAGGTTTGAAGTTTTCCTTGAATGCAGCTTATAATATTGATAATTCTCGTTACCTGGATAAAGGAAATGCTTATTACGGTCAATCTGCTGATTTTGGTGGTAATATTTATAAAGAAGATAACCATACTTCAGCTTTTACAATGCAACAACTTCTTACCTACAAGAATTCATTCGGTAACCATAATTTTGATGTGCTTTTTGGCCATGAAACATATGATAGAAAATGGTCTCAAATGTATGGAATCAAATATAACCTTTTTGACCCTGAAACTGAAGAACTTTCAAATGCAATCTTACGCCAGGAAACAGGTTCTTCAAGTAATGGTTATTTCGTAGAGGGATATTTTTCGAGATTACAGTATGATTATAATCAGAAATATTTCTTTTCTGCCAGTTACAGAAGGGATGGTTCTTCCCGTTTTGCTCCTGAAAATCGCTGGGGTAACTTTTGGTCTGTTGGGGGTTCCTGGTTACTTGATAAAGAAGGATTTTTGGCCGAAACGGACTGGATTGATATGCTGAAGTATAAAATTAGCTACGGTGCACAAGGTAATGATGCGTTGATTTTTAATGATGTTCAAAACTATCAGCCTTATCAGGACCAGTATGATGTTAAAAATTCAAACGATGATTTTGCTATTGAACTTGCTTACAAAGGAAATAGAAATATTACCTGGGAGACCAGCTACAATCTGAATACAGGTTTTGATTTTGATTTTTTTAAGGGTGCGATAGACGGATCAATTGAATTTTTTGACAGAAAGGTAGAGAATATGCTTTACTATATTCCTGTTCCTCCTTCAGTGGGGTATGATCAGTATCCTGACAATATTGGTTCAATGAGAAATCGCGGTTTTGAATTGGATTTAAATGCGAGGATATTAAATAGGAAAAATTTAACCTGGACTGTTTTTGTAAACGGTACTCATTATAAAAATGAAATCCTTTCTTTGCCCCCACAATTTTCTGATCCTGATGGTTATGTTTCCGGAAGAACGATACTTCGTGTTGGCGGGAGCGTTTATGATTATTGGTATCCCGTTTATGCTGGTGTCAACAATGAAACCGGAGCACCCCAATGGAGAATTGTTAATGATGATGGCTCTTATGGTGTGACTGAGGATTATTCTGAAGCATCATTAAAGAAAAATCAGGCCAGCCCTGGAACTTCTCTTCCTGATCTGCAGGGCGGTTTTGGAACCACTCTTAATGCATATGGATTTGATTTTACAGCAACATTCACTTATGGATTGGGTGGTTTAACTTATGACTATGTGTATCAGCAATTGATGCATGGAGGACAGGCAAGTGAAGCGGGAACCAACTGGCATAAAGACATCCTGAATTCATGGAGACCCGACAATAAGAATTCAGATATACCAATGGTTAATTTTGGAGGGAAAGATATTGGAGCTACTTCAGATCGGTTTTTAATTTCTTCTTCATATTTGAGTATTAATAATATTACCCTTGGATATACTTTACCTTCTACGCTGTTAGAGAAAATTAATGTCTCAACTTTGCGCTTTTATGTGGCAGCTGATAATGTTGCTTTATTTTCAAAACGTAAAGGACTTGATCCTCGTCAGAATTTTAGTGGATCTACTGATTTTATTTATTCTCCTATCCGGACAATTTCAATAGGAGCAAATCTTAAATTCTAACACAAAAAGAATACAATGATGAAAAAATTGAAATTTATATTGTTTCTTTCAATCACTGTTCTATTTACTGGTTGTAAAGACAAATTAAATGTGAATCCTGATGGAGGCACAATTACAGAAGATCAGTTAAAGGAGGTTACGAATAATGATCCTTCAAAACTTCGATCTGAGGTAAATGGATTATATTCAATCATGAAGGCCTGGCCGGCAACTACCGGAAGTACTGATTTTCAGGAAGATTTTGGTATTCCTGGCATTGCTTCCAAATTAGATCATAATGGTCAGGATCTTGTTGGTAATGTTACCGGATATAATTGGTTTAGCGGAGATCAGGATTTAACTGACAGAAACTTTACTTATAGAGCTCCCAGTGTAGTTTGGAATCAATTTTATAAACAGATTCGAATTGCAAACTCTATTATCTCAAAGCTGGACAGAGAAACAACTGATCCTGTTGGGAAAAGTTACCTCGGACAAGCACTTGCTGTCAGGGCTTATGATTATTTTAATCTGGTTCAGCTATTTCAGTTCACGTATGTTGATAATAAAGACAAACCTGCTGTACCAATTGTCACCGATCAGACACCTGAGGATCAGCTTATTAATAATCCAAGAGCTACTGTTCAGGAAGTTTATTCATTGATCGTGAAAGATTTAAATGATGCTATAAGTTATCTTAACGATGAGGATATTCCTCCCCGCCCTGATGTGTCAGCCGTGAACCTTGCTATTGCTTATGGTATAAGAGCCCGTGTAAATCTTGTAATGCAAAATTGGGGAGATGCTGCAAATGATGCTGATTCTGCCCTTATTGTTAGTGGAGAGGTTCCAATGTCAATGGCCGCTGTTTCAGTACCTACATTTGATGATGTTACAGAGCCTGGTATCATGTGGGGTTGTATTATTACTACTGAAGACGATGCAACAACATCAGGCATTTGTAATTTTACATCAATGTGTACTAACCTCTGCTTTGGCTATGGTGGTTATACCACTATCGTTGGTACCTGGAAAAAAATCAATAAATTACTCTATGATCAGATCGATTCCACTGATGTACGTAAAGGTTGGTTTTTAAACACTAATTATGAGGCGGCCGCCTTAAAAGTATACGAAGAAAGTGGAGATGCTGCTGCAGCTTATAATGAATGGATGGGGGAACCTTATGATCCTTCTGTTGGTACAATTTGGGAGGGTCTTGGAATGAAGCCATATACCAGTGTGAAATTTGCTCCCACAAACAAACAGCTTACTTATCCGGAAAATTCGAATGATTTTCCGTTGATGCGTGCTTCAGAAATGAAATTAATTATTGCAGAAGCTACAGGGATGTCCGGTGATTTAGGAGGAGGAAAAACTGAATTGGAAGATTATGTCCAAACTTACAGGAATCCGGATTTTACAAGTAAGGCTGCATCAGCAGAGGAACTTCAGGACGAAGTGTGGTTACAACGCCGTATTGAGTTCTGGGGAGAAGGAATTTCATGGTTTGATTTGATGCGCCTTAAAAAACCTATTGTTCGTTATACAGAAGACAACAATGGTAATATCACAACAAATTATGGTGCTTTGGCTATTTTTAACGTTCCTGCTGATGCTCCCTACCGGTTATGGCCAATTCCAAGAAAAGAAATTCAAACTAACGAAGGTATTTCTGATGCTCAGAATAATGATATGGGAACATTGCCAAATAGTCTTCCTGCTCCTTCAACAAAAAGTGTTAAACTTAGGCCGGCAGGTAAGAGTGTCAATGGGCTAAAAAGAAATACACCTTTTTAATTATTATGCTCTGTTTTTGACTTATTAATTTGATAAGTTATAATAATACAAAAGAGGTTCGTTTATTTAAACGAGCCTCTTTCTTTTTTAAGTTTTTTCCCGAAATTGTGTAAAAGAATTTAAACTTATTTTTTTATTCATTTATTCTGACTGAATAATAAAATCCAGCAGAAGGATTTTTAATTATATGGTTAACTATAAATGTAATGAGACTTTGAGTAGTTATTTTTTCTCATTTAAAGTATTTAGCTGTATTATTCCTTCCGTTAAACTTCAATCTTATCTCATATATTAATTATAATGCCTGAAAAATACTTACATGATTAATCTATCCAAATCAGGCATTCTCAGAATTGGTGCAAAAAGGTAGTCTGGCTGGAATTTTATTATTGAGCTGATAGAATTTGTTTTTTTTTAATGATAGGGCTTGTTAATTTCTAAAATATGTAATGAATTTCTTCTGTAGGGTGTCTGTAAAATAGTTATTTTAAAGTTCATCCTATCATTTTGTAATGTTTATTTACATTTATGCAAGCTGATTTATCAACATAATATTTTTACTTGTAATAGAAAAAAGGAAGAAAATAGCCTTCGAACATGGCTATCTCTTCCTTTGGTTGAAAAATATGATGAACCGGCAATAATTATTAAGGAATTTTATTCAATGATGAATTTAGTTGCAAATGATTTGAGCAGATTAGATATTCTAAGCATATATAATCCTGAAGATATTGATTCTAAATTCATTTGAACAATATCACCTTTCCTGACATTTTTTAAATTAGAAGATTTTATTATTTTGCCATTGATATCTACTATAGCAACCTTTGCATTATTCAGATCTTCAGGTATATTGATATTTATAATATCATGAACAGGATTTGGAAAGGTAATTAGCTCACCGGGATGTCTATTATTGTTTTTATAAAGATCATCAATTGAAGAAGGATTATTGCCTATTCGGTGATCTGCCAGGTCGACATAAAATGTTCCAAATGCGCCACATGCACTTCCATCAACCTGCAGCCAATACTGTTTGCCAGCCATTACCTGAACAGCTTCAATAAGGGCGGAATAACTGCTGTCCTGGCCGAAATAATCATCATTGGCGGCCAGTATTTTATATTTCGTGGTGTCTCCGCTCAATATATCACTATAGGAATCTGCTTGATAAACAGCGATTTGGTCATCAAAACCAGGTACATTAATTCCAGCTGTACCAGTTTCAGGTCCCTGAAAGGTAAACCAAACGCTGTTATCGAGAATTGTGTCACTAATGTTGCATTGGCACCAGGTATGCTGTGTGTTGCATGCATCAGCAGGATCAGGTGGGTTGGGTTCATTATTTTGCACTGTAGCGCCTTGATTAGTAAATGGTCCGTTTTGACCTAACTGTAATGGGTACGCATTTTCGATATTGTCGTTAAATGGGAATAGTATTTTAAATGAAATACTGTCTGAGTCACTGCAAGTACCTTGATATCCCGTAACCTTGGCGCTGAATGTGACAATAGTGTCAAATTGAATATCTTTTTTAGCAGAAATGTAAACCGTATCATTATTTGAGGAAAAAACTGTATCTAACTTTCCATTTAAGCCTGATAATTTCCATTGATATATTGAGCCTCCTTTTGCCACTAAAAAGAAATCTTTGAAATCTTCGAATGTTATAATTTGTCCGGCATAGGAGATGATGTGAACATCAATTGTAGTGTCAGAGATTATATAATTCTTTCTTTCTCTGGTATTAGATGTATTATTTTTAGTTGCTTTAAGAGTTATTGAATAAGCTCCAAGAGAATCAAATGAGACAACCGGATTTCTGCTTGTATCGGAAGTATTGTTATAATAAGTAACATTAGAAGGGGTGAAGGTCCATTTGAAACTATCCGGATTAAAAAGGGAACCATTTTTCAGACGAATGCTGTTGCCAGCGCATACTTGTTGAAAATCAGTATAAAAAAAGGCTTCAGGGTCGTTTGTTGCAGGAGAATAACCATCCATAATTTTAATACCGGAACTATCGGGATCGAGCCAGTGGCGCAGCTGCATTGAAGGGAACGAACTGGAATGCCATGAATAGGAAAGTTTCCCATAATAATCATTACCACCGGCACCGCCGTGTAATTGTCCTATTATTCTGTTGTGATTATCAAAAAGTGGAGAACCGGAAGATCCTCCTTCTGTTGAACCAGTATCAAATCTGAGAAACCAGTGTGAATTAACAGGAGATATGGCATTGTTTTCCCACGTAATTTGAGCAGGATAAGAATAAATAGAATTATGCGTAATGGCAATCTTTTTTACCATTCCGGCAGGATGATGTATGCAATAGCCCCATGGAACAACTGAATCAAGCAGAGCATTCCATCCTGCAAAATAAGGTTTGTAACTCGCTGGGGGAGACTCATCAAGCAACAATAATGAAAAGTCAGAAGGTCTGTTTGTTGCTAAAAGTGTTGCACCAGATAATGTTCTGCCCTGCTGCGTAGGACCGTTACAATCTGTATTCTCAAAATTGAAATATGTTATTAATGTTGTCGCTAATGTATCAGTATTTAAACAATGATTTGCAGTCAGAAAGTATGGGGTTCCGTCACTTTTGGTGGTATTAATAAGTGCTCCGGTACATAAATAACCAAATTGATCATCATGAAACGTCATTTTTGCTACTGCATGCTTTTCCAACTGAAAAGGATCACCCACGGGGCAGTTGATATCTACCTTCTCAGCGTGAAGTGATTCTTCGCTGGCAATAAATATATCGCGATAGGCCTGTCCAATTTCTGATAGTGTAAGTTTTCCGGAAAATGCTACATTAGCAGGCTCAAAATATTCCACAGTAAGCTCACTACCGGGATAATCTGCAATTGTGAATTTTTTACTCTTCTTGTTATTCCTGCTGGTAAACGCACCATATACCAATTGCCTGTCATTGCTGTACACGTATAACTGAGCACCTTCGGGTAATTTATAATTACTGAAAGTCAAAGCAATTGAAACAGCCTGATCCGAATTAATCCTGTATCTCCAGATTGTTCCTTTATTTTCAATTTTTGTGGAGGTGGCTTCTTTTTTCAGATCAATGTTCACTCTCGTGAAGGCCGAATATCTTACCGGTGTAGGAAATTCTTCATCCTCTCTTTTGAGTTTACTTATGTTGATCTTAGGAAGTGTATAATTGTTGATTGCCAATGCACTTTTTAATTCTGAAAGTGCAAAGCTTGGAGGTGTTCCTTTTTCAGAAATCTGAGAAAAAGTTATCGATGAAAACGATAACAAAAAGCATAAAGAAAACACACCAAGAATACTACTTCCATTAATTTTACGTAAGGATGATTTCATTTTTCAGGTTTTTAATTTTAAGTAAACAGTAAAAATAAGTAAAAAAATATATTCCTGTTACCTGATTGTTTAGTAACATTGTATGTTGCCTTAAATTAATACCGCTTTATTCTTTCAGCCAACATCCTTTTCTTACCTTTTGTTCAAATTTGTTATCTTTGCAGTTCAAAATTCAAAATTGTCTTTCGGTAATTAATTTTTGAAAGCTAAAAATAAGAAAATCAACTTTTTATGAAAAAATATTATATCAACCATCTCCGTGAACTTGAGTCTGAATCTATTTACGTGATGCGGGAGGTTGCTGCACAATTTGAACATCCGGTCCTTCTTTTTTCCGGAGGAAAGGATTCCATTGTAATGTTTCATCTTGCCCGCAAGGCATTCTGGCCTGCAAAGGTGCCCTTTCCATTAATGCATATTGATACGGGGCATAATTTTCCCGAAACACTTGAATTTCGTGATCAGTTGATGGAAAAAACCGGAGCTACCTGTATTGTCCGATTTGTGCAGGATTCCATAGATCAGGGAAAGGCAGTGGAAGAGAAGGGTGTCAATGCAAGCCGTAACATGTTGCAAACTGTTACATTACTTGATGCTATTGAGGAATTTAAGTTTGATTGCGCGCTTGGTGGCGGACGAAGAGATGAAGAAAAAGCCAGGGCAAAAGAGCGTTTCTTTTCTCACCGGGATGAGTTTGGCCAGTGGGATCCAAAGAATCAGCGTCCTGAACTTTGGAATATCTTCAATGGTAAAAAAAGGATGGGTGAACACTTCAGGGTTTTTCCCCTCAGTAACTGGACGGAGATGGATGTATGGCAGTATATATACATGGAAGAGATTGAAATTCCGGAGTTGTATTTCACCCATAAGCGGGAAGTTTTTAACCGTGACGGAGTTTGGCTTGCTGCTGCCCCGTTTATGCAGTTAAAGGATAATGAAAAAATAGAATTACGTAATGTGCGATGCCGCACAATCGGAGACATGACCTGCACCGGAGTAACCCTTTCTGAAGCAAATTCACTTGAGGATATAATCCAGGAAGTAGCTGCTACCCGTGTAACAGAGCGGGGCGGACGATATGATGATAAAAGGTCAGAGTCTGCTATGGAAGACCGGAAAAAAGAAGGTTATTTTTAAAATACATTTGTAATCCAATATATCCCAAACATGACAGAAACAACCAAAGATACATCCCTGAAAGAGAGTGGTTATTTAGATATGGAACTGCTGCGTTTCACAACGGCCGGCAGCGTGGATGATGGAAAAAGTACATTAATCGGAAGATTATTGTTTGACAGTAAAGCCATTTTTGAAGACCAGATGGAAGCCATTGAACTGGTAAGCAAACGCAAAGGTGAAGAACATGTAAACCTGGCTTTGCTAACTGACGGACTGCGTGCCGAGCGGGAACAGGGTATTACCATTGATGTGGCCTATCGTTATTTTGCTACACCTAAACGAAAATTTATCATTGCTGATACCCCCGGGCATGTTCAGTATACCCGGAATATGGTTACCGGCGCATCAACTGCCAATGCGGCCATTATTCTGGTTGATGCACGCAACGGCGTACTTGAACAAACGATCCGACATGCATATATAGCCTCTTTGCTGCAGATCCCTCATGTGATTGTTTGTATCAATAAGATGGATCTCATGGAATATAAGGAAGAGGTTTTTGAAAAAATTAAGAATGATTTCCATGCTTTTGCATCAAAACTGGATATTCAGGATGTGCGGTTTGTGCCAATCAGTGCCTTAAAAGGAGACAATGTGGTAAAGCGGTCAACCCTTATGGATTGGTATCAGGGCCCCACCCTGATGTACCTGCTGGAAAATATACATATCGGGAGCGATTACAATCATATTGATGCCCGTTTTCCTGTTCAGTACGTGATCAGGCCGCAATCTGATGAGTATCATGATTACAGGGGATATGCCGGACGAATTGCTGGAGGAGTATTTAAACCAGGCGAATTAGTAAAAGTATTACCATCCGGTTTTACCTCAGTCATTAAGTCCATTGATACCTTTAATGACAATCTGGATATTGCCTTTGCTCCGCAATCCGTTACTATTACACTGGAAGATGACATCGATATCAGCAGGGGAGACATGATTGTTAAAGCTGATAACGGGCCCCAGGTTGGTCAGGATATTACAATGATGCTTTGCTGGCTGAATGAGACTCCTTTGCGGCTTGGCGGTAAGTATGCCCTACGCCATACAACCAATGATTTAAGGTGCGTAGTGAAAGAGGTGGACTATAAAATGGATATCAACACCCTGGAAAGTGCTGAAAATGATATAGCAGTTGGTCTGAATGAGATCGCCAGGGTTAAGATCCGGACTACCAAACCTCTCTTCTACGATTCGTACCGAAAAAACAGAATTACCGGCAGCATAATCCTGATTGATGAAGGAACCAATGAAACAGTCGGAGCAGGCATGATCGTGTGACCGTATAGTAAACCTATTTATTTTAGACCCTGATGTTTGGAGACATTGGGGTTTTTTATTATTCTGACAGGTAAAATTTTTAAATGAGTGTCGTATTATTATCCTAAACATTGTTTCCTTTGCTCAGCGCCTACCTAAAGGGGAACCATCGCTCAGCCTAATAATAATATGCTGGTTTGTTATGGCGCGGGAGGTCCCCTTAAGGGGATCAAGGGGCGGCGGGTTGGATTGCTGGTTATAAAGACCTTTTGATTTTACATTTTAGATCAATAATTTCTAAATTAGGAATATAATCCGACAGTCATAAATATTTATAGTAAAAATCTGCTATAAATAATTCTTTCTGGCCTGTTCGATTACTTCATCATGATCGAACGCAAGCGGGGGAAGCTCATCAATATTGAACCATTTTACTTCACTTGCATCATCGGCTGCTTCGATATGAATATTGGGATTGTGACAAAAACCAACAAAAACAACTGAAATTGTCCTGTGCCTTGGGTCACGGTCGGGCCGGTCAAATGCCCTGAACTGTCTGAGCTCAATTCCGGTCAGGCCGGTTTCTTCCATCAATTCTCTGTTTGCACATTCAAGTAATGTTTCATCCATCTCAAGAAAACCACCTGGGAGTGCCCACTTTCCCTGAAACGGAGGGCTCTTTCGTTTTATTAGCAGTATCCATGCTGCATGTGATTCATTCAGAAAAATAACACTGTCTGTAGTTAAAGCCGCTCTGGGATATTCATATGAATAAGGCATATTCGGTTTATTTTATTTTTTTTATTACCCTAAGTTTGTGAGTGTACTTTTTTGCATTCTTGTTGTAGATTCCCTGATGATCAAGCTTATCAATTCTCACCTTTCCGGAAGCATGAAGTATCTGATGGTTATTCAGTACAATGCCGACATGGGTAATTTGGCCCTCTTCGTTATCAAAAAAAGCCAGGTCACCAGGTTCGGCCTCATCCAGAAAATTTAGGGTTTTCCCTTTTTCAACCTGTTGGGAGGCATCCCGGGGTAACAAAATACCCTGTGATTTATATAAGATTTGCACCAACCCGGAGCAGTCAATTCCAAAAGGAGACCTTCCACCCCAAAGATAAGGAGAGTTCAAGTAGGTTTTCAATATGGCATCGGGGTCATTAAAATCGGGGGGTGGAGTATTAATATCACGGGTGGCTTGAAACTTCTTACCGGCAGGGCCAAAAAAGAATGAATCATGGTCAAATAGAGGCAATACACTCCCTGCAACAATATTTATTGTTTTTTTTGATTCAACATCAATCACAGTTTCAATAAGGTCTCCCAGTATTATTGGAGTTTTCTCCTGATTTATCTGATGATAATCATCTGGTGATAGGAGGGTTGACATATCGTGACTTATAAAGCCCTGATAGTGATCATGATCTGCTTCTATTGCCAGCCAATCCCGATAGTTATCCTGAATTTGATAGGTTTCTCCAAAGAGTAATTGTGAAACCATTTCACTCCTATGTGAAGGTTCTCGCCTAATGGGAATTATACTGTTCAGGGCAATACCGGCTGTCATACTTTTTTAACTTAAGTTAATTCTTACAAAAATAATAAACATTAACCATATAAATAAAAAGAGCAGATTATACTTAATCTGCTCCAGCATAAAAGGCATTTCAATACTATCAGCCTCTGGCTTCTCTTTTCTGATTAGCTTTATTTACTTTCAGGCTTCTGCCATTGATTTCTTTCCCATTCAGCGCTTCAATAGCGGCGTCCTCATCTTCTTCATTTTCAAGTTCAACAAAACCATAACCTTTTGACCGGCCACTTAATTTGTCAGTGATGATTTTTGCTGATGCTACAGCACCAAATTCTTGAAAAACATTTTCCAGTTCAGATTCTTTCATTCCATAAGGGATGTTTCCTACATAAATACTCATAATACAGGTTTTTTAAATGTAACAATTGGTTTTAAGGGTTTTGCTTTAATAATGTTTATAAATATTATTACTGATTATTTAAAGGTTATTTACTGTGCCTGGTTTGTTATTCGCTTTTACTTCCGAATAAATTGCATTACAGAGGTAAGTTACGTACAATTATCTAATTTTGCCAATAATTTCAAATTGATTTTAAAAACGGATTCAGCCAAACGGTTTTATTATTCAAATAAATTATATTGAGTTGATATTTATGCAATTATAATAAATTTATTTTAATTTTTAAATCTCTGTACTGATAATTTTTTGGTTAATTTATTTAAGTATCATTGAAATATTTCTCCTCATGTGCTGGTGAATATAACCAGCAGAAAAAATCCCCGGGATTCTTGCTTGTAAAGAAACACAAAGAAACGAAAAATACGCTGCCAATGCTATCGCATAACATATATAATTACCACGAATTGCGTATTTTGCATTCATGAAAATGTCTATTTTTGCAGCCTCAGGCAAAACCGGAATAAAGGTTAACAAAAACTAATATGCTGCTGATATGACATACGTTACCAGGGAAAAGCTTTTTTCAAAGGAATGGTTTAAAAGTTATTTATTAATTCTGTCGGGGTCGTTTATTCTTGCCGCCGGATTCGTATACTTTATTACACCATATAAAATTGTACCCGGTGGAGTATTTGGGATTGGTATTGTAGTGCATTACCTTACCCGGGGACTTTTTGCGTTTGCTCCCGAAGGATTTCCTGTAGGTTTAATGGGGTTAATTTTAAATATTCCGCTGACAATTATCGGGATAAAAGTACTGGGACCTCGTTTTGGAGTGAAAACAGTTGTCGGATTTATTCTGAGCTCTGTTTTCATTGATTTGCTTACATATTACTGGGGTGATGTTCCTCTGGTTGAAAATGATGCTTTACTATCGTCAGTATTCGGGGGAGTACTCATTGGATTTGGCCTTGGACTAATCTTTAATTCTAAGGCAACCTCCGGTGGTTCTGATATCGTGGCTATGATTCTGGCCAAGCATACCCGGCTTCCTCTTGGTCAGCTCATGATTTATGTAGATTCAGTTATTGTGCTGTTTGGACTGATTGTTTTCAAAGACTGGAAGATACCATTGTATTCCTGGATTGTAATTTTCATTACAGGGAGGGTAATCGATGGTGTCATGCATGGTGTCAGTTACTACAAAACCGTAATGATCGTATCTGATCAGCACGAAAAGATAAGGGAGAAAATTATCAAAGATCTGGACAGGGGAGGCACTTATCTGAAAGCTGAAGGGTTGTATGGCGGGACAGAGAAAAAAATGATCTTTACCAGCATCAGCAGAAGGGAGCTTGTAATTCTTCAGGCATATATCAGGGACATCGATCCGGATGCCTTTATAACCGTGCTGGATGCTGAACAAGTGCTGGGAAAAGGTTTTAAATCATTGCATGATGATTAATTTACAGCCGGTATTTAAAAGAATTTTGGGTTTCAATTTATTCAGCGTTCGGTATTCACGTGTGTTTTTATAATAGAGCGCAGTGGATTGATGATCCGTTGTGGAAGTCGAAGGTCTTCTGTGATAATCTCTGCAGTACCTTTCATTTGCTGACTGAAATTGATTCTAATTCCATAACTGGTTTTCAGGCTGTCCGGAAGTTTTACTTCCACTGTATAGGCATCATGTTCCGGTACAAGTGAAATTGATTTTATAACACCCTGAACCATACCGAATTCCATATAGGGAAAATTATCCAGGCGTAAGTTTACCCGTTGTCCGGTTTTGACCTTCCCGGCTCCCCTCATTGAAACTTCCATTTTACCAATCAGGGATCCTTCATCCAGCGGGATAATTGTTAGCACCCTGTCTCCTTCACTGACGCTTTGGTTTATACTCCAAAATGAATTAAAAGTAACCCGTCCCCGGACAGGAGCAATAAGCAGATATTTTTGGTCCCAGCTTGCCACTGCACTCTTGAGGCTTTCATAGGCTTCCGTCAATTCACGCTTGAGGGCTTGTTCCTGCTCATTGCCCTTGAGCTTCAAATCAAGTAATTGCTGCTTTAGCCGGATAACAATAATGTGATTTTGAGAAACGGCCGACTCAGCCTGCTCTATTTCAAACAGCTTACGAAGGTTTTCTGTTTTGGAGCGTTCGTATTCTGATTCCGGTATTACCTGTTTTGAAAATAATATTGAATCTCTGCTATATTGTTTGTGGACAAGCGCATATTCCTGTTCCAGAATTGCTGCCTGACGATTCAGTTTACTGGTGTATTCCTGCTGCTCCACTAGTTCTTCCCTCAGTGCAGTAATTTTCTTTGTATAATAATCAAGTTGAAAATACTGTTGCAGGTTAGTTAGGTTTTGAGAAAAGTTGCATATTCAGGTTGTATTTCACCAAGAGAAACGTTTTTTGATGGTGAATGTAACTGGTTTTCATTAACAAAATCGGGTGTTTGCCCCAATAAATCCAGATATTCTTTCAGGTAATTGACGTCTTCATAGCTGGCTGGGTTTTTAATATTGCCTAAACGTTGTCCGGGCTCCACCAGTTGCCCTTCGGTAACCATCAAATTTTCAATTTTACCTGAAGCTCTGGCAATACCGGAGCGGGAGGGTTTTCAGTGGTAATAACTACCGGACTCCTTATAATATCCGGATAATGAATAAACCAGCTTCCACCGGCAATAACCAGCAGTGACACAAAAAAAATTGTTATGCCCCACCGGGTTATCCAGGCAGGTGTACGTTGCATGATATCCTGTACATCATAATGATAAGTTGAATGACTGTTATCTGGCATACCTAACAATTTTTCATGTTCCTAATTCAAGTTGGTTTTTCACAAGTGTGTAATAAGCGCCTTTTTTTGCTGTCAATTCAACATGAGTTCCCTTTTCAATTATCCGC
>CAWAMZ010000011.1:0-21082 GCA_963783315.1 uncultured Bacteroidales bacterium
CCACCGGGTACAATTTTATATGGTGTAATAAAGTATACGAATCCGGCGGCAAGAATATACACTGACAGAATTAATAAATAACTTTTAAACCATTCCTTTGAAAAAAGCTTTTCCCTGGTAACGTATGTCATATCAGCAGCATATTAGTTTTTGTTAACCTTTATTCCGGTTTTGCCTGAGGCTGCAAAAATAGACATTTTCATGAATGCAAAATACGCAATTCGTGGTAATTATATATGTTATGCGATAGCATTGGCAGCGTATTTTTCGTTTCTTTGTGTTTCTTTACAAGCAAGAATCCCGGGGATTTTTTCTGCTGGTTATATTCACCAGCACATGAGGAGAAATATTTCAATGATACTTAAAATAAATTAACCAAAAAATTATCAGTACAGAGATTTAAAAATTAAAATAAATTTATTATAATTGCATAAATATCAACTCAATATAATTTATTTGAATAATAAAACCGTTTGGCTGAATCCGTTTTTAAAATCAATTTGAAATTATTGGCAAAATTAGATAATTGTACGTAACTTACCTCTGTAATGCAATTTATTCGGAAGTAAAAGCGAATAACAAACCAGGCACAGTAAATAACCTTTAAATAATCAGTAATAATATTTATAAACATTATTAAAGCAAAACCCTTAAAACCAATTGTTACATTTAAAAAACCTGTATTATGAGTATTTATGTAGGAAACATCCCTTATGGAATGAAAGAATCTGAACTGGAAAATGTTTTTCAAGAATTTGGTGCTGTAGCATCAGCAAAAATCATCACTGACAAATTAAGTGGCCGGTCAAAAGGTTATGGTTTTGTTGAACTTGAAAATGAAGAAGATGAGGACGCCGCTATTGAAGCGCTGAATGGGAAAGAAATCAATGGCAGAAGCCTGAAAGTAAATAAAGCTAATCAGAAAAGAGAAGCCAGAGGCTGATAGTATTGAAATGCCTTTTATGCTGGAGCAGATTAAGTATAATCTGCTCTTTTTATTTATATGGTTAATGTTTATTATTTTTGTAAGAATTAACTTAAGTTAAAAAAGTATGACAGCCGGTATTGCCCTGAACAGTATAATTCCCATTAGGCGAGAACCTTCACATAGGAGTGAAATGGTTTCACAATTACTCTTTGGAGAAACCTATCAAATTCAGGATAACTATCGGGATTGGCTGGCAATAGAAGCAGATCATGATCACTATCAGGGCTTTATAAGTCACGATATGTCAACCCTCCTATCACCAGATGATTATCATCAGATAAATCAGGAGAAAACTCCAATAATACTGGGAGACCTTATTGAAACTGTGATTGATGTTGAATCAAAAAAAACAATAAATATTGTTGCAGGGAGTGTATTGCCTCTATTTGACCATGATTCATTCTTTTTTGGCCCTGCCGGTAAGAAGTTTCAAGCCACCCGTGATATTAATACTCCACCCCCCGATTTTAATGACCCCGATGCCATATTGAAAACCTACTTGAACTCTCCTTATCTTTGGGGTGGAAGGTCTCCTTTTGGAATTGACTGCTCCGGGTTGGTGCAAATCTTATATAAATCACAGGGTATTTTGTTACCCCGGGATGCCTCCCAACAGGTTGAAAAAGGGAAAACCCTAAATTTTCTGGATGAGGCCGAACCTGGTGACCTGGCTTTTTTTGATAACGAAGAGGGCCAAATTACCCATGTCGGCATTGTACTGAATAACCATCAGATACTTCATGCTTCCGGAAAGGTGAGAATTGATAAGCTTGATCATCAGGGAATCTACAACAAGAATGCAAAAAAGTACACTCACAAACTTAGGGTAATAAAAAAAATAAAATAAACCGAATATGCCTTATTCATATGAATATCCCAGAGCGGCTTTAACTACAGACAGTGTTATTTTTCTGAATGAATCACATGCAGCATGGATACTGCTAATAAAACGAAAGAGCCCTCCGTTTCAGGGAAAGTGGGCACTCCCAGGTGGTTTTCTTGAGATGGATGAAACATTACTTGAATGTGCAAACAGAGAATTGATGGAAGAAACCGGCCTGACCGGAATTGAGCTCAGACAGTTCAGGGCATTTGACCGGCCCGACCGTGACCCAAGGCACAGGACAATTTCAGTTGTTTTTGTTGGTTTTTGTCACAATCCCAATATTCATATCGAAGCAGCCGATGATGCAAGTGAAGTAAAATGGTTCAATATTGATGAGCTTCCCCCGCTTGCGTTCGATCATGATGAAGTAATCGAACAGGCCAGAAAGAATTATTTATAGCAGATTTTTACTATAAATATTTATGACTGTCGGATTATATTCCTAATTTAGAAATTATTGATCTAAAATGTAAAATCAAAAGGTCTTTATAACCAGCAATCCAACCCGCCGCCCCTTGATCCCCTTAAGGGGACCTCCCGCGCCATAACAAACCAGCATATTATTATTAGGCTGAGCGATGGTTCCCCTTTAGGTAGGCGCTGAGCAAAGGAAACAATGTTTAGGATAATAATACGACACTCATTTAAAAATTTTACCTGTCAGAATAATAAAAAACCCCAATGTCTCCAAACATCAGGGTCTAAAATAAATAGGTTTACTATACGGTCACACGATCATGCCTGCTCCGACTGTTTCATTGGTTCCTTCATCAATCAGGATTATGCTGCCGGTAATTCTGTTTTTTCGGTACGAATCGTAGAAGAGAGGTTTGGTAGTCCGGATCTTAACCCTGGCGATCTCATTCAGACCAACTGCTATATCATTTTCAGCACTTTCCAGGGTGTTGATATCCATTTTATAGTCCACCTCTTTCACTACGCACCTTAAATCATTGGTTGTATGGCGTAGGGCATACTTACCGCCAAGCCGCAAAGGAGTCTCATTCAGCCAGCAAAGCATCATTGTAATATCCTGACCAACCTGGGGCCCGTTATCAGCTTTAACAATCATGTCTCCCCTGCTGATATCGATGTCATCTTCCAGTGTAATAGTAACGGATTGCGGAGCAAAGGCAATATCCAGATTGTCATTAAAGGTATCAATGGACTTAATGACTGAGGTAAAACCGGATGGTAATACTTTTACTAATTCGCCTGGTTTAAATACTCCTCCAGCAATTCGTCCGGCATATCCCCTGTAATCATGATACTCATCAGATTGCGGCCTGATCACGTACTGAACAGGAAAACGGGCATCAATATGATTGTAATCGCTCCCGATATGTATATTTTCCAGCAGGTACATCAGGGTGGGGCCCTGATACCAATCCATAAGGGTTGACCGCTTTACCACATTGTCTCCTTTTAAGGCACTGATTGGCACAAACCGCACATCCTGAATATCCAGTTTTGATGCAAAAGCATGGAAATCATTCTTAATTTTTTCAAAAACCTCTTCCTTATATTCCATGAGATCCATCTTATTGATACAAACAATCACATGAGGGATCTGCAGCAAAGAAGCGATATAGGCATGTCTTATAGTTTGTTCAAGTACCCCGTTGCGTGCATCAACGAGAATAATGGCCGCATTGGCAGTTGATGCGCCGGTAACCATATTCCGGGTATACTGAACATGCCCGGGGGTATCAGCAATGATAAATTTTCGTTTAGGTGTAGCAAAATAACGATAGGCCACATCAATGGTAATACCCTGTTCCCGCTCGGCACGCAGTCCGTCAGTTAGCAAAGCCAGGTTTACATGTTCTTCACCTTTGCGTTTGCTTACCAGTTCAATGGCTTCCATCTGGTCTTCAAAAATGGCTTTACTGTCAAACAATAATCTTCCGATTAATGTACTTTTTCCATCATCCACGCTGCCGGCCGTTGTGAAACGCAGCAGTTCCATATCTAAATAACCACTCTCTTTCAGGGATGTATCTTTGGTTGTTTCTGTCATGTTTGGGATATATTGGATTACAAATGTATTTTAAAAATAACCTTCTTTTTTCCGGTCTTCCATAGCAGACTCTGACCTTTTATCATCATATCGTCCGCCCCGCTCTGTTACACGGGTAGCAGCTACTTCCTGGATTATATCCTCAAGTGAATTTGCTTCAGATAGGGTTACTCCGGTGCAGGTCATGTCTCCGATTGTGCGGCATCGCACATTACGTAATTCTATTTTTTCATTATCCTTTAACTGCATAAACGGGGCAGCAGCAAGCCAAACTCCGTCACGGTTAAAAACTTCCCGCTTATGGGTGAAATACAACTCCGGAATTTCAATCTCTTCCATGTATATATACTGCCATACATCCATCTCCGTCCAGTTGCTAAGGGGAAAAACCCTGAAGTGTTCACCCATCCTTTTTTTACCATTGAAGATATTCCAAAGTTCGGGACGCTGATTCTTTGGATCCCACTGGCCAAACTCATCCCGGTGAGAAAAGAAACGCTCTTTTGCCCTGGCTTTTTCTTCATCTCTTCGTCCACCACCAAGCGCACAATCAAACTTAAATTCCTCAATAGCATCAAGCAATGTAACAGTTTGCAACATGTTACGGCTTGCATTGACACCCTTCTCTTCCACTGCCTTTCCCTGATCTATGGAATCCTGCACAAATCGGACAATACAGGTAGCTCCGGTTTTTTCCATCAACTGATCACGAAATTCAAGTGTTTCGGGAAAATTATGCCCCGTATCAATATGCATTAATGGAAAAGGCACCTTTGCAGGCCAGAACGCCTTGCGGGCAAGATGAAACATTACAATGGAATCCTTTCCACCGGAAAAAAGAAGGACCGGATGTTCAAATTGCGCAGCAACCTCCCGCATCACGTAAATAGATTCAGACTCAAGTTCACGGAGATGGTTGATATAATATTTTTTCATAAAAAGTTGATTTTCTTATTTATAGCTTTCAAAAATTAATTATCGAAAGACAATTTTGAATTTTGAACTGCAAAGATAACAAATTTGAACAAAAGGTAAGAAAATTAAGGTCTGCGAAACAGTATATAAATAAATGAAAAACAAATATTAAACATTTTATTCATTTAAATGTATTATAAAGAAATTGTCTCATGTTTTGATATTTCATTTGCGAAGTCCTGTAATTAAATTAAACACTAAACAAACACCAATGAAGTCACCAAAATTTTAAAATGAAATAACAATATTATTTTTGACTATATTTAAACATTCCAATAAATAAAATTCCATCCTATGAAATGGCTTTATAAAAAATACATCAAAACCAGGGTCTATGTTCTATTAACAGGACTAATCTTATCCATGCCTGCCTTTTCGCAGCTTTCTGAAGGAGGCATCCCTCCCGGTTTACAGAGTTCGAAATTAAAAAATATGAGTGTTTCGGAAACATATAAACTTCCAGAAATTAACATCACTAAACTCGAAAAACAGGATAAAGAATTTCCAACCCCACTTCGTTATTCAGTTATTGATGATGTAAATATAAACCTGAAAGAAAACGGGGTTTTATACTCTGCCGGGGATTCAGGTACTATCTGGCAATACAGGATAATTTCAGACCAGGCTCTTTCTATTTCGCTAACCTTTAGCAACTATCACCTTCCTCCCGGAGCCAAGCTCTTTGTCTATAATTCATCGAAAGAATTAATCTTTGGAGCTTATACCAACAAAAACAACAAGAAAGATAACACATTCACAATTTCAGATTTTCCAGATAATAATCTTATTATAGAATATTACGAGCCAAAGAATCCAATTTTTAGTGGCAAAGTTCAGTTAGCCGGAATTGGACAGGCTTACAGGGATATTTATTCATTAGACAACAAGGATCTTCAGGATGATAATATTGACATTAACTGTCCTGCCGGAGATCCTTTTCAGCTTGAAAAACATGCAGTAGCAAAAATGACTTTTCATGATGCCCAATATGGATATCTCTGCACCGGAGCCTTAATAAATACCACCGGAAGTGATGGAACTCCTTACTTTCTTACCGCAAATCATTGCATTGGTACAGATACGATAGCATCTACACTTATTACCTATTTCAATTATGAAAAAGTAGATTGTAATGGTAATACGCATCCTGGAGTTAGCTTATCCGGAGCAACATTAAAAGCCACTGATTTGCCCTCCGACTTCACGTTACTGTTACTCGATGAGATTCCACCTGCCAGTTATAAACCTTATTTTGCAGGATGGAATGCCCAGGCAGACTCAGTTGTAAAATGGGGATATGGTATCCATCATCCTGCCGGAAAAGTTAAAAAAATTGCAATAGCTCACAATCAAATTGTATCTATTCCCTACCCGCTGAGCTGGGAAAATTCAACAAATACGCCGGCAAATACACACTGGGGATTGCAGTTTGATACCGGCTTTACTGAAGGTGGCTCTTCAGGTTCACCTTTGTTTGATAATAACAACAAAATAATCGGCCAATTGCATGGTGGTAGTGACCCTGATGATTTTTTCGGTAAACTCTCCTATTCCTGGGATAAAAATACTGCAGCAGAACATCAGCTTAAAGCATGGCTTGATCCTAAACATTCAGGTACCAAAATAATGGAAGGTTATGCACCTTCAAATAATGATCCGGAAGCATTTTTCTATACGGATTTTCAGCAGGTATGTGCCGGGCAGCCTGTAACAATCAGAAACGGATCCTTATTCGGTCCCACAGGTTTTAAATGGACTTTTGATCCTTCCACTGTTACCTATTATAACAATACATCGGCAACAAGCGAAAACCCCGTTGTTTCCTTTGATTCAACAGGACTCTATACCATAACACTGGAAGTTACCAAGGGAAGTAAAACAGATATACGGAAAAGAGTGAATTATATAAATGCAGACACAACCATAGATGTCAGGATTGATTCCTACCTAGGAAAGATAATAACATTTACCAATTTTGGATCTTTCTATCTTGTAGCCAAAGGAGCAGAAGAATACTCCTGGCAATTGTCCGGAGACGAACTGCTCGATAAATTATATTCGGTTAATAATGATACATTATTCATCTCACTGAAAAAATCTGCACAGATAGACAGAAATTTCACGTTCAGGGCAGTGCTAACCGGAACCCAGGGAACCTGCTCAGACAGCGACAGTGTTAGCTTTGAGATATTATACCCATTTAATGATAATGTAGAAAATGCCTATTTACTTAAATTAGGTTCAAATGGTCCGTTTACAAATCAGGGAGCCGGTGTGCAACCTTACGAACCTGTTCCTCCAGACCCTTATGACGGATGTAATACCCAACATACCTGGTGCCAGTGTAATATCAGTGATACAATTCTTGACAACAGTGTATGGTTCTATTTTACCGGGCCTGCCACAGGGATTGCAGGCATCAATGCATCTGGTTTTGATGATCAGATAGCAGTTTACAAAGCAAATTCCTGGCAAGACATTCTGAGTGGAGATACTTCCCGATTCAGTTTATTGGCCGCCAATGATGATTATTTTGGGCAGGACAGCAGTTATTCCGCTCTAATTGAAGGTGTGCAGGTTATATCTGGAGAAAAATACTGGGTTCAGGTCGATGGCAGTGCCTGTGGAACCTACGGTATATTTTACATTGATTTGGCCGATCACCGCATAGGTAATAATCCTTCTTCAATTGACAATCAACATGAAGTCAATGGCAACATGAATTTAACTGCCTTTCCTAATCCGGCAGAGGGAACTGTAAATATTAAAATCCCGATAGCATTAAAAAATGCAGAATTATCAGTGGTGAACCTCACTGGTAAAACCATAAAATCAAAGAAAATAGAAAAAACAAATGCAGATGAAATAATCCGAATGGACCTTAATACAATTCCTGCCGGATTGTATCTTATCAAAATAACAACAGCAAGTCAGACGCTTACAACAAGATTTATTATTAAATAATACTGGTCATTGAAGTTATGGTTTTAGATAAAATGGAGGTATCCCCCGGGGAGTTACCTCCATTTCTCATTTATCGACATATATTTTATAAATATAACTTACTAAAAATAAAAAATTGTATTGACCTTCCGATAAATTTCATTTTCAAGGTGATCAACAAGACAATATACATATAAAAAAGCCGGAAGTTTTATCAAAAGCTTCCGGCGTATGTAATAATTTTATATGCTTTATTTACCTATATAAATCTTCCTGGTAATATATGCATTCTCCATACCAATCCTCATTAAATATAAACCCTCAAAAGGAAGAGAAATACTTCCCGAGAGCTGATCTTCTGATTTTATCAATTGATCATTATACACCATCCGTCCTGCCAGATTATATATTTCCAGAGTGATGTTTCCTTTATAACTGTTGTCAATAACATAATTCAGTTCGCCTGCATAGCCGTAAACTTTAAAACCGGAATTAGCATATCCATTGTCCCTGATTCCTGTTCCACCAAGGGATTTCATGACCTGTATCTGAAACTTCTTTGTAAATGTATATCCCTGCTTATCGGTTACTTTAATAAAAATATCATATTCACTTTTGCGGCTGTAATCCAGCACTTCGGTAGTAACAAGCTGGTTGTTTGAATCAACCTTAAAAGGAGCTTTACCATATTCCCCGAAAATATTTTCGGGACCAAAAACTTCAAAGGAAAAAGAATCCCCAGGAGTTTCATCAACCACAGCTACCTCTCCAACTTTTGCTCCAATAGTATCATTTTCATAGATATCATTGTTTGATAACAAAATATCAGTAGGTTGATGATTTCTTGGCATAATATTAATAACGGCCTGCTGATTATAATTAAACTGATATCCTCCCGGGTTAAGGGCACTCAGAGAATAATAGCCATTGTACTGACCACTCCAACCCCAGTTCAGGTGGAAATAATTTTGTGCATTAAAGCCGTCGACATCAAAAGCATGCCCGGCCTCATTGTTATTTCCATCGCCCGAGTAATAAACCGGTCTTCCCTTTATTAATTCATCCTTAATCAGACTGATCCAGGCGGAATCCCCATAATCACTCCTCTCGACCATTTTTGTACTATTAGAATAATCAAAATAGGTTTTTAGAGCACCCGGGACTCTCGAAGAAAGGGCTCCTGAACCATCAGATGCATAATTCATCTGGACTGAAACACCTAGTTGGTACAACAGTTGGGCTACTCCCTCGGTTGGAGATGTTGCACTAAATGAATTCCAGTTGTATTGGGTATTTGCAAAATCAGCAGCAATATGTCCGTAAACAGGATCATCATAGGAAAAAGCCCCATAGCCATGATCAGGATGTTTATAAACGCTCATTGCCTGGGCCATTGCCACAGCCACACACCCCGCATAGGCATGGTTACCCGGACCGGAGCTATCAACAGGGCAATAAGCATTCCAGCCTTTACCCTGATCCCATTTTACATCTATAAGAGGATTCACGTAATCAGTTTGTGCTGATTTTAAGTGAGAATTAAGATTCTGAACATTCCATTCAGCATTTTGAGGCAAGGCTTTTCTTTCAGTAACAATTTGCCGAATCTGCGCATTATAGTTTTTAAACCAATAATAGAAAGGAAGGTTTTTGATATTATCAACATCAAAATAGCCTTCTGCTGAATAAGCCAGTACGGCCTTTGTACGTTTGTCAGCAGACAGTAAAATCCATCCTTCCGGCACAAAATTCACAACATAGGTAAATACCGTACCATGATCAGTACCAAATGTTTTGATCTCCTTAACTATGCGGTTGGAATTAATATAATTGGTGGCATAAACGGTTGCATATTCCTGTGCCGCAGGCCTGTCAACAGGCTGAGCAGATAAAATACCTGCAAAAATGATGAATGAAATAAATAATAACGCTTTTTTCATAAACACGGTATCCTTACTTTTTCTTCCCACCTCACTGTGGGTTAATAATTATATGTTTATACAAAAATAATCAATTTTACCGGTTTTACACTATGATGTATAACACCGTGTATATAAACAGATAATTGTCTTTTAATTAATACATAAATTCTTTTGCTTACAAAAAATAGTTGGAAAAGCTGGAAGACAAGATCAAAAAAAAATCCCGGCCAATGACCGGGATTCTTTTATATATCAGAAATATCAAATTTATTTGACAATTCCTTTAGGCATTGATTTAACAGCATTAATTGTGTTCAGTTTACCGGATTTTTTTCCGGCAACAGCAGGAGTCCAGGTTGTGGCAGTATAATAGTCAACATAACCATCACCTGAGCCATCAGAAGAAACATAATAAGCACCCAGGCTTTCCATCAGGATTCTACCATCAGCCTTAATATTTCCAACAACAACTCCACCGTTTTCACTATCACCATTATCAATGAAAACTTCTCCGCCATCACTATATACATCACCAAAAGAACTATTCTCTGATAGAGTCAGGGTTCCTCTAACTCCGTCAAAAATACCGGGGATAGCAACATCATACTCAAATAATCCCCTGATCATAACAGTATCTCCGCCGGCTGCAGTAATTTCAACTGAATAAGGAGTAAGATCTCCATCAAAGTAAGAAGTTGCGGCCAGATCATAAGTACCGACAATGAGATCTTTCGAATATCCGTAAGAAATAAGATACTGATAATCACCATAGGCTATTTCAGCAGATGGATTACCATCAATATCTCTTAAGGCTCCTTCATCCATGCGGAAAGTAACATTTTGACCAAAATCAGGCATGTCAGAAAGTGAAATGGTCACTACATTACTGTCAATAGCAACATAATCTGCAGGTACATAAACTTCAAGATTTGTCTGCTCATTCATATACTTCAAAGCAATGGTTGTCTGGTCGTAACCACCTTCATTGCTGTTAGGCATTCTCATTGCTTTATCGAAGGTAACAGTAATCTGGAAATCATTAGTAATCAAAGCAGAATCATTCGCTGGCATAACATCTATTACAGCAGTGGGTTCAAAAGCAATTCTCCAGTAATATCCCATCAGGTAGCCATCAGCATCAAAACCACTTTCATATCCCTCAAAAACATTACCTGAGCGATCCTCAATGGCACCATTATCAATTGCAAGGAAAACATACTGTCCAAAGAGGGGAGTGATAGGTTGAGAAAAAGTTAATACGCCACTCTCATTTGATACAACATTTTCTCCGGAAATCGCATACCAGTCGATGTCCTTAGTGAAGCGATTGTAATACCCGAATTTAATTAAACCGGTATCAGCAACCACAACCGGTTCATCAAAGGTGATGCTCACTTCAAAATCAGCATCCTGGGCAGCAGTGCTGCTAACAGCAGGAGAAACTGCATCTGCATCCATAACCGGTGCATACTTATCACTGGTTTTGAAAGGATCAGGCATAACAACAGCACTGGTAATACCGTCAGTATTGGTACCAACGCCAAACACTTCGTAAGAAGTATTCTGAGTAAGCCCGCTAATTTTAACTGATCCGGAGAGAGCGCCATCTTTTACAGGTATACTGCCGGTAGCAACAGCACCACCAATATTCTGGAAAAGAAGATTTGAAGAATCCGGAACGGCATTTCCGGTACCCTTTAACACAGCAAAACTAAACCTGCCGGGCATAGATAATGTATAATTTATCACGGCAGTGGAGTCCTTAATATTGCTAACAGTAACTTCCACTGTAGGAGCACTTTTCAGATTCGTTGCTGATTTGAAGTCTCGAGTGATTTCATTTTCGCAACTCATGGTGCCCACCATCAGCAATGCGAAAATTCCAGCAAAAAATGAATATTTTAATATATCTTTCATAATCTCATTTTTAATTAATGTTTATTACTTTGAAAGTCCCGGACGACTCAGTTGGTTTTGAGATACCGGAGTGACACCATTCTTTTTAGCCTTTGTCCAGGTTGTATTGAAAACATCCCAGATATAGCCGTCATTAGCACCACCAACAAGCATTACTCCTACCATATCAATATTAATAGTTCCATCATTTTGGATTGTTCCGGTCAAAGGAACAGACTTATCAGGAATAGTCAAGTCCGGGGTACCAACAAAAAGCTGAACATCATCACTATAACCATAAGTATCACCAAGCGACTGAGCCGGGCCGATTGTGATGGTCATTGCTTCAACATCCAGGGTAGCAATGATTGGACCTGAACCTGCTTTACTAATACCCGAAATAGCCAGTTTTGTTATATCACCTTCAACAGGGTTTGTCGTTACTGTCCATGCCTCATCCCAGGCACCAGGACTTCCATAACTAACAGCTGCTACATTATAGGTTCCAATCCAGTTTTTCAGCGGATGCTCATCATCCTTAATAACCACTACTAATGAATCAATAGCACCAGTGTTATAACCTTTGGAGTTTGATTTTAATTTGAGTACAAAACTTTTATCACCAGTGAATACAGAGTTATCAATGGGAAGAATTTTGATGCCTTCTACTCCAAAGCCATCAGGAAAATCAAGGCTTGAGCCAGGGTCAATAGTAAAGTCAGTACCTTCAATGGCTGGACGGGATATACCCGCAGTAGATATTTCATATTCCACAGTAACGGCAGGGCTTCCCTTCAGAGCAGCAACCATAATCGGGGCAGATCCACCGTCGGCATTGTTTTCATTAACTGTAACCTTGTCGGTATTAAAAGCCACAAAGGTTTTTGAACTATCGAACTTAATTGGTTCATTTTCACAGGAACCAAACAAGAATCCGATAGTAAAAATGATCAATATTATTCTATATCTTTTCATAATATCTTTTTTACTTGTTCTTAATATTTAGGATTTTGCTCAACATTTGGGTTTGCATCAATTTCACCTCTTGGAATTGGCATTGCCCAACGATAATCCGGGAATGGAATATTCTGGTTAACCGCACCATCATAATCACTTCTTGTCAGTCCCCTTTTGGTACGCGAGAGATCAAATAACTCCTGTCCTTCAAAACACAACTCTCTTCTTCTTTCATTATATACATTGGTAAGACTTACACTGGCTTCATCAGCCAATCCGCGTTTTTCACGCAATGTATTATAATCAGCTAATGCAGTTACTCCACTTACAGAAGCTCCGTTAAGAATAGATTCCATGCGGATCAGATACATTTCAGACAATCGAAGAATAGGAATGTTATCTATCCGCAAGTTTCCTCCTTTACCCGGATATTTAAGCGACCAGAGTGCATTTGGAAAATCAGCTGTATTGGTAAACATGTTTTTACGTACATCATTATCTGAGTAAAGGTTATAAAGATCATGTGAGGCTCCAACATCGCCGTATCCATCGGGAGAGAGGATGTAAGAAATCATGTCCCAGTTACCATGGCTTGAGTTACCTTCAGAACCATAAATTTCGAAGATAATTTCTGGAGCAGCATCAGTTCCCCATACACCGTTTTTATCCCATGTTGTATATTCAGCAGGTTTGTATAACCGGTAATTAGGGCTATTAATAATCTTTGTAGCATAATCAGCTGCTTTCTGCCATTCACCCATATAGAGATAAACTCTGGCGAGCAGTGCCTGAGCAGCATATATAGAAGCCCAGCCTTTGTCATCAACTGCTCCGTCGCGACTTACCTTTTCAGGAAGTAATTTTTCAGCAGCGAGTAAATCCTTTACAACCTGATCGTAAGTTTCACCTACAGTGTTTCTGGCTGGTTTCCCCATTTCAGTAACCAGTACAACAGGAACACCAAGTTGATCTCTCCCTGAAGTATAAGGCTGTGCATACATTCTTACCAGGTCAAAGAAACCCATGGCACGAATAAACAGACATTCGCCCTTAAGCTGGTCAATTTGTGATTTTGTAATATCAGGCTCAGAAAAACCGTCAAGTGCATTGATCACGTTGTTGGCCCTGGCAATAGCATCATAGGCAACAGTCCAGGTATTAATAGTATTGTTTGAATTATTTGTCCAGAGATATTCCTGAACAAAACGTCCTGAAGTAATCGGGCTAATTTTTGCATTACCGCCTTTCAGATCTGCAGTAACTTCAAAATCTCTTCCGTACCACTGGGTTGCATAAAGTTGAGTGTATGCACCAACAGTAGCGCTGTTTAGCCCTTTATAGGTTGAAAGCGTCAGCTCATTCGTCTGCTGCAAACGCGGTGTTTGTACCAGGAAATCTTCACACCCGGCTAGCAATAAAAAAACGGGCAGAAAATATATTATATAGCTTAATTTTATTCTTTTCATGGAAATATTGTTTTATATGTTTAAAATGCAATATCTAAACCAACAACAAATTTCTTTGTCTGCGGATAGATTCCAAATCCACTTCCCATTTCACCTCTTTCAGGATCATAGAAAGTAACATCATGGAAAGTATAAAGATTTACAGCACTGCCATATACCTTAATGCGGTTAAGAGCAACCTTGTTACTCAGTGAAGAAGGCAATGTGTAGGACAGTGTCAGATTTTTTATCCTCAGGTAATCGCCATCCTGCATCCAGCGGGTACTTGTATATCCATTGGAGTTGGTTGAGTTATCAGGAATTGGTCTCGGATTAACTGTAACATCGCCTGGTGCTTTCCAGTAGTCAAGAGCAGAATTCATCTGGTTGCGATTCCAGAAATATCCGTCAGAGTTCAGATAGTGCAATTCTTCAATGGAAACTTTGTTTCCTGCTTTAAATTCAAAGAAAACGTCCAGTGAAAGACCTTTCCAGGAGAAAGTAGAGTTGAAACCACCAATCAGTTTGGGTTCAGGTGAACCAGCAATGATTCTTCTGGCCTGGGAATAAAGGTTGGTTAGTTTACCATCTTCGTTATACCATAAAGCATCACCATTTACAGGATTCACACCTGCATAGTCATATAAGTAAAATGAATAAAGATGCTCACCTACTTTATGAACAATACGGCTGTTATCAGTATTTATGAACTGGTCCTGTCCACCAAGGCTAATGATCTCACTAACATTATGCGCTACATTGAAGCCAACATTCCATTTAATATCTGAGTCAATTACATCAACGTCCAGTGAGAACTCAATCCCTTTATTGTCAAGTTCACCAATATTTTGCCTCAGTGAACTAAAACCAGAAGTTCTGGAAAGTGGAACATTCAACAGCATATCTGTAGTCTTTCTGTCATACAGATCGATTGTACCTTTAACCTTGTCAAAGAAACCAAAGTCAAGTCCAATATCTGAAGCTTTATTCACCTCCCATGTAAGATCGGGGTTAGCAAGCTGATCGGGACCTAAACCGGCAACACCATCATACTGGCGGGCACCATAAACACCATATTGTTCATAATCCCCGATACGGTCGTTACCATTGACACCGTAACTGGCTCTGATCTTTAATAGGTTAAGCCAGCTTAAATTGCTCATAAAAGCTTCATTATGTAAGTTCCAGGAAGCGCCAACTGAATAAAAAGTACCCCAGCGGTTGTTTTTACCAAACTTAGAACTGCCATCAGTACGAATACTGGCCTGCAAATAATAGCGACGGTCGAAACTATAGCTCATATTTCCAAAGAAGGACAACATTGTCCAGGCAGTCTCATCATAATCTCCCTGATCCTGATCCGATGTTGAAGTAGTAGGGAAAGGAATTGATGGATCCACACCTGGAGAGTAAATATAATATGAATTATAATCATATCGTGTTGCCTCCTGGCCAGCAATAATGTTCAATGCATGTTTCACATTAAACAACTTATTATATACGGCTGTATTTGATGTTGTCAGCTGCATGTATTTGCTTCTGGAAACCTGAAGTGTACCTCTATCCTCATTAGGATCAGCTTCAGCAGACCAGTAACGACGGCCCTCCCCATCAGTATATTCAGCTGAGTTATTGGTTTTCAAAGTGATATCTGATATAGGCTTATATTCCAGATAAACAGTACCCAGGAAGCGGTTTTGTTTCTCCCACTGCCTGTCATATTGAGAAGTAGCAAGCGGATTGGTATTTGAGTTTGCCGGAATATTCAGGTTAAATGTACCATCCGGATTGTAAACAGGAGTCCATGGATTGATAATTGAACCTCCCCACATCGGATTTACGTAATAGAGTGACTGCATGGCCACATCATTAGCCTTTGTATGAACACCGTTTACCCTCACACCAGCAGTAAATTTATTTCCCAGTTTCTGGTCAATGTTGGAACGGATCTGATATTTCTCATAGTTTACACCATGAAATACACCTTCATCTCTGTTGTAACTGGCTGACGTATATTGAGTAGTTTTCTCATTACCGCCGGACATACTCAATTCATAATTCTGGCTTAAACCTTTTTTAGTCAGAACGTCCATCCAGTTTGTCTGAGGGCCAGCCAGCAAAGAATTGGGAGAATAATACTTATTTGCCGGGTTATCCGGATCAAGACCATTCAGGGTGTTGGCATCACGACGATACTGCAGTAATTGCTGCGGGGTCATGGTACCAAAATGATTGTCGTTTGCCAACTGAGAAAAACCCGCAGAAGAGCGGAAATAAACATCGGTTTTACCGAGTTTCCTGATTTGGTTGTAATAAGAATAACTCCATTAGCTGCCCTTGAACCATAAATAGAAGCTGCAGCAAGATCTTTCAATATCGTAATTGATTCGATATCATTCGGATTCAAAGAAGTCAGCGCATTACCTGTGTTGGTAAAATAAGTCTGATCGCCTTCCATAACAGGAATACCATCCACTACATATAAAGGGTCAGCACCTGCATTGATAGAACTTGTTCCCCTGATCCTGATCTGAGTATTACCACCAGGCTGGCCGGTATTTGAAGTAACCATAACACCAGCAGGAGCTTTACCGGTGAGCATTTTGTCAAAGCTGCTCTCCGGAATATCGGCCAATTGTTCGTTTTTGACTTTTACATTCACCGATCCCGTATTAGCTTCTCTTCTTGTTGTAGCATATCCAACAACAATAAGCTCATCCAGACCAACTACATCTGCACTAAGCGTAACGCACTTGATTTCTGTTTTTCCCTCTATCGGTATTGTCAAGGTCTTCATCCCAACAAACCTAAATACTAAGGATTTAGCATTCTGAGGCACAGCAAGTTGGTATGTTCCATTAATATCAGTTGTTGTACCGATGGTGGTACCACTCACAACTACTGAAACACCCGGTAATGGCAAACCATCCTCTCCACTGGTCACCACACCTGAAATCTGCACTGTTTGCGCCTGGAGCAGCGTGACTCCAAAGAACACAAAAAATGCAAATAAAACTGTAAATCTTTTCATAAATAGAAATTTTAGGTTTATAAATAGTTAATCGTTGTATCAAATCTAAACAAAAATAATAATTAAACAAAAAAATCAATGAATGTAAAACTAAATTTAATAGGTTTAAACAACCTGATATGCAGGAATTTTATTCTGATAAATTGACTTTCGACCATTTATTAAAATTAAGCCTCAAATTTCTATTACTCAAAGAAGTGATAGATGACATAAAGCATTGGAATTGAACAGGTCACATATAACAGTTACCCAGCAAAAGCAAAAAAGGCTGCCCAATAAGGACAGCCTTCAGTTAAATGAGATTTTTAATACTAATTATCCTTGGTAAATCCTGTGTAACGGTACCCTGCAACTCTGTTATAAATCAAAACACATAATCAGTAGGATATGTATCGTCATTAAAAGTTACATTAAAGACAATACTATCAGCAGGCATACCACTTGGGGTAGTTGCCGCACCCGGCAAAATTTTACCATTAGTAATGGTAAGCTTACTGTCATATGCTACATTCTGGGCATCAGTAGCCTGAAAAGTCATTGCCTTCAGGTCCACATTAATTTTATTTTTAAATTCCCAGAAATTACCGTTATCATCAATCCACATTTCTGTTTTACTGTTTGATGAGGTATTGTACGTATCCAGATGAAAATGACCAAGGCCAAAAAAATCAGGATCAACTACGTTCCCACTGGCATCAACGGCAGCAGCGGTGACATCTCATTCGCCAGCCATGTCTTGTGTGGCAGTACCTCCAATTTCATCCTTCTCACAAGATGTAAAGAAAAGGATACTTGAAATCAGGATGGCCGTATATAAAAATGTTTTTTTCATATTTTATAAACTTTATAATATTTATAACTTAAATGATTTATTTTGTCATCTCCACAACAAATTCATATGATAACCAACTGGCAGTATAACTAATCGTATTTGTACCAGCATCATAGCTGCCAGAAACTGAATTAAAAGGGTCGCCCCAGAGATTTGACATTGAAAGCTCAATTACTTCATTATCACCGTTAATCTGAATCAAACCGGAAAATGCATAGTTAGCTCCATAGTCACGACCTATTGCATAAAATCCAGCGATCCAGTCGCTTATTTTATATACTCCTGTCCACTCCTGGAACACCAACATCCGTTAATGTAACAGAATTACCGGCATATGTTTCGCCACCACGATCCACATTTGCAGTATATGTTCCTGAAAGGTCATCAGAAATCATGTTTGGATCATATACAACTACTTGGCGATTAACTGTTTTACTAAATCCATCACTATTAGTAGCAGAATAGCTAATCTCATATGATCCAACTGTTGAAGCATCCAAATCAGATGACACATCAACAGGTACGTCTTCCCCATTGATTTGTGCAGTAGCACCGGAATCATCATATGTATCTCCCTGAGCAAGAAATACAACAGGATCACCAATCATAGTCATTTCGGGATAATACGTTATATCAGTTACACCAGCACTTGTTTTTTCCTTATCGCAGCTAGAAAAACCTGCAATAAAAAGCGCTAAAACTGTAAATATTAATATTTTATTTTTCATCTTATTCAGTTTTTTAATTGTTTAAATCTCTATTCAGCCCCAGAATACAGGGGTAGCATCACCCTTATTTTCAGGAACATTACTATTCCGGTTTGCAGAAATTTAGCATATTTAAACCGTTGCAGAATTTTTCCTGCACCTAATTCCTGATTAAATTTTATAGGAGTATATAAGGTACCAGCAACATATAATTCAGGGCTGTACACGTTATTTACCTTCATCATAAATATCAGTTCCTTTAACAGAACCAAAAGCTGGATATTTGAGACGACGCATTTCACACCAGGCTTCAAAATTATTTGTCCCGCCAGGCAATCCATTTCTGAATACCTATCAACATGCCCCATTTTGCATTATCCCAGGGATATTCATTTGTATAAATATCAACAGCATCAGCAGCACTAAGGCCAGCAGAAGTAAATGATGCCTCAATGGCTGCCTGGTCATGAGTTCAGCATCAGCTGCAGTACCATATCTTGCATAATATTCAGCCTTGAAAAATTCAATTTCGGAGACCGTTATCAAATAAACAGGCATATCATATTTAAAAACCGGCCGACAAAAGTATGGCGATCTATAATCCTGTGAAGTACTAAAATTAGTTCCTGAAACGCCACCTGTGTAGTTACCTTCATCATTGGGTTCAAAGAATTTTTGCGCTCTTGGATCATTACTGGCCTGCATTGTTTTCATGAAAAGCAAGATTTGCAACAACATTTACCTGAGTAGACCCAAAATAAGTAGCATATTCTTCCTGGTAAAAGGGGTTCGCTTTACCTGGTTCATCAGCCCAAATATCATCATAAGCAACATCAGAAGCAGGAAAATTATTCTCCTGAATTAAAGCAGCTAGCTGAGATTGTACGTCTTCAATATTGCTCATTCTCATCAGAAGTTTTAGCTTCAATGCATTTGCGAATTGAATCCATTCGCCAGCGGTTGAAGTACCAAACAAGAAAATTGTACAAACTACATCTGAAGCTGAAACATTCTCCAGGGCAACATTAAGTTCATTCAATATTCCATCATAAATTGTCTTTCCATCATCGTATTCTGGTGACAAATTGGCTTTATCAAGCGCTTCAGTATATGGCAGTTCACCATATGCATCAACCAATACCTGATAAGTGAATACTCTCAAGGTAGTGGCGGCTAAGTAAGTACCCCATTCTTCAGTACCTTCAGCCTGTTTACGTATAATTTCAAGATTCTTTAATGTACGCGTAAATAACTGTGAATAAGAACCACTTGAACGGACAGCAGACATATTAAATCTGGAGTAATCCAAATAATTACTTGTTCCAAAATCCTGTGCATATTGTTGGGCAAAATAACCGCCAACAATCCGCATAAAATCTCCGTAACTGGCGGCCAAATTCATTTCAGCACCAGGCAAAATTATGCTGGGTGTGATATTACCCTCTGATGGGGCATTAGGATCCTGATTTATACCCAGATAGTCTTCACATGAAGTCATACCCAGTATAATAATTGTGACTAAAAATATTATCTTTTTCATAAAGTTTCTGAAATTTAATAGGTTATATTAAGGTTGAACCCAAAAATACGAGCAGCTGGATTTACATATAATTCACCAAACTGTCCTGCTAAATCAGTGCCGGTTGTACTTGATTCAGGATCGATATAATAATTGTCCTTAGCAGTCCAAACAAATGCATTATTTACATAAGCAGATAATTGAACACTGCTAATAGACAAACTATTAATCCACTTTTTGGGCAAGGAATAAGTAAGTGTCACATTCCTTAATTTTGCAAAGGAGCGATCAACCAAATAAGCTTCTCCACCACTACCATATCCATATTTGTCAAAATAATCCTGGTAACTACCATCGGTCATTTTCACAGCAACATTATTTTCAACATAACTGATATTGCCGTTTCCATCATCAACTTCTTGCACTGAATTAGGAATTATAAATGGATTCCGATCATTGTAAAGTGTCACTATACCGTTCCCTCTAAACTAAGCCAGGTTTTTTTACGGGAAAACATATACCCGCCATAACGTACATCCAGGGCAGCACTTAATGTAAATCCATAAGCAGAAAATGCAGTTGTAACACCACCTGTCCATTTATGATTCATATCTTTTCCTGTGTTTTCAACAACAGATTTATCAACAACCGGCTGACCAGCTCCATCAACAATGGGATCTCCATAAAATTCACTATTTTTCATCAGTCACATATTTTGGTAAACTCGTATAGTAAGTACCCATAGGCTTGTTTTCTCTGCATACATATAAACAGCATCATCGCCAGCAGAGAAACGATAGATAGTGACTTTCCCCCCCTCAAGACTAGACGGCATCGTAAGAACTTTGTTCCTGTTGCGGGAAAAGTTTATACCCAAATCCCAGCGCAAATTAGTTGTTTTAACCGGGGTTGTATTTAACAATAACTCAACACCCTGATTTTGCACTGTACCAAAATTCAT
>CAWAMZ010000012.1:0-186664 GCA_963783315.1 uncultured Bacteroidales bacterium
TCGAGTAGATGGCTGACGGGATTGTAGCCCCGCCAGTGCACCTCTCTCACCACCGTACGTACGGGCCTCGTATACGGCGGTTCGGTAAACATTAATTAGTAGACTGATTCAAAATCAAGCTTATACTGCTTCGAATGACTGAAACGTTGGAAGTATTCAGCATATGCAATATAACCACGGCGCTTTAAACGCTGTGTGGTTACGGTGGTCTTCATAATGGGGCTGCAGGCTTGCGCCCAACCTCCCATGCGTGAACGCGACCAGGCATAAGCCATTCCCGGATTTATACCCATGCGTATGTAACTTCGCATGCGTTTATTCGGTTTCTTCCAGTGTTTCCAGATACAGTAACGCAAACGGCTGCGAATCCATACGTCAAGCTCCTGGAGCTTGCCCTGCATGTTCGCATAGCGGAAATACCCTATCCAACCTTTCATGTAGCTGTTAAGTTCCGCAATCCGGTCAGAAAACGACAATGGTCGTTTCTTTCGGGTTATCTCCTTTACCTTCTGCTTCATTCGCCTAAACCGTTCGGGGGATACCCGTAACTGGTATTTCCCTTTAACTCCTCGCTTATACGAGCTTACAAAGTTGTAGCCTAACATGTGGAAGGTTAGCGGACGGCGAATACCCGTCTTTTCCTTGTTGACCTGTAAACGCAACTTGCCCTCAATATAACGTGAAGTGTTTCGGAGTACCCGTTCGGCAGAACGCTTACTCTTCACAAAGATACTGCAATCATCAGCGTAGCGTACAAAACGCAGCCCCCTCGATTCCAGCTCCTGGTCTAGCTCGTTGAGCATGATATTAGACAGCAACGGGCTTAGGGGGCTTCCTTGCGGTGTCCCCTCCTCCCGTTGTTGGCTCGCCCCTCCTATCAGGATGCCTGTTCGCAGGTATTTCCGAATAAGGCGTAGTAGCCTTTCGTCTTTTACTTTGCGATACAGGATGCTCATCAGTAAATCGTGATTGACCACATCAAAGAAGCTTTTCAGGTCAAGGTCAATAATGTCCTGATAACCGCTATTGATGTATGTCAACCCTTGCGAAATGGCTTGATGTGCTCCCTTACCCTCCCCAAATGGCCTCATATACGCCTTACAGGGAATACCACCCCTGTAATACCTGTCCGTCAGTACCAGCTATTGTAGTCCCGCTTCCTTCACTGCTTAGATTGCTCTAAACCAGCTTGCGGCTTACTAACAGGCTTGCATCTTCATAGATACCTGATCTATACGTAAACAATTATTGTATACTAATGCAAGATTTCAACCAGCCTGTAAGAGACTTTCACTCTCTGGATAAAAATCCACTCATCCCGCTTGTTTAACTCAAAATAAATTTGCATTTTTCAGATTTATTCTGAACATGCGGAATGGTGAACTGCTGCATACAGGGCACACACACGCGGTAATAAAACATTGCTCGGAAAGTGCTAAATTTGAACGACATAACATTTAATAAACGGCTTGGTAACTTGATAGGTAGGAGCTTCGAAACGCCCTACGTTTCTTATAGCAAACCATGACAGTCTTAAAAAATCAATTTTCAACTAATTATATTATAGATATATACAGGGGTTATTGAAGCTTGTTTTTAAACCATATGGACATACATTTTAGCATTATTTTTTTGGTAAAAAATAAAATCAAAGATGTTGATAACTTTTATTTATTACTATTTTTTAATTTAAATGAGAATAATATTTCGAGCTAATGTTTTTATTTTTAAAAATCTATTATTTTTTGTGAAAGAAGCTCTCTATATATTATCAATATTGAACTTTAAAGCTCCTGAATGTGATATTGCTTCAATCAAGTCCCGATTCAAAGTTACTATATACTGAAATTCATTAGGAAACTTCATTTGCTATTCACTTAAAAAGCTAAGACTCCTTTCTAAAGAATCAGCATGCATCTCCCGGTACTCTTTATATGATTCATCCGGATCGGCATATAGTAAATCCCGGTATCCTGAATTACTGAATCCTTCCGGATCTAATTGCCGATAAAAATCAATTATATCTCGGAAAATATACCTGAAAAGGAATATGCACTCATTTTTTGAATAACAAGGAATCTGGGACATCTTCTTTTTTAATTTCTATTTTAAGCATTTTGATGTATTCTTTAAGTATGAATTCTCTGGAAATATCTGGATTCTCTTTTCTTCGGGTTTCTTTTGTTTCCATCTGCGAATGGATGGATTGATGCAAATTTAAAATGGGCATCAAACGAGGTGAGCAGTATTTCTTCAATCCCCTGAAAATATTCAGTCCAAAATACTCATGAAATGAAAACATTAATCCTGGAACGTCATTAAAATTTGGAAATCTTGAATCAAAAGTCAGAACATTAATGAGCCTATAATCACCTTTGGTGGTATCAAAGGATCCTTGAGCAGAATCATAAATACTTCCAGTGCTTTTCATGATCTTTTCAAGAAATCCTCTGATAAATTTATGATCTGGTTTTTCCCTATTTCCGGTCTGTTCAAACAAAGGCAACATAGAATCATATGGACCTTTTTGTATCAGTTGGTGGTCCAGTGGTTTCCCATTTGTATTGAGGCCATCATTCAAAAAGCACCTGAGCTTCTATTTCTGTAAGAGTAACCTCTTCAATGCTGGTGGGATGATACGTGACCAAATAAAGTAATTATTTTCTCAGGTAATAGCTTTATGTTTAAGAGCTTTAAATTTTTATATGCTTGCTTTTTTAACATAGAAATAAAAAAACGCGAACATGTTTTATAACATATCTAAATATTTGCTTACTATTAAAATATCGAAGAAATTTATTAAATATAATGCGTTATATCATAATAATTACAAGGAAATTTACACACATTAAGAGGAGAGAATAAATAATTGGGTTCTATTAAAGTGTAAGAACGTCATCTTGAATTTAAAAAAAAACAATAATTTTTATATAATCCATCTTAATACATGGGATTTATAATACTTAATAATCAATAACCAAGTCTAAGTTCATTTTAAAAAGATACCGCCTATTATGACGGTATCTCAATTTAATAATTACTAACGGGAGGTCTAGCTCCCGTAAAATTTAAAGTTATGAAAAATTTATTTTTCTTATTGTCATTTATGGCATTAGTTTTCCTTTCTTGTACAAAGAAAGATGATAATCTTTCCAGTTCAGATATGGATATTGGGAAAGACATGGTCTTTGATTCTGTCTTAAATTGCTTTATGCCCAAGAATTTCTATGATTATGAACATATAATTGTAGATAAGTTACCTGATTCTAAAACAATGGAATCTATGAAGAATAAGTTAAAATCCGGGCCTCTTTCTATACCTGTTCCTGGAGGTGCTATTTCTGATAGTTACATTAAAATTGTTGGCGACGCAGGTGGATATGAAGAAGTTAGTCTGACACTTCGTTCTGGCTGGATAGTTACGGGTGTAGGAGTTTTAATAGCATCGAGTAGTAATAATTATGTTGTCCTTTTACTTGAGAAGAGATATGTATATAGCGATGGAAGTATGAGCTCAAGATATATTGATTGGGATAGAACAAGAACCTACGTTGCACCTTCACAATGTGAAGCATGGTGCTCTGTTCCACCTAATTCTTTGGCAATTGGCGTTGGAATTAAAGGAAAATATGACGTATCCTGCCTAGATCTTTATTATAAATACTTCAATGGTAGCACAAATAGATTGTATGGACCAAATTATTACGTCCATTCAGGAAGTCTAAATGTATACGATAATTATTGGATTCCACAATTGGATAACCTTGATGAATATAGAGTAGCCTTACTTGGGTTAGGTTTTGTAGCCAATACAAGTGGTACAGCCAAACTTTCTTTAGCATATGGATACTTAAGATAAAAATAAAATCCATACAAAGACATGTACTTTATAGAATATGTCTTTGTATGGAATTAAACTCTTTTAACTTTATCCTTAAAAGTTAAATTTATGCGAATAAAGGTTTATCTTTCATTTCTCTTTTTTTTTATATTTTTTTATGTTAATGCTCAATCTTCGATAACCATTTCCGGGTATGTCACAGATTCAAATAGTGGTGAAAAATTAATAGGTGCTACGATTATTGATTCAACAAAAAAATTGCATGCAATTACTAACAATTATGGTTTTTATAGTATCACGATATCACCAGAACAGCTAAATTTAATATACTCTTATGTTGGATATCTTGAAAAGACTATTCAAATTAATACTTTGCATGATACAAGTATTAACATTAAACTTATTCCTGGATCACAAATTGAAGAAGTTATTGTTAAAAGCACAAGCAGGAAACAATTTATAAATATTTCGAACCCCGGTTTGATTAATATCCCACTAAAAGTAATAAAACAGCTTCCTGTAATACTGGGTGAAGCTGATATACTAAAATCAATCCAACTTTTGCCAGGCATACAACCAGGGAGTGAAGGCAGTACGGGCTTTTATGTCCGAGGTGGTAATTCTGACAATAATCTTATTTTATTAGATGGTGTAGAAGTATTCAATCCTGATCATTTGTTTGGCTTTTTTTCATTTTTTAATGATGATGCTATTAAGTCTGTAAAAATATATAAATCAAATTTTCCAGCGCAATATGATAATCGTGCTGCATCAGTAGTAGATATTAGAACAAAAGATGGCAATGAAAATCGAATAAAAGCTAAGGCTTCCATTGGTCTAATATCATCTAAAGCTCAAATCGAAGGTCCGATAATCAAGAATAAACTTACATTTATTGGTTCTGCAAGACGAACGTATTTTGATCTATTTTCAAAAAAACTTATCAATAGGTTTACAGATTATTCTAATGCTGGCTATTACTTTTTTGATCTAAACGAAAAAATAAGCTGGAAAATTAATAAAAGAAATAATCTTTACATAAGTAATTATTTTGGAAAGGATGATGGCTTTTTTCAATCTTTAAATGAATTCGGAGAAGACCCACCTGAAATTCAGGATTCATACTCGCGTTCTGAAAGGGAAAAATCTGTTAATTGGAGTAGTAGTCTTTTAACTACACGTTTTGAAAGTATCCTTAAACCGAATCTATTTTTGAATTTGGCAACTAGTATCAGTAATTATAATTATTTCGGAAATGAAATTAAAAGAAATATTGCTAAATACTGGTTAAATCAAAATTTAATGACCATAAATAATAAATCCTCATTGTCGACAAGTTCTGAAATAAAAATGCAAGCAATATCTCTCGATTTTGATCATTATATCAATCAGCGCCACCATCTTATATATGGAAGTGATTTTAAACTTTACAAAATACAACCTGCACTTGATAGTTCATTTATAAATCCGGAGAATAGTTTAGAATCTTTCTTTTGTAAGAATCTAAATATCTTTTTTCAAGATAAAATAAGTTTAGGGGAAAAATTTATAATTCAACCGGGATTAAATTTCAATAATTATTATGTTGAAGATAAATCAATTCAAAAATTTGATAAACGAATTGGATTAAATTATAAAGTAAATGAAAGATATAATTTAAATGCTTCTTGGTCAGAGATGATGCAATTTTTGCATTTACTAAGGTTTGGTAAAATAAACCTTGCCTCGGACCTTTGGCTACCTTCATTTGGCTCGATTAAGCCTACATATAGCTCTGATTACTCAGTTGGGATTAATGTTAAAATTAATGATGCTTTTTCTTTAAATGTGGATGCTTACATTAGATATTACAAAAATTTACTATCATACAGAGAAGGGCTCATTTTCAATAATCAATATAGTGACATTTCAAAAATTGTTACTTCTGGCAGAGGCAAAGCAAGAGGTATTGAACTCTCTATTGAAAAAAAATCAGGCAACTTTTTAGCATTTTTAACATACAGTTTTTCTATTTCTGAAAGAACTTTTCCAGAGTTAAATAATGGTGAAACATTCAGGTCAAGGTATGATAGGCCTCAAAATTTAAAAATAATTCTAAGTAATACATTTAATAGTCATTTGTCAGCTTCATGTATTTTTTATTTTATGTCAGGTGCACTACAAACTTTACCAATTGGTATTTATAACAGCAATTATTATTTAGGAGCTAATCCTTGGTCATATATTCAGTATTCCGGAGGAGGAACTGAAATTATTATTTACAAGCGAAACTCACAGAGGCTACCATTATACCACAGACTAGATTTATCCATTGATTATTCAATAAATCATAAAAGACTTAAGCAATCACTTAAAATAGGTTTATATAATGCATATAATGCTAAAAATGCATATGAAATGCAGACACAAATAATTACAAGCCCGAATGGTAAGGAATCTCGAATTCAGCTAACAAAAAAAGTATTGTTCCCGATGATTCCTTTTATTAGTTACAATATAGAAATAAATTAATATTATATATTTCTTGGTGATTAATCTACTACTAGATAAATATTCTTGCAGGTATGAATAAAAGAATTAATAAAATACGTTTAGGGAGTTTTTATTGTTTGGTTATAATGCTAATATTAATAATTTCAAGTTGTACTGAAAAAAAATATGATCTAAGTTCAAAGAAAGATATTATTGTAAATGGTTTTTTTTCTTCAATTGATACTTTTCGAGTGAATTTATCATATTCAGAAAATATTAGTGTTTTCCAAAAAGACAGTTTTATAAATAATGCAGAAATATTTCTTGAGTTACCTGACCATTCAGTATTAGAACTTACCCGTGATCATTTCAAATATGGTCCATCATTATCTGAAGCTTCTGGATACTATAAATCTCCAGGTATAATACCTTATGAAGCTGGTGAATATAAACTTCAGGTTAACGTTCCTAATTATGATGCAATAATTGCTACAGATATCATACCTAAACCTATTGCAATAAATTATTATAGCTTCCACATTGATACAATTGGTAATAGCTCGTTTTTCCTTTTAGGATTTAGAGATCCTGCTACTGAAGAAAATTATTATGCAATATCGTTAAATATTTTTGAGTATTTCACTACATGGTTCTCGGATAAGGATAGTCTAGCTGGAGGTTATTATTCTCAAATTAATTCTTCTATCTATAATGCATCAATAAATTCTTCAAATACATTTGTAGATGCATCAATTAAAGGAGGCTTAGCGCAAATAATTTTTTCAGATAGAAATTTATCACATTCTCCTGATAAAACAATAATACGTATTGATTATGAGGGGCCCAAGCCTTATTATTCTGAAGATGATAGTGTTATTTTTGAGTTGCAACTACTTTCAATAAGCAAAAAATATTATGATTATTCAATAGATTATTATCTTCAAGATGAGTCAGAAAAACAATTCTATACAGACCCGGTGAATGTATATTCAAATATTAAAGGGGGATACGGCATTTTTGCTGGATATAATCGTTCTACTGCAAGAATAGTTTACAGCAATGGAGAGATACATTCTAGAAATTAATTTAGTTGTAATTTCCTAAACATCTTGATTGATTTTTCAGCGATTAGTCAAATTCCGTCCTGTCTTTTCTCAAAATTATATAATACCTTTTCCTAAGTACATGACAAAAATTTATAAATATTTATATTAGATTGATCTATAGGATCTATATTAGTTAAAGAAAAATAAGCAAAAAGATCATTTTAAATATATTTGTCCTGGTTTAAATTAAAAGCAAGATTGAAATTTATATAAATTGTTTTCTTAAATTTTCAAATTATGCAAAAGAATCAAAAGAATTCACAGGAAAGCATTGAAGAATCATCGATTGCAGGATTCTTTATTGACGAAGATGATCTCAAAGAGCAGAGTTTTCCAGATTTAAAAAAAAGGCTTAAAAATAAAATGTTAAGCTACTTCCTGCCAGTAGTAGCTGGCTTCACGGCACTATTCTTATTAAGGGAAAATAACAATTATGATTATGTCCTGTTTTTTGTTATTTTAATTTATAGTACCATACTGTATTATTTAATCTATAAAAACAACCTATTGAAATTGAAACTATATTCTTTTTTAAAGAATAAAAGACAGTCTTAAGTAGTTTTTTATAACTAATTTGAATCAAGGATTGATAGCATACTTAAAAAAAAGAGCAGACAACGGCCAAAAGCAATGAACAATCAATCCTTTTGTAGAAAAGTTATATCAGCTTCTGAAACGTTTCAATGCTTCCTCCAGCATTACAGTTGTGGCTGTTGCGCCGCATCTTGCGCATCCTGCAGCCTGAACGGCGATAAGCTGGTCGAGCGTGCGAACACCACCGGCAGCTTTAACTTTGACCTTTGGTCCGACACTCTTTTTCATCAGTTCCAAAACCGGAAGGGTTGCACCTTTATAATTGTAATCTCCGTTGGATTGCTTTACAAATCCAAATCCTGATGATGTCTTTACATAGTCAGCTCCTACCTCGGTGCAAACCTGGCAAAGTTTCACAATGTCTGATTCCCTGGTCACAAAGTCGGTTTCAAAAATTACTTTGACAATAGCGCCATTTTTATGACTGGTTTTTGCAACAGCACCGATTTCTTTTTCAATATATTCCCAGTCTCCCTGTAGCACCTTTCCAATGTTTACAACCATATCAATTTCAACTGCTCCGTCGTTGCAGGCAGTTTCGGTTTCAAAAACCTTAACTTCGATTGCAGAATTCCCTGCCGGAAAACCAATAACACAACCAACCAGAACGTCGGTTCCTTTCAGTAATTCGGATGCTTGCTTTACGGCGTATGGCTTAACACATACTGAAGCTACATTGTATTTTTTAGCCACTTCACATTCTCTTTTCAGGTCATCATCAGTCATCGTGGGATGAAGAATGGAATGGTCAATCATCTTTGCTAGTTGATAAACTGTTTCGTTCATATAAATTATATTTTAAATGGTTAAATTAAATTTTGCTATAATCTCAAACCTGTCAGCCAGGCTGCACTGTGTGGAATCCAATCTTCGTCAGTCAACGAATCAGGACCATCGTTGGATTGTATCGGCATGGTGTCGTATACAAACTGTTTTTGTTAACTATAAGCCCGTTATCAGTAAAAACACACTTATTATTGTTCCAAACTTTGATATCCCATTGTCCTGGTTCCTTAATTGTTCTGAAATCGGCTACCCACCAGTTACTCCCCCAGATTTCACCCCAATAATTAAAATCAGTTTCATAGCCACTCCCTTCAGAAACCGGATTTAGCTTACACCTGGTTATTCCCTGCAGCAATTCCTTTTTTGGTAACCGGACAATAATTCTAACAGGGAAACCCAACTCATAGCCAATTTGAGAAAACAGTAATCCGGAAGCACCATCTGTCGGATTGAAATCAGGTAAAGCATTTACCGGAAATTTGCCGGTATTTGTGTCTGGTTTTCCTTTTTCGGTAAAGGCAGAAAATGCTGTTGCTCCAATTATTGCTGAAGAAACAACAGCTGTAGACTTCATGAAATTTCGACGCGAAACGGAGGTTTTGCTTGTCATGAGAAATTAGATTTGTTGTTGTAAAATTTGCATTCGGCTATTAGTTTTAATAGGAATCAGGCGCTGCGACTGAAAACTCTTTATAAATGATAGCTATTCCCAATTGGGTATTTCATGGTATTGCAATATAATTCACTGTATATATTCAGGTTATGTCTGCTCGTATGAAATTTTATTGAAATATGTAAAACCGGCGTTCCTGCTTCGATTCTCAGAAACGAGGCTGTACGTTCATCAGCATATTCGGCCCGGAGTTCCTGTTCCGAGCCTGTTATTTCGATCAAATAATTTTTACTGAGTGTTTTAAAGAACGAGCCTTCTACAAACTGCTGTCCAAGAAAATTCTTCAATTCCAAATCGGCGAACCAGTTATTCTCAAGCATCACCGGATCATCACCTACGCAGCGCAGCCGTTCAAAATGTAAACAGTTGGCCCTAAGTTCCTTCTCATTTCGCGAAAAATTGATCTCTGAACCCCAGGAACGGTTTGCCGGTTCCTGCAACATGATGGTTTTTACATTTTGTCCAACTGCTTCAGAGAATCCCTTTACATTTAATAAGCCAAGTGATTGACGGCGTTCAATGACACGGCTGCCTTTGCCATGCTGTTTTTCGATAAAACCTTCTTTCAGAAGATTATCAAGGGCTTTTCTAACAGTAGTACGGGTAATCGAAAATTCTGAACATAATTCGTTTTCAGAAGGCAGATAATCACCAATCTGAAATATCCCTTGCTGAATTTTCTCTTTCAGCATTTTTTCAATTTTCTGATAGCGGGTTTTCATTTCTTTAATTCTTTGACAAATATACAATTTTTACTTGTACGTACAAGTTCTGCTCTGATTTAGATTAATTCTTTCTATTTTGTACCTGATAATATTTTATACTTATCTTCACATCATATTGGCTCAGAGTAGCATTTTAAAATCATAATGCAATCAATAAGGCGAAAAGTAAATTTAAAAATTCGGATCATGAAAAAAATAATAGTACTTCTTCTTGTTTTCACTGCTTTTCAGATAGCGTCAATATCACAAATACTTGCCCAATCCATTGACGGCAGAGTAGTTTTCAAAAATAACGATGTTGTTTTCCATCAGCTTGATGCACATACCTGGATTGGCACAGGACATTTGTTGTTTAATGAGAGTCTGTACCTTATAGAAGGAAAGGATAAAGCCATCCTGATAGATACCGGAGTAAAGATCCCTCACCTGGATAAAATTGTGGATTCTATAACAAAGAAACCTTTAATGGTTGTTGCTACACATGTACATTCAGATCATGTGGGTAATGTTGGTTATTTTCCTGAACTTTATATTAATCCAGCAGATACAGTGAACATTCCGCAAGCCATACCCAATTACAAAGGTAAAATCAGCTACCTGAAAGACGGGCAAATCATTGACCTGGGAGGCAGACAACTGGAAGTAGTCTTCACGCCCGCTCATACCCCTGGTTCAACCACCTTTATTGACAAAGAGGCAGGTTATGGATTTAGTGGCGACTCATTCGGTTCCGGAAACCTTTTGCTGTTTAGCGGTACCTTCTCTCAGCTCATAGCAACCTGCAGTAAAATGAGCAAAATAATGAAGGATAATGATATTAAGATTCTATATCCCGGTCATTATAATGGGGAGAATCCGGAAACACAGCAGCGGGTTAACGACCTGATCACATTAAGTAAAAATGTGCTGTCAGGTAAAGTAAAAGGCCAAAAAAACACAGGAAATACCTTCGGACTTCCTTTTGTTGTTGACGAGTATGGTGTTCGTGTTAATTATAGCGAGAAATCGCTTAAGTAAATAAATAGTTCTTAACAGAAACATTTAATTATAAATAAATTACTACAGTCTATGAAAATATTTACTCTTTTCAGCTTAATGCTCATTTCATACAGTGCATTCTCCCAGGATCCGGTGGAGGTTATCAGTCCCGACGGGAATTTAAAAGTAACAATAATGGTGGATAATGGGAATCCTCAATATGCTGTCACCTATAAGGAAAAAGTTATTCTTGAAAACTCCCCCCTTGGATTAATTACCAACGAAGGTGATTTTACAAGTAGGATGAGTCTGGTTGATTCAAACCAGGGTGAAGTGAACAAGGAATACACACAAGCTAAGATCAAACAATCGTTTGTAAAGTATCATGCCAATACGATGCTGTGTGCCTTTACAAATGCACAGAAAAAGCAAATATCAATAGAATTTCAGGTCAGTAACAACGATATTGCCTTCAGGTATCAACTTCCCAAATGGGGAGAGACAAGGGTTTGTGTTGTTGAAAAAGAAGCCACAGGTTACAGGTTCCCTTCCGGTACAACTTCTTTTTTATCAACAATGATGAAGCCAATGGCCGGATTTGCCCGTTCGTCACCAAGCTATGAAAGTGGTTATAATGCCGATGCCTCAATTGATAAGAACACTTATACGGAAGGGTATGTGTTCCCTTCACTCTTCCGGGTTGGCTCCGATGGGTGGGCTTTACTTTCGGAAACAGGCGTTCCCAGCCTGTATTGTGCATCGCATTTAAGTAAATTCAATGATGGAGTATTTTACGTTGAATATCCGGATCCAAAACAGAATAATGGTTTTGGGAGCAGCGGTGCACAGCTGGCCCTGCCCGGAGTAACGCCATGGCGTACCATAACTGTGGGTGCTACTCTTAAACCCATTGCTGAAACCACCATCCCCTGGGATGTGGTAGATCCGTTGTACGAACCTTCCAAAAACTACAAATACGGACGCGGCACCTGGAGCTGGATTGTCTGGCAGGATCCCAGCATGAACTTTGCTGACCAGGTTAAGTATATCGACCTGGCTGCTGCCATGGGATACGAATACATTCTGATTGATGCTTTCTGGGATTCCAATCTGGGTTACGCCAAAACAAAAGAGCTCGTTAATTATGCAAAATCAAAAGGAGTGGATGTGTTTCTATGGTATAATTCAAACGGACCTTTTAATGATGCCTTTCAGACGCCAATGAATAAAATGAATACTTCCATTGCCCGAAAGAAAGAGATGAAATGGCTTCAGGAAGTGGGCGTAAAAGGGTTGAAAGTGGATTTTTTTGCGGGAGATAAACAGGAAACCATGCGCCTCTATGAAGATATACTATCCGATGCGAATGAGTATGGCCTTATGGTTGAATTTCATGGCACTACGATTCCGAGAGGTTGGGAAAGAATGTATCCCAATTACGTTGGAAGTGAAGCAGTCCTTGCATCGGAAATGTTGATCTTCTCCCAGGATGTGCGTGATAAAGAAGCATTTTATGCCTCCCTGCACCCATTTAGTAGAAATGCCATAGGCAACATGGAATTTGGCGGCGTATTTCTGAACAAATTTCTGAACAGAGGCAATGAAAAAGGACAGAAACGGCTCACTACAGATGCGTTTCAACTGGCTACCGGCATACTTTTTCAAAATCCGGTACAATTTTTTGCCCTGACACCAAACAACCTTGAAGATGCACCTCAATTTGAGCTGGATTTTATGAGGAATATCCCTACTACGTGGGATGAGACACGTTTTATTGATGGTTATCCCGGCAAATATGCGATTATTGCACGCAGACACGGACAACAATGGTATGTTGCCGGTGTTAATGCTGAAAAATCCCCCAAAAAATTGACAGTCAACCTTCCTATGTTGGCAGGTAAAACTGTAACAATGTATAATGACAACAAAAACGGGGAAACTTTCACTGAATCAGTCAAAATTCCCGAAAACGGTGAATATTCAATTACCATACAGCCCAACGGAGGTATTGTATTAACTAATTAAGAAGATTTTTCCCAGATATTTAACAAAACCATTCTGCTTTGGATAAAATTATTTTATATGACTATCGGGAATCATGTATAAAGCTAATATCTATTTAAAAAATTGCCAGAAAAAGCACGCTTACGCTGCCCCCTCCCCCTGAAGGCCTGCCTGCCGCACGCAGTACAGGCAGGGGGGCCTTCAGGGGAAACAGGGGCTGAGCGAAAGCATTGTAAAATCTGATTCATTTTAAATTTATTAATCATTCCCGATAGTCATATTTTTTTATATCAAAAGCAGAATGGTTTTGTTTGTATGATTATACTCAATAAAAAAGTTAATTCCGGTAAAGATGATACCTAACAGTGATCAGGGATTCCTGATCATCCCTATTTCGTAAATCTCTATTTTTTATAATTCTGACCATACATCGACCCGGGATATTATGTATATTTACACTCTCAAACAGAAAATTTAAAAAACAGACATATCAGCATGCAAGACGTATATGAAGTGAATGATCCGGACTTTGAAAAAAGTCCTTATACCGGAATGACGAGGAAACATTATATTGAAATGGCCAGATATATTCTTGAAAGGGCCTTCAAACATGTTGATTCAATGGAGACCCCTATCTCCTTCCCCATCGTTCCGGGAAAGACCTATCCGCAACCCAATTCTCCGGAATGGCGATACCGTTCAGCTGATTTTGAAGCACTGGAAAGAACTTTTAACCTTGCAGGGCCACTTATTCATGTTGATCCTGAAGTAACCATCAATAATATTAAGCTGAGGGATTATTACAGTTTGCATTTATATAATGCCTTTACTAAGGGCCACCCTAATTCGCTACCTCTGCCCGAAGAACTGCCCGATTCAACTTACCAGTTTACCTGCGAGTTTGGTGGTTTATTCAAGACCTTGCTGCTCATGCCGGATACGATTTGGAACACCTATACACAGGAGCAGAAAGATGAGATGGCTGATTGCATCTCCAAGTGGGGACATCATCGTACCACACAGAACAACTGGCGTATCTTCAACATTGTCACCCTTTCTTTCCTGAAAAAACACGGGTACGAGATTGACGATGACCTGCTGAAAAGTCACCTTTTGTGGGTAGCCTCTTACCACTCAGGAAACGGCTGGTACCTTGAACAAACCTATAACTATTATACCATCAGCCTGTTCATAGTTTATTTAACCATCTGGAACCGGGCATTCGGTGATGAGTTTTATCCTGATATAGCTGCTACTATTGAGAAATCAGCACAAGAGCTGTTTAAAACCTATATCAACTTCTTTGGCCGGGACGGGTATGTAACCATGTGGGCCCGGAGCATCACCTACCGGACCTGGATATCCGGCGGATTCCCCGTTTCTTTTTTGCTGAAGGGTGGCTCTCCCCTTGATCCGGGTATGGCACGCCGGCTGTGTTCCGGCTCGCTGCTGCAGTTTGTGGGTCGTGAAGGATTTTTTGAGAATGACATTCCCAGCCTGGGATTCTACAGACATACAGAATATATTCTTCAGAATTACAGTTGTGCCGGCAGTCCGTTTATCATGTTTATCCCGTTTATCAGTCTGGCCCTCCCGGAAGATTCCCCGTTCTGGACCGCAAAGGAAAATGAAGGTTTCTGGGAAACACTAGGAGAAAAAACACATACAGAAGTACTGGGCAATCCTGGCATTGTACTGGCCAACCATGGAAAAACAGGGACCTCCGAGATTATCCCCGGTAAGGTATACTACAACGATTCCAACTATTCCAAGCTTGCTTACAATACCCATTTCCCATGGGAAGATCATAATCCGGAGGGTGGCACAGCCATGGAATACAGCTTCAAAAGCCTCGATCCGCGTGATGTACGTGGTGATGACATCAATTTTTACCTCACCGGGCTTACAGTGGAAAACAGTTCGGAGAAGAACGTGTTGTATACTACATCTCAGAGCATGCTGTACAACGGCGTGAGGAAAGATGTAATCTACCGGCAGGCCATTATGCGCAAGCCACCGAACAATGGAGTAGGATATATCATCGACCTGGCCGAGATCACTATTCCAGGAGGCGTTATAAGAATCGATCGTTCACGACTTGCCTATGAATATGAATTGACGCTGGGCACTTACGGACTACCTCATATGAACGGCAAAAAAGCTGTAGTGAAACAGTTTGAAGATGGCAACAAAAAAGTAATGACGGCAGCCATTCCGGGCCGGCAGACAGCACTGATCACCTATAACGGTTGGGATGATGTAAAAAGTTTGGTCCACCGGGGACGCAATGCCGAAGCCGATGAAAGCACCGTGTTGTATGCTCATAAAAAGCGACTTCAACAAAATCCGCCTATGGAACTAATGATCTCCGTATTATTGCATAAAACAGACGATACGGAATGGACTAATGAAGAATTGTCTCCAATCAAACACATCGAAATACTGGACGTCACGCCCTCTTATTCAGCCCTGGGAGCCAACATCACACTCAATAACGGCAAAAAATATGAAGTGGATTTTGTGGATATTGACGGGTACAGGTCGTGTTAAGAATTCTGTTCTTAACCATTTATGCCCCTGTTTGGAAATAATATTACATAATATTGAAAATAGGAAGTCTATTTATATCCTCCTGTAGACCTTATTTTATCTAATCCGATTACACCAAATAGATAAAAAATTTAACTGATACTTTTCAAATAAGATATTAAATGGTGAGTTTTTAATTGCCGGCTCACCTCTTTTCACACTAACCTAAAAAGTATATCTGTACCCATTTACAAAGTATTGATACTGATAAGTTGGCAAAAACCTTATTTCGTAATAATTCTTCGGAGTATCTTATTTGCAAATAAATTTTAAGGGAAAATATTATCATTCAATCAAATATATATTTAAATAATTTTTTATATTTGATCATTGAGGGGAAGATTTAGCAAAAAGAAGTTTACAGGTAATACATTGATTGCTATTGATGAAAAGTAATAGACAAGGAATAACTGGATTCCAATTTCATCAGAACATCATGTCCAATAAAATTTAGTATGAATGATTTTAAAGCAAAAGATTTTAAAAAACACATTAGATAATTCCTAACTAAAACATAATAAAATGAAAAAAATTAATTGGATTTTTCTTGCACTCTCAATGATGTTTTGTGTTTCATTCTCAACAAAATCCCAGGAATCATACATTATACATGTTGGGATTTCACTTCCCCTGTCAGATTTCGGTTCTGAAGACCCAAATAACGATTATGCCGGAGGTGCAGCCACAGGAATAAGTGCCGGATTCCAGTACATTTATCCTATTACAGAAACCGGATTGGGTATTATTGCCGGACTGGACATGCATTATAACTCGGTATCAAAAAGTGTTCAGGATGATATCAAAAGTTACTTTAATTCAATGGGCATCTATAACGCAGAATTTACATTTTACAAGCATATTAATATTCCTGTTTCAGCCGGACTGAATTATACATATAAAGCTGATGATAGGCTATCAGTATTTGCAAATGCGGGTCTGACACTTAACTTTTACAAAATGACTGATATGGTAATCACGGTGGACACACAGGATGTAACAACATCATTTGATGCCGCCAGTAGTGTAGGCTTTAAAATTGGTGGAGGAATTCTTTTAAACAACCGAATCTCACTGGCAGTAGATTACTGGGGACTTGGCAACCATGAAATAACCGGGGAAATGAGCTCAGGAGGACAGACAGAAAATATAAATGGAAAACAAAAGGTTGATATATTTTCGGTTACACTTGGGTTAAGGTTATGAGAATTACCCCTAAAAACCTGAATGTAATACAAAAAATAATTGCATAAGGTACATTTTATCTCCTGAAATTTAAATACGCTTATTTCAATTTATTAAATATACTGATTATGAAAACTCTGTCACTGCTTATATTAAGCCTCATAACCGGAAGCGTCTTATCTCAGCAAATTCCAGAAAAAGAAATTAAATCAAAGGTGAATGAAGTCACTGTATTTCTTGACGGAGCACAGATTGTGCGTAAGAAACAGGTTGATCTGTCAAAGGGAAAAATAATCGTAAAATTTGTTAACCTTTCACCGTTCATAGATGCCAGGAGTATTCAGGTAAAGGCTGAAGGCAACTTAACTGTTCTGTCTGTTAATCATCAGCAAAACTATCTGAATAAAGCCGAAAAATCAGCTGAATTAAAAGAACTTGAAATCCGCTTCGAAACCATTGAAGACAAAATAAAACTTGAAAATACCCAATTATCCATTATTTCGGAAGAGCTGGCATTCCTGAAAGAGAACCGGGATATTGGAGGAAAAAATGTCCCGGTAAGTCTGACCAATCTGCAGCAGGCCGCTGATTTCTATGGAACCCGGTTAACTGCCTTAAAGATGAAGGAGATTGACAGAAACAAAACACTCAGAGATCTTAACAGACAGAAATCTGACCTGCAGAGTCAAATCAAATCATTGGCAGGCAAAAAGGAATTTCCGGCCGGAGAAATTCTGGTTAAAGTTGATGCAAAAACTGCCGGAAGATTTCCCCTGGAAATATCTTACCTGGTAGGCAATGCAGGTTGGTTCCCTTCCTACGATATCAGGGCAAAAAATATTAACGAACCGATACAGCTGATCTACAAAGCCAATGTGAAACAGGATACAAAGATTGACTGGGAAAATGTAAAGCTTAAATTTTCATCAGCAGAACCCAATGCATCAGGCGTTGCACCTGAATTGCAAACCTATTACCTGAATTATAATACAAGGCCACCCTCATACACAATGAAATCAAATAACGTAAGTGGAAAGGTAATGGACAGCGACGGAGAACCTTTGCCAGGTGCTACGATATTGGTTGATGGCACTACTATCGGAACCGTTTCTGATGCTGATGGCAATTATTCCATCACCATACCGGGAAGCTCCAGTCAGCTAACATACTCATACATTGGCTTTGAAACTCAAACCCTGCCGGTTTCCGGAGCAGTAATGAATGTCGCACTCAAAGAGAGTGCTATGGCTCTCGAAGAGGTAGTTGTTACAGGATATACTTCTGATAATGTTGCGGGAGCTCTGCAAGGCAAAGTTGCCGGGGTATCTGTCGGCAAATCTAAAGTCAGGATCCGCGGCACCAGCAGTTTGGCTATACCTACGGCCAGGGTCGAAAATCAAACTACCGTTGATTTTGAGATTCAAACTCCCTATACCATCAATTCAGACAATAAGAATTATACTGTAGATATGGAGACATATGAATTACCAGCCCTGTACCAGTATTATTGTGTCCCAAAGGTCGACCGCACAGCCTTTCTGATTGCAAACATTGCCGACTGGGAAAAATATAACCTGCTGGAAGGAGAAGCCAGTGTTTTCTTTGAAGATACGTATGTAGGCAAATCGCTTTTAGATGTCAGATACGCTAACGATACATTGCAGATCTCCCTGGGCCGTGACAAGCAGGTATCTGTCAACAGGGAAAAAATAAAGGATTATACTACCCGGCAGTTTATTGGCAACAAAAAGGAAGAAACCAGGGCTTACAAAACAAGTATCAGGAATAATAAAACCCAGGACATTAACCTGATTGTACTAGACCAGGTGCCGGTTTCCACTAATGAAGACATTGAGGTAAATGTGCAAAACATATCCGGTGCAGTACAAAATCCAGAAACCGGAGAAGTGAAATGGGAGTTTCTGCTAAAACCTTCAGAAAAGAAAGAGCTTCAGCTCAAATATTCGGTTAAATATCCAAAATATCGTAGTCTGATTGTTGAATAACTATAAAAAAATGTCACCTGTCTCCTTTTTATAATACTAAAGGAGACAGGTGAGTGTAAATTATTCTGCTGGAATTGTCTGAAAATTCGCGATTTTACGGGACCCTTAGTACTATCTTTCCCAGTGTATGCCCTGTTTCTATCTGCTCATGCGCTGCCGGGGCATCTTTCAGGTCGTATACCTGCTGAATGTGCACCTTTACCTTACCTGCATCAATCCATTCACTGATCTGATCAAGTTCAGTGACATTGGGCTCAACAAAAACATACCTGAAGTGTACCTTGTGTCTAGCTGCCAGCTCTTCATTTACCTGAGCCAGGATGGATACTACTCTCCCGTTTTCTCTCGCACATTCATAAGCTTTTTCAGAAGTATCTCCTCCCACACAATCAAATACTACATCGGCTCCTTCGGGGTTCAGCTTTCTGAACTGTTCCACTACATCACCTTTGGTGTAATCAATTACCTGGTCAGCCCCGATTGAATGGAGATACTCTTCTCTTCCACTGCCGGCTACAGCTGTTACTGTTGCTCCAACAGCTTTCCCAAACTGCACGGCAAATGAGCCTACTCCACCTGATGCACCAAGTACAAGCAGATGCTGTCCTGCAGATAGTTTTCCCTGGTCAATTACCGACTGGTAAGCTGTAAGCGCTGCCAGGGGAACAGCAGCTGCCTCTTCAAAATTCAAACTATCCGGCTTCCTGGTAATATAACTCTCGGGAAGCGTAATATATTCAGCATAGGTACCATGCTGTATCACGGTGCGCCGCGCATACGCCCACACATTGTCTCCGGGTTTGAAACGTCTTGCACTATGGCCATTTTCCAACACTTCACCAGCCATATCCCAGCCTGGAATAACAGGCAATATATTGGGCATTCTGCCCTGAAGCTTGCCCTCGCGTATCTTTGCATCTACTGGATTTACCCCGGCCGCCCTAATTCTTAACAAGACTTCTCCTTCTCCCGGCACGGGTTTTTCGACATCAGCCAACTGTAATACCGACCGGTCGCCAAACTCCTTAATACTTATTGCTTTCATGATATCGTAAAATTAATTGATTAACATAAAAATTATTAAACACACATAGGTTCAGTGAAAAAAACAATCCGGGAAAGCAAATGTTTTCCGGAATTCTATAATAGTGAAAAATACAGGAATCATAATTATTTTGCGCGCCTGAATTAAAAGAAAGACAGGCAAATAATTACCTGTCTTTCTTTGTCCCCCTGCTTCTGATGGAAGCCAGCCCCTTCTCCGGTCCTGAGCGGCCGGTAACTTAATTTATTCATCCACACTCATGCTTTCTGCCTGATCAATCATATGATCATCAATATCAAATTTCTTTTTTATTGAAGAAATTACATCATTTATCCAATCTGCTATACCTCCGTTTGTGAAAATAACAGCCAGCACACTTTTTATAATTGTTTTCTTTTCCTGACCTGATAACGGAATTATATCAATAACCTGATTTTGAGTGAGTATAATTTAATACAAACAGATTAATCAGTCATCTGACAAATTTGTAAATATTTTCAATCAGAATTAATGTGCCTAATGAGTTTCTTCTGTAACTGTTAAACATTTCTTGTTGGATTGCTGTTAAATATGACGGTGAATAGCTGATTTTCAAAAATTTACTAATGAAATACAGAATTGTTACCATTATGTTACATTTTTGTGATACCTGCCGCTTACTTTTGTCAACAATAAAGTTTTCTTATTATGGACCATGCTTTAATTATCGAAGACGATAAAGACATTGCTAATCTGGTTGCTCTGCATCTGGAAGATATTAATTTAAAAGCCGACTGTGTATATGATGGCCGGGAAGGATTACTAAAGGCCCTGAACGGCACTTACAGTATCATCATTCTTGATATCAGGCTGCCTCAGATGGATGGATTCGAGGTATGTAAACGGCTCCGGTATGAGAAAGTAACCACTCCGGTACTGATTCTTACATCAAAAGCTGAAGAGATTGACAAAGTGTTGGGACTGGAAATAGGAGCAGATGATTACCTGACAAAGCCATTCAGCATAAGAGAGCTTATTGCCAGGGTAAAAGCTATACTCAGAAGATGGGAAACAGTTCAAAACCAACAACCTGATGAAACAGACAGGGTAATAGATGTTGCTGATTTGCATATTCATGTTGGTAAACGGATTGTGGAGATAAACCATCATCCTGTTGAACTGACACCCAAAGAATTTGATCTGCTGGTATTCCTGGCTTCCAACCCGGGTAAGACATACTCCCGCATGCAGCTTTTAAACAAAATCTGGGGTTATGAGTTTGAAGGATTTGAGCATACTGTAAACTCCCATATCAATCGCTTACGATCGAAGATTGAGAAAAACCTGAATGAACCGGAATATATACTCACAACATGGGGTGTAGGTTATAAATTCAGAGACTAACAGGATGAACCATTTACACATAATTAAATTGTAGACAATGAAAAACGGAGACTTCAGAATATTCAGTAAATTATTTCTGCAGTTGTCAGCTATATTTCTGCTGGTACTTATTGTATTTGCATCTTTTGCACTTTTCATCTCCATCCATGCAGCACGCAGCTATTCGCTTGAGGTGAACCAGAAATTAAACTGGGACCTGGCGCGTAATACAGTAAGCATGATTAACCCGGATTTTAGCAATGGTACAGTTAACAATGCCGCAGTGCAGGATATCGTTCATTCCATGATGGTGATTAATCCGAGTGTGGAAGTTTATATACTTAATCCGGAAGGTGATATTTTGGCTTATGTAGCTCCTGAAAAGGTGGTCAAGTTAGAGAGAGTTTCCCTGAAACCCATTCACAAATTCCTGAATGCAACCGGGAAAAGAGTAATTGTCGGAGATGATCCCCGCAATCCAGGTGAGAAGAAAATATTCTCAGCTGCACAAGTTATTGAAAACGGCGTTCTTAAAGGGTATATCTATATTGTTCTTGCCAGCCAGGAATACATTTCCACGGCACAAATGGTGATTGGCAGTTATATTCTTGGACTTTCCATCCGTTCAGTCATAATCATTTTGGTTATCTCAGCACTGATAGGATTGCTGGCCATCTGGTTTATCACCAGAAAACTGAACGTCATTGTGCATGGTATTCAGCGATTCCGTGAGGGAAATCTGAAATCCCGCATTCCGGTAAAAACCAATGATGAACTGGATAAGATAGGGATGGTATTTAATGAGATGGCAGAGAGGATTGAACACAATATTGAGGAGCTGAAAGGTATTGACAATCTGCGCAAAGAACTGATCAGCAATATCTCCCACGACCTGCGTACTCCAGTTGCCTCTATACAGGGATATTCCGAAACACTGCTGATTAAACAGGACAGCCTGACCAGGGAGGAACAACGGAAGTACCTCAATATCATCTACCGAAGCTGTGACCATCTGAAGAAACAGGTCAGCGATCTGTTTGAGCTGTCGAAGCTACAGTCGAACCAGGCAAAACTGGTGCCTGAAAAGTTCTCTATTGCTGAACTGGTGAATGATGTTGCCAACAAGTACCGTATCCTGTCGCAGAAGCAGGGAATAAGCATTAATACAATAATTGACAGGAATGTACCCATGGTGGAAGCCGATATTTCAATGATCGACAGAGTCCTGCAAAACCTTATCGATAATGCACTTAAATTCTGTAAAGAAGGAGATTACATCAACATTGAAATTAATCCGCTTTTACCCGATCAGGTGGAAGTGAAGATTGTTGATTCGGGCGAAGGAATCAGGCAGGATGAATTACCCTATATTTTTGAACGTTACTATAAAGGAGACTCACCCAAAAGCAATTCAGGGCTGGGACTGGCCATTGTCAAAAAAATTATGGATCTGCACAAATGCAAGATCGAAGTTAACAGTCAGCGTGGTAAGGGAACAGCTTTCAGGTTTACTCTGCCTGTGATGCAGATGACAACGTAACAAAATTTGAGTGAGCCTGAAACAAATAAACAACTGATTTGAACCATCTACCTTATCAACAACTGAATTTTAATCGAATTTCTCTTACCTCTACCTCCTCTACAACCTCTATATCCTCTACTACCTCCGCCCCTTATATCGGATCAATACGGTCAATAAGAGCCTTCCTCCTTCTTTTGGAAATTGGCAGTTTTTTACCATCTGTCAATATAACACTTGTAGGAGTACGTCCCGGTATAATTTCATCCACTTCCTGCAGATTAACGAGGTATCCCCTGTGAATCCGGAAAAAAACCTTTTTAGGCAGCAACGCTTCCAGTCTTTCGAGTGAATGCTCAATTATCTCAAGCTTATCACCTTTAAGGAGGGCAACGGTATGCTCACCACATTTCGAAAAATACAAAATCTCCGAAAGTTGAATTTTGCCAATTTTGAAGCTTTTCATTGATAACGTATTTAAATTTAAAAAACCGGTCAACACCACTCTGTAAGTATTCATCCGTTACCCAATACTGCTCTGATAATCACAAATATATCATCTATGCTGTGTTGATTATAATTTTAAAAATGTCGGTGAAAAGCCCTCATTTCACTCATATCAATCCTACATTAGCTTTTCTGCTGGTGTCAGTTGCTATGCAAATATGAAAATGCTCATTATTGTTGTTTGCAAATTCAATTCCCTTATTAACACGTATCAGCGCATGTTATTAAGTAAACCCGGATATATGTATGAACTATCATAAATGATCTAAAAGAAAACCGATCCGGATAATATTCATCTCTACAAAAAAGTCACTTTATTCTATTAAATTACAATTTTCATATTGGATTTCAATATAAAATTAAAATATACTCTATTATAATGCAAATATAAAAATCAGAAATCCGCTAAACGGGCAAATTTTTGAGTTGAAATTTCCGGTTATATAATTTATAACTCCTGAGTGATAGTATTTGAATAGAAATTGTTCAAATATTAAAAAGTGAATAAGGCGGGTATCAATAGATTAATTAATGTAAAAACAGACCCATGAACCAATTGTAGATTCCTTTGTTAAACTAGTTCAACATTAACATTTTTTGAATGAAAAAAACAACAACTCAACAGGTAATTGAAAATATAGTCTCACCATTTCAACGCTTTCTGAGAATTGAGGCTTCAGGAGGTATTTTATTACTGATAATGACGGTGATTGCTCTGTTCTGGGCCAATTCAGAATGGCACGAACTCTATGTGCATTTTTTTCATCAGACTTTTGTAGTAGGTTTTAGTCACTATGTTCTTTCCTATTCGTTGCTCCATTGGATCAATGATGGACTAATGGTCATCTTCTTTTTTGTAGTAGGACTTGAAATTAAACGGGAAGTACTTGCTGGCGAACTCTCCTCCTTCAAACAGGCTTCATTGCCTATTGCAGCGGCCATTGGTGGCATGCTTATGCCAGCGCTCATATATACGCTGATTACCTCTTCCCCACCGGCCCAGGACGGCTGGGGAATTCCCATGGCAACCGACATTGCCTTTTCCCTTGGTGTGCTGAGTTTATTAGGGAAAAAAGTGCCCCTGAGCCTGAAAATATTCCTTGTTGCCTTTGCCATTGTAGATGACCTGGGGGCTATTCTTATCATAGCACTGTTCTACAGCTCACAAATTTACTGGCACATGCTGCTGATCGGGATGGGATTGATTGTATTCTTGTTTGTGTTGAACTACCTGAACATTCAGTTTATTAATATATATGTTGTGACAGGCTTTCTGATCTGGTACTTCTTCCTGAAATCCGGGATTCATCCGACTATTGCTGGTGTACTGATCGCTTTTGCCATACCTTCCAGAAGGAAAATAAACGTAATGACTTTCAGGCGCATTATTCAGCGTAACCTGGCCCCTTTCTGTGTCGATTGCGAAGATGAATTCAGGCTCAACCAGGACCAGATGACATCTATTGAGAGCATGGAAGATCATATGAAGAAAGTACGCAGTCCGGCGCAGACGCTTGAATACTCGCTCCATGGCTTTGTAACCTTCATTGTAATGCCCCTGTTCGCCCTGGCCAATGCAGGAGTTATAATTAAAGGCGGTGGAATAGCAGATTTCTTCCGTCCGGTAAGTTTTAATATTGAAACCAGTCTGCTGATTGGTAAAGTGACCGGCATAACCCTGTTCAGCTGGTTGGCTGTTAAGGCAGGTATTTCCAGGCTTCCGGCAACGGTAAAATGGATTCATATTGTCGGACTCGGATTATTGGGTGGTATGGGATTCACCATGTCGCTATTCATTTCAAATCTTGCCTTTACCAACAAAGAATTGCTGGATGAAGCAAAAATTGGGATACTGGTGGGCTCATTCATCGCAGGCGTATTGGGATATCTGCTGCTCCGTTTTACACTCAGGCCGGAACAGATTAAAGATTAACAAGGTTTTTATTACCTTTGTACCGGTCAAACCAATAAGAATATATATGAACCAGGAGGAAATAACGGTACTCAATAATGAACTGGAAACAGGAACTCCCCAGCAGGCACTCACCAAAATGCTGTCCGAATATAAGGGACGTATAATTATGGCCAGTAGTCTGGGAGCTGAAGACCAGGTTCTCACCGATATGGTCAACAGTATTGATAAAGCTACCAGGATATTCACACTCGACACTGGTCGAATGTTCCAGGAATCATACGATTTAATTGAAAAAACCAACCAACATTACGGAATCAATATTGAAATTTTCTTCCCGGATGCGTCGCGTGTAGAAGAGATGGTAAATAAAAAAGGAGTTAATCTGTTCTACCGAAGTGTGGAAAACCGAAAAGAATGTTGTCACATCAGGAAGATTGAACCGCTAAAAAGGGCACTGAAAGGTATGGATATATGGATCACCGGACTCCGCCGTGCTCAATCGGTTACCCGGATCAACAACAAGATGCTGGAATGGGATGAAGGAAACGGCTTGCTGAAACTGAATCCACTGATCGACTGGTCAGAGGAGGATGTCTGGAATTATATTCATGAACGTAACATTCCCTATCATGCCTTGCACGATAAAGGTTTTCCAAGTATTGGCTGTTTACCCTGTACCCGTGCTGTTGCCCCCGGTGAAGATGTTAGAGCCGGCCGCTGGTGGTGGGAAGAGCCTGAGAAAAAGGAATGTGGTTTGCATAACCGACCCGTAACCAAATAAAAATATCATGGATGCTGCTTTCAAAAAAAAGCTTGTTGGAGGTAAACGACTGAGAGGTGCTCTGTTGTCACTCCCTTCACCTGAACTGGCCTGGATAATCGCTGAGTCAGGTTTCGACTGGATTTTCATTGACGCCGAACACGGGCTGTTTGACCTGAAAGATATTCAACGCATTCTGCAAACCATACAAAATAAAATTGCCTGTCTGGTCAGGATTCCGCTCAATGATGAAATCTGGTTTAAACGGATACTGGACCTTGGCGTTTCCGGTATCATTGTACCACAGGTGAATACAGCAGATGAAGCGGCACGTGCCGTTAAATATGCCAAATATCCGCCTGAAGGCAACAGGAGTGTAGGACCTGCCCGTGCCAGCGGTTTCGGGATGCATTTTAATAATTATATTCAACGGGCTAATGCAGATACCTCTCTGATCGTACAGATTGAACACCGTGAAGCTGTTAAGAATATCAGGGCTATCCTGGAAGTACAGGGGATTGATGCAGTGTTTGCCGGACCTTTTGACCTCTCTGCCAGTCTGAACAAGACCGGGTTAGTCAATGACGAAGAAGTAACTGAAAATCTGGATTTCATTATCCATGAAGCCAGGCGGGCTGAGAAACCTGCCGGTATATTCGGATTGAATGCTGATTTTCTGAATCCCTGGATTGATAAAGGCTATACATTAATCACCGCAGGAACCGATACCGGTATCTTTGCCTCCGGAGTTGCCGCTGTTCGTGCTTCACTTAAGTAAACAAACGTCCATCAGGCATTGATAACTCCTGAACCAATTACCTCCCCGTCATCATACCAGGCGGCAAACTGACCTGCTGCAATGCCCCGCTGAGGCTGCTCAAAAACAATATACAAACCTTCTTCCTTCCTGAAAAGTCTGGCTTGCTGCAAAGGCTGACGGTAGCGGATACGAACCTGGTAATCACGTTCTTCTCCGGGAACCATTTCCAGGTCAGGCCTCACCCAGTGCAGCTCTTCCTTCCTCACAAACAATCCTTTGCGGAACAAGCCGGGATGTTCCTTTCCCTGGCCCGCATAAATCACATTGCGGTCAATATCCGTGGCAATCACAAACAATGGTTCCGGTTTGCCTCCAACATTAAGGCCTTTGCGCTGTCCAATTGTATAAAAATGTGCTCCCATATGATGGCCTGCCACCTCCCCCATCTCTGGAAGATAATAATAAGGCGCCGTAAGTTCTGTAAGATCCTCCTGGTTTTCACCCACCACAGCAGATTGATATACCGGTGCTTCCGCTGGTACTTCAATGATCTCCCCTCTTTTTGGCTTCAGCTTTTGCTGTAGAAATGCGGGTAAATCAACCTTACCCACAAAACAGATGCCTTGTGAATCCTTACGGGTGGCAGTAGCCAGATCCTGTTCCTCAGCAATACGCCTTATCTCCGGCTTATGGATGCCCCCTATGGGGAAAAGTGCCATCTTTAGCTGTTCCTGTGATAGCTGACAAAGAAAATAGCTTTGCTCCTTATTTGGATCGTCACCAGCAAGCAGCCTGTAGAAGGTTTTCCCGTCCACTACTGTTTCGTCTTTCTTGCAGTAATGACCGGTAGCCACAAATTCAGCACCCAGTTCACGGGCTTTATCCACGAAGATATCGAATTTTATCTCCCGGTTACACAGCACATCCGGATTTGGAGTGCGTCCCTTCTCATATTCGGCAAACATATAATCAACAACCCGCTTGCGGTACTGGTCACTCAGATCGACGCTGTGAAATGGAATATCCAGCTTGCGCGCCACCAGCTGTGCAAATATAAGATCGTCATTCCACGGACAGTCACCTGCCAGGGTCCCTGTGGTATCGTGCCAGTTGATCATAAAAAGTCCGATCACCTCATATCCCTGCTCTTTGAGCAGATATGCTGCCACACTCGAATCAACACCGCCGGAAAGACCGACTACCACCTTTTTTTTCTTATCGTTACTCATAATTAATTTACTGGCCTGCAAAATTAAATAAAATGTTCCATATTCACTTGTTTTTTGGCCAGGTATAATATTCTAACCTTAATCATAATATTACTTCTCTTGTTGTAACATTTGTTACAGACTAACACCATTTAATTATTTAAACTTGCAGTAAATTATTAATGAATAATATGGCAACAAGAAAAATAATACAGATAGATGAAGAAAAATGTGATGGTTGCGGACTTTGCATCCCCAACTGTCACGAAGGTGCCTTGCAGGTTATTGATGGGAAAGCGCGCCTCATCAGCGATTTGATGTGCGATGGGCTGGGCGCCTGTCTCGGACACTGTCCGCAGGATGCCATTACAGTGGAAGAAAAAGAAGCACAACCATACAATGAAACTTTGGTAATGGGAAACATGATTGACCAGGGAGAAAATGTGATACTCGCTCATTTCAAACATTTAAGAGAGCACAGGGAATTTGCATTTCTGAGTGAAGGTGTTGAATATCTGAAATCTCACCGCTCCCGTTTGCCTTTTGATGCCGGCAGACTGATAGGCGAATTTGAAGTAAAGAAAGAGACAGCCGTCCAGGTGCAGGCAAGTCAGGGATCATCACTGTTTAGCATGGCTTCTGCTCCATCAGGAAGTGGTTGTCCGGGCAGTGTCAGCCGTTCATTTGGTGCTACAGCTACTGCAGCCACTGAGATGGAAGAAACACCCTCTGCCCTCTCCCACTGGCCTGTACAGATGCACCTGGTGAACCCCGCTGCACCGCATTACCGGGGCAGTGATGTGGTACTGGCAGCCGATTGTGTGGCTTATGCAGCCGGTAATTTCCACCAGCAATATCTGAAAGGAAAAACACTGGCCATTGCCTGTCCCAAGCTCGACAGCAATAAAGATGTATATCTGCAGAAACTGATCAGAATGATCGAAGAAGCCGGGATAAACACATTAACCGTTATGATCATGACCGTACCCTGTTGTGGCGGCCTCCTGCATATAGCCAAAATGGCTGTGGCCGAAGCATCAGTTAAAATCCCCCTCAAGGCCATTGTTATCGATGTGCAGGGGAATAAAGTTTCTGAAGAATGGGTTTAATTAACTATAAAAATATCAAGAATAATGGAAACCTCACAAGTATTTAATATAAAAGAAGACATTGCCTACGGCGATCAGGCAGTAGTAAGCAAAACACTGATAAAAAAGAAAACAGGCACAGTAACTCTTTTTGCCTTTGACAAAGGCGAAGGATTGAGCGAGCACACAGCTCCCTTCGATGCCCTCGTACAGGTAATTGACGGGAAGGCCGAAGTAGTACTTGGCGGAACTCCCCACATCGTTAATGAAGGAGAAATGATCCTTATGCCGGCCAATGTGCCTCATGCACTTAAGGCTATGGAGAAGTTCAAGATGATGCTGGTCATGATAAGGGAATAAAAAAATACAGACAACATGGAACTGATACACAGCTTGCCACTGGTCAACATCAGGGCCCGCCGCATCGAGATTGAGAAGAAGACTGTTTCCAGGATGATCGGCATGTACTGCAGGGGGAAGCATGGAAACAAACCAGGACTTTGCAGCGACTGTGACCAGCTGCATGCCTATGCTATGCAACGACTGGATCACTGTGTGTTTGGCAATGAGAAACCATTTTGTTCAGCCTGTCCGGTACATTGTTACAAAAAATCGATGCGGGAGCAGATAAAAGAAGTGATGCGTTATGCCGGTCCCCGTATGCTTTACACCCATCCCGGACTGGCCGTTTTGCATATGTTTGCCCGGTTTAGCAAACCCGAACCACCACGGAAAAACAAATAAAAGCAAAAAAAATCCCGGGTATAAAACCCGGGCTACTTTTGTTTGGACAATCCCTATTCATTATGCCGTTTTTTCGCTGACCTTACTGTCATTACCTTTGTGCCTGTTTGTATGGATACCAAATGGCAGGTACAACGGGCAAATACCTACGACGCTGGTAATGATAAAAATAGCAGCCAGAATGAGCAGAATAATACCCAGCACCGGGGGGAATAAATCTGTTGCAAAATAAAGAACGACAATAGCAGCTGCCAGCAACAGCCTGATAAACTTGTCGGTTGAACCCATGTTACTTTTCATAATAATTTAAATATTGGTGTATAAACAAATGTACAATTTTTAAATTTCAATTTCCAGTATTTCAGAGAATTGTTGTCGAAAAGCCCGCCATTCGGATGGTTGGAGCCTGCTAAATAATTATAAAAGATCAAAAAAAATTTCCTTATTAAAATTAGATTCCTTACTTTTGCAGCGACTCAGTAGCTCAGTTGGTAGAGCAGCAGACTCTTAATCTGCGGGTCGAGGGTTCGAGCCCCTCCTGGGTCACATAAAGAGTTTGGAGTTTGAGTTTCGGGCAAGGAATTCAAACTCTTTTTTTGTCCATCCTGCTCGTAATCACCCCAACCCTGGCGCAAGCATCTGCTTGTGCCTTATAATCTCATTATAAACCCCAACCCTGGCGCAAGCATCTGCTTGTGCCTTATAGTATCATTATAACTTTCAATAACCAGGGATATGGTGTTCTGAAGAGACGCGAGATCATGCATCCCTGCCATTCTCCGGGCTCACCCGGCCCTGTCTGTGAATCGCACTACCGATGTACCGCACCAAACGGCAATCCTCATCTCTCACCTCATTAAAGTTAATTCTGTCTCTCTTGCGCATTTATAATGCGTGTGCACAAGGCTCAATTGTTTTTTTGATTGTAATTCTGTTGTTTATAATTTAATTGACGCAGGTACAATTTTCCTGTATCCAAAAGTCCCATTGCCCTGAATTTCACACAAAAACTTGCGTTTATTACTGTTATTTAATAACTTATAACCACAAAATTATATATCCATGATTCACATATACACCATAAAATAACATCAGGAATCTATTGCAATTAAAATATCATTTTAGATATTTACCGGGAATGGAGATGTCGGAAAGAGATTGACAGGAATATCAAATTAAAACAGTAACAAGTAAATCAATGAATGAGCGGTTTAGAAAATACGGATTACTGATAGTTGCATTTGTAATCTGTGCTATTCTGAATTATAATCCACAGATGCTTTTTGAAACAAGTTACAGGAATTGGGGATGGAACTTCTCATTAATAGCCACAGTCTTGATCCTGATAATCTTTCGGCTTCGGGATCCATCTGACTGGAAACAAAAGCTGGGAATTAATTTCAACCCGGTTGACTGGCTCGGATTTTTCATTACAACAATTGTTCTGTTAGTTATTTCGTATTTTCTGGTTGAGTACCTGGCAACAGTTAGCGGATATGCATTTAATCCAAAGCTCTTTTATTATAAAGATTATTTTCCCAGGGACTATCCATTTTTCCCCATCCTGGGTGACTATTTGTATTATGTCCCGGAGACTTTCAACGAAGAAATATTGATTGGCGCATTACTCCTGATGGGACTTGAACGGCATTTCAAAAGGTTGAATAAAAACATTATTGCAATTGTGATCGCTTTAATTTTCAGTTTAATGCACCAGGCATTATATAAATGGAGTCCGGCACAACCGGGAATATTATTGACACCTAATACCATCCTGGCCCTGTTTTTTGTTGGTATTTTAAGAAACGTACTGATTCTAAAAACCAGAAAGATTGCTTATTCCTGGGCTATCCATCTGAGTTTTAACATCATTTTCTTTTCCGGTTTTTATATCAATAGTATAACAGATCAATTTGCCAGTGAGCCGGAAACTTTTAATTTAATATTTGGTAACAGGATTATGGTATTGATTACCGGAATGCTTGCCTTAATGGCTTTAATCTGGTTAAATAAAAAGAGACTGGTAAGCAATATACAGAAAACCACTGGTTATACTTTGAGACAAACCCCTTAGTAATAGTAAACCTACCAGTGGGTAGTACAGAAAGTAATTGATATATTTCAGTACTTTTTCAATTAAATATTATTTTATGAACCAGGCAGTTTTCAACGATAAACAAACAAAGCCAACCGACGAGATGGTCTTTTCGGCCATTGGTGACACAGCTTTGCTCTGGAAACAGACATTTTCCTATCTGTTCGACAACCATTCCAATGTATTAGTAATTTGGAAATACAGCATCTGTGGCAAATACTGGGTTTGTCAGGCACTTCAGAAGAAAAAGTCACTATTCAGGATCCACATACCCGAAAGAAATTACTTTACCATCAGCTTTCCGTTGGGAGACCATGCAGAACAGGCTGTACAACAAAGCAAGCTACCTGACAACATTAAGCAGGAATTTATCGATGCCAAGCGGTATAGCACCACCCGGTACATTACCTTAAAAATGGAAGATTCCCGTGATTTTGAAAACGTGAAAATGCTGATTGAACTGAAACTCAGACGGTGAAGCGAAAAGAGAGTATTAACTGACATATCTGACCAGCTATTAACTTTTTTGAAATACATACAGTATCTTTAGCACTGCATATATTAATCAACTTAAAATCAGATTCAACATTTAAAGCAAAAAATTACATCATATTGTCTAACAGTTAAATTATAGGAGTAATTTCAATTATGTCACAGCTTACGAAAGAAATGAAAGAAATGATCGAATCCCAACAGTGCTTCCATGCAACAGTTAGCAAAGAAGGTCTTCCCAATAACGCACCAAAGCGTTCCACTCGTGTATTAAATGATGAAACATTGATTTTCACGGAGGGGACTGGCGGCCGAACTTTTCAGAATATTCTGGATGGTTCAAAAGTTGCTGTGGCAGTTGTAAACCGTGAAATTTTAGATGGATACAGGTTTATAGGAACACCAGAAGTGCTGACCAGTGGAGATGTTTACGATAAGAGTGCAGAAATATCGCTGAAGGCAGGCATGCCAAAACCCAGGGCGGTAATTCTGATCAAAATTGATGAAATCCACAGTCTGAAACCCGGTCCCATGGCTGGTAAAAAAATCGGCTAGCGGAATTTTATCCCACTCTGGGCAGTTATGTTTTCCTTAAAAAAAACATTAAAAATATGGCTTTCTGTAGATGCGCAAGATCTTGCGTCTCTACAATTTACCCAATTGACAGCCGGAGCAGCCGGGACACCTTACTACCACTGATTGACGGAGGCAGCGGTGAGGGAGGGTGGCGCCTTTACCACCGACTTGACACCCGGGGCTACACAGATGTCACCCCGGGGCTTGTTAAAAATTAAAAATTGTATTAGCGTATCAGCATTCGGATGTTGTTGATTTTGAGCTTAATTTTTAAAACAATGCTCCTCTGTCACCTTGTTACTAAAGTTATTCGCACCCTCAAAGCCATCGCTCTGGCTGCTCATGATCCCTGCCCTCACCGGGCCACCGCTCCAGCCAAAGGCAAGGATTGTTACCTAAGTTACTTGCACCCAAAATGCCAATCCACAGGCTGCTCCAAAGCTTCCAGCTTCGAGCTTTCTTTCCTTGCTTTTCCGAAATTGTTTTGTAACTTGACTTACATTAGAAGGAATGATGTAGGGTGAGGAAATAAGAAGTTTTATAGTTAGGATATATACTACAAATTTTTAATAATTAATAACCAATGTTTTACCACTTAACATGGACCGAAATAAGAGAATTAAACGCAATGCGATTATGGATTTATTAGAAACAATATTATATGAAACTGAACATTTAAAATTAGCCCATGAAAAGGATAATGATCATCTTCATAGCATTTGGAATATTTTCCTGTAATTCAAATAAGAATATTAAGGAGGGTATAAAAACAGGAAACTTTAGCGGTGTATTTAAATACGGCAATTTTTCCGATAAGATAAGCTTTGAGATAGAACAAGATTCTGCCAGTTTCAAGGTTTCCTTCACGAGTTTGGAGCAAAATGCAAATCGAATTCCTTGTCAAGGTATTAAAGTAAGCGGTGATTCTATCAATTTTAAGTTACAAAGTGATTTTTACACTTTCTTTTTCAGAAACAAATGGATTGAAAATAATAGCAAGCTTCAGGGGGTTCTTACCGTTGACACCATTACTGCTCCTTATACTTTGGAAAGAGAGCTACCGGGTAGTAGCCAGAACCCAAAAAGTGAAGATATTAGTTTTGAATCTAAAGGATTAAAAATAAATGGAACTATTTGGTATCCAAAAAATGAAGGGAATAAGGCATTAGTAATTCTGACTTCATCCGGTAATGCTGACCGAAGTGCCTCAAGAGCAGAAGCCATACTGTTTGCACAAATGGGATTCACAGTTTTTCATTATGATAAAAGAGGCACAGGAAATTCTGATGGCAATTGGCATGCAGCTACAATTGAAGAACTTGCAATAGATGATATCAATGCGATCAGGTATTTTTCCAATAAGACGGGCATTCCACTTACGAACATTGGAATTATGGGTAGCAGCCAGGGAGCAGCCAAAGTACCCTATGTGTTAAGTAAATTGAAGGATTTAAACTATGGAATTGTCGTAAGTTGTCCCGGAGTTTCATTGCTCAAAAGCGATTTGAATTACTGGAAAAACAGAAATGCGGAAGAAATTGGAAGTGAAATAGAGGACGCGACAAAATTGCAACGAAAAGTCTTTGAATTTATAGCAGGAAATCTATCCAGAACAGAATTGGAAACGGCCGTTAATAATGAAAAATCAAAATCATGGTTTGCTAAGGTATGGGTGCCAAATCTTGATGATGTCCAAACAGATAAAAAACTACTTTATAGTCCAATCCCTTACTTTGAAACAACAAAGCAACCGATCCTGATTCTACAGGGAACAAAGGATGAAATAATACCTGCAAACAGTTATGAAATCATTTCAGAGGCACTAGCAAAATCACATAATGATAATTATAAAATCGTGTTATTAGAAGGAGCCTCTCATTCAATGTATAAAATTGCAGAAAGCGATTTTCCTTATTGGTCTAAATTGCATCCTGACTATCTAGTAACAATTGAAGATTGGATAAATTCTGTTTCTAAAGGCAGCCCCACCAGTAATCACTGATGGGGAGAACCTCTCACCTGCCTTACTTCGCATACGGCAGGCAGGCTCCACCGCATCCCGAAGAAACAATCGGGACAGGCCGTACGGGCCAGGCATACGGCGTCCGCGAAAGTCAGGACATCAAACAATAGAAAATAGCGTTGGACTTTCCCGGAGTCTTTTGGAGGATTTCACATCCACCGCATACTGCACATCCGGTTATAAAAGAACCATTTCAGATGCGGGGAATGAGAGCAGAATATTACGCCCGTACCACAACTATGCAACAGCTGCAAGTAGAGACAAGGCAATGCCTTGTCTCTACCCCTGCTACCGCTCCCGACTTGTGGTTTTTCAATTTGCCTTTCCCCTAATGACAACCAGGAACAACCAGCCCCGGGAGGTGCTTCAGAAAACCTTAATAATACCCCAATCTACCGCGAATCTCCAGACTCGCGGTCAAGATTGATTAAGATATTCTGTTAATCCCAAGAAACCCAACAGGAGAAATACCTGTCGGGTTCCCTCCCTATCTGCATTCCGGTTCCATCCGCCGCAACCAACAGCAAGTCTCCAATAGAAGCATCTTGCGTGCGGCGGTAAGAAGGGCTGAATAATACAACTCGCCATTAAACCTCTTCATCCTCTATCTCCCCTATAACCTTTAAACTTCTTCATAATCCTGATTATAGTTTACATTTTTTGTAAACCTATATCCAGACGAGTATTTAATTTTTAAAACGTAAACCTCCTCTATCACCTTTAGTTACTCGCACCCACAAGGCCAGCCATCAGGTGCTCGTAAGCTTCGAGCTTCCAGCTTTCTTTGCTTTTCCGAAATTGTTTTGTAACTTGTCTTAAGTTTAATAGTAGAACGGTTGAGAAGGACGAAAATAAGAGGTTTTGCAGAACAGAATATATATGACACCTTTTTAACCAATGTTTTATCACTTAACATGGACCGATTAGAAATATAAACGCAATGCGTTTAGGGATTTTTGGGGGTAATTTAAAAAAGCCTTCACAGCTAATTAGATAATTAAGAACGATTATAATATCATAAAATGAATAAAATTATATCAATTTGTATTATGATTTTAGGGATAATTTCATTATTCAATTGTGAAAAGGAAGAAAGTAATCCCTCAATTAGAATATCAAATCTTAATATTTATAAGAATTATTACGTTAGAGATACAATTAAAATTAACTATATTGTTAATAGTAAAGAATTTGACTCAATAAGTTTATATGTTAATGATTCAATTTACAAAACACAAACTAATCCTGAAAATGTATTTTATTTTATCCCGGACAGTAGTGGACAATACAGTCTGAAATTAAAAATATTTTATAATTCGAATGAAATTAATGAGAGTAAAACCATATTCTTACAAGTATTAAATTTAAAAAATCCAGCTTTAAAAATAGACTGTACAAGAATTGACGGAGATAAGAATTATTTTGTAGGAGAAAAATTAAATATTATAGTTGTACCAGAATGGGATTGGATGAATTTGGGTTTTATTAAAAAGGTTACTTTATTTTTAAACAATGAGAATCTGGGCACAAAATATTTACCACCATATTCTTATGAAACTTCAATCATAACTAATTCTGAGAATACTGTTAAGCTAGAAATAATCGATACAGCTAATCATATTTTTTTAATTGACATACCTTTACATGTTCCTGTTAATACACCACCTAACATTGAATTCGGATTTAGACACCAAAACAATATTTTATCAGGCTATTTCTATTCTATCAATCCCATAATATTTAGCATTAATGGCTCAGATAATGTTGTTACAAGATATGTTGATTATTACTTAGATGATAAATATATTGCCACAGATTCTATTAATAAAGATTATTTTGCATACAGAGAATTAATAGTAGATACAATTAAACCAGGTAGACATTCAAGTTATTGCGTTGCATTTGATGATAGAGGAGATTCCACAATTTCAGATGTTAAGGATTTTGTTATTTATAAAACTATTGATATTGATGATAAAATCATTGATATAGAGAATACAGAAAATAAGAGCATAATATATGCAGTATCCAAATCAAAATTGTATATAATTAATCCTGAAATAGAAGAAATTACAAATATAATTAATCTCCCGTTTCAGGATCCAACATCTATTGACTTCGTTAGTGAAGAAAATAAATTATACATAGGTTTTAGCGATGGTCATCTTATTTATTTTGATGAGGCTACAAGTGATTTTACAACAATATTAAAATCCGAAATAACAAATATTGAAGACATTAAGATTGACCATGAATTTCATATTGCAATATTAATTTCAGACAAGAACATATTATTACTTAATCTATTATCAAATAATTTGACATTTGGTCCAATTAGTGTTTATAATGGCAGTAAGTTAATAATGGATCAGATTAATAAAACAATAATTACTGGAGGTAATCCAGGCATTAGCAGAAGTAATCTGTACAAATTATATTATACCTCTAATTCAATAAGCTTAATAGATCAAAAGGGGTTTCTTCTTTATATTGATAAATTATTATTAAAACCAGGAAGTAGTATTTTTACAATTAAGGAAAATTCTGGAATTTATTGCACATCCTATAAAACTTTCGATTATAATAATTTCATTGAGAAAGGACAATATAGATCCAATCAACCTCAATCTGCATGTTATAGTACTGATGGTAACAGATTTTTCATTGGGAATGATTTAGAAAAATATATTAAGGTGTATAATACAAATAATTTTTCATTAATGAATTCTATTTATATTCCTTTAACAGATTACAACAATGTTGAACATATTATAACAAATACAGATAATTCTAAACTGGTTTTGGCGACAAGAAATGTTTTTTATGATGAAGTTAAAATAATATTTGTTAGATTATGAATACAAACTACCCACAACAGCACATATAGTTAATTTGGCTGGGCGTACAAAGATTTTGGCTTTATACAGACAATTCAACTGAAAAAAAAGAATCAATTGAGAATTACCAGTACATTTATGGTGCTGATAATAATTGGGTTATAAAAACAACTTATAATAACGATTCATTGACTTTAATAACACAAAGAATAATAAAAAAGTAAAAACAACTATTGCTAATCGATTAGCCAGCACCACCTGCCTCCCTCCTGTCAGCAGAAAGGATGATGCGAAGAACGACAACCAACAATTTCTTTACATCCTGAACACAACCACCCTCCGAACAATGAACACTCGCTAAATTTATTTTATCAGATAAAAGTTGTATTTTACCGGTTTATAAAGAAATGTACACAAGTGTGCACTGCTGTTCATGCAGGGTGTCATCACTAACTTTAATGTGATTTACTGATAAACATACTAATTAATCTCACGCTTATTAGGTATGCAGAATAACAATACAGGCCTCAGCTTCTATTCATTTTTTACAAAATATTCTTTAATGGATGATTATGGATTTAGCGCAGGTTTAATAAGCAGAGTATTTAAGAAAATCCTGCCTATAATACTCCCCAAAAATAGGACCACTGGTTAAGTTAAAATTTAGTTATTAATTTTACCTGTGAATTATGAAACGATCAAGAAGAAAATTTACCAGTGCCTTTAAGGCGAAAGTAGCAATAGAAGCGCTCAAGGAGCGGGAATCTCTTGCTGAATTATCCAAGCGTTTTGAAATACATCCGAATATCATCAGTAAGTGGAAGAAAGAGTTTTTAGAAAAGTCTGCCTCTGTATTTGATGGAAAGTCTGATGAAAGAGAAGGAGTAGATCCGGAGCAGCTGTATGCCAAGATCGGACAGCTGGAAATAGAGAATGATTTTTTAAAAAAAAGCTTACGGAAGACCGGACTATGAACCAGCGTAGGAATATAATTGATAATCAGTGTAGATTGAGCGTTCGTAAGCAATGTGATCTCTTAACTGTACACCGGAGTAGTTTTTTCTATAAACCCAAAGGAGAAAAAACAGAAAACCTTGAGATCATGCGTTTAATGGATGAGCATTATTTAAAACATCCTACGGAGGGTGTCCTTCGGATGCAGGATTTTTTGTTTACCATGGGATTTTTGGCCAACCATAAGAGGGTGCGCAGGTTGATGATACTGATGGGTTTAAGGACTATTTATCCAAAGAAGAACCTGAGCAAATTGGGATTGAAAAAGTATATTCATCCTTATCTGCTGAAAGGCCTTGAGATAAATCGGCCGAACCAGGTATGGGCTATTGATATTACCTATATACCCATGAAGAATGGGTTCATGTATTTAACGGCTATTATTGATGTATTCAGTCGTTATATTGTTGGCTGGGGGGTGTCTAACAGTCTGGAATCAGAAGCTTCTTTAAATGTGCTTAAACAAGCCATAAAAGACTATGAGAAACCTGAGATCATAAACTCAGATCAGGGGAGCCAGTTTACTTGTGAAGACTGGGTAGAGTATCTGAAAGAAAAAGGCATTAAGATAAGCATGGATGGGAAAGGTAGGGCAATCGACAATATTTTCATTGAACGATTCTGGAGGACATTGAAATATGATTATATCTATTTGCATCCTGCTGAAGACGGTATTGAGTTGTACAAAGGAGTGAAAGGGTATATCCAATATTACAATCACAGTCTTCATCACCAGGGTATCGGGAGGAAAATCCCAGTTGAACTGTATCGATCCATAGCTTGATATTAACAGAAAATGAATTTATTAACAAAAGAAAAAAGTAGGCAAAAAAGAAAAGGTGTTAATAACCAGAATAACTCTGCACTTCGTTACGAGTTATTTCCGGTTATTAACACCGGATTACATCATCATAAGAATGATAAAATTCAACTAAGAATAAAAAAAAGTGGTCCTAAGAATGGGTAGTACCATTCCCGAAGAAGGGAGCTTTGAATTCTTTTTACTGAAAAACAAAAAAAATATTGACTATATAATCAGCTCAATTGATTTTACAGCAATAGAAAAGAGTTATATAGCTAAAGAACTTAATTTAAGTATTAAAGCGCTTTGTTCGAAAATAGCAGCATTTGGACTTGACAATGACATTTATAATAAATTCGAACTGCTTGAATTAGAAAGTGACTCTTTTGACACTCTCATGACCGAAGTAATTAAACTGGAAAGTTGCGATGCTTACAAAATCAAAGACTTAATTTCTCTTCTGGAAACGATCGAAAATAATATTCATTCATTAAGAAAATACAAAATAAAGATAGGAGTCAACCTTCACTTGACCATGGTCACCAGAAGGATCCTGGAATATATAAACAGAGTAAAGGAATTAATTGATTTAAAGTTAAACCTGAATTCCCGGGCTCATTGGGAAAAAATTATAAAAGAACATATTAGCTATATAAAAAAGAAAGACAGTATAAGGAGATTCATCGTACGGCATTTAGATCTCTTAATATTAGAAGTAGTAGAACATACTTCTAATAGAGGAGGAAAGTATATTGCAGAAAACAACAGGGAATACCGGCGATTTTTATACAAATCAATGTTAGGTGGGGGGCTCATCGCATTTTTCGCTCTCTTTAAAATATTTCTTGGATCCTACAAATTAGAACCGCTCGGGTATGCACTCATCTTTAGTCTGAATTACGCCATCTGCTTTATACTGGTTAAGCAGGTGGGTGGTATAATTGCTACAAAACAGCCGGCTATGACTGCTTCTACAATTGCAAAGCACATAGATAAAAACGACAATTTAGAGATTGATTCGGTTAACGAAATTATTATAGTGATCAAAAAAGCCCTGGGCAGTCAGTTTATTTCCTTAGTAGGTAATTTTATGATGGCCCTGCTTTTTGCTTGTATCTCGTTTAAGCTATTTCAACTGGCTGGTTTACAAAATTCCTTAGGGATTGAACCTGAATACCTGATGCAAGGAGTAATGCCGGGTATTCGCTTAATTGGCTATGCAGCTACTGCAGGAATTTTTCTGGCCCTGTCCGGTATAATTTCCGGCTATGTCGACAACAAAATTATTGCCTCTAAAATAGCTTTTCGTATGGCCAACAGCAGATTGTTTCTAAGTAGTAGTGTCCTGGCAAATTATGTCAAAAATAGCGGCGGGGCGCTTATTGGCAATCTAAGTCTTGGGTTTTTCCTAGGTAGTGCTTTCCTTCTAAGCAGCATTGTGCCTCTGTCAATAGACATAAGGCACATAGCCTTTAGTAGCTCTTATGTAGGTTACTCACTTATGAGTCAGTCGTTTGATACCATAATCGTGATCAAAGCAATTATTGGAATAATGTTAATAGGATTCACAAACCTCATAGTCAGTTTTTCAATTACCTTACTATTAGCATTAAAATCAAGAGGAGCGAAATTTTCCTTAATCCCCCGCCTGATTATTTATTCATTTAAAGATTTTATTTATCATCCACTGGACTATTTTATTGTCAGGGACAACAGCAGGTCCCCAAAGAGAAATAATCACGATAAAAACTGGCTGCTAAATAAGAAGAAGATACAACTTAAAGATTAAGTTCCTTTTCAAATAAAAGTGAATTTTGAGAATATTTAAATAAACACCGGTCTTATGTTTATAAGTTCTCTATCCTTTTAATTAAAAAACATTAAAAATAAACCGAAGTGGTATTTTTTACATGACTGTTGTCTGAATAATTTTTATGTGATACAAAAGCAACTATTTGGTCCTTAAATGCATCATTAGATAAATATTAGTTATTAAAAATAATAAAAGTATCAGGAATGTTTATATAATTTAAAACGAAACAAATTGTACATTGCTTTCGTACAGCCCGGTTTACTGCCTCGCGAAACTTAATACCAAAGGTAAGGGGGCAGCGCAAGCGGACTTTTTTCGGACCTATTTTAATTGAATACAGGCTTTATAAATGTTTCCCGATAGTCATAAAAAACTGATGATGCATTATCGCAATCCAATAGAAAATTACTAAAATAAATTCTTTACTTTCACGTTATGTAAACAAGTAGATGATTTAAGGGACACAAATAAATCGCTTTATACTGAACAGGAACAAGAGGACAGATTTTAAAAAATTTATTATTAATATTTTCAACTGCCCGGAAATGGATGCTTTCAAAATATATACAAGGTGACAGATGAATCCTTTTTAATGAATTATTAACCTTTAATTTAAATCCTAAGTTATGAAAAAGTTATTTTTATTACTGTCGTTATCCTTCCTGATAGTGAATTATACTCAGGCCCAGGATACAAAAAAAGGCCTGAACCTCTCTTTTAAAGGAGGTTTGACCTTACCGAACCAGTATGGGAAAGATGCTGTATCTGAGACCTTCTTAAACGGGAATTCTCCAGAAACTTTTTATGCCAATAATCCTGCCAGCAAAGGATTAAAAAGCGGAGTTAATATTGGTGGCTTAATGGAATATCGATTTAACCAACTTTTATCTTTTGGGGTTGGAATAAATTATATACAAAAAGGTTCAAAAATAAATGCCATCAGTTATTGGAACAGCGATATCCAGGAATATGAAGATGTGAACGGTACAGTTAAATGGATTCAAAATTACTGGACGTTAGATCTGCCTTTAAAACTATATTTCCCATTAAAGCAGAATGAACTCTATTTATTAGGGGGATTTACTTTGGGACATTTATCCAGCTCAAAAGAAAAAGGGAATATTGATATTTCGGGCACTAATTATGAATACACCAACGACAGAGGGGCTAATAAAAATGAATCAGGATTTCTGGCTGGCTTTGGATACAACTACCAGCTTTCAAATGCAAACAACCTGTTTTTTGAATTTGTCTGGAACAGAAGCCTGGGCAAATCCTATGGAAGTGAGTTAATTCCCATCCCAAAAGAATATTATAATCAAACCTTCAACCTGAGTATTGGCTACAAATTTAATCTCAATAAATAGAAATAAATAATTATACACAATCGTAATTTCCATCCTACTTTGGCGCGGACATGCAGTCCGTGCCATTTCAATTAGCCTAATGATTAGTTCCTGGCACAAATCCTTTTTCGATAATCTGATAATGCCTAAAGGCACCAAAAATTAATTTGCATTGTTATTATTTTTTAAGATCTTCCCGCCGGATTTGCGATAGTTTTTCCTGACCTAACTATCACATGCAGCCAGCAGCCAAAAAAGCTGAAACCAGGCAGCATCAGAGAAGGTAGGCCATGCAAACTTCTGCTGCTCCATTATATAAAGCATTTGAGCAACAACTTTTATATGATAACAATGACTAAGAAAAATGAAACTATTACTCACAAAAATTTTACTTTTCCGTCTGGCATTAGCGCTCACGGTTAATTTATCTGCCCAGCATTTAAACAGAAACACGAGTCTGTCTATCAATAAAAATTTTGAATTGTTTTATGCATTGTATTTGTCATCCGGCACCGACAGTATGATCATGGCAAAAAACTACTCAGGGTTTCCCCTGGTCACCCAGCAGGACTTCAAGTTAAAAAGAAATTATTACAATACTTTCAGCAGATATAAAAACACACCTGAAGTACAGTTTTATTATGCCATAGCCACTCAGGGATTTTTCTTTAGTGCTCCGTTCAAAGCACTGTTGCGGGTCGATTCAAACCTAAACATCACTGATCCCTGCTACTTTGATCAACTTCCATTACCTCAACAAGCCAGAGAGTCAGTTGTTGCATTTATTGATACCTTAAAAGCTTTCAGAGATTTAGTGGGATTCAACGATTTCTTTGCTCAGAACAAACCCTTATATGATACAATACTCAGAATGAATCAAAAAAAGCTGGATCTTGATCAGGTGGTGACTTCAATTGAGAATTTCTTCGGATGGAAACTAAAGGGCTATCATGTAATGTTGTCTCCAATGATGTGGCCTGGAGGAGTATCCCTTAATTATATGAAAGACTGTGCAGACAGTCTTAAAGAAATATACGTGTGCATCGGACCAAAATCAGTTGAAGCAGACCATCCTTTATTTGGCACCAATAAAGAGTATAAAAGCACTATCGTGCATGAGTTTATACATCCATTTATCATGCACTATTGCAATAAGTACCGGGAACAGATTATGCAATATGCCTCTTTATACAACAAGGACGAAAAGACATACAGAATCAACGGTTGCCCTGACTGGTTCAGTGCTGTTAATGAAATATTAACCAGAACTGCAGAAATAATAATCACTAATGATGGCCCCCCCCAACAAGCTGCCAAAGCTGTAAAATATCAATCCGAAGATTTAGGATTCTCATCTATCCCAGTTCTGTACAGTGCTTTTAATAAATTTTATGGTGCTGCTGATAGAAAGAATTCTGACCTGAATGATGTTTTCCTGAAAATATTGCATTCCTTAAATGTGGAAGAGTATGAAGAATAAGAATGAACTGTTTTTGTTATATTTATGCAATGAATAATAACATAACAAACTACTAGCATGAAAAATCTTACTTTTTTCTTATTGATGCTTACCTTCCTGGGGTGTAAACCTACAGCGAATAGCAAAACAGTGATAAGTCTCAATTCAGCGGGATTTCTCCCAAACATGCCCAAAAAAGCTACTTTGACCGGGGAGGCAACCACTTTTACTCTCAAAAATGCCACCGATGGCAAAGTGGTTTACAAACACGAAGTTACCGGTCCAGCTTATCAGAAAGATATTGATCAGCAAGTCTGGTTTGCTGATTTTTCTGATTTTTCCAAAGAAGGAAAATACTACCTCGAACTGCCAGACGGTAGCCGTTCAGTTGATTTCCGGATTGCACCGGATATTTATAACCCCGATTATTATACAACCATGCGGGCATTTTACCTCTGGCGTTGCGGCACTGCCGTTTCGGATGATTACCAGGGGGATCATTTTGGTCATGGCCCCTGTCACCTGAATGATGGCTATGAATACTATGCCGGTAAGCCGGATGCAAAACGCGATGGAACAGGTGGCTGGCATGATGCCGGGGATTATGGTAAATATACCGTAAATGCCGGATTTACCCTGGGTATGCTTTTCATGGCATGGGACCAGTATCAGGACAAACTGAATAATATTTCTCTCGACCTGCCGGAGACAGCAGCGGGTTACCCTGATTTTCTGAAAGAACTGAAATGGGAAACTGACTGGCTTTTGAAAATGCCATATCCTGACAATACAGGAAGAGTATCTCATAAGCTGACACGCAAAAATTTCTCCCCTTTTATTTCGGCTGATGAAGACACCGCCAAGCGATTCTTTACAGACTGGAGTTCAGCTGCCACAGCAGATTTTGCGGCAGTAATGGCACAGGCAGCCAGGTATTTCAAGCCCTATGATGCAGACTATGCCCAACAATGTCTTGATGCAGCAATGACCAGCTACAACTATCTCAAAAAACATCCCGAATACAAACGTTTTGAACAGGGAGAGTTCAAAACAGGAGGTTATCAGACAAAGGATGAAGATGACAGACTATGGGCTGCTGCCGAATTGTGGGAAACCACCGGAGAAAAATCTTACCTTGAAGATTTTGAAAAGCAGGCAGCTGCCATGAATTATCAGATTGATGAAGACTGGGACTGGCAGAATGTCTCCAATCTTGGCATGTTCACCTACCTGTTGTCCTCACGTGAAGGAAAGGATCCGGAAACGGTTAAAAATTTACGGGCAAATACATTGAAAGTTGCCAATGAGATTGTTGAAAAAGGCAGGGAGGATGTTTATGGACGTCCCCTGGGCTCAACATATTACTGGGGATCTAACGGCACAGTGGCACGCCAGGTGATTAACCTGCAGGTAGCCAACCAGCTTTCTCCCAATCCACAATACCTGCATACAGCACTCGATGCCCTGGGACACCTGTTTGGCAGAAATTATTACAATCGTTCCTTCGTTACAGGTTTGGGCATTCAGCCCCCAATGCATCCGCACGACCGCCGTTCGGCTGCCGACAACGTGGAAGCACCATGGCCCGGCTACCTTGTTGGTGGAGGACGAAATGCCACAAACTGGCAGGACAAACAGGAGGATTATACCACCAACGAGATTGCCATCAACTGGCAGGGAGCACTGGTTTATGCCCTCGCCGGATTTTTGAATGAAAATGAATAAATTATAAGAATACGGGGTACATTTGAAAGCGCAAGGCCGAGCCTTGCGCTTTCCTTGTCACCCTGTTACTTTGTCTACCTTGTCACTTCACTTTTCCCCACATGATTCCGTAATCATCCGCAGGGCAGTTTCCAGTTTCCGGGCCTGTTCGATGTCTTTGGCTCTTATCTCAAAACCATCAGTGAACTTGTCGACCTCTCCATTTTCGAATTTCTTTACCAGGTCGTTCCCGCCTTTTACCTGCATGGTTAGAAATACTTCATTGCCTCTGGTGTTAAACTGAATTTTATAAGGATCAATGTCTTTAAGATTGAAGTCGTAATCATACTTGGTATCCTCTGATACATCCGTTGAGTGAAAATGCATCAGACAATTATCCTTTTCATCTTTGTCCAATTTTTGCAGATAGGTATCTGTGTTGATCACCACCTGATCAATGGCTTTGGTAACATAAGCCATGGCCTCATCAGCATTTTTAAAAGCAGTAAGGCTGGCCATTTTATCTACTGCCAGTTCGTTCAGCCGCGTAAAAGCGCCGGCTATGGCTCTGGCGGCTTCTATATCCGGAGCACGAAGGGTAAAGCTTTTTTCAAAATCCGCATCCTCATTGTTTTCCTTCACTGCTATCAGATCCCGGTCACCCGTCGTTTGAAGTGTAATGAAAACACCATTTCCATGGGTATTGAAAGAAACAGGAACTTTACCAAAATCAGCAGCATTAGCTGTATACGCATGGTTCTCACCTTCTGAGACATCCTCCACAGTATAAGTATAAACCAGGTCGTTGACAGGTGAAAGAGCAAACGACTGGTTATAGGCATCCTGATTGATCACCACTTCACCTATTCTGTCTTTTAATAAGTCAACACACTGTTTGTAGGTAAAAGTAGAATAGTCGGTGGTTTTTTCTTTTTCTGCCAGTGTGATCAATGCCTCCAGCCGGGCTTCAAGCAGGCGGGCTTCTTCAATAGAGGGTGCCCTTAGCTCCAGGCTGCTCGTATAGTTGCCGGTCTCTCCATTCTCGGTATATTTTATGAGATCTTTATCCCCTTTAATCTCCAGCGGGATAAGCACATCAGTGCGTTTGGTGAAAAAATCAAGTTTATGCACATTCAAATCGGCCAGATTCAGGCTATATTCCTCTACCTTATCGCCCGAGGCATCACCTGTAACAAAGGTAACCAGGTTGTTTTTATTTTCATTTACACTGAATGATTGTGTAAACACATCATCATTTACTGTTACATCTTTAATGTTCTTCGCTACATGATTCAACAATGCTTCTTTGCTGTTACTGATTGAAAGAATAGAATCTTTATGTTTACCGGCAAATTCGGTTATTTTTTTAAGGGCATCGGTAAGTCCCCTGGCTTCTTCAATTCCGCTTGCATAAAAAACAAGTTCATCATCATAATTCTTTGTCTCCCCACCTTCTACAATCTTCACCAGGTCTTTCCCCCCCTGTACACCAGCGGTAATCTCTACTACCTCCTTTTGGGGTTCAAATTTGATCATATATGGATTAAGATCTATGGCATTAACTGTCTGTATAAGCTCCTCTCCCTTCCGGGTATCTGTAATACTGAAGGAAAGCATGTAAGGATTATCAGGGTCTGACGAAAAGGTTTGACGATATTCAGTTTTTTTACCCTGAACAGGAAGTGTGTTTTCTTTCATATAGGTCAGACTTTCCTCAAGAGCCTGCCCATTAACAAATAAGCTAAAAGAAAAAAGAAAAACTGTTGTAAGGATCGTAGTTTTGTTCATTTTTGTTTAAGATTAGTTTTTTTCTACAAGTTAGAAAATAATTCAACATTTTGGCAGGTAATAAATGCTTTTATCAGGTATATCAACTAATCACCAAGGACGCTAGCAGATATATTATCAGAAAAAGCCTCTCTCAGCCGGTTAATTTGATAGGACTTGAGAGATGAATTTTTCTCAGAGATACTGTCGCTATCATGAAATACACGGGCATCTCCGATTTCAATGTAATGATTGTTGTTGTCCCCGTAATCATCAAGCATCACAAGGGCTATATGCAGGTTCTCGATATGATCAGCCTTTATGGTTCCGGAATAAATCTGAGTTGACAGCGCTGAATCATTATAGAAAGGATCATGTGTCTTGATCCTGGCGAAGACAGTAAATTTATCATTATCTCCAACAATGAAACTGCTGTAACCTTTACTTTCCTGATTTGCCTGACTGTATTGTGTCAACAGGGTCAATTTTTCATTATTTTGATCTGAAAAGGTAAGTAAAACATCAGAATATTGACCACCAATAACGTCGTTCTCTCTGTTACTGGCGATAAGAACATTAGGAGAAACGTCATAATTTCCCTCAATTACAGCCGGATTACCACCTCTATTAATAGGCATGCCCAGAGAATCAAGAATTTTCAGAATCTGAGGAGGAATAAAATCATTGATATCCTTAGTGAGCCCATTATCCTGGACAAGGTTATTATTTTCATCCTTTTTACAACTGCTTATGAAGATTACAGCTGCCAGGATACAAATAATCTGTGCAAAATGTAATTTTTTCATTGTAAATGGTTTTTTTAGGTTAATAATTGGTTTGGTTTTAGCTTAATTCAAAAACTGCCAGAAACATCTTAATCAATAAGAACTTCTTTTGGTATTAATATATCTTATCTAACATATTTTTGTAAACATGGTTTAATGAAATGGTTATTAACAACTTAAAAATATTTTAAATTTAAATTGTAAAATTTGAAAGCCCATGTATAATAGTATATTTTCAGATCAGAATAAATTATTTTCAGATAATCGCTTGACATTAAATATTGAATACACAATCAGGAATGAATGAAGCCGGAAATTCTCATTTTACTTCTCAGGCAGGTGGTGTAGTTTTTGGTAACTTTACATCCTAATAAATTAATGCGCGATGCAGATTGAATCAGTAATAACCTGTCCGGAATGCGGATACAGCAAAAAAGAAGTTATGACCACCGACAGCTGTCAGTTTTTTTACACTTGCACCAACTGTGGTGTATTACTTAAACCTCTTGAAGGTGATTGCTGTGTTTATTGTTCTTATGGGAGTGTTCCCTGTCCTCCGGTACAGGAATCGGGAAAAAGCTGCTGTTAAAGAATCAACTTACTGCATGTATACAGAATACCAGGAGATTGTTAATCTGTTTAGAGAAACACAAGGAAACAAAATCAACGAAAAAGCAACTTCAGATTAAACATACTCAAAAATATTCCCGGAAATTTCCAGACCTGCTCTTTTTGAAGAGCCATGGAATATGACATTGTTGTGACGATCGTACAAAGTAGCGTCTAAAATTGCATCTATACTCTCCTTAATAAGCCGGGTCATACTGCCAAAAGCGGGAGCACGCAATTCACCCGAATGTTTCGACCTGGTTTCAAGATGCAACCTGTAATGTTTGTTTTCCAGATCAATAAGCAACATTTCACCCTGTTGTTTCACTTTTTTTAAAGTAGAACGGTTGTAAGTGGCAAACCGGTAAAAAATGCCATTAATACAAATGAATGCAATAAACCCGATAAAAAAGTTCCCCAGCCAGGGTATTTTTGCAATTGACAAAAAGACTGATACATCATTGCGGGTGAAGGAATTGGCATGCATCCAAATCCAGCATGCCGGAAATGAAGTTCCCCAGTCTTTTTCAATATACCCTTTTCCATTTGTAAAGTCGATACTTGTATTATTAATGGCAAGCCGGCCGTTAAGCGAATGATTGGCTGATACAACACCATGGTAACACTCCATAAAAGGTACATAAGCATACCAGCCCATTATACCAGGAGACAAAAGAGTTGCCGGCAACCGGGTAATTCCTGTATAAGTAAGCTGGCCATGAATATTCAGCGTGGCATGTTCAATTGCGATGGAAATTAAATCTTCAGTAAAAACAGAGTCACCCACGCGAATAAATAACCTGTCTTTCTCCCATTTAAACTGATTCACCGGGTACCGAACATAATACGATTCACTGGTTGTTCCGTTAATAACCTGAATAAATGCATGCGAGTCATCCCCGGAAAGCGAGATGCCTGGAATAAAAGCATAAACATGCTGCAAATCAGGCGATACATGTTTAAAATACCAACCTTCAAAATAATGTTTCTTTTTTAAAGATCCCTGAAAGACTTGTGACTTGAATGGTTTCACTTTTTATAAGTTATCAGAATACTTTATGATAAACTGACAGTTCTGTTATGAAATTGTTTACTGGAAATGATTTATAAATAAAAAGGCTGCCTTGAAGGCAGCCTTTTTATAATACATATTATTCCTATTGCATGGTAAATTCATAATAAAAATAACTTAATTATTATTCAGGTGTTATCGTTATCTTGATAATCTGGTTCACGGCGGGATAAGTAAATCCATCATCTACCTTCATTACGTTTCCGTTTTCATCCACTCCGCCACCAGAACGAGCCGGTTGGTTTATACCCGCACCCGGGTATTCATTCACTTCCGTTCCGGCATCCCAAAGGTCAACACGTGAAGTAATATCACCATTCAAAGCCACACCATCACTCCAGAGGGCAATACCTTTATCCCTTGTTGAGAAGAACAGATCGTTTGAATTGCCAAGCATTGAAGCGAAATTAAAGTAGTCACCTTCATGGGCATCAAAGGTAAATTCGTAAGTTTGTCCGGGCAATAACGGTCCTGGTCCGGAAGCACCTAAAGGGGTATTGTAAACACCGGAAAAAATAACACCTCTTTTTCCGGGAAGGCTCATGGCCAGCATTGAGGGATCACCTGATTCGGCAAGTTGTTCGAGTCCGTCTCCATAATCAGGCTGTCCATCAGTGAAGATCGGTTTGCTGCCGTTGTGCTGTACTACATATACGCCAGGCGCTATCGGAGAAACATAGCCACTGTGCATTGACAGATAATCGGCCAGCATTGACGGATTGCCATCCTCAGCAGCAGCTTCCAAACCCTGTCCCCGATCAGCCACGCCGGCAGTAAAGATAGGATCCGGCATTGTATGCACTACCCATGTGCCGGGTGCCAATGGTGTTGAACTACCCGCCAGATTTTCAATAGTCAGGGTAAACATCGAACCGCCGTCATTGGTCAGCGTGACTTTTATATTCTGATCAACTGCCGGATAGGTAAATCCGTCATTTACCATGTCGATGGTTTGTACTACACCGTTCTCATCCATTCCTGTATTCGGACCACCATTGGCAGGTTGATGCGGACCGGTGCCCGGCCTCTCATTTACTTCAGTACCGGCATCCCATAACATGACCTGCGAAGTAATATTGCCTGTGACGGGAGTGAGCCCGTCAAACAATTCGATCCCTGCTCCGGAGGGAGCATAAAACAGATCGTTTGACTTGCCGTACATCGTTTCAAAAGAAAGCATCATACCCGGGCCTGCATGAAAGGTAAATTCGTATGAATGACCCGGTAATGCCGGTCCTGCATCTGATTCACCCACGGGTGTGTTAAATACCCCTGACGCAAAAAAGTCTTTTGGTTCCATCACATTTTGAACAGTAACCCTGAAAGTAGCCTCCTGCTGGGGCATGTGGTCGTGATCCTTCTCACATTGTGATAAGAAGAATGGCAAAAAAGCCGTGTAAAGCATAATAATTTTAAGTCTCATAACATATTAGTTTTAAGGTTTATGCAGACAAAGTTCAGGGGAAGGTATCACGAAGGAGTAACGAAAAAGTCATTTTTTTGTCAAATTTTAAGACAGGCGGGTATCTTTTTATTTTATGCAGAGCTGTTATTTAGCCAAATAAAAATAACCATAACACTTATGTGGAATAGTGTTTCATCAACCCTTAATGAGTCAATATGTACACATAAAAAATATCTTAGGATACCTTTAAAGAATATCCAAAGAGAATAACCAGGAATTTACAAAGCTTATGAAAGATTGTTTTCCGTCAGAAAATGTGCAGCCCGTCTGAGGTTCTCGGTTCGTCCAAGGTCGAACCAGTAATCATGGCTGTGATCGAAAGTCGTGATGGGAACCTCAGCTGCAATGCGCAGGAAGGTATCCATGATGGAAAACTTTCCTTTTTCAATAAAATGATCAAAAAAATGCTGACTCAACACATAAATACAACTAAAGCCAGTTGGCCGGAAAAATGTTGCCTGCATACGGCATAGTTTTTCCTGCCCTGTCTGGTTGTCGCGCCATCCTGCAAGCAGATCGTCTTCATCAATCAGCAGTGACCTTGAAGTTTCCCTGTTTTTCACGGCAAGCGTGGCTACATTCCCGTGTTTCTTATGAAAATTATATAAGTTCCATAAGATCAAGATTGGTAAGCACATCTACGTTGTGAACAAGAAATGGTTCTTCACCGCTTAAAAGGGGTCTGGCTTTCAGAATAGCCACCTCCTGTGTCAAGCAGTTTACCCCGCTCATCAGATATTTGTATGGGAAGTCCGAAATATTGTTTTGATTCCAGAAAATCAATGACCTGGTCACCAAAATGGTGAATATTGATTACCTGTTCCTTAAATCCGGCATTGGAAAGGGATGTGATTACCCTTTCAAGCAGCGTGATGCCGTTTAACTCAACGAGGGCCTTTGGTTTATCATCCGTGACTGGCTTCAGACGGGTGCCCATACCTGCGGCCAGGATCATTGCTTTCATAAAACGTCTTATTTTTTCTTTATCCTGGATGGCTTGCAAAGCTGTTTTTCCTTCTCTGCATTTGCGCCACACTTTTTACATACATATTTTGGCCGGTCGATTACGCGTTTTTTACCGGTCTTACACATCGTTTTACTCATAATTCATTGTCTTCAGGCATTATTCAGCCTGGTTTTAATTTCTAGTTCTCTATGATGCAAAACAACATTAACATCGAAATGTTCCTTCAGGTAATGAGCAAGTGTTTCGGCTGCATAAACCGACCTGTGCTGTCCCCCTGTACAACCAAAGCTTACAAACAGACTTGTGAATTTTCGTTCACTGTATTTGGTTACTGACTGCTCTACCAGTGCAGCTACATTATTTATAAAAAAAGTCACCTCACTTTTTTCACGCAGAAAATTCTGTACTGCTTCATCTTTGCCGGTAAGCGACTGGTATTTTTCAATTCTTCCCGGATTAGGCAATGCCCTGCAATCGAAAACAAATCCGCCTCCGATTTCCGACCGGAATCAACAGGAATACCATGTTTATAAGAAAAACTGTTAATGGTTACCGTTAAGCGTACATGTTTCTCCACTTCTTCCTGAAGCGGGCCATGTTCAATCAAACGACTTAGCACTTCCCGCAGATACGGGAATTGCATATCTCCCCAACCTTCGTTTATCAGCCATTCCAGATTCCCAAGGGCGTGCGGAATACTCTGAATAAACAGGGGTTTCTTCTCATGAAGCCCACGTAATCCATAAGCTGCCATAGCCTGCAGTGTCCTGATTATTGCAAAAGCATAGAAATGTTTTCTAAAGGAATCAGGATCAAAGTCAAGCACCTTTTCAGCTGTTTTCAGATAATGTTCCAGCAGATGATCTCTCATTTCAGGGGAAAGATGCGTTTTACCTTCAAATAACAGGGAAGCCAGGTCATATTGAAGGGGCCCCTTACGACCTCCCTGAAAATCAATAAAATAAAACTTGTCTGCTTTTACCATAATGTTCCTCGACTGAAAATCACGGAACATAAAGTAATCTTTATCCACCTGTTGCAAATAATCAGCAAAAGCCTGAAAATCGTCTTCCAGCTTCTGCTCATCGAAACTAACCCCGGAGATTTTAAGCGCAAAGTATTTGAAGTAATTAAGGTCCCACATCACCGACTGTTTGTCGAACACTTTGCGACCGATAAAGTATTCATCATTGAGATTTTTCCCCACCGCCTGGAATTTTGGAAGATAATCGACTACCCGCTCATACAGTTCAAGTTCTGCATCCTCCTCACCTTGATTCCTCAATGATTCAATCCGGTTCAGCAGCATCTCATCTCCCAGGTCTTCCACCAGGTAAATATTCTCATCAGGTTCATACAAATAAACTTCAGGAACCGGTAATCCATTTGCCCGGAAATGTCTGGAAAATTCAACAAACGCATCATTTTCTACTTTCTCAGGATTATAAACTCCCAGTGCAGATACGCCTGCGGCAGAGATCCTGAAGTATTTCCGTGCCGACCCCGACTCAGGGAGATCAGTCACCTTCTCGGGTGTTCTCCCGCTCCAGCGGGCAAACAATGAGCGAAGCTGTTCTAATTTATTTTCAGTCATCGGGTATCTTTTATTCTCAATGTTACAAATTTTTCAACAAATAATCAGTCATGCGGGTATACAGGTGAAGTGAAGTATTGCCGCCGCGAATCCCATGATCCTTGTCCGGGTATATCTGCATTTCAAACTGCTTATTTGCCTGAACCAGTTTCTCTGTAAGTACCATTGTATTCTGGAAATGAACATTGTCATCCCCTGTTCCGTGTATCAGCAGGTAACGTCCTTTCAGCCGGTCCACATAGTTGATGGGTGAATTATCATCGTAGCCGTGAGGATTCTTCTGAGGCAGTCCCATATATCGTTCAGTATAAACGGTATCATAGAAACGCCAATTGGTAACGGGAGCAACAGCAATAGCCGTTTTGAAATACGCTGCTCCTTTGGTAATACACAAAGTAGACATGTAACCACCGTAGCTCCATCCAAAAACGCCAATCCGTGTACTGTCAATATAATCCATGGAACCAAGGTATTTAGCTGTCTCAATCTGATCGATGGTTTCGTAATGCCCCAGCTCTCCGTAGGTCATTTTTTTAAATTCTTCTCCACGGAAGCCGGTTCCCCTGTTGTCTACAGATACAATTACATAACCCTTTTGAGCCAGTAACTGGTACCATCCGAAACTCCAGGAATCGGTGACAGTTTGCGAACCAGGCCCACCGTATACATACATCAGCACCGGGTATTTTTTTGCAGGATCAAAATCTGCCGGTTTAATCATCCAGCCATTCAACGACACACCTTCAGAAGTATTAAAAGTAAAGAACTCCTTATCCGGTACTCCTGTAGCTTTCACTTTTTCCATCAAATCCTTATTGTCCTCCAGCACCCTTACCAACTTACCGGAAGCGTCATGGAGTGTTACCTGTGTGGGTACAGTGGCACTGGAATAATAATTGATATAGTATTTAAAAGTCTTGCTGAATACGGCATCATTGGTGCCTTCATTAATGGAGATCTTTTCCTTTTTCCTTCCGTTTAGTTTGATGGCATATACATCACGCCGCAAGGGTGAATTCTCGGTTGAAGTATAATACAATAACTTGGAACCGGCATCATACCCCAGGTAATCAACCACATCCCATTGGCCTTTGGTAATCTGCCTTTTTACATTCCCATTTGCATCAAGTAAATAAAAATGCTTGTAACCGGATTTCTCGCTGTAGATAATAAAATCGTTCTTGTCGTTTATGAAGTTAAGGTACTGATCATCAATTTCAGATATATAGTATTTGTTGGTTTCCGTATAAATTACCGAAGAGTTCCCGGTGGATGCATCTCCCATCAGTATTTCAATTTTATTCTGCAGCCGGTTCATCCTGATAATAGCCAGCATAGAGGGATCATTACTCCATTTGATCCTTGGAATATACTGATCTGTTTCAGGACCAATATCCATACTAGTAAATTTTCCATTTGTAAGATCATACACCCGAATCTGAACGACCGAATTTTTCTCACCGGCTTTGGGGTATTTAAAAGTGTAATTTTCAGGATAGAGATAATCATCATAAATGGTCATGTTAAAAGTCTTCACCTGACTTTCATCAAACCTGTAAAAAGCAATTTTATTGCCATCCGGTGACCAGTCAAAAGCCCTGGTAAATCCGAATTCCTCTTCGTAAACCCAGTCACAGCTACCATTTATTATCTCGTTGTATTTCCCGTCGGTCGTAATTTGTTTCTCTGAACTGTCCTGCAAATCTTTAATAAAAAGATTATTATCCCGCATAAAGGCTACCTTATTCCCATCAGGTGAAAAAGCAGCCAGCTGCTGGCTTCCGTTATTGGAAAGAGGGGTGAGCGTTTGTGCAGCGATATCCCAGATATAATAATCAGCTTTGTAAGAGCGCCGGTAAATCTTTTCGAAATTGGCTTCTACCAGAATTTTCTTTTCATCTTTACTGAACGTATATCCAAAAATATAGGGTATATCTTTGTTTTCTAATTTACTCAAATCAAATAAGGTAGCAACAGCTTTACCAGTAGCATAGCTGAATTTAATAATTCGTTTGCCTGCTTCCAGCACTGAATAGTGTTCCCCGTCATTCATTGAACGCAACCCGTGGACTGATCTGGCTGAATATTCATTATTCTTATAAAGATCGGGCAGGGTTATTTCTTTGTAATCGCTGCCTGCCATCACCAGTTGTGTCAGCAAAAGGGAGACACACAACAAAGAGAATTTTTGAAGTAATTTCATCTGAAGAAAATTTATTTTGGTTTATAAAAATTCAACGCAGCATTTTCTTTTTCACAGCCAATACTTCGTTTATTTCTACCCCAAAATAAGCAAAAAAATACGACCCGGACTACACAAAAGATATTGTTGTGTAAAATACCGGCCGTCCGTATTATGGGAAATTACATTATCTCAGAAGTATATAGAGAGCCTGCAACAATCACTAAATAAATTGTTTTTAGTAAAAACTCATTACAAATTTACACTAGACTAAATTACAGGATAGCACATTTAAATGTTTTTTCCCTGGCATCCGCATGATAATGATGGAGTTAAAATGGCAATTACCTGTAAAACAATTGCTTGTAGAAGGGATATATTTTACAAGCCACACAGATACCGAAAGCGGATTCGAGGAAAGCAAACAGTACAACAATACCTGAAATGATCATGGCAGCAACATGATAATTTGCGAACCATGCGAGCCATGCTGCGGTAATCATAAACAATCCGATCTTTGCAGCAAATATTTTCGGACCGGCGTTAATTTTTGACGATCTCAGCTTTAATCCGGTAACTGTGGTTCTGCTCAGGATAGCTACCGGGCTGTATTTCCCTTTCTTGTATGTACGCAGGAGAAAATCAGCAGCCAGTCCAACCAGTATCCACTGATTAGGAAAAGTTAAAAAAATCATCAGGACAAGTAATGTATACAATGCGTTGAACCGGGTAACCCGTTCGTTTACTATATCAAAATTTACAGGACAACTCTTTGTCATATCAAATCTAACTTAAAATATTATTTAGAATAATTATAAACAAATATACAGCTTAATTAATTTGCAGGAAGCGTAAATTCTAAAATAGAGCCTATTTAAATTCATACTGTTTATAAACTATGAATGAACTTATTATTTAATGAGTATCGTATTATGTTCCTAAAACATTATTTCCATCGCTCGCCCCCTGTTTACTCCACCGCACCAGCTATGGCTCATGCTGGTCGTGAAATCACTTCGCTCAATTACTCCCTCACACAAGCACAGGCTATGGCTGGTCATGAGATCGCTTCGCTAAGTTCCCCTGAAGGGAATCCCACGCGCAAATTAAAAACGAATTTGGATTTAATAAGACCTGCGTGTAAGCTCACCTTTAGGGGATCAAGGGGCAGTGGGTTGGGGTTAGATTTCATAATAATTTTTGACTTATAAGTGAAATTAGGAATATAATCCGACAGTCATATATTATTTAATAAAACTATCGGAAATGATTAATAAAGATATTTATCTAAAGTAAAATTGAGGGTATTATTTATTTGCAAAAGATTTCCAACTTTAAAAAATATCCATCAAAAGTGCGTGAGGGTCAAAAAGCCGCTTTTTACTTTGACTTTTGAGCGTTTTTAATAAGCCCAAAGTGCATTTTTAATTAAAAAGTTACATACATGATTCCCCATACACAGGAAATATATTTTATCTGCATTATCTATGTCTAAACTATAAATGTATCTCATAGTAGTTAAGGTAATATCGAAACCGCCGCAGATTAACTAATTTTGATGCATAGTTGTTACCTTATTACTCTATAATTAGTTATCTTTGCACTTCAAAAAAGAAATAAATAATAGGTAATGATAAAAATCACACTTCCTGATCAGTCAGTTAGGGAATATGAGGAAGGCGTAACAAGCCTGGATGTTGCAAATGATATTAGTCCGCGTTTAGCAGGAGAAGTACTGGCGGCCACCGTAAATGGTGAGATACAGGATCTTACACGTCCTATCAATGAAGATGCTGAATTAACACTTCACAAATGGGATGATCCGCAGGCCAAACATGCTTTCTGGCATTCCTCAGCTCATTTGCTTGCAGAAGCACTTGAAGCATTATACCCGGGAATTAAATTTGGTATTGGTCCAAGCATAGATAATGGATTCTACTATGATGTAGATCCGGGTGAAGGTGTTACCATTACTGAGGGAGATTTGCCCCGGATTGAGGCAAAGATGACCGAACTGGCCAGACAGAAGGAAACTTATTCCCGAAAGGAAATATCCAAGGCCGATGCATTGAAATTTTACGTTCAGAAAGGCGATGAATACAAGGTTGAACTCATTCAGGACCTGGAAGACGGGAAGATCACATTTTACAGCCAGGGTAATTTCACCGACCTTTGCCGCGGGCCACATCTGCCGGATACCAGCCCGATTAAGGCCATCAAGCTACTCAGTGTAGCCGGAGCTTACTGGCGGGGAAATGAGCACAACAAACAGCTTACCCGAATTTACGGTATTACATTCCCAAAAAAGAAAATGCTGGATGAGTACCTGGAAATGCTGGAAGAGGCTAAAAAAAGAGATCACCGGAAAATAGGAAAAGAACTTGAATTATTCGCCTTTTCCGAAAAAGTGGGTCAGGGATTGCCCTTGTGGTTGCCAAAAGGAGCCATGCTTCGTGCGCGGCTTGAGGATTTTCTGAAGAAAGTGCAGATGAAATACGGGTATGAACCGGTTATTACACCTCACATTGGACAGAAAGAACTATATGTAACTTCCGGGCATTATGAAAAATACGGGAAAGATTCTTTTCAGCCCATAAAAACTCCAAATGAAGGAGAAGAATTCCTTTTGAAACCAATGAATTGCCCTCACCACTGTGAGATTTACAGGAATAAACCCCACTCATACAAAGATCTGCCAATCAGGTACGCGGAATTTGGAACTGTTTATCGTTATGAACAAAGTGGGGAGCTACATGGTTTAACACGTGTACGGGGTTTTACCCAGGATGATGCACATATCTTTTGCCGGCCCGACCAGTTAAAAGATGAGTTTATCAAGGTGATTGACATTATTTTGCTAATATTCAAGGCTCTTGATTTCGAAAACTTTACAACACAAATATCACTGCGTGATCCTGATGATCACAAGAAGTATATTGGCAGTGATGAGAACTGGGAAAAAGCTGAACGTGCAATTATAGAGGCCGCAGAAGAAAAAGGGCTGAACACCGTAGTTGAATATGGAGAAGCTGCTTTTTACGGGCCAAAACTTGATTTCATGGTTAAAGATGCAATTGGCAGAAAATGGCAACTGGGTACGATCCAGGTTGATTATAATTTGCCGGAGCGTTTTGAACTTGAATATAATGGCAGCGACAACCAAAAACACCGGCCCGTAATGATACACCGTGCTCCTTTCGGATCGATGGAACGATTTGTGGCTGTGCTCATAGAACATACAGCCGGGAAATTCCCATTATGGCTTAACACCGGAACAGGTTGTCATTTTGCCGATCAGTGAAAAATATAATGATTATGCAAAAAAAGTTTTAAATTTTCTAAATAATTCCGATATTCGCACTTTAATTGACGAGCGCAACGAGAAGATCGGTAAAAAGATAAGAGACAACGAATTAAAAAGGGTTCCATACCTGTTGATCGTTGGTGAAAAGGAGGCTGCCGGGGAAACTGTTGCCGTTCGTAAGCAGGGCGAAGGAGACAAGGGAAAGATGAAACTGGAGGAATTTGCCCAATACATTAACAATGAAGTTGAACAACAAATTTAAACATCATAAATAACCCGATTAATAACTAAATTAAGGAGGACCGTAACATAGCTGGACCAAATTTTAACAGAGGATATCGCAAACAGAGACAAACAGAACCCAAACACCGGATTAATGACAGGATTCGGGCAAAAGCGGTTAGGATTGTAGGTGAAAATATTGAGAATCAAGATGTTTATCCAATCAACGATGCGCTAAAATTGGCAGACGAAATGGAACTTGATTTGGTGGAGATTTCGCCAAATGCTGACCCGCCTGTTTGTAAGATCATTGATTATCAGAAGTTTCTTTATCAACAGAAGAAGAAACAAAAGGAGCTGAAGCAAAAGGCATCAAAGATTGTAGTTAAGGAGATCAGGTTTGGGCCAAATACCGATGATCACGATTATAATTTTAAGCTTAAACATGCTGAAAATTTCCTTGAAGACGGGAATAAGGTAAAAGCTTATGTGTTTTTTAAAGGACGCTCCATACTCTATAAGGAACAGGGTGAAATACTGTTGCTTCGATTTGCCCAGGATCTCGAAGAACTTGGAAAAGTTGAGCAGCTGCCCAAACTGGAAGGTAAAAGGATGAATATGATCCTTACTCCTAAAACAATCAAGAAAAAGAACTAAGTTTTTTAATTTAATTTATAAATAGAAGTAGAATGCCAAAGATGAAAACTAATCCGGGCGCAAAGAAAAGATTTACTTTGACCGGAACAGGTAAGATTAAGAGGAAACATGCTTACAAAAGTCACATTCTTACTAAAAAAGAGAAAAAAAGGAAAAGAAATCTGACCTATTTTTCTTTGGTTGATAAAGCCGACCTGAAGAATGTGAAGTTGTTGCTCGCAATGAAATAAGTATATTTCGCTCTTTGATTTATTAATTTTAGTGATTAACCAGAATGAATTAGCCTGTTAAGTGCCAGTAAGAAACTGACCGCTAACCATTCGTAAAATGTTAAATTATGCCAAGATCAGTAAATGCGGTTGCTTCAAGGCAACGCAGAAAAAAAATCCTGAAACAGACCAAAGGTAATTTTGGTGGCAGGAGCAATGTGTACACGGTTGCTAAAAATACCCTGGAAAAAGGGTTGCAATATGCATATCGTGACAGAAGAAAGAAAAAAGGTAATTTCAGGGCCTTATGGATCCAGCGTATCAATTCAGGTGCCCGCCAGTATGGAATGTCTTATTCCGAATTTATTGGAAAATTAAATAAAAAAGGAATTCAGCTTAACCGGAAAGTGCTTGCCGACCTGGCAATGAACCATCCTGCTGCTTTCGAAGCAGTTGTAAATATGGTTAAGTAAAACTTAATACGTTATTGAAAAAAGGGAAGGTGAATAATCTTCCCTTTTTTTTTGCTTACCCTTACAACTGAACCATTGATAATTATACAGAATACCGAACAGAACACTGCTTCAGATAAACTTATTCAATTATCTTTGTTATAAAAATAAAATAAGTGACATTATGAAAGTATCCTTGCTTGGCTACGGAAAGATGGGGAAAGAGATCGAAAAAATATTGCTGGAGAGAGGTCATGAGACGGTACTGGTGATTGATGAAAGCAATCCGCATGAACTCACTACGGAAAATCTGGCCAAAAGTGATGTTGCTATCGATTTTTCGATACCTCAGGCTGCCTATCAGAATATAATGAAGTGCTTTAATGCCGGTGTACCCATCGTTTGCGGAACAACAGGATGGCTGGATAAATTTGATGAAGTAACTGAAACCTGTAAATCCGAAAATAAATCTTTTTTCTATGCTTCCAATTACAGTTTGGGAGTGAATATCTTTTTTGCCCTGAATGAATGGCTGGCGCAGGTTATGAATAAATTTCCGGCTTATGATGTAAATATTGAAGAAGTGCATCATAATCAAAAGAAAGACGCACCCAGTGGAACAGCAATCAGCCTGGCAAAAGATATAATCAGTCAGCTTGAGCGCAAAAATAACTGGAAACTTACATCCGGCAGCCAGGATGATATTATTGGAATAAAAGCCGTAAGGGAAGGTCAGATTCCCGGAATTCACACTGTTACTTATGATTCTGCCGAAGATTATATTCAGATCACACATTCGGCTAAAAGCAGGAAAGGCTTTGCGCTTGGCGCCGTTCTCGCTGCTGAATTTCTGAAAGATAAAAAAGGAGTTTTTGGGATGAAAGATCTTCTGAAATTATAATTATCTCTTTTTGACTATGTTTTTTTTCAGGGATCTGTTCAGCCGGAAATATTTAACCTTCCATATTGTTGCCACCCTCTATCTGTTATGGATAATATGGGTTGGTTCTGAATGGCTGTTGCTCGGCTTTCCCGTAATCTATGACCTTTTCATTACCAGGAAAATAAAATGGCTGTTTTGGAAAAAACGTGTTGACGGTAAATACCTCTCAGATAAAAAGGCCGACTGGATTGATGCAGTTTTATTTGCCCTGATTGCTGCAGTTTTTGTAAGGATCTTCTGTATTGAAGCCTTTACCATCCCCTCTTCTTCGATGGAAAAAACGCTAATTGTAGGTGACTATTTATTTGTCAGCAAACTAAATTACGGGCCCAGGATGCCCATGACGCCCCTTTCTCTCCCCTTCACACAAAAACATCTGCCCTTTCTTAATCAGATTCCCTCCTATTCCGAAGCAGTAACATGGCCTTTTAAAAGATTAGCGGGACTTTCTCACATCAGACGAAACGATGTGGTTGTTTTCAATTTTCCGGAAGGAGATACTATTGTACCTGAATATCCGGGGCAAAGCTATTATACATTGATCCGGCAATACGGCAGGGAATTCATCCAAAATCAGTTCTCACTAGTATACCGCCCGGTGGATATGAGAGAAACATTTATTAAAAGATGTATTGGTCTTCCTGCTGATACGCTGCATATCATCCATGGTATTGTCTGGATAAACCGTAATCCGCTGCCCGTTCCCCAAACTATGGAATACAACTATTTTGTCCGTACTGACGGCACCCCCCTCAGTGATGAGTTTCTGAAAGAACAGGGCATTAACAGAGATGAAAGGCATTACAACGAATATAATTCAATGTATGAATTGCCCCTTACAATTGAAGATGCTGAAAAACTAAAAGAATTGCCATTTGTTAAATATGTCACGCGTTATGAAAATACCCACGGTATGTTCGCAACCAACACTATTTACCCTTTTAGCAGTGATTATCAGTGGACTGAAGATAATTTTGGACCGTTCATCATCCCTGCAAAAGGGATGACAGTTAATTTAACGGCACGTAATTTGCCACTGTATGCCAGAATTATCAGTGCATACGAAAAAAATAACCTGCAGGTTAAAAATGATACAGTATACATCAACCATATACCCGCCGAAAGTTATACCTTTAAAATGGATTATTATTTTATGATGGGTGATAACCGTCATAATTCGGCTGATTCAAGATTCTGGGGATGTGTGCCGGAAAACCATATCATAGGAAAGGCCTTTCTTATCTGGCTCTCTATTGATAAAAACAAGAAAGCATTTCACAATATTCGCTGGAATCGAATGTTTAAGAAAATACATTAATTTGTTCCTTTAAAATCTAATAAAACATGAAATTGTTGAAAAACAAGTACTTTAAATTTGGTGTTGTAGCACTGTTGTATACCCTTTGGGTAATTTGGCTAAACAGCTACTGGTGGTTACTCGGTTTAATAATCATTTTCGATTACTACGTAACCAAAAAAGTGAACTGGACATTCTGGAAAAAACGCGATCAAAAAAACAGTACATTTATCGAATGGCTCGATGCATTGATTTTTGCTGTGATAGCTGTTACTTTTATCAATATATTCTTTTTTCAGAATTATAAGATTCCCACGGGGTCAATGGAAAAGACACTGCTCATTGGTGACCACCTTTATGTGAGTAAGCTGGCCTATGGCCCTAAAATACCCAATACTCCGCTTTCCTTTCCGTTTGCACAACACACCCTCCCGCTAACCAAAAATACCAAATCGTATCTTGAGTGGATTGAACTGCCCTACAAACGGTTAAAAGGATTTCACCATGTTAAAAATGATGATATAGTAGTATTCAATTTCCCGGCAGGGGATACTGTTGTGCTGCAAATGCAGGCCCAGAGTTATTATTCAATCGTACGCGGTTATGCTGAACAACTGCAGCTGCAGGATCAGCGACAGGGTGCTGCTGTTAAATCAGATGCCAGGTACCACAGTCTTGCCCGGCAATATGTGTGGGATAATTTTGATGTGGTAGCACGGCCTGTTGACCGTCGCGATAACTATATCAAACGTTGTGTTGCCATCCATGGCGATACCTTACAGGTAATTGACGGAAAAGTTTATATTAATGGAAAACCGGAAAAAAACATTAAGAAAATGCAGTTCCGGTATATCATCCAAACCAATGGGACTCCCATCAACCCAAAAGCATTTGAAAGACTGAACATATCCAGGAGCGACATCAGTATGTATTCCAATGCCGATTATCTCGTTCCGCTCACCCAGGAAAATGTAGAAAAGATCAGGAATTTTACCAATGTGGTATCCGTTGAAAAATCAACAAAACCTGATGGTCAGTTTGCCAGCTATATTTTCCCTCATAATCCTGAATATAAATGGAATGAAGATTATTTTGGTCCCCTGTGGATTCCTGAAAAAGGCGCTACTGTTGAACTTACCATGCAAAATCTTCCACTTTACAAAAGAATTATTGACCCGTATGAAGGAAATAAACTGGAAGTAAAGGACAGTACTATTTATATCAATGGGAAAGTAGCTCATTCCTATACCTTTAAAATGAATTACTACTTCATGATGGGTGACAACCGGCACGATTCTGCTGATTCCCGTTTCTGGGGTTTTGTTCCTGAAGATCATATCGTTGGAAGACCGGTATTTATCTGGTTATCGCTCGATAAGGACAAAAATTTCCTTGGAAAAATAAGATGGAGCAGGATGTTTAAAGGAGCTGAGAGATAATTAACTTATTATATAAATAAAAAATGCGGATCACTAAGTGGTCCGCATTTTTTTTTTCTTCTTTCTTTTAAAAAGGAAAATCTTCAGTCTCATCAGGGGCTTCCATTTTTTCCTCTTTAGGAAGTTTTGCCACCTGATGTTTGTGATTTCCGTCAACATAAATTGCCCGGTAGGGTCTTGTAGGACAGGCATGTTCACAGGCACCACAGCCGATACAAATATCCTGGTCTGTCTCCGGGATCTTTAATGATCCTTCATAAGGCACCATATGGACAGCCTTGGTGGGACAATGCTCTGCACAGGCGCCACAGGATGTTCCCTCCACTTTCACTACACAGTTGTCCTTTTCAAAGATCACTTTCCCTGTCTGTGTCGTTTTTTTGGCTTCTTCGGTAAGTGGCATAATGGCACCAGCAGGACAAACATCCGCACAGGTTGTACATTCATAATTGCAAAAGTTGGTATGGTAATCCAACCGGGGCTGCATCATTCCTGTAAGGCCATATTCAAGGAAAGCAGGCTGCAAAACATGTGTTGGACAAGCAGTAACACATAAATGGCAGGCTGTACAGGTCTTGTTGAAATGCTCGAGTCCGATAGATCCCGGAGGAGAAACCGCATAATTTTTTTTCTCCGGAATAGTACTGGCCTTGGTCACCACCACAGTGGTGCCTGACTGTGCCCGTAAAACCTTGTTTATACTACCCAATCCGACAATAAAGGCCATTGACTTGACAAGGAAATCTCGTTTGCCTGCATCAGCAGCAGGTTTTACCGGTTTTACAGTTACTTTTTGGGTTACCAGGGACTTCTTTCCAAACCAGGAATTATGATAATCAATTCCCAGTGTTGGACAGGCATCCAGGCAATTGAAGCAACCTACACAACGACTGAAATCAACCTTCTTGTTTTTAACATCAATACAGCTTGATTTACAAACTACTGAACATTTACCACATCGTGTGCAGTTATTCTCATCAATGGAAACTTTATACAGAGACACTTTGGAAACTATCCCGAGAAAAGTACCAACCGGGCAAACAGTGTTGCAATAGAGTCTGCCTTTTCTGAATGACAGCCAAAAAACCAGTGCAAAGAAGAGTGCAGGATAAATCAGGGTAATATAGTTTAATTGACCCGTTTCAACTTTATACAGGGAGTAAACTCCAAATGAATTAAGTATTTTGGCAGAAACATTATTCAGTGCGAAGTAAACCGGCCGTATAAGATCTGAAAAGATTTTGCCGAAATTACTGAACGGATCCAGCAAATTAAGGGCGAATACACTACCAAACAACAGCAGGCCAGCTGTAACAACCAGCAAAGTATATCTCAGCCAGGTATAAGGCCCTGAATATCTGAATATTTTTTTTCTTTTGCTGAATTTACGATTAAGATACGAAATCACATCCTGCATGATACCCAGCGGGCAAACAGTTGAACAATATACCCTTCCAAACAAAAATGTAAAAGCAAGCACGATCAGAAAACCAATCGTGCCAATGCTCACCAGGTTAATGAATTTAAGTAAAGAAGGTACAAACTGCAGGAATGTTACTCCGTTTATGATCTGCTTTGATAAAGTTGCTGCAAAATCAACAAAAATAAAACTGGTAAAAACTAAAAACAATAATGATACAATAACCCTGAAAACTTTCAGAAACTTTCTTCTCATTCCTATCAGATCTTTATCCTTTTAATGTTCAGGGCATCCAGATCCATCGTACCCACACCCATTTCGTTTGCTATTTTAATATGGCCAATATCAGCAGGTTCGAGCCCGAACATTTTAGCCCCTGCCGCATCCACAGCTACAATATCTGTAGAGATAAGCTGCGCTTTCATCTCAACAAGATCAGTAGTAGAAACACCACGCGGCCCATTGCGCTTCATCACCCGGTAGGCATCAATCACGTTCAGGTCGGGTTTGCGGTAAGTAACATAATCTGCAATACATTGGTGCAGGTCATTCTGATGCCAGAAACGGCGATCCCAGATAGCTCCCATCAGATTTTTCATTCCCATGGTCAGGGTTGCACCACCATGATTCTTCAGCACCGGCACATTTATAAATACATCCGATTCAAGCAAGAGCTGATGTTCCTTTGCATTTTTGAGTCTTTTCCCGGAAGGAACAGAAACATCTGTATAATAATTTTCAGTATTACCGGGAACCATTTGTCCGCCGGCATCTTTAACAGCTTTTTCAATGCCGCTGTTTGTATAACATTTCTGCCAGTTGTCACAGGTATTGTCAAAAACATATACTTTTTTTGCACCTGCCTTAAAGCAATGTTCAATAATTCTCGCAATCAGTTTCGGATTGGTGTTGGCAGCTTGCTCAGGTGTACGGTCCCATCCGATATTCGGCTTGATCACTACCGTTTGTCCTTTCTTTACAAAGGCAGACATACCTCCCAGTGCGCTGATTCCCTGGTCAAACATGGTATCCGGTTCTCCACCTTTTATTGCTACCAAATCAAAGGGTAATCCGGTTGACGATCCCGCCGGTGCCACCAACCTGGTAAACCCGCTGGCGGAGAAAGCTGTACCCGCCAGCAATCCTGCTCCTATACTCTTATTTAAAAAGTCTCTACGTTTCATTTTCAGAATTCTTTAATTAATCATTTACATTTTTTCGTAAGCGCCGGTAATTAACACCAACCACATTAACTCGATTCAAATTGAAAAATACGACATAATGATGAATTAGGCTGTTAAAAAATTGTTTATTTATAAAATTTGAAAACAGTCTAAATAAAAGGAATATTACATAGTTACATCTGTACATAATTTCAAAATAATAATATAAATTTTGCTGTATCTTTGCGCTTAGCAGAGTTGGCAATTAAATTATTCACCAGTGTATTTAAGTTTTAACACATTCGATGTGGTGACTATTTAATGATTCGTCACAAATGTGTCACTTGTTTTCACACTATAATAATTAAATTGATTTCCTGCTTGTACAGAATTAACGCATTTTAAACTAATTCCAATATTTTCAATACAATAGAATTACCAGACATGAAGATATTATATTACGATTGTTTTTCGGGAATATCCGGCGATATGCATCTTGGTGCACTAATTGATGCAGGTGTTAATAAGGACTATCTCATTGGTGAACTGGAGAAGTTACCGGTAAAAGACTATACCATCGAAGTCACAAGAGCAATCAGAAAGGGAATTGAAGGCACGCTGGTGACAGTCAGGATACCCAATGAGCATTCTTCATGGGAACACCATGAATCAGGGAATTCATCGGAAAAGCCGTTGACAATTGATCATTCACATAGCCATCATGATCACAAGCATGATCATGATCATACACATGCACATGCAAAGGCATACAACCATGTCAGCACTTCCAGTCATGATCACAGGAATTTAAATGATATTGAAAAAATAGTTACGGGAAGCACTTTAAGTGAAAAAGTAAAATCCCGGGCTATGAATATGTTCCGCCATATAGCGGAAGCAGAAGCCAAAATTCATGGCAAAACCATTGATGAAATACATTTTCATGAAGTTGGAGCCATTGATTCCATTGTTGACATTGTAGGTGCCGCTATTGGTATTGAGTACCTGAATCCCGACGTAATCATGGCATCAACAGTTGAGCTGGGCGGTGGTTTTGTGAAATGTGCCCATGGACTAATGCCCGTTCCGGCACCTGCCACCAGTGAGATATTGAACGGGATTCCGGTAAAAACAGGGGCTGTCCCTTACGAAACCACTACCCCTACCGGCGCAGCCATCCTCGCCGCCAACGTAGATGAATTTACTGACAATCTGAAATTTACACTGCACAAAACAGCTTACGGAATTGGACAGCGTGATACAAATATTCCAAATGTGCTTAGGATCTATCTTGGTGAAAGCTTTGAGAAAGAAGTCCAAACAGAAGCAAAGCAGGAAGCTGTTATGATTGAATGTAACATAGACGACATGAATCCGGAATTTTTCACCTTTGTTGTTGAGAAACTTTTTGAGATGGGTGCAGATGATGTCTTCCTCACTCCCATCATCATGAAAAAAGGCCGTCCGGCAAATAAATTAAGTATTCTTGCAACCAAAAAGCTTGAAGATACGCTTACACAGTTTGTACTGACAAATACATCTACTATTGGCATCAGAAAATACCCTGTCGTAAAAAATATGCTGGAACGAAAAACTGAACTAATCAATACTAAATTCGGACCGGTTAATATAAAAACGGTGTATCAACACGGGAAAATCCTGCGGTCAAAACCGGAATATGCCGACTGTGTGGCACTGGCAAAAAAACATAATCTTTCACTTTATGATATTTACAGGGAAATAGAAAACACTATCAATTCGAATAACATGTCCTGAATACCTGTTTTCGGCTGCAATCAGATATTTTTCCTTTAATTATCAGACATACTAAAAGATCATGAAGAATGAAACACTAAAAAAATTCAGAGACCTGCAGGAATACCTGAAAAACCTGGGCGAAGCAGCCATTGCTTTTTCGGGTGGAACAGACAGCACCCTGTTGCTTGCGGCAGCAAAAAACATCCCTGAAGTAAAGGTCCTGGCTATTACAGCAAAAACGCCCTATATGCCTGACTGGGAGCTTAAAGAAGCTGAAGATTTTATTCATAAAAAACATATTGAGCAGATTGTAGTAAATATTGGTATTCACCAAAGCATCCGCAATAATCCACCCGAACGTTGCTACCTTTGCAAATCATTATTATTTAAAGCTCTCATAAATGCAGCTAAATCCAAAGGTTTTATACATGTAATGGATGGCACCAATGCATCGGATACTTCGGATTACCGGCCCGGACTCAGAGCGCTCCGGGAGCTGAAGATAAAAAGTCCGTTGCTGGAAACCGGCATCACCAAGGAAGAAGTACGGGAAATATCTGCTGAACTTAACCTGCCAACCTGGAACAAACCAGCTTATGCCTGTCTGCTTACCAGACTTCCGTTTAACCACCCAATTGACGAAACGGAACTAAAAGCAATCGAAAAAGCAGAAGTATATCTGATGGATAAGGGCTACAAGGAAGTACGGGTACGAAAACATAATAACCTGGCCAGAATTGAACTGCCTCAGGAGAATATCGGATCATTTATAACACAACCTCATCTCCCTGAAATAGTTGAATACATTAAAAAAGCGGGATTTACCTATGTAACAGTTGATCTTTCAGGTTATTCCACCGGAAGTTTTAATCAGGAAATACTAAAATCATCTGAAAAGGAAATCTGAATACAGATGGTATCCCAAAGCAATATTATTAAATTTGCAGGTAAAATAACTTGATAAAATGACGGCTGACGAAATACGACAACTGCTTGAGGAAGTACATTCCGGAAATCAGACTGTAGATAAGGCACTGGAAAAATTGCAGGATCTTCCTTTTAAAGATCTGGGCTTTGCAAAAATTGATAATCATCGTGAATTGCGAACAGGGTATCCCGAGATTATTTTCGGAGCCGGTAAAACGCCTGCGCAGGTGCGGGATATTGTAGCTTTTATGATGACCAAAGAGGCAAACATACTGGCAACCCGGGTTACGCGGGAAATGTATGATGAAGTTCTTTCGGTAAGCCCGCAAGCCGTGTATCATGAGATGGCAAGGACTATTACTGTAAAACGGAAACAACCGGAACTGACCAACACCCATATTGCCGTTATAACAGCCGGCACTTCTGACATGCCTGTAGCTGAAGAAGCTGCTGTCACGGCTGAGATTTTCGGGAATAAGGTCGACCGTCTTTTTGATGTTGGTATAGCCGGCATTCATCGCTTATACAGCAATCTCGAACGAATCAGAAAAGCACGCGTTGTGGTGGTTATTGCAGGCATGGAAGGAGCGTTGCCCAGTCTTGTTGGCGGCCTGGTAGATAAGCCTGTCATCGCAGTACCGACCAGTGTAGGATATGGAGCCAATTTTGGCGGGCTGGCAGCCCTGCTGGGAATGCTCACCAGTTGTGCCAGCGGTGTGAGTGTGGTGAATATTGACAATGGATTTGGTGCCGGTTATATGGCCAGCATGATCAATAAGCTGTAATTTTTACCATGGACAATCCTGAAAAAGCATTGCTTTCCATTGCCTATTTCCCCCCTGTACAATATTTCACAAAGTTAGTCAGTTACCCACAGGTATTTATTGAACAACACGAAAACTACAATAAACAGTCGTATCGTAACAGATGTGTGATCTATGGTGCAAACGGGCCACTTACCCTCTCGCTGCCTGTAAAAAAAGGCCAAACAGAGAAAATTTTCATAAGGGAAGTGGAACTGGACTATGCCACCAACTGGCCCAAGATACATTTTAAAGCCATAGAATCAGCTTACAGGTCTTCTCCGTTCTATGAATATTATATCGATGCTTTCCTCCCGTTTTTTAATAAAAAGCACAAATCCCTTTTCAACTTCAATTTGGACATAATTCGGTCCCTGCTGGAGGAAATTGGTTTGAAAAAAGATATTCAGCTCACAACAGAATTCCAGACTGAGGAGCAAACAAAATTTACCGATTTCAGAAATTCAATCAGCCAAAAAAAAAGATTAAGGAAAGCGGACCCTGAATTTCAGCCTGCAACTTATCACCAGGTATTTAGTGAGAAATATGGATTTATCCAAAATCTGAGTATACTGGATCTGTTGTTTAATGAAGGGCCATCAACAAAAGACATTTTAGAAAAAAGCAGTTTAAAATAAAAAAAGAGGTTATCCTATCAGGAATAACCTCTTCTGAATCAATCCACAGTTATATTTTAGAACCGAAATCCGAATGTTGCCACACCGGTTATATTGCTGGTGTTAATATCTGCTAGAGCCGGCGGTGTATTATAGAGATAATACTTTTCATCGTGGAATCGGTCGGCTACACCCAAATCAAAGAAGAAGGTTCGTGTTCTTACTCCAAAACCTGCACTTGCCTGCATGAAATTGGCTTTTGCATTCCCTGTTTGGTCTGTGTGCGGGGTCCCATAGTACGCATAACCACCGCGCAGGTAAAGATTATCAAATCGCAATTCACCACCTATCCTAATATTACTGGCTGACCTGTAATTATTTTGTATAAAATCATTAACATCTGTATAGGAATCATTATCTGAACGAAGTCTTGCCGACGGATAGTTTACATAGTCATAATCAACTGACAATAAACCCATTGATCCAAATTGAAGAGCTAGACTACCAATGAGGTGGGCTGGTGTAACCAGGTTATAATCATTAATACGATTGTCTGACCTTGCGTTAAGGTGGTCATCAAAATTTGGATCCGGATCAAAATAGGCATCCATGTTGGTATGAAACTCAGATTCAAGTTTATAAAATGTTGGCAAGTGAAAAGCAAAACCTAACCTTAGCATTTCTACAGGTTTGTAAATAACTCCAAGTTTCAGATTATAACCTGTACCAGTGGTATTGAAATACTGATCAAAGGTAAATGAATGGAAATAATCGATGGGTGTAACTTCTGTTTCAGTATGATGCTTCACTTCATCATAGCGCAAACTTTGAATACCAACAGTAAGGCCCAGATATAAGCGATTACTGTAGTTGGCACCAAAAGAGAAGGTATATTCACCAATTCCTCCTCGGGTCGTGATCTGTTCTTCCTGATCCTGCCCGTAGGTATTCTGTGCCTGCATATCATTGGTATAGACAAGAGGATTGGCGGTAGTATCTACTACATAAAGCAGATCAGTATTATAGGCCAGGTCCTCATAATATGGGCTGGCTGCAGTTCCTGTTGTTCCATTTGAATTTGCGGCAAAATCATCGAGTAATGAACTTTTGGCATTGTGTCCAACAATACTGATATTTTGGTTAAAATCATTCAGACGGTTATAACCAATGGCAAAACTGGCACTCACCCAGCCTTCGTTTCGGTTTGTATTGTAAGTTGATACAAACCCAAGGTTTTCAAGTCCAAATTTGTATTTTACATCATTATAATCAGTCCCCAGGTAGGAAGCTGTTGCCTTATCAAAATTTATTGATGGAGTGATAGTAAATTCCGATCCTCGGTAAACTCCTATACCTGCAGGATTTATACTCAGTGAAGAAAAATCACCTCCTAAAGCACCAAATGCGCCTCCCATACTTAATGACCTTCCTGTCCCGCCATAAAAATTCTGGGAGAATCTCATTGCATCTATATCATTTTGCGCCATCAATGATAAAGATACAAACGGGATGATCAGTATACTTAAAATTATCTTTTTCATATTTTTTTATTTTATTCGGAATTAAATTATCATGAAAGAACTGTATAAAACTATCAGAAAGTATATTTCAGTCCTCACTATTCTTTCAATATAATACAAACAACATTCCCTCATTTGCATACACCATCCGGATTAATTATGCAAAGTACATCTAATTTTTAAGTGATCAGGATTAAATTTGAGGTAAATGCAGATCTGCAATAAAAACAGATCCGCATATTTACCAATATTATCTTCTTCGTCCGCCACCTGATGATGATGATGATGATGATGATGATGATCTTGAAGAACCGGATGAAGAAGGCGAATACGACCTGCCGCTGCTACTGCTACCGCTGCTACTGCGGCTTGGTGTATAGGACCTTCCGCTGCTACCGGATGGACTGGAATAGCTGGAGCCGGAGCTACGGCTTGGGCGTGAATAACTTGAGCCGGAGCTACGTGCTGGTCTCGAATATGTACTTCCTGAACTACTTCTGGTTGGCCGTGAATAGCTTGATCCTGAGGAACTGCTCCTTGCTGGTGCTGAATAGGTTGAACCACTCTTCCGTGCAGGTGTTGAATAAACCGGCCTGGAAGAATTACCTGTCGGCCTGTTATAGGCAGGACGCGTATTAGTTGCAGGCTTGCTGTAACTTGGCGTATAACTTCTCCTTGGTTCTGCATTACCGGATGAATTTCCAGAGTTTACAGAAGGCCGGGTAGTTACTACGTTTGAATTACCTGATTCTGACCTCTGTGTCGATGGATTAGAGGATGCAGACCGCCTGTCGGTCACTGAACCACTGCGATTACCGGAGGGAGTTCCGCTGTTTGCCGGACGTGTAGTGGTTGTACTACTTTTGGTACGGGTGTCAACAGCAGATGAGGGTGTATAATTCCTTCTTCCGGTAACTGAACCTGTGCGGTTGCTGTTATCCGAACCCACTCCACCTGATTTTACAGAAGTTGTTCTAACATTACTGCTTGGCAGATAACCATTTGAAGCATTGCCTGAACTGCTTCTCCCGGTAGCCCGATGATCTATCCGGCCATAACTTACGGTACTCATGTAACGGTTATTATTATATGGATAGTAATAATCACTGTAATAACCTCCATAACCACCACCATAAGGATAGTAACCGCCGGCATAATAGCCGTCATAAAATCCATGACGATATCCGTACCAGTATGAACCTCCGTAATATGAGCTGTACCAGGGATCCCAGACTGACCAGTATGGATTACCCCAGCCAATGCTCAGGCCAAAACCCGGACTTCCGTAATAAATGCTGGTGCCCCAGGAATAAGGATTATATCCGTAACCATACCAGTAAGAACTGGTGTAAAAAGGATCATAATAATCCCATCCAAAATAAGGTGAATTGAATCTTCTTAAGCGGGAAGAATAATAGAATCCGTCATAATCATCAAAGTAATAATTATTGACAACAGGCTGATCGGATTCTTCATCATAGTAATAACCCTGTTCAGAATTATCACCGCCCTGATTGCTGTATTGTTCATAATACCGGTTTTGAGCAGAAGAATCATTGTATTGTGCCTGATTTTGTTGCTGATAATTTCCGGCTTCTTCTGAAGCAGACTGATTGGTAGTATCATATGATGCTTCCAGCATTTTCTGCTCCTGTTCCATTCTGTACTTCTCATAATCACTTAATCCTTCCTGGTTATTCTGTACAGGAGCCGGTTGAGTGCTTCGTGTTGAATTTTGTGCAACCTGCGCTGGTGGGGGGTTGTTGGCAGGTGTGTAATAAATATCGTCATAACCGGGACTTGTAGCATGATAACTGGAAGAACATGCGCCCATGAAAAGGGTTGTAAACACTATTAAAATTAAACTTTTTTTCATGGCTGAACCTCCTGTTAAATAATTATTGTAAATATAAATTTTTATTTCTTTAATTTGTAAAAGTTTTCGAACAACAAAAAAATAACAAATTCTATACCAAAAGGACAATATGGCGAAAGAATTAACAAGCAGAAAGGAAAATTATTCACAATGGTACAATGATCTGGTCATAAAAGCTGATCTGGCTGAAAATTCAGCGGTACGTGGCTGCATGGTAATCAAACCTTACGGATATTCAATCTGGGAAAAGATGCAGGCCCAACTGGATAAAATGTTTAAAGAAACGGGCCATTCCAATGCCTATTTTCCATTATTTATTCCTAAATCTTTTTTCAGCAAAGAAGCAAGTCACGTTGAAGGCTTTGCCAAAGAATGTGCTATTGTAACACATTACCGTTTAAAGAACGATGAAAACACCCATGAAATTGTGGTGGATGAAAGTGCAAAACTGGAAGAAGAACTCATAGTTCGACCTACCTCAGAAACCATTATATGGAGCACTTATAAGAACTGGATACAATCGTACCGTGATTTGCCCATTCTGGTTAATCAGTGGGCCAATGTGGTTCGCTGGGAGATGCGTACCCGTCTGTTTCTGCGTACTGCCGAATTTCTCTGGCAGGAAGGGCATACTGCCCATGCCACCAGGGCTGAAGCGATTGAAGAAACACAAAAAATGGTAGGTGTATATGCAGAGTTTGCTGAAAAACATATGGCCATGCCCGTTATCAAAGGCGTAAAAACCGCCAATGAAAGATTTGCCGGCGCACTTGATACATATTGTATTGAAGCATTGATGCAGGATGGTAAAGCATTGCAATCGGGTACCTCTCATTTCCTGGGACAAAATTTTGCCAAAGCTTTTGATGTGAAATTCCTGAATAAAGAAGGTAAGCTGGATTATGTCTGGGCCTCTTCCTGGGGAGTTAGTACACGCCTGATGGGAGCACTTATCATGGCTCACTCTGATGATAACGGACTGGTGTTGCCTCCTAAGCTGGCTCCGATACAGGTAGTTATCGTACCTATTTACAGAAAAGCTGAAGAGATGGAAAAAATCTCTGAAAAAGCCCTTGAAATCAAGAAAAAGCTGGAAGCAAAAAATATCACGGTGAAATTTGACGACCGCGATACCCATAAGCCTGGTTTCAAATTTGCCGAATGGGAACTGAAGGGAGTACCTGTTAGATTTGCTCTGGGGCCAAGGGATATCGAAAATAATACAATTGAGGTGGCCAGAAGAGATACACTGGAGAAAAAGTCTTATCCTCAGGAAAATATTGAAAATATTACAGCAGAACTGTTGGATGCTATACAGGAAAACATCTACCTGAAAGCATTTAAATTCAGAGAAGAAAACACCTATGAATCTGACAACTGGGAAGATTTCGTTGACATAATTGAAAACAAGGGTGGTTTTGTATTGGCACACTGGGATGGCTCTTCTGAAACAGAAGATAAAATTAAAGAATTGACCAAAGCTACCATTCGCTGTATCCCCCTGGATTCCAAAGACGAAGAAGGAAAATGTATTCTTACAGGTAAGCCTTCATCAAGACGGGTTATATTTGCCAGAGCTTATTAAATAATACGTTTTGCGGCAGTTGTTTTAACTTACATAAAAAATAATTACAAAAAATCCTGTGCAAACAGGATTTTTTTTGCCTCATTGGATTATTCAATTAAAAAATGCTGCTATATTTAGTAATCCTAATTTCAAAGCATTTATTAAATTTTGAATCACATATGGAATCATCAAACAAAAATCAGATTATTGGTCAGTTAACAATAAAATCAATTGTTAAACAATTAGCTTCTGATCAAACCCAGCAGGTAATGGACCAGATCAAGGAAATTCTGCAGTCTTTTGTTACCGACTACAATGTTGATCTTCAGGGAAAGGACAACCGGATAATGATGGAATACAGGGATCGTGGTAAATTTGAAGCTGAATTAAAAGTTGCTGCCGACCTGCTGATCTTCAGTATGCATACAAATATTTTTGAGTTCAATCGTGAACACAGCATCTGGAAAACACCCTTTGCTAAAGAAAATCCGCTTAATACCTACTGCGGCATAATTAACATTTATAATTTCCTGGCTGACTCCTTTAAATACAGCCGCGATGAAGACCTTGGCTACCTGATCGGCAGAATATTTATTAACAGGGAAGGTTACTTTATGGTAGAAGGAAAGAGACAACTCGGATTTATGTACAACAATATGGGACAGGAAAAAATTTCTGCTCCCGTCCTGCAGAACATCATTGAAACAGCCGTATTATATTCAATTGAATTTGACCTGCTGGTTCCACCCTATGACAATGTAAAAATTGCATCAGTATATCAGATGAACCAGAAAATCCAGTCTTCCAGAATACAAACCGGTAAACGGCTCGGATTTACTTTTAATGCTGATGATGTTTCAAAAGAATCCTGAAAAACAGCAGGAATAGCAATTTTTATCCTGTCATCCTCTGATCCGTTAATTTGTTTATAATAAATTATGAGCAGTCGTGAAATATTGTTTTCCAAACAATTGGGCCTTATGCAAATCGTTAACAACAAGCTAAATAAGCTGCATAACATCTGTCTGACTTCCGACCCGGGTTGAATTTATATTAACTTGCATAAAAAAATAAAACAATTAAACTATGAGGTTATTTTATAGAACTATAGGCCTGATTATCTTATCCGGTATAATCCTTTCGGGATGTAACAGTACAACTAAAAAAGAACAAAAAACACAGCCAACGGCAATGGAAAAGAAGGTAAATGCATACAAAGAAGTAGCACTCACCTCCGATCTCAGTGCACTGAGTGATCAGCAAAAACAAATGCTTTCCCTGCTTTTTGATGCTGCTGATGTTATGGATCAGCTATTCTGGCAGGAAGCTTATGGCGATAAGAATGCCCTGCTTGCCAGTCTTGACGACAGTCTGACGCGTGAATATGTAAAAATTAATTACGGCCCGTGGGACAGGTTGCACAACAATGAACCTTTCATCAACGGAGTTGGCCCGAAACCAGCCGGAGCCAATTTTTATCCCGTTGATATGACCAAAGAAGAATTCAGTTCATTTGATGCTTCTGATAAAACCAGCCAGTATACCATCATCAGGAGGAACAGTAATGGTGACCTGGAGAGCATTCCCTATCATGTAGCATTTGCTGAGAAGATAAAAAAAGCTGCAGATCTGTTGAAACAAGCTGCAGCGCTGGCTGAAGACCCGGGATTTAAAAAATACCTGGAACTCCGTTCAGAAGCTTTAATGACTGATGAATATTTTGAGAGTGACATGGCCTGGATGGATATGAAAGACAACAGTATTGATTTTGTGGTTGGTCCTATAGAAAATTATGAAGATGGACTGTTTGGTTATAAAGCAGCGCATGAAGCCTATATATTGATTAAGGATAAAGACTGGAGTCAACGTTTACTCAGGTATGCAGCTATGTTACCCGAACTGCAGCGCGGCCTGCCTGTACCAGAAAAATATAAGTCGGAAAAACCAGGTTCCAACAGTGATTTGGGTGCCTACGACGCTGTATATTATGCTGGTGACTGCAATGCGGGCAGTAAGACTATTGCCATAAATCTTCCCAATGATGAAAAAGTACAACTTGAAAAAGGAAGTCGCAGACTGCAATTGAAGAATGCAATGAAAGCAAAATTCGACAATATAATGATGCCCATTGCCAATACATTGATTACTGAAAATCAACGCAAAAATGTTGTTTTTGATGCGTTTTTTGAGAATACCATGTTTCACGAAGTTGCACATGGACTTGGAATAAAGAATACAATTACAACCGGCGAGCCTGTAAGAAAAGTTTTAAAGGATAAATATTCTGCTCTTGAAGAAGGAAAGGCAGATATCCTGGGATTGTATATGGTCACAAAACTGAATGAAAAAGGAGAATTGAAAGGTGATCTGATGAACAATTATGTAACTTTTCTTGCCGGCATCTTCAGATCTATCCGCTTTGGTGCTTCAAGCGCACATGGAACAGCTAATCTCATCAGATTTAATTATTTCAAAGAAAAAGGTGCGTTTACCAAAAATCCGGATGGTACATACAGTGTTAATTTTGAAAAAATGCAGGATGCAATGAATTCTTTGTCAGCCCTCATTTTAAAGCTTCAGGGTGACGGAGATTATGCCGGTGTGCAAAAACTGGTGCAGGAGAAAGGTGTGATTGGCCCTGAATTGAAAGCTGATCTCGAAAAGCTTAATAACCAGGATATTCCTATAGATGTTGTTTTCAAACAAGGCAAGCAGGTATTAGGAATTCAATAAGTATAAATACTGTTAATTAATGGTTTTTACCGATTGATATAAAAGTTTAGAAGAACCAGCCCCGGGAGGGCTGGTTCTTCTTTTATTGGATAAATGCAATGAAATATAATACTTTTTGTCAAAAAAAATTAATCGTTTGACAGAATCAGCTCTGCCAGCGTTTCCCATTCTTCATTAAGTGAACAGGACGGAAAAGAAACACCTGCGTGGTGATACCAGTATGATGCGTTTGCCCTGTCTCCTTCCTTCCTGTGCAGATAGGCATGAATGCGGGATGCAATCCTGGTGGGAATATGCTGCACTAAACTGTGTGCTCTGGACCAGTCTCCATTTGCATCAAACCACAAAGCTTTAAGTAAATCGTTATCCAGTTCCGGAACTTTAGCATTCTTAATTACTTCTTTAAATTCTTCAATCTGCATATCTGTTTATTCATTTAACTATATTGTTAAACAAACAAATTAGAAGTGATAATGTTGGAAGGGAAAGTGAATTACAGGTATAATTATTCCAGGCGCATACCAAATATTAAGACATCATCAACCTGATCCAGGTCTCCTTTCCACTCATAGAATCTTTTTCCGAGCATGTCTTTTTGTTTCTCTGAAGGCAAATGATGCATCGCAAGCAGAAGATCCCTGAATTGTTTTGATTTGAATTTTTTTCCGTTAGGTCCGCCAAACTGATCACTGAAGCCATCGGTAAACATATAGATCCTGTCTCCGGGCAGATAATCAATTCTGTAATTGGTAAATTTATCATGCGTAATATAAAATCCCACCGGCATTTTATCAGGCTGATATATATTGATCCTGTTATTCCGGATCAGCAACATACCGTTATTGGCACCGGCAAACTCAATAACTTTTTTGTTGCGGTCGAGAATGCAAAGGGCTATATCCATTCCGTCATGTGCTTCGCCATACCGGCCCGTCTGGTGCAAACTATAAATCACCCGGTCTCTGAGTTGATTGAGGATGTCAGAAGCAAGGATATTTTTATCATTTTTAATAATAATTTCATTTAAGAGTGTCATACCGAGCATACTCATAAAAGCTCCGGGAACACCATGCCCGGTACAATCTCCGACGGCAACCACTACCCTGTTTCCCATCTCATTCATCCAGAAGAAATCACCACTGATGATATCCCGGGGAAAATTAAGTATGAAGAAATCATTGAGATACTTATTAATATAAGGCTCGGGTGGAAATACGGCAGATTGAATCAGGCGTGCATACTTTATACTGCCGGTAATTTCCTGGTTTTGCTGTTTCAGTAAATCCCTTTGTTTTTCAAGCTCATTTTTTTGTCGGTTAATTTCCTTCTTGGCAATTCTAAGATCATTATTTTTCCCAAACAGATTAATGGTTTTTGTCCTGTTTTTTTCATAAATATGTTCGATCCTGGCTTTTTGGGCATGTATTTCCTTAAAAGCATGGCGGGTAAGTAAGTTATTACGCGTCCGCATATATACTTCTTCCCTGGATATGGGAAGCCTTACAAAATCAGTAACACCCAGGTGAACAATTTCTGCAAGCGAATCTGAATGAATCAATAAGATAAGAGGAATTTGGACAACTTCATCCTCATTTTTAAGAGACTCAATTATAGAATGCCCCTTCCCTTTGGCTGATGCAAAATTAAGGAAGATGATGTCAGGTTTAAAATGTAATACCTCATTTAACACCGGGCCATCATGAGGAACTGAACGAACAGAATAAACTTCATTCATATCCTCTGAAAAAGCATTAAACAGCTCATACAGGTCATTGATATTCTTTTCCAGATGATCAATGATAAGTATTTTCCGTTCAAGGCCGGGAGGCTGAATAGCAGCCATGGTCAGTATCTCATTTTCAGTATTCAACAGATTTCTGCAAGTAGGTTTTAGTTCCAGTATATTAAAACGTAGAATCTGCGAAGAAGGTTACTTTTTTGTAAATAAATTCCAAAACGGGGTGGCAGGTGCTTTATGAAAATGCTGTTATAAACAATAATTTCATTCCTTATTTCAGAATAAAAAAAATATCCATGGAAATAAGTCGGTATGTTATCAATTATCTTTCATACCTGGAATTGACATAAAATTCAGCAATTAAATTAAAACTTTTCGTAAACCACAACAAATATATCAACTTGTATATCTGTCACTTACAAAAACACGGGTATGTTTTGCAACATTTATCAATCCTTGAAAATATGCAATGATTAACCTATCTTTATAACCGGTAAATACAAATGTTCTTTGGTATCAAAAAATTCCGCATTAATTATTAGTAATCGAGAAGCTCAACATCTAGATTTTATAGGAGTATAGCTCAACGGTTTGTAGGACAGGCCTCAACGAATCCGGAGGAAGTCTGAAAAATCAGGCACTCTAAACCTGAAATACCGGGGCTTCCAGATAAGTAATTAATGCGGTCTTTTTATTTAACAGACACTAATAAAAAATATTGGACAGAAATTAATTTTCCTCCTCTTTTAGTGCCGTTTCATCTTTTTCTATGCATTTTCACTTTTACCATTGCGGAGCAATAAAATTTCATTTACCACTACTTCAGAAAAATATTTTTTGCTCCCATCCTTGTCTTCGTAAGTGCGATGTACCAGTTTGCCTTCAACAGCAACCTCCTGTCCCTTTTTAAGGTATTTCTGAGCAATACCGGCTGTCTGGCCCCATACAACCACATTATGCCACTGCGTATCGGTAACTTTATTTCCCTCATTGTTCTTGTAAGTTTCTGAGGTAGCAAGTGAAAACTTTGCCATTGTTTTACCGTTGATCTCTTTCATATCGGGATCCATCCCGAGATTCCCGATCAATTGAACTCTGTTTCTTAGATTGTTCATACTTTCAAATTTTAAGGTTACTAATTAAAAATTACTGCTTCAGACTAACGCGTTTGTAATTCCGGACACAAAAAAGCATCTGAATTAATAAGCAATTTAAATAAGTGACAGTAACCAGGCAAAAAAACAACAACCAAAGAAAATGAACGGGCATTTTTTCAGGTTGAAAAGTAATCTACCTGCCATTACAAAATAGAAAGATGCCACAGCCAACTTCAATTTAACTATTTGCAGAAACCAATATTTTGAATATCAGTATGGTTGTTCAAAACAGGTACGCCAAAATTATCTCTATGTATATTGTGAAATACATAAAAATTAAAAGTTTTCGTAATATTGTTATATTTGAAACAAACTACACTAAAGGATGCTCGTTATGATTAAAATAATTTACCAGCTACTACTATACCCATTTATCCTGCCAGTTGCTTTTGGACAACTCCCTTCAAAAAATATCATAATTGATCAGTTTGGATATCTGCCCGGTTCAAAGAAAATTGCAATAATCAAAAATCCGGTAGTTGGTTTTGATAAGGAGGAGACATTTATTCCCGGAACTAATTATGAACTGATTGATAAAAAAACAAGTCAACCGGTTTATTCAGCTACCCCTGTTGCATGGAAATCGGGAAGCGTGGATGAGTCAAGTGGTGACAAGGTTTGGCAATTTGATTTTTCGGAAGTAACAGTTACAGGAACCTATTACGTACTGGATGTTGACAATAACCGACGTTCATTTGAGTTTCAAATTTCACCCGGAGTATATAACGAAGTATTGAAACAAGCTGTTCGCAGCTTTTTCTATCAGCGGGCAGGATTCAAAAAAGAAGCCCAATATGCAGGTGATGGCTGGGCTGATGGCGCCAGTCATATCGGTCCACTGCAAGACAAGGACTGTCGTTTGTTCAGCGACAAAAACAACGCTGCTACCAGTCGGGATTTAAGTGGGGGGTGGTATGATGCCGGAGATTACAATAAATATACCAGTTGGACAGCTAATTATGTAGTTGAGATGATGAAAGCCTATTTGGAGCGTCCGGAAGCATGGGCCGATAATTATAACCTGCCTGAATCAGGAAACGGAATACCAGATTTGCTGGATGAAGCTACATGGGGTATAAATAATCTGTTACGTCTCCAGGAGGAAGATGGCAGCGTGCTGAGTATCGTGGGTGAGTCACATGCCAGTCCACCTTCTGCCGCCACCGGACAAAGTCTCTATGGCCCTGCGAATACATCAGCGACATTAAATACAGCCGGAGCGCTGGCAATTAGTTCCAAAGTTTTCCGTAGCATTGGCATGAATGATTTTGCAGACACTCTCCAGATACATGCCGAAAAAGCCTGGATATGGGCGGATGCAAATCCCGATGTGTTGTTTAATAATAACGATCCTGCCTATAATTCAGTCGGTCTGGGAGCCGGTCAGATGGAAGTGGATGATTTTGGCAGATTAATGGCAAAACTTGAAGCTGCCTGCTTCCTTTTTGATATCACACAGGATGCTAAATATCGGGGTTTTTTCGATACTAATTATCAACAGGCACATCTCATAGCCTGGAATTATGCTTATCCATTTGAAACGGCCACCCAGGAGGTTCTGTTGTACTATACCACCGTTATGGGTGCAACACCACAAGTAGTTGACGATATTAAACAGAAATACCAAAATGCGATGGAAAACGGTTCTGAAAATTTCCCTGCCTATAATAGTATGAAAGATCCATATATGGCTCATCTGGCAAATTACACCTGGGGGAGTAACGGGATTAAATCAGCCAAAGGCAGCATGTTTTACGATCTGATCTCTTATGGCTTCGATAATTCGTTGTCAGAGGATGCACATAATGCTGCTCTGAATTACATACACTATATTCACGGCGCGAATCCGCTAAATATGGTTTATTTATCGAATATGTACAAATTTGGCGGAGATAATTGCGTAAATGAATTCTATCACAGCTGGTTCACCAATAACAGTCAGCTTTGGGACAGAGTAGGTGTATCTGCTTACGGACCTCCTCCCGGATATCTTACCGGAGGTGCAAACCCCAGCTATGACTGGGATGGATGCTGTCCGGATGGCTGCGGTTCATCAGGAAATAATGAGGTTTGTTTGTCCGAAAGCATCTCGCCCCCAAAAAATCAGCCGCCTCAAAAATCCTACAAGGATTTCAATACAAGCTGGCCCTTAAACTCATGGTCAGTTACCGAAAACAGTTGTGGTTATCAGGTAAAATATATCCGTCTCCTATCCAAATTTGTTGATACAACCTATGACTGCCATGGGGATCTGAACGGCACAGCAACAATCGACGCCTGTGGCAACTGCGCTGGTGGTAATACGGGTGTTGAGCCTGTCAGTGATACCGATCAATGCCAGAACGGCCCGCTACACAGTTTCTGGCACGTTACAGCCTGCAGCAAATATGAATCTCCGGGAGGAAATTATACATGGTATAGTAGTGGAGCCTATACTGATACAGTAATTACACCCGCAGGGCTAAGAGAAATAATCACCATTGATCTGAAGATCACTCAGCCTTCCCGGGATACTACTCTTGATATTACTGCATGCGACAGCTACACAGCACCGGGCGGTACTGACACATGGACATCATCAGGCAACTATCAATATATAATACCCAACCAGGCAGGTTGTGACAGCCTTATTAATATAAACCTGCATTTGAACACCAGTTTTGATAGCACAATCACCGTAAAGGCATGCCGGTCCTATACGACTCCTGACGGAGGAAATACCTGGAACCAGTCAGGAACATATATAGAAAATCTTACAAATACCAAGGGCTGTGACAGCATAATTACGTACAATTTGACAATTAACAACTTAAACACCAACGTTACTCTTTCACAAGGTGTTTTAACGGCAAACGATACGGATCTGAATTATCAGTGGCTCAATTGTGATAATAATTTTGCCGCTATTGAGGGTGCTGTTGAGCAATCCTTTTCCCCCACTCATTCAGGAAATTTTGCCGTTAAGGTCATGCAGGATGATTGTACAGACACTTCACTTTGTATCCCGGTCACGGTGACCGGCATTGTCTATAACAACATGGCAGGTTGTCCTGTCTTTTACCCCAATCCGGTTGTAAACCAATTAACAATTATCTTACCCGAAGTTTATCCTTTCATAAATATAGAATATACCGACCTGACGGGCAGGGTCATTTATAGCCAGGTGGTCAAAAACAGCAAAAGTATTACGCTGCCTTTTCTATTGCCTGAAGGATTATACCTGGTGAAAGTCAGCAACAATTATGGTGAATCAACAGTTGCCAGGATAGTTAAAAATAACTACCTTAAGTAAGTGCTTTGCAAGGAAGATCACTTAATAAAATGTAAAATCAGTTCATCACTTTATAAACGAGTTCAATTCCATTACCAGTTTTCAGGTTCCGGCTGTATTGCTTCATTTCGGCATTGTTCCAATGCTCCATTACGCCCAGGCTTTTTAATGTTGTCCCGTCACCTTCAGGGTCATATATTGTTTTTGACGGGGGATTATCTGCCTGTGCAGCTTCAACGAGATAAGCATCACAGTATTGCAGATCCGGTGCATCCGGCCATTCATTGATAATGAAATCACAACAAACTGCATCAATTGCCACCATATCCTGAGATACAAACAAGCTGGAAGGCCATGCTTTGTTAAATGGCGGCATCTCCCATTTATATTCGGGTTTGCCATTTACAAATTTATTACTGTACAGATCATCTACAACAAAAAGCATTGTTTTGGCACCTAAATCTTTGTGACCCATAAAATCAACAAATGTTATGTACTTTGGCTTTCCGGAGCGGTCTTGCTCAAAATTATTATGCGCATTTTTCCTCCAGTCGGCATGTATGCTGGTTACCCCATAATAATTCTTTGCGCAAAGGGTTACCCCCTGTCCTACATGCCCCTTCATTACAGCAATATTAATCAGATAATCTGCATCAACCGCACAGACAGCCAGGCCCCGCGCCAGCTCACCGTTATCGACAGAATAGGGTATGGCATCAGACACATAATTCGCTTTAACACGTCCTTCACCTCCCGTATGATCAACGAATATTACATCAGGGAATACAGCATGACATTTATCGTAAATATTATCAGTGATAAAACGACTGGCATCAAAAACGGTGATATCCTTTTGGGGAACACCTCCTTTTTCAATTATACTTTTAAGAGCAGCAAGTACAAGTTGCGGAGATGTATTGATTTCCTCTGAGTTTTTATGGCTGTAGGTGTTATTCTGGTTTATTTTTATGGCAATTTTTTCACCTGCTCGGTAACCCTTTATGGTATTTCTTTTTGTCTTGTTAAAGTGTCTAAAGAGTAAATCCCAGGCTTTTTCCTCACTGGTTGCGTTAGTCAACTGCAGTAATGAAGATCCAAATAATGTATTTATTTTAACCTGATCATTAAACCGGTCTTCCCACCAGAAACCGTTTTCTCCATCCCATGATGCAGCTCCGGGGGACCTGCTCCAGACAACACGGCCGGGATTGATCCCATAAGCTTCACCAACGGGTTGGTTAGGCTGATACCACGTAGTTACATTCTCTCCTGCAACAGCTAATCTGGTATCCTGTGTAGTACTTAACAGTCCCAGCATCAATGCAACCAGCAAAAAACTTATACCACCCAAATAATGAGTCGAAGCAATTCTTCCAATACCTTTTTTCAAAAAATACCAGGAACCGGTTATTGAAATTAACCATATAACGAATGAAGACATTATGGGGGCGGCAACCTGCATACATGGATAAGCAGCCCTTGATGGTTTGGGCAGAACGCGGAAAAGGAACCAGATTGTAGCAAGCAGGGAAATGATTATATATGTAACTTTTGCCGGAAGTGAAAAACCGGAAATCCTGTTGTATATTTTTTGCAATTTAGCAGGCAACACATTAAACTTAGCGTTAATTCCGGTTTTATTTGCATTTTTCTTCATAGGATAACAATTTTAGAATAGCCAAATTATGTTCATCAAATAGCGTAGAAATAATTCCTGGCGGAAACGAAAAAACGATTCTATAGGACTGAAACACACTATTTATCGCACCCGTTCAGTTAAGGAAAAATCAAATTTGCCAAACAAATATAACTTAATTTTCTGCTTACAGATTTGCTATTTCGTCTGCATTATGCAATTTATACTGATTTTAAGCAATCACGTCAATGTATAAACTAAAACACGCATGTTGGTTGAAGTATATTCACAATGAGAAATTGAGAATAAAAAACGGATATTGCAATATCCATCATTATTATTAACTTAAACACCACTTTTTTCAGGGAATTTAAAATCTGGTATATGGAAAAATTCATTTTGGCCTTTGATCAGGGAACAACCAGTTCGAGGGCAATCCTCTTTGACCGGAAAGGGACCATCCGTTCGGTGGCGCAAAAAGAATTCAAACAATATTTTCCCGGTCCCGGACTTGTGGAGCACGATCCTATCGATATCTGGTCTTCCCAGGTTTCTGTTGCTGCAGAAGCCATGTCCAAAGCAAGTATCAACGGAAATGCGCTTGAAGGTTTGGGGATAACCAATCAGCGGGAAACCACAGTAATGTGGGATAAAACCACAGGTACGCCGGTATATCCGGCAATTGTTTGGCAGGATCGTCGTACTTCAGCTTATTGCGATCAGTTAAAAAAAGAGGGTCTTGCCGGGATGATCCGCAATAAGACAGGACTCATCCCTGATTCTTATTTTTCAGCAACCAAAATTAAGTGGATACTGGATCATGTACCAGGTGTCAGGAAAAAGGCCGAAAAAGGAAAAATTGCTTTTGGCACAGTTGATTCCTGGCTGGTATGGAAGCTCACCGGCGGACGTACCCACATTACAGATGTTACCAATGCCAGCCGCACCATGCTATACAATATTCATACACTTGAATGGGATGAAGAATTGCTGAAGATAATGAATATTCCAGCTTCCGTGTTGCCTGAAGTAAGATCATCGAGTGAGATTTATGATCATTGCGAGACTGCATTTTTTGGTTCAGAAGTTCCCGTTTCCGGCATAGCAGGCGATCAGCAGGCTGCCATGTTTGGCCAAATGTGTATTGAAGAAGGAATGGTGAAAAATACCTATGGAACCGGCTGTTTTATACTTATCAATACAGGGAAAAATCCATTTGTATCCAGCAACCAACTGGTAACCACTATCGCCTGGAAACTTAACAATCAGGTTACCTATGCACTGGAAGGCAGTATTTTCAACGCAGGATCTGTTGTACAATGGCTTCGTGACGGATTGGGGATCATCAGAAGTTCTTCTGAAATAGAGGCACTGGCCGGAAGTGTTGAAAATAATGGCGATTTATTTTTTGTACCAGCATTTACAGGAATGGGAGCTCCATACTGGGACCAGTATGCCAGGGGAACAATGATCGGAATCAGCCGTGGAACAACCAGGGGGCATATTGCCCGTGCTGCACTGGAGGGAATAGCTTTTCAGACACATGATGTATTACAGGCCATGAAGAAAGATACCGGTCTGGATTATACCGAAATTAGAGTGGATGGAGGAGCATCGGCCAATAACTTATTGATGCAGTTTCAGGCTGACATTTTGAACATTCCGGTATTGCGCCCTGTAATTACAGAAACTACTGCACTGGGTGCGGCATATCTTGCTGGTCTGGCAGTAGGTTTCTGGAAAAATATTGAAGAGATCAGGCAACAATGGAAAATTGATAAAACTTTTAAACCCGGGATGGATCCAAAGTTAGCCCGGCAACAAATTCTGAAATGGAAAGAGGCAATTTCGAGAGCAAAGTCCTGGATCTCCTGAAATTATCACCAAATGTACTTCTCAACCATGCTGATATTACTTTACACTTCTTCTGTGAAGCATATGGATATAACGTTTGACTATTATGGGGTTGGCGAGTTTTTGAATTGCTTTCAACTTAGCGAAGCGACCTCATGAACACCATTAAAAATAAACAAGGCGTGAGTATTTTACTCCTCTCACACAGGGCCATTGCACAGCCTGGTCGTGAGCCCTCCGGGGTTACTCCTCTCACACAGGGCCATTGCACAGCCTGGTCGTGAGCCCTCCGGGGTTGTATTTTAACGATCTTTGACACAGCAGTAGAGAAGGAACGGAATTGCCCAAGGGTGTTGTGAATTGCTTTCATGTTACTCCACTCGCACAAAGCCATTGCACCAGCTGGTCGTGAGCCCTCCGGGGTTACTCCACTCGCACAAAGCCATTGCACCAGCTGGTCATGAGCCCTCCGGGGTTGTATTTTAACGATCTTTGATGCAGTTTTCGTTTTATTGATTATTTCGTCAGTTTTTACTAAATTCCCCCTCTATTCGTCAATTAAAAGTAATAATAAAAATTATTTATCCAATTATATTCATATAAACTACTACAAATGACAACTTGCAAAATCATCCTGTGAATCCGGGAGCGAAAAAATTATATCTGAAATGAAACCAAACTAACTAACTTTAAAATGACTAAAAAAACCACATTATTTATCTTCTTTCTTCTGGCTTCCATCTTAACGCAAGCACAACAGAAAGAAGTCTGGAAGTTCAAAACCAACGGCAGGATATACGCCTCTCCTGTTATTGAAGATGGGGTGTTGTATATTGGAAGCGGCGATATGCATTTTTATGCGATTGACGAATCCACCGGAGCCAAAAAATGGGAATATGTAACTAACGGTGCAATTCAATCATCTGCCTTCCTGACCGGTAAACTTGTCATTTTTGGAAGTGCAGACGGTAATTTGTATGCATTGGACAAACAGTCAGGTAAATTAGTCTGGAAGTTTGCCTCTGAAGGAGAAAAACTATATGGTTTATGGGATTATTATCTTTCCTCTCCTAAAATTTCGGAAGATATTGTTTATTGGGGAAGTGGCGATGGAAATATATATGCTGTAAATATTTCAGATGGATCTCTTTCCTGGAATTATCCTACAGGAGATATTGTACATTCTTCTGCTGCATTTTCGGGTGATACTTTGTTCATGGGTAGTTTTGACGGATATTTATATGCATTAAACAAAATAAACGGAGCACTCATATGGAAATTTCATACTATTGGAGCCGCTTATTTTCCAAAGGGAGAAATACAAAAAGCTGCCCTGGTTAAGGGCAACACTGTTTATTTTGGCAGCAGGGATTATAATATTTATGCATTGGATATAAAAACCGGGCGCGGCAAATGGAACTACAGGGAACCAGCCGGCTGGATCATCGCAACTCCTGCTGAATACAAAGGAAACCTGTATTTTGGCACTTCTGATGCACACGTCTTTTATTGCATGAATAAGAATAACGGTAAAATTCTCTGGAAACTCCCGCTTAATATGAGGGTTTATGGTTCCGCAATATTTAAAGATGACCTTGTTTATTTTGGCTGTTTTAACGGAATTTTGTATGGAGTTGACTACCTGACAGGGGATATTAAATGGAAATTCCAGACAGAAGCAAGCAAAAACAATTACAGTACGATTTACAAACAGGACAATACCTTCAGAGATGATTTTCATCTGTATGGTGAAGAGTATGAGGCCAGTGAAGCTAAGATACACAAGCTTGGTTCAATACTTTCCACACCTGTAATTGATAATCAAAATATCTATTTTGGAAGTTCTGACGGCAACGTTTATTCAGTATCCCTGCAATAAGAATCTAAAAAAATGGCATCAGTATTTAATTTACTGTTGCAAAGATTTCTTTTTTCAGACTTTTGCCTTAACTTGTTCATAATTGTCTTTGCATGATACCAAAAGACGAATACAGGCAACTGTGAAAAAGACGAATCATTACTCTGCAGGTATAGCTGTTGTGTTACTTATGACAGTTTATATTTCCTGTAAATCACAGGAGAAAATTAATGTTTCTGCCGGAGCAGGCATTCCGGAACTGATCAATGCATCTGTGAAATTTCAGTTTAACCAGTCACAAATTGGATTCAGTCTAGGATCAATGCCAGCCAGTGATGAAAGTTTGCTTTCTCTGACCGGAATGGCTTTTTATCACTTCGCAGGTAACTCTTCATATTCAGAAAGAAAACCATGGTTTTTCCGCGGTGGATTTGATTTTCTTCGTGATGAAACACGAAGTATAACAGACAAATATTTATATCTTGACCTGCGCCTGGGCCGTGATTTAAACCTGTCAGACCGGTGGGGAGTTGGTCTTGATGCTGGGCCTCTTATTCAGTTGTTTCATGACAGAACCAGCAAAAATGAAACAACCGGATGGTTTAATCTTGACATAGATTTCCCGGTTCTGCCTTGTGCAGGCATTTGCCTGTATTACCGCTTCCTTTAGAAAAACAAACAGTTAAATTAGTAGTAATTCATCTACATGCCATATACACAACTTACAAGATTTCAATTTTTTATTTTGAGCTGAATAGATTTTTCTGAATAGACTTAAGCAATTTTTTAAAAATCACTAATCATGCATCGTCGAACATTTATTAAGCAAACCGGTTTGTCAGCCGGAATTATAAGCACAGTGCCCTTATCTGCAAGCAGCCTTTTCAGAGATGAAGATACATTTCCTCTCATTGATCTTCATGTTCACAGAGCTGATGGTTTTGGTATGGAGCAGATAATGGAAATCGCTGAAAAACGAAAAGTAAAATTCGGAATAGTGGAACATCCTGCTCCCTGGGCAATAAAAAATGATACTGACTTAAAAAAGTATATTGATGAACTGAAAAAATATCCTGTATATATTGGTTTACAACCAATGACTCCAGGATGGCACAAAGGTTTTTCTCCCGCTTTGTTGGAGCAGCTTGATTATGTGCTTATGGATCCACAAACCATTCCTCTCGGACATGGTGAATATCAAAGAATTTATGAGTTGCAGACATACGTGGAGGACACAGATGTATTTATGGAAAAGTATATGGATTACAGTCTGCAGATAATGAAGGAAGAACCTATACAGATATTTGCCTGGCCGTTGTTTTTACCAGTTTGTATTGCTCGGGATTATTACAAACTATGGACTGATGAGAGAATGCAGCAACTGATTTCTGCAGCAAAAAAGAAGGATATTGCATTCGAGATCAATGATATGTCACACACACCACATGAAAAGTTTATCAACATGGCAAAGGAACAGGGATTGAAGTTCACTTTTGGCTCTGATTCAAGAAATAATAATGCAGGTCGTCTTGCCTATGCTGCCTCGGTTGCGAAAAAATGCAATCTTCGAAAATCAGATTTTTTTATTCCGACCAGAAAACTTTCAATGTGATTTTTTGAACAAGCTTTCAACATCGGGAAGGGTTGAAAGCTTCCCATAATATGTTGATTTTCAAAAATAATTCATCAAGAATTATTTCCATACCCTCCTGTAATATAATTTTCCATATCACGGATGGTTTTTCGCTGTTCATGGATAATCATGTTCACCACATCGCCAATCGACACAATTCCCAGTAATTTGTCATCTTCTAAAACTGGCAAATGTCTGATCTTTTTTTCTGTCATAAGCACCATGCAATCGGTAATAGTTTGTTTGCGTGTAACAAAATAAAGTCTTTTAACCATTAATTCCCTTACCCGCATTTCCTTTGAAGAACGGCCTTTTAAAATTACCTGTCGGGCATAATCACGCTCTGTGAACATACCTACAACCTTTCCTCCTTCTTCAACAACCAGTGCCCCGATATCATGGTCGGCCATTAGTTGAAGGGCATCATAGACGGTAGCATCAGGAGTGATTTTCACTACCTCATGTCCTTTTTCATCTAAAATTGTGCTGATAAAATTCATTGTGTTATGGATTTAAGTATATTTTAACAACCTTTTAAGTTACCACTTCCACCAGAACCCTTAATCTCTTTCTAATAAGTATGGTTAAATTACAAACATTTTGGCAATTAAAAAAGTTCAGGACAACACAATATTAGTAAGCCGTTATTAACAGGTAAGTTACCAATTCCGCCAACAGTAGAGGTAAAGGCTGGATTTATGATGCAGATTCAAACATTTTTAATAATTTTACCTTTCAGTAAACAAACTGTAAAATACTTTTCTGTAACATACTGATATAGATAGCCGGAAGCAATAATGAAGGTGTCTGGAAAAAGATGAATTACTTAAAAATCATCAATAAACAAAACAATATGAAATACTTAAATTATTTTTCTCTTTTACTTATTGCCATTCTTTTTCAGGGTAATTTATCTGCACAGCATAAAGTGGTTGCACTTGATAATTATTATAATAATGAAATCAGCAGCAAAACAGGAAAACCTTTTCATTATTTGTGGACCGACAGTGCATTGAGTGGTTTTTCACAATGGGGATCATTGTTCGAAAAACAGGGTGCTCAATTAAGAACGCTTCATGAAGCCCCAACTACAACAAATTTAAAGGAAGCAAATATTTATATTATTGTGGATCCGGACACGCCAAATGAAACTAAATCTCCCAGGTATTTAGATCAAAAAGCAATTAAAAATATAGTCACTTGGGTAAAAAAGGGCGGTGTGCTGGTGCTAATGGAAAATGACAGTTTGAATGCAGAATTTCAACATTTTAACCAGTTAGCCGACAAATTTGGCATGCATTTCAACGAAGTAAGCATTCATCATGTAACAGGCCACCAATATGATATGGGATCTTTTACCAATCTCCCGGATAATCCGGTTTTTAAGGGAGTGAGTAAAATTTATATGAAAGAAATTTCAACCATAACACTTTCCGGAGAGGCAAAACCGGTATTGACTGAAAACGGAAAAGTTATTATTGCAGTCGCTTCTTTCGGAAAAGGTAATGTGATTACTATTGGTGATCCCTGGTTATATAATGAATATATTGATCACGCCAAATTGCCTGAAAGTTTTCAAAATATGAAAGCAGCTCAGAATTTCACTGCATGGTTGATTTCCCTTACAAATAATTAGAACAGAATAACGGTACATATTTTCAGGCACAGTTGAAACTGTGCCTTTTTTTATTTTCCGAATAATGACTAAAAATATACTAACCTTTTGTTAAATAAGTTATTCCTGAATTTTATTTAATAAACCGACAAATTTTTTTAATATTTTATTGTTTATATAATAAACTACTTTATATTTGTACTTTATTTACTAATTAAATAAATTATTATGGAAAAACAATTTGACCACAAAGAGAGTTTGCAACTGATCAGTCAGATGATCAACACCGCAAGGCACAACCTGAGAAAAGGAAGTGGGAATATAATTCTCGTATGGGGCTACCTTGTAATGTTCACTTCACTCACTGTATTTATTTTGTTAAACATCCTAAAAATTCCTTATCAGGCGCATTATGCGTGGTTTATATTAATTATTGGAGCAATTTACACTTTTGCAAAAGGAATGAAAGACAAAAGTGAAACTACCCGTACATATATCGATAGTATTATCGGTTATGTATGGCTTTCTTTTGGCATCACAATTTCGTTGCTGGTGGGTAATTTTCTGGTCATTGATTTTAGTATCTTTCACCAATGGCTGCTACTTATTCCCCTAATCTTGTTGTTGTACGGTCTTGCTCTTTTTATTACCGGCATAACAACCAGGTTCAGTCCACTCATAGTAGGTGCTATTTTCTGTTGGGCTGGTGCCACATTCTGTTTCTACATTCCTGCAAACTATCATATGCTGGTAATTGCCGGCGCTGCTTTAATAGGATTTATTATTCCCGGACATTTGCTAAATCAAAAAGCTGAGAACAATGTTTAAAAATTTGGATCCTTTATTACATTCACAATTACGACTGTCAATAATGTCCCTGTTATTGGGTTTGAAAGAAGCAGATTTCAACTACCTGAAAAAAAATACAGGGGCTACTTCTGGAAACATCAGTGTTCAGATTGATAAATTGCAGCAGGCAGGATATATTGAAGTAAGAAAAACCTTCAAAGGGAAAAAGCCGCAAACCATCTGTAAGATTAGTGCTAAAGGAGTTAAAGCTTTTGAAGAGTATGTCAATACCATAAAGAGTTACCTGGAACCCCGAGAATAATAAATATTTTACAAAAAAGTAATGAAACGTATACCTTTATTATACTCTTCTCAAGATAATAAAGGCAATTTTAAACAAATCACGGTACTGTCTGTTTGTGGGATAAACTAACGAATACTATTTTGAGAAAAGTTAAAGTTAATTCCAATGAAGAAATTATTCCGGGAGTTTATCTGCTGACGTTTACCAGGCCATTCACTTTCATTCCCGGGCAGGTTATAGGCATTACAACCGATGAGCAAATTGCCGCCAGATTGTACAGCATTGCAAGTGGTAAAGATGATGCCAAAATCAGCATTCTCTATAACAGGGTTCATGATGGCAAACTCACACCGGATCTTTCCAGATTGCGTAAAGGTGATTCATTACTGGTCAGTGATCCTTTCGGCAGTTTTACAGATTCCAGAATACCAACATGGTGGATAGCCACAGGGACAGGAGTGGCTCCGTTCATTTCAATGGTGCGCTCCGGTATTAACGAACAAAAAACCCTGGTACAGGGATCGCGTACGCCGGAAGGATTTTATTTTTCTGATGAGTTTGAAAAAGCACTTGGAAAAAATTATATAAAATGTTGTTCAGGAGAGAAACTGCCAGACTATTATCCGGGCAGGGTTTCAGATTTTTTAGCCGCCGAAAATAACCTTCCCTCCGACAATATGTATTACCTTTGCGGCAGTGCCGAAATGGTAGTTTCCGTGAGAGACATACTGATATCAAGAAACATACCTTTCAGCAATATTGTATCAGAAATATATTTTTAATAATGTCGGAACAACGCGAATTTTTATTCGGAAAAACATACGACCAACTCAGGGCTGTTTGCAAAGAGCTGGGACTACCTTCTTTTACTGCTTCACAGCTGGCAGACTGGCTCTACAAAAAGCAGGTTTCCTCAATTGATGAGATGACCAACATCAGCAAATCGGGTCGTGAGAAACTTAATGCCCGTTTTGATACCGGAATAACACCTTCTGCAAAAGTACAAGTATCCTCTGATGGGACCAAAAAATATCTGTACACCACAACAGGGGGCAAATTCATTGAAGCAGCCTATATTCCGGAAACAAACAGAAACACATTATGTGTTTCTTCGCAGGTAGGATGCAAAATGGGCTGCCTTTTTTGCATGACCGGGAAGCAGGGATTTCAGGCCAACCTCTCAAGCGGCGAGATAATCAATCAGATCAGGAGCCTGCCGGAAAGAGATTTGTTAACAAATATCGTTTATATGGGCATGGGTGAACCTTTTGATAACCTGGATGCTGTGCTGGACAGTTTGGAAATTCTCACATCAGATTATGGGTATGGAATGAGTCCAAAACGCATTACTGTTTCCACTATTGGTATTATACCCGGATTGAAGCGATTTCTGGAAAACAGCCGGTGCCACCTGGCTGTCAGCCTGCATACCCCTTTTGACGATGAAAGAAGAAAGCTGATGCCTGTTGAGCATGTATATCCGCTTAGTGAGGTACTCAACGAAATCAGATCTTTTGATTTCGGACGTCAGCGTCGTGTTTCATTTGAATATATTATGTTCAAAGGTCTGAACGACACGCCACGCCATGCCAAGGAACTTAGCAGGATCCTGAATGGTATAAAATGCCGCATTAACCTTATCCGGTTTCATCCCATACCGGACACACCACTGGAAGGTTCCGGAAGGCAAACTATTGAAGATTTTCAGCAAATGTTGAATAATAAAGGGATAACAACTACCATCAGACAATCACGCGGACAGGATATTTATGCAGCCTGCGGATTACTTTCAACCAAAGAATTATTAAAAGAGGCCTGATTCCGGATACCACTTACACAAAAAGCCTGTCTGACAAGCAAACAGGCTTTCCGGTGCAAACTCCTTAATCTATTTTAACGCATTTGCTGTGATCTCATTATATACATAAATTTTCACTATAAAACTGGCAGGGGTACTGTCTACAGTCCCTTTCAGATATACTTTGATCTTCTTGTCATTTTGGAGCAGCGACCCAATGTCACTCAGGTTTGCCTGGTTAAGCGGTAAATTGATCATCTCTCCGCTTGCAGCAAGCTGGTCGAGGCTAAGTCCGTCAATAGAAGCAAGTTCCTTACCTGTTGATGAAGCAACACTGCTATACTTAACAGAACCTGTAATAGTATTGTTGGCATCACCCTGATAATTCAGGACCTGAAACCTGACTGAATCTACCTTTACATCCTTTAATTTATCCCGGTATTTGTATACATCAGAATCAGTGGTAAAATCAAGGGTGTCTGTCTCATTAACAGAATTTGTCCCTTCCTGAAGCGTAACCGGGAATGACTGGCTAAAACTCGCCGTAAATACAACATCTGCCAGGTTATTCAAAGAATCACAGGAAGTCATTCCAACAATTAAAAAGCCAACTAAAAATAAATTTCTTAACGTCTTCATATCAATTAATTTTACACATTACATATTTTATGATCTCTATATCCTAAAATTACAGAAAAAACTTCTAAATAGAGTCTCTGATAGCATGTTTATGATAATTAGTTCAATTTTTTACATTAGTCATATAAAGAAATAGACAAATGAAAAATAAAGTCTGAACAAAAAAAGCCACCGGCAGAGCACCGGTGGAGCATAAAAAAGTTAACTTATTTTTTGTTTTTTAAAGGATATATTATATGTGTTTCCCATTTTGCTGTGTCTTTTTCTTCAGCAGGATTGGTTACATATACTTCCCAGGGTTTACTTTTCTTTTCAAGATTATAAAGTTTCATATACTGTTCTATGGCTTCATGCTCTTCTTCAGTATTATAATCTCCAAAATGACGCAGCATTAATACAGAGCCACCTGGCAAAAACCCTGCTTTAATTTCACCCTTCCCGTTCACATCTTTATCTACAGGAATTCCTGCTTCAATAAAAAATAATTCATCAGGATTTTTTTCCCTGTATAAGGCAAAAGGAGGACCGGCGGGTTCTCCGTCAATACTATTCAGGTAAACATATATTTCGCCATACATCGCATTTAATCTGTCCTGAAGCTGACTGCCATATACGGAATCTGTAATCATCAAAACCGGTTGAGGGGGCAGATCTTTTTCTTCAACCAGGGCAATATCAGGATATTTTTTCAGAAGTGTTTTATACATTTGCTGTGTATAAAATTTAAGATTTTCAAGTCCGCGGTCGAGTACAGGCTTTACACTTTTTTTCATGAAGATGCCATACAGACGCCCCATCGGATACTGAAGGTTATGAGCGGTATACGACCAGGTCACAAAAGTACCATCTGCTGAATCAGCAAAATCAAAAGTACCTGTACCTGCTCCGTCCTTTCCATATGTCATTTCAGTTTTTATAAATGAAACAGGAACAGATTCGGTAATTTCCATCGTCCCGTTTCCCTGTGCTGTACTTTTCCAGGTATGCTTTGCCCCTACCCCTTTTTTTGTTTCGTTATAGTTCGATACGTCCAATAATGATGTATCAAGAAAAGGTGTCCACTGCTCCCAGTCTTCCAAATTATTTACCTGTCCAAAAACCAGTGTAGGTGGTGCATCAATATAAGCAGAACTTTTGACCGTTTTATCAGATGGCAGAAAGAAAGCCACTATTAACAAAGCAACAATTACTATGGCCAATGCATAAATTATAATCCTGAATACTTTCATGGCATAATGATTTAATTTTGAAATAAATTATGATCTCTGTTAAATTAATTTTAATTGAAAAGTAAAGTTACATTGCATATAGCTCATAATCAACACCTGTTTAGTTAAAAAATACAAAACAATCTTAAACTATAATAAAAATTAATTATAAATATATCTCAAATGAAGGGGATTATTTGGAAACAGAATGGGTGAAAAGCAGGCTCAAACCAGTAAAAAGAAGAAAGCCCCGCAAAATTTGCGGGGCTGCGAACCGTTAGCGCATTTAATGTGTTAAAGGAAGGATGATCAAATGTACATAAAAATATTTTACTTCACCAAATTTTTTTATGTTTTTTAGTGAAAATGTTAAATGTTATTTAAATTAATGCAAAATATCATTCTTTTTAATTTTTATTTATTAATCATCACAAGTGTTGCTCCATAACCATATTCCATGAATGAAGCGTCCTGATACCTGAGATGGGAGTATTTAGTATCAAGAATTTTTCTTAATTCATATTTTAATTTTCCATTTCCCACCCCATGAATGAACACAATCTTTTTAACATTATTACGGATTGCTCCTTCCAGGGCTGTTGTGAACCGTGCCAGCTGAATATTGATTATTTCCCCGTTACTCATGCCTGTGTAGTCATCAACAATTTCCTGAATATGCAAATCAACTTCTTCAACCTGGTTCACGGTTTTTTTCACTTTTCCTTTGCTACTAAAATTCTCAGCGAGCCCTTCCTTTTTCTTAATTATATTTTCAATTTCATTGTTTGACATTTTTTCTAATTCACGCTGAAATGTATCCTGCAATGGTATTAATAAAGCCTTTTCGTGAAAATAATCGTTTTCGCGATAAGCTTCAGGTGAACCGGCATTATATCTTTCAAGGCTTATATCCATCGACAACGGGAACTGAAAAACATATTTGCCTCTTCTGAAAAAAAGTGCCTGAACAACAAATTCAGGAAACTCTTCAGCCGGATTAAGTGAATATGAATGCTGATAAAGTTTTGTATTGGTTTCCAGTTCACCTGATTGCTCCAGCAGAACAGTATTTTCATACTTTCTGCCAAGTGAGAAAAACATCCGGTAATTGGTATCGTTTACCAGGTAAATATCCAGGGTACCGGAACCGGCCTTTCTCTGATCGACAGGCACCAGGGCCAGAAATAACCCGGATAGTTCCATATCTGAAAGTGGAATATCAGTATCCGGTTTTACAACCTCTTCTGTGATTTCTTTTCCGGGCCTGGACACAGAAGATGATCCTTTCTGTTTCAAATTGTCTTCTTCATCACCCGGCTGATCTATTTCAATGGAATATTGCTCATCCCTTACTAATTCACTTAATAATACAGGTATTTCGAAACCATCGTTCGTTTGAACATGGGCCAGATTCTGATCTACAAACCTGGTAATCACCCCGCCGCCGATATCATTTAAGAATTTTACTCTGTCTCCTACTTTTAATGCCATCTCTTGATTGTCTTTTTATATAATGTGTGTAATAAGTTAAATATTTTTATTATGCGTTAATGACAGTTTAAACTATCCGGTTAAATTCATATTATTATCAGTGCAAAATTAAGTAATTTTGCGCCAAAAGCATTATCAGGGAAATTGCTGTTAATGCGGTCATAAAAGGAATAATTATTATTACAGAAAGCATTAATGATCAATGAGACCTGCTGAAAAACTTGAGATTGAAAAATACATATACACCTTACCTGACAATAGAATTGCAAAATATCCGCTACCAAAAAGAGATGAATCAAAATTACTGATCTATAAAAATTCAGAAATAAAAGAGACTCGATTCCGGGATCTAAGTAATGAATTAGCCGCTGGAAGCCTGCTTGTTTTTAATAATACACGGGTCATACAGGCGAGACTGGAATTTTTCAAAACCACAGGAGCGAGAATCGAAATATTTTGCCTGGAACCAATTGAACCTGCAGATTTTAATCTTGCTTTCCAGCAACAAAATTTTTGCCGGTGGAAATGCACAGTAGGAAATCTGAAGAAATGGAAAGACGGACCGCTTTTCAGGCAGGTTGCGGCTGGTAACGAAAATTTTATGCTTCAGGCCAGAATTTCAGGTATACATGAACATTGGGTTGAGATAGAATTTGTATGGAAAAAAGCAGTTTCATTCGGTGAAATACTGGAAGCCACCGGTATCATACCCATACCGCCCTATTTAAAGCGTCCGGCAGAAGCCGGTGATAAGGAAACCTACCAGACAGTTTACTCACATCATAAAGGATCAGTAGCCGCACCTACAGCTGGCTTGCATTTCACCAATGAACTGCTTGATACACTAAGCGAAAAAGGTATTCACAGGGAAAATATAACCCTGCACGTGGGGGCAGGAACTTTTAAACCGGTAAAAACAACCGATGCCAGGGATCATGACATGCATGAGGAACACTTTTTCGTTTCCCGCAATACCATCATGAATCTGATTAATTATCCGGAAAAAATTACTGCAGTTGGCACCACCTCGGTACGAACCATGGAAACTCTGTACTGGCTGGGAGTTAAATTACTGCAACAAAACCATATGCCGGAGATGCCCTTCCATTTAGACCAGTGGGAATATAATGACCTGAATCAGCAAATCCCTAAAAATGTGGCATTGGAAGCACTTCTGGTTTATCTTGAAAATGCGCAAAGGGAAACTGTTGAAGCCATCACCCGAATCATGATTGTGCCAGGCTATAAATTTCGCATAACTGATGTACTCATTACAAATTTTCACCAGCCGGGCAGCACTTTATTATTGCTTATTGCAGCATTTATTGGTGATGAATGGAAGGGAGTATACAATTATGCGCTTCAGCATGAATTCAGATTTTTAAGTTATGGAGATAGTTCTCTGTTGTATAGAAATGCATAGTTCAGCTCACTGACTATTTTTTTTATGCCTGTCGGATTATATTCCTAATTTAGAAATTATTGATCTAAAATGTAAAATCAAAAGGTTTTTATAACCAGCAATCCAACCCGCCGCCCCTTGATCCCCTTATGGGGACCTCCCGCGCCATAACAAACCAGCATATTATTATTAGGCTGAGCGATGGCTCCTCTTTAGGGGGCAGGGTGCTGAGCAAAGGAAACAATGTTTAGGACAATAATACGATACTCATTTTTTTATAGATTAACATCTGCGTTTGTCATGAGAGAGAAGAATTTTATTTGCCTCCATAGGTCCGCAATTGATTAACATTGTAACTTTCAGTCCTGGTAATTTCGTTCGAATCAAACTAAAACAAACTTATGGTCAGAATTATATCCCCTGGAAACATGTTACACATCATAAAAAAAGTATTATTCTACAAGGATATAAAGGATTTCTGTTTTTTTTATATTTTAGCATAAAACAATTGTTATTCATACAGATCTCAAAATAAGCTTCATTTTAAAACAGTACTATGGAGGGGCCTTCTATCATCAAAACAAAGCGGGACAAAACTTTCAGAAAGTTTAAATGTCTAAACTTTAAATTTTTCTCGGTTTTTTTCTCCACACTGTTTTTATTTATCTTTATTAATGAAAGTGTTTTTTGTCAGAACTATACGGCTCAGCGTCAAAAGATGGTTAAGGAGCAGATTGAAGCACGCGGTATAGATAATCCTGATGTGTTGCATGCTATGTCAAGGGTTGAAAGGGAAAAGTTTGTGCCTGCCAAACTAAGGAATGATGCCTATGGCGATTATCCGTTACCTATTGGTGAAGGACAAACGATCTCGCAACCCTATATTGTTGCATTAATGACGCAGTTACTGGGCCCTTCGAAAGATAAAAAAATACTTGAGATCGGAACTGGTTCAGGATACCAGGCCGCTGTGCTTTCCGAAATATTCGGAGAAGTATATACAATTGAAATCCTTCCTTCTCTGGCAGAAAAAGCACAAAAAAGATTTAAAGAACTGGGATATCTGAATATTTATACCAAAACCGGAGATGGCTATCAGGGATGGGCTGAGCATGCTCCCTACGATGGAATCATTGTCACCTGTGCCAGTTCAGACATTCCGCAACCGTTGAAAGATCAACTTAAAGTGGGAGGAAAAATGGTCATTCCAGTAGGATCGGGATATTCGCAACAACTCGAGGTGGTAACTAAAAGCAAGGGACGGTTTGTAAAAAGAAATATAGTACCGGTAATGTTTGTACCTATGAAAAATGAAAAAGGAGAAAAATATTGATCTTTTTTGGAATTTTCACCAAAAATATCTACAACTGAAAAGTTTTTTTTTATATTTGTGTAAGCTTTACAAAAACCACAATTGTTAAGGGGTTAAGCAATTTTTTGCTCATTAGAATGCTTATAATTAAAGAAATTAGTAGTTTACATATAGTAACTTTCCCTTTATTGAAACGTAAAGGAGAGGAGCGCTAATAATTATGAGAATTATTCACGCCATGCCAAATGGCAAAATAACAATTAAAAGTATTTTTATGAAAGAAGTAAAATCTTTCAAATCGTTCATTTTCAAAATGATCAGAAAAAAAGAGATACTGGAGGAGATAATCCCGGAAAGTATTCCGGTAATTATTCCGGATCCGGTTGATGTTGAATTATTAAATGAGATACAGTACATTCCGGGCGGTATCGATGATTATTTATATAATTATCTGGTAATAGGCAATATACTCCCTTATGTAACTGCTAATACTGAAAAAAGAATCAAGACATCCACTGAAGTTGAAAGCAGAATTACTGCCTGACATAGTATTTATATACACGTACAGGCAGTACCATCAATAATTCTATTTTCAATCTAACGTATTATATCAAGCCAGATTTTATTATACACAATGGTTCAAGATCTTGATCTTAAAGCGTTGATGATTCAATAAACTTCACACCTTTCTCCTTTAATTCATCCAGTGCCTTTTCTTCATCACCCGGATTCTGATTGACACCTTTCACACCATCCACAACCAGATAAGTATTAAACCCTTTATTTACAGCATCAATTGACGAATCCTTCACACAATATTCCGTTGTTAAGCCGGCGATATACAAATCATCTACATTTCTTTCTTTCAGATATTTTTCAAGATCCATGCTGGTAGCTTCAAAAGCAGAATATCCATCGTCTTTATTTCCGGTACCTTTCAGAAAAATATTATTGATTTTTGTGTTTCTAAGATCCGGATGAAAAGCTGCGCCTTCGGTACCCTTGATACAATGTTTTGGCCATTTCTCAAAATGCACTTCATTATTCTCATTATGCCAGTCTTTAGAAGCCACAATCAGATCAAATTTATCCATAATCCTGTTGATTACAGGAACAACCTTGTCGCCTTCAGGAGCAGGCAATGTGCCTCCGGGGCAAAAATCGTTCTGTACATCTACAATCAATAATGCTTTCATAGTTATCCTCCTTTTAACTGAGTTTTATGTAATGTAACTATATTTTTACGTAGCGTAAATAATTTATCACTTAGTCCAACCTTGTAAACATGCGGATTTTCAAATCTTTTATGTTCACCTGGCAATAAATTAAGGCGGCCTGCTGAAAATTCGGCTATTTTTTTTATATCCTCTTCCAGTGCTATAATCTCACCATTTTTCATAACTGGCTGCAAAATTTCCTCACTTTTAAAAGAACCTATCTTACTGTTAACAATATCCGGGTTATCCGGATGAACCATCCGTTCGGGATGATCCTCATCAAGCAGGGAGATTGCATCAGCATAGAATTTCCCTTCGTTATCAAAATACCTGATAATCTTCTTTTTATCAGGAAGAGTAAGTTTTTCGATATTATCGGACATCTTAAGTTTGGGTTTACCGTCATAACCAGATAGCTTATAAACCCCATCCAGGGCGGCATCAGTCATCCCGGTAACCAGGCGCGTTCCTATTCCGTAAGAATCGATTGCAGCGCCTTGTTGATCCAGACTTTTTATAAGATGTTCATCAAGTTGATTAGATGCCACTATGTTCACATATTGCAGCCCGGCTTCGTCCAGCATCTTCCGGGCCTTTTTACTCAGGTAAGCAAGATCGCCGCTATCCAGCCTGATTCCTTTCAATTTATGACCTTTCTGCTCCATTTCCCGTGCTACCCTTATTGCATTGGGGACTCCGGAACGCAGTGTGTCATAGGTATCCACCAGAATAATGCAATTATCAGGATAATTGGCTGCGAAATCACGAAAAGCTTCCAGTTCACTTTCATATGTTTGAATCCAGGAATGTGCCTGAGTGCCTGATGATGGAACCCCAAACAACCTGGCTGAATACAGGTTTGAAGTAGCATTCATTCCTCCAATCATAGCAGCCCTGCTGGCCTGAATACCTCCAAAACCCTGGGCCCGGCGCAGGCCAAAGTCTATAACAATACTGTCGCCGGCAGCAAACCTAATCCGGGCAGCCTTTGTAGCTATGAGAGATTCAAAATTGATCAAATTCAGCAACATGGTTTCAATCAACTGAGTCTCAATTATATTTCCTTCTACCCTGATAAGCGGTTCTTTGGGAAAAACCACTTCACCTTCCCTTACGGAATAGATGTTGCCTTTAAAAGTAAAATCACTCAGGTAACTTGTAAATTTTTTATTGAATCCAATACTTTCAAGAAACTCAATATCATGTTTGTCAAACCTGAATTGTTTAATTGCAGGCAGCAATTCATTCAGACCTGCAAATACAACGTATCCTCCGTTGAAAGGAAGTTTTCTGAAAAAATAATCAAAAACCCCCTGATTTTGATGTCTCCCGGTCAAAAAATAAGCCTGGGCCATAGTCAACTCATAATGGTCGGTATATAACCCCATTTTATTATTCAGAATCCCCATTTTTCAACTCAGGTTTATTGTTTACGTGGTATTGATTCAATTTTGGAGGCCAGAATAAAATCATTTTCAGATAACCCTCCTATATTATGAGTTGATAATTCAATAACCAGGTCAGCATAAAAAATATGCATGTCAGGATGATGGCCTTCTGCCTCAGCTAATTCTGCAATTTCATTAACAAAAACCATATTCTGCTTAAAATCCTTGAAAGTGAATTTATTCCTGATCATTTTATTATCAACAACTTCCCACTTAAGTCCGAGCTCGTTGAGATAAGGTTTAATTTCTTCCTGTGTCATTGGTTTTACACTTTCTTCACAAGGCACGCATGATTTATCTTTCAGTTTCATAATTGTACAGTTTTTATTAGTTCCTTTAAAATTAACAAATCACTATTGAAAATGTTAAAGCAAGTCCGTACCTATCTCAAAATAAAACACACCGATTGTGGAAATCATTAATTTGTAAAACATGCCAAATGAATCTATTTCATGTTCAATTGCAGGTATATCCGATAATTTCTTTGGAGAGGATTCTTCTGGGTATGAAATTGCAAACGATGCACATCGGAATTAATTAAGAAATTTTTTCAGCTTTATTAGCAGCGATTCAATTTTGATTGGTTTGGAAATATAATCATCACACCCTTCCTGCAGGCATTTTTTCTCCTCATCAGCCATTGCAAATGCTGTTTGAGCAATTATGGGTAAACTACTTCTCTGTTGTTTAATAAGTTTAGTAGCCTGGTAACCATCCATTTTAGGCATTTGAATATCCATTAGTACCAGAGCAATCTGGCCATTTGTCCGGCAGGCTTCAACTGCTTCACTCCCGTTTTTTGCTCTGAGCAGCTCTGCCTTTGTTTTTTTTAGGGCCAGCTCAATAACTCTGTAATTCAAATCATCATCCTCAGCAACCAAAATGGTGAAATTTTGCCAGTCAAAATGTTCTAAATCAATTTTCGCTTGATTAGATAATTTTTCCTCTTTATCAACACTTTGGCCATTATAACGCTGATAGGGCAGCGTAAAAATAAAAAGTGCCCCCTTCCCCGGTTCAGATTCCACCCAAATGTTGCCACCAAGGAGTTCAACCAGATTTTTACAAATATTCAGTCCTAACCCGGTTCCTCCATAACTGCGGGATATGGAATTATCAGCCTGACCAAAACGTTCAAAAACAAGCTCATGTTTTTTAGGACTTATGCCAATGCCTGAATCTCTGACATAAAAAGGAATAAAACCCTCTAATGGTTCACGATATCCGAATTCAATAAATCCTCTATCGGTGTATTTAAAAGCATTGTCCAACAAATTCGAAAAAATTTGTTTAAATCTAACCAGATCTGATTTTATATATAAAGGTCGTTCGCCATCAGCCATGTTGATGCGCAATTCAATATTGTTTTTTCCTCTCGAAAGTTTGGTTTTACTGTATATCGCAAAAATCTCCTTCAAAATGAGTCCAACCTCAAAAGTTTCCTTTGTAATTTTAAGTTGCTTTGCTTCAATTTTGGCACTGTCGATAATATCATCGATAAGTTGCAGCAGACTTGAACTGCATGATGTGATATGATTAATAAATTCGTTACGTTTTTCCTGCGTAATTTCCGGGTCTTTCAGAAATTCTGAAAAAGCAACGATTGCATTCATTGGTGTTCTGATTTCATGAGACATATTGGCCAGAAAAGCTGATTTTAACCGGTCAGATTCTTCAGCAGTCCGCCTTTCATTTATCTCCACCTGCAATTCTTCCGTCCTTTTTCTCACCAGCTTTTCGAGTGCATCACGGTGTCCTTCAATCTCTGTTTTGGCCTTTTTTTTCTGACGATAAGCGATATAAATAAAAATTGTAACTACCAGCAGCAACAATCCCCCTATAATCAGTGAATAAGTAATATACCGCTGATACTTCAGCTCAGCATTTTTCTTTGCCAGTTCTGATTCTTTCAGGTCAAGATTAAATTTTGCTTCCAGCTTATGAATATCTTCAGTGCTTTCAACTTCATTCAGTGAGTCTTTCAATTGTGTATATAATTTATAATATCTCAGTGCTTGCTGATGATCATCCATATCGGTATATACATCTGCAAGCGACTGATAGGTATCACGCATGTGATATTTAAATCCTAACTCACGAGCCATTCTCAAACTTGAATCATAATAAGCCAGAGATTTATTAAAATTTTTAAGGTGTCTGTATGCACTTCCTACATTGTAACCTGCAAGGATAATTCCCCGTTTGTAATCAATTTTATGAAACCTGTCCAGGGCCTGCTTATAATAATCCAGTGCTCTTGAATAGTTTTCCATTACCTCATACACCAATCCTATATTATTGGATGTTGTTGCAATACCCTCCTGATTATTCAGCCTGTTAAAAATTGAAAGTGACTTATTGTAGTATTGAATAGTTCGGGAATAATTTCCCCAGTTATAATAAACAATACCAATGTTTTGATAAAGAGCTGCAATTTTTGGTAAATTATTAGTTTGCTGATCAATAACAAGGGCTTTCTGATAGTATTCCAGTGCTTTCTCATAATCCGGAATGTCCGTATACACGATACCGATGTTCTGGTAAACTTTAGCCACTTTTTGATCGTTCCCCAGATCCTGATATAATCTTGCAGCTTCCTGATAGGATTTTAACGCATTTTCGTATCGACTTGTATAATAATTTAACCTGCCGATCTGAAATTTGATTTCAGCGGTTTTTACTTTATCTCCCTTGTCTTCAAAATATTTCACTACCTCAAGATATAACACGAGCGCCTGATGGTACTGATCCAGTTCATTCCTGGCCTCCGCCTCTTTCAGTTTGGCTGAATTTATCAGCTCAGTGTTATTGAATTTTCCGGAAATTTCAAGGGATTGTAAACTGTAAGTTAAAGCAACCGATGGTGAATCAGGCAGATAAGTAGCCGCCAGATCAGTCAGTGCCTGTGCCCTTTTAAGTGATGCAATGCTGTCTTCAGAATGTACAGGTATTTTGTCTGATACTGTATTGTCGGATGACGAATGGCAAGCGTTGAATAAAACCAGAATGAAAGTCGGCAGAATTAAAAGAAAATTTTTTTTAAAAACAGATAGTTTTCCTGTTAGCCAAATATCAGCAAAATTAATATCAGGTATCCTGTCCCGAATATTAGGCTTTGTTCTTTCTGAATTACTCGGTAAATAACTCATACGTTTCATACCGGTTAAAGGGGATATTAAATTTACAGGTACTGTTTAATACAAAAAATCGCCCTTTATATGCAATTTCCCGACCAAATGTACACTATGAATCAGATAAATGCAACATTTTCCTGTATTAATTCATATTTTCTCCAGTCACTATACAATCCTATCGCGATGAAAATGAATTGTCATTTTACTGAATACCTGTGTAATAGGGCGTATACATTATAATCATGTATTAAGATTTTTTTATTCATAATAATTTAATATGACTATCGGGAATCATGTATAAAGCTAATATCTATTTAAAATATTGCCAGAAAAAGAACGCTTACGCTGCCTGAAGGGGGGCTCACACACGGTTTACCAATTTCAAATTTAGTATTAATATGTGCGCTGGCTCCCCTACAGGGTAACTTAGCGAAGCGATCTCACGACCAGCATGTGCCTGAGCTAGTGCGAGGGAGTAACCAGGGGCTGAGCGAAAGCATTGTAAAATCTGATTAATATAGAAATTTAAATACAACAATATTAAGGGTAATATATAATTTGTTGTAAGTTTCTAATTTTGACATATGCCTGTTAGTAGGGCGCGGTGGCCGAAAAGCCGCGACTTCGGGTCGGCCGTGGCTTGTCCCGAAATTATTAGCTACTTGTTGAAATTATAATTTCGATGATTCTCGGTTTTCATTCAAATCTAAGATTTGTGAAAACCGGAATGGGGAGCCTTGGGTTACTCGCACACCTTAGGGCGTGCTCATGAAATCCCTTCGGTAAGTTTTCTATATTTTTTGTCCCGCCTTAGCGGGAAACCTGTCTGTCTTGAAGACAAATTACTTTATATGAAGAAATATACTATCTCAAAAAACGTGAACTTAAAGCGTTTTACTAGATTTTTAAAATAGTAAAACTTGTTATATACATGATTCCCGATACTCATATAATTTAAAAAACGGTTTTACAGCAATAGAACACCATTAGTTTGGATTTTTATGTTCATCGGCAGACGGAAATGAAATCAATAACCATAAAATTCCGTAATTTTGCCCGGTAAACCAGAAAATTATATCTTACCAATTACAAGGATGGAAACAGCATTTTTCACTTCACATGCATTTACTTATATTGTTATCCCAATTTTGATTTTTTTTGCAAGGATCTGTGATGTCACCATAGGAACCATGCGTATTGTTTTTGTTTCAAAAGGGATGAAAACAATAGCACCAATTTTGGGATTTTTTGAGGTATTGATATGGATCATAGCAATTAGCAGGATCATGGAAAATCTAGATAATTGGGTGAATTATATAGCCTATGCTGCAGGATTTGCGACAGGAAATTATGTTGGTTTGCTGGTAGAAGAAAAACTGGCAATGGGCATATTGAATATACGTATCATTACACGACATGATGCCAGTGAGCTGATTTACTTTTTAAACGAAAAGGGATACGGAACAACCAGTGTAAAAGCGAAAGGAAGCAAAGAGAACGTACATATTATTTACACCATTGTACAACGCAATCATCTCAAAGAAGTGATTGAAATTATACGTAAATTCAATCCTAAGGCATTTTATTCAATCGAAGATATCCGGTTTGTTAATGAAGGGATTTTCCCCATCGGACGCCCTGTTCATAAACTGGATAATGGTGTTCCGTTTAAAAGATGGCGCCGGGGGAAATAGAAATTCACACGTTGATAAGTGTAAGAATCTTTGAGAGTTCATTTGCATCAGTTTCGTCAAAATTGTTGTAAACATTACTATCGACATCAAGTACACCAACAATATTTCCGCTCCGGTCTCTTACCGGCAGTGTTATTTCTGATTTTGAACGCGAATCACAGGCAATATGTCCGGGAAACTGATTGACATCTCCAACAATAACAGGTTTTTGATCATTAACAGCCGCCCAGCAGACGCCCGTATTTTTGGCCAGTTCCTGGCATGCCACAGGTCCCTGATAAGGACCGACACACAACCTGCCATCTTTCTGTATCAGATAAAATCCGGTCCAGAAAAATCCTTTCATTTTATGATGTAACAGTGCTATTATTGTGGCCATCCGCGATAATTCATTCTCACTCTTTGCCATCAGCCCTTCAACCTGATCATATAATCTTTGATAGCGTTCCTGTTTTTTGTTTCTTTCCATATACTTATTTCTACGATTTAAATTTTACAAAACGTTTCTTTTTCTTTTTCTCAGTAAACACATTCAGCGGATCAACCACGGATTTTATAATTGATTCATTTTCATTTGATGCTGCATAAGTAAAACTAAGAACAGGCACATTGGAGTAATTGATGATACGCTGAGCAAAGGCGCCAATATAGTTGTCATTTGACGTAGATTCCTGATGAGTCATCACCATGATCAGGTCAGCATCAATTTCTTCGGCATATTCCATTACCAGTTCATAAGGATGTTTTTCGCCTCTCTTCAGTAATTCAATTGAACAATCAACACCATTGTCGAGCAAGGTTCTCTGTGCCCTCTTCAATCTAGTAAAGATACGACTTTTACGGGCTTTTATTCCGCCAATCAGCACCGAAACCAGCTTAATATGCGCCTTGTAATGCATGCCGAAAGTGAGAGCATTAAAGATCTGCTCACGGGTTTGTTTGGTAAGGTCCAACGGAACCACAATATTTCTGTACCCGATTTTATGTTCACGGCCGGCAATCGTAATCACAGGTACTTTTGCTTCTTCAACAATATGTATTGCATTGGATCCCAAAATAGTACGCACATTAGAGTCAGATGCATTCTTCCCGATAATAATAAAACGGGCCTGCATATCCGTGGAGAGGGCAAGAATTTTAGAATATACTTTCCCTGTTTCTACTATTGTCTCCAAAGGAACGGATATTGATCCGGCATATTTTTCAGTTAGTTCATTCAGTTTTTCCAGAGCCAACGATTTTGCTCTCTGTATTTCTTCATCTCCAAACCGGAAAAAACGATCAAAAACATTGCCCGTTTCAATGACATGTAAAAGGGTTATTCCGGAACGTAAGAATTCAGCCAGTTTAATTGTCTGGTCAAGGGCCACTATAGATTGTTCCTCGAAATCTATGGCTACAAGAATATTTTTTCGGGTTGCAGTCATGTGCAATAAGTTAATAATTCAAATTTATTTCTTTCTCCTGCGGTATCATCCTCCGGAAATCTCCACCAAGATAACAAAAATTTTGTGCCCATTAAAAATGTATGCCATTAAAACATATCACAGGTAACTTTCACAAATTCCAAAGGTCAAATAATTTTTCAAAACTACAAATCAAGAGTATAATTGACCTTCAGTGATCGTATTATATATTTTTAAATCTCAGAGAGGCAGGAAAAAGATCTGGAAAATAGTCCCCCGTGAAAACCAGTCTCAGACGAATAAGCTGTATTAAGTAAAACTGTCATTTCATCCACTTACTGTAATTCAAATAATGTATATTTGCAACTTCTAAAAACCGGAGCTTAACATATCCGGCATATTGAATTAAAGACATTCAGAAAACAGTATAAATGGGTTTTAAAGAAGAAGTTAAGCGCAGAAGAACATTTGCAATCATTAGTCATCCGGATGCAGGAAAAACTACCCTGACAGAAAAATTACTTTTGTTTGGTGGTGCCATCCATGTTGCCGGCGCAGTAAAATCAAACAAGATCAAAAAAACAGCCACCTCTGATTTCATGGAAATTGAACGTCAAAGGGGTATTTCGGTTGCCACTTCGGTGATGGGATTTGAATACAATGATGTTAAAATTAATATTCTCGATACTCCCGGACACCAGGATTTTGCAGAAGATACTTTCAGGACACTAACTGCAGTTGACAGTGTTATTATTGTTATTGATGTAGCCAAGGGGGTGGAAGCTCAAACGCGAAAACTGATGGAAGTGTGCCGAATGCGCAACACTCCGGTTATAGTTTTTATAAATAAGCTGGACAGGATGGGGAAAGATCCCTTTTCACTACTGGATGAAATTGAAGAGGAATTGAAGATTGATGTTCGTCCGCTTAGCTGGCCAATTAATATGGGATCAGGATTTAAAGGTGTTTATAATATTTATCAGAAACAGCTGAATCTGTTCACAGCCGAAAACAAACAAGTTGTTACTGATACTATTGGTTTTAAGGATATTAATCATCCTGACCTTCAAAAATACATTGGTGATGATACCGACACACTGAGAGAGGAACTTGATCTGGTCAATGGTGTCTATCCGGAATTTGACAAGGAAACGTATCTTTCAGGCAAACTGGCACCGGTATTTTTTGGGAGTGCACTGAACAATTTCGGAGTACGTGAATTACTCGACTGCTTTATTGACATTGCACCCTCGCCAAAACCTTACAGCACACAGGAAAGAATAGTTGAACCATTGGAAGACAAATTCAGTGGATTTATATTTAAGATTCATGCCAACATGGATCCAAACCATCGTGACCGCATTGCATTCCTTCGTATATGTGCGGGAAAGTTTGAAAGAAACACCAACTACTTCCATGCCCGGCTAAACAAAACGCTTAAATTTTCAAGCCCTACTGCTTTTATGGCAGACAAAAAGTCGATAGTGGATGAAGCTTTCCCCGGCGATATCGTCGGATTGCACGATACAGGCAATTTCAAGATCGGAGACACGCTTACTGAAGGTGAAGTAATCAATTACAAAGGGATTCCAAGTTTTTCACCAGAATTATTCCGCTATGTTGAAAATGCCGACCCAATGAAATTCAAACAACTTGCAAAAGGTATTGATCAGCTCATGGATGAAGGGGTGGCTCAGCTATTTATCAGCAAACTGAACGGACGTAAAATTATCGGCACAGTGGGCGCCCTGCAATTTGATGTTATACAGTATCGCCTTGAACATGAGTATGGGGCCAAATGCCGGTATGAGACTATCCCTCTTCACAAAGCCTGCTGGATTGAAAGTACAGATAAAGCGCAACTGGAAGACTTCAGAAAACGTAAATATAATCAGCTGGCCGAAGACAAAGAAGGAAGAGAAGTTTACCTGGCTGACTCAGCGTATGCACTGCAAATGGCCCAGGAAAAATTTCCAAATATTAAATTCCACTTTACATCTGAATTTTAAAAGTTGAACGGAGTTTTGTGAGAACTTCAATAACCAGGTTTAAAGCATGTCCATCATTTTGCTTAATTCCGGGGAAGTGAAAAATAAAATGTATTGATGTTGTTTTTGGAGACAACCCAGATACGTCCTCCCATCAACTCAGTAAGCGATTTACAGATAGAAAGGCCCAAACCGGTACCTCCTGTCCCACTCCCAAGTGAATTATCAATCTGTCGGAAACGCCTGAAAATATATTGCTGCTGATCTTCGGTCAGCTCTTCACCCTGATTGGAAACGAAAAAAATTATTTCTCCATCAGTAATAGATTCTATTCCATATTTAATATCAGTACCTTCTGAAAATTTAATGGCATTATTCAGCAAATTCAGAAATATTTGTTCCAGCCGGTAACCATCTGTAACAATCTCCAAATCACTTTCGGAAGGGTTCACAGGAATTATATTCAGTTCCTGTCTCTTATACAGCTGCATGATTTGATGTGCAGAATGATACAATTGCACCAGCAGTCCGGAAATATCCAATATATCTTTGCGGATAGTGAGCTGATCAGCCTGTATCTTGGAGAGATCAATTATGTCATTGAGCAAATTGAGCAACAATTCACCTTTTTGCCTGATAATCGACACGTACATAGATTTTTTTTCTTCCGGAAGAGATTTGTTCATCATTAATTCCGAAAAACCCATAATTGCATTCATAGGCGTCCTGATTTCATGCGACATATTTGCCAGAAAGGCTGACTTTAGCTTGTCCGATTCCTCAGCTTTTTTCACCATATCAATAAGTTTCTTCTTTTCCTGTTCAAGTTCAGTGTTTAGTTCCTGTTCTTTTAAAACGTGCTTCTCCAATCCGTTCAATATACCGGCAATAGTTATTACTACAATAATATTCAACCCTAAGAAATTCACACTGTCAATAATCCACGGAGAAAACTCATAATCGAAATAAAGAAAATGCGCATTTGACAGAATTTCTCCTTTAATTAAAAAACCAATTCCTGCCAGTGTCAGAAAATTCAGCAACACTATATGAACGGCATATCGGACAGGCAGAAATATACCAGCCAGTACTGCAAATGCCAGTAGCCAAATAAATCCTGCGCCTTTGCTACCAATAAATAAAATAAGACCTACCGAAAGGATATATAAAAGTAGTAAAAAAATGGCAACCCTGATATTAAATGAAAGACGCCTGGATGTAAAACAAACAACTACAAGTAAATAAATGACTGTATCAAGTACGGCAACAGAATAAACCTGCGTTATAACCGAATAGTAAAAACTCAGGATATAAACAATCGATGAAACATAAAGCCCTGCAACACTGAACAAATAAAAAAAACGTTCTTTCCAGTATAAAATCCCTTCTGCCGGATCAGATTTTACAGGTGTAACCGGTTTCGAAAAAAAATTCATTATTTCTAAAATAGCAGTATATAGTTTCATGTGCTGTATGCTAAAATGATATCCCCTTCTTTTACAACCTTCAATATTTTCCTGTCAATATAGTTAAATTTAAATGAAATGTAAAAGATACATTATGAATTATTACGGTGCCTATTCTCTTATCAACTATTAAAATCAAAAATATTTGTGTTATTATTTTCACAATTAATTGTAAAATTTTATATATTTGTCAACATAAAAAAACTACTTGTCAGATTAAAGCTGATAAAACATTCTACAGGGCCTTAAAAGGTTTAAAACATACTGAGCCTCATTGCTGAGATAAAATGTTTCAAAACATAAAGTTATACAAATCAACGGGCCCTTAAAACCGGGCATAATCAAAATATTCCGGTAACAGACAAATACTTTTAAAGTTGATTTAAACGTACTCAGTAATGCAAATTTTTTAATATATTTGACATTTTTCGGGAAAGAAATAATAAATTATAAAATACCATGGAGAATAAACTTCAGGAATTAACAGAAAAGATTTATCAGGAAGGCCTTAACAAAGGGAATGAAGAGGCTGAGAAGATTACAGGGAATGCCAGGAAAGAAGCGGACGAAATCATTAAAAAAGCAAAAAACGAGGCTGAGCAAATTATTCAGGATGCTGAAAAAAAAGCGAAAGAACTCAAAGAAAATGCTGAATCGGAGCTCAAATTATCCTCCCGGCAGGCTGTAAACAGTCTGAAACAACAAATCACCGACCTTATCAGTGGAAAAATCCTGGATCAACCCGTTACAGAAACTTTTAAAGACCAGGATTTTGTAAAAAAGCTCATTGAAACGCTGGTGAATAAATGGAATCCTGCCGATGAAGAAGCCTTGCAGGTAATATTACCTGCTGACAAAGAAAAAGAGATGGAGAAATTTATTTCATCGAGTAGCAACAATACACTCAAAAAAGGTGTGAAACTGGTATTTGATGAGGAAACCGGAAGTGGATTCCAGATAGGACCTGCAGACGGCAGTTACAAGATCAGCTTTACTGATGAAGATTTTAATGCATTTTTTAAAGATTACCTGCGTCCGAGATTAACAGGATTGCTTTTTGAAGAAAAAGAGGATTAATTATGTCCCGAAAGTATTATTGCTTAATTGCTGGTTTACCCGAAGTACTTCCTGATGATACGAAGACCACCTTTTCAGTCAGTTCATTCAGAGAATATCTTACAGATGAATTGCATCCGGATGATCTCCGGTTAATCGGGTTATTATATCTTCCATACGACAATCAAAACCTTATCAATCAACTGAATGATACCGGTAAGGAATTTTTACCCAAAGGAAATTTTTCTGTCGAAACACTGGAAGAACAGATCAAGCTTGTAAAAAATGGTGAGGTCCGGCCTGATGAAGGTCCCCTCCCCTCTTATATGATTACCTTCATTGAATCTTTCTTCAGCGAAAGCGAAATCTTCCCTGAGCTTTCAAAGGAAAATCAACTCACCCGCTTATATTATGAACATGCGCTGCAAACAAAAAATAATTTTCTGAGAAATTATTTTGAATTTGAGCTGAATCTGAATAATGTACTGGCAGCCTATAACAGCAGAAAGCATGATCTGGATCCTGGTGAAGAGATCCTGCAGATCAATGAAGTGGCTGACTTACTCGCCAGAACATCCAGAGATAATACACTCGGGAATGATTATCCTTACCTGCAGGAGTTGCAGCATATACTGGAAGACAGCGATTTATTCGAACGTGAGAAAAAAATTGATAATCTGAAATGGAAATATCTTGATGATCAGGTTTTCTTTCACTATTTCACCATCGAAAGAGTGATCAGTTACAGCATAAAACTTGAATTACTGGAACGCTGGATGCAACTTGACAGGGAAACCGGCGAAAAGATGTTCAAACAGTTAATCCGGGATCTGGAAGAAAGTTATGAATTTCCCGAAGAGTACACATTAAATTAAGAAACTGAAGATATGTCAACAAAAGGAAAAGTAACAGGCATTATTGCAAACCTGGTTATTGTAAAAACCGAAGGCCCTGTTTCGCAAAATGAGATTTGTTATATTGAACTCGGTGAAGAAAAGCTGATGGCTGAAGTCATTAAAATTATGGGGGATGATGCCTATGTGCAGGTTTTTGAAAGTACACGCGGACTAAAACCCGGCTCTGCAGTAGAGTTTATGGGACACTTGCTGGAAGTTGACCTTGGTCCTGGTGTTTTATCCCGCAATTATGACGGCCTTCAGAACGACCTGGATAAGATGGAAGGTGTATTTCTGAAACGTGGTGAATACACCAATCCGCTGGATGATGATAAAAAATGGGAATTCACCCCATTTGCAAAGGAAGGGGACACAGTGGAAGCCGGAACCTGGCTGGGTGAAGTCAAAGAAAACTGGATGCCGCATAAAATTATGGTTCCTTTTAAACTGAAAGGCAATTACAAGGTTAAGAGCATTGTTAAAGCCGGTGAATATACAGTTAAGGATACAATTGCGGTGATCACAGGAAAAGACGGCAAAGAGACTGAAATTACCATGGTCCAAAAATGGCCGGTAAAGATTCCCATCAAAACCTATGCTCAAAAACCACGGCCTTTTAAACTGATGGAGACGGGTGTCCGGGTTATCGATACACTAAACCCCATCACCGAGGGTGGAACAGGTTTTATTCCGGGGCCTTTTGGTTGTGGCAAAACTGTATTACAGCATGCACTCTCGAAACAGGCAGAGGCAGATATGGTAATCGTTGCAGCCTGTGGTGAAAGGGCCAACGAAGTAGTTGAAATATTTAAAGAGTTTCCCGAACTTGAGGACGTACGTACGGGACGGAAATTAATTGAGCGTACAACCATCATCGCAAATACATCAAATATGCCGGTTGCCGCACGTGAGGCATCCGTTTACACCGCTATGACCATTGCCGAGTATTACCGGTCAATGGGTCTGAAGATTTTATTGCTGGCTGATTCCACATCCAGATGGGCACAGGCTCTGCGTGAGATGTCCAACCGTATGGAAGAATTGCCCGGACCGGATGCATACCCGATGGACCTTCCGGCTATCATTTCAAATTTTTACGCCCGGGCAGGTTTCGTTTACCTGAATAATGGTGAAACAGGTTCTATTACCTTTATTGGTACAGTATCACCCGCCGGTGGTAACCTAAAGGAACCGGTTACCGAATCGACAAAAAAAGCCGCCCGTTGTTTCTATGCACTTTCTCAGCAACGTGCTGACAGTAAACGATATCCAGCAGTTGACCCAATCGAGAGTTATTCAAAATACCTCGAATATGAAGAAGTTCAGAAATATATCACTGAAAATATTTCTGACCAATGGCTTGATCATGTCATAAAAGCCAAAGATATTCTACTGAGAGGGAAAGAAGTATCTGAACAGATCAATATTCTGGGTGATGACGGAGTACCTGTTGAATACCACGAAACATTCTGGAAATCTGAAATTATCGATTTTATAATCCTGCAGCAGGATGCTTTTGATAAGGTTGACCAGAGTACCCCTATCGAACGGCAGAAATATATGCTTAATAAAATTCTGGATATCTGTAATATGAGTTTCAATTTTGACTCATTTGAAGATGTTGCCCAGTATTTTAAACGCATCATCAATAATCTGAAGCAAATGAATTACTCTGAATGGGAATCAGATGATTTCAAAAAATATGAAGACGAATTAACCTCAATATTAAAAGAAAGAAAGGCAGCGTAATGGAAAAGAAGGCTTTTCAGAAGATATACACAAAAATCACACAGATTACCAAAGCAACCTGTTCACTTAAGGCCTCTGGCGTTGGGTATGAAGAACTGGCCACAGTTAACGGACAGTTGGCACAGGTTGTGAAAATTTTAGGCGATACAGTAACGCTTCAGGTATTTTCAGGAACTGAAGGTATTCCGACCAATGCAGAAGTAATCTTTCTCGGACATCCCCCTACGCTAAAGGTAAGTGACGACCTGGCAGGACGTTTTCTCGATGCCTATGGTAATCCCATGGAAGGAGGCAGTGAACTGACCGGAGAAGAGCGTCAGATTGGCGGGCCATCAGTAAACCCCGTCAGAAGGGAACAACCTTCCGAGCTTATTGCAACGGGAATAGCCGGTATCGACCTTAATAACTCACTAGTAACCGGACAAAAGATTCCTTTCTTTGCCGATCCTGACCAACCGTTTAACCAGGTGATGGCCATGGTAGCACTTCGAGCACAGGCTGATAAGATTATTTTGGGAGGCATGGGACTTTCCAATGATGATTATCTGTTTTTCAAAAATGTGTTTGACAATGCAGGAGCTCTTGACCGTATTGTGAGTTTCGTTAATACTACTGAGCATCCGCCTGTTGAAAGATTGCTGGTACCGGATATGGCCCTTACTGCTGCTGAATATTTTGCATCAGATAAAAAACAAAAGGTACTGGTTTTGTTAACAGACATGACACTTTATGCTGATGCTCTGGCCATTGTATCAAACCGTATGGACCAGATCCCTTCCAAAGACAGTATGCCCGGATCGTTATACAGCGACCTGGCCAAGATATACGAAAAAGCAGTGCAGTTCCCCGATGGTGGCTCTATTACCATTATTGCCGTTACCACGCTTTCCGGCGGAGATATCACTCACGCTATCCCCGATAATACCGGTTATATCACTGAAGGGCAGTTGTTCCTGCGCAGGGATTCTGATATTGGTAAAGTTATTGTTGATCCATTCCGTTCCCTGTCGCGTCTGAAACAGCTGGTAATTGGCAAACAAACCCGTGAGGATCATCCGCAGGTAATGAATGCGGCCATCAGGTTGTACGCAGATGCTTCCAATGCCCGGACCAAACTTGAAAATGGTTTTGATCTTACCGATTATGATGAAAGAACGCTGAATTTTGCCAAAGAATATTCAAACCAGTTACTGGCTATTGATGTGAATATCGATACCGAAAAAATGCTTGACACAGCATGGAAACTCTTCAGTAAGCATTTTACAAAGGCAGAAGTCGGAATCAAAGAAGAGATGGTGAAAAAATACTGGCCTGAAGACAGCCAGGAACAATAAACTGCTGAAACAAAATTGAAAACGAAATGTCCTGTATTAAAGTGACATAAAAAAGAACAGCATAGTGGCAATAAAATTTCAATATAATAAAACATCGCTTCAGAACCTCAATAAACAATTGAAGGTCAGGCAGCGTGCTTTGCCCACCCTGCAAAACAAAGAATCTGCATTGCGTCTTGAGGTAAAACGCGCAAGGGATAAGGCTGAAGAACTGGACAAAATGCTGAACCAGAAGATGAAGGAGTATGACAAAATGGTTGCGCTCTGGGGCGAATTTGATCCTGATCTGGTTACAATTAAAGATGTACATTTATCTACAAAGAAGATTGCCGGTGTCAAAACACCGGTGCTGGATGATATTGATTTTGTAATAAAAAAATTCAGTGTTTTCAACAAGCCACCCTGGTTTCTTGATGGCATTGCCATCATTCGTGAACTTGCGGAAATTGCTATTGAACGGGAGTTTTTCCATAAAAAAATGGAATTGCTGGATTATGCCCGAAAGAAAACCACTCAGAAAGTGAATCTTTACGAGAAAGTCCAGATTCCCGGTTATGAAGATGCCATCAGAAAGATTAAAAGATTTATGGAAGACGAGGAAAATCTTTCAAAAGCGGCTCAAAAGATTGTGAAACAACGTCAACAAAACACGGAGGCCAATCCATGATCATTCCAATGAAGAAATATTCATTTCTGGTTTATCACCAGGAATACAATGACTTTCTGGAGAAGATAAGGGAAATTGGTGTCTTGCATATTATTGAGAAAGAAGAAACAGTAAGCGATGAAGTAAGAGACCAGTATCAACTGATTCATCAGCTGGGCAAGACTATTAAAAGCCTTTCCAAACGAGATGTTACGAAAGAAGAATCTTCAGACATTACTGACGGCCTTCAGATCCACGAGGAGGTAAACAACCTTTACCATCGTCTCGATGAGATCAACCAGAAACTGGCACAGCTTGATAAAGAATACCAGAGAGCAAAGCCCTGGGGAGAGTTTTCATCTGAATTAATCGGCAAACTTCAAAAAGAGGGTATCCGTATCGGGCTGTATTCCTGCTCATCCACTAAATTTGACCCCGCCTGGAAGGAACAGTTCCCGCTTGAAATCATCAGTGAATCAGAGGGTAGTACATTCTTTACCATTGTCACCAGAAATGACGAAAATCCGGAAATAAACGCTGAGGAAGTAAAATTACCTGAGCAGACAGCGAGTACTCTTAAGAAAGAAAGAGATGAACTTCGGGCAGAATCAGTTTCCGTCAGTAAACAACTCGATCAGTTTGCAGCCACCGCCATACCATCTCTTGAAAGAGCCTGGCTTAAGCTGAACCAACGAGTTGATTATGATAAAGTTATTGATAACACCCAGCAAAGGGCCGATAATAAACTTATGGTGCTGGAGGGATGGGTTCCAAAGGAAAAAGTTGAAGAACTCAATAATTTTCTGGAAAAGGAAAAAGTATTGTATCTCGTAAATAAACCAGGTAAAAATGACAAGGTGCCTGTCCTGCTTGAGAACAATAAATTCTCCAGTAAATTTGAACCACTTGGAGAACTCTATTCATTACCCTCTTACAAGGAACTTGACCTTACTCCTTTTTATGCTCCGTTCTATATGCTGTTCTTTGGATTTTGTCTGGGGGACGTTGGTTACGGAGTTTTAATGGTAGCTGCCAGCCTGCTTATGAAAAACAGGGTTGAGAAAAGTTTGCGCAAGGTAGTCTCCATGATTACTTATCTGGGACTGTCTACTATTTTATTCGGAATAATATCCGGAACTGTCTTCGGAATAGCCCTGTATGAAACCAATTTACCGGTATACAGTACACTGCATGAAAAGTTCCAGGCAAATGGAACGGATATCAACAACATTCTTTTTTATCTATCATTGTTGCTCGGGGGCATTCAGATATTATTTGGTATGTTTCTGAAAGCGGCTAATGAAATAGTCCAAATGGGATGGAAATATTCACTTAGTACCATTGGCTGGATCCTGCTGTTACTTGGAGGAATTGTACTTTATTCACTGAAGTACACCGGAGTATACAGCCAGGAACAATTGACAATTCCCTTTTATGCTTTGCTGGCGGTTTCGGGTATATTGATACTGTTTCTCAATAATCCTGAGAAAAATTTGCTGATTAATCTTGGCTCAGGATTATGGAATACCTACAATATGATAACAGGTGTTCTGGGTGATCTTCTTTCATATATCCGTTTGTTTGCTCTCGGAATCTCCACAGCCATTCTGGGTTACGTTTTTAACAGTCTGGCCGTACAGATGAGTGGTGATATTCCTGTATTGAATATTATTATAATGGTCATCATCCTTGTAATAGGCCATTCAATTAATCTGTTCATGTCAGGACTGGGATCATTCGTTCATCCCATGCGTTTAACATTCGTTGAATTTTACAAAAATGCTGATTTTACAGGTGGAGGAAAAAAATACAATCCTTTCAGACGAAAAGTTTAAAAAAATAAAAAATAAAAATCACTAATATTTAAAATTTGAAATTATGGAACCTATTATTTTAGCCTATATTGGAGTTGGTTTGATGGTTGGCTTGTCAGGAATTGGTAGTGCTTACGGCGTTTCTATCGGAGGTAATGCCTCAATTGGCGCTTTAAAGAAAAACGAGGAAGCATTTGGTAATTACCTGGTATTAAGTGCACTTCCCGGAACCCAGGGACTGTATGGTTTTATGGGATACTTTATTCTTAAAGGAGTACTAACTCCTGAAATTACATGGTTGCAGGCTGCTGCTGTTCTGGGCGCCGGACTTGCACTCGGTTTTGTAGCGTTGCTTTCTGCTATCAGGCAGGGCCAGGTTTGCGCCAATGGTATTGCCAGTATCGGCTCGGGTTATGACGTCTTTGGTAACACGTTGATCCTGGCGGTATTTCCGGAATTGTATGCCATTATCGCATTTGCTGCTACATTCCTTATCAGCGGTGCTATCGGATAAAATAATTGTTGAATAAAACAGTAAAGGCTATCCGTTTCCGGATAGCCTTTTTTTATGCTCTTAAATTTAAAGAATTCAGGGTATATTCCTCATCATCCATGGAATCCTATCGCCCGGTCATAATTTTCTTTTACGTTAATATAATAGGCCTTGTATTTTATATAATGGTTCCCCTTTTCGTATTCCCAGATAACATTTTTTGCTTTACGTATCTTCCCGACACAAGACTCAAATATCAAATTGTAATTTATCCCCGTTGCAGATTCTGCCTCAAGAATGGAGGAGAAACGGACACTTCTGTCAGCAAAATGTCCGATCACTGGTAACTGGTATTTTTTCTTACTTCTTTTTTTTATAGAATTGAAATTTCTGGTACTGCTAACTAATTTCCGGGGATCCATATTCGACAATATATTTTTTGGTGAAACAGAAGTTTAAAAAAGAGTAAACAAAAATGTTTACGAAATAAATTCTGCTTTGTTTTCATTTTGCTTTATTAAAAAGATGATATTTATTACCATTTGATGACAGACTAAAACCATGTTATAAAAAGGCTTAATTCTTAGATAAAGATTCTTTTGTTTTTATAACCTGAAACAGAACCACACAATAAGGCAAAAATCGGAAATCGAACAAGTGAATATATTTTTGTAGATTTGGATAAGAAATAATTCTGTCGGTCTGACAAAATGGTCATTTCATCATTTCAGAAATATTTTTGTTTAACTTTTTTATTTTTTCTATAAACAAAATGTGTTTTGCGTTTGTTTATAACCTGTGAACAGAAAAAAATATATTCGAATAAAAGATATTAAAATATATATTTCATATTTGTAGGCTTAATTAAAAATGTACAAACATTGTATAAACTCGATTCAAATATCAGATCCTCAGGGAAAGAGTATATTACAAACCGGGACGCGTACCTCAAACTACTTGAGGATTACAACAATAAATTGATGAAAGTATTGCAGGGTGGTTCTGTAGAGGCAGTACAAAAACATAAATCCAGGGGTAAATTACCTGCCCGGGAAAGAATTGATTTATTGGTTGATCCGAATACACCTTTTCTTGAATTATCATCGCTGGCTGCCTGGAACATGTATAATAATGATTTCCCATCGGCGGGCATTGTTACGGGGATAGGAATTATTTGCGGAAAAGAAGTTGTTATAGTAGCCAATGATGCGACAGTAAAAGGTGGCACTTATGTAAAAGAAACAATCAGGAAACATATAAGAGCACAGGAAATAGCACTTCAAAACAACCTGCCTTGTGTGTACATGGTAGATTCTGGAGGTATATTTCTACCTGAACAGGCTGAGGTTTTTCCTGACCGTGATGATTTCGGACGTATTTTTTACAATCAGGCAAAGCTCTCTGCAGAAGGCATCCCCCAGATCGCAATTGTTATGGGCTCCTGTACAGCAGGAGGTGCTTATATACCGGCCATGTGTGATGAAACAATAATAGTGAGAAACCAGGGAACCATCTTTATTGGCGGTCCGCCTCTGGTAAAAGCCGCAACAGGTGAAATTGTAAGTCCTGAGGAACTTGGTGGTGCCGAGGTTCATACTAAACAATCCGGAGTAGCCGATCATCTGGCAGAAAATGATGAACATGCCCTTCAGATATGTCGGAATATATTTGAAACAATTGCACCGGCTCAAAAACAGCCCCTTGAAATAACTGAATACGAACAGCCCGCATATGAGTCTGAAGAATTATATGGTGTTTTACCACTTGAACCGGGAAAACAAATTGATCCCTATGAGATTATTGCCAGGCTTACTGACGGAAGCAGGTTTCACGAATTCAAAGCTAATTATGCACCGACACTCGTTACTGGTTTTGCCAGGATAATGGGCTATCCGGTTGGAATTATCGCCAATAACGGAGTCCTTTTCGGGGAATCAGCACTCAAAGGAACTCATTTCATTGAATTGTGTAACTTTCGTAAGATCCCCATTATTTTCCTTCAGAATATTACAGGATTCATGGTAGGTAAGCAGTATGAAAATGCAGGAATAGCGCGAGACGGAGCAAAAATGGTTCATGCAGTGGCCAATGCAACGGTACCAAAAATTACGATTATCACGGGCGGATCCTATGGAGCAGGTAATTACGCAATGGCCGGCAGGGCCTATGATCCAAATTTTCTTTTTATGTGGCCAAATTCCAGAATAGCTGTAATGGGCGGACAACAGGCGGCTAATGTATTGGCCACTGTGAAAATTGACCAACTGGAAGCACTGGGCAAAACAGCCAATACAGAAGAGATTGAAGAAATGAAAAGAAACATTTTGAAAAAGTATGAAGAGGAAGGTGCAGCGATTTACAGTACAGCCAGAATTTGGGACGACGGAATAATCGACCCTGCTGATACCCGCAGAATACTGGCAATGACAATTGAAATATCAAGGAATAAATTGTATAGGGAACCAAAAACCGGAGTTTACCGGATGTAAAGAATTCAACAATGAAAGAGTTTCAGTACATACAAATTTCGCAATCCCGGCATGTTAAAACTATTAAGCTGAACCGTCCGGCCAGCAGTAATGCATTAAATGCTCAGATGATTGAAGAAATCTTCACGGCTCTGAATAATGCTGCTACTGATGAATCAGTGCGTGTTGTTGTCCTGCGGGGATCCGGAAAAGGTTTCAGCGCTGGTGCCGATCTTACCTGGATGAGCCAGACAACTAATGAACAGCAAAACGAACCCATTGAAAAAGTATTATCTGCTTTTTTCAGTTACCTGTATCATTACAAAAAGCCGTTAATTTCTGTTGTACATGGTTTTGCAATTGCCGGGGCAATTGGCATAATAGCCACATCCGATTATGTTATCACTGCAGAAGACGCGAAATATTCGTTTACAGAAGTTTTAATCGGACTGGTTCCTGCCACCATCTCTCCGTTTGTTATAAGAAGAATCGGTGAGTATGCAGCCCGGCGTTTGATGTTATCAGGTAGCAAAATAAACGGCAGGCAGGCTGTGCAGGAAAAACTGGCTGATATTGTGTGTCCTGAAGATAAGATAGACGAAGAGCTTGAAAAAATAACTTCGCTTTTCAAAAATACAGCGCCAAAAGCAACCAGCCTGTGTAAAGAAATGATCATTAAAGTTGCTGATGCTGAAATCGGGCCGGAAATAATGGAATACAATGCCATGCTGCTCGGTAAAGTCAGAAAATCAGATGAAGCAAAAGAAGGAATCAGTGCTTTTCGTGACAAAAGACCACCGTCCTGGTTTATTAAGGATTAAAAATTATAACGGAATGCTGTTTACCAGAAGCAATATTTTCTGTTTAGTTACCATAGGATCAAAATAAAGTCATAACCAAAAAAGATGATTAAAAATTTCACGAAAGTATTAATTGCCAACCGCGGTGAAATAGCAGTACGCATTATCCGCACCCTGCGGAAAATGGGTCTCAGATCGGTTGCTGTTTACACTCAGAATGATCAAGATGAGCTCCATGTCAGGCTGGCTGATGAATCGTGGTTGCTGCACGGCAGTGACCTGGCGGGGACCTATCTGAATATTGAAGCAATACTATCAGCAGCCAAAAATTCCGGTGCTGATGCAATTCATCCTGGTTATGGTTTTCTTTCTGAAAATGCCCTTTTTGCCAAAAAAACCATGGATTCAGGCCTCACCTTTATCGGTCCTACCCCTGAAGCAATTGATCTGATGGGCAATAAAGCAGCAGCACGGGAATTTGTCAAGTCTGCAGGCATTGCGGTAATTGAAGGTAAAACGGGCACTCCTGAAGAATTAATGCAGGCTGGCTCGTTTCTCCAGTTTCCTGTTTTGATAAAAGCTGCAGCTGGCGGTGGCGGGAAAGGAATGCGGATTGTACACAATGCAGAACAACTTCCGGAAGAGTTACAGTCTGCCAGCCGGGAAGCACTTGCCTATTTTGGAGATGCCACTGTGTACCTGGAAAAATATATTGCAAACCCAAGACATATCGAAGTTCAAATCTTAGCTGATCACCATGGAAATGTAATACATCTTTTTGAAAGGGAGTGCTCGGTTCAGCGCAGGTATCAGAAAATTATTGAAGAAGCTCCCGCAATGATAAATCCGGATCTAAGGGCAAAAATCACAGGAGCGGCAGTACATATTGCCATGGAAATGAATTACAGGAATGCCGGAACCATTGAATTCCTTGTTTCAGAAAATCAGTTTTACTTCCTCGAAATGAACACACGGATACAGGTTGAACATCCTGTAACAGAGCAAATAACGGGAACTGACATTGTAAAGGAACAGGTAAGAATTGCCACTGGTCATACCCTCTCATGGTCTCAGAATGAGATACAAGCATCGGGACATTCAATGGAAGCCCGGATATATGCGGAAAATCCATATGACGGATTCGTGCCTTCCCCGGGCAATATGACCTTCTACAAAGGCCCTGTTGAGTCTCTGATACGAACAGACAGCACAACAGATCGCACCACGAAAGTGCACTCCAGCTATGATCCTATGATCAGTAAAGTTATTGCCACCGGTGATACACGGGAGGAGGCCAGGATTAAACTCATTGAAGGCCTAAATGATTATCATATTCACGGTATTACTACCAATATATCGTACCTGAAAAATCTGCTGAAGCATCCGTCATTCATAAAGGGTAAAATTTCTACATCCTTTTGTGAGGATCACAAAGATTTACTTCTCGATGAAGGCCCTGCTAAAATTAACGATGAAAAACGAATACATGCCATTATGGCCTTTCTGTTTGCTGAACAATACCATAAATCAGAAACCAGAGCCGATATCTGGAGTACAATAGGGTACTGGAGAAATCTGATGAAATTTAAAGTAGCCGTAAATAACACGCTCCTTGATGTAATTTTATGGCACAAATCACCCGGAAAACTAATTCTTAAGTATAACGGAGCCAAATTAACAGCACGGCTTGTAAGACAGGATGATCAAACTCTAAGACTTATTGATGAAAAAGGAAATGAACTGTTCTATTATAAATCCTTCGACCGGTTTGGTAAATGTTTTCTGTCAGGACCAGCGGGATACTTTTCGGTTATCCGGAGTGAACAACTATCCACAAAAACAGAAGTCCGGAATAATTCAAATACTTCTGTAAATGGCAAAAGTATTGTATCGGCACCAATGCATGGGAAAATTGTAAAGGTTAATGTTAAAGAAATGGATAAGGTGAAAAAAGGTGATATTTTATTAATTCTCGAATCAATGAAGATGGAAAATAAAATACTGGCTCCCCACGAAGCATCTGTTTCAAAAGTCAATGTTTCACCCGGAGAAATTGTTGAAGGGAACAAACCGCTTATTCATTTGTCAAACTTCAATTAGGGTTTGTGTAAAATTGCAGAAGCTCCCTGCTAAAATAGTTACCTTTGAAAAATTTTTGAAATAAATAAATATACAAACAAATTAAATCGAACATAAATCAGTATTCTAATGAATAATCCTTTTTTAAACGATGCCCACGAAGAATTAAGGCAGAAAGTACGGGATTTCGCAGAAAAAGAAATTAAACCGCTTGCAGCAGAGTTGGATGAGAAAGAAGAGTTTTCCGTTGAACTAACCAAAAAAATGGGAAAACTCGGGCTTTTCGGTATTCAGGTTCCCAAAAAATACGGAGGTCTGGAGCTGGATACTCTTTCTTATATAATTGCAGTGGAAGAGCTGGCCCGGGTTGACAGCTCGCAGGCCGCAACTGTTGCTGCCGTTAATTCACTGGGGATTGCTCCAATATTAAAATATGGAACAGAAGCACAAAAGGAAAAATACATTCCGCAACTCTGCACAGGAGAAAAAACCTGGGCGTTCGGTCTAACTGAAAAGAATGCCGGTTCTGATGCGCTGGCAACAGAAACTGAAGCTCATCTTGATGGAGATGAATGGGTTATTAACGGAGCCAAAAAATTTATCACCAATGCTGCTTCAGATATCTCAGCCGGTGTAACACTGCAGGCTGTCACCGGAACACGTGACGGAAGAAAGCAACTTTCAGCCATAATTGTAGAGCGTGGAACGCCTGGTTTTACAACTGAACGATTGCGGGGTAAACTTATGTGGCGCGCCACAGACACAGGCAAATTGTTTTTTGATAATTGCCGTGTCCCCAAAGAAAACCTGTTGGGTGAATCCGGTCATGGAGGACGTATCATGCTCAATACACTGGATTCAGGAAGATTATCCATAGCTGCTCTGGGTCTGGGACTTTCAATCGGAGCATTTGAACACTCCCTTGAATACTCTAAAAAACGGATACAGTTTGGACAGCCCATTTCAAAATTTCAGGCTGTTGCTTTCAAGCTGGCAGATATGGATATGAAAATAGAACTGGCCAGAAATACATTGTACAATGCCTGCTGGCGGAAGGATCAAAACATTCATTTTGGAAAAGAAGCCGCAATGGCCAAACTATATACTTCAGAAATAGCAAGGGAAATTGCTGATGAGGCTGTTCAAATTCATGGCGCCGCCGGATTATTTAAAACCAGTCCTATCGAGAGATTTTACCGTGACCAGCGACTTCTGCAGATTGGCGAAGGCACATCCGAAATACTTCGTATGGTAATATCCCGGCATTTAGGATTATAAATATCTCTATTTTAATGACAGACAGAAAAAAAGACCATATTGAACTGGCTTTAGAATCCCGGATAAACGCATCGGAAATTGATGAACGGTTTTACTATGAACCAATGCTTAGTGGCCATCCTGTTGATTCAATTCCCAATACTGAATTCCTGGGGAAAAAAATGAATATTCCTGTTTGGGTGTCCAGTATGACGGGTGGCACTAAACTGGCCGGGACCATTAACCGGAATCTTGCCAGGGCCTGTAAGGAATTCGGTATGGGTATGGGACTCGGCTCCTGCAGAACATTACTGGAAAGTGACCAGCATTTTGATGATTTCAATATGCGTGAAATAATTGGTGACGGATTACCACTTTATGCTAATCTGGGCATCAGCCAGGTTGAACAACTTGTTCTGAATAAAGAAACAGACCGTATCACTAACCTGACAAGCAGGTTGCGCACGGACGGATTGATTGTACATGTGAATCCTTTTCAGGAATGGTTCCAGCCCGAAGGCGACAGATTATTGCAACCAGCTGTTGATACGCTGGGCATGCTGCTTGAAGAAGTATCCATTCCTGTAATTGTAAAAGAAGTTGGTCAGGGAATGGGTCTTAACAGTTTAAGGGCATTATTGAAACTTCCGCTCGCTGCTATTGAATTTGGTGCATTTGGAGGAACAAACTTTGCCAAAGTAGAGCTTCTCCGCAGCAGTGAAACTGATCAGGAATTGTTCGGACCGCTTTCAAAAATTGGGCATGATGCTTTTCACATGGTAAATATGATCAACCATCTTGTTGAAGATGAAAATAATGAGATAAAATGCAGACAGCTAATTGTCTCGGGAGGCATAAAGACTTTTCTCGATGGTTACTACCTGATTAACAAAAGTTCATTACCTGCAATTTACGGACAGGCCTCAACTTTCCTGAAATATGCACGGGGCGATTATGAGCAGTTAAGAAATTTTGTTTCTAAACAGAAAAAGGGCCTGGAACTGGCCTATTCCTTTTTACGCCTGAAAGAAACCATATAAACCTGATAACCAAAAAAAAATAAATCATCGCCATCATTCGGGGTAATTTGACAGATCATCAATACAATGAATGAAGCAGGTAACATCTTAATTTTCAGTTATTTCAACTATGACGATACAGAATAAAATAATTAAAGGATTTTCCCGTCTCAGCAGGGATGAGAAACTGGCTCTGTTACTGGAAGCTTTTTCTGATAAGCAAAAAGCTGAGGAGACATTTATTTCTTTTCGCCATACTGATCCTGCTGTTCAACAGATACTTGAGGAATTTACTGAAAATACCATATCAAATTATCATTTCCCCTACAACGTAGCTCCTAATTTTAGTATCAACGGCACAAATTATATGGTCCCGATGGTAACGGAGGAGAGTTCTGTTGTTGCTGCTGCAGCATCCGCTGCTGGTTTCTGGGCTGCCAATGGCGGGTTTCATTCCAGAGTGATCAGTAGCATAAAGGAAGGCCAGGTGCATTTCATTTATAAAGGTGATGGAAAGAAATTGACAGATCAGCATGCCGTTATTGAAGAATATCTGAAAGAACGTACTGCGGTTATTGAAGAGAAAATGAGAAAAAGAGGCGGCGGAACCCAGGCTGTCAAAATTGTAGATATGCGGCACAAAATGTCTGACTATTTCCAGCTACAGGCATTTTTCGAAACTGCAGATTCAATGGGTGCCAATTTTATAAACTCATGTCTGGAGGAATTTGCCAGGGGACTGGGAGAATTTCTGCAGGAGACCCCGGGATTTTCTGATGATGGTTATGACGTGATCATGTCCATCCTGTCAAATTATACACCTGATTGTCTGGTAGAATGTTATGTCGAATGTCCTGTAGATGCATTTAATACCATAAGTGGCAGCTTAACTCCGAAACAGTTCGTGCAAAAATTTAAACAGGCAGTTGACATTGCAGGATTTGATGTATCGAGAGCCACCACACACAACAAAGGGATTTTTAACGGCATGGATGCGGTAATTCTGGCAACAGGTAATGATTTCAGGGCTGTTGAAGCAGCTGCCCATGCCTATGCCAGCCGGAACGGATCCTATCAATCACTTACCAGTATCAGTCTGGATGAGGGAATCTTCAGGTACACCCTGCGTGTTCCCCTTGCAATTGGTACAACGGGTGGCCTCACCCGGCTGCATCCCCTTGCTGCTGCTTCGATAGAACTACTGGGCAATCCGGATGCCCGGGAAATGATGACAATAATTTCTGCTGCCGGGCTGGCCAATAACTTTTCAGCAATAAAATCGCTAATTACCAGCGGAATACAAGCCGGACACATGAAGATGCACCTGCCTAATATCCTGAGAAGCTTTAATGCTTCTGAACAGGAAATTACTGCGGCAAAGGAATATTTCAATAATCACCAGGTTTCCCATAAAGCTGTTGAAGTTTTTTTATCAGGATTAAGAAACAAATAACTTATGAAGCAAAATTACTTCTACTCAAACGGTAAGTTGTTACTGACTGGAGAATACCTTGTATTACAGGGTGCTGAGGCTTTGGCCATGCCTGTGTGCTTTGGTCAGAGCCTGGAAGTATCTGCAGAAAAAGCCCCAAGGCCGGTAATAAGTTGGGAAACTTATATACAAAACAAATTATGGCAAAGGCTTGAATATACAGGCAGATATTTCCTTTTCAACGGCCTTTGTGATGATCCTGTTTATGTAAAGCTCAGAAAATACCTGAACGCTGCAAAAAATATATCCGGTACATTTCCAGAAGATCATACTCATTACAACGTAAGAACAGCTCTTAATTTTGATATCACGTGGGGGCTCGGGAGTAGTTCATCCCTGATTGCAAATATTGGTAAATGGCTGCAGGTTGATCCAATGGAAATATACAAACTAACTGAAAATGGATCGGGTTACGATATTGCCTGCGCCCTCTCCGATTCAGCAATTATGTATAAAACTGATCCGCAAAGAAGTTTTCAGAAAGTAACTCCCATCCATTTCAATCTTCCTTTCGAAGATCATATTTACTTTATTTATTCAGGTCAAAAAGCTGTTTCGGCTCATAAGGTTCAGCATTTTAACGAAAATTCAATCGTAGCTCCTGCAGATATTGACAATATCTCGTCTTTATCAAGGGAAATGTCTGTTTGTACCGGTCTTGATCAGTTTGAAAAAATAATTGAAGAACACGAAGATATTACAGGAACCATTTTGAAAGATATTCCTGTTAAAAAGCACCGTTTCCCGGACTTTGAAGGTTCAGTTAAATCTCTCGGAGCCTGGGGAGGAGATTTTATTATGGCTGCCTCACCAAATGATGAAAATTATGTACGTCGTTATTTTTCAGAAAAAGGCCTTTCAACTCTCTTTCCTTACAGGGAAATGATATTAGATAAAACTGCAAAACAGCAGGAGAAAATATGAGACTGATCAAACCCGAATATCTGAATGAAGCACTTGATTATGCCCCGGCTGAAGCCAGTGGTAAAGTATCGTGGATTTCCCCTTCCAATATAGCGCTGGTAAAATACTGGGGCAAAAAAGGAGAACAGTACCCACAAAATCCGTCACTCAGTTTTACACTTGACTCCAGTGTGACAAAAACGGTGATATCCTATCAATATGTGGAGAACATAAATTTTCCAAGGGTGAATTTTCTTTTCCAGGGAAAATCAGATGAAAAATTTGAAAACAGGATTTCAGCGTATTTAAAAATAATCGAGCCTTATTTCCCATTCCTGAAGCAACTCAGGTTGGAAATACATTCTGAAAATACTTTTCCTCACTCCGCAGGTATTGCTTCATCTGCATCCTCTTTTGCTGCATTGGCGCTCGGGATATGCAATATTGAATGTAAATTTAAAGGGATTTCAACCATTGGAGCCGATTTTTTCCGGAAGAGTTCCTTTATGGCCAGGCTGGGCTCCGGGAGTGCCTGCCGGTCAGTCTATGGGGGATATAACGCCTGGGGTTCAACTGCTGCCTCTGAAGACTCTTCTGATGAATATGCTATACATCTGTTACAGAATTTAATACATCCTGTTTTCACGGATCTGAAAGACAGTATTCTTGTTGTGCAATCAGGGAAGAAAAACGTTTCAAGCAGTGCCGGACACGATCTGATGAACGGACACCCATTCGCCTCTTCCAGATTTGTTCAGGCTCGCAATAATTTTGATGATCTCACCGTGGCTCTTGGTTCAGGAGATATTCCTTCATTTATTGAGATTGTTGAAAATGAAGCGCTGAGTTTGCATGCCATGATGCTTAGCTCTGCACCAGGATATATTTTACTTCATTCAAATTCAATAGAAATTATCCGGAGAATAAGAAAATTCAGAGAGCAGCAACATTGTGATGTATGCTTCACTATTGATGCAGGCCCCAATATTCATGTACTTTACTTTGAAAAAGACATTGAAAAAATTCAATACTTTATAAAAACGGAACTGGCTGATTTATGCGAAAATCAGCATTGGATTAACGACCAGCTTGGCAAAGGCCCAGTAGGATTAACTGAGAAATTATGATGAAATCAGAGACAGAATTATACTACGCGAAGATTATGTTGTTTGGGGAATACAGTGTCATTTTTAATTCAATGGCATTGACAATCCCATATACCCACTACTCTGCAGAATTAAGCTTCATTAACAATGACAAATACACTGATTACAATTTTGCCAATGAATCAAATCAACAACTAAAAGATTATGTTAATTTTCTTAAAAATATTTCTCCGAAAGTTGATGCATCGCTTGAATTTGATTTCAAATCACTTGAAGAGGATATAGAAGCAGGAATGTATCTGGAATCATCAATACCCCAAAGTTACGGACTGGGCAGTTCAGGGGCACTGGTAGCAGCAATCTATAACAAATATGCAATTAATCAGATTACCCCGGCACAGTCAATCAATGCTGAAAACATATTGCGGCTGAAGAATATTTTCTCAAAAATGGAATCATTCTTTCACGGGACCAGCTCCGGACTTGATCCGTTGAATTGCTATATCCACTATCCATTACTCATATCAGGAAAAAATCATATCGAGACCGTAGGTATTCCGGGAAATGGAAAGAATGGTAAAGGGGGCATTTTTCTTATAAATACTAATAAACCGAGCAAAACAGGCCCATATGTTGAAATGTTCCTGAAAAAATGTGAGCAACCGGACTATAGAGAAATGATCGCCAAAGAATACATACCACACAACAATCAATGTATCAGAGATATAATAAGAGGAGAACAGGAAAAATTCTTTCTGTCGCTGGGTGAACTTGTGCAATTGCAGTACCTCCATTTTCATGAAATGATACCGGCAGGCTATGATGATATCTGGAAACTTGGTATTGACAGTAAGCAATTCTATCTGAAGTTGTGCGGATCAGGAGGTGGTGGCTTTATTCTCGGTTTCACCCAGGATTATGCAAAAGCCAGAGATTTACTTCAGGATCACCGATTAGAAATAATCCCGGTATATTTAAACAGCCAGTTTAATAAAAACACCAGACCCTGAAGACCGCTGCATGCAGCTCATTTGCAAACTTCAGGGCACAGGAAATTTATTAAGGGCTTATAAAGTATGGAATCTTCAATTGATGATTGTTCTCTAACGAAAGTTTCCTAGTTGTTTCATTTGGTCCTTACCCATTGAAGGTCGCCATCATTGTTGTACTTTGCTGTAAAATAATCATATCTTTTGCTTCCGCTGTAAATAATGGTATCCTGAAAAAATGCCCTGCCTCTGAATAATCCGGTGATATAGACATTATTCAGCCTGTCCGTATTAATAAATTTAGAAAAATTAATATCACCACCCCCGGCACGCTTAATCCATAACAACTCCAGTGATGAATCAAATTTTGCGAAAAACACATCTATCATTCCTTTGGCAACCAGTTTACGCTTCGAAATCCGGGCAGTATCAGTAAAAAATCCTGTCACAAATACATTATTATAATCGTCAATGGTGAAAGTGTAGTAATTGGCAGAAATTTTTTCTTTAAGCAATGCTTCTATTATTTCAGTGCTGCCTTCATCCTGTCCGTTTGCTGGTAAAAAGCCGGTAAGCAAAAAAAATAAGGCAAGGAAAAATTGATTCAGGTAATTTTTCTTCATGATTTCCGGTTTTCTGATTTGTCAATTTTTATTTCAGCAATTTTCAATACATGTCGTCCAAAGCTCAGGTGTTTCAATTCATCTGATATTTTATCACTCAAATGTTTTACCATCAGTTCGGTATGATCCACCTGATAAATTCTGGCCAGGTCAATGATCATTTCGGCAGAAGGATTTCTTTTATTCCGCTCGATCTTACCCAGTGTACTCGGATCAATATCCAGTTCAGCAGCAATTTTACGAAGTGGCACCTTTCGGCTGACTCGCAACTGACGAATGTATGCACCAAATGATATTGATTCACGATTTATCAAAACAGGCCAAATTTCTTCCTAAAATATTTTTTTAGGACATATTTTGTCCAAATTTATAAAAGAAATTCATTTAATCAAAATGTTCTTCAATTTTTTTGAGTCATAGTAAATAAATTAAAAAAGAAAGTTTTAAACAGCAAAATAGCCCAATCTGTCGGGCACCTGGAAAAGTTTTAAAAACGACAGGTAATCCTGAAAAGATTTCAAAAATGACTTACAGGTTGATAAGGTGTCTGACAGTTATAAATATTTTTAGTAGTGAATATTAAATCCAATATCTTATACTAAATAATTATGACTGTCGGATTATATTCCTAATTTAGAAATTATTGATCTAAAATGTAAAATCAAAAGGTCTTTATAACCAGCAATCCAACCCGCCGCCCCTTGATATCCTTAAGGGGACCTCCCGCGCCATAACAAACCAGCATATTATTATTAGGCTGAGCGATGGCTCCCCTTTTGGGCAGGGGGCTGAGCAAAGGAAACAATGTTTAGGACAATAATACGATACTCAATAAATAATTATTTCCAGGATCTGAGCATAAAAAGGTAGAGAAACCCAAAAATTTCCAGACGTCCGAGTAACATATTAAGTGAGAGCAGCCACTTGCCAGCATCCGGGATGATACTGAAATTGCCCAGTGAACTCACGTTCGACAAACCGGGTCCAACATTTCCCATAGTAGCTGCAGATGCCGAGAATGCCGAAAGCATATCAACACCCATGAAAGACAGAATTAAGCCTGTGCCAAAGACTATTAATAGATAAAGGACAATAAAAACCAGTGTAGTTTCAACTACTTCATCTTTAAGCAGATTCTTGCCAAGACGAAGGGTAACCACTGCATTGGGGTGCTTTGAATGGACTATTTGTTTTCGTATCGCCTTAAAAAATATCATTACACGATCCACTTTGAGACCTCCCGAAGTTGAGCCTGCACATGCACACTGAAGGGTGAAAAACAGCAGCATTAACTGTGAAAATGGTGGCCATATCTCACTGGGGGCTGTTGCAAAACCAGTAGTAGTCCCAACAGAGATTATTTGAAAAGATGCATATCTGAGTGATTCTCCGAAAGTCGGAAAATCTTTATTTGTGTATAAATTAAAAGTGACCAGCAGAATACCAATTACCATTCCCCAGAAATAATATTTGACTATGCTCGATTTCCAAACCAGATTTTTTTTCTGCCACATAATGGTAGCAAACAACAGTCCGAAATGGATTCCGGAAAGAAACATAAATATCATAATCACAACCTCAATTGCTACACTGTGGTAGGCTGCAATACTCATGTTTTTTGTTGAAAACCCACCGGTAGCAATGGTTGCAAATGAATGGGCAACCGCATCAAACAAATCCATACCAAAAATCATCAGCAAAATTGTTTCCAGTACAGTAAGTCCAATATAAACCCATAGAATAATTTGCATGACCTGTTTTGTCTTGTACCGGAAATTTTCCATGGCCAGTTCCGACATTTCGTATTTATACAGTGTCAGCTTGGCCCTGGCCATGGATGGCAACACAACCAGGACAAAAAGTACTATCCCGATACCCCCTATCCAATGGGTAGATGAACGCCAGAAAAGCAATCCCCTGGGAAGTGCTTCAACATCAGTAAGAATGGTAGATCCTGTTGTTGTAAATCCAGAAACACTCTCAAACCATGCATTGGTAAAATTAAATTCCCCCCCCCACAATACATAGGGAAGCACACCAACCAGGCAGGAAAGCAACCAGCTAAGTACAACCAGTCCATACCCTTCCTGGTTAGTAATGTCCATTGAAGGCGGAACGAATATCAGGGGAAAAATACCAAAAAGTAACGTGACAACCGTACTGTATAATAAAGGATAAACAGCAGTATCATGATTGAATGCAGAAATAAGAAAAGAGATAAACAGGAAAATTGAATTAAAAATCAATACCATTCCCACATACCGCAATATGATATGCACTCTCATTTGTCAGTCCTTTTTTTCATTTTTAAGAAGAAAATTCTGAATTGCATTTTTTAGTTGAAGCAATTCATCCCTGGTTTCAATTTCAACATTGAAAGGGGTCTTAAACTTTGTGTAATTTTCAATACCATTAATTATCCTAAGAATCGGATTAACAAAATAATGGTTGATGAAGAAATTAAATATAATAGTAAACAATATAGCAGATATCACTGCCACTATCCCTGGCATTACCGCACGCTGAGCCCGGTCTTTTAGCTCACTGGCCGACCTATACATAACTGTTTCATTGAGCGAAAGCAATGCATTTATTGTCTCATTTAAATTTAGAAATGAGGTATGTACATCCTCGGTATACCAATTTAAATTTCCCTCTCTCACCGTTCCAACAATGGGTTTTACCCATATGATTTTAAATACCCTGTAAGCGGAGTCAATCCTTTCAAGGTATTTTTCCTCCCCGGAAATTGTAATATTCGATTTGGCTACAGTATAAGCTTCAGTGTAAAGGCTGTCACCATAACTTAATGCATTTCTTCCTTCTTTCCATTTACCTGAAATGAGAAGAAGTATTCCGGAGTTTTCCCTGTTTATAGCCTCAAGCATGGTTTTTGACGCATCAATACTTTTATAATTGTTATCAAGAAAACCATGCACCGACTTCCCTATGGTTGTTTGTTCATAAATTGACAGCGTACCTGCAATGAAAAGCATCATTGCTAAAATAGCAAAACCGGACAAAATTTTTAACCTGATTTTCATGGCATTAGAATGAATGGTCCATTTTAAAAAATTACTGCAATATTAAGCAAAATAGCTTTAGCTTAGAAAAATTATAGAAGGTATATTGATAAAATAAACCAGAAGAATATTTTCAAAGTCACTCATAGTATCTTTTCAAACCACAGGATTGGTTAAAAAATTAATATCAGGCAAACAAAACTCCTGGAATGGATAATATTCCCAGATGTTGATTTTATCAAAACGAAAAAATCAATACCTTAGCGCAATACAGATCTAGTTCAAACTCAAAAATGAAAAATATGGTTCAATCAGAATATAGCAAAAATTATATCTGCTCTTTCAAATCAGCTACTGGAACATTTCTTGTTTTTTTATTTATTTTTAGCAGTTCATTTTTATATGCTCAGGACAAAAGTGACTGGGTGGAAGGTTTTCCCGATGGATGCACCTCAATAACTATTGGAAAAAAAGCTTCCGCTGATGGCTCTGTTATCACATCCCATACTGATGACAGCCACCGTACGCGGTCATGGGCTAATGTTATTCCGGCAGCTTCCCATCCCAAAGGGGTCACTACCCCGATGTATAAAAGGGAAGCATGCGATTCATTTGCAATGCCCACCTATAAACATACAAAAATTGGCGAAATACCGCAGGTATCAAATACTTACGGATTCATCAACACTGCCTATCCATGTATGAATGACCACCAGTTGGGGATTGGAGAATCTACTTTTGGAGGAAGAGAAGAATTACAATCAGACAATGGCCTGATCGACTGCCAGCGACTTTGTAAGCTCATGCTGGAAAGATGCACCACAGCCCGCCAGGCAATCAGCATGGCCGGTCAACTACTTTCAGAATATGGCTGGAACGATTATGGCGAAGCGCTTACAATTGCAGACAAAAAAGAAGTATGGCACCTGGAAATAGTGGGTCCCGGCAAAGGAGAAAAAGGAGCTGTGTGGGTTGCTCAGCGTGTTCCGGATGACCATGTAGCTGTGAATGCAAATGCCAGTACAATAAAAGAAATTAACCTGGATGATGCTGATTATTTCATGGCATCAAAAAATATTTATGCTGTTGCTTTACAGCATGGCTGGTGGAAAAAGGAGGACAGCCCTTTCCGGTTCTGTTACGCCTATGCACCTGAAAGCCGTACCTCACTTGCATCCCGTCGTCGTGAATGGCGGGTATTCGACCTGCTGGCACCTTCACTTCATCTTGATCCGAATGCAGAGAACTATCCGTTTTCGGTAAAGCCAGATACCCTGGTAACTCTCAGCAATCTGGTAAGTATTTTTCAGGATTATTATGAAGGAACTCCCTTTGATATGACGAAAAACCTCACTGTTACTGATGATAATGGCAAAACAATAAAGTCGCCGCTGGCAAATCCGTTTATGCCCTATGATGCCAACAAGCTTTTTGACATAAACGGTGGCTGGGGATGGCTGGGTGAGCGTACCATTGCACGCTGGTATACCATGTACGCTACGATCATTCAGTGCCGCGACTGGCTGCCTGATGAGATTGGCGGAGTAGTTTGGCTTGCACAGGATAACGTTGCCTCTTCCATTTATATACCCGTATATTGTAGTGTAACAGATTTACCGGACAGTTATAAAACTCCCGGAAGGCCGAATGGCTTTACCCGTAATTCAGCCTGGTGGGCTTTTAACAGGCTGGGCACACTGGCAGCCCAGCGCTGGGGTGATATCAGATATGATGTTACAGCAGTTTGGGATCCCTGGCAACAGGAACTTTTTGAGAGCCAATCCGGTACAGAAAAGAAAGCACTCGATCTGTATAATGCCGGGAAAAAAGCGGAAACCGTTAACTACCTTACCAATTATACCAACAAATGGGGTACTAAAGTAGTTAATAAGGCCTGGGACCTGGGTGACATGATCTGGACAAAATACGATGAGAAATTCTAACTTCAAAAATATAACTCATAATGAAAAACCCGCGGGGATTTGCCAGCGATAATAATGCAGGTGTACATCCCGAGATACTTAAAACAATTCAGGAAGCAAACGTTGATCATGCTATCGGCTATGGAGATGATGTATACACAAAGAAAGCCATCGGTACCATAAAAAACATTTTTGGTGACAATACTGATGTCTATTTTGTATTCACCGGTACCGGGGCAAATGTGCTTGGCCTTTCGGCGGCAACAAATTCTTTTAATTCCGTAATCTGTGCCGAAACAGCCCATATAAATGTGGATGAATGTGGCGCTCCGGAGAAGTTCAGTGGCTGCAAATTACTGTCTCTTCCCACTCCCGACGGTAAACTGACTGTTGATTTGATTAGCAAGCACATGCACGGCTTCGACTTTGAACATCATTCACAACCTAAGATTATTTCCATTACACAATCCACCGAGATGGGAACAGTCTATACTCCGCAAGAAATAAGTATAATATGCGATTACGCCCACAAACATAGTATGCTTGTTCATATGGATGGTGCCAGGATAGCCAATGCTGTTGTTAGTCTTGGTGTAAACTTCAAGGAAATAACAACTGACGCCGGAATTGATATTCTTTCTTTTGGCGGCACCAAAAACGGGATGATGTATGGTGAAGCCATAGTGTTCTTCAACAAAAATATTTCAGCTGATTTTAAATATATTCGTAAACAGGGGATGCAGCTGGCTTCTAAAATGCGGTTTATCTCAGCACAATTTAATGCTTACCTGGCAAATGATTTATGGAAAAGAAATGCAGAGCATGCAAACCACATGGCACGATTACTTGCCGATAAAATCCGGGAGATAAAGGAAATTAAGATTACACAAAAAGTGCAGTCAAATGGCGTATTTGCAATTGTCCCAAAAAAATTGATCCCTGAATTACAAAAAGAATACTTTTTTTATATGTGGGATGAAACCAATAATGAAGTACGCTGGATGACTGCTTTTGATACCACCGAAGATGATATTACAAATTTTGCAGCACTTATAAAGGAACTAGCCGGGAAATAGACAGCAGGTGGCAAAAAATTAAAATCCCGTTTAATTCCGACATTAATCATACCATCATGGAAAATATGACAATTGAATTATCAGACATTAAAACCAATCCCGGATTTCAAAAATTCAGGGTGGCAATGGGATTGCTGCTTATAACTTTTGCAGGCTTTTATCTTTATGGGCAGCGGGCAGCCGGTGTTAGTCCTATACAATGGGCAATGGTAATTGTTTTTCTGATAAACGGTTTTATAAACATTCTTTCCGGATTATCTGCTGATGATACTTATATAAGAACAGACAAGGGTATTTTCTATTTCAAATTTAAACAATTTGGAAAAGCCAAAAAAATTCCAGCCGAAACCATCCAACAGGTAATTTTCAGAACCACCTCGATTGTGCTTGTGATGGATAATGATGACTATACCATCCACTATTCCCGGATCAGTTACAGTGCTCTTGAACAATTAAAACGACTACTGGAGAAGGCGGCAAAAGAAAACAACATAAAACTTACAGTTACACCTTAATTTTTGTTTTGATAATGCCTTATATTCTTTACGAAACAGGTATAGAGCACCATAATTAATCTCAGCTAAGGAAGAATAGCGAACTGAGAAAAATTTTGAAATGGGCTGATGATTTTGTATTTTTATTGACAATCAGCATTTTTGGTATTTGAATAATTAGTTACCTTTCTGATTTACAATAATCTACGTAATGTTTTCACAATGAATATGCCGTTTACAACAAGTGAATTTATAGGAGTATTTGAAAAATATAATACAACTGTATTTCCTATGCAGCTTGTTTTTTTATTGCTTGGACTATTTGCTCTGATACAAATTCACTCCCGCAGTCTTGTTAAAAACCGCTTCATTGCTGCATTACTGGGATTACTCTGGATCTGGAACGGGTTAGTATATCACATAGTATTTTTCACCGCCATTAATAAAGCTGCATATCTGTTTGGTATACTTTTTCTGGTGCAGGGAATTTTCTTTCTGTTTGAAGCATCCTTCAGAAAAAAATTATTTTTTGAGTTTAACGGTAAGAGCCAGGGATATATTGGATATATTTTGGCACTCACCGGGATTTTTATCTACCCTTTGATTAGTTTTGTTACAACAAAATCTTTTAATGAAACAATTTCGTTGGGTTTGCCGTGCCCTACTACAATTTTTACTTTCGGGCTGTTGATGCTCACAACAATTTCTCTTCCCCGTTACCTTTTGATTATTCCAACACTTTGGGCAATAATTGGTTTTATGGCGGCATTGAATTTTGGTATATACCAGGATGTCCTGCTGCTTTTATCAGCTATTCTTGCAGATATATACCTGCTCAGGAAAAGAAGATTACAATGATAAAAAGCTCTTTTATTTTATTCTTTTTGATTCAGCACTAACATTTTTGCCTAAAGAGATAATTCTCTCCAATCTATATTGCTATATACATACTTAAAGATCATCTTAACTTTATTTACTTACATTTTAAGTATGTTAACAGAAGTAAATACTCCATCCATCAATATTCATTGTTTCTCAATTAATTCATAGCTAAAAAGATGATAAATTAGATGAAAATTAATTTCCGGCAAAATGGAGCAAAGTATGGGCAAAGTAGGGTATTTGGTAGTACCTGAACATCATTTGGCAATCTTTCGGTATAAGGGAAAGATCACGCTTGATATTATGCTTGAATTCATTACTGCTCAATATAAGATACCTGAGATTGTCGATTCTCATCTTAAGCTGATAGATTTACGATTTGCTGATATGAAATTCAGCACAGATGCATTGCAAAAATTAATCACTCATGTGACAAATAAAAGCAAAAAGGGGGAAAAGCGGGTAACTTTAGTGAAAAAACCTGTTGAAACTGCTCTGATGATGCTCTATAAGAGAAAAGCCACCAGTCTAAAGATTGATGTATGTTCCACACTTGAGCGAGCTTCTATCCTGCTTGAATTACCGTTGCATGAAGAAGAACTGGCCTTTTATATTGACAATATACCCATGAGTACAAGCGCTATTGACCCTAAGATAACTCCGAATTTGAACAAGACTGCCAAAAGATCATATTGAATGATTAAATAACTTTTTATGACTATCGGGAATGATTAATAAATTTAAAATAAATCAGATTTTACAATGCTTTCGCTCAGCCCCTGGTTACTCCCTCGCACTAGCTCAGGCACATGCTGGTCGTGAGATCGCTTCGCTAAGTTACTCCCTCGCACTAGCTCAGGCACATGCTGGTCGTGAGATCGCTTCGCTAAGTTACTCCCTCGCACTAGCTCAGGCACAAGCTGGTCGTGAGATCGCTTCGCTCAGTTACCCTGAAGGGGAGCCAGCGCACATATTAATACTTAATTTGAAATTGGTAAACCGTGTGTTAGCCCCCCTTCAGGGGGCAGGGGGCAGCGTAAGCATGCTTTCTTTGATAATATTTTAAGTAGATATTAGCTTTATACATGATTCCCGATAGTCATATAACTTTTTAACGAGGCTGTAAAAAGATATCCTATTTCCTTTTTACAATCATATTAATAAATAATAAATCATCCTCCATGGGCAAAATCTGCATATAAAGTCATACCACCATCTACATACAAAGTGGTACCTGTGATATAAGAAGCCTGGTCGGAAGCAAGAAATGCAACGGAAGCGGCAATTTCTTCAGGTTTGCCCGGACGTCCAAAAGGTATTTTCCTCAATATTTCTTTTTTCTTCTTCTCATCTTCAAAATTTTCCTCATTAATTGGTGTTCTCACCGCTCCGGGTGCAACTGCATTTACCCGTATATGATGCGGCGCGAGTTCCTGTGCTACAGTCTTCATCAGCATTAAGGCTCCCCCTTTGGCTGCGGAATAATTGGCATGCCCTGACCATGGTATGATTTGATGCACCGATGTAATAAAAATAATCACTCCCCTGGTGGTCTCTTCCTGTTGAATATTCTTCTTCATGAAAGCTTTACCGGCTTCACGGGAACAAAGGAAATGACCAGCAAGGTCAACACTTGTTACTTGATGCCAGTCGTCGAGTCCCATTTTCAAAAATTCTTTATCTTTTTGCATGCCTGCATTATTTACCAGTATATCAAGACCGTCAAATTCCTTTTCAATAAAAGCAAACATTTCTTTCACCTGATTATCATTACTGATATCAGCTTTAAATCGTGCTGCTTTCCCACCATTTGCATTCAACTGATCAACAAGCTTTGCTGATTCTTTTTCGTGGGTAATATAATTAATTACAACACTTGCTCCTTCCTGTGCCATTTTTTCAGCTATTGCTTTTCCGATTCCTGTGGCCGCACCTGTAATCAGAACCGTTTTTCCATTTAAACTTTTCATATTTAAAAACATTTAGATTATAATTCATCCAGAAATTTATTCAGTGTATAAGCTGCACTAATCAGTCCCAGATGTGTAAAGGCTTGCGGATAGTTCCCAAGAAGTTCACCCTGCAATCCAATCTGTTCGGAGAATAGTCCAAGGTGATTGGCATATCCCAGCATTTTTTCAAAATACAGTACAGCTTTGTCAACCTGTCCCGCTTTTGCCAGTCCCTCAATATACCAGAAAGAACACATTGAGAAAGTACCCTCATTGCTTTTAAAACCATCTGAAGCACCCTGATCGAGCCGGTAACGGTAGACAAGCGAATCAGTAATAAGCTCCTTTTCAAGCGCTTTAAGAGTAGAGAGCCAGCGGGGTTCTTTCGGGCTAAGCAGACGTACCAGGGGGATCAGTAAAGCGGAAGCATCCAGGGTATCAGAGCCCCTGTACTGTACAAAGGCTTGTTTCTTATCGTTCCAGTAATTATTATAAATATCCTGATAAATTTTATCACGTGTATTTCTCCAATGCTCCAATGGCGCCGGGAACGAGCGGTTGGTGGCAATAAGTATGCCCCTGTCAAGTGCTACCCATGACATAATTTTGGACATGAGAAACTCATGTTGTTCTCCTCTTACTTCCCAGATACCATGATCTTCTTCTTTCCAGTTGTCAGCAATATAGTCAATAAATTTTTGCAGATTTTGCCAGAGTTCGTATGTAATGGGTTCGCCGTCTTTATTATAGATATAGACGGTATCAATTAAGTCTCCATAAATATCAAGCTGAAACTGGTTAAATGCACCGTTCCCGATTCTTACAGGTGATGATTTACGATACCCTTCCAGGTGGCTCAGCTCTTCTTCGTCGATATCCACGGAGCCGTCAACCCGGTACATTAATTTAAGATCTTCAGCTTTTTCATGATCAATACTGCGTTTCAGTATCCAGTCGAGAAATTGCCGGGCTTCACTGGTATAACCGAGGCGGAGAAATGCATACATGGTAAAGGCTGCATCCCGCACCCAGGTAAACCTGTAATCCCAGTTACGCTCACCACCGATCTGTTCGGGGAGACCAAAAGTAGCTGCTGCTACTGTTGACCCATACTGATAGGAAGTCAACAGCTTAAGCGTAATAGCCGAACGATTAATCATTTCTTTCCACCGCCCGTTATATTTTGATTTTTTAACCCAGCCACGCCAAAAATCAACTGTTTCTCCAAAAGCCTCTTTGGAATAATAATGGATACTTTCTCTTCTTCGGTCCTCTTCATTTTCGGGTAACGCTTCAATTATAAAATGAAGTTCTTCTTTTTCTTTCAGGGTAAATTCAGCACAAATACATTCTTCACTATAAGTCAACTCTGCATCACTCATCAGTTTGAATGCCTGTTTTTGCCCGGAATCACTGTAAATAATTACTTCTTTTTTATTTTTTTCAATCTTAAAACCATACTTGCCATATTCGAACCTGGGACTTATCTGCACCCTGAACTTCAATTCGCCCTTTATTCCTTTGAGGCTTCTTACCAGCGCACAATGATATTCATTTTCAAGCACTGGCATAAAATCAGTAAGTTCAACAATACCTTTTTCAGACAGATATCTGGTGATAAGTATTGCAGTATCCGGCAAATATAACTGCTTATGGTTAATATCCTTCTCAACTGCATCTATCCTGAAAAACCCGCCTTTTTTAGCATCAAGCAGAGCTGCAAAAATTGTAGGGGAATCAAATCTTGTAAATGGCAAAAAATCAACACTACCCTGTTTTGACACCAGGGCTGTAGTATGAAGGTTTCCTATAAGCCCATAATCTGCAATTGGCAGATATTCATCTTTTGTACTCATAAACAACAGTTTAAGTTAATGCATATAACAATTCACTTAATAATTATTTTTTATTTCAACCGGAATAATTTCATTTTAAAAGATTTGTTAATTCAAAAAATGCAACTATTCATTGAATAAACAGGTATAAAAGTTATTTGTTCCCGGAAGTGGTGCTGTTAAATTTTTTGAAATAGCTTGTTTAATGTTTAAATATTTACCTGATAATCTTAAAAATATGACATCAATAAGCATAAAAAGAAAATATTTTTTCAGAATTTTCATAAAATAGTGGCGGGTAAAAAACATTTTTTAACTTTACCGCTCAAATAATAAAAACAACCAAATCATTGTCAAGACCTTTAAAGGTTCGCAATTAAAGAAATAATGATTTTACCAATTCTTTCCTATGGTCACGACTTACTCAGGCAAAACTGCAGTCCGGTAAGTAAAGGTTACCCTGAACTTGACCAGTTAATTGATAATATGTGGGAAACCCTCTATTCAGCCAACGGTATGGGTTTGGCAGCCCCTCAGGTTGGAATTCCTATCCAGATGTTCATTGTGGACAGTCATCAGGTATATGAAGAAATGAGTGACGGGGAGCGTACTGAATATTTTTCAGGTGATGAAGGAATCGCTCAAACCTTTATCAATCCGGTTATTACAAAAGAATCGGAAGATACGTGGTCTGATCAGGAAGGATGTCTGAGTATTCCCCTGATTAGTGAAGAAGTGGAACGTGCTTTTACTATCCGGATTGAGTATCTCGACCGCCATCTGAAAAAGAATGAAAAAACCTTCAGTGGGTTAACTGCCAGAATCATCCAGCACGAATATGATCATCTGAAGGGCATACTTTTTACTGATCACCTGGAAGTAGCAACAAAATCACAAATTTCAGGAACACTTACGCGCATTAGTAAAGGAAAAATTACTGTAAAATACAATATGGTCAATTGCTGACCCTCTCCTGACTTTTCAAATAAAATACCACTTATAACCAATCAGGTTATCAGACAGGTACACTTCGTCCTGTGGTTTTCGTACACCCAATGCAAAAAAGAGATAGTTCATCAGAATTTTGAAAAAGCTATTAATATTTTTTGTAATTTTCCCAAAGCATCCTAAACTTTACCAATTATGAAACAAACTTTTGCAGGTATCACTCTGATTCTGTTAATGTTATCAGGACAGGTGGCACACTCTCAACGATTACTTCGGAAAATCCAGAGCAAGACAGAAGATAAAATTGTTGAGAAAATCTTCAAAGAAGACGAGAAAAAAACCCAGGACAATTCATCTCAGGGCAGCAACAGCTCTACCGATCCGTCAATGACAAATACCCGTGGCGGAGGACTTACCAGTACACCTCCTGATGTAAAAGAAAATATTAAAAAGGCTGAAACTGCTTTTGCCGGTAAAAATTACGGACAGGCACGTTATGCTGTAAGGCAGGCCATGATGGGAGTTGAAATGGAAATTGGCCGCAACATTCTGGATGGGCTTCCGGAAAAGGTCGAGGGACTGGCAAAGGACCCCACTCAGGACAATGTTACCAGTGGAAATATTGGCTTTGTTGGCCTGACCATTGAACGTGTTTACCAAAACAATGACCAGGAATTGAAATTAACTATCGGTAATGACGCTGCTCTTCTCACAGGTATCAATATGTACCTGAATGCAGGCGGCACAACATCATCTGCAGACCAGAACCACAAACAGGTTACATTTAAAGGTTACCGGGGTGTACTTGAGTATGATGAATCTTCAGGCTATACCCTGAGCGTACCCTTCGGACAAACATCGATCCTGATCGTGAAGGCTATAAATTTCGCCAGCGAGCAGGAGATCATGAAGGCAGCAGAGAATTTTGATATTGACAAAATTAAAAACGAATTGGGAGAACAATGAAAAAGATTATAATCATAGCATCTTGCTTCCTGCTGACATTTATGACAGTTGGAGCCCAGGAAGTTACAGCTAAATTAGGCGAAGCTGAAACAGCCTATAATTCAGGACAACTCGACAATACCCGATTTGCGCTACAGCAGGCACTTGCAGAAATTGATCAGGTTATTGGAAAAGAAATATTAGGCATGTTGCCAGCAACAATGGGAGACCTGCCGGCTGTAGCGGCAGAAGATAATGTTACCGGTTCGTCACTTGGCTTTGCCGGGCTTTATGTAAACCGTACTTACCAGGGGACTGATAAATCGGGAAAAATAGAAATCGTGAGTGATTCTCCGATCCTCGCTGGTTTAAATACCATCCTTGCAATGCCCATGCTGATGGGATCGGATCCCAATCAGAAAAGAATAAAAATAAGTGGATATAAAGCATTGCTGCAGAAAAATACTGACGATACAGGGAAAATCTCCTGGAGTGTGCAGGTTCCGTTCAATCAATCACTACTTACTTTTAGCTGTGAAGGATTTGATAATGAGAATGATGTAATTGCAATGGCCAACACAATACCCATTGATAAAATCGTAAAAATATCCAATTAAGATATATAGATGACTGAGTTGAGAAACCACAGGTAGTTTTGCCTGTGGTTTTTTTATTGTTTATTGTTACAAAAGATTTTACCCTGATAATTTAGCCATAATTATCTCATCATCCTTCCAATTTTTAGCATACTTTTTTAACAATCTTCTTGAAATTAAACAAATTCTCCAGTTAAATTATTAACAATTAACTAATTAACACTTATGTAAAAATTTGATAACTACTTTTATGAATATTTCTTTAATTGAAAGATTATGTGTTTTTTAGCAGAAATTTTTATTAATCAATTTTAATTACAAATATGAAGAAGATCGTACTGGTTTGTTTGCTGGGTATATTTTATATTGGAGTTGAAGCCCAGAATATTCAGCTTCACTATGATTTCGGGAAAGATCGAAAGTATCTGACCTCCACCGTTGAAATGTTTAAACCGGATCAGTGGGGAAGCACATTTTTCTTTATTGATATGGATTACAGCATCAGCGAAGACCTTAAAGGAGTCAACATGGCCTACTGGGAGATTGCCCGCGGACTAAAATTCTGGGACAACCCCTTTGAGATCCATGTCGAATACAATGGAGGATTTGGATTATGGCAGGCCGGAGATCTTATTGGATATTATCCAATTAACAATGCCTGGTTGTTTGGTGGAAATTACACCTGGGCGTCCTCCGATTTCAGTAAGGTTTTTACCTTGCAATTAATGTATAAATATATCCGCGATGTGGAAAATGCTTCCTTTCAGGTTACAGGCGTCTGGAACCTGAATTTCTTTAATGACAAACTTACCCTTTCGGGATTTGCAGATTTCTGGAAAGAAGGGAAAACATGGCTGGATACAGGAACAAAAACTAAATTCATCTTTCTTTCGGAGCCTCAGATATGGTACAATGCAACAAAGAATTTTTCGATTGGAAGTGAAGTAGAGTTTGGTAACAATTTCACTGTCGAAGGGATGAAAGTATGTCCCACATTAGCCGGAAAATGGACATTTTAATAGCCAACTAATAAAATAGTAATCATGCTGGAAAAATTCTTTAATCTGAAAAATAATCATACCACTGTAAAGACAGAGGTATTAGCAGGTATCACCACATTTATGACGATGGCCTATATCCTGGCGGTAAATCCGGGGATACTCAGTTCAACCGGGATGGATAAAAATGCTGTCTTTACGGCTACTGCCCTCTCAGCTCTTGTAGCTACCCTGGTGATGGCTCTGGTTGCCAAACTGCCTTTTGCCCTGGCTCCCGGAATGGGACTGAATGCTTTTTTCGCCTTCACAGTTGTACTGGGGATGGGATATACCTGGGAATTTGCACTGACAGCTGTATTTCTGGAAGGTATCATTTTTCTTCTGCTGACAGCCTTCAATATCCGTGAACTGATTGTGAATTCCATACCTCTTAATATCAAACACTCCGTTTCAGCCGGTATTGGGTTGTTCATTGCTTTTATCGGACTTGTAAATGCAGGAATTGTGGTAGATAATCCTTCTACCCTGGTGGCCCTTGGAAGTATTAAAAATCATTCGGCGCTGCTGGCACTTATCGGATTAGTGATTACGGGAGTTTTGCTGGCAAAAAGAGTGAAAGGAGCCCTGTTGATTGGAATTTTGGTATCAACACTTATCGGATTGCCGCTGGGAGTGACCAAATTACCCGAAGGCTTCACATTCTTTTCCGTTCCACCTTCCCTCTCTCCTATCTTCTTTAAATTTCAGTTTCATCATATTTTCACCGTAGATATGGTTGTGGTGTTGTTTACTTTCCTCTTTGTCGACATGTTTGATACCGTAGGTACATTGGTGGGAGTATCTTCCAAGGCAGATATGCTGGATGAAAATGGCAATGTTCCCAGGGCAAAACAAGCACTTTTTGCCGATGCCATTGGCACAACTTTCGGAGCGATGCTCGGTACTTCAACAGTAACTACCTATGTGGAAAGTGCTGCAGGAGTTTCAGAAGGTGGCCGAACCGGCCTGACGGCACTGACAGTTGCCGGCATGTTCCTGATTGCCCTTTTCCTTGCTCCTGTATTTACGTTGATTCCCGGTGCTGCCACAGCACCGGCACTTATCCTGGTAGGATTGTTTATGTTGTCTCCCGTTGCCAAAATTAATTTCAATGACTACACGGAAGCTATTCCGGCATTTCTTACGATTATTATGATGCCTCTCACTTATAGTATTGCTGAAGGTATTGTTTTCGGGATGCTTTCCTATGTATTACTGAAGGTATTAACAGGCAGATTCAAGGATGTAAGTATCGTGATGTATGTGCTTGCTGTTCTGTTTGTACTGAAATTTTTTATATAAAAGAGCCTCAAATAATACTATTCAAAGACCTGACAGGATATTCATACCTGTCAGGTCTCGAAAAAATAACCGGTTTCATCTGCCGCATAACCGACATTCGTTTTTAACATATTATTCCGGATGCGGCGTTATATAGCGTAGAGAGTAGATCATGTATTTTAATCCCCAGGTGTTGCCAGCTTGCCACCCTCCTAAAAACTCTATCTAATCCCCACTGGTGCAAGCATTTGCTTGTACCTTCCCCTATGGTCCCTGGAGTATTTGCCCGTACACAATATGCTGAAATTCAATGCTTCTAATAAGAAATGTTTTCAAATCCTGTCAACCCCTTTCAATGAAATACCACCTGCGAAGCAGGTAATTCGTGAAATTGGTGAAATTTGTGGTTAAAAAAAAGGCCGTAGGCCTCAAAAGAATTAAACCACGGATTACACAGATTACTCGAATCGTGATTTTTAACCTTTGTGGTCCTATATGAAACAATCTACATTCCGGTTCCATCCGCCGCATGTCCAACATACATTTTCAAATAAACATTAAGATGCGGCGTGTGAAAGGGTGCACCATCGAAATCCCCGGGCTGGCATCCAGAGACAGTTGCGATGTAGATGACATAACGGCGCTCCTATGAAGCCGAGACCATAAACGGCATTTGAAGTTGCGTTTCCGCTTGCATTTTTTTCCATTTGATTACCTCCTTGTTTGATGATGTATTAGTAAAAAAAAATGTAATTATTTTAAGACCATTTTCCAAATGATATTTGTTGTTCAAATAACAGTTTTACAATTCATTATGGAAATTTTTCGTTAAAAGTTATTGATCAACAAGAACTGAGAATTAAAAAAGGGCGCTTCCGTTAAGAAGACGCCCTCATTACAAATCAATTTATCGTTAAACAGGGTTAAAAGTCATTACTGATGTGATAAGTTGGTCCGGTCTCTGGTTGCTTAAATACAGTGACTGTTTTATTTCCCAGATTGGTGTTGCTGCAGCCATTTGCATCCGTAATAACAGGAATAACAAATGTATAATCCGTATCATAGGTACCGTCATCGATCCAGGGTAAGTTTGCTGAATTATAAGTATACGGATTTGCAGTAATTCCGGAACGAGAATCGGAAGTGCTTCCATAGGTCAGACTGAAATTATAGGGCCCTGTACCAGCAGTAAAATCAATTTTCAGTGAGGTGAAATCCCCGTCGCAAATCTTATCCATAGCGGGAACAATTGTCATGGTAACATCAGGTTTTTCATTTACGGTAACATCAATAGTTCTGACATCACTGGTACCGCAACCATTTGTTGCAGTCACCTCAACTGTGCCACTGGATGCATTATCAGCAAAATCAATTTGAACTGAATTGGTAGTTCCGGTAATTGCAGCACCGGTTCCTGTTGTGTATGACCAGTTGTAAGTTACTGTATTGTCAATGGGAACAATATACTGAACACCTGTTTCTCCCTGGCATACTTTGTCGGAACTCATGGTAAAGGCTTCTGGTTGCATGGGCAATAGCGGGAAACTAATGGCGACATTATCCGATGAAGTACATGCCCCGTTGCTGATGGTCCAGCGTAGTGTGTATCCTGAGCCATTTGTACCATTGAATGTACTGGTATTGATTGTAGGATCAACAACAGTTCCCCCCGAACCGCTCACAATGGACCACAATCCGGTTCCGACAGCCGGTGAATTACCGGCAAGTGTAACGCTGGTACCCCCACAAATTGACTGGTCAGATCCTGCATTTGCTGTTGTAGGAACATCAAAAGTTTCTACTGTATTGATATCTACAACGCCGTTCCCTGAACCGCTGTTGTACTGAAAATCTGTTAGCTTATACACCCCTGCAACAGGCGTTGGCAATGTATAGGGAGTAGAAGTGACTGTTACAGGTGATTGCGGAGTTCCGTCTATTGTATAGCTTAAAACATAGTTAAACGGGATTGGTACAGACGCTGTAAAAGTTACCGGAATACCAGCTGTTCCACAAACGGGACCTGCAGGTGATAATTTGGCCCTGGGTTTCACACTGTTGACACAGGCCAGCGTAAAATCTCCGCTTCCAGCGGTTAAAGTTATCCGGCTGATCGTAGAAACTGTACCATTATAATTATTTCCAGAAGCAGTTGATGGCAATTCATCCCATGTTGATGTACCGGTATTATATTGTGAGACGCGCATATCGCTCAGCCCATTGGCTGTCATTAACGGAGTAAGATCACTCAGCGGATCCCAGCCCAGACTGATCACTGCCATATTTCCAGCCGGAGCACTTACATGCCAGTAACTTTCAGCATTTACGTAAGATAGGTTTGGATCTTTTGATGTGTGCGTGCTGTTAGGACTAAAATACTGCACTGTCCAGTAGACCGTACCGCTTTGCGTAGCGGACAGGGTAAGTTTATTCCCGGCCCGGTCTTCACCGCCTACCGGGAAAAGAAAATGATCGCCCTGGTTTATCTTCTTCATGACCGGACCATTGACATAAGATGAATTACTTCCACCTGCAGGATAAACACAATTAATAGCTGCATTGGAAATGGTGAGCGTATTGGATGAAGTTGTCTTTATTTTGCCGTCCGTTAGTAACAGGTTACCGGTTACCTCAATCGCCCCATTATTATTGATTCTAAGTCCTGAAGCATTATTGATCTCCAGGTTATTGAATGCATTCGCCCCGGAAAAATCACCTAATGCACCACCAATCTTCTGGTTTGATGAGCCTTCAAAAGATACTGTTGCTCCAACTCCTGTTCCGCTAATAAATGTTCCGGAATTATATCTTTCCATTGTACCCTGAATGGTCAGCTTCCGGTTGTTAACACTGTTATCAAGCGTGGGACCATCGATCATCAATTTATCGCAAATAGTCAAATCTTTATTGGGTAATACCCGCTTTCCTGTTCCAGTAAATAAAAGGTTTGGAACCGAATTATACAAATCAGCAATAATATTATAATCCGAACTTCCGCCATATTCCAGTGTACCACCAGTAGCACAATCCAGGAATGATGTATAGCGGCCGGCTGGCATCGTTCCGTTTTCAAGATACAATGTACCATTTCCGCTGATTGTTCCCAGGTTATGACCATAGTAGGGTGAGACAATCCTTAACTCTCCGTTGATAGTCGTTCGATAAGCCGAACAATAATTTTCATCGGCAGTAATGGTATGATCAATAACTACCATAAACCCGTTCGGCCCGCCTGCAGGACAAGGATAGGTGTCTCCACCAGTCTGTACCCAGTTAGTCTGATCAGTCCAGTCTCCGTCAGCCACAGAGGTATATTCAGGTACATTGTCCGGTAATGCCGGATCGATTCCGGCTGTATATTCACCACTCAGGTTGTTGGTGCCGGAAAAGTTGAACGTAATGGTATTATTGTTTTCATCTACATTATCAGTGGCTGAACCGGTGGCTGCCTTGCTCCAGCTTGTTCCCGGAATAATCAGACGTGCCGCTACATATTGATTTTCCTGAGTACCCTGAACATCACTCTTCTTTATAATTCAACACAAGATTACCGTCGAAACCAGAAATACCCGAGCTTTCTATCTCCCAGAAATACTTCAGCACATTGGCAGGATCAAATACCCCCGGATGGGCGCTGTTAATATTGTTTAAACGGATTGAACCCGTCTGTCCGATATTACTATAACTTAGTACAGCAGGAGTATATTTTCCGGTTGTACCCAGCGGGAAAGTAAAGGTTTGCAAGGCCCCACTATAATTATTAAATATTTTCCGGATCCCCACATTACTGTATTCTCCGTCAGAGGTGATCATTTTGGAAACGCTGAAAGGTGCACCCTGTATATTGCTGTTTGCACTGAGCGTCAACAGGTAACGATTTATATCAAATACGCCATTAGTGAGTACCAGATCCTTTTGCAGGGTAATGGCATTATCCATCCTTACTCCCAGACTGTTGTCTATTTCAAGCCGGCCAAAAGTACCTGTTCCGGCCAGATGTTGTGTAACTGTTCCGGATAATCTGATTCCCGAACCTGAATCGGTATAGGTACCATTATTGGTAACATCCCCTTTGACATCCACCAGGTTAGTACCGCACTCAAGCGTTCCCCTGTCAATCAACAGATCATCCATCACCGTGACAGGCTTTAGAAGTGTAACCCTGGTTACCGGATTGATCTCCAGCTTATAAAAATCAATGTCTGATGTACCTGAAATACTTTGTATCCCTCCATTGAAAACGGTAAGGTTGTTATAATGGTTATACGTACCATTATTAGTATAATCACCCTGAATCGAGACATCAATATCGTAATCGGTATTGGCATCAAAGATACTGTTGCCATTGCTTATCAGAAGATTTCCCTTTAATGCAAGCGGACTGATCAAGAGCTTCACAGTGGCATTATTTCCTCTACCTTCGATAGTAAGGTTATTCAGCGGAACGGTTGCATCCAGGATATAATTTTCAGCATTTCCTGACAGGTTGTTTTGGGAAAAGTAAATATCACCTCCGGTAACCGAGGAGGATTCAGGGCGTAAATACAGGTCTCCGTAAGTATTTCCACCGCCACCACGTACAATGGTAAGTGTTCCCCCGGACATGTTAAACTCACTGCCACTGTTTAAAATTTCCAGCTTTGCATTACTGGAAATTGAATTGTTACCGTGAATAGTTACTGAACCGGAACTTTGTGTGTACTTTAGTACACCCGCGGTTGTTGCCGGATTTCTGCGAATCTGACCATTCACATTCAGACTCCCGCCCTGTACCTCGATTTCAGAAAGTCCGCTTCCGGTGTATTCTATATCATTGTTATTATTGGGATCATTTGTAGGCCCTATATAAACATTTCCGTTTATCAGCGTAAGTTTTCCGCCAAGGAATACATCATTATTATTGCTATTATTGTTTGCAATGTAAACATTGGAAGGTGTATTTATAAAAAGTCCGGCAGTACCCGGAATGGTAAACGAACTGCCAGTTGTTATATGAAAATTTCCATTTCGGATGTATTTTAAGGTTCCGTTTTGAAGGGTCAGCCAGTTATCATTTGGAGTGTTGAGAGTACCGCTAATATCTATGGTAAGTGTTGTAGCCTGTGAAATACCTTTATTTATAATTACGTTATTAAAGATAGTTGTAGGAGTACCAATTGTATTTGTTATTGCAGCACTATTATTACCGGTAAAAGAAACATCACAAAAAGAAATTTCCAGCTCTCAAAATTACCTGATTATTATTAATTAATGAGCCCCCAATTGCAAGTGTATTTGCCTGAGGAGTTCCAAGAGGATAGTTTGCATACACCTCAATGACAGCTCCGGAAGCCACTGTAACATCACCCTCTACAATTACATGCTGTGGAACTTCATTATTCAGGTAAATAAATGTACCGGCATCAACCAGCAAATCTCCTTTAATATGAACTGTTTTTTCAATTACCGGATTATAATCATTTGTAGAATAAGGCCACACACTTGTATTCCATGCAATTGCAATCCATGCAGTAGTTGCATTACCAGTACAGGTCAAATCACCATAAATTGTAACAAGATTAGTATTTGGTAATACCAGGTTATCTTCTCCTCTGGCCCTTAAAATCAAGTTGCCATACGAAGTCACTGTTGATGGCAAAATGTAAAGAGCTCCAACCGTTCCGTCTATATCATAGTATTCAGTAGTTCCATCATTTGTATTGAAATCGGAAAAATCTCCTGCAGGAAAGCTGAAAAATTGAGGGATTGTGTTATTTGGTGCTACCGGGGTGGTAACCCGGATCAACCCGTTACCATTTGGATGATTGAGTACCATACCAAATGTACCTCCAGTGTAGGTGTATAAGTCTAAAACAGAACCTGATTCTATTTGCAAACTTGCACAGCTTTGGTCCTGAGCCAGAGTAACTGTATGGTTATTTTCTATGATTACGATATCATCCGCTCCCGGAGTAGAAGAAGCAGGCGTGCCTCCGCTGGTATTCGACCAGGTTAAAGCATTTCGCCAATTCCCATTGGCAATACTGTAATATTTAACCGGTGTCCCAAATGGAGAAGTCGGGTTATTTTTACCGGCGGTATAATCTCCGTCTATGTTATTTTTACCAGCCAGCCAGGGACTACCCAGGGTATTGGTAACAGTATTGACACTTGCCGTGGTACCATTGGACCATGAGTAGGTATTGATGTCATACCGTGCAGGTACATAATTTGCTTCTGTTGATGCCACATCACTTTGCGAGTAGGTAAATGTCTTATTTACAGACCCGGGGGCAATACCTGCAAAATCTGTTGATTTTATCCTCCAGAAATAGGTAAGACTGAGTCCCTTAGTCGTTGTAGCGGGATGCTCATAGCCAACAGGGATCACTGTAACTGCTCCCAGTGTAGCCGGTGCTGTGCTAAAACCAATAGAGGCAGGGGTATAGGCAGGAGCCCCATGATTTGTTGAAGGTGCTCCCACCGGAAAAGTAATAGAAGCAGCCGAAGGATAGGTAATGGAAAGTCCCCCGTCACCGGCATTCCCTGCCGTTTCTATATATCTTGCCGGACCGGCATTTACTATGGAACCCGATGATGTAATGGTCAGATTATAGGTATCAATATTAAGAAGTTTATCCTGTGAAAATGTTAATGCCCCGTTGATAGTTGTATTGGTCGCCAAAGATACGGGAGCAGTAGCGGCATTTGTATTGTTAAGTTCCAGGTTTTCGAAGATCCCGGTTCCGTCACCATCAATAACCTGGGCATTCGTGCCATTCATAACAATTTTTCCACTTCCTTCATGCGTACCAGAATTGTAAATATATCCACTCAGATTCAATGCATTGCCATTATCGTCCAAGTTGCCATTTAACAACATCACTGAATCACCAATGTTAATGGTTTTTTGCGTGCCGGCAAAAGACAACACATCACCGGATGATTTGTCTATTTTCAGTTTATTAAGTGCCAGCGCAGCAGCAAGATCAACTTTGAAATGCTGTGTGCCACTACCATTAAAAACAGTCCAGTTATTACCAGTTATATAGGTTGTGCCTGAGATGAGATTAAAATCTCCGCCGATTGTAACATCCAGGTCATTAGCATCTAATGTTCCCGACTGAAGATTAAGATCATTAAGCACAGTAAGCGCATAGGAATTCAATCGTATTACAGATGTACCACTTATTCTGTTTATCGTAAGATTTCCAAGAGAGGCATGTGGAAGTTTATCAGAAATGAGGCAGGATTTGTCCCTCGTTGCGCTTATAGGAATGATTTCAAGGGTACCCCCTGTAACATTTGATATTATGAAGAAGCTGAAAACACATCAAAGATTCTTCCACCTATTCCACATGCATCATATATCTTTATAGTACCACCGGACATGCCAAATACATTGGCAGTATTATTCAGGTTAAAAGACCCTACATTGCCATCCAGTTGTGAAGTATTCCTGTTGGTATTCAGTGTAGTGAGCGGAAAAATCTTTAAGGTCATTCACAGATGTATACTGCGAAGGTTTACGCTGAAAGCGTCCTCTGAGAATCAATGTTCCACCTGTTTGCTGGAAAGAAGCTAGTCCCCGCTGAACTGTTTGCTGCCCTGAATTGTTTGGCATCCACTGTTCCTCCGTTAATAACAAGTTTACCGGAGGACCATTGTCCCAGGTAATAAAACCTCCTGATTCACGTGTTGAGAAATATCCATCATTGACTTCCAACTTACCAAGAATGGAAAACGAACTACAACCTCCCTGATTAATTCCATTTACAGCTCCGGTCCGCCGTTAACCCCATAAGCAATATTTACTTCACGATAATCATCTGCTGTAGATAAAACAACTACTTCGGGACCATCGAAAATAAGCGCTCCGTTTGCAGGAATATAAAAATCACTGTTTGGATTTGACCCACAGTCATTTCCTTCTGAAAGAGAGGGTATAATTGTAGTTCCCTGTAGAACCATTGATCCGGTTCTGATCCAGAGCGCCTTTTTCAAATTGGGATTGTTGCCCGGTGTTTTCTCCACCCGAATTATTGGCGCCAAACAACCTGAAATGCTCATAGGCATTGGCGTACACTGTTAACCGGAATGTTTGGTCCAGCCCCTTGTCGAGCACCAGGTTATAAAAATCAGTAGTCCCGTTACAGGTCACTTTATTATCAGAAGCACCCATAAAATAGACCGTGGCTGCACCCGAAGTAGCGCCATTTCCTGTTGGTGGAAAAGCATTAAATACAGGATAATCCAGATTGGTAAACCGTACTGTTCCGTTGTTGGTTAGATCTCCCTTAATAATCACGGTATGGAACTGCCTGTAATAATTTAGAAAAGGGGCTGTACCTCCATTAATATTCAATGGATTGGTATTGGTATTGGTGGATCCATGACCCACTCCCAGTGTAGCACCATTATCCACAGTCACATTTCCATTTATTGTAAGTGATAAGGCAGTGTTGGAAGCATTATTATTGATTCTGAATGTACCCTGTTGTACATGCAGGTTCCCGTTCAATGTCAGGTCACTCAGCTGGCTAGCTGTGATTCCCGGAGCATTAATAGTAAGGTTGTTATAAATGCTTTGTGAGGCGGACAAGGTAAAATTACCAGCATTGTTATATTCCGTAGTCCCTCCGCCTGTGGCGACAAAGCTATTGGTTGTAACTGACGGAAACTGAACAGAGGATAATTTAAGCTTTCCCTGTCCGCGCAGTGCTGCCAGGTCATTTGTAAATCGGTATGTCTGCATATCAATAACTCCACCACTATTTATGGTAACATCAAGATTGATGCTGGTTATATCTGCAGTTAAGCTAACTGCCCGACCGGAAAGAATTACCACACGGTCACCGTCACCTGGTACCTGGGTAGCAGTTTGTAAAGTTCCACCCGGATCCAGTGTCCAGGTACTAACTGTATTCCAGTCTCCTGTCTGATAGGAATAATATGTTTTAATATCTTTGGGTTTTGTCTCACCGGTTGTCCATTCACCAGATAAAGTTGATATTCCGTTTGAACCAAAGGGTTTGACACCGGTTGCCGTCGGATTAGCCGGGGCCTGCCAGGTACCTCCCTGAGGCCTGAACCAGGGATCATAATTGGCTTGGGTACCATTTACTTCTGCATTATTATAGTCAAAAGTGATGGTTGCATTTGTAGCAGTCAGATTCGAGGAAACAACCTGCCAATACCTGTTCAAATTGGTTGCACCGATAAAGCCAGGTACCGCTCTTGCCGAAATACTTCCTGAACCCGAAACAGTTCCCGTTACACCTGATAAATTCATGGGAGTATAATACCCTCCGGCTCCTATCGGAAATACAATATTGAATCCGGCTGTGCCTGTAGCTTCCTTAACCAGCATACCGGTACCATCAGTTTCAACCATATTTGAAGCGCCGTAAGTACCCGTTATTGCACCGGTTCCTGTATTGGAAAGGGTTAAATCATAAGTACTCAGCCTGACAATCCCTGAATTCAGATTCAGTACATTGGAAACGATAACATCCCCGCACAAAGCCGACGTTCCCCCTCCCGATTTGGTGATATTATAATAAGTACCTTCAAGTACTGAAGCAGCTGTCCCTGCATAAGTGACTGTTCCGGCGGTTGCATTCATGACGCCACCGCAACTGGTGGTTCCGTTAAAAGTGATGTCATTAGTAGTATTAATGATCCCCGAAGCCGAAAAATTACCATTAACTGTTATATTACCCTGCGTTACAAACGGACCGGCACCGGTCAAATTAAGATGATTATACGTATATGGACCTATTTGTTGTGTTCCGCTTCCATTATATATTACGGTTGTTGTTCCGGCAGTAAAAGAACCCGGATTGAAATCACCGGTAACATAAATGGTCCCATTACCATTTATATTCACATTTGAGATATTTCCCTCTACATAAAGAATACCATTAACAGAAATAGTCCCGTTCGCTCCTCCATTTGATATATTTCCTTCAACATACAATGTTTCAGAACTATTTATGGTTATTGTGTTATTCTGCTCGAAAAAAATGCTTCCTATGTGAAAGGCAGGAGTTAAATTTAATGTAACATTATCTCTTATATAAATGTTAGGTAAAGAATTGTCAATGCCGGGGTAATTATTTGTGTTATTCCATGTGCCACTAGTTCTGATCCTCCAAGCATTATTACTATCCCAGTTCCCACCATTTCTGGTTCTGTAATCCCCTACAGACTGTCCGGAAACAGTCCCACTAAACAAAACAAAGAAAAGCACCAGCAAAACTACCGGTGAAAATAAAATTTTGTTTAAAAAGCTATAGAGCCTTACAGCAGAATAATTCTTGTATAGAAGTGCTTGCCAGGTAGACAATATATTCAATTCTTTTCCTTTCCGAGTCATTACAGGTTCTTTTGTTATCCGTTTTTTCAGGTTCAAAATATCAGGTTTTACGTTTTATTATTGACGCCAAATATACTCTATATTCAATAATCTACAACAGTTTGTTAGATGAATATTATTCACCTACTCTTTATATGGTATTTTGTTCGCTTAGTTCGCTTTATTTGATGAATACATATGAAGTATTGATAAAAACCAAAAGCGGAGCAATTAAGATCAATAAACCTGATTATCTCCTCTTCCCGTTCGGGACATTTTGTTATCCTCACTAATTATCAATCCACCATCCATTACTTTTTTTTCTGTCATATCATAAATCTGAAAAATACTACCTGCAGATAAGTCCGGATATCTTTACGCAATTATTTTAAACATGTTACTGATAAGGTTTTCTTTTATCTTTGCAGCTTAAACAATTTCTTTATGCCCTCTTCATACATCACGGTTAAAAATGCCCGGGAACACAACCTGAAATCAATAAATATTGAAATCCCACATTACCAGATCACTTGTTTCACAGGCATTTCCGGTTCCGGCAAATCTTCACTGGTATATGACATCATATACCGCGAAAGTCAGCGGCGATACCTTGAATCATTCTCTTCCTATGCCCGTCAGTTCTTTGGTCGCATCACGCATCCGGAGGTAGAAAGTATCACCGGGTTGATGCCTGCCATTTCTGTTGACCAGAAGACCATCAACCGCAACCCACGTTCAACTAGTGGGCACATTAAGTGAACTACATGATATGCTGCGTTTGTTGTATGCAAGATTCGGGCAGAAAACTACAGAACATCCAGATATAAAACTTTCCCGCAGCCTTTTCTCCTTCAACACCCCTGAAGGTGCCTGTCCGGTATGTAAGGGACTGGGAGTGGAAGACATGATCGATCCCGGATTACTGATAGCTGATCCCGACAAGAGTTTGCGGGAAGGTGCCCTAAAGATAACCACACCTTCAGGTTATACAATCTATTCCCAGGTTACCATCGATGTATTGGATAAGGTATGCCGGTCCGAAGGTTTTAATGTAGATATTCCATGGAAAGATCTTACTCCACACCAGCAAAACATTGTACTCAATGGCAGTGACAAGATTACCATACCCTATGGAAAGCACACGCTTGAGTCACGTATGAAATGGAAGGGCATCACTGCCAAACCCAGGGAGGAAGGTGTTTATAAGGGCATTTTGCCTGTCATGGAAAATATTTTACGGGTTGATCGCAATCCTAATATCCTGCGCTTTGCCCGCACCATACCCTGCAGAAAATGTAACGGCCAGCGGCTAAATGAAGCTGCCCTGTCAGTCACTTTTAACGAAAAAACCATTGGTCAAATGTCTGCAATGACTATTAAGGACCTGACCAAAGAATTTTCAAATACAGCGAAAGCCACCAAAGACCAGGCCCTGCATAGTTTATCTTCAGAGATAGTAAAAAGGACCAGCATGCTGGAGGAGCTGGGACTGGGATATCTCACGCTAAACAGAAATTCTTCCACACTTTCCGGCGGGGAAGCACAGCGCATAAGGCTTTCCACGCAGGTAACCAACGGGTTGCGCGGAATCATGTATGTGCTGGATGAACCCTCTGCAGGTCTTCATCCATATGATAATGAAAGACTGATCAATATCCTCCGGCAACTGAGGGATAATGGAAACACTATATTGGTTGTGGAACATGATGCAGCTACAATGCTTTCAGCTGACCGGCTGGTGGATATTGGGCCCGGTGCCGGCAGGACGGGGGGTGAAATTTTGCTGAATACTTCTGTAAAAAACAGTCCTGACCTGCACATTCCTGAAAGCAAAACACTTCAATATCTGTTTAATCACAAAAAAGGACCGGACAGTTACCACCCCAAAACAACCGGTAAATGGATGGCCATAAAGGAGGCATCCTTGCATAACCTGAAAATACCGGAAGTCCGTTTCATGAAACAGGCTTTGAATGTGGTAACAGGTGTTTCCGGCGCTGGTAAGTCATCACTGGTGATGCAGGTTTTGGGTGAATCTTTAACCACTGCTTCTTCAAAATTTAAGGGATGTAAGGAAATTACAGGGGTTGATAACTTTGATAAGGTAATTGCCATAGATCAGACTCCCATAGGCCGGACTCCAAGGAGCAATCCTGCTACTTATGTGAAAGTATTCGATCAAATCCGAAAACTTTATGCAGCACAACAAGCAGCCAGGAAAAAGAAGTGGAAACCCACCCATTTTTCATTTAACACCCGTGGCGGAAGATGTGAAACCTGCGAGGGTGCCGGAGTTATTCAAACCGGCATGCACTTCATGGGACAGGTGACCACGGTTTGTGAAACCTGCAATGGCAAACGCTTCGATGATGAAACGCTGACAATAACATACAAGGGTAAAAATATTTCCGAAGTACTTGAAATGGAAATCGTTGAGGCATTACACTTTTTTGAAGATGAAAAGTCAATTCACCAATATTTGCAAGTAATGGAGGAACTTGGCCTGGGTTATCTTTCACTGGGACAACCGGCAACCACCCTGTCAGGCGGTGAAGCACAACGGCTCAAGCTGGCAGCTGAACTGGTACGCAAAACCAGCAAACCCTCTCTGTACCTTTTCGATGAACCAACAACCGGACTGCATGCTTACGATATAGAAATTTTGCTGCATGCCCTTCACAAACTTACAGACCATAAACACACCGTTATAGTTATTGAACATGATCAACAGGTTATTCTGGAGGCTGATCATGTAACAGACCTGGGTCCCAAAGGCGGAGAGGAAGGTGGAAAAGTACTTTACAGCGGCCCGGCTTCAGGATTAAGCGATTGCAACATTTCCATCACGGGCAGGTACCTGGGAAAAAATAATGCTGTTATGCTATTCACACCAGTCTGAAATACCAGAATCAGCCATTGCTGCTCCCATAAGGTTAAACGGCGTAAGTACCCACAACCTGAAAAATATTGATGTTGAAATACCCCGCAACAAACTCACAGTAATAACCGGTATTAGTGGCAGTGGTAAATCGTCCCTGGCTTTTGACACCCTTTTTGCCGAAGGTCAGTTGCGGTATACAGAGAGTTTTTCAAATTATTCAAGGCGTATGACCGGCAGTATCACACGACCGGATATTCGCCGTATTCATGGTCTTACGCCGACCCTGGCCATCAATGGACGCTCTGTTACACGCCACCCAAGGGCTACGGTAGGAACTGTAACCGGTATTTATGATCTTTACAGATTGTTGTTTTCTCGTGTGGCTGATTTACCAGTGAAGGGTAAGCAACGTCCTCTTTCCCGCCTCTTTTCATTCAACAACGAGAGCGGGGCATGTGAAACCTGCAAAGGACTGGGCTACCAGTTGACAGCCGATCCCGAAAAACTGGTATCAAATCCTGAACTTGCCCTTCCTGACGGAGCTATGAAAGGCAGTAAGACAGGCCGTTTCTATGGGGATCCAACCGGTCAGTTCGTGGCAATACTGAAAGCTGTTGGTAAAACCACCGGCATTGATTATTCCATACCCTGGCAATTGCTTGATGAGCCAGCCAGAAATATTGCCATGTACGGTACGAGCGATAAAACTTATCAGGTAGAATGGCGATATGAGCGAAAGAACAGGAAAGGTACACATTCTTTCCAGTCAGTCTGGCCAGGCTTTGTTCATTATATTGATGATGAATACCAGCGCCGACACGAGACAGAAAAGGGACAGGCCCTGATTCCTTTGATGAAAAAAGAAGTTTGTCAGGTATGCCGGGGGGCCAGGCTGAAAGAAGAAGTTTTAATGTATAAAGTAGCTGACAAAAACATTCATGAAGTAAGCTGCATGGAAGCAGGCGAAGCGATAAACTGGTTCGATACCCTTTCTAATAATTTAAGTAACCAATACAGGCTGATCATTAAAGAATTGTTAGTCGCGATAACAAATAAGCTGCTTGCAATGCAGGAATCTGGTCTGGGCTACCTGTCAGCGGAAAGGAGTACTATGACATTGTCAGGAGGAGAAGCGAGACGTCTGAGACTGGTATCCCAAATGGGGGGTGAATTAACCGGTATGACTTACGTACTTGACGAACCTACAATTGGACTGCACCCAACCGATACAAACAGGCTGATAAAGCTGCTAAATAATCTTTCAAAGGACAATACTGTAGTAGTGGTGGAACATGATGAAGAAATTATCCGGGCAGCGGATCATATCATTGAACTTGGTCCGGGAGCCGGAGTAGCAGGTGGAGAGCTAATTGCGAGCGGTACTGTTAAGAATTGCTGGTGAACAAAAATTCAATAACCGCCCCCTACCTGGTTCATAAACCTTCACTGACGCTTTCTGTGCCAAAGATGGCTGATCCAGTGATAAAAATCCACGGAGCAAATGCCAACAATTTGAAAAAGGTAAACCTAACTCTTCCGACAAATGGTATTTCAGTAATCACCGGCGTTTCAGGCAGTGGCAAAAGCAGCCTGTTATTCGATGTAATTGCTGCTTCTGCTATGCAAAAGAAGCCGGTTCACTGTACTTCTGCTGAAGGACTGAATACATTTAATGATATAAAAGTAATTGACCAGCGCCCCTTAACCGGAAGTGTAAGCGGAACACTCATCACTTATCTTGATTTATACGATTACATCCGGAACCTTTTCGCTGCAACCAGGGAGGCCGGAGAGAAACAACTAAACAAATCACATTTTTCTTTTAATGTTAAAGGAGGCAGGTGTGAGACCTGCAAAGGACAGGGACAGATTAAAATATCCATGGATTTCCTGGCTGATGTATGGGTAACCTGCCCGGATTGCAACGGTACGAGGTTCAATTCTAAAGTACTGGGAGTGAAAACCGGCGGACTCAATATTGCAGAAGTGTTGGAACTAACTGTTCATGAAGCAATAAATTTCTTTGGCAACCACAGGAAGCTGAAATCTGCATTTGAACTCCTGGCCGAGCTGGGCCTTGGCCATCTTAAGCTTGGGCAACCCTCCTCCACTTTTTCAGGAGGGGAGGCGCAACGTTTAAAAATGACAGCAGAACTGATAAAACCAGATTCAGGGAAATGCCTTTACCTGCTTGACGAACCAACCACCGGCCTGCACTTCCGGGATGTTGAAAAGCTTATCAATGTGCTGAACCGGATTGCAGCCAACGGCCATGCTGTTTATATCATTGAACACCATCCCTGGCTGGTGGATAATGCAGGCTATATTGTTGAACTGGGGCCCGAAGGAGGTAAAAACGGGGGGGAAGTAGTTTTTCAGGGTAAGAAATATTGATAATTTTTCATAATCCAGATTTTAGTTTACATTTTTTGTAAACCCATTTCAGGGCGAGTCAGTCACCTTGTCTCTTTGTTACTTTGTTACTTTGTTACCTTGTTACTCGCTCCCACGAGCTGTGCCACAACCCGCTCGTGATCCTTGCCCACACCAGTCTTCCACACAGCCAAAGGCAAGGATTGTTACTTTGTCTCTCCTTACAAAACACATCTCGTGCGTATTTGTAATGCGTTCATTACCCAATAAAAAATTTAACTTTCCAATTTCCGGCTTCCTTCTTCTTTCTCTTCAAGCATTTTTGATGCCAGCACAAACCGCAAATCACCATAGGTATATTCATCCCCCAGGGCATTCTTAATCTCTCCCAGCTTTGTCGTTTCAAGTCTTCTGGAAACTTCAAGAATGGGTTTGATCTTATATTCATCCACAAAGGTTACTATAGAAATTTCTCCACGGGCTACATAATAAGAGAGGTGACTTTCAATAGTTGATTCAGCAAGCTGACGTTCTTTAGCAATCTCCTCAATTGTTTTTCCTTCTCTATAATAATTGTAACTTATTTCATGTGAAGGAATTTTTTCAGCACCGTCATCCTTCTTACCTGCTTTACCTGACAATCTGGCTTTTTTATCCTCCTGGTCAGTTGATGACTTTTTTTTCAGGATCTTCAGCTCTTTTTTTTCCAGGGCACTGTGGTAATCAGCTCTGGAAAGTTCTTTCTGATTTAATGCTGCCGCAACAAGTGCTTCTGATTTAAACAGGGTTCTGAGCTGACTGGCAAACAGAGCTTCCATTTCCTGCAATTCTTTGCGATACTTAACAGTACCCGATTGATTCTTCATTTCCTGGCTGTGTTTATTTATCTTTTCAGCCAGTTCTTTCAACAGGGGTTCAAAATAGGCACAGGCTGCCTTCACCCTTTGGTACAGCATGGGCAACCAGTCATCACCCCCAGTGGCTGCAATACGTTTCACCTGCTCCTGAAAACGCCCGCCTACCTGCTTCAGAGGGCCCATCTCCGTAAGAAGCTTTTTGGCCCAATTGTGGTATTGCTGTTTTGCCGATTTTTTTTCATCTTTATTATAGCTTGCCACATGCACACTGAACTGGGCCAGTAAAGAATTAAAATCAAAAGCGTTGATAACAGTATCTCTTACAAAAAGTATCGTTGAAGTCTTAAAATCCCGTTCTAACTTTTCAGTTGACGGTTTGCTTTTTGTGAAATTGACGAGAGAGTCATCAGGGCCTAAGACTGCGACAGGAATGGGATCAGTCAGAATCAAACCATTTAGTGAAACAAGTCTGGAAAGTGCTACATAGATCTGCCCCGGAGCAAAAGCCCTGGACACATCGATGATGGCATTTTCAAATGTAAGACCCTGACTTTTGTGTACAGTAATGGCCCACGCCAGCTTAATCGGATAATGAACAAAAGTTCCCGTAATCTTCTCTTCTATCTCATTAGTCTCTTTGTCTAATGTGTATCGCTTGTTTTCCCAGGTGTATTTTTCCACTTCAGCAGGATCGCTCCCATCATCAAAACTCACTTCAATATCTTCATCGGATAAACCAGTAACGGTTCCTATTTTGCCGTTAAAGTAACGCTGTTCTCCCGAATAATCATTTTTAACAAACATCACCTGAGCCCCTAACTTCAACTCAAGGATATATTCAACAGGGTAAATATTCTCTGTAAAGTCGCCAGTTACTTCTGCCTTAAATTTAAACGACTTGCCTTTCAGTTTTGCCAGCGCTCGGCTGTTTATTTCATCAGCGCGCCTGTTGTGGGTAGTGAGGTAAACATAACCCTTTTTCTCTTCAGGCTGCACACCCGGATCACAATACTTGTTCAGCACTTCAACATCTTCCCGGGTAATATGATTATCCCGCAAGTGATTCAGGATATTGATGAAAGTAGTATCCGACTGCCTGAATATTTTGTCCAGCTCAACATATACGGGCGGAGATTGTTTCAAGGCCTTCGCTTCGAAAAAATAAATACTTTCATAGAATTGATTTAGATACTCCTGTTCATCATACTTAACCACCGGTGGCAACTGAAGCAGGTCCCCAATAAACAGTATCTGAATCCCTCCGAAAGGTATTGAATTACGTCTGACTGAACGCAGTGTAACATCAATGGCATCAAGAATATCTGCACGCAGCATACTCACCTCGTCAATGATCAGCAGTTCAAGCTCACGCAACATTTTTCTCTTCACTTTATTCAGTTGCAATGAACGGGTAAGTGTGCGTGGTGTATTCAGCTGAATGTTGGTGCCATCCTGGTAATTAACCTGATCTGAAGGTAAAAAAGTACCAAAAGGCAATTGAAACAATGAATGAAGAGTAACACCACCTGCATTTATGGCTGCTATCCCTGTTGGAGCTGCCACAATAGTATTCTTATATGTTTGATGAATGATCTCTTTCAAAAAGGTAGTCTTGCCGGTACCAGCCTTACCAGTTAAAAATACATGACGGTTGGTGCCGTTGATAAATCTTGTAGCAATTGCTGCCTCACTGCCTTCTGCAAAAACTTCCATGTTTTATACTAAATATCGGCTTCCAAAATGGCCGGTTCACTAATCTTTATTACTAAAGTATAAAAATAGAAAAAAGAGAAAGAAGAAATAAGGATAAGAACAATTTTATTAATGAACGGGCAAATAAAAAGGCTGTCTTTTCAAATTAGCTATCTTAAACATAAAATTGATTGCTACAGACGTCGCATAACTTTTCTGGCCGGATATTAACATCAATTAACAATAAAAACAGTCTCCCGGATGAACGGAACCCATTATTCATTGTTACTTAGCAATGGATTAATTAAATCAATACAAAAAAATGACACAGAATAACAACATGGAAGAACATTTTGATGCGGCTGCAGCAACATGGGATGATAAAGAAAAAATTAAAAGAGCTGAAGATTTTGCAAAAGCGATAACAGACTTTCTTAAGCCAGACGGAAAGATGAGTGGTTTTGAGTTTGGCTGCGGAACAGGATTGCTGGGATATTCGATGCGGGATAGTTTTTCCCACCTGACAATGGCTGATAATTCGGAAGGTATGCTGGCTGTGCTGAAAGAAAAAATTGACAGGGAACAGATTTCAAATATGACTCCGTTACAGATTGATCTGCTGAAGGAAAATCCGCCTGAAGAAAAATATGACGCCATCTTTACCCTTATGACTCTCCATCACGTGATGGATATTGATAAGATACTTGATATTTTCAAATCAATGTTAAATGAAGACGGTTATGTCTGTATCGGAGACCTGGATAAGGAAGATGGTTCATTCCACGGTCATATGCAAAATTTTAACGGCCACAAAGGATTTGACAGGCAGGAATTGGGCAGTACACTTGAGCACCATGGATTTGAAGTAGTTCATTATTCCATTCCGCATGAAATTAAGAAGCAAAAGGAAGACACTGAAAAAAAATATCCGATTTTCCTGATGATTGGAAAGAAGAAATAATGCATCTCCATCCTATCTAAAGAAAAAACCTGATTCATGGGTGGCGGAAACAAAAGTGGAAATTTAAAAATTTATTCCCATTCTTTTGTCTACTTAAAAAATTCCATTATCTTTGTTCGTTAATTAACGAACATCTCTATGGAAGTACACGAGGAAATAACAGGACGTCAGCGCAGGCTTGCCAGGTATGCCAAGGCAATGGGGCATCCGGTACGTATTTATATACTGGAACTCCTGACAAAACAATCCTGTTGCTACAGCGGCGACCTTTCTGAGGTACTTCCTATTGCCAAATCAACTCTTTCCCAGCACCTGAAGGAATTAAAGGAAGCCGAACTGATTCAGGGTGAAATTGAAGCGCCCAGGATTAAATATTGTATCAACACTGAAAACTGGCAAGAGGCCAGGGAACTGTTCATAGCTCTTTTTGAAGAATAAAAATTTTTTACTTAGCATGTTCGTATTTTTGCGAATTACGAAGGATAATTAAATAACTAAAAAAAATAAAAATGAATATTAAAGTATTAGGATCAGGATGCGCCAGATGCCGCTCGCTGGAACAAGCCACTATTGATGCTGCCCGCGAACTGGGTATCGAATCGGAAATTGAGAAAGTGGAAGACTACCAGAAAATTATGGAATATGGCGTAATGCGTACGCCCGGACTGGTAATCAACGAAGAAGTGGTACTCACCGGACAGGTACCTAAGGTGTCGCAGTTGAAAAAAATATTGGGAGGGTATTTGGAATAATGGAGTTCTTAAAGTTTGAGGTGGTTTGATAATTCGATGGAAAATACGGGGGTGATTCAGTTGTTTATTCGTTGCTTATTCATTGTTTATTCGTTGTTTATTCAACTGATTATAATGTTTAAATTATGACTTCTTTATTACCTTGTCACTTTAGTTACTCACTCCCACAGGCCCAGCCACAGGCTGCTCGTGATCATTGCCCACCCCGGGCCAACCCAGCAGCCAAAGACAATGATTGTTACTTTGTTACTCTGCCACCCTGTCAAATCTTAGCTGGCGCAAGCATCTGCTTGTGCCCCCCGGATAATTCCAAAACACCAAATAACCCCATTCGTTTGGGATTGCAAACCAGACTTCTCAAGCCCGCTGGTTTGGGGTTATATCACAAACCGTTTGATAAACTTTATTCTAATATCATTATCATTTAAAATCAAGTTTTAGTTACATGAAAATCTCCTATAAAAAACCCGCAATAGTTGCACTCCTGCTGGCAGCATGGTTTATCATTTATCATTATCTGCAGCCGCTTACTAATTTAATAGTGCTTGATCTGTTTGGTATGAAAGCAGGAACAAAGCTGGCGGAAACGCTGCGATTCTTCCTTTTTGAAGTGCCAAAAGTATTGATGCTTATTGTGCTGATCATCTTTGTGGTTGGTATAATCCGGTCGTACATCACGCCGGAGAAAACGCGTAAGGTGATTGAGGGCAAACCCCTGTTTATAGGCAATATACTTGCTGCCATGACAGGTATAATCACTCCATTCTGCTCTTGCTCGGCCATTCCGTTGTTCCTTGGTTTTGTGGAGACAGGTATCCCGCTTGGAGTTACCTTTTCCTTCCTTATTGCAGCACCAATGATCAATGAGGTGGCCCTGGTCTTGCTGCTGAGTCTGTTCGGCATCCGGGTAGCAATAATATATGTGGTTACCGGACTCGTAATAGCCATCATGGCCGGATTTATACTGGAAAAACTGAATCTGCAGCGGTTTGTAGCGCCATGGGTCTATGAAGTAAAAGCAAAGCACACTGCAGTGCAACAGCTGGAGATGAATTCAGGTGATCGTATTGATGCCGGCTATGAGGCTGTCAAAGACATCATGGGGAAGATATGGATCTATGTAATAGCCGGTATTGCCATTGGTGCAGCCGCACATGGGTATGTTCCAGGTGATTTTCTGGCATCTACCCTGGGCAATAATCACTGGTATTCAGTGCCACTGGCAATCATTGTCGGTGTACCATTATATTCAAGTGCGGTAGCCATCATTCCAGTGATCAGTGTACTGATTGAAAAAGGAGTATCACTGGGAACGGCACTGGCCTTCATGATGTCGGTAATCGGACTTTCGCTGCCCGAGATGATCATCCTGAAGAAAGTACTGCGCTGGCAACTTATCGCTATATTCGCCGGTATTGTTGCTTCCGGTATTATCATAGTAGGGTATTTGTTTAACGCCGTGATGTAAATCGTAGCTTTATTTCTGTTTGGATTTTGATAATCGATAATCAAATTCAATGTTTGCACTGTTTTAAAATTTGAATGAATAATTTTCACTTCATTTGAGAATTACTCATTTTCACATTATCGCAATTTTGTTGGTATGTAAATAATTTTACCTCCAGCACTAGCAATTTAAAGCATCAGGAATAAGACTAAACCTAAGAAAAGTGTCAGTTGGAAAATACTAATTTCAGGGGATTCACTGCTTTTCACCTAATAACCCTGCTCCATTTAAAAGTGAGAGAAGTCAAAACTGAACATTGAAAATAAACTAAAAGACCTTTTTGTCTTTTTATAATAATTTACTACCTTCGCAACATCCATTTTTGGTGATCTAAAAGATTGAGAGTGTGTAATTTTACAATCCGGAGAAACATATCACTTTTTTACAAACATTGAATCCATCTAAAATGAAAAAGGTCTGTATCATTCCCATATTGTTCATTTTGAATTTATTAAATTCTTGCAACAATCCATCGACCGGCACTAAGGAAACTGTTATTGCCGATAAGCAACAGATAAATCCAGATAATCTGGAGCACGTAACCCAGGAACTGGTATCTCCTCCTGCATTGCCTCAGCATAAACAGGTTGCAGATAAAGAACCGGTTGTTGTAGAGGTAAAACTGGTAGCTGAAGAGAGAAAAATGGAGATTTCACCCGGGGTATATACCTGGGTGCTCACTTATAACGGAACTGTTCCCGGACCAATTATCGTTGTTCACCAGGAGGATTATGTGCAGCTTACCCTGATTAACCGGGCCTCGAACACACTGGCACACAACATCGATTTTCATGCTGCAACAGCCGCACTTGGCGGAGGCAGTTTAACCAATGTTGCACCCGGTCAGCAGGTAACAATTCGCTTCAAAGCAGCTAAAGCCGGGATTTTTGTATACCATTGTGCACCTGGGGGAATCATGGTTCCGCTACATGTTGTATCAGGCATGAATGGAGCCATTATGGTGCTGCCCAGAGATGGATTGCATGATCAGCATGGCAGACCTGTTCATTACGACAAGGCATGGTATATTGCTGAACAGGATTATTATCTTTCCACAGATGAAAATGGCAGGTTTAAGGAATATGATACTCCGTCAGCCGGATTTCCGGATCTTATTAAATCCATGAAAACACTTCATCCTTCACATCTGGTGTTCAACGGAAAAACAAACGCACTCACGGGCCCGAATGCCTTGCAGGCAAAAACTGGTGAAAAAGTACTGTTTATCACTTCACAGGCCAACAGGGATACAAGAATGCATCTGATTGGCGGACATGCAGATCTGGTTTGGCTGGGCGGCTCTTTTAGCGACAAACCGGCAACCAATTACGAGTCGTGGCCGGTAGTTGGTGGCTCTGCAGTAGCTGCACTTTATCAGTTCAGAGAGCCCGGCAAATATCTTTACCTGAATCATAATCTTATTGAAGCATTTGCTTATGATGCCAGGGCTGAAATAAATGTGGAAGGTAAATGGAATGATGAGTTGATGAAACAGATTAGCAAACCAGGACCAATCAAATAATTTGCAAAAAAGGGTATTATTACCTGTCAGCAAAATGATCAACCATTGTCAGAGCATACCAATTGCCTCATCAACTGTTGATACAAAAACAATCCTTCTGATCCTGTTACTTTCACGGATGAAATCCTGCAGACTTTTGCTGTTATAAACCGAAAAATCTCCGACAATGGCAAGCTTCTGGTTATAGGTTGAAAATTTCTGAAGCACTTCTCCTGCGAGCAGTGTTTCCAGTCTGAAAAAATCCTCCGGCAGGTTATGCCTGTGGATAATCATTTTTTCAGCTCCCCTGTAACCAGCATTTGCCATCAGATCTAGGAAATCCTGTGTCTCTGTCAATACAGTACCTGATTGCAGTTCGGCAATTAAACCATTTTCCTTTTGATGCAAAATTAAATCCATAACCAATCTTCTTTAGAACAAATATAATATATTCATTGATAACACTTTATATATAGTATTCTAAAAAATTAATTTTCATATTCAAAAACTCCGGGAAAACCATCAATCTGTTTTATTCCGGTAAAAACGTTAATATGATTCGTTTGTACCTGGAAAGGCATGGACTTCCTTTATCTGTAACTCTCAAAATAATATGGGCTGTCTCCTTTTTGTCCACCTTTGGTGCCACAACGTATAGCTTGTGTGAATTTTGTGCCTCCGTGATGATTTTTTTCTTATAGGTTCCGGCTTCAGGATAGCTGAACCACAGGAAACTCAGGTTATCTCCGTCAGGATCATATGAATCGAATGCATCCAACAGTACTCCCTTTCCGGATGTAAGCGTAATTTCTGCGGGATTACTCAATACCGGTACAGGAGGATGATTGGTTTCATCAAAGCTTTTGGTACACCAATCCATGCGTGCAGCAAAATCGTGTTGAAAATCATCGCGCCAGCGCCAGAGTGTTACTTTATAGCCATTAAAAGTGGTAGTGTCCAGTTTAACCGACCTGCCAAAATCATTAGGTACAACAGGGGTATAACTGTCATATGCATTGGTCCAGATGGGCCGCGGCTCCGGTTCATACGGTACGCCGGAGCCGCCTTTCTTCTGTGTTGCAAAATCAGGTTTATAATGTTCATAGCGACCACCCCAGCCACCCCATTCGGGATGTTCCGGCACATTCAATCCATTGGGAATCAGTCCAAGCCATGAAGGGGTGTCGCCTTCCATCCCGTAAGCTACATCAGGATATTCTACACCCAGCGGTCCATGTCCTTGCTGAACGTTATCCGCCAGCCACTGATTGCTGATTGTTTCGTTGCTGATACCGGAAATATAACTGTTAATACCGGTCCACGTGGCACTTCCGTAGTCATCCCCCGGACTGACAATATAAAACAGGTCCGGAAAATTCTTCCGGATCCAGATGCCACTGTCATCCTGGTCAGAGATAGTATATACTCTCAGTTTCGCAATCAATCTCTCAGCTTCTGCCTTTGTTTTAGTGTGTTCTATCTTATACAGGGCCTGTGCCAGGGTATTGACGCCTCCCCAGACAGTTACCCATAAAGGGCGCTCATCTTTCTTTTCCAGCACCTTAATGATCCAGTCGGAACCTTCTGAGTCCTTACCCTCTCCTACTCCCTGCATGCCATAAACCGGAGATCCTTCTTTAACCTTCGACAGTAAAGTCTCAGCTTCGGGATATCCTGCTTCATGCTTCAGCAGGTTTGGTTGCACCTTTCCATAGGCCCTGATGATCTTTTTTATAGATTCGGGCGCTACCCCCCATCTCTTCCAAACTGATGTAGTAGCGATCAATCCTTCAATGTCAATCTCGTTTGTATACAGCATTAACCGAACAAACGATTCCGTGTCGTCTACCTCTGCTTCAATATCTGATAATACAATAAGCCTGTTCTTTGGCTGTGTCTGAGCGGAAAGTAATCCTGTCCAGCATATTAAGGAAAATAAAAGCAATAAGTTTTTCATAGTTCTTTTCATAAAAAGGTTTAATGATGCAAATTTAACCGCGATATTTATTTTAAACCAACCGTTTGACGGATAATTGATGACTAATTCCGAGATTATTAAACAATTTGATGAGACCAGGGATGAACTCAGACCGTATGGACTCACCTGTGAGTTATGGTCACCCTTACTTATGAGAAGGCCTGATCGTCATAATGAAATTGAGATCAATTACCTTCCAGATGGGGGTTTGACCTACCTCTTTCAGGATAAAAAAATAACCGTTCCGAAAAGAAGGCTCACTGTATTTTGGGGACTTATATCTCATCAAATTGTTGATTACGAGTTAACCACCCCTTATTTTGTTTGTACCATTCCTTTTTCTCAGTTTATTGAATGGAAGTTACCAGGGAAATTCGTAGACAGCATATTAAAAGGGGAAGTGTTATTTGAAACCGATGAAAATTATGCGCTTTACGACGAATTTTCACTCAACAAATGGATTAGAGACATAAATAACAGGCAGGCTATAAAAGCTTCACTACTTGACGAATTACCGCTGATTATAGTTTCATTCAATGAGTCGCCTTAATGCAGCTTTTCTGAAAACAAATAGATATACCCCTCTGAAATTCAGGAAAAGATATCAATAAACTTCTACAGCTTTTTTTAAATACCTGACATTTTTCCTTGATAGATTAATACCAGTCCAAATAGAAATAATGCCCAGTCCGGCCTCAAGAAAAGGTGTAAGATTGGTTCCTGAAAAATTAAGATTTGCTTCATGGTTTAGTCTGTTGTCATAACTTAAACCGCAAACCAGGGAGGTGATACCCGTCATTATAAGTAATGAACTCCCAAATTGTGAATTCCTGTATTTTTTCAGATATTGCATACTGTTGTAAATTAGTATTTAAATCCTTTTTCAGCTAGCTATATTTTAAAAGCTTTAAATCACCATATCCTTTATTGAAATAGTAAGTTTCTTTCATTCTGGAATCCCTGTCAATATCAGCAAACAATGTACGCTCCTGTATAAAAAGACTGTAAAAACTACTATAATCATACTGGTATACTTTTCTGAACAAATTTATTTTCCCTTTCCGGGTTCGAATTGCAAAACTGTTCTTCTCCTGATCGATATATTGTGTGTTTGCCCAGAAATTATCGTTAAGTTTGAAGAACTTTACTACATTTGAATTTATCCTTAATGAATCCATCTGAAAATAAATTATCCCTTTATCGACTCCAATGATAAATTTATCACCAGAAAGAATTCCATCCGAATAGGTATATAGAAAGTTTTTATATTTTTTTCGAGAAAATCCCGCTGAACCGTATCATTCTCTTCAGCAATGGCATTGTTCCCGGCTGGATTCTTATCATCCGTCAGGTCGTTTTCCTGGCTATACATATTTTGCAGAAATATAAATCCAGTAAGGAAAAGCAGGAAAGGGTACAACAATTTCTTATTGATCATATAATAAATTCTTAGGATATATATTCGTACTGAACAGCTTTAAAATAAATCATGTCCCATTTGTACACTATCAAATATAGATAATAATTTTTAAGGGAACAAGAGCTTGTTATAATAACTGTCAGACACCTTGCCATCTTGTTTGACAGTCTTAAATATTTAAAATCTTACCAGTCAGCTATTATTGCTCATGAAGGTGTCTGACAGTTTAATGCTATTTCTCTCTACCCGTTAATATATCCTCAAGTCGATTGCGTTTAACATAATTTTCGTAATTAAACGATTGTGCCAGGGCTTTCAGTTGTTCATCATTCAAACCTTTGAACAGATTACAATATTCCGGCACCAGGGCTTCGGCGATCAGAATATGCCTTACCAGCAGGTTGATCTCTCCATTCGCACCTTTTGGATAAGGATTATAATCCGGAAACTCCTTGCTGAAGAGTTCTTCCAGTGGAGCAATCACCTGCCTGATATTTTTATCAGTTGATCCCCATGCATCAGCACCCAGGGAATCTTTCCTCGAAAGAAAAGCGGAAACAAGCTTCATGTAGGGAGTGGTATCCCGTTGGTGCATGATGGCCTGCAACCCCATGTCTTTATACAACCATATACACCAGCTCACTTTGTATTTATCATAATAAGCCAGCTGATCTTTCAGCACCTGGTAACGCATCTCATCTTTTAAAGAATCACCGGTATAGACTGGTCCAAACTCTCCCACCCACAGGGGAACATGATTCGTAAACATGAATTCACTTTTCTTCAGGAAGTCTTGCTCCAGCGTATCCTTATCATAATAATGTCCCCGTGTATATCCCGGATAATCGCCCCCAAAGATGAAACCAGGCATGGCATAATCGTGGTTTGTATACACTACATTATCCCATATCTCATTGAATGAACTGAAGTCAGTGGCATATCGATCTCCTTCAAGAAACAAAATATGGTTTGGATCTATTTTCCGGATAGCTGTCCGCAGTCTCTTATAATAAGGGAACAATCTTTCTCCTGTAGGATCAGCGGGCTCATTGATAAGGTCATACCCTGCCACCCAGAGCTGTTCTTTATACCTGGTGGCTATTGCTTCCCACAGATGCAGGGCACGGTCCTGAAAATCTTTATGCTTCCAAAACAAGGCTTTATGGGTTGGATTGTCACTGTGCCAGTGCTGATTCTGAAATCCGGGCAGTGCATGCAGATCAATAATGGTATAAATATGATGACTGGCACAAAGGTCTATCACACGGTCAAGCTGTTTAAATGCCGCTTCTTTGTATACTCCCGGATTCATATCATCTTCAAAAAGATGATAATTAATGGGAATGCGTACAAGGTTCAACCCCAAACTCTCAATGTAAGCCGCATCTGGTTCGGTAAAGTAATTGTTGTAAAAGGTATCAAAATACAGATTGTACTTTTCTTCACCCAGTACTTTTTTCAACGCTTCACGCATTGTTTCCTCATTCGCAGGATAACCATCAATGAAATTTTCCATGTGCAGCATCCCGCCAAGTCCAAAACCACGAAGATATACGGTGTCGCCTTTTTGATTCACAATCTGGTCACCGGCAACCTGCAACCAGTTTTCATCTGCCAGGTTATTAGTATTCGCTTTTTCTCCGTTGCAGCCTGATAATGAAAGCATCAACGGAAGAAATAAAGTCAGCAATAAGTTAGTTTTTTTCATTTGTTTAAAATTTAAATTAAACAGAATTAGCTAATGTTGTCACCTTGTTACCTTGTCACCTTGTCACCTTGTTACCTTGTTACCTTGTCACTTTCCTTGTTACTCGCTCCCGCAATTCCGTCGCGCAAAGCCGCTCGTGATCCTTGCCCGCACCAGGCCCTCGCACGAGCCAAAGGCAAGGATTAACTCCACTCGCACAAATCTGTCGCGCTACGCCGGTCGTGATCATTGCCCACACCAGGCCAACCCTGCTGCCAAAGGCAATGATTGTCACCTTGTCACCTCCGAATAGGCACCTACATAAACCTTATACCCCTTCGGCAGATCAAGCAGCTTCCGTATCTCCGCGGGAAGCTCTGCAGCGACCTCAGTACCGGGAAAGTTCTTATTTAACTGAAAATTATATAGCGCTTCACTTTTGAACAAGGGCATGTTATGGTTTTCATAAACCTTGCTATGGACAGAAGCCCCCTTAAAAACCTGCTGTAAACCTGTCAGTGACTGCACATCTTTCTGGCAATGATCCTCAGGAGCAGGGCTCCAGTACACCAGGGTTTGGAATCCGCTGTATGCATCTTTAACATACACATTATGGTCGTACTGTTTCAGTGGTGACTTATTCAGTTTCTCACACAGGTCCGGATCCTGCCAGACCTGCAGCAACGGTCGTTTAAAATTCCTGTCACCTGTGAGGAGGTTATTCACAAATACATGTCCGTAACGCTCATCTACATCCGGACCGGTAGTCGGGTGCCAGCCGAAATGATCTCCTACGGCGCTGCGCTTGTCGCGGGCAATACAGGCGGTGCTGTTTACAAATGTATTCTGGTAAATCTGTACATTCGAGCTGTTGAGTACCATGATGCCATGGTCGCAGTTTACAAATACATTGCCTGCACAGACTGCACCTTTTGATATTTCAAACATAAAACCGTTCTGTCCAGGCCAAATATGTTTTCCGCTTCCCGGCCCATCATTACTACCGACATTCATTACCCAGTTGTTCAGGAACCGGCCGTCAACATTGCCAACATCGTACCAGATACCATTGGACAGGGGAAGGTCGTAGATCAAATTATCACGACAGGTGACGCGGCGTGTCTGATTAAAGATCTTTACAGCAGCCGGGTAATAACCGGAAATATTTTCGATGTTGTTCTGTGAAAATTTGTTTTTCTCCAGCAGACAATCAGAGGAAGACATCAGGAAAACACCTTCAGTGGTAGTATGATGGACACTGCAGCTTTTCATTACCAGGCTGTCGCCCTTAAGATGGGCTCCTACCCTTCCGCAATAGGAGAAAGTACAGTTTTCAATATGCGATCCCACAACATCTTTACCAAAGGTTGAAGGATCAGCCAACCCATTGGGTGTATGCCCGTCGATATACAGCGCACAAAACGCGTATTGGGTAAGGGTAATCCCTTTCATAATTAAACCTTTATGATCATTCTGTTTGCCGTTCACCTCCCTGGTCGACCGCCGTAACCCAATGGCATGGGCTGTGATCTCAACCAGGTTGTTTTCCGGATCAGTGCCGATATATACAAACCCGCTTTTATAATCAATATAGAACGAATTTTCATCTACCTCACCTTCCCAGCCTGCAGATTTGAGTAGCTTTCCATTTACAAAAACCATATCATTATTGAAGATATGCAGTGGCGTTTCTTTACCGTGCCGGTCGCGCGACCACCAGCTGTCAGGACCTGCAGGGAACAGATGCTCCCACTTTATTTTCCACATCGACCTGCCTATGCGTTTCCAGTCGGTAGCAGGGAGAGTACCCTTCAGTACGGGTTGTTCATCCGCATATGGCTGGATCGTAATGCCCTGGTTCACTACCAGGTCGCCTGTATGGTAAGTGCCACCCCGCAGGATGATGGCATCACCGGTTTTAACTTTTTCCATCACCGTTTCCAGTGAAGCAGGTTGTTCCAGACTGGTTCCCAGGGCATCAGCACTCCTGTCAGGTGCTACATAATAAATTGTGCCCGGTACCTCAGGCAAGACATAATTTTGTGTGACAGGCCCGTAGGGTCCGCCCGAAGGCTGGGCATAAACTACAAAAGAAACGATAAATAGCAATCCAAAAGAAAGAAAGCCTTTAAAGAATATTCTAATTTTCTGGTAAAAAAGTGTTCGCATAATAATTTCAGTTAGTAGTGCATTTAATTTACTTTAAAACTACAAAAAAAACCGATTGAACAATGCCCAGCCTTTATCTGTTTACCAGACTTAAAGATCTTATATTTTTTTTCATAAGTAAAAATCTAAGGGACCATCCTTTTTATTTCGAATTAACCAACTGTAAATCATCATTAAAATACTAATGAGTATTTATTTTACAGATTAATTATTAACCCAAAAATCTATACTATGAAAACCAAACATCTACTCTTCACCCTTACTATTTCACTTATTTTCTTTAACCAGGCTATCGCTCAAAACACTTTTCCTGGATTGGGTAATGTCGGGATTGGAACTACTTCTCCTATAACACAGTTACATATATTGGCAGGTGACTCTCCTACAATAAGATTCGAACAGGACAATTCATGGGGTTATTCTCCACAGACCTGGGATGTGGCAGGCAACGAGGCTAATTTTTTTATACGCGATAGAACTAATGGTAGCCGTCTCCCTTTCCGGATCAAACCAGGTGCACCCACCAGTTCGCTGACTATACAGAGTACCGGGTATGTTGGTGTAGGTACATGGAGCCCGGATGCCAATCTGGATGTGACCGGTACAATTAAGATCGGGTATACCAGCCTCACCCCACTAGGCGGCATGATCCATTTCCAGGACACGGTTTTTGAAGGCTACGATGGCAATCGCTGGCGGTCCTTCACCTCAGTCGATTCAGCCGAGCGGGCTTCCATCGTCAACCAGTCGGTCGACTCGGCCACCCTCAAGCTTGCTGAGCTGGATACTGCCATTAACGGGCAGACACAGCACTTACAGGATCAGATCGACACCCTCTGGTTAAACGATGATTCCACAGCCACAGCCATCAATGCACTGGAGACTGACCTGAACAGTAATACTCAGCACTTACAGGACCAGATTGATACCATCAATCTAAACGACGACTCCACTGCCACAGCCCTTACCACATTGAGTAATGACCTGGACAGCAAGACACAGCACCTGCAGGGACAGCTGGACACGGTGAACAGCGCACACGACTCTATGGTAGCCAGGCTCACGGCTGTTAACGATGATCTGAACAACAAGGTACAGGACCTGCAGGACCAGATAGACGCACTCACGGCCCGGCTTGATGCCATGAGCACCAGTGCCGCTGCGGTTAAAGTTTCTCAGTCGGCCATGCTCCAGAACCGGCCCAACCCTTTCAACGAAAATACAGTCATCGATTATCAGCTGGCCGGCAATCCACAGCACGCCATGATCAATGTATACGACCTGAAAGGCAATCAACTGCTGAGCATCCCGCTGAATGAACGCCCCAAAGGCTCCATCGAGATCTCAGCTACCAAACTGGGACCAGGAATGTATTTTTATTCACTCATTGTTAACGGGAAGGCCGTAGCGTCGAAAAAGATGGTGATTCCGGAGAAATAATTCACGGTAGTTAGACAGTTGATTATTCAGTTGTAATTCAGTTGTTTAAAACATAGATGGTTCATCCGATAGTCATCGGATCGTCTAGCTTGGACTCCACTCTGGCGCAAGGCTCCGGCCTTGTGCCTTTATTTTAGCCACGCATGAAGGTCCCCTCCTGGTGCAAGCATCTGCTTGTACCTGATTTTATCCCTATCCTTATTTTACTTCACTGATTGACGGTTACACCATAAATTCAGTAAATCTTACCCTATCTTCAATACACTGTTCATTTAGGGTAAAAGTTATTATAATATGGGCTTTAGGAAGGTGGTTGATGAAAAGATAGTCGGACAGTTGTGCCCTTGTCAGGCTTAGATTGTATGTCTATATCTCCATCCATGGCCTTCATAAAATCCTGTACAATGAGCATTCCCAGCCCGGTACCCTTTTCGTCCCTGGTTCCCGGAGTGCTTTTGTATGTTTGGCCGGAATGCATAGCTTTAAGTGTATCTGCAGGTATTCCTTTTCCCATGTCTTCAATGCTTAGCACTAAAGAATTATTTTCAGAGATACTTTTAATCATCACTTTGCTTCCGGGATCTGAGTATTTGATGCTGTTGGAAATAATATTGCGTATGACTGTGTGAAACATATCCTTATCAATAGAAGCCTTGTGTTTTTTATCCACCTGATTTACAAGAATTATTTCTTTTTGATTTGCCTGTTCTTCAAATAGAAGCAACACATCAAAAACCATTGGAAAAATTGCAACTATTGCAATTTGCGGGTTTATCATGTTTCGCTGGACACGTGACCAGGTTAACAGGTTCTGGAGCAAATCAAGCCCCTTTCCTGATACACTATGAATTTTTTGAAAAATTTCGGCAATATCTTCCTCTTCCAGTTCAGTTCTCTTCTTTATAGCCGTATATGATAAGGAATGAATAACAGCAAATGGATTTTTTACATCATGGCCAATGATGGAAAAGAGTTTGTCTTTTGTGAAATTAAGTTTGCTTAGGGTATCATTTAGTTGTTTCTGAGTAAGAAGCCTTTCCTGTTCCCGGGCAAGCGCAACTTCGGTGTCTTTTTTTTCAGATAGTATAGATTTTTGTTTTGTCAGCATGCCTGAAAGCAGCTTAGGAATATGTGTATAAAGGTATCCTAAGAACAAAAGGTATGTCGATTTATAGATTTGCCCGGCAATATCGGCCGAAACTACATTATTAATCAATTCATCAGAGACATAGCGGTGAAAATGGAAATAATTTAAGTTAAAAAGAAGCAAGGTAAGTGCTGTGCTGTATAGAATTAATTTGCGGTCGTAACGCAGCACTGCCATAAACATTAAAACTGGATACAAAAATAAAGATGCGGTTGTGGATACTGATACAGGATTAAACAACCTGGCGTAATTAAAAATATGAAGTGACAAAACCCCAATATCAATGGTAGTTGAGAGATACCTTATCCAGGGGTTCACAGTATCACGCTTTAAAATAAAAAAGAGAAAAACATTATAACCACCAAATATCAGAAAAGGAAAAATGGAAAAAAGCGCCTCTTTTTTTAGACCATTTATATACATATGAATCAAAAGGGCACCGATTAAAGCCGTTAATAACCAGCGAAAACGCATGGCAATTAACTCTCCTTTCCGGCCAGTATCATTGTAAAGGTGGTTTAGAATTTCAGAGGCGTGAATGTTGTAATTTTTATTGTTCTTTTCCTGGCTCATTATCTGTTTTTCTTAAACAAAGCATATCATTGACAGTAAAAATATAACTTTTTTATAGGTTGGTGGCAGCTATTTCTTTGAATATTCAATTCAGATGCTAAACGATTCCCGTTTTTTGCTTGTTAAAATACCAGAATATTAATGAAATGCTTAGCACAAAGGCGCAAAGTACTGGTATTTTGTACGATTCAACAATTTTTCATTGGGTGAGTGTCTGTTTATCAGGCAGTACAGCGGGAGTCTGTGCCATTTTTCCTTCAAGAATAACAGGTTCGTTGTCAACTGATAAATATTCTCCCCTAGACTTATTGAAAATATCCCCGGATTTGTCAATGTATTTATGATATTCATTTTCGTTTTTTATTCTAATCTGCGCAATGAAATAATAATTCATATCAATAAATTTTCAAATTAGTAAGCAGGCTGCCATTTGTAATTAAAGGCAATGGAAGGCAGAGTAACCCTTTTTCACAAAATAAATATAGTCAATAAATTGCTTTACAGACTTTTTAAGCACTTGGAATTTTTTTTATTATCAAATTACAGTTTAACATCCTGAAAATAAAAACCTGCAATTTGGCATTGAAACAGATTTTTTTTGTGGAAAAAATATGACTCTACCAGTCATTGCAACAACGGCAAAGTAATTACCTACCGGTATTGGTATTCAAAAAGTTGACTCATGAATCAATCGGTCATGGACAACATGTCCGCGCCAGAGAAGAAGAAATCAGGGGGTTTCCACTATATTCTTTTTCCTGTTGCCAGCTTAAACGATAGATAAAATGTCCATAATTGTAAGGTTCCGATGTTGAGCCGCTCGGCTATTCCAAACCAGGACAGTTTCATGGCATATAAATATGCAGTGGTTCCCCCAAAGATAACAAGGAGACAACCTGCTAATACCGAGAAATGCCCAATACGTCTCCATGCTTGTTCTTTAATAAAACCAATACCGATAAAAATCGGACTCAATATCGTAAAAGGAACGATTAGTGCCGTAACCACAATATGCATGACCCCGGAAAATGTAACAGGCTGATTTGGCAAATCCTGCGGAAAAAAAGCATAAGCAAGAGAAATAACATGGGTCAGTATAAAAAACAGGCTGCCCCAGACCACAAACTTGTGATGTTTCTTGCTTTCAAGAACAAAAAAGGAGACTGCAAAGAGCAATGCCAGCAGGCTGTAGACAGTAGTAAATATTAACAGTAAACTTCTGTCCGGCGCTCCGGTGGCGGTTA
>CAWAMZ010000013.1:0-112724 GCA_963783315.1 uncultured Bacteroidales bacterium
AGCCTGACGGCTATGGGGCGTTACCCTGGGCTTAATTAAGCTGTCACTCCGTGGCGACCAGACTATCAACTCCTTCTGGTGCGTATTTGTAATGTGTGCATTACCTTAAGCGGCAGACGTTTAACTCAGTTACAAACGTGTGGCAAATTATTCTCCACATGTATTCCCAAATGCTTTCGTCATAATATGCAACAATGAATCAACAGATGCTTTGTCCGAAAGATGCAGACTCGCCGGCCAGTTACCATACATGGCATTCGGCAGTACAATGAATTTTTTTCCAAATTCTTTTTTCATTGCCTTAACCGTGCTGTCTCTTTTTGCATAATCAGTGGTGTCCTCATAAAAATCCCCGATATTATCACCCACCAGCAGCACAATTTCATGGTCAGCAGCAATGGCACGACGGCGTGGCTCCTTGTCAGATGTTTTGGTGCGGAGGTAAATATGTGCATCATCCAGTTGTGGAAAACCAAGCTTTTTCAGATTCTCTCTCGTTCCATTGCCGACGAACTTTTCTTTCCTGTTGGACACATAAAACACGTCAAATCCAAGGGAATCGGCATGCTGAAGGAACTCTACCGCCCCCGGGACAGGTCTTGCTGCTGCCAGGTTGCACCAGGTATTCCAGCAACTGTCATAACCGGCATTAAGTTCTATCAGTTTTGCTTCATAAGGACTGTTATCCAGCACTGTTTCGTCTATGTCTACTAATACAGCCATGTTTTTTTTATCGGGAAACTGTTTTTTTAACTGGTCAAGCCTGTCAGTTGCCGTGTTATAAGCCTGATAAGCCAGGGCCTTGTATTCCGCACTGAAATAATTGTATAAAGTGGCATATACAATATAGTCATTGCTGTTTGATGTTGGTTGTGGCGCAGGTTGATTAGTTGTACATGCTGTGAAAATTATTAAAAAAAGTACCGGGATTATTTTCTTCATGAGTGCTATTTTTCAGTTTAAAGGTTAAAGTAAAATTTCTGTCGAATAATTATTCATTTAACATCTCGTTACAAATCTAAGAAATATTTATAATTGCCCTATTCAGGGATATCAAAGGACTGAATTAAATGTTTAATATAGAACCGGATATTTGTAATTTTGAAGTGTTAATCATTTATAAAATTATGCGGAATGAAATATAAATGTCATAAAAAGTAAAATTCAGATAAACATGTATTTTGTAAAGTGTTTCTAAATTTGACAAATTCGTGTTAATGAGATGGGTGTACGAAAAGTAGCTTTTTACTCCGGCCTTTGAGCGTTTTGCATGATTTTTAAAGGGGTGACCATAGCCATGGGCTTGTGGAGCAGCACTGTTTGAAGGACAGGATATTTATGACTTAATGCAATTAATTCGAAAGTTCTTTAGTAGTTCTATATATATTGATAAATCATGGTCTGTCCTGAGTTTTGCTGCGCAGGAAGGGAACGCCTGTAAAAAATCTGCAAAACGATCTGGAGCCTTGATCTTTTTTGTTTCGTTTTTTGGATCAATCCTTGCCATTGGTTCGAGCGGGAGCCTGGTGAGGGCAAGGATCACGAGCTGCTGATGGCTTGGCATTGCGGGTGCGAGTAACCCAAAAAATGAAATCGCCCCGAGGGGACGGGGCGAAAATAAGCATGTGGGCTGGAGGACATAAAACTAATTTATGAAATAGATTCCCCAAGGGAGATATTATTTGAAAGTTAATCATGAAATGTTTTTACAATAGTGAAAAAATGTATTCTTTAATTCCAATATTCATAATATTTTAAACAATTTAAGATATGTCAGTATTAGTCGAATTTGCTATGTTTCCCACCGATAAGGGAGAGAGTGTAAGTAATTATGTAAGCAGGATTATCCTGATGATGGAAAAAAGTAATGCTTCTTACCGGCTTACTCCTATGGGGACTGTTTTTGAAACAGAAACCATGAAAGAGGCGCTGGAAATAATTGATAATGCTTATCAGGAACTGGAGCCTGATTGCAATCGTGTCTATTCGTCACTTAAATTTGATATCCGCAAGGGTAAAAGCGGCAGGCTTGAGAGCAAGATTAATTCAATTGAACAAAAGATAGGTACAGTAAAGAAGTAAATCAGCTTATTTCTGCACACGTTTGAGATGATTATTTGCTGATCTGACGGGGCAGGAGAACAGTTAAATTTTTTTATTTGCTAGTTTTACGGTAAAATAAAAAAACTATGAACAGAAGATTACTATTACTGCTGGTCCTGGTTATTACCTGTAACGGTCTGGTATTTAGCCAGCAAAGATCTTATCTGATTGGTGATAACATCGCAGTTTTCTATCCTGCTGATTTTGATTCAACGGGTAACCTGCCCTCATTTGCCTTGTTGAAGGAAGCGGTTAAAACTGGAGAGCTTCCGGACAGATGGAAACTACGCCCCGTTTTTTCATCCAATGATTCTCTGAGTATTGCTTCCATTTTTATCAGTAAGGACATTAGTTTATATGGTACTGGTGAAGTTACCGGACCATTGTTGCGCAACGGACAGGAGATAGAACTCTGGAATACTGATAATTATATGTACGGGAAAGCCAATGGAAAACGACTTTACCAGTCCCACCCATGGGTGCTTGGTGTCCGGAAAGATGGTACATCATTTGGTATTCTGGCGGATAACACGTGGCGGCAAACGCTGTACACAGGTGATACCATCACGTTTAAATCTCAGGGGCCACCTTTCAGATTAATTGTGATACAGCGCAACACACCGCAGGAGGTGCTTGAAACACTGGCTGATCTTACCGGTAAAATGCCGCTGCCACCACTCTGGGCGCTTGGCTTCCAACAATCCCGGTATTCCTATCAGCCTGCATCACGGGTACGGGAGATTGCTGATTCGTTCCGGCTCGAAAAAATCCCCTGCGATGTAATATGGATGGATATTGATTATATGGACGGTTACAGAATCTTCACTTTTGACCCTGATAAATTTCCGGATCCGGGAGCCCTGAATAATTATCTGCACACCAAAAAATTCCATTCTATCTGGATGATCGATCCGGGGGCAAAAGTGGATACATCCTATTTCGTTTATAAGGAAGGCAGCAAAGGTAATTACTGGGTACTGAACCAAAATGGTAAAGAGTTCAATGGCACTGTATGGCCCGGGGAATGTGCTTTTCCTGATTTTACCATGCCATCGGCAAGAAAATGGTGGGCTGGTTTATATAAAAATTTTATGGCAAATGGTATCGACGGAGTCTGGAATGACATGAATGAACCCTCCGTGTTTAACGGACCGGGCGGAACGATGCCCGAAACCAATATTCACCGCGGTGGAGGAGGTGTTCCGGAAGGATCACACCTGAGGTATCACAATGTTTACGGGATGCAGATGATCCGTGCAACACGGGAAGGTATTACAGAGACCAATCCTGATAAGCGTCCTTTTATTCTCTCCCGGTCCAATTTTATTGGCGGACAGCGTTATGCAGCAACATGGACGGGTGATAATACATCTACAATGGAACACCTGAAACTTTCAATTCCTATGGTGCTTACCCTTGGGCTTTCCGGACAGCCTTTCAGTGGTCCGGATATCGGTGGTTTTGCATTGGATCCGACCCCTGAATTGTATGCCAGGTGGATAGCACTTGGAGCATTTTATCCTTTCTCTCGTGCCCATTCATCGGTAGGGACGATTAACCAGGAACCCTGGGCTTTTGGCGATACTATTGAAAATACAGCACGGATTGCACTCAACAGACGCTATCGCCTTCTGCCTTATCTCTATACAACTTTTTATGAGACATCAAAAACAGGTATTCCAATTATGAGGCCCTTGTTTTTTGCTGATATCACCGATCCTGAATTGCGGGATGAACAGGAAGCTTTTCTGCTGGGAGATAACCTGATGGTTATACCACGCTGGGCCCGCAGTATGCATCTGCCTGATAACGGGTGGACTTCCATATCCATTGCAGGTGAGGATCTGCAGAAAGATAAATTCCAGCCTGATGTAAGAATTAAAGACGGTGCTATTGTACCGCTTGGCAGGATTATACAGAGTACCGACGACTATACTACAGATTCTCTTACATTGCTTGTTTCTCCGGATGTAAATGGGAAAGCAAAAGGGATACTGTATTTAGACAGTGGTGACGGATATGAATATCTTAAAGGAGAATTTTTGTTGTATGACTTCAATGCCAGCCTGGAAAAGAATAAGCTTTCAGTACATTTGTCATTGAAGGAAGGGCAAATGAAACAGCACATGCAGCATTACCGTATTGGATTTGTCAGCAGGGACGGTATAACTTATTCTGACTGGCAAACAGGGCCTGATGTAGGGATGAAGATAAAAGATTAGTTCTATAAAGCCTGACATAATAAAATAAATAATTGTCAGGCTTTTTTAATCTTAATCCAGATGCTGATGAAATATGGTGGTCAGGTATTCATACAATTCGGGGTGTTTGTTGTGAAATTCATGTGGACTGTCAAAGAAATACTCACTCACTACTGCCAGAAATTCTGCATTATTAGTAAGACTGTATGGATTGATATCAGAGTGTCCCTTTTCAATGCGGCGGATTTCACTTTTTATTTCTTTGAGCCAGGGAAGTACATAATTGCGGTCCAGCAGAATTTCAGGAATACCATCCGTAGCACCATCGGCTTTATCAAGAAGATGCACAAACTCATGTATGCCAACATTGTGTTTGTTGCGGGAGCCGTTGAAAGCATTGATCAGATCGGGTTTGGAAAGGATGACTGTATTGTTCAGATAACGGTCTCCTACCATACCGAGAATGTTTTCTGAATGGCCCTCAAATCGGGCTGTCTGAAATTTCTCATCGAAAGAGTTTGGATACAGTAATACTTCATCCACATCCGGATATTCGAAAAAAGGAAAGGCGAAAGTTGGGATGATTGCTCCTGAAGCAACCAACAGCTTATCTGTGTCCGTAACTTCAGTATCTATCCCTTCAATTCTCTTTTCAGTAATAAAAAACCTGACACGCTGATTGTATATTTTCCTGTCTGTTTCATTTAATTCGTGATAGAAGGGTACATGCTTATCCAGAAAATTACTCCATGAATCAGGAAATGTCTGGTTGATGAGTTTTAATCTCCTGTAATATAACTTGTTAAACTTATAATGCCCTGCAAGGAGTGCGATCCATACAAAAAAACAAAAAATAAGTGGCCAGAATTCATGTGTAATAATAGCCATTATAACAAAGGCAATGAGCACCGCAAGGCCTGAAAGTCCGGTAGTCAGTTGCGCTTTTCTTACCTTATGCCTGTAGTAGGTTTTTGGATCAATTTCTTGTTTCATACCCGTTTTAAAATGAGCATTAAAGGTATGAAAAATTCACCCTCATACATACCGTTTTGTTTTCTCAATATGTCAGTTTGTATATCTTATACTTACTGAATTTAACTACCGGAAATATTAAGGTACTGCCATCCTGAATATGTGAAAAGGGGGCGATCCGGAACCTGTCTTCTTTTTTGGAGAAAAGCATTCCGTCCGTTATTTCCCCGTTTCCTGAAACATGAACATCTTTTGCATCTGTCATTGTTTTCATATCATCATTGAAAATAATATCAATGCCATTGTTGCGCCGGGAAGTTAAAAACGAAGCAAATTCCCATTCATCATCAGTGGCTTTTTGTTTTTTTTCAATGACTTTGGAAAAGGAGAGTTTCTGACTGGCATCAAATCCAATGGCCACAATATTTTCAAAAAAATCAGCCATAACAGCTTCAGGTTCAATTCCCGAAAGGCTGAATTTGGCCTGTACTGTGGGGCGCCTGTGATATTGTTCAGCCAGTAAGATCAGAGTACCATCCTGCAGGGGAGCTACCTTGTGAATCAGGTAAGTGCTTGTAAATTTGCTGTCTTTGTCCTGATCATCGGTTGATACAGAAAAATTATCGAGCGGAAAATAATTAAGGGAAAGCGCATTGTCTGCTGAAGCAGAGCCAATAAATGCACCGGCAACATCACCATTATCTTGTGTCGACAAACCTGCCAGGACGGGATAATCGCCATTTCCTTCATAGATAGCCAGGCTGTTTATAAAATGGCCTGAAGCATCTAATTTGAGAGTACTGGTTTTGCCTTCAGGGATTTGTCTGACAAAGGTATAACTGAATTCTCCCTCATGACGGTTCATGTCCTTGTTGGTATAAGAACCGGCAAGCAGGTAGACAGTGCCATCATTGTTGAGAAAAGCATCCTGCAGAAGCATGTACTCATGCTGTGTTTTGAAATTTATCTGCTCTGCAGTGAGGGTATTGTCTTTATGGTTATATACCCATGCATTTACCATACGATCTGACGATGGGCTAAAGTTATTATTGAAAAGGATCAGCAATGAATTTCCATCAGGACTTACTGTATGGCTAAATCCGAAATTCTTCTTCCACAAAAGAGCGGCATTGGTAAAAAAGCTCGTGAACGCTAAACCCCAGTCCATATGAAAGGAAGAGGTGGCGAAAGAGGTGGCGACTGATGCCTGAACTACAGGGTCCTGGTCACCCTTCTTCATTACAAGATCAGTTTTGTACCGGCCATTATTATCAGGTTTATCGCTTGATTCCAGCCAGTATAGTGCATCCCAGGCACTAAATACATACAGTATCGTATGTTTGGACTCAAGCGGTTTGATCTTGCCAATATAATTCTGATCCAGATTTCTGTTGAATACACTAAACGTTGCATCATCTGAATGCAATGACTGCAATCCTGATCCGGCGGCAGTATAAAATAGTTCACTGGTGCCACCCAGAATCAGCATTTGCTCACTTTTTTTAACTTTTTTTACATCAGTTGAACTGATTTGCTGAGCTTTAAGGGTTGGAGAATGTAAATAAACTGATAGAAGTAAAATGTTAAGAAACAGGATAGTAGGTTTTGTTTTCATAATCTGATTGTTTTGGTTTTAATTAGATTATTAAAAAATCTTTTTATCTGTTTATATTTCTGTCTGGTAGACAATAGCCCTGTTTATTTGTTTGGTTCTTGTTGTTTTTTTGATTAGTGGAGTAATACGTTAATTAAAATGGAATTTAGGTTTGATAAATAAACTTTACGTTAGAGAATAACCATTCCTTCACAATACAATAAATCCTTTATAATTATCAAAACAGGCAGGTAGCAAAAAGCTGATACCCTTCCAGGGAGGGTATCAGCTTTTTATTTTGCCGAAAATTTATTTGTTATGAAGGTTAATTTTACTTCTCAGGCTTTCAGGGTAATTTTGAATTGCTGATAAAGGCAATATGGGAACCATCCGGTGACCAGCTTGGTACATTCATAGTTCCCTGTCCGCCATAGACGTATGCAATTACTTTGGGAGTGCCACCATCTGCCGGCATCATACGAATGTATACATGTTTGTAAAACGGATGATCCTGAACATCAATGTCCTTTGGGAATGAGATAAACACCATCCATTTACCATCCGGCGAAATATGCGGAAACCAGTCATTGTATTCATCAAAAGTAAGTTGTTCCGGGTTACTTCCATCGGGCTTCATGCGCCAGATCTGCATAGTTCCGGTGCGTGCTGAATTGAAATAGATGTATTTGCCATCGGGGGAATATTCAGATCCGTCATCCAGCATTTTTTGATTGGTAAGGTTTATTTCTTCGCCACCTTTAACGGAGATTTTGTAGATATCAAGCTGGCCATCCCGCTGTCCGGTATAAATCAGCCATTTAGCATCGGGTGACCATCCGTGAAGATAGGAAGGACCTTTCGATGTAACCCTGGTGGGAGTGCCGCCTTCAGTTGGCAATGTATAAATGATTGAATTGTTATTGTCTTTTTCACTGTGGTTACTGATACCAAGCTGTTTTCCGTCAAAAGACAGTACATGATCATTATTATTGTGGGTGGCAAAGCCAGTATTAATTGCTTTAGGTATTAATGTTTTCAGGTCGAAATTATACAACAATCCTTCGCTGTTGTAGATTAATGATTTCCCGTCAACAGTCCAGTTGGGTGCCTGCAAAGAGATAGGGGCACTATACAGTATTTTCCGGTGTCCGTCCTGTACATTCATAATTTCAACATGACTACCAATATAATCCTGATAAGGAGTGAAATCTTTATCAGCCGGCAGGATGATCCTCACGTTTGAAAAAACTGCTTTTTCCAATACATCAGGATTGTGTGCACAAACATACAATCCGGCAAATACATCTTTACTTACAGCCGGGTTGAAGATGGTATCACTCGTTAGTGTTTCGCCATAGCGGGCCACTGACATGATAAAACGGTCACCCTGCCGTTCCAGTTGAATGACATCCGGATGATTTATATCTGAAGTGTTTTCTTCAGTATCGGCACCTGGCTTTGTACGGTATTGCAGGCTCATCAGTCCATCACCATGAAGGGATGCATTTACATGTACGGAGCTGTCAGATAATGAGTTTCTGACAATCCAGCCGATTTTGCGATGTAATTCAACTCCTTCACCAATAAATCTGACGCGAGCTCTAAGAATGAAATCACCGGAGAGCCTTTTCCAAAGGAAATGAAATTCATCGTGTCCGAACCACATATTGGTGCCGGAGCCTTCAATGGTGTATGTTTGATCTTCCGGATTATACTGTACGCTGCCGGAGTGTTTTACAGCACCGATATCTGTTTGACCGTCAAACTGACCGAGGTTATTTTGCTGGGAAAATGAGGATGGCATGAGTGATAAAATGATTAGTACAAAAAATAGTGTTTTTAAATTGTGGAGAATATTCTTTTTCATAGTAATTAGGTTTTATTTATCTGTCAGTTCAAAGTTTTAGTTGTTATGTGAAAGATTGATTATAAGTAGATTAATAATATTAAGAGAGTTCAGAAAATGAAATAATCTCTGCTTCAATCTGCCTCATTAAAAGTAGAATTATTTTCAGAGAATACAAAGGCTTCCTGTTTAACTCGTGAGATGCGCTTAGTTCCGGAAAAATTACAGATAAAAACTTTTTTGGATTCAGGAATTGAATGTTTTATCTGATTCCACTTTTACAGCGGGAGCTGTATCGATTGTGTCACTTACAGGTGGTATACAGGGCAAAGTAAATATAAATGCAGATCCTTCTGCTGGTATTGATTCTATCCAAATTTCACCGCCAAGTAGTTGTACAAGTTTATTTACAATGGAAAGACCAATACCGGTTCCTCCTTCATTACGGGTGGTTTTATTTTCAACCTGGTAAAACCGTTCGAATACTTTGGAAACGGATTCCTTAGGAATTCCAATTCCGGTATCCCGCACACTAAAACTACAGGTGTCTCTGCAGAGACTATAAGATAGGGTGATGCTTCCTTTTTCAGTAAACTTGAGCGCATTACTAAGCAGGTTATTAAGAATCTGGTATAATTTCAATGAATCAGTAATAATGCTTTGCCCGTTTGTATCAGATTCATTTTCTGCTTCTAATCGCAGCCCTTTGGCTACAACCCGCTCATTGTAGTTCTTGACAAGTTCGTCTATCACTTTGCCTGGATAAACTGTTTCGAAGTTAAGTCTGACATGGCCCGTCTCAATCCTGGAAATGTCCAGCACGTCATTCACCAGGGAAAGAAGCCGGTTGCTGTTTTCTTTCAGAATGGTGGCATAATAAAGTCTTTTCTCTTTTGACAATTCCGGATTTTGCAGTAAATCTGAAAATCCAATGATGGAATTCATTGGAGTTCTGATTTCATGTGAAATATTCGCCAGAAAAGCTGATTTCAAGCGATCACTCTCTTCCGCACGATCTTTCGCTCCTTTCAATTCTTTGTTTTTCGCCTCGAGCAATTCTCTGGATACCTTTTCTATTTGCATTTCCCTTCTGTGGGTAACCCGGTATACCTGAAAAAGCAATATCAATGTTGCCGGGATAATAATCCCACTGACAACTACAAAAGCCAGTATCAGCCATTTATAGTGTTCTTTCACACCTTCTCTGAGCTCAGCCCTGGAGCGGTGTACGCCAATCATCCATTTTCTGTCCGGCAGGTAATCAAATGCCGCAATTTGTTTCTGACCGTTACCTGAGACATAATATCCTGTATAGCTTTGTCTGCTTTTAAAAAGGTCACCAAGGGTACCTTTCCCTTCCTTGAGAGAGGGGAGCAAATTGCTACCGGCATAATTACCCACCGTCTCAGGATTTGCAGAATGAAGAAGAAGATCTCCTTTATCATTTACGATACAGATGTATTCATCTTCCGGTTTTTTACCCAGATGTTCATAAGATTTGTAAATCAGCTGTAACATGGCAGAATCAGAAAGTGCGGGATTTGTTTCTGCCAGTGTAGTGAGAAAAAAAGCCTTGTTGCTGTAATATTTATATAGCCCTTGTTCGGCAGCATCTACGGAATGAAAATAAGCAGTAATAATAAGAAAACATGAAAAGAATAAAGCGCCAAGGCCTGCAATTATTGAAATGTATGCCAGTTTTGAGGTGGTGAGGTTCTTCATGTAAATAGGTGGAAAATCAACGAATAATTAATTGTTGTATTTATATATTTATTTATGTACGATAAATTGTAATAAAGGGTTTTGAAATTATTTCTTCCAGATAATTTGACTATGATATGACCCGCAATTAATACTAACTGTTTTTTTGCAGATATATTTTGTTGGGCCTGGTTGTTAAGAATTTATTTTCTTTTTAGGGCATTAAAAATCAGTATATAAGTTATAGAAATGTTGTTGTTGTTTGTTTTGGTAGTCGAAGATTCAAGGTAATTTTCGGAGAGTTTTTAAATGTTTGCAAGCGATAATTCGTAATCTATATAAAAAAAACAGACAAAGCAATCATTTGGCTTTGTCTGTTTATTCTTTCTGATCTTTAACCTTAATTATCAGTCGGGAAGGCTGGATGTTCAGGTTTTTCCTTTGGATTGGCCTCGATCTTCTGCATCAGTACTTCCACAGCCTTCATCAGTTGGTTGTCATACCCTTTTGCCATTTGTTCTGAATTCACATCGATCACGATGTCAGGTTCAATACCTCTGTTTTCCACCACCCATTCTCCTTTAGTGTTGTAGATACGATAATCGGGAGCAGTAAGTCCGCCTCCGTCGATTAGGTCGATGAACATCGATACACCAACAAGTCCTCCCCAGGTGCGGGTACCAATAATGGGGCCCATGTTGTTCAAACGGAATTCATAAGGAAGTTCGTCCCCGCCCGAACCGGCATACCTGTTTGTAAGGCAGGCCATATAGGCGTTTACGGCGAGGGCAGGGATAGTCTGATCAGCTGAATATCTCCGTGTCCAGTAACCATGTGGTTTTTTCAACAGCCTTTCGAGGAAGATTTCCGGGTCGAGACCGCCACCATTAAACCTGCCATCTAAGATAATCCCCTGTTTTTTTGTTTGTGAATAGAAATACTTTGGAAAATCAGTTGCCGAACCGTTGTAGGTATCCGGCATATAAATGTAGCCGATCTTTCCGTTGGATGCTTTGTCTACTGCTTTCCGGTTTGTTTCCAGCCAGTCCATATACCTGAAGTTGGATTCACTGCGGGCTGGTTCAACCACTACTTTGCGGGCACCATTCATTGCTGGTGAACTGTTTACCGTAAGCGTTACCTGTTTACCTGCCAGGCCCAGAAAATAACTGTAAATATTCTGGTCAGTAGTTACATCCTCTCCGTTTACCTGCAAGAGATAGTCTCCTTCATTTACATTAACTCCGGGTTTTGCAAGTGGAGGATAGATTTCCCTTGCCCAGTCTTTTTCGCGATAGATTTTACCAAACCGGTATCGTTTGCTTTTGGTATCAGTCTGCCAGTCGGTACCCAGCATACCGGTACTGATCCGGTCGGCCTCACGTTGTTCATCGCCGCCATATACATAGGTGTGGGAAGTATTCAGTTCTCCGATGAGTTCGCCGATCACAAAGGTGACATCCTGCCGGCAACTGGCACGGTCAATCATTGGTTCATATTTGTCTCTGATAGCCGGCCAGTCGAGACCATGCATTCCCGGTTCGTAATAATAATCACGTTCCATACGCCAGGCTTCATTATAAATTTGGTGCCACTCGGCCACCGGATCCAGCCACATTTTCAGATCTGAAAGGTTGAGTTTTGCTTCTTCGTTCATGTTACCCGAGGAAGGAATTATGGAGATGGAATTGCCTTTTTTATAAACAATGGCACTGCCGTCTGCAGAGAGCTGATAGTCATTAATGTCCTTAGCAATTTCTTTTTCCTTCTCCTCATCAAAAGACCAGGCATACAGGTTCATTTTCTCCACAGCCCGGAATTCAAACTTGTTGAAATCCCCTTTTTCAGCATTTTTATAGAATAGTGTATTGTCATTCACTGCCAGCTGACGATAATTCCCACGTTCAATGGGCAGGGCTTCAACCCGGTTGGTTATCCCGTCAAAGTCAATTTGTACCCTGGTTGAATTATCTGTAGATCCTGATTCAGTCTTGTTCTCTTCATTGCTTTTGAAGGGCAGGAGAGAGGGTCCGTCTTTTTGCAGGGTGATCGCGTAAATACCTGCGATATTTTTGTAAACCATCTGCCATTCAATGTCTCCGTAAGTAGGATCATACCTGCGGTCGGAAATAAACAAAATATGCTTTCCATCTTTGGTAAACACCGGACCAAAGTCATGGTACAGGCCATTACTTATTGAATGAATATCTTTATTTTCCAGTGAGTATACATATAACTGGTACATATAATCTTTATTCATCCTTGAATAGACGATAAACCGACTATCGGGTGACCACGAAAAATCTGAAATAGGTTTTAGATTGATAGACACATCTACATTTTCATATTCAGCTTCGTCTACTTTGGTCAGTGCTTTGGTATCAACATCCAGTATGTATAAAGTGAGGGTCTGGTCGGTGAAAGCAATCATTTTGCTGTTGGGCGACCAGCGGAGTGTATGCCGGTATCCATCCTTAAAATCTGTGAGTTTAATTGCTTCTTCCCGGCCTTCAGTATCGGTTATATACAATTGGTATTCACCTGTTTTATCTGAAATCCAGGCTATTCTGTTTCCATCCGGTGACCATACTGCATCACGGTCGCGTGCGCCACTGCTTTGGGTGAGTTTCCGTGTAGGACCATATTCCTTGGGAACGGAAAACACCTCTCCGCGGGCAACAATAAGTGCCCGTTCTCCGGTGGGTGAGATACCAATGTTCTGTATCTCTTTGCTGACATCTTTTTCATAAGGACGGGTTTCTTCCATGTCAGCCAGAATCTCTACCGGCACTTTCTTTGTTTCACTGGTCTTCAGGTCCAGTGCCCAGATATCACCACCAAGTTCATATACGATATGGTTTTTATCATTGGATGGACGACGAATATCATAGTCTGTATGATGGGTAACCTGCTCAATAGATCCGGAATTCGTATCATAGGCATACACGTTGAGCGTTCGGTCGCGGTCGGAACTGAAATAAATCTTGTCTCCTATCCACATAGGAACACGGTCTGTACCGTCAAAATTGGTAATGTTCTTTTCTTCGTTGGTCTTTAAGTCATAGATATATACTTCCTGTGCCAGTCCGCCGTGATACCTTTTCCAGGTACGGTTCTCGCGGTAAACCTTGTTAAAGGCAATCTTTGTTCCGTCCGGAGAAAAACTGCCCTGTGAAGCATCATACATAATCATTTCTTCCAGTCCGGTACCGTCTGGTGAGACCATAAACAGTTTGGTATAGCGCGAAGTACTGTTGCGGCGTGAACTGAAGATGATTTTGTTATTTGTTGCATTCCAGCCAACAACCATGTCATAACCGGGATGATAAGTAACACGGGTAATGTTTCCTCCGTTAGAATCCATCACATATACATCTGCGTTGCCATCGTATTCACCGGTAAAGGCAATAAGTTGTCCATCCGGTGAAAATTTCGGATAATCTTCCTGTCCGTCATTAAAAGTGAGGCGGACAGCCACTCCACCGCTTAGTGGAGCTTTCCATATGTCTTCACCGGCAACAAAAACGACCGTATTGCCATATACATCCGGGAAACGGAGTAATGGTGTTTTGGCAAAAAGAGAGGTAGAGGTAAGAAAAACCAACAGGGCAACAACGATTATTTGTTTCCCTGTATTTATTTTTTCAGGATGAGGCTTGGGTTTCATTATGTTAAATTTTAGGTTTTATTTTTAGAAAACATAAAATTAAGGAAATTACTTCTATAGGTTTATTCTAAACTATAAGTTTTGTGTCTGTTTACACCTATTGTACAGCATGTTTAAGATTGAAAAGGAGTAAATAGGCACAATGAAACCAATAAACCATTGACTCCTGCTGGTTTTAATACTATGCGCATGCCCGGTCTTTATGTGTCATTGACCTGACTGGTGTCAATATGCCGGAATCAGACCGGAATATTTTACCGGCATTCACTGCAAACACACTGGCGGGAACCCTGGTATTCTTTTGGTTCAGCAGGTTGTTGAAACATAAAGAAACTTTTATTTAATCAACTCCCACACTTCATATTTTAACGGGCCGAAAGCAATATGCTTTCTTTCAAGTCGTACCATACCCTGGTAAGGTTTAAACCAGATTTTTTCTGTCAGGTAATCGTTGCAACAGTTCGCCTGCCTGTGAATGAGGAATATATCATTAACAATACCATTAAATAGCTGAAAAGTAGGCACTGTTGTGACGTAACTGGTGTCAAACTTGTAATCCGGATTTACCCATCCTTTGTTTTCTTCAAGTGGAATAAGGATCAACTGGTCAAGCCGTATTTCGGAATTATCAAAAATGAATACTGAGTCGTTTCTGACCGCAACATATTTAAGCCAGCTTTCAGAAGGGGAATTGTACTGCCATTTTTTACAGGTTGTTCCATTAATAACTGTATCAGTCCCTATTGAAACAACAACAGTATCCTGTATATTACTCAGACTGTCATACCGGCTGTATACCCATTGGGTTCCGGCAGCATTGGGAAAATAGTTGCTATCCCCGGTTGCTCTCAATGGTTTATCTGTATCCTCACAGGAGATGATTACCACCGAGAGGATAAAAATTACGTTGGTAAATACAATTTTTCTCATAACAGCTTTTTTATGTTGATGAATAAACTACTGTTATGGTTGCGTACTTTTTATTTCTTTTTGAAAACCCCGTTTTCTATCATCTGCTGAAAGAATTCGATGATCGAATTGTCAATGTTTCTGTAATGAATATTCAGTTTTTCTTTGCTTTTCGTGTTATCCACTTTCCATGGATAACCAAAATTACGACTGATCATTTTTCTTTTTATTCCCTGCATTGGACCGAAGATCCAGGCCAGAAACTTAGGCAGTTCCCGGTTGGGGAAGGGGTAATCATTTCCAAAATGTTCCCTGAGGATTGTTGCCATTTCCAGAAAAGTACGATGATCAGCAGAAATGATGTGCCTTCCTGATGCTTCCGGTGTAAAGCCTGCATTGTAGTGGGCTTCAGCAACATCCCGAACATCAACAATCCCCATGTCCATACCTGGAGCTCCCGACTTCAATGTACCGTCTCCCAGCATCTTAATGAGGTTAAAACTTTCTGAAGTGATATGCGGACTGATTCCAGGTCCCAGTACCAGGGAAGGATTAATCACTACCAGGTCCCAATACTCCTGTTTCTTGTTTATTTTCCAGGCTTCTTTTTCTGCCAGGGTTTTTGAATAACTGTATGGCTGATGTTTAAGTGTTGAAGAGGTGTTCCAGTTACTTTCATCTGCTGTTTGACCCGGAAGGCTCAGCAGGTCTTCCGCATCACCGAATATGGCGGCACAGCTGCTGGTAAGTACCACTCTTTTTATGGTTTCGGTTATATTTATTGAATTAAGTACATTCTGAGTTCCTTTGAGGGCCGGTTCAATGAGATCTCTTAGAGGATTATCTACTACATTAATAAATGGAGAGGCAGTATGGAAAACCAATTCACATCCCTGCATGGCAACTTCATATGAACCGGGTTCCAGCAGATTAGCCCTAAAATAATTTATTTTCCCCGGTGATTGCTGAGCAATGGCATCCAGGTATTTCAACTTCTCTTTATTTTCAGGATCACGGACAGCCGCGTGCACGGTCAGGCCTTCATCAAGCAGCTTTTTTACAAGCCATCCGGCAACGTAACCAGTAGCTCCCGTAACCATTACAGGTTTGGATCGATCAATGTTTTTCATGGTCATGCTTTATTTAGGTTTTCTCTTTTAACATTATATTATACATTGATATTTACAGCATGTGAATAAAGTAAACATCCTCAATGTGGCAATGTTGATAACTTTGAAATATTTTTTCACAATATGGTTTATTTATGATCTTTGGTAATTGTAATAACCTGAAACATTGAAAACTGTTTGCTGATCCGTGGAAGCAAATGATCCATAAACCTTACTACGGGATAGGTAAAATCAGGTAGTAACTGCCGGTAAGAGACACCTCCGCTCAACAGATAAAGAAAAGGATTAATAAAGCGAATCGCTTCGGTATGTAAATGTGGAAAAAGTTCAGCAAACCGGTTGCGGTCCCTTTCAAAAACGATCCAGGGTAAAGCGCCGTTGGCTCCTGAAAGAGGGCCTGTTGAGGGAATGGTCCACTTACCTGTGGGATCAAAAGGTTCATGATGAAAATTTTTATAGATGAACCGGCCCCAAAGTGTATTTGCCGGTTCAATCATGATTACTTTTCCATTGACCGACAATACTCTTTCAGCCTCTCTGAAAAACTTTTCCATGTCGGGTATATGGTGAAGAGTATCTACCATAAAAATACCGGCGATCTCACCATCATCAAATGGCATCTTAAGCGCCGAAAAAGTCATGTCATTTGTTGGCAAATCAAGGATGTCAGAGCAAATTATTTCAGGAATAACCTGCTTCAAAAAGCCGCCCCCGGCACCGAGCTCAATAATTTTACCCTCAGGCAGATTTTCCACTTCCTTTTTAAATTCACCATACCATTCTTCATATAATTTTTTAAGAAATTTTTTCTGCAGGATAATCTCTTTGTGCTGCAGTGTTCTTTCCGGGGAGTCGAGTGGAAGATCCGAATTATACTTTATTTTCATCCGGTGGTGCTCTTTTTTTGAAATGATTGATTAATAATAATTTGAATATTCTGCCTGTTAAAATTGATTATATCTGAACGCAAACAATTTTTCAAATTTCAGGTGCATTAAAAAAAGCGTGTGTCTTTTAAAAACCTAAATGCTTGCCGAATATATGAAAAATATTTTTCACCTTCCTCTTTCCCGTTTTTAATATTCTTAACTTATCAGGAATATTCAGCAGATCTGTTGAATTTTGTTTAGTTGTGGCTAAAAAACGAATTTAATCTGTTTCAGAGAGTAATTCATGAAAAAATCCGACTTCAATGGATAATTTCAAATATTTCTTTGATGAATCAATCATATTATTTGATAAGTGGCAGAACTCAGGGGCTCAGTAAGACGTAAAAACGTATTATTTACATTATTTGTTGATGTACCCGGCTCACGGAATACATCGGTATAAATCAAAGTTAAACTGATATTGGAAAATGAATAAAGTCCCGGCCTGGAAAGACTGGAAAGAAACAGTCACATGGAAGAATGTTGCTAATAGATTTCCGGATTTTTTATTCAAAGATTTTCAGACATATACCCTGGAGCAACGTTTTCTTGCTCTTATTCCCTGTATTGCATCTTTATTAACCTTCCTTTCAGTTTTTGTATGTCTTTTTTTGCATAATGATTATTCAGCAGTTGTTTGTCTGGTCAGTGCTGTAATTTATGCTGTGTCTTATCTTGTGTTACGGTTCTGGAAAACAAACCGGTTGGCTGCCTGGATCATGATACTGAATACCCTCGTACTTATCGATTTTATTTGGTTTCAGTTTGAGGGATCTAAAGGTGCTGCATTGCCTGTCATACTTGTATTGCTCATTTCAGTAATGATGTTTTTCCGAAAAGCAGAAAAATTTGTGGGTATTACTCTTGTAATGATCAATTTGAGCTTTTTGCTTTACGCAGAGCTGTTTTACCCTGAACTAATCAGGCCCTATGTAAATAATGTACACCGGATTCTGGATATCTTTATAACTTCTTTAATGTGTGGTGTTTTTATGATGTATTTGATTTCCGGCATTCTCAAATCTTATCATCAGGAAAAAGTAAATGCTGAAAATGCAAGTAAATTAAAATCAGCCTTTCTGGCCAACATTTCCCATGAGATCAGAACACCCATGAATGCCATTATGGGGTTTTCTACACTCCTTACCCAGGACGATGTATCTCCGGAAGAACGCACTTTATACAATAAGTATATCACAAACTCGTGTCAGGTATTTTCAAATCTGATCAATAATATTATCGATATTTCTGAGATAGAATCCAGGCAGTTTAAAAATATTCATAAATCGAGCTGTAGTGCAAATGATATTCTGCGTTATGTATATGAGTATTTTAAGAATGATGACTGGCACCATATTTATCATGAGGTTGACTTTTTTCCTGCACATGATCTTACAGGAAAGGATATATACTTCGAAACAGATTGTACCATGATCAAACAGGTACTTATTAATCTGATTGATAATGCATTGAAATTTACACATAAAGGTCATGTAAAATTTGGTTGCAGGAAACAACATCATGAAATAATATTTTTTGTGAAAGATACAGGCATTGGAATTCCCGAAGATAAACACCAGTTTATTTTTGATAGTTTCTCAAAAGTTCAACAAACAAACAAAAAATTATACAGAGGCGCTGGTCTTGGATTAACTATCTCCCGTAATCTTATTGAACTGCTTGGAGGCAGAATCTGGCTTGAATCAGAAGAACATCAGGGCTCGGTTTTTTATTTTTCGATTCCCTATAAACCGGTTGCTGTGCCTGCCTGAGCAATGATCAATATCTAACCTCATTAAATTAGACAATATTATGTATCTTCATGAATTCAATACTTTCATAGTGTTTTTAAAATTTGGTTTGTTGTATTAGTTTGTAAATGAGGTATATATTTTTAATTTTATTAGCAGGTATTTTTTCAATTGCCAAACCGGCCCAAACGGATACAGTTGTTGTTGGTTGTGACTACAATTATCCACCCTATTCTTTTACCAATGAGAATAATCAGCTTGTTGGATATGATATTGATGTAATCCATTCCCTTTCCCGCATATCAGGAATTCATTTTATTATCATACCCGGTAAATGGGATTCTCTCCTGTTGGAACTTGATCAGGGAAAAATTGATGCACTTGCCGGAATTGTTTATGATGATTCCAGGGAAAAGAAGTTTGATTTCACCTTCCCGCTGAGGACAGTTTATTATGAAATATTTGCCCGAAAGGAGATCTATATTAAACAAATTGATGATCTTACAAAATACCGGGTTGCATTACTTATGGGCGACATAGCCAGCATCAGATTGTTGAAACCGTTGGGTTTGTACAATAAAGGCATTAAAACTGTTTCGTTACCCGAAGCCTTAATGCTGGTCGAAAATGATTCCTGTGATTTTGTAGTTGCTCCATATCCGCTGGGAATGAATGTGATAAAAAGCCGCGGGTTAAAGAACATTGAAGTCAAAGGCGATCCAATCATATCCAGCGTTTACTGTATGGCAGTGAAAGAGGGCGATGCTGCTTTGCTTGCAAGGTTGAATGATGGAATACAAACACTGATTCGAAATGGTGAACTCGACCGATTAAGTAAGAAATGGATAAAATACAGCCGCAAAGAAGAACAAGAGCATGCCTATTTTCTCTGGGCCAGGCTGGCGGTAATTTCCTTACTGATTATCTCAGGTATCTTGTTCCTTTTCTGGTATTCGCTGAAAAAGCAGGTTAAAAAGAAAACCCGGCAAATAAAGGATGCTAATGAATTGTACTTTAAGGTATTCAACTCAGTGGATGAAGCCATGCTCTTGTTTGATAAAGACAGAATAATCAAAGATGCCAATGAGCGGGCGCTCAGAATGTATGGAATTGAGTATGATGATTTGATTGGCAGAAATGGTAAGGTTGTTTTTTCACTGGAAGAAGAAGCCACCTTCTCGGAGATGATAAAAAAGCTTAAGCCAAATCAGTGTTATATAAAAGAACTGGTAATTAAGAATGAAGAGGGAAGAGCCAGATATGAGGTTGTAAGTGGAATGGTTGTTGAAACCGTTGGAGAGACACAATACCTTGCTGTGATAAAGGATATTACTGATGAAAAGGAAGGGATAATCCGTCTGGAGGAAGCCAAAAAAGTGGCTGAATCTGCCAATCATACCAAGAGTACTTTCCTTTCCACTATCAGTCATGAAATCAGGACCCCTTTGAATGCGGTTATTGGATATGCTGAAATACTGGATAAAACTGAATTGACGGGCAAGCAAAGAGATTATACTAATAAAATTTCCATGTCAGGTGAATTATTGCTGGGACTGGTAAACGACCTGCTCGACCTGACCAAAATTGAAGCAGGAAAGCTCACCCTGGATATTCAGCCTTTTAATCTTAGAAAGGTTATTGATAAAGTAATAGATATTGAACGATTTAAGGCAAATGAAAAAGGGCTTAAGCTGGAACTTAAGATTGATGAACACTTGCCGGATAATTTTTACGGAGATGAGCTGCGTCTTTCACAAATACTATTGAATCTGATCAATAACGCGATTAAATATACTCCCTCCGGAAAAGCTTCCTTGTGGTTACATCCTGAATCGGATCAATATAATAACGGATGGATCAACATACTTTTTTCTGTACGGGATTCGGGTATTGGGATTCCGCTTGAAAATCAGGAACGTCTGTTCAAACCCTTCGAACAGGCACAAAGCTCAAATGCCCGTAAATATGGTGGTACAGGGTTGGGGCTGGCTATTTCAAAACAGCTTGTAAAGCTTATGAGCGGTGAAATTATGGTGGAAAGTACAGTAGGGAAGGGGAGCGTGTTTAATTTTAGTATTCCTTTAAAACCATGTTCAGAACAGATTCTAAAGGAAAGTAGTTCTCATTTTTCAGCCTCCGGAATGCTAAAAGGAGTAAAAGTGTTGCTCGTAGAAGACAATGCCTTTATCGCTGAAATAGAACAAGAACAATTATCAAGAATATCGGTGAAGGTAATGCATGCTGAATCAGGAAAGAAAGCCATCGAAATGATTCAGCTATATGAATTCGACATAATCCTCCTGGACATAGAGATGCCGGAAATGGATGGCTTCGAAACAATGAAGCGGATTAGAGCGATTGACAGAAAGATTCCCGTTGTTGCGCTGTCGGCCCATGGAATGGAAACTGAAAAATCAAGAGCTTTAGCAGCCGGAATGGTTGATTATTTAAGCAAACCTGCTTCCCTTACAAAACTTGCAAAGTGACTTTGATACAGCATCTTAATAATATTGGCTCTGATGGTTATTAATTAGTTGTAAAGATCATACTGTTTGTATTTTTATTTTTTGCTTCTGGATCATAGATTGCATTTACCACTTTACCATCCTTTTTCATGCTTTGGTTTGGATTTATACTTTAAGCCTTTCCCTAATATCAGCCAAAAAAGATACCTTTGCCACCGATGAAAAATTATGATGTTATTGTGGTTGGGGCCGGTCCGGCCGGTTTGCTGGCTGCCGGAAAGGCAGCAGAGACCGGAAACCATGTGCTGGTGCTGGAAAAAATGCGACAGCCGGGACGTAAACTGCTTATCACGGGTAAAGGACGTTGCAATATTACCAACAGCGCTCCAAAAAGTGAGTTTATCAAACATATTTATCCCAATGGACGGTTTCTTAAACACGCTTTCTCACAATTTTTTTCTGAAGATATTCTCCAGTTATTGAACCAGCAGGGCATTGAAACAGTCCTCGAAAGGGGAGGGCGTTATTTTCCGGCAAGCAATAAGTCGGCAGATGTTTTGCAGGCTTTGCTGAACTGGACAAAGGCCGCAGGTGTTGAAATCCGGTGCGGACAGCGGGTTGAAGAACTAATCGTTGAAAACGATGCTGTTAAGGGTGTTAAAGCAAACGGGGTAATTTTGAAAACTGGTAAAGTTATCCTGGCAACGGGAGGGAATTCTTATCCGGCTACGGGCTCTAACGGCGAAGGGTATAAGCTGGCAGCCAATGCCGGTCACACGGTCACTGAAATAAGACCTTCACTTGTTCCGCTGGAAACTGAGGGAAATATGGCTAAAGAGCTGCAGGGACTTACCCTGAAAAATGTAAATGCAGTGGTCTGGATCAACGGGAAAAAAGCCGGGGAAGAGTTTGGCGAGATGTTGTTTACCCATTTTGGCCTTTCCGGTCCGATTATTCTGACATTAAGCCGCATGGTAGTGGATGCGCTGAGCAGTAACCATAAAGTGGAGATCACGGTTGATCTCAAACCTGCCCTGGATGAACAGAAGCTGGATAACAGGCTACTGCGTGACCTGAATGAGCATGGCAGGAAACACATCAGCAACATGTTCGGACTCTGGCTGCCATCGGCCCTGGTGCCGGTTTTTATCAATGAACTGGAGATTGATCCTGCCAAAGAAGGCCACCAGGTGACCGCCAAAGAACGAAAACAAATCAGATACCTGCTCAAAAATCTTCGTTTTCACATAACCGGTCATCGTTCATTCAAGGAAGCGGTTATTACTGCCGGTGGTATCCCGACTACTGAAATTAATGGCAAGACCATGGAATCGAAGCTGGTATCCGGCTTGTATTTCGCGGGCGAAATTATTGATGCAGATGCTGAAACAGGCGGTTATAACCTGCAAATTGCATACAGTACGGGATGGCTGGCGGGAGATAACGCGGGAAGAGAAAAATGAATCAACAGATATTTATTTCCTTCTGAAAATATTGCAACAGTATTTATTTTATTTTATCCTCAATACAAATAGCATAATGGTAATTATCCTTCCATTCACCCCTGATGGGTAGTATTTTACGCCTTAAGCCTTCACGTGTCATACCGGCTTTTTCCAGTACTTTGATCGAACGAATATTTTCGGTGGCTACTCCGGCTTCCACTTTATGAAGTCCAAGTGTTTCAAATCCAAAATGTATAAGCATTTTTGCTGTCTCGGTGGCATACCCATTGCCCCATGCTGAAGGAAGGAGTTTATAATATATCTCACCCAGTTTGAACTTGTCGTTGGACACCATCATTCCGGTAATTCCGATAAAATCTCCATTGTCTTTTCGATGAATTGACCAGGTAATGGATGGACGTGGATATTTTTTTTGGGCATGGAGAATTTCTTCTACATATTGCCTCGAATCTTCAATGGATTCAGGTATCCCCAGGGTATTAAACTCATCCACTTCTGGTATGCTGTGCAACTGGTGAATATCAGTCACATCTTCAGCCGTGATTTCATTCAATATCAGCCGTTCTGAATGTAAGGTGTATTTGTTTTTCTCAATAAGTCGTTCCCGGTTGCCGGATTGTTTACCCGTCATTGTCTGGATACTGATTTTCCAAACGGCTACAGAACAGACCTGTTTGTCTTCAAATTCTGTTAGTTGCGCTGCACCATGCTGTTTCATGATTACGCCCAGTGCCTTTCTCTTTTCTTCCTGATCAGTAATGAAAGTAACCCTGCCCTTGCCAGCAACCGATCGGTAAACGGTTGACCACTGGCAGGCTTTGTCGCCTCTTAATAGTCCGGAGTGTTGCTCAATAGCAAAGCTTACTTGAGGATTTGCACGTAAGAGGTCAATTTTTTTACCTTCTGCCGCAGAATGGATATAAAGGCAATTATCCTGGTAACCATAGTTAAAAGCAAGCAGGTATGGTGCCTCTGTATCATTCATGCTGATATGACAAATAGTTTCCCTTGAAAGGATTTCTTCCAGTGTCTTTTTGTCTGTTATTTCCTGGTTGGCTTTTCTCATTGGTGCAATTGAAATTAATCTAAATACTAAAAGGTCAATCCAGCTTCTTAATTTCAATATTTTTGAATTCAATGCCACTGCCTTCTGATTGCAGGGCAATATAGCCGCTTTTAAGTGCTTTTCCCGGAATATAAACGGTTGAATCGGCGCCGGTAACCACACCGCCTCCCATCCTTGGTTTGGAATACTGAAGAACGGTATCCCCGTTAACCATATGAATAATGAGGGAGTCGCCATAAACAATCAGGTCACCGGTTACCCACTGGTCCCATTTATAGGTTTTTGAATCAGAATTCAGACAATGGCCGGGATACATTTCATTATGGAAGTCAATATCAGTACCTGGTGTGCAAACATTGCCTGTGGGCCGTGGATTGCCATCATCTGCATCTGCGAGTATCTGGTATTCAATTGAGATTGGCCAGTCCTGGTCCTTCAGCATAGTATTTGGGGCCTGTGAGTGGAACATCACACCACTGTTGCGATAAGCATAATCCGGTGCATCCTCCATATCCTGATTGGTAAAACGGTATTGGAGCCGCAGGTGATAGGCAGAGAATGGTTCTTTATAAAACATGTGTCCGAACTGGTTGTCAAATTTATCATAATCATCATAGCTTACCAGAATCTTGCCGTCCTTTACCCGGAATGTATTGGCAAAATTATCACCCACTTCGTGATGACTGAGTCTTAACGGTCCAGCCATCAAGGTCCTTTCCGTTAAACAGTGATTGCCAGTCATTGCTATCCGCAGTTTTTTCTTTGTTAGTGTTTGGCGTACAGGCAGCAACCAGTAGTAAAACCGCCATTATCAGGGTAGATTTGATATTTTTCATAGGGTTGAATTAGGTTTAGCAGTAACATGTTATTCTTCAATAGTTAAATATGCATATTTTTTTTGAGTTTTCCGAATTTCACTTCGAATCTTGCTTCCCTTATTAAAAACTCTCCTGGTTCAAGTGTCTCACATGTACCCCTCCACTACCGCAAGCGTCCGCTTGTGGCTAATTATTGGAGTAATCTCTCAATGCTTCAAGCGTCTCGCTTGGAACCACATTAAAATGATTTACCTGGTCTGGTGCAAGCGTCCGCTTGTACCTCCTCTATGGTTTATACCTCTCCTTCTGCTGGCGCAAGCATCTGCTTGTGCCTTTTTAGATGCAAAGATCCTCAGTTGGAGCAAGGTTAATCAATTTTTTCTACAGCCCTACCTTTGACGCATCTGCTCTTGCCTCATGATTTCATTAATATTGAATATTACGCCCTGAAAGGGCAACTTATTTCAGCCCGGCGGCAACGCCCCATAGCCGTCAGGCTAAAATATGGAAAACACTAAATTATAGTCAGTTGTGGCAATAAAAAGTGAGATATAATTTTCTCTTAGAAAGAAGGGGGTATCCTTTCTCAACACGTAAATGTTTTTTCAGACAGAACCCGGAAAATTTTTTCTTTTGAAAATCTTCAAAAGACGGCCGGAAAAACTGGTTTCTATAAGAGAAAAGGTAAATTAACACCTGAAAAGTTCTTTGATTTGTTACTTTATTGTTCCTCCATTTCAAAACCTGTGAGTTTAGAATATTGCGTTTCCAGGCTTTCTATAGAGCATGATGTGACCAGTACTAAACAATCATTGGATGGAAGGTTTAATGAGGGTGCTGTAGCTTTTGTAAAGGACGTACTACGCCAGGCACTAGAGTTAGAATTGGGGCATATTCTTGTTAAAAATTTGTTTAAACAGTTCAATTATGTCCGTATAAAGGACTCTACAAAATTTAATGTTGACAATAGATTAGAAAAATATTTTAAAGGAAGTGGAGGAAATGGTACAAGAAAAGCTTGTGTTTGTATCCAATACGAATATGATATAAAAACCGGTAAGATATTGGATTTGTCCATTACACCGGGAATTATCAATGATGCAGCTAATGCTAAAGAAACCCAATTCACTATAAATAAAGACGACTTGGTCATAAGGGATTTGGGTTATTATAATTTGGAGGTGCTAACTTCATTTAATACTAAGCGGGCATATTTTGTTAGTCGTTTGAATATGTCTACTATCATATTTAACCCTAAAAGCGAACAACAAATATCGTTTGAAGATTTATATCAGGAGATGGTAGACAAAGAATGTCCTACTATTGAAATGGACGTTTTGGTCAGCAAGAGCAAGAAGAAAAGGTACCGTTTAGTAGTCACCATACTCCCAGAAGAAGAATATCAAAAAAGAATAAGAAAAGTTAACAAGAAGAATAAGGAAAGTGGACACACCACAAGTAAAGATTACAAGGCAAGGGCACGCTTTAACATGTTTATAACAAACGTTTCAAGTAAAATAATATCCATGCAGGAACTACTGCTATTGTACAGGATAAGATGGCAAATTGAATTAACATTCAAGACATGGAAATCAGTGTGTGGAATAGATAAACTGCAACCGATGAAGTATTGCCGGTTCATTTGTCTGCTAATGACAAGGTTGATATTAATCGTGTTAAGATTAAAACTGTTTTGGATGGTTCAAAGTCATGTTTTTAAGCAAAAAAAGAAATTCTTAAGTATGGACAAGTGCTTTAAGACTTTTCAGGAAACTTTTCAGTTATTGCGAGATATATTTAAATCAAGTAAAAAGGAATCCCGAAAAAATGTGAAAGAATACATTAAAATATTCAGTGAAAATCATTGGAAAGAAAAGCGGAAAAAAAGGGAAAATTATGAAAAAATAATAGATTTATTTGTTTGTAAAACAGATTATTATGACTATATTGATAATGAAAAAAGTAGGGTAGCATGAAGCTACCCAAAATGATGTAAAACTTAAAAGTTCATTGGCATGGTGAAAATACAAAATTCAAGCCCCATAGCAATGCGAGATGGGGTAAAAAAAGAATCATGCCTATATGTTGTTGTTTAACAGAGTTTTATGAACATAAGCCTGACGGCTATGCGGCAACGCCCCGGGTTAATTAATGACAGAGAAACATTGGTGTCCTACCGCATCATTCTCCCGAACCTTCACTGTCTCTTCATTCCCATATCAAATCTTCCCTGTCAATTTAAACCAGCTAACCAGCATAATCCCGCGGAACAAACGAAAACCTTTTAGCAGGTAATAATTCTTCCCGGTTACTTTCCCCGGTTCCTGCGCTGCCAGTTCAACGAAGAATTTACCCACTTCTTCAGTTGATATCCCGAAGGCCCTGAATATCCAGGGCAGACTTTTCAGGGCTTCCCTGCCTTCTTTATCCGTTTCAATGTCTTCAAAGAAATCGGTTTTAACCATACCCGGAACTACTGAATGGATAGAAATATTGTGGTTTGCATTTTCTTCAGCCAGACTCTTTGTAAACGTGGTAATGGCAGCTTTGGTTGCCGTATAAGGTGCCATGAATGCCGCGTGGTCACCATGACCGCCCCGTCCGCTCATGTTGATCAGGATACCCTTGCCCTGCTCCTTGAAATAGGGAAGGATCATCTTGCAGGCCATCATCACGGCTGTCAGGTTGATCTCCGCGATATTCCGGATTGTTTCATAAGGCACATGTTCCAGCAACCTGTAACCAGTTGAGACACCCGCGTTGTTAATCCACACGTCGATTCTTCCGTATTTTTCGACCGCGTGATCCCTCAGCTTTTTCAGATCATCCATACGGGATACATCTGCTGCAACGCCAGTAACCCGGTAACCCTTCTCAGTAAATTCTGAAATAGTCTGGCTTACATTTCCTTCGTTTCGCGAGCAAATAACAAGCGAGGCTCCCGCTTCACCGCAGGCAGCTGCAATGGCTTTCCCTATTCCCCTTGTGGAGCCGGTAATGACAATTACTTTGTTGTTGAGTTGTTCCATTGTATTGTGATTAAAATATTAAATGTAACAAAATTGAGTGGTATATTGTACTAAACTTATTTTTTAAACAACTGTCAGACACTTTGCCGTGCAGTTTAATCTATTTATAATATTTAAAGCCGGCAGCCCGATTAATTTATCAAAGAAAGTGTCTGACAGTTTTAAGAAACAATAAAAACGATTGTAATTATTTCTATAATTTTAGTAACTGTCAGACACTTTGCCAGACAGTTTAATCTATTTATAATATTTTATGACTATCGGGAATGATTAATATAGATATTTATTAAAGGTAACATTAAGAGTAGTATATAATTTGTAAAGTGTTTCTAAACTTGACAAATGCCTATTAGTAGGGAGCGGTGGCCGAAAAGCCGCGACTTTGGGTCGGCCGTGGCTAGTCCCGAAATTATTAGCTACTTGTTGAAATTATAATTTCGAGGATTCTCGGTTTTCATTCAAATCTAAGATTTGTGAAAACCGGAATGGGGAGCCTTGGGTTACTCGCACACCTTAGGGCGTGCTCATGAAATCCCTTCGGTAAGTTTTCTAGATTTTTTGTTTACTTTTTCATCAATTGGAAAAAGTAAATGCCTGTCCGGCAGGAGGACAAAAAACTAATATGGAAAATAGAGTATCTCAAATAACATAAACTTAGAGCGTATTTGCTAAACCTGAAGTACTTATATAATAGTAAAAAAGTTATATTCATGATTCCTGATACTCATTTTATTTTAAAGCTGCCAGCCTGATTAATTTCTTTGAGAAAGTGTCTGACAGTTTATACAACAACAAATTTCATATACAAACGCCTGAAATAATTTGTAAAAAACAAAAACAAACCGCATTTTTAGGAATTAATTGTGTTATTTATTCAGGAGATTTAACTACTATGAGACTTAAATTATTCACTTACTATCCATTAAAACTTGTTGTATTCTTCTTTGCTTTAACTGGTTTATTTTCAATATCTTTCAGTGTATTTTCGCAAGATCCCAATTTTTACATTTATCTCTGTTTCGGACAGTCCAATATGGAAGGACAGGGCACTGTTGAAGGACAGGATCAAACTGTCGACAGTCGCTTTCAGGTTATGCAGGCGGTTGATTGTTCAAACCTGGGAAGAGTAAAAGGCAACTGGTATACAGCTACTGCACCACTCTGCCGTTGCTGGTCAGGGCTTTCACCGGCTGATTATTTTGGCAGGATGATGGTTGCCAATTTGCCAGATAGCATCAGAGTAGGAGTGATCAATGTATCAGTTGCAGGATGCAAAATTGAACTGTTTGACAAGGATAATTACCAGGATTACGTCTCCTCGGTTACTGAGGAGTGGTTGATCAATATTATCAACGAATACAATGGGAATCCTTATCAGTATTTGGTTGATCTGGCCAAACAGGCGCAGCAGGATGGAATTATTAAAGGATTCCTGCTTCACCAGGGAGAATCAAATACCAATGATAAGCAATGGCCCTCAAAAGTGAAAAAGATTTACCAGAATCTTATTAATGATCTTTCGCTTGATGCAGATTCGGTGCCTCTACTTGCAGGTGAAGTGGTTGGAGCTGATCAGAGTGGAATCTGTGCAAGCATGAACAAAATAATTGATGTGCTGCCCGACACCCTGGCCAATTCTTATGTTATTTCCTCAGCGGGCTGTACAGCCGGATCTGATAATTTACATTTTAATTCGGCAGGATACAGGGAACTGGGTCGTCGTTATGCTGTTAAGATGCTTTCATTGCAGGGAGATACAATCACCGTTGGAAGGGGAACAGAGGCAGTGTACCTGGAACCGGCTTGTGCGCTGTATGGCAATGACTGGGATATAATGCCTTATACCGGGGCTTCTAACGGAACTTTTGTTACTATAACGCCGGGAATGAACAGCACAAACCAGGCACCAACAGACAGTGCCGGAACCATTTATTTTCCTTTTACTATTGATACAGCCGGTTACTTCTCAGTGTATGCACGTATGAACTGCCCAAATTCAAATGACGATTCCTATTGGGTAAAAATAGATGACAATCCATTTCAGGCAGTAGACGGATTGATCACCTCCGGATGGCAATGGAGAAGATTTTTGGATGCAGAGTTGTCTGCAGGAAATCATACCCTGGCAGTTGCTTACAGGGAAGACGGAGCTAAGCTTGATAAAATAGCCATTGCCAATTTACTGTACGCACCTTCAGGAATGGGGGGCGAAGCATCTAATCTATGCATCCCTGATACAGCCACTGTGCCTCCCATAACTGTTTATCTTGAAACTGAATGCGGAACAGTGGGCAGTAACTGGGATATCAAAGAGGACAGCAGAGCCTCTAACGGACGTTATGCAGAGGTTAAATCCGGGCTTGAGAGTCTTTCAGTACCAGCTACTGACAGTGCCAATCTGATTTTCTTGTCTTTCTCAGTGGACACAACAGACCAATTCAATGTTTTTGCCCGACTGAACTGCCTGAGTATCCATGATGATTCATTCTGGATAAGCATAGATGACGGAAGCTTCACTTCATATAATGATATGCAGACAAACGGATGGCAATGGAAGAAATTGTCAGGCATTGAACTCTCCAAAGGAGCGCATTCTATCGCCATTGCATACCGGGAAGATGGTGCTAAACTTGATAAACTATGTGTAACAAATACTGCTGACGTTCCGGTGCAAATGGGGGGCGAAGCGTTAAATATCTGTACAGAAGATACTACCAGCACCAGTATAAACGAAGCAGAAACCAGCAACAGTTATTTGCTGGAACAGAATTTTCCAAATCCAGCCAGCAGTCAAACCAATATTTCATTCAGAATACCATACAGGAGTTACGTTTCTCTGAAGGTATTTAATTTGCTGGGTGTAGAAGTGACCGAACTTGCCGGAAAAGAGTATGGGGCAGGGAAACATACTGTGGAATTTTTAACTAAGGATTTACCTGCCGGAAATTACTTTTATAAGTTTACAACAGATGGCTATTCAGCTACACGGAAAATGGTTCTTTATAAAAAATAAAAAATGACTATCGGGAATCATGTATAAAGCTAATATTTATTTAAAATTTAGCCTGAAAAAGCACGCTTACGCTGCCCCCTCCCCCTGAAGGCCTGCCTGCCGCACGCAGTACAGGCAGGGGGGCTCACACACGGTTTGCCAATTTCAAATTTAGTATTAATATGTGCGCTGGCTCCACTTCAGGGGAACTTAGCGAAGCGATCTCACGACCAGCATGAGCCTTGGCTAGCGTGTGGGAGTAACCAGGGGCTGAGCGAAAGCATTGTAAAATCTGATTAATTTTAAATTTATTAATCATTCCCGATAGTCATAAAATAAAATATACATTGGATAATTTGCATATGTTAGGATAGAACAATAATTGCTTTTTATGATAACTAATATTTTAATTTTATCTTGCATCAGATAAACTACTATTCACAATATTATATTTACCATGAAAATCTTGTCAACCTTTTCTAAAACAATGGCCAGCATGAATTTTTCTATGAAGCTATCCGTATTGAGTTTACTGACCTTACTGATTTCTTTTTCAGTATCAGCCATAGGAGATACCGGTTATATTTCAACTACCAAACAGAAAGATTTTTTCACCCTGGCAGAATCAGGCATATCGACTCCGTTATTTATTGACAGTGCCGATTACCTGGGAGTAATCCGTGCCTTAAAAGACCTGCAATCGGATATTGGTAAGGTAACCGGGATTGAACCGGCGCTTGCTTTTGATGATTTACCTTCCGGAAAGGAAATAGTGATTGTGGGTACGCTGGGCAAAAGTCCGGTTATTGACAGACTGGTTAAACAGGGTAAAATCAATGTCGACATCATTAAAGGGAAGTGGGAGCATTTTCTTATCACAGTGGTGGATAATCCTGTGGCAGGTGTGGATAAGGCACTTGTTATTGCCGGTAGCGACAAAAGGGGCACCATCTATGGTATTTATGATGTCTCAGAACAGATTGGCGTATCACCCTGGTACTGGTGGGCAGATGTGCCTGCTGATCATCAGGATGCATTGTATGTGAAACCAGGGAATTATATGCAGGGCCCTGGGGTTAAGTACCGTGGGATATTCCTGAATGATGAAGCCCCGGATTTAACCAATTGGGTGAGGGAGAAATACGGATTGGTAGAGCCTGGCAAAAATCCCCCCATTCCTCATGGTGTAGCAAATTATAATCATGAATTTTATACCAGAATTTTTGAGCTGATGTTGAGGTTGAAAGCCAATTATCTGTGGCCGGCCATGTGGTCGAATGCTTTTAATGAAGATGATTCTCTGAATCCGAAACTGGCTGACGAGTATGGTATTGTAATGGGTACTTCGCATCAGGAACCGATGCTCAGGGCCCAGCAGGAATGGGATCGCAGGTACTATGGCTCCCTGGGACACTGGGATTATTACAAATACCCGGATGTCATGCAGAATTTTTGGCGTGAGGGCATTAACCGTAATAAGAATTATGAAAGCATTATCACAATGGGATTGCGTGGTGCCAATGACAGTGAGATCAAAGGTGATGTACAGGACAATATTAAACAAATTGAAAACATCGTAAAGGTTCAGCAGGATATTCTCCGAGAAGAAATGAATCCCGATATCACCCAGGTTCCGCAGATGTGGTGCCTGTACAAGGAAATTATGGATTACTATAACCAGGGCATGCGGGTACCTGAAAATATTATACTCTTATGGGCAGATGATAACTGGGGCAATGTTCGCCGCTTGCCCAGTCCGCAAGAACGCAAAAGAAGCGGCGGCGCGGGTGTCTATTATCATTTTGATTATCATGGAGGACCCAGGAGTTACCAGTGGATCAATACCAATCCCATCTCAAAAATATGGGACCAGATGACGCTGGCCAAACAATACGGGGCCGATCGGATATGGATTGTTAACGTTGGCCATTTCAAGGGATATGAATTGCCCATGGAATATTTTCTTGACCTTGCCTGGGATCCGGCCCGCTGGAATAACAAGAATATAAATGAATATACGCGTTTATGGGCTGCACGTGAATTTGGAAAGGCTCATGCTGAAGAGATTGCTGATATCCTGGCTAAATACACCAAATACAATGGCCGGCGTAAACCCGAATCGTTAAGTCCGCATACGTACAGTCTTACCAATTATAATGAAGCGGAAAAGGTTGTTGCCGATTATAATAAAATCGCAGCAAAGGCTGAAGCTATCTATAACGAATTACCGAAGGAAAAGAGGGATGCTTTCTATCAGATGGTATTATTCCCCACTAAAGCAAGTGCAATGGTTAATGAATTGTACCTGGCAGCCGGAAAGAATGAGCTCTATTCAGCACAGGGCAGGGCAAGTACCAACGAGATGGCAAGCAAAACCAGGTCACTCTTCACAGCTGACACAGCGCTGATGGGGTATTATAACCGCGATTTTGCTGATGGCAGATGGAGTCATTTTATGGATCAGGCACATCTTGGATACACCAGCTGGGCTCCTCCGGAAAAAAATAACCTGGATGCCATTAAACTAAAGAAAATTGATGTTCCGGAAATTGCAGGTCCTGGTGTCGGGCTGGAAGGAACCCAAATGGCCTGGCCAGGTGCCGCCGGGGAGGCTGTGCTGCCTGCATTTGATATTTTTTCCAACAGCAGTCATTATATAGAAATATTCAACAGGGGTACTTCACCTTATGAATACAAAATCACTTCATCTGTTCCGTGGTTGTCTTTCAGCGAAAAGAATGGCACAATAAATAATGAAGATAAACGGATTGTTGTTCAGCTTGACAAAGCTAAACTGAAGACAGGCACCAGCGAGGGTTCTTTTGTAATTTCAGGAGCAGGGAAAAATGTTCCAGTAAAGGTTACAGCATTCAAACCTGATGATGAAGAAAAAGCTAAGATCAAAGGATTTGTGGAAAGCGGTGGTTATGTTTCCATAGAAGCTGCTCACTATGATAAGAATATCGGGAAGGGAAATCGCAAATGGATTGAGGTGGAAGATTATGGTCTTACCCTCAGCGGCATGAGAGCCACTGCTCCGTATAATGCTGCTCCGGCTGTACCCGGAAAAGATGCGGCCTCCCTTGAATATGGAATGTATTTATTCTCAAAAGGTCCTGCTGAACTTACGCTGGTAACTTCCCCGCTACTTAACTTTATACCCGATCGCGACATCCGACTGGCCGTAAGTATTGACAACGGAGAACCTGAATACATCACAGTTGTCCCCTCGGATTATAAAGTAAGTTATACTGATTCCAACTGGCCCGAAACAGTGCTCAATCAGTCGCGTCATTTGCAGGCTACACTGAGTATCCCTGATCCGGGTCACTATACATTGAAAATCTGGATGGTAGATCCGGGTGTGATTGTGGAAAAGATCATCCTGGATACCGGAGGTCTCAAACGCTCATATCTCGGTCCTCCGGAAAGTGTGCGGGAAGATAAATAAAATGGCCCTGACAACCTGGTGTTGGATAGCTTACAAAATATTTAATACACCGGGTTCTTTCTATTTTTTAATTTCTGTAACTGTTAGACACTTTATTATGCAGTGTAACAAAGGTGTATGTTTTTGGCTTTCTACCGGTTTTATATATCCCTGAGAGTGTCTGACAGTTTGAATGAGATTGAATATTCCGTGGCGTAGCTCTTATTTTTTGTTTTGTCCCAGCGTCCTTTTTTGATTGATTTTACTAATTTATCAACATCTTTCTGTTTTGCTTTAGATTTCTTGGCGATTTCCTTGAATTCAAAGAAATCGGTCATGTCCTGCAGATCATCAACGTTCATGTCTCCAGGTAATCTATAAATTATCTCATTATTAATTCTTTCAATTATCATAAATCAGAATTTTCATTTATTACAAATTTACTAAAATTATCAGACATTATGGACAGACACTATTTAAAAGTATATCCTATATTCCATTCTATATAATCGGAAATATAAAACTTATAGGCATGCAGGTTTAATCCGGCAAACATGTTCTTAAAAATTTGGTATTTCAGTCCGATGCGTTGATACATTATTGGTGTTTGCTTATCATAAGAGTATCTGTACAAATAAAATCCGGGTTGAATAAGTAGTGAAAGTTTATTGATCATTAATTCATAGGAAGGATATATACTCAATTCAATTCCTTCACGCAAGGATGCATCATTGTCATCTAGTTTACCATTTTCCAGGGTAATGCTTGAGTTGGCTGCGCCCAGATATCCGATGGTGGTACCAATTCCTATTTTCGATTTATGACTGATCTGCCGGTTAAAAACAGTGGATAATCCATATACATTGTAATATACTCCTTTGAAGGCAGTAATTGAATCAGCATCTGATCCGGTATACAATACATTTTTCCAGCCCGCGTACAAGCTCGCGGAAACACTGTTTTCAGGCTTGTGATCAGGAATTTTATACTTTTTTGTATATTCCGGGGATGGTTGAAAATAATAAGCCAGTGATAGTTTTGGTGCAAAGGTATTGATTCCCATATTGGGCTTTTTGAGAGCTCCGTTTGAAAAATGAGTAAAGCTTGCACCAGCAGAAAGCTTCCAGTGGTTTGTTAACCGGTATTCCATTTTCAGTCCGAGATCGATATACACACTCTGTTCTGCACCAATAGCAATGTTATAGGTATTGTCAGTCACCTCAAACGATTCCCAGTTGAGAGTTATGCCAAAACCAGCATCAAAAAGAAGTGCCAGTTTATTTATGTAGGAAAAGCGGAGTAGGAGAAAAATCCATACAGGGCAATGGGTTTTCCAAGTTCCGGATTGTTCTGAAACCTGATAGCCGATATGCCGAATTCCATAGACAGGGTTATGATAGAGTTGTTGCCAAATCTTTTTGCCAGTGGTATTCCAGCCAAAACGTAATGAAAAAGCCTGAAAATCATCAATTGGATCATGAAGACTATTGAGTCCTCTCACAAAATCATTACTCTGTAATACCCTGCCTCGCTGCCAGAATAAACCAGTGAACTTTGCCTTACGACCTGAATTTGTAGTTAAAGTTGAGTCCCGGCCATATATGCTGGAAATAGTAAATAAAGATAATAAAAAGGAAAAGAAGAATATTTTTAAATGCATGCTTTTTACAGGTTCAATTTTAAATGAAATAAAAAGCCCAGTAAGAAAATTCATTACTGAGCGCCAGGCAAAAATAAGTATTCCCTGTAAATAATCCGGAAATAATTTTCAGTACGTGCATTAAAATAGTATGACTATTGGGAATGACTAATATAGAATATTAAATAAAGCAATATTAATGGTAATGTATAATTTGAAAAAGGTTTCTAGTTTTGACAAATGCCCATAAGTAGGGCGCGGTGGCCGAAAAGCCGCGACTTCGGGTCGGCCGTGGCTAGTCCCGAAATTATTAGCTACTTGTTGAAATTATAATTTCGAGGATTCTCGGTTTTCATTCAAATCTAAGATTTATGAAAACCGGAATGGGGAGCCTTGGCTTTTCAAGATTTTTGGTTTACTTTTTCATCGATTGGAAAAAGTAAAAGCCCGTCTGGCTTGAAGACAAATAACTATATATAAAAAATAGACTATCTCTAATAACGTGAACTTAATGCGTTTAACTAGATTTCTACAATACTAAAACAGGTTATATATAATTTCCGAAACTCAAATAAAATATTAAGTACTAAATCAGATCACAATTTACATACAATCTATTCTGTTAAATATATAACACTGATCATGAGATTGTTATTCTTGTTTAGAATTAAACTAATAGTACTTGTTAAAAAAAATTAAAAAAAAACCTGCCGGATATTCAACTTATCCTTAGTATTATTGTTCCTTCAAATGTTGTACGATTTTTTAAATGATTGCCTATATATAAAATTACCTGATTATTTATTTTAAAATTATTTATAATTGATTCGAATAAAATTGGTATGCTAAAACGAAACGTATTTAAAAGTCTTATGTGGTTGATATCCTTCGCTTTCCTTTTTATGCTGGGTGGGTGTAAGGAGCTGGTGTTGCTTCAACCGAAAGGGCCTGTTGGATTGGATGAAACATGGCTCATTATTATTTCCTTCATACTCATGTTGATCGTAGTGGTGCCTGTTTATATAATGGTTTTCCTGTTTACCAGGAAATACAAGGCTACAAACACCAAAGCCACTTATATGCCCAAATGGACTCATTCGGCCAAAATTGAGTGGTTGATCTGGCTGGTACCTATTGCCATTATTGTTGCACTTTCATACTTAACATGGGTCAAAACTGATCACCTTGATCCTTATAAACCGATTGCTTCAGATAAAAAACCGATTCAGGTTGAGGTGGTTTCTACCGACTGGAACTGGTTGTTTATTTATCCTGAAGAACATATTGCCGTAACCAATGAACTGGTATTTCCAGCTAATGTACCGGTTAGTTTTAAACTTACTTCAGCCTCAGTGATGACTTCTTTTTTCATTCCCCAGCTGGGCAGCCAGATGTATGCCATGGCTGGTATGCAGACTAAACTGAACCTGATGGCAACTGAACCGGGTATTTATGATGGTCATAACATGGAATACAGCGGGAACGGTTATCACACAATGACTTTCAAGGCAAAGGCCGTTACAGAAAAACAGTATAATGAATGGCTGGAAAAAGCAAAGAATTCGGGAACAAAATTTGGATATGGCAACTTATAATGATTTTAGCAATCCCAATATAAACTATCCGGTTACATTGTTTGCAGAGGTTGAACCAAACCTGTTCAATTCCATTATGCATCAATTTATGGACTGGATGGGGGATAAATCAATGAAAAAATGAAAATGAATACATATGCAGAAACCTGAATTGTCGGACAGCGGGTTGATGGAAACAAAACACAGGGAGGAAGAATAAGATGTTTGGAAAACTGGATTTATCAGCAATACCTTTTCATAATCCCATCATTATGGGGGCTGTGGGAAGTGCAACGATTATCGGTGTTATAATTATCGGACTCATTACGTATTACCGGAAATGGGGTTACCTGTGGAAAGAATGGTTAACCAGTCTCGATCACAAAAAGATTGGTGTGATGTATATTATTCTGGCCCTGGTTATGATGTTGCGAGGTTTCGCCGATGCCATTATGATGCGGATGCAGCAGGCCATGGCAGCTGGTGCTTCACAGGGATACCTACCAGCTCATCACTATGATCAGATATTCGGATCGCACGGTACCATCATGATCATCTTTGTGGCCATGCCTTTTATGGTGGGACTGATGAACCTGATCATTCCCCAGCAGATCGGGGCACGAGATGTGGCTTTCCCTTTGATGAATTCAGTTAGCTTCTGGCTTACTATGGCAGGAGCCGGACTGGTGATGATCTCACTCGGCGTGGGTGAGTTTTCCAACACCGGCTGGAATGGAATTGCTCCCCTGTTTGAAAAGATATATAATCCTGGTACCGGGGTCGATTACTGGCTGTGGTCGTTCCAGATAGCGGGTATTGGATCGTTACTCAGCGGTATCAATTTTATGGTTACCATCCTTAAAATGAGAGCGCCGGGTATGAAGCTGATGCGCATGCCGCTTTTTACCTGGGCTTCATTGACTACCAATGCCCTGATGGTTATTTCTTTCCCGGTTATTACCGGTGCCTTGTTTCTGCTGACCATGGACAGGTACCTGGGAATGCATTTCTTCACCAACGATTTGGGAGGCAATATGATGATGTGGAACAACCTGTTCTGGATGTGGGGTCACCCTGAAGTGTACATCGTCATTCTGCCTGCCTTTGGTATTTATTCAGAGATTGTGGCTACTTTTTCAAGAAAAAGACTTTTTGGTTATAAGTCACTGGTGTATGCCACTGCTGTTATCATGATCCTTTCATTTACCGTTTGGCTGCATCACTTTTTCACTATGGGAAATACTGTAGATGTGAATATATTCTTCGGGATAACCACCATGCTGATTGCCGTACCTACAGGTGTGAAAGTGTACGACTGGCTGTTTACAATGTACAGGGGACGGATAAGTTTTACTTCACCCATGATGTGGACGATTGGCTTTCTTACCATCTTCGTAATCGGAGGGATTACTGGTGTGCTGATGTCTATTCCTCCTGCTGATTACGTGATGCACAACAGTATGTTTCTGGTTGCACATTTTCATAATATGCTAATTCCCGGAGTATTGTTTGGCTATTTTGCAGGACTAACCTATTGGTTCCCCAAAACTTTTGGTTTCAAGCTGAATGAAAAATGGGGAAAAAGAGCTTTCTGGCTCTGGCTGATAGGTTTTGAGGTAGCATTTGCTCCCCTGTATATACTGGGTTTCATGGGAATGGCCCGCAGAATGGCTCATTATGACAACACTGCCTACCAGCCCTGGCTGATCATTGCTGCAGTGGGTGCGTTTATCATCCTGTTCGCCATTCTTTCTCAGGTCATACAATTTGTGATCAGCATCCGTAACAGGGAAGCGCATCCTGATCTTACCGGAGATCCATGGGACGGGCGTACCCTGGAATGGGCTACTGCTTCTCCACCTGCAGTATACAATTTTGCAGTTATCCCTGAAGTACATGACCTGGATGCTTTCTGGGATATGAAAGAGAAGGGGACAGCTTTTAAACAACCCTCAGCGTACCATGACATCCACATGCCGAAGGACAGGGCACACGGACCGGTGTTGGGAGCATTTACACTGATAATGGGATTTGCTATGGTGTGGTACATCTGGTGGCTTGCCGTGCTGGCTTTCCTGGGAATCATCGCCACAATGATCCATGCTGGCAGTAATGACAATGTTGAATATGTTATCCCTGCTGCTGAGGTTAAGAAAATTGAAGACGAGCGGTTCGCCAGAATAAGAACGGCCATGAACAATACAAATAACTAATTAGATTTTTACAGATGGATATGACAAACAATAATAATAAGGCAGGAGCTGTAGCCTTGCAGGCCGAACTTCATGACCAGACCGAAATAAAATCCTTTGGGTTCTGGCTGTACCTGATGAGTGACCTTATCCTCTTTTCTGCTCTTTTTGCCACCTTTGGTGTCATAGGATTCAATTATGCCGGTGGCCCGGATGGTAAGGATATTTTTGAGATCCCTTATCTGTTTATTGAAACAATGTTCCTGCTGGTCAGCAGTGTTGTTTTCGGCCTGACTATGGTAGCTGTACACCAGGGAAAGAAAGCAAATGTAATTCCCGGACTCATCCTTACTTTTTTGCTGGGACTTGGATTTATTGTCATGGAAGTGCATGAATTCAGCAGTCTGATAGCCCAGGGGTATGGTCCCGACAAAAGTGGTTTCCTTTCAGCCTTTTTTACCCTGGTTGGAACACATGGGTTACACGTGGCCAGTGGTTTGATATGGATTGTTGTAATGACTGTGCAGATAGCTAAAATGGGACTTACCAAAGGGGTGCAGTCAAGATTGCTTCGCCTCAGTCTTTTCTGGCATTTCCTGGATATTGTATGGATAGGTGTTTTCAGTTTTGTTTATTTATTGGGAGTATTATAGGAAGTATGAGGTATGAAAAAAGAGATGAAAGGATTGAAACTGTAGAGACAATACATGTATTGTCTCGAATCAATATACATGTATTGTCTCGCATCAATATGTATTGTCTCACGCATAAATAGAGCGAAATTTATAATTTAAAGTGTAAGTCGAAAGTTAAAAATATACAAACAATGGAACATACATCAAATCAAGAGATAACACCTGCTAAGGGATCCACAAAGACCTATATTATCGGATTTGTACTGGCTACATTATTGACCCTTGTTTCTTTTTCACTGGTTATGATAAAGGACATAAACCGCCATGTGGCATTTGCTTCCCTGATGGTGGCTGCACTGGCACAAATGGTGGTGCATTTGCATTATTTTCTGCATTTAGACAGGTCGTCCTCTCAACGCTGGAACGTGATGGTGCTGGCTTTTACGGCTGTCATTGTCTTTATTCTTATTGGCGGTACATTATGGGTAATGTTTACCCTTAATTCAAGGATGATGTAAATATATAGCTGTCCTGATCATTCTATATAGTTATGCCATTAAGTAGCCAAAAAATGTATCGTGTAGGTTTTTACTTATCGTTTATTAGCATCTGCTCCTGTCCGATACAGATTGGATTCTGACAGGAAGAAGATCAGCCTGAAAATTGCAGGTAAGTTCTTCTTACCCTATTTCTTATATGTACAGACGAATTACTAAAATGTACGGACGGTGCGTACACTCATAGAAATTACTTTAAAATCTGCATCTATGTATTCATTGTGTAAGTTAAAGTAGAATGTTTTCAGGACTATTCACAGAGAAATAAAAATTACTTCCCTTTTTGGTTTAACCTTCAGAGCACATTTCTATCTTTAAGGGCCGGGTCGGTTGTTATCTCAGGATAAACTGTTCTCTCTGAGAGAGAATAGAAATGATTAACTAATTCAGGAATCAAAGGGTACATCCCTGTAAAGTTTCAGCAATAATACAGGGTACTGTTTTTTGATTCTGGATTAAATTATTCTTTTTCCAATATTATCGATTTAAAATCCATTACATTCTTGTGTGGTATTTTCATTGCCTTAATTTTTATTGGATAATTGCCTTTTCTCAAGGTTATATTCCCCATATCAAGTATGCCCCATTCACATTCATACGCTTCTTTTCTTTTTACCCTGTCGGGACTGGGTATTGCCTTGTAATTAAATGGTCTTGCAATGGTTGCAATGACAGAATCACCGGGGACCGACAACATTATTTCGGAGCCTGTCATCTCGGGTGGACAGGTGTATTTCAACTTAACATTGTAGGTACAGGAATTTACTACATCAACATTCCAACTCACCATATCATCTGTGCTTTTCCAGTTAGTTATCCAATCATGTGCCCAGCCATGTCCTTCAAAATATACCAGATTGCCACTTAGTCTGGCTTCCGGAGCCTGTAATTCAACAGGCAGGTTATAATTCAGCCCCAGGTAGACCGGTTGTACTTCAAGTCCTGCCTGAGTAACATCTGCATACCAGTTTATCAGGGTATCAGCATAGTGTTTTACCAGTCCGGGGTATTGTTGTGTAATATCATTTTTCTCCCCTGGGTCGTTTACAAGACCATAGAGCTGATTGTTGCCGTGTTTGTCCCTGACCAATATATATTTATTGTCACGGACAGAAAGAGAAGGATCTCTGAGCTTGTTTTGGGCAAAGATCATTCTGTTGAGGTTGTCTTTTTGCTTTCCTGTCAGAAGTTTTACCAGGCTGATGCCGTCAGGTTTAATCGTATCTGCCAAAGGGATGTTACAAAAGTCTGCCAACGTGGGTAGAATATCTATGTGTGCAGCATGTGTCTTAATTTCTGTATTTGGCTTTATTACACCTGGATAACGGATAAAGCAGGGTACTCTTACACCTCCTTCATCCACCCAACTTTTAATTCCCTTCATGTCTCCGTTATAACGCCATGTATTGGGGCCATTGTCTGTAAGAAAAATAAAGATGGTATTATTAGTTAGTTTTAGTGAATCCAGCGTTGAAAGAACTTTTGCAATATTATAATTTAAATTATCTACCATCCCGTATATACAGGCAAGGGTGTCGTTTAATCCTTTGGCTTTATATTTATTGAAATATTTATCGGGGACCTGAAAAGGACTGTGCGGTGCATTAAACGGGATGTAGCAAAAAAAACGATTGTTTTTATTTGCTGTAATAAAATCAATAGCTGCATTAGCCAGTACATCGGAAATATATCCTTTTGTTTGTATACGCTTGCCATTATGTTCCAGGTGAGTATTAAAATAATTACTCCAGTGACCGGCACAAAAGCCCAGGAATTCATCAAATCCCTTCCCGTTTGGAGTATATGGATATTGTGCGCCATTATGCCATTTACCAAAACAACCTGTTTTGTAGCCGGCCTGTTTGAACACCTGAGCTATGGTGGTTTCATTGAGCCTCATTATTTCTTCGCGATTTGTAACCCCTGAAACACCTGTGCGCAGGTGATAACGCCCGGTCAGCAGGCTTGCCCTGGTGGGTGCGCATAATGGTGAAACATAGAAACGATCAAATCTTGCACCCATTTCGCTAATGGAGTCCATAACCGGAGTTTCTGCATATTTATTTCCATTGCAGCTAAAGTCTCCCCATCCCTGATCGTCTGTAAGGATTAATACTACATTGGGATGTTTGGTTTGAACCGGACGGTTACATCTGTTAAACAGTAATGTCATGGAAACTATTGCGGGGAAAAAATATATTGTTTTTCTCATAGTGTTTGTTTGTCAGTTAACTCTTTCCAGTTGTAATATTTTGTTGCCGAAAGAGAGATGAAAAAGTAATCAGGTTTTCAAATTTAAAAAAAAATATGAAAAGCCGGAATCGTGTATTAAGTAAATAGCCTATTAAAATATGCCTGAGTGAAGGGAATAATGTTTAGGATAAAAATTCGATACTCATGTAATTATATTATATGACTATCGGGAATGATTAATAAATTTAAAATGAATCAGATTTTACAATGCTTTCGCTCAGCCCCTGGTTACTCCCACACGCTAGCCAAGGCTCATGCTGGTCGTGAGATCGCTTCGCTAAGTTACTCCCTCGCACTAGCTCAGGCACATGCTGGTCGTGAGATCGCTTCGCTAAGTTACCCTGTAGGGGAGCCAGCGCACATATTAATACTAAATTTGAAATTGGTAAACCGTGTGTGAGCTCCCCTGCCTGTACTGCGTGCGGCAGGCAGGCCTTCAGGGAGGAGGGGGCAGCGTAAGCGTTCTTTTTCTGGCAATATTTTAAATAGATATTAGCTTTATACATGATTCCCGATAGTCATATTATATCCTACTATATTTGACTTATGAAAATCCGGGTATTAACAGACAATACAGCAAGCAGCGGTTTCCTAGTCGAACAAAGGTTGTTGTCCTTCCTGCTTTGGCTGCTTTCTATGAGACGTTTAAAACAAATCAACTTAAAACAGGAACTATTTTAGAATTTTGATACTCCATTTTATGCAATCGATCACGTTCAATCTCATCGGAATTATCCACACACCTTTTAAGGAAATCAGTGACATGCCTATACAACCTGTGGCAGCGGAAGGGGTGAGGGGATATATTGAATTGTTCCCCGAATATGCTGAAGGGCTGTCCGACCTTGATGGCTTTTCACACATCATGCTGTTGTATTATTTTCATAAGAATGAGGAGTACAAGCTGAAGGTAAAACCGTTGTGAGTTTAGAAGTTAAGTTGTTTAGGCGTTGAGTTGTTGAGAAGTTAGAAGTTAGGAGTTGAGAGATTGAGTTGTTTAGGCGTTGTTTGATATTTGTACTACAGTAATTCCCGAGCTTGAAAGGCTGAGAGAACAAAGCCCGGGGTGTACCCGGGTATTGCTCTCATTGAATCATTATCATACAATAGATTGGCATCTATAAATTAAAACTGAAATGTTACTGGCAGATTAAAGCCATAAAAAAAGAAAGATGCATTAGCCCCTCCGGAAAAAATACCAATAACAGATGGATGAACACCCAGCTTCCAGATGTTTAAATATAACCCGGCTGAAGTTATTGCTCCTGGACCATAAGAGGACTTTAAATCATGGATATCTACATATGGCTGACGGGTATTATTTACAATACTAACATTCTCCTTAAAGGAAAAAATACCGATACCAAAATCTGTTGTAAAACCGATATATTTACCTTTTAGGCCCGGACTAACACCGAAATAGACACCACCGCCATTAAGCTGATAATCATGTGCATTCACTGCAGTAGGATTTATATTACCCATATAAAAAGCATTAAGTCCTTTAATAAATAGCGAACCCAAAACAAAATCCATGTATTCAAGGTTTGATGGCATTGTTAATTTTATATTTACTCCTGCTACTGTTGCATCACCATAATCGTCAGCATAAGAATATTTATATTCAAAATACTTATCTGAATTAAGTCGGTTATAAATACGCATGACTCCAACTTCTAATTTTGGGTATTTTTGAATATTGTTTATTTTCTGACCTAAAAGCTTAGGTGCAAGCAGGAGGAAAAATATCAAAAGATTAATTTTCATGATAGTAGGTATTTTATTAGTTGTCTTTTTCACTTACCAGGATTTTTACACCATAATTAGGAAAAACAAGCCATTGTTCTGGATTATCAAAATAGTTTAAATAAGAAGATCCGCATTTTTCACCATTATTATCAAATTTTATTGCATGTTTAACCCCAACGGCAGCGTCAAGCCCGGTTTTTGAGATATTTTTTTTATTATATTCTACACCTATTTCAATATCTATAGAAGAAGATGGCCTGTCGTATTCAATTACAGTAAAAGTTAGTCGGTCATACCAGTAACCAGGTTCCCAGTCCATAATTTTTACTCCTTTGAATATTTGAGAAGTACTGCTCCTGCTGGAAAATTTACAATTTATCTGGTCCTGAACGGTAAAGGGCGACTTTCCACCTTCATCTACATTATTAACAGTGATGTAAAATTCTGGCTTACCTGCAGGCCAACGTTCAATTCTCCAGTCCGAAAATTTAATCTGTTTAATATAAACTGGTGATTTTTGTGAAAGATCCCTGTAAGGTGTTTTTACAAAATCATACCTGGCATTTGATTCACCAATTGATGTAATATGATTGATTTTGTAAGTGATTGTTTTTCCTGCTGTTATATTATTGTCAAAATAATAATGAGAATTCGATGAAAATGTTTTTAATAAATCATATCCACTGTTAACACCCACTATATGTTTGTATAGTTTCGTTTCAAGGACATACTGACTAATATCATTTTCCCATCGCAATTCTATTTCATTTTTCGAATGCTGAATGGCATCAAAGGAAATAACAGGTTTTGGATAATTGGGAGCGACTACAGTGATGTAGTTTGATGGCAATGAGGATACATCCTGAGCATATGACATAACATAATAGGAATATGACTTACCCGGTCCAACAGTATTATCATTGTAACTTCGGTTATAAGTTCCGGATGCAGTGCCAACTATGTCATAATAAGTAGCATCTGTATTTTTTCTGAAAATGTAAAAACCTTCTATATTATATGAGTTCACAGAAGATGGCATGCTCCAGGTCAGCCTGATTCCCGATTCTGTTTGCACACCTGACAGATTCACTGGAGCCTCTGGCGGGGGAGTTAATAAATCTGGTTTATCAGGATAAGATCCGGGAGCAATTGCTCTCTCATTTTGGCTTATAACAATTACAGGTTTATCCGGAGTATTTAAAACATCTACACCAACTATGTTTCCCTGTGCATCATATCCGGTAAGTGTAGTAGTAGTTGCATCATCATATTCTGCAGGTAGAAAAGTAACTACAGGAATATAATTATCTTCGTCCCAATCCTCTGCATGTACAGGTACTGCAATCTGCAGATCGGGGTATTTAGCTGATAATTGATCTATTACAGATGCTGAAGATTTGAGCTTTGTTACTTTTAACGATGAATATGATTGCTCGAGTAACTCCTTAACAGTATATTCAGGTTTGCCGGATTTTAACAGTGATGGCTGTTGAATTTTTTTATCTTTTACTTTTCTTAAAATAACATCGTAATCTCCGTCAACCATTTGAAGAGCCTCAGCCTTAACTAATTTACGAAAGTCTGCATTTTCCTTAAGTGCATTTTTCACAGCAAGTGAAAAATCTCTCAAATCCTTATTGTATTCATTTATTTCAAAAAGCTCCCCTGTGATTTTATCATTTGAGTGATTCATTGTTTCCTTATCACAGGATTGAAAACCAGCCATAATAATAAAAATAATTAAAATAAGAAGCGGGTTCAACTGTTTTGGGTTAATAATTTTCATAACTTTGAAATTTTACGGGAAAGCTGGCTTGTCGAAATTGTTGACTTCCCTGTTTAAACATGTATTTGGAGTCTCCGTTTTCGGATGTTTCGGCATCCGGGAGCTGGAGGCTCCTTAGTTACACCCTTTTCCGTAATTAAAAACCTACTGTTCTTCGGAGATGAATTATTAATATTTTTGATTACTTGTTATCCCATAAATATTTGTTAATTCAGAAATTAAATTCTGCTTTATAATTTTATAATAAATTCTTAGGCAGAAATATACTCTACTGATATAATTATTGATTATTTAAAATATTTACTTCTTAAATATTGCCGTTTACTGCTGATGAATTTAAATTTAACAAATCGAAATTAATGCTAAATATTTTTCAAGTAACAAATATTCAATTATTTAAATTTGCAACAATTATTATGAAGCTAAGTATTATTTCAAATTGAAAAAACGAAAAAAATCTTGTAATCCAATAAAAACAGGATATTCAGTATTTTTTAAAATTAAATCATTACCAGTAATCACTGTTTATAAATAATTGAATTACTATGGCTTTTAAAAGTAAATGTATAAAACAGGTTTTAAAAAATGAAACAAAAAGAGCATAAATCCAATGAACGGTCAAAAAAAATGAATGATATCCATTTGTCAGAGTTTTAAAATTGAGAAAAGGTAGTAGACTGTTAAACAGAGGGGAATGGTGTCCATTGTTGTTTCACTTGCATACTAATCTCATCTTAGAAATCATATGATGACAATGCAGATTAAGGGAACGTATTTATTTTTTATGACTATCCTGAATAATTAATATAGAAATTAAAATATAGCAATATTAATTGTAATGTGTAATTTGTAGTTGGCTTTAGTTTGAGATATGCCTATTAGTTCGGCACGGTGGCCGAAAAACACGACTTCGGGTCGGCTGCAGACAATGTGAAACTGGGTTACTCACACTCCTGTCGGTGTGCATATGAGATCCCTTCGGTAAGTTTTCAGGATTTTTTTGTCCACCTTAGCGGGAAGCCTGTTTGGCCTTGAGGACAAATAACTTTTTATGAAGAAATAGAGTATCTTAAAAAACGCGAACTTAAAGCGTTTTTACTAGATTTCTAAAATGGTAAAACAACTTATTTGCAGGATTCCTAATACTTATTTAAAATAAACCAACTTAAAACAGGTACTATTTTAGAATTTTAATACTTCATTTTATGCAATCGATCACATTCAATCCCATCGGAATTATCCACACACCTTATAAGGAAATCGGTGACATGCCTATACAACCTGTGGCAGCGGAAGGGGTGAGGGGATATATTGAATTGTTCCCTGAATATGCTGAAGGGCTGTCCGACCTTGATGGCTTTTCACATATCATGCTGTTGTATCATTTTCATAAGAATGAGAAGTACAAGCTGAAGGTAAAACCTTTTATGGATAAGGAGGAGCGTGGACTATTTGCTACCAGGGCACCCAGAAGGCCCAACGGGATTGGACTTTCCACTGTCAGACTGATCAGTATCGAAGGCAGTATTTTGCATATTGAGCAGGTAGATATGCTGGATGAAACACCATTATTGGATATCAAGCCCTTTTTTCAGCGGTTTGACAACCGGCATAAGACAAGAGCAGGCTGGCTGGAAAAGAACAAATACAGAAAACCTGGCGGAATGTGGTCGGACGAGCGATTTGGCGGATAATCAGCCTGAAAGGCCGGGAGACTTATCATAGAGAAAACCACGAGTCAGGAGACTCGCGGTAGCGGGGTTGCCACCGGGCAAAAGTGAATTGCCCTTTCAGGGCATGATTAAGGGGTATAATGATAATAAGAGGCACAAGCAGATGCTTGCGCCAGGGGCAGATAATGTAACAAGGTGACAAAGTAACAAGGTGACAATACTTGCGCCAGTTTAGGGAATTGCCCTTACAGGGCATGATTAAGGGGTATAATGATAATAAGAGGCACAAGCAGATGCTTACGCCAGGGGCAGATAATGTAACAAGGTGACAAAGTAACAAGGTGACAATACTTGTCTTTGGATTGTGTCAAGCCTGGTGAGGGCAAGGATCACGACCAGTAAAAGTAACAATTTGACAGAGGCGCTTTGCGTTAAGAAAAGTCCAGACGATAACTATAGGATGAATAAAAGAGAAATTAAGCTACAAGCAGAGGCTCATCTCTTTACACATGATAGTCATCGCCGGGTTTGTGCTTTCTTTTCAGCTCGGCCAGCTTCTTCTTGCCATAGGCAATGCGGGTGATCACCACGAACAGGACAGGAACCATGAAGATCCCGATAAACGTAGCAGCCAGCATACCACCAAACACCGTGATACCTATTGTCTGCCGGGCAACGGCACCGGCCCCTTTGGCGAACATCAGGGGTGAGATACCAAAGATGAAGGCCAGTGAGGTCATCAGGATGGGGCGCAACCTGAGCCGGATGGCCTGAAGCGTTGCCTTGTTGAGGTCCATACCATGATCGACCCTTTGCTTGCCGAACTCAACAATGAGAATGGCATTCTTGGCCGCCAGTCCAATCAGCGTTACCAGTCCAACCTGCGCGTAAACGTTGTCGGAAAGGCCAGGGAAAAAGGTGAGGGCTAAAATAGCGCCGAAAGCACCAAGAGGAACTGCCAGCAGCACACTGAAGGGTACCGACCAGCTCTCGTAAAGGGCAGTGAGGAAAAGAAAAACAAACAGGATGGAAATGCTGAAGATCAGTGTGGTTTTGGAACCTGCTTCAATTTCTTCCCGGCTCAGGCCTGAGAAATCATAGCCATAACCGGCAGGGAGCACCTTGTCTGCTGTTTCCCTGAGGGCTTCGATAGCCTGTCCGCTACTGTAGCCCTGTGCTGCATCGCCGTTGAACTCTGCAGAACGGTACAGGTTGAAATGGGAGATACTCGGCGCACTTTCTGTTGGTTTGTAACTGATGAGGGTGCTCAGTGGCAGCATTTTTCCCTGACTGTTTCGTACATAATAGTTGCCGAGCTCCGAGATCGTCTCACGGAAAGCAGTATCAGCCTGGGCAACGACCCTGAAATTCCTTCCGTAAAGGGTAAAATCATTGATGTAATAGCTTCCCAGGTAGGTTTGCAATGTGCTGAAAACATCAGTTAGCCGTACTCCGGCTTTCTTACACTTTTCCCTGTCAACAGATATCCTGTATCCGGGTGTGCTGGCAGTAAAGAAGGAGAAGGCACTGGCGATCTCGGGCCGCTGATTGGCAGCGCCCATGAATTGCATCACCGTTGACTGGAAAGCATGAATATCATCGGTGCTTTCCTGCTGTTGCAGAATGAAGGAGAATCCTCCGGTACTACCCAGTCCGGGAATGCTGGGGGGAGTGATCACCCGGATCTGTGCCCCCTGAATGCCGGCAAAGCGTCTGTTCAAATCATTGGTGATAGCCCGGAGCTGCAAATTTTTTGATTTACGCTCATCCCAGGGTTTCAGCTGGGTAAATACTGTACCGCTATTTGATTTTGAAGTGAAGGACACCACGTTGAGTCCTGCAATACCTGCAAAATGACCGATACCGGGTGTTACCTTCAATGTATCCATCACCTGGTTTAATATCTTCTCGGTGCGTGAGGTCGAAGCAGCCTCCGGCAGATCGAAGGTGACAAACAGCCGGCCATTGTCTTCCGTGGGGATAAAGCCGGTTGGTTTATTGACAAAAAGGAAGTAGGTAGCCACACAAACCAGCAGAAGGAGAATTACAATGTACCTTGCATACCGTATGGCCTTGCTCACACTGGATGAATAGGTGTTCAGACTCTTGTCAAATGTTCGGTTGAACCAGTCGAAAAAGCGGTTGGTATTCGCCTTTCGGTTTTACCTTTTCCTTCGGGACCAGCATCAGTGAGCAAAGGGCAGGGGTGAGGCTGAGGGCTACGAAGGCTGAAATAAGCACGGAGATGGCGATGGTGATTGCGAACTGCTGGTAAAGTTCTCCCACGATACCGGGAATAAACCCTACCGGAACGAATACAGATGCCAGAATGAGGGCAATGGCCACCACGGGCCCGGAGATATCCTGCATGGCTTTGTTTGCTGCTTCTTTGGCAGGGAGACCCTTGTCGTCGATATAATGCTGCACCGCCTCTACTACGATAATGGCATCGTCCACCACGATACCGATGGCCAGCACCAATCCGAACAAAGTGAGTGTATTAACGGTGAATCCCAGCGGAGCGAAAAAGATAAACGTACCGATGATGGATACCGGTATGGCCAGGATCGGGATCAGGGTGGCCCGCCAGCTCTGCAGAAAGAGGAAAACAACAATGGCCACCAGCAGCAGGGCGATGAGCAGTGTGCGGACTACTTCGTCAATGGAAACTTTTACTACTGAAACGGTCTCAAATGGTACAATATAATCGAGGTCGGTGGGGAAGGACTTTTTCAGCTTTTTCATCTGGGCATAAATGCCCTGTGCTGTTTCCATGGCATTGCTGCCGGGTGACTGAAAGATGAGCAGGAAGGTTGCTTTTTTGCCATCCACATAGGAATCACCCGGTATAGCTGAACCTGCCAAGCTCGACACGGGCCACATCTTTGAGGTGAATTACTGAACCTTCTTCAGGGTTAGTTTTGACAATGATATTTCTGAACTGCTTTTCGGAGGCCAGCTGCCCGTTAACGAAGGCTGTATATTCATAGGCCTGTGTTTCCGGCTGCGGAGGAGCTCCCACGATACCAGCCGCCACCTGTACATTCTGTTCCCTCACTGCGGCAATCACATCGGCGGGAGACAGACCGAGGGCGGCCAGCTTTTCCGGGTTAAGCCATATGCGCATGCTGAAATCCTCTGCACGGGTGAATACTTCACCAACCCCGGGCACACGGAGCAATGCATCACGGATGAAGATGTTGGTATAGTTGTCGATAAATTTCTGACTATGGGTTTTTTTAGGTGAATAGACGGCAATGACCATCATGATGCCAGGTGTTCGTTTTCTTACGGTGACGCCCAGGGTTTTAACTTCCTCGGGAAGCCTCGGCAGGGCCTGGTTGACCCTGTTCTGCACATCAAGGGCTGCTATGTCGATGTCGGTGCCGGTTTTGAAGGTGACATTGATTCCCATGCTTCCGCTGTTGGTGCTGCTGGATTCCATGTACGACATTCCCGGCACACCATTGATGGCCGTTTCGAGCGGAGTAGCTACTGTTTGTTCAATGGTCTGGGCATCGGCACCGGTATAACGGGCCGAGACCTGTACCACAGGTGGGGTGATGTCGGGATACTGGCTCACGGGCAGACTGGAAACTGAGATAATTCCCAGAATGATCAGTATCAGTGAGACAACAATGGCTGTATTGGGTCGCTTGATAAACGTGTTCGCGATCATGTTATCCTGGTTTAGTCTTTTTTCATATTTTTTCTTCCTTCATTGTTCCCGGTAACAATACGGACCTTCGAACCATCGTTGATTCTTTTAAGGCCCTCTGCCACGATGGTATCTCCTGCTGAGATCCCCGAAAGAACAACCGTATTCATGCCCAGGTTAATGCCGGGCGTCACTCTAACCTGTTTGACAGTATCTTTACCGATTCTGTACACGAAATATTCACTCATCTGTTCCTGAATGGCTTTGGTGGGTACAACGAGCTGACTGCCGGATTGCCGGTTCAACACTTTGGCCCTGGCAGTCATCCCTGTTTTTAATAAGCTTTCGTGATTGGGGAAGATCAGCCGGACCCTGATGGTTCCCGTGTTCGGATCGACAGACCGGTCGATGCTGCCGAGTTGACCGGTTTGCGGATACGCCGAGCCATCGTCCATTTCCAGCAGGAAGGTACTGTCCGGAAGCTTGCCGCCTTTCTTTTCCAGTTCCCTGAAATAGGGAAGCATGGCAGCATCAGCCTGGATATCCACCCCCACCGGATCATCCGAGGAGAGTCCGTTCAGCACTGTCTGACCGGCAACTACATAGGCCCCTTTCTTCACCTCCGAGAAACCGATCACACCGCTGAAAGGAGCATCTACCATGGCATACTGCAGGTCAGTTTGGGACCTCGACAGTTCAGCTTTGGCCGCCTTCAGCTGGGTTTTTGCATTCTCAAGGTTTGTTTTCGAATCTTCGACGGTCTGCCTGGCAATGGCATTCCGTTGTGCCAGTTCCTGGTATCTGTCATAATCACGCTGCGCCTTGTTGAGGTTTGCCCGGGCAATTTCAACACTGGCCTGTGCCTGGTCATACGAGGCCTGGTACTTGCGCTTGTCAATCTCGTACAAACGCTTGCCTTTTTTCACATGGCTTCCTTCCTTAAAAAAGATACCTGTCACATAGCCGCTGACCTCACTCTTCAGTAAAATATCCTCAAGTGCTGTGACCCTGGCAGGATATACATCATAATACGCTACCTGCTTTTCCTGCACTACATAAGGCGTTACCGGTACAGGCGGCATTTGTCCGCGCCCGCCTTGTTGGTTCTTTTTTCCGCAGGATATGCCGGCAAACGGCAGGAGTAGAAAAAGTAAATATGTTATAAGCCGGGTATTCATATGGTCTGTATTAATAGTTAACATTGATTCTTCCCAGCGCCCTTTCAACATCAGTTTTTGCTGAAAGGAGGGAGAAAAGTGCATTTATTTTGTTGAGTTCAGCCGTTCTGAGATCCGTTTCCGAAACGATCACCTCGAGATAGCTTTTTATGCCCTGATCGTACTGATATTTGACAGTCTGATAAACCTCCCTGGCAATTTTCACATTGTCGGAAGTGGTTTGCCAGGCTGCATAAGAACTTTTATAGGTGGCCATGGCTTGCTTATACTCCAGGTTTATGTTGTCCCGTAGATTGAGGGTATCCAGTTTGAGCCGTTCATATTGAAAATTTGCTTTCTTAAGTTTGGAGATGCGTCCGGATCCTTCGAAGATGGGAAAGTTCAGTGTTAGGCCTACCGAAGAGTTCGGGAAGGATCTGCTGTACAGATCGCCGAAATTATCGTTGTGGTATGCCAGGTTGTAATTCGCGTATCCTGAAAGGGACGGCAGAAAACTGAAACGGTAATAATCTACCTGGGCTTTTTGCAATTGCAGCCGTGTTCTGAGCAGCCTGTATTCGATTCGTGAGGTATAGTCTGGTTGTCGCTGGTGGATTAAGTAGAATTTCCTGTTCCATTGACGAATCATTTACCGCCAGATCAATTGGCTGACCCTCCGGGTAACCAATAAGCTTTTTCAGGTTGCTTCGTGCGACTTCAAGGCTTTGACTGGCGCTTGTAAGTTGTGCTTTGGCATTATTGAGTGAGATTTGTGCACGTTTGTAATCGATATCGTCACTGGCTCCCGCTTCATAGCGCGCAAACGCATCGCGGAGGCTTTTGGTAATCCGAACGGTGTCCTCACGTATGATCCTAATCTGCTGGGTGGCGCTCAGCACGGCGTAATAGGCCTTGGTGATGTCTACCACCAGGCCGATGAGTGCATCCTCGGTATTTTCTTTGGCCTGTTTGCGGTAATAATCAGCCGTGCGGGCAGCAAGATACACGTTTTGGTTAAAAATAACCTGACTGGCAGAAAAGCTGATGGTTGAATTGTTCTTTACACCCGTGGTGATCTCCCTGTTGGGTCCTGAAGGATCGGAAAAATTTGGCAGGAAGATGACCGGTTGTTTCAGGTATCGCTGGTAGTCGGCACTGGAAGTGATTTGTGGCAGCCAGTCGGAATAGGCAATGCGGATATCCTGTCGGTTTATCTTTTCATCGAGTTTGAGCTGTTTTACCATCGGCTGGTGGTCCATGGCATAGGATATACAGTCGTCGAGACTGGCGCTGTCCGGTAACATATCTTTTGATTGCGGGAAGGCATTTAATGACAGCCCGATAAAAATCACGGCTGGTGCTATACAGCTGATAATACGTTGAACATGCGGGCGCATCATGGTTTGATCGGCTATATTCATAAGACTGAGTTACTTCATGAACTAAAAGATCAATAATTTAAACCGGTTGCATTAGTTATTTAAACAAGTTTCGTGTGGAATGGTTTAGCTGATCTTTGAAGAAATCTTAAATGCACATGAAGAATCCGGAATTCACCAGCCTGAAGGGTTGGGATACCAAAGCCCGGGATGAAGCCCCTGGTATAGCGGCACCCTCTTCTCACCGCCGCATCAGGGGTTACAAATCAGCTATAATTTTAACGTATTGCCATCGCCGTTAGGTGAGGGCAAGGATCACGAGTAGTAAAAGTAACAAGGTGACAAGGTAACAAAGTAACAGAGGAGTATGGGTAAAACAATTCGACTTTTACATACGGAGATCCCACCTTGCAGAGGTGGTATAATTGTAGCAACAGGCGGATCCAGCGCGCACAGCAACCTTGTAGAGGTTGAATAATAAAGACCTTTATTGTAGGACCTCTACAAGGTCCTGGGTGGTGTTGAATGTAGACTTACTACAATTTTAAGGCCTCTGCAAGGTCCGCTGTGGTATAATATATAAGGAGTTTACTACAATTATTGGACCTCTGCAAGGTCCACAGTGGTATGAAGTGCATATGGGGTTTACGTCAATTATTGGGCCTCTACAAGGTCCATGTGGGTGCAAATTAATAGGTTTGATATAATTACAGGGCTTCCGTAATGTCCGGACTGCTTTGAATGCATGATCAGCAAACAAACTGCCACCAGTTAAAATTCGACAAAACGCAGTCTGCTTATTCTTAATGCTATATTGTTAACGGTTGGAGATTATTGATTTTATGTAAGTTTCGGGAGTTAGTACGCCAATCTCGCTTTGACTGAAATCTTTAAGATTGCGGGTAAGAATCACATCAATTTCTCCATTTTTCAGCGCCGAAAAATGTTGCAAACCATCTTCGAAATCTTTAAATCCGGAATTAAGTGCATTACTCACCACTTCTTTATCCATGAGCAATACATCCGTAATCAGAAGTAACATTTTTAAATTTTCTATTACCTTTTGATGCCCGGCTGTTTGTCTTAAAAGGTAATACACATTACTATAAATTACGGGGGTGACAAATCCTTTAATTTTGTTTGTCTCACATAAACCAAATACCTGACTGGCATAATCTGCGAAAGTTTCTCTGTCAAAGAAGAAATCCAGGATTACATCAGTATCAATTAATACTTTATCCATGCTACCTGTTATAAATATTTCTTTGATAATGCTTTGTTCAGCTCTTTTTTATAATCAAAATCCTTTGGTGCTTTAAAAGCGCCCCTCATCGATGAAGCAATCGGTGTCGGATCAATTACCTTGGGATTTTCTTCTTTTATAATCACTTTGAGATAATTTTCCACTATATCTGAGAGACTACGGCCTTTACTTTTTGCGTAACGTTTTGCTTTTTCAATCAATGACTGTTCAATGGTTAATGTCAGTTTTGTATTCATATCACTGGAGTTAAATTATCCATTTTTCACAAACAAAGGTAAAGATACAAAATATCACGTACAAATTTCATTATTATCACACGTATATGAATTTCGACTGCTCTCACTTTTGAGCCCTTCGGGCCTTTATTTAACCACTAATTACACGGATTTCACTAATAACCTGCTTTGCAGGTTTCTTGTTTCACGCTGAGTTTCTCAAAGTGCAAGCGCAAAGGACGCACTCCGATGGTTATCGGAGGGCCTGCTGCGCAGGAGGGCATTGATAGCAGATGGTAGATTTTGAAAAGCCGAGCCACGCCTAAACAACTAAACTCCTCAACCCCTAAACTTCTTTTTAGGTCCTGCGGGCTTTTCTTTTTAACCACTAATTACACGAATTTCACTAATGACCTGCTAAGCAGGTTTGGATTTATATTTCACAGAAAGTCATGGTTGTATTCTATCCGGGAATACAAATGTACAAATTCACGATTCGTGTAATCTGCGTAATTCGTGGTTTACTTCTTTTGAGGCCCTGCGGGCCTGTTACTTTATTAACCACAGATTTCACTAATTTCACGAAATACCTGCTTTGCAGGTTTCTTGTTTCACGCAGAGTTACGCAAAGTGCACCGCGAAGGTGCGCAAAGTACCTGCTGCGCAGGGAAAAGTAACAAGGTGACAACCCTTGCTCTGGCTGGCGTGGGGGAATTTGAGCGGGCAAGGTTCATGAACAGCTGGTGGGCAGGACTGTGGGAGTGAATAATCCTTGCCTTTGGCTGGAGCGGTGGCCTGGTGAGGGCAAGGATCACGAACAGCCTGTGGATAGGCCTGTGGGAGTGAGTAACTTAGGTAACAAGGTAACAAGGTAACAAGGTAACAAGGTGACAAAGTGACAAAGTAACAAAGTGACAAAGTAACAAAGTAACCTTGTTTTTTTAACCACTAAGAGCACAAAGGACACACAAAGGATAGATTCCCTTATGGGTTTTTTTGTGCAATCCTTTGAGGTTTTTGTGGTAAAATAAAAAGGAATAGCCTTCTTCGAAGGGGAGATTGTTTCACGCAAAGGTCCGCAAAGTGCACCGCAACGCAGAGGACCTGCTGCGCAGGTTTATTACGCGTTTCGCAAATTAGATGGCAGAGTAACACAGATGAATAGCCTGAAGTTCGAGGCTGGAAGGAGAATGATTGTTCCAAATCTTGATTAGCTCCTAAATATTGGAATTTAGTAATGGTTTTTCTAATTTAGTGAGTTATAATTAATAATTAAAAAACCAACTGTATTTTTACAATAGCTTATAGCTAATCTCATCTGAGTGATGAATCAATATCTACTTTAAAGTCAATAAAATATGAGCGATTTAAATTTATATATTAAATTATCCATGATGCCTGAGTCCATAAAAAATGAGGTATCAGATTATATGGACTTTCTGCTGTCGAAGAAACAGAAAAAAAATAAGCAGAAGAAGCAGCTAAAAGCCGGATTTTTGAAAGGAACCTTTAAAATGAGTCCTGATTTTGACGACCCGATTGAAGATTTCAAAGATTACATGGAATAATGAGAATCTTGCTTGATACACATGCCTTCATATGGTTTGCTGAGGATGATGACCAACTACACCCAAATATTAAGAGGGCTATAGAGAAATCAGCAAATGATATATTTTTAAGTATTGCCTCGATCTGGGAAATGGCTATTAAAATACAACTCAATAAATTGAAAATCAGCAAATCTATTGAAGAAGTTATTGAATTGGCTACTTCAAATGGATTTGAGCTGTTACCCATTTTGCCTGAACATATTATCAAGCTCACAGCTTTGGCATTTCATCACCGGGATCCATTTGACAGGATTATTATCGCTCAGGGACTTGATGAGAATTTTCAAATAGTAAGCAAAGACAGTATTTTTGATGAATATGGTGTAAAGAGATTGTGGGACTAAATTTCTGGATGCAACTCAGAAAATTAATCAATTCGCTCTTTATTCAATCTTTATTGGCCCTGCGGGCCTTGTTTTTTTAACCACTAATTACACGAATTTCACTAATGACCTGCTTCGCAGGGAGAAAGGTGACAGGGTGACAAAGTAACAAAGTAACAAAGTAACAAAGTCAAAGTAACCTTGTTCTTTTAACCACTAAGAGCACAAAGGACACACATAGGATAGATTCCCTTTGGGGTTTCTTTGTGCAATCCTTTGAGGACTTTGTGGTAAAATAAAAAGTATTGACCTGCTTCGCAGGGAATGATTGTTTCTCGCAGAGTTTCGCAAAGTGCATCGCAAAGGAGCGCAGAGGAACTGCTGCGCAGGAGGGCATTGATAGCAGATGGTATATTTTGAAAAACAGGGCCACGCCTAAACAACTAAACCCCTCAACGCCTAAACTTCTTTTAAGGCCCTGCGGGCCGTTTTTTAAACAACGAATTACACGGATGGTACTAATTTTTGATTTTTTCGACAGAATATTGAGGTATAATTCTTTGCGCATAACTTTGCGTACCTCTGCGTGAAAACACTGATATTTTTTATACTTTAGTACCCATGCAACTGGTTGAGACACGAAAAATACCCGCTATCTTCCGTAACATGACCACCAGTTATAAAGCCTACTGGTTCCTGGCGATACTGGAGATGAGCGTGGAAGAGAAGGAACTGGAGATCAAGGTCCGTGATCTTTGTATCCGTATGCTGGCGAATGCCTGGTACCCGGTGTTTTTTTAGGTTGCTTTTGCATCCTAAAATATACTAGTGTTTGAATAAGGGATTTTAAATATTTCATAATAATATATTATGAGTATCGAGAATCATGTATATATAACTTTTTACTTAAATAAGCACTTTGGGCTTTGTGAAAAAGCTTTTAGTTATCATTATATGAGATACAATAGTGGTCATATTTGAGATTTGTCTTCCAGCCCACATGCCCAATTTCGCCCCGTCCCCTCGGGGCGATTTCATTTTTTGGCATGATCCAAAAAACGAAACAAAAAAGATCTAGGCTCCAGATCGTTTTGCAGATTTTTTACAGGTGCTCCCTGCCTGCGCAGCAAAACTCAGGATAGACTATAATTAATGATTATACATAGAACTAATGAAGTACTTTCGATTTCTATGAAATTAAATAGTAAATATCCTGTCCTTCAAACAGTGCTGCTCCACAGGCCCCTGCTATGGTCACCCCTTTAAAAATCATGCAAAACGCTCAAAGGCCGGATTAAAAAAGCGGCTTTTCGGCCACCGCGCCCTACAAATTAACATTCTTTTACATCTTGAAATATTTCTTTTATAAGAAACTTTACGCAAATTTCTGCAAGTGATTGAATTCTTTTTCTTGTACCTGCAGGCTAAAAATCCCGGAGTGCCGGCGGTGCTTGACAAGCTGGTAAAGCCTGCCCAGCGGCAAAGTCTCAGCAGGCAGCGGGAATACTGGAATATTGTATTTGAAAAGCATGCATCCCTGGAATGCATTTATACCCATAAGAGTTTAAATGCCGGAAATTATGACCTGGAACATTATGTGCCCTGGAGCTTCGTAACCCACAACCTGATCTGGAACCTTATTCCGGCCGACCCTGCCATCAACAGTTCCAAAAGCAACAAACTGCCGCCGGAGAAATACCTGGCAGCTTTTGTACATACCCAGCAACTGGGTTTGACCACCATATACCACCATAACCCAAACCACAAGCTGTTGCAGGATTTTAATTCATTTGGATTGTCCATGCCTGAGTTCATCCGACTGGAGGACAATCACTTATTTTCACTATGCCAAAGCCAGATAAATTAAATTTGAGAAACATTATACGCCACTTTGGTAAAATATTTATTTGTATCTTTTCTATCATAGTATTATTTTAATACATGAATTTTCCGAGACATATATCTTAAGAGAAATATTTTATTAAATCTATTATTTACTAATGATCCAATGTTTTCAAAATCACCATACCAGCTTTTAGGAATGAAACCTTCAACAATAAGTAAATATACACTATCCACTTTTTTTAGATAATTCGGAATATATTTATCCTTTTTGATAATCAATCTATTTAAATCCTCTGTAGAGAAATTCTCTAGCCATTTTGATCTCATAGCTTGAAATAATGATATACCTAAAAATGGTAAAATATCATAGTAAATGCTTAGTACTTCATCAGGCAGATTTTCAGTAATTTCAAGATTAAAGATGTTTTGATAAGTATATTTGTCAATTTCTGTTTTAATAATTTTTGAAATGGTTCTTGCCAACTCGTTTATTTTATTTTTGCTAATTTTTAGATTATCTTGAAAAAGAATATTTGCAGTTATCTTTTTATTAGTTATTTTGTTAAATTTAGCTGATAATTGTTTAACAATTTTATCTTGAATAGAATATCTTTCTTGAGAAGAAATTTTATTTCTCTTTACATCTTCCATTAGTTCAATAAGCTCAACCCCAATTTTAGTTGAATTTTGATTAATAATGAAATCAGGACATTCAGTCTTTATTCCAGGAGGAAGCTTATCATAAAGTTCTAAAAATAGCTCAAATGCGAATTTCTCCTTATTAATGTCCATAATTCAAAAATTAAGATTTTGAAAATTCGCGTATGTTTTATAAGTCAGATAAGTTTATCTGGATCAAGATAATTAATAATGTTATTGAAACCATGATAATGTTTAAATTTTCACCTACGGATTTCGACCTATTAAATACTTGGTCGAGAAATTAAAATCTTAAGTAAATACTAAACAATATTAAAAAATTCCTAATTAAATATCTCCAGTAGCTTTTTTTCTTTACATTTGAATTGTGTTAAGAAAAAATATTTTTTACTGAGAATAATTACAATTAATTTAAGATAAATTTTAAGTATGCCTCTTCCCTCCAACATCACCAAAGAACATCTTATAAAAGCAGCTGATAAGATTATAAAAGAAGGCATTCCGGCAAATGCCCATTCCTCCACTTACGATGTCTTTTACAAGGATGAATTAATACCGCCTAAGCTGGTAGTCGCTTATGCCAATATTTATGCTAATGGTGAAGAATTAGACCGCAATACTTTTGAGGGTGGACGTGGTACAGAATGTTTTAAATTGCTTGAGAAAAATGGCTTTGTTATAGTAACAAAGAATAATATTTATCCTATTGTAAAAAGGTTTCTTAAACAAGCAACGACTAATGATTTAACTACAACGAGCTATCATAATTTCCATAATGAGTTAAATATGAGGGTTTCTTTTGGTATTGGTAATGCTGCTAGAATTCCTTGGATATCCTTTCTAAAAAAGCCGAATACAACTAGTAATGGTATCTATCCTGTATATTTATTATTTAAAAAACAGAATAAGCTGATACTTGCATATGGTATTAGTGAAACAAATAAACCCAAATACAACTGGAATGTTTCAAGAGCCAAAACAATTAAAGGACATTTTGAAGAAGAATTTTTGGAGAAACCGGATCGATATGGTAGCTCCTTAGTATTCAAGGTCTATGACCCTGATAATTTACCTTCCCCTGAAAACATGGATAAGGATTTAAACGAAATTATCAATTATTATAAATCTATTATCCCTGATGAAGAAAAAGAATCCAAAGAAAAATTTAAGGTTACCTCATTTCAGAAGGAACTATCAGATGCCGGCCTAGTCTTCTCTCCAAAGCTTATCACTCGTTTTCTTGCCTCCATTACTACTAAGCCGTTTGTTATTCTTACCGGCTTATCTGGTTCCGGGAAAACTCGATTAGCAACGGCTTTTGCCTCTTGGATTTGCGCATCTGATGATCAATATAAGATTGTACCGGTGGGTGCAGATTGGACCAACCGTGAACCCTTGCTTGGCTTCCAAAACGCATTAGACACTTCTCAATATGTTGAACCTGAAAATGGTGCGTTAGATGTGATTATACATGCCATGAAGAATCCTGAGCTACCTCATTTCTTGATTCTCGATGAGATGAACCTAAGCCATGTAGAGCGGTATTTCGCAGACTTCCTGAGCGTAATGGAATCGGATAAAACCATATCACTCTATGCTGAAGGAACTGTTAATAATGGTGTCCCCAACAAATTGCCTCTCCCAAATAATTTATTCATCATCGGTACGGTAAATATTGATGAAACTACATATATGTTTAGTCCAAAAGTGCTAGACCGTGCCAATACAATAGAATTTCGCGTTTTCAAAGAAGATATCCAGCAATTCTTCGATAATTACAAACCCGTTAACATGGGGCTCCTAGAATCCAAGGGTAGCAGCATGGCTGAAGATTTCTTAGAAAACGCGAAAAACAAAGAGAACAATCCAGAGAATCTTGATGATGTCAAGAAATCACTATTGACCTTCTTTGATCAACTCAAAAAAGTTGGTGCTGAATTTGGATACCGCAGTGCTTCTGAAATTATTAGGTTAATTAATCAATTGAGTATAATGGATCCTGTCCTTAATATTGATGAAAAAATAGATATTGCAATTATGCAAAAACTATTACCAAAACTCCATGGGTCCCGTAGGAAACTTTGTCCTGTATTAGAAATATTAGGAAAATTCTGTGTGATTGAAGAAGCAGAAAATGACATAAAAGAAATATTTTCTACTTCGGAATATGATTTTAACAATGAAAAGGTAAAATATCCTTTATCTCTTGAAAAAATCGCCCGTATGTATCTTGGAGCCATCGAAAATGGTTTTGCCAGTTATGCTGAGGCTTAACCATGAAGAGTTTTTTCGAAATAAAAATTGATCTAAGCAATATTGATCCTGGTCTTTGCCTTACTATCAATACAACCAAACCAGATACTCTATTCATCGCGGACGATTCAGCGCTAAATAATGAAGCTACTTACCAACTGGTTGAAGGTTTCTTTTATGATTTTGAATTTAGCAAACCAGATTTTTATTTTCAAGCTGATCAAATCATTCGTCCTCATGCACGCAATGAATACTTGGGTACTATTGCGCCTAATATTTATGTAGGTACCTTATCATTGCCAGTTTATCATCAAAACGAGGAGGCTGGGGTTGTAGAATTGGAGGTGCAATCTAAAAAATCGAAGTATCGGCAAGATTATAGAGACATGCTGGAGTTTATCACCGAAAAATGTACTGAACTTTTGATGCAATCCAATTCGCCAGTATCACATTACTTTGAAACAGATTTCACTAAAGACACAAATCCCCAAGCGCGATATCAAAAGTTTTCTTTTATCAAATCAATTCTTAGCACCGATGAATTTGCTGAATCCGTTCATCGCGTAGTCTCAGCTCCGGTTACACAATGGAAAGAAACCGAAGAGCAAAGAGACATAAGAAAAGCAGCTCGATTTCGAGGAAGAAATATCAAACAACTTGTTGGCGGCGGGAATAGAACTAAATTGTCCAGCAATCATATTTTAAGGGATTCTGGTTTAGAATCGATGCCGCAAAGAATTTCCGATATCCGTAAATCTGATACTGTAGATACTCCCGAAAACCGATTCATAAAGTATGCACTACAAGTCTTTTTAAAATTTTGTACAGAAATTCAGCTCGTAGCAGAACCCGATAGTAGACTGGATAGGGAATCAACTATTTTAGTGCGAATGCTTGAATCATGGCTGATTCATGCCATATTTAAAAAAATATCGGATCCATATATTTTAAAAATCAACAGTCCCATCCTTCAGCGTAAAGAAGGGTATCGAGAAATATTAAGGGTTTGGTTGATGTTCGATTTAGCTGCAAAACTTATTTGGTCAGGTGGAGAAGACATCTATAGTGGTGGTAAAAAGGATATTGCCGTTTTATATGAATATTGGTTGTTTTTCAAATTGCTCGAATTATTCAAAACGACATTCAAGATCGAACCTAAACCAGTGGAAGACTTGATCCAGTCCACTAATCATAATTTAAATTTACAACTTAAACAAGGTAAACATGTCGCTCTAAGTGGTGTTTATGATTCTGGTAACCGGAAATTGAATATAAAATTCAGTTACAACAAATCTTTTGAAGGGAATAAATCATATCCTAAGGCTGGAAGCTGGACAACCACGCTGCGTCCCGATTATACCTTATCAATTTGGCCCATAAATATTAATGAAGTTCAAGCCGAAGAAGAAGAGTTAATTGTTCATATCCATTTTGATGCAAAATACAAGGTAGAAGACATCACAAAGATGTTGGGAAATTCAGAAGGAGACGATTTGGATAAGGAGAAACTTGAAAATCGTAAAGGAACTTTTAAGAATGCTGACCTGCTAAAGATGCATGCTTATAAAGATGCCATTCGGCGTACTGCAGGTGCTTACGTGTTGTATCCTGGGGATAAAACCTATAAATCAAAAGGTTTTAGAGAGATTATACCTGGATTGGGAGCGTTTCCTGTTTGCCCCTCAAAAGATTCCCCCGGTTTGTCTGAACTAAAGATATTCATTATTGAGGTGATGGATCATTTCCAGAACCGTATTTCACAACGAGAGCAACATGCCTTTGGGACGTATAAAACCCATAAAAACGAGCATCCCGGTAAACTTAATGATTTGCTTCCTGAGGCTTATGGTAAATCCAGGGATTTCATGCCGGAAGATATCCATGTGTTAATCGGGTATTATCATAAGAAAAACTACGAATGGATCAAAAAGAACAGACGATATAATTTCAGAACAGGAAAAGACCGGGGATCGCTTATCTTAAACAAAGAAGTTGTCTCTACCAGCTATCTCCTCCTGCATACTGCCGGCGACAAATCTTCCGGCGATTTATGGAAAATCGTCAGTAAAGGACCAAAGATTTATACCAAACAGGATCTGATCAACGAAGGATATGACAATCCCGGGCATGATTATTACCTGGTGATCGGGATTGAAAAGGTTACCGATCCTGAATTTCAGGATAAGCAGTGGGATTTTAAGAAATTGAAGGGGTACCAATCCGGACACCAGTCAACTCGAGCCTTTACTGCTACACTGACAGAATTAATGAAAACCACTATACTATGAATTTATTTTTCAACAAAAACAAACGCAAAAGGAAGCTCAAAAAAGACAATTTTCATACCGCGGAAGGTATCACCTGAGAAAAGCGAATATTCGATTTTCTGGCAGCAGTATGCACCGGAGTCGGAATTGGGTCAGCACCTGTCAGCCGTGGATTATTTTGCCTTTCCATATTTTATGGATGGTACCGATAGAAGGAAATATGAGGAAACACACGAGTTGTACCTTGATGAGCTTAGCCTGCTAAAAGGGATGCTGGTTGGTTATGAGGATGAGCCACCTACCGTGGATATAGAATACTCACGATCGCTCTTCCCGGCAGAAATGAAAAACCTTCAGCTTATTTTTAATAAAGACAGCGCAGAGGAACTGGTGAAAATAGCCTGTGTTAGGGTAAGTGATGAGCATGGAGCCCGTGCGGGTTATCATGCCTGGCGGGGAGCAATGGCCTTGTTTCCCGAAAATTCCTCCTTAAGATTCCATTGTGCAATCGATCTTTTTGAATTATTATATACAAACTCTTTTGATCCGGTCAAGGGAAAGGAAATCCTGAGTGGTCTTGTTGAAGAGATTAATATAGATGATCTGACTGATGAAGCGGATATTATTTTTCAACTGGACCATTTTAAAAGATTGATAGAGAAACATTAATTTTACAGCCATATACAGCCATAATCTTTTCTCTTTAACTGCTCATTTATCTCATCCATATTGAAATAGTCCGGATCAAATTCACCGCCCAGCCATTCGATATAGCTATGATATTCCTTATGACCGGGCTTTTTTAAGATTTTAAGCATGTCCCCGTATCCCCATATCCCCCCGACATCTTCCGGTGGACAATTCCTTTTGCCACCAATACAAACGGGTATTTGTTGCTGATTATCTGCAGGCAATACTTTCTCGAGCAACAGGGTATGCTCCCAGCCATCCCCAAAATCATATTCATAATCAATTTGGGGATTATCCTCATCCATAATTTCATCCAAATGAACAGTTCTGGAGTTAAATGCACCGTCAACTTCAAATTCTGCAGGAGCATATTCCATGGTACCATCAATAAATACATGAAGATGTGAGTTGGTCCAGCCCATAGTTGTTTGTAAGATCCTGTGAAAATCGACAAGCAGTATATTGGCACTGGTTAATATTCTTCTCCAGATCAACGGCCGTGTACCGTTTAATGTTATTTTTATCTGATAGATTTTCTTTTCCATATCTTTTAAGAAATCGTTTAGCATTTATGGTGCAAATATATAAATACTGAAAGCTTCCGGCAAATAGTCTGTAACTGGGTTTTTAATTATATGTTGAAATTGTTTCCCATCTGAGCTCCCATAGAGCGATACATCGGCAGCCATCGGATCGTGCATTAGTGGCTTAAAAAAGATTGACAATGCAACCATCAATTAGCAAGGTTTAATATAAGGGGCACAAGTAAATACTTGCGCCAGTTGGGATGTAGTAACCGTCAGTTAGAGGACTGGGTGTTCGAAATAAGGGGCACAAGTAAATACTTGCGCCAGGGTCGGGCCAGATGGTGAAACCACGAGTCTGGAGACTCGCGGTAGGGAGGATAGTTGGGTACAGGGCCAGGGAGTAGAGCAGTTTGAGTTTGAGTTTGAGTAGGGAGAGAAAAAAGATTGACGGTGCAATTGTTAATTAGCGAGGTTTAATATAGGGGGCACAAGAAGATACTAATAGTGACAGACGTTTTTTTTTCAAGTTTCTCGTCATTCAGTTGAGCTTTTGCTGTAAGTGCAATAAGCAAAAATAATATGGTAAAGTGAATCTTCATAAGTATGAGTCCTACCGATCAGATTTATGAATCGTAGCTTTGCTTGAAATCAGCAACGTCGAAATTGGAATAACTATGTAAAAAAAGGTTTTAAAGTTAATTTTGTTAAAGTAATAATTAAATTTTTTCATGTTGAGAATAATTGCGCCTGATGGTAAATTGTATGTTATCCTTGCGGATTTCGAAGAGTATCATTGTACACAGGACGAATGATGGTCGAAAAAGGAACAGGGACAACGCAAACAACCGCAACCGCTATGCAATATATAAAATTGTTGTAGCCAAGTGCTTTTTTCTTTTTTAATTTTATCCATAAAGTTCTTCTAATTCTAATTTCTTTATTCTTGACCTAATTGCTCCTTTTGTCCGCCCAAAATGTTTTGACATGTCACGAACATTAACTCCTTCGCAATACATTACCGTTAATTCATCGTCAAGTTCAGTTGTCCATGGTTTATAAGCATCTTTATGTTTTTCTCTGATTTGTTCATAGGGATTTGCAATTTTTCGAGTTATGCCATTTATTGTTATATCTCCATTTTCTAAATTCTTGTCTGTTGTTTCAACTCTCATTTTGTGTATGACTGAAGAACTAGGGAAGTCTTTTGGCAATAATGTTTCAGGGATATGGATACTGTTTCTTGTTCTTGTAATCGCGACATACAGAAGATTGATTTCCTCATTAAGTTTGGATAAATTTATGTCTTCCTTTTTTACTTCCTTCTTGATTTTTTCAAGCTTTTCTTCTGTAATAAAGTCATTTACAATCTGAATAGCATCATATTCCATTCCTTTACAACGATGTACGGTTGAGAAAATCATTTCTGCTTTTTCTTTTTCATCATTGTCAACATGTTTATTTTTGATTTGCTTTATAATATTTGGAATTTCATTTCCATATTCTTTTACTATTTCGACCATTAAACTTAGCTGGACATCCTCAGTTTTTTCGATATATTCTTTTAATTCTTCAAGGTCTTTCATTACTTTGATTAGCTTGTCCTTGATTAGCCGGTGTTTCCCATTATAAAGATTCAAGATGTCATAAAGAGAAGCACCTTCATCGGCGTAAGTATAAGAATTTATATTACCTTCAAAATAAATGTGTTTTATCTTTTTCTTTTCTGTTATATATTCAATTGCTTTTAGCAATAATCCCAAGTTAGTTCTTGCTAAAACTGCTTTTGTTTTTTGTTCTTTCGTTGTTCCCTTTCCTGTTATGTCAACGGGTTCGAAATCAAACAAATAATTTTTCCATTTTAATACTTCCATTCCAAGAATGGCAATGTCTTGACTAAAGCGGAAACTTGTTGATAATTGAAAAGTTTTGAAATCGGTTTTTTCCAAAGAGTTTACAGCATGTCGCCAACCATAAATTTGTTGATGAGAATCTCCAACTATTACTTTCGTAGCTTTTTGCTTGAAAAAAATATCAAGCATTGCTGGAGATGCATCCTGTCCTTCATCGAACAGGATATAATCATAATTGAGTTGTGGGTCTGAAAGTTGAAATTTCTTCAAGTAGAAATCGTGTGTAACTTCGATTTCGCCCTTGTTCATTTTACTTAAAAGAATACGGGATTTTTGTTCAATATAATTGTAGAATGCCTTAACAAAAGTTTTCGCTTTCTTGTCAGAAACTACTTCAAGATAGTCTAAATCCTGAGTTTTTTGTTTATCGCTATTACAGAAATAGGCAATGAATTTATTTATATGATTTGCAATTATATATTCAGCAAGTTTTTCCCCGTTTCCTTTTAGTTTAAGCAAGTCGGCAATTTCATGAGTTTTATAACCTTGATGCCTTACTTTATAATTGTTTTGGAAAACAATGTTTTTATAGGCAAGAGAATGTGCAGTTTCAACTTTTACATTTGAAAGGCCTTTCTCCTTAAATTTTTTGGCTGCCTCTAACTTGACTGATTTATTAAAAGCAAGATAAAGTATTTTGCTGCTTTTAGGTCGGGCTTTTGCGTATTCAATTATCGTCGTAGTTTTTCCTGACCCGGCAACAGCATTTATTTTTATGTTTCCGGTCGAATTAACAATGTCATATTGTTGTTTGGTCAAATCCATTTTTAACTGTTAATGTTGCATTATTTCTCACCTTTCAATCGTTTTATTTCTTTATCAAAATCAGATGTATAGTTTTTATCCTGAATCTTTCTATATTTATCATATTCCTGTTCAGCTTTGATTTTTGCCTCCAAAGCGCTCACTTTTCCTTTGTCTTTTAAAATTGGAAAGTTTGACAGATCCAAAAATTGGTGAAGAAAACCAATCCAATCCTGCATATTAGTTGGAATTTGCCTTTCTGCTCTACTCTCTGCTAAATCAAGATATGCTGAAACGATCCGATTAAGTTCTTTAATGTGCTGCTCATTTAAGTAGTTTTTTGCAACTGAAACATCTGACTTTAATATTTTTCCATCGGGTACATGTTTCCAGTTTGTCAATCCCATGTATAATTTTACAGCATCGGCTGAAGAATAAATAATCTCAGCAGCAGTTTTACCAGTGATTGCCCAGTGTAGTTTATTCTGAACGGTTGCAAAAAAATCTTTAGTCAGTGTATCTGAATTGTCATAATCAATCGATAAGGCATAAATGTCCGTAATCTTTTGGTAGAATCTTCTTTCACTGGCACGAATCTCTCGTATGCGTTCAAGTAGCTCTTCAAAATAATCTTTCCCGAAATGTTTTCCCTGCTTTAAACGCTCATCATCTAATACAAATCCTTTTGTTATGAACTCTTTGAGTACTTTGGTCGCCCAAATCCTAAATTTTGTTGCCTTGTTTGAATTTACACGATATCCAACAGCAATTATAGTATCTAAATTGTAAAAAGTTGTCTTATAATTTTTCCCGTCTTCGGCAGTATGTTCCAAAATGGAACTAACTGAATCTTCCTGTAATTCTCCAGATTCAAAGATGCTTTTTAAATGTTTTGTAATTGCAGGTCTTTGAACACCAAATAACTCGGCTATTTTCTTTTGAGTCATCCAAAAAGTTTCGTCATGATAGAAAACCTCAATTTTTATGTTTCCATCATTAGATTGGTAAAATATGATTTCGGATTCTTTTGCCATTTAAATTTTTATCTCAAATATAAACAATTTCACCTCGTTTAAACATTGCACTGCGGTTTCTCTGCATGAATGTCAACAATTGAATACATATACTATTTAGTGTTAAAATTTCTTTATTTATTAGAAAAAGTAGCGTTATTCCATGATAATGGGTTTAAATATAACTTTTTATCCATCCTGGTTGTTGAATTGTCCTATACCCTGTTTAATTAACTTCCCTTTTTCCTCATCCTGGCTAACGGGGTATAAAGATAGAAGGGATTTGGAAGAAATCAAAATTTAGGGACGGTGACAAAAAATGTGACAAGGTAACAAAGTAACGAAGTAACAAGGTGACAATCCTTGCTTGTGCAGTGGACTTGAGCGGGCAAGGAGCACGAACGGTAAAAGTAACAAGGAGACAATCATTGCCTTTGGCCACAGGGTTGGCCCGATGTGGGCAATGATCACGAACAGCTGATGGCTAGGCTTTGCGGGAGTGGAGTAACTTAGGTGACATGGTAATAGAGGAAGTTTGCGTTACATGATTTCTATGATTCAGATATTCATACACGAATGCATCCAGCCTTAAATGTCGGAATGCCAAAGCCCGATGTAATACCCCGTTTATTGTGGTATGTTCTCTCTTTGTGTCCCCATACGATGTATATATTGAAAATAGATACTGGTTATGTGGTGGATGAAACCGGAATGCTGGCAGGGTACCGTCCTGACAGGTATGGTTTTCCTGTCAGGTCTGAGGGGAAAAATAAGTATGAGGGATATTGGAGATGATTGGCGTTTGTTTAGGAGTTTAGATGTTTAGGCGTTGGGGGTGGAGGAGAAGAGAGTGAGAGATGGGAGTTGAGCAGTTTGAGTTTGAGTAGGGAGAGAAAAAAATGACGGTACAACCGTTAATTAGCAAGGTTTAATATAGGGGGCACAAGCAGATGCTTGCGCCAGTTACAGAAAGCTTCCGATAGCTATACGGGACGGGGAGTGGCTAAAAAAGATTGACGGTATAGTAACCGTCAGTTAGGGGACTGGGTCTTCGAAATAAGGGGCACAAGTAAATACTTGCGCCAGTTACAGAAGGAAGCACGCATTACAAATGCGCGCTAGTTGAAGACGGAAACGAAGTTTCCGATTCGTATTAATTATACCATTAATCAGCGATTGCCAGCTGAAAATTAACCTTGTGAACATAGTTGGATCTGATTAAGCATTCGTGGCTAAAAAAGGATTGATGGTGCAACCGTCAATCAGCAATTAGCTATTTATTTTTGATTTTCTTTTTGCAGGAAATCAATATACAATTCATTTGTTGTAATTATTCGGGTATATCCTTTTGTAAATAATCCTTTAATTAATTTTGTATCTCCTGTCCACAAATGTCCTCGTAAATAATCATTAATTGCAACAAAGGCAACGTCATTCATATCAATTTCCTTGCACTTCTTTATTGCTGATTTATAAAATTTTGCTGGTACAATAGAATGATTTATAGTATGAATTTGTTGCAAGATCATTCCATATAACTCTATATACTTATCATCACTGAGATTTCCAATTTCCTTAATTCTTCCTTTATGTTCAATTAGTTCATACTTGATATATTCGGGAGCAAAGAAATTATAGTGCTTTGATCCATTAAGTAATATTTGTCCAATACGACTATTGATATTAAGAAATGTACTGAAAGCTACGTTTGTATCAACAACAATCCGCTTCATTCCATTCCAATTTCTTTTTTTATTCTATCCCATCTTCCCTTTTTAGCTTCAGCGGTTAGCTTGTCAACATCCTCCGGTGTTGCCTCTGAATCCGAAGTAAGTTCTTCATATCGCAGATAATCCATTATTGACTGAATCCTGGATGATTTCATGTTGTCAGGGATTCTAATCAGTATTTCATTATTTTTTCTTTCTACTATCATGGCATTTACCTTTTTAACAAAAATATAAAATTTTACATGAATAAAGAAAGACTTTACCAATCCAAAACTGGTATCAGATTCAAATCAGATTATAAAGTTATTCGAATTAGGTTTGTTTAATGAATTCATGCCCTGGGTATTGAGTCATTCCGGCTCTTTGCCCCGGATCCGCGATGTATAAATTGGAAATAGATACTGGTTATGTGGTGGATGAAACCGGAATGCTGGCAGGGTACCGTCCTGACAGGTATGGTTTTCCTGTCAGGTCTGAGGGGAAAAATAAGTATGAGGGATATTGGAGATGATTGGCGTTTGTTTAGGAGTTTAGATGTTTAGGTGTTGGGGGTGGAGGAGAAGCGGACGATTCGATAAACATCGGATGTGCCAGTGGTAAGTCGGTTTCAGCGGTTGATAGATTGAGTTAGAAATATAACTATGTTGCAAAACATTTTCACATAGAATGTGTTATTTACTCAACCTCTAACTCTATGGCTATGAATAAAATGAACTTTTCTCTTTTTTGCGTGTGTCTTGTTCTTGCTGTACTTTGTGCCTGCTCAGTAACAGATAATCTGTATGTGAATAATCCGGTGCCTGCCGGAAAAGGAAATTATGAAGTTTTCGGTGGTATTGGTACGGGTATCAGGGCCAAAACGGATTCGGTTTCAGACAACGGTAATATTTATGCCTCAGGTAAAACAGTACTCGCTCCAGTGCTGTCCATTGGTGCACAGGCCGGACTATTGAAGCATATGGACCTGCGGGCCGCCCTGTATTTGCCCTATGTAATAGGGGGAGTAGGGGGGAGAATTGGTACGCAATACAGCTTATTCGATTCTGCATCGGTATTCAATGCTGCCCTGGGGACGGATTTCAGCTTCTCTTTTGCCAAAGACTCATTGACCTTGTTCGGATCCACTTCTGCGCTGAATCCGGATAGCAAAGGATCTTTATCGTTTGCTTTTTTCCTGCCTTTTTCCTACAGGTTATCAGAACATGCCTTGCTGATCCTTACACCCCGCTACAGTTTTAATTCGTTTTATTTCCATGAAAACAAAAATACCAGCAAAAGTAACCGGATTGGAATAAAGTACCCTTCCCTCACACTGGGGTTTAGAATTAAAAGTTTTTACCTTGAATCAAGTGCATTATTTTACAATCATACGGTATATCCTCATGGTGGTATTGTGTGGTATTTGCCTTAGACGTTGAGTTTTTCCGTTATTTAGGGTTTGACCCTAAAGGATTTATATGATGTGGCATGAAACACATGAGAGACCTTAACGACTGAAATGATTTGAGAGACTTAAGATATGTGTGGTAGGTTGAAAGGTTGAGAAGTGGTAAAATTGAATGTCGGAATAAACCGTTCAGACAATTTACGTTTTTGTCAGTTCTCCGTTAGGAGCGGTATATCTTTAGCTATGGGTTATGCAGGAACCTGAAAGGTGTGGTTTTCCTTTAAGGTCTTGAAAGGAATATATGTATGATGGGGACAGGTACATACTTGCATCAGAGGTAAAGGAAGCACGCATTACAACCGAGGACGAAGGACGAGCTCAGCGAAGCTAAATGCCTGCCTGAATACTCAGGTAGGCAGGCGCGCTAGTTGAAGAGGGGCACAAGCAGATGATCCGTCCCGAAAGCCTTCGGGAGCTATCGGATGCGCCAGGGAGTTGAGTAGTTTGAGTTTGAGTAGGGAGAGAAAAAGATTGACGGTTCAACCGTTAATTAGCGGACGGGGTCTTCGAAACAGGGGCACAAGTAAATACTTGCGCCAGGGAGGTAAATACTTGAGCCAGTTGGGGAACGTAAAATTGATGGGTACAAGCGGACGCTTGCACCAGTTATGGAATTAAGATTAAAGGTACAACCGTCAAAACAGGAAACGAAGTTTCCCATTCGTGACAATAATAACCTCGATCAGCGATTACCAGCTGAAAATTAACCTTGTGAACATAGTTGGACCTGAATAATCATCCGATAGCCATCGGATCGTGCATTAGTGGCTAAAAAAGGATTGACGGTGCAATCGTCAATTAGCACGGTTTAATATAAGGGGCACAAGTAAATACTTGCGCCAGGGAGTTGAGCAGTTTGAGTTTGAGTTTGAGTAGGGAGAGAAAAAGATTGACGGTGCAATTGTTAATTAGCGAGGTTTAATATAAAGGCACAAGTAAACACTTGCGCCAGGGAGTTGAGCAGTTTGAGTATGAGTGAGAAAACGATTGATGGTGCAATTGTTAATTAGCGAGGTTTAATATAGGGGGCACAAGCAGATGATCCGATAGCTATCGGATGCGCCAGTTGGGGAACGTAAAATTGATGGGTACAAGCGGACGCTTGCACCAGTTAAGGGGCAGATGCTTGCACCAGGGAGTAGAGCAGTTTGAGTTTGAGTTTGAGTAGAGAGAGAAAAAAGACTGAGGCATTGGCCCTACCAAAGAATTTCAACATTATACTTGCTAAAATATCTATCCCTGGTTATTATCTTTAATTTTGATGATATCGATTGAGCTATAATCATCCTGTCAAATGGATCTCTATGTATAGTCTCTAATTTTAAAAGAGTTTTTGTGTCATCAAAGTCTATTGGCAATAAATCAAAATCATTATTCTCGAAAAAATCTTCGATCGTATCAAAACCTCCTTTTATCTCTAATTTTTCTAACGAAAGTTTAATAACAATTTCCCAAATACTGGCTATGCTTATGAAACATCTGTTTGAATCATCATTTATGATATCAACTATCTTTTTGGGTAGTTGTTTATCACCTGTGATATACCATAAAATTGCGTGAGTGTCTAACAAAAGATCCATTACATATAATCGTTAAAATCCTCGATTGGATCATCAAAGTCTGGTTTTAATGTAATAGTATCCTTTGCATATCCGTAAATTCTACCTTTCTTCGGATTCGATTTAACTTTGTTTCTTTTAGACCGGAGAAAATCTATAAAATCTACAACCTCTGATTTTAATGAATCAGGGAGTGAGGATATCTTGGTATATAAACTTAAATCTGTCATTACTATCTTTTTGGTAAAGATAATTAATTAAAATGCAATGCCAAAAGGGTTTATACCTATATTTCGGGGATAATTGATGGTGCAACCGTCATTCAGTGGAGGGTACAAGTGGACGATCCATCCCGAAGCCTTCGGGAACCATCGGATGCGCCTTTCATGGGGGGTACAAGCAGATGCTTGAACAGCTAAGGGATAAAGGGGCACAAGCAGATGATCCGATAGCTATCGGATGCGCCAGGGAGTTGAGTAGTATGAGTTTGAGTTTGAGTAGGGAGAGAAAAAGATTGACGGTGCAACCGTTAATTAGCGAGGTTTAATATAGGGGGCACAAGTAGATACTTGCGCCAGTTGGGGAACATAAAATTGATGGGTACAAGCGGACGCTTGCACCAGTTATGGGATGGGCATAAGTGGACAATCTGTCCCGGAAAGCCTTCGGGAACCATCGGATGCACAAGTTATGGGAGTTGTTAGTTAGTCAACATAGGTCTCTTTTAAGATACTTTTAACTTCCTTAATCTCGGGTTGTGAAAGTCTCCCCAGTGGTTTTATAATCCTCTGCCTGTCAATTGTTCTAATTTGATCAAGTACAATCCAACCGATTTTATTATCATGTTTAATCTCTGCTCTTGTCGGGTAGTTCTTTGAACTTGTTGTCATTGGTGCAATAACAATCGTTCGTAGATACTTATTCATTTCGTTTGGAGAAATCACTACACATGGTCTGGTCTTTTTAATCTCACTGCCAATAGTAGGATCAAGATTAACAAGAATGATTTGATACTGATTTATTTCCATTCTTCAAGATTTTCATCGTCAAATACGTCATTAAGCAGCAATTTATCATCACCTTGCTCTGACATTTCTTTAAATGCCTCCTCCCAACCTTTTCTTGGTCTAATCAATGGTTTTATTACTATTTGACCCTGTTCAAGTATCAAATCTACTTTATCCCGAAGATTATATTTCTCAATAATTGTCTTACTAAATCGAATCCCCTTAGAATTCCCTATTTGGATAATTGAAACTTCCATAATCAACTGGTTTAAAATTGTAATTACAAAGTTACTACAATTATGCAGGAAATCCATATGAGAATCGGATTTTTAAATTTGTCAATCTATAAGATGCTGAGTCTCTCTGTCACAATTAAGCCTAACGGAAGGATGCAAGAAATCGTTGTGCAGTTAAAAGCTTTTCAGCATCAAGTCGCTAAGTTGTTTATTAAATTTTATTTCGTTCAAAATTAGCACTATCCCTGACTGCCAGGGGTACGCAGGCAGGCTCGCGTTGTTTTTTATCTGGGTTACTTTAATCTGTTTCAAATAATCTAAGATATCATTCAATACAGATTCCGGAGCGTCATCAAGCGCTTTTTTTATTTCCTCTTTTAAATCTGCTGTTGTCAAGAAAATCCATTTTTTACGAATTTAATGATTTTTATACATACTGGTATTAACAACCATCACTTATGTATTCAAAAACTGATTTCGGAGCCAGATGATGACTATTCGGTGGATGAAACCTGCATGTTGGCAGGGTACCGACCTGACAGGTATGGTTTTCCTGTCAGGTCTGAGGGGAAAAATAAATATGATGGATTTTGGAAACGATTGGATTTTGTTTAGGAGTTTAGATGTTTAGAAGTTGAGTTGTTTAGCGGTTTAGTTGTTAAGAAGTTTAGGAGTTGAGGGTTGAGGGGAAGAGATGAGATATGAGAGTTGGGGGGATGAAAGATTCGAAAACGAAGTTTTCCATTCGAGACAATAACCACGATCAGCGATTGCCAGCTGAAAATTAACCTTGTGAACATAGTTGGACCTGAATAATCATCCGATAGCCATCGGATCGTGCATTAGTGGCTAAAAAAGGATTGATGGTGCAACCGTTAATCAGCGGATGAGGTTTTTGAAACAGGGGGCACAAGCAGATGATCCGATAGCTATCGGATGCGCCAGTTAAAGGAGGAAGCACGCATTACAAATGCGCGCTAGTTAAAGGATCACGAGCGGCCTGTGGCACGGCCTTGCGGGAGTGAGTAAACAATCTGAAACCTTCAAACCTTCAAACCTTCAAACCTTCAAACCCTCAAACACATGGATAAATAAGCTGGGGTCCAAGTGAGACACTTGAACCATCTAACTTACAAACAACCTGATAAATAAGCTGGGGTCCAAGCGAGACGCTTGAACCATCTAACTTATAAACAACCTGATAAATATAAGGGATCCAAGCGAGACACTTGAACCATCTAACTTATAAACAACCTGATAAATATAAGGGATCCAAGCGAGACCTTGAACCAGTTAACTAATTAAACATTCGAACAAACAATTGAATTACAACCGAACAAACAACTGAATAAACAACTGAATAACCAACCGAATCACTCCCCGCGCTGCCACATTGTTAAGATTGACGATACAACCGTAAATCAGCTGTTGTTCCCCAATCCCGCTGTATCCTCCATCTCTTTGGGCAATTCGGCTTTGTTCTTAATGCCCAGCTCTTTCAGCTTCAGGGCCTGGGAGACGAGGTTGCCGCTGCCCTTGCTTAGTTGTTTGAAGGCACTGTCGTAGGTGTCCTGTGCTTTTTCGAGCTGACTGCCTACGTTTTCCATATTTTTTACAAAACTCACAAACTTGTCGTACAGCTTCGCACCCCTGTCGGCAATGGCAATGGCATTGCGGTTCTGGTATTCCCGTTTCCACAGATCGGCGATCAGCTTGAGGGAGGTGATCAGGTTGGTGGGACTCAGCAACAGAATGCGCTTGCCATAGGCATACTCCCACAGGTTGGGGTCGCCCTGCAGGGCCGCGATATAGGCGGGTTCGCTCGGGACAAACATCATCACAAAATCAAGCGAGGTATCATAATCATCATAGCCCCTGGCACTGAGGCCATCAATATGTTTCTTTACAGAGGCCACATGTGCTTTTAGTTCGGTGTCTCTTGCGACGCTGTCGGCGGCTGTGGTATAGTTGACAAACCGTGTTAATGACACTTTTGAATCGATGATCACCGACCGGTTGTCAGGATACTTGATCACGGCATCGGGCCGCATCTTTTTGTGTTCCTGATCGGAAACCAGAGGTTTGCCGTTATCATCCAGCAACTGGTGCTCCATGAAATATTCTTCTCCTTTACGAAGGCCCGAGAGTTCCAGTATCTTCTCCAGGATCATCTCGCCCCAGTTGCCCTGTGTTTTTGCCTCGGAACGTAACGCTTTTGTTAATTCGCGGGCTTCCTTACTGATGGTTTCGTTCAGCGCGGCCAGTTCCTTCACCCTTTCGCCCAGGGAGAAACGCTCTTTCGATTCTTTGTGGTATACTTCATCTACCCGGGTCCTGAACTCTTTGATGTTTTCACCCAGGGGTTTTAGCAGGTTTTCGATATTCTCCCGGTTCGTTTTGGTGAATTTTTCGCTTTTTTCTTCCAGGATCTTGTTGGCCAGGTTTTCGAATTCGGTTTTGAACTTCTTTCCCAGGTCTTCTATCTCCTGCTTCTGTGTCTCCAGCTTTTCCCTGAGGATCTTGTTCTGAGCATTCAGCTCCGAGTAATTAATTTTCGACTGGTACAGTGTCTCATTTTTTTCTTTCAACTCGTGGTCTGATTCCTTCAGTTTAGTTGCCAGCTCATCGATCTGCTTGTCTAATGTATCTTTCTCAGCCTGCAAATGAATCAGTTGTTCCTTTAAATTATTGAAATCGTTTTGCAGGGTAAGCAGCTCGGTTTTGGGGACAGTGTTGGCGGCCTGTTGACTTTTCAGCAATAAATACCCCAGTACGCCTCCTGCAGCCAGGCCTATGATCAGTAATAAGATTTCCATAGTTATGTTGTTTACATCTATACGTTTTGTGAGTGTCAAATAGTGTTGCCAGCAAAATTATCAGGATTTTTAAACTATTGAAAATAAATATTGGGTAGAAGGTGTAAGCGGATACTTGCGCAAAGGATGGGGGTAGTGGAGGACAAAGCCACAAGCGGACGATCCGGTAGCCATCGGATGCGGCAGGGGGGGTAGGTGATCTGACAGGTAATGTTTTCCTGCCAGGTATGGGAAGTATTATGTGTATGATGGGCACAACCAGGGTAAGATTAATGGTATAGTCGTCCATCAGTAGTTAGAATTCTATTTTATCGAATTATTCCGGTGATATTTTATCTTTAATCCATTTTACAATATCATCGATTTTAAAATCACCTTTAGCAATAGAGATTACAAAATCATACTTCTCATCATCCGTTTCCTGAATATCAAATCCATTGTCCATTAGCAATAATCGCATTAATACGTATCCAATTCGCTTATTGCCATCGATAAATGGATGGTTAAATAACAGACTTTCAATTAATGCTGCTGCCTTATATTGATGGGATGTGGATATAAATCCTTTGAATCAAATGTTTGAAATGGTCGGGTAAGTGCTTAATAAAGTAATTTTCTGTCCCGAATGCCCTTTTTACCGCTAAATTTGTTAATTAATATCTCTTGAATCCTGATAGCATCTAATGGATCAATCATAATGCCAGGCGTTGCAGTAAGTCTTTGTCTTCCCTTAAAATCTTACTTAGATTTCTGGTCAGATCAATCTTTTTATCCGGAGTTACTTTAATCTGTTTCAAATAATCCAGAATGTCATTCAATACAGATTCCGGAGCATCATCAAGTGCTTTTTTTATTTCTTCCTTTATATCTGCTGTTGTCATGGTAATCCGTTTTTACAAATTTAATTATTTTTTATATATACTGGTTTATCCGCTTACCATGTGCTGTATCTAAATTTATTTTGAAAACAAATGATCATTATGCGGCGGGTGGAACCGGATGTATGTCGTGTGGCGAACTGACAGGTATTATTTTCCTGTCAGGTCTGGTCGGGATTAGATATGGGAAGGATTTTGAGTGAGAATGATACTTTCGCCAGATAAATTATAAACAACAGAATTGCAATCAAATAAACAACATTGCATCCAACGAGGTTTCGCCCTGGCTGGAAGATGGAAAAAGACGGCAGCAGAACATTGCATGGAGCAGGCGCTCCTTTAAAATTGCCGTTCGCATGCTTAAGGAGATAAGGGTCCAAAAACCGATAAATGGGATGACTAAGAAGAAGCTGGCAGAAAAAATGGGTGTTACACCTAAGTATATAAGCAAAGTAGTTAAAGGCAAAGAAAACCTTACCCTTGAAACCATTTCTAAAATTGAGGGTGTTTTGGGAATTAGGCTGGTGGAAGTTCCCAACTGATTAATGGTTTAAAAATTGTTATATTTGAATATAAATATTAAACAATAAATGACTGATAATAATTCAAATATTGATATTAAGAAAATTGTAAAACACTGGATTGAGACTTCGGATGATGATTTTGAGACAATGCTAACTTTATATAATTCAAAATCATATAGTTGGTCGTTGTTTCTTGGTCACATTTCGATTGAGAAATTACTCAAGGCATTATATGTTAAAAGATTTAAAAAACATGCGCCGTTTACACATAACTTGTATCGTTTAGGAGAATTAACCGGATTGGAGATGACAGACGAGCAAGCAGACTGGCTTGATGAAATTACTTCATTTAATTTAAATGCCAGGTACGATGATTATAAAAAGGAGTTCTATAAACTATGTACTCCAAATTATACAAAAAGGTGGATTGATAAAATAAAATACATTCGGACATGGATAAAAAAGATGCTTTAAATGTAGCCGCAAAATATGCTGATGCTGTAAAAGAAAAATATGATTTTGTAAGGATTATTCTTTTTGGTTCATATGCTAAAGGTAATTTCAATGAGGATAGCGATATTGATATTGCTGTAATTTTAAAAGACTATAGCAATTTAATTGATATACAATTGGATTTAATGAGGTTAAGAAGGAAAATTGATAGTCGAATTGAACCACATCCGTTTCGTGCAAAGGATTTTGATATTACCAATCCAATAGTTAATGAGATAGTTAAATACGGACAAGATATAAATATTAACATGGCCTGATTTTGTAAACTGCATTGCCTTACAATGGTGTGTGATCTCCATCTCCTTTCTCAACTGTCATTCGTCCAGTGGAAAATATTCCGGTGATTTAAAGGACGCGCTACATATGATGTAAAAAAATACAGAAAAATTTCTCCTTGCAACCGCGTTTTCACGATCATATCATTCGTAACAGTATTTCGCTGGAAAATATCCGAAATTATATACGGAACAATCCGGCAAACTGACTGGAGGATGAATTTTACTCTACCCATAACTGACGTTGTTCCTTTCTAACCAATATAAATTTACGTGGATTCCCGGCAGAAGAGTTAATGAAGATTTCCTGTCATAAGAGCGTTAGAGCCTTTCTCACTTACATCAAAGTGGACAACCTGGAAGCAGCCAACAGATGAAATGCTTTTTAGGCAAAGAATTGAAAAACAGGGGTTGATTCCTACTCAACCTTACAAAATTAATCGGGCATATTTGTGCATAAGGAGCATGAATATGCTCTCTTTTATTGAATTTTATTGAAAATGGGGAAAGGCGATTTCTGTTTTTTATATATTTGGTAAACTGTTAGGTTGATTTTGTTAAGGGAAGAGCAAATTAAATGAGATAAAGGGTATTTTGTTTATTGGTCACTAATTGCTCTTTATTCCTGGGTGTAGATAACTATGATGTATTTAGCAATAACTGATGTTAAAGGTTTAAGGGTAAAAAGTTGCTTTAAAAGACCTATCAATGATATGCGTTTATGGATTTGTTGTGCAAAATTGTTGGGCTGACCGTTTAAAAGAAAAACTTCGAACAAATAGGTTTCCTTTTGTGAAACATTTTTCATATATTTGCGATTAAGTATATGAGAGTACATTTGATCAAAAAACAGTCTATCGAGGACTATGTCCTAAGAAATGCCAGGAGTAGGGCATCTTTTGAAATATGGTTGTCAATTATAAGGCGTGTTGACTGGAATGAACCAAATGAGATTATATTGACTTTCAATAGTGCGGATATCCTTGGACAAAGTTCTGATCGTGTGGTATTCAATATTGGAGGAAATAAATATAGGATGATATGTAAATATCACTTTGGAGAAACGAAAGTCCATTTATTTGTAAGATGGATAGGTACACATGGAGAGTATACAAAACTCTGTAATAATGGTAGACAATACGAGATTAATGTTTATTAAATAAGATTAAAAAATGATTGAAATGGAAACTTTAAAATACACGATAATTAAAAATAAACAGCAGTACGATAAGTATTGTGATATCATGGAGGACTTGATCTCACAAGATAAGAATCAAGACGAGATAGACCTGCTTACCTTATTGATTGAGAAATGGGATAAAGATCATAATACATTAAAAGATTCTGACCCGATTGAATTACTTAAAGCATTAATGAAAGAGCACAATTTAAAGGCAAAGGATTTAGTTGATATCCTTGATTTGTCAAAAGGAACTATCTCAAAAATTTTAAATTATCATAAAGGACTATCAAAAGACACGATTAGAAAACTATCAGATTTGTTTAAAGTTTCACAAGCAGCATTTAATAGACCATATAGATTAAAAAATGAAGTAAACAGACAGTTTAGAGATGCAAGCTTGATGAATACAAAGAAAAAAATGGCAGAAGTAAGATAATAAGCAACATTTGCACAACATGCAAAATACGTAAGCCGGGCAAAAGTGGTGAAATTTATCCCTGCATGTTGGATGTTGCCATATTTTCAAGTTATGATGAGGGTAAATGGGATGAAGGAAATGTACTTTATTAAAAGAAATAATTATTAAAACAACACAGATAATGTCCAGAAAATTAAAATTAAATCATAAAAACTGGTATGGAGAATTCAAAATGTTTTCATTTGAACTTCTTAACATTTTTATAGAAGGTGTTGAATCTCAAATTAAATCTGGTATTGAAGAATTTTATAAAAAGAAAGAGACTGTTGTGTTGGAAAATGGTCAGGAGGGTACTCGTGTCTTTGACATATATAAAAATCTGGAGGTCGGTTATGCGGCGAATAGAACCGGATGTCTGTCGGGTAGCAACCTGACAGGTATTGTTTTCCTGTCAGATCTGGGAAGGACTATATGTATGATGGGCACAAGTACATTGCCCCGGCGAGAAGCTTAAATTAATGGAGATTGCTAAAATTGATGGGTACAAGCGGACGCTTGCACCAGTTCCGGAATAAAGATTGGTGGTACAACCTTCAACCAACAGGAAACAAAGTTTCCGATTGGTGGTCAATGATATCTGAATCAGCGGTAATCAGCCAAAAAATTACTTAATGAACTTTTTCAGCCATAATTTATCATTCGTGCATTAGTGGCTAAAAATAAATTGACGGTGCAACCGTCAAGGAGCGGAGTTTTTAGATATTTATCAGCAGTCACAAGTAGATACTTGCGCCAGAGGAAGAGAGGAATATATGCATGAAGGGCACAAGCAGATGATCCGATAGCTATCGGTTGCGCCAGTGGTGGGGGGGTAATCGAAATTTCGGGCACATGCGGACCTTGCGGCAGTGAAAGGATAGGGACCACGAGTCGGGAGACTCGCGGTAGCGGGGTTTCAAAATAGAAAGGTTATCTATAGATGAACCCTGAGTCATATACTCGTGGTAGTTTCCGATAGCTATTGAATATAATCGTACCTGTTTCGTACCTGATAAAAACAAAAAATCCTCACAATCTTTTGATTGCGAGGCTTTTGTTTGTTTTTAAAGCGGTCTGGACTGGACTCGAATGCCGGATTTCACCAAATCTTTGATTTGGGAAAAAATCCGAGCATCCTCGAAAAATAAATAAAATCAAAGATTTTATATTTTTCGGGACCCGCGCCCCATGCTGACCTGCCCTTCGATAAACTGAAGGAGTTTTGAATTACTTTTAAGATTTTTGATTTTTTTCTCCAGGGCCATGGCTTCTTTTCTGGAATTCATCTCCTGAACATAAACCAGCTTCCAAGGAATGCCTTTGGATGTATATGCTTCCCTTCCGGCATTGTGCCTTTTAAAACGCTCATGAATGTCTTTTGTCTGGCCGATATAAAAGCGTTGCAGGCTATCAGAGAATAATATGTAGACATTGAATTTCATGCATACAAAAAAAGCTCCCTTTTGAGGAGCTTTTTGCGGTCTGGACGGGACTCGAACCCGCGACCCCATGCGTGACAGGCATGTATTCTAACCAACTGAACTACCAGACCATTTTGTAAGAACGTTGCTTATTGCGTTAAGCGTGGCACAAAAGTAATTTAATTTTCTTTTCTACCAAAATTCTTATCTTAAATTTTCATTTATTTTTCACTTTTTTTCTGCGCAAAGATACTGAAATGAACACTTCCGTATTTCCTGAGCATTTGGAAGTTTGGTTCACCGCTGAAATTCAGGTTTTTCGAGTGTTCGAGGATAAACCAGCCGTCCTCAACAAGCAAATTATGTTTCTCAATCAGTCCGGGCAAGGTGTCAATCCCGGGCATATCATAAGGTGGATCCGCAAAGATCAGGTCATACTGATCAGGTGTGTGTGCAATAAAGGTAAACACGTCTGTTTTCCATGTATTCACCTGGTTAAACCCCATTTCTCCCAACATGCGTTTGATAAAACGATAATGGTAGTAATTTTTCTCTACCAGGTCAATCTGCGGACAACCCCTGGAAGCAAACTCATAAGTGATGCTGCCGGTACCTGAAAACAGGTCGAGCACACGGATGGATTCCATATCGAAATAATTGGCCAGAATGTTAAACAGGCTTTCCCTGGCAATATCGGTAGTGGGCCGTGCCCGGAACGATTTGTCGGGATGAATGATCTTTCCCTTATGTGTGCCGCTGATTATGCGCAATTGTACAAATTAAACAATGTGGTGAAACGAAAGGAGGGAATATCGTTCAGCGTATAGCTGTAAACAAATCCTCCGGTAAGCTTTTCAAACTTTATCTTCTTGATGTATCCTGCAAGTTCATCAATATGGGCTGATTTCTTTTTGACATTCCCCATAATAATGAGTTCATTCTCTTCCATATTGAGTCCTGTTTTGTCGTATACATATAAAATGTAATACAATACATCGCTCAGCGTTCCATAGGGGAATGCATTGTAAAACAGCATATGGTCTTTTTCCACAGCCATTATATCAATAAAATGGGCGTGGTAATTGATAAATACCCTGGGCGTGGTAATCTGATGGTTCCCAAAGGCATTAAATAGCATCGGGGTAGTATGATGATAGAACTGTAATCCTGATAATTTTTTCAGCAGGCTGTTGGCCACATAATTTGGAACAGAAAACACCGAACAGGCATCGGGAATAGCAAGATTGTTGTAATGCAACTCATCGAGCTCTTCCATATCGTGAGCAAACTCGAAGTGCTTCTTGATATCTGTTTCAGTAAAGAAACGCCGGGGTACAAATACTACCTTATCGGAGATATGCATAAACCGGGCACTCTTAAAAGGTAGGTCAAACCATTCTTCCTGCTGCACCAGCTCGTCAATCTTTTCATAGTAAATATTCCTGGGCAGGTTGTCTTCAATATGGTAATGTTTCAGCAACACATATTTATTATTGACCGTGTCCAGTATGCAAAAAGAAAATCCATTCAATGAAGATTGAATGGATATATGATAATAGGGTGCCTGGTTTATATCCAGCGTTTCATCAATTAATGCTATTTCATGCTGCATGTGTGACAGGGATTATTCCCAGTTACCCGCATTATTGGTAGCCTCGGTGAGTGAACCTACCTTTAGTCCGGCATAACCGGTAAGTTTTATTCTCTCATCATTAAAATTAGCGACCAATTGCTCATCCATTCCATGAAGCAATACACTATTGGGAACCTTGGCTTCAAATACCTGAACCGTCACTTTCGATCCGGTTTCGATCTCGCCGGCACCAAGTGTGAATTTATTATTGGAAGCAAAAGGCACATACTGAAGGGAATCAACCGGATAAGATCTCCCGAACAGTGAATCTCTTACACTAACAGGAATAGTGTCACGTACAACCAGATTAGCTGCCAATGCCTGGGCTTCAGTAAGCGAATCGGGTACAGTACCAATTGCCTTTACAACTGAAAAAGAATCCCTTTTAACAAAATTAATAAGGGTGTCAAAACTTCCGGTGAATTTTCCTTTTTCTGATTTATAAGCCAGTTCAGCTGTTCTGATATCCTTCAATCTCTCAATGGTTGCATCCCATCTCATATCTTTTTCCCTGTTGAACCGGATAGGTTTCATGATACTTTCGATGATGAGATATCCTAAAACCACAATAGCCACTGTTAAAATAATCTGGATTACTGTTTTCATTTTAGTTCTTTTAATTTATGTTTGAGTTGCAAAAATAAAAAAAAAATTAGATTATAGATTTTATAAAAAGGTTTTATTCTACTTAGATGCTAAAAAATCATATAATACAGATCCTGAATAAGCACCTCGGCTTTGATCCAACCGCCAGTCAACAGGTTTTGATCGACAAACTTTCGGATTTCATTGTAAAACCGGATAATTCAGGATTATTTCTGATTAAGGGGTATGCAGGTACCGGAAAAACAACCATGATCAGTGCGATGGTTAAAACGTTCAGGGAACTCAGTATCAAATCAGTGCTGATGGCACCAACCGGCCGGGCGGCAAAAGTAATGACATCCTACTCTGGAGAGTCGGCCTATACCATCCATAAGAAAATATACCGGCAACGATCGTCCAAAGACGGGTTTGGAGATTTTGTACCTGATCGCAATCTGCATGGCTCTACTTTTTTTATTGTGGATGAAGCGTCCATGATATCAAACACATCACCCGATGCTTCCATGTTTGGTTCAGGGCACCTGCTTGACGACCTGCTCAGCTATGTTTACAATGGTCGTAACTGCAGGCTAATCATGGTGGGTGATACAGCGCAGCTGCCTCCTGTTAAGCTGGATATCAGTCCCGCCCTGGATAAACAGGTGCTGAACTCCTTCGGATATGAAGTGCAGGAAGTGATCCTTACGGATATTGTTCGTCAATCTATTGGCAGTGGTATCCTGATGAATGCTACTACTATCCGTAACCAGATTGCAGAGCGGGACGAGAAGCTGCCCAAACTGGAGGTAGAAGATTATCCGGATATCAAACGGATAGGAGGGGATGAATTGATCGAGGCGCTTACCACAGCGCATGATAAATATGGTATTACACAAAATATTGTGGTGTGCCGGTCGAACAAACGGGCCAATATTTTCAACCAGGGGATACGCAACCAGATCCTTTGGCACGAAAGTGAAATTGCCCCCGGTGACCTGTTGATGGTTGTAAAAAATAACTATTTCTGGGCTGGAAGCACCGAGGAAATGGATTTTATTGCTAACGGAGATATTGTGGAGATCATGCGGATTGTTAAATATCCGTATGAGCTGTTCGGGATGCGTTTTGCCGATGTGGTGGTTCGGTTTATTGATTATACTAGAGAGCTGGAGATGGAGGTAAAGATCCTGCTGGATACCCTGTCGGTTAATACATCTTCACTTCCATCGGAAAAGAACAAAGAACTTTTTTACGCGGTAATGGAGGATTTTCAGCATCTGAAAACCCGGAAAGCACAATATGAAGCGGTTAAGAAAGATCCGTTTTTCAATGCCCTGCAGGTGAAGTTTGCTTACGCAGTAACCTGTCACAAGGCACAGGGCGGTCAGTGGAAATCAGTTTTTGTCGACCAGGGATATCTGACGGATGATATGGTGAATGTGGAATACCTGCGGTGGTTGTATACTGCTTTTACCAGAGCTACGGAGGAATTATACCTGGTGAATTTTAAAAAGGAATTTTTTTAGGAAGCTCTCCCTGCTGTGAGTCTCCCGACTCGTGGCGCCTGTCGTAAGTCAGGTCTGTTGCAAGCCAGGTCTGTCGCAAGCATCCGCTTGTGACCCCTAGTTAGTCTGTCGCAAGCGTCCGCTTGTGACCTTAATTGAACATTCCCTGTCTTAAGTCTCTCAGGTCACGTTAAATCCCTTCCCGTCGAACCCTAAACAACTCAACAAATCAACGACTCAACAAAAAAAAATAAAACATAATTCTGAAACAGAAAGCCCACTCCGGTCTTCGGTCATCGATCTCCCGACTTTACCAAAAACGCTGCGAGACTTCGCGCCCAACTCCGCGTAACTCAGCGAGAACCAACTCAACAACTCAACCTCTCAACGCCTCCACAACTCAACCTCTCAACTTATCTTGCAAACTGCCATTTGATCCCTGCCATCAACCACCTTCCGGGCATGGTGGCACCCATGATGTCGGAATATTGGGTATCAAAAACATTATTCACCTGTACTCCGGCCCACAACTTCCGCTGGTAAAAGTTTACATCCAGTGATGCATTCCATACCGAATAGTTTTTCTGGAGAACAAATCCTGAGGCCTGGTCCTCGTCGGGAGTACGCTCTTTCCACAATCCGTTAATGCCCAGCCTGAAAAGGCCGGCAGACAACAACACGTTGGCGGTAACCAGGTGTTTGGGATGATTGGCGATGTACTTGGAGATTATGTTCTCCCCGTTGAAGGAATAAAAGTAGGAATAACCCAGCATCCCGGATAATGAAATAGCAGGGCCCAGATTCCTGTTTGCAATCATTGCCACTTCGGCACCTTCGGTATTCAGTTTGTAAATATTCTGTGCGTAGAAATAGTCGGCTCCCTGTGACAGGTTAGCATTGTTGGGTATTTGTGATTCATTGGTGATTACATAATCGATCATGTTTTTCGCATTTCTTCTGAAAAAGGTAAGTTTAGCCGTGAGCCAGTCTGCGGGCTGGTAATCGGTTCCTGCTTCGTAACTCCAGGCTGTTTCAGCTTTCAGACCGGGATTTCCCACATTGCGGAGTTCAGGCAGCGGGCCTGGCAGGTTGTTGGAGACATAACGTTCGGTAAAATCGGCCCCGCGGATTGAGCGCCCTGCAGATGCTCTGATCGTCCATTTTTGCAGTTCCCATGAACCACTGACCTGAGGAAGCAGTTCAAACCCAAAATTATCATCATAATCGCCCCTGAGGCTTCCTGTAAGATTGAAAGCAGGTACAGGTTTTACAAACAACACTGCATAGGCACCCACATGCTTATCCTGATGGTCTCCGCGGTCATTACTTTCAATCGTACGCAGGTCGGTTTGCGCACCCAGTCCCAGTTTGAGATTTTGTTTGAAGTTGATCGTATGGTTCAACTGTCCGTTTATAAACTGTGTCTGGTGCACGCTGGCGGTAAAAGCCGGATTGAAAAGGAATGAATCGCGGGTAGCTTTATAGGCGAGGCTGAAGCTGGTACCGGACCTGTCACCCACATGGGAAACCTGCAACTGGTTCCACCAGGTATTTATCTGTTCGCGTGATTCATCATACGGGCTGCGGGTATAAAAATATTGTGCATTGAAATTACGGTAATCATAAGCGGATCGCAGGGAGGCTTTCCATTGTGGTGAAAATTGATAAGTTCCTGAAAGAGATGCGGTTTTAAGGTTGAAATCCGCATTTTCCCCTGAAGGTAGTTTTTGACCGTCTGACTGGTTGATCATCAGTCCGCCACCCAGTTTTAACCGGTCCTTGTTAAGGAAGCCACCGGCATCGGCACTTACCAGGTTGTACTGTCCATAGCTGAGGCGGCCGTCTGCCACAGATAGCTGCTGGTTGTCTCCTGAAAAGGTCTTTGTTATAATATTGATTACTCCCCCCACTGCATCGCTGCCATACATTGCGGTCGCCGGTCCCCGGATGATCTCGATTCTTTCTATTTCTGACAGGGATACGGGAAAATACCCGTTAAAATGTGCGGTCAGCGGATCATTGAGTCGCATGCCGTCTATCAGCACCAGTACCTGACTGAAAGTGCTGCCCCGCATGGAAATATCCGATTGCACCCCAAACCCGTTGCGGGACTGCACCACTACCCCGGGAAGATAGCGAAGCAGTTCCTCAGGAGAGTCAACCGGTAATTGCCGTATCTCATTATGACTGATAATGGTTATATCACGTCCTGTTTCGTTGGTGAGCTGTTCCACTCTGGTGGAATAGACCTTTACTTCTTCCAGGTCGGCTTTAAACGGATGTTGCGCAAATGTAGCTTTTACACTGACTGAAAGCACTGCCATTATCAATAATCTGACAGCAGGTTTCAGGTATAAACAGTTTATTTTGTGCATGGTATGTTCGGTTTTGGTTATTTTGGTTTCAAAAAATTTATGCAAAGCAACGTATTTTTTTTGAAATATGATGTTTCACAACACACCAAATAACGATTAAATAAGTCAACCCTGGTTTGGGGCATTTGATACTTATTCCTGAATCAGGGTGCTTGGCTGTTTTTCTGGCAGACAGAGTTACTTTAACATTTAAATCGTGACTATTTGTGCGGTTTTTCTAATGCATGTTGCATATAAAGAAGTAGCAATGAGAGAACTGTATGTCATCATGTATTTTCAATATTCTCCTGCTCTAATTTTTCTATTGACTTATATATGATCTCCCGGAAAGCCTCCGGATCTGAAACATGCATGAGTTGGTCCCTGATGGAAGATGCACCGGGGAACCCTGTTACATATATTTTGAAAAAACGTTTCAGGATGTTATAATTTTTATTCGATCCGTTGTTCTTTTCAAATAGATGAATGTGCCTGAGTAATACATCGAATTTTTCCAAAGGCGGATGATCGCTGCTATACTGGTTAAACAGCCAGGGATCTTTAAATATTCCGGTTCCCACCATAATGCCGTCAGTCCCGTAACTCGCCGCATGTTCCAGACCGTCCTGAAAAGAAATAATATCTCCGTTACCAATTATTGGAGTTGTAGGAGAGAGACGGTTTCTTACTTCCACAGCTTTCTTTATTTCTTCCCAGCTTGCATTACCATCAGACAATTGTTTCTGGGTTCGTCCGTGCAGGGTAATGGCTGCCGGATTAGCTTTCAAAATATTTTCAATCCAGGCTTCTGTTTGATGTTCTTTCAGCCCTGTACGTGTTTTTACACTTACCGGCAGGGGTGAACCTTCCCTGGTTGCTTCCACGATCTCTCTGGCAAGATCCGGAAAACCGATGAGTCCGGAACAGGCGTTGTGTTTGATGATTTTTTTAACCGGACAACCCATGTTGATATCAATACCGTCAAACTCATAGTCCTGGTAAATTCTGGCCGCCGTTTGATAAAAATTCTCCGGCTCACTGCCCCAAATCTGAGCTACAATTCTGATGCCGCGCTCCCTTAGTAACTTCTTTTCCGTGTCACTGATGAACAGTCTTTCTGCTACTTTTTCGTGCCCACGGTAATCAAGGAAACCATCCACCGAAGTAAACTCACTGAACACCACCTGCAGATATTCTGGTGCTGAGATGGACATTATCAGTTCCCTGAAAGATGTATCGGTGACATCTTCCATTGGGGCCAGTGAAAAGAATGGGTTAGTAAGGTCGTTCCAGAAACTCATTGCCTGTAAAATTTTTCAGGCATAACAGATTTATCCCCGCTTTGTTTTCGTTACAATTAATTAAGTTAATTTCTGTTTGCTTCTGTAGGAAGGATTTGTTGTGTCGGGAATTTGAAAAGAGAACACGAATTATCCTGAACTTTGGGATTCTAAAAGAAAATTTCAGAAGAGATTAGCCTGATTATAGTATTTGTTGTGTCAATTTAACTATGAAAACTTATACTCAACCTTATTTTCCAGATTTTTAAAATCATCGGAGGTCATAAAACTGATAAGAGGGAATCTTCGTTTTATATTTTTAAATCTCATGGTGAACAAGTTGTAATTACAAGTCAAATGGTCCAGTTCATTTTCGCAGCATTGCATTTGTTCTTTTTTAATTTGAATTTTTGTTAGTGTTTTTGATTTGATGATATTGGAGGAGTAGTCATTATTTGCATGATCAGTATGAAATGGTTCCGTGAAATTTTGGTGATTCCCATTTTCATTGCCTTTATTATCAGTTTTTTGAGGATCTGATTCATTATTGAACTGTTCAGTCAATGCTGCTATCTCCATTTGCATAGTGTCTCTGACTTTTACAATAACAGATATTTGCTGATAACAATATTCCATTTCCTTCAGCAGATCTGTCGCTTGTTCATATTTGTCTGCAACATAGTGAATCCGACCTCTGATAGCAATTAATATTACAACTCCCGTAAAACAATAAATTAATACCTGAATGTCCACCTTTCCCCGATTAATATAAAATAAAAATAAAGATTTTTTAAATTACATTTTGAAAGGTTAAACATTAATGTATGAAAATATTTATTTACCTGATGAAAGATTGAAGTCTGCCAATGAGTGACTAATTTTGAAACCCTGCCATATGTTTCACAGCTTAGCTTTCATTTTACTCAGTAATAAACAGCAGAAGTGAAAACTGATGCTTTAATTGTAGAAAGGTGTTATTAAAGTACATTATATGAGAGATATAAATGCATATTGCTGGTAAAATCTGAGCATAAGCTGACATACAGAATTATTTTTTACAGTATTTTTTCAGGAAGGAAACGGAGAACGGAAAACGGACTGATTTAATTTATTCAGATTTTCTGTGTATATTGCAACAAGATCGTTTAATTTTGCTGAACAGTCAAAGGAATTGCGAGTAGTTGATAGATGTAAAATTTTTTTGTATATTTAATTCATTTATGTTCAGAAAGTTTTATTTTTGCAGCTCGAATTCAGTAATATAATGTCTAACTTATTAAATTTATTAATTTACATTTCACATGACAGAGAAAGAAGAAAAAAATTTAAACGAAGAGCTTGACAAAGAACAAAATGTTGAGAATCAAGAAACGGAGTCGGCAGATGGAGCTGCTGCTGATGCTGTAAAAGAAGAGCAAAACGAAGAAGTAAAGGCAGAAGAAGTAAAGGCAGAAGAACCAACTGCTGACACTGAAAAGTCTGAAGAAACCGTGCAACAGGCTGCCCCTGAAGAAAAAGAGGCAGATGTTGCAGTAGCAGAAAAGCCTGCTGAAGAATTTGACTGGGACGAATATGCTACCGACAATGACAATTATTCACAGGGTGACCGGCAGAAGTTTGAAGCCATGTACGACGAGACCCTTTCTACAATTGCAGAAAACGAAGTAGTTGAGGGTACAGTTATTGGTATGAACAAACGCGAAGTTGTGGTCAACATTGGTTATAAGAGTGAAGGAGTTGTCAGTCTGAATGAATTCCGCTATAATCCTGAGCTTGCCATTGGCGATACTGTAGAAGTATACGTTGAAAGTCAGGAAGACAAAAAAGGACAGCTGGTATTGTCCCACAAAAAAGCAAGAGCGCTGAGATCATGGGATCGTGTAAATGCAGCACTTGAAAAAGATGAAATTATTAAAGGATACATTAAATGCCGTACCAAAGGTGGTATGATCGTTGATGTATTTGGTATCGAAGCCTTCCTTCCTGGTTCACAGATTGATGTGAAACCCATCCGTGACTACGATATATACGTTGGGAAAACCATGGAATTCAAGGTTGTTAAAATCAATCATGAGTTCAAGAATGTGGTTGTATCACACAAGGCTCTTATCGAAGCAGAACTGGAACAACAGAAGAAGGAAATTATTTCTAAACTCGAAAAAGGTCAGGTTCTTGAAGGAACAGTTAAGAATATTACCTCCTATGGTGTATTCATTGATCTTGGAGGCGTTGATGGTCTTATTCACATTACTGATCTTTCCTGGGGCAGGGTTAATCATCCCGAAGAGATTGTGCAGCTTGACCAGAAACTGAACGTGGTAATTCTTGATTTCGACGATGCCAAGAAAAGAATTGCACTGGGTCTGAAGCAATTGACACAACATCCCTGGGATTCACTTGATCCTAACCTCAAGGTAGGTGACAACGTGAAAGGTAAAGTTGTGGTAATGGCTGATTATGGTGCCTTTGTTGAAATTGCACCCGGCGTAGAAGGTCTGATTCACGTATCAGAAATGTCCTGGTCGCAGCATTTGCGCAGTGCACAGGAATTCCTTAAGGTAGGTGATGAAGTTGATGCCCAAATATTGACTCTTGACAGGGAAGAAAGGAAAATGTCACTTGGTATTAAGCAACTTAAACCCGATCCATGGGAAAATATTGTTGAAAAGTACCCGGTAGGCTCCCGCCATACTGCCAAGGTCAGAAACTTTACCAACTTTGGTGTCTTTGTTGAAATTGAAGAAGGTGTTGACGGATTGATCCATATCTCTGATCTCTCCTGGACCAAGAAGGTAAAACACCCTGCTGAATTTACTGCCATAGGTGAAGATATTGATGTTGTGGTACTGGAGATCGATAAGGACAACCGCAGATTGAGTCTGGGTCATAAACAACTGGAAGAAAACCCATGGGATGTATTTGAAACAGTTTTCACTGTTGATTCAATCCATGAGGGTACCATTATAGAAGTTTTTGACAAAGGTGCAATTGTAGCACTTCCTTACGGTGTTGAAGGTTTTGTTACTCCAAAACACCTGGTGAAAGAAGACGGAACCAGTGCGAAAGTTGATGAGAAACTTCCTTTTAAAGTGATTGAATTCTCTAAATCAGCCAAACGCATCATTCTTTCACACAGTCGTGTATTTGAAGATGAAAAGAGAGCTGAAGAAACAGCTACCAGAAAAACAACGGAAGATACCACACGGAAAACCAGCAGAAAGATTAAAAACAGCCTGGAAAAAACCACCCTTGGTGACATAACAGAATTGGCTCAGTTGAAATCTGAACTGGAAGAGAATGAAAAGAAGGAAAAAGAATCCTCTGATAAGAAAGACAATAATAAAGAAGAAGAATAGTCTCAATTAAATCTGTTCTGTTATGGAATTTAATATTGATAAACGGGGTGATTTCACCCTGATCCAGGTACTAGAAGAAAAGTTGGATACGCACATTGCACCTACATTGAAATCGGAACTGGTTCTGATCTCCGGTAATGGCGAAAAGAATATTATACTTGATCTGAGTAATTGCAGATATTGTGATTCTTCAGGATTAAGTGCTATTCTGGTTGCAAACCGGCTTTGTAAGAATGCGAACGGTACTTTTGTACTTACCGGTCTTAATGATGCTGTTGAACGACTGATCACAATCTCGCAGCTGGATACTGTTTTAAATATTGCCAGTTCTGTGGACGAAGCCACTCAACTAATCCATAAAGATTGATACAGAAATAGTTGAACTGTTAATTTTCAGTTATTGTGACTTTTGATGTAACTATATTGGGCAGCAGTTCCGCGCTGCCCACTTCAAAAAGATTTCCTGCCGCTCAGTTGCTCAATGCAAATGAGCGGTTTTTTTTGATCGACTGTGGTGAAGGAACACAAATGCAACTGAGACGTTTTAAGGTACGATTTGGTAAAATCAGTCATATCTTTATTTCTCATATTCATGGCGATCATACTTTTGGTTTATTTGGTATACTCTCATCCTTTTCATTGCTGGGGCGGAATAGTGTGCTGCATATTTATGGTCCTTCGGCATTGAAGGAAATTCTGGCTGTTCATTTTAAAGCATTTGGTATTCATCTGCCTTATCCTGTTGAAATTCACCCGGTGAATAACGAAAGAGAAGAAATACTGTATGAAGATAAAACTATTACCGTTCAAAGCGTGCCACTCAAACACAGAGTGCCTGTCTGTGGGTTTATTTTCAGAGAAAAACCAAGACCTTTAAATCTTATTAAAGAAAGAATTCAAAAATACAGGATTCCTGTAAGGGATCTTGCACGCATTCAGCAGGGTGCTGATTTCATTACAGAAGATGGAACCATAATTTCAAACAGGGAACTTACACTGCCGCCATATAACCAGCGTTCATATGCTTATTTTACTGATACTGTTTATATTCCTGAAAACAGACAATTATTGCATGATATAGATCTGCTTTATCATGAAGCCACTTTCGAAGCAAGGGAAAGTGAACTGGCCCGTATAACCGGACATTCAACAACTATTCAGGCTGCTGAACTGGCCAAAAATGCAGGGGTAAAAAAATTGCTCCTGGGACATTTTTCAGCTCGTTACAAGGATGTTTCTCCGCTTCTGGATGAAGCCAGGAAAATTTTTCCAAATACCATAGCAGTTGAAGACGGAGACCATTTTAACATTCCGGCTGGAAGAATATCACGGTAGTTCCATTCCCGGAATCCCAAATTGCTAATTTCAGTTTTTCGTATATATAAAAATGCACAGTAACAACTTTATGCCCGGTTTTCAAAATAAACCGGGCAAAAGTTTACATTTTCCTTTTATCTTTTATAGAATGTGGTAAATGATGTGGGTGACTTACCACCTGGATGGTAATTCTATTTCACAGTTTTTTCCTTGAAAATGAAAATTTAACATAAAACAAAAACTGTCCAAACATTCTTTTGCTTCCTCCGGAGTGTTCCATTCATCATGTTTCGACTCGGTTATATTTGTTTCAGAATATAACATAGTAAAAAAATTATAATGAGTAATTATTGAATTTCTTTGTAACTAGTTCCGATAGGAATAAAAAGTGACAAAGAAATTACAGGAAATTTTTAAAAAATTTTAACTAAATTCTGCAACATCCATGTTTTCAATAATATATATAATATAATATTTTATTCTTTTTATTATTCGAACAGATCACCATGCCAGGATCTGTGAGAAAAATATGCTCTTCTCTTTTTATTATTCTGCTTCATTTAAAGCCCAAAGCCAGGACTTATGTTCAGTATGTTTTCATTATAGTGCTTCTCTAGTTGGTCAGAAAGTGTATCTTTGCGCAAAATAATTTTTGTGCCATGATCAGGGAAAAAATTGTCATTGTAGATTTTGGGTCCCAGTATACCCAGTTAATAGCGCGCCGTGTAAGAGAGCTAAATGTTTATTGCGAAATTCATCCTTTTAATAAAATTCCGGTTTCGGATGATACAGTAAAAGGGGTCATTCTTTCCGGTAGCCCTTTTTCTGTAAGGGATGCAGGTTCTCCTGTTCCTGATCTTTCAGGTATCAAAGGAAAATTTCCACTCCTTGGAATTTGTTACGGAGCACAATACATGGCTCAAAACTACGGCGGTGAGGTTCTGCCTTCCAATCATCGTGAATACGGAAGGGCAAACCTGAGTTATATTGATGAAAACAATCCGCTTTTTCATGATATTGAGCCCAATACTCAGGTGTGGATGTCGCATGGTGATACTATCTCTGTTATTCCCGACAATTTCAATATTATTGGCAGTACACTGGATGTAGAAGTAGGTGCATTTGAGGTGAAAGGTGAGCCTACCTGGGGAATTCAGTTCCATCCTGAAGTTTATCATACTACAGAAGGCAGCAGAATACTGAAAAATTTTCTGGTCAATATTTGTGATTGTTCACAACTTTGGACACCTGCATCTTTTGTTGAAGAAACTGTTGCTGAACTTAAAAAGACACTGGGTAAAGATAAGGTTGTACTGGGACTGTCAGGTGGTGTCGATTCTTCGGTTGCAGCTATGTTGCTTCACCAGGCTATTGGTAAGAACCTTACCTGTATTTTCGTTGATAATGGATTATTGCGCAAAAATGAGTTTCAGAAGGTGCTCGATTCCTATAAACACATGGGACTTAATGTAATCGGGGTAGATGCTTCCGGTATTTTTCTGGGACAACTTACCGGTGTTTCTGATCCGGAAGAGAAACGAAAGATTATAGGCAGAAATTTTATTGAAGTGTTTGATGCTGAGGCTCACAAAATAAAAGCTGTAAACTGGCTGGCCCAGGGTACTATCTATCCTGATGTGATTGAATCTGTTTCAGTCAATGGCCCGTCAGCCACTATTAAATCGCATCATAATGTAGGTGGCTTACCGGAAAAAATGAAGCTGAAAGTTGTTGAACCCTTAAAATTACTGTTTAAGGATGAAGTAAGACGGGTTGGACGCACTCTTGAAATCCCTTCAGATATATTAAACCGGCACCCGTTCCCTGGACCGGGACTGGCTATTCGCATAATTGGTGAAATCACACCTGACAAAGTACATCTCCTGCAGGAAGTAGATGATATCTATATAGAAGGTCTGAAACAGGAGGGACTGTACGACGAAGTCTGGCAGGCTGGTGCGATTTTATTACCTGTTCAGTCTGTAGGCGTGATGGGTGATGAACGAACATACGAAAATGTAGTGGCATTGCGGGCTGTTTCTTCCACAGATGGAATGACAGCCGACTGGTCACATCTTCCCTATGATTTCCTTGCGAAAATATCAAACAAAATTATTAACAGAGTGAAGGGTGTAAACAGGGTAGTTTTTGACATCAGTTCAAAACCACCTGCTACCATTGAATGGGAATAAGTATAAATCTGATTTAGCTGAAGCAGGTCTTCGGATTGTGCTTTTTTTAACATACATGTTGATTATGGGGATTCATAAACAAGATACCCCTTACACGATTATTTATTTTTGTTTGGTTATCTTTGCATTATAATAAACATAAACAGAAAGAAAAGATTATGGTGAAGACTGTTAAAAGGCTGGCGCATATTACGATTATTCTGCTGGGCCTGCTCTATATAAATCCCGGACAGTTGCATGCACAACTGTTTAATGAACAAAGCTATAAATTTAGTCAGGTACTAAACTGGATTGACAATTATTATGTAGATTCGGTTAATCAGAATGAACTGGTACAGGATGCCATTGTATCCATGATGAAGGATCTTGATCCACACTCCTCCTACATGACAAAGGAAGAAGTAAAGGAGCTTACCGAACCGCTTCAGGGTAATTTTGAAGGCATAGGTATCTCATTTAATATTTATAATGATACAATCTATGTTATTTCACCTATCTCTGGAGGTCCGTCCGAAAAAGTTGGCTTGCAGGCAGGAGACAGGATTGTAAAGGTTGACGGTAAAAATGTAGCAGGTATTGGAATTACAAATAAAATGGTATTCGATCTTCTCAGAGGGGATAAAGGTACTCAGGTGAAGGTTAGCGTGCTCAGACGGGGAGATAAGGGTTTGCTCGATTTTACCATTACCCGGGATAAAATTCCGATTTACAGTTTGGATGCAGCGTACAAAATCAAGGATGATATCGGATATATCAAGCTGAACAGGTTTGCTCAAACTACCGGGCAGGAGTTCAGTGATGCCATGGATAAACTTAAACAAGAAGGTGTTAAAAACCTGATACTGGATCTGACAGGCAATGGCGGAGGATATCTGGATGAAGCCGTGTTTTTGGCCGACCAGTTTCTTGCAAAAGAAAAATTAATAGTTTATACCCAGGGATTACACAGTTCCAGACGCGATTATTTTGCTACTTCAAAGGGAGATTTTCAGGAAGGAAAACTTATTATTCTGATTGACGAAGGAACGGCATCGGCAAGTGAAATTGTATCCGGTGCTGTGCAGGACTGGGACCGTGGAGTGATCATGGGACGTCGCTCGTTTGGAAAAGGACTGGTGCAGCGGCCCTTCCCTTTGCAGGATGGATCCATGATCCGGCTTACAATTGCAAAATACTATACCCCGACAGGCCGGTTGATACAAAAACCTTATAACGACGGATTAAAAGCATATGAGGAAGACCTTATAAACCGCTATAATCATGGTGAGTTTCTGCATAAGGACAGTATTCATTTTCCAGATTCGTTAAAATATCGTACTCTTAATGAAAAAAGAATTGTGTACGGTGGAGGCGGAATTATGCCTGATATATTCGTACCGCTCGATACAACTTCTTCTACGCCTTATTATCGTAACCTGATAAGAAAAGGAATCCTGAACCGTTTTGTGATCCATTATCTCGATGAAAATCGTGAATCCCTCAAATCACAATATCCCGATTTCAATTCTTACAGTGAAAAATTTGAAATTAACCAGGATATCCTTGATCAACTTTCAAAATTTGCTGAATCAGAGGAACTGGAAGCCAATCCAGAAGAACTTGAAAAATCTGCTGATGATATAAAATTACTGACTAAGGCTTATATAGCCCGTGATTTATGGGAAACCAGTTCGTTTTTTCAGATTTATAACCAAACTGATAAACTGGTTAACAAAGCTGTGAATGTGATGGAAAACTGGAGTAAATACCAGCAGAAGATTCTTTCAGAAATGGTTTCGGATAAATAAGGAAATATTTCCTTTGTTGCTTATTTAAATCTATGGAAATTATATTCTCCTGGTTAGGACTCCATTATATTGAAGTAATCGCAACCGTTTTGGGAATTGTGGGTGTTGTTTATGAAATAAAACAACATATACTGGTATGGCCATTAGGTATTATAACTTCCTTACTGTATATATATGTTTACTTTGAGGCCAGGTTTTATGCCGATATGCTCCTTCAGGTATATTATGTCCCCATTAGTATCTATGGATGGTGGTTCTGGCTGTACGGCAGAAAACCTAAGACGATAAAGGAAAAAGAGATTGTCCCTGTAAGAAGAGCCGGAACAAAGCTGATCTTTATACTGGCTCTTGTTACGATACTTTTGACGTTACTTATGGCTTTTTTCTTAAAGGAATTTACTGATTCTCCTGTTCCACTTGGTGACGGGTTCACTACCGCCGGCGGATTTGTAGCTACCTGGATGCTGGCCCGGAAAATTATTGAACACTGGTTCTTGTGGATTATTGTTGATGCCACCTCAATGTGTTTGTATGTTTATAAAGGGTTGTATCCAACTACCATCCTTTTTATTGTATACACCGTTATGGCATTTGTTGGTTATTTTGAATGGAAAAAAAGTCTCACACTCCAGCATTGAAACAGAGCAATATAAAACGGATTGTTATAACAGGGCCTGAATCAACAGGTAAAACCACACTCTGTGAGTTTCTGGCCGGCTATTATCACACTGAATTTATTCCGGAATATGCCCGGGAATATGTTGAGAACCTTCACCGCCCATATGGCTATTCTGATGTGGAAAAAATAGCCAGGAAACAGATTGAACTTGAACAGGAATTTCTTTGCCGGCCCAATAAGATTTTGTTTTATGACACATTTCTCGTAGTAACCCGGGTTTGGTTTGAAGTAGTGTATAACCGGGTGCCCTCATGGTTTAAAAGCGCTCTTCTTACGCACAAACCGCATCATTTTTTGCTGATGGATACTGATCTGCCCTGGGTTCCGGATCCTGTAAGAGAAAACGGGGGAGAGATGAGACAGCAGCTTTTTGAAAGATACCAGGAAATAATCCGGGAAATTGGGTGCACGTATACAATCATTACCGGATCAGATGATTCGAGAAGAAAAAATGCAGTAAAGGCTGTTGACCGTATTCTTGATGAATCCTCTGGCTCATAGAAAAAGGATTATAAACCGGATTATTATTCGGTAAAGTTTGTTTTTAATTATTTGATCTGTTACTTTCACGGACTTTTAAAGCTGCACATATCCGGTTGTTTTTCCGGGATATGCTGGGTAAATCTAAAAAAATGAAACTTCTGCAGTTAATTGCTGTACAAAGAGTACAGTTAATGCCCGAAAACAAAGGAAAAAGTATCTTTATAAATAAATAGATAATAAGTGAAATTTGAGATTGTAGCCAAAACATTATTTGGATTAGAAGGTGTTTTGGCAGATGAATTAGAAGCCCTGGGTGCTGATGATATTAAAGTATTAAACCGTGCTGTGTCTTTTCAGGGCGACAATGAAATGCTCTACAGGGCAAATCTCCATTTACGGACAGCTGTAAAATTGTTGAAGCCTGTCTATCATTTTAAAGCACAAAATGATCAGGAGTTATATGATGCAGTATATCAGTATGACTGGCAACAACATTTCGGGCAACAAAAAACATTTGCCATTGATTCTGTGGTGCATTCCCGTTTTTTTAATCATTCACAGTTTGTCTCTCTGCGAACCAAAGATGCTATTGCTGATCAGTTTCGTAATAAAACAGGCAGAAGGCCATCAGTAGATATCATTGATCCCGATATATTAATTAATGTCAGGATCTCAGAGAATGATTGTACAATTTCCCTGGATAGTTCAGGTGAGCCTCTCTTTAAACGAGGGTATCGCATAACCAGAGATCTGGCACCACTAAATGAAATACTTGCTGCAGGTATGATAATGCTTTCAGGTTGGGACAGAAAATCAAACCTGTACGATCCGATGTGTGGTTCAGGCACATTACTGATTGAAGCAGCTTTGATGGCTTATAACATTCCACCGGGTATATTCAGAAAGAAATTCGGATTTGAAAACTGGAAAGATTTTGACGATTCCTTGTTAAATCACCTCTATAATGAGGAGGAACCTGATCCCGCACATGAACCATTTATTGGCGGTTCGGATATTCTGCCAAGGGTGATAAAAATTGCTGAAAAAAATGTGAAAAATGCTTCAATGCGGAATAAAATAAAGCTGACAGCAAATGCTATTGAATCCGCGCAGCCACCTGAAGGACCGGGTTGGTTAATTACCAATCCGCCCTATGGAGAAAGGCTGAAACAACCGGATATTCTGAAACTTTATCAGACAATCGGTTCTTCTCTTAAGCACAGGTTTTCGGGCTACCAGGCATGGATTCTGACCAGTAACCGATCGGCTCTTAAACAGCTCGGCCTGCATGCTGATAAAAAATTTACACTCTATAATGGCAGTCTGGAATGTACTTTTAATAAATATGAGCTTTTTAGTGGGAAGAGGAAAGATTTTATTACAAATAAGTAATAGAATAATTAAGAGGTACCGTAAGGAATAAAAAATATTTTTTTTGAATGGTTTTTACCAAATATTATCTATTTTTAGAAATTGGTAAAATGATAGAAGAAATTATGGCGTTATCTTTTACTCATTATATTTGACATAAATGTCTTCGGCGGTGATTGAACGCTTTTATTGAGAGATTTTTTTTTTATATATTTGTTGGGCAAACGAAAAGCACAAAGAAAAACTCACTTATTTCAACGAAAAACAGAAGCCTCTATGAGCTTTAATGTAGATGAATTTTTTGACGAGTTGAATACCGGGAACGTGGTTCTGGCCTATAAGGGGAGCATCACTACCGAAGTGATTAATGGTACTTTGGAAGAAATAGAGGCTAAGCTCGATGAAATAGGGGAGAGCAGTAAAATCAAAAAGAAAATATACAATGTGCTGGTTGAAAGTTTACAAAATCTTTACCATCATGTTGATGATATGCCCGATGATTTAAGTACACGCCTGGTAAATAAATTTGGAATACTGGTGATTTCAAGGGATGAAAATCACAAATACAGAGTCTCATGTGGTAACTTCATTAATTCAGGTAAAATAAAATACCTGAAGGACAAGATAGACAAGATCAATTCTCTCAGCCAGGATGAACTCAAGGATATGTATAAATTCATCCTTAATCATCAGAAATTATCAGCCAAAGGAGGCGGAGGGCTTGGCCTGGTTGATATAGCAAGGAAAACGGGACATAAAATGGAATATTCGTTTATGAACCACAATAACGATTATTATTTTTTTAACCTGGATATATTTGTTTCGTAAAAGACATAAATTTATATATAAAATATGGAACCACTTTCAATTGAAGGAACTGCTAAAACACCGAGTGTTCGGTTTGATGCTGAAAAAGGAATCCTTGAAATAAAAGGCAGATCAATTCCTGAAAATTCGATCGAATTTTACAAACCGCTCGTAGACTGGCTGGATAGCTATAAAGGAAATGCTCTTGGGAAAACCGAGGTGAATGTGCAACTCGAGTATTTCAATACCAGTTCATCAAAATGTATCCTGGATGTATTCAAAAAGCTTGAAAATATTCATAAAAGTAAAGCGGAAGTTGTTGTAAACTGGTTTTATGAAGAGGATGATGAAGATATGCTGGAGGCAGGTGAAGATTATGAATCAATTATTCACGTGCCTTTCAAGATGATTGAAATTGTGGATTGATTTAAATACCTGAATTTAATTAATCAGGAAAAGCCGTTCAAACAGAACGGCTTTTTTTGGTTTGTAGAAATGTAAGTATGTATAAATCACAATTGACGGGACGGGACAACTGTCAATTAGCTGTGCATACAAATAGATTTTTTATACCGCTGATCTGGAGTTGAACTTCAAATCTTTCCTTAAGGCGATATTATACTCCTTTTTTCACCCCATCTGTTGGAACGGTCAATGAGTTTGCGTAATAGCCTGAAATACAAGGCTACATATAAAATAATTGTCATCAGCCAGATAATGCAGATATTTACCCAATAGGTTGGGAAGAAATGTCCGAATATTCTTTTATGGGGAGCATAAAAATGTGCTTTGAGAAATTTACCTTCGGGATCCATATAAACCGGATCAATTTTCTGAAACAGACGCCCCTTGTATTCCACAATCCTGTCGGTTTCTCCCGAATTGGTTACAAATTCTTCCAGTCTGTCGTTGTGAGAAGTGCGCTTCAGACGTAAAAATTTGTCCTTGGCTTCCGGTGTATTTTGTAATGAGGATATAATGTTGTCCCGCTGTTTGTTTGCCCTGTTGTACACCTTAATGTAAAACTGGTTGAGTGCTTCTATATAGGCTCTGGTTGAATCCAGCAACAATTGGGTTACTTTCCCGGGATAAAGCAGTTGTAAATCCTCAAATGTAAAATTTGAATTATAGCTTAGTTCTTTGCCTATTTCATTGCGCAAAACGAGAAGATTTTCATCTGTCTTTTCAATTTCCGGAGCAGAAGTATCATCCAGATGCCGTTTTACATAATCAACCTTATTTTTCAGATTGGGTATCCAGTAATTCTTCTTATATTCAGCTATACTCATTATCTTGTTGTACGGATAGAGCTGCTTTTCGTAATCATTTTCCATGAATTGATATACTGCCAGTGCTTCATAGCCCCACCTGGCTGTTATTATCTCTCCGTAAATGGGAATGCTGCCTGGTGATGAAATTACAGGATTTAGTTTTTCATATTTTACAATAATACCACTGAGTATGATCTGTGGAATTACAAGAAAAGGGATAAGTATATAAATAGTTACTACTGTTTTAAAACTGTCCGAAATAAGCAGCCCCATCATATTTGCCGAAGCCCAGGCACTGAACAGTACAAGCCAGTAATGAAAATACATACCTCTGATTTCAAGAACAGAATTTCCGATAATTACGAATGTGAGAGCCTGAATAGCTGAAATGAAAAATAAAACAGCAATTTTGGAAGCCAGATAGCCCGACCAGCTCAGGTTGAGAAAAGCTTCACGCTTCAGAATTTTTCTGTCTTTGATGATTTCTTCGGCACTCACTGTCAAACCAACGAAAATAGCTACAATAACGGCCATAAAAATATATACCGGCAAATTACTGTTCTTGCTGAGGGTATATCCAAACTCATTGGTGACGTTAACGTTATAATATTTAATGATATAGGAAAGGATAAATGCCAGCAGCGGGGCCTCAAGAAAGTTGATGATAAGGTACTGCGTATTGGACAGTTTTGAAAGAACATCACGCTTGACAAAAACGCCAAATTGTTTGAACCACCCGGGTATGTTGAAGGAAATTTTTGGTAATTTTTCCGGTATTTCAGGTTTTTCCTTTTCCTGTCCTGCTGTAAAATCTTTAAAGTGTTTGTACCATTCCCGGGGCGTAATCTTTCGTGTTCGCGTAAGCTTACCATACTCGTCCAGCACACTTGACTCCACAATGTTAAAAATTTGTTCCGGATTTACATTACCACATACATGACACTCACTTTCGTTATAGTTAGCATGATGTATTCGTGATTTGAAATACAGGATGGATTCAATAGGGTCTCCCTGGTAGATCATATACCCCCCGGTATCAAGTATGATGAGGCTGTCGAACATTTTGAAAATTTCAGAGGAAGGCTGGTGGATAACTACAAACACAAGTTTTCCTTTCAACGACAGTTCCTTCAGTAAATCCATGATGTTTTCCGAATCCCTTGACGAGAGTCCGCTGGTTGGTTCATCAAGGAATAATATAGATGGTTCCCTGAGCAGTTCTAGTGCAATGTTGAGCCTTTTTCGCTGTCCTCCGCTTATCTTCTTATTGAGCGGTGATCCTACCTGAATGTCCCTGATCTCATTAAGTCCCAGGTTATTGAGCATGTTTGAAACCGTTTTTTCCAGCTTCTTGCTGCTATAATGATCAAAACAGAGTTTTGCGTTGTAATAAAGATTTTGATATACAGTAAGTTCTTCCATCAGAAGGTCATCCTGAGAAACGTGTCCTATCAGTCCTTCAATCTTACCGGATTCGGTATGGATATTGATACCGTTGACAAGCACTTCTCCGGTATCTGGAATGGAAGTCCCGTTAAGCACATTCAGTAACGTGGATTTTCCGGATCCGCTGGCTCCCATAATCCCTATCAGACGGCCAGATTCTTCGATAAAGCTCATTTCATGCAGACCTGTATTGCCGTTCCTGAACGTGTAACTGATGCCACGTGCTTCAAAAACAATGCGCGATTTGAGCATGTCTTTATGGAAACTGCTGACAATGTCACTGTAATAAATGGGTTTAATCTGTGGATTTCGTATAGATGAGCCGGTATTGAAAACATATACCTTGTCCTGTTGAAGCAACTGTCCGTTCAGATACATTTCATTATAACCCATATAGCGGAACAGGTACATGTTGGCCGGCTGAATATATAAAACCCGGATCTGGCCCGGAAGAAATTCAGAATATATGTGTTTGACCTTTTTATTTTCAAACTGATGATTACTGTCTACTACAAGTAATGCCTCTGTTTGCGGGACTTTGTCGAAAGGATACAGCACAAAATTCTGCAGGTTCTTAAAATCTTTGCTTTGTATCAGGAAAGTATCAGATACTGTCTTTATAAATTCATATTCCTGACGGTTGATTTCATTATCCTCTGACTTTACAAATTCAAGCAACTGAACCAATACAACTATCTTTTGCTCGAGGATAAGTTCTTCATTAATTTCAGTGCAGATCTTCAGCACACGAACAGAGCTTGAAGAGATGCGCCTGCGCCTTTTTTCCTTTTCCTGCTGACGTTGCTGATGAATGGCATAATGTTCATCAAAAACTTTCAGATATTCCTCAACAAGCTCCTGGTTTAACTGACGGGAAAGGAATGAACGGACAACAGTACGACGGTCATCGCCATTACTATCCGGCCTGGCAATTATTGCAAATAATTGCATCAGTGCTTTAAGTATCTGTTCACTCATTTATTCGCGCTTTCTCTTTACAGTTCTCTTTTACTGTGTTGAAGCAAAAAGGTTATATACTACCGGTTCTTTTCTTAATAAAAATTATCGTTTCAGGATTTTTCGTTGCAGAAAGAATTTCCGGATATTTTCTTGCGATTGCTAACGGTAAGTTTTTAACGAATAATGTGCCGATGAAGTATCTGTTTTCCTTATCTTTTTTTGCCAGGCGAATTTTGCAGCTTTAGGTTATACAGGATACACCAGAGTCCGTTCATGCGTTTTAAAACAGCTTCCGGCGCTTAAATTTTTTGATATCTTTGGAATTTCGAATATGCCCGGTAACCTTATTGGTATTGATCCAATGATGAATAGTGTTAATGGGATCACGCAGCATCGCAATGATTTAATGTTTTACCCGGCATTCACGAAAGTGAAAGGATGAAAAAATAACCATATGATAATTTAATTATTTAAAATGAAAAGAATTTATATCTCAATTGCTGTTTTGTTTGGTATTGCCATTACCCTCAATGCCCAGCAGAAACTGACTATCGAACAGGCTGTAATAGGAAATTTGCGTGAATTTAGCCGGGCTGATCTAACCGGTCTTAAATGGCAAAACGGGGGCGAACAATTTACCTGGGTTGATCAATACAAGAACCTCCTTGCCGAGAATGTTAAAAGCGGGGAGGCAGCAGCGATTGTTACCCTCGACGAATTGAATTCAGTGCTTAAAAAGAGAAATGCAGATACATTGAGATATTTGTACAATTATTCATGGTCAGCCAACAATAAGTTACTGCTTGAAAACAAGGTCAATTTCCTGGTGTTTGATGTACAGCAGGGCAAAATTGATGAATTTTATCAGCTCCCTGACACTGCTGAAAACATTGATTATTGTGAGAAAGCTTCCTCAGTTGCATTTACCGTAGGCAATAATCTGCATATAATGAACAGGAAAGGAGATGATGTAGCTATTACAGCTGATAAAAACCGGGGAATTGTTAATGGCCAGATTGTCAGTCGCAATGAATTCGGAATCAATACCGGTACCTTCTGGTCGCCGGAAGGCCAATACCTGGCTTTTTACCGGAAGGATGAGACCCAGGTAACCAATTATCCACTGGTAAATGTGAACACCCGGATAGCTACTGTTGAGAATGTAAAATACCCGATGGCCGGAATGAAAAGCGAACATGTTTCTCTGGGCATATATAATCCGGCCACAGGAAAAACAGTATTTATTGAGCGTGACAGCTTATCAGAGAAGTACCTGACCTGTGTTACATGGTCTCCGGATGAAAAATTTATTTATATAGCTGTGCTCAACCGGGAACAAAATCACATGAAGTTCAACAAGTACGATGTAGCTTCCGGAAAACTGGTGAAAACGCTTTTTGAGGAAAAGAACAACAAATATGTTGAGCCACTGAATACCGCTTATTTTCTGCATGATGGGAAACATTTTATCTGGCAGAGCAGGAAGGATGGTTTTAATCACCTCTATCTGTATAATACAGAAGGCAAGTCTGATTAACAGTTAACAAATGGTGACTGGCTCGTAACTGAATTATTGGGGGTTGATCCTGCCGATGAGTATGTGTATTACCAGTCTGACAAATCCTTCTCCCCTGGGCAGACAGGTGTATAAAACTTCTTTAAAAAGCGGAAAAACCTACAGGTTGACAGAAGAAGCCGGAACGCATAAAGTACTGGTTTCCCCTGATTTTAATTACCTGCTCGACAGGTTTGAAAGTATGAAGGTACCCAACCGCATCAATTTGCTCAGTCAAAAAGGAAAATTGGTAAGAAATGTGCTGGATGCACCGAATCCATTTAAAGACTTCACACTTCCTGAGGCTGAAATAGTAAACGTAACAGCAGCTGACGGAAAGACAAAATTATTCGGCCGGCTGATCAAACCTGTTGATTTTGACAGTACCAAAAAGTATCCGGTTGTAGTGTATGTCTATGGCGGTCCACATGTTCAGTTAATTACCAATACATGGCTGGCCGGAGCCCGTTTGTGGCAATATTATATGGCGCAGCATGGATATGTTGTTTTTACGCTTGATAACAGAGGTTCGGCTAATCGCGGACTGAATTTCGAAAATGTTATCCACCGCCGGGTAGGGACCAACGAAATTGCTGACCAGATGGAGGGCGTGAACTACCTGAAAAGTCTGCCCTGGGTTGACAAAGACAGGATGGGAATTCATGGCTGGAGTTTTGGTGGCTTTATGACTATCTCCATGATGCTGCGGGAACCCGGCACTTTTAAAGTGGCTGTGGCAGGTGGTCCGGTGATCGACTGGAAATATTATGAAGTGATGTACGGGGAAAGATATATGGACACTCCGCAGGAGAATCCGGAAGGTTACGAAACAGCCAGTCTGCTCAATTATGCTGGCAATCTGGAAGGAAAACTGTTGATCATTCATGGCGCTATTGACCATACAGTTGTCTGGCAAAACAGTCTGCGTTTCCTCGAACAATGTGTCAAGGAAAGAAAGCAAGTGGATTATTTTGTATATCCCAGGCACGAACACAATGTCCGGGGAATTGACCGTATTCACCTGATGGAGAAAGTAACAGAGTATTTTGATGATTTTTTATAGGAGGTTTTTTTCATTTTAAATAATTTCCGGCAGGGTTGATCGTTTCTTTAGAAATCAATCCTGCTTTGTTTTATCTGCTTTTGATCAAATTCCGGATGCCTGTATTATTTATTTTATAAGTTGAAAAAAAAATCAGGTTTGTATATAAATATCTTTATTTTTAATAATTATTGATTATTCATATTTTAAAATTTATTAGCAATTATTTTTCAAGGTATTACATATCATAATAATGGTAAAGAGCGCTTCAGTATCAAAGAAGTTCTCATTTTGCTATTGCTGTTTAACCTGCCCCTTTTGTCGGCCCAGGATTATCAGAATTGGCTGTATTTTAACCATTTAACCAATAATGACGGATTGTCATCGAATAAAGTGAATTGCATTTATGAGGATGCAGGAGGGTATATCTGGTTTGGTACCGAAGACGGTCTTGATTTATATGATGGTGTTGGTATAAAAGTATTTAAACAGGACCCGGATGATTCTTCAAGTATATGCAACAGTTCAGTATACAGTCTGGCAAGTGATCCTTCTGATGGCAACCTATGGATTGGTACACGCAAAGGTGTTTGTTATTTTGACAAAGAAACCTATAAGTTTCATCAGAGTTTTGATGCTACTGATTTTAGTGATATTTCAGATCACATCATTTTTGACTTAAAGTTTGACAGGGAAAACAGGCTTTGGATTGGCACTTCATACGGTTTGTTTTGTTTTGACAAAAAAAATAACATACTAAGGCGGTTTCTCCATTCCGATGATGACAGTACAAGTATTGTCAGTAATTCAATCAATAACATATTTATCGATACCACAAACCGGATATTTTTAAGTACCCGACTGGGACTTGATCTGTTTAATCCAGGCAATGGATCATTCATTCATCTTTTTCAGGGTGATTCGTTAAAAAATGTAATGCAGGTTTATCAGGATTCCCGGAATGATTACTGGATATGCACTGATAATATGGGTTTATATAAAGCCAGTTTTGGGTCAAATCCATCTGTTAACCGGTTTTTTTATGAAAAGGGGCTGATATCCAACACTTACAGGATACATACTGTGCTTGAGGATGATAAAAACAATTTATTGTTGGTGGCCAGAGATAAAGGATTGTTCTATTATGACCGCAACTCGGGTAAATTATCGTTTTATGAACCCGATATTTTTGATTCAAAAAGTCTGAACAGCAAAGCCCTGATCAGCGCTTTTAAAAGTTCTTCGGGAATCATATGGATCGGAACCTATAACAAAGGGGTTAATTACATTGATTATAATCGTAAACCGTTTAAACATTACAAGATAAATTACAAAGAGACTGGCTTGATTAATAATAACATCAGGTCATTTTATCAGGATTCACAAGGGGCGATTTGGCTTGGGACTAAGGAAGGTGGTGGTCTTAGCCGTTTTCACCCTAAAAAAGGCACATTTGATAACTATGTTGCTGACCCTGAAGATCAGCATTCCATAAGTAGCGATTATATTTTGGCTATAAATGAGCTGGATGATCATACCCTTATCCTTGGAACACTGGGAGAGGGAATTGATCTTTTTAATAAACGCACGCATGAATTTACAAATATCAGAGTTGGAACTACGGGAATGTCTACCCTGTCGGATAATAAGATATACAGTTTATTTATGGATGACTCGGGAAATATATTTGTCGCCAGCCTGAACCGTTTGTTTAGGTTTAACAGAAAGGCCAGGAAATTTAGTGAGGTAGATGGAGTACAATCGGTTAAATGTATGCAGGAAGCCGGTGGTGGTGGAATCTGGATGGGAACTAAGTTTAATGGCTTGCTGCACTATCATCAGAATGAAAGAAAATGGTATACCCATTCAGAGGATTCAACTTCCATTTCAAGCAATGACATTACTTCCATCAGGTATGATAATGATCACACGCTCTGGGTGGGTACTTCAAACGGACTGAATGCATTGGACCTTAGAACCAATACATTTCGTTCATGGCATGAATCAGACGGTTTGCCCGGGAACAGGATATGCGCCCTGGAAATTGACGACAAAGGGAATGTATGGGCCAGCACTACAAATGGTCTTTCAAAATTCAATGTCCAAACCGGAATATTCAGAAATTATTTTATTGGGGATGGACTGCAGGGCAATGAATTTGAGACATATGTCTCATTGAAATCAACAGATGGCAACCTGTATTTTGGAGGAAGCAACGGTTTTAATTATTTCGATCCGGAAGCAATAAAGGATAATTTACTGATACCTGAAATTCATTTTACTGATTTTAAAATCGCCAACAAATCAGTTGTCATTAATGGGAAAAATTCTCCGTTAAAAAAACATATTGACAAAACCAGGAATATTCTTCTTAAACATACCCAGTCAGATTTTACCTTTGAATTTGTAGCTTTAAACTATACCTCTCCACAAAAGAACATGTATAAATACAAACTGGAAGGGTATGACAACGATTGGGTATCTGCAGGGACAAACCGTTTTGCTACCTATACCAATATAGGCCACGGCGATTACGTCTTTAAGGTTATAGCATCAAATAATGACAATATCTGGAACAATAACCCACGCACTGTTAAACTGACCATTCTGCCCCCTCCCTGGAAAACAGGATGGGCTTATGCCATCTACATATTCATAATAAGTATGTTGGTTTTTGGCCTTTATTATTTCATCAACAAACGGATTGAACAACAAAATCTGCTGCTGTTTGAAAGAAAAGAACGGGAAAAGCTGGAGCAGATCAATCAGCTTAAGCTACGCTTTTTTACAAATATTTCACATGAATTCAGAACCCCGCTTACTTTGATTTCTTCCCCCCTTGCCAAACTTATTAATCAGCAGGAGATTGCTCCTTCAGAACAGCGTTATTTGTATCTTACCATGCATAAGAACGTGAAAAGGTTACTCAGGCTGATAAAACAATTAATGGATTTCCGGAAGCTGGAAAACCAGCAACTTCGACTCAGGGTGAAAAAGGGCGAACTGTCGGGTTTTATTCAGGATATGATCCACGGTTTTGAAGAATTTGCGGAAAATAAAAAAATAAAAATATTTTTTGAAGCCAAAGACGAAAATTGCCCGGACCAATGGTTTGATCATAATATCATTGACGGTGTGATATTTAACCTTTTATCAAATGCCATAAAGTTTTCTTCTGAGAACTCAGTAATTAAAGTCCTCTTGCAAATAAATGATAACATTGCATCCATAAAGGTTATTGATAATGGAATTGGTATACCTGCTGATAAAATTGAAGAAGTATTTAACCGTTTTTACAGTGAAAATTATGGCATGGATGAAATGGCCGGCACAGGGATTGGACTTTCTTTTTCCCAGAGCTTAATTGCTTTGCATAAAGGAGAAATCACTGTACAGAGTGAACCTGGTGTTGA
>CAWAMZ010000014.1:0-12515 GCA_963783315.1 uncultured Bacteroidales bacterium
GGAAATACATTACGTTGTTGAAGAAACTATATACCTGTTTGTGAAAGCCCTAAACTTTGTTGGAGGAACACAATTCTTAAGGAATCTTCTGAATAACCGGATTAAATGCCTTGGAAACAAGTACAACCCGGTCTCCGGGTTCATATTGTTCTTCGGGATTATCACAAACCGCCACTTTCACCAGTGAATTACCCACAAGCAGAGTGAGCACTTTTATAATGTCTTCCTTTTCCACCTTAAGTACCTCAGCAACAAGCTGCACCTTTCCGCTTGTACGGTTGGCAGCAAACACGTCAAAAGGGTTTCCGTCTTTAATGATCCTTCCTGCGTCCAGTACAATTACTCTTCCTGTAAGCTTAAACACTTCAGGAAGATCATGGCTCACCAACAGGGTTGTAATACCGTAATGACGGTGCATTGTTAGAATCTCATCCTGGAGTTTTGACCTGAATTCAGGATCAACTGCGGAAAGCGGTTCATCAAGCAGCAACAAACCGGGTTTACGGGCCAGCGCCCGGGCAAGGGCTACTCTTTGCTGCTGGCCTCCTGAAAGTAATGCCGGACGACGGTGTTGAAGTTTATCCAGCTCAAATAAATCAAGTAACTGCTTAATATGGTATGGATCTTTAACAGGTTGAGCAAAAGCCAGGTTCTCTTTCACTGTCATATTCGGAAACAATGCATATTCCTGAAATACATAACCGACAGGTCGCATCCTTGCCGGCCTGTTAATCCTTGCCGAAGAATCAAACCATACTTCTCCGTCAACTTTCAGAAAACCTTCATCGGCAACAGCAAGACCGGAGATGATTCTGAGCAGGGTAGTTTTACCGACACCAGACGGGCCGAAGACTGAAACCATTTCTCCCCTGTTAACAGTGAACTTCATTTCCAGTGTCAGTTCTCCCGATGCGGTGAAAAGCTTCTTGCAAATGTCTGCTTCTATTAAAACGGTTTCCATAATGCTTGTTTGCGGTTTAAAGCAAATACGATTAACAGCAGTGCAAATGTGACAGCAAACAAGATAAAAGCATACCTGTTCGCCATACTGTAATTCAAACCCTGTACCTCATCATAAATGGCAATAGATGCCACACGGGTTACTCCGGGGATATTACCACCAATCATCAAAACCACACCAAACTCGCCTATTGTATGGGCAAAACTGAGCACAATGGCTGAGATAAGTGAAGGTTTGATGTTGGGTAACAGTACCCTGAAAAGAGTAACATATTTTGATTTTCCGAGAGTGAAGGATGCTTCTGCCAGGGAACCCGGAAGACTTTGGAAACCTGCCTGTAACGGAGATACCATGAATGGCAGGCTGAACAGAACTGATCCGATAACCAGTCCGGGGAAAGTAAAAGCAAGCTGCACATTGAACCAGTCGCGTAAAATATTACCGGGAAAATGATCCGGGCTGTATGCAATGAGCAGGTAGTAACCCAGAACAGAGGGGGGTAATACCATTGGCATCGATATTAATGTTTCAATGACAGCACGAAACCGGAAACGGGAAAAAGCCAGAAAAGCAGCGAGCGGTATTCCGATTACAAGCAAAATAACAGTGGTAATGCCAGCAAGTTTAAATGTTAATTCAAGCGTTGATAAAAACTCATTACTCATTTTCCGGATCCATTAAGAGTACCTCATTTGCCTTAATAAAAGCAGTAACCGTGTCACCTTTTTTCAGCCCAAGTTTAACAACAGATCGTGATGTGATCAGTGAATTGATCTGTCTTTCACCAAAGATAAGTGTAATCTTTGAAAATACTTCCCCCTGTTTAATTGCTTCGATAACCCCTTCAATCTGATTGCGAAGGCTGATCTGCCCTGTAAAATCTTTGCCAATAGAAACTTCCGATTCCTTGAAAAGCACCAGTATCTCATTGCCCTCACGAAGGTATAATGTATTTTCGCTGGTACCGATAATAATAGCTGTAAAATTAATGCCTTCTGAATCAACATCAACCAGGGAAATGTTTCCTGAGGATAGAATATGATGAATGGTCCCTCTGAGTTTGTTCATATTTACAGATTTCCGGGTTTATAGCCATATTTCGTTATAATCTCTCCGGCTAAATTGCCCTTCATGAATCCCATAAATTTTTCAACAGCATCATTTTTATCACCGTGACATATAACCACGACCGCCTGTTGAATGGGATTGTAATAATCTTCAGGTATTATGAAATAATTTCCCTTACCTTTAAAAGCAGGAGAATACATTTGGGAATAAGCCAGCAGCCCGGCATCTGCATTACCACTAACAGCAAACTGGGCCGCCTGCGCAATGTTATCCGCAATAACCAGTTTACTCTGCACTATTTCATAAATACCAGCATGGCGGAGAGCCTCTGCGGCTCCTTTACCGTAAGGTGCCAGCTCCGGATTGGCAATAGCTATTTTTCTGTAACTATTCTCTTTCAGCACCTCCATCCCGTCCCCAACATACCGATCTTTGCTCCACAGTATAAGCTTACCCACAGCATAAATCCGGGGAGTATCGCAGGCAATGTTCTCTTTTAACAATTCCTCAGGATACTTTGTATTTGCTGAAAAGAAAATGTCAAAAGGGGCGTGGTGGCTGATTTGCTGATACAGACTCCCTGATGATCCATATACAGAACGTACCAGGATATCATTATTTTCTGTCCTGAATGCCTGAATAATTTCATTCATCGGATCCCTGAAATTTGCCGCAACTGCCAGGGTCAATGTCTGTGAGCGGACATTAAGAACTAATGATAATATACTTATTATCACTAACCCTGTTTTTTTTATGAATGGAGAAGACAGTTTGTACATTGATAAATGTTCTTATTTGATTGCAACAATCATCAGAAACCAGTCACTAATAAACCAATAGTTCCGCTGATACTACAAAAATAACGCATTTAGATGAGAAGATAATCAACCGTAGATTGAGAAAGAATATGACACAAAAGGCGATGCTTTCCTGCACCGCCTTCTGATGTTTAAACGTAAATACATTACTATTAACAACCGCCCTGAACCCTCTTCTTTCTGGGAGCTTTGGGAATAACAGGTTTTGGAGCTTCTACGTTAGTTTCAGGCATCACACTTTCCACACCACCACCAAGGGCCTGGCCGGCTCCTTTACGAAAATCATATTTTGCAAATTCCTCATTCGGACTGGTACTTGATGGTGCCTGGGGGTTCATGATTGTTTCAGCCCAGTAGTTCAATCCTCCCTGCATCACATAATTGTTTTTATACCCAAGCTGACGGGTAATCATCCATGCTTTATCAGCATCCACCGTTCCGTTTGAATAGAATATATTCATTTTCACCGCCTGATCAAGCATTGGGCGCCATTGTTCATCCAGAATATCAGTCAGGGGAATATTTACTGCACCCGGAAGATGGAATTTTACATAAGCATCCTGGCTTCTGACATCAATCAGTCGGAATGATGGATCTTTTTTAATGACAAGGTCAGCCACCTGATCAGGAGTAAAATACTGATTCTGACTGTGTGCTTCAGCAAGCAATTGTTGTGCTGTAAGATGCCGGGGATTTGTCTTGTTCTGCGGAACAGCCGCCATGATCAATCCCAGACTTACAAATACTATCGTGATAATTACTCTCGTTTTCATGATGTATATATTTATTTATCAGTTATTTAAACAATCTATTTGTGTAAATTGTTCAATTAGTTTCCAAATAATATGCCGTCAGTTAATACTCAGGCTGGGGAAATTTCTTTTCTGCCCATTCACCAATCCAGAACATGATTGCAGCCGCAATGATTACCAGCAAACCAAGCAATCCGTCAGACATACCCAGAGATTGACTGAGCTTGGGTGTTCCCATGAAATTGGCTTTATAAATACCTTCCCATACAGGATATCCTTCAGCAAATACCAGGATACCAAGGAAAAGACCTACCATAAAGACCATTGCATCAAGTTTACCGATAGAGGCTGCGCAGAAGCTGGTACCGGGGCAAAATCCTCCCATGATAAAACCAAGTCCCATAATAGCACCGCCAATAATAGCCGATGGCAGGAAGGTAGGATTAATATACATAACACTCAGATCCATCCAGCCAAAAAGGCTCAGCAATAACAAACCAACCATGGAAGTTATGGCTGCAGTGAAAAATACTTTCAGCACGACTGTATCATAGCCATAGAAAACACCGGCCAGTTTACGGCTCGAAGAAAAGCCACTGCTTTCGAGCACCCAGCCAAAGCCGATACCAATAAAGAAAGCCAGCAATATGTTAGTATTTGGAGAGATTGAATCGTATACAATTAGTGGTCCCATATTCTTTAAATTTAAAATTATTCGAAATTATTGAATCCAGTTCTTTCTAAAAAAATAAGCAGCGGCAAAGGCAGTACCGAAGATGGAAGCCATGGTGATAAATCCGCCCAGTGACAGAACAGCCATCCCGCTCAGTGCGGCTCCACTGGTACAACCACGTCCCATTTGAGACCCAAAGCCGAACAGAACACCACCCATCAGGGCAAAAATCAGTCTTCTGCGTGAAGTAATCCGCGGTGAATGTTCCACCCTGAATTTTAGTCTGCCAGCAACGGCGCCGGAGAGAAATCCACCCACGATAAGTCCCAGTACTTCATATACAAGCCAGTTATTCATCGGATGAGTGCCGTGTGATTCAGTGTATTCTTTATAAAATGCAGCTTTTTCAACATGTTTTGGAGCTACTGCATCAACAGAGGTAACCACAACACTTTTCATAGCACCACTGGCTCCCAGTCCGCGACCAGAGATAAAATTTGACGCCAGCAATACGATACCAAGTAAAACACCACCAATATAAGGGTTCCAGTACTTAGTCTTTTTTGATTTTATTTCCTTTTCCATGTATACAATAAATTTATCAGGTTGTACAATATTTTAATATAACCAGCGGCTGGCCTGGCCAGCGTAGGCAATTACAAAACGCATCATGATACCGCCAAAAAGTACCAGGGCAGCAGGAATTATAATGGGAATCTTTCTTTTTCGCAGTTCCAGTATCTCTAGTAAAGCCGGAATGACCATTCCCAGTGTTACCACAAATATCCAGAAGGTAGCAGTGTAAGGTCCGCCGAGGAATAACCTGGCAGCATCAATCTGTACCTGTGTACTGGCAAGAAAGCCCATGAACATGTGTACAATCAGGAATAATTCAATGCCAATCAGCATCAAATCGATTTTGGAGAATAACAGCCTTTCCTCGTGTGATTTAGCCATCAGCATAATTGCAGCTGCTCCTGTTGACAATCCCGATGTCAGAAACAACGGCCCCAGGATAGAAGTATTCCACAACGGCCGGGCATTGAAGGCTGAAAACAGAATACCTGTATAAATACCAAGTATTAATGAGCTGATCATCATAATCCAGGCAATGGGTAAAATGTTTTTGCGGCAGAAAGCCTCAAAGTCCTTCAGCCATTGAAATTTCCAGTCCCAGTTTGGAAATATTTCCTTTATATTTAAAGCACTCCAAATAAACGAAAGGGGAGTAACCACCATCAACACCCAGGCACCCCAGGACATTGGCGAGGTAAGGCGAATCGTGGTATACAGCTGCCAGAAATACGGTTTATGCTTTAAGTCAAGAAAAAGAGCCAATAAACCAATCATAAGTGCGATCGGGGCAATAAACGGCGCCCATTTAACTGCTGCCGGATACTTTTTTTCTTTTCCCATGATGGTGTACAAGGCGGCAAAGAACAGAATACCTGCAGCCAGTCCTCCTAAGAACAGATAGAGCGGAATTTCCCAGTGCCAAATGTTAAGTACCGGATCAATTCTGGGATTCATTCTTCCGCTGACAATAATTTCTTCTCTCATACCATAAAAAATTTAATGCAGTTTTGCTTTTTGTAATATTTTTAATAAAGCTGACTTCCAGCTTAAATCAAATAATAGATCTGAGGTTTGGTACCGGCCTCCGGAATCAGTGTTTTAAACTTTCTTCTTTTCAGTATTGCAGAAACATCACTTTTCGGATCATCCAGATCACCAAAGTACATGCATTTAGTTGGGCACACTTCCACACAGGCAGGTTTCATGCCCTTTTCAAGCCGGTGCATGCAGAAGGTACATTTATCAACATAGCCATCCGGATGCGGATAACGGGCATCGTAAGGACATGAAGTAATACATGCGCCACAACCTATACATTCTTTATGTTCAACGAGCACTATCCCGCCTTCTTCAAAATGGCTGGCTCCTGTGGGACAACATCGGACACAGGGTGCATTGTCACAGTGATTGCACCGCTCTGAACGAATCTCAGTCTCCAGTTGCGGATAAGTGCCATCAGTAGCTTCCACTACCCAGTCGCGGCAATATCCGATGGGTACATTGTTTTCTGTCTGACAGGCTACTACACAGTCGCTACACCCCACGCATTTTTTGGTATCTATAGCCATTGCATATCTCATAGTATAACCTCCGGTTTCAATTTAATTATAAGTGATAAAAAATATTTGTCGCACCTGTTATGCTGTTTCTTCATTTACAGTTGATTCTTCGGGCTCAAAAAGGAAGGTGATAAAATTACCTCTCATTCCGGTAGCCCCCATTGCAGGATCCACATGCACCCGGGTAATGAGTTGTGAATCACTTGCTCCTTTACCAAATGCGCGTGACAGCTTTTTACCGGTGTTGCCAAAACCATGCACGAGATAAACTGAGTCCCAGCGAATGCGCTCGGTAATCCTGACTTTAACAGGAAAATCGGAAACAATACCATCCTGATTTTTCAACCAGACCTCCTGGCTGTTATTTATCCCCCATTCCTTTGCCACCTTTGGATTTACCCATACTACATTCTCATTGAAGATGGCATTCAGATTGGGATTGTTGATTGTACGTCCAAAGGTATGATCCGGATTTCTGCCATAGATCAGCCTGTAAAAACCTGCCGGGGGTTCTTCATGTGGTTTGAAGGAAGGCATAGCATCCTGTCCGTTGGCCAATAGATCGGTTGAATAAAGTTCAATCTTGCCGGTGCGGGTATAGAACTCACGGTCTTCTCCATCCTTCAGGTAAAGATCATCGTAGGCTCTCGGAAAGGTTTTTACTCCGATTTTCTTCATTTCCTCCAGTGAAGTGCCAATCTGCTTAAACTGCCAGTCGAGCAATTCTTCTGCATCTGTCCAAGGGAAGTATTTACCCAGGCCTGTTTTTTCGGCCAGGCTCTTCACCATCCACCAGGTAGGTTTTGTATTATACCTGGGTTCTACGGCAGGCATTCTGAGTGCAACTGCAGGCTTACGATGCTGAGAAGCCCTGATCATATCATATCGCTCCAGGTAAGTACATTCAGGCAATACCACATCAGCCCAGCCTGTTATCTCCATTGGCATGGTATCCACGGCAACAATAAAATCAAGATTCTGAATTGCCTTCAAGGTTTTTTTCTGGTCAGGGACCGACTGAATCAGATTTGTGGCATTGATGATCCATGCTTTATAGGTAAAATCTCTGCTTTCATCAGGTACAGAAGCATCAATCAGTACATTGGTAAGCCCTCGTCCTGCGAGCGGATATTTATCGGGAACCAGATCTTTCCAGCTGCGGTTAGGCTCGGGGTATGGCGGATGAGGATAAGCAGGAACCGGAACGATATCAGGGCGGTAAAATCCTCCCCTGCGCCCCCATGATCCCAGCAATGCATTTAAAATGGCCATGGCTCTTAACCTCTGGGTATCATCACCATACCAGGCAACATGACGACCGGGATGAATAATTACCGATGGAGAAGCATTGTACATCTCTCTGGCGGTTTCCCTGATCACATCGGGTTTGATGGTGGTGATGCCGTAGGCCCACTCGGGAGTCATTTGCTGAACATGTTGCTTCAGTAAATCAAACCCATAGGTATACTTTTCAACATATTCTTTGTCGTACCATCCTTCGTTAATCAATACATGAATCCATGCCATAAGTAAGGCAATGTCGGTAGATGGCTTAATGGGTAACCAGTATTTAGACTTCCCGGCAGCTGTTGAAAAACGCGGGTCCACGGTAATGATTGTAGCCCCTTTATCAATGGCATCAGACATTTCCTGTACATGTCCGTTGTGCATATTTTCTCCGATGTGAGATCCGATGAGCACCAGACACCTGGTATCCCTAATGTCAGTTGGCTCAGGCGATGAAAGCCCTTCTCCAAAAGTGGAAATGAATCCGGTTTCCCGGGGTCCCAGACACTGTGCATAAGCTGGTTCAGCGACTGCATCTGTACCGAATGCTTCGACAAATGAAATCCAGAAGTGACTGCCTGCTCCGTGAGTGAATAAAGCCAGGGCTTCAGGTCCGTATTTTTCTTTTACTTCACCAAGATTCTTTGCGATCACATCAAATGCTTCATCCCATGATGCCTCGCGAAAGGTTTGATTACCTCTTTCACCAGTACGGATAAGGGGAGTTTTCAAACGATCTTCATCGTAATACATACCAACACCGCCCGAACCTCTTGGGCATAAGCGGCCATTGCTATGCTGGTCCTCATCATTTCCGATTACCTTCCAGATATCGCCCTGGTCATTTTTATAAACCCAACCGGCGCATTTCCAGAAGCAAACTTCACAGTATGTGGGAGTACGGGTCAGGCCAGCGTCCCCTCCGCTTTTCAGAAAAGTGTTAGCCAGTGCCTGATAAGCACCTCCGCCCATCGTCAGGCCGCCTAATCCAAGGCCTGCAATTTTAATAAAGTCTCTCCGGGTAGCCATATAATCTGTGTTTTAACATTTATATATCTAAATTTTATATATATTTATATATCTATCCACTTATGAACGTATCTATATTTACTGATATTTAAAATCAAAGTTATAATAGATTTTTGATTCCCATAAATTAGACCTTATTTAGTGTGAAATATATAACACTTTGATTTTGCGTTTTTTACAAAATTTGAAAATCAAACAGTTATACTGTTATTTTCATAACGATCTCATCTACAGTATTTTTTATATTTAATTAGACTGATTTTATATTACTTGGAAAGGATTAGTCTTGTACCTTTTCTTATTGATTTACTGATCATTACAAATTGCAATTTATAATTAGTCTTATTTATAATAAGCAGAAATCATTGAATTAGAGCACAAAAAGATATGCTGCAGGGCATAAAAATTCCTAATCAAAAACGAAACATTTACGATCTGCAAATTATATGATGCTTAAATGAGAATGAGATGGCATGTTTGAATCGGGTCAAAACTGTCAGACATCTCCTTAAAAGAAAAAGGAGTCCATATTAGATAACAGAAATGTTAAAAAAGCCTGATAAAGTGTCTGTCTGACAGTTACCAAAGGCAACAGATTGAATGAAATAGAAATATCAAATGTTGTTTCCTTACCTATCAAGCCAGCGCTTAAAATCTGCAACATTGTCGCGACTCACAATAATATCCTCCTGCCGGAAGTCTTCCAGAATAACTTTCAGTCTGTTGGTGGAATAGCTGATAATCTCTTTTACTGAATGCAGGTTTACAATATAATTCCGGCTTATGCGAAAGAAAACAGCAGGATCCAGCCTTTTTTGCAACTGATCAAGTGAATAATCAATTGCATATTCTTTCCCGCTTTTCAATTTTAAAAAGGAACAACGGTCCATCACGAAAAAACAAGCAATATCCTCTACCGGAGCTGAGATAAACCTCAGGCCAACTTTAACAAAAAACCGTGTTTTCCAGGCGGGAGTAAGCTGATCAATTACGCCTGCTAATTTTGTGTAGTTACCGTCAATTTTATAAATCTTCCGGAATTTTGAAAGTGCTTCTTTCAGTGCATTTTCCTCCACAGGTTTTAACAGGTAATCAATACTGTTTACCTTAAATGCCCGGATGGCATATTCATCATAGGCAGTAGTAAATATTACCGGTGCCTCAGTTCTTACTGCATCAAATATTTCAAAAGAAATACCATCATCCAGTTGTATGTCCATAAAAATCAGATCAGGAGATGGATGTACCGTTAACCAGTTTACTGACTCCTCAACTGATTCGAGCCGTGCAACTACCTCTGCATCGGGAGCTGCCTGTTTCAGCATATTGATCAGTCTGTCAGCTGCCAGTCTTTCATCTTCAATAATCAATGTCTTCACATCGCATACTTTTAAAATTCTGTAATTTTTGTCAGGTAAATTCCCGGTAAATTTCAGGTAATCAAACTAAAAGATACGGGTAGTTTGACTAAAAAATCAGCCTCGGTTTTAACAACCTCAATTGGACGCCCAAGGATAAGTTTGCAACGCTCGTTCAGATTGTTGAGCCCTGTTTGAGACGACCCGTTAACCTGAGTTTTGGGTTGAAGGTTATTACGTACCACCAAAAGATCCTGTCCTTCATTTGTTATGCTTACCCAAAGAGGCCTGTCTCGGGTTGCTGCATTATGCTTGATGGCATTTTCCACCAGTAGCTGCAAAGAAACAGGAACGACATATTGATTTTCTGACACCTTTGCATCTATTTTTATTCCAATTTTTTCTTCATCCCTGATTTTCTGAAGGTTAAAATAATCCTGTACAAATTTAATTTCTGCACTAAGCGGAACAAGTTCTTTATCCTGGTTTTCTAATACATACCTGTATATATTGGACAGTTTCTGAACAAAATGTTCAGATTGTACCGGGTCACTTTTGATAAGAGAAGACAAAGTATTCAGACTGTTAAACAAAAAATGGGGATTTACTTGACTTTTAAGAGTTTCGTACTGAAAAAGCAATTTTTCCTGCGTCAATTTTTGCTCTCTTTTTAATGCTTCCGACCACTGCGCATAAAAGAAGAAAACAGCCCCAAAAGTAAATCCTATGAAAGAAGCTTTGAAAAAGCCTCCCATTTTGAGATTCCTTAAAGCATCATAAAAATCAATAAATCCATAATTAAGAAGTCGGTTTTGAATAAAGAAGACAGCAAAAAAGAACATTGCACCGATAACCAATACAAGCAGATAAAAAAGGATTAACCTTAATAAAAGTTGTCGTTTGGTGAGTTTTATAGTTTTAAAAAACTGAATTCCCAACCATATAAAAATATTCAACTGTATATAGGTAACAAGAATCATACTGATAAATCCGTCATGGAAAACATTTCCATTGAGCACCAGACTAAAAAAGACAGCAATAAATAAGGCTCCTGCCAGAATCTTCAACTGATTCAGCAGGAACCTTTTGGGAGTTTGTGGAATAGTTTTCTGTGCCGGCATATCTTTGAATAATCAATCAGAATTAATGCTGAAATTACAATTTATTTTGTTTCCGGCAATTTCGAAAAACTAATTTCACGTGTTATATCAATTATTTGAGCCTCTGATTGTCCCGGAAGCTTCATATTGGCAGCAACATCTTCATACATGGTGGCATATTCAATTTGCCTGTCTTTCATTGACACCCAAATTGTTCCCCAATAATGGCTTCTCCCTTTCATTTCCATATTGCCAGATGCAAACTCAAGTGGATTATTAAAAGTACGATAATCAATAAGTGCACATTCTTCATCGTTCATTTTTGAAACACCAATCCAGGTAAGGATCATGTTTTTATTTTCAAAAGAACCGAGTCCGGCCAGATCATATTTATTATTGAAAATATCAGCTTTAAAGGGCTTATTGAGTTCGAGCTTATCAAAATACATCCACGCCAACCCTTCAATGCCCATTACATCCCATACAAGATTTTTGGAATAAGCAGCATGAGCGGTAAAAGTCGAGAATTTCTCGGGTTTCATCATGTCAGCTGATGGCTCATAGGTAAAATCATCCATATAGGATAGTTTTTCTCCTGCAGGAAAGTCATCATCCCGCCCCGTAGACATCGCTACTGTAACATTGTTCCACTTTACTTCATTGTTTTTTAACCCCCTTGTGTACTCTCCCTGTATTCTGAACTTATTAAATAAATTACCGAAAATATCACCATTGTAATAATCTGCTACAACCAGATATTTTTGCTCGGTATCCTTTAACTTCAAATTTTCAGGTAACCTTTCGGGAAAATTAATCCCGGATTGTTTTTGGGAAAAAGCACTTGTAGTTGCAAGTAAGAAAAAAACACCTGCCAGATAATTCATTTTTGTTTTCATTTTTACTGAATTTTTAGTGATTAATAATGAATCAAAATTCAGTAAATTACTGACAGTCTACAAATTAAAATACACGAAAGGTATATAACAGTGCCTCAGCCGGAAATTTTTCCTACGAACCGTTCATAAATCTGATTAGAAAAATGCGACTTTAATAAAAAGAATAACTCATTTCTATACAGGTAGGCAAGCTAAAAGTGAAACAGGCTCGTGAACAGCCTGTTCGGGTCAGAAAAGAATTTTAATCAATGCATATCCAGGGCATAGAGCATATAAAGAGAATGTATCATGGTAGGTTTAATTACGTCCATATATTCATCTACGGCACGGGTACTGCCCGGCAAAGTATAGATGAGCGTACGGTTCATGACGCCTGCCACACTCCGGCTTAATAGTGCGTTTGGTTTCACAGCACCGTATTTCACCCTAGCTAAATGG
>CAWAMZ010000015.1:0-5707 GCA_963783315.1 uncultured Bacteroidales bacterium
TTATCAAACCACCTCAAACTTTAAGAACTCCATTATTCCAAATACCCTCCCAATATTTTTTTCAACTGCGACACCTTAGGTACCTGTCCGGTGAGTACCACTTCTTCGTTGATTACCAGTCCGGGCGTACGCATTACGCCATATTCCATAATTTTCTGGTAGTCTTCCACTTTCTCAATTTCCGATTCGATACCCAGTTCGCGGGCAGCATCAATAGTGGCTTGTTCCAGCGAGCGGCATCTGGCGCATCCTGATCCTAATACTTTAATATTCATTTTTATTTTTTTTAGTTATTTAATTATCCTTCGTAATTCGCAAAAATACGAACATGCTAAGTAAAAAATTTTTATTCTTCAAAAAGAGCTATGAACAGTTCCCTGGCCTCTTGCCAGTTTTCAGTGTTGATACAATATTTAATCCTGGGCGCTTCAATTTCACCCTGAATCAGTTCGGCTTCCTTTAATTCCTTCAGGTGCTGGGAAAGAGTTGATTTGGCAATAGGAAGTACCTCAGAAAGGTCGCCGCTGTAGCAACAGGATTGTTTTGTCAGGAGTTCCAGTATATAAATACGTACCGGATGCCCCATTGCCTTGGCATACCTGGCAAGCCTGCGCTGACGTCCTGTTATTTCCTCGTGTACTTCCATAGAGATGTTCGTTAATTAACGAACAAAGATAATGGAATTTTTTAAGTAGACAAAAGAATGGGAATAAATTTTTAAATTTCCACTTTTGTTTCCGCCACCCATGAATCAGGTTTTTTCTTTAGATAGGATGGAGATGCATTATTTCTTCTTTCCAATCATCAGGAAAATCGGATATTTTTTTTCAGTGTCTTCCTTTTGCTTCTTAATTTCATGCGGAATGGAATAATGAACTACTTCAAATCCATGGTGCTCAAGTGTACTGCCCAATTCCTGCCTGTCAAATCCTTTGTGGCCGTTAAAATTTTGCATATGACCGTGGAATGAACCATCTTCCTTATCCAGGTCTCCGATACAGACATAACCGTCTTCATTTAACATTGATTTGAAAATATCAAGTATCTTATCAATATCCATCACGTGATGGAGAGTCATAAGGGTAAAGATGGCGTCATATTTTTCTTCAGGCGGATTTTCCTTCAGCAGATCAATCTGTAACGGAGTCATATTTGAAATCTGTTCCCTGTCAATTTTTTCTTTCAGCACAGCCAGCATACCTTCCGAATTATCAGCCATTGTCAGGTGGGAAAAACTATCCCGCATCGAATATCCCAGCAATCCTGTTCCGCAGCCAAACTCAAAACCACTCATCTTTCCGTCTGGCTTAAGAAAGTCTGTTATCGCTTTTGCAAAATCTTCAGCTCTTTTAATTTTTTCTTTATCATCCCATGTTGCTGCAGCCGCATCAAAATGTTCTTCCATGTTGTTATTCTGTGTCATTTTTTTGTATTGATTTAATTAATCCATTGCTAAGTAACAATGAATAATGGGTTCCGTTCATCCGGGAGACTGTTTTTATTGTTAATTGATGTTAATATCCGGCCAGGAAAGTTATGCGACGTCTGTAGCAATCAATTTTATGTTTAAGATAGCTAATTTGAAAAGACAGCCTTTTTATTTGCCCGTTCATTAATAAAATTGTTCTTATCCTTATTTCTTCTTTCTCTTTTTTCTATTTTTATACTTTAGTAATAAAGATTAGTGAACCGGCCATTTTGGAAGCCGATATTTAGTATAAAACATGGAAGTTTTTGCAGAAGGCAGTGAGGCAGCAATTGCTACAAGATTTATCAACGGCACCAACCGTCATGTATTTTTAACTGGTAAGGCTGGTACCGGCAAGACTACCTTTTTGAAAGAGATCATTCATCAAACATATAAGAATACTATTGTGGCAGCTCCAACAGGGATAGCAGCCATAAATGCAGGTGGTGTTACTCTTCATTCATTGTTTCAATTGCCTTTTGGTACTTTTTTACCTTCAGATCAGGTTAATTACCAGGATGGCACCAACATTCAGCTGAATACACCACGCACACTTACCCGTTCATTGCAACTGAATAAAGTGAAGAGAAAAATGTTGCGTGAGCTTGAACTGCTGATCATTGACGAGGTGAGTATGCTGCGTGCAGATATTCTTGATGCCATTGATGTTACACTGCGTTCAGTCAGACGTAATTCAATACCTTTCGGAGGGATTCAGATACTGTTTATTGGGGACCTGCTTCAGTTGCCACCGGTGGTTAAGTATGATGAACAGGAGTATCTAAATCAATTCTATGAAAGTATTTATTTTTTCGAAGCGAAGGCCTTGAAACAATCTCCGCCCGTATATGTTGAGCTGGACAAAATATTCAGGCAGTCGGATACTACTTTCATCAATATCCTGAATCACTTGCGGGATAATCATATTACCCGGGAAGATGTTGAAGTGCTGAACAAGTATTGTGATCCGGGTGTGCAGCCTGAAGAGAAAAAGGGTTATGTTTACCTCACTACCCACAACAGGCGCGCTGATGAAATAAACAGCCGAGCGCTGGCAAAACTGAAAGGCAAGTCGTTTAAATTTAAGGCAGAAGTAACTGGCGACTTTACAGAGAATATTTACCCTGTTGAATATATCCTTGAGTTGAAGTTAGGGGCTCAGGTGATGTTTGTTAAAAATGATTATTCGGGAGAACAGCGTTACTTTAACGGCAAAATAGGAACCGTTACTGGTTTATCCGATGAAGATATTGAAGTGAGTTTTGATGATGGGAGCGATCCTGCTGAAGTGGAAAAATACACCTGGGAAAACAAGCGATACACATTAGACAAAGAGACCAATGAGATAGAAGAGAAGATTACGGGAACTTTTGTTCATTATCCGATTAAGCTGGCGTGGGCCATTACTGTACACAAAAGTCAGGGTCTTACATTTGAAAATGCCATCATCGATGTGTCCAGGGCTTTTGCTCCGGGGCAGATCTATGTAGCACTTTCCAGACTTGTTTCACTAAATGGTTTGATTCTGACTAATCCCATTCCTGTCGCAGTCTTAGGCCCTGATGACTCTCTCGTCAATTTCACAAAAAGCAAACCGTCAACTGAAAAGTTAGAACGGGATTTTAAGACTTCAACGGTACTTTTTGTAAGAGATACTGTTATCAACGCTTTTGATTTTAATTCTTTACTGGCCCAGTTCAGTGTGCATGTGGCAAGCTATAATAAAGATGAAAAAAAATCGGCAAAACAGCAATACCACAATTGGGCCAAAAAGCTTCTTACGGAGATGGGCCCTCTGAAGCAGGTAGGCGGGCGTTTTCAGGAGCAGGTGAAACGCATTGCAGCCACTGGGGGTGATGACTGGTTGCCCATGCTGTACCAAAGGGTGAAGGCAGCCTGTGCCTATTTTGAACCCCTGTTGAAAGAACTGGCTGAAAAGATAAATAAACACAGCCAGGAAATGAAGAATCAATCGGGTACTGTTAAGTATCGCAAAGAATTGCAGGAAATGGAAGCTCTGTTTGCCAGTCAGCTCAGAACCCTGTTTAAATCAGAAGCACTTGTTGCGGCAGCATTAAATCAGAAAGAACTTTCCAGAGCTGATTACCACAGTGCCCTGGAAAAAAAAGAGCTGAAGATCCTGAAAAAAAAGTCATCAACTGACCAGGAGGATAAAAAAGCCAGATTGTCAGGTAAAGCAGGTAAGAAGGATGACGGTGCTGAAAAAATTCCTTCACATGAAATAAGTTACAATTATTATAGAGAAGGAAAAACAATTGAGGAGATTGCTAAAGAACGTCAGCTTGCTGAATCAACTATTGAAAGTCACCTCTCTTATTATGTAGCCCGTGGAGAAATTTCTATAGTAACCTTTGTGGATGAATATAAGATCAAACCCATTCTTGAAGTTTCCAGAAGACTTGAAACGACAAAGCTGGGAGAGATTAAGAATGCCCTGGGGGATGAATATACCTATGGTGATTTGCGGTTTGTGCTGGCATCAAAAATGCTTGAAGAGAAAGAAGAAGGAAGCCGGAAATTGGAAGGTTAAATTTTTTATTGGGTAATAAACGCATTACAAATACGCACGAGATGTGTTTTGTAAGGAGAGACAAAGTAACAATCCTTGCCTTTGGCTGTGTGGAAGACTGGTGTGGGCAAGGATCACAGGGGTTGTGGCACAGGGTGGGAGCGAGTAACAAGGTAACAAAGTAACAAAGTAACAAAGAGACAAGGTGACTGACTCGCCCTGAAATGGGTTTACAAAAAATGTAAACTAAAATCTGGATTATGAAAAATTATCAATATTTCTTACCCTGAAAAACTACTTCCCCCCCGTTTTTACCTCCTTCGGGCCCCAGTTCAACAATATAGCCTGCATTATCCACCAGCCAGGGATGGTGTTCAATGATATAAACAGCATGGCCGTTGGCTGCAATCCGGTTCAGCACATTGATAAGCTTTTCAACATCCCGGAAGTGCAGGCCAGTGGTTGGTTCGTCAAGCAGGTAAAGGCATTTCCCCGAATCTGGTTTTATCAGTTCTGCTGTCATTTTTAAACATTGCGCTCCCCTCCTGAAAAAGTGGAGGAGGGTGCCCAAGCTTAAGATGGCCAAGGCCCAGCTCGGCCAGGAGTTCAAATCCAGATTTCAGCTTCCTGTGGTTGCCAAAGAAATTTATTGCTTCATGAACAGTTAGTTCCAACACTTCTGCAATATTGAGTCCGCCGGTTTTCACTCCCAGTACTTTAGAATTGAACCTCGTACCGTTGCATACGGGCAGGTTACCCATACATCAGCCAGAAAATCCATGGATATTTTAATCTGTCCCTGTCCTTTGCAGGTCTCACACCTGCCTCCTTTAACATTAAAAGAAAAATGTGATTTGTTTAGTTGTTTCTCTCCGGCCTCCCTGGTTGCAGGGAAAAGGTTCCGGATGTAATCGTATAAATCAAGATAAGTGATGAGTGTTCCGCTTACACTTCCGGTTAAGGGGCGCTGGTCAATTACTTTTATATCATTAAATGTATTCAGTCCTTCAGCAGAAGTACAGTGAACCGGCTTCTTTTGCATAGCAGAAGCAGCAATAACTTCGAATAACAGGCTGCTTTTGCCACTGCCTGAAACGCCGGTGATTACTGAAATACCATTTGTCGGAAGAGTTACGTTTACCTTTTTCAAATTGTTGGCATTTGCTCCGTGGATTTTTATCACGGGATCAGCCATCTTTGGCACAGAAAGCGTCAGTGAAGGTTTATGAACCAGGTAGGGGGCGGTTACGGAATGCTCGTTCTTCAACAATTCTTTCAATTGAAGCCGCCTGCAATTATTTCTCCGCCTTCTTCTCCGGCTCCCGGACCAAGTTCAATAATATGATCGGCTGCCCGGATAATTTCTTCATCATGTTCCACCACTACTACAGTATTGTCCTTTGAAAGATTATTTAGCAACTTAATCAGCCTGTTTGTATCGGTTGGGTGCAGTCCAATTGTAGGTTCGTCAAGTACGTAAGTCATACCGGTTAATTCACCCCCCATTTGGGATACCAGTCTCAGACGTCTCGCTTCTCCTCCTGACAATGTCATAGTACTCTTTTCCGCTGACAGGTAGCCCAGACCAGATTCCTGCATTGCAAGCAGCTTATTTGTTATCGCGACTAACAATTCTTTAATGATCAGCCTGTATTGGTTACGTAAATTATTAGAAAGGGTATCGAACCAGTCCTCACTTTTTCGGCCTG
>CAWAMZ010000016.1:0-138755 GCA_963783315.1 uncultured Bacteroidales bacterium
CGCCAGGGCCTGTGGTAAATAACCACCAAGTGGTTCAAGGCACAAGTAGATACTTGCGCCAGGGGGCCAGGGTCCTTGGTAAGTAACCACCAACTGGTTCAAGCATCTGCTTGGACCTTTTTTATTGCTTGTAAACCATCATGTAATTTTATAACTTGCTTCTTATGAGCAGGAAATATAAATTCCATAATCCGGAAGGTTTATATTTTATCAGTTATACGGCAGTATACTGGCTGGATGTATTTATCAGAAATGAGTATAAGAACATTCTAATTGAAAGTTGGAAATATTGTCAACAAAATAAAGGTTTGATCATATATGCCTGGGTCATTATGAGCAGTCATGTACATATGATAATCAGCAGCCGAAATGAAAAACCGGATAATATTATTCGGGATATAAAAAGGCATACAGCTGGACAATTAAGAAGAGCTATTTTTGAGAATCCACAGGAAAGCAGGAAAGAATGGATGCTTTGGTTAATGAAAAGGGCAGGTATAAAAAACAAGAATAATAATGACTTCCAGTTCTGGCAACAAGATAATAAACCTATTGAATTAACGGATAACAAATTAATAAATCAGAAATTGGATTATATCCATAGTAATCCTGTAAGAGCCGGAATAGTATCTAATCCTGAAGATTATATATATAGTAGTGCCAGAGATTATAGTGGTGAAAAAGGATTATTGGCTATTGTGTTGATTGAATAGAGGCACAAGTAGTTACCTGCCTATCAACAGGGTTTAAATAATATTGATATAAAGGGCACAAGTAGATACTTGCGCCAGGGTCTGGACGATGAGGGCGATTTAAAAAGGCACAAGTAGATACTTGCGCCAGGGTCTGGACGATGAGGGCGATTTAAGCAGGCAGGGCTTAAATAATATTGATATAAAGGGCACAAGTAGATACTTGCGCCAGGGGGAGTTACATTTTCGAAGACGATGAGGGCGATTTAAACAGGCACAAGTAGATACTTGCGCCAGAGGGGGCACCACTGGAATGATGATGATTACTTCTTCGAACACCTTACATGTCTATCAGCTGTCCTGCGATATCCTGGTTGTACCTGATTTCAGTCCGGAGCTCGTAAAGACGCACGGCCGTGCGTTTCTGTGAAATATCGCATCAGTAAAACCAATATTGAAACCCTATGGTGATTAGGCTGATTGGAGGGCACGAACAACATGTCAATGCCAAAGAGTCACCTCTTTAAAAATCAAACAAAACGCTCAAAGGCCACAGTAAAAAGAGGCTTTTCGGCCACCGCACCTTACCAATAGACATTTTTCAAAGTTGAAAATCTTTTTTGTATTTTTACGGATAAAAACATCCGAAAATACACAAAAATGATTCTGTACAATAAAATAAACAAACAACTATTAAAAAAACACCTCATGCAGGAGCCTTTCCGCCGGAGAACCCTTTCTTTCTACCGGTATGTGATCCTGGAAGATCCTGTTACTTTCAGGAACAGGTTGTATGAAAAACTATTCAGCCTGAATTGTTTTGGACGTATCTATGTGGCTGCTGAGGGCATCAATGCGCAGATGAGTGTTCCGGAAGACCATTATGATCAGTTACGGGAAGTAATTGACAGTATCGAAGAACTTTCCGGTGTGCATTTTAACGAGGCGATTGAAGACGATGGCAAATCATTCTACAAACTTACTATCAAGGTAAGGGAAAAGATCGTGGCTGACGGGTTACCCAACGGGGATTATGACGTGACCAATGTGGGGAATCACCTCTCGGCGCTGGAATTTCATGAACTGATAGGGAAACCGGATACACTGGTGGTGGATATGCGGAATCATTATGAATCGGAGATTGGTCATTTCCGCACTGCTTACCTGCCGGAATCCGATACTTTCGAAGAGGCCATCAGCAAGGTAAGTAAAAAATTGGCTGATAATAAAGACAAAAAACTGTTGCTATACTGTACCGGAGGGATACGTTGTGAAAAGGCCAGTGCTTATCTGCGGGAGAAGGGATTTTCGGATGTGAATCAGTTGCAGGGAGGGATTATTGAATACGCCCGGCAGGTAAAACAACAGGGGCTTGAACCCAAATTTCTCGGGAAAAACTTCGTATTTGATGAACGGCTGGGAGAGCGGATCGGTAAAGAGATCATCAGTCACTGTCACCAGTGTGGTGCTCCCTGCGATGCGCATACCAATTGTGCCAATGATGATTGTCATCTGATTATTTATTCAATGTGTTACCTGCCGGGAAAAATACGAAGGTTGTTGTTCAGAGGAATGTCAGCAGGTATTGCACCTTCCGGAAGAGGAACGGATAAAAGCCCGTGTTCCCAATCGCAGTCGGTACAGCAAAAGCAAGATATTTAATAATAGTTTGAAACGGCGGTTTGTTATCGGTTTGAAAGGTAACAAAGTGACAAGGTAACAAGGTGACAAGGTAACAAAGTAACAAGGTAACAGAGGAGCTTCACGTTTCATCCGGATGTGTGCACAAGCAGATGATCCGATGACTATCGGATGCGGCAGTTGTAGAAAAGTTCGAAGCTGAAGGGGAAATGGTAACAAAGTAACAAAGTGACAAGGTAACAATCCTTGCCTTTGGTTGCAGGGTTGGCCTGGTGAGGGCAATGATCACGAACGTGGCAGGAATGAGGGAGAGGTTGTGGGAGCAAAGATGACGACCAGCCCGTGGCGCCGGAAAGTGTGAGGTGAGTAGCATCCCGGGAAGTGGCCCGGCCTGGTGCGAGTGAGTAACATCAAAGGACGACAAAGTAACAAAGTAACAGAGGGAGCTTCACGTTTCATCCGGATCAGCACGATCGCCACGAAGTGGCAGCTCAATATCAGCCCCAGGCATCGCCTGGGTAATTATGCCGACCTTCTATCCCCGCCCTGAAAGGGTCAGGTAATAATTATAAGCTGCCCTTTCAGGGCGCAATTGTTTTTTTTGCATTAATAAACCCAAGCGGACGATCCGCTGGCTATCGGATGCGGCATTTCAGGGTATTTTTCATGATGCGGGTGAAAACGTATGTTTATAAGGAGGTAACCCGTCAGGTATCGTTTTCCTGACGGGTTTTTAAAATAAAAAAAATTAAAACCCAATTAATTCTTCGATTTCGTTTATAAATTCAATCATCTCACTATGCATCTGGATAATTTCTTCCCTGTCAAAGGAAACAAAAGCATCATAATCTCCCTTGGTTCTGTTTTGAAATGCATTACGTAGAATTTTCCCAAATTTTTTGTCAAGGATGTAGGATGCAATAAACTCTTTGTTAAACCATCCTATAAGCCGCGCATGTTTAGACGTTTCAAAATGATTTTTTATTGCTAAAGCTGTTACTGCATAATACAGACCATAATAAATACGATTTACTGCAACTGTCAGTCTGTTCGCCTCAATGAGGAATTCGACCAATTCAATATTCTCCTTGGCTTGTTTCAGACGATACCGGATCAGCGTAATCCTGTCATTTTCATCTATCATGCGTGGAATCCTTGATTAATGGCTTTTACAAAAACAGGTTGTTTACCCCTGGGCGTATTTAATTCAGCCTCACTTAAGATATGTGTGTCAGTCAGAATTCCATATTTCAGATCAATTTCAAAGCATATATCAGATATTTCTCTTTCCAGTTTCCAGTCAGGTTTATTTTTCACAATAATCAGAATATCATAATCTGATTCCTGATTCGGTGAGTCAGAAAGCTGCGATCCAAATAAGATTATATCGATCAGGTTTTCACCCAGACGTTTTAAAAGGTTGTTTTTAAGATCTTTTAATATTTTCAGTTTGCTGTTAGTCATCGGTATGCTTTTAATACAAATATAAGAAATTGAATTCACTTAATTATTTATGCACAAGCGCATTCAATTAATTATCATGCCCTGCGGGCTTTTTCTTTAACCAAGCCCCGAAAGCCTTCGGGGTACACAAATTTCACAGATTACCAGCTGCGCTGGTTTGTTCATGTTGAAACAAGATGACTAAAAGTACAATTTGTCTTCTCTGTGGACCTATGCCGTGGAGTAACTAAAGTAACAAGGTAACAAGGTAACAAAGTAACAGAGGAGCTTCACGTTTCATCCGGAAGCAGGGATTGATCCGATGACTGATAGGCAATGACAAAACAGAAATTCCGGATGATGAGTAAAAGTTCGAAGACTGACAGAGGGGAAATGGTAACAAAGTAACAAGGTAACAAGGTAACAATCCTTGCCTTTGGTTGCAGCTTTGGCCTGGTGAGGGTAATGATCACGACCAGCTGATGGCTGGGCTTGTGGGAGGGAGTAACATTAAGTAACAGAGGAGCTTCACGTTTCATCCGGATCAGCACGATCGCCACGAAGTGGCAGCTCAATTCAGCCCCAGGCATCGCCTGGGGATAGAGTAACCACATACACATACGCCCTGAAAGGGCAGGTAATAATTTAAGCTGCCCTTTCAGGGCGCAATTGTTTTTTTTGCATTAATAAACCCAGGGCGATGCCTCTGGGCTGAATTAAGTTGCCCTTTCAGGGCGCTGATGATTGCTTTATTATTGATTTTGTGTGCAACCCCAAATCAGCTGCAGTAAAAAGGGGCACAAGCAGATGATCCGATGACTATCGGATGCGCCAGAGGGGGTAATGCGGCGGATGGAACCGGAAGCTTATTAGGAGGTAACCTGTCAGGTATTTTTCTCCTGACAGGTTTTTAAAATAATAAAAAACAATAATTCAATTATTTAGGAAAAAGTTGGGAGATAATATGGAGCCACAAGCGGACGATCCAATAGCTATCGGATGCTGCAGGGAAGGGTCCAAGCGGATGCTTGAACCATCTACAAAATACAGATCGGAGGAATCATCCAAAATCGCTGTTCGTTAAATGAATGTTAAAACCGGAGGTCTTCATCCTGTATTTTTATGTTCCTTTGTATCTTCGGGCGTTCGCAATTTCAGGGTTTACCCCAAATGAAATTTTTGCATTGAATTTTTTGCTGAACTATATATCAGTATCGATGTTTCATAGCTTAAGATCATTAGATTAAACAGGTATGCAGAAAAGAAACTTAGTTTCGCCTTACCGGGAACACTGATGAACCGGACGTGAAATTAAATTGAAAAAGATTGTTTCTGCTTTGATTCATTATCTTTGCAAATTCATTAACAAATTCTGTAATTCCCGGTGGTTTCCGGGGCAGATAAAAACATATGTAAACAGATGAAGAAAGGATTTAGACGTGTCCTGATTGGCTTTTTGATCCTCGTAGTGCTAGGGATCATGATTATTCCCCGGCTTGACTGGTTCAGTGAATCATCCGGCGCACCGGCACCCGCGCAGCAGGATAGTGAACCGCTGCAGGTGAGTGCGGTGGTATTGGCTCCGGGTTTATTGCTGGATAAGGTAATTTCTTCGGGAACGATTCTTCCCAACGAGGAAGTAGAATTGTCAAGCGAAAACTCAGGACTGATTACACATATTTATTTCGATGAGGGATCGCGTGTAGAGAAGAACGACCTGCTGGTGAAGATCAACGACAGCGAACTGCAGGCACAGCTCAAGCGGCTGGAATTTCAGAAGACACTGGCTGCCGAGAAAGAGTTCCGTCAAAAGGAATTGCTCAGCCGGGATGCCGTCAGCCAGGAGGAATATGACCAGGCACTTACTGAGCTGAATACTTTAAAAGCTGATATCGACCTGGCCAAAGCAAAAATTGAAAAGACTGAGATAAGGGCTCCTTTTGGCGGCACCATCGGATTGCGCTACGTGAGTGAAGGAAGTTATATTACTCCTTCCACAAAAATTGCAAGACTGATCAGTCTGACCCCGGTTAAGATCGATTTCTCAGTTCCTGAAAAGTATGCCCGTGAAGTGAAGATCGGGAATGCCATTTCTTTTACCATCGAAGGACTGGACGAAAACTATGAGGCAAAGGTGTACGCCATTGAACCGATGATAGACGCCAATACCCGGACCATCAAACTCAGGGCTGTCTATCCCAATCGTGACCAGAGGATTATGCCGGGACAGTTTGCCGATGTGGAACTTGTGCTCCATCGTATTGAAGATGCAGTGAAGATTCCTACAGAAGCACTTATTCCTGAACTGGGTGGACAGAAAGTATTCCTGTACAGAAACGGTAAGGCCACATCAGTTAAGGTAGAGACAGGCATCCGGACTACTGATATGGTGCAGATAACCGAAGGACTGAAAGCAGGAGATACCCTGGTGACAAGTGGTATCCTGCAGATGCGGGAGGGCATGCCGTTGGCCATTTCGGACCTCCAAAAACAATAATACATAATCATTTACAGTGTACGATAACCCATGAGTATTTCATCCATCAGCATACGCAGACCGGTTCTTGCCACGGTACTTTCTATTGTGATCGTACTGTTCGGCATTATCGGACTCAATTATTTAGGCATTCGTGAATACCCGAGTGTCGATCCGCCGGTTATTAACGTTTCCACCTCTTATACAGGTGCCAATGCCGATGTGATCGAGACACAGATCACCGAACCGCTGGAACAATCGATTAACGGTATTGCTGGCATACGGACCCTTTCTTCCGTAAGCCGCGACGGGCGGAGTACCATCTCGGTGGAATTTGACCTTGATGTGGACCTGGAGACAGCAGCTAACGACGTTCGTGACAAGGTATCACGTGCCCTGTGGAACCTGCCTCCTGACGCCGAACCGCCTATTGTTTCAAAAGCTGATGCTGATGCCCGTCCCATCATGTTTATCACCATCAGCAGCAAGAAAAGATCACTGCTGGAATTAACTGAGATAGCCGAGCTTACTTTTAAAGAACGGTTACAAACCGTGCCGGGTGTCAGCTCTATCATGGTATGGGGAAGCAAACGCTACGCCATGCGTCTGTGGATGTATCCGGAACGACTGGCAGCCTATAAGCTGACCCCGCTGGATGTGCGCAATGCCCTGCTAAGGGAAAATGTAGAGCTTCCCTCGGGCCGCATCGAAGGGTCCAACACCGAACTCACAGTAAGGACACTGGGATTACTGAAAACACCGGATGAGTTCAATAACCTGGTGATCAAAGAGAACGGTGATGACGTGGTGCGGTTTCGCGATATCGGCTATGCCGAACTTGGACCGGAGAATGAGCGTACGCTGCTGCAGTCTGATAATGTGCCCATGGTTGGGAATGCCATTGTCCCCCAGCCGGGATCCAATCATATTGAAATCACCGACGAGGTATACAATAGGCTTGATCTGATCAAAAAGGATCTGCCGCCAGATATCACTGTAGGTATTGGTTTTGATACCACCGAGTATATTCATGATTCTATTTCGGAAGTAAGGCAAACCATATTTGTGGCTTTTATCCTGGTAGTAATGATCATTTTCCTGTTTCTGCGTGACTGGCGAACAACCATTATTCCGGTACTGGTGATCCCAATCTCACTGATCGGTGCCTTCTTTGTTATGTATGTAGCCGATTTCTCCATCAATGTATTAACGATGCTGGGTATCGTGCTGGCTATCGGACTGGTGGTGGACGATGCCATAGTGGTGATGGAGAATATCTATACCAAGATCGAGCAGGGTTTTTCTCCGCTCGAAGCCGGAATAAAAGGGTCTGCCGAGATCTTCTTTGCCATTATTGCCACTACCATTACGCTGATAGCTGTATTTTTCCCGATCATCTTCCTGCAGGGACTGACGGGACGGCTGTTCAGGGAATTTAGTATCGTACTGGCGGGTGCCGTGATGATCTCCGCTTTTGTTGCCCTTACGCTGACACCAATGCTGTCTACCCGTATCCTGCGTAAGCAAAAGAAGCATAACTGGTTTTACAATGTAACTGAACCATTTTTTGTAAGACTCAATAAAGCATATCGAAGGTCACTGGCTGCCTTCCTCCGGAACCGCTGGCAGTCGCTGGTGATCATTGCCGTTGCTCTGGCCATGATTTTCGGACTTGGTTCATTGCTGCCCTCCGAACTGGCACCGCTTGAGGACCGTTCGAACCTGTCGTTATTTGCCACTGCACCCGAAGGCTCTTCCTATGAATATATGAAAAACTATATGGAGAAGCTGACAGAGTTTGTACAGAAAGAGGTTCCCGAAACCAAACATATCGTTACCATTACCTCACCGGGATTTGGCTCCTCCAGTTCGGTGAATTCCGGATTTATCCGGCTGATGCTGGTTGATCCTGATCAGCGGCAGCGCACACAGCAGGAGATTGCTGATGACCTGGGTGAAAAGGTGAAAAAACTTACCGGTGCCCGTACCTTCGTTACCCAGGAGCAAACACTGGGCAGCAGTCATGGTCTGCCGGTTCAGTTTGTGATCCAGACCGACAATCTGGCAAAGCTGGAAAAAATATTGCCTGAATTTCTTGAGAAAGCCCGTCAGCAACCTGTTTTTCAGATCGTGGATGTGGACCTGAAGTTTAACAAGCCGGAACTCAGGGTGAATATCAACCGTCAAAAAGCTACCACGATGGGAATTTCCACCATGGACATTGCCCAAACACTTCAGCTTGCCCTGAGTGGTCAGCGGTTTGATTTTTTCGTGATGAACGGGAAACAGTACCAGGTAATCGGTCAGCTCAGCAGGCAAAACAGGAATGAACCACTGGATCTGAAATCGTTGTACGTGCGTAACAACAAGGGGGAGATGATACAGCTGGATAATCTGGTGACGCTTACCGAGGAAAGTACACCTCCGCAGTTGTACAGGTACAACAGGTATGTATCGGCCACTGTATCGGCAGCTCTTTCCAAAGGCCATACCATTGACCAGGGAATTGCTGCTATGAATGGTATTGCTGATCAGGTACTCGACGATTCCTATACCACTTCCTTGCCGGTGCGTCAAAAGATTTTATGGAAAGTTCCTCCAGTCTGGCTTTTGCCTTTATGCTGGCGCTGGTGCTTATTTATCTGGTACTGGCAGCACAGTTTGAAAGTTTCCGCGATCCGCTGATCATTATGTTCACCGTCCCGCTTGCCCTGGCAGGTGCCGTCTTCACCTTGTGGGCATTCGGACAGACACTGAACATATTCAGTCAGATTGGTGTGATCATGCTGATCGGGCTGGTGGCTAAGAATGGTATCCTGATTGTGGAATTTGCCAACCAGCGGAAAGCAGCAGGACTTAAGAAGCTGGAAGCCATCCAGGAAGCCTCGGCTGCCCGGTTCCGGCCGATCCTGATGACCAGTATGTCTACGATCCTGGGAGTGATACCGATCGCCCTGGCCATCGGAGCAGGTGCAGAGAGTCGTGCCTCCATGGGGATAGCTATTATTGGCGGACTGATCTTTTCAACCATTCTGACCCTGTATGTGATCCCTGCGATCTATTCATACGTATCAGAAAAGGATAAGGATGTGTCATCGGCTACCGATGTGGATGACTTGCCTGCACAGGAGATAACTGAATGAAAGTACTGAAAGAAAATATAAAAATGCATAAACTATTAGTTTCATTATTGTTTGGGATGCTGTTGGCCCTTCCGCTCAAAGCACAGGAAGAGCTTACCTTTGATGAGAGTATATCCATTGGATTTAAGAATAACTACGATGTGATCATATCCCGCAACAATCAGGATGTTGCCTCCAATAATGTTTCCCTTGGCAATGCAGGATTTTTGCCGGTGGTGGACGTGAATGCCTCACAAAGTTACAGCATTAACAACACCAGTCAGGAATATATCAATAATACAACCAGCAATCGTGATAATGCGCGGTCAAATTCATTTAATAGCGGGGTGCGTTTGGACTGGACTGTTTTCGATGGTCTCAATATGTTTGTTTCCTATGATCGTTTGCAGGAACTTGAAAACATGGGGGAACTCACTACCCGCATGGCGCTTGAGAACCTGTATGCTGATATTACAGTAGCCTACTATGATATCGTACAGCAGAAACAGCAACTTGCTGCCATTAAAGATGCCGTTGAACTCTCTAAGGAACGGGTCAGGCTCGCCAAAGAAAAATACCGGCTGGGTTCGCAATCTAAAATGGAGGTTTTACAGGCAACAGTCGATCTGAATGCCGATTCCTCTTTACTGTTGAAGCAACAGGAGGCTTTGAAAAATGCCCAGATAGAACTCAACCGGATCCTGGCCCGTAACATCATGACTGATTACCAGGTTGCCGACAGCATAGTACTCCATGTACCGCTGGTGTATGATACCCTGGTTCAGTCGATGAATGATCAGAACACGGAACTGCAGATGGCAGCCCGGAACAAAACACTCTCTGAGATGGACCTGAAACTGATAAAAGGCAGAAGACTCCCCCAAATTGGAGTGAATATGGGATACAATTACAGTAAGAGTCAGTCGCAGGCGGGTTTTCTGCTGTCCAGTCAGGTGAATGGTTTAACCTATGGGGTAACCGCTTCGGTAAATATCTTTGACGGGTTTAACCGGAACAGGGAAGAGCAGAATGCGAAGATTACCGTGGAGAACCAGCGGCTTGAATACCAGCGTTTGCTGGACCAGCTAGGTGCTGATCTGGGCAGGTCGTATATCACCTATTCAAATGATCTCCGGCTGGTAGTAATGGAAAGGGAAAATCTGGAAGTAGCCAGACAGAACGTGGATATTGCCATGGAAAGATACCGGCTGGGTGCTTTATCAGGTCTTGAACTGCGGGAAGTACAGCGGAATCTGCTGGATGCTGAATCAAGACTTATATCCGCACGGTATCAGGCTAAACTGGCAGAAACATCTTTGCTTCAGACGAGTGGGTTGTTGCTGAAGCAAGAATAGGTGGAAAAAGGCTTTTACCAAAAGGAGGCATCTTATTAACTAGCCTTAAGGCATTGTAACAGGCCAATGGCTGTCTATATTTAGGTTTTCAAAAATTGTTTATTTGAATTTAAACCTTAAATAATCAAATATAGATTACTCTCCCACAAGCCTTATTTCGCCCCGTCCCCTCGGGGCGACTTCATTTTTTGGCTTGATCCAAAAAACGAAGCAAAAAAGATCAAGGCTTCAGATCGTTTTGCGGATTTTTTACCGGGGCTCCCTGCCTGCGCAGCAAAACTCAGGACAGTCCATGATTTATGAATATAAATAGAACTATTAAAGAACTTTCGGTTTCTATAAAATTATATCATAAATGTCCTGTCCCTCAAACAGTGCTGCTCCTCAAGCCCTGATTATGGTCACCCCTTTTAAAAATCACACAAAACGCTCAAAGGCCGGAGTAAAAAGCAGCTTTTCGGTCATTAGTGCCCTACTGACAGGTATATATCAAAGTTTATTTTTTAAAAATTCCACCCTGCCAAAAATATTCCTTATCCTTTGTTTATCCATTTTCATGAAGGTTTCATAGAGGAATACATTCAGTAATATCAGCAGCATGCCGTAGAAAATGTCTTCTACCGGAATTGTAAAAAGCCGTATTCCTGTGTTTTCAGCATTGTTGTACCATACTACTTCCTGGTGTATGATGCTTCCTGTTAACAATCCGTTAACCAGCAGGAAAGGGATGAGTATGACCAGGTAAGCCAGGTAGAACCATCCGGTTTTTTCAAACCTGAAGACATACCGGATGAAGAAGAGAAAAATGGCTGCAGCGATAAAGGTTACAAGCGTATACATTCTTGCATGAAAGATAATGCCTGTCACTGCAAGTAAAATGATCAGAATATCGGTAATTACTTTCCGGTAAGGGTTCAGGAAATTTCTTTCAAAATAATACCTGAGCACATCATAAATAAATATTGAAGCATAGGGTACTGTAAGGAAGAAAAGCCACTCTTCCAGCGGCAGACTGAAAATATAAATACCGGAAAGATGTGTCGGATTAAATCCCCACACTCCCCTGACAGTAAACCAGTGGTCCCAGGGTATGAATATCAAAGCAGTGATAGCAATTGACGGGAACAGATATTTCCATCGTTTGTAAAAATGTACTTTTTTGTCAAAGCTCAGCACAAACGGGAACAGGAAAGTAAGGATATTAATGAGCAGATAAGTGGACATGTTGTTAATTTTTTCCTGGCGGTCCGTAGTTCACCGAATATAATTCATACTGATTTTCCGGTTTAAAATACTTTGGCGGAAAGATAAACAGAAAGCCATAATTCTTTTTTCCTCTGTGATGGTCGACATGAGCAGAATAGACAGCTTTCAGAAACCTGTTTTGCGTTTTGTCAAAAACACTTATTCGACGGTGCACCAGTGCATCGTGAAAAATGAAATAGCCCAGGCCGTATGCAGCGATTCCCAACCCGAGGTAAAATTTCAGATCGAAGCCAGCTGCTGCTCCTGTGTAGATGAGCAGAAAACTTGGAATCGCAAATATCAGGGCAAAGAGGTCGTTCCACTCAAACGGTTGATGTTCCCTGGTATGATGATCTTTGTGGAGTACCCACAGGAAACCATGCATGATATACTTGTGGGTAAACCAGGCGGTGAATTCCATGAAGAGGAATGCGATGAGGATAGTGATGGTATTAAAGATCCAAAGCATAATTGTCATATTATTAATGAAAATAGTCAGTATTTCTTTTATCCTCTGGCCAACGCAAAGGTCATACCTTTGAAAATCATACAAAACGCTCACAGGCCATCATAATATATAAGCATATAATTATGTTATCAACTTCAAGATATTCTCTTATTTTATCTACTCTTAGAAATTAGCATCCGATAATCATTTAATCTATTTATCATCAACGATAATTGTAAACTGCAAAACACGTAATAAAGAGTTTAAATATGGAAGAAATATTACATTTAATTATATAATGTCATCAGTAACTTTTTCTCTTCATCGGTTAATTTCCCTGATTTCTTCATGGCATCCACCATTTTTCTTAAAAAATCGGGATCTTCTGTCATATTATAATTTTGTAAGTTCAAATATTTCATCACATTTTCTTTATCTTGTTCTATTTGATCCTGGTAACCAAGAAATGCGGGTGAATGCACCTGGATCTGAAATCGCAGAAAACGCAGTTCAACATTATCAGGACTGTTCCTTATTGCTTCTTCCAGCATATCCCTGCCATCGGTGAACCGTTTGTATTTGCGGTATGGCATCACAGAATTCTCAGCATCCATAGCTGTTGCTGCACCCATATATCCCAGCAAAACGGGTGGAAGGGGTTCTTTTTCCTGTTTTATTAGTGTGATCAAGGTCACAGTTTGTTTTTTGTCTTCAGCCACCTGGAAAAACAACTTTCTCACTTCACTGAGCACCGGTGGCGGTGAACAGGATAATATTCGCTGTGGGGAATAAAATATCAGCAATCCCAGCAATACAACAACCGGCAGGGATTTTCGTTTCATCAATTGGTCATTTTGTATCTCAGTGCTGAAGACAGCAACAACATGTATTTTTTTGAATTGTCAATGCGGATACGCTTTTCCATAATTTTATCGGCTGAGGTACTACGTATCTTGTTAAACAGCGAATAATAATATACATAAGAAAGATACACGCCAAACCGAACCGACTTGGGCAACCCGGTAATTCCTTCATAACCCTGTCTGAAATCCTGCTCGATTTCCATTTCGATGGCTTTTTTCCCTTCTTCGTTAAACCGGGAAATATCCAGTCCGGGGAAATAATTGCGTCCCAGTTCTTTATAGTCTTTTCTCAGATCCCGCAGGAAATTTATTTTTTGATAGGCGGCACCAAGTTTCATGGCCGGTTCTTTCAGTTGCTGATATTTTTGATCGTCACCTTCACAAAAAACACGAAGGCACATGAGCCCTACCACTTCTGCAGATCCCAGCACATAGTCATTAAACCCTTTCCTGTCGTACGATTCATGGAAGAGATCCATCTCCATACTTTTCAGAAATGATTCAATCAGTTCGCTTTCGATACCATACTTATGCACGGTTCGCTGAAAACTGTTCAGGATGGGATTCAGGCTGATACCTTCTTCAATAGCCAGCCAGGTGTCTTTTCTAAACCGGTCGAATAGCTCCTTTTTATTGTAGGCATGAAAAGAATCAACAATTTCATCTGCAAAACGGACAAATCCGTAAATGTTATAAACGGGCTCTCTGAAACGCTGGTGAAAAACCTTAATTCCCAGTGAGAAAGAAGTACTGTAGGATAGGGTTGTTAACCTGCTTGTTTTGGCGGATACCTGGTCAAATACTGTTTTAGCGTCCATAATTTTTAGTTTTTAAATTGTTTTAGTACTTCTCCTGCTGCTACTTCTCCTGAAATAATAGAAGGAGGCACGCCGGGACCGGGCGTTGTTAACTGTCCGGCATAGTACAAATTACTAACCCGTGGACTTCTCATTTTCGGCTTTAGAAAAGCCGTCTGCATCAATGTGTTGGCAAGGCCATATGCATTTCCCCGGTAAGAATTGTAATCGTGAATAAAATCATTGTGAGCGTATGCCTGGTGAAAAACGATATTTTCCTCAATTTTTTCCCCGGTAATATATTCAATACGCCGGATGACAAGGTTATAGTAATGTTCTCTTATTTCTTCGCTGTCTTTAAGGCCCGGGGCAACCGGTATCAGCACAATCAGATTTTCATGCCCTTCGGGACTAACGGTGGCATCTGTTTTTGAACTGCAAGAGACATAGATGGCCGGATTGGCAGGCCACTGCGGATGATCGTATATTTCACCGGCATGTATTTCAAAATCTGTATCAAAAAAAAGATTGTGGTGTTCAAGGTTATTTATTTTCTTATTTACTCCAATATAAAACAATAGCGCTGAAGGGGCCATTACTCTTTTCGACCAGTATTTCCGGCTGTATTGGTGACTTTCCATCGGGAGCAGCTGTTGTTCTACATGGTGGTAATCCGCTGCTGCTACAACTACATCGGCCCGGAGTGTAGAGCCATTTACATTTATTCCGGTTATCTTTCCTTTCTCAACAAGTAATTGATCGACAGGAGAGTTCAGAAGTAACCGGGCACCCTGTTCCTTTGCTACCTTCACCATAGCTTCTACCACACTGTACATACCGCCCATCGGATACCAGGTGCCCAGTTTGAGGTCTGCATAATTCATCAGACTATAAAGTGCAGGCGTTTTGGATGGCGCCGCACCCAGAAAAATCACCGGGAACTCCAAAATTCTTATCAGTCTTTCATCATGGAAAAGTTTTCGTACAACCGTTGAAATTGAACGGAAAAAATCGAGTCGGGCAGCACCTGCCATAAGACCCGGATCCAGAAATTCCATAAACGAATGGCCGGGTTTGTGAACCACACGGTTCAGACCTATGTCATACTTGTAGGCCGCTTCTTTCAGAAATTTATCCAGCTTGACTGCACTGCCGGGTTCAATACGGTCAAATAATGCCAGGAGCTCATCATAATCTGCCGGTACATCAACATAGTCATCCCTGTCAAAATACATTCTGTATCCGGGATCCAGCCGTTTGAGATCATAAAAGTCACTTACCTGATGTCCAAAACTGTTGAAGAATTTTTCAAATACTTCAGGCATCCAGTACCAGGTGGGGCCCATGTCAAATTTAAATCCCAAAGCCTCCAGTTTTCCGGCCCTTCCACCCCAACGATCATTCTTCTCAAGCACAGTTACATCCATGCCTGAACGGGCCAGAAAACCGGCGGCAGAAAGTCCTGCAAAACCACCTCCTATGACGATTGCTCTTTTATTCATTGATGAGAAATTCGTATCTGGAGGCCTTTCCCGGGACAATTGCCCATAAAAAGATACCGTTAAGTATTTTTTCAACCAGATGTTTAAGGTACATAATTATTTTTATTTATTATAAATCTAAATACGGATAATAAACAAAATACCCTTTCTTTTTGTTCAAGAAATATTAAAATAAATTAAACAGATAGGAAAAATTGTAAGAGAGGCTTTCTTTGTATATTTGTATACCGGCTTTCAAATAATTTTTTCCTGACAGAAAAAAATTAACAACATGAAATTTTGGTGACAGCACGAATACATACAAAAACTATCCGCAGCAGGGTTATCCCGCTGTTCGTAATTTTTTACCTTGTAGGACTGGTGATACACCTGACACCTGCACTGAATAGATTTGCAGGATTAACAACCCTGCCGGTTTTGTTGATATCGAATATTGTGGTGTTGTTGTTTTTGCCCGGAAAGGTTTCCCGGAAGCGACTTATTCCCTGGCTGGTAGTCGCTTATTTGGTAACATTTTTCGTTGAAGTCACCGGTGTACATACAGGAGCTGTGTTTGGGTCTTATTATTACGGGGCAATGCTTGGTTTCAGTATTTTTGGCGTGCCGCTTATCATTGCGTTTAACTGGATAATACTGATACTGGCAACATACGATATGGCTGGTTTGATGACCAAAGGAAGGTTATTTCAGCCTTTACTGGCGGCCTTTCTGATTGTTGTATTCGATGTGATAATGGAACCGGTTGCCATGAAACTGGATTACTGGCACTGGCAGGGTGGGGTGATACCACTTCAGAATTATATCGCCTGGTTTTTTATTGCGCTGGCTTTTTCTTTCTGGTTAAAATTGCTGAAGATTAATCCTTGACTCAATATTGTTGAGGGCGTATTTGATGATACAGGCTGTTTTTTTTCTTGTTTTGAATATTTTTTTATAATTATATGACTATCCGGAATCCTGAATATAGAAATTTATCTAAAGTAAAATTAACAGTAAAGTATTATTTGTAAAAGGTTTCAAACTCTGAAAAATGTCTGATAATAGGGCTGCGCTGCCGCACGAGTCCCCTCGTGTGGTATTATTTGTTCGTGCGGCAGCAAAAGGTTCAATTAGTATTATCTTTTTGCAAGAAAATCCACGAACTTCCTAAACGCATTACCACGGTGGCTGATCCGGTTTTTATCATCGGGATCCATCTCAGCAAAAGACACATCGAAACCCTCGGGCTGAAAAACAGGATCGTAGCCAAAGCCGCCATTTCCGTGTAACTCTGTGAGGATGTATCCGTCTACTTTTCCTTCAAAGAGAGACGTTTTACCCCCGTCAGCATAAGCTATCACTGTTCTGAACCTGGCTTTGCGGTTCTCAATGCCCTGCATTTCACCCAGCAGTTTCACGATATTATCAATTGGCTTTTTACCTTCTCCGGCATAACGAGCAGAATATACACCAGGATCCCCATTCAGCGCATCAACTTCCAGGCCGGTATCGTCCGCAAAAGTAGTTACTCTATATTTATTGTATACGTACAGTGCTTTTTCGATGGCATTGCCGTCCAGGGTGTCATGAGTTTCGGGTAATTCTTCGTTACAACCAATGTCCTGAAGGCTTAGAATTTCGAATTCATTGCCCAGCATGCGGCTTATCTCGGATAACTTATGTTTATTATTGGTTGCAAAAACAATTTTCTTTTTACTCATTGTTGCCGAATAATTTTATCTGGTTTTTCCGGGAATCACATCTTTTTCGGTTGTATTAAGCGAAAGAGGTGCATCCCTGTCTTCCTGCATGATCTTAACTGCTTTAAGCAATGTATTATCAAGATCCTTTATGATTGGATAGAAGCCTTCGTTATCGAGAATATTCCGGGCAATGTAGGCTTCGAGCTGTGTATGTATAATGTTCCCTGATATCTTCAACCCTTCTCTGTCGACAGGTACTCCTTTGTCTTTGGCGAATTTTGTGAATTCGTTCATCAGATCCTTATTCTGCAGGTATTTTCTGAGGTCTTCTATATTGGTAAACTGATTAAGTTCCTGCCTGTGCTGGTCGGTATAGTCGAAGGCAAATCGGTAGATAAGACCCCGGCTCCTGATCTTCGTAAAATAATCACTGAGGCCGACGGTATCGAGCGGTACAAAAATATCGGGCATAATGCCACCTCCTCCATAAACGGTATTTCCTCCAGGGGTGGTATATTTCAGGGAATCTGCAAAATGAATGCTGTCGGCTTCTACTAATTCTCCATGTTCAAACCGTTCGTGAAGATCCATGTAATATTCTTTATTGCCCTGAGCATAGGATTTTTGAATACAACGTCCGGTGGGTGTATAATATCTTGCAATGGTGAGTCTGATGGCCGATCCGTCATTGAGCATAATTTGTTCCTGTACCAGTCCTTTACCAAACGAACGGCGTCCCATGATGAGGCCGCGATCGTTATCCTGGATAGCTCCGGCAAGGATCTCACTGGCCGATGCTGATCCTTCATCAATAAGGATAATCAGCTCATCCTGCTGACAGGATCCCTGGTCGGTGGCATATACATCTGTTCTTGGTTTTGAACGGCCTTTGGTGTATACTATCAGTTTTCCTCCTTTCAAAAACTGGTCAGCAATGTTGGTAGCGGCATCCATATATCCGCCGCCGTTTCCGCGCAGGTCAACAATAAGCTTATTCATGTTTTTAGCATGAAGTTTTTGCACCCCTTTCTGAAATTCCTGCAACGTGGTACGTCCAAAGGAATTGATTTTAACATAGCCAATTTCAGGCGCTACCATGTAGGCTACATCGACACTGTAAAGCGGAATTTCATCGCGCACGATTTCAAATTCAAGAGGTTTTGATTCTCCTCTGCGGGCAATGGTAACATTTACTTTTGTGCCCCTTTCGCCTTTCAGCATCTTAACGATATCTTCACTGGGCATATTCACACCCGCTACAACGCTGTCGTTGACCCTGATAATGCGGTCACCCGGTTTGATACCAACCAGTTCGGATGGTCCGTTGGGAATGGTATTGATAATGGCTACCGTATCGTCCTGCATGTTGAACTGTACACCGATGCCACTGAAATTACCTTCAAGCGGCTCATTTACCTCTTCGAGATCTTTGGCGGGAATATACAAAGAATGAGGATCCAGATCTTTTAACATGGCAGGAATAGCATCATCTACCAGTTGCTTCCGGTCGACAGTATCTACATATTCCTGCTCAATATAATTCAGGACGGTTGTGAGTTTATCCGTTCTAGGATAGATAAGGAAACGGTTGTCTCCCTGTTGCCTGTTGAGTTTTAAGCCTACCAGTATGCCTGCTGCCAGAACAAGGGCCAGCAAAACCGGCAGATATATCTTGATTTTTTTGTTTCCACTGTTCATTTGAATCAGATTTTAATATGTACAATTTCGATGCCGGCTCTCTCAAGTAATTTCAAACCGTCATCCTGATGGTATTTGTCAGAAAAAACCACACGCCTGATACCTGCCTGAATGATCAGCTTTGAACATTCCATACAGGGCGAAGTAGTTACATAAAGTGTAGCGCCATCACTGCTGTTGTTGGATTTGGCTACTTTGGTAATTGCATTGGCTTCAGCATGCAGCACATAGGGCTTTGTAATGTTGTTTTCGTCTTCGCAGTTATTCTCAAACCCCGAAGGAGTTCCGTTATAACCGTCAGAGATGATCATTTTTCCTTTGACGATAAGGGCCCCGACCTGACGACGTTTACAATAGGAATTGTCCGACCAGATTTTTGCCATTTCAAGATAACGGCGATCAAACTGGGGTTGCTTTTCCAGATAAGGCGTTATATTTTCATGTTCGCCCATAAGTATATTTATAAAAAAACCCTCCGGATGAGGGTTTTAGTTGTTGTACCCAGGGCCGGGATCGAACCGGCACGGTATTACTACCACTGGTGTTTGAGACCAGCGCGTCTACCAATTCCGCCACCTGGGCATTTCTTCAATGAACAAAACGAAGTGCGAAGATACAGAATAGTTTTTTTTTCAACAAAAAAATAATTGTTAATCGCTTTGGTCTGTAAAATGCTGCAGGCAGAGAGGAAAAATATCATAAAAAATTTACCAGTTGCCCCGGAGCCATTACAAATCCGTATCCATATCTTTACCAAAACCGGAAACAGCAATTTTCTTCAGGCTCTGAACATCATGCTATTCAACCCTTAAAGATGAGGTTACATAGTGGCTGCTATTTTTCAGGGAGCAATAATAAAATCGATGATACTGATTACAACAAGTGGAATAATCATAATAAAAAATACCGGAGGAATCAGCACGAAAAGGATTAGTTTTGGCATTTTTTTCACAGTAGTAGGTTGTTGGTTTCCCAATTACAACGTTCAAAAAATATTTTTAGTATGTTGTTGAAGACCGGAATATCAAAAAAATGTTGTAATTACATTTTAGAAACTTGAATAATATTGATAATATTATTATTTAAGTGATTGTTTGACGTAATTGAATTGAATCCATAATTTGATATAAAAATTTGTAATATTGTGCTCTGTCAGTTTATAAGTATAAGGCACAACCATTTGATATTTAATCTGTTTAAGTTGTATATGAACAGATTTAGCTGATAAATATGCGAAAGCAGAATAATAATAAAAGCCTGAAGAAGTTTAATGTATAAAATAGATGGTATTATCCTTCGGGATGAAACTTTTTTTCTCTGAATCTGTAAATCGTTTTTAAGCGTAGTGATGTGAAATTTTTTTTCCGGAAACATATGGCGGGTATTCTTGGAACCGTTTCCTTTCATCTGGCTTTGCTGATTGTCTTTTTTATTTTTAAGATTAAGACAGCTGCACCAGAGCAGGAGGCAGGAATTCTTGTGCAGTTTCAGGATGAACAAACACTTGTGCAGGAGAAACCTGAGGTAAAAGAGGAAAAAAAACTGGATGAGCAATATGAAAGAATGGCCCGTAGCAATATCGGGGTGAATGTGGCGGATAAACTGGAAAAGGAAATTAGCACCAAAGCCTATGAAAGTCAATTGAAGCAGGAGCTCTATGATCAGCGTCCCGAAGATCGTACCAGGGAATATCTTAACGAGCTTGAGAAAAAACTGAACAGGGAAAAACCTGTCCCCGGTGATGAAGGACTGGAACCTGCTCCCGCCGCTGCATCACACGAAAAAAAGAAACCTTACACCGGACCAACAAATATTTATTATAACCTTCCGGGAAGGCATTCCAGATATCTGGCTGTGCCGGTTTATCTTTGCGAAGGAAGCGGAAAAGTAACCCTGAATATTTCAGTGAATCAGGAAGGACAGGTAATAAATGCAAATTTTGCCAAAGAAAGTTCAACAGTGGATGATCCCTGTTTATATGAGGCTGCAGAAAAAGCAGCGCTCAGCACTTTGTTTAATATTGATATGAAAGCTGCATCACCTCAGCATGGAACTATTACTTACCATTTTGTAGCGCAGTAAGATTTATTCTTCCCTGATATTGCGTACGAGGATATTATCAAGACTGATGACAAACTGAAGGGATTTCTGTTCGCCAAAAATTTTCTCAAATTCTTTGGTTACAAAATCTTTAATATCTGTTTCCCAGTCAAGATAAGAAAGTGTGGAGATACGACCCAGCTCTCTTTTTTCAAAAAAGCGCTTCAGAATGTTAACCTTTGAATGATAGGCCATAAATGCCTTGATGGATGTGCGAAGCTCATTGCTGAGAAGGTTTTCAATGAGTTTCAACTCACTGGGTATAATTTCATAGGTTGTTTCGTAAAAATTACTAAAAGAGTTTTCCCAGTTGATGAAATGAATAAAGTAATTGGAGATTTTAAATACATCCCGGTTTTCATCCTGGTCAATAGACTTCAGGAACAGATTTTTTAATTCACTTTGATATAGCTCCTTAATCTTGTTGTCCAAAATGTTGGTTATCTCTGTTGTATGTTTTTTGTATTCGTTGCTGAAACTTGAAAGAGTAAAGTTCTCATCCTCAAAAGGCTTGTAAAACCGGATTATCCTTTTTATAATGTTCACTTCATCGATAAGCAGGTGATAGATAGGGAAAACTTTATTCTTTAAAATCTTATCAAGCAATTTATCACTGAGATAACCTGCCAGGATAAGCTTATTCAGTTCATCATCGTTCCTGGTAAATCGCTCAATATCGCTCCGGTAAATTTTAAGGTGCTCATTTATCTTACTTTTAATTTGCGCTTTCTTACCTGCAACAATAATCTGAATATAGAGCGGGTAAAACCTTTCCTTGTGATAAGTTTTGGGTTTGGCGCGTTTATTCAGGTAATGCTTAACAGTGATTTTTTTACTTTCCATTGCCTCCGGTTTGCATACAAATTTACATAAAAAAAAGACATTTAAACCTTAATATATACGGGGGATTATCCAAAATGTTTAAAAAAATATTACTTCTCTTCATTAACGGGAAATATCTGATGATTTGTATACCAGATTGAAACTTTTTAAATCTGGTTTAACACACAAATATACAAGACTTTGAGTATTTATCCCCTGTACATAAAAATTCATCCTGAAAAATAAAATACAGGGTAAATGTTATTGAAATCTTCAATCCTATTATAAACAAACACACACAAATTCATCATCCCTTACATAACGGTTATGCAGAAAGGCTGATGAGTACTGTTTCAGTGTAATCCCGGGAGAATTAAAAATTTGCAAGTATACCAAAGCCCTGACTTATGAAGCTTAAATAAGGGCAGGCAATATGTTAGCTTGCTCGTTGTAACCGACCGGTTATGGTTGAAAATATATGGTTTAAAAATTCAGACACCATGGTTGCTCCCCGGGAATCATAAAGTTTATCCATAGTAAGGATTAGTGCATTCTTTCCGGGCCATTTTTCAAATTCTTTATCTGAATATTTCTGATTACTGAAATTAAGGATTTTCGGGTCCTTGCATCTTATAAAGAAAGCAGGTTTTGGACTGTCTGTTATGGACCATCCTGCTTCCAAAATATTATTGTTGGCAGATATATTTGTATGCTGAATGGGCAGGGTGATGACAGTATCAAGTTTGTCGGGCCATGTAAGAACCGGTGCATCAATATTGGCTGATTTGTTAAGATAATTAAGAGCTTCTGTAGCATTGTCCCTGGTTTTAATCCATTCTTCCAGAATGTGATCTGCCGGTTTTTCAACTGGTTTGGTAGTCTCAAAAAGATGTGATTCGGATTTGTAGGGCAGGCATGTTATAAGATAATTCAATCGAACACCTGCTTCTTTTAGTGCATCCTCCCACCAGAGCAGCGCCTGTTTTAAATTTTTACCATCCATTTCGAAAGTTGTTACGGCGTTATCATGCATGTTTTTCAGCATAAGACTGAAAGACGGGATATCAAAGGCCATCAAATATTCCCGGTCCTCTACTCTGAATAATTCACCTTCCAATGCATTTTGGTCTGCATTCCATGTCATTGCTATGTGGCGCAGGTCAGTTCGGTGACTCACCATATTTTCACCGGTCAGTGCTATTATCTGTACTATTTGTCTGATGAGTGTATCCGCTGCTTTCAGTTCCCGGATAGAACAGTTGGGATCAAGATGCTTCCAGTCGAACATAATTATTCAGGTTTAAAAGGGTTAAACTACAACACGCATGGTTAGTATGGTATTTGTTAAACCGTAAGGAAATAAAAATGTTTAGTCTGCGGCCGGATTTATGCCGGCATTTTGTTTTTTTTAACAACTATCAGCCATAACGTTCCTCGATCAGGTCGATAAGTTTATGTATTTCATCCAGATCCAGCGTGGTTAATAGTTTTATACGTATTTCCCGGAAGTCGGGCAGTCCTTTGAAATAGTGAACAAAATGCCGTCGCATCTCATAGATTCCCCTGGGTTTACCCTTTTCTTCAAGGGATTTCTGCAGCTGAAGCCGTGCCAGAGACGTTTTTTCATGGATATCAGGTTCGCCGGCACGCTCCCCGCTGTTAAGAAATTGCTTGATTTCCCTGAAAATCCAGGGCCGGCCAATTGTGGCACGGCCCACCATTATGCCATCCACACCATATCGGTTGAACATCAGTGCTGCCTTTTCAGCACTGTCTATATCTCCGTTGCCAATTACCGGAATTTTCATTCGTGGGTTGTTTTTTACCTGGCCGATCAGTGTCCAGTCGGCTTCTCCCTTATAAAGCTGCGAACGGGTACGCCCATGTATTGTGATGGCTTTTATGCCCACATCCTGAAGTTTTTCAGCAATTTCCACGATGTTTTTACTGGATTCATCCCATCCAAGCCGCGTTTTAACCGTTACAGGCAGACTGGTATTTTCGACGATGGCCCGGGTCATTTCAACCATAAGCGGCACATTGCGCATCATTCCGGAGCCTGCCCCTCGTGTGGCAATTTTTTTAACCGGGCACCCGAAATTTATGTCAATCAAATCGGGTTTTGCTGCATCAGCAATGCGCGTTGCTTCAACCATCGAGTCGATTAAATGTCCGTAAAGCTGAATACCGATTGGCCGCTCATCGTCAAAAACATCAAGCTTCTTTACACTCTTTCTGCCATCCCTGATGAGTCCGTCGGAAGATATAAATTCAGTATACATCATATCGGCTCCGTATTTTTTGCAGATATACCGGAAAGCAGGGCCGGTAATATCTTCCATAGGAGCCAGAAAAACAGGCAGCGCACCCAGATCTATATTGCCAATTTGCATGTTTGTGCTATGCTAAGGTGTGGGTTATTAATTCATCCGTGTAAATGAGAATTTTCAACCAGCAAAATATTGTTTATTTTTGACCGCAAAAGTAAACTTTTTCACCGATTCAAAAAAGTTAGTTCAATTTGCAGGTTGATCGGATGATTCCTGTTAATGAAACCATAACCTATGAGACAATTTTTTGTACAAGCCTCTCCTGTTACCCGCCTGCTGTTTGCCGGATTGGTATCCGTTTTTGTATTTCTTCTCTTCCTGTTGCTTGGATTGCTGCTGGCGGCACCCATTTTTGGGGTTAGTCTGCTTGAATTGCCCTCAATGCTCAGTAATTCCGGCGGTCCGCAACATGTTGCGGTTTTAAAGTATTTTCAGATTGTGCAGGAACTGGGGCTGTTTCTGATTCCGCCTGTTCTGGTAGCTCATCTGTTGAGCTATCATCCTGGAGCATTTCTGGGAACTTCCGTTGCCCCTGATGCAAAAAGAGCATTCATGGTTATTCTGCTCATGTTTATTGCTGCTCCTTTTATTAATTTTACAGCCTGGCTGAATTCCCAGCTTTCACTTCCGGAAGGATTATCAGGCGTAGAACAGTGGATGAAAAATACCGAACAAAGCGCCGATGAAATTACCAAACTGTTTCTGAATGTTAATTCAACCGGAGGCTTTATAGTGAATATCATCATGATCGGAATTCTTCCGGCTATTGGCGAGGAACTGCTGTTTCGCGGCCTTCTGCAAAGGCTTTTCAGCGAAATGACAAAAAATTATCATGCAGGTATTTTCATCGCAGCTTTTTTATTCAGTGCACTTCACCTTCAGTTTTTCGGTTTTCTTCCCCGGTTTCTGATGGGTGTATTGTTTGGTTATCTGTTGGTGTGGAGCGGGTCGCTCTGGTTGCCCATACTTGCTCATTTTGTGAATAATACAACGGCTGTGGTCGTTTATTACCTGATGCAGCGGAATACAATTCCGGGTGGATTTGATGAGATCGGCAATGCTCCTGCAGATTACCCATGGGTATTTATGAGCATGATACTGCTGGGAATTTTGATTTACATGATCAGGCGCAACAGTAACCCTGAAAAATGGAAAATTTATGTTGACTGAGACGGAAGGTAAAGGTAGTTTTATTAAGTTGGCTGCAAAAAGGCAGAGTGTAAGAGCCTATGAAGATAAACCGGTTGAAAACGAGAAATTGCTGCGGTGCATTGAAGCCGCCAGACTTGCTCCATCGGCCTGCAATGCCCAACCATGGAAATTTATTGTAGTAGATGAACCTGAACTGAAGAATAAAATTGCTGACCTGACATCCAACAGGCTGCTGCCACTCAATCATTTTACAAAGCAGGCACCTGTTCATGTGGTGCTGGTTATGGAAAAGCCAAACCTTACCTCCGGGATCGGATCCTCTCTCCGGAACAAGCATTTCCCGCTTATTGATATTGGAATTGCTGCTGAACATTTTTGCCTGCAGGCTACATATGAAGGCCTTGGCACCTGTATGATCGGCTGGTTTAATGAAAAAGAAGTAAAGAGACTTCTTGGAATACCCCGTAACAAAAGGGCAATGTTAATTATTACTGTTGGCTATTCTTCTGATGACAGGATACGGGATAAAAAAAGAAAACCAATTTCTGAGATATTTTCAAAAAATGGCTACTTGAGTGATGAAGATTAGAGATTTTATTTAAAAAAATTTTTCATATCATTTTTTTGCGTTTCCTTCCCACATGCTTTTTTTCGCCCTGTCCCCTCAGGGCGATTTCATTTTTTGGCTTGATCCAAAAAACGAAACAAAAAAAATCAAGGCTTTAGATCATTTTGAAGATTTTCTACAGGTGGCTCCCTTCATGCGCAGCAAAACTCAGGACAGGTATTAAACTATCATTATAAAAAAGAATACAAAAGAGCTTAGCAGTTTATATTAAATAAATTCCGGTAAATCCTGTCCTTCAAACAGAGCTGCTCCTTAAGCCAACGCTACGGTCTCCCCTTTGAAAATCATTCAAAATGCTCAAAGGCCGGATGATAAGCATGGTATTAATTTGATAGTTATTAGATAATATAAGAAATTTCAAATTATCTAAATCACATTATCTATATAGAATTTTTGCTTTGAAATAATATTAAATATGCTCAAATACTTATTCTTGAATTTTCAAAAACCTGTAATTTATTTATCTCATTTTTCCGGTATACATAAACCACTCCGTAATCTGAAGCTTTTTCACGTTTAAGCTCTTCTGGCAGGTCTTTGTATGAGTTTTCCACTTCGTCCCAGATCTGGGAAATAATGGCATCGGCAACCTCACGAACGGCAGCCAGCTCGTTCAGAGTCCGTGTGGTATTCTTCTGGAGTGTCTTTTGGAACTGCTGGGCATCCAGGAAATTTTCATAGTGAACTTTCACTACAGCCATGGTTGGATTCGTGACAGGTGTCATGCCTTTTTGTATGCGGGCCGTTTCTCCGGCAATTATTTTCTCACCCCAGTTGATGACATCATGCTCGGTGTTCAGCGAAGGGAGTTTTTTATTTTCTTCCCGTATGCCATAATAAGCACGTATTGAATGGTTTAATTCTCCCCTGAGAATTGCCATATTCATCACCTGAATAAAATGGGAGATATACAACTTGGCCTTTTTAAGCTGTTGCAGGTATTCTTTGTTTTTACTTACCTGATTATTGTATGCCTGTTTCTGCTCCTTCAGCTTTGTTTCAAACTGGGGCAGGAAGGACTGCAGCTTTTGTAAAGCATTCTGTGAAAACGCCAGTTTAAATGGTGGAAGTTCTTTTCCTTTTTCGTAGGCTTTTTTTAAAGCTTTAAAACGTGCATTGTCTGTGTTGGGCAATCTTCTGTATGGCATAATTGTTAATAATTTTGATTGGTTGTTAATAAAACAGGTTTTTATAGCGAATATATGTGCTGTCTCTTTGTAAATATGGCCATTCGTAGTGCCGTCCCGGTCTTTTTTTAAAATCTCTAATTATTGACAGTTAAATTGTTATACGGCAATGTTCATAAAATGTTAATAAACCGGGCCTGTTTTTTGAGAAAGGTACCCGAAATTGCGAAGAGCGGAGAAAATCAAAAAAAATCTAACAATTCTCAATGGCAGGAATAGTGAAGCAGATAGAAATTCTTCAGATAACGTACCGGCAAGAATTTATTTCAAAAGTTTTTCAAAAAATTCTCAGCAACAAAAACCGTCCGGGACTTGTTTTAAAATAGGTTCTGCTTGAATTACCAAAAATCGTTATTACCTTAGTGGTTCCCGAATGTAAAAAATATTAACTGAAAAATAGCAAATCATGTTTGATGCAAGTGTTTATTCAGGTCGCCGGGCTGCCTTAAAAAAGCTCGTTGGAAATGGTATCATACTTTTTCCCGGAAATACCGAAGCAGCATTTAATTACCCCTCCAATCAATATCATTTCAGACAGGATAGTAATTTTCTGTATTTTTTTGGTCTCGATCACCCGGATCTGATGGGTGTAATTGATATCGATGAAGATAAAGATTATATTTTTGGTGACGATGTTGACATGGATGACATTATCTGGATGGGGCCGCAACCTACTATGAAGGAGAGAGCTTCAAAGGTTGGGATAAATCTTACTCATCCTGTGAATGAGCTTTCCGGTTTTCTGAAAAAAGCCATCAGCAAGGGACGGAGCATACATTTTACTTCGCCCTACCGGGGAGAAACATATATGCTGCTGGAAGAATTACTGGGTATCAGGGCAGCACAAATTAAACCGTATGCCAGTGCTTCCCTGACAAAGGCAATCGTTCAGCTGCGTTCTGTGAAGGACGAGCTTGAAGTTGCAGAAATAGAGAAAGCCATTGAAACTGCCTATGAGATGCATACCACTGTAATGAAGATGGCAAAACCCGGAGTAGTTGAACGTGAACTGGCCGGCAGGATCGAAGGTATTTCACTTTCAAAGGGCGGACCGGTTTCTTTTCCGGTCATTTTAAGTATCCATGGCGAAACCCTTCATAATCATTATCATGGAAATACATTAACCGACGGTCGTCTGGTAGTAACAGATGCCGGGGCGGAGACTGTGATGCATTATGCCAGCGATATTACAAGGACAGTGCCGGTGGGTGGAAAATTCAATGATCGTCAGCGCGAAATCTATGAAATTGTCTTAAAAGCCAACATGGAAGCAATAGAAAAGACCAAACCCGGAGTACCCTACAGGGATGTTCATTTGCATGCAGCAACAGTAATTACTGATGGATTGAAAGCATTAGGGATCATGAAAGGAGACACCAATCAGGCTGTGGCAAATGGAGCGCATGCCCTGTTCATGCCGCACGGACTTGGCCATATGATGGGCCTTGATGTGCATGATATGGAGGGACTAGGAGAAGACCTGGTAGGATATGACCAGGAAATCAAAAGAAGTGATCAGTTTGGCCTTGCAGCACTCAGACTCGGAAGAAAATTACTTCCCGGATTTGTGCTGACAGATGAGCCGGGTATTTATTTCATTCCCGAATTAATTGACCGCTGGAAAAGTGAAAAGAAATTCACGGAGTTTATCAATTATGAGAAGGTTGAGACTTACCGGGATTTCGGAGGTATCCGGATTGAAGATGACCTGCTGGTAACTGATACCGGTTGTCGTGTACTTGGCAGGCCAATACCCAAGACAGTAGCTGAAGTGGAGCAGGTTGCTGCAGGATAAAATATTAATTTACATTAAACAAAAAAACCTGTCAGTTTTTTGGCTGACAGGTTTTTTTAATGAAATTAACATCTGCTTACCCCATTTTGGCAGCAAAATATTCCCGATTCATTCTCGCGATATTTGATAGCGATATTTCTTTGGGACATTCAGCCTCACAGGCTCCTGTGTTGGTACAGTTACCAAAACCCAGCTCGTCCATTTTTTCCACCATTCTTTTCACCCTTTCTTTGGCTTCTATGCGGCCCTGTGGTAAGAGTGCAAACTGCGACACTTTAGCAGAAACAAACAGCATGGCCGAAGCATTCTTACAAGCTGCTACGCAGGCTCCGCAACCTATGCAGGCGGCAGCATCCATAGCCAGATCAGCCTTTTCTTTTGAAACCGGGATTGCATTTGCATCGGGAATACCACCAGTACCCACAGAGATGTATCCTCCGGCCTGAATGATTTTATCAAAAGCAGAACGGTCGACCACCAGATCCTTGATGATCGGGAAGGGTTTTGCCCGCCAGGGTTCCACTACAATAGTTTCTCCGTCACTGAACTTGCGCATGTGCAACTGACAGGTGGTAACGGCATCATCCGGTCCGTGAGGACGACCATTGATGTACAATCCACATGCCCCGCATATACCTTCGCGGCAATCGCTGTCAAAGACAACCGGTTTTTCAATTTTATCAATAAGCTGCTGGTTCAGTACATCCAGCATTTCGAGAAATGAAGCATCGGCTGATATATCTTTTATCTGATAGGTTACGAATCTGCCCTTTGCCCGGGCATTTTCCTGTCTCCAAATTTTTAATGTGAAATCCATAATCCTGTATATTTATTGCAAGCGGGACAGCCGGTGAAATCCGGCTTACTCCCTGCAGGTTATTTTTTATAATTACGTGTCTGGACTTTAATATATTCATAATTGAGCGACTCCTTGTGCAGCTCCGGTTCCTTTCCGGGGCCTTTGTATTCCCAGGCTGCTACATACATGAAATTGTCATCATCACGGAGAGCTTCTCCCTCTTCAGTCTGATGTTCTTCACGGAAATGGCCGCCACAGGATTCTTCCCGGTGGAGTGCGTCCCTGGCCATCAATTCGCCTATTTCAATAAAATCGGCGACGCGGCCTGCTTTTTCCAGCTCAGGATTGAGTTCATTCTGATCGCCGGTAATCCGCACATCTTTCCAGAACTCTTCCCGTAGTTCGGCAAAATCTTTCACTGCCTTTTCAAGGCCTTCTTTGTTTCTTGACATGCCTACCAGCTCCCAGAGGTGTAATCCAAATTTCTTATGGAAACTGTCTACACTTTGTTTGCCTTTCACATTTAACAGTTTACTTACCCGCTCCTGCACCGCATTCTCGGCTTCCTCAAATTCAGGCAGATCAGTACTCATGCGGGGAGTCATAATCTCGTCAGCCAGGTAATTCTGGATGGTATAAGGCAACACAAAGTAACCGTCAGCCAGGCCCTGCATCAGTGCCGATGCTCCCAGCCTGTTGGCTCCGTGGTCGCTGAAGTTCGACTCTCCGATGGAGAAAAGTCCCTCGATGGAAGTCATCAGTTCATAATTTACCCATGTACCACCCATCGTGTAGTGAATAGCAGGATAGATCATCATGGGTGTATCATAGGGATTATCATCAGTGATCTTTTCATACATCTGAAACAGGTTGCCATAACGTTGCTCAACCACATCCTTGCCAAGTCGACCTATTGCTTCTGAAAAATCCAGGTATACTGCCAGTCCTGTACCTACTCCGTAGCCTGCATCGCAACGTTCTTTGGCTGCACGGGAAGCAACATCGCGCGGTACCAGGTTACCAAAAGCAGGATAACGGCGTTCGAGATAGTAATCGCGGTCTTCTTCTGCCAGGTCAGTAGGTTTCAGTTTCCCGTCTCTTATGGCTTCAGCATCTTCCTTTTTCTTTGGGACCCATATACGCCCGTCATTACGCAAACTCTCGCTCATCAGGGTCAGTTTCGACTGGAAATGCCCGTGAACAGGTATACAGGTGGGATGTATCTGTACATAAGAAGGGTTAGCAAAATAGGCGCCTTTCTTATAGATCTGCCAGGCCGCACTGCCGTTGGATCCCATAGCATTGGTAGAGAGGAAGAAGGCATTTCCGTATCCTCCGGAAGCAATTACCACAGCATGTGCAAAATGCCGTTCAATCTTACCGGTTATCAGGTTTCTGGTAATGATACCACGGGCTTTACCGTCAATAACTACTACATCGAGCATTTCCTGGCGGGGATACATGGTGACTTTACCGGTATCCACCTGCCGCATCAGTGCACTGTAGGCTCCCAGCAATAGCTGCTGACCGGTTTGGCCGCGGGCATAAAAAGTTCTGGAAACGAGGGCTCCACCAAAGGAACGATTGGCCAGCAACCCGCCATATTCACGTGCAAAGGGAACACCCTGAGCTACGCACTGATCGATGATACTGTTGCTTACTTCTGCCAGACGGTACACATTGGCTTCCCGGGAACGGTAGTCTCCCCCTTTAATGGTATCATAAAACAAGCGGTATACGGTGTCTCCGTCATTCGGATAGTTCTTGGCCGCATTGATACCACCCTGTGCAGCAATACTGTGTGCCCTGCGCGGACTGTCCTGGTAACAGAATGACTTAACGTTGAACCCAAGTTCTCCCAGGCTGGCAGCAGCCGAAGCACCTGCCAATCCCGTTCCTACTACAATAATATCAAGTTTGCGCTTATTGGCAGGGTTTACCAATCGCTGATGCGCTTTATAATTTGTCCATTTTTCCGAAAGCGGACCTTCTGGTATTTTGGAATCTATTGTACTCATAATAAATATCTTTCTTCCTGATTAACTATAATAAATAACTAGCGGGATGATAATAAAACCGGCTGTCACAAAGATGCTGTAGATAACACCAATGGCTTTTATTGCCGGCGTGTAGGTTTTATGATTCAGCCCAAGTGTCTGAAAGGCAGACTGAAAACCATGGTGGAGATGAAACCCCAGTATTAGAAAGGCAATGATATAACCGATTACATAAACACCCATATGAAATTTTGCAATCACCAGGCTCCCCAGATCATGAACCGTTTCCCCGTTGGCAAGTGTGATTTCTCCGGCCTCGTGGCCCAGCTTGGATACAAAATAAAAATCCATAAGATGGATAATCAGAAAAATAAAAATGATGGCTGCGGTATGGATCATATATTTGGAGAAAAAAGAGGTTTGTGAATAATTGGCTTTTTTATAGCCAACACTGCCTCTTGCCATCCAGTTTTGTATCTGGAGGATTAATCCGTAAATGATATGCAGTAATAAACCTCCGAACAAGACCACTTCGAACACTTTGATCACAATATTTGTTGCCATAAAGTTGGCAGCTACATTGAAAGGTTCGGTGGAGGAGGATAAAATCAAAAGAGCGTTGATCCCGAGATGTACCAGCAGAAAGATAATAAGAAATAATCCTGCAAGGGACATGATCAACTTCTTTCCCAGCGAAGAACTAAAAACGTTACTCATAGATGTGATTTTAAAATAAGTTAATTATATTGCATGTGATGATTGTATGAAAAGAACCTTACTGCTCACAAATTTATCTTCATTCGGATTAAATACCAGTCAAAAATAATAAAATCGAGCAATTTAAAATAAGTCTAAGCTATGAGATATGACCCGATTGATCAAAAATTATTTGTTACAAACAGGCAAAAGCTTGTTAAGATATTAGCTGACAATAGCATAGCAATTATTAATTCCAATGACGAAATGCCACGAAACGGCGATCAGTACCATCCCTTCAGGCAACAATCCGACCTTTTTTACCTTACAGGAATTGATCAGGAAAAAACGGTGCTGGTGTTGTGTCCGCAACATCCCGATCCCAAATACAGAGAAGTGTTGTTTATTCTGAAGGCCGATGTTACCCTGGAAATATGGCATGGACATAAGCTGACCCAGGCAGAGGCAAAAAATATTTCAGGAGTCAGAACTGTTTGCTGGCTGGATGAAATGGATGCTTTGCTGCGTGAGATGATGTTGCGGTTTGACTATGTTTATATCAATCAGAATGAATATCTTAAATTCACACCTGAGGTGGAATCCAGGGATACACGTTTCCTGAAAACAAAGAAAGAACTGTATCCACTGCATAATTACCAGCGACTGGCTCCACTTTTAACAAAACTGCGACTGAATAAAGAACCGGAGGAACTTCAACTGCTTAAAAAGGCCTGCAGGATTACAGATGATGCATTCAGGCGTGTTTTGGCCATAACCAAACCGGGAATGAAAGAATATGAGATAGAAGCCGAACTCACCAGTGAATTTATCAGACAGGGAGCAAACGGACATGCTTATGCTCCCATTGTTGCTGCCGGGGCCAATGCCTGTGCACTGCATTATATTGCAAACGATGAAACATTAAAAGACGGAGATCTGCTCTTAATGGATTTTGGTGCCGAGTATGGCAATTACGCAGCCGACTGTTCGCGTACTTTCCCGGTAAACGGAAAGTTTAGCGAAAGGCAACGGGCATTATACGAAGCAACACTGCGGATCTTTTATTTCGCCAGGGATTTGATGCTTCCGGGAACCACCATTGCTGAGATCCACTCAAAAGTCTGCCGCAGGTGGGAAGAGGAACATATTCGCCTTGGATTGTACTCCAAAGAGGATCTTGAAAAACAAGAGGCTAATAATCCATTGTATTTTAAATATTACATGCACGGAACTTCCCATTTTATCGGGCTCGATGTGCATGATGTGGGAGACAAACAAACAGTGCTGGAGCCAGGCATGGTGCTAAGCTGTGAACCCGGAATTTATATTGCAGAGGAAGGGATCGGGATCCGGATCGAAAATGACATTCTTATAACGGAGGGTAAACCAGTTGACCTGATGGACGGTATTCCTGTTGAACCGGATGATATTGAATCAATTATGAGTAGTAAAAACCAGTAATCAATCTGATTGATGCAGGATGACAAACATTTTGCCGGATAACCCTGTTACCTTAGTGTAAACTTTTCATTAAAAATTACGTTACATTATGGAACATATTCTGCGCTATAACGGACATAAAGTAAGATATAAGGACCAGGGTTCCGGTACGCCCATTGTACTGCTTCATGGCTACCTTGAATCACTCAACAGCTGGAATGAATTTGCTGCGGCACTCGCTTCGGATTACCGGGTTATAACACCCGATCTTCCGGGCCACGGAGAAACAGGAGTGCCCGGGACAGTAAGTTCAATGGATTATATGGCTGAAGTAGTGAAGTATGTGCTTGAATCAGCGGGTATCTCAAAAGCAGTAGTAATCGGCCATTCGATGGGTGGTTATGCCACACTCGCTTTTGCAGCCCGATACCCGGATGCCCTGTCTGGTTTTGGATTGTTTCATTCTGCCCCTTTTCCTGATACAGATGAAAAAAAGAAAAACAGGGACCGGGAAATTCAACTGGTGAGAGAGGGTAAGAAAAATCTGATTTTTAATACCAATATTCCGAAAATGTTTGCCGATGATAACCTGGAAATTATGGCAGATAAAGTGGAAGCAGCAAAAGAAATTGCCAGGCATACACCCGAAGAAGGCATTATTGCCGTACTGGAAGGGATGAAAGCCCGGTCCGACCGGACACAACTGGTGAAAGAACCGCCAGCACCTTTTTTGTACCTGCTTGGTAAAAAAGACAAGTATATTGCTTTTGAAAATATCGAACCTTTTATCAGTGGGTTGGACAAAGCACAGGTTGAGATACTGGAAAATTCCGGTCACCTGGGATTTATTGAAGAAAAGGAACGGGCAGAAGAAATTATCAGGGCTTTTATGACCCGGATTAAGCTTTAAAGGAAATTACACAAAATCACGAATCTTTCCAATCCACTTCTATAAGTTCTGAACCCATTTTGGCTTTGGCCATTGAAGCCAGGTTTAACAGCTCGGTTTTGCAGCAATCGACAGTTTTATTGCGTTCCAGTCTGTGCTGCAGCTCATTGGCCAGTTCAGCTACAGTGATCATTCGTTTTGCCATAGTAGTAGGATTTACAGAAAAATTATTTTTGTGTTTTAAAAAAAACAAGATATTCCAAGTTACAAAAAAATCCAAAAAAGGAAGTTGTATATTCCTGTTTTTTTACATAACAAAAGCAGAATAATGACATTTTCAAAACTCAGATAAGTGGCCTGATCCCAATAATTATTCAGATAGTTATGAAATTCTTTTTGGCTTCGTTTTTATAAACCGGGTCAACCGGAGTTTTTGCAATATAATTCCGATTACGATCAGGATGAGTCCGGCGATAGTGGTCACATAAATTTGTTCCCCGAGGATGAAATGGATAAATATCAGTGAGACAAAAGGAGAAAGATAAACCATATTGCTGATTATATCTGTAGTTTTGGCCAGTTGAAGTGCTTTTAACCAAAAGACGAAACTGAAACCCATTTCAAAAGCTCCTACATACAGCGCTGCTGTCAATCCCTGAACGGGAACTGATCTGTAATTTCCGCGAATCAAATACAAAAGCAGGATAAAGATCATCGCAAACAAAAAATTCAGAAAAAGTTTCACTACTTCATCCCGTTTATCTCTAACATTCAGTATCCAGAAAAAAGACCAGATAATGGAACTGCCGGCAGCCAATCCAACACCCAGTGGTTCGTCAATATGGTAACCGGAGAGATTGCCTTGTGAAGAGATTAAAAAAACGCCGGCAAAACTGATAAAAAGTGCAATAAAACTTTTCACTCCTGGTTTTTGATTAAGAAAGGGGATCGCCAGAAAAACCAGGACAATCGGCCAGATCATATTCAGGGGCTGGGCCACTTGTGCAGGGAGGAGAGAATAAGCCTTAAATAACACCAGATAATACAGAAAAGGATTCAAAAAGCCCAGCAGTGCTGAAAACAAATATTGTTTCGTTTTTTGCCTGAAAATGAGTTGCAGCCTGCCCTGCCAAACCAGTATAATTCCCAAAATAACCACCGACGTTAATGAAGCGAAAAGTAGCAGTTCAATATAGTCGAGATAGTTAAGTGCGATTTTGAACGCAGTAGCTACTGTAGACCAGAATAAAATCGTTAGTGAAGCATAAATATAGGCCTGATTCTCTTTCCGGATATTCATGTTTAGCTTTTAAATGCGATGTTTTTGTATGCAACACAAATGCGCGTTTAACCTGGCCACAATATAAGAATTCTCTACTATTAGGCGAGAAATTTTACCGCTAAAATTCTATAGACATCTTTTCCGGGCTGAATTTTATTGAATAATGCAGGTTTTAATACATTGGAATTGAATGTTTAATATGCTACAGGCCTTATTTTTAGTGCTGTTTCAGGCTGTATGTGTAGAATTTCCCCATACAATGTCGCAGTATGTAGATATAATTCGCCGTATTTGCTGCACAGCCTGTTTTTGAAATAAATAAATAGCAGTAAATATGGATCATAAACATCAGAAAAACAGGGCGTAACATTTATTTATAAATTATAATCTTTAAATAGTATACCCCTTTATGTTTCTGGCATGTATTTTATAGTATACTATGTGGGAATATAAACTTTAGCAGTAAAAGAAATGGAACCGATATATAACTGGTATATTTTAAAAGCAAAGATAAAGCAGATTTATCCTTCTCTCAGGGATGAAGAATTAAATTATTCGGAAGGCAGGGAAGAAGAATTATTAACCAGTTTGCATGAATTAACCGGTAAATCCAAAAAGGAAATATTACATAAAATCCAGGAACTACAAAAGGTTTTTATCAAACCCCTTTCTTTTATTTGACGGGCTGTGAACAAAGGCTGCTCTGAACCCGGCAGTCGTTGATAATGTTAGCGCATTGATAAGTCCAGTTACCCGGGATGGAAACTCTCCCGGGTTTTTTTATTTAGTGTCTGTCCATAATTTCGATAACTGCGTTATTGAAAAAATTTTAATTCCTCATATACATTAGTATATTGCGGATTAAAATTTTTGCAGGCTCCCGTTAAGAACGGAACAGGCTTTGTTCCCGAACATTTTGATCCAGACACCTGACTTTTTGAAAACCTTGATTTATTGACGTTTTCACCGACTATACTATTTAATAAAACACGTGTATTGTGTTTTACAGGCATTTGCTTATTTTTGTTTTCCCGGATGATGAGATTTTTTCATCCATATTGGATCAATGATTAACAATTCATTTTCCCGGGAGCACAGTAAATTTATAATCAGATGGAAAAAGAGAAGATAAATGTATTACTGATCGGCTCCGGTGGGAGAGAGCATGCCCTGGCGTGGAAAATTTCACAAAGCCCGTTTTTGGGGCAATTGTACCTTGCCCCGGGTAACGCCGGCACCACAAACTGCGGGGTAAATGTTCCCATTGGAGTAAATGATTTTGAGGCCATCGGCTCATTTTCTCTGGAGCATAATATCGATATGGTGGTTGTTGGACCGGAAGATCCGCTTGTAAAAGGCATTCATGATCATTTTTCATCAGATACCAATCTGCAGCATATTCTGGTAGTTGGTCCATCAAAAGAAGGGGCACAGCTTGAAGGAAGCAAAGATTTTGCCAAAAAATTCATGCAAAAATTTAACATACCTACTGCTGCTTACAAAAGTTTTACAAAACAAACACTGGCACAGGCAAAACGCTATCTGGCCATGCAACAGCCACCCTACGTGATCAAAGCCGACGGACTGGCAGCCGGTAAAGGAGTATTGATCCTTGATTCAATTGTTGATGCTGAAATTGGCATGAACAAGATGCTGAACGGCAAATTCGGACAGGCAGGGAACAGGATCGTAATTGAACAATATCTTCAGGGAATTGAACTTTCTGTTTTTGTGTTAACTGACGGGGAAAATTATAAGGTTTTACCCGAAGCAAAAGATTACAAGAGAATTGGAGAAGGCGATTCCGGTCCGAATACCGGGGGTATGGGTGCTGTTTCTCCCGTTCCTTTTGCTGATGAGGCATTTATGCAAAAAGTAGAGGAACAGATTATCAAACCCACTATTAATGGATTACAGGAAGAGGGTATACCTTATCAGGGATTTATTTTCTTTGGGCTTATGAATGTAGGGGGAGAACCCTATGTGATTGAATACAACGTAAGGCTGGGAGACCCCGAAACCGAAGTAATCCTGCCCAGAATCAGAACCGACCTGCTGGAACTTCTTTTGAAACTTAAAGATAAAAAACTGGATGAAGCTATACTCGAAACTGATGATCGTGTCTGTACCACAATTATGATGGTTTCAGGAGGTTATCCCGGTAGTTATCAAAAGGGTTATGCTGTCAGAATACCACAACATACAGGTGAAGCCATTATTTTTCATGCCGGGACCAAAGAAGAAGATGGAAATATTGTAACAAACGGCGGCCGCGTACTGTCTGTAAGTGCGCTGGGCAGTAACAGAAACGAAGCATTGGATAATTGTTACCAGTATGCTTCCCAAATTGATTTTGAAGGTAAATATTTCAGAACTGATATTGGTTTTGACCTTTGATACGGCGAAACAACATATCTGTAATTAAACGAAAGATCTTATGATCCTGCGCTTATTCAAAAGCAAGCAACCTGCAACTATTGTGCTGATTATACTAACAGGCCTGATGGTCTGGCTCCGCCCTTTCTTCGATGCCGGTATCAGCCGAGCCTTTCCATTTGATTCGGATCCTATGCCGCTTTATCATCTTCTTACCATGGTACTCTGGCACAATCATTATTTCAGAGTTCTGTTTACTTTTATTTTTGTGATTTTTACCGGCTTTTTACTGGTGCGGCTTAACACCAGGTATATTATCATTACCGAAAGAACAAATTTACCGGCTTTGTTTTTCATCCTTCTTTCTTCAAGCATTGTTGGATTAAACAGACTTAACCCTGTAATTTTTGGAGCACTTTTTCTTTTGCTTGCCATTGATCGCATACTGGAAAGCTATAAACAGGAGGGACTGTCCTACAGATATTTTGAAGCGGCCCTGCTGCTTGCCATCGGTAGCTTGTTTTATGCCAATTTGATCTTTTTTGTTATTATCCTGTGGGTAGCGCTGGCATTGTTCAGGCCTTTTCACTGGCGTGAATGGCTTTTTACAATTCTGGGCGTGGCAATTCCTTATCTTTTTCTTTTCAGTTATTATTATTTAAATGATATAAGCTTTTCTGAAAGTATCACAAGAGTAACAACAAACATTCTGCCGGACCATACAGCTCTCTCTTTCAAAAGACCTTACACGATATTTATTACTTATCTGTTTTTCCTGATTATTGTTGCCAGTGAATTTATGATCAGGCACTTCCCCACAAAAAAAATACAGGCCAGGAAAACCTTCATGTTGTTTTTCTGGTTATTCCTGAGTACTCTGGCGGTGTATCTGCTCGTGCCCTCTTCTTCTATCGAACTCATCTATATTCTGGCTATTCCGGTATCCTTTGTGCTGAGTCATTATTTTGCTTTTGCAAAATCAAAATGGTTACCTGAGGCATTGTTTATTATTTTGCTGATACTGATCATAGTGAATAACATATACGCATGATAAAACAAAAAATGCACCCTTTCAGGTGCATCATATATTCAAAATAAGTAAGTCTTAAAAATAAATTTTATCAGAGCTTTTTTATAAACGAAAGAATACCAACTGCTGACCCTGCCTTTCCTTCCTGAAAAGATATAAATACGTGGTAAACTCCGGTTTTATTACACTGAAAATTGAATGATTTGTATTCCTGTCCTGTAGCAGCATTGAAAGAACTACCCAACAACCGGTTTTCATCAAATAGTTGAATTACCCCTTTCCCGGATGACGCATCCGAGTTACAGATTGTAAACCGGTACAGGGTGCTCTTGCTTAATACCATTGAAAACTTGGCAACAGGAGGTTTTTCATCAGGTTTTGCTGCCTCCAGTTCAACAACAAAATCTTTAAGATATGTGGCGTCGTCACCGGCACTGGCAGCACAAAGATCTACCAGTTGTGAAGTAGACTGAGCCTTAAGGGAGGCACTAAAAGCAAAAAGTGTGATGACAAATATGAAAAATATATTTCTTTTCATTCGTGATAAGATTTTGTCGGTTGAATTTCGGTTCAGCATTTTAATTTTCCTGATTTAAGATCCACTATCCGGACTGATGATTTTATGGCAAATCGCGCTGAAAAGTTTCGTTTAACAATAGTTTTTTTTAAACAGATGAATCAAAGGTCAGTCAAACATTAACTTTTATGACGATTACATCAGATCGCAAGCAGTTCGTTACGTATTTTTTCTGTTGTTTGAATAATAGCCTGCAACTGCTCATCGGATATGTGTACAATACTCTTGTCATTTTGTATGATCATCAGCATACCGTCTTTTTCAACGGCTTCCGGTTCTCCTTTTGTATAAGTTATCTCAACATCATTGTACAGATCCTTGATAGTCTGAAATTTACTGATGAGTTTTGCAAACTGCGGATCTCTGCTGTAATTATTAAGAATGATCATCAGGTCGTTCAGAATAATCTTTTGTTCTCCTATTCTTTCGGCCAGATCATGGCTGGGGGCATCTTTGGCTACCTGGGTAGCCAGGTAAAGGCCTTCAATCCATACACCTGCAACAATCAGGGTGCTCAGACTGCTTCGGTTGTTTTCCCGCAGGTATTTGTCCATCTGGTTAAAACTGTGCACGGAGATGTACATCAGTGAATCAAGATTGGTATTGTTGGTGGCAAGCCTTTTGAGTGTTGTAAAATCAAAAAACTGGCCCACTTTTAAGGCGTCTGATAATTTTTTTATCGCTGAAAGATAGTCAATAACTGTCGTAGTTTTATTGTACATGTTCAGGTATCCCAGATCGGCTCCGTAAATACCCAGCGACAGGGCCTGTTTGAAATTGGTATTATAGTTATCAACATCATCAGTGGAGGCCAGGTACCTGTTTGAGAAAGGCACGCCCAGCGCTTTAATAAGCGCGGCCATTTCCACCGGCGATGAAATGTTCTGAACTATATTGGACATGGCTTCGTCCGATACTTCCAATTCTCCTTCGGTAACTACTGAATCGGGAACATCAAAGTTTGCATCGTAGTTGCTTCCTTTATTGCCCGACCGGCATCCAAACACTAAAAGCATCACTGGGACAATAATAATTAGAACCTTTTTGTACATGATAATCGATATTTGATATTGTTAACGGCAAATTTAACTATTACGATGATAGTATAAAAATACCAAAAAAAATTTATTCTTTCTTTTTTCTCAGGTTGATTCTGTCAAAGAGATTCAAACTCTTCTTAAATAATTCAAAGTAAAGCGTAATATATAATATCAGTGTAAAAATCCAGATAATGGTCATGTTAAACCAGAATGTATCGAAGTAATTGCCCATAAAATGCTTTCTGGGAGCAAAGAAATGGGAACGGATACTCAATTTGCTGGTGATAATCGGATCTTCATAAATGGGATCAATCTGCTGGATTAAATGATTTTGATATTCCAGTATCTTGTTCTTCTCAAACACTTTTTTCACAATGTCAGAAACACTTTCATTCTGATAAGCATTGCGCTTATTGGTGTAAAGTTTTGGAAATTTTGCAATCAAATAGTTGATTTTGTTTTGCTTTTCCCTGTTGGCTATGCTAAACTGCTTCGCATAGTAACTTTTGAGTTTTTCAAGATATTCCCTGAGCTGCATGGCTAAAGGAATATCAAAATCTTTCAGGTTGATGTGTTCAACGCCATCAAATTTAATTTCCGGCACTTCTTCCAGCTGCCTGGTTACTTCGTTCCTTAATAAGGCCACATTATTGGCTGTTTCGGAAATTTTACCTTCAGTATCGAGTTCATCAATACAGGCATTTACCCTTTTTATCAGTTCGGGAACATAATATACCTGTTTAAAATCAGCAGCACTCTCTCTTTTTTCGATGTCATAGAAATATTGTTCGAAATCATTGTCCTTAAACTGATGAACCATGAGCGCTTCATAAGACCATTTGGTTACCATCAGGTCGGCGATTAAGGGAACTTTGTCCACACTTCCCACTGACCTGTTCAGCTTATCAAAACTAAACATGGCACCACTGAGGATCATCATCGGGATCATGAGCAGCGGAATGAGAATGTAAATAGTGACAGCTGAATTAAAGCTGGCCGATACGTTCAGGCCCAGCATATTGGCAAAGGCAGCTGTTGTAAACAGCGCAAACCAGTAATAGAGTGTCATCCCGTGGATACCCAGCAGCGTGTTGCCAATCAGTACAAAAGTAATGGCCTGAATGGCTGAAATGATAAATAGAATCAATATTTTGGAAGCCAGGTAACTCGACCGGCTTAAGTTTAAAAATCCTTCGCGTTTAAGTATTTTACGATCACGGAATATTTCCTCAGCGCTGACAGTCAGGCCGAGAAACAATGCCACGATTAGGCTCATGAATATATAGATCGGTATATTTTCGTTTTCCCTGAAAATATAAATATTGGAATTCGGGTCGGCAATATACCGGATAATATAGGCAAGAATAAAAGCCAGTAACGGTGCTTCCAGTAAGTTAAGCGCAATGTATTGTTTGTTGCTGATCTTTGAGAAGAAGTCGCGCAATGTATATATTTTGAACTGGCTGAACCAGTTTGGAATATTCAGTGTTTTTGGAGGATCCTCCCGGACCGTGGGTACCTTTTCAGGTGCAATGTTTTGATGGTAATGTTCTTCCCACCGGGGCGGACTTACCTTCCTTGTATCGGTGTAATTTCCGAATTCATCCACTACCCGGGCTTCAATAATATTGAATATCAGTTCAGGATTCACATTTCCGCAGGTAGGACATTCTCCGACCTCACTGTTGATCTGCTGGTCACTTTTCTTAAAATACATGACCGCTTCCACAGGGTTTCCATAGTAGATCAAATAGCCGCCGGTATCCAGGATGACCATTTTGTCAAACATCTTGTAAATCTCAGAAGATGGCTGATGAATGACCACAAAAATAAGTTTTCCTTTAAGGGCTAGCTCTCGCAGAAGATCCATCACGTTTTCCGAATCGCGAGATGAAAGTCCGGATGTTGGCTCATCTACAAACAGTATGGACGGTTCGCGGATAAGTTCCAGGGCAATGTTCAGCCTTTTACGTTGCCCACCTGAGATGGTTTTGTTCATGGGTGAACCCACCTTAAGATCTTTCCGGTCAAGCAAACCCAGGCTGGAGAGTGTTTTGTCTACAAGCTCAACCAGTTCGGCATCCGATTTATCCTTAAAACACAGCCGTGCATTGTAGTAAAGGTTTTCAAAAACAGTAAGTTCTTCAATCAGAAGGTCATCCTGGGGAATCAGTCCGATTACCCCTTCCAGGTTTTCAGGTTCTTTGTGCAGATTTATCCCGTTAATGATCACCTCACCCCGGGAAGGTTTTTCAGTACCACAAAGGACATTGAGCAGGGTGGTTTTTCCTGCGCCGCTTGCTCCCATAATACCGATCAGTTTTCCCTGGCCTTCAGAGAAAGAAATATTACGCAACCCGATGTTTCCGTTCGGGAATCTGTATTCAACATCACTGATCTCGTAGGAGATTTTGCTGGATGCTGTATCAGCAAGGAAGTGGGCCGCTACATCACTGTAATAAACCGGCTTGCCCTTGGGCAGTTTAACGGCACTTCCGTTGGCAAAAAGATAGATCCTTTTATTTTTGACAGCCAGTCCGTTCAAAAACAGGTCTTCTTCGCCTGTGTATTTGAGAAAATATAACTCGACACTGGGAATGCGAAGAATAAAAATATCAGTATCAAGCTTTTCAGTCTGAATATGCTTGCAGTCGCCAAACGATTCCTTCCCGTCATTAATGATCAATAGGTTTGGATCGTCGAGCTCTGCAGGATTATTTTTAATTACAAATGCTTCAATACTGGTGAATTCCTCTTTTGATACTTTAAAAACTTCGGCCACTGTATTGATAATGGCCATTCGCTGATCGGAAAATTTCCGGTCGGCATTCACCAGTTCAAACAACCTTACCAGTGCTACTACTTTCTGATTTTGTGTAAGTGTTTTGTTGATTTTTTTACACAATCCCAGAATACGCACTGAATCTCTTACAGAAGTAAGTTTGTTCTTCTTTGATTCCTCCTGATCGCCCTCACCCGTATCTGCCAGCCCTGCATGTTCCTCAAACAAGGCATAATATTCTTCAACAGCTTCTTCACTAAGTTGCTGAGTTAAGAAATTCCTGACATACTCTTTTTCGTTGGATTCAACACCCTCATCCTGTTTGGCAATAATTGCAAACAGTTGCATCAGGGCTTTTAGTATTTCTTCACTCATTTTTTACTGTTGTTTGGATTTTGCGGGTTATGCCGCATTTATCAGCATATTTTAGAGAGGCTTAATCAGAATGGCTGACCTTTTCAAAAGGTATATCCACAATGTCTGCATATTCTTCACCTGCTTCGGCCATGTCTTCATCATCCTCCGGATAGTGCCATTTTACAAGCACTTCAGCTCCATTTTCATGAAGCTCTTCTAATTTCATAAGGATATCAAGCAAAAGCTTGGAAGAGGCAGTATTAAAATATACCAGTTTGAAATTAAAAACAGTCTTTGCGTTTGGGCTCTTGGCATACTCGTCCAGCCAGTTCAGCACAGGTTCGTAAAAACTTGCCACATCTTCCGGAAGCGATCTGCCGGAAATCTCCATTATGTCGTTTGCCGCGTCCAGTATAACATTCGGAGTATCTTCAGTTCCTGCAATTTTGATTGTTTCCATAAGTGTTTTTTAGATTATAAATTTCTGGATATTGTTGAAGTTAAGAGGAAAAATGAGGTATCAGTGGCAATCGGGAGAAAATGATACTCCAGTTTCTTGCCAGTTTTCCTTTTGATATCAATAAATCCAAGTCCGGCACCTCCTTTTTCAGAAAGTCTTCCCTCTTTCATTTGTTTTTTGTATAGCTGGTTCAGGCCTTCTTTATCCAGGCTGTTGATATTCTCCAGCATTTCCTTCAGTTCGTTGATCCTTGAGTTGTCCACAGCATTCCCGGTTGTAACGCTGTATTCATTATCTCCTTTGCTTACCAGGAAAATGCCCCGGCCTGCAAACAGATAATCGTTTGAAGAGAATTCATCGGCATGCTTGCTGATATTCTGCAAACATTCTACCATCACATGAAACACCTTACGCTGAACTGAACCTGACTCTTCTTCTTTGGCCATGTTTGATTCAGTGAGAGAGGTGAAAGCCTTGGTAATCTGATGGGTGATTTCCCCCTCATAAACCAGCGTGATTTCATGCGCTTTCATCGATTTATAGAATTCATAGACAAACTCCAGAAAGCCTTTTACATTCTTTTTGTCATCCATAGTTTAAGTGATTAAGTAAAATAATTATAATAATAATTTAAAATTCAATTCCAATTAATAAAACATCATCAATTTGCTTGTGATTACCTTTCCATTTTTTGAAATCTTCAGCAAAATAGCCATAATATTCCTGCATACTGAAGGTAGGATTACCCGAGATGGATTCTCTGATCCTCCTGGGGGAATACTTTTTCAGTTCAGGACCACCCAATTGATCCGGTAATCCGTCAGAGAAAAAGAATATTTTATCGCCTTTCAGCACATTTATTACATGATTGGTGAAATCTTTCTCTGGTTTTTTACCCAATGGAATACCACCAATGGCTTTACGGTCTCCCTTGAATTCAGAAAGTTCACCCTTTCTCAGCAAATATAGCGGACGGTGTGCTCCGGCAAACTGTACTTCTTTCTTTTTAAGATTGATCTTGCACAGGGCAATGTCCATCCCGTCGCGGGCATTTGCATCAACACGGTCCTGTTTCAGCGTACTGCGGACTCCGGTATGCAGTTGATTACAAATTTCCGCTGCCGAATAATTCTTATCATGGTCTACTACATTGTTCAGGATAAAGTACCCGATAAATGAGAGCAACGCTCCCGGAACACCATGGCCTGTACAATCGACTGCAGCAATGTAAATATACTCTTCTTTCCGGAAAAACCAGGGAAAATCACCACTAACGACATCCCGTGGCTTGTAAAAAATAAATGACTTGGGCAGTACTTCCCTGATCAGCTTATTATCCGGCAAAATACTGGTTTGTATCCGTTCTGCATAATTGATACTGTCCCCGATTTTTCTGTTTTTTTCCTGTATTTCCAGCTCAATTCTCTTGGCTTCTGTGATATCATGCCCCACAAAAAGTATGGTTTCCAGTTCTCCGTCATTAAATTCGGGAATGGCATCAATACTCATGATGCGCTGCATCTCTTTATTACCAATCTTCTGAAGGAGGGTAAGCTCTTTGTTGGTTTTATTTGGTTTTGATTTTATCTCTTTTAGGGTAGATTCAAAATATTTGTGCAACTCTTCGTTCAGCTTGATGTCCTTATAGGTTTTATTAATTATATCTTTATTTTGTTTGCCGATATAATCTTCAACAACAGGGTTGGCATAGAAGAACTGGCCCGAGGTGCTCAGCCGGATAATCATATCCAGGGAATTTTCGGAGAGCGACTGCATTTTACTGCGCATCCGTTCTTCTTTTTCAGCCCGTTTGCGTTCTGTAATATCCTGAGAATTCAGAATTATTCCGTTGATAGCCTTGTCATCAAGCAGGTTTCGTCCGGTGGTTTCCAGGAAAATCTTCTCACCATCTTTTTTCATGTAGGTGTACTGGATGGTGATGGCTTGTTTAGGTTGGGCCAGGAGTTCACGGAACATTTCCCGTACTTCAGCCTCTCCCTTTCGGGTCAGGCGATCCATATCCTTTCCGTTCATCATTTCTTCAGGAGTATATCCAAGGATATTGGTTACGGAAGGGCTTTCGTAAATCAGCTTCATGTTTTCATCATAGATTGAAATAATCTCCGATGCATTTTCAAGCAATGAATGAAGCCTTTTCTGTGCATTTTCAACCGCCAGAACCTGTGCTTCCAGCTGTTCGTTTGATTTTTGCAACTCTTCCTGGGTGGCCCGCATTTCTTCCGCGTTCAGGCGAAGCTGCTCTTCATTTTCCTGCAGTTCTTCTGTCATTTGTTGTGACTCCTGCAGCAGTTTTTCTGTCTTTTCGTTGATACGCAGGTTGAAGAGCGTACGGGCAATTATTTCTCCCAGTTCTCTTAAAAACTTGATTGTCAGTGGGGAAATTTCATCTTCAAGAGAAGCAAATTCCACGACACCCTGAAGCTTTTCATCAGTAATCAGCGGAACAATCAACAGACTGCACGGTTTTTTATCTCCCAGGATTCCTGAAGTGATCGTTGCATAATCTTCCGGGATTTCGGTCCGGTAGATAAAATCCATCTCATAGGCACACTGCCCGATAAGTCCTTCCCCAATTCTAAATTCCTGATTTACATATTTTTTACGGTTATAGGCATAAGTCGCAATATTGATGAGTTTCTCCTGTTCATCATCATAAAGATACAAAGCACCCTGAACGGCTTGTATGTATTTGATCAGACTGACAATCACACTGTAGGAAAGATCCTCCAGTTTATTGTGCATGCGCAGTATACCCGAGATAAGATCTTTCCCTTCAGCTATCCAGGTTTGATCAGCCTCCTTACGTGTATTTTCAAGGAGGTTATTTCTCATTACCTGTAAACTGTGGGTAAGTACATCATCTTCTCCGTTCATCCTGATGTCAGAAGTATAGTCTCCTTCTCCAATTCTTTTGGCAAGCATGGCATTACGGTCAATCCGCTCATCACGTTCACGGATCTTGTTTCTGAACCGGATAATTTCTTTCTCCCGGGTTACGGAAACGAGGTAAATTACCACACCAACAAAAACAGGCAACAAATCAATCAGGTACAAATCAGGATTACGACGATGCATGGAAGCAATGCCGGCGAATGAAAAAGGATCTTTGCCTGCCAGCATATCCAGCAGCCATGCAGCAAACGGAAAAATTAAACTAACCGCAACGCCAATCAGTACATTATTGATGGTCTGAGACGAAGATCTATTTTGTTTATTGTTATGATTGTCTGCCATATTTGAAAATTTCTACGACTTTATAACTTTGGTTAGATGTCCTCCAATTGTATCTGAAAAATTTTCGAAAAGATCCAACACATTTTTATCGAATTCCTTAAAGGAAGCCATTTCAATAATACCCGCTGTTTCATTTTCGACAAGCACTGGAAGAATCACGAGAAAACGGGGAGAACTTTTACCCAGTCCCGAAAGAATAGTAATATAGTCTTCGGGTATATTGGGCACGTTCAATAGTTTTTTGTTTTTGGCTACCTGTCCGGATAGCGTTTCTCCTTCTTTAAATTCCGCGGGCCTTTCTTCAGCATAATAGGCATATTCACCTGCGATTTTAAAAATCCCTGATTTTTTTTCTTTCAGATAAAATAATCCCTGCACCAGCTCAAATTCTCTGGCGAGGTTGGCCAGTATTTTTTCTGTAAATTTTTCAATGGTCAGCTTTGCAACATCTGCAGGAATGATCTTTTTTGTATAGGCTGCAACATCTAATTTATTATCCTCTTCTTCGGATGAAATATCTTTATCTGAATTTTTAGGCTCAGCAGCATTTTTAAGTTCTTCTTTCGTTTCCTCGCTGACAAAATCAGCGTCCCCGGCAGAATGATGATACGTAAGCCTGATATTGAGTACAAAGAACAGAATGCCGAAAAGAAGCGCTAAAAACAGGCCGGCATATAAACCAGCTGATTCACTTCCACCCAGCTGGTGAATGCCGGAGGCCAGATAAAATGTGTCTGCCAGAAGTAGAATCAACAATAAAATTGATGCTGTTTTATTAAATTTTATCTTATCCATATAAAGATATTTTTCACTTAAGCTTTTGAAGAAAATCAATTATCTGATCGGTTTTGAATACGTAATTTACCTCGGTTAGTTTCAAAGAAGCCTCAGTCATTGTTTTTACTTCACATTCATCAGGGTCCTGTACAATGGTTGTTCCTCCCAGCTCATGCAGTTTTTTAATTCCATAAGCTCCGTCTCTGTTGGCCCCTGAAAGTATAATACCAACAATTTTATTCCGGTAGGCATGGGCGGCAGTAATAAATGACAAATCGATTGAAGGCCGGGAATGATTCACTGGTTCTTCTGTTGATAATGCAATACGATTGGCTAATTCCAGAAACATATGGTAATTTGCCGGAGCCAGGTATGCTTTCCCGGGTTTAAGCTGCTCTTTGTCAAAAGGTTCTATTACAGGAATGCTGGACTTAATAGATAGTGCCTCAACAAACCCCGACCGTACATGCTTCAACCGGTGTAAGCATAATAAAACCGGCATGGGAAAGTCTGTAGGAAGAGAACTTAATATTTTAGTCACTACCTGAAAACTTCCTGCTGATCCGCCAATGATTACTGCCTTATACATTCCTGGATATTAATTAAATTTCTTTTTAAAAATATTTTCTGATTCATTGATTACCACGTAATCCTTTAATGCATTACCAGTAATCCTCTCCTTGGCACCGATAACCAAATGACCTTTTGGGGAGAGACTCTTATGCATAATTTGTAATACTTTATCCTGCCAGGTTGGGTTGTAATAAATCATTTTGTTTCTGAAAAGAATAAGCTTTACATCTCTCGGTGAATTGTCAAAAACAATATTCTGTTTGATGAACGAGGCGCTTTCAAGCAACGAATTATCCCTTGTTGCAGATTTCCCTGAAAGGGTGACATATTGCTCAAATTCTGACGCCCCCTGAAAACGCCTGTAATTTTCAGCGCTTATTTCATACTTTTTTGCAGAAAAAGTACCGAGCTTAATATTTTCAATACATCTGTCACAGAAGCTGGATGCAATTATCTCTGCTTTATGGAGACAATTCATTTCTTTCAGTAAAATTGCAAGAGAATAAAGTTCATCCCCGGAAACACAAACCGGTATCCAGATCCTGAAACGCAGATTATCCTTCATGAGCCCCGGAATTGTCTCATCCCTGAGGGTTCTCCATAAAGAAGGATCCCGGAACATTTCTGTTGTTTCAACTGAAATATCTTTCAGGAAATCCTCAAAAAAACCTTTATCCTCCCGAAGCCGGGCATTCAGGTTATCGGCGCCGGCCAGATTTCTGTCCTCAATTATTTTCTCAAGTCGTCTCTTAAGTGAGGTGAGGGCATAATATGAAAAATCATACCCATATGCTTCCTGAATGGTCCTGATTATATTTCTTGTGTCAACAATACCAATTTCCACACTATTCATCTTCTGTTTATTAATAAGTTCCAGTGCATTTGTCTGATTTTGTCCTGAAACTTTCAGCTATTTTAACTTATTAAAAATTTTGTCTTATACTTTGTTGTTTTCTTTCTCTATGCAAGCTTGTCAGTTAATCGTTTAAAGTTGAAATTTATTAAGTAACCAGCTATTTGTAATCATATATAACATTGGTAGTCAAATAAAAGCAGAGAAGTGAACCGCGGGTTTTTTTAAACACTTCCCCGGATGATACAAGCGTTTTATTTAGTTTCCATATCCAATGCGAGACAAATAATTTTGTTGACGTTTCCGGATTTGTCGGCTACAGGACTGTACACCATTTTCAGATTATGTGTTTTACCGCCGGCATCCTTTATCTTCTGATTGAGTTCTTTTCTGAGTCCCTTGTTGAGGTCCTTCCATAGTTGCTGGTAATCTTTGCTGTCTTTATCAACTCCGGTGAATTCCTGGTTGTTTTTACCGAGCAGGTCGCTTTTCCTGTATTTTAATGTATCCAGCAACAGATCGTTCACCTTAATAATACTACCCTCCGGGTTGTACTCAATCACCATATTGGTGGCATCTACTGCTGAAACTATCCCCGAAAGTTCTGCTTCACGGCGTTCCGCTTCCTCCTGGGTAGCCATCATCTCTTCCATATTTTGCCGCATTTCTTCTTCCTGGGCTTTCAGTTCCTCACTCTGGGATTTGGCTTCAATCTCAAGCAGCTTAACCTCAGTAATATCTTTGGTGATGCCAAAGGTTCCTATACATTCTCCCTTAGCATTATACATCGGGAGTTTGGTTGTTGATGACCACTGTTCGGTTCCGTCTTCCCATACCTCTTTTCTTACTATGTCAACAAAACCTTTCCCTGTGTTAATAATCTCCTGTTCTTCATCATAATACTGTTGAGCAGACTCTTTTAACTGGAAGTCGAAATCAGACTTCCCGATCATTTCTTCTATTGTTTCGAAGGGAGATATCCTCAGCATTGATTGGCTCAGATTGATGAATTTACTTTCGCGATCCTTGAAATAAACCAGGTCGGGTAATGAATCCAGTAATGAATCAAGCAGTGCTTTTTCCTGCAAAAGCTCATCCGGCTTTCTGTGTAGCTTCTTCTTCAATCTTTTATACTCAGTAACGTCCTTAGATATACCAAAGGTACCAATGCAATTTACCGTTTTCATCGTACAGTGGCAATTTGGTGACTGAAGTCCATTGTTCAAGGCCATTTGGCATAACCTCATGTTGCAGGTGATCAACAAAACCTTTCCCGGATTTAATAATTTCCTTTTCTTCGTTATAATATTGTTCTGCTGCTTCTTTGGCCTGGAAGTCAAAATCAGATTTCCCAACCATCTCATCAATGTTATCAACGGTGAAAAGTTTCTTCATTGACTGGCTGATGCGAATAAATTTGCTTTCTCTGTCTTTGAAATAGACAAGATCCGGTAAATAGGCCATCAGGGAATCCAGCAATGCTTTTTCCTTTACAAGATCCTGTTGCATATTTTTATTGGATTCCATCTGGCGCTTGAGGTCTTCCTGGGTGGCCTGCAGCTCTTCCATATTTTGCCGCATTTCTTCTTCCTGCTGAGCCATTTCTTCAGCCTGCTTGTTTGACTGCTCCAGTAAAAATGTTGTTTTCTCGTTTATTTTTGCTGTAGAGAGGGTAGAGGCTATGCTTTCTGCAATCTTTTCAACAAAATCAATCTCATGCTTACTGAATTCGTTGAAAGAGGCAATTTCGATAACACCCATCACTTCTTCTTCCAGTTTCAGCGGAACGAGCAACAGGGCTTTGGGAGTTGCATCTCCCAGACCGGAAGTAATATGGATATAATCTTCGGGTAACTGGGTAAGGAAGATCTTCTCTTTTTCAATCGCACAGGTACCTACCAGTCCTTCGCCAATTTTAATCCGTTTCTCAAGGTATTTCTTCCTGTTGTAGGCAAAAGCAGAAGCCAGTTCGAGATAATCTTCCTCTTCTTCCTCTTCTTTATACAGGAATAATCCTCCCTGATTGGCATTGAGATATTTAACAAGGTTCTGGATAATATTATCACTTAACATGCCCATATTGTCGTTGTGCTGCCGGAGTACATCAGCAAACAGAGCAAGGCCCTCATTGGTCCAGCGACGTTTTTCTTCTTCTTCTTTATATTTTTCTTCTTCGTCACGGGCAACTTTCAGGTCCTCACGCAGCTGTAGCAGCGAATTTCCCAGGATATCGTCATCACTGAGCGGTGTGTATTCGGCATTAAGCTGGCTTTTCCCAATCTGTTGTGTGTAATCCGATTTTTGTTTCAGATCCGCCACAAACTTCTCCAGGTATTCTCCCATTTCAGCAATTTCATCCTGGTATCTGAAATCAGGCATTTTTGGGATTTTCCCTTTTACCAGTTCTTTCAGGAATTCACGCAATGAACGAAGGGGTTTATTTATTGTGTTAATTGTTATAATCAGCAGTGCGGATATGAGCACTGTAAGTAGTAAAATAATGGCGAGCAATGAAGTGGCCGCCCTGTTCGAAGCTTTCAATACACCTGATTTAAGCTCATTGGATAGTTTTTCGACATTTTTGCCTGATGTATCAACGGATGCATTTAATTTACTGATCAGGCCTTCATTAATATCGTTAAACCCGATATTTGCATCAAGTGATTGCAATTGCTGCGTAAGAGTTCGAAGGGCAGCCAAACTGGCTGACATTCCTTCCAGTGGTTGACCATTTGCATTGGTAAGTGAGCTCATTATGTCAATCTGTGCATTGAGCTTAGCCAGGTATGCCTGGTCATTTGACAGCAGGTAGTTTTTTTCAGCCCTTACCAGTGGCAGCAATGCCTGGTGAGCTCCCGGTGCATTTTCGTTTCCTGCCAGATCGGCCAGTTTATCCAGCTCATTGGTTATCTGTCCGATAAGTCCGTAGTTAAGTGTGCCGCGCTTTTTAAAACTGGCAACTGTTTGCTCAAACAGTGATTTATATTGTTCCTGGGTGGAATATAATTGGTTTACAATATCAGAAGATTGATTATCCTTTAGGATCAGCTTGTTTTCCTGCAAGGATTTTATCTGAGATATAATTCCGGCTGATAAGCCATTGAACCTGTCTACCAGCTTACTTTGTCCTGTATTGAAAAGGTCTTCGTCGGTAGCGGCCTGATACAGGAAATCGTCCTGTGCATTTCTGATTTCAAAGAGACCGGACTTCAGCTTGTCAAGCGTGCCGGTAGTTGTCATGGCCAGGTGAATTTTATTCAAATATACATTAGATAAAATGGCCATTATTCCTCCGAAGAAAATTACCAGAAAAATCAGGCCGGTAAGTTTTGCCCGAATTGTTGATATTGAATTTTTCATGGTTTTATTACAGTTTAGTCGTTGTTTTACTTCTTTATATATGCCTGGTCCTTCTTTTCAAAATTAGCTGTGTGGGGACCAAGGATGGTTTCATGCATTCCCAGGATAAGTGTTCCGTCGTTATATAAATTGTTGTGGAACAACTGAAAAACCTGGTTTTGAAGGTTATAATTAAAATATATGATCACATTCCGGCAGAGAATGATGTCAAACTTGATATAAAAAATGTTATCATCCTTTACAAGATCATGCTTTTTAAAAACAGGTTTTTCTGTCAGAAAAGGATGCATTCTTATTATGTCTTTTGTCTTGTCAATTGAAAAATACTTGCTATAAGGGACATCGTTGTATTCATCATAATTATAAGGATTTTCTTTTATAACTTTATCAAAATTGTCAAGGTAACCAATATTGAACCTGTATTTGTAAATACCTTTGCCAGCAGCAGCCAGCACATCAGCATTCAAATCGGTGGCATAAATTTTTGCCTTGTCAAACATTTCCAGCTCACTAAGCAAAATCATCATTGAATAAACCTCCTGACCCGTCGAACATCCGGCATGCCAGATGTTGATGTTCTTATGGTGTTTGTATCTGGGTAATATTTTATATTTCAGCGCATGCCAGGTGTTTGGATCCCTGAAAAGTTCTGTTGTATTTACTGTAATGTCTTTGACAATCTTCTCCAGAAATACAGGATTTTTTTTCATGGAAGCATTCAGGGTGTAGATGTCCATTTTATTGTCAATTAACACCTTTGCTAACCTTCGTTTTAGAGATTTTTCCGAATAATCGCTAAAATCATATCCCGAGAAATTCTTTAATGTTGTCAGAAACAGTAAGCTGTCTTGATCCGTAATTGTCATATAACTTCAGCAATTTCAAAAAAACCCCGCAAATAATACTAATGACTTCATCCTTATACTGAGATTAAGGCTGTTTTGTTCGTAAAATTGTCAGATAATTAAAAATTTCTCCGAAAACAGGGAAACAATTTCATTATTCCTTCATAATTTACTTCCAGCGACCTGTTTTTCATCAGTTTTTGATACTATCTGTATCGGGCTGTCGCGTAAAAATAAAAATTTTAAACTGATGCTCGGAGCAATCTAGGGCAATTACGAAGAATAACAGGGTTTTGTTACGTCCTTACAGAACAAAAAAAAATTCTTCGATAAAGTATCCCACTCCAGTGTAATTTGTATGGAAATAATTAACTGTTTTTTCTATTTCATAAAAACAGCCGTAAAAATTCTGCTGAGAAAAATTTCAGATTTTAATTTGTGTTGCTGTCGTCGGTGCCAAATTTATCTTTGATCCATTTTGGCAGGATAAAAACCCCCATTATAAGATAGGGATAGTAGCTGACAAGCCTCCATATCAATGACATTGCAATAGCCACAGCCGCAACATGGATAGCCGGAACCGGAATAAATTCACTCAGGTATCTGGTGAATACAAATTCTGCGAATCCGCTTCCTCCGGGAGTAGGACTGACCAGCATCATTATCCACATTACCAGTTGGCGGGCAAATATGAGAAAATGGTCATGTACTGTAAAAAAGGCGAGCAACAAAACATTAACCACCCAGTAACGGGCTGTCCAGGAAAAGAAAGTTGCTCCAAAAGCTTTTATCCAGAACAGTAATGGCTTGGTTTTTAATTCTGATGAACTGCTTATGATTTCCGTACCGGCATTATTTGCATCGTGTTTCCATCTTCTCAGCCAGGGTAGCCTGAAAATCCATAATAACAGCCATTTTAAACCTCTGGGATTAATAAACAATCCATAACTCACTATCAGGGTGTAGACCAGTTTAAGTCCATATCCGATTACCGCAAAATAAAAAAACTCATTGGTAAAAGAAAGTGAATGCGAACCTGAAACCGGATCCCCGATTGTAAAAAGCTGGTCTCCGCTAACCACCAGGAAAAGGAGTGGAAACATAATAAGGAAATAGAGTTCATCAAGGAATGATGTTGCCATAACCACCGCTGAACTGCGTCCCAGAGTAATATTTTCCTTGTTGACAAATAATATAGCTACGCTGGTACCCCCGATTGAAGAAGGAGTGATAGCACTGGTAAATTCCCACAGCATGATAATTTTGAATGCCTGCCTCCAGGACAGGTCATTACTGGTCAGAATTCTGATCCTGATCATATAGCCAATATCCCTGATAGCCATCATACCCAGGGCAGCAATCAGAAATAATGCGGAGTACCATGTAAAATCAATTACACTGAAGGCGTCAGGGTCAAATTCGCGGTAAAACATATAGCCAACAACTCCCAACCCGATAATGACGGGGTAAATAACTCTCGAAGTACTGATGTTTCCAAGTGGGTTGGTTGATTTTTTACTCATCCCTGTTTATCCTGTTTTTTTCTGAAAAAAACAAAGTTAATATTTTAATCGGAAAGTTTATTGACTTAAATTTAAGTAGATGCAGTTAATTGAAACAAACAGGTAACCTGCTGACAATATTTATATCTTCAGGTTTATTTTTTTATAAGCTATCAACTAACTAAAACATCAAATATGAGATGAATAGCTGAGATAATTATGTGGTGTGATTAAAAAAGCCTGTACTTCAGCACAGGCTATATCTATTTCTTACCAGAGCCCTTCAGGACTGGCAGGTTAATTTTTTTAATCAGATTATTCAGAGAGTCAAAAAAGCTTCCCAGAAATCTTCGGGAGACTTTGATACCTCAGGGAATATTTCCTTGTATTTTTCTTTAAGCATTTGCTGATACTGATCAATTTTGAACTCAATGTTTTTTATCTGGTCCGAAAGCTGGGAGGTATCGGTTCCCTTGTTTTGAAGCTGTTTAACCTGATTGGTTTTAATAAACTTTTGATTCTGATATTCGCTGATCTGCTTGCCGAGACCTTCAAGAGATAAACTGTTTGTTTGCATGAATCTGTTGGATTTTATTTTTATTTCTTCCCCTTATAACGTAATCTTTTCAGTAAAGTTATATTTTTTCCACTGACAAACAATAAAAATGATTTAAATAACCTTTAAGTGATGATAAAGATCACTTTTCTGAAGTTATTTGCCTGTTCTACTGAGATTATTTTACGCCTGATAAAAGTTGTATGACAGTAATAAATTGATAACCATTAAAATATGGGTAATTTATTAATTCAGATGATTTAAAATTTTATGACTGTCGGATTCTATTCCTAATTTTGCTTTAAAATCAAAAATTATCATGAAATCCAACCCCAACCCACTGCCCTTTGAGCCCCTGAAGGGGAGCTAACACGCAGGTCTTATTAAATTCAAACTCGTTTTTAATTTGTGAGCGGGGATCCCTTTAAGGGGAACTGAGCGAAGCGATCTCACGACCAGCATGTGCCTGAGCTAGTGCGAGGGAGTAACCAGGGGCCGAGCGATGGAAATAATATTTTAGGAACATAATACGATACTCATATAAAATTTTACTCACACAAATTTACTAACGACAGTAAACTTCTGCATTCCTTTTTTTCCGGTTATGATCCTGTCACCAACTTTGAGCCATGCATGAGCAGATAAATCAGTATCACTATGTTTGGCAACACCCAATACCAACATGCTGTCAATATGCTCATTTCTGAGTAATCTTTTTGCAGTGATTGCCTGTACGAGACATTTTGTATTCCAGGGTGCGTGTCTGGAACATCTTCTTACGGCTGATGCAACCAGCTTTAACCTGTCTTCATCCGGGGAAACAGGAAGAAGCTTATATGCTGGATCTGTAACCTGTTGACCCAGCCATTTTTGTTGGTACCATTTCATAGGCAACAGGGAAATGATGCAGCATGCCTGCAACGAAACCCAGAAGGCTTGCAGTAACAGTCTTTTTTCCCTTTGGGGCAAACCGGCAATTTTTTTTTGTAATTTAATCATTTACCGTGATCAGGTTTTTCTCAAGCAGCTCTCTCAGGAACACCATGACATCATTCTCACATATTTCCGGTGAAACATCAAATTCATCAGTGAGTTTGCCAACCAGATCATCTATGGTTTTGGGTGTTTCTATCAGTTCCCAGATCCGGCTGCCAATTTGGTTTAATCCGTAATATTCTCCGTTTTCAATACTCATCATTACTTTTTCACCATCCATATTGCTTGAAAGCATCTCAGGATTCCTGTAAACTGTTGAATCTTTATTAAGTATACGACTGGCCATTATCAATAATTTTGAAATGAATTACTTCTTTCATTTTCCAGGTTTCCCTGATTATCAATGTATCCGAATTTTTTCATAACTGACTTGTGTTGTTCAATAATTTTCTTTACCTCTTCATCCGAGAGCGCTGTCTGCCATCCGCCTGTCTCACCTTTCCGGAAAAATGAGGTGGCACCGGGCGCTTTTTCTTTGAAGCCCTTTTCCTGTTCCTGTCGTTGCAGTTCCTTAATATTACTGAATTCTACAGCTTTACGGATCTGTTTCAGTGAAAAATTCAAACCGGAGAAAGAGGCGGCAGCAGCAAAGGTTTCTTCCGGTTTGAATAACATGTCCTCATAGCGCACGACATGTACCGGAAAAGATGATTTTTCAGTCCAGCTTCTTACATGCGCACTCCAGGACAACAGCTTTTGTCTGAGCTGATTGGTCTGTTTATAAGGTCTTGAACAGAATGAATGTTTTGAACTGTTCATCAATTCAATCATTTTTCCGATGGTTGTACTGGAATGGTGTGCAAAGGAAACTGCTACGTCGAGTGGATTTCTGATGAAATACAATGCACCTCTTGTTGCCGATTCAGGTATTAATGGCTCTCCTTTTTTATTGTAGGTATAGGCATCATGGATCTTATGAAAAACTGTTTGACTGGCTTTTTTTGCCAGGTATTCATATACTTCGGGACGCAGATTGTCAATCTCATCAAATGACATTTCCCCGGAAGAAAGTCCGGTAGCTTCATCAAAAAGAGTGCGACTGCTGGCAATCGGAGATGAATTAAGTTTGTTAATATCAGCAGGCTGGTTTGATTCGTTCAGCAAATTGGTTAAAAAAACCCTGAACCAGGTGTTGCCCGATTTCGGATAGGAGGCCAGCCAGATTATATTTTTACAGTTTCCTGTTGACATAATAAATTTTATATATCAGACTGGCTTAAGAATTTCTTCCAGTAAGTAATCTGACAGTTTTTCCGGGTCAAAATCTTTTGCAGGTCTTTTAAGGCGAAAAATCGGAATTGTATTTGCAGCCTTCACAGCTATGTTAAAATGCTGATCTTTCTGGCCAAGTCCTTCCAGATAATTAAAACGGTACGTCTGATTTTTTATAATGTTAAACCGGTCTGTTCCGTTAATTTTCTTCAATTCTTTCTCACTGCCATTATGTGATGAGAGGACAATAATGGCTTTCACGCGGTGTGGTGCATTACAAAAATAATCATGTACAGGTAGCCGCCGTTTGTCAATGCCAAATCTGATTTTTTTATAGGCCTTCGGATTTTCCCCCAGTTTTTTAAGTGCATCGGCCCATAGTTTAATCTGTGGGAAGCCTGGTAAAACAACGGGTTCTTCCTTTTCATTCAGCATTATTGCTGAAATGTCATCAGCCAGAAGCTGGTATCCTTTTTTGATAAAAGCAGCAGCAAGGGTTGATTTGCCGGCACCGGACACACCGGCAAAAATTATAGCTTCCCCGTCACGACATACAGCACTGCCATGGACAGGCAGCAATCCCCTTTGATGCAGTAATGCTCCCATTGCACTTCCCATGAGAAAAAGAGTTACATCATGATCTTCAATTCCGGAAACCTTATCGATAATAACCTCACAACCATTTTTCACCCTGAAGCGAGCCACCCCATCAACCCGGAGTAGAAAATCCTGTTTACCGGCTTCAAAGCGTACCGCTGTGAAATCAGGATTTTCCAGATGTTCAGGCACTTTCCCGTATCTGATCACAACATCAGGCTTCCCTGTACCTGTTTCCAGTTCGGGCAGCTGGTGCTCTGAAGATATGTTTAAGCCAAAGGCTTTATAAATTAAATGATTGCTGTTGCTCATTTATTTAAATCTCAATAATCCCAAAAATATTAAATATTATTTATAACATACAGCTTTTTCATTGTGTAAATCTTAAATCTTTCTGCTTATATCATAAAAATACGTCACTGGGTACCGGGAAGTTAATTTTAATATAACTTTGAGTGGATTAATAAACTGAAACTTTACCTGACCCGCTTTTCTCCGGCCGGGTAAAAAATAAAAATATTACCTGATATGCAGCCTGATCTTACCGCTCAAAGGGGACATGCTTTTTTTTCACGCGAACTTGATTTGTTGATTCATACTACATTGGTAAATGAGGAAAGGATACCATTTACTATGCCTCTGCGGGAGCAAACAAATATAAACTGGGATAGATTTTTAGCTCTTGCTCGTTTTCATCGACTTACTCCTTTACTAAAAAACCTGCAAAACTCCGAAATTGATATTCCTGATGAAATTTATACCAATCTTACTAACCGTATCCTGGCAGGTAAAAAACGAGCACTGGCATTCTCCAATGAGACAGTAAGAATCAGCAAGCTGTTCAGCCTGCATAAAATTGAAATTATGCCGCTGAAAGGGCCGGTACTGGCAAATAGCTTGTACGGAGATCCGGGTGTGCGGCAATCAATTGACATTGATTTCCTGGTTCATGAAAACAATGTTGATGAAGCACATAAATTATTGACCGAAGCCGGATACCGGAGAATTTTGCCAGATGCTAAAACCGGGAAGCAGGCTGCAGGTTTTTACCGGATATTCAAAAAAGATTTTAGCTATTATCATCCTGAAAAAAAAATTCCGCTTGAATTGCACTGGCGGCTGACTTCTCACAGCAGGCTGCTGGAGGATGATACTTTGCTCTGGGAAGATCATGTGCAAACAATTTTTGGGAACACGCCGGTTATTGTCCCTGAGAAAGAGCGAACGATTGTATATCTGTGTTTACACGGATGCCTGCATCAGTGGTTCAGGCTGTTCTGGCTGAGCGATCTGGCTATGGTCCTGCAAACAGATAATATTGACTGGGAAAGGGTGCTGGAGATTTCCAAAAAATATAAGTTAAATCATATGGTGACGGCCGGGTTTAAGCTGGCTTCAATCGTATTTTCAGTTTCTTTTCCGGAACCATTGCAAATATTCATCACACAACCCGGCGTCGGGCGAATTGTGAGGAAGTCACTGCAAGCTATTGCTGCTTCAGAAATTGCGGATGGCAGGATGCAGCGGCTACATAAAATAGTGTATTTTGCTTCCTTCCGCAACAACCTGCTATACAAATTAAAATGTTTCACCGATGTGCTGGGAAGATGGTTAATTATGAAATTAATCCGGGGGTGAGTGCCCCGAATTCGTATCCCCGATCAGAAAAACAGGCGAGTGTATGGCGTACTGCACCGAATAAATTTTTAGAAGACTGCAAGGTGTCATGAAACACAATAATAGCACCCGGCCGGCTTTTTTGCCGAACAATATTGAAACAGGCAGCTGGAGTATTTCGGGGGTTAAAATCATAACTCATTACTGACCACATTATTACTGAAAACTCCTTGCGTAATACAGTATATTGTTGTGGTTTTATTCTGCCGTAAGGAGGTCTGAAAAATGGAGAAGGGATTAATTCTGCAGCTTTACGGACATCTTCAATATAATTTTTTGTACTCATCCTGAAACCATCAGGATGCGAAAAGGAATGATTGCCGGTGGCATGGCCTTTTTCCTTAATTTTGAGGAACAGTTCAGGGTTTTTCAGGACTTGTTTTCCTGTACAGAAAAAAGTCGCCCTGGCATTAAAATCATCAAGCAGCTTGATTAGCTCTTCTGTAATGCCAGGTGAAGGGCCGTCATCGAAGGTTAGAAAAAGCTTTTTTCCCTGACCGGGCAACGACCAGGTGATACCGGGAAATAGTGTTTTTATAAGGGCAGGTATCTGCCGGTTCATTTTTGTCTGCTGTTTTTGGAGGATAACATCATGGCATTGTTCTGCAAATCTGAATTCAGTTTATTCTTGAGATCCGTCTGGCCATATTCACCTGTTAAACGGATGAGCTCCTGCAGAATGTGTATATCCAGCCGTGTTTCATAATCAAAGGTCGCGGCGGTTTCAGGGTCAAGTGTGATATAATAACGCAATTCATCATTTGTGACAAACGCCAGTTTTTCAGTCATTCTATTGGCTTTTTCTGTTTCATTAAGTCTGTAATACGACTGGATCATTGACAGATTAAAGAAGTTAAAGGGTACCCTGTCATTCGGCATTAAGCGTTGACATTCGTCAAGAACTATACGGGCAGAATCTTTTTTACCTTCATTTACAAGTGCTTCAGCCAGCCGTGAAAAATTATTTCGGAAGTTAGTCAGCATCCTGAGATTGTTCTCATCCAGATAAACTTTTGGATCTTCGATATTTCCCCATTTGAATTTATTGATCATGTTATCATACATGATTTTTGTATCCATGCTGCCTGTTTGTCCGTCTGCATTAGCAGCTTTTATTGGAACGATGCGATAAGCAAGCCCCTGTATCTGGAAAAACTGATCGAGATCCAGATAGTTGTCACGCGAAACCGTAATGGCGTAATAAACAGGACGCTTCCAGTTGTTGTTAGCCAGCAATTGTAACACCATGACTTCATTCTTTTGTATATAATTTTTGTTGATAGTCCACTCCATGGTATCAATCATTTGGTCAGCAAGTTCCGGGCGAATGGTGTTATTCTCCATTACAAGGGATGAATCAACCGGCAACATAAATGTTTTAGTGGGAATATAATCAACTTTTTCGCGGTAGTTTGGCAGTCTTTTGGTTTGCGGATTATCACTGAAATAAAACTGCATGGCTTGTTTTAAGTCAACCGGTTTTTTGATGCGTTCGATCAGGTAAGCAAGGTCTCTGGTCCCCTGCCTGTATTTGCTTTCCGGCAGGTCAAACGGCGCCGGATCCGCATCATATGCTTTGCGTTGCATCTGACTGATGTACCAGTCTGCTCCGAGGTAACTGAAATTGATCACCCGGACATCAGTACGAACTCCTTCCACTTCCTGAATATACCAGAGCGGGAAGGTGTCGTTGTCGCCATTGGTAAATAGAATGGCATCAGGGGCGCAGGAATTCAGGTAATTATAAGCAAAATCATGCGAAGTAAACCGTCCGGAGCGATCATGGTCATCCCAGTTTTCAGTAGCCATTACACCGGGTACGGCAATCAGGCAGACCAGTGTGGTAATACCACCGGCCAGAACCGTTTTCTTTTGTTTTGAAATAGTATCCACCAGTGCCAGCACACCAAGTCCAATCCAGATGGCAAATGCATAAAAGGAACCGGCGTAGGCATAATCCCTCTCGCGGGGCTGGAAGGGATATTGATTCAGGTAGACAACAATGGCAAAACCTGTCATGATGAAGAGCAATAAGATCACCACAAAATCTTTGCGTTGTTTTTTATAATGATACAGTAAACCTGCAATACCCAGCAACAAGGGTAATAAAAAATACCGGTTACGTGCGCGGTTGTTCTTTAGTACATCCGGCAGCTCATCCTGTGGTCCTAACCGGGCATCATCAATTACCGGGATGCCTGAGATCCAGTTGCCATGGTTTACCTCGCCATTTCCCTGAATGTCATTCTGCCGGCCGGCAAAATTCCACATGAAATACCGCAGATACATAAAACCAACCTGATAGCGCACGAAAAAACGAAGGTTTTCACCAAAAGTGGGTTTGTAAACAGTTTCAGTCTTACCCTGGTTATTGGTAATCTGTACAGGGGTTCCCTTTACTTTTCCCCATTCCCTGTATGCTTGCACATGTTGCTGGTCGGGACTGTACATGCGGGGGAAGAAAGTAATAAACCGCGGATCGTATTTATAGAATGTTTTGCGTGAGGTAATTTTGTATTTACCGTCAATCTGGCTGTAGGTTGGCTTGCCTTCCTCAACAGATTTAACCGGCGCATTGTAATACTGGCCAAAGACAAGAGGCCTTTCACCATACTGCTCCCGGTTCAGATAGTAAAGCAGTGAAAACAGGTCATCCGGATCGTTTTGATCCATTGGGGGCTCTGCTGCTGAGCGGATTACCGTCATGGCATACGATGAATAACCGATTAACATTACGGTAAAAGCAAGCAGTAAAGTGTTTGCAAGCACCTGTTTCTTCTCCCAGGTCCGTTTTAGTCCCCAGATAATGGCTGCCAGCAACAATACTACGTAAAACAGCACACCTGAAGAAAAAGGCAAACCAAATACATTAACAAATAATAGTTCAAACCAGGAAGCAACTTTGAGCACACCGGGGATAAAACCATACATGATAAATCCAAGCAGAGCACCTGCAACCAGCAGGGCAACAAAGGAACGCGTGCGGGTAACCTTGTAATGCTTGAAATAATAAACAAAAACGATGGCCGGAATTGCCAGCAGATTTAACAGGTGAACGCCGATAGACAGTCCCATCAAATAAGCTATGAGGATCAGCCACCGGTTGGCATGCCTGGTTCCGGAAGTATTTTCCCATTTAAGAATTGCCCAGAATACTACTGCCGTAAAAAGTGATGAGGTTGCATAAACTTCTCCTTCAACGGCAGAAAACCAGAATGTATCGGAGAAAGTATAGGCCAGGGCGCCTACAACTCCGCTGCCCATTATTGCCACCAGCTGTCCATTGGTTAATTCTTCTTTCTTTCCGGCAATTTTACGGGCCAGGTGGGTAATTGTCCAGAACAGAAACAATATGGTAAAAGCACTGGCAAGTGCCGACATAGAATTGACCAGCACAGGGACCATGGTTTTGTCGCTGCCGGCAAAATGAGTGAAGAAATTCGAAAGGATCATGAAAAACGGAGCGCCCGGAGGATGACCTACTTCCAGTTTAAAAGCTGATGCAATAAACTCTCCGCAATCCCAGAAACTGGCAGTGGGTTCAATAGTCATCAGGAAAACCACAGCAGCGATCAGGAAAACCGCCCAGCCTGTCAGGTTATTGATCAGGGAATATTTTTTCATGACAGAATTTTTCAGTATGAATGCTGATTTATTTGATTGATTAGCAAAATAAGAGAAATTTTGCGTAATAATAAAACAGGGAATTCATAATATTGTGATCTGTTTTGTTTCGCTTTTTGGTTAAATTTTATTGTATGTTACGGAAATTGTTTTTTATTTTACTGGCTGGTATTTGCCTGGGAACAACAACACAAGCCCAGGTATCCAATAATTTTTTCGAAAACAGCAGGCCTGTTGATTCAACTCTCCATAACCGTCTTTTCCTTAGTATTGACAATACGAATTTTCTTAAAAACAACGAATACTTTAATCCATTTCTGGATGGATATACCCTGATAGGCTGGTTTCTTAATCCTGCTTTAACTTACTATCCCACCAGGGATACCAGAATCAGAGCCGGATTTCATTTTCTGAAGTATTCTGGTCTGGATAAATTGACTGAAGCGCAGCCATTCCTTAGTTTCGAATACCAGATCAATCCTTCACTGCAGCTTGTACTGGGAACGATATATGGTGGTGCGAACCATCGATTGTCCGAACCGATGTACAGTTTTGAGCATTACTATGTGGACAACCTTGAGAATGGCATGCAGTTCAGGTACAATTCACCACGTATCTTCACTGATTTTTGGGTCAACTGGGAACAGTTTATCATGCGGCATGATACCATACAGGAAGAAATAACCGGCGGACTTTCTTCTGAGTTTCAGCTGTTAAAACCCGGCGGCAAATTTGAAGTGGCAGTCCCGCTGCAGCTCATTATCAACCATCACGGTGGACAGATCAACGATCTCGAATCGTTTATTAGTACCCTCACAGATATCTCGACCGGATTGAATGTTGGTTTTAATATCGACCATTCTTTCTTCAAAAAGCTGGAACTGAAGAACTATTTCTTTTGGTACCGGGATCTTTCACCTACTAAATTGCAGCCTTATAAAAAGGGAAATGCTGTTTATCCGAATTTTATACTAAAGACGCGATTTTTTGATTTGGGGGCAGGTTACTGGTGGGCCGAGAAGTTTATTGCACCCAAGGGAGAACCACTATTTCAGTCAGTTTCATCAATCGATGAAAATTACAAGCTCAACCACAGAGAGCTTATCACTGCCAAGCTGCTTTTTGAAAGGCAATTACAACAGGGGATCCGTCTGGGTGTCAGGTTTGAATCCTATTATGACCCTGTACTTTCTAATTTCGATTACAGTTATGGTATAAATCTGCTGTTTCAGCATGATTTTTTCCTGAAGGCGTTCCCTAAATAGCAATCGGATACATTTTTATTTTTTTTGGCTGTGGTCCTCCGTTCGCAGCTAAAACTCCTAAAAGTCAAGTCAGTACTCGCTAATCAGGCATTTCTCCCTTGAAAATACTACCCTGAATATATGTTATGCGACATAAATAAGTATTTTTATACTACTATGTATTGCATGGTAGTTAATAATATTTATATCTTTGTTATGTCAATTTACATGGTATAAAATAGTACCTACAAATTATGAAAACTAATTTCCTTATATTGATCATATTTTTGTTTGTCAATCCCAGTCAGGCCTGGCCTGAAGAAAGAGGCGTGCACATGGTTTCAGATTTTGGCAGGCGGCAAACAGATATAAGCCCAGGCTCCGATAATAAAAGTAATGACAGCATAAAGATGGCCGGGAATGATCAAAATCAACGCTTTGCCTTCCTGCCGGCTAATCGTATTAGTGAGCAGGAGAACCTTCCTAAACAACGAGGTATTAAAATAACGGAGCGACCTGCGACTGCAAAATGTGAGAATGAAACGGAATACGGTATCCAAAAAATTTTACCTGTTCTGAACAGGGCCATGAAGGTTAGTCTTGTACTGGAGACTATGGCATTATTAATATGTTGTGTGTTTGGGGTACTGTACAAAATAAACAGTTGATATACAATTGACTTTAAATAACCTGGTAAAATAACAAAAAACTATTTAAGAGATGAAAAAGACTGTATCAGTAAATCTTGGTGGCTTTGTCTTCAATATAGATGAAGATGCCTTTAACGATCTTCAGGTTTACCTCTCACTCATTGAATCTCATTTTGAGCGCGAAAAGGGCAGGCAGGAGATCATTGATGATATTGAAGCCCGGATTGCCGAATTATTCAAAGCTAAAACCGGTGGCAGCAAAGAGGTCATTAATGCAGACGATGTTCAGGAAGTGATTAAAATTCTGGGCAAACCTGAAGAAATGGGGGAGGGCGAAAGTGATGAATTTGAGCAGGAAGAACCTTATGCTACCAGCTTCAGGACTTATCGCCGCATATACAGGGACCCCGACAACCGTGTAATCGGAGGTGTGTGCAGCGGACTGGCAGCCTACTGGCACTTTGATCCGCTTATCCTGAGAATAATATTTATAGTTGCTTTCCTGGGTTTTGGTGTCGGCCTGTTTATTTATCTTATACTATGGATTGTGATTCCCGAAGCCAAAACAATCGCACAGAAACTTGAAATGCGCGGTGAACCGGTAACAGCTTCCAATATAGGAAAAGCTGTGAAAAATGAATTTAACAATTTCAGGAAAAACATGAAGTTTTGAAAGCTACAGTAAACCATAAAACATACTGTTATGAACGTTGAAAATGCAAAAGCACAAATGAGGAAGGGGGTTCTGGAATATTGTATCCTCTCCATCCTCTCAAAGAACGATTCTTATGCGACTGATATAATCAATAAACTGAAAGAATCGAAGATGATCGTGGTTGAAGGAACGCTGTATCCGTTGCTCACCAGGCAAAAGAATGCGGGATTACTGAGTTATCGCTGGGAAGAATCAACCCAGGGGCCGCCCCGCAAATACTATACCCTCACAGATACAGGGCGCTCTTTTCTCCAGGAACTCGACCAGTCTTGGCAGGACTTGCAGGAAGCTGTTGAATCAATCAAAAAATCTGCATAAATTTCCTAAAGCAAAAAACCTTAGAAAATGAGAAGAACAGTTAAAATAAACATTAGCGGACTGGTATTTCATATTGATGAAGATGCCTACGAAAAACTCCGTACCTATCTTAATACACTGGACAGCCGTTTTATTGACTATCAGGAGAAAAAAGAGATAATTGCTGACATTGAATCACGGATTGCCGAATTGTTCCAGGGATACATCAATGAACAGAAGGAAGTGATCACAGTTGAAGATGTGGAAACAGTGATCGGTATACTGGGCAATCCTGAGGATATTATTGATGAGGAAGAACAAAACAATCATTACCAGCAGCAGGAAAATAGCGGCGAGTATAAAACCCGCTCCAAAAGGCTGTACCGTGATCCGGATAACGCCGTGCTTGGTGGTGTGTCAGCCGGACTGGGGGCTTACCTCGACATCGATCCTGTATTGTTCAGAATCCTGTTTGTGATCTTTTTCTTTGGCTACGGATCTTCTCTGCTGGTATACATTATCTTGTGGATTGTTTTGCCACCGGCACAAACCAGGGCGCAGAAACTGGAGATGCGGGGCGAAAATGTGAATATTTCCAATATTGAGCGTTCCATCAAGGGCGAATACCAGGCGGTTAGAAACAACCTGTCAAAAGTGCGTCATTCCCGCTCTTATTCCCGCGTTGGCGATTTCTTTGAAGAGATAGTACGGGTTTTCGGAGTGCTGATCCTGGGTATTGCCCGTGCCCTGCTTGTATTAATCGGGCTGGTACTGGTTATAGGAGGTTTTGTGGCACTGGTCAGCTTTATCGGGATCTTTGTTTTTAACAGTGTACTATTATCAAGTTTGTTCAATATTGAGACATTCTCTATCAGTAGTCTGGTGCCTTTTTTTGCCGGACCAGCAAACACAGAACTACTCATGATCAGTTTTTTGTGTGTGGTAGGAATACCCTTGCTGGCGATTGTTTACGGTGGTATCAAATTGATATTCCGGTTCAGGGCCCGTGACCGGATTATTGGTGTGCTGGGTTTTTCTTTCTGGCTGATTGCCCTGTTTGTACTGATTTCCATGGCCCTTATAGAAGGGCGAAATGTAGCTACTGAAGGAAGTTACACCCAAACCAAGGAAGTGCAGTTTAATCATGACACGGTATTCCTTTCTGTCTCCCCGGAGCATGAACCAGGAAGCGCTGAGGTTGTGGTGATGAATGAACATACCCACATGGTATATTCCGAAGATCAGGAAAAGTTGCTGATCAGGCCTGCTGTCAGCATTGAAAAATCTACTTCGGATGAGTTAAAAATCAGGATGTACAACAGGGCAAGGGGAACCAACAGGTACGATGCCGTGCAGGAAGCCAGGGATATTCCTTACCATTGGAGCGTAAAAGACTCGGCAATCTTACTGGATCCTTATTTTTCTATTGAACAGGGAGAAACCTGGCATTTTCAGGAAGTTGAAATTGTGCTACTTGTTCCGGACAGCATGTTTATACAACTGGATGAAAACCTGCGCTACTACCTGCATAATGTGTATAACCGGGAAAACTTGTGGGACCGTGAGATGGCCGGAAAATTATGGCAGATGACACCCGACGGACTGGCTCTAACTGATAAACCGGAATAACCTGAGCAAAATAGTTGACTATATGAAAAAAATCTTTGCAGATTACCTTTTTTTTATAACTTTGCACTACTTTTTAAAACTCTGATTGTCCGATGGTGTAATTGGCAACACATCTGATTTTGGTTCAGAAGAGTCCAGGTTCGAGCCCTGGTCGGACAACGATAAAAAATATAAACACCCTTGTAAAATAATGATTTTACAAGGGTGTTTTTCTTAGTGACAAGCTATTTTGCTTATTCAGTTGTTGATTAAGTTGTTTGTTTGGTAGTAATTCGGTGGTAATTCGATTGATTATTTTTTTGTTTGATATTGTTTGAAATAGTTGGCTGAGCGGAGCCGAAGCCAGCTTGTTTACTTAAATTTGTTCTAATAAAAATTTACTTTTCGTTTCATAATTCTGTTTTAAGTTTACATTTTTTGTAAATCTATTTCAGGACAAGTCAGTGTATTTTTTACAGCCACCCGTTGGAAACCCTAAAAAAAGCACCTAATCCCGGAAAATATGCAGAAGAAAAAAACCAAACGAATAATCAGAATAGCATTGCTGCTCGGCACTGTAACCTCCATGTTCTTTGTACCATGGATCCTGGTAAAAGCCTGGATAATGCCACTACCTGATACGGTTCAGGAACAGGTAAATGAAGCAACTGGTTACGGGTTTGACGGAATAGTAGTGTATGTGGACGAGGCGGGCCAACCACCGGCCTTTTATACTGCCGGCTGGAAAAACACGGAGAACCGGATACCGGCCGATCCTCACGCCTTATTCAAGATTGCAAGTATCGGCAAGTTATATGATGCGGTTGCCATCACCAAACTTATTCATGCCGGGCGATTGTCCCCGGACAGCACACTGGCTTACTACATGCCTGAACTAAAGGGAAGAATCCAATATGCAAATAAAATAACCCTCAGAATGATGGTACAGCACCGGAGTGGCATCCCCAATATTACTGCTACTCCTGATTTCTGGATCAATCCGCCCAAAAACAGTAAAGAAGCCCTTGAAAGGGTACTTGATTTGCCGGCTGACTTTAAACCAGGTAAAAAATACAACTATTCAAATACCAACTATTTGCTAATAGGTGAAATTATAAAAAAGGTGACGGGGCTTGGTAAATTCCAGTACATCAGAGAAGCCATTCTGAACCCTCTTGGACTAAAACACACCTTTGGATCTATTCATGATGTGAATATGGAGGATGTCATGAGCGGCTATTACGTTGGGGTGGACCACGATATCAAAGATGCGGATTATGGTTCAATGCTGGCCACAGCAGAGGATGTCGGCATTTTCCTGCGGGCATTGAACGATGGCTCTTTGTTTGAGGACGGGGAACAGAAAATTTATTCTTCCCTGTACAAGTACAACCATACCGGACTGATCCCCGGTTACCAGAGCATTGCAGAATATCATAAAGATATTGATGCGGTAGTCATCCAATTTATGAATACAACTGATTTTGACGGGTACAACTGGAATTTATCGGAAATCCTGTACAATCGAATTGTAAGAATATTGAGAAAACAAATGGACATGTAACATATGGGGAATATAAAAATCATCGATATGCTATTTTTTATATAACTACACCTTCTATTTAGTTAACAATACCATCTTCTTAGTAAAATTTATTTTCTATTTGGTCAATAGTACGCTCTGATTAGTTAAGCACATCTTCTTTTTAGATAAAAGCACCTTCTTTTTAGCTGACAATACATTCTCTTAAGATGCCTGTCCAGGCTTCCTGGTAAGGTTCACCTTCTGCTTAATGAGTCGCACCCGCTCTTTAGTTAAATGCACCTCCTTCTTAGTTAAGCACATGTTGCTCTGACAGAGAAGTTAAATAACAAAAAGTCAGTCTGCTTTCTTTGGATTTACCAGGTTATCAACAATCAGCTGGTTAAATTCCAGAATATTCATTTTGTTAACCTGTTTGGCCAGCAACTCGGCCCGGTGTTGTCCTCCTGAATGAAATTTCTGCAAAAGAGTAACCCCCACCACATAACCGGTAAAATAATAACCGGAATATACTTCCCAGGCTCCAAACCCCAGCGCTGAGGCATTCAAAAGAAAACTTAGTCCGCCTTCGAACACTTTTCCGCAATATACCTGTCCAAGGCCGGGCAATATGGACAAATATCTGGCTGTTTCAGGATTTTTATGGCGGGGAGCATCCTGGTAATATTTCAGTAAGCCTGTATATCTCAGAGAATCCCTGGAATTTGATATTTTGGCAAGTTGTTGTAAAGTGTTTTGTGCTTTTTCGAATTCAAAAAGATGATTGTAACACAATACCTTAACAGTTAACAGGCCTGGCATGACAGCGTGTTTTCCGGAGATCATCACCCCATAGGTTTCAATGGTACTCAGCGTTCCCTGGTAGTTTCCCGTCATGTATTGCGCAAAGGCCATCTCATAGGCTTTTAACGGGAATAATGTATCATTCGGGTTGCGAATCCCGATCCTGTTTAGTTCTTCTTCGGTTTTTTCATAACGTCCCATGGCTTTATATACCATGGCTTTTCTGAATATGGACTGTTTTTTTATACCAGCATCCTGGCTCTGATACACGATCCTTTCGTATTCAACAAGGCTGGCCATGAATTGATGAGCCTGCAACAGACTATCAGCTTTTTCCCAAAGAGGACCAACGCCCTGCTGTGCCTTAATTGAAAATGTTACGCAAAGGAATATGCAGGTTAAAAAGAATTTGTTTGTCTGTAAGTGCATTGTAATCATCGTTAGCAATTTTTGCCGAAAATACGGCACCATAAATATTTCCGATATAAAATACTGTAAAAACAGAACCAAAGAAGATGGTTTCGAATTTTTCCGGTCCCCTTTTGTTATAATTCTCAATTAGGACAAGTGACAATCCTGAAGTCAGAAGCAAAGCCGCAATACCCTGTCCGGTTTTACCGGTGTAAACCTGGCCGGAACCAGGTAATATTCCTGATAAAATACCAGCCAGCAGGGGTGATTTGCTGCGGTGGTTTTCAAGTTCATCAGCAATTGCAGTTAGCTTTGATAATTCTTTGGTGTAACCGTAATAATCAGCTGGAATTTTGCCACTTGTGGCCCGGAAAGAGGAAATGTCTCTTTCCAACAAGTCGATTCCCGACCGGAGGAAAAGTGAAAAATGCCGGTCGAGTGGTGTCTCCGTCTTAAAACTGTCGAGCATGGTAGTTGCCTGGTTAAAATTCCTGAGGTAAATAAGGTTATAAGCTCCAAACAGCTGTGATTTTGGGTAGAATACGGAGGAAGAACTGACCTGTTGCAGAGACTGGCTGGATGGCATGAGTTCTTTCAGGTTGTATTGAGCCCAGCCTCTGATATATAATAATGAATCCTTCTGTGGCTGGGTTATCCTGAGTTGAAGTATCTGATTACTTTCATAGATGGCTTCCTGGTTGAACTGCTGGTTCAGCAGGTATGTTGCAAAATCAATCCGCTTACTCGCATTCTGACCTGCTGCAGTGAGAGAGATAAATGAAACTAAAATAAGAAAGAGGCTGGGAATCCGCATTATAATAAATGAAACAAATTATTTATTTCTGAACTTGTATCTCGTATAACTGTCCATTGAATGCCCTGTTTCAGGATTGATCGATAAAGGATGCAGGGATGTTTGTGCAATTCTGTTACAGCGGCTCAGCCGGTCGGCTGAGAGAAAAACGCCTTTAAGGATGCCATAATGAGCAATAACATCCCGGCTAAAATTCGAACAGGATGGTTCATACAGACAGTCGGCCGAGAATTGTTGAGACAAAACCGATTGGTAAAAGTAAAGCAGTCCCCCGAAAGTAAGTTTTACCGGGTTGATCTTATCAATCAGCCGGTCCTCTTTTTTTATCAGGAACCGGGGTTTCCTTTTCTGTTGGTATCCAATGGCTGCCAGGTCCGATTTTTCAACGGTCTGAATTAATCGAAGGTCATTTTTATCTCCATTATTGTGTTGTGAAAATATTGCATGAACTGCAAATATCTCAATAAAAACAACTATTGTTGCTGCTTTAAAAATCGACTTTTTTGGCATCATCTGGAATTTTGAAATCGAAAAGTTGACTGTTGGCCTGCGTGCCGGTTTTAATATTGCTAAAAGTGGTACGCCGCACTGTACTGTCTCCGTCTGTTGTATAAGTTATCTCTGTAATTTTTTTGGGAAGACAGAATTGATCACCGGTAAAGTAATCATAATAATATATTTTTTTTAGCACTTTGCCTTTTATATCCTGGTATTGTGCATATACAGGCAAAAAGTTTTCCGATACCAGTTCAACAGTATTTACCACCTTCATTCCTGGAGGAGAATTCCAGTTGGTAACTACATAATTATCTTCCCGGTGGGTATCTGCCTGTATAAAACCTTCATTTTTTAATCCCATGTCCTGTGTGAGATTGTTTACAAAGAAATAGAGCAACTCACTTGAACTCGAATACTGACTGCTTTGCAGGAATGTAACAGTATTGTCTTTTGGTATATATATGGTAACCTCTCCTTTTGCGTTTGTTGTTTTGTAGAAATTTTTGGGATCCAGATAATGACTGATGATTTCTCCCGTATTCCCTTTGTAAAGGGATGCTGATTTTGCAGTGAAAAGCTTACCTTTCTGATAAACCTGGTAAATTGCTTCAACACTTACGCTTCCATTATAACCTTGTCCATATACTGAACATGATATGAAGAAGATCCAAAGAGCAACCAGCATAATTTTACCGGTATTAATAAAGTGTCTTATAGATAAGAAGCTAAGTTTCATAATTTATGTACTTCGATGATATGACTGAAGGCTGACAATATTCTGATTGCCAAAAATAATAAAACAGGCCTATCTTTAATGACAGGCCTGTAATAATTTATTTTGTGGGAAATAATTTACCACATAAAAAATTTTGGATTGTCAACATACGGGCTGATATCATCCCAGTTAATTGCCAGTACAATCAGGTCAATGAAAGGAACGAGACCAAAAATTCCTCCACAGGTGAGGATGTAGCCAATACCGGTCATGGTCTTTGTTCCCAGGTAAAAACGGTGAATTCCCAAACCACCCAGAAAGAAGTCCAGCAATACTGCTACAACAGCTTCCTTTTCAGCAGCTGCAGCAGTAAAAGCCATAGCGGGAGCTGCTTCGGTTACATCACTGATTAAATTAAAACTTGCATTGGTTGCAGAAGCAAACAGGGTTTCAACCTGTGCGTCATCAATCGTATACGCAGCACTGGCTTTGCTTGAGAATGCTGCAACCCCCAAGACAAGTACAAGGGTAATTAAAACTTTCTTCATGGTTAGTAAAATTTTATGATTAGAAATTGGAATCTAAAATAGATATTAGTTTTCATTTATACTAATTATCATGGCAAAATATGATTTCAGAAAATTTTAATCTTTTAATGAAGGAAGTTAAAATAGATATATATGAAAAACGGCAACAGAAACAGTAGTTGTTGTTGCAAAAATATTTTATATATCAAGAATGTTAAAAAATTATAAAAACCAATGTGTGGAGTAAGTCAACAATCCTGTTAAAATCGGCTTTAAATTTGCCTGCTCGTATTTTTTCGGCCTTCAATTTAAATTGCTGCTGATAAGAACTGCAATATTTTTACCCGGAACATTGTTATTTTAGCATATTAATAATTACTTCGTATTGTTTAAAAGCTGAAATCATGATAACGAGAAAATCATTTTCAAAAAGTATAGTATGGGTATTGTTGCTGGTTGTTGCCGGTATTGTTTCCTGTAAGAAGGAAACCGTTACTCCGGCTGACAATTCAGGATCAACAGATTATACACAGGTGGACCAGCAATTCTATGGGCTTTTACAGGACTGGTATCTGTGGTACGATAAGATCCCGGCCATAAATCCTGATGATTACAGTGATCCTTCGTCATTGCTGGATGCCGTTCGTTATGATTCACTGGATAAGTGGAGCTATGTGACTACACAGGCTGAATTCAACCAGTATTTTAACGAGGGTGTTTTTATTGGTTACGGATTCAGATACGGGTTATATACTGATGGCTCTATCCGGGTGGTATATCTTTACAGGGATTCGCCTTTAAGGGATTATGGTGTTGAGCGGGGATGGAAAATGCTAAAAATAAACGGAACTACGGTTGACCAGAATTCTGATTTTGTCAGTCTTCTGGGAGATAACAAAGTTGGTGTTTCCAATGAATTTACCTTTGAAAGTCCGGACGGAAAGCAGGAAACATTTACAGTTGCAAAGCGGCAGGTTAAAATAAATACCGTTCTGTATGCTGATACGCTAAGTGTCGGGAATGAACTGGCAGGGCATATTGTTTTTGAAGGATTTATTGGCCCTTCGGTTCCCGAACTGGATTCTGCCTTTAACTTTTTCGCGAGTCAGCACATATCCGATCTGATATTAGACCTGCGGTACAATGGTGGCGGAAGTCTGGGCGTAGCCCTTTATCTGAGCAGCCTGATTGCTGGTAACCGGGTGGGCAACCAGGTGTTTGCCAAACTGGAAAATAACGACAAACATGCTGACCAGAATGAGATTATGAAACTCGACACGCTTCCGAACCTTCTGGATATTAACCGCATTTTCATTCTCACCTCCGGGGGGACGGCCTCTGCCAGTGAGATGGTGGTCAATTGCCTGAAACCTTACATGGATGTGAAGCTGATTGGGAGCACAACCTATGGGAAACCGGTGGGTATGTACACCTTCACCATGAAAGGATCAAACCTGGCATATGTCCCAATTTGTTTCAGATTGCTGAACGCTGATGATCAGGGTAATTATTTTAACGGCATACCTGTTGATATACCGGCAATGGATGATTTCGCAAGAGGGTTTGGCGATCCCGATGAGGCTGGCTTACACGCAGCCCTCTATTATATTGAAAACGGTACAGCACCTCCGGTCCAAAAACGCGGTGTAACCGGGAAACCACTGTTTAATAAGGTTAAAGGACTTCAGTTTGAGATTGGAGCCATTTAATTTGGGAAAAGTAATTGAATTGGAAAAAGAAAAAATTATACTGGGCATTGATCCCGGGACTACCATAATGGGATACGGACTGATTGAATGTAAAGGAAAATCAATCAGTCTGTTGACCATGGGTATCCTGGAGCTTCAGAAATTGCCCGATCATTATCTCAAACTTCAGAAAATCTTTGTCCGCACGCTTTCTCTGATTGATGAATTTCATCCGGATGAGCTGGCCATTGAAGCACCTTTTTACGGCCAGAATGTACAATCGATGCTGAAGCTTGGCAGGGCGCAGGGTGTTGCTATGTCGGCAGCCCTGTACAGAGGAATACCGATCTTTGAATATGCACCCCGCAAAATCAAATTGGCCATTACAGGCCAGGGCAATGCATCCAAAGAACAGGTGGCCGCGTTTCTGGCCAGTACACTGGATATTGGTAAAATACCCAAAATGCTGGATGCAACTGATGGACTGGCTGCGGCAGTATGTCATTTCTACCAGCGTGATTATGGGAGTGGTGGAAATTCATCCGGGGGATGGAAGGATTTTATCAAAAAAAATCCCGGAAGGGTAAAATAAAAAACAGGTTACCCGGGTGGAGCAATCTGTGTGATTAGATCTGAAGTGTGAAAATTTACAAAGCACTTCGAATGAGCCTGGCAGTTTCCGCCAGTTCTTCATCAGAAAATTTAAGCTTCGGATTTGAAAAATTGATGTCTCCCAGGTTATTGATGGGAATAAGATGAATATGGGCATGTGGTACTTCCAGTCCGAGCACGGCTACACCAACCCTTTTACAATCAATGGTTTTGTCGATGGCTTTGGCAACTTTCTTGGAAAATACCATCATTCCGCCAAGCAGATCATCTTCCACATCAAAGAGATAATCGACTTCTTTTTTCGGAATTACAAGTGTATGCCCTTTTGCCAGTGGATTAATGTCCAAAAAGGCATAGTAATTTTCATCTTCTGCGATTTTGTGTGACGGAATTTCTCCGTTTACTATTTTTGAAAATATTGAGGCCATAGCAATTGAGTTTTATCGGGATATGTCAACAATTTCAAATGTAACTTTTCCTGAAGGAACATCTACTTCCACTATGTCGCCAACTTTCTTACCCAGTAATGCCTTGGCAATGGGAGTATTAACAGATATTTTTCCCTGTTTGAGATTGGCTTCGCTCTCCGATACAATCAGATATTCCATGGTAGAATTGTTACCGGTATTTTTGATCTTAACTTTATTCAGTATCTGAACCTTTGAAGTATCAATTTTCGACTCATCAAGAATGCGGGAATTGGCAATCATGTCTTTGAGATTGGAAATTTTCATTTCAAGCATTCCCTGTGCCTCTTTGGCTGCATCATATTCAGCATTCTCACTCAAATCTCCTTTATCTCGGGCTTCTGCAATTGCTTTGGAAATTTGCGGCCGTTCAACATACATCAAATGTTCCAGCTCCGTCTTTAATTTTTGCAGGCCATCTTCAGTAACATAGGATACTTTAGACATCTTTATTCCTCCTGATAAATTTTATAACTAATAAAATAAAAAAGAATCCCGATTACTCGAAACCCTTTTATACAAATTTAACAAAAATACTTTAATAAAAGTGTTGTGCTTTTATAAAAGTATTATTTGCAATAAATATCTTTAACTAACTAATACAGTGAATTATAGTGTATGTTTTGATGGCAAAAATAATAAAAACAAATGAGAAAACCTTAAAATTCCTTTCGGTTTAATATCTCACTGTAAATCACAGCTTCACGTAATGGCAAATGAAAAGATGGTGTGGTATCATCATTTTCTCCTTCCCCCTTAATACTTGTTTCTGCTATCACGTCCCGGATCTCATTTTCATCTCTGAAATGCTCATATTCTTCAGGGGTTAATTTTATTGATTGTCTTCCTTCGTTGTATTTAATAGTATCAGCCAGTGTTTTTTCATTACTGTAGGCCTGTTTTAAAGTAGGACTCTCTTCTTCTCCAGCATATTGCTGATATTGTCTCCCCATTGATTGGCCGGGTTCTTCTCTCATCATTCCTCTGTCCATTTCTTCACCCTCATCCTCATCAGAAGCATCTTTACCGGCCTGCTGATTTTCATTTTCTCCGAAAAAACCCTTGAGGTCGAAATCCCCGAATGGATTACTGTTCTGTGGCTCTTCCATTGGATCATAGGATGAGGTAGCGTTTGTGCGGCTCTGTGAACGCTCTTTCTTCTTGCCAAGCGCACTTATCACCATTGCAATTACTGCAATAACGACATAAAGTATGGTATTCCAGTCGTGTTCCATGTTATCTTTTTCTTCTTTTTTTCTTATTGAAAAGGTCTTTATAAAAAGGCTCTCTCCGGTCATTAAACTTCTTTGCTTCCTTCCCGGATTTTTTCATACGCTTTTTCACCTCATCAGTTTGCATCTGATAATGCCTTTTTTTACCTTCTTCCTGCTTTTTTTCAAAGGCCTTTTGTTCTTCTTTTTTTGCTTTGTCGGCTTTACGCTGTGCCTTTTTAACAGTCCGCGACTGTGCCGAAAGGGTTAAAGTTCCGAGTAAAAGTATACCAGGAATTAAAGATAAACGTTTTATTTTATATTTCATTAATTTTGTTTCTTTCTAAAGAAAACGTAAAAAGTTGTGTTATCAATATCAAAGTTAAAATATTTTTGGATACCGGTTATTCTTTTGTTCACTAATCAGGGTTGCGACAAAAGTAAATATAATGTGATCCCATATGTGTATGTTAACGTAACCCTTGGCATATACAATGATCTGGCAAATGTGGGTGTGGGCACTTCTACGTATATTAAGGAAGAAGGATTAAACGGGATTATTCTCTATCGTGATGCCCCTGATGAATATGGGAATCCGGTTTTTTACGCCTTTGACCGGACCTGTACCTATGAGCCTGAACATAATTGTGCGGTGGACATTACCGATGTTACCCTTGCCAAATGCCCCTGTTGCGGATCCATGTTTATTATAGCTTCTGGTGGTGTACCATCTACAAAGAGCAAGGCAAAATTACCCCTGCAGGAATATCATACCCGTGTCGATGGGGATTTTCTGCATATTACCAATTAATTATATAGCCTTTTTTAAATTGCTGCCTTAAAATATACAGTAAAGCAACAAACAAAGCAATTCAAAATGTATATTTGCACGCTCATTGTTTTGGATCACGGGTAGGAATATTTTGAATATCGCTTATGTTAGCTTCACATCTCGGTGAATTTTCAGCCCTGGCTGTCGCCTTTTTCTGGACAGTAACTGCACTTGCTTTCGAACATGCCAGTGTCCGTGTCGGCTCTTTATCGGTAAATTTTATCAGGCTGGTAATGGCCTTCATCTTTTTGAGTATCTTTTCCTGGTTGCATCGTGGTCTGCCACTGCCTACCGATGCCAGTCCTGCCAACTGGGGCTGGCTTTCTCTCTCCGGGGTAATCGGATTTGTTCTCGGTGACTTGTTCCTGTTTAAATCGTATACCATGATCGGTTCGCGTTTCTCCATGCTGATCATGACCCTGGTGCCCCCAATTACGGCTTTTACAGGCTGGATCATCCTGGGAGAAACACTCACAATGTTTAACCTGTTTGGGATGTTTTTAACATTCGCGGGTATTGCAACAGCCATATTTTCAAGAAGGTCAAAAGATCCCGAAAGAACAAGGCAATTATCTCCGAGAGGCATCCTGTATGCATTCGGGGGAGCTGTTGGTCAGGCAGTTGGACTGGTACTGAGCAAACTGGGCATGGGAAATTATGACGCTTTTGCTGCTACGCAGATCAGGATCATAACAGGAATGGTTGGTTTTGGGATTATTGTGCTGTTGCTGCGCAGAACATCAAATATCAAAAAGGCTGTAAGAAATAAAACCGGCATGAGAAGCATCCTCATTGGTTCATTTTTCGGACCATTCCTCGGTGTTTCGCTTTCTCTCTTCGCTGTGCAGCATACCTCAACAGGTATTGCATCAACCATTATGGCGATTGTCCCCATCCTTATCATTCCGCCTGCAATTATCTTCTTTAAACAAAAAGTAACGCTCCCCGAGGTTATTGGCGCTGTTCTGAGTGTGACCGGCGTAGCACTTTTTTTTATTGAATAAAAGATTATATATTGTAAGCATCAGTTTATTTTCTGAAACCTAAATTTTTTTCTTATGAAACGTAAACTCCTGCTTCTTTCATTGTCGCTGTTTTCAATGGTTGCCTGCAGTACTTCTCCCGATGAACTGCCTGAATCCGACACGCTTCCGGTACCCCGGCTTACTAGCTTTACGCCTGATGGTTCCGATAACGAATGGACAGGGCAGGGTCTTACTGTACAACTGTTTGCTGACAGGTATGGAGTTGTACCTGACAGTAATGACCTGTCTGCCCGTTTCAGGCTGGGCTGGAACAATCAGGGCATTTGTCTTTTTATGGTTGTACATGATAACCAGTTTGTTGAAAACAGTAAATATCCCTGGATGGATGATGGTATTGAAATTTTTCTTTCGGCCGGACAGGGCAACCCCGACATACTGCACTATTTTATAACCCCGGGGTTCGCGAGACCTGACAAAAAACCCTATATCAGTGTTCAGGCACAGGGCAGTCACCGGAGAACCAGTCCGGTTGTTCCGGAACCATTTATCCGAAAAACAAAACAGGGTTATACAATGGAAATATTGCTTCCCTTCCCCGATTCTGCAATAATTCCGGAGAAAGGACAACAACTGGCCATGCAGGTATATATAAATGATACAGATACTACCGGGAAAAATAAACACAGTCAGCTTACCTGGTACTACATGGCTGATGCCCATGCAAATCCCATGGCACTTCAAAAGCTGATGCTTGCCGACAGGGGAAATTACCTGGATGATGTTGCAGTAAAGGCTTTTATCAAAGATGATTCGGTGCTTAACGGCAGGATAATGGGAAGCAATCAGTATTCCGGGAAGCAATTTTCAGTGTACGATCATCAGAACCGTCTTTTGGGAGGTGTTCTTACTGACGGTGAAAATTGTCCTGCTGTGGCTGATTTTTCGCTTCCTGCAGATACATTCCCACCTGTTTATGATACGTTGTTAATTAAAATCGGAGATAAGATCATCAGCCGGATAAATCCTTCCTTTTTGCCGGTAATTTTTGATGCCAAAAAACAACCCAATCCTTTTGAACAGGAAATCAGATTGTATGAGGCTCTTGATAAAGTACAACCTCCGGCCGATCACCAAATACTGTTTGTGGGAAGTTCAAGCATCAGGATGTGGCAGACTGTTCAGCAGGATATGTATCCCCTTGATGTGATAAACAGGGGATTTGGCGGTTCAAATGCCAAAGATTTGCTGTTCTATTTTGACAGGATTGTAAAACCATATAATCCAAAAGCCATTGTATATTACGAAGGCGACAATGATCTGGCGCAGGGGCAAACGCCTGCTGAGTTTATAGCAAACTGCAAACTTTTTATTGAAAAAGCACACGATGAATTACCCGGAACACCTGTTTATTTGTTATCGGTCAAGCCCAGCCCTTCAAGGAAAAATCTGTTACCTGCCACCAATAAGGCCAATCAAATGCTCAGTAACCTGGCGGAAGAATATCAGGATGTTTCCTATATTGACATCAGTGCTGCCATGATGGAAGATAACGGAAAGATAAATCCGTCTATTTTTCGTAGCGACAGTCTGCATATGACCTGGGACGGCTACAGGATATGGACAAGCATTGTTAAACCTGTATTGATGAGTGATTTTGGAAATCAGGATAAACTGGAAAATTAACAGGCATAGCTTAATTAAAAATATCTGTAACTGTCAGACACCTTACCGGACTGTCTGACAGTTTAAAGTCTGTCTCTGCCTCAAGCGTCCGCTTGTGGCCTATGTCTTACAGAAATAGCTTCAAACGGGTTTTATATACATTCCTTTTCCCCGCTGAGTAATTGATTTCCGGGTGTAATTACTAATATTTACGAAGGTATCTGACAGTCGCTAATCGAGTCAAAATTTTTTTAACTAACTCCTATCCCGTTCATTAAAATAATTTGATAGATATTGGAATATTTTTTTAATTTTAATTTCAGGAATGAAGTTGTAAATGGATTTCCAACAGAAAGCTTAATGCCACATGGAAAATTCCGGAAAATTCAGAATTAAGGATTGGGCACTGGAGGACAGACCCCGTGAGAAGCTTGTTGCCAAAGGTATCGGATCGCTTAGTGACGCTGAACTGATCGCCGTATTAATTGGCTCCGGAAACCGTCATGAGTCTGCCGTTGACCTGTCGCGCAGGATTCTTAAAGGCGCCAATAATAATCTTAATCAGCTGGGGAAGAAAAATCTGAAGGCTTTGACAGCCATTAAAGGAATCGGAGAGGCCAAAGCAATCAGCATTATGGCAGCCCTGGAACTCGGCAGACGCAGAAAACTGGCAGATCTCTCTGTGAAAACTAAGATACAGGAAAGCAAGAAGGTTTTCGAGCTCATGGATCCCATATTGTCTGACCTGCCCCACGAAGAGTTTTGGGTACTATACCTGAACCGGGCCAACCAGGTGATCGATAAAAAGCGAATCAGTCAGGGAGGAATTTCCGGGACAGTGATTGATGTCAGGCTTATAATGAAAAACGGGATTGAGCATCTGGCCTCTTCGGTAATTTTATGCCACAATCATCCCAGTGGTAACCTGAAACCCAGTGACGCTGACCTGAAAATTACCGAAAAGATGAAAAAAGCAGGAGATATTCTGGATATTAAGGTACTGGATCATTTGATTATTGCAGATAATACCTATTTTAGCATGGCAGATGAGGGATTAATCTGAGTAACCGGGTTCTTCTTGATTGTAATTGTCAGATTGTTGCAATTTTACCTCATAAGCATGCTGGTTTCAACTTTTAATCCTGTTTGTTTTGAAGAATATTTAATATGGTGCACTTGAGGTGGCTTAAAAATAATGAGATCGACTATGTGAGTTGGGATAAATGTATTCAGCATTCATTTAATGGCAGTGTGTTTGCGTTCTCCTGGTTTCTCGATGTAGTTAGCCCGGGCTGGGATGCGCTGGTTGATGATGATTACGAAACAGTAATGCCATTACCACACACCGGTTTTTTTAATCATACTGTAATAAGGCAACCACACTGGGCTGGTTCCCTGGGCATATATTCTGCCGGACTGCTTAAATCAGGCACCATCGAATCCTTTTTGGATGCAGTTCCTGAAAGATTCTCCCTGATCAACCTGTACCTGAATAAATACAACAGACTTTCCGGGAATGAGAAATTTCTGAAACGCTGGCAGAAGAGTTATGAGCTGGATCTGATTAATGATTATCAGAAAATCAGGAGCAGGTACAGTGCTGATGTAATTTCAAAACTCGAACAGTCAGAAAGAGAAAAACTGACAATAATAAGGGGATTACAGCCCAATGAAATCATAAATTTGTATATCAGCAGCACAGTTAAGCGACCTGGCATGAAAAAAAGTAAAGAAGATGCCCTTCGCAGAATAATCTCTTCTGCCATCAGATTTAAAATGGGAGAATTATATGGTATCTATTCCGCTACCAATACTATATGTGGAGCCGGATTTTTCATCTGGTCGCATAATAAAGTTTATTTATTGTTCCGGGCACTTACTCATGTCGGAATGCAGGGCAATGCACAATATTATCTTATCGACCAGTTCATCAGGCAACATGCAGGAAAAAATACGGTGTTGAACCTTGAGTATATGAAAACAAGGAACGAAGAGCATATGTGTTTGGGCTTCGGAGCTAAAGAATGTTTGTATCCGGAGATAAAAATTAATACATTACCCTGGTATTTAAAATTGTTTTACAGGTAGAATAACTAGTATGATAAAAAATCTGGGATTAGAAAATTCTGTATTGAATCAGTTCATTGCTGAAATCAGAGACAAGGAAATTCAGTCAGACAGTATGCGCTTCAGAAGAAATCTGGAACGGATCGGTGAAATTTTCGCTTATGAGATCAGTAAAACTTTTAATTATAAAGAGCAGGAAGTGAGAACACCCCTGGGACTCGCAAATATTTCGCTTCCCGCCGACAGACTTTTACTGTCTACTATTTTAAGAGCAGGACTTCCGTTGCACCAGGGTATTCTCAATTTTTTCGACCGGGCTGACAACGCCTTTATTTCGGCATATCGCAAGTATAGTAAAGACGGGTCCTTCACCATTAAGTTTGAATACCTCTCCAGCCCTTCCCTTGATGATAAAATACTGATACTTAGCGATCCCATGCTGGCTACCGGTTCTTCGATGGTGTTGGCCCACCAGGCCATGCTGAGGAAAGGTACTCCCAGGCATACCCATATAGTTGCCATTATTGCCAGTAACGAAGGACTGGTATACCTGCGGAAACACATGATCATGGACAATGTAACTGTATGGGTGGGAGCAATTGATGATGAACTGACTGTTAAATCTTATATCGTGCCGGGCCTTGGCGATGCTGGTGATCTGGCCTATGGCGATAAATTATAAAATAAAAATGCCCTGATAGTAAACCGGATGAAGATACTAACAGTAATATTTTTTAGTACTTTCAAATTTGCCATGACCTTTCCCCTTGCCATTATAATATATAAAATGGATTTTTGGGAAACATTGCTATGGATCAATACCGGAGGAATTCTGGGTATTTTCTTTTTCACCTATCTTTCTAAAGGTGTGCTTATTATCTGGAATGGCTTCAGATCTAAATATTTCAGAACCGAAAAGAAAAAGACAACAAAAGCCAAAAAAAAATTTACCAGGAAAAACCGGCTTATCATCAGGATAAAAAATAATTATGGTATGCTGGGTATTGCAATTGCCAATCCAATATTACTCTCCATTCCGGTAGGCGTTTTTTTAGCCCAGCGATATTATGCGAACAGGCCGTCCAGGTTTTTGTATATGATCATCGCAAATGCTGTCTGGTCTGTATTCTACGGTGTATTTTACATGTATATTTACCAGCACCTGCCTGTTTCCTGAACCTAACCCATTTGTATCCCGCCGCTTTCCCTGAAGTTTCTCTTGTTTCAGCTTGCTTGTATCTGATTTGAACATAGGTGTGTGCATGATTGTTAATCATACGTCTGTAAAAAGTTATACAGGTTTTGCTGATGAATTTTAACAATATTTTATAAGCAGCGCAAGCTACTTTTCATATACAAACAAAAATACCAGGTATGAAATCAAAAAGAATTTATTTGTTTTTGGCACTTCTAGTAAGCGGATTATATTTGTCTGCGCAGGAAACAGATGTTGATCCGGCCATTAAAGTCAGGAAGGGATTCCGTCTTACCGTTGCCGAAAGTTCGGTTAAATCTCCACGGTTTATGACCTTTGATGACCGGGGTACCTTGTATGTTTCTTTACCCGGTAGTGGAGAAATTAAGTCTCTCAGGGATGAAAACAATGATGGTTATTACGAAACCGTAAAAACTTTTGTAAGCGGATACCCTACAGTACATGGCATGTATTTTTATAATGGCTGGTTGTGGTTCACACAGACAGGAGCCATTTACAAGGCAATGGACAGCGATCATGATGGTGTCGCAGATAAAACAGAGACCGTAATTCCAAAAGGCGAGCTGCCGGAAGGCGGTGGTCACTGGTGGCGTCCTGTTCTGATTCATAATAATCGATTGTATACTGCCATTGGATGTTCTGGGAATATTTCCATAGATGAAGGCACTGACAGGCAGAAGATATGGTCCTATAATTTGCAGGGCGGAGACAAGCAATTATTTGTTTCCGGAATACGAAATACAGAGAAACTGCTGGTGCGCCCCGGGACTGATGAAATCTGGGGTATGGATCACGGCAGCGACTGGTTTGGCCGTTACCTTGAAGATAAATCGGATACAGGCGGACAACCTATAACCGATTATAATCCTCCGGGAGAAATGAATCATTATGTGCAGGGGGGTTTTTACGGACATCCGTTTATTGTGGGTAATCGTGTTCCACGGTATGAATATATGGACCGGCCGGATATTGTTGAACTGGCAGCGAAAACCATAATTCCTGAATGGGAAACCGGTGCACACTGGGCTCCCAATGCCATGAGCTTTTATACCGGCAAACAGTTTCCGGCCGATTACCTGGGGGATGCTTTTGTAGCATTTCACGGATCATGGAACAGAAGTCAGAAAGCCGGGTATTGCGTTAGCCGGGTTTTGTTTGACCAGGGACATCCGTATGGGGAACTGAAATATGTTGATTTCCTTACACCAGATGGCAACGTACTGGGCCGTCCGGTGGATGTTGAGGTAGCGCCTGACGGTTCCCTGCTGATTTCAGATGATGCAGGAAATAAGATTTACCGGTTGACCTGGACAGGAAAACCAGAAAAATGACCTGTATAACCAACATTATGAAACAATATTTCAGAAAAGAGATAGCCTTACTTGCTATACTGGTACTAAGCTTCTCCGTGCTCACAGCTTTGAAACTTGTACATATTACACCACCGGCAGGTGAGGTTAAGTATCCGCCTGTCTCCACATTCGAATCCAGTTGTGCCAGGTGCCACGGGCCACAAGGATCTTTTTACGGTGCTTCCTTTGGAAAATTACCCGAGGCAAAGCTGAAAAAATTTGTGCATGATATGATGAAAGGACCTGCAGGCCTTCATCCGGATCCCGCGGACATTGCTGCCATGACAGCTTATAATCAGGCCCTGGCCAGTGAGAAACCGTTTGTTTTCACCGCAAAGCCGGATACGCTAAACGGAGTAGTTCAGTTCTCCGGTGAGGTTATTCCCGGCACCTCGCTGATGATGATTTCGGGCAGTGATACCCTTCATGTTGATGTAAATGATCAGGGAATGTGGGAGGCACAGCCGGTGGATAAATCTCAGAATGCCGGGTTTCTTGCCATTTATAAAAAAGATACGCTGTTACTGAATCCGGCTCTTTCACAATGGACAAATGATTATAAATGACAAAAATTGTTTCAGAAATTGTTTGTTTTGTTGAAAACAGTAACGGATGAACGGTCCATGCAGTTTTCTTTAAGGTAATTAATTGTTTTCCTGAAGCGGGGATGCACCAGGTCTCCCGCAATTTCAGCAAGAGGCATTAATGTGAACATTCGTTCATTCAGGCGGGGATGAGGGATGATCAGATCAGTATTTTTCAATACCAGAACGTCATAAAAAAGAATATCAATGTCAATGGTACGCGCTTCATAACCCTTTCCTGATCTTTTCCGGCCCATCTCTTCTTCAATCAAATGAATATTTTTTAAGAGTTGTTGTGGAGTGCAACTTGTAACAATTTTTACAACCTGATTAAGAAAATTGTTTTGATGCTGAAATCCCCATGGTTCCGACTCATAAATTGAAGATGCTTGTATGATAGTACCGATCTGGTTATCAATTAATTTACGGGCCGTTTCCAGCATCAGTACCCTGTTGTTCAGGTTGCCTCCCAGGAGTAAAAAGGCAATATGGCTGTCATCTAAACTGTCAGAATTCATCAGAAGAGGGCTTAAAACTTTACAAATAACTGCAAATTTATTGTAAAAATCAGGATGAACATTTTCTGTACAACGATTTTATTTATATTTTTACTTTAATTATGCGGGAAAGTGCTCCAGGGGCTTCATCCTCTTAACTGTATCTGGTGAATCTTAATTTTAACCTAATAAATATTGTCTATGAAAAGCTTTTTTAAGTATTTGTTGGCCTCTATTCTGGGCGTACTGATATCTTCAGTGCTGATTTTCTTTTTGTTTATTGGAATTATCAGTGCCATGATCTCGGGAGAACAAGCTCCTTTTACAGCCAAACCAAACTCAATCCTTCATTTAAAACTTAGTGATCCTATTTCTGACCGTGCTCCTGAAAATCCTTTCGGCAGTTTTGATGCTCCTGTTATCGGGAATCTGAAACGTTTAGGATTAAATGACATTCTTGCAAATATTAAAAAGGCTTCTGATGATGATAACATCAAAGGCATTTACCTGGATCTTTCTGTTATACCTACAGGCATTGCCACAATTACTGAAATCAGAAATGCATTGAAGAGTTTCAGCGATTCCGGTAAATTTATTGTCAGCTCGGCTGATGTGTATCTGCAGAATACATATTACCTGGCATCTGTAGCTGATTCTGTCTACATGACCCCTACGGGAAATCTGGCATTTAAAGGAATGAGTGCGCAGTTAATTTTCTTTAAGAAAGCCCTGGATAAACTCGAGTTGAATCCCGAAATTATCCGTCATGGTAAATTCAAAAGTGCGGTGGAACCTTTTATGCGCGAAGACATGAGTGATGCCAACCGCAAACAGATCATGACTTACATGGGAAGTATCTGGGATTACCTGCTCGAAGGAATTTCAGAAGAAAGAAAAATTCCCGTTGATAAGCTCAACGAACTGGCTGATAACCTGACAATCAGAAATGATAAGCTGGCAAGGCAATATGGATTTATTGACGGCATCAAATACCATGATCAGGTGATGGAAGTTCTTCAGAAAATGAGTGGTGTAAATTCAGTAAAAGACCTGCACCTGGTTAAATTGAGTGATTATAAAAAGGCAGTTCAAAAAACACCGTTCAAAGGTATTCCCGGGGATAAAATTGCTGTTGTCTATGCCTCAGGCGATATTGTGATGGGTGAAGGTGGTGACGGAACCATGGGAAGTGAAAAAATATCTCAGGCCCTTCGTGATGCCAGAAAAGATTCTTCTGTCAAAGCCATTGTTTTCAGGGTAAATTCCGGAGGAGGAAGTGCCCTTGCTTCTGAAATCATTTGGAGAGAAGCAAAGCTTGCCTCGGAGGTTAAACCGGTATATGCCTCAATGGGCGATGTGGCTGCCTCTGGTGGATACTATATTCTTTCAGCTGCCGACACCATAATCGCCAGTCCAAATACAATTACAGGCTCCATTGGTGTCTTTGGCCTATTAATGAACGGTAATAAATTCATGAGCGATAAACTGGGTATCACCTCTGATGTTGCCGTTACCAATAAACATGCAGATCTGGGTTCATTCTTCAGGCCGCTGACATCGTATGAAAGAGAAGTGCTGCAAATGGGAGTTGAAGAAACTTATGATGATTTTATTACCCATGTTGCGGAAGGCAGAAATATGACCAAGGCAAGTGTTGACAGTATTGGACAGGGCCGTGTATGGAGCGGGGCCAATGCCTCACAAATCGGACTTGTTGATATGTACGGTGGCCTCGAAGACGCCATTGCTCTTGCAGCAAAACGCACTCATCTTGAAAATTTCAGGGTAGTCGGCCTGCCAAAACAAGTAGACCCCTTCCAGAAACTGATGAAGGAATTATCCAATCAGAGTTCTGTTTTCTTCCTGAAAAAGGAACTGGGCGAAAATTATAAATACTATGAAAGCCTGCAAAATGCCCTTCAAATGAAGGGAATACAGGCCCGAATGCCCTATGACTTATATATTGAATAACAGGCAATCAAAAGATTAATTTTCAAACGCCATTAAACTACTTCCCTTATTTCTCCGGGGGAGTAGTTTTTTTATCAGAATATTTATCAATAATTAATATCTATTTTCTTTAAATGCTGAACAGGAACCTGTAATAATTTGTATATTTAAGACAAGAAAGTATGAAGATAGTGTGCCTTATCTTTCTTTAAATTGTTAGAAGTTAGAATCTATATGTTAATATTATAAATGACTATGGCTGAAGATAAAACAATACGTAAATTTGGCACGGCTCCTGTTTTCTTTACAGCCATTTCCACCATTTTGGGGGCTATTCTTTTCCTTAGATTTGGTTTTGCGGTAGGCACACTTGGTTTTTGGGGAGTGATATTGATAATCCTGCTGGGCCATTTGGTAACTATTCCCACAGCTTTTGCTATTTCAGAAATTGCCACCAATAAAAGGGTGGAAGGGGGTGGTGAATATTTTATTATATCCCGTTCTTTTGGATTGAATATCGGGGCAACCATTGGATTCGCATTGTTTATGTCACAGGCTATCAGTGTAGCGTTTTATGTCATTGCATTTACAGAATCTTTTTCTTTTTTCTTTGATTTCATAAAGAACCGCTTTGACATCTTACTTCCCAGGCAAATTATCAGTGTCCCGGCTATGCTGGTGCTGTCTGTATTGATCCTTCGCAAAGGTGCCAATTTGGGTGTAAAAGCGCTTTATATTGTTGTGGGTATTTTACTTGTTTCTCTGGTATTGTTCTTTTTAGGAACGACACATTTCGGGAATGTGTCTGATTTTAACCTGGCGAACGCCCATTTTCGGAACATGGATCAGTTTTTTGTTGTTTTTGCCATTATATTTCCTGCTTTTACAGGAATGACGGCTGGGGTAGGGTTGTCAGGTGATCTGAAAAACCCTTCCCGATCCATTCCGATTGGCACTACAGCAGCTACCCTGCTGGGAATGGTTATTTATTTCTTCATTTCTTTCAAGCTGGCCAATTCAGCTACACCGGATGAACTTGTGAATGATCAGTTTGTGATGGGTAAAATTGCGATTGCCGGTGTTGTAATGATACCGGTGGGTCTTGCTGCTTCAACTATTTCATCAGCAATTGGCTCTGTTATGGTCGCACCCCGTACGTTACAGGCACTATCGCAGGACAGGGCATTCCCGGTTCCCCGGCTGAATCGCTGGCTTGCGAAAGGTCGCAAAGCTGATAACGAACCCATTAATGCTTCCCTGCTTACCTGCATTATAGCCCTGATATTTGTTGCATTGGGTAACGTGAATGCCGTGGCAGAAATCATTTCCATGTTTTTTATGGTAACATACGGTTCCCTTTGTCTGATTTCCTTTTTGAATCATTTTGGTTCCTCTCCTTCTTACCGTCCATCTTTCAAATCCAGATGGCCATTTTCACTCGCCGGTTTTGTCGTTGCACTCTGGGTAATGTTTAAGATCAATACGCCTTATGCGATTGCCGCTATCATTCTAATGGTATTGCTGTATTTATATATAGGCACCTACAACAAGAACCGGAAAGGCGTCGCTACCTTATTTGCAAATGTATTATTCCAGGTCAACAGAAACCTGCAGGTATATCTTCAGAAAAAAGGGAGTACTCGTTCCAGTGATGAATGGCGCCCCAGCGCAATATGTATTTCTGAAGATTCTTTTGAAAGAGATGCTGCATTCAAACTGCTCAACTGGATCTCATATAAATATGGTTTTGGAACATATCTTCACCGTATCGAAGGCTATTATTCAAAAGCTACTTACCGGCAGTCAAGAGAAGAATTACAACAACTTGTAAAAGAGGTTAGTGAAGAGGAAAACCATGTTTATATTGACACAATTATTTCACCTTCTTATACCTCAGCTATTGCCCAGTCGATCCAAATACCCGGGATTGCCGGTATGGAAAACAACATGATCATTTTTGAATATGATAAAGAAAATCCTGTCAATCTTCCGGAGATTATCGAAAACTTTTCACTGGTAAATGCCGGAGCCTTTGATGTTTGTATTCTGGCAAGCAGTAAAAAAAGGAACAGGTATAAAAACGGTATCCATGTATGGATTAAAGCCGCCGATACCGAAAATGCCAACCTGATGATTATGTTAAGTTTCATCATTCTCGGGCACCCCGACTGGCACAAAGCCGGAATAAAGATCTTCGATATCTGTAAACCGGAAGAAATAGAGACGTCGCGTAAAAATATGGAAGAATTGCTACAAGCCGGACGATTGCCTATCACAATGAATAATGTCGAAATTATCGTTGAACGTCCCGACGTATCTCCCAAAAAAATTATCAATGAAAGTTCAGCCGATGCCGGCCTTACCCTCATTGGTTTTCTTGAGGATACACTTAAACACAACAAAACTGAAATTTTTAGCGGATATGATGATATGGGGACCATTCTTTTTGTGAATTCACAAAGCATAAAAGTTATTGAATAGCATATGCAGGTTTAATGTGTTTATTCATTGGGAGAAAGATGTATTTTTTTAACTTTGCAGTCCAAATTTCTAATGAATCGGCATGGCCCCGGATAAACGTAACCTGGTTGATTATATGATATATTACCCGCTTTCTCTACTTTATGGTTTTGTGACCTATGTAAGAAACAAGATGTTTGATTTCAACATTCTTTCTTCTCATGAATTTGAAATCCCCGTTATCTCTGTAGGCAATATCACTGTGGGAGGTACGGGTAAAACACCTCATACAGAATATCTTATTTCATTATTAAAGGAGGAATTCAATATTGCCACCCTGAGCCGGGGATATAAAAGAAAAAGCAAGGGTTTTGTGGAAGCATCGGAAGAGTCCACTGCTCAGGAAGTAGGTGATGAACCTCTTCAGATCAAAAGAAAATATCCGGAAACCACTGTGGCTGTTAACAGCAGCAGGGTAGAAGGAATAAATGAATTATTAAAGAAAGATGATAAGCTGAATGCCGTGTTACTCGATGATGCCTTTCAGCACAGGCACGTAAAACCGGGTATGTCCATATTGCTTATTGACTATAACCGGCCCATAACCCGTGATCACATGCTTCCATACGGCCGTCTTAGGGAGAGTGCTTACGAACGGAAAAGAGCAAATATTATTCTGATTACAAAATGTCCGGAAAGGATGAAACCAATTGAAAGGAGGATTATTCGCAAGGAATTAAATCTGTTCCCTTACCAGACCCTTCATTTTACCAGTTTGACTTACGGTCCCCTGCTCGGTGTTTTCCCTGAGAATGCAGATAAACGAAGCAGGGAGGATTATAAGAAACTGAAGCCATGGATACTTCTGATAACGGGAATTGCATCTCCACGTTTGTTTAAGAGGCACGTGAGAGGAATCTCAACCCATATTCAGGAAATGAATTATCCTGATCATCATGCCTTTTCAGATAAAGATATAATTGAAATAACAGAGAAATTTAATAAAATGGGCGGTGATGAGCATGAGAAAATTGTGATCACCACAGAAAAGGATGCCATGCGGTTAAAGCAGTTTGAAAAACTGGATGAACGAATAAAAAAATCATTGTATTATATTCCCGTAAAAATTAAATTTTTGGATAACGAAGAATCTATTTTTAACAAGCATATCATAAATTATGTTAGAAACAATAAAACATACAGCATCTTACATAAGTGAGAAAACTACGTTTGAACCTGAAACAGGTATTATTCTCGGAACTGGTCTGGGCGGACTGGTTGACAAAATTGACATTGTGCATACAATGCAATATGAAGAAATACCGAATTTCCCGATTTCCACGGTGGATGGCCATAGTGGTCGATTGATCCTCGGCCATCTGGGGGGGAAAAAGGTTGTGGCTATGCAGGGCCGTTTTCATTATTATGAGGGCTACACCATGCAACAGGTTACTTTCCCGGTCAGGGTGATGAAATACCTTGGAATTAAAAATCTGTTTGTGTCCAATGCCAGTGGTGGTGTTAATCCTGATTTTGAGATCGGTGACCTCATGATCCTGAATGATCATATTAATCTGTTACCTAACCCGCTGATCGGGGCACATGTAACAGAATTCGGCCCGCGATTCCCCGATATGAGCGATGCTTACGACCACACATTGATTGAAAAAGCAAAAAAAATTGCGAATGATAATCAGATTCATAATATTCAGACAGGATGTTATGTGGGCGTAACCGGACCCACACTTGAAACCCCTTCAGAATATAAATATTTCCGGATAATCGGTGGCGATGCCGTCGGCATGAGCACTGTGCCGGAAGTGATCGTGGCCCGCCAGATGGGCATCCCCTGTTTTGCAATGTCCATTATCACTGACCTGGGTGTACCCGGGAAAATTGTTAAGGTAACCCATACAGATGTGCAGAGTGTGGCTCAGGTTGCAGAACCTAAGATGACGCTCATTATGGAAGAATTGGTCAGACAGTTGTAAAGACAGAGGAAAGAAGTAAAAAAAGAAATGAAAGACAAAGGTGATTTTAAGCTTGGCAGGATTGTAGTGATCTCTGCTGCACATCATATTCATGATATCTATACTTCTTTTCTGGCCCCGGTTTTACCGCTGCTGATTGATAAATTATCAATAAGTTTTACCCAGGCAGGGTTGTTAAATGTTATTCAGCGGGTGCCCTCCCTGTTGAATCCTTTTATTGGGATCATTGCTGAAAATCTTAAAGTACGTTATTTTGTCATCATCGCGCCGGCTATAACGGCGCTCTGTATGAGCATGATCGGAGTTGCACCAACTTATGGCGTCCTGGCCCTGCTGTTGTTTGTCTCAGGACTGAGCTCCGCGTTTTTTCATATTCCAACCCCTGTATTGATTAAGCGGCTTGCCGGGGATAAACTCGGAAGGGGAATGAGTTTTTATATGGTCGGTGGTGAGTTTGCCCGTTCCGTTGGGCCAATGGCTATTCTTGGTGCTGTAAGTCTTTGGGGCCTTGGAGGATCATACAGGCTTGCTCCTGTTGGCATCATTACCTCCCTTGTGCTTTTCTATAAGCTCAAGGATGTGGATGTTAACCGAAACCCTGAATTAAAGTATGAGGGAGTTGGTTATGCAGAAACTTTCAGGAAATATCTCCCGGTTTTCTTATCCATTGCTGTGCTTACTATGTTCTGGGGTGCCATGAAATCGTCACTGACATTGTTTCTGCCAACTTACCTGAAGTTTAAGGGCACAAGCCTGTGGTTTGCCGGAGCATCTTTGTCTGTGCTGCAACTGGCCGGTGCCACGGGAACCTTTATTTCCGGCTCTTTTTCTGACCGCATGGGCCGTAAAAAAACTCTTTTTATTATTTCGTTGGTTCTTCCGCTTTTGATGTTGCTTTTTGTTAGTATGAAAGGTGTTGCAGTAATGCCTGTATTGTTATTGACAGGACTTTTTCTTTTCGCTCCTACACCCATTTTTCTGGCTATCATCCACGAACTTGATACAGACCATTTGCCTTTTGTTAATGGTGTTTTCATGACCATTAATTTTTTTATGAATTCAGCCATGATGCTGCTCGTTGGTTATTTCTCCGATAAAATCGGATTGGATATAACCTTCAAATTATCCGCGGCGGCTGCCGTTTTTGCTATTCCTGCTGTGTGGATGATGAAGAAACGGTATTAAAGACAGCCGCCTAATACACATGTTTTCTTGTAATCTTTTATAGTGCCGGCAGGATTGAATACCTGTATGTAAATCAGGTAAATTCCTTTCAGTGCTCTTTGCCCTGTATCTTCCATGCCATCCCAGGTAACGCTGCCTGAACTGCCTAACAGCTCATTCTGCAACAGCTTGCAAACAGTCCGGCCTCTGGCGTCAAAAATGGTAATAGTTGCCACAAATCCCGGTTGATCGAACTTGTAGGAAATCTTCAGAAGATCATCCTTACCGTCATTATCGGGTGAGAATAGTTCCGGGGATACTGTTATTTCATCTGTTAAATCAGTACTTGCCACGAATTGAGAATTTTGATATCCGGGTGTGGCAAAACCAACTGTTTGTGCCGCTGAATGCCAGTTTGAGCGTTCACTGGCTGGCCGGTCATACGAAACCCTTTCCAGGGAAACGCCGTCAGTAGTAACCAGCATCGGGAAATGCATATCATCATTATAAGGGAAGTCATCAAGCACCTGACCTGCCTTTCCGAGAAGAGCAACTCTGCCTGATTTATCAGGTAAGGATGGGATTTTTGCCAGCTCATGCAGGGCATCTTCATCCGGGCAGTTGTAAAATGTTCTGACGTTGGATGCATCTTCGGTAAAAACCAGAAATTCTCCCGGGAAAAACAACCATGAACGACTGCTCAAAGCAACAGGATGTGTATATTGAAAAGTCTCTTCGTTAAATCCTGCGAGCAAAATATCTTTCAGATCAAAGGTTTTTTGGCTCCTGTTGTAAATCTCAACAAAATCGGATCCTCCGGGAAAAGGATTGAACAATACTTCATTGATAATTATATCCGTGCTGTCTGCTTTTGCAGGTAGCGAGAATGGCAACTCTGGGGAAGATTGTACTGAATTTCCGGCACAATCAGTTGCAGAGGATACAATTGTAAGTCTGTAATCAATTCCTGTCCGGAAAGGACGGTCAAATGTGAGGATCAGATTTCTGAAATCTGGAGGTTCTGCAACTTTACCTGTTAATTTTCCAGACTCAGGATGCACTTCACAGGAGGTGGTTGCAACAAGAGAAAGGCTGTCTGTAGTCTCACTGAAATAAACAATGAGTGTTGAATCATTCAGTAAGGCAACATGCCTGGGCTCAGGGTTATCTGTGTCCGGATTTGTATCAAATACGGTGTTTTGTCTCCCCGGAGTACCACCCGTTTTACTTTTTGATTCCCGCCAGTTTTCTGCCAGACCACATGGGTTACCGGGATCAATGATTTCCAGGGACCAGCCTCCCTCTGATTTGTATTCAGTTGTGTACCAGTTCACAGAATACTCTACCTGAGAGACTAATTTCCCTTTATCTGTTCTCAGGATCAGTTGTTGACCGCTATTCGGCAGTGCAGGCATTTTATCAGGGCAAATCACCTTTCCATAAGGGAGCAGTTTTTCTTTTGCATCACTGCTGCAGACTATGGCATACTCCCCGGCACTGAGACTGGCCGTCGGCAGAATACCTGCTGAAGATGAGGTGGATAACGACCATCCTTTCATGTGGACAGTATAGTTACTGCAGTTATACAGTTCCAGGTATTCAACCGGAGGAAGATCAACAGCCGGTTCCGGATCGGCCATTATTTCACTGAAAATTATATCAAAGGGTTGTGCCCTGTAAAAAGTAAATTTTATAGTAGTGTCCAGCAGATTTCCGCAATCGTCAGGTAATGCAATGCAGAGTTCATACTCTCTTGCCTGTTCGAAATTATCATGAAAAATAATGGCAAGAGTTGGAACGGTATCAGAGGTCATGTAAAAAGTATCAGGATACAGCTTCCCCGATTCCTGTAAAAATATTTCTGTGTCAACAGCTGTATTTATTGGTTTCTCAGACAGTAATACTGTGACAGTGTTATCTGAAATTTCAGATACAGCAAGTATCCTGGGAGCCGTTGTGTCCTTGTTACTTGCATACACGCTGTTTTGCCGGGCGGGAGTTCCACCGGATTCATTTACGGAGCTGGTCCAGTTCGCTTCACCACTGCAGTTGTTCAGCGGATCAATTTTTTCCAGGCTCCAGCCGCCTGCTGCTTTTCCCCGTGGGAAGTGCCAGGCAGGATCAAACATAACTTCCGAAACGATAAGCCCCTCTTCATTTTTTAGAACCAGGGAAATGCCATCATTTGAAAGGGTATAAACCGAGGTAAAAAGAGGAAGTGTTTTGCCGTAAATGTCCATCATCGCTGTAGCACTTGTATTGGTGAGTAGAAGGTATTCACCGGCTTCTAAAATACATCCGGGGAATATATAAGAATCTTCTCCGGAGGTAAGTACCCAGTTTGTAAGGTTCACTTCATAATCAGCAGTATTCAGTAACTCGAGATACTCACATTCGGGGAGGCCCTGTGGGGGAGAGGGATCCGCCATGATCTCATTGATCACTATATCTCCGGGAGCTGGTTTATGCCAGGTGAAGGGGATGGCATCAGCAATAATCCTGTTTCCGGCAGGATCTGTTATATTTTGGGCCTTCAGCAAACACATTTCACCATCCGGAAGCGGAGTCTGAAGCGTAAGCAAAATGGTATGATCATTCATTAAACGCACTGAATCCGGAGTTTCCTTTGTGATGCCATCGATTTGATAATTCTGTCTGTTTGTTGCTTCATCGGGCACTACCGGCTCACTGAATAAAATTCCCAGGTGTTTATTGTCCTGTACAAATATCTTCAGTATTTCAGGGCATATCGTATCCCGGGGAAAATAACCAGTGATCAACAGGTCATCCATAGACAATTTACGGTCGTTGGCAGATGAATATTTATAATACAGTCCGGCATAAAGAGCATTTGTAAAATCGTTATCTGCTGCTGTTCCCACCTGTTCCGTCTGATCAAATGAACCTCCGGCATCCATACTCAACGTCCAAAGTCCGGAAGGGCTCCGGCTCACTTCAATAGCGGCGGCAATTGAAGTTCCAGACTCCTCCTGCCAGTTAACATCAGTTGTCAGTAAAATTTCAGGCTCCCCATTCACGAATTTCCAGATTTTCAGCAGGTCATCAGAACCGGTAATATTTACCCCAACTGCATAACCGTTAACATTCCCGCCAGGGTACATCTCCCCGGCAGGCTGGTCCGAAAAAAGAAAGAATCCCCAGTTATTATAGGAGGAAGGATCATAGGCATGCCGGATTTTGAAATGCCACAGCGTAGTTGAATCTGCAACACTGAGCGGATAGAGCAAAAGAGAAAGCTGATCATGGCCCGATGAAGGATTGTCAAAAATATGACACAGGGAACCATTGCCGTTAATGGTTGTTGCGGTACAAATGCCCCATCTGCCTGGCTGGCTTTCAACCCAGTCTTCGATGCCCCCGTTTTCAAAATCATACGAAATCTGAGCTTTTGCTGTCATGGCAAACAACAGCAAAGCAGAAAAAATAATTTTCATGATGTTTTCCAATTAAAAGTCCAATCGGGGCATCTGGTTTCATAAAATACAAAAAGGATTTTAAAAAGTGAAATATTATTATAACTTTTGTCGTAATTTTGAAAAATTAAATTAATCGTTAATCTTTTAAAACAATTATTATGAATGTTGCAGTTGTAGGAGTAAGTGGTGCTGTTGGGCAGGAATTCCTCAGAGTACTTGAGGAAAGGGATTTTCCGCTCGACGAATTACATTTGTTTGGCTCGGCACGAAGTGCTGGAAAGACCTATACATTTAAAGGTAAACCCCACACTGTCAAAGAATTAAAACATAATGATGATTTTAAAGGTATTGATATAGCATTAACTTCGGCAGGTGCCGGCATTTCCAGGGAATTTGAAAAAACAATAACCAAATTTGGGGCAGTAATGATTGATAACTCCAGTGCTTTCAGGATGGACAAAGATGTTCCGCTTGTTGTTCCGGAGGTGAATGCAGCCGACAGCAAGAACCGGCCCCGCAACGTTATTGCTAATCCAAATTGCTCAACCATAATTATGGTAGTAGCCCTGAAACCAATACATGATCTTTCTCCGATAACAAGTGTACATGTGTCTACATACCAGGCTGCCAGTGGAGCAGGTGCTGCTGCCATGGCTGAACTGGAAACACAGGTACGGGAAAGTGTGGAAGGAAAACCGGTAACGACTGATAAATTCAGGTATCCGCTTGCTTATAACCTGATACCTCATATCGATGTCTTTCTTGATAATGATTATACAAAGGAAGAGATGAAGATGCATCTTGAAACGCAAAAAATAATGCATGCTGACTTTGGCGTAAGTGCCACTACCGTTCGGGTACCTGTTTTGCGCGCACATTCTGAAGCAGTATGGGTTGAAACGCAGGATCCACTGACAATAGAACAGGTGAAGAAAGCAATGGAAAATGCAGAGGGTGTGGTAGTTGAGGATGATCCGGCAGCTGCAAAATATCCCATGCCTCTATTTGTTGCCGGAAAAGATCCGGTATATGTGGGACGCATCCGCAAGGATCTGACCTCAGAAAACGGAATTACCTTCTGGTGTGTGGGAGATCAGATAAAGAAAGGGGCAGCACTGAACGCAGTTCAGATTGCGGAGTACCTTGTGCATAACCAGCTTTTCTAAGCTACCGGTCAGTACAACAGATCATCATAAGGATAACGCGAAATATGAATGTCCTTTACCTTCTGGTAGAGGACTTTTTTTAATTCCTCAATATTGGTTTTGTTTTTCGCCGAAATGAAAAAACAAGATTCATTGTTCTTCCCTATCCAGGTATTCCTTAGTTCTTCCAGACTGTAGTTCATCTTTGTTTTGGGGGTAAGGTCATCGGCTTCCTTTTTGGTATACGAATAGGCATCAATCTTGTTAAATACCAGATAAACAGGCTTATCAGCAGCTCCAATATCATGCAGTGTTTGATTGACAACCTGAATCTGTTCTTCAAAATTCGTATGTGAAATATCTACTACATGGAGCAAAAGATCTGCTTCCCGCACTTCATCCAGGGTTGATTTAAACGATTCAACAAGCGTATGAGGCAGTTTCCTGATAAAACCAACCGTATCTGAGAGAAGAAAAGGCAGGTTGCCAATTACCACTTTGCGAACAGTTGTATCAAGCGTTGCAAACAATTTGTTTTCGGCAAATACATCCGATTTGCTGAGCAGATTCATAATGGTGGATTTACCAACATTTGTATAGCCCACCAGTGCAACACGAACCAGCTTACCTCTGTTTTTTCGCTGTGTGGCCATCTGCTTGTCGATTTTCTTCAGTTGGTCCTTCAGTTTCGAAATGCGGTCGCGAATCACTCGCCGGTCGGTTTCTATCTCAGTTTCTCCCGGGCCTCTCAAGCCGATACCCCCGCGCTGACGTTCAAGATGAGTCCACATCCTGGTAAGACGGGGTAAAAGATATTCATACTGCGCCAGTTCTACCTGGGTTTTGGCATGGGCAGTACGTGCCCGTTTAGCAAAAATATCCAGAATGAGATTGGTACGATCCAGAATTTTATGGTCCAGTATACGCTCGATATTACGAAGCTGGCTGCCGGAGAGCTCATCATCGAAGATAACGGTATCAATATCCTCTTTCTCAATAAAAGCCTGAATTTCATCTAATTTACCCGATCCGATAAATGTGCGGGGATTGGGCAGGTCAAGACGCTGCATAAACCTTCCACCTGTTTCAGCTCCTGCTGTTTCAGCAAGAAAAGACAGTTCGTCAAGAAATTCATCAACTTCTTTCTCATCCTGATCGGGATGTATGATGCCGACCAGAATTACTTTTTCCTTCTTTTTCTCAGTTGAATAGGGTGTTGCCATATATTAAGGAAACGGTTTTATCAAAGGTATTGTTTAAAAAAAAACCCTGGCCAAAAAAATACCAGGGTTAATTGAATTTATAAATTATTATATAATTTCTCTACTACTGCAATACAAAATTAATTGGGAAAGTAAACTGCACCTTTACCGGTTTACCACGCTGTTTACCAGGTGACCATTGGGGAGATGAATTTACAACTCGTAAAGCTTCTTTGTCAAGAGCCGGGTCAACACCACGAACAACAACAGCGTCTACAACCTGACCTTTTGAATTAACAGCAAACTGTACGAAAACCCTGCCACTGATTCCATTTTCGGCAGCAACTTCAGGATAATGGAGGTTTTCAGCAATGTATTTTCGGAAACCATCCTGTCCTTCGCCTTTAAAACTTGGCATATCTTCTACAATAAAGAATACTTCTTCTTCTGCAGCTTCTTCATCACCCTGGTTAAAGTTTGAAAAATCGATGGCCATGTCCTGGGTTGCCTCAATATCCTCAATCTGCAACTCATCATCAATCTGCACATCGTCCTGTACAATGTTCAATTGCTCTACAACCTGAGGAGGAGGTGGTGGTGGGGGTTTTACTTCCTGACGGGTGATAGGAATAATTTCTTCTTCTACCTGAGCTTCGGCTACCTGCGTTAGCTTACTGTCGTTGTTGGGTTTGGAGGTCCACTCGAAAGCAACAAGTACCAATGCAAGAACTACAATCATTCCTACCTGGAAAAAGATACTCCGCTTTTTCTCAAGATTTGCTTTATCAGATTTTTTCAGTTCCATGTTTTAAAAATTTAGGGGCTAAAAGTAGTAATTTAAATACGATTTTCAAACAAAAAAAAGTAGATTCATTTTAAATTATAAATTTGCTACTGCTTGTGTATGATGATGCTTTGGTCTTGCAAAGCTTTTTATGATATCAGAACACAAATCTAAACAAACCTTTCTGATTATATAACGCGTAAATGAAAGAAAAAATATGGGAACATCAAAAAATATTTTCAGAATGAACTTTATCTTTATTAAAAAATACTTAATTTAGCACCCGCTTTAACAAAGGGGGATTTAGCTCAGTTGGCTAGAGCGTTTGGCTGGCAGCCAAAAGGTCAGGGGTTCGACTCCCCTAATCTCCACCAAAATTACAAAGTTTTTAGAAGCGTACATCCTCCGGGATGATACGCTTTCTTTTTTTGCTGTAAGAGATCCATGTATGACTTACAACAAAAAATATTTTTTAAATCATTTATTTTTTTTACATTAACCGTCCGGAAAAGATCATTTTCCGGATTTCTTATACATTACAACAGTATGTTCGGTCTTTGACTATCATCAGAAAAAGTTGTTTAGCCTGTCTGTCATTGAGTTGATGGTTATGGCTGATGAAAAAAGAACGTATCTCAGGACGAAATGCGTATTTATTAACCTTCAATTAAATTTATTATTATGACGAAATTATTTACACTAGTATTGGTTTTCTTTTTTACCGTGTCCGCAAACGCTACTAAATATTTTATAGCAACAGACGGAAATGACTCCAATTCCGGCACAGAATTGACCAGTCCTCTGAAATCTATTAGCATTGCTGCAGCTAAGGTTAATGCCGGAGATACCATATATGTCCGTGGAGGTACATACGCATATTCGTCCACCATCTATCTTTCCAATAGCGGAACTGCCGATAATCCAATCAGGCTGGAAGGGTATCAGGGGGAGCGACCTTTGATTGATTTTTCAGGAACTCCCTTTGGGAAACGTGGCTTTAACCTGAAAGGCAACTACTGGAACATTAAGGGTTTAGATATATGTAAAGCCGGAGATAATGGAATGATCATTACAGGTGCCTATAATACAATTGAATTTTGCTCTTTCTTTGAAAACAAGGATACCGGGTTACAGCTTGCCGGTGGGGCTCATGATAATAAAATGATCAATTGTGACTCTTATTATAATGCTGACCCGACAGACTATGGTGACGCTGATGGATTTGCCTGTAAAATGGATGTGGGCACCAATAATTATTTCTCTGGTTGCAGGGCCTGGTATAATGTTGATGATGGCTGGGACGGGTACATGAGAGGCAATGATGATGTCAGTACTACCCTGGAAAATTGCTGGACATGGATGAATGGTTATTTTAAAGATGGAACAGACGGCGGTCCTTCTGCCAATGGGAACGGCTTCAAAATGGGTGGCAGTGACGACAAAACCCTGAAACACAATTTTACGCTATCAAATTGTGTGGCTTTTGATAACAAGGCCAACGGATTTGACCAGAACAGCAACATGGGCTCCATGATCCTTTATAATTGCTCCGCTTTCAATAATCTTAAAAAGAATTATTACATCACCAAATTACTGGCTGCCGGAAAAGAAGCCATCGTTGCAAACAGTGTCAGCATTGATGGGAGTGTTTCCCTGGGTAGTTTTGTTCAGCAGGCCACCAATAGCTGGTTGGCACCTTTTGATGCTTCCGCTTCCGATTTTGTTTCGCTTGATACCACTGGTGTTTCTGCCCCAAGGAAAGCCGATGGCAGTTTGCCCGATGTTGCTTTTATGCACCTGGCTGATGGAAGCGATTTGATTGATGCAGGTACGGATATCGGTCTTGATTATCTGGGAGCAGCTCCTGATCTTGGAGCCTTTGAATTTGATCCGGGAACCGGGGTACCTGCCATTAATGCTGATAAGGTTAAGGCATACTTTGATGGTGAAAATCTGGTGCTTGCCCTTGATCAGCCTTTAACCCGGAATATGTCTCTAAAAATTTACAGCCTCAGGGGCCAGTTGATGCAACAAACCAGCATTCATGCTCAGCGGTCAATTATTAGTACAGAATCATTAAACAAGGGATTGTATATTATAGAAATTACCACATCCTCTGATAGGCTTGTTCAGAAAATAATTAAATAAGAAACGAAGAAACTGTTGGGTTCCTTAAAATATGATGATTTCTTCCGGCAGGCAGGATTTTGTGCATGTGAAAAGCCGGAAGCATTTCCTATTGGTAAAGGGACCTAAGTTGAAGGTAAAATAAATGGATGATGAAAAATACATTAATCTTTCTCTTCCTGGCTGCAATGGTGCTGCGATGCACTAATTCTCCTGAATCAACACCGATTAACCGGAAAGCCCTTGTTACCAGACATAATGTGACAGTGCGGGGTTTTGATTCTCTGGCATCATTGTCAGTAGGAAACGGAAACTTTGCCTTTACAACCGACCAGACCGGACTGCAAACGTTTTATCGTGCGTACGAAAAGGGTATTCCTCTCGGGACCCAGTCAAACTGGGGATGGCATACATTTCCTGATACTGCAGGTTATAAAAGAACTGAAACATTAAAATTCTGGGATGTACAGGGTCAGCAGGTATCTTACCGTGATCAGCTTTCGGAACCACCACATGCAAAAAATGCCTGTAACTATTTCAGGGAAAACCCACAACGCCTTCACCTCGGAATGATCGGACTGGTACTGGTCAAAGAAAACGGAGAAAAGGCCCGGTTAACGGATATAAAAAATGTAATACACCATCTCGATCTATGGACAGGTGAAATTACCAGTAATTTTCAGTTTGACGGTGAGCCTGTTAAAGTCACAGTTTTTTGTCATCAGTCCAAAGATCTGGTATCAGCCAAAATTGAATCTCCCCTTATTGCTGAAGGCAAACTGGGTATCAGCTGGAAATTTCCTGCGCCTTTGGCTGTTAGCTTTAGTCCCGGATACGATTTTACTTCACCGGATATTCATCATTCAACACTTGAAAAACTGAGTTCAAATGAAGTGCTCATTGATCGTCAAATTGATACCACACGATACCAGGTAGCCATCAGCTGGAAAGGCAATGCCCACTTTACTGAAACGGGTCAACATGTATTCCGTCTTCAACCTCAAAGTGGAAAAAGTCTGGAATTCAGCTGCGAATTTGCTCCCAGGATCAGCAATATCCAACTTCCCGGCTTTGTTGAAACCAGTGAGAATAATAAGCAGTCGTGGCAGAAATTCTGGGAATCTGGTGGTGCAATCGATTTTTCGGGGTGTACCGATCCGCGGGCTGCTGAACTGGAAAGACGCGTTATCTTATCACAATATTTGACAAAAATCCAGAGTTCCGGAGATTTGCCTCCTGCCGAGACAGGGCTTACCTACAACAGCTGGTACGGGAAGTATCACATGGAGATGCAATGGTGGCATATGGACCATTTTGTGTTATGGAACCGGCCGCAATATATGTACAAACTACTGGATTATTATAATAAGATGTATGAGAATGCACGGAAGACTGCCATTAGACAGGGCTACAAAGGTGTACGTTGGCAGAAGATGCAGGGCCCGGATGAGCAAAACAGCCCGTCCTCAGTAGGTTCTTACCTGATCTGGCAACAACCGCATTTCATCTGGTTTGCTGAACAAATGTACCAACTGAATCCCAACCGTGAAACACTTGAAAAATATAGAAAGCTGGTATTTGCCACCGCCAACTTCATGGCTGATTTTCCGGTCTGGAATAAAGCAGGGAAGCAGTACGATCTGGCTCCTCCGCTGATTCCCGCCCAGGAATTATGGCCGAGGACAACCACTACCAATCCGCCTTTTGAACTGGCTTACTGGTACTGGGGACTGACCACAGCCCAACAATGGAAAGAAAGGCTTGGGGAACCTAAAGAGAAGAAATGGGAAAAGGTAAGACTTAACCTGGCAGCTCCTGATCAGGCAGACAGCGTTTATCTGGGTGTTCAGGGAGCCACAGATTCTTATACCAACCAGGAACTGATGCGGGATCATCCCATCGTGCTGGCAGCCTATGGATTGTTGCCACACTGGGACAAGGTTGATCCTGGAGTGATGCGGAAAACAATGCATGTAATTGCCAATCGCTGGAACTGGCCCTCCACCTGGGGATGGGATTATCCAATGGCAGCCATGACTGCAGTTCGGCTTGGTGAACCAGAAATGGCACTCGATTTTCTGCTTAAGGATGTACAGAAAAATACCTACCTGGTTAACGGCCATAATTATCAGAGTCCCCGACTAACCATTTATCTTCCCGGTAATGGTGGATTGTTAACTGCAGTTGCCATGATGTGCGCCGGTTGGGAAGGCTGCCGGACTGAAAACCCCGGCTTTCCGAAAAATGGGAAATGGAACGTGAAATGGGAAAATTTACGTCCTGTGTTTTAGATGGCATAAGTGGCATGAGACCGGGCGGTACAAAACGGCTTTTTATGCTGAATACAATAATTATGGCCCGGGAGCTGATACCATTCAACGGGTTTCCTGGTCGCACCAGCTGACGACTGATCAGGTACAAAAATATAAAGTTGAAAATATATTGCATCTGAGTAAATGGAAAATAGAATGAAGCAGAAAATAACTGCATTTTTCCTGCTGGCTTACCTGCTCTTGCTTCCGGCTTTCAGCCAGCAGGATTATAACCTGATGAACTGGAAAACGCAACATACTGTTCGCTCCTGGTTACTTCAGCACATGCACCGGCAATATGATGAAAGAAGAGAAATAATTAGTGAAGCTTTACAATCAAAAGAGCGCATGCTGGCCTACCGGAACAGTTGCCGGCAAAAATACCTTGATCTGATGGGCACTTTTCCTGAAAGGTCTCCACTGAACCCGAAAATAACCGGTATAACGCAGCTTTCAGGTTACCGAATTGAAAATATTATTTTTGAATCCCGCCCTCATTATCGCGTTACCGCAAATTTTTATATTCCTGACGGAGAAGGACTTTTCCCGGCAGCCTTGTTCTTTTGCGGGCATGAAATGACCTCCAAAGAAACAGCCTCTTATCAAAAAACCGCAGCTCTTTTTGCCCTGAACGGATTTGCGGTATTGGTTGTTGACCCTGTTTCGCAGGGGGAAAGGGTTCAGTTTACCGATAAGAACGGGAAGCGGATTTTGCGGGGGAGTACCACTGAACATACCCTGCTTAACGCGGGGGCCAACCTGGCAGGAGAAGATGTGGTTACTTATGAATTGTATGATAACATCAGGAGTCTTGATTACCTGGAAAGCCGTTCGGAAGTGGATACCAGCCGGATCGGTTGCCTGGGTAATTCCGGTGGCGGGGCACAAACAGCTTATTTTATCGGATATGATCATCGTATTAAAGTGGCAGCACCCTGCAGCAACATTGCCCGCCGGGAATGGAACTATGAACTGGAAGGCGCGGGAGATGGTTGTCAGCAGATCGCGGGAGAAGGGAAAGACCTCCTCGAGATTGGCGATTTTCTGATTATGTTTGCACCAAAACCAGTGCTGATACTGGCCGGTCGTTATGATTTTATCCCTTATACAGGAACGCGGAAGACTGCAGAAGAATTACAAAGGGTTTATTCTGTGCTGGGCGTCCCCGACAGGGTAAATCTCTTTTCCTTCGATGACGGTCATGGTATCTCCAAACCCAAGAGAGAGTCAGCGGTTCAGTGGTTTAAAAGATGGCTGTGTAATGATACGACCAGGGTAATTGAACCTGAAATTAAATTGCAGGGGGCGGAGGTGCTTAACTGTACAACAACCGGTCAGGTTAACAGTATGTTTGCTGATGAAACAACCCTGCAACAAATAAATCTAAATAAGGCAAATGAATTTGAAGCTAAAAGAAAAACCTTCGCCGTAGCGAATGACCTGAAAGGCTATCAGATGCAGATTAAAAAATTATTGTCTGTTGATAACCTTTCGGCTGTGCCTGAAGCCGAACTGGTTGGTGAAAAAGTTGCCGGTCAGTTTACATTGAAAAAATATATTTTGCGGTTACCTGGAGAAATACCACTTCCCTGCCTGGTTTATCTGCCTGAGACTTTTTCACCCGAAGGAAGGTGTGCGGTATATGTCTATGAAGAAGGAAAAGCTTCACTTGCAAAAAATGATTCCCTGATTATGCAACATATGCATCACGGAGATTTGCTGGTACTTGCTGACCTGCGCGGGATGGGTGAGACACAGGAAGATGAGCAGGATAATGAGTGGAAATATTATAACAAAGAGTTCCACAATGCAATTGTAAGCCTGCATATTGGCAAACCGATAGTGGGACAGCGGGTAACTGACCTTTTTACTTTGCTTGACTTTCTCTCAGCCGGTGGTGACGACCAAAATTTTCCCGTTGATGTATATGCTTCAGGGGCTGCCGGACCCGTTGCCCTGTATGCTGCCCTTTTCCGGGATCAGATAGAATCGGTTCAGGTGCTGAACTCAATACAGAGCTATTACGAAATTCTTGAAAAACCGACCGAACTCGACTGGTATTCCTATGTGATACCTGGGGTATTAAATTATTTTGATTTACAGGATTTGTTAAATCTAAGAGAAAACCTTGAGGTAACCTTTGTGGGCCATAGAGTATCCCATAAAAAACCCTATCAGAAATGAAAAATTTTCCGCTCACTTTACTCCTGTTTACTATTATTCCCTTTTCGCTAATCGCGCAGCAGGACCAGCCTGAGTCTGTTCCTGTATCAGAGGTTTGGGTGGCTGACAATGGAGACGGAACCTATAAAAATCCGGTTCTGTACGCTGATTATTCTGATCCTGATGTAATCAGGGTTGGCAATGATTTTTATATGACGGCCTCTTCCTTTAATTGTGTACCCGGTTTGCCGCTGCTGCACTCCATTGACCTGGTAAACTGGGAGCTTATTGGTTATGCGCTGCATCGATTAACGCCTGAAGAGGAGTTTGACAAGCCACAACACGGTAATGGCGTGTGGGCACCCTGTATTCGTTATCACAATAATGAGTTTTATATATTTTATCCGGATCCCGATCATGGGATATTCATGGTAAAGGCAAAAGAAATAACCGGCCCATGGTCGGAACCAGTGGTGGTCAAAGCAGGAAAGGGACTCATTGATCCTTCTCCTTTCTGGGATGATGACGGGAAGGCATATCTCGTCCATGCTTTTGCAGGAAGCCGCGCGGGAATAAAAAGTGTGTTGGTTGTGAGTCGCATGAGCCCGGATGGAACCAGTCTTACAGGTGATGAGGTTATTGTTTTTGATGGTCATAGTGATAATCCTACAGTGGAGGGGCCTAAGTTCTATAAACGCAACGGCTATTACTATATATTTGCCCCGGCCGGTGGAGTCACAAATGGCTGGCAGCTTGCCCTGCGTTCAAAAAACATTTTTGGTCCCTATGAAGCAAAAGTGGTGCTCGAACAGGGTTCAACCAGCATCAACGGGCCGCACCAGGGAGCATGGGTAAAAACAGCAGAAGGGGAGGACTGGTTTATCCATTTTCGTGACAGGAAAGCATACGGACGTGTGGTATATCTCGAGCCCATGCAATGGGAGAACGACTGGCCGGTAATTGGTGTTGACAGGGATGGCAATGGAGTAGGAGAGCCTGTGAGTTCTTTCAAAAAACCGGATACGAAGGTGAAAAGCTCATTGATGACGCCTCCGGCTAGTGATGAGTTTAATCTCCCTAACCGGGACTTCAATGGCAATGGCATGCCAATCCAATCGTTAACATGGGGATTTCCGACCGGATACCTTGGGTATTACAGATTATATTGCACGCCCGGACCGGAAAGAGAATGATAATTTTTGGCAAATTCCCAATCTGTTGTTGCAGAAATTTCCTGCTGAAGAATTTATGGCCACTGCAAAACTAACTTTTAATGCGCATTTTGATGATGAAGAGGTTGGGCTGGTGGTGATGGGAGAGGATTATCAGTATATCTCACTCAAACAAGTCAGCGGGAAGCTGAGACAGTAAGTGTTACAAATTGTGAGCATGCACGTACAGGAGGAACAGAAAAGGAAATATACCGGCATGATTTTGAAGGCAAGACGATTTATTTCAGGGTGACAGTAAACAAAGGGGCTGTCTGTAAATTCAACTTCAGTACTGATGGTCATTCTTTTGTTAATACAGGAGATGCTTTTCATGCTGTTCCAGGACGCTGGATAGGTGCAAAAATCGGATTTTTCGCTCTTCGCGATGGTATCATTAGTGATGCCGGTTACGCTGATATTGACTGGTTCAGGGTCGAAAAACCTTTTTGAAGAAACTGTCAGACACCTTCTTAAGAAATTGGAATTGATGGCAAGGCTTATAAATGCCAAAGCAGTTTTAAAGACAAATAAGGTGTCTGACAGTTAGTAATGTTGTAATCACTATAAAACATACCCGGTAATTTATTGGAATTGTTTAAAAAGAAAATTTTAAGAATCAATAATTTGAGTCATGAGAAACAAAACCTACTATTTATTTTTAATACTGCTGATAATGGCTGATTGTCAGAGGGAAAAAGATATTCAGCTCTTTACCATCGGCGATTCAACCATGGCCAACAAAAGGAGTGGAGTATATCCGGAGACCGGATGGGGACAGGTGCTAGGAGAATATTTTGATAATAGTGTTACTGTTCACAATCATGCCAGGAATGGCCGCAGTTCAAAAAGTTTTATTGATGAAGGGCGATGGAAAGCTGTAAAGGACAGCCTTCAGCCGGGTGATTATGTCTTCATACAGTTTGGGCATAATGATGAAAAGGAATATGACAGCACACGTTATACAACTCCTTATGGCACTTATTCAGACAACCTGGCAAAATTTGTTAACGAAAGTCGTGCAAAAGGGGCAATTCCGGTACTATTTACGCCAATTGTCAGGCGACATTTTGATGACAACGGAACGCTGATTAATTCACACGGTGATTATCCGGATGCAGTAAGGCAACTTGCTGCACGGATGAAAGTTCCTTTGGTTGATCTGGAAAAACTTACCAGGCATCTGGTTGATTCCCTTGGTCCGGAAGAATCAAAAAAGTTGTATCTCTGGACCAATCCTGATGAACGATACCCGGAAGGGCGCAAAGATAATACACATCTGAATGTTGAGGGAGCTCATAAAGTGGCTGAACTGGCCGCAGAAGCTGTCAGGAAGCTGCCGCTTAAACTGGCAAAACACGTGAAAAATATTCAACAAAGCAATTAATTAGCTTCTGGCTTGCCATATTGCATTCGTTTGTTCAATCATCAGCCGACTTCTTCACATTAATATTATGGGTCGGTGACTGATAGTCAGAAGGCCGGTATTCAGAAGGAATTGTAGTTGTATTTCCGTCCCGCTCAGTTATTTCCTGAAGTTGCCTTTGCAGATCTTCTTTTTTTAAATTTTCAGAAGTCTTTAGTGCGTTTATTTGTAATTCAAGCTGAACCCTTTGAATTGAATCACTTATGCGTTGTTGTTCTATCTGTTTCAGCTTTTGCATATAATCCCTGACCATTTCCTGATTAGCAGAATCTCTTTGGATAACCAGGCTATCCTCTATATTTTGTGCTTTTAAACTAAAGGATAAAAGCAAACAGGTAAAAAGAAAGAGAAATAAGTATCGCATATATTTATTTATTTATTTAGACAGATCTGTCAAAGGACAGAGTTAAAAAATGCCTTTAATTAGATGAAGTAATAGGATATCTTTAAATACTTTCTGGTTATATTGTAATATAGCCATATAAATCAACTTTTGTGAAGACTAATCCGTCAACTACCTGACGTTATTTTCGTATCTAAAAATAAGAATTAGATCAATTATTCTTATTATTTTCGTAAGATATATTTTTTCAGGCATGAGCAACAGGATGATTTCCTTAGAAGATTTTAAATCCATATCCGGTGAATTATCCTACACCAGTCCAAACGGGCGGTATTCCTTTTCCTTTGAGCATATCAGGGATGGTGTATTTTGTGTAGTCACCAGCGGTTATCTTGATGCTGATTCTATCGACAGACAGTTTAGCGTTGGCCATGCCTTGCGCACCAGGTTATATGAACTTGATTCTTCTCTTAAATATCACCTCATTTTTGATGCCTCACGTTTAAAAGGAGCTTCTTTAAGTGCCCGTAATATTATACACCGGAGAATTACAGATGATAAAAACTTTGGCAGCGTACTCATCGTCGGCGCCAATATTTTTGTTCGTAATTTCGGACGGGTTTTGCATCACATTCTCCCCTGGTTTACCTTCCGGTTCTTTAAGACAAAGGATGAAGCCCTGGTTTTTATTGATTCTCTCAATGGGAAGGAAGCAGGATCTGCTGGAATGAATCCGCAGGAAGGGAATCTTGAAGAGCCCCGCGGTAAATATACGAGTAATTTTTATGATTTGTGGCAGAAACAACATGGAACTGTGCGGTTCAATCACAGGGACTATAAAATTATTAGAAATATTCCCGAATGGAGCTATGAATCGGCTGATCATTCATTTACTGCCAGATACAGTCTGGTTGAAGGAAACATCATGTTCAATGAAATTGAAGGATTTGCCGGGGGAAATGATATCGATGAGGTGTATTCTTGCATGAGCCGCATCATTCGCAGAATGTCTTTCAACGAAACAGACAACAGGTTTTATTCTGTGCTGGATCTCCGGAAAATGAAGGGGATTAACCTGAATGCCCGGCGAAGTACCATTAACAACGAAGGCAGGTATTACAAATATGCGCAGATGGTTGTTTTTATTCCTTCTTCCCTGCTGCGCATCGTTTTTAAAATACTCAAAATTTATAATCAACGACAGTTTGAACACTGGGTAATGGCAGAATCGCTCGGTGAGGCATTATCGATAATCGAACAACATAAAATGGGAAGGATAAAAACGCAGGCTCTTAACGGCAGCGAAGTGTTTGATGTTGAAGCAGAACCTGAAATTCCTGACTCTCCCCAAGAGATGGCTCAACTGATCCGTGAACAGCACAGAGAAATTCAAAAATCAAAAAAAATTCAGCAGGAAAATATTAACCGGTTATTTGATCTTGCCGGACGAATGTCATGGGACAACAGCTTAAAAGAATCCTACGATTTTGATTATTCCGAAGATAATCCGTTTGCAGACCTGTATAATTCAATGGCAATGCTTCATAATGATTTCAGGGAAATTTTTTCTGAACAGCAGCTTCAGGCCGGGAAACTGAAAGAGAGCGAAGACAAGTACCGTAATCTTGTTAACCTGGCTGGTGATGGCATTCTGGTGATTCAGGACAGCAGAATTTGTTTTTCTAATCCTTCCGTATTTGACATTTTCGGGTTTAAACAATCAGAACTCGAAATGATGGATGTTCATGAAATTGTAAAACACGAATTAAGCCGACAATTCGATGAATGCCTGAGCAGGGTCGAGAAATATTCAGAAAGAACAGTCCTTTTTGAAACAGTATTTCTGCATAAAAATAATGCAGAGATTCCTGTATCAGTCAGCGTGGGGAATGTTATATTCAATAATGCACCTGCACTACTGATGGTGATCAGGGATGTTACCGAGAAAAAAGTGGTGGAAGAAGAACTGGAAACCTATCGCCGCCATCTTGAGGATCTTGTAAAAGAGCGTACTGATGAGCTTGAAAAGGAGATTTATGAGCGGAAGATCGCAGAAACTTCTGATCGTTTAAAATCGGCGTTTCTGGCCAATATGTCTCATGAGATCCGCACTCCCATGAATGCGATTATTGCCTTTTCAGAATTCCTTCGTGATCCGGAGCTCGACCAGAACAGCAAAATTGAATATCTCGATTATATTAAAAGCAACGGGCAGAGCCTGCTCAATCTTATTGATGATATTATTGATATTGCAAAAATTGAAGCAGGGCACACCAATATAAAAATCGAGAATTGTAATATTCATTCTATTCTTGATGAATTGAATATGTTTTTTGTTGAAACAGTCCGACATAAGGGAAAAGATATCAAAATAATCCTTTCCAGGGAATTCGAAACAGATGAATTTTTCCTGCTTACTGATCCTTTTCGTTTTCGACAGGTACTGAGTAATTTGCTTAACAATGCCATGAAATACACCGAGCAGGGGTCAATTGAATTCGGATACATTACAAAAAGTGATGCGGTGTCGGGCAAGAAAGAACTTGAGTTTTACGTGAGGGATACGGGGATCGGGATACCCGAAGATAAACATGCCATTGTTTTTGAACGATTCAGGCAGGTTGAAGGTCCACTGAATAAGAAAGTAAATGGTACCGGCCTCGGGCTTGCCATATCCAAAAACCTGGTTGAATTGCTGGGGGGGAAGATTGGATTGAAATCAACTGTAGGGGAGGGATCAACCTTTTACTTTACACTTCCTCTGCAGCAGGAAAAAAACGTTGGTCAGAAAAAGGCCAACGGGAAAGGAAATGTTGCAGAAATGTTTGACTGGAGTAATAAAAAAATTCTCGTAGCAGAAGATGAGGAAATAAATTTCAGGATATTGAAGATTACACTCGAAAAAACAAAGGCTACCATACAACGGGCAATGAATGGAACAGAGGCCACAGAGGCATGTATGAACCAGCACTTTGATCTTGTTTTGATGGATATTCAGATGCCGGAAATGGATGGATATGAGGCTACAAAAATTATTAAGCAATACCGGCCCGCTCTCCCTGTAATTGCCCAGACAGCATTTGTTATGTCAGAGGAAAAAGAAAAATGTATTGAAATTGGTTTTGATGACTATATAGCCAAACCAATCAACCTGAATGAACTTCTGGAAAAAATAAATATTTGTTTTACCGCCAGGACCGACCTGGTATAAAAACATTTTTTCAGATACGTTTGTTAGGGTTAAGTAAGTTCCCGGAGAAACAGAATAATCATGTACGTTGAAACTTCCTATATAAAGAGCCTGATTCAGCAGGGCGAACACCAGCAGCTTGATTTTAAATTTGAAATAGCTGATTCCCGTAAAATTGCACGCACTCTAGTTGCTTTTGCCAATACCGACGGCGGCAAGCTACTGGTTGGTGTAAAGGATAACGGAGCCATTGCAGGCGTACGTTCTGACGAGGAATATTATATGGTTGAAGCTGCTGCCAGTATGTATTGCAAACCGGAACTGCCCGTGGATATGAAAAGATGGACTGTTGACGGCAAGGCCGTGCTGGAAGTAAGTGTTTCCCGCGGGGAGGACGGTCCCTATATGGCGCCGGCAAAAGACGGCAGATGGCGCGCCTATATAAGGTACAAAGATCAGACTTTGCTTGCCAATTCAGTCCTTTATAAAGTCTTGAAGAACCAGCATCAGAAATCTGGTGTATTAATAGAATATACAAAAAACGAAAAGTTGCTGCTAACCTATCTGGAAGAGAATAACCGGATCACCCAGTCGCGGTTTTGCAAAATTGCCGGCGTTTCATGGAAGCATGCTGAGAGGATACTTGTCAATCTGCTTTCACTTCAAATTATTGACCTGGTTTTTGCAGAAAACAGAGTTTATTATCAGCTTGCTGAAAAAGAGCATGGTTTTTGCTGAGAGCAGAATATTCCTCTAACTAATCACAGATGTTATGAAAAAACTATTCCTTTTTATACCCGTGCTACTGATCGGTTCAGTAAGTACGATGGCCTCGGGCAATCATGAGATTACCCTGGAAAGTTCCATTCACAAGGCGACCGTTTATCTTAACGGAGCACAGGTTTTCAGAACTCTTGAGGCCACGCTGCCTGCCGGCAATTCCACGATTGTTATAACCGGTCTGCCTTCGCAGCTTGATCAGCAAAGCATTCAGGCCGGGGGAGAGGGTAATTTTACAATCCTTTCTGTCGGTTATCAAACTAATTATCTGGGAGATCAACAGGTCCCTTACCGTATCAGACAATTGAGGGACAGTCTGGATGATTTAAAATCTGGATTGCAGGCCCATAATGATATGCTTTCGGTTTATAAGGAGGAAGAATCCCTGATACTCTCAAATAAATCACTGAATGGCAGCCAACAGTTATTAACAGTAGCAGAACTGAAGCAGATGGCCGACTTTTTCAGGACACGGCTTGCTGAGATCCATCAAAAACAACAAAAAGAAAATACAGATATCAGCAAAATCAATCGTGATATCCAGAGAATCACACAACAGTTGCAGGAATGGACCAGCAAAAACAGTCAGCCTGTTGGAGAAATTCTGGTCAAAGTGGCTGCAAGCTCAGCAACAAAAGCAAAAATTACTATTAACTATTTCATTCAGCAAGCCGGCTGGGAACCACTGTATGACCTTCGGGCAACAGATCTCGATGCACCTGTAAACCTGTCCTACAAAGCCAGGGTTTACCAGTCAACCGGTGAAGACTGGGACAATATCAGCATCACCCTTTCTACCGGTAACCCTGCCCTGAATAGTACCAAACCTGAGCTTTTTCCCTGGTTCATCGATTTCTCCAGGCCACCCGCTCCCCATTCTTACGCACCGGGCGCAACATTGCAATCCCAATCGGTACGCTTAATGGACCAGGAAGCAATGCCGGTTAAAAAAGCAGCTTCCCTTTCAGAGAAAACGAGGGTGAGCGAAAACCAGACCAGTGTTTCATTTATCATTGAAACGCCTGTTAGTATTTTGTCAGGAAAGGATGAAACGGTACGCATCAAAGACTATCAGTTACAGGCTGAATTCAGGTATTTTGCTGTGCCTAAGCTTAATCCGGAAGCCTACTTATTGTCACGAATAACCGGATGGGAAGGGCTTAACCTGTTATCCGGTAATATGAGCCTGTTTTTTGAAGATAATTATGTGGGTGAAGCCTATCAGAACATGGATCTTGCATCTGATACGCTTGAGCTTTCTCTGGGAAGAGATCCTGCCATACATATTCAGCGTGAAAAGGTCAAAGAATATGAGAGCAGACAGTTTATTGGGAATAATGTTAAAAAAACCTTATCCTGGAAGATTACTATCCGTAATACCAAAAAGAAAACGGTAAATATACTGGTTGAAGATCAGATTCCTGTTTCCAGGAACCAGGATATCACTGTTGAGCCGGAAGAACTCTCCGGCGGAAATCTTGAAAAAGCCACAGGAATTATAAGGTGGGGTATCGAACTGAAACCGGCGGAAAGCAAATCGGTAATCTTTACTTATACCGTAAAATATCCCAAAGATAAACGGGTGATAATTGAATAGTACTGTTTATCACATCAACAAGCACCTGGTTTAATTAAAAACGGCCTTTAACACTTCGAGGGAACGGATCGTTCCAAGTCCCTCGTTGTGTATCTGGTAATAACGTACCAACTGGTTAAGGAAGGCTATCCGGCGGGCGTGATCCATTATTATTTTGTCACAAGTTACAAAATCTGAATTTATAAACGCATGCAACAGGTATGCAAGTTCAGGTGTTAAATAATCGTTGTGTGCAGGTTTTTCTGGTTTGAATCTGCCACTTCGCATATCAAAAAATCTGTTTGTTGGAGTGTAATTATCCTCCGGGTTAAATCCAAGGTACCGGGAAAGTCTTACCAGAAAATGGAGGTGAAAATTTGCCGGTGAAAGGTAAGTGGTGTCCAGAAATTCAATGGCATTACTGAGAAAATCAAAAAGGTCTTCCTCCGGTTTTTCTTCCCGCAGGATTTTATAGAGCATTTCTGCTAGAAAAAGAGCTATGGCATTCTTTGCCGGATGCAGGGGAATACTGTGAAAAGGGGAAAAACTGGTAATTTCTTTAATACGCTGCAGGGATTTACTTTCCCGGTAATACACTTCCAGGTCCAATATAAATAATGGTTGCAACAAACCAGCCCTGACAGAAGATTTTTTTGACCTGATGCTGTTGATGATATACGACTGCCTGCCAAATTCACGGGTATAGATGTATACAATCACGCTGTTTTCACCATATTTAATATGATGCAAAATTATTCCCTTTGTCTTGTGCAGCATGAAGAGGTAATTAAGTCATTTTTTTACTAAAAGGCTGTACAGCTAATTAATTGCATTTTGAGCCGCGGTCAAAATACGGAAGACAATACTTTTTTTGCTTTTTTACGGAGATGTTGTGTTTTATATTCAGCCTGTGTAAACCTAAAAAAATACCTGACTGTTAAAATAAACAGGCAGGTACTTGAAAAAAATTCAATAAGGATACAAGTCTGTCAAACAGTCATTATATCTTTCTCTTTCTTCTCGAGTAATTTATCAACCTGGATGCTGAACTCATCAGTAATCTTCTGTACCTCTTCTTCGGCTTTTTTGACTTCATCTTCAGCAAGCCCGTTTTTTTGCATTTTTTTGAACTCTTCATTGGCATCCCGCCGGGCATTCCGGATGCTAACGCGGGCATTTTCACCCTCAGCTTTCACTTGTTTAACAAGTGATTTACGCCTTTCTTCAGTCAGCACAGGAACATTCAGTCTGATGGTTTCGCCGTTATTATCAGGGTTAAGTCCAAGGTTGGCCGCCATGATGGCTTTTTCAATAGGATCGATCATGCCTTTTTCCCAGGGTTGTATCACGATGGTACGGGCATCCGAGGTACCTACATTGGCCACCTGGTTAAGAGGTGTACTTACACCGTAATAATCAACATGTATACCATGAAGCATGCTGGGATTGGCTTTGCCGGCCCTGATCTTGATCAGCTCATTGTCAAGATGGTCCAGGGCTTTTTTCATCTTATCCTTTGCATCCTCAATATATAATTCAACTTCTTCATCCATAGAATAAAGATTTTATAGGTTATTTACGTTATAAATATATTTATTTTTTAACTAAAGTTCCAATTTTTTCGCCCAAAATCAGTTTTTTAAGATTTCCGTTCCGGTTCATATCAAAAACAACAACAGGGAGATTATTCTCTTTACACATGGTAAAAGCAGTGAGGTCCATAATGGAAAGGCCTCGATTATAGGCTTCATCAAATGTAATCTCATCAAATTTTTTGGCGTTGGGGTCCTTTTCAGGATCAGCAGTATACACACCATCCACGCGGGTTCCTTTAAGCAGGGCGTCGGCTTCAATTTCCACAGCTCTCAGGGCAGAAGCGGTATCTGTTGTAAAGAAGGGATTGCCTGTACCGGCAGTGAAAATCACTACTTCCTGATTATTGAGGGCATCTACACTCTGCTGTTTGCTATAACCCTGTCCGACGGGTTCCATTCGAATGGCAGTCATCAGCCGGGCCTTTACCTGCAGGCTCTCGAGGGCCGATTGGATTGCCAGTCCGTTAATCACCGTAGCCAGCATGCCCATATAATCGCCTTTCACACGGTCGAAACCTTTCTCGGTCCCTTTCAGGCCCCTGAAAATATTCCCTCCTCCAATTACTATGGCTACCTGGACACCCAGTTCGTTTATTTCCTTTATCTGTGCAGCATATTCCGTAAGACGTTCGCTGTTTATTCCATAGCCGTCTTCGCCCATCAGGGCTTCCCCGCTTAATTTAAGTAATACTCTTTTATAAGAATGCATTCAATATATTTTTGAATCAGGTTGAAAAGCTTATTTTTTAGCCTGCTTTAATGGTTTTCCAAAATTAGAATTAATTATGAAAGCAAGCAACATAAAAATGCTAATTACAGATTCCCTATTCTGGATGTACGCGAAAGCATGGCATAAAAAAAGAGGGCCTTAAGCCCTCTTTCCAGGTTAAAATCATCAATCATCAATCGCTCAATGAATATCTTTTAAATGCAGTTACCTTAAGGTCCTTATCGGTTTCCTGAAGATACTGTTTTACTGTTTGCTTGCTTTCTTTGATGAAATCCTGATTAAGCAAGGTGCTTTCTTTGAAGAACTTATTAAGTTTTCCTTCAGCAATCTTGTCGAGCAGATTTTCGGCTTTGCCTTCCCGGCGAGCCTGTTCCCGGCCAATTTCTTTTTCTTTCTCAATCACATCAGCAGGTACATCGTCCTTGTCTATAGAGACAGGGTTCATTGCAGCAACCTGCATAGCCACGTCCTTAGCAACCTGCACATCACTTACCTTTTTGCTAAAACCAACAATGGTAGCAAGTCTGTTACCCGGGTGGATATAGGCAGTTGTATCGGCAGCTTCCACTTTTTCGTACGTTGACAATTCAAGTTTTTCGCCGGTAACGCCCATTCTTTCGATAACTGCATCAGCAATTGTCTTGTCACCGAGTTTTTCATTCTTCAGTGCTTCCAGGTCAGCAGGGAATTTATCAAGTGCAATATCCAGAATTGATTTTGCAAGTGCTACAAAATCTTCATTCTTGGCAACAAAATCGGTCTCGCAGTTCAATACAACGAGAGCTGCTTTTTTGTTGTCAGCTGTTACACCTGCAAGCACAGCTCCTTCGCTGGCTTCGCGGTCGGAACGCTTATTGGCAATTGCCTGTCCTTTCTTGCGTATAATTTCAACTGCTTTATCATAATCTCCACCGGCTTCTTCAAGGGCTTTTTTACAGTCCATCATACCGGCACCGGTTGCTTTCCTTAATTTACTAACTTCAGCTGCGGTTATTTGAGCCATTTTATTTTCCTTTTTTTAATTGAAATAATTATTCCTGATCTTCATTCTTCCCGGTTGATTCTGCCTTTGCTTTTGAAGGAGCTTCTTCAGCCTGATCAGTTTCCTTATTTTCTTCCTTTACTTCTTTTTTGGCAGCGCTTTTTCTTGCTTTGCTTCTGCCGCCAGCCTGTTTGCTGTCTTTTTTGTCTCTTGAAGAAGCTTCATTATCTTTTTCAACCTTTCTCTCCTGTAATCCTTCCTGAACAGCCTTGGATATGATGTCAATAATCAGTGAAATTGATTTTGATGCATCGTCATTGGCCGGAATAGGGAAGTCTACCAGGTTGGGATCAGAGTTGGTATCAACGATCGCAAAAACAGGTATATTCAACCTTCTTGCTTCTCTTACTGCGATGTGCTCTTTAGAGATATCTACAACAAACATGGCAGAAGGAAGTCTTGAAAGATCGGCAATACTACCGAGCATCTTATCAAGTTTAGCACGCTGACGGGTAATTTGTAACCTCTCACGTTTTGAAAGATTGTCAAAGGTACCGTCGGTAGCCATTTTATCGATGGAAGACATTCTTTTTACTGCTTTTCTGATTGTCGGGAAGTTGGTAAGCATACCACCTGGCCAGCGTTCAGTAACATAAGGCATGTTGATCTCACTGATTCTCTCAGCAACAATATCTTTTGCCTGTTTTTTGGTAGCTACAAAAAGAATTTTTCTTCCTGATTTGGCTATTTGTTTAAGCGCATTGGCTGCTTCATCAAGTTTTACAACTGTTTTCTGCAGGTCAATGATATGAATCCCGTTACGTTCCATGAAGATGTAAGGGGCCATATTTGGATTCCACTTTCTTTTTAAGTGGCCGAAATGTACTCCGGCGTCTAATAATTCCTGAAAATTTGTTCTGGGCATTTAATTTACTTTTAGATGTTTACATTCTATAAAATCAATTGCTAAGTAGCCCCGGATGTGAAAGTACGGGAGTCTTAGCAATTTAGATACTAAACAAGATCTCAGCCGTTTATCGCTTACTGAACTGGAATTTCTTGCGGGCTTTTGGCTGTCCTGGTTTCTTACGTTCAACCTCGCGCGGGTCACGGGTAAGCAGATCATATTGTTTGAGAAGCGGCTTCTTATCCGGATCCATCTTAACGATGGCTCTTGCAATAGCCAGACGAAGTGCTTCAGCCTGTCCCTTAGTTCCACCGCCATCAAGATTAACCTTTAAATCATAGTTACCGGTCATATCCAGAACTGCAAAAGGTTGCTCAACAATTGACTGAAGTTGGGGCGTAGTGAAGTATGTTTTGTAATCTTTTTTATTGATGGTTATCTGGCCCTTTCCCTCATTCATATAGATGCGGGCAATTGCGGATTTTCTGCGTCCAACGGCGTTAATAACTTCCATACTGCTTATTTAATTGAGTTTAAATTAATTTCTTTCGGATTCTGTGCTTCCTGCTTGTGCTCTGCACCATCATAAACATAAAGGTTCTTTATGATCTTCTCTCCAAGTCTGTTCTTGGGAAGCATACCCCTTACAGATTTTTCAACCAGCCGGGAAGGACTCTTTGCAAAAAGTACTTCGGGAGACTCAATACGCTGCCCCCCCGGATAACCGGTATGACGAAAATGGGTGCGATCGGTCCATTTCTTCCCTGTAAGTCTTATTTTATCTGCATTGATAATAACTACATTATCGCCGCAATCAACATGTGGAGTGAAATTGGTCTTGTATTTGCCTCGCAGCAACTTTGCAACTTTTGAAGAAAGACGTCCCAGTACCTGGTCGGTGGCATCTACGATTAACCATTCCTTCTGAACGGTGGCATTGTTTGCTGATACGGTCTTGTAACTTAATGTATCCACTTTATTCCTAAGTTTTTAATTAATATCCTTTGTTGTTGCTTCCCTAAAATAACGGATCGCAAAAATACAATTATTTTTCTTATTTCAAGAAAATTACCAATAATTTATTTGTTAATTTCCTGTAGAAATAAAATTATCTCTCTGTAAGGGCTGCAAAATTAGCGAATTAATTTGTAAAAAAATGGAAATATATGATTTTTTTATCCGTCAAAATGGTACAATAAAATTATCATTTCATTTGGTCTAATAATTTTCATTTGTTTTAAGGCAAAGGGTTACTGAAAAATATTTATCAGGGTTTTTTGAAAACCTGCACTCCTGAAATCACGAATTTTCGGTTCGGTAGTATTGAAAGAAAACATGTGGGATTGGAAAACCAGGTTAACATTGCAACTTATATTTTACGATAATAATGCGATTTACATTATTGTTTTATATTTGTTCCGGGAAAAGAATTAGCAAGTTTAATTCAGTATTTTTCCTGCCCAAAAAATTTCGGATGGCCTTATACAACTATTATAATCACCGACTATTTTATAATATTCTGCTAATCATTACAGCAGCCAGTCTGGCATTGTCTCCGTTTATGATTAGCCTGGGAATAATTCTGCTCACAATTAACTGGATAGCTGAAGGAAATATTAAACAGAAATTATCATCTCTTTGGAAAAACCATGCACTGCTGGTTCTGATTTCAATCTACCTGCTGCATCTAATCGGATTATTGTGGACTTCGGATTTCACCTATGCTTTAAGGGATCTTAAAATTAAACTTCCGATTCTGATTCTTCCGGTTATTATCGGGACAAGTAAACCACTTGACCGGCATGAGACAACCAGGTTGTTACAGTTTTTTATCGCCGGAATTATTGTCTCCTCTTTAATTAGTTTGTCAGTATTACTTGGTTTTACCGGCCAGGTGATTGGTGATGCCAGGGACATCTCTGTTTTCATCTCTCACATAAGATTCTCGCTGCTTATTAATATTGCTATCTTCTCCCTGATTTATCTCTCGTTTTTTTCAGGTTTAAAATCATTGAAGTTAAAAGTTATCTACGTGTTGACTGCTGTCTGGCTGATCAGTTTTCTGTTTCTGTTGCAGTCATTGAGCGGGTTGGTGTCTTTTGGTGTTACTACCCTGGTACTTTTGCTCATCAGTCTTTTCAGGATCAGGCAAATGATGCTGCGTTTTTTTCTTATTGTGGCTATGCTCACAGCCTTGCTGGTATCAGCCTCCTATGTTACGCATGTAATTACTGATTTCTATACTACAGATATTGTAAATCCTGATGAACTGCCGCAATATACTGCCGGGGGGAATCCCTACTCTCATAATCTGGAAAGTGAACAGACGGAAAACGGGCATTATGTTTGGTTGTACCTCTCTGAGAAGGAAATGAGAGAAGCCTGGAACAAAAGGAGTTCTATTGATTATGACAGTCTGGATAACCGCGGCAATTTTGTTAAATACACTTTGATCCGCTATCTGACTTCCCTGGGATACAGAAAAGATGCAGCAGGGGTTAACAGGCTCAGCGATGAAGATGTTAAAGCCATAGAAGCCGGATTTGCAAACCATATCTTTGTGGATCATTACGGGCTTTATCCAAGATTATATAAAATCATCTGGGAGTTTGATGTATATAAGCATGGCGGTGTGCCCAACGGTCATTCTCTCACCATGCGTATTGAGTACCTCAAAGGAGCATTCCACATTATAAAGAACAATTTCTGGCTGGGAACCGGAACCGGTGATCTGCAGCTGGCTTTCGACCAGTATTACCGCGAAACTCATTCACAACTTAAGGAACAGTTCCGGCGCCGTGCCCATGATCAGTATGTTACATTTTTTCTGGCATTTGGGGTATTTGGCTTTATCTGGGCAATGACAGCCCTTATTTACCCTATCGTCGTTAAAAAGGGATACCTGGATTTTATGTTTCTCGTTTTTATGATTACCCTCTTCATTTCCATGTTTAACGAAGATACCCTTGAAACGCAGGCAGGAGCTACTTTCTTTGCTTTATTTTATGCTCTGTTCCTTTTTGGTACACAGGGCACCTATAATTTGTCAGGAAAAACACCGCTCCGCAATAACCTTCAAAATGGCAAAGCAGCCAAAAAGGAACAATCTGTTAATTAGTGTATGAAATAAAAGCCAGTTAATTTCAGCAACGCGAGGATGCAGATTAATTGGTTTCAAGTACCTTAAACAGTTCGTCAAGTTTGGGAGACAGGATGATCTCAATCCTGCGGTTTCGTTGTCTGGCCTCCACTGTTTTAGCAGGATCAACCGGCTGGTATTCACTCCTCCCTGCAGCAATCAGTCTGGATGGGTCTACAGAACTGTTCTTAAGTAATATCCGGGTTACTGATGTTGCTCTTTTGACACTCAGGTCCCAGTTGTCAGTGAGTGCGCCACCCGGATGATACGGAACATCATCTGTATGGCCTTCTATCATCACAGTGATATCCGGGTTTTGTTCCAGTACCCGTCCCAGTTTCTGTAAGGCTTCAGTACCCTTTGGGTCAACATCAAAACTGCCGGACTTGAAAAGTAATTGTTCCTCCATCGAAATATAAACTTTTCCGTTTTTCAGATTTACAGCAAGACCATTTCCTTCAAATCCCAGCAGCGCATCCGACACCCTGGCTTTTAACCGGTTTACCGCACTGTCTTTTTTATTCAGCGCGGCTTCCAGCTCTGAAAGTCGTGCGTCTCTTTCCTTTAAACGACTGTTCAATTCCTGAAGGCTTTTTTGTTTGGTGGCCAGACTGGATTCCAGCTTTCTGAGGTTGTCTTCTTTCTGTTGCATTGCTAACTGATCAGCCTGTAACTGCTTCAATAGCCTGGCTGTTTCCCGCTGGTTCCCATCCAGCAGGGTCTGTTGTGCCTGTTGAAGCTCGTCATAGATAGTGTTAAGCTTCGAATAGCGATCACGCACTAAAAGAAGTTCGGCAGTACGCCGGGTACTGTCCTGTATCATCGATTTAACCTTTTTCTGCAGGGAAACATACTGATAATTCATTTCATTGAGGGTGACATTCAACCGTTCATTGTTGTCTTTCAGATTGGCTTTTTCCTCCTCACAGGCGCTGAGCCGCCTGGCTTGTTCATTAAAAGTACGGGAAGAAACACATCCGCTGAGCAGAAGTATCAAAAGATTGAGCACAAAAACATATCGCATGCTTTTTTTCTTCTTACCTGAAATCAAGTTACGATTTCTGAACAGGAGCATATCAGTTTTTCTTTTTTTTGGGACCTTTTTGTAATTCATTAAAAAAATTTCAATTTACAGGGTGAAAATGAGTTGTAATTTCTGCCATATATTGCCAGGCAGTGATGCCACAAATATATTCATTATTGGTTCATCCTGAACAGAATATTAAGCTTAGGTTAATAAATATTATTATCTTTGAGGCGTAAACAAAAAAGCAAACCTAAGTACATGTCAGCCGGGGAAAAGAATTTACTGGAATCCATTTATTACCCCTCTGATCTGAAAAAGCTCAGACCGGAAGAGTTGATTGGAGTAAGCCGGGAATTACGTCAGTTTATTATTGATGAAGTTTCTACAAATCCCGGGCATTTTGGAGCAAGTCTCGGAGTAGTTGAACTTACTGTAGCTCTTCATTATATATTTAATACTCCATACGATAAGCTTGTCTGGGATGTAGGCCATCAGGCCTACGGCCATAAAATTCTAACCGGCAGGCGGGAGATTTTTCATACAAACAGGAAGTATAAAGGAATCAGTGGTTTTCCGAAGATCAGCGAAAGTGAGTATGATGCTTTCGGGGTTGGGCACTCATCCACCTCCATCTCCGCTGCGCTGGGTATTGCTGTTTCCAACAGTTTCAGAAAGGAAGATGACAGACAGGTGGTTGCTGTGATCGGGGATGGCTCATTAACCGGCGGAATAGCTTTTGAAGGGCTCAATAACGCAGGAATACAGAAGACCAACCTGCTGGTAATCCTGAATGACAACAACATGGCCATCGACCCGAATGTGGGCGCCATGAAGGAGTACCTGCTGGATATAACCACATCCAAAACCTATAACAAAGTAAAAAAAGATGTCTGGAACATACTGGGTTCTGTCAGTAAACTGGGACCCAACGCACAAAGGTATGTCCAGATGCTCGAAAATGGTATAAAAGCGGCACTGCTGAAACAAAGTAACCTGTTTGAGTCACTTAATTTCCGGTATTTCGGGCCCATTGACGGTCATGATGTGGTGCATCTGACGCAGGTGTTGAATGATCTTAAGGATATACCCGGGCCCAAGTTATTGCACGTTCTTACCAAAAAGGGCAAAGGCTTTAAATATGCTGAACTGAACCAGACTGTCTTCCATGCTCCGGGCCGGTTCAACAAGCTTACCGGTGAATTGCTGAAGGTAAAAAGTGATAAGCCACAACCACCCCGTTACCAGGATGTATTCGGGCATACCATTCTGGAACTGGCAAGAAAAAATGACAAAATTGTGGGTATTACTCCAGCGATGCCAACCGGATCATCCCTGAATATCATGATGAAAGAGATGCCCGATCGCACTTTTGATGTGGGCATTGCCGAGCAACATGCGGTTACTTTTTCGGCCGGACTTGCCTCACAGGGAATGATCCCTTTCTGTAATATTTATTCATCATTTATGCAGCGGGCTTACGATCAGGTCATTCATGATGTAGCCCTGCAGAATCTGAATGTCGTGTTTTGTCTCGACCGTGGCGGACTGGTAGGTGACGACGGAGCCACCCACCACGGAGCCTACGACATGGCTTATATGCGTTGTATACCAAATATTGTTGTCTCTGCGCCGATGAACGAGGAAGAATTGCGCAACCTGATGTATACAGCCCAGCTTGAAAATAAGGGTCCGTTTTCTATCCGCTATCCGAGAGGTTCAGGAATGATGCCGGACTGGGAAAAACCTTTCCGGGAGATTCCTGTCGGAAAAGGACGTAAGATCAAAGATGGCAGTGACTTGGCAATCATCTCCATTGGTCATCCGGGAAATATGGTGGTTGAAGCCTGTAAATTACTCGAAGAAAAAAATATTCATCCGGCACATTATGACATGCGGTTCCTTAAGCCACTCGACGAAGAATTGCTGCATCAGGTGTTCGAGTCGTTTGAAAAAGTAATCACAGTGGAAGATGGCACTTTAACCGGAGGGCTGGGAAGTGCTGTGGCTGAATTCATGAGTGACCATGGTTACCATGCCCAGGTTAAACGACTTGGTATTCCCGATCGTTTTGTGGATCATGGTTCACAGGCTGAATTATACAGAGAGTGCGGCTTTGATGCAGAAGGTATTTTCAAGGTCGGTTGCACCATGGTCAAGCCCAGAATATTTTCAAATGTAGGCTAATTCTTAGTTGAGTTAAAGAAAAAAATACCCGGACCAACAGTATATTCTGTATTGGTCGGGAGACCCAGCTTCTTACCCAATTCCTTTTATGTATAAACAAGTAAGCCTGACAGATTTTGATCCGTCAGGCCCTGATATGTATTGTAATTTTGTTTAAACGCCTTTATTAAGAAAGAGCGTTCACATGATGAGAAAGTTTCGACTTCAGATTGTCTGCTTTTTTCTTGTGAATTACATTATTCTTGGCAAGCTTATCAAGCATGGAAGTAACTTTTGGAAGCAGCGTGACAGCTTCTTCTTTTGAGGTGACTCCTCTGAGTTGTTTTACCGCGTTACGGGCAGTCTTCGCAAAATATTTGTTATGTACACGTTTTTTCTCGCTCTGTCTGATTCTCTTAATCGATGACTTGTGATTTGCCATTATGTTTATTTTTAATATGTGTTTTGTAAGTTTTAAACTAAACTGGTAACCAATGTGTTTAGGGACGACAAAAGTAATTATTTTTTTTGTTTCATAAAATTTTTTGAAAAATAATTTAAACTTTTCCTTTTGCTTCTTTTAAAAAACAGTGTTACCAGAGTTTTTCAGGGTACTGTCCGCTTTCAACCTGCCGGGCAATTGCCTGCATCACTTTTTCCCTGTCTTCTTTATACGTCACACCAAACCATTTGCCGGCAGAGGTAAGCACCTTCACCCTGGCGCGGCCTTCCTGTATCAACTCGTTTACCACTACAGGAATATAAAATTCTGCCTTAGGCTGGTTGGCATTCTGTTCGATAAAGATCCGGAATTTTTCTTTTAGAAATTCAAAAATAGCAGGAGTAAAGCCCCAGAAATTCATTGAAACCAGAGAATCGGCTTTCAGTTCAATTTTTTCCTGTTGCTCTTCGGCTACGATCTTTTCTCCTGTTCTGCGGATGCTGGTTCTTTCAGTTACGGTTTGCAAAAACTGCTGCTGGTCGGTTTCGCAAATTCCCCTTGAAACACTTCCAAACTCTGAAAGCGTATTTTTCAGCTGATAACCAATCATGCAGTATTCATTTTGCTGCAGGTTGCTGATCTGTGTGAGATAACCAGCTGCTGCTTTGAAGGCTTCAACGCCATAAAAATCGTCGGCATTGATGGCAATAAAAGGTTCCCTGATCTTTTCAGCTGCTACCAGAATGGCCTGTCCGGTACCCCAGGGCTTTTCCCGCCCTTTGGAATAGGTGATCCCTTCCGGCACATTTTCCAGTTCCTGCAATACAAAATCAACTTCGATTTTATTTCCAAAACGGTTCAGAAAAACTTCCTTGAATTCTTCTTCAATACTTCTCCGAATTACAAACACTACCTTTCCAAAGCCGGCTCTAACTGCATCATATACCGAATAATCAATAATTGTTTCTCCGGATGGACCCAGCTGGTCAATCTGTTTTAGACTTCCGTAACGACTGCCCATTCCGGCAGCAAGTATAAGTAAAGTTGGTTTCATATTTTAATTGCTTTGTGTTGGGTTATATATCTTCAACATGGTAGCCCGGGTAATTGTTGAAAAAAGCGCTGCAAAGATATTAAATATTTTCCGTATCGATAAAAAACTAATCCGGTCTGTGCCCGTTCACAAGAGAAATAGTGCTTTAACAGAGTGTAATATGAGGTTTTCTTTCCGGTAAAAAATGAGAACACAGGTCTGTATGATCTGCAGTTCAGTATTAAATTTCAGATACATATAGAACAGGTATGGTGATCAAACAAAGATTTTGTATCTTCGTAGGCCTTTCCGGCAACAAAGAATCCCGCGTTTATTAATGATTTATTGCCAGTGGCAGTTCACAGGTTATAATGCGGCGGACTTTAGCAGGGAATAATTGTAAATATCGTATGCAGATTCAAGAGACATTGATTTTGGAATTATTCCGGTATTTTATGTTGATTTACTTGCAGCGATATACATTGAAAAAGAAAAGAACGAAAAAGGAACAAAAGCAGAATGACAGAAAAATTTTTACGTAGTGCGATTGAAATTAGTGTGGAAAACGTGAAAAAGGGTGGAGGCCCTTTTGGGGCGGTTATTGTTAAAGACGGCGAAGTAATTGCAAGTGCTGGCAACCGGGTTACCACCCATAATGATCCCACTGCGCATGCCGAGATAAATGTCATCAGGGAAGCAGCTCATAAATTGCAGACTTTCGATCTGAGCGGGTGTGAGATCTATGCTTCGTGTGAACCCTGTCCGATGTGTCTCGGAGCCATTTACTGGGCCCGGCTGGATAAGTTATTTTTTGCTGCATCCAGAGAAGATGCACAGGATGCCGGGTTTGATGATGCTCTTATCTATGAAGAGATCTCCCTGGAACCCGAAAAAAGAAAGGTACCCACCCGTCAGTTGTTACGCGAAGAAGCTGCAAGTGCTTTCTCTGCATGGAAAGATCATGAAGATAAAACGGAATACTAGCCGGCAAACAGGTCGGATAATGTAAATATTCTGTCTTCCCGTACCCCTTTGGGTGTATCTTTTACGGTACAGCATTCATTGAAAATATCATGCTGAAAAAACAATACATACTGTTTCTCTCACAGCTTCATTTAAAAAATCTTCCTTCTCTTGCAGGGTGATCATTGGCTGTATGTCATAAGCCATGATCCAGGGTAGACCGATATGGGCTACTGAGGGAAACAGGTCAGAGACAAAAACCACTGTTTTTCCATTATATTCTATAAATGGAATCATCTGTCCCATGGTGTGTCCATCGTATAACCTGACAGAAAATCCCGGAAAGAGCGTTGTATCATTTTCAATCAATTGCAATCGCCCGCTTTCCTGCATGGGGAGAATATTCTCCTTTAAAAAACTATCACCTTCACGGTCGTTGGGATCCAGGGACCAGTCCCACTGACTGCGGCTCACATAATAGGTAGCATTTTTAAACACAGTCTCATATTTTCCTTCAGCTGTTCTGCGAATCCCCCCGCCACAATGGTCGCTGTGCAGGTGGGTGATTACCATATCAGTGATATCATCTGTTGTATAGCCGTGTTTGGCAAGTGATTTATCCAATGAATCATCGCCGTTGAGGTAGAAATAACGGAAGTATTTTTCGTCCTGCTTGTCTCCAAAGCCATTATCGATCAGGATACGGCGTTCACCTGTATCAACCAGCAGTGAACGCAGTGCCCAGTTACAAAGGTTTTGCTCATCAGCAGGATATTTTTTCTGCCACATGACCTTTGGAATAACACCAAACATAATACCCCCGTCGATTTTGAAATTGGTAATATTAACCGGAAATAGTTTCATGATAGAATATTATTTGTAATTCTTTTCTTTACTGAAAAGGCTTTTTGCATTTTCCGTTGTATCTTGCAAAGGTAAAACAACTGGGTGAAAAGAGTGTTTGATCTGTTAAACTGCAAATGAAATAAAAAAATGAAAATTCATTTTATTGCCATTGGTGGGGCTGCCATGCACAATTTGGCTATCGCTTTACATAAGAAAGGCCATGAAGTCACAGGATCAGATGATGAGATTTTTGAACCATCAAGGGGACGACTGGAAAAGTATGGTTTATTGCCTGCTGCAACCGGATGGGATCCCGAAAAAATTACTTCCACGTTAGATTATGTAATTCTGGGAATGCATGCCCGGGGCGATAATCCCGAATTACTCGAAGCTAAAAAAAAGGGATTGAAAATTCTGAGCTTTCCCGAATTTATTTATGAACAAACCCGGAATAAAACCAGGATTGTGGTTGGCGGGAGTCATGGCAAAACAACTATCACATCCATGATTATGCATGTGTTCAGGGAACTGGATTATGAATTTGATTATCTGGTAGGTTCGCAACTGGAAGGATTTGAGACCATGGTTGATTTTAGTCCCGGCTCGGAATTCGCAATTATTGAAGGGGATGAGTACCTGGCTTCTCCACTCGATCCCCGGCCGAAATTTCATCTTTACTATCCTGATATTGCTGTGATTAGCGGGATTGCCTGGGACCATATTAATGTATTTCCCACTTTTGAAAATTATGTAGAGCAATTTCAGAAATTTGCAGGCATGCTGCCCGATGGTGGTACACTTATCTACTACCTGAATGATGAAAATCTGAAAAAAATTGCTACTGCCCTTCCTGAAACAGTGGTTAAACAGCCCTATGCCGGCTTCAGGGCTGTAACCCGGAATAATCAGACGATTATCAAACACGGTGGGAACGAATACCCACTTAAAATATTTGGTAAACATAACCTTCAGAACCTGGAAGCGGCGCACCTTGTATGCCGTTCCGTGGGCATTGCTGCCGATGATTTTTTCAGGGTTATAATGTCTTTTCGCGGAGCTGCCAGACGACTCGAAAAAATCTATGAAAAACCGGGCCTTACCGTGTTCAATGATTTTGCCCATTCTCCTTCCAAACTTAAAGCGACTATTGAGGCTGTCAAAGAGCAATATCCCGGCCACGAGCTCATTGCTTGTATGGAACTGCATACTTTCAGCAGCCTTAGAAAAGAATTTCTCAGGGAATATTTGGGAGCAATGGACAAAGCAGATGTTCCGGCAGTAATTTTTAATCCTGAAAATCTGAAGCATAAAAAACTGGATCCACTGAATGCTGAAGATGTAAAACTTGCATTCGGCAGGAATGACATTCTTGTTGTTACTTCCGGAGAACAACTGGATAGTTTTCTACGCCAGGCCTTTTTGCAAGAGCAGGATACTGTCATTCTTCTGATGAGCTCCGGAAATTTTTTCGGGATCGACCTTAATAAGTATTTTAACCCCGGTATTTCTTAAAAACATCAGTAGCTGTCAGAAACCTTACCAGGCTGTTTGTTATTAGTTTTTTTCCTTTTAATTACCTGCCAGCTTTTAATGTTATTAAAGGTACCTGCCAGTTTGAAATAACAGATTCAACAGCCAGTGTATAACATATTAAATAAACTGAATATTAGGAATCTATATAGCTTTGAATTTGTAATACTAAATTAATTCAATATATTTATTGCAGTTTAACACAGCCGGTCAGTTTCGATATTGATATTGTTTATTGGTGGAATGGCTACAGACATTTGAAATGGGTTGAATGAGCAGGAGAAAAGGGTATTATTGCAACAGGTATTTTAAATTTTAACTTGCCAAACGGGAATAAATATGAATTCCAAAAAAACAGGGAAAAACCTTGACAATGAATTGCTCAACCGGATGAGCCGCGATCCGGGATACTGGAGAGGCCCGTTATATTTTAACCGGAAAGATCCGAGGTTAAGTGTTCCCAAACTGGAACCTTCCCTGGGATGGACTCTTAACTTTGCCCATCCGGTAACCTATATTGTGGTCATTGGTATCATTGCTGTTGTAATTATTGTGAGTATTGTTCAACGCTGAGTTTTCCCCGGTAAAACATTATACAATTAGCGATGACAGCCTTTGGAATACCGGACCAATCGTATGTCCTGAGGCAGGATAAACTATTGCAAAACTATTTATAAACTACTAAATCAGCACATTAATTATGGAAATCAAAGGAGCTGCCGTAAAATCAATTCCGGAGTTTGTTAAGGCAAAATTTACTGACCGGTATGATCAATGGCTTCAGTCAATGCCCGAATCTTCAAGGGCAATATTCAGCGGACCGGTTTTTCCTTCAGGATGGTATTCTTTACAGGATGCAGGAATCGTTCCGACCAGGGCGGTAGGAGATGTGTTTTTTGCCGGCAATCACCGTCAGGGTGCATGGGAAGCAGGTAGGTATAGTGCTGATGTTGCACTGCAGGGGATTTATAAGTTTTTTGTCAAAGCGGCATCTCCGGCATTTATAATCGGACGTGCCAGTAAGATTTTCAAAACTTATTACCAGCCATGCGAGATGCAGGTTGTGGAGAGCTCTCCCAAAAATGTGGTATTGAGGATTACTGAATTTCCGCAGCCTGATCCCCTTATTGAATACCGTATTGCAGGATGGATGGAACGGGGTCTCGAAATTTCGGGCTGTAAAGGAGTAAATGTGAGCATGTTGAAATCAATGACACGAGGGCAGAATGTGACAGAGTTTTCCATTAGTTGGTTGTAGCAAAGGCTTTTTGACATACTACAGTCCATTCATTGGGTATAAATCATACCGGATAATTCTTTTATTTTTAATTATTTCTGTACATTTACCCATCAACGCACACGTGATCAGAATTATTTTAATACCTCACTGATATTCAAAAAGCGGAAGGTGCACGTGTAAGTTACAGACAAAAATTAATTTACATTATTAAATACTGCTAAGTAAAATGAAAAAGCTATTCCTGTTTTTAACTACAATTGCTATGATGATCCTTCTGGTAGGTTGCAAACCTGAAAAACCTGATAAAATGGCATGGTGGCACGAAGCACGATTTGGAATGTTTATTCACTGGGGAATCTATTCTGTTCCGGCCGGGGTTTATCATGGTAAAGATATTCCTGGTATCGGAGAATGGATTATGAATAATGCCAAAATCCCGGTAGCCGAGTATAAAGAGTATGCAACGGAATTCAACCCGGTTGATTTTGATGCGGATAAATGGGTGAAGATGGCAAAAGATGCCGGTATGCGGTATATTGTGATCACTTCCAAACACCATGATGGTTTTGCCATGTTCAAATCGGCTGATCCATTCAATATAGTGGATGCCACCCCTTACAAGAAAGATGTTATTAAAGCCATCGCAGCAGCCTGTAAAAAGTACGACATGCATTTTGGCTTGTATTATTCGCAGGCACAGGACTGGACACATCCGGGAGGAGCAGCCTGTCAGGGCCACTGGGATCCGGCACAGGACGGTAGCTTTGATGAATACCTCACCAATGTTTCTATTCCACAGGTGAAGGAAATATTATCAAGGTATCATCCGGAAATTCTTTGGTGGGACACGCCCTGCGAGATGGACAGTGCCCGGGCAGCCCGTTTTCTTCCTTTGATCGCCGAGTATCCTAACCTGATCATTAATAACCGGCTTGGAGGTGGAGTGGAAGGAGATTTTGCCACTCCTGAACAAACGATTCCGGCAACGGGCATTCCCGGTAAAAACTGGGAGGCCTGCATGACCATGAACGATACCTGGGGATACAAGGTGCATGATCATAACTGGAAAAGTACCAAAACACTGGTAAGGAACCTGATCGATATCGCATCAAAAGGAGGGAACTACCTGCTCAATGTGGGCCCAACCTCAAAAGGCATCATTCCTGAGGCTTCCGTATTACGCCTGAAACAAATGGGTTCCTGGATGAAAGTAAACGGGGAAGCTATTTACGGTGTTCAGCCCAATCCTTTTAAACAGCTGAAATGGGGGCGTTGTACACGAAAAATGGCAGGCAATAAAATGATAATGTATTTTCATATTTTTAACTATCCGGACAATGATACCCTGACTATCCCGGGACTTGCAGGTAATATTTACAAAGCTTATCCGCTTGCTGACAAGAACAGGGAACTTGAGGTGATTGCCAATGGAAACAACCGCAAATAGTATTTCAGGAATCACACCGGGATTCACTCGCTACCGTTATTGCAGTTGTAACTGATCCTGATATAAAAATATATAATTCACCGGAGATTGAAGCTGCATATGATGTTTTTATTGATACTGCATTTTTCCGAACCCCAACTGATGTGGACGGAGCTGCTGTTCGCTTCACTACTGACGGAACGGTTCCGGATGCTTCATCACCTGTTTCACATGGAATCAACAAGGTTGTCTCCGGACATTCTTTCACAGTGAAAGCAGCCAGTTTTGTCAATGATAAATTAGTAAGCGGCATTACCGAACAGCATTTTGAAAACGTGGATCCGCTTCCGGCAACGAAAGCAGCCAAAGTCAGCCCGGGCCTTGCTTATTCTTATTATGAAGGGCAATGGGCTTCCCTGCCAGACTTTTATAATATGCAGGCTGTTACAAAAGGAACATGCGCCCTTCCTGATATTTCCCTTAAAAAGCAGGACAATAATTACGGTTTCCTGTTTTCAGGATATCTTGAAGTGCCTGAAACGGGTGTTTATCAGATTTTGCTGAAGAGCGATGATGGTTCTGCACTAACTCTTGACGGGCAGAAGCTCTCCAACGACGGGTTACATGCAATGATTACCAAAACATTAAATGTGGCATTGGAAAAAGGCTTACATCCAGTTGAAATACAATTTATCCAGGCTGGCGGCGAAGCCGGACTTTCTGTCGAATGGAAAACAGGAGATAAACCGGCAGTGGTGATTCCGAAGGACAACTGGAAGCATTAATTATTAAACAGAGATAATTTTCGACCATGAAAAAATTATTCATCTTATATATCTTCAGCACGGTAGCAATACTGTTTTTTAGCTGTGACCATAACAATGTTCCGGTGCAGTATGAACCAACCTTTAATTCACTTGAGAAAGCAAATCCGGTACCCGAGTGGTTTAAAGATGCCAAGTTTGGAATTTATTTTCACTGGGGTGTTTACTCAGTCCCGGCATTTGGAAACGAATGGTACCCGCGCAATATGTATATCAAAGGGTCACGTGAAAACCTGCATCATATAAAAACCTATGGTGATCCGTCTCAATGGCCTTATGATAAATTTATTACCGGTGACTTATGATAAAGCGGGTAATTTTGTTCAGTTTGCTCCCAAATTGAAATCAGAAGGCGGAAAATTTGATCCTGATGAATGGGCACAGCTTTTTGCTGATGCAGGAGCCCGGTTTGCCGGTCCGGTTGCCGAACACCATGACGGTTTCTCGATGTGGGCAAGCAAGGTTAATCCATGGAATGCAAAAGACATGGGTCCGCATCTTGATCTGGTTGGACTGCTGACCAAAGCCATTCGAAAACATAACATGAAGGTAATTCTCTCCATGCACCATGCCTATAATATTACGGGATATTATGATGCTGTTCCGCCAACCAGTGACCCAAAACTGCAAATATTATATGGTCAGCAGGGAAAGGAAAAGAATGAGGCCTTGTGGCTGAATAAGCACAAGGAGATTATTGACAATTATAAGCCGGATATTATCTGGCAGGATTTCAATCTGAAGGCACTCTCACAACCTGTATTGCTTAAGTTTTTGGCCTATTACTACAACCAGGCAGGCAAATGGGGTAAAGAGGTGGTGGCAACCTATAAGGACGGGCTCAATAAGAAATGTGCCGTGCTTGATTTTGAACGTGGCGGCCCTAAAGATCTCACCAATTATTACTGGCTTACGGATGATGCCATCAGTTCCTCCAGCTGGTGCTATACAGAAGGTATTGGCTACTATTCAAAGAAACAGATTCTACATGGCTTCCTTGACAGGATCAGTAAAAACGGGAACCTGCTACTGAATATCTCTCCCAAAGCCGACGGGACCATACCACAGGAACAAAAAGAGGTGTTGCTGGCAATGGGAAATTGGCTGAAAAAATACGGAGAAGCTGTTTACGGTACCAGGGCCTGGGTAAAATACGGTGAAGGACCTACCAAAATGGGAGCCGGTCATGGAGTGTTTACAGCGCCGGCTGAAGGAACGGCCAATGATGTGCGGTATACGCGAGCTAAAGACAATTCGGTGCTTTATGCCATATTACTCGGATGGGAACCAGGCCAGCAGGAAGTCGTACTTCATTCTCTTTCATCAGACCGTATTAATCTGCAGTCATTGAAGGAGGTTTCTCTGATCAGCAACCGTGCAGGAAACTATGTTTCCCTCTCTTTCAGACAGGATACATCAGGATTGCATGTTTCCCTGCCCGAAAAGAAATTCGACGAAATGGCTTATGTACTGAAGTTATCCTTCAAAAATAAGATTCCTGTACTTGACAAATATGTTGATTTAAATTGTTTGCCTTATTACAATATATCACCCTTAAACAGCACATCCCTGGCCATTGGCCTGGATGGCATGCTTTCAGCCGATCTGAGAAATCCTGCCTTGCAATGGAAACTGGAGAAGACAGGCAATGGCCTGTATTTTATCCATAACAGGAATAATCCAAACATGGTGGTTGAATGTAATGATAATGGTGCATCTGAACCAGTTCTGCGAATCGGGAAAGTAACCGGCGATGACAATCAAATATGGAAAATTGAGGCTGCAAATGAAGGTTTGCTCCGTATCACAAATAAAAAATTTCCTGAATATGCCCCAGGAGTAACCGGTAAAATGGAGGCAGGAACCACTGTTAGTATGGTAAAGGCTGATGATCCTGTTGCTCGCTGGAATTTGTCTGAGGTTTGCGAAATTAAACAAAAACCTTTCAGTGAAAATATGATACCGGGAATTATACAGGTTGAAGATTTTGACCTGGGTTGTCCTGGAGAGGCCTGGTATGATACAGATGAAACAAATACCGGAGGTAAATACCGTCCGGATGAAGGAGTGGATATTGAAGCATGCTCAGCCGGAGGTTATAATGTTGGCTGGACGAAAAAAGGTGAATGGCTGGCCTATACCGTGAATGTGAAAGCTGCAGGGGATTACCTGATGAAGATTTATGTTGCAACTGTATCAGATGACGCAAAAATGCATGCTGAAATTGACGGAAGTAATATAACAGGTGAAATACCGGTAATGAGCACTGGTGGTTTTCAAGACTGGGAAACCATTACTAAATCAATAAAGCTTGATGCAGGCAGGCACGTTTTGAAACTGTATATGGATGAGGTACCTATGGGGCTGAATTTGGATAAGATCATTTTTGAAAGAAAATGATCCAGGATTTGAAAAAATTTTTCAAAAAAAATAATTTCCCTATTGTTGGATAAAAAAAATATTTTACCTTTGCCAGCCGAATGATACATCATGATAGTCATTCGGAACAGTTCTAACAACAAGGTCCGTTCGTCTAGGGGTTAGGACGCCAGGTTTTCATCCTGGTAACAGGGGTTCGATTCCCCTACGGACTGCGATTTGTAAGCCATCTCAGATTGAGGTGGCTTTTTTGTTATATTTACTCAAAGAACATAACCGGGGAATCGAACCCCTGCTGGCGCGCACCTCCCCTGCAGGCTGGCCCCTCACTAAAATGCTCCACCGGAGCATTTCTAAACGCTCGGTCCTCCTACGGACTGCAAAAACAGCAAGAGTGTGAGTAATTAGCAAGAGTTAATTTCCACACTCTTTTTTATTATATATCCATGAGTAATCTCAGGCTGTTTTTGCACCCTCGTTACTCAAACTCCAACTCACACAGAATTTTTCTTACTTAAGTAATTCTTATAATATCATTCCGGGGAATCGAACCCCTTCTGGCGCGCACCTCCCCTGCAAGCTGGCCCCTCACTAAAATGCTCCACCGGAGCATTTCTAAACGCTCGGTCCTCCTACGGACTGCAAAAACAGCAAGAGTGTGAGTAATTAACAAGAGTTAATTGGCACACTCTTTTTTATTATATATCCATGAGTAATCTCAGGCTGTTTTTGCACCCTCGTTACTCAAACTCCAACTCACAC
>CAWAMZ010000017.1:0-120211 GCA_963783315.1 uncultured Bacteroidales bacterium
AACCTCTACAAGGTTGCTGTACGTGTTAGATCAGTCTGTTGCTACAATTATACCACGGCTGCAAGGTGGGGTTTCCGGTAAAAATCTAAATGAAGTTTCCATAATATCCTGGGGAACCAAGATGCCTGTTTATTACTCCGGGCTTTCTTTACTCAAAAACTCAAACTCTCAAACTTTCAGGCAAGTAGTATTCCGGTAGAAATCGGATGAGACACCTTGTTACCTTGTTACTTTGTCACCTTGTTACCCTGTCACCTTGTTACTTTTTCACCGTAATCCTGTTTTTAGTTTACATTTTTTTGTAAACATATTTCAGGACGAGTCAATTAATTATTTTAACACAAACCTCCTCTGTCACCTTGTTACTTTGTTACTTTGTTACTTTTTCACCGTAATCCTTGCCCGCTCAAATTCCCCCACGCCAGCCAGAGCAAGGGTTGTCACCTTGTCACTTTGTTACCTTGTCACCCTGTCACCTTGTTACCTTGTTACCTTGTTACCCTGTCACCTTGTTACTTTGTCACCTTGTTACCCCACTCCTTCATGGCAGTTGTCCCCTACCAGCAACCCTCTCATATATTCAATGCACCTCTAAAACCTCTATAGCCTCTAAAGCTTCTACAACCTCTACAACCTCTACAACTCTGCGTCCTTAGCGTTACCCTTTGCGAAACTCTGCGTGAAACATTCATTCCCTGCGCAGCAAGTAATTAGTGAAATTAGTGGTAAAAAAGGTCAGCAGGGCCTCAAAAATTTATTCTATTTTATTCTATCATGATAAAATAAAGTGTAACTTTGTTTTGTCATGTATAAAAGAAAACAAACCTTTCACGAAATTGATCAGGAAAGCGCTTTTTTATGGGGTCCCAGGCAAACAGGGAAAAGTACGCTCTTGAAATTTTTGTATCCTGATTCTTTATATTTTGATCTGTTATTATTTGAGGAATATAGCAGGTTTCTCAGTAATCCTGAATTATTACGGCAAATAATTGAAGGATCGAATAAAAAAGAACCTGTTATTATCGATGAGATTCAGCGAATCCCCCAATTATTGAATGAAGTACACTGGCTGATCGTAAATAAAAAAATCCGTTTTATTCTAAGTGGTTCCTCTCCACGGAAGATATTAAAATCAGACGGGAATCTGCTGGGAGGAAGAGCTCTCAGATATGAGCTTTTTCCGCTTTCATACAGCGAGATTGCTGATTTTGATCTGTTGCATGCACTGAATTATGGTTTGTTGCCTCGTCATTATCTTTCCAAAAATCCTCAACGACTTATAAATGCTTATATTGGCAGCTTCCTAAAAGATGAAATTGCCCGGGAAGCCAGGATCAGAAATATCCCTTCTTTTTCTAAATTTCTTGATGTATCTGCCTTCTCAAACGGTGAAATTGTTAATTATGTGAACATAGCTACTGATTGCGGCGTTAGTGCACCAACTATTAAAGAATATTTTCAGATTCTGGAGGATACATTGGTTGGCAGATTCCTTCCTTCCTTTCAGAAAAAACCGAAACGAAGGGTGATCCTTTCTCCAAAATTCTATTTATTTGATATTGGCATCGCGAATAGTTTAATGAAGAGGGGAGAAATAAAGTTTGGAAGTGAATCGTTTGGCCATGCCTTCGAACATTTTATTTTTAATGAACTCATCGCGCACAAACATTATTCCGGATTAGATTATCAACTCTCATACTGGCGCACTGCTTCGCAGTATGAAGTCGATTTTATTCTGGGAGACCATGAGATTGCAGTAGAGGTTAAATCTACTGAACAGGCATCACAAAGGCATTATAAAGGATTAAAAGCTTTTGCTGAAGAATATAACGTAAAAAGATTAATCCTGGTAAGTAATGACAAATATTACCGGAAAGATGGAAATATTGAAATACTTCCATGGCAGGATTTTCTGGACCAATTGTGGGATGGCTTAATCATCAGATAATCTCCTTCCACCATTACCCTGTTATCCAAATCCTCCGCTTTCCAGGTTTTGCAGGGACTAAAAAGACCTGAACCACGATCCGATAGCTATCGGATTACACAGATGACACGAATCGTGTATTTGAACCTCAATGGTTATCCACGAAAAAAGAAATAAGCGCAGCGTTCTCTGCGTCCTTCTTCATGGCAGTTGTCCCCTATTAGCAGCAATTTCGCGCATTCAATGCGGTCCGTACCTTGTAGAGGTCCAATAATTGTAGTAAATCCGCATCCGACACCACCCGGGACCTTGTAGAGGTCCAATAATAAAGGTGCATTATGCAACCTCTACAAGGTTGCTGTACGTGTTAGATCAGTCTGTTGATACAAATATACCACGGCTGCAAGGTGGGGTTTCCGGTAAAAATCTAAATGAAGTTTCCATAATATCCGGGTGAATAGCAAAGCCTGTTGAAAACCATCGGCTTTCTCTACTCAAGACTCAAACCCAAACTCAAACTCTCAAACTTTCAGGCAAGTAGTATTCCGGTAGAAATCGGATGATAATTTTACAAAACAAACCTCCTCTGTTACCTTGTTACTTTGTTACTTTGTTACTTTCCATGTTACTCACTCCCACAGGCCTAGCCACAGGCTGTTCGTGATCCTTGCCCTCACCAGATGCCCCCGCACCAACCAGAGCAAGGATTTTCACTCCCCAGTCCTGCCCACCAGCTGTTCATGACCTTGCCCGCTCAAATTCCCCACGCCAGCCAGAGCAAGGGTTGTCACCTTGTTACTTTTTCACCGTAATCCTGTTTTTAGTTTACATTTTTTTGTAAACATATTTCAGGACGAGTCAATTAATTATTTTAACACAAACCTCCTCTGTCACCTTGTTACTTTGTTACTTTGTTACTTTTTCACCGTAATCCTGTTTTTAGTTTACCTTGTCTTCTCAACATATTTCCCCACGAGTCAATTGATATTGTAACACAAGCCTGGTTGTCACCTTGTCACTTTGTTACCTTGTCACCCTGTCACCTTGTTACCTTGTTACCTTGTCACCTTGTCACCTTGTTACTTTGTCACCTTGTTACCCCACTCCTTCATGGCAGTTGTCCCCTACCAGCAACCCTCTCATATATTCAATGCACAGCCTCTAGAGCCTCTAAAGCTTCTACAACCTCTACAACTTCTACAAATCTGCGTCCTTAGCGTTACCCTTTGCGAAACTCTGCGTGAAACATAAAACCTGCGCAGCAGGTATCCGTGAAATTTGTGAAATCCGATAGCTATCGGATGACACGGATGACACGAATAATATCCAAAAGTTTTAGAGCATTCTGAAAAATTCTAATTATCCCCTCAATTTTTTATCCAATACTCATAATATACCGTTGATAAGTGCATAATAATAAATGAGATATGAATTTCGTCCAACCTGGAACCGAGGTCAAAGTCCCGAAAGCTTTCGGAAGAAGTTCAGCGAAGCTAATAATCGCTGGGTCTTGCTGACCGCTCATATTCCTGTGTATTAGGGCTCGTTGTTTTTTATTTGTATTCCTGATTTCAAGATTTCATTTACAACTGGATTTTCCATATTAAAATCCGTAATTGCAAAAGGATGTGGTTCAATTCTCAAATCAATTTTTCTACGTAATTTCATCATGTCGATTTGAGTATCTATTATATCTGAAACATTTTTAACAACAATCGCTATATCTATATCACTATCTGCGTGGTTTGTCCCTTTTGCAAATGAACCAAACATGAAGGCTTGCAAAATCACATATTTATTGCTAATTGAATCAATATACAAATTTGCTATTTTTAAAGCTTCTCCTTTATCCATGATTGCAATATTTTAATTTTCTCAATCCACTCAAATGTAAAATCATACGTGCATTTCTTATAAAAAGCCTCTTTATAGCTGTCATATCGAGCATTCATATTAAATGTCGTAATAGTATCTAACCAATCTAAATATTCCTCAGTGAAATCTAGTCCTGAGAGATTTGCCAATTTGGTTAGATCATGAGTAAATGGAGCGTGCTTTTTTGTCTCTCTGACAACACATGCTTTTAGCAGCCTTTCAATCACTATATGACCAATAAATAATGACCAGTGATAATCCTTGGAATCATATAAATGAATCATAGTGATAAAATCCTTGTCCGAAGAAGTAATCCAATGATTATATGTCTTATCTATGTTTATTTGGTCGTCCATTGTATAATTTTACTCAAAGATAATCAAATCAGTTTTCATTGAAAAATCTGCACGCTTATAATGTTAGATATCATTTAAGCGTATTGCTGCAATGTGGCTTAATGAGGTTCTCGCAGAGTCACGCAAAGTTATGACGCAGAGGACGCAGAGTAGTCAGTCTCCAAAATATTCGCAATCGTTTAATTTCACCACATTTTTGCACCGCAAAAATCCATTAGCGATAATTTGCTCAGCAAATCATTAGCGAATATTAGCGGACAACAAAAACATGAAGCTTGCGAAGCAAGGAATATTAACCTCTCCTTGATTTTTTGTATATTTGTATATGTCATCTAAAAATATATACAAGCTGAGTTTTGATGTTGATAAATTAACCGATTCGATACTTAATACAATTAGCGGAGACAGTTTTCAAACAGAGGTTTCCTTGTTGACAAAATCGGATTTAAAAACAATTACAAAAGCCAGAGGGTTGAAAACATGAATTCAATCAACCTGACAGAGGAGTATATAAACTTACTGTTACCGTCGAACATATGAAGAAAAACCAGGATACTAAATGATTAAAAATCATTAAATTTGGTTTATGACAAAAAGAGAGAAAATAATAGATAAAATCATCAATACCGCTAATAAGAATTATCCGGATTCTGAGATTTATTTATATGGTTCTCGTGCCCGGGGAGACTCAAAAAAATTATCAGACTGGGATATTCTAATCCTGCTAAACCGGGAACAAATCTCTCTTGATATGGAAACTGATTTAATGGATGATTTTTATGAACTTGAGCTGGAAACCGGTGAAATATTTTCTCCCTTGATTTATTCCAAAAACGATTGGAATTTTAAATATAAGATTACTCCATTATATGAAAACATAGAAAAAGAAGGAATAAAAATCAAATGACCGGAACCAAAAAAGATTTAATTGATTATAGATACTCCCGGGCCCTGGATACATTTGACGATGCCAGAATTTTAGCACAATATAAAAAGTGGAATTCCACGATAAACAGATTATATTATTCTGCATATTATGCTGTTACAGCCTTATTATTAAAATCTGACATTAACCCTGCGACACATAATGGAGCAAAAATTAATTTCTCGAAACATTATATCCGGACTGGAAAAATATCACCGGAGCTGGGAAAAACTTATTCCCAATTATTTACCTGGAGACAAAAAGGAGATTATGACGATTTATTTGATTTCAATGAGAAAATAGTTCTGCCCTACTTCGAACCCTTAGAAAAACTAATAAAAGAAATTGAAAAAATCCTGAAAGAATAATACCCCCGGCCCGTTACCACTGGCCGCTCATGTTCCTTGCCCTCACCAGGCAAGTTATTCATATTTAGCTACTTCGAGGCAATTGTCCCCTAACAGCAACCATATCGCACATTCAATGCGGTTCGGGCCTTGTAGAGGCCCAATAATTGTAGTAAACCGCATCCGACACCACCCGGGACCTTGTAGAGGTCCAATAATAAAGGTGCATTATGCAACCTCTACAAGATTGCTGTACGTGTTAGATCAGTCTGTTGATACAAATATACCACGGCTGCAAGGTGGGGTTTCCGGTAAAAATCTAATTGACGTTTCTATAATATCCTGGGGAACGGAGATGCCTGTTTATAACCTCGGGCTTTCTTTACTCAAAACTCAAACCCAAACTCAAACTCTCAAACTTTCAGGCAAGTAGCATTCCGGTAGAAATCGGATGATAATTTTACAAAACAAACCTCCTCTGTCACCTTGTTACTTTGTCACCTTGTTACCGTAATCCTTGCCCGCTCAAATTCCCCCACGCCAGCCAGAGCAAGGGTTGTTACCTTGTTACTTTGTTACTCTGTTACCTTGTCACCTTGCCTTCCCCTTTTCTTTCTTCCCAAAAACCACTATATTTATACTTCGCTAAAACTAATGTTTATGTTATCTCCTGCAATCAAACATCTTTCCTCCCTGGCCCTGCTGGCCGGGACCCTCCCCGTTTTCGGGGCAAACAACCCATTCCAGCAACCCAAAAAACCTAATATCCTGTGGCTCACCTGCGAGGATATCAGTCCTACCCTCTCTTTCTACGGCGACTCCACCGCCCATACGCCCAACCTCGACAGGCTGGCTGCCGAAAGCATGATCTTTACCAATGCGTATGCCACCGTTGGGGTTTGTGCGCCCAGCCGGTCCTCCATCATCACGGGAATGTACCCGGTGTCAATCGGCACCATGCAGATGCGCACAGCAAGTGATGTCATGGGATGGGGCAGAAGGACCTATGAAGCAACCTCCAATGCCCGCGATATAAACGGAGATCCTGTGCCACAGTATTCGGCTGTCCTTCCCCCCTATGTAAAATGTTTTACCGAGTACCTGCGGGAAGCGGGTTATTACTGTACCAACAACTATAAGACGGATTACCAGTTCGCCGCTCCGGTCACGGCGTGGGATGACAACAGCCGCAAGGCAGAATATACCAACCGTCCTGCCGGCAAGCCGTTTTTTGCCGTCTATAACCACCTGGTGACCCACGAATCGAGAATGTGGATGAATAAAAAGCTGCCCCAGACGGTTTCGCCTGAGGATGTGCCGCTGCCTGTCTATTATCCTGATGATTCGATCATCAGACAGGATGTAGCGCGCAACTATTCCAACATCGAGCTGCTCGACAAACAGATCGGAGAGAAGATACAAAAGCTGAAAGATGCCGGACTTTGGGACAAAACCATTGTCTTTTTCTTCAGCGACCATGGGGGTCCGCTCCCCAGGGGCAAAAGGGAGATTTACGACTCAGGATTGCGCGTGCCGTTCCTGGTTCATTTCCCGGGCGGAGCGCATGCCGGCAGGGTGGATGAGCTGATCTCTTTCGTCGATCTGGCACCTGCCATCCTGTCGCTCGCCGGAATAAAACCGCCTGATTATATGCAGGGTCATGCTTTTCTGGGAGCATACAAAGACACGGTGCCGCGAAACTATATCTTCGGCTCGGGGGACCGTTTCGATGAGTTTGCCGATCGCATCCGTATCATCAGGAACCATCGTTACCTGTTTGTGAAGAATTATTATCCTGAATTGCCCGCGTATAAGGATGTCAGCTACCGTAAACAGATGGACATGATGAATGAGCTGTTGTGGCTGCGCGATGCAGGAAGGCTTTCCGGACCTACAGCATACTGGTTCAGGACGGAAAAAACAAAGGAAGAATTTTATGATTGCAAAACTGATCCATATAATGTCGACAACCGTATCGATGACCCGATGTACCAGGATAAGATCAATGAACTACGGGCGGTCCTCGATCAGTGGACCCGCGACATACACGACAAGGGCGTTATGAGTGAAACACAGATGCTGGAACAGATGTGGCCGGGCGGTGTACAACCCAAAACAGCCGATCCGGAGGTAAAAGTAACTGAAGGCGTAGTCCGTATCTGCAGTGACACAGAAGGTGCTTCTATCGGGTATATCCTGTCGAATAAAGAGATTGAGCCCGGACTGAACAGTGGCTGGCAGGTATATAACGGACCGGTAAAGGCAGGGAATGCCTCCTTCCTTTATGTGATTGCCGACCGAATCGGCTATGCTGACAGCCAGATCCTAAAGATCAAATTATAATCCTGCCCCGCTGGCCCTCCCCAGGCACAAGGTGCTGTCCTGTGTTTCAAGTGTCTCGCTTGGAACACCCCCCTGGCACTTCACTACCGCGTCTCGCTTGAGGCCTTCGAAGGATACCCCCTGGCGCAAGTATCTGCTTGTGCCCCCTTATCTGGCTACCCCTGGCGCAAGTATCTACTTGTGCCCCCTTGTGTAAAACCCGCTGCCCCCCGCTACCGCGAGTCTCCAGACTTGTGGTTATCTAATTCCCTATAAGATATATTTTTCCTCACGCCCCTTCAGGGCTCATCGGTTGTATATTGCCTGATCCGTGGGTTAGCACCCCCGGTTATTCATGTTTGGCCACTTCGTGGCAAATCACCCGCAATTCTACCAATACCGTCTGTTTAATGCAGTCCGGACCTTGTAGAGGTCCAATAATTGTAGTAAATCCGCATCCGACACCACCCGGGACCTTGTAGAGGTCCTATAATAAAGGTCTTTATTATTCAACCTCTACAAGGTTGCTGTACGTGTTGGAATCTCCTGTTGCTACAATTATGCCACGTCTGCAAGGTGGGGTTTCCGGTAAAAATCTAATTGATGTTTCTATTATATCCGGGTGAATAGCAATACCTGTTATAAACCTGCAGCTTTCTCTACTCAAGACTCAAACCCAAACTCAAACTCTCAAACTTTCAGGCAAGTAGCATTCCGGTAGAAATCGGATGATAATTTTACAAAACAAACCTCCTCTGTCACCTTGTTACTTTGTCACCTTGTTACCGTAATCCTTGCCCGCTCAAATTCCCCCACGCCAGCCAGAGCAAGGGTTGTCACCTTGTCACTTTCCATGTTACTCGCTCCCGCAATTCCGTCGCGCAAGACTCGGATGAACCGGAAAGCCCTCCTTGTTACCTTGTTACTTTGTCACCTTGTCACATTTACCGCTCGTGATCCTTGCCCACACCGGGCCCCCACACAACCAAAGGCAAGGGTTGTTACCTTGTCACCTCACCCCTTCAGGCTGGATAGCATTCAGGTAGAAACATGTCTGATTTTTAAAACAAACCTCCTCTGTCACCTTGTTACCCTGTCACCTTGTTACTTAAGTTACTCACTCCCACAGGCCTAGCCACAGGCTGTTCGTGATCCTTGCCCTCACCGGGCCACCGCTCCAGCCAAAGGCAAGGATTATTCACTCCCACAGTCCTGCCCACCAGCTGTTCATGAACCTTGCCCGCTCAAATTCCCCCACGCCAGCCAGAGCAAGGGTTGTCACCTTGTTACCGTAATCCTGTTTTTAGTTTACATTTTTTTGTAAACATATTTCAGGACGAGTCAATTAATTATTTTAACACAAACATCCTCTGTCACCTTGTTACTTTGTTACTTTGTTACTTTTTCACCGTAATCCTTGCCCTCACCGGGCCCTCGCACAATCCTAAGGCAAGGATTGTTACCCTGTTACCTTGTCACTTTGTTACCTTGTTACTTTTCAATTGTGGGATGCGGTTAATGTGTGGCTGATGAATTATTATTGGATAAATATGGAGTATAATTCCATATTTATCCATATTTTTACTTTGTGATAAAAAGAATTGCATCTGAAAGATTAAAAGACTTACACAGTATGTTTAAGGTTGTCGCTGTAACCGGTCCGCGACAATCCGGGAAAACTACGCTGGTGAAATATGTTTTTCCCGATAAACCTTATGTTACCTTAGAAAACCCCGATAACCGGCAATTTTCAACAGAGGATCCAAGAGGCTTTTTATCTCAATATGCTAAAGGTGCTATTTTCGATGAAATTCAAAGAAGTCCGGCATTATTTTCCTATCTGCAGGAAATCGTGGATAATAATACTTCAGCCGGTCAATTTATATTAACTGGTTCAAATAATTTTTTGTTGAACGAACATATTACCCAGTCATTAGCCGGAAGAGTTGGCTATCTGAATCTTTTCCCGTTTAGTCTGAAAGAAATAAAGAAATATAAGTTACCATACGCTGAAAATGATTTCATCTTAAACGGATTTTATCCTCCTGTTTACGATCAAAATATTGTCAGTCAGGAATGGATACCTAATTATATCAGGACATACATTGAAAGAGATGTCAGACAGTTAAAAAATGTTTCGGATCTTTTAATTTTTGAAAAATTTATGCGGCTACTTGCCGGAAGAACAGGTCAGGAACTCAATTATACTTCACTTTCTGTAGAAGTTGGTGTTGATGTTAAGACGGTACAATCCTGGTTAAGTATACTTGTAAGCAGTTATATTGTATATTTACTTCCACCCTTTTACAAGAATTATAATAAAACAATTGTTAAACGTCCTAAACTCTATTTTTACGATACTGCAATAGTATGCTCATTGCTTGGAATTCATAAGATCGAACATTTACAATCTCATCCATTGAGGGGGGCCTTGTTTGAATGTTTTATTGTTTCAGAAATCATTAAACAGAGAAGCAATAGGGGTATCAGTGAATCGCTGTATTTTTGGCGGGATAAAACCGGCCGTGAAATTGATTTGATAATTGATAAAACATCATCCTATATTCCTGTTGAAATTAAATCCGGTAAAACAATTCATAATGAATTTTTTAAGGGCCTGCGTTACTGGCTTAAACTCACAGGAGAAAAAAATGGTAAAGTAATTTATGCCGGAGATGCTAACCAAATACGTTCCGAAGGTATAGATATCATTAGCTGGAAAAGCATGTCTGATTTTGGTAGGTTTCTCTGATATTGGTATTTAAGAACAAAGGCCCGCAGGGCCTCAAAAGAAGTTAACCACGATCCGTCCCGATGGACTATCGGGAGCCATCGGATGATACAGATGACACGGATAATGCGCGGAAAAAAGTAAGGTTACTTTCTTATTTCTCATGCCCCTTCAGGGCTCATCCGTTGTATATTGCCTGATCCGTGGGTTAGCACCCCCTGGTTATTCATGTTTGGCCACTTCGTGGCAAATCACCCGCAAATATACCAATACCGCCTGTTTAATGCAGTCCGGACCTTGTAGAGGTCCAATAATTGTAGTAAATCCGCATCCGACACCACCCGGGACCTTGTAGAGGTCCTACAATAAAGGTCTTTATTATTCAACCTCTACAAGGTTGCTGTACGTGTTGGAATCTCCTGTTGCTACAATTATGCCACGGCTGCAAGGTGGGGTTTCCGGTAAAAATCTAAATGAAGTTTCCATAATATCCGGGTGAATAGCAAAGCCTGTTGAAAACCATCGGCTTTCTCTACTCAAGACTCAAACCCAAACTCAAACTCTAAACTCTCAAACTTTCAGGCAAGTAGCATTCCGGTAGAAATCGGATGATACTTTTACAAAACAAACCTCCTCTGTCACCTTGTTACTTTGTTACTTTGTTACCTTGTCACCTTGAACCTTGCCCGCTCAAATTCCCCCACGCCAGCCAGAGCAAGGGTTGTCACCTTGTCACTTTCCATGTTACTCGCTCCCGCAATTCCGTCGCGCAAGACTCGGATGAACCGGAAAGCCCTCCTTGTTACCTTGTTACTTTGTCACCTTGTCACATTTACCGCTCGTGATCCTTGCCCACACCGGGCCCCCACACAACCAAAGGCAAGGGTTGTCACCTTGTTACCCCACCACTTCAGGCTGGATAGCATTCAGGTAGAAACATGTCTGATTTTTAAAACAAACCTCCTCTGTCACCCTGTTACCCTGTCACCTTGTTACCGTAATCCTTGCCCTCACCGGGCCAGTTATTCATATTAAGCTACTTCGAGGCAATTGTACCTAAATAACAGCCATATTCACACATTCAATGCAGTCCGGGCCTTGTAGAGGCCCTATAATTGTAGTAAATCCGCATCCGACACCACCCGGGACCTTGTAGAGGTCCAATAATAAAGGTCTTTATTATTCAACCTCTACAAGGTTGCTGTACGTGTTGGAATCTCCTGTTGCTACAATTATGCCACCTCTACAAGGTGGGGGTTCCTGTTAAAAATCTAATTGATGTTTCTATTATATCCGGGTGAATAGCAAAGCCTGTTGAAAACCATCGGCTTTCTCTACTCAAGACTCAAACCCAAACTCAAACTCTCAAACTTTCAGGCAAGTAGCATTCCGGTAGAAATCGGATGATACTTTTACAAAATAAAGCTCCTCTGTCACCTTGTTACCTTGTCACTTTGTTACTTATGTTACTCACTCCCACAGGCCTAGCCACAGGCTGTGCTACTCCGCTCACATCCGGGCCACGGGCTGGTGTGATCTTTGTCTCCCAAGCAAGGATCCTCACTCTCAAAGTCCTGCCAAAGTATTCGTGATCCTTGCCCGTCACTCAAGTTCCACCCACTCCAGCCAAAGGCAAGGATTATTCACTCCCACCTAGTCCTTTGCCCACAGCTGTTCATGAACCTTGCCCTGCCTCAAATTCCCCCACGCCAGCCAGAGCAAGGATTGTTACTTTGTCCTCACCTTGTTACCGCTCCAGCCAAAGGCAAGGATTGTCACCTTGTTACCGTAATCCTGTTTTTAGTTTACATTTTTTTGTAAACATATTTCAGGACGAGTCAATTAATTATTTTAACACAAATCTCCTCTGTCACCTTGTTACCTTGTTACCTTGTCACCCTAATCCTTGTCCTCACCAGGCCAACCCTGCAACCAAAGGCAAGGTTTCTGACTTTTTCATTTCTCGCAGAGTCACGCAAAGTTTGACGCAGAGGACGCAGAGTAGTCAGTCTCCAAATTATTCGCAATCGTTTAATTTCACCACATTTTTGCACCGCAAAAATCCATTATCGTAAATTTGCGCAGCAAATCCTCCGATAGCTCCCGTCCCGATAGCTATCGGGAGCTATACGGGACGGAGAGTGAAATCCGTGTAATTTGTGGTTAAAAACAAGGCCCGCAGGGCCTCAAAAGAGTAAAATCTGGATAGTCCCGTGCAACATTTCGGGTTCATCAGCAGAATCTTATGAATTATTAATGGTCTGTCTTGAAATATTTGGTAATTTTGAAAAAAGGCTGAAGAAATGATAAATGATACTCAAATACGAAACAGAATCCTGCGTAAAATACTAAGGATCCCTTCAGATAAGCTTAAGGAAATTGACGATTTTGTCTCTAAACTGGAAGCTCCATCCAACAATAAAGATAAAAATCTTTCCTTTGCTGGTTCCTGGTCGGATTTGGACGATACTGTATTTGAATCTTTTACGGATAACCTGGTGCATAACAGGCAAAAAAATAAAAGAAGGATTGATGAATAGAACACTTATCGATACTGATATTCTATCCTATTATTTCAGAGGTGATACTTTGGTTATTGAAAATGTCGGGAAATATCTTGATCAATTTGATACACTGGAGATCAGCCTTATTACTTATTATGAAATAACCAGTGGATTACTGGCAAAAAATGCCTTTAAACAATTAAACCTTTTTGAAGAATTCATCTCTGAGAATAATATTTTACCAATTACTGAAAGATCTGCAAAATTCTCTTCGGAAATATATGCAACACTAAAACAATCCGGCAAAACTATTGATGATATCGACTTACTGATAGCCGGAGTAGCTATTGAAAATGAAATGACTTTAGCTACAAATAATGATCGACATTTAAAACGTATACCAGGACTGACAACTGAAAACTGGAAAAACAGCCGTCTTTAGATTCCCCCCGCTAATGCACGATTGTTTCGTGTGGTGTGGTTCCTTATAATTCCAATTCCATCCGCCGCAATCAACACCCGTTTCCAATACAAATATCCCGGGTGCGGCGGGGAGAAGAGGGGCGCCTTTACCCCCGGGTTGACACACGGGGCTACAAACATGCCACCCCCTCGGGGTTAACTTCTCTGTAAAACCTAATTGACGTTTCCATAGTATCCGGGGGACTAGCAATGCCTGTTGAAAACCATCGGCTTTCTCTACTCAAGACTCAAACCCAAACTCAAACTCTCAAACTTTCAGGCAAGTAGCATTCCGGTAGAAATCGGATGATACTTTTACAAAATGAAGCTCCTCTGTCACCTTGTTACCCTGTCACTTTGTTACCTTGTCACTTTGTTACCTTGTCACCTTGTTACCTTGTCACCTTGTTACTTAAGTTACTCACTCCCACAAGGCCAAGCCACAGGCTGGGTGCTACTCCCTCACACTTCCCGGGCCACGGGCTGGTCGTGATCTTTGTCTCCCACAACCTCGCCCTCAAACCTGCCAAAGATTCGTGATCCTTGCCCTCACCGGGCCTCGCTCAAGCCAAAGGCAAGGATTGTTACTTTGTCACCTTGTTACCTTGTCACTTTGTTACCTTGTTACCTTGTCACCTTGTTACCTTGTTACCCTGTCACCTTGTTACCTTGTTACCTTGTTACCTTAGTTACTCGCTCCCACAAGGCCAAGCCACAGGCTGGGTGCTACTCCCTCACACTTCCCGGGCCACGGGCTGGTCGTGATCTTTGTCTCCCACAACCTCGCCCTCAAACCTGCCAAAGATTCGTGATCCTTGCCCTCATCAGGCCTCGCTCAAGCCAAAGGCAAGGATTGTCACCTTGTCACCTTGTTACTTTGTCACTTTGTTACCTTGTTACTTAAGTTACTCGCCCTCTAAATTCTACAGTTGCCAGTCTATCGGCTCTTTCCCCTGCTGCCTGAGTATCTCATTGGTTTTGGAGAAATGTTTGCAGCCAAAGAACCCGTTGTAAGCCGAAAAGGGTGATGGATGGGCTGCCTTCAGCACAAAATGTTTTTGGGTATTGATCAGGACTTCCTTTGCCTGTGCATAACGGCCCCACAACAGGAACACCAGTCCTTCCTTGTTGTCAGACAACGATTTGATCACGGCATCGGTAAATTTTTCCCATCCCCTGTTCTGGTGCGAACCGGCCTGATTGGCACGTACAGTTAATGTGGCATTGAGCAACAATATACCCTGACGTGCCCACTTTTCCAGGTTACCATGATCCGGAACCGGAATACCCAGGTCATCCTGTATCTCTTTAAAAATATTGACCAGCGATGGTGGCGGCTTAATGCCCTGTGGCACAGAAAAACACAAACCATGTGCCTGCCCATTGCCATGATAGGGATCCTGTCCCAGGATCACCACCTTCACATCATCAGGCGGTGCATAGTCAAAAGCAGCAAAGATTTGTGGTCCGGGAGGATAGATCTTATATTTCGCCTTTTCTTCTACCAGAAACCATTTCAGATCAGCAAAATAAGGTGCCGTAAACTGATCGGCAAGTAATGTTTTCCAGTGTTCTTCGATAACAGGATTTACGGTAGTCATTGTTTTTATTTTTTTAGATTTTCCGTTTCTTTCTTTTCTCAAATCACAGTTAACTGTCAGACACCTTACCGGGTAGTTTAATGTTTTTTATTACCCTCATTCTTACCTGACTGCTCTTATTTTCTCTGTAGGTGTCTGACAGTTTTAGGGCTATATCAACCTAAAAAGTTGCCCGCAACGACAAATTAAAACTCCTTCCCGGGGCACTGACACCCGAGGAAAACACCTTATAATAATTATCAGTCAGGTTCTCCAACCCTGCCTGCACAGTGACATTCTTTCCGAAGTCATAATGCGCCTGCAGATTGAGTGTATACCAGGCCGGATATCCATATTGTGTTGCCTCTTCTTCATTGTCTTCACCATAAGGAGACATGTCTTTCAGTCGTTTCCATCCGTAATATTCCACCCAGGCTCCTGCCCCAAACCTTTTCTGTTGCCAGCGCAATTCTGTCCGTCCAAATACCGGAGGAATATGAGGCAACGGTACATCATTGCTCAGGTCTTTCCCCTCCTGCACATTGAGCGTACTCCGCATTTCCAGGTGCCGGTTCAACTTTCCCGACAGGTTTGCCGAGAAGCCCCTGATCATAGCTTTATCTGCATTCACATTGGTGATCATGCGATACATCTCCCCGTCATACTCCAGCGAGTCCTTTCCCTGGTAAGTATAATCAGCACGAACAATAGCCTGATCGAGCCAGGTAATATATACAGCACCACTGAAACGGACTTCCCCGTTAAACACTTTCGTGATGCCTGCCTCCAGATTATAGGTGTATTCTGGTCCGAGACCGCCCGACGGCACCGTAACAAAACCGTCCTTGGCCCTCACCTTCCCGTAATCATCTACATTGGGATTGCGAAAACCCGTTGAAGCAATCAGACTGATCTTAAACGATTCATCCGGATGAAATACAGTACTCAGGCTTCCGGTTACCGCACCATTCCGTATATCAACAGCATTAAAAGGAAGCTGAATAAAATCACTGGTAAAATCGGAATGCAGCATATTCCGGCTGTAACGCAGTCCGCCGGCAATCGTATATTTCGTTCCGGCTTTCAGACGGTAACCCAGGTATGCAGCATAATCAAGCGTGTAACTACCTCCGTCGGGATATCGGGTTTGCGCAGGTGTTTCTGCTCCTGTATCGATATTGGTGTACCGTGCTGTTGAATTTACCCTGTTGTAGGCAAAGGCCAATCCATATATTATCCGGGATGAAGGACTAATGTTTTTCAAAAAATCCAGGTTTCCGGTGAATACATCTGCTTTTTCCATTTGGGAATACTTCTCCGTATCGCCAAAACGTCTGCTGATCCGGTCTTCTTCTACTTTCTGTATGGCAAGCAGCGTCGTCATATTGTCAAACAGAGCGGTATGTGCATCATAGTCGGCACGCTCCGAAATCAGCAATCGCTTTTGCGGCCCGTAATACCATTCGGCATATTTAAGGTTGCCCCCACTGTAATCATTGAGCTGGTCGTACCGGTTGATATCAGAAGAAGTGGAGAGTTGTACATTGGTTAACAGCCTCAGGTGTTCCGATGGTTGGTACAATATTTTCTGCAGGATGTCGAGCTGACTGTATCCGGTTTCGCGCTGAATATCGGGATTGGGATTAGTCAGCATTGTATCCCGGCCGTTTATTCTTTCAGCATAGTAAAAATCACGGCCAAAATCGCCGATAAACGGGCTGCGCGTCTTTCCCATCCGGATATCTCCGAATTTCTTATACGTGATACTGGTAAGCGAAGCCAGCCGGTCGGATCCTGAATTAAAATCAGCATGATACAGTTGCTCCCCAATAGCTGAAGCATATTGCAGCAGGCTGTTTACCCTGAACAACTGTTCTCCTTCAGCGGAAGCCAGCTCGGGATCTTTGGTATGATAACTGATCACTCCGCCAAGTGCATCACTGCCATAGATCAGGGATCCCGGCCCATAAATCACTTCTACCCTGTCGAGGATCGCATTGTCAATGGTAATGGAATTTTGCAGGTGACCATTCCGGTAAATGGCATTGTTCATCCGGACACCATCCACCACCAGCAGTACCTTATTGGCTTCAAAGCCACGCAACACAGGACTGCCACCACCCGACTGACTCTTCTGTACCATAATATTACCTGTTGATTCCAGCAAATCAGCAGATGTCGGGGCCAGGGCCCTTTTAATGGACGTGGCATCCAGCACATCAGCCATCTGAGGCAGGTTCATTCTTTTCTCAGGTGTTTTGGTGGCTGCAATCACAAATTCATCCAGCAGGATATTTTTTTCACTGAGTAATACTGTCAGTCCTTCTTTTACAATGGTTGTTTTGGTCAAAGCCACCTCAGCATAGGAAGGATGTTGAAAATGAATAGTATCAGTGGACGAGAACCGGCTGATGTCAGCTTCTCCGTTCCGGTTAGTGAGTGCCGACAGCTGTTTATTGTGGTTATACAATGCTACATTTTCAATTGCCTTACGGGAAACGGCATTGAGCACCCTGACAGTCTGGGCATGAATTGTAACAGAGCAGGATATGAGAGTAAAAACCGGTAACAGTAACCGAACGAAGAAATTCATGGATCAGGTAAGATTTAGTATTGATTTACAAATTAAACAATTTCGATGGATAATTCAGAGCAGAATAGTGGTTTTTTCCGCGAACCCGGTAGAGACGCACTGCCGTGCATCTCTATAACCTGTCAGTGGATTAACACCCACGGTTATTCATATGTTGCCACTTCGCGGCAAACCACCCACAAACCCACCAATACCTCCTGTTCAGTTCGGTCTGGACCTTGTAGAGATCCAATAATTGTAGTAAATAAAAGTCCATTTTCCCCTGTGAGGCCTTGTAGAGGCCTAATAATTGTAGTAAATCCGCCTCCGATACCATCCAGGACCTTGTAGAGGTCTTATACATAATATCCGGATGAATAGTGAAGCTTATTTATTACTTCCAGCTTCGGTCTTCCGTCCATCTTCGGTCTTCCAGCTTCTGACTCATCGCTCAACTCCTAAACGACTCAACGACTAACGTCCTAAACAACTCAACTCTCAAACCCAAACTCTCAACCATTCCGCCGCACAGCCTACGTCCGTTTCCATAATTAACATTACGGATGCGGCGGGGAGAGAGGGGGCCGCAATACCCGGGGCTTCACCACGGGCTTTGGTATTCCAGCCCTTCAGGGAGGCATGCCGGTAGAAATATCACTTGATTTTTTAAAACAAAGCTCCTCTGTCACCCTGTCTCTTTGTTACCTTGTTACTTTGTTACTTTGTCACTTGTTACTTTGTCACTTGTTATTTGTTACCTTGTTACTTAAGTTACTCACTCCCACAAGCCCAGCCATCAGCTGGAAGGTACTCCCTCACACTAGCCTGGCCACAGCCTGGTCGTGAACTTTGTCACCCACAATCCGCCCACAAACCCGACAAAGATTCGTGATCCTTGCCCACACCAGGCCACCCCACAACCTAAGGCAAGGATTGTTACTTTGTCACCTTGTTACTTTGTCTCCTTGTCACCTCCCTCCCCTTCCATTGGTGAAAACTATTTGAAGATGTTAAAAAAAAAGCCTGTTTTGATTTGATATTTATCCCTAATTATTTGTTCTTTGGATGATATTGAAAATTTCCCTGTAAAAACAGTATTATCAGTTTTTGAAACTGAAGATTTAACTGAAAAACAAAAACCAAAAATGCTAAAAAAAACATCCACCCTCATTCTGTCAGGAGTTATACTGGTTGTATTGATTGCAGCAGGCTATCTGTTGCTGCACCGGAATAATGAAAAGACTACTGTGCCAGCTAAAGCCATTCCGCTGGATGCAGCAGTTATTCTTGAGACGAGTGATTTTCACGGTCTGCTAACCAGCATCTATGACAAAAGTGAGGTATGGAAAGAATTAGTGGCTATTGATAAGATTAAACAGGCCAATGAAAGGCTTCTTTATATTGACTCCCTCATAACCAGCAATGAATTGTTCAAAAAACTCACCAGAGGAAATGTATTCATTTCTATTCACCACCTTGGTAAAACAGATGCTGACCTGGTGTTTTACTCATCTCTGCCTGGTAAAATCAGTGAGTCCGATATCCGTGATGCTATTTCCGCGCTGTGTGATACTTCAGGCAACATCAGCAAAAGAGAATATGCCGGACAAACAATTTATGACCTGCGCTGCAGCAAAGCAAAGGACGATTACAGAAACATGTCCTTCGCAACCCCACAGGGGATATTGATCATAAGTCACTCATCTATCCTGCTCGAAGATGCCATCCGTCAGCTCAAACAGGAAAAATCGATTCCGGATGAGCCCGGATTTAAGAAAGTGGCAGCTACAGCCGGTAAAAATGTTGAAGCCAACCTGTATCTCAATTTTAAAACCCTGCCACGCCTGTTATCATCCTGGCTGAAACCTGAATACAGGGAAAAAACCGCATCATTCAACAGCTTTGCTGACTGGGCTGAGCTTGACCTGAACATCAAGGAAGAGTCGCTGTTCCTAAATGGCTTTACAACAACCGGCCAGTCTGCTGGCGACTACCTCAACATCTTTCAAAAGCAGGAACCGGGTCCCACTGCCATCACCTCTGTTCTGCCATCCAATACAGTAGCGTTTCTGTCGTTCGGAATGAATAACACCGAACAGTTTTTCCGCGACTACAAAAACTATCTGGCTGCAAATTCCAGGGAACAATCAAGGAGTTCCAGACTGACCAGTATTGGCTCAACCAGCAGTACAAATCCTGAAGACCTCTTTGCTTCCATCATTGACAATGAAGTGGCCCAGGTATTTACTGATTTCAAAAGCTTCGACCTGACACAAAACACATTTACGGTGATCAAAATCAAAAGCAGAAATCAGGCTGAACAGAAAATGTACGGCATGATAAAAGGATATGCCAAAAATGCCGGCAAGAATCCGGAATCCTTCGTCTCTGACATGCGGTTCGACAGCGAAACAACTTTTAAAATCTATGAATGCCCGTATAGTGACCTGTCTTATACCCTTTTCGGACCGGTGTTCCGGAAAGGAAGTGATCAATATTTTACTTTTATCGGGAATTACATGGTGTTCGGAGAATCAAAAAAATCGCTGAACCATTTCATCCATTTTAATATCCTGCAAAAAACAATGCAAACAGATATTGATTATCAGAAATTTGCAGAAAATATTACCACAGAGACAAATTTTTATTTCTACTGTAACATTGCTCATGCCCGGCTCTTTTTATCAAGATACCTGAGTGACCAACTGGCTGAAGGACTGGAACACAATGCAACTACTTTCCAAAAATTTCAGGCGATGGCTGTTCAGTTAAACACCTCAGGTAAAATGATTTACAACAATCTGTTTTTCAGATATTCTTCCGTTTACAGGGAAGAACCAAAGACCGTCTGGGAAACATTACTTGATACTTCTATTGATTTTAAACCCACATTTGTGATCAATCATTATACCCGTGAACGTGAAATTGTGGTGCAGGATCAGAAAAATAACCTGTACCTGATCAATAAGGTGGGACGTGTGTTATGGAAACTCCACCTGCCCGAAAAGATCATGAGCGATATCTACCAGGTGGATTATTACCGTAACGGCAAGCTGCAGATGCTTTTCAATACTAAAAATTACCTGTTCCTCCTCGACCGCAACGGGAATAATGTTGAGAAATATCCCGTAAGGTTCCGCTCGCCGGCCACCAACCCGATGGCCCTGTTCGATTACGACAACAACCGGGACTACCGGATATTAATTGCCGCTGAGAACAAGAAAGTGTATAACTATGGCATCGACGGATCACTCATACAGGGATGGGACTTCAATGAATCGGAGAATACCGTAACAAATAAGATTGAACATTTCAGGATCGGAATCAAAGATTATATTGTTTTCAAAGATAAATACCGGGTTTACATACTCAACCGGCGCGGAGAAACCCGGGTACCTGTTGATGCCATTATTCCCTCATCGGTGAATAATAATCTGATCCTTGAAGCAAACCCACCCTCCGGAGATCCCCGCATGGCCCTTACTGATACCGCCGGAACTGTCTATTACATTTATTTCACCGGGAGGGCCGAGAAAAAAGAAATTGGCAGGTTTTCACCCGATCACTTTTTCGATTATCAGGATGTAGATGCAGACGGAAAAAAGGATTTTATTTTTCTCGATAAAAACAAATTACAGGTAATCAACCAGCAGAAAAAAACACTGTTCACCCATCAGTTTGAGAATGAGATCAATCTCCCGCCCGTCTATTACCAGTTTAGCACAAACGACCGGAAAATAGGCGTTGTAGCCAGTAAAGCCGCTAAAATATACCTTTTCAACAACGACGGAAGCATATACGAGGGTTTTCCGCTGCGGGGCCAGACTCTGTTTACAATTGGTGAATTCAGCAAACCGCTGAACAAGTTTAATTTAATCGTAGGAAGCGAGGATAACTTTTTATACAATTATTCCGTACAATGAGAAAATTTCAATCTGCCTGATATATCTGGTTTACGACAAAACAGATATAAAGCAGACCGGGATCAGGTTTTGATCTGTAGCCAGTGCAGCCATTCGCAGTACTGCTAAATGTCAACGATCCCGGAAGTATGGAATGAGAAGTATGTGAAAAAATCCACGCTGAAGATGAAGTATATAAATCTCCGAAATGCAGGCAAAACAGGTCTGTTTGTAATGGTTCTGTCGGTTTTTTCCTGCACAAAAGGAACCTATGATTTCGACAAATTATCAAGTCGCATTGAGCTGAATCATAAAGTAGCAGCTCCACTGATAAAGGGCGATCTATCTATCCGTAATTTGGTAACACCAAATGATACCATCGTTTTTTACGGGCCACAGGAAGATTCTGTCAAACTTGTTTACCATTCTGATTCTGTATTCAGCTATGGTTCTGAGGATGTCTTTACGATTCCCGATCAGAAAATCGAAAATTATAATATCTATTCCAATTATCCTGTCCCGGCAGCCTTCCTGCCGGATACGGTTAATAACCTGGATACTGTTCAGTTCTATCAGTTTTCGTTTAACGATGGCGAACGCCTGGACAGTATGGTTTGCAATAACGGTAATATCGAAGTGAATGTTACTTCCAGCTTCAAACATGACGGATACCTGGTGATCACCGCCCCGGGGATACTGGTTGGAGGAACCCTGCTGCGTGATACTGTTCAACTGGAACCAACTGGCAGTAATTATACCGGTTCAGCAAATATTGATCTTGCCGGAAAAACACTGGTCTTTGAAGATACTGTCAGAAATTCCAGCAAGCTGTTGCTCGTATTTAATATTGCATTGTTTAAGACCCCGGGTTATGGAATTGATGCCGGGGATCATGCCAGCATCGATTTTGGGATTACCAGCATCGATTTCTCTGAAGCATACGGATATCTTGGTCAGAAGGAAATTGAAATTGATACTGACAGTCTTGACCTGAATATGGACGAACTGGATTTTCTGAGCGGTTCGTTTGCTCTCACCAATCCAAAGGTGTTATTACACTATCAGAATTCTTTCGGACTCAAAGCTGAAGCACATCTTCACCTGGAAGGTACATTTGACAGCCGTAGTGTTCCTCCGTCGGATGCTGTACTCGATGTTTCGGGTCCACATCTGCCAAATATGGATACAGCTGCCACGCTGATACTGGATAAAAATAATATTACAAATCTCACTGAGTTGCTGGCTTTCCCATTCCCCAAAAGCATTGCACTATCCGGAAACGTGCTGACCAATCCATCAGGTGACAGTACAATCAGTAATTTCATTACCAAAAACAGCCGCATGACCGGAAATGCTGATATTGAAATTCCCCTGCAGTTCAGGGCTGATCTGGTGATCACGGATACCATGAAGATTGATCTGGATAATCCGGATGAGATCGATTATGTAGACTATGCCGATCTGTATATAAATGTCACTAATGGATTTCCTGTCGCTGTAGAGGCCACCCTGACCATGTACGACAGTGTGTCTGGTACAGATCTCCGGACAATCGACCTGGGTCTGATCAAAGCAGCGCCGGTGAATGGTAACGGGATCGTAATCCCCGATTTGGTTGAGCCATCTGAAATAAAAATATCTCTCAGCCAGGATGCAATGGACGATTTCTTCAAACGGGCCAACAAAGTCATTATCAGAGGCACACTGCAAACAACACAGAAGGACGGGATTTCACAGGATATTAAAATACTGACTGACTATACACTCAGCTTCAGGATAGGTGCAGATGCCAAAATCCATTATATCACCAATCTCGACTAACCCTGGAATAATTTGTATAACAATATTTTGAAACAGGTAAAATGACTAAAAAATTAGCAGCATTTATTATCATACCCACATGGTTGTTGTTTATAGCTACAACCCTGCAGGCACAGCAAAGTAATACATCCTACTTCATGTTTGGTGTTCCACAGTCAAACCTGCTCAACCCCGCTACGCAACCTGCCTGTAATTTCTATCTGGGACTTCCGGGTGTTGCCCCTTTAGGGTTAAACCTTACGAACAGTGCTTTTGGAGTAGAGGATGTGATATTTGAGGATCCGATGAGCGATTCACTGATTACTTTTTTGCATCCCAATGCCAATTTGGGAGATTTTCTGGACAATTTCAAGGATGTGAATGATGTGAACATGGAATTTGGGACCAGCATTACATCTTTTGGGTTCAGGGTCAAAGACTGGTATTTTTCTATGGATGTGTCGGAAAAAGCAACAGTAAGGTTTTCATACCCCGGTGATCTGATCAAACTGGCGCTGCAGGGTAACGATCCCGGCGATCATTTCGATTTTACCGGAATGGGACTCAATACAACGGCTTACCAGGAGTTTGCAATTGGTGCATCTAAAAAGTTTAGTGAAGAATTTACTGCCGGTGTACGGGGAAAACTGCTTTTCGGACTGGCCGATCTGTCAACCAGAGCTTCTGAGATTGGCATTACAACCGGTATCGATAAATGGGACATTCGCTCCAAATTTGAAGCACATGGTTCTATTCCGTTCAGCAAAATACCGGTAGTTGATGGTAACTATAAGTTTGACAGCATTACTTTTCAGGAAAACATAAAATACTACGATGCCCGAAAGGCCGCCTTCAGTAATGTTGGACTGGGAATTGACCTGGGTGCACAACTGAAGGTACACGACAGGATCATTCTTTCTGCCAGTTTGCTGGATATAGGCTTTATACACTGGAAAACCGACACCTATAATCTCAGTCAGGATGCCAGCTTCACCTATGATGGGGTGGATATTCCTTTTGTGGATTCAGTTGATATTGGTTCCGGACTGCTTGATTCACTTGATAACACTTTTGTCTTTGTAAATTCATACGCTCCCTACAACACCCATCTTACCGGAAAGTTATACCTGGGTGGCCGCTTCATGGTAAGTCCAAAATTCAGTCTTGGCGTGCTGTCCCGCACGGCTTTTTACAGGAATAACATCGACCAGCAGTTCACTTTCTCGGCGAATTTCTATCCCGTTAAGATGCTGGCTGCCTCGTTTTCCTATACGATCATGAACAATACGTATAACAATTTTGGTATGGGACTGAGTGCCAAACTCGGGCCGTTCAATATGTTCCTGGTAAGCGACCTGATACCCCTCGCCTGGTACAGGGAAGCCTCGAGCGGTATGCCTGTGATACCGGCTACAATGCGATCGGTGAACCTGCGGGTGGGATTCAATCTTATGTTCGGCTGCAACAAAAAAATCAAAGATTTCCCGATGATTGAATAATATTCCCGGGCTGAAAGCCGGACAGGGATCAAAGCCCGGGGATAATCAAATACCACTTATTCTGGAACTGAGAGCTCTTCTTTCAGGCTGAAGGCCTGGCACTCAACAACTGTGGATAACCAAACACCCTCTTATTCTAAAACGGAGAGCCGGCTTTTCAGGCTGAAAGCCTGGCAGAACCACGTCCGGGTTGAAGCCCCGGGAATAACACAACCATCGCCCCCTCACCCTGAAAGGCGTGAGACAATTTTGATTTTTTTAACATTAATACTCCCTAATTATTCCATTCAATGTTTGAAAAAGGTCCCAAAATATAACTACCTTTGTTAATTAAAACATTCAGAACATTGATAATATGATAGTTGGATTAATCAGAACATTATTTTTACTGGTGGTATTCTATTACCTGTTCAGATTTGTCTTTCGCTTTGTTATCCCGCTACTGCTGGGAAATTACATGCGCAATAAAATGAACAGCAGTCAAAGTGCAGGAAACAGAAATGAATATACCAGACAAAGAAAAACAGAAGGAAAAGTAACCATCGATTATATGCCCCCTGCAAAAAAACATATCAGCAAAGATGAAGGGGATTACGTGGATTATGAAGAAGTTAAAAACTGAGGTAACCTCTCTGTTGCCTATTTAACAGCAATCTGCTTTATCTTTTTGGCCAGGTTTGAAGCAAAAACGAACTCATTTAAATACTTATTATCCGTTGAGAAAATATCGTCTTTAGTCCCTTCCCAGCATTTGATACCTTTATAAATAAACACCACCTTATCCCCGATTTCCATCACCGAGTTCATGTCGTGGGTATTAATAATGGTGGTCATATTAAATTCCTCGGTGATTTCCCGGATCAGATTGTCAATAACAAGTGCTGTTTTAGGATCAAGGCCGGAATTTGGTTCATCGCAGAACAGGTATTTAGGGTTCAGTGCAATGGCTCGTGCGATGGCTACACGTTTCTGCATCCCACCGCTTAGTTCAGAGGGCAGCAGATTGTTGGAATTTTTGATATTTACTCTTGCCAGACAAAGATTGGCGCGCTCACGTTTTTCCTCAAAGGTCATCGTGGTGAACATATCAAGCGGAAACATCACGTTCTCTTCAACTGTTGAGCTGTCAAAAAGAGCCCCACCCTGAAAAAGCATCCCGATTTCCTGTCTGATAAGTTTACGCTCTTTAAAGGAGATCTTGTTGAAAATCACATCGTCAAATAGAATCTCTCCTTCATCCACCTCATGCAACCCGACAATCGATTTAAGCAAAACCGTCTTGCCCGACCCGCTCTGACCAATTATAAGGTTTGTTTTCCCCCGCTCAAATGTGACCGATATATCATCGAGCACCAGGTTCTCATTAAAGGATTTGGAAATATTTCTTACTTCGATCATGACAACATTAATTGGGTGAGTACAACGTTGAAAAATAGTATGGCAACACTGCTGTATACCACTGCGCGGGTACTGTTTCGTCCTACCTCCAGTGAACCGCCCTGTACATAATAACCCTGGTAAGCTGAAATTGTGGTGATAATAAAAGCAATCCCTACTGTTTTGATAAGAGCATACGTGATGTAATAGGGAATAAAAGCATATTGTATACCATAAATATAATCGGCAGTAGGCAATGCCCCTGTAAGTACCACCGCCAGCCATCCGCCCATGATACCCACAAACATGCTGATCAGTGTCAGAAAAGGATTAAAAATGACAGTTGCTACAATTTTGGGCAGTATCAGGAAGCTTGCTGAATTGATTCCCATGATCTCCAATGCATCAATTTGCTCACTTACACGCATGGTGCCAATTTCAGAAGCAATATTGGATCCAACCTTGCCTGCCAGGATGAGGCCAACCATGGTTGATGAAAACTCCAGCAGCATAGTGTCCCTTGCTGTTAACCCAATCAGATAAAGCGGAATAAGCGGATTTTCAAGGTTATAACGGGTCTGAAGTGTAATAACCGCGCCCATGAATACCGAAATAATGATCACAATCCCGATGCTGTTGATACCCAGCTTGTCGATCTCCCTGATCATCTGTTTATAATAGATCTTCGTCTTTTCCGGTTTGGTAAAAACCTTCGACAACAATAGCACGTATTTACCGAGATGGTGTATAATTTTCACTCGTCTGTTTTTTTAATATTTAGGTTCCATGGAACTTACATTTTAAAGATTATCATCTCTTTATGATGATCATGAAATAAGATAACTTTTTAATGAGCGTTTCTTCCGCCGGTATTTAAACCTCTTTTAAATCCGGATGTTCCTTTCCAAAAAACTTATTTGTCTTCTTTTGTCAACTAAAAATTTGTAAAACCAGATTTATAATTTCGAATTTAGGCAAAAGTACAAAAATTAAAACTTATCATTCATGGCTATTTTTAAAAATATAAATCATGTAAAAGGGGCCTTTTATCAATTAATTAAATTAAATTCCTCCAGCTCAGGATTAATTAAGTATTTTAGCAGCAAATCCAATAAAATTCTTTTACTAATATCTGTTATTTATGAAACAAAACAAGAATAATTACTGTGTCATAATGGCTGGTGGTGTGGGAAGCAGATTTTGGCCCTTAAGCCGTACAACCCGTCCTAAACAATTCCTTGATGTGTTGGGAACAGGCAAAACACTACTTCAGCAAACCTTTGACCGTTTTAACAAGATTATTCCTGCTGAGAACATTATTGTTGTAACCAATACCGACTACAGGGACATCATACTGGAACAATTGCCCACCATCCGGGAGGAGCATGTACTGCTTGAGCCCAGTCGTAAAAACACAGCCCCCTGTATTGCCTATGCCAATCACAAGATTCTGGCATCCAATCCTGAGGCAAATATTGTGGTTGCCCCCTCAGATCATCTTATCATCAAAGAAGAAGAATTTCTGAGGATTGTTGAGCAGGGACTGCAATTTGTTTCTGAAAATGAAGCACTCCTGACACTGGGTATCAAACCAAGCAGGCCTGAAACCGGATATGGTTATATTCAGGTGAATCCGGAAGAAATGAAAAACAACCTTACCAAGGTAAAAACCTTCACCGAGAAACCTGACTTTGAACTTGCAAAAGTATTTTACGAGAGTGGTGAATTTTACTGGAATTCAGGTATTTTCTTCTGGTCACTCCACACAATCATGCAGGCGTTTGATCGTGATCTTCCGGAGGTAAACTCACTTTTCTGGGAAGGAAAAGGCCTTTATAACACCGAAAAAGAAGCCGATTTCATCAACAACACCTACCCCCGTTGTAAAAGCATATCTGTTGATTATGGCATCATGGAAAAAGCGGATAATGTATATGTTATTTGTTCAGATTTCGGCTGGTCTGACCTGGGCACCTGGGGTTCTTTATATGAGCATGCACAAAAAGACAATAAAGGGAATACCATTACCGGTGAAAATGTATTTGCTTATAATCTTGAAAACTGCCTCGTTAAAGTGCCAAATGACAAACTCGTAGTTGTACAGGGCTTAGAGGGCTATATTGTGGTTGAATCAGATGATATCCTGCTGGTATGTAAAAAGGAAGATGAACAACGTATCAAGCAGTTTGTCAATGATGTCAAAATTAAGAAAGGAGAAACATTCATATAGAGAGCAAATTTTCCCGCTTTGATCCGGGTTTCGTTGATTCATAATTACCAAAAAAACGCTCGTCATGGTCTGAGCGTTTTTTTATTGTATTTTTCCTTTCACCAGTCAGATCCGGGAAAATTTATCAACCCCGTGCCTGAGAATATAAAATTCAGGAATACGCAAAAAGCTGTCCCATTTCTGAGACAGCTTTTTTTGTATTTAAAACTAATATCGGATTAATATTGCCAAAGGTCCTGTTCCATATTGAAGATAGCTTCCTTGATCCTGTCAGATTCATAAAGAGCATCTTTACCGGATGTATAATTGGCAATGGAACGGTTGTCGTAAACATTTGATTCAGCAAAGATATAGCTGTTGAACCTTCTCTGCCAGAAGAAATCATCGAAAGAGATACGCTGAGCGTCATTATTTCTGTTATAAATTTCATGACTGGCCATTACATTACGTACTTCCGGATAGTAAACCCAGAAAGTTTTCTTCTTCTGGATGGCAGCATCCGGGTTTCCTACCTCTTCTTTTCTGACGTAAACCCTGATGGGGCATAAGCCAATGATCCTTACCTGCATAGTGGATGTCTGTTTATCAAAAAACCACTTTTCCTTTACCAGTACCTGCTTAACCTCCTCTGTCTTAGCCTCACGCGGTACAATTTTTTCAACCAGGTTTCCGGTATTCACATCCTGCGTCCTGATGGTATCCACACCGGCATCAAAAGCCATATTCAAATCCTCCTGATTCATCGGGTTTTTGAATTCATTCAGTTCATCGGCAGTACTGTATGCAGTTACTCCTTCGTTCTTAATGGCGCTCATCAATACATCTATCAGGCTCATTCTGTTGCCAATTGGCTTGGTCGGGTAATAGAGCGGAAGATTCATTTTCTCACGAAGATCAATTATGCGCCATATAGTTTTCGACCACATAACATCCCCTTCACGCACATATGTATAAGGAACCGGTTTTTTCTGAGGTATATTTTCTTTTACATAAACTTCAGTCAGCAGATCCTGTGCCTTCAGTGTTGTTGCACCGGAGAGTAAAAGAACAGACAATCCTATAAAAGCAATAAGTGTCTTTTTCATTGTTGTATAGTTTTAAAATTAATTAATTCTGAATGCTATTGTTGATAATGAACGCGTGGTACCATCAGGTCCTATAGCCTTAATATCCTGAATATATATTCGCTGACCACGTGTTGCATTTCTCATAATTTCCATTTGTTGTGAACTGAAAAGGTTTCCGCGTGTATTTGCATCCCGCACAAATCCATTTTGTGTGGTTGAAACAGTAAATTCAGTCACTTTAAAAGTTAGATCAAAGTCAAAATTTTCCATATCAGCCAACACACCATTTTGTGCCAGCAATACATTTTTATTAATGTCACCACCTTTCATTCCAGCTACCTTTGCAACCGGATCGGGTACGATTTTCACCCTAAACTCCATGAAACCCATATTTTTCCGTTGTCCTTCAATTTCAGCGAATACCGTCACGATCGCGTTTCCGGGCCTGGAGGGGTTAACAATATAAGAACTTCCCTGCTTTCTGATGTTACCGTTGGTCATTGTCGGATAAATCTTATCTGCCGGAATTCCCGGTACTGAAATATCAACCGGATTATCTACACCGAGATAAAACACATTCATCTTGGTTGGAGAAATAACAAGACTGGGTGCAGCCACCTGATATTCCATCCTGAATGGTTTCTTTATATCAGCCCCGCCACTTGGTGAAGGAAGCTTAATTAATCCTCCCCACTTGTGATAACCCACCTGAGTCGGCTTAATGCTGTATATTCCCTTGCCATTCTCAACCGGCAGTGAATCGTAATTCCCAATCATATGATAACTCCAGCTACCATCATTGTTTTTTACTGAATCATATTTACCAACGTAGATAACAGGTTTCTGTGTCGTATCGAAAGCAGCAACAAAAACTTTAGCCTGATATTCATTCCCTTTAAGGACATAACTCGTATTAGGGATTACAGTTGCTTCAAGCGAATTGAACTTAAAAGAACCTGCATCAATCTGAGAATAAAGATATTTCAATATTTCTGATTCAGCATTTCTAACATCCGCCTGCATACCCGACATCAGGGTAACTACTCCAATCAGGGGCATATGTTCAAAATGCTGTATCTGCCATGTTTCATGCTGGCCTTCTACCCTCGGGGGATCTGAAGTATCCAGACTTTTTTCAATTGATGCTTTTATTCCGGAATCATTATCCCGTAACCACCCGATAAGGAAATTACGATAATTTACGATCGAATCTTTGAGATCATTTGCCTTCCCATTATTATTATCACCAATCATGATCTGAGCGGGAACATCAGCGTTATCTTTGCCCTCAATGAGCATTCCGTTAATATTGCCATCTTCAGATACCGCCTTGGTGTCCTCCCCTTCGGAAGTATATACAATTTCTTTTTTAAGATCCTGAATATAATTCACAAGGTTGTTCGATCTCATTTTTACTTTATTTGCGATATCTCTCCATGGACCAGCCTTGACGGGATTCTCTGCAGCAGCCTGTTCAAAAGCCTGATACATCATCTCATTCTTTGAATAGAAATTCTCCGTTGTTTTAGTAAGGCCTTCATCAACAATCACAAATGCATCCAGAACCGACCTTGCCACATTAAGTGCAAGCAAAGCAGTCAGTACCAGGTACATCATACCGATCATTTTCTGCCTGGGAGTCTCTTTACCGTGCGCCATACTATATATCTAGATGATTATCTTTTCTGTCGGTTATTCTTGCTATCACTATTTTTTACTTACAACGCTCATTGCAGAGAGCATATTGCCGTAGATATTATTAAGCGCAGATAAATTTTCACCTAATCTTGATATCTCTTCCCGGTACTTTTTGGTGTCGTCCACTGATTCTTTCAGATTCTCCATCATTTGTCCCAGGGCACCATAAATGCGCTCATTCTCTTTCAAATGCTCGTTGGTTCCCTGCAGCTGCAATTCATATACAGCATTCAGAGCAGCCAGGTTCCTACTAAGTGATTCTAACTGTCCGCCATAGGATTTACTGCCTTCATTAATGTTATCAGCATAATTACTGACTGAATCAGTTAATTGCTTATAAGTACCTGCCAGTGATTCACCAGATTGTTGAACCTGTTCTGTAATTTTCTGGCCCGACTGATTAACAACATCAGCAGTCCTTTCATAAACCTGAGACAAATTATTAACAGAAGAATTAAGCGTTTCAGTTGACCGGGCATAATTGGTGGTCATGCTACTCAACGATTCAGCAGCATTTCTGAAATTTGATACATATTCATTTGTAGCCACAGATGCTTCAGAGATATCAGACATATTGCGTGCTGTCTGATTAAGTTTGTTCAGGCCTTCTCCAAGCCTGGTAAATACTTCCGGACTAATATCAGCCTGACCCATTATCTCATCAAATCTCTCCAGCATTCCGGTACCGCTACCGCTTTTTTCAATCTGATTGTTGTCCTGAAATTCTATCTCTTCAGGATCGGTAATACCGGCCAGTTCAGGATATACCAACGTCCAGTCAAGCTCCTCATGAAGGGGCTCAAAGGCAGAGAAGAAGAAGATAATAGCCTCTGTTGTCAGTCCGACTGTAAGCATGATGCCGGCACCAGCCCAGTGCTGTATTTTAAACAAAGCGCCAATAATCACTACGGATGCACCTAATCCGTATAGTTTTGCCATGAAATTCTTCCATCCGGAACTCTGTACTATTTCGGTAAGTGTCATGATACAACTTCTTTTTGTTGATTTACATTAATTGCCACCTAAATAAGAACGCACGCATCTGAAGCCAATATAAGCCTTTGCTGTATCCTGATACTCATAACTACGCGTTCCTGTCTGAATATAATAAGCGATATCTTTCCAGGAACCACCCCTGATAACTTTTCTCTTCATTACAGGAGGATCATCAGGTTTAGCATTGTATTTGTAATCAGGGTTCAGATCGTGTGAAAAGACATAAGCCGACTCATCATAAGCATTGGCAGTCCATTCTGCAACGTTACCAGCCATGTCATAGAGGCCCCATTCATTGGGCTCATAGGTTCCCACAGAAACAGTTGCCACACCACCATCATCTGAATAATTACCTCTGAGTGGTTTGAAGTTGGCCAGAAAACAACCTGTACTATTCCTTGTATATAATCCGCCCCATGGATACATTGACAGATCAAGGCCTCCACGTGCTGCGTATTCCCATTCTGCTTCAATAGGCAGCCGGTAATCGTGAACAAATGACTGACCGTCCTTACTTAAAGCATTGTTTAAAAATTGTGTCCGCCAGATGCAGAAAGCATTTGCCTGTTTCCAGTTTACTCCTACAACAGGATAATTGTCGTATGCAGGATGCCAGAAATACATTGTTGCCAAAGGCTCATTATAAGAATAAGTAAAGTCACTTATCCAGCAAAGGGTATCAGGATATACAGGAACCACATCCCTGTGTACGAATGCTGAACGGTCGGTAATTTCAATCTGATCACCATCCAGATTGGTAACGTAGCCGTCATATTTTTTTGTCTGATAATTGTATCTGTTGGATTTTTTAGCTGCCTGTTTCAAATCAACCCAGTAATATTCATAAATAAGTTTGCGGGTGTCCAATTCTTTCCGGCCAAAGAAACGCTCATTCTGGGGAAGATACATCTCTTCCAGAATAGTATTGGTTTCTTCATCCCTAAAGTCAATTTTAGTATCCCAGTTCAATATTGGAGGATCAATTGCATTACCAAAGGCATCTTCACTAATGGCATAATCTTCGAGCTGCTCGCTCAATAAACGGCGCATGATTGAATCACGAACCCAGTAAACAAACTGGCGGTATTCATTATTGGTGATTTCAGTCTCATCCATCCAAAAGGCATCAACCGTTACGGTCTTGGTCATGGTATTCTGTGCCCATGATACATCTTCATCAGCAGGACCCATGTTAAAACTACCCTGGGGGATAAAAACCATTCCAAAAGGATCGGGCTCAAAGTAATTTTTCCTCCCTTCAACCCCGGTAAGTTCACCAGTACTGTTATTACTACAACTGGAAACGACTGCCAGAATGATACTTAAGAAAAATAATTTCTTCATAATTTTAACGAATTATCAGAGATAACAAAACTTTTAATCTGTATTTATTTTATTCAAAAACCTATAAGTAACGTATACTTTTATATTTTTCAGGTGCTTTTTCTTTGTTGATACTGAAACAATATCCCACGGTAAATTCATGCGAACCGTCGGTAAATTTACCCAGTTTTGAAGTTACATAATCGTAAGAGTATGAAATCCTCACTCCATTCAGCATTTCAACTCCGATCATACCTATAACGGCATCACCGGCCCTATAAGAAACGCCACCCCAAAACCTTTTATTGTACACAAGAGTAGTATTCACTGTTATTTGTGAAATGCTCCCGTCTGACTGGATATAGAACGAAGGCCTGACTTCATAAAGAGGATTGGCCAGCTGTAAATTATAACCCGCTGTAAAATGATATTGTCTTTTAAGAAACGGCTGCCCTTTGTCAAAATTCAATGATGGTTCTGTAATATGTGTCGAGGAAAGTCCCATGTACAATTTATCAGCCCGGTAAAATACACCAAATGACATGTCAAAAATAATTGAACTCTGATCTCCCGGAACTGCAGGATCCTGTCCCCACGGTGTGTGATATTCACTTCCAGATGGCACGCTCCATTCTCCTTTAAGTGCACTGTTCAACATACCTCCCATGATACCAATTCCAAGTTTACCGTCTCCGAGTTTTGCCCGGTATGCATAGGAAATATTTAAACCCAAATCATTAAAAAATCCGGCTTTATCATTAAAAACATTAAGGCCGACACCACTGTTGATGCCAAATAGTTTGAATGGTGCATTTCCACTGAACACGGTTGTTACCGGAGCCCCGTCCAAACCAAAATATTGCTGACGTGCCGCTGCCGTCAGACAAATCTGGTCATTGCTACCTGCATATCCTGGATTGTAACTCATAATCGTATTCATGTGCTGGCTAAACTGAGGATCACCAATCTGGGTGAATGCCAATGACAAATTAGTAAACACCAGCAATAAAATTGCTGTAAATATTTTTGTGTGTCTCCGGTAATTTACCATAAAACCTCTTGTATTTAGCCATAATATTAAAAAGTAAAATAAACAAAAATATTATTCTCTTACAAATTTAATTAACACCACTCTGTTAATAATTCAAGCTTTCGTAATCATGTTATACTCAAATTTTCTAATAATGTTTCTCCTGCATTTTCATTTTTTTAAAAAAAAATCTGATAAACAGAGAATTTAGAGAATAATATATTGATATATGGCTGATTTCAAAATATTTACAGTTCCTATATATATTTAATTGTTAGAATTGATAATTTAAATATTAAACTAAAAAGAGAGGAATATATTTTAATTTGTTAGATAAAAGTACATTTTATTGTTCATTGGAGTTCCGCGAATAACGAATATATAAGTCACAGAAATACAAAAATATCTTATTCAGAGGCTATTAAAGAACTGATATTCACAGTACCCTGCAAAAATAAATTTTATAATAAATTAATTCAGTAATCTAAAAAGGCGAAACCATCTTTCCGGTAATTCCTGATTACAGGCCTGCTTATAGTCGTTATAGGATGCCGCTACGATCCTGACCTTATCCTTTTCACCGGCAGCGGGCACTTCCATCCACCAACGCCCTGAACGCTGGCTTTTGTAAAACACCAGAACCTGATCGGCTTCGCCAACCTCAACAATATATTTTCTGAATTCTTCATCGTTCTGCAACGGCCATTCATCCATTCTGGATGCAATACCGTCCAGCATATACCAGATAACCTGTGCGGCCAGATGACTGGTGATTCCCGGATTGCTGTCTCCCGGAATAATCTCAAAAACTCCTGCCACACTAAGTTTCTCACTCAATCCGGCATATCGTGCAAGCTGGCAAATTTCTTCTCCGTACAGGCCGTTCGGTGAAGGATGTGTGGTGCGGGGAGCATCGGCATACCTCACTGCACTCATGTCAATAGACAATAAATGAGTATCCCGCAGCACAGGTTCGGTATCACGAATATCAGCCCGTGCTTCACCAAGACGCATACCGTTAAAATTACGTTCCTCCATGTATTCCAGCACGGCATCATCTACAAAGTAAACCTGGTGCCCTATATTCGCATAGTTAAACAGAGAGGTTGAATGATCATGAAAAATCTTTGCAAGGTAAGTGGACGCAGCTGATCCATCATCCCGCCATCCAACATCGAGACAGGAATCAATAGTTGTCAGGTTCACCTGAAAATTCAGCTTTTCAAGAGCCAGGAATGCTCCGTAGGTTATATCCTGGCTGCCTCCCATGATGATCGAAATAATCCCTTCAGTATGCAGATAACACAATACATCCCGGAGCCCAAAGTAAGTATCATTAAGTGTTTCCCCCTGTTTAAGGTTCCCCAGATCAATGATTTTTAAACCGCGTGAGATCCGGTATAACTGATATAGCTTATTACGAACCTGATCGGTTGCATTGGCACTGCCGTCTTCTGCAGTCCCTCTGTCCTCAGGTACCCCAATCAAGGCCACCCGGTAACCCTTTACATCTTTAACAGGGATACTGGGCGTATGTATCATAATATTCCGGCAGAAAAGTGATTCTTCGGAAAGGTATCGGTCATCCGGTGCTTCCAGGCTCACCGGATTGAAATAATCATTCAGATCCATTAATTATTGAACTTAATATTCAGTTTCCATCCTCTTACCAGCGTTGCTTTTCAGACTGTTTATTTTTTCTTTTTCTTCCTGCTGCCTGAGCCTGAAGGCTTTCCTTTACTCACTATTTCCATACATTCCTTGTAAGTCAGGGAGGAAGCATCTTTCTCCTTTGGAATTTTATAGTTCCCTTTGTCATAGGATATGTATGGCCCCCAGCGTCCGTTAAGTACCTGCAGCTTTTCGTCTTCAGGAAAGCTTTTGATGACTTTGTTCCTGTCGCGCTCCCTTTTCTCTTCTATAAGCTCAATAGCCCTGTCCAGCTCAATGGTCATGGGATCATCCACCCCTTTTTTAAGTGAGTAAAATTTTGATTTATGCCGTACATACGGACCAAACCTTCCCACTCCGATTACTACCTCACTATCTTCATAAGTACCTATGGTTCTGGGCAGTTTAAACAGCTCCAGCGCTTCCTCCAGGGTTATAGTCTCAAGATGTTGTCCCTTTTGTAATCCGGCAAATTTGGGCTTTTCCTCATCAGTTGCTTCTCCCATCTGCACCATGGGGCCGTACCGCCCAATTTTTACTGAAATAACTTTACCCGTTGCAGGATCGTTCCCGAGAATTCGTTCTCCTTTGTTCCTTTCAGCCTGTTCCAGCGTTTCTTCAACCCGGTGGTGAAAAGGATTGTAAAACCTGTCAATCATTTCGGTCCAGTCCATTTTACCATCGGCAATCTCATCAAACTCCTTTTCCACTTTGGCTGTAAAGTTGAAATCAACAATATAATCAAAATGCTCTACTAGAAAATCATTTACGATCATACCAATATCATTGGGGAAAAGCTTGGCTTTCTCAGCTCCTGTTGTTTCCGTCTGAGTGGTTTCATTAAGTTTGCTTCCGGAAAGGACAAGCTTCACATATTTTCTTTCTTCTCCCGGCCGGTCTTCACGAACCACATACCCGCGATTCTGTATGGTAGAAATTGTGGGGGCATAGGTTGAAGGACGACCAATCCCAAGTTCTTCCAGCTTTTTTACCAGGCTGGCCTCCGTATATCTTGGCGGATGATGGGTGAATCGTTCAGTAGCAGTAATTTCTTTCATATCCAGGGGCTGGTCCAGTGAAAGAGGAGGAAGCAGGGATGACTTCACACTTTCATCCTGGTCATCATCAGTAGATTCAATATATACCTTCAGAAAACCGTCAAATTTGAGCACTTCTCCATTTGCAACAAACTGTTCCTTTTGATTAGAGATGCTGATGGTTGCTGTAGTCTTTTCGAGTTCAGCATCGCTCATCTGTGAGGCAATCGTTCTTTTCCAGATCAGATCATATAATTTTTTCTCCTGATTGTTACCTGAAACAGTTGATTTATCAATATAGGTTGGACGGATGGCTTCGTGTGCTTCCTGTGCGCCCTTTGATTTAGTCTTAAACTGCCGGGGGTTTGAATATTTTGCTCCGTAATCGGCGGTGATAACTTTTTTTGCCTCTTTAGTAATGGTATCGGAAAGGTTCACCGAATCAGTACGCATGTAGGTAATTTTACCCGCTTCATACAACCGCTGTGCTACCGACATGGTCTGCGATACAGAAAAACCAAGCTTACGGCTGGCCTCCTGCTGCAAAGTAGAGGTAGTAAAAGGCGGAGCAGGAGATTTCCGGGAAGGCCGGGTATTTATATCAACGACTTTATAGGAAGCTTCCCTGCATTTCTCAAGGAACTCAACAGTCTCTTTTTTTGTCTTGAATCGTTTGGACAGATCGGCAACCAGCTCCGATTCCTTATTCTTGCTGTCGGTTACGATAAAGCGTGCAGATACCTTATATGAGGAGGTGGAACTAAAGCTCATTATCTCCCGTTCACGCTCCACGATCAGCCTCACTGCCACCGACTGCACACGGCCTGCAGACAATGAAGGCCTTACTTTTTTCCACAAAACCGGCGACAACTCAAAACCTACCAGACGGTCAAGGATCCGCCTTGCCTGCTGGGCATCCACAAGGTTACGGTCAATCATTCTCGGATTTTCAATGGCTTTCAGAATGGCTGGTTTGGTTATTTCATTAAAAACAATCCGCCTGGTATTTTTATCATTAAGCTTTAACACATCATAAAGATGCCAGGCAATAGCCTCTCCTTCACGGTCTTCATCAGAAGCCAGCCATACAGTTTTTGCCTCTTTGGCCCGTTTTTTTAATTCATTAACAACTTTTTTCTTATCATCTGATATAATATAATCAGGTTTATAGTTGTTTTGTATATCGATACCAAGATTTTTCTTGGAGAGATCGCGTATATGTCCAAAGCTGGAAGTAACCGAAAATTTTGCGCCAAGAAATTTTTCGATCGTTTTAGCTTTGGCCGGTGATTCAACAATTACTAAGTTCTCTTCCATATGTATATTAAATGCTTTACAAGAAACCCAAATATTAGATTACAGGTTTAAAGCCTGCTAAGTTCAAAATTTTAAATTAAAAAAATACTATTTTTACCGAAAACTAAAAATTAAAATGGCAAAGATAAAAAATAAAAAGAAGCTGTTTTTAAGAATCTTTTGGACACTTATTGCATTTCCATTTATATTACTAATCATCTTACTGTCCCTGATATCAACAGGAAACCTGGGTTTCATGCCTACTTTTGAGGATCTGGAAAATCCTAAGAGTAATCTGGCCACAGAGTTGATTTCAGAAGACAACCAGGTACTGGGACGCATTTATTATCAGAACCGTACTTATACCGATTATAATGAAATATCGCCAAATGTGATTGATGCACTGGTTGCTACTGAAGATGTACGTTTCTATTCACATTCAGGTATCGATATCCGCGGACTTGCACGCGTATTCTTCAAAACCATTCTGATGGGTGAAGAACGTTCAGGCGGCGGAAGTACCATAACCCAGCAGCTGGCTAAAAACCTTTTCCCCCGTGATACCACTACTTATAATCTGGGATTTACACGAAATGTTTCCCTGGTAATTGCCAAACTGAAAGAGTGGGTTGCCGCAGTGAAACTCGAAAAGAGCTACACCAAGCAGGAGATCCTGACCATGTATCTGAACCAGTTCGATTTTCTTTATCATGCTGTTGGTATTGGTTCGGCGGCAAAAATTTATTTCAACACCTCTCCCGATTCGCTTACGCTCGACCAGGCGGCAACGCTGGTGGGCATGGTGAAAAATCCGTCCTATTATAATCCGATACGACGACCTGATGTTGCACTCTACAGACGCAACATTGTGCTTTCACAAATGCTCAAATACGGATATATTACTGACCCGGTATTCGATTCTGTTGCAAATGTTCCGATGCAGACTGATTTTCAGCGTATCAATCATAATGAAGGTCTGGCAAAATATTTCAGAGAACAGATCCGGCTTATGATGATCGCCCATGATCCGCAACGTAAAAATTATTTCACTTATGAACAGTATAAAGAGGACTCCATTTTGTGGGCAACAAATCCACTGTACGGATGGTGTGACAAAAATCTGAAACCAGACGGAACGCCTTATGATTTGTATCGGGACGGATTGAGAATATATACCACCATCAATTCAAAAATGCAGCAGTTTGCTGAAACAGCTATTGCCGAACATCTTGGGGATTATCTGCAACCTGCATTCAACAAAGAAAAGAAAGGGAGGACCAAGGCACCTTTCTCCAATGACCTTAGTAGTCAGGAAATTAACAACATCATGAATACCACCATGCGCCGAACTGACCGGTACAGAAACCTCAGGCAGGCAGGCAAATCAACAGACTCCATCACAAAAATATTTAACACTCCAGTCCCGATGACCATTTTCACCTGGTCGGGAGACAAGGATACAGTAATGAGCCCGATGGATTCCATTCGTTATTATAAATTTTTCCTCCATGCCGGTTTCATGTCAATCAATCCCCATAACGGACACATAATGGCATACGCCGGCGCACCTGATTTCAAATATTTCAAGTATGATCCGGTGAGGGTGCAGAAACGCCAGGTGGGTTCCACCGTAAAACCATTTCTCTATACACTGGCTATGCAGGAGGGCTATTCTCCCTGCTATAAAGTAGCCAATGTGGCTACCACTTTTCGGGTGAATGATACCACCTGGACCCCAAAAAACTCTGGTGATTCGGAATACGAGGGCAAAATGGTTACCCTTAAATGGGGATTGGCCAATTCTGTTAACTGGATCTCCGCCTGGGTAATGAAGCAGTTTAATCCACATGCTGTCATCGAAATCATGCATAAAATGGGAATCAAAAGCTACCTTGATCCCGTACCTTCACTGGTACTCGGAACCTCAGACATCTCTCTGTATGAAATGGTAAGTGCCTATGGCACCTTTGCCAACAAAGGAGTGCATGTTGAGCCTCTGATGGTTACCAGAATAGAAGATAAACACGGTAATCTAATTTCACATTTTATGCCTCAAAAAGAAGAAGCCATCAACGAACAAACCGCTTTCCTGATGATCAATCTAATGCAGGCTGTAGTAAATGAAGGAACCGGGATCAGACTCAGATATCTTTATCATTTTGATAATCCGATTGCCGGAAAAACAGGAACTACGCAAAATCACTCAGATGGTTGGTTCATGGGTGTGACACCCGACCTTGTATCTGGTGTATGGGTAGGTGGTGAAGACCGTGCGATCCATTTCGATGAGATCGGCATGGGACAGGGTGCCAATATGGCCCTCCCCATCTGGGCCAAATATATGCAGCAAGTGTATAATGACAGTACAGAACTCGGCATTTATAAACGTCCGTTTGATAAACCGGATAACTTCAACGTGAATCTGAATTGCAACGAAAAACAGGACAGTATACGCAAACCCAACAGCTACGAATATTTTGAATAGAAAAATAATCCCCGGTGCGGAGAATACTCAGCCGGGGATACTTTCAATAAGTGCCCTGGTATAGGGCGATCCGGGGTGATTATAAATTTCGCCGGCATCACCTGTTTCAATGATGCATCCTTCTTTCATCACCATAATTCTGTCAGACATGTATCGCACAACCGACAGGTCGTGTGAAATAAACAGGTAAGTAAGCCCGAACTCTTCTTTCAGTTCATTAAGTAAATTCAGAATTTGCGCCTGTACCGATACATCCAGGGCCGACACTGATTCATCACAGATGATAAAAGCCGGTTCCACTGCCAGTGCTCTTGCAATACCAATACGTTGTCTCTGGCCCCCCGAAAATTCATGCGGATAACGATTATACATTGAAGGATCAAGACTGACGCGGCTAATAAGTTCTTCTGTCCGCTTCCTTCTTTCCTTTTTATCAGAAAAAAGTCCATGAACAATCATGGGCTCTTCAATTGCCTGTCCGATCGTTAATCTGGGATTAAGCGATGAATAGGGATCCTGAAAGATGATTTGTACTTCTTTCCGAAAGTTTATGAGGCCTTTTCTGTTCATCTTTGATACAAGTTCACCCTTATAGAATATTTTTCCTTCTCCGGAGTCTATCAATCTGATCAGCGTTCTGCCAAGAGTGGTTTTGCCGCAACCCGATTCACCAACCAAACCAAGCGTTTCCCCTTTGCAGATACTGAAAGAAACATTATCAACAGCATGATATTCCTGAACAGTCTTTCCAAAGAAATTTTTCCTGATGCCAAATGAAGTAGTCAGTTCTTCAACCCGGAACAATTCCTCATCCTTTTTACTTATCGGGTGGAAAGCAGATTTATTAACCTGCTTATTCCCTGACACTTCAGCCTCATCATTGTTAGCCAGAAAATCCTGCACTGTAGGAAGCCGCGGTACTTCATGATATCTGAAATTACCGGGACGGCAGGCAAGCAGCCCTTTGGTATATGGATGCCCGGGATGATGAATGATGTCTTCTTTAAACCCGGATTCAACAATTTCGCCGTTCCACATGATCGCCACTTTGTCGGCTATTTCAGAAATTACTCCCAGGTCATGCGATATAAAAATCATTCCCATACCATATTTATCCCTGAGGCGGTGCAAAAGACCAATAATATTTTTTTGTACAGTAACGTCAAGCGCGGTGGTTGGCTCATCGGCAATAAGCAGGGATGGATTACAGCTCACCGCCATGGCAATCATGACGCGCTGTTTCTGTCCGCCCGATAACTGATGCGGATATCTTTTCCAGATGGCTTCCGGAGAGGGTAATTTTACTTCATTAAAAAGATCCAGCCCTCTTTCCCTGGCTTCCGCAGAATTAAGGCCAAGGTGGAGTTTCATTGCTTCTGCAACCTGAAATCCACAGGTCAGTGAAGGGTTGAGAGAAGTCATGGGTTCCTGGAAAATCATACCAATCCTGTTTCCCCGGAGTTGTCTCATCTTCTCTCCGGAAAGACTACATACATCAACGGTCTTCCCTTTTCCCGGGTTAAAAAGTACTTCTCCCTTACTGATCCTGATACTTTGTGGTAATAATTGCATGATGGCCAGGGCTGTCATCGATTTTCCGGAGCCGGATTCTCCTGCCAGCCCGATTGTTTCTCCTTTTTGAAGGGAGAAACTGATGTCTTTCAGGATTTCCCGGCTTTTATTTCCGGAAACGTGAGAAGCATGTATATTTTTTAATTCCAGCAACATTCGCAATATTTATTTGAACAAATTACTGAATACCTGTTCGATCTTGCTCACCCCCACCACTTCGATGGAATATTTTTTCAGGTCGATACTTTTCCTGTTAAAAGATGAGATATAAATTTTTTTGAACCCCAGTTTGTCTGCTTCACTTAACCGGTTTTCAATACGGTTGACAGGCCTTATTTCTCCTGAAAGACCTACTTCGGCAGAAAAACATGTTCGTTTATCAATAGCCCTGTCTACACTGGAAGAAAGGATTGCACTAACCACTGCCAGATCGATGGCAGGATCATCTACTTTCAACCCTCCGGCAATATTCAGAAAGACGTCCTTGGTGGCCAGCCGGAAACCAGCCCTCTTTTCCAGAACGGCCAGCAGCATGTTCAGTCGTCTCAGGTCGAAACCGGTAGAAGACCGCTGCGGAGTACCATAGGCTGCAGTACTTACCAGAGCCTGTGTCTCTATCAGAAAAGGCCTGATACCATCAATGGTTGAGGCAATGGATACGCCACTCAGTTCATCTTCATGATGGGAAATAAGTATCTCTGAAGGATTTTGTATCTCTCTCAAACCCGAATTGTTCATCTCAAAAATTCCAATCTCAGAGGTCGAGCCAAACCGGTTTTTGATGGACCGCAGAATACGATAAGTATAATTGCGATCGCCCTCGAACTGAAAAACAGCATCTACAATATGTTCCAGCACCTTTGGTCCGGCAAGGCTTCCTTCCTTATTAATATGGCCGATAAGAATTACCGGAATCGATTTTGCCTTGGCATATTTCAGTAACCGTGCAGTGCATTCACGAATCTGGGAAACACTGCCTGCAGATGATTCTATCTCTTCGGTTTGCAATGTTTGCACCGAGTCTACCACCAGAAGATCGGGAGCTGAATTTTCCAGTTGGACAAGAATATTCTCCAACACCGTTTCACCCAGTATGTAACAATCGGGGTTATCCATACCCAGTCTTTCGGCCCTGAGCCGGATCTGTTGCCCGCTCTCCTCCCCGGAAACATAAAGCACATGCTTACCTTTCAGGGTAAGGGCAACCTGAAGAGCCAGTGTGGATTTTCCTACGCCGGGTTCTCCCCCGATAAGCACCATCGATCCCGGAACAATTCCCCCGCCCAGAATCCTGTCAAACTCAGAATATCCTGTATGAAGCCTCGGAACTTTAACGGTGGTGATCTCTGAAATTTTTTGCGGCCGGGCTGCATGCTCCGGCTGAAAATTGGTTTTGCTGCCAGATTCCTTTCGTATCACTTCTTCAACATAGGTATTCCACTCCCCACATGAAGGACAACGTCCGATCCATTTCGGAGAGGACACCCCACAGTTCTGACATATATATACTGTTTTGCTTTTAGCCATTTGAGTTTTTCCGGATGAAATGCTGATAAAGATAGGCAAATATCAGCAATTGAAATAAATCTGAATATCAATTTACCGATATTCTTTATTTGATTTTTTTACTGATATGTTGATGAAAGAAATAAATTCAAATTCGATTCAGAATAGATGTAGTTGAATATCCCGGGGTGAGATCAATCGTAAAAACCTGGCCTCCGTTGTCTTTAACAATATCATAACCCACAATTTCTTCTGGCTTGTAATCTCCGCCTTTAATCAGAATGTCGGGATTTATGAATTTTATTAGCTCATAAGGTGTTGATTGGTCAAAAGGCACAACGTAATCGATGAATCTCAGAGATGCCAGTACATACGACCGTGAGTGCAGGTCCTGGACCGGTCTTTTTTCTCCTTTGATACGGGACACAGATTCATCAGTATTTAGTCCGACGATAAGAATATCACCAAGGTCAGCAGCTTTCGACAAATAATCGACATGTCCCAGGTGCAGAATATCAAAACAACCATTGGTGAAAACCAGTTTTTGTTCCCTGAAACGATGATAAGCCAGTTTTTCAGCAAAATCACCCACTGTCAATATTTTAGACTTTACCAGTTCAAGTTGTGTCATTCCGTTTAAATTTAGATAACCGTAACTGCTTTTTTCTTCCCTGCGAAGAAAAGGATCAGAAAGCTCATGGTACCCAGGGCAATTGCAAACAATGCCTGTGATTCATGAGATACGGTGGCAAAAACCAGTCCGTCGGTCCGCGGAATACCATAGATGGTAAGCCCCAGGGAAACGATCCAGTGATAGGCTCCGATCCCGCCCTGGACAGGTGCCGACATACCCAATCCACCAATAACAAGAAGAAAAAGGCCGTCAATCATTGTCAGGTCTGAAGTGGCAGGTATGGCAAAAACCACAATATAAGTCATCAGCCAGTACATCAACCATATTATTAAAGTGTGCAGCAAAAAACTGCCTCTTTTTTTCATGGTATAAACGGTTCTGATTCCAGACATTACCCCTTTAATGACTTTTTTTGTCTTCTTAACAAAAAGCAATTTGGTCAGACGCGCTCTGAAAATAAAATATAACAATATAAACAGAAAGATAGTGCCAAAAATAAAAACCCATATGACAACAGAAAAATTAAAGGTTTCCGCCACTTTTTTATAAAAGGGATTAAAAATATTCTTGTTGAAAAAACTACCAAAAAAATCAAATTTGGCTACAATCAGAATTATCAGCAGTGTGATAAGAGACAAGAGATCAATGGCTCTTTCAATGATCACCGTACCTATCAGTGAATCTACAGGAATCTTATCCGTCCGGTTGAGCGTTCCACACCGGGTGATCTCACCGATGCGGGGAAAGGCAAAATTAGCCAGATAGCCAATCATCAGTGCATAAAAGCTATTGGAAAAAGATGGTTTGTACCCCAGGGGTTCAATAAGCAATCGCCAGCGGTAAGCCCTGCTGGCATAGGCAATAAATGCAAACAACAATGAGAGTGCGACCCACGAATAATTAACAGATTCAAAAGCTTTTACCAATTGCTGAAAATTTATGCCTTTGAATGCAAAGTACAGCAGCACTATTCCCAGTGACAGGAAAGCCAGAAACTTCAGGATATTGAGCAGGGATTTTTTCAAGGGACCGTATTAACTTAAGACTTTATTTGTTGCTGTATCGGGAAAAATGATGGTGGGTTTAAATTTTTTTGCCTCTTCAAAATCCATGGAGGCATAAGATATAATAATCACCACATCCCCGATGGCTACTTTTCTGGCTGCCGGACCATTCATACAAATCTGTCCGGAACCTCTTTCTCCTTTAATAATGTACGTTTCAAGGCGTTCCCCGTTATTTATATTTACAACCTGTACTTTCTCATTCTCAATCATATTGGCAGCATCAAGCAAATCTTCATCAATAGTTATACTGCCCACATACTGAAGATTGGCTTCAGTTACTGTTACCTTATGTAATTTTGATTTAACTACTTCAATATTCATAACAACGCAAAGTTACTAATAAAAACTCAAATTATCTATGAGACGAATGGCTCCGTCCCTCACGGCAATAAAGGCCCGGGGCCTGTCAGAGTGCCGCCAGCTTTGCAGTGGCTGTAATGTGTTTTCATCGGCAATTTCGAAATATTCAACTTCAAGGTTTTCATCCTGATCAATCTCACCGATAACTTTATTCTTTATTTCTTCAACACTTAATTCCTTAATATGTTTTTTTGCCTCAAACAGGTTTTTGGCAATAAGAGGAGCGCTGGCCCGCTGATTAGGGGTAAGTAACTGATTCCGTGAACTCATGGCAAGGCCATCGGGTTCTCTGACAATCGAACAGGGTACAATTTCAACCGGCATAGACAGTTGTCTGACCATTTCCCTTATTATGGCAAGCTGCTGATAATCCTTCTCCCCGAAATAAGCCCTGTGAGGTTTCAGTATATCAAAAAACTTACTGACGACCTGTGCAACTCCATTGAAATGTCCGGGCCGGTGTGCCCCTTCCATGACACTGGCCAGCTTTCCAAAATCAAATGTACGCCTGTCAGGCTCTGGGTACATTTCCTTAACTTCAGGATAGAAAACAATGTCACAACCAACCGATTCAAGTTTTCTGAGGTCTTTCTCAAGATCCCTGGGGTAGTTTAACAGATCATTTTTGTCGTTAAACTGGGTGGGGTTCACAAAAATACTGACAACAGTTATATCATTGCCTGCTAACGCTTTTTCTGTAAGCGCCAGATGCCCTGCATGCAGAGCTCCCATTGTAGGAACAAACCCAATGGTTTTTCCTTCCTTTTTTAGTTTGTTGAGAAGATCAACAACACCGTCTATTTTACCAAATACCTGCATAGATTTTTGAAAGTGCAAATATACATAAAAGAAAAAACAATGTACAAATATGTATCCAAACGATACAGAGGGAATAAGGTTCACAGAAGAACGTCAAAATATACAACCATCGAAATGTGAATTATTTTTAGTACTTTTGCAGGATGTTTTGTAACTAATTTTTAACAAGAAATGAAAAACACAAAAGTTTTATTTATTTCTCAGGAAATCACCCCCTACCTCCCCGAATCAGAAATGGCAAATATTGGAAGAAATTTACCACAAGGTATACAGGAAAGAGGGAAAGAAATAAGAACTTTTATGCCAAAATACGGATTGATCAATGAAAGGCGCAACCAGTTACACGAGGTAATCCGCCTGTCAGGAATGAATCTCATTATTGATGATACTGATCATCCACTGATAATTAAAGTGGCTTCTATTCAATCCGCCCGCATGCAGGTTTATTTTATTGACAATGAAGATTATTTTCACCGCAAGCATGTTTTGACAGATGATAACGGAGAATTCTTTGAAGATAATGATGAACGTGCTATATTTTTCGCCCGCGGTGTACTTGAAACAGTTAAAAAACTCAGGTGGTCACCTGATATTATCCACTGTCACGGCTGGATTACCAGTATGGTACCATTGTACATCAAAAGAGCCTACAATGAAGATCCTATCTTTGCCAATTCCAAAGTAATATATTCTGTATATGATGATGGTTTCGACAAACCCCTTAATAAATCATTCAGAAAAAAAGTACTCTTTAATGGTGTCACGGAAAAAGATGTTTCCGGCCTCGAAAAAGCCGATTTTGTTAATATTTCCCGGTTTGCTATTGACATGTCTGATGCAGTGATCAAAGGCAGCAATGAGATAAATCCTGAAATAAATAAATACCTGGACAAAATAAATAAGCCGGTTTTGGGTTTTCAACCCAGTGAAACATATCTGGATGAGTACTCTCGTTTTTATGACAATCTCTTAATGGATGATTCTAATGATAAAAAATAGTATTAACACGCCATTTAAACAATTCCCCCTTTTATTTCTTCTTGCCGGACTGCTGACCATTTTATTACTGCCCGGTTGTAATGATACCCCAACTGACCTGGGGCTGGATCTTCTGCCCCCGCGCGATCGTATCCAACCCGAATTCATGGTTGATTCAAATATTGCTACCCGTACCATCGAACAACAACCTGTGGCTTCAAATAATCGTACGGTTCTTTCGGTCGGCAGCCTGAATGATCCTGTTTTCGGCAGTACCCGGGCTTCATTTATGGCATCACTGCTGCCCGATTTTCCTGGTAAAAATTTCGGGGACAATCCTGCTCCTGATTCACTGGTTTTATACCTAAGCATTTCAAACATTCAGGGTGATACTACATACGTCCCGTCCGTTAAGATATACAGGCTTACCCAGACTCTGCAATATGACACTTCCTATATGTCAGATATGGACCCGGCCCCCTATATTGAACAAACAGCCATTCCTGCTACCACAGCAGAATGGTCAGATACGCTGATCAGAATAAAGCTGGATAAAAGTCTGGCTTGGGACCTGCTTAATATAGATACTGTGTCAAATTCTGATGTCACAAAATTTCTGGATTATTTCAGTGGATTATATGTTACAGCCGAACCTGCCGGATCAACAGGAGGAGCCATTTATTTTATTAATCACCTGGCCACCATCTCGCGAATGACCCTTTATTATCAGAACAGTACGGCAGATTCACTATATTTTAATTATTATTTTGGTTCAGACATATCTTCGGTGAATCTGTTTAACCATGATTATTCCAACGCAGCTTTTCAGGCTCAGCTGCAGGATACAACTTTATCGGACAGTTTGATGTATGTACAGGCCACGAACGGAGTAGGTGCTAAAATAAATATTCCCGGGTTGCTTGATTTTCGGGAAGCAAATCCCGGTGCGGTTTCTGTTCTGAAGGCTCAGATTGAAGTACAGGTTAAGTCAGATAATCAACTGGTAACAAACCTGCCGGCCCCGCCTTCCACAATGGTCATCCTCACAAAAGACAGCAATGGAAATCTTATTAATGTGCTGGATCAAAACTCCGGGGCGACTTTTATTGACGGAACCTACAACAGCGATAATCAAAGCTATACCTTTAACATAACACGCCAGATTCAATCTTTCCTGCTTGGTGATACAGACGTAACAGAGTTCTACCTGTATCCGGCTTCAAATACGGTTACTGCAAATCGTGTTGTGCTAAGAGCCAATAACAATCAGCGGGCTGGAGTTAAATTTAAAATTATTTATAATAAACTGTGATAAATTATGTGTGGAATTGTAGGATATATTGGTAATCAGGAGGCATACCCCATCTTATTAAACGGGCTTAAAAGGCTGGAATACAGGGGTTATGATTCAGCCGGAATATCCATCATGAACAAAAGTATCAAGACCTATAAATGTCACGGAAAAGTCAGCGATCTTGAGCACTTTGCTCTTGGCAGGGATATTAAAGGAACAATGGGTATTGGCCATACACGCTGGGCTACTCATGGAGAACCAAATGACATAAATGCACATCCGCATACTTCCCAGGAAAAGAAATTCACCCTGATACATAACGGGATTATTGAGAATTATTCGCTCCTGAAGAAAAAACTGGAAAACCGCGGATATACATTTGTCAGTGAAACCGATACTGAAGTACTGGTAAACCTTATTGAATATATTTACCTAAAAGGTAAGGTAAGTGCTGAAATTGCTGTCAGACTGGCCCTCACCAAAGTTGTTGGGGCATATGGACTGGTGATTATATGTAATGATGAGCCCGATAAATTAATAGCTGCCCGGAAAGGAAGTCCTTTGGTAATCGGTGTAGGTGAAGGCGAATATTTTCTGGCATCTGATGCCACCCCTATTATCGAACACACCAACAGCGTTATTTATCTGAATGATAATGATGTAGCAATTATCAAGCGTGGCGAGCTTATCCTCAAAACTATAAAGAACAATAAGCTTATTCCGAAAATCACCAAACTTGATCTGGATATCGGTGAGATTGACAAAAACGGATATGAGCATTTCATGCTTAAGGAAATTTTTGAACAGCCCCGCTCGATTCTTGATACATTCAGAGGCAGGGTTGCCCAGGATGGAAAGGAAGTTCACCTTGGAGGTCTGTTCAATGTAATGCCAAAACTGGCTGAAGCAAAAAGAATTATCATTATAGGGTGTGGAACTTCGTGGCATGCCGGACTGGTAGGTGAATACATGATCGAAGAATTTGCCCGCATTCCGGTAGAAGTTGAATATGCTTCGGAATTCAGATATCGAAATCCTGTTTTATTTAAAGATGATGTAATAATCGCGATCAGTCAGAGCGGTGAAACCGCCGACACTCTGGCTGCCATTCAGCAAGCTAAGGAAGCCGGAGCTATGGTGCTTGGTATTTGTAATGTTGTGGGAAGCAGTATACCCCGGGAAACCGACGGAGGGGTTTATACACATGCCGGCCCTGAAATAGGAGTAGCTTCAACCAAAGCCTTCACTGCTCAGGTAACAGTGCTGGCCATGATGGCTATGTTGCTGGGTAAAACACGCAACATTTTAAGCATCGAAAAATACCATGAACTCATCGGGGAACTGACGCTGATACCAGAGAAAATTGAAAAAACACTGCAATCAAATGAAGCATTTAAGGACATTGCAGCTCTCTACAAAGATGTTACGAATTTTCTCTACCTTGGCCGGGGTTATTTGTTCCCCGTAGCTCTTGAAGGTGCACTTAAACTAAAAGAGATATCCTATATACATGCTGAAGGATATCCTGCAGCCGAGATGAAACATGGTCCTATTGCACTGATTGATAAAAACATGCCCGTTGTGGTGATTGCTACCAAAGACAAATCTTATGATAAGATTGTCAGCAACATACAGGAAGTAAAAGCCAGAAACGGGAAGGTAATTGCCGTTGTTACTGAGGGAGATACCGTGATCAAGAAAATGGCGGATCACACTCTGGAAGTGCCGGAAACGCATGAAGCACTTGCCGCCCTGACCACAGTAATTCCTTTGCAACTGCTTTCTTATCACATTGCAGTTATGAGAGGCTGTAATGTTGATCAGCCAAGAAATCTTGCTAAATCAGTAACGGTAGAGTAAGATACTGCTCTAGCGTTCTTTGTACTGGCTCTGATAATATTTCTCATATTCACCTGTGAGGATATTTTCGAGCCATTTATTATTTTCAAGATACCAGTCGACGGTTTTTTCCAGTCCTTCTTCAAATTGTAAAGAAGGTGACCAGTTGAGTTCCTTCTGAAGCTTTGAAGAGTCAATCGCATAGCGCAGGTCATGCCCGGCACGGTCCTTTACATAGGTGATAAGCTTTTCTGATGTACCTGTTTCCCGGCCAAGTTTTTTGTCCATGATACGGCACAGCAACCGGATCAGATCAATATTCTTCCATTCATTGATCCCGCCTATATTATAGGTTTCACCTTTTTCCCCGTGGTGAAAGATCTCGTCGATGGCCCGTGCATGGTCTACCACATATAACCAGTCGCGGATATTCTCTCCTTTCCCGTAAACAGGAATCTGCTTGTTGGTTTTAATATTATTGATAGCCAGTGGAATCAATTTCTCAGGAAACTGATTGGGCCCGTAATTATTGGAGCAATTGGACAATACCACCGGAACTTTAAAAGTATGATAATAGGCTCGCACCAGATGGTCGGAACTGGCTTTGGATGCCGAATACGGACTTCGCGGATCATATGCAGTTTCTTCGGTAAACAAACCTTCTTCTCCCAGTGAACCATATACCTCATCTGTGGATATGTGATAGAACAGTTTGCCTTCAGGCTCATCCTGCCAGACAGCTCGTGCTGCATTCAGCAGATTAACTGTTCCCACAATATTGGTTGTTATAAAATCCATCGGTGATGAAATGGACCGGTCGACATGAGATTCGGCAGCAAGATGAATAACACCGTCAAACCGTTCATTCACAAATAATTCGGCCAGAAAAGCAGCATTATTGATATCACCATGTACAAAATGATAATTTGGCTCCTGATCGATATCCGAAAGGTTCTCCAGGTTACCGGCATATGTCAGTTTATCCAGGTTATAAATCTCATAATCCGGATATTTGGTAACAAACAGTCGCACAACATGTGATCCGATAAATCCGGCTCCTCCGGTAATCAATATTTTCTTTGACATGACAGTTTTATTTGTTTATAATCAGTAATTATCTGTTTTTTCTTTTCAAATCATTTAACAGTGATCACAGCAACTCAGATCTGCACTTTTGGCTTTTTCAAAAGCTTCTCTGCCTTCAGAGAACGCAAACCATGCAATTCCCAGTGAACCAGCAACATCGATATAACCTATTCTGAATATTTCATACAACCCGCTTGAAGCAAGCAGTATTATGGAGAGATAAAAACAGGTCCTGGTGCAATGGGCATCAGCAATTATGGCATCAGAATTCAGTTTTTTCCCAACCTGCAGCTTATAATACATAAGGAAATACATGGTAAGGATTGAAATTGAGGATATAATAATTCCCACAAGTGTAGTTTCCGGCTGCCGGCCACTGATCAGGGTGAGCACTCCTCCGGCAACCAGGCCCGCAGTAAGAATATAAAAGCCAAACCCGGTTATACGAAGCGCATCGCGTTCAAACTTATCCCGGTTATCAACTTTTGAATATTTCATCCTCCAGATCATATGGGCAATCCCCAATCCCGAGACAACTTCAACAAAACTGTCTACCCCGAATCCAAGTAATGCCAGCGTATCATCTTCCATTCCAAAGTACACTGAAAACAACCCTTCCAGAATATTATAAACGATGGTAATAATACTCAGTATAAAAGCAAGCCGGATGAGTTTATTTGTGTTATTGTTTTCCATTGAAATATAGAAATTTTTTATCGGTGAACTTTGCCCGGTATTTTACTCAATATTTCTTAGTTTTTTCTCCCATTTCCAGGCAGAGCGTAACGTTTCATCCAGTGTTTTTTCGGCTTTCCAGCCAAGTTCTTTATTGGCAAAAGTAGTGTCAGCCCATACTTGCTCAACATCACCCGCCCGGCGCCCCGCAAGTGTATAATTCAGTTTAACGCCGGTGGCTTTTTCGAAGTCCTGTATAATCTCCAGTACAGAAACACCGCGGCCGGTACCGAGATTGAAAACTTCGAACCTGTTTTTGTTCCGGTTTTCGAGCAGACGCCTGATTGCCACTACATGTGCTTTTGCAAGGTCAACGACATTGATATAATCTCGTATGGCACTTCCGTCGGGGGTATTGTAATCAGTACCGAAAACTCTGATCTTTTCCCGAATGCCTGCTGCTGTCTGCGTAATGAATGGAACCAGGTTGTTGGGAGTTCCTGTGGGAAGTTCCCCTATTTCAGCAGAAGGATGCGCACCAATCGGGTTAAAATACCTAAGAGAAATGGCGTTGATTGAATCAATAGCCGCAATACTGTCCTGTATGATATCTTCTGAGATCTGCTTGGTATTCCCGTAAGGTGAATTTGCTTTTTTGATAGGAGCTTCCTCCGAAACCGGCAATTTATCAGGTTGGCCGTACACAGTGCAGGAAGAGGAGAAGACAATACCCGGAACATTGAAATCCCGCATACACCCGATCAGGTTAATCAATGACATCAGGTTATTCCGGTAGTAATCGAGTGGCTTTTCAACCGACTCACCTACTGCTTTATAGGCAGCAAAATGTATGATGGCTGCCAAAGAGGGATACTTTTTGAAAAATTCATTTGTAAGCACGGGGTCGCAAAGGTCAAATTGCTCAAAAGCAGGCCGCTTTCCGGTGATTCGCTCTATTCCGTCAAGTACTTCGATGTTTGAGTTCGACAAATTATCAACTACAACTACATCATACCCTTCATCAATCAATTCAACAACAGTATGTGAACCAATATAACCTGTTCCTCCTGTTACAAGTATCTGCTTTTTCATAATTACCCGGTTTGACAAAAAAATAAGTTTTTAAAGACTCCAGTAAATTAAATCTTCAATCTTTCCCCTGTAAATACCCTTTATGTCGATCAGCACTCCATTTCTATCTTTAATGATTGATTTAAAATAGGCTTCATCAAGGTCGATAAATTCCCGGTGATTGACAGCAACTACAACTGCATGATAATCATTTCTTATCTTATTTACAAGCTGAAAACCATATTCATGCATCACTTCATCCGCATCAGCATATGGATCTGTTACATCCACCTTAACTCCATAGGATACCAGCTCATTCACAATATCTACTACCTTGGAATTGCGTATATCGCTGACATTTTCCTTAAAAGTAGCTCCCATCACCAACACTGGCGCCCCTTTCAGGTTTTTTCCGGCAGCGATCATTTTTTTAACTGTTTGCTTGGCAACGTAACCACCCATCGAGTCATTGATAAAACGACCCGAATTAATGATTTGTGCATGATATCCCAGTTTCTGAGCCTTATAAGAAAGGTAATAAGGGTCAACCCCGATGCAGTGACCGCCTACGAGACCCGGAAAAAACTTCAGGAAATTCCATTTGGTACCGGCGGCCTCAAGCACTTCATAGGTGTTGATTTTCATACGGTTAAAAATAATTGACAGCTCATTCATAAAGGCAATATTGATATCCCGCTGAGTATTTTCGATAATCTTGGCTGCCTCCGCTACTTTTATCGATCCGGCACGGTGTACACCTGCTGTAATTACCAGCTCATATACTTTTGCAATAATTTCTGCTGATTCGGTGTCGCACCCACTGGTTACTTTAACAATTTTTGTCAGGGTATGTTCTTTATCCCCCGGATTGATCCGCTCGGGAGAAAAACCAACTTTAAACCCGGACCGGTATTCAAGTCCGGTTATTTTCTCCAGTAACGGCACGCATTCTTCCTCGGTACAGCCAGGATAAACGGTGGATTCATAAACGACATAATCACCTTCTTTGAGGACTTTACCAACCATTTCTGTAGCACTCAGCACTGGTTTCAGGTCCGGCATGTTATAACTGTCAATCGGGGTAGGCACAGCCACAATAAAAAACCGGGCCTGCTTCAGCTCTTCAATACTGGAAGTAAAAGTGATATCACACCCGTCAAATGCAGAAGAATCGAGTTCACGACTTGGATCAATCTGTTTTTTCATCATCTCAACCCGTTCGGCTTTTATATCAAAACCAATAACAGATATTTTTCGTGCAAACTCCAGTGCAATTGGCAGACCAACATAACCAAGGCCGATAATAGCCAGTTTTTCTTCTTTATTTATAAGTTTTTGGTACAAATCCATGATCAGTAAAATTATTTTAGTAATTATTGAATGTTCCGGCAAAAAGGATGATAATCACCTCTTAATCCTGCCGGACTTCCATTTCTTATTGTATAAACGGTTTCAATTGATTTGCGTGCCTGTTCGAGGCCAAATCCTTCGCCGGCAAGCAATTTTTTATATGTTTGGGTGTGGAGATCGGTAAATCCACCGCTAAACTCTATCTCTTCTTCTTCAACAGTTATGGACCTGTAAGTACGTTGCCCTTTTTCTTTAATTTCCTGTGGCAGGTCATTATAGTCAACGCTCAAAAACCACCTGACACGCGCTTTCTCAAGCATTAGAAAACCCGCGGCTTTAGATGACTTTGAAACATGCACGATATTTTCTTTTACATCGCCAAAAATCCAGGTGAGCATGTCAAAAAAATGTACCCCTATGTTGGTAGCTATTCCACCTGATTTATGCACGTCACCTTTCCAGGAAATATCATACCAGTTGCCCCGGCTGGTAATATACGTGAGATCGATATCAAAAATTTTGTCCTCCGATTTGTCAATCTTCTCTTTTAAGGCTATAATAGAAGGGTGGAGCCTGAGTTGCAGAACATTGTATACTTTTTTACCAGTTTCTTTCTCAATTTCTGAAAGAGCATCGATATTCCAGGGATTAAGTACAAGGGGTTTTTCGCAGATAGCATCAGCCTGTGATCTGAGAGCAAACCGGATATGGGAATCATGAAGATAATTGGGAGAACAAATACTCATGTAATCTATTTTTGTCCCCTTCCTTCTAAGCTTATCGATATGGCGGTCAAAACGCTCGAACTCTACAAAAAAGTCAGCGTTGGGAAAATAACTGTCGATGATACCGACACTGTCATTCTTGTCCAGTGCAGCCACCAGGTTATTTTCCGTTTCCTGAATAGCCTTCAGGTGCCTGACAGCAATATAACCACCAACACCTACCAATCCAAAATTCTTCATTCTTTTATATCTGATATTTTAATTATAGCTTTTTTACCGTCTCGTTTTTGAGCTCATATTTTTCATTGCTTTCTGGACAAACAGCTGTTCCGTTTTCATCAAACTCCAGTTTATGGCCATATTCGCTCATCCACCCGGTTTGACGACCAGGATTCCCTACGATCAGCGCATAAGCCGCCACCTCTTTGGTAACCACCGCTCCTGCCCCTATAAATGCAAATTCACCAATATCATGTCCGCAAACAATGGTGGCATTGGCTCCAATAGTAGCTCCTTTGCCAACCTGGGTTTTCACATACTGATTGCGCCGGTTAACAGCACTGCGCGGATTGACCACGTTGGTAAAAACCATTGAAGGCCCAAGGAATACGTCATCTTCACAAATCACACCCGTATAAATAGATACATTATTCTGTACCTTCACATTATTTCCCAGCACTACTTCAGGTGAAACCACTACATTCTGTCCTATATTACAATTGTCACCAACTACAGCGCCGGCCATTATGTGGGAAAAATGCCAGATTCGTGTGCCTTTTCCAATATGGCATCCTTTATCAATTACGGCTGTTTCGTGAGCAAAATATTCCTCATTCATGATTAATGGTTGTTTTTCAAATACTGTAAGACGTGTCCGGTTATGTATTCTTGTTGTAACTTATCCAGCTCGGTATGCATTGGTAAAGACAGAACCCTGTTACACAGATCTTCGGTGACCGGAAAATCTCCTTTGCTATATCCCAGAGATTCATAGGCTTTTTGCAAATGCAGCGGGACAGGATAATAAATCATGGATGGAATCTTATTCTCTTCCAGATAATTTCGAAGTTTGTCCCGGTTTACTTTTTTATCCAATACCAGTGTATATTGATGATAGATGTGGGAAGATCCATCTCGGCAATATGGGGTTTTTATCATCGATTCATCAGCGAAAACCTGATCGTAAAAAGCAGCAGCCTGTTTCCTTGCCTCGTTATATTCATTAAGGTGTCGGAGTTTGATCCGCAAAATTGCTGCCTGGATACTATCAAGCCTGGAATTTACACCCAGCCGGTCATGGTAATACCTGACAGTCATGCCATGATTCACAACAGACCGCAGAGACGAGGCCAGCTTATCATCGTTGGTAAATACTGCACCCGCATCACCAAAAGCGCCCAGGTTTTTTGATGGGAAAAATGAAGTACAGCCGGAATGGCCAATGGCTCCTGCTTTCATCACTTTGTCCGAAGCATCTGTATAATCAGCGCCCAGAGCCTGAGCGTTATCTTCAATCACCAACAGATCATGTTCCCTGGCTATCTGCATAATGGCATCCATATCGGCCGGCTGACCGAAAAGATGAACCGGGACAATCGCTTTGGTTCTGGGTGTAATAGCTTTTCTGACTGATTCCGGATCGAGGTTAAAAGTGTTGGGATCAACATCCGCCAGAACCGGTTTGAGCCCCAGTAGGCCAATAACCTCAACGGTTGCAATAAAAGTAAAATCAGGAGTTATAACTTCATCTCCCGGTTTCAAATCATGAGCCATCATAGCTACCTGCAGAGCATCCGTTCCGTTGCCACAGGGAATAACATGCTTTACGCCCAGGTAATCTGCAAGTTCAGTGGCAAATGCCTTTACCTCCGGGCCGTTTATAAACGCTGCCGAATCCATTACACTTTGAATGGCGTTGTCGACTTCCGGTTTAATTTTTAGATACTGGTTTTGAAGATCAACCATTCTGATCTCTCTCATCTCATCAGGAAATTTTAAAATATCAGGCGAAGTTAATTAAATCCCCTCTAAAAAATATAACGGTACGTTCTTTTTTGTATAAAGTTGCTGATCAAACAGGTTATTTTGGATATATTAAAGCAGTATTAATTTTAAATGATTACCGGCTGCAAAAGCTTCAGGAATCTTGTATATGAATTTTTATTACTTTTGTTCAGTTAAACAATAACAATGGAGGACATTAGTAAATACATACGAGAATTGTTGTTTACCCGGGATCTGGTTTCTGTTAAAGGATTGGGTGCCTTTATGACTACCTATAAACCAGCCGGTAAAAATCCAGTTGATAATACTTTCTCCCCTCCAGCCAAGATTCTGCGTTTCAGTAAATCAAAGGATGAAGAAAATGATTTTCTGATCAATAAAATCGCGCTCTCCAAAAATATTACCTACGAAGAAAGTGAATCTCTTGTTAAATCTTTTGTGGACAATCTGCTTGAGAGAATCGACCGAGGTGAAAGAATTCATCTGAATGACATTGGATACTTTGAAAAAAACGAACACAAAAAAATTACATTTGAACCACATCACATCAGTAATTTCCTGGCCAATGCCTATGGCCTGGATGAAGTAGCCGCTTCCCCTTAAAAAAACATGCTTCTTTATCAAAAAAACATACTGAGGAAAAACCAGCCATTTCAATACCAGCCAAAGGTAAAAACAAAAAATTTGTATATTTTTCAACAGGAATTATCCTTATTTTTTTTATAGCTGCAGCTGCCTATTTTACTGGAAATATAAAGCCGCCATTTGTGCCTGGTAAGCCTTCAGTAAAAAATTTATATCAACAAACGGATCAGCTTCTGCAAGAAGAAAGCCATGCTGAGGCGATGAAAGATTCTCTTTCACGGATAGAAAAAAAACTGGATGAACTCACACAAAAAGAAACTGCACTAAAACCAAAATTGGGTGAGGTAAAAAAAGTAACCACCGAAGTGCCGGATGATAAAAAGAAAATAACACCTGTTTCTGATTTTAATGATAAGGAAGCCAGGTATTATCTGGTTGCCGGAAGCTTTAAACACCCAAAAAACGCGCAGGATCTTGTACAAGAACTTGCAAAAGAAGGATATACAGCCAGAATATATGAAAGTAAAAATAATTTCTACCGGGTGGTGATCGATTCATTCACACAAAAAAAGAATGCAATCTCAGCAATGCAGCATATCAGAAAGGCTAAAGGGAAAGAATCAGTTTGGGTACTTTATGAATAATGTTCTCTGTAAGTATAATTTAAAGTTGATTCTCTGCTTTATTCTTTCTTTTCTTTCAAATTTTCCTTCTTTGAAAGTATCTCCTTTGCCTTTTCATAACCAATCTGAAACATTTCCCGGGCATGCCCAACATCAAGCAACCCATAGTCACGTAATTTTTCAGGTTCAATATATGAATTAAAAGAGTTGATCTTATTATGAATCTCAGCCGAAACACTCAGATGGAAACTCCGAACAGCAATTTTCATAATCCCTTCGGCTTCGTCTGTGTATCCTGTTGGATTCACATGTACCCCGATAATCTTTCTGCACTTCCCCTTTAATGGTTCAAGCGGCATATTATCAATTATACCCCCGTCTACATATGAATACTTGCCTATCTTTACAGGTGCGAATAAGACCGGAATACTGGCAGATGCGATTATCCTTGGAAGCAATTCACCTTCATTAAAATACTCTATTTCTCCTTTATTATAATTTGTAGCCGCTAAATAGAAGTCAATTTTTAAGTCCTGAAATTGCTTTGCCCGAAGATGTTCTCTTATCACATCTTCCATGCCTGTGATCCTTGCCAGTCCGCTATTGGGAATGGCCAGTCTGATAAAATTAAACATCTTTTTATCACCGAATATTTCAAGAATCTCATCCGGTTTATATCCATCTGCATAAAAACTACCGACAATTCCCCCTGCGCTGACACCTGAAATTGCATCAGGAAATATTCCTGCTTCATTAAGGGCTTTCAACACTCCAATGTGGGCAAATCCACGTGCTGCTCCTCCACTTAAAACAATACCTGTTTTGTATTTCTTTATTATCATTGTTTTTATTTTTATTTTTATTGCCGGAAAATAAAAAACATATGGACTGCAAACGGTATATTAATAAAAATAAATGATTCCGCTCCAATATAGAACATATTTATCTACCTTCGTGTTATTACCAGACAACAACAAAGTTAGTTTAATTCACTAAAAAAGATAACCAGCTAACCATATTTTAGAAAATTCATTAATTGAGTAACATGCCAAAAAGAACAAGAAATAAGAATATTGAAGAAGGGAAAAATCTGAACAAACAGTCATTAGCCAGTTCAATTCTTGGTGTTTTCAGCAACAATCCCACCAGGGAATACAATTATAAACAACTTGCCAAGCTGCTGAATATTAAAGATAAAAGCACCAGGGCGTTAATAAACACCATTTTAGCCGAATTGGTGAACAGTGGTAATCTGAAGGAAGTTTATAGTGGAAAATATAAATTAAAGTCCAAAGGTGGTTACATCATCGGAACAGTTGAGCTAACAAAGGGAGGATATGGTTTCATTATATCTGAAGCAATATCCGAAGATGTCTTTGTATCACAAAATAATCTGCACCATGCCCTTCACGGAGATACAGTAAAAGTGTATCTGTTTGCAAAACGAAAAAAGGTACATATTGAAGGAGAAGTTGTAGAAATACTTGAACGTGCCCGCAAATCTTTTGTAGGCAGCATAGAGTTACAGCCAAATTTTGCTTTTCTGGTTCCGGATGGTAACCAGATGCCTTATGATCTGTTTATTCCGCTTGATAAGCTCAATGGTGCAGAACATGGACAAAAAGCTATAGCCCGCATCACAGACTGGCCACGCCATGCAAAAAATCCTTTCGGAGAAATCACTCAGGTGCTTGGTTTTCCGGGTATCAATGAGGTGGAGATGCATGCCATACTTGCTGAATATGAGCTGCCTTACCATTTTTCTGAAGAGGTGGAAGCTGCTTCAAAACTTATCAGTGATACCATTGTTGGAGAAGACCTGGAAGGGCGAAGGGATTTCAGAGATGTTCCCACCTTTACAATCGATCCGGCAGACGCCAAGGATTTTGATGATGCTTTGTCAGTTAAAAAACTAAAAAACGGTAACTGGGAAGTAGGGGTGCATATTGCAGATGTAACCCACTATGTGCATTCCAAAAGCATACTCGATTACGAAGCAAGAGAAAGGGGAACATCCGTATATCTTGTCGACCGTGTAGTGCCTATGCTGCCTGAAAGACTGTCCAATAACATCTGTTCCCTCCGGCCTGATGAAGAAAAACTATGCTTTTCGGCCGTGTTCGAGTTTAATGAGCATGCCGAACTAAAAGCCGAATGGTTCGGAAAAACAATTATCCTTTCAAAAAGACGATTCTCCTATGAAGAAGCACAGCAGGTAATTGAAACCGGAGAGGGAGATATGAACCAGGAGATACTGACACTTAATAAACTGGCCAGACAACTCAGAAGCCGCCGTTTTGAAGACGGGGCTATGGCTTTCGAACGGTCGGAGGTGAAATTTGACCTCGATGAAGAGGGACGGCCCCTGAGAGCCTATTTTAAGGAAATAAAAGAATCCAATGAACTCATCGAAGAGTTCATGTTGATGGCCAATAAGAAAGTGGCAGAATTTGTAGGCAAAAAGAAAGAGGGTGGCAAACCCAAAACTTTTGTATACAGAATACACGATAAACCAGATGAGGAAAGGCTGAATGCATTTTCACATTTTGTGAACCGGTTTGGTTACAAACTGAATACTACTTCTAAGAAACAAATCAGTAAGAGTATCAATAATTTGCTAACAGAGGTCAGAGGCAAAAAAGAACAAAATATTATTGAAACACTTGCTATCAGGTCAATGGCTAAAGCTGTTTACTCTACACAAAATATTGGCCACTACGGACTTGCATTTGACAATTACACACATTTTACTTCTCCTATTCGCCGGTATCCGGACATGTTGGTGCACCGGTTACTAAATCATTATCTTAACGATGGCGATTCAAAGAATACCGCCAAGTATGAAAAAATGTGCCGGCATGCTTCAGATATGGAAAAAAGAGCTGTTGAAGCCGAGCGTGCTTCCATAAAATATAAGCAGGTTGAATTCATGAGCGATAAAATCGGCCAGGTCTTCAACGGGGTAATTTCCGGAGTTACCGAATGGGGTATATTTGTTGAGATTACCGAAAACAAATGTGAAGGATTGATCCCCATTCGCGAACTGGATGATGATTTCTACGAGCTTGATGAAGAAAATTACCAGTTGGTTGGCCGTCATAAGAAAAAAGTTTTTCAGCTGGGAGACGACATACAAGTAATGATTTGGCGCACCAACCTTGCCAAAAAACAGCTTGATCTGAAATTGGCCGAAGAGGATGAAGAAAACAATGAAGCATAAAAAAAATCCGGTGAAAATCACCGGATTTTTTAGTGTCTTATTTTTTATTTGGTTACACAGGGTTTTATTTAGTGTCTGGATCATAATGTTCGAGAACAAGGCGTGCAAAAATTTTAAATCGCAGTATACTAATGTATATGAGGAATTAAAATTTTTGCAATAACGCAGGTATCGGACATTATGGACAGATACTATTTAACCATACATAAACTGACCTACTTTTGCAAAATTAGCTTTTGGATTTACACACATTACTGGTATTCTGGCATTATTGGCAATAAGTTGTTGCTCGGGTGCGCCAAGCAGATAATCCCCAAAACTAAGATGTTTGGTAGTTGTGATAAGGATCAGGTCAGCACTGATTTGCTGCGCAAATTCAATAGTTTCCTCATAAAAACTATGTTTTTTGGGTGCTTCTGTAATCTGATATTCAAGGTTGTTCTGTATTAAAAACTTAATTGCGAAATTAAGATTGGTGTTTACCATTTTTTGCAACGATTTATCAGAGAAATTTTTGACATACAGATGAATTCTTGAATTAAAATATTTGCCAAGAAATATAGCCCAATAAAGCTTTTCCTTATTTTCACTCTTATAATCCACCGGAAAAACAATGTTGGTGAATTTATATTTTTCGAGAGGCTTATCCTGAATGACAATAAACGGTACTTTTGACCCGGCAATTACCTTCAGTGCCCAGCTGCCGGTAACTTTTTGCATGCCCTTGATACCATGAGTACCCATGATGATCATAGCTGCATTCTCCTCTTCAGCAAATTGTGAAATTGTTGTGAAAATAGTGCCTTCACGCACAACCCCGCGTACATTGATGCCATATCGCTCTGAAATGCGCTCTGCATCACGCTTAATGTTTTGCATGGCACCGGCACGTTTCTGCGGAGTACTGCCTCGTGGGATCACATGTATTAAACAAATATCCTTTTTCAGATGTTTTCCTATCTGGAATGCATGATCTGAAGCAAAATGTGCAACAGACGTAAAATCCCAGGGAACTATTATGGTTGGTTTATCATTCCTTTTATTCATACCCTCTTATTGTTATTAAACTGTTTACAGTTCCTGGCTACCACAACGGTATTACGCATCAGAATATCCTGCGAAATTAAAAAGAACTGTTTTGAGTATAACGATTTTATAACGTAGATATTCTACAGTGAATAAGACATTTTATAACAAAATAAGTTAACCAATTATAAATACAAAAGCTGTACCAAATACCATCAAAAATTGTATTTTTGTACTGACTAAAAGAAAAACAAGCAATAATTAAGGATTGAAAAATACATGGAACAACTGAAAAGGACTAAGGTTAAGGAGTTGCTGAAAAGTACAGATTTTGGCAGAAAGGTTAATGTTAAAGGATGGGTCAGAACCCGCAGGGGAAATAAAAATGTTGCATTTATTGCACTTAACGACGGATCAATTATACACAACATACAAATCGTAGTTGAAGTTACTTCTTTTGATGAAAGTTTGCTCAAACAGATTACCACCGGTTCCTGTATTTCAGTAAACGGTAAACTTACTGAATCTATGGGCAAGGGTCAAAGTGTGGAAATACAGGCAGAAGAAATTGATATTTACGGCACAGCCGATGCGGAAACATATCCATTGCAGAAAAAAGGACATACCCTTGAGTTTCTCCGGGAAATTGCCCACCTGCGTCCACGCACCAATACATTTGGTGCAGTTCTCAGAATACGGCACGGCATGGCATATGCAATTCATAAATTTTTCAACGACAAAGGGTTTTATTACATGCATACACCCATAATCACCGGCTCTGACGCTGAAGGTGCTGGTGAAATGTTCCGGGTTTCTACTCTTGATCCCGCCCACTTGCCGCTAAATGAGGATCAATCGGTTAACTACGGAGAAGATTTCTTTGGAAAAGTAACCAACCTTACTGTATCCGGTCAGCTTGAAGCTGAGCTTGGTGCACTTGCCCTGTCGGAAGTATATACTTTCGGACCAACATTCCGTGCCGAAAACTCCAACACCCCCAGGCATCTGGCTGAATTCTGGATGATTGAACCGGAAATGGCTTTTTATGATATTACCGATGACATGGATCTGGCAGAAGACTTCCTTAAGTACCTCATTACTTATGCCCTGGATAATTGTCTGGACGACCTGGAATTTCTCAATAAGATGTACGACAATGAGCTGATAACCCGTCTGCGTTCGATTGTAGAAAATAGTTTTGTACGCATGACCTACACAGAGGCTATTGATATTTTGATGAACTCGGGACAAAAATTTGAATTTCCGGTAAGCTGGGGTGTCGATCTTCAGAGTGAGCATGAGCGCTTCCTCGTGGAAAAACACGCTAAAAAGCCTGTAATACTTACCGATTATCCCAGGGACATCAAAGCTTTTTATATGAAACAAAATGACGATGGTAAAACCGTCCGGGCGATGGATGTCCTTTTTCCTAAAATAGGCGAAATAATCGGGGGATCGCAACGTGAAGAAAATTATGAAAAATTGAGTAACCGTGTCAAAGAACTTAAGATTCCTGAAAAAGATCTTTGGTGGTATCTTGAAACACGTAAATTCGGCACAGCCCCGCACAGTGGATTTGGACTGGGTTTCGAACGTCTCATTTTATTTGTTACCGGAATGAGTAATATCAGGGATGTAATTCCTTTTCCCAGAACACCCCATAATGCTGAGTTTTAGAAAGTATCAATCAATACATTTTACATGCTAAAGCAACGTTTACAACAAAAATTACTACAAAAACTCTCTCCCCAGCAGATACAGATGATCAAACTGCTGGAAATACCTACTATGCAGCTTGAACAACGTATCAAAAAAGAGCTGGAAGAGAATCCTGTACTCGAGGAGGGGCAGCAGGAGGATGATGATATTCAGGAAACGCCTGAAAGCAGTGAGAATGAGGAAGACACCAATGACAAAGATGAGTTTTCTCTTGAAGATTATCTGAACGAAGAGGATACTCCTTCTTATAAGCTCTCCTCCAACAATTATTCAAAAGATGATAAACGGGAAGAGATTCCTTTTTCTGTAGGATCCTCTTTTCAGGAACACCTTTTAAGTCAGCTGGGATTGCGCATACTACCGGACCGTCAACGTGCCCTGGCCGAATACCTTATTGGCAACATTGATGAAGCCGGTTATCTGAGGCGCAAGCTGGATGCTATTGTTGATGACCTGGCTTTCTCCCTTAATATTGATACTACGGAAGAAGAACTGCTTGAAATCCTGCGGATCATACAGGATTTTGATCCGGTTGGAGTTGGTGCCCGTGATCTGCAGGAATGCCTGCTACTCCAGATCGAAAATAAAGATCAGAATGTTACTGCTATAGCCCTGGCAAGGAAAATTCTAAAATATAATTTTGATGAGTTTACCCGGAAACATTATGATAAAATAATCACCCGTCTGAATATTTCTGAAGAGGAACTGAAAGCCTCTATTGACGAGATACTAAAACTTAATCCAAAACCCGGCGGATCAGTCAACGATGCAGGTAATAAACTGAATGAAACAATTACTCCGGATTTTCTGCTTGAATACAAAGACAATGACCTGCAACTAAGCCTTAATGCGAGAAACGTTCCCGACCTGCGATTGAGCAGGACTTACAGCAACATGCTTGAGTCTTACAATGCCAATAAAAATAATCGTTCCAAACAACAGAAGGAAGTGGTAAGCTTTGTCAAGCAAAAACTTGATTCAGCCAAATGGTTTATTGATGCTATTAAGCAACGGCAAAATACCCTGATGGTCACAATGGAAGCTATTCTGGACTACCAGAAGGATTACTTTATTGAAGGCGATGAGACAATGCTCAGACCAATGATCCTCAAAGACATTGCCGACCGTACCGGATTGGATATCTCTACCATTTCCAGAGTGGCAAACAGCAAATACATCCAGACACATTTCGGCATTTTCCCGCTGAAATATTTTTTCTCGGAAGGATTACAAACCGATACCGGAGAAGAAGTGTCAACCCGCGAAATAAAGATGATCCTGAAAGAATGTATTGAAAATGAAGATAAAAAGCGACCCCTGACCGACGACAAGCTGGCAGCAATACTAAAAGACAAAGGTTATCATATTGCACGCCGCACAGTGGCCAAATACCGCGAACAACTCAATATTCCTGTTGCCCGGTTGCGGAAAGAATTAAGATAAAATTTCAGTTCTCATGTTAGAAACCTTGTTACATGTTAAATAAAATTGCGAGGATTATATCCGTTGTTTTTCATCCTTTGTTAATGCCTACCTACGGCATCCTTATCCTGTTCAATGCTGATGCCTACCTGCGTTTTATGCCTTATGAAGGTAAAAAGCTTATTTTTCTGATCGTATTCCTGGGTACATTTGCATTACCAATGAGCCTGATCCCTGTTTTTCTTTACAGAAAGCTCATTTACAACATACAGCTGGATACCAAACGTGAACGTTTTTACCCCTTGCTGCTGACTGCCATATTCTATTATTTTTCATTCTACCTGCTGCGCAGGATACCTGTTCCCGGAATCATTCAGCTATTTATTCTGGCCGCAGGTGCTACCGTATTTTTCAACCTGATTGTTTCCGTTTTCTGGAAAATAAGTACCCACATGTCCGGTATCGGTGGATTGCTTGGACTAATTTCCGGGTTGATTTACCGCAGTCCGGCTGATCTTACGGTTTATCTTCTAATATCCATTCTTGCTGCCGGTTTGATTGGTAGCTCAAGACTCAAAATGGAGGCACATAACCCTTACCAGATATATGCTGGTCTAAGTTCCGGATTCCTGATTGTTTTTCTGCTGATTGTTTTCAAATAAATCACTTTCAATCCGTTTTTCTGCTTTGAGTGCCGCCTTTTTTACGGTATCATTTATCTGCTCGGGCGGCATGAAATATAAACTGTCCCACGCACTCCGGCTGGTTGATTGATCCAAAAGGGAAAGTTGTTCTGCCAGGTTAATCTCATCCTGCTTCATTGTAAAAAACAAACCTGATTTTGAAAGATATTCAGCCAGGTATTCCTGCTCTGTCTGTCCTGGCGTGGGAATGATCAGGGCCGTCTTTTTTAATGCAATCAGATCCATTAAAGTAGAATAACCTGCCCGGCATATTACATACTTACTTCTTATTACAAGAGACCTGAAGGTATGATCATCAGTATGATTAAAGTAAGTAATATTCGGGTAACCGGCAGACAATTCTGCCTCATGCGGAAGACCCCTTATAATGACACAACTCATGGACAATTGAGAAACCTGGTAAGCAAGAATCTTTTCCAGCATAGTACGCTGCGGTTCCGGCCCGGATAACAGAATCAGTAAATCATCCCTGTCCCCACTGGCATGGATCTCATCTTCCGTAGTATTGAAAACAGGGGTAAACCTGGATAGTAGCCCGGTAAAAAAAGCATTTGGAGGCAATTTGTACCGATGTGAAAGATCACCTGACAGGTCAGGGAAGCCCGGAACATCCGGAATCCAGCACTCATCATAATGCCTGATCTCTATATACCGGTGCAAAAAACTTACTGCCCTTTCAAATACCTTCCATATACCCGGCAGCTTCACCATTATTTGATGGGTGATATATACTGAATAAACGCTTTTATTCCATAAACCGGGACGGTTATCACTAATAACCAGATCAATTTTATTTTCTTTAATCAGTCTTTTCAGATAATTGTGGTCCCTGCTTCGGCGTAATAAAAAGCCGGGAATTTGAAAGAAAAGTTTTAATAGTTGAGTTTTACCCGCAGAATACTTTATATTATAAGACTTTAAATTGATGTGAGTTACATCAGGAAAAAATGATTTTAGTAGTGCTGCCGGCCCACCATCAGCGGCAATGACAACTTCGGCATCAACCGCCAGCAGGTGTTTGATAACCTGTGTGGTTCTGGCGGCATGACCAAGACCCCAGTTCAACGGGCATACCAGTACGCTTATTTTTCGGTGGTTACTCAACTGAATATAAAATAATTGGCCATAGTATTATCGGCTATGCTGTTATCTCTACATCAAAACCCAGTAATTCAGCCTGTAGTGCAATTTTCTTAAGTTCCTCAGCAGTAATTTTTTGCAATCCGTCAACAGGTGTATCCCTTGCAAATGTATAAACCATGATCTTTGCCGGGTTTATTTCCCTGAGTACATTTAGCCATGCTTCCACCTCTTCATTTGTTGTATTGTCAATTACCCTGCCTTTCACTTCCCCACGCAAAAACAAGGTCTGCAAAATAAAATCGCCATTGAAAAGTTTAAGATTTTGAACGAGCTTATCAAGCGAGAACCGTCCTGCCGGCCGGTTGATAAACCTGAAGGAGGCTTCCTTTGCCGAGTCAAGTTTCAGAATATTCAGATCCACCCTTTTAAGCGCTCTAAATACTTCCTCCCGATCAGCATAAGCAGCATTTGACAAAACCGATACTTTTACATCCGGAAAATATGTATCCCGCAGCTTGAGTGTGTCGTCAATAATCTGAGGAAATTCCGGATGCATGGTTGGCTCTCCATTGCCTGCAAAAGTAATTACATCCAGCGGCTCACCTTTTTTTTTCATTTCCTTCAGTTTTGCTTCCAGTGCTTCCTGAATCTCCTGCCGGGAATGCAATCCTCCGGAACCACCGGGTTTGAAAACCTTTGTCCATCCGCATTCACAGTAAATACAATTATAGTTACACATCTTGGTGGTTTCGGGTAGCAGGTTAACTCCCAATGAGTTGCCCAGACGCCTGCTTTTAACAGGACCAAAAATAATCGCCTCAAATAAAAAAGTAGCCATACAATCATAAATTATTATTCAGGGATCAGAAAAAAATTGTGCTACCTCCCCTGTTCAGGACCCAAAGATATAACATTCTGGCCACTGCAGCAGACTGATGTTTACCCTTTTCACATCAAAGTGTTGTTGAAAATACTGCTTACCGGCTTTTCATTGCCAAACATTTCTACTAAAAACTATTGGAACCGGTAAAACACAGAACCGGTCAGAAAAACACCGGCAGCTGAAGAAGCTTTCATAACATTTGACCCACTGATGATATTGCTGATATTTATCATTTTATTCATCACAATTCACAGTAAATTTGTACTGTTAAATAATCATGCTGAAAATGAATACTATGAAACAACATGAATGGAAAGAAGAATTCAATGTAAACGTTGAATTCATTGATGAGCAACATAAATATTTTCTCAATTTACTTAATCTTCTCATTCGAATTGTTAAGGGTGAGGAATCAGTCGAAAAAGCAAGTGAGGTTTTCTTTTCCCTGGCCCATTATGCAGAACATTATCTCATTCAGGAAGAAATTTATTTTAAGAATTATCAGTTCCCGAAATTCTCGGAACACCAGGAAGCTCATAAAGAATTTATTGACCGGGTAACCAAATTTCAACATGATTTTGAGATGAACAAAGAGAATAATTGCCGTGAATTGCTTGAATATCTGGAAGACTGGTTTAACAACCACATTCTGGGGTATGACACTGATGCAATACTTTTTCTCCGTTCAAAAGGCCTTTAGCCTTATTTTTTTAACTCATGTATGTTTTTTAGGGGAATGTGACTGACGCGAACATTAATTACCTCGGCATGTTTTTGCCATTTACCCTTTTTCTGATCGTTGTCAAGTAATGATCCTCTTAAGAAAATTACCGCCGAATCATCCAGCACCTTTGATGTCTTGTAAGTAGTTAATTTTCCGTTTTTTGCAATCGGAACAGGGGGAAAATTTATTTTATGTCCTTCCGGAGTGCTGTCATTATACCAGAAAAAAGCAGATATATGGGGATTTTCAGATTGATCATCCTTGTACATGATGATATCTGCTGAAATAATATATTTGCCCGGCTCTTTTACCGGGATGCCAAAATTAATTTTTGTCTGAGCCCCATCCTCAGGTAATTTGTATTCTGATTTACCTATCCACAAATTTTCTCCCTGAACAGAATCCTGCTGCTTCATTTTTTCTTTTTGAAGATCACCCTCCATTTTGGTCAGATTTGCAATTACCTCATCATAAATTTTATTGAATTTTTCTGCGTGGGCCGTATAATAAGCCATCGTAGTATCATATTGTGCACGGGTTACGCCGTTCTTCTCAAAAATATACTGCGAATAATTCAATGAATCGATGCGATGATATTTGCCAAGGAAATTCCCTGAGAAAGATACACCATCGGCCAGATGAATATCGGTAAGTACCTCAATAAATTTATCTTTTGGAATTAATTTGACCTTTTTCTTTTGCTGCTGGCAGGCAACTAGCAGTAAAAAGGCCAGAAAAAGCAGGTATTTTCTATAAAGCATGATGACCAGGTTTAATAGGTGCGAAGTTAACAAATTTGAACCAATTTTCCGGTTTGCTGTCATTGGCGGATATTGCACAACAATGATCATCCTTATGGCCGGAGGAGGGAATGAAATACAATGGCAGGAAAGTTATAACAGCCCAAACAAGCCCTGCAAAAAGAACAATTTGCAAAGCCTGGTTAGCTGCTTATAATTCAGTCCTATTGTGTTTGTTTTTCAGGGAAACAATACAAATTAAGTGAACAGCTAAAACCTATTTGAGGGCTTTAAATTTATAACCAATCATTATTTCATGGGAACCCGAGTTATACTGCCTGAAATCCGAAATACCCATGTCATAGGAGTAACCAATATATATCTTATTTTCATAGGTATAACCGGCGAGAAAAGCAATTGCATCCTGGGAACGGTAAGAAATACCACCCCACACCATGTTCTGATAAATTACCTTGGTACTAAAGTCTACCTGAATAGGTGCCGGGCTGACAGCCTTGAAGATAACCGTTGGTTCAATGGCAAATTCCCTGTTTATATAATATTTATATCCGCCGGTGAGATAAAAGTGGCTTTTCAGCTTGCTAAGACCTAAGTCGTTAGTGAGTTTTAGTTTGTTGTTTATAAGTTGAGCGGCCGAAAAGCCAACCTGAAAGTTGGATGAATAGAGATATACGCCTACAGTTGCATCAGGGACATAGGTGCTGTAAATGCCGCTCTCCAGGGATGGATCAGGCACTTCGGTAGTGATTTTGGACCCATCGACTTTGTATTGCATCACCCCAACAGCTGCTCCCATTGAAAGTCTTATATCAGGTGTAATAGCAATATTATAGGCATAAGCCCCACTAACTCCCGTTCTGCTGGTAGGACCGGTAACATCATTATAAATATAGCCACCAAAGCCCATATCCTTATCCTTGGAGGCGTGCGGCCCATAAATACTGAGCGCATTGGTTACCGGGGGATCTGTTATTCCAACCCACTGAAAACGATGATTCGACCGAATCTGATAATAGTTGAAAGTACCGGCTATCGCCGGATTCAGCACAAATGGGTTGAACATATACTGGGTATACAAGGGTGTTTGCTGAGCAAACAGGCCTGCAGATCCCATTATTCCAACCAATATGATGATAATACTTATCTTTTTCATTTGATAAATATGTTTAACAGGGCTATTTTAAATTCTTTATTCATTTTATCTTACAATTGTAACATTACCGGTAACTGCCTTCGAACCAGGATCTTTTCTGATCACATAATAATAGGTTCCCACCGGAAGATCTTTACCGTTTCGTGATCCATTAAATACTTTTGTTGAATTATCATAGCCTTTGGACTGGAACACTCTTTCGCCCCAGCGGTTGAATATTTCAACAGTAATTTCAGGATATCCGTCTGCATTCTGAATGATCCATGTATCATTAATTCCATCTCCATTGGGCGTAAATCCTGAATATGCCTTCACATCATCCACCAGGATAACCATTAAGGAATCGGTTTCCTTACAACCATTTGGTGTAGTTCCGGTAAGGGTATAGAGCTGGGTTTCGGTTACAACCAGATCAGGTGTCATGAAAGCAGGATCAGAAAGTCCGGTAACGGGTTGCCATTCAAAACTTGTAAAATTACCGGCATCCACCTCAATAGGCCAGGTAGCATCTGCGCCCGAGAAAAGAGTATCCTTAAGAATATCAAGCCCTTCCGGAGCATAGGTGTTGATTCTGACCGTATCAGTTGAGTAACAGCCACTTAACATTTCGGTTACAGTAAGTATAAAATCCCGTGACCCATTGATGTTAGATACAGTTGCTGTTTTATTCGTTACATTTATTGGTGACCAGCTATACAGAATATTATCCTCATTTCCCGGATTGGGAACAATGGTGGATGAACCCTGCAGGATTACATTTGCCCCGCGGCATACTTCATCATCTTTACCTGCATTGGCCTTAACCGTATATTCTGATGAAATGGTAATTGTTGTATCAATCGCACAACTGTTGGCATCTTCAACATGCATGTTATAGGTACCGGCATACAGGCCCGTAAATGTACCCTGACCATCGTCCGTTATCTGTGATGCATTATGGAACAACGTATAATTATACGGTTCGCTTCCCCCATTAACTGCTACGTTACTGATCTTACCCTGAGCCAGATCACTGCAGGTTGCATCTGTAACATCTGCACTAAACTGTATAGGTGAGGGTTGCGTAATCTCAATTACATCAGCAAACACCTTACCCTGTGCATCAATGGCGTAAACATAGTATGTCCCGGCATCCAGATTAGTGAAATTACCATTGCTAAGGGTGTCTGTTCCTGGTTTGTAGGTATATTTGATTGGCGGCTGGGCTTTAGGATCAGTCACCATCAAAATAATGGTACCATCATTGGCTCCAAAGCAGGAAACATTCTCAACAACAGTACTACCATTCAGTAATTCTTCTGCACCCACTGTTACATCCTCGTGATACTCACAGCCGTTTGCATCTCTTACAACTACCGAATACGTACTATCAATCAGGTTGTTAAACAAACTATCCTGACCAAATGTTGTCCCATTGTCATAAGAATATTCATAAGGAGGATTGCCTCCGGCCGGGATAACTGCAATTGTCCCCAATGCATTTTCATTGATGTAATTGGTTACTGCAAAGGTTGCGGAAATGGGTGTTGGTTCCGTAAGTGTAACCGCATCCGGATAAGTTACCATACAATCCAGCGAATCCATCACTACTATATGATAATCGCCTGCTTTCAGAGAATCGAATACCGAATCAGTCTGGAAAGTAGCACCTCCGTCAATAGAGTAATTGAGTATTCCTGCACCGCCTGAAGCAATAATCTTTATCGATCCGGAAGAATCACCTGCACAAGCAACTATATCCGTTTTCTCAACGGCTGAAATGTTAATAACAGCCGATTGAATTATTGTCAGTGTGCTGTCCATAACAGCGCATCCATTGGCATCCACAGCTGAAATGGTATAGGTTCCGCCGCTTAAACCACTGAAGGTTGAATCAGCAGATGAATTTCCGTCAAGGAAATAGTTATAAGGTTTTGTTCCGCCACTCAGGTATACCGAAATTACCCCCTGCTGACCAGCTGCACATAAATAGGGTGTGTACAGAACAGAATCATAAACAAATGGCAGCGGCTGCGCAACATCAAGCTGGCCTGTTGAAATTGTGGCACACATATTCACATCGGCTACTGTAACCGTATAGGTGCCAGCTGCCAGCGAATCAAATACTGCTGGTCCGCCTGCTGTTAATGAATCGATCTTACTTCCGCCACTATACAGGTAATAACTGTAAGGAGTGGTTCCTCCGGTGGCTGTTGCTGTAATAATACCACTGCTGTCACCGGCACATAAAATATCTGTAGTACCTGCTGTAATACCAATGGCATCCGGTTCAGACAATGTTACAGGGCCGGCAGTAACAAAACAACCAATGCTGTCCTGTACCACAATATTGAAGGTATCAGCAGGTAAACTGTTAAAGCTCCCGTTATTAAAGAAAGTAGCCCCGCCATCTATTGAGTAGATCAAACCTGTGCTTCCTCCTGTGGCAGAAATATTGATAGCGCCGTCTGTTTGTCCGTTGCAGGTAATGTCAGTAGAATCAATTGAAGTTATCTGGATAGCCGGCGGAGCGGTCAGTGTAATGGAACTGCTGGCTGCCTGCATACAACCATTGGCATCAACAACAACAATGTCATAGCTTCCCGGACCCAGGTTGGTGAATTTACCACCGTTGTCAAAGAAGTTGGCTCCCCCGTCTGCAGAATACTGAAGAGTACCAGTGCCGCCTGTTGCATAAACAGTTATCACACCATCATTTATGCCACCACATTTAATATCCGCATATTTCGTTGAATCTATTACAATCTGGGACGGATTCTCAAGTGTTATCTGATTACCGGTAAGTCCGCAACCGTTGTCATCCGTTACCATTACCTGGTAAACTCCGGGGGCCAGATTTTCAAAATATCCGGTATCTGATTTAGACGAAGCAATTGTTCCAGGTTCAAGCACATAATTTAAAGTGCCAGTTCCCCCTGCAGCAACAAAAGTTATGCTTCCGTTATCAGCATTATGACAGGTTATTTCAGTTGAATCTTCAAAAACCATCGTAATCGGTGAGGGTTCGGTAACAGAAACTACAGAATCAATTGAACACCCATTCTCATCCATCACTGTCAGCACATAATTATCAGCACCTAATCCGGTGAATGCTGTATCAGACTGCAAAGTCAATCCTCCGTCGAGACTGTATTGTAAAATTCCCGTTCCTCCGGAAGCGCTTACACCGATTACCCCAGTGCTGTCAGCAGCACAAAGCATGTTGGTAATCTTCAGCGCATCAATTGTTATTTGCTGTGGTTCAACTATTTTCAATGTATCACCATAGGTCGTACATCCTCTGATATCCCTGACAACCACGTAATAAGTACCCGGTAGCTGTGCCGGGAATATCGAATCGGGGCCGAAAGTATTTCCATCATCAATAGAATAGAATAACATGCCCGTACCGCCTGTAGCATGAATCGTTATATCAGTGGTTTCTCCGTTACAATTCAGACTGTCAGTATAATCAACTGATGTAATAAGCAGCTGTGGCGGATTAGCCATTTTGATGGAATCCACTGCCGCAATACATCCGTTTACATCTCTTACCAATGGATAATAAATTGCCGGTAATAACTGTGTCGTATCACTGTTACTGAAGAAGGTCAGACCACCGTCCAGAGAAAATTCATAAGGTTGGGTTCCACCGGTTGCAGAAAAATGAATCGCTCCGTTTTGTGCATCAAAACAGGTAATCGAATCAGCCGTTGCAGTCAAGAGTAATTCATCTGGTTCATTAACCGTAACATTCAGGAACGTTTCACAGCCATTGTCATCCACAATTCCTATGTTATGGCTGCCTCCGCTGATAAAGGAGAATGTGTTTGAAATCTGATAAGGACCACCATCCAGACTGAACTGGATCATGCCTGTACCTCCTGATGCAAAAATTGTAATGGTTGCGTCATCCGCTCCATGGCAGGTTACTGGATGTGATATTAACAGAATCGAATACCAGCTCATCCGGTTCATCAATCAGAATATAAGGTACCAGATCAATACAACCGTTAGCATCCATTACAGCAGTATGATACCAACCGGCAGACAGATTTGAAAAATAACCCCCGTTATCCACAAATGTAGCAGTACTGTCGATAGAGTAAACATAGGGTTTAGTTCCTCCGTTTGCCAGTATCCTGATGTCTCCGTTTCCGGCACCAAAACAGGTAAGGTCATTTGAAATGACGTTATTTATTACAAGTGCAGCAGGTTGTGTCAGTGTTACTGTATCGACAGAAACACATCCAAGAACATCTTTTACAGCAAGGTCATAAAATCCGGCAGGGAGGTTGACAAAGCTACCGTTTGTCTCCCAGTTAGCACCACCATCAATGGAATATTCGTAGGTTCCGTTTCCGCCAGTCCCACTAAGTTCTATAGTACCGTCTGAGGTTCCGTTACAGGAAATATTTGTGGTTGTAACAGTAAAGGTAAGTGTATCGGGTTGATTAATTACAAAGGCCGAATCAACAGTACGTTCACACCAGGTAAAGTTAGCATCCCGGATCCTTACATCATAACTTCCTGCAATATGGTTGCTGAATATTGCTGATGACTGCCAGTTGGTTTCTCCGTCAATTGTATATTCATAATTTCCGGAGCCGCCAGCAGCATTGGAAAGAGTAATAGTACCATCATTCCCGTTATAACAGCTGACATCAGTTCCTGCTACATCTGCTGTCAACTCTATGGGTTCATTCAGCACGAGTGAAGAATTAAGCACGATGAAACAGCCATTTGCATTGGCATCTCTGATCTCAACATCATAAGTATCGGCTATCTGACCGGTAAAATTACCATTACCTGACCAGTTCTTACCACCATCTATTGTATATTCATAAGCACCGGAGCCACCTGCCGGAGAAGCAATAGTAATGGTACCGTTGTTGTTTCCGTTGCATTCTGTTACATCTGTTGAAGTAACCGTAGCAGAAAGCACTGCTGGTTCATCTACTAAATATGAATTGTCAAGCACAATGAAACAACCTGTTGCATTGGCATCCTTGATCTGAATACTATAATTATCGGCAGGCAAACCAGTGTAACTTGTGGCAGGATCCCATTTGGTACCCCCGTCAATTGAAAACTCGTAACTACCTGAACCTCCGGTTGCTCCTGTAATATTTATTGTACCGTCACTGCCTCCATTACAGGTAACATCAGTAGACGAAATTACGGCATTTAACACATCCGGTTCGGTAATTTTTAATGAGCCATTTAAAGTAACAATACATGTTGGTGTAGCAGCATCACGCATCATCACATTATAGGTAGCAGGTAACAATCCTGTATAAGCTGTTATTGTATCCCAGCTTGGACCTCCGTCAATTGAGAATTCCCATGAGCCTGTTCCTCCCTGAGGATTTGTAATGGTAATACTGCCATCACTGCCCCCGTTACAGGTTACATCAGTCTTATCAACTGTAGCAGTAAGGGCATCAGGTTCAGTAATCTCAAGATTCCCATTCAAAATTACCACACATGGAGAAAGGGCCGAAGGATCTTTGATCTGTACATTATAAAAACCGGCTGTTAAGATTATTAAATGTTCCTGATGGTTTCCAACTTGAGCCTCCGTCAATACTATAAGCATAAGTGCCGCTGCCTCCAAATGGATTGGTAATCGTAATACTACCATCATTACCGCTGTTACAGGTGACATTGGTGGATGTCACATCAGCGGTGAGTTTGTCGGGTTGATTAAGGACCAATGCAGGATCAATCGTAGTTGGACAAAAGGGAACCAATCTGTTGCGGATCATTACAATATAGGTAGTGTCTGCAGATAAGCCTGTAAAATCAGGTGAAGTTTGTCCATTGGTTGCAAACCCGTGTATTGAATACTGGTAAAGCCCGGAACCACCCTGAGGATTAAGGAACTTGATGTATCCATCATTACCGCCATTACAGGAAATATTTCTGGTATCAAGTGTTGCTGTAATAGGATCGGGTTGTGTAATAACCAGTGATGAATTTAGAACTAATTCACAACCCGTATGGTTAGCATCACGCAAGCGAACATCATAAGTGCCTGCTCCAACTGTAAAAGAGCTTGTTGATTCCCATGTTGTGCCCCCGTTTGTAGTATACTCATAAGCACCGGAACCACCGGCGGCATTGGTAATGATTATTGAACCATTCACATCACCATAACATCCGGTGACATTCGAAGAATTAAGGGTAGCACTCAACTGTGGCAGCTCTGAAACTTCAAAATTGCCGTTAAGTGTAACTTCACAGGTAGGTACAACTGCATCATGAATTCTTACATCTTTAAATCCTGCAGAAAGACCTGTAAATGAACCGGATCCCTGCCAGTTGCCTCCTCCATCAATAGTAAACTCATAAGCTCCTGATCCTCCCTGAGGATTAGTAAGGGTAATAGTTCCGTCACTGCCACCATAGCAAGTAACATCAGTAACATTTATTGTTGCAAATAACACATCGGGTTCTGCTATCGTCACGCCACTTACAGACTGTATACAATTATTGTCATCTACTACTACAATCTGGTTGTAGTCACCGCCAACAAGACCAGAAAATACATTATTCACCTGAAGCGTGCTACCTCCATCAATACTGTATTGTAATGTACCTGTACCCCCTGATGCTGTAATGGTAATCTCTCCATTATTACCACCGTTACAGGTTACATCCTGGGTAACTGCAGCCGTGGCTGTTATGGCAGGGGGCTCTGCGATGGTTACTGAATTTGTTCCCTGTGTACAGCCGTTTGCGTCTTTTACTACGATAGCATTGTAAGTTCCTGCATTTAAGTCAGTGAATACATTGCCCGGCTGGTAGGTTGTACCCCCATCCCTGCTGTATTGTAACGATCCTGTGCCGCCTGAGGCAGTTACCGTGATCTTGCCGTCACTGCCGCCGTTACAGCTTACCTGCTGTGTTACTGCGGAGGTCGCTGTTATAGCTGTCGGCTGGGTGATGGTTACTGAATTTGTTCCTTGTGTACAGCCGTTTTCGTCTTTTACTACAATTCCATTGTAAGGTCCTGCACTTAAGCCACTGAATACATTGCTGACCTGGTAGGTTGTGCCTCCATCCCTGCTGTATTGTAACGATCCTGTGCCGCCTGAGGCAGTTACCGTGATCTTGCCGTCACTGCCGCCATTACAGCTTACCTGCTGTGTTACTGCGGAGGTTGCTGTTATAGCTGTCGGCTGGGTGATGGTTACTGAATTTGTTCCCTGTGTACAGCCGTTTGCATCTTTTACTACAATTCCATTGTAAGGTCCTGCACTTAAGCCTGTGAATACATTGCCGGCCTGATAGGTTGAGCCTCCATCCCTGCTGTACTGTAACAATCCTGTGCCGCCTGATGCGGTTACGGTAATCTCTCCGTCACTGCCGCCGTTACAGCTTACCTGCTGTGTTACTGCGGAGGTAGCTGTTATGGCTGTCGGCTGGGTGATGGTTACTGAATTTGTTCCCTCGGTACAGCCGTTTGCGTCTTTTACTACGATGGCATTGTACGTTCCTGCACTTAAGCCACTGAATACATTGCTGACCTGGTAGATTGTACCTCCATCACGGCTGTACTGTAACAATCCTGTGCCGCCTGAGGCGGTTACCGTGATCTTACCGTCACTTCCACCGTTACAGCTTACCTGCTGTGTTACTGCGGCTGTGGCTGTTATGGCTGTCGGCTGCGTGATGGTTACTGAATTTGTTCCCTGTGTACAGCCGTTTGCGTCTTTTACTACTATGGTATTGTAAGTACCTGCACTTAAGCCTGTGAATACATTGCCGGCCTGATAGGTTGAGCCTCCATCCCGGCTGTACTGTAACAATCCTGTGCCGCCTGATGCGGTTACGGTAATCTCTCCGTCACTGCCACCATTACAACTTACCTGCTGTGTTACTGCGGAGGTCGCTGTTATAGCTGTCGGCTGGGTGATGGTTACTGGATTTGTTCCCAGGGTACAGCCGTTTGCGTCTTTTACTACAATTCCATTGTAAGGTCCAGCACTTAAGCCACTGAATACATTGCTGACCTGGTAGGTTGTGCCTCCATCACGGCTGTATTGTAACAATCCTGTACCGCCTGAGGCCGTTACCGTGATCTTACCGTCACTGCCACCGTTACAGCTTACCTGCTGTGTTACTGCGGCTGTGGCTGTTATTGCTGTCGGCTGGGTGATGGTTACTGAATTTGCTCCCTTTGTACAGCCGTTTGCGTCTTTTACTACGATGGCATTGTACGTTCCTGCACTTAAGCCACTGAATACATTGCTGACCTGGTAGGTTGTACCTCCATCACGGCTGTACTGTAACAATCCTGTGCCGCCTGAGGCCGTTACCGTGATCTTACCGTCACTTCCACCGTTACAGCTTACCTGCTGTGTTACTGCGGCACTAGCAGCAATAGCAGGGGGCTGATTAATGGTTACCGGATTGGCTGGCATTGTACATCCATTGGCGTCTCTTACTACCAGCTGGTTGTAGGTTCCGGCGGTTAATCCCGTAAATATATTGCTACCCTGGTAAGTTGATCCGCCATCACTGCTATATTCCAACACGCCAGCACCTCCGGAAGCGGTTACGGTGATCTCTCCGTCACTGCCGCCGTTACAGCTGACATTTTTTGTTACAGCAGCGCTGACAGATATAGCAGATGGCTCTGTAATCGAAATTGGAGCAGTATTTGCAGCAGAACAATTTTTTGTATCTGTTACAGACACAAAATAATTTCCCGGAGTTAAGGATGAAAACGAGCCAGTAGTATTTTGAATACTGCCAGGATTTAAGGTATATACATAGGAAGAATTACCTCCTGCTGCAGAAACTGATATACTGCCGTTCCCGTCACCATTGCAGGAAACATTGGTTGAATTTACCGAAGAAATTGTAATTGCATCAGGCTCATTAACAGTATAAAAAGGAGTAGTTGTAGTTCCCGGACAGGTTGCATCAGAAATTTCAACATAGTAATCATCCGGAGCAAGTCCGGTAAATGAACCTGTATTGTTGGTTGCAACACTCGCTCCCAACGATGTATATAATGTATAATCATAACTTCCTGTTTCACCTGAGGCAGAAACAAGAATTTCTCCATCATTTGACCCATTGCAGGAGGCGTCGGTTATTATTGAAGAGGTGATCGAAACCGGATCAGGACCAGAAATTGTAAATAATGCTGCTGGTGATACTGAATTAAGTGTTGGAGAAGTCCATGAAAGACGCAGAAAATAATCATCTGCGGGTAATGAGGAAAAAGTAACTGTTGTGCTTGAGGTAGGGCCCTGTATCAAAAATGTATTTGGGAACTGACTTGTTCGTCCAATTTCATAGGTAAAGTTATTGGTTCCGTTTGCTGTTAATGTAATTTCTACTGAACCGTTTGTTGACCCGCTACAAGGCGAAACATCCGTAACAACAACAGAAGATACAGATGGCGACTGCGCAAGACTTTTGGGTGAAATTATAAATAGCAAAAGGAACAGCAATGTTCCGGCAAAAGAATATAATTTACTCATTTTATGACGTTTAGGCCTGTGTTAGTATTGATGGATTCGAATCAAATATTTTTTATGTTAATAACTTCTACGCATTGTTAATAAATAGGTTTCAGCTTGTTTACGGCATTTCAGCAAATTAATCAGATTTAAATCTGTTGATTTTGACCAAAATACATATATGGAAGTCTGAATACACCGAAATGTTCCATGAATATATTTCTAATATGTATATATTTTTAAAAATTCAGCTTACTGTCCCAATATGCTAAATCCCCTTCACCTGAATAAAGCAGAGAAAATTAGTACTTACCTGTAACAGATATTTTCACTGTAATGACAATTTTTCCGACCGGTTAATGAAACGTCGGGTTATGAACCTTACCGGGTACCAGGCAGCAACAAATCCTATTGCAAACACCGTAAAAAATATCATAATAAAATCTGAAATTTTCATAGCCACCGGGTAGGCATCAATAACAAAGGAACCACTTCCCTGTAGCTGAATAATCTGAAACCTAAGCTGTATCCAGCAAACCAGTCCCCCGAGAGCCAATCCGATTATCGCGCCAAACAGAGAAATCATCCAACCTTCAAGCAGAAAAATCTTCCTGAGTGAAGGAATATTAATACCAAGACTCCTAAGGGTGGCAATATCATCTTTTTTATCCAGGATAAGCATGGTAAGCGACCCGATTACATTAAATGAAGCAACTATCAGGATAAAACTCAAAATGAAAAATATCGCCCACTTTTCTGATTTCATGATTTTATAGAAGAATTCCTTCTGCTGGTAGCGATCCTGCACCCTGAAAGCTGAACCCACAATATTTTGAACCTGCTGTTCAATTTCACTGACATCACTTCCCGGAGAAAGTCCAATTTCAAGGGCAGAAACCTGGTCATTATGATATTCAAGTAATTTCTGCACGAAACTGAGCGGTAGTAATACGTATTTGGAATCAATTTCCTGCTCTATCGCAAAAAAAGCTGAAGGAAAAGCGTAATTTCGATTGAAGGCTCTTTCGGGATTCAGACTGATTTGTCCGGTTCGTTTCGGAACATAGATCTGAAGCGGAGTCACAAAATGAATTCCTGCTGCAAGGTAATAGGCCACTCCCTGCCCCATTACAGCATAGGTATTAATCCCTTTTTTAAGACGGTATTCTCCTTCAATGATCATACTGTCAATCCCTGTTACAGCTATATAATTACTATCAACCCCCTTTATAACAGAGATGTGTTGCCGGTCGTCATAACGGAGCAGTGCATTTTCCTCCAGTACGAGCGAAACGGCTTTAATTCCTTTTATCTCTTTTATCTGTTCAAGATGCACACTGTCAGGACTGAAAACCTTTCCTTCATTCAGACTGACTTTCAGGTCGGGGTCAAATGAATTATACAATGAATGCACCAAATTGTCGAACCCGTTAAAAACCGAAAGGATGACGATAAGAGCCATTGTACCAACAGCTACCCCAACTACAGATATAATTGAAATGATATTGATGGCATTGCGTGATTTTTTCGCAAACAAATACCTTCTGGCTATATAAAAAGGGAAATTCAACTACTTAAACAGCTTTAATTAATTTACCTTTCACAAAATAAGCCAAAAAATTCGTAATGTTCTACTTGTATTCCAATAAATATAATGAAAGAAGTTTCATCGTCAAATTATCCCTCTAAGTAGAAATGAGATTATTACCGTTTAAAGTTTTTTGACAGAAAAAAAACTATAGTTGTCAATCTGTTAACCTGGAATTTTTAATTACAGATATTTTATTACGTAAAAAAGACAAAAAATAAAGGCTGCCAGAAACTGACAGCCTTTTATACAAATACTTTAACTGTTTAACTAAACAACAGTAATTATTGACATTTTAATACATTTTTAATCTGATAATCTGCTGCCTGAGCATAATTACCCACATTGGCTTTCTTAAAGGCATCACAAGCTTCAGAATTTTCACCTTTGCCGGCATAAGCTGTTCCCAGTTCATAATAGATTCTGGCTTTGGCTTCGGCATCACCTTTTTCATATTTCAGGGCTTCATTTGCAGCTGCAATGGCATCATCCCATTTTGATTGTTTGTTATAAATGGTAGACATCAGATAATGTGCTTCTTTATACTCAGGATCGTATTCCAGCGCCTTGTTGCAAAGGTCAAGCGCTTTATCCAGCTCATTTTTATCCTTCAGCCCTGCGGCAGCAACTACCAGGTAATCCCTCGCGGTGCTTTTTACCTTATTTAAAATAGCATTATCATTATTAGCCATACTTGTTTCTACTGTTTTATCAGCAGCTTCAATCAATTTGTCGGTGTTTTCCTGTGCCCGGTATACAAGAAACTTACCAAAATAAGCTTTATCATAATTAGGATCAACTGCAATGGCTTTGTCAAAGTTTTCCAAAGCTGCATCATAGTTTTTATTTTTATATTCATCGTTACCAATAGCAAAATACAATTGAGGAATAATTTTTTCTGCCTTTGAAGTAACATCTGAATCGTTGTATTTTTTACCAGCATCAGCAGCTTTTGTAAACGCTTCAGCGGCGCCGGCCAGATCCTTGGATTTATATTTATTAATTCCCAACTGATAGTAACTACCGGGTAGCAAGCCTTCTGCCATCTGCTTATACTCATCAGCTTCAGAGCCTACCTGGTTGGCAATGTCAATACCTTTTTTCAATGAATCAATTGCAGCCTGAGGATTGGTTTTCATTAAACCGGCACCTGCATTATAGGCTTTTGCAACATCCTGCTTTGTTTGTGAAAAAGCTACAACCGAAAGCAAGCTAAACAATACAGCAAAAAGTGTTTTCATTTTTCTTCTTTTTTGGACCATCTTCTTTTTGTTTTAATTATCCTGAATATTGATTATTTTATTTTTTCTCTCAATTTGACAAATATAAACATATCAATTTATTAATGAAATTTTTTTTAATTCTCGTCTGAATCTTTCAATTTATTAAAACCTGAAAATAAACAGTATTCCTGATCTTTTTATAATGTTACAGAAATGCAAGAACTTACATAAATCGATAAATGCACATGCTAAAATTAAACAAATACCGTGCAAAAGTGTTCGACATCAACAAATAAGTTATCAATTTGCGATTATCTGTTTGTTTATGTATACTTTACAAACATTGAAAAATCGCAATAAAAATTCAAAAAACAAAAAGAACTGATTCAGTTAAAAATTGTTAATCTCATCCTGTACAACTAAAACAAGTATCTGTTTTAAGCTGGCCCGGCGAGGTTTTGTCTGGTATCACAGCACAAAAAAACCGCCGGAACCAATACGCCGGCGGTGCAATTTATGGAAACAGGAAGATTTTAATTAAATGAACTACCAGTTAACACTCTTAACCATCCAGTCTTCAATTTTAAGAGCCGTTTCAGTGCTGAAAGTAGTCCCGAAAAGAACAGTTGAGCGCATCCAGTCTTCAATGATTATTACTTTTTCTGAAATATCAGCTGCTGGTTTGAAAGATACAGGGTTACCCCAGCTTTCTGTATCTTGCATCCAGTTTTCTGTCTCAATCCGTTCTTCCTGAACAGCCTCTGTTACTGCCCGCCTTGAATTTGCACTATAGACCGCCACTGCATCTAAAGGAACTAAAACAGCGAGTTCCTGATTCTGAGCCATCAGTCCGGGTAGCATAAACATACTAATTAATATTACGGCAATCATTCTGCTCATTAAGTTCTGGTAGTTGGTAACTTGTGATCTCATTTTGAATCCTCCTGGTATTTTTATAATTAATTGTGTGTTTGACTCAAAATAAACATCTTTTGTGCCAAACTTCATATGTTTTTGATAATCTATTTTTTACAAAATTTTCCTGCTTTTACTGAGCATCTGTTTTCGTACGTTGCAGAACACAGACTGTTCGTTATCGTACAGTTCAGTACAGAAATTAATTCTACTTTTAAAACTTTGTATAAAAGAGATAACATAGCATTTAACATTATTTAAGAAAAAGACAAGCTGTTCAGTTGCTTTTATTTGGCTGTTTCGTAGCTAAAATGATTACTTTTGTTAAAAAAGCATCTATGTCAATAATTGTATCCGCGGTAAATAAATACTACGGGAGCCAGCCGGCTTTAAAAAATGTCAGTTTTGAGATTCAATCCGGAGAACTGGTTGGCTTCATTGGTCCTAACGGAGCCGGAAAATCAACCATGATGAAGATCATAACCGGCTTTTTACCACCTTCTTCCGGCGATGTAAAGGTTAGCGGACTGGATATTAAAAAAGATTCTTTGGCCATCAAAAGAATTATTGGCTATCTCCCTGAAAATAATCCACTGTACCCGGGTATGTATGTAAAAGAATATCTGAAATTTGTTGCCGGTATGTACAAGCTTAAAAACACGGATCAAAAAATTGCAGAAGTAATTCACAGTACGGGACTGGAAGCTGAACAACATAAAAAAATAGGCGCCCTTTCCAAGGGATACCGCCAACGGGTAGGGCTTGCCCAGGCACTGATTCATGACCCGGATGTATTGATACTGGATGAACCAACGACCGGACTGGATCCAAATCAGATAGTAGAAATAAGAAGCCTTATTTCAGAAACAGGGAAAGAAAAAACCATCATGCTCTCCACACATATTATGCAGGAGGTTGAAGCAATCTGTGACAGGATCATTATAATTAACAAGGGAGAAATTGTCGCTGACGACCGGACAGAGAATATTTACAGCCACAGTCATGAAAAAAGCACAACAATTCTGGTTGAATTCAGTGAAGAACCGGATGAAAACCTGCTAAAAGGGGTGGAAGGTGTCGAGAAGATTGCCAAACCTTCAAAAAATACCTGGTTGGTGCAAAGTGCCCCGGGCCAGGATATTCGAAATGCTCTTTTTAATTTTGCTGTTCAAAACAAAATTGCAGTTCTATCCATGCAAAAGAAAGAAAAAAACCTCGAGCAGGTATTTCAGGAACTAACAAAGGATTAAATTGCTAACCGGGTCTGATCAGAAACCATAATTAACCCCTACCTCAACTGTATTGGTTTTTCCATAGTAGTATGGTGCTGTGTAGGACTTTTCATCCCCTGAATTTTTTCTTATCATATAAGAAAAATACAAATACGCATCATTAATGAACTGCCAGTTAGCACTTATAGAAAGCTCCCTGTTTTCCCACACTACAGTTTTCATAAAAGGTTCTGCTGGTTGAAATATTTCAGTTCCGCTATCTGCCGGCCCATGTTTAGCCTGTCGGTAAGCCAGTGTAATCTCCGATGCTCGAAACAGCCTGAGAGCAAGTGAAGCATAAAATTCCTGTGAGTTATCATTCAAAAAATGTCCCAGGTTATAGGCATTGGTCTTATAAGATGTTACTGGATCTTTAGATTGATAAACAAACGGATTTGACCTGGTATATTCAAGGGTAACAAATGTGTTCGGCATTACATTACTGAATTGCACTCCATATTTATAGCTTAATGGATTATATTCATTTTTTTTAAAGAATCTGGAAATCACCATCTCGTCAGCAAATAATGAGGCATAAAGATGAATATTCTTTATTTTCCGGATACTAACATCGAAGAACAATTGAGAATTTTTTACAAAATCACTGGTGTTCTCGGTGCTATTCAAATCTTTGTCTGGCCCGAAGTAAAGAAAGGGAATCAGATAAACAGGATGAATGTTCGGTCCGCTGTATACCACAGAGTTACCTGTTGAAAGTAAAATTCCGCTAACCGGTTTAAAAGTAAACATATTAGCAGCCAGATATTTATTAGCATAAACCAGACGGGTATCTGATGCATACCCATTTGTATACCGGTAACTCCTGGTACTATCGATAACTCCCGAGACCAGCCAGCCATGGAAATAATTAAATTCAAACCACTTAACAGGCTTGACATTCAATTTTATTTGGGCATAGGACGGAGATTTTGAAGAGAGAATGCCAGGCCCGGCATAATTATCCCCCCATTCATTGTGGTCTTTGATAAGTCCAACGCTCCCCCACTTCCATGTATAGGTGAGCCCTCCCCGCATTTCACTGAAATCAACGCCGCCTCCTTTAGGATATTTATAAGCCCCTCCCCGCTCAGGGGACAAATAACCAGGAGCTGCAATGATCTCACTTTCATGATTGTCCCGTAAACTGGCATAAATCCCAATATGCGAACCAATGTATGCAAATGCCTCGGCGCCGTTCCACCGATGATACATGTTCCCGTGCTGGTTATGGAAATATCTAATCCCCAGCACAGGATTTACAGAAAGCGTAAACAAAGAATCCTTATAATAAAAAAGATCAATTCTCTTTTTAAAATTACGTCCCGGCTGCAATTCCTTATTATAATCCTTCAGATAAAACTCAAGTTCCTGTTTTTGTCGCTTGTTGAGTTCATCTGTATGTCTCTCTGCTTCCTGCAGTTTTCTGGCGATAAGCATTCTGGAATAGGGTTTGACTGTTGTATTCAGTTCGATCAGGCCTGAATTAGCTAATTCATCAAGAAACTGATAAATACCAAAATTACTTACATGCTGATACACCTGCTGATTTAATGCTGCCGGGATATACAGGAAAAGGATCAATATCGTTAGGAAAAAATATCTCATAAACACTCTTGCAACTTTATCCATTTCAAAGATCGTAATAAAAAAGAAAAGAAAAGGTAGTCATTTATTCTTTTGCATTTGAAAGACATATGTCTGCATCCACCTGCGGGTAAGTTTTCGCAAATTTATTGATACAGCCATATTGTTGTCTTTGATACACTTAACAACTAATTACTATACTGATGCTATCATTGGTCATTTTTAAAACTGATATTTATCAGCCCGACCAGGCAGTTATTGCACCTCTGTTTCATTGTTTCAATAAACTGATAGATGTATTTTTACCAGTTTATAAACCAGTAGAAATTTCTGGATTTCAGTCTGTTTTCATAAGGCGCTTATTGTAGTTTTTTATTCATGCCGGCTGAGGATAGTAGTTTTTTAACTTGTTTTAAACATGCAACAGATGAAAATGAATGCAATAAATAATATCCGCAAATGAGAAGCAGGCGACAGCTAAAAATACTTCCTGTTGTAATTATTTTTTCTGTTGTATTGATTTTTACGGAATCATGGAGCATTCAACTGCTTGCACAGGGTATTGCTGAACATTTTTCGAAATCCGACAGAAAGGACCTGGATAATGCCACAAAAGAAGAGGCAAAGGCCACTGAACTCGTCAATGAAGCAAATTCAATATATTCTTCTATATATAATTCAACTGAAGATAAAAGTGAGCTGAGCAGCAAATCAAAACATCTTGAAAAGCAAGCATTGAAAAAGCAACTTAAAGCGGAAGAATTATATGAATCTGCTAATGCAACACGCTATAAGATTTACAAATATCACATTATCCAGCAAAAAGAAGAATCAAAGCTCTCTCCCACACAGTTAAACAAGGTCCGGTTACTTGAAGAACTGGCTGATCAGAGTTACAATCGGGGCCAGGTACTTAGGCAAGACGAAAAAAAACTAAAAGACGCCAAGCAGAAGTATTCGAAATTAACAAATGCCAACACTTACGAAAAAGAAGCTATCCAGCAACAACTGGTCATCCTGAAAATATTTAATGGAGATCAGTTACCCCGAATTGTTTCCTCCAATTCGTCGCCAACGTTACTATCTGAAGATGAATCAGATTCCCAATCACAGGAGATTTTGGGCCACCCAGCGCCTGAACAGAAAATTGTAATAGACAGTATGAGAGTGAAGGCCATTCAGGATAAACTTCACTACCTTTCAGCTACAAATGCTTTCAACATTGATTCATTGAGCGGGTTTGATAAACAGAGCCTTTCCAGGGCATGGTACAATTACCTTTATTCGGATATTGCCGGCTTCAATATAAAAGAACAAAAAGATACACTTCCGACAGGTGCTGATAGCAGCCAGCCGCAAGAAAAATCAGAAACAAATGCATTGTCAGACAAGGCAACTGTGAGTATAGTCTCAACAAATAAAACAAGAGATATTCATCAACCTGCACAGGGACAAAAAACTGAAGTTGTACCAGCTCAAGCAATATCTTCGCTCGACAAAATGAAAAAGCAGTCGGAGTCTGATTTCTTAAAATATTCCGATAAAACCACCACAACTTACAGTGTCCAGATTGCTGCAGACAGGGCGCCACTTTCACAGAAAACACTCAGAAAAATTTATAGCGGGAATAAGAATATCACAATGATTCAGAAAGACGGATGGAACAAATACTCTATTGGCCCTTTTGCAACATTTGAGGAAGCACAGAAATTCAAAAATAACTGTGGAGTGAAAAGTGCATTCATTACAAGTTATTTATCCGGAGATGATGAGCAGAAAACTCAACCAGAACCAGATACCAAAATAATAAAGGATATTCAAAGAGCTACGCTTCAGAAAAACAATGAAATTATCTTTCAGGTTCAGATTGCCGCAAGCAGAATCCCTCTGTCAGATGAAAAATTGCATCATATCTACAAGGGAAATCTACCAATATCTATGCTCCGGGAAGACGGATGGTACAAATATTCTGTAGGAAAAACTGAAAACTATATTGAAGCCCGTAATACTCAGCAACAAACAGATGTCAAAGGAGCCTTTATTACCGCCTGCCAGGCAGGGAACAAACTTGAGCTTTATGATGCCATAAGAAAAACCAGGGCAGGTATTTCAACAACATCAGGCGAGGTCGGTTATTACATCCAGATCGCCGCTGGTAAAAAACCCATCAACAAAAACACATTGCAAAAAATATATTCAGGAAAAAAAGAAATCCGAATGAGCAGGGAAGACGGATGGTTTAAATACAGAATTTTTGCAGGTGCAACATACAAACAGGCTGCCTCTTTAAAGGAGCAACTTTCTGTCGAAGGAGCCTTTGTTGTAGCGCTCGAAAATGGTAACAAAATTTTCCTGCAACACGCAATAAGCCTTACAAAATAAAATTGCAGTAATATATCTCTAAAATTAAACACTATTTTGATTATGAAAACGAAGGTAAGTAATACAATAAGAATAATACTCGGAGTAATTACGGTGATGATGTTACTGAGCTCCTGTATTTCTCAGAAAAAGGTCAGAATGCTACAGGAAAAAACGATCAAAGACATCTCTGCAAATTTTGAAAACAGCAAGAAAACCACTTACAAACTGCAGGTTGGCGACCATCTGTATATCAAGGTGAACAGCGTGGATCCCAAAACCAGCAAAGTATTTCAATCTGATTTCCCGATCAACTATACCAATACCTATCTGTACCTGAACAGCTATACTGTAAATGAAGAAGGGTATATCCATTTTTCATTCATCGACAAACTGTATGTAAGGGGACTCACTATTGAACAGGTAAGGACCCTTATGCAAAAATCCGTGAACGAATATTTTAAGGAAGCAAATGTATTTGTAAAGCTTGTGGATTTTCAGGTCGCTGTACTCGGCGAAGTAAGCAGTCCCGGAAATTTTACAATTGACAAGGATCAAATAAACATTTTTCAGGCCCTTGGCCTCGCAGGTGGAATTAAAGAGTTTGGCAATCGAAAAAAAATTACACTTGTAAGGCAAACGCTGCAGGGTTCTGAAGTACATTATCTCGACCTGACCGATAACTCAGTACTGAAATCAGAATATTATTACCTGTTACCCAACGACATTTTGTATGTTGAACCATATTCAAGCAAATCTTTCACATTCTCTACCTTTCCATACAGTGTTATACTGTCTTCTGTTTCCACTCTGTTGCTCATTTTCACCTATTTGAAAATTTAAATCATTTTTCGGGGATATGTATAATTGCAATTTAACTAAAAACAACAGCAAGGAATCTGATGCATTACTATCCTGTTTCCTACGCTAAAAATCACGGAAGCTTTCCGGTTATATTTGATAAATTTTAAATATGAACTATCAGGATATTTTTGAACAGGAAGAAACGATAGACATTCGGGAGATTATCGCCAAATACCTGATACACTGGAAAATTTATTTACTTTTTCTGGTTATAAGTCTTGGTTTTGCTTTTCTGGTGAACCGGTATACCAAACCAACATACAAAGTAACATCGAAAGTTCTGGTACGGGATGAACAACAGCTGATGGATCCCAAAACCATTCTTGGCGGAGGGATGATCAGCGATCAGTTCTCCTATAAAATGCGTAATGAAATTGGTATTATTAAGTCAAAAGAGCTTACCCGGCGCAGTATTGAAAAACTACCCCTGACTATTTCATATTTTGATGAAGAAAATTTTCTGTCTGATGAAGTATATAAAGCCTCTCCCTTTACGGTTTCTTTTGATACACTTCATGCACAGGTAATATCGACACGCTATAATATTCATCTTTTAAATGATTCCATATTTGTAATTTCCATATCTTCAAAAGAAGTTCCGGTATATTCATATGTTTCCGATAAGACCTTGTTTCTGTTACCCATATTATCATTTAAGGACACTGCAGCATTCGGGGATACCGTTTTTTCCAGTCATTTTAGTTTTGTGATAAATAAAAACTATCGTTTTAATAATAAAGAAGCTGAGTATTCTTTTCTTTTTAACAGCAGGCAACATCTTATCAACCAATACCGGCAATTCAAAATAAGTCAAATTGATAATTCAACTATCCTGGAATTATCGGCTGAAGATAATAATGTAGCAAAATCTGTTGATTTTCTGAACACCCTTATGAAGGAATATCTTAAAAAGGGAATCGAAAGAAAAAACCAAATTGCGGTTAATACTATTCAGTTTATAAACGGACAGATTGAAAGCATTACTGATTCTCTTAACTATTCCGAGGCGCGTTTACAGGATTTCAGGACGAATAACAAACTGATGAATCTGGATTTTCAGTCACAACAAATCATTTCCAGACTCGAAGACCTGCAAAGTCAACAGGCAAATCTTACAATAAAACTAAGGTATTTCGAATATCTGAAAAAGTATCTTGCTGACAATAAAGATGTGAAAAACATGGCTGCGCCTTCTTCCATAGAAATTGACGATCAGATGCTAAACAGTCTCGTTATGGAGCTTACTTCGTTATATTCAGAAAGGTCAGAAATGTCATTTAATTCAAAAAAAGAAAATCCATATCTGGAATCACTTGACCGTCAGATAGAAAATCGCAAGCAATCCATCGCTGAGAATATAGAGAATTCGATCCGTACTACAGAAATGGCTATTAAAAACATTAATTCCCGGATTAATGAGATGAGTGCTAAAATAAGCAAGTTACCGGGAACACAACGGCAGTTGCTGGGTATTGAGCGAACTTATAAACTAAATGATGAATTATACACCTATCTGCTTACCAAGCGAAGTGAAATGCAGATTAGTAAAGCTTCCAATCTCCCTGTTAACGAAATTATTGAATATGCTTCTCCGGAGGATTATCAACTGATAAGTCCAAAAAAAAGAATGAATTACATGATAGCTGTGTTGCTGGGCCTCGGGTTTCCAGTCTTCTTCTTCTTTGTTAGAGATTTTATCAATGATAAAGTTGAATCAAACAGTGATATTGAAAAAATTACAGATATTCCAATTCTTGGCCATGTTATACATAATAAGTATCAGGAAAATTCTACGATTCTCTTCCGCCCTAATTCTCTTATTGCAGAGTCGTTCAGAACACTTCGTACTAATTTCAGATTTGTTGCCGGAGAGAATGAGCATCATACAGTACTTGTAACTTCCTCATTAATGGGCGAAGGAAAAAGTTTTATCAGTGGTAACCTGGCTTCTGTTTTTGCCCTTTATAAAAAGAAAACAATATTACTAAGTTTTGATCTCAGAAAACCATCTATACATCAATATTTTGATCTCGATAATACGGATGGCCTCAGTACATATCTAAGCAATAATTGCGAACTCAATTCAATAATAAAATCAGGTGGTATGCCATATCTGGATATTATAACCTCTGGTCCTGTTCCCCCAAACCCGACAGAACTAATAGCCGGAAAACGTGCAGACGATTTATTTGCACAACTCAGGGAACAATATGATTTTATATTTATTGATACACCACCAGCCGGCCTGGTAACTGACGCTTTATTACTGGAAAAATTTTCGGATGTTAATATTTTAGTAACAAGACACAGACATACACGAAAGCGTTCATTTAACACAGTAGTCAAAGATTTTGAGAAAAGAAAAATTCCCAATGTCAATATAGTAATTAATGATATCAGGGTTACCCAAAATAGTTACGGGTACGGACACGGGTACGGATATGGCTATGGATACGGTTATGGATACCAAAAGGACTAGAAAAGATATTCTTACAACATTTTTCAATCATGTATTTTTTTTCTACTTTTGGCAATAATAATCAGGAATTGAATTGTCTCTGGGAACCGCTATTAATTTATTGCCAGTCAAAATATAGGAAATAAATTAAAAAGAAAGCTTGTGACTGACTGAAGATCAAATATTAACCGGATTTATTTATGACAGCAGATATACAATTCAGAAGATTCTCTGAGAACCATTAATTAAAACGGTATTATTTTTGTTAAGATTTATAAAAATTTTGTTTGGGCATTTTTCAGAATCATTATCAATAATATATAGCGAATAAAAAATGAGTTAAGATGTCATCGAAGAAAATCCGGAAAATAAAAAGTTGTATTTCTTTAAAGAAAAATGAAGCAAATTCCCCATAATTTACGTTAGATATAATTTGGTAACTCTTTTTTTCGTTTCAGGATGTACAGGCTCAAATCAGATTTACCAGCATGATTAAACTTAGTTCAGGATTAATGCTAACAAATTTAACAACATGATTTTTACCAAAAGGAATAGTCCTAGATGGCTTGTTTTTTTGCTTGATTTGGGGATATCAGCATTTTCGTTACTTATAGCCTTTTCACTTCGTTTTAATTTTGCAATACCCTATCAATACATAGCCAACATAAGTGTAATACTCCCGGTATTTTTGGGAATTCGCGCTCTTAGCTTTGCCATCGGCAAAACATATGCCGGTATAGTAAGATATACAAGTATAAAAGATACTGAACGTATACTTGCTGTAATTTCATTTGGCAGCATTGCCCTGGCAGGTATTAATTTACTATTCTATTCCAGTTTATCCGGCGGTTATCTGATCCCGTTTTCGGTACTCATTATTGATTTTATTACCACGGTATATCTCATGACAGCTTCCCGTCTACTGGTTAAATTTGTGTATGGAGAGTTGGTACATGCCAAAAAAGACCGGACAAATGTAATAATATACGGCTCGAAGGAGTTGGCCATACTGACAAAAAGAGCCCTGGAGATGGATTCTGAAGCCAAATACAGGGTGGTTGCTTTTATAGATCATAATGCAAGCAGTATCATAAGAAAGAAAATTGAAGGTTTATTCATATATTTTATTGACAAGTTTGAACAGATTGTAGATAAATACAATGTAACAACATTGATATTTGCCAAAAACAACCTGAAAGCGCAGCGAAAAAGCGAGGTTGTTCAACGATGTCTGGAAAAGAACATAAAAGTGCTCACTGTACCCGATATTCAATCCTGGATAAATGGGCGTCTGAGCGTCAATCAGATCAGAAAAATAAAAATTGAAGATCTTCTTGAAAGGGATCCCATTGAGCTTGATACCCGTTCGATAAAGAAAGAGTTGATTAATAAGACGATTATGGTAACCGGTGCAGCCGGATCCATTGGCAGTGAGATAGTAAGGCAGATAATCAAATACAATCCGCGGAAAGTATTACTGCTCGATCAGGCAGAAACACCGTTATATGATATCGAACTTGAAATCAGGGAACAAAAGAATCTCAGCAATATTGAAGTGCTGATCGGCGATATTACCAATCACAGCCGGATGGTTAAGATATTTGAACAAAATAAACCGGATATCATTTACCACGCAGCGGCATACAAACATGTGCCCATGATGGAGAGTAACCCTGTTGAAGCGATCCAGAATAATGTTTTTGGGACCAAGATTATTGCCGACCTTGCTATTAAACACAAGGTGGATAAATTTGTGATGATCTCAACGGATAAAGCTGTGAATCCAACCAATATCATGGGAGCATCAAAGCGAATTGCAGAGATTTATATCCAATCGCTCAACGGACATTGCCAGACCAATTTTATTACTACCAGATTTGGTAATGTGCTGGGATCAAACGGCTCTGTTATTCCCCGATTCAGAAAACAGATTGAACAGGGAGGCCCGGTAACAGTCACCCATCCGGAAGTAACGCGTTATTTCATGACGATCCCTGAAGCTTGTCAGCTTGTGCTGGAAGCCAGTGCCATGGGACAGGGCGGAGAAATTTTTGTCTTCGACATGGGCAAGTCAATTAAAGTAGCAGACCTGGCTAAAAACATGATTAAACTATCGGGGCTCGAAATAGGCAAAGACATTCATCTTAAATATATTGGACTCAGGCCCGGGGAAAAATTATATGAAGAGTTACTTAGTGACAAAGAAAACACTCTCCCCACACACCATCCAAAAATTATGCGTGCCCGTGTACGCGATTATAATTATAAGGAGGTATTGCACTTTATCAATAAATTTATTTTCCCGTTAAAAGGTCAGGATCATCTTCAGGTGGTAAAACTGATGAAAGAAATTGTACCGGAATTCCGCAGTCAAAATTCAGTTTATGAAGAACTTGATTTACGGGCTGCTTCCGGGAAAGATACTTATTAACACCAGGCATCTGATCTCTCTTTGGAATTTGGAATAACCTTATACAGCGCTGTACGTAGTACACAAATATTACATACATTTTTAGCAACCAGAAACTTCGCATAGGTGAACAATATTTGTTTTTTTAATAGTAATAAAGTCTGGGGTGGCGGAGAAAAGTGGCATTATGAAATGGCGCTTCACCTTGCAAATAAAGGTTTCGGGGTTTTTGCTGTTACCAACCGTAAAAGTGATCTTTTCTACCGGCTCTCAAAACATCCGGAAATTCATACTTTTAGTTACCGCCTGGGTAACATAAGCTTCCTTAACCTGATAAAGGTTTTAATGATATACCGTTTTTACCGTAAAAATAAGATTGATGCTGTAGTGCTGGGCTTATCGGGTGATGTGAAAATAGGAGGAATCGCAGCAGCCCTGGCAGGAGTCAGAAAAATTATTTACCGAAGGGGTACAGCTCTACCGGTTAAAAACACCAGGCTCAACCGTTTTTTATACAGACACATACTGACAGATGTGATCTCCAATTCTGAAGAAATCAAAAGGGGTATTCTGCAAAATAAAAATCTTGTTGCGGAAAAACAGGTCCACACCATTTATAATGGCATCGATACCTCTCTTTCATATCCCAGCAACGGTCATGAAAAGCACCTCAACGGAAATCAAACCGTAATTATTGGCAATGCCGGACGGATGGTAGAACAAAAAGGACAGCAATACCTGATCAGGGTGGCTGAAAACCTGCAGAAAAAAAATATTCCCTTTAAAATGATAATCGCCGGTAAAGGTGAACTTAAGAATTCTCTTTTACAGGAAGTCAAAACAAAGAACCTTGATAATCAGGTATATTTCACTGATTTCATTGAAGATATTCATTCATTTCTTGAACAGATTGATATCTTTGTGCTTCCTTCCCTGCATGAAGGATCAGCAAATATTGTACTCGAGGCTATGGGGCACGGTAAACCTGTAGTCGCGTTTAATATAAGTAGTTTACCGGAACTTGTGTCAAATGGTAAGACAGGATTTCTGGCCCGGTTTAGAGATGCCGAGGACCTTACGGATAAAATCACCAAATTAATTGAGGATCCTTCACTTCGAAAACAAGCCGGCATAGAAGGCCGAAACCGTGTTGAGCAATTTTTTCGAATGGATGATACAATAAATAATTTCATTGATGTTATTAAAAATTAGCAAAATAGTTCTGACCGTATTTTTTTTCTTCAGCGGTTTATTTTTTTATCCACATACTCTTTTCGCCCAGCTAAATCAGCCTAACTATAACATAGAAGCAGGCACAATTCTCTACGGAGGCAGTAATGTACCTTTTTTACTGACAGCCAATCAGCAGGGACGATTTTCGACAGGTAAAAATACAGGATTTATTCAGGCAGGAATATTTGCCAGTCCAGATACCGGCAAAAAATTTGATTATGGATACGGTATCGAGTTCTTTGGCAGCAATGACGGTGCCTACAATGGATGGTTACAACAGGGGTATGCAAAATTAAAGATCTATTTTGTACATATTTCTGCCGGATTGATGGAGGAGACATATGGAAACCAGGACTGTTCTCTTTCAACAGGATCTGTAATCTGGTCGGGTAATGCCCGTCCTCTCCCGGAAATAAAAGCTGGTACAAACGGATACATTAATTTTCCTTTTACCAGGGGCTATGTCGAATTTAAAGGAATGATCTCACAGGGCTGGTTTAAAGACGACCGTTATGTCAGCCATGTAATGCTCCATCACAAAAACCTGTATGTCCGTCTGGGGGGTAAATTACCTGTCAATATCAGCTACGGACTTGAACATTTTGCCCAATGGGGTGGTATTTCGCCCGACCCGAGATATGGTGAACTTCCCCATGATTTTGATGCATTTAAACGGGTATTCATGGGAAAGAGCGGAAATCCTGAGGACTCGCCCGAAGCCGAAGTAATTAACCGGCTCGGTAATCATTTGGGCTCCAGGGTGCTGGGAATTGATGTGAAACTTAAAAAATATCTTACAGGCCTGTATTACCAAACTATTTTTGAGGATGGTTCCGGCAGAAGTCAGGTGTTTAATCCAGATGGATTGTGGGGCGTATACCTGAAATCAAAAGACAAAAGCAAACCGGTTACCAACGTATTGTATGAATTTCTGCATACAAGCTATCAGTCGGGACCGGTCCACGATATTGGCGGATCAGTTGTCCTGAAAGGTAATGACAACTATTTTGATAATTTCATATACAGATCTGGCTGGACCTATCACAAGTATACCATTGGTACACCGATGATTACTTCTCCAGTTTACAATACCGACAGTTCTTACATGGTAGAAAACAATCGCGTCATTGCGCATCATGTTGGCATTGAAGGAAATCTCACGGAGAAAATCCGGTATAAAACAATGTTTACTTACAGTATCAATATGGGTAGATATTCCAAACCTTATGATCCTTTCAGAAATCAGGCGAGCGCACTGATAAACATCTCCTTTCCTGTGAAACTAATGTTTCCATTTAAAGTTTCAGCAACACTGGCTGCGGATAAAGGAACTATGTACGGAGACAATATCGGGGTCTTCCTCAGTTTGTTAAAAACCGGAGAGCTCTTCAAAAGGTAATGAATCTTAAATATCTTGTATCAAAAATAAAAACCCGGCTTAATAACCGGGTTTTTTTGTAATATTGCTCCACCTACTTCACCATGGACCCGTTTTTAATCTGGCCAGCCGGACTTACAAAGGTAAGATTGCCATCAGTATCCTCAGCCATAAGGATCATCCCTTGCGAGACAATCCCCCGGATCTCGCGGGGTTCAAGATTCACCAGCATTGAGATTTGTTTACCAACAATGTCTTCCGGCTCATAGAATTCTGCAATTCCCGATACAATTGTACGCTTATCAATGCCTGTATCTACTCTGAGCTTGAGTAATTTTTTGGTTTTGGGTATTTTCTCTGCTTCAAGAATCGTTGCAGTGCGGATATCCATTTTGGTAAAATCATCAAAAGTAATATTCTCTTTTGAAGGTGTTACAACGTTTTCTACTTCCTCATCATTGGCTTTTCGTGTTGCCAGCAGCTTATTGAGCTGAGCCTCTACTTCAGTGTCTTCAATCTTTTCAAAAAGCAATTCGGGTTTGTTCAACTGATGCCCGGGTTTCAACAATTCCTGATCACCGGCATGCTCCCAGCCGGGATTCGTGAAATTCAAAAATTCTGTGAGTTTTGAAGCAGAGAAGGGCAAAAACGGCTCAGACAGGATGACAAGATTTGCAGTAATCTGAAGGGATACATACAAAATATCCTTAACGTGATCCGGATTTGTCTTAATCACCTTCCAGGGCTCTGTATCAGCCAGGTATTTATTTCCAAGCCGGGCCAGATTCATCATTTCTTTCAAAGCCTCGCGAAACCTGAAAGCCTCCAGATTTTCCTCAATTCCCATTTTAATATCTGCAACAGCTTTCAATGTTGCTTTATCTTGTTCAGTCAGGTTAGCAGGGGCTGGTACTTTCCCGTCAAAATATTTCTGGGTGAGCACCAATGTGCGATTTACAAAATTCCCGTATATAGCAACCAGCTCGTTATTGTTCCTGCTCTGAAAATCTTTCCAGGTAAAATCGTTATCCTTGGTTTCAGGCATGTTGGCAGTAAGCACATAACGCAACACATCCTCCTTGCCTTTGAAATCTTCAAGATATTCGTGGAGCCAGACAGCCCAGTTCCGGGATGTTGATATTTTATCTCCTTCAAGATTCAAAAATTCATTTGCCGGCACATTATCAGGTAAAATATAAGAACCTTCCGCCCGGAGCATGGCCGGAAAAATGATACAATGAAAAACAATATTATCCTTTCCTATAAAGTGAACCAGACGTGTATCTTCATCTTTCCACCATTTTTCCCAGTCGGAGGTTAGTTCTTTGGTGGCCGAAATATATCCGATAGGTGCATCAAACCATACATACAACACCTTACCATCGGCTCCTTCTACCGGAACAGGAATCCCCCAGTCGAGATCGCGGCTGACAGCACGTGGCTGCAACCCCTGATCGAGCCATGATTTGCATTGACCGTAAACATTGGATTTCCAGTGTTTATTCTGTTCTAAAATCCAATCTTTCAGAAAGGCTTCATGTTTATCAAGCGGGAGATACCAGTGTTTGGTTTCTCTGAGAACAGGCATACTTCCGCTAATTGCCGAACGAGGATTTATAAGATCCGTTGCATTCAGAGAAGTTCCGCAATTCTCACACTGGTCGCCATAAGCATTTTCATTATGGCAATGCGGACAGGTACCGGTTATATACCGGTCAGCCAGAAACTGCCCGGCTTCCTCATCATAATATTGTTCTGTTGTTTTTTCAAGAAATTCACCCTGATCGTACAATTTTCTGAAAAAATCAGAAGCTGTGGTATGGTGAGTTTTGGATGAGGTACGTGCATAAATATCGAAGGAGATACCAAAATCGTCAAACGCCTTTTTAATGATGCCATGATATTTATCTACGATGTCCTGAGGTGTCACGCCTTCTTTCCTGGCTTTAATAGTAATAGGGACACCATGTTCGTCGGAACCGCAAATAAACCTGACATCCGCTTTTCTGAGCCGCAGATAACGGGCAAAAATATCGGCAGGAATATAAACGCCGGCCAGATGTCCAATGTGAACGGGCCCGTTGGCATAAGGCAGAGCAGCAGTAATGGTAGTACGTTTGAATTCTTTTGTCATGGATAATTATTTATTTTTATCTAATAATTCCTTAATAAAGGGTTTATCTGGAATATTTTTTATATTTTTCCGGTTCGCACAAAATTATAAAATAAAAGCATGCCATCTCCGGAATATTTGAAAAAAGGTGACAAAGTAGGATTTATTGCACCCGCCCGAAAGATTAACAAAGAGGAAATTGAACCAGCCATTCGAATTTTTGAATCCTGGGAACTTCAGGTAGTAACAGGAAATAATCTTTACAATTCTCACAATCAGTTTGCAGGTACCGATGATGAAAGAGCTGCCGATTTACAACAAATGATTGACGATGAATCGGTTAAAGCAATCATCTGCTGCCGGGGAGGATATGGTACCGTGCGATTGTTCGACAAAGTAAATTTTGTAAGTTTTTTTGAAAAGCCCAAGTGGTTTGTCGGATTCAGTGACATTACCGTGCTTCATTCATTACTACATTCGTTATATGATGCCGTTACGCTGCATGCACAGATGCCGATAAATTTTCCTAAAAACGGAATCCTGAATGACAGCGTGGAATCACTCAGAAAAGCCCTTTTTGGTGAAACCTTAAGTTATCAGGCAAATCCAAATCCGCTGAACAGAACAGGAAAGGCCACCGGTACACTTATCGGCGGTAATTTATCAGTGCTGGCCAGTCTTTCCGGAACATTACTTGATATCGATACTGCCGGTAAGATATTATTTATTGAAGATCTGGATGAATACCTCTATCATATTGACCGGATGGTGATAAATTTGAAGCTTAGTGGCAAATTAACCACGATCAAAGGGCTTATTGTTGGTGGGATGACCGGAATGCGTGACAACGAGATCCCTTTCGGCCGCACACCTGAAGAAATAATAAGGGAAGCAGTTGAAGAATTTGACTATCCCGTTTGTTTCAACTTCCCTGCCGGACATCAGGAACCCAACATGGCCCTTTACCTGGGCAGACAGATAGAAATGAATGTTACTGAGGAATTATCTGTTATTGAATATTTGAATGATCCGGGGAAATAAATCATAACAGGAATAAATTCAATTAACCCGGAATCTTTGGAAAAACTGGCAATATAAGACCTGTAATCTGTATATTATCAGTCCCATTAATTGTTTTCTTCATTTTTTATGTCCGTTCATTGAATAATTTGCCCGGTAAGTTTCTGTTGCAGAAATTTTATGCGAAATTGCAATACGTGATACTGTTATGAATAAAATAATTATGGCAGAACATCTTGACCTTGGTATTGCCGGCGAAGATGCAGCAGCAAGGTATCTGGTTAAGCACGGTTATAAAATCCGTCATCGCAACTGGCGTTTCGGACACAAGGAACTTGACCTGGTAACGACACATAACAACCTGCTGGTTGTGGTTGAAGTAAAATCCCGCACAAATGAAATGTACCAGCATCCGCATGAAGCAGTAACAAATAAGAAGCAACGCTTCATTGTAGATGCTACAGAGCGATATATGAAAATATATAATATAAATATGGAGGTGAGATTTGATGTGGTAGAAGTTGTATTTTTCAAAAAAGCACATAAGATCAACCATATTATTGAAGCCTTCACACCCCAAATTGAGTAAAAAAATGGATGTAGATATCCTTCGTGAATATTGTCTTTCAAAACCGGCCGTAACAGAAAGTTTCCCATTTGATGAATCGACACTTGTTTTTAAAGTGCTTGATAAAATATTCATGCTGATGAACCTGGAAGGAGACCTGAGCATCAATCTGAAATGTGACCCGGTAAAAGCAATTGAATACAGAGAACAATTTCCGTCTGTTCAACCGGGATACCACATGAACCGTAACCACTGGAATACCATTTATATTGACGGGTCGATACCTAGAGAAACAATTTTTTACTGGATCAACGATTCCTACAACCTGGTAGTTGCCGGCATGCCCGCCAGGAAAAGAAAACAGTTACCCTGATTTTTCTTTTGATTAGAACACCGAATCAGCAAACCGAAAAATTCCATTTCCAAATTGCATTATTAATTTGCTATATCGGAACCTGTTATAAAAAATCTGTTTTTACCACAGGATATTCAGCTTTGTATTACTTTTGTTTTTGCTGAAATTTTATCAGTTTTTTTGCACCAGTAAACTAACAAATATGAAAAAAATATTACGCTATTTTCTGCAGGGACTTTTATATATAGCTCCTGTAGGTGTAACCATCTATATTCTCTTTGTGATTTTCAGCTTTATTGATGGGTTGCTTAACAAATACATTGAGGAGTTCCTGCATTTTTCGATACCCGGACTGGGCATACTTATTATTTTTCTGCTTATCACGCTGCTTGGTTTTTTCGGCCAATCAATTGTTTTTAAACCTATTACCATTCTTATCGACCGGTTTATGACGCGGGCACCCCTGGTAAAAGTGCTGTATTCCTCTATCAAAGACCTGCTTTCAGCCTTTGTCGGGAAAGAGAAGAAATTTAACCAGCCTGTGCTTGTCCGTGTCAATACCATTACAAACCTGGAAAAGATTGGATTCCTTACCCAAAACGACCTTTCTCATTTGGAAATTAAAGGGAAAGCCGCTGTCTATTTCCCGCATTCCTATAATTTCAGCGGAGAATTGTTCATCGTACCTGTAGAACACATAACACCATTAAATATACCTGCTTCTGAAGCAATGAAGTTTATTGTTTCGGGTGGTGTAACCAACGTATAATTTAAAATCTCAAATTCAAATGAAAAGAAATTTCAGAAATGTATTAAGCCTGGCCATCGTTGTGGCCTTTCAGCTGCCTTTCAGCACCTTTGGACAGGATGCTGCCGGGGTTTCGAAGGATTATGGCCTGAATATAGTTAAACAGCTGCCTGCCACACCTGTAAAAAATCAACAACGAACCGGTACCTGCTGGAGTTTTGCCACTACCTCTTTCATCGAATCAGAATTACTAAGGAAGAACCAGGGTGAATATAACCTGTCGGAAATGTATTTCGTGCGTAATGCTTATGAAAGTAAGGCTTCCCGGTATGTCCGTTTTCATGGCAAGGCACAGTTCGGCCAGGGCGGACAGGCTCATGATGTTATGAATGTTATCCGGAAAAACGGAATGGTTCCTGAGGCTGCTTATCCCGGTCTGAAATACGGAACAGAAGAACATAACCATAATGAGCTTTCAGGGGTACTAAGTGCTTACCTTGCACCTCTGGTGAAGAGTGACCACCTTACCACAGCATGGGACGATGCATACAAAGGAATTCTGGATGCCTATCTTGGCAAAGACCCTGAAAGTTTTGATATCAATGGCAAAACCTATACCCCGGAAAATTTTGTAACAGCAAATAATTTTAACCCTGATGATTATATTGAATTTACTTCCTATTCCATCTACCCATGGTATCAGAAAGCCGAACTGGAAGTACCGGATAACTGGTCACACAGCAGGTACTATAATATTCCGCTTAAAGATCTGGTGGATATAATGAAATCCGCTATAGAAAAAGGTTACACTGTTTGCTGGGACGGCGATGTGAGCGATCCGGGATTCAATCACCGGAAAGCGCTGGCTATTCTGCCCCGGGACAGGGAAGATTTATCGGGAAAATCATTCGACTCAGTTTTTACTGCACCTGTTGAAGAAATGCAGGTTACCGATGCTGACCGCGAAAAGGAATTCGATAATTATGCAACCACCGACGATCACCTGATGCATATTACCGGTCTGGCAAAAGATAAAAAAGGCACAATGTATTTTATAACCAAAAATTCATGGGGGGCAAATTCCAATAAGGCAGGAGGATATTTATACATGTCAGAGCCCTATGTTTCGCTTGAAACAATCGCCATAATGATTCACAAAGATGCCATTCCCGGTGACCTGAGAAAAAAACTTGACTTGTAGCCTGCCTGTATTCAGCTGTATCGGTATGGTCAAATTGGCTGTAAATTTCAGGGATTACATCCTGATGTAGCAACCAGAGAATTTTTTGTTTCAATAAAATTGTACGATAACAGCCCAACCCCGGTCAGTAATATTTAATCACCTGTACGGTCCTTTTCTGTTGTAATAAAGGATGGTACAGGTCTTTTTTAAAAACGTATCCAGGCAAAGGTCAACAAAATGCATTAAGCTCCCATTCTGCAAAACCGACAGGTTGGAGAATACTGCCTGATGCAGGGATCAGTAAGCTGTTGGTTCAAAAAAGTCGCCTTCCTGATTGGAAAAATAATTGTTTTGTTGCAGAGTTGGATGGGCTGTTCCAATCAGGTAAATGCCCCAACTGGCAGAATACTGTATTTTATTATCAGCGATTTCCGGAATACTGTCAGGAGTATCCATACAGGTGATGATGCCTGAATCTTTTGAGAATCCACCACCATAAGTAAGTATGCAATTTTGAATTACAGAACCATTCATGGTTCCGACATAAAAAAAGATTCCCTGCCATTGACCGGGTATTTGCTGATCCGAAGGAGCCAGAGAGGTAAATATCACTGGATTTGTTGCGGTCCCGACGGCTTTAAAAAAACCCTTATTACCGGAAGGATAACCTACTTTTATCCCGCTGTTTCCGGTAAAAAACAAGTTTGTTCCCGGTGCAACAGTAAGTCTGCTCCCTTCGGCGGACCCGATAATCAGCTCCCCGTCAATAATGTACGGACAGGTTTGTGGATACCATGTTTCATCAGAATGGGTATAAGTATCACCATTTATTTCAATTCCGGTAGCGGTTAAAAAAGAATTGTCTTTCCCAATTGTGTGCGCATAGTTACCTGATACCGATAATGGATAATTCCGGCATTTTGTTATCGTATTATGAGTAAATGAGGTGAAGAAAGCATGCTTATTCAGCAACAAACCCTTATTCCCTGCATAACGGATAGTGCAACTGTCAATTGAAACGGAGCAGTTATTAACAATGATCATTCCGGAGGTATCCGCCTGCCCCCCTCCATATTCAATTATACTATTGCTCAACTTGTTCTGTCCCCCGTTTCCGGAATTAAAAATCAGATGTCCCCAATCTCCATAATCCTGAATAGAAGGATCCAGATCAGATGTTAAAACTACCGGATCATCAGGTAACCCACGGGTTATCAGTATGCCGGGAGTTTGTGCTCCGGAAACGACCAAACCTGCATTTCTCGCGAATTTAAGTTTTACACCTGCATTTATCTGGAGTGTTGTGCCATTTTCACTTCCAACAGATATCGTTTTGTTTATCAGAAAAGGACTTCCCTGATTTTGCCAGACAGCCCGGGCAACATCAAGATGATCTCCGCTGACTAGAATACCGGGTTCTGCCTGGATGATATTGCCACTACCCAACGTATATACCGCATTGACCGGTAATACTATTGGGTTACTCTTACAGCCGAAAATCTGATTTTGCTCAAATATCCTGAAAGCACCATACCCGGTAATCTCAATTCCTTTCTTTTTACTACCTGAGATAATACTGTTTTCAATTCCGATCTGTGAGTTATCAATAACTATTGTTGCTCCTTGGCTATTATCACCACCGCCATCATAAATCTTACAAAAGTTGAATCCTGATTGGGGTGAGGTTCCTTCATAAAAACCGATACTATTCCAGGAACCTAAACTATTAATTGAACTATCTGCAGCGAAAATTATGGGTTTCTCCCTTGTGCCTTCTGCAATAAAAGCTGAATTGGGCGTTCTGCTTGCAGCACAGTAAATCCCTGTATTCCCGGCAAATTTAATGCGGGCTCCTGCTGAAACAGTTACTGTCGCACCTTCAATAAATACATCTCCGGTAATAATGTGTATACCTTCGAACCATACCTGATCATGATCAATCAGGCCTTCGTGTTTGATTGCTTCGGCTGATAATACATGAATATTGCGTACCGTTGAATCACATAATCCGTTGGCTGTGGCGGTAAGTATAATTTTAAAATCACCGGTTTTAAGGAACGTATGGTGGACGATTTCCCCTGAATAGCAGGAGTCGTCACTAACTTTCCATAAAAAACTATCCGCATTTGCCGAACAATTGGCTTCAAAAGTTACTTCTGCTCCAGCCAGCACCTCATCAGGGATTGAAAAGCAAGCCTGTGGTGGTTGTATCTCATCTTTTTTACAGGATGTTACAAATATAAAAAAAACAACTCCAGCCAGTATTACTAAACTATTCTTCAATTTGTACCCTTTCTGAAACAGAATTCTAAACTTCAATTTCTCAAATTTGATGTTTCCTCTACATTATAGTCCTCTCAAACAATTTTGTTTCCATTTTTTGACGAAAGCGGGATTTAATTAAACCAATGTTGAGATAAATTGTTTTTTTCTAACAAATCGTTCTTGATTGAGTTTATTCGGTCATCAGAAAAATAAAAGGTTAATGAGTAAAAGGTTTATTTTTCACCGTAGCGAATAATGGCATAAATCGCCCGCAACTGAAAAAGCTTAACAGCAACTGCCGTTGCCAGAGAAATGATAATGATAAGCATGAAACCTGCCATCCAGGGCATTCCAGTACGGGTAGTAAAAATACCGGTCAGAAGAGCCGCAATTAGAAAAATAATCAGGCGTCCCAGTGTTTTCAGGTTAATTTTAAACTTGAAAACACCTCTTGCAATAATCATTTGGGCAGAAAAACTGAATATTTGGGTGATCAGGCAGGCAATGGCGCTGCCGAGAGCCATATATCGCGGAATGAGTAAAATATTCAGTAACAGATTAACCACCAGCGTAAAACCGGCAATTATATTTAAAGCTTTCAGACTTCCGTTTGCGGTAAGGAGTGTTCCGTAAATATAGCTTCCGGCAATTCCGACAAAACTGATCATAAGTATGGCAAATACTGCAGCGCTTTGTTCTGCATGGCTCCAGTATAACCAGTCCATAATCTCATGACGGTAAAATATACTGCCGACTGTAAGTGACAACGTTGGCACGATCAGGAGGATAACAGCAAATTTCAACAGTGTATGCACCGGTTGATGTTCCTTTATCATTCTGGAAAAAATGGGTAACAACAGTCCCGCAAAAAGCAGGGCAAAATTATTGGCAGCGTCCATTATCCTGTATCCCTGTGCATAAATCCCTGCCTGTTCTTCACCATCGGGCAACATGCGTTCAAGCATAACAGAATCGATGCGGTTATGGAAAGTCATGATCAAAGCAAGCAAAGCAAAGGGATAACTCTGCCGGAGAATAAGCAGCAGATAGGCTTTTTTAAACCGAGGCCTGAACCATTCCGTTTTGGAATATACCAGGGAAAAAGCAATAACGGCAGTAAATGAATAAGAAATCGTCTGGGCATATACAAACCATTCTATCTTCATTGGCTCATGAAAGATGTTTCCCCATAACAAAAAGCTGCATAGTATGATCATGATGATCCGGTCGAGCACTGAGAGGACACTGTCGGTTTTAAACTGGTGTAACCCACTGATATTTGATCGCAGATAAAGAATGAAGGAAGAAAGAAGCTGATTAATAACCAGAAAAGTCAGCAAATAAAACTGCCTGTGGCTATACCCGATCAGTAATCCGGCAATGAAAACCACAACCATATACACCAGGGCAAGCAAGAGTTTAATGGTTATAATATTTGAAAAATACCGGCTGATAAGTTTCGTGTTTTGTGCAATTGCCCGGTTATTGAAGTTGGTGATGCCGGCATCGAGGATTATATTAAGCAGGAGGGAGAAGCTGAACAGGGAGAAATAAAATCCATATTCCGAAGCTCCTGTCACATTCTGTACGGTACGATCAATACCAAAAATCCAGAAAGGCTTCACAAGCAGATTCAGAAAAAGTAACAGGGCCAGGTTTGTAATGAATTTACGCGTCATTCATAATTTTTTGATTTCTCATAAACAGCATGTTATTTCAACTGTCATCTAAAATAATCAATTACCAAAGATAGGGACTTATTCAATAATTGCTTAATGCATAAAACTAAAATCATTCATCTATAAAAAACCTTTACAATTTAGATGAAACAACAATACATCTGTTTATTCAATGCAGATTCACAACAGTTTATAATTAAATTTCAGGGGAAGATTATTTAGGACGGATTAATTCACCGGGGAAAAGTATGTGCATAAAGATCCACCAGCAAAAAAAGTGTTGTTACGCATCATTACCTTTAAAATAAAACTTTTTAGCTGAAACTTAAAGGAATTTATTACATGATTAACCGTTTCATTTAATGTTTATTACAAGTGAAGACTAAACAATTAAATATGCCAGCTTGTTATTCCTCCTGTATTTAATCAATTCTCCAAACCAAAAAACAGTAGTTATGGCCACAACCAACAACTCATCCAACGGTACCTTCTACTATCCTTCCGATGAAGTTACCGCCAATGCTCATATTCAGGAGTATGAAAATCTTTACCGTTTATCGATTGAAAATCCCGAACAATTCTGGGGAGAACGGGCAGAAGAACTGGAATGGTATACACACTGGGACAAGGTGCTGGACAAAAGCAATGCGCCTTTTTTTAAATGGTTTACCGGTGGGCGCACCAATATAGTACACAACGCCATCGACCGTCATTTAACCACCTACCGGAAAAACAAGCTTGCCCTGATTTGGGAAGGTGAAGACGGAAGCCGGCGAACCTTCTCCTACCATGCGCTCAACAGGGAAGTAACCAGGTTTGCCAATATTTTACGGAGCATGGGTGTAAAAAAAGGTGAGATTGTCACTATTTATATGCCCAGAATTCCCGAGCAGGTATTTGCCATGCTTGCCTGTGCAAAGATCGGAGCTGCACATAGTGTTGTTTATGGCGGCTTTAGTGTGGAAGCACTTGCAGAACGTATCCAGGATGCGGAGAGTAAGGTACTGGTAACTGCCGACGGGGCTTACCTTCGTGGAAAAATCGTCCCGCTGAAAGAAATTGCTGATGAAGCAATGTCCCGTCAGGCAACACTTGAACATTGCATTGTTGTTAAACGAACAGGCCAGGAAGTATTTATGGAAGCGGGTCGTGATTTCTGGTATCACGATCTTGAAACCCTTCCTGTAGCCCAGCATAAATGTGCAACCGTGCCGGTAGACGCCGAAGACCCGCTGTTTATTCTCTATACATCAGGAACAACAGGCCGGCCAAAAGGTATTTTGCACACCCATGGGGGTTATATGGTTTATACTTATACTACACTCAGGTATGTTTTCGACATAAAGGATGAGGACCGTTACTGGTGTGCAGCAGATCCCGGGTGGATAACCGGACACAGCTATATTGTTTACGGGCCTCTGCTGAACGGCGCCACCAGTTTCATGTATGAGGGCGCACCCAACTTTCCGTACCCGAATCGCTGGTGGAAGATGGTTGAAAACTATGGAATCACCATACTTTACACTGCTCCTACAGCTATCAGGGGACTCATGCGATTTGGTGATGCCTGGGCTGAAAAACACGACCTCAGCTCACTCAGATTGCTCGGAAGTGTAGGCGAACCAATTAATCCGGAAGCCTGGAAATGGTATTATTCCGTTATTGGCAAAGAAAAATGCCCTATCATGGATACATGGTGGCAAACAGAAACAGGAGGGTTTATGATCACTCCGCTGCCGATAACTCCCCTGAAGCCAGGGTCTGCTTCCCGCCCATTTTTCGGAATTGATGTTACAGTGGTAGACGAGAATGGTAAAGAAGTGCAGCCCGGACAGGAAGGCTATCTGGTTATCAAACAGCCCTGGCCGGGTATGCTCAGAACTGTCTATCGTGATGAGGAACGTTACCTGAATCAGTACTGGTCGCGCTTCAAAACCATGTATGAAGCAGGTGATTCCGCCAGGATTGATAAAGATGGTTATATCTGGGTAATTGGCAGAATGGATGATGTGATCAAGGTAAGTGGTTACCGCCTGGGGACAGCGGAGATCGAGAGTGCACTGGTCAGCCACTCAGCTGTTGCTGAAGCCGCTGCAATAGGGCTTCCGCATGATATAAAAGGAAACGTGATTCATGCATTTGTCATCTTAAAAGCCGGGGTAGAGAAAAAAGACGATCTTGAAGATATCCTGAAAAAGCATGTTGCCCATGAAATCGGCCCCATCGCCAAACCGGAGAAAATAGAATTTGTCGACCAGCTGCCCAAAACCAGGAGTGGTAAAATTATGCGTCGCCTTCTGAAGTCCAGGGCCATGGGATTGCCGGAAGGAGACAAGAGTACACTGGATGAATAATTTTAGCACATTTTTGGGTGCAGAACACAAATGCTTACCCGTGCGGGTTTGGGGCTGTACCCCAAACCCTTATAATTGCTGATTAACAGATATTAAAATGCGAGGTCCAGTCGAGACCCTGAACCAGTGCTACAATTTCAAATCAGCATTTTTTGAACCAAATATAATAAATGAACTAAGCAACAGGCAATATACCGGTGATCAGGGATTTTTATTATCTTTGACAACGATGATAATTGCGGTAAATACTCGTTTATTACTCAGGGACAGGCTGGACGGGATTGGCTGGTTTACTTATGAAACGCTTAAAAGGATCACCACCAGCCACCCCGAACATCATTTTGTATTCCTGTTTGACAGACAATGGGATTCGTCATTTATCTTTTCGGATAATATTACTCCTGTAAAAGTACAGCCACCCACCCGGCATCCGCTGTTGTGGTACCTGTGGTTTGAAAAAATGATCCCGGGATTTCTCAAAAAATACAATGCCGATTTGTTCCTGTCTCCTGACGGTTATTTATCCCTGAAAACAAAGGTTCCTTCCATGGCTGTCATACACGATATCAATTTTGCCCACCGTCCGGAAGACCTTCCGTTTTTTACCCGCTTGTACTACCGGCATTACTTTCCGCTTTTCGCACAAAAAGCCGCAAGGATTGCCACTGTATCAGCCTATTCGAAAAACGATATTGCCGTTACCTACAATGTTTCTCCTGATAAAATTGATGTAGTCTATAACGGAGCCAATGAACTGTATGCCCCGGTTAATGAAGAAGAGAAAGTATCAGTCAGGCAGGAATTTACAGCAGGACATGAATTTTTTATTTTTGTAGGCACCCTGCATCCCCGTAAGAATGTCGCTCGTTTGCTAAAAGCCTTTGACAATTTCCGCATAAAAACCGACAGCAAGGTTAAACTTCTTATCGTAGGAGAAAAAATGTTCATGACCGGAGATATCGACAGGACATTTATGGAAATGCAATATCGTGACGAAGTTATTTTTACCGGACGGCTTAATCCTAACAGCCTTCACCGGGTGATGGCTTCGGCCCTGGCCCTGAGTTTTGTCCCGCTTTTTGAAGGCTTTGGCATACCCATTCTGGAAGCCATGTATTGTGACGTTCCGGTAATCTCCTCAAATACCACATCAATGCCTGAAGTAACAGGAGACGCAGGAATTTATGCCGATCCGCAATCAACAGAATCCATCACCAATGCCATGATCGCTGTATGGAATGACAAGGATTTGCGACAGAAACTTATCGAAAAGGGAAAGCTGCAGCGCAAACAATTTAGCTGGAATAACACTGCAGAGCTTCTTTGGGAATGTGTTGAAAAAGTACTTTAAAAATGTGAATCGCATTAATATTTATTTTATTTTGCAGTCAATTTGAAATGAGCCAATTCACTTTCGCAACCGGGAAATCCGGTACAAGTGGGTAAAAGGAGTTAAAGATTTGATAAAGAGTGAACAGATACTGAAAAGGTACAAAAAACGGGGTGTTTTAGAAGCAGGTTGTGATGAGGCAGGCCGGGGTTGTCTGGCTGGTCCTGTTTATGCTGCAGCCGTAATTCTGCCTGACAGGTTTGATCTTCCCGGATTAAATGATTCAAAATTACTGCGTGAAGCAACACGTTATTCGTTGCGTGTACTGATTGAAGAACAGGCACTGGCTTGGGCCGTAGCCTGGGCTGATAACACTGAGATTGACAAAATCAACATTCTTAATGCATCCATTCTGGCCATGCAGCGGGCCGTGGAAAAGTTAAGCATTGAGCCGGCATTCCTGCTTATTGATGGTAATCGATTTAAACCCTATAAATCCATCCCCCACGAATGTGTAATCAAAGGTGACGGCAAATATGCTTCAATCGCCGCAGCTTCCATTCTTGCAAAAACATACCGGGACGATTTCATGCATACACTTCATAGAGAATTTGACATGTATGGTTGGGACAACAATAAAGGATATGCGACAAAAAGACACCGTCAGGCCATTGCGACATTTGGTATAAGTATGTACCACCGGAGAAGTTTTAGCCCAATGGCCGGTCAGTACGAACTTGAATTATAAGGTTTGAAAAACAAAAATCTGTCTGAAGAATATTTGAGAAATAAGAAACATAAATACTATTACACTATCTGAAAAAATAAACACAACAAAATCAAGTTAAACCATAATTAATGTAAGATGAGAAAATTTTTGTTATTACTGGCTGGTTTCTCCATGATTTTCGGCGCAACGCTGAGAGCTGACGAAGGAATGTGGCTGTTACCCCTTTTACAAAAGCTTAATATTGGCACCATGCAGAAAATGGGCCTTAAGCTGAATGCGGATGATATTTACAGTGTAAACCATTCAAGTCTGAAGGATGCAGTGGTAATCTTTGGCGGTGGTTGCACCGGCGAACTTGTTTCCGATCAGGGATTGCTTCTGACCAATCACCATTGCGGTTATGATGCTATTCAGAGCCACAGCACAGTTGAGCACGATTATCTGGCCAACGGATTCTGGGCAACCAGTAAGGATCAGGAACTCACTAACCCGGATTTGTCGGTAACCTTCCTGGTGAGGATGGAAGATGTGACAGATAAAATGCTGAGTGCATTAAGTGATACCATGTCAGAAGATTCCCGTAATAAAGCCATTATGGAAACAGGGGCGAAGCTTTCTGATGAAGCAACCAAAGGAACCGCTTATCATGCTATGGTACAGGATTTTTTTGCCGGAAATAACTTTTACCTGGTTGTTTATGAAACTTATAAAGATGTAAGGCTGGTAGGCACACCCCCGTCATCTATCGGAAAATTTGGCGCCGATACTGATAACTGGATGTGGCCCCGTCATACCGGTGACTTTAGTGTTTTCAGGGTTTACTCGGCACCTGATGGATCTCCTGCTCCTTACAGTCCGGATAATGTGCCTCTGAAACCCAAAAAATACCTGCCTGTTTCACTCAAAGGAGTTGAAAAGGGAGACTTTACCATGGTAATGGGTTATCCGGGAAGTACTGATCGTTATATGACCTCTTATGGAGTAAACCAATTACTGGAGGTAACTCACCCTAATCGCATCAAGATCAGAGGTGAGCGCCAGGAAATTCTGATGAAGGATATGCAGGCCAATCCCAAAGTACGTATTCAGTATGCCAGTAAATACAGCCGCTCCAGTAATTACTGGAAATACAGTATTGGTCAGAGCGAAGGACTGAAAAGACTAAAGGTGGTGCAGAAGAAAAAAGAACAGGAAGATCAGTTCAAAAAATGGATTTCTGAGAGTGCCGAGAGGGAGCAAAAATACGGAGAAGCATTGACCATGATCAAAGACGCCTATCTGCAGAGTCAACCCTATGAAAACGCCACCCAGTACCTGTTTGAGGCAATATTCAGAGGCACAGAATCAGCAACCATTGCAATCAGAACATTGGCTTTGTACAATACACTAAAAGAGGAACCAGACAACACCAGTAAGATTAAGAGTATTGCTGACAGGATAAAAGAATCATTGCCTGATTTCTATAAAGACTATAATGAACCCACCGATAAAAAAGTGGCAGTAGCAATGCTCAGGCTGGTTAATCAGAACGTTCCTGCAATTTACAAACCTGACATATTTAACGTGATAAACGGAAAATACAAAGGTGATGTTGCTAAGTTTGTAGACAAATTATACAGCAAATCCATCTTCCCGTTTCAGGATAAACTGGAAGCTTTCCTTGACGATCCGGATCTGAAAACCCTGGAAAAGGATCCCGCCTTCCAGCTTGCCCGCACTTCCTATCTGAAATACATGGAATTAAGAGCGCTTTCAAGCGATTATGACAATGAACTGGAGAAAGGTCAGCGACTATATATGGCCGGTCTGATGGAGATGAAACAGGATCATGTTTTTTATCCGGATGCCAACTTTACCATGCGCTTAACTTACGGTAAAGTAGGCGATTACAGTCCTGAAGATGCTGTACTCTATAAATATTATACAACATTAAAAGGTGTAATGGAAAAAGAAGATTCCACTAACTGGGAATTCGTTGTACCCGGCAAACTGAAAGAACTTTATAATGCCAAAGATTATGGCAGATACGGAGCCGATGGTTATATGCCTGTTTGTTTTACAACCGATAACGATATCACCGGAGGTAATTCAGGAAGTCCGGTAATGAATGCAAACGGAGAATTGATTGGTCTTGCCTTCGATGGCAACTGGGAAGCCATGAGCGGAGATATTGCTTTTGAAGATCAGTTACAAAAAACCATTTGCGTTGACATCCGCTATGTACTGTTTATCATGGATAAATTTGCTGGTGCAAAGAACCTTGTTGATGAAATGACACTTGTACAATAAATCTATTCTTTAGCCGGAATGAAGCCGGATGGAACCTGATACTCCATCCGGCTTTTTGTTTTGGCTCCTGTTGCACATTTATAAAGGTACAATTAACAATTATTTTTTCGCTGGTTAAATTAAAGGCCAACCTTCGTCTACTGCATTGTTATTCTGTGTTTTATTATTAACATCACTTTATTTCATTTTAATGAGTAATATCATCAGTTGCAAGTAATGCATGTCAATGGCAAATCGTTGTAAAAAGCTTTAGGTTGAAATACTTTTAACATAACAAACTAAAGCGAGGTACCATGGATATAATTCTACGCGAAGCCCCTTATGAAACTCCAAGCATCTTTATTGACGAGAGTGCCGGACATTTCGAAATTACAGGAAAATCAACATTACCCGATCCTGAACAGTTCTATGAGAACCTGGCACATCAGATTGAATTGTTAAGTCTTACTGAAAATAAGGCACTCACATTTAATTTCCGCCTTACCTACCTGAATACCGGCTCATCAAAATGGATCTATTATCTGCTTCGCAGGATCGATTGTCTTCACCAACAAGGATCCAATGTCAATATCAACTGGTACTATGAATATGACGATGAAGTAATCAACGAGGCCGGAGAGGATTATATGTCATTGCTGACTGCTCCGTTCAACCTGGTGGAAATAAATTAAACCCCGGCAATAGAAAGAAACCGGGTTTTACCAAAATTCAATCTTCAGTTTTTTAACCAGGCAATTCTCAGTGTGCCAACCCCTTTACTTTAAGCCATTCTCGGCATGCCGAAGGCCATTCTTTGGCCGTAGGTTTATCATATCCCATACCATATCCATGACCACCTTCCTGGTAAATATGCATTTCTGCCGGCACTTTGTGATTTTTGAGTGACAGGAAATAAAATATACTGTTCTCAACAGGTACAGCAGGATCATCCTCAGAATGCACAATAAAAGCCGGCGGTGTATCATCAGTCACCTGCTTTTCAGCAGAGAATTTATCCACCAATTGCTGAGAAGGATTATCACCCAGCAAATTCACCCGGCTACCCATGTGCGTGATATCTTTCTGCATGGAAAGTACTCCGTAGATCAACAGTGAAAAGTCGGGTCTTGCACTGATGCTCTCATCTGCATCATATACCTTATCATTGTATAAGGTAGAGGCTGAACCGGCAAGATGCCCGCCGGCAGAAAAGCCCATTACGCCAACTTTATTTGCATCAATTCCCCATTCTCCGGCATGTTTTCTTGTCAGCCTGATGGCCCTCTGCACATCCTGCAAGGGACCGACAGCCTTGTCTTTCATGATAGCATCACTGGGCAGACGGTATTTCAGTACGATACCGGTTATCCCGATTGTATTCAGCCATTTGGCAATTGTTTGACCCTCATGATCGATAGCCAGTACACTATATCCGCCACCAGGACAAATAACAACGGCTGCGCCGGTTGCTACCCGTTGGTCAGGAAGATATACAGAGATATTAGGATCTGTTACATGCTGTATCCGGGGTATTCCCGCTGAACGGAAAATTGTATCCTCCTTCACCTTGCTGTCGGGGATCGATCCGGGAACACCATTAGGCCAGAGAGGTAATACAAGATCCTGTGCGTTTAAAGAATTGGTTCCCGCAAAAGCGAGCATGCCGGTTAATATCATAATGATCACTTTCTTCTTTTTCATGATTAAGCTTTTTAGGTTATTATAATACTTCTGTGCTTTTGAAAGTATTAAGGTATTGAATTGATGCATCATTAATTCTGAAAAATAACATTAACCAGTATCATTCTGCCAAAGACCAGAAAAAACAGGCCTTTAAAGTTATTAAAAAAAGAGCACCAATGGTTAATAATTTTTTAGTTCCTCCACCAGAGAGCGATCTGGAGTAAGGTGCAACACCGCAAATCCCAGGTGTTCAGCAGCAGCAATATTGTCGGCATTATCATCTACAAACAACGTTTCAGCCGTTTTTATTCCTGTATGTTCGATTACAAAACGGAAAGCTTCCGGATCCGGTTTCCGGTAACCAATCTTGTGTGAGTAGAAATCCTGATTGAAATAAGTATGAAGGCCTCCGTTATTAAAAGTTCTTTTGACCATCTGGTCATAACATTTCCTGTGTATCTCATTAGTATTGCTCAGCAAATAAAGCTCATATCCATGTTTCAACCTTTTCAGCAGTCTGATCCGTTCCTCAGGGATTTCAAGAATCATAGCATTCCAGACCTCATCAATCTTTTCATCCGGCAGGGCCGACCCTGCCTCTTTACGCAGATATTCCCTGAAATCATTTTCACTGATCTCTCCTGTTTCCAGCCGGTCGAAAACATGATGCTGTCTGAGGCCGTTATACAACTCCTCAACATGATCAATTCCGATCTCCCGGAAAGCATTTATGGTTTTTTGCACATCGATATTCAGAATCACACCACCCAGGTCGAACAGAAAATTCTTTATCATGAAAGGATCAGGCATTATAAACGGATATATTTATTATTTTTACTTTAATTGGAATTACAGTAAACTGTTACAAAGAAATAAAAATCCTGATAAATCTTTACGATAGGATGAAAGTAAATAACGAACATTATCATACCATTTGGATAGATCCAGCCGACCAAAGTATGGTTAAGATCATCGACCAGCGGAGATTGCCCTTTGAGTTTTTGATTGAAGAAATTCGAACTGTTGAAGACATGTACACAGCCATCAGGGATATGCACCTGCGGGGAGCCCCGCTCATAGGGGCTGCGGGTGCATTTGGCATTTACCTGGCCGCTTTTCACTACCGCGACCCCGGAGAAGGACACGACTATTTCAGGGAAAAGGCCGATTACCTCATCTCCTCCCGTCCGACGGCTGTTAACCTGTCTGTTTGCGTAGAGCGGTCATTGCAAGCCATCGGTCAGACCGATGATATTGAAATCAAAAAGGATATTGCCCTGCGCACAGCCCTGGAAATTGCTGAGGAAGAGATCAGCAACTGTCAAAGAATAGGTGAATTCGGTCTGCCTCTGATTGAGGCCATCAGTAAGAAAAAGAAAGGGGAAGCTGTGAATATCCTCACCCATTGCAATGCAGGCTGGCTGGCCTGTATCGATTACGGCACAGCCACGGCTCCGCTCTACCTTGCCCATGACAAAGGAGTCAGCGTGCATGTATGGGTGGATGAAACCCGACCGCGAAACCAGGGGGCCCGGCTTACTGCCTGGGAGCTCAAACAACACGGAGTGCCCTATACGGTAATTGCCGACAACGAAGGCGGACTGCTGATGCAGCAAGGACTGGTGGATATGGTGATTGTGGGAAGCGACCGTACCACACGTACAGGTGATGTGGCCAACAAGATAGGGACCTACCTAAAGGCGCTTGCGGCTTTCGACAATAACATACCTTTTTATGTGGCCCTTCCCTCCTCCTCCATTGACTGGAATATTGCAGACGGACTAAAGGAAATACCCATCGAGCAGCGGGATACCAACGAGGTACGTTTTGTCGAAGGGTATAATGGCAACGCACCAGGACGGGTGAGGATCACTCCTGTTAACGCCCCGGTGGTAAACCATGCTTTTGATGTAACCCCGGCCCGGCTGGTAACAGGACTGATTACAGAAAAAGGTATCTGCAAGGCAGCGGAATCATCGTTGCTGGAACTTTTTCCGGAAAAAAAGAATACATAAACAAAAAATAACCAAAACCAGCATCTAATTGTTGCATTGTTCAGAGCGGTAATGCCGGAAATTTAATAAATTCATTAAAAAGTATTGTAAAATTGCCAACAATTTCATAATATTGCAGACCTTTAAAAAAGGTGCTACACCGGGCCCATAGCTCAGCTGGTTAGAGCACCTGACTCATAATCAGGTGGTCCTTGGTTCGAGCCCAAGTGGGCCCACAAAAACAGAAAAGAGTGTGAGTAATAAGCAAGAGCGAGTTACGATCACTCTTTTCTGTTTTTATCCCTCTATACTCACACTCCAACTCTCCCCAAACTTGTAATGAGCCTCCTCCAGACGGACGTATTCCTCCGGTTCACGGAATCAAACAGCCAACAGGCCTAAGGTTTGTTCCGGTTTCCCGAAAGGGAACCAGTAATAAGCACAAGCACAGTGGTAGTTGGATATTTGCATAGTCAGTCCGCCCAAGCTAAGTCAAGGATTGTCACCTTGTCACCGTACTTAAATTTTGATTTCTTCCAAATCCCTTCTATCTTTATACATCGTTAGCTGCAATGGGGTAAGGGGAAGTTACAAAAACAGAATATTGAACATGCAACAAACAGGACAGATAAAAAAGGTAAACATTTACACCCATTATCATGGAATAACACTACTTTTTAAAAAATACAAAGTAGATATAACACTAATAGTATACATACACAATTGTTTATGGCCAATTATGAAAAAAAATGAAAAAGGGCTTTATTAAAATATGGAACTCAAAAAATGGAAGATTCATTTTCTTCTTATTCTGCGTTTTTGTTGCGGGCATCTTTCTGTATTTTGACAGGCCTTCGGTTGTTGGAGAAAATGACACTATTGAAATAAAAGGAACATTAAAAAACATAACTCAGGAATTAGTCTATTCCCGGAGAATTAAGAAAACTGAGCGTGACTCGACATATCATATTTATCTAAACGAATATCCATGCTATTTTCAAGTAAGTTATTTTCCTTACGACAGAAAAAAATTTTATTCGACATCAAAAAGAGGTGACATTATTGATTTACACATTGCAAGACAAGACAGTAAAAAATTAAATATTCCAAATCAACGTGTTCGTAGTTTTTCATTGAAAGTAAACTCTCGGACATATCTTAATTTAGAAAGTGGTTTGAGTGGATTTGGGAAAGGTTATTTTGAGTTAGGAATGATTTTTATTCCTTTGATAATTATGACAATTTTAATCTATAAAACATTGAACAATAAATAACTGGCCATA
>CAWAMZ010000018.1:0-495008 GCA_963783315.1 uncultured Bacteroidales bacterium
CCGGCGCAGACGCGGATGGTGGATTCTGGCTCGCGACCGCCAGGATACCCGCCTCCGTCTCGGTGAGCGCCCGCTGGCGGCGTCCCAATCAAGCGCCTTCTGCCAGAATGCGCCACCGCCCCCCAGAACGGCGGTCTGTCCTTCGATGCCGCTCAGGGCCCGCCGGGTCCTTCGGTCGTCGCGCATTCGCTCGCGGGTGTCATCCTCGGATATCGCGGCATCGAGGAACCGCCTCGGCCAAGCGACATCGAGGGACTGGACGCGGGCCCAGCAGGCCTGCTTCTTCGCCCATTCCGTCACGTTGCCGATGCCGGCGGGCGGCGCGACGATGACGTCGTGAACGGCGGCCGCGGCCGCCGCGATGCCCTCGCGGATCGGCTCGTCGACCGCCTGCCTCTGCCAGATCGCGGCGAAGTCCAGTGAGCGGGAACTCGCGGCAAGGTCGTGCGCCATCTTCGCGATGGCGCAGGCGACGCGGATGCCGGTGCTTCCCGCCCCGAGATGGAAAGCGCGGTCGGCCGTCTCGAGGTCGCCGGCGGCCTGCAACATCTCGAGGGTCGGCGTGGCGAGACCGGCGTCGCGCCGCAGGCGGATGCCAGGGAGCTGTCGGTGGACCGGCGGCGGGCACGGAGCTTGGGGCTGATAAGGAAAGGCGATGGTGCGCGAAACATCCGATCGATCCAAACTCGACCAGGACGCCCGAACGCGACAACGCGCCCTCGGTGCCGCGGGAAGGGGGGTCGGGGCTGCGCGAAGCAAGGCGTATTTCAGACGCAACCGCGGGATCGTGGCCGAAGGGACCGACGGCGAGGTTGAAGCCGGGAGAGCATGGACCGGGCCGACCAGGAACCGAATGCCGCGTACGAGCTCTACGAGCGGATCGTTCGCGGATCGGCAACCGGTCACGAACTCCTCGAACTGCTCAGCGAAAGCCGAGGTCTCCTTCCACCGGAAGACCCGTAGCTGTCCGGGTGGGACGTTCACCGGACCGAATGCCCGGGAACACCGACCGAAGGCCGAAGGGTGTCCGGGACCCCGCGACGGGGAGACCTCCCGAACGAGAAAGCGGTGCGCCGGAAGCGGGCGCCGGGCGCCCCGCTAGACTAATCTCCCGACGCACCCGTTCCTCACATGCGGCCGGCGAAAAGTCGACCGACCTGGTGGGCTCCGAACGGGTTCGCCGCCATCCCCACCGCCGCGCTTGATCCGCCCCACAGTGCGGCGTCTCCCGCGGTCCCCGCGCTTATCGGGTCCGGGTCCCCATCTGTTTCACTCCGCTGCAGGTTTCGCCGACACAAGGCTCTCGATCTCGGCGATGGACTGGAACTCAGTCAGGTATTCCTGGCGGTGTCGCGACAGCCAGCGCACTACTTGTGTGTTGCTAAGAAGTTTGCGTATGTACCCCTTGGCGACGGTGAGGTGCAGGTTATCGATACCGTAGGTCTCCTCCACGGATTTCACCTGTGTCTGTAGGCTCGCGAGTTCTTGCTCCAAGCGAGCGATCTGGTCCGCGGTAATCGCGCGCTCGCCGCTTGGTTTCGTTTCCGAGGGTCGACAAGCTGGGCTTGGGGGTGGCGGCCAGGATTGCCTTGGCGAACGTGGCGGTATAGTTGCTTCTGTCCCGTCATCAGTTCGGCCGCTTCAACTTGGCGTATCGGCGCCATGCATCTGAGGACATGAAACTTGCGGTTGGGCAAGGCGTATCTTTCAGTATCTCGGTGGCGTCCGCGCAAATCCCGTCGAGCATACGGGCACGTTTCTTGATCGTCTGTACGTCGAGGCCCAGGGCCTCCGCGATCCGCTCCTCCGGCACCCCACGGTCGATCGCGCGGAGGATCATCCGGTGCTCTTGAATCGGCGGCAGCCGATTGATCCGCTTGTTGTAGGTGTAGGTCTCATCATCGGTGGCGATGAGGCATTCCACCTCCGCGATCCCAAGATCCTTAAGTACTTCCATCCTCAGATGACCATCGAGAAGAAAATACTGATCCGAGTGTTGGCGATCGCGTGTTACAATCGGCGCTTCCACAATCCCCACAGCGCGCACCGACGTCAGAATCTGGGCGTACTTCCGGCTCTCCTTGGTGCCCGGTCGCATGACCTTGAGCGGCACGAGCTTCGCAACAGGGATAATCATACTGTCGCGTTCGAAGCCGATCCGAACTCCATTGCCGGGTTCATTCTCATCATGTCCGGACCTCTCCATCGATGCGCGTTGCGAGTGCCTGCGGCATAGCGGCGAGGCCCTCTGCGCGAAGGAGCGTTATGAAACCTTCGTCAGCCAAAAGGTCTTTCATCGCCTCGATGATGAACAGAAGCCGCGCTTGGGTAAATCCGCTTTGCGTCGCCAGCAGCCGCTGCTTGTCCGCCTCGCGTTGATAGACGCGCAGGAGCTCATCTGCAGTAGGGCGCTTGGAATGTGACCGCCGGCCGAGCCCGCCGTCCTTCACACCCTTCCTTTTTCTGAGACGCCGATCGAGGAGCCGGCGGACAGCAGCGAGCTTCTTGCCTCGGATTTTGCCACTTTCGTAAGCCTCAATCAGGATCGCTTGGGCCTCGTCGCTCTTCGCCTGAGCGATTTCAGTCGCCATAGCGATGGGGATCAGACCTGCCTCCACGGCCGCGACTAGCCGCTCTTCGCCTCGTTCGAGCAGTGTGACCACATGCTTGACCCAGCTTCGCGAGCAGCCGGTCTTCTCGGCGATTTCGGCATCATTATAGCCGCGCTTGGAAAGATTGCCGATTTCGGCCATGAGGTCTATGGGGCGGTGCAGCCGTCGGGCGATATTTTCGACAAGGCTCATCACAAGGCAATCCGCTTCGGCAACGTCGATGACGACCGCTGGAATCTCGGGTTCTCCGAGTATGCGGAAGGCCTCGAGCCGCCCCTCACCGCAGACGAGATCGTAGCAAATGCCATCATCCGTTTTTCGTCGGCTTACGGTGATCGGACGCTTGAGTCCGATAGTCGAGATGTTTTCCACGATCTCCAGGTGCTGGCGTCGATTCCGGGCGCGGGGGTTGAGGACATGGACCGCATCGACGGGATCATCTCGATGGTCTGGGGATGCGAAGGGACGGTCATCAGGCAGCCTCCGGGATGCGGACTGGCGCCGCGAGCTCGTTGAGGATGTCGAGGGTCTCGAATCGGTAGGCATCGAGCGAGAGCTCGTTCTCTTCGGCGAGCCGGATCTGCCGCGCGACGTCGATTCTGGGAAAGATATAGAAATCGAGCGGTCGGGCATTGCGGGCGTCCATTCGCACCGCGATCGTAAGGTCCGGGATGGAGTCCGGTGTCGAACCGCAGCCGCCAGCGTAGGGCGCCTGTCGGTGTCTCCTTGCAGCGTGCGATGACGACTGAAAGCGAGAACTCGCCGTTGACTTCGAGGAGGTCCGTATCCGTCTCGTGCCGCACGGCGGCACCGACTTGCTTCGAGCCCGGCCACGATCTCATCGACCATCTCGGGATGGAGACGACGGAGAGCCCGGTTGATCTCGATGTAGCGGTAATCGCGGCGCGGCGTGTAGCCGACGAGGCGGTAGGCGCGCAGGAGGCTGCCAAAACGATGGCGGTAGGCGCTGCTGGAAGGCCGGTCGATCGTCTCGTCGATGATCAGTCCCGAAAGGTAGCCCTGCGCCTCGAAGAGGCGGCGCAGCCCGTCCAGCAATTCGTCGTCGCTCAGCCTTCGTGACCGTTCGGCGATGATCGTCTGAGCGGCCTCGAATAGATCGCGGTCGACGATCGCCTCGAACACGCCGTCGGCCCGAACCCACATCTGTCGGACCGTTGCGGACGCGCTTCTTCTTCAGCTTGAAGAAACGCGGTTCCAGACGTTGTTGCCAACGTATTTCTCGTTAATCAGCACCTGGTGCACGGTGCCGCGGGTCCAGGGGCGGCCGAGGTCGGTGATGAAGCCGCGGGCGTTCAGCTCGTCGGCGATCTCGCGCTCGGCTTTGCCCTCCTCGACGAAGGCGCGGTACATCCGCCGGACATCTCCACCTCCTCCGGCGGCCCGGGACGAGGACGACGCGGTCGGTCTGGATGCTCTTATGCTCGCCCCGTGCGAGCTCGCCCTTGGCTTGCCGCTCTGATCGATCAGGCGGCGCCGCAGCCCGAAGCCGGCCGCGCCGCCCTGCCGATAGCCCAAGCTCGATCAGCCGGCATTGGCCCGCGAAGACCTTGGCCGAGAGTTCGCGGCTGTATTCGCCCGCCATGGCGCGCTTGACACCTTTGACGATGGTCGAGACGGGGCTGCCGTCGTTCTCGAACTGCTCGGCGCAGTAGTGGACGTCGATCCCCGCCCGCCGGCGGGATCGTCGCCGATGCACTGGCGAGGGAGCTCGGATCGACCCATCGGGCCGCGAAGAAATCCTGATGGGCTGGACCGGTGCCGGGGAGCGGACGGTGAAGCACTGGCTGGCTGGAGCGCACGGCCCGGGAGGCGGTTACCTCCTTGTTCTGATGCGGAAATCCGAGGAGGACTTCCGCGCCGTCGTGGCGGCTTGCTGTCGGTGTGACGGGTCTTCGATGCCCGCCACTTCCGGGGCGCCGGACCGCGCGATCATCCCCCGTGTGAGTGGTCCGTTGACTCGGGTGCCAAAGGGCTGGCGAGGGAGCGGATCGCTGCCCCGCACCCGAATGACCGTGATCATGACCGTATTTGTGACCGTGATGATGACCGTGATCAGCCCGGTGCGGCGGCGCGTTCCGAAGGCTCGGGCGGCCAGCGTCGGGCATGGTTTCTTGATGAGGTGGGATCGGGCAGGCGCGTGGCGGCAACCGAGATCGTGGAGCGCTGGGGTGTCTCGGAGAAGGGCCCGCCGGGTTATCTCTGTCCTCACGGCGGGCGGTCTGATAAGGTTTGTCGGAAAGCGCGCGTGATCGTCTCGGGCCTATAGCTTCTCATGCGGAAAGCTCAGGGGAATCAGGGATTCACGTCCGGGTGCGTTCGATACATAATGCCGTGCATGCACGGCCCATGCACGGCGCATGCACGGCGCATGCAGGGGCATGCACGGGGCATGCACCGGCTGGCAGGCTCGACCCGGACCCGGTGGCGGAAACCGCGGATCGGGGGAAGCCGGGGGGCGGCGGCCCCTTGCCCGCGCCGCCTGCGGAACCCTGCCGGCGATCCGCCTGTTGACAGCCTGTGCCCGCGGCCGATCGCGACCGGCGGCGTGGCCGTCACGGCGCCCCTCCCGATCGGGGGGCGCGTCAACGCAGACACCAGTCCCGGGAGACAGGCATGCTCAAGTTCATCGGCGGCACAATCGGCGGCATCTTTCTAATCGGCCTCATCGTGGTCATCCTGCTCCTGATGCTGATATTCTGACGGCGCGCGGGGGCCGGGGCCGATGCGCGCCGTTCGCGAAGCCACGACTGTCCGGCCCGCCGCGACCGTCGTCATGCCGCTCACGGCGATGCGCGGGGTCGCGGCAATCTTCGTCGTGGTCTACCACGCCACCGGGGGCTTCCTGCCGGCCATCCATCCCGCCCGAGCGACGGGGCTCGTCTCGCAGGCTTATCTCTGGGTCGACTTCTTCTTCGTGCTGAGCGGCTTCGTGCTCACGCACGCCTATGGCACGACCTTTGCGGGGGGCGTCCGGCGCGGCCGGCTGAAGGGCTTCCTGATCAGCCGGCTGGCGCGATCTACCCGCTCCACGTCGTGGTGCTGGGCGGCTTTCTGCTGATGGAACTGGCCAAGGTCTGCCTGAACCTGGCCGGGGTTGGCGCGGCGCGCTTCGAACCCTTCTCGGGCAACTATCCGGTCAAGGGCTTCTTCCTGAACCTGTTCCTCCTCCAGACCACCGGGCTCCAGTCCAATCCGAGCTGGAACGGCCCGCTGGTCGATCGGCGCAGAGTTCCTGGTCTACCTCGTCTTCCCGCTCCTCGCGGTGCTGGTGCTGCGGCGGACGCCGGCGCAGGCCGTGGCGCTGGGCGCGCTGAGCGTCATGGCGCTCGTCCTCCTGTCGCGGGTCGGCGACGGTGACGGTCTCGACCTCACCAGCCACTACGCGGTCCTGCGCTGTCTCGGCGGCTTTCTCCTGGGGATGGTCACCCGGCATCTGATGCAGACCCGCATCGGCGGCTGGCGATGCCCGGACTGGCTGCTCGTCGCCGCCGCGGCGGCCATCCTGGGGGGCATGCACCTGCGCCTGCCGGACGCGCTCTTCCCATTCGGCTTCGCGGTCCTGATCGCCATGCTCTACCTGAACCGGGGCGGCGTCTCGGCCGTCCTCGGCGCGCGACCGCTGGTCTGGCTGGGGGAGATTCCTATTCGATCTACCTCACGCACTTCCTCGTCTTGAAGCTGGTGCAGTTCGTCTCGCTGAGCCTGACCGGCCACCACGTCGGCAGCGGGCTCGGCGCGCAGCAGTCGATCCTGCTCCTCGTCCTCCTCTGCGGCCTGGTGGTCGTCATCGCGGCCTGCACGTACCGGCTCGTCGAGGAACCGTCGCGGAGCTACGTCAAGCGCAAGGCGGCGGGCAGGTGACGCCGTTCCCCGCCCGGCCTCAGCCGGCGATGCGGACATGCAGGTTGCCGTCGCGGTCCGGGCGGATCGCCGGGCGCCGGTCCGGACGGCAGTCGAGCTACGGGCGTTGGTTCGGGCTGCGTGGCGAAATCGGTAAGAACATCTGATCGCCGCCTTGGCGCTCGGCGGCTCCGTGTCAGATGAGAGGGCGCGCGCTGGACGCGATTTGAGCGAGGCGGGCAGACGCGGCCGCGCCCAGGCTCCAGTCTCGGCGGATGGAGCGGGGATAGGCGTTGAGGGCGCCCACGAAGTCGCCGTCGCCGCAAGCCGTCACGAACGCGTTCTGCTCCGAGCCAAGCGACGCCGCCCCGAGGTAGGTGACAACCGTGCCGTCGCAACTCTCGTCGCCGGACGTGGAAGGCTCGACAATCCAGAGGCCGCCGGTCGCGCAGGGGACCGGGAACGCTGCGGCCAATTCTGGATCGAGCCGTCCGTCCGACGCGGCCACCTCCACCAGAGCCAGGCAGGAGCGAATGGAGGCATGCGCCTCTTCCAGCCGTGGCACGAGGTCGGCTGGCGGCTGCTGCCTCGGGTCGCACGGTCCGCGCTCGATAAACCGGCTGATGGCGTGCTCGTCGAAGTAGACCGCCCCCATCGTGCTCCGCTGGGGTTGGTAGCGCTTGCGGAAGGTCACGAGGGTGGTGCGGTAGGCGAGCGCCCTGGACACGAAGACACGGACGCCATCGGCGGGCCCCGGCCGGGCCCGGTCGATGTCGGTCACGTAGGAATTGCGGCAGGCCAGCGTCACCGCGCTGCCGGTGCGCCAGATCGAGACGTCCCCTATCCCCTTCGCGCGGCGAAGGCGGCTGCCCGCCCGAGCGACGGCCTTTGGGTTCGGAGCGGAGGACAGTGCTTCCTCGATCGCCGGATCGGCGGGTGCCGTCTCGAGCGCCCTCTGCGTCAGGAACTTCCTTGCGGTGCGCGGCGCAAGCCTGGCGCGCAGTTCAGGCGTCAGCGGCGCGAACACAACCATTTCAGCAGGATAGGCGCGCACTCCCGCTCCGCAAAGCGGGAGCTGACCGAAGAGTTAATGTCGGGGAGCGCAGCCGCACGATCCGCATTCTTCGTGATCCGAATCTGCCGTTCGGCTTTCTCGGACGCCTCGTCCGCCTTGGCCGTGCTCAGCGGCGGCAGACCTCGACGTGGAGGTTGCCGTCGCGGTCCTGGGTGGCGTGGTCGCCGGGGGCGAGGACGATGGTGGTGTCCATCTGCTCGAGGATGGCGGGGCCGGTGAGGGTGGCGGCGGCGGGGAGGCGGTCGCGGCGGTAGACCGGGGCTTCCTGCCAGCCGTCGAACCAGACCGGGCGGGCGGTGATGCGGGCTTCGGCGAGGGTGGCGGCGCGGGCTTCGGCCGGGATCAGGAGGGCGAGGTCGATCTCGGGCGCCGGCCCAGGACCGTGCAGTTCAGGTTGACGAGGGTGGCGCGGATTCCGGGGAGATCGACGCGGAAGCGCTCGAAGTAGAGGCGTTCGAAGCGGCGCTGGAGGTCTTCGCGGGTGGGGGTGGCGTGCGGCAGGGGGACGCGCAGGAGGTGGGTCTGGCCGACGAACTGCATGTCGGCGCTGAAGCGCGCCTCGACGCGCGCGGGGTCCACGGTCTCGGCGGCGACGAGCGCGCGGCCCTCGGCCTCCTGTTCGGCGAGGATGCGGTGGACGCGGGCGAGGTCGAGGCTGGCGACCGGCTGGCCGAGGCTGGTGACGAAGTCGTGGCGGAGGTCGGCGGTGACGCAGCCGAGCGCGTTGGTGAGGCCGGGGCGGGCGGGGATCATCACGCGGGGGATGCCGAGTTCGCGGGCGAGCGCGGCGGCGTGGAGGGGCCGGCGCCGCCGAAGGCGAAGAGGGTGAAGTCGCGGGGGTCGGCGCCGAGGGAGAGCGAGACCAGGCGGATGGCGCCGGCCATGCGGGTGTCGGCGATGGTGAGGACGGCCTGCGCCGCGGCCTCCGCGGTGAGGCCGAGGGGGGGTGGCGAGGTGCCGGGCGATGGCGTCGCGGGCGGCGTTGGCGGCGGGGAAGGCGTTGGCGTCGAGGCGGCCGAGGAGGAGGTTGGCGTCGGTGATGGTCGGGCGCGTGCCGCCGCGGCCGGCGGCGACCGGGCCGGGGTCCGCGCCGGCGCTGTCGGGGCCGACTTCGAGGAGGCCGGAGGCGGTGACGCGGGCGATGGAGCCGCCGCCGGCGCCGACGCTGCGCACGTCGACCATCGGGACGTGGATCGGCATGGCGTATTCGAGCTCGATCTCGTTGGAGATCGCCGGCTGGGCGTCGCGGATCAGGGCGACGTCGGTGGAGGTGCCGCCCATGTCGCAGGTAATGAGGTTGGCGATGCCCGCGCGGGCGGCGGTGTAGGTGGCGGCCATGACGCCGGAGGCGGGGCCGGACATCACGGTCTTCGCCGCCTCGCGGGCGACGGTGCGGGCGGAGACCATGCCGCCGTTGCCGGTCATCACCAGGAGGTCGCGGAGATAGCCGCGGACCGAGAGCTCGGCGCGGAGGCGGGCGACGTAGCGTTCGAGGATGGGCTGGACCGCGGCGTTGACGGCGGCGGTGACGCCGCGCTCGTACTCGCGGCTCTCGGAGAGGAGCGCGTGGCCGGTGGTGATGTGGGCGCCGGGCCAGGTCTCGGCGGCGATCGCGGCGGCGCGGCGTTCGTGGGACGGATTGGCGTAGGCGTGGATAATCTTTCGGACCCGGCTTGCAGCATCAGTGAACTGTCTTTGTTCCTGTCTGTACTAAACTCTTCAACAATTGTAAATGCTTCCGTTTTGTCAAGTATGTGGTCACGCCCGGATAATTTATGAAAATGCGGAGATATTTTTACAGCCGTAACGGGTTGAGTTTTCGCAAAGCGGCGTATGACAGAACATACAAATGTTGTCTTCCCGGAATTCTGTCCGTTTCCGGCGATCAGCAATATATTTGAAAAGTCAGGTTTCATTTTGCCGAATCTGCAGGTCGTTGGGTGTATTTAAATTTGAAAAGAGTCCTGATGCATAGTAAGAAGTTTCATTATCGACATGTAACATACGGATGTCGGCCTTACCAATAAAATTTCGCATTTTATAATCTTTGCGCTGAATTTGTTCTTTCAGAAGGGATAAACAGCTCTGGTGATAATAGGCGCAAAGTGGCTCAACACCCGTTTCATCCGTAAAAGGGACAACGCCCTGCATTCCGGCTGCCTTGCCTAGTAAAGACTCAAACAATTCAGGTTTCAAAAACGGTGTATCACAGGGTAAAACCAGACAATGCTGATTGGCCGCCTGCAACATGGCCGAATAGATTCCGCCAATTGGTCCGATACCTTCATAAATGTCTTTCACCAACGGGTAACCAAATTTCGCATAATCATTATTTGCCGTACTGATCAGCACTTCGTTGCAAAGCAGTTTGGCAATTGCAATCGAATATTCAACCATATACTTGCCATCGCGGCGTATAAGGCCCTTATCTTCGCCCATCCGGCTGCTTTTGCCACCGGCTAAAATAATTGCTGTTACTCTTCTAACCAAAATTCATTATCTGTTTGATGACCCCTTCAGCACATGAAAAAAGCCCTTATCTCTGATGGAAATGATTAATGAAACCTGCAACTAACAAGATCGCATCTACCCCTTTCCAATTCAGATTTTCTGATTTTCCTCGGGAGGCATAACCGTTTCCGGCCATACCTGTCGGCCTTCTGTTCATGCGGCAACCCGTTTAGAACAGTGAGCTCGGGGTTATTATTTAAATACTATTTAAAATTAATGCTTATGAAGCAATTTATTGCCTCAAAATTATAAAACTTTTTTATTTAGATATATAGATGTATACATTTTATACATTTCTCTTGCGCAATCATCTTCTGATTCAGGCCAAAAGGCAGAAATCATAATTCGAATAAATTAAAAGGTGAGTATATGGTACCCGTCTTTTATATAGCCGGTAAGCGGAGTTCCCATATATTTTACATCAATACCCAGAGATTGCAATTTTTCACCAACACCATAATTATCAGCACAGGCTTTGCAGGCTTCCACTTTAATGCCCGCCTGAATAAATTTTTTAATACCACTTTGCAGGGTGGAATCACTGGCCAGCAGGTCGGCAGAGGGGCCCCACACTATAAATGTCACGTCTTCCCACCAGCCATTGATCCGGGAGTTGAGTGTGTACATAAACACCATATTTTCAGCCACTTCTTTGTCAGCTGATGTCCAAAGGATCACTAGTTTATCAGCATTCTCTTGCTGTGCAGGAGTTAAGGCATTCTCTGCCTGAGTAGTCTTTTTCGTGTTCATATTGTTTGTATTACATGATGAAATAATAAAAAATGCTGTAATAAGGACAAAACCCGAAATGAAATATTTTTTTTCCATGGTAGTATTTATCTGTTTAAAAAATTCAGGTTGAAGGAGCCTCAAAAGGTGTCCGGTTCAGGATGGACCTGCCCAGTGTAATCTCGTCGGCATATTCCAGTTCGTCGCCAATGGATACCCCCCTGGCCAGAGTAGTAATCCGAAGATCAAAAGGACTAAGTTTGCGGTACAGATAGAAATTGGTGGTATCACCTTCCATAGTTGTGCTGAGCGCCAGGATAACTTCTTTGATGGCGCCTTCTCTGGCTTTTTGTTCCAGACTACCAATACTAAGGTCGGCCGGACCAATTCCTTCCATCGGACTTATGATGCCGCCAAGTACATGATAAACACCTGTATACTGACGGGTATTTTCAATGGACATCACATCCCGTATGTTTTCTACCACGCAAACCGTAGAATGATCCCTTGTTTCATCGGCACAAATGTTACAAACTTCGGTATCGGATATATTGTGGCAAATTTTACAGTGTTTTATTTCTTCCCGAAGGTTGATTAATGCATTCCCAAAGGTATTCACCTCTTCCTTCTCCTGTTTCAGCAGGTGAAGTACAAGCCGCAAAGCTGTTTTACTCCCTATTCCGGGCAATTTCGAAAATTCATGTACTGCCTGTTCGAGTAATTTTGAAGGATAGCTGTTTATTGTCATTCTTTCCGGTAAATTCCCTGGTTAATTTTCAGCCAAAATTAATATCATTTCATGCGATTCACAATATTTTATGTCTGACAATTTTAAGGCAGGAGCTAATTTACCATAAAAAAGCAAAAGAACTGTATTATTTTCAATAAGATGCCCAAAAGATAAATAAGTTAAATTAGTTTTTTGTAGAAAGGTTCGTATCTTTTTATTAATCTTACGGCTGTAAAATTTGCCGGCTCAGTTTAACAGCCTGGACAGTTCTCAGAAAAGAATACGGAATGACACCGATTTTGGTAATTACAATTATTGCGGTATATTTTGGTGTGCTGCTCATCATTTCATGGTTTACAGGCAGGCATGCAACCAACGACACTTTTTTTACCGGAAATAAACAATCCCCCTGGTATATAGTAGCGTTCGGAATGATCGGAGCCAGTCTCTCCGGTGTCACCTTTATCTCTGTTCCCGGGTGGGTCGGAACAAGCCAGTTTTCCTACATGGAAATGGTACTGGGTTATATTGCAGGTTATATCGTTATTGCCAATATTTTAATGCCGATGTACTACAGGCTCAACCTGACGTCCATCTATACCTACCTGGAAAAACGATTTGGGTTCTGGTCCTATAAAACAGGTGCTGTCTTTTTTCTCCTGTCAAGAATAATAGGGGCTTCCTTCCGGCTGTTCCTGGTAGCCAATGTGCTACAAATCACTGTTTTCGATGCCTGGGGAGTACCATTCTTTGCTACCGTGATCATCACCATTTTGCTGATTTGGCTTTACACAAATAAAGGCGGGATACGCACTATAATATGGACAGATACCCTGCAGACCTTTTTTATGCTGGCCGCCATAATTGCAAGCATCATACTGATTACCAAACAGCTAAATATGTCTTTTTCGGACATGACACATGCAATTGCAAACAGCAAGTATTCCAGGATATTCTTTTTTGAAAACTGGAATGGTGAAAAGCATTTTGTCAAACAATTTCTGAGCGGTGCTTTTATCACTATTGTAATGACAGGTCTGGATCAGGATATGATGCAAAAAAACCTAAGCTGTCGTAATATTAAAGATGCCAAAAAAAACATGTACTGGTTCAGTCTGACCCTGATCCCGGTAAATCTTCTGTATTTGTCCCTGGGTGCTCTGCTTTACATATTTGCATCCCGGATCGGACTGGCAATTCCTGAACACAGTGATGATTTATTTCCGTTAATAGCAACACAAGGTTACTTAAGTCCGGTGGTTGGAATTCTCTTCATCATCGGGTTGGTTGCAGCGGCTTATTCCTCAGCAGATTCGGCACTTACAGCACTGACTACTTCATTTACCGTAGATATTGTTGGGATAAAAAATCTGACAGAGAAGCAAGCCAAAAAACTACGGAAGAAGGTTCATATTCTGATCTCAGTCATACTGGTACTTGTGATCATTGTATTCAAGGCCATCAACAATGAAAGTGTGATCAGTGCGATTTTCAGAATTGCCGGCTACACCTACGGTCCCTTATTGGGACTCTATGCTTTTGGGTTGCTCACCAGCTACCAGATAAAGGAAAAATGGGTGCCCCTGGTGGCGCTACTTTCGCCACTCATCAGCCTGCTTATTTCCACCTATAGTGAAGAATGGTTCAATGGATATCATTTTGGTTTTGAACTACTTATCCTGAACGGACTAATTACCATGCTGGGCTTATTTCTGCTGATCCGTCCTGGCAGAATCAGGGTTTAATACCCCCGGACAACATGTTAATCTGAATAGTTGGGACTGTCAGACACCTTCAAAAAGTAACAGAAACTACTTTCATATAATTTGTATCCCTTTCCTTCTGCAAAGTATGTTTTTCAGCATTTTACTTCTATCTTTGTAATAAATTTATCAACCTTCTTATACACGATTATGAAGCTAATCAACAACAGGTACGAGATTGACGGGATAGCGGTAACCGATCTGTGTGAAAAATATGATACACCGCTTTATGTATATGAAACAGCTAAAATGGAAAAGCAGTACAAACGTCTGAAAAAAGCTTTCCAGTCGGTTGATATTACCATAAATTACGCAGCCAAAGCCCTTACAAATATTAATGTGCTTAAATTTTTCGCCAATCTTGGATCTGGTTTAGACGCCGTTTCGATTCAGGAAGTTGAGCTTGCACTTTTGGCTGGTTTTAAGAAAGAGTCAATCATCTACACACCCAATTGTGTTTCCATGGCAGAGATTGACAAGGTAGTAAGCATGGGTGTAAAAATAAATATTGACAACATCTCCATTCTTGAGCAGTTTGGCCACAAATACGGAAATAAGATACCAGTTTGCGTACGCATAAATCCCCATATTCTGGCGGGTGGCAACACAAAAATCTCTACCGGCCACATTGATTCCAAGTTTGGAATTTCCATTTACCAGCTGCCCCATGCAGAGAGGGTTATTGCAGCCAACAACATGAAGGTTGAAGGATTGCACATGCACACCGGCAGTGACATTCTGGATGTAGAAGTGTTTCTCCGGGCATCTGAAATTTTGCTTGAGACTGCCATGAAATTCCCTGACCTTAAGTATCTTGATCTGGGAAGTGGTTTTAAGGTAGCTTACAAACCAGATGATATATATACTGATATTGAGGATCTGGGTAAGAAACTTACAGAAAGGTTTAACCGTTTTTGTACAGATTATGGCCGGGCACTCCGGCTTATTTTTGAACCAGGTAAATTTCTGGTCAGTGAAGCAGGATATTTTCTGGCCCGGGTAAATGTAGTGAAACAAACTCCTTCAACAGTTTTTGCCGGACTGGATACCGGCTTAAACCATCTCATACGCCCCATGTTCTATGATGCCTATCATCAGATCATCAATGTTTCCAAACCAAAGACTGATAATCCCCGGGTTTATACAGTTGTTGGCTATATTTGTGAAACAGATACATTTGGATGGAACAGAAAGATCCAGGAAATTTCAGAGGGTGACTATGTGGCCTTTTTGAATGCCGGAGCCTATTGTTTTACCATGGCCTCCAATTACAACTCGAGGCTGAAGCCTGCTGAAGTGCTTATTCACGGTGGAAAAGATTACCTGATCACCCAGCGTGAAACTATTGAAGATATTATCCGCAACCAGATTAATTATGATTTTTCGGCTGATAATAAGATGTTGACAACACCTGAAGAAAAACCTGCAGACGCAAAATAGTTGTAATTCCCTTTTATTTGAACAGAAAATACTATTTTTACACAAGCTGCCGGCCACATTCAGATTACAATCCTGTGGCTGAAAAGCTTGTTAATAAAGGGAAATAAAACAGGAATTACAACTTAATGACCCAAGTAATCATGCAAATATCAGGTATGTATTACTCCAAATAGTAACAATGAAGAAAATAGCCCTCTTATTTGTTTGTCTGATTTCACTCCTACCGCTAAAAGCCCAGGAAGAGACACCTGCAAATCTCACCACTTCAGCCTATAAGAAGATTCATGATCAGGATTATCTGTTTGCTATACGGCTGTTCAATCAGGCCATCAGGATAAACCCGTCTTATGAAGAGGCCTGGATGGGCCGTGCAGAAGCTAAAAATATGATCGCTGAATACACATCGGCTCTCAATGACATTAATCAGGCGCTTTCTATCAACGCAAATAATCCAAAATCCTATTACCTGCGTGGAGATATCAGACTCAACCTTAAGGATTATGAAATGGCTCTCAGCGATTTTAACAAGGCCCTGTCCATGAAACCTGAATATCCTGATGCCATTACAGGAAAAATACTGGCCTATCATTTTTTAGAGCAGCCCAAAGAAGCGCAGGCTATTCTTGACCAGGCACTTAAAGACCGTCCCGATGCTCCTCAGTATTATTATGCCCAGGGTATGCTTGAAAACAAAAAAGAACGTTACGAAAAAGCAATTGAGTCATTTAACAAAGCCATACAGCTTGATCCTGATTACAATAAGTTTAATGTGCTATTGAACCGGGGCGTTTCCTATCTTGAACTGAAAGAATATGACAAAGCTGAAGAGGACCTGAATAAAGCTATTAAATCGGGCCCTGAAAAAGCAAGCGCTTATCATAGCAGAGGAAGGATTTACTACGAGCTGGGCGATTATGATCAGGCGATCAGGGATTTTAATAAATCAATTGAACTCAACCCTGATAATGATGTGACTTATTTTAACCTCGGAATGACTTACTTCAGAAAAGAAGACCGGATCAGTGCGTGTGAAAATTTTGGAAAAGCCTGTTCAATGGGAAATAAAAATGCATGCAGAATGGTTTTAATGCAGTGTGGCCAAATTAAACAGTAACACTTCCGTTTTCAATAAAACCTCTTATTCATTTTTAATGCAGCTCTCCATCATAATAGTAAATTACAATGTCAAACACTTTTTGGAGCAATGCCTGCATTCCGTTTACAAAGCCATTCACTCTGCTGAAGCCGAAATATTTGTCGTTGACAATAATTCTGTTGATGGTTCGTGTGCCATGGTGAGGGAAAAATTTCCCGGAGTACACTTGATAGAAAACAAGGAAAATACAGGCTTTTCCAAAGCGAATAACCAGGCAATCCGGCTGGCATCGGGCAAGTACATATTATTGCTTAATCCTGATACCGTAGTTGAAGAACACACCTTTGATGCCTGTATCAGTTTTATGGAAGCACATCCTGAAGCAGGCGCCATGGGGGTAAAAATGATTGATGGTAAAGGTAACTTCCTTCCTGAATCAAAAAGAGCCCTGCCTACCCCTTCTGTGGCCTTCTTTAAAATTTTTGGACTTTCTGCGTTATTTCCCCATTCACCCATTTTCAGCAGGTATCATTTGGGTCATTTAAACACGGAAAAAACCCATGAAATAGAAATCCTTCCGGGCGCTTTCATGTTCATCAGAAAAGAAGCCCTGGAAAAAACAGGACTTCTGGATGAAACTTTTTTTATGTATGGAGAAGATATTGATCTCTCCTGGCGGATCATTAAAGCCGGATACCGGAATTATTACCACCCGGGAACCACTATAATACATTACAAGGGGGAAAGTACCAAAAAAGGAAGCATTAATTATGTAGTGGTTTTTTATAATGCTATGATTATTTTTGCCCGAAAGCACTTTTCCAAAAAAAATGCCCGTTTATTCAGTACACTGATTAATGCGGCGATATATTTCAGGGCAGGCTTGTCTATCCTGAAAAGATTTTTCGGGAAAATACTGTTGCCATTGCTTGATTTTCTGTTTGTTTATGGAGGCTATTATTACTTAACACAGTATTATGAAAAGGTTAAGTTTGGCCACCCGGATAGCTACCCTACTGAATATCTGACAATTGTAGTGCCATCATATATACTTTTGTGGATGCTGTCCATATTTTTCAGTGGCGGGTACGAACGATCTCCCAAACCAGGTAATGTAGGAAAAGGGATATTCAGTGGTACGATAATTCTGTTAATCGCCTATGCCCTTTTACCCGAGCATTTGCGATATTCCAGGGCACTACTGTTGTTTGGTGCAGCATGGGCATTTATTGCTTCCCTGGGACTTCGTTTTTTACTGCACATATCCGGATTACTGGATTTCCGGGTCAAAAATGCAAGAAAAAACAAACTGGTAATAGTTGGCTATTATAAAGAGGCAGCCAGGGTAAATGATTTGCTCCTGCAGACTCAGATCAGGCAGGAAACAGTCGGATATGTTTGTCCTGACGAAGAAAAGCTGGACCATAATAATTATATTGGCTCACTCAGCCAGCTAAAAGATATCATCACAGTTAATAAAATCAACGAAATAGTTTTTTGTGCAAAAGACCTGGAAGCACACCAGATCATCCGTAACATGCTTCAGCTTACTTCAGAAAAAGTGAATTTTAAAATTGCTCCACCGGAGAGTCTTTCAATAATCGGGAGCAATTCAATTAACACAGCCGGAGATTTGTATGTGGTTTCATTTGATTCGTTGGCAAAAGAGAAGAATAGACGTAAAAAAAGACTGTTCGATATCTGGTCATCAGTTATTCTTCTGCTCGGAGCTCCGTTTCTGGTCTTTTACTTCAATAAACCCGGGACCTACCTGAAGAACTGTTTCAGGGTATTTTGGGGCAGGTTTACCTGGGTAGGATATTGTTTGGCAGAAAATATTAATACAAATCAATTGCCATCCATCCGCAAAGGAGTACTTTCTCCGGCTGATAATATGTTAAAAAACAAATTGACAGCATCCTCCATTGAACGGTTAAATCTCTTGTATGCAAAAGAATACAGGGTTTATAACGACTTTGTTATCCTTTTCAAATCATTCAAAAAAATAGGAAGCTAAAAACAAATACTGTTTAAGGCTGTTTGTAAACTGAGCAAGAATAAAATTTATGCCATAATTTAGCGTCCTGTAAAATTAATTGCTATGCCCAATATAGAAATTGTTCTTCCCGCTATGGGGGAAGGAGTTATTGAAGCCACTATTACCCGATGGCTGGTTGATGAAGGAACAATGGTTGAAGAAGATCAACCGTTGGTTGAGGTTGCTACCGATAAGGTTGATTCAGAACTTCCGGCCCCACAAAAAGGTATTCTTAAAAAACATCTTATTGAAGAAGAACAGATTGCAAAGGTAGGACAGGCCATTGCAATTTTTGAAACAGAAGGCGGAGAAGAAGAATCGCCTGATGATTCATCCCGTATTTTCACAGAAAAAGTACAAACCGAAGCAGGAAAGAAAACAGAAAATAAAGAAGCCCGTCAGCAGACATTCCCACAAAATACCTCCTTACATAATAACTGGCAGGAAGCGGATGAAAGGACAATAATCAGGAATAAGGTTAAATATACTCCGGCCGGCGCCCCTGCGGATGCAGGAGACTTTACGCCTCCTAGCATTCAGAAGCTTGCCGGTGAATACGGCATTGAAAGCGACAAAATTGCAGCATTAAGAAAAGAACACCCGGCAGGCCTTACCAGGGAAATATTACTTGATTATGCCAGGGGACACAAATCAAATGAACTTCCAAAATCCAGTAATCAGTCGCCGGCTCCCATTAAAAAAGAACAGATTTATGGTGGCGGAGAGTATGAGATTGTAGAGATGGACAGGATGCGGAAACTTATTGCAGAAAATACTTCTTACTCTAAACATACCTCACCCCATGTTACTTCCTTCAGTGAAGCGGATCTGACTAACCTGTTCTTATGGCGGGAAAAGAACAAAGATGCCTTTTTCCGGAAATACGGAGAAAAGTTAACTTTTACTCCAATCTTAATTGAAGCCGCTGCCAGGGCAATTAAAGAATTTCCAATGATCAACATCTCTGTTGATCATAATTTAATAATCAAAAAGAAAGAGATCAATATCGGAATGGCAACAGCTCTGTTAAATGGTAATCTTATTGTTCCTGTGATCAGAAACGCAGACACTCTGAGTCTTAGCGGCCTTGCATCAAACGTTAACAGCCTGGCAAAACGTGCCAGGGAAAACAAATTACTGCCTCACGAAGTAAAGGGCAGCACTTTTACGTTGACCAATCTTGGTGCCTTTGGTAACATTTCAGGCACACCGGTAATTAATCAGCCGGAAGTTGCCATACTGGCAACCGGAGCAATTAAGAAAAAACCCGCTGTTGTAAGCACTAAAAACGGAGATACAATTGGAATCCGGCATATAATGATACTGGCCCTTTCCTACGATCACCGGGTGATTGATGGCGGACTGGGGGGTATGTTTCTGGAGAGAATTGCCAAACTTCTTGAACATTTTGATCTCAACAGTGAGATATGATTGTTGCTTTGACCTTCAGGTAATAATCCTGACAAGTAATAATTTATATCCACTATACCCTGAAATTATTCACCGGAGATTACTTTTTCCTGGTTCTTAGCAGGCAACAGAACTGAAGCCAGGATACTGACAGTTAGAATAGCAGCTATTATATAAAGTGAATAGATGGTTTTAAATCCAATGTTTTCCAGCCAGGTGTGCAGCAGAAGTTTAAGTCCTACAAAAACAAGCAGTATGGCTATCCCAGATTTCAAAAACCTGAGAAGCTGAACCGTCCTGGAAATCAGGAAAAAGAGCGATCGTAACCCGATAATGGCAAAAATGTTTGAAAAAAACACGATGAACGGATCGCGTGTAACCGCAAATATAGCCGGAATAGAATCCATGGCAAAAATGAGATCCGAAAATTCAATCATCATCAGAACAATGAAAAGCGGAGTAATATAAAACTTCCCTGCTTTCCTGATAAAGAACCGGTCCTTTACATAGGCTGGAAAGACAGCAAAATTTTTTGACAAAAATTTGACCATCCAATGGTTACGGGGTTCAATTTTCTCTTCTTTGTTTCTTTCGATGAACATCCTGCCCCCTGAAAAAACAAGAAAAGCTCCAAAAATTAGCAGTATCCACTCAAATCGATTTATAAGTGCTGCTCCGGTAAAAATAAAAATAAAGCGCAATACAATGGCTCCGAGAATACCCCAGAATAAAACATGTTTATAATATTTTTCCCTCACATTAAAAGTATTCAGAATAAGCAGCATCACAAAAACATTGTCAATCGACAATGTATATTCGATCAGATATCCCGTGATAAATTCCGTGGCCAGGTTGTGCTGGTAAAGAAGAAGGTTTGACTCGAAACCACCGGCATTCAGTTTAAGTGACGGAGCATATTTGCTGCAAACTTCCTTTAACTCCTCCATTGAATTAATATCATGCAGCATGCCTCCGTATTGGTAGAAAAAAAGGTAAGCAAGCAGGGCGAATGAAATCCAGACCAATGTCCAGATAATAGATTCCCGGAATTTGATAACATGGCTCTTCCGCCCTATAAACAACAGGTCAATAAACAGTATTCCCAGTATCAACACACTAAAACCACCAAATATCAAAAATTCCCTGCTCATCGACATAGTAAAATCATTTAAGTTAATTATGCTTAATCCACGGAGATATTGCCATACAATAGTATCCGCCTTATTTTGATTTTGAATTGTTCAAATGGTATATTTGCCCGTTAAGGTTTTTTTCCTCCCAATGTGTTAAATATTCTTGAACCAACCAGTCGGTCGTAACGATCGAAGGGGGATCGGTAGTAAATATAGAATAAATAATCATTTTCAGTTTCAAAATGGGAGCCTTCTATCCAGGTAAGGTCAGGAATTTTATCGTTCTGTTTTACAAATGCATACTGATAATCATAATACCCCTGCTTAAGTATAAGATCCAGTTCATAGGCTTTATCTTCGAAGTTATAGATAAGTTTATTATATGGATTGCATTCCCAATTGGTTAATGCGCCGTATAAATAAATATCTCCATCTGCTTCAGGGACATTATCCTGAAGTGTAAAATGAACAATTACATAATCCGCATCCACTTTATTTTCATTACCAAGTCTGTTTTTAATTAAATATTTGCCATTCAGATCCTCCTGATAGGAATATCGATCTTTGTACCTTGGTTTGTCAGGATGCAGGATAAAATGGTAATATGGACTAAGATATCTGATGGCTGCCACACGTTCCGACTGGTATTTCACACTTGAGATATCCAGTATCCTGTATTCGTTTCCTCCGGGAAAAACATTGTTATCCATATCACCATAATCCAGAATTTTACCTCGCACCATTGATGGTTGCTGGAACAAACGGGCATGATTCCAGTCATTATTCTGAACAACAAGAACTGATACATCCTGCTGAGGATTTTGCACATCCAGCATATTAAGATTAACAGAAAAATTGATTTGCTGGGAAGAATTAAACAGGTTTACATTGACAGGCCTAACCAACTGTGGATTTACCATCACTGCATTTTCTGAAACACAGAAGCGCCTGGTAAGCACCGGATTCTGGCGGTCATTGTCCTGGTATACATACACGATATAGTTTCCCGATACATTAAACTTCACCTGATCGCTGGGAAAAGTTACCTCATAATGCACATATTGCTGATAAGTATTAAATGATCTCTTATAATCATTAACAGGATTTTCTTCAAATCCGGTAATATACTCAGAAGGGATCAATGCACTTTGTTGCCAGTTTGCATCACAATGAATAAAAGTGTAGCTGTAATTCCCCAGGTCATTCCCGAGCCGGTCAAAACTCAGTAATAATTGTTCGCCGCTGTTCAAATTGATAACCGGATAAGACATCTCCCACCCTTTACGAAAAAGCTTGACTGTTTGAATATTCTCCTTGTAAACCTGGTCATATATAAGGCTGTCTGCCTGCATCTTTCTGTAACCCGAAGTTTCCGGATAAACATCATTTGCTATAAAGAATACAGAAATTACAATTAAACATAGCTTTGCAATTGCTCCTGAAACATCAGTTGACGATTTTCTGTAGATATTCATATATGAAATTATATAACAGGGGTTTTTAATTAAATTTATTTCTGTATGATCTGCATCATCTTGAAATTTCTGCCGAATGGGAACATGCTTAATTTATAAAAACAAGATCCGCAGGTAAACTATATACAACTGTAAAGTTTCACCATCTGCAATAATTATGCATTAATTCATCTGCAATAATTATGCATTAATTGTTGAAAAGTTCATGGAATAAGGCATGTAAATTATTCTGAAATACACAATTTGTCTGATTGATTGGTTCTTAATCATATTTTCAGAATTCAGTTTATTTATCATCTATTTAAACAGCAACAAATTCCCTTTCAAAATTAAACATTAACGAACAGATAACGTATTCTTTTTCTGAAAAAAGAAAAATATTGAACAATGGACATATTAAAAAATATGAATTATTATATTTGATGTTATTTTAAAAACAACATTGAATTGGTATATATTAAAAAATGGCTATTTTTGCCAGATAAAATTTTAAAACCCAAAATTTTAAGATGTCAAACGTTATAAAGATCAGGAAAGGCCTGGATATCAAGCTGAAGGGGAAAGCTGAAAAAATATTCTCAAAGGCCGACATGTCAGCGAGGTATGCATTAAAGCCCACCGACTTTCAGGGGTTAACTCCCAAATTAAAGGTTAAAATTGATGACAGGGTCAAAGCTGGTAGTCCATTGTTTTTTGACAAATACAACCCCGATGTTCAGTTTACATCCCCGGTAAGCGGAACAGTTGTTGAGATAAACCGGGGAGAACGCCGGAGAATTGAGGAGGTTGTTATTCAGTCTGATTCCGAAATTGAGTACGAAGATTTTGGAAAAGCAGAACCGAAAGAACTAAGCAAGGAAGACATTACAGCAAAACTTTTACAGAGCGGACTTTGGCCGTTCATCAGGCAGCGTCCTTATTCAATTATTGCTAATCCGAAGGATACACCTAAATCAATTTTTATATCCGCATTTGATACTGCACCTCTTGCTCCCGATTATGATTTCATGGTAAAAGATCAGGACAAGGAATTCCAGGCAGGAATTGATGTGCTGTCAAAACTTACCAGTGGCAAAATCCACTTGAATGTAAATGCTGAATACCCACCTTCTCCGGTATTTGCAAAGGCAAAAGGTGTTCAGATTAACCAGTTTCGGGGACCGCATCCGGCTGGTAATGTTGGAATACAGATCCATCATATCGAACCCCTAATTAAGGGAAACCTGGTTTGGTATGTGAATCCTCAGGATGTAATTACCATAGGCCGGTTATTTATAAAAGGGATCTATGATGCTTCAAAAATCGTAGCCCTTGCAGGTTCTGAAGTTATCAAGCCAAAGTATTACAAGTTAATTGCCGGTTCAAGTATAGAAGGCATTGTAAAAGATAACGTAAACGCTGGTGATCTGCGCTATATCAGTGGAAATGTGCTTACCGGAACAAAAATACTTCCTTCGGGGTACCTTGGTTTTTATGATGCCAATGTAACTGTCATTCCTGAAGGTAACCATTTTGAGTTTGTTGGCTGGGCAAAGCCGGGTTTAGGAAAATTCAGTATGTCACGGTCCTACTTTTCATGGCTCACCCCAAACCGGGAATACAAGTTGGATACCAATATGAATGGCGGCAAACGTGCCTATGTGATGACAGGTGAATACAACAAGGTCCTCCCCATGAACATCTTCCCTGTTCAGCTCATCAAGTCCATTTTGGTTGATGATATTGATATGATGGAAAAACTTGGTATTTATGAAGTTTCTGAAGAGGATTTTGCACTTTGTGAATTTGTCTGTACTTCAAAAACCGAGGTACAGGCCATCATCCGCAGAGGACTTGATCTGATGCGTAAAGAGATGAGTTAGTAGTATGACTTATATCTATTCAAGAGTAAAACGAAATAAAAACATACAGTTAATTCTCAATAAATGAAATCATTACGAAGTTATATCGACAAAATCAAGCCTAATTTTCAGAAGGGCGGGAAGTTCGAGAAACTGGAAGCAACATTCGAGGCATTTGAAACATTCCTTTTCGTACCTGATCAGGTAACCAGGCAGGGAGCTCATATTCGTGACAGTATAGACATGAAAAGAACAATGAGTGTGGTTGTACTGGCTCTGGTACCAGCGTTGCTGTTTGGAATGTGGAATGTTGGAAACCAGTATTATCAGTCAATTGGAGAAACAGTGCCCTTTTTTCAGGTTTTCTGGTTTGGCTTCCTCAAAGTATTACCGATTATAATAGTCACTTATGTGACAGGGCTGGCTATTGAGTTTATTTTTGCTCAAATACGCGGGCATGAGGTTAATGAAGGTTTTCTGGTAACAGGAATGCTGATTCCTCTTATTTTACCTGTAAACATTCCACTCTGGATGGTAGCAGTTGCAACTGCATTTGCCGTCATCATAGGGAAAGAGGTATTTGGCGGTACCGGAATGAACATCCTGAATCCCGCTCTTACGGCAAGGGCATTTTTGTTTTTTGCCTATCCCGGTGACATGTCGGGTGATCAGGTCTGGATCTATGGTTTGAAGCATTCCCAACATCTTGTTGATGGCTTTTCAGGCGCTACGCCACTGGCAAATGCAGCCCTGGGTAATGTTGATAAATTACCATCCGCTTCAGATATGTTTTTTGGATTTATCCCCGGTTCAATCGGGGAAACCTCAACGCTTGCCATCCTTATAGGTGCCGCTATACTGCTATATACCGGTATTGGCGGCTGGAAAATAATGCTCTCTACCTTTATCGGTGGGGCTGTGATGGGAATTATCCTGAATATTTTCGCTGTTAACCCGTTTATGGCAATTCCCTGGTGGCAGCAACTTTTGCTTGGTGGCTTTGCTTTTGGTGCTGTTTTCATGGCAACTGATCCGGTTACTGCAGCACAAACAGAAAGAGGAAAATGGATTTACGGTTTCCTTACCGGGATTCTGGCTATTCTTATCAGGGTGCTGAACCCTGCTTACCCTGAAGGAGTGATGCTTGCCATCCTGCTTATGAATGTATTCGCCCCGCTTATCGATCATTATGTGGTTGAAGCGAACGTAAAAAGAAGAATGAGAAGAGCAAAAGTTAACGCTTAAAAAAATAATTTCTACAATGAAGCAGTACAGTAATACATATATTTTCGCATTTGCCGCTATTATGGTGTTGATAGTTGCCGCTGTTTTATCATTTGCTGCTATTAAGCTAAAGCCATATCAGGATAAAAATGTCGAAATTGAAAAGAAAAGAAACATACTGGCTTCCCTGAATATTGAGGCCACAGCCCAGGATGCAGAAGCAAAGTATGCCAAATACATCACAGACAGCTATGTTGTTGATTCAAAAGGCGATAAAAAGCCCGGAGTGGATGCCTTTAAAGTGAACCTGAAGGAAGAACTTTCAAAACCGCTGGATAAAAGAAACCTGCCGGTTTATGTAGGAACAACTGATGATGGCAGTAAACATTATGTTATTCCCGTTCGCGGGAAAGGACTTTGGGGGCCCATATGGGGTTATGTCTCTCTGAATGATGATTTCACAACAGTATATGGCACCACTTACAGCCATCAGGGTGAAACACCAGGTTTGGGAGCCGAAATAGCCACCAGGGCTTTTCAGATTCAGTTTAAGGGTAAAAAAATATTCGATAAAAACGGCCAGTTTACATCAATTGATGTGGTCAAAGGCGGGGCTCCACCGGATAATCCGCATGCTGTCGATGCCATCTCGGGAGGTACCATCACCAGTCATGGTGTACAAAACATGCTATATGACATACTGGTGACCTATAAACCATTTTTTGAAAAACATAAAAAATAATCAGATATGGATAAGAAAGAGAAAGAACCGTTGTTCTCAGCCAAAAACCTGAAATTACTGCAGGAGCCGCTGAATAAGAGCAATCCTATTACCGTGCAGGTACTGGGTATCTGTTCAGCCCTGGCCATCACAGTTAAACTTGAACCCGCTATTGTTATGGCCGTTTCAGTTATGGCTGTGGTTGCACTGTCGAATGTGGTGATCTCATTTATGAGAAACATTATTCCTCCACGGATCAGAATTATTGTGCAGCTGACTGTTATTGCCGCGCTGGTAATCCTGGTTGATGAAACACTGAAAGCTTTTGCATACGAAGTAAGTAAACAGCTTTCGGTATTCGTTGGTCTGATCATTACCAACTGTATCATTATGGGTCGTCTGGAAGCTTTTGCCATGGGAAATAAACCCTGGCCTTCATTTCTGGATGGTATCGGTAATGCGGCAGGTTACGGAATTATCCTGATTATTGTGGCCTTTTTCAGGGAACTGCTGGGAAGCGGTACACTGTTTGGCTTTCCGGTACTTGAAAAAATCGGTTTATACAAATTCGGATACCAGAACAACGGCCTGATGATCCTGCCCCCTATGGCTCTTATTACCGTAGGCATTATCATCTGGATACAAAGAAGTAAGAACAAAGAACTTATTGAAGAAAACTAAAAATATTTTCAACAATGGAACATTTAATTAATATTTTCATCAGGTCAGTTTTCATTGATAACATGATTTTTGCATACTTTCTGGGTATGTGTTCATACCTGGCAGTATCAAAAACGGTTAAAACATCAACCGGCCTGGGTATCGCAGTTATTTTTGTACTGGGCTTTACAGTCCCGGTGAATTATCTGCTCGAAAATTATGTGCTTAAGGAAGGAGCTTTAAGCTGGATTAGTCCTTCTCTGGCCTCAGTAGATTTAAGTTTTCTCAGTTTTATCATGTTCATTGCCGTCATTGCAAGCATGGTTCAGCTGGTTGAAATGATCATTGAAAAATTTTCACCTACCCTGTACTCATCATTGGGTATCTTCCTTCCGCTTATCGCAGTAAACTGCGCCATTTTGGGTGGTTCACTTTTTATGCAGGAAAGAGAATATGCCAATATCGCCGAAGCAACATCTTTCGGACTGGGTTCAGGGGTTGGCTGGTTCCTGGCAATTGTTAGTATTGCTGCTATTCGTGAGAAGATCAGATATTCAAATGTCCCTGCACCATTGCGCGGTTTAGGTATTACTTTTATTATTACAGGACTAATGGGTATCGCCTTTATGAGTTTCATGGGAATTAAGCTGTAGTAAGGGCCACATGCTTTTACTAAAAATTCTGAAAATAAAATGATTAAATAATTTTTGCAAATACTAAACAAAGATGATTTTACTAGCATCTACCATCACCATAATCACGATCAGCATGGCTGTGTTCCTGACAATTATTTTGTTGCTCGTAGCCATTTTGCTGTATGCCAAAGCGAAGCTGTCTCCTTCAGGAAAGGTCAAGCTTCAGGTAAATGATAAAGAATTTGAAGTATCACCGGGGTCTACAATCCTGAGCACTCTGTCAAATCAGAGTGTATACCTTCCATCGGCATGTGGCGGTGGTGGTACCTGTGGGATGTGTAAATGCCAGGTGTTTGAAGGAGGAGGAAGCATACTGCCTACAGAGACAGGCTTCTTCAGCCGTAAGGAACAACAACAGAACTGGCGGCTTGGCTGCCAGGTTAAAATTAGAGAAGACATGAGAATCAAAGTACCCGAAGAGGTAATGGGAATCAAGAAATGGGAATGCACTGTTGTCTCTAACAAGAATGTTGCCACCTTTATCAAGGAGTTTGTTGTTAAACTCCCCGAAGGTGAAACTCTTGATTTCCGTTCTGGTGGATATATTCAGATTGATGTACCAAAAATTGAAGTCGAGTTTAAGGATGTTGTGGTTGAAGACAGGTTCCGTGATGAATGGGATAAATTCAATATGTGGGATCTGAAAATGAAAAATTCCGAAGAAACTTTCAGGGCTTATTCAATGGCTAATCATCCTGCTGAAGGTAACATCGTGATGCTGAATATACGTATTGCCACTCCACCCTGGGACCGTGCAAAAGGACAGTTTATGAAAGTGAATCCGGGAATTTGTTCTTCTTACATCTTCTCCCGCAAACCCGGTGATAAAGTTACCCTGTCGGGACCTTATGGTGAATTTTTCATTAAAGAGACTGACCGCGAGATGCTCTATATCGGCGGAGGAGCCGGAATGGCACCATTGCGTTCTCATTTATTCCATCTCTTTCACACGCTCAAAACCGACAGAAAAGTATCTTACTGGTATGGAGCCAGATCAAAACGCGAGATCTTTTATGAAAAAGAATTCCGGGAAATTGAAAAACAATTCCCGAATTTCAAATTCAACATTGCGCTTTCCGAACCCAAAAAAGAAGATAACTGGGATGGGTACACCGGTTTCATACACCAGGTGATCTACGAAAATTATCTGAGTAAGATAGATGAACCAGAGGAAATTGAATATTACCTGTGTGGCCCTCCCATGATGAATGATGCCGTACAAAAGATGTTGTATGACCTTGGAGTTCCTGACGAAATGGTTGACTATGACGATTTTGGCTGATATATTACACCCTGCAGCCTCTCTTTAAGGGAGGCTGTTTTCTTTTCAGAACCTTAACCTTTCTTTGAACCATGACCAAAAAAATCACTTTTCCCTTGTTACTGGCAGCAGCCGTTCTGATCATCCTCTCATGCCAGCATTCAAAAAAGTATGAATACACCATGATCGCCGGCTTTACCCAGGGAACCACCTATCACATCACCTATGAAAATTCTGTACGCAGAGATCTTAAAGATGATGTTGATTCAATCCTTCATGACTTTGACCTTTCCCTGTCAACATACATTCCCGGGTCAATAATATCCAAAGTAAATGAAAACAAAGACGTTGAATTAGATCATTATTTTAAGGAAGTATATGAACATGGCCGTAAAGTCTGGGAGAAAAGCAACGGTAAGTTTGACATGACCATCGCTCCGATTGTAAATGCCTGGGGGTTTGGATTTACAAAAAAATCAAATATTGATTCGGCATTGATAGACAGTTTGCTCCGGTTTGTGGGCATGGACAAGGTGAAAATCGTAAAAAACCACATTGTAAAATCAGCTCCAGGAGTGATGCTTGATGCCAATGCAATTGCACAGGGTTATTCGGTAGATGTGGTTTCTGACTATTTTGAAAAGCTGGGTATAAAAAATTATCTGGTAGAAATAGGCGGAGAAGTAAGGGCCAAAGGAAAAAACGAGAAGGGAGTCTACTGGCGCATTGGTATTGACAAACCTATTGAAGGAAATTACGAGCCCGGAAAAAATCTGCAGGCAATAATGCAGTTAAAAAACAAATCACTTGCTACATCAGGCAATTACCGTAAATTTTATGAAGAGAATGGTATCAAATATGCACATTCAATCGACCCAAACACGGGTTATCCTTCACGGGACAGTTTGCTTAGCGTCACTGTTATAGCAAAAAACTGCATAGATGCTGATGCCTGGGCAACAGCATTTATGGTTTCCGGCCTGCATAAATCTATTCAACTGATCAATACACTGGATGACCTGGAAGGCTATTTTATTTACAGCGACAAGAAAGGTAAATTCCGGGTATGGCAAACCAAAGGAATTAAAGATATCCTGCTTGAAGAAGAATAAATCGGAAATACCTGCAAAACCATTGAATTTTCTGGTATTGCAGGTATTACTTTACTGGTAAACATCAAACACTATTCGTACCGCAAGGATTCAGCCGGATTTTTTACCGAAGCTTTAAAAGCCTGAAAAGAAATCGTTGCGATAGCGATTACAAAGATCAACAACGTTGCCAGAATAAAATACCATGGATTAAGCCCTATGCGGTAAGCAAAATCCTGCAACCACCTGCTCATAACATACCATGAAAGGGCCCATCCAAGCATGGTTGCAATCAGAATATACTTTACCGTTTCCCAGGAAAGTTTCCTGATAATCGAAATAACACTGGCGCCCAAAATTTTTCGGATACCAATTTCTTTTGTCCGTTGTTCTGATGTATAGGAAATTAAACCAATCAGGCCAAGCGATGCAATAAAGATACTCAGAATAGTAAAAATGAAGGATATTTTACTTGTTCGCTGTTCTTCCTGGTATAGTTGATTGAACCTCTCATTCAGGAAAAAATAATTCATCGGATAATCATCTGCCATTTCATTCCATACACCTTCAATTTTGCTGATTGTCCCTTTTATATCTGTAGAATTTAATCGAATAGTATAATAACCACCCCATCCCATATCCAGCGGTTTGAACATCAGCCCGTAGGTTCCGATTTTCTTCTCCAGCGATTCAAAATGATAATCTTTGGTTACACCAATGATGGGTACATAATGCCGCTCTTGTTCGTCACCTGGTTGAATAAGCCGGGTATTCAGCGGATCTTTGATCCCCAGTTTATCAAGTCCGGTCTGGTTAAGAATCATAGCAAGTGTGTCACCCGGAAAATCTTTTGAAAAGAAACGGCCATCCTCAAGTTCAATCCCGTAGGTTTTCAGAAAGTCGTAATCCACCCAGTTAATCATAATCAGCACTGTATTGGTAGCTTTTTGCCCCTCAATCATAAACCCGTTGTTATTATTCGGATAGCCAGGTATGGCGGTTGAGTTGGTGGCACTTACAACGCCCGGAATCGTAAGCAGTTCCTGCTTGAAAACTTCCCTTTTTTTACCAATTGCCTCTGCCCTTTCAAGGACCAGCATATGTTCCTTATGAAATCCGAGATCTACATTTTGCATGTAGGTTAACTGCTTATTTATGACAATTGTACCTATAAGAATAACAATTGCAATAAAAAACTGAAACACTACAAGCCCCCCGCGCAGTGTGCTGTTCCCTCCTCTTTTTCTGATAACTTTCCCTTTCAGCACATTGACCGGTTTGAAAGAAGAAAGATATACTGCAGGGTACAGACCAGCAATCAAACCGGTAAATACTGCTATCCCAACCACGGCTGGAATGAAATACCAGTGTTCGAAATAACCAAGCCTCAGGCTCAAATGAAGCAGATTATTAAAATATGGTAAAACAAGCTCAAGTATAATTAAAGCTCCGGCAAGACTTAACAGACTAAGCAAAATACTTTCAGTAAGAAATTGCCCGATCAGCAATCGCCTGTCAGAGCCAACTACCTTCCGTATCCCTATCTCACGAGCTCTTTTGGCAGACCTGGCTGTTGCCAGATTCATGAAATTAATGCAGGCAATAACCAGGATAAACAGTGCAACAAAAGCAAAAATGTAAATGTATTGTTTATTGTTTGAAGGCTTCAAATCATGATCAATGTCTGTATTCAAATGTATATCAGTAAGAGGTTGAAGAAAATATCCATAACGGTTGCCACTGGCCACAAAATCATCAATGGTTATTCCAAGGATCTGTTCAATCTGTGGCCCGGCGTATTTCCTGATCATATCAGGAAATTTAGCTTCGAGTTCAGCTGCATTTGTCCCTGGCTTCAGCATCAGATAGGTATAAAAACTGTTATTCAACCACATGGTTGAATTACTCATACTCAATGTATGAAATGAGGCCAGTATATCAGCATCAAAATGAGAGTTTGAAGGCACTTCTTCCATAATGCCGGTAACAGTATAATAGGCAGTATCCTGATTAAACCTTATCATCTTCCCAACAGGGTCTTCATCTCCGAAAATTCTCTTCGCCGCGCTGGGTGTAACTACTACACTGTACTTTTTTGTCAGTACTTCATGTGGATCTCCTTTAATAAGAGGAATGGAAAAAATATTGAAAAAGGAGGAATCAACGAATAACATGCTTTTCTCAATAAACTTTTTGTCCTTATACTTTATAAGCATGTTCCCCTGTTCCCGAACCCGTGCACTGTATTCTACCTCAGGGAAATCCTTTTTAAGCGTTGAGGCCATCGGAGCAGGCGTCCACGCTGCATGAATGACATTTTCTCCCATCTGGCCATCCATATAAACCCGGTAAATACGGTCATAATTTTTATAACACTTATCGTAACTCAATTCATTCATAATAAAAATGAAAATGAGTATGGCGCTGGCAAGTCCAATAGCCAACCCAAGAATATTGATTATTGAATAACCCTTTTGCCTTGTAAAATTGCGGTATGTTACCTTAAAAAAGTTTCTGATCATACTTGGTTTGATTTATCCGTCAAAATTAAACAAATTTCAATCTGTTTTTTTAAATGTTTATTTGTTTCTTAAGCGGGAGATGCGAAATTTAAGTGATTAATTAATAGTTAAATAGAAAAATTGTTGTTTTCTTGTGCTGCTTTTGAATAAACATAAGACTGATGAACCTCTGTTTTTGTTACAGAATAAGATCCGAGATTGATACATTTTATCTGCTTCTATAAAAATTATTGATCAATACTACAAATTGCCTGACAAGTAAAACCTTTTTAAAAATATTCATTTAAAAGAAATTATTATATTTGAATGAATACTGAATCAATGATAATGAAAATGTATATCCGATTTTTAATTCCCTCCCTGCTTCTGTTTTTATGTCCATTATCTATTATTGGTCAGGAGGAAACAGAAATGCACAATGTGTTTATGGAAGCCGAATCCTATTACCAGTATGAAGAATACCAGGATGCCCTTCCACTGTACATGAAGCTTAAAATTGATGATCCCGGCAATGAATATCTGAATTATAAGATCGGATCGTGTTATCTTCACATTCCATTCAGACATGAGCGGGCGATCCCCTATCTGCTGAAAGCGTGTGGAAATATTGACCCAAAAGCTAAAAACGGTTCATTCAAAGAAAAAAAGGCTCCGCCAGAAGCACTTTTTAACCTTGCCAATGCCTACAGAATAAATAACCAGCTCGATAAAGCCATTGAAACTTACCTGAAGTTTAAAGACATCGCTGATCCTGAAAAATATGACTCCAAGCTTATTGATGAGCAAATCAGGTCTTGTGAAAATGCGAAGCAATTGATGAAAGAGCCTGTTGTGTACAGGGAATATAACCTTGGTCCGGTAATTAACACCCGGTTTTCAGAAACAAATCCTGTTGTATCAGCAGACGGAAAAACACTGGTATTTGTCGCAAAGCTGCAGTTTTATGATGCTTTATTCTTCAGCAAAATGAAGGACGGGGAATGGAGTAAGCCTGTCAATCTGATTCCATATCTTGGAGTTGACGGGGATGTATATCCAACCAGCCTTTCGGCTGATGGCACTGAAATGTTCCTGTACAGAAATGATGGCTATATCGGAAATATTTATGAAAGCAAATATTATGATGAAGAATGGCATCCCATCACTAAACTAAACGACAACATCAATACAAAATACTGGGAATCTCACGCCTGTATCAGCAATGATGCCCGCAGGCTGTATTTTACCAGTAACAGAAAAGGAGGCTTAGGCGGCCTTGATATTTACGTGTCAGAAAAAGATGCGGAAGGAAACTGGGGACCGGCCAGGAATCTCGGCCCCATAATCAACACTCCCGAAAACGAAGAAACTCCGTTTATTACAGAAAATGGTCAACGATTATATTTTAGTTCTTATGGGCACTATAATATCGGAGGATATGACATATTTTATTCTGTTAAAAGCGACACAGGCTGGAAAACTCCGGTAAACCTGGGATATCCTGTAAATACTACTGATGACGATTTGTTTTTTATGCCGGTAAACAATGGAGCCGGTGGTTATTTTGCCACGTTTGGGGATGACACATATGGTCAAACAGATTTGTATTATTTTGATATCTATTCCGACATTAACCCCCGGAAGTTTAGGGTGAAAGGGACTATTACAGCTGCATCAGATACGGTACGAAACCAGCCTGCAGTAATATTTCTGATCAGTAACAACGGGGATACAGTTTACAGAGTGGCTATACCAGCCGGTGAAAAGGACTATGCTTTTGATGCAACCGAAGGAAATTACTCAGTATTGATAAAGGCAAACGGATTCCGGGAGGTCAGTCAACAAATTGATCTAAAAAGAAACCTGCCATTTGAACCGGTATCACTTGACTTTAATCTATCTCCGGATCCTGCTGTTCAGTTGGCTGACACAAAAAAGGATCCACAGATCACCCCTGAAATTATCATCCCGAAGATCTCCCTAAAACCAATACCTGGTGAAGATGTTTCAATACCGCTTCAGTTTAACACACCAGGAATGCTGAGGATCGAACGATACGTTAACGGCCGGCTGATATCCGACAAGGTGGAAAAAGTCACCAGCGGACATTTTGACTACCGATACAGGGCTGCTAAGTGGAATACCCTTTTGAAGTTTACACTGACTGCAGCAGATGGTAATACAACAACTGCCAGTGTCAACATCAGCGTGAATACCAGGCAGGCTGAAGACAAAAAACATATTTCAACTGTAAAAGCCGAAATTCCAGACTCAGCTAATGCTGCTGAAAAATACACGGCAATGGAAGATTCTGACCATATTGCTTCTAAAGAGACAGCAAAAGATATTGTATCAGAGACAGGATTCATTTCTGAAAAGGATACTTATTCCCATATCTCAAACTACAGAATCTGGCTTACCATGGCCGTTAGCCTCTTTGCTGTTTTTCTGCTAATACTTTTCTTTTACAGAAAGCGTAAAAATAAAGAAGACTGATGAACCAGCATTAAATTATCTTGTAAATGCCGGTTAAATTTTAGTCACTTTCTTTGTTGGACCGGGAAATAATTATCTTTATGCCTGTTGATATGAAATATACACAAACAATTATTTATTGAAAGATACCAGTAATATGGCATACAGGCTGATTTTTTTTATTGTTATATCCTCTTTGTTTACAATTCGTATCAGCGGACAGTTTTCATACATACCCGAAGAAATGTTCGCTGATGCCAATGATTTTATTGTTTCAGAAGAATACAGAGATGCTTTGGCATTGTTCCAGCGACTCCAGGCTGATGGGTATGACAATCCCAACATTACTTACCTTGAAGGAATTTGCTACCTTAATATTCCGGGACAACAGGAACGTGCAGTATCGAGTTTTGAAGTGGCAGTCAATCATATTGATGAGGAATATAAACAGAATGACCTTAAAGAAACCGGGGCTCCTCCGGTTGCAAAATTTTACCTGGGAATTGCTTACCGGCTTGATGAACGTATTTCAGAAGCCCTGAATGTATTTCATAATTTAACAAAAGACTGGCCAGCCAGCGACAGCCAGATGCACCAAAAAATCAGACATGAAATCGGGATCTGCAACACAGCAGACAAACTAATGAAACATCCGGTTGAATGTACGTTTCAAAATGCCGGACCACTTGTAAACACTCCCTATAATAATTTCAATCCTGTAACCACTCCTGATGAAAAGGAATTGTATTACATGTCGGAGCTAAAATTTTATGATGCATTCGTAAAAAGTAACAAAACAGGTGGTACATGGTCGGAGGGAAAAAACCTCTCCAGTGCAATCAAGTCTGACGGCTCTTTTTATATTACCGGAATTTCTTCCGATGGAAAAACATTATTGTTTCATTCCTTTACTATGTTTTCCGGAGAAGATATATACGAGGCTGTGGTTGATGGCGGAAAATGGTCAAAACCTGTTAAACTGGACAGCACGGTTAATACAGGTTTCATTGAAAACCATGCTTCATTTTCACCCGATGGAAAGACACTGTATTTCACCAGCAGCAGAACAGGCGGTTATGGAGGCCTGGATATTTATTCATCCAAAATGGGCAAAGACGGACACTGGTCACAACCAGTTAATCTGGGTCCCGCTGTTAATACTGTATATGATGATATTGCCCCGTTTATGTCACCTGATGGGAAACGATTATTTTTTGCTTCGGCCGGCCATGAAAATATGGGTGGATTTGATCTTTTTACAGCACAAAAAGATTCCACAGGAGGCTGGTCTAACCCGGTTAACCTGGGATACCCGCTCAATACAACAGCTGATAATGAATTTTTCTTCCCTGTAAATGACACAACTGGTTATATTTTTGCCTACAGGGATGACAGTTATGGTGAAGAAGATATATACCGGGTGACAATTCAGGATTTATTCAGGAAAGGGATTATTCCTTTTACAATAACTGTTCAACAAAAAAACATTTCCGGAGTATCCGAACAAGCTAAATTATATGTAGTTGACATACTGAACAAAGATACCATACAGCCTGAAAACACCAGGGAAGATATGTATTTCTTCAGAATTCCTGAAGGTAATTATCTGCTTTATGCAGAAGCCGATCATTTTGAACCATTCAGGCAATCAGTTTCTGTATCACAATCCGGCGAAAACGATCTTGTGATTACTCTGACACCTCTGATGAAAGGCCTGCCCGAAATCGCTGAAAAAACAAATGAGCAATCGGATTCACTTTTATCCAAAACATTAAAGCTCCCCGGAATCATACTTTTTCCTTTTGACGATGCCGCGCTTACAGATATTGCTGTTAAAAAGCTGGACAGCATCATAAGTATCATGCAGGACTATCCTGAATTAATGATCACTGTAACCGGTAAAGCCGATGCCAAAGGACCTGCCGTCTACAATCAAAATCTTTCTGAACAACGGGCCAAAGCTGTCAGTAAATACCTGCAGAAACAAGGGATATTGTCAGAACGGATAACAACCAAAGCCACCGGAGAAGAACAGCCACTGGTAAACAATCAACATCCCGATGGGACAGACAATATTGAGGGCCGGAAATGGAACCGGTCTGTTGTCATTGAAGCAACCGACAGCTCTCCTTCTCTTATTATTTTCAGAAAGCCGGCAATACCTGCTGGCCAATGATATCCATACTATTAAATTGCATGGCTTTACAGACCTGAGTTTTTTCTGAAATGTTAACTTTTATGCAGGCTTTGCTGCAAGGGAACAAAAACGATTAAATCGTCTTAAAGTGTATTGTTTGCAGATAAATTAAGCAGTTGACTGACTGCATCTCTGTTAAATCACGATATTTCAACCCCCGGACTGTATAATTGTTTCATAATTAATTATATAATTTTTATGTTGTTATGATTTAATTCTTAAATTTGTCTATACATGAAAATTTCCAGTATATGAAACAACTGCTAACCCTAATTTTGTTCTGTTTTACAACCCTTCAGTTTTCTTATTCACAAGAAGCACAGGAAGCGCTCAGACAGGTTTTTAATGACGCCGAGTATTTTCTGGTTGAGGAATCATACCCGGATGCTCTTGCAGAATATCAAAAACTTTATAAGAGAGGGTTTGATAATGCCAATATTAATTATAAGATTGGTGTCTGCTATGTGAATATGCCGGGAGAAAAAGAAAAAGCGATTGCGTATTTGCAGAAAGCCGTTCAGAACGTCACAGAGAATTATGGAGAAGGATCCTTCGGAGAGACGAGGGCACCGTATGACGCTTATCTTTATTTGGGGAATGCCTACCGGGTAACAAACCAGCTTGAAAATGCGATTTTGGCATACAAAAAATACAAAGAATTACTGACAGGTAAAAAAGAATCTCAAAATATTGAATACGCTGATCAGCAAATTACATCCTGCAAAAATGCCATTGAGGCAATGAAGCATCCGGTTGATGTATCTATTACAAACCTGGGAAGCCCGGTCAATAATTCTTCTTATAATTATAAACCAGTTGTTTCATCTGATGAAAATATTATCGCTTACATGCAACATCTGCCCTTCTATGAAGCAATTTATATGTCTGTCAAATCAGACGGGAAATGGCAAACCCCTGTAAATCTCACACCGGTTATCCGATCAGACGGCGATTATCGTACCTCATCCATTACTACTGACGGGAAAAAGATGTTCCTGACCCGAGAGGATAATTATAACAGTGATGTTTACGTGACTGACAACATAGATGACACCTGGACATTACCCGTTATGCTGGGTAAAAAAGTAAATACCAAGTACTGGGAATCAAATGCCAGTGTAACAAGTGACGGAAAGACTTTGTATTTTGCCAGTAACCGCAAGGAAAGCAAGGGAGGTACTGATATTTTTAAATCAGAGTTGCAGGATGATGGTACCTGGGGTGACCCCGTAGATCTGGGAGAAAATATTAATACTAATTTGAATGAAGACAGCCCTTTCGTCACCGAAGATGGGAAGAGGCTGTATTTCAGTTCGCAGGGACATTACAATATTGGCGGATATGATATTTTTTATTGTACCCGAAACACAGATGGTTCCTGGTCAAAACCTGTAAACATAGGTTTTCCGGTAAATACTACTGATGATGATATTTTCTTTGTCCCGGTAAAAAACGGGGAAGCAGGATATATGGCGCGCTTTGATGACAACAGCCTTGGTGCAGACGATATATACCGCATTTCATTTACACCTAAAGTTGTGGAAGAACCAGAAATGCTTACTGAAGAGTCTGCTGAACCTCCGGAACTGGAAGAGAAGAATCCTCCACAAGTACCTGTTGCTGAAAAACCCAGGGAAGAAGCTTCGGAAAAGGAGAAAGCCGTACCGGCAAAAGCAGAGAAACCAGTTATAATTCACAGCATTTTGTTTGGATTCGACTCATACCAGTTAACTCCACAAGCAAAAGAAAAACTGGATATTCTTATAAAAGCCCTGAAGGAACATAAAAAGGTTGTCATAATGATAACCGGACATACCGATTCAAGAGGTCCTGCAAGCTACAATATAACTCTCTCGCTCAAACGTGCACAGAGCGTTGCTGATTATCTTAAGCAAGAGGGAATAAATCCTGACCGGTTGAACGTCAAAGGTGTGGGTGAGGAAAACCCGGCTGGTATTAATACTAATCCTGATGGAACAGATAACCCGGAAGGACGCAGCTATAACCGCAGGGTTTCATTTTCCATAACCAGCGGAGGAGAAGGATATATTATTTTTAAACCTGTGGAAGTACCGGAAAATTTAAAAGCAAAATAATCATACATTGGCCTGAAAATAATATTGAAATTTCTGAATTCTATAATTTGGACTATATTTGCTTATATAACTGAATTATTCTGCATTATGCAATCTGTGAGTCAGGTTGCATAATTAATTTAGCCGGATAAAGTAAAAGTAAACACTGACAATCAATTATTATACAGCGATGACGAGATCCGTACTCTTCTTTCTTCTCCTTTTCATCTTTAACCTGATTCCTGAGGCATACAGTCAGCAAAAGTCAAAAAAAGAGGAATATTTTGACGATGGTGTATATTTTTATGCCCGGGAGGACTATAAAGAGGCCGCCTATCAGTTTAGTCAACTGGTAAAATACGATTCAACCAATGCCAATTTTAATTATAAACTTGGCATGTGCTATCTTAATATACCGGGCGAAGAAACGAAAGCCATACCTTACCTTGAAAAAGCGGTGAAAAACACAGTTTTTAAGTACAAAGAAAAATCTTTCACCGAAAAACAGGCACCTTTACATGCCTTGTTTTATCTGGGCAATGCCTACAGGATCAACAATGAACTTGGCAAGGCTCTTGAAATGTATAATAAATTCATCTCATCTCCTGATTTTTACGGAAATTACAACTACTCCATGGTAAATAATGAGATAGAAGCCTGTGAACGTGCAAAAATCATTAAAGACAAACCGGTGGATGTCACATTTGTCAACCCTGGGGCTCCGGTAAACACTTCATCTGCCGAAACAAAAGCGGTTCGGTCCTTTGATGGTCAATCAATGGTATTTGTCCGGTCGCTCAAGTTTTATGATGCACTTTTTTATAGCAAGTGGGAAAACAACAACTGGAGTGAGCCTGAAAATATAACCCCGCTGGTTGGTTCAGATGGCGAAGCATATCCTTCAGGCCTTTCCTCCGATGGCACCACCCTTTATCTGATAAGCAATAAATCCGGGAACAAAGATATATATACCAGTGAGCTCAAAAACGGTAAATGGCAGCAAATGAAGCCATTGAATGAAGAGATTAACACCCGGCAGGACGAAACTCATGCAAGCATTTCATCGGATGGCAAAATGCTTTATTTTGCAAGCAGCCGACGCAAGGGAGAAGGTAAACTGGATATCTGGGTATCTGAAAAACTGCCGTCAGGTAGTTGGGGTGAGCCTGAAAATCTCGGAGAGACCATTAATACTGACCTTGATGAAGATACTCCGTTTATTTCACCCGATGGCAATACCCTTTATTTTTGCTCCAAAGGACATTATAGTATGGGTGGGTTTGATATTTTTTATTCAATTCGTGATAAAAATGGAAAATGGACTGAACCTGTTAATATCGGATATCCGGTAAATACAACAAATGATAATGTTTTTTATCAGCCAGCAGGTAACAGTCATTCAGGAATTACTTATCGGATACGAACTGATGGTTATGGAGATGAAGATATCTGGATGGTAGAATTTCCTGAAAAGTAATGTTCAGTCTGTTGCCCTGTAAGTTCCTGAAAAGATTTTGAAAAAAATTACAAAAAACAGCGTTTAATATTTCCGGCTTTTCGATAATAACTTATATTTGTGTTTCTAAATTAACAGGCTGATTAATTTACCAGGCCGGATAAAAAAATCACCTCAATATTTCCGGTAGGCAAAGGGGTGAAATCCTGAACGGTTGATTTTGCAGCATTATTTAATCAGAAACAAAAAAGAATTAAACAAATTTTAAACTTATGAAAAAAGTATCACTTGTCTTAAATATTGTATTGATTATTGCAGTAGGTGTTTTGTATTTTCTTCATTTCAACAGTCAGCAAAAAGTAACAAAGATTGACGATCAGGTTGATTCACTTGCTATTGAAGAAAATGCAGCGCCAAATGGTTCAATTGTATATGTAAATATAGATACCCTGCTGCAGAATTATGATATGTATTATGACCTGAGTGCTGACCTGAACAGCAAACAACAAAAGCTGGAAGCTGAGCTAACCTCCAAGTCAAAATCATACCAGCAAGGTGTCAGTGACTATCAGAATAAGGTGCAAAAAGGACTCATCACCCGTTCCACAGCTCAGGAAATAGAGCAGCAGCTCATGCAGGAACAGCAGAATCTGATGCAGCTCAGGGATAATATGTCACAGCAGCTTTCAGAAGAACAGCAGGTGATGAACCGCCAGCTGATTAACAACATCATGGAATATCTTAAAAAGTTCAATAAAGACCACGATTATAAATATATAATGAGCAACAGCTTCGGTGGTCCTTTATTGTACAGTGATAAAGCACTTGATATAACACGGGAAGTACTGCGCGGCATCAATGCAGAGTACAAATCCACACACCCTGAGAAATCAAAATAAATTAGACCACAAATGGGATTTGCAGGGAATTACCTCAGCAGATATGCTGTTGAACTGCCTGAAATTGAACTGAAACCAACAGTTAACCCGGGACAGATCATAGTAATTCCGGCCTTTGATGAGCCCGATCTGTTAAGAACACTCGGTTCGTTGTTAAAATGTAAACCTGCAAAAAACCACACCGAAATAATTACGGTAATAAATTACCCTGAAAATGTACCGGAAGAGATCAAATCTTCCGGTCGTTTTTTATATAACCAGGTACTTGCATTTGCCCGTGAAAACAACTCAAATTTCGTTTCTTTCCTGCCGGTATTACTACCTGATATGCCTGTAAAACATGCTGGTGTGGGGTTAGCCAGAAAAACAGGTATGGATCTGGCAGTATCCCGTTTCGAATTCTTTAATAAACCGGAAGGTATCATTGTTTCATTTGATGCCGACAGTGAATGTGATGAAAATTACCTGGTTGCCATCGAAGATCACTTCAATTTAAACCAGGCATCGCCCGGTGCATCCATATATTATGAGCATCCGGTAACCGGCACCGATTATCCCCGTGAGGTATATTCATTTGTAGAGAAATACGAATTACACCTCCGTTATTATGTCCAGGCACAACGATATGCCGGCTTCCCGATGGCCTTCCACACTGTTGGATCAGCGTTTGCTGTCAGAGCCGGGGCCTATTGTAAACAGGGCGGTATGAATAAACGAAAAGCCGGAGAAGATTTTTATTTTCTGGAAAAAATATTCAGGATGGGAAACTTCACTGAAATCAATACAACGCGAATTATTCCGTCTCCCCGTCCTTCCTCCAGAGTCCCATTCGGTACAGGTGCTGCTGTAAATAAATTTCTGAGTAATACCGAAGATGCATCGTTAACAACCTATAATACCGGTGCCTTTGAAGACATAAAACAATTGCTGGATATTATTCCTGTACTTTTTACCGAAGATGATAAGTATACAGCCGGTACATTAAAAGGTTTACCTGATCCGGTTAATCAGTTTCTGCAACAACATAATTTCCTTATGTTGTTAGAAGAAATGAGACGACATGCCTCAAATGAATCTAACTTTCTAAAGCGCTTTTACCAGTGGTTTACGGGTTTTCGCATGATGCGTTTTTTGAACGACAACCACCCTGTTCCCTATGCCAAAATACCCGTTGAAACAGCCGCAGAAAAATTGTTGGTGATGACTGGTAAAACAAAAACCCCTGCCCGCTCAACTGGTGAATTATTGAAAAGATACCGTGAACTGGACAGGGGAAAAACAATGCTAACACCATGACTGGCGTGGTGATTTTATACTTTTGTCGATGAAAAAGGCAATTCAACTTTTCTTAAGAAGGAAACTGTTTTTTCAATCTCTTCATACATCACTTTATCATTATCTATAAAACTAACTTCCTTTCTGTATTGCCCCACCATCTCTACCAGCAAAGGAGATGTTTTAGCAGGTCTCCGAAAATCAATTGCCTGGGCTGCATTAAAAAACTCAATAGCCAGTATTCTTTCCAGGTTTTGCATGACTTTCCATGCTTTTGTAGCGCCATTGGCCCCCATGCTGACATGGTCTTCCTGTCCCTGCGAAGACTCGATTGAATCAACGGATGAAGGGGTGGAAAGCTGCTTGTTGTGACTCACCATGGAGGCAGCAGTATACTGAGGTATCATGAATCCGGAATTAAGTCCCGGATTGGCCACCAAAAACGGAGGTAATCCACGCTGACCGGAGACAAGTTGATAGGTGCGGCGTTCAGATATATTGCCCAGCTCAGACATGGCAATACATAAATTATCCAGGGCCAGAGCCAGGGGCTGTCCGTGAAAATTACCCGCAGAAATTATCAGATCATCTTCAGGGAAGATGGTTGGATTATCGGTTACCGAATTAATTTCATTTTTAAAAACATAAGCCACGTAATCAATTGAATCTTTTGATGCACCATGTACCTGGGGAATACAGCGGAATGAATAGGGGTCCTGTATGTGTTCCTTTTTTCTTCCTATCATTTCACTTCCTTCAAGCACAGTTCTGATCCGGGCAGCAGTTTCAATTTGTCCGCGATGTGGCCTTATCTGCTGAATAAGGGGATGAAAAGGTTCAATTCTCCCGTCAAAAGCATCCAGGGAGAGTGCTCCGATCACATCTGCAAGTTGTGACAACCGGAAAACATTTAAACACAGATTTACGCCGTAAGCACTCATAAACTGTGTTCCGTTTAAAAGCGCCAGACCTTCTTTGGATTTGAGATGAAGCGGTTCCCATCCCAGTTCCCGACAGACCTCTCCGGAGGGTACTTTCTTTCCCTTATAATATACTTCTCCAAGCCCCAGCAACGGCAGACTCATATGTGCCAGGGGAGCCAGGTCGCCGGAAGCTCCTAATGAACCATACTGATAGACGACCGGCAAGATATCATGGTTAAAAAAATCAATCAGTCGTTCAACAGTTTCAAGCTGGATACCTGAATGACCATAAGACAAAGACTGGATTTTGAGCAAGAGCATAAGCTTTACAATCTCAGGCGGCACCTCATCACCAGTACCACAGGCATGTGACATCACCAGATTGCGTTGCAGTTTTTCAAGGTCTTCCCGGGAAATCTCCCTGTTGTATAACGAACCAAATCCGGTATTAATACCATAAAGTGGTTCGTCCGATTCATTCAGTTTCTTATCGAGATAGCTGCGACAGGCTACAATGCGGTTTTGCGCCTCTGCTGTAAGCTGAAGATTGTAATTTTCAAAGAGAATTTGTCTGATGGTGGAAAATTCAAGTGTAGCATCAGAAACAGGATGTATTTTTTTCATGTAAACAGGATTTGAATGAGTAGCTGTGATAAAATAAAACAGTATAAACCATTTACCGGCCCATCATTCAGGATGATGGCAGACATAATAATGCACTCCCGCCGGTTTCCAACTACTCATTCAGGGAAAGCGTATATCTCCGCCGGCAATTTCAACATGTCGGCGGGTGGATATAAATGAATTATTCCTGATTTGATAATGATACATAATTTTTAAAGCGTATGTTTCACCATGTGAAGCAGTTCATCGGCACTTAATTTTTGCTGATCACCGGATGTCATATCCTTTACAGTAAGGATACCATCTGCCAGCTCTGCTTCACCAACCATTACAACAAAAGGTATATTTTTATTATTGGCATAGTTAAGCTGCTTTTTAAGCTTTACAGTATCCGGATACAACTCTGCACTTACACCTGCCTTCCTCATGATATCCAGCAACCGTAAACAATATTTTGTTTCTTCTTCTCCGAAATTGGCAAACATTACCAATGTGGTTACTGCAGCTTCCTGGGGGAATCTTTCCAGTTGAAGCAAAACATCATAGATACGATCAGCACCAAAGGATACTCCTACACCCGAGACATCATCCAGGCCAAAGATACCTGTAAGATTATCATACCTGCCTCCTCCGCAAATACTTCCGATCTCAACTTCAGTTGCCTTCACCTCAATAATGGCCCCGGTGTAGTAATTTAATCCGCGAGCCAGGGTCAGATCCAGTTTTACTTCTGCAGATAAAGGTGTGTTCTCCAAATAATCAAAAATAGTAACCAGTTCTGTTATGCCCTGCTGACCGGTATCTGAATCCTTCAACAGTCTGTCGAGCTTTTCAAGCTTTTCCCTGTTGGTTCCTGATAATTCCAGGATAGGCTGCAGCTTATCAATTGCTTCATTATCAATTCCTTTTACCGCAAGTTCTTCGTTTACCTTCTCAATCCCTATTTTATCGATCTTGTCAATAGCAACAGTTATATCAGTTATTTTGTCTTCTGCACCAATTGCAGCAGCAATACCGGCAAGCACCTTCCGGTTATTGAGATGGATATTTATACCAACATTCAGTTTACCAAAAACATCATCAATCATCTGCAGCAACTCAATTTCATTGAGTAATGAATCACTTCCGATCACATCAGCATCACACTGGTAAAATTCCCTGTAACGCCCTTTCTGTGGGCGATCGGCTCGCCAGACAGGCTGTATTTGATATCTTTTGAAGGGAAAATTAAGCTCGTTTCTGTTCTGAACCACAAATCGTGCAAAAGGGACAGTAAGATCATAACGGAGACCTTTTTCAGCAATATGATTTGTCATCTTAACGGAGTCAGTCCGGATGGCAGCATCTGCCGGTACCTTACTCAGAAAATCACCTGAGTTTAAAATTTTAAACAACAATTTATCACCTTCTTCACCATACTTGCCCATCAGGGTGGAAAGATTTTCCATAGCAGGCGTTTCAATAGGCTGGTATCCGAAATTCCGGAATGTATCTTTAATTGCAGAAAAAATATATTCCCTTCGTATTGTCTCAAGAGGAGTAAAATCGCGTGTCCCTTTTGGTATTGATGGTTTCTGTGAACTCATTTATTATTTTTTTTCAAAATTACTATATAATTATATTAAAGTAATCCTCATTGAATATGATTCATAATAGGTTTTAAAGATAACCAGGCTGAAATGACTGTGCTTTGAATGAAATTTAAAAGAAATAAACCTTGAAATTTCACTTAAAAATAACTGATCCGGTTCTTTATTTAACCAGTTTTTTATATTTAATTCTTGTTGGTCCTTCCTCTCCTAATCGTTTTCTGCGGTTTTCCTCATACTCACTATAGCCGCCTTCGAAGAAGTAAACTGATGAATTACCTTCAAAAGCGAGGATATGTGTCGCGATCCTGTCGAGGAACCAGCGATCGTGAGAAATTACAGCCGCACAACCGGCAAAATTTTCCAAACCTTCTTCCAGTGCCCGCAGTGTATTTACATCGATATCATTGGTTGGTTCGTCAAGCAGCAGCACATTGGCCTCCTCCTTAAGCGTAAGTGCCAGATGCAACCGGTTTCTTTCCCCACCGGACAATACACCACACTTCTTTTCCTGGTCGGCACCACTAAAGTTGAAACGAGCAACATATGCACGGGCATTGATGGCACGCCCTCCCACCTGGATAAACTCGCTTCCACCAGATATTACTTCAAAAACAGTTTTTTCCGGGTCGATCGATGAATGAGATTGATCGACGTAACCTATTTTAACTGTTTCTCCAACTGAGAAATCACCTTTATCGGAGCTCTCCTGGCCCATAATCATCCTGAAAAGAGTTGTTTTTCCGGCTCCATTTGGGCCTATTATGCCAACTATTCCGGCCGGCGGAAGAGAAAAATTCAGGTTTTCAAACAATATCCTTTCACCAAACGATTTGGTAACATCAACAGCATCTATTACTTTATTTCCAAGTCGGGGGCCATTTGGAATAAATATTTCAAGTTTTTCATCCTTTTCTTTACTGTCCTCATTCAGCAATTTATCATAAGCACTCAAACGGGCTTTAGACTTGGCATGTCTGGCTTTTGGAGCCATCCTGACCCAATCCAGCTCTCGTTCTAGTGTTTTCCTTCGTTTGCTCTGCGTCTTTTCTTCCTGTTGCATCCGGGTGGTTTTTTGTTCCAGCCATGATGAATAATTACCCTTCCATGGGATACCCTCTCCCCTGTCGAGTTCCAGGATCCAGCCAGCTGCGTTATCAAGGAAATACCGGTCGTGCGTAATAGCAATCACCGTTCCGCTATACTGTTGCAGATGCATTTCAAGCCATTGTACTGATTCAGCATCCAGATGATTGGTAGGCTCATCCAATAGCAATACATCAGGCTCCTGCAATAAAAGACGGCAAAGAGCAACACGCCGTCGTTCACCTCCGGATAAATTTGCCACACTGGCATCCCCTTCCGGGCAACGCAATGCATCCATGGCTCTTTCCAGCTTATTATCGAGCTCCCATCCTCCTGCATGCTCAATCTGATCAGTCAACTCACCCTGACGTTCAATGAGTTTATTCATCTGATCATCACTCATGGGTTCTGCAAACTTCATATTTAGCTCTTCATATTCCTTCAGCAGGTCAACCACGGATTGTACTCCTTCCTGCACAATTTCCTTCACCGTTTTATTTTCATCCAGTACCGGTTCCTGCTCCAGCATTCCCACTGAATAACCGGATGAAAACACTACCTCACCCTGGTATGATTTGTCTACCCCTGCGATTATCTTAAGCAGTGTTGACTTTCCCGATCCGTTTAAGCCAATTATTCCAATCTTGGCACCATAAAAGAATGAAAGGTATATGTCATTTAATACCTTTTTGTGTGGTGGAAAAGTTTTACTCACTCCCACCATGGAAAATATTATTTTTTTATCGTCTGTCATATCTGTTTACCGGCTATTTGATTTTGCCGACAAAATTATCAAAAATAGTTGGTTATTAATAAAGTCGCAGAATATTGTCGGGATAAAAAACAAAACCTTAAGCAGAAAAATCTGCTTAAGGTTTAATATAATTTATTTTTAAAGAAACAGACTACTTACCTTTCGCCATTTTTTTCAAGTCACTCTCAAGTAAACCATCGGGATGTTTGTTATCAATTTTATGATAATCGAAATAATAAAACTGTGCATCAGCAGCTCCGATAATTACCTTGTAGCAACGGGCTTTTAAACGTGTTCCTTCCGGCCCTACCTTGTGCAGGAATACTACATCGGGATCACGATCCTCAATGGCTTTCTGAATATCTTCCCTGGTAACGATCCTGAATTTATAGGGATATATCTTCCGGATGCGGGCAGCTGAGTTAATACTGTTTTCCAGTTCATCCTGCACCAGATACAGTGTTTTATGCTTTATATCCCCCATATTATCATTATAATGTTTGAAAACGTTGGATGATATATATTCAGGATGTTCCTGGATGAGTTGTACATGGTTTTGGATAAATCGGGCCAGTAAATTCAGTTTGTAAATATAACTGCTTTCTTCCACACCATAATAGGCAAGGGGGACAGAGCAAATTGCCGGGAGTTGGCTCAGACTGAAAACATTATCACCCAGGAGTAAATTCAGAAATTTATATTTGGCCATTGACTTGTCCTTCTCAAATGTAACCTCTGTCATTACCAGGAAACTGTAGGCTGGATCAGTCATTTTCTCTTCAAATTCCTTAACGGTAATAAACTTAAAAGGTGTTACGGTCCACTCTTTGTTCATTACCTCCTTAATTCTGATGTTGTATTCCAGCATAGGATTGTCCTCGAGCACAACCAGCGTGGTAGTTTTGAAAAACCTGCTTATTTCATCTTTTGTAGGCACATAGTCCTGTGCAACCACTGGCAACACCATCATCAAAAATAACAGGCCGGCAATTAACTTTCTCATAATCAAATTAGTTTTTTCGTTATTCTTTTACGGGTAAATAGAGCGGGTTTCGCTCGTTGAATTTACGTATGTAAAGGAATTTAAGTTGCTTTTTTTTGCGTTTTCTGAGATTACTGAATTCATCATGCAGTTCCGGATCCCGCATCAAAATCATTTCCAGATTTTTATAATCATAATCCATTACCTTACCAGTATTGAAATCGAGAATAAACTGCCGCATCTCTGAAGTCTCGTATGATGAAGAACCCATATTGTAAGGATATGAATAGGGATTATAATACGGAGAATAATATGGATTGTTGTAATAAGGATCATTATAGCGGGTATTGTATGTTGTCACTGTAGCCACAAAATGACAAATATTGCCGACAATGGTTACCCTGTTAAATCCACCGTTTATATTGATGTACAGTACTCCGTTCCTGCTGAATCCCCAGATATTTTTGGTCTTTACCTCCTGGCGCATGCCCAGGTTATCATAATAACTGATGTAATCTTTATTCAGCACCTCATCAAAAAAATCATCATCTCGATAATCTTTGTTGGCCAGAATCCTGGCACCTGAAATTGGTGAATTATTTTTTACCTGATTAAAATTCAGATATATACCCTCTTTGAACTTAAAATCGGGAGAATACTTTACCATTACAGTATCTCCCTGGGCAAAAGTAATTATTGCAAGCTGGGATAGCCATATAAACAGTAAAGCTTGTAAGAAAAAGCCTTTCACAAAATTTGTTTTCATAGATAAACCCCGAATGATCCTAAACAAAAATAACAGTTTTGAACTTTACTCCATAGAAAACGGAAATAATTTAATTTGTATTGTGATGATTTATCTTTTGAAACATATTTTGCTCGTTGCAGATTCTAACTGATTCAAAAAAGGTATAGAATTTCAATACCCTTATTGAAAACATAGTAAAAGTTTACAGGTAAGACAAATATGAATCAGATTTCGGCTGATAATTCAGGTCGGACTCAATGTAACCTGGTTCCTATAAGATGAATAAATTCTTCCCGGGTAGCTACATTCTTAAGAAATTCACCAGTAAATGCCGAAGTTGTAGTAACCGAATTCTGTTTCTGTATACCCCTCATTACCATACACATATGTTTTGCCTCTATGACGACTGCAACACCAGCCGGCTGCAATGTTTCCTGAATGCAATCACGGATTTGCATGGTAAGTCGCTCCTGCACCTGCAAACGCCGTGCGTATGCTTCTGTCACTCTGGCTATTTTGCTTAATCCGGTAATATAACCATTTGGTATATAAGCCACATGAGCCTTCCCGAAAAATGGGATCAGGTGATGCTCACAAAGAGAAAAAATTTCAATATCCTTCACAATCACCATCTGCTGATAATCTTCCTTAAACATAGCAGAACGCAATATTTCAGCTGGATCAAGTGTGTAGCCATGGGTTAAAAATTGAATTGATTTAGCAACCCTGTTGGGTGTATCCTGCAATCCTTCGCGTTTTGCATCCTCACCTATCAGATCCAGTATATTCTTGTAATTCTCTGCCAGCTTGTCGGTTCGCTCATCATCGTAATTATCAATGCGCTGATATCCGTTTTCATCTTCCGTTCCGATTCCGTTGTTTACTATTTTCATTTTACTGAAGTTATGATTTTAAGTCAGACAGGCTTTATACCCACCGACGAATTATTAATATTTCAATTAACATTGTTTCATTTACCATATTAACCTATAAACCTAACCAGGTTCACTAATGCCCAAAAAACTCAACAAAATTATTTTCTGTTTCACATAGTTTGATACAGTGCAACTGCACCCCAAGTGCCCTGATAGGCTGTTCCAGTTCATCCCAGATACCAATGGCCATGTTCTCGGTAGAGGCAATTTTATCTTTCATGAAATCCACCTCCAGATTAACATTTTTGTGGTCGATTTTTTCTATGATCTTCTTCCGCACAATGCTGCTTACCTCTTTCAGGTTAACGACATAACCAAGTTCAGGGTTCAGTTCACCCTTTACGGTAACAAACAATTCGTAATTATGGCCATGCCAGTTTGGATTGGAACATTTCCCGAAAACATCGAGATTTTTCTGATCGTCCCAGTCAGCTCTGTACATCCTGTGAGCAGCATTAAAACGTTCCCTGCGCGTTAAAAAGATCATCTGTTCTTAATTTCAGTTATATTGACTAATTTTGTGCTAATTATCAGGAAAATTTACCGAATACATTCAAAGATAGGAACTTTTTTACTCTTCCTGTTACCATGCTGAATTAAAGTCCTGAAGTGTAATTCGAAAACAGGAAACATTAATTGCTCCGGGAAAAACCCTGACGAATAACATCAGATAGTAACAAAAGTTCATTGATGGCAGTTTTCATCTGATATAGTGTTCACGAGTTTTGAGAAAAAACTTTAAATACAAGAGAAAGGTAAAAATCAAGGACGTTTTAAAATAAAAAAATTTTTAACTGAAATTCGCCCGGCAGGGCAGAAAAAAGAGAGCGTATGATCATAATAACCGGTGCGGCAGGTTTCATTGCGAGTAACCTCATCACCAAATTAAATGAAGCCCAATTCAAAGACCTTGTTTTAGTTGATGACTTCTCTCATCCGGAAAAAAACAGAAATTTTGAAAATAAAACATTCTCCTCCAAAGTTGAACGGGAAGAATTTATTCCCTGGTTAAAAGAAAATCACCGGTTTGTTGAGTTTGTTTTTCACCTGGGGGCCCGAACGGATACAACTGAATTTGATAAAGATATATTTGACAGGTTAAACCTGAATTACAGCAAGGCAGTCTGGAACACCTGTGTGGAATTCGGGCTGCCACTTATTTATGCATCCTCGGCTGCCACTTATGGCATGGGCGAACACGGATATGATGATAGTGAGCACATAATTGACCAGTTGGAACCGCTGAATCCTTACGGAGAGTCAAAAAATGAGTTTGATAAATGGGTGGTGCAGCAGGAAAGAAAACCATTCTTCTGGGCAGGCCTGAAGTTTTTTAATGTATACGGCCCTAATGAATATCATAAAGGAAGAATGGCCTCTGTTGTTTATCATTCTTTTAACCAGATCAGGAAAACAGGTAAAATGAAACTTTTCCGTTCACATAATCCGGAATTCAGAGATGGCGAGCAAAAAAGGGATTTTATTTACGTGAAAGATGTGACAGATGTACTGCATTTTCTAATGATCAACAGACAAGAATCCGGTATTTTCAATCTGGGTACAGGTAAAGCCCGCACTTTTTATGATCTTGTCAGCAGTACTTTTAAAGCGATGGGACTTCCTGTAAATATTGAATTCATTGATACACCTGAAGACATTCGCGATAAATACCAGTATTTCACTGAAGCCAGAATGGAAAAGCTGCGTTCAGCGGGTTATGCCCGACCATTTTCCTCACTTGAGCAAGGAGTTACTGATTACGTGAAAAATTACCTGCACGATAGCAGGATATATTGAACATTGAACACTGAATAAAGGCTGGAAGAGAAAATAATCTTTCAGCCTCAAGACCTATTTCAGGGCATTCAGCTCTCTGACAACCTCATCGATAGCTGCATCATCAAATCCTTTTTGCCTGGCTGCCTCTTCAAGTGTTCCCCAAATGGGCTCTCCACAAGCGATACATTTAATTCCTTTTTCCATCAGGTATTTTACTGATTGTGGCACCTTGTCCACCAGTTCTTCAATAGTGATGTCTTTTTGAATTTGCATGGTATTATATTTAATAAAACAATAACAACAAATTTAGCCAATCGGTTGCAAAATTGACCTTTTGTACAACAGGGTAAGCATAATTCTCTGGCTATCGCCTGAAAATAATATATACATACATTTATCTCTTTTTTTCATCGAATTTGTGAACAAAAGAAATTCGTGAATGTTATATATAATCAATCTAAATTAGAATAGCCAAAAAATAAATGTTGAACCTAAAAAATTAGAAATTATGGCTTTTACACAAGACAAATTACCCTATTCATTTGATGCACTTGAACCACATATAGATGCCAGGACAATGGAGATCCATTACACCAAGCATCATGGAGGCTATACCAGCAAATTAAACAATGCAGTAAAAGATACTGATCTTGAAAAAAAATCCATAGAGGAAATTATGGCTGGTGTTTCCAAACATGGCACTGCTGTAAGGAATAACGGAGGTGGATTTTACAATCACAACCTCTTCTGGAAGGTGATGTCACCCAACGGAGGCGGGAAACCTTCCGGTGAACTGGCAGATGCTGTCAGCAAATTCTTCGGCTCATTTGATAGTTTCAAAGAAGAATTCAATAATGCAGCAGCAACACGGTTTGGTTCTGGATGGGCCTGGCTGGTTAAACAGGACGGAAAACTGGCAATCGGTTCCACTCCGAATCAGGATAATCCGCTGATGGACGTATCAGATTTCAAGGGAAAACCAATCCTTGGACTGGATGTTTGGGAACATGCTTACTATTTAAAGTATCAGAACCGCAGGCCGGAATATATTGATGCATTCTGGAATGTTATTAACTGGGAAGAAGTTAACAGGTTATTCAAATCCTGATGAAATATTTTGCTTTTTAACATTCATTTTTATCGCAATTAGTGGTTAGTTTGTTCAAAAGAAAAGCCGGATTCGATCCGGCTTTTCTGTTACCATGAAAATCAAGAAAAACTACTAACTACCCTATTTTAAATTTTATTTTATATGAGTATCGTATTATGTTCCTAAAGCATTAACCGTTCTGCCCCCTGCCCTCTGAAGGGGTCCTACGCTCCGGTAAACAATATAGCCCGGGTTATAATTGCGGGCTGTCCCCTTTAGGGATTTAGGGGCAGTGAGAGGGAATTCATAATAACATTTGATTTTATATTTTTGACTAAATGCTAAATTAGTAATACATTCCGACAGTTCATATTATTTTATTTTTTCAGAAAATATTCTTTCCCTTTAAAAACGCGATCCATAAGGTCACCGCCGTTCCCACTAAAGTATGCATCGGCATTCAAAGTTGAATGTACAGCATACCCGTTTACTGAATCAGCAGGAAGTGCTGTAACAGAAACCGGGGTAACCCCTTCGATATTCAGCGTAAATGCAGGTGTTTCACTTTTAATAACAGATTTGTTGACAAAGTTACGCCCTGACAATTTTTGCAGATTGTTCAGGAACCGGACTGTTTTCAGTGAATCAACCAACTGTCCGTCTATCATCCAACCTGAAGAATCGCGGGTCATCACGAAAGAACTGTCTGCCGGATAATTGAATGCCAGTTTTGTCCAGTTTTGTGGACTACCATTTACCAGTGCTTTATATCGGTATGTGGCAAGATCGGGATTGAAAGTCATTTTCAGAAAACCACTTACTGCATATACTTTTTTCTCTCCTTTCTCCCGCACAAAACTGGTCATGGTACCCTGCCTGCTGTAAGGGTTATCCGGCTGTTTATAAGAAAATTTTCCGATCAACAGGTCTGATAAAACTTTATCTTTCTTGTTCAGCACTTTAACCTCAATGGCCATGGTATCCACAACCTCATAGTCGGCCCATTTATCAGATTTTGTGGCGGCAATTCTTTCAGGGGAAAGACTTTTCAACTGCAACAGCAGATTATCAACCGCATTATTATCTGCCTTGTATGTCTCGTTTCCGGAGGATACTTCCCAGCCTCCATCCTTCCTGTACAAATCAAGTTTGGCACCATGGTCTCCGGGACGTACGATATGAATAGCAGACATTGAAGCCGTATCAGCTTCAACCAGAAACTTCCTGAAAGACCGGTCGCCTTTTCTGGCATCTCTGACCTGTATAAAAATGACCAGTGCCAGCAGTACCACAAAAATAACAGCCAGCCATTTCATATTAATTTTTCTAAACATAACCTTCCTCCATTCTTTTTATCCTGAGTGAATTTTTAAACTGCATCCTGATAATTCCAAATACAATTACCAATACAATAGGCAATGAAAAGTTCAGGTATTTAAGAAACATCTTCTTACTATCAGCAATCTGATCAAGTGGACGGGCCGTAACGCCTTTTGTTCTCAATTGAATAAGGCCGGTATCATCAGACAGCCAGTCGATAGCATTCACTAGCAGATTCACATTATCTTTGTTGACACTTTGTTGTCTTTGTCTGCCCTGACTTCCGACAGGAAAATCTCCGTCTCCGAACACAATCATCTTAGAAGGTTTGTTGCCCGAAATATTGCCTTCCAGTGAAGCGCCCAGCGTGATGCCGGAACGCGTAAAATCACTTTCATCCCATTTCTTTTCTATATTAAAATAGGTTGGAGAGGGGACAATTCCTGACTTTTCAGAAGAGAAAATTAATGGCGTATAGGTCAGTGACGAATCACCTGTAAACCTGACCTGACTAACGAATTTAAAAATAATCGCATCAAGGCCTTCGGTGACGGGGCTACTGGCAAATTTTGACACTACCGGTATATAGGGGAAATTAACATTCGTCTGAAAAGAAAATGGCCCCTGCTGCTGCATAACAGTAACTGCAGCGCAACTGGCATCAATTACAAAATCAGGATCAACTGTGATTCCCTTAGCTTTAAGCCAGCTTTCAAGTCCGGTATTCAGGGTACTTCCTCTGGAGTTTTGCAGGTCTCCGTCAACCCTGTTAATGGCAACCAACAGACTTTTACCACTGGCAAGAAATGCATCAAGTATATGTAACTGATTGTTCCGGAAAGAGTCTGTCGGAGCAATTACTGCCAGTGTTTTAAATTTTGAAAGGTCAACAGAATCAGCCAGTTTCACAGGTTCAACCTGATAAAGAACCGAGAGTTCGCTCATTGCCTGTGACAGGCTTCCCGGCGCAGGCTCTCCCTGTCCCTGGACCAGACCGATAACAGGTTTGTTATCCACTGTGAGTTTTTTAATACTTGATGAAAGTGCATATTCCATAGCAGCGCCGGGTTGCATAAAAGGAATTACCTCTTTTTTATCACCCATCTGAACCACCGCACCCAGGTAAGCTCTTTTCTGGACTGACTGATCTTTTTCCCGTGTATTGATGATAACGGGCTGCACACCAGCCTGCATGGCTTTTTGTTCCATCTCGTCGCTCTGGTTCGGATCGATAAATTCGTATACCAGATTGCCGTCGGAAAGGGAAGCATACTCTATCAGTAAGTCCTTAAAATCGCGCCTGGTCTGAGTGATATTCGGTGGGAGATCTTTAGAAAAGTAAGCCGTTACAGTGACTGGTTCACTGAGATTATTCATGATATCTTTGGTTGCCTCACTTAATGTGTAGCGGTTATCAGAAGTAAGGTCAAGACGAACAAAGAATTTATCGGACAGCAAATTTACCAGGATAATAATGCCTATGGTAATAACCAGGTAAGCAATTACAGATTTTTTCTTCATTGCAGATTATATTTTTTAATTTCCTATAATATTTCTTCTTGCCACCATACTCTCAGTACCCACAAGGCCCAAAAAAATTATCGAAAGGAAATAAATCAGATCCCTGGTATCAATAACTCCTCTGGATATGGATTCATAATGGGTTGACAGGCTCAGGTAATTGAAGATATTACCCACAAGCCCGGTGAAATTCGAAGCAAGAATTCCAAAAATGATGTGGAAGAATATACCGATAAACAAAGCCAGCAAAAAGGAAACAATCTGGTTATTTGAAATACTTGATGCAAACAACCCAATACTTATATAGGCTGCACTCATTAACACCAGCCCAAGATAACCTGACCAAACAACACCATGATCAATGGGCCCCAGTTTGGCAACAGTTATATAATATGGTATAGTGAGCAGTAAAGAAATTATGATAAGCATCAAAGTAGAGAGGAACTTACCCACAACCAGCTGCCAGTCGCTTACGGGCTTTGTCAGTAGCAACTCAATTGTTCCGGTTTTTTTCTCCTCAGCTATCTGCCGCATCGTCAAAGCCGGGATAAAAAAGAAGAGTGTCCAGTATGCAATACCAAAGAAAGCCTGCAGGCTTGCCTGATTCACAAAAAAGATGTCGCTGCCGTAGAGCCAGGTAAAAAAACCACTGAATCCCAGAAAGGCAACCAGCATTATATAAGCCATAAGAGAATCAAAAAAAGACCGGAGTTCTCTTTTTGCTATTACCCAAATTTGTTTCATTATCAGAATATTTTTAATGCGTTGTTAATTCTCTGAAAATATCTTCAAGTTTTGTTTCAACCGGTGTCAGCTCGGTGAGAAACCATCCTTTGTCTGCGCAGAGGGAAAAAATGGCTTTTCGCGAACTTAGTTCCTCCTGGCTCTGTATCTCAAAATAATTCTGATTTCCCTTAAGAAAATCCACCCTTGCCACTTCACTTAACTGTTGAAGATTCTTAAAGACGTCGTTTCTTTCTCCCCCTTCAATACCCACTTTCAGAATTTCGCGTCCCTGGGCTCTTTTCCTAAGATCTTCAGATGACCCATCAGCAACTATCTTTCCTTTGTCAATAATCATAATGCGGTCACAGGTAGCTTCCACTTCGGCAAGAATATGAGAACTGAGGATCACCGTTTTTTCTTTACCAATGCGTTTAATGAGCTCACGAATTTCAACAATCTGGTTTGGGTCCAGACCAGAAGTAGGTTCATCAAGGATAAGTACTGCCGGATCGTGAATAAGAGCCTGTGCCAGTCCTACCCGCTGCCTGTACCCTTTGGATAGTTCTCCGATATTCTTGTGCTTTTCCCCTTCCAGACCACAGATTTTAACCATTTCCAGAATACGTTTTTTTATTCGGTTTTTTTGCACACCCTGTAACTCTGCCATAAACCGGAGATAATCGATCACAGGCATTTCCTGATAAAGCGGATTGGTTTCTGGCAGATAACCAATAGTCCGCTTGATCTCTTCAGGATTTTCAAGGTTATTATAACCTCCTACCCTGATTACACCTTCATCAGGGGCCATATAGCAGGTGACCGCCTTCATGGTAGTGGTTTTTCCGGCACCATTAGGACCCAGAAAACCAAGTACCTCACCAGTCTTTACCTCAAAAGAAATATCATCTACTGCCTTTTGCAAACCATATTTCTTGGTAACATTTTCAACTACTATGTCCATAATTATGAATAATAAATTTGATTAAGGAGATTTGAAAGGATTAACCCGAAATTTTAACTGAAAAATAATCCGGGTCAAAACCAACACAAAACTCGTAATTTACCAGTAAAGCACAATCTAAAAACGAATGTCTATTTGACAGAAAATATTAAAAAATGTTAAACGCATTTCCGGTGTATTATCTAATCATCAGGGCGAAAAGACGGACTTGATTATATCCGATAAAAAGTGTATATTAATAGCAGGAAAGACAATTTAATAACCAATAAAAAATTGACCTATGTTTGAACTTCCAACTTTACCCTACAGCCTGGATTCCCTGGCACCTCACATCAAGAAGCAAACCCTTGAATTTCATTACGGAAAACATCATCAGGGATATATTAATAATCTAAATAACCTGGTACCCGGGACTCCTTTTGAGAATGCTTCCCTTGAAGATATCATTCTCACTGCTGATGGTGCCATTTATAATAATGGCGCTCAGATATGGAACCACACCTTTTATTTTATGAGTCTGTCACCTGAAGGACATCATGAGCCCAGGGGACTGCTTGCCGATGCAATAGATCTTGAATTTGGTTCATTTTCAGAGTTTAAAGAGCGGTTTACCAAGGCCGCCACTACATTATTTGGCTCCGGATGGGCCTGGCTGATAAAAAAAGATGACGGCCATCTGGATATTGTGCAGGAACCGAATGCAGGCAATCCGCTACGGAATAAAGCCACTCCGCTGCTTACCTGTGATGTCTGGGAACACGCTTATTATCTTGATTATCAAAACAGAAGACCTGAATACATCGATGCCTTCTGGAAAATAGTTGACTGGCAGGTTGTTGAAAAAAGGTTATAAAAGTACACATAACTTAACCCCTTAAGCAGAGTTTCATATTTGGATAAATGAAATTTGTGTTTATATTTGTATTCATGTTACAAAACACATCAAATATTGGAATGATGAATTTAACTGGTTGGCGCTGGCGCAGGAAATTTCTGACGTCGTAAACAACCATAAGATATAACTCTATTATAATCAAAAAGGCATGTTGTTTACGACATGCCTTTTTTAGTGTTCATTCAATAAATAATTAAACCATGACCAAAACTCACAAAATTATCCTTTCTGAGAAAGAGATGCCGACATCCTGGTATAACATTCAGGCAGACATGCCCAATCCCATGCTACCTCCTCTGCACCCCGGGACTAAAAAACCAATAGGCCCGGAAGATTTGGCTCCGCTTTTCCCTATGGAACTGATCAAACAAGAGGTATCCACAGAGCGTTGGATTGAAATTCCTGAAGAAGTGCAGGATGTGTATAAACTTTACCGGCCCAGTCCTTTGCACCGTGCCCATAATCTTGAAAAGTTATTGGATACGCCTGCAAAAATTTATTATAAAAATGAAGGCGTCAGTCCGGCAGGTTCACACAAACCGAACACTGCCATTGCACAGGCTTATTATAACAAGAAGGAAGGTGTTAAACGGATAACCACAGAGACGGGAGCGGGTCAGTGGGGCAGCGCATTGAGTTTTGCAACCAATCATTTTGGCATTGAATTGAAAGTATTTATGGTACGGTTAAGCTATGAACAGAAACCCTATCGCAAGTTTATGATCAACACGTGGAACGGGGATGTTGTCCCCTCCCCGAGTGAACTGACCGAATCTGGCAGAAAAATCCTGAAGATGTATCCTGACAGCCCGGGAAGCCTGGGAATAGCCATCTCCGAGGCAGTCGAAATGGCAGCTAAAGATCCGGATACCAAGTATTCTCTGGGAAGTGTGCTTAATCATGTGTTATTGCATCAGACAATAATCGGCCAGGAAGCCATTACCCAGTTTGAGAAAACAGATGATTTTCCGGATATGGTGATTGCACCATTCGGTGGCGGGTCAAATTTTGCCGGTATTTCCTTTCCCTTCCTGCATCAGAATCTTACACAGGGTAAGAAAGTACGATGTATTGCTGTTGAACCTACTTCCTGTCCAAAACTGACCAAGGGGCAGTTCCGGTATGATTTTGGAGATACCGTCGGCCTGACACCTTTACTGGCTATGTATACCCTCGGACACAATTTTATACCCGCCAGTATTCATGCAGGTGGATTGCGTTACCATGGTGCAGGAGCCATTGTCAGTCAGTTACTGAAAGACAGGCTCATTGAGGCTGAAGCCGTCCACCAGCTCGAAACCTTTGAAGCAGGAGTCAAGTTTGCCCGCACAGAAGGAATCATTCCGGCTCCGGAATCATGCCATGCCATTGCCCAGGTGATCAGAGAAGCTGAAATGGCAAAAAAAGAAGGTAAAAGCAAAACAATATTATTTAACCTGTCAGGCCATGGCCATTTTGATCTTTCATCATACGACAAATATTTTAAAGGTGAACTTACTGATTTCGCTATTACACAGGAAGAAATTGATAACAGCCTGGCAGAAATTGAACATCTGGCAGAATAAAAGTAATTTTGCTGTATCATGAAATATCAGCCGGACAAATTGACCTCTAACGGTCAGTTTTCCGGTATCCGGATGTTAATAATACAGCCATTATTCCTGTTTTGACAATGATTGATCAACTTAATAAAAAAGTTGCCTCGCGGCGTATCATCGTTCTGATCATTCTGTTGGTGATTGTTGTGGCTTTTCTGATAGCTGCTGTAAATTACAATGATGTATTTATCAGGTTTTTTTCTAAATCGCCACATTAAAAAATATGCATTTAAGCAAAAACGATTCGTCGAAAGATGCAAATAAATATTTATTGTGATTTCTTATATTAACATACTAAAAGTATTGTAAAAGAATCGGGTAAAAATAATTCTTCCGGAAATCAGAAATTCCTTATTGCATTATCAAAGGTTCAATGAGATTCCGCAATGAATTATAGTTATTTACCACTGGTAGTTCGGGATGATCATCAATCACATTTTGGGGTGGAGAAAAAAGAATGCCTTTATCAGCCTGCTGTAACATAGTAATATCATTGTAGGAATCACCAAATGCAATAACCTTGTAAAGCAAACTCTGTAATGCTTCCACAACCTTCTTCTTAGGGTTAGGCTGCCTCAGGTTATAGTCAATCACCATCCCCTCGTTATCTGTAGTCAGTGTATGGCAAAAAAGCGTAGGCCGTCCGAGTTTTTCCATGAGCGGATCAGCAAATTCCCGGAAGGTGTCGGAAACAATAATGATCTGGCTTACTGTTCTTAACCAGTCAAGGAATTCAACAGCACCAGGTAGGGGATCAATAGTAGCAATAACCTTTTGAATGTCATGTAGGGTTAATCCGTGCTGCTTCAAAATGTTCAGCCGTTTGGTCATCAATACATCATAATCATTGATATCCCTGGTAGTAAGTTTAAGCTCCTCAATACCTGTTTTTTTCGCAACGTTTATCCACACTTCCGGCACAAAAACCCCTTCAAGGTCAGAACAAATTACATACATAGGTGATTCCTTTAACTTTTAGTAATCAGAAATTATCTTTCAAATATGCCTTAAATTTTTCATAATCATTCTGAAGCGGAACATATTCTTCTTTCTTTTTATCCAGTCCCTGCAGACTGACCGGCAGTTCCGGTTCAATGCCGGCACCATTCATCACTTCCTCCGGAAATTTTGCGGGATGCGCAGTTTCAAGGCTTACACCTGGTCCATTAAAATTTTTATCTCTTTGCCGAAATTCTTCAAGTCCTTTCCAGGCAACTGCACCATGTGGCTCGAGTACAATATCATATTTTTTGAATGTGTCACGGATAGTCTGCCGGGTTATTTCATCGGAAACACTAACGGCAAAGAAATCCTGACTGATCTTTTGGAAATCCGGTTCTTTGACTATTTCACCTTTTTCGTTCATCACTCCGTCATAAAGGGATATCAATCTGGCCATGTTACTGGGATGTCCCACATTCATAGCACTTGAAATACAATTTTTAGAGGGTACTATGGTATTGTATGTTGAAGTATTCAGATAAACAGGAAACTCATCGTTTTCATTGGTTGAAACAACAAACCGGTTAACCGGCAATCCCATCTCCCTGGCAATCAGCCCACCCATCAGATTGCCGAAATTCCCTGAAGGGACAGAAAAAATAATTTGTTCATCGGGAATTTGCTTTGCAAGACGCGAATAAGCATAAAAATAGTAGACTGATTGCGGCAACAATCTGCCGATATTGATTGAGTTGGCTGAGGAAAGGCTTAATACATCAAGATCCCGATCAGAAAAAGCCTGTTTGACCAATGCCTGGCAATCATCAAATTTACCATCCAGTTCAATAACACTAATATTCTTTTGCAAAGTAGTCATTTGCTTTCGCTGACGATCAGTTACTTCACCTTTCGGAAATAAAATTACCACCCTGATGTTGTCAAGGTCATAAAAAGCATTGGCGATGGCACTGCCGGTGTCGCCGGATGTTGCAGTCAGGATCAGTAATTCACGATTATCTATTTTGAGATAATATTGCATGAGTCTGCCCATCATCCGGGCTGCAAAATCCTTGAAGCTGGCGGTAGGCCCCTGGTCAAGCCGCATAACATAGTTATCTCCGGTAATTTTTTCGAGAGGAATTTCAAAATTGTAGGCATCCCGGCAAATATCGCGTAAATCTTCTGCAGGCATCTGATCGTTCAAAAATGCAGACAAAACGGTAAAGGCAATTTCATGATAGGGCATATGCTGAAAAGCTTTTATCGTTTCCTTTTTCAGGACCGGTATTTTTTCAGGCATAAACAATCCTCTGTCAGGAGCCAGCCCCTTCAGTAGCGCTTCCCTGAAGCTCAGGGGAGCTGCCTTCAAATTGGTGGAAAAATAGTTAATGGTTGCTGACATATTTAATTTCTTTTAAATCATTGAATTGATATATTCGAACTGATTGTTATCAAATTCCTCCAGTGAGGATAGCCTTATATCAGCAATGCTGTATCTTGGCTGATCTATCGGAGGTTCAGGAATAATCACCGTCTTCATTCGGGCAGCCTTGGCGGCAATCAACCCATTGAAACTATCTTCAAACGCCAGACAACGTGCAGGTTCAGCACCCAGTTGCCTGGCCGCTTCAATGTATACTGAAGGATGAGGCTTCCCAAAGCCAGTATCTTCAGCAGAAACAGTGACTTTAATATCATTCTTTAATCCCAGCACTTCCATTGCTGCAGTGATAATTTCTCTGGGAGATGATGAGGCGAGTCCGATTGGTAATTTTTTATTTATAAAATACTGCAGAACCTGATTCACACCCTTTTTGGGCTTTCCTTCACGCAGGATGTGTGCCTTCATATTATCAAATACTTCTTTTTTAATCTCATCCGGGTCAAAATTAGCCCACGGTTTATAATTATACCAGTGCATGATCACCTCCATTGTGCCCAATCCGTAAGTTTCTTCCTGCATTTCGGGAGTTAGGACAACTCCTTTTTTTGCAAAAGCATTGAACTCCTCAAGTTGCCAGAAAGGTTCTGAATCAATGAGCAGCCCGTCCATATCAAAAATAACAGCTTCAATCATTTATATTTCTATACATTTGCGATCCGGATAATATCGGCAAATACACCTGCCGCAGTTACTTCTGCACCTGCTCCATACCCTTTTATGATCATTGGTTGTTCATTGTATCTTTCGGTTGTGATCAAAATGATATTATTGCTCCCTTCAAGAGAATAGGCTGGATGCAAAAAATCAACTTCCATAAGTTCGATGCTGGCATTCCCGTTATCCAGACTGGCAACATAACGCCATTTCTTTTGCTGCTCTTCCAGCTTTTGCCGTTTGGTCTCAAATTCGGCATCGATTTTTTCCAGCTCCATCCAGAAATCATCAAGTGATCCGCTGAAACAGCTCTCAGGGAGAAAAGATTTTATCTTAACATCTTTTTTCTCGAGCTTGTATCCTGCTTCCCTTGACAGTATCAGGAGCTTACGCAATACATCAACTCCACTCAGGTCGATACGCGGATCTGGTTCGGAAAACCCCTTTTCCTGAGCCATTTTTACAGCTTTACTCAACGAGATCTCACTGCTTATTACATTGAAGATGAAGTTGAGAGTACCGGATAGTACCGCTTCCAGCTTCAGTATTCTATCTCCGCTTCTGATCAGATCATTAATGGTATTGATGATGGGTAAACCTGCTCCAACATTGGTTTCAAAGATAAACCTCACATTTTTATCGAGTGCTGTTGATTTAAGACTTTCGTAGAACGCATACTCAGATGAAGCAGCAATTTTATTGGCAGTGACAATAGATGCCCAGGAATTCAGTATCATCGGATAGAGTGCTGTAACCTGCTCACTGGCTGTGCAATCCACAAATACACTGTTCCGCAGATTCATCTTTGTCATTTGCTTAACAAAGTCATGCAGATCAGTCCTCTCACCAAGCTTGTCCAAACTATCTAGATAATGACTAATATTTATGCAGTTCTTATCTACCAGCATCTTCCGGGAATTAGCGATTCCGGCAAGATTAATCTTAAGCCTGTGCTGTTTCATTAGTTTCTCCTTCTGCTGGTCAATCTGGGAAAGCAGACTGCGGCCTACTGTTCCAACGCCTATAACGTAAAGATGGAGTTCTTTATAATGAGAAAGGAAGAACCCTTCGTGAATAACGTTCAAAGCTTTCTTTAACGCCTTATGCTGCACCACAACCGAAATATTCAATTCGGAAGATCCCTGTGCCGTTGCTATGACATTGATCCCGTTACGGCCGAGTGAGCGAAAAAGATTAGCGGAGATACCCGGAGTATTTTTCATCTTTTCTCCGACAATGGCAATAATTGACAGTTCTCTTTCAATGTGCACCTTGATCTCCTTCACCTCAATCTCTGAAACAAATTCTTGCTCAATTGATTTAACTGCCCTTTTTGTATCCAGCGGATTAATCGCAAAAGTGATGGAATATTCGGATGAAGCCTGAGTAATCATAATCACATTAACCTTTGCTTTTGCCAGTGCGCTGAACAGCCGCATAGACACTCCGCTAACGCCCACCATGCCAGCACCCTGCAGGGTGATGAGATCAACATTATCAATTGAAGAAATACCTTTTATAAATGTTCCGTCGGCTTCTTCTTTTTTGTTGCTGATAAGTGTTCCGGGAACAGTGGGATTGAAAGTATTTTTTATTACAAGTGGAATGCTCTTTTGAAATACCGGTTTAATTGTAGGTGTGTATAATACTTTTGCCCCGAAATGAGACAATTCCATTGCCTCCGCATAAGTCAGATGCTTGACGGCATAGGCTTTTTCAACTTTTCTCGGATCTGCTGTCATAAATCCGTCAACATCAGTCCATATTTCAAGCCGTTCAGCATCAAGTGCTGCTGCAATAATAGATGCAGTATAATCTGAACCGCCTCTGCCCAGGGTAGTTGTATCACCCTCCTCATTACTACCGATAAACCCTGGTACGATAACCGTTTCATGGACATGTGAAAATGCAGTTTTAAGCATCTCATTGGTCAGTTTAAAATCGACTCTTGCATTTCCAAACTGGCTGTCAGTTCTTATAAATTCCCTAATATCAACAAATTTTGACTGATCAAAAGTATTAGCGATAATAAAGGCCGATAGCCGCTCACCAAAACTTAAAATGTAATCAAGCGTCTTAAGTGTTAGCTCTTTAAGTAGATATACACCATGTAAAACAATATCAAGATCTTTCAGCATCCGGTTGACTTCCCCAAGCACAAAATCCTGGTTATGTTTCTTAACCATTCGCACAGCTTCCAGGTGTCTTCCGGAGAGCTGATCAAGCTCCTTTTTATAGGCATCATCCTGTACCCTGGCCATTTCACCCAGTTTGACAAGCTGATCAGTAATACCCCTGAAGGCAGAAACAACGACAACAGTACCTGCCGGCAGATTTTCAACAATTTCTTTGACACCCCGGATACGTTCCGGGTTACCGACTGAAGATCCTCCAAACTTTAAGACTTTCATATTTTACAAATATTAACGGAATTACTGTAATTTGAAATCAATCTGCCCGGCTTAAAACTTATTGATGTAGTAACTTACCGGATACAAAAATTTTTATGTATTGTTCTGCAAAAAGTGAACTGTTTTCCTGTGCATTTCAAATACAACATTTTCCTGTTTAGAGCAGACAAACATAAAAAACGAATTAATTACCCCTGCAATTTGTCTGCATTTATCACAAAACCTTATGCAAAAATAACAGAAATATTCTTTTCTGTAGCCTGATTATTCAGTTTATAACAGATGAAGTGGAAAATGATTAAAACTGTAATTTAACAAACAGAGTCAGAAAGGCATGTTAGCGGCAAATCATATTTTATGGAATATTGTGGAATGATTTGTAATGCATTCGGGATAGATGGCCAACACAGATACTATCAATTCCAAAAACAGGATGCTGCAGTTTAGAATCAAAGAACAGCTTACCCGTTATTTTTCCGGGTAAGCTGATTATTAGTTACTGTCAGACCAATCAGGCTTGTTTATGAAAGAGCAGCACTGGATACATCAACATTTCTGTCAACTTTTTTAATCAGTCCCTGCAATACTTTGCCAGGGCCAACCTCAACAAAAGATTTAGCTCCGTCCTTAAGCATATTTTCAACGGTCTGTGTCCAGCGCACCGGAGCAGTTAACTGTGCAACAAGGTTTTGTTTTATCTGCTCAGGGTTAGTGAAAGGAGCTGCATGCACATTTTGATAAACGGGACAAACAGGTTTGCTGATTGTTGTGTTTTCTATAGCATCAGCGAGTTCGACCCGTGCAGGTTCCATCAGAGGTGAATGAAATGCACCTCCAACAGCCAGTTTAAGAGCCCTTTTAGCTCCCATTTCCGTGAGTTTTGTTATAGCAGCATCAATACCTGCAACGGAACCGGAAATAACGATCTGTCCCGGACTGTTATAATTAGCAGGTACAACAATTTCATCAATGGAATTGCAAACTTTTTCAACATTGGCATCATCCATTCCTATGATGGCAGCCATGGTTGATGGTTCGGCCTCACAAGCTTTCTGCATTGCCATTGCCCTTTTAAATACCAACTGCAAACCGTCTTCAAAATTCATTGCCCCACAAGCTACCAGAGCGGAAAATTCTCCCAGTGAATGACCGGCTGACATATCAGGCTTAAAAGAATTACCCAGTACCTTTGCCAGTATCACAGAATGAAGGAAAATTGCAGGCTGTGTTACCCTGGTTTGTTTCAGATCATCATCCGTTCCCGCGAACATAAGATCAGTTATCCTGAATCCCAGGATGTCATTCGCTGTTTCAAACATGCGTTTTGCTTCATCTGATGATTCATACAGGTCTTTACCCATACCTACAAACTGAGCTCCCTGCCCGGGAAAAACATATGCTTTCATAAATATTTGGTTTTAATGAATTTTTTCACAAAAGTAATAAAATAGCCATGAGTATCAACATTACAGTTTTAAAATGCTGTATGATTGATGATTATCTATTAATTTTATCAAACAATATCTCCTTGTATTTCAGCAAAAACCAGACGAAGCTTAAAATATTAGTTAAAAATAATCCTGTAGCTTTTGAAAAGCAATGGGATTTCTTAATTTTAACCTCACAATATTCAGCTTATTTTATTATATTTCGCATTCTGCAGTTTAACATATTGTACAATCATAAATAAGAATTGAGGGAAAATCTGATTTGCTAATGTCTCTACTGGAAAGGATAACTGGTATGTTTTCTGTTAAAACCACTAAAACAGAAAATACTGAGGAACAAACCAAAAAACTAATGTTAATTAGCACATTTAGCATTATATCACTGGTTTTCTTTGTTATTTTTGATTTAATCGCCATCGTCAGACAGGACTGGCTGCACACTTCATTATTATCAGCTGGTTCAGTTGTTCTTCTCATAAATCTGCTCCTTCTCAGAAAACGTTTCAACCTCAAAATTACAACCTGGACACTATTTCTTATAATTTCTGTTATTATTCTGGTGCTCCAGATTACAGGAGGCACATCAGACACTGGTTATATCTGGCTGTTCACTTATCCCGTACTTTCTATTTTTCTGCTGGGCATAAGAAAAGGCTCGGTTACCTCAGCCTTAATGCTCTTATTTTCAGTGATTCTATATTTTCTACCTGTAAGTAATTTTTATCTAACCATTGATGCAGTCGCAATCATCAGGATATTCGCATCATATACTGCACTATATTTACTTACCTTTTTGTATGAATATATCAGGATCAGAAACCTGAACACACTTGAATTAAAAATCACTGAAGCCAGAGAGGATCGTAAGATCAGAGATGAATTCATTTCGAAACTCTCACACCAGATCAGGACACCCCTAAATAATATTATGGTGCTTGGCAATCTGGTAAGTCAGTCAAATCTCGACGAAAATCAGAAGGATCAGATAGATACAATAATTGCTTCCGCCAACAACCTGGTAAACGTAGTAAACAATATTGTTAAGGTTTCTTCATCGGAAATAACTGATTATAAGGAGAATATTACCACTTTTAATCTTTCATCAACTATAAATAATATTGTCAGGTTTTTCAGGGAGCATTACGAGGGAATCGTTAATCTTACTTCCGATATTAACCCCGATATTCAGGATGAAATGGTTGGAGATCCTGTTAAGCTAAAACAGATACTCCTGAATTTGATTGAGAATATCACCAAACAATATGATCAGGAGCCGGTGAATATAATTATCCGCATGCACCATTTCCGGAGCAGGGGTGAACAAATCGAGTTATTTACCGAAATAGAAGTTGACAGAAAATTAAAAGTAATTACTGAAAGACGTGAGACATTTGCACTTGAAAGTATGTACTTCAACAGGAACAATAACGGCCCGGGCACTGTTGATCTGAATATAGTAAAACGCATTATTGAAAAAACAGGTGGAAAGCTGCAAATTAAAACACATCCGTCATCGACCATTCTGGCTTTCCCGCTGGTTTTCAGAATAGCCATACATGAGGAAACAACTGATGGCAGGGAAAGGAAGAACTACCAGCCCAAAATCACTCAGAGCCGTAAGGTAGACCTGCAGGATGCTAATATTTTACTGGTGGAAGATAACCTGATCAATCAGAAGATTGTAATTCTGAGCTTGAAAAAAACGGTGAAGAATATTGATATAGCCAATAATGGTAAAGAAGCCCTGGATAAATTCGGGAATGCAAAATATGATCTGATACTGATGGATATTCAAATGCCTATCATGGATGGTATCATCGCCACCAAAAAGATAAGGGAAATTGAAGAAAGTACCAGCACACATACTCCCATAATTGCCATAACGGCCAATGCCCTTGCCGGTGACAAGGAAACCTGTCTGGCTGCAGGTATGAACGACTATGTAAGCAAGCCTTTCCATGTTGAAATCCTGCTGCAGAAAATGCGGGATTTGCTTACCGAAACTGCTGCAAACTGAGATTATCCGGACCGGCCCTCCCTCTGCTATGATTAATTTCTATAAGGAAACTTTTCCGGTATAAAAAGCATGGTATCCTTTTGCTGTCAATCGCCGAATCAGAAAACAGAAGAATCACAAAATTTCATATCAATGCCGGAACAGAACTAAAAAACTGACACTGCCGCAATGTTTGTTTCTGAATGTTGATTTAAAAATGTAATTTTGCAGCACAACAATAAAAAGTATAGAATATGTCATTACAATGTGGAATAATCGGGATTACAAATATTGGGAAAACCACGCTTTTTAACTGTATATCAAGTACTAAAGCCCAATCCACAAATTTTGCATTTAGCTCAAATAAATCAAACATCGGGATGATCAATGTTCCCGATAAAAGACTGTATGAGCTGGAAAAATTACAGCCCACAGAAAAGATTGTACCTGCAACGGTAGAAATTGTTGATATACCCGGCCTTACCAAAGGAGCTAACAAAGGTGAAGGAGTGGGAAACAAGTTCCTTGCTGATATTCGTAATACAGATGCACTTATACATGTGTTGCGTTGCTTTGATGATGAAAACCTGCCTCATATTGATGGTAGTGTTGATCCTGTCAGGGACATGGAAACAGTTGACTTTGAGCTGCAACTCAAGGACCTGGAATCAATAGAGAAAAAAATACTGAAGGTTGAAAAACTGGTAAAAGTCGGAGACAAAGAAGCCAAACAACAGCTTGAGATCCTGAATATTTACAAAAACCAACTTGAATCATTTCAGAATGCACGAACTGCTCCTGTAGATGAGGACGGCCAGCATGTGATTGATGATCTTTTTCTGCTCACCATGAAACCTGTTTTATATGTTTGTAATGTTGATGAAAAGTCAGCAGTTAACGGAAACAAATATGTTGAACTGGTAAGAGAGGCGCTTAAAGACAGAGACAGCGACCTAATCGTGATTGCAGCAGGGCTTGAAGCCGAAATTGCCGAGCTTGAAAGCGAAGAAGACAGAATGGAATTTTTGCAGGATGTTGGTTTACACGAACCCGGCGTTAATCGCCTGATCAGGTCTGCCTATTCACTGCTCGACCTGATGTCTTTTTTCACTGTAGGCCCAAAGGAAATCAGAGCCTGGACTATCAAACGCGGCATGACAGCGCCACAGGCTGCCGGTGTTATACACAGTGACCTGGAAAGGGGATTCATCCGTGCAGAAGTGATGAAATACGATGATTTTATAACGCTGAAATCAGAACATGCCTGCAAGGAAAAAGGAAAACTGTTTGTCGAAGGAAAAAATTATGTTGTGGGTGACGGGGATATCCTGCATATCCGGTTTAATGTGTAAAACTGATCCTCACATTGAAAATATAACCTCATCTTTGGCATCATGAACACTCCGTCCGTTTTGGTTTCAATTATGAAAAGCATCAGTTACAGCGGAGTGATTTCTTTAAGGAGAGCCGCCTTACTTTGTTCTTTGGTGAGTTTTTCTATTCTCGTCACAGCCCAGCCGGACAGCATCAACGATATTTTGCAGGCAAGAGGAGAAATTTATTTTTCATTTCGGGTTCCCGGGAATATCCCCCTGAAAGAAATTTCAACAAAGATTTCTATCACTTCACTCCGGAATGATTCGGTTTTTGCTTTTGCAAACAAAAAACAGTTTGAGTCATTCAAACTCCTCAACATCTCCTTTAAGCTGCAAAATCCCTTGCCTGATTTAATAAGCTGGAATACTAAACTTAAAACCGGCGAAATCCCGGCATCGTATCCTCATTACGAAAGCTACGTTCGGATAATGGAGAAATTTGCTGAACAGTATCCTGCACTGTGTAAATTATATGAAATCGGCACAACGATAAACGGGCACAAACTACTGGTGCTGAAAATCTCTGACAATGCCAATGAAGAGGAAACGGAACCTGCAGTTTTTTATACTTCCACCATGCATGGAAACGAGACTGCCGGATTTGTGCTTCTGCTCAGACTTGCCGACACATTGCTTTCTTCTTATTCTGGCAGTTCCGGAATTAAAAAACTGGTAGACAATCTTGAAATTTATATAAATCCTCTCGCAAACCCTGATGGAACCTATTTTGGCGGTGACTCCACCGTTTTGCAGGCTACCCGCTATAATGCCAATCACCTGGACCTGAACAGAAACTTTCCTGATCCGGAATATGGATTACATCCCGATGAAGAAGAATGGCAGCCGGAAACCAAAGCCATGATGGATTTTATGAAATCTCACCCGGTTGATCTTTCAGTAAATTTTCATACAGGTGCCGAAGTTGTGAATTATCCCTGGGATTCATGGCCCCGGGATCATGCGGATAACGACTGGTATGTCGCCCTCTCACGGGAATATGCCGACACAGCAATTGCCTGTGGAACAAATTATTTTTCATCTCCGATGTTTGACAGGGGGATCATCAAAGGATACGACTGGTATTCCATCAGTGGCGGCAGACAGGATTATGTAAATTATTACCTGCATGGCAGGGAGGTAACCATCGAACTATACAACAGCTTTATTCCCGATCCAGCTCTCCTGTCGCAGCTCTGGAAATACAACAAGCGTTCCCTGCTTCATTACATGGAGAATGCCCTGTATGGTGTAAGCGGCATTATCACAGATTCAGTTACCAGGCAACCTGTGCGGGCCATGATCAGCATACCCGGACAAGACAGAGACAGTTCGGAGGTATATTCCAGAAAAGATTTCGGAGATTATTACAGACTGTTGCCGGAAGGCTCCTATACATTTGAAATTTCAGCCAACGGCTATCAAACCAAAACACAATCAGATATAGAAGTTAAGAAAAATTCCAATTCCAGGCTGAATGTATCTCTGTCTCCTGTCAGGACAAATATTCAAACATTTAAAGTTGGAAATTTTTATAAAACAGGACCAAACCCCTTCAGGAATTACATACAAATCACAAAGCTTAAAGAGACCAATGTTAAGAGTATAAACCTGTATACGCCAAATGGAATAAAAATCAAAGAGTTTGACCATCCCGGCATTATTTATACCGGCGATTTAGGTCCGGGAATATACCTGCTTGAAATTAACGATGAAGCAGGCCTGCATTCATTCAGTCTGATCAAAGATCAGTAAACATCTCTTTATCTTTTTAATTTCACTTAAACTCTTGATAATTCCTCTATCCATTCTGAGAAAATTCTTTAGGGTTCACATAAACCACCTGGTGTAGGAAAATTTTTCTGAATGAAAAAAACTTCCGTCATACTATAATTTTTAACTCATAACGCTGTTTTAAATGAGAGTGGGAATCTAAAAAGAATTACCAGTTTTGTCCGAAAACTCTATTTTTGTGAGGACAAAAGATATTCACTTAACAGATTGTAAAATTTAAAAAAGAAATTAAGGAATGAGAAGCCGGATTTTAATGCTTACTGCAAGTTTACTATTAGCAACCACATTGTTTGCACAGGACCATCAGCGCATCCCATCAGAGAAGCCCCGGCTGGTAATTGGTATTGTAGTAGAGCAGATGCGGTACGATTATATATACCGGTTCTGGGATAAATTTGGTGATGACGGATTTAAACGGTTAATGAATGAAGGAACATTTTGTAACAATGCCCGGTATAATTATATGTTTACCCAGACTTCCCCGGGATATGCCACCATCATGACCGGGAGTAATCCATCCACTCATGGTATAGTAAGTGACGAATGGTATGTCCGCCTGCAGGACAGAAAAGTGAGCAGCACTTATGATCAAACCGCCAATCCGATTGGAGGCAGTTATGAGGACGGCCACCATTCACCAAAAAACCTGGTGGCCTCAACTTATACGGATGAATTAAGTCTTTCCAATAATTTCAAATCAAAAATAGTTGGTATTGGCATCCTTCCTGAAGCAGCAGTTTTTGGAGCAGGCCACACAGCCAATGAAGCATACTGGTATGATCCGGTTACGGGCACCTGGATGTCAAGCAGTTACTATATGAATACATTACCGGAATGGGTCAAGGCTTTCAATGAAAAAAAACTTGCCGACACTTACCTTGACAGAATCTGGGAACCCCTGTTGCCCGCCGATCAGTATACCGAGGGGCTCACCGACACCAATAAATACGAGACCGGTTTTGAAGGGCAGAATCACTTCCCTTATAACCTAAAAGCAATGAGCACCATAAGCCGGAAGAAAAGAAACTATGCCCTGCTGCCCTCTACTCCATTTTCAATTAATCTTACCAAAGACTTTGCAATTGATGCTATTATTGAAGACAGTCTGGGTATGGATAATTATACTGATGTGTTGCAGATTGGTTTTGCTTCTCCGGGCATTATCAGCAGGAATTTTGGTCTGACCTCGGTTGAACTCATGGATGCCTATCTTCGTCTGGATGCCGAGCTGGCTCATTTTCTGTCTTTTATTGATGATCACCTGGGCAAGGAAAATGTACTTGTTTATCTTACCTCGGATCATGGCATTTCTCAAATCCCGTCCTACATGAAAGATGTGCGAATTCCATCAGGATACTTCAACTACAATCAGGCAACTGCTTTGCTTATTAGTTACCTGAATATTGTTTACGGACATGGTAACTGGATAAAATCTTATGACAACCAGCAGATTTACCTGAACAGACAACTTATAGAAGATTCAAAAATTTCACTTGAGGAGATACAAAATACGGTAGCCCGGTTCATGCTGCAATTTACAGGTGTGGCCAACACGGTAACCTCAACAACACTTTCAGAAATTGATTTTACAAAAGGCATTTTTGAACAGATGCAGAACAGTTACAACCAGAATCGTTCAGGAGATGTTATGATAAATCTCCAACCGGGATGGATTGAAAAGACGCAATATGCCACCAAGAATAATTCACCGTACAACTATGACACACATGTACCATTAATATGGTACGGGTGGAAAATTAAACGGGGAGTAATTAATGAACCAGTTTCAATGACCAGCATCGCCCCTACCCTTTCTTCATTACTGAAAATCTCATTCCCAAATGCTGCGAGTGGAAAACCGATAATTTCGCTTTTGCATTGATTATTAAAATACAAGCACTAAAAAAAGGCCGGTTTGAAAACCGGCCTTTTTTTACTAACTAAACCAACCAAAACTACTAATTTAAACTATCTATAAACTCTAATTCCTTCATTATTTTTTTCAATTTTCATGCCAAACAATAAATTTACGGCAGCAAAAACATTTTGTTACAATTATTCGATATTACTTATTAACACCAATTTGTAAATAAACCAGGGTGAAAAATAAGTAAACTTAGCGAATGGCAATACATGCCACTTCTGCCAGCAGGAAACGGTACCGCATGCCAATCAAAAAGCCTTTCTGCAGTTAATGGTTCAAAGCAATTTTGTGTGGCACCAGGCATCATTTCAAAATGTATCGTTGCATTTATTGCATCAATTAATCAGTACTATTTGTTGCATGAGTTTCGCAATGACTGCAGGTATCACTTATTTATGATCACAATATAAATTATAGGAGTATGCAGGTAGGGCAAGAATGTTCAAAATATCAGTAAATTGGCAGATCATATGAATTATGAGAAATTTACTCCTTAATCAAAGCCCCTCCAAACATGAGTAAAATCATGTGACAGTCTGTTATATAACAATTTTTATTCATCTTTAAAAATGTAAATTTACTGCGTTAATAATAAAAAAGAGCGCGGTAACAGAGCCGCATTAATTCACACATTTAAAAAATTACCAGATATGAATGTAGACCAGATAATGAATGATCTGATTAAGAAGTACCCCGGTGAAGTTGAATATCACCAGGCTGTAAGAGAAGTACTTGAATCGATCGAAGAGGTGTACAATGACAACCCACAATTTGATTCTGCCAATATTATTGAAAGGATTATTGAACCCGACCGCGTTCTTACCTTCAAAGTACCCTGGACAGATGATGAAGGCAAGATCCACGTCAATCGTGGCTATCGCATTCAGTTCAACAATGCCATTGGGCCCTATAAAGGCGGGCTTCGTTTCCACCCGAGTGTAAACCTGAGTATTTTAAAATTCCTGGGTTTTGAACAGATTTTTAAAAACAGTCTGACCACCCTGCCCATGGGTGGGGCCAAAGGCGGCTCTGATTTTGATCCCAAAGGTAAATCCGATGCTGAGATCATGCGTTTCTGCCAGGCTTTCATGCTGGAATTGTGGAGGATAATTGGCCCGTCAACCGATGTCCCTGCCGGTGATATTGGAGTAGGCGGCCGTGAAATAGGTTATTTATACGGTATGTACCGCAAACTAGCTCATGAGAACACTGGTGTGCTTACAGGAAAAGGACTAAACTGGGGGGGCAGTCTGATCCGTCCCGAAGCTACTGGTTTTGGTAATGTATATTTTGCCAAAGAAATGCTGGCAACCATAGGAGAGTCGTTTGAAGGAAAAACAGTTGCCATTTCCGGTTTTGGAAATGTTGCCTGGGGTGCTGCCAAAAAAGCTACTGAGTTAGGAGCAAAAGTCGTAACTCTTTCAGGACCTGACGGGTATGTTTACGACCCCGAAGGTATATCAGGAGAAAAAATTGATTTTATGCTTGAGCTGCGGGCTACCAATGAAGATATTGTTCGTCCGTTCTCTTATGAATTTCCTTCAGCTGAATTCCATCAGGGCAAACATCCCTGGGAAGTAAAATGCGATATTGCACTGCCCTGCGCAACGCAGAACGAACTGAACAAGGAAGATGCTGTTAAGCTCGTGAATAATGGCTGTATTTGTGTTTGTGAAGCGGCCAATATGCCCTGCACTCCGGAAGCAATTGAAGTATTCCAGGAGCATAAGATCCTTTTTGCGCCGGGAAAAGCAGCCAATGCTGGTGGTGTGGCTACTTCCGGACTGGAAATGGCTCAGAATTCAATGAAGATCAACTGGTCAAGAGAAGAAGTAGATGACCGGCTGCATCATATTATGACCAGCATTCATTCGGCCTGTGTTGAAAACGGAACAAACGCTGACGGGTATGTTGACTATGTAAAAGGAGCCAATATTGCCGGTTTCCTTAAGGTAGCCAATGCAATGCTTGATCAGGGAATTATCTGATATTAATTACATCTGTAAAAAAGAGGCAGTCATTATTATGTGAACTGCCTCTTTTTTTATAAAAACAAGCTTTCCCCACTGTCGTCGCAGGACCATTTGTGATTTCTGTCTGTTCATTACTGTATCTGTAACTGTCAGTTTTCAATTCCTCACCGGCATTCTTATATTCCTCACCACCGTTTTTCAATTCTTCACTAACGTTCTTCTATTCCTCACAATCATTCTTATATTCCTCACCACCGTTTTTCAATTCTTCACCAACGTTCTTCTTTTCCTCAAGGTTATTCTCCTGTGCCTCACAATAATTCCCTATTGCCTCATAAAAAAACCAAAGCCCTGCTAATAAGCAAGGCTTTGGGAACCCTAAATTAACTATTAAATCAACCCGAATTAGCCAGAAAACTAAAACGGATTTGATGAAACATTTACTGTTTCATTTTCTTCAGCTTTCTCTTCCATTGAGGTACCGTTCTGCACCACAATTACAGCCTCATTTAATAAATCCTGATTAGAAGTCAGTTTTGAAATATCAAAATACAGTGTTTCATTGATCTTCTCAGTGCACTCATCACCATTCGCCCGGTGTGTAAGAATCAAAGGAATGGTAGGGGGATCAGTAAAAAGTGCTATTCCGTCCCATTTCAGATTGAATGTGTGAATTTTGCATCCGCCCTGATAAGTAACATCTACCTGGAGAATATTACCGTCACGACTTACTTTTGAAATAGTGAAAGAAGCTCCGTTGCCCCCGGGACGATTATATACCGCATCCTGGTATGATTTTGAATCAAGGGTGATAGCTGTTTTTGAAGTACCATTCTGATGATTTATACTTCTGGGATCGGACTCGCATCCGCTTATCATACTTCCCGCAAAAATTGCCAATAAAAATATTAATCTAACTTTCATTTTGTTTATCCTTCTCTCTCATTTTTCTTTAAGATGCCTGAACTGTAATTCAGGTTGCGTGCAAACAATAAAGCAATTCTTATGCCAAAGATATGTACTCCTTGTAAAAAGGAAAATGATCTTTATCATCTCACCCAAAGAAGTTTCTTTTTCATCCGTTTCACCAGAAAATACCATAACTGTTTTAAACATTTACGGCAAGCAGCTCAGAATTATCACCTGCTTTCATCTAAACCCGGATTTTACTAAAAAGTTTTCATCAAGCAGATGTCAAATAACTTTTTATCAGCGCATTCAAATGTGTAACGGACTTTTTTCATTTAAAGTATTTGCCGGAGAATGATTTTTTTAAAAGCAGCGTTTCCCTTGCTTTTTTAAACATTCATCCGATCCCTTCAAACACTTATAGCATATTTCATTTGTAACTGCGTTCTCTGTGGAGAAGAATTCATAAATGTTCTGAAGAGTAGTATCCGCAATATTATGCATCGCTTCCCTGGTAAAGAATCCCTGGTGAGAGGTAATGATCACATTATTGAAAGAAAGCAGTCTGGCCAGCACATCATCCGTAACTATTGTATCTGAAAGATCTTCAAAAAAATACTCACTTTCCTCCTCATAAACATCCAGTCCGGCTGATCCGATTTTACCGGTTTTAAGCGCATCAATCAAATCCGGGGTTTTAATCAGTTTTCCCCTGCCGGTATTGACCAGCATTACTCCGTCTTTCATCTTTGAGATTGCTTCGTTGTTGATCAGGTATTCGGTTTCTTTTGTCAGGGGACAGTTGAGGGAAATAATATCGGATTCCCGGAAAAGTTCATCCAGTGAAACATAGGAGCAATTGTTCTGTTTTGCAAATTCCTGATCGGGATAAACATCATAGGCCAGTACATTCATTCCAAATCCCCGCAGAATTTGGATCAGCGCTTTCCCAATCCTTCCTGTTCCGATTATGCCTGCAGTTTTTTTGTACATGTCGAACCCCATCAAGCCATGCAGGGAAAAATTGGCATCGCGGGTCCGGAAATAAGCCCGGTGTATCTTCCTGTTGAGTGAAAGCATCAAGGCTACAGTATGTTCGGCTATGGCATGAGGCGAATAGGCCGGAACACGCACTATATGCACTTTCCCATAGGCTGCCTTGAAATCAACATTATTATAGCCGGCACTGCGAAGGGCTATTAATTTTACGCCGTATGAACTGAGTTTGTCAATCACATCTGCTGAAATCATATCATTTACAAACGCGCAGATTACATCATACCCCTGGGCAAGAATGGCATTGTCCTGTGTTATGTGAAATTTAAAATATTTTATGTCAAAGTGATACCGTTCATTTTCCTGATTAAATATATCCCTGTCATAGGGTTTGGTATCAAAAAAGGCAATTGAAGTATTTTGTTTTGGTTGATCAGTCATAAATTTTGCATTTTAGTAAGTGTAACAGTTGACCGATTATCTTCCTGTTTTTTTTGTCAGGTCAGCAAAAGCAGTATTTTGATATGAATAATCTACCAGATAAACAGCAGGAATAAAGAGTTGTTTAAATAGAAGGGAAGAATTTATCGGACCGCTGCAAGATTCTTTTTACTTTAGGATATCAGTTTACTACAATTGTGGGACCTCTACAAGGCCCGGGTGGTATCAAATGCACGATATTGCTACAACTATTGAGCCTCTAAAAGGCTCACTGTTCTGTAAGATGATCATTGACTACTACAATTATAGGGCCTCTACAAGGCCCTGATGGTAATGAATATCCCTTCTGGCGCGGACAAGTTGTACGTGCCTTGCATTTTGTGTATTTTAATTGGCTTTTACCTTTGCAGGGCCTTTGCAATACGCTGGTGATTATTAATATTTAGGCCTCCCTCACTGGAAGGGCCTCTAAAAGGTCCGGGTGATAATTAATATATGGGAAGCCTGTTTAAACATCTAAGCGCTGAATGTTTAATGCACTTTTAATTTGGAACTTGGATACAACCTTGTAGAGGTTGCCCAATTGTAGCATAATGTGATCACCCTCTACCCTCAACCTTGTAGAGGTTGAATAATAAAAAGTTAAATGTATTATAAGAATACCCCCCGTCCCATCACCAAATGTATTTCATAAACAATATCTGTACTCAGAGATATTTTGGAAAGGTTATTCAAAAAGACCTTCATCTCTGATGATAAGAAGGACGGAAGAATGCGGGACGATCACATATTTTTCTTTGTTAAATTCCAATTCGAAACCGGCATTTTGCAGATACACCACCTCATCTCCTTCCCTTGCCTGAAGCGGGATATATTTAACATCCTCCGTGTTTTTCCAGGGTTCATCGGTATCGGTGATATTGGGTATTGGATATCCGGGCCCTGCCTTTAGGACATAACCGCTTTGAATTTTTTCTTTTTCCTGTACGCCGGGCGGCAGAAAAAGACCCGATTTTGTTCTTTCCTTTGGTGATTTCGGTTTTATAAGTAAGCGATCGCCTACAACAATAAGTTTTTCAATATCTTTTTCTTCAATAGAAAGTGGCATCCTTAGAAATTTAAAGGAACAATTAGTTAATTACCTGGCAAAAATAATTGGAATAAAATGATTTTACAAGATCAGCAAAATGATAACAGTTTTTAACAATTACCATTCATGGCTATTTAAAGTGTTTTGTTATTTTAGCACGAAAGATACAGAAAACAATGCAACAACTTGGTAAATATATTATTATTGGGGGAATCATACTGATAGTTGCCGGATTAATCATTTATTTTGCGGGTAACAAACTCAACTGGCTGGGCCGTTTGCCGGGAGACATTCGTATCGAACGGGAAAATTTCAGGTTTTATTTTCCTGTTACCACCATGATCCTGCTCAGTATTATTGCCAGTGCCATCCTTTATATTCTCAGGCGCTTCCTTTAATTACCCGTCGTGTTCACTCATTTACCGGTTCCGTGATCTCTTTCCTGCTCGTCAGTAATTGATAGAGAACCGGCACAACGATCAGGGTGAGGAAGGTAGAAACAAACAATCCACCGATGATGGTCCAGCCCATGGGAGCCCAAAGTGTGCCTCCCCGGAGTGTAAGCGGCAGCAAGCCACCAATTGTGGTTAAGGTAGTGAGAATAATGGGTACAAACCGTGTTTCACCTGCTTCCAGCACTGCTTCATTAATATTTTTTCCTTCCCTGAGCAATTGATTTGAATAATCTACCAGGATAATTGAATTGTTGACAACAATACCGATAAGACTCACCAGGCCGATAAATGCGGTAAATGAGAAAGTATGTCCGGTAATATAAAGTGCCAGGACAGACCCAATAACAGCCAGGGGAATCGCAGAAAAAATAATCAGAGGCTGTGTGAGAGAGCGGAACTGGAGTACCAGAACAGCAAAAATAGCGATTAGTGCAATGATACTGGCTTTCTGCATCCCGCCAAAACTTTCCTGCCGGCTCTCAAGCTCACCTGCAAAATGATATTCATAACCGGCAGGCCATGGATAATTTTTAAGGTGAGGTTTGATGGCTGCAATTACATCGTCAAGCGAATATCCTTTTTCAATATCAGCAGTAATTGTAGCATCACGGCTCAGGTTATAATGGGTAATTATGCCCTGTGAACTTTTAAACTCTACAGTAGCCAGTTGCCTGAGGGGTACCTGCTTTCCGGCCAGTGAGGTTACATAGATCTTGTTGAAGTCATTAGCCGTTAACCGCTTTTGATAAGGCAACCGTACTTCAATGTCATATTCATTCCCTCTGGCGTCATGGTATTTGGCTATTTTTGCGCCTGCAATACAGGTCCGTAATGTTCTGTCGATGAGTACCACCGGTACTCCATACAAGGCAGCCTTGTCCCTGTTGATATGGAAATAGATATCAGTATTGACCTTATCGAGCTGGTTATCGACATTGATGGCACCTGGTGCCTCATTGACAAATGACTCGGCATCGGCTGCTATCTTTGACAAAATCTTCATATCATCCCCGGAAATTTTGAGAGCGACCGGAGCCTCAATCGGCGTGCCCTGTTCAAGCTCCTTGATATTTATCCTGGCACCGGGGTAATGCCCGAAATAAGTACGCAGACGGGTTACCAGGTTATCAAACGAATCAACATCATATTCTTTAAGTTCCACATAGATTTCAGCGTAGTAGCGGGCAAAAGATTTTGGAAAAATATTATAGTATATCCTTGGATTACCGTGCCCCACATTGGTAGCATACCGTTTTACCTCATCAATAGTATCCAGTACCGATTCCACATAGCGGGCTACCTGGTCAGTCTTATCAATATTGGAGCTTTCGGGTGCTTTGACGCGAATCATAAACTGAGGCTTTTCGGCCTTTGGAAAAAATGAAACACCTACTTTAAAGAAAAGTCCAACAGCCCCGCCCAACAAAAGGAGTGCAAGTAAAATAATCAGCCAGGGCCTTCTCAGGGCAATATGCATTGTATTACGATAAGGACCTTCAATTAGTCCCTGTAACAATTTTTTAATACCATGCTTTTTCATAGTGTCCCCGCCTTTCCTTTTGCGAAGGAAGCGGCTTGCCAGAAAAGGAGTTAAAGTAAGCGCCAGCAGCAATGATGCCGCCAGGGTATAGATGACCGTCACCGGAAGGCTTTTAATAAATGCACCGGCTTTATCGGGCATCATGATAATGGGAATAAAAGCGAGCATTGTGGTGGCAGTGGCACTGATTACCGGCCAGCCCAATTCAGAGGTGGCTTTAATTGCGGCCTTTTTTCTATTGTATCCTTTGTTGATATACCGTTCAATATTCTCCACGATAACAATTGAATTATCCACCAGTAACCCAAGCGCAATTACCAGGGCAGCAATGGATATCTGCTGTAGTCCGAAACCGCTCAGATCGACAAAGCCCAGCCCTATCAGTATGGAAAAGGGTATCGCGATAATCACCAGTACCGATGCCCTTACTCCCAGTGCAAGAAATATCACAAGCCCAACCAGAATGATTCCCTGAACCAGGTTACCCATAAAACCATTGATACGTGCATCTACACTTTCGCTTTGGTCAAAAACAGTCTCAAGCCTGATTACAGAAGGAAGCTCAGCTTTAAAAGATTTTACCGTGGATTTGAGATCAGTTACCACATTAAAAATGTTAAATCCTTCTTTTTGCTGAACAGAGAGGAAAATAGCCCTTTTCCCGTTGAATCGGGCGTAATAATTGTTGTCTGAATCCTCGAAACTGACAATGGCAATATCCCGCAGGTATATTACCCTGCCCTGATAGGATCCAACAGCAGTATTGCGGATCTCATCAAGATTTTGGTAAGGCCCGCTGGTTTTTATGTTGAAATTCTTACCGGAAATTTTCATGGAGCCTCCGGGTATATTGGTATTGTTACCCGAAATAACATTGGAAATATTTGTTAGTGAAATATTCATTTGCGACATCTTCTCTATATCGGGCTGCACACTAACCACACGATCCGGGACAGCATCTATCCCGACTTTTTTTACTCCGTTGATTCGTTCAATTTCCTTTTTTAATTTTTCAGCTTCATTGTTCAGCAAAGCAAACGATGCCGAACCCGATACAAAGGCCAGCTGCAGGATATTGACATCAGTGCTTGACCACTGCATCACATTGATATCATAAATATCTTCGGGCAGGGAGTTTTTGGTGGCATTTACTTTTTGCAGTACTTCGTTGAATTTTTCGTCAGGGTCGGTTTTAAAATTAAACTCAACTGATATTGTGGCAATCCCATCCAGCATGGTAGTTTGTATGCGCTTTATATCATCCAGTTCGTTCAGCGCTTCTTCCAGTGGATCGGTTACCAGGTTTTCAAGGTCGTAAGGATTTGCACCGGGATAAATCACAGTTACACTGGCGCCCGGAATGTAGATGGGCGGGTCTTCCATGCGTGGCATCGTAACATAGGAAGAGACGCCCAATATAAGAAGCAATGCGAAGATAACAATGGTAAACTGGTAATTTTTTATGGCAAGTTTGGGCAGTTTCATGTATCACAATTTTTGTTGGTACAGCATTCAATATGATTTCCGGTAATATATTTTTTATCTCAGTAAGGTTTTGAATTATAAAGAGTATCTGATTTACCTGACAATTTTAATCACGGAATTTGGTTTGATATAGTTATATCCTTCAGTGATTATGGTATCACCTTCCGCAATTCCTGAATTTATGATAAGTTTTTCATCAGACAACCTGTCAACAGACACGGCTCTCCTTTCCGGTTTGCCGTTTTTTAACAGAAAAATGTAGCCTGTTTTGCCCGTTGCTTCAGATAGCGCATCAACCGGGACAGTTAGTGCTTTTTTATGCATGGCCGGGAATAGATTTACCCGGGTAATGAATCCGGATACCAGTTTATCATCTGGTTCATCAAGCCTGATCTGCACTTCATACGTACCGGTGTACTGGTCGGCGAACTGTGTTATCTGATCTACAGTTCCTGCGAAATTTTTTCCTGGAAAGGGATCAAAAGACAGACTTGCCGAATCACCCGGATTTATTTTTACCACATCCTTGTCGGTAACATTCGCTTTTACGATCCAGTTTTTAACCCTTGTCCCAAAAAGAAAAACCGGATGGCCGGGGCCGATGATCTCGTTTTCCTGGGCAAGTCTCTTCAGGACAGTTCCTTTGGAGGGGGCTTCAATTGTTGAATAATTTTTATTGAACTGAGCCACTTCAAGATCATTTTCAGCTACACGAAGCGCGGTTTGGGCGTTCTGCAGTTGTTCCAGTGTAGCGACACTATCGTTATAAAGATTATACGCCCTGCGGTAGTCTCTCCCGGCTTTGTCTGCCGCCAGACGCGCCTGGCTAAGCCTCGCGTTGATCTCGGACAAATCAAGGCGGGCCAGTAATTGTCCTTTTTGCACATGTGCCCCTTCCCTGACAAAGATATGGTTAATTACTCCGCCGGTTTTAAAGCTGAGTTTAATTTCCTCAGGCGTTGACAAACGCCCTGAAGTTCTTACCGGCAATTCAATTACTTCAGGAGCAACAACAGTAATCTTTACTTCAGTTGTATCTGCAGGTTTTGATATATCCGGGGCCTGCCTGCATCCATACGGGATCAGGAAGAGGCTCAACACAGTAAGGATAATTTTTTCAAAGTTTGTCATGGCAAATGGTTTCGGGTTATGTTTTTAAATCATTTGTTATCTTCCGTATTGGTGTCATTCATCCTATGAAGCGGATACCATCCGGCAATTCTTTCCAGTTCAGCCCAGGCATGCTGGTATTCATACTTTTTGATAATCACTTTCTGTCTGGCATTGGTCATTGATGTTCTGGCATCGGTAAGTTCAAGCTGTCCGGCCTGTCCCTGGCGATATTTTTTTACTACAACCCGGTAGGCTTCTTCGGATGCATCAGCTTCTTCACCCGCTGCAGTAACCGATTTATCTGCAGCTTCCAGCGTATAGAAACCATTGATTACTTCAAGCTGTATTTTCTTTCTGGACTCTTCAAGCTGATCAGATGCCATCTGCTTTTCAATGAGGGACTGTTTTATCTTTGACTGGTTTTGTAATCCTTTAAAGAGTGGCCATTTCAATACAACAGAAGCAAGCACAAAATCATCATTGGAAGTAAAGCTGTATTCACTTCCCTGAAACCCATAATCGACAATGGCTGCAATGGTTGGTAATTTATTTGAATGATAGTTGCTGATCTTATAATCTGCGATCTTTTCGGCCGACTCCAACACATTGAGCTCACTCCTGCCGGAAACAGCCTGTTCGGCCACTTCGCTTACCCCGCCAGGTTTCTCTGGCATGGTGAGCAATGTGTCTTCCAGAATTTCAGCATCAAGATTTCGGTTAAGCAAAAAATTAAAATAAGCCATGGCAGATTTTTTTGCCTTTAAAGCCTCAGCCTGTTGTTGTTTCAGCTTACTCAGTTCTGCCCTGGCCCGGTAAACATTATCAATGGTTACTTTATCGTTCTCAAACAAGCTTTTGGTTACCCGCAGGTTTTCCTGCAGCAATTTTTCAGTTTGAGCAAGCAACCTGTCAGTTTCCAAAGCCTGCAGATAATTAAAATAGCTCTCTTTGATTTCAGCCACGAGTTTTCTTTTGACTGTTTCAAGCTGCGCACTTTTCATCCCGGTCATTTCTTTCCTTATTTTATAATTATAATGAATACCCGGGTTAAAAATTGGCTGCACCAGTTCTACTTTTGTTTCCTGTTCTGTAGGACGGTAAAAATAAAACTGCTGGTTCTCAGTATTGTTGATCAGCGGGTCGAACTGATGACTTGAAGTGAGCATGTTGAGGGTATTGTAAACCGGGTGAAGCAAGTCACCCAGAGGAAAGTCGATGGTACGGCCGCCTTCAGCTACAGTATACCGTGCCTGCAGGCTGATATCAGGAAAATAGTTGCCCCGCGCCTGATCAAGTTCCAGTTGACTGACTGTAAGGTGATCCTGTTGTCTGCTGACTTGCAGGTTATGCTGCAGGCCTTCCTGCACGTAATCATCCAGAATGCCGGATTGTGCCTGCAATGAGATTATCCCCCAAAAGCACATTATCGGTAAAACAAAAAGCGACTTGTAAATGAATGGTTTGTTCATGCAAATTTAATTTTTGTTCTGATGAATTATATAAACATCGTACTTGCTTAAAATCAATCAACTACCCTGATATTTCTGATAATTCCGTCCTGCAGGATTCTGAAATGATCCATCAGCATATTCTCCCTTTCCAGGGGGATACTCTCCATTAATCCCTTCCGGTAATCAATAAACTGCATGATACCTGTTAGTTGCGACCAAAGGATAACAGCCATTTCATCAGCCGGAATATCTTTTCTGACAGTACCATCTTTCATGCCCTGTTTCACCACTTCCACCAATACCATTAATGGCGATCCCTGCTTAAAGATCTCACCATGCAGATCAGCATCCGTCTTCTGAAGTTTTTCTGACTCAAACGCCATGATCGTGCGAAAATAATCATGGTGCTCCCTGTAAAATCTGACATAGGCTTTTCCGATCTCAAATGCATTTTCTGCGCCGGTACTGTTGTCCTGGCAGGCATCCTGCATCATTTTTGAAAGTATCATAAGACCTTTTTGCATAATTGCAAAATGCAACGATTCTTTATTCTTAAAATACAGGTAAAGAGTTCCCTTGCTTAACTCCGCTTCATGGGCTACCTCATCCATTGTAGCCCTGTCAAAACCTTTTTCGAAAAAAACCTTTTCAGCAGCCTCAATGATAGCATTGTGACGCTGCTCCTTTTCTCTTGTCCGTCTTTCGGCTATTCCCATGTTGAAAATATTAAAAAAAAATGACTGACGGTCATTTTATTAACGAAGGTACAACAGTTATTCAAACCCGGAGTTCAATCAACCTAAAAAAATATTAAATTTGAATGAATTTAAAAAATACCATCAATTATGTTAGCTGAACTTATCAGAAAAAACAGGAGTTACCGGAGGTTTTACCAGAATATTCCCATCAAAAGGGAGGACCTTCTTATATTCATTGACAATGCCAGGCTTTCGCCGAGTGCCCGCAACCAGCAGGCGCTGAAATATATTATCTCGAATGAAGCTGAAAAAAATGCAATAATCTTCCCTTCTCTTGCATGGGCTGGTTACCTTCCCGAGTGGGATGGACCGGAAGAAGGGGAACGACCTTCAGCCTATATCATTATGCTGGGAGACACTACACTGTCGAATAATTATTTTTGGGATCACGGTATTGCTGTGCAGAGTATTCTGCTATCAGCGGTTGAAAAAGGCTATGGTGGCTGCATCATTGCTTCTGTCAAAAAAGAAAAACTGAAAAGAGACCTTAACATTCCTGATGAGTTTGAAGTCATTCAGGTTATAGCACTTGGCAAACCCAAAGAATCAGTAGTGCTGGAAGAAATGCCTGAAACAGGAGATATTAAATACTGGCGGGATGAACATCATGTTCATCATGTGCCCAAGAGGAGTTTATCTTCCATTATTCTGGAAAATTTGTAAGCCGGAAAGAACAACCATTGCTGTCCTCTCCGGCTAATGGGGAACATTAGTATCGGAAACCTATTTAAAAGCCTTTTCCAGAAGACCGTCGCCCTGCAGTTTAAGTCGGTCAAAATATCCTGGCGTGGGTTTTCCCATAAGACTGTCAGTATACATTTTGGCCAGGTACTGGCTCAACATGAAACCCTGTCCCCGCAAGCCCAGGAATAATCCCTTTTCCGGATCTATGATCATGCGCGGTTCGATATAGTAACCTGCCCATACAGCCTGAAAACCCACAGATGATAATTCAGGTATCCAGTCTACGAATATTTCAGAGACAATTTCGATAAATTCTTTCGAATTTATTTTCAGATTTTTACCCGTTTGCAGGTGTTCAATCGCGGGTGAGGCACATCCAATGATCTGGCCGGTTTCAGCCAGCTGCTGTCCGTACACGGCCACAAACCCCTTATAATTTCTCCGGTCGATGAGCATGGGCAGAGGTGTGTTATTATGTCCCAGCATAGGCAGTCGGCGTGTAATAAAAGCCTGGTGTTTAACTGCAAACAAACCGGTTTCGAGTCCAAGCCTATCGGCCATTTTAGCCCCTTCAGCACCAAGTGCATTTACAAGCACGGGGGTTTCATATTCGGTATAATCGCCATGATGTCCAAGTGTGAGTATGCGATACTGATCATCTTCCTTATAAACATCAATTACCCGCGTATCTTCAAGTACTTTTCCTCCTTTTTCGACACCAATTGAGCGGAGCATGTCTACTACCTTCCCGGGTGAAGCCTGCCAGCAATTTTCAGTAATCAGAGCTCCGAGATATTTTTCCTGGATCCCATTGAAAGCAGGAGATATTTCCTTTTCAAAATCAGACGGGTCAACCATTTTACCCTTTTGCCACGAGAGTGAATCTTCAAGCGAGCGCTGCATTGCTTCATCGTGTGCAAATGTCACATACCGGGTCGGATAAAAATCAATCTTATGCTTTTTGTCCAGTTCCCGGAACAGGTCAAGGTTCCTGGCAGCGATATCTGAAAGTTCGGGCAAAGAGAATTGAGGCCGCCCACCGGCAATATTTCTCCAGGATGCACCATGTCCGTAATTAGCCATAACTGGTTTAAGACCCGCTTCAGACATATATCTGAACAGTGCACTGCCGCCCATTCCGCCACCAGCAATGAAAGAAGCAACTTTGACTCTTTTTACAGGAGCATTGCTCAATGTGACAGGAATCACTCTTTCGTGTAACTGATGCGGATAGAGTTCTCCCATTTCGAGCTGATTGGACAATGGTCCGCGGGGTGTAGCTTCTCCCACCACGGTTTTATCATATAACTTAATACTTTGCTTTAAACGTTTGATGCAACGTTTTCCGCGGCATGCTCCCATTCCCAGTCTTGTGGTATGCTTAATCTCATCAACAGAAATAAACTTCCGGTCTCCGATGGTTTTCAGGATATCATCCATTTTCACATCATCGCAATGACAGATATAACTTTCGGAATGAATGTGATTTGTATGAGGTTCCAGAACCAATGGCTCAGGATAATTGTCTTTGGCGATAAAGCCTCTTACATGCATGAGTGCTTCACCTTCAATATCAGTAGCATTGACCCTGGCGATATTGGTCTTTGTTTTCTTTTTAAGTACTTTCGCTATTACACCTTCACCAAGCTTTTCTCCATTGTTATCAACCAGGAATACCTCTTTCCCTTCCTCCACATCATATTCAACAGGCAGGAACAGCTGGTTCTTCTTCAGGTTATAACCAAAAATCGCCAATCCGGGACACTGATAAGTGCACTCCATACAACCGGTACATTTATCATAATCAATATGGGGAACAGTGCTGGTAGAAGTTTTGGTGATAGCCCCAAAGCGGCAGGCGAATTCACAGGGATTGCAGGCAAAACCATACAGGCAGTCGATAATCACAAACGGTTTTTCCAGGGCCCTTTCCTGGCTGGGTTTGTAGGGCTCTTCTTTTACCCGGAAAGGATGTTGCTGGCTATCAATATACTCCTTGGATACAGAAAGGTAATGATTATAATCGTACCGGTTACCCATGCTCTCAATAATTTCAAGAGCTGCCTGTCTGCCCTTAAGCACCGCGGTAGTTCCCTCACCAATTCTGGTAGCATCCCCGGAGCCAAAACAGTTGCGGCCGAATATTTCCCTGCCTTTTACAAGCAATGAATCATCAGGCACCAGACCAGTACATATGTTAATAGCATCAATTCCCAAAATTTCCTGTTCCGTCCCTTTTACAGGCCGGAAATTTTCACTATCGGCAATCACTGCCCCGATAATGCCGTCCTCATTCTCGTTCGGAATGGCCTTTACCAGTATTTTTGATAACATCACGGGAATGCCCAGCCGCCTCACACGGTTGGCCTGAACAGGGAATCCACCTTCATGAGGCATCGCTTCGATTATGGCTTTTACATTTGCCCCAGCCTGCATGAGCTGGTAAGAAGTAAGATAACCAATATTCCCTGCCCCTACTGTCAATACATTTTTTCCAAGTAATGTAAACTCCTGATTCATCATTTTCTGTATAACAGCAGCAGTATAAACACCCGGAAGATCATCATTTTCAAAAGCAGGCATAAAAGGGACTGCTCCTGTGGCCACTACCAGATAGTCACTTTCCACATAGAAAATTTCACCGGTTTTAATATTTTTTACGGCCAGTCTTCTTCCTTCGAGGATATCCCATACGGTACTGTTTAGAAAGATCCCGTGTTCATCCTCACCGGCAAGCGAAGCAGCGATATCAAATCCCCGCATACCACCGAATTTCTTTTCTTTCTCAAAAAAGAAAAACTGGTGGGTTTGCATCAAAAACTGTCCCCCGGTTTTATTATTATTATCAATCACAAGGCAGTCAACACCATGTTCCCGAAGAGCAGCACGGGCAGCCAAACCCGACGGACCGGCTCCGATAATTGCGACACTTGTCTTGTATACTGTGGGAGAATGCTGATGAGCCGGGGATTTAATTCCAGGCTTATACTCTCTGGGGATTTCGCTGACTTCTTTGACATTATCAACAGGAGTGATACAAATTCTTTTGATTTCTCCATCCACCAGCATTTCACAGGCTCCACACTTCCCAATACCGCATTCAAGACTCCGGCTACGGTTTTTCAAACTGTGACTGTGTACCGGATATCCTGCCTGATGAAGTGCGGCAGCGATGGTAAATCCCTTTTCACCGGCTACCTGCTGGCCTTCATAATTAAAAGTAATATTTTCTTTTTTTGTAATATCCAACACCGGATGTTTCTCTATTCTGAACATATTCAATCTCTTATAACAGTTTAAAAACGATAATTAATAAGCTGATTTAGGCTGAAAGGTACACTTAAGCGCAGGTTTTTAATATGACCTTTATCAGTCTTCGGTATGATGTACAGCACAAAGAATCAACAATTCAGAAATATACTGATATTCTGTTGTTTATATATGCATAGGATAACAACAAAACAGGGTGCATCTGAGCACCCTGTAAGAGCCGGATAATCCGGAATATAACTAAATTAACAATTGTATTATTCTTCGAGCATAAATGGATAACGATAATCTGTTGGTGGCACGAAGCTTTCCTTAATAGTTCTTGCGGAAGCCCAACGCATGAGATTCAGCACCGAACCCGCTTTATCATTGGTACCTGAGCCGCGTGCTCCGCCAAAAGGTTGACGACCTACAACAGCACCGGTAGGCTTATCATTGATATAGAAATTTCCCGCAGCCTGCACCAGCTTGTCGGTAGCCAGCCTGATTGCTTCACGGTCGTTGGCAAAAATGGCGCCGGTCAATGCATAAATAGAAGTACGATCCAGCAAATCAAGAGTTTCTTCATATTTATTATCTTCATAGAGATAAATGGTAATAACAGGTCCGAATAACTCTTCGTGCATGGTTACATAATCAGGATCAGAAGTAAGCAGAACGGTTGGTTCGATGAAATAACCTTTTGATTTATCATAATTACCACCGACCACCACTTCTGTTTCGCTTGCTTTTTTGGCTTCATCAATATGCCTGGCCAGTTTATCGAAAGAGGCTTCATCAATCACAGCATTGATAAAATTGCGAAAATCTTCAACTCCACCCATTTTGAAAGACCTGATGTCTTTAACAATCAAATCTTTGATCTCAGGCCACAGATTTTTAGGAATATATGCTCTTGAAGCGGCAGAACATTTTTGTCCCTGATATTCAAAAGCACCCCGTGAGATGGCAGTAGCAACTTGTTTCACATCAGCTGTGGGATGCACCATAATAAAATCTTTGCCCCCAGTTTCACCAACTATTCTCGGATAAGCTTTAAATTTATGTATGTTGTACCCGATGGTTTTCCATATATTCTGGAAAACTTCAGTAGAACCGGTATAGTGAATACCAGCAAAATCAGGATGCGAGAAGATTACCTCACCGGCCGCCGGACCGGAAACAAACATCAGGTTGATCACTCCATCCGGTAATCCGGCTTTACGGAAGACTTCCATGATAACATTTGCAGCATAGATCTGTGAATTGGAAGGTTTCCAGACCACCACATTTCCCATAATAGCAGGGGCTGACGGAAGATTACCGGCAATAGCAGTAAAATTGAAAGGAGTAAGTGCAAAAACAAATCCCTCCAGTGGACGGTATTCCATCCTGTTCCATTCTCCCTGTCCTGAATCAGGTTGTTGTGTATATATATCAGTCATATACTCCACGTTAAACCTGAGAAAATCAATCAGTTCACAGGCAGCATCAATTTCAGCCTGATAAGCATTTTTTGACTGTCCCAGCATAGTAGCAGCATTAATTTTAGCGCGGTAAGGACCTGCAAGCAGCTCAGCAGCCTTGAGAAAAATTGCCGCACGGTCCTGCCAGGGAGTTTCGCCCCATTTCTTACGTGCTTTAAGGGCTGCATCAATAGCCATGGTCACATGACTCTGGTCACCCTTGTAAAAATATCCCAGCACATGCGCATGGTCGTGCGGAGGACGAATAGCAACCTTCTTATCAGATTTTACCTCTTTCCCTCCGATATACATAGGAACCTCAATCTCTTTCGCACGGGCTTCGGCAATTGCCTGCTTAAGAGCTTTGCGCTCCTCTGAGCCCGGAGCATACATATGCTGCGGTTCATTGCCTGCTATAGGAACACTAAAAAAACCATTTGACATAACTTTTATAATTTTTAGGGGTTATTATTTTCTATAATTTCATTTTGTCCAAATTTATGACTTCAAAACATACAGAAAAATGACTTTTATTACATTCAGATTGTATTGTACATCATACTCTGATATCTTAACAATTTGTTTTCGTGTTCGTTAACTCATTTTAATTAAAAATACATGTTATTAAATATGTAAGTATGCGGCAGATTTTTAATAAATAAACCTTTAACTTTCTGAAACTTTAATAATCATCCTGTTTTACAGGATTACAATCTACTATCACTACTTGTTCAATATCATAAAAACATTAAAAAACATGGAACTAACCAATGAATTTGGCATAAAAGAAGCATTTGAAAAAACGGGTTTAAAAGAACTGAACAGCGGAGCCAGTACAGGCACAGAATGGCTGGACACAAAGGGAGACATTATTGAATCTTTGTCACCAAACGATGGCAGTGTAATTGGCCGGATCAGACAGGCCGGTAAGGAAGACTATGAGAAAGTAATTGCCACTGCCAGCAATGCATTTAAGGTTTGGCGCGAAGTACCGGCTCCAAAAAGAGGCGAGATCGTAAGGCAGATTGGACTTGAGCTACGTGAATACAAAGAATACCTGGGTAAAATTGTATCCCACGAAATGGGTAAAATATATCAGGAAGGACTTGGTGAAGTTCAGGAGATGATTGATATATGTGATTTTGCGGTAGGCCAGTCGCGTATGCTCTATGGCATGACTACCCATTCAGAACGTGAACAGCATCGCATGTATGAACAGTATCATCCATTGGGCATTGTTGGCGTAATTTCAGCATTTAATTTCCCTGTAGCCGTATGGGCCTGGAATACCATGTTAGCCTTAATAGCAGGTGATGTGGTAGTTTGGAAACCTTCTTCAAAAGTGTTGTTGAATGCAATTGCAGTGCAAAATATCGTGGGCAGGGTGCTGAAGCGCAACAACCTTCCCGAAGGAGTTTTGAATCTGGTTGCCGGAAGCTCAAAAAACATTGGGGATAATTTCCTCAGCGATAAGCGTATCCCCCTTATCTCGGCTACAGGATCAACTCCGATGGGAAAAAGAGTGGGCCGTATTGTTGGGGAACGTCTCGGAAGAACCATTCTGGAACTTGGCGGAAATAATGCCATCATTGTTACCAAACATGCTGATATTGATATGGCTGTAAGGGCCACACTTTTTGGAGCAGTGGGTACTACCGGCCAGCGTTGTACCTCAACACGGCGTGTCATTATTCAGCAGGATATATACGATACATTCACCGGAAAACTTTTGCATGCATATAAACAGATCAGCGGCAGGATAGGTCATTCGCTTGATCCGGACACCCTTGTTGGTCCAATGATCGATAAAACTGAGGTTGAAGTTGTACTACATGCCATTGAAGAGGTGAAAAAAGAAGGGGGCAGGATTCTCTTCGGCGGGGAGAAACTAAGCGGTAAGGGTTATGAGTCGGGCTGTTACATGACACCAGCCATTGCCGAAGTTCAGAACCATTTTAATATTGTGCAGGAAGAAACATTTGGTCCTTTACTCCACTTGATAAAGTATAATGAACTTGATGAAGCTATTAAATATCACAACGACGTACCACAGGGATTATCTTCTGCTATTTTCTCAACCAATATCATTGAAACAGAACGTTTTCTGTCTGAGACCGGTTCCGATTGCGGCATAGCCAATGTTAATATTGGAACATCCGGAGCTGAGATTGGTGGTGCATTTGGAGGCGAGAAAGATACCGGTGGCGGACGCGAATCAGGATCTGATGCCTGGAAAATTTATATGAGACGCCAGACCAACACCATCAATTACGGAACAAGTCTGCCCCTTGCACAGGGAATAAAATTCGACATCTGATACAGCTATTTATAAACCCCTAACAACTATCTATGCATATCCCTGTAAAGCTGTTAATAAGCTTACAGGGATTTTTTACTTTTTTCATTGAATATTTTTTACATTTGCTTGGTAATACTTTTGATTTGCGATGAAAAAAAAGTCAGATAAGATATTCCGGATCCTGAAGAACAAGTATGTGCTTGCACTTATTGTTTTCATCGCATGGGTTTCGGTTTTTGATACCAATAATCTTATTGACCGCATACAGAACATCAGGGTACGTAACCAGCTGACAAAGGATAAAAACTACTACCAGGAGCGAATTGAAACTGATACAAAGCGCCTGAAAGAATTAAAAACCAACAACGAAAATCTCGAGAAATTCGCCCGTGAACAATACCTTATGAAAAAAGATAACGAAGATATTTTTGTTATTGTTGAAGAAGATAAGTAATCCTGCTAATTCCATTCATTACCATTATTATTTTATATAGTATCAAACCATTTGCCCGGTTTCTTGTTAGTTATTATAATTGTTTATAATCATTACAAATAACAAAATCCGGTAAATTCATGAAAAAACAATCCATTTATATAGTGACAGTCCTGATGCTGTCAGTTCTGGTCTCCTGTAACCAGGGGCCATCAGGTAAAAAAGTAAAATCATCAGCCAAAGAGGAGATGATGGTTTCTTCAGATAGAGACATTAAACATAATGCAGATACACTTGCCAGTATCATCGAATGGACCGGCAGCAAACCTGCTGGTGAGCATCATGGGACTATAAGTATCAAAAAAGGTTACCTGCTGAGTGATAATGATACACTTTCCGGTGGTGAGTTTGTGATAGATATGAAAAGCATCCGGGATACTGACCTTACCGATCCGGATATGAATGCAAAGCTTGTCGGACACCTGAAATCGCCCGATTTTTTCAATGTTGATTCATTCCCTACAGCACGTTTTGTAATTACGAAAGTAATACATACAGACACACTTACGCCGGTTCCCGGGGAAATAGCACCAAACTACCTGGTAAGTGGCAACCTTACCCTAAAGAATATTACGCGTAACGTAACCTTCAGAGCCCGGGTTACCAGATCAGGTGATACCATAAATGCACAGTCGGAAAGATTTGTGATCGACCGTTCCGAGTGGAATGTCCGGTATGGTTCGCGTACATTTTTCGACAATTTGAAAGATAAGTATGTGAATGATGAGATTGGGATTCAAATAAAACTTTTATCACATAAATAAGAATGCTAAGTTTTGGTTAATTTTATTTTAAGCCTTAGTATATAGGCAAAACAAGAGAAACTATCCTGTGTAAGATGTACGATCTTAAGCACAGGGTAACCTTAAGCATTGAAAAATATATCTTTTTAATTTACTATTAGTTTTCTGACCAAATAATGATTGTTAGATTGTATATTAACAAAATACAAACCCGTTGTTAAATCAAGACCTCTCAAACAGATAGTACTGCCTTCAGCAAAAGATCTATATATCATTTTCCCTGTAAAATCAAGTATGGTAACCTGCACAGGTTTATTAAATGTATTCTGAATATACAAGTCTCCGGATCTATATGGATTTGGATAAACTTTATAAGAATTCTCGGCCCCCTGATAAATTTCGTTACTTAGTGTTGATGCAGATACCATCTGTGTCCAGTCTGACTTACCATATTCATTGACAGTACGAAGGATGTATGAATATGATGTAGAAGATGACAGGTTTTTATCGGAAAACCCCAAAGTAGTGTCAGGCAGGGTTACAATAAGTTGCCAATCTTTATCGTCATTTATGCACCGGTAGATTTCAATGTACTGCCCATCAGTATTTTCAACACTATTATCCCATGAGAGATTGATTTGAGAATCAGAAAAAACAGATGCAATAATCGAAAGCGGCTTTTCTGGTAATCCACCAGGGCCACCAGTACCAATTGTGATTAAGTGATTCAGCTCATTCACTCCGTTTACCGAATCCCAAATTCCAATATTTGCCAGGTGAATGGCATAATCTGGGTTTGCTTCAAGGGATGCTGATTGATCGGGGAACCTCAACCCAATGGAATAATTCCCATCCTGTAATGTGTCGGGCAATGTGAAAGTTCCGCCGGTTGCTATATCACCAGGAAACCAGAACCGTATATCAGAGTTAGTCCCAATGAAGGGCAGCGAAATCTGGTGGTGTGATACAGTATTGGTTAATACAATCTGAACAGGCTTGTACTGTGTTGGTGCAGCAAATCCGGTATTCTTCAGCTGCAGGGAAATTTCAACATCAGAACCAGCATCAGCCGAATCGGTCAATATTGCTGAATCAAGAAAAATCCGGTAACCAAGTGCTAAATCCACCTCATGAAGGCAGCCTTGATCTTGCCATTTTTTATAAACATTCTGATTATAACCGCGGTTCAAAAATGTCCAGTGCAGTTCACGCATTCTCGGGATACTATTTTCGCAGTCACTGTATGAATTTGACGCATCACAAGTTTCACCACCAGCAATAGCATATTTTGTTTCTTGCGATAAATAAGCAATATCAGCCTCAAGATTGGTATATGTCCCATAATCACTCCTGTTTGCAAGAAAGCAATCATCGTGATGACCTATTCTGGATTTATCAGTACCAGAATAAGCTTCTTCCTCACTAATAGGTGTTTCATCCTGAATAATATTTTGTTTAATGGCGGGTGTACGCACCTGTACCTGAATATTCTCCGGAAGAATATCAAGCAAGGCCAAAACTACAGCCCTTCTGTTCGCCAGATCGGTACTGTCGGGAACGTACCCGCTGCCAGCGAAGTTTTTTGTATAATACCATTCTCCCCAAACGCCAACAAATCCAGCCTGCACTGCAAGAATTACATCAGAATTTTTTTTCAGTACATTACTTAATGACCGGATATGCGAAAGCACAATATCTGGAGGAGCATCCCATACATCAGCGCTTTGAGAATTACTGTAAGCAAACCGAACAATACATTTTACACCAGCAGATCTGGCAGCATCAAAATCAGCCTGCATTTTATCCAAATAGTCATTACTAACCGAGTCCTTTTCAAGAAATTGATGAAGATAAAATGAGCGAAGTATGATCGTTATTTTATCATCTTCTCTGTTGGATTTTAATAATGCTGCGTCCAACGGTTTATAACTTCCGGTAAGATAATTACCAAAATTATAATAGTCGTCATACCATCCTCGTTCAGGGTTGGCAATAAGAGAGGAGGTTGGAAGGTAGCTTTGTTCAGATTGCTGGCAGAAAGAGCGGGATCCAGCAAACAACATTAGTCCTACCACAGACCATATTTTAAATCTTCCTGAATACTTCATATTGAAAAATGTTTAGTATTATTTAAATGTCAGTAAAATATCCCCAGTTTCTCCCTGCATATCAACTGCATGCAAGGTAAGCACAAGATGTTTATTCTGTAGGGAATACTCCGAATTAAGAAGTTGAATATTCATATTTGAAATCTGAATATCTGCCGGGTTTTCAACGCCGAAGAAATCAACATCCTGGGTACCGTACATCCTGATAGTAGCCATTACTGATTCTGGCTTCACCAAATAACTGTAAACATTGTAGGTTCCTTTATTAAAGATATATGATCCGGGGTTCATTTTTCCGGTCGTGTAAGTCAATTGGTAACTTTTCTGATTCAACACCGGAAGATACATAAAACCGTATCCTTCCTCTTCAAAGTAACAAGGGATCCTGTTGCCATCAAGTCGTGCTTCACTGATATGTTCGGCAGAGTCAAGCCTAATTTTCAGCACCATGTTCCCCAGGATATCGTTTTGATATGCATCAGCAGGCATCGCAGAGTTATCGATCGAAACCAGCCCTTCTCCAGTTTGAGTTACCGTAGTATATTTCTTATACAACCACTGAGAAAAAAATTGTTCAGTATTTTTAGCTACATAGCGGTCTGCTGAACTTTGTACCATTCTATAATAGTCAACCCATTCCTGGTTTGTCTTCTCCTGTAAAAATTGATCCTGTGCCAACCAGTTGCTCCAGTGTGATTCAATAATATCCGATTCTTGTTCATTTAAATCAACAGTAGGCAGGGACGAAAGTTTATACCAGTCATTCCCGTAATTGATCCGGTTTACAACAATTACCCCGTGGTCAAATCCCCCACCATTTGGTTCAGCCGGAGGATTAAGCTCCCTGATATAATCAAAAAGCGTATTAACGTATTTTACTCCGGCACCTGCCATAACTTCGCCAGTACTATAATCTCCCTCAGGATTCCAAAAATACCCATAAGCGCATGGAACAAAACTTTCAGGAAATGATTGTCCGTACTCTGGAGACAAATTATACTGAGCCATTATATCTTTGAAACACTGAATATGCTCCTCCATACTTGCTTCAGGCCAGGGATGATTATCATCGGTACAGTACCATTCTGCACGCTTTTTCTTCCCATCCAGCCAGTATTCATGTCCTACTCCATGTAAACCAAATTCTAAATTTGCAGCATTTTGTTTAACAAAATTCATAATATCTATCTGCTCCTGATTTACATTCCCTGAATTGTTCCAGTTTTTTCCCTGCCAGGTTGTTGTTGGATATTTGGCCAGAATGTTTTCACGATCCATTTCGGCTAAAACAAATAAACCTTGTATTCTAACACCAACCTGTTTACCGACTTCAACAATCCCACGGTAATCATCAATTCCCATCCGTCTGTCGATACCAATTCGGTATGGCCCTTGATGATCCACATCACCAGCATCGTTACCAATATTCCATCCCATATCATCAATTGCAAAAGCAAAAGGCCTTGGAAAAATGATTTGATTTGTGCTTTCCCTGTCAATTGAGTTTCTATGGCTACAAGCTGTTAATAAAGCACCCATTAATATCAATGTTATGAAAATGAAAAATCTATATTCTTTATATTTCATGATTAATTCTTTAAAATCATATTAAAGTCCGGTGGTCTAATAAAATTATTGTACAATAAAACGCTTAACAGAACGGGCTTGATTAAACTGTACAAGCTGTATCAGATAAACACCCCTGGCCAGGTTTCCGGTATTTACACTTAGAGTGCCAGATTCGGAAAATCCTTTTGAATACATTAAGTTACCCATAGCACTAAAAATATTTATAATAATGCTTTTATTATGTTTCGTATCATTACTGATTATATTTATGTTTTCTCCCTTTGATACAACTGAAGGATAGGCCATCCACTGCCAGGGTTCCCGTTTTTTTTTAATGTCTGTAACATAGGATGTACCAAAATAACCAATAGTTTGTTCTGGCAACAGGCGGTCGCTCTCGATGGCTAAATCAAATACATCGCCCCCAGCTGAAATATGAAACCTTTTGCTTTCACCGGGTGCTAAATTTTTTAACGATTCAATTGATCTCACGCCATTAACCGTTGGATAAGCATCATAATAAAATGAAGCTACCCCAATATTTTTTACTTCAACAATTGAAGAGTCTTTCTTAGTTTTTGCATTTACTATTTTAAATTTATAACCAGATGCAAGGCTTGCTTCTTTTATCCGATCCATAGATTGGTAATTTGGCTGATCATTCCCAATCATGTATGAAATTTGAAATTTGACAGCTTCATCTTCATAAGACTTACCATGAGCTCCTTCAGGGTAATCCAATACATGCTGCTGATCATAGGATGTGTAGTAATTAAATTCACCACCCGCTGGTGAAGAATGGTATCTTTTCTCTCCAAAAAAATTCCAGCAAGTCTCATTATATCCAGCATGGTCCCTGGACATAAACGAATCATCAAAATTTCCGAATTTCAAATTCAGTAATTCCGGTTGTTCTTTAAAAGGAGAATAGGTATTATCCGCCGCATCAATAGAAATTGACCAGGGTGTATCGGCCCAGACAGAGTCTAAGTGATGTAGAAATTTCGTTTGAAATTTTTTGGAAGGAAAGGTTTTTCCCAGAATGAATGGTCCGTCATAGATATGATATTCACCCCAAAGTCCAAATCCGACCTGTATAAATGCCAACCGTGGATCATGATCATATTTTTCTGCAAATCTACTATAAAAATCAAGCGAAAATCTCTGTAATTCCGGGTTAGTCCAATCCGGGAACCAGGTAGTTTGCCCCTCAGAAAGGCCCTCAGTTTCCTGATAGTCAGTTCTGTTTTTAATATAGTCTGGTACAGATGTTTTCTTACCAACGTATGTATAACGAAACCTGAAAATAGCCTGATGATTTCGTGAGGCAATATCAGCTAATTTTTGTTCAACGATAGCCCAATCATATACTCCGCTGTCTTTTACTACTTGATTAAATAACATATATGAAAATTCCAGTGAAATTGCATCTGTATTTGTATTTGAGCCTTGCCAGAATACAATACCAGTCATTGGCTGAACTTCATTTATTTCAGACTCAATGGGAACTTCCTGAAATTCATCCGCATTAACAGCTTCCTGTCCTGACAATTGAAAGAAAAGTAAAAAACCAAACAGAAAACAAATTGTTCTTTTAGTCATTTTTGTAAAATTTATTCTTTAGCCAGAAGAAATATAGAAATTACGGCAAGAACCATCCCTATCAAAACGAATGGATGAGGGATAACTGCATATATCAATAGTGACAGTAAAATAGTGATAATAGGTGCAACTGCATTGGTTAAAGGACTTACCACGATTGCTTTTCCATATCTGAAGGCATATACTATTGTTAATGCTCCAATTGAATTAAGTAACTGAATACCAAAGGCAGTTGTAACACCTTTGGTTCCCCAGTCGATTGCCTGAGAGTGATCAGTCATTAACCAGGCAATAGGAGATAAAAGCAAACCGGTTATTGTCATATAGAAAAAAATGCTTTCAGCCTTCATGGTATTGTTTGCAAGCTTCATAAAAAATGCCTGCATACCCCATGCAATAAAAACAACCAAAGCAAAAATCAACCATAGATAGCCAATAGACGGAGTGTCCGGATCCTGATAGGAAAGCAGTGGAATTGCAGATACAGCAAGAATAATTCCTGCCCATCCAACTCTCGAAGCCTTCTCCTTAAGAATAAAAACTGACAAAAGAATAGTAATTACCGGAGACAGGGAAATAATCGGGAAAATCAAATATGCAGGGCCATTTACAATTGCTCCGGTAAACAGGGCCAATTGACCTCCGGCACCAAGTAAACCAATAGTACAACCTAATAAAATTGATTTAAAATCTTTCTCTACTTTCCAGTGAATGATTTTAAGACCAATTAGTGCAGGGATAATCATGGTAAATGCCCACACAATATATATCAAAGTTCCCGGGAAGCCTCCCTTTTCTGAAACTTCTGTCAATGCTCCCCAAACACCCCAAAATAAAGTAGTTATAAGAGCATAAACCAGCCATAATTTATTTTTCATTTCCCTATATTTAATTTTAATATTTTACAGAATTGCTGTTTATTTATCAAGATAAACAACGGGAATATTCAATAATTAAAAGTAAACGAAAGGTTAATGAAAATATATTTCATTAACCTTCGCTTAACTAAAACACCTTATTTGCATTAAAAATTATCACCTTTTTTAACATCTCATAAGATTATCTCATGTCGATTAAGAATCCAGGAGCAACACCACCTTCTACAGCTTTATTTGGAGCCCAGCCAACATCAGCCCATGTATCAGGATCACTCATGAATATGCCAATTTCGACCATATCATTATCAAGACCAGGAACCTTAGACCTGTCAAATGCAAATTCAAACTCAGCATTTTCACCATCATTTGCCATGTAACCTGCTTTATAATATCCCTCTGGGAAAGGTTTGTCTTCACCCCATGACCATTCGTCCTGTGCTGCACCATTAAAATATGCTGAAAGAAAATCTCCGCTTGCTTCAGGAATGGTAAACTGTCCTTCCACCAAATAATCAGCACCCATTGTTGGCCATATCCAGCTTCTTGAACCAGTTAAGGTATCATTATCGGTATCCAAAAATACATCAAAGAAATAGCCATATTCCAGGGTCCCCTTGATCTTCATGTATACATAAACATTATTGGCATCATAATCAACCTTGGCATAAACTACTGTACCTGCCAGATCGCCACCAGTGCTCATTATATATTTTTCTTCTGTAACAGCATTCCAGTCATCAAAAGAATTATCGTTTAAATCAATCCGGGTTTTCTTATCCACCTTAACTTTTGTTATTACAGGATGATCACCTCCCTGAGCATCTGTTACAGTTAAAGTAACAGTGTATTCACCCTTAAGAGCATAAGTATGAACAGGGTTCTTTTCTGTAGAAGTTTCATCATCACCAAATGCCCACAAATAAGTTACATCGCCACTTATTGTCGATTCATTTGTAAAAGTCACTACCATACCATCTGCAGTATATGAAAATAAAGCTTCTCCGGTAATGGCTGGTTTAGTATCATCTTTTTTACACGAAGTAAAAATACTCCCCATGAAAAGGGTCATTGCTAAAAGAATAAATAAATTTTTCATCTTCATAATATTAAATTTAATTTTAGTTAATAATTAGTTTTGCACACACAATTTATTAGCATTCATTTCATCCACAGGAATAAAGTATAATTTAGCAGGATCATCCCATTTTATAATTAACTCATCAATAGATGCAGGAGGCTTTGTTGATAAATCGATATCTGCAACGGTAAGATCCTTGATATGATATCCCCAGTAACTTCTGTCCATATTGCGTTTATTCCTGAATACATCAAAAAAACGATGTCCTTCGAAAGCCAGCTCAAGACGCTTTTCTTCCAACACAATGTCCAGACTTGTTTTACCGGCAGGAACAACAGTATATAAATCATCCTGAAGACCTCTGTGTTTACGGATTTCATTTACATCTTTCAGGGCCAGGTCATCATTTCCCTTCTTTGCATAAGCTTCCGCACGATTCAAATACATTTCCGATAAACGGAACATTACCGGAGAAGATAAATTAGGGTCACCATCCTGAAAACTAAACTTTGTAATATAATATACTTCAATCCCGTTCTTTTTGGCAACTGTACCGTCGTCATTATATAAAGTGTCAATATATGACCATCTGACATCAGACAAGTTTTTGCTTAAACTTTGGCGGTAGGAAGCAGAAGCATATTCTTCTCCCCATCCTGAATTACCATCACTATATAACATAGAGGCAATAGAACCAAATTTCCCTTTATTGTCTGTCGGGGTAAAAGCGATCAACCATATTGTCTCATCATGGGCAATAGCATTTGCAAAATAGCTGGGGAATGAGGAAGCTGTTTCCAGTGCAAACCTTTTGGAATCAATTACACTTGTAGAGGCTGAGATTGTATTATCATAGTCATCCATATTAATATACACCCTGGATAATAAAGCTTCAGCAGCTTCCTTAGAAGCAAATTCTTTGCCTCTGGGTTTATTCATTAACCCTTCAGCTTTTTCTAAATCACTGATTATGGCATCATAAGTTTCCTGAATAGTTGCCCTTGCCTTATCTCCAGGTTCTGAGGTAGTAAGTCGTAATATAATTCCCGGATCAGATGACGGGTTACTTAAAGCATAAGGTTTCGCATAAAATCTGACCAGATTGAACATACTAAAAGCACGAAGAAAATAGTTTTCCCCAAGTAATTGTTCTTCATCCTTGGTAAGAGCATCCTTGCTATTAATCAAATCAATAACTGTATTGGCACCATTGATTATTTTATAAGAGACATACCAAAAATACCTTGAATTAGGCTGATCAGGGGAATGAGTGTAGGTAAAGCTATAATATAAGGGGTCTTCAGTTTTCTGTCCGCAAACAATATCATCTGATGAAAAATCAGACATCTGAAAATATTGCCGTAAATAACAGTTGTTATCATCAGTAAAGCCCTGAAATTCGACACCTTCTTTAAAAAGAGCATAATTTCCATTGGTAACATTCACGATACCATCAGTTGTCTCAGCCAGTGATGCAGAAGAAACCTGATCTGAAGGGTAAACATCCATATTTTTAGAGCAAGATTGAAATACCCAGGCTGCGCAAATTATAAGTAATACAATAGTTAAATTTCTCATTTCTTTACTTTTAAAATTTCACGTTCAAACTAAATATAAACTGGCGGTTATTAGGGTATTTGAAATCACAAACACCTGGCATTGACCATGTTTCTTTATTCAAGGTAACTTCAGGATCCTGTCCCCAAAAGTTGGTAAATACAAAAAGGTTATTGCCAGTCAGTGCCAGAGAAACCTTATTTAATTTTAAGCTATTTATCCAGTTTCCAGGCAAGTCATATTGCAGTGTAACTGTTCTGATTTTAAAGAAGCTCCCATCTTCTAAAAATCTGGAGGAAGTTTCTTTGGATAAGGCATTATTCTGCATGCTTGGATGGGTAGCTATATCACCCGGTTTTTCCCAACGTGACCAGTCAGGGTTTGGTTCCATGTTATTATAGTAAGGTTCATGGCCATCATTATCCATAAAGATACGCGTGGCATTATAGACATCATTCCCATATTGATAAGCCCCATTAGCATATAATCTAATGTTTTTATATTCAAAAGTTAAGCTCACCCCACCGGTAAAGTCAGGTAAAGCGCTTCCAACCTCCTGTGGCGCAGCTTCAGAATAATTTGATGTCGATTCTCTTTGAATGATATTTCCATCAGCATCCCGGGTAATTTTTTCCCATAATGGAGCACCAGTTTGAGTGTCTACACCCAACCATTTAGGCAGGTAGAAGGTATATAATCTGGCACCATTGCGGTATATCTGAGTAACACCACCAACTGTACTGGTTATAGGTGCGTTAATGTCAGAAAGAATATTGCTGTTTTTTGCAAAATTAATTTCTGAAGTAAATCTAAAATCACCACTTTGAATATTAACTGTTGAAAGGTTAATTTCAATCCCCTTATTTGTAACCGATCCGGAATTCTCATACCTGCTTTCGAACCCCTGAGAAAGAGGTTGAGCAGCCAGAATAATCAAGTCCCTGGTTACATTATTATATACATCCAGGTTTAGCGTAACTCTTTTGAGAATTTCCAAATCAAGTCCAACATTAAACTGATTGGTCCTTTCCCATGTTAAATCAGGGTTTGCCAATTGATAAGGTGTGGCAGCAGGATTCCCGTTATACTGATAATTTAATGAAAATAAACCAAGGTATCTGCTGGCTCCTATTTCAGGATCTCCTGTAATTCCGAAACTGGAACGCAACTTCAGAAGGTTGATGAAAGAGAAATTGTTAAGTAATCCTGTTTTATTTAGCAAAATAGAACCTGAAATACTAGGAAAATTAGCTATTCTATTGTTCGCAGGGAAATTGGATGTAGCATCTATTCGATAAGACCCTGTTATGAAGTAGGTCTCAAGATAATTATAATTGACCTGAGATATAAAAGATCTGAATAACTCATTTGAATTTGATCCGGATAATTTATATTCTCCGGAAGCCACAGAAGGTACATCAAAACCCTCAGGTAATCCGGTCCCGCTCAGGCCCAATGATTCGTTGAAGCTTTTCTCATATTCCACACCAGCCAGTCCGCTAATTGACTGCGAGTTCATCTCTTTTTGAAAACGCAGCAGGTCGGTGGAAATTACGTTATACCACATACTTTGATCTTCTGCAATATATCCTTTATCCTTATAGGTTCCTGCAACAATAGGAGAAACATAGTTATGACCCTTAGAAGTTGAAAAGCTCATTCTATTTGAGCTGGAAAAACTCAGCCAATTCAAAATTTTTACATCCAGCACAACATCGTAATCAGCACCAATGCCATGATAACTATGGTCGGAATTTTCAATGGTATGGAAAGGATTAATAGGATCACGCGACCACCAGCCAGTTCCGTCTGCTAGTTTTTTGGCATTTTTGCCATCAATATATCTTGGACTTCCGTCTTCATTAAAGGGATTATCCCATGGTACACCAAGATATGTATAATACATATCCATGTAATCATAAGATGTACCTCTTGAGGCACTCAAATTTATATTATTTTTGAGGGTGACCCTATCATTGAATTTATAACTGGTATTAGCTCTCAGGTTTAATTTTTCGTAACCTGTCTTGAGAAATGTTCCCTTTTCATTATAATAGGCACTACTCACATAATAGCCCAATTTATCTGTAGACCCGCTGGCAGACAGATAATATTTTTGAACCGGGGCGGGTTTAAAAGCCATACCTACCCAATCATGATTCAAGCTTTCAAGTGATTTTGGATAATCAGAGTAGAATTTTATTTTGTCAATTTGGTGAGTGTCCTTATCCCGGTATAATTCAGAACTCCAGTTATAGAACTCCTGTCCGTTCATCATATTAACTTTACCCTGATCAGCATAATTATAACCATAACTGGATTTAAATTCAAATGATGTTTTACCACTCCTGGCCGACTTCGTAGTTACTACAATTACTCCTTTATTAGCCCTGGCTCCATACATTCCGGTTGCACCTGCATCTTTTAATACAGTAATACTTTCCACATCATTAGGATCAAAATTACCCCCTATAATTCCATCTACAACATACAATGGCTCTGCATTCCCGGGTTTAATAGTTGAAACGCCCCTAATTCGAACTTCAGATCCACCTCCGGGAAGACCAGAATTATCAATAACCTGAACACCTGAAACCTTTCCCTGAAGCAATCCGGCAACATTGTCAGAAGGTGTGTCATTTAATTTAGCATCATTTAAGACACTAACAGCACTTGAAATTTCAGTTTTCGTCTTACTGCTATAGCCCATTACTACCATCTCACCAATATCAAAGGTTACCGGAACCAATTGTATACGAAAAGTCTGGTTATTGTTTTGAACCGGTATCTTTTGAACCTCATATCCTAAAAAGCTAACGATCAAAGTATCTCCGACATCAGCCCTTATTTCAAAATCTCCCTCAATACTGGTAATGGTTCCCCGGGTAGTACCTTGCACGGTAATACTTGCGCCAGGAATTTCAATACCTTTTTCATCAACAACTACACCAGTAATTTGGCTGTAGCCATAAATTCCAAATAATTGAATAATGAATAATAAAAGTAATTTTCTCATGATTCTGTAGTTTATATTTAGTCAGCTTTTGAATTTAGCATGGCTTTTAAATAAAAAGAATGTTTAACAAATGTAAAAAAAATATTTAAACCTTCATATACTTTTTATTTATTTTCGTTTAATTGTTTTTAAAATTTTTCAATAAGCAAACGAAATAATCAATAAATTAATTTTCAGGAACGGCTTTAAGCAGCAGAAATCCATTAACAGATAATTGTATTTGAGGAGAATTACCGCTAACTGTCCCCAAACTTGAATTGTTAAAATAATCTGAAACCATATAACTTTTAGTTTCAGACATCCCCCGTAAACTTACATCACCTTTCCAATTTTTATTATAAAAAGCATAAAACAAGGTGTCGCCTTTTTTAATAACATGTGTTTCCGGAATATCATAGCCTATATCATACAATTCTCCAAGGTAATCACCCTTTGATAGCATCATCTTGTTGTAAAGGGAAAACCATTTCTTCCAGATCTTTTCCTTTTCGGGTGTCAGTACATTATTTTCTTTTACATAAGGGTTATCTTTTGGCCAGGTAAATTTGGTCCCGAGTACAGCTCCAATACCAAAAGAGCTTGCAAAATCATCACCCCCATTGCTCAGTTCCACATGGTCTCCGTAATAGGCAGTTTGGGGCATAATAGCCTTATAAGTCTTACCTTTCAGTCGGATCTGCCAACTGCTGGTTGGATCTGAAGCCACCGTCTGATTGGTATAAGGCATATTATAAAATGACATACAAGTACCACACGGGCAATTTTCAATTACAGCATGAGGTTTAATTTCACGTGCTGTTTCATAAATGCTCTTAAAAAAAGCAGGCAGCATCTCTACCGATTTTTCAGGATATTCAAGTGGCCTGTTCCAGTTATAATCCGGAGGAACTGCATTCATATGCTGTCCATCCAGTTTGAGTCCGTCAAATCCCCAGTCCTGCATCATCATTTTTACGGTTTCCAAAGTGTAATCAATGGTTCCTTTATAGGCAGGAGACATATAATAACTATCCCACCATGTGATGTATTGAGGTGACCCGTCTTTATTTATTAAAAGCACATCAGGATCATCCTGTAAAATCTTACTCCCCGGATCTGCGGCCAACGGAGCCCACCACAGCTTGGCTTTAAGTCCTTGCGCATGAATGGCATTGACAATCTTTTTCATCTCTTTCGAACCGCCGGGAAATCTTTTTGTATCAACCCGCCAGTCACCTTCAGCAATTTGGTAACCATCATCAATAACAGCCCATTTTATACCAAGCTCTTTAACCTTTGGTAGCGTGTTTAAGATTTCTTCGGCTGTAAACTTACGCATGTATCCCCAGCCACACCAAATAGGTTCAAATGCCTCTTCTTCAGGTTTAGCAAATTTTATCCCTTTCTTTTGCATCAGTTGCGAGAACATCCGCAAAGGTCTGAAATAATCACCCTTATGCACTACCACAAAGGTCGGTAATGTTTTTAAAGTATCACCTGCCTTAAAATTAAGCAGGTCAGAATATTCATTTTCAATATCAATGTTGGCATAATCAGCATATTTATCATAATCCACCGGAAAACTTACTTCTTTTGGTACCATGGCCAGGTGTCCGATGGCCAATCCACAGTCTTTCCTCCACAAATCCAGTACAGGTATTCCTCCTCCATAATCAGATGCATTCATTCCCATATAATTTCTCTGAAGAAATCCAGGCTTTAGAGGAAGTATCCAATCTTGTCGGGCCGAGGATGAACTTCCCTGAAACGACCAGAAATTAGGTGTACTATCCTGTGCAAGCACAGCATAATGGTTGTTTACCCATTTTTTTACCTGCAGGTCTTTTTTCCCGCTGTTCAGATAACTAACATTATATACTGCAGCATCCGGAAAATTATCATATACACCAATGGCAACAATTTTAGTCAGGGTAACTCCGTCTTTCCTGAATTCACCCTTCAAAGTGGTTACAACCCCTTTCCCAAAGACATCCTTAACTGGTTCTGATGAACTTTGCTGCAATACAAATTTATCAGCCGTGAAATTCTTAGTTACCAGGTATTCCGATGGACAAAAATTTTTTACCAGCTGAGAAGTGCCTTCAGCCGTAGAATTGACACGACTATACATGTTATCGTTAAACTCGATAGCCAAATCCCCGCTCTGTACAGTAACGTTTTTATTGCATGCACTTAAGCCTGCCGCCAGAAACAGAAAGATTATTAAATTTCGTAAGGTTGTGAATTTCATTTTACGGTCTATTTAAGATTATTAAAGCATTCTTTTTGTACAACTTCTTCAGGACATCATCCGGAAGGCCAAAACCATTACAGGCCCAATGGTAATTAAAAAGTTCGGTTTCATAGAAATGCTCATCAGTTGTTTCCAGAATTCTGAAGGTTACCTTATACATGTCTTCATCCATACCCATGTCAGTACCATAAATTAATCGATCCTGATATTTATTGTAAAAACCGTACATAAACCTTGGTATTGGCGCAGTCTCAGCATACCTTGCAGAAATATCAGCCCAAAGGTTTGGATAAGTATCCAGCAGACGGCCAAGAATATTAAGGTCATAGGAGCAATTGGCGAAATGACAGGCAATAAAAGTGTTTTTGGGATTATCTTTTACTGCATTTTCCAGCGTTTTTATAAGCTGGGCATGGTTTAGAATACCCTTTTGTGAAAGGTCAATTTTCCAATCATATGCATTCATCAGCCCGTCGTTGGTAGAATCCATTTTTTCATACATCCAGTATGGGTCAGCTACGTGAATATTAATGGGCATATTCAATTCAGCGCAACGTTTTAATAGAGGACGAAGTTCCGGGTCATCAAGATGCAGCCCATAAGCAGGTACAGGTTTTGAATAGAATAAACCTTTACCCTTATCACCAAGCTCCCCAATTCCTCTGGCTCCCATTTTATGACATCTTTCAAGTTCTTTAACAGCATGCTTAATCCAGTTTGGATCAGTTTTATATCCGGTAAAATCAAAACCGCACCATAGTTCAAAGCGTTTTGGATATTTTGAGTACTTTTTCACAACCGAATCAAATCCAGAACCAGTTTGCATGGTGAGAATGACAACCTTCTCAATTCCAAGTTCATCCATATTTTTCACCCACTGATCTATATCACTTTGATTTTGAGCATAGTCATGTGAATGCATATCGATAACCGGAAATTTTGCTTTGTGAATTTCAGTGGCAGGGACATGATAGATAGATTGAGGTCTGTAGTTTTTCAACAAGAGTTGGTTCATAGCATCCTGCCCTGACGTTTTAAAACAAATCATGAGCAAAATGATCGCAAAAAATGAAAATGTTTTTTGTGACATATCAATCAGGTATTAATGATTTGAATTTTTTTCCGGATTAATTCTGAAACCGCATCAGTAGCTTTTGGAAAAACAATGCGAAGGTCAATTTCATCAGAATTACTAAGCTCCTGTTTTAGTTTTTTCATAAATGTGTTCTTTGTTTCTGTAGCAAGGTTTATTTTTGTGATACCATTCCGGATAGCAAGCTGTAGCGATTTATCAGGGACTCCGGAACCTCCATGCAATACAAGCGGAATATCAATTAATTGATTAATCCGGCTAAGCAATTCGATTTCAAGTTTTGGTTCCTCTTTATAAAATCCATGGGCAGTACCGATGGCAACTGCCAGGGCATTAACGCCTGTAGCCTCAACAAATCGCTTTGCTTCTTCTGGTTGAGTAAAACCTTTGAGTCCCTGGCTTTGATTTAACTTGGCAACATATCCCAACTCTGCTTCTACATTTGCGCCATACTTTTGAGCCCTTTTTACAACTTCTAAAGTAGTTTTTATGTTTTCATCAAATGATTCTTCGCTGGCGTCAATCATTACAGAATTAAAACCTGCATCCAGACATCTTTGCACTAAATCGACATTACCTCCATGATCCAGATGTAACCATGCTTCCACTCCATATTCAGAGATTGCCTGAAAAGCCATTTTAGCAGCCATCTCTAAATTCATGTATTTTAAAGAACTTTCAGAAGTCTGCAATATGATAGCACTGTTTTCTGATTTTGCAGCCCGGATGATTCCCTGAAGCGTCTCCAGATTATAAAAATTAGCAGCCAGAATTGCTTTTTTCAGATTGTGAAATTGTATTAGTTTTTCTTGTAGTTTCATTTATCAGAAGTTTAAAATTTTTACAAGCTGGTTATTAGCTTATATTTTTATTGAAATTATCTCTGAGACATTTTTTCACTGCATCAAATGATTTAAAAGCGCCAGTTCCCCCGGCAGCTGTCGTATTCACCGCTCCGGTAAGTGCTCCGAAATCAAGACATTCTTCCAGTGATTTCCTTTTGATAAACTTGCTTATGAAGCCGGCATTGAAGCTATCTCCTGCACCAATTGCATCTATTACATGCTCATTCAAATAAGCAGGCTGTTCAATAATACTACCTCTATCATATAAAAGCGCACCCTTTACTCCCCGTTTTACTACAACTATTTTGCAATCTGTTGAAATAATCTTAAGAGCATCTTCAACTGTTGACGTTTTAGTAAGCCTGGTAATTTCAACCTCATTCGGCATAAAAACATCAACCCAGGGCAGTAATGATTTCAGATTCAGATCCCATTTCTCGTTAGGATCCCACTGAGTATCAAGCGATGTTGTCATGTTCAGTTTCCTGGCGCGCCTAAAAAGTTCAGTCAAACCTGGCTTCAGTCCTTCCTGCAGGAAAACTGAACTAACATGCAGATGAGAGGCTGATTGCAATGCTTCGTCTGTAATATCTTCAATTGTCAGGTCATTCATAGCACCCGGATAGGTAACCATGGCCCTGTCATTTCCAAAGTTAAAAGCTACAGTTATGCCGGTCAGGTGTGTTTGTGACTTTAAAAGATAAGTTAAATCTACCCCGGAAGATTTAAGGGATTCGTTAATCTGATCAGCATAACTATCGTTGCCCACCTTACCAAGAAATGAAACCTTTGCTTCTAAAACACTTAAATTATTTGCGAAAATTGCAGAACTGCTGCCCAGTGTTTGTTTGATTTCCCTTGCAATAACTTCTTTCCCGATTTCCGGAAATTTATCTATTTTATTAAGGATCAAATCTATATTCAGTTCTCCAACTACCAGTACATCATGTTTCTTCTCACTCATTTGTTTAATTATCTTTTATTTATAGTAAATTATTCAGATCAACCAGGTTAAAATGAAAGAAATATCTGTCCATTGCTTTTTCAATATTCGACACGAGTACTTCTTCAGCATCGATCCCATAATTTTCAACATTTCGGTACATTTTTCCGCGCGCAACCAAAACTTCCGGATTTTCCCAAATATATCTCGAACATGTTTTAATAAGCCATTCCTGCCGGGCCAGGCTGATGGCCTGAAAATCATTCCCGTTTTCATCGGAGTTCAGCCATTTTTTCCAGCGACCTGAGTTTATTACGGCATCCCGGATAACCTGCTGAATATTTGAAATTTTAGGAATTCGTTGCTCGTCAAACAATGACTTTTCTATTTCTGCCAGTTCAATTAAACCATCATATTCTCTTTCTGTAAATTCAGGGCCAATGTTGGCAGCACCCATACCGCTGGCAGGATATGCCTCAGGATTTTCAACACTGTCGGAATAGTGTCCCTTGATAAAGCTTCCGTATTTCCCGGCTTCTCTTACTAGTTTTTGGGCCACTTGCGGATCAAAAGTTGTGGTATGTAAATCAGTACCTACTTTACCAACCACAAAACAGGGCCAAACATCAGATAAGCCAAGGCTTTCAAGGCCATTTTTGAGCAATAGCAAAAACCGGTTAAATGTATTCATATCAGCCAGTCCACCATGTACTTCTTCTGTACCCACTTCATACGATATTCTTCCAAACCCTTTTGATCTCCGGTAATTTTCCGTATGTTCAATCAATTCAAGCGTACGCTCAGCAACGACTTCAATATTTATTATCTCACCATTTCTCAGGGTATTATCAATGGTCGGATCAACATGTATTAAATCATAACCAGCATCTACAGAGGCCTCAAACGATCTTTTAACCCAGTCCATTGATTGTTGAAGTGACCAGTTTTCAGTTTTATGAATATCTTTTAACCATGGACCACCATGATCAACAGCAATTATCACTGGACCTGTGAAATGAATTATTCTGGCTTCCTCCCGGATAGTTTTTACAAATTCATGCTGGGTTAAATGAGTATATCCACCATCCATATCAACCTGATTCAATGTGGCTGCAAATTTAATAGGTGAATTACATCTTTTGGCAGCACGCAGGGAAGCTTTAATCACGGACAGTGAATTGGGACATGCCGCAAAAATAGTACGCTTTATTCCTGTTTCCTCTTCCAGGGTTTTGAGCCGCAGTAGAATATAATCCATTAGTGGCAAGCCTTCTGAAGATGCTTTATTTCTTAATTGCTTATCCATATTATAGATTTAATTAGTCCTCCCCATAAATTATTACGCCTTCAACGACCCTCGAAATTGCTCCGCTATCCGAAGGAGAATCAGGATGTAAACCGAGGCTGAGAGATTTATAAAATCCAAACATCTGTCCTACAAGAATATAACAAACAGGTAAGTACTCCTCATTTACTGTGGTTCCAAGATCAGGCATTATTAATTCATAGTCCATCGAAATACCATCTATCTTACTTTCCGAGACACCAACCTGACAGAGGGATGGTTTACCTTTTATCATGTCATTTAGTAAATCTTTCTCATAGCGGAAAACAGTTGAAACATTAGAGAAAAAATAAACTACCAGAGTAGTTTCATCAACCACGGCTTTCGGACCATGCCGGAATCCAAGATAAGAATCGTTTTTACAAATAACCTGTCCGTCCGTCAGCTCCTGTAACTTAAGCTGAGATTCCATAGCAGTTCCGTACATAGGTCCGGAACCAAGAAAGACAGCTCGTTTGAAAGGCTTTTGCGCTATTTTCCTGATCAATCCGGAATATTTCGAAAGTATATGATTCCCGTATCCGGCTAGTGTATCAACTATTCTTTTGTTGTCATATATATTGGCTATATCATTTATCAGTAAAGAAGCCAACATCATGCCTGAATAACTTCCGGTCATTGCCAGACTTTTATCATCAGCTTCGGGGGGTAAAATAAATATATAGCTTTCATCCTTTAAAGGATAGTTGGCAAGGTGACCATCAGGATTGCAGGTAATTATCAGGTGGTGGCATTTATTACAATATTTTTCTGCCAGGGCAACACTTGCTACGCTTTCAGGACTATTCCCTGAACGGGCAAATGAAATAAGCAAAGTGGGTGTATCGGCTTCGAAATAATCTCCAGGATGAGAAACAAGATGAGTGGTGGGAATTGTAACAACTGTTTTTCCTGATTTCCTTTGAATAACTCCTTCCAGAGAATAACCAATAAACGCACTCGTTCCTGCTCCGGTTAGTATTATTTTTGTTGTCTCACTTTTTATTTTTTGAGAAAATTCTTTTATTTCCTTTTCTTCGCTTACAACTTTATTGTAAATATTTTTCCATAAATCAGGTTGCCCTGATATCTCGAAGGCAGTATTGAAGGCTTTTTTAAGCTCTAACTGCTCTTTTTCAATATTTAAATATTCCATGTTAAAAAACCATTATAAAGTTTCGTTTATTATCTTTACAAATATATATAACTTTTTTTTTCTTTCTTTTATAAATTTATAATTTTTTTAAAAGTATTTGAAATACAAAAAATAAATCCGGTAATTGAAAAACAATTAAAAAAATTGTAATTTTGTAGCATGTTGATACTAATATCCCTGAGACAATGAAAAAAAACAATCACTCAACCGTCGAAAGACGGAAAAAAATACTAAATATACTAACTGAACACGGAGAGGTTTTTGTAGATGAGTTAAGTGCAAAATTTAACGTGAGTGAAGTCACAATCCGAAATGATCTGGATCAGCTTGAATCAAAAAATTTACTGATAAGAGCCAGAGGTGGTGCTTTAAAACACGAGCAAAGCGTTGGTATCGACTATATGATATCTGAAAAGAATAAGCTCAACCAGGCCGAAAAGATAAAGATTGGTAAGGCTGCAGCAAATCTTATTACAGAATCCGAAACGATTATACTTGACTCAGGAACGACAACCCTTGAAATAGCCAAAAATCTTGGCGAAATTAAATCCCTTAATGTAATAACCAACGCGATCAATATCGTCAACCAACTTATTCCTAATCAGGGCGTTAATATAATTGTCCCGGGAGGTACTTTACGTAAAAAATCTCATTCACTTGTGGGACCAATCGCTGAAAAGAATCTCAAAAATCTTTCTGTCGACAAAGCATTTATTGGAGTTGACGGGTTGGATCCTGAACATGGCGCCTTTACTCCCAATATTGAAGAAGCATCACTAAACCAAATCATGATAGAGATAACCAAAGAAGTTATTCTGGTAGCAGATTCAAGTAAATTTAAAAGAAGAAGCCTGGCTTTCATATGTCCACCCAATAAAATTGATATAATTGTTACAGATGATAAGATTTCGAAAGAAGATCTGAAAAAGCTTCAGGAATCAGGTATTAAAATCATAATTGCCTGATCCTGCTTTTTCTTTATATATTTTTTCATAAACATCTGTTTCATACCATCAGTTTATATATTCCAGCACGGTGATATGGGATTATCATAAATTTTATATAATTATGTGTTTTCATAATTATAATTTTTTACATAAAATGAAGAATAAGGTTATATTTTCCACCCTTCTCATCTGGTTGGTATTCTTACTTTCATCCTGTTCGTTTACAGAAAGGATGCATCACAAGGCAGCCCGGATACACAGGAACGCATTGACTATTGATACCCATTGTGATACCCCGCTGCGACTTATGGAAAAAGACTTCAACATTGCCGGTATAAATGATGCTTTGGAGACCGGTAGTAAAGTTGACTTTCCCCGGATGAAACAAGGCGGACTGGATGCTTCATTTTTCGCAGTATTTATTGGTCAGGGAGAACGCACTCCTGAGGGAAACCAACGTGCCATTGAAAAAGCAGGAGAGATTTTTGATGCCATCCATCAAGCTGTAAAATCCCATCCTGACATGGCCTCTTTGGCTACCCAACCGGAAGATGCTGCTGAAATTGCCAATACTGATAAAAGAGCAATATATACAGGAATTGAAAATGGTTATGCTATTGGCAGGGACACCAGTCTCATTCGCAAATATTATCAATGGGGCGCCCGTTATATGACGCTGTGTCACACCAAAAATAATGATATTTGTGATTCTTCCAACGACACTACCGAACATAATGGCCTGAGTGCCTTTGGCAGGGAAGTAGTCAGGAAGATGAACGAAACAGGAATGATGATTGATGTTTCACACATTTCCGACAAGTCTTTTTTTGATGTTATTGCCCTTAGCAAAACGCCGGTAATTGCCTCACATTCCTGTGCCCGGGCCATTTGCGACAATCCAAGAAATATGAGTGACAGCATGCTGGTGGCGCTCGCCGCGAACGATGGCGTCATACAAATGTGTATTTTAAGCAGCTACGTTAAGACGCCGATCCCATACCCCGAAAGGGATTCTGCAAAACAGGCAGTAAGAGATCTGCATGGCGATTATTATTCACTGAATGATTCAGCTAAAGCCGCTTTTTTTGCCGACTGGTATGCGGTTGACCGGAAATTTCCACCACAGCTGGCTACCGTTTCAGATGTTGTTGATCATATCGATCATATAGTTAAAGTAGCTGGTATTGATCATGTAGGCATCGGGACTGATTTTGATGGTGGCGGAGGCGTTGATGGATGTTTTGATGTTAGCCAGATGGAGAATATTACCCTGGAACTGGTTAAAAGAGGGTATTCAGAAGAAGATATTGATAAAATATGGGGTAGTAACTTTCTGCGCGTATTTAACGAAGTGCAACAATATGCGGGAAAAAGCTGATCCTTTCTGTTCAAAATAACCGTTTATGATCAAACCATAAACCTTATTTATTGTTGTATCGATGCAAACGCTGAAGCTTTACGGGATTTGCCCGTACTTTTCAAAACAAAACTAAATTGTGCATTCAAATTTTGCCTCCTCTTTTCTTTTACCTGCTGTACTTGCCCTGATCATGTTTGGAATGGGTTTGTCCCTGACCAAACGTGATTTTAAAAATATATTAAAATATCCAAAGGCTCTGATAACCGGGCTTACAGGTCAGATGATCATACTGCCTGCATTTGCATTTTTGATTGCGTGGCTATCAGGACTACCACCTGAATTACAGGTAGGCATCATCATCATTGCAGCATGCCCCGGTGGTGCCACCTCTAACCTGATCACGCATCTGCTCAGGGGCCGTGTGGCTTTATCAATCTCTCTTACTACAATAAACAGTATTCTGGTCATTATAACACTTCCTTTGCTGGTCAATCTGGGGCTGACAATATTTCTCGACAAAACAACCGAACTGGAAATGCCCATATTGAAAACCATTATAAAGGTCTTTACAATCACCATAATCCCTACCGCACTGGGTATACTTACCAGGGCAAAACAACAAAATTTTGCAATCAGACTGGAACATCCGCTTCGTTTTATTATGCCGGTTATGCTTGGAATTGTTTTTCTGGTTGCTATCTTGGGAGAAAAAAGTAGTGCAGGTAAAGGATTTAAAGAAATCTGGCTGGAAGTAATTCCATGGGCATTCGGGCTAAATCTGCTTGGCATGTTGACCGGCTTTATCTCAGGGAAAATAACCAGCCTGGGAAAATTTAATCAGATTACGCTGGCAGTGGAAGTAGGCATCCAAAACAGCGCTCTCGCCATCACCGTAGCCAGCAGTACCATGTTTCTCAACAATTATTACATGTCTGTCCCGGCAGTAGTCTATGGGTTGTTTACCTTTTTCAATGCTGTTGTGTTCGGTCTGCTGGTGCGTAAATTTGCTAAACGCTAAGAACGGGTAACAAAGTGACAATCCTTGCCTTTGGGTTGCGCGAGGGCCTGGTGAGGGCAAGGAACACAACCAGCCATGAGCGACGGAATTGTGGGAGTGGAGCTAATCCTTGCCTTTGGATTGCGCGAGGGCCTGGTGAGGGCAAGGAACACGACCAGCCATGAGCGACGGAATTGTGGGAGTGGAGCTAATCCTTGCCTTTGGTTGGAGCAGGGGAGTGGTGTGGGCGAGAATAAAAAGCTCGAAGCTGGAACCTTGACCTTTGGTCTGTTGGCGGCTTTTGAGCGGGTCAAGCTCACGAGCAGCTGATGGCTGGGCTTGTGGGTGTGAGTAACTAAAGCAAAAAAGATTCTGCATGCCCGTCAGATTAGGGAAAAAGGTAATAAAGTGACAGGGTAACAAAGTGACAAAATATTCATGCCAGGCTTAAAAAAAATAAGGCTGACCAAATTCTCTTTTTAGGTCAGCCTTTTCTATTATATTTCTGTTTTCTTTATTCTTTGTCTTTGATTCTGCCGAACCTCAGGGCTTTTATAATCCAGTTGGGAAGAGGTTTGGCCGGATTCCTCTTCTTAAGATCAAGATACCAGCCAATTTTCTTTATAACAGGAATCTTATGTGTTTCCACAAATTCAATTAAAGTGCCATCCGGATCTTCAATGTAAGAAAAATGACCCGCTGCTTCACCCATATCAAAAGAATTACCGTTATGGTTGGCATAACTGTCAACTGTGAAAGGAAAACCTTTTTTCTTACATTCATCCTTCAAACTCTCCATACCCTGAATGTCGTAGCAAAGGTGAATAAAACCCAGGTCACCCCAGTACCGGTCCTTGAATATTTTTTTAGGTGTACGACCCATTACCTGCAACAATTCTATCTGGCTATCACCAAAAAGCCGGCTAAAGCTTCCTTTCCGTTCAGCAGAATTTTTCAGCAATACCCTTCTGAAAGTATCATTACCTCCGGGAAACGCTTTCAAATCTTCAAACGTTCCGGTTTTGTCATACACAATTTCATCGTATCCAAGTATGTCACGATACACTTTCAAAGAGTCCTCAATATTCGAAACACCGATCATTGCACCAAAAGCTGCCCCGGTAGGTTTGTTTTCAAAACGGAACCACTTATTTTCCGAATTAACAATCTGAAAAACATTCTGGTATGGGTCTTTAACAAAGAAAAATTCTTCACCTTTCGGATCAGTTGAAATTCCGTTAACATTCAATTGCTTCTCCTTAAATATATTATAAGCATACGGAATATTTTTACTTTTCATTTTTACGGCATAAATTCCCAAATCGCCTACAAGAACCTCATGTTTGGGTGGAGAAGGTGTTCTTTCTGTATATTGCCATATTTCAAAACCACCGCCACCCTGAAGATTAAGGGCCAGTGCTGCATGACGACTTCTGGGTTCACCTCCGGTATAGGGAAGCATTAGTTCGGCAGTTGCACTTTCCTCAAATACCCGGATGTCCATCCCAAAATTTTTTCTATACCATTTCCAGGCTTCCTGAACATTCGAAACGCCAATTCCAATTTGTTGAATACCGCTAATAATTATTTCTTTCATTGTTTTGTAAAATAGATGCAATAATATAACATATTTTTTATTAAAAAATCAGGTTGCTTTTAATTTAGACGCTATTTTGAAATAAAGTGATGGAAGAAATCTTCTGATTTGTACCATAAGGGTTTCGCGTCCTCCGACCAGAATTTCTTTTTTATTTTTTTTAAGACCCCGGATAATAACCCTGGCACATTTTTCTGCAGAAATGCCTTTGGCCTGCCCTTCATCCATAACACCGTATGCTGTTCCATCACGGGTGATGGCATTCACAGAAATATTTGTTTTTACCCGCCCGGGAATTACAACTGTTGTACGAATATTTTCCTTTTTTAGTTCCGCTTCCAATGTTTCAAAAAAACCATGCAAAGCATGCTTTGAAGCGGAATAGGAGGATCGCAGCGGGAAACCAAATTTACCTACAATACTGCTAACTGCTACCACATGACCTCCGCCATGTTTTATCATTGCAGGCAACATGGCCTTTGTAAGGGCAATAGTTCCAAAATAGTTAATCTCCATTATTTTCCGGTCCACCTCAACCGGGGTCTCAATTACGGTAGAACGCTGACTGATTCCTGCGCTGTTGATAAGTAAATCAACATGACCAAATTGGTCCAGGACTTTCTTTGCTGCCATTTCAATTGAATCTGTATCGGAAACGTCGAGCGGAAAAATATGGCTTTCGGCTCCAGCACTGATACATATCTGTTGTACCCTTTGAAGTTCCTTCTCTTTTCGTGATGAAAGGAGTAATACTGGTTTCTCTGTTGCCAGCATTACAGCAATAGCTTCTCCGATTCCAGAAGAAGCTCCTGTTATCCAAATTATTTTATTCAAAAAATCCATTTTATCAGCCAATTAAAAATGTATCATTATCACTTTCAGGTGTTCCTGGTGTAAGAAAAACCAGCATTTTAATCTCAGTCACTACTCACCTGCTTTATTTTCTGCGTCATTCACTTTCTGGTTAACAGAATTATATAAATCCTTTAAACGCATATAATCAGGCTTCTTTCCGGTTATTCCGAGAGTAAACCTCCATTTAGCCGAAATTTTCCGAAACCATATATAATATCTGAATGCAAAAAAACCAATAAACGGTGTTATTAACCATGCTCCCAACCGAATCCAAATGTGTGAAATAAATATACTGAAGATGCCCAAAAGAATTAAATAATAAATCGGGGTAACCAGTAGCATAATGACAAACTTAAAAGAACTAACGAATTGTGGGTCTTTAATTTTTTTTGTGGCCAGTACCGGAATTCTAAAAGGCAGATAATTCAGGATAAATCCGACAAGAAACAAAGGCAACGTCAGCAACATCAGGATTGACTGCACAAGCAGGAAAAGAAATGAAGACTTTCCTACCGACACAACCCATGAACGCAAATCCAGTTTTTTCAGCAATCCTGTATAACCGGATACTGCTGCATGCAGCTCTTCCATCTCAGATGGATAATTGACAGCAAAATTTTCCAGCATCCGGACCATCTGCTTATCTTCAAGAAATTTTTCATACAAGCCATACCGCCCTTCGGTTTTAACTTTTGATTTGCGTATTTTTCGTAAATCCTGAATTGTCTGATAATATTCCTTATTTTGGATATCTATCATTACATGGCTCATCCCTGCAATGAGTCGGCTTTTTAATTCGTTTGTGGCTTTTACTGGTTCTGTGCTGTACATGTCCATATAGTCCGCCACCCTGATTGGTTCTCCGTAATTTACCAGTAAGTCCTGCTGGAATTTTTGATAATTACTATAATCCAAACCCGTTGGAATCAGAAGGACTGAAGCACCGTTCTTCAGTTTTTCCTGTGCCTGAAATGCCATTCTGAACACACCTTTCCCAATTGGCCGCAGTTTCCGCTGATCCCCATGATTTCCCTCCGGCATAATCCCGACAGACCTTTTATTCAGAAGCACATTAATCACCCTATCAAAGATAGCTGCATTTTTCTGAAGGCTTGCTACTCCGTCCCTGATGCGGTATACAGGTAATATTTTAAATGTACTCAGCAGGAAAATAACCAGTTTTCCTTTAAAAATATCAGACCTGGCCAGGAAAACAGGTTGATTTTTTACTGTGCAGGTAATAGCAAGGGCATCCATTAAGGCATTCTGGTGATTGGGAGTAAAAATAACTGATTCACCTTCAGGAATATTCTCTTTACCATGAATAATTACTCTCCTGTAAAAAATGCGGTGCATAAAAGTTGCATAACTTCTTATTATAGCATATGCACGCGAATAATGAGCTATTTTCTCTCTTTCCATAATAAATTCGCAGAAGTTTTTCTCTGGTAAGTCAATAATTCGTTATTCATCTTTTCTGAGAGGTATACGAGACCAGAACCAGGCAATACCCAGGCCGGATAAAATATGCCATATTCCCCACCATGCAGCGATGAAGGCCATTCCGCCTACTGCAAGATGTTCAGGAAAAATTTTCGGATTAAAAATCAGAACAAGTCCCAGACCTGAATTCTGGATACCCGTTTCAATGGTTACTGATCGCCGGTCAGATCTCTTCAGTTTAAAAATACTACTGAAAACATAGCCGGATGATAAGGCTATAGTGTTATGTACCAGCACGATAATAAATATAAATTCGATATGTTTCAGAAAATAATCATAGTTATTTGAAAACGCCAGTATTACTATACCAATAAAAATCAGAATAGAAAGTCTCTTTATAGGGTTTACAATCTTTCTTGTTAAATCCGGAAATTTCCATGCAACCCATATTCCAACAAGCAATGGAATACCAAGTAAGATAAATACCGTCTGAAACATTTGTCCGGCATCGATTTCCAGTGGGCGTAAAAATGCCGAAGCCGAAGCTTTGTTATGATAAACAGTATATAATTTACCCCAGAAGGCAAAATTTAAAGGGGTCATAAAAATAGCAACCAGTGTAGCTACAGCAGTAAGACTTACTGATAAAGCAATATTTCCTTTTGCCAGTGACGAAATAAAATTGGAAATATTACCGCCCGGGCACGAAGCAACAAGGATCATTCCCAGGGCAACCGTGGGCGTAATGAAGTTCCTAAAGATCATGATCAGCAGAAATGTAACTGCCGGTAAAAGAAAAAACTGAGATATTACCCCGATAATCGCTGGTTTAGGGCTCAGTAAAAGCTTTTTAAAACTGTCCAGCTTAATTTCCAGGGCAACGCCGAACATGATAAAAGCCAACGTCAGGTTTAAGACAAACAAACTTCCCTGGGAAAAATTCAGTCTGATTTCATCCAGTTGGCGCAGTGACTCAAGCATAAAATGAACATTTAATTAGCACAGGCCTAACCATCCTGTGAATTCCGGAAAATCACATGTAAACACGGTAATTTCCATATAATTAATTATTTTAATCTATTATCAGGCAATTTTTGCTTATAAAAAGGTCTAAGATAACAAAATTTTGTCAAGCCCTGCCAAAATCATATTTTTATTACTTTTATGCCTTAAAATACAAGAACCCGATATGAATAAACTGTTTGAAACCGTCAACGTTAAATCATTAACACAAAACACCTTTAAACTCATTGATGATGACTGGATGCTAATAACCGCAGGAACACCGGATCATTTCAATACAATGACAGCAAGCTGGGGCAGCCTGGGTATTTTATGGAATAAACCTGTAGCTACCTGCTTTATAAGGCCACAACGATATACCTATAAATTTGCAAATTCAAGTCCATATTTCACACTTTCCTTTTTCTCTCCTGAATACCACAAGATTTTGCAATACTGTGGTGCACATTCTGGTAAGGATGTTGATAAAATGAAAGTTACAGGTTTAAAACCACTGGTTACTGAACATGGTAGTATTTTCTTTGAACAGGCATCATTAATGCTGGAATGCCATAAGCTTTATGAAGATGATCTGAAACCTGAAAAATTTATTGTTCCTGAAATTGCCGGAAAAGTATATGCCAATAACGATTTTCACAGGTTTTATATCGGGGAAATTATCAGTTGTCTGAAAAAAATTGATTAACAATGAAACCACCCCTTCCTTCCATCTACACCGGATATTTTCAGTCACCGCCGGGTTGGATACTTATCGGTGCTGATGAAGATGTAATAATTTCAATCCGTTTCGCTGATCAATATGAAAAAGACTGGGATCTTCCTTCTCCGTTGATCAGGGAATTGATTTCTCAACTAACTGCTTATTTTAAAGGTCAACTTTTTCGTTTTGACATTCCACACAGTCAGGCAGGAACCCCCTTTCAGCAAAAGGTTTGGGGGCAACTCAAAGAGATCCCGTTTGGTGAAACTATTACTTATGCAGCATTGGCTTCCTTGTTGGGTAAACCCGAAGCAATCAGGGCTGTGGCAGCCGCTAATGGTAAAAACATGTTGAATATTCTTATACCCTGCCACCGCGTAATTGGCGCTCATAATAAATTAACAGGATATAACGGAGGCATTGACCGAAAAAGGTGGTTGCTAAATCATGAACATGAATTTTCAATGAACAAAAGCCATGGTAGTCTGTTCTGGTAAAATATTTAAGACAAGCCAAACTCTTTACATATATAGGTTTGTTTTTTTGTCTGCTGTTGTTTACTTTTAAATAACGGAACTGAAAATATGCAATATACAATTTACCTGATCTAAATAAAAACCTTACAACCAACAAATGAAACTATAAACCTGTAAACCTATGAAAAGAATAACCCTGATTTGTTTCATAAGCCTGATAAGTTTCTCTTTATCTGCACAATTGCCCAAGCATGAGAATGACAGTACGCTGGGCTGGAAGTACAGTGGTGTTGGCTCCCTGAATTTCTCGCAGGCTTCTCTTACCAACTGGGCACAGGGAGGAGAAAGCTCCATTTCAGGTCTTGCTCTCATGGCAGCTTATGCTGATTACCGTTCAAAAAATTCAACCTGGGAAAATGCTCTCGAGGTAAATTACGGGCTGTCTCAAAGGGGAAGTGAAGGTGTAAGAAAAACCGATGACATGCTGAGTCTGTCAACGAAATATGGTCAGCGCGCTTCGGAAGAATGGTTTTACTCTGCTGCACTTAATTTCAATACCCAAATGTTTGACGGTTTTAATTACCCGAATGATTCGGTGAAAATATCAACCTTCATGGCTCCGGCGTATCTTATTGCTTCATTGGGTATGGAATATAATCCAGACGATAATCTGAGCATCATTTTATCGCCACTTACAGGTAAAATAACATTTGTGCAGGATAATTATCTTTCTGAGCAGGGCGCTTTTGGTGTATCACCGGGAGAAAAGGTAAGAAGTGAGTTGGGAGCTTACATTAAAGGCAGGTATCAAAAAGAGATTTTTGAGAATGTTGTTTTTCAAACCCGCCTGACCCTTTTCTCAGACTATAAGAAATTTCTTGCTACAATTGATGTTGACTGGCAAGCATCACTGGCCATGAAGATTAATGATCATATGAATGCCAATATTCTGACAAATCTTGTGTATGATGATGACATAAAATTTGGAACAGGTGGCCCACGGATTCAGTTTAAAGAGGTATTCGGGCTTGGAATAACTTATATACTTGAATAGATATCAATCTGAATTTAAATACTACAGAACTGGTGAAAAAGGAGTTATTATTTATTTGATTTGTATTTTGAAGCCAGCAGCGCCAGCAGGTTACTGAATGTAGTCATGGCGCTGGTGGTTTCTTCAGTAACAGGCTCTTTTTTGAGACGAAGAAGCAACAGACCGTATAAGGCATTAAAACAAACCTCAATTTCGTTTAGTCCCCTGTTGGCAAGCTTATTCCTGAAGATATCAATATTGGGTTTGGCCCAACCATATACTTCCCGGTACTTAAGTTCTTCAGGATTTTCCTTTAGTTTTTCATGTAGTTCATTCAGCTCTCTCACCACATCGTTGACAAAAGACAGGTGCCCTTCCTGCATAATCCCTTCTTTTCTCATCATTTGGATCAGACCAGCATACCAGGCCCTGATCTCCTCCTTCATTTCACGGGTCTCCTGAAAGCCATTAATAATATTACGCTGTATAATATCCAGATCAAAATTATTAGCCCTGATGAGATCTTCAATCTGCCACATATACAGTACATACTCAGCGATATTGTTTTTCTTCTTTTCTTGTGCTATCAGCATAACTACTTGTAATCTTTTTTGTTATTTTCCTTTTAGTTTGTCCAATATACGTCTTTCTTTCTTGGTAGGCCTGCCGGTTCCCCGGTCCCTTTGGATAGAAGCAGCCATACGGTTCATATCCAGTTTAGCCAGTTCTTCCTCCGGGGTAAGGTTCCGCATAAACTCCTCTACTCTTTTGGCAGGAAGTCGTGAAGAAGGAATATCCAGTACTTCATAAGTATAAATGACCGGCATTTTTCTGACAGTAACCATTTCTCCAACCTTAACAATACGGGAAGGCTTAACCGGTATGCCATCAATCAGCACCCTGCCTTTTTTGCATTCTTCAGCTGCCAGAGAACGGGTCTTGTAGATCCTTACAGTCCACAGCCATTTATCAATTCTTTGCGTATTTTCACGGGATTCAATATTATTCTGACTCATTCAGTCTCCTTGTTTTCATCTTTTATTTCAAGTTTGAAACCAGTCCTGTGTATGTTGACAATCGAAACATTTTTATCGGCAGCAAGAAATTTTCTCAGTTTGGCTATATAAACATCCATACTCCGACCCATAAAATAGTCATCGTCTCCCCAGATTGCCCTGAGGGCAACTTCCCTCCTCAGGATCTTGTTACGGTTCATGCAGAAAAGCCTGAGAACATCAGCCTCTTTCCTTGTAAGGCGTTGCTCGGAATCCGGAGAAACAAGGGTCTGGTTGGCATAGTCAAAGGTAAAAATACCTATTTTATAAGTATTTTCCTTATCGGAAACCAGAGATCCCATTTGAGAACGTCTCAGAATTGCTTCTATTCTCAGATTAAGTTCTTCAGTACTAAAAGGTTTGGTTATATAATCATCAGCTCCGATTTTAAAGCCTCTTATTTTATCTTCCTGCATCGTTTTGGCAGTTAAAAATATAATCGGGATGAGTTTATCCCCTTTGCGTATTTCTTCAGCCATCGAAAATCCGTCTTTGAATGGCAGCATAACATCCAGCAGACAAAGATCGTAACGAAGCTGATTTTCCTTAAATGCATCAAGGCCATCAATACCATTCTCGTAAAGATCAACTTTATATCCCGACATTTTTAAAAAATCCTTGAGTACATATCCAAGGTTTTTATCATCTTCAACGAGCAATATACTGGCTTTTGTTTTCATGTATAAATCTGTAATTATTATATTGGCAGGGAAACATCAAACTCACTACCTTTTTTGAGCTCACTTTTGACATTGATAGCCCCTTTATGTGCTTCAACAATGGATTTCACGTAATATAAACCCAGACCAAATCCCTTGATGGTATGCACATTCCCTGTATGCACCCGGTAAAATTTATCAAAAATATGTTTTTGTGTTTCACTGCTCATCCCGATCCCGTTGTCTTTAAAAGACACATTAAAAATATTTGTATCCGGATTACTGGTGGTTATGTGGATCTCCGGATGAGAATTTGAATACTTCACTGCATTTTCCACAATATTGTTAATCATATTGGTCATGTGCAACTTATCTGCCCTGATAATAAATTTTTCTGCTTCAAACTGATAATCCACTTTAACTGGTTTATCAGAATGTTCCAGACACAAATTACCAACCGTATTACGAATAAGTTCATGCATATCAACCTCCACGAGATCAAGGGTATATTCATTTTTGTCAAAAACAGCCATTTGCAGCACCTGTTCTACCTGACTGCGCATTCGCTGATTTTCATCATAGATGATACGGGCATATTTTGATATTCTTTCGTGAGATGATTTTGGTGGGGCATTCAGCAGCACTTCTGTAGCAAGACTTATTGTAGAAATAGGTGTTTTAAATTCATGGGTCATATTGTTGATGAAATCATTTTTCATCTCCGATAGCTTCTTTTGCCTGATAATAGTAAGAATTATATAAGCAAATGAGAGTATCACGATCAGCAGAAAAAGTCCGGACATAATGAACCAAACTATAAGGCTTAACAGGATATGCTTCTGCTTTTCAGGGAAAAAAACTTCGAGTATGGTATTGCCTGCATACGGGATATCATTCAGGCAGATCTTATAGCCTGGTGAATCAGCTCTCATAATGGCATTATCATTTTTTTTATAGATTACCTGTCTGTTTTTCATGGAAACAAGTATGTAACCATAATCAGGATCCAGTCGGTTATAATCGATAGACCTATGCAGCAGTGAATCCAGTAAAAAAGTCTGCAGAGTATCTGCCACAACAGCCTCATTTTCATTGTTCACCGCTTCAGGTGACAGGTAAAAAAGAGTTGTATCACTGTTTTCAGCCAATTCATGCACTACATCCCGCAGTGCGTTTGTAGCCCTGTGATTATAATATTTATGTGCAATAAACGTGGCTTTTTTCATCCAGAACAACTGAGTAAAAATTAATCCTATCAGAGAAAGAGATGAAAAAATAATAATAAGTTTAATCGTGTTACGCTTCATGTTGGCATTTAATAAATGAATCTGTCTGACTAACAAACAAAAATAATTGAATTCCTTTGTAAGAAAAGGAATTAACAAAACTTTAACAGAGAAAATGAGTAAGGATGTTTGTTTGGCAGCGATGCCTGATCGGCATTATTTTTTGTTGAACTGATTCATGGTAAACTGCAGTCCAATGGTGCCAAAACTTTTGATGATCTGACCGGCTGTTTCAGTTATTTCCGGCAGTATATTATTTTCTTCAGGGGACCATTTTCCCAGGACATAATCCACCTGTCCACCCATGGGAAATTCTGAACCAATACCCAATCTGAGACGGGCATATTGTTGTGTTCCCAGTATTTGATTTATATGAAACAAACCGTTGTGACCACCGTCTCCTCCTTTGGGACGCAAGCGCAGAGTACCAAATGGAAGGGCAATATCATCAGTAACCACCAGCAATTTGTCCAGCGGAATCTTCTCCTTTTTAAGCCAGTAATTCACGGCATTGCCACTCAAATTGACAAAAGTTGAAGGTTTGAGCAATACAAAAATCCTGCTCTTATATTTGAATTCCGCAACAAAACCGTATCGCCTGTCACTGAAAACAACATTGGATGCACCAGCCAGTGCATCCAATACTTTAAAACCTATATTGTGCCTGGTATCAGCATATTCATCACCAATATTTCCCAGACCTGTAATAAGGTATTTCAAAACAAATTAGTTTATTCTGCGTTTTCCTCAGGAGCTTCACCAGTTGGTTCTTCGCCTTCTGTTTCTTCTTCACCAACTTCTTCAGGTAATTCCTCAACCATACCTTTTGCAACTACTCTGGAAGAAACTACAGAAATTACAAGAGCTTTTTGCGGATCAAGAAGAGTAAGATTTTTATAGGACAAATCTTCAACCTTAATCGTCCCGCCAATATTCAATTTGGTTATATCAATATCCAGAACATCAGGCAGGTCTTTGGCAAACCCTTTCACTTTAAGGGTTCTCCTTCTAACCCTCATTTTACCACCATTTTTAACGCCGATTGAATTACCCACAACATTAACAGGAATGTTAATTGTTACTTCCTTATTATCAAATACCTGAACAAAGTCTACATGTTGTATTTTATCAGATACCGGATGGAACTGAATTTCCTTCATGGCAGCCTCATAATTCTTACCGCCAATGTCAAGCTTAATCAGAAAAACACTCGGAGAATATACAATGTTATAAAAGCTTTTCTCTTCGGTGTAGAAATGAATGTTTTCTTCTCCTCCGTATAAAACACAGGGAACATCACCCTGGGCCCGGAGTTTGGACGAGGCTTTTTTACCTACCTCGGTTCTTACTTTTCCTTTGATTTCAACTACCTTCATGATTAAATAATTTAATTAAAGCAATCAGATAAAAGTGCTACTAAAGGCCATCAGCCCCTCATCACACAATTGTCTTCAATAAAACTGTTATTTTTTGCGGTTGCAAATATAGGACTTAAAAAATAAAATTTGAACTTATTGACTGATAATTATACACTTTATTTATAACATCAGCAAAAATATCGGCAACACTCAGTACCCTGATTTTGGGACTTGGTTTTCCGAGTGGAATAGTATCCGTAACGATTACTTCGGTAATAAATGACTTTTCAATACTTTCATATGCCTGTCCTGAAAGAACGGGATGGGTGGCTATTACGCGAATACTGTTTGCTCCCTGATCCTTCATCATATCAGCAGCAATACAAATCGTACCGGCTGTGTCAATCATATCATCCACGATTACAATATCTTTCCCGGCAACATCACCAATTACCCTGAATTCTTCAACTACGTTGGCCTTCTTTCTGAGTTTATAGCAAATCACCATCTCAGTCTTCAGAAAACGTGAGTAAGCATTGGCTCTTTTGGTTCCTCCCATATCAGGTGCGGCAATCACAACATTTTCAAGATTGAGGCTTTCAAGATAAGGAACAAAGATCGATGAAGCATACAAATGATCGACGGGAACATCAAAAAATCCCTGTAGCTGATCTGCATGCAGGTCCATGGTCATCACCCGGTCTACTCCGGCTGCTGATAACAGATTAGCCACCAGTTTGGCCCCAATGGCAGCCCTTGGCCGGTCTTTCCTGTCCTGACGGGCAAAACCAAAATATGGCATAACCGCAACTACCTTATAGGCTGATGCCCGCTTTGCGGCATCAATCATAAGCAGCAATTCCATTAAGTTATCGCTTGGCGGGAAAGTCGACTGAATAATAAAGACGGTACAACCTCTTACAGATTCAATGTAATGGGGCTGGAATTCTCCGTCACTAAATCTGAGCACATTGGTCTTTCCCATCTCAATGCCAAAACTTGTGGCAATCTTTTCGGCCAGATAAGTGCTGGCTGTGCCTGAAAAAAATTTAATCGGGGTGTGCGGTTTCATCAGAATTAATATTTTGTTTCCGGTTGAAAAATTTATAAAAAATATTTATAAATAATTAATGTCCAGTTATTATATCTGGCAGGTTAACTGGCAAATATTCAGTTCACAACAGCTAATTAATCTATAATTTTATCAGCTCTAAAGAGCGCAAATTTAAGAAAAATATAAGTTTAAATTGACTTTTGGCCAATTCATTGCTTTTTATTTATAAACACCCTTGTTAGTATTTTCAATAAAGTCAAGGATCTCATCCCTGCCAGTACCATTAATTGCTGAAGAATAAAATACAGGCGGCAGTTTTTCCCAATATTTTTTTAATATTTTCTGATACGCGGAAACATTTTGATTCAGTTTATTGGTTGTTATTTTATCTGTTTTGGTAAAAACCAGCACAAAAGGGACTCCCTTTTCTCCCAGCCAGTTGATAAATTCCAGATCATTCTTCAGTGGCTCATGCCGTGCATCAATAAGCACAAATACACAAACAAGTGTTTGACGGGTAAGCAGATATTCCTCAATAAAGGTCGAAAATTCTTTCCTGCTGGTTTTGGACACCTGTGCATAGCCATACCCGGGGAGGTCTACCACGTACCAGTCAGCATTAATGAGAAAATGATTGATCAGTCGGGTTTTTCCCGGAGTTCCGGAAGTCTTTGCCAGTTTTTTCTGACCGGTCAGCATGTTTATCAGCGATGATTTGCCAACATTGGAGCGTCCAATAAAGGCATATTCGGGTTTATTATCCTTCGGAAGCTTGGAAATTTCTTTGTTGGATACAACAAATTCAGCGCTCTTTATTATCATAATTTAATATATACTTCAAGAATTTTGGACGGTTGTACAGGTTCCAGTTTTACATCTTTCAGGATGGCCGGCAGCAAAACAGTTTCGCCGGTTTTCAGGCTTACTGGTTCCCCTGAATCATAGTGAATGGAAAGTTCACCCTCAGTACAGATATAAATTATGAAGGAATCAATAGCGGCATAATCCCGGCTAACGGGAATATCAAACTCCAGCAGGTTGGTAGTGAAATACTCACAACGGGCCAGATTAACCGGCTGGTTAAGTTTAGGTTCATAAATATTACGGTAGGCCGGATAATGTTTATAATCGATAGCGTCCAGCGCAAGTTCTGTGTGCAGTTCCCGGGGTTTCCCTGAATCATCCACCCGGTCATAGTCGTAAATTCGATAGGTAAGATCAGATGTTTGCTGGATTTCAGTCAGTAAAATGCCTTTTCCGATAGCATGTACTCGTCCGGCTGGCATGAAAAAAACATCGCCTTCTTTAACCTTTTCAAAGTTCAGTATGTTTGTTAGTGTACTGTTCTGAAGATGTTCAAGATAATTCTTCTGGTCAAGCTCCCGGTTAAAACCGGAAATAAGTTTAGCGTTCTCATCAGCCTGAATGACATACCACATTTCGGTCTTTCCGAAACCGCTGTGCCGTTTTGCTGCAAGCTCATCATTCGGATGCACCTGAATAGAAAGTTCGTCAGCAGCATCGATAAATTTTATCAGGAGAGGAAATTCAAGACCAAATCGCGAAAATACTTCATCACCCACCAGGTCTCCCATGTAAACTTCTATCAGTTCCTGCAGTTCATTACCTTCCAGAAATCCTTCTTTAACAACTGAAATATTATCCTGGTATCCTGAAATCTCCCAGCTTTCGCCGCACTTATCAGAAGCAGCAGTTATATTCAACAGATTTTTTAACTTACTCCCTCCCCAGATCTTGTCTTTCAGGATGGGCTTAAACTTTAACGGATACAACTGACTCATAAAAATTTATGTGATTTATTTGAATTAGGCAATACAAAAATTTATTATCCGGCTTTTCCAACCGGTTAAACTGTATAATCAACTACGGCAAGTATGTCTTTCACTTTGCCAATAAAGTCAAGAACCTTAACATGTTCAGGATGCCGGCGGTATATTTCCAGATCCTCCTCGCTGTCGAAACCTGAAACAAGCACCAGATCAAAGGAAGATGCACTTGAACTCATGTTTTTACCAACTTCATATTCCTTTATCTGAGGAATTTTATTCCTGAGCTTATCAAGCATTTCAAAGAGTTGATCCAGCTTTTGTTCCTTTTCATTCTCTGTGGGGAAATCTTTAAGCTTGAACATTACAACATGTTTAACCATGATATTCTTTGTGTTTTAGTTGTTAACTTGCAGTTAATATTTTTTCTTTGCAAAGATATCAAAAACTGACCATAATAAAGTTAATTATCATGCTAATTGTAGGGATTGCCGGTGGCACCGGTTCGGGAAAGACAACGGTGGTTAAAAAAATCATGCAGGAATTGCCTCCTGAGGAAGTGGCAATACTCCCGCAGGACTCCTACTATAAAGACAACAGTCATCTCCCGATGGAAGAAAGGCAGGAAATGAATTTTGACCATCCTGCTTCTGTAGAATTTAATCTGCTGATCAAACACATTGAAGAACTGAAAAAAGGATATTCCATTCAACAGCCAATCTATTCCTATCTTACCTGCACCAGGGCAGAAGAGACCATTAAAGTTGAGCCTAAAAAAGTGGTAATTATTGAAGGTATCCTGGTGCTGACCAATGCAAGGCTCAGGGATTTGATGAACATTAAGGTGTTTGTTGATGCTGATGCAGACGACCGTCTGAGCCGTGTGATCACCAGAGATATAATCGAGCGGGGAAGATCAGTAAATAAGGTTCTTGAACGCTATGAAAAGACAGTAAAACCAATGCATCTGCAATTTATTGAACCCACCAAACGGTACGCCGACATCATCATTCCACAGGGAGGTAATAACAAAGTAGCCATTGATATTCTTACCACCATAATTGAAAAAAAAATTAACAGTTAAAAACCAATCTTATGCTGGATCATCTTAAAAATGAAAACATATTGTTTCTGGACATTGAAACAGTGCCGGTAAAGCCTTCCTTTGATGAAGTTGATGAGCCCTTCAGGACTTTATGGGAGAAAAAGTCTGCCTATTTCAGGAAAGAAGATCAGACAGCCGCAGATACATGGGAAAGAGCCGGAATTTATGCTGAGTTTGGTAAAATTATATGTATATCAGCCGGGATGCTCTATCACAACGAGGGGAAAATGAATTTCCGCATAAAATCTTTTTTTGGCGACGATGAAAAATTATTGCTCGAAGGATTCTCCGGTATGCTAACCAGTTATGCCGGGAAAAAAAAGGTGGAGCTGTGTGCCCATAACGGAAAAGAATTTGATTTCCCATATATATCGAGACGAATGCTGGTAAACGGCCTCCCGTTACCTGCTGTTTTTGATACAGCCGGAAAAAAACCATGGGAGGTAAATTTTATTGACACACTCGAACTTTGGAAATTCGGGGATTATAAACATTATACATCTTTAAACCTGTTAACCGCACTATTCGGAATCCCGACGCCCAAAGATGACATTGATGGCAGCATGGTAGCCGAAGTTTATTACCATGAGAAAAACCTCAGACGTATCGTTACATATTGTGAAAAAGACGTTATTGCCGTCGCCCAGCTGTTCCTGCGGTACAAAGGTGAGGAACTGGTTCTGCCCGAAAATATTGAGATTGTTACGCCAACATAAATATAGAAAAACCCGTTTCACTGGTCGTCCTGAAGAAAATATTCAACATTCTTCAGAAATAATTCGGGTTCTTCAGCATGAAGCCAATGGCCTGCACCCGGAACCGTAACAATATGTGCCCTGGGGAAAAATTGTCTGATACGGGTATAATCTTCATCCTGTATATAACCGGATTTTTCTCCTTTTAAAAATAATACAGGAAAAGCACTCATTCCTGCTCCATTGTTAAACCGCGCTGCCGGTAACCCCTCCATAATCAGAGGCAGGTTTTCCCCCAGTGATTTCAGATTTATGATCCAGTGAAAACTTCCATTTTTATCCCGCTCCAGGTTTTTCAGTAAAAATTGCCTCACCCGGGTTGATTTGATGAGTTGGCTCAGCGATTTATCAACTTCCTTTCTTGTATTTGCATTTTTTATATCCAGCTCTTTCAAAGCATCAATAATTGAGGCATGGTCAATTGTCTCTGCCGAAAACTCAACCTCATCACGGTAAGATTTTGGTGAAATATCAACAATAATGAGCGCTTCTATTCTTTCCGGAAAATCTGCAGCAAAAAGCATGGCCGTTTTGCCTCCCATGGAATGCCCCATCAAATAAAACTTTTCCAGTTGTAAGGTATCAGCAAACTCTTTCAGATCATTTTTCATCACCTCAAAATCATGTTTTTCGCTGTGAGGAGACCTGCCGTGATTGCGCTGATCGGGTAAGTAAACAGTGTATTTCTCTGATAACTCTTTGGCGATACTGTGCCAGTTGTCTGATGATCCGTACAAACCGTGAAGAATAATGAGAGGAGGACCCTCACCATATTTTTTGTAATAGAGTTCCATTAATTTTCCTTTATCTGAATTTTTTAAAGAAATGAAAAATTATTTTCCAAGTTGTCTGAGATACAATTGTATTGTATTTGCAAGGCCATAGTACAATGCATCGGCAATGAGCGCATGCCCTATTGAAACCTCGTCAACTCCTTCAACCTGCTGAATGAAATAGTTAAGATTATCAAGATTGAGATCATGCCCTGCATTAAGACCAAGGCCTGCTTTTCTTGCAGCCAGACCTGTTTCAATAAATGGTTTGACAGCTTTTTCCCTGTTCAGGTGGTAACCGGTGGCATAAGGTTCAGTATATAATTCAACCCTGTCCGCACCGCAAACAGCTGCATGTTCAGCTTTTTGCGGGTCTGCATCAACAAAGACAGAAACCCTTATTCCTTTTTCTTTAAATCTGGTTATGACTTCCTTCAGAAAACTTTCATGTTTAATTGTGTCCCATCCCTGGTTTGATGTGATTGCGTTATGAGCATCAGGAACAAGTGTCACTTGGGCAGGCAAAGCTTCCAGTACCAGGCGGATAAAATTTTCATTCGGATTACCTTCAATATTGAATTCAGTGGTAACCACAGGCTTCAGGTCCCTGACATCCTGATATCGTATATGGCGCTCATCAGGCCTTGGATGAACAGTTATTCCTTCTGCTCCATAACGTTCGCAATTAATGGCAGCCTGCACCACATTGGGAATATTTCCGCCCCGGGAATTACGCAATGTGGCAATTTTGTTTATATTTACACTAAGTCTGGTCATATAGTCATTAACTTATAAACCTGTTGTTCAGGTGGAGATTTTTATTTTTCTTAATTTTATGCAAAATTAAAAGTATTTTCCCAAGAGTACTCTATTATGCAGGCAAAAGATCTTATATCAGACACAATTCCTTCGTTAAGAACCTCGGATACAGGACTCAGGGCTCTTTCCTGGATGGATATTTTCAGAATTTCACATTTGCCCATTGTAAATAATAAAGATTTTCTGGGATTAATTTCAGATAAGGATATTTATGACTTAAATATGGCTGATGAGCCCATCGGTAACCATAAACTTTCACTCTTCAGCCCTTATGTTACCGACAAACAGCATATTTACGAAGTAATTGAGTTGGCTTCAAGGCTTAATCTGACCGTGGTGCCTGTTCTTGATGATCATAAAAATTACCTGGGACTTATAACAGTGAACGATCTTATTCAGCATTTCACTACCCTGACAGCAGCGAACCAGCCCGGAGCTATCATTGTGCTTGAGCTGAATATGAATGATTACAGCTTAACCCAAATCGCGCAGATTATTGAAAGCAATGATGCTAAAATTCTCAGTTTGTATGTTTCTTCAATTCCGGATTCTACCAGAATTGAAGTTACCATAAAAATCAACAGAAATGAGTTGTCATCAGTTATTCAGACCTTTAACAGGTATGATTATACGATCAAGGCCTCATTTATGGAAGACAGTGATATGGAATCATTATATAATAACAGGTTCGAATTGTTTATGAGATATCTGGACGTTTGATATCCCGGTCAATATAAAGATTATTAATATCTTATGACAGAAGAACCTTACGATAACGAATAAGCCCTGATACTTAAACCTATTGACAGACTAATGAAAATCGCAATATTCGGAAAAAATTTTTCAGATGAATTCAGGGAAAATCTATCCTTATTATTTGAAAAATTCAGAAAAGTGCAAGCAGAAATAATCATCTACGATAAATTCTATGATTTTATTAAAAAAAATGCAGGAGTAGATCTGAAAGAAGCGAAAACCTTCAATAAATACAGCGATATAGACAAATCCATCGACCTGATGATCAGTATGGGAGGAGATGGCACTTTTTTGGAGAGTATTACTTTCATACGAAGCCTGGGTATTCCGATCATAGGTATAAATACGGGCAGACTGGGATTCCTGGCCAATATTGCCCGTCAGGAAGTAGTGACAGCCTTCGAAGCCATTCTTAATAAACAATATACGTTAGAACAGCGATCATTGATTCAACTGAAATCTGATCAGAATTTATTCGGAGATTTCGATTGTGCCCTGAATGAAGTTACGGTTCAAAAGGAGAGTAATACCATGATTTCCATTCAGGTATACCTGAATGGAGAATTATTAAACTCCTACTGGACTGACGGACTTATTGTCTCAACCCCGACGGGCTCTACAGCTTATTCATTAAGCGTTGGCGGACCCATTGCCACTCCCGACTGCAAAAACTTCATCATAAGTCCCATTGCTTCTCATAACCTTACGGTAAGGCCGGTAATAGTCCCCAGTGAAAATGAAATCAAACTGAGGGTTGAGGGACGAAATAAAAATTTTTTAATTACACTTGATTCCAGAAGCGTGCAGGTAGATAGAGAAATTGAGTTCACGATTAAACAGGCAGATTTTTTTATAAACATGATCAAACTTGAATACAATAGTTTCAGTACCACCCTTCGCAATAAGCTTATGTGGGGTGTAGATAAGCGCAATTGACTGTTTTTTAATTATTTAATACCGGACAGGACAAAATTTTTTCAGATATAAAGCTCCGGGTCAGTCGCTAATGACTGCTATCGAATAAAAGGTTATAAGTCACAATAATTGCAACTATTTAAAGTTTAAATGAATTGTACGAAAGTAATTTCATTGTTGCAGGAAATTATTACTTTTGTAGTTTAAAACCTGTACAGGTCATGAAGAAATTTTTAATCCTGTCAATTGTATTAATTTTTATCGGAACTGGTCTGTCTAAGGCACAGCGATGGAAACTGAAACGATATGAAGTTTTGTTTGGGGTAGGTTCTGCCAATTATTTTGGTGACATAGGAGGAACCCCCGACCAAACAAATCTTTTTGGTTTAAAAGATATTGAACTGGGTAATACAAGGCCATCTGTTATTGTTGGAGCACGATATAAGATTGAGCAGAATGTCTCTTTAAAATTTACTTTTGTTTACGGGAATATTACCGGACAGGATGCAGGCTCCAGAAACAGTGAGAGGGATTTAAGTTTTACATCTTCCTTGTATGAACCTTCCTTTCAGGTTGAATATTATTTTATACCTGAGGAAAAAAAATTCCGATCGGCAGCATTGTTTAATCGCCGGGGTATGATTAACAACTATTCCAGACTAAGCGCCTTTGTTTTTGCAGGCGCGGGAGCTGTATTCTTTAATCCGGTGCTCAGCGGAGATCTTAGTACCCGGGCACCTAAGGAATACACTGGTTATGGAAAATCAACACTTGCTGTACCGGTTGGCATAGGGATAAAGTATGCGATTGATGAAAACTGGTCGATGGCACTTGATTTGGGAGGCAGGTGGACTGCCACAGATTATCTGGATGGTTTTGCTTCTGTTTGGTCAAAAAATAATGATGTATACTATTTTAGCGTTTTGCAGATGGTTTATAAGATTAAAACTGACCGCCGTGGCAAACCGATGATCTTTAACAGGAGAAGAAATTTTTAATAAATTTCCTTTTTTGACGTTATGCTTAGTGATGAAAAAAATTATTGTAATTATATTTATATTCTCTTTTACTTTACAGGTTTGGGGACAGAAAAAGGCTGAGATAGGGCTTTTTGGTGGTACTTCATATTACCTGGGTGATATAAATCCCACAAAACAATTTTACGGTGCTTCACCTTCCATTGGGGGAATATTCCGTTATTCCATTAATCCGAGATATGCTGTCCGGGCTAATTTGTTCTATGGTAAACTGAAAGGAAACGATCTGGATTTTTCCAGTCCTTTTCAACAACAGAGAGCCGGACGCTTCAGTTCCAACATTCTTGAAACAGCACTACAATTTGAGATTAACTTTCTGGATTTTCAGCCACGGGAACATACCACCATATTCAGTCCATACATTTCAGCCGGGGTCGGATATTCCTTTATGATAAACAGCTCATCCGGTGCCCCGAGTCATGCAACCATTCCTTTTGCAATTGGAGTTAAAAGCAGCTTTTCAAGAAGGGTAACCCTTGGTTTTGAATGGGGAGCCAGAAAAACATTTAACGATAAGGTTGACGGATTGCTGAATCCCGGCGGAGATACTTACAAATCTGCTTTTCATAACAATGACTGGTACTATTTCACCGGTTTTTCAATAAGTTACAAATTATTTGATGATAAAGGGAACTGCCCGGTTTATCAGTAAAAGCAATAAAATATATGTCTTTTAAGGAGAAAATTAATAACAACATTTTACCAGCACATATCGCCATTATAATGGATGGAAATGGCCGATGGGCCAAGCGGAAAGGAAATAAAAGGATTTTTGGCCACCAGAATGGTGTGAATGCAGTAAGGGAAACAGTTGAAGCCGCAGCAGAACTCGGAATTAAATATCTCACCCTATATGCTTTCTCAACTGAAAACTGGCGCCGTCCAAAAATGGAAATTGATGCCCTGATGTCATTGCTCGTTTCTACAATAAATAAGGAAACAGAAACGCTGATGAAGAATAATGTCCGCTTACTGGCTATCGGAGATATGCAGGCACTCCCTGAGAGTGTAGCCGGAAAGTTAAGAGAAGCGATGAAGGACACAGAAAAAAATAACGGTTTGTCGCTGGTACTGGCACTTAGCTATAGTTCCCGCTGGGAAATTGTTGAAGCCGTAAAGAAAATTGCACATGATATCAAAGATCAGAAAATTTCAGTAGAAGATATTAACCATGATACTTTTATGCAGAAGCTCGCTACTGCAGGTATGCCTGATCCGGAACTGCTGATCAGAACAAGCGGAGAGTACAGGATCAGTAATTTTCTGCTCTGGCAAATTGCTTATGCAGAATTATATTTTACCGAGACACTCTGGCCCGATTTTAGAAAGGAAAACCTGTACGAAGCAATAGTAGATTACCAGTGCAGGGAAAGAAGATTTGGTAAAACAAGCGAACAGATGCAAAATGAATGTCTTTAAATTTCAAAAGCTCAAAATGAATTTAAGAAAATGGATTTCTCTAAGCCTGATGCTTTTTTCAGGCTGCTATATTTATGCGCAGGATTTTTCGAATATGCCGGTAGTAAATTATGCAAACCCTCAGGAATATGAACTTGCCGGCATCAGTATTTCCGGAGTACAGTATCTTGACAAGGGTGTTCTGGTGAACCTTTCAGGACTCACCATCGGCCAGAAAATAACAATCCCGGGGGATGATATCACAGCAATAATTAAAAAATACTGGGATCAGGGATTGTTCTCTGATGTAAAAGTATCCATATCCAATATTGAGGATAATAAAGTGTACCTGGACATCTACCTTCAGGAAAGGCCCAGACTTGCCAGGCTGAAAATCGAAGGTGTCAACAAATCAGACGAAAAGGATTTGCTTGAAAAAATAAATATGCGAACCGGCAGCCAGGTTACAGAAAACATTCTGAATAATACTACTAATATCATCAAAAAGCACTATATTGATAAGGGCTTTTTTGATGTGGATGTAAACGTTATTCAGCAAAAGGACACTGCTGCTGCAAACAGGGTCAACATTACCCTTAAGATTGATAAAAATCAACGGGTGAAAATTGAGGACATTATTTTCAGGGGCAACCAGGCCTTTTCAGATGCGAGGCTGCGCCGGGTAATGAAGAAAACTAAAAAGAAAAACTGGAATATTTTTAAAAGTTCAAAATATATCCAGGCAGATTTTGAAACAGATAAAGCCAGCCTGCTCGAATTTTACAACAAAAATGGTTACCGCGATGCTTCAATTATCAGTGATTCAATTCAGGTATTGAGTGATAAGCGTATTCGTTTGTATATTGATCTGAAAGAGGGTGATCAGTATTTCTTCAGGAATATTACCTGGGTAGGTAACACCAAATATCCTTCTGAGCTGCTGAATTCCATTCTGGGAATTGAAAAAGGAGATGTTTTTGATAAATCACTGCTGGATAAACGTCTCCAGTCTGACGAGGATGCTGTTAGTTCGGTTTATCTTGATAACGGTTATTTGTTTTTCCAGGTAACCCCAGTTGAAACCAACATTGAAAATGATTCAATAGACCTGGAGATGCGCATTTATGAGGGCAAACAGGCTACTATCAACGAAGTAATCATCAAAGGGAACACCAAGACAAATGAACATGTTGTCCGCAGGGAGCTTCGCACCAAGCCCGGTGATCTGTTCAGCAAAAGTGATATTATGAGAAGTGTCCGGGAACTGGCACAGCTTGGACATTTCGATGCAGAAAAGATAAATCCGATTCCAAAGCCCAATCCTGCTGATGGTACTGTTGATATTGAATATGACCTGGTGGAAAAACCCAATGATCAGCTTGAAATATCCGGTGGATGGGGAGCCAATATGCTGGTTGGAACAATTGGATTGCGATTTTCGAATTTTTCTGCACGCAGAATTTTTGATCCCAAGGCCTGGCGACCAGTCCCCTCGGGAGACGGGCAGACCCTAAGTATCAGGGCCCAGTCTAACGGTAAATATTACCGCTCCTATAACTTCAGCTTCATGGAACCATGGTTTGGTGGTAAAAAACCAAATTCTTTTTCAGTTTCATTTTACCATTCAAAAATGACACAGTATACAAGCCTGTTTCAACCAAGCAGCAGTTATATGAATGTTTCCGGAGCTTCAGTTGGCCTTGGGCGGCGACTCAAATGGCCGGATGATTATTTCACTTTGTATAATGAGGTCAATTATCAAAAATACAAACTGGTGGATTATCCGGGTTATTTTAAGTTTGCAAACGGAACATCCAACAACCTGAGCTTCCTTACTTCTTTCTCAAGGAATTCAGTTGACCAGCCTATTTACCCCAGGCATGGATCATCTTTCACTTTTTCACTGCAGCTTACTCCACCCTACTCATTACTGGAAAACAAAAATTTTAAAAATACTACTGATAATGAGAAATATAAGTGGATCGAATACCATAAATGGACATTTAAAGCAGACTGGTATTTAAAACTGGCAGGAAATTTGGTAATGATGACAAGGGCCCACTTTGGTTTCCTCGGCTACTATAATAAAGATATTGGTCCCTCTCCCTTCGAAAGCTTTGACCTGGGTGGAGATGGTATGTCAGGATATAATTTATACGGCAGGGAAACCATAGGACTGAGAGGTTACGAAAATAGTTCATTGACACCAATTGTAGGAGGTACCAAGGCAGGTAACATCTATGATAAGTATACCATGGAGTTGCGTTACCCGATTTCCTTGAATCCGCAGGCTACAGTATTTGCCCTTACATTCCTTGAAGCAGGTAATGCATGGTATGATTTTCAGGGTTTTAATCCCTTCCTCGTTAAACGTTCAGCGGGTGTGGGTGTAAGAGCATTTCTGCCAATGTTTGGCCTGCTCGGAATCGACTGGGGTTATGGATTCGATGAAATACCGGGTAATCCAAGCGCCAATGGTGGTCAGTTCCACTTTGTAATCGGACAGCAGTTCTGATAAACTAAAATAAAATAGTTAATTAATAAATGAAAAGACCATGAAAAAGATAACAGCTATCGTTGTTATTGCAGTTTTTGCAATCACAACCAGTTTTGCACAAAAATATGCTTTCGTGGATACAGAATATATTCTCAATAATATTCCATCCTACAAAGCAGCTCAGGATCAACTCGATAAGTTGTCTGCTCAATGGCAGAAGGAAGTTGAAAACCGTTATGCTGAAATTGATAAGCTTTATAAAGCTTACCAGGCAGATAAGGTACTGCTTACGGAAGAAATGAAAAAGAAAAGAGAAGATGAAATTGTGAACAAGGAAAAGGAAGCCAAAGAACTGCAGAATAAATATTTTGGCCGTGAAGGGATGTTATTCAAAAAAAGGGAAGAGCTTGTTAAACCAATTCAGGACGAAATTTATACAACAGTTAAAACACTGGCAACTGAAGGCAGCTATGCCGTAATATTTGACACTGCATCCGGAATGAGTATGCTGTATACCGATCCGCGTTATGACAAAAGCGATGAAGTGTTGCAAAGGTTAGGTTATAAAAATTAATTTTCTACATTTGTATTACTAAATTATAAAATGCTTAAAATGAAACGACTTTTTTTTGTATTCTCAATTATTGGATTGATCTCATTATCTGGTATGCTACAGGCACAAAATCAGCTTAAGATCGGTTATATAAATTCGCAGGAATTGATTCAGGCCATGCCTGCTAGTGACAGTGCTCAGGCAAAGATCCAGAAACATGCCAAGCAACTGCAGGACCAGATGGAACAAATGCAGGTTGAGTTTAATAATAAATATGAGAATTATATCTCACAGGCAGATGAAATGTCAGACCTTATTAAACAGACCAAAGAAACTGAGCTGCAGGAAATGAATCAACGTATTCAGCAATTTCAGTCAACTGCCCAGGATGATTTGCAGAATACCAGACAGAAATTGTTCAAACCAATTCTGGACAAAGCAAATAAGGCAATTGCTGACGTGAGTAAAGAAAATAATTTCACCTATGTGTTTGATGTTAGTTCCGGTGCCCTGATATACCAGTCGGACAGTGCAATCAATCTCATGCCACTTGTTAAGAAAAAACTGGGACTCGAGTAAGACCCGGTAAGACATTAATTTACAGGTCATACCTAACGGGTATGGCCTTTATCTGTTTTTAAGCCATATTAAATTACAAACTGTATGTCATTGTCTTCCAGTCAGCCAATCGGAATTTTTGATTCAGGTGTGGGCGGTTTAACAGTTGCCAACGCAATTAAACAATTGTTGCCGGACGAACAGCTTATTTATTTTGGGGATACACTTCATCTGCCCTACGGTGACAAATCAGCAGAATCAGTGAAATATTATTCCGTAAGGATAGCTGATTTTCTGCTGGCCCATAATTGTAAAACCATCCTTATTGCATGCAATACAGCTTCCGCCTTTGCATACAAATCAGTGGTAGAACATATTGGCAATAAAGCACTGGTATTTAATGTAATAGACCCGGTGGTCTCGTATGTTAAACCTCAAAAATTCAGAAAAATAGGAGTTATTGGCACTAAAGGAACTATAAACAGCGGCACCTATGAAACAATGATAGCAGCCAGCAACCCTGATCAGAAGGTGGTAAGTCTGGCCACACCCTTGCTTGTCCCAATGATTGAAGAAGGATTTATTTTTGATGACATCAGCAATGCGATTATTCGTTCTTATCTTTCAAATGAACAACTTTCAGGAATTGATGCCCTTATACTCGGCTGCACCCATTACCCGATAATTAAAAACCAGATCAGCAAATATTATAATTTCAACATCGATATAGTTGATTCAGCCAGAATTGTTGCAAACAAAGTCAAGGAAAAACTCCAGGAGGAAAACCTGCTTAATCACAATCCGGATCATGCAGCAAACAAATTCTTTATCTCCGATTACACAGAATATTTTGAGAAAATATCAAGGATGTTTTTTGAACAGGCGATTCACCTCGAGAAAATCGACCTCTGGAAAGAATAGTTAACCATTCTCTTCGTCATACCAATCGGCGTACATAATATAATTATTGGCAATCTTTTCAATCATCTCACTGGTTTGCTTCTCATTTACCTCTTTTACCTTCCGGGCAGGCACACCGGCATAGATGCTGTTCGGCTCTACTTTGGTATTTGACAAAATAACTGATCCGGCAGCAATTATGGAATTTTCACCTATTTCAGCATGATCCAGAATAATTGATCCGATACCAACGAGCACGTTATCATGTATATTAGCTCCGTGAATTACCACATTGTGACCGATTGAAACATTATTCCCAATTTCAATTACTGATTTCTCATACAAACAATGCAAAGTACTTCCATCTTGTATATTTACTTTATTACCAATACGTATTGAATTTACATCACCTCTTACAACAGTATTGAACCAGATACTGCAATCATTACCCATTACGACATCCCCGATTATTGTTGCATTATCAGCCAAATAGCAATTTTCACCAAACGTTGGGGTAATTCCTCTTACCTGCTTAATCAGTGCCATAAACGTATTTCCTTCTTAATGAATGTTTTTTAAAATGAATTCAAATATTATTTATGTTGAAAAAAATGAAAGTATTTGGAATATCCATTTACAATTTATATAATTTTGTTTCCTGTAAATAAAACATCAGTCCTTTCATTTCGTTTATTTAAGAATATAAATCCAATCTATATATTTATACATTTAAATTCATGTATTTTTACATGTAATTATTAACTTGCAAAGATAATCCATTTAATCACAACAATGAGCAAAAATCCCAAGGTAATTGAACTCGATGAGGTTGTAGTCAAATTTGCCGGAGACTCCGGCGACGGGATGCAATTAACCGGCACCCAGTTTTCAGACACCTCAGCATTTGTTGGAAATGATCTTTCAACGTTCCCTGACTATCCGGCAGAGATCAGGGCCCCACAAGGTACTATTGCCGGCGTTTCTGGCTTTCAGGTTCACATTGGCCATAAGGAAGTACAGACCCCCGGTGATCTTGCTGACGTATTGGTCGCCATGAATCCTGCAGCTCTCAAGGCTAACATGAAATGGGTAAAACCCGGGGCTACCATTATTATTGATATCGATAACTTTGATAACAAGCATTATAAAAAAGCGGGTTATATTGAAGATCCGCTCGGAGATGGCAGTCTGGAAGGTTTTAATGTAGTAAAAGCACCAATTACCCAACTCACAAGAGCCACTGTAAAAGAATTTGGTATTGATAACAAGACAGCCGACAAGACAAAAAATCAGTTTGTGGCTGGAATCCTGTACTGGTTATTTAACCGGGATCTGAAAATTGGTAAACAGTTTTTGATAGACAAATTTAAGAAAAAGCAAATTCTGGTTGATGCCAACATCAAGGTGCTTGAGGCAGGCTATCACTATGCTGAGACCATTGAGGCCATGTCGACCACCTATCTGGTTAACCCCGCAAAAGACCGTCAGGGGTTCTTTAGGAATATTACCGGCAATACAGCAACAGCATGGGGCTTACTGGCTGCATCTGAACGTTCGGGCCGGCCGCTTTTCCTTGGCTCCTATCCCATCACCCCTGCAACCGAAATATTACAGGAGATAACCAAACACAAAGAACTTGGTGCTATTGCTTTTCAGGCTGAAGACGAGATTGCGGGTATCACATCAGCAATCGGTGCAAGTTTTTCTGGCCGTTTAGGTGTTACATCAACCTCAGGTCCCGGGCTCGCGTTAAAGGGAGAGGCGATCGGACTGGCTGTAATCACTGAATTACCGCTTGTAATTGTGGATGTACAAAGAGGCGGACCTTCTACCGGTCTGCCAACCAAAACCGAGCAATCTGATTTATTGCAGGCCCTGTATGGCAGAAATGGTGAAAGTCCCTGTGTCGTAATTGCAGCTCCAACCCCGGCAAGTTGCTTTTATTATGCATACGAGGCAGCTAAAATTGCCATAGAACATATGACCCCTGTAATCCTGCTTACAGACGGATATCTGGCCAATGGCTCTGAACTTTGGCAGATACCCACTTCAGCAAGCTTACCGGAAATTATTCCACCTCTTGTAAAAGACAATGATCCCGATTATTCTCCTTACAAAAGAGATCCTGAGAAACTGAACCGATTCTGGGCTTTTCCAGGACAGGACGGACTCAGGCACCGGGTTGGCGGTCTTGAAAAAGCCGATGTGACAGGTGAAGTATCACATGACCCGGTTAACCATCAGGTTATGGTTGAACTCAGGGAGAAAAAAGTAATGAAGGTTGCAGACTACATTCCCGAACAGGAAGTGGTTGGCGATCCGGAATCAGACCTCATGGTAATTGGCTGGGGAGGTACATATGGTGCGCTCTATACAGCTGTTAAGGAATTGCAGGAAGAAGGCAAAAGCATATGCCTGGTTCAATTCAAGCATATAAAACCATTGCCCCGCAATACCGAAAATATACTGAAAAATGCTAAAAAACGTATTATCTGTGAGCTTAATATGGGGCAATTTGCCATGCATCTTCGCTCCCAGTTTCCGCAATACCCCTATTTACAATTTAATAAAGTTCAGGGTCTCCCGTTTATGATCTATGAACTTAAATCCAGGTTTAATGAATTATTGGAGGAAAAATAATCATGGCAACACAATTAAAAGATATACCGGTAATGACCAGGGATGACTTCAAACTCGACCAGCCTGTTAAATGGTGCGCTGGTTGTGGAGGTCATGCTGTCCTGTCAACTATACAGAATGCACTCCCCGAGATCGGAACAAGGAAGGAAGATGTTGTATTCGTTTCCGGAATTGGCTGTTCTTCACGTTTCCCCTATTATATCAACACTTACGGTTTTCACAGTCTTCATGGGCGTGCTGCGCCTATCGCCTCAGGCATTAAAGTAGCAAATCCGAAACTGGATGTGTGGATTGTCACCGGTGATGGTGATTCAATGGCTATCGGAGGAAATCATTTTATCCATATTCTGCGGAGAAATATTAACGTTAACATCCTCTTATTCAATAATAAAATTTACGGCCTGACCAAAGGACAGTATTCACCAACCACTCCGAAAGGCAGCATAACCAAAACATCACCTGAAGGTAGTATTGAAAATCCTTTTAAGCCAGGTGAACTGGCGATGGGCGCACAAGGCAACTTCTATGCCCGCGTGGTTGATACTGAGCCTAAGATGATGAAGGAAGTGTTTATTGAAGCGGCTAAGCATCAGGGAACTTCATTGATTGAAATATTGCAGAACTGCGTAATTTTCAATAATCAGGTTCATTCTGAGATTACCGGAAAAGATGTTCGTGATGATCATCAGATTTATCTGCAGCATGGCAAACCAATGATCTTTGGTAAGGAAAAAAATAAGGGCCTGATTCTGAAGAACTCGAGACTGGAGGTAGTAACCATTGGAGAAAACGGAATTTCAGAAGATGATATTCTGGTGCATGACGCGCATAATCCTGACGATACTACGCATTATATGCTCACCCGGATGGCATTACCCGAATATCCTGTAGCAATGGGAGTTATCCGCTCCTTCAAAAGTACTGTATATGAAGAGGAACTCCAGATACAGACAGAAGCAGTAAAAGAAAAATCAAAAATCAAAAACATTGACGATCTGCTGAATAGCGGAAATGTTTTTGAAATTAGTTGATTAAAAGTATAAACCAAATGTATAATTGAGAGGCCCGGAGTTGATCCGGGCCTTTTTTATTAAAGTCCCTGGCTTCAATTGTTATAACCGATCACATACCAGATGTTTTAAATAGCTGAAAATTCATTAATTTTAACAAAACCGAAGATGAAAAAATCTTTAAATGAAAATCATCCTTAATCAATATTATCAGAAGAATTTTCTCTGGAATAAACAATCTGTGTTTATGAATCATGCTCTGAATGGATTATTTGTCTCAGACTTCTCACAAGTAAACAATCTGCTATGAAAACTCCGGTTAACTCAGATAAAGATCTAAATAAACTTCTTGCAGAAAAAAAAGAACGCCTGAAGGAGTTGTCATGCATAAACCAGACTACACAAATTATTAAGGAGGGGAAAAGTATTGAGGAAACCCTTCATCAGATATGCCTGATACTGCCTGCCGCATGGCAATATCCTGAGTCCACAGCAGCACGTATTGTTTTCGATAATCAGGAATACAAAACAGCCAGGTTCAGGGAAACCAACTGGAAACAGAGTCAGACCTTCGAAACAATAGATAATAAAAAGGGTGCAATAGAAATATTTTATCTCGAAAAATTTAATGAGCTTGATGAAGGACCATTTCTGCGTGAAGAAAGACATTTGATTGATAACCTGGCGAGTATAATTGCTAATTATATCAACAGTGTTGAAGCCAAAAGTATTCTAAAAGATACGCTGAAAAAAGACAGGGTAAAGCCTGAAATATCTGAATTTCAGACTCCTGTAGTAAACAGCAGGCAGTTGTTACAAAAATTCCTGAACAAGCAAAACTCCAACCGGGATATTTTCCATGACCTGATGCCTTTTAAAGTGAAGGAAATACTACTGGTAGCGACACTTTATGATGCATTTAGCATTGAAAAAGAAGGCAGGTTTTCAGAACATATTCTGGGAGAATATCACCAGCTCAATCTCACTTCCATGCCAAGAGTTACAGGTGTTTCAGGTTATGATGAAGCAATTGGACAGCTCCGGACAAAACACTACGACCTTGTGATACTGATGATGGGGAGTGATAAGGCCACTCCCATTGAGATCAGCAGTAAGGTAAAAGATGCATTCCCCTATATTCCCATCTTTCTTCTATTGAACAACAACCGTGACGTTACTACATTCAAGGAAAAGAATAAAAACCTAACTACAATTGATAAGCTTTTTGTGTGGAATGGCGATTCAAAAGTGTTTTTTGCCATGGTTAAACTACTGGAAGACAGGGTTAATGTTGAAAACGACACGAAAATAGGACTGGTTAAGGTTATATTACTCGTAGAAGATTCCGAAAAATATTACAGCAGGTACCTGCCAATGCTTTATTCAAGTGTGATGGAGCAGACACAACGTATTATAGAAGACGTGAGTACCGACGAACTGTTTAAGGTTTTACGCCTTCGTGCCCGCCCAAAAATATTGCTGGCAGCCACTTATGAGGAGGCCATGGAAATATTTAACAAATACAGGGACAATTTATTATGCCTGATCACAGATGTAAAATTCAGTCGTAATAACAAACAGGATGAAGAAGCAGGTTTTCAATTGGTAAAGCAAATCAGGGCATTGATGAGTGGATTACCAACCATAATTCAGTCAGCAGATACAGAAAACTCGCATAAGGCATATGAATTGCAGGCTGCCTTTATTGATAAAAATTCTGAAAGCCTGCTTCAGGATGTGAAAGGATTTATCAGCCATCATCTTGGATTTGGAAATTTTGTATACCGTGATGCAATGGGTAAAAAGATAGCCACGGCCAAATCCATGAAGGAGTTTGAAAATTATATCGGAACCATTCCTGCCGAATCACTGGTTTATCATGGCAAAAGAAATCATTTCTCTTTGTGGTTGATGGCCCGGGGGGAGATTAAGATTGCCAAAATGATCAATCCTGTAAAAGTAAGTGACTTTAAGAATCCTACGGAGTTCAGGAATTATCTGAAATTCATGATCAACAAATACAGGAATGAATCAAATACAGGCAAGATTGTGAATTTTGAAGAAAGTGCCATACAGGACGAAAGCAATATTGTTAGTCTTGCAACAGGTACCCTGGGAGGCAAAGGTCGGGGAATAGCCTTTATCAACACCCTGGTTTACAATTTGAATTTCAGCGAGATCGTGCCAATGATCAATATCCGGACCCCAAAAACATCCATAATCGGGACTGATGAGTTTGATATATTCCTGGATTCAAATAATCTGAATGAGCTGGTTTACAACGAAAAAACCAATTATGCAAACATCAGAAAAGTGTTTTTAAAATCGGAACTTTCCTATCACCTGATGAAAAAACTGAAAGTCCTGATTGGATTAATTGATAAGCCAATTGCCATCAGGTCATCAAGCCTTTTTGAAGATTCAACATCCCAGCCATTCTCAGGAATATTTGAAACGTATTTACTGCCAAATAACCATGTTGATGCTAAAGTCAGACTTAAACAGGTTACTCAGGCCATCAAGCTGGTTTATGCTTCCATTTTCAGTCCCCAGGCAAGAAATTATTTTGAAGCTATAAACTATAAAATTGAAGAAGAAAAAATGGCTGTTATCATCCAGGAAGTTGTCGGAAATGAGTATGATCATTACTTTTATCCGCATATAAGTGGCACGGCGCAGTCACACAATTATTACCCGGTAGCCCATATGGCCCCTGAGGATGGATTTTCGGTAATTGCAACCGGACTCGGCCAGTATGTGGTCAATGGTGAGAAAGGCTATCGATTCTCTCCCAAATACCCGGCAATTGAACATGTTTCTCCGAAAGATCAGTTCAAAAATTCCCAGGTTGAATTCTACGCAATTGATATGCAAAAGAAAAATACTAATCTGTTCTACGAAGGAGAGGATGCCGGCCTGACCAGATTAAATATCGACATAGCTGAAAAACACGGTACCCTCAACCATGCTGCATCAGTGTACGATCCGGAAAACGACAGAACCGAACCAGGATTATCAAAAGCCGGTCCCCGCATAATTAACTTTGCCAATATACTCAAGTACAATTATATACCACTCGCCCGAACTATTGAGGTAATTCTGGATGTAATGAAAGAAGCACTTGGCGCACCGGTTGAAATAGAATTTGCCGTGGACCTGACAAAAGATAAGAATGGTTTTCCTTCTTTTTATATGCTGCAGATGAAACCCTTGCTCGGCAGTGCACAAGACTATCACATTTCTCCGGATGAAATTAATCCGGATTGTGTAATCCTGAGATCTGAAAAAAGCATGGGGAACGGAAAAATTGATGATATTTGTGATATAATATACATCGATAAGCAACATTTTGATAAAGGACATACCAGGGAAATGGCTGAAGAGATACAGATGCTGAACCAAACAATGATAAAAGAAAACAGAAAGTACGTTTTGATAGGACCGGGCAGGTGGGGTTCGCGTGATAATTTTCTTGGAATACCTGTGAACTGGACACAAATATCAAATGCCCGGATAATAGTGGAAACGAGCCTGAAAGACTATCCCCTCGATGCTTCATTGGGCTCTCATTTTTTTCATAATGTAACATCAATGAACGTAGGATATTTTTCAGTTCAGCATGCTTCTAACTCGGAGTTTATTGACTGGAGACAAATTGAAGAGCAACAACTTATCCGGAAAACAAAATATTGCAGACATGTGCAGTTTCAAAAACCTCTTACAATAATTATGGACGGCAGACAGCAAATAGCCATGATTTTAACCAACAACGAACAGCAAAAAACAACATAAAAGAACGAGATTTTTATAAAGGAATGGAAAACAGATTTTTAGACAGTTTTAAAATTGATTTTAATCACACCTCCTTCAGTTTATTAATGCAGAAAAGGATTCATCGTGTATTACTGATTTGCAGTAATTACGATGCCTTCATGCTTGAAGAAGACGGACGAATAGATGAGCAGATATTCAATGAATATGTTTCACTCAACCTCCGTTATCCTCCGGTTTTTGTGCAGGCAAGTTCAGCAAAAGAAGCCTTTGATATCCTGAAGCGTGATCAGATTGATCTGATCATCGAAATGCTGAGCATTGGAGATATTGATACATTTGAACTGGCCAACCGGATAAAAAAAGAATATACTTCTATCCCAATTGTGGTTCTGACGCACTTTTCACGGGAAGTTTCACTCCGGTTGCAGAATGAAGACCTGACTGCTATCGACTATGTTTTTTGCTGGCTGGGCAATGCCGATCTTTTACTCGCTATTATCAAACTTATCGAAGACCGGATGAATGTGGAATATGATGTTGATCAGGTGGGGGTGCAAACCCTTCTAGTGGTGGAAGATTCTGTAAGATTTGTGTCCACAATTCTGCCAAACTTATATAAAATCATCCTCAAACAATCGCGTGATTTTATGAAGGAAGCGCTTAATGAGCATCAGAAAATGCTGAGGATGCGTGGACGTCCTAAAATACTACTGGCAAAAACCTATGAGGAAGCCCTGGATTACTGGGAAAAGTTTAAAGACAATATGCTGGGAGTGATCACTGATGTAAGTTATAAAAAGGACAACAAAAGAGATCAGGAGACTAAACAGGGACTTGAACTTTGCAAGACAATCCGCAGAGATGATGAGCACATGCCGGTATTACTTCAGTCATCCGACAATAGCAATGAGAAATATGCCGGTGAGATGAATGCGGGATTTCTGCATAAAAATTCAAAAACATTATCCATTGAACTCCGCAATTATATTATCCGTCATTTTGCTTTTGGTGAATTCATTTTCCGAGATCCCGACACATTGGATGAAATTGCCAGAGCTGCTGATCTTCAATCGTTGCAGCATCTGATACTGAAGATACCAGACAAGGTACTTGCCTACCATACCGCCAGGAACGACATTTCAAAATGGTTAAATGCACGTGCACTTTTTCCTATTGCACAATTATTCAAGTATCTGTCAATTGACGACTTTAATAGTGTTGATGATATACGCACCTATATCTATGAGGCAATTTCGGGTTTCCGAATAAGTAAAGGCCGCGGTATTATTGCGAAATTTGACAAAAACAGCTACGATGAATTTACCATGTTTTCCCGTATTGGCGATGGTTCAATCGGAGGTAAAGCACGCGGACTTGCATTTATCAATTCAATTATCAAAAAACATAAGATCTTCAACAAATACAAAGATGTAATTATCACCATTCCCCGTACTGTTGTGATCAGTACTGATATTTTCGATGAGTTCATGGAAATGAATGACCTGTACAAGGTAGGGCTGTCTAATCTTAGTGATGAACAGATACTTGGAAAATTTATTGAAGCAAAGTTGCCCGGCCGGCTTCATCAGGATTTATATGCATTCATTTCAGTTGTAGAGAATCCAATTGCAATCCGGTCTTCCAGTAAACTGGAGGATAGTCATTATCAGCCATTTGCAGGAATATACTCTACATACATGATTCCCAATATAAAAAATAACAATACACTGATGATTCAGATGCTAAGCAATGCTATCAAAAGTGTATATGCATCAGTTTATTACAAAAGCAGTAAGGCTTATATGACAGCCACTTCAAATGTGATTGATGAAGAAAAAATGGGAATCATACTGCAGGAAGTATGCGGCCGTCCTTATGCCGATATCTTTCTTCCTGCAATATCGGGTGTGGCCCGTTCTATTAATTTCTATCCGATAAATCCTGAAAAACCAGGCGATGGTATCGCTAATATCGCCTTTGGTCTGGGAAAATATATCGTAGACGGAGGGATGTCAATACGTTTTTCCCCAAAATTCCCCAGGAAGGTTCTCCAACTTTCTTCCCCACAAATGTCCTTGCGGGATACTCAAAAAGTGTTTTATGCTCTTGACCTGAATTACGACAGTTTTCAGCCATCCACCGATGATGGTATAAATATCCGGAAACTAAGACTTCGGGATGCGGGCAGAATTCCTACATTCAAATATGCAGCATCTACCTATGATTTTGAGAACAACATGGTTAAAGATGGCATGCTCAAAACCGGAAAGCCTATTATTACGTTTAGTAATATTCTGAACCATAACGTTTTTCCTCTTCCTGACATATTGCAAACATTGCTGGAGATCGGACAGAAGGAAATGAACAATCCCATTGAAATTGAATTTGCGGTGGACCTCGACACTCCAAAAAATGAACCGAAGGTGTTCAATTTTTTACAGATCCGCCCAATTGTTGATAATGATCAGAGCATATCTTTCAAACTGGACAATATTAAGCCGGAAGAAACCATCATTTATTCAAAATCTGCAATGGGACACGGAGTATTTGAGAATATATTTGATTTTGTTTATGTCCGTCCTGAAAATTTTAATTCAGCAAAAAGTCGTGATATTGCTTTGGCTATCGAAAAGATCAATGAGAAATATATTGAAGAAAACAAGAATTATATACTGGTTGGTCCGGGAAGGTGGGGATCCAATGATCCCTGGTTAGGTATTCCGATTAAATGGCCTCAAATTTCTGAGGCCAGGGTAATCGTTGAATCCGGGTTAGCTCATTACAGGATTGATCCAAGTCAGGGAACCCATTTTTTTCAGAATCTTACCTCTTTCCGGGTAGGTTATCTTACCATCAATCCATTTATCAGAGATGGGTATTACGATCTGGAGTTTCTCAGCCATCAGCCAGCCTTTTTTGAAAATGAGTTTATCAGGGTGGTGAGATTTTCCAATCCACTCAGTATAAAAATAGATGCACGAAACAACATAGGTGTAATTATGAAGCCCGCAAAAGATGAAATCATGGCAAAATAAGTAAATTGCAGATTTCTTAAAACCTGTATTATTTTAGTTAACAACCACGGTCATACTATGATAAAATTTTTTCTCGCAAAGCCGCGAATCATTCTGTTCCTATTTATTTTCATTTCTTCGGCAAGTCATTTAATGGCTGGTCATTATTGGATCCTGTTCACTGACAAAGCAAATTCCAGTTTAAATCCTTACGAATATTTTGATGCAAAGGCTCTGCAACGAAGAATAATTCATCACTTACCGCTTTTTGATTCCACTGATTTACCAGTTAATCCAGCCTATGTAATGGCTGTAAAAAATATGACAGGCAATATCAAGACAGAAAGCCGATGGATAAACGGAGTATCCGTTGAAGCATCAAAGGAAACAGTTGTTGAGCTGTCCCGTCTTCCGTTCGTTGCAAACATTCGTCCTATAGAAGTTACAAAAGTAAGGAAAGAAGCGCACTACACCCTGTCATTATCATCTGACCAGGAAAAGTTAATTGTCGGACAGCTCAGTAGTATGGATGGCAATTTATTTATTTCCAAGGGACTGGATGGGACCGGAATCCGGATTGCGGTGTTTGATGCCGGTTATTCAAAAGCCGACGAAATTCCTTTACTGGAACATCTTTTCAGGGAAAAACGCATATTAAAGACCTGGGATTTTGTGAAAAACAGAGAAAATGTTTTTGCACATAATATGCACGGGACAATGGTGCTGGCATGTCTGGCAGGTAAAAATGACAGCATACAGACAGGATTGGCCACCGGAGCCGAATACCTGCTTGCCCGAACCGAAAAATGGGGGGAACCATTTTCTGAAGAGGAAAACTGGCTGGCAGCAGCAGAATGGGCCGATAAAAACGGGGCAAATATTATCAGCAGTTCTCTGGGCTATACCTATCACAGATATTTCAAACAGGATATGAATGGTCATACCAGCCTTGTAGCCCGGGCTGCCAACATGGCTGCGGCCAAAGGAATTCTGGTGGTAAATGCTATGGGTAATGATGGGGAAACATCATGGGGCGTGGTAAACACACCTGCCGATGCCGACAGCGTACTTTCAGTAGGCGGAATTGATCCTTCATCGGGTTTGCACATTGCATTTAGTTCCTTTGGACCAACAATGGATTGGCGGACAAAGCCTAATGTTTGTGCTTACGGGAAAGTTGTGAGTACAGGGAAAAAAGGCCTCAAAACTGTATACGGGACTTCCTTTTCAACGCCACTGGTTGCCGGTTTTGCAGCCTGTGCATGGCAATCTGACCCATCCCTGAATAATATGGAATTATTTAAGAAAATAGAGAATTCAGGCAACCTTTTTCCCTATTTTGATTACGCCCATGGTTACGGAATCCCTCAGGCCGGATATTTTACCGCTCATGACTATTCAACGAGCCAGGGTGAAGTAACCTTCAGTATGCAATATAAAGACGGTGAAATTGAGATTAATATCCCCAGGGCACCAGGAGTAAACTCAGACAGTAATTACCTTTATTATCATCTTACAGACAATAATAATGCGATCATCTATTATGCTGTGGTAAAAGTCACTCAGGCATTTTCAATAACTATTCCAAATAGTAAACTTAAAGATGTAAAGGCAGTTGAAGCTTTTTACAAGGGATATTTTCTACATCTGGATATACCTGAATAAATATCATTTTAAAACTTCAGAATATCATCCAATTATATTCTCAATATTTTGTAATTTTCCATAATAATACAAAAATCAGTTCACCCTGAACATTAAAAATTTATTTTATGCCCGGATTAAAGAGTCTCCTTTTTTTAATTGCAATAGCATTATTCTCTGATCTGTACGGACAGGAAATCGTTATTGAAAAAGACCTTGCGGAAAACCCATATGCACAAAAAGAAACAGGGCCAAACCTCAAACATTTTCGTCATCTGTATCTTGATCTTGAATTCTTTACAGGCGAAGGGCAAACAGGAAGCAGGATAAACTACGGTTCATCCTATGTTGCTGGTGCAGGATTCCGCTACAAACTAAAGTTAACTGAACTTTATTCAATTGGATATGATCTGGGCTATACCAGGTTCAATTATAATATTCATCAGGAAAACGCTAAATTATTCCCCAATAATATCCCGCACGATAAAGAAAAAATTGTTATCAACAACCTGAATCTGGAATTATACAACCGTATTAATTTTAAGAAGCGCGGAAATCAGATAGGAACATATTTTGACGTCGGCATTTATGGTGCCTGGGAGTTTTCGGGCAGGCATATTACCATAGACGCAACAGATAACAACCTGTATCATTCCGAAAAACAAAGAAATGTATACAAAAAACTCTCTTATCTGGATGATTTTCATGCAGGTATAAGAGCAAGGGTTGGGATCAACAGATATTCACTGGCTGCCAGCTGGCGGCTAACACCCCTGCTAAATAATTCTGATTTTAACTTTTCTGCCGGCCTTTCAACACTCTCCGTTGGTTTACAAATAGGACTCTTTTAAGTTTACAGCGGTTTTTTTCATTATGTTATAGCCTCTGAAAGTCGAAAAATATAATAAAAAGCAGGCTTATATTTCAAATTAATCAGCGGTGATAATTAAATTGCTCATTGCTAATATTTTTTATTAAATTTAATGTTAAATAATATTCCTGTTTATTTCTTAAGTTATAAAGTTTAGAATTCTCATACCAATTGTTATATGATCGATACTGAAGGTGATTTATTGCAATTACAGATTGAATTACAAAATCTGAATGATAATGATGAAATACTATATTATTTTGTAAAGGAACTAAACAGGATTTTTCCGCTGTATGGGATCAATATAGTTCAGGAACCTCATAATAATACTGTCACGGTAATTGCAATAGAAAGTCAGGGAACCAACTTTGGATACCTGCAGATTTCAAATAACCAGTCGCCTGAAAAAGAAATTGACCTTATAACCAGATCATGCGACTTAACAGGCTTATTGCTGAAAAAAGAAAAGCTTAAAAAGTTGAAGCATGATCAGGATGAAGACTGCAAACAATATGAATTACTTGAACAAATCTTCAGGCAGGAATCAATCAGTTCAGAAGTTAAGATTAAAACTCATCCTGATGGTGAAAATCTGATCTCACAAAATGTTGGTTACCCGTTACTCAGAAAAATTATAAGCGGCTATTTGTCATTACTTCACACCTCTGCAACCGTTTTTGACAACCACGGTGAATGTTCCCTGCATCATCTGAATTCAGACTGGTGCAAACTGTTACATTCTGCGTCAAGAAATAATTGCCATACGGCGAGTGATGCTGAAGCCATGGCATCAGGGAAATGGCTCTGTTATGAATCGTGCAGCAACAGAGGAGCCATAAAGGCAATAAAAGACGGGAAACCAGTTGATAATATTTGTAATGGCGGTTTACACCTGCTAACCCATCCGGTAAAATCCAGTAATGAGATCGTTGGATGTATAAGTTTAGCATACGGCACGCCAACGCAATCTGAAAAAGAGCTGATGTCCATAGCCAGCCATTATAATATTGAAATTGAAAAATTAAAAAAAGCTGCGGACGCCTATATTCCCCGTCCTGATTTTATCATTGAATATGCTAAGGATCAGCTTGCACTGGCTGCTAATCTTCTTGGTGAAATCTATGAGAAAAAATCAACCCTCAATATTCTTGAAGAAACAAAAGAACGCTGGAAGAATTTGTTTAGTAAGAGCCCATATGCAATTGCAATTTATGAAGCCATTGAAGACGGGAATGATTTCATCTTTAAAGATCTGAATCCTGCAGGACTTAAAATTGACAAAATCAATCCTGAAAATTTAATTGGAAAACGAATTTCTGAGGCATTCCCCGGAGCCGATGAACTAGGATTTCTGGACATTTTCAGAAAAGTATGGACAACAGGTGAGGAACATAATCTTGGCATCACATTTTATGAAGATGACAGAATTCAGGGTTGGCGTGAAAACATCATATATAAATTAAATACAGGCGAAATAGTTGCAGTATATAATGATGTAACGGCCAGAAAACAGGCAGAGGAAGCATTAATTGAAAAGGAGAAAAGACTCAAGGAACAAAATGAAGAATACCTGTCGATAAACGAAGAATTACGTGAAAGCAACGAACGAATTTTCGAAATAAATGAAGAACTTTCCCGGATGATAACAGTTGCCCGGCAGAGTGAAGATAAGTTCAGAAAAGCCTTTGTTACCAACCCGGATGCAATTAATATCAATCGTCTGAGCGATGGCATGTATGTTGAAATCAATCAGGGTTTTAAAGAAATAATGGGGTATGCGGAAGCTGATCTGACAGGCAAAACATCACTGGAACTTAAAATATGGCATCAGCCCAAAGACAGACAAAAACTTGTTAGCGAACTCAGAAAGTCCGGAAAGGTTGAAAATCTTGAAGCATCTTTCGTTAAAAAAAACGGGGACGTCATATATGGTCTGATGTCGGCTTCCATTATTTTTCTGGAAGGAGAGCCTCATATCCTGAGTATTACCCGGGATATAACAGAACGAAAGCAATCACTGGAAAAACTGGAGGTTTTATACAATCAGCTAAACCTGATAACTGAAAACATCCCGGAAGCAATTGCCCATATTGATGCTACCCTGGCATTCCTCTATATAAATGAGAACTATGCCAGAATACTGGGTTATTCAAAAGATGAAGCAATTGGTAAAAAGATTGAGCATCTGTTAAATCCGGATATCTGGGAAAAATCAAAACCTTATATAGCGAGGGTATTAAAAGGTGAAACTATCTCAGCAGAAATTATCTCTGTTGCAATTGATGGAAATCCAGTTGTATATTCAGTTAATTTTATACCTCAAAAAAACAAAAGCGGGAAAGTGCAGTCATTTTTCACCTTCAGTCAGGACATTACAAGCAGGAAGGAAAACGAAGAACGTCTGCAGATACAAAGTACAGCACTCGAATCGGCAGCAACCAGCATTGTTATCACCACGAATACGGGTGAGATTGTTATGGTTAACGCGGCTTTTACAAAACTGACCGGATATGCTTCCGAGGAGATAAAAGGGGAAACACTGAATATATTAAAATCTGGTTATCACAATAGTAATTTCTATAAAGATCTGTGGCGCACGATTCAATCCGGTAAGGTATGGAATGGTGAGATAATTAATAAGCGCAAAGATGGCAGTATTTACACTGAAAATATGGTAATTACACCTGTTTTCAGTAGTGATAACAAACTCACCCACTTTATCGCCATTAAAGAAGATATTACTGAAAAGAGAATTGCCCGGGAAAAATTAAGGCTGGCAAAGGAAAAAGCAGAGGAAAGTGACAGACTTAAATCTGCTTTTCTGGCAAACATTTCCCATGAAATCCGAACGCCTATGAACGGAATAGTAGGATTTTCAGAGATGCTTATCAATCCTGAACTTTCAAAAGAAAAACGTGAAAAATTTGTAAACATCATAAACAAATCTTGCAAACAGCTTACTCTTATAATTGATGATATTGTTGATGTGTCGAGAATTGAAACCAATCAGATTGAACTAAACCGAAACAGGGTACAGCTCGAAACATTAATGGATAACCTGCTCAGTTTCTTCAGTCCACAGGCCAGGGAAAAAAATATTAGTCTTGAGTTTACAGGCGTGGAAAATTTACTTGTCAGAGAGATATTTACAGACGAGATAAAACTAACTCAAATTTTGACAAATCTGATTGGAAATGCAATAAAATTTACCGATCATGGCAGCGTAACCTTTGGGTGCAAACTAATTGATCAAATGCTGGAATTTCTTGTAAAGGATACCGGTATCGGGATTGAACCTAAAAATCAGAAAATTATTTTTGAACGGTTCAGACAGGTTGAAACATCCATGTCAAGAAATTATGGCGGAACAGGCCTTGGTCTTTCAATTTCAAAAGCATTTGTGGAAATGATGGGTGGTAAAATCAATCTGCAATCGTTACCTGGCGAAGGAAGTACTTTCCTTTTTACCATACCTTTTTCACCTGTTTCAACACCTGAAAAACCTCAGCAAGTTGTAGCTGAAGATTCAGCTCTTTCAAATCTTAAAAAGCATACTGTATTAATTGCGGAAGACGAGGATATGAACTACCTCTACCTTGAAGAAATACTAAAGGAAACGGGCTTGCAGCTTTTGCATGCGTCCAATGGTCAGGAAGCGGTTGAGCAATGTAATAATAACGGGCACATTGATTTAATATTAATGGATATCAAGATGCCGGTTTTAAATGGGTTGGATGCAACCAGAAATATTAAATCTTTCAGACCTGAAATCCCGGTTATAGCTGTAACAGCCTATGCACTGGATGGCGACAAAGAAAAAATTTTAGACGCGGGCTGTAATGATTATCTGTCAAAACCAGTTAAAAAAGCAGATTTAATCACAATGTTAAAACAACATTTAAAATTATAATATAAAAAAATCCGGAAAGCAATCTCTCTCCGGATCAATTCTCATGCCTTCTGCACACACATATACACTGTCATTTGCAGTAATTTACGCTTTATTCTCCGGCCAATTCAGAGCCGGCTTTATATAATTCCAGGAATAAATACCATTCAGGCACCTACCCTATCGGTCGTCATCCTCATCGTAATCTTCGTCGTCCTCCTCGTCTTCCAACTCCTCTTCATCATCGTCAAAATAGTCTTCCATCTTATCATCATCATCTTTGTAATAATAATCAAAATCTTCCTCATCTTCTATTTCATCAAAGAGGCTTCTCTTAAGGTTTTTTGTTGATTTATCTTTCAACGGATTTTTGGGTGACCTGACCTTGTCATCGTCAAACTGCTGAAAATTCTTTTTTCGCTTCATTTTAAAAAAAGTTTATACAATATTTAATGGAGAAAAACTAAAAAAAATATAAAATGAAAATAGAATTATTTCAATTTATATGCAACAAATTGAGATAATATTTTACGATAAAAAAACAGATATATTTATTTGTTAATCATATGTTTACAAATTTAGAACGAGCTATTTCAATAATTTTTTCCGGATGATTCTCAGCTGCATTCCCCACAACAAGTATATCGGCCCCGGCAAGATATAAATCTGCAGCCTGTCGTGCATTCGTAATACCCCCTCCTATGATCAGCGGAATAGAAATATTGTTTTTTACTTCTTTCACCATTTGAATGGCCGGAGGACTATCAGCACCACTGCCAGCTTCAAGGTATATAAGTTTAAGACCGAGCATCTCGCCGGCAATAGCAGTGGCAACCGCAATATCAGGTTTATTACCCGGAACAGGCCTGGTATTACTCATGTACTCAACCGAGGTTGTAGTACCTCTGTCCACCAAAATATATCCTGTAGGTATAACTTCAATACCAAATCGCTTCAGCATTGGTGCTGCAACTACATGATTACCTATGAGAAAATCGGGGTTCCGTCCTGAGATTAATGAAAGAAGAAATATAGCATCTGCTTTATCCGAAAGTTGCAGTAAACTTCCCGGAAAAATAATTACCGGTATACTGCATAATTCTTTTATTCTGATAACCGTCTCGTCAATTTTTCCGGAAACAAGACTGCCACCAACAAGTATGTAATCTACTTCAGCTTCTTTGGCAGCCAGTATGGTATCCAACAGCTGAAACGAATCATAGGCGTCAGGATCGATCAGCAAAACAAATAAATTTTGCTGCTGTAATTGTGTAAGTATTTGATTATAAAGTATCATAAATCACTTATTGCACCAAACTACTACATAATTATTAATCTTGAAATAATGGAGTTTAAACTTTTCATGACGAATCCTGTTTTTAAGTTCTCCATTTGTTACTCCCTCATCAGCAGGTTCAAACGGAGAAACAGTTAAATTTTCACGAAAATTAATTTCCTGCTTATCACATATCTTGTACATCGCCTCTTTTGCGCACCAGTGAATGTATAGATGGTATTTCTTTAGAGCTTTGTCATTTGTAATATATTCGAGTGGGTTGATAAATTTAAACTCAAGTCTGCTGATTTTATGAGACATGAATTCAAGGTCAATACCTACCCGTTTATTTTTACTCAACAGAATTGAGGTTAAATTGTTTGAATGAGAAATACTTATGTTATAAGAGTTTCCCATCAGAAAAGGTTTCCGGTCCCTGTTATAAATAATTTTCGTTCCCGGGGCAACCATATCTACAACCAGGTTTCGAACACTTAACCATTCCAGTTTTCGTTTATGATTGCCGAAACTGTTAAGCAGCGCCATATCGGCTTCATCCAGATTTACAGTTGAAAGTAATGTATCATAATCTTCTGTAATTTCCCAAACACCCAACAGACAGTCCTGATCAACGTATTTCTTTATAATAACACCCATTATCTTATTTTTTGCCGCTTACGTTTTTCCACCGGAATGTTTCGATCATGTGAATAACATCATCTCTGAAAAAATCAATTAATGGCGCCAGTGAATCCTTATTTGGCTCAACATTGAAATACAAAGCTCCTCTTAAAAAATGTTTTGTGCTGTCGGTAACAAAAAACTGAACCGAAGAAGCCGTATTTCCTTTGATATCATACAATATACCATATACATGTCTTTCAGGCCTGGCATATATTTTTTCATTAATGGCGTCTGCCTTAATACTGTGTTTATAGGCAAGAGTACGGGAATCTTCAATGAAATCCGAAAGGTTGCCGTTCACATTTTTGTAACTGATGTGCAGCTTAGCTCCATAACCGGGAAAACTTATATTAATCCAGCAGGGTTCAGTATTGTATTCCATATCCTTTTCAATCTTTGCATAATTGGGATATTCAAATGCATACGGACAATTTTCGGGATCATATAACCGGTAGTCCCTGGAAGGTAAATCGATACGGAAATAACCACGGGGCTTTGGAGTATATGAATGATTACAGGAAACAGTAAGTGTCAGAATAACGATAACAAACAAATATGAAGGAAAATTTTTCACAATTATCAATTCAGATTAAAATGCATGAAAATTTTGAATTTTTACCGGTTCGGTTAAGATTTAATTTTTAATTATTCGGTTCATATTTCCGTTTAAGAATCCGGAAGAAGTGATTACAACCAGTCAAAAAGATTGTCAATTCCATTAGGATTATTTCTGTTCTATTCTTCAGCGCTTTCCGTATTATTAATGGTTACTTTAATTTGTTTAATACGTCTTTTATCGGCAGATTCGATTCTAAAGTTAAAATTTTTATATGAAATGGTACTGTTTTTCTCAGGAATTTCTCCTTTGAGCTCAAGAATCAGGCCTGCCAGTGTATCTGCGTCGCCTTTTACCTCATCAAATACATCATCTTTAATATTGGTGATCTTAAAAAAATCGTTTAACAATATTTTGCCTTCAAAGATATAATTATTCTTATCCTGTTTTGAATAAATTATCTCATCATCGTCCGATTCATCGGTAATTTCGCCAACAATTTCTTCCAGAATATCTTCGAGTGTAACAATTCCGCTCGTCCCGCCATATTCATCAATTACCAGAGCAAGGTGTATTTTTTTTGTCTGGAATTCAGTAAGCAGGTCATTGATTTTCTTATTTTCCGGAACAAAATAAGGAGGTCTGATAAGTCCCTGCCAGTTGAATGTATCGCTTTTATGCAAATGAGGTAACAGGTCTTTGATGTATAATACACCCCTGACATTGTCAAATGTTTCTTCAAATACAGGAATTCTGGAATAACCCGAATCCAGAATAATTTGAATAAGCTGGGTAAAGGAGCTCTTATAATCCACTGCTGTCGCATCTACCCGCGACTTCATAATCTCCTTTACATCAATATTTCCGAATTTAACGATTCTCTTCAAAATATTTTTATCCTCACTCATCCCGGATGAAGTGAGTTCAAGAGCATGTGAAAGATCGCTGATAGAGATATTTTGCCCCTTGTGACTGACTCTTTTATTTACGAATGACGTTGAGTACATCAGCAATGAACTGACGGGTTTAAACAAGCCTTTAAGGTAAAATAGCGGATATGCCATAAAAGCAGCAAACTTCCTGGGAAGAATAGTAGCGTAAATCTTAGGCAATATTTCACCAAAAAGCAGCAATAAAAACGTAATTATTACAACATTAAAAAAGAACCCCAATATTCTCTCCTGAGAAAAATCTATGAGAGAATTAGTAACATATGCTGTTATAATGACTATTGCTACATTAATAAAATTATTGGCAATCAGTATGGTGGCAAGCAATCTGTTTGGTATATCCAACAGCCTGATAATTAAATTGTTTAACCTGGTTTTTTTCTTTTGTATTTTCTCAATATCTGCCGGAGAAAGAGAAAAATAGGCCACCTCACTCCCTGAAATCAGCGCAGAAAAAAATAACAACACAATAATTGTTAAAATACCGGCCAGATGCCCGAGGGTAAAATGGTGAAAAGTAATTTGAATATTATTAAACACGCCTGACGCAGGGTAAGGATCTGTTTCCAAGACTAAATGAAATTGGTTAAATTAAAAATCCAGGGATTTTTATTAAAAGGGCAGGTCATCCGAATTTTCTTCAGCGCCCAGGTCTACCTGATTATTGTTTTCGGCCGGAGCAGCAGTGGTAGTATTATTGTTTTCTGATGGCCTTGCCGACCGCGAACCTTCATTACTGCCTGCCGATTGATCATCCGAACGGCGACCAAGCATTACCATATTATCCCCGTAAATTTCAGTCATATATTTTTTAACTCCGTCTTTGTCTTCATAGGAACGAGTCCTGATCTTTCCTTCAAGATATAATTGTTGTCCCTTTTTTACATATTTCTCAGCGACTTCCGCAAGACCTCTCCATAATACAATATTATGCCACTCAGTAGTCGTAACTTTTTCTCCTTCACGGTTTTTATATGTTTCTGAAGTAGCAAATGGAAAGTTACAGACAGCAGTGCCGTTTTCCAGGTATCTTACTTCCGGATCCTTTCCTACATTACCTACTAAGATTACTTTGTTTACTGACATTCTGCTATAGTTTAGATTTTATTGTTTGATATAAAAGTACAAAATTAATCAGTTATTACCATAATTAAAAATACGAGTGGTCTCAAAATATTTATCGATCAGCCTTGAGACAGGATATTTAGCCAAATTATCCCTGTGAACTGAAATACCACCGGGAAATTCCGAAGAAATGTCTTCAGAAAGGGAAATCTGAATAAATTGTGCCTGAATACGCTGATGTGTAAGTTGATGCAAGAATTTCCCGGAGATATTAATCAAAGAAAAACCACGGTCGTTGAAAATATTTTTCCAGGAATCCCCATTTATAAGCTGGTCAACTGAAACAGCAGAATCGCTTTCAATTAAAGGAAATTCATACAATCCCTCCCAGATATCTCCGGCTGTCCGCTTTTTTAATAACACATGCTCCTGGTTGAATACAACAAGATAGAAAAAGAACCTGTTGCGTATTTTCCCTTTTTTTATTTTTACCGGCAGCCTATCAATCATTCGGTGGTTAAATGCATAACAATTTGTTTTAAGAGGACAATGACTACAATCAGGATTCACAGGAACGCATTGCAATGCCCCGAATTCCATAAATGCCTGATTAAAAAGCCCCGGCTCAAAATCCTGCATCAGTTCAAACATTATGGAAGTAAACTGTTTTTTTGATCCTGGAGTATTTACAGGAGTGTCAATTCCAAAAAAACGTGCGAGTAACCTGTAAATATTTCCATCAACGACCGGCACTTTCTCTCCTGATGCAATGGATGCAACAGCTGCCGCGGTATATTCTCCTATTCCTTTTAGTTTTAAAAGATCACCATACGAATCAGGAAATATTCCATTGTAATCATGCATAACTGTTTGGGCCGCATGATGCATGTTACGGGCTCTGCTGTAATAACCCAGTCCCTGCCAGACTTTTAAAATACTGGTAATATTCGCTTCAGCGAGAGCCTGAACATCAGGAAAAGCAGCAATAAATTTATAAAAATACGAAAGTCCCTGATTTACCCGTGTTTGTTGCAAAATTACTTCTGATACCCAAATTATATACGGATCGTTTGATTCACGCCAGGGGAGACTTCTCTTATTTACTAAATACCAATCTGTTACGATTTGACCTGTTATCATAATTAATCAAGAAGAAAACATGTTTTTTCATTAAAGTGGTAAAAATAATGGATTTGTATTTTATTTATCGAAGGAAAACATTTATATTTGCAATTCAGAATTTGAAAATTAGTCTAATTAATTGATAATTAAAGATTTTTTAAAAAATGACAAAAGCAGATATTGTAAACGAAATTTCTAAAAACACAGGAATTGAGAAAATAACTGTCCAAAAAACAGTTGAAGCTTTTATGGAAACTGTAAAAGAGTCATTGGTGAAGGACAAAAACGTGTATTTAAGAGGTTTTGGCAGCTTCATAGTGAAGAAAAGAGCAAAGAAAACAGCTCGTAATATCTCCAAAAACACCACTATTATTATTCCTGAACACTTTATTCCCTCTTTCAAACCTGCAAAGACTTTTGTAAATAAGGTTAAAAACAATGTAAAATAATTTTACATTGAAGGAAAAGAATAGTTAAAATCATTAAATTTTTGTAACGATGCCAAGCGGAAAAAAAAGAAAAAGACATAAAATGGCGACCCACAAGCGGAAAAAACGCTTGCGGAAGAACAGACATAAGAAAAAGAAATAATTTGTTTTCTGCACTGAACAAAATAATAATTTAAGATTCAGCCATTAAACCTGAAGGATAATTTAATTCTTCAGGTTTATTCTGTTTTGCAATCTTGAAGGAAGATAATAAAGAGGTCTTCAATTAATTGGAAGAAACTGTGAGTAATGAATTAATAATTGATGTAACTCCCTCTGAAATTGCAATAGCCTTACTTGAAAACAAACAACTCATTGAGCTAAACAAGGAGAAGAGCAATTTTCAGTTTACTGTTGGCGACATTTATTTAGGAAAGGTTAAAAAAATAATGCCCGGGCTCAATGCTGCATTTGTGGATGTGGGTTATGAGAAGGATGCCTTTTTGCATTATTTAGATCTGGGTCCGCAATTTCAGTCATTAAATAAATACCTGAAGATAGCCCTCTCTAAGAAAGGAAAGGCCCTGTCTCTCACCAAGTTAAAGCTTGAAAAAGACATTGATAAAGGAGGGAAAATTGCTGATGTGCTTTCTTCCGGTCAGTATGTGATTGTACAAATAGCAAAAGAACCGATTTCCACCAAGGGTCCCCGACTAAGTTCCGAGATTTCAATTGCCGGACGGAATCTGGTATTGATGCCATTTTCTGATAAGGTATCTGTTTCTCAGAAAATCGAATCTGCCGAAGAAAGACACCGTCTGAAAACTTTGTTATACAGCATTAAGCCAAAGAATTACGGAGTTATTGTCCGTACTGTTGCAGAAACTAAAAAAGTGGCAGTACTGGATGCTGAATTGAGGAGTCTGGTGAAAAAATGGGAAACTGCATTTGATCAGTTAAAAGGTATAACCCCTCCTCAGCTTGTTATCAGTGAATTAAGCCGGACAAGTGCTATTTTGCGGGATATGCTGAATGTCAATTTTAACAATATCTATGTTAATGACTCAGCAGCATTTGAAGAAATAAAAGATTATATCAATACAATCGCACCTGAAAAACAAAAAATCGTAAAGCAATATACCGGCAAAACACCTATTTTTGAATATTTTAGTATTGAGAAACAGATAAAAAGCCTGTTTGGCAAGACTGTATCATTCAAAAATGGCGCCTATCTGATCATCGAACACACAGAAGCGCTCCATGTAATTGACGTAAACAGCGGTAATCGTTCAAAATCAGCAAAAGATCAGGAAACAAATGCACTGGAAGTAAATCTTGCAGCGGCAGCGGAAATTGCCAGGCAACTCCGTTTACGCGATATGGGAGGAATTATTGTTGTCGATTTCATCGATATGCACAGTAATGAGCATAAACAAATGGTTTTCGACAAAATGAAGGAGACTATGTCTGATGACCGGACAAAACATAATATCCTGCCGTTAAGTAAATTTGGCCTGATGCAGATTACGCGTCAGCGTGTAAGACCTGAAATGAATATCGATACGGTTGAAAAGTGCCCTACCTGTAAAGGGACCGGCGAAATTACCCCAAGCATTCTAATTACCCAGCAAATCGAAAATATACTGGCAATAGCAGTTCAGGAAAAAGACCGGAAAAAAATCACGCTCCGTGTTCACCCTTTTATTTCAGCATATCTGAAGCAGGGATTCCCCTCTTTACGACGAAAATGGTCAGTGAAATATAAATGTAAATTAAATGTGGAACCAAAATCTTTGTATAATTACCTGGATTTTAAACTTTTTGACAAGTACGGAGAAGAAATAATTATTTGATCATTATAAAGGCAGTTTAACCACTGCCTTTTTCTTTTTCTATGCTATAAAACCTGCCTGTTTTTTTCAATACATATTTACCTAACACATCTTTTACTGAATAAGCCTTTTAATTAAAAATATTACTTTAAATGTTTATATGCATATATATGGTTATTTACATTTGTTAACTTGTTTTCATGGACTTTTTTTTACCTTTGGTCTTTGTTTAAAAAAATCAGAAAATTAACAGGCATGAAACGTACATTAATAATATTCCTAGCATTAGCAGGTATTTCTGTGCAAGCCCAGGTACTAAATCCGGTACACTGGAAATTCAGCACGAAACAGTTAAACAGTAATGAAACAGAGCTGATTTTTACAGCAAATATTGATGAGGGCTGGCACGTATATGGTATGAACCTTGAAGAGGGCGGTCCGGTACCTACGAGCATTCACATTAATGAGGGGAATTCATTTGAACTGACAGATAATGCTGTCGAAGTGACCAATCCCGATAAAAAATTCGATTCAAGTTTTGGAATGGAAATTCCAATGCATAGCAACAAGGCAGTATTCAAACAAAAGATAAAGATAACAAAACCCGGAACCTTCAATGTTACAGGTTATATTGAATACATGAGCTGTGATAATAGTCGTTGCCTCCCTCCCAAGGAAGAAGACTTTTCTTTCCGGATAAACGGCAATGATGCCGTTGCAGAACAGCCGGCCGGGCTTAAGACAGGTGATACTGCTGCTCAGGAAAATGTTGATACAGATCAATCATTAATTGAAAAAGCACCCGTACAAATTACTACTAATGAAGACTCGGCAAACATTATACAAAACAAAGGTGTAACTGCTGATGATTTGTCAGATAATGAAAAAAGCAGGCAGGGAAAATCGCTCTGGGTATTTTTCTTTATTTCATTCCTTGCCGGTTTGGCCGGTATGCTTACACCCTGTGTTTTCCCCATGATACCAATGACCGTTACTTTTTTTATGCGGGGGAGCGAAAACCGGCGAAAATCTGTCATGAAGGGAATTGTTTTTGGTTTATCAATTGTGATAATTTATTCTGCAATCGGAGTAATCGTATCATTAACCAGTGCCGGAGCTGATTTTGCCACTCAATTAAGTTCACACTGGATTCCCAATACAATTTTCTTTCTGCTATTTATAGTTTTTGCAGCTTCATTCTTTGGAATGTTTGAGCTTGTATTACCCAATTCTCTTGTTGAAAAAGCGGATAAAAAAGCCGACAAGGGAGGAATGCTCGGTGCCTTTTTCATGGCATTGACACTTGTTATCGTTTCATTCAGCTGCACGGGACCAATTGTAGGTGCTTTACTGGTTGAATCTGCAAGTGGTGGACTGGCACTCAAGCCAATCATTGGCATGTTTGGTTTTTCACTGGCATTTGCACTCCCTTTCACATTATTCGCCATTTTCCCATCATGGCTGAGTAATCTGCCTAAATCCGGAGGATGGCTCAATTCAGTTAAAGTAGTTCTTGGTTTTATTGTACTTGCATTCAGTTTCAAATTTTTGAGTAGCATGAGTCAGACTTACCATCTGGGAATAATGGGAAGAAGCATTTATCTCTCGATATGGATTGTCATCTTTTTGCTCCTTGGATTATATTTACTAGGCAAAATTAAATTTGCACATGACAGCGATACTCCTCACATAGGATTTCCAAGATTGATACTTGCAATTGCTTCCTTTACATTTTCTTTATATCTTTTCCCCGGCCTGTTTGGTGCACCACTTACTGAAATCTCTGCGCTGATTCCTCCAAAAACAAGCCAGAGCTTTGACCTCGAAAGATTAATTGAAGAAAACAGAGGTAGCACAGCAACCAGTGATGTCACAAATGACCAGAATGCAACATTTTGCGGGGATGCCAGGTATTCGGATATCCTTACCCTGCCCTATGGACTGAAGGGATATTTTGATTATAACCAGGCACTGGCCTGTGCAAAAAAACTAAACAAACCAATATTTCTTGATTTTAACGGACATGGCTGTAGTAACTGCAAGGATATGGAAGCCAAAGTATGGCCAAATCCCGGCGTAATGGAAAGACTCAAAAATGACTTCGTAATCGTTGCCTTATATGTTGATGATCGTACACGTTTACCAGAAGATGAATGGGTAACTTCAACATTTGACGGCAAGGTTAAAAAAACAATGGGTAAGAAAAATGCTGATTTTCAAATCACAAAATTCAACACAAACACGCAGCCCTTTTATGTAATACTTGATACCAACGGTGATGTATTGGCCGGACCGTATGGCCTGGATACCAATCCAGAACATTTTATTGAATTTCTGGAAAAAGGGAAGGCTAAGTTTATGGATGAGCAAAAATAAAATTAGACCTGTAAGATAAAAAATAAAAAAGCCTGCACATTTTCTGCAGGCTTTTTATTTTTTATCATTATTTGGATGAAATCAGAATTTACCAAACTTCAGGGTTATGCCACCGCTTAATCCGTTCAATACATCCGGGGATGTATCCGCCAGATCAATATCGCTGGTAATCCGGTAATATGCTCCAACAGCAAACCGGAAAAACCTGCTGATATTCAGTTCTAATTCAATTCCCGGCTCAAAGACCATGAATACATCCGTTTGATTCAAATAGTTTTTCCAGGTATATAACGGATCATAATAAACGGTGGTAACCGCGCCCATTCCAAGAACCAATGGGACAGACAGGTGAGCAGGAAAATTTGGCAGTAAAACAGGCTCAAGCAATATGCCACCGTATCCACCTGTAAGATTCATATCATAAGTCGATGTATAATCATAATGATAATCATTTATAAACCCGGTTCCGGAAACGCCCAGGGCCAGACAATGATTTATTATCCACGCACCTCGTAAACTGCCCACAAATGCATCTTTTTGATCGATACGGGTATATTGCAGTGATATGCCACCGTAAGCACCATTTGTCCCTTTCCCGCCAAGTATTGTACGATATTCATCATTTTTACCTGTGGAAGACTGAGGCGTCTGTTCATCTTTCTGGCAAAAGCTAATCAGGCCCAGCAAAAGGCCAAACATAACTAAAATAAACTTTTTCATATTTTCGGTTTTAGATTGAATGAACTTTATTAACCTCTGCTACAACATATGCTCTATAATAAAATTTACTAAAATCGTTAATTATTATTGATAACATCGCCAGTACCGGTAATATCCACCCTGAATGAAGGATCTCCTCTATAAAAAATATTTCCGCTACCTGATATAACCGCATCAATATAATCATACACAAAAACATACATATCACCAGATCCGGAAATATTACTGTCAAGGTCATTGAGTTCCATATGATAGCTTTTGATATTTCCGGAACCTGCAATCTGGTAATCACCTGCATTAGCAATTCCCCATACCTCAATGGGCCCTGAGCCGGTGAGTTTAAGGTTTATCTGTCTGGTATCAATATTGTAAAATCTGACAGAACCACTTCCATTGTTTTTTATGCTGAGAATATCATTATAAACTGCATCACAGTTTATGTAACCGGATCCATTTTGTTCCACTTGAAAAATATCTGGAGTTGTAACTCTGACATAAACTGGTATATCAGTTCGGATGCATCTGCGGGTATTTGTTTCGATAATCAATTTACCTGACCTCACATCCGTTGAAATAAGTGCCATAATATTTTTATCTGCCTCAATATAAATATCATAAACAGTATCCTGTATTATATCAACATCAAAATCACCATTGACCTCCACTGAATGAAAATTTAAATTAACAGTTCTGTATTCTGAAACAATATTATTATCTCCCTCTATACATTTCCACTTTTCACAAGAAGTAGAAAAAAGAATCAAAGCCAGGCCGGCAAACATAATGCTTAGACGAGTTTTTTGCATAGTTATTCCATTTTATTTTTTACATTTTACATTACAAAATAAGTGTTTTTTCTAATTGAATATCTGCAATTTAAAAATATTTTTAATGTTTATTGTATTTATTGCAGAAACAATAATTCCTTCGCCTCATAAGCCACCCTGCCTGGAGCAATGGCTCAGTTTAAAAATGGATGTTGGTTACAATGCTGTATGGGGTTTTTTAGGGTATGTAGTGGCAGCTTGATAGTTATTACTTTATTATGTTTTTGGATTTAATTTTAATTCTTAAATCAAAATCAAAGACCACCAGGTAATTATATTGCAAAACACTGTTTAATTGGATTCTGAAACAACAATTATTGCTGTCTTCTCCGGATAAATCCAAATTGCAGATAAGATGAAATTTAAGAAGTTTATTTGAAAAGAAAAGTAAAAAATCCCTGGAAGAAATAATTAAAATACAGAAAAAATCCTAAATGTATACCAGGGAAATAACAGATGAAGGTGACTTTACAGTCTCATTTAAAGAATGGTCAGAATAACAAAAATACCAAAAGCAAAAATCACGCTTCCGGAGATTCGGTTTATGATAAGTAACCGGCGTAGCCGGAATTTACTCCGAAATTTATTCACAACATTGCTGAGTGTAAACCACCAGAGAGCGGCACCCGAAAATGTACCAACAATAAGTATCACAGAAGCAATAACCGGACTTTCATCCTGCAGGACATTGAATGATGCGAAAAAAGCAATAAAAAGAAATACAGCAACGGGATTGGAAAGTGTAAGCAACAGTACCGACACAAAATCTTTTATCAATTTACCTGATTTCTTGCGTCTCTGCCGTCTCATCTGTTTGGCAGGATTAGTATAAAATATCCGGATTCCGAGAAAAGCAACTACCAATCCGCCGATTATATGGAAAAACAACATTTGCTGTTCAATGAAGTTGATGATAAATGTAACTCCCAGAGCGGCAATCATGGCCATAAAAGTATCGGCAACAGCTGCCCCCAGACCGGAGAAAAAACCGGAATAAACACCCTTATTCAGCGTTCGCTGAATACATAAAACACCAATAGGACCTAAGGGGATAGAAGCTGCAAGACCAATAAGCATTCCTTTTAAAAATACATCCACCGCCATACCATCAAAATTTCAGCAATATACAAAAATCTATAATTATGCAAACATATATTATTAAACAGGAGTATGCAAAAAATGTTACATAAAATATACCTTCATTTGAATAATATCACTTTATTTAACATAATTTAAAACTGGCAGTCAAATTTATTAACTGCTCACTTTTTGATACAACTAGAGCTACAAAGTTTTACTGTTGTTAAAAAAATAGTAAATAAATAAGGTTATTTTTGTAAGCATTATCAAACTGAATTATAAAGATAGAATGAAACGATCTCTGTTGTATTTTTTGGCACTATTAAGCGGCCTTCTGTTATCTCTTGCCTGGAGCCAATGGGTTACAGGATTAATTTTATTGATTGCATTTATACCATTGTTGATAGCAGAAGATTATCTGGATACAAACAAGAGCCAATACAGTAAACTTACAATAGTCCCAGTTTCTTTTTTTTCTTTTATTGTATGGAATCTACTGACAACCTGGTGGATTGGACAGGTATCCGTTTTCGGGATGCTGGCGGCAGTCCTTTTCACTTCTTCACTGATGACATTTGTTTTTTGGGCATTCCATTTTTCAAAAAGATTGCTTGGCCGTGGTTTTGGCTATTTTAGTTTGCTCGTTTTCTGGCTTACATTTGAATATTACTCTCTCCATTCTGAACTTTCATGGCCCTGGCTAAATCTTGGGAACGGGCTTGCAAAAGATACAGCATTTATTCAGTGGTATGAATATACAGGAGTTACAGGTGGAAGCTTATGGATCTTACTGGTCAACCTGGCTGTTTATGATGTATTCAGGCATTACAGGTTACAAAGTCCAACACGTGATATAATGACCCGTTCACTATTAGCCCTGGTTATTATTGGTTTCCCAATGATAGCTTCCCTGACCCGATTTAAAAATTATGAGGAAAAACAAGATCCGCATCAAATTATAGTTTTACAGCCCAATATTGATTCCCATAAGAAATTTTCGGAAATTCCTTCGGAAATGCAAACCCATTTACTCGTTCATTTGGCTGACTCATTGATCACACCGGCAACTGAGTTTGTTCTGGCACCCGAAACTGCAATTATCAGCCGGGTCAGTCTTGATAATCCATTAGCAAACGAATCGGTACATACCATAAAAGAATTTGTGGCAGCTCATCCGCAGATAAATTTCATCCTGGGAGCTACAGTTTACCAACAATTTAAAGATGGCGAAGACCTGCCGCCTGAAGCGAGAAAAATGTCAGATACCGGATCATTATTCGTAACCTACAATGCAGCACTAATGATTGACAGTACCCAAAAGATACAAATATATTTTAAAAATAAACTGGTCGCAGGGGTAGAAAGAATTCCGTATCCCAAAGTTTTTGGGTTTTTGAAAAAATTAATGATTAGACTCGGTGATCAGACAGGCAGCTACGGGATACGTAAAAACAAAGGAATATTTAACGGAAGTGATCGATCACCTGCTACTGCACCTGTAATTTGCTACGAATCGGCCTATGGAGAATATATTTCTGGCTATATCAGCAAGGGTGCCGGTTACATTTTTATAATAACCAATGACGGGTGGTGGAAGAATCAGGCAGGTTCACTTCAGCACAACAGGCTTGCTAGCTTGCGCGCTATTGAGACCCGAAGGAGTATTGCCAGATCTGCAAATACGGGTATATCAAGTTTTATAAATCAGAAAGGGCAGATTATTAAACAATTGGAGCGGAATAAACAGGGCGCTATCAGAACAACCTTAAACGCCAATAGCAGCTTAACCTTTTATGTGACCCATGGTGATTTTTTATCCCGCATAGCCCGGTTCTTTGCCTTCCTAACAATCCTTTATGTAATCAGTAATTTACTTATGAAGAAAGACAAGTACGGGGTTAGATGAAACAATATAGTAAATAATCCATGCAGTATGCCGGGGTCTACCGGAAATTACTTTCATTCTGCCCACCCGGTCCAGGTCCCCAGCCATGCCCCGGACCTCTTCCTCTTATTTGGTTTAGCAGATAATATTTAAACTGATTTTCAGCAATATACATATCCATTACTTTTTTTACAGGAAGGATTTTTTTGAATTTCACCAGATATTCGGCATCCAGATTAGCTTCTTCAACCTGGTAAGCAATGTACTGATCGGCAATTTTTTCAATCTCCCTGTCAGACAATCCTTCTGTGTGATATGCCATAAGTGTTTTCCTTCTTGCAAGTGCAATAGCATCTTTCTTTTCCTGATAAGCATTGTAAACCGGCCAGAACTTTTCAGCTTCAGCAGGAGTTAATCCGATATGTTCTGTAAAAAAAGCTACTTTTTGGGCTTTGATTCGCTCAAGCTTTTCCTGATATCCCCTGCCACCAGGATTTTGAGATTTGGCTGGCTGTAGGGAGAAAAAAGAAAAGAACACTACTGAAACTAATATAATCAGATTATTTTTCATACATTTTAAATTATAATTGTTCAACCAGGGTTGCCATTTCGACATTGTGATCCATGAGATATTCTGCCACCTGATCACCATATTCGTCATTGTTTGACTGGTTTGTTGAAGTCATCTGATCTTCATCAACCACGTCAATCAGGGTATATTCGTCTATAAATGCAGGGTCAGCTTCCAGTACACTGTTTATAGTGGTATTTGTCAATACCTGATTATCCGGCCTGTGATTAAGTAAAAAATTAAATCCAATATACCCAATCAGCACAAATAATAGTAATCCACCGGCCAGTGCAAGTTGTGGACGAATAAACTGCACTACCCTATTAAAAACTGACAGAGACTTTTGTTCATCCATTCGACTCATGAGCCGTTCCGGGAAGGTATCAAAATATCCCTCCGGTACTCTGAATGCATTATCATTGGGGATATCCGACAGCGTAATCCTGTTATTTTTTAATTTTTTCATTATCTTATTGGTAACGATAATTATTTGACATTCAATTATCATGAAGGTTTAATCACCTCCAAGTTCTTTTTCTATTTTTTTTACGGCATGATGATAGGAAGCTTTTAATGCCCCTACAGAAGTTTCTAGTATTTCCGACATTTCGTTATATTTCATATCGTCAAAATACTTCATATTAAATACCAACTGTTGTTTTTTGGGTAGTTTAAGAATTGCTTCCTGTAATTTAACCTGTATCTCATTTCCGGAAAATAAATCGCTTTCAGCAAAATTCTGTTGACCTGCCTTTTCATTTAATCCGGGAAATAGAATTCTTTTTCTTTTTTCTTTTTTCAGGAAGGTCAGCGATTCGTTGGTTGCAATTTTAAACAGCCAGGTAAATAGTTCTGCTTCCTCTCTGAATTGTCCCAGTGCTTTCCAAACCTTTATAAAGGTATTTTGAAGTATATCATCAGCATCCTGGTGATTAATTACTATTCTTCTGATATGCCAGTAAAGGCGCTCCTGGTATTTACGCACAATTAAATTGAAGGCATAATGAGCAGTATCATTTTCCCTGAAGAGTTTAAGCAAATCTTTATCAGAATATTCGGGCATTAGCAGATTTCGTTTACTTCTTTATAATTGCATCATCGCCTTTTTTGAAACAAATCTGCAACTAATTTTTGCGCAGATTTTATTTTACCTGATTAGATCAATATCTCAATGAAAGGTTTAATTGTCAGAGAAATTATTTTCAATTGAATTCAACAACCAGTGAACGGCCCGACCAGATATCAAAGGAACGCACAATGGTATAAAGTGTTTGTTTGGCATTCATAGCTCTGTAAACAGCTTTATAGCTACCTGGCTGCAACAGTAAAGTTTCATTTCTTGCATCTGTATTCAGATTGTATACCCATTCCATTTTGCCCTTCTTCATTACATATAAGCTGCCGTATCCTGATGATGTTTTGAGGAATGTTGCTATCCCCGGGCGAGGTACCTGCACAGTCGTTGTATTACTCTGTTTTATCTGTACATTATCCAGATTAATGCTGGGAATAGTTGGAATTTCGAGATCGTAGAATCCGGTAATATATTTTTCCTTCTCATCAATTTTTTGTCGATTCAGGGTATTCATTTTCCCGTGCATTCTGACAATATACTCCATGTCCCGGTACTGGTTTGACAGGCCTTCGGTTGTTACCATCAGAGTCCCCTGTGGTGCATCAGCAGCAATAATTGTATGTTTTCCGGGCAATACACGGGCACTGTCAATAATAATTTCAGGAATTGTATGGACCACGATTCGATAGGTAATCATCGGGTCAAGAATAAGGGTATCCGGATTCCCTTTGTTATTCAGTGTATGTATGTAATTATGCAGGATTTTACCCGACAGCCTGTCATAAAAGGTCATATTCACATTTGTTTCCGTAGGATATCCATTGACATCGAGCAGGTTAACCTGGGCAGTGGTAGCATCCAGAGCCTGAGAAATTACGACATCTAATACTTCTTTGAATTTATCTTCTCTGGGAGCATTATAATATGTCCCCATACACTCAAAAGTCTCGCTGAAATTTTCATCCATACCGATGCCAATCACAAAAGGTTTCAGAACAATCCCCTTACGCTGAAGTACAGCAGAAACGGAACAGGGGTCTCCGTCACAGGCTTCAATTCCGTCGGTGATTAAAATAATAATGTTGCGACAATTGTCACATTCATTAAAATCGTTCCCGGCCTGTTCAAGTGAATAGGCAATGGGGGTTGTCCCTCTGGGTGTAATAAATCTGAGTTTTTGCTTAATTGCCAATGCGTTATGCGGGCCAAAGGGAACTTCAAGTCGTGTGTCATGGCAATCCTGGGGTGGTACCGGACTCTGATGGCCATATACGCGTAATGCAAGTTGAACATTATCAAGTTGTTCAAGACTGTCCACCATATGGATGAGTATAGAGCGTGCAATATCAATTTTAGGATGGCTGTTCCATATTCCGGCCATGCTTTGAGATCCATCAAAAACAAAAAGAATGCGTGTATTAGGTGGCTTTACCTTTTCATATGTTTGTGCATTCAATTTAAACGGCACCAGCCACAAACAAAGTAACAGGAAATATCTGAAAAAGAGGTAAAGATTCGGCATTTTTACCGGCTGGTATTTGTACATTTCAGAGGTCTGGTTTAGGTGCCTTTAACTATTGATCATAATTTTGTTAGATATAACGAAAAATAATCAACAAATGATACATAATCATTGAGAAACATCCTGTAAAAACAGAGACTTACAGTTGCAAATGTACACAACCTGTCATACTTTAAAAACAGAGTAAGCTCAACTATATCAAATGTATTTTGTTAAAGAATGCTTTTTAAAAACTACTATACTATATAAAATTACCAAAATCCTTTAAGTCCTCTTTTTGGACAGAAAATCACCAAGTTGTTTATCCACTGTGGTAATATGGTTCACCAGCCAGTCTTTAAGAAAATTTACCAGTTCTATTGTAATTTTGGTATTTCCCTCTGCATACTGGTATTTAAAGTCATCAATTTTTTCTACGAAATTATTATGCTCCTTTTTATGCTCACTGTAGCCAGGATACCCATGAACTATCATCTTTTTCTCCTCGGTATAAAAATGCTTAACCGTATATTCGGATAGTTCATTGAGAATTTTATCAAGAATATCCCGTCCCTTTCCGACAGACATGGCATTGTATAATTCATTAAGAATTCTGACAAGCCTTTTATGCTGATTATCGATCTCCTCCACACCAACAGAATAAGTGTCTACCCATTTGATTATTTCCATCGCGTATTTTTTTGGGTTTAAATTTAAATAATTAATTTTTTATTGAGCACAGGAGACATTTTTAATATCAATAAAACTTAAATTTTATAGTACTTCGCATTAACAATTGACTTTCAGCATTTTGATTGTTCAGGACTAAATCCAATCAAAAAAGCGTTTCTGGTTTAAAACCGGAAACGCTTTTCATATTTGTAATTTGTCTATTCGACAGGAAAGCATCTGAAAAATATTCCCATTATTATCTGGCAAGCAATTTTAGTGCCTGTTCATACACGTTTTTGCCGGTATAGCCAAGTTTTTCATCTAGCACCTGGTATGGTGCGGAAAATCCAAATGACTCCATTCCAATAGCTTTACCCCAGGGGCCAACAAGCCCCTGCAGGGTAACAGGTAATCCGGCAGTAAGGCCTAATACAGGTACATTATCCGGAATAACAGAAAGTTGATAATCAGATGATTGCTGACGGAAGCGGCCTTCAGAAATTGCAGATACAATCCTGACCTTAAGTCCCTTTTCCCTGCGTAGCATTTCAGCACCTTCTACCAAAGTAGCAACTTCAGAGCCATTAGCAACAAGGATAATATCCAGTGATGCCCCGTCATCCTGTACGATATAAGCACCCATTTCAGCCTTTTGTGCATCCGTATACCTGGTTGAACCTTCTTTAACCGGGAGATCTTTAATTCCCTGCCTTGAGAGAATAAGTGCTGATGGTGTTTTGGCATTATCCATCGCCATCTTCCACGCAACACTGGTTTCCACTGCATCTGCCGGTCTGAGTACCAGCATACTCATGTGTCCGTTATGATTCTTTAGTTTTTCAAGTAACCTGATCTGAGCTTCCTGCTCCACAGGCTGATGTGTTGGGCCATCTTCTCCAACTCTGAATGCATCATGGGTCCATACAAATTTAACCGGAAGCTCCATAAGTGCTGAGAGGCGAACAGCAGGTTTCATATAATCTGAAAACACGAAAAACGTTGCGCAAACAGGAATCACACCACCATGCAGAGCCATACCATTTGCAATGCCTGCCATAGTTAATTCACTTACACCTACCTGCAGGAAAGAACCTGAAAAATCATTGCGTTTAAACTGATGGGTATTTTTCAAGAAAGAATCCGTCTTGTCGCTGTTTGAAAGATCAGCTGACATGACAATCATATTCTCAACCTCCCTGGCGAAATGATCCAGTACTGCTCCCGAAGCAGCGCGTGTTGCAACTCCCGGTTTCTGAACTATTTTCCCATAATTAATATCAGGTGCCTTGCCGGAGAGAAACTGATGTAACTTTGAAGCCAACTCTGGATTCTTTTTTTCCCATTCAGCCTGAAGCCTTTTCTTCTCTTTTGCAGCTTCAATCTTTTTTTCCCTTATTTCAGCATAATACTCTTTCACGTCCTCAAAAATACTGAATGGATTCTCAGGATCACCACCAAGATTTTCGACAGTTTTGGCAAATGAAGCACCAGCCTCACCCAGAGGCATCCCATGCGTAGACGTCTTACGTTCAAAATTCTCACCAGTCTCTGTAAGAGCTCCCTTTCCCATTATTGTTTTTCCGATAATCAAAGTTGGCTGATTTTTTTCCTTCAGTGCTGAAGACAATGCCCCCCTGATAGCATCAATATTATTTCCTTCAATAGTAATTACATTCCAGCCCCAGGATTCATATTTTTTTGCAGTATCTTCATTTGTAACCTTATCTGTTTCAGTAGAAAGCTGGATTTCATTTGAATCATAAAACATGATCAGATTGCTAAGTCCAAGGTATCCGGCCAACCTGCCTGCACCCTGGGAAATTTCTTCCTGAATGCCACCATCTGAAATAAATGTAAAAGTTTTGTGAGACATCCACTCTCCAAATCTTGCACACAAGAATCGCTCAGTAATAGCGGCACCAACCGCCATGGTGTGCCCCTGGCCCAGTGGACCACTGGTATTTTCAACACCTTTTGAAGGCATTAATTCAGGATGTCCGGGAGTTATACTGTCCCACTGACGAAAATTCTTCAAATCCTCCATTGTGTAATTTCCGGTAAGAGCCAGAATAGAATACAACATGGGTGACATATGCCCCGGATCCAGAAAAAATCTGTCTCTGAATGGCCATTCCATGTCGGTTGGATCATAATTCAGGAATTCGCTGTAAAGTACATTTACAAAATCGGCACCTCCCATGGCTCCGCCCGGATGGCCGGATTTTGCTTTTTCTACCATTGCCGCAGACAAAATTCTTATGTTGTCTGCTGCACGTAACACTGCATTTTTATCCATATTTTATATTTAATTAAAATTTCCAGGGGTTATCAATATCCCAAAAAGGTCAGGATGAAATAAAAAAATCCTGTCCAATATATGAGCCAACAAAAATATAAAAAATACCTGATTTTCGAAATTTACACATATATAAATGTAGATATTACACTTATATGAATGTCTAATGGAAGTTTGGTTTAATTCCAATCACCAGAATATCATCTACCTGATCAAGGGAATTTTTCCAGTTTTCATAGGAAGCATCCAGTATTTCAAGCTGTTCCTTCATTGCATATTCATGAATAGTCAACAGAAGATGTCGGAAACGGCGGTATTTGAATTTTTTACCTTCAGGACCGCCAAACTGATCTGCGTAGCCATCTGTAAAAATGTAAACAATATCTTCTGGTTGCAGCTTAAAAGTATGTGTGGTGAATTGCTGATTAGGTTCCTCCGCATTGTCCAGCCCGACTGAAAAACGATCACCCTTAACTTCAATAATTTTATTCTCTCTTATAATATACAATGGATTAAAAGCTCCTGCAAATTCGAGTGTATTTTTTTGAGTATCAAAAACACAAAAGGCAATGTCCATTCCGTCCCTCAATGTAATATCTTCATCTTTAAATATCTCACCAAAATCTTCATTGAGAGCCTGCAATATTGCCCCGGGATCTTCAATACCCTCATTGTAAGTGATTTTCCGGAACAACTCAAAACCGATGATTGACATAAAAGCGCCTGGAACACCATGTCCGGTACAATCGACAGCAGCAACAAAAATTTTACCCTGATTATTTTCGTTAATCCAGTAAAAATCACCGCTGACAATGTCTTTGGGTTTATGGAGTATAAAAGACTGAGGCAAAAGTTTAGCAAAAAGTTTTTTGGAAGGCATCATTGCCTCCTGGATACGGCGCGCATAGTTTATGCTGTCAGTAATATTTTTATTTTTTATTGCCAGTAATTCTTTCTGTCTGGCAACTTCCAGTGAAACCATTTCTTTTTCCCGGAGAATTTTGTTTGACAATCTCAAACTGCGTGTACGGTATTGATAAAAAAGAAATAAAAATATCAGTATAATTAAAGCATAAAAGAAATAGGCCTTTTTAGTCCTCCAGAAAGGAGCTTCAATAATAATTGTCAAACTGGTTCCGGTATTATTCCAGACATTATCGTTATTTGATCCTTTCACCTTAAAAAGATATTCGCCCGGAGGCAAATTCGAAAATGATGCATAATGGCGATTATTCAATTCAACCCAACCTGATTGAAGATCCTTGCTGCTCAACATATAAGCATATTTATTTTTCTCCGGGTAGGTGAAATCAAGAGCAGCAAAATCAATAGTCAGTAACTTTGTTGTATAAGGCAATACGATCTTCTTAAGATTAGTGCCATTTAATTCCTTCTCTCCCTTTTCATCGGTAATCAGCAACTTGGTAATGACTACAGGAGGCACAAAGATATTCTTACTCAGTGAATCAGGATAAAATGAATTAAACCCGTCAATACCACCAAAAAACATTTCTCCAGACTGGCTTTGAAAGCCAGCCCCAAGATTATACTCATAACTTTGTAATCCATCTTCGAGATCATAATTTGTAAATTTTTCACTTTCTGGATCGAACCTGGAAATCCCTCTGTTGGTGCTCATCCATAGTTTCCCTGTATGATCTTCAAAAATATTATATATCAAATTATTAGGCAATCCATCACTTTCAGTATACACTCTAAATACCCCGTTATCATTCAGCATCTCATTCAATCCGGCATCAGTGCCAGCCCATATACGCTTTTTATGGTCCTGGAAAAGATAATAAACACTATTGGAACTTAAACCATTCGCATCAAATCGCTGAGATTTTTTAAAAACCTTAAAAGAACCAGTTTGGGGGTTAAATTTAATAATCCCCTGATTAGTTCCGAGCCACAGAAAACCATCAACCCCTTCCATAACAGCATATACAACTTCAAGAGGCTGGGAAGAATTATTAAAGCCCAACTGATAATAACTAATCAGGTCATGCTGTTTTCGTCTAAACAGATGTAAACCATGACTGGAACCGAACCATATATTTTTGGCAGTATCCTCAGTTATTGAAAATACTCTGTTATCCCTGAATATTCCGCAGGAAATGGCAGGGTATAAATCACAAAGGAGTGAAAACTTTCCGTTTTTCCTGTCATATACATTAACACCGCTATTGGTCCCTACCCATATCACATCCTGACTATCCCGGAATATGACGTGAATAGTATTAGCACTTAGCCTACTGCCCGGATTACTGCTTTCAGTGTTGTAATGTTGAACCCGGCCAGTTTTCCTGTCGTAAATATCCAGACCACTCCCCCATGTACCAATCCAAATATTTTCTCCGTTTTCGGTGTAAAGAGCTCCAATAATATTACTTGAAAAATCGGGTTTACCCCAACTATCCCGGCGATAAAGCCGGAATTTTTTTCCTTTCAGATCAATTTTTATAAGACCTTGCAGGCATCCGACCCAGAAAATGTCGGAACGATCATGTATTATAGAAGAAACAAAGGTCAGTGACAACAAACCGTTCCTAAAGGGGAGTGCTGTATATTTGTCAAATGACAGATTGGTTTTACTAAATTCATAAAAACCTTCGTTTGTACCAATCCACAAAAATCCGTTTTTATCCTGGGTAATAACATTAATGGCATCGTTCAATTGCCCATCCCGGCTATTTACATAAAAGCTGGTAAAACTTTCCGTAGAACGGTTAAAACGATTCAGACCATCATCAGTTCCAACCCATATTATCCCGTTATTGTCCTGAAAAATAGATTTTATTTTATCATTACTAAGACTTATCTTATTACCCTCCTCATGGGCATACCGCTTAAAAGTTTCTGTAACCGGATTAAACCGGTTCAATCCATCTTTTGTACCTACCCAGATAAATCCCTGATTGTCCTCCAGTATGGAAAAATAACTACTTCCAGAAACAAAATTTAAGGTGTCACTAAAATGTTTGAAATGAGTGAATTTTCTGGTGTCAGGATCAAATCTCTCAAGTGTTTCCAGCGTTTTCACCCAGATATAACCCTTGCTGTCAGCATAAACGTAAAAAACCTGATTATTGGAAATTGAAGCCGGATCAATTTTATTATTAAAATATCGTATGAAACAATCATTTGATGGGTCATAACAATTGAGACCATTATTGGTCGCCACCCAGATATTCCCCTTACTATCCTGTGTGAGGGAATTGATATAATTATTGGAAATAGATGTAGAATCCAGAGGCTGGTGTCTGAATACTTTAAAGCTGTATCCATCATATCGGTTCAGTCCATCCTGAGTACCTATCCAAAGAAACCCACTTGAGTCAAGGAGCAGTGCATTTACACGTGTCTGAGATAATCCGTTGTTGATTGTAAACAGTTCAACATTTAATTTGTCTTTGGCTGAAACAGCAAGAACCTTGTTCCCTTCTGAAAACAGGGAAAGTATTAATAAAAGACATAGTATATTGAATAATCTGTTCATCACCAGGATGCTAAATTAGCATTTATTAAGCACACAACAAATGCAAAATCATCCATCTGTCAATTAGTTTAGAAGAAAATCAGTATCATCTTACATGAGAGATAATGCCTGAGAAGGTAAAATCCCGTATTTTAAAACGATTGAAAACAACAGGAATTAAAGAATTTTCAGAAATTGAAATAAATAAGTATATTATAAAAAAAAGACATTGAAAAACAATGTCCTTTTTCATTTTCAAATTATTTAACCTCTATTTCTTTTTACTTTCCATCGCTATCTTTTCAAGCATCTCGGTTGTAAGTGATTTAGGCCTTTCGAGCGAATAACCCAATGCTCTGTCCCATATAAGGTTCGCGCAAATACCAATTGCACGTCCTATGCCAAAAAGAACTGTATAGAAGTCATACTCCCTCACTCCATAATGCCATTGAATTACACCTGATTGCGCATCAACATTTGGCCAGGGATTCTTGGCTTTACCTTGTTCTTTCAGGATTGGCGGTACAACTTTATATAAAAGATTTACATATTGGAATATTTCATCATCAGGCAAGTGTTTAAGACTAAATTCCCGTTGAATGGTATATCTTGGGTCGGTTTTACGCAAAACGGCATGTCCGAAGCCAGGAATTACCTGACCGGAATTCAGCGTATCCCAGACAAATTGTTTCATTTCATCTTCATTTGGGATTTTGCCCCCCATTTTGGCATGCAGGTCCTGTAACCATCTCAGCACTTCCTGATTAGCCAGGCCATGCAGCGGGCCGGCCAAACCATTAATCATTGCTGATATCGAAAGATATACATCAGATAGTGAACTTGCCACCAGATGGCCTGTATGCGCACTGACGTTGCCACTTTCATGATCTGCATGCAGTATAAAATGCAGACGGGATACATCGTCATAAGGCTTATCGATACCCATCATGTGGGCAAAATTGCCTCCTGTATCAAGGTTAGGATTGGACTGTATGCGTTTACCGCCACGATACAACTTAGCATAAATATAAGTAGCAATTTCCGGTAGTTTTGCAAGCAAATTCAGGGAATCCTCATACATGGTTTCCCAATAATCATTTTTATTGATGCCGGCATGGTATTTCTTCGTGAAAAATGATTCACGATGCATAGTCAGAATTGCACTGCTAAACATAGCCATTGGATGGCTTACTGTTGGAAATGCATCAATCACCTCATATACATAGCGGGGGAGAATCCTTCTTTTTGAGAATTCATCAATTACTTCTGCCGCTTCACTTTCTGTAGGAATATCACCGGTTAGCAATAAGTAAAACAACCCTTCAACATAAGGCATTTCGGCACCTTTTGGTTTTGGTAGCTTTTCAAAAACTTCAGGCAATGTATATCCTCTGTATCTGATCCCTTCCTGCGGATCCAGGTATGAGATATCAGTTACCAGACTTTTTAGTCCGCGCATTCCGCCCAGAATTTTCCCGATGGTGACCTGGTCAACCACAACATCGGAATATTCATCCATCAACTTCATGGTTCTGGGCCGCCAATCTTCAATTTTTTCGTGTAACTTTTCCTTAAGGCTTGCCATTTGATTAGAATTTAATTGTTAATTTAACTTTGACTACCAAACAATGCTTATTTACTCCGGGTTCACTAATATAACAATAATTTGGAATTATACGAAAAAAAAGGTGACAACTGTTGGTTGTCACCTTTTTCAATATTCTAATAGCCAATTATTTAATATACTTAAAATTTTTACCCTGGAATTTAGCATTACTGCCCAGGTATTCCTCGATCCTTAATAATTGATTATACTTGGCAATTCTGTCGCTTCTGGAAGCTGAACCGGTCTTAATAAGACCCGTATTTAAAGCCACTGCAAGGTCTGCAATAGTAGTATCTTCAGTTTCACCGGAACGATGAGAAATAATAGCTGTCATCCCGTTTTTAGTTGCCAGCTGAACTGCATCAATGGTTTCGGTAAGGGTGCCAATCTGATTCACTTTTATAAGGATTGAGTTAGCACAGTTTTCTTTAATACCTCTTTCAAGACGCTTAACATTGGTTACGAAAAGATCATCTCCAACCAACTGCACTTTATCTCCGATTGCCTTTGTGAGTTCAGCCCATCCTTCCCAGTCATCTTCATCGAGGCCATCCTCAATTGAAATTACCGGATATTTACTGGTCCATTCTTTCCAGTAATCTACCATCTGAGACGATGTCATATCAACATTAGTAGATTCGAAGTGATAAATCTTCTTTTCTTTATCATAGAATTCAGAAGCTGCAGCATCCAGTGCAATATAAATATCTTTTCCTGGTTTATAGCCAGCTTTTTCAATGGCTTCAATCACTACTTCAATGGCTTCTTCATTTGATCCCAGATTGGGTGCAAAACCACCCTCATCGCCAACATTTGTAGATTGACCTTTTGATTTCAGAACAGCTTTAAGGTTATGAAATACCTCAACCCCCATTCTGAAAGCTTCGCTGAAAGTATCAGCACCCACAGGCATAATCATAAATTCCTGAATATCGATCTTATTGTCAGCATGCTGGCCGCCGTTCAGGATATTCATCATTGGTATAGGAAGAGTATTGGCGTTAACTCCGCCGATATAACGGTACAACTCCTGCTCTGTAAAGGCAGCAGCAGCTTTTGCACATGCAAGAGAGACACCCAAGATAGCGTTGGCACCAAGATTTCCTTTATTGTCTGAACCATCGAGTTGAATCATTTTGGCATCAATCTCATTCTGATCAGTAACATGCAGCCCCCTGAGCTCCTCATTCAGTGTACTGTTTACAGCATTTACTGCTTTAAGTACACCTTTACCCATAAACCGGTTTTTATCGCCATCCCGAAGCTCTACAGCTTCATGAACACCGGTGGATGCGCCGGAAGGTACAATAGCCCTTCCCAAAATACCTGATGTAGTAATAACATCAACTTCAACTGTGGGATTCCCGCGGGAATCAAGAATCTGTCTTGCCTGAATTTTAGCAATTTGTCCCATAATTAATAGATTTTTATTGTAGAATAATATGAAAAATTAGGTTGGTGAATCCGAAAAAAAAGGGATAAAGCAATTTAATACTTATCCCTTTATGAGGCGTTACAAATATCTTAAAAAATTACTTTCTTGTCAGGAAACTTTAGATCTGTTTTTATTTATTTTCCTTATCCTCTTCTTCATTTTTCTGATCTTCACCACCTTCTTCAGGATTTTCTGAAGTTTCATTCTTTACATTGCTGGTTTCTTCCTGTTCTTCAGAAGTAATAGTTTGCTGTGTGATCTCTTCTACTGATCCTTCTTCTTCTTTTTCAGGAGCCACCGGCTCATTTTTTACATCAGCTTTTTTTGCCTGAGGTGCCTCAGATGAATCTTTTTTCTTTGATCCGCCACGTCTTCTTCTGCTTCTTCCTGATTTTGTTTCTCCTGCACCAGCCAGCATGTTTTCATTATAATCCACCAGTTCGATAATACACATATCAGCTGCATCACCAAGACGATTACCGGTTTTCAGAATCCGTGTATATCCACCGGGACGGTTTACAATTTTAGGAGCAACATCTCTGAATAACTCTGACACAGCATCTTTATCCTGGAGATGACTGAATACGATTCTGCGGGAGTGTGTAGTATCTTCTTTTGAGCGTGTAATCAAAGGCTCAACATACATTCTAAGCGCTTTGGCTTTTGCAGTTGTTGTGCTTATACGCTTATGAATAATCAGGGAGTTTGCCATATTGGCAAGCATTGCTTTTCTGTGAGCGGTTTTTCTGCTGAGATGATTAAAATTTTTCCTATGTCTCATTTCTCTTATTCCTTGTCTAATTTATACTTGCTAATATCCATTCCAAAGTTGAGGTTCATGCTGTCAAGCAATTCATCAAGTTCAGTGAGCGATTTTTTACCAAAGTTTCTGAACTTTAGCAGATCATTTTTATTGAATTTGACCAAATCACCCAATGTTTCGACCTCAGCAGCTTTAAGACAATTAAGAGCTCTGACGGAAAGATCCATATCCACCAGTTTAGTTTTGAGTAACTGGCGCATGTGCAGTACTTCCTCATCAAATTCTTCGTTAGAGAATTTTTCATCAGAATCAAGTGTGATCTTTTCATCAGAAAACAGCATAAAATGATAAATCAGAATTTTAGCTGCTTCTTTTAAAGCTTCCTTGGGATGAATTGAACCATCTGTTGTTATATCGATGAGTAATTTCTCATAGTCAGTCTTCTGCTCAACCCGGAAATTCTCAACAGAATATTTCACGTTTTTAATAGGTGTAAAAACCGAATCAACAGCGATCAAACCAAACTCAGCGTCAAGAGGTTTATTTTCCTCTGCAGGAACATATCCGCGACCTTTATTGATACTGAATTCGATCTGTAATTTCACATCCTTTTCCATGTGGCAGATAACCAGCTCCGGATTAAGTACTTTAAATCCACTGAGGAATTTATTCAGATCTCCGGCTTTAAAAGTGTCCTGTCCGGTGATGGTCACCATTATTTTTTCGTCATCAACATCTTCGATCAGTTTTTTAAATCTGATCTGTTTCAGATTCAGAATAAACGTAGTAACATCTTCGATGACACCGGTAATAGTGGAAAATTCATGCTCAACACCTTCGATCTTAACAGTAGTGATTGCATATCCCTCTAAAGACGATAACAGTATACGACGAAGTGCATTACCCACGGTGATGCCATAACCTGGTTCAAGGGGCCTGAATTCAAACTTTCCGTAGGTTTCATCCGCCTCTAACATTATGACCTTATCGGGTTTTTGAAATGCTAGTATTGCCATAAATCTATAAGGTTATTATATATTATTTAGAATATAATTCAACAATAAGTTGTTCCTTGATATTTTCAGGAATTTCTTCCCTTTGAGGTGTATTCAGGAATTTTCCGGTCAGCAGATCCTGGTCCCATTCGAGCCATGGATAATTAGAATGTCTCTGAGATGTGAGTGCATCAGAAATCACAGGTAAAGATTTTGATTTTTCACGGATACCAATCACTTCACCACCTTTAAGATGAAATGAAGGAATATTCACAATCTGCTGATCAACGGTAATATGTCTGTGAGAAACCAGCTGTCGGGCAGCGGCCCTGCTGGGAGCAATTCCCATGCGATATACGACATTGTCCAGACGACTTTCAAGCAACTGAAGTAATACTTCACCGGTTACACCTTTCATCCGGGAAGCTTTTTTAAATAAATTAGAGAACTGGCGTTCAAGTATCCCATAGGTATATTTGGCCTTTTGCTTTTCTTTAAGCTGAATACCGTACTCTGATAATTTCTTGCGTTTTTTATTAACCCCATGCTGACCCGGGGGGTAATTTTTTTTCTCAAAAGACCGGTCAGGTCCATAAATCGGGTCGCCAAACTTACGGGCTATTTTTGTTCTTGGTCCTGTATACTTAGCCATAGCTATCTTATAAAATAAATTTCAATATCGGTTAAACTTGTAAACTTAAACTCTTCTTCTTGCAGGTGGACGACATCCATTATGTGGCAAGGGTGTTACGTCAACTATTTCGGTCACTTCAATGCCTGCAGTGTGAATGGTTCTGATAGCTGATTCTCTTCCCGATCCAGGTCCTTTAACATATACCTTCACCTTACGCAAACCCAAATCATAGGCCGTTTTAGAACATTGTTCAGCAGCAGTCTGAGCAGCATAAGGAGTGTTTTTCTTTGAGCCCCTAAACCCCATTTTACCGGAAGATGCCCATGAAATAACCTGACCTGCATTATTGGTCAATGAAATAATTATATTATTAAAAGAAGCGTGGATGTGAGCCTCTCCTACAGGCTCTACTTTAACAACCTTCTTCTTAGATGATCCAGTCTTTTTTGCCATAATCACAAATTATTTAACAGCTTTCTTCTTATTCGCAATAGTTTTTTTCTTTCCTTTACGGGTACGCGCATTATTCTTTGTGCTCTGTCCTCTGACAGGAAGCCCAATACGGTGACGAATGCCCCGGTAACAACCAATATCCATTAAACGTTTAATGTTAAGCTGAACAGATGATCGCAATTCACCTTCCACCTTATACTGTTCGCCAAGGATTGTTCTGATTTTTGTAATCTGTTCGTCAGACCAGTCTTTGACCTTAATATTAGGATCAATACCGGTACTTTCCAGAATTCTGTGAGCTGAACTTCTTCCAATCCCGTAGATATAGGTAAGTCCAACTTCGCCTCTTTTATTTTTGGGTAAATCTACACCAACTATTCTTGCCATAAATTTCTTAATGAATTAATTTACAAAGTTATAACAATTTATTATCCCTGACGCTGTTTAAACTTGGGATTTTTTTTATTAATGACGTATAACCGTCCTTTCCGCCTGACAATCTTACAATCGGCGCTCCTTTTTTTTACTGATGCTCTTACCTTCATTTTCTAATAAGTTTTCCTTTATTTGTACCTGAATGTTATTCTGCCTTTTGTCAAATCATAGGGTGACATCTCAACCTTAACCCGGTCCCCAGGAAGAAGTTTAATATAATGCATACGCATTTTACCGGAAATATGGGCTGTTATAACGTGCCCGTTTTCCAATTCTACCCTGAACATTGCATTTGATAATGCCTCTGTAATAGTTCCATCTTGTACAATTGAAGGTTGTTTTGCCATCCTAAAACTTTACTTTTATCAGTTGTTCGTATTCCGTATATTTTGCAAGTTCTTCTTCAATAAAATCAAAAGATGATAATATTTCAGCTTTTTCTTTAGCAACAGCCACTGCATGCTCATAATGAGCAGACGGCTTTTTATCTGATGTTTCTATTGTCCAGCCATCAGGACGCTGCACTATATTCTTAACACCCATATTAATCATTGGTTCAATACATATCACCAATCCTCTTTTTAGCTTCATTCCGGTACCTTGCCGTCCATAGTTCGGAACTTCGGGGGCTTCATGCATATTTCGTCCCAAACCGTGCCCAACCATTTCTCTGACAACACTGTAGCCACCTTTCTCTGCATGCTCCTGAACTGCATGACTTACATCGCCAACCCGTTTTCCTTCTACAGCTTGTTCAACACCTTTCTTCAGGCTTTCTTTGGTATTTACCATGAGCGCCATCTTTTCCTCGGATATTTCGCCAACAGGAAAGGTATAAGCACTATCGCCATAAAAATCGTTCAAAATCACCCCACAATCGACAGAAATAATATCCCCTTCTTTTAATTCATATTTTGAAGGTATTCCATGTACTACCTGACTATTGACAGATGTACACAATGTGTTCGGGAAACCACCATATCCAAGAAAACCCGGAACAGCATGATGATCACGTATAAATTCCTCAGCAATTACATCAAGTTCAAGAGTGGTAACTCCGGGCCTGATAGCTTTGGCAATTTCTGCCAGGGTACGTGATACCAGCAGGTTGCTTTCTCTTAATAATTCAATCTCTTGTTCGGTTTTTAAGACTATCATCAAAGAACGTCTTTTCTGTATTTATTTCAATTAAATTGCTGAAGCTCCACCAGATTTTCCTTTAATCCTTCCGGATTTCATAAGTCCATCATAATGCCTCATCAACAAATGACTTTCAATTTGCTGCAATGTATCCAGTACAACCCCAACCAAAATAAGCAGTGATGTACCTCCGTAGAACTGGGCAAACTTATTGTTTACACCGGCAATCATCGCAAATGCCGGTAAAATAGCAACAATTGCGAGAAAAATAGAGCCTGGCAGTGTTATCCTGGACATAATAGTATCCAGAAATTCTACAGTCTTTCGACCTGGCTTAACACCAGGAATAAAGCCACCATTTTTCTTCATATCCTCAGCCATCTGCGTTGGATTGATAGTGATAGCCGTATAAAAATAGGTGAACAATATAATAAGTATTCCAAAAGTAAAGTTATACCAGAAACCGGTGAAATCAGCAAATGCGGCAGCAAATCCTGTCAGTGTGTCAGAATTAGCAAAACCGGCAATTGTAAGCGGTATAAACATTAGTGCCTGAGCAAATATAATAGGCATTACTCCAGCAGCATTTACCTTAAGAGGAATATACTGGCGAACTCCACCATATTGTTTATTACCCACAATCCTTTTCGCATACTGAACCGGAATACGTCTTGTACCCTGCACCAGTAAAATAGTCAACAATACTACGACAAATAACATTACAATTTCAACAAGGAATGCTACCAAACCACCACCGGCCTGTTCCAGGCGTGATGCAAATTCAGCAAACAAGGCAAACGGCAGACGCGCTATAATACCAATCATGATGATCAGCGAAATACCGTTCCCGATTCCTTTGTCAGTTATCTTTTCGCCAAGCCACATCACAAACATGGTGCCAGAGGTCAGAATAATAACAGAAGAAACGGTAAAGAATGTTCCTTTTATTACGAATGCCGAAGCAGGTAACTGAGCATGAAGATTAGCAAGGTAACCGGGAGCTTGTAAGAGAAGAATACCCACAGTAAGATACCTCGTCAACTGATCAATTTTCCGCCGGCCACTTTCTCCCTCACGCTGAAGACGCTGAAAATAAGGAACAGCTATGCCCAGCAATTGCACAACAATTGAGGCAGAGATATATGGCATAATCCCGAGTGCAAAAATAGAAGCATTTGAGAACGCTCCTCCTGAGAACATATCAAGTAAACCCATAACACCACCCGATGTCTGACTTTTCAGTCCGGCAAGTTGTGATGGATCAATACCCGGGAGGGCTACATATGAACCAAGCCTGTACACCAATAGGATTCCAAGGGTATACAGGATACGGGCTTTTAATTCTTCAATTTTGAATATATTCTTTATGGTATCTATAAATGCTTTCATTAATTGCTGAGTTTAACAACGGTTCCTTCTTTGGCTTCAATTGCTTCCTGTGCAGATTTTGAAAAAGCATGAGCCTTTACTTCAAGCTTAGATGTAACTTCTCCGTTTCCAAGAATTTTAACCATCTCGTTTTTCGAAATAAGGCGTGCTTTTCGCAAAGTTTCTATATCAATAACAGTAAGTCCGTTTTTGGTTGCAAGTTCCTGAATAACACTTATATTAATTCCCTTAAATTCTTTTCTGTTCGGGTTTTTAAAACCAAATTTTGGAACACGGCGTTGCAAAGGCATCTGGCCACCTTCAAATCCGATTTTACGTTTGTAACCAGATCTTGATTTGGCTCCTTTATGTCCTCTTGTTGAAGTACCTCCTTTACCAGATCCTTCACCCCGGCCAATGCGTTTTTCGCGTTTTACAGAACCTGTGGCTGGTTTTAAATTACTCAAATCCATGACTAAATGATATTTTTAGATTATAACTCTTCAACTTTTAACAAATGCTTTATTTTATTCACCATTCCCATCATCTGAGAATTGTTTTCGATCTCAACAGAGCTGTTTAATTTGCCCAGTCCGAGAGCCTGAAGTGTTCTTTTCTGCCTGAGCGAACTACCAATTTTACTCTTTACGTATGTAACTTTAATCTTTGCCATTGCCGTTATATCTTTTCTATCCGTTAAATACTTTATCAATAGAAACACCTCTCTGCTGAGCTATGGAATGCGGATCACGCAGTTCAAGCAAAGCTTCGAAAGTTGCTTTTACCAGGTTATGCGGGTTTGAAGAACCTTTTGATTTAGCAAGTACATCTGTTATTCCAACGCTCTCGAGCACTGCACGCATAGCACCTCCGGCTTTTACTCCTGTACCACTGGAAGCAGGTTTAATAAAAACCCTTGCGCCACCATATTTGGCAATTTGTTCATGAGGGATAGTGCCATTGTAAACAGGTACTTTGATAAGGTTTTTCTTGGCATCTTCAATGCCCTTAGCAATAGCTGTAGTGACTTCATTAGCTTTACCTAATCCGTATCCTACAATACCATCTTCGTTTCCTACCACAACAATGGCTGAAAAGCTAAAGGTACGACCACCCTTTGTAACCTTAGTTACCCGCTGTATACTTACTAACCGGTCTTTAAGCTCTAAATCGCTCGTTTTTACTTTTCTTATACTTGTTGACATAATATTTTAAAATTTTAAGCCTCCTTCTCTGGCAGCATCAGCTAAAGATTTAACCCTGCCATGGTAGAGGTACCCGTTTCTATCAAATACTACAGTTGAAATTCCTGCCTCAAGAGATTTTTTAGCAATCAACTCGCCCACCAGTTTAGCCTGGTTGATCTTGTCGCTAATTTCCTTTTCAGCTACTTCCTTGTTCTTGGAAGAAGCGGAAACAAGGGTTTTTCCTGTAACATCATCAACAAGCTGCACATAGATCTGTTTGTTACTTCTGAAAACAGTCATCCGTGGTTGATCAACGGATCCGGAGATCGTCCTGCGAATTCTCCTCTTTATTTTCATTCTTCTTTTTTGCTTTGCTAAAGCCATAGTTCCTATATATTTTTAAGAGATATCAACTTATACACTAGCAGCTTTACCAGCTTTACGACGAATTTGTTCGCCAACAAACTTAACACCTTTTCCTTTGTAAGGCTCGGGTTTACGGAATGAACGAATCTTCGATGCTACATGGCCAATCAATTGTTTATCGGCACTGGTAAGCGTAATAACCGGATTGCTTCTTTTCTCTGTTTTTGCCTCAGCTTTAATCTCCGGGGGTAATTCAAAAATAATATCATGCGAGTATCCCAGATTAAGGATTAGCTGCTGCCCTCTTGTTTCGGCTCTGAAACCAACTCCAACAAGTTCCTGCTTAATAGTAAAACCATTTGACACACCTTCTACCATGTTGGCAATAAGCGAACGGTAAAGTCCATGCATCGATTTATTAGGTTTACTGTCGTTCGGACGAGTTACAAGCAATTGATTATCTTCAATCTTTATAGTAATATTAGGGTTTACCTTTTGTTCCAGTTCACCTTTGGGGCCTTTAACCACAACAATATTCCCTGGTTTCAAATCAATGGTAACACCTTTTGGTATTTCTACGGGTAATTTTCCTATCCTTGACATTTTTTGTTTCCTCCAAGATTAATGTACATAACACAATACCTCACCACCAATCTTAAGGCTGCGGGCTTCCTTGTCTGTCATAACACCCTGTGAAGTGGATATTATCGCAATACCCATTCCATTCAGTACTCTGGGTAAAGTATCTTTTCCGGTATAGCGGCGCAATCCGGGCCGGCTGGCTCTTTTCATTTCTTTAATTGCGGGTTTACGGGTTTCAGGGCTGTATTTAAGTGCTATTTTAATATTCCCCTGTGGTCCCTTGTCCTCAAATTTATAATTCAGGATATATCCCTTCTCAAAGAGGATTTTGGTAATATCCTTTTTCAGGTTTGAGGCTGGTATTTCAACCACTCTGTGCCGTGCCATTATAGCATTTCTAACCCGTGTAAGATAATCTGCAATTGGATCTGTCATTGTTGCAATATTTAATGTTGTAATTTTTTACCAACTAGCCTTTTTAACTCCGGGAATAAGGCCTTTTGAAGCCATTTCCCTGAAAGTAATTCTGCTGATGCCAAACTGTCTCATGTACCCTTTTGGTCTACCAGTAAGCATACACCTGTTATGCATCCGGTTTGGGTTGGAATTTTTCGGTAAACGACTCAAACCAACATAATCTCCTTCTGCCTTAAGCTTAGCTCTTTTTTCAGCATATTTATCAACTAATTTACGACGCTTAACCTCGCGCGCCTTCATTGATTCTTTGGCCATATTATTTTTTCCCTTTTAAATTTTTAAATGGTAAACCATATTCTTTTAATAAAGCAAATCCTTCCTCATCAGTAGCTGCAGTTGTAACAAAGGTAATCTCCATTCCAAGCAATTTATTAATCTTATCAATATCTATCTCCGGGAAAATAATCTGCTCAGATATACCCAGGGTATAATTTCCACGGCCATCCATCTTGCTGGAAATCCCTTTAAAGTCGCGAATACGGGGCAATGAAACATTAATCAGACGCTCGAGAAACTCATACATTTTTTCACGCCTTAATGTTACTTTAACCCCAATAGGCATGCTGCGTCTCAGCTTAAAGTTTGAGATATCCTTTTTTGATACGGTTTGTACAGCATGTTGCCCTGCGATATCGCTCAATTCATTTTGTGCAATATCAATCAGCTTTTTATCGGCAACAGCCTGACCCACTCCCTGGTTAATTATGATCTTCTGCAATTTAGGAACCTGCATCAAAGATTTATAATTAAATTCTTTCATGAGAGCAGGAATAACTTCTTCCTTATATTTTTTCTTAAGAGACGGTGTGTAGTTCATTATTTAATTTCCTCCCCAGATTTTTTTGAATATCTCACAAGTTTATTCTTATCATTTAGTCTGCGTCCAATGCGGGTAGCTTCTCCGCTGGAAGGATCAACAAGCATGAGGTTTGAAATGTGGACTGGTCCTTCTTTTTTAATGATACCGCCCTGGGGGCTTTCAGCATTTGGTTTAGTATGCCGGGATACCATGTTCACACCTTCTACAATAGCTCTGTTTTTATCTTTGAGCACCTCAAGTACACGGCCCTGAACACCTTTCGATTCACCTGTATTAACTATTACAGTATCGCCCTTTTTAATATGAAATTTTCTAGACATCTCGATTAATTTTTGGAGATTATAATACTTCTGGTGCCAATGAGATAATTTTCATATACTTATCGCGCAACTCCCTGGCAACCGGTCCGAATATACGGGTACCTCTCATTTCTTCAACATTATTAAGCAGTACAACTGCATTATCGTCGAATCGGATATAAGATCCGTCAGCACGTTTAACTTCTTTTTTAGTGCGCACAACAACTGCTTTGCTCACTGTGCCTTTTTTAATATCACCGGCAGGTATTGCACTTTTAACAGATACAATAATTTTATCCCCAATGCTGGCGTATCTTCTTTTAGTACCACCTAATACCCTGATGCATAAAACCTCTTTGGCACCACTGTTGTCGGCTACTGATAATCTACTTTCCTGCTGTATCATGGCTATTTAACTCTTTCAATAATTTCAACTAAACGCCAGGTTTTGTTTTTACTAAGCGGCCTGGTTTCCATTATGCGTACTGTGTCACCGATATTACAATTATTTTCCTGGTCATGCGCATAAAGCTTTGACGTCTTATTCACGAATTTACCGTAAATTGGATGTTTTACTTTTCGTTTCACTGCAATAATAATGGTTTTGTCCATCTTATTGCTGACAACAACACCAACTCTTTCTTTTCTAAGGTTTCTGGTTTCCATTATTTATCGCTTTGTGATGTTTCATTTAATTCTCTTTGACGCAATTCAGTCAACATTCTAGCAATATTGCGTCTCGAAGCTACAATCTTATTCGGATTATCAAGAGGAGAAATTGCGTGATTCAGCCGCATTTTATTAATCAATGCTTTTTCTGTATCGATTCTTTCTTCGATCTCCTTTGTAGTTAATTCCCTTATTTCAGCTGTTTTCATGATAATTCTTTAAATAGTTTTTTCCTCGTAATCGCGCCGGACGATAAATTTAACAGGAATAGGCAGTTTCTGAGCTGCAAGCCTGAGAGCTTCCTTAGCCACTTCAAAAGGAACGCCTTCAGCTTCCAATAGAATTCTTCCGGGCGTAACCGGTGCAACAAAAGCTTCCGGAGCGCCTTTACCCTTACCCATACGAACCTCAGCAGGCTTTTTGGTAATCGGCTTATCGGGGAAGATACGAATCCATATCTGTCCTTCACGCTTCATATACCTGGTCACAGCCTGACGGGCAGCCTCAATCTGGCGGCCGGTGATCCAGGCTTCTTCCAGTGCTTTGATTCCGAATGAACCGAATGCTAACTGGTTCCCACGCTGGGCGTTACCTTTCATCTTGCCTTTTTGCTGCCTCCGGTATTTTGTTTTTTTCGGTTGTAACATCGTGTCAAATATTTGCTAAAAGTGAAATATCTTAATTATTTTTTCTTCTTTTCTTAAATCCTCCACCGGCATTACCACCTGGTTTTGGTTTGCCTGACTTAACACCAATATTAGGAGCTAAATCGCGTTTGCCATATACCTCGCCGTTGCAGATCCAAACCTTGATTCCAATCAATCCAACTTTTGTAAGTGCTTCTACATTAGCATAATCAATATCTGCTCTTAATGTATGCAAAGGAATACGTCCTTCCTTATACGTTTCGTTTCTTGCCATTTCAGCACCACCAAGACGACCGGATACAAGAACCTTAATTCCTTCAGCACCCATTCGCATTGTTGAAGCAATTGCCATTTTTACAGCACGGCGGTAGGATATTTTTCCTTCAACCTGACGGGCAATGTTGTTGCCAACAATAGTTGCATCAAGTTCCGGCCTTTTTACTTCAAAAATGTTAATCTGCACATCTTTATTGGTAATCTTCTTCAATTCTTCCTTCAGCTTGTCAACTTCCTGACCACCTTTTCCGATAATAATACCAGGACGTGCTGTATTTACAGTAACTGTAATAAGCTTTAGTGTTCTTTCAATAATAATTTTGGAAATGCTGGCCTTTGCAAGACGCGCACTCAGGTACTTACGGATCTTGGCATCTTCAACCAGTTTGGCTGAATAATCTCTTCCGCCATACCAGTTAGAATCCCAGCCTTTAATAATTCCTAACCTGTTTCCTATTGGATTAACTTTCTGTCCCATTAAAATTAATTTGATTGAGTATCATTGGTTTCTTCTGCACTATCTACAAATAAAGTCACATGATTCGATCTTTTACGAATTCTGTGTGCCCTGCCTTGTGGGGCGGGTCTGAGACGCTTAAGAGTCCTGCCCTGATTTACAAAGATTTCTTTAACAACCAGGTTGCTGTCTTCCATGCGCACTCCCTCATTTTTGGCCTGCCAGTTGGCAATAGCCGAAAGCAACAGTTTTTCAACATCCCTGGAAGCATCTTTAGTACTAAACCGCAACAAATCAAGCGCTCTGTTAACTTGTGCACCACGGATCATGTCGGCTACCAGCCTCATCTTTCTCGGGGATGAGGGACAATTATTCAGGCTGGCAAAATATTTACTTTGCCTTTCTTCTTTCCGCTGGATCGCTCTGTTTCTTTTTCTTGCACCCATTTTATATTCGAAATATTATAATTATCAATACTTTTTAATTATCTGGCTTTACCACCATGTCCACGGAAAATACGGGTTGGTGAGAATTCACCGAGTTTATGACCTACCATATTTTCTGTTACATATACAGGTATGAATTTGTTGCCATTATGAACCGCGATGGTATGCCCCACAAAATCAGGAGAAATTACTGACCGGCGAGACCATGTTTTGATAACAGATTTCTTACCGGAATCATTCATATCCAGCACTCTTTTTTCGAGCTTAAAATCTATAAACGGTCCTTTTTTTAATGATCGACTCATATCACTTCAGTTAAAATCGTTATTTTTTCCTTCTTTCTATAATGTACTTGTTGGAATCTTTCTTTTTTGACCGGGTTTTATAACCTTTAGCCGGTAATCCCTTCCGTGATCTCGGGTGTCCGCCGGATGCACGGCCTTCTCCACCACCCATCGGGTGATCAACAGGATTCATAACAACTCCACGAACACGTGGCCTGCGGCCTTTCCAACGTGAACGGCCTGCTTTCCCGGAGCGTTCGATAGAATGATCACTGTTCGAAACACTGCCAACAGTTGCTTTACAGGTAACAAGGATCATCCTGGATTCACCAGATGGCAATTTTACGATTGCATATTTTCCGTCACGTGATGTAAGCTGAGCGTATGCACCTGCACTTCGTGCCATGGCACCACCTTTTCCGGGTTTCATTTCAATGTTATGAACAATTGTACCCAAAGGTATTTTACCAAGCGGCAGGTTATTTCCAATTTCAGGAGCAACATTTTCACCGGAAATGATTTCCTGTCCTACTTTTAATCCATTCGGAGCAAGGATATAACGCTTCTCACCATCCTTGTAAACAACCAGGGCAATATTTGCGGTACGATTAGGATCATACTCTATAGATGCAACTTTTGCGGGAACACCATCTTTATTGCGATGGAAATCGATGATTCTGTATCTTTTCTTATGGCCACCACCAAGGTAACGCATAGTCATCTTACCCGTATTATTACGTCCACCACTCTTTTTAATCGGAGCTAACAATGACTTTTCCGGTTTGGATGCGGTTAGCTCACCAAAAGTAGATATAATTTTTCCTCTCTGCCCGGGTGTAACGGGTTTAAATTTTCTTACTGCCATTTTTTATATTATATATTGCTGTAAAAATCAATCGTATCACCTTCAATTAAAGTTACTATTGCCTTTTTCAGTGCCTTAGTGCGACCGGAAATAACACCAGCCTTGGTAAAGCGTGATTTGATTTTTCTGCTGTTATTTATGGTGTTAACTGCTTTTACCTGCACTCCGTATAACTCTTCAACGGCTTTCTTAATCTGTAATTTATTTGCCCTTTTGTCAACAACAAAGCCAAAGCGGTTTAGCTTATCGCCAAGTTTTGTCATTTTTTCCGTTACAAGTGGCTTTATTAAAATATCCATTTTACCAGATTTACTAATTTTCAAATGATTGATGCAAAAGATCAAGTGAGCTCTCAACAAACAAGACTGTTGACGCGTTCATTATATCGTAAGTGTTTAAATCCGACACAGTTACTACTTTGTATCCCGGAATATTGCGGGACGACAAATATATATTTTTATTTTGTTCGGATAAAACTAAAAGACACTTTTTATCGCTAATTTTCAGATTTTTACTGATCTGAGCGTATTCTTTGGTCTTAGGTGTCTCAAAATTAAAGTCTTCGACTACGAATAATTTACTGTTTTTTGCCTTATAAGTCAGGGCTGAGCGACGTGCCAGTTTTTTAAGCTTTTTATTCAGCTTAAAAGAATAATCTCTGGGTGCCGGACCAAAAACGCGACCACCTCCACGAAAAACAGGCGACTTAATACTTCCTGCCCGGGCGGTACCGGTTCCTTTCTGCTTTTTAATTTTCCTAGTACTACCGGCAATTTCACCACGCTCTTTTGACTTATGAGTACCTTGTCTGAGATTCGCCAGATATTGTTTTACATCCAGATAAATAGCATGGTCATTTGGTTCGATACTGAATACATCGTCTTTCAGTTCTACCGCTTTGCCGGTGTCTTTTCCAGAGATATCAAATACGTTTAGTTTCATTACTTCTCAATAATTAAATATGAACCATTAGGACCCGGAACAGCCCCTTTTAACAATAACAGATTGTTTTCGGGTAGTATCTTAACAATTCTCAGGTTTAAGATTTTTGCTTTTTTGTTTCCTGTTTGTCCGGCCATTCTCATTCCCTTAAAAACACGTGACGGAAATGAAGAAGCACCAAGAGAACCAGGAGCACGACCGCGGTTATGCTGTCCATGTGTTGCATCATTAACCCCACGGAAACCATGCCTTTTAACAACTCCCTGAAAACCTTTTCCTTTAGATATACCTGAAACATCGAGCCAGATATCATCTTTAAAATAATCTACAGTAATAACATCACCAAGTTTCCAGTCTTTTACAAAACCTTTAAGCTCGATTACTTTATTTTTGGGAGAAGTACTGGCATTTTTAAAATGCCCAATAAGCGCTTTTGAGGTATTTTTCTCCTTTCGGTCATCAAAGGCCAACTGAACAGCTTTGTAACCGTCTTTCTCCTCCGACTTTATCTGGGTAACTACACAGGGTCCTGCTTGAATCACTGTGCAGGGAACATATTTACCATCTGCATCAAATACAGAGGTCATTCCAATTTTTTTCCCAATTAATCCTGGCATTTTTCTGACAATTTAATGTTTTATTATTACACTTTGATTTCAACTTCAACACCACTGGGCAGTTCCAGTTTCATCAAGGCATCAATAGTCTTGGGGGTGGAACTGTAAATGTCGAGCAGCCTTTTGAAGGAAGAAAGTTGAAATTGCTCTCTTGATTTCTTGTTGACAAACGGCGACCGCAGTACGGTAAAGATCCGTTTGTGCGTAGGCAACGGAATTGGACCACTTACAACAGCGCCGGTCGATTTAACCGTCTTTACGATCTTTTCGGCACTTTTATCTACGAGGTTATGGTCGTAAGATTTTAATTTGATTCTAATCTTCTGGCTCATTTTTTATGTATGTTAAGCTAATTCTTTTTTACCTCTGATATTTTCCAGTACATCTTTTGAAATACCTGCAGGAACTTCTTCGTAATGTGAAAACTCCATAGTTGAAGTAGCCCTACCGGATGTAATGGTACGCAGAACAGTCACATATCCAAATTTCTCTGCCAATGGAACTTTTGCTTTAATAACCCTGGCTCCTGCCCGGCTTTCCATTCCTTCAACCTGTCCGCGACGTTTGTTAAAGTCAGAAATTACATCACCCATATATTCTTCAGGAGTAACAACCTCAGCGGACATAATAGGTTCAAGAAGAATAGGTTTTGCTTTTGCACAAGCCTTTTTGAATGCTTGTTTAGCAGCAATTTCGAAGGAAAGTGCATCAGAATCAACGGGATGGAAAGAACCATCAAACAGTACAACTTTCAAACTATCTACCGGATAACCTGCCAGCACTCCATTTCTCATCGCTTCCTTAAAGCCTTTCTCAACAGAAGGTATATATTCTTTAGGCACATTACCACCTTTAACTGAATCAATAAACTGTAAACCGGTTACACCTTCATCTGTTGGTGAGATACGTATCTGTATATCAGCAAATTTACCACGTCCACCAGTCTGTTTCTTGAATACTTCGCGATGTTCAACTTCGCCAGTTATAGCTTCTTTGTATGCAACCTGAGGAGCTCCCTGGTTACACTCAACTTTAAATTCTCTTTTCAACCGGTCAACCAGGATCTCAAGATGTAGTTCACCCATACCATTGATAACAGTCTGGCCGGAATCTTCATCCGTTTTAACCACGAAAGTAGGATCTTCTTCAGAGAGTCTGGCCAGTGCATTGGATAATTTATCCACATCCGCCTGGGTTTTGGGTTCAACTGCTACACCAATTACCGGTTCCGGGAAAGTCATTGTTTCGAGCAGAATAGGTTTGTCAACACCACACAGTGTATCTCCGGTACGAATATCCTTAAAACCAACAGCGGCACAAATATCTCCTGCTTCAATAACATCCTTTGGATTCTGCTTATTGGCATGCATTTGATACAACCGGGATATACGTTCTTTTTTTCCTGAACGGCTATTGAAAACATATGAACCCGCATCAATTTTTCCTGAATAAACGCGTAAATATGCCAGACGTCCTACATAAGGATCAGTTGCTATTTTAAAAGCCAAAGCAGCCAAAGGTTCTTCACTATCCGGATTTCTTTTTACCGGCTCATCATCTTTCAGTCTTTTACCTTCTACAGCTCCAACATCAAGCGGACTGGGCAGAAAAGCTGCAATAGCATCTAACAGACGTTGAATTCCTTTATTTTTAAAGGATGCCCCACACATAACAGGGGTGATCTCTCTTCTGATCACAGCTTTACGTGTTGCTGCCAGCAATTCATCTACGGAAATTGAGTCTGGATCATCAAAGAAGCGCTCCAACAGTGCATCATCTGATACACAAATAGCCTCAACAAGTTTTTCCCGCCATTCATTAACAGTCTCGATCAGATCAGCAGGGATTTCCTTTGTTTCATATTTCATTCCCAGCGTTTCGTCTTCCTTCCATACGATGGCTTTTCTTTCAAGCAGGTCAACAACACCTTCAAAAGAATCTTCAGCACCAATTGGAATCTGCAGCGGAACAGGGTTTGCACCCAACCTGTCTTCAATTTGTTTTAACACATTAAAGAAGTCAGCACCCGTACGATCCATCTTATTTACAAATGCTATGCGGGGAACACCATATTTATCAGCCTGTCTCCAAACTGTTTCTGATTGTGGTTCCACTCCGCCTACAGCGCAAAACAGTGCAACAGCACCATCCAGCACCCTCAGACTTCTCTCTACCTCTACCGTAAAATCAACGTGGCCCGGGGTGTCAATTATATTGATCTTATAATCGTCGTTATTATATTTCCAAAAAGTTGTTGTTGCGGCGGAAGTGATGGTTATTCCTCTCTCCTGCTCCTGTACCATCCAGTCCATCGTAGCCGCGCCATCATGCACCTCACCAATCTTGTAGGTAATCCCGGTATAAAACAGAATGCGCTCTGTTGTAGTGGTCTTACCTGCATCGATGTGAGCCATGATGCCTATATTTCGTGTATATTTTAAATCCTTACTCATCACAAAAAATACGATATACGTGTATTATATTAAAATTATCCTTCCTTACTATATTCCTATATTTAAAACCTGAAATGGGCAAAGGCTTTATTTGCTTCAGCCATTCTGTGTGTATCTTCCTTTTTCTTGTATGCGCCACCTTCTTCGTTATAAGCAGCAAGAACTTCAGCAGCAAGTTTATCACTCATAGATTTGCCGGCTCTCTTGCGTGCAAAAAGAATAAGGTTTTTCATGCTAATGGAAACTTTGCGATCAGGTCTTACTTCCTGCGGAACCTGGAACGTTGCACCACCTACCCTGCGGCTTTTTACTTCTACCTGAGGGGTAATATTTTCAAGGGCTTTTTTCCAAATTTCAAGTGGGGTTTTTTCAGCATCTTTATTGCGCTCCTGAATAAGATCCATAGCTTCGTAAAAAATGTCGAAAGAAACACTCTTCTTCCCGTCAAACATCAGATTATTCACAAATCTGGTTACCAAAGCATCTTTGTACCTTGGATCGGGCGTTAATATTCTTTTTTTTGGTTTAGACTTTCTCATGCTGCAAAATCTATATAAATGTTATTTTTTTGCTTTTGGCCTTTTGGTTCCGTATTTTGACCTTCTTTGCGATCTCCCTTCAACACCTGAAGTATCCAGAGCGCCGCGGATAAGATGGTAACGAACACCAGGAAGATCTTTCACCCTGCCGCCCCTGATCAATACAATCGAGTGTTCCTGAAGATTATGACCTTCTCCCGGAATGTATGCATTCACTTCCTTGCCATTTGTCAGGCGAACCCTGGCAACTTTACGCATTGCCGAGTTTGGTTTCTTCGGTGTTGTTGTATAAACACGAACACAAACACCGCGCCTCTGGGGGCATGAATCAAGTGCCGGGGCTTTACTTTTCTCCGTCATCTTGGTTCTTCCTTTTCTTACCAACTGTTGAATTGTAGGCATATAGACGTAATTTATTTAATTTAAATATTATTATCAAAATGGGTTCGCAAAGGTATTCTTTTTTTTTAAAAAACAATAATTAATAACAAGAAAATTAATGCTTTTTTGATTAGAATAACTTCTGCGTTTCGCTTATTACTCTCAAACTCTTCATCCAAAACTTCCGGATTACAAAACGAAAACCTGTAAACCTTTGCAAATAAATTATTTGGAACGGCATTCGGTATTTAGCTTTGATATTTCCTTGCGGTGAAAGGAATTGGCGTGCAAAACTATACAATATTTTTGAAAAATGCAGGTTATCAGCTATTATTTTAAAGAAATTATTCATACCCTGTTTTTTTTATTTTTACTGTTCGCAGAATTATACACACAGAAACATGGTAATTAAACTCCTGAGACCGTTCAGGGTATTGGTTGTTATTAAAAAAATGTTACATTTGCAAGTCTCCGGTTAAATTGGAAAAAATTAAGTTTTAATACTATTTATATATACTTTAACCAAACTCACAAGACCAATATGAAAACTTATCAAACGAATCAGATCAAGAATATTTCCTTACTGGGCAATTCAGGGTCGGGAAAAACAACGCTTGCTGAGGCCATGCTCTTTGAAGGAGGCATAATAGAAAGGAGAGGGTCGGTAGATCAGAAGAACACAGTTTCTGACTTTTACGACATTGAACATGAGAATGAAAGCTCAGTTTACTCATCAGTACTTTATGCCGAATTTAATGATAAGAAGATAAACATTATCGACAATCCGGGTGCAGATGATTTTATCGGTGGGGTTATATCTGCCCTTAAGATTACCGACACGGGTGTTATGGTATTGAATTCACAAAATGGTGTTGAGGTAGGCACCGAAATTCAATCACGTTATCTTGAAAGCCATGGTAAATCAACAATTTTTGTTGTAAACCACCTTGATCATGATAAGTCAAATTTTGAAAAAACAATTGAATCAGCAAAGGAGCGCTTTGGAGGGAAAATCACACTTGTACAATATCCGGTAAATGAAGGCACTGGTTTTAATACAATTGTAGATGTATTACTGATGAAGGCATTTAAATACCCGGCCGACGGAGGCAAGCCTGAAATCATTGATATTCCTGCTGACCAGATGGATAGAGCCACTGAACTGAAGAATGAACTGGTAGAAAAAGCAGCAGAAAATGATGAAGGTCTCATGGAATTGTTCTTTGAAAAAGAAACACTGGATGAGGATGAGATGCGCAAAGGGATTACTGCCGGAATTCTCCAAAGAGGCATGTTCCCCGTTTTCTGTGTTTCTGCAAAAAAGAATATGGGAGTGGGCCGGCTGATGGAATTCATTTGCAATGTTGCTCCCAGTCCGCTTGAAGTACCCCCGGCTAAATCAGTTGAAGGAGAAGAGATTAAGTGTGACCCTGCCGGCCCGGCAATCGCTTTTGTTTTTAAATCTACTGTAGAATCACATATTGGTGAAATCAATTATTTCAAGTTGATTTCCGGTGAGATATCAGAAGGCATGGATCTCATCAATAACCAGACTTCAAACAAGGAAAGGCTATCGCAATTGTATGCTGCTGCAGGCAAAAACAGAACAAAAGTCCCTAAAATAATTGCAGGTGATATTGGCGCCACTGTAAAATTAAAAGGCACCAAAACTAATCATACACTGGCTGTACCCGGCAATAGTACCAGGATAGAACCAGTCATTTTTCCTGAACCAAAATACCGTGCAGCCATAAAACCCGAGAACGAGGCTGACGATGAAAAACTGGGTGAAGCTCTTTCACGTATGCACGAAGAGGATCCTACTATTCGTATTGAGTATTCAAAGGAGTTAAAACAAATAATAATATCAGGCCAGGGAGAATATCACCTGAATATTCTGAAATGGCATCTCGATAATCTGTTTAAGATACCCACAGTGTTCCTTGCTCCAAAAATTCCTTACAGGGAGACCATTACAAAATTATCGCAGGCCGATTACCGTCATAAGAAACAATCGGGTGGTGCAGGCCAGTTTGGCGAAGTACACCTGGTAATCGAACCCTATGTGGAAGGAATTCCTGACCCTACTGTTTATAAGGTAAATGGAAAAGAACTTAAGGTTAATGTTCGCGACAAGGAAGAAATTAAGCTTCCATGGGGTGGAAAACTGGTATTTTATAATTGTATAGTTGGAGGTTCAATCGATTCACGGTTTATGCCTGCTATCCTGAAAGGGATCATGGAAAAGATGGAAGAAGGCCCGCTTACCGGTAGTTATGCCCGTGACATCAGAATTGCCGTTTACGATGGTAAAATGCACCCGGTAGATTCAAATGAAATCTCTTTTAAACTTGCTGGTAGAAACGCTTTCAGGGCTGCCTTCAAGAATGCAGGACCCAAGATCATGGAGCCTGTTTATCTTGTTGAAGTCTGGGTTCCTTCCGATCGAATGGGCGATGTAATGAGCGACCTGCAGGGACGACGTGGTGTCGTTCAGGGCATGAGCAGTGAGAAAGGTTTTGAAAAAATTACTTCCAAAGTACCCCTTGCAGAGATGAACAAATATTCTACTTCTTTAAGTTCTCTCTCCGGCGGACGTGCTATGTATACAATGAAATTCTCCGAATACGCGCAGGTACCTGGAGATATTCAGGAACAACTGCTCAAAGCTTATGAAGAGTCTCAGGATGAAGAATAAAAATTCATCATTATATAAATTAGAAAAACCCGGTTTGAAAACCGGGTTTTTTCTTTATCTGTAATTGCCAATAATTTAGCAAGTACTATTCATTTATTAAATATCCTCCTTTTTCAGCTTCTTATTCTGTTTCCCAAATGCACTGTTGAAACTACCAGTTATCTTTTCCGGTAAAAAGATGAAAGAAACCTTTATAAACCTTGTCGGGAATTTTATAATGAATATTATCCCAACCATAGGCTTCAACAACATAATAGTATATACCAGGGGGAGCAGGCCGGTTACTCCCGTTAACTTTTCCGTCCCATCCTTTCCAGTCGGCATGTTCCGATTCATTATAAAAATATTCATATACTTTCCGGCCGGTCCGGCTGTAAATAACCAGGTGAAATGATTTAAGTGATTTATTGTAAACATAAAAATAGTCATTGAAGCCATCATCATTGGGAGTAAAAAAATTGGGAGCTTCCATCACCGACTCTTCGACCACAATCGGCCCGGGATAATCAACACTTGCCACAGTAAAAGAATCAACACAACCTGCATCACTTGTTGAAAGCAGCTTTACAAAATAAGACCTTGGCACATAATATTTATACTCAGGTTCTTCGAGTGTGTCAGACGTGGTAAGATGAATATCCTGATGGCCGGGCAACAGTGTATCCATGAAAGTCCACTCAAACTTAATCCCATTCTGGGATGTGTTGGTAAATTTAGCTGTAAGCGGCGCTGAACCGGTAAGATCAGATTCCGAAAATTCCTTTTCAAAATAGCCCTTCACGGCAATCTTAAAAGATGCTTTGGTAACAATCGACTCATAAACTACTTTATCTGATTTTTCAATTCCATAAATATCCTTTACTGTTATGGTATAGGTTGTATTAAATGGAGGAGGGTCAAATGTCCTTATTTCAAGCTTGCTGGAAGCATGTGGTATAATGGTTTCGGGGTCAGAAGTCCACTTAATTTGAAGATCTCTTTTAAGATGTAGGGTATCCCCTGTAGCCAGATCAAAGTAAGTAAATGCATCATCGCTTGCTGTTGCATTCAGATCCAGGTAATCACAGGTATACTTGAACATTTTAATCTTTCCCTGACTGTTTTTTTCAGCTTCAACATGTAAACTATCGGCATGATTAATATAGACCCAGGTTCTGAACACAGTGTCCAGCGCTGCTCCATCTGTTATCCGTACCTGGTAACAACCATCATCAAGGCCGTTCAGTGAGCTCGATGCCACATTGCTTTCGGTTTTCAGTGGATCAAAAGTCAGACTCTGTGGATTAAACATGCTCCAGCTGTAAGTGAGCAATTGATTTCCTGAAGGATATTCAGCTGTAAGGCTGCCCCTGACAGTTTCTCCTGAATTATCAGGGGTGTTGAATACAAAAATCGTATCATTGACAGGATAGGTAGTATATTGGGTAATGTCACCTGAACCGGACAAAGGAGCAAACAACTGTGCATGGAGATCATTTGCGTTGCACCATAATAATATATAAATGAAAATTCCGGGAAATATTCGCAATTGATTTTGTCTCATGTATTTGTCACTTCTGTGTTGGCTTTTTGTTCACCTATATTAAACTTCAAAAATACATATAATAGTATGTGGTGAAAAATTTTCCGGGATGAAATTAAAGGATACAAGTATAGGAAAATAATTTTATTTGTGTAAAAGTTTAAATAGACCGATAAAAACCTGCATTTCAAATTTAAGAAAGCAAAAATGATGTATATATTTAAATATGAATGTATTGATAGCCGTAAAAATTTCTTTTTTTCCCGTTTGTTAATAAAATACTTAAACTTCTGGTGTAATAATAATGTAATGGTATATTGAATTATTAATTTTGAAATTCTGAAATTATACAAAAACAAGAAGAAGTGCAGGAAGACTATCTGAAAGACTTAAATGACGTTCAACAACAGGCAGTAACTTCGATCGATGGCCCTTCGCTGGTAATAGCCGGTGCAGGTTCAGGTAAAACCAGGGTACTTACCTATCGCATCGCCCACCTGTTGAGTAAAGGCAATGATCCCAGGTCCATACTTTCACTTACATTTACCAACAAGGCGGCAAAGGAAATGAAAGAGCGGATCGGGCAGCTTGTTGGATTCGAAGTAGCCCGGAAATTATGGATGGGAACATTTCACAGCATCTTTTCTAAAATTCTTCGCAGGGAAGCCGACAAACTTGGATATTCTTCCAACTTTACAATTTACGATACCCAGGACTCAAAAAATCTGGTGAAATCAATAATCAAGGAATTGAAGCTTGATGATCAGGTTTACAAAATCAATGAAGTATACGGGAGAATATCCTCTGCCAAAAATAATCTGGTTACTGCCCGGGCTTATGTAACGAATGACCAGATCATGAAGATGGATGCCATGAACCGGAAGCCCAAAGTTGCCGATGTTTACAAATTATATGCATTGCGATGCAAAAAGGCCGATGCTATGGATTTTGATGATCTGTTGCTGAATACAAATATTCTTTTTCGTGATTTTCCCGAAGTCCTGAGAAAATATCAGGATTCATTCAGGTATATTCTGGTAGATGAGTATCAGGACACCAATTATGCACAGTATCTTATTGTGAAAAAACTGGCAGCCCGGCATAAAAATGTATGTGTTGTGGGTGACGATGCACAAAGTATTTACTCATTCAGGGGTGCAAAAATTGAAAACATATTAAATTTCCGGAACGATTACCCGGGATACAATATATTTAAACTTGAGCAAAACTACCGGTCGACCCAGAACATCGTGAATGCTGCCAACAGCCTGATCCTTAAAAACAAGGACCAGATCAAGAAAAAAGTCTGGTCGGCCAATGACACCGGGACCAGGATCCAGGTACTGGAGGCTTCAACTGACAACGAGGAAGGCTTTCTGGTTGCAGGCGCCATTAATGATACAATTTACAGGGAACAGGTTCAATACCGCGATATCGCTATTTTATACCGGACCAATGCACAATCGAGAATATTTGAGGAAGCATTGCGCAAAAAAAATATTCCCTACAAAGTATATGGCAGTTTGTCTTTTTATCAACGAAAAGAAATTAAGGACCTCCTCTCCTACTTCCGTCTCACTGTAAACCCCAATGATACAGAAGCGCTCAAGCGGGTTATCAATTACCCTGCAAGAGGCATAGGCAACACCACTCAAAGCAGGATTGAAGAATATGCCAATGCAAATGATGTGAGCATGTGGGAAATTGTCACCCAGCCGGATGCTTATCCAATTGAACTGAATGCAGGAGTCAAAAAGAAACTGGTTGGCTTTAGTAACCTTATTAATAACTTCCGTTCCCTGCTCACCGAAACGGATGCCTATGAGCTGGCCAACCATATAGCCAATGCATCGGGTATACTTGAGGATCTTCATTTTAAAAACACCCCGGAGAATCTCAGTAAATATGAAAATATTCAGGAGTTGCTGAACAGTATCAAAGAATTTACCGATAACAGGACAGAAGATGAGGTAAAAACCCTTGATTATTACCTTGAAAATGTGGCTTTGCTTACAGATGCCGATAACGAAAAGGAAGAAGATATAAACAAGGTGAGTATCATGACAATCCATGCTTCAAAAGGACTGGAGTTCGACTATGTTTTTATTGCCGGCATGGAAGAAGAGTTGTTCCCGTCACGGATGTCAATTACCCTGCCTCAGGACCTTGAAGAAGAAAGACGACTTTTCTACGTGGCTATAACCCGCGCCCGGAAGCAGGCTACCTTATCGTATGCATTTACCAGATACAAATGGGGTACACTCAGCCACAGCAACCCCAGCCGTTTTATTGAAGAAATAGACGGTGCCTATATTGACCTGCCGGACAAAGAAGAAAGGAATAACCTGCAACGGTTTCAGCGCAAATCATACGGCGTTGCAGGGGGGGCTGACCAAAGTGCTGATCTTTTTTCAAGAAAAGGTACCCCATCTCAGGTAAACCCAGACATACAGCGAAAACTTACCCGCCTTAAAACCGCTTCAGCAGCAACTGCAAATAACAATGATGTGCCTTTTGAAGCCTCCGACCCCAATACTTTGAAAGAAGGAATGGTTGTTGAGCACCAGCGTTTTGGTACCGGCACAATAACTGCACTTGAGGGAAATTCCCCTAACATGAAAGCAACAGTAATGTTTAACGGTGCCGGTCAGAAGCAACTTTTACTGAAATTTGCCAAACTTAAAATAGTAAAATAATTATAGTCAGTTCGGTTGAACCTCTCTCCTGTCAATTATTAAAAAGACAAAATCTTGTAATTATTATTTAATTCTTTGATACATATCATAAAAACATGTAGTTTTGTAAAAAAACAAATTTATCCATGAACTACGATTATAATACAGGACGTAAAAATTTAGTTTTACCTGAATACGGACGAAACATACAGAAAATGGTTGATTACACCGTTTCTATTGAAGACGATAAGGAACGTAATCGCGCAGCTCGTGCCATTATTGCTATTATGGGCAATATGAATCCACACCTGCGGGATGTTACTGATTTTAAGCACAAACTCTGGGATCATCTGGCTATTATGTCAGACTTTAAGCTTACAATTGACTCTCCTTATGCACCGCCCTCACAGGAAAAATTACGGGAAAGACCCAGGTCCGTTCCTTACCAGACCAATCATATCCGTTATAAACATTACGGCAGGGCTGTTGAGATGATGATTCAGAAAGCTACAGAAATGCCGGATGGGGTTGAAAAATCAGTCCTGACCCAGCTAATTGCCAATCACATGAAAAAGTCATATCTGACCTGGAACCGTGAAGTCGTTACGGATGATATTATTTTTCAGGATATAGAGGAATTATCAAACGGTAATCTTATTCCGGATAAATCAATGAAATTGCCTGAAACAAAAGATATTCTTTCAAAAACCAAAAAAAGCCCACCTCCAAGAAAGCAGGGAAAAAGAAAGCAGAATAAATAGAGCACATTGACAGGTCACTAACTATACCGTAGTTTTACCATTTCTTCATGAGCAGTTTTGAAATAAAAGGCGGTAATCCCCTACAGGGAGAAATCATTCCCCAGGGAGCGAAAAATGAAGCACTTCAGGTTATTTGTGCTGCATTGCTCACTTCGGAACCTGTTATTATTCATAATATTCCTGTTATTAGAGACGTGATCAACCTGATTGATCTGATGGAAAGTTTAGGGGTCAGGGTTGAAAAGCAAGCCCCCGGATCCTATCTCTTTGAAGCGCACAATATAAATATTGATTACTTATTGACCGATGAATTCAGGGAAAAAGGATCAAGTCTTCGCGGTTCAGTCATGATCATCGGGCCTCTGCTGGCTCGTTTTCACAAAGCATTTATACCTCGTCCCGGTGGGGATAAAATAGGAAGAAGGCGGCTGGATACACATTTTACAGGCCTCCAAAAACTTGGTGCCCGTTTTTCATTCAACCACCTTGATAATTTTTACAGGGTTGAAGCAGAAAACATGAAAGGCACCTATATGCTGCTGGATGAAGCATCTGTAACAGGTACAGCAAATTTGCTAATGGCAGCTGTTTTAACACCCGGCAAAACGATCCTGTATAATGCAGCCTGTGAACCCTATGTTCAGCAGCTCTGTAAAATGCTGGTATCAATGGGAGCAAAAATAGGCGGCATTGGCTCAAACCTGCTTACCATAGAGGGAGTTGAATCCCTTTCTGGATGTGAGCATACTCTTCTGCCGGATATGATCGAGATCGGTAGTTTTATTGGTCTGGCCGCACTTACACATTCTGAAATTCTTATCAAAAATGTATCCTACGCCAACCTGGGTATCATACCTGATTCATTCAGAAGACTGGGAATTACAATTGAACAAATTGATGATGATATAAGAATTCCGCGGCAGCATGAATATGAAATTGAAACCTTCATTGATGGTTCGATAATGACAATTGCTGATGCACCATGGCCTGGCTTAACTCCCGATTTACTGAGCGTAATGCTGGTTGTTGCCACGCAGGCCAAAGGCAGTGTGCTAATACATCAAAAAATGTTCGAAAGTCGATTGTTTTTCGTTGATAAACTTATTGATATGGGAGCTCAGATTATTCTTTGCGACCCCCATCGTGCCACAGTGATCGGTCTGAATAACCAGTATCAGCTTCGTCCCACCACAATGACATCGCCGGATATCAGGGCCGGTGTGGCTCTGCTAATAGCCGCCCTCTCTGCAGGCGGTACAAGTACGATACATAATATAGAACAAATTGACCGGGGCTACCAGGAAATTGATGTCCGTCTGGCCCAACTGGGTGCTGAAATTAAACGGATTTCATAAACTTAATTTACCTGGTGATTGCTCGCTGCATGTTCTAATCCATACACACCACTGCATAAGTCTCTATCCTGCTAATTATCAGTTAATACATTAATGATTCCTGCATGATTTCATGTGCCTGGCATCAAAAATGAATTCATCTTTATGCCTGTCAAATTGTCGCCCTCCTGTTAATTGGCAAAATATTTGTTTCTTTGCAGCAGTTTAATGCAGAAGTAATTGATGTGGAAATTAAAACAATTAAAGTTTATGGCAAAGAAAGTAAAAGACACAGAAGGAAAAAATAATCAGCATAAAACTACACAACACAATAAGAATAAGGAAACTAAGGATAAAATGAATAATGAAACACAGGCTGAAAAACAAGATCAGCATCCCGGGGAAGACCAGGTGAACGACAATCAGATTGAAAATAATCCAACAGAAAAACCTGAAAATGAAAGTGTTGTCACAGAAGTTAATGATATGGAATCGAAACTTGCAGATTTCGAACTCCAGGTACAGGAATTAAAAGATAAATATATCAGGCTTTCTGCTGAATTTGATAATTACCGTAAACGTACCCTGAAGGAAAAAATGGAACTGTCGAAATCTGCAGGTGAAGACATATTAACCAGCATCTTACCGGTTGTCGATGATTTTGACCGTGCAGTTAAATCCATTGATGAGGCAAAGGATATTGTAGCCATAAAGGAAGGTGTGCATTTAATTTATGCCAAGTTTAAAGAGTTTCTCACTCAGAAGGGCATAAAAGAAATTGATGCACTTCATAAAGAATTTGACACAGATGAACACGAAGCACTGACAAAAATTCCGGCACCTGAAAAAGATCTGAAAGGGAAAGTGATAGATGTGATAGAAAAAGGATATTTACTAAATGATAAAGTGATCCGATTTTCAAAAGTAGTTGTAGGTGAATAAACAGAAAAGAATATAACATGGCAAAAAGAGATTATTACGAAGTTCTTGACATATCAAAGAGTGCTACCAAAGAAGAGATCAAAAAGGCTTACCGGAAACAGGCCCTCCGATATCATCCCGACAAAAATCCCGGAGATGAGTCAGCAGAGGAAAAGTTTAAAGAAGCTGCAGAAGCCTATGAAGTATTGAGTAACGATCAGAAAAGGTCTCGATATGATCAGTTCGGACATGCCGGTGTAGGTGGTTCTGCTGGTGGTGGCTTTGGTGGTGGTGGAATGACCATGGAAGATATCTTTTCTCATTTTGGTGATATTTTTGGCGGTGGCTTTGGTGGCTTTGGCGGCTTTGGCGGAGGCGGTCAACGCGGTCGCCGGGTGCATAAAGGATCGAACCTTCGTGTAAAAGTGAAGTTAAACCTGAAAGAAGTGGCCAATGGCGTTGAGAAGAAACTTCGGGTAAACAAATATGTTGCCTGCAAGGACTGCAACGGTACCGGCGCCGAAAACGAATCATCATACAGTGATTGTTCCATGTGTCATGGCACCGGACAGGTAACCAGAATCTCCAATACTTTCCTTGGACAGATGCAGACAACAACCACCTGTCCGAATTGTGGCGGCGAGGGTAAAATAATCACCCAGAAATGCACTGCCTGCCATGGAGAAGGAATCGTAAAAGATCAGGAAGTAATTTCTGTGAATATTCCTGCCGGAGTAGCTGAAGGAATGCAAATGACTGTCAGCGGCAAGGGGAATGCGGCCCGCAGGGGTGGCATTAATGGTGATTTGCTGGTCATAATTACTGAAGAACCACATCCCGAACTGGTCAGGGATGGGAATGACCTGTTTTACAATCTTTTCCTCAGTTTCCCGGAAGCAGCACTGGGATCACCTGCCGAAGTACCAACTGTAGATGGTAAAGTAAAGATAAAAATAGATGCAGGTACACAGCCAGGCAAAATATTACGGCTCAGGGGAAAAGGACTTCCGGATGTTAACGGTTACGGGAAGGGTGATTTATTGGTTAATATCAATGTGTGGGTACCAAAGAAACTTTCAAAAGAGGAAGCAAAACTGATTGAAAAAATGAAGGAATCGGAAAATTTTGAACCGGCTCCGGACTCATCTGAAAAGAATTTTTTCGAGAAAATGAAAAGTTATTTTGAATAATTTTATATATTTATCAACTGAAACACTCAATTTTCTTAAGATTTATTATCAGGTGCCCTTACCTGTTTTCAGACTAAAGCTCTATATTGCTGAGTAATACCGAAAACCGGCTATGGGCTTTTTGATTTCATAAATGAACTGATTGAAGTACTAACTGTAAGGTAAATGCAATTCTAAACTATGGAAATTTTTAAGGCCGGCCACATTGAAAAAAAATACGGCAACTTCTTTGCTCTCAACGATGTGAGTATTAGCGTACCACAGGGAAGTGTTTTTGGGTTACTTGGTCCAAACGGAGCAGGAAAAACAACACTCATAAGAATTATCAATCAGATAACAGCTCCTGATAAAGGTTCCCTGACATTTAAAGGTCGTTCTTTAAAGCCTGAGGATGTTGCACATATTGGATATCTGCCTGAAGAGCGTGGTTTGTACAAAAAAATGAAAGCCGGGGAGCAGGCCCTATATCTTGCCAGATTAAGGGGTGTACCCAAAGATGTGGCACTGAAAAAGCTGAAGGAATGGTTTGAAAAATTTGATCTTGCTCCATGGTGGGATAAGAAAGTAGAAGAGCTTTCCAAGGGCATGCAACAAAAAATTCAGTTTATTGTAACCATTTTACACGAACCGGAATTGCTGATATTTGATGAACCATTCAGTGGATTTGATCCCATCAATGCCAATCTGTTAAAAAAAGAAATCCTGAATATGAAAGCGAAAGGATCAACTATTATCTTTTCGACACATAACATGGGATCTGTTGAGGAACTATGTGATTTTATTACCCTGATTAATAAATCAAAATGCATACTGGAAGGACCAATTGATAAAGTACGCGAAAATTATAAGTCCAATATTTATGAACTGGGGTTTACCGGTGATGCAGATAAACTGAAGGCATCACTTGACGGTAATTATGAAATTATTGAAATATCAGGACAGCAGGGAATTAAAAAAGCCCTTATTAAAATCAGGCAAATCAATCCCACAGAAAATCAGCTCTTGTCTTCTATTATTGATAAAGTACACATTATTTCATTTACCGAAGTACTCCCAAATATGAATGAAATATTTATTAAAGCAGTGCAGGATGCAAGCATGTCAATACCTGAGGAGATGAAAGTCCGGCAATAATAAAAAATTAATCCACTAAACAATATTAATCTAATTTTTTAAACTAAACCGCTAAAGAATGGGGAAGATAAATCTGATTATTCAGCGCGAATACCTTACAAGGGTGAGAAAAAAATCATTTCTGATTATGACCATCCTCGGACCGATTCTTTTTGCTGCTTTCCTGATTGTACCTGCCTGGCTGGCTACAATTCAGGATACTGAAGAAAAAGTAATCGCAGTGGTTGACAACTCCGGTTTGTTCAATAATAAAATACCGGATACCGAGTACCTGAGTTTCAGGTATCTTGATAATGCCAACCTTGACAGCCTTAAAAAAGATTTCAAACAAAAGGGATATTATGGTATCCTGTTTATTCCGGAGATTGTAACCTATTCACCTAATTCAGTTGAACTTTTTTCTGATAAACAGCCCAGCCTGAGTATTAAAACACATATTTCCAGCGCATTGGAGAAGGAAATAGAAAACAAGAAGCTGAAAGCCCATAACATCGAAAATCTTGATGAGATACTTGAATCAGTTAAAACAAGTGTGCATATAAACACCATAAAAATCACTGAAAGCGGAACCGAAAAACAAAGCAGTACCGGAATTGCTATGGTTGTAGGGTATGCAGCCGGTTTTCTGATCTACTTCTTTATTTTCCTTTTTGGGGCTCAGGTGATGAGAGGGGTTCTGGAAGAGAAAACCAATCGCATTGTTGAATTAATGGTTTCATCAGTAAAGCCTTTCCAGCTAATGATGGGTAAAATCATTGGATTGGCTCTTGTAGGACTAACCCAGTTTATTTTGTGGATTTTGCTTACATTTGGACTGGTTGCCGCGGGTCAGTCAATTCTTTTCCCCGACCTAAACAAAACAGCAACGGAAAAAGTCACATCACAACAATATTTCTCTTCTCCAGCTTCTGCAGATCAGAATAATGAGTCGCAACTTTCTGTCGCTTCGGATGATGTGAATCAAATAAAAGATATCCTGCAGTCATTAAAAAATATAAATTTTGGTGCCATGATCGGTTCCTTTATTTTCTATTTTCTCGGAGGGTATCTTCTTTATGCCTCATTATTTGCAGCCATTGGTTCAGCCGTTGACAACGAAACGGATACCCAGCAATTCATGTTTCCAATTACCATCCCTCTGATCTTAGGCATTTTTGTAATGCTTAACACCATCAACAACCCCGAAGGCTCAATCGCTTTCTGGTTCTCCATTATACCATTTACATCTCCAATTGTAATGATGGTGCGGATTCCCTTTGGTGTCCCTTACTGGCAACTTGCCCTGTCCATGGGCTTGCTTGTTCTAACGTTTATAGGAACTACCTGGCTTGCTGCCAAAATTTACCGCACAGGCATTCTCATGTATGGTAAAAAAGTGAATTATAAGGAACTATGGAAGTGGTTAAAATATTGAAAAATATTTTCCCAGAAAGGGCACCAACCGTGCCCTTTTTTTATGACCCATACTTTTTGAAGAATTACTAACAATATTTAAATACTCATAAAATGCGAATAGCTGTTATTGATCTTGGTACCAACACTTTTAATCTGCTAATAGTAGATTCAGATAAAAATGGTACTTACTCAATATTGGTGAATGAAAAGCTTCCCGTGAAACTTGGCGCAGGAGGCATTGGAAAACGCATAATTACCCCCGAAGCCGTTGAACGCGGCATTGCCGCATTAAAGGAACAAAAGAAAACAATTGATAACTATCACACAGATCATATTCATGCATTTGCAACATCAGCCATTCGGAGTGCCGATAATGGAAAGGAATTCGCTGACAGGATAAAAAAGGAGGTGGGGATTAATCTGGAAATCATCACTGGTGAAAAAGAAGCCGAACTGATATTCAAAGGCATTTCACAATCAGTACCACTTGACGATGAGAAAATACTTGTCCTTGATATCGGTGGAGGCAGTAATGAATTGATAATTGGTGATAAAAACAGAATTTACTGGAAAAAAAGTTTCAATCTGGGAATCGCACGACTTCTTGAAAGTTTTGAACCATCGGATCCGATTACACACAGTGAGATTACACTCGTAGAATCTTTTCTTGAAAGTGAATTACAATCCCTGTTTTCAGCTGTCAGGGAGCATCAGCCCTCAACAATGATCGGCGCATCCGGTTCATTTGACTCTTTCCGTTCCATGATTGAGCTATCATCTACTGAAGCCATTAATCAAATAAGTTCATCAGCCGTAAGCATAAACATGAAGGCTTTCAATGACCTTCATAAGAGATTAGTTGCTTCAACATTCGAAGAAAGAAAGCAGATGAAAGGATTGGAGCCAATGCGAATTGAAATGATTGTGCTTGCCGCTATTTTTACTAAATTTACGATGGAGAAATGCAGCATTAAGCAGCTTATCCAGTCTGATTACGCTTTAAAAGAAGGAGTAATCAAAGATTTAATATTATGTTATACCTGAAACACACTTGAAAAATGGCAAATATCCTGGTTATTGATGACGAAAAAAGCATAAGAAGCACGTTACAGGAAATACTTGAATATGAAAAACATACAGTAAGTCTGGCCAATAATGGAAAGGAAGGGTTGGAGCAATTTGAAAACAACAAATTTGATGTTGTACTGTGTGATATCAAAATGCCGGAAATGGATGGTATTGAAGTGCTGGGAAAAATCATGGAAATTTCACCCGAAGTTTCTGTAATCATGATCTCAGGCCATGGTAATATTGATACTGCAGTAGATTCCATTAAAAAAGGAGCATTTGATTTTATTGAAAAACCCCTGGATCTGAACCGATTGCTGATTACCATCAGGAATGCCATGGATAAATCCTCACTCCTAACGGAAACGAAGGTATTGAAAAAGAAAGTGAGCAAACAATACGAAATGGTGGGTAATTCACCTGCCATACTGCAAGTAAAAGACATGATCGAGCGTGTAGCCGCTACAGAGGCACGTGTTCTGATTACAGGCAAAAACGGAACAGGTAAAGAACTGGTGGCACATGCCCTGCACGAAAAAAGTGAACGCGCTGTTGCTCCGTTTGTTGAGGTAAATTGCGCTGCAATACCTTCTGAATTAATTGAAAGTGAACTGTTTGGTCACGAAAAGGGAGCTTTTACCTCTGCCCATAAACAACGAATCGGCAAATTTGAGCAGGCAAACGGGGGTACACTTTTCCTGGATGAAATTGGCGATATGAGTCTGTCTGCCCAGTCAAAAGTGCTTCGCGCTTTGCAGGAAAATAAAATTACCCGCGTAGGAAGTGATAAGGATATTAAAGTAGATGTAAGAATTATTGCAGCAACCAATAAGGAACTGAAACTGGAAATTGAACAAAACAATTTCCGAGAAGACCTCTACCACCGCTTAAGTGTAATCCTGATTCAGGTTCCTTCGCTCAATGAAAGAACCGAAGATATTCCCCTCCTTGCTGAGCATTTCAATGAAATTATATGTGCCGAATACGGAATGCAAAAGAAAATTATTAAATCTGATGCCATTCAGGAATTACAGAAAATAACCTGGACAGGTAATATCCGGGAATTCCGGAATGTGCTGGAACGTCTTATCATCCTATGCGATAAAGAAATTACGGGAAAAGATGTCAAAGACTATGCACAGCCTATTTCTCGTTAAGTAATGTAAAAGGGCAAATTAAATGAGCTTTGCTATGATTACCAGACTGAAAGCTATTTTTCGTAAATCAAATATTGCCCGTTTTACAAATTTGTCAATCCTGATTGTAGTGATCTGGTCTATGACAAATCTGAAAGATTACAGAAAGGAAGACAAAGTCATCGCCTGGGATATAATTGACTACTATGCCTATCTTCCTGCAACATTCATCTACCATGACCTGACACTGCAATTTACAGCCGATAATCCGGGCTATTTTTCAAACAAGTTTTGGGGACATCAGGTTCCGGAAACCCAGAAGAAAGTAATCAAGATGACAATGGGTATGTCTCTACTGTATGCACCCTTTTTTCTTGTGGCACATCTTGCTGCTGGTTTGCTGCCTGTGGCAGCAAACGGTTTTACATGGCCTTACAAACTTGCCCTGATGTTAAGTAGTGTTTTCTATTTAATGCTAGGGCTTTACCTGTTGCGGAAATTGCTTTCCCGGTATTTTTCTTCCACAGTAACAACTATCACTCTGATTGCAGTTTTTGCCGGAACAAATCTTTATTATTATGCTATTTATGAAGCCCCGATGTCCCATATTTATAGCTTCTGTCTTTTTATTGCATTTATGCTCATTACTTTAAAATGGTATGAATCCCCCTCCCCTAAAAATTCATTAGTTATTGGTCTCCTTGCAGGAATTATTGCGTTGATCCGACCCAGTAATATAATTATTCTGATCTTTTTTGTTTTCTATGGAGTGACGTCCTTCGCTGAATTAAAAGGGCGATCAAATTACTTTTTCACCAAAAGGTACCTGATATTAATAATGTGGCTGGCTTTTTTGCTAGTATGGTCTCCCCAGTTGATTTATTGGAAGAGCATTACAGGCCATTGGTTTTATTATGCCTATAATGACGAAGGGTTTTTCTTTAAAAACCCGCAAATTATAAGGGGGCTTTTCAGTTATCGCAAAGGCTGGCTGGTTTATACTCCTGTGATGGCTTTTGCACTGTCAGGCTTTGTATTTGTCTGGAAAAAATACAGAAAATTCTTCTGGCCAATTCTGTTGTTTTCAATACTAAATATTTATATAATTTTTTCGTGGTGGACCTGGTGGTATGGAGGATCTTTTGGCCAACGCCCCATGATTGATTCATACGGAATGCTTGCTATTCCATTGGCTGCATTGATACAGTACAGTATACGCGCACAAAAGCAGCTCCGGATCGCTCTTTTGTCAATTATATTTATTCTTACAGCTTATTCTGTTTTTCAGGCAAATCAATATCACTACGGCGCCATACACTGGGACAGTATGTCAAAGGCAGCTTACTGGGATTCTTTTTTGAAATTAAAACCTTCTGCCCGCTTCTACCACCTAATCGAAGAACCAGACTATGAAATGGCAAAAAAGGGTATTTATGTTACGAAAGAAAAATCTGATGATATGCCAGGAGAAAATATTCAGAAGCAAAGCTTGCTCAAAGGCATGAAAAGAACCGGCTTCTTTGCCTGTAATGCAGAAAATACAGATCCGGAGGGTCTGATGTTAACCGGGAACAATTCAGAAAGCCTCTTTGGTACTGCATCGGTTCTCTCGGCCAAACATGCTTTGAGCGGTAAACATGCTGTGCGTTTGAACAAAAATGAACGATTTGGCTTCACACATACCATCCTGGTTGACAGCCTTGCACATGTAATACAGATTAAAGTAATGCGTTACGGCAAAAGTGAGAGTTTCCTGGTTGTATCAGCCACAGATCCAGAAAAGTTTTATAAAGCAGTCGGTAAATCCTCCGGTAAATCCAGAAATGGCTGGGAACCACTGGAACTTATGTTTAAACCTCCGAAAAATACAGATACGCTTAAAACTTATGTGTGGAATAAAGGAAATAAAACAATATATTTCGACGATTTTTCGATTTCGATATATTCATCACCCAGACTAACAGAATGAACTACAGATTATGAGAAAAGATCAGGATAAAAAATCCTTTTTTAACGAAACGGCAACCAGTAGAAGTAAATGGAAAAAAAGAAACTCATACTATCACAAATCATTAAATAAATATTATTCATATATAATACCAGCAGGAAGCCGGGTGCTTGAACTGGGATGTGGTGACGGTGAACTGCTCAATGCTGTGAAGCCCTCCTACGGAGTCGGTATTGATTTTTCGGAAGCTTCCATAAATATTGCCAGAAAAAAGTTTCCTGATCTTACTTTTCTCCTGCAAGATGCGGAAGACATGAAGCTTGATGAAAAATTTGATTATGTTATATTGTCTGATTTGATAGGATCACTTGATGATGTGCAAAAAGCATTTGCCTGCTTGAAGCGGGTATCTCACAGCCGAACCCGTATTGTAATATCCTATTATAATTTTATCTGGGAACCATTTTTGAAATTTGCTGAATTTACAGGACTTAAAATGAAACAACCCAGACAAAACTGGTTAACAACCGGAGATATAAAAAGTCTGCTGGAAGTTGAAGATATTGAGACGATCACCATTAACCGAAAACTTTTATTACCGGTATATATACCTCTGTTTAATTTGATCTTTAATAAATTTCTTGCCAATTTACCCTTGCTCAATCAATTAACACTCAGCTTTTTTATTACAGCCCGAGTGAGAGAAAAACACACTGCCGATCATTCTGTCAGCATACTGGTACCGGCACGTAATGAAAAAGGAAATATCGAAAATGCCATTAAACGTACACCCGCATTTGGTGTGTCACAACAATTTATTTTTGTGGAAGGCAATTCTTCTGATGGCACCTGGGAAGAAATGGAAAGAGTACAAAAAGCTTATCCTGAAGTTGATATCCTCATTATGAAACAGTCCGGGAAAGGAAAAGGCAATGCTGTACGCGAAGGATTCGACCGGGCAACCGGAGATATTCTGATGATCCTGGATGCAGATCTGACCATGCCGCCCGAAGACCTACCCAAGTATTACAGAGCCCTTATCGAAAACAAAGGTGAATTCGTAAACGGAAGCCGACTCGTCTATCCGCAGGATAAGGAAGCCATGCGTTTCTTAAATTTACTCGGAAATAAATTCTTTAGTTGGTTTTTTACTTATCTGCTCGGACAACGACTGAGAGATACTCTTTGCGGGACAAAAGTATTGTATAAAAAAGATTATGAAGTCATTAAACAGAACAGAAAATTTTTCGGCGATTTTGATCCGTTTGGTGACTTTGATCTTTTATTCGGAGCCGCAAAGCTTAATTTCCGTATTGTTGAAATACCTATCAGATACAGGGAAAGGGCTTATGGATCAACACAGATTTCACGATTTAAGCATGGCTGGTTACTGATAAAAATGAGTATGTTCGCTGCCAGAAAAATGAAGTTTTTTTAATCTTCTATGATAAAAAAATTCAGGTTAAATTCCGGAATATTACATACCCAGGCAGAAAAGTATGTGCGTTTTCTTGTAAGTGCTGCACTGCTTATTCTTCTTTTACATTTAACTGAATTTTTTCTCCTCCGTAAGTTACATCCGACCGCAGGAGTGAATCTGATACTGCCCCTTTTGAAAGGGACTGGCACTGATCTTATTTTATTATTCAGGATCTCTCTGATTTTATTTCCTCTCTTTTGGGGATTACACATATTATCCAGACCCCTCTTGGTTGCTGTAAAGATACTGCTGTTGATTAGCTACACAATGACAACCGTTTTTATGCTTTACTATTTTGGGATAACGGGTATCCTGCTCGACCATGTTGTTACAGGATATTCCACTTCAAATTCTCTGCACACACTGGAATCTTATCTTCAGTATGCCGGATGGTATTCATTTATTGTAATAAGTATTTCCGCAATATCTATACTGACTTATCGAAGCCTGAGAAACTGGAAAGGAAAGGGAAAATTAAAACTATACTTTTTTCTTTCCCTTGTGGGAATGTCCTTTATTTTTCCTCTGCATCTGAAGGATTATAATTCAATATATACCCTTTCTCAAAAGATTGCCGTTAATAAAGTAATTTTTTTTATCCACGACATTATTATCAATAAAAGGTCTGAAAAACATTACAACCAATCGGAAATTAAAAAATCAATAAAAAGGTGGCATAAGCAATTTCCGGAAAAAAGATTTATTTCAGAAAAATATCCCCTGCTCTATGAAAATACTGGCCATGCCAACCCATTAAAATCTTTTTTCACTAAATCTAACCAACAGGTTAACATTGTGGTTGTTATCCTGGAAAGCATCGGTCGTGAAATTTCAGGACCTGACGCTCCCCTGGGAAGCTTTACTCCCTTTCTTGATTCACTTGCAGAGCAAAGTCTATACTGGAATAATTGTCTGAGCACTTCGGAACGAACATTTGGAGTTCTTCCGGCTTTCTTTGGCTCATTACCCTATGGGGAAAAAGGTTTTCTGGCTATGGGTGATGATATGCCCTGGCAATACTCATTAATAAGAATACTAAATAACAACGGATATCGCACCAGTTTTTATTACGGCGGCTGGACCGGATTTGATTATATGTCCTCGTTTTTTTACAGGCAGGGCGGAGACTATGTGCTGGAGAATTACGGGAAATCCTATACAAAAATGGATACAGTCCATGATTTTTGCTGGGGATATGGTGATCGTGATGTATTCAGGCGTTCTCTTGAAGTGATCGATTCAGTAAATCAGGCTCCCAGGCTTGATGTTTATATGACGCTTTCCACTCATAGTCCGTGGATATTCCTGAATCAGGAAGCATACTTCCGAAAGCTTAAGAATTATGTTGATGAAAAAGGTTTTTCAAAATCTAAAAAAGAAAATATCTGGAATCAAAAAGCCCGGTTTTCCAGTATCCTTTATGCTGATGATGCTGTTCGTTACCTGTTTAATGAACTGAAAAAACGGCCGGATTTCAACAACACCTTGTTTATAGTAACAGGAGATCACAGTATGAGTATGGTACCCGATAACTCGCTTAACCGGTACCATGTGCCGCTTATCATATACTCTCCATTATTAAAAGCAAGCAGACAAATGTCCGCTGTAACAAGCCAGATGGATGTTACTCCTACCCTTCTGAATTTATTATCAGGCTATGGCATTCAATCCCCCGGCATTGTTCACTGGATGGGCTCCATGATGGATACATCAATTCAATTCAGAAATACTGAGACGCTCCCGTTTATGCTTAATAACAGAAATATTACCCAACTTTTATTTGATTCCTGTTATCTTGACCGTGTTAATCTATATTCAATAGATAAAACACTTTCGCTGCACCCTATGCAAAACACCAAAGTGTTAAATAAAGGAGCCGAAATGCTCAGAACGGAAAGAATAATCCATACAACTCTTCCTGACCGGGGCAGAATTATGCCTGAAGAACTTTTTTTGCAGAATACTGCAGTCGAAAAAATACTTGACATTTCAAACAAATTTGAAGAGCCACAACAAATTTTATCAGAAGATCAATTCTTTACTATCCAACATAAAGAATTTTCTGAAAATCATTACCAGAATCTGTACATGGACTTCTCTTTCGAATACAGTTTTCTTGACAGCAAGGATGGCGGGTTCAGTCTTATCATGGAAATACTTGATGAAAAAGGGAATAAGTTAATTTGGCACCCGTGGAAAACAGAGAATAAGTACGATACAAATAACTGGATGATGAGTCATAAATCACAATCATTCTTTCTGAAACACCTGGATGCCAAACATGTATCATCAATAAAACTGTATTTCTGGAATAATCAGGGCCAATCCTTTCAGATAAGAAATTTTAATTTAAAAATACTTGCCGAATGAAAAAACTGGCGCTTATTTATATGATCATTCTCACTCTTTCGCTCCTGACTCAGTCATGTCAGCAAAGATTAAGCATGCAGGAGGATAAAGTACTTTTTCTGGGCCATCGAGGCAGCGGAGCCAACGTATACAGCCAGAAAGCTGCTGGTCTGCCTCCGGAAAACACCCTGGATGCTGTTAGAGCAGGCTCAAAATACCTGGATGGAGCAGAAATTGATATCCAGATGAGCGCTGATTCTACCCTATGGCTTTGGCACGATGATCTTTTTGCTTACACTGTGGATTCAATTCCACTTTCGATCCCGGCTATGTCAGATGCAGAAATATCCCAGATTATTGCAAGCAGCCAAATGCAGCAAAAGATCACGCCTCTCCGCGATGTTCTGGTTTTTTTGAATCAGCTGCCTGATAAAAAGTATCTTTCACTCGATGTAAAAGGATACTTTCCATATTGTCCCGATTTAAATGAAAAAAAATATCTTACTACCCTGGCAAAACAATTAACCAAACTTTTACAAACCACCAAACTCACTCATCAGGTTATGGTAGAAACCGATTACCAGGTATTTCTTGATCAGATGAAACAACAACTGCCTGAAGTAGATTGTTATCTGCTGGGCTACTCCAATCTTATCAGTAAAATCAATAAAGCAAAAGAAAAAGGATATGAGGGTATTTCATTCAATGCCAATGATACAAGCTTGAATACCCGGAATATTAATATACTAAAGAGCAAAGGATTGAAAATTCAATTATGGACCGTGAATGATACAGCAAAAATCAGAAGTATTCTGCAATTTCATCCCACCACCATTCAAACAGATAATTTAAGTGTAAAACAACTTTTTGCGCAGGAAGATTCCATTTAAATTTGGTTTGCTTAGTTTATTCCAGGAATAAATCACTAACATGTATGGCCATCTTATAACAACCTGAATGTTATTGCAAAACATAGCAAATTCATGCACCGGAAAAGTTTCCTCTCAAATTGTTATAAGGATTATTCTGTAGACAAAATGAATATAAATATTGTAATGTAAATTGAATAGTACCCGGGAAGTTTATTCCAATGTTTGTTTTCCGCAGAATTTTATAAATAATTTCCGGTCTTTTGTATGATGTAGTTTAATCCTTTTGTACAAAATAAAACTTTCATTTTCTGCCAGTACATTAAATTCATCTTTCACACCAGGATCTAATTGGTCAGCCTGATTGACAGATAAAAACGTTGTCTCTTTTAAATTTCGATTTATGAGCACATAATCCGCTATGCCCGAAGGAAGAATGCTCACGCCTCGAGGATACATGCTGTACCGGTAGTCGTCAGTAAATTCGATGGTAAGAGTATGGTTTAATGCCAACACATGATTTTCAGGAATTAGTTTTCTTATGCTTATCAAATCCGGCATTACCCGCTCTTTATACATCCGGTTTGCATGAACACATCCTCTCACTTCCCTGGAATATTCGTAATCATTTCGCACAGAAACAAGCAGGATAAGTACATGTATACTCATGATTATCAACACTGGATTGTATTTGGCATACATTGTTTTTACAGGATAAAACGCCTGGAGTATTATAGCCCCGGAGAACATAGCCAGTGCGGGAAATCCATGCCAGGAATAGAAAAAATAATCATGTGTGACAAAACAAATGGCCGATTTGAACAACCCAACAGCTAAAAGAGCAAATGCTATCTTATTGATCCGCTGAAATACGATTAATAAACCATATGTAGATATATAAAAAAGAATAAAATTCCAGAATTGATTCATTGGCACCTCGCTTATTACTTCCACAACACCATGCTCTGAAATTCGTTGCATTAATTTTGCCAGAAAAACTTCATTACCCCGATTAAAAGGAGTTTTAAAGTAATTTATCAAAAGGAGTTGCAAACAAAAAACAAAAAAAGTAATCACTGCCCATAATAAATATTTTCGTTCTTTACTCAGTATCCACAATACCAGAAAGAAAGCAAGCCCCAGTAAGGCCATTTCCTCTTTTAGAAATAAAAACCAGGTATAGACAACCAGTAACAAAAAATTCAGGTTAGCTCTCTTTTCTTTGCGGAATTGAAGCAAAAAAGCAATAATAACCATCACATATCCTGAAGCTGTATCGATATGAAACCCATATATTTCTTCATAATTCCCGCGAAAAACACTCAGATGAAAAATAAAGGCAAGCACCCCCGTGAGCATTACGGGCCATGATATTTCCTTTTTCCCGGCAGCATAAAAAAGAATCACAAATCCGCATATCATATAGAAAATCGGGGTTATGAGAATTAATAAATCCATCATATAAGGTCCCATCAATAATTTAAAAGGGAGCAGGAATAAGAGTGAAAAGCTGGCGTGATCGCCAAAAGAGTTGCCATAGGTATATTCAACTCCAAAATGCCCCTTAAGCGTTTCCTGCAACATCGTATCGTAGCTCCCTATATCTGATCCAAAGAGCCAGTTATGTAAAGAGAGAAATTTGTACCCGCAAATAAAAAGAAAAACGAGGATAATAAAAAGTGCTGTACTCCAACGAATTATGATTTTCATACTCTGCCCCAGTTTATAAACATCAACCTACTCTTGATACAATTTTACGAGATAATAAAAAATATATACTATATTTTAATAACGTACAATTACCGAATAAGCCTTTATGCGTACCTTAACAGGTGCTTTTTGCCACAAATAAATCTTAGTTTCTGAATTACTGGGGTAATCGGCAATTTTTTTAACAATTTCCTGTTCAGTGGCTTGAACCTGATCCTTGCCAGATAACAGGTCATATGCATCATAGTCTATAACCTGTCCGTTTTTACCTGTAGAAATCACTAAAAACAATTTTTCGGGCAAGGAATTCTCAGCGTCAAGGGTGAGATTCACTTTAACTTCAAACATTTCACCTTTAAATCTGCTGGTGGCAATCTTTTTTGTAAATAAATATTGTTGGTCAGGCGAAGGTATGAATCCATTGACAGCAGTAGCTGAATCATCCTGGATTGAAACCCTGATCAGGCTGTCAATAAAATTCCGCTTAACAAGCGTATCCGCATGCTCAAACCTGAACCGGTTTTTTTCGAAGTTATCTCTGATCTTGTAATTATCTACGGAAACAGTGTCAGCTATTCTTTTGAAAAAATAAATACCGTAATCATATCCCCCCAGAACTTTAAAAGGTTGCTCAGGATAAATAACATTTAAAAGTTTATACCCGGAATTACTAAGCATACTATCAAGTGGAAGCCGGCCCTCATTGGGTGCAAAATGGGCATCCCAGATGACTATACTGTTCAGGGGAACATCTCTGGCAGGATGTGTTGGATCCGGGACTCTTTCCTGAATCCTGGCAGTATCAAATGGATTTAGGCCCCAGAAAAACCAGAAAAAATGATCGTAGAAATAAATTTTATTCTCAAAGTAGGGCGATTGCCTGAACCAGTTAGCAGCTTGTTTAATCACTTTTTCTTTATAAGTCAGATGTACTGGTATTTGGTACGTGAGGAATGGCGTGGCAATTAAAATGATCAGGATGCCAGATAACAACCATCTCCTGAAGCGCTTACCAATCCAGCGCTCTAATTGATTGTAGCCCTGAAGGCTAAAAATCGCCCACAAGGGTATAATTCCGACCATCACACGGATTAACCCAAGTGATGCCCCAATGCCTTTCCACCAAACATAGGAATGTGCTGCAAAGTAAACGAAGAATGAACCAAAGATCAACAATAATTCATTCATGGGTTGATCAGCCCGGAACAATTTTTCTCTTTTGAAAAACCGAACAAAGAATATTCCTAAGCCAATCAAAGAGAGCATGCCTAACAAAATTCCAATGGTTTTGGGAGTCGCCTTCACAAAATGTAGCAATTCACCATGCCCGTATATTGCACTGGCTGCATTGCTATAAGGCATCTGATGGATAAGCCACAAAAAATCATTATAATAAAAGAAGTATCCGATTAAGCTGAATAACAAAAAACCAGACAGCAGTAAGGGAATTGATTTCCACTTCCGGTTGTACAAAAGGACAATCAGAAAAATTGACCAAATTACAATTCCTTCAGTGCGAGCCAGCGGAAGGAACGAGATAATCAAGGCAGCAACAACAGGTTTTTCTGCAAAAAAAAGATACACGCCCAGAATAAGCACAAAGCTGAACAATATCTCCGTCATGCCGGTAAGCATCATGATGGAATAAATGGGTGCAAAAACAACGAATAGTAAAACCATCCATGCATTTTTCAGGGAGAGAATTTTTGCCGTTTTGTAAGTGAAGAATGCTGTCAGCAATCCCACCAGTATATTAAAGGTTTTTATCCCCAGAAAACCAAACCAGGCAAATGGTGCGCTCAAAATTGTAAATAATGGTTTACCCCAGTGATCGAGGAATAAATGGGGATACAACCACGCATATTTTGCAATGCGGTAGTGTGCAAGGTCATCAGCACCACCATATGTACCAGTAGACAATACAGCCAGTATGAAGAAAAAAACGAATAAGACAATCAGATATAGCCAGGGAAAATAGGTTTTTGCAGATTTCATAGCTTATTGTTCAGGTTGGATACACATTCATGAATAATCTTTATGCATGGCCTGACTGCAGGATGCTATTTGACAACGAAAATATTGTATTTCAAAATACACCAAAGTGCTCTCAGCCCGTCTTTCCAGTTTATTTTTTTCCCCTCTGCATAGGTTCTTCCATAATATGAAATTCCCACCTCATAGATTCTGATCCCCGGAACCCTTGATATCCTGGCTGTCACTTCAGGCTCAAAACCAAACCTGTTCTCTTTTAAGTCTAAACTCTTAAGGATCTCTGCCCTGAAAAGTTTATAACAGGTTTCCATATCCGTCAGATTGAGATTAGTGAAAATATTGGACAAAAAGGTTAGAAAGCGGTTGCCGATTGTGTGCCAGAAGAATAAAATCCTGTGAGGATTAGAACCCATGAACCTGGATCCATATACCACATCGGCAAATCCCTCGATAACCGGCTTTAAAAGAGAATTGTATTCACGCGGATCATACTCCAGGTCAGCATCCTGAATGATGATATAATCACCAGAAGCCTCGGCAATTCCTGTATGTAATGCAGCTCCTTTCCCCCGGTTCACAGGATGACTGATCAACCGGATTTCCGGACTATCCTTTGTTTCAATATATTTCTGAACAGCATCAGCTGTATTATCGGTTGATGAATCATTCACAACAACAATTTCTATTTCGTGTCCGGGGATTTCTACCGATAATATTCTATCAAGTATGGAGCTTATGGTTGATTCCTCATTATAGGCAGGAATAATAACGCTAAGTTTTTTTGGCATGTGTAATTAATTAAAATCAGGGTTTATAATACCCACGCAACAACTGTAAAACATAAGGAAAATTTGTTTACCAAATCTAAAGATAAATTTTGTAACTACAAATTGATGCTGAGTGTGGATTAGTAGTTTGGGGTTTCCGGGAATTAAAACTGAAAATAGATAAAAGGCTGCAGGTTAGCCGAACGGGCCTGATAAATAATTATGACAATCACTACAGAAATAATCACCTTTGCATATACAGGAGTCTTAATAAACCAGCCACGATAAAGTTCTTTAAGCGAAGATGGCAACCAGTGCATCATATATCCGAAAAACATGACAGCAAATACAATCCAGTAGGATTTTAAAACATTTAAAGCCACACTAAAATCCAAATGATGGGTAAGTTGCTGCAACATTGCTCTGGCCCTGATCATATCATCAGACCTGAAAAATATCCTTGTAAATGTGATGAAATTAAAAGTAAGCAGGATCTTCCAGAAACGTACGGGCCAGGTACGGTTTTTATCATAAGGACTTATTTTTCGCCACCACTTATAAACCAGCAGTCCGGCACCATTTAAACCACCCCAGAGAATAAATTTCATATCCGCACCATGCCAGAGTCCCCCCAGTAACATGGTAATCATCAAATTAATATTAGTACGGAAATTGCCATGCCGGTTGCCTCCAAGAGGTATATATAGGTAATCCTTTAACCAGAGAGATAGGGACATGTGCCAGCGCTTCCAGAAGTCGCCAACATTAACTGCTTTATAGGGAGAATTGAAATTAGTGGGTAACCTGAATCCCATCAGCAAAGCGATTCCTATAGCAATATCAGTATAACCTGAAAAATCACAATATACCTGCAATGAATAACCGTAAAGAGCCATAAGATTTTCGAAGCCGGTAAAGCTGTGTGGATTGGCAAAAATACGGTCGATAAAATTTACTGCAACATAGTCGGAAATTACCATTTTCTTGAACAACCCATTCAGAATGAGAAACAGTGCATACCCAAATTCCTGTTTGCTCAGTGAAAATTTTTTATATAACTGCGGGACAAACTCGGAGGCCCGCACAATTGGCCCGGCAACAAGCTGGGGAAAAAAAGAAACATAGAACCCAAAATCAAGAATATTCCTGACCGGTTCCACTTTTCGCCTGTAAACATCAATTGAATAGCTAATGGTTTGGAAGGTAAAAAAGGAAATCCCCACAGGCAGCAATATCCTGTCTACATCAAAATGAGTACCTGTCGCCATATTTGACCATAGGGCGATATAATCTGTAACCTTAAGGTGAAGATGAAAGAGCTGATTAATGAGATCAGTGAAAAAATAGGAATATTTATAATAGGAAAGCATCCCCAGATTGATCACTATGCTTGTGGCAACCAGCAGCTTTCTGGAAAGTGGTTTTGATGACTTATGAAGGGAAATGCCAATGATATAGTCGACCAGGGTGGAAAATACCAGGAGCAGAAAAAAGAATCCACTCGTTTTGTAATAAAAAAACAGACTGATAATAAAAAGGTAGCTGTTCCTGATTGCCCGTTTTTTATATACGATTGAATAAATTGACAGCACAACTGCAAAAAACCCCCAGAAATATACCTGGGTAAAAATCAGGGGTGAATCCTGAGAGAATAAAAATATGTTTTTTAAAACCTGCATCAGCAAACCGCGGAATTCATCATGTCAACCGTAATTATTTTTTCAGGCATTATTAGTGGATGTTAATTTGGTTTAGACTACGAATAAAATATAAAAGCGGTTAACATCCAAATTTTTGGTTCTGGCTAGTTTGTCAATTCTTGTATTCTTTCTCACCTTCCGCTTTTTTGTATGCATAATATTCCGAAAAAAGAGCATTGCAAAACATTTTGGCAACAATGCGGGCACCCCTGTGGTTAAAATGGACAAAGTCGGGTGAAGCGAGTGCCGGTTCCGCAAAAACCCAGCTTGGCATGGAATTATTTCCCCCCATTGCTTCATAAAGGTCCCAGTATGCACAGCCAGCCTTAAAACTGGCTTCCTTCATTACATCCCGGATATCTTCAATATTCGGATAAGATTCATAGTGATCATTTACCTTACGGGACATGTCAGCCACACCAATGACGATAACGGGGATATCCGGATTAATACTTTTCAGCCTTTTAAGCTGGTTATAAAACTTCTCCCCGTAATAATCATAATTCTTGGTTAAATATGGAACTACATTACCGCCAAACTGAAGGATCAGTAATTTCACATTCAGTTCAGCATATAACTTTTTTAACTGATTGCGGTTCATCCTCGTAAAAACAAGTCCTGAACTGCCTCTTAGCGCAATATTATCTACAGCAACTCCCCGGTGATTATCAAGAGCCACACCATAAAAATCCGGACTGTCAGTCCCGGTGAATTTAATAGTCAGCTCAACCGGTGAAGATTTGAAATCCCATTCGAGTACGGTAATATCATTTTTAGGGGGAATCATCTCTGCATCGGTAACTTCACCATCTTTCACAACCTCAGTGATAAAAGGTCTTTTGTTAAAACCATAAAAAACCCTGCACCTGTCATAGGTCCGGGAAGTCATGTAGCCAAGAGCGGAACGCCGGAATGTTATCCAGGCAGTTTTGGTAGTGGTATCCGGTTGAATACTGTCCGGTAAATAGGGTGAAAATCTGGCAAAACTTGCCATCAATCCATAACGGTGGTGCTTAATTGTTGTATCTATTCTGCCAAAAGCTGTATACCTGTACCAGTTATCCGAATTTTCCTGATATACAGAAAGCTGACCATTATATAGTTGTGCTGCAGACAAGATACCGGGACCTGAACCGCCGAATTTTTTCTGCAACCTGTTACGGATGTAAGAGGTAATCCGGTCGCCTTCAATTTGTGAATCACCATAATGCAATACCCTGATCAGTTCTGAAGTATCCCTAAGTTTTTCCAGTTCCCTGAAAAAAGGATACAACACCTTGCGATTATCCTGAGGATACTGCAGATGTTCGAGAGAACCGCTCAGATCTTTGGCATCGGCTTTAATAGTATCCTGCTGCCGGATAGCTGAATCTGGCATGGCATCAGGTAAAGATACCGTATCCATAGCCGTTGTATCCTGATAGCCAACTGAATCTTCTTCAATCTGACTATTTTCAATTATAGCGGAAATATCAGCATACTGAACTGTTTCGGGACGAAAAACTTCCTGAACATCCGGAAAAGAAAGCCTCATATTTCCCCACAATCTGATTCCGTCAGCAGGGAAAACCAGGCTTATAATAAGCAGGATGGCAAACACCACCAGAAGAAAGATCAAAATTCTGGAAGGTTTCATAATTATCTCCTACTACTCACTGAAGCTTAGTTTTTACGTTTGATTTTGATTTTCTGACCCGGTTTAATCTTTTCTGAATAACTAAATTGGTTTATTTTGATAATATCAGCATCAGAGACACCAGAAAATTTATTGGCAATGTCCCAGATGGTATCTCCGGATTTGACTGTATAATAAATATAATCTCCATTCTCTTCAACTGGCACACTGGCTGTAACAGTTTCACCCGGCACACTGACACCGGCAGCACGCTGTTTCTCGGAGAAATTCATTTGATTTATTTTGGCATAGTAAGCGGACTTCTTATGGGGTACGTAAATCACCAGCTTTTGACCTGCCCTGATAATGTTCCGGTTAATATTATTCCAGTATCGAAGATCAGAAATCCGTACGTTATACCACTGCGAAATATAGCCAAGATTATCACCGGGTTTAACTGTATAATAGAGCCGGGTCATATTGCCTGAAGGAGCACGGGGTACAAATGTCCTTGACGCATAATGAGGAGTCACCACTGAAGGATTATTAAAATAAACTGAATCCTTGTATCCGAAAATCGAATCTTTCAGATCGATGAACTGGGCTGTATAATTAAAAGGAATAGTAAGTGCATAGGGTTTTCCTGTAGCAGGTATTATATCCCTTGTAAATTGCGGATTCATATCCCTGAGTTCCTTCAGTGGGATATCGAGCACATCCGCAACCTGCTGAAGATGCAGCTTGTTATGTATCATGATGGTATCAGCAGCAATCGGCAGGTCAATATCAGCCGGATAAAGATCATGCTCGCGATAATAATTCATGGTGTAAACGGCTGCAATAAATGCAGGAACATGCCCTCTTGTTTCGCGGGGAAGATAATAATAAATATCCCAGTAATTTGTTTTGCCACCTGACCGGCGAATGGCTTTATTTACATTTCCAGGACCACAGTTGTAAGCTGCAATCACCAACGTCCAGTCCTGGTATATATCATATAGATCTTTAACAAATTTGGCGGCAGCAATCGTTGACTTAATCGGATCCCTGCGCTCATCAATATATGAATTGATGGTGAGGCCGTACAATCTTCCTGTACCATACATGAACTGCCACAGACCAACTGCGCGAGCTCTTGAATAAGCACGCGGATTGAGGGCCGATTCAATGATCGACATGTATTTCAATTCGTTGGGCACACCATAGTAATCAAAAATATCATCAAAAATTGGGAAGTAATACTTGCTTAATCCAAGCATTATCTCAACATTTTCCCTCTTTTTCATTGTATAAACCTTGATATAATTTCGTACTGTACTATTGTATGCAAGGTCAACAACACTGGGGATGCGGCCCAATCGGTCGATAATAACAGAATCAGGCACGTTGAATACACCTGAATCTGTTGAAGCCGGTTCCATCGAAAATCTTATGGAATCAATATTTACAGACTGCTGAACATAATACAGATTGAGCAGGCTGTCGAGGTTGGGTTCGAAATTTGAATCGACAGCTTCACCTGTTCCGAACAATAATGTAGTGTCTTTATCCGGTCCGGAGGCCTGTATGGAAACAGCTCCGGCAGCCAGGAAAAGCATAAGGGAAAGTCTGAAATAGATTTTCATGATCAGTAAATTTGGATTTTAGGTAAAAATGATAAATAAACTTATTGGGATTATTACTCAGCAAACAATAAATCTACGTCAAACATATGAATATGTTGTATCACAATAGATTTTTCTTTTCTCTTCAGATGTATTTATACTCATTATATTTGAAATGAGTTACATCTGCCCGGAACAATTCCGTTATAAATGTAAGTTAGTGATGACTTAAATAAGAACTAAACAGCAATGGTGCCACTGATATGAGGGTGGGGATCATAATTTTCCAATGTAAAATCTTCATATCTGAAGTTAAAAATATTATCAATTCCCGGATTTAGTTTCATGGTTGGCAATTGTCTTGGCTCCCTGGTAAGCTGAAGTTTAACCTGCTCAATATGATTCAGATAAATGTGTGCATCCCCGAGTGTATGGATGAATTCGCCAGGCTTTAGTCCTGTAACCTGTGCCATCATCATGAGTAAAAGTGAATAGGATGCAATATTAAAAGGGACTCCCAGGAAAATATCCGCACTTCGCTGGTACAACTGACATGACAGTTTACCTTTTGAAACATAAAACTGAAACAATATATGACAGGGAGGCAAAGCCATCTTATCCAGGTCTGATACATTCCAGGCGCTTACAATATGCCTTCGCGAATCAGGATTATTCTGAATAGAATCAATAACCCTGCTGATCTGATCAATTCCTTCTCCGTCCGGTGCAGACCAGGATCGCCACTGATGCCCGTAAACCGGCCCGAGTTCCCCGTCTTCCCGGGCCCATTCATTCCATATCTTTACTTTGTTTTCCTGCAAATACTTAACATTGGTGTTGCCCTGCAAAAACCAAAGCAATTCATAAATAATGGATCGCAGGTGTAGCTTTTTGGTAGTAAGCAAGGGAAAGCCTTCCTGAAGTTTGAATCTCATCTGGTAACCAAATACACTGATAGTTCCTGTCCCTGTCCTGTCCTCCTTTTTCTCTCCGTTATCAAGCACATGTTGCAGGAGCTCTTTGTACTGTTTCATAGTATTAATGCAGTTGTCTGTTATTGAATGTGTAAAAATATAAAATTAAATTTGGCTACATACAAAACGCACGGAGATATATCTCGTAAAATAACGACTTATAAAAACTAAAATATCCTGTCAGGTTTGTGTGATCTTATAAACAACACCACGCTCCTGAAGGTAGTTTAAAATATACTCATAACATCCGGCAAAACTTCCCAAATATTCAGGAGGAGAAATTCCCGGAACGGTATATTGTCCTTCAAGAAAAAGATTTGCAGCCGATGCGCAGGTATATCCCGTCGTTCTTGCCATTGATATTGTGTTATTTTCCCGGTCGAAACGATCAAAGAGGTCATATATTATTTCTTTCTTACCTTTTTGATCTTCTCCGGAAATCCAAATTCGCATTATGGTATAGTCTTCTTCTCCGGGTTTAAGTTTCCAGATATCTTTAAGCAGAGTTGCAGTTAAATCGAGTGGTTTTATCTGATTACCATTTATAATAACTGGTTTTTCAGAAAAAAAACCACATTCCCGTAACATCCTCAGGTAATTAATTGTACCCGGATATCTTAATGTTTTTTCGATCATGTCAGGAATATCATCCATGGTGTCAATGAGGGTACGCAGACCATCGGAATTCCAGGCTTCAAGAGTACCAATTTCATCAAAGTAAATTAATTCCGGTTCAGACAATGCTTCTCTGGTAACAGTCTGACCATGCTGTACAAAGCGGGCCGGCCGGGTATATTCTTCGATGACATCCACCGGCGAAAAAACAGCTTTATACTCGAAAGGCCATTCTCGTTTAAAGGGCAATCCGCCCACATAACAACGGTAAGCATTCACTTTCATGTGTGCATGATGATATCCCAGTATTATATTACCCATACCAGGTGCTACGCCACAATCAATAATGGCTGTAACTTCCTTTTCAACAGCTAGTTGATGTAACTGAAACGGATCTTCAGGAAAAAATGAAATATCAACTATATTTTTTCCTGCTTCAATCACCGATTTTACTGTTTGAAACCCCATGAAACCAGGCATAGCACCAATAACAAGGTCAAATGGTTCAATAACTTTCCTGATGGTTTCTGCATCAGCCAGGTTTGCCCTGATAGTTTTAACACCATCTTTTTCTACTTTAAGTAAGGCCTGATGATCAACATCCGCTGATGTAACATCATACTTACGGTTGAGATCAGCAGCTATTACACTGCCTACCAAACCGGCTCCCAAAACAATGATTTTACGTTTTTTATCCATTTTATAAGAGTAATGATTGACAAATCATTTTATTACAATTTATTAACAATATTAGGGTGATAAAGGTCAAATTCTTATTTTTGCTACATTTGTATGACATTTTTGAAAACCTAAATTACAAACCATGAACAAAACCGTTCGCTATGTACTTTACAGTCTGGGATTTGTTCTGTTTGTATTTGTGTTGTGGTATTTCAGAAACATTGTGGTTTTCCTGTTGATTTCGGCTGTGCTTTCACTTATTGGCAGGCCCGTTGTTGAACTTCTTGGAAAACTAAGATACAAAAAATTTTATCTGCCCAAGGCACTGAAAGCAGCTATCACCCTTTTATTTCTCTGGACAATATTTTTTACATTTTTCAGAGTTTTCATTCCACTGGTTATACAACAGGCTAACCAGCTGAGCTCAATCGATGTACAAAGACTGGTTAGCAGTATAAACGGCCCCATAAACTGGGCTGAGAATATTTTCCATCAGTACAATCTGGACACCGAAAGTAACCGCTCACTGCAGGAATATATCACCAATAAAATGGCTTCTGTGTTTAATCTGGGCATGATCACAAATTTTTTCGGATACATTGCCAGCATACTTGGCAATTTTGTAATTGCTTTATTTGCTGTTTCATTTATCACGTTCTTCTTTCTCAAAGATGAAAAATTATTTGCCAATGCCATCATTATGCTTATCCCTACTGAATATGAAGATGAGATGAAAAGGGCCCTTCGTTCGGTAAGGCACCTGCTGGGCAGATATTTTATTGGCATCCTGGTTCAGATAACCTGTATTATTATCCTAATCACCATCGGACTGACAATTGTCGGATTAAGCTTTAAGCAGGGGCTGGTAATCGGACTGTTTGTTGGTATACTCAATGTGATACCTTATGTTGGCCCCGTTGCAGGGGCTATATTGGGAGTATTAATGGGAGTGATAACACACTTATCCCTGGACTTTAGCTCACAACTCTTACCTCTGATAATTTATATGCTACTGGTTTTTATTTCGGTACAAATAATTGACAATGTAGTATTTCAACCGGTAATTTACTCAAGCAGTGTGCATGCGCATCCACTGGAGATATTTATCGTGCTTCTTGTGGCCGGAAGCCTTGGTGGTATAATAGGAATGATACTGGCAATACCTGGATATACTGTTCTCAGAGTTTTTGCAAAAGAATTTTTTAATAATTTTAAAGTGGTTAAAAAGCTAACCGAAAACATTTAGACACGTAGAACGTAGAAAATAATCTGAATTACTGATTAATGAGATACATAAAACCATTTGCGATTGTATTTTTTTTACTATTTAACCTGAGCAGCAAAGCTCAGAATTTTATTGCAGATTACCAGGAAGGCTGTGTGCCATTAACTGTAAAATTTACCTATGCCGATACAATTACCATTCAAAGTATTGAATGGGACTTTGGTAATGGCCAGACCAGTAAGCAGGAAGATCCTCCGGCAGTTGCTTATAACCAGCCCGGTACTTATTCCGTTTCCATTATTGTAAATGGAACAGAATTCAGGAAAAAAGAAAATTATATTAAAGTGCATCCCAATCCCGTTTCCTTTTTCAACTTTGCTGATACACTGGCACGAGAAAAGCTTACCTATACCTTCCATTCTGTGCAACAACCAATTGATAGCATACAATATAATTACAACTGGAAATTTTCAGATGGTTTTAGTTCTAATGCTTCAAATCTCTCTCATCAGTTTGATTCAGCGGGTATATACAATGTCCGACTTATTGTAAGAGACAATATGGGATGTGCAGATACAACAGAAAGGGAGATAAGAGTTGCAGGAAGACTTGAAATACCAAATGTATTTACTCCAAATGGAGATGGATTTAATGATTTTTTCTATGTCCCCACAAACGGCCGTACTACATTCATGTTCAGGATTTACAGCAGGAGTGGAAATCTTGTCTATAAATCAGATACGAAAGCAATTCTTTGGGATGGTTTTACATTAAACGGTATTAAAGCACCCCAGGGAATTTATTATTATGTGATTCAATCGCTGGATGATCCGTTAAATCAGATAAAACAATCAGGGTTTTTTCATTTATTGCAATAAAAAACTCCTGTATCTCAAAATTACCAGTTAACTCCTTCCCCTTAAAAAACATGTTTATTCAACATCTTTACTAATTCTCACTACATAATATTTTTATGAGATTATTAAAGGATACCGGTATTCTTTTGCTGAACGCAAATAAGAAATAATCTTAATAATTTCAGATCAAAAACAAATATAGAAATATAACGTATTATTAAAAAGCGGGTACCTTGCTGAAAAATTTAAAAGTTTTTTTTAGACTCATATTATTATTAAATTTGCAAGGGAACATACCCACGATTAAACATCCATTGCTTTGATCTTCAATCTGTTTATTCGATTGTTGAAAAGTTGTTTATAAGTAGCCCGGAAAATGTTTACAACTCAAACTAATGTTTACAAGTGGATGATAGTAATAATAGTAAATTTGCGATCCCTTGAAGGAATATTCCCGATAGGATATAATGAAACATAATACCCAAACAAGAATGGCAAAAGTTATAGCCCTTGCAAATCAAAAAGGTGGAGTAGGAAAAACAACCACCGCGATTAATCTGGCAGCAAGCCTTGCAGTACTCGAAAAAAAAGTACTCCTGATTGATGCCGATCCCCAGGCCAATGCTACATCGGGTACAGGATTTGATATCCGCAGCATAAAAACCAGCATCTATGAATGTCTGGTTGACGAAGTGGATCCTAAAAGCATTATTCTGAACAGTGAAATTGCCGGACTTGATCTTATTCCTTCTCATATTGACCTTGTTGGTGCTGAAATTGAAATGCTCAATATGCCCAACAGGGAAAAAATGCTGAAAGAAGTTATCGGAAAGATCAGGGATGACTATGATTATGTTCTGATTGACTGTTCTCCATCGCTGGGATTGATCACGGTAAATGCACTCACTGCTGCTGATTCAGTTCTTATTCCTGTTCAGTGCGAATACTTTGCACTTGAAGGACTGGGAAAGTTGCTTAACACAATCAAAATCATTCAAAGCCGTCTTAATCCTGAACTTGAAATTGAAGGTTTCCTGCTTACTATGTATGATTCCAGACTACGCTTATCCAATCAGGTTGTAGACGAAGTCAAGAAACATTTTCAGGATATGGTATTTGATACAATCATTCAGCGCAACATTAAGCTGGGTGAGTCTCCAAGCTTTGGAAAACCTGTAATCATGTACGATGCAGAATCAAAAGGATCGGTAAATCATTTGAACCTGGCGCGTGAAATTTTACAGAATAACGAAGAAACAGCATTAAAGAATTCTGAAAAAATTGTTGAATAAACAAGATATATAAGGCATGCGTCAGCAGTCTTTATTAATTATTAAAATATGGCAAAAAAGAATGCATTAGGCAGAGGGCTGGGCGCACTCATCGAGACAGGCACTGATGAGGACAGGAAAGAAGAGACTGTCATAGGCGGTGATGCTATCAATGAGATTGACATCAAGCTGATTGAAACCAATCCTTATCAACCGAGAACCAATTTTGATCAGGAGGCACTGGAAGAGTTATCATCTTCCATTAAAGAAATTGGCATTATCCAGCCGATTACAGTAAGATTATTAGAAGAGAAGGGCAAGTTTCAGCTCATTACCGGGGAACGCAGACTGCGTGCTGCCACGCTGGCCGGCTTAAAAAAAATTCCCGCATATATTCGCCTGGCCGATGATCAGGCAATGCTTGAGATGGCGCTTGTTGAAAACATTCAGCGTCAGGATCTGGATGCCATTGAAGTAGCCATAAGCTATCAGCGTTTGATCGAAGAATGCAAGCTCACGCAGGAAAACATGAGTGAAAGAGTTGGGAAAAAAAGATCTACAATTGCCAATTATCTTCGTTTGCTTAGGCTGCCAGCCGAAATCCAACTAGGTATAAGAGAGAAAAAACTCGGCATGGGACACGCTAAAACACTTATTAACATTGAAGATCAGGAAGCACAAACCCAGGTTTATAATACAATTGTCGAAAAAGACCTGTCGGTAAGAGCAACTGAAGAGCTGGTAAGAAATTTTAATAAGCCAAAAGCCGAAAAGAATCAGGGCGAACCCAAATCTCTCCCTCAGGAATACGATGACTTAAGAAATCATCTGAACCATTTTTTCAGTTCACAAGTTGAGTTTAAGCGTAACAACAAGGGAGCAGGAAAAATTGTAATTCCATTCAAATCGGACGAAGACCTTGAAAGAATTGTAGCAATTCTTGATAACCTGAAGTAAAAAGCTTCAGGTTTTTCTTAGTCTGTTTATACTATATTTTCCTTTATTCTAGGATTAAACATTCTTTCACAGAATAAATAACCATACCCCTTCGTTACACCTCAAAATTCATGGTTAATTTTTCAGTACTTACCTAAAAAGCAGACTTTATTTGAAGACAAATACATTACATTATATTCTGATATTTACTTTGCTGATAAACATCACTGTAGATTTTACGGTAAGCGCACAAACAAAGTCTGCTACTGATATTCCCAGACAGGATACTACAACAGAAAAGCCGCATTCAGCCAGGAAAGCAACACTGTATTCTACTTTTTTGCCTGGTTTGGGGCAGGCATATAATCAGCAATACTGGAAAATTCCCATCATATATGCCGGATTTGGAACACTGGTATATTTTATTCAATTCAATGGGAAAAACTACAATCTGTATAAGAAAACATATATCGATTACCTTGATGGTGGTACAAAATGGAAGGATATTGTTGTAAGCAACAGTCCCGAAGAAGAACTAAAATTCTATAAAGACTATTATCGCCGATGGCTTGAATTAAGTGTTATTGGCACTGCCGCATGGTACGCACTGAACATCATTGATGCCAATGTGTATGGACACCTTTTCCATTTTGATATTTCCAGGGACCTCACCCTCGATTTAAGACCTGCTGTTATAGAACCGGTTCCGTTTCAGACTTCTCTTGGAATCAGCTGTTCACTAACTTTTTAACTTTAGCTTTTCCTGAACATATTAATTGCCTAAACATTAGCTGTACTATCCGCTGATCTTTGAATTTTTTGGAAATTCCATATGGGTAATTATGCAAAATGAAACTTATACCGGTTGCTGATAACTGTGATGGGTTTTCTTTCCTGATTCATCCCAACTTGTCCAGTTGCCAACGGGTCGGTTATTGGCATATTGGCCGGTTTCCATAGGATTTCCGTTTTTATACCACCGTGTGAACGTCCCTTCCAATACACCATTACAGTATACTGCTACCATTGATTTATTTCCGTTTGCATAGAATTTCTCCCATTTCCCGTCAAATTCACCATGAAAGTAATTCCCTCTGACTTTTAAATTTCCGTTTGGATAATACCATATAGTTTCACCATCCAGTTTTCCTTCAACGTAAGAAAATAATTGTTTGGCTTCAGTACTCCCCGTATAATGGATGACTACCTTACCTGTGTATGGTTTATAAGTGACCGGGACAAAGTATCTGTTTTGCTCCAATACACTAAACTTGCTGACTTGTTCCTTATGAGTACACCCGGTTAAAATAGCTGTCATGATACTTAACAATAGAATTTTTTTCATAAAACAGAACTCTTTCTCGCATATGATTTTGTCTCACTCATTAAAATTTACGACAATCAGAAAGCAGGGTTTGAAAATTTTGTTACATGAATACCTGGGTGGGATGAAAATGCCAAAAAATTAGATAAAGAAAAAAAGCTCCATAAAAGGAGCTTTTTAAGATTGTTGTTAACTATTTAATACCTCGCAGACCTAAAATTCAAACATCCAGTTTTCTAACTCAATTTCAGATTCTTTTTCAGATGAATATATCGGCAACTCAGTAAATCTTTCCCCCAGCATCCAGCTTTCAAGGGCTATTTCTTGTTCATTATTAGTGCGGAATTGATTTGCTCCAATCATCCAGTCTTCAACGGCAAGTGCGCGTTCCTCAACTACTTCATATACAGCAAAATTTTCAACTTTTTTCATCCAGTTTTCAAGATGTAACAGATCCTCAGCATCTTTCTTTACCAGTGTATTTAATTTTTTCACCAAACTGGTTCTGATTTTACCTTTATTGTCTTTCTGTCCTGCATAAGAATAAGTTGCAGTGAGTGTCATCATTCCAAAAGTAATTGCTAATGTAAGTATCAGTTTATTCATGGCTATTTATTTTTTTATTCTATAATACACTACATATTACACTTTTCATGCCAAACCACATATGTGTCTGTTTTATAAGTTTTTAAATAATTCTTTAAGCCAATACATTCTATGAATTACTGACCGCAGGCGGACAAATAGTGTTCGTATTCGTACAAATAAATATTCAGGGATAGAAAACAGAGAACCCGGAATTGCAACAATAATTGTAATTCTCTTTCAGAAGTATAGTTTAACAGGCATATAAAACAATTCCTGCAGCCCAAAACAACAGTTATGTTGAAGTCTGCAGGAAATAATATAAATACTGTTATTTCAATAAATGTTAATCCCGTATGTTTTGCTCCCGGGTCCATTTGGTTTCTCTTCCGAGAAATCTCATTCCCATAACATATCCTTTAATAATCAATGTTTTGGGGTCATCTTCAAACCACATATAACAATCATATACTTTGCCATTATTGGGATCATAGATTGTTCCGTTCTCCCAGATTTTTTCCGTCTTATTATACTCAAATCCTTTCAAAATCTGTAGTCCAAGCAATTTATCATTTTGTTTGGAAGCGTCCGGATTATTAAAATCTCTTTTGTCCTTATCATCCTTCAGCCAGACAATCTTACCGTAATATTTTCCATTTGAAGCCTTATAAAGTTGAACCTGTGAAGTTCCCTCAGCCGTTAACCAGTAATCCGTCACTTTGTTTTCCTGTGCAGATATACAAAGGGTATAAAAAAGGCCTGTCATAAGTATTAATAGACTTTTTCTCATTTTCTGTTTAGTTTATTAATTAATAATTTCCGGTATGTTTCATTTAAATAGAATGCCAAAATAGTAAAATTCAGGTAAACAAAATTCCGGATAGTAAAAATATAATATTAGTTAATGATGCTGATAATTAATTCGTTGTTGCTTTCAGGACTTAGCTGAAATATTCTATAACTTTTCTTCATTTAAGAAAAGTCATTTATAAGGCAGTTAAGGTATAATTTTTTTTTGTATTCCCGTAATCAGGATTTATGGGTCGGTAAAAAAGTATATAAAAAAAGCCGTCCGGAAAATTGGACAGCTTTTCTACAAATGGGTGGAAGACCGGAGTCGAACCGGCGACCTTCAGAGCCACAATCTGACGCTCTAACCTACTGAGCTACGACCACCATTTTCGGCCAGCAAAGTTAAAAATTTATTTTTTTGTTTCATAGTTAAAGATAAAAATTGTTTTGTCTATCTTTGCACAATCTACAGGATAATCCCTTAAAATATTAAACTACAACCCATTGGCAATAAGGAAGTACATCAATAATATATCAAGTCTGCAGATCCTTCATTTGCTAAGATTCACCACATTCCTTATCATCAGCATGATATTCACTAAAAGTCACCTGTCTGTTCAACGGATTGGTGATTTTGAAATCATGCTGTTTATTGCCAGCATTGTCAGTTTTTTCTGGGTAACAGGAATCATTCAGTCTTTTCTTTCACTGTACAACAACAATCATGCTTTCCCGGAAGAAAAAAATAACCAGGATCAAAAATCCCCTGAAATATTCAATGCTTTTCTGGTACTTACAGCTTTTAGTGCCTTGTTCTTTCTGATGCTGTTTTTCTTTAAAAACAACGTACATGTATTCAAAGACATAAGCAATATCCCCTATGCCAATCTGTTGCTGATTTATATTCTGATCAGTAACCCAACGCATATGATTGAATACATCTATGTAGTCAGGCATCGGTCAATGCACCTGCTATGGTACGGAATTATTTCCTATTCACTGCAACTGGTGTTGGTTGCCGGGCCTGTAATAGCAGGTTACGATATAAATCTGGCATTCTGGGGCCTGATTATAATTTCTGTTTTGCGATTGATCATGCTGGGTATATTGTTAAAAAAATATGCGGTATTTAAAATTTCAATACCTTTTATCAAAGCACACCTTAATTTAGGTTACCCTTTAATTGTCAGCACTTTATTAAGTGGTTCCGCACAGTACATTGATGGTTTGATCGTAGCAAATAAATTTGGGGCAGGTGATTTTGCCATTTTCCGTTATGGGGCAAAGGAACTACCTCTGGTAGTCATGATGGCAAATGGATTAAGCAATGCCATGATACCAGAATTCTCAACTGCCGAAAAAACCCGTATGGCATTACAAACGATAAGAGCACGATCAAAACGATTGATCCATACCCTCTTCCCAATCTCAATCCTGATCATGCTGATCAGTAATCCATTGTTTATTGCTGCCTTCAATCCTCACTTTCGCAGAAGCGCCGACGTTTTCATGGTATACCTGCTGCTGATAATAAGCAGGCTGGTCTTTCCACAAACCATTCTTATCGGCCTTAAACATACCAGAATTGTAATGCTGGCATCATTGCTCGAGATAATACTCAACGTTTCCCTCAGCCTTTATATGATACAATTCTACGGATTGGTAGGAGCGGCCGTGGCTACTACTATTATATATGTTATCGAAAAAATGATCCTGATTGCCTATACATACTATAAGCTTGGCATTAAACCAAATGATTATATACCAGTTGTCCTGCACCTTACTTATTCATCCCTTCTGATATTGCTCTTTGTACTTATCGACCACAGAATTATCAAGCTTTATTAGGAGAGTTTTCAGATGATTAAAAGGATTAGTATTATCAAAGGTTACGTTACCCTCCTTTAAAAACCTGAATTGCAACTAATAATGAAATGATTAAATTCCTTCATTAGAAAGCTATATTTTGCATATGCTCAAAAACAAAAAACTGACGCATAAAAATTGAAAATTTAAAATAACTTTGAAAATAATTTTAATAAATAAATAAATTGAATAATTTTTTTAATTGGCTACATACCAAATATTTATGTACTAAATTATTTTAAGTTAATTTACAAATCAAAATTATAAGAAATGAATATCGGAAGATCCGCCAATCCCGCACTTAATAAAAAGACATTTGCCAATACACATAGTTTAGCTGGTGAAGAAGTTATGACTATTCAGGGAACACTAAATAAAATATTCCTGATGTTACTGCTTGTGCTGGCTGGAGCAATTTATACCTGGAAAATTGTATTCGGAGCTGTCGATTTGCAAACCGGCGCACAGCAAGTTACAGTTTGGCTGGCAGTTGGCGGGATAGGTGGTTTTATTGCTGCACTTATTACTATTTTTAAAAAGAATCTTGCACCATATTCCGGACCAGCATACGCCGTGCTTGAAGGATTGCTTCTCGGGGGACTGTCTGCCATGCTTGAAGCTCAATTCCCCGGGGTAGTAATTCAGGCTGTGGCCCTCACTTTTGGTATATTGTTTACATTATTATTTATTTATAAATCAGGACTTATTAAAGTCACCCAAAAATTTAAGCTTGGACTTGTAGCTGCAACCGGGGGCATTTTTCTGGTATATATGATCAGTTTTATCCTGCAGTTTTTTGGCATTCATGCAGGTTTTATGTATGGTAATAGCGCCATAAGTATAGGATTTAGCCTTGTAGTAGTTATAATCGCAGCTTTAAATCTTGTGCTGGACTTTGATTTTATTGAACAGGGTGCTGCTTCGGGAGCTCCAAAATATATGGAATGGTATGCAGCCTTTGGCCTGATGGTTACTCTTGTCTGGTTGTACATTGAAATATTACGTTTGCTTTCCAAAATTGCAAGCCGCAGATAATGTTTACTTATACGGAAAAAATGAAATCACTGGAGTCATATTTTGCACGTTTCAGAAAAGATATCGTGGGGATTGACGCTGCTTTTGAATCTCCTTACGGAACCCGGAAAATTCTTTATGCCGACTGGCTTGCCAGCGGAAGGCTTTACAGGCCAATAGAAGAAAAATTACTGCATACATTCGGACCATTTGTGGGCAATACACATACCGAGACCAGTGAAACAGGCACGCGAATGACTCTGAGTTATCAACTGGCCCATAAACTGATCAAACAGCACGTCAACGCCGGTCCTAATGATGTTATTATTACAGCCGGAAGTGGCATGACTACTGTAGTAAACAAATTACAACGAATGCTCAGTATCAAAGGCTGTGGCATGCGGCATGTGAGAAACTGCACAAAAGAATCAGACAGGCCGGTGGTATTTATCACGCACATGGAACATCACTCAAATCATACATCATGGTTTGAGACAACTGCAGACATCGTGCAGCTCGAACCATCACCCGATCTTCTTGTTGATCCTGAAGAACTGCGGCGACAACTCGAAAAGTACAAAGACCGTAATTTTAAAATTGGAGCATTTACCGCCTGCAGCAACGTAACCGGAATAAGGACACCCTATCATACGTTATCCAGAATTATGCATGAATATGGGGGACTCAGCTTCATTGATTTTGCTGCTTCAGCTCCTTATGACAATATTGATATGCATCCGGATGAGCCAATGGAGAAACTGGATGCCATTTATTTTTCACCTCACAAGTTCCTGGGAGGACCCGGTTCATCAGGTGTACTAATCTTCGATTCAAGCCTGTACCACAATGAAGTGCCGGATAATCCGGGCGGAGGAACTGTTGACTGGACCAACCGGTGGGGAAAATATAAATATGTTGATGATATTGAAGTACGCGAAGACGGAGGTACCCCCGGATTTCTGCAGGCAATCAAAACTGCCCTGGCAATTGAGCTAAAAGACCAGATGGACCCAACCAAAATGAAGGAAAGGGAAGACGAACTGGTTAAAATAGCCTTCCGTGAATTACGTAAAATTCCTTCCTTAAAAATACTGGCAAACAATACTGAAAACAGGCTGGGGGTCTTTTCTTTCTTTGACGAAAACATTCACTTTAACCTTATGGTCAAGCTTTTAAATGACCGCTTTGGCATTCAGGTAAGAGGAGGATGTGCATGTGCAGGCACTTACGGACATTACCTGCTTCAGGTAAGCCATGAAAAATCAATGGAAATCACCAATTTGATAAACTCCGGTGATCTTTCTAAAAAACCTGGTTGGGTGAGGCTTTCCCTCCATCCTACCATGACAAATGATGAATTATATTTCGTTACAGACGCTATCAGAGAAACAGTCAAACATGCTGACCAATGGAAGAATGATTACCGCTATATCAATAAAAAAAATGAATTTGTGCACATAAACAAACCAGATAATCACATTGAAGAAATTAAAAAATGGTTTATCTTGTAGCTGAATTTTTAATGGATAACCAAACCTTTACACAATGCAAATAATAAAAGTAACCAATAACAAGACCAGAAAAGAGTTTTTTCAGGTAGCCCGGGAACTTTATCGGCATGACAGGGTTTGGGTTTGCCCGCTGGACTCGGAAATTGAATCAAAATTCGATCCTGAAAAGAATATTCATCTCAGAAAAGGAAATGCATGCAGATGGATATTAAAAAGCAAAGAGGGGAACCTAATCGGCCGCATTGCCGCTTTTTATAACAGGGAAAAAGCAATGCAGGAAAATCAGCCTACGGGCGGAATTGGGTATTTTGAATGTGTTGATAACCGGGATGCAGCTTTTTTATTGTTTGACACCGCCAGGGATTGGCTTCAGGGTGAAGGTATGGAAGCCATGGACGGTCCTGTAAACTTCGGAGAAAACGACAGTAATTGGGGATTGCTGGTAAAAGGATTTACGCATCCGGGTTATGGAATGCCTTACAACTTTCCATATTACAAGACACTTTTTGAAGAATATGGCTTCAGACTCTATTTCAGGCAATATAGTTATCACCTTGATCTGAAAAAAAAATTTCCGGAACGTTTCTGGAAAATTGCCGAGTGGGTTTCTCAAAAACCGGATTTCAACTTTCAACATTTCCGGTTCAGTGAAACAGAAAAATTTGTCCGGGATATGGTTAGCATCTATAATGATGCATGGTCCGGATTCAAAGAACATTTTACTCCACTCAATCCTGATGATGTAAAACAAACGCTGAACAAGGCAAAACCCATAATTGACGAGGAACTTATCTGGTTTGCCTACCACAACGAACAACCAATCGCTTTCTTCATCATGTTTCCTGACGTAAACCAGATATTCAGGCACCTGAAGGGGAAACTAAGCCCATGGAACATTATCAGGTTTCTGGTGATGAAGAAACGCAAAAAAATTACACGTATCCGAGCACTGGTTGCCGGTGTAGTACCGAAATTTCAGAATGCCGGAATTGAATCAGCCATTTTTTGGAATCTAAATGAAGTCATGAAACACAAAAGACATTATGAGGAGGTTGAGCTTTCCTGGGTAGGTGATTTCAATCCAAAAATGCGCAAACTGTATGAAGCTGTTGGAGGAACACTGGCAAAGACCCACATAACTTATCGTTATATGTTTGATCAGTCAGCACACTATGAGCGTTTTATGCCTGAGGTTTTTGCCGAGACCCGAAAAAAAGCAGTAAGCAAAGAAGCCTGATAAATATACTTATCAGCTCTTTGGATACCAGCCGGATAATATAATGGCGACTATTGTATAGGTATCAACTTATATGCTGACTATAAAAAAAGTATCGAAAACAGGAAGAAATTATCTGCTTATTTTTAGTATTTTTTTGGTATTTATCAGAACATTATATAATTTTGCAATCCGTTAATTACGAAAAATACTTAATTAAGTAGCAGAAATCAAAATAAAGCAAAATCATATCTGCGACGAAAAGAACTTGAAAATAAAGGACCCATAAAATGAGAAAAGAAATTCATCCTAAAAATTACAGAATGGTAGCATTCAAGGACATGTCCAATGATGTTGTTTTTGTTACCAGATCTACTGCATCCTCAAAAGAGACCATCAAAATGGAGGACGGAAATGAATACCCACTGGTAAAACTTGAAATCTCCAATTCCTCTCATCCCTTTTATACAGGTAAGATGAAGCTCGTTGATACAGCAGGACGTGTTGATAAGTTCATGAACAGATATAAAAGCCACCTGGATAAGAAGAAAAAATAATCATTTTTTTGAGCAACATAAATAAGGCTCCGGTTTAAATATTTAACCGGAGCTTTTTTGTTTAAATTTGTTTAAAAAAATCAGTATGAATTTTATTCTTTTTGACGATTCGGCCAGCCAATCGCTTCTTCCGCTGACCTATACACGTCCGGTTTCCGAAATTCGATGCGGGATACTTACCATAAGAGAAAAATGGGAGAAACGCCTGAAGGAATCATGTTCATTTCTCACAAATGAAATTCTGTCCGTTAAGTATCAAACCAAAATTGCAGAAGACAATATTTTAATTAATGGCTCTGTCCTTCCTTCGGCCTCAATGATTGATGATATTCTTTCCCTGAATTCCGGTGAAACGCTTCAATATCAAGACATTATGCTGGCTGCAAGATTAGACAGGCAGCAGGTGCTTTCGTTTCGGCCCGAAGCTGGTTCGGCAAGCCATCCGGTGGAATACACCGGTAACATTTTTCGCATCGCAAATCCATGGGATATATTCTCAATGAATGAAACTGCTATAAAAGAAGATTTTGATTTACTGACCAGGGGAAGAAAATCTGAGCTACTAAGTTCCACCAATAATCTGATTGCTTCGGAAAATATTTTCGCCGAAAAAGGTGTAAAAGCAGAGTATGCAACGCTTAATGCCACTACAGGCCCAATTTATTTGGGAAAGGAAAGCGAAGTGATGGAAGGAAGCAATATTCGCGGGGCTTTCGCCCTGTGCGAACACTCCACCACAAAAATGGGAGTCAAAATTTACGGCCCTACCACTGTAGGACCCCATTCAAAAGTTGGCGGAGAAGTACATAATTCCGTAATCTTCGGATTTTCGAACAAAGCCCACGACGGTTTCCTTGGTAATTCAGTATTAGGCGAATGGTGCAATATTGGTGCTGATACCAATACATCAAACCTTAAAAATAATTACGCCAGTGTCAGGTTATGGAATTACCAGACAGAACGGTACGCCGATACTGGCCTTCAGTTTTGCGGCCTGATTATGGGCGACCATTCAAAATGTGGTATCAATACAATGTTCAACACCGGAACAGTAGCTGGTGTATTTACCAATATATTTGGCACCGGGTTTCCCCGTAATTTTATTCCTTCATTTTCATGGGGCGGAGCATCCGGTTTTTCAACATACATGTTGCCAAAAGCATTTGAGGTCGCGCAAATAGTAATGGCCAGAAGGAATATAGAGTTCTCTGAACCAGACAGGCAAATCCTTAAACAGATATTTGACAAAACTGCTACATATCGAAAATCCTGACAAGGCATAAACAAATTAACAGATAGATTGTCATCATAATAACTATTATGGTAAGCTATTGTCTGATATAATAAAAGAGATTGATAGTCAATCTCCTGCATTTGATTGTAACCAAGTCACCTTTCATTCGTTTCATAGTTATAAAAACATCTGTATAGAAATCTTGATAATCAAATATGTTTGGCATAGCGATTGCCTGTTTTAATATTCAAATTTTTCATAAAGACAACTGACAATTTGTCTATTTAATTAACATTAATAAGTGGCAGAAACACAAAATATGAGTAAAAATCAAGAGGATAAGTTAAAGAATGTCTTTTTCGCGAGTGGAATTGAGGATGATGCAGATTATATACCTCTGATTTCAGATGAGGATGAGGAGTTTCTGGATAAGTTCGAAGTACCCGAAAATTTGCCAATTCTTCCATTAAGGAATACGGTGCTATTCCCCGGAGTTGTTTTACCTATTACTGTTGGCCGGGCTAAGTCAATTAAACTGGTAAAAGATGTTTACAAAAAGAATAAAATCATCGGTACAGTTGCTCAGAAAGATCCAAATATTGATGATCCTTCCTTTGCTGAATTATACCAGGTAGGAACAGTTGCACAGATCGTTAAAATTCTGGAGATGCCTGACGGCGCTACCTCGGTTATCATACAGGGCAAAAAGAGGCTTCAGATGAAAAAAATGATTTCTGAGAAACCTTATTTTATTGCCAATATTAAAGAACTGGAAGATGTAAAGCCTGTTAGAAAAAGTAAGGAATTTGAAGCTATTGTAGGATCTCTTAAAGATCTGTCGCTGAAAATAATAAAACTTTCCAGCAATATTCCACAGGAAGCATCATTTGCCGTAAAAAACATAGAAAGTTCTTCATTCCTGATCAATTTTATCAGTTCAAACAGTGATGTCAGCCTTGAAGAAAAGCAGAAACTGCTTGAAATTGATGATTTGAAGAAACGCGGGGTTCTTTTGCTTGAATACATGACCCGTGAAGTTCAGATGCTTGAGTTGAAAAATGATATTCAGCTAAAAGTAAAGACTGATATCGATCAGCAACAGCGCGAGTTTTTCCTTCATCAGCAAATGAAAACCATTCAGAATGAACTGGGCGGTAATCCTATTGAGCAGGAAATTGAAGAACTCAGAGGCAGGGCACGAAAAAAGAAATGGTCGAAAGATATCAATGAAATTTTCAACAAAGAGCTTGATAAATTGCAGCGTCTGAATCCGGCTGCGGGAGAATATTCTGTACAGTCAAATTATCTGCAGGTACTGCTTGATCTTCCCTGGAATGAGTACACAAAAGACAATTTCAATCTTGAAAGGGCGAAAAACATTCTGGATAAAGATCATTACGGGCTGGAGCAGGTGAAAGACCGCATCCTGGAACACCTGGCAGTGCTGAAGTTAAAAGGAGATCTCAAATCTCCAATTCTCTGTCTGTACGGTCCGCCGGGAGTAGGGAAAACTTCGCTTGGAAAATCTGTTGCCCGGGCACTAAACCGCAAATATGTCAGAATGTCGCTGGGTGGTTTACACGATGAAGCCGAAATAAGAGGACACAGAAAGACATATATTGGGGCTATGCCAGGAAGAATAGTTCAAAACCTGAAAAAAGTGAAATCATCGAATCCGGTTTTTGTACTGGATGAGATCGATAAAGTAGGAAACGATTTCAGAGGAGATCCTTCATCTGCTTTGCTCGAAGTGTTGGATCCTGAGCAGAATAACGCATTTTACGATAATTTTCTCGAGGCTGAATATGACCTTTCAAAAATATTATTCATCGCCACAGCAAATACAATTAATAGCATTAATCCAGCTCTACGCGACAGGATGGAATTGATTAATGTGACAGGCTATGTTGTGGAAGAGAAAATTGAAATTGCGAAAAAACATTTATTGCCCAAACAGCTCGAAGCACATGGGATAAAGAAATCACAGGTTTCTTTGAGAACCAAACTGATTGAATTTATCATTGAAAATTATACCCGTGAATCTGGGGTAAGAGAACTGGACAAACAACTTGCCAAACTGGCCCGTAATATTGCCAAGAAAATTGCATTTGAAAATAAGTTTAACAAAACCCTTACCGAAAATGACATAAAAGAAATTCTCGGCCCTGTGCGGTTTACAAAAGATAAATACCAGGGCAATGAATTTGCAGGGGTTGTAACAGGTCTTGCCTGGACAGCTGTCGGAGGAGAAATACTGTTTGTAGAAACCAGCCTGAGCAAAGGTAACGGTAAACTCACACTGACAGGTAATCTGGGTGATGTAATGAAGGAGTCTGCTGTAATTGCACTCGAATATCTGAAGGCCCATGCCGGATTGCTTTCGCTTGATGCCGAAGTATTTGATAAATGGAATATACACGTTCATGTTCCGGAAGGTGCTATACCCAAGGACGGTCCTTCAGCCGGTATTACAATGGTAACGTCACTTGCGTCAGCGTTTACCCAGCGGAAAGTTAAAAAAAATCTGGCTATGACAGGCGAAATAACCCTGAGAGGCAAGGTGCTTCCTGTTGGCGGTATTAAAGAAAAAATACTGGCTGCCAAACGCGCAAATATTACTGATATCATTATCTCTGCTGAAAACAGAAGTAATATTGAAGAAATTAAAGATATTTATATTAGGGGACTTAAATTTCATTATGTCTCTGACATTATGGAGGTGCTTCAGATTGCCCTTCTTAAGGAAAAAGTTAAAAATCCGGTATCAATAACATAAACAGTAATTTATATTCCCCTGAAAAATTTATATCCGCATGATGTCTATCATTGCGGATATTTTTTTTAAATACCGGGAAGAGGTTCACTGAATCCTGTTCAGGGAAACTCTTATTCGATGAAAGCCAAATATTCAAAACAGTAATCTAATCCATTTGAAATTTCCATTTAAAAATAAAGCCTGTTGGTTTCTTTTTTAATATAAGGCAAACCTTACATTCTAAATTGCGTATTTTTGAACATCTATTTAAATCAACATGTACATGATACTTTTCAGAAATAATATGTTTAAAACTATTCAGATTATCCTGATTCTTGGGACAGTTAATATTTTAAGCCTTTCCGCACAACCGGGAGCCACCAGATCCTATATCCGGGAAATGAAATGGGGCAATGATTATAAGATTTATCTGGAATTATCAAATGATTCAGGTTTTGTACTGAACGTAAAAAATCTGTACCATGGTGCTACAACTACTACCGAAGGGGAAAAAGAAACATACACTTATTATCCTGTGAGCCTTAGCAATAGTTTTATTGATCGTTTAAAGGAAGCTGAAAAGAACAATGATACAGCAAACATACTTTCCCGGGCCAGGAACCAAACGCTCTGGGGCACCCTGCATGCATCTCTGGGTGGCGGATGGGGCCATTTCATTAATTGTCTTGTTTATTCTCTTGAATCAGGAAGACTTGATTTAAGTAGTCCGCTAATGAAGCGTCCGGAATCCAACTGGAAACCTAAACCCGTTACTGAAAGTTACCGGAGAACTCATAAATGGGAATATTACATTCCTCTTGACCCGAAAATGGCACAGAAGGAATATGAAAAAAGAAAAAAAGACAATGACCTGACCGATTTACAGGGTGTGCCCCAATCCTTTATTAATCTCTTTCTGAGTACAAGCCGCCACGATCTGAAAAAGATGAAGAAAACCGGTAAATCATCAGAAATTGCAGAACTTAATCTTGTTAAGCTGTTATTAGGGGCCAGGTACCTGGGGAGTGCACAGATAAGCTACATAAAAACAATGGTGTTAAAGTCCGCTATGGAGTTTTCGGTTTACAAACTTCCTTCAATTATCATTTTCGATGAATTGCATGCTGCTGTAGCCATGAGTCTGGATGAAATGGGTTACAGAATTGACAGAATTGTATTTTCAGACGAAGAAAAGGTATCACAGAAAATTCTGGAAGAAAGGAGAACATTGATTGATACCTTTGTTGAAGGTATCAACATCGAAAATCGCAACATGTATCAGAAAAAGCTGAACAGCATGTACAATTGATACCTACTCCATATCGAGCTGGTATCCTTCAACTTCATATCCTTTACTTTCAATTGCTGATGTAATATCGGCTATTGAAGTTTTGCTTTTATCAAATTTAACCAATGCTGTAGAATCCTGATAAGAGGCCTTTACTTCAACAATACCGGGAAGCGCTTTCACTCCTTTGGAGATTGTTTGCTCACAACTGTTACAGGTCATCCCGTTTACATCAAACCTGATGCTCAGAAGATTTTCATCAGAAACTGGTTCGGGGGCAGCTTCTGTTGCCTGTTCTTTTTCTGTATGGGTTGAATTATTCATGCAGCCACTCATCAGTGCAGTTAAAAACATTAAAAACAAAATATTCTTCATATTATAAGATTTTTTCAGCATACAAACTGATTAACAGGTTACTTAGGTGTAGACAACTCAAAATTACATTCTTCTGAAAATTCCGTCCAAATGGCGCATGAAATTTGGATGTAAATATAGCAATTTTTAATTTCAGAGGAGACTGTCCGTTACCAGAATGATCATTATCAGAAGCACATAACTATTTAATTTTAGAAATTCTGCAGAGACTTTATGTTTCTTTTCACCTGAAGGAAACAACAGGTTTGAACAGGACAACAAGAGTAATACAGAAGAGATTTGAAGCAAAAATCGAAGGAAAGGATAACTGATAAGGCCATACAGACTGAGTCCCATTCCTGTAAGCGCAGTAGCAGATAACCAGATAAAGGTAATTCGCCTAATCTGTCGTCCCGAAAATAATTCAGTGAGTACTGGCATCCCGGATCTACGGTAATCTTCACCTAACATCAGCAGTATCAGCCAAAAATGGGGAATTTGTGCAATGAAAAAAAAGAATGCCACTGCCAGGATCCCCGGGTTATATATATCTCCACCTGCAGCTGCCCACCCAATCATTGGGGGAAGGGCGCCAACAACAGATCCCGGAACAACAGCAAATGGGGTTCTCCGTTTTAGCAGGGTGTAAATACCATTATACCATAAAACGGCCATTAAACCAAGAATAAAGGCAACAAGCCCACCACCTGCCAAAATTACCACTGAACCTGCAATAATCAGTCCCAATGAGACACCCAGCGCAGTCATTACTGACATCCTGCCGGCCGGAACAGGCCTGTTCCGGGTACGCTTCATCAGACTGTCAGTTTCATGCTCCTGATATTGGTTTAAAGCAGAAGAACCGGAAGAAAGAATAAATACCCCGGCGTATATTACCACTGAAGTTACGTCAAAGTGACCTGTGTATAAAAAATATCCGGTCAATGCTGAAAGTGCCACAAAAAAAGAGATGCGGACCTTCCCCAATTCAATTACATCCTTGAAAAAAGTATCTGTCAATTTAAGTTATACCTGTTAGTTTTTATTAATATTTCCATTCATTCAGGATTTCAATTCATCACAAAGCTGTGCTTACCTGAATCTCTCTCAGTGTTGAAATCACAAGTATTATTTGTTATAATCTGAAAATACAAAATCTGTATTTCAGCGGGCAATTTAATAAATTGCCATTTATTTTTTAGTATGTATGCCTTTTTTCGGAAAAGGTTTTACAAGTAAATACAGGAAAACGCCCAAAGAGAGAAAAATGAAGATCAGTCCGGCAATTTTCATGAAATTTTTTTGATACTGTTTGGAGACCGGATCAAATTGGTAGAAGTACGCTTTAATCTTGTCCGAAATTTTTGCATTTTTGGTTGGTGTTGCATCCAGAATGGCCAGTTTAAAATCTGATGCATTGTAACGCGTCCCGTTTAGATAACGGATAATTTTTGAACGGGGATCAACCAGAATAAGGGTTGCCGCATGCAAAAAGTCTTTGCCCGCCCGTTTGAACTTAAACCCTGTTGCACTTGTGAGACTTGCTATGTTTGAACTGTCGGCAGTGAAAAAATGCCAGCCTGCTGCAGCATTTTTATTTTTCATCTGGCTCAAATAGTTTGCTTTTTTTTGTCGGGCAAGTGCGGTTCCTTCAGTTGGATCAAAACTTATGGTAAATACCTGGTAATCTGTACCAATTTTAAGTTCTGCACTGTCTATTGCTTCTGCAAGCCCATCGAGCAATGGACTGCAGAGGCCGGGACACCGGTAGTAGACGAAAGTAATCACCGTTGGTTTATCAATGCTTTTTTTCAGATTGACCAGTTTACCCGTTTCATCAGTAACAAAAACATCTCCGGGTAAAATTCTCCCTTCGTGTTCAACAATTCCAATCACAGGTTCCTGTTCGGTAATAATGCTTTGTGCCAGCGTTTCCGGGTACCCCGAAAAAACGAGCAACAATAGAGATGCAAGCGTTTTAACAATAAGCTTCATACAATTAATTCTTAGTTGATGGATATCCCCGACTTTTATACTCCATAATAAAATATCTGTTTTTTACCGGACAATCGGATCCTGATTTCATTTTTCGATATCCTATAAGAACCAGTTCACCGCCAAAAAGTTCATAAATAATTAACATCGAAAGATCTTTCTAAACTATTGCTCAATTCAATAAATGTCAGAAGACTTTTCAAATATCAACAACAAACAAATACCTGGTTGAAAGATCTTCAATGAAAAATAATATTAAAATATAAGATAATCTTCTAATTTTTTATCCTGAGACTATTTTTATGTAAGGTGCACATTTTCCGTATGTAATAAACAACAAACCCTCCCCGGTTCAAATATATGCAGGCATTCTGTTCCCGTATTTAAGATTTTATTTTTTATATTTGAGAAAGCAAACATTAATTCCGGCGCATCCTGATGATGAATATTATTAAACGAATATGGTATTTTTACCTGGATGGATTCAGAAATATGACGGTAGGAAAAAAGCTGTGGGTAATCATACTTATCAAACTGTTCATAATGTTTGCGATCCTGAAAATATTCTTTTTCCCTGATTTTCTTAATACAAAATTCAATACCGATAAGGAAAGAAGTAATTATGTAATTGAACAATTAACCCGCTAAGCTTATGATTGAAAACATTGACCTTTCGTTAGTTGACTGGTCTCGGGGTCAGTTTGCCCTGACAGCCATGTATCACTGGCTGTTTGTACCACTTACACTGGGGCTATCCTTTATTTTAGCCTTTATGGAAACATTGTATGTCAGAACCGGTGATGAGAAATGGAAAAAGATCACCAGGTTCTGGATGACACTTTTCGGGATAAACTTTGCTATTGGAGTGGCTACCGGGATTATCCTTGAATTTGAATTTGGGACAAACTGGTCGAATTACAGTTGGTTTGTGGGTGATATTTTCGGAGCTCCCCTTGCTATTGAAGGCATTATGGCCTTTTTCCTGGAATCGACTTTTGTTGCAGTTATGTTTTTTGGTTGGGAAAAGGTGAGTAAGAAATTTCATTTAGTCTCTACCTGGCTGGTAGCAATCGGGGCCAACCTGTCTGCATTATGGATACTGGTAGCAAATGCCTGGATGCAATATCCGGCGGGAATGCATTTTAATCCGGACACGGCCCGCAATGAAATGATAAATTTCTGGGATGTGCTTTTTTCTCCGGTAGCAGTTAACAAGTTTCTGCATACCATTGCCTCCGGTTTTATTGTAGCTTCCTTGTTTGTGATCGGGATCAGTGCCTGGTTCATTCTGAAAAAGAGAGAAAAGTTGTTTGCTACGCGCAGCATAATAGTGGGGGCGGTGTTCGGACTGGTTGCTTCTCTGTTCACCATCCTTACCGGTGATGGATCAGCCAGAGCCATGGCAGCAAGGCAACCCATGAAGTTTGCAGCACTGGAAGGATTATATGATGGTATGAGCGGCGCACCGCTGATGGCAGTTGGAGTTATCGGCAATCAATCAGATACAGCCAATACCTATCAGAAAAATTTCAGCATGAAGATTGAAGTTCCCAACCTGCTTTCTTTTATGGCTTTTCTTAATCCAAATGCATTCGTTCCGGGAATCAATGACATGATCAAAGGAAATAGTGAATACAATATCATGTCGGCCAAAGAAAAAATTGAACGGGGAAGAATCGCCCGTTCTACGCTTAAAGCCTATAAAGATGCCCGTGATGCCGGTGACTCTGTTAAATACAACGAGTTGAAAACAAAATTTGATGATCCGGCATTTTTGGAAAACTATTTTAAATATTTTGGATATGGATTTATAAATAATCCGGAAAGCCTGATACCAAGTGTGCCAATTTCCTTTTATAGTTTTCACCTGATGGTATTACTTGGGTTCTATTTTGTGTTGATTTGTATGCTCGCCCTCCGTTATGCGCTCACTAATAAGCTGGGAAAGCATAAGCGGTTTCTAAGGTTGGCAATTTTCACTCTGCCATTGCCATTTTTAGCAGGGCAGGCAGGTTGGGTAGTTGCCGAAATGGGTCGCCAGCCCTGGGTGGTACAGGATTACCTTCCTACATTTGCTGCCGTTTCACATATTGATGCATCAGCAGTGCAACTCACATTCTGGCTGTTTGCTGCTGTGTTTACAGCATTGCTTATAGCAGAACTCAGTATTATGATTAAACAGGTTAAAACAGGACCAAAATAGGAGGATAAACTATGTTTGAACAACTTTCACATCTCGCACTTCAACAATACTGGTGGATTATTATTTCACTGCTGGGTAGTTTGCTCGTTTTCCTCCTTTTTGTTCAGGGAGGAGAAACATTGATTTACTCCCTGGCAAAAAATAAGGAAGAAAGAACCCTGCTTGTAAATTCACTGGGTCGAAAATGGGAATTCACATTCACCACCCTGGTAACGTTCGGTGGCGCCTTTTTTGCGAGCTTTCCGCTTTTCTATTCAACCAGTTTCGGTGGCGCATACTGGGTTTGGATGGCTATACTCTTTTCTTTCATCATTCAGGCGATTGCTTATGAATATCGCTCTAAACCCAGCAATGTATTTGGATCCAAAACGTATGAAGTATTCCTGCTTATCAACGGATTTCTTGGGACACTATTACTGGGAACTGCTGTCGGAACCTTTTTTACGGGTTCGCAATTTACAGTAAACCAGGGAAACATTGCCGCCCTTTCGAACCTGACAATCTCCCAGTGGCAATCACCCTTTCATGGTCTTGAAGCCGTTGCAAACCTCGAAAATGTTTCACTTGGGCTATCTGTTTTTTTTCTGTCGAGGATTTTGGGTATTCTGTATTTCATGAACAATGTTGATAATGATCAGATTCTGAACAGAGCCAGGAAAAGCCTGTTGATAAATATTTTCCCTTTTCTGATCGTGTTCCTGTATTTTGTGACCAGGTTGCTGGTAAGCGAAGGGTTTGCTTACCAACCAGGGACAGGGGTGGTTTTTATGGAAAAATTCAAATACCTGCATAATTTTCTGGACATGCCTTTGATCGCAGCATTTTTTCTGATTGGGGTATTACTTGTTCTGTTTGGGGTAATCAAATCCATCATGAGCCGCACCTCATCAGGAATCTGGTATACCGGTCCGGGTACAGTCCTGACTGTCTTTGCTTTATTCATCGTAGCCGGCTTTAACAATACCGCATTTTATCCTTCGGTAGCTGACCTGCAAAGCAGCCTTACAATTGAAAACAGTTCTTCCAGTCATTACACACTCACAGTGATGAGCTATGTATCCCTGCTGGTGCCATTTGTGCTGGCCTATATCATTTATGCCTGGAGAGCCATTAATGACAAGAAAATTAATCTGGGTGAAGTAGGAAACGATACCCATGCTTATTAACAAATAAATATATCCGATATGTATACTTCTGAAATAATCTGGTTATTCATGTGGCCGGTGGTAATTATAGTAAGTTATTACCTGATTGTACTGACGCTGAAGAAGTATCAGGACAAACATGAAAAAGAAGAAGAAAATCCGGTTTAATTTAACATTAAGACCTGGCTGCCGCTGGTATTTTAATCACGACAACCAGAATCAGCAGTATTTCTGCTTCCGGATAACCAATAATAATAATTAAACCGTAAGGCTGATGAATTGATCAAAAGTGATTAATTTTTCAGCCTTATTATTTTTAGTCTCTTTATCGTATCTGAGCACAGCCAATTCTGCGGTATCAGTCAAAATTAATTATTCATCCTGGTGAATGTTTCAGTGTTGCATTACTTTTTTGTATATTTGTAACGCAATCAATACCTTTGAATTTGTATTAGAATAGTTGAGGGATAGATTTAAGGTCGTTTTCTGTGATTTTATCAAAAAAATGAAACCCTTAATACACTATACACATATAATAACGTATAATTGTTTTTTTCAATTAAGAAATATTTAAAACCATTTAACCTTAACCTAATTAAGGAGGAAAATAATGCAAAAATTAATGCGTGCTTTATTGGTTTTTACTGCTGGTGTTCTCGTAATTACATCCTGTCAGAAAGATCAGCCCGGCAGTAAAATTCAGCAGGAAGGCATTCTAACTATTAAAAATGCAATAATAAATAATAATTCCGAGAGCTTCAGTGACAGGTTTCTTTATAAAGATGAGATTGTCCCTGTTAAGCAATTTTCCCCGGACAGGCTTAAAGGGCTGAAAAGTGCTCCTGTGGTTGACCTTACGAAAAACTATGTATTTAAATTAAAGGCGGAAGTAGATCCTCCCGTTTATGAAGGAAGCACACTCCAGGCAACACATGTTGCCATTCATGAAAACTATGCGTTTGTAAGTTTTAATACCAAAGGACCAGAGTGCCTTGGTGGTATAGAGGTATTTGATGTTACAGATCTGAAAAATCCTGTTATACTGTCTCAGGCCATCTTCCCGAAAGCCGACGTGAGTTCAGTTGATTATGCTGATGGTAAGCTATATATTGTAGGTGCCAACGGAGATTTTGAATCAATGGGTTTTGCTGATCCGGCATTCCTTGAAGTCCTTTCCCTCAATGAAAATTATGAGATATCAAATGTGGATACAATTATTGGTCTTACATCCTTTGCCGGTACTGATGTCATGGTAACCGGAGGTAAAATCTACACCACAAGTGGTTCAAATGGTGGCTTAGCTGTTTATGATGCAGCTGATTATACCCTAATTAAGGCAGTTGAAATTTCTGATGCAAGATCCGTTGGAAACAATGATAATTTTATTTATGTCCTGCAGGGTCAGGAAGGCCGTGTAAATGTGTTTAATAAATCAGATATGGCATCAGTAGCAGTGTATACTGTTGGCGGGGCCAATACCCCTGAATCCAAATCTGAGATGACTGTCACAAATGATTATATCCTTGCAGCCTTAAATGAAGGCGGTACAGAGGTATTAAAAACGGACGGTACACTTCAACAGCATATACCCAGGCCTGAAACTCCGGAAGGAGAATTACCAGAAAATCATGTTACCAACAGTGTCTCATTGAACGGTGATCTTGTACTGCTCGGCAATGGTGAATCGGGTGTATATGTGGGTGGAATGATCCATGAACAACATGACAGCATTCTTATGCTTGGTTCCATGCAGTTTGAAGCTTCTCAATCAACCAATTTTGTAAAATCCAAAGACAACGTCATTTTTGTTGCTACCGGACTGGGTGGATTAAAAATACTGGGAATCAGTATTGACGAAGGCGTTCCGGATGATATTATCCCTACAAAAACATGTCCATTCCTTTCTGATGAAATCTCATCGTTGTTCCCTGAGGGAGAAAACAATACACTAAAATATCCGGAATTGTTTAACGATACAGCTATGTTAAGCATTAGAACTACTTCAGAAACACCAGTTTATATAACCTTTGTTGATGAAGGAGCAGGATGGAAAAATACCTTTGGGTATTATGCCTACCCGGCTAATGACCCCCCAGCTACAGTAGAAGATCTGCAAAAACACATCGTCTTCCCCAATGTTTCAAAAGTAGGTGATGGAGGCGGATTGGAAGCAGGTGATATGGTTCAACTCGGTGATAAACCATTCCCGGCAAATACTGTAATCGGTTTTTACATGGTTGCAAAAGGCTGGCAAAATGGACTTACTACAGATGGTATCTATACAAATTACACCAATACCGAATTCAATACCAATAACAGTCAGCAAAGTACGCTCTTTATCAATAATGAATGTAATGATCTGGTACTCACTTTTGAAGATGTTTATATCAGAGATGGTTTCTGCGATCACGACTATAACGATATAATCCTGGTAGTCAAGGATAATCCGGATGTAACTGTTGCCAATTCTCATTTTGATGTCAGCAGTATCCCACATAAATAAAAACATTCACCCTTCAAAGAAAAAGGCTGCCCTCACAGGCAGCCTTTTTTTATGCATTATCAAACCGGAACACTATATTGTACTCATCAATTTACCAGTCATTGTGGATTTATAGGTTGCAGATAATATACATCAGGCCTTTGATGGTTTTTTTCGTAAGATAGAAAAGATCACATAAATAGGAATGATTGCTACCAATGATTTAGCACCAAAGAATAATAGAAGCAATACAGCCAGAATAAGAAAGAGGTACCTGATACTGTTTTCATTAAACTTCAATGTTTCAAACTTCAGTGAAAACATTCTGATTCCGGAAACCATCAATACACTGAAAACAACTATAAGTGCTTCAAGCAACCATGTATTCAGTATGAATGACTGAACTGCCTCGCTACGGGTTTCGAGCAGTAAAATGGCCAGGGCGGCGAAAAACAGTGCATTTGCAGGAATGGCCAGTCCCCTGAACTCATATTTCTGATTGGTATCAATATTAAAGCGCGCCAGACGAATAGCACCAAAAACAGCAATCAAAAATGCTGAAAATAATATTAGCAGGTGCACGAATGAAGCCGTTTCAAAATTAAAACTTGCATCTCTGTAGGTAAGCGACATAAGAAGCATTTTGAATACAATGACTGAAGGTGCCAGTCCAAAGCTAATCACATCAGCCAGGGAGTCCAGATTTTTGCCCAGATCAGAAAAAGCTCCCAGGGCACGTGCCAGGAGGCCATCAAAAAAATCAAAAACAGCTGCCAGAATAATAAAATAGGCTGCAAAAAGCAGATCATTATTTTCAAATGCCAACACAATTGCTATGGAACCAGATAACAAATTCAATGATGTTACTACATTGGGTAAATTTTTTACAACCTTATTTTTCGTTTGCATGATAGTATGATTTATTAAATATCCTCAATAATTTAAAAAATTAAACCCGGTTTCCTGATTATATAAACCGGGTTTCGAAGTTACAAAAATTCAGGTTTTGAAATGAAACACCCTGCTCTATTATTCATCAAATATATATAATAGAATAAAAATTTATCCTGTTTCATTGGATTTTCTGAGTCCTTTTAACTTATTTATCAGGTTTTTTTCTTCACCAGTAAGATTTTTTGGCATCCGTATTTTGATATTCAAATACAGATCACCATTTGGTCCTCCATCATAATCGGGCATTCCAAGCCCCTTTAGTCTCATTGTCTTGTTACTGTCTGTTTCTTTCGGTATAGTCACATTTACACTTCCCTTAAGAGAATCAACAGTTGCTTTACCTCCAAGCAAGGCTGTATAAAGATCAACAGTCAAATCTCTGTGAAGATCGTTTCCTACCCTGGTAAAAGCAGGATGATCCAACACCCTGACTTTGATATACAAATCACCGTGACTGCCCCCGGCTCTGCCTTTTTCACCTTTCCCTTTAATCCTGAGAGCCTGACCATCACGTATTCCTGGTTTGATTTTTATTCTTAACTTACTATTATTCACATTAACCAATCTGCTGACACCACTGTATGCTTCCTCAAGGGTAATGTTAACCTCACCTTCATAATCGCGGCCGACCTGCTGTCCACTATAAAAGCTTTCAGCCCGGCTTTGCTGCTGATGCCCTCCACCGAAGAATTGATTGAAGAAGTCGGAAAATCCGCTTTCCCCGAAAAAGTCACCCATGTTACCGCCAAATTCAAAATGAACATTCCGGGCACCACGGCCCCCATAACCTGACTTACCGAAAAACTCATCAAAATTTTGATATCCTGATTGTTGATAGTTTTTCCAATCGGAGCCTAACTGATCATATTTTTCCCTTTTTTCGGGATCCTTGAGCACTTCATAGGCTTCCCCTATCTCCTTAAAATGTTCTTCTGCCTTGGGGTCCTCAGGATTACGATCAGGGTGATATTTCACAGCAAGTTTCCGGTAGGCTTTTTTTATGTCATCCTGACTTGCCTTTTTGTCTACACCCAGTATTTTATAATAGTCTTTATAATCCATAATTCAATATTTTTGTAATAACCACTTGTAATTAAATTCATTACAAAATCTCCCGGTTATTAGTATTTATATAAGTACATATACATCAACACCTCTCCTGAATTTTATCATATTTTCAATAGAATTTAATCAAGACAGTATTAAGCTGTTATCCATCACAGTATTATAAATTCTTAATCTCTCCCTCTCAGATAGATAAGAATAAAATATACCAGTGTAGCCAAAGATGAAAGCGCAGCCACCACGTAAGTATATGCAGCCCACTTAAGTGCATCCTGAGCCTGCAACTGTGTAGTCCCTGAAGTAATACCAGAAGTTTTTAACCAGGCCAGGGCTCTTCGGCTGGCATCAATTTCCACCGGCAGTGTAATAAAACTAAAAAGTGTTGTCAGGGCAAAAAGAATTATTCCCGCCAGCAATATCTGCGGTATCGCTTGTATGAGCAAAATGCCTGCAAGCAATACCCATTGCACCCACCTGGAAGCCACACTTACCACAGGCACAAGTGCTGACCTCATCTGCAGCCAGCTATAGGCCCTGGCATGCTGAACCGCATGGCCACATTCATGAGCAGCTACGGCAGCCGCTGCAACACTCTGCCCATAATAAACATTGCGGCTAAGATTAACAGTTTTTTTACCGGGATGGTAATGGTCGGTCAACTGACCCTCAACCGACATAACCTGTACATCAAATATGCCGTTTGCATGAAGCATTTTCTCAGCAATATCTTTTCCGCTGAGCCCATAATTTATTGGGATTTCTGAATACTTTTTAAACCGGGCTTTTAACTGGTTTCCAACCAACCAGCTGGCCAGCATAAATATGCCAAATATTATCCAAATTGATATCATTGTTTTAATATTTTAATAATAATGTTCCTGTTGATATTTCCGGCTCTCCTGCTTTCTCTGCCAAACTAATTCAGGTTTCTTTGGCTTATCCGATTCATTTTTGCCGGACTATTTGTGAAGCAACAAATTTTCTACCATAATAATTTAAAGTCATTTTGTCACATTTATCACATAAAAAACAGTGAAATCTGACATTTTTATACTGTATTCTCTTTTCTACCCGGACAGAATAAGCAATCTGTCCCATAAGGGTTAAAACAGGAAAGAATTTATTGTTTTTTAATGAGTATAAGAACATATATAAAGAGAACACAGCCGCAAACTGTGGTTGTAATTAATTAACAGACTGGTTTTTATCAAAATAAAATCAAAAACATTTTTATTTATTCTTAATAAAAAGGCTTAAAAATTGCAGGGTTCAGAACAATTCTTTTATTTTGTTGTTATAAAAGGCAAACAAAATGTAACACAAAATGCAAATGAACCACCTCACCCAATTAAAATTTGCAGAAGCTTTCAACCATCGATGTTGTTGTTAGTCGTGTTTTGTTTGTTATCATCAAAATAAATCCTTCATTTTATTATTCAATTCCTGATATCACCTGTTTAGGTGAGCATAAGTTATTATAATATATAAAGAAATCCGGATGAAAAATTTTGCAAAACATTTATTAGAAATTAACCAGCGCTTCTGTCAGGAAGTTCCTCCAATGGTAAAAACCCACACTTTTGTGGATGACATGCTAAATCTCATTTTTCCAATAAGGATGAAGAAAGAAGTTACTCTGGAAGAAATCGATTCCCGTCTGGAGTCCCTTAAAAGTACCTTTACAGAATTATTGGAACCACTTCAGCCTAATATGGATATAAATCCGGAAGAGATCGCAACAAAGTTTTTTGATACACTGCCTGAAATTTATTTTGACCTGTTGGATGATGCGGAAGTTTATTTCAAATCTGACCCTGCAGCCTACTGCACCGAAGAAATTATTCTCTGTTACCCTGGATACTATGCTGTATGTGTTTACCGGTTTGCCCATCTTATGTATGACATGAAAATACCAGTATTACCCCGTGTAATAAGTGAATATGCACATAGTAAGACAGGAATTGACATTAATCCGGGTGCCCGGATAGGCAAGCATTTTTATATTGATCATGGTACAGGGGTAGTGGTAGGTGAGACAGCTGAAATTGGCAATAATGTAAAACTATATCAAGGTGTAACACTGGGCGCTATGTATGTTGAGAAGAGTTTGAGTCATAAAAAGCGGCATCCGACAATACAGGACAATGTTATCATTTATGCCGGGGGAACAGTGCTTGGCGGAGAAACAGTTGTAGGGCACGATACGGTAATTGGCGGAAATGTATGGTTGACAGAAAGTGTCCAGCCGTTCTCGGTGGTATATCGCCGTCCGCGTATTCACATACGCGACAGTAAAGAATTCAATGAACCCATCAATTTTACTATTTAATAACCCATAAAACCAACATTCAATGAGAGCAAATAATATTTTAGAAACAATTGGTAAAACCCCTCATGTACGGTTAAACAACCTGTATCCTTCTGACAGGGAGGTTTGGGTAAAACTGGAGAGGGCCAATCCGGGAGCAAGTATAAAAGACAGGATTGCCCTTTCAATGGTAGAAGACGCTGAAAAAAAAGGTGTCCTGAAACCAGGATCTGTAATTATTGAGCCAACCTCAGGAAATACAGGCATTGGACTGGCTATGGTTGCTGCCGTGAAAAAGTACAAACTGATCCTGGTAATGCCTGAATCAATGTCGGTAGAGCGGCGAAAGATAATGGCAGCCTATGGAGCAGAATTTGAACTAACTCCCAGGGAAAAAGGAATGCCCGGCGCTATTGCAAAAGCTCGTGAACTTGCTGAAAAGAATCAGGATGCCTGGATCCCAAGCCAGTTTGATAACCCTGCTAATGTAGAAATACATCGCAATGCAACAGCCATGGAAATTGTCAATGATTTTCCGGAAGGTTTTGACTATCTGATCACAGGTGTTGGAACCGGCGGACATATTACCGGTTGCGCAGACACATTGAAGAAGCATTTCCCGAATATTAAGGTATTTGCTGTGGAACCTTCCAATTCCCCGGTCATTGGTGGGGGTGATCCCGGACCACACCCACTGCAGGGTATTGGAGCTGGATTCATTCCAAAAATTCTCGACACTTCCCTGCTGGACGGGACAATTGAAATAACTAAAGATGAAGCCTTTGAATATGCACAAAAGGCAGCAAGGCAAGAAGGTCTTTTTGTTGGAATTTCTTCGGGTGCCAGCCTTGCAGCAGTAGCTAAAAAGATGAAAGAAATTCCCGCTGGGGCCAGGATTATAACATTTTCCTATGATACAGGTGAACGTTACCTGTCGGTTGATGGGTTGTACTAAGTCACCTGTAGCAGTTTAACGTGATCAATAAAGCTGTCAGTAACTCTTAACTGACAGCTTTTTTTAAACATTCATCTACAGAACTTGTTTATTATCAAGAGTATTCTATATAATGAAGAAGCAAAACCTCAAAAGAAAACTGATATGACTAATACAAAATTCACACTACGCCAACTTGGTAGTTCTTCGTTAAAAGTTACTCCAATCGGGCTGGGCACCTGGCAATTCAGCAAAGGAAAAGGAATGGCTGGTTCTTTTTGGGCTACCCTGGATGATTCATTAATGAAACAAATTGTAAAGTCAGCATTGGAAGCAGGCATTAACTGGTTTGACACAGCTGAATTATACGGTAAAGGTGAGTCAGAAAATGTACTCTCCAATTCTCTTAAAGATTTAAACATAAAGCCGGGAGAAGTATATATTGCAACAAAATGGTGGCCTTTTTTCAGAACTGCCAGTTCAATAGGTAAAACTATCGGGAAGCGTCTGGATGCTTTAAATGGCTTTCCGGTTGATCTGTATCAGATTCACAATCCCTATTCCTTTTCTTCCATTTCCAAACAGATGAAAGAAATGGCCTTACTGGCAGAAAAAGGATTGATCAAAAATATCGGAGTAAGTAATTTTTCTGCTTCACAAATGGAAACCGCTTATATGGAACTCAAAAAATACAATCTGAATTTGGTATCAAACCAGGTGAAATTCAGTATGCTGGACAGAGGTATCGAATACAATGGTGTGCTGAATAAAGCAAAAGAATTAGGAATAAGCATTATAGCCTATTCCCCTTTAAAACAAGGAATACTGACAGGGAAATTTCATGACCGTCCGGAACTGTTATCCGGAGTTGGCTATAGAAAATTCACCGGTGCTTTTAAGCAATCTTCCTTAAAAAAGAGTCGCCCACTGATTGAAAAACTCAAAGAAGTGGCGGCCCAACATGGTGTTTCCGCGGCACAAGTTGCGTTAAACTGGACAATTAATTACCAGGGAGAAACGATTGTGGCTATCCCGGGTGCTTCAAAGGTAAAGCAGGTTCAGGATAATGCAGAATCCATGAAATTTTCACTGTCTGAAAAAGAAATGGAAGAATTATCGAGTATTTCTCTGAAAGCAAAAATATAGAACCGTACAAAATAAAACCTTATATTTACATGTTTATTATTTAAAATTAATTCTTCGGTCATAACTTTTACTGACCATACTACGTAGGACTCAATAAAAAAACTTAATGAGAATAGCAGTTGATTTCGACGGAACAATTGTAGAACACGAATACCCGGAAATAGGACGTGAAAAAATGTTTGCCCTGCAAACACTCAGGGAACTTCAAAAGAAAGGGTTTAAACTTATCCTCTGGACATACCGCTGCGGAAAAGAGCTTGATGAAGCTGTACAGTACTGTCAGGAGAATGGTGTGATATTTTATGCTGTAAATAAAAACTATCCTGAAGAAGTTTTTGATGAAAATACCATGAGCAGAAAAATTGATGCCGATATCTATATCGACGACAGGAATATTGGCGGGTTTCTCGGGTGGAGCAAGATCTGGCAAATTTTGAATCCTGATCAGGATAATTCAGACTTATACCCGGAAGAAGTAAAGAACAAAGATTCTATTGGTTCCCGGATTAAAAATATATTTAAGTAATAACCGGTAATAAGGCATACAATGATATCAATTGCTTTTCGTGCGAAAAGAAGATTTAATTCTAATCTCACCATTCTTTTGGCGGTATCTTTTCTAACAGCTTCATGTCTTTCATGCAAACAAGATAAGCATACAAGCTCATCCCGCAAAAATATGAGTGTAAATCACCCAAAAGTTTATATGACCAATATTGATGCTCCGGAGAATGGTGCGCGGTTTACCTGGGGTAACAAGGTAAATGTTGACGTCAGGCTTACTGCAGATTCTCTTGCCGGAAAAGTTGATTCAATCGCACTTTTTGCAAACGATAAATACATAAACAGTGTGCCCGGCTCTGAAAGGCGCCTTGTATGGTCTACCTATTCGTCTGATGTTGGCACCAATCAGTTGAAAACTGTTACATACTTTAATGACAGTACTACAGAAACAAGAAATATAGCAGTTTTCCTGTTATCTGACCTGAAGCCCAAAAATTATTCCTATCGTATTATTAATGTCTTTCCTCATGATATTCATGCTTATACACAGGGACTTGTATATGAAGATGGTTTTTTATTTGAAAGCACTGGTCAGTACGGTCAGTCTTCGCTTCGTAAAGAAAAACCGGAAAATGATGAATTACTGAAAACCCTGAATCTGGAAAGTAAATATTTTGGTGAAGGGATTGCGGTAGTAGGCGATCGCATTATACAACTCACCTGGCGTGAACAAATGGCTTTCATCTATGATAAAAACTCTTTTACGCTGATCAGGAAGATCCATTTTCCTATACGAGAAGGTTGGGGACTTGCCTACAATGGCAAAAACCTCATCATGAGTGACGGATCATCCTTTCTTTATTTTCTGGATCCTGAATATCTTTCAGAATTGAGCAGAATTGAAGTGGCAGACAATACCGGACCGGTAAATTCGCTAAATGAACTCGAATATATTGACGGAAAGGTATATGCCAATGTTTACGGAAAAGATTATATCGTTGTTATCGATCCGGAGTCGGGCAAAGTGACGGGAAAAATAAATTTTTCCGGTTTGTTAAAACCTGAAGATAGAACTCCGGATACAGATGTCCTGAATGGTATTGCATATAATCCGATCAATCATCATTTATTCATCACAGGAAAAAACTGGCCAAAACTTTTTGAAGTATCCCTGACTCCTGCTCCCTGATTATTGATGCATGTTACCGGTTACTACCTGTATGCTTTTCGGAATTATACCAAATGAAAAAGGCGAATGACCAAGCGTTTCTCCGTCTGCTTCAAGCAGGATCATGGGTTCTGAACTGACAAGAATTTTGCGGCCCGTGAAACTTTTAACCTTCGGATGCTCTGTAATCGTACCATTGAATAACCTGCCAACACTTCTGATTACATTCAATCTTCCAATTTTACGAATTACTGTTATGTCAAACAGTCCGTCATCAGCAACTGCATTTGGAAGCTGCATCATACCACCTCCATTAAATTTTCCAATACCCACACTGATACTGAAAATCTGGTCCGTTAAACTTTCTCCGTCAATATTAAGTGTTACATAGCTGTGCCGATAATTTACCAGGGTGGTCATCAGACTCCAGATATAAACCAGTGTACCGCCCCTCCCCTTTTTTTTAAGCTGGTTGGTTTTCCGGGCAACAACAGCATCAAATCCCAGTCCGGCAATGTTTACAAAATAGCGTTTTTCAGTGTAATTGCCATTTTTATAACGTACAACACCAGCATCCTGCAAAAAAGAACGGTTTCCATTCAGCAACCTGATTGCCTCTTCATAATCAACCGGAATATTAAACATCCGTCCCCAGTCATTGCCGGTCCCTACGGTGATCATACCCAGACATACAGATGACGTTGGAACAGTATTTTGCCTGAAAATTCCGTTTACCACCTCATTCATTGTACCGTCTCCTCCTACCACAAGTATTCTTTCGTAGCCTCTGCGAATTGCGTCACGTGCCAGAAAAACAGCGTGTCCACGCCTTTCGGTAAACACATTAATGAAAGGAATCCCTGCTGTTTTAAGCAACGCGGCTATCTCAGGCCAGTCTTTCTTTCCTTTCTTCCTGCCTGCATTAGGATTTACAATAACAAACCAACTACTTACCTGATCATTATTTATATTCACATGTACAATATTAGAACCGCCGCATAAAAATAGAAATATTTATGATTCCCCGGATACAGAAAAAAAATGCCTTTTCCTAAAAATAGTTTTCACTTCACTTTTAATAGTTTCATTATGCGGCTATTCTAATGCCCGGTAAGTGAGACAGGCCGGGATAAAAAAAGCCGGCATTAACCGGCAGTACTCAAAAATTGACGATATATACACTTAATTTTCTTCGCCATCCCCTTTTTTTTCTTCAGCTGGGGGATTATAACCATACGCAATTCCTTCCATTTCATAACCCGGGATTTCTCCGTATCCTCCCTTGGCCTCGGAATTGGTTATCAGAATAATATTTGCCCCTAAATTTGCAGCTCGTTTCTGCAGGCGTATCGTGGCACTTTTCTTTGCAGCCTTCTTACTTCGACTGCTGGATGCAGCATTACTTTTAACTATCCCGTATTTATAAAGACCCTCTACATCTTCTGTTTTCTCAGTAACCAGTACAGCTTCCCATTGGTTTTCGTCAATCATTTGCAACACTGGTTTGTTATATTCTTCAATCCGTCCATTTTTGTATACAATTTTCTGGATTTGTTTTCTATCGATACTATAAACCTTGTCATCTCCGGGAAATTTATACTGTACTTCAATTGGAGTTACCTGGTTAACATCCGCCAATATTGTCCTTCCGCCAAGCCTGAATATCGTGTCTGTTTTTACTTCCTTGCTTTCCTGACCCTGGGCAAAAGCAGAAAAAGCTATAAAAACTGCAACAGACAACATAATTAGTCTCTTCATCATTTAATTATTTACCGGTTATTATTATTTGTTCATTTTATATGTACCATCTGATCTAAATCTGGTAGCAAAAATAAATAATAACTTCATTCATTCAAAAAACATACCACGGCCAGTTTTAAACTATCCTTTATTTCCATGGGTAAAAAAATAAAAAGCAACTGACAAAATCATAAGTGGAAAAATGAATGAAATATGAAGGCCGGCATTAAGATTAACAATAACCAAATAAACTGATATTAAGAATATTAATAGAGCTGATAAGACAGTAAGCGATGGTTTTGTCAGGAATCCTCCAACGAATAAAAGAGTACCAAATATGATCATTATGGCTGATAGAATAAAATTGATATCTGCAAAATGCAATGTCCGGAATTCGGGCCAGAATTTTACCAGAATAAAAAACACCAGCGTAATCCTCATCATCCACTGTGCAAGAAATTTCCCGTTTTTAAATGGTTTCATAAATGAATTTTTATCTTTTGGTTATATATTAATCCTGTTTAATAATTTTGCATAAAGAATGATATCCCTATATTGCAGCAGGCAAAATACATCTGAGTAACTAATAGAATATGAAGAAATCACTTTTATCGATATACATCTGGACTTTAATTTTCATTTCATTATGGATATTATTTCCGGTAGCCTTATTAATATGGCTGATTACGTTCACCTGGGACAAAAGGTTATATTTCCTTCATCAGTATTCCTGTTTTTGGGCATGGATCTATTATAAAATCAATCCAAACTGGCGAATCTCAATATTTGGCAAAGAAAAAATAAAAAAAGGAGATATAAAGGTTCTGGTTTCAAATCACCAGTCGATGCTCGACATAATGGTAATCTATCAGTTGTTCTCGCATTTTAAGTGGGTATCGAAGGTTGAAAATTTCAGGATTCCTTTTATTGGATGGAATATGACATTAAACCGCTACATTAAGATTAACAGGGCCAGCAGGCGCAGCTCGCTGATTATGATAGAAAATGCTGAGAAAGCAATAAAAAAAGGCAGTTCAGTAGTTTTATTTCCTGAAGGGACACGTTCCCGGACAGGAAAACCAGGCAGGTTTAAATCCGGAGCCTTTCGTATTGCCCTGGATACAGGTGTTCCTATTCAACCTCTTGCCATAACCGGAACCCGGGAAGCTACACCTGCCGGTTTTTTGTTTCCCGGCAAATACCGGATGACACTCACTGTACTGGATGAAATTCCTTATGATTTTTTTTCATCAATGAATGAAACAGAAATTGCCGAACTGGTAAGACAAAGGATTATTCAGTCAACAGCAACAGATAACAAAACTGTAAATCCGGAATAAGCATGACAGGAAAATACAAGCATCTCCTCAAAAAGATGGGGTACCGGTCGGACCAGCAAGGTATTATGAAACGATATCTTACTGAACATTCAGGCTGGGAAAAACACCTCAGCCTGACCCGTAAATTTATAATTGATGCACTTTCTTCCAGGCTGGCAGGCCAGACCGTGGCAGTGTTGGGAAGCGGATGGTTGCTGGATGTCCCCGTGGAATTTCTCAGTCAAACATTCAGGCAGGTTTTCATGGTAGACGTAATTCATCCTCCACAAATAAGGCATACTCTGTCCAGATTTGAAAATGTACAGCTAATTGAACAGGATATTTCAGGATATCTCCTGCCTGTATGGGAATATGTTCAACAAAACAAAAAGAAAAATAACCCCACCAGGCCTGATTCAATCATCCCAGACCTATATACACCTGAAATACCGGCAGATATTTATATCTCATTGAATATTATGAACCAGTTGGATATTTTGCTTGTCGATTATATAAAAAAACACCTGCAGATTGATGAAACTGAACTGATTAATCTCAGGCAAAACATACAACAAAATCACATGAATTTTCTTGTACAGCATGACAGCATCCTGATAACAGACTATGAAGAACTGATAATCAGCAAAGAAAATCAAGCAAAAGAAATAAAATCACTCATTTATTGTAAGCTCCCCTCTTGTACCAAAAATGAAAAATGGCGCTGGCATTTTGATGAATCCGGCAGTTATCATAAAAATTCGAAAACACATTTCAAAGTAATTGCACTCGACCTGAAAACTATAAATTCAGATTACTAGAAATTCTGCATCCCCTGGCGGGAAGTTTATATATCAAGCGGAGAAATTACTTGAAAAGATACAACGTAACAGTTTTCCCGGTACAACTACCTAATAGATTTTTTGTTCAAACAGATTGAGTTCACAGGCATAATCAGTACTTTTGAGGTTTCCGGTGTTTGTTGCTTTTTTTATTTACCTAAATTTTTCAGTATTTATGTCAGAAAATATATCCACCATATACCAGGATAATTTAAATAAGTATGAGCTGAAAGTCCGTTCAATTCAAAAAAAGCTTGACCTGATTGCTTTTACCCGCCTTGCGGTATTTATTCTGATGCTTGTTGTCCCCTTTCTTTTATTGCAAAAAGGCATAATTATAGCAGCGGCAGTAATTTTTACCACTACACTGATTTTATTTACGTATCTGCTTACAAGGAACCAGCGACTTAGCCATCTTCACAAATACTATGAAGCCTTGGTAAAAATTAACCAAAATGAGCTCCATGCGCTCAAAGGAAATCTGTCACTGTTTGATTCCGGTACAGCATTTATTTCATCCGGGCATGATTACACCTGGGACCTGGATATTTTCGGGGACTTTTCAGTTTTCCAAATGCTCAACAGAACCGCATTGTCGGGTGGCGCTGAAAATCTGGCGAATAAGCTCCGGCAAGGTGTCGGTGGAAGGCAGGAAATTCTGAGTTATCAGTCAGCCATAAAAGATCTCACCACACGTCTTCACTGGAGACAAAGCCTGATGGCTGAAGGGATTTTCCTTCCCGCTGACAAAGAAGACAGGGAAAAGCTGATAAAGTGGATCGGCCAGCCCCCGAAATTCATTCAGCGAAAAGCTTATTTCTATTTGCTACTCGCCTCTACCCTGCTAACAGCTTCTTCACTTATTCTATATATTTTTTCATTGGCAGAAGCTGGTTGGTTAATATTAGCCTTATTGACAGAGATGATCATTTATTCTCAGCCACTAAAATCAATTAATAAAATTCACAACGAGATATCCGGAATAGGTGCTTCACTGGGTAAGTACTCGTCCATAATGAAAAAAATTGAAGATGAAGATTTTGGTGATACTTTACTAAGACGCCAGGCGACGGTTCTGAAAAGTGAAAACTTAAGAGCCTCTTCGTCAATCCGCACGCTGAGAAAAACCATCGATGGATTTGATAATCGCTCCAATCTGGCAGCAGGTATAATACTGAACCTGTTTTTCATGTGGGATCTCAGACACGTACTGAAAATTGAAAAATGGCGGGTGGCACATGAAAATTATATAAATAGTTGGTTTGAAACTATTTATGAAATTGATGCATGTTGCAGCCTGGCAAATTTTGCCTGTAATAATCCCGGATATGCCTTCCCTTCACCTGATGAGAACGGACCTGTTATTTCTGCGGCTAATACAGGACATCCTTTGCTGGCAAAAGAAGAAAGGGTTTGCAATGATTTCAGCATATCAAAAAATGGTTCGTTTGTAATCATTACGGGAGCCAATATGGCCGGCAAAAGCACCTTCCTCAGGACAATCGGGGTCAATCTGGTACTGGCAAAATGTGGTGCACCCGTTTGTGCCGCTACTTTCAGCTTCCAGCCTGCGAATCTTTATACCAGCATGCGTACAAGTGATTCGATCAAAAAACATGAATCCTATTTTCATGCAGAATTAAAAAGACTGAAAACATTGATAGATAAGCTGCGCGAAGGGGAAAAAATCTTTGTAATCCTGGATGAGATACTAAAGGGCACCAACACCACAGACAAGCAACAAGGCTCCAAAGCAATACTTAAAAAACTGGTGCAGTTGGGCGCTTCAGGGATCATTGCTACCCATGATCTCAGCCTGGGAGAGACCGAAAAAGAAATCCCCGGAAAAGTTTCAAACCAGTGTTTTGAAATTGAGATTGAAGGTGAGCACATTCGGTTTGATTACAAATTATATCCGGGTATCACTAAAAAGATGAATGCCAGCTTATTGATGCATAAAATGGGTTTAATCGATTAATGAAGAGAACCTTTGTCCGGCCCAAAAAAATTATCAACAACATGACTATAGATAATACCGGATTAGGACAAGCTGAAAAGCACTCAAATAAATCATTGCAGCCAATATCAATCCCCAAATTCTTCATACAGACGGTAGCTTTGTTAATAAAGATTTTTCCCGCATCAATATTCTTTTCTTTATATTTGCCCAAACTTTATACAAGACTATGACAGCAGTATATTCAGAAGACTCCATCAGGACGCTTGACTGGAAGGAGCATATCCGGAAACGCCCGGGAATGTACATTGGAAAACTTGGAGACGGTGCGTCGCAGGATGACGGAATTTATATTCTCATCAAGGAAGCACTGGATAATTCCGTTGATGAATATATGATGGGATTCGGGAAAAAAATTGACATCACAATTACCGAACGTAATGTAAAAATAAGGGATTACGGAAGAGGCATCCCGCTAGGCAAGGTAATAGATGTTACCTCAAAAATGAATACCGGTGCCAAGTACGATTCCAATGTATTTAAGAAATCTGTCGGGTTGAACGGAGTAGGTATCAAGGCTGTTAATGCACTTTCGACCAGCTTTACCATTCATTCTTACAGGGAGGGGAAAGTAAAGGCTGTTGAATTTGCTGAAGGAGTCCTCATCAATAATTATAATGAAAGCTCAACGCAAGAACCAAACGGAACTATGGTATCCTTTGTTCCGGACGAGAAACTATTTGGTAATTATCATTTTATACAGGAATATGTAGATACCCTGATCAAAAACTATGTATACCTGAATGCAGGATTGATAGTCAATTTCAATGGTGAAAAATTCGTCTCCAAAAATGGTTTACTTGATCTGCTGGAGGAAAACATGGAGAATGAGCCGCTGTATCCCATTATCCATCTAAAAGACGAGGATCTTGAGCTGGCAATGACCCATGGCACTCAGTATGGAGAAGATTACCGGAGTTTTGTCAACGGACAGAATACTACTCAGGGAGGCACACACCTGATAGCACTCAGGGAGGCAATTGTAAAGACCATCAGGGAATTTTACCGCAAAGATTTTGACGCTTCAGATATTAGAGCGTCAATAATAGCTGCCTTTAGTATTAAGGTAGAAGAACCAGTTTTTGAATCACAAACCAAAACCAAGCTCGGATCAAAGGATATTGGCCCCAAAGGCCCTTCAATCAGGAATTTTATTGGTGATTTTGTCAAGACAAACCTGGACAATTACCTGCACAAACATCCGGATACTGCAGAAATTCTTCTAAGAAAAATCCTGGATTCGGAAAAAGAAAGGAAAGCAATATCCGGTATCAAAAAGATTGCCAGAGAAAGGGCCAAAAAGGCCAATCTGCACAACCGGAAACTCAGGGATTGCCGTACCCACTATAATTCAAATGACGATAACAGACTGGATACTACCATCTTCATTACCGAGGGTGACTCAGCCAGTGGTTCTATTACAAAGTCGAGGAATGTTAATACCCAGGCTGTATTCAGTCTGAAAGGAAAGCCATTGAATACTTATGGCCTGACCAAAAAAATTGTTTATGAAAATGAGGAATTTAATTTGTTGCAGGCTGCGCTTAATATAGAAGACGGACTTGATAACCTGAGGTATAATAATGTGGTGATTGCCACTGATGCTGATGTAGATGGCATGCATATCCGCTTATTGCTGATCACTTTTTTCCTTCAGTTCTTTCCCGATCTTATCAAAAAAGGGCATTTGTATATTTTGCAAACGCCCCTGTTCAGGGTAAGAAATAAGCAAAAGACAATTTATTGCTATAGTGATGAAGAAAGGGAAAAGGCCACCAAATCGCTGGGGGTTAACCCCGAAATTACCCGTTTTAAAGGACTTGGAGAAATATCACCGGATGAATTCAAACACTTCATCGGGAAAGATATTCGCCTTGATCCCGTCAGGATCAAACGGGAGGATGTGATTGCTGACCTGCTTAGTTTTTATATGGGGAAGAATACTCCTGAACGGCAGGATTTTATCATCGATAACCTCAGGATTGAAGAAGATATAGTGGAGACTGTTGAACCCTGAAAATAAAAAATAAGAAATATCATCAAATGCACTGGCAGTCAAAACAGGAAATTGTCTGTCAGGCATAATTTATATGAATATAAAAAGCACAACATAGTACTTAGGAGAAGCAACAATGGCTAATGAAGAAGGTTTTGACAAGGATGAGCTGAATAAACCTGAAGGTTCCAACGGAGAGGAAAGACCTCTGCCTGAGAAGGGCAGTGGGGGAACTACGGATTATTTGCAAAAGATGATCAATCTTTCGGGGATGTACCAGGATTGGTTTTTGGATTACGCCAGTTACGTTATCCTGGAACGTGCTGTGCCTAACCTGGACGACGGATTAAAACCTGTTCAGCGCCGAATATTACATGCCATGAAAAGGCTTGATGACGGACGCTATAACAAGGTGGCAAATATTATTGGTCATACCATGCAGTTTCATCCGCATGGAGACGCTTCTATTGGTGATGCCCTGGTACAGCTCGGTCAGAAAGACATTCTTATCGATACACAGGGAAACTGGGGGAATAATCTCACAGGAGACAGTGCTGCTGCACCAAGATATATTGAAGCCCGTTTATCAAAATTTGCACTTGATGTAGTCTTTAACCCTAAGACCACTGAGTGGAAACTCTCCTATGACGGTCGTAATAAAGAGCCCGTTACATTGCCGGTTAAATTTCCTTTGCTTCTGGCACAGGGCGTTGAAGGTATTGCCGTCGGACTTGCATCCAAGATTCTTCCCCATAATTTCAATGAACTCATTGATGCTTCAATAGCTTACCTGAAAGGCGATTCCTTTGAATTATATCCTGATTTCCCTTCAGGGGGTTTCGCCGATTTTTCGCGTTACAATGAAGGCCTTCGCGGGGGCGTAGTGAGGATAAGGTCAAAGATCACCAAACTGGATAAAAAAACCCTCATTATTTCTGAAATTCCCTATGGGAAAACTACTGTTTCAGTAATTGATTCTATAATAAAGGCGAATGAAAAAGGGAAGATTAAAATCCGTAAAATTGATGACAATACAGCGGAACATGTAGAAATACAGGTTCATCTCGGTCCGGGTGTTTCCCCTGACAAAACAATCGATGCACTGTATGCTTTCACAGATTGTGAGGTTCCTGTTTCACCAAACTGCTGTGTTATTGATAATGATACGCCACGGTTCCTGGGCATAAGTGAACTGCTGAAACTTTCAACAGATAAAACACTAAGTCTGCTTCAACTGGAATTGCAGATCAAACTCAATGAGCTCCAGGAACAATGGCACATGTCGTCGCTGGAGAAAATATTTATTGAAAACAAGATTTACCGGGACATTGAAGAATGTGAAACGTGGGAAGCAGTGCTCGAAGCAATTGACAAAGGGCTTGATCCGTTCAAAAAACTCCTGCTCAGGGAGGTTACCCAGGAAGATATAATAAAGCTTACCGAGATCAAAATCAAACGAATATCCAAATTCGATACAAAAAAGGCTGACGAGCTGATCAAGGGCATTGAAAAAGAAATTGAAGAGGTAAAATATAACCTTGAGCATATCGTAGATTTTACAATCAAGTATTTTGAAGGAATTAAAAAGAAGCACGGTAAAGGCAGGGAAAGACGCACAGAGATCCGTAGTTTTGAAATGATTGAAGCTGCCAAGGTAGTGGTAGCCAACGAAAAGCTCTATGTCAACAGACAGGAAGGCTTTATTGGTACTTCTCTGCGCAAGGATGAATATGTGGGTGACTGTTCGGATATTGATGATGTTATTATTTTCCGGTCAGATGGTACTTACCTGGTAACGAAGGTGAGCGAGAAGTCTTTTGTTGGAAAAGACATTATTCACGTTGCTGTATTTAAGCGCAATGACAGTCGTACCATTTACAATATTGTATACCGCGATGGCAAAAATGGTACCATCATGATGAAGCGCACGGCAGTAAAAGGAATCACCCGTGATAAAGAATACAACATCACCAAAGGGACGCCCGATTCTAAGATCCTTTATTTCAGCGCCAATCCAAACGGGGAAGCAGAAGTGATCAAGGTATACCTGAAACCACGCCCACGACTGAAAAATACTGTTCTGGAAATTGATTTTGGCGACCTGGTTATAAAAGGCCGTAATTCTATGGGTAACATCCTTACCAAATATGCCATTCATAAAATAGTACTGAAAGAAAAGGGAGCCTCTACGCTGGGCGGCAGAAAAATATGGTTTGACGAGGATGTATTGCGGCTGAATGCTGATAAACGGGGGCGCTATCTAGGTGAGTTCCATGGTAACGATAAATTGCTGGTAATCACTAAAGCCGGCACATACAGAATAACATCCTACGATTTAAGTAACCATTTTGAGGATGACCTGCTGCTTGTTGAAAAATATGATTCAAACAAAGTGTTTACTGCTGTATATTTTGATGCTGACCAGAAATTTCATTATATCAAACGATTCAATCCTGAACCAGGAGAAAAACCGACCAGCTTCATTGGAGATAATCCCGAATCGGAATTGAAGCTTCTCACAACCGAGAAATATCCACGTATTGAACTCAGTTACGGTGGCCGGAATGAGCATCGCAGCAATGACATAATTGATGTTGATGATTTTATCTCCATAAAGGGATCTAAAGCAAGAGGAAAACGATTGTCTACCTTTGAAATAAAGGAAATTAATGAAATTGAACCTGCTCAGGTGGAAGAGCCGGATGAAACCGAAGAAACCCCTGATGACAGTGAAACTGAAACAACAACCACTGAATTTGAGAACTTGGATGACGATCAGACAGAAGAAACCAGCAAGGATGGGTCTCCTGTAAAAAAAATCCCACCACCTGACGATAAATCCCAGATGGAATTCGACTGGTAACAAATGCTAAAAGAAAGAGTGTACAATGAGGATTTTTCTGATTGGATTCATGGGAAGCGGAAAAACTACAACTGGCAGAAAACTTGCCAGGAAAGCAGGACTGAACTTCATTGATATGGACGAAGAAATTGAGAATAAATATAACCAGAAAGTGGGCCGGATTTTTCTGGAAAAAGGTGAAGCAGTTTTCAGACAGTACGAAAGAGACCTGTTGAAGGAGATAATAGCATTGGATAATATGGTTGTTTCAACAGGAGGTGGTGTACCCTGTTATTATGACAACATGGAATTTATGAATGAAAATGGTATTACTGTTTATCTGCGCCTTGACCCGCCATCGCTCGTGAAACGACTGGAAGAAGCAAAAACAGACAGACCGCTTATAAAGAACAAAAATCACGATGAACTCATAGAATATGTTGCCAATAACCTGGCCGAAAGGGAAAAGTATTATATGCATGCATCGCATGTTATTGATGCCAGAAATCTGAAAATCAGCAATCTTTTAGAGCTGTTTTGATGAACTGCTTTTTAATTCTCTGTCGGGATCGAGTCCGAGAAAAGGGACCAGAAAACCTACCCCCAGGTAAAAAGGAATGGTATCCAGCAAAGCGGCGATCATTTTAAAAATATAGTTTGAGCCCACCAGGATCAGAAGCGTCTTTGAAACGCTTTCCCCCTGAGGAATTACAATCGCCCTGGCATAATAGTAGGTGATTAGTACCACTGAAACCGAATCAATAAGCTGACTGGTTAAAGTCGACCCGTTATTTCGGAGCCACAAATGTCTGCCTTTAGTAAGGTTCCGGAAGAAATGAAAGATGTGCACATCCACAAACTGCGCGGTAAGATAAGCGATCATGGACGCAGTAGTAGCTCCGAAAGTGAGTTTTCTGATGGCATAAAATACATAATTGGGGTCATTAATGGCTGGTAACCCCGTTACAGGACTCATTTCAGGGCGTGGTGGCAATATGCCGCCGATCCAGAGAATGAAAAGCACCCATATATTCAATAGAAGTCCAATCCATACTACCATATTTGCCCTCGCTTTCCCGTATAATTCACTGATAAAATCAGTACATAAAAAAGTAATGGGATAAGGCAGCACCCCTACGAAAACCATGAAGGGAACACGGATCCCGAAAAGGGTAAAAGAAAAATCCAGTAACCTGGAAATTCCCAAAATATTAAGCATGGCTAGAGACCCCAGAAACAGACCTGCAAAAAGCAGGAATACCACTTCTCGGCGCTTGCGATATTTTTTATCTACTACTTCTCCAAAATCAAACATAATTTGTTTTTATAGGTTAATTCTCCTGATAACGGGAGGTGGAAATCCAGATCTCTTATCTTAAACATGAATTCATTCTGTCCATTAAAAATTCAATCCACAACATTTCAGGTAAATATTAATTCTGCACAAATCAATTAAACAACATCCAATATAATCGGGTTCAACGGACATCAGCAAACTTATCTTTAAAATTTTTCAAATTCCCTTTTTGTGTAATTCCTTAACCAGGCTTTTCTGCTCCCGGAAACGAAACAAAATTTCACGTTACTCTCCGCAATAGAAAACGCGCCGTTCATCACTTAAATATTATCATGTTTCAAAAAATCACTAAAATATTATTGAATGATAGCTGATTGGCTTATATTTACAAGGGAAGAGCATATAATTTTCACAACAAATATGTTTTAAAGTTGTTCTGAAAATAGATACCTGTACATCCCGAAAATTCAGGGATCCAAACAAAAATTTTGAAGGAAAATAATTGCATGAATTTCACCAACGACATATTTATATCCTATAAAAGTTCAGAGGACTCTTTCAGTGACGTTTCAAAAATCTGGATGAACGCATTCATTTATTACCTTGAGGTATTACTTAAGAAGTTAATGGATACACCTCCCAGAATAATTATCAGTGATAATTTAGCTGCTACAGACAGGTTAAAAAACCTTTCGGAAACAGCTGTTTTTATTCCGGTACTTTCTTTTGAAACACTTAATTCAGAAGCCTACGGAGAAGAGTTAAAGGCTATTGAGAAAATTTTAACATCAGAGAATGAAATAAATTCAAACCACCGGCGGCTAATACCTGTTTTAAGAAGTTGCATTTCCATCGAACAGTTACCTTCATTCATGAGGGAAAGTAAGTATTTTGATTTTTGCAATATTACTCCGGATGTAGAATCTTTTAAAAAAAAATCGATTAGAAGCCTTCAGGGTTCATCAGAACATTACTGGACCAGGATGGTTGATCTGGCTTACAGTGTAAAAGAAAGTCTCCGCCAAATTTCAGAGGATCTGTCTGATTCCCGGCTTCAGGAGGAAAAGAAATATGTATATCTGGCCACTACATCGCTTGATCAGCAGTACTACAGGGAGCAGATCAGGCATGAACTTGAACAGATGAAACTGACAGTATTACCGGACATTGTTCTGTCAAATAACGGACAAAAAGCTGAAAAGCAAGCGCATACGATGATTGAGAAATGTTTCCTTTCGATTCATATTATTGGAGAAACTTATGGGAAATTTCTCGAAAATTCTGATTATTCCGCTATTGATATTCAAAACCGGGTAGCTGCCGGATATCAAAAGGAAATTCTTACCAGGAACGGAAATGCTTCTGTTTCATTTTCACGGATTATCTGGATGGCACCTGAAATGAAACCCGACGAAGAGAAACAGGCATCCTACATTGAACAACTTAAAAAAGACAGAGACAATTTAACCAATGTTGAGATCATGCAGACACCTCTTGAAATGCTCAGGAGTATACTGCATAAAAAGACAAAGGACCATCAGGAGATGTCCATGTCCGAAAAAACAAATACAGTTAGTCACAAAACTGTTTATATGCTGTATGAAAAAGACGATGAGGAAAAAATCAATCCATTTGCTGACTGGTTTATCAATAATGACTATCAACCTGCAAGTTTTTTTGGCAATAATGACAGCATGGGATATTTAAAATTGCACCGCCAAAAACTTGCCAGCTGTGATGTGGTTTTTATCTATTTTACTTCAGAAAATACACAATGGATCAGAAGTAACATGCAGGATATTGTTAAATCAAACGGATACCGGCATGATACAAACAAGCCGGCCAAAAAAATAATTTATACCAGTAATGCAGCAGCCTTACCGGTTGAATACCTGACTGAAGATGTTAACATCATTGAGTCAGGTACGTTTAATGCAGTGGAGCTGGAAAAAGTTATCACAAAATAAGAATAGTATGCCAGCAAGCAATACAAACATATCAGTTTCCGGTACCGCTCCTGCAACCATAAAGGGAGCAAATCCTTTTCCGGGCCTGCGCCCCTTCAGCACGGCCGAAGCACACCTGTTTTTTGGACGTGAAGAAGAAGGAGACATCTTAAGGGAAAGACTATTGAAAAACAAATTTGTTGTTATCACTGGAGCTTCAGGAAGTGGTAAAACATCACTGGTAAATGCCGGAGTAATTCCAGGGTTATTAAAAGGAGATTCACAGCTTTCGCCTGTTAAATGGAGAATTATTCTTTCGAGACCAGGAAATGCACCTGTTGATAATCTTGCACAGGACCTTTCAGTGAATGACCAGAAGGATAAAAACTCTGAAGAAATAAGCATCCAAACATCAATCAACAAGGCTGTACTAAACCGTACTTCATTTGGATTAGTTGAAGTTATCAAACAACTAAAGCTAAATGCAGATGAACGTGTACTGTTGGTAATTGACCAGTTTGAAGAACTCTTCAGGTTTAACAGAAGCGGGACTGATGAGAGGGCCAGAAGTGATGAGTCTGACAGTTACGTAAGCCTTTTGCTAAATACTTTATACAGCAATGAAGTTCCTGTTTACCTGATTATTAATATCAGATCTGAATATACAGGCAGATGCAGTCAGTATGAACAGCTCACGGAGGTAATGAACAGGAGCAGTTATCTGTTAAAGTTGCCGGGAAGAGATGAATGCAGAGAAGCTATACTTGGGCCGATAGCAGTAGCTGGCGGTCATGCAGAAAAACAACTTGTCCGGAAAATTCTGAATGATATTATTAAGCTGCCTGATCAGCTACCTGTCATGCAGCATGCACTGCTCAGGACATGGGAACACCACACCCAACATAATAATATAAAAGCGCCCTTAACCATAAATGATTATGCTGCTACCGGAGGGGTTGGGAATGCTTTGTCAAAACATGCCAATGAAGCTTTCCATGAATTAAATGAGGAAGGCAGAAGAATTTGCGAGAAACTTTTTAAAACTATAACCGAAAAAGGAGAAGACAGCCTGAGCGTGCGTCGTCCGGCAACTGTGCGTGAGATTGCTTCTATTGCAGGAGTTACTGCTAAAGAAGTGCTTGAAGTAGTTGAAAAATTCAGATCACACGGCCGTTCTTTTCTAACTCCAGCTTTCCCTGAGCCTGTTGATGCGGACAGCATTATTGATATTACACATGAAAGTCTGATGCGTAACTGGGAACAGTTGAAAAAATGGGTTGAGGAAGAGGCTGCTTCTGTTCAAATGTACAACCAGCTTGCTGAACAATCTGTACTATACCAGACTGGCAAAACAGATCTGCTAACTCCCCCTTTGTTACATCTCGCGGTTTCCTGGCGCGAAAAAGAAAAGCCCTCCCTACCCTGGGCCCGGCGTTTTAATCCTGCTTTTGAACGATCCATGGTATACCTGAGAACCAGCGAGGAAGAATATTTACAAAAAGAAGAAGAAGAAAATCAGGAAAAGGAAAGAAAAGTCAGAAAAAATCGGCGGAATGCGATACTCCTCGGTGCTGTAGCTTTAACAGCAATAGTACTCATGATATTTGCAGGCATGAAGACAACCTCAGCCCTGAAACAACGCAACGACTTACGCAGGCAAATTGCTTTAGTTCAGTCTGAAAAAGAAGATGCTGAGCAGCGTGCGAAAGAGGCTATCCATAAGCAGGACATTGCAAAAAAAGCACTTGTGGAGGCTGAGCTTCAGAAGATAGTTGCTGAGAAACAGACTGAAATATCGGATGTCCAGTTGAATCAGGCCCAGCAAAACGCAACTGAAGCGATGAAAAAACAGGAACTGGCAAGCCAGAATATTGAAGAACTTGAACAACAAAAAAAACAGGCACTTCAAACGGCAGCTGCGGCAAGCAGACAATCACAAATTGCTGATCAGAAGAGTCAGGAGGCCTATAAAAGAAGAATGATAGCCCTTGCACAGACCATGGCTGTGAAATCTCTTCAAATCACCAGGGATCCCCAGCTAAAAGGGCTTCTAGCCTATCAGGCCTACCTTTTTAATGAGCAGTATAACGGGCCTGAATTTTTACCAGAAATGTATCAAAGCATGTATGCATCGTTAAAGTCCCTGAATCCTGATCTTTATGCTCCGCTTGAGGGTCACCGTGGCGCAGTAAATGCACTGGTATTTGCGCCAGACAGAAAGATCCTGTACAGTACTGGTGGCGACGGATATTTGTACAAATGGGATCTGACGGGGCAACGTCCGGTAAGAACAACCATTATATCAAATGCTTTCATCAACCGCTCCCTGGCTATCAGCAACAATAACAGATGGCTGGCATGTGGAACGGCAAATTCACTCATCCAGCTGTTCGACCTTTCTTCCGGAAGTAAAACACCTGTGGTATTAAAGGGACACAATGGAATTGTAGGATCCCTGGCCTTTACACCTGATAACCAATTTCTGATCTCAGCCTGTACTGACGACCGGTCGGTGCGTATCTGGAGACTCTCTGATCGTACAAGTACTGTTATCGCCACAACAGAATCCAGGGTGCGCTCTATTGATGTTTCTCCTGACGGAAATATTATTGCGGGAGGGACAGAGGAAGGAACGATCCTGTTTTGGGACCGGAAGAATAATAATTCACAGCAAAAAATTGCCGATGATCCGGGCAATTCATTCTATACTGTAGCATTCAGTCATGACGGAAGATATCTTGCCGCCGGAGATAAAAGTGGCCATGTGGATATATGGAATGTAGCAACGGGTAAAATGATACGTGACCTGGCGGGACAGAATGCCCGTATTATGGAAGTGAAATTCAGTCCTGATAACTCCCTTGTTGCCTCAGCCAGTTATGACGGGACTGTTGCTATCCGCAATATGGCCCAGTTGTCAGGCACCCCGGTTATCCTGAACGAACATCATTCATGGGTACTCGCTGTTGCTTTTAGTCCTGACGGATCATTTATCGCATCTTCAAGCGACAAGGGAGAGAAGATTTTGCTCTCACCCTCCAGTCCCGAAAATATGGCAGATAATTTTTGCAATAACCTTTCAAGAAACATGACCACCGATGAATGGTCAACCTATGTTGGTCCTGACATACCTTACCAGAAAACCTGTATAAACCTAAGCAGTATTGACAATGAAAATGTTAGTCCCTAAATACATCAAATGGGTCGTACTCAGTATATTTCTTTTTTCAGTAATGGCTTACCAGGCCAATGGACAGGAGAATTGTGCCGATACACTAAGAAAAGCTCAGCAACTATACAATCAGGGTATTATTGAAGAAATTCCTCCGCTCATAATGCCCTGCCTGAAGGAAGGTTTTAACCGCTCCGACAAAATGAAGGCCTACAAGCTGTTGATTATGTCTTATATTTTTGATGATAATCAAACAAGTGCGGAACAAATAATGCTCAGTTTCCTGAAAGATTTTCCGGAATACGAAACTAAACCAGATGACCCTGTAGAATTTGTATATCTTTTTAATTCTTATAAAATCATACCTGTATGGTCAATCGGCATATCGGGCGGACCGGGAATCAGCATGGTAAATGTTAGGGAAAGTTACGGAACACAGAACCTGAACAGCCGTTCAACAAACTATCCCCTTACCCGGCCAGGATTTAACGGTGGAATTGATTTGCATATTTATCTGAAAGAATCAGTTGAACTCAATACCGGTATTCGTTTCGCTAATTACTTTTTTGCCAAAGATGACCATAGTTATGATTTTATGGAACGTCATTATGAAGAAAATCAATTCTATCTGCAGATACCCGTTACCATTTCCTATGAATTTGAGAAGAACAATAAACTAAATCCATACCTGGAGGCCGGGATCCTCACTGGCTGGCTAATCAGGGATGTTGCCAGGTTTAACAATCACTATACAGATAACAGCCATTTGGATGTAACCGGTCCTGATCTGTCAATTAAAAAGCTAAGAAAAAGTGTTTCTCCCGAGGTTATTGCCGGCGGAGGCCTCCGGTATAACCTCCCTTCAGGGTATCTTATTGTGGGTATTTATTATCAGCTGGGATTACAAAACCAGGTAGTAGAGTCATCGCGCATTTCACCTGATTCAGAGACTCTTTTTAAGTATTACCACATGGATGATAATTTTAGTATCAATAATCTGAAGATGCAATTTGGCTATGTGTTTCCCTTCTATAAAGCAAAAAAAGAAAACTAGGGACTATGTTAAAGAAAAATAAATACGGCAACAAACTCTTACGCCAGACAAATATTAAGTTATGTTTATCATGGATGTTTTTGACTGTAATGACTCTGCTGCTGGTGACTGGTTGTAAAAAAGGGGATACAATTAGTGAAGGCCAGGCAGACACATTCATAAAGTTCTTTGGTAGTTCATATTTTGATATTGCCAGTGATGTGATCCAAACTCAGGACGGGGGATATATATTCACCGGTACAACCACTAAGGTAAAAGGAGGAATACCGCTCGATACCGATATTTTACTTGAAAAAACTGACAAATACGGAAATGCACTCTGGAAAATTAAAAAATTCGGAACCAATTACGACGATCAGGGAAAAAGCATAGCATCAGCCCCCGGTGGCGGATATTACATTTTGGGGACAATTACTGATACAACAGGCATTTCCGGTACCCAACAAACAGATATGGTATTACTTAAAGTGAACGCTGAAGGTAACAAAGAATGGCAGAAGTTCTACGGAGGCATTGCTGATGACGGAGGTAATAATATGCAGGTCCTGGAAGGAGGTGATCTCATTCTGGCAGGTTACACCAGTAGTTTCGGGAATGGTGGAAGAGATGCCTGGCTGATTAAAACTAATAAGGATGGCGATTTAATATGGTCCGAAACCTTTGGAGGTAAAGAGAACGACGAAGCTGTTTTTGTGCAGCCAACCCAGGATGGATATATCTTTACCGGTAGTACAAACAGCTTTCCATCTTCATCTGCCTATTCAAATATTTTTATTGTTAAAACAAATTCTTTCGGGAAGGCCACCCAGCAAGTTGCTGTTGGAGGTGACGGATACGATGCCGGAACCTGTATTCGTGCTGATGGGAGTGGTGGATTTGTATACCTGGCTACCTCAGAAAGTTCAGATCAAAACACCTCGCAGATAATACTCAGCCGCCTTGAATCGCAGATAAACCGGATATCATGGTCGGCCCGCTTTGGTGAATCAGATTTTTTCAGCGCTGGCACGTTCCAAATAATGAAGAACGGTGATTACATTGTATCCGGTACACAAAAGATTTCAGATGATTCTAACATGTTATTGATCAAGGCCTCATCCAAAGACGGCTCTCTGTTAAGTATAAAATCATTCGGAAGTGCTGGTGCCGTACAACAGGCAACAGGTGTTTTACAAACAGACGACGAAGGATTTTTGCTTTTTGGAAATAATGTGTATGAGGGTAACAGTATGGCAACCCTAATAAAAACGAACCAACAGGGTGATCTTTAAAAACTTGTATCCCCTGAAATGGTGTAAGAATAAATCTAAAAACAACGCTATGAAATACCTTAAAATTATAATATTTATTCTGGTTACCACATTGACAGGATTAATCGCAGGCGCACAATCAGTTACTATAAACAGTTCTTCTCTGAACGAAAGAAACTTAAATGGTGCAATAATCAGTGTGATATTATCAGGCGATAATTTCAATACTTCCTCTATTTCTCCGGGTGATTTTTTATTACACAATGCTCCCTCCGGAACCACAATCGATGCAGTAAGCTATACAAATGATGTTACTGCTTCACTTACGTTAAGCTATGATCTGAGTGATTTTGACACAGGTATTAGCAACTTCAATGTTGAAGTTTCTGCTGATATATTAACAAACGCTACAACACTCACCAGCAATAACCTGTCTATTGCAGCCTATGATGAAACGCTACTGGCGGCAAATACGGGAAGTCTTTCCGAGGCGAATCTTAACGGAGCAACCTTTGATCTTACGCTGAACCAGGACGAATTTGCAGACAACACCTTATCAGCTGCAAATTTCACACTAAACTCAGCCCCTGCTGGCACCTCAATTGCATCAGTTACCTGGAACAGTACAACAACAGCCACTGTTACGCTTGTTTATGACAATACCGATTTTGATGCTGATTCAACAGGTGTCACTGTCAGTGTTTCAGGAAATGAATTAGTAAGTACCCATTCCTTAACAAGTAATGCTTTTACTATTACCGCAATAATTGAAACACCAACTGCAACAATTTCAGCTGACCCGGCCCTGACCGAAACCAATCTGGATGCAGGTTCATTAACCCTGACATTATCCCAAACAACTTTTACCAATCCTGCCACCCTCATCCCGACTGATTTTACTCTGAATAATGCACCTGCAGGTACCACTATTGAAAGTGTGACGAGCCCAACCTCCACCAGTGTGGTGATTAACCTGGCTTTTAACGGGACTGATTTTGATACCAACAAAAGTATGAGCGTCAGCATAAGCGAACCGGTACTGGCATCGGGAACACTTTTAACGTCCAATACACTCACTGTTACCGCGGTTGTTGAAACACCAACTGCAACAATTTCAGCTGACCCGGCCCTGACCGAGACCAATCTGGATGCAGGTGCATTAACCCTGACATTATCCCAAACAACTTTTAACACTCCTGCCAGCCTCACCACGACTGATTTTACCCTGAATAATGCGCCCGCAGGTACCACTATTGAAAGTGTGACGAGTCCAACCGCCTCCAGCGTGGTGATTAACCTGGCTTTTAACGGGACTGATTTTGATACCGACGAAAGTATGAGCGTCAGCATAAGCGGAGCGGTACTGGCATCGGGAACACTTTTAACGTCCAATACACTCACTGTTACCGCAGTTATTGAAACACCAACTGCAACAATTTCAGCTGACCCGGCCCTGACCGAAGCCAATCTGGATGCAGGTGCATTAACCCTGACATTATCCCAAACAACTTTTACCAATCCTGCCACCCTCATCCCGTCGAACTTTACCCTGAATAATGCGCCCGCAGGTACCTCTATTGAAAGTTTGACGAGTCCAACCGCTTCCAGCGTGGTGATTAACCTGGCTTTTAACGGGACTGATTTTGATACCAACAAAAGTATGAGCGTCAGCATAAATGGATCGGTACTGGCATCAGGTACACTTTTAACATCCAATACACTCACTGTTACCGCAGTTATTGAAACACCAACTGCAACAATTTCAGCTGACCCGCCCCTGACCGAGACCAATCTGGATGCTGGTTCAGTAACCCTGACACTTTCCCAAACTACTTTTACCACACCTGCCAGCCTCACCCCGGCTGATTTTACCCTGAATAATGCGCCCGCAGGTACCTCTATTGAAAGTTTGACTAGTCCAACCGCTTCCAGTGTGGTGATTAACCTGGCTTTTAACGGGACTGATTTTGATACCAACAAAAGTATGAGCGTCAGTATAAGTGGATCGGTACTGGCATCGGGAACACTTTTAACTTCCAATACAATCACTGTTACTGCAGTTATTGAAACACCAACTGCAACAATTTCAGCTGCCCCGGCCCTGACCGAAGCCAATCTGGATGTTGGTTCAGTAACCCTAACACTTTCCCAAACTACTTTTACCACACCTGCCAGCCTCACCCCGGCTGATTTTACTCTGAATAATGCACCCGCAGGTACCTCAATTGAAAGTTTGACGAGTCCAACCGCTTCCAGCGTGGTGATTAACCTGGCTTTTGACGGTACTGATTTTGATACAAACAAAAGTATGAGCGTCAGTATAAGCGGGGCAGTATTGGCATCGGGAGCACAATTAACATCCAATGTTCTTACTGTTACAGCTGTGGCAGAACCTGCCACAGCAAAAATTGAGGCCGATCAGGCAATGACTGAAACCAACCTGGATGCACGGTCCCTTACCTTAACGCTTTCGCAAACGCAATTTACGAGTCCTTCCACTCTTACCCCGGCGAACTTTACTTTGAATAATGTGCCGACAGGTACCTCAATCCAAAGTCTGACAAGTAGTACTTCGACAAGTGTGGTAATTAACCTGGCATTTGACGGTACTGATTTTGATACGGACAAAAACATAAGCGTTACAGTTAGCGGTTCCGTTCTTGCCACCGGATCACAAGTCACTTCAAATTCGCTTTTAGTTACTGCTGTTGTTGAGCCTTCAGGAGCCACTATCATCCCGGATCAGCCTATGACGGAAACGAACCTGAATGCAAGAAGCCTTACACTAAAAGTGTATAACAACTTTTTTACTAATCCTTCAGGTTTATCCATCGGTGATTTTAAACTGAATAATGCCCCTGTAGGGACATCAATCGAATCACTAAGCAACAAAACTGCAAACAGTGTTGTAATTGCCCTGGCATTTGACGGTACTGATTTTGACACTGATAAGAATATTAGTCTCACTATTAATCGTAACGTACTTTTATTCGGTTTTGCAGACCTTACAACCAATGAAGTGCTTATAACAGCACAAATTGAACCTGAGATTCAGGGGATCTCAATCCCCAATCAGCCAATGAAGATCAATGATGTTGTTACCGCTACCATCAGTGTTAAAGACGACGGAGGCTCGATATATTCACTAACCTCCGGCACAATAGGCAATTATTCTCTTTACAATTTCACTCGGATCAACAGCACCAATTACTCTGCAAAGTTTACTGTCACGGCCGGAGGGAACAGTTACATTGCCAGCGCTGACATTCCCGTCAACAACCTTAAGATCAGCAGCGGGACTATTCAAAGCAGTACCTGGAACAGTGTAATCAGTCAGAATAATGACCCCATTGATGCACAACCACCGGTTATAAATGAGATGCTTGTTACCACCGGAAACAGAAAAGTCGGGGACAATGTATTATTGATTCTTGTTGCCGATAATACCGGCTATACAGTAGATCCATCAACAACAGTAAACTCCATCGCAGTTACATCCTCAAATATCGTTTTCAGTGAGGTTGGAAGTGGCACCTATTCTTTAAGCTATACAGTTGCAGAAGGGGATAATGATGTTACAGCCGGAAATTTAAAAGCATCCATTGTACTTAAGGACGCTGCAGGCAATAAAAACACACCCTTTACGGCAATTAAAGCAAACACAGTGGCCATTGATGCCAATTCTCCAAAAATTTCAGGCATGGTTGTTAATCCGGGAAATAAAAGTGTGGGAGATACTGTAAAAGTTACAATAAATGCAGATGGAACAGGTTATACAATAAACAATGCAACAACTATTAACAATATTTCAATTTCTTCAACACGGGTAACATTCAAATCCGCCGGTACCAATCAGTATTTATTGTCCTATGTAGTCGCCTCAGGAGACAACAGTGTACCGGCTGGTGCTTTAAGCATGAATGTTGTACTGAATGATGCTGCCGGAAATAAAAGCCTTGCTTATACCACACCGGAACCAAACACAGTTGCAATATTTGCAAGCCTGCCCACAGCTTCCATTACGGGTACTGCCTCAATTTGCCGGGGAACAGGTACACAGCTTATAATAACATTAACCGGTGTTTCACCCTGGCAGGTAACTTACAGTGATGGAATAAATACCAGTTCCATAAATAATATTTCATCCGGATACTACGCCCTGACTGTATCACCTGCCACATCCAGAACATACACCATAGTGAATGTTACCGATGGTAACGGCAATACCAATACAGGTACAGGCAGCGCTACAGTTAGCGTAAAACCGTTACCGGAAGTATCTATTACCGGTTTGAATCCAGCGTATAGTGTTACAAGTGATCCCGTTCCTCTGACAGCTACTCCCGGAGGTGGAACATTTTCAGGTCCCGGAGTATTCAGTTCAACCGCTATGTTCTATCCGAATGTAGCAGGTACGGCCGGATCTCCGCATGCCATAATATACACTTATACAGATGGGAATACGTCCTGTACAAATCGTGATACAGCTATGGTTAGCGTCATAGAGGCGCAGGGAGTTATCCAGTTTCCTGACAATGATTATTTTTTCTGTGATTATGATCCAAAAGTTATTATCACCGGAGCTAACCTGGTTAATGATACGGGGAGTTTTGCAATTACAGGCGGGAAAGGACTCACAGATATGGGTGACAATACAGCTGTTATCAACCCATCCGTGCTAGCTACCGGTACCTATACTGTTTCCTATACCTATTTTGATGGTGATCACCTTACAATCTATCAAAAGATTGAGGTAGAACACCTAAATGATGCAACCATAAGCAGCCTGAATGACCTTTCTTATTGCACCAATGAATCACCTGTAAGCCTTACGGGCAACCTTGCAGCGGGAATATTTTCAGGTTCAGGCGTAACAGGCAGTGTTTCAAATGGTTTTAGCTTTAACCCGTCAATTGCAGCTCCTGGTAATGATACCATCAGGTATGCCTATACTTCAGCACATGGATGCTCAACCAGTACCTATAAAGTTGTGCAGGTACATCCGTCACCCCGGGTTCACTTTAGTATTGATAATTCCTGTATTTCAGAACTTTTGTCTGATTCAGTACATTTTTTCAACCAAACCGTTTCACAGGATTCAGTTACTTCATGGTCATGGACGTTCGGAGACATCGGCAGTGGATTATCCAATTACAGCACCCGCAAGAACCCTTCGCACAGATATTCCTTAGCCGGTCAAAAAAATATAGTTTTAACTGCGAATACCTCACAATTTTGTTCCGCTAAACTTGATACAATTATTGACCTGGGGGATAAACCTTTGGCTTCTTTTTCCTGGGAAACTGAATGTTATCATCAGGGGCAATCCATAAAATTCACCAACCATTCAACAAGTATAAACCCTGTTACATCCAATCAATGGATCTTTCACAAAAATCCGGGACTTGATGTATTTTACACGACAGATGTTAATTATACATTCCCATCACAAGACAGTTATAATGTAGATCTGATTGTTGAAACCAACAAGGGATGCAGGGATTCAGTCTCACAGACAATTTATCTCAGGCAAACCATAACCCTTCAGGATAGTTCTTATTCAGAAGGTTTTGAAAGTGGGAAAAACGGTTGGCTTGCAGAAGCCAAACAGGGTACAGAGATTAACAGCTGGTTCTTCGGAACACCAAACGGACAAATAATCGATCATGCAGCTTCAGGAACAAAAAGCTGGTTTACAGACATCGCAAACCGGTATCAGGCTGAACAGTCCTGGGTGACCAGTCCGTGTTTCAACTTCAGCGGTACCAAACGCCCGATGATTAGTATGGATATATGGCGATCGTTTGACCGTAATAGCGACGGGACTGTTCTTCAGTACTCGACAGATGAGGGTAAAACATGGTCCAATGTTGGTGCAATTAATGATGGGATTAACTGGTACAATTCCTTTGAAATTAGTAACGGACCCGGTGGTCAGCAAGTGGGATGGACAGGTAATGAGACATTTAGTCCGGATGATGACTGGGTTAATGCACGACATAAACTGGATAACCTTAAAGGGAAGCAATCGGTAAGATTCAGAATTGCATATGGATCAGACGGAAACAGCAATGAACTCAATGAAGGATTTGCATTTGATAATATTTTCATAGGAGATAGAAAGAAAAAAGTTCTGTTGGAACACTTCACCAATGTATCGGTTAATGCATGCCAGGCTGCAAATGCAGCAGTTAATAAAATAACGGGTTCTCTTCCGGCGGATATTGTAAGCATTCAATACCACACCGGACAGGGGGCTGATCCTTTCTATGACGATAATCCGATCGATCCGGGAGTCAGGGTATTGTATTATGGAGTCCCTTCGGTTCCTTACGCCTTGCTTGACGGAGGTTTTGAAGGTAAAGCCTGGGATTTCAAAACACTTTCCCCATCGACAGAAGATGTCAACCTGCGTTCACTGTCAGATCCGGTCTTTTCCATTGATCTTTCAACTGAACTAAACCAGAATGTATTTAACATAAAAGCAACAGTTAAAGCAAAAGAAGCATTAATCGGCCATGAAATAACAGTTTATGCAGTGGTTCTTGAAAAGTCGATTACCAATAACGATGGCATAAAATATCAGGATGTAATGAAAAAAATGCTTCCGGATGCAGCAGGAACAACCTATATACAGAACTGGCAAAAGGGAGATTCTGAAGCGCTTAACCTCATCTGGAACATGCAAAATGTTTACGATCCGGAAAAACTAATTGCGGTGATGTTTATTCAGGATGAAGGAACGCATGAGGTTTATCAGGCAGCATCCAGTGATACGACCTCAGAATCTACAGATATCTTTGAGAAACCTGGAGCTGAAAATAATGGCGGTTTTATCCTTTATCCAAACCCTGCCAGGGAAAAAATAACTGTTGAATTCCACGAACCCTTAAAATATTCTGAAAATCTATCCTTGTTTACACTTGGAGGAAGTCTGGTTAAAAGCTTACAACTGGCAAAGGGACAAAAAAGAATAGAGGTTGATCTTTCGGATTTACCTAAAGGCACTTATCTGATAGGCGTTAAAGACAGGTATGCCAACTATTTTAAAAGAGTAGTGGTCACATTCTAATTTTTAGCCATATCATTAAAAAGGCACAGAAAGTAAAATCTGTGCCTTTTTTGTTAAGTTGGTTTTTTAGTTTCTAAACGGCGAGGTGAGAAGCAAATTCTTTCCCGAAGTTTCTCAACTCATCAGCTTTACCGTTATTCGGATAGAATTTCTGAGACATCCCCTCACCAATAACGTTCAGCTTAAGTCCGGCTAACTGACTTTCGATGAGTTTAACTGCTTCACCGCTCCATCCATAGGATCCAAAGGCAGCCGCTGGTTTTCCTTTATCCCTTAATGGATTTATAAGTGCAAACATTTTATAGATTGGCAGTACGATATTCTGATTAATGGTTGGAGAGCCAATTAAAACAGCATGGGCTTTTACAATTTTTTCTTCCAGATCACCTGGCAGAATATTTTCAATATCTACAACATCAATGGTTACATCAGCGGCAGCTTTGATTCCTTCTGCAATTTGGAATGCCATTTCTTTGGTATATCCGTATGCAGAAACATAGGTAATCAGGATATTTTGCCTGGAATTTTCAATGCTGTCAAGGTACTCCTGAGCATACTTTTCTGATAATTCAACTTTTTCTTTCCATGTAGATCTTAAAACAGGACCATGTCCCGGACAAATCATGTTGATCTCCAGCGGCCGGATTTTTTCAATAGCTTTCAGCATAAATTTGCTGAATGGTTTTAATATTACATCAAAATAATACTTGAAAGAATCAGTATATTCGCTTGCCAGATCATCAAATATTCTATCATCACAAAAATGGGCGCCGAAAGAATCACATGTAAACAGAATTTTTTCTTCTTCCAGGTAAGTATACATACTGTCTGGCCAGTGGAGATTAGGGGCACCAATAAAACGAAGGGTTTTATTTCCAAGATCGAGTTTATCCCCATCCTTAACCTTCAGCATCTTAAAAGGTTCGCCAATCATCTCTTTCAAATAATTCAGTGCCTGTCCGCTTCCCACAACAGTAGCTTCAGGGGCCATCTTCAACAAATGCTTAAGGTTTCCTGAGTGATCGGGTTCAGTATGATTCAAAATAATAAATTCAATTTCAGAAGGATCCGTAACCTGTTGTATTTTTTCAAGGTATTCATCCTTAAAAACTTCCTTTGTGGTTTCGATTATCGCTTTTTTATCAGCGTTAATAAAATATGAATTGTAGGTGGTACCATAAACGGTTTCCATTACAATATCAAAAGTTACCAGATCTCTGTCCAGTACACCAATCCATTTCACATCATCTGTAACATCCAGAAATTGCCTGTTATCCATTTCCTAAAGAATTATTTTGTTATGTTTCATTTATATCTCCAAAATTAACAAGTTTCTGCTTATATAGAAAGCATTTTCAACAGATACAAACGCAAGATAATCTATTAGAATTGATTTTAAATTAGCATCATGATCACGCTGTTTTTCTTTGGTTTGGCCCAAAAGAAAATTATCCCTGAATAAGAAAAAGGTTTATAGTCTTTAGAGTGCATTAGAATTCAACAAAAAAGCCGCCCTGGTTTCAACAGGGCAGCTCCATATAAATTCACAATAATTAAATTTTTATTTTTTCTCCGGATCAGAAGTTTTTTTGTCACAGGATTTTTGTTCCTTGCAGGACTTAGTACATTCAGATTTAGCATTTTTCTTTTCAGCCTTCTTGTCCTTGTCCTTCTTCGGATCTTTATCCACAACTACCTGATGATTGGAAGTGGTTGCCGCTATCGCTGGTGCAGCAGTACTTCCCAGAAATGCTGCAAGTGCAAAAATTAACAATAATTTTTTCATAGTTCTCAGATTTTAAAGTTTAATAATACTTCCAAAAATACTGAAAACATCAGGCCTCTTTGTTAAGAAGTTGTTAATTTTAAGACAAAAGGATATTTTTTTCCGGAATGCGGGCAATAGGAGTAACATTTCCAGTAACTTTTTGCTCCAGATCAATCAGGATTTCTGCGTCCACAGGCAATAAGACATCCACCCTGGAACCAAATTTTATAAACCCCAGCTCCTGTCCCTGTTCCACCTGTTCGCCAATTTTAGCATACGAGACAATTCTTCTTGCAACAGCACCTGCTATTTGCTTAACCATAACCAATTGTTCAGAAAATGTTTCAATAACAGCCGTAGACCGTTCATTGTCATCAGAAGATTTTGGATGCCAGGCGACCATGTATTTGCCTTTGTGGTAACGGGTATACTTAATTACTCCGCTCACAGGATATCGGTTTACATGAACATTAAGAGGCGACATAAAAATGGAGATTTGCAGGCGTTCATCATCGAAGTATTCAGATTCATGTTTTCTTTCAATGACAACTATCTTACCATCAGCAGGAGCATAAACAATATCAGGAGCAAGGATAACCAGCCTGAGAGGACTCCGGAAAAACCAAAGTACCAGCAAAAAGAATACAGAAGTAACCACCAGGGAGCCAACCACAACGATGTCTCTCCCCTTTACTAAATTGAAAACCAAAAGGTTCAATAAAACCAGGATCACAAGCAGGACAATTAGTATCCTGATCCCCTCTTTATGAATTTTCATAAAAAAAATATTGACGACTAAGACTGAAAAATATTTCGGGTAGTTATCAAACTTCCTTTCTCTTTATAATATAATAACCCTGTTATTAATAATTTACAATAAATTCCAGTCAATTAAAATAATTAAGTATTCAGTTACATTTAGTCATTTTACAACATTACCGAATTTGATAAATTTAACTGATAAGTTGCAAATATACAAATATTGTCGGTGCAGCTACAAGAAGTGAATCAAAACGGTCAAGTATACCTCCGTGTCCCGGTAGTATATTTCCTGAATCCTTAATCCCAACTGAACGTTTTAGCAAGGACTCAATCAGGTCGCCGAAAATACTGCTAATACAGGTAATTAAAGCAAAACCCAGCACCTGTACTTTTGATAAACCCGGGAAATGAGATGCCAGTAAGTAAGCCACCAGCAATGTGAGAATTATACCACCTATTGTTCCTTCCCAGGTTTTTTTAGGACTTATACGTGGAATCATGTGGTGTTTACCGATTGTCATTCCAACAATATAGGCACCTGTATCATTGGTCCAAATCAGCACAAACAGTGCCATTAACATTAAAGGTTGATAATGATGATTATGTGATGTTCCGAATACAATATAATTGAGAATAGCAAACGGCACTGCAACATAAATTATTCCGGCAACAGAGTAGGCCAGATTACCCAAAGGATTGGGATATTTCCGATACAATTCAACAAAAAACAAAACAGGAAACACCAGAAAAAGCAGTGCCAAATATTTATAAGGGAAAAATCCGGAGGCTTCCAGGAAAAAAATGATAAAAATAGCTCCACCGATGACCAATGAAGCAATTTTCTGTGGGTAAACCTCACCATCTATGAGAAAAGATCTATAAAACTCATAAGTTCCCATGAGTGAAATGGCAAGAAACAGAATCCCAAAAGTATAAGGGCTAATAATAACAGAACCGGTCAAAATAACAACAAAAAGAAGACCGGTGAACGACCTTTTAATCAAATTATTCAATCTTCGATTTCTTTAATTACAGAAGCCGCCTTTTCCTTGTCTGCTTCCTTTACATACAATTCTACATCGCCTAAAAAAGGATAAGCCGAATCACTTTTATTAAAAACCATCGCTTCAATTCCGTTTTCTTCCAGCACCTCTTTGGCCATATCGGCCCGAAATGCCTCACTGAAAGAATGTATCTTAACCCAGTCTTTATCCATGGCAATTATTTTTTATTATTAAATCTATTGATTTTTCAGTTTGCAACTCAAGGAAGAAAATGCCAGTATTGAATTATTTTTTGTCTCTGGATACTTCTTCGGATTTTTCATCACTTTTCTTATCTGTTTCAGAATTTTCTGTTGACTTGCTTGCCTTTTTAACCTCACCGTTTTCTCCTGATTTCTTTTTTGCAGCATCTTTCTTTTCGTCAGCATCAACCTTATTTTTATTCGAGGCGTCTGCCATCTGTTTCCTTTCCTTTTCCTTTTTGATCAGCAGCTCATTCTCATCAAGATTAAATTCACGTTTCCCAAATATTTTTTCCAGGTCTTCACTAAATATAACCTCTTTATCAAGCAGATGCTCGGCCAACTGTTCCAGTTTACTCTTATTGTCGGTGAGCACTTTCTTAGCTCTTGCATATTGTTCTTCAACAATTATATTTGCTTCAGAGTCGATCAATTCTGCAGTTTTCTCACTGTAAGGCTTATTAAAGGAATATTCATTCTGTCCGGTTGAATCATAGAAGCTAATATTTCCTACCTTTTTGCTCATTCCGAAATAACTCACCATTGCATATGCCTGTTTGGTAACTCTTTCGAGGTCATTTAAGGCACCTGTGGAAATTTTTCCAAAATTGATTTCTTCTGATGCTCGCCCTCCAAGAGCTGAACACATTTCATCAAGCATTTGCTGGGTTGTGGTAATCTGACGTTCTTCGGGCAGATACCAGGCAGCACCAAGAGCCCTTCCTCTGGGGATAATGGTAACTTTTACAAGAGGATGTGCATGTTCAAGCAACCAGCTTATAGTAGCATGCCCGGCCTCGTGATACGCAATGGTTTTTTTCTCCATTAAAGAGATGATCTTATTTTTTCGTTCCAGACCACCGATAATTCTGTCTACAGCATCCAGAAAATCCTGACGCTCTACCACTTTTTTGTTTTTCCGTGCAGCAATAAGAGCTGATTCGTTACAAACATTTGCAATATCAGCACCGCTAAAACCCGGAGTTTGTTTTGCCAGAAAATCAATATCAAGATTGGTTTCCAGTTTTAAGGGTCTCAGGTGGACCTTAAATATTTCACGACGTTCATTCAGATCTGGCAGTTCGACATGTATCTGTCTGTCGAAACGTCCGGCACGTAATAAAGCCCGGTCCAGAACATCAGCCCGGTTTGTCGCTGCAAGAATGATTACGCCAACGTTTGTCCCGAATCCGTCCATCTCTGTTAACAATTGGTTCAGGGTATTTTCGCGTTCATCATTGGACCCCATATTTGGATTCTTTCCTCTGGCTCTTCCGATTGCATCAATTTCATCAATAAAAACAATACAGGGTGCTTTTTCCTTTGCCTGTTTAAAGAGATCCCGTACACGAGAAGCTCCAACACCTACAAACATTTCGACAAAATCAGATCCTGACATGCTGAAGAAAGGTACATTAGCTTCACCAGCTACCGCTTTTGCCAATAAAGTTTTTCCTGTTCCCGGGGGTCCTACAAGCAATGCTCCTTTGGGTATCTTACCTCCCAGATCAGTATACTTTTTCGGACGCATCAAGAAGTCAACAATCTCTTTCAATTCAACCTTCGCCTCTTCAAGTCCGGCAACATCGGTAAAATCAACTTTTACATTTGATTCCTTGTCAAATATTTTTGCTTTGGATTTACCTACATTAAAAATATTGCCGGCAGCTCCCCCACCACTTCCTCCGGCCATCCTTCTGAATATAAATAACCAGATGGCTACAAGAATAATAATCGGGAGCACCCATCCGAGAATTTCTTTCATGAAATCTGTGCGGGTTTCATAGCTGACACTAACCATTTGGTCCTCGGTAAAATCTTTCTCTGCCTCCTGCAAGCGTTGTTCAAAAATTTCAACACTTCCTATAGTAAAGAAATAGTGCGGACCCGAGCGTGAAACCTGGTTAAAACTGTTATCAAACAAGTCCTTGTATTTCTCTTCATCCAGTCTGTCCTTCTTAATATAAATTTCAGCCCGTTCGCGGTTTACAACAACGATTTTCTGAACATCATGTGACTGAAGCATTTCTCTTTCAAATTGCTGCCAGTTAGTCTCTTTTGGATTACTTCCAAAATTAAAAAACTGCATGCCCAGAAAGGTTATGGCGATGATAGCATAAATCCAGTAGACATTAAATTTAGGCTTGGGATTATTCCCCTGCCCTTTGGATTCACCTGCCTTACCGCTTGCTCCGGCCGGCTTTTTATTTTTCAGATTATTATTTGCATTACGATTAATTTCTGCCATTTTTTCCTGTATCCTTATGTATTGTTTTCGTCTTTAATAATTTCGATCTCTCCATCTGCCCACAATTCCTCGAGATTATAGAAATCCCTTGTCTCGGGCTGAAATATATGAACAATAATGTTGCCATAATCCAATAAAACCCAAAAAGAATTTTCCATACCTTCTTTATGATATGCATCCATCCCAAGTTTTTCCTTCACTTCTTTTTCAATTGATTCAGATAAAGCGCGGACATGAGTATTAGAATTACCCGAACAAATAACAAAATAGTCGGTAAATATGTTCTTGATTTTTGAGAGATTAATTTTTACTATATCCTCGCCCTTGCGTTCCTGAATACCTTCAATAATAGTTTGGGTAAGTTTCTCTGCTGTAATAAGATAGTTGTTTTTAACCATTCAATTAATTTATGCGCAAATGTAATGATTTTTAATTTAATAAAACCCCTGTCATGTTTGTCCTGTCACTTATTGATTATGCATATTGCAAATATCTATAAATATCATCAAAATTTCATGAAAATACTAATTCAATCATTTACAACCAAAATTGATCATATTGCCCTGTGCCAGCCATCGATTCTGACCAGTTAAAGATAAAACAATTGTTACTGAATGATCATAAATTACATTAAATTTGTTCAAACCTAAAATTGCATTATGGATCAGCTTATTGGGAAAAAAATTATTCAACGGGAAAGTGTAGTCTCTACCAATGATTATGCGTCCGAATTAATCAAAACCGAAAGAATAGCTGAAGGAACTGTTGTAACTGCCGGTTATCAGACCGGCGGAAAAGGACAGCATGGAAATACGTGGTTTGGAGATACTGGTAAAAATCTATATTTCAGTATTATCCTTTATCCCGGAAAGCTCCGGATTGAGAACCAGTTCTACCTCTCCATGGCAATTTCACTGGGTGTATTTGACGCTCTTTCAGCCCTCTTTGATTCCATCTCTCTAAAGTGGCCCAATGATATATATTACCAGGACAAAAAGCTTGGGGGAATTCTTATTGAAAATTCAGTAGAAGGTGCCTTCATTAAAAGCTCTGTAACAGGTATCGGTATCAATGTAAATCAACAAAAATTCCCGTCTTCACTACCGAATCCCGTGTCAGTTTTTCAAATTACCGGGAAGGAATCAGATCTGACTTCATTACTAAATATTATCCTGAAATACATTGATGATAGATATCAACTCCTGTTGAAATCAGAAACATCAAAATTAAAAGATGATTATCTGAAAATACTGTATAAATATGACACTTTCTGTCAGTTCGAAGCTAACGGGGAGAATTTCTCTGCCAAAATTACCGATATCAAATCGACGGGTGAACTTGTAATTGAAACAACCGGGGGTGACAAAAAGAGTTATTGGTTCAAGGAAATTGAATATCGATAAAATTATCCAACATCAATTTTTTCTATCTGATCAACCAGCATATTAATGAAATTCGTAAGTGGCTTATTGGCCACCATGCTCATCATCGGGTTTAAATCAGCTTCAATTGTGAGTTTGATTCTGGTATCATCTTCAGCAATTTCTTTTAATTGAATCCACATTTTAAAACCAATCTTACCCATCGCTTCTCCTGCAACTTTAACAAGTTTTTGCGGTTCTTTTTCAATTATTTTCAGGGAAGCCTTCCCGATACCTTTTACATTGAACTCACAGGAATCTGCTGTGCTTTCAAAATCTGAAATCCTTTCAGCAGGGATGAGGGCCTTAAAATTATTGAAATCAGACAGGAAGTTATATACTTTTTCTGCCGGAGATGACAATTTTCCAACCCGGCTTTCAATTTTACTCATTGCCTAAATAATTAATATTTTACTTTTCTCCGTTCCATTCCGATGGCTCTGCCCTCCATTTCTGCAGAACTTCAACATCATGCGTTTTAATGTATCCGGTATCAAGGGCAGCCTGAATAAGCACATCATAATTACTCAGGGAAACCAGCCTGACCTGCTCCTTTGAAAAATTCTCGCCGGCCACAGAAAAACTATAGGTGAAGATTGCATACATACCAAGCACCTCAGCACCTGCATTCCTGAGTGCGTGTACAGCGTTCAGGCTGCTGCCTCCGGTAGAGATCAGATCTTCAATAACTACTACACGCTGACCGGGTTTTACTACTCCTTCAATTTGATTAGCCAGGCCGTGTCCTTTGGCAGTGCTGCGCACATACGCAAAAGGCAAATTCATTGCCTGTGCTACAAGCACACCCTGAGCAATTCCTCCTGTTGCCACACCAGCAACCAAATCCGGAGATTCAGTCTCCTGTATTGCTTTAAGAAAACTATCCCTGATAAAATCTCTGATCGCAGGGAAAGACAATGTTTTCCTGTTATCACAATATATGGGAGATTTCCACCCGGAAGCCCAGGTAAAAGGGTTTGACGGTTGCAGGATAATTGCTTTACTTTGCAATAAATATTCAGCTATTTGTTTATCCGTTTTTATCATAATGCAAATGTATAAAGTTTTTTTCAACAACAAACCGGTTGTTCTGGAACAAGATCAAAGCTTTGAATTACCCGGTCCTGAAACGCTCTGTTATGTGTTTGGCTCGAAAAAAGGCCTGGTCGAAACCATAAATTTTTTCAAAGAATCTACGGCCCCTGAAAACCTCCTCATTCTCAGCGAGGACAAAACCAGACTGGTTGAAACATTTGAATCACTCTTCAGAATAATTCATGCAGCGGGCGGAGTGGTCATTAACGATAATGAAGAAATTCTTTTTATATACAGGCTGGACAAATGGGATCTGCCAAAAGGCAAGTGTGAACACGGTGAAAGTTATGAAGAAACAGCATTGCGCGAAGTAACTGAAGAATGTGGTATAAACGACCTTCGGATAGAGAAAACCCTGACTACCACGATGCACACCTATGAACAGGATGGTGTGCTCATACTGAAAAAAACACACTGGTTTGAAATGCGTTATAGCGGAAATGAATCGCCTGTTCCGCAAACGGTTGAAAATATCACAAAAGTTGCCTGGATGCCTGCAGACAGGTTGGCTGAGGTAAAATCCAATACCTATAACTCAATTCTCAATGTGCTGAACACACGGGCCGGAGAATAGATAATAACTGAATTATATATCTCCTTTTGACTTCATTATTTTAAAAAGAAAGTATTCAAAATTTTCTGCCGGTGATGGCGCCGGTGATGCAACCAGTTTTCCGTCCGGCCCGACTAAATAATAAGTAGGATATGCCCTTATATCGTATTTTTTCATAATATCCGGCTGATTCCCGTAATACAGAAAAGTCCAGTTGTAATCATTCTTTTTTAAGAAGTTAACCATTGATGAAAACTTTTCATCAAAAGCAATAGTCACGATTTTAAGTTTGTCACCATGTTGTTCGTTCAGTATCTTAAGCTGCTCAAATTCCTTGATACAACTATATGTAAGACATATACAGAAATTAAGATAAACATATTGCCCTTCAAAATCACTCAAACTGACCAGTGTACTATCCCTGTTGTAGAGTGAAAATGCAGGAGGAGCATGTCCTACAAGTAATTTGGTAACTTTATCCTTTATTGTCCGGCCAATCTCCCGGTGTCTGGAAACAGGAGAAACCAGTATTAACGTATCAAGTATATCCAGCATTGATGAACGAGAAAACTGGTCTTTATAAAATTCATCATACAGGTTTTTCAGGATCACGAATTCCCGCAGTGTATCATCAGTGAGAACATCATCCTGAGCCAACGTATTATCCAGACAATGATAGCATTTTTTTTCACCTATGTCAGTATAGAGTTTATTTCCGTAATCCGTCCTTCCAAAATGTCTGAAATACTCTTTATACGTAACATTAAAAAGTTCCATGTAAGCCGGATTGTCATAGAGTACCGGTTGGTTAGCAAAGTATTCGTTTGATATGCTTCTGGATTGTTGCTGGAAGGCAACATGTTTAAGCAGTCCGGTTTTATACCTGCGATAGTCCCTGAAAAACTCATTATTACTGTTCATGAAAGGCTTTTCGAACCGGGTGAGCATAGAATCAATTTCAGCGGTGCTGCTGCGCGAATGAATATTATAGGCAAATTTATTATAGTAAGGTTCGAAATAATCATCAAACATGACAATCTGAAAATTGAGTTCGTCCTTTCCGCTGTTTTCCATTCCCAGGTGATAGGGTGTTTCCTGAAAGTAAGGATTCAGTTTTTGAGACATGGTTTTGTCTTCTCTCTCAGGCAGAACAAGCTGATAAGTATGTCCGGGTTCAGCATAAAAATATGCCAGGTATATTCCAAGATGACTTAAAATCTTTCTGGTGTCTGGAATGTCAAAACGGACAGCAAATTTGCCGGTACTGTCAACCGTAAAGGATGCCAGCTTTTCTTCTGACATGGAGATATAATTTTCATAGCTGAAAAATTCAATTTCTTCTCCTGCATAGGAAGGGACTGTACCACTAACATCAACTTGTTTGCAAATAGCAGTCGGTGGTACAAGTATTGAAAAACCAATTGCTAAAAAAATAAATATCCTGTAGTTACGGCTCATTTTGTTTCCTGTTTTCTTTTTTCATACACCACCTTGCGCATGATTTCCGGTAAAAATTTTCCTGCATCTCCACCATGCCTGATAATATCTCTAACGATAGATGAACTGACAGAAGTATATTCAGGATCGGTTAATATGAATACAGATTCAATTTCAGGATACATGGCTTTGTTCATCTGGGCTATAGCTCTTTCATATTCAAAATCGGAAGAGGTGCGGAGTCCCCTGAGAACAAAATAAGCGTTCTTTCTTTTACAATAGTCAATCGTTAGACCTTCATAATGATCAACAGTTATTTTTGGTTCATCAGCAAATAATTTCTGTATCCATTCAATCCTATCTGCCAAAGCGAAAAAATCATCTTTATTGGTATTGATTCCGATAGCAATAATGATCTCATCAAAAAGTACCAGGGCTCTTCTCACTATACTTTCGTGACCAATAGTAAAAGGATCAAAAGATCCGGGAAATACTGCAGTTTTTTTCATAGATCAACTTGTCAGATTAAACAACAAAGTTATACATCCATTTAAAATATCTGATATTTTAATGATAATAAATGGAATGAAAACGCATATTACTGGATACAGAGATTATTAAAGAGGAAGAAAAATGTAAACGGTGAGGGATATGGCTATAAATTAAATATTTTCACTATTGTTGCGGATTAGCAAAACAAAAAACAGTATCAGTAATATTCCAGTTCCACACCACCAAACACGACATCAAGCTGCAATGCTATGTGGGCCGAATCCGACCGGTAATTATCACTTTCATACCGTGAAGTTCCAAGTACGGTTGTATTCCCGTTCGGAAGCTTAGCTCCGCCGAAAGCAGCGTTAACACTGATAGAAACAGGAATTTCTTTTTGAATTTTCAGTACCGTTGCCCCAAATATTGTGTTTATCTTGATCCTGAGGGGTACATTATCTTTAAGCTGCACATCACGGAGATCATAAATCGCTTTGCCGAATATAACATTATATTCCCGTTCATCCGGAGATAGATTGTGGTAAATTTTCTCCTGGAACACCGTATCTGTTGAAGCCCTGTCCCATTTTTCAAATCGCCATGAACCAAACAGAATCCTAATTCCGATAAAAATAAAAACAAAAGCAAGTACAATCCGGAACAGAGGAAAATGTATGTTGAAGATAATCCTGATAATTAGGCTGATACCAAGAATAATCAGCAGCAACCCCCAAAATAAACCGGCTCCCATTTTCATAGTTTTTTACAGGTATGTAATTTATTACAGGTAAAAATAAGAAATAATGTGCTTTGTTAATCCAATAACAGAAAAAATTTTCAGTGGCTATTCCGAATTCTGTCAAAAATAAATCAGAGGTTGCTGAAAGCATCAAATAAAAGAATATGAATATATTATTGCCATATAAAATATATTTATTAACTTGTGGTTCCCGGAACGTACAAATTTTAGTTAATACAGTTTAAAATCATGGACAGGACATTATCAGCCATTGTTGTGGATGATGACAAGGATGCGCTTGTATTGCTCACTACTTTTTTGGACAGGATTGAAGGAATTGGGATTGCCGGAAAAACGACAGATGCAGAAAAAGCTCTGTCTCTGATCGAAACACTGGAGCCGGATCTTGTTTTTCTGGATATTGAAATGCCCGGGAAGAATGGAATTGAACTTGGTAAAATAATTCAAAGAAAGAATATTAATACACACCTTGTATTTACAACGGCATACGATGCCTACACAATTGAAGCAATTAGGTTATCTGCTTTTGATTATCTGCTTAAACCTGTTGTATTCAAAGAATTAGAACTTACGATAGACCGTTTTAGAAATAAAGAGTCGGTCTCCGACTCCATCAATAATTTGTCGAGATTATTTGTGAAAATTAATAACAAAATAAACAGGATTCGTCTGAACGTCCGTACAGGTTATGTTTTTATTGATCCTGATGACATCATATATTGTGAAGCTGATGGCAATTACACTACTATCATCCTGAAAGAGAACAAATCCCATCTTGTTTCCACGAATCTTGGCAAAATAGAGGATTTACTCAAAGATTTTAAATTCTTCAGGATCAGCCGGTCCACCCTGATCAACATGAAATATTTGCGAAAAGTGGACAGGAAATCCGGTAAATGCGAAATTTCAGCGGACAACAAAAGTTATTTACTGCATATTCCGGCAAAGAAGATAAAAATACTTGATAGTATTTACTGATATTTTGTAAGAACCAGGGTTATTTTCTACTGCCCTTTTCCCGTAGTTTATCAATTTTATTGAAAGAAGCCAGCAAACCTTTAATAAGCGCCGAAGAAAATCCATTATGCTCCATTTCATTAAGACCTGATATGGTAATACCCTGTGGGGTGGTTACCTTATCAATTTCTCTTTCGGGGTGATGACCACTCTGGAGAATAAGTTCTGAAGCACCTTTTAGTGTTTGTGCTGCAATAAGCGTAGATAATTCAGAACCAAAGCCAATTTCGATACCTCCCTGTGAAATAGCCCTCAGAAATCGCAGTGCAAATGCAATACCACACGCAGCCAACACGGTTGAAGCACCAATCAGGTCCTCAGTTATCAGGATGGTTTTGCCCATAGTATTCAGAAATTCAACAACAGCCTCCTCTTGCTTTGCATCAGCATTGACAGGTGCCAGGCAGGTCATCGACTCACCCAGTGCAATCGCGGTATTGGGCATTGCCAGAAAAACTGTCAACGTTTCTGAAAGACTTTGATGAATTTCTTTTGAGCTCAATCCGGTAACGATCGAGATCATGATCTGCCCTGCCGGATCAATATGCTCTCTGATTTCTTTCATCAAATCAGGCGCCTGAGCAGGTTTAACAGTCATAAATATTATATCCGCATCTTTCACTGCTAATAGATTATCAGATCCGATAGTGAGACCCAGTTCCCTGAGATGCTCAATCATATTCACCCTCCTGCGCGTCACATGAATTTGTGAAGCAGGAACAATCCCGGATTTTAAAAGTCCTTTGGCTATTGAAACACCAATATTTCCGCCTCCCAGTATAGCAACTTTTCTAATTTCCATTTTTTTAGAGCTAAAATACCTTATCTATTTTATAATTCCTAAACTAATCAGTTCATAAACCAATCCTGTCTGCCAATTGATTTTCATTCATTGAACCATGGTTGCCCTTTAAATAACGGGTGAATTGACCAGGCTAAAACATTCCGGAGATAAATTCATCAATGGAAACATGAGAAAAATAACTCCCAATGTCAAAATGTTTGAGTTTTTCACGGATACTCTTTTCCTCATGCGGAACCCCCTTCAAAGCATCAACAACAACCTGAATATCCAGCATATTGAAAAAATCACCATATATCTTCACATCATGCATAATACCCCTGTCAACATCAATGTGAAATTCTATATTTCCTCCCTCAGTTTTAATCATTTTTTCAAAATTGTATTTTGGCGAATAGCCAAAATTCCAATCCCATGAAACATATTTTTCATCGCGCAGTTTTTGGATTTCAGCAATATCCTCAGGAGTAAATTCATAGGGCATACTGTCGGCATACATGGAAGTAATGTGCTCCATAATCATATCCCTGAACTGAAGCACATCCATCTCTTTTTTCAAATGAGCATTAATATTCGTAACCCTGCTGCGAACCGATTTAACTGCCTTATCCCGGTATTTTAGTGGATTTACCTTCAGGGCCTTACCTAAATCGGTCATTAAAGAAGAAAAAAGCAGTGTGCCATGATGAAGCACCCGCTTCTTATAAACATGCTCAGCATTCCCGGAAAACTTTTTCCCTTCGATGGTCAAATCATTTCGTCCCTCAAAACGGGCATTTATATCCAGGGTTAACAGTACATCAAGAATTGGTTGAGTAAATTTTCTGAAATCGACAAGCTTACCATCCTCCCCATTCATGATAAAAGTAAAGTTCAGGTTTCCAAGATCATGAAAAACCGCTCCGCCACCTGATAACCTGCGAACCACTCTGATCTGATTTTCTTTAACATAATCATGGTTTATCTCAGCAAGCGTATTCTGGTGCTTGCCAACAATGATGGCTGGTTCATTCTGCCATAGCATGAAACAGTCGTCCTTAAATTCTTTAAGTAAATATTCTTCGACAGCCATGTTAAAATACGGGTCGGTAGCGGAATGCTGGATACAAAGCATAATTCAAAATGATTAATCAATAATAATTTCACAAACGGCTAAAATACCAAAATGTTCAGGAATAATTTTTAAAATCAGCAAAGTAGCCATATTTTTACCGGCAATATGATTGATGAGCATGAGTAAGAAAAAATTAGTATTTATAGTGAACCCTGTCAGCGGAACCAGAAATAAAGAAAAAATCATCAGGCTTATTCTGGAAAAAACTGAAAACAGATTCAAACCTGTTATCAAATATACCCGTTATCCCGGGCATGCCACTAAAATTGCTGCAAAACAAGTGAATAAAGGCATCACTGCAGTGATAGCTGTAGGCGGAGATGGTACGGTTAATGAAGTAGCCAGTGCTTTAGCAGATAGTGAAACCACCCTGGGTATCATCCCTACCGGTTCAGGAAACGGGTTGGCACGCCACCTTCAAATTCCACTGAACATAAGCCAGGCGCTGGATGTAATTCTTTCCCGGATCAGCATCCGGATTGATTACGGTAAAATAAATGATTCCTGTTTCTTTTGCACATGCGGAGTAGGTTTTGATGCCAGGATTGGCGGAAAATTTGCCGAAAGTGAAAAAAGAGGCTTTATTACCTATGTAAAAACAACTGTCAGAGAATTTTTTAGTTACAAGCCTAAAACCTACCGGCTGAAAACTCCGGAGAAGAAAATTAAAAAGAAAGCTTTCCTCATTACCTTTGCCAATGCCTCCCAATATGGAAATAACGCCTATATTTCACCTGATGCCAATATTCGTGACGGTTTGATGGATATCTGTATAATTGCACCTTTCCCAAAGATAAGGGCTGTTGGTATAGGTATCAGGCTGTTTGGAAAAACAATGAATAAAAGTAATTTCGTGAAAGTACTCAGGGCATCAGAGATTACACTCAAACGAAAAAAACCGGGAGAAGTGCATTTCGACGGAGAACCTTCCTACATGGGGAAAAAACTGAAAATAAAAATTGTACACGAGGGGTTAAAAGTATATGTAACGCATAAAGAAATTTACTGACCTGTTACCATTTTCAAATTCAAAATTTTGCAGTCGAGCTCCTGTTTGCAGTATACCAGAAGCTACCGGTGCAGTTCTTTTTTTAGTCTTTCAATAACCATAAACACAGCAGGACAAATTTCAGTATTTTTGAGCGTGATGTTTAATATCTGATGAAATTTTCTCCGGTCAGTATGTGGATATTCACGACAGGCTCTGGGTCTGTCTTCATAAATCAGACAATAATTGTCATCCATCAGGAAAGGACACGGTTGTTCCCTGAATACATAATCATCCTCTTCATCAATTTCAAGATATTGTGCTACAACCTCAGAAGGTTTCATTCTCAGCCTTTTTGCAATACGATCAATATCTTTATTTTTCAGAACAGGACTTATCGTTTTACAACAATTGGCACACAGCAGGCAATCAACCTCATTAAATACATCGTGGTGAATTAAACTGACTGTATCATCCAGATTCCCGGGTTTCTTCTTTTTAAGTTTTCTGAAATAATTTTCATTCTCGCCAACTGTATTTTTAGCAAGTTCAGCCAATCGTTCAATACTATAAATTGGTTTTCCGCTCATTTCAATTCTTTCGACTTTTAATCAGCATTTTGGAAGGATTAAGACTTGTCTGAGAAAGATATAAACCAATCAAAACAATTCCTATCCCCAGCATTTTAAGCATACCCAAAGATTCATTAAGGAGTAACCAGGCGAAAAATGCTGTAAATACCGGGATCATGTTGGCAAATATATTGGCCTTTGTCACCCCGATATTTCTGATGGCATAGGTAAAAAAAACAAAAGCAAATGTTGAAGCAAATACTGACAGCTGTAATAAAGGCACCAGTACCTCAGTATTAAAAGGCACATGAATAAAATGATTGTATTCAAAAACAAAGAATAATGGTGCAAAAAACAAAATGCCCAGGCTGTTCTGATAGGTCACGATGGTAAATGAATTGTATTTTTCAGTGAGTTTCCGGATTATAATCGAATAGCCAATTGCAGCTGCCACAGCCAATGACAGACAGGCAATGCCAATAGGTGATGCAGTAACATTTCCCTGTGACTGACTCAGGATGACCACAAATACACCCGCAACCGATATTACCAGGCCCGACAGATTAATCATGCTCAACCTTTCCCTGAAAAAAAAAGCAGTGGCTACAGGGCTGAAAAGCGGTATGGTAGATACTATAACAGCTGCCAGGGTAGAAGAAACGAACTTGACTCCAAAACTTTCCCCAAGAAAATATAAAAAAGGTTCAAAAAATGTGGCAAGTATAAACAAGGGCATATCTTCTTTTCGCATCCTCTGAAGTTTCCTCAGCGAAAGGGTAACTATGTATAAAAAAGCAGAAGAAAGGATTAGTCTGAAAAATACTGTAGTAATCGGATTATAATATACATATACCTGCTTATACCATATAAACGACAGAGCCCAAAAGATCATGGCAAAGGTAATAGCGGTATACACCCCAAGTTTTTGCTTCATACAGATTTGTTTAGGGCTGCGAAAATACAAAAAAGATTGATTCTCTTTAAAACCCCAAACATGCTTTTTATCAGCTTAACCAATCCTTAACTGTTCAGTTTCCTTCCTGGTAAGGCCCATCTCTCCCGAAACTCTTTCAGGCGTAGGCCTGTTAATAAGAAAAACCAATAAAACAGCGCCTGTCAGATAAAGCACATCATCGATCTTTGACGTCAGGTAAACAATCAGACTAAACAGGACCATACCTTCGAGCAGTGCCAGTTTTATAATAAAAAACATTCGATATTCATTTAACTTTTCGTGAAGCGGTTTGGCTCTGTCAATTTGCACGATCTTTCTCCTGAAAAACATATATACAACCGGGATACCTGCAAGAGAAACAAAAATTACAATATATTTAAGGATGCTTTGGGTTTCAATATTTTCAATCAGTTCAACTCTTCCATTAAAATAATTATATACAGCACCGGAAAATAAAACCGCAGCAGCAAACATGATCCAAAACATCATATTGATCTGGTCCATAACTTTTGCCGGATTATCAGCGTAATTTTTCATATTTAAATACTTTTTGCCAAAAGTATAAAATATTCAGAAAATTCAGTTCTCTTGTTATATTTCTCCCCTGTAATAAGGAAATGTAATAATTAACAAAATTATACTATCCGATGTCACCAGGAAATTATATCAATTCAGCTTTATGACATAAAAAACCGATAAAAACAATCCCCAATTAAACTATCGGCAGTATGATAAAAATAATTTGTATTTTTGTACGAATTAAAATGTTCTACTAAACACATTTTAGAATTGGACAATACAGATATACTTATCAAAATCAGAAAAATAGTACGGTCGATAAACCTTGAATCGAAGCGTATTCAAAAGGATTACGGGGTTAGCATCCCACAGATTCTCTGTCTTGATTTCCTCAAAAGAAGTGACAATTTTCAGGCTACACAAAAAGAGATCCGGGACTTTCTGAATCTTAATTCAAGTACTGTTACAGGGATTATTGACAGGCTTGCAAAAAAAGGCTATTTAGCCCGTCTGCCTAAGAAGGAAGACAGGCGCACCACTTATATTTCCCTTACCTCACAAGGAGAGAATTTGCTAAAAAAAATCCCACCTCTTCTGCACGACAGATTAACTAAAAAACTGGAAGATCTTCCTGAAAACAATGTGTCTGAAATAAACTCTGCACTGGATCTTATTATCAAATATCTGGGAATAGAGAATATAGACGCATCACCACTTATAAGCTATGAAGACGACCTGACCCCAAAAAACAATTTTTAGACAATTTTTCCAATCTGTCATCTCAAATAAATTTATGCTACGCCCGGAAAAGTCATAGTATGTAATAGCTTTTTCTTCCAATTTAGCGTAAAACACTGTTTGTTGATATACCAATATATAAATATATTTATCTGATTTAGAATATAATACGCAGTATTTTAGAAACAAGCGGCACGCCCTGTAAAATTTTCCCTTCAAAATAGAAGTGAATTTGTTTCTGCTCAAACTAATTTTAGTATCCACCTCTTTACCAGACATGCCCCTACAGTACATTTACAATATACATTAGGCTGTTTTTCTGATATTTATATATTATTGAAGAATATAATCTTCTCCTTCACATGCTTTACAATATTTGGCAGATATGGATATTTTATGTACTTTTGTCGCACACAAACTGTTAAATTCAATTAAAAATGATCAGGTACAAAATTTACAATGCTTACAGTGAGATGAGCAAGGAAGAAAGAGATGAGATTGTTGATTTTTTGCACACTCATCTGGAAAAGTTTAGAGATGAAAAACCGGATATTAACAAGGCCATAGCTTATTCACTTAAAGAGAACGCTGCACCCGGTGGTTTTGTGCTAACGGGTCATATAGATGACAACATGGTAGGAGCTGTTGTTGTGAATCGAACAGGAATGGAAGGATATATTCCGGAAAATATTCTGGTTTATATTGCTGTAGACAACAAGATGCGAGGTAAAGGATACGGTAAGCAACTGATGAAAAAAGCCATTGAACTGGCAGAAGGAAACGTTGCACTTCATGTCGAACCGGATAATCCGGCTAAATTTCTGTATGAAAAACTTGGATTTACAAATAAATATCTTGAAATGCGCTTAACAAAGGCATAACTCAGAATTACAGAATGGCAGAGATAGAAAAGTTGTCGGAATTAAGACGTCAACTTCATCAGCATCCGGAATTGTCCGGCAAAGAAACTGATACTGTCCGGACAATTTCTACCCTGTTTCAAACATTATTACCGGATGAAATTATTTCCGATCTTGGCGGAAACGGAGCAGCTTTCATTTTTAACGGTAAACATACTGGCCCGGTATTACTGTTCAGGAGCGAACTGGACGCCTTACCAATAAAGGAAATAAATACTTTTGACTATCGCTCAGCAAGAGAGGGTATCGCCCATAAATGTGGCCACGACGGGCATATGACAATTCTTATCGGGCTGGCACAAAAGATTGCTGTTGACCGTGATTTTTCAGGCAGGATAATTTTTCTGTTTCAACCGGCAGAAGAGACTGGAGAAGGTGCCCGGCAGGTATTGGATGACAAGCAATTTGAAAAATTGCAACCCGACTATGTTTTTGCGTTGCATAACCTTCCGGGATTCAATAAAAATTCCATCATTATTCGTAAAGGGGTATTTACTGCTGCTTCTAAGGGAATGGTAATCAAATTGCAGGGAAAAACATCACATGCTGCTGAGCCGGAGAAAGGTATAAACCCCGCAATGGCAGTTTCCGCGATACTTGAAGGATTGATTAATCTACCTGCAAAAAAGGGACCTTTTGAGGACTTTACGCTAATCACTATCGTACACGTCAAACTGGGGGAAATTGCCTTCGGCACTTCGGCCGGCTATGCAGAAATCAGAGCTACCCTTCGTTCATACAGCAACCAGGATATGGAAAAACTTACCCGGCTGGCAGAAGAACTGGTTCGGAATACAGGTAAGAAAGAAGGAATTATCCCTGAAATTTCCTACCAGGAAGAATTTCCTGCCTGTGAGAACCATTCTTATGCCGTTAATGTTATAACAGAAGAGGCCCGTAAACTTGGACTGAAAACTGAAACAATTGCTATGCCGTTTAAGTGGTCGGAAGATTTCGGGTGGTTTTTACAACAATACCCGGGCGCAATTTTTGGTTTAGGCGCCGGAAAAGAACATGCAGCACTGCACAATCCGGACTATGATTTTCCGGATGAGATAATTCCTGCCGGAATCGATATGTTCTTTGGAATTGTAAAACGTTTGATGACCAATTTAAAGTAATGATGAAAGGAACTTCGGTAATAGAAATTAAAAAATCGGCTATTGCCAATAACATAAATTTTATTCGCAGTATTGTTGGTGAGCAAACAAAGATATCATCGGTAGTAAAAGCAAATGCATATGGCCACGGCTTTGATCCCTTTGTTCTTGTAGCAGAAGAATGCGGGATCGATCATTTTTCAGTATTCAGTGCGAATGAAGCGCGGAGGGTATTTGATCTGGTAAAACCATCTACATCCATCATGATCATGGGCTGGATGAATGACAATGATATAGAATGGGCTATTGAAAATGAGATCGAGTTTTATGTTTTTGAAATAGATAAGCTAAAAAAAGCACTGAGCTGTTCTATAGCACAAAAGAAAAAAGCACTCATTCATATTGAGGTTGAGACCGGTATGAACCGTACCGGATTCCGGCAGCGGAATCTTGAACGGGCTGTAAAACTGATCAGGGAAAACAGTGAAAACTTCATTGTTAAAGGATTATGTACCCATTATGCAGGAGCAGAAAGTGTTGCCAATTATCTCCGTATTCATCAACAGATAAACCGCTTTCAAAAAGTTCACAGGTGGATTCAAAAACAGGGGATAACTCCTGAACTATTGCATACTGCCTGTTCTGCTGCCACAATATCCTATCCAAAAACCAGAATGGATATGGTAAGAATCGGGATTATGCAATACGGATACTGGCCAAGCAGAGAGACGTTCATCCAGTATGTGCACAAAAAACCATATATGAAAGATCCGCTGCAACGGGTAATCAGATGGAAAACAGCAATAATGGCTGTAAAAGAAGTAAATACAGGAGAATTTATCAGTTATGGAACAAACTATCTGGCTAATGAACCAAAAAAAATAGCAATAGTTCCCGTAGGTTATTCAGTGGGGTACAGCCGTTCATTAAGTAACCTGGGCGTTGTACTTATAAAGGGACAGCGAATAAAGGTAATAGGCCTTGTAAACATGAATATGCTGATCGCTGATGTGTCGGGAATACCGGATGTCAAAAAAAACGATGAAGTTATACTTATCGGCTCACAGGGAGACAATACTATAACCGTTGCTTCGTTCAGCGAATTCAGTAACCAGATGAACTATGAAATTTTGTCCAGGCTACCGGAAAATATTGAAAGAAATTTAGTTAACTAAAAAAAATACCATGGCTTACATTGAACTGCATCGTGATAAATTAAAACATAATTTTAATTTTCTCGATTCACTATTCAAAAAAAACGGAATCAGATGGGGCATTGTTTCCAAATTACTTTGTGGAAACAAAGAATATCTGAAAGAAGTGATCGACCTGGGAATTGGTCAGATGCTGGACTCCAGGGTCAGCAACCTCAAAGCAATTAAATCGATTGATCCCGGAGTTGAAACCATTTACATAAAGCCCCCGGCAAAAAGATCGATACCAGGTATCGTACAATATGCAGATATTAGCTTTAACACTGAGTTTTCAACAATAAAGCTCCTGTCGGAGGAAGCAAAAAAACAGAAAAAGACTCATAAAATCATTATCATGATTGAAATGGGAGATTTGCGGGAAGGAGTTATGGGTGACAACCTGATTGATTTCTACGGAAAAATTTTTGAACTGCCAAACATAGAAGTTGTTGGTATCGGGGCAAACCTTAACTGCCTAAATGGCATAATGCCAAGTGAAGATAAATTAATTCAGCTGAGTCTTTATGAACAGCTCATTGAGGCCAAATTTAATAAAAACATACCCTACGTTACCGGAGGAAGCTCAGTTACGATACCCCTGCTCTTCAAGAAATTAATCCCCACAGGTGTGAATCACCTGAGAATTGGTGAAACATTGTTTTTTGGTAAAGACCTTTTTGAAGAGACAACAATAAAAGGGATGGAAAGAGACATTTTCCGGTTATACGCAGAAATTATTGAACTGACAGAAAAACCACTTGTCCCGTCAGGAGAAATTGGCACTAATGTTGCGGGTGAAATTAAGGAATTCAACGATGAAGATTACGGAAAATCGTCTTACCGTGCAATTCTGGATCTTGGATTGCTCGATATTGATACACGGAACCTTGAACCATTAGACAAAAAATTAAACTTTTTTGGTGCCAGTTCAGACATGATCGTGGTAGATCTGGGGACCGATAAACCTACTTATAAGGTAGGTGATCTTATCCCTTTCAGGGTAAATTATATGGGTGCACTCAGTATATTGAATTCAAACTATATTACCAAAAAAGTTGTTTAAATATCAAAAGCATTAATCTGTATATGAAGGAACCTGAAGGAAACAGAGCAAACAAAAAAGATATTACCAATTTAAAGGAAATGATGAATAACCCGGTTAACAAGGCTATTCTTGACCTGATGTCAGGGGGAGAGCCAATTTCAACAGGCGATATAATAAAAAAACTGAAAATGTCACCCAACACCTGTCTGAAACACATACTTGAACTGAAACAGGCAGGACTGATTGACAAAAATATTAATCCGCCCGATTACAATATTAATATGGAAAAATACGTACTACTTAAACATCAAATATAGCCTATTCGCGAGTAACCTAAAGTTGAACAAAAACACAATAAACATTGTTAAATATTAGTTATACATAGATTAATCATTAATATCTCCTGAAATATTTAATTAATTAATGAGATGAGACAGTTAAAGATTACAAAATCAATTACAAACAGGGAGAGTGAATCGCTGGAGAAGTATTTGCTTGAGATTGGAAAAGAGGAGCTAATTTCTGTTGATGAAGAAGTGCAGCTTGCTCAGCGGATCAAAAAGGGAGATAAAATAGCCCTTGAGAAGCTGGTGAAAGCCAATCTCAGGTTTGTCGTTTCTGTAGCAAAACAATATCAGCATCAGGGTCTTAGTTTGCCCGATCTTATCAACGAAGGGAATGTCGGACTTATTAAAGCAGCAGAGAAATTTGATGAAACCAAAGGTTTTAAATTTATTTCCTACGCTGTATGGTGGATTCGCCAGTCAATCCTGCAAGCTATTGCGGAACAAAGCCGGATCGTCAGATTACCACTTAATAAAATCGGTACGCTGAATAAAATTAACAAAGCATTTTCCAAATTAGAGCAGGAATACCAGCGTGCACCATCATCTGATGAAGTATCAGGCGTGGTTGAAATGCCGGAAGACAAGGTAATAAGCACCATGAAGCTTTCAGGAAGACACGTATCTGTTGATGCTCCGTTTAATGAAGATGAAGATAACAGTCTGCTGGACGTTATGGAAAATAAAGAATCGCCGGATACTGATGCCGGTTTGAACAGCGAATCGCTCAAAAAGGAAATACACCGTACACTCAATATTCTCTCTGAAAGAGAAAGAAATGTAATTGAATTATTTTACGGTATTGGCAGGAAGGAAATGTCTCTTGAGGAAATCGGAGAACAAATTGGTTTGTCAAGAGAACGAACCCGCCAAATTAAAGAAAAGGCCATCAGAAGATTACAACGGACTCCGAAAAATAAACTATTGAAGTCATATCTTGGTTAATGATGATGGTTCAAAATGTTAAAAAGCGCCCTTTGTCAGGGCGCTTTTTTTTGATACCGTAAATTTTAATTATGCTGAGATGCAATAGGTTGTGCTTTCCCCTTTTCAGGCCGACAAATTATGATAGGCATTATCCATCATTACTTTTTCAACCGCAAGTCTGATTGCTTTATTAACAGGATAGAGCCTGGCTGACAATGAATAATCTATACTATTCAACTGTGAATAATACTGAGACATTACCGGTACAACTCCGCCTTTTTTAATATACTCATCTGCGAGGTGTACTTCATTTACCTTAGTAACTTTGATGGGTTTACAGGTTGATAAACCCGCATACCCGTGTTTATTCAAACAAGCAGAAAATCCAAACAAGCGACAAATCAGCCCCCTATACTCATAAAGGGAACAAAATCCTCCTCCCATGCTATTATTAATTCCCGAATAAAAAATACAGATTCCTTCATCATTGGCCTGCATACATTTGTCCAAAACTTCATCAGCAAGATTACTGCGAAAAAGATAATCAGCAGCCGGTAAAAATTCCAGCATCGTAGTTTCTAACTCTGCCTTGTTGCAACACTCTCCGCAATTGGGAATACAATTAAGTCCGGTATGGTTTTTAAATTTAGCAGTTCTCTTTTCAACCTTTCCATAAAATTGCAAAACTGCCTGCACCTTATATTCTATCGACATATAAATTTTTAAAAATGACGGCAAATATACACCTAATTCAATACGGCGATACTCCATTTGTCAAATGCCCGTCAAAAAAATTTTCCATAGAATATAGATTGTTCCTGAGCTTTTCAGTAAGATCAATAAGTGTTCAGTAACATGCAGATGACTGTATTTACAAACCTTTGTAGGCCTGATATATAGTTTAATCTGACTGTTATGCAGTAAGAAATAGTGAACGGCGTTATCTATTTTTACCGGATTTTTGAATAATTACCTTAATTTTGTAGAAAAAGCACAGGGATGTCATCAACATATAATTCAACAAAACAACGTCTTCCCCGCTGGATGAAGATGAAAATGCCATCAGGGGAAAATTATTCAAAAGTTAAGAACCTGGTTCAACAACATCAGTTACACACCATCTGTACAAGTGGCAAATGTCCTAATATAGGTGAATGCTGGGGACGAGGAACTGCTACCTTCATGATTTTGGGGGAAGTATGTACCCGATCGTGCCGTTTTTGCGGTGTACAAACCGGCCGGCCGCTTGCTCCCGATCATAACGAACCACTTCGGGTAGCTGAATCGGTATCCATCATGAAGTTAAAACACTGTGTAATTACTTCTGTTGATCGTGATGATCTGTCAGATGGAGGGGCTTCAATATGGATTGAAACAATACAAAAAATAAAAGAACTCAACCCTGATACTACAATTGAAGCATTAATCCCTGATTTTGGAGGGAATTCGACACTTGTGAGATCCGTTGCTTCAGCTGGAGCTGAGGTAGTTTCTCACAACCTAGAAACAGTGGAAAGACTTACTCCGGTTGTCAGGAGTGTTGCCACTTACCAGAGAAGCCTGCAGGTAATTGAAGAAATTGCCGGATGTAAAGGTGTTACGGCAAAAAGTGGAATCATGCTCGGCCTGGGAGAATCGAAGGAAGAGGTTTTACATACCATGGATGATCTGATTTCGGTTGGATGTAAAGTGCTAACGATTGGACAATATCTTGCACCTTCTCCCACACATTTTTCGGTTCAGGATTTTATTGAACCAGATGTATTTGAGTATTACAGGAAACAGGGACTTGATAAAGGCTTTCGTTTTGTGGAAAGCAGTCCGCTCGTACGATCATCCTATAATGCAGAAAAACACGTACAAATAGATAGTTTACAAGATTAGAATTCCGGGAAATGACAAAGGAAGTAGATTTTCATCATTTCGGTATAATTGATTATAAAGAAGCCTGGGATATACAGGAATCATACCATAGTGAAATAGTAAAGAAAAAACTGAGTAACGGATTGGAAGCCGATTACGGAGGGCATCTTATCCTCTGCCAGCATCCTCATGTCTATACACTGGGCAAGAGTGGAGCAGAGAACAATCTGCTTATCAATGATACCTTTCTGAAAAGCATAGGAGCCACCTATTACAAAATCAACCGTGGTGGTGATATCACCTACCACGGACCCGGCCAGCTGGTAGGATATCCGATAATTGATCTGGAGCAATTTGGCCTGCATGTCAAAGAATATGTCACAAAACTGGAAGAGGCCATCATTAACGTTCTGGGAGAATATGGGCTAAGTGCATCAAGACTGGCAGGTGCTACTGGTGTATGGCTTGATGCAGATATTCCCGGCAGGGCAAGAAAAATATGTGCGATAGGGGTACGGGTAAGCAGGTATGTTACCATGCACGGATTTGCGCTTAATGTTAATACTGATTTATCCTATTTCAATCATATTAATCCATGCGGATTCACTGATAAAGGAGTAACTTCCATGCGAAAAGAAATTGGAAGGGAATTGCCAGTGAATGAAGTTGAAGACAGGATGAAAGCAGCACTGGCATCGGAGTTTGATTTTTCAATTCGTGAGTAACAAATGATACCGGGTGCAGCATCCTGAAAAGTAACAGGCAGAATACCGGCGGGAAAAAAACGAAAATATTATATATAATGGTAAAAAGCTGGATTATCAAAGATCAGGGTGATGAATCGACCGTTCACCATCTCATGGATGTATTGGGCGTGGAAAAACCAATTGCTAATCTGCTTGTACAGCGAAACATTACTACTTTTGAAGAAGCCAGGGCATTTTTCCGGCCAGATCTGAACAATTTGCATGATCCGTTTCTGATGCGGGATATGGACCTGGCAGTGAAACGAATTCAGGAAGCAATTACTGCCAGGGAAAAAATACTTATTTACGGTGATTATGATGTTGATGGGACTACCTCAGTTTCAATGGTGTTTTCATTTTTCAGGGAATTATACCCGAACATTGATTTTTACATCCCTGATCGTTACTCAGAAGGATATGGAATTTCAATCAAGAGCATTGAATATGCTGCATTGAATGGATTTAAACTGATCATTGCACTCGACTGTGGAATCAAAGCGGTAGAAAAGATTAAATATGCGGCGGATCACGGTATCGATTTTATTATCTGCGACCATCATACTGCAGGAGAGGTGATTCCGGAAGCAATTGCAGTGCTTGATCCAAAGAGAAAAGGGTGTAACTATCCCTATAAGGAACTCAGTGGTTGTGGAGTTGGGTTCAAACTTATTCAGGCCTACGCATCAAAAAATAATATTCCTTTTGAAAAAATAACACCTTATCTGGACCTGGTGGCTGTAAGTATCGCCTCCGACATTGTACCTATAAACGGAGAAAACAGGATATTAGCCCATTTTGGTTTACAGGAACTAAACAATAATCCGCGTAACGGACTTAATGCCATTATTAAAATTGCCGGACTTGAGGGGAAAGATATCACCATTGACGATATAGTTTTCAAAATTGGCCCCAGGATAAATGCAGCCGGCAGGATCGAATCAGGCAAAAGTTCAGTGGAACTACTGATCTCTGAAACGGAGGATCTGGCCTTCAGCATGGGAAACATAATTAATGATTTCAACAATACCCGCCGTACCATTGACGGTACCATTACAGAGCAGGCCAGAAACCTGATTGCAGCAAGCCAGGAAATGCAGACAAGAAAATCAACTGTTCTGTATAATTCCGACTGGCACAAAGGAGTAATTGGAATTGTTGCGTCCAGACTGATTGAATCCTATTACCGGCCAACTATTATTCTTACCGAATCAAATGGTTTTATTACTGGTTCAGCCAGATCAGTAACCGGCTTTGATCTTTATCAGGCGATTGATGCATGCAGCGACCTGCTTGAAAATTTCGGAGGCCATATGTATGCAGCCGGCCTTACTATGAAAAAGGAAAACCTGAAAGCTTTTCAACGCAGGTTTGAAGAAGTGGTTTCTGAAACAATAAGTCCTGAGATGCTTATCCCTGTTGTTGAAATTGATACAGAAATCAAGCTGAGCGATATTACACCCCGGTTCTTCAGGATTTTGAAACAATTTCAGCCATTCGGGCCGGGAAACCTTTCTCCTGTTTTTCTTACCGAAAATGTAGTGGATAACGGAACAGGCGGACTTGTGGGAGCTACCCGGGAACACCTTAAACTAAACCTGATCCAGGAGGAAGATCCGTATACCGTATTTCCTGCAATTGCATTTAATCAGGCGCAACATTACGGAAAAATCATTAATGGTTATGGCTTTGATATCTGCTACAATATTGATGAGAATGAGTTCAGGGGAAATGTTACGCTCCAACTTAAGATCAAGGATATCAAAACAGATTAGTTTCTCAGTCGGATCAGAACCATTTTTTTCTTTTCATATACCAGAACATACCCGATGCTACTAAAGCCACAAAGATGAGAAAAGACGGATAACCGTATTTCCATTGAAGCTCAGGCATATAATTAAAATTCATACCATAAATCCCGGCAAGAAAACTAAGCGGAATAAAAATGGAGGCTACAATTGTCAGATTCATCATGATATTGTTCATTTTGTTATTCTGATTGGTTAATTGAAGATTAACCAGGTTTGCCACCATTTCGGTAAAACTATCTGTGGTTTCACTTAAGTGTTGCAGATGATCCTGAACATCGCTCAGATAGACACGCATATCTTTATGAATTAGCTTACTATCCGAAAGCATTACTTTTTTGAGTGCCTCACGCAAAGGAAAAATAATTCTTCGCAGCGGGATTAATGTTTTTCTGATACCGGGAATATTATATTCTGCGTCAGTAGTCTGATCCATCAGATCAGCCTCCACTTCACCGATCATTGTTTCGATCTTCTCCAGGGCCAGAAAATAGTTATCAACAATAAAGTCAAGAATCGCATAAAACAGGTAATCACTCTTTTTGGTTCTGATTTTACCCATTCCGTTTATAATTCTGTCAAGAAGCGGATCAAAAAAATTATCTCCTGATTCCCGAAAAGTAATCACAAAATTTTTACCAAGTAACAAAGTAACCTGTTCAATATCCAGACTCAGCGATTGCTCATTAAAATTAAATATTTTCAGTGTAAGAAACAGAAGATTGTCAAATTCTTCAAATTTTGGCAAATGTTCGGTATTCAGAATATCTTCCTGCATCAATGGATGCATTTCAACAACCTTATTGATTTTTTCGATGGGTTGTGCGCCATTTAGATTATTGACAATCAGCCAGCAGGTCTTCTCTCCCTGGATTAATTCAGGTAACTTCTCAATGTCAAATTCCATCTCCTGCTGCAGGGTGCCCTCATCGTAACAAATTGCCCTGTATGAAGCAGGGCTTTCTTTTTTTTCTCCTGTATAAATAAGAGATCCCGGAGGTAAACCACTTTTTTTAACAAGTTTTTTGAAGGTCTTCAGCATTTGGGGGTGGTTTAATTATTGTGGAATTATAAGAAATTTAATGTTTCCCCAAATATAAATAAAATATCACTGTTAGTCTGGTTAAAAAAAATGAGTAAATGAAACCTGAACATTTAAAAACAGATGACATGAAAATATTTAGATCATATTTATAAGATGCTATAGTCATTTGTCATATTTAAACCAAAAGAGTTATAATTTCTTTTGATTCATGCTTCAACAAGTATCCACAATCGTCTTAAACCGGAAAAATGATTAAATTGGCAGGTAAATATAATAAGAAACCTTTAATCACCGGATAAAAAACAGGTTGGCAAATTTGAATAGGTTTATGAATTAATTAGTTTAGAAAATATGTTCAAGATTAGATTAATATCCATTATAGCAATTTGCAGTCTTCTCAACTGCTCATGTATGAAACAAAATTCCCGTCAGGGCAATTCATCGTCTCAGCTCACAAAAGATAACAATTACCAAAAAACTTCAGACAATAACATTGCTGGTGATTCATTAATTGCGGTAAATAACCGGATTATAAATGACTTTGGCACAAACCTGGCAAAAAAGTCAAGAATTATTACCACCAGTTACCGGGAAAATTTGCATAATTTTAATGGTAACCAGATGACAGACGAAAATCTGAATACATACTGGAGTACGGACGACTCAATAGTAAAAGCTTCGATTGTAATAGATTTAATTAAAGCGCATCAATTACATTACATTTTACTGTCGGAATACATTCCTTTAGGTGAGAGAATTACAGGATTCACTATTGATGCATTCGGTGATAATGGGTGGGAGCTTATTGCAGAAGGCAATGCCATTGGAAAATTAAGAATCATAAATCTCGAAGGCATTTATTCTGCCTGGTTAAGAATTAATATTATAAATGCATCAGCCAGCCCGGCCATTAGTGAGATAGCCGTTTATTAATTGATCGGTTCTTTTTCTCTATATGATTTGTAGGCATTGAAGTAACTGAAAAACTCCTTTTTCAGTCCACCTGCAACCATTTGATTATCCCTTAGCTCATAAAGATTATTACATTCAATTATCTTAGGCCCATTGACAGTAAATGCAACATCCCAGCCAAGTATAAAGAAAAAATGCAGTTGCCGATGAAGACGTTTACATATGTCTATTGCATTTTCAAAATCAGGAAGTTGGAAGCTTTCAAATACTACTCCTGTTTGAGGATGACGACTTATAAGTCTTGAACTCAAACCTCTCTCCTGGTGTGCATATTTCTTTAACATTCCTGTTTCCTGATCTATCCCAATAAAGATATTCCCCTGGCTGGCATTATCAACAAAGTTGCCATTACTACCGACTCTTAATATTGTACTAAACACGGCAATCTGCTGTCCATCAAATACTGTAACAATCCTGGCTGTATTGATGGATGTTGGATAAAGCTGTTTTAGTTTTTCATGCTGTTGCAATAATTCTTGCATTACGGATCGCCCGGTTATAAGGTTTTGAACATCTTGAGATTTTTGACTATTTCCCCGTTTATAGATATTAGTTCCCTCATTGATTTTAAGTAAGAAAAATATGATCTGCCTCCGTAACCAAAACTCTCTTTCACAATACAATCCAGACTCATATATTACTAAATTCTTAATTGGTTCCTGTAGTCCATCTTTCCAATAAATCTGCTGTGGGGTTAAAAAACCCAGGTTAACAGGTGCATATTCAGGATAATTATTTATAAATTTCTCGAATACAAGCTTGTCTTCCAGCAAACACCGATAATATTCAGGATACATTATTTCATAATATTTTCGAAATGTTTTCCGGTATATAACATCAGAGATTTTTTTCCCCTTTACATGTAAGTCCAGGAGAAAAAAAAGATCCAACTGCCCTCTGTTTGCCATTAACCATTGCGCCATGTGAATATAAAGTTTCAACAATGGTTTTAACTGTCCCGATTGTTTCTGCCTTTTTATCTCATGTTGAAATGCCAGAATTTTTTTAAACGTTGGTAATTTTTCCATAGGGATTACTTAATAAATAAAAAAATTGTAATAGAAAGCAATATTTCTGTTGATATAATTAAACAATATAAATATATGGCATATTCTGCTTCATTTTTAATAATATTGATTTCTTTAAAGAATTAATTGATGAAACTTACTGGTTTTTATATCAAAATCAACTTTTTGTTGAAAGTTAACCAGAGTCTCACTATAAAAATAAATTATATGTTCATAGATAAATATTACTCTCTCAGGGGAAACCATAATTCATAAGTTCTTTACCGACATCTATATGGTTAGCATTTATTCCGGTGTAACATTTAGATACTTTAAAAAATTAACAGCTAATGACCTGAGAGTATATTTTAATACTTTATTCTGGCTTTGCATGATTTCGAAGGCAGATAAAGTTTAAAAAAGTGAAAAAAAATGTACTTTTAGATGTTCGGACAAATTTAAGTTAACTAACAATCTTGAATTCTGAAATACTGATAGAGGAATTGAAAAAAGGAAGTGAAGCTGCCTTCAGAAGCCTTTTTGATGGTTACTATGCACTTCTTGTTAACGTAGCCGACGGATATCTTCATAACAGGCAACTTTCCGAAGAAATTGCTGATGATGTAATGTTTCGTATCTGGGAAAAGCGAAAGGAACTTGAAATCCACACATCACTAAGAAACTACTTAATTCAAGCGGTTTATAACAGATGCATAAACCATCTTAAAAGTATTAAACATAAGCCTGAAAATCCGGAAAATAAAATTACGGACGAGAATAGCCAGTATATGGCATATTTTTCAATTTATAATCCACTCCCACCTTCCCGTCTGTTAACTTCTGAACTTGAAACTAGCATAAACAATGCTATTGAGGGGCTGCCTGCACAATGCAAAAAAATATTCCAACTTAGCCGTTTCAATGAAATGAGTTATGAAGAAATCGCGAATGAGTTGAAAATATCCGTTAATACAGTAAAGACGCAATTAAAAGTTGCACTTAAGAAACTTCGAATAGATTTAAAAGATTACTTAAGTATATTGATATTCATACTCTTGAGGTTTTTTTAAAAAAATTTTTAAGGATCGGTTCACCCTGCTTTCAATATTTGTTGTCTTTATTTCAGAAGACCTGAAATTATAATGGCAATAAATACCAATACAGATGATCTGATAGTAGGTTTTTTAACTCATCAGATAACTGATGCGGAAATGAAAACCCTGAATGAATGGTTACAGAAAAGCCAGGCAAACAGGGAGTATTTTAATCATTTCCGGCAGGTATGGATTGCTGCTTACCCAACACAAAAAATCAAAAAGTCAGATACCAGTGCTGCCTGGCAACGTTTTGTAAAAAGACGCAAGCAGGAGATGACATCAACAGGAATAACAGGTCGGGTTATAAGATTGCCTTTATTGCGCATCGCTGCTATTCTTGTGTTTATTGCGTTTACAGGTGCTTTATCATATTTTCTGTTTTTTCAGGTCAATAATTCTTCAGAATTACGGAAAGAAATAACTAAATATTCAGTTCCGCTAGGGTCAATTAAAATATTATCACTGAGTGATGGGACGCAGGTATGGCTAAATGCCGGATCGGAATTTTATTATTATTCTGATTATAACAAATCTGTACGTTCTGTCTATTTATCAGGAGAGGGCTATTTTAAGGTTGCCTCAAATGCAGATAAACCATTTATTGTCCATACTCATTATTTGGATGTTACTGCCCTTGGTACAGAATTCAATGTAAAGGCATATAATGATGATAAACAGGTTGCTTCTATTCTTGTGAAGGGAAAAATAGAGGTGAAAGCATTATCTGAACCTTTTGACTCCCGTGATAAAGAACGAAAAGTAATTCTGGTCCCTCATGAAAAACTCATTTATTCCCCTGAGAAGAACAAAATCAGCATTCTGACAGGCAAGCAGGCAGTAAATGCACGGCATAAGCTTGACACAAATACAATAAACTATCAACTAACAACCCAGGATCCGGTCCAGGAAACACTATGGAAAGATAATATAATGATTGCTAACGGAGAAAAGCTGCAGGATCTGGCAAAAAAGCTGGAACGTAGATATAACGTAAAGATCGAATTTGAAAACCGGAAAATTAAAAAATACACATTTACGGGTACCATCAAAAACGAATCCCTTGATCAGGTGCTAAAAGCAATAAGCCTTTCATCACCTGTAAATTATAAAATAGAAGGTGGGAAAGTCATCCTTACTGAAAATAAAGATTTTCTTAAAGAATATGAAAACTTGTATAATGAAAAACAGAAATAATACTAAATAAAATAAAAAAAGTGTGGAATGTTGAGCCATTCCACACCTTTTAATAATCATGCCCGATTGCTGTCACAGCAAGTTAAAGGCATTTAGCTATTTTATTCAAACATCACAAAAATATGAAAAAAAAAGTAATTACTTATCTTTTAAAACCTTTGGGGGTTTTGAAAAGAGTGAAGAATAAATATGAAAAAAACCCGGCTGCTGTTAATTATTTGTTTTATGCTCTCTTCATTGATGGTGGGGGCTCAGGAGCCTGTTCATTATAATTTCAGATTTACCAATATGTCATTACGGGAAGTATTAACAGAAATTGAGCTTGAAAGCAACTATCGCTTTTTCTACAGTGATGATCTTTCCCCCCTGAATGAATCTGTCAATATGATTGCCCGTAACGTTACAATAAATGAATTACTTAGTGATCTTTTAAAAAACTCTCAGCTCACGTATCAGATTCTTGAAGATCACCTCATACTCATTATGCCTGCTAAAAAAACTTCAGGATCAGCTATTCAAGGCACTATAAGGGATGCATCAACAGGCGAACCCCTGGTTGGAGCTAATATTCTTGAGGAAGGAACCAACAATGGTACTACTACCAATGCCTCAGGCAAATTTACAATTACGCCTGCTTCATTACCGGCTACTCTGATATGTTCCTATGTTGGTTTTGTATCTTCCAAAATAGAAGTTACTGAGAATGGAATAATTACTGTTAATCTCATCCCGGATAAGGCAAAACTGGATGAAGTTATGGTTCTTGGCTATGGAAAACAGAAAAAAATTGATTTCACAGGAGCAGCCTCAACCATTTCAGGAAGCGAACTGGAAAGAATACCCGGATCTGATCCGTTAGGGGCCTTACAGGGCCGTGCAGCCGGTTTATATATTACGCATAGGTCAGGCCAGCCTGGCGCCGGAAATGATATAAGAATCAGAGGTATACAGTCGATAAATGCCTCCAACACACCAATTTTTGTTATTGACGGAGTAATCACCAACAATCTGAACCAGATTAACTTCAATGATATTGAATCAGTATCAGTACTAAAAGATGCTTCAGCAACTGCTATTTACGGTGCAAGAGCTGCAAACGGAGTATTGGTAATAAAGACAAAACAAGGCAAAAGGAATACATCCTCCACCCTTTCCTTCAACACTTATCAGGCCTGGCAAGGCCAAAGCAACTTGAAAATCAAGCTCCTGAATGCTAAAGAATATATAAAATTTGACAAAGAATCATATGTGAACAGCGGCCTTGATATTCCTTATACCGATGAAGATCTGAAAGTATATGAAGGAATCAATACTGACTGGCTTTCACTCATTCGCAGGACAGGAAGAATTCATGTTTATGATCTCTCCTTTTCAAGTGGCAATCAAAATTCAGAATACTATGCATCAGTCAAATATTTTGATCAGACCGGGACGATAATGGGCACAGCTTACAAGAAATTAACATTCCGGTTAAATTCAACGCATGAAATTAATGATCGTATTACATTTGGTAATAGCCTGAATTTATATAATGATATAACGCAGGGGCTCCCTGATATATCGTATTACAATTATGCAAATACTCCGAATCCTTATGTGACAGCCCTGCGAAAAGTACCGCTAACTCGTCCCTATGAAGAAGATGGCAGTTATGGTTACATACGTAATTCAATCATAGAACACAGGTACATCCCTCCTCACCTGATTGCAAACGAGTATGAAAACACACTGAACGGGAAAGGCGTGTTAGGAAATATATATATCAAATTAAAAATATGGGATGGCCTCACTTTTACTCCAAGGTTTAATATCGATTATTCAGAAAACAGGAATACCCGGTTTACTCCATCAGTAAACATATTAAATACCGAAGGCAATAATAAAAATCAGATTATAAAAGAGAATAATTCTTTTTTGCACTGGACGACGGATTATCTGCTGAATTATTCCAGAATTTTCTCTGATAAACACAAGGTATCAGTTTTACTGGCCTATACCCAGGAAGAGGCTAAATACGAAGGACTTGAAGGTTTCCGATACGGAACTCCAAATAACCAGATCCGGTATATTGACTCTGGGGAGCCTGAGGGACAATACGTATCAAATAATTATTACGACTGGGCATTTGTATCATATATTGGCCACATCAACTATATTTATAACAAGAAATATATTTTCAATACCACACTGCGCCGTGATGGTTCATCCAGGTTCTCTAAAGAGAACAGATGGGGTTGGTTTCCTTCCCTGGGAGTTGCATGGAAGATCTCTCACGAACCATTTTTCAAGGAAAGTCTACCACTAAATGACCTCAAGCTGAGGATGAGCTGGGGGAAACTTGGAAATTCAGAAGTTGGGTTTTATCCCACTTTTGCTGACCTTACCCCTCTCACCTTTGTGCTCAACAATTCCCCTGTTCAGGCATTTACAGTAATGCGGGCATCAAACAAAAACTTAAAATGGGAAACAACCAACAAATTTGATGCAGGATTGGATGCAGAATTATGGCAATCACAATTGTACTTTTCATTCGACTACTTTAATGAGAATACCTATGACTTATTGTTTCTCAAACCGCTTCCTACATCTGCAGGTATCTCAGAATGGCCGTATGTTAATGTGGGAAAAATGCAAAATAAAGGCGTTGAGATAGAAATTGGATATAAGAAAACCACTACCAATCAAAATTTCAATGTATCCTTCAGTTTTAGCAGAAGTAAAAACAAAATAATTGATCTGGGTGGCCAGAACCTGGAAAGCGCAGGCTTAAAAGTTGGTTATCCGGCATTTTCGTATTACGGATATAAGACAGCAGGTATCATTAAAACTAATGAAATACTGAACAACTATCCGCAAAAACAAGGTGCTAATCTGGGTGATATCTGGGTACTTGATATTGACGGATATGATGCAAATGACAATTTAACCGGTAAACCAGATGGCATCATTAGTCCTGCAGACCGCACCATGCTTGGAAACAGGCTCCCTGACATGATCTCAGGATTAACACTAACCTATTCTTATAAAAGATGGTCCTCACAGCTCATGGTGCAGGGAGTATTCAGTTTTGACCTTCCACTGAGCAGCGTGACGCTTAATTATTACACAGGCAACCCTTCAAATCAGGATACAAGAATACTTGACAGATGGGACGCAACTGAAAACCCTGATGGTAATATGCCCAGGATCATACGGATTGATCCGGCAAAGAACAGTGACCCCTCTGATTTCTGGTTTGCTGATGCTTCCTACATCCGGGTCAATAATTTTAATATTAATTACACAATTCCGGAAACCCTCAGCAATAAGCTGTTCATGAATGAACTGAATATTTATGCAAGTGTTGAAAACCTTTATACAATAACGAAATTTCCTGGTCCTGAGGTGGATATTTCATCCGAGTATTCATGGAGTAAAATTCCGAACCCCCGAACATGGGCTATCGGAGTGAAAGCCTCATTTTAGTGACATTGATATGCTAAGAAAGAACATCCATATTACAATTATTTCTCTGCTGGTTCCCATGCTGCTGTTTCTGTTGTCAGGTTCTCTGTTGACCAGTTGTAATGAGGATGATCTGTTAACAAAATACCCGCCTGACAAGCCCAACAGAAACAATTTTTTTGTTGATGCTTCAACCGCACGCGATGCAGTGAATGCCATCCCGGTTTTCTGGCAACAACGATTTACTCTATATGCCAGGTATATGTCAACATACCTGGATGTACTTACTGATGACAGTTATGTAAGAGAAAATGAACCCTGGCGTACTGAATTTAACAGGTGGACTTTCAATGCAAATCACACCTTAATAAATGATTGGTGGGATTATATCTACCGAAGCATCAATGCCGCGAATTTTGCCATCGATTTTATTCCTGTCTCTTCTGATCAGGGTTTTACTGATGATTTACAAGCGCCTTATATTGCTGTAGCAAAGCTTTGGAGAGCTTTTGGTTATATTTATCTGACTACCTTCTGGGGTGATGTTCCGTTACATGAACACTTCGCCGAAGAAATTGATGATTTTTACATGCCGCGCACCAGCAAGGACAGTGTTATGCAATTTTTAATCGATGACCTGAAATATGCAAAAGAATACCTGCCCGACCGTTGGGCAGGAGCAGATGAAGGGCTGCCAGGGAAAGCCGCTGCTGCCGGTTTGCTTACCAGAGCTTATTTATACAATCATGATTTTACACATGCTGAAGCAGCCGCTGCTGAGGCTATTAAAATAGCAGACAGGTCAGGCTACGGCCTCATGGATGATTATGAGTACATGATGTCTGAAGATTCACAGCCCAATAAAGAATTCATTCTGACGCTGGGTTATCTGCCTGATGATGAAAAGGTTTCTTTGGAGGCCGTTATTGAGAGATTACCCCGTGATCTTCCAGGCCCTGTGGAAAGTATTTACGGTGCTGGCTGGGGTTATGCACTACCAACAAAGGACCTTTTTGATGCATTTGAACCAGGAGATCCAAGAAGAAAATATACAATGTTTGCTCCGGGAGATTTTTATGGTATCTATAGTGGCTCAACCATAACAGAAAACGGCATAAGCTATCACCAGGGGGATTCCGTATTTTATCAACCCGGCTGGTCACCAACAAACCTGAATACCCGCAAAATCTGGGCTCCTGTTAATATAACTGCAGACCCCATGAAAAGCGGATATGATATTCCCCTGCTTCGTTATGCCGAATTATTACTTTATTACGCGGAGGCACTTGCTGAAAACAATAAGCCTGAAGAAGCTGTTAAACAACTGAATATCATCAGGACAAGACCATCAGTAAATATGCCCCCTCTTGAAGCCAGTGGCAATGTAATTGCCATGGTAAGACACGAAAGAAGGGTTGAACTGGCTATGGAAGGTATAAGGATTTTTGACCTGATGAGATGGGGAATATTAGGCGAAGTCATCGGTGAAGGCCCTAACCCGCATAAAATTCTCATCCGTTTAAACGATGACAATACATTTAAACAAACAGACCTGGAATTACCTAAAAATAAATTATTTCCTGTCCCACAACTGGAAATTGACCGGAACCCATTAATCAAACAGAATATTGGATGGAAATAAATTAGAAATTAGTAAAAAATAAAAGGCAGATCCATTTTGGGAGATCGCCCACAAAGTCCATGAGGAAGAATCTGTTATTGTTGCCTAAACCTAACATAGGCGAAAAAGCTGGGAACTTTACCGACAGCGATAACAGCCTCCACTCTTCCTCATGGCTTTTTCTATTTTAGCAAGCCATAATTATTCTTCCAGGAAGCAGAATTGTCATCAGTCTGTCGTGCTAAATCATATAAGATTTTGATTACAACATCACTAAGAGCCCGCCGGTAATATAGGCAAGTACCCACCATGTATAAGCCACCCTGCTGTATATGTGTAATTTATGAGGTACGGAGCCATAGCCTTTTTGTTTTCTAAGACGCCATAATAACACCACATCAATCAGCATGAGGGTAAGTGATGAATAGCCTAATAATCCGTGTAGTGTAAAAGGGGAGTTTGCTGATCCGATAATCATTAATGTTGTTGCGGTTACATCAAAAATAATCCCAATGGTTACAAAAAGAAGTACCCGCTTTGTCAATAATTTCCTCACTTGTTCACTGATTATGCCAATAGTATAAAAAATAAGTGCGAGGGTAACGATAGTGGTAGCTATTAAAGTAATTGTTTTCATGAACATGAGTGTTGGTCAGTAAGCATACATTGATTTGAAAAAGACAAAAGTATAAATATAAAACAAAGTGCCAACTGCCACTGTAAATTTTAAAAATTTATGCTGTTTGCTATTTGAAAAAAGGCCGGCATTACATAAAATACCAGCCCTTTTCAGAAACAATAATATTGTTATTTAAAAACCTTTGGGATGTTGCTCATCAAAATCAGTAGCCTGCTGAAAGGCATTAGCAAACTCTGCAATTTTGGCCTCATCCATAAGATTACCCAGAAAACTGATGCTGGTTGGATGACCATCTTCATCAAATCCATCCGGAACAACTATACAGGGATTTCCGGTAAGGTTTGTGAGCAACAATTGATCACCACCAAAACTGGGAGCAACAATCACGTCATATTGTTTGAAAAGCTCATAAACTTCCCTGATGAGCATTGTACGTATCCGGTTAGCCTGAATATATTCGGTAGCAGGAATAAATCGTGAAGTCCTGAAAATATTAGGCCAGGCCCATTTGCCCTGCAGCACAAGTAATGAATCGCGATTTGATCGTGTTAGTTCATCAAATGCAGCAGCTGCTTCTGCATTCAGAATAATAGCCAGAGACTCAACAGGCAGATCGTCAGGGAGCTTAACAGGAGTTAGCTGTACACCCATATTTCTTATTGCTTCAAGAGCAATACTGTCATTGTGATGAAAAATGCCTTTTTTATCGAACAAAGATTTAAGGTATCCAACCTTAAATTGATGTATATTGGCAGTTGCATCATAATTGAAAGGAAAATATCTGACCGTCTGGTCGAGCCCGTCTACTCCCCTGATTACATTGAATACCATGGCACAATCATCTGCACTCCGGGCTATAGGGCCCACTTTATCCATGCTCCAGCTAAGCGCCATTGCACCTGCCCTGCTAACCCTGCCAAAGGTAGGACGCAAACCAGTTACCCCGCATCTTGTGGATGGTGAAACGATGGATCCCCAGGTTTCTGTCCCCAAAGCGAAAGGAACCAACCCTGCGGATACAGCTGCTGCCGAACCCGCTGAGGAACCACTACTACCCTGATTCAGATCCCATGGATTGCGGGTCATGCCTCCAAACCATACATCATCCATGGCAAGAGCGCCAAGCGTTAATTTTGCTATCAACACAGCACCTGCATTTTCAAGTTTGTTTACTACAGTTGCTGTCTCATTTCTAACCTGATCTTTATATGGCATGGCACCCCAGGTGGTCTTATAACCTTTTACGGCAAAAAGATCTTTTACCCCATAAGGAATTCCGTGCAGGGGACCGCGATAAATACCTCTCGCCAGTTCATTATCCGCACGACGCGCTTGCTCCATAGCCATATCTTCCGTCAGCGAAATCACACAATGTAATGTATCGCCGTATTTTTTTAACCTGTCAAGAAAAAAACGCGTAAGCTCTACTGAAGTTATCTTATGATTCTTTATAAGTGAGGATAACTGCCTCACAGTATAAAAGGCAAGAGCATCCCGATTAGCAGGCATTTGAACATTATCATCAATTTTCCAGTTGATGACCTGTTGCATATCCGGCCCTTCAAAATCTAAAGGCAAAGGGTCAAATAGCAAAGCTGGCGGGATGCCATTATCAATATCCATTTTATGAATCTCTTTGTAGGCCTGTAAATTATCTTTTAAGCCATCAATCATCGAATCCTTTTCATTGTCTGTAAAAGTTAAATCGAAGAGATTCTCTGCCGCTGTAATATTCTCTTTCGTGATCTTTTCCTTTTCAGGTGAAGAAACACAGGATGTTATTAACAAACCTGAAATCAAAAAGTGCAAAATGTAAAATTTTTTCATAAGTAGTTTAAAATAATGGTTATTTAGCAAGTTAGTAAAATTAAACCAAAAGGAATAATTTCCTGCTGGCCGGATCAATCAAAACCAGTACACTGTATCAGGCAAGACTAACTGTTTATGAAATTTATTTTATTTACCTTTGAATGGATTTTACCGGCATTGTCATGCCTATCCTGACAAAATTATATAAAACAAACTCAAAATTATATAACAGTTTTTTAATTTCAGCGTTTACTTTTGTATGATCTAAACAGGTTATTATAAAACAGCAATGAAAACTGGATACCGAATCATAGCATCAGCACTTATATTGCTGATTCTTGCCTTTTCCTCGAAAGCGTCTTTTACCATGCACTTTTGTGGAGGAGAGTTATCCTCTTTATCATTTTTTGGGGTATCACATTCCTGTGGCATGGAAGCAACTGACAATGTGACCTGTCAGATTCCTGGCATTCAACAGAATGCTGCTGATGAAAATCTGAATCCCGAAAATTGCTGTCTCACCCTGTCCCGGTTTACACAAAGCATTCCTGCAGCGTTGGTAAACGAAAAAACAGTTTCTTGTGCAACAACACTTTTTGTGCTGCCTGCTTTAATTACTTTAGCAAGCACATATAATCCCGCTTTTATAGGTAACCAGCATAATACCCATTTAAAAATCCCACTTCCCGAACGATCAATTTTCCTTTTCGTTCAGTCCTTCCTTTTATGAGATAATGCCGTTTGAGGCCTATTAATTCCTGTTTGCAAGTATGAGGCAACAGTGGATATTTCATTCTGCTGAACCTTCAACACTTTGCAACCGGAGAGAAGTTAATTCTGTGAATTTTACAGAATAAATTCCGGATTGCCAGGCAATTACAGGAACACACCTGAGAATATGGTTTTGCTGACAGGCTATCACTGAAAATAATAGCATCAGCAGAGACGAATGGCATTAAATCAATAAATCATGCTAAATAAAACGATAAAATTTTTTCTTGAAAACAAGTTAGTCACTTTTCTTATACTGATCATATTTATTGTATGGGGAATTGCAACTGCACCTTTTAACTGGCAAACAGGGATCATACCCCGTGATCCTGTACCGGTTGATGCGATCCCGGATATTGGTGAAAATCAACAGATTGTATATACTGAATGGTCGGGCCGTTCACCACAGGATATCGAAGATCAGATCTCCTATCCGCTCACAACGGCACTGCTGGGAATACCGGGTGTAAAAACGATCCGGAGCAATTCGATCTTCGGTTTGTCCAGCATATACCTTATTTTTGATGACGACGTGGAGTTTTACTGGAGCCGTTCTCGTATTCTGGAGAAGCTTAACTCGCTTCCTTCGGGCACCTTGCCTGAAGGTGTCACACCAGCCCTTGGACCGGATGCCACGGCACTCGGACAGATCTACTGGTACACCCTGGAGGGGCGTGACAAGGACGGCAACCCGGCGGGAGGCTGGGATCCGCAGGAGTTGCGCACCATTCAGGATTTTTATGTGCGCTATGCGCTTACCTCAGCCAAAGGTGTTTCGGAGGTAGCCTCTATCGGAGGCTTTGTAAAGGAATACCAGGTAGATATTGATCCCAACGCCATGAAAGCTTACGGGGTGAATGTTTCCCAGATCATGGCGGCGGTGAAAAAGAGCAACCTGGATATCGGGGCACGAACCATCGAGTTCAACCGTGCCGAATACCTGGTGCGTGCACTGGGTTATATCAAAAGCCTGAAAGACCTTGAAGAGAGCGTCGTTGCCGTGCATAACAACGTACCTGTACGTATCCGGGATGTAGCGAAGGTCCATTACGGACCGGCAACCCGGCGCGGTGGGCTCGACAAAGGTGGTGCTGAAGCCGTCGGGGGCGTTGTGGTTGCCCGTTACGGAACCAACCCGCTTGCCGCCATCAACAACGTAAAGGATAAGATTAAAGAGATAGCACCCGGTCTGCCCTCTAAGAAACTGAAGGACGGCACGGTATCCAAGGTAACCATCGTACCGTTTTACGACCGTACCGGCCTGATCAAAGAAACACTGGGTACGCTCGAATCGGCCCTCTCACATGAAATCCTGATAAGTATCATCGTGGTGATCGTGCTGGTACTTAACCTCAGAGCCTCGATCCTGATCTCCAGCCTGCTGCCCATTGGGGTGCTGATCACCTTTATCGTGATGCGCCAGTTCGGGGTGGATGCCAACATAGTGGCACTCTCTGGTATTGCCATCGCCATCGGGGTGATGGTGGATGTGGGGATCGTCTTCACGGAGAACATCGTGCGACACCTCGACCTGCCTGAAAACAAGGGTGCGCGGGGACGAAAGCTGCTCAACGTAGTGTATGAAGCCACCATCGAAGTGGCCTCGGCCATTATGACCGCTCTGGCTACAACGATTGTGAGTTTCCTTCCGGTGTTTGCCATGCAGGCCGCCGAAGGGAAGCTGTTCAGACCGCTGGCCTTCACCAAAACATTTGCACTGCTGGCTTCACTGGGTATCGGCATCATTATCATTCCTGCCCTGGCACATATACTGTTCTCTATCCGGTTTGACAAGAAGAAGGTGCGCCGCATTTGGAACTACACGCTTATTGCAGCCGGGGTGCTGTTCACCATTGTATATCAGAGCTGGGTGGCCCTGGTACTGGTTGCTTTCGGGGTTAACAACCTGCTGGAAGGCCGGTGGCCGGAAGAAAAGAAAAAATTTGTGAACCTGATCAATATTGCCATCACCCTGCTGGTGGTCGTTTATTTCCTCTCGAAGGAATGGATGCCGCTGGGCGCCAAGAACAGCGAATTTTCCAATTTCATTTTTGTTTCTGTGATCATTGCCGTGGTGCTGGGAGTGCTGATGACCATCGTTCACTTTTACCCGCAGATACTAAAATGGTGTCTGGAGAATAAATGGAAATTCCTGAGCATACCCATCGTGGTAGTGTTGTTTGGAATGCTGGTCTGGAGAGGCACAGAGAAAACCTTCGGCTTTCTCCCCAATACATTCGAGAAGGTAGGCTGGAACATGCGTTCATCAAAGGTATGGGTGGCCCTCGACCAGACCTTCCCAGGTGTGGGAAAAGAGTTCATGCCCTCGCTGGATGAAGGCTCATTCCTGTTGATGCCTACCACCATGCCCCACTCGGGTGTGGAAGAAAACCTGGATGATATCCGCAAACTCGACAAGAGTGTGAATGCCATCCCGGAAGTAGATGATGTGGTAGGCAAATGGGGCCGTGTTAACTCGGCCCTTGACCCGGCTCCGATTTCCATGTTCGAGAACGTGATCAACTACAAATCGGAATACATACTGGATGAAGACGGCCACCGGATGCGCTTTAAAGTAAACGACGACGGTGCATATATGCTGAAGGACAGTACCACCTATAACCCGAAGACCGATGGTTTCCGTTCCCTGACGGCCGATCAGCTGATCCCGGATGAGGACGGTGAATATTTTCGTCAGTGGAGGGACGAGATCCATTCCCCGGACGATATCTGGCAGCAGATCGTGAAAGCGGCTAAAATACCCGGACTGACCTCGGCTCCTAAGCTGCAACCCATCCAGACCCGTCTGGTCATGCTGCAGACAGGGATGCGTGCACCCATGGGTATCAAGGTATACGGCCCCGACCTGCAGACCATCGAGGATGTCGGTCTTAAGATGGAAAAGCTGCTCAAACAGGTACCGGGTATCCAGCCGTCCTCAGTGTTCGCCGACAGGGTGGTTGGAAAGCCTTACCTTGAAATTAACCTTAACCGGAGCGAACTGTCCCGTTACGGGCTTACGGTGAAAGACATGCAGTCGTACATCAGTGGGGCGATTGGCGGTATGCCGCTCACCACCACGGTGGAAGGCCGCGAACGCTTCCCGGTACGCGTGCGCTATGCCAGGGAATACAGGGACAACCCCGATGATTTGAAAAAAGTACTGATTCCCACTCCTACCGGTGTGCAGGTACCACTGGAACAACTGGCAACCATCACCTATACCCGTGGCCCGCAGATGGTCAAGAGTGAAGATACCTTCCTGGTAGGTTACATCATCTTCGACAAGAAACCAGGCAGGGCTGAAGTTGATGTGGTGGAAGAAGCCCAGCAGTTTCTGAAAAATAAGATTGCCAGTGGTGATTTCGTTGTACCGCCGGGAGTAAGCTACAAGTTCACCGGTAATTATGAAAATCAAATCAGGGCTACCAAACGGCTGATGCTGGTGGTACCGATCTCCCTGCTGGTGATATTTTTGATCCTGTACTTCCAGTTCCGCTCTGTGGTCACCTCCTCAATGGTGTTCTCAGGTATCTTCGTGGCCTTTGCCGGTGGTTTTATCATGATCTGGCTGTATGGGCAACCCTGGTTCCTGAACTTCTCCCTGGCAGGCATCAACATGCGCGATTTGTTCCAGATGCACGCCATCAACCTGAGTGTGGCCGTATGGGTTGGATTTATTGCCCTGTTTGGTATTGCCACAGACGACGGGGTGATAATGGGTACCTATCTGAAGCAGGTCTTTGCCAAAGAGAAACCGGCCACACGGGAAGCTGTCCGCCAGTCGGTGCTGCACGCAGGCAGCAAAAGAGTTCGTCCGGCCATGATGACCGCCTCGGTAGCCATCATCGCACTGATACCTGTGCTGACCTCAACGGGTAAAGGATCCGATATCATGGTGCCAATGGCCATCCCCTCTTTCGGCGGAATGCTCATACAGGTGATGACCATGTTCGTGGTGCCCGTACTGTACAGTATGTGGCAGGAAAAGAAAGTAAAAAAGGTAAACCCAAAACAACAATAACAACATGAGAAAATTCATCAATATATGCTTTTTGTTTCTGGTACTGGCTCCGTCAGTAAGTGCCCAGCAAATGCTGGATACTTACCTGGTAACGGCAGCCAACAACAACCCGGGACTCAAGGCCCGTTTCAATGAGTATCAGGCAGCCCTGGAGAAAGTGCCTCAGGTTGGGGCACTGCCCGATCCGCAGGTGATGTTCGGGTATTTTATTCAGCCGGTGGAAACCAGGCTCGGTCCGCAGAAGGCCCGTATATCACTAACCCAGCGGTTCCCCTGGTTTGGTACACTTGCAGCCAAAAAGGATGCAGCAGGCGCTGCCGCACAGGCAAAGTACGAAGCATTCGAAGATGCCCGCTCAAACCTGTTTTACAACGTGCGGTCGACTTATTACAACCTGTATGTTACCGGGAAGGCTATTGGTATCACGATGGATAACCTGGAGATACTTAACTCATTCAGGAGTATTGCACTTGTCAAGATTGAGTCAGGTATGACCAGTACGGTCGACGGGCTCAGGCTCGAGATGGAAATCGGAGACATGGAAAATCAACTGGCATACCTGAAAGACAATTACCAAACCCTGCAGGTGGCTTTTAATAACCTGCTGAATGCAGACCAGGGGCAAAAAGTGCTGCTTCCGGACACCCTTTTAACAGTGGAACCGGAAATAGCCACAGAAGCCATTATGGATAGTATCACCCTGCAGAATCATCAGCTCCGTCAGCTGGATAACATGCTTGAATCTTACCAGGCACAGGAGCTGGCAGCCAAAAAGATGGGCAAACCCGGCTTCTCGGTGGGAATCGATTACATGGTAATCGGCAACACAGACGCTTCCATGGCGGGCAATCAGGGCGGAAAAGATGCCATTGTTTTCCCAACGGTAGGGATCAGCATCCCGCTGTACAGGAAAAAGTACAACGCCATGGTACAGGAAGCATCCCTGATGCAGCAGGCTACCGAGAACAAAAAAGCCGACAAGGTAAACATGCTCAACACCATCTATTCGCGTACCAACAGGGATTTGCAGGATGGTAAACGCAGGGTGGCACTCTACCATCGCCAGCTTGGCTATGCGAAAAAATCACTGAGCATACTGGAATCCTCCTATTCAACCGACGGGAAAAATTTTGAAGAAGTGCTCAGGATGGAACGCAAAGTGCTCAAGTATGCGCTGGAACTCGAGAAAGCAAGAGCTGATCAAAATGCTGCAGCCGCATTCATCAATTACTTAACAGGAAATTAAACAGTAAGGAAATTAATACAAATAAGCAATGAAGACAAAGATAAATATAAATCGCAAAGACCTCACCAGGATAGGGATCGCCGTTGTGGCAGGTTTATTCTTCGGCTGGCTTTTCTTTCACGGAAACAGCAACCAGACAGAAGGAACAGAACAGGCATCAACGGAAGCATCCGCCGAAAAGGCAACCATCTGGACCTGCTCAATGCACCCGCAGGTACGGCTCGATCATCCGGGTAAATGCCCCATATGCGGCATGGACCTGATCCCGCTGACTGAGGCAGAGAGTGAAGGCATCGTTTCACCCAATGAAATCGCCATGTCGGAAGATGCCATGAAGATCGCTGAAATTCAAACAGTGATGGTAAAGAGAGGATATCCTGACAAAGAAGTGAGCCTGCTTGGCAAAATAAAACCCGATGAGCGGAATATTGCCGAGCTCACTGCCCGTTTTGGTGGCAGGATCGAAAAGCTGATGTTGAACTTTACCGGCCAGTATGTGCGCAAAGGACAAAGGTTGGCAGTGATCTATTCACCCGAACTGGTAACCGCCCAGAAAGAACTGCTGGAAGCCATGGAATACAAAGAAAGCAATCCGGCGTTTTACCAGGCTGCCCGCAGCAAGCTTAAACTCTGGGACCTGAGCGATGCCCAGATCGAAGGCGTTGAGAAAGAGGGCAAGCCACAGAATTATTTTGATGTGCTCTCGCCTATCTCGGGAACGGTCACTAAACGGCAGGTTTCTGTAGGTGATTATATAAAGACCGGCTCTCCTCTGTTTGAGGTGATCGACCTGTCGCATATGTGGGTGATGTTTGAAGCCTACGAAAGTGACCTGCCCTGGATCAGCATGAACGATCGTGTGAACTTCACAGTGCAGTCATTGCCCGGCGTGACTTTCCAGGGGAAGGTCACCTATATCGATCCGTTTATCGATCCACAGACAAGGGTAGCCAGTATACGGGTGGAAGTATCTAACAGCCAGGGAAGGCTCAAACCTGAGATGTTCGCCAACGGGGTGATCACATCAAGGCTGGCCGGCCAGGGCAAAGACCTGATGGTACCCAAGACCGCAGTATTATGGACCGGTAAACGTTCGGTTGTTTATGTGAAAGTACCGGACCGTCAGCAGCCAACCTTCCTTTACCGGGAGATCACTCTGGGCCCTTCGGCCGGTGACTTTTACGTGGTGAAGGATGGCTTGCACGAAGGCGAGGAGATCGCCACCAATGGGGTGTTCAAGATCGATGCTTCCGCCCAGCTGGCCGGCAAGCCCAGTATGATGAATCCTGCAGGAGGGGAATCCGGTGCCGGTAAAATGCCCGGTATGGACATGGGAAACGGCAGCAAAAAAGCAAGTACCCATCAGACCGCAGCATCGGAAGAAACTAAGGTTGAACATCCAAAATCACTTCAGTCTGAAGAATCGCCCCAGGCTTTTCAGAAACAGCTGACAGCCATTTACAAGGCATATATCGGCATGAAAGATGCCTTTGTGGCAAGTGATGCAACCCAGGTGGCACAGGATGCTTCAAAGGTGAAAGATAAGCTCGGCAAGGTGGATATGGAACTGCTCTCGGGAGATGCACATATGCAGTGGATGAAACAGCTCAATGTGATGAAAAAGAATATCTCGGATATCGCTTCCTCGAAGGATATTGCCACACAACGGAAGGCCCTTGCATCTTTCAGTGATGCTTTTTATCACAGTATCAAAGCCTTCGGCCTTGAGAATACGATGGCCTACTACCAGTTCTGCCCCATGGCCAATAATAATGAAGGGGCATTTTGGGTAAGCGATATCAAAGAGATAAAAAACCCGTATTTCGGTGAGGCAATGCTAACATGCGGAGAAACACGGGATACCATCTAATAATTAAAATTTATGAATCATGAAACTGATAAAAGCATACATCCGGTACAGAAAAACAGAAGAGGTATATAAAGCGTTGCAAAAAGCTGGCTTCTGCTGTATGACAATGGTGGAATGTGAGGGAACCGGCCAGTATTCCGACCAGGAACACGAGCACATAAGTGAGAAGTATCCTTTCGCTGAAGCCTATAAAGTTATTAAAATGGAAATACTGGCTCCTGTTAGTGATGTGAAGCATATCATACAGATTATCCGTGAAAATGCCAGAACAGGTTACAGGGGTGATGGAATGATTATCGTCTCACCGGTTGACAATGTATATAAAGTACGTACCAATGAAGAAGGGATAAAAGCAATTTAACTTTTAATGAGTATCGGGAATCATGTATAAAGCTAATATTTATTTAAAATTTTGCCAGAAAAAGCACGCTTACGCTGCCCCCTGCCTGAAGGGGGGCTAACACACAGTTTACCAATTTCAAATTTAGTATTCATGTGTGCGCTGGCTCCCCTTCAGGGTAACTGAGCGAAGCGATCTCACGACCAGCTTGTGCCTGAGCTAGTGGGAGGGAGTAAACAGGGGCTGAGCGAAAGCATTGTAAAATCTGATTCATTTTAAATTTATTAATCATTCCCGATAGTCATATAACTTTTAATAAAACAATTTACAGTAAATCAATTCATTAACAATTAAAACGTCTAAAAATGAAAACAAAAATGTTAAGTCTGCTCCTGGCCCTGTTTGTTTCAGGAGCTCTATTTGCCCAACAGGCAAAAACTGAAAAATTCGAAGTTAACGGAAACTGCGGTTTATGTGAAAACCGTATTGAAACTGCCGCCAAAGGTATTGATGGTGTAACCAAAGCCGACTGGAACAAGCAGACAAAGATGATGGAAGTAAGTTTTGATGCATCTAAGACTGATCTCAAGAAGATCGAAAAAGCCATTGCAGATGCAGGGCATGACACCCCCATGTTCAAAGCCTCAGAGGAAAGCTATGATGCACTTCCGGGATGTTGCAAATATACCCGTGAGAAAGAAGAATAACTATTTCTATTTCTAAGCACTTCCCCTTGTTTCAAAACAAGGGGAGAGCTTATGAAGCATATTCTACTCTTTGTGGAATTTATTCCACACTCACCCGTCCAGCCTTAAAAATCAGGCTTCTGTAAAGGTCTGCATACAGGCATGTCGGGAATGTTACCAGCCTAAAGTAGTATGGCATGGCTTTTTCACCATTCAGATTAAATTGTGCATCATAAAAATTACTGAATTGGCGGATTACTAAATAGTTCCTGTAATACGGAAACTTACTTATCTGAAAAGCCTAATTTGGGTTTATTAATATAATCAATTATTTCAACTCATTAAACCAAATTACAAGCCATGAAAAACAATATTGAAAAAATCAGAGAGTATCTCGGAGAATCAGCAAATGATCTGTTAACCCATACCTGCAAAACAATTGCTTCAGATCAGCTTACTTTACCTGGTCCTGAATACCTGGACAAGGTATTCGGCAATAGTGACCGCAACGTTCAGGTATTGAAAAGCCTTGCTTCAATCCATGATCACGGACGGCTGGGTGGTACCGGTTATCTGTCAATTTTACCGGTAGACCAGGGCATTGAGCATACTGCAGGCAGTTCTTTTGCACCCAATCCCATGTATTTTGATCCGGAAAACATTATAAAACTGGCGATTGAAGGTGGTTGCAATGCAGTAGCAACTACTTTTGGCGGATTGGCGTTGCATGCACGAAAATACGCACATAAAATACCTTTCATTGTAAAAATAAACCACAATGAACTGATGACCTATCCAAATACCTATGATCAGATCATGTTCGGTTCAGTTGAGGATGCCTGGAACCTGGGTGCTGCGGCAGTTGGTGCCACCATTTATTTTGGCTCAGAAGAGTCGGACCGACAAATTCAGGAAGTAGCTGAAGCATTTGAACTGGCTCACGAGCTGGGGATGGCGACTATCTTGTGGTGTTATACACGAAATTCAGCATTTAAAACAGCCGGCACCGACTATCATACTGCCGCCGACCTAACCGGACAGGCCAACCATATAGGTGTAACCATCAAAGCAGATATTATCAAACAGAAACTTCCGGATACCAATGGCGGCTTTCGTGATATAAAATTCGGGAAAACACATCCGGATATGTATGAAAAGCTCTCCACCGACCACCCGATTGATCTGTGCCGGTACCAGGTGATTAATAATTATATGGGTAAAATAGGGCTGATTAATTCCGGTGGTGCTTCAGGTGAATCGGATTTCGCTGATGCAGTGAGAACTGCAGTTATCAATAAAAGAGCCGGTGGTACAGGTCTTATTTCCGGAAGGAAAGCATTTCAACGTCCTTTTGATGAAGGAATTAAGCTGTTGAACCTGATCCAGGACGTCTATCTTTCCAAAGAAATTAATATCGCATAGGAAAGCAGAAAACAGAAAATTATAAAGACAAAAGACATGAGTGCAGGTTTCTTATCGTTTTTGACTAAAAGCTGGTTTGTAATTCCATGGTATTCCATTGGAATACTGGCAGCTTTATGGAGCATATACGATATGATAACCACCAACACACAAGTAAACCCGCCTTTAAAAGTCGGTTGGCCGGTTATTATCATATTTTTCTCCGTAATCGGACTGATTTTTTACCTATGGACCTGCCGGCCCGCAAATATTGGCAGATACCATGGTGAAAAAGAAAAAGAAGTCCATCATGAGGAAGTGTCCACAACCTGGAAAAAAGTAACAGGCTCAGTTATTCATTGTGTCGGAGGAGACGGGCTGGGGATTATGACTGCCATGGTATACAGCCGTCTGCATAATTTCAGTTTCTGGCAGGAATTCTGGCTTGAGTATGCAACAGGTTACGCTTTTGGATGGTTTATCTTTCAACTTTGGGCTTTCAAACATATGGGAGAATCTACAGGCATGGCACTTCTTAAGGGATTCCGGGCAGAATTCTTTTCCATGTTTACCGTGATGGTGGGAATGGGTTTGGTTATGAAATTTATTACACCCGCTGTTACCGGCACACCGCCGGATCCCAATTCCTTTGCCTTTTGGGGATTTGGCTCCCTGGGATTATTAGTTGGAGCAATATTCACCTACCCGATGAACTGGTGGATGGTGAAAATTCACTGGAAACACGGAATGAGCTGAAGCACTTCCGGGCAGAATTGAAAGCTGGGTTTTCAGAGCACGCAGAAGCTGAAAAATATAAGTATGAAATGATCAGCAAGCAACTTTCATAATAATTAAATAAATGAATTGACATAATAAGATTACAAGATGTTTAATCTTAAAAAATGAAACTATGAAACGTACAATTAAATTATCAGCAATCGCATTGGCTGGATTCATAATTCTCGCCTTCACAGGATGTTCCAATGCTTCAAAGATTGATCTGGCTAATAATGCAGCACAAAAACAGGAGGTTTTTAACCAGATCAGTCAGAATCAGAATTTATTTAACGACTTCATGCTGCAGATGATGCAGAATCCGCAAAACATGCAATGGATGATGCAAAATGAACCAATGGTTCAGCACATGTTCCAGCAGAATAACCTTCAATATATGATGCAACATAATTCAGAAATGAATAAATACATGATGCAGAATATGATGAACATGATCCAGAGTGATTCAACATATTATAACCAGTGGAATCAAATGATGATGAACCACTCCGGTATGGGAGGCATGGGAATGATGCATCCCGAGTAATATTTATCACAGACAATCATAAAATGAAAAACACAAAAAATTTCAAGACATGAAAAAAATAACAATAATAATCACAGCTGCCTTGTTGTTAAGTATCAGCAGCTTTGGGCAAATGATGCATGGCAATATGTATCAGGACACTACAAACGGGAAAAATATGATGCATAACCAGGGTATGATGAACCAGAACGGTATGGGTAACAGCATGATGATGCCTTACGGCATGGGACAGGGAATGATGATGGGCCACAATATGATGGGCAATATGCACGGAAGCATGTATCCAATGATGGGCAATTGTCCATGGGCTGGCAACAATCAACAAATGCCAATGCAAAAGTACCAGATGCTGGTTAATAATTTTCCCTCCATGCAACAACAGCTTAACCTGACAAGTGATCAGGAAAGCAAGCTGATAGATCTGAGAAGTGAGTATCTTAAAAAGAAAATTGACTGGCAGGCCTCTCTGCAAAAGGAAAGAATGAAGCTGAATGAGTTACTGAAAAGTGATGCAGCAGCTGATGCCGTTCAGAAACAAATTGAGGCATGTACAACGATAAAAACAACTATTAAGGTTGAAGCCTACAAAACTGTAATGGCAATGAAAAAAATACTCAACAGTGATCAGCTGGAGAAGCTGAATAAATCTGCATCATATTGTCAAAATAACAATATGATGGATAAATATATGACACATTAATAAGAAAGGAGTAATACCATGATGTACGGATTTGGACATGGCTGGGGTATGGGCTGGGGCTGGGGCCTCGGACTCATCCTGGTGGCCATTATCATTTATTTTATCCTACGCTCCTCCGGCAGTTCAGGAAGCACTTCCAAATCTGCTGAATCAGCGCTCGATATTTTGAAAAAGCGTTATGCGCAGGGAGAAATATCCAAAGAAGAGTTTGAAAACAAAAAAAAGGATATTTCATGATCCCTACCCGGCAGGAGTAACCTGCCGGGTTTATCTATGAAATTGAAGACTGAAAATCGTTTACCTGGGTTATGACTGATCACAAAAATTGTCTTCAGTTAGGAGCTTTGTATACACCCAAAACCTTAAACAATCATACATATGGAAGATAAAGATACTTCTCACCAAAATAAAAAACACAAAAATCATCACCCCCATAAGGAAAATGACAAGCATGCGGAGCATTCCGGAAATCATAACCATCATCATGGCGATAATGGCGATAATGGCCATCATGACCATACAGCGCATCATAAAATGATGGTAAAAGATTTCAAAAAACGTTTCTGGATATCCCTGGTGCTTACAGTTCCGGTTTTACTGCTTTCGAAAATGTTTCAGTCCCTGCTGGGATTTGAATTTTCCATGCCCGGGGGTCAGTACATTCTGGTTGTATTTGCATCCGTTATCTATTTCTGGGGCGGATGGCCTTTTCTAAAAGGAATGTACAATGAGTTGAAACAAAAAAATCCGGGTATGATGACGCTCATCGCCCTGGCAGTATCAGTCTCCTATTTTTATTCGGTGGCTACAGTATTTGGATTAAAGGGACATGATTTCTTCTGGGAGCTGGCCACCCTGATTGACATTATGCTGGTGGGACACTGGATTGAAATGAAGTCTGTACTGGGTGCATCCAAATCGCTTGAATTACTGGCGCAGATGATGCCTTCCGGTGCTCACCGGCTCAGGAATGGTGAAGTGGAGGATGTTAAACTGGAAGACCTTAATAAAGACGATCTGGTTCTGATCAAACCCGGAGAAAAAGTACCTGCCGATGCGACAATCACTGAAGGCAATTCATTTATGGATGAGAGTATGCTTACAGGAGAAAGTAAACCTGTGAAACATGGGAAAGGCGACCACATTATTGGCGGATCGATAAACGGGAACCAGTCCCTGAAGGCAAAAGTAGAACATACAGGTGAAGACAGTTACCTCAACAAGGTGATCAGCATGGTAAGAGAGGCCCAACAGTCGAAATCGAAGATGCAGAGTCTGTCGGACAAAGCGGCCATGTGGCTGACTTTCATTGCTCTGGGGGCCGGTTTTTTAACTTTTGCTTACTGGTATTTTTTCACCCCAGCATCTGCTACCAGTCCTTTTCTTTTTGCCCTTACCCGAATGGTTACAGTAATGGTAATTACATGTCCGCATGCACTTGGACTGGCCATACCACTGGTTGTTGCAATTTCCACATCAGTTTCCGCACAAAACGGCTTACTGATAAGAAACCGCACTGCTTTTGAAAACTCCCGCAAGATATCGGCCATTATATTCGACAAAACAGGGACACTGACCAAAGGAGAGTTTGGAGTATCAAAGTTCAAAAGCTTTGACAATAAATCAGATGATGAAAAATTGCTCAGGTTTGCTGCAGCACTCGAACAGGATTCCGAACATCCCATCGGAGCAGGAATAATCAAAAAAGCAAAAGAACTGAAAATTGACCTGCCCGAGATTAAAGACTTTAATGCCATCACCGGTAAAGGAGTAGAAGCCAAAGTAGACGGTAAAGAAGTAAAAGTTGTAAGTCCCGGATATCTGAAAGAGAATAACATCGAAATACCGGAAGAAAGTCAGTCGGACAATGCTGTCACCATTGTATATGTATTGCTTGATGGTAAACCTGCCGGCTACATTTCTCTGGAAGACCAGATCAGGGAGGAATCATATGATGCAGTGAGGACCTTAAAAGAAAAGGGGATTAAGGTTTACATGGCAACCGGAGATAATGAAGAAGTAGCAAAGTCAGTAAGCGATGAACTGAAGCTCGACGGTTATTTCGCCGGTATTCTCCCGGATGAAAAAGTAGATGTGCTGCAAAAAATAAAAAATGAAGGACACTTTGTGGCTATGACGGGTGACGGAGTAAATGATGCTCCGGCTCTGGCAAAAGCAGATGTGGGAATTGCTATTGGATCAGGTACTGACATAGCCGCAGAAACTGCGGATATTGTACTGGTAAACAGTAATCCACAGGATATCAAAAACCTGATTCTGTTTGGCCGGGCTACCTATAAGAAAATGATCCAGAATTTAATCTGGGCAACCGGATATAATGCAATAGCTATTCCCCTGGCTGCCGGCGTACTGTATGGAGCCGGAATCGTACTGAGTCCCGCAGCAGGAGCAATTCTCATGAGCCTGAGTACAGTGATTGTAGCCATAAATGCACAATTGCTGAAACGTAAAATTGGTAAAGAATAATTAATTCATTCCCGGCTGGCAAATGAATGATGCTTTTCAAACAGCTTACTTTTGTTCGTGAGCCAACTAAAAAAACCTGAGCGTAATAATACCTCAGGTTTTTTTTACAGGTATTCCGGAAAATTATACCAACTATAACAAGCGGAAAAATTTAAGACCCAAACACTGTATAATAATTAAACAATAACCGTAAAGATTTAATACAGCATTCAATCGAGAAATAATTATTCTTTGCGCTGGTTAACAATACTTTAGCAAAGTTGGCAAATTTTTTGGTTTTGTTAGTTGTACGCTGACTAACAAAATCGACTATGCTGAAAAATTACCTGACAACAATTTTCAGAATTCTTTACCGTGACCGCCTTTTTTCTTTTATAAATATTATCGGTCTGGCTACAGGAATTGCAGCCTGCATCTTTATTTCCGTCTATGTGCATTATGAACGCAGCTACGATCAACACATTGATAATGTAAAAAACCTCTACAGGGTTCTTTATGAACGGGAATCAGAGAGCGGAGAAAAAGTGCAGTTTGCCTCAGCCAGTCCTATGATCGGGGTAGAGATGAAAGACCGCTTCCCGGAAGTTTTGGAAGCCGGAAAGGCTTACAAATTACAGGGAGTTATTTCCTATAATAACATCTCATTCCGTGAAGAAAACATGTTTTGGGCTGAACCTGCCTTCCTTGATTTACTTTCATTCAGACTCATTGAAAAAAACGGAGACAGCTTACTTTCTGCTCCCAACACAGCAGTAATTAGTGCTGCAACAGCCAGAAAATATTTTGGGGAAGAAGATCCTATTAACAAAATCATTACCCTGAATGGAGACCAGGACTTCAGAATAGTGGGCGTTTTTTCACCACAGCCTGCTACTATGCATTTTAAGGCAGACATTTTATTATCCTGGATAAACTGGGAAAATTTTCTTGGAGAAGGAATAAAAACTTTTGGCTGGATTTACAGTGGATTCTATAACTATGTAAGACTTGATGATGGCGTTCCAAAAGAAGAAGTAGACCATAAAATAACTCAGATGATCAATGATGAGCTGGGTGATTTTATGGAGAAATATAAATTACACATTAGTTACCGGCTGCAACCGGTAAGTGATATTCATCTCACATCCCACTACATGCATGAACTCGGAACGAATGGCAACAGAAATTCAATTGACTTCCTGAATATAATTGCCTGGTTCATCATTGTAATCGCCTGGATAAATTTTGTCAACCTGCTAACAATCAGTTTTACCAGGCGCGCAGGCGAGATCGGGCTCAGAAAGGTTCTTGGAGGCAGAAACCGACAGCTTATCATACAGTTCATCTTTGAATCTTTTGTAATCAACTTAATTGCACTTTTCATTTCTTTTGTCCTGATTGAACAACTATCTCCCTTGTTTTACCGGATAACCGGTATTGCACCGGATTATATAATCTGGAACAAGTGGTGGGTATGGCTGGACCTTGCTGTCATTTTTCTTACAGGCACGCTGCTTGCCGGTTCATATCCTGCATGGGGAATTCTTACCAAAAAATTGTCAAGTACACTTAAAAAAACTTATACAGGTTCAAAAAAATCTATAGCTCTGCAGCGCGGTTTGGTTGTTTTCCAGTTTTTCATGGCTGTTGTACTGATCGCAGGAACTATAAGCGTTTATCTGCAAATACAATATCTTCATGACAGTGAGACTGGCATTAACAAGCAACAGATACTTGTTATGCATACCCCTGCTGTAGGAGATTCATTGTTACTTAAACGGAGGGAAGCCTTTAAGGAAGAGATAAAAAAATACCCTTTTGTGAAAGCCATAACATATTCATCAGTGATTCCTGGCAAAAGTAATATGATGAACAGGGGTGGCATCAGGCGTGTTGGAGAAGAACAAACTAAGGGAAAAAATTACCGGATCACAGATACTGATTATGATTTTGTCCGCGTTTTTTCGAATTTTTTTGTAACAGGCAGAAATTTTTCCAAAAAACATCCATCTGATAAGGATGCGGTTATTGTGAATCAGACTGCGGCCAGATTGCTTGGATTTAAAAGGCCCGAGGATGCTGTTCATGAAAAAATCCTCGTAAATGAAATTCCCACTACTGTTATTGGTGTAATGGAAAATTTCCATCAGGAATCACCAATGGATAATTTTGAGCCACAAATATTCAGACTGGCACAACGCTTCAACGGATATTTTTCGGTAAAGCTCAGCAATGATTCGAAAAGCAGGGAAATCCAAAATGTCCTGGAAAAAAACTACAAAGCATTCTTTCCCGGAAATCCATTTGATTTCTTTTACCTGGATGATTTCTATAACCAGCAATATAAAACTCAGAAAAGATTTGGTAAAGTATTCGGAACATTTTCAATTCTGGCATTGCTGATAACTATACTGGGGATTGTAAGTCTTTCTTCCTATACGGCAGTGCAGCGAAAAAAGGAAATTGGAATCAGAAAAGTACATGGAGCGAGCATAAGACAAATCCTGTTATTGTTGTCCCGGAAATATGTATTTTTGCTTTTTATTGCCTGCATCCTTGCTTTTCCGGCATTTTATCTGGCGCTTGACAAATGGCTGGATAACTTTGCAAACAGGATGTCGTTTACCCCCTGGCTCATGATTATACCGGCAATACTGGTACTTGTCCTTAGCATCACAACAGTGATCATCCAGTCATTGCACACTGCTTCGGAAAACCCGGCTGATTCACTCAGGTATGAGTAAAGGTGAAAGGAATTGTTACTAATAATAAATAAAATGAGTATCGTATTAGGTTCCTAAAACATTATTCCCATCGCTCGGCCCCTGTATACTCCCTCACACAAGCACAGGCTATGGCTGGTCGTGAGATCGCTTCGCTAAGTTCCCCTAAAGGGGATCTCGCGCACAGATTAATAACGAACTTGGATTTAATAAAACTTGCGTGTAAGCTCCCCTTTAGTGGATTGAGGGGCAGTGGGTTGGGGGTTGAATTTCATGATGATTTTTGATTTAATTGCTAATTTAGGAATACAATCCGACAGTCATAAAGTAGAATTATCAGGAAACTCCGATTTTATCAATCCAGAATTTAAGTCCTTGCATGATCATCTCAACGGCTACAGTACCAGCAATAAAAGCAGTTACGCGACCAGCAATTTCAAAATAACGTTGTACAAGGTTATCCCGTTTGTTTTGCATGTTATCATATAATTTTTTAAACAGTATCATGATCAATACGCTGAAAAAAACTGCTAAAAAAATGGCCAGACCGGCTTCCAGTGAGTTGAGCCGTTTCCCGATAATAACGCTAAAGCTCAGGGTTCCCGGACCAATTAAAATTGGCATTGCAATTGCACCGGCAATGTGTTCTGATTCCCCACGTAATGACTGAATTGCTGTTTTCCCCTGAAAGATAAACTGTAATCCGATCAGCAGAAAAACAACCCCTCCAAAAATCTGAAAGGAAGCAAACTGGGCATTTATCAGATCGGAGAATATTACATCACCAACCACGGCAAATAGCCAGAATACAAGAGAACTGATTAACCCGGCCCTCAGTAATACCCTTCTGAATTTATTATAGGAAAGCCTTTCCAGTACATCTACCAGGTAAACGATTACCATAAACGGGTTAAGCAAAACCAGCAAAAACATTGTGGATTTTAATATCTGATGCATAAATTCAATTTTTTTCTGCAAAATTAACAAATAGGATAAATATTTGCCTGTAATTTAAACACCTCTTTGTCTCACTTAATTAATTTTAAAATTCTGTTTTAGATTTTTTTGCTTAAAATAAAAAAACCGGAGCTTAACAGCCCCGGTAAATTAAAAAACACTGTGAAGTGCCTAATTTACTTTGTAATCGTACTTTACGCGAGAAAGATCCTCATTGGCCTTCACAATTTTTTTGGCAAGACCTTCCTTAAAATTACGGATTGTTTTGAGTACTTCTTCATCACTGGTTGCCAGTATCTGCGCTGCCAGTATACCGGCATTCCGTGCACCGTCGAGGCCAACTGTTGCCACAGGAATTCCGGGAGGCATTTGCAGAATAGACAGTATTGAGTCCCAGCCATCAATTGAAATACTGGCCTTAATGGGAACTCCGATTACAGGTATCGGAGTCAGAGCTGCCAGGACCCCAGGAAGGTGAGCAGCACCTCCGGCGCCGGCTATAATAACTCTGATACCCCTGTCGTATGCCTTTCTGGCAAAATCCATTGCCTGATCAGGTGTGCGGTGAGCCGAAAGAGCATTTATCTCAAAGGGAATCTTAAATTCATTAAGAATTTTTGCGGCTTCCTCCATAACGGGCAGATCTGAAGTGCTGCCCATAATAACGCTAACTCTAGGTGTCATAAATTTAAGTTTTTACAAGGTTTTTACAAGGTTTAAAATTAAAGTTAACCATTTATTCGTATTTTCGCATCAAATTTAAAAATCTTACCCGTATTAATGAAGAAAGTAAAAATATTAGACAAAGAATTTGCTGTTTCCATTACACGCGAAGAAATCGAAAGTGCAATCCAGAAAATGGCATCCAAACTGAACGAAGAACTCAAAGATGAAGATGTTACTTTCCTGGGGATCCTGAACGGCTCATTCATGTTTGCATCCGATCTGTTCAGAAAAATAACATTCCCCTGCCGGATATCATTTCTTAAGCTTGCTTCTTATCAGGGCAGTTCTTCAACAGGTTCCGTCAAGCAATTGATTGGCTTAAATGAGAACCTGAAAGATAAAACCGTGGTAATTCTTGAAGATATAGTGGATTCCGGGATTACCCTTGAGACTATTATTAAACAGCTTAGCGGTTACGAACCAAAATCCATTAAAATAGCTACTTTCCTGTTTAAGCCTGAAGCCTATAAGAAGGATTTCGATCTTGACTATGTTGGTATCGAAATCCCAAACGATTTTATTGTTGGTTACGGGCTTGATTACAATGGATACGGCAGAAATATGGAAGCAATTTATACTGTGGTAGAAGAATAAATTTTAATCTGAAAATATAATTGAATATGTTAAATCTTGTATTGTTTGGCCCTCCGGGGGCAGGTAAAGGCACTCAATCTGCCATGTTAATTGAAAAGTATAACCTTATTCACCTTTCAACAGGAGATATTTTGCGTGGTGAATTAAAAGCAGCATCTCCACTGGGTTTGGAAGCTAAAAAATATATGGATAAGGGAGAACTTGTTCCTGATTCAGTAGTAATAGGCATGATTGAGATAAAGCTTGATCAGAACAGTGATGCTAATGGCTTTATATTTGACGGGTTCCCGAGAACCTCAGCACAGGCAAAAGCGCTGGACGAACTGCTTGAGAAAAAGGGCACTGCCATTTCAGCTATGCTATCACTTGAAGTTGAACATGACGAACTGGTAAGCAGGTTACTGAACCGTGGTAAAGATTCAGGCCGTGCAGATGATCAGAATACGGAGGTAATTGAAAACCGTATTAAGGTATATAATAATGAAACAGCGCCCTTAATCAATTATTACGATGCACAGGGTAAATACATTTCTGTAAAGGGGATGGGCAGCATTGATGAAATTTTCGCGAATCTCTGCAGCCGTATTGATGAAATAGCCTGATAGTTTTATCAGAAACCAAAATAAAAAACTGCGAAAATGGCTGATACAAATTTTGTTGATTATGTGAAGGTTTTTTGCCGTTCAGGCAAAGGCGGAAGCGGTAGCACCCATCTTCGTCGTGAAAAATTTATACCCAAAGGCGGGCCTGATGGTGGAGACGGTGGCCGGGGAGGGCATGTAATTCTTAAGGGAAATGCCCAGCTTTGGACATTGCTTCACCTCAAATACCGGAAGCATATTTTTGCAGGCCACGGAGCAGCTGGTTCCGGAGCCCTGAAAACTGGAGCTGATGGCGATGATGTAATCCTGGATGTTCCATTGGGCACTGTTGTGCGCGATGCAGAAACCAACGATATGCTTTTTGAAATTACCCATGATGGTGAAAAAAAGATCGTTGTAAAAGGCGGACGGGGCGGACAGGGAAATGATCATTTTAAATCAGCTACCAACCAGACACCCCGGTATGCACAGCCTGGCGAACCAGCCATTGAGGGATGGTTTATCCTTGAGCTGAAAATACTGGCTGACGTGGGACTGGTAGGGTTCCCAAATGCCGGCAAATCAACACTGTTGTCAGTTGTTTCTGCAGCCAAACCCAAAATCGCCGACTATGCATTCACAACGCTTGTGCCTAATCTTGGCATTGTAAATTACCGTGACAGCAGATCATTTGTGATGGCTGATATTCCCGGCATTATCGAAGGTGCCAGTGAGGGCAAAGGTCTGGGGCTTCGTTTCCTCAGGCATATTGAACGCAATTCAATGCTGTTGTTCCTGGTTCCTGCTGATGCTGCTGACATTAGAGAAGAATATGCAATACTCCTGAAAGAACTTGAAAAGTACAATCCTGAACTGCTTGATAAAAAGCGGCTGCTGGCAGTATCAAAATCCGATCTGCTTGATAAAGAAATGATGGACGAAACCAAAGAGGTGCTCCCGAATGTGAAAACAGTCTTTATATCAGCCATCACAATGAACGGAATTCAGGAACTTAAAGATATTATCTGGAAACAGCTAAATGAAGACAACATCTGATGCTTGGCACTCTTAACCAGTTAGATAAACAACTATTCCTTTTCCTGAACGGACTTCACTCCTCCTTCTGGGACAACGTGATGTGGGCAATCAGCGGAAAGCTTACCTGGGTGCCTCTATACCTGATCTTGCTGGGCTTTATTATTTATCGTTTCAGATGGAAGTCCTTACTGATTATGGGGTTTATCGCCCTGCTTATTACACTCGCTGATCAGTTTTCAGTACACCTCTTTAAAGAAGTTTTTATGAGGCTGCGCCCCTGTCACAATCCTGAAATTGCTGATATGGTGCATCTTGTAAACAATCATTGTGGTGGTAAATATGGTTTCGTATCCTCACATGCTGCCAATACCTTTGCCATTGCTTCTTTTACTTCTTTTTTATGGAAGAAAAAATGGTATAGTATTTTTATCTTCCTGTGGGCAGCACTGGTTTCCTATAGCCGCATTTACCTGGGAGTGCATTATCCGGGAGATGTGCTTGGAGGAGCTTTACTGGGATTCCTGCTTGGTTATCTGCTGATACTTGCCTACAGATATGCTGAAAAGATTATTTATCATTAATTTTTTCATTTTTCCTGCCTGAGCAAAACAGATGGCAATTATTTGAGCCATTTCTACAAACACTGAGGTATTGCTCATCCCTAAAAAACACCCTTTTATCCAACTATACCAGCACTGCAATAAATAGATTAATTTCGGCTTGTCACGTTGCTGACAGGTTATTAACTTATTGACTCAAATTGAGCCAATGAATAGAAAAAGTTTATTTATACTAATCTGTATTGTTTCTGCCGGATGTGTAAAAAATTCATTTGCTTCGAATGATAAGTACCCTGCAGGTGCCCGTGAAGCAGCAATGGCTAATAGTTCGGTTATAATAAGTGATATATGGGCCGTTTTCCATAACCAGGCAGCACTTGCAAACTTAAATAATCCTGCCCTTGGTTTTTATCATGAACGCAGGTTTATGCTGAGTCAGTTAAGCCATCAGGCCATTTCGCTGGCTATACCGGTAAAGCCAGGAACAATTGCCGCCAGCTATTCCTCTTTTGGCTATTCAATTTACAATGAAACAAAAGTCGGTCTGGCATTCGCCAGAAAACTGTCTAAAGGGTTTTCTGCCGGTATAAAAATTGACTATCTGCATACACGTATATCCGGTGAATATGGAAAATCAGGCACATTAACTGCTGAAGGCGGGATACTGGCTGAGCCGTTTCCCAACTTCCTGATTGGTGCACACATTTTTAATCCTGTCAGGCAGGATTTATCCGGACAGGGTAATGAAAAGATACCCACCGTTTTTACACTGGGTTGCGGTTACAGTTTCATCAACAAAGTATTAGTTACAATCGGAACCGAAAAGGATCTCATTCATAAACCTGTGTTCAACAGCGGGATTGAATTTGAACTTGCCGACAGGCTATTTCTGCGCACCGGTGTATCCACCCGCCCGGTATTCTTTACGTTTGGGTTAGGCTATTCCGTAAAAAAAATTATGATAGATGTAGCTTTAACCAGGCACCAGGTACTTGGTAACACTCCTCATTTTTCAATGTCATATTTATTCTGAAGATGCAAAAACAATGCTTGCTTTTAGTTTTACTCATCATTTTGCACTTTCAATATCCCGTGAAAGCGCAAAATAAAACCAGTCAGGCGAATGAATTAATTGAAGCGTTACTGGAGGGGTGGCTGAACGAGGATGAGTCAGCGCCAGATCCGGAAATGCTTTACGATGAACTCAATACTATGCTGGAGAATCCAGTCAATTTAAATACTGCATCAGACGAGGAACTCTCCTCTCTGATAATCCTGAATGATTTCCAGATTGCCAGTTTGAAGCAATACATTTCTGAGCAGGGCCCGCTGGTATCGGTTTATGAGATTCCGCTTATTTATGGATTCAACATGGAATTGACCAAAAAAATAATACCTTTTGTTACTATAGGCCCTGATAAATCATCAGCACAGAAAAAACGTAAACTTTTTGCCTACGGAAACCATCAGATACTGGTTCGTTACGAAAGGTTGCTGGAAAGTCGCCGGGGGTATGAGTCGGTTGATGATTCTGTGCTGCTGCTTTCTCCCGGATCATATTATACCGGCAGTCCTGGCAAATTCTATTTAAGATATGATGCCCGGTTCAACAACAGGCTTTTTTGGGGAATTACTGGAGAAAAGGATGCGGGTGAGCCTTTTCTCAAATCACCAAACCAATATGGATTTGATTTCTATTCCTTCCATTTTTTACTTAAAAATCCCGGAATATTAAAAACCATAGCCCTTGGGGATTATCAAATCAGGTATGGTCAGGGATTGACATTACAATCCGGATTTGGTTTCTCCAAATCAACGATGCCTTTAAATATCAGTAAACACCGGGAAGGTATAAGGAAATATGGTTCTGCAAATGAAAACTCGTTTTTCAGGGGTGCAGCTTTATCGCTACAATACAAATTGATTTCTATTAGCATGTTCTATTCACGCAAAAAGGTTGACGCTCATCAAATTGCTACTGATACTACTGATCATACAGAAAGTTACGCAGTTTCCTTACCGGTAAGCGGACTACACAGAACACTAACCGAGCTCAGCTATAAGAATAAAGTGATCGAAACAACTACGGGTTATCATATTGCATTAAATACAAAAAACCTGCAACTTGGGCATACGATGTGTTATTATCAATTGAATGTTCCGCTCGTCTCCAGGTCTTCACAAACTCCCGGATTAAATTCTTTTGCAAATAACAGTGCTGTAAATGCCGGAATTGATTACCGTTATTCCTGGAAAAACATCAGCATATTTGGTGAAGGTGCAATGAATAAAATGCATTCATTAGCTTTACTAAACGGGGTACTGATTAATCTGAACACACAATTGTCAGTTTCTTTTCTCTACCGAAACTACCAGGAAAATTACAGTGCTCCTTATGGCAATGCCTTTGCAGAAGGTTCATCACCTGTTAACGAGGAAGGTTTTTACACAGGATTTGTATTATATCCGTTTCATCACTGGAAAATATCGGGGTATTTTGACAACTTCCGTTTCCCATGGGTAAAATTCAGGACCGACTCCCCTTCTGCCGGATATGACTATTTTGTGCAGGCTGATTTCAACCCGGATGCCAATACAAGCATGTACTGGCGTTTTAAAAAAGAAAAAAAGCAGGAAAATAATTCCGATACAGAATCTGGCATAAATCCACTCTCTGAAAGGACTCTTTCGAGATTCAGGTACAATATTAAATACACAACAGATGCCAGGCTTTCAGGTGGAAGCCGGATAGAAATGGTTTGGTACAGCAAAGGAGGAACTAATAAAGAAACAGGTTATATGGCCTGTCAGGATGTTCATTATACATGTAATAAATTCCCTGTCGACATCATGGGAAGAGTTGCTGTTTTCGATACAGATGGCTACAACAGCCGCATTTACACCTATGAAAACGACGTGTTATATGCCTTTTCAATACCAGCTTTTCAGGACAAAGGCATGCGTACTTATTTGCTTGTGAAAATATCCCCGCTTAAATCAGTCGATATGTGGGTAAAATTGTCACAAACATGGTATAGCAACAAAAATGAAATCGGATCAGGACCTGCTGCAATTATGGGAAGTTCAAAAAGTGAAATTAAAGTAGAAATGAAGGTGAAATTATAATTAGAAACGTGAGATGACTTATTTATCTGATACCCATTGTGGATAATGGGAAATAGGGTTAAGTCGGTTATTTTCTATATATGATTTTGTTCTTTTGACAAAATTTTAGCATTTTTAATCAAATTATAAATATCTCAATATCTATACAATAATATTTTTTATATAAAGCATCAGATTAGTTAAGCTATGCTATTCCTGTACTTCAGCTGCGCTTCTCCTGTACTTAAGCTGTACTTATTTTATATTAAAAAAGGGTCATTTTTGTTAACGACCCGTTTTTAATATCGGTATTAATCTATTATTTAGCAATCACAATACTGAAAACTCTCACTTCATTTTTGAGCCGTATTCTCAGCATATAAGCTCCGTTCTTAATCTTATCTGTCTTTAAATTCAATACATGCTGACCGGGGTAGAGTGTATTTTCATTCCTGCTCATTACACATTCACCCAGTTCATTGAAAAGGCTCAACTGAACATTTTCAGCCTTTTTGAGGCCCATTGTAACGAATATTTCATTTTGTGCCGGGTTTGGATACACTTTCATATTCCCTGTCAGGTTTTCTTTTATACCTACACTTTGTTCCTGTGCCAGGTTATTTATTTCATTCTCAGAAAGAGCATAATTATATAAGCGTACATCATCCATCTCACCGAGGAAATAGCTGTCATCGCTACTGTTTCTGCCAAAAAACAAATCTTCTGATTCGGAGATATCACCCGTTTCGTCAGCAGCAGTGCCAACAAGTGTCCCATCTGCATACAGCCGAAGTTCTTGGTTTACTGCATCTCTCACTGCAGTAAGATGCACCCAGTTATTGGTTACATAATTATCTTCACTGACAGCCACATAACTCTCTTTAACATTATCATCGATAACAAAACGTACTTCACCGTCTGCAGGCTTGTAAAAGACTTCATATCTTTTGCCACTCTGTTGCAGATCAGTATTTTGGGTTTGTGAACCTTTGATCACGTATCGATATTCCCTGCTGTGATTAATAGTCACCGGGTCTTCTTTGAACCAGAAAGCAATCGAAAAATCATCAATGCTAAAATCAAAAACAGCATTATGCGGTACCTTTACATACTGATCGATACCATTAAATTTAATGGCACGGTTGCGGGGCCCGTCAAAAGGGAAGCTTGATGAAGAAGTATTAATATAATCTCCGTTGTTATCAAAACTGGTAGAATCAATCGCACGGAAGATTGATTCAAAGCTCCAGAGTCCAACAATCTGCGGTGCAAGATCTGCTTTGGTGGTAAATGTCCAGTCTGGTCCGGTAGCAGCCCCATTCGCATTAATGGCATCAACCCTCCAGTAATATCCGGTATTGGGATCAAGCAAATCAGGCTGGTAAAATGTATCGGTTACTTCATCAACGAGACCGACAGATGCTGATGACGTGCCCAGATATATTTTGTAGGAGTCAGCTCCCAGTGATTTAGCCCAGCTTAGTGTAACGTTTTTTCTTACGTCGGTAGCATTATTGGCGGGATAAGGAGAGGAAGTCACAACAGGAACAGCATCAGCTCCCAACGACATAGCAGATGCCTCGTTGGTATACAGCGAAGTATCAGATTCGCTAAATGCGCGAACCCTGTATGTGTAAGTAATATTCCCCGGCAATGAAACATCAACATAAGTATCGGTATTAACAGGAACAGTATCATAGACAGCAAAATCGCCGGTAGTTTTTCTCTCAATAAAATAACCGGATTCGTCAATGGCATTATCTGTCCAGGTTAAGGTTATCTGGTCTACTTCAGTCAACTGTACTTCCAGATCTGTGGGTGGATAGAGAAATTCAGGAAAAGCAGCCAGGCTGTTCAGATATTCTTCCAGATTTGTATATCCGTCACTATTCAGGTCACCATTTCTATCAGCAGGATCATTCGGGTTGAGTCCCTTTTGAATTTCCCATTTGTCCGGCATTCCATCGTGGTCAGAATCTATGGGTACCGGTCCGGTAAACAGATGCGGCCAGCCTCCCACATCAGTCTGGGAATCAATAATTCCGGTTCCCTCGCCCCAAACACCACCGTAGGTTGCAGTTCCGGTTTGTGCTTCATATACCAGCCTTCTGTCAATAGTATCTCTTCTGGGATATATTGCTCCGGCAAATGCCAGCACACTGTCAAATGCTTTTTCAGCCGGTTGATCGGTGGTAATATCATATCCAAAAGGCTGGTCCACTTTCAGGTCGGCTTTGGTGGATTCTGAAATACTCTGCACCCCGTACAGCCAGTTATCACCAAATACCTCCGGATGATTTGCCACTTTATTACTGTCGATGTACCAGTAGCTAAATCCATACCCTGGTTGTTCGTAGGGCTCTACGATTCGATATTGCAATTCTCCTGTTCTCGTGGCAGGCCCTGCTTTATAATAATTTCTCACCATATTGATATGGGCTTTGGCACCATCCACCTCGCTGGGTTCACCTCCATATGAACTGTTAAAACCCCAGTTATATATCACGTTGTTTCTGAAATCAACCTGTTCGTTCCAGTTTCCTCTGTAACGTGCCCCATTGAACCGGGGATTCCGGCTGGAATTATGGATTAGCAGGTTATGGTGGAAAGTTGCATGGTCGCCTCCCCATATTCCTCCGTATCCATGATCACCTTTTGAATGATAGGAATGATAAAGACTCTCACCAATTATACACCATTGCATGGTAAAATTGATATTCTCATAACAGGAAGCTACCTCATCAATCCCCCAGCTGAAGGAACAATGGTCTATCATAATATTGGAATTATCAACACAGGTAAAGGCGTCTTCTTCCTGTTTTCGCTGATCCCCCATCCGGCTTCTGATATATCGGATTATAACATTATCAGCATCTACTTTAAAATTATAGTTAGCCAAAGTAATTCCGTCTCCGGGGGCTGTCTGACCCGCTATGGTAATATCATTATTCTTTATTCTTAGCGTGGATTCCAGAAAAATTGTTCCTGAAATACGGAAAACTACTGTCCGTGGACCACTGGCCTCAATGGCTGTACGCAGACTGCCAGGTCCGTTGTCATTCAGGTTTGTTACTTCGATGACATCTCCTCCCCTTCCTCCGGTCGTATTTTTACCAAATCCCTCAGCTCCGGGGAAAGCCGGAGTCTGTGCCTTCATGGTGTGCATTGAAAAAACTACCGTGAGTAAAAGTGAAAATATCTTAATCCTCCTGTGAATGAATACTACTATTTTTTTCATCAAATTTTTATTAATTAAGCAATACGACCATCTGTATAAAATGATAATAAACCGAAGCAATGAATTAAAAATTAATTTTTTATGTTGTCCCGGGATTACCTGGGTGAAGGATTCAACATTTTATTGTTTTCCAACAGTTTCTCTGCAGTAAAATGTTCGTCGTTAATAGTGACGTTTTTAACATTGAAGTCATCAACATTTTTAACAATATTTTCTTTTTTAACATTCTCAAAAACAGAATTGGTCACATTAATATTGTACACACAATTTTCGCCTTTTATTCCTTCGAGGTAAAAGGCATATTCTGCTTTATTGACAATCATACTATCGAGATAAACATTTCTCACAACGGGCATAAATTTTCCTTCTGTCTCTGGGTTTTCATAGCTGCAGTTTATCCGCAGTGCAGCCTCTCCTACCTGTCCGACTTCGACATCTTTCACAAATATATCTTCCACTATACCTCCCCGGTAGGAATTTGTTTTAATTCGTATGGCTCGGTCAAGCATGGGACTGTTCATGACACAATTTCTTACAAATACATGATTTACGCCTCCTGATATTTCACTTCCCATAACTACGCCGCCATGACCGTTCTGCATTTTACAATTTTGAACAATAATATTTTGAGATGGGACATTCCAACGTCTGCCATCCTGATTACGTCCTGATTTAATAGCAATACAATCATCACCGGTATTAAAATAGCAATCCTCGATAAGCACATCTTTACAGGATTCAGGATCACAGCCATCTGTATTAGGCCCGTCACTATTGACTTTTATACCCCTGACTGTAAGGTTTTCACTTAATAAAGGATGTATAATCCAGAAGGGTGAATTTGTGAGGGTAATATCTTCAAGGAGTATGTTCCTGCATTTATAAATATTGATGAACTGAGGTCTGAGATAAAAACCATCTCCAAAGACTCTTTCCTTTACGGGTGTTTGATTCTCATTATATTGTCTCAGTCTGGGACGACTGTTAGGCTCGCTCTGACTGTGCATTCCTTCTTCCCATCCATATTCCGACCGCCCTTTCCAGGACCACCAGTTGTCTTCGGTTGCCTGTCCGTCCAGAGTTCCATTTCCGGTAATAGCAATATTTTCAAGGTTGTAGGCATAGATTAAAGGCGAATAGTTATAACAATCAATTCCCTCCCAACGCGTAAGCACTACCGGCAGATAATCTTTGGGATTGGTTGAAAATAACAGAACCGCGCGATCGTTCAGATGAAGGTTAACATTGCTTTTCAGGTGAATAGATCCGGTCAGAAACTGTCCCTGAGGAATAACAACAATCCCGCCTCCTGCTTCATTACAGGCTTCAATAGCCTTGTTTATCGCTTCAGTATTCAATGTGCTGCCATCTGAAACGGCGCCATAGTCCAGAATATTAAATTCCTTATCAGGAAATACAGGTGCACTGATCCGTTCAAGTAATGAATCAACTCTTGTCCATTGATCATTCATGGCAGTTTCAGTCTTACCCGAACACCCTGCAAAAAATAACATGAGAATAATTCCCATAACTAAATACACTCTCATCATCTCTAATTTTTTTCGTTGCTTTAATTCAATTTCTATATTTGATGCCTTTGAAATAAGGGAAAAACATAGTATAACCAATAAACTGCCCTAAACTGAACAGCAATACCTGTATATTCTTGTTTTAAAACCAAAAGGAACCTGAAGTGAACGCAATGTTCACTTCAGGATTTTTGCTTTAATTATTGTACAACCAGCTTATTTATTAACTGACCTTTAGAAGTCATAATGAAGTATACACCCTGGTTCAGGTCGGATACATCGAGTTCATTAATACCTTTGTTCAGGCGAATCTGTTTAACAGTTTGTCCAATTGCAGACACAAACTGTACATTCATTACTTTTTCGCTCTGTACAAAAACATTTGATGATGAAGGGTTAGGATAAATCTTAATCAATGCAGCTTGCTTTGCATTAAAGATTCCATTAGGTGCATTAGGATCCCATCTTGGGTCGCCAATAATTTTTCCTTCAGCAGAAGCCTGAAGCAGGTCAGAATTTTCAGGTAAAGTAAAGTCACCATTTTGGGGATCTGCAAATTGAGGGTCAGTATCTGCATAAATATATGAATTAACATCCCAGATTACTCCATTTGCAGCATCATCAACACCAGCTTTATCAAATACTACATCGGTACCAAAAGCAGTAGTTGTAATTTTTGTGTAGATGTCAGGACCGTTTGCAGGAAAACGGAAACCATAAATTTCTACAGGGTCTCCTGTCTGTACATCAGGTTCTCTGTTTAGCTTTGAAAAAATACAGTCAGTAAGTTCAAAATCGCATTGAGGTTGCTGCTTTAAAGTCAAACAGATACAAACCAGTGTTAGCCCCGCCAAAATTATAAAAAGTACAGTTATCAATTATTACTTCTCCAGGGGTTTCCTGATCCTCAAGGTCTATAATTTTATTTACAATATTGTAGAAAGTACAATTTGTAATATGCAGGTAATCGAAAGAGATATTCTTTTTTAGTCTGAAAGGGCCATAGCTGTTGTTATTGGCATCTCTAACATCATAAATGATATCGTTATCAAACTCAATTCCATTTCCTGAGTAAGCAGAGCGATCTCCACGGACAGTTGTTACCTTAACATTCCGAACAGTACAGTTTTTAACAATTATATCGCTGAAGGATTTAAGTGAACCATCGAGATTGATGAAATATTCACCAATCAGATCACCTTCGGTATCTTCATCACCTGTCAGCGAATCAACCTGAAATCCTGAGAATTCCACTCCGTCGAGTGTTAATCCTACCGGAGTAGTTCCGTCTGTACTGTTTTCCAGGTTCAGCCTTTCAAAATACACAATCGGATGTGCTCCTGCTGCAGCTTTGATGGTAACACTTTTATCGATAATCCTGATATAATCATAATTGGCCTTGTGTATACCATCAGAAAGTTCGATAATATCACCATCGGCAGCATCAGCAACTGCTTTGATAAGGTCGACATCATTCCCTACGGGAATTGTTGTCTGGGCACTTAACAACCCAAATCCAAAAATTGCAAAACTTAAGAGTAGAATAATTTTCTTCATAACAAATAGTTTTTGGTTTAACAATAGAAAATTTAGAAATAGATACCTGCACCCCAACGGGAACAGGTATCCTGATTATTAATATCCATAGTCATTACTTAAATTAGGATTGGCATCAATAATACTCTGATGGATTGGCAGTAATTCTTTCCGGTTTGATTCAAAGTATTGAGCTATTGACTCTACATATTCAGGTGTAAGAGAACTTGCCCAGTTTGCCACATTGGGCCACATTATAGTGTCTCGTTGTGCCAGCGCTGCCGAATCAAGCGGCGTATTCCAGTTCAGGAACTGCAATTTTTCTCCTTCATTTCTCCATGCAATTTTCCAGGGGATACCTGCATATTCAGGGTCCTGATCGTAAATTTTTGTCATTTCAGCCTTTGTTTCAGCAAGCTTATCTGCCAGTAAATTCCACCTTATCAGGTCATATTTGCGTACGGCTTCTCCGGCAAGTTCCCATGCACGTTCCTGCACGATTGCATTAAAAAATCCATCATAATCTGTTGGGATAGCAGGAGCTTTATCAGCATTGCTGCCGTATGCACGTTCCCGAATCTGTCGTAATGCGTCTGTTGCTGCTGCAGTAGGACCATGATTAATTTCATTTTCTGCCTCAGCAAACATGAGTAATACATCAGAATACCTGAGAATTTCCCAGTTGACACCCGTATATTTGTCTGTCCCTGGCATTAAAGGTTTAATCCATTCTCTTCTCCACTTTGCCAGTCGAATGTCTGAGAAATTGTGCAGGGCATGATTGTTATCCATATCAATTTCATATATTGATATTGTAACATCCCGTCGTGTATCAAGACTGTCATAGGAGAGATAGAAACTAGGCAAAATAAGCATACCCCCATCAGCACGACCATAACGTGATGAGGCAGATTCCTGGTTGCTTAAATAATAACCAACTTCTCCACTATCGTACTTGCCGAGAGCAACTTCCCACATGCTTTCTCCTACTGTATTATCGAGCTTATATGCACACATTATATTATGAAATAACTCTTCAAAATCAGGATGAAGTCCGTGCTGACCACTCTGGATAATCGTATCACAATAGTCCCTGGCAATTTTATAATAATCCATGTAATCTGGATCTCTTTCCATCTTACCATCTTTTCTCAATGAATAACCGCCCCGGGCCAGAGAAATTCTTGCAAGCAATCCCAATACTGCACCTTTGGAAATTCTTTCCGGGTAGCCATCAATTTCACTTTTCCATCCGATCATATCCTTGGCTTCCAAAAGATCTCCTATAATCTGTTTGTAGATGGTATCCCTGTTAGTTTTCGGAAGATTGAAGTTATCCCCTGCTTTGGACGGGTTAGTCTTAAAGGGAACATCACCCCAGTTACGTACCAGTTCAAAATAAAATAGTGCCCGAAGTGTAAGTGCTTCAGCATACATACGCTTCATTTCTTTGATCTGATCAGGGGTTCCGTTAGTATAAATATCACTGATGGGTATTTGTTTAATGCAAATATTTGCTCTTTCAATTCCCATGTAAAAATTTCTCCAGGGCTTTTCAATTTCGGTATTCCCGGAGTTGGCAGCATAACGTGCAATGCCACGTCTTCCGTTATCGAGTGAACCACTGCACATGGCAACATCCGTATCAACGGAATAATACATACTAACACGTTTTGAATAACCTTCATCTTTGGTCATTAACTGGTAAATACCCAATATTGCCTGACGTGTATAGTCAACATTATTAAACACGTTTTCATTTGAAAAGAGTGAAACAGGAGTTTGTTCAAAATATTTTTCGCATGAATTAAAGCCAAGCATAATAATTGCAAGCATTAACCAGCTTCCGTATTTTATTGTTCGGTATTTCATAGGTTATAAGTATTTTATTTTAGAACGAAACATTTAAACCAAGCAGATATGATCTGCTTCTGGGGTATGCTGAATAATCAACTCCGGGGGTAAGTGGTGTAGATCGACGTGTATCTACCTCAGGATCATAACCTGAATAATTTGTGAATGTATAGACATTGTTAATCGTACCATAAACCCTGATTTTATTAATTTTTATAAACTGAGAAACATGCTTTGGAAGAGTATAACCCAGTGTTATGTTGTTAATCCGAAGGAACGAACCGTCCTCAACAGACCATGAGTGGAAAAGATTTCTACCCTGAGGAGGAGCCCATATTACTGCATTTTTGTTCAACTCTTTAAGTTGCTGTGGGTCTGTTACATGATTCCCTTCTGCATCAACAATCCTCCATCTTTTATCTGAACTCATGGTAGTCAACAGATTAGTATATCTCCAATAACCACTCGTGAATTCAATTTTATTGGCGTTATAAATATCATTACCATATACCCAGTTCAGAAAGACACTCATATCCAAGCCCTTATAATTCATCATCAGGTTCATACCGCCAATATGTTTTGGATTGGCGTTTCCGATAACTACACGGTCATCGGCAAACGTTACGGCATCTTTTATCACGTTTCCATCCTTATCTACTTCTGTATCTTTAAAGTTTTTAAACTTGAGAGATCCTGGCCCAAATGACGGGCCTGCGAAAGTAATTCCTGAATTATCAGCCACCCCGTCTTTCAAAGTATAGGTCTGAGTGGCTTCATCATAGTTAAAATCATCAACAGTATAATAACCATCCGTTACAAAACCATACATCAAACCAACAGGTTCACCAACTTTAACCATATAGTCATCACCTGTATCGTTACTCCAGTCGGACCCCTGAGTGAAAGATTTCATGTCGTTCCCCAACTCCAGCACCTTATTCCTGTTGAATGAAATATTGAAATTGGCCGAAAGTCTGAAATCTTTGCGTTCAATGATGTATGCATCCAGCGCAAACTCAAGCCCGTAATTTCTGGTTTTACCAATATTCTGCATCTGTTCTTCATAACCTGAAGAGGAAGGGATACGTGATTTAATGAGAAGGTCCCTGGTCAGGTTATTATATACATCGATGTTGGCATTAACTCTTCCCTGAGCAAAACTCAAATCCAGGCCCAAATCCCTGGTAATTGTCGTTTCCCATTTTAAATTTGGATTAGCCAGTGTGCTGGGGCTGAAATAGGGTACCGGAACTTCATTAAGATAATAGGCATTGTCTGTGTATACTCCAAAAGTGGTAGTCCATAAATAATCATCCATCCGGACATTACCTGCAGCACCATAACTGGCCCTCAGTTTCATCGAATTGATGAAACCAATATTGTAGAATCCTTCTTCAGAAATTCTCCAGGCAACTGATGCAGAAGGGAAATACCCCCAACGGTTTTTTGGACCAAACTTGGTAGTTCCGTCAGCTCTTAAAGTGAATTTAGCCAGATACTTGTCTTTATATCCGTAATTTGCTCTTCCAAAGAACGATAAGAACTTATTACCGCCTTCATAGGTATGGGGTAACTGGTTTTCTGCTCCGAGTGAAATCGATCCAATAGCCACCTGCGGAGTAATATCCTCGGGAAAAGATCTCGATTCCTGACTAAAATCCTGCGTATTGTTGGTATATAACTCCTGACCCAGCAATATTGTGATATCATGGACACCATTCAATTTTGACTTGCTATAGGTAGCAGTATTCGCCCAACGCAACCTGACATTACGGTTTTCAGAAAGGTCAACAACAGGTTTCTTCCCGTATTTTCTTGCTGTATAGGTAGACAAGCCATAGAATTCTTCATCTCTTTGCTGATGATTTTCAAAACCCAGTTCAGTTCTTACTTTTAAATCATTTATTATTTCATAGGTCATACTACCATTAAATGTAGCATAGGTCCTGTGTCTGTTTCTGTATTCATCATTTGTAAGATCAACAGGATTGGTAAGGTTACTAAGGTTATAATATTCTTCCTGGTCAATAATCTGAGACGGGTCAACAGCCAATCCTTTAACAGGCCGGTACTGAACAGTATTTTTCAACCTGTTGGCGCTGGAAGTTCCAGGGTCAGAGGTCCCTGCTCCACGAATTTTCTGATCAGATAATCGGGCATCAAAAGCAACTGTCAACTTATCAGTAGCGTTGGTTTCAAATTTAAAATTCATATTATTCCGGGTATACCCGCTACCTAACATGATCCCTTTATCATCATTATGAGTAAGACTCAGGTTAAATTTCGAAGTTTTGTTTCCTCCACTGACGCTCAGGTTATGATAAGTCATTGGAGCCTGTTGTCCGAATACTTTTTCCTGCCAGTCGGTTCCCTGTACACCCCCGTATAAACTGTCCAGCTGATTCCATGTCCCAAACTGAGTCTGAAAGGATTTTAAATCAAGATAATTATTTTGAGCCCGTTCGTACTGATAAAGCACAAATTCATATGGGCTTAATACATCAAGCTTGTTGGCAAGCTTTTTATAGCCAGTATAGAAATTATAATTAACAGTGGTACGCCCTGCTTCACCAGATTTGGTGGTAATGATAACCACCCCGTTAGCACCTCTTGAACCGTAAATTGCAGTTGAAGAAGCATCTTTCAGTACATCAATGGAAGCTATATCTGTAGGTGCAATGCTACTAATATCATCGGTTGGAAATCCATCAACAATGTACAAAGGAGAATTATCCTGGGTGATAGAACCACCTCCACGTACCCTTATCTTAACTTCAGCATCAGGTGAACCTTCTGTTGTTGTAATCTGAACACCGGCTAATCTTCCTGTCAGAGCCTGTGCTGTTGAAGTGACAGGTATATCCTTTAGCTGGCTGGCAGAGACTGATGCCACAGGTCCGGTAAGGTCTCTTCGTTTCACAGATCCATAACCAACCACTACAACTTCATCCAGTTCACTTAAGGTTGGAATCAAGGAAATATCAATGGTTGTTTTATCTCCCACTGTAACATCCTCGGTATTATAACCCACAAAAGAAAATTGCAGTACCGGATTAGTACCCTCTAATTTTATTGAATATTTCCCCTTGACATCTGTAATTGTCCCGTTGGATGTTCCTTTTTCCACTACATTAACTCCCGGCAGTGGTGAGTTATTCTCATCTACAACTTTACCGGTAATTTGTTGCGCAAAAAGCGAATGTCCCATGAGAATTATAATCAATGAGAGTACCCATCGCTTCATTAAAAAATTAGTCTTCATAGAGTAAATTTTAGAAATTTCGTTTCAACAAGTTTATTAAGTTCTTTTCTGATAATATTATATAAATTGATTTCCTATACCTGTTTCACACATTTTGCCACCAATTATTCAATCTCCCATACCATAAAAATTCATTCGTTTATGGATAATCCATCTGTCGGATACTGACAAAAAACATGCGAGCCCATCAACTGATTGTTACTAAGAGTCAGAAAGTACCCTTTTACTTCTTAAAAATATGGTGGAAAATTCCACTGGCGACATTGGCCAGTGGAATTTTCATTTTTGAATTAATAATTAATGAATTATCTTTTGATAAACCGAACAGAAGATACTTCATTGCCAGCTTTGGCCTTAATGATGTACAATCCTTTCTCAAGTCCTGAAATATCGATTTTCAGTTCATTGGTTGCAGGAGCTTGTGTCAGGATCATTTTTCCAAGCATATTATAAATTTCAATACTCTGAACCTCTTTTTCTGCAGTAATGAATACAACATCGCTTGCCGGATTCGGATACACAGCGAATCCATTGCGGCTGAGACTACTGATACCGGTAGCAAATTGTACGTTGATGATATATTCCATTACTGTACCATCTTCGGCAGTAACAGTAATTGTATCATTATGACCTATATCGGTAAATGAACCATCACCGGTTATGACTGCATTTGGATCGTTGGCAACAGCAGTAAACCATATACTCCCTGTTACTGAAGGTACAGTAAGGGTGTAATTGGTTACATCAGAACTAAATGCCGGATCCCAGGTACCTACATCACCTGAATTCAATTCTGATAAAGTGGCATCTGAAGACAGGAATCGTACAGCGACTGTATAATCCTGTGTTGTTCCGTCCTCTGCAGTAACAGTTATAGTTGCTGTACCCGGAATATCAGTAAAATCTCCGTCGCCGGCTACGGTTGCAGCATTATCATTAACAGTTGCTGTCAGGTTAACTGTAGTAGTTCCTTCCGGAATCGCAAGCTCATAATCAGTGACATCAGGAGAGAATGCCGGAGACAATTCGCCAACATCACTTGTAAGAGCTGACAATGTAGCATCATAGGATAGACTGGATTCCTTCAGAAGTGTATCAGGTATTGGCAGTTTATCAGGTGAGAAAGCACCGGACTCATTCCATACTACATAGTCGATCAGTCCGCCAACACTTGTACTGCTGTTTCCGTCACCAAACCGGAAATAATTATCACCGTTATCCACTTCCGGAGTTTTAACAGTTGCAAGAGGCACAGGGTTTTCATCAAGGTAGAAGGAAACTTCATCACCTGCCTTGGAGATACGGAAGACATGCCAGTTCATAACATTAGGCAAATCACCTTTAACACCTGAGTATTTTAATTCAAAGGTATTGTCGGAGTTAATGAACAATCTTTCTCTGAAACCACCCTGACGGAAATCAAATTCAACCGGACGGTCCAGTGTGTCAGAAAGTCCTTTTACCCTGGCCACCATTGTGATAGAGTTTTGAGGCTCTTCAGTGAAGTTATATTTCCAGAGGAAAGATGAAGCAGCAGGATAAACCCGCATATCCAGCAGATTATTACCGGCATGATCAGGATCTGCGATAATCATATTTTCCTGAGTACCACCGTTCACACTGCTTTCTGAGAATGCCGGATCATTGGCATCCGGCAAAACATCCGCTGTATACAAGTACCACGGACCAATTTCAACCGGTCCTACTCCGGGCAGTGCATCAGGTAATGCCATTGTTTCAGGATTGGAAGCCATGGTAGTATCCATCAGGAACCAGTCAACAAATCCTCCAACAGCATCTGTTGAAGATCCATCACCTATTTTAATGTAGGTATCACTTGTACTGGAAGTTGAAACTCCTGTAATAACAGCTTCAGGATTCTCATCAATAAACACGGCACAACTGTCGCCAATGACCTGAACCCTGTATATGTGCCAGTCATTCAGATTCATATCAACTTTTACCTGCTTACCGGCCTTGTCCAGTCCAATGATACTGTCATTACCCCAGATACGCAATTCATCACGTGTACCGGCATTACCATTTCTCCACTGAATATCAAATACCCTGTCAATGGTATCCACACCTGTACCTTTCAAACGGGCAACCATGGTGAAGGTTGAATCTGTCCAGTTATCATCAAATTTTGACCTGTACATTCTGGTACCGGCCTTTTCAGGTTGATAATAGTTAAGTAATTTATTACCAGGAATGCGTGAATCAGAAACAATTTCCTCAACAAATCCAGTTCCCGGACCATCCTGACTTAAGCTTGTTAAGTCAAGCGGATTTTCAGTAGTACCTGTATTTTCAGGCAATGCATTTCCATTGTAGGAAACCCATGGGTAATAAGGTGCTGAAGCTTTCAGCGCAAGACGCTGCTCGGATGGCATATATGCTCCTGTAATATCCATCATGATATAATCAACATATCCACCAACAGATTGAGAACCTGCTTCGTCCCCTAACTTGATATACATATCTCCGGTACTTGAAGTTGATATACCTGTCAGATCAGGAGTATCACTTTCGTCAATGAAGATAGCTGCAGAATCACCCATTACCAGGATCCGGTAGGTATGCCATTGGGTAAGGTCATAATCAACTTTAGCCTGAACCCCGGCTTTCTCCAGTTCAATAATACTGTCGTGAGGCCATATTAGTAACTGATCCCGGCTGTTGGCGTTTCCGTTCCGCCACTGAATATCAAAGGCACGATCGATAGTATCGATATCCAGACCTTTTATGCGGGCTGCGATGGTAAACACAGAATCGGTATAACCATCAGGAAAATAAGAACGGTACATGTATTTTCCACTGGCTTCCGGCTGGTAATAATATAATATTTTGTTTCCTGAAATATCGGGGTCATCCATTACTTCCTGAACAAAACCATCTCCGGGACTGGTTGAGCTTTCTGATGAAATGTCAAGCAGTTCATTGATAGTTCCCGTTTCAGCAGGTAATACATTGGCATCATAAACCAGCCAGGGTTTATAAGGATTAAGATACTCATCAGGTATAGCTGACTCATCAGGTGTATAGGCATTGGTTGTATCCAGCATCAGAAAATCAACGTAACCAGCCACAGATGTGGTGCTGCCACCATCTCCTACTTTAATATAGACATCTGAAGTAGAAGAGGTTGAAACGCCGGTGAGAACAGGATCGGACATCTCATCAATAAACACTGCGGCACTATCGCCATAAACTGCTACACGGTATACATGCCATTCATTAAGATCCATATCAACCTTAACAGAAACATCAGCACGATCGAGGGAGATGGTGCTGTCCATAGGCGTGATTCTTAATTCATCACGACTGTCAGCATTCCCGTTCCTCCATTGCAAATCAAATATTCGTTCAATGGAATCAACACCCAGGCTTTTCATCCGGGCAACAAGGGTAAATGTAGAATCTCCCCAGGTACCTGTATTCCCGTCAAAATAGTGACGATACATTCCTTTCGCTCCCGGGTCGGGGTTAACAAACTTTAAAAGTTTGTTGTCCGGAAATTCGTTATCGCCCACGACCATTTGCAAAAAATTAGCTCCGGGACTCCAATCGCTTTCACTGGACAGATCCAGTTCGGTTCCACTGCCAGTTTCAGAAGGGAGTACATTTCCATCATATACTTCCCACTGTTGTGCATTTGCAAATGCAAATACACCCAAAAGGAGTGTTAACATGTAAACTTTTCTCATAGTAAAGAGTTTTTAAGTTAGTATAAATCTAATTGTTATTAATGTCAACTATCAATAACCAAGTTCTATGGCCGCCATAATAAACGGAGCAACACCTTTGGGGTCATTGTCCTGCCGGCGCTCATTTATATAATATTCATATGAACCATCACGGTACGGATTTCCTCCTAATCCGGCTGCTGCACAAATGTTTGTGATGGATGGTAAATTATCCTTGTCAGTATATACATAGTGATTAATGATTGAATTAAAACTTTCATCTGCTATTTGATGGTACCTGTCAGGAAGATAGCCTCTGTTAGCCCCCTTGGCAAAGGCATAGGTAAACATTGCTGAAGCAGATATTTCAATATAATTTCCTCCTCTGTTTCCCTGGTCAAGAACCTGAAACCATAATCCGGAGGAAACGTCCCTTACCTTCATCAGGGCATCAGCCGTTTGCTGTAAAATGTTTACTATCTTATCATGTCCGGGATGAGAGTCCGGTAAATAGTCAAGTACATCCACCAACGCCATCATGTACCATCCCATAGCCCTGCCCCAGAAGTTTGGAGAACAGCCCGTTTCCGGATTTGCCCATTTCTGTTGCCTGCTCTCATCCCAGGCATGATATAGTAATCCCGTTTGGGGATCCAGTGTCTTTTCGTGAATTAATGTTATTTGCTGTACAACGGTATCAAACCACAATGGATGATTGAATTCTTTTGCATATTGTGCCATAAATGGAGAGGCCATATATATTCCGTCCAGCCACATTTGCCAGGGATATATTTCCTTATGCCAGTATCCTCCGGAATGTGTACGCGGTTGACCTCTCAGCTGTTTAATTAATGTGTCAATGGCTTTTAAATATTTTTCTTCCCCTGTACGTTTGTATAAGACAATCAGATTTTTCCCCGGATTTATATCATCCAGCCGATATTTGTTCAGTGAATAAGTTTTGATACCTCCCTCTTCATTAACAAAATAATCGATATAATCCTGCATATACTGACTGTATTTTTCGTCATAAGATCCAAGCTTATCAATTGCCAGACCAAGCATGGCTATATCGTAAGTCCATTTGGGTGTTGTATTGTCCAGGTAGTGAATCAGGCTGTCATACCGCTGCATGGCAGCGTCTGCAATAATAATACTCCAGTTATTGCTGCCGGTTTTATAACCTTCATGACTTTCTGCCTGTTTGGTATTGTTGCAGGCAACAATAAAAAGAATTGCAAAAATGAATACAAAAAACAAGGTAAATTCTTTCTTCATAGTAATCTCTTTAAGCAAAGAAATTTTAAGTTTAGTTAAGCCGCCTTTTGATAGTACAATTATATGGTAGTTGACTCTAAAAATAGTGGAGAAATCTTCTGAAAAGGGGTGACAAATTATCACTATGCTATAAAGCATACGCTAAATTAGTTGTTAACTCCAATATCAATATTCATTTTGTATCTTTTTGATTTTTTGACATTTGAAACTATTTTTGCGGTGAATTAATTATATTTTCAGGTGGATTATTTATCTGATTTCTTTTCTTTACCAAGAAAATTAATTAAGAAAAAAATTCTGTAATTTTATGAAAATTCACCTTGCCTGAAATGAATAAGAATATCCAATATTTATTCTTATTTTTGTCAAATACAAATTGGATTTGTATATGAAAACGAACTACTTCCATAAATTCATACTGTTGTTGTATGTTTTGTTGTCATTCTTTTCTGACACTTTTTGCAACGATTCCCTGAAAATTAAACGATTTGAACTATTTAACACCAGGGAAGGGCTTTCACAAAATTCCGTGTTATGCGCTTATGCTGATCATTTGGGTTACCTCTGGTTCGGAACGATGAACGGATTGAACAGGTATGACGGATATAATTTTAAAATATACAAAGCCTATCCGGGAAAAGCCGAAGCGCTCTCGAACAATCGCATATCCGCTATTTGGGAAGATGCGAAAAATATTCTTTGGGTGAAGACATACGATGGTTATTACCATTATATTGACCGTGAAACAGACAAATTCACCACATTCCCTAATTATATTCGTTCGCGGGAAGAAAAAAACAGTTCCATTGTTTCCTTCGCACAAACCAGTCCTGAGGATATTTGGTTATGCTCAAGTAACTCGGGAGTATATCACCTTGTATACGACAGTACCATCAATAAATATCATTCAGTAAGGTATTTTTCCAGGGGAACAGGGGCAATAACCAATAACAAAACCAGTTTTGCCATAAAGGATACCAACGGTGATTTGTGGATTGGGACTGAGAATGGATTAAACCAGCTATATTCCAGGGAACAGGAAAGCCTTCATCCGGATTTTCAGCATCTTTTTATAGATACATGGTTCACCTCTGCTACGAGGACTGGTGATAGTGTATGGTTTGGAACAAAAAACAAGGGAATCCTGCTCTATGATGCCCATTCCGGAAAATTCAGCAGAATTAACAAAGAATCAGGTACACTCCCGGATAATGAAGTGACACTGTTGAAATATTCTGACTATAACAATATAGTCATTATAGGTACTGGTAAAGGTGGCCTCATCAACTATGGTTTAAAAAAAGGTAAATTTATCCGGTATAACTTTGGTGGACACAGGATAACCAATGTTAATGAGGACCATACAGGTAATCTCTGGGTAAACACCGAAGAATTCGGAGTAACCCGCATTTCGCCTGCCAAACAGATAAAAAAATTTTATCAGCTTACCCCAAAAGAGATCCAGCCACTTGTTGATGATGAACGGCAGTATTTTTTTGAAGACAGCAGAGGAAACTTATGGATAGGTTTGCACGGAAGCGGTCTGGCGCTTTATAACCGCACCAGTGACGCTTTCACCTTCTTTCGCAATGATCCCACAGATCAGTCAACCATCAGTTCAAATTTCGTTCACTGCATAACTGAAGATAAATCGGGAATTCTATGGGTAGGTACCGGACAGTTTAACGGAGGTGTAAACAAAATTGTAACCTCCAATTCTTCTTTCTACCAGCTTTCACCTCATGAAGAATATGACAACATGGCTGAAAACGTCATCAGAAGCGTATTTTATGAAAAAAAGAATGGTCGCTTGTGGGTGGCTACCAAAGCTGGGGAATTATATATTTATAACAAAAATTTACAACCATTATCACACTTTAGTTACATTCCACTTAAAAACAAAAAGCTTCCCGGTCATAATATTTACTGCATGATGCAGGATAAAGACGGTTACCTCTGGCTTGGCTCAAAAGGGGCTGGTATTCTGGTAAGTACACAACCACTGGATAATTTCTCAAAAAATTGCAGTAATCTAAGCTTCTATCATTACCGCCACGATCCCGGTGACACCACTTCCCTGAGTAACAACATGGTATATTCAATCATAAATGACAGAGAGGGCAATATTTGGATAGGAACATACGGAGGTGGAGTTAATAAAGTAACCGGCAGAGATTCAAAGTATTTATATTGCAAGCGCCTTAATACAAGCAACAGTGCGTTATCCAGCGATTTTGTAAGAAAAGTATTTGAAGATTCAAGGGGGTATATATGGCTTGCCACAACTTTTGGCCTGAACAGAATGATCAGCAGGCATAATCCTGACAGTTTAATTATCGACAGCTATTACTATGATCCAAAAGTGCCCGGAAGTATTAGCTACAATGACATTATACATATTTTTGAAGATTCACAACACAGAATGTGGTTTGGCACATTTGGCGGTGGAATTGATCTCTTGTTACCCGGAAATATTGAAAATCCCAAATTTGAAAGTTTCAGTCGCGAGGATGGATTAACAAATGACGCAGTTTTTGGAATTCTTGAAGACTCTGCAGGAATGATCTGGCTTAGTACAGAAAACGGACTATCCCGATTTAATTTTCAGAATAAGCATTTTGACAATTTTGATTATCATGACGGGCTCCCCATGGGAAGTTTCTCAGAAAATACATGTTGTCCGGTGGGTAAGGACAAACTTGCTTTTGGCTCCACAAAAGGTGTTATTCTGATATCTCCGGATAATATTTTAAAAGATAATTTTGTTCCACCGCTCGTGCTGACAAACTTTCAGCTTTTTAACAAGGATGTAAATATCAATGACAAAGATTCCCCGTTAAAAAAAACAATCAGTTCGGTTAACCGTGTTGTACTAAAGTACTATCAATCAAGCTTCAGCGTTGAATATGCAGCTCTTTCTTTTTTCGATCCGAGAAGAAATCAATATATGTTCAAATTAGAGGGACTTGATAAGGAATGGAATAAAGTTAAAAATCAGCGAAAAGCAACCTATACAAATCTCAAACCCGGGCATTATACTCTATTGGTGAAAGCAGCCAACTGGGACGGGACCTGGAACGAAAAACCTGTTAAACTGGATATTATTATCCGGCCTCCCTGGTGGAAAACAATTGTTGCCTATATAATTTATTTAATAATAGGTATTTTCATTGCGAATATTATACGCAAGATTGCGGTCAGGTATGCAAAACTGCGCAATGATCTGAAAGTTGAGAAGAAAGTTAATGAGATAAAACTCCAGTTTTTTACAAATATTTCTCATGAAATACGCACACCACTCACTTTGATACTTGGGCCTCTTGAGGAGGTGAGGAATAATAAAAATCTTCCCGTACGTGTTCATCAGGAACTTGAACTCATGTACAGAAATGGTAAACGGATGCTACGGCTCATTAACCAATTACTTGATTTCAGAAAGATTCAAAATGAAAAAATGAAGCTTAAAATATCCCAGCTCGACCTGGTTAAATTTGTAACTGATATTTGTGAAAATTTTACCCTTTATGCCAACAAGAAAAAAATTGGTTTTAAAGTTGAATGCCAGCAGAAGGCAATTCCGGTATGGGTTGATCCGGACAAGCTTGATGTCGTCCTGTTCAATATTCTTTCCAATGCTTTCAAGTTTACACCTGAGGGTAAATCTGTGAAAGTTAAGATCAAAACTAACCAGGAGAATAATACTGCGCTTATTCAAATAAAAGATGAAGGAGTGGGCATTCAGGAGGACAAAATTCCAATCCTTTTTGAGAGATATACCAGTCTTTCAGCAGAAAAGAAATACTTTAACAGTACCGGAATTGGTCTTGCACTGTCAAAAGAAATAATAAGGCTTCATAAAGGAGATATCCTTGTTAAAAGCAGACCTTCACACGGAAGCATTTTTACCATTAGTTTGTTGCTGGGAAACGAACATTTTAACCCGGAAGATATTGAAAATAAACTCCCAGACATTAAAAAGGTGCTGGAAGCCAATGATGAGCCGGCAATTATGCTGGATGAAGCAATTAGTGAAATACCGGAAACCAATAACAACGAAAAAAAGCCGGTTATTCTGGTAGTGGAAGATAATCTTGATGTAAGCAACTATATTTTCCATATATTGGAAAAAGACTTTCATGTTACTTGTGTTTCCAACGGCGAAAAAGGGCTGGATACAGCCCGGAGATCTAATCCTGACCTCATCATAACTGATATTATGATGCCGGTAATGGATGGTATTGAGATGACAAAGAGAATCAAGAAGAATTTCACAGTTAGCCATATTCCGGTTATCATGCTTACAGCAAAATCAAATTTTGATGATCAGATTGAAGGAATTGAGTCGGGGGCTGAAGCCTATATTTTAAAGCCCTTTAATCCTGTCTACCTGCTGGCCATCTGCAAAAATTTTATCCATCAGCGGAGAATCATTCTGGAAAGATTTCCGGAAAAGTCCACCATCGATCCGGGAGATATAAAAATCAACTCCAAAGATGAGGACTTTCTGAATAATGTAATAAAATTGATACAGAAGCATTATAATGATCCGGAATTCAATGTTGAAAAACTGGTTGAATTATCTGCTGTTGGCCGGACTGTCTTTTATAATAAACTTAAAGGATTGACGGGACTTTCTCCCGTTGAATTTCTCAGGGAAATGAGGCTGAAAATAGCTGCACGTGTATTGAGTCAAAACGAATACAATGTTGCTGAAGTGGCTTACATGACCGGGTTTAATGATGAAAAATATTTCAGCCGCTGTTTTAAGGCTCAATTTGGAAAATCACCAAGTGAATATAAAAAAGAATTTGTTGAGAAATCCTGATTATTCATCTTTTAATTGAGTATGTCAATAAAGTTAGGTGTCTGGATCAAAATGATCGAGAACAAAGCCTGTTCCGTTCTAAACGGGAGCGTGCAAAAATTTTAATCCGCAATATACTTATGTATATGAGGAATTAAAATTTTTGCAATAACGCAGTTATCGGACATTATGGACAGACACTAATTAATCGCCAAGGCAGGTTTTCACTTCCCTTGCACTTCTTATCCATTCATGTTCAAGGGGCACAATTTTCCTTTTGCCAACGACATCTTTCACTGGCACAGGCTCAGTGCTATCTCCTCTGGCTGCAACCATGATGCCGGAGACCCCTTTTTCAATATAGCGGGCACAGGCAGTACCGAGACGGGTTGCCAGCAACCGGTCGGCTGAGGATGGGGTACCACCCCGCTGAAGATGCCCCAGAATAGTAACCCTGGTCTCAAGCCTTGTCAGTTCTTCCAGTCTGCGTGCCAAATGCATGGTATTACTGCCCCCGTGATTTTCAAATTCATGAAGTTTTTCCTTGATTTTGGACTTTTCTTCCTTATATTTTTCTTCTTTGTACTTTTCATCTTTGGCTGCTTTTGCCTTTAATTCATCCTTCTTTTTTTTCAGTTTTTCAATCTCCCGGGCATTTTCACGTGATATAGCTCCCTCAGCAACCGCTACAATACTAAATGAAGAACCATGGTGATTTCTTCTGAGTATAGATTCGGCCACCACATTTATATCATAAGGGACTTCAGGAATCAGAATAACATCAGCTCCACCGGCAATCCCTGCACCCAGAGCAAGCCAGCCGGCACGGTGTCCCATTATTTCAACTACTATAATCCGGTGATGGCTGTGGGCCGTACTGTGCAGCCTGTCAATAGCTTCTGTGGCAACTCCCAGTGCCGAATCAAAGCCAAAAGTTATATCGGTCATGGCAACATCATTATCAATGGTCTTTGGAAGTGTTATCACGTTTAGTCCACGTTGCGCCAAATGCCATGCATTCTTAATTGTACCACCTCCTCCCAGGCAAACCAATGCATCCAGATGATGCTGCTTGTAATTTTCAACAATCACATCTGTCATATCCATCATCTTACCACCCGCGGGCATCTTGTGAGGTTTATCACGGCTTGTTCCCAGAATGGTACCTCCAACAGTAAGGATACCAGATAAATTGGACCTGTTAAGTCTTATGTACCTGTTCTCCATCAGGCCCCGGAATCCATCCTTAAAACCAATGACCTCCATATCATTTTTGCCTAATGCTGCTTTACCTATACCGCGAATAGCTGCATTCAGACCAGGGGTATCCCCTCCTGCTGTTAATACTCCAATGTATTTTGACATAATCAACATTCTTTTAATTCTTGATAAATATATCCATTAATGCCCTCATTCAAAAAAATGTTAAGAATTAATTCTGAATCAGGTAATCTTAAAATATTGAATTAATTTAGTTGCATATATAACAACTTTGCAAGTTAACTGTTCCTGTGTAAGGAAAACATTTGATTTATAATGATCAATATTGTTATAACGGTTTATGACCGGAGTCAGTTCATAAAAGATTTCACTTCAACCGGTAAAAACCATTTTATTTAATCCGATTTGTACTAAATTTAAAAATACTCCCGTGAAAATTAGAGCTGCTTTACCCGCTGATAATGAGTTACTCGCTGAATTATGGCTTGCTGTTACAGTCAGGTCACAAAATTTTATTGAAAAAAATTACTGGATTTCACAAAAATCTGAAATGATTGATAAATATCTGCCCATGGCTGAAACCTGGATATTGGAAAACGATGGGAAAATTGCAGGTTTTGTATCTATGGAGGATAACTTTCTGGATGCACTTTTTATTAAGTCGGAGGAACAGCGTAAGGGTTATGGCAAAGCCCTTCTTGATCATGTTAAGAAAAACAGGGATTTTATTGATTTAAAAGTATATACAAAAAACCAGGCAGCTCAGAATTTTTATGCCAGGGAAGGGTTTATTGTAGTCAATACAGGAACCAATCAGGAAACGCATGAAAATGAGTATCTGCTAAGGTGGAACAGAAAAAAGGCATAGAAATCTTGTTATTCTATAATTTTTGCCGTTTTATACCTTCGGTTCAATATGGTTTTTTTTCACATAATAATTTCTTATCAGAGCAAGCAGAGCAATAACAGCAATGATACCAACGGTATAATAAACAAAATCCGGTACGGGTACAGGATCACCTTTTGCATAAGAATGCATTCCGGAAAGATAATAATTGACTCCGAAATAAGTCATGATCACGGAACTAAAACCCAATGCGCCCATCAGGTTAAACAGATAATTTCCTCTGAGTCCGGGTACCATCCTCATATGGGCAATAAAAGCATACACCAGTACGGTTACCAGAGCCCACGTTTCTTTTGGATCCCATCCCCAGTATCTCCCCCATGATTCATTGGCCCATACACCGCCCAGAAAAGTACCAATGGTAACCAGGTAGAGCCCTATAATCAGTGTCATTTCAAGAATTGAAGAAAGATTCGATATCTGGCTGCTTATCAGACTGTAATTGCGTTCTGTCCTGAATATCATAAGCATCAGATTGATCAGAGCCAGCAGGGCCCCCAGAGCCAAAAAGCCATAGCTGGCAGTAATAACTGCAACATGAATAACCAGCCAGTAGGATTTTAGTACCGGGACCAGGTTGGTGATTTGCGGATCCATCCAGCTCAGATGAGCCACAAAAAGAGTAAGGGCAGCAAGCAGTGCAGTAGCTGACAATGTAATTCCTGATTTACGGGAAAAGATAATTCCGGCCAACACAGTAACAAAAGCAATATAAATGAGTGATTCATAACCATTGCTCCAGGGAGCATGTCCTGCTATGTACCACCTCATTGCAAGGCCGGCAAAATGAAAAACAAAGGCTGCAATAATAAGAATCCGTGTAACCAGGATGGCAGGCCGAAGGTTTAAACGTGAATAAAACAATGCAACAAACTGCATTATCAGAAGTATAAAGCCAATAAGGGCATAGAACCCTGATAATCTGTCAAATATATTTGCTTTATTATACAGAAGTTCAAGTTGCTGATGTGTTTTTGAAGGAATCACTGCAGCTCCGAATTTTTCCTGATATTTCTTCATGGCTTCCAGAAATTCGTCAGCCTCTCCCCAATCTCCGGTTTTCATTCCTTTCCGGACTTCCTGAACATACATTGGAAAGATGCTTGCAACAAAGAGCGAATCTTTTCCGGTAAAATGCACAGGACCATTAACCGGATCATACCACTTTTGAGAGGGATCCCCGGGCCTGGGAAAAATCCGCAATAAGTCTCCGGAAAATAAAGCATAGGTGATATTCAGCCTCTCATCTACACGAATCACCTCATCATCATATTTATTCCGATAAACAGGTTTTTTCCGGAATGCTTCATCAACAGCAGCGGATAATTTGTAATCAGGATGATCTCCGTCTGTGAAAAAATCGTTGAATGAAGCATATTCACCAGTAATCCCGATCATTTCCTGCAGTTGGGGATTGGATACTCTGATAAGTGGCACCCGGTTAAATGTATCGGGGAAAGCCAGTATTCCAAGTACAACCTGATCAGGATTCAATTCCTGATAATTAAGCTTCCGGCTCACTTTTCTGAGAAATTCCGATGCCAGCGTGTTCAATGGTGTTATTCTCCCACCCTGTTCCTGTACCAACAACTTTCCAAAACTTTCAGCCTTCTTCTTATTGATCTCAGGGACTGAAGGCTGTGCCTGAACGATGGAAGTAAGCATAAAAATCAAAAAAACCATCATAACTGTGTTACGCACCACACCGCCGGATTCACCGGAAAGGCCGCGGGCAAGTTTTCTGAAACGGCTGTTTTTATTCAACAGGCTTAAAAACATTCCGATAGCCAGAAGCAGATAACCCGTATAGGTTACAATAGTACCCCAGAGATCATGATTCACTGACAGGATTGTGCCTTTTTCATCCTGATCAAATGAAGACTGGTAGAATCTGAAACCACGATAATTTAATATGTTATTCATATAAATCCTGTGATCTTCCTTCACATTTCGTTGCTGATCGATTAGTGTAACTTCACTTTCAAACCATGACGGACTGTTGGATCCCGGGTAGCGCTGCATAATAAAATTGTTCAGAAAAATAGAAAATGGCAAATGAATAAGTTTACCGCCAATGGCAAGTGTAATTCTTGTGGCCCCGAGCGATAAAGATACCGGATCACCCATGGTACCGTCCTGTTTCCATAAAATAATGTCTTTCTGATTTCTGCCGGAGGCTATATTCAGTTTCACAGCATCAAAACCACTTCCCTGTTTCCCTGTGCCTGATGTAAGCTCTACCTGCCCGCGGGGAAGATAAGACCTGGCCACCAGCTGAACCGAATTCACCGAATAGAGTGTGCGAAGATAGAATGGATGTGCTTTGCCTGCATTAAGTGTATCCTGATTGCGGCTGGACATTTGCATCTGAACGATGGGTGAAGAAGCCTTAATTATCAAATTGTTTCCGGATAATCCTATATTAATTGAATTACCGGAAACCAGTGGAGAATCACCAAATGTAATGTACTGACCCATTACCTCACGCGAATCACCATAAGCCAGTGAAACCTGCCGGCTGCCCCCCTGCCCTGCAATCATCAGTTCAATAACAGGGACTCCGTTTTTGTCCTCTATGACCACTTCTTTTGCTGAAGGAATGTATTTGGTAAGTGTAATTTTAACTTTGCTTTCAGGAAGATCCAATTGTGTATTCAATTTATTGGGACCAATGGCAGAAAAAATTACAGGTTGTTCCCTGTAAGCAGTATCGGTACCTGTGATAGCCATAACCTTGAAATAATTATCAGCTGTCAGGATACTGTTCGAAGACTGTCCTTCACGGATATGCATTACACCTTCATATCCAAAAAAACGCGTGATACCGGCACCAACTAGAATTAGCAAAAAGGCAAAATGAAAAAGAAAAATAGTTACTTTTCCTTTTCTGTACATTTTGTTTAGAAATATTATTCCTGAAAGATTAATTATCCCCAAAATAAGCATTCCTTCAAACCAATGGGCATTATATACCAATTTGCGGGCTGTTTCTGTTCCAAAATCGTTTTCAATAAAAGTGGCTGCAGCAATTGAAATAGCAAAAACAGCCAGTAATAAAGCCATCAGACGATAAGAAAACAAAAAACCGGTAATTTTTTTCATTTATTTATTTTTAAAATTGGAGCTAAAGTAACGAATATCTGTAAAAAAAGACTACATATTCTTTATTTGTCTGTAAGAAACAAAAACCGTCAGGAATCAGTTCATCATCTGACATAAAAATATATTATGATAGTCTTCCTAATTACCTGAAGAAAGCCATTGATTTTCTTCATTTGACTCGTCCCTGGAGGGTGCGAAGAAAATCAGTAGTCAACAATCTATATACAAATAATATTTGACTGTAATCTTAAGTTTAAGAAAATGTAATATCTCTGAAACATCCAGGTAACCTGTAACTAACTCAATATTATCATTTTATTAATACTGCATTAACATCGCACATAAAGGAATGGCTTAGCTTTGCTGAAAAAATTAGTATGCTTAAGAAGAATCACTATAAAACCATAATCATTTCTGATGTCCATTTGGGGACAAAGGGGTCAAAGGCACGGGAACTGGTAAGGTTTCTGAAAACAAATACCTGTGACAAGCTTATCCTGAACGGAGATATTGTGGATGGCTGGCAACTGAAAAGATCAGGCAAATGGAAGAAAAAACATACCAGTTTTTTCCGGGTCGTCATCAAAATGATTGAAAAAACAAAGACTGAAGTAATATATATCCGTGGAAATCACGACGATTTTCTGGATAATATTATGCCGCTTTCAATTGGCAGCCTAAGTATTACCAAAGAATATGAACTGATGAGTGGCGGGAAAAAATTCTGGGTGATACACGGGGATATTTTTGATACGATAACAACTAATCTGGGCTGGCTGGCCAGACTGGGAGATATTGGTTACACCCTATTACTGTGGTTAAACAAAGTTTACAATAATTACAGAGCAAAAAAAGGACTTCCTTTTTATTCTTTATCAAAAAATATCAAACAGAAGGTAAAAACAGCTGTCAGCTTCATTTCGGATTTTGAAAATGAATTGGTACGGCTGGCAAAAAGCAGAGGTTATGATGGAATAATTTGCGGACACATCCATCATCCGGCTATAACCCGTCACCAGGATATTATTTACATGAATTCGGGCGACTGGGTGGAATCGCTAACTGCCCTGACTGAAGACTACCTGGGAAACTGGAATATTGTGTATTATGCTAATTTGCTGGAAGAAGAGGAATCCCTAAGAAGGGATAAGAAGAATGGAATACCTCAATATACAAATGGTTCGGTAATCAGGTCCAAAATACCTGAATATGCAAATATCAGACATAAGTAAACTTTAAAAGATTTTTATGCGTTATCTGTTTATTGTTCAGGGGGAAGGCCGTGGACACATGACCCAGGCAATCTCTCTGTCGCAGTTGCTCATTAATTCAGGGCACCAGATAGTTGCTGTACTTGTTGGCAAAAATGTAAACCGTCAGATACCCGCTTTTTTTTATGAAAAGATCGGAGCACCGGTACGGACATATGAAAGTCCTGATTTTATCATGGATAAAAGAAATCGGGGAATACATCTTCTCAGATCCATAATATCTAATGCCGGTAAACTCAAAACATTTTCTGCTAGTATAAGACGTATTGATGAGATAGTAAAAGAGGTGGAACCGGAAGTGATAGTAAATTTCTATGATCTTCTGACCGGCTTGTATTATCTCAGGAAAAAGCCCGGCATTCCGCTGATTACTATTGGTCATCAGTATCTGTTGCTGCATCCTGATTTTGTTTTTCCTAAAGGCCGTTGGATCGATAAAAAACTGCTGGTTTTCAATACCTGGTTTTCAGGTAGGTTTGCAGTTAAACAGCTGGCACTTTCTTTTAGAAAAATGCCGGATGCAGACAATAAAAAAATTAAAGTTGTACCCCCGCTTTTGCGTGATGAAATAAAATTAATGCAACCTTTACAGGGTGATTTTCTGCTTGGTTACATTTTAAACAGCGGCTATGCAGGAGAAATTGCTGAGTGGCATTCTAAAAATCAGGAAATCAAGCTGGAATTTTTTTGGGATAATAACATGGCTGAGGAAGTCACAGAGGTAAATGAGAATTTCCATATCCACAAAATAAATGACCAAAAATTTATAAAATACATGGCATCCTGTAATGCGTTTGCAAGTACTGCAGGTTTTGAATCTATCTGTGAAGCCATGTATCTGAGCAAGCCAGTAATGATGATACCTGTTGCCGGACATTATGAACAGCAATGCAACGCGCTTGATGCCTGCAGAGTAAAAGCCGGAATTACATCAGATCATTTTGACCTCTCCGGGTTACTTGATCATATTAACAATTATAATTTTGATAATCAAAGTTTCAGAGAATGGATAAATACAGCTGAAACCATTTTTCTGGAAGAACTCACCATGATATAACTATCCTTTGATCATAGAAACAAAACGCCTCTTATACTATTTCTCACCGGTTACCCGTTAAATGGTTGTCTGAAAGTCATTTTTATTCCATATAATAATTTCAGAAGCTATAAAAAGTATGTTTTTCCGCTGAGTTTCTTATTTTTGAAAGGTCAAAGAAAGTTGCTTATGTATAAAAGTATCGCATTAATTCTCCTGATCGTCACTGCTGGTTTAAATTTAGCTGAAGCCCAGCCGGGAGGGAATTATACCTATAATTTCCTAAACCTTACAAATTCAGCTCGCGCCGCAGCGCTTGGAGGGGATGTAATTGCCATACAGGATGATGATTTGAACCTGACCTCACAAAATCCTTCCCTGCTAAACAGCAGCATGAGTAACAACCTGGTAATGAATTATGTGAACTATTTTACAGACATCAATTACGGTTATTTTTCTTATGCCCATTCATTTGCTAATGCCGGAAATTTTGCGGCGGCAGTAAATTATATCAACTACGGAGAGTTTACAGCGGCCGACTACACGGGTGTAATTACAGGCCATTTCAGGGCTGCAGAGTATTCATTCAATCTGATGTGGTCATTGTCCCTGGACAGTTCTTTCACAGTTGGTGCAGCCCTTAAAACGATTCACTCAGTGCTGGAACAGTATACATCAACCGGTTTGGCCACCGATGTAGGTATCACCTTTCACAATCCCGACAAGCTCTTTACTGCTGCCTTTGTCATACGAAATTTGGGAACACAAATAAAGGCTTATAATTCCGGAAATATGGAGCCACTCCCGCTTAATATAGAACTGGGAGTTTCGCAACGGCTTAAGTATGCACCTTTTCGATTCTCTCTCACAGCTCATCATCTTCAGCAATGGGACATGCTTTACACTACCGAAGCTGATAAAAAAAACAGTATTGATCCGCTAACCGGAGAGCAGGTAAAAATAAGCAAAGTGGAAAATTTCGCCGAGAATTTCATGCGCCATATGATTGTCGGGGTTGAATTTTTACCGGTAAAAAATTTCTATTTCAGGGTTGGCTATAATTACCAGCGGAGAAAAGAAATGCAACTTGCTTCAAAAGTAGGCGGCGTAGGGTTTTCATGGGGATTCGGACTCAAAATTTCAAAATTCAATATTAGTTATGGAAGAGCCACTTACCATCTCTCAGGAGCTTCCAACCTTTTCTCGCTGACTACTAATATTTCTGACTTCTATTAAAAGGTAAATTAATAGATAATAGCGGCGCCTGGTCTCATCTGAATTACCAAATAAATTGTTATCTTTGCACCGTTTTTCGTTTAGTGTAATTGAAACAACCGCAACGGTCCTATGAACAGCCGAGATAAAAAAATCACAATCGCAGTAGACGGATATTCATCCTGTGGGAAAAGTACTTTTGCCAGGACCATAGCCGGAAAGCTCGGTTATATTTATATTGACAGCGGTGCTATGTACAGGGCTGTGACCTTATATGCCCTTAAAAAAGGTTTTATAAGCAAAAATGGTTTCAATCAGGAAGCACTCATCCGGGATCTTCCCGGAATAAATATAGCATTTCGAAGAAATACAGCTACAGGTGAGAATGAAGTTACACTTAATAACGAAGCAGTTGAAGATCAGATTCGTAGTTTTGATGTTTCTGATAATGTGAGCCAGGTTAGTAAAATACCGGAAGTAAGAAATTCGATGGTGAAAATCCAGCGAAAATTAGGCGACGAAAAAGGCATTGTAATGGATGGAAGAGATATCGGCACCGTTGTGTTTCCGGATGCTGAACTGAAAATATTCATGACAGCAACACCTGAAGTACGTGCCCGCAGGCGTTATGATGAGCTAAAGCAGAAGGGGCAGAAAGTGGATTTTAATAAGGTACTTGAAAATATTAATACAAGGGATAATATAGACGAGAACCGTGAAACAAGTCCGCTGCGCAAAGCTGATGATGCAATTATTCTTGACAACAGTAATATGACACCGGCGGAGCAGTGGGCCTGGCTGGAAGATCTGTTGAAAGAAAAATATGATCTGGCAGCATTCGAAGCCTGATTATTACTGATTTTTTAACCATGATAACCAGTAGTCTTAAGCTGAACCGTGAAAGACTGACCATAAATCTGATTTAAATAACTGTAAACATCTTACAGAAACCTCTTGATGATGCGGGTTTAGTGAACATCTGACAATAAACTGAGTCATAAAAAATGAAGGTTGAGATAGACATACATTCAGGTTTCTGTTTTGGAGTAACCAATGCGGTACAAAGGGCAGAAAAAGAACTTGCTAAATCAGGTACCCTGTATTGTCTTGGAAAAATTGTACACAATCAGGAAGAGGTTGAACGACTTGAAAAATCAGGATTGATCACTATTGACCATGATTTTTTCAGTAAGCTAACGAATGCCAGGGTATTAATCCGTGCCCATGGTGAACCACCCGAAACCCATGAGATTGCCCGCAGAAATAATCTTGAGCTGATTGATGCTACCTGTCCTGTTGTTCATAAGCTCCAGGAAAGGGTTGGCAAGGCTTCTGTTAAATTGAATACAAAAAAAGGACAGGTTATCATTGTTGGCAAACCAGGGCACCCTGAAGTTGAAGGCCTCCTGGGACAAACCAATGGTGAAGCACTGGTTGTGAAAGATGCACATGACCTTCAATCTGTATCATTCGATAAACCCTCAATATTATTTTCACAAACGACCAAGCCTGTCAGGGAGTTCGAAGAAGTGAAACAAGCTCTTCAGGAAGGATACGAGAAGGCAGGATTCAACCACCTGGATATGCTGGAGGTGCACAATACAACCTGCAGGCAGGTTTCCGGCCGGGAAGAAAAGATCGCCCGCTTTGCTGCCAGCCATGACCTGATACTTTTTGTAAGTTACAAAGAGAGTTCTAATGGCCGGCTACTCTTTGAAGCATGCAAAAGGGGTAATCCTGCAGCACATTTTATTACATCTCCTTCGGATATTAAAAAGGAATGGCTGGAAGGCATGGAATCTGCAGGAATTTGTGGCGCCACCTCTACACCGCTATGGTTGATGGAAGATGTGGCTGAAAACTTAAGGGAAATTGCTCTTTGTTGTTAGCCAGAAATAAATACCGGAAACAAAACTGATTACCAGCAAAAAAATGAAGATAATTTAATATTGAGATAACACTGCACTTCCCAAACAGTTTTTATAATTAAAATTTATATTGAATATTTGCATTTTATTTTAAAAATTATCAATCTAGATGTACTATGAGTAATATTAAAAGAATCGGCGTCTTGACCTCAGGTGGTGATGCTCCTGGAATGAATGCCGCAATCAGGGCAGTAACCCGGGCTGCTATTTATCATGGACTTGAGGTGTATGGCATCATGAGAGGTTATGAAGGAATGATAAATGGTGACTTCAAAAAACTGGAATCTCAGGATGTAAGTGGAATAATTCAGAAAGGCGGAACAATTCTGGAAACAGCCCGTTGTCTGAAATTCAAAACTGAAGAAGGACGAAGAATAGCATTTGAACAACTTCAGAAACATGAGATCGATGGTGTTGTTGTAATTGGTGGTGACGGATCTTTTACCGGAGCTTCCCTGATGTCCAAAGAACATAGTATCCCATTCATTGGCATCCCTGGAACCATTGACAACGACCTGTACGGAACAGACTATACGATCGGATATGATACTGCACTCAATACCGTTGTTGATGCTGTAGATAAAATTCGCGATACAGCCAGCTCTCACAACCGTATTTTCTTTGTAGAAGTAATGGGAAAAGAAGCCGGTTTTGTGGCATTACGCAGTGGTATCGCCTGTGGTGCTGAAGCAATCTTTATTCCCGAAGTAAGTGGTCAGCAACAGAAACTGATCAATTACCTTACTTCAAGAGGAAAAAAGAAAAAATCAAGCATCATCATGGTGGCTGAAGGTGACGACGAAGGTAATGCCTTTGAAATTGCAAAACGTGTGCAGGCTGAATTGCCTGAAACCGACATCCGGGTAACCATCCTGGGACATATTCAACGCGGCGGTACACCATCCTCATACGACCGCGTAACAGCCAGTAAAATGGGAGTAGCAGCCGTTGAAGCTTTGCTTGATGATCAGAAGAGTATCATGGTGGGACTGGTAAATAATGAAATCACGCATGTGCCATTAAGTAAAACAGTTAAACTGCATAAAGAAGTAAGCCAGTCACTCCTCGATCTGGCTGATATACTGGTATAACATTGTAATTAATTTAACCTGAAAGGATGAGTAAGGGTGAAGCCTTTCACTCTTACTACTTTCTTTGTTTTTCAATCTCTTCAATAAAATGGTAGAAAGGGACCTGTATGCCGATATTATTTTACCGCTCCCCCTGCCACAACTGTTTACTTATCACATACCGGAATCCCTGGTAAATGAATCAACCCCCGGGAAAAGGGCAGTGGTGCAGTTTGGTGCTAAAAAGATCTATACAGGTATCATACACAGTATCCACCAAAATAAACCCGAAGTATATCAAACCAAGGACCTGATTTCCATTCTTGACGAGGCGCCGATTGTTAACCGCCTGCAAATAAAACTATGGGAATGGATTGCCTCCTATTATATGTGCACCATTGGTGAAGTATTTAAGGCTTCCCTGCCGGCAGGATTAAAATTGGAAAGCGAAACAAAGGTCTTGTTCAATCCTGCTTTTGAAAAGATTGAATTACTGACATCTCAGGAACTTATCCTCCATAATTTGCTCGAAGACAGGAATATAATCACTATACAGGAGATTTCTAATGTGCTTGAGCGAAAATCGGTAATGCCGCTTCTTAAATCGATGCATGAAAAAGGTGCGCTTACTTTCAATGAAAAGCTTCAGGAAGGATACAAACCTCTGATTGTTGATTTTGTCAGGTTGCATCCTGATTTTAATGATGAAGCAAAACTGAACCAGGCTTTTGACAATCTTAGCAGGGCACCACAACAAACAAAGCTACTGATGACCTTGCTGGATCTGACCAGCCAGTTTGATGAAGATAAAATTGAGATCAGCAAAAAAATACTGCTTGAAAAAGCCGATACCTCCCCTTCCACGCTTAAAGCACTTAGTGATAAAGGTATCATTGAAATTTATTTCAAAGAAAAATCACGCCTTCATACAACTGATAATGAACTTCCTGTTGAGCTCAAAAAACTAAATACAGGTCAGCAACAGGCATTAGCAGCAATACATGAGAAATTTGAAAAAAAGAATGCTGTTGTATTGCATGGGGTAACTTCCAGTGGAAAGACTGAGGTTTATATACACCTGATCAGTGAAATGCTGGAGCAGGGCAAACAGGTATTATATCTGTTGCCTGAAATTGCACTGACCACACAGATCATCAACCGGCTCAAAGACGTATTTGGAGATAAAGCTGGCATTTATCATTCCAAATTTAACGATGGTGAGCGGGTGGAAACATGGAAAAGACTGATGCATGCAAACAATTCTGAATCCGGGCATTATCAGCTAATACTTGGTGTTCGTTCCTCCGTTTTTCTGCCTTTTGATAACCTTGGACTGATCATCGTGGATGAAGAACATGAGAATACATATAAACAATACGACCCTGCACCCCGCTATAACGCGCGGGATACGGCTCTGGTACTGGCTCAGTTGCATGGTGCCAAAACACTGCTCGGTACTGCAACTCCTTCAGTAGAGACCTATTTTAATGCCCGGGAGAAAAAATACGGGCTGGTTGAATTAACTGAAAGGTACCAACAGATTAAGCTACCGGAGATTATTCTGGCAGACACCCGTAAAGCTTATCGAAAAAAACAGATGCATGCCCATTTTACGCCGATCCTGCTTGACCACATCAGTGATGCTCTGAAAAATAATGAACAGGTAATCCTCTTTCAGAACAGACGCGGCTTTGCTCCTTTTCTTTCCTGTGAAGTTTGTGGATGGGTGCCCTATTGCAAACATTGTGATGTAAGTCTCACCTACCACAAACACATCAACCAGTTGGTTTGTCACTATTGTGGTTACTCGGTTCATATCCCGCAAGCCTGTTCGGCCTGCGGCAATCCCGGCTTATCAACCAAAGGATTCGGAACTGAAAAAATTGAAGATGATGTTGCCATCTTTTTCCCTGATGCCCGAATAGCCAGGATGGATCTGGATACTACCCGGAAGAAGAGGGCCTACGAAACCATTATTTCAGCTTTTGAAGATCATAAAGTTGATATCCTGATTGGCACTCAAATGATTTCTAAAGGACTTGATTTCAACAATGTAAGTCTGGTGGGCATTCTAAATGCTGACAATATGCTGAATTTTCCGGATTTCAGGGCGTTTGAACGAAGTTATCAGCTAATGGCGCAGGTCAGTGGGCGTGCCGGAAGGAAAAATAAACAAGGCAAAGTAATTATTCAGACAGGTAATCCCGAACATACCATTATCCGTCAGGTAGTGGATAATCAATATACTGCCATGTATAATTCACAACTTGAGGAACGAAAACAGTTTCATTATCCGCCCTATTACCGGATGGTGAAATTTACCCTCAAACACAAAAACCAGTCGGTACTAGATCAGGCGGCCGATTTATATTCCGGGGAGCTGAAAAACTACTTCGGAAACATGGTACTTGGACCCGAATACCCGTTGATCGGACGGGTACAAAATTTTTACCGGAAAAACATCATTGTAAAAGTTAAAAGAACCTCTTCGTTTTCCGGCGCCAAAAAAATCATGCAGCAATTGATGAATAATTTGATGAGCCGGCCGGCTTATAAAACACTTCAGGTGACAGCTGATGTAGATCCTTTATAAAACATGGATTTTTTCTGTCTGTTTTAATCACAAACAATGTGAAAACGTATTTTCGGGTGAAAATTATATCTTTGTTTTTTTAATAACTTTTTAATAGTACAGGTTTTGAAAAACAGTGAACTGAAAAGTATATTCAAGGCATTTTCCAGCTTCAGGATCATGGTAATAGGCGATGTTATGGTCGACTCATATCTTTGGGGTAAAGTTGAGCGTATCTCTCCGGAAGCCCCCGTTCCTGTGGTTACCAGTCAGAAACAGGAAAACCGGCTGGGAGGAGCCGCCAATGTGGCCCTTAATATACAGGCTCTGGGCGCTGCACCCCTACTCTGTTCGGTTACCGGAAACGATGAACGCCTCCGGATGTTACTCGATCTCATGGATCAACAGGGCATGACCACAGAAGGAATCGTATACGATGATTCACGCATTACCACAACCAAAACCCGTATTATAAGCAACAGTCAGCAACTGTTGCGTGTTGACAGGGAAGATGACAAATACCTTTCTGCTGAGATTGAAACTGAATTTTTGGAACGGATCGACCTGATGCTGAATAAGCATAAGATTGATGCCATCATTTTTCAGGATTACGACAAAGGTGTGATCACTCCATCACTGATTGAGCAGGTTATTGAGAAAAGCAATGAAAAGAATATTCCAACGCTGGTGGACCCCAAACGCAGGAATTTTAACGCCTATAAAAATGTTACCCTTTTCAAGCCCAACTTTAAAGAATTCATTGAAGGACTTAAAACCGAAATCCGGAAGGATGATCCGGCATCAATATTCAAGGCATCGTCTGGTATCAATAAGAACCGGAATATCAAATACGTAATGATCACCCTTTCAGAAAAAGGTGTTTTAATTAGCAACGGCGAAAAATACTGGACATTACCCGCTGAAATTCGTGATATTGCGGATGTATCGGGAGCAGGAGATACTGTAATAAGTATGGCCGGTTTATGTCTGTCTGCCGGTCTCGGTCCGGAAGAAATTGCCTGGTTTTCCAATATTGCCGGTGGGCTCGTTTGCGAAAAAGTTGGGGTTGTTCCGGTTAATCGCGATCAGCTGCTTGAAGAATGCCTTGCACTGAATAATAAGTAAAACTTCACTTGCGCGCATTTTTAATGTGTGTTCCCAGAAAAGCCCTCCACTAGTGCGCATTTGCAATGCGTGCTTTCAAGCTAAAAGCGCATAGAATAGAACAAAGGTTACACATCATATGCCTGCCGAAACGGATAAAGGTTGTCCCGCCAGAAAAAGTACTCCCATAAATTCATCAATTTAAAAGTTTACCCCAATAATTTCCGGTTTTACCGTTCACAATACCTCCTTTACCTATTTACAATTTATCATGCCTGTATATGGTTGTATTTTTGAGCCATTAACTTAACAATCATGATAATCCTGTTCTCAATACTGATATTTATAATTCTGGTTTTGCTTCTCATTCTGATACTACCGGTAAGGATTGAAGTTGATACTAAAAAAGAATTTCTGCGGGTCTATATGCCATTTTTCTTCTCCGGCGGCTTATATGAGTTGATGTCAGATCCGGATATTCGGCTCAGATTTGCGCTAATCAGAATCTCCCCGGGTATTTTCATGAAAAGCAAAAAGGAAAAGAAGACAAAAGAAAAACTTTCCGAAAAGAAAAAAGGAAAAAAAACACGTAAAAAGCTGACGCTGTCTGAATTCCGGAAACTATTCAGGACAATGGCAGGGAAGATCAGGATTAAAAAACTCATCTGGGAAATTGATACTGGTGATTTCCCCCTCAACGCAAAGCTCTATCCGTTGACCGGTTTACTAACTAAGCCCGGTAAGGCAATCTCAGTAAATTTTGAAGGAAGAAACACACTTTATCTGCTGATTCAGACACATATTATCTCACTGTTAATCATAATCATAAAGTATAAATTGTCTAATTTAAAATTCAAAAAAAATGGAAGCAAATCTTGAACAGTTACTTGAAAAACTCGCTGAAAGAGTAAAAGGTATGGCCAATACTGAAACAATAGTTGGTGAAGAATTTACACTTGGAGATTTCAAGTGTAAACCAGTGATAAAAGTAGGACTTGGATTCGGTGCAGGTGCCGGTAAGGGCGATGATCCTAAACGTAAACAATCGGGTGAAGGCAACGGAGGTGGCGCCGGGATAGGAATTGCACCCGTTGGATTTCTTGTAGCCAAAGGTGATGAAATATCATTTTTACCTGCTGACAGTAAGAAAGGACTCTCAGCCATATTCGACAAAGTCCCTGATCTGATGGAAAAGATGATGGATCTGAAAAAGAAAAAGGAAGAAGAAGGTAAATAAGATTAGTATCCTGAATTTCAGAAAAACCGGTTCAAATTATTGAATCGGTTTTTTGCTTTCCATATCCCGCATTACAGATACCTCTCCCTTGTGTGCATTTGTAATGCGTTCGTTTCATTACTAAATGTTAAAAATAACCTTTCCGTAGTATTTCTTTCTGTCTATTTATTATCTTGGAAAATATTTTTGAGAGGAATAAACTATTAACTAAATTCCATTATCATGACCCGAATATTAAAAACAGCCTGCCTTTTCTTGCTGGTGTTTACAATGATGCAACTCATCTCCTGCACCCGGCAGCAGTCAAAGTCTCCGGAAGCCATTCCCTACAACTGGAAGAATGTACAAATGGTAGGTGGAGGTTTTGTAACGGGTATTATTTTTCATCCGACAGCTCCAGGCATATGTTACTGCCGCACCGACATGGGAGGAGCCTACCGGCGTAATCCGGAAACCCTGCAATGGGAACCCATGCTGGACTGGATGTCAATTGACGATTACAATTTGATGGGGATTGAAAGTATTGCCCTCGATCCTAATGATCCCGACAGGTTATACATGGCCTGCGGCACCTATACCAATGAGCGGACACCAGATGGTGCCATACTTTGGTCAACTGATCGTGGCCATACGTTTCATACGGTTAATGTTCCCTTCAAGATGGGAGGCAACGAAGATGGTCGTGGTAATGGTGAAAGAATGGCTGTTGATCCCAATAACAGCAGTATACTGTATCTTGGGACAAGAAAAGCCGGTTTATGGAAAAGCGAAGATTATGGCCAATCCTGGAACAAAGTGGAATCCTTTCCTAATATTACCCCCAAACCTCCTGCAGGAATGCAGGATACAGACAGCATCCGCCGCTGGCAGCGTTTTAATCAGGGTTCCGGAATTGTTTTTGTCGTTTTTGATCCGGAAAGCGTTTCAGCTGACAAAGGAAGTTCCACTATCTATGCCGGAGTTTCTCTTATGAATCAGCATAATCTCTTCCGTAGTACCGATTACGGAAAAACCTGGAAACCTGTTCCCGGCCAGCCCGTTGCCAACCGTCCTACTCATGGTATCCTCGCCTCCAACGGTATGTTTTATCTGACTTACGGTAATTCACCCGGACCGTCAAGAATGACTGACGGTAGTGTATGGAAATACAATACGAAGAACGGTAAATGGACGGACATCACACCGGACAAACCCGATCCGGCACATAATCGTGGTTTCGGGTATGCAGCAGTATCGGTAGATGCACATAACCCGCAGGTAGCAATAGTCAGCTCTTATCACCGGTATGGCATCGACAGTGGGGATGATATATTCCGCACTCTGGACGGAGGAAAAACCTGGATGAAAGTATTTGGCAACGGGGCTGTCAGGGATGATTCACTGGCTCCTTACACCTCTCATACCGGTCGTCATTGGTTGTTTGATATTGAAATTGATCCAAACAATCCGGATCATGCCATATTTACTACTGGTTACGGGGGACACGAAACCTTCAACCTGTCCGATCTGGACAAAGGGAAAACAGTAGTATGGCATATCATGGGAACAGGCATCGAAGAAACCGTTGCACTCGACCTGCTGAGTCCGCCTGAAGGTGCACCGCTAATCACAGCTATTGGAGATTATGGCGGCTTTGTTCACTGGAACCTGGATAAACCGGAGCCTGAAGGAAATTTCAGTAATCCACGCTTTGGCAATACCAACAGCCTCGATTGTGCCTGGAAAAATCCCTCACTAATTGTCAGAGTAGGAAATGCTACTGGTGACAACCCCGGTAAAACCATTGGTTATTCTACCGATTTTGGTAAATCCTGGCAACCTTGTGATACCATTCCTGATCCTGAAAGCCGCTCGGGACATGTCGCTGTTTCGGCTGACGGAGCAACCTGGGTATGGGCGCCTGATCCGGTCCGCAATGGTTGGGGACCCGATAGTGAAGAAAGACTGATACCGGTTTACTATACCAGAGACAGGGGTATCAGCTGGACTGAATGCGGCGGATTACCTGCCGGTACACGCGTCATTGCAGACCGCACTGATCCCGATATTTTTTATGCCATGGACCTGTTTGCAGGCAAAATGTTTATCAGTACCGACGGAGCTGTTACTTTTAAAGAACAAATCCTAACCCTACCGAACGGGTTACCTTCCAATAAAGAATATCGTGGAGATTCGCGTGGCGGACAGGACCAGCTCTATTCTACTCCCGGTAAAAAAGGTGATATATGGCTCGCTGCTTATGACGGTTTGTATCATTCTACGGATATGGGACAGTCATTTGTTAAGACTGATCATATTCAAAGATTACATGGCTTTGGCTTTGGCAAAAGTGCCCCCGGAAAAAAAGATCCGGCTCTTTATATGATTGGAGTTGTAGACAGCACCTGGGGTGTCTTCAGATCCGATGATCTGGCAGATAGCTGGAACCGAATAAACGATGACCAGCACCAGTGGGGACTTCTGCTCCATGTAACCGGAGACCCCAAACAATATGGACGAGTATACGTGGGAACCCACGGCAGAGGTACTATTTACGGGGATCCGGTTAAAAAAGAAAATTAAGAATTTATTATTATCCAGACCTGTCAGGTTTTCGAAACCTAACAGGTCAATTGGTAATAAATCCGAGCACTGCCGCATCCGCTTGTGGCTTATTTTAACAAAAAAATCATAAAATTCATTCATTTCAAGAAAAACTAATTCAAATCAATTATCGATTTCACCATGGGAAAATTCAACAACATTCTTTTTACATTGTCTATCTTGCTGATGACTTATTCCTGCAACCAAACCACCAATAAAGTAAAAATCACAGGTGACCTGATGCAATGGCACAAAATTACGCTAACCGCTGATGGACCCCGGGCCTCAGAGCAGGATACCAACTATAATCCCTTCACAGATTACCGGATGACTGCAGTTTTCACCCATGAATCGGGCTCCCCTGTTTACGAGAGCCCGGGTTATTTTGCTGCAGATGGCAATGCTGCAGAAACTTCGGCAATCGCAGGTAATAAATGGCGTGTACATATTGCTCCTGACCAAACCGGGAAATGGCACTATTCCATAACAATTAAAAAAGGCAAAAACGCGGCAATCGACAATCAGGCTGCTGCCGCATCAGAGGTAGTTTTTCTGGCCGAAGGAAGCTTTGAAGTATTACCAACAGACAAAACAGGACATGATTTCAGAGGTAAAGGAAGACTTGATTATGTTGGGAAGCGCTACCTGCAGTTTGCCGGAAACAAAGAATTCTTCCTGAAAGCAGGAGCTGATGCTCCCGAGAATCTGCTGGCCTATACTGATTTTGACGGTACATATTCCTATAAAACTGCAGGTGAACATCGTAATAACGAAGCAGCCACGGCTAACCTAAAAACCTGGCAACCACATGTAAGAGACTGGCGTCCCGGAGATCCAACCTGGAAAGACGGCAGAGGCAAAGGACTGATCGGAGCACTAAACTATCTTTCAGGGAAAGGATGCAATGCCTTCTCATTTTTAACCTATAATGCCGGAGGTGACGGAGATGATGTATGGCCATTTACAGAGCGCAATGACAAATTTCATTATGACTGTTCAAAGCTTGACCAGTGGCAGATCATTTTTGACCATGCTCAGCAAATGGGACTTTACCTTCATTTTAAACTGCAGGAAACAGAGAATGATGACAACTTCAGAGGGGAACCAACCAACGTTCCAACCTCTCTGGACGGAGGTGAACTTGGACCGGAGCGAAAACTTTATCTCCGTGAGCTTATTGCCCGGTTTGGTTATGAGCTTGCGCTTAACTGGAACCTGGGAGAAGAAAACACTCAGACACCTGAGCAGCAAAGAGCAATGGCTGACTATATTTACAACATCGACCCTTACCATCATCATATAGTAATTCATACCTATCCCGACTGGCAGGACAGGGTATATGACAAGCTTATCGGAGACCAGTCAAGGCTTACCGGAGCCTCATTGCAAAACGGCTGGGATGTCGATCATCAGCGTGTATTGCATTGGATTAAAACCTCTGTTGAAACAGGCAAACCCTGGGTAGTTGCCAACGATGAACAAAACCCTGCCAATACAGGAGTGCCTCCCGATCCCGGATATGAAGGATTTTCCGGTAGTACAGAACCTGAAGAAGGAAGCCGACTCTTATACTATTGATGACATCCGTAAGTACACACTCTGGGGCACACTGATGGCTGGCGGAGCTGGTGTGGAATATTATTTCGGCTACAGCCTGCCACAGAATGATCTGAATTGTCAGGACTGGCGGAGTAGAGATAAGAGCTGGACCTATTGCAGCATTGCTCTCGAATTCTTCAAAAATAATAACATTCCTTTCCAGGAGATGTATTGCGCCGATTCTCTTGTTGGAAACCCCCAGCATGACAATTCAAAATATTGCCTCGCAAAACCAGAAGTAATATACGTAATATACCTCCCTGCAGGAGGCTCCGCTAATCTTGACCTTGGGAAAGATTCCGGTAATTACGCGGTTGAATGGTACAATCCCCGGAAGGGCGGAGCGCTGCAGCAGGGAAGTATCAAAAACATACAGGGTCCCGGGGCACATTCACTGGGCAATGCTCCGGAGGATGAATCAGCTGACTGGGTGATACTGGTAAAAAAATAAGCCAGGATTTCTCACCTTTTCCCTAAATATAACTGCTGCATCTGATGCTTATCAAATGCGGCAGTTTATAACTCCCCTGACGCAGGTTTCCGGACTTGTGGCATGTTGAATCGGATCCCCCCTGCTGCAAGCGTCCGCTTGTAACAATTATTATACAGAAATCAAAATGTAATGTATTTCTCCGGATCATTTCATTACCACTTCCCCGGGCTTATTTCCTGTTCTGCAAGCATTTGAGCAAATAATGGGGCGAATGTCATTCGCCGTTCCTTCCTGACATTAATCCCAATTCCCTACAGTTAATCCCATATACACGTTAATTACAAAAAACATAATACATCGGGAAAATTAGTTTCTATTTTTGATGTTCTATATTTTTTGTATCAATCCAGCTGAATATTTATTCACTGTAGTATTTTTTGAATAGGAATCGGGTTGATCACCATCGCAATAAAGAACAATAATTAAGAATTAACAAAAATGCAACTACCTCATTCATTTAACATCCCGGTAATGGGTACGGGATATACAATTGACACTCCGGTTAAGACAGCCCATTTTGGAATTAACTCGGTTATTTCCATCATTGATGATGATCTCATTGAGCAGGTGCGTGAACATCATTCCAAACTAAACGGAATTGAGTTTAATCCGATCAGAAAAGTTGATAATGACAGCCGTGCAAAAAGAATTACAGCCTATCTGAATCTTGTACAACAGTTAGTAGAAAATAATACGGAGAATCTAAGAAACGGATTATTTGAAGCCGATAATGATCTTACACATTATTTTGAAATGCTTCCTGATGAATCAGTCCTGAAACAAGAATATCTCACTATGCTTCTCTCTGAAGATGAGAAAAGGGACCAGATGCAGGCAGCATTGAGAGAAAAGATTGTACCCGGAGAGATCCAGGTTAACATCATGACCAAAATTGATAAAGCAAATTATACGAAAGACGGAGTTCCCCTTTCACGTGAATTCAATGATGCACATGCAGCTCTCAGAGGCTTCGCAAACAGCAATCTTTCATCATCACTGGTCCTATCTGCCGGTATGAACCCTGCCTTATACGGATATATGGCCACATTTGATGACTTCTTTCCGGGTAAAAACAATAAGCCTGCAAAAAAAATCATCTTAAAAGTAAGTGATTACCGGTCGGCCCTCGTTCAGGGTAAATTTCTGGCAAAAAAAGGCTTGTGGATTTCTGAATTCAGAATCGAATCAGGGCTCAACTGCGGAGGACATGCCTTTGCATCGGCAGGATATCTGCTGGGGCCGGTTTTGGAGGAGTTCAAAAAGAATAAAAAGTTGCTCATCCAGACACTATTTGAAATCTATAAAGAGGCACTGATTAGCAGCAACCGGGAAGTACCGCAAATTCCTGACGTGAATATAACTGTACAGGGAGGTGTTGGTACCAGCGAGGAACATAAGTTCCTCATTGATCATTACGATCTCGATGCCGTTGGCTGGGGTTCTCCTTTTATGCTGGTGCCAGAGGTAGTAAATATTGACAAACAAACACTGAAACTCATATCCCAAACCAGAGAAGAAGGCTTTTACTTAAGTGATATATCCCCTCTGGGCGTTCCGTTTAATACCCTCAGAGGTAATTCAGCTGAACAGGAAAAACAAATCCGAATTGAAAAAGGCAGGCCCGGTGCTCCTTGCGTTAAGAAGTATTTACTTTTTAATACAGAGTTTTCAGATAAACCATTATGCACTGCTTCTCGCGATTATCAGAAGCAAAAAATTGAAGAACTTAAAATAGAAAATCCGGGTCAGGAAGAATATACCAACCGGTTAAGACAGATAACTGAAAAAGAATGTTTATGTATCGGCCTTGGCAATTCATTTTCAATGAGTAATAACCTGGAAACCTTCAGTCGGAACAAAGGAGTAACAGTGTGTCCAGGACCCAATATGGCTTATTTTTCAAAAATCGTCTCGTTAAGAGAAATGATCGATCATATTTACGGAAAAACTAACATTATCAGCCGTGAAGACCGGCCCCACATGTTTCTCAAAGAACTGGGGCTGTATATTGATTATCTGAAAAAGAAAGTTACCGAAGCAATGGAAAAGAATGATGATACCCAATTGAAATATTTCAGAACATTCCAGCAAAACCTGGAAGCAGGTATTACCTATTATAAGGAATTGTTTGCATCTTTCGGAGAATCATCTGCTACCCTGTTCCAGGGACTCATTCACCTTCATGACAGATTAAACAAAATTTCTATTGAACAATCCATGGTTACTGTATAATAAAAAGTAAATCCGCAGCATCTCAATAAAACCTTTTGACCTGTCCAGCTGTTACTCCAAATAAAACTCATGGGGAAAAAGCTGAATAAATACAGTTCGAAGATCACACAGGATGAAAGTCTGCCGGCTTCACAGGCTATGTTGTATGCCATAGGTATGGATGAAAACGACCTGAAAAAAGCCCAGGTGGGTATTGTCAGTACCGGTTTTCAGGGAAACCCGTGTAACATGCATCTGAACGGATTGGCCGAACAGGTAAAGAAAGAAATAGACCGTCACCAGGATCTCTACGGTCTCATCTTTCATACCATCGGGGTGAGTGATGGCATTACGAATGGTACAGAAGGTATGAAATATTCACTTCCTTCGCGTGAGATAATCGCCGATTCCATTGAAACTGTGGTAAGTGCCCAGTTTTATGATGCCGTGATCCCGATTGTAGGATGCGACAAAAACATGCCGGGGGCCATGATCGCACTTGGCCGGTTAAACCGACCTGCCATCCTGATGTATGGTGGTACAGTAAGAAAAGGTAAATGGAAAGATCAGGATCTGAATATAGTATCTGCATTTGAAGCATACGGCGAGAAGATAAGAGGTAACATTACCGAAGTGGATTATAAAGGCATCATACGCAACTGTATTCCCGGTGCCGGAGCCTGTGGTGGAATGTATACCGCCAATACCATGTCGGCAGCAATTGAATGTATGGGGATGAGCCTGCCCTACACCTCTTCAAACCCGGCTCTGAGCCCTGAAAAACAGAAAGAGAGTGATCAACTTGGCAGGGCCATTCATCAATTGCTGGAAAAAGACATACGTCCGCGTGACATCATGACCAAAAAAGCTTTTGAAAACGCCATCACGCTGATCATGGCGCTGGGTGGTTCCACTAATGCTGTGTTGCACCTGATAGCTATGGCAAAAGCCGTAGAGGTAGACCTGACTATTGATGATTTTCAGCGCATCAGTAATAACACTCCCTACATCGCCGATCTCAAACCCAGTGGTAAATGGCTAATGGAAGATCTGTATTATGCTGGCGGAATACCGGCCGTGATGAAGTTGCTGTTGAAAGAAGGATACCTGGATGGAAATTGCCTCACTGTAACCGGTAAAACGGTAGGAGAAAACCTGGAAGAAGTCAATGACCTGCAAAAAGGACAAAAGATTATCCGCCCGTTTGACAATCCCATCAAACCGAAGGGTCATATTCAAATATTATACGGAAACCTGGCCGAACAGGGCGCTGTGGCAAAAATCACCGGTAAAGAGGGTGAATCGTTCACAGGACCCGCACGGGTTTTTGAAGATGAATTTGAAGCAATCAAAGGAATACAAAGCACAGTACAGAAAGGTGATGTAATCGTAATACGCCATTCAGGTCCAAAAGGTGCCCCTGGCATGCCTGAAATGCTGAAGCCTACCTCAGCAGTTATCGGAGCCGGACTGGGAAGCGATGTGGCACTCATCACCGATGGCCGTTTCTCCGGCGGTTCTCATGGCTTTGTGGTAGGACACATTACTCCCGAAGCAATAGAGGGCGGACTGATCGGCCTGTTGAAAGATGGCGACATGATTACCATTGATGCAGTGCATAACAAACTACATGCTGACCTCAGCGACGAAGAGATTGCCCAAAGAAGAAAAATCTGGAAAAAACCACCCTATAAAGCCACAACCGGAATTCTCAAGAAGTATATTGATACAGTAGCTCCTGCCTCTGAAGGATGCGTTACAGTTTAAGCCAAACTTAATAAGCAAAACTGACTCCCAGGGTAATCATCCAACGATTAGTATTAAATGCAGAAACTGTTGATCTAATACCGTTTTCAGTATAAATTACTCCTTCATTGATGGGCTGATAGGCAGTCTTCCCAATTAACCACTTCTTTTCCTTTATGATCAAATAATCATTCCCGGAAACTGGCGTTGTATAATTTATCCCGGCTACCAGTTGCAGGCGTGGCCGGATGTAGGTTTTAAACCTAAGATCAGCCAGTATACCTTTCTGTTTCGTTCCTGCATATACATAAGCATAATCGCTCCTGATTTTTCGACCTTCGATATATTAGGTGAACCCTGATACCAGGAGCCTTCTGTCCTGCAATCAAAATAAACATAGGCCAGTGAGGCTATGTCGATATAAAATAATCCACTCCGCCTGATTTTGGAAGTGTCTTTTATCTTCCTGTACGCGAACTTGTAAACCGATTCACCATTGTACAGGGTACGACCCAGATACTCATAATCATAATTTTTGAAGTAAGAGGGGTTGATCGGGGCTTTTCTTTGATGCACCAAATCAACTACCTGGGCAACAAAAGGCCCGCCATAGAACAAGGTAGTATTAATTGAATCGATTCCGGGTATCTTCACTAACATTGTAAGTTACTTTTAAAGCTGATATATTTGAAAAAAACCGATAAAAGATTAAATCAGGCTGTCAGAAACCCTGACAGCCTGAGATTAATTAAATTTAATCTTTATGAATCGTCCCCGGAATAATACCGATCCGAAACAAAGAAATTAATTAGTTGTGCAATTTTATTGCACTTTTGGATTTTTTTTTAACTCTTACTTTTTGGATTGCAAAGGACTTGCAAAATATGCGTATGTGCCCCGTATTGATCCCAAAACAACTCCCTTCTCCTTGCTTTCAGATATTGATCAGATTCTACTAATCCTTAAAACCAGAATGAAGTACATAAACACTAATTATGGCTTTGTCTTGCATCTGATTATTTTTTGCCCTATATTATTAAGTATGTAAAACTATATTACCGGTTGGTAATTAAGTCCGGCAAGGTTGATTAATTCCTTTGATAATTTAAGTCATACAAACAAAAGAACTGATTATGAATAGTATTTACCGTAATGCCATATTAACTTGTAAATTGATCATTTTCCCACTGCTGATAATTCAAAATGTTGCCGGGAGTACTTTTACAGGACAGCCTGATACTGTAATTAATCCTACCACAGCAATTGTTTCCGATTCGTCAAAGCTCAATGTTTTTTTTGATTGCCACGATTGCGATTTCAATTATCTGAAAGCAAATATGCCCTTTATCAATTTTGTGCGCGACAAGGATCTGGCTGATGTACATGTGTTTGTTACTGAGACACCGGCAGGAAGCGGTGGCCGCATTTACAATATTGCTTTTATCGGGCAAAAACGGTTTGCAAACATCACCCGCAAACTAAGGTTTGTCCGTCTTCCTGCTTCAACCGACAATGAACTTCGAAACGGCCTCCGGAGGGTTTTCACACTCGGGCTTATCTGTTACATTGCAGATACTTCACTGGCTGACAAACTGGATATTCAGGTTTCGGAAATCGACAGCGGACAAATAAAAAAACCGGAAGACAAATGGGATAACTGGATATTCGAGATATACATGGGCGGGGAGATCAACAAAGAGACCAGCCAGGATGACCTGCAGGGAAATATCAATCTGGAAGCCAACCGAATCACCCGCAAATGGAAAACACGCAGCGACTTCAGTTACGATTACGAAAAACAACATATTGATACTGACAAAGGAGTAGTGACCAGTATTTCCCGCCGCAGCGATTTTGACATTAGCCAGGTAAAGAGTGTTAGCCCACACTGGTCGGTAGGGACTTTCGGCAATATCTACAGCAGTACCTACCACAACACACGTCTGCGTACAGCACTTGATGCAGCGGTTGAATACAATATCTTTCCCTATGAGCAGGTAAACCGGCGTGAATTTACTCTTGCCTATTATGTTGGCGGGGATTATACCGATTATTTTCAGGAAACCATCTACCTGAAGACACATGAATTCCTGCCCCGTCACCGTTTCCGGCTGCTTATGCGCTTTAATCAACCCTGGGGTGAAGCACGCTGGGAGATCAATGCATCACAATACCTGCACGACCTGAGCAAAAACAGTATCGATTTTTACGGCCGCATCAATTACCGCCTGGTCAGGGGACTTTCATTCAGAATCTCCGCCAACTTCCAGATCATACACGATCAGCTCTACCTGGCGCGCCAACAGGCATCCCTGGAGGAACTCCTGCTGCGTCAGCGAAAGGTAAAAACCGACTATGAGCTGGGCATATCGCTCGGCATCAGTTACTCCTTTGGGTCAATGTATAACAATGTGGTAAATACAAGATTATAAATTTGTTGGGCGGCCGGGCGGCATACAGCTATTATTTGCTTGCCGGGGACGCGGTTTCACAAGGTCTGCCGGGAGCTCCACCCGTCGCTCCGGCAGGCCTGTTCAACCAGTCATTCCCGTCAGCGCGCATAACCGCCTCCTGCCTGCCGCGGGCAGCACGGTAAGTTTAAAAATCACGGTTTTCATGTGGTAAACCCCTGCAAATATGTTAATTTTATAACAACATAAATTCTATTATAAACATAAACCGAAGACTATGAAAGAGAAGAGTATTGAATTGCTTAACAAATCAGTAGCCGATGAATTACAGGCTGTCCACCAGTATATGTATTTTCATTTTCATTGTGATGACCAGGGATATGACCTGCTGGCTAACCTTTTTAAACGCACTGCCATAGAAGAAATGATGCACATCGAGAAACTGGCCGACCGGATTCTGTTCCTCAAAGGTGAAGTAGAAATGAAGGCTGCCGGAGACGTGAAAAAAATTCACGATGTGGAAAAGATGCTTGAAGAAGCTGCAAAAATGGAGACTGAAAGCGCAAATGATTATAATAAATTTGCCAATGAATGCGCACAACAGGCTGATTCTGTTTCAAAAAAACTGTTCGAAGAACTGGTTGCCGATGAGGAACGTCATTTCGACCAGTATGACAAAGAAATGGAAAACATGCAAAAATTTGGCGACAATTACCTGGCCCTCCAGTCCATCGAACGCAGCAAACTATTGGGTGGTGCCAATGCCGCAGGATAATTTTTTCATTTTAACAGTATTCTCACAGGAAGACGCGGTAAAAAACAGTATAAAGATCAGGCATGCCTGGTCTTTTGTTGTTTTTTACAAGCCCATTCCGGTAAAAAAGTTTAAAATTCCAGCACCACACTTGTTCCAGCTTTTATCGTACTGTTTACTGATATTTTACCATGGTGTAGTCGCATTATCTGCCGCGATAAGCTGAGGCCAATACCAGATCCTCCGTGCCGGGTGGTAAAGAAGGGGATAAAAATTTTATCCAGTACATCTTCCCCAATTCCCGTTCCGTTATCCCTTACTTCAATCACTGCTTTTTCGTCTGCTTTGCGATAAGCTATTACCTCAATTTTACCATTTATTTTTTCTACGGTTGCCTGGAGCGCATTTTGGATCAGATTAATGAGTACCTGTTCTATCAGTTTCCGGTCAATTATCAGTTTACATGAATGATCAGTTATTTTTGTTTCTAGTATTACACCTTGCCTGTTACATTCGGTCTGCATAAGCTTGGCAATATTGCTAAGCAAGTCCTTTAGGGCAACCGGTGCAAAGACCGGCTTTGGAACTAGTGTGAGACTCCTGAAGTGTTTCACAAACTCAGTCAGCCCGATACTCCGATCCTCTACAATTTCCAGTCCGCTCACCATATCATCCAGTAATTCCTGACTCATTTCTTCGACCCTTTTTGTTTGCCCCTTTTCCGGACTGGTGATGAAGGATTTAATCGTAGCAATAGAGGAAAGAATAGGTCCTGTTGAATTCATAATTTCATGTGTCAGGATGCGAATCAGCTTATAGTAAGAGTCCAGCTCATTTTCTTCCAGTTCATTTCGCATATTCTGAAAAGTGATAATGCGGATAATCCTGCCCTTTGACTTGAAGATGTTCAGGCGGAAAGCTGTTTTCATCAGCTCATTTTCGGTTTTCAGATTTACCAGTTTGGAATTTCCTGGTTTCAGATCCCTTAGTATACCTGGCAAAGAAGGATCAACACGGGCAAAATCATCTATATTTTTCAGGGATGTCACCTTCAGCAACTGCCTGGCTGCCTGGTTGACCATGGCTGCACGGTCTTCTTCATCCAGCCAAATCAGGCCAATATCAATATTTTCAACAAGATGCTGGAGGAAAAGATTTCTGTCAACAGCTTCCGTCTTTAGCAGTTGGATTCGTTGATTGATCTCATCAAAACTATCGTAAAGCCTGGCAAATGATTTATCTGGAGCCATCCGCTTATAAAGGATAGAAGAGTCGTTGTTTTTTACAGCCGAAAAAAACTGGTATATATCATGGTTAAAACGATTCATATACCTTATTAACAGTGCGACCTGTATAATTATCAGAGCCAGTAGATTGACAAGAATCAGGATGTCGTGGGCGGACAGCCAGGAAAAAGCCAGCAGGAAAATGGTCAGCGAAAGAAATATGATACGGATGACCAGATTAAAATAGAATTTGTGGCAAATCATGGGATTTATTTTGTATGTTGACTCAAAGTCCGTATTTTTCAATCTTGCGGTACAAAGTCTGACGTCCGATGCCTAGCTCTTTTGCCGCATCAGTTATATTCCGCTTATGCCTGCTGAGTGTCCCTGAGATAATGAATCGTTCAGCTTCTTCCAGACTGATTCCCTCCCTGAAAGGCTCTGTTGGCTCCTGCCGTATATTAAAATTGAAATCAGCAGCTCCCAACAGGTTCTGTTCCGACAGAATTACTGCCTTTTCTACCGTGTGGCGGAGCTCCCGGATATTACCAGGCCAGAAATAAGTTGAAAGTTTATCCACGGCTTCCTTTTTGAACCTCAAACCAGGTTTATCGTATTTTGTGCAATACAATTTCAGGTAATGTTCGGCCAGTAATATAATATCTTCCCCTCTTTCACGAAGAGGAGGTACTTCAATTTGAACGGTAACCAGCCGGTAAAAAAGATCTTCCCTAAAAAGCCCTTCTTTTACCATACCCGGCAGGTCTTTGTTCGATGCAGTAACCAGCCTTATATCTATTGGCAGCTCCCTGTTTGAACCCAGGCGAACAATCCGTCGCTGCTCAATAGCCGTCAACATCTTTGCCTGCAATGAAAAGCTGAGATTCCCGATCTCATCAAGAAACAATGTACCCCCGCTGGCTGATTCAAATCGCCCGATCCTGTCCTCATTTGCACTGGTAAATGCCCCTTTTTGGTGTCCAAACATTTCACTCTCAAACAAGGACTCACTCAGAGAACCAAGGTCAACACTTACAAAATCATTCCTATTTCGTTTTGATTTGCGGTGTATCTCACGAGCAATCAACTCCTTACCTGTACCATTCTCTCCTGAGAGTAACACATTGGCATCTGTTACTGCTACTTTCTCTATAGTTTTCATTAGTTCCTGCATTACAGGTGAACGCCCTATAATTGTCGGAAAATTGCGGTTTATATCATCTTTAAGCTGTTTTTGTTTCAGTTGTAAATTCTTTACCTCCTTTTTCGATTGATGCAAGGCAAGTGCAGCCTGAACAGTAGTAAGAAGCTTCTGATTATCCCATGGCTTCGTGATAAAATCAGTAGCCCCTTCCTTGATAGCCTTCACTGCCAATTCAACATCGCCATAAGCTGTGATCATCACTACTACGAGGGAAGGATCCTCCGCCAGTATCCTGTGTAACCAATAAATACCTTCATTCCCTGAATTAATGCCTGCAGTAAAATTCATATCCAGCAATATCACATCAATATCCTCAGCCGCCAGGAGTGTATTAATCTGTGCCGGAAATTTCAACTTGATGATCCGGTTAAAATGATGCTTGAGCAACAATTCAAGAGAGTTGAGTACACTCTGATTATCATCAACAATAAGAATATTACCTGTTTTCATCGTGTCAGTCTTTCAAAATTACACGTTATAACGGATTGTATACTGTCTGAACCTGCACCTGTCCCCAGTACAATCCTGACTCTGGCTCAATGCCTTGAATAATAAACAAATATACAAACATGTATCAAATTGAAACACCTCATGTATGATTTTGGTACAAATGTTTTGATAAAAAGCGACTGAACAGCCTATAATATTCTGTATATTAACATTGTAAAATTTACGGCATAATAAATGAAGATTTGTGATTGAGTGGAAAGAAGAGTTGAAAATGGAGAGTAAAGAGTTTAGAGGAGTGGAGAGAGATGAGTCGAAGAAAAATGATGAAAACTGTAGAGACAATGCATGCATTGTCTGACTAATATTATAAGTTTAGAAAATTAGAAAATTTTAATCGAAGAAAGACTATTTAATTACAATTGATATGATCCGTACGATCTTAAAACTGGCATTCAGGAACCTTGCAAAAGACAAGCTGCATTCGGTGATTAATATCGCCGGACTGGCAATTGGTTTTGCAGCTTTCACGCTCATTGGCCTTTATCTGATTTATGAATATTCATGGGACAGGAAAAATACTAATTACGAACATATTTACCGCATACAGGAACGGGTAAACATGGCAACCGGACTGGAATACTGGACTCAAACACCAGCGGCACTTGCTAATCACATGAGAGAAAATTATCCCGAAGTTAAAAATGCAGTATTGCTGACTGAAGCATGGGGAGAATTCCTGTCTGCTTCAGAAGTCAGACCGTTTTTTGAAGAGAAGGGCTACTACGCCGAACCGAATATTTTTGATATCTTCAATTATGATTTTATTGCCGGTGATATGGATAATGCACTCGCTAATCCCTATTCAATAGTACTCTCAGATTCACTCGCAGCAAAACTCTTCCCAAAAGGCAATGCACTGGGCAATTATGTAAAACTGGAGAAAAAGTTTGATCTGAAAGTAACAGGAATTTATCATGAACTGCCCTTCAACTCTTCCATCAGACCTTCCTATATCATACCATTCGCCCTCTATGAAAAATCCAAAAACTGGGAAAATGTGAGCACCAACTGGACAAGCTTCTCATTCCAGACTTTCCTATTATTAAAAAACGGCACAAACATCGGTGCACTGGAAAATAAAATTACTCACCTGATGGATGAAAAGGGAAATGATAAGGGCCTATATGAATTATATCTTTTACCATTAAGTGATGTATACCTCACACCCTCTCCCACCAATTCTGATTATATGGTGGCTATATTTCTTTATGGACTGATTGCTGTGTTTATTCTGCTGCTTGCCTCAGTAAACTTTGTCAACCTCACTACAGCCAACTCTTCAACCAGAGCAAGAGAAATAGGAGTGAAAAAAGTTTGTGGTAGCAGCCGGAAAGCACTTATCGCTCAGTTTCTCGGAGAGTCAGTAGTTATTTCATTGCTTGCCATGGACCTGGCCTTTGTTATTGTCGAATTATTTCTGCCTGTATTTAATAATATTATTGGCCGCCGCCTGGAGTTTTCATTACAGGAACATGCTGTTTTTGCACTCGTATTATTGGGAATAGCCACCGTGGTCGGGTTACTCTCGGGAATCTATCCGGCATTTTATCTTTCCTCCTTCAAAACTATTGAAGTATTAAAAAGCAATCCAATTAAACCGCAGGGCGGCAAAACCGGATTGCGTAAAATATTGGTTACCCTCCAATTATTCATCTCAGTATTTCTTATCATTTCAACACTGATGGTACTTAAGCAGATCCATCACATGATGAGCCTTAATCTTGGTTTCAAAATAGAAAATATAATATATGCCCGGTTCAGATCTGACAAACAAGACGGTAATATCGATGATCTGCGCAATCGCCTGCTCCGGATACCCAATGTCCGGGATGTTTCAATTTCAACCACCGTCCCATTTGGTGGCAATGAAGGAAGGAATATCAACTGGGAAGGATCAGGGGATGAAAAGATCAATACCAGAATTAACTGGATTGATGATCATTTTATAAACACTTTCAATATGAAGATACTGCAGGGAAGAAATTTTCTTCCCGGAGAGAATGAAGATACCAAAGAATGTCTCATCAATGAAACGGCACTTAAGATATTCGGCTGGAAGGATCCAATAGGCAAAACACTGTACAACAACCAGTACAGGGTGACCGGAGTAGTGAAAGATTTTTATTACCATGATATGCACAATAAGATTCAACCCTTTATCATGTTACAGCATTCAGGAAAGGTAGCCGGGGATAATGCGTACAGCATTCTTGTTTCCCCCGATAATATATTGCAAACAAGAAAGGCAATTATCGGCGTATTTGATGAATATTTCCCTGATGATGTATTCGAGTTCGGTTTTTTGAAAGACCAGATTTATCATGATTTTTCATGGAAAGCCTGGGGCACATTAAATAAAACCTTTCAGTTTTTCAGTATGCTGGCCATCCTGATTTCTGCCATAGGTTTATTCGGACTAATCTCATATACTGCCAAAAGACGGGTTAAAGAAATGGGCGTTCGTAAAGTATTTGGCGCCAAGCCCTTACAAATATATCTGTTGCTGGCTTTGGAATACATTCCCCTGCTCATCATATCCCTCATTTTGGGTTCTGTTGCAGCACTGTTTATGCATCAATTCCTGCCGGGAGCTTATATTTACCACACACGAGGTCTGGAATTTGCTATTGCCTGGATTATCACAATTATTGTCGTGTTTCTTACCATTAGCTACCAGGCAATGCGTGTAGCGAGGAGCAATCCGGTGGACAGCCTGCGGTATGAGTAAGCTCGTTAAATCATAAAAAGAAAACTGAGCATTTGAAAGCTGGCCCGGATAACATAATTTCCTGTAGAATTTTGTTTTTTAGCTTCAAGAATGCTACATTTGATTGTTTGTCAGGAATTTAATATTTTCTGATAACCAATGGGGTAAATTTTAATTTTCTAATGCAAAAAATGATGAAAAGAAAACATTTCCGGATTCGCTGTTTCGCAGCAGCAGCTTCACTGATTATCATTACTTCCTGTTCAGGCAGAAAAACTATTCAGCCTTCACTTGTACCCGCAACCGATGAAGTTTCCCTTTTTGCTCCAGGCCTGATTTCAACTGAAGGCAACGAGCGCGACATGGCCATCTCACCTGAAGGGAACGAAATATTCTTTACCTATTCTACACCTGATAATAAGTTGGGGGCCCTGATCCGCCTGAAAAAACAAGGCGATAAATGGCTATCTCCTGAGGTGGCACCATTTTCCGGTACATATCGTGATATAGAACCCTTCTTCTCTCCCGATGGTCAGAAACTTTTCTTTGCATCCAACCGGCCCTTGTTTGAAGGTGACAATTCCATTGATTATAATATTTGGTATGTGATGAAAGAAGGAGATGGCTGGGGCTATCCGGCATCGGTTGGAGAAAAAATAAATACCGAAGCCGATGAATTTTTCCCGGCTGTGGGAGCAAGCGGCAACCTCTATTTTACTGCAGTTTATAAGGACAGCAAAGGATATGAAGACATTTACATGAGCCGCTTTACCAAGGCCGGATATCAACAACCCGTTTCCCTGGACTCTGCAGTTAATTCCCCGCTTTATGAATTCAATGCATGGGTTTCTCCAAACGAAGACATGATCATCTTCACCTCTTATGGCCGGGAAGATGATATGGGGGGAGGAGACCTATATATCAGCCGGAAGAATAATACAGGAAACTGGTTACCTGCTGAACACATGCCACCAGGCATTAATTCTTCTTCACTCGACTATTGTCCGTTTGTAGATATGACGAACCAGAATCTTTACTTCACCAGCAAACGGGGTATTAATGCTGATACACTCGAGCTGCCACTGAAGATTGAAACACTGAAACAAATTTCAAACGGTATACTTAACGGATCCGGGAATATCTACAAAGTAAAGCTGTAAAGCTTTATGCTATGGAATTTGCTCCTGATATTTTGGATCAGATTCTGCATTGATTTAAGGATCTCAATAGTTAAATACTCAATTATCGAAAATCAGCAATCCAAATACAAATACAAATACAAATCCAATACCTTAACAGCCAGTCCGGGAATGTGAAATCCGAGGTAACAACAAATATATAGTCACCATAGTCACGGGGAGGCGATACAATAACAAATTTAAATTTAAGGAATATAAACAACTCTTTGCTCTGTATCGCTCCTCAGCCCATGATGGGTAAAGTATCTACTATCGAAGTATTGCGTCCCAGACATTCAGGTAACATCACCTTTGCCTTTCAACTTATAAACTGAATTCTAACTTATAAACTCTTCAACTACTAAACTTTACTCTATAAACTACAGGCCTTTTTTTACTTATAATATTCCCAGTTATCATCATCCTTCTCCGTTACGTTGGGTTTTCCCATGTCGAGTAAAGGTGCTTTTTTACCGGCAGATTCCGGATTCCCAATTTCGACAGGCTTAGAAACTGACTTTTTTGCTGGTTTGAGCTTAGGCATGGAATATGACTTTAGATTACTCATGTTCTCTCCAAGCTTAAAATAGGCCACCAGTTCTTTGAGCTGATCAGCCTGACTGGCCAGTTCCTCTGAATTGGTAGCCAGTTCCTCTGAGGCAGCAGCATTTTGCTGAGTGATATTATTCAGCTGTTGAATGGCGCTATTTACCTGGCCGGCTCCACTATTCTGTTCCACACTTGTGGCAGCAATTTCCTGTATCAACCGTGCCGTCTTCTGAATTTCCGGAACCAGCTCTGACAGCTGAGTACCGGCCTGTTCTGATACTTTTACACCGGCAGCAGAAAGTTCACTGATCTCACCTGCTGCCACCTTGCTTCTTTCAGCCAGTTTACGCACCTCAGCAGCAACAACAGCAAATCCTTTACCATATTCACCAGCCCTGGCAGCTTCTACGGCTGCATTCAATGCCAGGATGTTTGTCTGGAAAGCAATATCATCAATGATCTTGATTTTTTCTGCAATATCTTTCATGGCTGAAACAGAGGTTTGCGTTGATTCATAACCATGCTGTATGCCTTCAGCCGCCTTACTGGCAATTTGTTCGGTCTGCTCAGCATTCTCGGTGTTCTGCTGAATGCTTGATGCCATCTCTTCCATCGATGAGGAAGCTTCTTCCGTAGATGATGCCTGTTCATTGGCTCCCTCCGACAATTGTTGTGATCCGGAGCTTATCTCGTCACTCGCGGCAGCAATATTATCAGTGCCTTTCATAATATTGTTGACAATATCTTTAAGCTGATCTTTCATCTTATTCATGTGAGTCAGCAAGATGCCAATTTCATCCTGTGACCGTACTTCGATGTTTTGTGTGAGATCACCATTGGCAATGGCCTCGGTAAAACGCATCGCTTCGCCTGCCGGCCTTGACACATATCTGTAAATAAGCCAGAAAATAATGAGGATCAATACTGCCAGTGCCAGCACTCCAATTACAATGATAGCTGTATTCATTGCCCTCAGTGAAGCATAAAAACCTGAAAGATCAAGCTGGTATACCCCGACACCGATCATTTTGCCCGAATAATCGGGAATGGGATAGATACCGTATTTATAATGACCCTTGTTTAAAATATAAAGCCCTTCTGCACCCTTATCAAGTTCTGCTGGCGTAAGATCAGCAGACACAAACTGGGGCGAAGTCTGGTCAATCATAATAAAATTACCGATCGTCTGGTCTTTTTGAGAGACATTGGAAGAAGAGGCTTCTAGAAAACCTGTCGCAATCTTCAGCAGACTGGTATGCATAAACATGGCAATCTCTTCATCAGCCCTGTTTTTAGCCGACTTTAGATAATTGTCCAATCCAAGCAGCACTTCCACAGATCCCTGATATTTGTCTTTTCCGGAAAATACAGGTGCAATACCCCTGATGACGAATCCGCCCCTTCCCACTTCAATTCCTTTAATGGGCTGATGATCATTTGAAATCTGCAGGATTGTATTCCGGAAACTGGAAATATCGTCCCCGTACTTGTTCGACCAGCAACGGATAAATGATTTGGCAGGTGGCAGGTGATAGTGAATCTTGGGTTTCATATGCAAGTTGTCTTCAATCGACTTATTTACATCTCCAATATTCTTTCTGATAATTTCAGAAGTTGAATCAATATTTTGAGTGGCATAATATCCGTCGTATGCATGGTGTACAAAATCGAGACTGGCACAGATACTGGCTGCATAGAGTGCTTTATCCCCCATCTGATCAATGTTTTTTTGCAGATCAGCTATTTTGCTTTTGATAATCTCATCTGTGTTTTCCGTATTGGTCTTTATCAGGTAATTTCTACTTACCAGTATGATAACCAGAAAGGCCAGTAATACGGCAATTGATAATGGAAGGGTAATTTTGTAAATAAGTTTGTTTTGTTGTCTGAAAATTTTCATAAGTCCTGCTTTAGTCCGTTTTTTAAATAATTAAAAAGAAAATGAAGGAGTCCATGTAAGCTGCAACACGGCGTAATTACTGAGTTTTTCATGTGTCCCTCCCTTTACCTCATCCATGGAGGAAGTTCCGAACATCAGTCCGTGCAGGAACAGCAGCTGGGTATCTTTTGAGAGGTTAATGGCGAGTGAAACATCGAACTCTGTCCCAAGGTAGGGATCAAGCTTCCCTGAAGGTACCGCTGTCGTAGAATAATCCTGTGGAAGGAAAAAATTATGCAGACTTAATTCCATTTTGTATTTATCAGCTAATGTAAGTCCGGTACCTGTAAATCCATCGAAAATGCCTGATTTACTAAGCGGAAAATAATCCATGTTTCCAAAATATTTATGACGCGAACCATAGAGTATATCGAATTTATGGCTTTCGGTAACAGCTGAACCCGGATCATCACCACTTATCAGGTCGGTACCTGCAAATATATTTGTTGCCTTGCTGAAATTGTAAGTTGCCCGTGTTGACCAGAGATAGGCCTTCACTTTTTGGCCCACAGTATTTTTACCCCGCTGCAAATAAAAAGTGGTATGAAAGCTGAAAGCATCCACTGGTTTCAGTTCCAAATTGCCACCAAAAGTATATCGCTGATAGTAGGTTGATTTGGTGTTTTCCACTGCATTCAGATCGGTTACTCCAAGCAGGGAGATGTTTGCTTTTCCGGCAACCGGGAAATGTATCCACAGAAGACCCAGCTCCTTGTAGTATGGAACAGGATAATAATCTTCAAAATAGCTGGATGCCGTCTCATTGTTATAGGCCAATCCAAGGTGGGAGGTAAATTTGTTATTTTTATATTTAACCAGCAGCAAGTCATGCTGTGTGCCCACCTGGTTCCAGTTGGTAGCAGCCAGGATACGCTGATTATCATATTTAAGTATCTGGCGGCCGATCTTAAAAGAAAACTTGCCTGTTGGGATCTCGATCCAGGCTTCTTTGAGCAATACAGAAGGATTATCTTTTTTTACAGCTGATTCACCCCAGGTTCGAACATCCTGAAAACTGATGTAACCGCTGATAGAATTTTTGAATGACAACCCGATCAGCGATCGTTGGGAAACAACAAATTCAGGGCTTTCACCAGTAACGGTCTGTGATTTTTTGTATCCGTTCCGGAATTCAGCCCGGGGCCGGATTTGCCCGTCAATTGTGAGCTGCGCCTCCAGATGGGGAAGCATAGAAAGGGCAAGGAGGGACAAAAGTATAAGTCTCTTCATAAAATTATGATTAAATTATTCAGGCACCAGAGCCGATTAATTATTAAATGTAAAAGCTAAACGATTTTAGACTCTGGTTATGTATTTCACAATCTGGGGTACGGCGAGAAATGATAAATGTGACAAAAAAAGTGATGATATTAATCACCAACCGTGGATGACGGGGAATTTTATGATTCCGCAGGAAACTGTTGAAATTAAAACATTCTCAAAAGCAAGTCTTCTCATTTTCAGGATAGAAACTCAATAATTTATTATACTACAACAGGGTTTGATTACAACAGGGGAAAGAGCTAAAAAAATATCAGATTCTCAGCTTATGCAGGTAATTCTTTCATTAAAACCTCCAGTACAAGCCGGTCAGCCTCTGCCCAATCAAGAAGCACTAACTCTGCCCTGCTGCACCACCGGTATTCCTTGTGCTCTGCCAGACTGATGGGTCCGGAAACATATTCACAAAGAAAAGGCATCAGATTAATGGTGAAATTTTCGTAATCATGTTGCTGCGGTGGCAGGGTTCTGATGATCCTCAGGGGAATCCGCAGTTCTTCCATTATTTCCCTGTACAGGCATTCTTCCGGTGTTTCGCCGGGTTCAATCTTACCACCCGGGAATTCCCACCTGAGTGGATGAGGCATAGATTCATTCCGGCGGGTAACCAGAACTTTATTGTCTTTCAAAATAATGGCACAGGTAACGTTGAGCATGATTAATTTAAGTTGCCCTGTAAGGTACCGGATTTTTGGGGAACCACGAAATTATTCCGTAGCTGAATGTTTGATTGTTTTAAATAGTTTGAAATTGTATGATTCGTTGCCAATTTGGTCCACATTTAAAGTAATCAACCCTCTTAACTTCTGTTAAAAACCCTTGTATTAAAACGCAACACATACTCCCGGCTTCGGTCCTCTGTCTAAGAAAGCATCCATGATATCTATATGCCGGCAAATTGTGCCCAATCACTACTTACCAATCACCAGCTACCAATTGCCACTCATTTCTTTTCAAAAAGTTCTGCTGCCGAACAGCCGATTGCTTTTGTTTGCAATGGGTACACGTAATTGAACCCCTGACATAGCCATTACCTGCTTAGGATAGACGAACGATTATCAGCAGGGTACTAAGCGCAATTGAGACGCACGGCCGTGCGTCTTTACGTGTTGCGTTATTGAGACGCACGGCCGTGCGTCTTTACGTGTTACGTTATTGAGACGCACGGCCGTGCGTCTTTACGTGTTGCGTTATTGAGACGCACGGCCGTGCGTCTTTACGTGCTACGTTATTGAGACGCATGGCCGTGCGTCTTTACGTGTTACGTTATTGAGACGCACGGCCGTGCGTCTTTACGTGTTACGTTATTGAGACGCACGGCCGTGCGTCTTTACATGTTGCGTTATAGAGTCGCACGGCCGTACCTCTTTATTATATCAGCGTTCACTGCTGCTTTTATCTCTTATCTTTTTAAAAGATACGCCTTCGTTCCATTCCGGCCAATCATTGTTAGTGGCCAGTTCATGACCAACAGTATACAACAGCTGCAAATCTTTAACAGCTCCGGTCAGGTCCCAGTCAGAACTAAATTCATCAGCAGGTTTGTGGTATTTTTCAGCAGTATAGTGTTCCTGCTGCTTACGGGTCCACTCCTCTCCTTTGGTTACATGGTCGATGCCGCTACCGGTATATAGTGAAGGAACACCCTTCTTGGCAAAGCTAAAGTGATCGGAACGATAATAGAAACCCTTTTCCGGTGACTGGTCGGGACGGATATAACGACCCTGTGCCTTTGCTGCCTTTTCCAGATACTTGTCCAGGGTAGATTTACCATAACCGATATCTGTGATATCTTTCATAGGTCCATAAATATCGAGCGCATCCATGTTAATGTTGGCAACCGTCTTTTCAATCGGGTATACAGGATGATCGGCATAATAGGCAGAACCCAGCAGACCCTGTTCTTCGCCTGTAACAGCGATAAACAGAACTGTACGCTGTGGTTGACCGGCCGCTTTAAATGCCTCTGCCAGTTCGAGAAGACCAGCAACACCGGTAGCATTGTCAAGTGCTCCGTTATAGATCTGATCTCCTTTGAGGGTAGTGTCTCGTCCGAGGTGATCCCAGTGAGCAGTATAAATGATTGTCTCATCCGGGTTTGTTTTGCCTGGAATGGCGGCCATTATATTATGGGAAACAGAATGTTTTACTGTATTATGGATAGTAAGAGAAGCTTTCAGGGGCATGGGCAACGGTTTAAAATCAGGAGCAGTGGCTTCCTTCATCACCCTGTCCATATCCATTCCGGCCTCACTGAACCATTGATGCGCCACATCCTCAGTGATCCATCCCTGTACAGGACAAAGCACCGATTCGTCTCTTCCGGCCTGGTAAAACTGGGGACCTGACCAGCTGTTCTTCACCACGCTCCATGGATAACCTGCTGCACCAGTCTGGTGGATGATAATAGCAGCCGCGGCACCCTGCCTGCCTGCTTCTTCGTATTTATAAGTCCAGCGACCATAGTAAGTCATGGCATTGCCCATGAAATAAGATGAATCTTTGGTCGTATAACCCGGATCGTTTACCAGCATCAGTACCGTTTTGCCTTTCACATCCAGACCGGCATAATCATTCCGGTTATATTCCGGAGCCACAATACCATAACCAACAAATACAACGTTGGAATTATTCAGGTCAACCTCCCCTTTGTCCAGCGGTGAGGCTGCAATGAACTGCTCTCCGTAAGTGTAACTGTTTTCTCCTTTAACACCTTTCACAGCCAGCGACATATCAGGAGAGGCAGCAATACCCACCAGCGGTACCTCCTGGAGGTAATTGTCGCCGTTGCCGGGCTGCAGACCAAGTTTTTTAAACTGATCCGTCAGGTAAGCGATTGTCTTTTGTTCTCCTGGTGAAGAAGGCGCCCTGCCCTCAAATTCATCGGCAGAAAGCACTTTGATATAACCGGCCAGATCAGCCGTATCAATCATGTCTACAGGATCTTTTAATGCCTTGTGAGGATTATTGCAGGCAGGAAAGAGTAACGCTGCAATAACTAAAAAATAAAAATTTCTCATGATGGTAAGTTAAAATTAGAAAAACGTAAATATAGTAAAACAGAGGGGAATATGAAACTGGTAAGTTGGTTGATGATTTTGTGGTTAATTTGGTTGATTATTCAGTAGTAATTTGATGGTAATTCAGTTGTTCAGGAAGTTTCAAATGGTTTCAAGAGTTCCAGGTTGTTCCAAATTGTTTCAATTGGTTTCAGGGCTACGCGATGGCTGCTGCTTCGAGCTTCCAGCCTCCTGCTTCGAGATCTTTTGAGTTTGAAATGGTTTGAGATTGTTTTTTACCACTTTGTTAATTCTTTTCCTCAAAACCTTAAAAAAATATTGTAAAAAAGTACTGCAGAGGAACCATTTTGTCCTCTCACGATATTTGATAATATTCGGTTACTTAATGATTTTTTTTAATTTTATACTTTAACTTTATTCCTGTAATGATAATTAAATTACCCTGGAATGAATATAAAGAATTTTAGGCTGAAATTTTTCAGCAGGTTTTTCGTAGTACCTGTCGTACTAATAATTTTCTTCCTGATTTTCTTTATGGTTTATAAGGAAATTAAAAACAAAACAATTAATGAATTCAACAACGAACAATTAATACTTGCTAAAACAGCTTCACAAGGTATTACTTCTTTTTTTGATTATTATCAGTCCGACCTTACTTTTTTGGCAAAGCTGGATAATATTGTTGATTTTTCAGATGATGGCAAGGCATTAATGGCAGCCTTTTATGATACCCATAAAAGTATAATCACTGCTATCACACGAGTTGATGCAAAAGGGATTATCCTGTACACTTATCCACATAATCAATCCGTTACTGATCGAGATATTTCCAATCAAAAACACGTCCAGAAAATCATAGCTGAACACCATCCGGTTATAAGTGATGTGTTTATGTCAGCACAGGGCTATTTGGCAATTGCCATGCACGTACCTGTATTCAATGACAAAAAATTTGTTGGGAGTCTTGCCATTTTGATTCCTATGGATGAACTGGGCAAGCTTTATCTTGGTAAAATCGAGAACAAAAAAAGAGGTCATGCCTGGTTATTAAGTGAAAATGGCACTGAGATATATTGCCCTGTTGAAAGTCATACGGGGAAAACCTTTCTTGAAACGACGCAAGATGATAATTCTTCAACTGCTTTACTTAAAAAAATTGAAACAGAAAACAGCGGAACAGCAAGGGGGTTACATCATGATTCAATAAATAACGAAGAGAACAATCTGCATGATATGTATTTTGTTTTTTACCGTATACCACTTGAGAATACATACTGGACCATTCTCATCTCCTATCAGAAAAAGGAAGTATATGAGGCACTTGCCCAGTTTCGAAATCGTCTTATCATCATTCTTCTCTTGCTGTTTATTGCGGGTTCATTTTATTTTTATTCGCTGGCAAAAGTTCAGAAAATCCTGAAAGAGGAAGCCAAGAGGAAAAAAGCTGAAAGGCAGTTACAGAAAAGCGAAGAAAAGTTCCGTAAAATATTTGAAGAACATACTGCCGTAAAATTGCTTATTGACCCGGACAACGGAAAAATTACGGATGCCAATAAAGCTGCAGCCGACTTTTATGGATGGAACCGCGAAGAATTGAAGCAGATGAAAATTGAGCATCTCAGCATCGCTTCAACTCAGAAAATTAAAATGACTTTTGATAATGTTTTATCCAAAAAAAGATCCCGGTTCGAATTCAGGCACATGCTAAAAGATGGTTCCATCAAAGACGTTGAAGTATTCACCAGCAAAATTAAAGTTGGCAAAAAAGTCTTTCTGCATTCGATTATTCATGATATCAGTAAACGAAAACAGGCCGAAAAGAAATTAAAAACCCGTGCCTGGCAGCAGTCTGAGTTAGCCGAACTGGGCACTCTGGCGCTTATTAGTACCGATTTATATACGCTTTTCAGTAAGGCTACCACTAAAATTGCCGAAATGCTTAACATGGATTTATGCACTGTGCTTGAGCGATTATCTGAAGGCGAGGCAGCTAAAATCGTGGCAGGGTTTGGCTGGAAAGAAGGCATTGTTGGCCAGGCCACCGTCTAATATTGGGATTGAATCGCAGGCAGGGTTCACTTTGGAATCAAAGAAACCGGTAATTGTAGATGATTTTTCTACTGAAACAAGATTTAAAGTTCCCCCGATTTTGGAAGGTAAGGGGGTGATAAGCGGACTGAGCGTTATTATTGGTAATACAGAGAATCCTTTTGGTGTATTAAGTGCACATACCAGGCAGCATAAAATTTTCACAACAGAAGACATTAGCTTTTTTCAGGCCATCGCAAACGTGATGGCCGGAGCCATTGAACGTAAGCATACTGAACTAATATTGCTGGAAAAAACCAAGGAGATAGAAGCCCAAAACGAAGAATACCTGCAAATTAATGAAGAGCTTCATCAGACAAATGAGGAATTATATGCAGCCAAAGAACATGCAGAAGAGAGTGACCGCCTTAAAACGGCTTTTCTGCAAAACATGTCACACGAAATACGCACACCCATGAATGCCATCATGGGCTTTTCGTCGTTGTTACCTGAAAATTATAACAACAAAGAAAAACTTGAGCAATTTTCTGAAATTATAAACCACCGCTCTAATGATCTACTCGATATAATAAACGATATTCTTGATATTTCAAAAATTGAATCAGGCCTGGTAGAGGTAAATTTTGAAGAATGTAATCTTTCTGAACTATTTACAGAGCTAATTGTATTTTTTGAAGAACACCAAAAACGAATTGGTAAGCAACAAATTAAATTCAGTTTGCACGCCCATTGCGAACCCTCAAAGAATACTATTATTACTGACAAGGTCAAATTGAAACAAATATTCATCAATCTCATTAACAATGCCTTTAAATTTACGTATGCAGGAAAAATAGAAGGCGGCTGCAAGCTCGACACCAATGAAAATCTTATATTCTATGTTTCAGATACGGGTATTGGCATTCCCCCTGAAGAACAGGATGTAATATTTGAACGCTTTACCCAGTTAAAGCATGATAAAAACTTCGCTTATGGCGGAACAGGTTTGGGTTTATCCATTGTAAAAGGATTGGTAAACCTGTTGGGTGGCGAAATCTGGTTAGAATCGGAACCTGCAGATCCTTCTGCAGGTAAGACCGGAGGAACTACATTTTATTTTTCATGCCCTTACAAAATAGGGCAGGCCACACCTCATGAACCTGTCTCCTCTGAGGTAAACCAAACATTTCATTTCTCCGGTAAGACTATCCTCCTGGTTGAAGACGATCAATACAATGCCGAATACATTAAAGAAATCCTTTCGGGTACAGAAATAAATATCATACATGCCAAATATGGTGCTGAAGCAATTGAAATTGTAACACAACAATCGCCCGATCTGGTTTTAATGGATATTCGCCTGCCCAAAATGGATGGATATGAAGCCACCAGACAGATTAAAAAACTTAAGCCAGAGATTAAGATTATTGTTCAAACCGCTTATGCCTCTCCAAGTGATAAACAAAAAGCCTTTGATGCCGGTGGCAACGATTATATCAGCAAACCATTAAAACGCAGCCAGTTGTTATCATTGATAAACAAATATTTAAATGGTTAAGAGAAAATGTAATAAGAAATGTCATTCCCACTCAAATATTTCTTCTTTCTTAATGAACATTAAATGTTTTCCATAATTTCCTACCTTCAGGAACCTCAACAATCCATGCATACCGGCCGGGGTTCTTCAGGTACACGGTAAAATATTCAGCACGCTGTCCGACTTTTGAATGATATGTACTTAAACCTCCAAGAAATATTGCCGGGGCAGGGCTTCTCAATCCGCCCACATGATACCAGTCAAGCCATCTGTTAACTTCGACCAGGTCAGTTGAATCATCCAGTTTTATAAGATTGATATTATTATGAATGGGCATACCGGTTGAATCTTCCTGCAGGTATACTGCGAATGAATGCTTCCCGAGACTCGGGTTCCAGTTGGTTTCGATGCTATCATCAGTTATAGTAATTTTTTCATTATAGTCTGGCTCATTACTATTGGCTTGTTCCCTGGTTACTGTAAGGGGCAAAGTCATCCCCTTGCTAACATGGGTATATCCATCTGCAGTTTTTACCCAGCACTCCATAGCATATTCTCCCGGCTCAAGGTAAATTGTCTTTTCAGCAATATTTCCGGGTGATATAAGTCCACGCGAAGTGATATATTTCACCTCATCGGCCCACTGGGGCAGCAATACCTTTTCACGGCCGTAAATTCCCGAAACATCAATTATACTATCTTGCAATTCCTTCAGTATCTTAGCCCAGGAACCCTGAAATTTTTCAACATACTCCTTATAAGCTACTCCATCCGGTAATTTGGAAATACTTATTTCATGCACGTGTCTGGCATTGGTATTGTTTAATTCAAATGTGATCCAACCGGATGGTATTTTTACTGGAGCTAAAAATGCAAAATCTGCTGTTTTCACTTCAACCTTATATGTCTTTTCCGTCTTTGTTTTACAACCGGTAAAAAGCAAAATAACAGGCAGGATGTAAGAAAATAATTTTTTCATTTTATTTAATTTAAAGTTAGCTTAGTCTGATAAAGTTACAATTTACTGATAAATTAATCAATTATACCTACTAACCTTTTGGGGGTTCCCCGGATCATCTGCTTGTAATCTTTACTTTGAAATCTATATTAACCTGATTCTGGCTAAACCATTGATTTATATTCCTGCTTCATCCTGTTGAAGCATGCAGTTTCAGGTATTGTGCTTTTTAATGTCAAATTATCCCGCTCCTATAAGTCAGATTACAAAAAATTTGTTGTTGTTAATTCTGTTAACAGACTGGTTAAATTAATTTTGCATTTTTATAAGATTTTCCCTGATCTGTTGGTTAATGGTGTAAATATTAACACGCATCTTATAAAATAGTGTTTAGGTGATTATTTACAATCTATCTTTACAATAACAAATAAATCTTGTGAAATGGCACAACCAAAACCTTGTCAAAGCCCTTGATTAACTATTGCTTATACCTTTAAAAACTACGCCCTCCTGCATTTCCATTCATCCCCAAATTCCATCCACCTATTTAGGTATTAACGAATAAAAAATTATCTTTATGCTTATCTAAACCTATTATATGAGAATTTTCAGTGTTTTCATATGCTTGCTATTGCTTGTTGCCCGGGTCTCAGGACAGCAATCCCCTTACCGGTTTACGCGGTACAACGTTGACGATGGCCTTTCACAGAACTGGATTCGCGCCATTGGACAGGATAGCAGCGGGGTAATGTGGTTTGGGACAAAAGACGGACTTGACAGATTCAATGGCTATCATTTTAATTCATTTAAATATATCCCATATTCAAACAGCGGATTAAACCATCCGACAGTAAATTCAATTGTTGCTTCCCGGCATAAACTGTGGATCGGAACCAACGGCGGCATGAATATTTTTGACCTTTCCGATGATAAGCTCACCTCTTTCCCTTTTCTCAGAAACCAGTCTGTAACCTGTATTACACCGGACCAAAACGGGAATACATGGATTGGAACCGATACCGGACTTTACCGGTTACCAGCGGATCAACACTTATTGACCCGGGTAGATGCAGATATATTGTCCGGGGATTTGATAGGGGATACAATACAATGCCTCCTGGTGGACAGGGAAAATTCTTTATGGGCAGGAACCAACAATGGACTAAACAGGATTTTCAAAGATGCTACAGGTAACTTTTTGATTGATAAATTTTCTGTAAAAGACGGATTGTTTTCGGGCAATATACGTACATTAATAAAAGGTCCCTCAGGAAGTATTCTTGTAGGCTCCAACGACGGGGGACTAAATTTGATCTCCAGAGATGGTATGGCCCATGGCAAATATAAAATTAAATCCCTGCTTGAAGGAAGTATAATCTGCCTTGCTATTGACAATCGGGGATACCTTTGGGCTGGTCATGCAAATGGTGAAGGACTCGATTATGCAGATATAAGTGATTTGGATAATATCACTGTACTTCAGCATTTTGTGAATAATCCTGGTGATGCTACCAGTATAAGTGATAATTCGATCTCTTCTCTTTTCGTTGATAGCTACGGCGGTATCTGGATTGGGACACATGGAGGAGGTATTTGCTACTATGATTACCGTATGAAAAATTTCTTTACTGTAGCTCCGGAAAAAACAGGTAAGAATTATATAAACAGTCCGATAGTAAATGTGTTTTTTGATGATAACAGGTATTTTTGGATTGGTACTGAGAACGGTCTGAGCAGGATAAACAGAAAAGATAACACGATAAAAATTTTCACACATAATCCTGATGATCCCTGGTCTCTTGCGGCTAATGCTGTTTTTGATATTTTCAGAGATTCACGCGGCCATTTATGGATTGGTACCTGGGCAGGTGAGTTAAATTATTATGATTACGAAAAAGAGCGGTTCATCAAACTGGATAAGCCAGAGCCCGGAACCGTCGGATCACTAAAAGGTGTTTATGCGATATTTGAGGACTCCCGGGGGAACCTGTGGGTTGGCACGCATGGGACCGGACTGGTCATGGTAGATAATAAAAAAATGCAGATCAAAAATGTTTTCAAATATAACCCTGAAAATCCAAACACTATAGCAAATAACTCTGTAAGTGTTATTACTGAATACAATGGTTACTTATGGGTATCCTCCTATAATGCCTTAAATCGCTATGATTATACCACCGGAACCTTTCGCCGTTATGTGCATAATGAAGAAGACACATCCACACTATCTCTGGGGGATATTGAAGTACTCTTTACTGACAGCCACAATCATCTCTGGGTGGGAACGGAAACAGGTCTCAATCTTTATCTCCCCGGAAAAGATGCGTTTCGCCATTTCACAACCCTTTCCGGATTACCGGGTAATGCTGTTAAAGGTATGCTGGAAGATGATGATAATAATCTCTGGATTTCAACTAACCATGGATTATCAAAATTCATTGACGGAGCTGTTGTTCCTGAAAAGTTGTTTTTCAGAAACTTTAGTGTAGATGATGGATTGCAGGGTAATGAGTTTATCAAACGGGCAGCTTATAAAGATCAACAAGGCAGATTATATTTTGGTGGTGTAAATGGCTATTCATACTTCTTCCCGGATAGTATTCGGGTAAACACCAGGGTCCCGGATGTCATCTTAACCCGTTTTCTATTGTCAAATAAGCCGCAAAATCCTGGCGGTAAAGGAAGTATATTACCATCTGCGATCAATACCTTAACTGAAATAAAGCTGCCGTATCATTTAAATGATATTGGATTTCGGTGGGCCGCATTAAATTACTTAAATCCTGGTCAAAGCAATTATAAATTTATGCTGGAAGGGTACGAAAAAGAGTGGAATGTTGCCGGTAAGAGTCATTCCGCTTCCTATACCAACCTGGATCCAGGCGAATATGTGTTTAGGGTTATTGCTTCCAACAATGATGACGTGTGGAACAAAAAAGGTGTTTCACTTAAAATTACTATCATGCCTCCCTGGTGGAAAACCATATGGTTTCATATATTCTCTGTTCTGTTTGTGGCTGCTGCAGTTTGGGGAATTTATAAACTCCGGGTCCGTACTTTGCAAAACAGAAACAAGCTGCTTGAAAAAAAGGTAAGAGAGCGTACGGAGGCACTGCATGAACTGAATAACCAGCTTGAAGAATCCAAAGAAGAGGTAACCCAGCAAAATGATCAGCTTGAATATCACCGCAAAAATCTTGAAAAACTGGTACAGGAGCGAACATTTGAACTGGAAAGAGCAATGAGAAGGGCCGAAGAGGCTGACAAACTTAAATCTCATTTCCTTGCCAATATTTCCCATGAGATCCGGACACCCATGAATGCCATTATTGGTTTCTCATCACTTTTACGCGACAGGGAAACTAGCAAGGAGAACCGTGACCGGTTTATTGAGATTATTAATAACAGTTGTCAGACGCTATTGGTGCTCATTGATGACATGCTGGAAATATCCCTGATTGAATCAAATCAGGTTCAGATCGTGAAACGGGAATTTGAAGTAAATAAAGTGCTGGCTGAACTCGAACAGTATTATAATCTTAATAAACCGGAAGAACTGGTAATCAGGTTTGATCAGCCAGAAGAACCGGCACCGCTGACAATATTTAATGATGCAATACGATTTCGCCAGATATTCTCAAACCTGATAAATAATGCCCTCAAGTTTACAGGTAAAGGACATATCTACTTTGGGTATTTTCTCAAAGATGATCAGGTCGAATTTTATGTTTCTGATACCGGAATAGGAATTAATTCCGGAGACCGGCAAAGAATATTTATGATGTTCCAAAAGGCTGAAACCAATCAGGACAGGTTTTACCAGGGAGCAGGACTGGGTCTTCCCATTTCGAAAAAGCTGGTGGAGATGATGGGAGGTAATATGTGGGTCGACTCTTCGCCTGGAAAGGGGGCCTCCTTTTATTTTACCCTTCCTGCTGAAGAACTTCCGGTACAACCATTCATCGAAAAAACCGGTAAAAACAGGTTGGATGGAGACTGGAGTAACCTTGAATTCGTGATCGCAGAAGATGAACAAACTAATTATTATCTGCTCGAAAGCCTGCTGAAAGAACGACATGCAGTCATTTACCATGTACAAACCGGAAAAGAAGCTGTTGAGTATCTCGAAAAATATCCTCCGGATGAAAATACTATCGTGTTGATGGATATCAGAATGCCGGTAATGGATGGCAGGGAAGCAGGTGCTATTATCCGGAAAAAATATCCGGATGTAAAAATGATTGCAGTAACCGCCTATGCCATGCCATCCGAACAAGAGAAAATTATGAAGGAAGGCTTTAATGGTATTATTACAAAACCCATTGATCATGGACAACTCACAGAAATAATTAATCACTTCGCCCGTATGTAGGTTCCACCTGCACAGACTTTCACAGTACTTAAAGTAATTAGTAATTAAAGAAGACCGGAACCTGCTGACGGATCAAAAATTAGTAAATAAGTCATTTCATAGGATGCCGGGCGATTAAATTTTCTACCGGGTACCCATTTCTTTTTCGCCAGGTTTATTAATCTAAGTGCTTCATTGTCAAAATATAAATTTACACTTTTGTTAATACCTATATTCTGCATATCTCCATTCTCATCCACGGTGAATTTAACGATTACACTGCCTCTGATTCCCTGTTTCTTCATCCGGTCAGGGTATTTCAGGTTTCTGTAAATTATAAAACGCAGCGCATTTATCCCGCCGGGATATTGCGGCTCACATTCGGCTTTGTCAGTTTCCTTCAGCTCTGAGCCATCTTCATTCAGGTACTTTTTTTTGATCACTGCATCGTTGCGGTAAGTTATCTCAGCACTGACGCTATTTTCAGGTGTATTGAAAAAATACTTCCATGTTCCGGTCTTCTTCCCGTTTTTGAACTGTCCCGTTATGTCCTTTCTCCCGTTTTGGAAGAGTGCCTGATAAATACCATTTTTTTTGCCTTGCTGATAATTAGTACTGCTTTTATAGTGTCCGTCTTTAAAAAATTCGTTATAAGGGCCAAATTGCAGGTTATGCTTAAAATAAGCGGTAGCCTTTATCTTACCCTGGTCATAATACCATATATGTTGCCCCTCTTTTCGTTCTCTTCCCTTTGATGATGAATATCCTTCATGTGACAATCTGCCCATCACATTATAATCCATAAAATAATACATTTTCATATCCGGATCAAAAAGGCGTACTCTGTAGCTGAGGGCATACTGTTTTGTTGTTTTATTTCCCTGATAATCAAAATAAACAGTATCACGCTGCTGACAGGTAGCAATAGCAGATGTGAAGATAAGGAGAAATATAAGCAGATACTTATTCATAATGGATTTCAAAGTTATTCCGGAAACCTTGTATTAGTTGAGCATTATAAAATTCATCTCCATTTTCCTATAGAAGGATTATACAAAACTTAGTATTCTCATTCCGTTTCAATATTTATGCCATCCTGACAATAATTTTAGTTTCAACCGATGGGATTTATCTTTTGAAACTTCCACATTATTCCTTTTCAAACTTTAAAACAATCAGGGAAACAGCCTGAGCTGGCAATAAAACAGGCAAACTAACTGAGCTATTCTTTATTTGGATCTTGTATGGTTTTTCTACAAGCTGCAATTTACCCGCTTCTTTAAGTTCTTTGATCTGACTTGAGCCGGGGTTTTTGGGAGCCCCCATGTCTTTCCAGACTGTATATGAATTGCTGTGGTTTTGATCAACCCTATAATGATATACCTCCGCCTTACTTTTTGGAATACTTGTGATATTGAGTAAGGCAGTTACCGGAGCAGTGATTGTATCTACATCATGATAATTCCATACCATTATCGTAGCTATGGAATCATTCACAACAGCCATGGCACTGATATCCCGTTCCGGACCCCGCACACTTGAATCACGTATTGTCTTATAATTATAGGCAATATCACCGGCTACAGGGACTCTGTTTCCCTGCATCATGCCAAACATCCTGAAAATATTCAATACAGGCTTGTCCACACCATTTGTTGCCAGGTCACGGTATCCGTTAAACCATGGCTGATTCTCAAACTCAAAGGCCCAGGTAACCACACCTTTCAGATTAATGCCAGAGTAATCAGCCATTTGATAGATCCGGGCAAAAGAAGCGGCTGTGTAGCTGCTGTACATGGTACCATTCCTGTAGGCATTTTCCGGATAATCCTGCATAGAACATGCAGCACATCCTTCAGGATCTGATTCACCTATGATAACCGGAAGATTCTTTAATTCCGGATAAGAAGCTACTATCTCAAAACCTCTGGAAATATCCCGCAATTGTGTTCCCATATTCATGACAACCACACTGTCCTTTAATTCCGGTTTGCCTTTTGCATGAAAACCAATATAGTCCAGCGGAGCACCCTTTTCACCTGTTGCATAATTCTTTCCGTTGACCACATGTTCGAGGAATGTGCGCAAAAATTTCTCAGCTACATCCCAGGATGGTCCTGTTGTGTGTGGCCCTCCGATTCTGGCTTCCGGGAGGGCTCGTTTTACCGCATCGGCAGTAAAATCATACAGCTTCAGGTATTCTTCAGTAGTACCCTGCCAGTAACCGATATTTGGTTCGTTCCAGACTTCCCAGTACCATGAAGCTACTTCTTTTTGTCCGTATCTGTCTGTGCTGTGCCTCACCCATTGATACACCAACTCTGCCCACTTATGATAGTCTTTTGGCGGATAGGCCCACCCGGTGTAGATCTCCGAATAGGGTGCTCCGGGCCGCCAATTATGTTTGTAAGGCATGGGCTTTGAACTTAGCGCTTTAGGCATAAAGCCTATCTCAACCAACGGTTTAATGCCCCTGTCCATCCAGGTATCAAAAATACTGTCCATGATTTTCCAGTCATAAACCGGATTGCCCGATGCATCTTCGGTATATACATTTGTTGATCCCCATTTCAGAGCTGGCTGGCCATTCCCGGTGGTCAGCAGGTTGTGGGTACGTATATGAACCGGCACAGGACTCAGGGCAGCAAGTTCTGTTAATAATTTCTTCCCATCCTTCATATAGGTGTAATTAGGCTCATCATAGCCAAACCATGCCCAAACCGGTTTCATGAGGCCCTGCTGATTTGAAAGATCAATATTCAGATTTACACGTGTTTCATCTTTTGGCTGTCTGTCTCTGCAGGACATTGTGAATACCAAAAGGAACAGCAATGTCAAGTATAGGTTTCTCATAGCTCAATGTTTTACATTAAAAAGTTGAAAGCCAAGTTATAAATTCCTAAGGGATTTGAAAATAACATAATGTTTTTTCTACCCTTTATCACGGCTCCAAATCGCTCTTTTTAACGCTCCATGTCTGAATCCTATCTCCGTGCAGCCCTTTAAATGTTATAGTTAATGTGCGATCCTTCCCTTTTCCCTCAAACGTGAACCGGGCATAATTCTGCTCATCAATTTCCTTATCTACCCGCATGGGATTGTTTTTCTCAGCACCATAGGTATAACCGATACCCGAGGTAAAAGGGGAAACAGTAATGTCATACAGCGGATAAGTACCTTCCCGGTCCAACCTGATAATCTCACTGTGGTGCCGGTCACCGGTCAGGAAAAGCACCCCGGGAATATTGTTTTCCCTTATAAACGCAAGCAATTCATTGTATTCAGCGGGAAAATGTCGCAGACAATCATATGGTGAGTACCCGTTTAGTACCTGACTCCCGTTGGCAATTATTCTGAAACTGATGTTCCTGTTTCCCTTGCTGAACAACAAACTGTTTTTCAGCCATTCCATCTGTGCATCACCCAGCATCTTCTTACCTGGGTTTGGCTTACCGTTGATGCTGTCGGGAAAACTATCATTGCTTCGGAACCAACGGTCGTCCAGCAGAAAGATATCCACATCGTTCCAGGTTACTTTGGAATAAATACCCTGCCTGTTAAATCCATAGGATGGATTAGCCCAGTATTTCTTAAATATTTCCCGTGAAGTCTCCTTGAGGATATAGCTCTTGTCTGAATCATTTGGACCATAGTCATGGTCATCCCAGATCGCATATTGCGGCATTTTTTTCAGAAGTGGTTGCAATACAGCAAGTCTTCGGTCATGAGAAGCCCGGTAATGCAAACCCCATTTACTGTAAAAATCAGCTTCCCGGGTATACCAGTTATCTCCCAGCCAGAGGGTGAAAGCTGCATCATCTTTTGCCATGGATTCGAAAATAGTTGAGTCTCCTCCATAAGGTTTTCCCGGCCGGTCGTAAGCAGATTCGTTAAAATAAGCACAGCTGCCGGTAAGAAAAGAAAAATCCGGTGCCGGTTTCCGCCATTGCCAAAGTTGCTGGGTGGCAAACGTGCCTTCTGCTGCCGAGACTGTATCTTCTCCGGCAACAATGTTGTATGAATACTTATTTCCCGGTTCCAGTCCGGTAACCACAAAAAGGCCGGTATTAAACTCGCCACCTGTCAATTCAAGTCTGATCAGACTGTCCCGGTTCCCGCTTTCGGAGCGGTAAACCAATGCTGCTTCTTTGATCTCCGGCGCAAATTCAGCCCATACTTCAGCTGTACGCAATCCGGTATGACCCAGCATCGGGCCGGATACAATACGGTTGCTTTCCTGAGCCGTTAGATTGAATGAGGGTAAAAACAACAAAAATAAAAGAATTTTTTTCATGATTGTGAGTGGGTTTTTATAAAGATATATAACCACAATTTATATATTATGTTCAACATCAGAAAGACAACTGCAGCTGTTTTTTAAGAAATTCATTGTTATGGAGATAACGGAACTTAATCGGAATATTTTCGTATAAAATTTTAAAATTCGACAGAAAAGGTCGGAATTGATGCATTATTTTTGGAAAAACTACTGCTATGAAACTACTTGCAACAATTACAAGGAAAATAATTCTTGTTGCCAGTCTTATTTTGAGTGTTACGCTCACCTATTCCCAGGAAATAAAATTTGACCGATTATCAGTTGAGAATGGTCTTTCCCAGGACAATGTATTGTGGATCCATCAGGATAGTATGGGATTTATCTGGATTGCCACCGAAGACGGACTGAATCTTTATGATGGTTATTCCTTCAGGATATTTAAAAACATTGCAGGCGATTCAGCAAGCCTCAGCAACAATCATGTACTGTTCATTGCAGAAGATACAACCGGAAACATATGGGTAGGTACACAAAATGGATTGAATCTCTACGATCGTGAAAGTGAAAATTTTCACCGGTTTTTCAATGTCTCCGGAGATCCATACTCACTTACCAATAATGAAGTTGACTATCTTTTCTTCGATTCAAAACAAAATCTCTGGGTAGGCACAGCCAGTGGCGTCAATTTGTACAATCCGAAAACAAAATCATTTCACCGTTTTGTTCCCGATCAGCATGATCCTGCATCTATTCCCGAAGGGATTATACGGTGTATTATGGAGGATCATGATCATCAGTTGTGGTTTGCAACAATGAGTGGCTTAAGCCGTATGAATCCTGACAGTACAACTTTCACAAATTATTTACATGATCCTGATGAGCCAGGCAGCATTGCAAGCAATCAGGTTACTTCGCTCTTTGAGGAAGATAATAATCATCTATGGGTGGGTACAATCGATGCCGGACTGGATCTCATGGACAGAAGATCGGGCCTGTTTGTCCATTATCCCTACGAACCGGACAATCCTCATGGTTTACTATCCCCATATATCAAAAATATCAATAAGGATCAGCAGGGAAGACTCTGGCTGGCAACTGACGGAGGGCTGAATTTGATGTATCCTGACAGAACATATGAAAGTTATGTACATTCTCCTGATAATGAGTATAGCCTGGCTTCGAATATTCTTTCCCAGGTATATTTTGATGTAAACGACAGGATGTGGGTAGCTACCCGGTTTGGTGGTATCAATGTTTACGACCGGGACAAAAGCGGGTTCAGGCATTACAAACATTCCAGCCTTGATCCGTACAGCCTGAGTGGTGATAATGTCACTGCCTTTGCTGAAGACAGAAATGGTAATTTCTGGGTAGGAGTGGATGGCGGGGGACTCAATTTTATGAACCGGACAACGGGCCGGTTTTCACACATGAAACATCAACCCGGAAATCCCAACAGTATTTCAAACAATAAAGTCCTGGCACTTGCTTTTGACAGCCGGGGTGAATTATGGCTGGGTTATTGGGATGGCGGAGTAGACAGATATAATCCGGAAACAGGAAAATTCATTCATTATAAGTCAGATCCGGAAGATCAGAAAAGCCTGAGCGATAACAATATTTTCTACATTATGGAAGACAGCCGGCAGCAAATCTGGATTGCTACCTGGGGAAACGGGGTATGCCGTTTTAATCGGGAAACTGGTGACTTTACCCGGTTTACCCATGATCCTGATGATCCAAAAACGATTGGTGCTTCCTCAGTTGATTTTATGGCAGAAGATAAACAGGGAAATATCTGGATTGCTTTTGAAAGATACGGTGGTGTCGATATGTTTGATCCCGGAAAAAATATATTTACCCATTATACAGCCGGAGGTAAAAAAGGTGATATATCTGAAAATGCCGTATATTCTTTGCTGGTAGATACGAAAGGACGTCTCTGGGCAGGAACCAATGGCGGTGGCCTTAATCAGTTCAACAGAAAAACAAAAACATTCACAACTTATCATGTAAGTGACGGGTTGCCTAACGAGACCATCATGGGCATATTGGAAGACAATGAACATAATCTCTGGTTAAGTACGAATAAAGGGATTTCCAGGTTTAACCCCGACAGTATCACATTTAAGAATTACGACCAGAGTGATGGACTGCAAAGCAATCAGTTCAACCGGTGGTCCTTCAAAAGATTGTCAGATGGTGAACTGCTGTTTGGTGGTGTGAATGGTTTCAACTTGTTCGATCCGGAAAACATAAAAGAAAATGAGTATGTGCCTCCGGTCTATATCACCGGCTTTAAGCTTTTTAACGAGCCTGTAGAACCCGGCAGGAACAGCGTGCTAAAAAGGAATATTCTGCTGACAAAGGAAATTAGGCTCAATTACAAACAGAACTTTTTTTCTTTTGATTTTACAGCACTCAACTATCGACAACCTGAAAAAAATAAATACAAATACAGGATGTTGGGCATGCAGGATAATTGGGTAAATGCAGGAACTGACAGAAAGGCCACTTTTACAAATATGAGTCCGGGGGAATATGTATTCCAGGTAATTGCTTCCAATAATGACGGTGTATGGAATGAAGAAGGAACTTCGCTAAGGATCACCATTATTCCGCCCTATTGGAGAACCAAATGGTTTATTACGCTCATGGTGCTGATGATCACAGGATCAATTATTATTTTCATCAGGATCAGGGAAAGAAGCCTGAAGCATGACAAAGCCTCGCTGGAGGCCAGGATTCAGGAAGGACTGAAAGTGGTGGAAGAGCAGAAAGCCGAAGTTGAAAGAAAAAACAAGGAAATTAAAGAGCGGGAAATAGCGGAGCGAGAACAGAAATGGTACAATACAGGGATGGTAAAATTCAGCGAAATCTTGAGCAAAAACAAGGACAATGTGGAACAACTCAGCTTGGCGGTCATCAGAAACCTGGCTAAATATACCGGGGCTGCTCAGGGAGTCATCTATGTTTACGAAGAGCACGAGAGGAAGGAACCATTTCTGAAGCTTACGGGCAGTTATGCTCCTGATGCCATACGAAATGAGCGTACAGAGATCCTTATCGGAGAAGGACAGGTAGGTACCTGTTTCAAAGAAAGAGAAACTATTCAGCTCGAAAATCTTCCTGAAACCTACGCCACACTTACCTCAGGCATAGGAGATTCGCCGCTTACATCGGCACTACTGGTTCCACTAAAGCTAAATGAAATCATTTTGGGTGTGATTGAACTTACATCCTTTGAAAAGCTGGAAGTTTATAAAGTTAAATTCATCGAAAAGCTGGGTGAAAGTATCACTTCTTACCTTATGACGCTGCAGGCTTCTTACAAATCTACAAAACTACTTGAACAAAGTCAATCTGCTGCCGAAGCCATTGCTTCACAGGAGGAAGAAATAAGACAGAATATGGAAGAGATGCAGGCTACTCAGGATGAATCAGCCAGGCGAGAGCAGGAATTTATCAAAAGAGAAGCAGATTTCAAGAAGAAAATAGCATTACTAAAGCGGGAAAACACAAATCTGAAGGCAAAAATGAAGAAATAAGATTAAGTGAGCGTTTCCTGCTTTGTTTATCTATAAAAGTTTATCCTACATCTGATAATGGTTTTTGTCCTCTCCTTTTCAGAATATTTTGTACAAGAATAAATAAATTGACAAATAATTTTGCCGGAATAAAATATATTTATAATTTTACATACCAAACGGTCGGTTTATGAAGGATACTAAAAATTATATTCTGGAAACTTCTTTCAGGCTTTTTTTGCAGAAAAGCTTCAAAGAGGTAACCATGAGTGAAATTGTGAAAACGACAGGTTTGTCAAAAGGTGCATTTTATCATTATTTCAACAGCAAGGAACAGCTTTTCAACGAGATTATTGACAACTATTATCTGACCTTCTTTCAAATCGATTATTCACAGTTCAGTCAGGAAAGTCTGTTCGATTTCTATCATGATTATTTCAATTATATTGAAAATGGGCTTGCCGCGATGGCTGCAGAATTCGGCACCGACCAGGAGATGAATGCGTTTAATTATTACCTGCTGGTATTTGATGCCATCAGGTTATATCCCGGGTTCAGACAAAAAACAATTGAGATGACGGATCACGAGATGAGGAGCTGGATGACTGTCGTGAAGAAGGCCAGAGAAAATGGAGAAATCCACTCCCCCATGACGGATGAGCAGATTGCAAAGGTGTTTACGAGTTCCAATGACGGAATTGGCCTGCATGCCATTATGCAAGGCCGATTTGATAAGATGGTAGATGAGATCAGGAGTGTTTTTGATGGATTTTATGGCGGACTGAAATGATGATTTATGTGCCAATATCCATACCGGATGGTCGGTTTAAACAAGTTGCATCTAAAGACCAACACAGGATTCTTTTGCCAATTTATGCGTCAGAATTTCAAGGATAAATAGTCAGGACAGAATGCAATAATCTGCGTGTATGATGATAAAGTAATTCTTTTAAACTGATCTGCCGGGCAGATCATAACCATAAAAAGAACATGGAAGCAACAATCATTACTGAAGGGCTGACTAAGCAGTACAAGGATGTGCTGGCCGTCTCCGACCTTTCCATTTGTGTCGGGAAAGGAGAGATCTATGGTTTTCTGGGGTTGAACGGCGCGGGCAAGACTACCACAATCCGTATGCTGCTGGGGATGATACGCCCCGGAGCAGGTAAAGCATTCATAAACGGCAGTCGTGTTTATGCCGGTAATGGTGATCTGTGGACCAACACCGGACACATGGTGGAGATCCCGTATGCTTATCCCAACCTGACTGTCAGAGAGAACCTCGATATTGTAAGGCGCCTTCGTTCTCTTCCTGGATCATCAGTAGATGACGTAATTGAACAGCTAAGGTTGACACCCTACGCTCATCGCAAAGCAAAAAACCTGTCATTGGGAAATGCCCAGCGGCTGGGCCTTGCAAAGGCACTCATCCATCACCCTTCCATCCTGATCCTGGATGAACCGGCCAATGGACTGGACCCGGCTGGCATATATGAGATTCGTGAACTGCTGATCAATCTGGCACGAAATCAGGGTGTCACAGTCTTTGTATCCAGTCATATTTTGGGGGAAGTATCGAAATTTGCCTCCAGGATTGGTATTATTCAAGAAGGAAAACTCATACAGGAACTCGATGCCGGACAGCTAGCTGCTCTTTGTAACAAAAGATTACTGATAAATACTGCAGACAATGAAAAAGCAGCCGGCATACTCAGGTCACATAATCTTACTGTGACTGAAAAAGCCGGTCATGTTCTGGAATGCCCTGGTGAAGAAGCCATACGGCATCCGGATACAGTGGCAACCTGGCTGGTAAATGCCGGTTGTCCCCCTACCCTGCTACACGTGAAAGAAGAAGAACTGGAACAGTACTTTTTGAGAGTAATTAATGTGAAAAAAGATTGAGTAGTAAACAGACAAATTAAATCATCAGCAAATGAAAAATTTCATACTGGCATTCACCACGGAGCGCTTAAAACTAAAAAGATCCATAATCTTTACGGCAACCATCATATTCTTTCTCTTTGTTCCCTCCATGATGGCACTAATGATGTGGGTAGCCCGCAATCCCGATGCAGCTGCTAAACTGGGAATGGTTGGCACCAAGGCTTCCTTGTTCGGACAAAGTGACTGGAATGGATATTTGACTCTATTATTACAGGGACTGGCTTCCGTTGGTATGATCGGATTTGGTTTTGTAGTTGCCTGGGTATTCGGGCGTGAGTATATTGATAAAACCATGAAAGACATGCTGGCTCTTCCGGTTTCCAGGTCAGCAATTGTGATGGCCAAATTTGCCATAATACTCATCTGGAGTCTGCTTCTTACGGTTATCATGTACCTGGCCGGTATAGTAATGGGATTGGCGGTGGATGTCCAGGGATGGGCGGATGCAGATTTTTCCCGTTTTACAATGTCCTATCTGCTGATTGCCTTTCTGACCATTCTTGTTTCGTCGCCCGTAGCTTTTTTTGCCTGCTATGGCAGGGGGATTGTGGCACCCATCGGATTTGTAATTGTTACACTGATCAGCGCGCAGTTTACAGGATTAGTCGGATTAGGCCCCTGGTTTCCATGGGCTATACCGGGTTTGCTAACTGTCACAGTACCTTCAAACGGATTGATACTGTCTGGGGCCAGCTATGAGATCCTGGGGTTTACCTCTTTGGCAGGTGTGGCAGGCACTTTGCTTTGGTGGCGATTTGCAGACCATAAATGAGAGATTAGTAGTCGGAAGGCAGAAGTCGAAACAATTTTCCAAATTTCCCAATATTTTATACCTTGACCCTCATTATTTGATAATCTGGTATTTTATTATTATTACAATAATTACTGAATACTATGGCAACCTGGTATAAAGATCACAATCTCTCCCTTGTCCTTTTCCCGTTACTGGCGATCATAACTATCATCCTGAAACCGGCAGGTGATGCTGTACTGGTCAACCGGATGTTTGCAGTAGTAGTACTGATGGCCGGATGGTGGGTCACGGAGGCAATCCCCATCGCTGTAACTTCTATACTGCCGGTAGCGCTGTTTCCACTACTGGGCATTATGGACGGAGGTACAGCCGCTTCACAGTATTTTAACGACATTATTTTCCTTTTCCTGGGAGGCTTCATTCTCTCCCTGGCCCTTGAAAAATGGGACCTGCACCTTCGTATTGCTTACCGGTCGCTCAGGATGTTTGGCTCTGGTGCCTACCGCATATTGCTCGGTTTTATGGTGGCTTCTTCCTTTCTCTCAATGTGGATGTCGAACACAGCCACAGCTGTTATGATGCTGCCCATCGCTCTTTCTGTTGTAAAAGAGATGGAACATATTCATGGGAAAGAAAAGATGCACCGCTATCGCATCGCTTTATTGCTTGGGATTTCCTATGCTTGTTCTGTGGGTGGCATTACCACCCTGATCGGCACACCGCCTAACCTGGCATTGGTTGCCATCCTGAAAAACATGTACCCGGCTGCCCCTGCTATCTCTTTCTCCTCCTGGCTGATCTTTGCCCTCCCGGGATATATCGTACTGCTCCTAGCTGCCTCTATGGTGTTATACCTGCTCTTCAAACCTGATTTCAAAGGAGACGGAAATTTCAGAAAATTTATCCGCGAGGAAAACAAAAAAATCGGAAAACCCACACCGGAACAACAACTGGTACTGATCCTCTTCCTGGCCTTTGCCTTACTGCTGATCTTTAAGAACGATATTGTAATCGGCAGCTATAGGATCCCGGGCTGGGCCGGCATTTTCAGCATGCCTGCCTATATTAAGGATGGGACTGTTGCCGTGCTCATCGCCTCACTGCTGTTTGTCCTGCCTTCAAAGACTCATTCATCCCGGCTGATGAACTGGAGTACAGCGGTTAAGCTGCCCTGGCGGATCATCCTTTTGTTTGGCGGGGGATTTGCCCTTGCCAAAGGATCGGTTGAATCAGGGCTTACCCACTGGATCGGGATGAAAATGGCCGGTTTTTCCGGAATGAGCGATTTTTCACTGATTGCAGTGAATGCCACTATGATGGCAGCACTCACCGAATTTACTTCTAATACCAGCACCGCCCAGATATTGCTACCTGTGGTAGGGGCCTTTTCGGAAGGAATGAAGATGAATCCTGAGTTCCTGATGATTCCGGTTGCTGTAGCCTCCTCACTCGCCTTCATGCTCCCCATTGCCACCCCGCCCAATGCCATTGTCTTCGGGTCCGGCTACATACGCATGCGCGACATGCTGCTACCCGGATTATTGATGAATATCATTGGCATTATCGTCATTACCCTGCTCATGTATTTCTGGGGTGTCAATGTATTCCACATCGATCCCGGGGTATTCCCTGCATGGGCTGGAGGATGAGTGGGTTTAACAGCTCAGCCAGATCAGCAGGCAGCAAAGTCATCAGCTTTACTGCCTCTTTTTTTGGCTCAACTGAGCCTTAAATCCTATATTGTTGGCATTTTGTTGTTTCTTACCAATCTCAAAGATTTACTTTTCTCAAATTTCTTTTTAGTCTAACAATATCATAATTTATACGAACCAGAATATATAAACATACTCCACCAACAAAATGAGGAAATTTATCCCAATATGGATTTAGGTCAAATACTTGCAATAAAGCTGCAATTAAAATCAATATTGCAGGAAGTCCCGTTATGTAGAGATATTTATTTCTGTCATTAAATTTTGAAATTAAGAATTCTAAGTCATGATTAAGTTTATCGTCAAAATCAATTTTTAAATCTTTAATTTCTTTGGAATGTTTCTTCAGTATTAATTCGATAAATCCAAATGGTGCCCTTATTGATAGAGACATTGTCATCAATACTAGAAGTCCAGATTTTTCCCAATTACCACTTATAATCGAGTCAACATGAAATGAAGTCAACCCTGAAGCTAAAATTGAAAAGGCAAGTAAAATCATAACAACTCCATAATCAAGAAATGAGATGAGTTTAAGAGTTTTAATCTTCTTTTCTTCTGTTTTATTTTCCCAGTGATATATAGATTTAAATCCGTCTATAATTTGAATTCTTTCTGTTATCTGATTTGTCATTTTCTAAATGTTTTCTTTTCAATATTGTCTGTCGTTACAATAAAAGCTAACGTTTGCAATATGAGGCGGTTTGCGCTTTATGGCACTTTCCTTTCCAAATTGAACCTATTTTCGTTTATATTTATTCCGTTAAATATAACACTATCCCGCAAACTGACTTATATTGTCCTGTTGTACCTAATTGTTACCGCCTGGTGTTTATTTAGGTCATTTCTCTTTTTTGCTTTTTATCTCCTGTTCAAGTTTTCTTAATTCCTCTAAATCCTCTTTATCAGCCTGAAGTGCTTCAAATTCCTTTCTTCTTTTATCAAAGCTTTTATAAATCTCGAGAACTTGCTTTTCCATCTCTACCTTGCTAATAGAACCAGCGTGGGTTAATATTTTCTTGTCCTGAAAATCAAGAATTTTGTCGACATTCTCACGCCAAAAATCCATTGTGATATCCATTCGATTTTTAGCTCTAAGCTCTGCACTTTCAAGAAAAATAACTACTAATCGGTTTAAAGTATCAATTTCATCGTGGGTCAAGTAATTCTTTGCTATATAAATATCTTGTTTTCTTGCAATTGAACCTTTCCAGGATGTTAAGTTCATATTTGGTTTATCAGCATTTGCTCTTGAAACAATCAATTCTGCAGCAGTTTGTCCAGTTACGGCATAATGAAGTTTATTTTGCGTTTCGGCAAAAAACATCTGTATAGATTTATCATCTGCTTCGTAATCACTGCTTAGTGCAAACAAGTCCTTGATTTTTTGGTAAAACCGCTTTTCTGATGCACGGATATCCCTTATCCGTTCTAATAATTCATCAAAATAATCGGGTCTTCCATCTGGATTCCTTAGACGTTCATCATCCATTAAAAATCCTTTTACCATATACTCTTTCAAGTTTTTATTCGCCCATATTCTAAATTGTGTTCCACGTTTGCTACGAACTCGAAATCCGATTGCCAAAATCATATCAAGTGAATAGAATGTAATATTATACTCCTTACCATCTGAAGCAGTTGTCAAGTAATCCTTGACAACTGAATTTTCAGATAACTCACCATCTTTCAGTATGTTACTTATGTGAAGACTTATGTTTTGCTTAGAGGTGGCAAAAAGTTCAGCAAGTTGATTCTGGTTCATCCATACATTACCATCCTTTGCGTACAATGCTACAGATGCCTTACCATCAGCAGTTTTATAAATAATTATGTTTTGCTTATTATCCATTTTTTTATAATCAAGCAATAAAAATAATCATTTCCATCGTGTGAAAGAAAACTATTCCCCCTTTTGTGTTTTTTGCGGTTAATTGTTTGAAATACTGCCGCTTCACACTTGGTGGTAACTTTTTACAAGTCGAGCAGGCAAAGGGAGTTTCACCCTAAGCCTCTCAGAGTCCCGAAAGCTTTCGCGGACGTACGTGACAGTCTCCCGTCATCCGGCTCTTGTTATACAAATCTAAACGGATTAAGTGGATAAACCAATCTGCCAATGGTAAAACAAGTTCGGATACTGCTTCCTCGCCCTGTCTAGCCATTTGTAAGCCATGTTTAACCTCCTCCTATACCGTTTGTACCGTTTTCTTGCTCAATTACCCAATCTTCTTTCCAACAATTTTCACATACCGAGACCAATGCCTGATGGGCATTCTTGTTCGGTCGGTAACCATAGGAATTAGGACTGAAGACCTTCTCGAACCGGGGTTCCAGATATTCTTTGATGACCATTTGTGCTACCCTATCCGATATAGCTGGTATACCTAATTTCCTGACTTTTCCGTCCTTCTTAGGTATTTCTGCTTCCTTCACCGGTAAGGGAACGGCGAAGCCCTCACGAACACCTTTAAAATTAATAAAAAATGTGAGTAAAATAACTCCCCGATGCCATCCTGTTCCAGAGTTTATACAGGTGTTTTGATCGGTTTGCATCAAATGCTTCCATGCTAACCGAGTCCACACCGGCACTCCCTTTGTTGGCTTTCACTTTCTTATAAGCCTGCCAGATCATCTGGCAGCTTATCGGTACTGATTTTGCCTCATCCCATAAAGTCATCCTCTTGCGAGTTGTTAAATGTTATTCGACTGTATAACCTAACCCCTTCGCTCCATTCCCATTAAAGAAATTTCTTTGCTACTACAGGTCTGTCCGCCTCCCGACATTTCGTCGGGATTCCCGGGTTCCGTAAATAAGCCCGGATACAGTTCCTGCCATCTGTAATGACGCCAGTCGTATAGCCAGTAAACAGGTATCCGCTATACTTATAACCCCGTTTCATACTCCGTGGTTTTTGACTGAGTGTTCTACGTTCTCGACTCCTCATAAATGGTTCACTGTTATTCAACTCCTGTATCCATACCTGATATACTCCCGGTATATCTTTTCCCAGACGCTCAGCACCATAGCTCTTTACTACAGCACCTTTGGGTGGTTTATTCACCAATAGCTTACATTCAAAGGTGTTCATGAGCTCGCTAACGCTCAGTTGAAGCCCTCTCCTGTAAGATGACTTCGGTGGGTCAGTTCCACCATCTTATTTACAGCATGCAATGGATTTGTATTGCCGACCATTGCTTCCCGGCACACTATGAATCGTAGCGGATTGCGTGGCTAATTTCCTATCAATTTACACAAAAGTTGAAATGGGCCACAACTCTTGAACAACCTACTGTCTCGGCAATTTTTTATAACGCGTGTTGTAGCAAGTGCATCCTGTCTGATTCACTATAAATCTTTTGGATCCAATCGAATTACTTTTCCATTGACAGAAACAACCAAATCCAAATTACGTTCTTTTTTGGATTTAATCAGTTTAGAATGAGTCAAATCAAGACCTTTTAAAATTTTTTCTCTTAATATATTATCTTTTTTGGTCATTCCTCGATTTGTTTTTAATTATTCCAAATTTACTACTATTTTTAATTTCTATTTCCTTATCAGAATATCCTTCTGCAACAAGGTCCGATTGAATATTTGAATTATCAAAGATCATCCAATAATCACAAACTGGAATGTATAAATTGAATAAATTTTTCAATCCCGCATTGTATCTACGTATTATAGTCTTTTCTGGAATATTGTGTCCTCCTTCTCTGACCCTGTTTTTTACTCTTTCTATCGCAAGTTCGTGTGAATCAAGATAAAAGAAAATAAGAGTAACCTGATATCCATTCAATTTTGATTTTTTAATCGTGTTTACATAGCTTTTTGTTGACAATGTTGTCTCAAATGCAAAATCACTATGTTTAATTATTAACTTATCAATTTTATTTAGCATTAGTCTGCCTGCTTCAATCGCTGCTCTATCTGGATTTAAAGGTGATAATCCTCTTGCAATTTCATCAGCGTTTATAAATTCCTCACATTCCAGCATTTCCGGTAATACTGTAAATGAGGCGGTTGTTTTACCTGCACCATTACATCCAGCTATAATATAAAGATTTGGCATTCTGTCATTTTATAATTCTCCATAGATCAAAGATAATATTTTAGATTATCATTAGGGTTAAAATCTGAATTCAATAGTCTCCCTGCATTTGCTACAACGGATGGCGGTATAAACCGTTGTCCATTTTTTAGATGTTACCATTTGCTACCATTTGTTTAGTTATCAACAATTTATAGCCTACCCAGTTTTGATATAATGCTGCATTTTTCTAGATTTGAAACACAAAAGTATGGCAAATTTTATGGTACATGTTTTGGCGAACAACCATAGAAATCTGCCATACAGGAATAAATGTATAACCAAAAAATTCTTTTTAGTTATGTCTAACAAAGTTAGTACAGCCATTGTGCTTTTCAAAAAACGGCAGAAGAAAAATGGCAAGTATCCGGCAAAGCTGCGATTGACGCACGACAGAAAGCAGATGTATTATAACATCGACACCAAAGACCGGGTGTATGAATTTACCGAGGAGGAGTACGAAAAAATCATTTCTCCCAAACCCCGAGGTGAGTACAAGGAGATCCAGCTTGAATTTTCATTGATTGAGGAAAAGGCTCAGAAGATAATCAAGTCCATGAGTGATTTTTCCTTCGACAAGTTTAAAACTCACATTGGCATAACCGGGAGTGACTTGAAAAACGTATATCACTATTTAGATATCAAAACTCAGGCTTACGATAAAAATGGATATGGTGATAAAACCGCCAAGCCTATGAAGAAGGCATTACAAGAGTTCTTTAAAAGAGAAAAGATGTTGGAATTTAAGGAAATCACTCCACCAAAACTTCGGGAGCTGGAACAGTATATGCGAGATAAGGGTATTGCGCCAACCACCTTCCACCGATATATAGATTCTCTTAAAAGTGTATTTTTCATGGCTCATAGGGAAAAAATAATTTCACTTGATACCTTTCCCTTTGGCAGAGAAAAGGACAAGTATTTTGCCCCTCGTGTTGTCACAGTTAAAAGGGCATTGAAGCTAAACGAAATTGAAAAAATTTACAACTACCAACCCAAACCTTTTTCCCATGAAGATGAAGCCAAGGATTATTGGATGTTCACATACCTTTGCAACGGAATTAATATGGTAGACTTATGCAATCTCAAATACAAAGACATAAGTTCGGACTTTATCTCCTTCATTCGTAAAAAGACGGAACATTCCTCCGCAGTCAAAAGGCCGATAACCATCCCCATCACTGATGATATTCGAAGGATAATTGAGAAAAGAGGCAATAAGGATAAATCATCTGATAATTATGTCTTCCCTGTTATCAGTGATAATCTTACTTACAAACAGAAAAAGTATAAGATTGCCTGGCGTGTTCGCAAAATCAATGTTCACATGGGAAAGATTGGTGAAAAAGTGGGGATTGAAAAACATATTACCACCTATACCGCCCGACACAGTTTCGCCACCATCCTGAAACGTTCCGGAGTATCCACGGAATTTATAAGTGAAAGCTTAGGGCATAAAAATGTTACGATTACCGAGACCTACCTTGATAGTTTTGAAAATGAACAAAAAAAGGAAATTGCTAAACATTTAACAGCGTTCAAAAAATAGAAAAAGGCTTCTGCAGAATGTGGAAGTCTTTTTATTAATTACATTGTTATCTCTGATTTTCACCAAGAATCCATTACAAGTTGCAATTTTGAATTTTTAACCAACACTTATAAAAAATGTTTTAGAAAACTTGACACGTATCATTTTTTTTTTTATGTTTGTTTATGTTTGAACGTAGGGAGTGGATAAATAACTAAATCATAATTACCTTAAAGGTGTTGATTAGTAATGTAAAGAGAAATTTTAATGGCATCATTCATATGACATCAAGAAAATTTTTACAAAATTATCTCAATGAATTTTGTTTCAAAGTTAAAAGGAGGTGCTTTGAATACGTACTGTTTGTCAGGTTATTAACTGCTTCAGTTAGCTATTTCTGGAATTAATTTGGATGATAATCCGACACACATATAATATTATTAACCTTAAATTATTAACTAATGAAAAAGTTTTATTTATTAATCGCCATTTCCTATTTATGTTTGAGTTTAAAAGCTCAACTTAATATTAGTTCAAATAATTATGTTGGAATAGGTGTCAGTAGCCCGATAGCTCCTTTACATATAAACGGTAATGTTTATATTCCTGCCAGCAGTTCCTATTGGATCAATTCAACCAGCGATAATGGTGTCCGGCTGCGACTTCATAATAATGGGTACGGTAATTATATAGATTTTTACCCGTTTTTAAATTTCAGAACCAGCTCAAATTCTACTGGGCTATCCAATTCACCATTATATCTGACCTATGGTCGTGTAGGTATTAACAATGGTTATCCTTCCTGTGCCTTAGATGTTATTGGAACAATAAAAATGAATGGTGCTACTGTAACATCCGATGAACGCTTTAAAGAAAATATAAGAAGTATGACAGGGATCCTTGACCAATTAACTAGTCTACGGGGGGTAACATACAAGTTAAAACCACTTAATGTGGTGATGCCTACCATTGCCAGTTTATCTTCTAATTCGATTATCAATAAGGATACTACAAATTTTACTCCTCCAAAACTTCAAGGAATTGACTCGGTCTATTTCAGCCGAAACCATATGGGATTTCTTGCACAAGAAGTTCAGACGGTATTTCCTGATCTTGTATATAAAGACAAAAATGGAGTTTTAAGTGTTGACTATATTTCATTGATTCCTGTTTTAGTTGAATCAATTAAGGAGCAACAAGTTACAATCAATGATCTAAAATCGGCAATAGCTGAATTAAATAAGAAGTTAAGCTCTCAAAAGCCTTCATCAAAAAATTAACTTTTAATAATGTTATCCTAAAATCTCAAGTATTAGCAAAAGTTGTAAATAAAATTCATCATACTATGAAAAAGAACTTATTATTATTATTAGGATTTATCATCTTGCCGAGACTTTTATATAGTCAGCCAGCAAACTGGATATTAATTACCGATAACAATACTGGCATTGAATTTTCAGCTCCGAATAATACAGCCAAATTTGACTCATTATATACTACATTATATGGAGCAGAAATTGATTCTACGCAAGCTGTTCAGGTACATATTTTTAGAAATGCAAATATAACAACATCTGATCTTGTTTTTAATGAAGCATTGGCAGAAGAAAACAATGATACATTAAGAGCAATTGCTAGAATTATACTTCTTACTACTGATAGTGAGTTAACCGAAATTGAGGAAGTTAATACAAATGGCATTAGAGGATTAGAAGTTGGTATAAAATACAATTCTCTTCAAACCGATATTCCATATTACACCATCACAAGGTATTATATGTTTGAAGGGAATTTTGTTTCTTTTACTTGGACAGTGAAAGAGACTAACCTAAAAAGTGCAACTACCATAAAGGATAGCTTCTTCAATTCTGTAAATCTTTAGCCATGAAAAAAGCATTTCTATTACTAAAAGCATTTGCAACAATCATTGCTATTGGATTTATTTTAAATTCATGTTGTACCCAAAAGCAGTGTATAAGCGCCTTTGACAAAAAAGAGATTAAGTTGATTGGGTTTCAAAAACAAGAGTCTGACTCAATTATAGTTTCATCATATGTTCAAGGTGATAATTTTACAAATTTAATTGAAAGTGCATTGACTTCTGCACGAACATACACAGGTAATAACTCTGGCGATTTGATAATTTGGATGCCAATTGATTTTAATCCTAATTCAGATTATTTAATTGAATTTAAGAAAACAGGATTAATATATAAAATTAGTGAAATTAGAACATCTCAAAAAGAATGCAATAGCTGCTTTCTAAGAGAAGATACTTATACTGAATTATCCGGTTATAAAGTCAATGGAGTTTTGAAGTTAAATTCTTCATTTGAAATTGAAAAATAAATTAACCATGAAAAAAATAGTTTTTGTAATATTCTTAATGCAATCTTCATTTTCTATACTTAATGCTCAATCATGGGGTCAAGCAGGAGATTGCGAGGTAAATGTAAATAATCCAAATTATGCAAATTTACCACTAAGGGAAGGCACTATTAGTGCCACTGTTAAGCTTTATATTCACGGAACATCTGGTGATTGGGTATGTTCTGGTACTTTGATTAATAGAAACACTTCTGATGATAATGTTGGCTATTATATATTAACTGCTAAACATTGTATGGATGGAATAGATTATAATGCAAATCATTTTGTCATTTTTAACTATCAAAGCCCTGACGAAAATAATAATTCTACTCCCAATTCAAATAGGGGAGTAGCTTTAGGACAAAGCACAAGTCTAACAGATAATCGATATGAATATAGCCTTTCAACCAAATTAAGACTTGTAAATTCATTTACTTGGGGCGATATAGCATTGTTTGAGATTTTAACGCCAATACCTCCTCAATTTAATGTTACTTATGCCGGATGGAACCCTAGTAGTTTTGGCACTGTGATTTCCACAGATCATAATCCTACAGATTTTTATGGGGTCAGTCATCCAAAGGGTGATATTAAAAAGATATCAGGTACAAATAGTATCTTATGGTTACAAACACCTATTGCCACAGGATGTTATACAATTACGACTATAATTGATGTGTTGTTTGGCTGGATATGGGGACATAGATCTTCTACGAAAGTAATATGTAATTATGTCGATAATCCATGGTTAACGATTGCAGATTGGCAATATGGAATAGTTGAGAATGGCTCTTCTGGTTCTGGATTGTTCTGTCTTGACAACTCATTGATAGGTGTACTATCTGGTAGTTTGGCGACATGTGATTTTAAGGCTTTATCAACTTATGGTAAACTTCATGCAAATTATTCAAATGCTTCTATCAAGAACACATTAAATCCCAGCCACGATGTCTGGGTAGATCAGTATGGATTAGGAGAAAGAAAAATAGCGGCATATGATAATCTTGTATTACCTGGGGCCAATGGGAATTATTTTCCTGCTAACCATTATCAGTCAAACAATAAGGTTACATTATATGCTAATAATAGTATTACAACTACACAGCCTTTGACGATTTATTCAGGAGCAGATTATGACTTTATTGCAGGTACTAGTATTACGCTGGGGGCAGGTTTTACAGTACAAGCAGGAGCAAATTTTTCAGCTAAAATTGGATCATCTGGATCTTTAAAAAGGGCAAAATTAGCTTTAGAACAAGATATAATAGAAAAAATGCATTCTATCGAATTACCAAAATATAAAAAATTTGAGATTGAAAAGTATTTACAAAAAGAAGATAGAATAGATGAAAATATTCAAATATCAGAAATATACCCTAATCCTAATGATGGAATATTTAAATTTAAATTGACTTCTGAAATTCTAAAAGCTCACTTACATATTGAACTCATAAATGTACAAGGCCAAATTATTTATGAAAATAAAATCCTTTTTGAACATTCTGCCGAAATAAATATTAATAAACCGGATATTCCAAAAGGGCTTTACATTTTAAAAATTACAGGCAACAAAGCAATGATAAACAAAAAAGTAATAATAGAATAACTTTTTCGAATATTTGGGAATAAGAGCTGTATGCAAAACCCAGCAATTATTAACTTCGCTAAGCTCGTCCTCCGTTCTAGGTTCCAGGTTAAAAGAAATACACTAGCCAATCAGAGCGATGCACTTATGGATGGGTTTTAATGAATATTTTAATAATGATTGAGGAGATAAATTGCTGGATGAACCAAACTGCAATGATAAAGATAGCATCTTTTAATTTCCGTTTTTTTAGCATTAAAAACAAAAAAGATATAGAATTTAGGAGTAAAGGTCATACGTATTACAGTTCCATTAAAAAAGAGAGCTAATCCTATTAGTTTGATTTCTGTAATAAAGCATTTCGCAAAGAAGGCAAATAATTAAAGAAAGAAAATTTTTATCAAGTGTTACAATTGATTGTATTATATCAGAATTATTAAAGTGCCTCAATATTTTTAATTTTTACGGAATTAATAAGAAACGCTATGAAATGATATGGATTTATAGGCTCTTTTTTTATAGACTTTAGGAAAATAATCCAACACTCATATAGGATTAATTTCAGTTTTGGAGAACAACAAATTGAATATCTTCAAATATTAGATTGTTTTGGCCACATATGTGAGACTATTAAAATTGAACAAAAAACAGAATTTTTATTATCAACTGAAAAGTATAAACCCGGGATATATTTTTTTAAAGCAACAAATAGAGCTGGCATATCAACTGCTGGTAAATTTGTTGTACAGTGATCAAGGGTTACCTAAATCTTACCTTGATAGTTTTGAAAACGAACAAAAGAAGGAAATTGCAAAACATTTAACCGCATTTAAAAAATAGAAAAAAGCTTCCAATCAACAATAAACTTTGGAAGCTTTTTTAACAAAAATGTTACACTCAGATTTTTTATTTATGCAACAAACCACTTAACAATCTTAGGTGGTAATAATGCGCTGACAATACTGGCTATCAGATCGGTATCTAAACTATACTGACAAATAAACCTTTGTATCCTGCGTAATGCAGAACCGTTTTGAGCTTCTGAATCAAAAGCGGTGGCCAGTTTCTCAAAACAAACTGTTTGTACTTTGCACAATGCACTGATAAATAAGCCAAAGAACTTGATACGGGCAAGGTTCATGTTTTTCCCAAAAAACGCTTCCAACGTATCGTTTAAAATACTAATTTTGTTTTCAGTCCTGATATTCATAGTTGATAATTGTATTGGTAACACAATTTCAACTAATTGAATTTCAGGATTATACCCTAATTTTTGAACGTGTTTTTACTAACATTTAGCCATAAGTTATTAACATTCCAATACTTATAATTTTTTGTTATGTACTAAGCCAACACTTATAAAAAATGTTTTAGAAAACTTGACGCGTATCATTTTTTTTTATGTTTGTTTATGTTTGAACGTAGGGAGTGGATAAATAACTAAATCACAATTACCTTAAAGGTGTTGATTAGTAATGTAAAGAGAAATTTTAATGGCATCATTCATATGACATCAAGAAATTTTTTACAAAATTATCTCAATGAATTTTGTTTCAAAGTTAAAAGGAGGTGCTTTGAATACGTACTGTTTATAAGGTTATTAACTGCTTTAGTTAGCTATTTCTGGAATTAATTTGGATGATAATCCGACACACATATAATATTATTAACCTTAAATTATTAACTAATGAAAAAGTTTTATTTATTAATCGCCATTTCCTATTTATGTTTGAGTTTAAAAGCCCAACTTAATATTAGTTCAAATAATTATGTTGGAATAGGTGTCAGTAGCCCGATAGCTCCTTTACATGTAAACGGTAATGTTTATATTCCTGCCAGCAGTTCCTATTGGATCAATTCAACCAGCGATAATGGTGTCCGGCTGCGACTTCATAATAATGGGTACGGTAATTATATAGATTTTTACCCGTTTTTAAATTTCAGAACCAGCTCAAATTCTACTGGGCTATCCAATTCACCCTTATATCTGACCTATGGTCGTGTAGGTATTAACAATGGTTATCCTTCCTGTGCCTTAGATGTTATTGGAACAATAAAAATGAATGGTGCTACTGTAACATGCGATGAACGCTTTAAAGAAAATATAAGAAGTATGACAGGGATCCTTGACCAATTAACTAGTCTACGGGGGGTAACATACAAGTTAAAACCACTTAATGTGGTGATGCCTACCATTGCCAGTTTATATTCTAATTCGATTATCAATAAGGATACTACAAATTTTACTCCTCCAAAACTTCAAGGAATTGACTCGGTCTATTTCAGCCGAAACCATATGGGATTTCTTGCACAAGAAGTTCAGACGGTATTTCCTGATCTTGTATATAAAGACAAAAATGGAGTTTTAAGTGTTGACTATATTTCATTGATTCCTGTTTTAGTTGAATCAATTAAGGAGCAACAAGTTACAATCAATGATCTAAAAGCGGCAATAGCTGAATTAAATAAGAAGTTAAGCTCTCAAAAGCCTTCATCAAAAAATTAACTTTTAATAATGTTATCCTAAAATCTCAAGTATTAGCAGAAGGTGCAAATAAAATTCATTATACCGGCGTATCGTTAGCGCCAATTTTAGAGAAATAAAATGAATAATATAAGTACCTTTAATAAAATGATTAGGAATAGATCAGATGAGAATAAAAAATCTATTCGGTTACTTTTATGACAATAGACTTTATGGAAATGTTGTTTCAATAATACAAAGAGAATTAGATTCTATGATAAGAGAAATCTATCTTCTCGATGTTGATGATATGGATTATCATAAAACTTTGATGCAAAAATCCATTGATGCAATAAGTGGACAATAAAAGATGGAAAAAAATTATGACGGGCAGAGAAATGGTCGAAATTTTAAATCAATCACAAGGATGGACACAGTCAGTCTATAAATTTGGCTGCGCATTTATTCATCTGATAAATTTCCACTTATATTCTGTAGATAATCTTTTTATGAAGAACGAAAATTGACATTTTGGAAAAGAATATTAAAAGCACTTGAAATGAGTCACTTTCCCTCTGTATATGTAATAGTTCCGCTAAGCTACTCTAATATACATATAGCGTGATCATTGGCAATCGGAGCATCCGTTAGGGTGCTATGATTTTATTTACATTGTTGGCAGTAGTTTTTATTCATTTTTTATTTGTTGTTGCATTTTTTCAATGCTTTCTATAGTTGGTTTTATATCTTTATTTAAAGCTCTTTTATTTATCCAAAAAGTAAACGCATAAAATAAAACAAGACCTATTAATGTTATTATTTTAAAATTGGAGGTAAGTGGTAATAAGCTTTCAGCAACACCATTATTCCAATTATAATCGATTGGATTTTCTAACCCTAGAATAAATATAAAATTCATAATAAACGGTGGAATAGCATACCAATACAAAGCAGAATCTAATAAACTTGATTGTTGTAACATCATTGTTTTCTGATTATTAAGTTGTTCAGATACTGTTAATGAAAAATCAGTTTTAGTATTCTGTAATTTTGATTTTCTAAATTTTACAATAACAAATACAAACCAGGCAATTGCCAAACCACAAGCTACTTTAGTAATAGGAAACGGGATTTCATATAAAAAATAACTAAAAATCAGTATTCCAAATATTGAAGCAGCCATCTCTCTAATATCTCTACTTCTTATTTTATTCTGGATACTATTTATTTTAGTATTCAATTCTTCAGTCAACTGTTTTGTTTCAATTGATATTTGTCCTGATTGAGAAGAATTATTCCAAATATCTTTTAATTCTTGTTCTAACATTTTAGTTGATTTTTGGAGTGATGCATTCAAATAATTTTTTTCTAATACGCTTCATTTTAACTGCGATATGGTTTTCTGATAACCCTGTGATACCTGCAATTTCTTTATAGGGCAAATCGTCTAAATAAAGTATAATAAGAGAGGTGTCAGTTTCATTTAAAGCTGAAATACATTCTTTTAAATACTTGAATTTTTCTTGCTCAGAAGTGTCAATTTCTTTTTCTATTGGTGTAAAATGAATAGATTCAAGCCTATCTGTCTTGCTAAAATTTTTATCAAGTTTCATTTTTGAACGCAAGCAAACATTAATAGAGATTTTATAAACCCAAGTATCAATAGAAGAATTACTTTTAAAGGAGTCAAGAGATTTCCAAATTTGATAAACTACTTCTTGAAAGAGGTCTTGAGGTTCTATTGGAGGAATAGCATAAATATTACAAATCCTGAATATTTTATGCTTGTTCCTTTCAAGGATTTCTTCAAAATATTTATCCTTTTTCCGTTCGTGCATTCTGTTTTTTTAATTTGTTTTTAGATGAGCTTATAAGCAAAAACTCAATAAAAAACCCACAGATAAGTATAAGACTAATTTCTTTGTAAGACTCACCCAGTATTTGGTAGCAAATTATTAGAAGAATAGCCCATACAATGCTGCTTATGATTTGAATACGTGTTAAAATTTGAATTAATTTCTTTGTGTTTTCCATTTTCTTAAAATTTAAATTATTGTTTTATTAGTGTCTCTATTTTAGTTAGTGACAGGTTTTAAGAAAATATGACAGAAAATAGTAATTTTTTATTTTGGAGAGATTCTTTTCAAATTACTGCCAGAGAATGGCGGTATAAAATCGTTGCGCATTTTGAAACACAAACTTTTCAACCCGATAAGGCGTTGATTAAATGTTACTTCGTTCAAATTCAGCACTTTCTGCGCAATGTTTTATGACCGTATTGTAGGCCTATGTAGCTTTTTATTCGTCATCAAATTCCGAGAAATCATATGTGTTATCAATCAATCTTGCACAATTATGTACTGTTATTATATCAATTCGATACTCGTCAATAATATGATATACTATCCGATAATTTCCTCTAATCAATTCACGAATCTTAACATTTTCAAATTCAGGAACCATTTTTCCTGCTCTTGGATGTTCTTCAAGAATATCCACAGACTCAAATAATCTACTAACAGTTAATTGAGCATATCTTTCAGAATCCTTTGCAATATACTCGCCAATATCATCTAAGTCAAAAATCACTGAATCTGTCCAGACTACTTTAACCATTTATTTAGTTTTTGTCTGGCTTCTTCTTTTGTGTTAACTCGTCCATTAACTGAATCATCAAGTCCTTTTTGAACTTTCTCAATAAATATCAAATGGTCAATAACCTGTTCAACAGTCAAGTTTTCAGGCAATTTGTCGAGTGAGTTTATTATTTGAGTCTTTGTAATCATTTCATCAATTATTTTACATCAAAGATAATAAATCAATTTATTTATTTGAACATGGTTTCGGTTTTGATGCTATTAGGCCTAACGGTCACCTGTCGAGTAGGCAAGGGGAATTTCACCCCAAGCCTCTCTCAGTCCCGAAAGCTTTCGCGGACGTACGTGACAGTCTCCCGTCATAAGGCTCTTGTTATACAAATCTAAGCGCATTAGTGAGAGAAACCAGGTTGCCAATGATAAAACAAATAAGGATATTGTTTCCTCACTCTATCCAACCATTCACAAGCTCTCGTTAAACTCGTCTTGTAGCGTTTGTACCGTTTCCTTACCCATCGCACAAGCCGACACCGAAGTAAATAGAACACTCTGGATAATTCATAGCCCCTGAATTTGCCATAGTAGTTGACCCATCCTCGAATGAAAGGGTTAAGCTTTTGGGCAATCCCTACTATGCTTTTAAAGCTCAGGCTAAAAAAATCCATTTCTTTATCTCCTAATTTGTCCGCTATTTTCTTTCTGGACCCTATGCTTATAGCACAGTCAAATCCCAGAAATAGCCTGCCGGTGCGTTTTGATTTATTGGTGCGGGGCTGAAAGGAATAACCCAGAAAGTCAAATTTGACCACAGGATGTTTTCCTCTTCTGCGATAATCCCGACAATAAACCAATTTGGTCTTTTCAGGGTGCAGTTCCAGCCTGCTTTCCTGCATCCTTAATTGTAATTTCCTCAGGATGTATTCTGCATGGCTTTTGCTGCGACAGTGAATAATTGCGTCATCGGCATATCTGACAAATTTCACCGTGTTGTCTGTTGTCTCCAACCACTTGTCAAAAGCATAGTGAAGGAAAAGGTTTGCTAACAAGGGACTAATTACTCCCCCCTGTGGTGTCCCCTTACCCTGTTTTTCGACAAGTTTCCCTGATTTGGTAAGTACTGGCATGTTCAACCATCTTGTAATGTAAAGACGCACCCACTTCTCCGGTACATGTTTCCCGATGGCAAGCATCAGCTTTTCATGGTCTATGTTGTCAAAGAACCCTTTTATATCAAGGTCTAGTACCCAGTCTGTCTTCCAACAATTCTTCCTGACCTCACTCAATGCCTGATGTGCATTTTTATTGGGTCGGTAGCCATAGGAATGTGGACTGAATATCTTTTCAAACCTTGGCTCAAGATATTCTTTAACCACCATCTGCCCTACCCTGTCACTGATGGTGGGGATACCTAATTTGCGGACTTTTCCATCTTTCTTGGGTATCTCCGTTTCTTTGACAGGTGGGGGAACGGCGAAGCCCTCACGAACACCTTTAAAATTAATAAAAAATGTGAGTAAAATAACTCCCCGATGCCATCCTGTTCCAGAGTTTATACAGGTGTTTTGATCGGTTTGCATCAAATGCTTCCATGCTCACCAAATCCACCCCTGCACTTTTGCCTCCTTTCTTTACTTTCAAGTAGGCCTGCCATACCATTTCCCGTGTTATCGGTACCGATTTTGTTTCATTCCATAAATTCATCCTCTCGCCGAGTTGTTAAATGTTTTGAAACTGTATAACCAAACCCCTTTGCTCCATTCCCATTACAGGAATTTCATTGCTACTACAGGTTTGTCCGTCCCTGATACAGTGCATCGGTATTCAGCCTTTAGGTTGTTCCTATTGCGCTTTTCCCTTTAGCTGCCAGCGACCACGAAGTAGCACCGAAGGTAATCCATAGGCGGTAGCTTTCCGCAGCCTATCATCACTGTTCAGGTTCCCGAGTTCCGTAATAAAGCCTGAATAAAGTTCATGCCGCCTGAACCGGAACGAAGTGGAGCCTCACGACCAAAGGGAGTAATGACGCCTGCCATATAGCCAATAAACAGGTCTCCGCTATACTTATCACTGCATTATTCCCTTCGGTCATGAGATCGCTGCGCTAAGTTCATACCTCTACAGCTTTTGACAGAATGTGGCACGTTCTCGACACCTCTTCAGCGGTTACGGTTAGTTCATCTCCTTTATTCACACCTGACAATACTCTTGGCATCGCCTTTTATTCCCTTCGGTCATGAGACCGCTACGCTAAGTTCCCAAACGCTCAACGGCGAAGCCCTCATGAATACTTATAAAAATAATTAATCTATGAATAATACCATGGCTCTTTACCACAGCACCTTTGGGTGGTTTATTCACCTACGGCTTTAATTAAAAGGTGTTCATGAGCTCGCTAACGCTCAGTTGAAGCCCCCTCCTGTAAGATGACTTCGGTGGGCCACACCGTACTGACATTTATCGTCAGATATCGATTCCACCATCTTTATTACAGCATGCAGAACTATTTGTCTTGCCGATGTTCTGCTTCTCGGCACACGTATGAAAAGTTGGCGGAGTTGCGTGAGCTGACTTTCCTATCAATTTACATAAAAGTTGAAATGGGCTACAACTCTTGAACAACTTACTGTCTCGGCAATTTTTTATAACGCGTGTTGTAGCAAGTGCATCCTGTCTGATTCACTATAAATCTTTTGGATCCAATCGAATTACTTTTCCATTGACAGAAACAACCAAATCCAAATTACGTTCTTTTTTGGATTTAATCAGTTTAGAATGAGTCAAATCAAGACCTTTTAAAATTTTTTCTCTTAATATATTATCTTTTTTGGTCATTCCTCGATTTGTTTTTAATTATTCCAAATTTACTACTATTTTTAATTTCTATTTCCTTATCAGAATATCCTTCTGCAACAAGGTCCGATTGAATATTTGAATTATCAAAGATCATCCAATAATCACAAACTGGAATGTATAAATTGAATAAATTTTTCAATCCCGCATTGTATCTACGTATTATAGTCTTTTCTGGAATATTGTGTCCTCCTTCTCTGACCCTGTTTTTTACTCTTTCTATCGCAAGTTCGTGTGAATCAAGATAAAAGAAAATAAGAGTAACCTGATATCCATTCAATTTTGATTTTTTAATCGTGTTTACATAGCTTTTTGTTGCCAATGTTGTCTCAAATGCAAAATCACTATGTTTAATTATTAACTTATCAATTTTATTTAGCATTAGTCTGCCTGCTTCAATCGCTGCTCTATCTGGATTTAAAGGTGATAATCCTCTTGCAATTTCATCAGCGTTTATAAATTCCTCACATTCCAGCATTTCCGGTAATACTGTAAATGAGGCGGTTGTTTTTCCTGCACCATTACATCCAGCTATAATATAAAGATTTGGCATTCTGTCATTTTATAATTCTCCATAGATCAAAGATAATATTTTAGATTATCATTAGGGTCAAAATCTGAATTCAATAGTCTCCCTGCATTTGCTACAACGGATGGCGGTATGAAATCGTTGGGGATTGCGTGCTACTTTCCTGTCCAGTTACACCGAACTTGATGCGTGGTAGAATGTTTGAATAACCACTTAAACCCCCAATATTTTATACCGCGTGTTGAACTAAACCGCCTATCGGCCGGTGGCAAAAGAGGCCACTGGACGATAGTTTGTATATTTGCGGCTTAATCTAAATAATACATATTATGACAAATTTAAAAAAAGGTTTTTACAAGAGGTAACTCTTCGCAATTTAAGTGCGCGAACCAGGGAAAGCTACTGGTGGCATATCAATGATTACTACAACTTCCACGGGACAGATCCCGAACAAACCAGTGTTGAACAATTACGGGCTTACTTCCAGTCTATGCTTACCGATGGTAATCATAAACCCGGTAGTGTTAAAATGGGGTATTACGCCCTGAAGTTTCTTTTCACCCAGATCTATCATAAAGAGTGGGCCAGTGAATACCTGCCAACGCCTAAAGTTGCCAAAACGCTCCCCCTGGTACTCTCCCAGCAAGAGGTTCTTGATGTACTGGCCGCTATCGGGAATTTCAAGCACCGGGCTCTTATCATGTTTATTTATTCAACCGGGGCCAGGGTTTCCGAATGTGTCAACATAAAGCTTACCGACATAGATAGCAAACGGGGACAGATTAATATCCGTGAAGGGAAAGGATTAAAACAACGCTTGGTTCCCCTTTCTCCACGCTTACTTACTATCCTGCGACGGTATTACAAAGCTTACAAGCCTCAGCATTATCTTTTTGAAGGTGCCGGGGGCAAAGGCACGCATCTGGGTGTATCGGCTGTCCGGGAGATCTGCCAGAAAGCCCGTTTCCGAACCCCGCATATTAATAAACATTTCACCCCGCATACCTTCAGGCATAGTTTTGCCACTCATTTACTCGAACAAGGTACCAACCTGCTGGTCATCCAGCGCCTGATGGGACATGCCGATCTGAGTAATACCCTGAAGTACCTTCATGTTCAGAAACTGGCCATCGACCAGGTGATTAACCCTTTGGATAATCTTGAAGAAATGGAGGCGCTATGCAAAATCAAATAAACTTTTGTGATATACTGGACCAGTACGGCCAACAATATATAGAAAACAACAAGGTCTCCGGCCAACAGAAGGGTATTATCAACCTTCTCTCTGTCTGCCGTACCAGGGCACTGGGCAGTCATTTCGAAAAATGCAACCATTGTAACTACCTGTCCAAAGCACATAATTCCTGTCGCAACCGCCATTGTCCGGTTTGCCAGCAAAAAGACAAACAAAAATGGCTTGATCAGCGCATGAAAGAAGTTCTTCCCGTGGGGTATTATCATATCGTGTTTACCATACCCCACCAGCTTAACGGGCTTTGCCTTCAGAATAAAAAAGTCATGTACGACATCCTTTTCAGGGCGGCCTCTCAAACCGTGCTCGAACTGGCCAAAGATCCCAGGCATCTTGGTGCCGACACCGGACTGATCACTGTCTTACACACCTGCCTGCCCGCCGTTCAATACTTTGGCAGGCGGGGGGACAGAACATGATGGAACACCCGCACCTGCACTGTATCATGCCTGCAGGAGGCTTGTCGTTTGACAAACGTCACTGGGTGCATCCGGATAAAAACAATAAATTCTTTATTCATTACAAGGTGCTGTCCAGAAAGTTCCGGGGCAAGTTCCTTGACCTGTTACAGCAAGCTGTCTTAAAAAACCAGTTGACTTTCAAAGTATCGCTTTCCGGGTTGTCGGGGAAAAGAAGGTTTTCGGCTTTCAAAGACCAGTTATATAAAAAAGAATGGGTGGTCAACATCCAGCCTCCGCTGGGAAATCCTGAAAAAATCCTGGAATATCTTTCCCGCTATGTATTCAGGATTGCCATTACCAACAGGCGTATTTTAGATGTGAATGATGGTAAAATATTGTTTTCCTGGAAGGATTACCGAACCGGACTGTATCGGAAAATGAAACTGAATACCGATGAGTTTATCCGGAGGTTCCTCTTACATGTTCTGCCTTCTGGATTCTTCAAGGTCCGGTACTATGGCATCTTTGCCAGCAGATACCGCAAAGAAAACCTCTCGACAGCCAAAAAATGTATTGCCGAGGAGAAACACTGTTATCACCAGGAGGCCCGGGAAGATGGTCGCCCGGTTTGGGAACAGAACCCTTTCTGGAAAGAGATCTTCAGCATGATACAATCTTATGAAAAACCCAACTGCCCTAAATGTAAAAAGGGCAGGATGACTTTTGCAGGAATAGTTCCCCCACAGTCATATAGTCCCCGGGTAATATTATTCATGCCCCGAGTTCTTTGAAATAATACCTGTATGTAACAGCTAAAATTAACTTTTTAGACTGAACAGGAATGGTATGTCTGGTGGTGAAGCAAAAAACTTATCGAAAAGCTAAATGTTGTTTCCATTCACTATTTTTGGTTCGTTTTTCATTAAAAACCGGCCTGATGGATAGTACCGAAACTATTAAATCCCCATATAATTATCTGCAGAGTATCAATAGTTTAGCCCAACAGTCCCGAAGGCTTTCGGGATAAAACTCAATTGAGCCCTGGTAATTCATCAGATCAGCCAGATCAGCAGGCAGCAAAGTAATCAGCTTTACTGCCTCTTTTTTTGGCTCAACTGAGCCTTAAATCCTATATTGTTAGCACACGTAATTATCCTTTTTCCAGTAATTCATTTATCTTAATTTCTGTTTGCTTATCACTTGGACGAAGGTGAGAGCCTTGTTCAATTATGTTACCTTCTTTGTCAATCAAAAAATAACAAGGTATTCCTTGAACATTCATAGCATTCCTAAAATATTTACTTTGCTCACTATTTAAAAAGTAGTGTTGTCCTCCATTTAATTGAAAGTTTGATAAGAAACTTTTCCAAATCTTTTCTTCTGAGTCAATGCACACATAAACAAACGATACATTTTTATTTTTAAATCTTCCCATCAATTTTTTTGAATAGGGCATTTCTTTTCGACAAGGTCCACACCAAGTTGCCCAACAATCAAGATAAATTACCTCTCCACTATTTTCATTTAGGATTTTATTTACTGTTTCTTCAACGGGTGTATTCTCAATTTTTTTCAAAGCTATCTTGGTCAACTCTTGTGGATTATTTATTTGCTTGTATGTTTTCTTGTAATTATCCTCTAAGGCATTAAAAACAAAAGGTTCACTAAGCTTTGATTTTAAAAGTTGTTTATTCTGCTCGTAACCAGTTAAAATCCTTTTCTTAAATTGAATTGAAAAATAGTCTGCTATTATCAATTGATTTAATAAATTATTGTCTGAGTTTTTATATAAAAAATCAATTATTAAAGAATCGGTATTGACCTTTCCTTTTTCAATATCTGTCATGATTGGTGAAAATTCTTTGATCATCATTGGTGTTAATACATAACTGAAGTAGTTATTAACCCTATTTTTTATGATATACCAACTGGTTAAGTCATTCTTTGAAAAGGATGAAATATCAGGGTCATAATGATGATAGGATTCTGATACTTCATTGTCATAACTATAATCACCCATATAATAATAGTAGGTTTGTGTAGCAAAATTTTTTATCCATTCGCGTGCTTCTTCTGTAACAGAGCGTGCATTAATAAATGAATCAGCCAACGCCAGTTGCTTATCTTTAACTTCATTTAATACCTTTAAATAATCACGTTCTCCCAGTTTGTATGCAGTTTTAGTATTCACTGCATCATACCCCAAATGATGTTTTTCTCTCTCGATTTGAAATTGAATTATTTGATTGTTCGTTTCGGAGCCATCTCCATAAAATCTAACACTTTCCATCAAAGGAATTTGCTTCTTGTTTGCTGTAAGTTGTATATGAATACTGTCGTTTGGATGGTATATGAAATTTAGATTGGCAAAAGTCATTTTATCCAAAAGCATTGCATCTAAAGATGTGAAAGTTTTAAAATTAAAAGAGAAATATCCATTACTGTCAATTTTCAGTAATTGTCTTACATCATCATATCCTGGCTGCTTTATGAGTAAATATAATTCAGCATTACTTCCGTTGTAATTTTCAATATTTCCCGATATTGTAACTTTTTTTTGTCCTACTTTTTTGCTTTTATTGCAACTAACTAAAAAAGTTGTCATTGAAAGCAATAAGATAAATAGTGTTCTATACATATCTGTCTTCAATTTTATGTGTGCACCGGGTAGCTTACGCCCCCTAAGAACCGTACATGCAAGTTTATGCTGAAGCATGAGCTCCACTTCGTTCCGGTTCCCGGCATACGGCTCAGGCTCTTTAAAGGCTTTCCGGCGAAGGATCACCCGGCTATAAGCCTTGGCAATTCGTCTTTGTTGCCGGGTGACTTCATGAATAACCTTCTTCCATGGAATGGTGTTCCAGTTATCATAAATGCCTGGGAGTGCACACGATAAATTATTATTCTCGTTCATTTGCTTTCTTCCATTATCCGGTTCAACAATTACTTTTGCCATAAAGCACCAGATGGAGGTAGGCAGGCTTTCACCCTATGATGATATTGTTTTCACTCAATCATTATCCAACCCATTACAGGAAGGCATTCGCTTATTCCATCCTCTCTGTTCGATATTTCCCGATGCCTTGCGGTTACGGTTTTATCCCGATGTATTTAATCGGGAGAGAGTATTGAGCTTCCACGTTTCGCATAAATAACAGGGGGTGTGGATTTAGGTTCATCCTGTCTGCCGGCTGATCTACATTCCCGTAGGGGCTGCGTTAAACGACCCTAACCTGTCAGCCTACCATTTTGGTTTAAAGCGTGTCATTCTCTTTTTCGCTTCTACGCTCTGTCGGCAGTTGCAGATATTCACATGTGCTAACCATGTCCACCCATCCAAGCCCTTAATCGGTATTGAGACTCCGAAGATCATCTGCCTCACGGTTTCTGACCCTGTCTTTGGGATCTCGTCCCGGACAATTGGTACTGTTTCTCAGGGGCTTCACCCGATAATGGCTGCACCATACATCCGATGCCCTGATAGGATACAACCGGGGAAACAGTTGGTTCCATCGATTACTGCTAATCGTGAAACAATTATTTATGCGACCTCGTGTCGCAACAACGGTGGCAATATGCGGAGACCGGGATTTCGAAGCTCCAACTTGTCAAACCGTTGCGAACTTTAATAAATGCACAAAAGTTTAAAATATCCACATCTCCCGGCTTACGTATATTGCATGTTAACGCCTGGCATTATTTAATCTAAGTCTTTTTAATAATTCAATCCAAATGCCCAAAGAGGAATCACATTGCGATACCCATATTCTATATCATCTTTTACGACAAATGATTTATTATCTTTTTCTATTTGGTTCTGTTGCTTATTTTTACCTCCAACTTCAAACGTGTAATTTTCAATTACGAAATCTGCTCTCTTGGAGGATATAACTTCATTTTTCACTCGCATTTGATTGAAAAAGAATGTTTCTCGCAAATTCCCTATATTTGATTTTTCTCCAACCAGATTAAAAATGATATTTGTATTATCTAAATACACCTTATCAACTTTTCCTAAGCCTTGAATACCACTCGTTTCATTTCGCAACTGCTCAATAAGTCCTGCCTTTTCCATATACGAAAAATAATCGTCTAAAGAATTCCGACTTACGTTTATCATTTCTGATATTTTAGAAAAATTAGGCTTGAATGGTACGCTTTCAGCAATTATGGAAAGTAATCGTTTTAGTTTTCTACTTGTTCCAACATTTAGGTTTGCATATTGCGGAATATCCGTTTCCAGGGTTTGGACAATAATTTGACCTAAACGTAAATTCATTTCATTTTCTATTCCAAATGGATAGTATCCTCGTTTTAAATAGTCAGTAAAAAGCGGTAAAGGATGTTGAATATTCTCAAGTTTCACCTCATTATTTATGATTTGCTCTAAAGTGTAAATCTCTGTCTCATAATCATGAAATAATTTCAAATATTCACGAAATGAAAGTCCTTGTAATTTATAAATAACTGCTCGACGGCTTAAATCGGCAGATCCTTTAAGAATATCAAGTACAGAAGAACCGGTAAATATAACTTTCAATGTTGGAAATGAGTCATAAATATTTTTTAGTTCTCGAGACCAGTCTGGATACTTATGAATCTCATCGATAAATAAATATTCTCCGGCATTTTTATAGAAATCATCCGCCAAATCAATAAGTTTATTTTCGCCAAAGTACATATCGTCTGCGGAAACATATAAAGCACTTTTACTGTCCAGATTTTCTTTGATATATTGTAAAATCATTGTCGTTTTACCAACTCCACGAGCACCAATAATCCCAAGCATTCGACTTTTCCAAGAAACATCATTGTATAAATAACGTTTAAAATCTGTTGTCGTATTTTGCAAAAGCGTTTCAAATTTCTGATATAACGTTCTCATAATTTCTCTGTACTATTTCTACAAAGATACAAAATTGCACAACTCATTCAACAGTTAACAGATTAAATTGCTCATTCTATTGTGCAATACTCTTTTCCTTGCTTGGCGTTAATCGAGTAGGGAAAGATACGAAATAAATCGTATCTCCGACCCTCTCACAGACCTCAGAAAAGATTTTCTTTTTTTATGAATTTGAGAACATTTGTAACTTACCGCTTATTAACTTGGTCAGCAAGTAACAGGCCGGTTGTTGGTGCTATCATGCCCGTCTCACAGACTTGTTTCAAAGGAGTGTGATTTAAGAATTGGTGGAGGTAAACCCTACTGTTTACCATACCCGTTTGGCAGCATATGTGTTTTTAATACTCTTTGAGCTGACCTTTTAGAATTAATCCTTAAATATTTGAGATTATGTCTGCAAAAAAGAAACAGAAAGGGAAATTAAGAAAAATCAACTACAAAGTTTCCGGTATTGATCTAGGCTCTGAAGAGATGTTTATCGCAACAGTTGACAAAGATGTTCGCCAATTCTCTACTTTTACTAAGGGCCTGGAGGAAGCAACCAGCTATTTAAAACAAGAAAAAATTGAAAAAATAGTTATGGAGGCCACAGGTATTTATTGGATCCCTGTTTATGAGCATTTTGAAAAAGCCGGTTTTCATGTTTCCTTGGTTAATGGCGCACATGCTAAAAATGTTCCCGGAAGAAAAACCGATGTCCTCGATTCCGAATGGCTCAGGGAATTACACACATATGGCCTATTGAGGGCCTCATTTATCCCCAATGCCCAGATTCGCGAACTAAGGTATTATGTTAGGCTAAGAGATGACCATATTGCAATGGGGGCAACACATATCAACATTATCCAAAAAAACCTGGATATGATGAATATAAAACTCCATAAAGTAATCGATAGTGTAATGAGCAAAAGTGGGCTACGAATAATTAGGGCCATTCTTGACGGTGTCCGTGATCCTGAAAAACTTTGGGAACTTTGTCAGGAATATATCAGGAATGAAAAAAAGCAAATGGTTATCGATTCTTTAAAAGGAAATTACCGGAAAGAATATCTTTTTGGAATTGGACAAGCCCTTCAAATGTGGGAACAATATCAGCTAAAGCTTAAGCAATGCGATAAGGAGATAGAAAAAATACTTGGAAAAATGACCGAAAACCAAGCAAACCCCAAAACCCTAAGCACACCAAAAGCAATGAAGCAAAACAAACCTGAAATTCAAGACTTTCACCGCTTAATGGTAAAACTAACGGGAGGAACAGACATCACAGCCATCGCTGGTATAAACGATTACTCAACACTTAAAATCATTGCAGAAATAGGGTTAGACCTTAGCAAGTTTAAAAACGAAAAATTTTTCACGTCCTGGCTTGGACTGTCCCCTTCAGCCCATCAATCAGCCAAAACACGTAGACGAAAAGGACGAAGGCATTGCAACCGTGCCGGATTCATTTTCAGGCAACTTGCTGTGAATGTAGGAAATGGAAAACATACCGCTCTAAGTAGTTTCTACAAACGAATACGTGCCCGTTCAGGAAAAATGGTTGCCATAAAGGCTACCGCCCGTAAAATTGCAGTGTATTTTTTTAACCTTATGACCAAAGGTTATGCTTTTGTTGAAGAAGGTATAAAAAAATATGAAAAACGTTATGCCGAGCAACAGCAAAAATTTATTCAGAGAAAGGCTCAAGAAATGGGCTATATGCTCGTTAAAGTATAATTCACATATAAATATAAACCAGCATCATCAGTAGGGATTGAGGTTGGTATGATAATGCTCGAAATACCTTCGAACCAGAAAATTCTTGCCTTATCCCAAAACAAATATGAAACCTATACTACTTATTTACAACCACATAAATGGTTATTCAGGAAACAGAAGAATGTTCTTTGGCAGAACCGTACGTGATAGTCTCCCATCATACGGCTCCTCAGTTAATATTCTTATTAGTTAAGTCCTCCCATTTTCATGGTTGTCTAATTTAACAAAAATACTAAGCTGCTACCCCCTTCGCTCCACTCTCATTACAAAAGCTTCATCACTACTACGAAGTAGTCCGCCATCTTGCAAAGTAATCGGTATTCAGCCTCACAAGTGTTTACCCTGCTTGTGCCTTTCCCTTATAAAACTATTATACAAGACTTCCCTTGTTCCATAAATAAGCCTGATATAGAACTCATGCCTCCTATATGACGTCTGCCACGCAACCAGTAAACAGGTATCCATTACATTAATCCCCCGGCATCAAGCACCAATGAGTTTTGACAGAATGTTCGTTTTCACGGCACTTCATCGAAGGTTCACTTTCGTTCATCTTTTCTATACTTACCTAATCCATCTAACTGGACTTTTTCCCCAACCGTTCAATACCTCCATGGTCACCCAGTCAGCACCGTGGGGCGGTTTGCTGGCCTCGCCTGTACATTGCCAGCGGAGGGCCAAACAACCTCCATCTTATTTACAGCATTGATTGTTCAAAGAACGTTCATTCAAGGCACACGCTTGCGCATAACGGTACGGCTGTATGTTCCGTTGCCAGAACAAGAACTTTGTTAGTTTAAATGAATATTAAAATTAAGAATTAATTTTATTAAAAACGACTTACTGGCAATGGAATATGACAGCCTGTTAGGGGGCGTATTTCTCTATTTCTTTTATTAATTGTGTCTTACTATAGTCTTTAAATTCAAACTCAATTATAAACCTTTTTGAGGCGTCAATTGGCATTATGGAAATTTGTGGCTGATTTCCTTTTATTCTTTTATATGCAATTAGTATAAAGTTCTTATCTTTTTCAAGCATAAAATTTTTAGGATGTTTGTTTTCTTCAATACTGTAACTATAATTCTCTGATATTATGTATAATATATCTTCCTTTGAGTTCAAATTTGTTTTGACATAAACTGATTTGAATATATTAGGCAATGAATATTTGTGGACAAAAGCATTCCCATTCTTTTTAAAATAATTTGACAGAAAATATTTGAAAATATAATCATTGGAGGTGATAGGCTGATTTGGTTCTTCTGAGTTTAGAAAATCAAATATCTTTTTCCTTATAAAATATTCTTCCTCTGAAATGAAACTACCATAAGCGCTAATCAATCTTGTTGAGTTAACAATGGCTCCGTTTTCAAATTGTACTGGAAGGGTTACTGGAATATTTACAAATCTTCCTCTTAGCATACCAGGCATCCAATCATTTATACTTTGAATTCTGTCAAAAGCAATTGAATCATAGATCGGATTTATACCTCTCACTACTTTTGTGTCTATTAATATGCCATTCTTTCCAAAAGTCGTTTCAATAATTACAGAGCCATTCCGTTGATAATTTGCTGGTAAACTCTCAATTTGACAGTTTTTATAAATAAGACTACTTGAATCTCTAAAAACCATCATTTTATCAGGATAAAGTCCGCCAATGAATATGGTATCATTAGGAATAGTATCATAAACCACTTGTCCTTCAGCATGGAAGCTAATGCACAAAACAATCAGTAGGTAATATTTTCTGAAATTCTTCATTAGTATGGATGATTCAATATGCCCCCTAACGGTCGGCGGTATAAAATCGTTGCGCAGTTCGGAGCGCCTTCGTATCAAGGTACACAGCAGTTGAGTAAATGTTGTTTGGTTTAAATCTGGCACCATCCGCGCAATGTTTTATGACCGCGTGTTGTAAGTAGTTGTTTTTTATTACGCTATTTCGAGGTGTGAATTTGGGTCAAACTCAATTGTCATTTTAACTTTTGCTTTCAATGCATCAAAAACTCTTAATACAGTAGAAAATCTAACATCTTTAGCGTTATTCTCAATCTTAGAAATCTGCGCTTTCTGAACACCAATCAGTTGTCCTAATTGTTCTTGAGTCAGATGTTGTTCTTTACGGGCTTTTTTAATCATATCGCCCAACATATCAAGCTTGAGGTCGAACTCGAATTGTTCTCTTTGTGCAGTACCTTTCTCACCAATATATTTATCGGTAAGTTCTTCTAATGAATATGTTTTTACTTTTTTGTCAGCCATGTCTTTACATTTATTTGCTTGATAAATAGTCCTCACGAAGTTTCTCAGCTCTCTCTATCTCCTTTTTAGGTGTCTTCTGTGTCTTTTTCACAAATCCGTGTGTTGTAATCACCAGTGTATCTGTTGCACCTTGTTTATCCCAAAAAGCAAGTAATCTGAACTGTTTACTTTTAAATCGTGTCCGAAATTCCCATATGTCTCCAGATAGTTTTTTAAACAACTCCGGATCGTTAGTCTCTCTGGATTTCCAAATATTGAAAAGTATCTTTTCCCTTGATTTGTCATCAAGTGAATCCAGAAAATCCTTTGCAGGTTCCATAAATCGAACCTTATATTTTACCATGCATTATTTTTCTGTAAAGATAATCAAAATATCCTTAAAAGGAAACTTTTCTTGAATGTAGGTCGCCCGAACAATTACTTACAACGTTTGGCCGTATGAAAAGTTTGGGTTTGCGGCTCGCGTTACTATCCGCCGAGACAGATGCTGGAGCGGGCTAAAATGCCCGGATTTACTACAAAATCCCAAATTTTTTATAAGGCGTGTTGCCAGTAGTTTTTATTCCTTAATCACTTTTTTTGTCATTAAAATTTTTCCATTCTTGTCAATAATCATTGCGTTATAAAGCCCGGAACTGATATTCAAATCTAATATAACTTTTTTATCGTTAATATTTTTCTTAATCAGGGTTTTTCCGTTAATGTCAATCAATTTAAAAGTCAAGTTCTGATGATTGAGTTTATTTTCAATTTGTATCTCGTTACTAAAAGGATTGGGGTAAATTTCAAAATCCGTTTGATAATCAAATTGTACTATTCCAGTCGATAGATTGCTTGGGAAACAGTCACTGAATGATGGATTTAGATATTTTACAACACCATTTTCCCTAAAACAAATATGCTCCCAATAATGAGTGCCACAAGTCGGAATATTTGATATGTGTCCTAATAATCCGTTTTTTACACTTCCAATACCTTCGATTATGTAATCAGGATTTTGATAATACCAATGATTGTCAACTTGATATCTTTTTCTATAACTGTCGCCAATTAGTACCGAATCAATGTCTAAAATAACAGAGTAAAATCCGCCGTATGAATCGTGTTTTATTGTATCTCCAATTTGTTTTGTAAAATCATAAAGCAAATATTCATCATCGAATCCTCCTCCAATTATTGTTTGACCTATATAATATATCTTTTTATCAGCTTCCCTTAACCCTCCAATTTCTTGAATAGTTGGATTAATCGTATCTCCGCTTTCGATACATAGTTTTGAATACTGAATTTCATTAATGGTAGTAACTCCGTGAATTGTGTATCGAAGCAAAGAAGTATCAGGTGGTGCTTCTTGACAGGTTCCTGCATAAAAAACATTCCAATTAACATTCTCAGTCGGAAAAGGAACATAATTTTGACTTTTTAAACTTAAATTGACAAGTAAAGTCAATCCGAAAATAAGGGTCGTTTGTTTCATGATTGTATGTTTTAAATTACTGGCAACGTTTCGCATATGAAACGTAAGGATTTTGAAACACAAACCTCTCATGTTTGCACGTAGCCAAATTTGCGATTAGACACAAATTTAACTTTTTTAATCAACTCGTCAAATTGCAAATTTGGCGGGCTTGATTAAATGCTCAGATGTGCCGTAAACCACTGTCGCCCTTATGTTTTATGATGCATTGTTGTAAAAAGTGTGTTAATCCTTTAAAACTTTAATCGATTGAATTTTATCATTGTTTCCAATTTGAATGAAATATATACCTCTTTGAAATGAAGACATGTCGATTTGATTGTTATCTAACTCCTTAGTTAACAGCACTCTTCCACTTCCATCTATAACGCTATACTGCGCATTCCCTATCAAGTCCTTACAATTTACAAGGTTTAAATAATTTTTGATAGGATTAGGGAAGAAGTTTATTGATGTCTTTTCCGTTGATTCAATATTATTAGGAATATCAAAAGAAATTTCAACCATTGATATATTATAGGTGCTATTGTTATTATAAGTTATTAATATACACATAAACGTATTTTTGTTAACCTGAACCAAATCGAAAGCTTTATTTAGGTATACAGTTGATGATGTATCCCCGAGCAGGATTTCGTCGATAAACTTACCATCTTTACTCAGTCTGTATAATTTAGCTTGTTTAATGTGTGGATAATTATAACGTAAATTTGTTAAAACAAGATATTCATCCTCATTTATTCTTAAAAGCGTTTCTATTGAAGGACTGTTATCTAGTGCTTTATACCAAAGCGTGTCTCCGTGAGAATTAACTTTTAATATTGCATTGTCCAATCCTAAAAGCAGATTTCCATCTTCTACTTCTAATATATTTTCAATATATTCTCTGTTAAGACCTCTATATATTTTAGACCATATAGTATCATGTTCATTATTTAACTTTAACAAGTAAGGTTCGCTACCATCTATGTCAGAATAATTGGTATATCCCCCTAATAAAATTGAAGAGTTAGATATGCATACTTTTGAGAATCCAGTACCAAAATCAATATTAAGAATGGTATCAAGATTGCTTAAACTTTGTCCAGAAATAACTGCATACTTTCCAACCACATACCATATATTATTTTCAAAAAGTACATCTGTATTTGTCAGATTTAATTCATCCAGGATTTCTCCATTCTCATTATATTTTATTATACTTCTAGAATATGAGCTTATAATGGTATCATTTATAGAAAAAATCTCACTATTATCATAATACGGTTCATTTTCAATCAAATAGCTTTTGTCAATTATAGTATCACCATTTAACTTTAGTTTTAAAAAATTCTGATAGGTATCATTTGTGCCAATAATATATGCTAGGGAGTCTTTTATTAGAAAAGAGTAATAGCCTTCAGAATCCAGAGAAGTATAAGAAATGTTTTCTTTTACAGGCGTAATCTCAATGTTTTGAGCATTAATATTTCCATAAATAATTAGAAATGGTAAAGTAAAATAAATTATTTTTTTCATATTGTTTGGGTTTTAGCATTTTTTACAACGGTCGGCGGTATGAATAGTTGGGGATTTCGGAGCTCCTTGCAAATCAGGTTTGGAAAACGTATATTTGAAAAACCAAACATGCAATAAAGCACCTAAACCCCAATTATTTATGACCGCGTGTTGTAGTCAGTTAATTTTTTGGAATCACTTTATTTTTAATCATTAGTAATTCTGAAATCAATCTATTAAATTCCTTATCTTTCCTGTTTCTAGAGAGTAATTGTTTCTCAAACACATAATAGTCAGACCCATTATAATATTCAATCAAATATTTTGGATAGACATCTATTCCAACCTCAGTAAAGTAAACTGTCCCATCAAAATCAGAAAGGTTTAGTCTCGATATTATTTTATACTTTTGCTTATCAGTCAACGATGCAGATTCATTTTCATATAACTCATAATCCAAATTGTCATTAAATCCCCCCATTTTATTTACAAGAATACCATTAACTAAATCCACTCTAATTGAGTAATAATCCCTTTCAGTACCGGAAGTTTCATTTGGAATCACAAGTCTGAGAATCTGTTCGTTTGAATCCTGCGATATTTTCGGCTCAATCAGGTTGTTTAAGATATATGAATATTGCATTTCGTAGTAAAAAGGTTCAGGATTGTAAGGATGTGGATAATGGTTTTTAATAGAAGAACTATCTTTTATGAGATCCTTGAAATAGCTAATCACCTTTGTGTTTTTAGCTGTATCAAAAATCACAGAATCTTTTATTGTTTTTCCTTTTTCAACTCGATATTTTGTTTCTTTAATATCTGAATCACGAATTAAGCCCTTTTTAAAATAAAAATTTCCTGTTGGCTCAATGAATATTGTAAATTCTATTACGGAATCATTATGAAAAAAGTCAACGTATTTAGCTTTTACTTTATAATAGTCTTGCTTACCTGAGTTTTGTGATAATCCATCCGAAATGAATAATCCAATTGAAAATATTATTAGTATTAGTCTCATAGTTTTTATTGTTTGCAATATCGCTGGTTTAATTGGCTACAACGTCCCTGCATATGGCCTGTGGCTGGACTTCTGGAAATCGAATCTTCATTTTAAACGTTTCTTAATCCCTGGAAAAATCTCCGGGGAACCGAAATGCCTGCCATGGGCTATATGCATTGTTGCCTGCCGGCGATCTGGTTTAATCTGATTTTTCTTTATTTTACGAAATTTAGGTATTTACTTGTTTTTAAGAAAATTCAACTCTATTTTTTTTACTTTTCCTGCGATCCCGTTTAATTAAATAGCTTCGATTGCAATTGTGATATCAGATCAATCCTCTTTTTGTACGTTCTGGTGTTTTATTTGGCTCATTTTAGTAGCATATTTTAGATTTTTAACGGAAAGCTGATTGAATAATTTTTTGCACGTTCTACCGGACATCTTTCATTTTCTCTCTACAGAAACGAAATCTTAATAATTTTCCGAAATGCTCATGAAACGTCTTCTGCAAACCACTGTCCAATATTCTGCCATTCCCCGAATCCGGTCAATTTTTTAATGCAGATTTAATAATTTAAACGAGATCTGATTCCATATTTTTTGCCACGAAATTAGCCAATAGCATTTTTGGCCTTATTTCCCTCTATTCTTTTATTTATTGATTTTAAACTAATTGCTGAAATCTTTAAATTATTTCCCTTGCTCAATTAAATTTTTTTCTACCACCAAATTCCCAAAAATCATTCTCGCACAATTCATTCACGGAATTTAATCTTTATTTTATTTAACGCTATGCTTAAAATTTCTTATTTCTAAACCCAAGAACATTTTATAATTTTTCCATCCCTTTCCTTAAACTCAAATTCTATTTTTTTCTTTTAGCTGGCAGGCAACGGTCGGCGGTATGAGGTCGTGGCGGATTTCGGAGCGAAAACTTATCAAGATACAACAAATGTAAATGCGAGTGACAACCTTTGCACCCGGAAAACCCCGCCATGCCTTATGACCGCTTGTTGGCGGCTGGTGTTTTATTATTATGATTTATATGTCCTGCTTGTCAAATAACCAATTAATGAATATATAGCACCAATGATTATAAGATTAAATACAAATTTGATAAGCGTATCACTTGCTGAATGAGACCTACTGTCTATGTCAATAAAAATATAAACTGCATAAATAAGTCCACCTAATAACATTATCCAACCGATTATGGATTTGGGAACAAAAAATATTCCAATTCGTTTGAACCAAGGTAATTTCATTTTATTAAGATTTAAAGTGAATAAATTATTACAACTAGAATTGAAAATATTATTATCAAAGCATTAAACCAAATTGCTCGAATGAAATCTATCGTTCTTGGACTTCCCGATAATAAATAAACTTTTCGAATACTTATAAAATTTATTATAATGAAAATAATTGGTAAAACGAGAAAAAGTAATACCGAAGAATACCTTTCTTTGCCTGTCAGTTCGTAAATATTTGAAATTAAAGTTGTACCCGGCATGAAATAAGTCTTCATCAAAAGTGTTGCTATAATATAAAGTGGAATACATAACCACCACCAACTTAAAACAGATTTGTCTTTTGCTTTTGTAATCGCATTTGCTAACATATCTTGATGTTTTAATTGTGAAACCTCAGGTTTTGTTATTTGATTTAATCTATTTTCAAAATTTTGCATTTCCATAATCAATAATGTAAATGTTTAAATTTGGTTGCACTTTTTGCGAAGTTTTTCCAATCCTCTTGATAATAGAGACTTTAGTGTTCCTTCGTTGATTTTTAAAATTTCTATAATTTCCTTATTGCCCTTCCCTTCAAAATATCTTAAAGAAATTACCTCTTGATATTTAATCGGAAGTGTTTTCAAACTATCAAGAACAGCTAAGAATTGGTCATGTTTTTGAAGTTCCATTTCCAATACTTTCTTGTCTTCGTGCAAATAATTGTTGAATATATTTTTATCCGCTAAATCAATTCGTTCAAATAAAGAATTAAGTTTTTGTTTATGCCTGAAATACAAGTTTACTTCATTTGTCGCAATGCGATAAAGCCAAACTTTTACAGAAATTCCTTTGTAAGAAAAGTTGTTTATGTGTATGAATGCTTTGAAAAATGTATTTGCTGCAATATCTGCGGTGTCATCAAAATCACCTGTTCTACGAAGTATATATCCAAATATTGGTTTGTAGTATAATTTGAATAATTCTGAAAAGTCGGAAGGGTTATTCTTAATACTATTTAGAAGCTCAATTTCTGTCATTGTATAATGGAAATCACTTTTATCAATAATACAAAAGTGTCATTTTAGTTGCAGAGTCTGTTTTTACACTTGCCGCCAACGGTCCTCGTATATGGTGTCGTTTGGCGCTTCGAGGCACTTTCCTATCGAACCGCTACTAAGTTTATTAAATGAACTCAAGCATAAACCTCTGTACAACCCGCCAAATGCACTATATACGATGTTAGGCATTGTTTATATTAATCTTCAATTCGTTCAAAAGGTATAATTTTTTTCTCAATCAATTGGTTTTTCAACTTGTCCGCATAATTATGAGCAAATTTCTCTTTCTCTGATTTCGGTAGTTTAAAATACAAATCATCGCGTTTTTCCCACTCCTCAGAGTCTTCATCATCGGTTCCAGGTCTTTCTACAAATTCTAAGTAATGAACATAATGTCCGAATTCGTGTATCAAAGTCCGATATAGTTGAGTGGTTCTCACATTATCAATCTCATAATCCGCAATAAAGTATCGTTTATCGTCTATTATTTTATGTCCATCTTCTTTTAGTCTTTCCAGTTCTTTTTGGCTGTCTACTGAGAGTTTTTTAGTCCATTTAAACTTTTTGTTAAAATCAACTGCCTCAATAACAATCGCAGGAAAATAATCACCCTCAAATTCAAATGAATAAATCAATCGGCCCCAAACTGATGACATTGTTTCTTCTTTTCTTTTTGGTTGTCTGAGAATTATCAATTTTAAATCACCGTAATCTTCGGGTGGAATATTTTCAATAATCTTTGAAATATCATTTATCGTGCAAGCATGTTTAGAAGACTCTCTTGTTTGCTCAACAACAAATAAGAAATCATGTCCGTTTATAGCCTTTGGAATTTTCTTATAATTATCCAATCGCTCAAAAAAGCTTCTAAGGGTCAAAGCTGGTTGTGGGATAGTCAATTCATTGTCCTTTCCATGTCCTTGCTTAGAAGTCCCAATATTTTTATTTCTTCTTGTTGCGTCTCTCATTTGCAGAATGTCGTCCTAAATAATGCCACCGGGTAGCTTACGCCCCCTAAGAACCGTACGTGCAAGTTTCCCTGCATACGGCTCAGGCTCTTTAAAGGCTTTCCGGCGAAGGATCACCCGGCTATAATCATTTGTATTAGTCAACAATACTTACAAATGTAGTTGTTTGCTTACATTTCTTAGCAATGTCTTGTCTCCATTTTGTTCTTTGAAAGAAATATTTGTCATATTCCTGCAGGTATGGACTTGCTTTGCTTTTAACCTTGACATGATAGATTATAGGCACTTTGGAGATTTTATAGAGACGATAAGTTTTCGTCCCCATTTCCGTAGTGTATTTGTCACTAAAATATCCGGTTTTAAAGTATCTGCGAAATATCCACCACCGATTTTTGTTTCCGTGTTGATATTTTGCCCATCTTCTTACCTGCCACCATATGAATGTTTCCAAACGGTTAAAAGGCTTTTTTGAGCATATCCCTTTATGATAATTAGACCACCCTCTTATTACAGGATTCAGTTTTCTTATCAGGGCATGTGCAGGGATCCCTCTGCTTGATTTAATTATGGCTTTTATCTTGTCTTTGAAAGACTGAATGGAGTTTTTGGATGGCCTTATAACCAGTTTGCCCTTGTATTTTCGGACATTCTGTGAGAGAAAGTCAAAGCCGTCATCGATATGTGTGATTTTTGATTTTTCTGCAGACAGGGTAAGCCCTCGTTCTTTAAGGAATTCGATTATAAACGGTTTTATTTCGTTTTCGATAATTTCCTTACTTTTAGCAGTTATTACAAAATCGTCAGCATATCTGACCATGTTGACTTTCTTTCCGTGCCATTTTGGAAACTGCTTTATTAGCGCGGTTTCCATTCCATCCAACACCATATTCATCAGGAGCGGAGAGATTGTTCCTCCCTGTGGTGTGCCTTTAATTGTTGGAAATAGCTGCTTTTTTTCCATATATCCTGCTTTGAGCCATTTTTTGAGGATCGATTTATTTACGGGTAAATTATCAATCATCCATTTGTGGCTTATTTCATCAAAACAGGCTTTGATGTCAGCTTCAAATATCCATTCTGCCGAGACTTTTCTACAGAGCATCAGAAAGCATTGAGCAATGGCATCGTTGCAGGAGCGTCTTGGTCTGAACCCGTAGGAATTTGGGTCTGCTTTTGCTTCTGCGAAAGGTTCAAGAGCAATTGCATAGAGTGTTTGCATTGCCCTGTCTTTCAGGGTGGGGATGCCCAAAGGTCTTTTCTTTCCGTTTTTCTTTTCGATATAGACTCGTCGTAATGGTTTTGGAGAGTATCCTTTTGCAGTAAGGTTTTTGGCCTGGTGGAGTTTTTCAACTCCGTTGAGCCATAATTTCCCGTCAACTCCGGGGGTATTACCTCCTTTGTTGTTGGTTACCCTGTAAACTGCCAAAAGTTTTGCATACAATGATTTTGACAGCAAATACATCAGCGCTTTTGCTCTGCCAAATTGTTTTTGCTGTACAGCCTTGGCAATTCGTCTTTGTTGCCGGGTGACTTCATGAATAACTTTCTTCCATGGAATGGTGTTCCAGTTATCATAAATGCCTGGGAGTGCACACGATAAATTATTATTCTCGTTCATTTGCTTTCTTCCATTATCCGGTTCAACAATTACTTTTGCCATAAAGCACCAGATGGAGGTAGGCAGGCTTTCACCCTATGATGATATTGTTTTCACTCAATCATTATCCAACCCATTACAGGAAGGCATTCGCTTATTCCATCCTCTCTGTTCGATACTTCCCGATGCCTTGCGGTTACGGTTTTATCCCGATGTATTTAATCGGGAGAGAGTATTGAGCTTCCACGTTTCGCATAAATAACAGGGGGTGTGGATTTAGGTTCATCCTGTCTGCCGGCTGATCTACATTCCCGTAGGGGCTGCGTTAAACGACCCTAACCTGTCAGCCTACCATTTTGGTTTAAAGCGTGTCATTCTCTTTTTTCGCTTCTACGCTCTGTCGGCAGTTGCAGATATTCACATATGTTAACCATGTCCACCCATCCAAGCCCTTAATCGGCATTGAGACTCCGAAGATCATCTGCCTCACGGTTTCTGACCCTGTCTTTGGGATCTCGTCCCGGACAATTGGTACTGTTTCTCAGGGGCTTCACCCGATAATGGCTGCACCATACATCCGATGCCCTGATAGGATACAACCGGGGAAACAGTTGGTTCCATCGATTACTGCTAATCGTGAAACAATTATTTATGCGACCTCGTGTCGCAATAATCGAGTAGGGAAAGATACGAAATAAATCGTATCTCCGACCCTCTCACACCACCGTACGTACCGGCCGGTATACGGCGGTTCGCTAAACATGGCGGTATCTGACAAATATTTCGCTCATGGGCATAAAGCCCCGTTGTTTTAATCTATCCGTTGTGATCGTGGTCTTCAGGATTGGTGTGTTGACAATATGCCAGCCTCCTCTCCTGTTCAACCCCCATTTAATGGCCAACCACAAAGGAACGCCCAGCCGTTTCAGGTTTCTGATTCGTGTACGAAGGCGTTTCCAACTTTTCCAGATACAATATCGTAACCTGCCAGTCAGTATCCTGTCCAACTCTATTAGGCGACTTCTGATATTGGCATACCTGAAATAACCTATCCAGCCATAACCCAATTGTCGTAACTTTTCTGTCCGTTCAATGAGCGTATATGGCTTGGTTTTGCGGGTTATTTCTTTACACTTTCGTACAAATTTCTGCCAGTTCCCGTCAATCACTCTTAGGCTGAACTGCTGACTTCTGGTCCGGTAAATACCGTAGCCCAGTAATTCCATGTGTCCGGCATAACGCACTGCACTCTTTTGCTTGTTCACTTTTAGCTTTAATTTGTCTTCTACATACCGTGTGACACTGCGCATCACTCTTTGTGCCGAACGTTTGGTTCGCACATAGATGCTGAAATCATCGGCGTATCTGACAAATTTGTGCCCGCGCCGGGTAAGTTCCTTATCCAGCTCGTTTAAAACAATATTTGAGAGCAGTGGGCTCAGCGGGCTCCCCTGTGGAGTGCCCTCAGTCCGTTTACATGTGAGGCCATCCAGTAAAATTCCGGATTGCAGGTACCTGCGTATCAGTTTAAGCAGGACTTTATCCTTGATGTCCTTTGCCAATAACCCCATCAGGTGATCGTGGTTCACCCTGTCAAAGAACTTCGACAGGTCTATGTCAACCACGTAATGACAGCCGCCATTAACATAGGTCAATGCCTGCTTTATGGCCTGATGACAGTTCTTCCCTTTCCGAAAACCATAACTGAAAGGTGAAAAGGTAGGATCATAGTGCTTGCTCAGTTCCTGCTGGATCGCTTGCTGAATCATCCTGTCCATGACCGTGGGAATACCCAGAAGGCGTTTCCCTCCTTTGGGCTTATCTATCTCAACACCACGGACTGGCATGGGGCGATAGCGATTTTCTTGAATGGATGCTTTAATCGAGGGCCAGTGCTTGTTCAGGTATGGTTTTAAATCTTTCAGCTCCATACCGTCTACTCCGGCACTGCCTTTGTTACCAAAGACCTGCCGGTAGGCGCTGGTCATGTTCTCTTTGTTTAGTATCCTTTCAATCATTTGTCTTTCTACTGCTGCCTTTCTCCGGGTAAATGCCGGGTGGTTCTCGGATACTACCTTAATCAAACCATCCGAATTTGATCCTGGTTCCAGGCGTTTAACGTTCAGTCCTTCAGTCCTTCGTGAGCCCTCCGGTTTGTCCTTTTTCTTCAGAGACCGGCTCGTATCCGTACCTACTATGACATCTGCTGACTTCTCAACTTAGCCATCACGTGGCTGTTGAGACCTCCCCGGGTAATGACATCAACTTGCTCCCTATCGCTGCTACATCTACGCATCTGGTTATTCGCAATATTTTGGACTTCGATGTGACGTGCCATCTTATCCTTACCAGCCCCGCCTCAGTATGTAGTTCTTATTCATCAGTACAGGGTTTTACAGTCAGGCTTCCTTCAGACCCGGCTTCACAGCCGTTATCCTTGCCTCTTGTTAGCAGTTCCCTATTGCAAGGCCTGCAGGGGACTTTAACCCCCTAGTTGATGCCCATGCCGGGCGCACACGTTTAGTGTATGAATAGTTGCCGATTGCGTGGCACTTTCCTGTCAAGTTACAAGAAAGTTGAAGCGGGCTACAACCCTTGAATTTACTACTATCCCGGCTATTATTTTTATACATTGTTAGCGGCTGGCATTTCACATCCACAGTTTTAAAGTTAGGCATAAATCATTGTGATCTTTAAAGTTCTCATAATACAAACCTATTGATGCACTATTCAAAATCGGTACTCTATTTAGTGAAAAAGACCTTGAAAGTCCTAATTTATAATCTAAACCATCGCTGAATATTGATGTTTTAATCATAAAATCAAGTCGAGGTTTTGAAAACCATTTCGATGCATAAATAATTCCTCCAACCCTTTCATGTCCTTGAATCAAGTAGTCAATTCCAACAGCAAAATCGAAATTGTTTTTAAGTGATAATCCATAATAGAATTGGTGATTTTGAAAAGAATTTACTGAATCAATGAAGGTCAGTTTACGATTTCTGAAACTATATGTAAAAAAATCCCTTAATTTTCTCTTATGCAGCAAGATATTACCTTTTCCAAAGGTGACCTCTAAATCTGAACTATTATCATTGTCAAATCGTTGTTGAATTCCAATTCCAAAGTTGGTGTAAACCTTTCCAATATAGGCAAAATTCAACGATGCAGAATATCCATAAGGCAATTTCGTTGAACCTGAATATCCTACCCCAAACGAATTGCCAACGTAACAAGTAATCGACATACCTCCAGAATTATAACATCCTTTTCTTGGCAAGGTGTTTTTAAAGTCCTTATATTTTTCTGTAAGCCGCAAAGTATCAGAAAAATATTTCACAAAGTCCATTACAATCAGTGATTCTGGAATAGAGTCCTGTACTGATGGTGTCCAGTAATTTTTAAACCAATATTCTTTCCTATCAGAATGCTCGATTATGTAAGTTATTCCATCACACCCGCCTGACCAATTATCAATCTCATTGTCTGATTTTAAGTTTAGAATCTTGGAGCTTTGAATAATCTGATATAAATCATACGCTTTATCTGTGTCAATCTTGACTTTATTAAAAATCGTGTCTTTTCTTTTCTCCGTTTGTTTACTAAGGCTATATATGAAATTTGTTAATTCTCCTGTAAACTGATTGTCATTTTTAATAATCTCAACAACTTGTCCATGATTCCAGAATCGAAACGAAAAATCAGCTTGTAATTCTCTAAAATCAGTAAGTTCTAATTTATTTACAAGTCCTTGATTCCAACCATACCAAAATGCAGTATCTCCCTTAATCACTTTATCTTGTGAATTTACATTTTGAATCAATGTCAGAATTAGTAATATGATTATTTGTAGTCGTCTCATTTGCTTGCCGCTAACGGTAAATATAAAAAATCGTGGTTTTGGCTGTGTGTCTAGCTTGTGCGACCATGTTTTTTATATAATGTTAGTGGCTTTTTTTATTATTTTATATCTTAGTCAAATTAAAATTTCTAAGTAGCTCAGTTAGTTAGAGCGTCTGCTTCATTTGCAGAAGGTCGGTGCGAGTCCCCCCTTTCCTTTTTACTCCTACCCTAATAAGCACTCGGCTACTCGATTTCACCGAGTCTTAGGCACTAGCCACCCCCAAATGTTTTTTAATCATATTTGTGGAGGTAAAGGGAATCGCTTCTTTATGGTCTCAATTCATCTGGTTGTCGTTGAGCACCATCTAATATTTTAGTTGAATTACCATCACATCTTTCAAATAATTCATTTCTCCATTCAATATTATTTACAATTTCTGAATTTCCTAATTCTCTACCAAGAAAATATCGACTGTCATTATAAACTACACCAAAATCCTTTCCATTATATTTATTGTAAAGTCCTGATAAGCTGTGGAGCACCTCCACATTGCAAATCTTTTATCTTTAGTAAAGTATGACATAAACATTGGAAAATTGCTCTACGAGTTTTTCCGCTGAATCCTTTTAAATATTTTAGGTATCTGTCATAGAATTCATCGGAACCACTTCCGAGTACAATGACTTTATCAGAGACATTTGGTATTTCTTGTTCTTTCTTAGTCCAACCATTCTTTCTAGACCATGTAAATATGTTACACAAGAAGTCTATTTCATTATCTCTCGATACATGAATTATTTCAAGAGTTTCATTCATTACAATATCAGCTGGATATTCACTAAACTTTCTTTTCAACTCTTCAAATATTATGTCCGAACGTTTCTGACTGTTTGTGTCTCTAGGAAAGAGCAATTCATTTTTATCCATATCGAGAATTTGGTTGATTGTCATAATTGGATAGAAAACATCTCCACAATATCCAAGAATGTCAGGAGTTTTTGAAAAAGCGAATACTTTCTGACCATAATCAAATTTTGTCTTAGAATTCCAAGATATTCTGCTATCACTTGCTATATAGAAGACTTGAAATTTTTCTAGAATCCTTTCCTATCCAACTTAATAATAATGTCATATGCTTCCTCTGATAAATTGCCACTAACGGATGGCGGTATAAAATCGTTGCGCACTTCGGAGCACAAACATATCAACCCGCTAAGCCGTTGATCAAATGTTGTTTCGTTCAAATATAGCACTATCCGCGCAA
>CAWAMZ010000019.1:0-119173 GCA_963783315.1 uncultured Bacteroidales bacterium
CTCCTGCGATGGATATCCTGAATGTTTTCCCTAAAGGAAACAGCCCTATCTTTAAAAATCTGAGGCCAATAATTATTAGTAGAAATGGAATCACAAATGAAGGAATACCAAACCATTTATTCAGGAACAGGTTTGAAAGCCATGCCCCGGCTTTTCCGGCCCAGTTTTCAACCCTGATAGCAGACCCGACAATACCCTGGACCATTCAAAAAGCTCAAAAATCAGTTTTCCAGGTGAAAAAATAGGATGTGAAGGCGAGCAGGATATAGATGGAAAGTAAAAGAATAAATACACCCAGGGTGATTTTAAAACGCTCTTCTTTAACAAAACTAAATGATGTATTACCCGACTTTTTATTTTTTTTGGCCATTAATCGTCTGTTTTTTCAGCAAATTTGACGCACAATATTACGAAAGTGAACTTTAAAAGAGAAAAAATACACAGCAATTCTTAAATAGCTGATAAGCATTGCTATATTCAGATCAGAATTTTTTTCTTTCGATAATTACAATTCGATAATTTTAATGAGAGCAGAAGTGCTAATTTAAAAGTGTATCAATCAGTGCCTTCATTTTATTTTCCGATATGGGTTTGTAATTTTCAGGAACGCTAAAATCTTTTTTACTGACTGATTGTGTGTTGAATTTGTCGGCAGTCATCCGCATACTTAAATCACCGATCGACAGGTCGAATTCCATAAGTATACCAGGTAACGCATGGTATGGAGTATTGATATTCGGGTTTTTTGGTCCGATTTCCGTAGTATAATACACACTGAAGGGGTTCTTTTCCTGATTGACATATTCAACCTGAGCTTTCTTACATTTCAGCCCGGCAATAATTTTTTCATCATCCAGAAGGGTAATTTTGATTGTGCCGGGGTTTTCCGGATGATCCGGACTTGCTATTACAGCCCCCTGGTAATAATATTTCTTGTCAAATACCTTTAGCATTGTAATACTGTTTGCTTCTTTAAGATCAGAAAGAATGCTGATGGCAAAAAGTCCCATAAATCCTTCAATAGTACTGTTGGTGTAGCGATTGTTGAATTTCATTACCATTATCCCCGGAAGTAATTCCTGTGGAACGTCAAGTACCTGAGGATGATAATAGGCAATTTTATAAAAAATTGTTCCTTCGCTTATTTTATTATTTTCATTGGGAATACTGCATTGAGGAAGTATTAAATACAGCAGGAGAAAAAAAACGATTAATTTATTCATCAGCCAAACAAAGCATTTCAAACACTAATTATGGCTTAAAGTTAGAAAATTAATTTTATTGTAAAGTGAAATAAAGCTTAATAATCAGATTACCGGATGAATTATTTTTTAATCACTTCTAATATTTATTATATTGCTGAGAATGATGTAACTTTATTTTGTTATGCGCTGAGTTATTGAAAATCACATGGCGATGTATACCTTGCAAATCGTTTAAAATCAGTTTTTAAAGTTATTTTATTGTTTTATAACAAGGTTTTTGCAGAAGGGTGGTACCTGGTTATTTTATAGATTTGCATTTCTTATAAAACTAACATAAAATGAATAAACTTGCTGTTGTAGCTCTCGGGGGTAATGCACTGTTGAGAGATAATCAGATTGGAACAATTGAGGAACAGGAACAAAATACAACGGATACACTCGAAAATCTTATCTATTTGATCAAAGATGGATATGATCTTGTAATTAGTCACGGAAATGGTCCGCAGGTTGGGAATATTCTGATGCGTAATGATGCAGGTGAGTCCATGTATAATATCCCCCAAATGCCGCTGGATATTTGTGTTGCTGATTCACAAGGCGGAATTGGATATATGATAGAACGGATGCTTCGAAATGTGCTGCATAAGCACAGTATCAGCAAGGAGGTAGTTACACTTGTTACCCAGGTAATTGTAGACGTTAACGATCCGGCATTTCAGAATCCAACCAAAAGGGTTGGTAAAATTTATGAAAAGGCTCAGGCTGATCAGCTGGCCCAACAAAAAGGCTGGACATTCAAGGAGGAAACCAAGGGGACAAAAGGATATCGCCGGGTTGTTCCATCACCTGTTCCGCTCGGTATTATGAATGAGAATATTGTAGAAAATCTGGCCCGTCAGGGAAATATCGTAATTGCTGCCGGAGGAGGTGGTGTTCCTGTTTATATAGATGAAGAAAACCGCGTGCGTCCGTCAGAAGCAGTTATTGACAAGGACCTGGCATCATCCCTGCTGGCAAACCATATTCATGCCGATGAATTTTACATTCTTACCGATGTACCTTACATTTATCTGAATTTTAACACACCACAGCAGGAAATTGCTGAATTTCTGGATGTGCATGATGCCCGGCAACATCTGGACAACGGAATGTTCGGCGAAGGCAATATGGCTCCAAAAATAAGAGCCGCAGTGCAATTTGTTGAGCTCGGCGGAAGAAAAAGTGTGATCACTGAAGCAACAAAGCTGGAAGATCGAAAATTTGGATCCAAAATAACCCTTCATTATGAATGATTGAATTAAATTTGAGAAATTTTAAAATAAGTTGAAATGGCATTTAATTTACGGAACAGACATTTCCTGAAGCTTCTCGATTTCACTCCCGAAGAAATCAGATTTTTACTGAAACTCGCTGGCGATTTAAAAGAAGCTAAATATGCAGGAACAGAACAACCCAGATTGAAAGGGAAAAATATTGCGCTGATTTTTGAGAAAACTTCAACGCGTACACGATGTGCTTTTGAAGTAGCTGCCTTCGACCAGGGTGCTCACGTGACCTATTTAGGCCCTTCTGGTACTCAAATCGGACATAAAGAATCGATGAAGGATACGGCCAGAGTACTTGGCCGGATGTACGACGGAATTGAATACCGCGGATTTGGCCAGTCTATTGTGGAAGAACTGGCTGAATATGCAGGTGTACCTGTTTGGAACGGACTTACTGATGAATTTCATCCGACCCAGATTCTTGCTGATTTCTTAACCATAATGGAGCATACTGATAAACCTTTGAATCAGGCGTCATTCTGTTATCTTGGCGATGCAAGAAATAACATGGGTAATTCTTTAATGGTAGGAGCTGCCAAGATGGGTATGGATTTCAGAGCTGCGGCACCAAAGGGTTGTCAGCCTTCTGATGAACTGGTAAAAACCTGCAGGAAAATTGCAGAAACAACCGGTGCCCGCATTACCATTACGGATAGCGTAGAGGAAGGAGTGAAAGGTGCTGACTTTCTTTATACTGATGTCTGGGTTTCTATGGGTGAGCCTGATTCAGTCTGGGAAGAAAGGGTAAAATTGCTTAAACCTTACCAGATTAATAAAACTACCATGGAGTTAACAGGTAATCCTGATGTTAAATTCCTTCATTGCCTGCCGGCTTTCCATAATCGCGAAACCAAAGTGGGCGAACAGATGTACCAAAAATTTGGTCTTGATGCACTTGAAGTAACTGAGGAGGTCTTTGAATCTGAAGCTTCTGTGGTTTTTGATGAGGCAGAAAACAGGGTGCATACAATTAAAGCCATTATGGTTGCTACGTTGGGCTCCTAAACGTACTACACATATCTTTAAATTTAAGGTGACTTTTTTATAAAGCCACCTTTTTTTATGATGATTTACTGAATTTTTTGTCTTAACCCACTTAGACTAATTTGACCGGCCTTTGGTTTTAACTGAAAATGACTTCCGGATAAAACGGAAAAATTAGTTTTTTTTTAGAACGAAACAGGATGATTTCCGTATACTTTTCGGTTATTTAACACACCGACAAGCAGAGTGCTGGTGGTACTTCCTGTTTGTCAGGAATGTATATTTTTGATCTGTAACCAGATAAGGTGATGTTAAACAATATAAATCCAGATATATTTCAATTATAAGGGAATGTATCCCGAATCCGGATCTTTAAATTTTCACCCGGGTTGATAATTAAATCGGGAAAATGAAACAGAATTGAAGAAAAATGTAATATGGAACAATACAATTAAACCACAATCGAATGAAAAAAGGATTTTATTTATTGCTTGTACTGCTGGCGGGTCTATTTGGTCAGTCAATTTTCTGTCAGACTAATGTTGATCAGATAATAAAGAATTTTGAGTCAAACGACTGGGTGCTCGTTTCTGAAGCAAGGACATCACTGGAAGAGGCCGGAATAGATGCTTTGCCGGCTTTATTTTCTTTGCTGAAAGAGGATAAAACTGTTAAACTTAACAATACAGGAGATCTTATCTATCCGGGGGCAGAACGTTTTTATGGTCACGGTGAAATCATCGATTATGATATCGATCAGATACCAGTAAGAGCCGGCTGGCTGATTGAGAAAATTACATTTCAGAATTTTGGCTTTTCCTATATCCATGACCTGGGAAAAAATCTGCATAATCACTTAAAATACCATTTTAATTCTTCTGACATCGATCAATTCACATCTAAACCTGTTAATTCCCTGAATGTTGAGGAACAACGTGAACTTATCAGGGACTTGTCGGTTTACAATGCACAGAAATGGTGGAAAAACCATTCTGCAACGAATCGCCTGGATTGTCTGGAGGCAGCACTCTCCAGTAAAGATGATAAAAGACAGGTGGATGCGCTTCAATATTTGCGTACAAGTACTGTACCTATTGAAGGACTTACGAAAGATGCTTATAATAAAAAAATATTGCCCCTAATAAAAAGACTGGCAAATGACCCGACAAAAAGAATTTCGGAACAGGCCAAATACATATTAAATGACAAGACTTATGAGTTTTTAAAAAGTAAGGGATTGTAAGTAATCAGAAATTTATACATTTGCATAATTGCATTCAGTAAGGTGTTGATCATGTTTAAGTTATGAAAAAGAAACGAATTTTATTTTATATTTTCTTTGGGTTGTCGTTATTTGTTAATAAATCTTTTGCACAAAAGGATATATTTTTCAAACAGATAGAGTTTAAACTTGAAGAGCTTAGCAAGAACAGTTACGAGAATGAATATTTTATTACTCTTAATCTTAATAAGGGTACTACTTATAAGTTTGTCGTTGCCAATAATAATATAAAATATCCCGGTAAAGCCATTATTCAGATTTTGGATGGTAATAACCTGGTAGGCACAAATTTAACTTCTTCAAATTACTATGATAAGTTTCAGTTTAAGTGTAACAAAACGGGTTTTTATGATATACTGATCAAATTTGAAGAAGGGCAGCTTGGAGACAGTGTCATAGATATTTTTATGGTGCAGTGATTCAGAAAAGCATCCACACTGCTACCAGAATTAATATACCACCGAATATACGATTCTGAAACATAAAAGCTTTTGGGGAGGTAATTGAACGGGCAAGAAAATTACCTCCCAACAACCATGTGAAATGTGCGCTGGCCGACAATCCTATTACAAGCAAAGTGAGCACTAAAGTGGCATGAAGATCTGCACCTGCTGCAGGAGAAAATCTGGAAAACATTATGATGAGCGCATAAATTAATTTTGGGTTGAGCAGGCTAACTGCAACACCTGAAAAATATCCCGGTCTGAAATTATTTTCATCCGCTTCTTTAGCACTGTTTTTTGATTTGAAAAAAGACCATCCCAGGTAAAAAATATAAGCAGATCCTAAATATTTTATCACTGTTAACAGCCATGGAACCTGAGTTAGCAACTGTTGTATCCCCAAACCAATCAGCACTGAATAGATAAGTATACTGGTGTTGATTCCCACGATAAAGGGAATTGTTTTTCTAATACCAAACCGGACTCCTGAAGAGGCACATAATATGTTGTTTGGTCCAGCACTAAAGGCCAGCGGAAACATCAAGCCCAACCACGGTATCAGAATTGTAAATGTCATAGCAGAATTGCCTGGATTGATTCGTCTGTTAATTTTTCAGGTGTAAAAATATTATTTTTTCTTTTGATTGCTGTAACGAATGGCGCATAAGATCGTCATATAAACATATCTTTTTTTTAAGTACATTTACTTATGCTTAAAAGAGAAAGTATTTTTTTAACCTAAAAATCTTTGCACGATGAAAATAGATCTGAAACCCAACGAGACAGTTTTGAAAGCAGGGAATACCAGTTTTTCATCAATGGGAACACATGCCCGTGGTAAGCTAATATTAACCAATCAGCGCATTTATTTTAAAAGAAATAATGACCTAACCGCCGATCCGGGCCTGGAAATTCTTCCATCACAGATAACAGGGGTTGAATTTTTTAATACCTGGTTTGTTTTTCCGAATGGGATGAAATTTAATACATCCGATGGTCAGGAACTCTGCTTTACCATTAAAGACAGAGACAACTGGAGCCGGATGATAAACAAAATGTGCTGAATGTAATATTCAACTGTAGTTTGTATAAAATAAGGGAGACTTTCTGCAATTATGCTGAAAGTCTCCCTTTCATTTACTATCAGAAAAGCTTAACAAACTGTTAAAAAAACTTTGATGTTATATTATTTTCTTCTTTATCCAGAGATGCTCCATATCTTCAAGTGTTCTTCCTTTGGTTTCGGGTACAAGCTTGTAAATGAATAATGCAGCCAGTAATCCCATTAAACCATATATCCAGTACGCAAAACCATGGTTAAAAATACCTGTAAGATAAGTGTTATCATTCATGATCGGGAATGTCCAGGAAATAATCAGATTTGCAATCCATTGGGCTGCAACAGCTATAGACATCACTCCTCTTATCTTGTTTGGGAATATCTCAGACAGCAGTACCCAGGTAACCGGGCCCCATGACATGGCAAACGATGCCGTATAGAGCAACATAAAGATCAGTGTTCCAATTCCTACACTACTGAAATAAAATGAGAATCCAAGCAGGAACATACTGACCGCCATTCCCAGTGCACCAATGATCATCAATGGCTTGCGGCCGAATTTATCTACAGTATTGATAGCCAGAACGGTAAACGTAAGATTGATGGCGCCTACAATAATTGTTTGTAGTAATGCAGTATCAGTTGCGCTTCCCATATTCCTGAAAATCTCCGGAGCATAATACAATACTACATTGATACCCACAAACTGTTGAAAAACAGAGAGCAAGATGCCGATAACAATAAGCAGTCCACCATAGGACAACCAGGGGGCATTTTTCTCATTAAGTGATTCTTTAATATCAACGAGTACTTTTTCAGCCCTGGCTACACCTGAAAGCTTTTTTAATATACTCAGTGCTTCTTCGGGACGTTCTTTCATGACCAAAAACCGTGGTGTTTCAGGCACAAAAAACAGGAAAAAGAGGAAAAGTCCGGCCGGGATAGTTTCGGATGCAAACATCCAGCGCCAGCCAACTGTGTTAAGCCAGTTTTCGCTGCCCTGCCGGGCGATGAAATAATTCACAAAATAAACAACCAGCATACCAAAAATAATTGCGAACTGGTTCCATGATACCAGTTTACCGCGGATATTAGCTGGGGCAATCTCAGCAATATACATAGGAGAAAGCATGGAAGCAAGACCAACTCCGATACCACCAACAATCCGGTAAAAAATAAAAGAGATTACAACCTGTGTCCCCATGAAATTTAGAGCCTCAGGAAGAGCCGATCCTATTGCAGAGATTGTAAAAAGTAAGGCTGCTGTGATCAGACCATTTTTTCGCCCCATTGTATGGCTTATGAATCCGCCAAGTGATCCTCCGATTATACACCCTACCAGTGCACTTGAAATGGTAAATCCTTTTAATGAGTTCGCGGTTTCTTCATTCAGTTCCGGCGGGCTGTTGAAGGTGAAATACAACACTACAGCTGCAATGATTAGCAATAGAATACTGATAATTCCACCTTTGTTTCTGCCAAACATTTTTAGCAGCAGTCCGCTGATAGCAGCCAGCACAATATACACAACCAGTGTAACAACGATACGGTATTGAACTACTACCTGTGTAGCTTCTGCAGCATTTTCCAGCAAGCTATCGATGAAGAAGGCCTGAAGTGATTTTACGGCTCCGGAAATGACAGCTGTATCATATCCAAATAATAAGCCGCCAAGTGTGGCTACCAGTGTGATAGCCAGAATGAACCTTTTGTTTCCTTCGTTTTGATTCATAATTGTGTTTTTATTAGTGTTAGTGAATGCAGGAGGATTTTTTCATCCTCCTGCAGGGGTGTTATGACCCTGTTGAGTGGCACCTGAAAATAAAAAAGTGGTTGTCAGGTGCTGTCTCATATTGATCAGATATACATATTCAATAATGCTTCATACAGTTCCTGTTTACCACTTGTTTGTTTTGGTTCACCATGCTCAGCAGCATAGTTTCTCAAATCTTCGAGGCTGAGTTTTCCGTTTTCAAAATCAGCACCAGCAGCAGTGTCAAAGGAAGCATACCGTTCCTTGCGCATCTTTTTGTAATCAGAATTTTCAAGGATATCATTTGCTGCCAGTAATGCACGGGCAAAGACATCCATACCGGCAATATGTGCAATGAACAGATCTTCGCCATCAGTTGAGTTTCTGCGTAATTTGGCATCAAAGTTTACACCACCGGTCTTGAAGCCGCCTGCTTCCAGTATAACCAGCATGGCTTCAATTGTTTCATAAATATTAATGGGGAACTGATCAGTGTCCCAGCCATTCTGATAATCTCCGCGGTTGGCATCAATACTGCCAAAGAGTCCGTTATCAGCTGCTACCTGAAGTTCGTGCTGGAATGTATGACCGGCAAGGGTAGCGTGGTTAACCTCAATATTGAGTTTAAAGTCGCCGGCAAGTCCGAATTTATTCAGGAACCCAATAACTGTTGCTGCATCATAGTCATACTGATGTTTTGTGGGCTCCATTGGTTTCGGTTCAATCAGGAAAGTTCCCTTAAAGCCTTGTTTACGGGCATAATCCCTGGCAGTCTGGAGAAAACGTCCCAGATGTTCCTGTTCACGTTTCATATTTGTATTTAACAGCGACATATAGCCTTCGCGGCCACCCCAGAACACATAGTTCTCACCACCCAGTGCGATAGTAGCGTCCATGGCATTTTTAACCTGTGCAGCAGCATGGGATAGTACATGAAAATCCGGATTGGTAGAAGCTCCGTTCATGTATCTCGGATTAGAAAATACATTGGCAGTACCCCAGAGTAATTTTACTCCTGATGCTTTTTGTTTTTCCCTGGCATAATCAACCATTGTCTGTAGCCTCTTTTCGAATTCGGGAACAGAATCTGCTTCATCCACTACATCAACATCGTGGAAACAATAGTAAGGAACACCCAGCTTGGTGAAGAATTCAAAAGCGGCATCCATTTTGTTCTTTGCCCTGGTAACAGCATCATTTCCTTTATTCCATGGGAAAATACGTGTCCCCGGACCAAAGGGGTCACCACCTTCACCACAGAAGCTATGCCAGTAAGCAACAGCAAATCGAAAATATTCCTTCATGGTCTTTCCTGCAACCACTTTATTCTCATCATAATACCGATAAGCAAGCGGGTTTTTTGAGTCTTTTCCTTCATACTTGATTTTTCCTATTCCGGGGAAAAATTCCTGATCTCCTTTTAAGTATTCCATAATTTGATTTGATTAAATATTTAACAATTTTTGAACTGTATTTAACTTTAGAAATTTAATATTTGTTATAAAAAATATATTAACGGTAGATTAGTGCATTATTTCTATTTGGCAAGCTGATGAGTTAATTCCTTGTTCCAGTGCTGGTAGGCATCTTCGTAAGCCTGGATATTCTGTTTTTCAGGATAAATCTCATCCACCTTTGAGAGATTATCAAAAGCCTCGGAGGGTGCTTTAAAATGACCAATTCCCACTCCGGCACCTCTTGCTGCTCCCTGGGCACCATCGGTGTCATAAAGTTGGATTGTGGCTCCTGTGACTCCTGCGAGTGTGTTCCTGAAAACCGGACTGAGAAACATGTTGGCTTTACCTGCACGAATAACTTTAGGTACAATGCCGGTTTGTTTCATAATATCCATACCGTATCTGAAAGAGAAAACAATGCCTTCCTGGGAAGCACGATAGATATCGTTAATTTTGTGGGTATTAAAACTGAGATTTGATAGCTGGCATCCTGGCTCCCGGTTCAGCAGAACGCGCTCAGCGCCATTGCCAAAAGGCAATACAACCAACCCTTTTGAGCCAATGGGAGAGGAGGCTGCCAGGTCATTCATCTGTTCATAATCAACACCTTCAGAAGCAAAATTATGCTTGATCCAGGAATTCAGAATACCTGTACCATTTATACATAATAAAACACCCAGCCTGTTTGTTGCTGTTGTGTGATTAACATGAGCAAACGTATTCACTCTTGATTCCGGATCATATGTTACTTTTTCACTTATACCGTAAACAACCCCCGATGTACCAGCAGTAGCTGCAATTTCACCAGGATTAAGCACATTAAGAGAGAAAGCATTGTTAGGCTGGTCACCGGCCCTGTAACCAACAGGTATATTTACAGGAAGTCCAAGTTCTTCTGCAGCTGCCCTGGAAAGTCTTCCCTGTTCAGAAAATGTTGGAACAATTTCCGGAATAAGCGAAGAATCGAAACCATAATGTTCCATTACAAATTTCGCCAGTGCGTTTTCTTTGAAATTCCACAGAATACCTTCAGACAATCCACTGATGGTGGTGTTTACTTCTCCTGTAAGCTGCATGGCAATATAGTCTCCCGGCAACAGGATCTTATATATTTTTTCAAATATCTGCGGTTCATTTTCTTTTACCCATTTAAGTTTGGATGCGGTAAAATTTCCCGGTGAGTTAAGTAACGAAGAAAGACAACGTTCACCACCTATTTCACTGAATGCTCTGTTTCCAATATCAACAGCACGACTGTCGCACCAGATAATGGATGGACGCAGTACCTCTTTGTTTTTATCAATCAGTACCAATCCGTGCATCTGATATGAAATTCCTATTCCTTTTATTGCTGAAGTATCCAACCCTGGTGTTTTTAAAACTTCGCGGGTGGCAGCAACAAGATTTTTCCACCAAAGGGAGGGTGGTTGTTCCGCCCAACCTGGCTTTTCAGCAGTTATTTCCATTTCCTGCCGGGGATAAAAAGCAGAGGCAACATTTTTTCCTGTAGATGCATCCAGTAAACTTGCCTTAACAGATGAACTGCCAACATCATATCCGAGTAAATACATAATACTAGTTTTATTTAAAGTGTAAAAACAAAATTTTCTTTTCGTGTTTTATAATAAAGTCGTTTATCAAATTTGTATAGTTGAGCGGGCTTATGGGCTACCTTTTTTTCTCTTTCCTGTAGCGGGATTAAGTACCGCAGTTTAGCTATTTTTTTTCTGAAATTCCGGTTGTCAAGCTTTTGGCTGCTAATAACTTCGTATAAAGTTTGTAACTGACGGATAGTGAATTTTTTAGGTAACAGTTCAAAGCCAATGGGTTCAGCTCGTAACCGACTTCTAAGCGTTTCAAGCCCGGTATGCAAAATTTCATTATGATCGAAGGCAAGTTTGTCAACGTCATCAAGTGCAACCCAGTGGGCTCCATGCATCGCTAGTTTATCAGCAGAATTAACTTCGTCAATTTTTACCAGCGAATAATAAGCAATGGTGACTACCCGGCTAATGGGAAGACTCGTGGTATAGGTCAGCCAGTCAAGGTCAATTTTGTTGCTTACCCTTGCAGGAGATCCGAAAACATGAAACTGCCGGAGAAAAATATTTTCAAGGCCTGTAAGTTCTTTAAGCACTCTGGAGGCTGAAGTATCCAGATCCTCATCATCGTATACCAGACTGCCCGGTAATTTTAAATCCTTCTTAACCGCAGGTATTTTCGATGTCGATAATTCCCTGTCGACAAGCAATATCCGTAATGCTTCAAAATCAAAGCCAAAGATAACGCAATCAACTGATATATGAGGATTTAGCTGGTTTGCCATAATATAAATGTGTACATATTATCAGGATAAATTTACAATATTCATTTCCAATTACCAAACTTAGCGTATAAAATACGCTAAGTATTTTTAATTAAAGTTCAAATTATTTAATTTCTATGGTTTTAAAAACGCAAAAATTTAAGATATCAAAATTATTATCAATTGCACTTCATAAATTTCAGTAACAAAAATAAAATGAATGAAATTTCATGTCATTTTCATTACTTTTAGGCCATTGAATTACTCAATTTTGCATTGAGATTTGGAGTTACAAAACGAACATCAAAGTATCAATACAAGGTAGATGCTTTTGGATACAATTGATTTAGATTCCCGGCGGGTGTTTGTTCTAAATGGTAGTTATATATAAAAGATGAATCCTTTTGTTTCACTTAAACCTTCAGCATTTCAGGTGATGTCAAAGCCTATGGGTGCTACATGTAATTTAAACTGTACTTACTGTTATTACCTGGAAAAGAAAGGTCTTTATAATGGCAGGAAAGATTTCAAAATGCCTGATGATGTGCTTGAGACATATACAAGACAGTACATTGAACAGCAGGAAGCTCCGGTAGTGAGTTTTGTATGGCAGGGGGGCGAACCAACCATGGCTGGTATAGATTTTTTCAGGAAGGCAATTGCATTTCAAAAAGAATTCGCTAACGGGAAAAAAATTGAAAATTCTTTTCAGACCAATGGTACATTATTAAATGATGAATGGTGTATTTTTTTGAAGGAAAATGATTTTCTGGTTGGTATATCCATAGATGGTCCTGAAGAGTTGCATGATTATTACAGGAAATACTCGGATGGTTCCCCCTCCTTTGACAAAGTAATGAACGGTATCAGGCTGTTAAAAAAACATGGAGTAGCGTTTAATACGCTTTCGGTAGTCAACAGGAAAACATCAGAACATCCCCTGGAAGTTTACCATTTCCTTAAAGAAGCAGGAAGTACATTTATCCAATTCATTCCAATCATAGAAAGGGCGGCTGTTGATCCAGCCCCACATGAATTAAGTCTAGTTTCACCTGATTATCAAGGGAAAGCAGTTGTTACGGATTGGTCTGTTCTGCCGGAGCAATATGGAAAGTTTCTAATCAGCATTTTTGAAGAATGGGTACGAAATGATGTTGGTAAATATTTTGTACAACTTTTTGATGTTACCCTTGCCAACTGGGTAGGTGAGGCTCCCGGACTTTGTGTTTTTAATGAAACTTGTGGTAATGCCGCTGTAATTGAACATAATGGTGATGTGTATTCATGCGATCATTTTGTTTACAGTGATTATGTGCTGGGAAATATCATGAAAAACGACCTGGGGAAAATGATTACTTCAGAAAAACAGGTAAAATTTGGTCTTGATAAACGCAATAAGCTTCCCTCATACTGTATTGATTGTGAATACCGGTTTGCCTGCCATGGAGAATGCCCAAAACACAGGTTTATGAACACACCTGACGGGGAACCAGGGTTGAATTATCTGTGTGAAGCTTATAAAATGTTTTTCAGACATGTTCATCCATACATGCAATATATGGGCGATGAATTGACCAAAAAGCGACCACCATCAAATGTAATGAACTGGGTGCGTCGTATCGATGAGCGCAAAGCGGGTCAGATCCCTGGAAAGAGAAAAACAGTGGGACGCAACGATCTCTGTCCGTGTGGGAGTGGCAGAAAATTTAAAAATTGCTGTATTAATATAACAAGCTACTAAGTAAGGTGCTGAGTCGAAAAGCATTGATTCTCTCAGGAAGTTACAGGTTGGTTTACGCTTACTGGTGACAACGGAATGGTAATGCTAAATGTGCTTCCCTTTTCGGGTTTACTTTTCACAAAAATTTCACCTCCGTTTTTCGAAATAAATTCTTTGCAAATTATCAATCCCAGGCCAGTACCTGACTCACCTGATGTGCCATCATAACTGAGGTGTTCATCAATTCTGAACAATTTTCGTATATCCTCCCGGTTTATACCTACTCCGGTGTCTGCTATGTCAAGCTGCACATATTTTTCGCCGGAGGTACAGGAAATTGTGATCTTGCCATTGGCCCCCGTAAATTTAATGGCATTACTCAACAGATTTCGGACAATCAGGTTTATCATGTTTTTGTCGGCATAGACCGGATAGCATTTTTTTAGTTTATTGATTAATTTCAGGTTTTTTCTGTCTGCACTGATCTTGTGAAATTCAATATTGTGCAGAATAATATCCTGAAGATCAATAGGCTGAGGGTCAAATTTTATTCTGTCAGTTTGGCTGCGGGCCCAGTGCAGCAGATTTTCAAGCAGGCTGTATGCGTTTTCTGAAGATACTTTAACGAGTTTCATCAGCTTAAGTTTTTCTTCTTCGGGCATACTCCTGAAATCTTTGATAAGAATTTCCGAGAGGCTTATTATGGCACTAAAAGGATTTTTGAGATCATGTGCGATAATAGAAAAGAATTTATCCTTGGTAGCATTCAAACGGTGCAATTCTGTATTAACCTCCCTGAGATGCTCGGCCTGAGAATTTAGCTCTTCTGCCTGTTGCTGAACCTCTTCCTGCCTTTCTTCAAGTAATACATTTATTTCCTGTAAATCTTCGCTTTTGCGGCGGAGTTTTTCTTCTGTTTTTTTCAAACTGGTGATGTCTCTTCCGATTCCAACGATACCTGTAATTTCTCCCTGAAGATTCCTGACCGGTACTTTGGTGGTGGATATGTGGGTTCCGATACCAAATTCATTGAGACCTCTCTCCTCATGATTGATAAGAGGAATACCTGTTTTCATGATCCGTTGTTCATCTTTATAGAATTTATTAGCAAGATCATAAGGGTAATAGTCCATGTCTGTCTTACCGGTGAGATCTTCAGGAGTATCAGCCCCCATTACTTCTGCAATGCGCTTATTACCCATAATAAATCTGCTCTCATTATCCTTTATATAAATAAAATCAGGTATATTATTAATAAGGGTACGCAACAAGTTCCGTTCATTGGCAACTTGCTGATTACTTTTTTCAACTTCTTTTGCTGCATCGCGTTGTGCGGTAATATTTCTGCCTATGCCTACAATTCCGATAATTTTTCCTGAAAAATCGCGGAGGGGAACCTTTGTGGTTGAAATATAGAGGATATTATTATGGGGATCTAAAGACGGTTCTTCCTTACTGGTTAATGATTTACCTGTTTTAATAATTTCCTGTTCGTCGCTAAAAAACTGGGTCGCCAGTTCTGAAGGATAAAAATCGAAATCGTTTTTTCCTATCAGATCATGTGGTGACTTGACCCGCATATGATTTGCCAATGATTTGTTGGCTGTTACAAAGCGACTTTTTCTGTCTTTTATATATATAAAATCAGGAATATTGTCAATTAATGTTCTTAACTGGTTTCTTTCATTCACCAGGTCTTCCGGCGATGCTATTGGTGTTTGTTGAGTCCTTTTCCCAACACCAAACCACACTAGGAATATAATTGCCAGTGTTATGGTAAACAGGATCAGGGCTGCCAGGTAGATGTAGAATATATTCTTTTCAGTAAATGTTGTCGATAGCCCTGTAACTGAAAGAGTTTTCAATTGCGGGATACCATGTTCATACAGTAGTTTTCCCGGAAAAGTGCCCACTACCTTCGCTGATGAAATAAAGTCGGTTACTGATGCAACCTCGTGCTGGTAGTAGTTTATAACAGCTTCATCGATTGATGAATATAAACTTAAACCCTTTGTCTGCTGAGAAAAAGAAAAGCCCCCGAGCGATGTTAATATGAGTAGTAGTAGAATAGTTCTCATTACGATGATTGGTACCTGTATAGCATAATTTTATCATCTTTCAGGGACTTTTACGGTTTATCTAACTAAAAGGTTAGGCTATAATCCAAAAATATTTGGGAGCCATAAGCTTAACGCCGGTATATACGTAACCAGCATAAGTACAATAATCATGGCTATAAACATTGGCAACAACGGTCGAATCACCTTTTCGATCCCGATATTTGCTACGCTGCAACCAATAAACAGTACACTGCCGACTGGCGGTGTGCAAAGGCCGACACTAAGATTCAGTACCATTATAATTCCAAAATGAACCGGATCCAGTCCGAGATTGGTAACAATGGGCAGGAATATTGGAGTAAAGATCAGCACAGCAGGTGTCATATCCATAAATATACCAACAAACAAAAGAATCATATTAATGATGATCAGAATAACAAATTTGTTGCTGCTTAATCCCAGTAAACCACTGCTTACACTTTGGGGGATATTCTCAAATGACATAACCCAGGAAAGTCCCATTGAAGTTCCCACAAGCAGCAAAACGATAGACGTGGTGACGACTGTTCTGAGGAGAATTCCGGGAATATCTTTTACTTTCACTTCTTTATAAAGCATTGAAAGGACAAGTGTATAAAGGACAGCCACGGCTGATGCTTCAGTAGCAGTGAAGATACCTGCAATGATGCCACCGATTACAATGATAAGGAGGAGAAGGCTGGGTAATGCATCAAAAAATTTTCTGATTCCTTCACCAAAGGTTACTTTATCACCTACAGGATATTTTTTCCGGTATGCTATAAAACCGGCAACAGCCATTAAAACCAGTCCGGTTAGTATGCCCGGGATATAACCAGCCAGAAAGAGAGCTGCAATTGAAGCCCCGCCGCTGGCGAGAGAATAAACGATCAGAATATTACTCGGTGGTATGGAAAGACCTGTAGTAGCTGAGGTAATATTAACAGCAGCACTGTATCCTTTGTCATATCCTTCATCAACCATTTTGGGAGTCATAAAACTGCCAATTGCAGAAGCTGCAGCAGCTGCAGAGCCGGAAATTGCACCAAAAAGCATGTTTGCCATAATATTTACAAAAGCCAAACCGCCCGGGAACCGGCCTACCAGAACCTTGGCAAATTCAATAAGGCGCATTGCAATACCCCCGCTGTTCATTAACTGTCCGGCAAGGACGAAAAAGGGTATGGCTAATAAGGCGAAACTGTCCAGTCCGGTACCCAACCTTTGAGCCAGGGTCGTAAATGCCGGGAGAGGTAAAACACTCACAGCCAGTGTAACTATTCCGGAAATGCCAATAGAATATGCGATTGGAACACCAATAGCAAGCAATACCACGAAGGTAGATACAAGTATAATAATTCCTAAATAATCCATAATAGCGTCAGTTATTCAAGTTATTCTTTGGTTTTTTTTGAAGAAGGAGATTTTTTCAATCCAGTGATAATATCGTCAATGGCATAATATGTAATGAGTATGCCGCTGATTGGTAACACCAGGTAAACATATCCCAGGTGCAACTCAAGAGCTGAGGATACCTGGTTCAGGTCCAGGGTTATATATACAAGTCTGGAACCGCCAATAACCATCACGATAACAGCAAAAACAACTATCATAAAGTTAATGAATGCATCAAGATAGCGTTTTTTTTCGGGCGAGAGTTTCTGGGGCAGCAGGTCAATCGCCAGGTGTTGCTTTTTTCCGGATGCATAGGCGGCACCGAACAAACCTACCCAGATAAGTAAAAATCCTGCCAGTTCATCAGTGAAGGAGCTTGGATTATTTAAGAGAAATCGGGATGCAACCTGCCAGAGTACATCAATTACCAGAATCGCCATAATCACTACCAGAAAGATTTCCAGTATTTTGTCGATAATATTTCTGAAACGCATTGCGGGTGATTTTAAGTTAATTACTTATTGTATGTCTTGTATTTGTTTGATCAGGGAATAAATCTTTTCATCTGATTTATAGGATTCATAAATTGGTTTTACCTTCTCCCGGAAGGGCTCTTTATCGGGATATATAATTTCAACACCAGCTTTTTCAACAGCTTCAAGAGATTCTTTTTCAGACTGGGCCCAAAGTTTTCGCTGGTATACAGCTGATTCATCTGCAGCTTCCTGGAGCCATTTTTGTTCCTGGGGAGTAAGTTTATTCCAGATGATTGTGCTGATCAGTAAAATATCCGGTACGGTTGTGTGTTCATCCAGGGAATAATATTTACATACTTCAAAATGATGAGAGAGGTAGAAGCTTGGAGGATTGTTTTCTGCGCCATCGACTACACCCCCCTGCAATGCCGTGTATAATTCACCCCAGGATATCGGGGTAGGGGAGCCTCCAAAAGCCTTGATCATATTTACTGCAGTAATGCTTTTCATTACCCTGATTTTTAAGCCTTTCAAATCATCTGGTGTATAAATAGGTGTTTTTATAGTATAGAAGCTACGGCTGCCGGCATCATAAAATGTAAGACCTCTCAGATAAAAAGGTTCTCCGGCCTTCAGAAATTCCTTTCCGATCGGACCGTCAAAAACTTTGTAAGCATGTTCCTTATCCCTGAAAATGTAGGGAAGGCCCAGTACTTTAAATTCAGGAGTAAAACCTTCCATAATGGCAGCTGAGACTTTTGTCATTGCCAGACTCCCGATTTGAAGCAGTTCCACACACTCACGCTCTGAACCGAGCTGGGCACTCGGATATATCTTAATCTGCAGTTTGCCTCCTGATTTCTTTTTAAGTTCTTCCGCCATATAAACCATGGCTTTGTGCACAGGATGACTCGGGTCAAGTCCGTGAGCAAGTTTCAGAACATGAACCTCCTTCTGATGCATGCAAGAAGTAAACACAGGGATTAATAAGGCAAGCAGAGCAATGCGTATTGGTCTTTTTAACGATTTCATCTGTTAATAGTTTAGTATATCAAACAGGCTGTGCAATTTTAAATAATGTTCTAAAATGCCTGGTAAATTTTTTTTTATAAATGTATGATTTTCCGGCTGGCATTATCAATGTACATATTTACTTTTTATATCTGGAAATTATCTCCATTGCCTCCCTGACTTTGAAAGTCAGCTTTTCGTAGTCATTTTGCTGAAGAATCTCTTTTGTGATCAACTTTGATCCCATTCCCACACAATGAACACCCGCTTCAAACCATGCTTTCAGATTTTCTTCGGTGGGTTCAACGCCGCCGGTTGGCATGATGCTGGACCAGGGCATTGGTCCTTTCACTGCTGCAACAAATTTTGGACCCCCAACTTGTGAACCCGGGAAAATTTTTACTACTTCAGCACCCAGTTCTTCAGCCCTGGAAATTTCGCTTACAGATCCGCAACCGGGCGACCATAATATTTTTCGCCGGTTACAAACAATGGACATGTCCTCCTTTGTTACCGGTGAGACAATAAAGTCGGCACCCAGCTGAATATATAGTGAAGCTGTTCCTGCATCCATGACAGAGCCGACTCCGAGCATCATCTCTGGAAGCTCCTGTTTTGCATATTTACGTATTTCAGAAAATACCTCATGTGCAAAATCACCACGATTGGTAAATTCAAATACGCGCACCCCGCCATCATAACATGCTTTAAGCACTTTTTTGCAAACAGATGTATCCGCATGATAAAATACCGGAATCAAACCTGTTTCATGCATTTTGAGCGCTACTGAAATTCTATTGAATGCTGACATATTTTATAAATAGCTTTTGAAATGTACTAAAGTAATATTTTTAATAAAATGTAACGACAAGATTAATTATTATCAGATAACAGAATATAAATTTAACGGGAGACTCATCCTGAACTTTCCTCCTGCAACAGTTTTTATAGCTCATCATTGATAATAATTTTTTAGTCGGGACATAATAATTTGTTCAATATTCATCAAAATATTTAATTTTGTGCAAACGTTTGTTCTATATGAATGCAAATTTAATATAATTTTGTTTTTTTAGCAATCAGTTTGCAAAATTAACGATATGTGTTCGATGTTTAGTTTTCGATAAAATACAACAGATTAATTATCAATGACATCAAAGAAAGGAAAAGTTACGATACACGATCTTGCCCGGGAGCTTAACATTACGCCCTCGACAGTATCCCGCGCGTTGGCAGATCATCCCCGTATCAGCGCATCAACAAAAAAGGCGGTAGTTAAGCTAGCAAAAAAACTTAATTATCAGCCAAACAGCATAGCCTCTAGTCTCAGAACGGGTAAAGGAAACACCATTGGTGTTATCATACCCAGAATTTCCCGTCATTTCTTTTCTACAGTGATTGGAGGAATTGAGGAAGTGGCCAATCAGGCTGGTTATAATGTACTTATCTGTCAAAGTCATGAATCTTATGAAAAAGAAGTCGAAAATGTCAAAGCATTGATGAATGGCCGGGTTGATGGACTTTTGGTATCTATCGCCACAGAAACAAAGGATTACAGGCATTTTGAAATGGCTAAAGATAGAGGTATTCCACTGATTTTTTTTGACCGCATCTTCTCCGGACTGGAGGTAAGTCATGTTGTACTTGACGATGAAGAAGGGGCCTATCAGGCAACAAAACATCTCATTGCCCGGGGATGTAAACGCATTGCCCATCTGGCAGGGCCGGAACATATAAATGTTTATTTTAATCGCCGGGCAGGGTTCATAAAAGCTATGAAAGAAGCAGGCCTTGAAATCAGAGATGAATATTATATCACTGAGTGCCTTACAAGAAATAGCGGATATGAAGCCGGGAAGCAACTTAGTGCGTTAGAGGAACCGCCCGATGGGATTTTTGCTGCCGGAGATTACTCCTGTCTCGGAGCAATGCTTAGCTTCAGGGAGAAGGGATTTAAAGTTCCTGAAGATGTGGCATTTGTGGGTTTTGCAAATGAACCTTTTACCTCTGTTATGGAACCACAACTGACAACAGTGGAACAGCACAGTTTGCAAATGGGACGCTATGTGGCAAACCTTTTTCTTGAAGAAATCAGTAATAAAGAAGATATATTCATACCCAGAACAATAACGATTAAACCGGAGTTGATCATTCGTACATCCTCTTTACATAATAAGTAACCTGAAAGTTTGTATCGAATTATATTTTCTTGTAGTTTTGTACAATCGATTGTGCAACCTGTTTTCGGGTTATTTTTACATCAAAATGACAGTTTATTTGTTGTACTAATTAAATGTTAAACCTAAAAACACGATAGCTATGGCAATTCATTATCAGGAAAGATTCGCGACAAATCCGTCTGATTTTAAATCCTATGATACCGAAAGAATAAGAAAGGATTTTTTAGTGGATAAGGTAATGGAGTCTGATACGATTCATCTTACTTATTCACATTATGACAGAATAATTGTGGGTGGTGCTGTTCCGGTTAAAGAAAAACTGGTACTTGAATCAATCGACCCGCTCAAGTCAGAGTTTTTTCTCAAAAGAAGGGAAATGGGGGTGATCAATGTTGGTGGAACCGGTACTGTTCATGTAGATGGCACGGATTACCTGCTGAATTACAAAGAGGCAATATATATTGGAAGAGGTAGCAAGGATGTTTCATTTTCCAGTAAGACTGCGGACCAACCGGCACACTTTTATATAAATTCAGCATCTGCTCATAAAGAATATCCAACTAAAAAAGTTACACTCGATGATGCTGAAGTTGTTGAACTCGGTGCATTGGAATCGTCAAATGCAAGAAAAATAAATAAATTGCTTGTTAACAGTGTGGTTGAAACCTGTCAGCTGCAAATGGGCATGACAGAGTTGAAACCAGGCAGTGTCTGGAATACCATGCCTCCTCATACCCATACAAGACGGATGGAAGCATATTTCTATTTTGAAGTTCCCGAGGGGCAGGCTGTTTGTCATTTCATGGGGCAAACCGATGAAACCCGGCACATATGGATGCAGAATGAACAGGCAGTACTTTCTCCATCCTGGTCAATTCATTCAGCAGCGGGCACCAGCAATTATATCTTTATCTGGGGTATGGCAGGTGAAAATCTTGATTATGGTGATATGGACGGTTGTGCGCCCACCGAACTCCGTTAGTCAGGCAGAACGTTGTTACACACAGGAAATAAGCTAAAATAATTCTAATTTCCGGTTGTTATACAGTGATTGTATATTGACCGGTAAGCCAAACCAAATAAAGAGCTATGAGTAAAAATTTATTTAATCTTACCGGAAAAACAGCCCTGGTTACGGGTGCAACCCACGGACTCGGAATGGCAATAGCAAAAGCACTGGGGCATGCTGGTGCTAAAATTATCGTTACGTCTCATTCTTCAAGGGATAAACTTGACAAAGCACTTGAGGATTATAAGAATGAAAATCTGGTGGCTTATGGTTATATGCTTGATGTGAATGAGGAAAATCAGGTTATTGAAGTGCTTGGCAAGATCGAAAATGAAGTTGCCCCAGTAGATATTTTGGTGAACAATGCAGGTATTATTAAGCGTATTCCCCTGGTTGATATGGAAGTTAGTGAATGGCAACAGGTATTGAATACCAACCTCACAGGAACATTTATTCTCTCAAAACATGTGGTAAAAAGCATGCTCAAAAGGAAAACTCCGGGGAAGGTTATTAATATGTGTTCAATGATGAGTGAACTGGGCAGAGATACGGTAGGAGCCTATGCCGCAGCAAAGGGTGGATTGAAAATGCTTACCAGGAACATGGCAACTGAGTGGGCTAAATTCAATATTCAGGCCAATGGTATCGGACCCGGATATTTTGCTACTGATCAAACTGCACCTATTCGTGTTGGCGGAAACCCGATGAATGAATTTATTGTTAACAGAACACCGGCAGGTAAATGGGGAGATCCTGAAGAACTTGGAGGCACTGCAGTATTCCTTGCTTCTGAAGCGTCAAATTTTGTCAACGGACAAATTATATATGTTGATGGGGGAATACTGGCAACAATAGGTAAACCCTACGAACATTAAAAAAATAAAAGATTGATTTTAAAAAGAGAGGTGAAAGTGTGTACGGTTGATTTCAGAAATTTACGTTACAAGAGTTGAGTTTTAGTTAGCAAACTATATAAGGCGTTTTAGTTAGTATCCACACTGTAACGTAAATTCTGAAATCATAAAAAATGCTAAAAATATTAATAGATGTTAAAAAGGTAACCACACAAATGTAACAAAATATTTTTTAATTCCAATGATATGAAAAAAAATCTTACAATTATAACAGGTTTAGCAGGAGTAATCCTGATCATTTTAGGTATCGTGTCCTGTTCAAATCAGGGGCAACTTCAGATTAATGTTAAAAATACTGACAACCAATCATATGCCGATGACCCTGTTGTCATAAAAAGGTCTGATCTGGAAAGCCGATTAAATATCAAAGACGATGATCAATCAGTCTTAGTGGTTAATTACAAGGGAGATACTATCCCCTCGCAGACTGATGATACAAATGGAGACGGGCACTGGGATGAGTTATTTTTTCTGTCAGATTTTAAGTCAAATCAAACAAAAACTTTTTTTCTCAATGCTGTTGCGGAAGAGGATATTCCTGAGTTTACCCCCAGAACCAATGTCAGATTTGCTTCCATTTATGACGGCAAATTCATTTCACAGGATACCGCCACCCGGATAAAAGGTACGGATACAGAGGTGACTCAGCAGTATTTTCAGGTAGAAGGGCCCGCCTGGGAGAATGACAAAGTAGGCTTCAGAAACTACTTTGATGAACGCAACGGTTTTGATATTTTCGGGAAAAGAACTACAGATATGGTCATGGATATGGTGGGTACAGGAGAATCTTACCATGAACTGCAACCCTGGGGAATGGACATTCTGAAGGTTGGTAATTCCCTGGGTGCCGGTGGTATTGCTATTGATTATAAGGACAGTTTATATAATTTTGCCCTTGGAGCAGTGGGTAACTATCAGTTATTGTCTTCCGGACCATTACGTTCTGTATTCAAACTGTCATTTAACAACATTAATATTGGAGATCATACACTGGCATTGGATCAGATTATCTCCATTATTGCTGGTGAATACGGGTACCACAGTAAGGTTACCGTAACAGGAATTGAGGATTCAATGAGTCTGGCAGCAGGGATTGTGAACATGCATGCTGATACACTTTATTTCACTGATAATAATGACCAATATGTTTCAATTGCCACCCATGATAAACAAGCTTTTTTGGGTGAATATCTCGGGATGGGACTTATTTTCAATAAAAAGGATTTTGTAAAGTACGGAGAAACCGCAGATGAAGGGACCGGAATCATACAGACATATTTTGGTAAACTTAAGATTTCAAATGGAGAACCGGTTAATTTCATGTTCATGACAGGCTGGGAGTATACTGATAAGCAATTTGCCAATCGCGAATATTTCCTTGCGACAATTGCTAAACAAGCCGCTAAGATGGCTCATCCTGTTAAAGTTAGCTTTGAATAGCAACGATTTCAAATTTATAATAAAAAGACCTGTGCTTCTTTCTGAATCATAGGTCTTTTTATTATAAATAATTTATCAGGGGGGTGTGAGTAAATTAATAGCCAAAATATTCTTTTGCATTATAGTAAGAGATATTCTGCACTATCTTGCCCAGCCATTCTTCATCATTTGGTAATTCTCCTTTTTCAACATCTTTGCCTATAAGGTTACATAATATCCGGCGGAAGTATTCATGTCGGGGGTAGGAGAGAAAGCTTCTGGAATCAGTAAGCATCCCCACAAAACGACTAAGAAGGCCCAGGTTAGACAATGAGTTGAGTTGTTTTTCAATTCCGTCCTTCTGATCCAGGAACCACCATCCTGAACCAAACTGCATCTTTCCGGGTATTTTGCCATCATTGAAATTTCCTGTCATGGTGGCAATCAATTCATTGTCTCTCGGATTCAGGTTATACAATATGGTTTTGGTCAGCTTATTATTCTTGTCCAGTTTGTCCAGAAACGTGGATAAAGGCCGGGCTATTTCAAAATCGCCGATGGAATCAAATCCTTTATCTGCCCCAAGCTTTTCAAACATTCTTGTATTATTGTTCCTCAATGCGCCAAGATGAAATTGCTGGGTCCATCCTTTTTCATTGTCCATCAATGCAAAATGGATAAGCATAGCAGATTTGAATTTTTCTGTCTCCTGCTGCTCAGGCTGCTTGCCACTTCTGGCTTTTTTAAATATTTTATTAACCTCCGACTGGGTATAATCGGTTGCATAAATTGTCTCAAGCCCATGATCAGACAGGCGGCAACCCTGTTCATGAAAAAAGTCATGTCTTTTTTGAAGAGCAAACAAGAGGTCATTGAAGTCTTTAATGGTTGTATCAGCCGCCTCTTCAAGTTTCTTAATATATTCATTATAGGAGGTAACATCATCAATAGCCATGGCTTTATCAGGCCTCCAGGCCGGTACCACCTTAATTTCAAAACCATCCTCCTTTATTTTCTGATGATGTTCGAGGCTGTCAACGGGGTCATCTGTTGTAGAAACCACCTCCACATTCATCTTTCTCATAATGTTGCGGACGCTAAAGTCAGGTGTACGAAGCATACTGGTTGTTTCGTCATAAATCTCACCGGCAGTGGTACCATTCAGCAGCTTTTCAATACCAAACGGACGTTTTAATTCCATGTGCGTCCAATGGTACAGTGGATTGCGCATGGTATAGGGTACTGTCTCAGCCCATTTCTGAAATTTTTCGCTGTCAGGGGCAGCACCGGTACAGTATTTCTCATCAACCCCATTGGCACGCATGGCCCTCCATTTATAATGATCACCATCGAGCCATATTTTCGTCATGTTATCGAAGTTCTTGTCTATGGCAATTTCCTCAGGCGGAATATGACAGTGATAGTCGATTATAGGCATATTGGCTGCATATTCATGATATAACTTTTCAGCCGTTCTGTTTTCTAAAATAAAATTATCGTCAAGAAATTTTTTCATAATCTTTTTACTTTTTAAAGATCAAACAAACGCTTGATATGTCTTTCATAGATATTTTCTGTTACCTGCCTGCCTACAATATCTTCATTTTCTTCAAGAGCCCGGGTATATTCGGCTCCCATTTCGGCAGCAACCTTATAGGAAACATGAATCAGCTGTCGGAAATTTAAATTGTAGTCGGGATGTTGCTGATCGTGCCGCAGCGTATTGGCGAATTTTTCACCATCCCATGTATCTATATCATTTGGCGTGGGTAGTTTTGATTTGTCGATGTCAATCACTGTAGCATACGGACCGCATAATTCATCAAAACGGCTAAGACCTCTTTTATAAATTGTTTTTACGATTTCCAGTGCATTACCTCCGGCAAGAGCCAGGCCTATCACTTCTTCAAGCCAGGTAGTACCGGCAGTTTTCACATGTATCCCTTTGTTGTGTTTTTTGATCAGTTCGCCCATAACCGGATAAATACTGAACTTGTCGCTGCCGGAATGCACGCTTAATTTCAGGTTGTCAGGAAGCCCAAATTCCTTTATTGCAAAGTCAATAACCAGCAGGTCTTCTTCAAATTCCCTTGCAAATTGCTTGATGTCACCAACATAATCAACGCCTTTGTTAAATCTTCCCGTAAATTTTGGAGCAATGGTTTGCAACGGCAGATTTACCCTGGAAAGAGCGCTCAAAATAAAAAACAGTTCAACCGGTGTTTGTGGTTCATCGACTTCATCCATGGAAACTTCAGCAACAAACTGATCGATCCCTTTATTTTCAGCGATATGCAAAAATATTTTTTCAGCTTCATTGACCGCATATAAATATTTTCCGGCAATTTCTTCCAGTTCTATTTTTGTAATTTTAAATGGTTCTGAAATTCCCGGTATTTTCAGATTGCCAATAAAGCGCTTATTGTCATTAATAAAATTGTCAATTAGTTTTGCATCTACCTTTTTGCCAATGTAATCCGCTACATCAATCGTAAAAAAATTTGAGCTTTTAAGAAAATGTTCAACATTATTCAGGTTGATATGGTCGGCGTCAACAAAAAAGTCACCTTTCCATCCAAGTTTGGTAACGGCATCCCTGGCTTCCTGCAAAGTTTGCCGGGGTTCCGATTTGATGGTAGTATGTTCGCGGTGCGATTTATTCCATACAGGGGTTAAATCAATCCCCGCTTCTTTTGCTTTTATAATGGCCCTCAGCTGTGCTTCTCCCTGATGAGCAAATCGGTCTCCCGTACCAAATGAGTATTTTCCAATTTTCATAATTTGTTATTTTATTTTGGTTTTGTGCTTTTACTGCTATAATAATACATTATACATGAAAAATATTTCATTTCTGGTGCACCCTCCAACCGAAGAGTAAATGTAATTGAAAAAATATCCGTGTACGAACACGAAATTACAAAAAAATTTAATTACTTTGTAAAAAAAATTAAAGATGTCAATTAATTCCAGTCATAACGATTTATAAAATAACACCAGGCAGATTATAAAAGTTTAGTATTCAGATCATTTTGAAAATTACACAAACCAAATGAAAGTCAGAATTAAAGATATTGCTGAACGTGCTAATGTGTCGGTTGGAACAGTTGACCGTGTGTTGCACAACCGTGGAGAAGTATCTCCTGAAACCCGGAAAAAGATTCTTGAAATTATCAGAGAATTTAATTACGAGCCGGATATTCTTGCAAGTACACTGGCGTCAAAAAAAGAAGCACGATTTGGAACGCTTATTCCAACTTATACACATGATAGCAAATTCTGGCAAAATCCGGCTGAGGGAATAACCAAAGGAATTAATGAGATTAGTCACTTTGGCGTGAAAATTATTGACCATAATTTTGATCTGTACAGGAAGGAGAGTTTTGTTAAACAAGCTTCTGCTTTACTTACAGACAAACCGGACGGAGTACTTGTGGCTCCTGTTTTTTCTGCGGAGACACTGGATTTTCTCACAAAACTGAATACGTTGGGGATTCCTTTCGTAATGCTCAATGCTCATCAGGAAAATACTCCTGAACCCATTAGTTTCATCGGGCAGGATCCGTTACAGAGTGGTTTACTCGCGGCCAAACTGCTTACTTACGGATCGTCCTGTCAGGGACATTATCTCATTGTAAATATTGTGCGTGACAGCAATGTGCAAACGCATATGCAACAAAGAGAATCGGGTTTCAGAAAGTATTTCGAAACACACTGCAGACATTCTGTGCTCCACCGGATTCTGGTGAATGGCACTTCCCAGCAGTTAATTAATAATGAATTGAATGAGTATTTCTCTTCACATAAAGATGTAAAAGGAATTTTTGTAACAAATTCAAAAGTATATAAAGTGGCAAATTTCCTAGAGAGCCATCAAATGAATGATTTGAGGCTGATTGGGTATGATCTGCTTGAGGAAAGCCGCTATTATCTGGAAAACGGGATCATTGATTTTTTGATTGGACAGAAGCCGGAAGAGCAGGGATATCGTGCGGTGATGGCACTGTTTACTCATCTGGTACTAAAGCGTAAGGTGGAAAGCAACCAGTATATGCCGCTGGATATTATTACCCGGGAAAATATTCAATATTATAAATAATAAACAAAAACCAAAATACATTAAACTCATGAAAAGTTTATCATTTGACGATCTAAGAGACAAAAACTGTGTAATAACCGGCGGAGGTGGTGTTATTGGTTCTGCTATTGCTGTAGGGCTGGCTTCAGTTGGTGTAAAAACAGCCATTGTAGATATCAACAAGGAAGCTGCCGATAAGGTAGCCAGTTCGGTTGAAAAGGAAACTGGTACCAAATCGGTTGGTGTTGCGGCTAATGTGCTGGATAAGGAGTCGTTAAAAAAAGCTAAATCAGAGATCAATGAAAAACTTGGTGAGATTCATCTGCTTATTAACGGCGCAGGGGGCAATTCTCCCAAAGCTACTACGCAGAAAGAACAGATTGAAAAAGAGGATATGAATGATCTGTCGGGCACTTTTTACGGTCTGGATCTGGAGGGATTTAAATGGGTGTTTGATCTTAACTTTATGGGTACACTGCTCCCGACTATGGTATTTACTGAAGACATGCTTAAAAATGGGAAAGGGGCCGTGTTGAATATTTCTTCCATGAATTCCTACAAACCACTCACCAAAATCCCGGCCTATTCAGCCGCTAAAGCATCGGTTAACAATTTTACCGAATGGTTGAGCGTGCACCTTGCAAAAATGGGAATCAGGGTAAATGCCGTTGCTCCCGGATTTTTTCTGACCAACCAGAACAGGTTCCTGCTTACCGATGAAAAAACCGGTGAACTTACAGAAAGAGGACGCAAGATTATTGCCAATACGCCTACTGCCAAATTTGGAGAACCCGAAGATCTTCAGGGTACTATATGTTACCTGCTGTCTGATATAGCTGCTTTTGTTACTGGTATTGTAATTCCGGTTGATGGAGGGTACAGTGCCTTTGGCGGAGTCTGATTTGCATAAGTAATAATAAATTTAAAAGTAATGTCCTGTCTGTTGCCCGGAAGTTCGGGAAACTAATGGACAGTGGTTTAAGAAAAGAATGCTGAAATACATTAATGGATAACCAATTTTCAAAAAGGAACTGAAATTATGAGTATGGAACAAACGTGGAGGTGGTATGGTCCGGGTGATCCTGTTAAACTGTCGGACATAAGGCAGGCGGGGGCAACCGGTATTGTTACCGCGTTGCACGAAATACCCAACGGGGATGTATGGACAGTGGAAGCGCTTCGTGCACGAAAACGGATCATCGAGTGGGATGATACAGTTATTCCTGCTAAGCCTACAGGGCTGACATGGTCTGTTATTGAAAGTATTCCCGTGCACGAACACGTCAAACAAGGGAGAGCCGACCGGGATAAATACATTGAAAATTATAAGCAAAGTTTACGTAATGTAGGTGAGGTAGGGATCAAAACCGTCTGTTACAATTTTATGCCTGTTGTTGACTGGACCCGTACCAACCTGGAGATGGAACTTGAAGACGGGGCAAGGGCACTTGCTTTTGATATCGATGAATACAGGGCTTTTGATCTTTTTATTCTGAAACGGCCCGGGGCAGAAGAAGATTGTACTCCGGAACAGATTGAAAAAGCAAAGGAGAAATTTGAATCAATGACAGAAAAGCAAAAGGCTGTTCTGCAAAAAAACGTAATAGCTGGTCTGCCGGGAGCAGAGGAAGGCTATACACTTGAAGAATTTCAGCATCGACTGGATGAATATGAAGGCATAGATGATGATGTGTACAGGGAAAATCTGGCGTATTTTCTTCGTGAAATAATACCGGTAGCGCAGGAAGCAGGCGTTAAAATGGCTATCCATCCCGATGATCCTCCCATGTCATTGTTTGGTTTACCCAGAGTTGTGAGCACAGAAGCAGATTTAAAATGGCTGATGGACGTTGTAGATTCTGTTTACAACGGATTTACGCTTTGCACAGGCTCTTTGGCTGTACGTCCTGATAACGATCTGGTTGGTATTGTAGAAAGACTGGGGTCAAAGCTGAATTTCGCCCACTTGCGCAGCACCCAGCGCGATGAAAATGGTAGTTTTCACGAGGCTGGCCACTTGCGTGGAGATGTGGATATGTACCGCGTTATTAGGGCTATACTGAAGGAACAGAAAAAAAGACAGGCGGTTTACCGTCCCGACGACATGATTCCGATGCGTGCCGATCATGGGCATACAATTCTGGATGATCTGAATAAGAAAACCAATCCGGGATATTCAGCAATCGGTTTGTTACGTGGTATGGCTGAATTGAGAGGATTGGAGATGGGTATTGAAAAAAGCGGGGGTGTTTATAAATAATGCGAAAACAATAAAATAATAGGTTGTATGGGTAAAAATGTAATTGTTGCACAATCCGGTGGTCCTTCACCGGTAATCAATAACTCGCTTCGGGGTATTATTGATGCCTGCAAAATGTTTCCTGATACTTTCGGTAAAGTATATGGTGGCTGGCATGGCATTGAAGGAGTCCTGAAGGAGGAACTGCTTGATCTGACAGCACAGGATAACGATGAGATTGCACTGCTTCGTACTACACCTGCTGCAGGTAGTATCGGTACATGCCGGTACAAGCTTAAAGAACATCAAAAGAAGGATTTTGAACGGGTGATGGAAGTGATTAAAGCCCACGATGTAGGCTATTTCTTTTACATTGGTGGGAACGACTCACAGCATACCGCCTTCAAAGTGAGCGAACTGGCCAAAGAACACGGTGTTGAACTGGTGGCCGTTGGTGTGCCCAAAACAATCGACAATGATGTTGGCGACAGCGAATTTCAGTTGATCGACCATACACCTGGCTATGGTAGCGTAGCGCGTTACTGGTCCCATATCATTCAAAATGCCAATGAAGAAAATATGGGTTCAAGTCCGGCCGATCCTGTACTGGTAATACAGGCGATGGGAAGAAAAATAGGATATATTCCGGCGGCAACCCGTCTGGCTGATCCCGGGCGCAAGTTACCACTGCAGATTTATCTTACCGAATCAAAATTAACTATTGATGATTTGGTGGAAAAAGTAAATGACCAGGTTAAACAGGACGGACGTTGCATAGTTGTGATCAGCGAAGGTTTTGATGTTGGCGACCTTGGTGAGGTGAAGGATTCATTTGGTCATACTTCTTTTGGTTCCAGTAAAACATCTGTTCAGCAAACAGTTGTCAATTATCTGAACAGTAAAGGCATTGGCGCCAGAGGTGCAGCACGCGGACAGGTTATGGGTACTGACCAGCGGCATTCTATTATTTATGCTTCTACCGTTGATCTTGATGAAGCATACAAAGTAGGGCAAAAAGCGGTGGAAATTGCCGTTAAAGAGGGAAATGGATGGATGGCAACTATCCTCAGAGAACCGGGTTTCATTTATAATGTTAATTATGATAAGGTACCCCTCGAAAAAGTGGCCCTCTCAGAACGTTTCTTTCCTGAAAAATGGATCTCATCCGACCGCGTTGATGTTACTGATGAATTCCTGGCGTATGTGCGTCCCCTGATTGGTGAAGACTGGGTGTCAGTTCCCGTAATAAATGGTATACAGCGTTTCACACGTTTTAAGAAAATATTTGCTGAAAAAAAACTTCCGGATTATATGCCTGAAGCTATTTGAGATTTTAGATATGCAATCTGACCGTGACAGTAGATGAGTTTTTAAAGTCCCTGCCGGTTTTTTAACAGTATAAACTAAAGTTCGGTTTCAGTATGCACTGCATAGTGCCGGTAAACAATAAAGGTATAATAAACGTCTAATTATAAAGTAAATTAAGCTATGTCAGAAAATCCACAACAGATTTTAAAGGATCTGCCTCCTGTAAATGATTTTTTTATTGGTATTGACTCGGATGGATGTGTATTTGATACCATGGAGATCAAACAGAAGGAGTGTTTTTGTCCCAATTTTATTAAATATTTTGAATTACAAACTGTTTCCAAATATGCACGTGAGACCTGGGAGTTTGTGAACCTATATTCAAAAAACCGTGGTGTGAATCGTTTTGTGGCGCTACTGGAAGCCATCCGCTTACTGGGCGAGCGACCTGAAGTAAAAGCCCGTAATGTTAAAATGCCGGATATGGCTCCGCTAAAAGAATGGGTTGCCAATGAAACTAAACTGGGTAATCCTACTCTTGAAAAATATGCATCCAAAGCCAACAATGAGATGATTGACCTCACACTCCGGTGGTCATTGAAAGTAAATGAAGATATTGCTGAAATGGTATACGGTATTGCCCCCTTTCCCTGGGTGAAGGAATCGCTTGAAAAGATTACTAAATCAGCTGATTCCATTGTCGTATCACAAACACCGGTGGAGGCGCTTGTACGGGAATGGGAAGAGAATAAGATCGATAATTATGTACGCATCATTGCCGGTCAGGAATACGGAACGAAGACTGAACATCTGGCTTTGGCCGCAAAAGGTAAATATCCCGATAACAAGATACTGATGGTGGGAGATGCTCCTGGTGACCTGAAGGCTGCCAAAAAGAACGGAGTCCTCTTTTTCCCGATAAATCCCGGACATGAAGAGGCTTCATGGAAACTCTTCCATGACGAAGCACTCAATCATTTTTTTGCCGGCACCTATGAGGGAGAATATGAAGAGAAGCTCATAGAGACTTTTCAGAGCTATCTTCCTGAACATCCGCACTGGAAGTAAGATTTAAACAACATATTGAGGGATAGCAATATCCGTCTTTATTTAAAATATACGGCAATTATGTTATATTATAAAAACGGTTCGGACCAGACAGTGCTAACCGATGAAGATTTGAAGCAGGGTCTGTTTGAGGCTTTACAACAACTTGGAGACAAGAAGAAAGTGCTTGCACTCCCTCCTGATTTTACGCGTTTTCATTCCCGGGCAGGTATTCTCACTAAACATGCTTATGAATTCTACGGGGAGAAATTAACCGATATTCTTCCTGCAATTGGGACTCATTTTCCAATGAGCGAAGTAGAGATAGATAAAATGTTCCCTTCAGTTCCTGCTGATCTTTTCAGAAATCACGACTGGCGAAATGATGTGGTAACACTGGGAGAAGTGCCAGGGGAGTTTTTGAAGGAAGTATCTGAAGGAAAAGTTGATTATCCCTGGCCTGCCCAGGTCAATAAATTGCTGGTTGAAGGAGGATTTGATCTTATCCTTTCCATTGGGCAGGTAGTGCCTCATGAGGTGGTAGGTATGGCCAATTACAACAAGAATATTTTTGTGGGTACCGGTGGGAGTGAAGGGATTCATAAAAGCCATTTTCTGGGAGCTGCCTATGGCATGGAACGAATGATGGGCCGGGCAGATACACCAGTCCGCCGGGTATTAAATTATGCATCTGATCATTTTGCAGGCGATCTCCCCGTTGTGTATGTTCAAACGGTGATTGGCCGCGATGAAAACGGAAAACTGGTTGTACGCGGCCTGTTTATAGGTGATGATATTGAGGTATTTAACCTGGCTGCCGAATTATCACTGGAAGTTAATTTTCAGATGCTTGATAAACCATTGAAAAAAGTAGTGGTCTATCTTGATCCTGAAGAGTTTAAAAGTACGTGGTTGGGAAACAAAAGTGTGTACCGCACAAGGATGGCTATTGCCGATGGGGGTGAACTGATTGTGTTGGCTCCCGGTTTGCGTGAGTTTGGTGAAGACAGGCAGATCGACAAGCTGATCAGAAAATATGGCTATGTGAATACCCCTCGTGTACTGGAGTTAGTAGACCAAAATGAAGATCTCCGAAGTAACCTGAGTGCCGCGGCTCATCTTATTCATGGATCTTCGGAAGGCCGTTTTTCTATCACCTATTGTCCTGGATATCTTTCCCGTGAAGAAATAGAAAGTGTTAACTTCAAATATGCAGATTTGAAGGAAATGATGAAGATTTACAACCCGGAAAAATTAAAAGACGGCTATAATCAGTTGTCTAACGGTGAGGAGATCTATTATATTTCCAATCCGGCACTGGGCTTATGGGCTGCAGAAGAACGTTTTAAAAGCTAATCAAATCATGAAAAGTGTTAATTGGGGTATCATAGGATGCGGAGATGTAACTGAGGTTAAAAGCGGACCTGCATTCAGCAAAGTTCCGGGCTCATCATTGGTGGCAGTCATGCGCCGTGATGGTGAAAAAGCAAAGGATTATGCCGAAAGACATCATGTGTCCAAATGGTATTCGGATGCGCAGCAACTTATTGATGATCCGGATGTAAATACCGTTTATGTGGCTACTCCTCCTGATACACACGCGAAATATGCCATAGCCGCTATTATGGCTGGTAAACCGGTGTATGTTGAGAAACCAATGGCCCTTAATTACCAGGAATGCAGAGCAATTCTGGATGCTTCAGAAAAATTTAATGTTCCTGTATTTACGGCATTCTACCGACGAAGGCTTCCTTCTTTTTTGAAGGTTAAAGAACTGGCAGACAATGGTTCGATTGGTAAAATACGGCTTGTAAATATTCAGCTTTACCAGGCACCACAACCCGGAGATTATAACAATGATGCATTACCCTGGCGTGTCATACCTGAAAAAGCCGGCGGTGGATATTTTGTCGATCTGGCTGCTCATCAGCTGGATTTTCTTGATTATGTGTTTGGCGAGATCACCGAGATAAAAGCCTTCAAGTCCAATCAGTCCGGTTTGTACCCTGCTGAAGATATGGTTACTGCTTCCTTCCTGTTTAAAAATGGCATCGCAGGAAGCGGTTCCTGGTGTTTTACTACCAGCGAACAGGCAGATACTGATATTATTGAAATTATTGGAGAAAAGGGTAAGATCATCTTTCATACTTTCGGAAACACGGAGGTGGAACTTATCACCAGCCAGGGAAGGGAAAAGTTTTCTTTCAACAATCCCCCACATATACAACAGCCCCTGATTGAAACGGTGGTGAATGCACTTATCGGAACAGGAAAATGTCCCAGTACCGGAGTTTCCGGTTCCCGTACATCGTGGGTAATGGACAGGATGCTTGGCAAAATATAACAATACCTGAAAACAGGCAGGGATGAAATGAAACAGTGAATTAATTAAAATATTATTGGAATGATTAAAATAATTGCCGATGATAAAATACCTTTTCTGAAGGGTGTGCTGGAGGAAAAGGCTGAAGTGGTTTACCTGTCCGGGAAAGAGATAAATGCAAGTGTTGTAAAAGATGCTGATGCCCTGATTATCCGCACCCGTACCAAATGCAATGCAGCTTTGCTTGAAGGAAGCAGCGTGAAGTTTATTGCCACTGCAACTATCGGTTTCGATCACCTGGATACTGATTATCTCAGGCAACAGGGTATTGAATGGACAAATGCCCCGGGCTGTAATTCCGGTTCTGTACAGCAATATATTGGTGCCGTGTTGTCAACCCTGGCATTGGAAAATAACTTCAGTCTGAAAGACAAAACCCTGGGGATTGTTGGGGTTGGAAATGTTGGAAGCAAGGTAAAGAAAATAGCAAAGATACTTGGTATGCGGGTTTTACTGAATGATCCGCCCAGAGAACGGACTGAAGGGAAGGGTAAATTTGTATCCCTGGATGAATTATTGAAGGCTTCAGATATTGTAACCCTGCATGTTCCGCTGAATGAAGGAGGTCCAGACAATACTTTCTATCTGGGTGACCATGATTTTGTTGAGAAAATGAAGCCCGGAAGCTATTTGATCAACAGTTCAAGAGGAGAGGTGGTGGATAATGAAATGTTGAAAACCGTCCTTTCTGGAAATAAATTAGCAGGAGCTGTGCTGGATGTATGGGAACACGAACCGGAGATCGATACGGAGCTGCTTGATAAAGTAAATCTGGGGACCCCGCATATTGCAGGATATTCACTGGACGGAAAGGCAAACGGTACCTCAATGAGCATACAGGCTGTAAGCCGTTTTTTTAATCTGGGGCTGGACAACTGGTTTCCTGGTTCAGTTCCTTTGCCTGAAAGAAGGCATATTACCCTTGACGGGAAAAACAGAACCAGTGAACAGCTGCTTCAGGAGGCCATATTACATACTTACTCTGTTAAGGAGGATGATACGCGACTAAGAATTTCACCTCAAACTTTTGAATCACAGCGCGGAAATTATCCACTGAGAAGAGAATTTCAGGCTTATCATATAAAACTGATAAACGCACCAAATGATATGGAAAATCAGCTGACCGGTCTTGGATTTCAGCTAAAGGAAAATGATAAGGAATAAGCTGTATAATAATTGATTAAATTAATGATCAGGTTATGCAGAATGAACACATTAAAATAACATATAACTAAACTTATAAAAAAATTAAAGTTATGGCACAACAAGCAGATATTGGGTTAATTGGTCTTGCCGTTATGGGTGAGAACCTGGTTTTGAACATGGAGAGCAAAGGCTTTACCGTTGCGGTGTATAACAGGACCGTGGAAAAGGTGGATAAGTTTTTGGAAGACAGAGGAAAAGGGAAAAATTTCATCGGAGCACATTCCATTGAGGAATTTGTCAATTCGCTAAAAAGACCCAGGAAGGTAATGTTGCTGGTGAAGGCTGGTCAGCCTGTTGATGATTTTATTGAAAAAATAATACCCCATCTTGAAAAGGGAGACATAATCATTGATGGAGGAAATTCTCATTTTCCGGATACTAACCGCAGAACCAAATATGTTGAAAGTAAAGGACTGCTTTATATAGGAACTGGTGTCTCAGGCGGTGAGGAAGGTGCTTTGAAAGGCCCCTCCATTATGCCGGGTGGTTCACCCGAGGCCTGGGAGCATGTAAAGCCCATTTTCCAGTCAATTGCAGCCAAAGTAGAAGACGGAACTCCATGCTGTGACTGGGTGGGGGAGAACGGAGCCGGTCATTATGTAAAGATGGTACACAATGGCATCGAATATGGTGATATGCAGCTGATCTGTGAGGCCTATCAGATAATGAAAGAATACCTTGGCATGACACCTGACGAGATGCACGAGGTGTTCAAAGAATGGAATAATGGGGAACTGGACAGTTACCTTATTGAAATCACCCGCGACATCCTGGCCTTTAAGGATGAAGACGGAGAACCCATGGTTGACAAGATTCTGGATACTGCCGGACAGAAAGGTACCGGTAAATGGACTGGTATCTCTTCCCTTGAACAGGGTATTCCTCTGACATTGATCGGTGAGGCAGTGTATGCCCGATGTCTTTCTGCTCAGAAAGAGGAGAGGGTGAAAGCATCTAAAATACTGACTGGTCCAAAGGGTAAACTCGAAGGAGACAGGCAAACATTTATTGAAGACCTGAAAAATGCCCTGCTCGCTTCAAAAATTGTATCCTATGCGCAGGGATATGTATTGATGCGTGCTGCCGCAGAAGAATATGGCTGGAACCTGAACTATGGAGGAATCGCACTGATGTGGCGTGGAGGCTGTATCATCCGTTCTATCTTCCTTGGTAAGATCAAGGATGCTTTTGACAATGATCCTGATTTGCGTAACCTGCTTCTCGACCCTTATTTTAAGGAAAGAATTGATGCCACCCAGGGTGGATGGCGTAAAGTGGTTGCCGCAGCTGTTACTCACGGTATTCCTGTTCCTGCTTTTGCTTCAGCCCTTAACTATTACGACGGTTACCGTTCAGAAAGATTACCGGCCAATTTGCTGCAGGCACAACGAGATTATTTTGGTGCTCATACCTATGAAAGAGTTGATCAGCCCAGAGGCAAATTCTTTCATACGAACTGGACCGGTCATGGAGGAGCAACTGCTTCCAGCACCTATGAGGTATAATATATTTATTGATAAATGGGAAAAAGCGCTGTAACTTCGGCGCTTTTCTTTTTATCAGGAATGTTTTTCAGGCAGAAAAAAATCAGCTATCCATTCTTAACATCTCTCCTGTCTTCAGGTAATGATTCAGCATATTTTCCAGCAACTCAATATGGGACCTGAATCCTTCAACTGAGAATTTCTCTATAAGTCTGTTGCCATCAAAATTAAGTGCCGTTATCTGTTGTTCCCATATTGCCCTGGTCCCTGTCCCTTTAGGAAATAAGGTTATGGTATATTTTATGGCTCTTGAATCACTAATTCTTATAAACTGTATCAAGCTGTTTTTTTTATATTCGTCTATAAACCATGTATCCTTTGACCCATCAGGTAATTCTGTGGTAAAGATGCCATCCTGTTCTGCATATCCGGATTCTGGCCATATTATTTCACAATTCCAGCCTTCAATCCATTCATATTCGCGCACAGGACACAACAAGGGAAAAACCTTTTCAGGTGGAAAGAACAGTGTTTGTTCATGGGATACGCTCAATCGCTTTGATTTGAAAATCATTTCTTTAGTTTTAATTAAGAGCAATATATCCTTATAAAAATAAATAAACTTGCTGATATTGTGGAAATTATTCTACGTTTTTGTTGATTCATACAAACAGTTCTTCTCGAATACTAACTTGAGAGAAAAATTAAAATATTGATTTTAAGTGGTTTATGGATTTCGTAATTTTTGGTATGAATTTATTAGACTTTGAATGAGTTGATAGATTTAATATAATCTATTTTAAGTAAATAAATTAAATATTAACCCAAAAAACTTAGTTATGAAAAACAGAAGCGTCATTACAATCATTATAGCCATATTTGTTATAGGAATGGCTTCCTGTAGTGGTAATAATCAGAACAAGAGCAATGACAATGCCACCAAGCAGGAGTTTAAAGAGCTAAAACAGGAGGTGAAAGATGTGGCCAACAAGCTTGGAGAAATTACAGATGAGAACAAAGAAAGTTTTAAGGATAAAGCGAATGAAACCCTTAGTGACCTTGACCGGAAGCTTGATGATCTGAAAGGGAAGCTTTCATCTAATCGTTCTGAGATGGCCAATAAGATTAACGACCTGGAAGGTCAGGTTGATGACCTGGAAAGTCAGCTGGATAAACTCAATGATAATATGGATGATAATTGGGAGCAAACTAAAGAGGATATCAACCAAAAGGTTGACAAACTTAAAAAGAACGTTTCAGATTTTTTAGATAATTTGTAGTTTTGTACCCGTAAGCCTATAACCCGTAAAGTTAATTTCTTTACGGGTTTTTTTATTTAATGTAACGATATACAATTCTTTAATGCATTTAGTTTATAATGATTCGGTTCATTTGGAACATGACAACCAGTTTTTTAGATAAGTTTTTTGTCTGATAATTCTGGGGTTATTATTGAATAATCTTTTATTAATGAATTAAAGCAGATTGATAAGGTCTCTGACAGTTTCAAATGTTATAAATTTTGTCAATAAACCTGGTTACAGGCTACTTATCATTGACAGTCGGGAAAAGTAAGTGAATTAACAATGTTAGAATTTCAATATTGCAAAAAATGAAGTTCTCCAATAATGGAAGGTTCATAAATTTTTTATATTTTGTCCCTGTATTCAATAATTTTGGTGATTAAGCAGTTCTTAGAAACCAAAAAAACTAATAATTACGTAAATACAAAATCTGATGGTGAAAAAAATAATAGTTGGACTGGTGATGATGGCCGCAATTAATCTTGCGGCTCAGCCTCAACCAGAATGGGATAATGTAAATGTTTTACAGGTAAACAGGGAAAAGCCGCATGTCACTATGATGGTTTATTCCGATGGATCAACTGCATCTGCAATGGATAAGCAGGACTCACCATTTTATCTTAATCTGAATGGAACCTGGAAGTTTAACTGGGTCAATAAGCCCGCTGACCGGCCACTTGATTTTTTCAGGGAAGATTTCAATGATCAGCAATGGAATGATATTCAAGTACCTTCCAACTGGGAAATACAGGGATATGGCATTCCCATTTATACCAATATCAGGTATCCTTATGACATCAGTGAACTCCATGCTCCTCGTGAATGGAACCCGGTGGGATCTTACAGGCGTATCTTTGATGTCCCTGCTGAGTGGAATAAACGACAGGTTTTTATCAATTTTGACGGCGTTCAATCAGCCTTTTATCTGTGGATAAATGGTAAATATGTTGGTTATAGCCAGGGTAGTCGCACACCTGCTGAGTTCAATATTACTTCTTACCTCAAAAAGGGAAAGAACCTTGTTGCCGTGCAGGTTTACCGCTGGAGTGATGGTTCCTATCTCGAAGATCAGGATTTCTGGCGATTGAGTGGTATTTTCAGGAATGTCAGCCTGTGGAGTACTGCTAATGCTCATATTCGGGATTTTCATGTAAATGCTAAGCTGGATGATCAGTATAAATCCGGTATTTTCGGTTTATCAGGGGAGCTGACAACCTATAAAGGAGGAAAAGGAGATTATTCCATCGAATATTCAATAAATGATGCTACAGGAAAAAATGTTATAAGTGGTAAACAAAAGATAAATGCTGTTTCAGGATCAAATAAATTTAGTATTGAGAATACTGAAATTCCGGATGTTGTATCCTGGAACGCAGAAAATCCCTATCTATACCAATTGAATCTTACACTTAAGGATGCAAAGGGCAATATTGTGGAAGTGATTCCGCAAAAGATCGGTTTTCGTCGTGTCGAAAAGAAAGGCGGACGCATTCTTGTGAACGGAGCTGCAATAAGGCTGAGAGGGGTTGACAGGCATGAGCATAATCCGATTACAGGACATTATGTTACACGGGAAGATATGATTCAGGATATTGTGTTGATGAAGAAAAATAATATCAATGCAGTACGCACCAGTCATTATCCAAATGCTCCGGAATGGTACCGCTTATGCGACGAATACGGTATTTATCTGATTGATGAAGGCAACATTGAGACTCACGGATTCGGAAACAACAAGGAGAATCTGCTTAGCAATTCTCCTGAATGGAAAGATGCATATCTTGATCGGGTGCAACGTATGGTATACCGAGACTGGAACCATCCCTCTGTAATCATCTGGTCGCTTGGCAATGAGAGCGGAGATGGCCCCAACGTGAAGGCTGTTTATGACTGGGTGAAGAAGACAGACCCTTCCAGGCTCTTCCATTATGAAGGAACAACTGCACATGGTAATTTCTATGCGGATATCTGTTCCTGGATGTATGCCACACCTGCCAGTTGCAAACAGTGGACTGAAGAAAAACCGGATATTCCGCTTATTCTCTGCGAATATACCCATGCCATGGGAAATAGCAATGGTAATGTAAAGGCATACTGGGATTTGATCTATGCCGATAATAATTTTCAGGGTGCTTTTGTCTGGGACTGGGTTGACCAGGGTATTCAGCAGCCTGTGCCGGAAAATTTCCGCGAAACCTCCGGATTGGATAATTTCTTTGCATACGGTGGTTGGTTTGAAGATGCACATGCTGTATATAATGATGGTAATTTCTGTATGAACGGACTAGTTTCAGCCGACAGGACACCTCATCCAGGACTTACGGCTATTAAGTATAATTATCAGTATGTACAGGTTGATTCTGTAGATACGGAATCCGGAGTTTTCAAAGTAACGAACCGCTATGATTTCAGTCGGCTGGATGATAAACTTAGCGCCAAATGGAGCCTTATAAAAAATGGAGAACAACTGGCTTCGGGCAACCTTGATAATCTTGACCTGGCACCCTGGGAAAGCCGTGAAGTAAGAATTCCTCTGCCATCTGTTGATCAAAATCCAGGCGACGAATATTTTGTGAATTTCAGCTTTGTTGCAAAAGAAAAAACAAGTTTTTGTGACAAGGGATATCAACTGGGATGGTATCAGTTCCGCCTGCCTCAGAGCCGGTTTGCAAAACTGCAGGCTTTAAAAAATGCAAAAGCCCCATCGGTTATGGATAACGGAGAACATCTTGCTGTTGCCGGTAACGGGTTTAATGTGATCTTCAATCTATTGAACGGTACCATAGAATCCTACAACCTGGATGGTCAGGAGATCATCATGGCCGGACCGCGTCCTGATTTCTGGCGGGTACCCACAGACAATGATCTTGGTGCCTACAAAAGCGGACAAAAGTACATGGATCTTTATGTATGGCGGGCAGCAGGAGAGATGGTAATCACAGGCCGGAAGGTGGAAAAGGACAGCAATGCAGTAAAATTAATCTTTAATGCAGATATACCGGCAATTAAGAGCACATTAAACACGACGTATAAGGTATATGCAAATGGTTCCATTGATGTCAGTATGGACTTTGCTCCCGGAGAGGATTTGCCTTCCTTTATGCCCAGGTATGGAAGCCGGATGGTGCTTGCTCCTGGATATGAGAATATCATCTGGTACGGACCGGGACCTGAACCAACCTATCCGGACAGAGATGTCTCGCCGGTTGGCATATACAAATCAACTGTGAATAAAGAATGGGTTGATTATTCAGCTCCGCAGGAAAATGGTTATAAATCGGATGTACGATGGGTGAAAATACTTAACAGTGCGGGTAAAGGATTGTTGTTCGAGGGCGATCCGCTTATCGGAGTGGGAGCCAAACATTTCGACAGGGAAGCGATGGGCAATAGTCAGTATACATTCCAGATGCCTGTTCGTCCCGAGATTTATCTGAATATTGATCTTAAGCAATCGGGCGTGGGTGGATATAACAGCTGGAGTCCCGGAGGACTGCCCATTGATAAATACAGGGTGCATACCAAACCGATGATACTTAAATACAGAATCAGTCCTGTAAAATAGAATCTTAAGTCCCGGCAGAAATCGTTTCTGCCGGGATTTTATTTTGAATTTACCCGCCTTCCATCGTTTTGCTAATATTTGCGGCCAGTTGCTTCAGGGAATAGAACCTGATTGCGTAATCCCTGATACCAGCCACTATTTTTGATTTCACAAACATAATTTTGGCAAGGTCCCTTGAATCTTTCTGTGCTTTTTCAACCCTTTCTTTCTGTCGGTGAATATATAAACTCAATCCATACTCAATATGATCTCTGTCAGTTCGGGATAATTCGTCGACCAATGCAGCCGCCGAATCCATAGCCATTGAAGCGCCAACACCAGCAGTTGGCAGAAAACCGCAGGCTGCATCTCCCAGGAGAATTACATTCCTTTTATTCCAACGTTCTGTTTTGCAGTCATGAAACTCCCAGTAATAAGGATCTTTAGCTTCCAGCAATTTATCCAGTGCATCATGCAGAATAGTATAATCAGGATGGATTTCATGTTTTATTTCTTTTATAAACTGTTGCAATCCCATTTCTTTAATCTGTTTGTCAGGTCCTCCCAGAAATACACCTACTCTGTCTTTTACCGGGTAAAGGCCAGTGAATGAACCTGAGCCCCAGTACTCTTTGTAACTGTTTAATTCGTTTTTTTCAAGCCAGGCAACCCATCCACCCCAGTTTGTATCATAGTAACTGTATTCTGAATTATCGAGTATTAACTTTCTTGTCTGTGAATGCAGCCCATCAGCAATAATCACAAGGTCATAATTTTCTCTGCTGCCATCAGAAAGAGTTACCTCAACCATATTATCCTTTTGTTCGCTTCTGGATAATGTTGTGCTATACCTGATACTTTCCTCCGGTATTTTTCCCAGTAATATGTTTATGAGTTCTTTGCGTTCAATACCCCTGTATGTTCCATATCCTTTATTAATGAAATCCAGAGAATAGGATTTAATTAGCTCTCCGTTTTCCTTATGTATTTCATATTGTTTCATCTCAACACTTCGGTTAATATATTCATCATGAAGATCGAGTTGTGTTAATACTCTTCCACCAAGGGGTAGTAATCCAAGCATATAACCAGAGGAATTGAAACTTTCATGTGATTCACACTCGATAACTTTGATTTCGGCACCTTGCTTTTTGAGGAGCCCTGCGCAAGTCAATCCTGCAACACCGGCTCCGACAATTAAAATGTTGAGCTTTTGCATGAAAGGGATTTTTTGAGATTTACTTTGTCTAACGAATACTTATAAATTTTCATTTGTTTTCCTGTTTCACATTCCTTTTTGCACAAAACACCTAATGCATTCCATGTCAAAGTTACTTCTCAGATGTGTCAGATTTTTCAAGTAAAACATAATGATGTAGGCGGTTATCTAACTTTTTATAGTTTTGAGAAATTAATAAGGGTAATTCCGGATTATGAATGTTGCACAAGAAATATTTATTTTTGGTATTACAACTCAGGCTTATATTCCGGGCTCTGGCAAGATAGGCGATCAAATACCAGTCGCTGCAATTTGAGCTGTTGGTCGAAATAGTTACTCCCTCTGGTAGTATTTTGGCAAGTTGATATATATCCTGTTGCAAATCTTTATCCCTTGAATAATCTCCAAATTTAAAAACAGAAAACAGTACAACACCAGTGGCTAGTAACATAAAGATATATCTCAAAAACTTAAGAACTGAATGAGAAATTAAATCGGATAAAGTTGTAATCTTTGGCAGAAGCAAAATACCAATTGCCAATACATAAAATGGCAACGAAGGGACCAGGTAAAATGATCTTTGCTTCAGACTAATTATCAGAGGTAGTGAGGCTGTCAATCCTATTAGAAAAAAATACGCACTGTTCCTGAAGATGATTGGGTTAGTTTCTGTTTTGGTCTTAAATAGCAGTTTGGTTCTGAATAAAATTAGAAAAGCCAAAGGTATTAATAGATTGATTAAAAGGTTTCCAATAATAGCTAACCGGTTGTCAGCAGTTATCTCTCTCTTGCCGCTTACGGCAGGAATCAATTGCTGATTCAGATAGGTGGATATGTTTTCTCTCAAATCAGGCAGCAATCGCCATAAAATGAAAAAAACAGCTATGGGAATAATTAATGAAAGTGCACAATATAAGAGACTGCTGACAAGATTTTTTTGTTTAAAAATCAAGCTGTAAATTATAGGTACAGCAAGCGGGAAGAGTCCTGTAAATCCTTTGGAGAGAAAAGCCGGAATAATTAGTAAACTTCCTGCAGCCAATAAAATGATATTTTTTTCTTTCATGGCTTTTGTGAGAAAGTATACTGAAAAAACAGTAAACATCCCCATGGTATTTTCAAGAAGATTATTTTTATAAGCCCAACTTACAAGAGGTATTGAAATCCAGAGAAGAACAGGTATCCATGAATTTTTCAGCTGGGTTTGCGCAGGCATGATTATTTTCCAGCAAAAAATAATGCCAACAGCTGTCAGAATTGCCATTAAAAAGGAATAAAATCCGTCAACCCAGAAATAATTTCCAAATAGTAAGTAGAATAGAGCCTGTATACCAAATACCAATGGCGGATGTTCGTGAAAATCAGGATAAAGTGTTTTTGTATATTGCGGATGCCAGAAGGTACCAGTTCCATTTGCGAGATTTTTTGCAATGGTACTGTATGTAATTCCATCCAGGAACATGCCTTTTTGTACTAAAAAAGGAATCATCAAGCTGGCAAAAACTGTAAGTGTGATAAACCAAAAGATTTTATTAATATTTTCTCTGAAATGGGGGAGTTGTAGTTCAGTTTCCAAGTGCAGAGAGGATAATTTGTTTTTTACTTTAGTCAAAACTAACTTAATTAAGATATTATACTCGGGTTAATTAAAAAGTCAGCTTGATTTCCACCAGCTTTTTAATATCCTCCAGGGGTTCTTCATTCTTTACATCAATCCGGATACCTCGGCCTTCAGCGTACTTCCGGGCTTGTTGCAGGTCAGTTTTTATACTTTCTGCTACATCACTTTCCAGAATAACCTGCATGGCTTTGTCTCCAAAAACGAAAGCTGCCTTAAAATATAATTCTCCTGGAAGCAGATAAATGATGGCTCTTTTTTTGTCTTTGATCCTGAAACTCCAGCCATATTTTTGTCCGGGGAAATTCCATTCTCCCAGCCCACTGGGATATTTATCCATTACAAAGTCCCTGATCCTGATCCAGAGGTTAAAGGTATTGCCAAGACCGTTTTTCAGATCTTGTTCAGTAGGGGTGAGGGCCTTATCCCGAAAAATACTGGTATCTTCCATAATAATTGGTTTTATGGTTTGGCTTTGTTGGCAAGGTCGAGAGTATGCCTGATAAGTTCTAATCCTCCTGAAGCACCGTGTCCGGGAATGACAAACTGCGCATCCGGGAACCTTTCCAACAGGTGGGTCAGGGTTGAGGGATAGGAGGAAAGGTCACCATCCGCAGTGTTTCCCAGGTTTGCAGCATTCATGCTTTTGACCATACATCCGGCAAAAAGCACTTTTTCTGAAGGAATCCAAACGGCTATGTTGTCTGTTGAATGAGCAGGTCCCGGATAATAAAAGAAGATATCTGTGTCGCCCAGTTTAACATTGACGGAATCAATGAATCCTTTGTCGGGAATCGGCAGGTGTTTGTTGCGGGCTATGTCAATAGTTAGCTGATTGGCCAGTGAAGGAATATGCATATTTTGAAGGTAGGCCAGTCCGCCCATGCAATCGTTATGCCAGTGGTTGGGAGTAAAGCCTTGAATCTTCAGCCTCATCGTATAAGTAAGCCAGCTGACCAGTGCGCCTGTAAGGGAATCGGTCATTGGTGTGTCAAACAACCAGGCCTTATCACCATTAACCAGGATCATGCCATTTGAGGGGAAACGACCAAATTGCGGAGAATTATGATACGATACATGCATCCACACATGAGGCGCTAGCCTTACAATCGCCAGGTCATTACTAATATAAATTCTCGTCTGATCCTCCTGTGAATAACCTGAATATGTGAGGATTGTGAAAAAAAACAGAAGGATTGTTTTTTTCATTGATGATTTCTGTTGAAGATTAGCAAATTAAAGTAAATATACACACTTAATTGATACAATAATATGCTATACCAAATTTCTTACATAATATTCATCTTCGACCGTGTGATATTTTATCATTTACTATCATCCTCAATCTTCACTTATTTATTTTCTATTTGTATCTTCTCTCCTGTATTCTTTTTGGCCTTCCAATAATGAAGTATAGAAATGAGCCCAGAAAGGGGAGGAAGATCACCAGCAATACCCAGATAACCTTGTCATTACCTTGGAATTCATTTTTAAGAATGCTGATCAGGGCCAGCAGGGGGAAAATTAAGAAAAGCCCGATAATTGAAAGAATCATTAGTAACTGAATAGGGCCAATAATTGATAGAATATTCATAAGACGGATATAGTATGTTTTATAATGCTTTTATTTTTCATATTTAACCCCAACAAGACTCTTCATCAGGGCTGTAGCTTTTATATCAAATTAGCAAATACTCTTATTAATTCTTATATATCTTGATTGTTCCCGTTTATAGTGTTATAAACGTAAGAAAATATTTTGGATTAGCAAATTTCAATATTTGAAAATACTGTCTTTGAAACTTTGAATAGGCTTTCTGTTTATGAAGTTGTTAATAAAAACGATATCACTGATTTCGGCTTTTTTATTGTCCAGCGCACCATTTACCCGAATACGCAGCTGATAAAGATTTGGGTCGTAAGGATTGCGCCTGATGGCTTCGTTTATATTCATAAGCGCATCCTGATACTGTTTTTTGTTTAAAGATAATATGAAGAAACTGATTTTGCAAATTGCCACCCCCTCTCAACTTCTAATATTAGCCAGACAATGCATGCATTGTCTCTACAGTATGTTACTATTTCCATCTTCGGTCTTCAGACCCACCTTTTTGACCTTTCTCAACCCCATATATCTATCTACCCAAACAGTTCGTTTTTAAATTCCACCTTTATCCGTGACTGGAATTCTTTGATCACCTTGAAGATCTCAACAAGGGTGGCTTGTTCAACCATGGTGAGTTTTTCTGTTTCTATAAAGTTATCGGGTTCTTTAAAATCGTGTATATAATTCCGGGCCTGATTGCTTAACCTGATTCCCATCAGGTAATAATACGCCTGGTTCAGTTCATGATATTCCTGTTTCGTAAAACAGCCAACCTTAAGGAGTTGCTGCATTCTTTCACCGGTATTTGTTTCCCTTAAATGATACCTCAGGGCATACATTCTAACCAGGTCCACGATGGGTGTCATGGCTTTCTTAAGGTCGAACACTTTTTTTTCCTCTCTGGTGAATGTTTTAATCCCTTTGAAAAAGGTCAGCGGAGGCTCATATTGCAACGCATTATCGGCCATGTTATAAAGAAAGCGCTGATGGTTTTCCACACCTGCATTGCTAAGGTGGTCCTGCAGTCCGGTGAGTAACGCAGGCTCACCAAAGATAAACCGGCAGTCGAAAAAAGTAGTAATATTGATCACTGTATCGTGTGCTGCGATATGAATCCACTCATCGTAATTACTTCTCCAGTGGGAGAGGGAGTGCGTCCATTTTGGATTTTTGGCCATGTAGCCACCTGTACAATAACTGAAGCCTATCGTATCAAGCCGGCGGGAGACTATTTCGGCGAAGTTCAGAAAATACGCCCTGACTTCTTCGCGGTGCTCATTGGCCTTATCCTCATAAATAATTGCATTGTCCTGGTCGGTAACCAGCGTTTGTTCCTTTCTGCCCTCACTGCCCAGTACAATAAAGGCAAATTTGGCAGGCACAGGAGGCAGATCATCCAGTGTTTCCTCAATTACACGGTGAAGGATGGTGTCAGAAATAGTAGAAACGATCTGGTTAACAATTTCAGCATTCACCCCGCGTCCCAGCAATTGATTGATAATCTCCGGAACCTGATCCCACTTTTCTTTCAACTCGGTATCGGTGTGAGCCAGGCGAACCGACTGGATAAAAACCAGTGGTGATTGTGCATTTTCTGTCAGCAGTCTGTAACGGCTCAGTATGCCAATATACTCGTCATTATCAGTCACCAGGATGTACTCCGATTGTGAGTGGTAAAGTTTGAGTAATGCCTCATATACAAATTCTTCGGTATTTGTTTCCAATACTGTGGTATCCATAATGTTGCATACCGGTTGCACAGGATCACCTCCTGTAGCCAGTACTTTATCCACCAGTACTGATTTGGTTACATAGCCGGTAAATTTTTCGTCTTCTTTAATGTACAGGCACTTTACCTTTTTTTCCTGCATGATGCGGGCTGCATCCTGAACTGCCGTGTCAGGCGTACAAATAACCAGTTGACGCGGTGCGATAGTCTTTACTTTACGGGTATAAATCTTGTCGGCATCCAGAAAATTTTCATCCCGTATGGAATTGCGTTTGACAAAATTGGCATAATTATCATTCAGCACTTTCTGGCCAAACTGGGTGGTAAAGAAATGAAAGAAATCTTCATAGGAACGACAGAGTGCTTTGAATTCATCCTTATTGAGGGAAAGTATCCGGGTGCCTTTCCGGGCAATTACTGTACGAATAGAATACCTTTTATTCAGCAGGATAGAACTGCCCCCGTAAATTCTTCCCGGTGTGTAGTTTTCTTCCAGTACTTTCACCTGTTCAGAATTATAGTAATAGGCATCATATTGTCCTTCAGCGATTATATCAATTCCGGTTAGTTCAGTGATGTCCTGGTGGTAAACAAAGGTATCTACCTCAAAAAAATTTTCGTTCAGCAGGCCCGCCACCTCTTTGATCACACTTTTTGGCAAGCCGTCAAAAGGTTTAATACTCTTCAGAAAATTAAGGTAATTCATAGGCCGGGATTTTATTGGCGGTTCTTTTTATTTTTGCCGGATGAAGTATTTTCAGTTAGCAATTCTCCTTTGTTGTTTGTCAATAGTTTCGTCATTCAGAATATCCTGTCTGATCATTTCAAAGAAACATTCACTGGTTGCCCTGGCGTCAGTCAGTGCATTGTGCTGGTCGATCATTTTTTTTCCAAAAAGGTATTCGTAGAGGACATCAAGCCTTGGGTAGTTCCGGGTCATCTTAACCGGATCTGTCAGTTTCATTGTTGTCATGGTACAGAATACAGGCAGGTTTTTCAGCGGGTTATCGATGGAAATACGTTTAAAACCCACCGAGAGCATCCTTATGTCAAATTCAATAAAATGTCCTACCAGCAACGGAGTATACTGTTCCAGGTCGCTGGCCAGCTGCTCCAGCACCTGCTTTCTGGTCTGGCCTTCCTGTTTCAGTTTTTCTCTGGAGATGCCATGGATCCTGAAACTCTCAGGATCGATACTGATATCTGCTTCATTGATGAAATGGTTCTCGGTCCGGATCAAATTGCCCTTCCGGTCGAAGATGATCCAGGCAATCTGAACAATGTAAGGCCACTTTTCCGGGATAATGTCATGTTCTTTCCAGGAATCCGGAATACCTGAGGTCTCAGTGTCAATAAACAGCAGATATTCATTCATGGCCTGTTTTGTACTTTGTAAATGCATAATCCATTACAAAAATAATATTAAACTGTGATTTCACCTTATAACAAAAGCTTTAGTTATTTTCAATTAATACTTTTGCATCATGATATCATATAAATTGTACAAATGAGAAAAAAAACCACCTGGTTTCTTGTCAAAATCACCAGTGGTAATTACATTTAGAAGGAATATTTATATATAGAAAATACTTGCAGGGAATAAAGAACTAATTCTAATAACTAATCGGGCAACCAAAATATTATGAAAAAGCGTATTATACCCATCTGTTCTTTTGTTTTTTACACTCTTATTCTTCCTGTCAGGTTGTAAATCAGGTAGTGAACCTTTGGAAAAAACTGTTTCACCTGCTGACCTGGTAAATGTATTTATAGGAACTGCGGCAGGAGGCAATACATCCCCGGCGGCTTATGCTCCTTTTGGTATGATCTCCTGCGGACCCACCAACCTTTTTGGAGCCGGTGATGAATTTAGCTCACGGGCAGGATACTGGTACAGCAAAGATACTATTGCCTGGTTTTCCCTGACCCATGTGAGTGGCTGGGGATGCAACGGAGCCCTGGATATACCTTTTATGCCGGTAACAGGCATTCCGGAGAAGAACCCGGTTTACCATCCGGCTGCCTTTGCATCAGCCTTCTCGCACAAGCGGGAAAAGGCCGGTGCTGGCTATTATGAGGTATTTCTGAACGACAGCAGGGTAAAGTTTAGTACTGCTGTCTCCGAAAGGGCCTGTATTGTCAGCATGCAGTTTCCTGAAGGGAAAGAGAATGCACTGGTTTTTTCTCCTTCATCATGTGCCAATGGAGTTACTGCTTCTGAGATCAATATTGACACATCTCAAAACCTGCTCACCGGATCGGCTACCAGTGGCGGTTTCTGTTCACGCAATCCGGCCCTGTATGACTACACCGTATATTTTGCTGCCCGGTTTAACAGGAAAGTATCTGCTTACGGCGGCTGGAACAACCACAAAGAAGCTGGTCAGGCAACAAATATCAGCGGTGATTCAGTGGCTGCCTGGGTGGCTTTTGGAACCGGAGACACAGTGCCCCTGGAAATGAAAATTGCCATCTCATTTGTGAGTGTTGAAAACGCAAAACTGAATCTTGAAAAGGAAACCAACGGCATGGATCTTGCTTCTTTGAAAGCGCAAACCACTGAAAAATGGAACAGAGGACTGGCAAAAATGGATGCAGAAACCAGTGATACCAGTCTGAAGATACAGCTTTATACAGCACTTTATCATAACATGCTGCATCCAAATATTTTTGAAGATGTCAACGGGCAGTACAGAGGATTTAATGATTCAATATATACTATCAGCCAGGACATCACAAATATGTAAATTTCTCCAATTGGGACACTTACAGAACCACGGCTCAGCTGCAGGGTTTGCTGTTTCCGTCACGGGCTGCTGATATGATTCACTCACTTTATCTGGATGCCATGCAGGGTGATCCTGCAGGATTTCCGATCTGGGGGTATTTCAATAATGAGACCCGGATCATGAACGGCTATTCGGGATTACCGCTTATTGCCAACCTGTATGCTTTCGGTGGCAGGGATATTGACCTGGAAACTGTTAAAAATAAAATGGTGTGGGCAGCCGATCATAAATACAGCCATGGAGATGATTATATAAAATACGGATATGTACCCGATTATGAAAGTAATTATAATTACAGTGTATCCATGACCCTGGAGTATGCTATCGATGACTTCGCCGTGGCACAAATGTGCAAATATGCGGGTGACAGTGTTAACTACCATCGTTTCCTGAAACGTTCCCGGGGCATATTTAAACTATTCAATGCCCAAACCGGATACCTGCAGCGAAAAGATAAAGAGGGAAACTGGGTGGAGCCTTTTGACAGTGCTTCAGAAATTGGCTTCAACGAGGGAAATGCAGCACAATATACCTGGAATATTCCCCATGCACTCGATGAACTGGTAGAGAAAATGGGCGGAAATAAAAAGACAGCGGAACGGTTGGATTATTTTACTTCCCGGATACTTACAGATGGCTGGAATGTGGATGTACCATTCTTCTGGCCTGCTAATCAGCCTTCTTTTGTGGCACCTTTTGTCTATAATTATGCCGGTGTTCCGGAAAAGGCCCAGGTATTGATCAGGCACAGCATCAACACTATTTTCAATAATAGTCCTGATGGGCTGCCTGGCAACGATGATCTGGGAGCCACTTCAGCCATGTATTTGTTTGAGGTGGCAGGGATGTATCCTTTAATTCCGGGAGTACCTGAATTTACGCTTACCGGTTGCCTGGCCGACCAGATTCGTTTCAGGCTTGACAATGGAGGTACACTGACAATTGTATCCCACCGGAGCAATGGTTCAGTGGCTGTTATCAAACAAATTAAAATAAACGGCAAAAGTTCTGACAGCTATTTCATGAAGATTGATGACCTGATCAATAACGGGAAGGATATTACCATGGAGTTTTTCTATTAAATATGTTATGAATACCGATGTGTTTTACTTTTAATGATATAGATAATGAGTCAGGTGGGCTGTCTGCAGGTAGAAGAATATAAGTATCGTGTTGATCTGCTACTTATGAATATATACCCTGAAATCACATTCAGGCATAAAATCCGTCTTGTTCCAGTACCATATTTGCTGGTTTTTTCTCGTGACTAGTGAGTCAGGCAGAATAGAGAAGGAGCTTATTGAGATAGCTTTGTCAGCAGTCAGGGTATAAACTGCTTTTTTAAGTGGTGTATCCCACATTTTTGTAGAGGTAAGAATGTAGGTGTTCATGCTATCGGTTGGCTGACGGTAGAAAATATTGATTTGCACTGTATCTTCTGGAAAAATTGTAATGCTGAAAACTACTTGTTCAGGAGAAAACAATTTCTAATTTATCTTAATATCCCGCAACACGATTCTTTACAGTTGTATAAATATAAAAAATTGAGAATTAATATCCAATTTCAGTTTTTGAAAAAAGTGTACACGATATTTTCGAGCTCGAAGAGAACGACTGGGTAAAATCCTGATTTGGTTAAAATGGATTATATTTCAACATTAAAGAATTAAAAATTCTGATTTAATTGAAACAGATATCAATAAAGATATGTATACGTATTTATAAAGAAAGGAAAATGCTGATTTTCTAAGTTTGAAAAAGGTAAGTAAGCATTCGGCTAATAAATTTTCTAATGTACAACAACAACTGAAACAATTTACTCTTCATGAGACCTAAGTTTTTTTTATACCTTATAATTCCTTTATTATTAATAATTTCCCTGAATATCTTATCTAATTATTTATTCCTGTTCCCATCAATAAGAGATAATATTATAAATGAGAAAAAAATAATGATAAAGGAACTTACCAACGTAGCCAAAGATATTATTGAGAACCTGGATGCTGCTAATAAAGATAAGTTAACTGAATCGGAAATTAAGGAGTTAGCCATTAAGCAAATACGCATTTTAAATTATGGCAAGGACAAGAAAAGCTATTTCTGGATTACTGACTTAACACCGGTAATGATTATGCATCCGTACAGGAAGGATTTGGATGGGATTAATTTATCGGATTATAAAGATATTAACGGAGTTGAATTATTTAATAATGCTGTAAAATTAGTTAAGAAAAACGGAGAAGGCTTTTTGGAATATAACTGGCAATGGCAGGATGACTCCACAAAATTGCTCCCAAAAATAGCCTATGTGAAACTTTATAAAAAATGGGGGTGGATAATTGGTACCGGAGTATATGTTGATGATATTGAAACAGAACTAAGCAAGATTAGGAAAGGTGAACTGAAAAGATCCCTCTTTATTTCAATACCAATGTTGCTATTAATAATCAGTATTGTCATTTACGGGATAAATTCGGAGAAAGACCGAAAAAAAGCACTGCATGAGTTAGAATTAAGTGAGGAAAAATTCAGAAATCTTTTTCAAAACAGCAACGACATAATTATACTATGCAGCTTAGAAGGTGTAATACTTGATATAAATGAGAAGACTTTGATAACTTATGATCTGAGAAAAGAAGATATTTTAGGAAAAACAACTTTTGAATTGATTCCTGAGAAATACCATGAAAAGATCAGAGAAAGGATTCGGGTAATAGATAAAGAAGAACTGGAACCAATAGAAGTAGAACTAACCCTAATTCCCAACAAGAAAACTATAGTAGAAGTAAAAAGCAATTTACTAACTTATGAAGGCAAAACGTTACTCATGTCGACAATGAGAGATATTACTGAACGAAAGCTTCAGGAACAAAAATTAATAAGTGCACATAAGAGTCTTGTCGTTAGTGAGGCTAAATTTAAGAATCTATCGAACTTAACTTTTGAAGGCATTGCCTTACACGATAAGGGTGTTATAATGGATGCAAATCTCTCACTTTTAAACATGTTTGGCTATACCAGAGAAGAATTAGTAAATAAACACTCTTTTGACATACTCTTTGATAAGGAATATCATAAAATTCTATCATCAAATATAAAAAACAACGTTACAGATCCTTATGAAGTAGTTGGCGTTAAAAAGGATGGCACTAAATTCCCGGTTGAGGTGGTTGGAAAAAATTATTTAACAGATTTATCTGACAAATCGTTACGGGTTACTGCTTTAAGGGATATTACTTTGCGCAAAAAAGCGGAGAGTGAAATTCGAAAACTGTCAACTGCAGTTGAGCAAAGTGCTAATTTGATAATTATAACCGATATAGAAGGAACTATTGAATATGCCAATGAAATGTTATATAGAACCACGGGGTATACAAAGGAGGAAGTTATTGGTAAAACTCCCCGCATCCTGAAATCAGGGAAACAGGATAACCTATTTTATGAAAATCTATGGAAAACAATTTTGACTGGCAATGTTTGGAAAGGAGAAATCTGCAACAGGAAAAAAAACGGAGAGTTATACTGGGAATCGACATCAATAACACCTATAATCGATTATAATAACAAAATTACCAATTTTATGTCTGTTAAGGAAGACATAACGGAGAAAAAACTAGCTGACATAAAATTATTTAATACGATATTAGAAACCGAAGAGAGAGAGCGGAAAAAGTTTGCAGAAGATTTGCATGATGAACTGGGACCCCACCTTTCAGGAATAAGGCTTTATATTAATGAGTTGGAAGACGAAAAGATAAAGCCCGAACGAAGAGTGGATATTGTGAACATGCTTGATGTATTGGTTAAGGAGGCTATAGATAAAACAAGATCAATATCTAATCAATTAATGCCCAGTATTTTAACTGATTACGGATTGATAAAAGCACTAAATTCATTTTGCTCCCGAATAAGTAATACAAATGCAATTAAAATAACGCTGGACTGCAATATCGAGGATTTATCTTTTGATGAAACTACAGAAATTGTTGTATATCGCGTTCTTATCGAATTAATAAATAATACTCTTAAACATGCTAATGCCAGGACCATCAGTATAAAGTTCGATAAAGACAATGAAGATATTGAATTGGTTTATAAAGATGATGGACAGGGGTTTGATTTAAACAAAGAAATTGAACACAAAAAGGGCCTGGGTTTAAGTAATGTAATTAACCGGATTAAAACGCTTGAGGGATCTTATCATTTTGAGAGTTATCCAAAAAAAGGTATTATATTTAGTTTTACTTTTAGGTCTGCGCAAAATTATACACATGACAACAAAGTTTAAAATTATTATAGTTGATGATCATGAATTGTTTAGGCAAGGAGTAATTATGTCTGTTTCAAAATTAGATTTTGTGGATGTAATTGGAGAAGCTTCAAATGGAAAAGAGTTGCTTCAATTGTTAAATAATTTAGAACCCGATGCAATTTTAATGGATATTAAAATGCCGGAAATGGATGGTATTGAAGCAACCAAAGAAGTGCTTAATAATTATCCGCAGATAAAAGTGATAGCACTTTCCATGTTTGGTGATGAAATTTATCTGGAGAATATGATTGCTGCCGGAGCTCAGGGGTTTATCTTAAAAAATATCAATGCAACTGATTTAAGAAGAGCTATAGAAACAATAGCAAAAGGACAACAATTCTACTCAGAAGAGTTTATTCCCTATTTTACACAAAAATATATTGCAGGAAATACTCCGCCCCAGAAATCACTATTAACTAAAAGAGAGCTTGAGGTTCTAAATTGCATTGGGAAAGGACTTACCAATCAGGAAATTGCAGATGAATTATTTATAAGTATAAAAACAGTTGCCAACCACAGGGCAAGTCTTATTACCAAAACAGGCTCAAAGAATACAGTTACACTACTTTCCTTTGCCATTAAAAACAAACTTATTGATATTTAATCATTTTAGATATACTTACCAACCACTATCTTCTTAATTAATCAAAGAGGAGTTGTACTTTTCTGAATTACACATTCTTTATTTCCTCAGATAAATATCTTCTGGAAAGTGAATATGTTAAAGCCTTCGTTTGATAATGCTTTAACCGGATATTTAAAATGAAAACCAGGTTTAAAACCTGCCAGGTTTTACTGCAATAATGACCTCATAGGTACTTCTACCTATTACCGGTTTTATTAAATTCCTATTTTGTTCCGGCTATTTTCCCGAAATAAAACAGTTCTTTTCTATCTATTTTAATCCCTAAATACCATGCAAATTTGTAATGTAAATTATTGCATTATGAATAATTCAAAACCTAAAATATTTATAGTTGACGATAACCACATTTTCAGAGGTATTTTAAGGAATATTCTTGAAAATAGTGGTGAGTTCATGCTGGTAGGTGAATCTTCAAATGGAAAAGAATGTCTGACCAAAATTCAAAATTTAGATATTGATGTTATCCTGATGGATATAAAAATGCCAGATTTAAATGGTGTTAAAACCACCCAAGTTATCAATTATAATAACCCTGATTTTCCTAAAATAATAGCTATTACACAGCATGATGAATTTGAATATATAAAGAGCATGATTGAAGCAGGCGCAAAAGGATATATACTAAAATCGGAAGTGGCAAAACAGCTGAAAACTGCTGTGGAAAAAGTAATTAACGGAGAATTATACTTTCCATCACTCATCTGATGCATGGTGCAGGTGAAAGGTATAATAATGATTTCTAATATGGATAAGATGTATACAGCAAATGAGATTATTTCTCCTCAAGACAATTTGAGTGTTACAGAAGATAAAAGAGATAATATTTAATTTAAGAGCAATCAGTAAATATAGATAACGAGGGTACATTATTAATTAATTAAAAATTTTTATTATGGGTTTTATAAACAATATGAAAATAGGTTTACGGCTTAATTTAATTTTAAGTCTCACCATGATCATTATTTTAACATCTGTTGGTTTATACTTAATAAATAAACAACAGAATAAAATAATTGCTGACACTGACTTACGTATGAAAGAACAAGTTGATGATCTGGCAGAGATCATTGAACAACAACTTACTTTAAATCAGCAAAGAGTTAATGTATGTTTAAATCTTGCAGACGAATATCTGAAAAACCAGGGTGCTATAACCATTGACAATGAAAATACCCTCACGGTAAATGCTGTTAACCAGGAATCAAAAGCATCGTCTACCATTAAAATAGATACATGGCATCTAAATGGTAATATTGTTCAAAAAAGCAATGATGTGGTTGATGAAATCCAGAGATTGGGGGGCGGAGTATCTTCTATTTTCCAAAAAACGCCCCTGGGATACCTCAGGATTTCAACCAATGTAAAAAAAGAAAATGGAGAGAGAGCCCTGGATACATATATACCAATGAACTCAGTTGTGGCTCAGGCTATAAATTCGGGAGAGGTATACACTGGTCGGGCATTTGTAATAGACGAGTGGTATTTAACTTCTTACAAACCCATATATATTAATGGAAATATTGAAGGAATAATTTCTGTTGCAGTAAGGGAAAAAGATTTTCATCAGCTCAAACAATTATTTGAGAATAAAAAATACTTTGCTTCCGGATATCCTTTTTTAATTGACAAAAACGGTACATTCATAATCCACCCTACTAAAGAAGGTAAAAATTCTTCTGATGAAGAATTCTTTAAACAATTAGTTAATTCTAAATCAAAACAAGGCAAAACCCTCTATATGTGGGAAGGAAAACAAAAATACCAGTATTTTAAATATATTGATCGCCTTGAGTCATATGTTTCGGTATCCATATATGAAAATGAGCTTATGAATATAGTTCATGAGGTTCGATTGGCAATTCTGATTGCAATTCTTTTGGGGGTAATTCTGTTTGTTATAATTAATTCATTGATCAGTAAAAATATATCAACCTCTCTGAATAAAGCAGTTAAATTGTCTGAGGAGATAGCAAACGGAAATTTAAATGCTTCTATTGACATTAAACAGAAAGACGAAGTAGGGCAGCTTGCCAACGCTTTAAACCGGATGACTTTTAAACTGAAGGAAATAGTAGCAAATGTTATTGATGGTACAACCAATATTGCTTCAGCAAGCGAACAAATGAGTTCAACCTCTCAGCAATTAAGTCAGGGTGCTAATGAACAAGCTTCATCGGTAGAAGAGGTGTCATCAACCATGGAGGAAATAACCAGCAATATTCAACAAAACACTGATAACTCTCAGGAAACTGAGAAAATTTCTTCGAGTGCTTTGGCGGATATAAAATTGGTGAACGAGAAATCAAAGATTGCTGTTGAAGCCAATAAAGTAATTGGCTCAAAAATTCAAATTATTAACGATATCGCATTTCAAACTAATATTTTAGCATTGAATGCTGCTGTTGAGGCTGCAAGAGCTGGTGAGCACGGGAAAGGGTTTGCAGTAGTGGCTGCGGAAGTACGTAAATTAGCTGAGCGTAGTAAAACTGCAGCCGATGAGATTGTAGATATCGTATCAAATAGCATTCTTGCCAATGAAGAAGCAGGTTCACTTTTATTAAAGACATTACCGAATATTGAAAAAACAGCTAATTTAATTCAGGAAATTACATCTGCCAGCTTAGAGCAGAGCAATGGTGCTGAGCAAGTCAATACAGCCATACAGCAGGTAAATACAGTTACCCAGCAAAACGCAACTGCTGCTGAAGAATTGGCTTCAAGTTCAGAGGAAATGGCGAGTCAGGCTGAACAATTATCTGAATTAGTAAGCTTTTTTAAAATTGACAACAACGGGCAATCAGGTAAAGTGTATAAATCAAAGCACAGGCCGGCTGCGATGAAAGCTGAAAAAAGTAAAACAAAACCAATAAAATTTGAGGATTCAAATAAAAATGCAACAGTTAAACTGAATATGTATGCAGATGATCAGGTAGATAATGAATTTACATCATTCTGATTAAATTCTTCCAGCTTGGGCTAGGGGCCACTATTGTCAACAAATAACAGATACATTTTAAGCAGTAGCTAAGTTTCGTCTCCTATGTTAGTTAGTTAATTCAGAAAAGCCTTCTTCCGGAAGGCTTTTTTTTACTCCATGGGGTCTTTATTGTTTCAGGTGGTTTGATAAGTTTCAGAAGTTTCAAAATAGTTTCAGAAATTCCGGGTATTTCATAGTGAGTGCGCCGGACCCCTTCAGGGGAAAGGGGCAGCGAGGGGAGGGATTCGGTAGTTTTTTCAGTTGTTTATTCGATAGTGGTTCAGTTGTTTATTCGATAGTAATTCGGTAGTCCCAAATGTTTCAGAAGTTTCAAAATAGTTTCAGAAATTCCGGGTATTTCATAGTGAGTGCGCCGGACCCCTTCAGGGGAAAGGGGCAGCGAGGGGGGGCTTCCGACTCCTGTCTTGCTGACTTCCGACTCCTGTCTTCTGACTTCTGACTCCTGTCTTCTGTCTTCCGACTCCTGTCTTCTGACTTCTGACTTCCAACCTAAGACTCACCCTACATCCCCTCTCAGCATACCATGCAGGCTGTTGCGGTTGATTTTACCGGTTTCGGTGCGGGGAAAGTGCTTTATAAAAAGAATTTTTTTTGGTCTGCTGTAAGGTTCAAGCAGCCGGTTCATGTCTTCTTTCAGTGTCCTGATGTGTGTTTCCTCCCACTTATCCCCTTCGATCACAAGGACAATTCTTTCTCCCAGTTTGGCATCGGGCAGGGAGCTGATCACGAAGGGCTGAAGGATCAATGAACCCAGCTGTTGCTCAATGTGTTCAGGAGAAAACTTGATGCCTCCGCTGTTGATAAGGTTATCGATCCGGCCCAGCCATGCGAACTGATGCTTACCTTTCAGCTCAGCCAGGTCGTTGGTTATTATTGGTTTTTCACTAATGTAGGGTGCATTGATCAGCAGACAGCCTCTTTTATCCAGACTGATATCAATTCCTTCGAACACTTTGAAAAAAGAGGAATGGTCTGCTCCGTTTACCTTCCTGAGAGCGACATGAGAGGCCGTTTCAGTCATTCCATAGGTTGCGTAAACATCAGTTTCTGCTTCCTGCAGCTGATGTTCCAGTACGGGTGATATTTCGCCACCTCCGATAATCAGCTTTTTTACCCGGGATAAGCCGTCGGAGGCGGCCAGTGAATTCATAACCTGCATGGGCACCATGGCTGTAAAATCAAATGTCTCTTCGTGTCCTTTAAGCGGATGTCCTCCGGGCGGGGTAATGGTGAGGTTCATTCCTGAATAGAATGCCCGTACTATCATCATCTTGCCGGCGATATATTTAACCGGAAGACATAGCAATGCCCTGTGCAACGGGCCCAGTTTAAAAAAATCACAGGTTTGTGCGGCCGAATAGAGCATACCTTTTTTGGATAGCCTGATCAGTTTTTTATCACCCGTGGTGCCACTGGTTTCTTGTTCAATATAATCGTTATCATCGAGCCAGTTTAGGATAAAAGAGAAGAAATCGCGTTCCCATCCCGGTGCAGTTGGTGAACCGATGATACGGTAAGCCATGGATGCCAGTCCTTTTCTTTCATACCTGTTTCCGTCGATCTGAAGCATTGTGTGTTCCATGGTATGGTGGCTTTGGGGGTTCATGAGGCTGTCAGCCCCGGGAGGTAAAGATACTTAAATCCCAGTCTTTTCCCACATCGTAATACAGGCCAGCGTTCTGTATGGTTAATGGGGAAGGGATGTTGTTTGTATAGAGCATGCCGGTACCCAGACCGTGTGTGACGGGTTTGTTGAGTGACCAGGTCCATTGTGCAATAGCATTCAGTCCGATATTGGCTTCAAGGGCCGAGGTGATCCACCAGTCGATGCCAAGTGTTTCTGCTACCCTGATCCACTCCTCCGACGCTGCCAGTCCACCAGTCAGTGATGGTTTCAGGATGATATACTGTGGCCTGATGGTTTCCAGCAACTGTTGTTTCTCTTCCTGACCGGCTATACCAATCAGCTCTTCATCCAGAGCAATTGGCAGGGGCGAAGAAGCACAAAGCGCAGCCATTTCCTGAGGCTGGCCCTGCCTGATGGGTTGTTCGATGGAATGAATATCCAGCGCCGCCAGCCTTTCGAGTTTCTCAGGTGCATCAGCCGGAGAGAAAGCTCCGTTGGCATCAACCCGGAGTTCCATGTCTGCGGCAGAAAATTCATTTCTGATCCCCTTCAGCAGGCTGATCTCTTGCTCAAAATTCAGGTTTCCTATCTTCAATTTGATACAGTGATATCCCTGTTCTATCTTCTCTCTGATCTGTTGCTGCATGTATGATTGTTCGCCCATCCATATCAGCCCGTTTATTGGGACAGGTTGCTCACCTCTGGTAAAAGCAGTAGGGAACAGTTCCTTGCTGCCGTTCCTCTTCATGTCGAGGCGGGCTACCTCCAGTCCAAACTGCACTGCCGGAAAAGCAGCCAGGTAACTGACGGGAATCTGAATGGCTTTGGAGGTCATGCGGCATACCTCCTTCAATACGGTTTCGATACGAGCGGGATCATCCTGACTGAGACCGGGGATAATTGATATTTCACCGATGCCGGTATGCATCCCGTTACTGATCAACAGGAACCATGACGGTTTTTCGTTCAGTACGCCGCGTGATGTGCCGCCTGGTTGTTTAAACTGCAATGTATGTTTGAAATACCTTGCCTGCATAACTTAGATAAGCTGACTGATTCCGAAAGTTAGTGCAAACAGGAAGGTAGACATGGCCAGCTTCTTCAGTTCGGTATTTAGTTCCACCGGCACCGTATTTTCCACCACAGTGCGGATGTTGATGTAGAACAATGGCAGGGTAACCAGGTATACCAGCTGATAATAAGAGGTATAATTGATCACCGTGTAAGCGATACTGGCCAGAACAGAGAATACCAGCAGTGTGCCATGGTAAATTTTGGCGCGCCGGATGCCCAGTCTTACCGCCAGGGTTTTCTTACCTGTGTTGGCATCGCTGACAATATCGCGCAGGTTGTTCAGATTAAGTACACCCGCACTCAGAAGTCCGATAGCTGATGCCGGCAGCAGGATTGAAGGCATAAACTCCTGTGTATGCATGTAATAAGTGCCGGCAACCCCTACAATACCGAAATAGATAAAAACGAAAATATCTCCGAATCCAAGATACCCGTAAGGATTTTTACCGATTGTATATTTGATGGCTGCATAAATGGCTGAAATACCCACGATAAAGAATGCGATAATGGCCCAGGTTTCTGCGTGGCGGGTTCCGAAGTATATCAGCAGCGAACCGGAAACCAGTGAGAGGAAGATAAATACCCAGATCATGATTTTGATCTGTTTAAAACTCACCATACCTGTATGGGTGATACGGGTGGGACCAAGCCGCGTATGATCGTCCTTGCCGTTTTTGGCATCACCGTAATCGTTGGCCAGGTTCGACAAAATCTGCAGAAAAAGGGTGGTAAGCGATGCAAAAATAAAAACCGGCAGACTGAACTCCTTTTTCGACAAAGCAAGCAGACTGCCCAGCGTGGTGCTCGACAAAGCCAGTGGTAATGTCCTGAGACGAAATCCCTGCAACCAGATTTTTATCTGTTTAAATCTATCCATTGTTAATGTGTTGTGTAAAAATTATTTTGTTAAATATTTTTTCTGTTTGTTTTATTTCCTCATTTCTCACTTCTCATTTTAGACAATACATGTATTGTCTCTACTCAATTACGGCATTTTGGGGTATTTTCCGAAATCCGGCTTTCTTTTTTCGAGGAATGCTTTTTTCCCTTCCTGTGCTTCTTCGGTCATGTAATACAGCATGGTAGCATTTCCGGCAAATTCCTGTATACCTGCCTGTCCATCGAGTTCGGCGTTGAGGCCGGCTTTGATCATTCGCAGGGCGAGCGGACTGTGCTGCATGATCTTTTTGCACCAGGCTACAGTTTCGTTTTCGAGCTGATCGAAAGGTACTACTTTGTTGACCATTCCCATGTCATAAGCCTCCTGTGCTGTGTATTGCTCGCAGAGGAACCATATCTCACGTGCTTTTTTCTGTCCAACGTGACGGGCGAGGTAGGAACTGCCAAAACCTGCATCAAAACTGCCTACTTTAGGTCCTGTCTGGCCAAAACGTGCATTCTCGGAGGCAATGGTAAGGTCACAGACCACATGGAGAACATGACCCCCACCAATGGCAAAGCCATTTACCATGGCAATCACCGGTTTGGGAAGCGAACGGATCTGCTTCTGCAGGTCCAGGATATTAAGGCGGGGCACTCCGTCCTTGCCAATATAGCCGGCAAAACTCTTTACGTTCTGGTCGCCGCCGCTGCAGAAAGCCTTGTCGCCTTCACCGGTCAGGATCACAACAGAGATGTCCTGGTTTTCGCGGCACTGAACCATGGCGTCGCACATCTCTTTGGTAGTGTCGGGGGTAAAAGCGTTGCGGTAGCGCGGACGGTTAATGGTTATTTTGGCTATTCCTTCAAAAAGCTCAAACCTGATCTCTTCGTATTCTTTAATGGTTTCCCATTTTCTCTTTTCTTCGCTCATTCTTTCAGGAAATTTAAATAATTTTTATATATGGCAGCACTTATTTCGCCGGGTGTTTCCACCTCAAGCAGCGCTGCTTTTGGTTGTCTGTACAATTCATTCAGACTGGCATTTAGTGATTGCTCATCATCAGCCACGAAATACTGTAATCCGAAGGCCTCTGCCAGTTTCCTGATGCTTACAGGGTGTTGTGTCTCAAAAAACTCACTGAACCCCTCTTTACCTGACGGGCCATCGATCATGCGAAAGATACCGCCTCCCTGATTATTGATCACCACAATGCGCAGGTTATCAGGCAGGTTTTTGTTCCAAAGTGCATTGGAATCATACACAAAGCTCAGGTCACCCAGTATAATGGTGTGTGGCTTGCTGTTGCTGATCATTGCTGCTCCTGCTGCGGTAGACAGACATCCGTCAATGCCGGAAGTGCCCCTGTTTGCATAATAGTTTATTGCCGGCTTTGTAGGCAAAAAACTGGGCATATCTGACGGGAGAACTGTTTCCCAGGTGCAGATAGCCAGCCCCGGGTATTTTCTGAAGTAATATTTCAAAAACCTTCAGGTCACTGAAAGCAGCTTTTTGTAAGAACGTCTGATGTAAATTGCGGGTGTGGCTTCTCAGCGTTGCCCAGGCTTCATGGTAATTGTAATCATCCTGATTAACAATACGCTGTGTTAATTGTTCAAAAAATTTCACAGGTCTTACCGGTACAATATGTGTCAGACTCTGGTAGGTATCGTAATGCCTGGCTGCCGTGTCGATGCGCCAGTGCAGAGATGGTTTGTGATTGCGCAGAAAAAGCTTCAGTCTTTTTGAAACCACTGGTCCGCCAAAAGTTATAATCAAATCGGGTGCCAGTGACTCCGGATCTTTCTGGCCCGCAAGTACCTGATCAGGATTGTCAATGAAAGCCTCATTATACAGGTTGGACAGGTTCTCGGCGATCACTACAACCGACGGGTCATCAGCCAGACTGCTGATCAGCCTGTTCAGCGATTCCTGCCGGCCCTGCTGACCGCAGATAATCATCTTCCGGCGGCTTTGTTCCCATTGCCGGGCCAGGGAGTTCATAGCTTCTTTCCCGGCCACATATTCGCCGGTACTGACAGATACCAGTTTGGGACTTTTGGACGACTGAAACTGACCGGCATCATAAAGGGGTTCTTCAAGCGGAACATTCAGGTGAACAGGCCCGCCGGGAATTTGCAAAGCAATATTGAGCGCTTCAGATATGATGCGCTGACTGTGCCAGAGATCGGTTTCCGATTTGGTTTCCTGGGGAAGCTGATAGCTTTTTTTAATATAGTTTGTATAAATATACTGCTGGCGGATGGTCTGGTTATCCTGCTGATCGATCCATTCGACAGGACGATCCGCTGTGATGGCAATCAGGGGCAATTGCTGGTAGAATGCTTCAGCCAGTGCCGGAGCATAATTCAGTACCGCTGTTCCGGATGTGCTGATAAGGGCAACCGGCTTGCCGGTCTGCTGAGCCATGCCCAGGGCATAAAAAGCAGCACTTCGCTCATCCACAATACTATGACATTTTATTTTTCCCTGCCGGAGAAAAGCATTGATTAGCGGGGCATTGCGCGAACCCGGTGAGATAACTGCATGGTGAACGCCTTTCTGATAAGCGATCTCTGCCAGTTCGGTAATATGCTGCTTGCGTGGGAACGACATCTTATTCCTGATCAATCTTACTGATAATCGACTTTAACGTATCGGCTTTCATTTTTGTTTCCTCCCATTCATCTCCGGGATGTGAATCGGCTGTGATACCTCCGCCGACAAACAGGGCCAGGTGGTGCGGATAAATCTTCATACACCGGAGATTAACAAATAATGTAATTTTTTCTTCCATGTTGATGGTTCCCAAAAAACCGGCATAATACTCGCGATGATGCGCTTCCAGCCGTCCAATGGCTCCCAGGGCTTTTTCCTTGGGCATACCACAAACCGAAGATGTGGGGTGCAGGTTGCTGATCAGTGCTCCCAGGTGATCGTTTACCTCCTGCACCGGGATTTCAAATTCAGTGCACAGATGAAGCAGGTGTCCCGCCTTGCGAATGGAGGGGCCTGATTTTTTGTATTGCCTGATTTCCAGCCTGGAAAATACATCTTCGATATAATGGGTTACATATTGCTGCTCCTGTCGTTCTTTTTTGTTCCAGTTGGATATCTCTGTGTTGGCTTCGCTGTACATTCTGGTTGCAGCTAGCGATACAGTACGGTAATTGTCCTGATCGGAGTAAATCAGCGGCTCGGGTGTTGCACCCAGCCAGAAATGATGCCCGATCCTGAACAAATAGACGAAGGCATTCTGATAAGTGTCACAGACTAATGAAAATATCCTGGATATCTTCTGTTCATAATCGCCTTCAACAGGATGGATACGGGATAAAACTGCTTTTTCGAACTCGCCTTTTTTTATTTCAGCGATAATTTCATTGATCTCCCGCATGTATTTCTCCTTTGATACCTCCTGGTGAAAACCATTGAGCGACATTTTTGCTGCTGAATTGCTCAATCCGCTGAGCTCATTCAGCAAGGCTTCATCAATTTCCGAATCGGTAAAGCAATAGTCAGGACTGACAAGGTACACCGGTGTATTGGGAGCAGGGGAGAAGGGAGCAACCACAAATCCCCGTTGGGCGGTTATGTCAGAAAATGAATCGAGCTCCACCGGATCTCCGGAATGCTGGATCATGGTATGGATATCCGTTTTCCGCGGATAGCGGTAGGATACAAAAGTGAGGTGATTTTGCAGGCAAACCTGATGAACCTGCTTAATCATCATATCTTTATCTGTAAGCGTTTGCATTGATTACTGTTTCTTTTTAACGATCATGTTGGTAACCCGGCAAAGGGAAATATTCTTTCCTTCCTCATTTGTTATGGTAACATCCCAGGTGTGAGTTTGTTTACCTCTGTGGACAATCCGGGCAGTGGCAGTTACATATCCTTCACGTGCTGCTGCTATGTGATTTCCGCTCACCTGAATACCAAAAACCTGCTCTTTATCAGGGTCAGATAGTGCCCAGGAACCAGTACTTGCTATGGTTTCGGCCAGTGCCAGGGAAGCACCGCCGTGCAGATAGCCAAAAGGTTGTTGTGTCTTTTCATTCACCGGCATGGTAGCAGTCAGCCAGTCGTCGCCTGATCCGGTAAATTCAATTTCCAAATGACTTGCCAGTGTATTTTTACTGATGTTGTTTAACAGTGTTATATCCATGTCTTTAAAACAACATTTACAATTTTAGTCCCGCAAAGATAGGAATAATAAAAAAATCAATATGTGTCTTTTGATACACAAAATGAAATAAAATGTTCTACATAGTTAGATTTACTATACAGATGCAGGAAAACAGGATCATAAATAAAACCACTTTCAGATGCTACTTCCCCGAGGGAAACCGTTAGCCTCAGGTATTTCAGTGAGATGACCGGAACTACTGCCGGCCGGGAATTTCTGAGCCAAAGGAATTTCCGGATGCGATTTGACAGGAGTTAAAAATAACTATCTTTGCGGCCAAAACAGTTGGCTTTATGTATACTTTCTGGATGGTAATCGTGACGATTATCTGGGGATCGACTTTTTTCATCATCAAGGACACGGTGGCAACCGTGAATGAATATTTTATCGTGTTTGTGCGGTCCGGACTGGCATTTTTGGCCATGGCCATTATCCAGCTGATCAGAAAACCTTCCGGATTCCTGAACCGGAAAGCGATGTTGCATGGTACGATCCTGGGTGTAATGCTGGCGATCACCTATGCAACGCAGACGATAGGACTCAAATATACCAGTACTGGTCACAGTGCTTTTATCACCAGTTCAGCCGTTATCCTGGTACCGTTAATCCTCTGGGTTTTCTTTAAAACGAAGTTATTCAGGATTGATATCATGGCAGTGATGGTAGTTTTTGCCGGATTATTCCTGCTTACCTATGACATTGATACGGCAGTGAACACAGGTGATCTGATCACCATAATCACAGCCCTTGCCTGTGCTTTTCATATTGTGCTGGCCGGCCGGTATGTGAAAGGAGGGGAGGCGCTTTCGATAGTAACTTTTCAGTTTCTGGGTGCCACCCTGGCCAGCGGTGCAGCATGGCTGGTGTCCGGCGGACAAACAGGGGTTGTTTCAGGCGGCGCCTGGATTTCCATGGTTTATCTGGGCCTGATCGGGACACTGGTGACCTATTTTATCACCGTATGGGTACAGCAGTACGTAAGCTCTTTGCGGGTAGCCATTATTTTCTCCCTGGAACCGGTGTTTGCCACCATCTTTGGCTATTTTATACTTACCGAAACACTTGACTTCCGGGAAAGCGCAGGAGCCCTGTTTGTACTGGGAGGAGTAGTGCTGCATTCTGTTTTGAAACAGAGGATGAATAAGGTAACAAGGTAACAAGGTAACAAGGTAACAAGGTGACAAGGTAACAAGGTAACAAGGTAACAAGGTAACAAGGTGACAACCCTTGCCGTGGCTGGTGTGGGGGAATTTGAGCGGGCAAGGTTCATGAGCAGCTGGTGGGCAGGACTGTGGGAGTGAATAATCCTTGCCTTAGGTTGTGGGGTGGCCTGGTGTGGGCAAGGATCACAAGCAGTAAAAGTAACAAGGTGACAGGGTAACAAGGTGACAGGAGCTTTCACAGAGTGTGACAGAGGGCGCTTGCGCCAGCTACAGAATAAACAACTGAAAAAACAACCGAATAAACAACTGATGATAAGTATGTATAAGACACCAAAAACCAAGAGTTTTTACTATCAGTTCCAGCAGCTCACCTATAGTCAGATCAGCAATGATCTTGGTAAAGCAAAGCGATACATAAAACTCAGGCTACATTACAAGGAGGCGATAGTAGATTTTATTGGAAAAACATTAAAGATGCTTTTCAACCGGCAGCGTACAAATGGCAAATGGAAGGTTTTTATAACAACCATTATCCAGCTGGCATATTTGAAAATGATCGAGATATACCAAATCCTCTAGATCATAGAGGTCTTTTTTAAAGAAGCCAAACAATTGTTGGGGCTGGGAAGCTGTCAATCCAATGATTTTTGTTCCCGAATCGGTAGCTGCCAAACTAAGAATAAAATTATCTTTTTCTTCAAATAATGAGCCTTCTATTAATTAAAATGAAAACCGAACTGAAAACAATATTTGTGCAGGGCGTAAAATATACCTGCTGTTTATGATCTGATAAGCATTTAGTGTAGTATTATTATATTCTGAATGGTTGAAAATATTATTCCCGCGAATCTCCAGGTCAGTCTTTTTCTTCTCTAATGTATATCGGTATACCAGATCAGTAAAAAAATTATTCGTTTTGTTACCGGATAACTCATTTGAATAATATGCTGTTGTCAGTCCCAGGTATTGATTTTTTGCAGGATAGAATGCCAGATTTAAAGTGTACACCTGTTGTGAATTTCTGGCTTGTTCCTCATGATCAGTCTTAGTCAGGAAAATGTTGAAACTTGATTTATATTCAATATCCAGCCAGTTTGTTAAATGGGAACTTAGACCGGGTTCAAAGCTGAAAAATTTATTTTGAAGGCTGGTTTTTCTTTGGTTCAGCATCATTTCTCTTTTCCCCTGATTGATCAGGGATTCAAATTTTACAGTGGTTTTAATATCAGGAATGAATTTGCTTGTTCTTATTGATAAATCATGCTGCCATCCTGAATTTTCGTCTTCAATTGCACTATAAATAATGGCACCGTCAGGCAATACATCATTTTGCCACAAGAGGCTGTGGTTTATTGCTGAAAAATGATAACTCATACTGGCAAAGAATGATTTGACAGGATTTTTATATTTAGCACTGACTGTATAGTGTTGTGAGGAGCTTTCAGGTAAAGGTGCATCTCTTCGAACTAAAGATGAATAACTCTTCATAAAAAAATCATAATGAACCTGGTTAATATCTCCAAAATCATGATCATAACTAAAACCGATACGCATTTTCCAGAACGAAGACAGTTCATAATTTATATTAAATTCCGGATCAATGGTCAATCTTTTTATTTGTTGTCCTTTATAAGCAATTGGATCATATAGCTTGTACCTGTTATAATTAACCGGTATGCTGAGGCCTGCAGTCAGGTCTCCCAATTTGTACAACAAGGCTATCTTTGTAAAGACTTTTACATTTTGCCATTTAAGATGATTTTGAAAAAGTGAATCCGCTATTACCTGATTTCCTTCTTTCAGGATAAATAAATCCGAAGTAAATAGCTGATTTGTATATTTAAATCCTGCTTCCGGAATCAATGTCCAGTGTTTACCTGTTATTGAATAACTCACAGTATTGTATGAACTAAAACCGGAGAGGGTAGCCTTTTGCAATAATGTGTCATATATCAGTCCGTTATTCACTATATTTTCAAATATCCCCGGTGTAATTTGTAATTGTTGTGGCCCGGTTGTATAACCTGAAACCGAAGATACTTCAAACAGATTTTTTCCTAAGGGTATGATCGATTTCAGCTCATTCGATATATAACCCCATGGTATTTCAAGTGCCTGATTCACTGTGTCATTGTTCCTGTATATAATGCCTGACTGAGAATCCTGATACCATTTTAATTTCAGCTTGTTTTTAAAGTAATGCTGGTTGGTATTCCTTTGCAGGGTTAAATCTCCCTGTAACTGGTTTAAATGCGGTTTGTTAAAGATTGATTCAAGCAGTTGGATGGTGTCATCAGGCAGATAATACAACCGGTTTGTGCTGCCCTCCTGCTTCTGTTTATCATTCAGATAATCAAGGTTCAACCGGATTTCAAGGTCATTGCTAAGTTTTGCAAGGTAATTTGAACTCAATAAATTTACATTATTAAAAAGAAAGCGTCTTTTTAATAAATCGGGTTCCGGGAATTTCTTAATACTCATTAATTCAGTCTTCTGACTTGCATTATTTTCCAGCATATTGACCAGCTCTTCAATGGTCAGCGTCTTAATTTCATCTGAGAGGTCATTCCCGGTATTATTTGTTTGACAGGAAGCAAGTAGTTGCTGTTTTTTTGAAAATACCATTGGGGTGATATTTATTTCCCGCAGAAATGGCGAAAAACCAGTACCGGCTTTGGCTGTTCCGGTTGTGGTTATATTCTTTTTGAGTTTAATATTTAAAGAAGGCCGATATGATGGTATTTTACCGGAAAGTACTTTCACAGGTTGATGATTTTCCAGGATCTGGACAGACGAAACTGCATCGTAGGGGAGATTGTTATTGGCAAGGTTATATTTTCCTCCCAGCAGATCTAATCCTTCAATATAGTATTTTTCGATTGGAATACCCTGATAAAGGATTCTACCGTTCTCATCAATATCTATGCCCGGCATTTTTTTTAATACATCAGCCACAACCCGGTCATTTTTGTCAGAAAATGATGCGATCAGGTAATTAATGGTGTCACCTCTATTTGTTACTGGATAGTTTTTTATAACAACTTCCTTTATGGGTTTATATTCAGTATGCAGCACAAAGTTAATATGCTGATCATTGGTGGGGATAACGCTTGACTGTTTAGCATAATTAATTGAGGAGACTGTTATTCTGACTGAATCAAGTTCCGTTTCAAAACCAATTGAAAAGTGTCCATCTTCAGCAGTTATACCGTAGGCAAGAATATTGTTCTTACGAACAGGATATATCAAAATGTGAATACCTTCTATTGGAAAAAGGACAGAATCCTTGACGCTGCCGGTAATATGGATTTGTGTGTTGCCGGTTAATGTGATGAAAAGAAAAACAACAAGGAGTAATACCTGTTTAGGGATTTGATTTAACCAATGTAACATTACTCCCTGTCTTTAGAAGTTAGTATAATTCAATCGGATTGTTTCTTTTAAGTAATTTTTCCCGAACCCGTTGTTTTTCCTGAGGATCATCCAGTGAAAACCCTGATTGTTCCATCCTTTCAGCGAAGCCTTTGTTAAAACGGTTGAGCGTTTTGAAAAAGGCTGCTTTACTTGTTTTAATATAAGATTTTTGAGGAAAAACAATTTCTCCGTCTTCAGTCTTTGTAAGGCTTATCAAATTAAAATCGTAATATCCTTTACTGTCTGTAATTCTCAGGATCAGACCGGGTAGGCCGTGAAACTTATATGGGCCCTCACTTATGGGTATATCCGGTGTAAACCATGCTGTATAGTAGCGCCCGGAAAATCCGGTAGTGGCTTTCTGGCACAAATATCCTGCAATCCGGGTAGTGTCCGGGAGAATCTTCCAGTTAAACAGATCCATTGGTTCCTCATAAATAAAGTTGTCGGTAAAAATTTTATCAACTGTGGTAATTTTGTCCTTAGGGTAGTTTTTATAAACCTGGAATTTAAAATCAGATTTAGGGAAAGCACTCATATTATTCAAAGCCAGCGTAATCTCTGCACGATCCATATTTTTTATCTGGTTTGCAATAGAATCCCGTAAATAGGTGTTTTGACTCAGAAACATGGAAACATGGCTGCCAATGTTGAGTAGCATTTTTTCAGACCTGATGTCATATTTGTCGGTTGAATCTAATTGATAAGTCAAAATGTATGTACATTTATACATTAGATGATCGACTGGCTTATTTTCACCATTATAGGTCTTTGCCTGTATTTGATATCCTGAAAGCACTAAAAAAATAAATAAGATTTTTTTCATATATTAATTTTCATATTTATCTACATATCCATTCATCAGCATCCATTGCGACATCTATAATTTGTTTTAATGTTTCTCCGCATGCAGTGCCCTTAACACCACATGATAATGTAACATTAACACAGGTCCACTTTTCATCAGCATTTACCGTATTGTTTATCGTGGAACCTAATGACATAGCCATCATTAAAAGTATTGTAATGATTATTTTTTTCATTTTAATAGATTTAAAGTTTGGTTTAAAAATAAATACTTTGTGCATCTAATTGCAATTGTGGAATTATATTCCTGGTTTACTTAGGTTTCTCTCATAGGCAATAATTTTTATTAGTTAAACAAAAAGAAATAATTAGAAATAGTCATTCCTTAAGAGTTCTATGTTATTATATAATATTAGAAGCTTATTAATTTTGCAATATCAGCCGTTGAATATTATCTTCTTTCATTTGTTCTATCAACGTGTTAATAAAATTATGCTAGCTGAATAAGAAATCAAAATATTTTGTAAAAAATATTTTTATTTTTTACTATGAAATTATACATGTCCTTGTTATTCCTGGTAATATCCAATTTAGCATGGTCGCAATATGAGACAGTATTTGGAGATGACTCTACTCAATGGAATATTGTTTATACTATTCCGGATTATTTTGCCACGTATATATATATAAAGCATGTGGTGATAACCATAGAAGATAAATATGCCTTAAAAGTATTTGAATCAGAGCAAGGTTCAACATCTAATCTTTTTGGTTATTTAAAAGAAGATACCAATACCGGAAAACTATGGTTTCGTTCATTAGATGAAAAGGAAAGGCTTATTATGGATTTATCACTTGAAAAATCTGATACATTCTATTTTGGGTTTGATGATTCATTATTATATACTGTAGATGCAATATTTTATTCTGCCGGTAAAAAATATGTGTCATTTAAAGGTGAAAGTAATGACTCTATCCTGTTTATAGGAGGTGTCGGATCATCTAATCTCTTTTACTTTGAATATGTTTTTCAGCCTGAACAAGCCCAGATTAGGTGTGAAAAAAGACAATCAATTAGTTTACATGAATACCCTGACTCGTCCTGAACCATGTTTACAAAAAATATACTAAAATCAGGTTTATGAAAAGTCCAAAAGTTGTATCAGTTTGAATATATAGCAAAAGATGTTTATATTGAGAGTTTAAAGCAGATTGAAAAAATATTGGATACAATTTGCAAATACAGCTGACTGTTAAGAATTACACACTATGAATAAACTGCTTGCCTCAATTGGAATACTGGCCCAGGCCGGTCTGAGTTTTTCCCCGTTACTTGCGCAGAACGAAAAAACAAATATATTGTTTATTGCTGTCGATGACTTAAAACCCATCCTGGGTTGTTATGGCGATACACTGGTAAAAACCCCGAATATTGACAGGCTGGCGGCAAGAGGTACTGTTTTTCTTCAAAACTATTGTCAACAGGCTGTTTGCGGACCAACCCGCGCCAGTCTGCTCACCGGCAGGCGTCCGGATTATACAAAGGTTTGGGATTTGAAAACAAGAATGAGGGATGTGAATCCTGATATCCTTTCACTTGCCGCAGTATTTCAAACAACAAGGATATGAAACAGCCGGTATTGGAAAGATTTATGATCCCCGGTGTGTTGACAACGACCTGGACAGGCCTTCCTGGAGCATCCCGTTTTATAAAGAGTCGAATGATTATTACTCGTCAGAAACAGGAAGACCTGCTGCTTTCTATCAGTCGCCCGAAACGAAGGAGCTGGTCAGAAAATACCGGGCTGAAGGAGAAAAGAAAGGGTTGACAGGTTCAGCTTTATGGCGTTATTCTATTGAAAAGATCAAGCCGTCGGTTGAATGTGTTGATGTTCCGGATAATGCTTATGCTGACGGGGCCAATGCCTTGCATGCTATTGATATTATGGATCAACTTTCCAAAAGCAATAAACCGTTTTTCCTGGCGGTTGGTTTTCACAGGCCACATCTGCCTTTTGTGGCACCTAAGAAATACTGGGACTTATATAAGAGGGATGACATGCCGGTAGCTGCTTTTCAAAAAAAAGCCAAAAACAGTCCGGACCTGGCGTATCACCATGCCGGGGAATTATATTCCTATACGGATATTCCCCCGCTGGCATCTTTCTCTGATCAGATGGTAGGACTTGATTTGCCTCTGGACAAACAAAAGGAGCTGATCCACGGTTATTATGCTGCTGCTTCCTATACAGATGCCCTGGTGGGCAGAATCCTGGATGCACTGGACAGTCTCGGGTTATCCGATAACACTATTATTGTACTTTGGGGCGACCATGGCTGGCACCTGGGTGACCATAATCTGTGGTGTAAGCATACCAATTTCGAACAGGCTACCCATGCTCCACTCATCATCTCAGCACCAGGTTACAAACCTGCTGCGACCAGTTCATTATCAGAATTCACTGATGTTTTTCCTACACTTTGCGACCTTGCCGGATTGACTATTCCTCAGCAACTGGATGGGAAGAGCCTGGTGCCGGTATTAAAAGATCCTCATGCCTCTGTTCATGAATACGCCATGAGTCAGTATCCCCGATTCAGAAAGATAACTGAAGATGATGGATCCGAAAAAGCTGCACATTTGATGGGTTATTCACTCAGAACTGGTAAGTATCGTTATACCGTTTGGCTAAAAAATAATTTCAGAAGTTATGATCGTTATTCAAAAGACCTGGTTGTAGCGCGGGAACTATACGATTACAGCGTTGATCCGGAAGAAACCGAGAATGTGGTGGATAATGAAAATTATGCTGCTATTGTTGATGCGTTGAATGACAAAATGGTTAATTATTTTGCTGATCAGTACCACAATCTCAATGCTGAAAATTGGTATGTTAGTCCCGGTGGAGTCGATATGACAACAAACAATAACGGGCTAAATCCTTCAAATCCATTGCAAACTATTTCTTATGCGGTTAACAGTGCATGGTCGCCGGGAGATACAATATTTGTAATGGAAGGGGTATATAAAAATCCGGGATTTGGTACCGGAGATATAAATAATGGTCCGGTGGTGCAATTAAATACAACCGGACAAAGTACTGGCTGGTTAGTTATCCGGAATTATCCCGGACAAAAGCCTAAGATAAAATTTGATGGTGCTGGCGGATTCGTGAGTGGCAACCAAACCTACCTGGAAATTTCCGGTTTTGAAATCGAAGGGCCAAATCAATCTATAACTAAATGAAACATTTTTTTCTACTAACAGTCATTTTTACATTCGGTGTTTTTAGGCTTGGGTTCACTCAGGATGCATTCTTAAAAAGCCAGCATACAAGACCTCGTATAGTTATCTCTTCAGATTTTCCACCGCTGGATGTTTGTATGAGTGGTTGTGCGGCCGATCATACCAGCGACCCCGATGATGTGCAGTCCATGGTACGCTTCCTGCTTTATGCGAATGAATTTGATATAGAGGGATTAATCGCTTCATCGGGCACATTTGCCAATGTGGCAAATAAGCAAAATATACTTGACATAATTGATCTATATGCAAGGGTATATGACAACCTTGTTGCACACGATTCTCTTTACCCTACTCCTGACTATCTAAGATCGGTTACTTATGAGGGACGTTCAGGCACATGGGGCGGATCGGTCAGCAATAATATTGGCGATGGCAAAGATAGCCAAGCTTCGGATTCGATTATCAGTATGGTTGACAGACCGGATCCGCGACCGGTTTGGTTCTGTTTTTGGGGTGATTGCAGTAATTTGGCACAAGCTATCTGGAAAGTAAAGAATACACGCAGCGCTGCCGGCCTGCAAAAATTTCTCGGCAAGATTCGTATCTATCAGATTGCTCACCAGGATAGTACGATTGATTGGATGCTTAATAATTTTCAGGATCTGTTTATAATTTATTCGAATTCAACCTACCAGGGTATGTTTGGTGGCTCAAATGATTCACTCGGAAATTTATCATGGCTTAATACTCACATTCGTCAGAACCACGGACCCTTAGGCGCTGTATACCCACCTGCGGCAATGGGAGTTGATGGTTTGAAAGAAGGAGATTCGCCTTCATTTCTTTATCTTGTAAGCGCTGCTCACGGAATGAATGACCCGGAAGATCCTTCACAGGAAAGCTGGGGAGGCCAGTATGTCCGTGTAGATTCCACTAATCATTGGGTAGATGGACCCGGCCCCTCGAGTATTTCCAAATGGGAATCCCAATATCAGGCTGAATTTGCAAAACGTGCTGGCTGGATGCTGCCCCGTTCAACTCGTGTTAAAATTCCACTTAAGCCCCGGATCATTGTATTAACGGACATTTCTACATGGGAACCCGATGACCATGAATCATTGACCCGTCTCCTTGTTCATGCCGACTTGTTCGAAATAGAAGGCATTGTTTTTACAACCGGCTGGAGCTGGGATAATATTAGTAATTCAAATACCGGTATCAATTTATTTAATGAGGTGATTGATGCATACGAAAAAGATTTGCCCAACCTGATGTTGCGTTCTAACCAAACCGGGTTTTCACAGGATTCTACCCGGCAGGAAATAGGGTACTGGCCCAGTGCAGACTATTTAAGAAGTCGTGTTATGAAAGGCAGTCTGAGAAGAGGAATGAAATACATTGGTAACGGAAACAATTCCGATGGAAGTAACCTGATCATTGAACAGGCTGATGAAAATGACTATCGCCCAATATGGGTAACATTCTGGGGCGGGGGAAACACACTTGCACAGGCAGTGTGGCAGGTACAGCAAACGCGTAGCAGTGCAGAATTAAAAACCTTTCTGCACAAACTACGTGCTTATGCTATTACCGATCAGGACCGCAGTTATGACGGTTCTGAAGGATTTGAAGTAAGCAGTCAACAGTGGCTGCGTCGTGACTTTGCCGATGATCTTTTCTTTATTTGGGACGAATGTGCATGGAAATATCAAAACGGTACCGGTCGTGACAATTGGGTACAGTATGAAAACAACATACAGGGGCACGGCAATTTGGGCAATCAGTATCCTAAATACGCGTATGGGGTAGAAGGCGATACTCCCTCTTTTCTGTATTTACTGCCCAATGGACTCAATGATCCGGAGGATCCGCGCCAATGCAGCTGGGGCGGTTATTCAGTATGGGGGATTGGCCCTGATAAAAAAACAGCCGCCTATAATAATTATACAGGTACTCCTAACAATGTATGCAATAAGTATGAGAATCATTTTTATGCTGCAACTTTTAATAATTTTGCCGCCAGAATGGACTGGGCCAAAGATGGTACTGGAAATCTCAATCCCGTAGTTGAGGTGAATGGAGATACAAGCTTAAACATCCTTACTATAGCTCCAAAACCAGATTCAAGCATAGTTCTTGATGCTTCAGGCTCATTTGACCCTGATAGTAATTCTTTAAGCTTTCATTGGTGGATACAACCTGAGGCTGGCACCTATGCGCAAAACATTGCAATTCAAAATAGTGACTCCAGTATTGCCACAGTTCACGTTCCTCCAGATTCTGAAGGGAAAACGTTTCATTTGATATGTGAAGTTACAGATAATGGAACACCTAACCTTACCAGTTATCGACGAATAATTTTTAAACCATCCCTAACAGGGACACCTGCTTCGGTTAACCGGGCACCGGTTGCTTATGCAGGACCGGATCAAACAGTTACTATTAGCGATGGAGACAGCGTTAAGTCAGTAATACTTTATGGATCAGGTAGCAATGACTTTGACGGTTCAATTATTTCGTATTCCTGGAGTGAAAATGGTAAAGAGATTGCTACAGGGGCAATTACTTCAGCAGCACTAACATCAATATAAACGAAGGTGAAATCAAACAAGACTGGGAATACGCAGAATGGTGGTCAAAAGCAGTAGCCGATCACATCAGGATAAAACGCTCTGTACATAATATAGCCAGTCCGGGTATACATACGTTGAAAATATGGATGGTAGACGCAGGAATTGTTTTTAAAAAGTTTGTAATTGATGCCGATGGATTAAGACCTGCTTACCTCGGGCCTCCGGAAAGCATTTTTGTAAAACCTTCCCATTAGAAGATGAAACTATTTGAATCCTTGCCTTCGGGCTGTGCGAGGGCCCGGTGTGGGCAAGGAACAAGGTGACTCGTCCTGAACCAGGTTTACAAAATAAGTAAACTAAAATTGGGCAACTGGTGGCTTGGCCTGTGGGAGTGAATAATCCTTGCCTTTGGCTTGCGCCAGGGCCTGGTGTGGGCAAGGATCACGAACAGTAAAAGTAACAAAGAGACAAGGTAACAATCCTTGCCTTTGGTTTGAGCGGTGGTCCGGTGAGGGCAAGGATCACGAGCAGGTTGTGGCTTGGCCTTGTGGGTGCGAGTAACTAATGGTGACAGAGGAGTTTCGTATTTCATCCACAGCTGATCAGTAACCCTGAAACTATTTGAAACAACAGAATTACTATCGAATAAACAACTGAATAAACAACTGCATTACTCCCCTCGCTGCCCCTTTCCCCTGAAGGGGTCCAGCGCACCAGCTATGAAATACCCGGAAACCCTGAAACTATTTGAAACTCCTGAAACATTTGGGACTACCGAATAATCAACTGAATCACTATTGAATAAACAACTGAAAAAATAACCGAATCCTTGCCTTTGGTTTAAGCGGTGGCCCGGTGTGGGCAAGGATCACGAGCAGCCAGAGCGATGGCTTTGCGGGTGCGAGTAACTAAAGGTAACATGGAGGGCTTCGCGTTTCATCCGAATGAGAGTGAAACAACTTGAAACCATTTGAAACTACAGGAACAATCGAATTACAACAGAACAAACAACTGAATAATCAACTGAATAATCAACTGAATAATCAACTGAATAATCAACTGAATCACTATTGAATAAACAACTGAATCTTTTGTGCAACCATAATGATATTTAAAAAACTAATTCCATAAAGCAAATTAGAAAAAGTAACATTCTTGCACAAAAGATCACGAGCAGCCTGTGGCCCGGCATGTGCGAGCGAGTAACCCTTGCCTTTGGACTGTGCGAGGGCCCGGTGTGGGCAAGGATCACGAGCAGTAAAAGTAACAAAGAGACAAGGTAACAATCCTTGCCTTTGGTTTGAGCGGTGGTCCGGTGAGGGCAAGGATCACGAGCAGGTTGTGGCTTGGCCTTGTGGGTGCGAGTAACTAATGGTGACAGAGGAGTTTCGTATTTCATCCACAGCTGATCAGTAACCCTGAAACTATTTGAAACAACAGAATTACTATCGAATAAACAACTGAATAAACAACTGCATTACTCCCCTCGCTGCCCCTTTCCCCTGAAGGGATCCTGCGCACCAGCTATGAAATACCCGGAACCCCTGAAACTATTTGAAACTCCTGAAACATTTGGGACTACCGAATAATCAACTGAATCACTATTGAATAAACAACTGAAAAAACTACCGAATCCCTCCCCTCGCTGCCCCTTTCCCCTGAAGGGGTCCGGCGCACTTACTATGAAATACCCGGAATTTCTGAAACAACTGAATACACAACCGAATAAACAACTGAATCCTTGCCCTTGGCTTGTGCGGTGGTCTTGAGCGGGCAAGGATCACGAGCAGCCTGTGGCCCGGCATGTGCGAGCGAGTAATTACCACCGAATAAACAACCGAATTACCACCGAACAAGCTACTGAACAAACATTCCCTCCTCCCGGTTGTATACCTTTGTAACCAATACCTTCTGCCATGAAAAAGAAATACGACTGCATTGTGGTAGGCTCCGGTCCGAACGGACTGGCAGCGGCTGTTACCCTGCAACAGGCAGGGCTGTCGGTATTGCTGGTGGAAGGAAAGGATACCGTTGGCGGCGGGATGCGGTCGGCGGCGCTGACACTGCCGGGCTTTGTACATGATGTCTGCTCCGCCATCCATCCGCTCGCGGCCGGTTCACCTTTTTTCAGCAGGCTGCCACTGGAACAGTTCGGATTGACCTACCTCACGCCCGATATTGCCGCTGCCCATCCGTTTGATAACGGGGAAGCAGCAGCCCTTTACCGCTCGGTAGACGAAACGGCCCGGTCGCTGGGGGTGGATGAGCAGGGTTATAAGCAATTGATGAACCCGCTGGTGCATGACTGGCCCCGGCTGGCAGCTGAGGTGCTGGCACCGCTCCATTTCCCCCGTTATCCCTTTCGGATGGCCCGTTTCGGACTAAAAGCCCTGTCATCGGCACAGACCACAGCGAACCGGTTCGGGTCGGAAAAAACCCGGGGCTTGTGGGCAGGTATTGCCGCCCACTCGGTGCAACCACTCACCAGCATGGCCTCTTCGGCGGCCGGACTGGCCCTGATGATTACCGGTCATACTACAGGATGGCCGCTTCCCAAAGGCGGCGCAATGGCAATTGCCAACGCGCTGGCCGGTTATTTCGTTTCCCTGGGGGGAAGCATTCAGACCGGCTTTTATGTAGAATCCCTGAGTCAGTTGCCGGAAGCACGGGCAGTACTGTTTGATGTGACCCCCAGACAACTGCTGGAGATAGCCGGGGAGCGGTTTACTACCCGCTATACCAAACAGCTGCAACGGTACCGCTACGGTCCCGGCGTGTTTAAGATCGACTGGGCACTGGACGGGCCGGTGCCGTTTACAGCCCCCGAATGCAGGAAGGCCGGAACTGTGCACCTGGGCAATACACTGGAGGAGATTACCGCCGCTGAGCAGCAGGTGGCCGACGGGCTGCATCCCGAAAAACCCTTTGTGCTGCTTACCCAGCAGAGTCTGTTCGATCAGTCGCGGGCACCGGCCGGCAAACACACTGCCTGGGCCTACTGTCATGTTCCCAACGGATCACGACAGGACATGACAGAGGCGATCGAACAGCAGGTGGAACGATTTGCCCCGGGATTCAGGAAGCTGATCCTGGCCCGGCATACGATGAACACCTCCATGATGGAGGCCTACAACCCCAATTATATCGGAGGAGATATTGGTGGCGGCAGCATGGACATACGCCAGTTGTTTACCCGGCCGGCACTGCGGCTGTCGCCCTATACCACACCGGCCAAAGGACTGTACATCTGTTCCTCCTCCACACCCCCCGGAGGCGGTGTACATGGTATGTGCGGGTATCATGCAGCAAAAAAGGCATTGAAGGAGGTGTTCGGGAAAGAAGCCGCTTCGCTGGCTATGCCCGGGAACTCAGGCAGGGCAGGCTGATTGTCACCAGACATCAGGGGGACGGACCGTGAACAGGTATTGTAAACTGAAACTGAAAACAACAAAATAACGCAGTTATGGACAAGCAGTTTACTCCGGCATTTCAGCAACGGCACAGCCAGCCGACCTACTGGCTGACCCGTTTCATGATTCTGCGGCTGCTGGGGATCGTTTATGCAGTAGCTTTTCTCGTAGCCATCGGGCAGGCATTGCCGCTGATCGGTTCAGAGGGACTGACACCCGTCGGGCTGTTCCTGCACCGGGTGAGTGCCGCACTGGGCTCGGATGGTGCCGGGTTTGTCCGGCTGCCCTCACTCTTCTGGATGGATCATTCCGATACGTTCATGCTGGTAGTGGCCTGGACCGGCTTAGTTCTTTCCCTGGTGGTGGTAGCCGGCTTTGCCAATGCCCTGGTGATGGCGATGCTCTGGATACTTTATATGTCGTTTGTACATGTTGGTCAGGTATGGTATGGCTACGGCTGGGAGATACAGCTGCTGGAGACCGGTTTCCTGGCCATCTTCCTTTGTCCGCTGCTTGACATGCGGCCTTTCCCGCGCCGGGCAGCGCCCCTGCCGGTGATCTTCCTGTTCCGCTGGCTGGTGTTCCGTATCATGCTGGGGGCAGGACTGATCAAGGTACGCGGGGATGCCGCATGGCGCAACGGCACCGCCCTGTTCTACCATTTTCAGACCCAGCCGTTACCCGGTCCGCTGAGCCGTTGGTTTAACTTCCTGCCCCATTTCATCCTGCGTGCCGGTGTGTGGTTCAACTGGCTGGCCGAGCTGGTGGCTCCTTTCTTCGTCTTCTGGCCCAGGGTGGGGCGTTACATTGCCGGCACGGTGATCATCGCTTTTCAGCTGACACTGATAGTCAGCGGCAACCTGTCGTTCCTCAACTGGCTGACCATTGTACCCGCCCTGGCCTGTTTTGACGACCGTTTCTGGGCGGAGGTACTGCCGGCTTTCCTGGTAAGCCGGGCAACGGCCGCCCGTGAAAATGTACAACCCTCCCGTCCGATGACGACGGTAGCCTGGGCCGTTACCATAATCATCGCTGTCCTGAGCATACAACCCGTCATGAATATGCTGTCGCGAAGGCAGATCATGAACACCTCCTTCGATCCCCTCGATCTGGTGAACACCTATGGTGCCTTTGGCACGGTAGGGAAGGAGCGGCTCAACGTGGTGTTTGAGGGTACCAGTGATACGGTGCCGGACAGCACAGCCCGCTGGCAACCCTATATTTACAAGGGACTGCCCGTGCGTTTGGGCAGCCGGCCGCCCCAGGTAGCACCTTACCAGTTACGGCTCGACTGGCAGATGTGGTTTGCCGCCATGGCCTCGCCGGACCATTACCCGTTTGTACGTCACCTGGTGTGGAAGTTGTTGCACAACGATAAGGAGGCACTGAAACTGTTTGCCGACAATCCGTTTCCCGGCCAACCACCAAAATATATCCGTGCCGTGCTGTACCGTTACCGGTTTGCCCGACGCGGCAACCCGGAGGGCAACTGGTGGATCCGCCGGCGCATAGGGGTATGGCTGCCTGCCAGCTCGGTTGACGACCCGCAGCTGATCAGTTACCTGGAAGAAAGAGGATGGCTGGAAGGAGAGAAATAACCGGGAGAGAAAAAAATTTTGAGGATAATTATTTTAACCGTCTGCCCGGTTTTCAACCTTAAAAAAAGCCCGTTCATTGGATTTGGACCTGTAATATTTTTATTTGAACAGGTATGCCGGTAATTTTAATGCTGTGAAGAGGTAACGATGAAATATACGTGAAACAGTACTAACAAAAATTACCCGTTATGTTACAAAAACAAATCAACCGGCTTCAGTACATCGAACAGCTCATCAGGCAGAGAAGGACCGGCAATGCCGCTGAGTTTGCCCGCAGGCTCGGGATCAGCAGGAGGCAGTTGTATTACTGGCTGGAAGAATTAAAGGACATGGGACTGGAGATTGGCTATAACCGGGCCATCAGGTCGTATATTTTTCTGAAGCCCTATAAGATTGAAATTAGTTTTCAGATATCAGAACTGACGGAGAGTGAGATTGATGGAGGAAATACAGGTTCCTTTGTGCAGAAGATAGGGATACCGGAAAATGAACCACAGCTGACTTTTTAAGAACGATTAATACTTTTTTCCAAACAGAATTTTTTTTTGAAAGCACAATAAATAATGGCAAAGAGGGAACTGCTTCCTGCAGGCATGATGGAAAACCTGGTGGCGTATCACCTGGCAAAGGTTTCGGTAAGAAGCCAGGTGATATATATTATTGTAGTGATTTTCTTTTTTACGGCAATTTTATTACTGCCAGTAATTTACGTGCATGTTACTGTGCAAGGAAACGGGATTATAAGGCCATTGACAGAAAAAACGGAGATAAAAGCGCTTGTATCCGGTAAGGTTTCAAAAATTAATGTTTCGGAAGGGGCAAAAATTAATGCAAACGATACGATTTTGATCCTTGAGCAGAAGGGGATCCACAGCCGCATACAACTTTTCCGAAGGCAACAGATTGAATCGGAGGAGTATATTTCTGATTTGGAAAGCATTATTCAGATGGATAGTGCCCCTTGCAGATCTATTAAATACCAGGGAGAATATAATAAATTCATTAATCAACTTAATCAAATTCGAAGTAAAAGGGATAAAGCAAAAAAAGAACTGGATCGCAATCAGTCACTTTATTTACAAAAGTATGTTAGCAGTAAAGATTATGATGATTTGAAATATCAATATTTACAAGCTTTTAATGAATATAATTATTGTATTACAAGTCAGCTAAGTATCTGGAAGGCAGATTTGAGTCATTATCGGTCATCACTTTCCGAAATTAAGTCGAATTTAAAGCAATTGCGGAAAGAACAAAATAATTATTTTATTTCAGCTCCGGTGAGTGGCACACTTATGCAATTTTCCGGCATTTATCGGGGGACCAACATACAAGCGGGCGAACCCGTTGCATGGGTCAGTCCAAATACTGAACTGATTGCTGAGATTTATATTTCTCCTAAAGATATTGGTTATTTAAGAAAAGGAACGCCTTTAAATCTTCAGGTAGATGCTTTTAATTATAACGACTGGGGCATGATAAAGGGAGAAATATTTGAGATTTCTGATGATTTTATTCTTATTGAAAATCAACCTGTTTTTAAAATCAGGTGTAAGATGAACAACCAATCCCTTTATTTATCAAATGGGGTAATTGGAAAATTAAAGAAAGGGATGACTGTTCGTGCGAGATTTATTATTTCAAAACGATCATTATATCAGTTATTATTTGACAACATAAATGACTGGTTGAATCCTGCTGAAAATAAGTTTTAAGAATACATGGTGAAGTAGATTTTCTTGCTGAACATAATTGTTTTAAGAATGAAAAGATCTGTAAAAATTAAACAACATGACATAACTGATTGTGGTGCTGCCTGTTTGGCTTCTGTTGCTGCTTATTATGGATTAAGAATACCTGTTTCACGGATCAGACAATATGCTTCAACTGACCAGAAAGGGACAAATGTGCTTGGATTAATTGAAGCAGCTGCCAGACTGGGATTTACAGCAAAGGGCGTCAAAGGTCCTTTTGAAAGTTTGTTTAATATACCTATGCCGGCCATAGCACATATAATTTTAAAAAATAAATTGCAGCATTATGTTGTAATTTATAAAATCACAAAAAAATATGTCCTTATGATGGATCCTGGTTCAGGGAAGTTGCTCAGGAAATCACACAGCGAATTTAAAAAGGAATGGACAGGAGTATTGATTTTAATCGTACCTGACCAGAAATTTGAAACAGGAAATGAAATCTCTTCACCGGTTAAACGTTTTGTAGAATTGATTCGTCCTCACAAAACAGTCATGGCAGAGGCTTTTTTTGGAGCTGTTATTTACAGTTTATTAGGATTATCTACTTCTGTATACGTTGAGAAGATTGTGGATTATGTGTTGATTGATGGAAATCTCAATTTACTAAATTTACTGAGTGTTACGATGATAGTACTGTTGCTCTTGCGCGTTTATGTAGGTATTATGAAAGGTATATTCGCTCTTAAAACGGGTCAGAAAATCGATGCTGCCCTGATCCTGGGATATTATAAGCATCTGATGAAACTTCCCCAAAGGTTTTTTGACACCATGCGTACCGGAGAAATTATTTCAAGAATAAATGATGCTGTGAAAATAAGGGTCTTTATTAATAACATAGCACTGGATATGTTAGTAAATGTCTTAGTTGTATTGTTCACATTTGGACTAATGCTGATTTATTTCTGGAAACTGGCTTTGGTATTACTAATCGCTATTCCATTATATGTATTGACATATTTTATTTATAATAAATTAAACAAAAAATATTTGAGAAAGAATATGGAAAATACTGCTGAACTCGAATCACAGTTAGTTGAATCCATAAATGCATCATCAACTATAAAACAGTTTGGTTTAGAAGATTACTCTAATTTAAAGACTGAAACAAAATTTATAAAATTGCTTGGTACCACTTATCATTCAGTGAAGTATTCAATTTTATCAGTTAGTTTCACTACTTTTATTGCCGGTACAATAACCATTTCAATTTTATGGATTGGTTCACGTTTTGTTGTCAACCAGCAGATGACTCCAGGTGAATTAATGTCTTTTTATGCACTTACAGGATATATATTGGCACCTCTTGCCAGCCTGATTGATACCAACCGAGTTATACAGGATGCCATGATTGCAGCCGATCGTTTATTTCAGATTATGGATCTGGAGAGAGAGGAAAAGGTATCCGGGCAGATAGATATGTCGGAGATACAAATAGGAAATATTTACTTCAAAAATGTTTCTTTCCGTTATGGATCGCGAGTTACTGTCTTTACAGATCTTAATCTAACCATTAGAAAAGAAAAGCTTACTGCCATTGTTGGTGAAAGTGGTTCAGGTAAGACAACTCTGATGTCTCTGTTGCAGAATATATATCCTATACAGTCAGGAACCATTGAGATTGGGAAATACAATATAGGAATGATCAGCAATGCAAGTTTAAGAGAAATGGTTGGAGTTGTTCCACAAAGAATAGATCTTTTTGCAGGAAGTATTGCAGAGAATATTGCTGTAGGAGAATTAGAACCGGATATGCGGCGTATTGTAGATATCTGTCATTCTTTAGGGTTAATTAAATTAATTGAAAAATTGCCTGGTGGATTTTCAGCCTGGGTGGGAGAAAATGGTGTTTCTTTATCAGGAGGGGAGAGGCAAAGGATTGCAATCGCCAGGGCCATATATAAGAATCCTCAGATCCATATTCTTGATGAAGCCACTTCCTCTCTGGATTCGGAATCTGAGCAATATGTTCAGCAAACTTTAAAATTTTTAAAAGACAGCAAGAAAACAGTCATTATAATTGCTCACCGTTTAAGTACAATTATGAATGCCGATGAAATTATAGTACTCAGTGAAGGCAAAGTAATAGAAACAGGTACACATAAGGAATTACTCAATAAAAAAGAAAGATATTATCACCTGTGGAAACAACAGGTTCCGGTATTTGAAAATGTTTTGTAAATATTACCGGACAACATGATGTTGCGTTTCGAATTTTCCAAGTCAGAGTTTTATGATGAATACCATTGAATGAGCAAAAAACTGATAGTATTTCGTATCTTTCCTACCCGAACAGGTGGAATTATGATGCAGCAGTTGACAATAACAATCGTCAATAATAGAAAACAAATATGAAAAGGCTCATTTACATTTTCTTTTTGATTACTATAATGGGGTGTAATCCTCATGATAATAAAAGCGACAATAGCAGGTATTCTCAGGAGACTGAAGATAAGATAAAGAGGGTAATAGAGAATCTCCAGGTTGAGACTCAATTTTGGAATCAATATGAAACCTCAACTTTAGAAGAACGAATGTCATATTATAAAACACCGGGGATAAGTATAGCTGTAATAAATAATGGAAAATTGGAATGGGCGAGAGGTTTTGGATACAGAAACACAGAAAAAAAACAAGTCGTTACACAGTATACTTTATTTCAGGCAGCCTCTGTTAGTAAGCCGTTAGTAGCCCTGGCCTTCATGAAACTAAAGGAAAATAATGAGATTGATATAGATACAAGTATCAATGTATACCTTAAATCATGGCAGTTACCGTCAAACAATGGCTGGACACCAAATATTTCAATACGTCAGCTTTTAAGCCATACGGCAGGAGTTTCCGTTCATGGATTCCCCGGTTATTCCCAAACAGAACAGATTCCGACAACAGTGCAAATACTAAATGGTGAATATCCCGCAAATAATGATCCCGTTGTAGTCAATATTCTCCCGGGTACTCGTTTAAGATATTCAGGAGGAGGTTTAACAATTGCACAGTTAATTCTGGAAGACATGTTCAATGAACCACTCTATAAGATCATTGACAGTCTTGTTTTAAAACCTTTAAAATTAGAGAATAGCACATATCAACAACCCGTGCCAAGAACAAAAAACAGTTTATTGGCTACTGGATACCTTCCAGATTATCAACCTATAAGTGGAGGACATCATATATATCCAGAAATGGCAGCTGCCGGACTCTGGACTTCTCCAACAGAATTGTCAGTTATAATTACTGAAATTCAAAAAGCAACAGAAAATAAATCTGACTTTGTTTCTTCCGAAACCATTAACGAGATGCTTACTCCACAGAAAATTGACAGTGAAGTTGGAATTGGTTTCTTTCTGAATGGAGAAGGAGATTCGCAAATGTTTCAGCATAACGGCGGTAATTATGGATTTAATTCCAGATTGGTCGGTTATGTACACCAGGGAAAAGGAGCGATAGTGATGATAAATGCCAATACATTTGAAATTATAAATGAAGTAATGCGATCAATAGCCATAGCATATGAATGGCCTGATTACATAATCGAGAATGAAAAATACACACTCAGTGAAAATTCTTTGGAATCCTATACAGGCAGATACGTTTCAGAAGAAAATTGGGATATAATTATTGCAAAACAAAATGACAGATTAACATTGGAAATGCCCCCGCAGCCAGCAGTACAGTTAACCCCTGAAAGTGAAAATAAGTTTTATAGCAAACAACTTAATATTAAGGTTGAATTTATTAAAACAAACAATAGGATTGAAAGATTGGAAATATCACAAGACTGGTGGAAAAAGATAATAGCTGTAAGAACTGGTGATGAATAACACTTCCCAACAATACAGGATGTAAGGCACCCCTGAGCCAAAAGAGGCAGTAAAGCTGATTACTTTGCTGCCTGCTGATCTGGCTGAGGGGGTAAATTACCGGGGCTCATTTCTACACAACTTCTTCGCTCTTGTACTCACAAACTCTCATTTTATTAACAAAAACAGGTATATTTATACAATAGTTGTGGATAATGGTAAAATGAGGCCAAAATGATATTTGAAATACATGCGTTAAAATATCCATTAGATAAATACATTGAAAGTATTTTCTATTACAAAGACTTTGTTCCCGAACATAGCATTGAAAGGGTTGTACCTACCGGAAACATTTTTATTCTAATAGAATTGGATGGATTTGAAAGAAAAATATTTGACAAAGAATTAAATCCAGCAGGATACTTCAATAAAACCTGGGTTTCAGGTATGCAACAGAAATATCTCAATATATCCAGCCATCAGCATTCTGAAATGCTTATCATTCAATTCAAAACGGCCGGAGCATTTCCTTTTTTAAAAATTCCGGTCAATAAACTTAATAACACTGTCAGGCAATCCGACATATATTTTGGAGAAAGCATAATAACTCTTCGTCAGGACATAATACAGCAGCAGCATATTCATCACAAATTTGAGATTGTTGAGCAATGGCTTTTAGAAATTTTCGATGAAAATAAATTGCCTCCCCGGGAAATAACAGATGTAGTTGAAAAACTGCAATCACAGCCATATTCCAGACATAATGAGTTGCTTACAGATTATCCAAAAACAAACAAACACCTGATTGACCAGTTTAAAAAATATTGTGGACTGACTCCCAAAGTGCTGCACCGGATTTTTCGATTCAACACACTTCTGGCTGACATCAATCAGAAGGAAGTAATTGTCTGGACAGATATTGTGTACGAAACAGGATATGCCGATCAATCGCATTTCATTAAAGAATTTCAGGAATTTTGCGGATTCAATCCCGGTAAATACATTCAGAATGGATACAATGAATCGAACACAAATTTTTTTCCGCTGGATAAGCCAGGTTAATTTTTTACAATACTTTGAGTGCTGCGAAGACTAACTTTTCAGCAAAATTTTAAAAACAGATAATTATGGATATTTCAACACTAAACTGGATGGCAGTAATTGTAGCTGCCCTGTCAAATTTTCTTATAGGCGGACTTTGGTATTCACCGGTTTTGTTTGGGAAAATTTGGATGAAGGAAAATAATTTCTTCGATGAGGACATAAAAAAAGGAAATATGACTAAGATTTTCGGTCTTACATTTCTTTTCTCAATTATAATGGCCTTTAATTTAGGAATGTTCTTAAATGATAATAATACGACTGCTGGCTGGGGGGCTCTTGCAGGATTCCTGGCCGGGTTTGGTTGGGTAGCAATGTCGATCTTTATTATTGGGCAGTTCGAGCAGAAAACAACAAAATATATGTTAATTCACGGTGGTTATGTTACGATTAGCTTTATTGTAATGGGATTAATTATAGGACTTTGGAGATAAACTTACACTATGGACAAAGCAGCACAGACTATGTTGGACAACCTGTTCAAAAATACTGGTAAAACACTTGAACAGTGGATTGTGATTGTAAATAAACAGAACTTTGAAAAACATGGAGACATAGTAAAGTTTTTGAAGGAACAACATTCCTTTACCCACGGATTTGCAAATATGGTGGCTTTGAAATCCAGAGAATCAGATGCAGGATCAGTCGAGAATAAAGACGAGTTGATTGAAAAACAATACAAAGGGAAGGAACATTTTAAGCCACTTTACGAAAGGTTGTTAACCGAAGTTCTGAAATTTGGAATAGACATAGAGGTTGCACCAAAAAATGCTTACGTAAGTTTAAGACGGAAGAAACAATTTGCCATTCTTCAACCAGCGACAAAAACGCGCTTTGAAATCGGCATCAATCTAAAAGGGCAAAAACCCGAAGGCAGGTTGGAAGGAATTAATACAGCGAATGCAATGTGTTCACATAAAATCAACTTAACAGGTATAAAAGACATTGACACAGAAGTAATAGACTGGTTAAAAACCGCTTACAACAATGCGGGATGAAAAACCACTGTCAATAACACTGCCAGGCCTACCATTCCTGTTCCACTCAAAAGTACCTGTTTTAGCTGTTACCTCCATTTCAGGACAGGAAAGTCTGCAAAATTTTGCTTGATGAAAAAAGCCTTCTATCTTTATACTTAGTAATTTGGGTTGCAGATAGAGGGTGACAATTGTCCGGGATCGTGTAAAAGGTGAAAAAAACGCGGTGTATGAAGTATACATATTCCCGCAATTTTAAAGAACATCACTACTTTTTTGCAATTACGAGGGAAAAATAACAGTATATAGTTTACATATACAGTAGTTGTGGCTGCATGCAAAAAATATATTCGAAACAAACAAAACGATTTTCGAATATTTCGGTTATATTTGTGTAATAAATATTAAACTTATAGCTATGAAATATATCGAAGACATAAAAAGGCCTTCTAAAGAGGAGCAAAAAGCAGCGATGGAGTCTTATAATGCCCTGGCTTCAATGATAGATCAATTGCACTCAAAAAATCCAGAAATTGAAATTGAAGAAACTAAAGAGAAAATAAAGATTCCTCTGATTGCATTAAAATTACTGGCGAAAATTTTAAAAGAAACAAGTAAAGGAAAACCAATTTCTATTGTGCCGATTGCAACAGAAATGACTACACAAGCCGCAGCAGATTTTTTAGGTTGTTCAAGACCCCATTTAGTTAAATTATTAGAGGAAGGTAAAATAGCCTATACAAAAGTTGGCAAGCATAGACGAATACGTTATGAAGATGTTATAAATTATAAAAAGAAAATGAAGGCTGAACAGAAACGTCTATTAATCGAGATGATGAAATCTGACGAGGAAACCGGATTATATGATACATAGTGTTCGCTTTACAGTAAGCCTACGGCCTCCCACGTATTGCATTTTTTAAAAGGAGTTTTTGAACATTCTAAAAAATTCCAAAAAAGTTGGAGTGTAGTTGGATTTATTTAAGATTTTTCTGGATTATTCTAAAATAGTCCAACGATTATTGGAGAACCTTTGGATTTTCCCGGAGTTCTTTTGAGGCTTACCGGTTGTGAGGTAAAAGATCAGCCAGGTCAAGGAGCTAGAAGTATTCATAAATACATTTGGAATAAAAAGGAAAGTAAATTTGAACAAAGCGATTTATATAATTGGGGGAATTTTCTTTCTTATACAAAGAAAGCTGCTAAGTACATGGTAAATACCAAGATTAATCAACAAACTAAAAGACACTGGAATATTTTAAATGAACTTATTAAATAATTTTATAGTTGATATTTTAGGTGTAAAAAAAATGGAATCGCCTTATAAAATTGTACTTTTGTAGCATGTATTACAGACGAAAAATATTATTAAGCCTATTACAGGTATTCGATAACAAGCTTGAAAAATTAAGGCTACAAAAGCTTTTATTCTTATATAATCGCCTTCAATCCGACAAGTCATTTCATTTCGTTCCCTATAAATATGGTTGTTATTCGTTTCAGGCAAATGCCGATTTGAAAACAATGATAAAATACAACATGGTTTCCGATGAAAACAAAACATGGCTAAAAACGGACAATGTTGATTATGTGGCGCAGCTTAAGGAAAAAGATTTACAGGCTTTGAAAACTCTTGTAAAATTACACGGTAATAAAACATCGCATGAACTCATTCAATTTACTTACAAGAATTTCCCGTTTTTCGCCACAAAAAGTGTGATTGCAAAAGACTGTTTAACGAATGATGAGTTTGCAAAAGTATCGAAAACAATTCCCGTTAAAACTGAAACTAAGCTTTATACAATCGGTTATGAAGGGGTTTCATTAGAAGAATACTTGAATAAATTATTGATTTACGATATTAAAGTTTTGTGCGATGTCCGTAAAAATTCGTTAAGCATGAAATACGGTTTCTCGAAAAGTCAATTAAGCCATGCTTGCGAAAATCTTGATATTAAATACATACATATTCCCGATTTAGGAATTGAATCCGAATGTCGTCAGGAATTAAATACACAAGCTGATTACGATAAATTATTTGCACAATATCGCAAAACGACATTACAGGAGACAATTAAGCAACAAGAACAATTAATCGAATTGGTAAACAAATACAAACGTGTGGCAATTACTTGTTTTGAAGCCAATATACATCAATGCCATCGTAAGCATTTAGCCGAATCCGTTCATAATAATCCACAATTTAAATACAAAATCCAACACATTTAATGCCCCGTCTGCGAGTCCTCATAACAGTTACAACTTATCCGCTGCCATCAAGAAGTTACGACGAATTGGTTTGTACGGCTGGTATATTGGAAACTGGTGAATGGATACGTATTTATCCTGTTCCTTTGGAATTCATGAGGGGTATGAAAATTAAAGGCAGTATGCGTAGGTTTAAATACACTTGGATTGAATTAGATTTGAATAGAAGGATTAAAGATGATTTTCGCCCTGAAAGTTACTCGCCAGCTGATTATTCATTCAAGGATTTAGAGGTATTTGATACCCTTGACACTGCAAACTTTTGGAAAGCAAGAAAGGAAATTTGCTTAAAGAATGTATATACTAACCTGGAATCATTAATTGCTGAATCAAGGGAGCCAACAAATAAATCTTTAGCAACATTTAAACCTAAAAAGATTTTAAAATTCAGGGCAGTTGCTGACGACAGAGAATGGAAACCTGAATGGAAAGCACAATTACATCAATTACAACTTGACTTTGAAAACACCTCTGAATCATCAAAGAAAAGGGATTTAATTAGAAAATTACCTTTTAAATTTTACTACGATTTTATTGATGAAAACGATAAGGTTAGTAAAATGATGATTGAAGATTGGGAAATAGGCGAATTATTTTGGAATTGCTTAAAAGACTCAAAAGGCGACGAAGAAGCTGCCATTGGGAAAGTCAAACAAAAGTATTTTGATACATTCACACAGAAAAATGATATTTATTTGTTCTTAGGGACAACAAATGAATGGCACAGACGAAGGTCGCCAAACCCATTCGTGATAATCGGTGTATTTTACCCTTTAAAGAATCCTGACACACAACTAAGTTTGGAACTTTAAAGCTCCCCTGAGCCAAAAAAAGAGGCAGTAAAGCTTTGACTTTGCTGCCTGCTGAGCTGGCTGAGGGGGTAAATTACCGGGACTCAATTGAGTTTTATCCCGAACCATGCCATTCCTGTATAGCTTAAAAGCACCTGTTTTAGCTGTTACTTCCATTTCAGGAGAGGAAAGTCTGTAAGATTTTGATTTATTCAAAAAGCCTTCTAACTTTATACTTAGTTATTTGGGTTGCAAATAGAGGGTGACAATTGTTCAGGATAGTGTAAAAGGTGAAAAAAGTGATGTATACATATCACTATTATTTTAAGGAATAACAATACTTTTATAAAAAGCGCAAGAAAATATAACACTAACAGTATACATACACATCCGTTGTGTTTAATGCTAAGAGAGACAGTGCAAGTAATGCCTCCACACAAACAACACATTTAAAAATCCCACAGGCTGACCCACTTCCAAAATTTTTAAAAGAGTTGTTTTTTTGCCACCGCTCAAAGAAATCGTAGTATTAATTTGAGATTTACACCAAATTGAGGTATAATGCTCGAAATATTTCTAAAATTGACAATTGCAGAATATATTGGATATTCCGGACGATACTGCCCCCCTAAATCCGGACCAAAAAATGAGATAAATCTTACAAGCACTTACTTCTTTTTCTTTTTATTGGCGTCTTCTAATTCTTTAAGTCTCTTTTCAAGCTCAACTTGCTTTTTCATAAGCTCTTTATTTTCTTTTTCAAGCTGCTTTGTTTGTGAATTATCGTTGACATTCTTATTGTAAGTCTGAGAGCCTGATGAATCAACTTGAATATTGCCCAAAGAACTCATACCCGTTGATACACCATTCAAAGCCGTAGAAACAATTCCTTCTATATTGAGATTTCCAACAACAGATGAGGCTACATCCATCCCTGATTTAGCTGCATTAACAGAGGATTCAATAATAGCAGAATCAACCCCGTTAGCTGTCATTTCACGTCGCATTTCAATTTCCATTTCCTTGCGAGCCTCCAATATTTCGCGAGCGGCTTCCTTCATTTCCTCATTTATACCTTCCTTTTTAATCTCTGAGGAAGCTTCTTTCATTGCCCTGGCTGATTCTTGCATGGCTACATTAATAATATCATTCAAGTTTATTCCATTAATGCTTTTGTTTATCTCTTGCATCATCTGTGCAGAGAGCTGTGAGTTAGTTTCAGACATAGCTATTTCAACCGCTTTTTCAACAGTTTCTTGTTGCTCGGGTTGTAGCTTGTCGGTGTTTTTAACCGTAACATTCATTAAACTGTCACGGTTTTGATGTGTCTTTTGCTGCGGAACAGAATCATTAGCATACATTAACGAATGGATTGAATCGTTTGAAGTAAACGATGCCAGCATAAGGCCTCCCGCAATTATACCTGCGGCGATTATTCCTTCAATAAAATTTGTTTTCATAGTTTTTTCTTTTTGTAATCGTTTAATACGTTGTAATACACTACCTCTTTTTGCCGAAAATGCCATTGCAAGCCCGGCATGTTCTGTTTGTTTAATTTGCAATGCTGCAAGGGTTTTTATATACTCAATTTTATTACCGGTTGCATCCACTGCAATATTGTCGCAACTATTTTCACGTTCGGCGCGAACCTTTGCCGATATTATCCAAACAGCAGGATGGTAAAAGAACAGCATTTCTACCATTGATTGCATTATGTTGAACAAATAGTCGTTGCGCATTATATGAGCCAATTCATGGGCAATAACAGCTTCGAACTCTTTTGGTGTTAAGCCGGTTAAAGCGCTTATGGGGAAAAGCACAATAGGCTTTAGTGCCCCTAAAGTTACCGGTACCCGGATCAGTGGTGAAAAGAACGATTCCACCTTACGCTTTATCCCCAGTTTATGCAAAAGTTTTTTTACTGTTTGTTCCCACTCACTACTAATAGGAGTCAGCTTTTGGGTACGCAATCTATAGGTGTAAATAAGCCCTCCTGTAAACCTTACCATCATAAAGAGCATGCCCGCAAACCAAATCCAGCAAATAATATTGAAGTTTCGTTGGAAAAACGCACGAAACTTTATTGTGTTTTGGTTAATAACTGATGCGTGTTGGTTACTTTGCTTATTTGAATGAGCGTTGTCCGTGGAGAGTATATTCTTAAGGTAATCGGGGTTATTTAACATCTGTGTTTTTAATGCCTGCTTTTCCGACGCATATTGATAGGCATTAATAAAGGTGATGCCTGCCCAAATCATAATACCTATAAGTGCTACAAACGAAAGAAAATATTTGATCTGCGCGCTCTTTTTCTTTATAAAATACAAAACGAGAAAAAGTAAAATGGCGATTATAGCAGCTTGCCAAAGCGAGTGAATTAGCATCCATCCTAAAGCTTCTGTTAATGCTGGGGAGAATATTGCTGTTATTATATTCATTACTGTTTTGATTTATCAATCTCATTAATAATGCGTTTGATCTCTTCGAGTTCTTTTGCGCTTGTTTTCTTGTTGCCCAACAATTGCATGAGCAACCCGGAAGCCGACCCGGCAAATGTGGTGTCTAAAAACCGGTCTAATAGTTTTCCGCGTGTTTCATCTTTTTTGATATTTGAGAAATAGAGATGGCTTTTCCCGTTTGGTTCCCTGCGCAGTAGACCTTTAGCCGTCATGTTCTGCATGATTTTTAATGCTGTAGTATAGCCCACATCTTTTTTTTGTACCAAATGCTCATGAATTTCTTTCACCGTGAGCGGTTCCTTTTTCCAAAGTATGTTGAGTATTTCCAGCTCTGCTGCGGTAGGCATATTCGTATTTTTGTCCATATATAATTGAATTACGATTCTTGTCGTACAAATATACGACAATTATCGTAATAACAAATTATTTTTTATTTATTTTTAGATATAGTGTAGGATATTTATATAATCAACTGTTATTCATTTTCTTACAAATTACATTTGGAGTTACCCATGTGCGATTATATCGTTTAGTTATGTTACAATCCAGCAAGTCCTGGTGATCGCGATGGATTGCATCCAGCTCGTTACACAACAATAAGTTTACAATTAATTATTAGTACCTGCTAAAGTGGTGTGGCCGGGTTAATTTATCCGTAAACTACTGAAGATAAAAATTAATCATACTACTATTTCTGTCAGCATTATTATATAAGGGCTGTGGAATGTTGGGATATCATGTTTCGATTTATAAAAGCAAATTCCCGTACTCAGGAGTATTTAAAAATCGTGATGAGCTTCAATTGGCATATCGGATTAGGTTTTCTTATCTTGAACCAGAAGATTCATCAAAAACACCTCTCGTTTTATATATTGATGGTTCAGGGCCTTATCCTATTGATTATGCAAGGGATAAAATTCTGACTCATTTTCAATCAAAAGGATTCGTCGCTGCAATGATTCAGAAAAGAGGCGTAAAACCAGTGGATGCCTTCGGGATTGTTGGGTTAAACTATTGATATGCTGCAGGTAATTCTAAGGGGATTTTAATGGTTTCAGGACAGGAAAGTCTGCAAAATTTTGATTATTATAAAAAGCCTTCTAACTTTATACTTCGTTATTTGGGTTGAAGATAGGAGCGACAATTGTTATGGGTATTGTAAAAGGTAAAGTATCTTGATGTATACATATCACTATTATTTTAAGGAATAACACTACTTTTATAAATAGCACAAAGAAAATATAACACTAACAGTATACATACACATTTGTTGTGTGCAAGTTAACAAGACACAATTATGAGGAAAATTGCGTACTTATTGATTTTTGTATTTATAGCATCTAGCTGTAAAACGAGTGACAAGATAGAAGCGAATATAGCTGATATTAAAAAAGTTGAAATAATTCAATGTTATTCTCTAGCAGAAATTTATGATGGATTTTTAAAATTCAATAACTTGATAAAAAAGGATTCATTAAGATTTAACTTTCATCAAAGCTCCGGAAATAGCCTGATACAGCAAATAAATAAAGAGAATGGATTGGATAAATTCCCACTTTTTTTAGTTTTTAAACCATATGGATACTTTAATGGACAGAAAATGACTTATATAAAATCATCATTTCTTGGAGTAGTTGGAAACAAAAATAAAAGCACCTTGATGACGCAACTTTCTGATGAATCGGTTATGAAAGGCTTTCCTACAAATATCAATTTCTTTTATATTCCTTCGCCTTTTATAGATACGATGTCTGTATTGATAGGTTCGAAAACTAAAGATTTTAATAGTGATTTAAGTATTAATAATATTTCTGCATTTGGATTCCAAAAGATTAAAAGTTATGATTTAAAAGGCAATTTAATAGATGAAAAAGATAGCGTTAAGTCATTTATGCCATATGTGGTTTTCAAAGAGTCATGTAAAAGCTTGATTATCACAGGAGAATATTTGCTAAAATTGACACTAAATGATACAGTCATATATCATTCAATAGATAGATATGATATGAAAAATGATACAATTTTTTTTGAGGATTTGTTTACCAAGGGTTATATAAATGAAAAAGTTAAATAAACCTGCACACAACACGCAATATACGTAAGCCGGGCGAAGTGGGTAATTCAAACTTTTGTACATTTATTAAAAATCACAACGGTTTGACAAGTTGGAGCTTCGAAATCCCGGCCTCCGCATATTGCCACTGTTGCCGCCAAGTGTAAAAGACCGAAACGAACATTGAAACTTGGTTACAAAAATTGAAAATACAGAAAGAAAAAATAGTAGCACTGATTGAAAGATACTGCAAGAAAAAATTAGTTTTTGCCCGCCCGCTTCTGCCCTTCGGGACAGTTGGGGAAGCCAGCGCACAAATAGCACATTTGGTTTTTCCCAGCCCACATGCCAAAATGAAAAACCAAAAGAGCTATTTTTTTGCCAATGCTCGGACAGAATAAGCAGCAGAAGCTGTATTTTTGAAACTGAATTTAAACGATAGAAATTTTATATGGCCAAAAAAATACTAAAGGAAAAAGCGATTGAAGAAACATTGTGGCAATCGTGCGACAAGTTGAGAGGTTCGGTAGAACCTGCCGAATACAAACACGTAGTACTCGGACTGATTTTCCTGAAATTCGCCAGCGACAAATTTGAACAACGCAGAAAAAAACTGATTGCCGAAGGCAAAGAAAAGTACGTGGAAATGAAAGATTTCTACGCTATGAAAAATGTATTCTATTTGGATGAAATTTCTCGGTGGAGCTTCATTATTAAAAATGCCAAGCAAAATGACATTTCACTAAAAATTGACACGGGACTCAACACCATTGAGAAAAATAACCCTGCGCTGAAAGGTGCTTTGCCAGACAATTATTTCTCTCGTTTGGCTCTTGATAAAACCAAACTCGCTTCACTACTCGACACCATCAATGATATTGACACGCTCAAAGGCAATGGTCAGGATGTTATTGGACGAGTGTATGAATATTTTCTGGGCAAATTTGCTCTGAAAGAAAGTAGTGGAAAAGGGAAAGGCGAATTCTATACACCAAAAACCATTGTAAATCTGATTGCCGAATTAATTGAACCTTACAAAGGCATTATTTATGACCCTTGTTGTGGTACTGGCGGAATGTTTGTACAGTCTATCAAGTTTATTGAAAGCCACCAGGGAACCAAAAAAGAAGTTTCCATTTACGGACAGGAAAATACGCCAACTACATACAAATTGGCGAAAATGAATTTGGCCATTCGTGGAATTTCAGCAAACCTCGGAGAGAAGCACGCAGATACTTTCTCTAACGACCAACACAAAGATTTAAAAGCCGATTACATAATGGCAAATCCGCCTTTTAACCTGAAGGATTGGCGAGGCGCAAACGAATTGTTGGACGACCCTCGTTGGATGGGCTATGAAGTGCCACCCAAAAGTAACGCCAACTATGGTTGGATTTTGAATATGGTGAGTAAACTTTCTGAAAATGGTGTAGCAGGTTTCATTCTTGCCAATGGTGCACTTTCGGGCGGTGGCGAAGAATACAAAATCCGTAGAAAATTGATTGAAAATGATTTGGTTGAAGCCATTATCATCATTCCCCGAGATACATTTTATACTACTGACATTAGCGTAACGCTTTGGATTTTGAACAAAAACAAAAAACAACGCACCGACAATACCAAAGACAAACCCAAAAATTATCGAAACCGCACAGGCGAAATCCTGTTTATGGATTTAAGGCGTTGGGGCAGTGAATACGAAAAGAAGTTTGTAGAACTTACCGAAGACGATATACAGAAAGTAGCACTTAACTACCACAATTGGCAACAAGCCGATTATAAAACCAACTACAAAGACGTAGCTGAGTTTTGCAAAGCTGCCAGTTTTGAAGACCTAAAAGCAAACAATTTTTCGCTTGTTCCGAGTAAATACATTGAGTTTGTGGACAAAGACAGTGGCATTGACTTTGATACCGAAATGAAACGCATTCAGCAAGATTTTAAATCCCTACTGAAAGAAGAAAAAGACTCACAAGCTCAATTGATTAACGCTTTTAAAACCTTGGGTTATGAACTTTAAGAAGATTGGACCATATATCCGAGAAGTTGACAAACGGAATGCCGATTCAAAAGTTACCCTTTTGAGAGGTGTTTCTACACGAAAAGTGCTGATTGAGTCGGTTGCCAATATGACTAATGTTAGCTTACATAATTATAAAATCGCAGAAAAAGGTCAATTCGTTTATGTTGCAGATACTTCAAGAAGAGGAGAAAAGATTGCCATTTCTTTAAATGATGAAGAAACCTGCATTGTTTCAAGTATATACACGGTTTTTGAAACAGACCAAAATTACCTATTACCAGAATATCTTTTTATTTGGTTCAACCGCTCAGAGTTTGATAGATATGCCCGTTTTAATTCTTGGGGAAGTGCGAGAGAGACTTTTATTTGGGATGATATGTGTAATGTTGAAATTCCCATTCCCGACATTGCCGAACAATGCAAATATGTAGCCCTGTACAAAGGTTTGCTTACCAACCAAAAAACCTACGAAAACAGCTTGGAAGATTTGCAGCTGATTTGCGATACCTACATTGAGGATTTGATTAAAAAAGAACCGCATAAACGATTGGGAGAATATATTGAGTTGAATGAACTACGTAATAGTGATTTGAAGTACGGTGTTGATGATGTGCGTGGGGTTTCTAATAGCAAGCAGTTTATGCCAACAAAAGCGAATAATGCAGGAAGAAATCTCGAAAGATTTTATGTGATATCGCCAGGTGAATTCGTTTACAACAGTCGTACAACTCGGATGGGTGACAAGGTAGGCTTAGGTTACAACAACACAGAAGAAACATTCCTGACAAGTTGGAATAATACTGCATTTAGAGTGAAAACGGAAGCCTTGGACATCCTTAATCCAGCGTATCTTTATTTATTTTTTTATCGGTCTGAGTTTGACCGATATGCTCGTTTTCATTCTTGGGGAAGTTCAACAGAGCTATTTACTTGGGTTGATATGTGCAATGTGCATTTGCCCATTCCGAGCATAGAAAAACAAGTAGCCATAGTAACCATTTACCACACCTTAGAAACCCGCAAACGCATCAACGAGCAGTTAAAAGAAAGCATAAAACCACTTTGCCCTGTGCTGATGAAAGGGGTTTTGGAGAGTATGGAAAAAGAACTAGTGATGAGATGAAAGAAGAACTAGACCAGATAAATAAATTGAGTGAATTTCACCTTGTCGAATACTTCCAAGATGGAGTAGTTGCAAGGGCTACAGGGAGTGACTTTGATAACCAATTATATACCACAGTAAGGACTAAACTAATCGGGAACAAAACCTTAGAAAAGTTGCTACCAGAATGGGTAAAGACAAAAAGGACAATTGACCAATTTTGGACATTTATAAAAGGAAGATTTAGCACTTATCAAGAACGTAGAGATTTTTTATGGAGTGAATTTGCCCCTGTCCTAAATTATTTGGAAAAGAAAACTACTTCACCATTAGAAGAAAGCATTGTTTTTGATGAAGCACATATTCATTCGCAATGGCAAAAAGCTCTTGAACGGAAACAAATCGAACCCGAAAGTGCGATAACAGCAGCTAGAACATTAATTGAAAGCATTTTAAAGCACATTTTAGACGAACAAGATATTGAATACAATGATGCGGCTGAATTACCAGAATTATATAGAGAAGTTGCAAAATCTTTAAACTTAGCACCAGAACTGCATCAGGAGCAAATCTTCAAACAAATACTTGGAGGGGTAAGTGGCATCGTAAGTGGATTAGGGGCGTTAAGAAATAAACTTGGAGATGCACACGGGAAAAGCAAAAATAGTGTTAAGCCATCAGAAAGGCATAGTGAATTAGCTGTTAATTTAGCAGGTGCAATGGCAATTTTCTTGTTTAAAACATATAAGGAAACTAAAGGCTCATGAAAATGAAATTCACAGAATAAAAATTGAAAAAAGGCGTAATGAAAAAATACAATCCAAAAATCCACCACCGCAGGTCTATCCGATTAAAAGGATACGATTATTCGCTGGCAGGTATGTATTTTATTACCATTTGTTGTCAGGATAGGGAATGTCGTTTCGGTAAAATTGAAAATGATGAAATGATTTTAAATGAATTGGGAAATATTGCATACATAGAATGGTTAAAATTGACAGAACGTTTTTTAAATTTCGAATTGGATGTATTCCAAATAATGCCCAATCATATGCACGGTATTATAATGTTGACCACTGTAGGGGCAACCCTTGCGGTTGCCCAAAATGATGCGGTTGCCCAAAATGATGCGAATATTAGGGCAGGGGCAAGCCCTGCCCCTACAATTGGCGACATCGTGGGTGCATATAAATCGTTGGTGGCGAATGATTGTTTGGATATTTATAAATCGAAAAATGAAACAATGGGGAAATTTTGGCAACGCAATTACCACGAACACATTATCCGTAACGAACAATCATATCAACGCATTTCAGATTACATTATAAATAATCCTGCAAAATGGACAGACGATAAATTTTATAATTTATGAACAGCGACATCCTCATATATCAAAACCCAGACGGCAACATCAAAATAGATGTACGCTTGCAGGAAGAAACCGTTTGGCTTACCCAATCACAAATGGGGCAATTGTTTGGTAAGGACAAACGTACCATCAGTGAGCATATCAGCAATATTTTCAATGAGGGTGAATTGGAGAAAAGTTCAACTGTCCGGAAATTCCGGACAGTTCAAACCGAAGGCAATCGGGAGGTTGAACGTGAGCTTGACCACTACAATTTAGATGTTATCATATCAGTTGGCTATCGGGTAAAGTCGGTTCAAGGTACACAATTCCGTATTTGGGCAACGCAGCGACTAAAAGAATACATCATTAAAGGCTTTACGCTCAATGATGACCGCTTTAAGTCGGGCAGCTCAATGAACTATTTCAACGAACTGCAAAACCGTATTCGGGAGATACGCATTTCGGAGAAATTCTTTTACCAAAAAATCAAAGATATTTACGCCACCAGTATAGACTATGACCCGAAAGACGAAAAAACCATTGAATTTTTTAAAATCGTGCAAAACAAATTGCTTTGGGCAATCAGTGAGCAAACCGCAGCTGAATTAGTTTACAGGCGTGTGGATGCCAGTTTGCCATTAATGGGAATGCTTTCATACGACAAAAAACAAGTAGCATCCATAAAAAAAGCGGGAGTAAGCATTGCCAAAAATTACCTGAATGAAGATGAAATGAAACTTTTGGGCTTGTTGGTGGAGCAATATTTGGCATTTGCCGAGACAATGGCACAGCAGCAAACACCAATGTATATGAAAGATTGGATTGAGCGTTTGGATGTTATACTAAAAATGAACGGGCGGGAATTGCTCACGCACGCAGGAAAAATTAGTCATCAGATGGCATTGGAAAAGTCAGAAGAAGAATATGAAAAATTCAAACAACAACAAAAAGCCATTGAAAAAGAGGCCAGTTTGAAAGAGTTAGAGGAAGACATTAAAAAATTGAAGAAACCGAAGAAGTGAAATTTACAGAAGCGAAATTAGAGCAAGCATTTATAGAGCTATTAGAAAATGAAGGCTATCCTCATTTTGTGGGCAGTAGTTTGGTGCGTTCCAGTGAAGATGAAGTACTGATTGAAGAAGACCTAAAAACCTACCTGCTCACACGCTATCAAAATGCCAATCTCACCGAAACGGAAGCCCAATCCATTATTCTGCAACTCAAAACGCTTTCTTCGGCAGACCTTTACGAAAGCAACAAAAAAATAATGCAGTGGTTGGCAGACGGTTTTATCCTAAAAAGAGAAGACCGAACCCAAAAAGACATACATATTTCGCTTATAGATTTTGCAGGCTTAGACCGGCAGCGACAAAGTGAAAATTTGGATGTTATCGCTGCTGAACCCGAATTACCCTATCCACCAGACACGAATATTTATAAGTTTGTCAATCTATTGGAAATAGTCGGAACGGAAAGACGCATTCCAGACGGCATTTTATACATCAATGGTTTACCTGTGGTGGTTTTTGAATTTAAAACAGCCATTCAGGAGAACACAACCATTCATAATGCTTTTGTTCAACTGACTACTCGCTATAAAAGAGACATTCCCGAATTGTTTAAATACAATGCCTTTTGCATTATCAGTGATGGCGTGAACAACAAAGCAGGTTCATTTTTTGCCCCTTACGAATTTTACTACGCTTGGCGAAGAATCGCAGGTTTAGCAAAAGATGTGGACGGTATAGACAGTATGTTCACTTTAGTTCAGGGAATGCTGCATAAAAACCGCTTGCGTGACATTATTCAAAACTTCATTTACATTCCTGATTCGTCAAAAAAAGACGAGAAAATAGTTTGTCGCTATCCGCAGTATTACGCAGCTCGCAGTTTATACGAAAACATCAAAATAGCGGAGAAGCCAGACGGAGACGGAAAAGGCGGAACGTACTTTGGAGCAACAGGAAGCGGAAAGAGTTTTACAATGCTTTATCTCACCCGTTTGTTGATGAAAAGCAAGCATTTTGAAAGTCCAACCATTGTTCTTATTACCGACAGAACCGATTTAGACGACCAACTTTCAGGGCAATTTACTAATGCAAAACAGTTTGTTGGCGACAATAATATTACAAGTGTAGAAAGCAGAGCCGAGTTACGAACCTTTTTACAAGGTAGAAAAAGCGGTGGAGTATTTTTAACCACTATTCACAAGTTTACCGAAGATACCGAACTGTTAACTGAAAGAACAAATGTTATTTGCATTTCAGATGAAGCCCATAGAAGCCAAACCAATCTCGACCAAAAGGTAAGAGTAACTTCGGAAGGTGTTAAGAAAACCTACGGTTTTGCAAAATATCTGCACGATTCTTTACCCAATGCCACATTCGTAGGATTTACAGGCACTCCAATTGATGCCACTTTGGATGTATTTGGCAAAGTAGTAGATGCCTACACAATGACAGAATCCGTTAGAGATGAAATAACGGTTCGCATTGTGTATGAAGGCAGAGCGGCAAAAGTTGCCTTGCACAACAGCGAATTAGAGAAAATTGAAAAATACTACGAAGAAGCAGCAGAAGCAGGAGCCAATGAATACCAAATAGAAGAAAGCAAAAAGGCAACTGCCACAATGAATGCCATTTTAGGTGACCCAGACCGTTTGTTGAAATTGGCAGAAGACTTTGTTCAGCACTATGAAAACAGAGTAAACGAAGGTGCTACTGTAAAAGGCAAAGCAATGTTTGTTTGCAGTAGCCGTGAAATTGGCTACGAGTTTTACAAAAATGTAATCGCTTTAAGACCTGAATGGTCGGAAATAAGAATTGCCGAAGAAGGAGCTGTTTTAACAGAAAAGGACAAAAGGGAAATCAAACCAATGGAGCGTATCAAAATGATAATGACCAGAGGAAAAGACGACCCAAAAGAAATGTACGATTTGCTCGGCACAAAAGAATACCGTAAGGAATTGGACAGACAGTTTAAAAATGAAAAATCCAATTTCAAAATCGCCATTGTGGTCGATATGTGGCTTACAGGTTTTGATGTGCCATTCTTAGATTCTATCTACATTGACAAGCCAATTAGACAGCACAATTTAATTCAGACCATTTCGAGAGTAAACCGAAAATTTGAAGGGAAAAACAAAGGCTTGGTAATTGATTACATTGGTATCAAAAAGGCCATGAATATGGCTCTTGCCAAATACAATAAAGGCGAAAGAGAAAACTTTGAAGACATACAAGAATCGCTCATTATTGTAAGAAACCATTTAGACCTTTTGGCTAAAGTCTTCCATAAATTCGATAGCTCAAAATATTTCGGTGGCACAGCTTTAGAACAGTTAAACACCTTGAATATGGCAGCTGAATATGTTCAGTTGACCAAAGAACTGGAAACCCGATTTATGGGTTTGGTAAAACGTCTAAAAGCTGCTTATGACATTTGTGCAGGAAGTGAACATTTAACGCAGAAAGAAAGAGATTACACCCACTTCTATTTAGCAGTTCGGTCAATCGTTTTCAAACTGACTAAAGGAATTGCACCTGATACGGCACAGATGAACGCCAGAGTTCGGGAAATGATAAAAGACGCACTGGAAAGTGATGGGGTTCAGGAAATTTTTAAACTCGGTGATGAAACTCAAAGTGAACAAGACCTTTTTGATGAAGATTATTTGGCAAAGATTGACAAAATCAAGTTGCCACATACCAAAATCAAATTGCTTCAGCAACTTTTAGCAAAAGCGATTGGTGAGATAAAGAAAGTCAATAAAGTTAAAGGAATTGACTTCTCTAAGAAAATGCAAACCTTGGTAGAACGCTACAACGAGCGAAAAGAAGATGACATTTTGCGAAGCGAAGTGTACGAAGAAATGGCAGAGCATTTGACCAATTTGATTTGGGAAGTTCAAAAAGAATTTACCGCAGGTGACGAATTAGGAATTGACTTTGAAGAAAAAGCCTTCTACGACATTTTGAAAGACTTGTGTATTAAGTATGACTTCAAATACCCAGAAGAAAAATTAATTGTATTAGCACAAGCAGTTAAAGACTTAGTTGACTCACAAGCAAAATATCCTGATTGGAGCAAACGAGAAGATATAAAATCCGCTTTAAAAGTTGGGCTGATAATTCTCTTGGACGAACACGGGTATCCGCCAGTAGAAAGAGACGAAGTGTATGTTGAGATATTTGAACAAGCAGAGAATTTTAAAAAGAATAGACCATAACGAAATGACAGCCCACGCTAAAGCCATACACATTGCCAAGTCGCACGAAAAGCCAACATACGACCAAAACTTGTCAATAAGTATGTCTTTTCCAACGCTTTTTTTGCCGACCCTAAAAACTAATTTTTTCGGAAACGTCAGTGCTTCGTATGAGAGGATTTTGGATTATGAAAAAAAATAGATAACTGATTGATAATGAATAAACACCAGGCGGTTACATGCGGTCATAAAAAATTGCCGATGAGGAGGTTAACTTAAAATTTAGTGCTTTTAATTAACGTTTTTTCGGGTTGATAATTAAGAGCTTTGAAATCGGCAACTTTTCATACCGCAGGAACGTTATTGCGACACGAGGTCGCATAAATAATTGTTTCACGATTAGCAGTAATCGATGGAACCAACTGTTTCCCCGGTTGTATCCTATCAGGGCATCGGATGTATGGTGCAGCCATTATCGGGTGAAGCCCCTGAGAAACAGTACCAATTGTCCGGGACGAGATCCCAAAGACAGGGTCAGAAACCGTGAGGCAGATGATCTTCGGAGTCTCAATGCCGATTAAGGGCTTGGATGGGTGGACATGGTTAACACATGTGAATATCTGTAACTGCCGACAGAGCGTAGAAGCGAAAAAGAGAATGACACGCTTTATCGCCAAAGTGCCTATAATCTATCATGTCAAGGTTAAAAGCAAAGCAAGTCCATACCTGCAGGAATATGACAAATATTTCTTTCAAAGAACAAAATGGAGAGAAGACATTGCTAATAAATGTATGCAAACTACTACATTTGCAAGTATTGTTAACTAATACAAATGATTACAGCCGGGTGATCCTTCGCCGGAAAGCCTTTAAAGAGCCTGAGCCGTATGCCGGGAACCGGAACGAAGTGGAGCTCATGCTTCAGCATAAACTTGCATGTACGGTTCTTAGGGGGCGTAAGCTACCCGGTCCAGCAATGTTGGACAACCGAACAACCATGACAATTTAAATAGAAATTTGAGACAGAAATTAACAAAAGACATCAAAACAATATTCAGTTGTCAAAATACAACTAAAAGTAGCGAAGAAGCCACTAATAGTAGCGGACTTTATTTGTATTAAGGTTATTGAACGAGATAACTTTGTAGCATCAAAAAAAACAAAATAATATGATGCTAAATTTAAAATCAGTAGGCAATAACACTGCCGAAGCAATTAAAAGTAATAACCAAGTTCATCAAGCTTGGACTGGAATGTTACCTGTTGATGATACAGCATTGCATGTCACCGACACTGGTGGGGCTGGAATTCCTTTGATATACTTAAATGGTCAGTTCGCAACCCGGAATTACTGGAGTAAAGTCATCGCAGAACTAGGTTCTGACTTTAGACACATCACTTATGATGAAAGAGCAAGAGGTAGAAAATCAGGTACATCTTCTGACTATTCTTTTGATGCTTGTGTTCATGATGTAGATGCAGTTTTAGCTGCAAGAGGAATAAAAAAATGTGTGGTGATTGGTTGGTCCTATGGTGCATTTATTGCTGCACATTGGGCAAGTCTGCATCCTGACCGTTGTTATGGTGCAGTACTCGTTGATGGGGCACAACCGTATGACTGGATGACAGAAGAAATGGCAACACGAATAAGAAAGCTGTTTCGATGGTTAAATCCTTTAATGTGGCTTCTTCGTCCTACAGGTATTACACCAAGATTGTCTGCTTCAAAAATGGCTGAGATAAATATCGAACTTGGTTGGTTAGCTGGTAAAAAAGAGCTGGACCCGGTTGTAAACAAAATCATTGTACCAACTCTATATGTCCTTGCTTCAGGTTCATCTTTAGGAAGTAAAGGAGACGAACAAGAGCTTATCCGAGCAGGAGTAAATGCAGTAGTAGAACGAAATCACAACATTAAAATCAAGGCTAAAGTAAATAGCAACCATGACCATATTCTAAAAAAAGACTTTCTTGCGGTGGCTGATGCTGTAAGAGAAATAGTAACATTAAATAACCGTAAGATTAAATAGTATTAAAATGATAAATTCAAATATGATAGGCAATAAAATTGCCACAGCAAGAAAAAACAAAAACCTTTCTCAAGCAGAGTTAGCAAAACAAATAGCCATAAGCCCACAGGCAGTTGGAAAATGGGAAAGAGGTGAGTCAATGCCGGACATTACAACATTAAATCGCCTTGCAGAAATTTTGGGTGTAGACCTCAATTATTTTACTGAAAGTTTTCAAACTGATGATGCAGAAATGGCGGTATCAGAGAAAACTGATAATAATTCAAACGAGTTGTTAAAAGCTAAAAAGGAAAAGCGAGGGTGGGATATGTCAAAATTAAACTTGACTGACAGTGACTTTTCAGGACTGAAAAATTTACACGAAAAATTAAGCAGCTCAAATATTCAAAATTGTATGTTTGTTGGTTCGGAATTATCAGGGCTTTTTCTAAAAAACAATAATGTGCTTAACTGCGACTTTACAAACTCTGACCTCAAAAACAGCCAGATTCAGAGTTCAATGTTAAATAAGAATGATTTTAGTAACTGTTCGCTAAAAGGCACTAAATTTTCAAAGAGCTTTATTGAAAATTGTGATTTTACGGGAACCGATTTTACTGAAGGAGAATTTAATAATGGAGGCTTCGCTAAAAATACGATTTTAAATGCTAAACTTAATGGTACAAATTTTATTGATATGGCAATTCAGGATATTGTTTTTGAAGGTACAATAGAGGATAGCCATTTTGAAAATTGCTCATTTTATAGCGTTAAGTTTCAAAATGTAACACTACTCAATACATTTTTTAAAAACAACAAGAAATTTAAACGAGTGCAGTTTAATAACTGTAAAGTTGATAAATTGACTTATGCTTTCTTGAAAAACAATCTTGCTAATTTGACTGGAATAACTTTAATATCTTGAAGAAAGAAATAAAAATATTAAAACATTGCTGGTAATAATTAGCGCTTCATGCGGCACGCAGTGCCCAGCCATGAAACGCCGGTTAAACTAAATCACGAGGAAAGATTATAAGACAGCATTTGGATTTTGGATAGATTTTTTTCTGATCTTTATAAGAAAAGTTCTTTAATAATGCTGTCTGCAGGACAGACGAAACAGAGAAATTGTCATAATCAGTTGCTGTATCAGCTGAACTTTCAGGTAGAGATGAGACCTTTTTCTTCAATAATGGCAGATTAGGGCAATGCAAATGAATTAGTAAATGGCGGAGTCCATTTATATAATTTGAAATTACAATTATGAAAAATATAAGCATCGCCCAATGTGGCGTTATATGTGAAATTTGTTTAGGTTTTCAGCGGGAGAAAAATAAATGTGTCGGATTACTGCACATATTTTTATTTCAAATAAAGCAAGTTGGGATGAGTCGCTGGAAGAAATAAATAAATTTAAATGTTTCCCGGAATAAGAAATAAATATAAAGATTTTTGCTCCTGTTTTTTTTTGATAAACAGACATCGATAAACAACTTAATGGAGATTAATCGATTAGTAAAGGAAATATAACACTAACAGTATACATACACATTCGTTCTACGCAATACTTCACCCGCATGAGTATCATTTAATGAGAATAACTATATGAAAAAAGCGATTGGAATCCTATATTCATTAAATGGCCTATCAATGTTAATTGTATGGCCGATGTTAATTTTAACAAATCAAGCTCCAGAGATCAAGACTAATTTCTCATATATGTGTTTTCATCTGTCAGCAGAATTTATTACTGCATTAATATGTCTCATCACTGGGATAGGTCTATTAATTAATGAAAGTCGGGCCAATAAATATTACTTTTTAGCGTCTGGCTTTTTTATTGGAGCAGGATACTTAGCAATAGGATATTATCTATTCTCAGATATATCTTCAAGTCTGACAATGCTAATAATGTTATGTTTGATCAATATACTGGGATTATCTCTTTTTATTATTGTTCTTGTAAAAGGATTGCTAGTTAACGTGAACAACTATATAAAACTTTCGCTATTTTTTAGTGGCATAATTGTCTACACTCTATTAAATATTGCAGGATTTCTATTTGAGAAAAAATCAGGGTATACATACGGATATATAAGTATGGTCTTTATTATATTAATATATATCGTAATTCGTATGAATTTAGATTTAAAAAAAGTTGTTGAATAGTACAGCGTACAACATTTTATATATTTAACTGTGGTTTCAGGACAAACTTTAAGCATTAAAACCCGCACCAAATTCGTGCGTATGCGGACAGGAAAATAGCCCGTAATCCAAGCTAAACTTATAATTTATCGTTGGGTGCAAGGCTAACAGATGACAATAGCGACCAAGATATTACTGAAAAACCAGACCCACCTGAAAAAAAGACTCCATTTTTGACTACAACAAAAAGCGTTTGGACTACATCTGATTCCTAATTGTTGCAGAACTTTGTCTCAACAAAAAATTACGAAAATGGAATTAAAAGACAAAATCTATTTGGTTACAGGCGGAACGTCAGGTGTCGGAAAAGCTATTGCTACAGGCGTTGCAAAGAAAGGTGCAAATGTTGTAATCGTTAGCCGCAGTGAGTTGAGCGGACAACAAGCCATAAAAGAAATTGCGGAAAAATCAGACAACAATAACATTTCATTTCTCCCGGCCGATTTAAGTTTGCTAAAATCTGTTCAGCAACTAAGTGAACAATTTAAGCAACAACATAGCCAACTGCACGGCTTAGTGAATGCAGCAGGTGCTTGGTATTTTAAAAAAGAAATCACAAGCGAAGGCTATGACAAATCTTTTGTTATAAATTATCTATCTCACTTTGCACTCACAAATCGGTTGCTTGACTTATTAAAAGCAACCGATGAAGCACGAATTGTTACAGTCGCAGGTGCACCACGTTTTTTAAAAAAACCAAAAATTGATTTAAATGATTTACAACTTACAAAATCATATAGTTGGATGAAATCCATAAACAATGCAATGTTTGCAAGAGTTCATTTTGGTTTTGAATTATCTGACAGATTGCAAAATACCTCGGCAAGTTCTATGGTTTTTCACCCTGGATTTGTAAAATCAAATCTCGGAAAAGATGTTGCCCCCTGGTGGCTAAAACTAATGTTTTTATTCTCGTCTGATGTTAGGAATGCCCCTGAAACCTGTGACAGCGGTGTATATGTTGCTACAAAAGGAAATGCACATACTACTAACGGAAAATTCATTGACGACAAAAACAACATCGTTGAACTTCGTAAAAATTTTGACAAATCAATCAGCAAAGAATTGTGGTTATTAAGTGAACAATTTTTATGAAAAAAGTAACTTGCAACATGACAAAGACAAAACTTATTCGTATAAAATCAATAAGCGAATTTCACAGGTTGAGAGGTTTGCCTAAACCCGAACACCCACTCATCAGCATTGTGAATATTGAAGACATAACAATTCCACCAAGTGCAAACAAAACAAGAATCATCTTTGATTTTTACTTTATTTCGCTGAAACGAGTATTGAATGCAACATACAAGTACGGACAAAACGATTACGATTTTAGCGAAGGAACATTGTTTTTTATGTCGCCCAATCAGATTTTAGGCATTAATATAGAAACCTATACCGAAAAGCCATCAGGCTGGGCAATGCTCATCCACCCTGATTTTATTTGGAACACAGCACTTGCAAAGAACATCAAAAAATACGAATACTTTGACTATTCTTTAAACGAAGCCTTATTTCTTTCAGAAAAAGAAGAAAAGATACTCAGCAACATTGTTGAAAATATAAAACAGGAATATCATTCTAATATTGACAAATTCAGCAAACAAATCATCATTTCTCACATTGAAGCTTTGCTCAATTATTCCGAAAGGTTTTACAATCGTCAATTTGTCACAAGAGAAAAAGCCAATCATCAGATTTTGGAACGATTGGAAAAGTTACTGACCGATTATTTCAATAGCGATGATTTAATTTCAAAAGGTTTACCGACAGTACTATCTGTTGCCGAAAAGCTAAATGTTTCGACAAGTTATTTAGGAAGTCTGCTTAGAGTGCTTACCGGGGAAAACACACAACAACACATTCACGAAAAGCTGATAGAAAAAGCCAAAGAAAAATTATCCACTACCAATTTATCGGTCAGTGAAATTGCCTACGAACTGGGCTTTGAACATCCGCAATCATTCAGCAAACTTTTCAAAACAAAGACAAAATTTTCGCCCTTGGAGTTCAGAAAATCATTTAACTGAAACGAAAAAAGTGTAACTTATCGGGCGGAAATGAAAGTCCGGCAGCCAACAATATAGGATTTAAGGCTCCCTTGAACCAAAAAAAGAGGCAGTAAAACTGCTGATCTGGCTGAGATGATGAATTACCGGGGCACAGTTGAATTTTATCCCGATCCGATAGCCATCGGATCGATAGCCATCGGATCGATAGCTATCGGATGCCTGCGGTACTGTTGGGCTAGACTATTGATATGCTGCAGGTAATTATAAGGGGATTTAATGATTACGGTACTATTCAGAACACCGGTTTTTAATGGAAAACAAACCTGAAAGTTAGTAAGTGGAGGTAACCCTGGCTTTTTAAAAAGCACAAAGAAAATATAGCATTAACAGTATACATACACATTCGTTAGCGGCAATTACCAACTACCCAGGAATTCAATTGAGAATTCAATAACCTAATGCAATACATTTCGTTTAACAATTGATGCAATTTTTTGTATTGAATAAGTATTACTAATAGTAATGAAAATCAAAGAAATGAAAACAGCAAAAAGACATTCAACGATTACACTAATGCTAATAGTGCTTTTCAGCTTGACATCTAACAGTACTAAAGCGCAATTAAGAACGCCCAGTTCGGTAGGAACATATGAAAAAGGTACTGTAACGCTGGGAAATGGGGATGAGGTTAATGGATATATATTTATTGATATGATGAATCCTCAGGAATTTCAAAAAAGGGTTAATCTGATTGACGAGAAAACCTATGTGGCTTATCAGGCAGGGAAAGATGTAGATAAAGACGCTGTGGTTTATGATGCCAGGGATGTGCAAAATTTTACCCTTGAAAATGGTAAAAAATTCAAACAGGCAAGATATGTCAATCTATTTGCTAAAAGAAAACAAGATAAAATTCCTAAAAGGCTTTTGTTAGAAGTTGCTACAGAAGGAAAGATTACCGTTTTTAAAAAGTATCACCACACCCAGGGATTTGTTACTTCCCACTTACCTGACCGTACGAAGGTTAGTGATGCTGATTATGTCAAATGGCAAGAAAACAACTTTGAGATTCTTTCCCAGAAAGAAGGAGAGGAAGCGATAAATATGTCTACCATCAATATAAAGAAGCTTGTCGGCGATAATAGAACTGTTTTAACCAATTACGCCAAAAACAAATATGGTTTTAGAGATCTTTTTATTAAAGGTCCTGTCTTTGAATCCAGCTTCCAACTGGATGCGTTAGAGGCTTTCACCAGAATGGCAGAAGATTATAATAAATAACAATAGTTAAATTTATTACACTATTAGAAGAGACGACCTTTAAAGGTCGTCTCTTCTTGTTTTGTGAAAACAAGAAGTTATATAAATCAGATTAACCGACCTTATACATTTCCTTAATGAGCTTTCCTGTGAGGTTTTATATCCTTTGCATTAACTATACCATTGATAAATACAGATAAAAAAAGCCGCTAACAATAGCTAAGATTCATATTTGCTCGTGCCTCTCAAAAGCTTATCCTGGCAAAACCGTCAGGCAAAATGCAGAATGACAGGGTAAGTTAATGGAAATGTCGTATAAATGTCGTGTATTTGTAGTTGGAAAGTTACCTTAATTAACCTGATATTTGTTTTGTAAGCAAAAACAACAAGAAAATGGAAACGGGAAAATTAATAAAAGAATTAAGGATAAAAAAAGGCATGACTCAGGAAGAGTTAGCTGAAAAGACTGAAGTAAGTGCCAGAACAATTCAACGTATAGAAAATGGTGAAGTAGATCCTCGGGCATATACACTCCAAATGATTGCCAAAGCGCTTGAAGTTGATTTCAGCTTATTTATCGAAGAAGCACCTGATACGGAAAAGGATTTAGATTTGGATAGCAAAAGGATCTGGCTGGCCTTAATACATGTGAGTGGAATTCTTCCTCTCTTCTTTCCTTCTGTTTTAATCTGGAATCGAAAAAAGGCCGAAATTAAGGAGATGAATGAGCATTACCGTGCTGTTATTGCTTTTCAATCCATGATTTTCTTTCTTTGTATACTTGTCCTTTGGGGATATATTCACCATGGCATGCCAGAACCCTTTTTTGGAATTCTCTTTCTTAGTGTGTTTTTTCCTATATGGAATGCTTTGAAAGTATTAAACGGCAAACCTTATAAATATTTTGGTTTATTTAAACATAAAAAAACCGGACAGGCGCTATTATAAAATAATGCACCCTGCCTGTGGATAATGTTTCGATTGTAAAAGGTAAAATAACCCGATGTATACATAGCACTTTTTTTAAGGAATAACTCTTCTTTTTGCACTTACAATGTAACCGGAAAATAACAATATAATATAGTGTACATATACAATAGTTGTGCATGCATATCGTGATTTTGCAAACCATGAAAACTAAAATTAAATATTGGAGCATTTTCAATTATCGTCTTAAAGAGTTGACTGATAATGTTGAAACCAGGAATGCAAATCCAAATGGTTCCTCAAGAGCGATGATTATTCTTTTGCCTTTGCTAATTTTAACAGTATTGATTGAATATTTATGGATTAAAATATTCGGAGGAGATCCCGGGAAGTACGCTTGATTAATATACCAAAATGATATACCTTTGAGATATAAATTTTAAATGTCATGAAAACAGTATCCTTAAAAATAGACGATTCGATTTTCGGTGAAACTGAAAAAATTCTTGCCCGAATTAAAAAACCACGGAACCGATATATTAACGAGGCGATTGATTTTTATAATAAAATGCAACGCAAGCAAATACTTGAGAAAAAACTAAAAAAGGAATCTGATATCGTAAAGGCTGATTCAATGTCTGTGCTTGAAGACTTCGAGGAGATTGATTATGCCGATTAAACAATTTGAAATTTGGATTGCGGATTTAAATCCACAGATTGGAACCGAAACTGGTAAAACAAGACCAGTATTGGTTATTCAGACAAATTTACTTAATAAAATTCCTCACCCTTCAACCATTGTTTGTCCAATTACAACAAACGTGAAAAAAGATTCTGAAATATTAAGGGTGCATCTAAAAAAAGGGGCAGCCAATTTACATCAGGCTTGTGATATTATGATTGACCAGATACGTGCGATTGATAATAAACGATTGACAAAACGCCTTGGAGTTTTACCTGAAGAACTTATTGATCTGGTAAAAGAAAATATCCAAATAGTACTTGACCTTGAATAATGAACCGCACCACAACGGGATAGTTTATAAGGGTTTCAGTAGTCTGCGAAGCAAAGCGACCCGCTTGCATTTTTTATACCTTGATAGGAGAAAAAGCCCGCAATCCCTTACTAACCAAACCGTCACGTTGCCAAAATGTTATATGTTACCGGCAAGCATCAAGGGTATCGATGGATATGGTAAGACAGAATAAGCCAACAACTTATAGCCATTGGTAAAAAGAACATTATAATTTGTAATTGGGAATATTTGGATAATTAAATAAGAAACACTCTATGAGGAAATATTTCCCTGATCAAAGATATACGAGCGATGGAGAGCCCGAACTGGGTGCTGGCATTGTAAAAGAAGTAAGTAAGGGGAAGATACGGGTCTATTTCCCTGTAGCGGATGAAACGCGACTGTATGCAACAGAAAGCGCTCCTTTGCGACGAGTTATTTTTAAGGTTGGCGATACTATTGTCGATGCTAAAGGACAATCTCTGCTTATTGAAAAAATTGAACAGACCGATACACTCTATATTTATAGTGGGAAAAATGGCAAGTTGTCAGAGGCGGATCTTGGTACTATGTCGATTACTCACAATGTAGATGACAGGCTTTTTACCGGCGATGTAGATGCTCCGGAAATGTTTGCCCTGCGCCGGGAAACTCACTGGTCCAATTATAAAAGGAAAAATATCTCCGGTACATGGTTTTGTTGGAGGAAAAATAGATTTAATTCCTCATCAGCTCTACATCGCGCACGAGGTAAGTTCACGGTATGCACCCCGGGTTCTGCTGTCAGATCAGGTTGGCCTTGGAAAAACTATTGAGGCATGTTTAATATTGCACCGATTGTTGTTGAACGGACGTATTTCAAGGGTTTTGATTCTTGTTCCTGAGTCGCTCATTCACCAATGGTTTGTGGAGTTACTGCGAAGGTTTAACCTTTGGTTTAATATATTCGATGAAAAACGCTGTTCGTCTCTTGAAAAGGGAGCACCGGATGGAAACCCATTCCTCGACGATCAGCTTATTATTTGCAGTATTGAATTTTTGGCGGGTTCAAAAAAACGTACCCAACAAGCTGTTTCTGCAAGCTGGGATATGCTTGTTGTTGATGAAGCACATCACCTTGAATGGTCTGTGGAAAAAGTCAGTCCTGAATATCAAACGGTGGAACTGCTGAGCAAAGTAGCAAAAGGCTTGTTGCTTCTCACAGCTACTCCCGAACAATTAGGAGTAGAAAGTCATTTTGCACGGATGCGTCTGCTCGATCCAAACCGATATGCCAATTATAATGATTTTATAAGTGAACCGTCTGACAATAAAGAGATAGCTGCTATTGTGGATAAACTATCAACAGGGGAGAATTTGCAAGCGGCTGAAACAAAATTATTGGAAACTATCTTCCCGAAAGAAAGAATTGCATTGTTGGCAAAAAAGGATGAAACAGCAAGGCTCAATCTTATTGAAGATTTGCTCGATCAGCATGGACCAGGCAGAGTTTTATTCCGAAACACCCGATTGGCAATGAGTGGATTCCCCAGGCGGATAGCACATCTAATTCCCCTTAAACAAACAGACGACCACAATCTCTGGGTTGAGCGCTTAACACATGAATTTGTTGCTGATATTGAAGGTGCTTCGAATACAAAAGACAAGCAAGCATTTTGGTTCGGTAAAGACCCCCGGGTTATGTGGATAGTAAAGAAAATGAAGGAATTATATCCGGCAAAAATATTACTTATATGTACCACTAAGGAAAAGGTATTGGCCCTGCAAGCAGTCTTAAAGAAATTTGCCAATATGAAAGCAGGAATTTTTCACGAAGACCTCACGCTCGTACAGCGTGATAGAAATTCTGCATGGTTTGCAGACAACGACCATGCGCAAATACTACTCTGCTCCGAAATAGGAAGCGAAGGTAGAAATTTTCAATTCGCACATCACCTCATTCTATTTGACATGCCAATTCATCCCGAACTATTGGAACAGCGAATTGGTTCGCCTGGACAGGAATCGTCAAACAGAAGATATACATATTCATATTCCCTATACTGTTTGAAGTTCCCAGCAAATGGTTGCCCGATGGTTTCATGAAGGCTTAAATGCTTTTAATACAAATCTTGAAGATGGAAACATACTGGCTGAATTATTTGGAGAAAGATTGCTGCACCTTTCCAAATCGCTTTCTGGTAAAGATGCAGAAGCCGAATTGGAACCATTAATTGCTGAAACATCCGGCTTTCACGAAAAACTTCAGAAAATCTTGCTGAAGGACGCGACAGATTGTTGGAAATGAATTCTTTTCGTCCTAAAGTTGCCGAAAAATTAATTGAACAAATTCAGACAGAAGATAATG
>CAWAMZ010000020.1:0-4993 GCA_963783315.1 uncultured Bacteroidales bacterium
TAACAGTCAGATATACAACTAATTAGGTTTAATTATTAATGATATGATAGTTAATTTTAAATGTGGAAAATGCAGTCATATTTATAACTTTGAAGTTGGCGAGCCAGGTATGGATAAAAGCTATAAATTAGTTTTTGCAAACAAGCCTGTCTGCCCAAAATGTAAAGCAATAGATAAAGAGTTATTATCCGAACTTGGTCAAAGCCAAATGACCGCCTGGCATTTAGATGGATTATAAAACTAAATCAATGTGTAACTGCACCACAAAAAAAAACGCATCAGATTGGAACGAAATAAAAGTGTTCCGTTTAGCTGATTTTTTCGACAGGTGGTGGGATGTTTATAAACAATCGCCAAAAGAATACATTACCCCGGAGCAATACAAAGCTGTAAATGCAATGCGTTTATGCAGGACTGAAGCATTAGGTGTTGACTATTATGCATGTCCTGATTGTGGCGAGATAACAAAAGTTTACCATAGCTGTAAAAACAGGTTTTGTCCAACATGCAGCTGGCAGGATACACTCAGATGGGCAGACAGAATCAAAAATCAGATGATGGACATTCCCCACCGGCATGTTGTAATGACCTTGCCCCATGAGTTAAATGATTTGATTAAGATCAACGGCAAAGATCTTTTATCTGTTTTGATGCGTACTTCTGCTGATACATTAAAAGAATGGATGGGGTACAAATACAATATAAAACCCGGTATTATTTCAGTATTACATACTTTTGGGGAAACCAAAGAGTATCATGTACATGTCCATATGATTTTGTCATGGGGAGGAATAGATAAACAGACCAAAACATTGCGGCAGATTAAGGGAGAATATGTTGATTATAATTTTGTGAAAAATAAATTTCGCTGCAGGTTTGAAGATGAACTGGTTGCCATGTTTGATAATGGAACTTTACAACACGATTTTTCATGCCGCATGAAGTTTATGCAATTTATCAGGCGGATAAACCAAAAGAGGTGGATTATTCACCTGGAGCCTCCAATGAATATACCTGCGCAGGTAGTCCGGTATATTGGAAGGTACTCTAAACGGGCATGCCTGAGTGAATATAAAATTACCCGTATAAAGGGAGAAAATATAAGTTTCCGATATAAAGATTATAAAACAAAAGATGCCAGCGATAAACCTGTAGAACGGGAACTGGAAATGAACTACCGGGATTTCTTCCCACGCTTGTTGCAACATGTCCCCCTGGCTTATTTCAGGATTGTAAGATATTATGGACTCTATTCAAACAGGGGGATTATTCCGGAGGAATATCTAAACAAAAAAGAGGATGAAACAGAAAATAAAATCTCCGGCAACTGGGAATTGTTACAGGTAGAAAAAACAGGTAAAAACCCTTTAATATGCAACCATTGCAATAAAAAGAAAGTCTACCTTTATACGAGACTAAAGAGCAAACAGGAAAATAAAATCATAATATTTAAACGAATAATAACCAGCGATAAGTTGCGAGAAAAAAATGTGGCATAAAACTTCATGGGATTGGTATGTCTTGAAATGAAAAAACTTTAAAATTGAAAGCTAAAGTCAATAAGAAAGGGCTGGAAAATAAAAGGATGAGAGAAAAAAGGTGTAAAAACAAAAAAATAAAATGAAGATTTCCCGAATTAGGGAGATCTGAAAATTAAGTTAAATATTGAAAAACTAATAAAATAGCAACAAAGCACAACGTTCAACACAAAATATATACCAGTGCCGTGCAAAATCAACCCACAACCAAAGCACCGGTATATATTCTTAACGTTGGCAGCCATAAAAAGCAACCATGCACAGATTAAAATCATCTTTAATGATAAACTGATATGAGAAGACTTAAATTATTAATTGTTGTATCATTTTGCTTATCAGGTTTTACCGAAAGTTTCTCTGCAATTAGAATTGTTAACGGACAAGAATTCTCACAAGTGAATAATTTAAATCCTAAAGACACAATTGATAATTATGTAAATGGACAGGACAAGACCAAAGGACAATTTGTACTTCATTTATCATTACCTTATATTAATAGTTTTCACCTTAGTCCAGAAAATGAGAAAATTAAAAACAATATTGGATTTATGGGATACTCTGTTGGACTAGATTATTTTTACAATACAACACAATATTTGAATTTGTCTTTTGCACAAATACAAGACTTTTTTCTACCTATTGCTTTTGTGGACAGAGGGGACGAGTATGAATTAATGACTTCAAGTTTTGTAAGTTTATCTAATAATCATAAGATTAATAGATTCTCAATTGGTTATGGATTATCATTTGCTCAAAATAGTTGGGATTTGAGAAATCACAGTTGGGATGAGAATAGTTCAGCACGAGAACCGATAAAAAAAACTAATAATGCATTCGGACTGATTTCTTCTACATATTTTCAAATAACAAAGCATTTTTATCTTGGGATAATTTATAAACCGACATTTTATAGATTGAAAACTGAGACAACATTAAAATATGAACATTCTATAAGTATTGACTTTACTTGGAAGATACCACTAAAGAAATGAATTACGGCTGCCAATCGAGTAGACTGCCGATAGGCGGCTAGCGCCTATCGGAGAGCCTCTCACACCACCAGGCGTACGGGCCACGTACCTGGCGGTTCACTAAACAATGGGAAAGAGCGTTGGATTAAATTTATGGGGAACGATCTTTTGATACCATGCGAACATGGGTTCGTATCCTCGTATGCAAAGTAAATTCACGGTGATCGTAGTATTCAGAATGGGACTTTGCGCAATGGCCCAGCCTCCCAGCCTGCTTCTGCTCCACCTGAAAGCGTCACGGGGATCGACACCAAGCCGTATCAGATTCTTCCGCTTCCTCTCCCTCTTCTTCCAATGGTGCCAGATACAATATCGTAAGCGATTCCGAAGCCAGCCGTCCAACTCTTTCAGTTTTTCCTGAATGTTGGCCAGGCGGAAATTATTGATCCAGCCACGGTGGATCGCTTTGATCTTCTGTATCCGTTCATCGAAAGACATCGGGGTGGTTTTCCGGGTTGCCTCTTTTAGTTTGGCTTTTAGCTGCTTCCAGCGGCTTTTCTCAATGATTAACTGGTATTGGCCTTTTACCCCCTTTTGATAGGTGGGTACGAAACCGTAACCCAGTATCGTGAAGTTTACCGGCCGTCGGATGCCGCTCTTTTCCCGGTTGATCGGCAGTTTTAATTTATCTCTCAAAAAGAGGTAAATCTTGTTGCCTTTCTCCCTTGCTTCGCTTTTGGTTTTGCAGTAAATACTAAAGTCATCGGCATAGCGCACAAAACGTAAGCCCTGTCGTTCCATTTCCGTGTCCAGTTCATGTAACATGATATTGGACAACAATGGGCTGATAGGGCTACCCTGTGGTACGCCTTTTCTCCGTTTCATTAATTTGCCGTTTACCCATATGGGTGCCCTTAGCCACCTGCGGATTAACTGCATGGTAACGGGGCATTTTATTTTCCGGTACAACAAGTCCAGTAGCAGGCAGTGATCAACTTCATCGAAAAATCCCTTCAGGTCAATATCAACGATGTGTTGATACCCCGAATTGATATAATCCAACGATTTCAGTACTGCTTGCTGGGTATTCCGTTGTGGCCGAAACCCATAGCTGTACTCCGAAAACATATACTCGAATTGAGGCATAATCATGCGTGACACCGCCTGTTGCAGCATCCGGTCTATTACCGTAGGAATACCTAACAGGCGTTTCTTGCCGTTCCGTTTCGGGATCTCTTTCCCTCTTATGGGTTGTGGAATATACCTGCCTTCACGTATCGTATTGCATAATTCTTCCCTGTTTTTATCCAGGTAGGATTTAAGCTCTTTTACGCTCATGCCGTCTACTCCGCCTGCTCCTTTGTTTTTCACAACTTCTGAGCAGGCCTCTGTGAGATTCCTTGCGGATAGTACCTTGTCAATTGTTTGCATATGTTTTCTGTTTCCCTGCGGCATTTGCCAGTGGCTTTCACCTTCGGTGAATCCTGATGGCATAGCTGCTGTTTAATGTTCAGCCCTTCCTTACCTTGTGAGGCCTCCTTGTATTTGCAAGGCTCGTTGCCGATAAGTACTATGGCTTCTGCTGACTTCTCCCCATCCATCCCGTGAAATAGGAGACCTCCCCCGGTAAGAGCTTCTTCCTTCCTCCGATTCCTGCCTGATCTACTATTTCGGTTTATAGAACTTAGGACTTCGGCATGTTGTGTTGCCTCATCCAACCTTATAGCCTCATATCAGGTTCCTGTTCGTCAGTACCGGATTTTGCAGTCCCGCTTCCTTCAGTGCATACTTCGCGGTAAACCACCTTGCGGCTTGCTAACACTTCCCGGCGTTACCCGGGCATGTAAGGGACTTGCACCCTCTGGAAAAATAATCACACTTGTCTCTGCCCGGATTGTAAGAAAAATTTGTATTTTTCTAATTTATTCAGAGCTTACAACAAGTGTGCGCTGCTGCTCATGCAGGGCGCACACACGCAATATAAAACATGGGCAGAAAGTGCTAAATTTGAACGAAATAACATTTAATAAACGATGTAGCGGTTTGAAAGGAGGTGCCTTGAAATCCCGCCCTACGCATATTGCCAGCCGTTGTAGGCCATAGCCTAAATTTGCAGTTCTTCGTTGCATGGCCGCAGAAACCTTTGTCGTTTCGTCTTCGTGGCAGGAATTGTCATAAAATTTGCTGTCGTTATACCGAAAAAAGATCCTGCCAAACCTGAAGCTGAAGGAACCCGCCCGGGGGTCAGTGCAATTTGACGAGCAGCGGTCTGCCACGCTTGTGCCCAAACGACGTTTAGGGCTGGCATTGGTTGGCAAATTTTCTGCCAATTCCTTTTCCGGAAGTTGCGGGCTACAGGCCTACAACATGCGGTTAATGCCAGCCCTGGTATAATGGCATTAACCGAATTTTTTTCTTAAATTGATGCTCAATTTATTAAAAAAATAAAAACGTAGAACGGTCGGGCCGGCACTAACCGCCGAC
>CAWAMZ010000021.1:0-6876 GCA_963783315.1 uncultured Bacteroidales bacterium
CCGGCTGGTATGTCGAATTTTGCTTCTCAAATTATCTGGTCTTAATCCGTTTTCGTTTCATAGTGAGACAAAAATAATAAAATAATGACATACCAACCCGATGAGAAGATCTTTTACGAATTGATCAAGAAATAGAATAAGTTGGTTATCGGAAAACCATTTTTGCAATCATTGAAAGAAATAACCTGCACAATTGAAAAATAGGAAGTTTATACATATCTTAACGCTGCAAAAAATTGTAATTGGAATAAAACTAGTTGTCTCTGCTAAGCGATTGGACAAGGTGAAAAGAGACAAGTGCAAAGGGATACCAATACAAGATGAATTAAAAGTATTTATCAAGACATAATACACTATGTCATGAATTTCATACAGTAAATAAAGTTCATGAAAAAAACAGAAAGAACAGGATTAAGAACCATAGTTGACAGGCAATCTCTTATCAATTTTATAAAGATTTTAGGATTAAGTATTATCGTGATAATCGGGACATTCCCTGAAAACAGCTGGACTTATTTTGGACAGGTATCGATCAGCCTTTATCATGGGCTTTTAATCATTTCTTCAAAACCGGCTTAAGTGCCGGAAAACAGATTATTTTCCCACATGGTCCCCTGGCATTTTTCACTTATCCATTGCCTGCAAATATTTTGATTGCTTCGTTAATCACTTCCTTTTTAAAAGTGATAATGGTTTTTAATTTGGTTAGCTTATTTCGAAATTCAAATGAGATTAATAAATGGCTGGTCCCGCTTTTGATAGCAAGTTTTTTTTCGGTAGTTGCCGATTTTAATCATCTTATTCTAATCAATTTATTGCTACTTTATTGCAACTATTACCTTTACGAAAAAAAAATATCTCAAATCCTCGCATTTCTTTTAACCGCTTTAGCATTCTATGTGAAAGTTTACGTTGCCATAGGTTCCCGGAATCTTATTCTTCTCCTTTTTAGTCTATTTCTATTTTCAAAACAGAAAATTAAAAATCTCCATTATTGATGGACTGAGTCTACTGGCCTTAATTCTTGCACTGTGGTTTATAATGTATGGTACGCTTAATGGATTTTTTCACTACATATGGGGTGTAATTCAACTGGGGAGGGGAGAATTCAACTGCAGTTTCAATCTATCCACACAACAATTGGTATTTATTATATCTTTTTTATTTTATTGTTTCTAACAATTTTCGTAATCAACAGGGCGAAAAGATCTGATTATTTCCTGGATCTTGATCATTCTTAGCCTTTTTGCTGCCTGGAAGCATGGGGATGGCAAGAGAAGACGTTTATCATGTAAGAGGGTTTTACATATACTCTTATAAGTTGTCTTACTATATTTATATTATTTCACAGAAAAAACTTCTACATCAATTTAATATTAACCTTCCTGATAGTTTTGCTTTTTCCTTTAAACATGCAAAATGCATCAAATTATTTTCCCTATATTACGAATTACAATCCTCAAATAATTTTATTGAATTCATTACCAATTTTTCTGAACTTAAATTCAGGTCAGGTAAAATATCGCGGGAAAAAATTTCAGAAAATGAGTTACCTGTATCTATCATTGATTCCATTGGATCTTCTTCTGTTGATGTTTATCCCTGGGATTATTCAGTAATTCCGGCCAATGAGCTAAACTGGCAACCAAGAATTGTTATAAACAGTTATGCCTCCTATACCACTTGGCTGGACAAACAAAATGCTAATCACTTTGATTCAGAAAAAGCTCCGGAATTCATGATATGGGAGTTTAACAAGGTTTCTTCAGATATCAACGGCGGCAATCTAAATAGTATTGATAACAGGTATTTGCTGAATGATGAGCCCAATACAATTATCAGTTTACTGAAAAATTACAAATATTGGCAAACATCCGGTAAATTTATTGTCCTAAAAAAAAGAAATAAACCTCTTTCATTAAAAAATGAAAACTCTGGACATCTGTTGTCTACATGGGGAAAATGGATAAAGGTACCTGAAACAAATAACGGGTTATTAAGGGCTAAACTGAAATTCAACAAAAGTTTCAGAGAGATTTTAAAGAGTTTTTTTTACAAGGATCAGCAATTTTGGATATACCTTAAACTGGGAAACGGTTTGATCCATAAATACCGTATTGTGCCTAATAATGCTATAGACGGAATTTGGATCAATCCATATATATTCAACAGAAGCAAACTATATGAGGTAAAAGAAATTATGTTTAAAGCCTCTAATCAAAAAATACTGGATGAAAAACTGGTTGTTGATTTTGAATTCTATAAATTTGATAATCCTGATTATGTCAGAGATTTTTTCAACCTTATTAATGTCACGCATGATTCACTTATATTAAACTCTATAAACAGATTCGAGCAAGATTCAATACCTGGTTGGAAAAAATTAAGCAAAAATCAACTAAGCAGAGATGCTTTTAATGGCCGAAAGTCTGATATTGTACATTCAAATTCTTTTTCAGCATCCTTTTCACAACCACTTGATAGTATTCCTCCAGGAAATTTGAAAATAATCGCTGATTGCTGGATAAAAGCCCCTAAGTATAAAGAGTCACACAAATTGAATCTGGTCATTTCTATTGAGAATGAAAAGGAGATTATACTATATAAAAGCATACGAATTGATGACCAATTGATAGATACGGATCAATGGAATAACATATTTAATTTTATTGATAATAAACACCTGAATGAACATTGCACATTAAAGGTATATGTTTGGAATACAAGCAATCAGGATGTATTAATTGATAATTTCAGAGTAATAATTAAAAGAAACAATTCAAAAATGAATTAGCAAACATTTTTGGTTCGCAGACAGCACTATTAGTTCATTACAATTATTAAATTAGATATAAGTGAACGTATTTTTCATCAAAAGCATTAAATAAAAAGTCAATAACTAATTTTTTCTTATCACCACCACCGGGTATTCCCCAAACTTTGCCCAGAACTCCGGATGCTTTTCTTCACTTTTACGAAGCCGGTTTAATAGTTTTTTTCCTCCCAGTTTTTCATGTACATAAATATTCATGAAATACTTATTAGTGCTTCGCCAGCTATAGAATCTGATATCCTTCCCGAATGGAAAGCTTTTCCTGAACCAGCGCAGGCTATGGGTATAGAAATAGAGTCTGGGTTTGCTTTTGAATAACCTGACATATAATTTTCCTGCTAAATGACGGGCTATCCTGTAAAGCTAAACCGGCAACAGGGTAAGATTCATGAACCAGCTATGGTAAAATATATTATATACAATGGCTACAGATGATCCTGGCCGGGTAACCCTGTACATTTCATTAACCGCGGTTTTTTGTTCATCCTTTGGAATGTGATACAGGGTATGCTGACACAATACCGAATCAACCGAATTTTCTTTGAGTGGGATATTTGTAATGTCAGCACAAATATAAATTCCTTTCCGCGGGCTGTAGTTTAATTTTGCCTGAATCAGTGCATTCAGTGAAATGTCGGCACAGATCCGGTATTCATAACCTTCAGACAATTCCAGGTATTCTTCCAGACCTATGGGGCCGGAGGCAATATCAAGCAAATATTTACCACGCTGGTTTATATAAGGCCGTGCTTTGGTGAAGGAGTTCCTGATATAATCATTTGACACTTCTCTAAAATCGACCCATTTGGGGGAATCCTGGTAAATCTTGATCCCATTCTTTATGTCATAAGTAATCTCATTATAATAGTTGAATACCCTTTCCTTGTCAAAAGCCATTTCTCCCCGCTGATCCTCACCTTCACCAATAAACAATGCATAAACAGGCAACAAAAGAATAATGTCTTCAAAAACAGGATAAAAATAAGTGCCTGAATCATTGACATATCCTTCTTTGATTTGGTCTTGCTTAAATAAGGATTCGCCATGTTTACTGACAATCTCATTCACCTGTTGCTGATCAAGCAAACTTAATCCTTACCGGTAACCGGACATTGTAAAATACTGTAATCAAATGATATCATGTTCAGGAGTTTTAGTGCCAATATAGCTGTTAGTTTGAATTAACATAATTCCTCTAAAGTTAAATGACACAATTCAATTTTTTTATCCGCAACACTAATAATCGGAAATATTTATCGAAAAAATAATAAACTGTATTGCAGTAATAACACTAAATACACAAATTATATAATTGTATGAGAATATTTCATTCATCAAAAAAATTGATTTTGGGTGTCACTTTTCATGTATAACGAAACTATTAGAAAAGACATAATTATGTCTTAGGGGAGGATTTAAAACAGGGATTATAAAATCATTTAAAAATTTAAACTATTTCCGGTTAATCACAAATAAGGTGAGAAAAGCCGAAACAGTCACCTAAAAAAATCTGAAAGTAGGCGAACTAAACCAATTTACCTATGAAAAAGTTTTTATCAATTTGCTTAATTATCTTTTCTCTTAGTGGTATTAAAACATTTGTACAGACTCGGTATAATGCCAGTACCTATCACTAATTCAATACTGATTGGGGCTAATGTGAAACTAGGTGCTCAAAATTGAAATTGGGCCTATATTTATACCGATCGGCCAAATTTTATTTTAATAAGTATATATATTCGATGAATGGGTATTTATCCTACAACAGTACACTAAATCTTAAGCAGCAAGTGGATATTATGTTCAGATTAAACCCAGAAGTTCCTCTTATGACTAGAATTCTTCAGAGAGTATAATGACAATGATTATGGAAATATTGAGGTAACTTCATCGGGTTTGGGATTAGGATACAATACCAGCGGAGCTAATTTAACTATTGGGAACAACGGAAAAATAGGAATTGGTACGGCTCGGCCACTACATCTCTGCATCTAATAATGGAATACTCCAAATTACAGGAAATTCAATACTAAATGAGGCAGATCCTTCAACAGCTGCACGTATTAATGGTTAATACCGGAAGTTCGACAGGGCATCCTTTTATATCTTTAAAAAACAACAATGGCACTGCAAGTTTTTATTCATTCAAATGGAACTATTGCCTGCAATGCCATTGAAACAGAAGAGGTGGAAGTAAAAAATGATATATTACTCCCCGATTATGTATTTAATGAAGATTATCGACTCAAATAAATTGACAGATATTGAAAAATACATCAAGAAAAACAATCACTTACCAGATGTTCCTTCAGCACAAGAAGTCACTGAAAATGGTATGAAACTGGCTGAGATGACAAATATTTTATTGAGAAAAATTGAAGAGTTAACTTTATACGTAATCAATCAAAACAAACAAATCCAGTCATTACAGGATGAAGTCGCGCAGTTAAAGAAGAAAAGATCTGAGAATTAACAATGCAAATGATGAAATAGCCTTTTAAGAATTCGGACATAATTATAGTTTAATATCTGTAATAAAATTATTATAATTATGTCTATGGAAAAAAGAAGTTTTACAAAAGAAGAAAAGCTGGCGATTTTAAAGGAGGCCAGTACAAATGGAGTTACCGCCACAATCAAGAAGCGTGGGAACTTATCCTGCTACTTTTTACAGCTGGCGGAAGAAATTTGACACAATGGGAGAAGCGGGTTTCCGGCATGGTATGACCCCGGCCCATTTAAAAGAGATCAAGCGTTTGGAGAAAGAAAACAAAACCTTGAAAGAACTTTTGGCAGAAAAGGAGTTAGAAGGGCGTCTAAAAGATGAAGCGCTAAAAAAGAAATATGCCTGGGAGAAAAAAAAGCGTTAGCTCGTAAATACATTCTTGCTGGTCTGAATCGGGACAAGGCCTTACCGATTTTGAAGCTGAGCAAGCATCAATATTATTACGAGCAAACAGGCCATCGTCCAGGCAAACAACCATCTCAGAAAACAAAGAAACTTGAAGATCAGAAGATCATTACAGTAAGCAATCAGCAAGTAGTAGCTGAGGTCAGGGAGACTAAACAGGACCCAGATACTGATTACGGTTACCGTAAAATGTGTACACTGTTAATGATTGCAGGATATTTTATCAACCACAAAAAAGTATATCGTTTAATGAAAGATGCAGGATTATTAAAGGACCAATATAAGAAACGGGACAAATCATTTGCCAGGTACAGGGTCGTAATACCTGAGGGTCCTTTGGAGGTACTTGAAATGGATATAAAGTATGTCTTTATACACAAAGATGGAAGATATGCATATATCCTCACTGTAATTGATACATTTACCCGTTTTGTATTGCATTGGCAGGTGGGGTATACAATGAAAACACGGCAGGTCAAGCAAGCGTGGGAGGAGATTATAACCGAATACCTGCAGTCGGCAGATTTATTGCGCAAAGGTGTGCATATTGAAGTTAGAAATGACAATGGACCTCAATTTGGATCCAAAATCATACGCACTTTTTTTGAGGAGAACCATCTTAACCAGGTTTTCACGCATCCATATACACCTCAGGAAAATGGTCATGTAGAGAGCTTTCATTCTATTCTCTCTTCAGCAATAGGGAATCAGGGATTCTGGGATTTCGATTCACTAATTCAAAGGCTGACGATATTTTACGAAAAGTACAACAATGTAAGGTTACATGGATCTATCGCTAATCTCTCACCCAGGGTCTTCTGGGACTATATGGGAAGATGGCAAAATCTTACGGGAAGTGATGAAAAATAAAAAAGGTAAAATTTCGACTTATGATCCCTTATCAGCAGCTATCGGGGAATATGAACCTGAGGGAAGTTCCTTGCTCTCTTTCGACACCCCTCGCTGGGGTGGAGAATGAGTATTAAAACGAAATGATCGGCGCCGATTCACTTCTACAACCATCGGTTCAATAATCACCTTCGGTCGTTCCTTGCTGTTGCAATATCATGAAAAATTATAACTATATTAGATTTCGAGAATCAATTTGTCCGAATTATAGGGGGCTAAACCA
>CAWAMZ010000022.1:0-6947 GCA_963783315.1 uncultured Bacteroidales bacterium
ACTTCAGGATCATGAAATAATCCTGCAATACTGATAATTTATTGAGGATTGCCTTAAAGGCTTTTTTATTGGTGTTTGATACACAATTTGATACACAAGATCAATTTAGATGAGAATGAGTGTGTGTTGAACCAGATGCGAAGTCATACCCGGAATACAATGATCGGACGAATAAAATAGAATTTTCATCACAACACTAATAATTTTCATATTTTGTTTTTCATATTCAAATATTACCCATCAGATCATTAAAAAAACACTTACTGTTCTTTTAGCTTTTTCATATTCTCTTTTCTGATCAGTAAATAGGCAATAATGAAACAAATTCCTACCGCTGACCAGCCATAGGCATTGAGATTTCCAGGATCCTCAATGATCCGTATTAATTGATATAGTACAATGAGAATCAGGAATACAATTAAAACATTCAAATAAATAATTGATTTTTGAAGGCTTTTTACAGGTTTTAGAAAACCAGGGATGAACCATAATAAAATTGCAAAGAAAACGATGATGAAAGCTATAGAATTTCCCGAATCTGAAATTTTGTTGAAATTCATCAAAAGGATACTCCAAATAAACAATCCGGTTCCGGCCAGTCGAAATATAATTTTCCGATTCACTGTAAAAGCTCCCTTAAATAATGCTATGCTATAATCTCTAAAGTATTGAACATGTTCAACTTCCAGCAAATAAACAATCAATTCATTTCTCCTTGTGAAAAAATAACCTGAAAAACAAAAAAATCCCTACAATAACATTTGCGAAGAGAAGCAATGAAAACAATAACTTATTATTTATTTTAACATAAAGAAGCAATATGTAATTTAAAACCAAAAACGAAAGAAAAAGGACTATATCCCGAAGATTTAACTTAAAATTATATTTAATCTTCCTTCTGATAAATAAAGTTCCGATTAATAAGCCTATTGGGTAACCAGCTGTAATACAACCGAACGTTACCAGTTTATCCCGGGAAAACAGCACTCCCGAGACAATGAATATAATTGATGTAATAAAGGCTAAAACAATAACAAGCTTACTCTTATCTTTCATGCTTTTAACTTTTTAAAGAAAACACTCTGCAGACCATATCTGTCATGAAAATATAACAAACTTTCTGCAGAGTGTTAATTAATTCAGATCAATCAGGACATAATAATCCCAAACCTCCAATATAACTACTTAATGCCCATCCTGCAACAGCTGCAGTACCAGCAGAATAAACTGCAACTGCCAAACCGAGTGCTGCGCCAGTGGCAAAAAAGAATCCTTCACAGAAAGAAACTCCTCCTTCAACTGCTTCCATTTCTTCTAAAGACAACTTTTTTGTTTCCATAGTTAAATAGTTTTTAAGTTAATAAATAAGGTTATCAATATAAAATTATGATACGCTACAAAAGTCTTCAAAAAAAAGAAACCTCGTGAACAAGTAAAAAAATCATCTGAGTGATAAATTGTATTCCTGTACCTGACAGATCCAAGACTTAAGAAGATTACCAACATTTCATGGTTGTGTCTTGCAACGTTTGTTAATCATGGAGATTCTTTCAGGTAAAGTATATGCAGTAGATTTTTTTTCAGAAACAAACAACTTGACCTCCTGTTGCTTAAAAAACCGGATTCTTAGCAGATAAACCTTTGCGTCATTAGCTTTTTTTTCAAAAAACAAATAAGGAAGGATTTTCTCAATCGATAAATTCTCAATTTCACGATATCCATAGAATATCATCTGGTCAGCAATTTTCTTATGAATACCGGTAGTTGAAAACACAATACTTCCAATTTCGATCAGCGACTTATCCATGTAATAATAAAGAAATGATGATATTAGCATGATACCGCCACAAATTAATGCCAAAAGAAACAGGATTTTGCCTAAAACCTGAAAGTAGAACCTGAGGATCAGAAATAAATTCATCAGGATCAGACATATGACCACCATTGAAGTGAGATACTTCATTCTTGTCATATGTCTGACCGGAATTTCTGATTTTGATGTTAATACATTCAGTACCAAGTAATTTTACTTTTACCTATTTTTCACATTGCACTGCACTATGTATTAAACTTGCCATGGAAATAGCAGCCCCGGCCGCAACGGCCCATGTAACAGGAGATGCTGCTGCAATAATTATTCCTGCATAAGCAAAGGCAGCTCCCCAACAGAAGCCTCCTTCAACTCCTCCCATTTCTTCTAAAGACAACTTTTTTGTTTCCATAGTTAAATAGTTTTTAAGTTAATAAATAAGGTTATCAATATAAAATTACGGGATCATTAGGTCTAATTCAATTAATCATATTCGAAATCCAATGAACGGGCAAATAAAGGGGTTGAAAGTTAAATTACATTTTGTTATACGGATGAGATAAATACGATATAGTTAAACTCTAATTTTTCACTTAAAATTAGAACCAAATTAAATATGTCAACACCCACATTTTTAAACATTAAGAATCTTAAAACTTTATATGAATTCTCCTATAATAAACATTATTACTAGCAACACGGCCAACCAAAGAACGCTTATCACCTTCATTATTTAAATTTTGACCTTAGTCATCAAAATATGACTTATCCAGATCATCTATTTTCTTAAGTACTTTAAAATGTGCAACATTTAAATAAATCAAACCCGTAATTCCAATAATGACCCCGGCAATGGTTAAATATTTATCAACATTTATTGCAACAAGTATGATCATACCTGATATGGTGAGGGTTACTGCAAAAAAGGATATAAATTTATAAATCATTTTGTAGTATGAATTTAAATTAATTTAGAGCGCCTTAAGGACATTTTATGAAATACAGTTGAAAATAAATTGAAAGCAGTCTTATTATGAAATCAGCCTCAAAACACTAAACAAAATATTACTATTAAGGCGCTCTTAATCTGATCTTTAAATCAATTCACAAGCAATAAGCATACCTGGACCACCTCCGTAAATTCCTGCCACACCCAGGGCTACTCCAAGTGGGTTTAATGTAACCAGAGCTGCTGAAGCTCCAATAATAGAAACACCTAAAGTGAAAATGGCAAGCCCACAACCTTTGGCACCTCCTTCAACTCCTCCCATTTCTTCTAAAGACAACTTTTTTGTTTCCATAGTTAAATAGTTTTTAAGTTAATAAATAAGGTTATCAATATAAAATTACGGGATCATTAGGTCTAATTCAATTAATCATATTCGAAATCCAATGAACGGGCAAATAAAGGGGTTGAAAGTTAAATTAACTCCCTGTGGAGGATAAAAACGACTGCCATACCTCACTATAAGGATTCTCAAAATCCATTAGTTCATGATGTTTTCCGGCAGCAACCATTTGCCTGTCCTGCAATACAATTATTTTGTCTGAAAGTGCGGCATTTCGTATATTATGGGTAATGTTCAATATTCCCATATCCTTCCTTAGCCGGTCCAGTAAATCCAGAACAAAATTTTCCGTTTGCCGGTCCATATGCGCCGTAAGCTCATCAAGCAATAACAGTTCAGGTATTTGTACCAGTGCCCGGGCCAATCCTACAAGCTGTTTTTGTCCGCCCGAGATGCGAATTCCCCCATCTCCCAGCATGGTCAGATATCCTTGCGGAAATCTTTCAACGAGCGGATCGAAACCATAGTCTGAAAGTAATTTTACAGCCTGTTCCGCTTCAGACTTTTCAGAAGACATAACTATATTAGCGAGCAACGACGCATTAATCAGGCTAATATCCTGGGGTACCACTGCCATCATTCGTCTCCAGACAGGCAGTGAAAAATTATGGACATTCCTATTATTTAGTAATACATTCCCCTCATCCGGCATATAAAACCGCTGAACCAGCGATAATAGCGTACTTTTTCCGCAACCGTTGTCCCCAAAAATGGTTACCATCTCTCCTTTTTGCAGGCTAAAGGAAATATCTTCCAGCAACAATCTCCGTCCGGGATAGCGGAACGAAATATTTTGCAGTTCTATCTTTTCAAAGCTTTCCTGTTTATGTTCGCTTGCCTCCTTCAGAGGATAAAACTCCTTTTCCATGCCAGAAAACTCGTACATCCTTTCAAAAGCAATGCGCGCTCCCTGAATCTGGATGTTGGCGAAGGCAACTGTCCCCAGGGAGGCGAGCACAGTACCACTCAGACTAAAAACAGCAAGAAATACACCTGTTGACATAGAATTATCAAGCATTTTAACCGATGACCACGCAATAATGGCCATGGTAATTAAAATTCCTGCAATACCGCTAAACAACTGTATAATCATACCGTACCTGCCAAGCTGATAGCTTTTTTGCTGAAAAACGCCAAAGACTTCAAGCCCGGTTTTTGCGAAAAATCCTTCTCTGCCAAAACTCTTAACAGGTATGATATTATTAATAGTCCCGATATAGTTACTTTCGTTCATAGCATGAGCCCCCAGTAGTTCCCTTTGGCCGCTAAGCACAGGTTTATGATACCGGTATGCGATTAACGCATAAAAGGGTATTCCTGCAGATAAGATCAACCCCAGCTTCACATTGTATAAGAACACGGCTAACAACGAAACCAGCAATACAAGCATACTGATGAGCAGTTCACCAAAAAGATAACTCACTGTCTGCTGAATATGCCTGATATCATTTAAGCGGGCAACCATATCACCTGTTTTCCTGGTGGCAAAAAAAGGAAAAGGCAGGTAAAGCAGGTTTGATAAGAAACTACCGGTTATTCTGATATTGATATCAAGTCCCTGTTTTAGTAACAACAATTGCCGGCCATAGTTAATTAGTGACTTAGTAATCAGCAACAAAACAACCAGCGCAATAGCAAAATAAATCCGCATGAGGTCATGAGAAGGAATCAGCGTATCAATCAGCACCTGTGCAAAAACGGCAGTGGCCAGGTTCAATACCGCCACAACCACGCCGATGAGAAGTGCAGTATTCAGTACACTCATGTCCTGCCGGATAAGATCAATAAACCATTTCCACTGTTTTTGATGTTCATGGCCTGTTTTGATAAACTTTTTCGCATCGGGTATCAGTTGCAGAAGTTTCCGTGACTGCCAGTATTCATCAAGCTCCTTACCGTTTATCCATCGGATTCCTTCGGCCGGGTCACCTATCAGAAAATGATTATCAACCGCTTTATAGCAAACAATATAATGCTGCATGGATTGATTCACAAGAGCATGCAAGATCACGGGTTGCTGAATAGCTTTCAGGTATTCCGGATCTGCCTGTAATCCATCTGCCTCAAAACCAAGGTGAATCGCTGTCTGATACAGACCAAGCATAGTTGTCCCCTGCTTGCTGGTTCCACTCATAATCCTGATTTTCTCCTGATTGGCATTTCCTCCATGATACCGGATAATACTGCCAAGACAGGCCACACCACAATCTGACTGACTTTTTTGCAGCATGAATGAATTTTTTATCCGCTTACTTATTTTTTTCATATCGTAGATCACTGATCAGTTTCAAAGGGGCTGCATATCCTTTCCGGCCGACAATCATCCTGCCATTGGGATCATAAACAAAAAGTGACGGAGTTGGCGCAGAAATAAAAGGATCCCTGGTGTTTGCGATATCTAACCTAAGTAACCTGATAACGGGGTACTCATAAAGGTTATATTCTTTGGCCGCCTGCTCAAGATCATCAACCGGCTGGGCAGACAACAGGAAGATCCTGTAATTTCTGAAGGTGTTATAATTATCAAGCAATTCGTACAGTTCAAGTTGGCAAAACTCGCATTCAGAATTAAAAACCATAATTATAGAAGTATCCCGTTGTTGAAGAGGTATTTTAACCTGATTACCATAAAGATCCAATGCAAACACTGCATTAAGAATACGGTTCCTGGCAAGCTTTGTAATCTTACCGGTTATACCGGCAGCCAAAAACAGTATAATGCCGGCAAAAACAATCAATATCGGTATCAATATCTTTTTACGCATAAGAAATATTTATATAAGTTACAAGCATGATCCATATCAGCAAAACCGAACCATAACCGGTTAATATCAATGAGAATTTTTTTCTGCTCTTTTCAGCAATAAAACTTCCAACGCCTGCAGTGAGAAGTATTATATATACCAATTGAAAAATATTCAGCGAATACATTGGTGTAACCAGCCAGGAAAAGGTTGGGTTTTCTCTGAACAACAGTCCCAGGGATGTTTTTGCAACAATATTCAGGTTTTGTATGTCATTCAGGTTTTGTATATCGGAAACCATAAGGATTACAGAATTTGCAATTCCCACCATAATGAACAGCCATTCAGCCACTACCACCAGTTTGAAAATGTTTCCGAAACTAATACTGTATCCTCTAAAAATGCCGACAGTAGTAATAAATGCACTGATAAAAAGCCATTTAACCAGCAGGATTAAAGGCATTATCAGGTAATACCCCCAGTTCCATTTATGCTGAAACGCAACAATATCATCAATATATTTTTCAGGTATCTGACCTGTAAGAGAATTGTACATCAGCGTATCATTCATTATAAATTCTCTGGAAACAATAGTGAGCAACCAGTAAAAAGCAATAGTTGCAGCCATGATTGCGATAGTCCTTTCCTTCAAGAGGTTATTGATGAATCGTTTCATGATTATAAAATTATCTGTTCAGCTATGATTGATTATTTTGTCTGCTTTCTCCCTTTCTGAAAGAAGACTGTCATTCCTATAAAAATTAAAAAATCTTACTCCCACTAATTGAAAATTAATTGGTCATATATTCTGCCAATTAAATTGTCTTACAGCCTTTTACTTCATATAAAATTTATCAACTATGGTCAGACAAAAAATAAATTTAAAATGAAGCAACATTTCATACAAGTTTATAGCGCATTTTTATCACGAACGGTCAAATAATAAGGTTGAATTATAATTCACAGTATTAAAACACCTGTTTCATAAAAACCGGAATAAGTTGATTAATTGTAATCATCAGGGGCACATACGCCCTGGCGCGG
>CAWAMZ010000023.1:0-67451 GCA_963783315.1 uncultured Bacteroidales bacterium
TAAAATATGGAAAACACTAAATTATAGTCAGTTGTGGCAATAAAAAGTGAGATATAATTTTCTCTTAGAAAGAAGGGGGTATCCTTTCTCAACACGTAAATGTTTTTTCAGACAGAACCCGGAAAATTTTTTCTTTTGAAAATCTTCAAAAGACGGCCGGAAAAACCGGTTTCTATAAGAGAAAAGGTAAATTAACACCTGAAAAGTTCTTTGATTTGTTACTTTATTGTTCCTCCATTTCAAAACCTGTGAGTTTAGAATATTGCGTTTCCAGGCTTTCTATAGAGCATGATGTGACCAGTACTAAACAATCATTGGATGGAAGGTTTAATGAGGGTGCTGTAGCTTTTGTAAAGGACGTACTACGCCAGGCACTAGAGTTAGAATTGGGGCATATTCTTGTTAAAAATTTGTTTAAACAGTTCAATTATGTCCGTATAAAGGACTCTACAAAATTTAATGTTGACAATAGATTAGAAAAATATTTTAAAGGAAGTGGAGGAAATGGTACAAGAAAAGCTTGTGTTTGTATCCAATACGAATATGATATAAAAACCGGTAAGATATTGGATTTGTCCATTACACCGGGAATTATCAATGATGCAGCTAATGCTAAAGAAACCCAATTCACTATAAATAAAGACGACTTGGTCATAAGGGATTTGGGTTATTATAATTTGGAGGTGCTAACTTCATTTAATACTAAGCGGGCATATTTTGTTAGTCGTTTGAATATGTCTACTATCATATTTAACCCTAAAAGCGAACAACAAATATCGTTTGAAGATTTATATCAGGAGATGGTAGACAAAGAATGTCCTACTATTGAAATGGACGTTTTGGTCAGCAAGAGCAAGAAGAAAAGGTACCGTTTAGTAGTCACCATACTCCCAGAAGAAGAATATCAAAAAAGAATAAGAAAAGTTAACAAGAAGAATAAGGAAAGTGGACACACCACAAGTAAAGATTACAAGGCAAGGGCACGCTTTAACATGTTTATAACAAACGTTTCAAGTAAAATAATATCCATGCAGGAACTACTGCTATTGTACAGGATAAGATGGCAAATTGAATTAACATTCAAGACATGGAAATCAGTGTGTGGAATAGATAAACTGCAACCGATGAAGTATTGCCGGTTCATTTGTCTGCTAATGACAAGGTTGATATTAATCGTGTTAAGATTAAAACTGTTTTGGATGGTTCAAAGTCATGTTTTTAAGCAAAAAAAGAAATTCTTAAGTATGGACAAGTGCTTTAAGACTTTTCAGGAAACTTTTCAGTTATTGCGAGATATATTTAAATCAAGTAAAAAGGAATCCCGAAAAAATGTGAAAGAATACATTAAAATATTCAGTGAAAATCATTGGAAAGAAAAGCGGAAAAAAAGGGAAAATTATGAAAAAATAATAGATTTATTTGTTTGTAAAACAGATTATTATGACTATATTGATAATGAAAAAAGTAGGGTAGCATGAAGCTACCCAAAATGATGTAAAACTTAAAAGTTCATTGGCATGGTGAAAATACAAAATTCAAGCCCCATAGCAATGCGAGATGGGGTAAAAAAAGAATCATGCCTATATGTTGTTGTTTAACAGAGTTTTATGAACATAAGCCTGACGGCTATGGGGTAACGCCCTGGGTAAGGAAAAGATCAGTCTGCATTCTGCGCCCTGAAAGGACAATTCAAGTTTTTTAGTTGCCCTTTCAGGGCGCCAGTGATTTTGAGGCATTAATCAACCCGGGGCGTTGCCACCGGGCTGAAATGAGTTGCCCTTTCAGGGCGTGATGCGTGGTAATAAATATAATAAGAGGTACGCAGATGATCCGTCCTGAAAGCCTTCGGGAACCATCGGATACACCATAGAAAGGCCACACATTGCAACCGAGGACGAAGGACGAGCTCAGCGAAGCTAAATGCCTGCCTGACTACTCAGGTAGGCAGGCGCGCCAGTGGTTACAAAATAACTTGCACCGTGCGCTGAATATTCATAACTTGTATTGACTTAAAAACCTGATGGTGTGTTCTGTTATTTTGGAACGCATTAAAAAAATCACTGGAAATGAAAAAGCGGTCAAATTCCCGGGTCATTTTTACACTGGCATTTTCAATATTATTTATCACTAACAGTTGCCAGCCAAAATCTCACCGCCATTACCCCGATGATGTAATGATCCTGCCTCCTTCTGAGCTTTACGGACAATTATTCTATGACGTACAAAATTCAGAGATCAGTGAATTTCGTGATAGCAAGACATTTTGTGACTGTGTACCCCTTTTCCCCCTGGAAATGGTCATGCAGAGCTATCACAAAATTCCTGAACCTGTTGATACAACAACTTTAAAAAATTTTGTTGAACAGAATTTTCTGATCCCTCACTATACGCCTACATTTACAGATTCCTCTGACATCATGGATCACATCAGTATGCTTTGGGATACGCTTACCCGTCAGCCTGATGCCATACGCAGCGGAACACTGATCCCCCTGCCGAACCCATACATCATTCCCGGAGGACGATTCAGAGAGGTATATTACTGGGACAGCTATTTTATTATGCTTGGACTGAGAGAAGCCGGGAAAACGCAGTTGATGCATCATATCGTGGATAATTTCTCCTATCTGATTCGTATGATGGGTTTTATCCCCAATGGGAATCGCACCTATTATCTGAGTCGTTCACAACCCCCGTTTTACACCTTGATGGTAGAGCTACTGGCCGATGCCATGCAGGACTCGACCCTGTTACTCCATTATTTGCCCTATATAAAAGAAGAATATGCATTCTGGATGGATGGCATTGAGGACCTGAATGACAGCATACAGGCCATACGCAATGTGGTAAAAATGAAGAACGGCTCAGTGCTGAACCGGTACTGGGATAATTTGCAGACACCTCGGCCGGAATCTTATCGTGAGGATTTACACACGGCCTCTGTTGCTAAAGAAAAGCTGGGTAGAGATGAGAAAGAGACCTACCGAAACCTGAGAGCAGCTGCTGAATCCGGCTGGGATTTTTCCAGCCGCTGGTTTAAGGATACTGTAAGTTTACTTACCATCCATACTACCGATATCGTTCCTGTTGATCTGAATGCACTGCTGTATCATATGGAGATGACACTTGCTCATGCTTATGACATGAAGGAGATGGAAGACAGCAGTCTCTTTTTTAAACAAAAAGCTACCGCCCGCCAGGCAGCGATAATAAAATATTGCTGGAACAAACAAAAAGGATTTTTTATGGATTATGATTTCAGAGTGGGACATCAAACACCTGTATATTCGCTGGCAGGGGTCTACCCGCTATTTTTCAGACTGGCTGACACGGTGCAGGCACAGAAAGTGGCTGGAATCATCCGGAACAAATTCCTTAAAGACGGAGGCGTAGTAACCACCACCTATTTTACAGGAGAGCAGTGGGATGCTCCAAATGGCTGGGCCCCGCTACAATGGATCACTATTCAGGGCTTAAGAAACTATGGTATTACCCCCCTCGCTGACAGCATCAAAACACGTTGGCTGCAGCTGAACAGAAGTGTTTATTACAACACATGGAAAATGGTAGAAAAATATAATGTCGTGGATACCACAAGAGCAGGTGGCGGAGGTGAGTATCCCAACCAGGACGGGTTTGGATGGACAAACGGTGTTTATATGGGATTGGCCGGACAGAATTAGTTACTGTTTATTTAGAAATTAATTAATAACATTGTTTCACTTTAAAACGCTGAGATTATTTAACTTGCCAGGGTTATAAACTTGTGACTTTATGGATAAACAGCATTTCAGTGAAATTGATCGTGAGATTTATGCCGACGGATACCAGCTGGCAATGGATATACCAGTTATCAACAACTGTCAGGTTAATTTATTCGACAGCGTTCAAAAAATATACAATCTCCTGGATGAAGTTATTGATTCACTTATGAATCTGGCCGGAAAATATGGAACCACAGCAGATTGTCACAAAGGCTGCAGTTTTTGTTGTTATCAACCGGTTTTTGCAGTAACTCATGAATTTGAATTTTTGGCGGATTATATAAGCAAACATTTTACCGAAACAGAAAAGGAAGTAATTCTTCAGAAAGCAATCAGCAAAGACAGGATTGTACGGGACCTTCCGCATGAAAGAATGCTTGGTCACAGGATGCCCTGCCCCCTGTTAAAGGATGACCAGTGCTCTGTATACGAAGCCCGTCCTATGGCCTGCCGTATTTATCTGTCAACTGATGTCAGTACCTGCCGGGAAGATTATGAGCATCCGGAAAATAAAGACAATTATCCGGCGCTTCTTGATTTTCCATTGCGCGCAGGACAAATGCTCGACGAAGGATTCGTGGCCGGTTTGAAAACCCTGGAAATAAAAAGCCAAGAAATGAGGATGGAAGAAGGTCTGATAAAGCATCTTTCATTAGAAAAATAATTCTCATATACTTTCAATAAAAAAAAATTGACGTTATAACCGCCAATTAGTATAATATCCATTTCAACAGAAATGAAGATGCTTCAAACCACTACACAAATTTCTCCCGTTTTTGCAGATTAGTAAGGCCCCAAAGCAGGGAGATCGCTGAACCTATCATCAGCATCATCCGGTTCTGTCTTACTATGGTCATCCATATGGTATGGTTCATATCTCCCGGCATGTTAAAAGGATTCAGAAAGACATTCCACTTGCTGCCTCTTAAAAAATCACTGAGAAAGAGAAAAAATAATCCGATAATTACCAGAATCACGGCGGTAGCATTTCCGTTCCGGGTTAGGGTGGTAAACATAAACGCAAGTGAACCCACAAAGACCATGGGGTACATCAATTGCCATGATACTTTAAAAATGGGGATTTTTACTACCGTCAGCCAGGCAATACCAGCCAGCAATACAATCATTGCAGCCATCAGCATTAAGGCAATCAGCAGACGAACCAGATATACCTTGTAACGATAATTGGGAACACCAAAGATTATTTCAAGCATACGGGCATCCTTATCACTTTGAATGTTATACACAATTGGATAAAACATGATCAGGATACCCGGAAAAATCAGCAGTCCGTATATATCATCTGTTTGCTGCGTTCCACCTGAAAACAGCATAATACCAAGAATAACAAGATAATAAACAAGCGCAGCAATTAGAAAATAAATGAATTTGTTACCAAAAACAATTTTGATATTGTAGCGGATTGAGGTTACGATCAATTGAACCCGCTGAAATAAACTAATTGTACCTGCTGTGTTCCTGCCTCTTTTTACAAATGTCTGATTTATATTTTCCATTCTGATCTACTATTACTTAATCCAACTTATGATGTATATTTATTCAACAGATAGAGGTAAGCATCCTCCAGGTTTGCCTTTACTTGTGTGGCTTTTTCTGCGGGAGCTTCTTCAGCCAGGCAACGCACCCTGATAAGATCCCCATCCCGCATATGATGCAGGATAACAAAATTATCCCTGAATAATTCAAATTCATCTGTTGTCATATCAATGCTCCATACCTTTCCATCAGCAATACGGGCCATATCAACAGGGGCGCCAAGGTAATTCAATTCACCCTGTCTAATGACGGCTACCTGGCTACAGGAACTCGCCACATCTTCAATAATATGAGTGGAGAAGATTACAATCCGTTCCTTACTCAGCTCCACCAGCAGATTACGAAACCGGATCCTTTCCCGCGGATCGAGGCCGGCTGTGGGCTCATCCACCACCAGGATACGTGGTAAATGAAGCAGTATTTGTGCAATACCGATTCGTTGCTTCATACCCCCCGAGAATGATCCGATTTTCTCGTTCCGGTGTTCATACATATGCACTGCTTTCAGCACATACTCCACCCGTTCATTCCGCACTTGTGTGTTCCTGATCTTTTTCAGTATACCCATATAATGGAGGAAATCAAGGGCCGTCAGGTGTTCGTACATCCCGAATTCCTGCGGCAGATAACCGATCAAACCCTGAAGCTCTTCTCTCTTCTCTTTCACATCGATGCCGTTAATAGTGATCTGCCCGTAACTGGCTTCCAATACGCCGCAAATAATACGCATCAGTGTCGATTTACCGGCACCATTGGGACCAAGGAGCCCAAACATACCATTTTCAATAGTGAAAGAAACGCCTTTCAGGGCTTTGAAAGGGACCCGCTTTTTACCGATCAGCGGAATAGCTTTTACCAGTTTGTAAAATCCCTTTCGTATGCCGCGGAAACGTCCGGTCAGCCGATTGATATTGATATTCTCCTGGTATAGTTTGATGGATGTAATATTAATCAGCAATATCAGGTACCATAGAATAGCAGCAGGAATAATCAGCCCAAAGAGTTTATATTTCTGATAGAATAAAACAAGTGCAAAAGCAGGAAATCCCCAGTATGTTACTGCATATAACAAATTGGCCATAAATCGGCTGAATCTCTTACCTGATTTCAGCATAAAGTCTTTTACCGGCAATACAATGTTAATCAGCATAATGTGCAACAGGACTGGCAGCAGGAAGTACCAGAAACCACTGTCGATGTGGAAATATATGAAATATGACATAAATGCGATAAACGGAACCTGCCAGACCAGTCTGTCCAGGTCCTTCCATGTAGCGATCTCCCGTTCGTAGCCCAGGCGGCGCCGAATGTTCAGTCCTGACTTCCATTCGCGTACAAAACGACTGTCACGGTCATAGATTTTTACCAGGTTTCGGACAGTAATGGTCAGTTGTTGATTTGGCCCAATCAGTGTTTCGCTGGCCCTGCGAAGGCTGTTTTGCACGAAAAACCAGGTTCCCGGTACCAGAATTACCAGCAGGGTAAGATCAATAATCCGCCAGATCAGTGATTCAACACCTGTATAGATCAGAACAAAGCCGGCAGCACACAATACAATCATAATCACCTTTTCAAAGGGTTTCCGGTGATAAAACCATTGCAATGAGCTGTGGAGTCCGGAATTCATTGTAGGTATAAAAACGAGCGTAAGCAACGTACTCAGTGCCAGTCCGCCGATAACCGTAATCGCAAAGGGCACACCAATCTGAGCCACGTATTCGGTCTTGCCCATGGCAAGTGGCATCAGGGCAATAATGGTAGTGATAGCTGTTATGAGAATGGGACGCACACGCGCCAGCCCGGCCATGATCAGGGCACGCTGCTGACGATAACCACGCCGTTCAAGCACCCGGGTGTAATCAATCATGATAATCCCGTTATTAACCACGATTCCCAGCAGGATTATGAAACCAATAAGCGTCACAAAGTTGAGCAATGAATTTCCTGTAAGGATCAGTGCTATGAGCGATCCAACCGCAGCCAGGGGAATGGAAAACATCAGTACAACGGGAGTAGTGAATGATTCGAAAACGGAGGCCAGTATCATATAAATCAGTAAAACGGAGGCCAAAATAAGAAAGGGAAAATCACTGAAATCACGCTCATCATGGACAACTTCCAATGCAGTACCGGAGGGTAGCTGCACCTGTTGTACCATATTGTCCACATCCTGTCGGGCAGCTGTCAGCAGATCAGGATCGTCCTGCACTTCTTTCAGAAACCGGTAATAAACTTCAATATTTTTAGCCTGATTTACCCTGTTAATGGCTGCCATACCATCAGAAAAATTGAAACGGGTTATATGTTGCAGCTCAAACTGCGCATTGTTTCTTCCCCTGACAGGAAGCTGCTTCAGGCTGGCCAGATTCTGTTCCTCCGGTTCTTTATTTTTGCGTACAGTTGAAATCTGAATATCATACTCATCAGTACCCTGCTTAAATTTCACTCCGGAAGAAAATTCAGAAGGAAAAGAATTGAGTTCTGATAATACTGAATTCACAGGAATATCGTACAGAGCCATGAGCTGTTTATCGAAATTGAGCATCAACTCAGGTCTTTTGTCAGGAAGCTGCACTGTCGATCTTTCAACAGATGATTGTTGATCGAGGTAATATTTCAGATCATTGGCCAGGTTAATCATACGGCTGTAGTCCTGTCCCTTGATTACAATCTTCTCATTTCCTGTGCCCATTCCAAGGAATCCCCGCATATCACCACCAGAATTACCCGCACCGCCAGCACCGTTAAACCGCTGTGCCGAAGCAGGCGGATCCCAGCTGAAAGTGGCCTGCCTGAGATCCCCCATCCGATCCATCACCTCTTTTTTCACTTTTGGGATACTGTAATTTCTTATTTTCCGGTAATCCTCAACCAGGATGATGCGGATAACTGCCTCATCCTCGTAAACCTGACTGACGATTTCTTTCCTTTCCTTCACCTTATCTAGCCGTTCCTCTACCTGCCTGACCAGCTGATCTGTCGTTTCCAGCGTGGAACCGCCCGGCATGGTAACATACAGCGTCATGTCCTTTACCTCAGCTTCATCCGAAGAAACAATACTCAGCCCCAGGCTGATCAATAAGGTTATGAAAAACAGTCCAAGGGCCCCCAGAATAGTAGCCGCTGGCTTTCGCATGGCTGTTTTCAACAGCACCCGGTATATCTGTATCAGGCGGTTGTGAATGGAGATCCGCTCAAAGGAAATCGTTTTTTTGTTTCTCTTTAGTGAAAGCAAAGAGTGTGTTACCATAGGGATAAGCAATAACGCAACTGCAAGGGAAACAAGCAGTGTTACAATAATCGAAACCCCAATGTTTTTTCCCAGCAATTCAACCATGAAGTTTTCAGAAAAAGCAAAAGGTAGAAATACCATGATTGTAGTAAGCGTAGCTGCCAGGATTGAGCGCCATACCTCCCGGGTACCCTGAATCACAGCCTTGCCTGTATCCATTCCGCCAGACGCAAGACGGTAGATATTTTCCAGTACGACCACACTATTGTCTAACAGCATCCCGATGGCCAGTGCCATTCCCATAAGGGTGAGGCTGTTAACGGTGATGCCCGCTGCATAGAAAAAGTTGAAGGCTGTGTAAACGGAGATGGGTATTGCAAGGGCGACTGCCACAACCAGGCGTATATTCCGCAGAAAAATCCACAGTACAAAAATTGCCAGTAGACCTCCTGTAATAGCAAGTTTAATGATCATATTGATGTTTTTCTCCATGGTTTCTGCAGTGTTCGACTGCACGACTATCTCAACATCCTGTGGGGCAAGTTCCGTATTCAATTGACTGATCAGTTTTTTTACCTCATCGCTAAGCTGGATCAGGTTGGCTTCAGTATCGCGGGTTAGTCGGATGGTAATGGCCTCTTTCCCGTTTACGCGACTATAGGAATCCTGCTTCTTCACCCCAAAACGGATATCAGCGATATCTTTAAGTCTAAGAGGACCTTGTTGCTTGATAACAAGGTTGTAAAGCTGATCAATGGAACTAAAATCAGAAACCACATTGACAAAATTCATCTGGTTATTATGCGTGACCATTCCGGCAAAGGTTCTGGAACGGTTGTTGGCTGTAAGTGCTGATCTGACATCGGCCGGTGTAATACCATGGGCCCGGCAAACATCTTCTTTCAGCAGTATCTCAACAGATTTCTGTCTGCCACCAAATACTTCTGCATTGGCTATTCCATCCACATTTTGCAACCGGTCAGCAATATCCTGGTCGACAATCTGCCTGACCCGGTTAACGCCTCCTGATCCTCTGACCTGAAGAGTCATGAACATATTATTAATCTGTTGCATGTCAAACTTGAATACCTCCGTACGAAATTCGGAAGGCAGTGATCCGGAGGTTTCGTCAATTTTTTCAGTCAGCTTCAGATATGCATATTTCATGTTTGTGCCCGGGCGGTAAGATATTCTGATTCTTCCGGATTGCTGGTCAGATATAGACTCAATCTTTTGCACATTCTTCAGGGTTCCAATGGCCCCTTCGAGTGGGATTACCGCCTGACTTTCCATATAGGCCGGATCAACACTCAGTCCCGTTCCTACCTGCACAAACAGATTGGGCAACTCTACTGAAGGATACAGTTCCACAGGCAGGTGCTTATAGGAAATATACCCCAGCATGGTGAGTGCCGTGAAAAGCATGGAGATGAGAACCTTTCTTTTGATGATGAATTGCATCTGTAATCAATATTTTAATTCAATCAGTAATTGACGGCATTTATAAATTCTCATTTGGCAATGAAGAAGTGACCGGCTGTGTTTTGATACGTTTCCCTTTTCTGTCAAAAACATAGTAAACACAAGGGATGACCACCAGAGTGAGCAGGGTAGACGATATCAGGCCTGCGATTACTGCAATAGCCATAGGAGCTCTGAGTGCTGCACTTTCTCCAAAACCAAATGTAAGCGGAAAGAGAGCGAGAATGGTTGTCAGACTGGTCATGATGATTGGCCTGATACGGTGTTCTCCTGCCTCTACGATAGCATCTTTCAGACTTTTTCCGGCAGCTTTCAGCTGATTGATAGCATCCACCAGAATAATTGAGTCATTTACTGCAATCCCTCCCAGCATAATAATACCTATATAAGCCATCATGTTGAAAGATTTACCAAGCAGAAAAAATGCCCACACAACCCCAACTCCGGCCAGGGGAATAGTCAGCAGAATAGTGAACGGATGGATCAGTGATTCAAACTGGGAAGCCATGACCATGTACACCAGTATTACCGAAAGAATAAGTGCAAATCCCAGGCTTGACATCGCCTGCTGGCGCTTCTGTTCTTCACCGGTGACCTTCACCTGATATCCGCCCGGCACATCCAGCTCAGCCAGCTTTCCCTTTACCCTGTCAACTATCTTGTCAAAAGCGTTCTTCCCCTGTATATCGGCGGTGACTCTGCCAATCCTGTTCTGGTTATGCCGGATAAGCTGTCGTGGCGATTGTGACTTCCGTATCCTGGCAACCTCAGAAAGCGGAACCCGCTGATTGTTTCCGCGAATGGTGAGATTATTAAAAGTAGTCAGTGTAATTGCCGGCAGTTTTACTACAATATCCTTCATTTCACCCTCGTCGTCGAACCGGCCGGCATCTTTGCCCATCAACTGGTCTTTCAGCTGGCTGGTAATTCCATCTGCTGTAAGGCCATATTGAGAAGCTTTATACCGGTCGATGATCACGTCGAGCTCAGGAGCTCCCTTTTCTATGCTTGTCACCACATTGACAAGCTCCGGTAATGCAGTAAGTTTTTCCTTAACAGCATTGGTAAGTAATTCCAGTTCACCCAGGTCTTTGCCTTTCACCTCGACGATCATGGGTGGCTCATCAGTACCCATGGTAGCTGTCAAAGCAGATTCGTCCCGAACAATCTGTACTTCAACACCCGGAATATCCGTAAGCATTTCGTTAACAGCAGCAACAATGTCGTTTGACTGTTCGAGCAAACCCGGCTTCAATACAACCTTTATACTCGCAGTATTTTCATTCCGGAAAACAGCCTTTTCTGATGATCCGGCATTTACCGGACCAATCTGACTGTAGAGTTTTTCAAGTTTGTTGCCCAGTAATCCGGTCAGCATTTGTTCAATATTGCCAACTGTAGCTGAGGTTCTTTCAAGTTGTGTGCCTTCCGGAAGCGTCAGATCAACGGTAAACTCCCCGGTGCCGCTCCTGGGAAGGTATTCACTGCCCACCCGTGGAAGAATAAATGCTGTGACAGCCAATAACAAAATAGCCGCAACCAGCACAATCCCCCTTCTTTCCAGTATACGTGTCAACAAATTGCCATACCATGTTATCCTGACAGATTTGAATGTATTGACCTTGTTTTTACGGCCATAGAACTGGTGAAAGACCATTGGAATTACCAGAATTGCCACAAATAATGAGGCCAGCAGGGAAAAGGCAACTGTCCATGCCTGATCCCTGAACAAAGCACTGGATGCCCCGCTCAGATATACTATCGGAAGAAAAACAACGATAGTGGTTATGGTTGAAGCAATGATAGCCCCCCCGACTTGTGAAGTTCCCTGAATAGCTGCCTCCTTGACAGACATACCATTCTCCAGGTTACGAAAAATGTTTTCCATCACTACGATGGCATTATCAACGAGCATTCCCGCTCCCAGCGCCAGTCCTCCCAGTGTCATAATATTCAGTGTCAACCCGTTAAAATACATCAGATTGAAGGTAGCAATTACTGAAACAGGTATAGCCAGACTTACGATCAGCGTTACTCCCAACCGGCGAAGAAAGAGGAATAGTACAAATACTGCAATGAGAATTCCCAGCAGCGCAGTATCTTCCACTTCATTAACTGCATTCTGAATAAAGCTGCCCTGATTCTGAATAACAGTAAAGCTGTAACCGGGGAGTGCTTTCTCTATGTTGCCCAGGGCTTCTTTGAGACTCTTTACTGCCTTAACGGTGTTAAATCCTGTTTCTTTGTACACCAGCAGTCCTACAGATCGTTTTCCGTTATAACGAACGATATTATCCGGTTCGCGATTAATGAAAGTTACCGTTGCCACATCTTTCAGGAATACTGGTACACGGTTTGAAACTGAGTTTGAAGAAGAAGCTGAACCAGTAGCTGCAGTAAGGGTTGTCTGCTGTGGATCCCTGTAGGCTACCACCAGGTTTTCAAGATCCTTTTTGTCCTCCAGCAGCCCGGTTCCCTTTATTACATATTTCTTGCCCATATCAACTACCGTTCCTCCTGAAACTGTCCGGTTCATGCTTTGTATCTGCTGGACGATCTGATCGGTAGTAAGACCATACGCATCAAGTGCATACTGACTCGTTTCAATGGCCAGTTCACGTTCCTCAGTCCCAGTCAGCACTACATCAGCAATCCCTTCCAGTCTGACCAGTTCATTGCGTATGTAATTCTCCCCTGTCCTTCGAAGCTCATCCATATCGTCAATGTCCGGATGCCGCATGGCTATTGTCATAACAGGTGCTGTGTTGGGATCATGCTGGGTGATATTGAAATCATCGATGCCTGAATTCTGACTGATTGAAGCCATTGCTTTTTGCAGATCCAGGAAAGCTTCATCCATATCAGTACCCCAGTTATATTCTACTGTGAGCCGGGCAGATCCAACCATACAGACTGAACTGACATCTGAAACACCTTTTTGCCGGATAGCCAGCGCCTCCATGCTTTCAACAAACTGCTTTTCCATTTCTTCCGGCGGCCGCTCACCTGCTTTGATCTCTACAAAGATTCTGGGTGCATTGATTTCCGGAAACAGGTCAACACCCAGTTTGCGAAGCGAGATGATGCCCAGCAAGAGGATAGCCAGCACCATCATACTCACTGTTACCGGGTAATCAACTGCAAATCTTGTAATTTTTTTCATGCTGTACGTTTTTTCTGATCTACCTCACAATTTTCACCCTGGAGCGATCACGTAATGTTTCAAAACCCTTAACCACCACTTTATCTTTTCTGTCTAAACCAGAAATAATCTGCACATTTTCAGGATTTTCAAGCCCAAAAGTGACAATTCGTTCGCTGGCAAAACCATTATCAACCACAAAAACTGCATTTCCCTTTTGTTTAGAAAGAATAATCTCACGGGGTATTACCAACGCGCTGTCGGCATCGGCAACAATTATCTCCCCTCTTGCAAACATACCGGGACGAAGTATGAGTTTGGGATTATCCACACTGATCACACCGGTAAAAGACCGGGTTTCAGGATCAATGGCAGGTGACAATTGGGTAATCTTTCCTCTCAGTGTATCTTTTGAAGCAGTATAGTTCATCACACGCACCGGCTGGTTGGTCTTCAAATCTTTCATGTTCTTTTCAGGCAGACTTACCTGCATATACAATTTACTGTAATCCATCACCTTAAAAACAGGTACACCAGCTTCCACCCTGATTCCCGGAGTATAATAAGGAAGGTCTACGATTACTCCGGAAAAAGGCGCTTTAATATGCATTTTAGCCAGCCGGATCATAGCATCTTCGTAGGAATACTTTGCATTTTCGTAGTTGATCTCTGCCTGCTTTAGCTCGCTGAGGGTCACTCCGCCCTTGTCATAAAGAGATTGTTGCTTTTCATAAGTTTGCTTTGTGATGTCCAGGTTCAGCTTCAGGGAAGACAGCTTGATATTGTTTTCATATTCTCTGTCTTCCAGCCAGATAATCTCCTGCCCTTCTTCAACACGGTCACCCAGAGAAAAAGGCCTGCTGGTCTTCGGATTGATCATAAGGTGATAATTACCGGACATATCCGTTTTTAATTCACCTTCTTTTAAAGGCATTACGTTGCCGGTGATGGTAATGTATTCTTCGATACGCTGCGGTGTAAGATCCATGACAGATACAGGTACCGAGATATCTTTATTGAGTTGTTCGGGATCATTCCCGCAAGCCGAAAGCAACAGTATCAGGACTGGAATAATGAATGTTGTTTTTTTCATGACAGGTATTGTATGGTTTGTAATTTTTATTTTATATGGTCCGGGTATAATAAATATGCCCGATGATATATTTATACATATACTACTTATTTTCTGCTTTCTTTATCAGGTTGTTTTGTAAGCTTACCGGTACGAAACTGGTATTATTCTCAAAATCCCACAGGGACTGGATCTTCATATTCAGCAATTCGAGTTTATAGTTGATCAGGCTGTTGGACAGATTTATTTTCTTCTCTGAAAGCTGGTTCTGAAAAAGCTGGAGATCCATACTGGTGAGGTCTCCGTTCTTGTACCTTTCTAAATTGATCTCATAAGTGAGTTGAGCGTTTTTCACATTCTGTCGGGCGATCTGTATTTGCAGGGTCAGATTTTTCAATCTCCTGTATGATTGGCGAATAGCCAGTTCAATATTGGAACGTTCATTGCTCAGGTCGATTTCCCGGATACGTACGTTGGCTTCAGCAGCCTTGATCCTGGATTTACGCTGTCCCCAGTCCCATATCGGGATACTGAAAGTTACAGCAACCTGCGGGCTTCGGGTAGGCGTTTCATAAACATTCCCCAGGTGTGGGTTTTCACCAAACAATCCCATGGAAACATCTACATTTCCCTTAAATTCATTGGTAGCTTTGGCAACTGTAAGGTCGTAGTAGCTGTTTTCAAGCGAAATCTCTTTCTGTTGCAGTTCCATGCGGGTATCAAGTCCGTTTTGTATGGCTTTGTTGAGTTGAACAGTCACCAGTTTGTATTCTACATCAGCCTGTACATCAAAATCATTTGACAGAGCCATCCCGATATATTGTTTGAATTGATCCTTTGCATTTTCAAGATCCACCTGGGCATTCTGAAGGTTCGACTCACTGGTGGACATATTAAGTTCTGCCTGATATAGTTCTTCTCTGGGGGACAGGTCCGCTTCCACTTTGCTGCGAATGATGTCTGTGCTCTGCTTTTGATTCTCATATTCATCTTCGGCAATTTTAAGGGCCATTTTCCGCTGGTAAACATTATAATAATATTCTGTCACCTGCATTTCCAGGTACATCCTTCTTATCGCATAACTTAGGGTAGCATTCTCCAGGTCAAGTTTCAACCTGTCTACTTCCATTTTGATCCGGTTATAGGTAAACAATGGCTGGGTGAGAACCACATACAGGTTATTACTGAAACCCTTTGTACGGGTATCAGAAAATTCACTGTATACATTTTGGTATTCAAGCTGGTTTCGCAGGCTAATGGTACCATCTGAAAATTTGATAGGTTGTGAAACGATAAATTCCCCATAGGAACGTCTCGATTCGTTGGTATTCCATTGTGCATACAGGTCGTTGAACTCACGTACCTGACTGTAGTTGAAAGGTGTAACCTGAAAAGAGAAATTGGATTTCAAGGCTGCTTCCTGAGCTTTCAGGTTTTCTTCGCTGATGGTCATACTCAGCTCAGATGTCAGAATGTCCGGACTGTGATGAATGGCTGTATCGATAGCAGCTTCCAGTGTAAGTAACGGCTGGGCCTTTATCATCAACGTGCAGATGATCAGCATTCCTGTCAGAATAAAATGTCTCATATGGTTTAGAAATATTTATTTCGATTATTCATTAGTTGTTTTTTACCCATTTCACTGCATCGGCAACAACCATATCACCGATGGAGCGGTTTGTCAGTTCCACACTTGCCGAGTCAGCACAGTAGAAGGTTCCGATGTAATTCCAGCCATTTTCAAGCTCATCGTCAGTCCGGTGAACTGATTCCGATCCTCCGGCATGATTGATCAGCATATAGAAATCGGGGTTTTGTTTTCTCCTTCTCCATCCCACATTGATGCGGTCGACATAAAAATAGACATCATAGTTCCCAGGATCATTAATAGCTGTTTTCCACATGGCTTTGCGATCTCCTTCGCCAGCGGCAGTATAGCGTGCCGAATGCACAAATTTTCCATAAAATTCCGATCGCAACACCGGCAGCCATTCACCGGGTGGATTCCAGAAACGAATTGGTTCATACCTGTCCTCTTGCTGTTGATGCGCATCAATTATTTGTTTGAGGTACCCTTTATTTGAAACCTGTTGTAAATTGAAACCATCATCCTCATTATCCACGATAATTTCATTCTGTTCAGAAAGAGAACTAAATACAGTAGTATTATATACCGTATCTATTGGTTTTGCCTTTCTTACTTCATCAAATCCCTTAAAATCAACCGCCAGATACCCTGGTAAATTTTCAGCAACGTGAAAGAACACTCCCATCCGGGCGGGCTCAGTGGTAAAGACAAACCCGGTTTTCCGGGCCGATCCTGCAGGCAAATAAACCTGCCGGGTATAATCGGCTTTGATCTGATCGTTCCACCATCCCCCACCATCACGGTTCTTGTCGGTTAATTCGATATTAAAAGTCACTACACCATCGGATGTAGTTGGGTTGGCTACATCGAAGATAACCTGGTACTGTGTTTTTTCATCGCTGACCAGTTTATAGGTATTTATATCTTTTATGAGAAAACCCGGAAGGTTGATTGAACTGTACCATTTTTCAACATCGTTTATAGTGGATGTTTGATAGGCACTGACGAAAACAGAATCGAGCTTGTTGTAATTAAAGTCTGTAAATTTCTGCTGACTTATGAAACCCATCAGAACGTTATCAAATGATTCCGGATCGAGTTTTGCCTTCAGAATATTAAACAAAAAGCGGCCTTTTGATTGTATTACATCACTTACCCGCACAGGATTTTCTTCACCAGGTTCATTTTGGATGCCTTCCTTCAGAACATCTGCCAGAGACCGCTCTTTCAATAGCATATTGATTTTTTCATTCTTACTTATTCCATCCCTGAACCAGCGATTCGTTGTATTTTCCTGTTGATTACGTTCTTTCAGATATGACTCAAATGCCATGTTAAGGACCGGCCAACGGTTACTTCTCAATCCGGTAGAAAAAGAATAATATTCGGGGAACAAGCTGTATGTATCAAAATCAACTACCCTGTCAAATGGATGCCGGTCATTGATTCCGGCAAGGAAATTATCCCTGAGAAATTGTTTGAATAATCTGGACTGTAATTCTTTCGGCATCACCTCTTCCTGATTTCTTTTCATGTCGCGTTCAATCCAGTATTTTCGTTTTCTGAAATCAGATGATTTGAACAACACCCCTTTTTCAGGATACAGTATCATCTCAGGTTGCACCGCATCACTGTATAATGACCACTGATGCTTGTCAGGGGAAAACTGTACCGGAACCTCAACAAAGGCAAACCGCTTAAATGGGTATGAAAAACCATTCTTCAGTGAATATTCCTTTTTAACTTCAGCAATCAGGTCTCCCACCGAATCTCCAAGTTCACTGAAATATTCGCTGTAATAATCATTGCCTTTCTTCGTGTAGATGGCATACTCCACTGAATCAACCAGTATACTTTTCTTTTCATACAACCCGATTACAAGGCTCAATGCGGAAAGAGGCTGTTCAGTCCTGAATGAAAATTCTCCTTCTTTATTTTTACTGACAGCTCCCTGGGAAACAACTGTAAGTCCGGGGGTTGTTGTCACTTGCAGTGAAAACCTGGTATATCCATTGATCATTCCAAAGGGGTTCTCCCTTGTATAACCTGTTCCGGGAAGTGGATACCAAAGTGAATTCGCTGTCAGACATACATAATCGCTGGTAAGAAAAGCATATCGTTTCCGTAGGGTATAAACGGCCAGCGAGAAATTATCCTCATCAGCAAGCTGTTTGTCAGGATAGCAGACCCTTTCATCGATCTGACCGGTATAAGAAATTGAAAAGCTTCGCTTTTCGCCCGGCAACACAGACTTTTCCAATGGGATGAGTAAAAGATGTTCCCTGCGGAAAAATGAAACTGATTGTTCTTGTTGGGTAATTGCTATAACCGACAGACCAGGATTAAGTCGCAGAACCAGTGTATCAATGCTTTGGGCGGTGCTATTTTTCAGCGCTATCAAAGCACTGATGTCCAGTTGTGCCCCATGGTGCACAACATTCAGATCGCATTCAGCCAACGATGCAACAGGCAGATGTTGAAATGATGAAGATACCTCTTCCATCCCACTTACAAAATGATCATTCCCCTGCTTAACAAGGATATAACGATACATCAGTCCACTTCCCAAAATGAGGAAGACCAATGTTAGCACTAAGGATCCAGTCCTCTTTTTACCTTTTCCTGGCAATCGTGGCAGCCTGTAAACAGTAAAGAAAATCAAACCAATACCCAGTAACAGAAACATTCCCCGGTGCATTAGTGTTTCCAGCAGATTGCCAAAACCAGTGAAAGAAGAATGCATCATTGGTACCTGATAGGCAATAAAATCAAAAAGATGATATAGCTTTTTATTCAGGTAAAATATAGTAAGTGCAAGGTATCCCAGCAGAAGAATAAATGTAACAGCCTGGTTCTTAATGGTAACCATACAGAAATAGGACAAACCCAACACAAATAGCAGCGTTGGCAGACTAATTAGGAATGGATAAGAAAAATAAGCCAGGATATTATGAGCCGCATCTCCAGCAATAAAAGAAAAACCGACACTCAGCAGCAACACGATAAGGTTCAGAACAGCAAAAACCAAAAGAATACCCAGCGTTTTGCCGGCAATATAAGTTCCGTTTCCCATTGGCCGTGCATAAATCACTTCAACTGTGTCATTTTTCCGGTCCTGTTTCAAAAACTCAGACGCCAGAAAAACAGCTACAATGGCCTGACCCAGATTCAGTATAATCAGGTTTGCATAAGGTATGGAAGCTCCGAGTGCTCTAAATATGAAGGGAGCATCGCTGTCTTTGGCAAAAACCGCAATATTGAAAATAGCCAGACCTGCAATCATTAACCCCGAAAAGATTCTGAAGAACCAGCTCCTCAACAGAGTTTTCATTTCATAAACGGCAATTGTGCGAATGTAATGGAGTGTCATGACGATAAAAAATCAAATGATTCCGGTTAATGCTTCATCCATATAATACACGTAAGCATGTTCCAGAGTGGGTTCAATAAGTTCAGTATTTCCTTCCGGCGCCTTTTCACCTACTACCTGTACTTCCCATCCATCACCGGATGGAATGGTGGAGATTACAGCATACTGTTCCTTCAGTAAATCGTATTCAACACCACTGGTAAATACCTTCCATACATGACCCCGGGTTTTTTCAATAAGCGCTTCAGGCGAACCGGTATACTGAACCCTGCCCTCGTTCAACAGGGCCAGGTCGCGGCAAATACTTGATATATCTCCCACAATATGGGTAGAAAGAATAATGGTTACATCATGCTGTCCAATCTCTGCCAGAATATTACGAAAACGTATCCTTTCCTCCGGATCCAGACCGGTAGTTGGCTCATCGACAATTATGAGCTGCGGTTCCCCGATGAGTGCCTGAGCAATGCCCAGTCTGCGTTTCATTCCTCCGGATAATTTGTTTGCCTGCCTGTCGCGTGCATCAAAAAGCCCAACACGCTCCAACCATTCATCCACTTTTCGCCTTCTCAAACTTTTTTGTTTTAAACCGGCAAGACCAGCTGCATAATCAAGAAATTCCCATGTCTGCAATTTGCTGAAGAAGCGAAAATCCTGTGGCAAATAGCCAATGAGTTCCCTGACAGGACCACGATTCTGCTGCAAGTCCATTCCATTTATCGTAACCTTTCCATGTGTTGGCAGCATCAGCGTTACAAGGATGCGCATCAGAGTAGATTTGCCAGCCCCGTTTGGTCCAAGTAAACCAAACATACCGTTACCAATTTCCAGGCTGACATCGTCAAGTGCTTTCTTATCATTTGGATATATTTTACTCAGATGTGAGATCTCAATTTTCATTAGTGGTTTAGTTTGAGGGAAATTATTGTCCCAATTTTAGTAACTCCTGCCAACAGGCCCCTAACCCGGTGAGGCATACCCTTCATTATTGTATTTTAGTAAACAGTTTTGTAAAGTAGTCTTGTTATTTGAATAACTAAAAATACTTATCCCAACTGTAAAAACCAACATTTACCCAGGTATTATTTTCCGTGGAATACAACTAATAATATTATTACAATCAAAACAATTATCATCTCTTTATTATTTTAGTGTACTATCATACTAATACACTACAAATGTAAAACATTTTTTTATTGATGCAAATTTTAAGGGGAATTTTTTTAATATTTTTTTTGGAGGTTAGTAAAGGCACGGACAATATGTCCGCGCCAGTGGGGGTTGATTGGGTTGTACGGAGGCGTGGATATTATTTTAATAACGGCTGCTCAATAATCTTTCTGGTATCATCCATCAGCCGGGGCATTTCTTTTTCACTATAATTTTTAATATTCAAAGGTGAGTGTATGGTCATGTGCACTTTTCCGGGGAAAACATTGAATGTTCCGGTAGGGCAAATTTTTCTGGTACCACGAATAGTAACAGGCAATAACGGCAGATCAAGATCCAGTGCCAGTTTAAAGGCACCCCGTTTGAAAGATCCCAGATCACCTGTTTTACTCCGTGTCCCTTCCGGGAAAATGACAACCGATGTACCGTTAACCAGCTTCTGCCGCGCTTCGCTCAGACTTTCCATGGCTTTGCGGCTGTTAGACCTGTCGAGGAAAATATGTCCGACTTTTTTGCTGCCATAACCAACTCCCGGAATTTTAGCAAGTTCCTTCTTCATGATCCATTTGATATCAAGTCCGAGCCAGCCATAAACAAGAAATATGTCATAGTAGCTCTGATGATTAGGTACCACAACATAAGAAGTGTTTTTGTCAATATTTTCCTTCCCTTCCACTTTAACGAACATTGGGACAAGGATTGCATTGAGCCGTGACCAGATTACACCACCCAGATAACTGCCAAACCGCTGACTTACCAGTATTGAGCCCAGAACAGCAAACAATCCGAATAAAATTGTATTTACAGCCAGTATAGGGAAGTATATCAGCCATTTATAAGGCTGGTACAGTATATAAAATATTTTTCTGATCATGGATTGAAATAAATTTAACCATCCGGCAAAAATAAATGATTCAGTCAAACATTCCTCAATAAAATGTGAATTGGTATTAATAGATTTTAAAATGAAATAATTATGAAAAACTGAGTAATTCAATTATTTCTATGATTTAAAATCTCTCAAAAATGATTATTTACAGGATCGTCTCCAATTTTGTTATCCTTAAAGACCGAACTATCCGAGATAAGTTTCATACGTCTGAAACCCGTTATATACAACCAAACCAGATAGGGCAAAAAAACCATAATCAGCAAAGGCGAGCCGGAGAAAAGAATAAAATCGTAAATACCGTGCAGAAAAACAGGAATCAGCAGTGACAGCCAGAGGAATGGTTTGCGGAATTCCTTTACCATGTGGGCAATGCCAAAGTAATAACCCATTGTAATACCAAATAATGCATGGGCTGGAACGGCTGTCAGGGCGCGGATCAACCCTACGCCGGCCCCGTTTTGAAATACATAAAGTATATTTTCGATTCCGGCAAAACCAAGCGCTACAAAAACAGCATAAACAATTCCATCAAATTTTTCATTGAATGCCGGATTTCTCCATATCAATAAATACAAGGCAATAAATTTAAAAGATTCCTCGGTGAGTCCGGCAACCAGAAACGACATGTAGGCAGCATTTCCAAATCTGCCCATCAAAGGTTTTACTTCAACCAGAAAAGACTCTACCAGCACCACAGGCAGGGTAATGGATGCTCCCATCAAAATAGCTTTTAACAGAAGATCCCAGGGTTCCTGTTCATATTTATCCCTGAAGTAAACATAAACCAGAATAATCAACACAGGAGCCAGTGAGAGAAAGACAAGGTTTATCATATTTCCGGAATTTTAAATGAATCCGCCATCTGCAGCCTGCAAAAAATAAATCAACATGCAGTAATCAAAAACAATCCGTTTGTTTTTCTATTCAGAATATACTGCACCCTAATAGCAGAGGAACCGGTAATTTTTTCCGAATAATAGTTAATGTTTTTTATAAAAGCAACTACCTGGTTATTTTTTTGCTTTTTCCAGTACCGGATCCGTAAGAATCCTTTTGGCTCCAAGGTAGAAGAATAATGCACCACCTACCAGCAGTAAATGACTGATATCACTGTGGGTAAGCCATTTTGAAATCCCCCACTCGTTCATATATATCAGCCCGGAAATGCCGGAGAAAAAAACAGCCACCAGAAACAACTTACTGCCTTCCGTTCTTTCTTTATAAAAGATATACAGATTCAGGCTTCCCACAACACCGATAATTCCGTAACCAGTATGCAGTTCAACATAGAAAAAGTTTAGGGTTGTAAGGGTGATGGTCATAAAAGCAGCCAGTTCAAGCAGGTTTATCCATTTAAGTGCCACCCCCAGCTTATGATTTACCAGTGGGCGGGTATATTCAATCGCAGCTCTTTCGACCAGCATAATTGAGAGCATACTGGTTATCCAGCCGGGAAGTTTCCATCCAAATGAAAGTGCATAAAGAAAAGCATGGCCGATAATACCACCAATCGCGGTAGCCACTCCCATGGAAAGAAAATAATACCTCAAAAAAAGATGCACCTTATTGTGCACCGGTATTTTAGTAAGTTTCACAAAAGCAAAAAAACACACCGCCGATACCATCACCGCGGTAAGTGTTGTTACGGGTTCATCAATCCTGATTCCAGCCGGATAGATGGAAGGTTGTTCAAAGACCATATACAGATTTTTTTATGTTCACTGTATAATGTAACAACATTGCATTCAAACATGTTCGAATATAACCTGTAACCAAAAAGAAAGGGTGTGCAACCCATCAGCACACCCTTTTCTGTTTCCAAAATCAAGAGATACAAACGTTACTCAAGCTCTTTGGCTACAGCAATGGCGGCAATTGTACCATCAGCCACAGCAGTAGTGATCTGCCTGTATTTCTTGCTGATCACATCTCCGACTGCATAGACACCCGGAATGCTGGTCTGCCGGTCTTCATCAGTTTTGATATACCCCCACTGATCCAGTTCAAGATTCTCTTTGAACAAGTCGATATTGGGTTTCATACCGATGAAGATGAATACCCCATCACTTGTCAACTGATATTTTTCGGCAGTCTTCAAGTTTTCAACTTCTGTGATCATTTTATTCCCATCTCTTTTGAAGGCGCGCGGTTCGTGTTCGAAAAGCGGGAATATTTTCGGATTGGACAGTGCCTTTTCCTGTGCCTTCTTGTTGGCGGTAAATTTTGGAAACTGATGTACCATGGTCACCTTGCTGGCAAAACGGGTTATAAATTCGGCTTCTTCCACAGCAGAGTTCCCGCCACCAATCACAACCACTTCCTTATCATTAAAGTATTTTGCATCACAGGTTGCACAATAGGAAATCCCCTGACCTTTCAGTTCTTTCTCACCAGGTGAATTTGTCAGATTGGGAGAGGTACCGGTAGCAATAATAATTTTCTTTGCCCTGATGGTTTCATATTCATCGATCACTACTTCCTTCTTTTCCAGGTCAACTTTGGTAATATCCACCGCTACTTTATAAGTTGTACCACATTGTTTGGTTTGTTCCGACATGTTATGTGACAACATGAATCCAGCCTGGGGTTCGATAAAACCAGGGTAATTGGAAACCTCGTGTGTAGTGGACACCTGTCCGCCCGGCAGGGCAATATCGATCAGTACCGCATTAACTTTTGCCTGGCAAAGGTAAAGGCCAGCCGTAAGTCCGCCGGGGCCACCCCCAAGGACAATCACATCACAATCAGTGACAATGGGTTTCATCTGAGATTTGATCGCGGCAGCTTTTTCAGCCGGGATCATAGTATCCAGATTATTAACCAGGTCGATTCTTTTGATACCTCCTGTAAGCCGTTCTGCTACTTCTTTGCCATTATCAAAGAAGAGCAGGGTTGGAGAAGATTTTACACCAAGCTGATCAGCCAGTTCGCGATTCTGTTGACGAAATACCTTCAGAAATTTGATGTCGTCTCCATACAGTTTGGAAGCACCTTCGAATTTTGGTGCTACTGCTTCGCACGGGGGACATTCGGTAGAATAAAAATCAAGAACGACTTTTCCTCCTTTCAGTACCTCTGATTCAAATTCAGCTGCATTTATTTCTCTCATTTTTAAGATTTTTCAATTAGATTAATACTTCAGACAAATAATATAATCTTAGCATTTAGTCAGTCACCGTCAAAGTCCGGTGATCATTTTAAGATAATTTTAGTCAGCTTTATTATGCGCTAAGCCGGATGTTTTTCAAAATAAGCTGCAAAGCCCAGTTCCATGAGTTTATCGACGGGCCGGCAATCGGCTGAGTTGATGCTTCCGTTGTTATTAAAAGCAACCGATCCGCATCCTCCTCCACAAGCCAGTTGCAGACTGCAATCACTGCACTGTGGAATGGAAGTAACGTCGCGCTCTTCCCACTGACTGATGCGGCTCATATTCTTTTTTACTTCCGGATAAAACTGTCCGAGTGATTCACCCTCTTTACCAACCGTCGCTGTACAGGAATAAATCTGACCGGTATAGTCAAAAGCCCATTCTGTTTTTGTAGCCGGACAGGCGTCAAACAGTGGGTCAGGTAAGTTTCCGTTTTCGGCCAGAAATTTAGTAACCGAGTAGGCTGGTTTATGAAATTCTTCAATCTCCGGATATTTTTCAATCAGTTTATAAAGCTTCTCATACATGGAGACACGGGAAAAAAGCTTATCCGGCGTAGCCTGACAATGATGCAACTCATAATTACGTCCGAGCTGTGTTTTAAAGAAAGCACTTTTAGTCCATCCTTTATCAATAGTAAAACGGGCCAGTTCAGGCAGCGCTTCAATATTTTCCTTATCCACTACCATACGCAGGTTCACGGGGATATAGTTTTTCAGGCAGGCATCAATTCCCTCGGCAATCTGTGAAAAAGTTTTACCACCGCCCTTTAGAAACCGCCGCTCATCATGCACTGCTGCCGGGCCATCCATGGTTACCTGTATCTCCCGTATGGGAGCATTTTTCAGTATATCCATGTACCCGGTGAGTGTATATCCATTGGTTACAATACAAGCTTCTAAACCAGCTTTGCTTGTTTTATCCAGCAGATAGGAAATCATTTCTTTCTGTCGCGGAGTGGACAAGAGTGGTTCACCACCAAAGACAGTAATATATTTACGCCGCCCGGCAAACTCATGGTGGACATACTCGAAGAATGCATCTATTATTTCAGTGGTAAGCTGATTTTTCGGATAGGTATATTCATCCTGGTAACAATAGGTGCAGGCAAAATTACAGGTATAATTTGTCACAAAAAAAAGCTGAATTTCATCTTCATCCCTGGCATCCAGAAAATCCAGGTATTTTCTTCGATAAAGCTTTTTTTCCTCCTGCTCATCAACGACATACCCCTTTTCGCGAAGCACTGAAACAAAATCGTGGTCAGTCAGGGTCCCGTTTCTGTATTTTTCCAATAATTCAGCTTCCCCGGGTCCGAGAATATCAGCATTTCCGTTAAGCAGATTCAGGATAAAAAAGTTCTCCGAATCACGGACCTTTGAAAATATATTGTACTTTGAATAAATCATGTATCGTGCATTTACTTTATTAACAGAAAACAGTTCTCCGGAATGGATCTAAAACCGGAGATACTGTCTTCTGTCAGATCAATTAATCGTGACAACCTGCCACGGTTTTAGAAGTTTTTGCACAGCATTGTGCAACTTTCTGACTTTCCTTGCTTTCTTTCTTTCTGATTAAACTCACCATAACTACTTCTATTTAATTGATAAAAACTGATAATATTTAATTTTTGTAACTATTATAAATGTTTAATATAAAATGAGTATCATATTATATTACTAAAACATTATTCCCATCGCTCAGCCCCTTTTTCCCCCAGAGGATCCATCGCACATATTAAAAACGAATTTGAATTTAATAAATCCGCGTGTGTACCCCCCTGCCTGTACTGCGTGCGGCAGGCAGGCCTTTAGGGGAAGGGGGCAGCACAAAAGGAACTTTTCAAGACATATTTTAATTGGATACTAGCTTTATGCATGATTCCAAATAGTTATATGATATTTTCAAACTCAACTGCAACAACCGGATGATTTATAACCGGCGATGGTAAAACTGGCTACCTCAGCCTGCCCCTTTTTGTAGGGACTTGATTCTTCAATAATTTCAATCTTTGAAAATCCGGCATTTTTTAGTGTTTCCATGTATTCTTCACGGGTAATCGCCCCGGCCCAACATTCTGATACAGCAACCGGATCGTTCCGGTATTCATCAGCAATAGGTTGGGTAGCATAAATATCACTTACTACAAAACGCCCACCCTTTTTCAGTATCCTGAAAATCTCGTTCCACACAGCCTGTTTATCACCAGCATGGTTAATTGTGCAGTTGGAGATTATGAGATCAGCCACGTCATCCGGAAGATCCATTTTTTCGAGTTCACTTCTCACAAAACGCACATTTTTAACACCAAATTTTGCTGCATTCTGGCTGGCTTTTTCCAGCATCCCGTCTGAGATGTCAATACCATAAACAAAACCATTTTCCCCGACCTCTTCAGCCATCCGTAACACATCTGTTCCCCGGCCACTGCCAAGGTCAACACAAACCTCTCCTTCCCCGGGTGCAGCATGGTTAATTGCTCCGCCGCAACTCAGGCAACAATCAGTCCCTGCCAGGTCACTGTAACGCTTGTTGATTTCAATCAGACTCATCTCTTTCCTTTAAATTACTGTAACAGAAAATATTTATGTATGCTTTATATTTTGTAAATAATTTTGTTTGTGATCACTAAACTGCTGTTCCTAGTAAAGATACCCATTTTTTTTAAATCTAAAATAGACTGATTAGCTAAAATTATCATGTCTGTTGTAGTTTATATAAATTATTATCTTTGTTCTTATTTAGAACATCAGGCTGATTTAAAACTGGCGCAAAAATAGAAAGAAAAAATTAAATCGCAATAGTATCACTTTAAATCTTTTTAATATCACTAACATTTTTTATGTTTGCGGCTTATATAATGCAACCGTTCAATGAAATTAGAAGAAAGACTTACAGATGAAAAGCTCGATGAACTTTTCAATGACGACAATAAATGCCTGGAATTTCTGGCTGATCTGAAGTGGGCCAATGGTTTTGTCTGCCGTAAATGTGGTAACACTAATTTCTGTGCAGGAAAAGCCCCCTGGTCACGCAGATGCACCAGATGCAAAAGTGAAGAATCTGCCACCACCGGTACAATTTTTCATAATTGTAAGTTTCCTGTCAGTAAAGCTTTTTACATTTTTTATAATGTATGCCGGAGTGAAAAAGAAGTTTCATCTCATGAGTTTGCACGCCGGTTGTCATTAAGACAAATGACCTGCTGGCGGTTTAAGAACAAAATTGAAACCCGTCTGGAAAGACTTGAAAATATTTCAGAGACAGAAAAATCGGATGTCCGGAAAATACTAATCGGTCAATAGTATTTCAGGAAGTATTCATAATTCCAATTTCTTCTATTTCTGAACTTCGTTTCCTGGAATAAATAATTCAGGTTATTTTAGTGACCTTACAAAATAGTTAATTGATTCAGTGGACCAATTAAAAATAAAATACCGGATGATCGCTCTTCGAATGAAAAATTTATTGTCATTTGTCCGATGGTTTCGGTTCATTCATCTTGCCGGTATTTTTCTGTTGCTGTCCAGCTTCTCTTCCAAAGACAAACAAATAGTAATCATTAATTCCTACCATCCCCAGCTTAGCTGGACAAAAAGTCTGGACGAAGGACTCATCAGGGCTATAAGTGAATCAGGCTTATCTTGTGAGATATACACCGAGAATCTTGATTCGAAGCGATTTTTTCTGAAGGATCTGGCTTCCATTTACAAATCAGAATTAATTGCTAAATACGCACATAAAAAGATCGATCTTGTATTCGTAACAGACAATGATGCCCTGGGACTCGTTACACAAATACATAATGTAGTATTCAAAAATGTGCCGGTAGTTTTTGCCGGCATTAATTATATGCACGTAAACGATTCTCTCATAACGGGTGTCATGGAAAAGGTGGACATACAGTCGAATATTGCACTGGCAAAAAAAATTCAGCCTTCCATCGATTCATTATTTATTGTAACTGATCAAACCACCACAGGGTTATTGCTCAAAGAAGAATGTAAAGAATACTTCAAGATGCATCCAGGGTATTTCAAGGTTGTTTATCTATCAAACTACACCATGCAGGAAATTCAGGATCGCATTTCAACCATTCGATCCCCTTCCATAATTTTATTTCTGCTTTACAATGTAGACATCAACAATGAGTTCCTGACTTTCAGGGAGAGTATTCTGTCTGCCAGTAAATTTGCCATGGTGCCAGTAATCGGAACATGGGATTTCTATTTGAATTACGGCATACTTGGCGGCAAAATTATTACAGGAAAATCACAGGGATACTTTGCCGGACAAATGGGTATTGAAATACTGAATGGAAAACCAATTCAAAATATCCCGGTTACTGAAGGTCCGACAGAATTTATATTCGATCATAGTTTACTTAAGAAGTATCATATTAAAAAAAGCCAGTTACCATCGCATTTTCAGGAAATCAACATGCCGTTTTCCTATATCAGAGCAAATAAAAAGCTGTTTATAACCTTAGCGGGTGTTTTTACTATTTTATTGATTATCATAATTTTGCTTGTGATTATTCTCCGGCTTAGACGCAGACAGGTTGCTACTGAAAGAGAACATTCCGCCCAACTTGAAGAAAAGCAGGTTTTCCTCGAAGATGCCAGACGAAAAGCAGAAGAATCCAACAAGCTTAAAAGTGCTTTCCTGGCCAATATGAGTCACGAAATAAGAACACCGATGAATGGAATAATAGGTTTTTCGAATCTTCTTCGAAATTACAGCCAGTTAACAAAGGAGAAGATTGAACAGTATATAGATGTGATTACATCCAATTCCAAACTGCTGCTGAACCTGATCAACGATATTATTGATATTTCTAAAATAGAGGCCAACCAGATCAAGATCAATAATTCTGAATGCAACATCAGGGATCTGTTCAATGAACTGGAACAATTTTTCAGCAATGAACTGAAAAGATCGCAGAAACAACATATTCAAATAAAGAAAGTTTTACCGGAAGATAAAGATCTGTGCATCATAACGGATGAGGAACGCATCAGGCAGATGCTTTATAATTTGTTGGACAATGCCGTGAAATTCACCCGTGAAGGTACTATTGAACTGGGTTGCCAAATAAATGATGATGCACACATTGAGTTTTATGTACGGGACACTGGTATAGGCATTGAAGAAAACAAGATCAGTCTTATTTTCGAACGTTTCCGTCAGGCAGATGATTCAAGTTCACGGCAATTTGGGGGATCAGGCCTTGGACTGGCAATCTGCAGAGGTATTGCCGATAAAATGGGCGGAATTATTAAAGCAGAATCAAAAGTTGGAATTGGCTCTATTTTCCGGGTTGTCATCCCTTATGTCCCTATCCGTATTAACAGTACTGATTCCGGTAATCCTGTAAAAAATGCAAAACCGTCAGCCAATTTTAAAGGAAAAAAAATATTGATTGTCGAAGACATAACCGAGTCATTCGAATTGTTGAAAGAATTTCTTTCGCCTGCCGGAATAATCATTCAGTGGGCAAAAAATGGTGCAGAGGCGGTGGAATTCTGTTCGGTTGACCCATCCATTAATCTGGTGCTTATGGATCTGCAACTACCAGTGTTGAACGGTTATCTGGCCACCCGGAAAATTAAACAGCTCCGGCCCAGGCTTGTTGTTATTGCGCAGACTGCCAACGCTATGCAGGATGAAAAACACAAGGCAATCCAGTATGGTTGTGATGATGTAATCACCAAGCCCATCAGCCAGTCGGAATTATTCAGGATTCTTTCTCTTAATCTCACAAAGTAAGAACTACTTCTTTTAAGCCAGTTGCTCCATTTTTACTACAATAAAGAATGTTTCTAAATAACATTCTAACAATTTATATATCTAGTTATTATGGGATATCGATATTTCTAATTTTTAATGAGTTTAGATATATATTAGCGTGTACTGCAACATTCCTTCTGAAATACGTATAGGTCATCAAAAAGCAGAAATAATGCAGGAAACAGAAGCATCCAGCTATTCAGATTTATACAAAATAACAAAAACAGATTCATTTCTTTATTTCTTAAAAACCTGTGAAACAATTTTTTGTATACATAAGAGTAAGTACTGTGGAACCTGTTTTACAAGATATATATATAATGTTATATCTGGATTTTTCAATTAAATTTGCGCCATCAAATTAATAGCATAAACAATGAGTAGCGATTCATTAGTATTGTTTTTTGTACTGGGTTTAATTCTTGTAGGCGGAGCGATAGCCTTTTCCTACCTGATTTCACCCAGGTCGGTAAACGACGTGAAGTTCGAACCCTACGAATGTGGAATTCCCACCATGGGTCCTGCATGGATTCAGTTTAACGTAGGGTATTACCTTTTTGCAATTGTTTACCTTGTTTTTGATGTTGAAACCGTATTCATCTTCCCGTGGGCAGTTGTGATGCACAGCATTGGAATGAGGGCATTTGTTGAAATCATAGTATTCTTTTTCATTCTGGGTCTGGGCTTATTATATGCCTGGAAAAAGGAAGCATTAAAATGGGTATAAAGATAAAAAATATGAAGGAAGAGGATTTCAGGGACAATGATTCCCTGGAGATCTTCAAAAAATCGGGAGGCAATATATTACTTACCAGTATTGACAATGTGATCAACTGGGGACGTTCTAATTCTGTCTGGCCGCTGACATTTGCAACAAGCTGTTGTGGAATTGAGATGATGGCAGCAGGAGCACCAAGGCATGATTTTGCCCGGTTTGGCATCGAGGTATACCGCGCTACACCCCGTCAGGCGGATGTGATTGTGGTTGCCGGTACCATCGTGCATAAAATGGCTCCGGTACTGAAGCGGTTGTACGATCAGATGGCTGATCCTAAGTACGTAATTGCCATGGGTGCCTGTGCAATCTCAGGCGGCCCTTTTTATACCAATTCCTATTCGGTTGTCAGGGGCGTTGACCATGTCATCCCCGTTGATGTTTATGTACCCGGCTGTCCGCCGCGTCCTGAAGCTTTACTTTACGGAGTGATGCAGCTGCAGCGCAAGATCAAAACAGGTTCGCTGACCGACAACAGGAAGGATCCAAACCAAGATTTTATTTAATCAAGCAATCATGGATATCTCACAACTTAAGATCAAACTAGGGGAAAAATTCACAGGAATAGAGGAAGCCGACAAAATTGATCTCGCAGGGTTTATTGTACCCGCTGATCAGCTCCATGAAATTATCGCCTTCCTTAAAAATTATGAGGCCGGACAGTTTAACTACCTGTTTAACCTTACCTGTACTGACAATGGCGATTCATTCACTATGCTGTATTATATGGAATCAGTTGAAGAACGTGCCAATGTAGTGGTAAAAACCAATATTGACCGGGAAAAACCAGTTATTGCTACGGTTTCGGATCTGTTTCCCGGGGCCGAATATCTTGAACGGGAAGTGTATGACCTTTTCGGTGTGGTTTTCGAAAACCATCCCGACCTGCGCCGCCTTTTCCTGGATGATGATTTTGGCTACCCCCTGCGTAAAGATTTTAAAGACGAAATAAATATAATAGAACGGTAATTCAATGTCCGAAGAAGTTAAAACCATCATTGTTTCCGAGAACGAGGACTATGTAATCAACATGGGGCCGCAACACCCCTCTACACACGGGGTACTGCGGCTTGAAGTATGCCTCAACGGAGAAACTGTAAAATGGATACGTCCGCATTGCGGGTATATTCACAGGGGTATTGAAAAGATGTGCGAAAGCCTCACCTACCCCCAGATCATTCACCTTACCGACAGGATGGATTATCTGTCAGCCCACATTAACAATGAGGCTGTTTGTTTATGTGTTGAAAAAGCACTTGAAGTGGAAGTTCCTGAGCGGGTAAAATACATCCGTACCATTCTGGCCGAGCTTACCCGTTTGAATTCACACCAACTGTGGTGGTCAGCATTCGGGATGGATCTTGGTGCGCTTACCACTTTTTTCTACGGGTTACGCGACCGTGAGAAGATCCTGGATATTTTCGAAGAATCTTTCGGCTCACGACTGCTGCACAGCTTCAATACACCAGGTGGCCTGATGCACGATGTTCACCCGAATTTCCAGAAGCACATCAAGGAATTCATAACCTATTTCAGGAAAAAGTTGCCGGAGTATAATCAATTGCTGACGGACAATGTGATTTTCCATGAAAGAAGCAAAGGTGTTGGTTACCTGTCAAAAGAGGAAGCCATTGCCTGGGGTGTAACCGGTCCGTCAGGACGTGGTTCCGGCTTTGAATGTGATGTACGTAAGCATTATCCCTATTCGGCTTATGATAAAGTTGAGTTTAATGAGATATTGTATACCGAAGGAGATACATTTGCCCGTTACAAAGCCCGTATGGATGAGATGTGGGAATCGATGAATATTCTTGAACAACTGGTTGACAATATTCCGGATGACGGTTATACTGCCAAGATGAAAGCTGTTATTAAACTTCCTGAAGGAGAGTATAACCAGCGGGTAGAGACAGCCCGCGGGGAACTTGACGTTTTCATCAAAAGCGATGGGGAAAAGACACCATCCCGTATCAAGTTCCGTTCCCCCAACTTAAGTAACCTTTTTGTAATCAATAAGATCGCTTCAGGCGGTAAGATTGCCGACCTGGTTGCCATCAGTGGTTCGCTCGATTTAGTTATTCCTGATATTGACAGATAAATTACCAGTTATGAATTTCAATATATATGACCTTAGTTCCTTCACCAGTTCCATCGACAAAGGACTAAACAGCGCTATGACACCCTTTTGGGCCACAGCTGCAGAGTTTGTGATCATCGGACTGGTATTCCTGCTTTTTTATGCAGTAGTGGGTTTGTTTCTGGTGTATGCCGAAAGAAAAGTATGCGCTGTTATCCAGAACCGTGTGGGACCAAACAGGGTTGGTAAATGGGGATTGTTGCAAACCGTTGCCGACCTGATCAAGCTGCTTACCAAAGAGCTGATCCCGATCCGACGTTCGGACAAACTGTTGTTCAATATTGCACCCTTTATTGTTATCCTGGCTTCATTCATGGCCATTGCCGCTATTCCTTTTTCAAGAGGGTTGCAGGCAATCGATTTTAATATCGGAATTTTTTACGTCATCGCGGTTTCCTCGCTGGGTGTCGTCGGTATACTGCTGGCAGGCTGGTCGAGTAACTCAAAATACTCGCTGATCGGAGCCATGCGGAGCGGGGCACAAATCGTCAGCTACGAACTTTCTGTTGGCCTTTCACTGCTTACAATCGTAATCTTTGCAGGCAGCATGCAGCTTTCTACCATTGTAGAGAGTCAGGCAGACGGCTGGTGGCTTTTTAAAGGACACATATCAGCTTTTATAGCCTTTATTATTTTCCTTATCGCCAGTACTGCAGAAACCAACCGCGGTCCGTTCGACCTGGCTGAAGCCGAATCGGAGCTGACTGCTGGTTTCCATACAGAATATTCAGGGATCAAGTTTGCTTTCTTTTTCCTGGCAGAATACATGAACATGTTTATTGTAGCATCTATTGCCGTTACTATTTTCCTTGGCGGATGGATGCCACTGCATATCGGAGGATGGGCAGGCTTTAACCACGTCATGGACTTTATTCCGCCGCTGGTTTGGTACTTCGCAAAAACTGCATTTATCATTTATGTGATCATGTGGTTCAAATGGACTTTCCCCAGGCTCAGAATCGATCAGCTGCTTACCCTCGAATGGAAATACTTACTGCCAATCAATCTGGTAAATATTGTACTGGTAGCATTTTTAACCTTAATGGGATGGTATTTTTAAGCTTATGAACGCAATTGCAAAATATTTCAAAGACATTTTTTACGGTGTGCGAACCCTCTGGGCAGGCATGCGTGTAACAGGTTCCTATTTCATCCGGCCCGGAGAGATTGTAACCCAGCAATATCCCGAGAACCGGGATACTCTTAAGATGTTCGACCGGTTTAAGGGCGAAGTTGTGATGCCCCACGATGAAAACAACCAGCACCTCTGCACCGGTTGCGGTATCTGTGAGAACAATTGTCCCAACGGATCAATTGAGATCCTCACAGCAAAAGAACCCAACGAAGACGGTAAACCTGTACGTGTGATTGACAAACATGTCTATCATCTTTCTATGTGTACCTTCTGCGGTTTGTGTGTAAAAACATGTCCGCAAAATGCACTGGAATTTTCACAGGATTTTGAACATGCCGTGTTCGACAGAAGTAAATTAACCAAAGTACTGAACCAGCCTGGTTCATCACTCAAAAAAAAGGAAAAGAAATGATGGCCTCGAATGTGCTGATGTTTTACCTCTTTTCTGCCGTTATCCTGATATTTTCGGCATTTACAATCTTTACCAGAAAGATATTACGCGCAGCTGTTTTTCTGTTGTTCGTCCTTGTAGCAACATCCGGTTTGTATTTTCTGCTTAACTATCAGTTTATGGCCGGGGTACAGCTTGCAGTGTATGCGGGAGGTATAGTTGTTTTAATTATTTTTTCCATCCTGTTGACCCATCAGATCGGGCACAGGTTCAAGAAGCAGCATGTAATGAGCATAATTCCTGCAGTGATTATTTCCATTGCCGGACTGGTTACAGCTGTTGTTACATTCTGGAACTACCCTTTCGCAGGTAACGGAAATCCGGCTGCCAATGTCGATATGACATTGATCGGTAATCAACTGCTGGGTACGGGTCATAACGGTTATGTCCTGCCTTTCGAGGTAATCAGTATATTATTGCTGGCTGCTATGGTAGGGGCAATCGTCATTGCAAAAAAAGCAGACAATAAGGATGAAGAGAAAGCCTGATTATTTCCAGAATAACGAAGGCCGGTTTTCAACATCCGTTTATATAAAAACTTATTTTTCACAGAGATATTCATTTAATATCCATTTTAAATCATGATTGAAGGTATTCCATTAACGCATTTCCTGATTGTAAGTACAGTGATGTTCTTCCTGGGAGTACTGGGTTTCTTCATCCGAAAGAACCTGATCACTATCCTGATGAGTATTGAGCTGATCCTCAATTCGGTAAATATTAACTTCCTGGCGTTTAACCGCTACCTGTTTCCTGACCAGCTGCAGGGTCATTTCTTTGCCCTGATAGTGGTGGGAATAGCTGCTGCTGAGGCATCAGTTGCCATTGCCATAATTATTAATATTTACAGACGGTTTGGCGGTATTGAAGCCGAACAGGTAAGCGAACTTAAAAACTAGAAAAATCAGTTACAATGAATCACTTTAGTTATACCATTTGGATTCCCCTGATTCCCATGTTTATGTTCCTGATACTGGGACTGGCAGGCGAAAAATTTAAACCCTTGGTTTCCGGCATACTGGGAACAATCGGTATGGGGATTTCTTTTATTCTGTCAGGCCTTACGGCCTGGTTATATTTCTTTTCCAACGGACTGGGACATACGCACCAAACGATTATTGCCTTTAACAACGTATGGCTGAATTTTACTGACAAGCTGCACATCGATCTTGGAGTGTTGCTTGATCCTATTTCAGTTATGATGCTGGTAGTAATCACTACCGTTTCACTCATGGTGCACATCTACAGCCTTGGTTACATGAAAGGGGATACAGGGTTTCAACGCTTTTACGCGTTTCTTTCGCTGTTCTCTTTCTCAATGCTTGGACTGGTAGTAGCTACCAACATTTTCCAGATGTATATCTTCTGGGAGCTGGTGGGTGTTTCCTCTTTCCTGCTCATCGGGTTCTATTATACCAAGCCTTCAGCCGTAGCTGCCTCAAAGAAAGCTTTTATTGTGACACGGTTTGCCGATCTGGGTTTCCTTATTGGTATCCTGATAATTTCGTACTACAACAAAACATTTGATTTTAGTGTGCTTACCCAGCCCAACTCACCGGCTTTTACCACGATGCACGCAACAACATTCATGGGCATGTCGGCCATTACCTGGGCCATGCTGCTGATCTTTATGGGCGGTGCCGGAAAATCGGCTATGTTCCCGCTTCATATCTGGTTACCGGATGCCATGGAAGGCCCGACGCCTGTATCAGCATTGATACATGCTGCAACCATGGTTGTAGCTGGTGTTTACCTGGTAGCCAGGATGTTTCCGATATTTTATTTCCACGCTCCCTCAGCACTGGAGGCAGTTGCCTGGGTGGGTGGTTTTACATCAATATTTGCGGCAATTATCGCGTGTACCCAGTTTGATATAAAAAGAATACTGGCCTTTTCCACACTCTCCCAGATTGGATATATGATGCTGGCTTTGGGTGTTTCGGGTTACGGTGGTGAAGAAGGACTGGGATTTATGGCCTCTATGTTCCACCTTTTTACACACGCAATGTTTAAAGCTTTGTTGTTCCTTGGGGCTGGTTCAATCATCCATGCTGTTCACAGTAACCTGATGACCAAAATGGGCAGTCTCCGTAAATACATGCCCTGGACACACATCACCTTCCTGGCTGCCTGTCTGGCTATTTCGGGAATTCCACCGTTCGCCGGATTTTTCAGTAAGGATGAGATCCTGGTTGCTGCTTACCACCACAACAAAGTAATGTGGCTTATCGAGTATATCACAGCTGGTTTAACCGCTTTCTATATGTTCCGCCTCTACTTCGTTGTATTTTGGGGTAAGAATACTGAATATGAGCATGCTCCGCACGAATCACCGGCAACCATGACCATCCCGCTGGTATTTCTCGGACTGGGATCTGTATTTGCCGGTCTCATTCCTTTCAGTGAATTTGTTTCTTCTGATGGTGTTCCTTTCGAAACAACCAGCAATCCGCTTATCGCCATCCCTTCGGTAATGATCGGCCTCGTTGGCATCATCGTAGCCGGGATTTTGTACAAGAAAGAATCGGAGATGCCAAAAAAATTGATTGTATGGATGCGTGGTTCCTATACCACTATCTACAACAAGTTTTATATTGATGAGATCTATATGTTCGTAACCAAGAAGATTATCTTCAACGGTATCTCTCAATCCATTGCCTGGTTCGATCGTCATATCGTCGACGGTACCATGACGGGCGTCGGATCACTAATTGAAAAAACATCCAATAATATAAAAGGATTGCAATCGGGTCAGTTGCAGCAGTACGCCATGTATTTTGCTGCCGGCACCATTGCTTTAGCATTAGCGTTTATTTATCTGTTCGTTTAAAAGATATTGTGACATGAATATTTTAAGTCTGTTTGTTGTTGTTCCGGTTCTGACAGTTACGGGTATCCTCTTTACCAAGGATTTCAAAGGGGCGCGTAAGGTGTCGGCCATAGGAATGAGTGTGCAGTTGATCCTGGCCATCGTGCTGATGTTTATGTTTTTCCACGAAAGGCACGCAGGTAATGCTGCAGAAATGTTATTTACAGCCGATTACACCTGGTTTCCGAGTCTTAACATTCATTATGCCATTGGGGTGGATGGTATTGCAGTGTCAATGATAATGCTGACCTCCATTGTGGTTTTTGCCGGAATCTTTGCTTCGTGGGAAATGAAGAACCTGGCGCGGGAATTCTTTATCTCGCTGATCATTCTGGCCACAGGAGTATTTGGCTTTTTTATCTCACTGGATTTGTTTACCATGTTCCTTTTCTATGAGGTAGCAGTAATCCCGATGTATTTACTGATAGGCATCTGGGGCAGCGGTCCGAAAGAAAAATCGGCGATGAAGCTCACGCTGATGCTGATGGGTGGTTCTGCCCTGATTATGGTAGGACTGCTTGGTATCTATTTTCATTCAGCACCCGATGGCGGTCCGCTTACATTCAATATCATGGAAATCTCCAAAATCAAGATCGATCCTTCGGTACAGCGTTTCCTCTTCCCCTTCACCTTTATAGGTTTTGGTGTGCTGGGTGCGTTGTTTCCCTTCCATACCTGGTCACCCGATGGTCATGCTTCGGCTCCCACAGCTGTATCCATGCTGCATGCCGGTGTGCTGATGAAGCTGGGGGGTTATGGTGCTTTCAGGGTTGCCATGTTCCTGATGCCTGATGCAGCTAAAGAGATGGCCTGGATCTTCATTATCCTTACTTCCATCAGTGTTATTTATGGTGCACTGGGAGCCATCTGGCAAAAAGACCTTAAATATATAAACGCCTATTCATCGGTAAGTCACTGCGGCCTGGTACTGTTTGGTTTATTAATGATGACCAAAACAGCTATGGACGGTGCTATTTTGCAGATGATATCACACGGATTAATGACAGCACTCTTCTTTGCGCTGATCGGAATGATTTATGGCCGTACCCACACCCGGATGATCAACGAAATGGGGGGACTGATGAAGATTATGCCTTTCCTTTCTGTTGCCTACGTAATTGCTGGTCTGGCTTCTCTCGGACTACCCGGTTTAAGCGGATTTGTTGCTGAAATGACCATCTTTGTGGGTTCTTTCCAGCATGCCGATTTGTTCCACCGTATTGCCACCATCGTAGCGACATCAGCCATTGTGGTGACAGCAGTTTATATCCTCAGGGTAGTTGGTGCGCTGCTGCTGGGTCCGGTACGAAACAATGACTACCTGCAGCTGAAAGATGCATCCTGGTTCGAGAAGATCACCACGGTTACCCTGATCATCTCAATTGCAGCTATTGGTATTGCACCATACTGGTTATCCGGTATCCTGTATGACAGTCTGCAGCCTATTGTTGAAAAAATGGCAATTATTCACTTTTAATAGATAAATAAAATGACACTTGGGCAGTTTCTCATCATGCGACACGAAATACTATTGGCCTTGCTGCTGGTAGTTGTACTGTTGCTCGAGATATTTGTTAGCGATAAGAACAAGAATCGAATCACAGATATTACCATCTGGGGCTTTTTCCTGATTACCCTGGCCGGCTTCCTTCCTATCAGCAGGGGATCCCTGTTTGGCGGCAGCTACCAGTTAACCGGCCTCACCCTGATAATGAAAAACATATTGAATATTGGTGTTCTCATTGTCCTGATGCAGTCGGCAGGCTGGCTTAAGAAGGAAGAAAACAGGGACAAGGTCTCCGAATATTTCCTGCTGATGCTCAGTAGTGTAATCGGTATGTCGTATATGATCTCAGCAGGAGATCTGCTGATCTTTTACCTGGGACTTGAACTGGCAACCATCCCGGTAGCCATACTGGCTGCGTTCGATAAATCAAAAAACCGCTCTGCAGAAGCCGGTATCAAACTGATCCTTTCCTCAGCATTTTCTTCCGGGATACTGCTCTACGGACTCAGCATGATATATGGTACCACCGGTTCCATCTATTTTAACGAGATTGGAGCACAGTTTACCGGCAATTCGCTGCAGGTGCTGGGCTTTATCTTTTATGTCGCCGGGATGGGCTTCAAAATATCACTGGTACCTTTCCATTTCTGGACAGCCGATGTGTATGAAGGGGCTCCGGTGAATGTAACCTCTTTTCTTTCAGTTGTTAGTAAAGGAGCTGCAGTATTCATTCTGGCAATCATGCTTACCCGCCTTTTCGGAGGCAACACAAAAATACATGATGAGATATTCTATACCCTGGCAGTAGCCACCATGACGCTGGCCAACCTGTTCGCTATCCGTCAGCAAAACCTGAAGCGTCTGCTGGCCTTTTCCTCCATTGCACAGGCCGGTTTTATCATGCTGGGTATCCTGGGCGGCAACGGACTGGGGATTGCCTCCATCGTATACTTCGTGCTGATATATGTATTTACTAACCTGGCCGCTTTTGGTGTAGTAGCCATTATCTCGAATGCCACCGGGAGAGAAACCATCGATGAGTACAACGGGTTGTACAAGACCAATCCACTGCTGAGCCTCACCATGATGCTGGCATTATTCAGTCTGGCAGGTATTCCGCCGGTTGCCGGGTTCTTTGGTAAATTCTTCCTGTTTACCTCCGCAGCCAGTCGCGATTTTCTGATACTGGTGCTGATCGCTGTACTGAATGCCACCATATCATTGTATTATTACCTGCGTGTAGTAAGGGCTATGTTTATTGAGAAGAGCGAAACACCCATTTTAGCCATCCGTACAGATAATTACGGCCGGGCAGCATTGCTCATCTGTGTGGCAGGTATTTTTGTTGTTGGATTTGCCAGTATCATTTACGAATACATTGCTTCTGTATCAATGATTTAGAAGATAACTGAATTAACGGTTTAACCAGAAAATTATTAAATATGCCACTCAATATATTTAAAACAACCATTGAAGAAATTGACGGGGTACGATGCACCGTTGTTGAAAAAGAGGCAACAGAAGACCGTGTGGCTTTTTTAAAGAAGCTGCTCGAGCACAATGGTTATGAAGTAAAGGTAAGCGGAAATGAAGCAGAAGATGGCACAACTGCCTACCTGATTGGGGTGACTGATGTTACCTTTAATCCGGTAGTGGAAGTATACAAACGACGGTTACACAGCCTGACCAATCACAAGGTTACTCCTGCCTACTGGTTACAGTGGTCGGATGCTGAAACAGAAGCAGAAGTTCATTACTGGTCGTTTAAGAAACCTGAAGACAAATAGAAGATATTTTTCAACCTTATACAGAAGGCCTCCGTTGGTAAGACGGGGGCTTTTTTATTCGGTGGGAAGTCGGTAGTAATTCGGTTGTTTATTACTCGCTCCCGCATTGCAGGGCCACTGGCTGCTCGTGAACCTGGCCCGTTTCAGCAAACCCTCTGGCCATGGCCAGGTTTCAGTTGTTTATTCGGTTGTTCAAGCAGTTACAGGTTGCTTCAAATAATTTCAGAGTTAAATCTTATAACCCAAAGCTCCTATGTCACCTTGTTACTTTGTCACTTTGTTACTTTGTTACTTTGTTACTTTGTTACTTTGTTACTTTGTTCCTTTCTTTGTTACTCGCTCCCACAATGCCGTCGCGCAATGCCGCTCGTGATCCTTGCCCCCACCAGGCCAACCCTGCAAACAAAGGCAAGGATTCGGTTGTTTATTTGGTTGTTTATTCGCTAGATGGTTCAAGCATTTGCTTGGACCCCAGATTATTTATTCAAATGTTTGAAGGTTTGAGAGTTTGAAGGTTTGAGGGTTTGAGGGTTTGAGAGTTTGAGGGTGTTTATACAGTTGCTTATTCAGTAGTAATTCGGTAGTAATTACTCGCTCCCACAAGGCCAGGCCACGACCTGAATGCTACTCCCTCACACATGCCGGGCCACGGGCTGGTCGTGAACTTTGTCACCCAAATGCCCCACAAACCGGTCAAGGTTCGTGATTCATTGCCCACACCGGGCCATCGCACAGTCCAAAGGCAAGGATTCAGTAGTAATTCAGTTGTTCCTGTAGTTTCAAATGGTTTAAGTTGTTTCAGGAAAACGGAAGCCTTCCTTGTTACCTTGTTATTTGTCACTTTGTTACATTTATTGCTCGTGAACCTGGCGTTTAGAACCCTCTGGATGGCAGGTTTCAGGTTTATTCGGTTGTTCAAGCAGTTCCAGGTTGCTTCAAATAATTTCAGAGTTAAAACCCAAAGCTCCTCTGTCACCTTGTTACTTTGTCACTTTGTTACTTTGTTACTTTGTTACTTGCTTGCTTACTTTGTTACTTTCTTTGTTACTCGCTCCCACAATGCCGTCGCGCAATGCCGCTCGTGATCCTTGCCCCACCAGGCCAACCCTGCAAACAAAGGCAAGGATTCGGTTGATTATTCGGTTGTAATTCGGTTGTTTATTCAGTAGTAATTCGGTTGTTCAAGCAGTTACAGGTTGCTTCAAATAATTTCAGAGTTAAATCTTATAACCCAAAGCTCCTATGTCACCTTGTTACTTTGTCACTTTGTTACATTTACCGGTCGTGATCCTTGCCCTCATAAGGCCCCCGCACAAGCCAAAGGCAAGGATTCAGTTGTTTACCCGCCCTGTAAGGGCAGTTTATTTCAGCCCAATGGCAACGCCTTGGGTTAATGAATACAAAAAAATACATGCACCCTGTAAGGGGTAAAGATGGTGGTTCTGCCAGTAGGTCAGATCTGTAACTAATAGATGGATTTACAATTTATACTATTCGCGAAAACCTGACAGGAAAAAGATACCTGTCAGGTTTCCAACATAAAAAACCAGTTAACATAAAACCGGACTTACTCTCTTTGCAAAACGAATGTCTGCAAAACAAAAAAAGCGGCCATTCGAAATGAATGGCCGCTCCCGAAAAACTTTGTTCTTAAAGAACAATCAATCGGAAAGACATTAATTATTTTTTATCGAACAAAGCAGAATTACAGTATTACGGCAACAATACTTCATCAATAACATGTATTACTCCATTTGTTCCTAAAATATCGGTGCTTACAATGGATGCATCAGCTGTTCCTATGCTTAAGGCTCCATCTGTATCCGTAATTGTTAAATCACTGTTTAAAGTAAATGATCCTCCGGCAAGCGGTGTCAGGGTAACACTTGAGTTTCCTGCCAGTGCATTAGGAATATCACTTGAGAACACACGCGATCCCAATACGTGATATTTTAATACAGTTTCAATTGTTCCAATTCCTACCGCAGCAACAAGGGCGTCAAAATCAGCTACCTGCGCCTGAGCATAAAGTGATTGGAAAGCTGCATCTGTAGGAGCAAACACTGTAAAAGGTCCGTCTCCGCTCAGGATTGTTACAAGAGCATCAGTAGATTCATCGTTTTCAACCGCTGTAAGTGCAGCAACCAATTGTCCAAATTCAGCTCCTTCTGAAGCTTGTGACGCGGCCACAGCAATACTAACTATATTTTCAGACGGGGGAACCAGGGTCCGGTCAATCAAGTGAACAACCCCATTATCATAATCTAAAGCTTCACCCGCTAATGTTGCAGCAGTAATCATTGATGTTCCATTAATATAAGCTCCATTGCTGTTAATGCTCAGATAAAAATCTCCACCTAAAGTCGTAACTGCTGATCCGGTTGCAGGCAATCCGTCGCCAAATACCTCACCATCAATTACGTGATAAGTCAAAATCGGGGCCAACTCTTCAGCTGTTAATCCATCTAAACTGGTTATTCCGGCTTTTACAAAGGCATCGTTATCCGGCGCAAATAAAGTGAAATTAGCCTCCTTACTGGTTAATGTGCTCACTAACTCAGCTTTGACAACTGCCGCAGTTAATATCGAAAAGTCTTTATTAAAATAAGCCGGTTCTAAAATTGTGTTTACAATAGTTTTTTCTAATTCAGGAACCAGAACGGCATCAACAATATGAATAATTCCGTTAGATGCTTCTATATTTGCTGTTGATACCATTGCATCGTTAATATAAACTGAACTACCCTCAATTTTTACCGTAACTTTATCGTTTTCACTTAATAATGTTGCTGCCATTTGACCATCAGTTAAGTCTGATGACATGAGAGCCGCACCTGAAATAACGTGGTATTTTAAAATTCTTTCAATTACGTCTTCAGGAATATCTTCCAGATCCGATTGTCCGGTAACACCCAACAAAGCAGTAAAAGCATCATTTGTTGGCGCAAATACAGTATAACTTCCTTCCATACTTAATGCATCAACCAGGTCAGGAAACATAGTTAAAGCACTAACCAGTATACTCAATGAAGGCGTTTCAGAAGCAATACTTACAATAGTAGACTTTGGCAATTCAAAACCTTCCGGAAGTAAAACTTCATCAATAAGGTGCACTACACCATTCGAAGCTTCGATATCAGCCCCAACAACATTGGCGGTTCCATTTAAAACAACAGAAGAACCAACTGTTACATCGATAGATTTTCCGGATAGAAGTGTTTGTACCTGACTCGTGGATAAATCTGCCGACATAACTTTTCCACTAACGACATGGTACTTTAATACATCAGCTAAAACTGACGGGTTATTTAATAAAATTTCCAACACACCGTCATCCAGTTTATTAAATGCTTCGTTTGTGGGAGCAAAAACAGTAAATGGGCCGGTTCCCTGCAGAGTACCAGCCAAATCAGCAGTTGTAATAGCAGTTACCAGTGTACTTAAATTTGAAGTTCCCTGGGCAAGAGCAACAATATTATCCGTTGCCATAGGTTTTGGATCATTCTTATCATCTTCACAGGATGATAATGCAATAATTGCAAAAAGACTTAAAAAAACTTTTCCGATTGTTTTCATGATTTTCATTTTTATTGGTTTTTAATTGAGATAACGGAATGTAAACAGCATTAAGTTACTTTTTGTTTAACTTTTTATGTTTTTTATTAAACATTACGTATTCAATTCTAAATAAAAACAAGATTGGAAATGAATAGATTTCAGCAACTATAACTTTTCAAATAAAGTGTAATATAAATTACAATGTTTATACTTTAGTGCTTTTCATTAAACATATTGATCAGCCTGCCTTTATTTTAACCTGTCTCCTTTTTTATTGTAATCGTTGATCAGGATGCACTGTAGAGACGCAATGCATTGCGTCTCTACAGGGTACAGGGTATCGGGTACCAACAGGCGATCCTGTAAATCAATGAACAAATTTGGTCCCTAATCTAATAACCTTGCATCAATAATTCGCGGATTTAAAATTGGGGTTACTGGTGATTGGTGAATTGTGATTGGTGAATGGGTGGTTGATTCAATAATGATTCCGGCTGTTAATTCAGGGCTACGGTAGAGACAAGGCAGTGCCTTGTCTCTACAAGCGTGTTTGTATAATGCATTTGTACCCTGGCTATCAGGACATGACATAATCCGTGAAATCTGTGACATCCGATGGCTATCGGATCGTGGTTAAAGTACTTTTAAGGCCCTGCGGGCCGTGTTTTTTTTAACCACAGATTACACGAATCACCCGAATGGCTGCTGCGCAGGACAGGAATGTTTCTCGCAGAGTTCCGCAAAGTAGATCGCAAAGGACGCAGAGGACCTGCTGCGCAGGGGGCGGTTCATTGAAAGGGGATGCTCCCTCCTACCGCAAGTCCCCACTCTCGATCATTTATAATGTCTGAGTGCCCTATCCTTCAGGGACTGACACAATCCGTGTAATCTGTGTCATCCGATAGCCATCGGATGGCACAAATGCACACGAATAGTTGATTTGCAACTGCTGCTTTTATGAACCTTGTAGTGCTGTATATATCCATTCATTTTATTTAGAATCAATTTGAATTACAAAAATCATTGTCACTTTTTTTGTGCTAAAGAACATATAAACGGACCCCTACATAAATTTTGTGAATTTTGATTTTATTTAGCACAGAGATCTGGCATCAAACCAGCTGGCCAAAGCACGTTTTTGTGTTGCCTGCTCAAACTTTCCTGTTGTATTCCGGACAGCAAGTTATTAAGTCCGGACCGGCAGGCAGGCCTTATGCTGTTTTAAAAGGCGCAGGTATCCCTGAAAGCCCTTTGCCTTGTTTAGCATTCACTTATTGTATTAAGAAACGGAATTCAGTTGATCCAATAACTGCTATTCAAATGGCATCCCTGTTATTGGCAGTCATAAAACGATCTCAACCTGACATAATATTAGCTGAACATATCATAAAATCATTCACACCTGCCATAAAATCATCTCCGGGAATCATAAAATCCTCTCCAAGCGTCATAAAATCGTCTCCGGGTATCATAAAATCATCTCCGGCTGCCATAATATCGTCTCCGGGTATCATAATATCATCTCCGGCTGCCATAATATCGTCTCCGGGTATCATAATATCGTCTCCGGGTGCCATAATATCGTCTCCGGGTGCCATAATGTCATTTTTGTTATTCATTATATCAATCAGTTCCATCATAATGACCATTCCAGGCAACATATTGTCAGTTTTGGTCATTATAATGCACATTACCTCGACTATATTGTCCGTTTTGACAATCATATTGTCTGTTTCAGGCCCAAAATCGTCATCCTTAGTAATCAAAACATCATCATATCCTTTAGTAATAACTTCCGAAACCATTATAATTTATTATTCGATAGATGTGCTATATGTTCAAAGAATGATTTTTAAAGGAAATATCCCATTAATGCAAATTCTCACAAACAAAATCTCAAATTTGTTTATAGCTGTTCCCAAAAAAACAAACCTGACAAATAATTCCTCCGGCATTATAGTATTTAATTTTAAAAACCTTTGTTGTCGATTCTCATGTTTTTTGCCATCAGAGAACTACCTGACTGCAATAAGACTAAATGAATCGTCAGCAATCATAAACTTAAAACTATGGAATTAACTCAAACAAATTATTTAAACATGACCAATGCGGTCATAAACGGAATGGATTCCTCTAAGGAAACCTGGACAGAAAAAAAGCCCATCGCAGATGCGGTAATGAAAATCAAAGGCTACAAGGGAGAAGTGGAAGGACTGGCCCTTGAACAAGCCTCAAGTACAACAGAAGGGGCAACAACAACGTTGGATTCGGCCCTGGAAGCCATGACCGACCTGACCCTCCTGGTGATAAAAAAGGTGCGGCCTTTTATACGGGCTACCGGCAAAACAGAACTGCTGCCCCGGGTTGATTTTTCGGAAAGTGAATTGACACAGATCCGTCAGATTGACAAACTGAACAGGTGTAAAATTGTGCTGGAGACTGCCCGGCAGCTTCAGCCGGAAATGACCGATTATGAACTAAGCGTAGAAGACCTGGATGCGCAGCAATCGGCAATCAACGGAGTAGCTATGCTGGCTGGTGAGCGGGATTCCATTATCGGATCACGCAAAACAGCTACGGAAGGTATTCCTGAGGTTATTGATCAGATACGCAAGCAGTTTGACCTGCTCGACGACCTGGTACCCGCCATGATCGACGACAAAACATTCGTCAATACCTATCAGAACAATCGCCGGATTATTGACCGGTAAACAAATAAATGCCGGTTGAATTATTGGTCCCGGGGCACAGGAGGTGTTCCGGGATTTTTTTTGTTCGGTGGTAATTCGGTAGATGGTTCATCCGATGGTTACCGGATCATTTGCTTGGACCCCAGATTATTTATTCAAATGTTTGAAGGTTTGAGAGTTTGAAGGTTTTTCAGACATAAAATTTAATTTCCGCCCTGAAAGGGCAGTTTATTTCAGCCCAATGGCAACGCCTTGGGTTAATGAATGCAAAAATACATACGCCCTGTAAGGGCAGTTTAATTTGTAGATACATCAACCTGACCCAATAATTTAACTGGAACATAGGAGCTGAGATGGATTTTTTCAAGAGTTTAAAGTGATCAGGCAACCAAATTGTTATATCCTGTGCCTGCCCGACAGGGGCTAAAGCTCAATAACCGAGGGTGCTAACCCTAGGGTAGCCTGCAAGACTGAACTATATCCCTGAAAAGGGTTAAGGTGTTTGTTCTGCTGATGCATGGTACTTATAGACCATATATTAACTTAGACGCACGGCCGTGCGTCTTTACGGGTAAAAGACTTACAGGCTGATTCCTCTGTTTTTATCCTTTCGGTATCTTTTATTCCTCCCTGGCCGGTAATTTTTTGTATTCAGGTAAACCCATAAGCATCCGGTTTCATTCGAATGATAACGGTAGTTGGTTATTAATAATAGAGACATGCTGTTATACTGAGACGCACGGCCGTGCGTCTTTACGGGCACAGGACTTTATCACGTGTTTACCAATGTAAGATCCGAAACGTATATATTATACAGGTCCTTTGATTGGTTTTGTCTGCCTTTAATCTAAGTGTTGGAAACGTGAAGCCCTTAGTTACTCGCTCCCACAAGCCATTGCGCAAACCAGAATGCTACTCCCTCACTCCGGCTAAGCCATCAGCTGAAGGGTACTCCTCTCGCACAGGCAAAGGCACAGGCTGGTCGTGAGTTTTGTCACCCACAGGCTCACCCTGCAGCCTGACAAAAGTTCGTGAGCTTGACCCGCACAACGGCTGCCCGCAACCCAAAGGTCAAGGTTACTCGCTCCCACAAAGCTGTGCCACAACCTGCTCGTGAGAAAAGTTCGTGATACTTGCCCACACCAGGCCAGCCCAGCAGCCAAAGGCAAGGATTCTGACTTCAGTCTTCAGACTTCTGACTCAATATCACCAATAACCTTATAAAGAACAGGCAATAAAAATTATATGAGTATCGGGAATCATGAATAAACTTTTACTAAAAAAGCACTTTAGACATTGTCTAAATGCTCTAACTTCACTTCAAATGTGATACAAAATTTTTCATATTAGCTTTTTCATCGGACGGGTTTCCCGTCGGAGCGGGACAAAAAATCCAGAAACATTCCCAAGAGGACTATATGAGCACATTCTTTGCAAAGCGATTAGCCCCACACTCTCTATTTGGGTTTTCATAAATCATTTATGTGTATTAAAACCTATACCTAAAAATTATAATCCTCACCCACATGCCTTTTTTCGCCCCGTCCCCTCGGGGCGATTTCATTTTTTGGCATGATCCAAAAAACGAAACAAAAAAGATCTAGGCTCCAGATCGTTTTGCAGATTTTTTACAAGTGCTCCCTGCCTGCGCAGCAAAACTCAGGACAGGCAATGATTTATGAATATACATATAACTACTAAAGAACTTTCAATATTTAATACATTACATCGTAACTTTCCTGTCCTTCAAACAGTGCTGCTCCACAAGCCACGGCTTCGGTCACCCTTTTAAAAATCATACAAAACGCTCAAAGGCCGGAGTAAGAAGCGGCTTTTCGGCCACCGCGCCCTACTAATAGTCATTTGTCAAATCTAAAGACACTTTGCAAAATATAGACTACTCTTAGTTTTATTTTTGAGAAATATCTATATTAATCATTCCCGATAGTCATAAAAAATTAAATCCCAAATTATTTGCATAACCCAAAAACACCCCGTATATTTAATGCTGAAACGTTCCGGGGGAGAGGTTAAAAAAAACAGGCAGCAAGCAAGAGCGAAGAAAAATAAATACAACGAACAGGCATGTAGTCAGGGTGTAGTTGAAAACCCCATGGAATAAGACATACAGACGTTTTATCCTCGTCACGGCAATGGGACTGACGGGGCGGAGCTTTGGAAAAGCCGGAATAAATATGTATTTTTCATTTACACATTTAATAATTGCAAATGAAGTTTATATCACCAGTTAAACAGGAAAATATTAAAAGCTATATAGGATTAAAAAGTTTTCTGAATATTCAGCATTAATAAAAAAGGGATGAAACCAACCATTGTATGTACAGAAGGCTATCATCGCAATAAGGATGTTGTAATTTTTAATTTTGATTACAATAAAGAATTAATCAAACAGATAAAGACTTTACAGGGGGTTAGATGGAGTCAAACGAAGGGGAAGTGGTATCAGCCCTTTTCAGAATTCATGCTCAATGAATTTTTTAAGAGATTAAAATCGTTTGCATACATTGATTATTCAGCACTTACTGATGCAAGCAAAACCAGGCAAGCCAGGCAACCAAAAAAAAATGAAAACAAAGTCCTTCTGCCGGAAGGTTATCTTGAAAAGCTGCAACAAAAACGATATAGCGAAAATACCATAAGAAATTATACCTCCTATATGAGAGATTTTGTTGGTTCATTTGCAGGAAGAGAACTGGAAAATATAACTATTGTAGAGATAAATGAGTATATACTGAAACTGGTCAATGAGGACAAGATATCTGCATCCCAACAGAATCTAAGGATCAATGCAATTAAATTTTATTATGAAAAAGTATTAGGCAGGACAAAACAAAGAATTGACATACCCCGTCCAAAAAAAACGAAGAAATTACCCGATGTGCTTAGCAAAGAAGAAGTATTCAGGATGATCAGGCTAACAAAGAACACGAAGCACAAGAGTATATTAATGATTTTATATTCCTGCGGATTAAGAAGAGGTGAAGTTTGCCGGCTTGAGGTAGCTGATGTTGATTCAGAAAGAGGGATGATAAAGATAAGGGAGGGAAAAGGCAAAAAAGACCGGTATGTTCCTTTGTCAAAGAATATTTTGTCTACTTTGCGAAAATATTTTAAGGAGATGAAGCCTGATAAATGGCTTTTTGAAGGAAGCAGAAAGGGACCCTACAGTCCGCAAAGTGTTGAGAGGGTAGTTAAGAATGCAGCAGAAAGAGCTGGCATCAGGAAGAATGTATATCCTCACATACTTCGGCATAGTTTTGCGACACACTACCTGGAGCAAGGTACAGATTTAAGATACATACAGGAATGGTTAGGACACAGCAGTTCAAAAACCACTGAAATATACACCCATGTTACCAATACAGATATGAATCGCTTTAAAAATCCTTTGGATGACATGGATGATCCGGATGGGTAAAAAAGGTATACATTTACCCCCATTATCATGGAATAACACTACTTTTATAAAAAACACAAAGAAGATATAACACTAATAGTATACATACACAATTGTTGTGCGTAATACCGCGACACGAAAGTAATCAGATAATATTAACAGTTAGATAAAAATTATGAAACAAATAGATTAGTCTTGTTATTGCATTGACTTAAATGGCAAAATTTCGAAACTGTCAGATTATTGATAGATATGGGATTTAATATCGGGACTTCATATTACTAAACAGATTTGGGATTACAAATTGATACCCGTTGATTCAGAATAATGAATATAAACTTGGATTTAGGCATTTCTTCAAGCAGAAAAAGATGTTGGCAACCTATTTATCGTGTTCGGACTGAATTTGGATACATACAAAAGGGATTTAAAAATAATATAACGCTAACTTTTACTGATGGAACATGTAGCAGGTACAAATAATGACAATGTGATATTTACATGACTTGGCATTAAATATTAGGATTAAAGGTAAATCCATTAAAAATTGATTACTCCCCATATCATTATTGGCTGGATTAGAGGTGATTATATGATTTCATACAAGGACGTTGTACTTGAAGAGCCTAATACAGGGGTGAAATTCAATATGTATAAATCGGAAATATGAGGATTTCAATAAATTAATTTCGGTGGATTAATTGGATTGGAATTGACATAAAGAATGTGATTTATTTAGAGATTAGAATACAATCCCAAATTATTACTAAAATTTATGACGATACTGGACTTGAGTATTAAAGACAATTGTTGGGGAGATTAAAATAGGAATTAACATAAACAAACTGACTAAATAATAAAGCACGAACGCACAATCGAGTAGATGGCTGACGGGATTGTAGCCCCGCCAGTGCACCTCTCACACCACCGTACGTACGGGCCTCGTATACGGCGGTTCGGTAAACATTAATTAGTAGACTGATTCAAAATCAAGCTTATACTGCTTCGAATGACTGAAACGTTGGAAGTATTCAGCATATGCAATATAACCACGGCGCTTTAAACGCTGTGTGGTTACGGTGGTCTTCATAATGGGGCTGCAGGCTTGCGCCCAACCTCCCATGCGTGAACGTGACCATGCATAAGCCATTCCCGGATTTATACCCATGCGTATGTAACTTCGCATGCGTTTATTCGGTTTCTTCCAGTGTTTCCAGATACAGTAACGCAAACGGCTGCGAATCCATACGTCAAGCTCCTGGAGCTTGCCCTGCATGTTCGCATAGCGGAAATACCCTATCCAACCTTTCATGTAGCTGTTAAGTTCCGCAATCCGGTCAGAAAACGACAATGGTCGTTTCTTTCGGGTTATCTCCTTTACCTTCTGCTTCATTCGCCTAAACCGTTCGGGGGATACCCGTAACTGGTATTTCCCTTTAACTCCTCGCTTATACGAGCTTACAAAGTTGTAGCCTAACATGTGGAAGGTTAGCGGACGGCGAATACCCGTCTTTTCCTTGTTGACCTGTAAACGCAACTTGCCCTCAATATAACGTGAAGTGTTTCGGAGTACCCGTTCGGCTGAACGCTTACTCTTCACGAAGATACTGCAATCATCGGCGTAGCGTACAAAACGCAGCCCCCTCGATTCCAGCTCCTGGTCTAGCTCGTTGAGCATGATATTAGACAGCAACGGGCTTAGGGGGCTTCCTTGCGGTGTCCCCTCCTCCCGTTGTTGGCTCGCCCCTCCTATCAGGATGCCTGTTCGCAGGTATTTCCGAATAAGGCGTAGTAGCCTTTCGTCTTTTACTTTGCGATACAGGATGCTCATCAGTAAATCGTGATTGACCACATCAAAGAAGCTTTTCAGGTCAAGGTCAATAATGTCCTGATAACCGCTATTGATGTATGTCAACCCTTGCGAAATGGCTTGATGTGCTCCCTTGTTGGGGCGGAACCCGTAGCTGTAAGCAGAGAATTCAGCATCGTATATGCCCGACAAAACTTGTTGTATTGCCTGTTGTATCGTACGGTCTACTGCCGTTGGGATACCAAGCAAACGCTTGCCGCCTGATGCTTTATCTATTTCAACGCCCAATACAGCTTGTGGCTGATATGTGCCATTTTCAATAGATTCAATGATGGAAGTACGATTTTCTGCCATAAAGGCATTCAGCTCGCCTACTTTCATCCCGTCTACTCCTGCTGCCCCCTTATTGGCTATTACCCGCTTTTGTGCGGTCGCCATGTTTCTGGGAGTCAATACCTGTTCTAATAAACTCATTTCATGTAATACATTAATCTGTCTTTTAATCTGTTTCAACCTTATGTAACCGTTGTTGCGTGCTTGCTGTCGCGCAATATCTCACCCAACTCGCTTTACATTTGTTTGAAACGTTTACCGTTCCTCCTTCGGCGTGTAACTTCTTGTGTCGGAATAGTCGCCCACCCACTCTCGCGTGAGACTTCGGCGTGTGCTCAGTTGAACGCTGCACATCCTATTCTTTCGGTTAATACCGTTACAGCGGTGGTATCCTCACCTACTATGATTCTGCTGACTTCTCATCTTAACCATCACGTGATTGATGAGACCTCCCCCGGTAAGAGCTTTATCCTTTAGCCAATGCCTGTCGTATCTACCATGTGGGAATTGTTGGTTGTAGGCTTTGGTATGGTGTGCTACCTTACCCTCCCCAAATGGCCTCATATACGCCTTACAGGGAATACCACCCCTGTAATACCTGTCCGTCAGTACCAGCTATTGTAGTCCCGCTTCCTTCACTGCATAGATTGCTCTAAACCAGCTTGCGGCTAACTAACAGGCTTGCAACTTCATAGATACCTGATCTAAACGTAAACAATTATTGTATACTAATGCAAGATTTCAACCAGCCTGTAAGAGACTTTCACTCTCTGGATAAAATCCACTCATCCCGCTTGTTTAACTCAAAATAAATTTGCATTTTTCAGATTTATTCTGAACATGCGGAATGGTGCACTGCTGCTCATGCAGGGCACACACACACGGTATAAAAAATTGCCGGGTTTAGTAGGTTATTCAAGGGTTGTAGCCCGCTTCAACTTTCGTGTAGCTTGACAGGGAAGTGCCCGCAATCCGCAACTACTCATACCGCCAACCGTTGGGCGGCATTTTAAAGAACACTACATTAATAATAATATCCATGATTATCAAATTGTTTATTAGAATCATAATCTATGCAAATTGATTTATAACATTTCATATAATTCAATTTACAAATAGATTGGATATAGATTTTCAAGAATTGAACCTAAAACAAAATATTTGGATTGATAATTCATACTTTGAATTATCATAAGAATTAATCAATTGAACTAAACATTATGATATACAGTATTCAAAGACGAATATTTGCGATTTGATTCAATATTCACGAAGATAATAGTATAATCTATGTCATTTGTATACGATGATTATTGACAATATAATGGGAATTATTTAAACAAATAGATTATTAAGAATCGATTAATGGATATTTGCCTAAATTTACGTTAGAACAATGTACATTGAAGCTATATTAATTACCGCATGATAATAATGAATCATTAAGGATTATTGAAACTGATAGCGGATTTAGAAAATTGAGAATATCAAAGTAATAAAATGGATTATTTAATAATTGATCAGATACAAGATGAGTCAAATTCATTTGAGTTGATTTAAATTATACCTTGATTACTGATTTAGAACTTGATTACTAAAAAGACTTTAATCATTCAGTAATACTTCGATGAATAAGCTGATATAAATAGAAATATATTTGGAATTATGGAAAACTAGTATTAAGAATAGAACAGATTTGGAGAATTTCAGATTCAATAGAATAATCAGGACGATTTATGAATTTAAGTATTGTACTGACAATTCAGGTGGATTAATAAATTATCTTGAGAGTACAATTAAAACAAACTAATGTATTTTTAACGAAGGACTAATAAGATTTATTATAAAAATTTCAGTCTGAAAGGAATTGATATTGTAGAATTATTTGACTATCAGAACTTGATAAGGATAGATATTTAATTGCATTACAGATAAAATACGAGATTGATATTGACATTAAATATCAAATTGATGAGATATAAAAATAAATAAACAACGCAGCGCACAATCGAGTAGATGGCTGACGGGATTGTAGCCCCGCCAGTGCACCTCTCACACCACCGTACGTACGGGCCTCGTATACGGCGGTTCGGTAAACATTAATTAGTAGACTGATTCAAAATCAAGCTTATACTGCTTCGAATGACTGAAACGTTGGAAGTATTCAGCATATGCAATATAACCACGGCGCTTTAAACGCTGTGTGGTTACGGTGGTCTTCATAATGGGGCTGCAGGCTTGCGCCCAACCTCCCATGCGTGAACGTGACCATGCATAAGCCATTCCCGGATTTATACCCATGCGTATGTAACTTCGCATGCGTTTATTCGGTTTCTTCCAGTGTTTCCAGATACAGTAACGCAAACGGCTGCGAATCCATACGTCAAGCTCCTGGAGCTTGCCCTGCATGTTCGCATAGCGGAAATACCCTATCCAACCTTTCATGTAGCTGTTAAGTTCCGCAATCCGGTCAGAAAACGACAATGGTCGTTTCTTTCGGGTTATCTCCTTTACCTTCTGCTTCATTCGCCTAAACCGTTCGGGGGATACCCGTAACTGGTATTTCCCTTTAACTCCTCGCTTATACGAGCTTACAAAGTTGTAGCCTAACATGTGGAAGGTTAGCGGACGGCGAATACCCGTCTTTTCCTTGTTGACCTGTAAACGCAACTTGCCCTCAATATAACGTGAAGTGTTTCGGAGTACCCGTTCGGCTGAACGCTTACTCTTCACGAAGATACTGCAATCATCGGCGTAGCGTACAAAACGCAGCCCCCTCGATTCCAGCTCCTGGTCTAGCTCGTTGAGCATGATATTAGACAGCAACGGGCTTAGGGGGCTTCCTTGCGGTGTCCCCTCCTCCCGTTGTTGGCTCGCCCCTCCTATCAGGATGCCTGTTCGCAGGTATTTCCGAATAAGGCGTAGTAGCCTTTCGTCTTTTACTTTGCGATACAGGATGCTCATCAGTAAATCGTGATTGACCACATCAAAGAAGCTTTTCAGGTCAAGGTCAATAATGTCCTGATAACCGCTATTGATGTATGTCAACCCTTGCGAAATGGCTTGATGTGCTCCCTTGTTGGGGCGGAACCCGTAGCTGTAAGCAGAGAATTCAGCATCGTATATGCCCGACAAAACTTGTTGTATTGCCTGTTGTATCGTACGGTCTACTGCCGTTGGGATACCAAGCAAACGCTTGCCGCCTGATGCTTTGTCTATTTCAACGCCCAATACAGCTTGTGGCTGATATGTGCCATTTTCAATAGATTCAATGATGGAAGTACGATTTTCTGCCATAAAGGCATTCAGCTCGCCTACTTTCATCCCGTCTACTCCTGCTGCCCCCTTATTGGCTATTACCCGCTTTTGTGCGGTCGCCATGTTTCTGGGAGTCAATACCTGTTCTAATAAACTCATTTCATGTAATACATTAATCTGTCTTTTAATCTGTTTCAACCTTATGTAACCGTTGTTGCGTGCTTGCTGTCGCGCAATATCTCACCCAACTCGCTTTACATTTGTTTGAAACGTTTACCGTTCCTCCTTCGGCGTGTAACTTCTTGTGTCGGAATAGTCGCCCACCCACTCTCGCGTGAGACTTCGGCGTGTGCTCAGTTGAACGCTGCACATCCTATTCTTTCGGTTAATACCGTTACAGCGGTGGTATCCTCACCTACTATGATTCTGCTGACTTCTCATCTTAACCATCACGTGATTGATGAGACCTCCCCCGGTAAGAGCTTTATCCTTTAGCCAATGCCTGTCGTATCTACCATGTGGGAATTGTTGGTTGTAGGCTTTGGTATGGTGTGCTACCTTACCCTCCCCAAATGGCCTCATATACGCCTTACAGGGAATACCACCCCTGTAATACCTGTCCGTCAGTACCAGCTATTGTAGTCCCGCTTCCTTCACTGCATAGATTGCTCTAAACCAGCTTGCGGCTAACTAACAGGCTTGCAACTTCATAGATACCTGATCTAAACGTAAACAATTATTGTATACTAATGCAAGATTTCAACCAGCCTGTAAGAGACTTTCACTCTCTGGATAAAAATCCACTCATCCCGCTTGTTTAACTCAAAATAAATTTGCATTTTTCAGATTTATTCTGAACATGCGGAATGGTGCACTGCTGCTCATGCAGGGCACACACACGCGGTATAGTAAATAGCGGGTGATAGTGGTAATTCGAAGCGTTTGTACATCTACTTCAACATTTCGTGTAACTTGACAGGAAGTGCTTCGAAATCCGCCTACTAACCATACCGCCAACCGTTAGTAGCAAGCATTATGAAAGAAAATGAAACGTTAGTACATAATTATTTACAAAAATGATATGAATATTAAATGTTGATTAGAATCAAATACAAATTACTTGCGTATTTGATGATGATAACTTATGACAGTTGTACAAAATTGATACTAGAAATATATGGAATTGCATAGATGTTTATAAATGACAATATTGATAATATAAGAGAATTATTTGGAACATAACTGAGAAATCAGTTCAATGGACTTCTCGTTTAGAATGATAAAGTTCAAATATTCATGTAGAATGATGACATTATCAGAAATCATTTGTATGATAATGATTCGAATGATATTTATCAAGACAGTATAATATTACAAGACATCAAGTAAAGTAATTAGATATCAATTCGAAATTGATTCAAATATTTTTGACTATGGATTCATTTGAATAATAGAGCTATTATCGATTTGATTTATTAAGATCAATATCTAATATGAAAGTTAAATAACTCTAAGTCAGTATTGATAAATTATTACATTGATTGGTATGATCAATGGAAAGAGCATTATCTAGATAGAGATCTGAGAAATTATGATTAAAGGTTATTTATGAGAATAGAAATGAATTCAATCTGAAATTGAAAATTGAATATTAAAATAAAAAATAACCAGCTGCTAATCGAGTAGATGGCTGACGGGATTGTAGCCCCGCCAGTGCACCTCTCACACCACCGTACGTACGGGCCTCGTATACGGCGGTTCGGTAAACATTAATTAGTAGACTGATTCAAAATCAAGCTTATACTGCTTCGAATGACTGAAACGTTGGAAGTATTCAGCATATGCAATATAACCACGGCGCTTTAAACGCTGTGTGGTTACGGTGGTCTTCATAATGGGGCTGCAGGCTTGCGCCCAACCTCCCATGCGTGAACGTGACCATGCATAAGCCATTCCCGGATTTATACCCATGCGTATGTAACTTCGCATGCGTTTATTCGGTTTCTTCCAGTGTTTCCAGATACAGTAACGCAAACGGCTGCGAATCCATACGTCAAGCTCCTGGAGCTTGCCCTGCATGTTCGCATAGCGGAAATACCCTATCCAACCTTTCATGTAGCTGTTAAGTTCCGCAATCCGGTCAGAAAACGACAATGGTCGTTTCTTTCGGGTTATCTCCTTTACCTTCTGCTTCATTCGCCTAAACCGTTCGGGGGATACCCGTAACTGGTATTTCCCTTTAACTCCTCGCTTATACGAGCTTACAAAGTTGTAGCCTAACATGTGGAAGGTTAGCGGACGGCGAATACCCGTCTTTTCCTTGTTGACCTGTAAACGCAACTTGCCCTCAATATAACGTGAAGTGTTTCGGAGTACCCGTTCGGCTGAACGCTTACTCTTCACGAAGATACTGCAATCATCGGCGTAGCGTACAAAACGCAGCCCCCTCGATTCCAGCTCCTGGTCTAGCTCGTTGAGCATGATATTAGACAGCAACGGGCTTAGGGGGCTTCCTTGCGGTGTCCCCTCCTCCCGTTGTTGGCTCGCCCCTCCTATCAGGATGCCTGTTCGCAGGTATTTCCGAATAAGGCGTAGTAGCCTTTCGTCTTTTACTTTGCGATACAGGATGCTCATCAGTAAATCGTGATTGACCACATCAAAGAAGCTTTTCAGGTCAAGGTCAATAATGTCCTGATAACCGCTATTGATGTATGTCAACCCTTGCGAAATGGCTTGATGTGCTCCCTTGTTGGGGCGGAACCCGTAGCTGTAAGCAGAGAATTCAGCATCGTATATGCCCGACAAAACTTGTTGTATTGCCTGTTGTATCGTACGGTCTACTGCCGTTGGGATACCAAGCAAACGCTTGCCGCCTGATGCTTTATCTATTTCAACGCCCAATACAGCTTGTGGCTGATATGTGCCATTTTCAATAGATTCAATGATGGAAGTACGATTTTCTGCCATAAAGGCATTCAGCTCGCCTACTTTCATCCCGTCTACTCCTGCTGCCCCCTTATTGGCTATTACCCGCTTTTGTGCGGTCGCCATGTTTCTGGGAGTCAATACCTGTTCTAATAAACTCATTTCATGTAATACATTAATCTGTCTTTTAATCTGTTTCAACCTTATGTAACCGTTGTTGCGTGCTTGCTGTCGCGCAATATCTCACCCAACTCGCTTTACATTTGTTTGAAACGTTTACCGTTCCTCCTTCGGCGTGTAACTTCTTGTGTCGGAATAGTCGCCCACCCACTCTCGCGTGAGACTTCGGCGTGTGCTCAGTTGAACGCTGCACATCCTATTCTTTCGGTTAATACCGTTACAGCGGTGGTATCCTCACCTACTATGATTCTGCTGACTTCTCATCTTAACCATCACGTGATTGATGAGACCTCCCCCGGTAAGAGCTTTATCCTTTAGCCAATGCCTGTCGTATCTACCATGTGGGAATTGTTGGTTGTAGGCTTTGGTATGGTGTGCTACCTTACCCTCCCCAAATGGCCTCATATACGCCTTACAGGGAATACCACCCCTGTAATACCTGTCCGTCAGTACCAGCTATTGTAGTCCCGCTTCCTTCACTGCATAGATTGCTCTAAACCAGCTTGCGGCTAACTAACAGGCTTGCAACTTCATAGATACCTGATCTAAACGTAAACAATTATTGTATACTAATGCAAGATTTCAACCAGCCTGTAAGAGACTTTCACTCTCTGGATAAAATCCACTCATCCCGCTTGTTTAACTCAAAATAAATTTGCATTTTTCAGATTTATTCTGAACATGCGGAATGGTGCACTGCTGCTCATGCAGGGCACACACAAGCAATATAAGTGCATTTGGCGGATAGTGGTAATTTTGAACATGTTGTACATTTAATAAAGATTGTAGCGGTTTGATAAGTAAGTGCTTCGAAATCCCGACACTCCCATATTCGCCACCGTTATGTGCAGTAAACAAGACATTAAATGAAAAATTATATATGTTCTAATCATTGATTATTGACATTAATTGTCAATGCAAATGAATATAGAGACTGCACTTTATAAATTGGAGATTGAATATAGAATTATAATACAAAATTTACCATGTGATATATATAATTCAATTGACTTGATAAAGAAGGTTATACAGACTTAAATTTTGAACTAGAAATTTTGTATTTAAATAGGAACCTGATTTCAAAAGGATTATATATGAACAATTGGATATCAGATTTATATATTGTAAGGGTTTTCAGACTACGATTATTCATTAAGTAATTTTCGATTTCAAGAATTAAATATCACGGAACTTATATAAAAACACTGATTTGTGGTAAAATTGGAACTTGCATATCATGAATTGAATCGGAGAGAAATGTTGAGCTGCATTGGATTAAGTAATGTTTATTTATGCAAACTATATGCAGGACTATCGACTGTATATTTTGACTATTCACATATCTGGATATTTAAAAAGTTTGTGTACAAAAGACTATCGGTATTGAGCTTAAATATGACAGAATTGATGAAACGATTTTCTTCAATTGGATTAAATTATAGTTTACAAGATAGACAAATTATATAATTGACATTTGCTGATTCTCTAACTTAAAGACATCATGACATAAAAGGATTCTGTATTATTCAGATGATTACAACAAAACATTGATATAAAAGACAATTATAAATTTAATTATTTCAGGTTCGAGAAATGATGTTTTAGCGGAAAAACTGATTTACAAGGAGATAGTCTATTTCTAAATATCAAAAACTCAGATAGGGCTTTGGAGTTCTATTCGGGATAATAAGATTTATACTTACAAAGGAAAAGACAATGATTATCAAGATTTTCAACCTTTGAAATCAGTTGATAACAGAAAAGGCTGAAATGTAGTAATAAAGAAATTGAAATAGTCGAATTTGAGAAATAACAACCGCTAATCGAGTAGATGGCTGACGGGATTGTAGCCCCGCCAGTGCACCTCTCACACCACCGTACGTACGGGCCTCGTATACGGCGGTTCGGTAAACATTAATTAGTAGACTGATTCAAAATCAAGCTTATACTGCTTCGAATGACTGAAACGTTGGAAGTATTCAGCATATGCAATATAACCACGGCGCTTTAAACGCTGTGTGGTTACGGTGGTCTTCATAATGGGGCTGCAGGCTTGCGCCCAACCTCCCATGCGTGAACGTGACCATGCATAAGCCATTCCCGGATTTATACCCATGCGTATGTAACTTCGCATGCGTTTATTCGGTTTCTTCCAGTGTTTCCAGATACAGTAACGCAAACGGCTGCGAATCCATACGTCAAGCTCCTGGAGCTTGCCCTGCATGTTCGCATAGCGGAAATACCCTATCCAACCTTTCATGTAGCTGTTAAGTTCCGCAATCCGGTCAGAAAACGACAATGGTCGTTTCTTTCGGGTTATCTCCTTTACCTTCTGCTTCATTCGCCTAAACCGTTCGGGGGATACCCGTAACTGGTATTTCCCTTTAACTCCTCGCTTATACGAGCTTACAAAGTTGTAGCCTAACATGTGGAAGGTTAGCGGACGGCGAATACCCGTCTTTTCCTTGTTGACCTGTAAACGCAACTTGCCCTCAATATAACGTGAAGTGTTTCGGAGTACCCGTTCGGCTGAACGCTTACTCTTCACGAAGATACTGCAATCATCGGCGTAGCGTACAAAACGCAGCCCCCTCGATTCCAGCTCCTGGTCTAGCTCGTTGAGCATGATATTAGACAGCAACGGGCTTAGGGGGCTTCCTTGCGGTGTCCCCTCCTCCCGTTGTTGGCTCGCCCCTCCTATCAGGATGCCTGTTCGCAGGTATTTCCGAATAAGGCGTAGTAGCCTTTCGTCTTTTACTTTGCGATACAGGATGCTCATCAGTAAATCGTGATTGACCACATCAAAGAAGCTTTTCAGGTCAAGGTCAATAATGTCCTGATAACCGCTATTGATGTATGTCAACCCTTGCGAAATGGCTTGATGTGCTCCCTTACCCTCCCCAAATGGCCTCATATACGCCGTACAGGGAATACCACCCCTGTAATACCTGTCCGTCAGTACCAGCTATTGTAGTCCCGCTTCCCTGCCTGTCCTGCTAACGCAGTCAGTCAGGCAGGCTTCACTGCATAGATTGCTCTAAACCAGCTTGCGGCTTACTAACAGGCTTGCACCTTCATAGATACCTGATCTAAACGTAAACAATTATTGTATACTAATGCAAGATTTCAACCAGCCTGTAAGAGACTTTCACTCTCTGGATAAAAATCCACTCATCCCGCTTGTTTAACTCAAAATAAATTTGCATTTTTCAGATTTATTCTGAACATGCGGAATGGTGCACTGCTGCTCATGCAGGGCACACACAAAGTACATATTGCAGGGCGGGGTTAGGTGGTACGCCAACGGCGGATTCTCGCATCGCAGTTCCGTGTCCTTCGGACAGGAACGCTCTTCGAAATCCGCCCCGACAACATGTACCAACCGTTATTGCGACACGAGGTCGCATAAATAATTGTTTCACGATTAGCAGTAATCGATGGAACCAACTGTTTCCCCGGTTGTATCCTATCAGGGCATCGGATGTATGGTGCAGCCATTATCGGGTGAAGCCCCTGAGAAACAGTACCAATTGTCCGGGACGAGATCCCAAAGACAGGGTCAGAAACCGTGAGGCAGATGATCTTCGGAGTCTCAATGCCGATTAAGGGCTTGGATGGGTGGACATGGTTAACACATGTGAATATCTGCAACTGCCGACAGAGCGTAGAAGCGAAAAAGAGAATGACACGCTTTAAACCAAAATGGTAGGCTGACAGGTTAGGGTCGTTTAACGCAGCCCCTACGGGAATGTAGATCAGCCGGCAGACAGGATGAACCTAAATCCACACCCCCTGTTATTTATGCGAAACGTGGAAGCTCGATACTCTCTCCCGATTAAATACATCGGGATAAAACCGTAACCGCAAGGCATCGGGAAATATCGAACAGAGAGGATGGAATAAGCGAATGCCTTCCTGTAATGGGTTGGATAATGATTGAGTGAAAACAATATCATCATAGGGTGAAAGCCTGCCTACCTCCATCTGGTGCTTTATGGCAAAAGTAATTGATGAACCGGGTAATGGAAGAAAGCAAATGAACGAGAATAATAATTTATCGTGTGCACTCCCAGGCATTTATGATAACTGGAACACCATTCCATGGAAGAAGGTTATTCATGAAGTCACCCGGCAACAAAGACGAATTGCCAAGGCTTATAGCCGGGTGATCCTTCGCCGGAAAGCCTTTAAAGAGCCTGAGCCGTATGCCGGGAACCGGAACGAAGTGGAGCTCATGCTTCAGCATAAACTTGCATGTACGGTTCTTAGGGGGCGTAAGCTACCCGGTTGCGTCATTTTAAGAAACCACACAGCAAACGGTAAAATGAATAGAATAAACTGTAATCCGACTATTTAATTGAGGAAAGGAACTAATTACTTTGTATAAAATTTAAATTATCATTTTATGAAACATGAAGAAATAATATACAGAGTAAAGTCAATCGCCGATTTACATAGTTTTGCTGGATTCGAAAAGCCGAAACACCCATTAATTTCAGTTGTTGACTATTCAAAGATTAAAAATGAAAATACACCTGAATCAGGTCGATTTGTTTGCGAATTTTATTCAATAAATTTTAAAAGAAATTGTAGTTTTCATTATGGAGGACAATTTTTTGATCACAAAGAAGGAACCTTACTGTGCACAGCTCCTGAACAAATAATCCATATGCACAAAACAGAAAAACAATATAATGTTGCTGGTTGGGGATTATTTTTCCATCCTGAGTTTATTCGAAATTCAAACTTTGGAAAAAAAATCATGGAATACACTTTTTTCCAATATGAAGAAAATGAAGCATTGCACCTATCTACTGATGAAGAGAATACGCTTACAACTATTTTGCAACAGATTGAAAAAGAATACCAAACCAATATTGACAAACATTCGAAACAACTACTTATCTCAAACCTCGAATTACTCCTTAATTATTGTAAGCGTTTTTATGACAGACAGTTCTTTACACGAACAAATTCCAGCAAAGACGTAATTGCAAAATTTGAACAATTTCTTGTAAATTATTACAACACTGATGAAGCAAAAAATGTAGGACTCCTGACTGTGAAGTTCTGTGCTGAGAAAATGAATATCTCACCAAATTATTTAAGTGATTTACTCAAAAATGAGACAGGAAAAAACACACAGGAACATATTCATTTTCATTTGCTTGAAAGGGCCAAAATCCTTTTAATTAGCACAAACGACACGATTAATGAAATTGCATTTGAACTTGGATTTGAATATCCACAGAGTCTAACCAAACTATTTAAAAACAAGATTGGTCTTACTCCATCTGAATTTCGTCAAGGACAAATCTCAAGCAATTAAACCAATGAAAGCAGTTAAATATCATAAATATGGAAATCCTGATGTTCTGCAATTTGTTGAAATTGCAAAACCAGCACCTTCGGAAGATGAAGTTTTGATAAAAATTAAAGCAACATCGGTAACAAATGCAGATTGCTACATGCGAAGGGCTGATACTTTATTTAGCAGATTGGTTCTAGGATTGTTTAAACCTAAAAAAAGATACCAACTTCTAGGAACCGAATTTTCTGGAATTATTGAGGATTTTGGAACAAAAGTTACCGAATGGAATATTGGAGATGAAATATTTGGTTTTCGTGGATTTGGAACAGGTTGTTATGCTGAATATAAATGTATTTCATTGAAGGGTTCGCTTGCTCTAAAACCAGTTAATGTTAGTTTTGAAGAGGCTGTTTCGTATGTTGACGGAGCGACCACCGCCTTATTTTTTTTAAAGGAAAAGGCTAAAATTAAACAAGGCCACAAAGTATTGATTAATGGTGCATCTGGAAGTATCGGAACATTCGCCATACAGTTAGCGAAATACTTTGGGGCAGAAGTAACCGGAATTTGCAGTTCCAAAAACGTTGAAATGGTAAAATCGCTGGGAGCAGATAAAGTAATTGATTATACCCAAAAGGATTTTACCCAATCTAATGAATCGTACGATATAATATTCGATACTGTAAGTAAAAGTACTTTTAGCAAGTGCAAAAAGATTTTATCTGAAAATGGAGTATATATTGATACTATGTTTAGTGTTTCCAATGTGTTTAAAAGTCTTTTGACTGGCTTGTTTTGTAAAAGGAAAGTAATCTTTGCCATGTCAGTTGACAAAAAAGAATCTCTTAATTTTATTAAAGGACTTGTTGAAAAAGAAAAACTTCAAACGATTATGGATAGAATATATAATTTAGAGCAAATCATTGAAGCTCACAGTTATGTAGAAACAGGACATAAAAGAGGAAATATTGTGATAAGAATATAAAAAAACGAACGCACAACATCGTATATAAAACATTTGGCAGTCAGTGGTTTATCGAGCCTTTTAGCCCGTATCAAAAGCACTTGTAACTTGACAGGAAAGTGCTTCGAAATGCGCAACGTTTCATACCGCAAACCGTTGTTGCGACACGAGGTCGCATAAATAATTGTTTCACGATTAGCAGTAATCGATGGAACCAACTGTTTCCCCGGTTGTATCCTATCAGGGCATCGGATGTATGGTGCAGCCATTATCGGGTGAAGCCCCTGAGAAACAGTACCAATTGTCCGGGACGAGATCCCAAAGACAGGGTCAGAAACCGTGAGGCAGATGATCTTCGGAGTCTCAATGCCGATTAAGGGCTTGGATGGGTGGACATGGTTAACACATGTGAATATCTGCAACTGCCGACAGAGCGTAGAAGCGAAAAAGAGAATGACACGCTTTAAACCAAAATGGTAGGCTGACAGGTTAGGGTCGTTTAACGCAGCCCCTACGGGAATGTAGATCAGCCGGCAGACAGGATGAACCTAAATCCACACCCCCTGTTATTTATGCGAAACGTGGAAGCTCGATACTCTCTCCCGATTAAATATATCGGGATAAAACCGTAACCGCAAGGCATAGGGAAATATCGAACAGAGAGGATGGAATAAGCGAATGCCTTCCTGTAATGGGTTGGATAATGATTGAGTGAAAACAATATCATCATAGGGTGAAAGCCTGCCTACCTCAATCTGGTGCTTTATGGCAAAAGTAATTGATGAACCGGGTAATGGAAGAAAGCAAATGAACGAGAATAATAATTTATCGTGTGCACTCCCAGGCATTTATGATAACTGGAACACCATTCCATGGAAGAAGGTTATTCATGAAGTCACCCGGCAACAAAGACGAATTGCCAAGGCTTATAGCCGGGTGATCCTTCGCCGGAAAGCCTTTAAAGAGCCTGAGCCGTATGCCGGGAACCGGAACGAAGTGGAGCTCATGCTTCAGCATAAACTTGCATGTACGGTTCTTAGGGGGCGTAAGCTACCCGGTCCGTTCATTGTAGGAGCGATAGTGCAAACATTTAAATTTGGATAAGAATTGTATATTTGTGTGAACAGTTATACGATTTAATTTTATGACAAAGAATTCACAAATAGAAGTAGAGAACAAACTCATTTCAATTGTTAAACAGGATGAGCAAGATTATATATGCTTGACTGATATGGTTCGAGACGAAGAGGGAGGCGACCATATTCGCAACTGGATGAGAAATCGAAACACTGTGGAATTCATCGGGTTATGGGAGACTTTAAATAATCCGAATTTTAAACATGTCGAATTCGACACCTTTAGAAAACAAGCAGGATTAAACAGCTTCAACCTGACACCTAAAAAATGGATTGATACAACGAATGCAATTGGTATAATTTCAAAGTCAGGACGATATGGAGGAACTTATGCTCATAAGGATTTAGCTTTTGAGTTTGGTTCGTGGATAAGCCCAATGTTTAAATTGTTGATGATAAAAGAATATCAACGATTAAAAGAAATAGAAAGTAATCAATATAACCTTGAGTGGAATGTTAAGCGGATTTTGACAAAGACTAATTACCAAATACATACAGATGCAGTTAAGGACTGTATTTTACCTGAGAAAAATTACGAAAAGGACAAAGAATGGCTGATTTATGCAGAAGAAGCAGATTTATTAAATGTTGCATTATTCAAATGTGCAGCAAAAGATTGGCGAGAGCAAATCCTGATAAAGCTAAAAAAGGATTAAATTCCGTGATTTTGCAAGAATTATCAACTTATGTTCTATCAAATCTTGAAAATATTAATTCGATTCTAATTCGCAACCAGATTGATAAGCCTGAGCGATTTAGACAATTAAGAGATATTGTTCAGATTCAAATAAAATCATTAGATGCACAAGATTTTATGAAAGCATTAAAAAAAGTATCTGATGACATATATATTGACAATAAGAAGAAATTGAAGTAAACAACGAAACGGCAATCGAGTAGATGGCTGACGGGATTGTAGCCCCGCCAGTGCATCTACTCGATTGCCGTTTCGTTGTTTACTTCAATTTCTTCTTATTGTCAATATATATGTCAT
>CAWAMZ010000024.1:0-3638 GCA_963783315.1 uncultured Bacteroidales bacterium
TCCGCTTGTGACCTAGATGATAAAAAGATGGGTCCAAGCGAGACGCTTGAACCAGGGGTCTCTTCATTGTCGCAAGTGCTTGCTTTCTCCAAAATTTTAAAAATAATCAAAAACATATTCTAAACAAATCAATGTTTCATTATTGAATTAAAACAATATCAATAAGACCTTTACCTCCCGCATAATCTATTGCACTGCTGTAAACAAAATCTTCAGGATTATATACAAAACCTTCTTTAACCGGATTATTATGTATATAGTCGAGTTTCTGTTGAAGCAACATATTACTATTCAGTTCAATCGGTTTATTATTCTGTTGCCAGAATTGAAAATGTTTATTATTACTATTCATTTGTCCTGTATTTATCATCATTTTCATAATCCATGTGCGGCTTTCAGAAACATTATTCTTCATCACTTTTCTAATATGTGTGGCAGTGTAACTCTTCATATCACGTATTATAAATTCCAATGGTGTTACTTCAGAACTTATGATCATATGAACATGACTCGTCATTATTACCCATGCATGAATAACCAGTCCTTTATTTATTTGACAATACCTCCAGCTTTCAAGTAAAATATTTTTGTATTCATTTCTGATAAATACATCGATCCATCCAATTACTGAATAGGTTATAAAATATAAAGAGGAAGGATTATGAAATTTGTAATTTCTGCTCATGCAGGTAAGTTATATAACTAAACCTATTTTTCATCTTTAGTTAAGAGGAAAAACAATGAACGGGATAATTTATATTTAAAAGTAAACTTTAAGGGGAGTTAATCCTATTAGGTCCTCGATCTGTCGCAAGCGTCCTCAAACTGTCGCAAGCGTCCGCTTGTGACTTAAATTATATTATTCAATGTCTAACACAGGGGGGCATCCTAATAGGTCCAAGCGAGAAGCTTGAACCAGGGGTCGTTATTAATATTTTATAACTATTACTGTCGCAATCGTCTCGCTTGTGACCTTTATTCAATTAAACCAATAATCTTTTCCCGTACCCCCGAAGAAATCTCCTTCAGGTCATCTTTGGTAAATGTTTTTTTAATTGAAACCGGCGGCTTAGACAATACGACAATCTCATGAGCAACCTGAATGGCTTCATCTGGTTCATGGGTAACAAATACCACTGTCCGCTGATCGATTTCCCACAGTCTGATAAAAGCTTTCAAAAGATTTTCCTTCAACCTTGCATCCAGTGACGAAAACGGTTCATCCATGAGGATCAGATCAGCGGGATAAGAAAATGCCCGGGCCAGCGATACCCGTTGTTTCATACCACCACTGAGTTGCGACGGGTAATAATCCCCGAAATCCTTCAGCTCAACCATCTCCAGGTATTTCCATGCCCGGTCCTGGCTTCTATCTGGAAGAAGCCCTTCAACACAAGCATGACATTCTCTGTCACTGTTTTCCAGGGCAAAAGTCTGGTTCCTGAAACACATAAGAGATCCTTTTGTCCCCCAGACCCTGATACTACCTGAATCAGGCTGACCATGACCATTCAGCATGTTTAGTAAGGTAGTCTTTCCACATCCTGAGGGTCCCAGCATGCAGGTAATCATACCTGCTTTAAACTTTACACTGAAATCCTCAAAAAGCTTCAGGTCCTCCCATGATTTAATATATGTTCCAACGTATAATCCATTGCTTTCATTTCCAAACAACCACTTTGTTCTCTATCCGGCGGATGAGTTTTTCAAATAACATACTGATCAGTACAGCCACTACTGTCCACGAAATTACCTGTGACACCATCAGGTAGGTCTGTGCCAGCTGCATCCGGTTCCAATACCATGTAACGGCTGTGCCAGTACTTCACCTATGATCACAGCCCGCCATCCAAACCCCATGGCACTGGAAATACCACTGAACAGAAAAGGCAGGGTAACTGGTAAATATACTTCCCTAACCACCCGGTAATTAGTTACCCTGTAGGTATGAGCCATCTCAACCAAACCACGGTCAACTGTACCAATGCCATCCATGATGTTGTTACACAAAATGGGAAACATAGTGAGTATGGCAATAAATACAGGTACAGTATCGGTGTGAAACCAGATCAGGGCCAGCAGGATAACCGAGATAACCGGAGTAGACCTGATGATAACCAGAAAAGGCGTGAACCAGGCTCGGAAAGCGGGTGACAGTCCGGCCAGAATACCCAGCAGCAAAGCAAACACAAAGGCTATAACAAATCCGGCAAACCCTCTCAGCACGGTAATACCAATGCTCATATAAAAACTTGCATTGCTTATCATTTTTATAAAATCGATGACCACTTTTTCAGGAGGCGGCAAGATCAGTGGAGAGCCTGCCAGCAGGGAAGCTCCTTTCCATATAATGAGAATCGACAAAATGGAAAAGAAGGTGATGCTTCGTTTCCGCTTTTTAGTTAGTATTTGCTCCATGTATCTCTTTTCAGTCTCTATATGCTTTTAGTTTTCAGAATCACTGATCTGGTAATAGAATCCCTCATCCGGTAATTTTCCACCCAGCATATCGGGATTAAAAGTATAAAAAACATTGAAATAGTCGTTGATCCTCTCCCTTAAAGGCCATGCAGCAGCAAATCGAATGTTGCAACCCGGAATTGATTTACGTGCGACAAGTGTATCAGGTAATATTTGACTCTCCACGATCAGTTTGCTCCCTCTGGCAGGGTGGGCATTGATCCAATGACAGGCCTCTTTATAATAGTTAAGAAAAGCTTTCACCTTGCCGGGATTCGATTCAGCAAATTTCTTGTTTACAATGAGTGCCGTTTGTGCGAAAGGAATGGAATCGTGAGTGGCTTTGTTCCATTCCTTATCCAGATCAAATAACTCATGAACCTTTGGATTTTTACTGATCACCATACTTACCAGTGGTTCTGAGATTACTCCCAGTGAGGCACGTCCCGCGGCAACCGCGTTGGCCAGATCGCGATGCGTTGGAAATGAATAATCAAGGATCACATCTTTATCAGGCTTTAATCCATGCGCATTGAGCAAATACCTGAAAACAATATCCGGCGTCATCCCGCGGGCCATGGTATAAACTCTTCTGCCTTTCAGATCCTGCCAGGAATGAATGGTAGTATCGCTACCAAACAAGTGCAGGGTTCCCCAGAGCGGAATAGCTGCCAGCTGATACGGAAGTCCCTGATTATATAACACAGCTGCCATCGTAGAGGGCAAAACTGCAAAATCAGCTTCTCCTTTCACCAGATAGGGTTTTACCTGGTTGGGTTCATTCTTAATGATAAAATGAAGGTGGAAATGACTATCCATCTTCGAAGAATCGATCATTTTGATCATGCTGATGGCTGAGGGTCCGCGCAATGTAACAATAGTTATGGTATTTACCGGTTTCTTCTTACCTCCGCCAGAGCAGGAAATTAGAAACAATATTCCCGTCAGCAAAAGAAGATGAAAAAATAAAAGATTCTTATTTGTATGATTGAATCTCATAATTTGGCAGATATTTTAAAGTAAAACACTCACAAGTATACTGTATTTTAGGCAAAAATGTGCAAGAAAAGGGTATAAGGTAACAATCCTTGCCTTAGGTTGTGGGGTGGCCTGGTGTGGGCAAGGATCACGAGCAGGCTGATGGCCGGGCCTCTGTGGGAGCGAGTAAAAACCAACCT
>CAWAMZ010000025.1:0-3329 GCA_963783315.1 uncultured Bacteroidales bacterium
ATAATCATCGGATCGTCTCGCTTGTGACCTTTATTCAATTAAACCAATAATCTTTTCCCGTACCCCGAAGAAATCTCCTTCAGGTCATCTTTGGTAAATGTTTTTTTAATTGAAACCGGCGGCTTAGACAATACGACAATCTCATGAGCAACCTGAATGGCTTCATCTGGTTCATGGGTAACAAATACCACTGTCCGCTGATCGATTTCCCACAGTCTGATAAAAGCTTTCAACAGGTTTTCCTTCAACCTTGCATCCAGTGACGAAAACGGTTCATCCATGAGGATCAGATCAGCGGGATAAGAAAATGCCCGGGCCAGCGATACCCGTTGTTTCATACCGCCACTGAGTTGCGACGGGTAATAATCCCCGAAATCCTTCAGCTCAACCATCTCCAGGTATTTCCATGCCCGGTGCCTGGCTTCTTCCTGTGTAAAAACGCCCTTCAACACAAACATGACATTCTCTGTCACTGTTTTCCAGGGCAAAAGTCTGGGTTCCTGAAACACATAGGAGATCCTTTTGTCCTCCAGTCCCTGGATACTACCTGAATCAGGCTGACCATGACCATTCAGCATGTTTAATAAGGTGGTCTTTCCACATCCTGAGGGTCCCAGCATGCAGGTAATCATACCTGCTTTAAACTTTACACTGAAATCCTCAAAAAGCTTCAGGTCCTCCCATGATTTAAATATATGTTCCAACGTATAATCCATTGCTTTCATTTCCAAACAACCACTTTGTTCTCTATCCGGCGGATGAGTTTTTCAAATAACATACTGATCAGTACAGCCACTACTGTCCACGAAATTACCTGTGACACCATCAGGTAGGTCTGTGCCAGCTGCATCCCGGTTCCAATACCATGTAACGGCTGTGCCAGTACTTCACCTATGATCACAGCCCGCCATCCAAACCCCATGGCACTGGAAATACCACTGAACAGAAAAGGCAGGGTACCCGGTAAATATACTTCCCTAACCACCCGGTAATTAGTTACCCTGTAGGTATGAGCCATCTCAACCAAACCACGGTCAACTGTACCAATGCCATCCATGATGTTGTTACACAAAATGGGAAACATAGTGAGTATGGCAATAAATACAGGTACAGTATCGGTGTGAAACCAGATCAGGGCCAGCAGGATAACCGAGATAACCGGAGTAGACCTGATGATAACCAGAAAAGGCGTGAACCAGGCTCGGAAAGCGGGTGACAGTCCGGCCAGAATACCCAGCAGCAAAGCAAACACAAAGGCTATAACAAATCCGGCAAACCCTCTCAGCACGGTAATACCAATGCTCATATAAAAACTTGCATTGCTTATCATTTTTATAAAATCGATGACCACTTTTTCAGGAGGCGGCAATATCAGTGGAGAGCCTGCCAGCAGGGAAGCTCCTTTCCATATAATGAGAATCGACAAAATGGAAAAGAAGGTGATGCTTCGTTTCCGCTTTTTAGTTAGTATTTGCTCCATGTATCTTTTTTCAGTCTCTATATGCTTTTAGTTTTCAGAATCACTGATCTGGTAATAGAATCCCTCATCCGGTAATTTTCCACCCAGCATATCGGGATTAAAAGTATAAAAAACATTGAAATAGTCGTTGATCCTCTCCCTTAAAGGCCATGCAGCAGCAAATCGAATGTTGCAACCCGGAATTGATTTACGTGCGACAAGTGTATCAGGTAATATTTGACTCTCCACGATCAGTTTGCTCCCTCTGGCAGGGTGGGCATTGATCCAATGACAGGCCTCTTTATAATAGTTAAGAAAAGCCTTCACCTTGCCGGGATTCGATTCAGCAAATTTCTTGTTTACAATGAGTGCCGTTTGTGCGAAAGGAATGGAATCGTGAGTGGCTTTGTTCCATTCCTTATCCAGATCAAATAACTCATGAACCTTTGGATTTTTACTGATCACCATACTTACCAGTGGTTCTGAGATTACTCCCAGTGAGGCACGTCCCGCGGCAACCGCGTTGGCCAGATCGCGATGCGTTGGAAATGAATAATCAAGGATCACATCTTTATCAGGCTTTAATCCATGCGCATTGAGCAAGTACCTGAAAACAATATCCGGCGTCATCCCGCGGGCCATGGTATAAACTCTTCTGCCTTTCAGATCCTGCCAGGAATGAATGGTAGTATCGCTACCAAACAAGTGCAGGGTTCCCCAGAGCGGAATAGCTGCCAGCTGATACGGAAGTCCCTGATTATATAATACAGCAGCCATCGTAGAGGGCAAAACTGCAAAATCAGCTTCTCCTTTCACCAGATAGGGTTTTACCTGGTTGGGTTCATTCTTAATGATAAAATGAAGGTGGAAATGACTATCCATCTTCGAAGAATCGATCATTTTGATCATGCTGATGGCTGAGGGTCCGCGCAATGTAACAATAGTTATGGTATTTACCGGTTTCTTCTTACCTCCGCCAGAGCAGGAAATTAGAAACAATATTCCCGTCAGCAAAAGAAGATGAAAAAATAAAAGATTCTTATTTGTATGATTGAATCTCATAATTTGGCAGATATTTTAAAGTAAAACACTCACAAGTATACTGTATTTTAGGCAAAAATGTGCAAGAAAAGGGTATAAGGTAACAATCCTTGCCTTAGGTTGTGGGGTGGCCTGGTGTGGGCAAGGATCACGAACCTTTGTCTGGCTTGTGGGCGGATTGTGGGTGACAAAGCTCACGACCAGCCCGTGGCCCGGCATGTGAGAGGGAGTACCCTCCGGCCTGTGGCTCGGCAAGTGGGAGGGAGTAACTTAGGTGACAAAGTAACAAGGTGACAAGGTAACAAAGAAACAAGGTGACAGAGGAGCTTTGCGTTTTAATGACTCTGACTCGTCATGAACCAGGTTTACAAAAAATGTAAATTAAAATCAGGATTATGAAAAGTGACTCGTCCTGAACCAGGTTTACAAAAAATGCAAACTAAAATCAGGATTATGAAACGTGACTTGATGTCATTACACTTTATAATATTTTACCTGACTGCTTATAAATATATGAAACTTTTGAAACCATTTGAAACTTCTGGAACAACGGAATAATCAACTTGAATCCTTGCCTTTGGCATGTGCGGAAGCCTGGTGAGGGCAAAGATCACGAGCAGTAAAAGTAACAAGGTGACAGGGTAACAAAGTGACAGGGAGGGCTTCGCGTCATTGAAACTAATCAAAATTAAATATCCCCCCCTGAAACTCTTGAAACTATTTGGAACAACTTGAATCCTTGCCTTTGGCTTGTGCGGGGGCCTGGTGAGGGCAAGGATCACGAGCGGCATTGCGCAACGGAATTGTGGGAGCGAGTAATTACCACTGA
>CAWAMZ010000026.1:0-837324 GCA_963783315.1 uncultured Bacteroidales bacterium
TGTTGTAAATAAAGTTACGCAATTATAATTTAACTGAATATTTGGTAGTAATAACTCACTCCCGCAATTGCGCCGCACAACGCCGCTAGTGATCCTTGCCCGCACCGAACCCTCGCATGTGCCAAAGGCAAGGATTGGGGTTTCCAGAAGTTTCAAATGGTTTCAAGTTGTTTCAGGTTTTAAATGTCAGTGGTTCGCTCCCAGTTAGGGGCAAAGGCGTTTTTGTGTTTTTAGTTTTTCAATCAGGCTATCAACTTTGGCTTCAAAGTCTTCGGCTTCTTTAATAGTCCAGCGGTCAAAAATCTGGCTTAATGTTTTCAGATATGTCTCTTGGGCTAAAGGAGACCAGGAAATGAGATATTCTTTCATTTTCTGCCAAGTAATTTATCCACTTTCCGTTTTACTTCTTCGTGTGGTATGGCTTCACCGTTTTCAATCTGTTTCAAGCCAATGTCAATGGCATCTTTTTCCTGGTCGGAAATAGTGTCCCACCAATCAACGTTTTTACTTTTAAGTGTGATAAGATAATCCTGTACCCTGCTTAGAATGTTTTCGTCGTCAGTTTCGGTAATAAGCTTGTATAATTTATTTTTGATTTCAGCTTTACTTGTTTTCATAATACTATCCTTTAATAATTACTATATGGATCTCTCAGAGATCCCTTCGTCAAGGACAACGTGGTATAAGATTCTTTCCGGATTGAAAACCCTATACCGGTTATCTTTTTATACAAATAAAAGCATAAAGGATTCAATTTGGTATTTAATAAATTACCGATTTGATAATCCGGAAATGCACCCTTTTTTTGAAACAATGGGTTTTTCCTGTTCATTAAGATGTTAAAGAGCAATTTGTATTTATCCGGATAAATTTTTAAATTTAAAAAATATTGTAGTGATTGGGAAATGAAGAGTATCCGTATGATTAAGTTATAACTTAACTTTTAACAGTTTAAATTGCCTTCTTATGAGAACAGTTGGATTATTGCTGGGTATAATGTTGTCTCAGATGACCATGGCACAAATTCCGGTCCTGCAGGTACAAAATACTGACAGCAGTGAGTACCTGGCTTTATCAGCACTGAAAATGCATGTAGATGTGGTTGGAAACATTGCTACTACTACCTTTGATATGGTCTTTTATAATCCTAGCCCTCGTGTGCTAGAAGGAGAATTAACCGTACCACTTGATGATGGCCAGGAGGTTTACCGTTATGCCCTTGATATAAACGGAAGACTACGCGAAGGAGTGATTGTGGAAAAACTTAAGGGCAGGCAGACTTTTGAAGCGATTGAAAGAAGAGGAGTCGATCCAGGTCTTGCTCACCTGACAAAGGGAAATAATTTCAAAACCAGGATTTATCCGGTGCCTGCAAATGGAACCAAACGGGTAGTAGTCGGAATTTCTGAGACACTGAGTGGTGATGACCAGTATTTGTACTATCATATTCCTGTTTCCAAAACAGGCATTATAGGTAATTTTAAACTTGAAGTGAATGTATTCCGGAAACCCTCTGAAAATAAAATACCTGTACCTGAATTCGGAAATATTACATTTGAAGGTCAGGACGATATTTACAGACTGACCATGACAAAGAAGGATTATGCAATTGCTGATGGTCTTCAATTTGCAATCCCCAGGTTCACGGATACAGATCATCAGTTATTTACTTCAAGGTTCAATGGTAAAACCTATTTCTATTTAACCTTTAAAGCACCTGAACTAACAAAGTCTTTTAAACCGGTATCTAATAAAATAGATATTTACTGGGACCGGTCGTTTTCCGCTCAAAAAGGAGATATTGATAAGGAACTAAGTCTGTTGTCCAATTATCTTACCTCCCTGGGAGGGTCTAAAAAAGTATCTGTGAGATTTTTTAATTATAAGGTTGATGAACCGAAGAATTTTATAATCGACAAGGATCCTTCACAGTTGATCAGTTATCTCAGATCGGTGAAAAATGAAGGTGCGACTTCTCTGAATACCATACAGCTTAATAAAGATTGTGACGAGATACTCTTTTTTTCGGATGCGATAAATACGATTGGAACAGCCAGTATAAAACTGCCTGATGTTCCAGTGTATATGATAACTTCCTCACCAGGCAGCAATTATTCATTCATGAAACAAGTTGCCCAGCATACCAATGGCGAATTTATCAATCTCGGTTCTATTTCACAAGAAAGAGCCATTCAATTAATGCGTTCAGATGAAGAAAAATATTTGTCATGCAGTTATGATTCTTCTGAAATAAGCGAAGTATATCCCAATACTTCCCGGCAGACAGGTAAATATTTCGAAATTGCAGGGATTCTAAAAGATTCTGCGGCTGATTTAACTGTAAACTTCGGCAATCTTGACGGGATTACCCAAAGTAAGGTTTTTAATATCGGCGAGGGAATACGGGCACCTGTAGAACGAATATGGGCCGGGAAAAAGATTGAGTCCCTTTCGATGGATCCTGAAAGGAACAAAAATCAGATCCTTGATCTGAGCAAACTATTTACCATCATCACAAAAAATACTGCGTTGGTGGTACTTGACAGGATAGAGGATTATGTGCAGTACGAAATAGTTCCTCCTGAGGAGATGAAAAAGGAATATTTTGCACTGTTGGCAAACAAAAAGAAGGTGGTGCAATCTGATACTGTCTCAGTACAAAAGATTAATTCAGAACGAAGTAAAAAGTTATTTGCCTGGTATGAAAATCCCATATTGACAATACAATCTGCGAATACAACCGATACTATATACGAAGAAGAGGAGGCAATGTACGAAGTACTATGATCAGGAGAGTGTAGAGACAGTGCCGGTAACAAGACAGGAAGAAAGGCCCGTGCCACCACCACCTCCTGAATCAGATGCTGTTTTTTATATTGCTGATAATGAAATGGAAATGGAAGATGCAGCATTTGAAGAAAATATGGATATGAAAAGGCACCACCAATCATCCATTAAAGTGCTGGGTTGGTTGCCTGATGCTCCTTATATGGAGGAATTAAGGAATGCCACAAATAATGAGATCGAAGCAAAATACTACCGCTTTAAAAAGTTAAATCGGAACAGACCTTCCTTTTATATTCAGGTATCGGATCTGTATTTTGAGAGAGGGATGAAAAAAGAAGCAGTTCGGATTTTGTCAAATATCCTTGAGATGGACCTCGAAAATCCGGAGTTACTGAAAATAGTCGCGAGAAGGTTACTTGAGGAAGGAGAAACCGGAATGGCTATTGAGGTCTTTAAAGAGGTAAAAACCTTGCGTCCTGAAGAGCCACAGTCTTTTCGGGACCTTGCCCTGGCTTATTTGTCTGCTGGGCGATATCAGGATGCCCTGGATATGTATGCCATTATCCTAAACTACAAATGGGACCGGTTTGAAAATATCAAGGATGTTGTGATCAATGAAATGAATAGCCTGGTGAAATTACATGGTGATCAATTAATTCTAAAGAAGATAGATTCTGGGCTGATCAAAGCAATGCCGCTGGACATTAGGATAGTAGTTGACTGGAGTACAAATGACAATGATATTGATTTGTGGGTAATTGATCCAAATGGCGAAAAATGTTTTTATAAACATCAATATACTGCTTTGGGTGGAAAATTAAGCAAGGATTTTACAAGAGGGTACGGACCGGAAGAATTTTCATTAAAGGATGCAAAACGGGGTATTTATACTGTTTATGTGAACTATTATGGAGATAATCGTCAACAAATTGCCGGTCCGGTTACCGTGTATGCAAAACTTTATGCCCATTACGGAACTCCGGAGCAATCAGAAAAAAGCCTTACCATACAGCTGAAAGATAATAAAGAAACGAGACAAGTCGGTCAGTTAGAGTTTTATAATGAGTAGAAATCGAAAAGATTTAATCTGTCATTGCATTATTGTTTTAAAGAGCTTTTAACTGTATTATTCTAATAAATCTTATATTGCAATATAAATGACAAACATTCGTTCAATTACATTAAAAAGAAAACTTATGAATAAATTCATAACTAAAGCTGCCTTATTGCTACTTGCCGGTATCCTCCTCTCCGGATTAAAACTTTCAGCACAGGATCCTGATTTCTATATCTATCTTTGCTTTCGGACAGTCAAATATGGAAGGACAGGGCAAGATTGAACCACAGGATACTACTGTTAACAGTCGTTTCATGGTTTTTCAGGCAATGGATTGCCCGAACCTGAACAGGGAAAAAGGGAAATGGTATACGGCAGTTCCTCCAACCTGCCAGTGTCAATTCAAAACTTTCGCCTGCCGATTATTTTGGAAGGACCATGGTAGCCAACCTCCCGAATAATATTAAAGTGGGTATTATAAATGTGGCAGTAGGTGGTTGCGACATCCGGTTGTTTGATAAGGATATCTATCAGGATTATGATTCAACCTACAAAGAGGACTGGTTTACCAACAAGATCAGGGATTATAAGGGCGATCCATACAAGTACCTGATGGATCTGGCCAAACAGGCCCAACAGGATGGAGTCATAAAAGGGATCCTGCTTCACCAGGGTGAAACCAATACCGGTCAGGTAGAATGGCTGAACTATGTAAAAAAGATCTACAATGACATGTTAACCGACCTTTCTTTAAATGCCGATTCAGTTCCGCTTTTGGCCGGAGAGACGTTACAAACCGGTGAGAATTGCTGTTCAAGCATGAATACTATTATTGATCAGCTCCCGGATGTTGTTCCCAACAGCCCATGTTATTTCATCTAAAGGACTAAAAGGGCAGGACCATGCACACTTCAATTCCGAAGGCTACAGGATCTTTGGAAAGCGTTATGCTGACGAGATGCTGCGGCTTATGGGATATAAGACTGAGCAGGACCAATAGAATTTAACACTTCAAGAGGCATTCAATGCCTCTTGAAAGTTACGAAATTATATAACCGGATTTGACTATGGCTTCAAGAGTTTAAAAAATTCAGATGGGATTGCAAATAAGTTTTTAATACAATGTAATTTCACTACTCCAAACTTTGGACTTAAATATTATTTCTAAGTAAATTTTTTTAGGATTGGATTGTCCTGTCTCTGTTCGATTTTCTTTCCAGAATTGTATATATTTAGAACGTTTTAATATGTATGGGGAAGAACGAATACCAGAGATTAGTAAAGGCAATAATTTAAAACGCAGCATGTATTTTTTTATCCAATATCATTTTAATGTTTCTATTTTTATCTTGAAAACTAGATACTTGAGAACAATATTAAATACTCTTTTGTTGCTTTCCCTATTTACCATCTGCAATGGTCAGGTACCATTTAATAATTACAAAATAGGGTATTATTTTGATATTAAAGGTCAACCCATTGACGGCTATTTTGATTGCAGCTATGCACCGGAGAAATCACTGTATGTAGATTACACATACTGGGATTACTTTTCACCCGGATACTATTATAACCGAAAGGGAGAGAAAATTACAGGACTGTTGAAATATTCACCGTCAGGGCAGGATTTTAGATCAGGAAAAAATGAAAGAAATGAAATAATAACTACTCATAATTGTCTCGGTTTTCGAATAGGTATTGATTCCTTTGCCATTATTAAGAATTTTGATGTAGAAAAGGATCTATTTAAACTACATAGAAACAGAAAAAAGTTTGCTTTGGTGATTGATAAAATTGACAGCCTTACCTTTTACGGCTATATTCAGAACAATTCCCGGCAGACTGACTTTACCTACCTCGTTAAAACCGATGGTTCAGATAATTATATAAGCTTTTCTAAAAATCATGATAAATTTAAGAAGACAGCTACCAAAATTTTTCATGATTTTGATGCATTAGTAGAAGGTATTAAGGATGAAAAATATACTGAAGATGATATTCCTTCCATGATTAAGATGCTTAAGTACAAGCGTTATTATGAAAGGCAAAGAAAGGTTTATTTCAGTAAATCCTGGGATGAAACTGAAAAGGAAGACAGTGCCGCATTTTACGCGCAGATAGAGTCTTTGGAAGATTCAGTCTTTCATATCACCTATTATTTCATGAATAGTGTAAAAATTTATGAGGGTGATTTTACTTCCCTGTATCCGCATAAAAAAATGGGGGAATTTGTTTTTTATTATCCCGACGGAAAAGTTAGAAAGAGAATTACATATCAGAATAATCTCCCCTCTGCATTAACCGATTATTTTAATAATGGCAACATACACAGAGAATACTCCTTCATTAAGGACAGTCCAGGCAATAAAAAACATATAACTTATATGCAGGTTTATGATATCAGTGGAAACAAACTACTGGATAACAAAGGAAACGGGGCTGAAAAATTTTCTGATCCTGTGAATCATCGCCAGGTAACCTATGAATATCAAAATCATGCTTTAGCAGATGCTTATTATTTTGACGCTAGAGGAAATAAAATATTTCAGTTTTGTGAAAAAAATGCAAAGCTTAGATTCCGGGGAATACTTCAATTAGTTGTAAACCATAAAATTGATTATCCTGATGCATCTGTTATAAATAATAATCACGGAAAAATGTTGGTAAGATGTATTATACAACCTTCCGGTAAAGCAAGGGATTTTAAAATTATTAGATCAGTTGATGCACATTGTGATAGCATAGTAAAGGATTTTATTATGCATTATGCTTATAAATTTCACTGGAAAGCCGGAACATATCATGGGGAGAAAATTGCTCAGGAAGTGGTTATTCCTTTTGATTTTTCACTAACAAACTACATATCATACTATAATAATTACAATAGTTATTTTTACAATAGTGGATGGTCGCAAATGTACAATCCACAAATAAGTAATTCACCGCCTCCGCAAATGCCAGGGCATGGCTTTTAAGGTAGAAACAACGATAAAATGCATACTTAGAATATTTACCGGTAAATTTTATTTTACATTCCTGTCAGGCGAGCGATAGAGACAGGATTAGTAATGGTGCAGTGTCTCTTAAGTCAGAAAATTTCAAGGTTAGCCAGGAGGCAAAACAACCTCCGGATTGTTATTAACAATTAATGAAGATAAACCAAATTATGCCGTTATGAAGCAGATTGAAAAATTATCAGAAAGCACTAACTATAGTGCCGTCAATATGGGAAACCTGAAAGATCTTGGCAATTATTCCCTGGTGCATCCGGTGAGTAAGAAAGTGATAGAAGGAAAAGTATTTTTGAAAGAGTTAACCCACGCAACAGGTACGGAAATTTCCTTCAATGCTCTGCCTCCTCATTCCGAACAGCCTTATTTCCATTTCCACAGAAAGAATGAAGAAACCTATATAATCATCAAAGGATACGGTTTTTTCCAGGTAGACGAAGACTGCTTTGAGATTAAAGAAGGGAGTGTTATACGTGTTGCTCCTGCAGGAAAACGCGGTATTTCAAATTCTTCTGACGAAGCCATGATCTATATGGTCATTCAGTCGAAAGAGCACTCACTTGAAGAATATACTACAGATGACGGCACGAGGGTTCCGGTGGAACCAAAATGGAGATAGTTTTATTCAGTATCCGGTCTGAAAGATGTCATGCCGTTTGTGATACTGGAATTTACAGGGTTGTCAGGCATCCGGCTTACCTCGGAATGGTTATCCAGTCATTAGGTTTTCCACTGTTTTTTGGTTCCCTATGGAGTATCATTCCGGTATCGTTGTTGTTCATGCTTATAATAAGCAGGACATACATGGAAGACAACGCCTGACAAGGAAATTAAAGGTTATATTGATTATCTTCATAAGACACGTTACAGGATTATTCCGGGAGTATGGTAATGAAGGTCCCATGCAACAAGATTATTGTTAACCTGTGAAATAATAGTTAATCCGCTTTTTCTTATCTTGTAAAAAAAATTTGCGATGAATAGTATACAACTTATGGCTGTAAAATCGAATTACTGTGCACAATTTAACAGGTTTATGCTGCTATGCATCGTTGCTGATAAATACAAGATAATTTCATTATGAGTAACTTAATATTAAAGGACAGTCCTGCTATTAAGGATTTCCAGGTGTATGTGAATGAGCTCGAGCACGAACGTGGTTTTATTGATCAGAATGTCCTGGAAAAGTGTTTGTTGCTGGGGGAAGAAACGGGTGAACTGTTTAAGGCCGTTCGAAAAGCAATCAAGCTGAAAACCGATGTGAATGCAACCGTTGGTTCTGTAAAAGAGGAACTGGCCGATATATTAATATACCTGTGTTCAATCGCCAACCGGTTCGACATTGACCTTGAACAGGCATTCAGGGAAAAGGAGGAAATTAACAAGAAAAGGAAATGGTTGTGAAATACAAACAGGAAGAAAATCAATGACTTTTTCAGATAATTAAGCAGACAATCACAAGAAAAGCAACCTTTCAGGGGAAAAATGCATCTTAAGACTATCAAAAATAAAGTCTCAGACATTTTCATATGAAGCAGGTAACCTTTGTTCTGGTATTGATCTACTTGTTTACATCTGCCGGTTGTGATAAGATAAATCAAACAAATAACGCGCTGGATTCATTTTCAATTACCTATCAGATACAAAGTACCTGGGTAAATTACGTGTATACTGCAACCCTCGATCAAAATGGTAAACTGGGTATTTTTGAAGAATCCGGCTTAGGTAATCAGTCAAGAACATCTGAATATACCGTTTCAGAAGAGGAAATGTATATGATTAAAGAAAAGTTAAGTAAGCTGGTTGCTATAAATCTGGAGGTTGAATACGGGTTCAGTACTGACAATAAACCGACAGATCTGCCTGTCAGAAAGATTAAATACATTACAAAAGACAAAGCTGATTCGTCCAGTTTATATTTTCCTCTTGAAAATGAGTTGCCTGATGAATTGAATTCCTTTTTGCATGTCATTGAAAAGGTAGTCAAAGAGAAGGATGATGTAAAATATAGTTTGTAAACAGATTATCAAATCTTTGCAAGGAGCAATACCCGTCTATAAAAATATCTTTTTAAAAAGCGTTAATAATCTAACTGAATAAACTATGAAGAAAATTGTAATTATTTTGTTTGTATTTATTTTAATCTCCTGTAAAGAGAAGGAAAGATACAATACCGGCCATTTTAGTGAGACTGTTCAAAACTTCGAAGCTGTGAATACCCGGTTTGATGATTATAATTCCACAGCGCCCTTTATTATGTATCATTATCTTTTTCATTTTTCTTCAAACAGAAACAGCCTGGGCGGTGATTTTGATATTGTAGGGGAGAACATGTATATGGAGTGGAGTAAAATAGATGGCACACTTGATATCGGAACGAATCGTTATGACGACAGATTTGCTTATCTAAAGCCAATGTTTGATTCTGTTAATACTTCGTGCAATGAACTGGGGCCTTATTCCCTGGGCTATTATCACAAGAAGAATGACAAATCAGAATATATATGGACTGATTTAATGATGTATGCCAGTGATTGTGGTGGAAATTATGATATTAAATTTATTTCCAGCGAACTACTGGATAATTCAGATTCGTCATCATATGAACTAAAAGCTATCCAAAATATTGATTTTCTTAATTCGGATCATAACGATTTGTATCCGGCCTTTTTCGGTCATGATCTGTATTATTTTGATTACCAGGGAACAGATGTAGCTAAAATTGAAAAGATCATATTTTGTTCTGACAGGGAAGGTGAATATAATCTTTATGATGTAAGTATGCCTGCAGACTCTAACCTGATTCAAAACCTGCAATCAACAGAGCCGGTTGACATCAGAAAGCTTACAATAAATTCAGCAAAGGATGATAAATGCCCTTATGTCAATGGTAAACTTATGGTTTTTACTTCAAACCGGGAGGGTGGTTATGGTGGATTTGATTTATACTACTCAGTATATGAGAATGAAACCTGGTCAGCTCCGGTAAATTTTGGTGAAGATATCAATACTGAATATGATGAGTACCGCCCAATTACTTTGTACTACTACGATTTTGACAATAGTCTGATGATATTTTCATCAAACCGGCCCGGAGGAAAAGGAGGATTTGATTTATATTACGTTGGTTTAAACCAGATGATTAAAATGTAATCAGTAAATTAATAATTGACATTCAAACCTAATATTTGCTATATTTATGAAAATTAAAACTCCATTTTATCTGAACTAATTTATCATTTTATTAAACCATAACTATGAAAAAGCACTTTATCCTCATTTTTTTAACAGCATTGCTTAGCACTTCCTTGTCCGCACAAACTGATAAAGATTATTCCGCTACGCTTAAAGAAATGTTTACACTGTCAGGATCTGAGGTATCATTTCAGGCTGCTATTAAGCAACTGTTTACAATTTACAGGGAGCAATACTCAACAATTGATCAAGATATCTGGAACGATTTTGAAAAAGAATTTATGAAAACCACCCTGGATGACCTTACTGAAATGCTGGTCCCTGTATATTCAAAATACCTGACGATAGAAGATTTAAATGCTTTAATTGCATTTTATAAGACACCGGCCGGAAAGAAATACGCAAAAAGCACACCTGAAATTATGAAGGAATCTATGCAGGTGGGACAGCAGTGGGGAATGAAAATTGCTCAGGAATTTCAGGCAAAGCTTAAAGAAAAAGGATATTGAAATATTCCAAAATACTTATCCGGCAGTATAAAACCTGATATAATGAATTAATTTATCCTGCATATAGTAAAATTAATTTCGAAAGGACCGCTAAGTCATTCGACATCAATAAAATAAGCATCAATCAGGATACTTTGACTGTCGGCGACAATAAAATGAACTCCGACGAGGACACTATTTCAGTTGATGTGAATAAAATGGACTCCATTAGCTCAAAAGTGTATAAGTTAGTTGAGCAGCACAGTATTTGGTTTGGATGTTTTTATACACACTGTTTCTTTTTGTGTGTAATACAATGTAATACAGATTTAAAATCAAATGGTACAGTGTGCATTTATGTATTATGAATGTTGGATTATATTCCTGATTTAGTTTTTAAATCAAAAATTATCATGAAATCCAACCCCCACCCGCTGCCCCTTGATCCCCTTAAGGGGAGCTTACACGCAGGTCTTATTAAATCCAAACTCGGTTTTAATTTGTGAGCGGGATCCCCTGACTTCACTGCGTTCGGCAGGCAGGCCTTTAGGGGAACTTAGCGAAGCGATTTCATGACTCGCAAGAGCATGAGCTAGCGCGAGGGAGTAACTGAGCGAAGCGATCTCACGACCAGCATGAGCCTGAGCAAGTGTGAGGGAGTAACCAAGGGCAGAGCGATGGAAATAATGTTTTAAGAACATAATACGATACTCATTTAATGTATTATTCATAAATTTATTTGAAAATTAATGAGATGGAACTGACAGACCTGGGTTATAGCAACGAATTTGAGGAATACCTGAAAGCGCATAAGCTGGACAGCTTTGGCGTTGGACGGGTTATCTCCGAGCACCGGGAGAGGTATGTGGTAAAAACTATAGAAAAGGAATATGAGGCTGAGATTATCGGCAACCTTAGGTTTACAGCCAGAAACAGAGCCGATTTTCCTGCAGTGGGGGACTGGGTGGCGATTTCTGCTTATGATGAAGAAAAGGTATTGATTCATGCCGTATTCCCGAGAAAAACTGTTATTGAAAGACAGACAGCCGGCAGCCAGGGAGAAAAGCAGATTATCGCTGCCAATATCGATTATGCCTTCATTGTACAGGCAGCCGACAGGGATTTTAACCTGAACAGGATGGAACGATATTTGGCCATATGTAGTACCGCTGGGGTAAAACCGATAATCCTGCTTAGTAAGAGCGATCTGCTAAGTCCGGAAGCAGATTAAATGAACTCGTCATCAGGATAAAAGAACGGGTGAAGGGAGTGCCCGTGGTAGCAATCAGTAATGAAACCTGCAATGGTTTTGATGAACTGGAAAGTCTCATTATCAAATCTAATACTTATTGTTTGCTGGGGTCTTCGGGAGTGGGGAAATCCACATTATTGAATAATCTTTCAGGCAGGCCAATGATGAAAACCGATGAAATAAGTACAAGTACACACAAGGGCAGACATGTAACGAGTCACCGTGAGTTAATCGTGCTCAAAAACGGAGGAATTCTGATTGATAACCCCGGGATGAGAGAGGTTGGAATTGCTGATTCTGCAGGAGGAATTGAACTAACTTTTGATGAAATCTCTGAGTGGGCTACAAAATGTAAGTTTAAAGATTGTACTCATACAGGAGAAGCAGGATGCGCGGTAATTGCAGCCGTTGAGAACGGGGAAATCGATCGTGGTGCTTATGATAATTACCTGAAACTGCGAAAAGAGTCTGAATTCTTTGAAGCTACTGTTGCAGAAAGGAGAAAGAAAGACAAAGAATTCGGGAAAATGGTAAAGAATTTTAAGAAGGATATGAAAAGGAATTTCAGGTGACAAGGTAACAAGGTAACAAGGTAACAGAGGAGCTTCACGGTGAATCGGATGCTGATAGTTTGGTACCTGACAGGTATTGTTTTCCTGTCAGGTTTTCGAAGATTATACAATTGTTGATTTTTAGGATGGGGGATAATTGGCACAGGGCACAAGTAGATACTTGCGCCAGTGGGAGGATAAGGTAACAAGGTAACAAGGTAACAAGGTAACAAAGTAACAAGGTGACAAGGTAACAAGGTGACAGAGGAGCTTTGCGTTTTTAAAATTTTGACTCATCCTGAACCAGGTTTACAAAAAAAGTTAACTAAAAACAGGATTATGAAAAATGCAGGGGAAAGAGGCCAGCCTGAAGGGCTGGGATTACAAAGCCCGGAGCATCACCCCGGGTATTACAACACCTCCTCATTATTCCACGATAGTATTACTCCGTAAACTTTTTAAGTTTTTGCAATACTTCCAAAAAGTGCTCTGCCTGATCAATAATTTCCTTTTTTTGTACGGTTAGCTTGTCTTCACTTTCTTCAACATCCGCAAGTTTTTTCTGCAGATCTTCATGCAGTCCTTCATTTTCACGCTGGATATAAAAATGGCAGTTTTCCTGCTTGTTCAGATTGTTATGAATAGCTACAGCCATATTTTCACAGAAATCGTATCCACAACTTGGACAGTTTTTAATATCTGAATCTTCATATTTATGCAGAGATTCATACACTTCCAGCAGTTGCTGACTGGACAATGGTTTTACATTTTTTATATACAGGTGTGAGAGATCTTTGTATTTTCTGTCATACAAACCTTCCTGCCAGTATTCTTCAATTAGCTTTTGCAAGGCTTTGTGTGCTTCGCCGTTTTGTTTGTCGGTTTTGTGGATCTCCTGCATTTCTTTTTTGCGCTTCTTTATAAGGCTTTCCAGTTCATCGGGTGATTTTTCATGATTCAGGGTGCCTGTGCCTCCGTTACACCCCAACTCACAGTTCAGGCAATCGATCAGCAACGGACTGTTTCCCTTTTCAATCTGCTCCGGCAGTTTTTTAAGATAATCATATATAACTTCGGGGCCTTCAATCTTCCTTGTCTGATAACGGATTCCGGGTACTTCTCTTTCAGCAGTTTCCAATAGTCCTCCCGGTGAAGAGAACAAGACCGCTCTTTCAGCCGGATCATTGGCAAATTCAACCTCAGGAAATGTACTTAGATCAATTTTATTCTCTTTCAGGTATCGATCAATGCTGTTCATGGTAACATTGTAATCGCCTGTACCCGTTTCTTCAAATTCACGTTTTTTGGCGATACAGGGGGAAATGACAAGCATTTTATGGTCTTTGTATTGTGGATAGAAATTGCTGACCATTTTCATGACATGCAACATTGGACTGTCTGCTGGTGCCAGATAAGGGATCAGTTCGGGCTGATAAATCTGAATGTAACTGACAATAGCCGGGCAGGGCTGTGCTATAACCGTGCGGGGCTTTTCTTTTTGTATATACTCCAGGTAGGATTTGACAGTTAATTCTGCACCAAAACTTACATCGAAAAAGGCCTTTACCCCCAGTGACTTAAAAAAACCGTTGATTTTGTGGTAGTTATGAGGGTAACTGGCTGCTATTGCCGGTGCAACAATGGCGATGATTTTTTCTCCCTGCTGAAGATCTCCCATTGCTTTATCAAAATCATCAACCGGAAGTCTGGCTTCATGGGTACAGGCCTTTATGCACTGTCCGCATCCAATGCAAAGATCTTCATTTATCTTCACAGTATCACCAGAACCATCATTGGAGTATTTAACAGGGCAAACAGAAATGCAGCGGTGACAATTGACACATTTTTCTTCGTCAATTTCTATAAGTTTGGCTAAAGTCATAATTCTATTATTTCAACAGTAAATATGAACGTTTTTTTAGTTGTTTGATACGTGGGGAACATGTTGGTCTGAAGGAATAAATTATTATTCTTTTTTCATTTTATTGATAAACTCCCTTAGCTTTCCTTCCTCCTGATATACTTCTTTGGCAATTTCCATCATTTTTTCAGAACGGTGCTGCATTTCCTCCTGTGTTGCCTGCATTTCTTCCATATTCTGGCGCATCTCTTCTTCCTGGGATGCCATCTCTTCTGCCTGTTGTTGTGTTTTTGTAAGCAAGGCTGTGGTGCGCTGACTGTTTTCAATCTGATGAATTGAGCTGGCAATACTAAGTGCTGCCTGTTTAAGAAAATCAATCTGGTAGTGCTCAAACTCATTAAAGGATGCAATTTCGATTACTCCCGGAATGTCTTCTTCCTGTTTCAATGGAATCAGAATCAGGCTCTTCGGATTTGACTGTCCTAATCCGCTGGTAATCTCCAGGTATTGATCGGGAATATCAGTCAGGTAAACTACTTCCTTTTCCTGTATACAGGTACCTATGAGGCCTTCTCCCGGCTGAATCGTTTTTTCAGTAAACTTTCTTCTGTTATAAGCATATGCTGCCTGTAATTCGTAAATTGCATTTTGCTCGTCAGGTGATTCATTTTCGGAGTTATTTTGCCGGATGAAAATTCCACCCTGGTTGGCATTGAGATATTTCACAAGGAAGCTGATAATCTTGTATGACGTTTCTTTCATCTCCTCTTGCTGTCGCAGGATATCATTTAATTTTGCCTGTCCTTCATTGGCCCATAAACGTTTTTCTTCTTCCCGGCTCTGTTTTTCTTTCAGCTTTTTTGCTTCCGAGAGAGCTTCCTGCATATCTTTCATGGATTTGCGTAAATAGTCCTTATTACTCAGCAGTTCAAGGGTGGCTTCCTGGTCTTTTCCGATTTTTTCTGCAAAATCAGCGGTATCCTTTAAATAGTTAAGTAAATCTGCAATAGAATGGTTGACAATCCCAATCTCATCTTTGCGCTGTTGCAGGCGTTGACTAATGATTACATCCATCTCTCCTTTGCTAATCTTTTCGATAATTCCTGTAGTACTTTTCAAAGGTTTCTGAACGATACTAATGAAAATATAATTACCCAGAAAAAGTGCTGAATAGCCTGCCGGTAACAAACCAGATTAGATTATTAAGGCCATATTTTCCCACAATAAATGAGATGATAGAAACAAAAAGAATGGTTACCAGATTGGCAAAAGCTGTTTTAAATATGATTGTATTCCTGTATTTCCACCAGTAAATAAACATAGTTAGAGGGAGAATACCACATACCAGCGCCAGTATAAAGATCCAAAGGTCATTCATTCTAATAAATTTTAAATGCATTCGAATGTAATAATTATTTTAAATTATTTATATTATTTGTTAAAAAAATAACAATATTTGGGATTATACTTATAATTTATTTAGATATAATATTTATTAGATTACAAAATGATAGATTGTCTGGATTTGTATGAGTTTGGTCGCAAGCAAGCGATCCTTCCCGGTCCGATGGCTTTTGGGAATGTCTCGTCCTGACATAGGTTTATAAAAAATGTAAACTAAAATCAGGATTATGAAGAAGTTGTAGAGGTTGTAGGGGAGATGGAGGATAAAGAGGTTTAGTCGGCGAGTTATATAATTCAGCCTGAAGGGCTGGGATGCTAAAGCCCGGGGTGAAGCCCCGGTAATTGTAACCACCCCTTCTTACCGCCGCATGCAAGATGCTTCTATTGGAGACTGGTGTTGGTTGCGGCGGATAGAACCGGAATGCCGATAGGGAGGCAACCCGACAGGTATTTCTCCTGTTGGGTTTCTTGAGATTAACAGAATATCTTAATCAATCATGACCACGAGTCGGGAAACTCGCGGTAGATTGGGTAACAAGGTGACAAGGTGACAAGGTAACTCAGTAAATTAATTCTTCAACTTCAATCCTGTCTTTCAACAGTTGCTTTCTGAGTGAGTCTGGGCTTTTGAAGATTAGAAAATCCCGCATTCTTTTGTAGAAATTTACTTTACCCAGTCGTCCGTAAATGGAATGTGGTACATTGTCAAAGAGATATATTTCGACGAAGGCATTCTCATTGAGTCCTGAAAGTGAGGCTCCTTTTTTGCTGATATTAAGCATACCTTTATATGTTTTATTATCGGCTTCAAGTCTGATGGCATATACTCCGTCAGGAGGAATGAGTTTTATTTCTTCTTCGAGGCTGATCATCAGTGTGGGAAAGCCGAGGCCGTTAAGCTGACGGTTGCCGGGGCCAATTTGTCCCATGATGAAATACAGGTGGTCGAGGTAGGCATTGGCCCGTTGTATATCTCCAGCATGCAGTGCTTTACGGATGCGTGTTGAGCTGACAGATTCATTTTGGAGGTCTTGCTCAGGAATTTCTTCTACAACAAACCCGTATTTTTTGCCCATCTCGTATAAATATTGATAATCACCTTCACGGTTATGACCAAAATGATGGTTAAAACCTACCACAACAGATGTAGCGTGAAGCTTTTTAACCAGCATATTTTTTACAAAATCGTAAGATGATATTTGGGCAAATTCTCTGGTAAAGGGAATAACAATTAAATGATCGAGACCTGTTTGCTCCAGAAGATATGCCTTTTCCTGTTGTGTGTTAATCATCATCAGGTCTTTACCTCGTGTATTAGGGTACAGGATGCGACGGGGGTGTGGGTGAAAAGTAATCAGGACCGATTCGCCGCCCTGTAACCGGGCAAGAGAATTGATCCTGTTTAATATGGTTTTATGTCCGATATGAACACCATCAAAAGACCCTGTGGTAACTACCGGATTATTAATAACATGAAGAAGTTTAAAATTATTGTGAATGTCCATGCCGAATTATTTTAAGCACGCTTAACATTCACAAATATAATAAGATCAGGCCAAAACTTCGTCCTGTTTTTTAACAAAATATGCAACTTTCTCCAAAGAAGTAATCATATCATACTCTTCCAGGTGTACTGTTTCGGGCACATTCAGGGGAACTGAAGTAAAGTTAAGAATTCCTTTGATGCCTGCGTTTACCAGTTGTTCGGCAACTACGGGAGCCTGATCAGGCGGTACGGTAATAAGTGCAATGGAAATATTTTCTTCTTTAATTTTATCTTTAAGGTCATCAATTGAATAACACTTAACACCGGATACTACGCGTCCTACCTTATCATTGTCCTTGTCAAATGCAGCCACAATCCGCAATTTGGATCGCTTACCGATAAAATATGCAGTAATAGCCCTTCCCAGGTTACCTACCCCGACAATAGCAACGTTTTGTCCTTCTTCTGTATCCAGAATTGTCCCGATTACTCCAACGAGCTCCTTTATATCATAACCTTTTCGCTGCATGCTTGAATAACCAATGAACATTATGTCACGCCGCACCTGCACGGCGGTTATGTTATGCAGATGTGCAAGTTCGTGAGAATAGATGTGTGTTTTTCCCTGTGCGAGACAGGTGAGGAGGGTTCGGCGGTATTCGCTTAATCGCTCGACAGTTTTTTCAGGAAGTTTCACTCTTTTTAATTTTGATGAATATTTTTTAATATATAAATATGCTATAGTCTCTTTTGTAATTAAAATATAAACAATTTTCAAGTAATTAGTTTCGAAATCTAATCAAATTTATTGTAAAAAACTGTTTAGTACTATTCAAATATTTAATTATGTATATTTTTGAGTGCTAAAATAAATAATGTTTTTTTATATATACTAATTTTTTTCTACATCTTTTATTGTAGCTTCAGACTGACAGGGAAATGTAAGAATAAACCGGCTGCCTTTATCTGGTTCCGATTCGACGAGTATTTTGCCGCCATATAATTCAACCACTTTTCGTACAATCGATAATCCGAGTCCACTGCCTGTAATATTTTTTGTTTTTTCGTTTTTAATTCTAACAAACTCCCGAAAGAGTTGTTCTTTTTCCTCCACATCCATTCCAATACCGGTATCTTCAGTTTCAATAACAAGGTTATTATTGTCAGTAGTTATTTTAATAGTTACCTGTCCGGGATCTTTGTTGTATTTAACCGCATTTGACAGTAAATTGTTTAAAATTATTTCCATATCTTCAGGATCGACCTCCATTGTTGCATTTTTATCTCCATCAAGATTGATGGTAACATTTTTCTGAATTGCGTAAGGTTGTATGGTACTGATGGCCATTTTTGCCAGTTTGAAGATATTCACCCTGTGTATTTTCTCCTGTTTTCGTTCCAGTCTGATCTTGGTGAAATCCAGCAGATCCATTATTAGTCCCCGCATCATGGTGATCCGGTTAAGCGAGCGGTCGATAATGAAATCATAATCTGAGAGTTTGTCTCCTGCTTCACGGTTAAGCATCATTTTAAGATAGCCTTCCACAGCGTTCAGGGGTGCTTTAAGCTCATGAGACAGTACAGAAAGGAACTGGTACCGTATACGTTTACCTTCTTTCTTGAGTTTTCTGGCAATTCTGCGCAGGTAGAGTTGTTTGGTTATATTATCGATCGAGGCTTTCAGTTCCTGCGGAGTAAAAGGTTTTGGTATGAAATCAAAAGCCCCGTCTCCTGTAGCTTTTACAGCTATTTCAAGCGAGGCATAGGAGGTAATCATAGCCACCATGCTGTCGTATTGTTTGCTTCGAATAAATTCAAGGACCTCAACGCCCTGGATTCCTGGTAATTTATTATCCAGCAGGATTATATCAGGAAGACGTGATTCGATAATTTCAATGGCTTCTTCACCGGTGGATGCCTCCATGACGATGAAATTAAAATCATCTTCCATAAAGGGATAACTCACGGTGTGGGGGGATAAGATACGGGAGATTCCGGAACGGATGCCCGGCTCATCATCCACAACCAAAATGGTAAGTGTTTCCATGTTATTCTTTAAGTAATTTTTTTATGTCCTGAAGAAGCAGATCAGTCTGAATACCTTTTTCCAGGTACAGGTCAGCCCTGATCCATTTTTTATCTTCTTCTCCGTCGAGTCCGAATGAAAATCCTGTTTCTGCCGAAACGGCTGTAATTATGATTACCGGCACATCAGGATACTTCTTCTTCAGCTTGTAGCTGAGGATAAATCCACTATCTTCGTTTTCCATCATCAGGTCCAGGATCGCCAAATCAGGTTTTAATTTTTCCAGGATGGTTTCGGCTTCCTTCTGACTGTCGGCAGTGATTACGTTATAACCCTGCCCGGTAAGCATTAACCGCAACTGGAACAAAAAATCAGGATCATCATCAGCCACAAATATTGTTTTTTTAATTCTCGGCATAGGTTTGTTTTTTTTAATTTAAATGTTTTCGGTTTTTTGACAGTGAAATTTTAAAAGTTGTACCGGTTGGACCTTTTCCCTGATCATTATTGGAGGTTACAGTAATTTTACCCTTGTGCATTTTCACTATTCCGTAGGCTGTTGCCAGGCCCAGTCCTGTCCCCTTACCAATGGTTTTTGTTGTGAAAAACGGCTCAAAAATTTTATCAAGGTCCTCCTGGGAGATACCGGTACCTGTATCAGAAATGAGTATACTGATCTCCTGTTTGGTTTCTTCAGGACCAATAGTGAGCTGTCCACCTTCCGGCATGGCTTCAACAGCATTTTTAATGAGGTTTGACACAACCTGTATCATTTGCTCAGCATCCAATTCAACCAGTGAATCTGCAACATCAGATTTTCTGACCAGCTTAACGGATGGCGGAATGATCACAGCATTCAAACTTTGGTCAATCAGTTCATGAATATCAACCATAGAAATGTTTACCTGGTTTTTTCTGGCAAAGTTAAGAAGGCCGCCTACGATTTTCTTACATCGTTCAGCCTGCTGGGCTACCAGTCTCAGGTCATTATACAACTGGGATCCTTCTTTGCATTCTTCAAGCAGGATATTACTGTACATAATCACAACCCCCAGCGGGTTGTTCAGTTCATGAGCTATTCCGGCTGACAACTGACCCATATGAGCCAGTTTTTCAGTTTGTTTCAGCGTTTGTTGCATGCTTACCAACTTTTCATTGGATACGGCCAGGTCGTCAACTGAGTGGTGGAGCCGTTCGATGGTATGCGGAAGGCACATGTCTATCTCTGCCAGTCCACGGATAATAGCAATCGCATGGTTACGGCAGGTATCATAACCGCATGCCCCACAATTGAGATGATCTTTCTCAGAAAACTTTCCCATTGTCTGCAACACCCGGCTGATCGCTTCTTCTTCCGGCATTTCCAGTTTCTGATCCAGGGAATCAAAGCTTCTTGTCAGATCAATGCTGCTGAATTCAGCTATGTCTTTCTCCCATTGCTGATGATCATAATGATCCAGTTTCTGTTTCACGTACCTGTTCACCAGTGTTCTTCTGTTATACAGTTTGCCTTTTGGAGTCATTCCCGGCCCCATGATACAACCATCGCAACATAACAGTTCAAGGTGCTGGCTACCGATTTGTCCTTCCTGGTATTCACGCAGTGCTTCCTGAAAATTAACCCTTCCTTCGGCAACAATGATGTCGTTGCCGGTCAGCACACTGTCTTCAATCCTGATAGTTTGCAACAATCCGCGACTGATTGGAAAAACTGAGCCTTTTCCACCATGTGGGGGTGAAAAATCAACCGGCACTGTATTATCAGGTTTGATAGCCGCTGCTTCAAGCATTTCCCGTAATTCCTGAAAAGTAAGCGTTTCATCTATCTCATCAGATTCTGATTTTTTTGCGATGCAGGGACCAATGAAAACCGTTTTTAGTTCATCTCCGTATTTTTTATGCAGCACTCTGGCAGTAGCCATTACCGGAGAAATTACCGGTGCGAGTGAATGGGTAAGTTCGGGCATGTATTTTTCTACATAGGAGACGATGGCCGGACAATCAGAAGTTATATAATGATTTTCATCTTCCTGCAGCAAACGTTCATAGGCGGTAGCCACTATATCGGCACCAAATGAAACTTCATTCACCAGATCGAAACCAAGCGCCCGGATCATGCCAACAAGTTGTTTGTAATCAGAAATTTCTTCAAACTCAGCAATAAAACTGGGGGCTATCAATGCTGCTTTTAATCCCGGCTGATTCAGCAGATCCGTCACCTCAGCAATGGATTTTCTATAGGCTTTTGCACCCTGACTGCAAACACGCGTGCAGTTACCACAACCAATACACCTTTCGGGCATTACCTCTGCCTGGCCGTTTACAATCCTGATTCCCTTAATAGGACATTCCCTGATGCAGGTATAACAAACCCGGCAACGATCCCTGATGGTATATACAAGCTTTGTATGCTGGTCTTTGGCTCTCATGCTAATGATTAACCTACTGGTTGTTATTATTCTAAAATGTTTGTTTCCTGCTAAAGCAGGTGGTTACAGCTTTTCTTATTTTGTCTGCCCTGACGCCTTCGGCTTCACTGAACAAATCGTTGATTAATTGATTTTTGGCCGGAATTTTAATGGATGCTTTTTCATCCTCCTCATAGAAAGATTTAAGACGGGATTTGACAGATTCATTCTGAAAATTAACAGGTTGTCCTCCGCCTGCAATACATCCGTTTTTGCAGGCCATTACTTCAACAAAATGCAGTTTTTTGGTTCCTTTATTGATTTCTTCCAGCAATGGAGCGAGATTTTTTAACCCGTTTACAGCGGCGAATCCGTATGTCTTACCAGCAATTTGAACACTTACCTCTTTAATTCCTTTGTTGTGGCGTAGAATGGATATTTTTGGTGTTTTGAACTCCTCACCGGTCATCAGATGATAAAAGGTTCTGATAAGCCCTTCAGTATGCCCCCCCGGGGTTGAAAATAATCGGCCTGAGGCACTGAACTGAGCATATGGTTTATCAGTATGTTCAGGCTCGAGATTTTGCAGATCAATACCGTTGATCCTGATAAGCCGGGCCAGTTCGCGGGTAGTAAGTACGCAATCAACATCAGGCAGCCCGGAAGTGCCAAGCTCAATTCGTTGATTTTCAAATTTTGCGGCAGTACAAGGTACGATTGAAACCGTATATATGCCTGGTGATTCCGTTCTAACTTTTTTTGTCATGAAATTCCTGACCAGGGTTCCCATTGTTTGTTGCTGAGACCTTAGGACTGAAAGATTGTCCAGCAATTCAGGGTAAGATTGTTCGGCATATTTGACCCATGCAGGACAATTACTGGAGAAAAGTGGCCGGGCATCATTTAGCTTCACTTTTTTTTCCAGCAGTACAGCCTCTTCCTGCAGAATCAGGTCGGCGCCGAAGGCATTATTAAATACTTTGGAAAAACCTAGTTTACGCAATACTGCATTTATCAGGCCACTGATGTCCTTACCCGGTTTAAATCCGAATTCCTCGGCAAGAGTCAGGGCAACTACCGGAGAGTAGAAAGCGACTTTCATTTTATTCCTGTCGTTCATTGCATTTTCCAGTTCAGTAAACTGTGGTTTATCTGTGAGCGCACCGGTGGGGCATACCATAATGCACTGTCCGCAATGGATGCAGTTTGAAAAACTAATGCTCTTGTTCATGGCGGTGACAATGGCTGTTTTACTTCCCCGGAATGCAAAATCAAGGGTTGCAACACATTGTTCTTCTTCGCATACCCTGACACAACGTCCGCATAAAATGCATTTTTCCGGATCCCTCACCAGGCCGGGGCCAGACTTGTCAATTTTTTTTCTGCTTTTTTTTCCGGGAATACGTCGTTCACGTATGTACAGATCCTCGGCAAGCTGCTGTAGTTCACAATTGCTGCTTCGTTCACAATAGAGGCAATCATCCGGATGGTTGGAGAGCAGCAACTCTACAATGGTTTTCCGGGCCTTAATCACCCTTTGGGAATGTGTCTGGATTTTCATCCATTCAGTCACAGGGTAGCTGCATGCCGGTACCAGATTCTCAAATCCTTCAACTTCAACCACACACATGCGGCATGCTCCTGAGGGAAGAAAATCGCTCATGCTGCACAAAGTCGGTATTTTTATGCCGGTCCGGTTAAGTAATTCCAGTATGGTTTCCCCTTTTTTGGCCTTTACCGGTTTATTATTGATCTCTACTGAATAATACATAGCAAATGAATAACATTTAAGTAGACTAACTAACTTATTTCAACAGCATTGAACTTGCAGACTTCGCTGCATATACCACATCCGGTACATTTATCCTGAATAATGAAAAACGGGTGTGTGGCACTGCCGACGATTGCATTTTCAGGACATTTTTTTGCACAGACAGTGCAACCTGTGCACTGGTCGACCTGAATAGTAAATGTTCTGAGTTCACGGCAGACACCAGACTTGCAAATACGGTCAAAGATATGCTCTTCGTATTCTTCCCTGAACCACTTAAGGGAGCTGAGAAGCGGGTTTGGTGCTCGTTGTCCCAGTCCGCACAGTGAAGTTTCTTTCATGACAGAGGCCAGATTTTCGAGTTGCATCACCCCTTTGAATCTTTCGAGCGTGGTATGTCCATGCTCATCGACAGGTTTCCGGGTAATGCTTTCCATGATCTCCCGAATTCTCCGGGTTCCTTCACGGCAAGGAATGCATTTTCCACAGCTTTGTGCCTGCATAAATGTCATGAAATATTTTACCAGATCGGGGATGCAGGTCTGGCTGCCAGCCACTACAATGCCACCGGAACCTATGGAAAGTTTTTTTTCACGAAAAGCGTCATAATCCACCGGAATATCAAGTTCATCCAGCGGTAAACAATATCCGGAAGGGCCACCCAGAAAAACTGCCTTGGGTTTACTCTCTGCAGACAAACCACCGGCTGCCTCAATAATACTTTTCAGGGAAGTCCCCATGGGCACTTCCACCAAACCGGTTATTTTCACATCTCCTGATACCGAAAATATCTTAGTACCACTGCTTGACGGAGTGCCTGTTTTTCTGAACCATTTTGGACCATACTTCAGAATGGAAGGGATATTTGAGAGGGTTTCAACATTATTGATAACAGTTGGTTTTTTGAATAATCCCTGTACAGCCGGGTAAGGAGGTTTGGTTCTCGGCCGTCCCCGTTTTCCTTCCAGACATCTGATCAATGCTGTTTCTTCACCACAGATAAAAGCACCCGGACCTTTTACAAGTTTAATGTCCAGGTTGTATCCGCTGTCAAAAATATTCTGTCCCAAAAGGTTATAGGATCTTGCATCGCTGATTGCCTGTAAAAGGCGTTTAATGGCCAGTTCATACTCAGAACGAATATAAATAAATGCCTTTGTAGCACCAATGGCGTAAGCAGCAACAGCCATTCCCTCAATCAGCCGGTGCGGATCACCTTCCATAATTGTTCTGTCCATAAAAGCACCGGGATCACTTTCTTCGGCATTACAGATCAGATATCGTTGATCGGCATGGGTATTAAAGGCAGTCTTCCATTTTTCACCAGTTGGAAATCCGGCACCCGCCCGGCCTCTGAGGCCGCTTTCAACCACCAGGTTGCAAACTTCTTCAAAGGTGTAATAGCGGATAGCCCTTATGTATGCCTTGTAGCCTCCTTTGGCAATATATTCTTCAATGCTGCAGGGATCAACAATGCCACAATTTTCCAGTATATTACGTTGCTGGAGCTTCAAAAAAGGCAATTCCTGCATCAGCGGGACATTATGCCATTGGCTCTGCATATCGTGTCCGTACTGGCCAGTCAGTGAAGCATAAGGAAGGGCTGTATGAAATACATCATCCAGGATAGATGTTACTTCTTCAGGATCAACCTGACTAAATGACAACCTTGTCCGTCCCGGTAACTGGATATCCATAACAGGTTCGTTGCTGCAAATTCCCATGCAGCCTGTTTCCACAACATCAGCAGTTATTTTCCGCTCATTCAGATAATTCTCAACCGCCTTTTTCACCTCGCCTGCACCGGCAATAATACCACAACTGCCACTTCCTATGAAAATCACAGGTTTTACAATATGGTCCCTGCGAAATGCATCGATCAGATCTTCGGTATCCGGATCATCAGGCAGGTTATCTTCCTTAAGCAAATAGCCTGTTAGCAGATCATGAACATTAATTTGTATGTTGGTTTCCATTCCCGTTTGATTAGTCAGCTATGATTTTTTTAATTCTGTAATCAGTTTAGTTACTGCTTCCCGGCTTATTTTTGGATATGGTTTTTTGTTCACCAGTAAGACAGGCCCCTGACCGCAGGCGCCCAGGCATGGTAATTCTTCCAGGCTGAACTGATTGTCTGGCGTTGTTTGTCCGTTTGAAATATGCAGTATTTTTCTGATTTCCTTCAGTATCTCACCGGTGCCGTGCATGTGACAGGTAGTTCCGTGGCAAACCTGTAAATGGTAGGTGGCCGGTGGTGTATATCTAAACTGACTGTAAAAAGTAGCCAGTCCGTATATTTTACTGGCAGGAAGATTAAGATGCCTGCTTGTTTTTTCGATCGCCTCTTCAGATATGTAGCCATAAGTATTCTGAATATGCTGTAAAATTGGAATAAGTGAATCCCGTTTTACATTTTTATAGGTTTCAAGTAAATTATCTATTGAATGATCCATAATTAACAGGTTTGTAGGAAGTTGTACCCATTTTTTGAGTCTATCACAAATGTAATTAATTTATTGTTATTTTAAAAACACTGTTAGAGAAATAACGATAAATTATGATGAAAAAAACTATCTTTGTGCATTGACAGTTTGATTAATAATGATTTAATAACAATATGCTTTAGAACAACCTTAATCTGTATTTACTATAAATAGAGAAAAGCTGTCATAAAATCTCAATCAGATTTAACAGAAAAAATAACAGGCTATTATCTTTACATAACTAATTAAACGGAGAAGAATCATTGGAACCGCTGATACATATTGACGAGGATAAATGCAAGACCTGTTATGCCTGTGTCCGGGTATGTCCGGTAAAAGCACTGCAGGTTCAGCGGGAGGAAGAGGTGCCGGTTCTGCTGGCAAGCCGTTGTATAGGATGCGGTAGCTGTCTTTCAGCCTGTGCACCGCAGGCAATCAACTATACACGGAATATCCGTGATGCTTTCACTATACTGGAAGGTAATGAGCAGGTAGTGGCCATTACAGGACCGAGTATAAGTGGTGAATTTTCTGATATCACAGATTACAGGAAATTTGTACAGATGATCCGCCAGCTGGGCTTTGAATATGTGGTTGAAGCTTCATTTGGGGCCGATTTAGTTGCCCTGGAGTATGAAAAACTGCTGAAAAATTTTAAAGGAAAATATTATATTACAGCGAATTGTCCGGCAGTAGTAAACTATGTTGAGAAATTTCATCCTTCCCTGATTAACAACCTGGCCCCTTTAATTTCCCCCATGATTGCCACCGCCAGGGTTATCAGAAAGAAATACGGGAAAAAAGCCAGGATCATATATATTGGTCCCTGTGTGGCGGCGAAAAATGAGGCCCGGTTATATGAAGAAGCAGGTATTGATGCTGTTCTTACCTTTACTGAGTTGCGGGCAATGTTTAGTGAAAAAAATATAACAGAAAGTACACTTGAATTTTCTGATTTTGATGAGCCGGTGGGCTTCAAGGGATCATTATTTGCTATCAGCAATGGTATTGTACAGGCAGCCAGTCTGGATGAAGGTCTTCAGGAAGGGCGGGTAATTACTGCAGAGGGCAAGAATGATGTGAGTGAGGCGCTCAGGGAGTTTGACAGATACATAGACGACATAAACAGTCATTTTAATCTTTTCTATTGTAACGGTTGCATCATGGGGCCGGGCACATCGCAGGGCGGTAACCGGTTTTTGCGAAGATCACTCGTTGTAAAATATGCTAATAAGAGGCTTCGTGATTTCAACCGGGAGGAGTGGGTTCAGAAGGTGAAGGAATACGGGGATATAGATTTTAACAGAGAATTTACGGACGATGATCAGCGGTTACCCGAACCATCACCCGAACGGATTCTGGAGATACTAAAGACTATTGGCCGTGACAATCAGGACGACAGGCTGGGTTGTTCAGCATGCGGGTATGAATCATGCCATGAGTTTGCTGTTGCCATCGGGCAGGGACTGGCTACACCGGAAATGTGCAACACGTATGCTCTGAAGAATAAACAGAAATACATTAAAACACTCAAGAAGACCAATGAAAAAATGGCTTCCATGCAGGAAGCTCTTCAGGAATCAGAGAAAATAGCGCGGATTGAAAAAGAAGCTGCCAGAGAAGCCTCAGAGATCAATAAAACCATGTTGCAAAAACTGAGAGCTGGGGTGGTGATCGTTGATAAAAATCTGAAAATATTACAATCCAACGAACGGTTTATACAGATTCTGGGAAGCGAGGCGGCAGAAATTAACGAAATTGTACCCGGATTAGCCGGAGCAGATGTAAAAACTTTGCTTCCCTTCACCATTTATAATCTGTTTAATCATGTACTTACAAGCAACGAGGATATTCTGAGCCGCGATGTTCATTACGGAGAAAGCCTGCTGAACATCTCGATATTCACAATCAGAAAGAATAAAATTGCAGGTGCTGTAGTGCGTGATATGTATCTTCCTGAAGTACAGAAAGAAGAAGTAATCAACCGGGTGACCGATGTAATTGATAAAAACCTTGAAATGGTGCAGAAAATTGGCTTTTTGCTCGGAGAGGGAGCCTCAGAAACAGAAAAAATGCTTCAATCAATCATTGAAACATACAGAAATAATAAGAAGTCCTGATTTATGCACCAGAATTATCATATTGAAATTGATTGTCAGCAGAAGTATCATGAAGGGGAAAGAATCTGCGGCGATGTTTTTCTTTTTCGCCGCATCGAGGAGGAAAACAGGGTTATCATTGTTTTGTCTGACGGGATGGGGCACGGAGTTAAAGCCAATATTCTGGCCACTCTGACGGCTACCATGTCATTGAATTTTGCACAGGAACACAAAGAAGTACAGCGTATTGCTGACACCATCATGAATACACTTCCTGTTTGCAGTGAACGGAAAATGAGTTATTCCACTTTTACCATCATTGATATTGAAAATGATGAGAAAGTGACCATTCTTGAATATGACAATCCACAGGCAGTGATTATTAGAGGGAAAAAACTTTATCAGCCTGAATGGGAAACCGTTACACTTGAAACTGAACAGAATGCCGGTAAAAAATTGCGTACCTGTAATTTCATGGCTGGCAAGGAAGACAGGATCCTTTTTTGTACAGATGGAGTCACACAATCGGGTACAGGGAGTAATGCATTTCCCCAGGGCTGGGGGAGAGATGGACTGGAATATTTTCTATTAAAACAGATCAGCAGCAATCCTGTGATTTCGGCACGCGATCTTGCTTTGAAAGTGGTAACAATTGCCCACAAGAATGACCAGTATTCGGCGAAGGATGATATCAGCTGCGCCTCGCTTTATTTCAGGGAACCCAGGAAGTTGCTTGTGGTAACAGGTCCACCTGTCGAAAAAGCCCGCGACAAAGAGATGGCCCGGATATTCAGTAGTTTTGATGGGAAACGTATTGTAGCGGGAGCCACTACAGCAGATATTTTAGCACGGGAACTGGACAAAGAGATAATCAACGGACAGGAATTTGACGATCCTGAATTACCGCCCGTTTCTTTTATGCAGGATGCGGAACTGGTAACCGAAGGCATTCTGACACTAAGCAAAGTATCCCGGATATTAAACGGGTATACACCTTCATTTTTGCCTGGTAAAGGGCCGGCTGATGCACTTTTCAAATTACTGAAAGACAGTGACGAAATTCACTTTCTGGTGGGCACGTCTATCAATCTGGCGCATCAGGATCCAAATTTGCCTGTGGAACTCGAAATCCGGAGAACTGTGGTGAAAAGAATAGCACGTAAATTAGAAGAATTATTTTTAAAACAGGTTACAATCAAATTTATTTAAACGAGTTTCCATGTACTGGAAATGATGTGAAATATTTTTATCTTTGCCCGTTACAAGGCTACTTATTTTTTGTTTCATATAAAATATACTATTATACTTCATGATCATCTCACAGATTGCGGCAATGACGAGAAACCGGGTAATAGGGAAGGACAACAGGTTACCATGGAGGTTACCGGCTGATATGGCTTTTTTTAAAAAAACAACATCTGACCATCATGTGATCATGGGACGTAAAAATTTTGAGGCTGAAAAAAAACCACTTCCAAATCGTACCAATATCATTGTTACTTCCCAACCGGATTATAAAGCAGAGGGATGTACTGTTGTACATTCAATAGAAGAGGGTATTGAACTGGCCCGAAAAAACGGGGAGACAGAGTGTTTTATAATTGGGGGAGGAGAAATTTACCGGCAATCATTGAAAATTACAGATCAGATTTACCTGACAATTATTGATATTGAAATGGAAGGAGATGTATTTTTTCCGGAAATTAATTTTGATAACTGGAAGATAGTACGTCAGAATGAGTATGGAAAAGATGAAAAAAATCCTTATGATTTTACCATTTATCTGTTCAAGAGGCTCAGAGACTAAGTTTGTTAAACCCCAACAACCGATTGATTTGATATTTATCTCACTGTTAACTAAAATATAATATTATTTCATGACTAAGACAGATCTGGATGGCCTTAAACTGGAAATATCAATCAAGGCTAAAAACGGAATTGACTTTATTTTGGCAGCCACAATTACCTGGTCAATTATAGCCTATGTGTGGACCTTACCCACAACTCCCTACAACCAGGGTGTTCTCACTTTTATTGCAGGTGGAGTAATGATCCCTTTGGCATTATTATTATCAAAGTTATTGAAGACCCAATGGAAAATAAAGAATAATCCATTGCAACCATTAGGCTTGTGGCTTAATTTTGCCCAACTTTTCTATTTTCCTTTTCTGATTTTTATACTGATTAAAAGTCCCCTCTATTTTGCAATGACTTATGCTATTATTACAGGGGCACATCTTTTTGCTTATGCCTGGTTCTATAATGAGAAGGTCTATGGATTTATTGCAGGGATTGCTGCATTTGGATCGATGATTATTGCACTGATGGTTTCTGGTAAAAATATGTTTTTAGTGCCTGCTTTCATGGTAGTGAACCTGTTTACACTGGCTCTTGTATTGTATTTATCCTACTCAGTAAAAAATAAGAAACTTGTACAACAAGCTGCAGCCGGAGATGAGTTATAATTAAATTAAATCTTTACCAAGGAAATCAGTCAATATCCCTTATTTTCCATTCGCCATGCTGGAAAGAAAGCTGAAATGTCTTGACGGATTGTGCTGTACCAATTCTTTTTCCTGCCTGTTGCCAGGTAGTTTCAACCGCAGCAAGTTTACCATCTGAGTAAACTTCACCGGTTATGCTGTAATCCAGTGTTTGGGAATCATGGATTCCTGAAAATTCTTTTAGCTGGTGAATCAGGCTGCCGCTGAGCTTATTAACCATATCCTTTGCTTGCCTACTTAGTAATCCATAGGCATACAGAGCTGATTCAGGGCTGGAAATTGTATCATTTGGATTAAAGAGATAATAGCAAAATTTTTCAACTGCTGATTCAGGTGTGGCTGCTTGTGTGATTGTATCCTCCGGAATTACAGGAGGAGCCGAAATAATCATATCCTGGTGTGAGGCGGCCAAATCTTCACCATTAAAATCATCTGATGCCGAATTTTTACAGCCGGATAAAATAAATATCAATAATACTGTTGACAGAATTATTACAATGTCTGAATTTCTCTTCATCTAATTTTTTCTTTTTCTTGTTCTGTTTTAACGTATTATAAATGGATTTTGTTTGATATCCGGCGATGTTTTTTATCATTTTAAATTCTGTTATATTTTTGTTTTAAATAGGCAGGAAGAAATTTCTCCAACAGAATAAAATAATAATTTGTCCATGTTGACAATAAAAGGTTGGTTATTAACCCAGTTCTTTAAAAGAATGCTGAACGCCTTAAGATTGTTGAAAAGTATTTAGCAGCGCCGAAACTAATTTTGTCTTCATTTCGTTATGCTAACTTTGAGCTTTATTATTTTTGTTTCAACTTGCATCATTATGAAGAATATTTTTTTTGGATTTTTTCTAGTTCCTATTCTGATTTTTACTACCCAACTCCGGGCTTCATCAAGCGATTCACTGTTTTTCGGGGAATTGACATTGAGTATTGATACTTCGACTTATTATTTTACAAAAGATACTATTCATTTTCAGCAGCGGTCTCAGCTGGGTTTTCAGTACAGCAATAATTCAGAAACCTGTGAGGTGAGAATATATCCAAAACCTTCACGGCCAATTAATGATATTAGATTATTGCCTTCATCCGGATTTGATATACTGGATTCTGTTTTAAATGTAAATAATGAATATTACAGGTTCAGAGTAAGGTTTAACGACCTTACAAATGCTGAATTTCTGAGTTTTAATTTTTCAATTAAACAGGGAAATACTGCTTCACATATTGCAGTGGTAAATCTTTTTCCTTATACAACCACACAGGCTGGTATTTTTCCTTCTGACGATGAGCTGTTCATAGGTGAAGAAAAAACCTTTGACCTGGCCACCAATAATCCTGAAAATATTAAGCTTATCACCGACTGGGTGCAAACAGAGAACTTTGATTACCGCCTCACTGCAGATAAAGGGCAGATTAAGGTACATGTATTGCCCCGCAAACTGGGAAGTCAGATCCTTGAACTGAGATTGAAAACCAAAAGACCATTTCTGGATAGCAGGGGCCTGCCTGTATTTGAACTGCCGGTTATTACTCATGCTTTTTCAGTAAAACAAAGCAGGTTGGTATTCCTGAATATCGACAAAGGTGAAGTGACGCTGGATGACCAAACCAGAATGGAAGGTATTGAAGTGCAACTGGATGATTATCCGTCGTTGCAGATCGGGAAAACCTATCGGATTGAGGCGCAGGAAAAACCCGGAGGAGCCTTGATTGCCGAGGTGTTTACCCGTAACAAGATTACCAACAATCGCGTTCTGTGTCAGCTAAGGGTTTACAATTATCATCGCAAGTCGGACGGATACCTGTACATCAAGGATGGGGATGAGGCAAAGTTTATTACCAATTTCAGCATTACACCCAAAACAGCAATCAGCAGGATAAGTATTTTGCATGAAGGTGTCGACTGGACAGAAAACCTGGATGTCCATCCCGGAGAAACAGTCGATATTAAAATTGAAGGAGAGGCTTTACACAAGGCCAACTTTCATTTTGAGGATGTAAAAGATGTTTCAACCGATTCGCTTATCCGTAACGAAAAGGTGATGGTTTATAAAATCAGAATACCCATAGATATTACAAAAAAGAAAATTCAGCTTTATAATCGCTCGGAAAATACAGGCTATGCCCTGAATGTTTTTGAATACCAGCGCCCCAGACCATTCGATTATATCCTGATCAACTATGGGGATATCAACAGAAATCTGGCATCACTTAAAAGTCCGGTACTCTATAAACACACTGTGAAAGATGTTTTTTTCAATTTTGTTCCCAACCGTATTGATGACCAGGGACAATTATACGGCAAACAATATCTGACCATTGAAGTAAAAATAACCGGAAGCAAGGGACAGTTGATTGAAATGAAAACTATTGATAATCTGGTTGTTTGCCCGGGTGAAAATTCACCCCGTTATCAATATTACGACCGGAAAAACTGTATAAATGATGCTGTTTCCCTGAACAGTTATCTCTCTGGAAAGACCTACAATCTGGAAGACTGGGCAAAAATTGAACTTACGGTGAAAACCCGGGATGATAAATATAATGGCGAAGGAATTTCAAAAAAACTGGATATTATTCTGCAAAAGACGTATTCATTTGATATTGATGTTTCGTTTCCGGCAGGCTTGATTACATATAAAACCAAAACAGATGAATTTGGGGGATTGGGAGTCAGTATGGCTATGATTGCGCAGTTTAGCTTCTATAATCCCAACAAAATTGCCAGGCTGAGGCCATATAAAGTAGGAGCCGGTTTTGTGGCCCTTAACGCGTTTAACCTTTCGGAAGCCAATAACAGCAGGGATTTGGGTATTGTAGTACTGGGAAGTGTTTTGCCGGTGAAAAGCGGATCAAAACTGTCATTTCCGCTATACCTGGGAGGAGGTTATCTGATATCTGAAAAAACATGGTTTTGGCTGATAGGTCCCGGAATCCGGGTACAGCTTTGATAAAATCAGGCTTTTACAGAATAATTAAGCTTAAAAAAGGGTCTGGTATCGAAAGATTTCCGGGCTTTTTTATAAAAATACAATAATTAATTTGGTAAATAAGATAAAATTGTCTTTATTTGCAAAGTATTCAATTGTAAAACATACCTTTTTGTTTTCGCAATTGATTTATAAAGAAGAGGCAAGAGAACAGGCTCAATGACCCTCTGGCAACCTATCTGACAGGAAAAGGTGCCAAATCCTGACCATTTTATTGGTAAATATAAATTAATTGATTGTATGAAAAACTCAGATTATTTTAATTCAGATTTTATTTATTCCCTTGGTTACAATGCAGTTGTTAATGGCAGAAGCCTTCTGCTTTCGGCATTTTGTATGATGCACTACCATTGCACATGTCTCATGTGTCGCTAAGTATTCCTTTCGTTTAATTATTTCACTTTTATTATACTGCAGTTGGTAAAAAAGCCAACAGGTAACAGACGTATATCCATTAATTTATCATAGACGGAACAAGGTTGACCCTGCCGAACCACCCAAGCATAAAAGAAGAATTCGGGGAACATTCATTTGGCCCAAATGCAGATAGCAAACGCTCATTGGCAATAGGTTCGTTTTTATATGATCCTTTGAATTTAATGACACTAGATGCACAGATGGCACCATATGCATCAAGCGAAAGGGAACAACTTTATAAGCATCTTGAAAAGATAAACAAAGGCGACTTATTGTTGCTTGACAGGGGCTATCCGAGCATTGCCTTGATATTTATACTGATGGCAAAAGGCATACAGTTCTGTATGCGGATGAAATTAGATTGGTGGCTCGATGTCAAGAATTTTTCAGAAAGCAACAAAGTAAATGGAATAGTTGAATTCACACTGCCCAAGAAAGACCGGAAACTATTGAAGGACTATCCGCAGATGTTTGAACAAAAAGTGCGGTGCCGGTTAGTTAAAGTAGAGCTTCCCGATGGCGGTATTGAAGTTTTGTGCACATCAATCATAAATCCTAAAAAACAATTTATCATGGCAGAAAATTTCAAATTTGAAACACTGCAATTGCATGCAGGACAGGAAGTAGAAAGTGCAACTCTTTCGAGGGCAGTACCTATTTATCAAACTACTTCATATCTTTTTAAAGACTCAGAACATGCAGCAAAACTCTTTGGTCTGAAAGAATTTGGTAACATATATACGCGGATCATGAATCCGACAACCGATGTTTTCGAAAAAAGGGTTGCCGCCCTTGAAGGAGGTGTAGCCGCTGTTGCAACATCTTCAGGTCAGGCTGCACAATTTCTGGCACTTACCAATATTCTGGAAGCGGGAGATAATTTTGTTTCCACTTCTTATCTTTATGGTGGAACTTATAACCAGTTCAAGGTTCAGTTTAAACGACTGGGCATCAAAGCTAAATTTGTTGAAGGGGATAACCCTGCCGGTTTTGAAGCCCTGATCGATGATAAGACCAAGGCAATCTACCTGGAAACCATTGGTAATCCGCGTTTCAATGTGCCTGATTTTGATGCGATTGCCGCTATCGCGAAAAAACATGATATTCCGCTCATTGTGGATAATACTTTTGGTGCTGCGGGTTATTTATTCCGTCCGATTGAACATGGTGCCAGTATTGTGGTACAATCGGCTACTAAATGGATAGGAGGCCACGGAACCAGTATTGGTGGTGTAATTGTAGATGCCGGTAATTTTAATTGGGCCAATGGCAAGTTTCCTCAATTTACTGAACCTTCAGAGGGTTATCACGGACTGAAATTCTGGGAAGTATTCGGTGCTGACGGTCCGTTTGGAAACATCGCATTTGCCATCCGGGCCAGGGTGGAAGGACTCAGGGATTATGGTTCTGCCCTTAGTCCATTCAATGCTTTCCTGCTTATTCAGGGGTTGGAAACGCTGGCGTTGCGCGTGCAGCGTCATGTTGACAATGCACTGGAAATTGCCAAATGGCTGCAAAGTCATCCCGCAGTGCAGGAGGTGGTTTATCCTGGTTTACCTGAAAATCCTTACCATAACCTGGCAAAGAAATACCTGAAGCACGGCTTTGGCGGTGTTTTGAACTTCAAACTGAAGAAAGGGGCTGAAGGTGCTGAAAAAGTAATCAACAGTGTTAAACTGATTAGCCACCTGGCCAACGTGGGGGATGCCAAGACCCTGATCATTCATCCCAGCTCAACCACCCATGAGCAGTTAAGTCTGGAAGAACAGAAAGCATCCGGCGTTGAACCTGGATCAATCAGACTTTCAGTAGGTATCGAACATATTGATGATATCAAAGCTGATCTGGAGCAGGCTTTTGCACAGTTATAATTATAAAATAAAACCTGACAGGATTGAGATACCTGTCAGGTTTTTATATAGATATTGAAACGCACGGTTGAGATGCACGGTTGAGACGCACGGTTCGAGACGCACGGTTGAGATGCACGTTGAGACGCACGGTTGAGACGCATGGTTGAGATGTACGGTTGAGACGCCCGGTTGAGACGCCCGGTTGAGACGCACGGTTGAGATGCTCGGTTAAGACGCTCGGTTAAGACGCACGGCCGTGCGTCTTTACATGAGTAGCTATACCTGCAACCACTGATACCACTTTTCCATGCCGTCACCGGTACGGACGGAAAGTTCTATAAACTCAAGATCCGGATTCACAAGGCGGGCGTATTCTTTTGATTTCTCCACATCAAAATCGACATAGGGAAGGAGGTCTGTTTTATTAATGATGCACAGATCAGCAGTTTCAAACATGGTTGGATATTTGAGTGGTTTGTCATCTCCTTCGGTTACACTCATGATAAGTATTCTTTTCTTTTCACCGAGATCGAAAAGGGCAGGGCATACCAGGTTTCCCACATTTTCGATGAACAGGATAAAATGATCGGGCACTTCCAGTTTTTTTACCGCCTGGTTTACCATATTTGCATCCAGGTGACATCCGTTCCCGGTATTGATCTGTACCACAGGTGCACCAGCCGATTCAATTCTCTCGGCATCGTTCGTGGTTTGCTGGTCTCCTTCAATAACCATGAATGAAAGCTCTTTACCCAGTTCTTTGATCGTTCGTTCCAGTAAACTTGTCTTTCCTGATCCGGGAGAGCTGACCAGGTTAAAAGCAGTTATATTTTTTGCTTCGAAAAATCCCCTGTTTCGCTCAGCCAGCAGGTTGTTTTGCTGCAGTACATCCTGTTCAACTTCGATATGCCTTGATGAATGGTCATGTGTATGACGGTGATCATGATGGCGATCATGATGGTGGTGCTCATGTTCATGATCATGATGATCGTGAGAATGGGTGGTACCATCTGCATGGGTATGCTGTTGGTCTGCTTTTTCACCCGGTTTTCTAATGATAACCCTGTTGTTCGGGTCACTGCATCCGCATGTATCGCACATAATTTGAATTTTTATTGTTGATATCTATGTTTTATTCTCTCAGTTTTCGTTTATTCCACTTCAATTGATTTTACCCGCAACTCTTTCCCCGCTATGATTTCAGGATTAAAAGCGCCGCATGCCGGACAGGGGCTGAATACATCATCTGTTTCAAATTCATGAAAGCATTGCAAACACCTGGCACGGCCATTTATTACATTGATACTGATCAGAGCTTTTTCCATCATAGTTTCCCGCGTGGCCGATTCAAGTGCAGTTTTGAGTGCTTCCACAACTACTCCCGACAGTGTACCTGATTCAACCTCAACCGAGGTGATTGTTGCCGCATTTGCCTTTTTTGCTTCATTTTCTGCAATTTCAACAATATTAATAGCCAGTGAAAACTCGTGCATAACTAATTTATTTAACAGATTCTTGGGAGTTGCTCTCCGGCAAGCATGTCTACGATGCGGTTGCCGCCGATAGTTGTTTCCAGTACCACTTTACCAGGATGTTCGTCCACTACTTCACCAATAATGGCACTGTCCATGCCCAGTGGATTTTCTTTCATTTTTTTTAGTATTTGCGGTGCTTCTGCAGCACTGGCGATTATTACCACCTTGCCTTCATTTGCTACATACAGGGGATCATATCCGAATATTTCACAGGCCCCGGCCACTTCTTCCCTTACAGGAAGGGCTGCTTCATTGAGCCGGATACCGTAGGGCTTTTGCAGTGTTGTTTCGCATAATACAGTAGCTAAGCCCCCACGGGTAGCATCCCGCATAAAGTGTATTTCACTGAAAGAACCAAGTAGTCCGCTGATCAGTTGATTCAGACAGGCACAATCCGAATGTACTTTTGTTTCAAAATGTAATGATTTCCGGGCTGCCAGTACTGCAATACCATGATCACCTAGCGTGCCGTTTACCAGAATTTTGTCACCAGGTCTGATTTCTCTTCCATTGACAATTCCGGCATGTTGAGGTTTAACTCTTCCAATACCTGATGTATTGATGAATAATTTGTCACATTTGCCGCGGTTTACCACCTTGGTATCTCCGGTTACAATCAATATGCCGGCATTTCGGGCCTCTTTTGCCATTGAAACCACGATCCGCTCCAGGTCAGCAAACGGCATTCCTTCTTCAATAATAAATGAGGCTGACAGGTACAAGGGTTCTGCACCGGAAACAGCCAAATCATTAACAGTTCCGGCAACAGCCAGCTTGCCAATATCACCTCCGGGAAAAAAGACAGGATCCACTACAAAAGAATCAGTAGTAAAGGCCAGTTGTTCACAAATGCCCGGCAAGAGTGCAGCATCGCCCTGCACCAGTAAGGTATCATTGCTGAAATGGGGCATAAACAGATTGCTGATCAGCTCATGGCTGAGCTTTCCGCCGCTTCCGTGTCCTAATAATATCTTGTCCATAACAGCTTTCTATATCATTTAATCAATTGTTTCTATAGCGATAGTAAGCCTGACAGGCACCTTCTGAGGAAACCATACAGGATCCCACCGGATTTACCGGAGTGCAGGCTTTTCCAAAAAGACTGCAATCGGAAGGAGTCAGAGTACCTCTCAATATTTCACCACATTTACATCCTTTGGGATCTGCTGTTTCCGCAATATCCACAGGGAAACGAAGCGCTGCATCAAAATCACTGTAGGTATTGTTGATGCCAAGTCCGCTCTTTTCCAGCACTCCCAGTCCGCGCCACCAGTCGGCACGCAAGGTGAAAACTTCATTCATCATCTCCCTGGCCTTACGATTGCCTGTCTGGCTAACCACCCTTTTATACTGGATCTCAACAGCCGGCCTGCCTGATTCAATCTGGTTCACCAGCATATAAACCGACTGCAGCAGGTCCAGGGGTTCAAAACCGCTTACTACCACTGCCTTATGGTAGTCTGTCGCCAACGACTCGTAAATCTGTGAACCTGTGATGGTACTCACGTGCCCCGGCGCAATATATCCGTCAATGGGAACACCTTCGTCGATCAGCGCAGCCATGGCGGGTGGCATTATCTTGTGAGAACTAAGTACAGTAAAGTTTTTTATCTTCTTTTGTGCAGCCTGCAGGATTCCTGCTGCCGTGCCCGGTGCAGTGGTTTCGAAACCAATTCCGGCAAATATTATCTGCTTGTCAGGATTTTGAATGGCAATGTCTAACGCTTCCAGGATGGAATAAACCATTCTGATGTCAGCGCCTGTTGCTTTTTCTTCATTCAGCGTACCAGATGAGCCCGGAACCCTGATAAGGTCTCCAAACGTAGTGACGATTGTATTTTCCATCCGGCTGAAGACCATGATCTGGTCAATGAACTTCCGGCTTGTTACACAAACCGGACAACCGGGACCGGAAAGTAACTTTATGTTGGATGGCAGGAGGGAAGGAATGCCAAATTTTTGTATGGCCATGGTGTGTCCGCCACATACCTCCATCAGCCTGATCTCTTTATTACTGATTTTTTTAATGTGGGCAGCCAGTTGCTGTATATCTTCCTTATTCCGGTATTCGCTCTGGTATTTCATTGTCTTTTTATACTGCCTTATTTATCTTCGGTTTGAGCATTTCCAACTCTTACTTCAGCTTTTCCTCCACGCTGTCAGGTGCTGCGCTCTTCCATCTTCCATCTTCCGTCCGCTTTCCGACTTCTGACTTCGGTCTTCCGACTCATCTTTCATCTCACCTCACTCCAGCTCTTTCAGCATCCTGAGGGTTTCCAGGGCTTCCTCTTCATTGATTTTTTCCAGGGCAAAACCAGTATGGATCAGGATATAATCACCCACTTTTACATGGTCTACCAGATCCAGGGCCGCTTTTACCATACTGCCACCCACTGATGCGGTAGCAGTATTTCCGTTTATCGACAGGACTTTTGCAGGGATACTCAAACACATGATATTGTTCTCCTTTTTGCTGCTACCATTAGCTGTCCGAGGGCAATCCCTCCATCATTGGTGGGAACAGACTGGTGGCTGTAAACTTCAAATTGATTATTTTGTAATAAATTTTCTGTTTGCTCCAGCAGATAGCGATTTTGAAAAACTCCGCCACTTAATACGACCTTGTTGATTCCGGTATCTGCTTTTATTTTTTTTATTGTTATAAAGATAACAGAAATAATTGTATTGTGAAAACGTGCAGCAATAATTGATGGAGATACCTTCTTTTTATAGTCATTCAAAATAGCCCTGATGGTTTCCCTGAATGAAATTTGCGGGTATCCGGAGAAGGGATAGGCATTCTTTACTGACGGATCCAGGATGGCTTCAAGTTTCATGGGGGCTTCAGCATGAAAACCGGAATAGCGGCAAATTCCAGTGAGTGCCGCCACTGCATCAAATAGTCTGCCCGCACTGGAGGTGAGTGGAGAATTGATGTTCTTCAGTATCATATCATTAACCAGTCTAAGTGTTGAAGGCGAAACATCATAAAAAATGTCCTGTAGTTCCTGCAGGGATATTTCAGGAATGGCCTGATTCAGGTAAGCCAGTGCCATTCGCCATGGTTCACGGGTAACCTTGTCGCCTCCGGGTGCAGGTACATATGCAAAATGTGCGTGGCGGTTAAAATCAGCATAATCGCAGGTTATAAATTCACCTCCCCAGATGTTACCATCGGTTCCCATTCCGGTTCCATCCAAACTTACCCCGATTACCTTTTCATCCAGCCTGTGCTCAGCCATACAGGAAGCAATGTGCGCATGATGGTGTTGCACAAATTCAACAGGCAGGCCTGTTTCCTTTGCATAGCGCGTTGAAATGTAATCAGGATGGAGGTCCGCAGCCATTAGCGAGGGAGTGAGCCTGAATAGTTTTTTAAACCGATCGAGACTTTCTGTATAGAAGGAGTAGGTTTCATAGTTTTTCAGGTCGCCGATGTGCTGACTCAGGATACCCTGATGGTCTTTTCCTATACAGAAGCAGTTTACCAGTTCTGCGCCTGTGGCTATAATGCCTTCAGTATTTAAATGCAAGCGAACAGGTGAGGGAGCATATCCCCTGGAGCGTCTTAACAGTCTTGGCTTTTGATTAACTACCATTGTAACAGAATCATCGCAGCGGTTGTGTATGTCCCTGTTGTATTTTACAATGGCATCAGTGATTGGCCCCAGTCTTTTTGTGGCCTCTGCATCATCAATTATCACGGGTTCATCGCTAATATTTCCGCTGGTGAGCACAATGGCCGGTGTTTCCAGTTTTTCAAAAAGCAGATAATGAAAAGGCATATAGGGAAGCATGGCCCCAATGGTTGGAAATCCCACAGAGACAGATGCCGCAAGTGACTTTTTTGACTGCAGCAGTACAATCGGACGGCGCCAGGAATTAATTAGTTCATGTTCCTCCCGGGTCACAACAGCATACTTCGTCAGGGAAACATCATCCCTGAACATGACAGCGAAAGGTTTCTTCTCTCTTACTTTGGCATTGCGTAATTTTGTTACAGCCTCTTCGTTCAATGCGTCACACATCAGATGATAACCACCTGTCCCTTTTAGGGCCACCACAGCACCACTTTTAATCTGTTTTGACAGGTCCGTGATAATGTCATTAATATTTTGTCTTTCCTGTTCTTTGTTTTTTAGTGTATACACCGGACCACAATGATTGCAGGCTACCGGTTGGGCATGAAAGCGGCGGTTGGTAATGGTGGTGTACTCTTCACGGCAGGAAGGACACATATCAAACTCAGCCATGGTTGTACTTTTTCGGTCATAAGGCAGTTCCTGAATGATGGTAAACCTTGGGCCGCAGTTGGTGCAATTGATGAGTGGGTAGTTGATTCGATCGGGTTGCCTTTTCATGTCTTCCAGGCATTCATCACAGACTGCAATATCCGGACTAACCTCAGTGACTGAAGCAGATAAGTCTTTGCTGGGGCGGATTTCAAAATGATCAAATTTTCCATTGGATTTGATCCGGGTATGAATTTCCCTGATCGTGGAAGCCTGTGGTTTCTCAATTTCCAGGTCTTTCAGAAATAATTCACAAAATTCAGGATTACCCTGAATGTTTATGGTTACCCCCTGGTTGGTATTCCTGGTCCAGCCTGTAAGCCCGTGTTTTTGGGCAAGACGGTAAATGAACGGCCGGAAACCAACCCCCTGAACCAATCCTTCAACATTGATTTCTAATGTGTGTGTATCCTCTTTCTTCATTGTAAGTATGATATACTCACCAAAGATAACAGGAAAGTTTGATAAATATTAAGAGGAAGGGATGTTGTTTGATAGGGTTGACAATAGATTTAAAATATATAACATACAGTTTAATTCATATTGGGTACAAGTCCGGAGACTTGCACCAGTGGGGGTTTAATGGAAAGCAACCTGTCAGGTATGTTCTCCTGACAGGTTTCAAAAAATATAAAATACCATGGATTTCAAAATATTGGGTACAAGCGGATCCGATAACAATCGGATGCACCAGTGAGAGCAGAAGCACGCATTACAACCGATGATGAAGGACGAGCTCAGCGAAGCTAAATGCGCGCCAGACTACTCAGGTAGGGATGTCTGTCTTTTATAAGTCGTCTTTATCAATTCCAGCCTGTTTAAGAATAGAATACAGTGTTCCGGAAGGAAGATCCTTTTTGTGCATTGGAACTACTACCCGTTTATTTGAAACAGGGTGCAGCCAGATTTGGTGACTTCCACGGCTACGATCCAGAACAAAACCTTTCTTTCTCAGAATCCTTACAATATCATTTGGTGTAAGTGATGGGAAGGTGCTCATACAGAAGCTTCAAGAGTTATGGCATATTCGAGGGTGTTTGATTCATCAGGGATAGGTTCATTATGTTCAACGAGACTTTCGATATATAATTCGATAGCTTCTTTAGCCATTGCAAGAGCTTGATCAACGTTCTCTCCATAAGTGATGCACCCGGGTAATGCAGGAACAGTTACAGTATAACCTCCTTCCGGTTCCTTGTTTAACAATACCCTATATGTAAATTGTTTCATATTTTTTCATTTAATTTTTAATATGGATAATAATATATACTTTAAAATTCTTACAAGTTTATACAAACGCTGGAAAATTATATACTAAATTAGTAGTTATTGTTTTAACATGTATAAATTTAGTCATAAATCATTTATATACAGGTCTGGCATGAACTCTTTGCTGACAGAATTATAATTTGATAACTCACAGAAATTTTCCTTATTGAACTGGTTTAAACTAATACTTACCTTTTTTCAACTGATCTTTTATGATTAAGTAGTACATATTGGAACTGTCCGGCTTCAGGGTATAGAGGTAAAAGTCTCCCTGTGGTTTTACTACCGGCATCCCATATTGTTTTTCCCGCTGAATTAATCCGGTTATCAGGTTATTTCTGTCATGCAGAATACTGTCCTTATTAAAATGATGGATTCCTTCAGGTTTTTCAAATTCTCTGATGATTGTCTTAAAATCAGCCTGGCTTAAAGAATCCTGATTATAAAATATATCAGAGGAATGATTATCAGGAAAAACTATTTTTACATGTGTCTCATCTTGTTGTGAAAAGGATGGCTGGAACAGGAAAAATACCAATACTGAGAACAGGATTATGTTTTTCATGACGTTTGTGTTTAAGTTAAACAACTTCTGTCATCATTCCGTTAACTCAAAAATTTGATGACAGTAATACATTAATAAAGATATGAAAATCCCTCAAAGGTTTAAAACAGAACTGATTATTTAACAGTTTATTCATTGGAAAGCAACCTGTCAGGTATTTTTCTCCTGACAGGTTTCATAAAATATAAAATACCATGGATTTCAAAATATTGGGTACAAGCGGACGATCCTGTAACCATCGGATGCACCAGTATCTGTATGAGAGGATCTTCTCCAGCCTTTACATTAAAATCTCACGTTCATCTTTACATAGAAATTCCTTCCGGGTTCCAGCTGTACCTGGCCTCTGTTGGTGCTCAGGTGATACCGGTAAGCACGGTCGAAAATATTTTCAATACCGGCAAAGAACTGAAGGTTTGCCACATTCAGATTTAGCTGAGCAGAATGGACAGACATATCATACACGGCGTAGCCTGGTGTAGTTGTTTCTCCCTGTGCTACTTTATTCTGGTCAGCAAAAAGCACAGCAGAAAAATCGATTCCTGCTACTCCCGGCAGGTTGTAGCGGATACCCGCTCGTCCGTTCAATGGCGGAATCAGGGGAAGGTCTGCATTGTTTTTTGTATCAATTCCCCGTACATAGGAGGCGGATCCATACAATACAATATTCGACCAGAAATTATAGTCAAACTGCAAGTCAAAACCATACAGCATGGCTTTGTCGATATTTCCGTAAACAATAGCCGGCAGACTGTCCTGTTGTGTTTCATCTCCGGTATAGCTGTATACGAACGTTCCCGGTTCGCCGGTAATCAGGTTTGAAAGAGCATTCATGTATACATTCCCCTTCAGTGTAAACCGTGGATTCCACAGGCGGATGCCAAGGTCAGTGAAATAGCCGTCTTCGGGTTTCAGGTTTGGATTTCCCAGTTCAACACTGGCACCCAGATCAATATATTTAAACCTTTCTTCCAGGGATGGCGCCCTGAATGCCCTGGCCAGGCTCAGCGTCATATCAAGCTGACTGGTAAGATGGTAAAGCAGTCCGGCAGTGGCACTCCAGGAAATATTGTTGGCTCTGTTTTTTTCAAAAATAATTCGTTGATTAGGTGGATTATCGTTGCGTTTGCCATTGACAACAAGGTAGGAGGGATCAATCCCCATTTCATTGTTAACCGTTATAAAATCAACCCGGCCACCAATGGTAAATGTCAGCTTTTCATTAATCAGGTCAATATCATCCTGCGCAAACACCCCGAAATTATTGAAATCGCTCCGGGGAATCGGTATTTCACCTCTGATTATCTGATTGGTGCCTACAACGTTTCCAAGCGAATCAAGAACTGGCTGGTTCACCTTTTTTTCTCTTTTCGACTCCAGAATACGCTGCCAAACATCCACTCCTGCAACAATATTATGACCTTCAGCCGGTAATATATTTCCCTGTAACTGTAAACCACTGGTCAGGTGCCCTCCTACCGGTGTTATCACTGCAGCCGGATTGGGTATCAATTCCACTTTCCTGTAAATGTATTGATTATAATACTTGATAGATAGCTTAGGAAGCGTAGGACTGAGGTCGTTGATGGTATATTTTGCACTCATCAGTCTCCGGCTGGCATTCAGGTAGGTTGCTTTGGCCGTTTTGGGGAAGGGACTGCCACCGGGAATACCCACATCATTGGCGTCAAAATTCTGATAAGTAATTTTCAGTTCATGATTTTCGTATGGTTTGATGCCCAGCGTAGCACTGATGTTCCGGTCGTGAAACTGACTGTTGGGCAGTTCGCCATCCGGAGTCATGGTATTTCCTGCATTTCTGAGACCTCCGGCCAGTTTTGCATACCAGTGCTGACTACCGCCTTTAAACAGCAGTGATTGCCCAAACAGATCGTTTACTGATTCATAAGTGGTGGATGAAAGACCCTGAAAATAAGGCTGATTGCTAAAACGGGCTTCTTTGGTGATCACATTCAATACACCTCCCAGGGCACCTGATCCATAAAGTGATGAAGCAGCTCCCTTGATTACTTCAATATGATCGATATCATTGACGTCAAACATTGACAGGGCAGCAGCCAGATCCGAAGAGGTCTCGATACGATCCCCATCAATCATCATGATGATGCGTTGCTCTGAAAGTCCTCTGATATTTAAACTGGTGGCCCAGATACCATCGCGTGTCAGCGCGAGTCCGGGTTCATTGGCCAGCAGATCAGAAGTAGTGATACCGGGAAGTTTTTCAATTTCATCCTGACGGAGAACCGTGACAGGCAGCGGCGTTTGCCTGACCAACTGATCGGATTTGAGAGAAGAAACACTTACTTCCCCCAGATGGATTATTTCTGTTTTAAGCTGAATATCAAAACGGGAGGCAGATTCAGAATCTACGGTAACAATGCCCTGATAGGTGTGATAACCTACTGCAGAAACAACAATCAGGTAGTTGCCCGGTAAAATATTCTTGAAAATATAGGTGCCCAACAAATCAGAAGTGGAATATTGTTGAATTTGCTCCAGCTCATTTTCATCGATATACTTCGACAATACAATATTGACCCCGGGTATTCCCTTTCCCGTTTTAACGTCTGTAACTGTTCCTGTAAGAGAGGAAGTAACAGTTTGTGCCTGCAGGAGATGAACCTGAAAAAATAGAAATGTTGATAAAATACTGATAAAAAGTACTGTAATTTTACGCATATCGTGTACTGGGTTTAGTTAATACTGATTTGACCTGAATTCCTTTCAGTCTGCCTAACTGACCTGTCAGGGCTCCAATCTGATCAGTTGTACCTTCCAGAACAAGCGAGATGATACTAATGTTCTTTTCCCGTACAGGTAATCCCTGCCGGCCCAGAATAATATGTGCATGTGCGGAAATAATCTGGTTGAGCAAATCGACATTTTCTTTGTCCTCTACCAGAATCAATGCGGCTCCTATTCTCTTTTCCATTAGTAGACCTCCTTTGGATCAGATTGTTGTTGCTTTTCCCTGGATTGGTTGTAAACCTTCTCCTCAGAATTCAAGTGTTATTTTAATAACACAAATGTAAGAATATTTTAAAAAGCAGAACCTACTTCTGAGACTTTTTTGAGATTATTTCGTAATTATATCTGTATGTAATTCATAATCAAAATGGAACTTTATTTTCCTTTAGGCAGTCTGATGATAAAAGTGCTACCTTTTCCCGGAGAACTGTCAACCTTAATTGTACCGGCATGTGCCTCAACAAATTCTTTGCAAAGAATTAGTCCCAGACCAGTTCCTTTTTCTTTTGAATTGCCAATTGATTTGTTCTTGATGTCAATCCTGAATAATTTTTCCACATCATCACCTGTCATACCCACCCCTTCGTCAGAAATACGAAGGACAGTCTCACCATTTTCTTCCTGCTGAAAGATGGCAATTGATGACCCCCGAGGGCTGAATTTGATCGCATTAGAAATGAGGTTCCGGACAACGGTGGTGAGCATTTGTCTGTCGGCATAAACCGGTTTGTCAGAATGTTGGGAAAAAACCAGCTTAATATTTTTTTCATCCAGGGAAGTATAAAAGATCTCTCGGACGTTTTCAACCAGGTCATGAAAATTAATCCATTCGGGTTGGAATGTTAAATTTCCCAGCTGACTGTTGGCCCAGATGAGCAGGTTTTCAAACAGATTGTAAATTTTTTTGGAGGAATCATTTATCCGGCGTATACCAGTTTCTACATCCTCCTTGCGAAGTGCGGCATAATTTTCAGCCAGTGCCTGACTCATTGACAACAAGGCTGTGAATGGATTTTTTACATCATGAGCGATAATGGCAAAAAACTTGTCTTTTGAATGATTGAGTCTTGATAATTCAGCCCTGCTGATTTCGAGTTCCCTGTGTTGTTCTTCGATGATTGACAACTGTCTGCTTATAAATCTGTTATAAAAATAGAGGGCTTCAATGACCTGAACAAAAATACCAAACAGGCCAATTAATCCGGCATTGACCCATATAAAATTCACCAGTCCGGGTTGGGGATTTGCCGGGGGTGGTACCAAAAAATAGAAGATTGTAAGTAGAATTAGCAGGGAAATAGCCGTTGTTTCCCAGATGAGAAATTGCTTTTTGGTAAGTGGAATCAACCCATACAGTTTTATTCGTATTGAGGATTTTGCCGAATCTTTAGTCATGCTGCAGGTTTATAGATTAATTGTAAAAATAAATAAATACGGGAAAGGTTCAAACAGGGAAGGTAAAGTTGTTGAGGAAAGATTGGAGGTTGAGATGTTTTTTAGGGTTTAGATGTTTAGGCGTTTAGACGTTTAGGCGCTGAGTAGTTGAGAAACGAGCTGGAAGCTGGAAGCAGAAGGGTTGAGAAGTGGAGAAGAGTTTAGGAGTTGAGATGCAGATAACTCCCCACTGGCGCAAGCATTTGCTTGTGCCCACTAAGTTTCCCTGTCAGCTCTATTAAGAATTCTTCTAAAAAAGCCATCCCAAATACAGGTTCAATTCTAAAATGCTATATTTGAGTAGGGTAAATTTTACTAATCTAAAAAAATCAACTATGAGCAAAAAATCAAATTCAAGCGTCGGCAGGCGTAATTTCTTTAAGTTACTGGCAACAGGAACAGTGGGAGCGGCTGTAATACCATCTGCTTTTGGAGGACAAGTAAGACTGGCTGATGAACAACCTGAAAAGCCACAAACCAATGTCGGTGATTTAAAAAAATATCCGCGTAATAAAAATTCCATGCCGGGAGCTTATCCTGGCAGTGTGGTGCAGGTTAATCATGAAGGCAGTGTTGTCGACAATCAGCCTGTTTACCAGGCGGCTTACGACATGGTTAGAAAGGGAATGCTGGAGCTTACCGGCAAGAGAAATCTGAAAAAGGCCTGGCGTGTCTTCGTTAATCCCGGGGAGAAGATCGGGTTGAAAGTGAATCCTGTCGCAGGAAAATTGCTAACCACAAGTCATGAAGTAGTAAAGGCCATTATTGCTCAGCTCGAAGAAGCGGGGATCAAAAGAGAGGACCTGGTCATCTGGGACCGTCGTGAATTCCAGTTGCATGAGACTGGCTTTACGGAAGAGAATTACCCGGGTATTACCATTACGGGTACTGAACAAAAGGACAAAGATGGTTCATATTATGATGCCAACGGGAAGCTGTATGGAGAAAGCATGATTGATAAAGACTGGTATTACTGGGCTGATGTAGAAGGTGAATATGATGAATATACCATGCCTTTTATGGTGAATGGAGGAAAGTATTCCTATTTCAGTAAGATATGCACCCAACAGGTGGATAAGATCATCAATATACCGATATTAAAGAATGCCGGTTCGACTGTTACACTTGCCATGAAGAACCTGGCCTTTGGAGCCATCTCCAATACCAGCCGGCTGCATAAGCAGCTTTGGTTTGAAACCTGTGCCCATGTTTGTGCTTTTCCCCCTTTGCGGGATAAGGTAGTCTTAAATATTGCAGACGGGTTGCGGGGATGTTTTAATGGCGGCCCATCTGCAAATCCACAGTTCATTACCAATTACAAGACTGTTCTTATCGGCTCCGATCCGGTTGCCGTCGACCGTGTCGGGTATGAGATTGTTCTGAAAAAACGTATTGAAGAGGGCCTGCAGGAAAATGAAAATCCACGTTCCAGGACATTCCTGGATATGGCTGCTGAACTGGAGCTGGGGGAAGCCAGTCTTGAAAAGATTAACTGGAAAAAGTTTAACCTGGGTTAAAGGAAATGGTCATGATCGAAGTATTTCTATTATCGTTTTTATCCTTATTTTCATTTACAGGCAATGAATTACCCGGACTTTCTTCACAGGATTCTGTACAGATAACCCGCGATGAACAGTACGATGGTAATTCACTCTGGGGGCTGATAGACGGCGGTGCTGATGTATATCTCGAATATGGATTCGACAAGCTCAGGTTGCAGGAATTGAACTATCATGGTGAAAATTTCAGAATAGAAGTGTACCGCATGGATACACCGGAAGATGCTTTTGGTATCTATTCAGTATATACTTTCACCTGCCAGAATCCTTATGGTTTATATGCTGACCATTGTAAAAATGCCTACCAGTACCAGGTGATGGCAGGCAATTATTATATCAATGTCATGAATGAAACCGGAACTGCAAGGGCAAGTCAGCTGGGTAACAAGATTGGAAATAAACTAGCTGCTGAGGTCGGTAATTCAACCTTTGTACTACCGGAACTGTTTGTATCCGAAGCGTTGAAAGAGGTAAAAGGAAAAGTGAAGTTCATGCGGGGGGATCTGGGATTACAAAACGGATTTCCGGCATGGACTCGCAGGTTTGCAGGTATTGATTCATTCAGACTCTATTTGCTGAAAGGCTCGTATCAGGATTTGCCTTTTAAACTTGCCGACGTTAAATTTGACAATGAGCAGGACTTGCGAAGCTTTTTAAATCATTCAGGCATCAAAGTACTTCCGCACAATATGGAGACAGCTGATTTAAAGGGCAATACTGAAAACAGAAGTTTTCGCTTAAAGATTATGCCCGGGAATGTGATGTATTATCTGGAATATGATACAACTGCAGGAGAAAAGAAGCTCCCTGATTTTTGGCAGTAATTAGCCTCAGATTGTACCTTTTCACCCTGCCGCGAGTCTCCCTCTGACGCGGACATGTTGTCCGTGCACAAACTGGCGTAAGCATCTGCTTGTGCCCCCTATTTATAGAACCCCACGACTGCGAGTCTCCCGACTCTTGGTTTCCTCCACCACAAACTGGCGCAAGTATTTACTTGTGCCCTATATATTAAACCACGCTGATTGACGGTTGCACCGTCAATCCTTTTTTAGCCACTAAGGCACGAATGTTTAATCAGGCCTGAATAAATGTAACAATTAATTTTAAGCTGGCTATCCCTGATTGAAATATTAATTATTACGAATGGGAAACTTCGTTTCCTGCTGATTGAAGGTTGTACTTTCAATCAAATTCTCTACTGCCGTATGCCTCCCGACTCGTGGCCTTGGAGTTCGTATAAGCCCAGTTTTTATGAGTTTTTTTATTAAATCCCATACAAGCCAGGGCAAGGATTGTCACCTTGTTACTTAAGTTACTCGCTCCCACAAGCCGTGCCACAACCTGCTCGTGATCCATGCCCACACCAGGCCACCCCACAACCTAAGGCAAGGATTGTCACCATTAGTTACTCGCTCCCACAGGCCAAGCCACCAGCTGAATGCTACTCCCTCACACAAGCCATGCTATCAGCTGGTCGTGAGCTTGACCCGCACAAAGTCTGCCCGCTAGTCAAAGGTCAAGGTTCGTGATCCTTGCCACCTCAAGTCCACCACACAGACTATGGCAAGGATTACTCGCACCCACAAGGCCCTGCCACAACCAGCTCGTGATCCATGCCCACACCAGGCCCCCACACAGGCTATGGCAAGGATTGTCACCTTGTTACTTTGTCACCTTGTTACTTAAGTTACACCCTCCCACTTGCCGAGCCACAGGCTGAAGGGTACTCCCTCACACAGGCCAAGCCAAAGGCTGGTCGTGAGTTTTGTCACCCACAGGCTCACCCCTCAGCCTGACAAAAGTTCGTGATCCTTGCCCATACCAAACCTAAGGCAGATTGTCACCTTGTTACTTTGTCACCTTGTCACCTTGTTACCTTGTTACCTTGTCACTTCTCCATCCACCCCGCTTCCCGGAATATATCCAACAGAATCTGCTGTTCATTCTCCCAGCAAAGTTCATTTGCTGCCTTTTCCAGAAACGGTCTGAACTGCTGCAGGGTATCGCCTGATAACAGGTTCTGCAGGGCAGCAGCGATGGTGCCGGGTTGGTTATCAGTCAGTACACTGCCAGTATGGTAATGTTCAACAATGTTTTTCATCTCAGGCAGCGGAGAAACCAGTACAGGAACATGTGCCTGCATGTAATCGAATATTTTATTAGGTAGCGCAAAACGGTAATTCAAACCGAGGTCTTCTTCCAGTGATACTCCAATAGTGGCACATCTAGTAAAGGCCGGCAGGTCTTCAAGTTGAATGCGACCAATAAATATTACTTTTTCAGACAAATTTTCTTTCTTCACGAGCTTTTTCATCTCTTCAATAAGATCACCTGTGCCAATAATAACAAATACTGACTGATCTAAACGGTGCATGGTCAGTATCATATTTTCAAGCCCTCGTCCCTTGTTAACCGCTCCCTGATACAATATTATGTATTTGCCAGGGAAGGAGAGAGGCTTCTCTACTGGTTGCCTGTTGGTTATTTTTTCGGGAAGATTTCTTACGACCTGCATATTGATGCCGTATTGCTGATTGTATGCTTTAGCAATGGAAGGGCTTACGGTAAAAGCAAACCGTACATGCGGCAGAAATGTGGCTTCAATTCTTTCCCAGAACCTTCTCGTCCGGGGCCGATCCACGAGTTCAGGAACCTGGGTGAAATATTCATGACTGTCGTACACCAGGGTTTTACGACGAATTTTAGCAGCCAGAAAGACTGCAGGAAGGGTATCCAGATCATTGGCCAGGATTCCGGCTGTTTTTCGAAAGAGCAGATAAATGAATAGCCGGATATTGTACAATGCATAAAAGACCGGCCCATGGTTAACCGGCAACCGGAACCGCTTTATCTCGTAAGGACGGTCTTTCAGAGGGATGCTGTATTTTAGTTCTCTGCCAATTGCTACCACGCGGAAACCCTGATTGCACAGGGTGAGTGCTGTGCGGTGCACGCGCTGATCGGAGACCAGATCATTGATCACACAGATGTGAATGGTCTTTTTGCGTGTATCAGTTTTTCCCGAAGAGTGTTTCTTTCTCATTACGATTGGCGCACATTCAATGGCAATAATACTTATATTTGCCCATATTTTAAAGCTGATGATAAAAGTATACAAAAATTTCCGGCTTAAGAAGTACAATACCTTTGGTATTGATGTAAAAGCTGCGTATTATATTGAATGTGAATCTACTGAAGAATTGCAGGAGCTTTACACCAGTGATAAATATGCTTCCGTACCCAAATACGTGCTGGGAGGAGGAAGTAATGTACTGTTCACTGCTGATTATGATGGCATGATTGTGCGACCGCTGATAAAGGGAATAGAGATTACCAGGGAAGATGAAGATAAGGTGGTGCTGCGTGCCGGTGCCGGAGAAGACTGGGATGAGTTTGTAGCCTGGTGTGTTTCGGAACAGTATGGCGGAGTTGAGAACCTGTCATTGATACCCGGCAATGTCGGTACCGGACCGATGCAGAATATCGGCGCCTACGGAGTAGAATTGAAGGATGTGATCAGCACGGTGGAAGCTTTGGACCTCGATACACTTGAACCGGTAGTATTTACAAATGAGGAATGCAAATTTGGATACCGTAGCAGTATTTTTAAGCATGACCTCAAAGGAAGGGTGATAATCACACATGTGAATCTTGAACTGTCCAAACATCCTGAACTGGTTACTCATTACGGGTCGGTTGCGGAGGAACTGGCAAAGTATACCAGAAAAGATATCTATTCGGTGAGGCAGGCAGTTATTTCCATCAGAACGAGCAAACTCCCGGATCCGGAGGTAACCGGGAATGCCGGTAGCTTTTTCAAAAACCCGGTGATTGAGCGATCACAATTTGAAAACCTGCTGCAACAATACCCTGAGATACCGCATTATGATGCCCCCGGGGACAAAGTGAAGATCCCGGCTGCCTGGCTCATTGATCAGAACGGGTGGAAAGGAGTTAAAAAAGGGAACGCCGGTGTACATCCCAATCAACCCCTTGTACTGATTAACCTGGGTGGAGCTACAGGTAAAGAAGTACTGACACTGGCCGAAGAAATTGCCGGTTCGGTGAAGGACCGGTTTGGCATTGACCTGGAGATGGAGGTGAATATTGTTTAGGTGAGTAAAAGGTAACAAAGTGAGCAAAGTGACAAAGTGACAAAGTAACAAAGTGACAAAGTAACAAAGTAACAAAGTGACAAAGTAACAAAGTAACAAAGTGACAAGGAGGGTTTCGCGTTGAAAGGTTCAGGTGCTGTTGCCCGAGCTCCGTCAGGAGCGATACCTCGGTAGCAATGTCTTAGAAAGTAACAAAGTGACAAAGTAACAAAGTGACAAAGTAACAAAGTAACAAAGTAACAAGGAGGGTTCCGCGTTGAAAAGGTTCAGATGCTGTTGCCCGAGCTCCGTCAGGAGCGATACCTCGGTAGCAATGTAAGAGGCGAACCTGGTCAAGAGCTCCGGTAGGAGCGATACAAAAAGAGATTGCCCGGAAAGCAAAAAAACCCAAACAAAATAAAGTTTATTACGTTTGAAGAAATAATCATGAATTACAAATACCACAAAATACAGGTTTCAGGTATGAAGAGTAAAGGAATATCATTGCGATTTTTTATTGTTGTGTTGCTGGTGGCCGGAATTAATTTAAACACACGATCACAGGGCATCAAGCCACAGAATGTATATTATGTTACTGTGCTTAATCAGTATGTCATGAAAGACGGGGACCGGACCAGCAAATTCTGGGCGATTGGTCAGAAAGTATACGATTCATTGCACAGGCTGCACACCGAGATAACCTTTGATTTTGATACCCATCAGCCTGTCAGTTACCAATGGAATTACTTTGACAGCCTGGTAAAGGTTAAAACTGCATTTTTTGAACACGATACCCTGAAGAAGATTGAAACCTACGCCTATACTACTGACAGTCTGCTGTCTCAAAAGAAGGTATTCAGGGTACAGCACGGAGATACCACCTTATTCAGAACCATACATTATATATATAATGGTATGGGCAAACCCGAAAAAATTGAAGCAGAGAATGCAACCGGCAAGCTGGTCTACCGTGTCAAATCAACCTTTGATGACCAGGGCACTGAGACCAGGAGAAAGGTAAAGACCAAATCGGGTTTTCCTGCAGACAGCATTCTTAAACTTTCCTGTACACCTTCCTACGATTCACTGAACCGGCTTGCCTCCCGGAGCTGTGAGATACAGTATAAAGGAAGAGGAACCAAACAATTTACCTGTTCTTATGAATATGATGACCAGGGACATGTAACCGGACTGAAAAAGACCAGATGCAAAGGGACAACAGATCAGCCGGCAGGAGCGCATCTACCAGTTAAGTCGCAACCGCCTCTCACAGGTGAAATTTTACGATGCGAACGATACAATGTTCCGCTGGATCGCCAACCGGTATGAGATCTATCCGACGAAAGACAGACGGCACCGGCAGATAGACTATTGAGGCGGGGGTCGGAAGACGGAATCCCTGCCCCTGGATTAAGCGAGGGCCTGTTGTGTGCAAGGATCGCAAGCAGTAAAAGTAACAAGGTGACAAAGTAACAAGGTGACAGAGGAGCATGCGTTTTTGTCTCTGCACTGGTGCAAGCATCTGCTTGTACCTTTTTATTGATCTAACCACGAATTTCACAGATGCACACGAATAGCTGCAACGCAGCGTATGTTGGACTGGCTGCCGCAAGGCTCCGGCCTTGTGGTTCTCTCAACTACATCCCTGCTTATTGACGGTTGTACCGTCAATTTTCTTCTATTAACCACGAATTTCACAGATGCACACGAATAGCTGCTATCACCTGGCGCGCATTTTTAATGCGTGTCCCCCCCTGTCGCAAGCGTCCGCTGGTGACTTACAGTATTCTCCTGTTTTTCAAGGTCTCACCTGGAATGATATTTAAACAAAGATATGAGTCTCCAGACTCGTGGCCCAATCTCTGAAACCATTAGCTTTAATAATATTCATAAAAACCCAACAGGAGAAATACCTGTCGGGTTTCCTCCCTTTCAGCATTCCGGTTCCATCCGCCGCAACCAATATCCAAGGTTCGCATTATAGAAATTACGGGTGCGGCGGGGTGTGAGGGGGGGACGCTATTCCCGGGGTTTCCACCCCAGGCTACCGATATTTCGTACCTAACGGCGCTCTAATCATACCATTAAACCGCAATGGTATTTTCTGACCTTCTATAAACTCAACGATTAGACTCCCCAACCTCCATCTCCCCTACAACCTCTACAACTTCTTCATAATCCTGTTTTTAGTTTACATTTTTTGTAAACCTGGTTCAGGACGAGACAGATTGTTACTTTGTTACCTTGTTACCTTGTCACCTTGTTACCCTGTCACCTTGTTACCTTGTCACCTTGTCACCTTGTCACCTTGTTACCTTGTCACCTTGTTACCTTGTTACCTTGTACCTTGTTACCCTGTCACCTTGTTACCTTGTCACCTTGTCACCTTTTTATCAGATTGTGAAAAAAAATCTGAACCAAAACGAAACCCTGCAGGCCTTGCCGCTGTATACGGAGGAGATTGTTAATGAAATAAATGATTTTTATTGAACTATAAAATGCAAGTTAGCAACCAAAATGATGATATTTTTCATCGCTCAAAAACATTCATTCACCAAAATATACATCTATTCGGTGTAAACCGCCCCCTGAAACGAAACATTGCAGATTCTTTATCGTATTCAGATAAAAACAAAACATCTAAACACTTTTGATGAGACAACAACAGAAAAATAAGAAAAGAGAGATACAGCATGAGCAGCAGATACATAATTACCAGATCGGGGCATTTTTACTCATTTCCTACAGATTTTTTTGCAATGGGTTAGGCCTGAAGAAAACATGACTATAGTAATACATGATTTCAACCCTGGCCTTTTTTAAAACCGGCTGACCGTGCAGGCAACCGGAACAGGGAATCCCCGGATCATAAAAATGAAAATTCAAATATCAAAAATAAATTAATTAACAAAAAGTATAAACAAGTAAAAAACAATAAATCAATCCATTAACATTAAATTTTTTAGACATGAAAACAAATTACAAATCAATTATTTTAAGTTTAGGTCTCGCTGTAATGGGACTTATGTTTTTTAATGGTGCTAATGCACAGGTAGCAGATGGAGATTATTCTCTATATGATGCAAGCACAGCCGCTCCTACTAATATTGACTATGTTACATTAAAAACAGGTGGAACTACCATGGGGTATTATGCTCTACCTGATCCAATTTATCATCCAGATTATAATGCTATGGCAGCTACCTTGGTCATTAACTGCTGGATTTGTTTGGAATTGGTCATTTGCAACTGATCCTAGTAGTTCTGCAGTAGTAACCTATCCTGTTCCTAGTAAGCCAGCAAACTACGTTGAGCTTACATATCCAGTTATAGGTGATTATGTCGTAAATGTAACAGAACAAGCCCCTACCTCATTTGGTGGCTGTGAAGATGCTACTCCAACAATAATGAATGTAACAGTAATTGATCCTCCATCAGCTGCCATTTCAGGTGCTGCTGCAAATAATTCATGGAATCAACAACAGCTGGACATGAATATTTAATTTGTGGTGATGCTGTTGCTGAAAATCTTACTGTCACTATTACTGAAACGGGTGCACCAGCAACTTTAACCAGCTATGCATATCAGGTTGAAGAAGTGGTTAATAATCTTGATGTGAATGGAAACCCAACGGTGGTTACTCCAGCTACTGCAGTACGTTGATACATACATTTTCTGCAAAAATAAAAACAGGTGCAGTTGATGGCGGTATCCGAAACTATTTTTACCGGAGCCATGCCTGTTGTAAACAGTCAAGAACAAAATATGTTTTTACATTAAAAGGAGCTTCTGATGCTCCAGCTGATGGTAATAGTATCCGCTATTTCTCAAAAATCTGATTATTTAGCAGTAGCTGGAGGTGGATCTGTATCGACTTATGGATTTACCGGAACCACAACAGTTAATATATATTGTTAATCCTACACCTGTTACCGGACCGATCTATCATATCTCAAATACTTTTGCTTACTAATAAGCACTATATAAAAGAAAAGCAGGGGCTTACCCCCCTGCTTTTTTTAAAAACTTTCCATTTACGTTTTCAACAATAAAGAACAAAACCTCAGCATTTAAACCAGTAACCGCCAGATAAGAAACGTTGTGTTAAGGAAACTCATTTACATACTGATTTTACTGCCCGCCTGTTTAGCGTCGGGGCTCTCCGCATGGTCACAGGATAATATCGATGTGGCCTGTATGGGGGACGCCGGGGTTAAATATGGCGTTTACGGCTTTAAGGGTTCAGTATTTGAATGGACCGTAGAGGGCGGAACAATTGTCCGTAATTACAACGATTCAATAGTGGTCGACTGGCCCAAAAAAGGAGGCGTTTATACCATTACCGTACAGGAGCATACTGAGTTTGGTTGTGTAAGTGATCCGATCTATGCTACCGTGCTGGTGACAGGTCCTAAGTTCGGCCTGGAGAAATATGCTGAGATCTGTCAGAACCAAAGTTATCAGTTTGATGCCGGTGCCAGTGGTGAGGGTCCATTTATTTACCAGTGGCAGGATGGCAGTAACAAGCGTTATTTCACTACCGACAGTGCACAATGGGTGAAGGTACAGGTAACAGATGCCAACGGATGTACACTGGCCGATTCGGCACAGTTGACTGTACATGATCTGCCTCAGGTAAACCTTGGTCCGGATACTACCTGGTGTGATCCGGTACAACCACTAAGGATTGATGCCGGCTTTATCAGCGGCGCCCTTTACAGGTGGTCGAACGGTTCCGGCAGTCAGAGTATCCTGGTGTACAAGGAAAAATTTGATCAGGAAGTATATGTGGAAGTTACTGATGAAAACAGCTGTGTGAACAGCGATACTGTCCTGGTGAGAGGTTGTCTGGAAGGACTGCAGGATGTAACCAATGTGTTTACACCTAATGACGATGGGGTGAATGATGTATGGCAGATCAAGGATATTGATTTCTATCCGGAGGCAGTTGTTGAAGTGTTTGATCGCTGGGGCCGACTGGTATACCGCTCCAAAGGGCCGTATGACAATGCATCGAATGCCTGGGATGGTACCGATAAAAGAGGTAAGCCTCTGCCAATGGACAGCTATTTTTACGTGATCACCTTCCATACTCCTGGTGTGAAACCAGCCACAGGTGAGGTAACCATTGTCAGGTAAAAGTTCTTAATAACAAAATCGTTCACATTGTTAATTTCTTTCTGTTACGTTTGTCAGGTTTCAAACCAGATTGGTAACCGGGAATTGCAGATAGATGTAAATCATTGATAATCCCGGAACATAGCAGTATGTTCTGCGTATCAGAAAACAAAAGAAGATTTATAAATGTATCTGATACATTTTTTAGTACAAATAAAATTAAGCATCACAATATGAGACTTTTTTACCATAAAAAAGGTCAAACTAACAACCTGAATTTCCGACTATCCATTTTTACGATAGCCATTGTTATACTGACCGTTCTGCCCTGCAGCGTAAAAGCACAGCAGGTGCCGTTATACAGTCAGTATATGATGAATGGTTATTTGCTGAATCCGGCGATGGCCGGAGCTTTTGGCTACACTTCGGTTAGCCTGACTGCCCGTGAACAGTGGCTGGGTATTCCCAATGCCCCGAAGACACATGCTATAAGCTTCGACAGCAGACTTCTGAAAAACAGCTATATCAGGCGGGGCCGGAAGGTACGTTCCAGGGGCAGACATTCAAACAGCAGAAGCGGCCGCGTGGGTGTTGGTGGTTATATCTTTAACGATAAGAACGGACTGATTGACCGCACCGGAGCACAGATAACCTATTCGTACCATCTGAATTTCGACCAGTCACAGCTATCCTTTGGAATTTCCGGACAGGGTTACCAGTACAAGATTAACAAGGACAAGTTCAATCCGTATGACGACAATGATGTATTCCTGAATAACCTGGACAATGCTTATTTTGTACCGGATGCCAATTTCGGGGTTTATTTTGTTAGTTCATCCTTTTATGGAGGATTGTCAGTTACCCAGTTGTTTGAATCAACTTTCAGAATTGGGGATAAAAGTGGTAATCAGTATGACGAGATGCTGAGACATTATTTTGTCACTGCAGGTTACAAATACAGTCTTCCCGGCAGAAGGGCACATGATATTACTTTGGAACCTTCGATGCTTATTAAGACCAACGAGATGCTCAGTACACAGCTCGATTTTAATATGAAGGTTTATTATGACAATACATACTGGGGCGGAATTTCATACAGAACAGGCAATACTGTTTCATTTCTGGCCGGTGTGAAAGTCGATCGTTACTATTTCGGTTATGCCTTTGATTATCCGCTGAGCAGTTTGCGTCAGTACAGTTATGGTTCGCATGAAATTATGATCACAGCCCGGTTTGGCGATAACAGCCGAAGATACAGATGGTTGAACAGATATTAAGAAACTTGTTACATGGTTAAGATAGGTTTTTTACAATAAATAAAGCGGTACTTTGTGCCGCTTTATTTTTTCATAAGAATCAGGAAATATGTATAAACTTTTTTACTTAAAAAATCACTTTAGGATTAGTAAAAAAGCTCTGACTTCTCATCAATTTAGATACTATATTGTTTATATTAGCTATTTGTCCTCCAGCCGGACGGGCTTTTACTTTTTCCAATCGATGAAAAAGTAAACCAAAAATCTTGAAAACTTACCGAAGGGATCTCATGAGCACGCCTTAAGGTGTGCGAGTAACCCAAGGCTACCCATTCCGGTTTTCACAAATCTTAGATTTGAATGAAAACCGAGAATCCTCGAAATTATAATTTCAACAAGTAGCTAATAATTTCGGGACTAGCCACGGCCGACCCAAAGTCGCGGCTTTTCGGCCACCGCGCCCTACTAATAGACATTTTTCAGAGTTTAAAATCTTCTACAATTCATACATTACGTTTAATTCCACATTAGATAAATATCTAAAATGATTATTACCGATATGCGTATTCTTTAAAATTTAAATTTTGTAATTTACTTCTGATTACAGAATCATAAACTTTTTTATTTTTGTTTCGTAAGCCATGTATGTTCTGAAAGGGACAATCAATAATTAAAAATTTAACAATATTTTTATAAATTATCAGGTACAATGAAAAAGTCATTAAAGATTGTATTAGTTGCCGTAGGTGTGGTTGTGGTGGCAGGTTTGTTACTGCTAATTTTCAGGGGAAATATCGCCACTCATTATTTTGATAAAGGATCAGCTGCGCTGGAAACAAATGATTACGAGGCGGCTGCCGGCTATTTTGAAAAATCAATTACCTGGAACAGTTCAAGTCCTTCAGCCTGGGTAATGCTGGGACGTGCCGAAGCAGGAAAAGGAAATACTGATCAGGCGCTCAAAGATTACCAACAGGCTGTTTCTCTCGGTGATTCTTTGCCGCAGGCACATTATTATGCCGGGATGGCGTACCTCAGTCAGAATACTTATGACAGGGCGTTGCAGGAGTTTGATACTGCTGTAAATATGGACAGTACCTATGCAGCAGCTTATTTTCAGCGCGGAATCACCAAAGCCAACATGGGAGACCTGGAAGGTTCTGTTGCCGATTATCAGCAATCATTGCAATTTAACAAGAATAATATTGAAGCCTACCAGCAGAGCGTGGATGCAAAAACACAACTTTCTGATTTTGCAGGAGCCATCAAAGATTATGATAAGATTATTGAACTGTCACCTGACAACCTGGATGCTTTCAAACAGCGTGGTTTTTTCAAGATGGAACTGAAAGATTACAAGGGTGCCATCAAAGATTTTGACAGGGCGATTGAACTGAATAACAAAGATGCCATGAGTTATTACCAGCGTGCTGTATCGTATTCCAATCTGCATGATTTCGACAAGGCGGTGGCGGATTATACGGCAGCCATAAATAATGACAAAAAGCTCGATAAAGCTTATTATAACCGTGCGCTTGTTTATATGAACACACAAAAATTTGATAAGGCAATTGGCGATCTGAATAGCACTATTGCCTTTCACCCGACAGCAAAAGCTTATAATTTGCTGGGTACAGCCAAAGCCATCAAAGGTGATTACAAAGGGTCAATCGGTGAATTTGCAAAGGCACTGAAGATTGATTCTACGCTGGATGAAGCCTGGTACAGCAAAGGGGTGTCTGAGGGGATGCTTGGCAACCACAAGAATGCCATTGTTGATTACAACAAAGCCATTGAGCTGAAGAAAGACTATGCCGAAGCGTATTACAACCGCGGAATTTCCAAGGTCAACCTGTATGGTTCAAACGCTGGTTGTGCTGATTTCAGAAAAGCCCTGGAACTCAACTATCAGCCTGCACAGAAGATGATTAATATGTACTGCAGGTAGAGATACAAGTATGAAGTGTGAAGTGTGAAGACCGAAGTGGAAGATGGAAGATGGAAGACGGAAGACGGAAGACCGGAGTTGGAAGTTGGAAAACAGAAGTTGGGAGCTCGAAGCTCGAAGCTCGAAGCTCGAAGCAAAAAAGATATCGGTATGCCCGTTAGATTCGGGGAAAAAACTGAAAGACGCTAAAAGCTAAAGATTTAATAATTAGCAACGTATTCCAACCCCATAAGGGCAACATTACGGCATAAAAATAATTGTCGTCACCGCATCCAGCCCCGAGGGGGTGACATTATGGTATCCGGGAACAGTATTTGTATGTGGTATAATTTGGTGTAAAAACCAGAATAAACAATTTTTATTTGAGGGTCACAAGCGGACGCTTGCGACAGATGAGCTGGCACGGTTTGAGAGCGAGTAAACAATTTGAAACTCCCGAAACCCTCAAACCTTCAAACCTTCTTTAATATGGGGTCCAAGCGAGACGCTTGAACTATCTATCTAATAATCTAACAATTAAATCACTACTCCCTGAAACTATTTGAAACAATATGGAACTTTTGAAACAACCGAACCAGCAACCGAACAAACAACTGAATAAACAACTGAATCCTTGCCTTTGGAACGTGCGAGAGCCAGTTGAGGGCAAGGATCACGAGCAGCAAGGCGCAACGGAATTGCGGGAGCGAGTAATTACTACTGAATTACTACTGAATTACTACTGAATTACTACTGAATTACTACTGAATAAACAACTGAATAAACTCTCAACTCATCTCTGAAATCACAGCCCTCTTCCGACCTCGGACTTCGGACTTCCGACTCTCTACAAATGATTGCTCCAGTCCCATTTCTTCAGAATATCCAAAGAATGGTAGGCTGTCAGGTCGGGATGGACGGGCACAATTGACACATAGTTATTGAGCAGGGCCCACTGGTCAGTATCCACTGATTCGGGTTCCAGGTCATAGAACTCTCCGGTGAGCCAGTAATAATCCTGGTTATGCGGATCTTTTCTTTTTTCAAATTCTTCGCGCCATACTCCTTTATTTTGCCTGCACACTTTCATCCCCTGAATGCGCTGACTGCCTGTTCTGGGAATATTTACATTCAGACAGGTACCGTCAGGCATGCCGTTTTGCAGTGTAAGCTCAATAATTCTTTTGATATATGGTTTGGCATGAGAAAAGTCGGCATCATGGTCGTAATCCAGGATAGAAAAGCCAATAGACGGAATGCCATTGATGCAACCTTCAATAGCGGCTCCCATTGTTCCTGAATATACCACGCTGGTCGATGAATTGGATCCGTGGTTGATACCACTCAGAATAAGATCGGGACGCCGTGGCAGTAACCTGCTGATAGCCAGTTTTACACCGTCAACAGGGGTCCCGCTGCAGGAATACATAGTCAGACGGTCTTCTTCTTTAAGCTTTTCAATACGAAGCGGAAATTTTACAGTGATGGCATGTGACATCCCCGACTGACCATCCATCGGAGCAATAACAACCACTTCTCCGAATGGTTTGGCTACTTCAATTAATTCATGCAATCCCTTGGCCTCAATGCCGTCATCGTTGGTTATAAGTATCAGTGACATAAATGTTTTATCTATTCATTTTAGGAAATACAAAGATAGTTAATTGAGTGTGATTTTTCACATTTCTTTACATATTGGAAACCCACCTTGTAGAGGTGGTATAATTGTAGCATAAGGTAATCCATCAAACACTGCAACCTTGTAGAGGTTGCATAATAAAAAGTCTTTGTTATAAGACCTTTGCAAGGTCCTGACTGCCTTAAATGTGTGACATACTATCTTTTTATCAGGTCCAAAGTATTAAATAACAATATGTTTCACCCTGTCTGTCAGCAGAAAATTAAAAAAATCAAAAAAATTTCAATTTTTCGATAGGGTATTTGGATGTGAAACTATCTTATAAGTAGAAAGCAAAAAAAGGTTCAGAACCAATTTATATTCAGAATTAAAAAAATATTAACGAATAAAAACAAAGATCATGAAAACACGCAATTATTTTAAATCCCTGACATGGGTACTTGTGATGCTTCTGATAGCAGGCACAGGAAGTAAGTCTTTTGCAGGAAATGGTCAATCGGTCCGGCAAATGCAGGATTCAATAAAATACACCAGTATCAGCGGCAAGGTTATAGACAAGGAGACTAACAAACCGGTGATGTTTACCAGTATTTTTATTTCCGGAACCAGTGTTGGAACCGTATCAAACTCCGATGGCGGGTTTATAATTAAAGTTCCCGAAAATGAAAAAGATGCCAAAATTGCTTTTTCAAACATTGGCTATAAAAATCTTGAAGTGGATATAGCCAGTCTGAAGACCAAGGACAATGTCATTTATCTGCAACCTGCTTTGATACCGATATCTGAGGTTAAAGTCCGTACCGGCGATCCTGTAAAAATGCTGCAGGAAGCACTGGCAAATGTTCCGGAAAATTATTATACAACACCAGAGAACATGACGGCTTTTTACCGCGAAACTATTAAGCAGAATCGTCACTATGTTGCTGTTTCGGAAGCTATTCTGAAACTGTATAAAGGTGCCTATAACAAACTGGAGAACGACCAGGTTAAAATTTACAAGGGACGAAAGAGTCAGGATGTAAAACGTATGGATACAATTGTATTTAAGCTGCAGGGTGGACCGAGTACAATGGTTTTTCTGGATCTTCTCAAAACGCCCAACATGGTGCTTGATCCCGAAGCATTCCAATATTACAATTATAAACTGGTTGGAATGCTGAATGTTGACGATCGTCAGAATTATGTGATTGAATTCGACCAGAAGGAAAATGTTAACTATCCGCTGTATAAAGGTAAGATTTACCTGGATGCAGATAACCTGGCGGTAACCAATGTTGAGTTTCAGCTTAGCGATAAAGGGCTTGATAAGGCAGCTAATGTTCTCGTCCGCAAAAAACCGCTCAGTCTGAAAGTGGAACCTGAGGGTGGATTTTATATGGTCAATTACAGACAGGATGACACTGGAAAATGGTATCTCAATCATGTTCGTACAGAACTGATCATGAAATGTAAATGGGACCGTAAGCTATTCAGCTCTACTTATACAGCAGTAGCAGAAATGGCTGTTACCAACAAAACCGACAAGAATGTTAATAAGTTCAAATACCGGGAGACCTCAAAAATGAATGATGTGTTTATTGATAATGTTTCTGAGTACTATGACAAGGGATTCTGGGAAGATTTCAACTACATAAAACCTGAAGAATCAATTGAGGATGCCGTAGAGAAAATCAATAAGAGAATGAGACGCATCATGTCTTCAAATGATTAAAAAGCTGCAGGATTCCTGAATTCCTGCCAACTCACAAGGATTAATCTTTTCATAGGGTAACATTCAGGGTTAGTATCCGGGAGCGCAGCAATCAAAACTGCGCTCTCTTTTAAGAATTCAGAAAATATAACATGTGTTTTTAATTACCCGGCAGGGTAATCATACAAATAGTCCCGAAATTTCATAAATTGCAAACGATAACTAAATATACGGAGAATAAGAACCCTGAAGGTTCACAAAAAAAACGGGATTTGTCTGACCAGAAAGACATAAGGTTGTTTGAAAAGGTGAAGCAGGGAAGTGTAGATGCTTTTGAAATTCTTTTCAGAGCTTACTATCCTGACCTGATGGATTACTGTACCCGGATTGTCTCCGATTCTCAGGAAGCAGAAGAAATTGTTCAGGATTTGTTCTTTACAATGTGGAATAAAAAGGAAGAGCTTGAGATACATTCATCTGTCCGCTCATATTTATTTCGTTCAGCACATAACAATTGTCTGCTGCATCTGCAGCATAAGGTTGTGCGAAAGCGATACCAGGATGCTGTTATCAGGAATGAACCGGTACGATATCCTGACCCGTCGGAATCATTTCGTGAAGCTGAACTTTCAGGTATAATACAGAAGACGCTGAATAAACTTCCTGAAAGGACCCGTGAGATTTTCAGGATGAGCAGAACAGAAGAATTAAAATATCAGGAAATAGCCGAAAGATTATCAATCTCGGTAAAAACAGTGGAGGCCAATATGGGCAAAGCGCTAAAGATACTGAGACAGGTGTTAAAGGAATACATGACCATACTTTTATTAATACTATAAAAATGCAACACATAGATCAAAAATATTGGGAATTGATGGCCCGCATTCTGGCAGATGAAGCAACACCCGGGCAGAGGGAAGAGCTGGAAGTATGGATGCAGGAAAGCCACCAAAACCGGGAGCTTTTTATGCAAGTGCGGAAAGACTGGCAAAGCGCAGATTCATTAAAGGATAAAACGAAGTACAATGTTGATGCTGCCTGGGAAAATCAGAAACAACGAATACTGAATAATGAACAGAAGTCATTTGCTGAACCGACTGTTTACAGCCATAATTTTAGGAGAACGTTCGCACGCGTAGCGGCACTGGTGCTTTTATTAATTGCTACCGGTGCTGTATTTTTCTACTTTCAGCACAATCAGCCAGCCAAAGAACTGCTTGCAACGGGCAATGGAACTGAACAGCAGGAAGTGCGCTTACCTGACGGAAGCGTTGTAGTACTCAATCAGGGCGCAACATTAAAATATCCTGAAACCTTTGGTAAAATAAGAAATGTCACACTCACCGGCGAGGCATTTTTTCAGGTGACGAAGAATCCTGACAGGCCATTTGTAATTGACGCGGGTGATGCTACTATAACTGTCCTGGGTACTTCTTTTAATGTGAATTCTTCTCCGGTAAATAAAGAAGTGGAAGTTTTTGTTGAAACAGGAAAGGTAAAGGTGGCACCGGTCGGCAACCAGGAAAAGCCAATCATACTGGTACCCGGATACATAGGCAGGGTTTCCGGTGATAAGACAGAAAAACTGCGCAATACGGATCAGAATTATATGGCCTGGAAAACCCGTCAGATGATTTTCAGGGATACTCCTCTGCCGGAGGTTGTCAACACAATTGAGCGGGTATACCATGTTGATGTTGAACTGAATGGCGATAATCTGAAGAACTGCAGATTTTCTTCTACTTTTATCCGGCAGGATCTTAAGCTTGTTCTTGAAGTACTTTCTACTACCTTTGACCTCAGAATAAAACAAGATAATAACAAGATCGTTTTAACGGGAAACGGCTGCTGATGTAATCCGGGTTTTTCCGGTTCCCCGGACATTGTGCCCCTGGAGAGCCCGCTATTCTTCTAAAATACACTTAAAACTTGAAGATTTCTTCAAAGCATATTGTATTGATCCTGTTTGTTATTCTTCCACTTGGCAGAATAGCAGCACAGGACAGTACATCTATTTTCAACCGGACTGTACAGGCCGATTTTGACAGTCTTTCTGTGTATGAGTGCCTGGTATCCCTTAGTCAGCAGATTGATTATCACTTTTCCTATGATGCAGGAATCGTTCCATCTTCCAAAACCATTACACTTCATCAGCAAAGTATCAGGGTATCAGAAATTCTGAAAAAACTTTTTCCCGGTAAGGAAGTTACATTCAGAGTAATTGGTAAGCAAATTGTGATCTTCCGAAAGGAACAAAAATTTTCCGATAACAGGAATGATATTGAGATTTATCCCTATACCTCAATAAAGGGCAGGGTGGTTGATAAAAAGACTCGTGACCCGCTTCCTTTTGCGAGTGTAAGCGTTGTTGGAAAAAATACAGGTACCATTACCAACGATGATGGTGAGTTTGTATTGAAAATACCCAGAGAAATGAATACTGATACAATTGGTATTTCCAGCATGGGTTATAAAACTTTCCGGATACCCGTGAGTAGCGCTGATACTGCCTATGCAATTTATCCTCTTTCCATGGAATTTATTCCCATTCAGGAGGTTATCATACGCAAGGCTGATCCACTCGGCATTCTCAGGGCTGCCATAAAAGCAATTCCTAAAAATTACAGTGAAATACCTTCTGTTTACACTTCTTTTTACCGGGAAGCAGTGGAAAAAAATGACAGGTACGCTGCCATGTCAGAGGCTATCCTTAACATTTATAGTTTTCCTTACGACAGGCCTGACCAGCAGAATCTGGTTAAAGTGTTCAAAAGCAGGAAAATGTATGACGCGAACATGCTCGACACGGTGATTTTGAAACTAAAGGGGGGGATTTATACCTGTCTTCTGCTGGATCTGGCGAGGAACCAGGCAGAATTTATGCAGGAAGAGTATTTTCATTCATACCGTTATAATATGGCCGATATTGTATATTATGATGAAAATCCGACGTATGTAGTTGAATTTGCTCCCAAAGCAGACAATGAAGCTTTGTTCAAAGGCAGAATTTATATTGATATCAATACACTGGCCATACGCGGAGCTGATTTCTCCATTAGCCCTTCCCGGATCAAATATGCTGCTAACAATATGGTGCTGAAGAAATCAAGAGGGATGAAGGTGAAAACGGTGAATGCTACTTATATGGTGCGTTACAGACAGGTTGGCGGAAAATTTTATCTCAACCATATACGGTTTGAAACCTGGTTTAAAATCAGGCGGAAAGGAAAGATATTCAGTAATGATTTTCATACATTTACTGAGCTTGCTACCAACAATATCGATACAACCCGGATTAAAAAATTCCGCTTCAGAGAACTTACCAGAACGGATGAAGTATTTTTTGATCAGATTAACAGTTATGACCCTGAATTCTGGGGACATCTGAATTATATCAAACCGGATGAGCCAATCGAAGAAGCCTTGAAGCGAATAAATAAAATTTTGATAAAGCCTTCTTCCGGAAGGTAATAATCAGCTTCTGAATGAACATATTTGCTTATACGTCAATTCTTATTTATCTGTGATCTAAGCAGTAAATTGGGAAATATTATATTTTAAATGTCAGGCGGGACTGAAATTTATTTTTTCAGTCCCGCCGGCATTTTACCAATATGTTGCAGTACGAAAAATTATTTCATTGTTTGCAGTTTTTCCAGCATCTTGGTTGCATTTGTGTTCTTTGAATTCAATTTCAGTGACTTTTTATAGTATTCTGTTGCTTTTGCTTTCTCTCCTTTTTCCATATATGCCTCAGCCAGGCTATCCCATACATTAAATGAGTCAGGGTAAATCTCAGTATTCAGGGTAAAAAGTTTGATGGCATCATCTGTTTTACCTGACTGCAGAAGCTTGTATCCTGCCATATTTATGGCGGACTCAGTAGCTAAATCAGATGCTTCATATCCGGAAATATTGTAGAGATACATGCCGGTTATCTTCCATGATCCCTCAATTTTTTTCAGGTAAATACTCGATTTTCCTTTCATGGGTGCGTAGGGCATACTGGCTCCATCAGCATTTACAATAACATCCTGTTCAACCAGAGCTGTGTTGCCGTCAACCAGGACATTATTTTTTTGAATCACAGTTTTGTTTGATGGTTCATTGCTGGTAAAATGCCTGCTTTGTAATTTTTCAATACTGTCCCACCCGGTAACTTCACGGAATCCAAAACTTGAAGCAAAGGCCCAGTTCGTATAGTCTGAATGATACCATTGATTTTTCCAGGTTTCAAAGTTCTTGTCGGCATAGGACGAAGCTTCTGTTTTTACTACTTTAAGAATTGCATCGTTTTCGGTTCCGGGTTTTGTTTGTGCTTTTAGCGTACCTGAAGTAGCACTTGCAATGGCTAATAACACGATAAGCATACATACATTTTTTCTCATAATCTTTAGGTTTTTGATTTATGTTATACTAAGGTATCATAATTATGTATTGATATACAGCAGGTTATGTTGTTTGGATACTGTTTTTTGGGTTTATGCCGAAAGGCTTACAGATATTGATCTGCCATATATTCGGTTATTTTTAAAACTGTAAATAGGTGTAAATAAAAGAGTAAGAAATGTTCCGACAGAGTGATTTATCTGAACAGTTTTTTTAAAAGTGAAGAATGATTGTGAATTTCAGTTGGTATTTTTTGCTTAGCTAACAGGAAACTAAACGGTAAATATTACCTGAAAAATGAAATGTGTATACGTTAGCCCAGTGCAACATCCAGCAGCATCATTATGGCAAATCCGGTCATGGCACCAATGGTGGAAAGATCAGTTTCTTTATCAGACTGGGATTCAGGGATTAATTCTTCGATTACTACAAAAATCATGGCGCCGGCTGCAAATGAAAGGGCATAAGGCAGAATGGGGCGAATTAACAGAACAAGTGCTGCACCTGCAACTCCGGCAATTGGTTCAACAAACCCGGACAGCTGTCCGTACCAAAAACTTTTCAACCGGGAAAATCCTTCTCTTCGCAGCGGAATTGATACAGAAGCTCCTTCAGGAAAATTCTGAAGGCCAATACCAATAGCCAGGGCAATGGCGCCGCCCATTGAGGCGGAGGGAATACCTTCGGCCAGTGCTCCAAAAGCAACACCTACAGCCAGTCCTTCTGGAATATTATGCAGGGTAATCGCCAGAATGAGCAATACACTGCGTTCCCAGGATGTCTTAATTCCTTCAGCCTTTTCAACCGGCATCCCCAAATGCAGGTGCGGCAGTATTTTATCAATAAGCAACAGGAAAGCTCCGCCGGACAAGAAGCCAACCACAGCCGGAATCCATGATATTCCACCACTCGCTTCAGCCATTTCAATGGCAGGTTTAAGAAGTGACCAGAAACTGGCAGCGATCATTACGCCCGCGGCAAAACCAAGCATCGCATTTAATATTCTCTTGTTAATGGTCTTAAAGAAAAATACCATGGCTGCTCCCAGGGCTGTTACCAGCCAGGTGAAAAGAGTAGCAAACAAGGCCATTAATACGGGGTTATAGTCATTCAGCCAATCCTGTATCATTATTTTGCTATGCTTTTGGAGTTTTTAAGGGCCGGTAGAATGCCGCCCCGGTAATAATGAGACTCAAAAAGGTAACCAGTCCAAAAGTAAGACTGCTCAGGGCCAGTTGCATACCACCTGATAATATATGTCCGCTGGTGCATCCACCTGCAAGCCGGGCTCCTAATATCAGAATAAAACCGCCTGCAAATGCCCAGATAATTCTTTTTATTTTTGAGGTTCCTTTATATTTTTCCCAGTTTGAATGGATAAGCGTGAAACGGAATTCTCTTCTTACAAGCGCCAGCACAAGACCTGCGAGAAAAGCACCAGTCAGGAAAATGAGTTCCCATCTGCCTGGTGTTTCAATTTTCATGAAATAGGAATTTCCGGTTAAACCGGTTAACCAGTCTCCAACATAAGGATAGCTGGTGGATGCACCAATTGGTCGGTTTGAAGTACTTTTGAGAAAAACGAGACTGTTCAGTAAGGCCAGTGCTATTCCGGCAAATAACCAGGATCTCTTGTGGTCTTTTTCTCTTTTATTGATCAGAAAAGCAATATACACACAAATAAAACCAAATATCAATACAAAAAACAGTAATAGTACCGGACTTAAATTGCCTGTAAAGGAGTAAAGTGATAAGTTTCCCAGATCAGGCCCGTAGATTTTGCTAACAGCCGGTTCAATCACCGTATAAAAAATACCCCCGGCCAGTCCTCCGATAATCCCGGTGAGGGCATCCAATGATCCTTCGCCAAGTGATACAGCCATTGTTCCGGGACAATAACCCAAAACAGCCATACCCGCACCGAATAGTAATCCACCCAGAATGATACCGCCGGCAACGAAAGGTTTTATGTGAAATCCCGCAACGCCTGCCCAAACTTCAATGTATATCAGTACAGCACCAATACCAATTGCTGTGAGTAAGGCCTTAAGTACAGTAAAATTTTGCAGTATCGCCTGTCCGCTTATTACATTGTACTTATTCAACCTGGCACTAATCAGTGTTGCACCGAATAAAATGCCGAAAATCAAAATCAGTGTAGTCATAACATAATGTTGTTAGTACTTTTATATCAATGAGTTAAAACTATAAATACATTTCATTTTTGTTCCTGTTGTTTCACAAAAAGAAATCACGGCGTTGTTTACCGGAACAGGTTTTTCCTTAATATCTGTTCTCATCAATTCGCAATGGTAGCATGTTGTACCAGAGAACATCTTTTCTAATGTACGAAAAAAACTGTTATCCATAAAACAGATCATGCATAATTCACTATTTAAAGTTATAGACGGGTGTTAAAAAAGGAAATATTATGAAGAACTGAGTAACAAAACCTTAAGAAAATAAACATAGGCTGAATAAATTTTGTAAAAAAAAATCCACCGGCAAATGGCCGGCGGATTTACAATTATTTCAGTAAGCCAGTTATTTAGGATTTGAATTATCGATGTTGGCAGTTTCTGTTTTAATTTTCTGATATAGTTTTTCACTTACAGGCAGCAAAGGAGAACGAAGATGTTGCTCACAAATGCTTTTTACTTTGAGTGCAGCTTTAACTCCTGCCGGACTTCCTTCTTCAAAGAGGAGTCCCATCATTTCAGAAAGCAGGTAATGATAATTCCTTGCCTTTTGCAAATTATTATCAAGAGCTGCAGCCACCATACCTGAAAATTCAGCAGGAAACACATTGGCTATTACGGAAATTACTCCTGAAGCACCGATAGAAAGTAAGGGGAGGGTTAACAAATCATCACCTGATATAACACTGAAATTCTGTGGTTTGTCTCTGATTATCTTCATTACCTGGGCGAAATTACCGGATGCTTCTTTTACGGCCACAATATTTTCAAAATCATGTGCCAGTCTGAGGGTTGTTTCTGCCTGAATATTAACGCCTGTGCGACCCGGAACATTGTACAAAATAACCGGTACCGGGCTTGCCGTAGCAATATCTTTATAATGAATGTATAAACCCTCCTGGGAAGGTTTGTTATAATAAGGAGCGACACTCAGTATAGCGCTTATCCCGTCAAAATGATGGTTTTTTATGTCACTTACCACGCTGTGTGTGCTGTTGCCACCCATGCCAACTATAACAGGTACTTCACCATTAACACTTTCAACGGTGAAATCGATAATGGCATTTTTTTCATCCTTGGTAAGTGTGGCTGATTCTCCGGTGGTTCCCAACACAACCAGGTAATCCACGTTATTGGCAATCAGATATTTGATCAGATTTGCATAAGATTTAAAATCAATAGTTCCATCATCTCTGAAGGGTGTAACGATGGCTACTCCGGTACCTGTAAACATCTTACTAGTCATAAAAGCCATATAAATTTAGGGTTTATTTGTGTTCAAAGTTATGAATTCTTTACCGGAATCCACATGGATCATATTCAGGTAGTATTGCACCTGCTCAATGAAATAACTAACGTCAGGTTGTTTACTGATGTCAAGCATCAGATCATATATGCGCTGTTTTTCTTTATCTGACACATACATGCCAATTTTGAATGAAGCCTTCGAGAGGGCTGCAACATAATGTAAAGCAAAATGGCTGGTAGTACTCAGATCAATGAGTATATCCAGCTTTTTATCAATAAATTCATTGACAAATGGAGCTGTTGGTAAATAATTCCAGGACAGATCGTTCAGTGAGAAAAAATTAAAATTTTTACGGATTACCAACAGGTCATCAATTTCTTTTTTATCTACAAAACCCATGGCGTATATTTCCAGGTTTTTGTCATGCAGGGCATTTAGAAATTCTTTGACATGTGTGAAATTTTGTAGCTGCGTTGCATCAAAAATAATCCCGATCGTTCTGGCAGAATCAAAATTATGCATACGCTGATTCCTTCTGAGTTTTTTTATTCGTCGGGAAAGTTGATAACGGCCTGCCTTAAGTCCTATTTTTTTGATAATATTCACTGTATAATGAGTTGTTTAATCATGAATTTTTAATGCACACAAGCATAACCAGTGCAAGGTACAGTATAATTTTGGATTTTGAAAGTCATCATACCATCCCCACTAATTTTTTGAATGCTGCTTCATCAATCACCCGGATGCCTGCTTTAGTGGCTTTTTCAAGTTTTGATGGTCCGGCATTTTCACCAGCCACCAGGTAATCGGTGTTCGAAGAGACGGAAGACACATTTTTTCCTCCATGGTGTTCAATAAGGTCTTTTAGTTCGTCACGTGAAAAGCTTTCAAATGTACCTGAAATCACCAGCTTTTTACCATCAAGCTTTTTATCGGCAGTTTCATCTTTTTTTTCTTCTTCAGAAAGAGATAATTGAACCCCTGCGTCTTTTAGCTTCCTGACGATCTCCTGGTTTCGTTCATTGTCAAAAAAATCAAGAATACTGCGGGCAATCCTTTCTCCAACCTCATCCACTTCAATCAGTTTTTCGTAATTGGCTCCGGCAAGATTTTCAAGTGATTTAAAATGGCCTGCCAGGGTCTTGGCTACCGTTTCTCCCACGAATCTGATCCCCAGAGCATACAAAACGCGGGGAAAAGGGACTGATTTAGATTTTTCCAGGCTGCTAATCAAATTCTCAGCCGATTTCTCAGCGAATCGTTCCAGGCTCAGCAGCTCTTCTTTCGTCAGCGAATAGAAGTCTCCGACATCGTGCACCAGCCCCTTCTCAAACAAGGCTCTTGCTGTTGCTTCGGCCATTCCTATGTTCATGGCTCTTCGGCTCACAAAATGTTCGAGCTTACCTTTAATCTGCGGCGGGCAACCTGTTTCATTCGGACAATAATGTTTGGCTTCACCTTCTTCCTGGATAAGGCTTGTGCCACAAACGGGGCAATTTTTTATGTAGTCAACAGGATGGCTGTCTTTGGGCCGTGCTGACTTATCGATACCCACAATTTTAGGAATAATGTCACCCCCTTTTTCAACAAACACCTTATCCCCAACTCTCACATCCAGCAGGGCAATCTGATCAGCATTATGCAAAGATGCCCTTTTAACGGTAGTACCGGCCAACTGAACCGGTTCCAGATTGGCTACAGGAGTTATGGCTCCCGTTCTTCCTACCTGGTAATCGATGGATAATAACCTGGTACCTGCCTGCTCGGCTTTAAATTTGTAGGCAATGGCCCAACGGGGTGATTTTGCAGTAAAGCCAAGTTTTTCCTGCTGCCGGTAATTATTTACTTTTACAACAACCCCGTCAATATCCAGTGGCAACTCATTTCTGCGTGTATTGTATTCATTTATAAAGTCGAAAACATCATCTATAGTCTTGCATTTTCGAATATAGTCGGGTACCTTGAAACCCCAGTCACGCGCTTTTACCAGATTTTCGTAATGAGAAGAATAGGGCAGGTTATCTCCGATGACATAATAAAGAAAGCAGTCTAGCGGTCGTTGTGCCACCAAGGCAGCATTCTGGAGCTTTAAAGTGCCGGCTGCGGCATTTCTTGGATTGGCAAAAGGAGTTTCCCCTCTTTCCGCTTTTTCATTATTGATTCTTTCAAATGATTTGTGTGGCAGGAAAATTTCGCCCCTGATAATAAAATTATCCGGATAATCATCGCCCTGAAGAGTAAGCGGAATGCTCCTTATTGTTTTGACGTTCGCCGTAACATCATCACCCATCGTTCCGTCTCCTCTGGTAACAGCGCTTAACAGACGCCCCGACTGGTAGGTGAGACTGATAGACACACCGTCATATTTAAGTTCACATACATATTCAAAGTCTCCTTCAAGATTCTTGCGCACCCGGGTGTCGAATTCCTTTAATTCTTCTTCTGAATAAGTGTTTCCAAGAGAAAGCATCGGGGTGTTGTGGCGAACCTGTTTGAATTCCTTTGTAATATCACTGCCAACGCGTTGTGTAGGGGAATAGGGATCAACAAATTCCGGGTATTTTTCTTCAAGGCTTTCCAGCTCTTTCATCATCATGTCGTAGTCATAATCGCTGACCACAGGTTGTGAGAGTACATAATAACGGTAGTTGTGTTCATTTATCTGCTGACTTAACTCTTCAATCTTCTGTTTCGCTTCTTCTTTTGTCATATCCGGAAAATGATTATTAAACTTTAGTTTTTAAAATTGACTGAGCCATGCTGTTTTTTTACTGGTAATCCTGCCTGGTACCCTCCGTATTTTTTCGTTAAAGATACAAAGTTCGTCTGAAAATAAATTTTTGTCCACACAGGTCTTTTAGTATAAATATCGTTGATTACATATGTAAAAAACTATATATAAGTTAGTTAAGAGCAATTAATCATTCGGTTTTAAAACAGAGTTTTCAACAATTGTTGAAAAAAAGCTTATTGTTTTTCGGTAAAGCAGGGTTCTGTACTTCAAAAAATAGCTACTTTTGTACTGCTTTGGTTTCTGATGGAGTAATTAATTTCATCAGGTGAAAAGGGAATCAGGTGAAAATCCTGAACAGTACCCGCTGCTGTAAATCCCGGCTGAATTGCCAGTCAGTGTTACAGAAACTTCATACCACTGTTCATTAATGGAATGGGAAGGTGTCTGTAACGGGATAAGTCAGAAGACCTGCCAGGGCGTATGTTGAATTAAATGTTCGGGTAAAACATTTTAAAACTATACGCTCTTGATTTCAAAATCTTTTTTTCTGATCACCAGTCTGTTAACTGTTTTTCCTGTATATGGAACAACCGTCAGGCCAGACTCATTGCTTAATTTTTCGCTTGGCGAAGTAACCATTAACCGCGATCGGCATGCATTCTTCAATGAAGATGTAAAGATTACACATTTTGATACTGTATTGACCAAACAGTACCGCAATGGTGACCTGGGACAATTGTTGCAGGCTGCTTCACCTGTATTTGTGAAACAATACGGCGGGGCCGGTTCGCTTGCAACCGTTTCATTCAGAGGAAGCAGTTCGGCACAAACACAGATACAGTGGAATGGTTTTCCGCTTAATTCGCTTACTTCCGGAGATATTGATCTGTCTCTTATCCCGGCCGGTTTTATGGATAATGTTTCGGTAACCCATGGGGCATCAGGTTCTCTGTATGGAAGTGGTTCTTTTGGCGGATCGGTTAACCTGAATAATGAACCCGACTGGGAGGAAAAGTATGCTGGACGTATAACTTTTTCACAGGGTAGTTTTGGGAACCAGCGGCTTGCGGCCGACGCAGCAGCCGGGAACGAAAGATTCCGGTACAGTGCATCATTTTTCCTGCTGAAAGCCCAAAATGACTTTTCTTACACTGATATCTACAAGGCCGGAAGTCCTGAAGTGCAGCTGCAACACGGAGCGGTGGATGAGAAGGGATTCATGCAGAATTTATATTTCAGATTGCCGCATAAAATAAGAGTGGATGCAGGGCTTTGGTTGCAGGGCAGGGAAAAGGAGATTCCGGCACTGATGGGATCTTTCAAGCAAAGCAATGCCCTGCAACGCGACAGTTCTTTGCGGTTTTATTTACGGTTTCGTAAACTTTTTCCAAATTCCAGTTTCACGGCAAAAGCCGGATATTTTTTCAATTACCTAAGGTATACTGATAAATTGAACCCTGCTGATATTCAGTATTATGTTAATTCCCGGATAAAATCCCGGAGTTTTTATGCAGATGCTGTATATCGATATTATATTTCCCAATCCCTGATTTTTGACGGAGGCATTCAGTTCACTAAACTTTCAGCAAAAGTTGCTGCATATGGAAAGGAACCTGTTGAAAAGAGAGTGGCTTTGTTAGGCGGAGCAAAGTATAAAAGAGGAAAATGGACAGGTATCTTTAGTTTAAGGGAAGAAGTGAATTCACAACATAAGAATGTTACACTTTATTCGGCAGGAGTGTGTTATGAGCCTTTCGACAACCGCGTTTTATTCAGATTCAATATGTCGAACCGTTTCCGGTTACCAACCTTTAATGAAAAGTACTGGCAGCCGGGTGGAAACATAAATCTGCTGCCGGAGCGGGGAAATGGGATTGACCTGGGCGTTGAAGGATACCTGGCAGGAAATAAGACCGGGAATTTTTACCTGAAAGGCGAGCTCACCGGCTATTCATATATTGTGAATAACTGGATACAATGGGTGCCGGTTGCCTCTTACGTGGAAGCACGCAATTTTAAAGAAGTGTGGTCCAGAGGCGCAGAAAGTGCACTGACTGCTTTTCACAAAATAACACCCTACTGGTGGATTAAAATGCATTTGGAATACGAATATACCCGCATTACCAACCGGGAAGTATATGGGCCGGATAGTGAGCAATCAGGCAGACAACTTATTTATATTCCCGAGCATACAGCTTGCCTGCAACTGATTACTGATTTTAAGAACTTTTCTGCAGGCCTTGTTTCTTCTTTTTCAGGCACACGCTATACAACCGCAGACCATTCCGGATCTTCGCTTCCCGCATTTGCTCATATCGATATTTTTTCATCTTACAAAATGAAATTACTGAAAGTTGATGCGGTTACATCTGTTCATATTCAGAATGTTTTCGACTCTGATTATCAAATTATTAAAGCCTATCCCATTCCTGGCCGAGCTATATTAATTTCACTCTCGCTGGGGCTGGATAAATCTCTTTAGTTTGAATCATTAACCTTAAAATTATATTTATGAAACTGATTTCAATTAGTGCAGTAGTCATCACTGCAGTTCTACTCGTATCATCCTGTAATAAAAATGAAGATAACGGGTTGCCCCGCTACACCAATGGCGTTTTTATTACTAATGAAGGCAGCTTTAACGGAAACAACGGAAGCATAAGCTTTTATAATCCTGTGGAGGGTAAAATTTATAATGATATTTTTGAAAAAGCAAACGGACGTGAACCTGGCGATGTTGTTCAGTCTATGGCAACCGGCAACGGATCAGGATATATTGTTGTTAATAACTCAGCCAAGGTAGAAGTGGTTGATCTTGAAACATTCCAATCAAAAGGTACCATTCAGGCCGGATTTCCAAGGCACTTTACCGTAGTTAATGACAGTACCGGATTTCTCACGAACGGAACCGTACCCGGGGAGGTTTTGGTGGTAGACCTGAACAGTTTGGATATCAGAGATACAGTGCAGGTTGGCGCCTGGCCTGAAAATTTGACGAAGGCAGGCGGAGATGTCTGGGTAACAAACGGAAATTACGGATATGACAGTACAGTGAGCATTATCAGTACAAAAACTTATGAAGTTTTAAAAACACTTGTTGTCGGTGACGGGCCTGTTGATCTGACAACAGATGCAAACGGTGATGTATGGGTGTTATGCCAGGGGAAAGTGGTCTATAATGATGATTTTACTTCTATACTCTCAGAGACTGATTCACGCATCGTTCAGATAGGAGGTAAGGATTTTAAGGTTAAAACATCTATAATTACCGGAAAAACAGGAGATGGTTTTAATCCTGTTCATTTTTCAGCAGATCGTACTGGTACAAAGTTGTATGTTCTTGAGTCGGAAGGTGTATATGTGATGGATATTAACGATAATAAACTCCCTTCAGATCCACTTATATCAGGCAGTTTTTACGGCCTTGAAGTAAGTCCGTCTGACGGCAATATTTATTGTCTCAAATCCAACGGGTATACATCTTCAGGGAGTGTACAGATATACAGTTCGGACGGAATCCTTCTCAATGATGTAACTGCCGGTATTGCTCCCAATGGTGCTGTGTTTTATTAGAATGCTTACTGAAATCCATGCCAGATTTTTGTGTTTTTACCGGGAAATGAAATGAATTACATTCGGTTTTTCATATCTTCAGTATTTCAAACATTAAATACAAAAATAAAAGTGGGCCGGTAAATAGGAAATAAACCTGACTTTACACGAATCTGATGCAAAATTTTATAAACAAAAGAAATTAATTCTGTAAATTTGGAATGTTTATAAAACTTCTTGACAATTCATTAAACCTGAAAGATTGAGACGACTGACCCTCCTGATATTGTGCTATACATTTCTGATGTTTTCGCAAGGCGTAAAAGCGCAGCTGAATAAACCGGCCAAGCCTGAATTTATGCATAGCGGGGAGCTAAAAATGATTAACTGGGTAAAGATGCCGGCCTTTAACAAAGCTGAAACACTCAGGAAAGCTGATTCAGCATCTCTGAGATATAAGTCGCTTACTTTTGCCAAATCATTTACTACTGATCTAACTCCTGAAAACAGTGGCAAATGGGTAAAGGATAACCGCGGCAATTCAGTGTGGCTGCTTGGCATCTATTCATCAGGAGCCTACTCACTTAATTTGATTTTTGACCGGTTCGATCCTCCTCCCGGAGCAAAATTGTTTGTGTATAATGAAGAAGGGACATACGTGCTGGGTGCCTTCACTTCTGCTAATGGCAATGATGCAACTTCTTTTCCGGTTTCTCCGGTTCCCGGTGACCGAATTATTGTTGAATACCAGGTTCCCACGGGAAGTTACACACCCGGAAAAATCAGAATTTCTCGGGTAGCACATGATTTCAGAGGAATTATACATGTATTGAAAGATGGTAGCTATGGAGCTTCACAGGATTGTAATATTGATATAAATTGCTCTCAGGGCAAGGACTGGCAGCTTCAGAAACATGCTGTTTGCCGCATCATTATTAATGGAACGGAATTATGTACAGGCACTTTGATAAATAATACATCCTACGATGCAAGGCCATACCTGCTGACTGCAAACCATTGCATTGCGAACTCCTACGAAGCTAAAAATTCCATCTTTTATTTTAATTATGAGAGTCCGTATTGTAACGGACCCGATGGATCAGTTGCACAAAGTATTTCCTCCTCTGCCTTGCGGGCTACAACTTCAAAACTCGATTTTTCACTGGTTGAACTCAGTAGAAAACCCCCCTTCATGTTTGCACCCTATTACGCGGGGTGGAACCTGGATACAACAAATGTTTTGCGAACAGTCTCCATACATCATCCACAGGGAGATGTAAAAAAAATAGCACTGGATTTTGATGCACCGGTCAGTGGTAATTTTGGCAACGGATACGATCCTCAAAGCCACTGGAAAGTATTAAGATGGGATGAAGGAACTACCGAGCCCGGTTCATCAGGAGCTCCGCTCTTTGATCAGAATCAACGTGTGATCGGCGACCTTACCGGAGGCGATGCAGATTGTGCCAACTCTGTAAATGATTATTTTTCCAAAATTTCCCGTGCCTGGGATTATTACGCCGACTCAAACCTCCAGCTTAAATACTGGCTTGATCCTATGGATGCCAATAATAATTCTAATAATGGATTCGAACCTTATGCTGTTGCCCTGGAAACTTGTGATACCGTTTCTAACATTACGGGTAAGCAACTGATTCTGGATACACTGGCTAATAGAAGTGGGTACATAACGGGACAGAATTCAGATTCGGTAAACAGATTTGCCGAAAGATTTATCCTTAGTTCTGATACATCCAGACTTGTCGGGGCCTATTTGAACCCCGGAGCTGTTTCCTACGCTGATAAAAACTCCCTTGTAGGTATTGAGGCCTGGTCGGCCGGAAAAGATGGATTACCGGCTGAAAGACTTGCTGTCAGATATGTTCCTGTTATCGACTTTTTGGAAAATTACAGCAAAAATTTTGTATTGTTTGATTCAGCAATTTCTGTATCTGATACTTTCTTTATTGCGTATCGTTTATATTATAATCATCCGCAGGATACCTTTGCCGTTTTACATACAATGGCCTATACCAATATTAACCTGAATACAGCTTATTTTCAGTCAGGCAGTACCTGGTTCCCGATGTACACAAATACTTATGCCACATCGCTAGCCATTAAACCCGTCGTTTGCGGCTCTTTGAAATCAGCCGTATCTGAACCGGTAATACAGAATAAACCTGATATAATTTGTTATCCGAACCCTTTTAAAGATCAGCTAAATATTAAATTTGCATCTTCATTAACCAAACCCGCCTACCTGAATATTCTTTCATCTTCCGGTACCCTGATGAAACAAAAACTCATTCCGGATCATTTATCATCGGTTACTTTTGAGGTTGGATCATTGGCACCTGGTATCTATTTTCTGTTGATTGTTTCGGATAATGTGGTTTTTCAACAGAAATTATTGAAAATTGAATAATTATTTTGCTTATGTTATTTTTCCCGAACAGATTTTTCAGAGTTCCAGGAACTTTGTTTAAATTCTTAATTGTTGCTTTCATTATCCTGACAGAAGGTGGAATGTTAATTTCATTTGCACAGGAAGATCAAAATAACTATGTGGAAATCCGCGGTATGGTTGATCAGGATTTTCAGCCACTTGCTGGTGTTTCATTAAATTTAACGGAAAATGGCAAGCAGGTGGACCGTTTAGTTACAGGGCCATCGGGTACATTTAGCTTTAAACTGGATTTCAATAAAATTTATATTGTAAGTGCCTCAAAAGAGGGTCTTGTAAGTAAAAAGATTGAATTCAATACAGCTTTACCTGAAGGGACTTCAGGTAAATGGGTTGCAGAGTTTGCCATGAGTCTTTTTAAACCTTGCAAAGGTCTGGATATGTCTGTACTGGAACAACCTGTTGCCAAAATATATTTTAACGAAAAGAAGAAGACATTCGAACCCGATCCGGATTACAGTAAAAAAGTCGCACCTCGTTTTGATCAATTAATGGAACAAAATGCCAACTGTGAAAATGATCAGTATAACCAGTTGATCGGGGCGGCAGATAAATTTATGGAAAAGGAGAATTACACACAGGCAAAAGATAATTATCTTCAGGCTTTGGATCTTTTTCCGGATGACAGATATGCCCGCAAGCAAATTGAAAAAGCCGAAAAGCTTCTTGCGGAACAGGAGGCCTCCCGAAAATTGTATGAACAGGCTGTCAAACAGGCTGATGAGCAATTTTTAAAAGGTAATCTGACAGAAGCTGCAGATGCCTACAAGAAAGCACTTGTCATAAAAAGTAATGAGCCATATCCTGTGCAGCAAATAAAGAAAATTGATCAGATGCTGCAGGAAAAAGCACAAAATCAGATACAAAAACAACAACTTGAAGAACAATATCAGCAAGCGCTTAAGCAGGGTGAAACTGCTTTGACTGCAAAAGACTATACCGGAGCTGTCAATGCATTTAAAACCGCCCTGTCAGTAAAGGCCGGGGATTCATTTGCTTCCGCAAAATTAAATGAAGCAAATGAATTACTCAGAAAATATAATGAAGAACTGGCAGAAACGAAGGAAACGGATACTCAGTATAACGAACTAATTCAGCAGGGAGACAAGGCTTTTGCTGATAAAAATTACGATGTTGCTGATGAAAAATATCAGCAGGCATTAACTGTAAAATCTGAAGAAAAATATCCACAGGATCAGTTGACAGCCATACAAAAAATCAGACAAACGCAACAGGATAAAGCAGCACAGGTAGCCGAAGAAAAAAGGAAAGCTGATTTTAACCAGAAAGTTGAACAGGGAGATGCTTTGCTGGGAGAAGACAAGTACCAGGAGGCTAAGCCATATTTTGAGCAGGCTCTTCTCTTAAAACCCGGTGATCCGTATGTTCAAAGCAGGATTTCAAAAATTGAGAAACAAATTGAAAAGCTGAAAGAAGATCAGCTTGCCCTCGAAAAAGAATATAATCAGGCTGTTTCAACGGGCGACAACCTGTTTAAACTGGAAGAATATGCTGCTTCCAAAACGGCCTACCAGCAGGCAAAATCGCTGAAGCCAACAGAAAGTTATCCGGCTGCACAGATCACCAGGATCGATCAGTTGCTGGCAGCCCGTCAGCAGGCCGATGCCGCCGCTGCGCAAAAAGAGCAGGAGTACCAGAAAGCAGTTTCAACTGGCGATAACCTGTTTAAACTGGAAGAATATGCTGCTTCCAAAACGGCCTACCAGCAGGCACAAACGTTGAAGCCCGCAGAAAGTTATCCGGCTGCACAGATCACCAGGATTGACCAGTTGCTGGCAGCCCGTCAGCAGGCCGATGCTGCCGCTGCGCAAAAAGAGCAGGAGTACCAGAAGGCAGTTTCAACGGGCGATAACCTGTTTAAACTGGAAGAATATGCTGCTTCCAAAACGGCCTACCAGCAGGCACAAACGTTGAAGCCCGCAGAAAGTTATCCGGCTGCACAGATCACCAGGATTGACCAGTTGCTGGCATCCCGTCAGCAGGCCGATGCCGCCGCTGCGCAAAAAGAGCAGGAGTACCAGAAGGCAGTTTCAACAGGCGACAACCTGTTTAAAATGGAAGAATATGCTGCTTCCAAAACGGCCTACCAGCAGGCACAAACGTTGAAGCCCGCAGAAAGTTATCCGGCTGCACAGATCACCAGGATTGACCAGTTGCTGGCAGCCCGTCAGCAGGCCGATGCCGCCGCGGCCCAAAAGGAACAGGAGTACCAGAAAGCAGTTTCAACGGGCGATAACCTGTTTAAACTGGAAGAATATACCGGTTCCAAAACGGCCTACCAGCAGGCACAAACGTTGAAGCCCGCAGAAAGTTATCCGGCTGCACAGATCACCAGGATCGATCAGTTGCTGGCAGCCCGTCAGCAAGCCGATGCCGCCGCTGCGCAAAAGGAACAGGAGTACCAGAAAGCAGTTTCCAGGGCTGATAAACAATTTGATAATGCGGATTATGCCAATGCTGAAACATCCTATGAAGAGGCTCTTTCTATTATACCATCCGAGGCTTACCCAAAACAAAAACTGGCCAGAATTAAAGAAATAAAGGAAATGCTTGCAAAGGAACAGGCCAGGTCAAACGCAAATATTCCTGCTGATCCGCGGCAATCAGTAAAAAAGTCTCCACTTAAGGATTTAAAATCGATGGATAACTCAGAGATTGATAAATATCTGAGGAACTTGAAAAGTATCTATCCGGAGGGTATTTCTCATGAAATTTATACGGAAGGAAATGACGAGATACATCGTTATATTGTAATACGTCATGCAGAAATTGATGAATTCAGGATGGTTAAACACAATTGGGGAGGTATTGATTATTCAATGAATAATAAACCTGTTACCGGTATGTTTTTTAATCAGCAAATAAAAAGCAGAGACGGAGAATATTTTAAAACTATACGAATGAAATGAGGTTTTCAGTCTGGTTTATTATATGTATTATTTTCATAATCAGTGGTTGTATACGTAAGGAACATCATCAGAAGAGCCCGGACAGTAAACAGGTTTTAGAGGAATTGCCCGTGGAGTATGCCAGGGGGTTTACTATTCAAAAAGCTGGAAATTCTACCTTACTAAGTGTTCGCAATCCATGGCAGGGAGCCGAAAATGTTGTGTATCAGTACCTGTTGGTTCCAGAAGGAGCGAAAGTTCCGGATGGATTCAGTGGTATACAGATCATCCGTACACCGGTTAAAAAAATTATTTGCATGTCAACCACATATATTGCCATGGTTGATTTACTGGGCGAAACGGCTACGATTAAAGGAATATCCGGGATCCCGGCTGGTTAGTAACAGCAGGGTAAGAAAATTGCTGAAAGCCGGAAAAATTCACGATGTGGGATACGATCAGGGTCTGAATTATGAAGAAATAATTGGAATTGAACCGGATTTACTGATGACTTACGGGGTTAGCGGTCAACATGTCTCTTCTGTCCATAAGCTGGAAAACAGTGGCGTAAAAGTGGTATACAATGCCGAATATCTTGAAAACACTCCTCTCGGGAAAGCAGAATGGATTAAGTTTGTGGGTGCTTTTTACAGGAAAGAAGCATTTGCTGCTCATTATTTTGACAGTATTGCTGAACTCTATAATAATCTGAAAGCACTGACAAAATCGGTCCGGGAAAAACCAGTAATCCTCACCGGGTTACCATGGAAAGACAGTTGGTACATTCCCGGGGGTGAGTCTTTTATGGCCAATTTTATTTATGATGCGGGAGGCCGTTTTCCCTGGAAAGAAAACAACTCAAGGGAAAGTTTTCCCCTCAATCTGGAAGCGGTATTTAATAAAGGTCTTCAGGCGGATATCTGGATTAATACCGGTTCTGCAGATTCGCTGAAGGAAATTGTAGACATGGATAACAGGCTGTATCATCTGAAACCATACCAAAACAGACTGGTATATAATAATAATGCCAGGCTGAATGAGTATGGAGGCAATGATTACTGGGAATCAGGAGTGATTAATCCGCAGATAATACTGGGTGATTTAATAAAAATTTTTCATCCTGACCTGTTGCCTGATCACCAGCTCTTTTTTTATAAAAAACTGAATTAAAAACCGGACGCTGTAAATTTAAAGCGGTATGAAAAATAAGAAGCAATATACCATTTAATCAGCTCAGGAAAAGTGTACCTTTGTATCTTAATTATTAAATCCTATACCAAATGGCCAGTAAAAAGAAACTAAAAAAAAGCATCAATAACCTGACATATGAGTTAATCTCTGAATGTCTGACATTTAAACATTTTCATCCTGAAGTGGAAGCTGAAAAAATTAATGTCGTAATGCATAAAATAATTCAAACCAGGAATGATCTGGTTGAAAGGATAAATAATCCGGATGGAAAAGACAATGCAAAGATCAACCGTCAGCATTATAATTCCATACAAAATGATTTGAGTTCACTTGTGGATACAATGGATGAACTCGGAAATCTGGCTAAATAGAAATTTTCTCTGAGACAACCCCGGAACTTAAGTTGCGGGTTTAAAGGGAAAATTTAAAAAACTATGATGCAGGTGAATAGCCAGAAGACCACATTGTTTTTTCTGTTGATTATTTTGTTGGCCGGAGCCTTTATTATTGATCTTGCAATTGGCTCCGTTCCGATACCTGCACGTGAAATATTCAATATTCTATTCTCAGGACAGGCAAGCAGACCCGAGTGGAAAACCATCCTGCTGGATTTTCGTTTACCACGGGCCATCACAGCAATACTTGCAGGCACTGCTCTGTCGGTTAGCGGACTGCAAATGCAGACAATTTTCAGGAATCCACTGGCCGGCCCCTTTGTATTGGGTATCAGTGCCGGTGCCAGTCTGGGAGTTGCCATACTGGTTATGGGTGTTACAGCATTTGGCACATCCCTTACTTTTGGTTACCTGAGTAACTGGACAATAGTCGGGGCAGCCTGGGTTGGCTCAGGTTTAATTCTGTTGCTTATCTTAATTATCTCAGCCCGCATCAGAGACATAATGACCATTCTCATTCTGGGAATAATGTTTGGCAGCGCTACAAGTGCCGTTGTTAGTATACTTCAGTATTTCAGTAATGAAGCAATGCTGAAAATTTTCATTATCTGGACAATGGGAAGCCTGGGTAATGTTACTTATTCACAGATGCAGGTGCTGATACCCGGTATCTTAGCGGGTCTTCTTATTGCTTTTTTTCTTTCAAAAATACTGAATGGCATGCTACTGGGGGAAAACTATGCAGTTAGTATGGGACTCAATATTAAAACTGCGCGGTTTTTGATATTTTTAAGCACCAGTCTGCTTGCCGGGACTATTACTGCATTTTGCGGACCAATCGGTTTTATTGGTATTGCAGTTCCACATCTTACCCGGTTATTTTTCAGGACAGCCGATCACAGAATACTCATTCCGGCTTGTATGCTGCTTGGCAGTGTAATCCTAATTTTCAGTGATATTGTATCCCAGTTGCCCGGTTATGATGCAACTATCCCTATCAATTCGGTAACTGCTTTACTGGGTATTCCGGTAGTAATCTGGATTATATTGAAAAACAGAAAATTCAGCAACATAGGATAAAAAATGGAGGTTGCAGCTAAATCTATATTAAATCTGCAGAATCTTTCGATTGGATATTCTTCCGGAGGAGCGGGAATTCTATGTGAGGGGCTTAATGTCAAAGCGGAAAAAAGTGAGCTTATTGCACTTATTGGCAAGAACGGGACAGGAAAGAGTACGCTCCTCAGAACAATTGCCCGTTTGCAATCTTCAATCGCAGGGTCAGTCCGGATAAAAAACAGGGATATTCACAGCTATTCCGGACGTGAATTTGCCAAACTGGTAGGTTTTGTCTCAACTGAAAATATTGTAGTCCCGAATATGAGTGTATACGACCTTGTGGCACTGGGAAGGTTTCCTTATACCAATTGGATCGGGAGATTAACTGAAGAGGACAAAGAAATTGTTGAACAAGCCATTGAACAGATGGGACTTGCTTTGTTGAAGAATAAAAACATTGATTCACTGAGTGATGGCGAGCGGCAACGGGTGATGATCGCCCGGACTCTGGCACAAAATACTGATCTCATTATTCTGGATGAGCCTACTGCATTCCTTGATCTTCAGGGGCGGCATGAGATAATCCATTTATTGAACAAACTTGCCGCCGGTCAGGGAAAAACAATTTTATTTTCCACGCATGACCTGAACATTGCAACTTCTGAAGCCGATAAAATCTGGATGTTACTCCCGGGAGAACTGCTGGAAGGAGCTCCTGAAGACCTGATCCTGAATCATCAGCTAAAAAGGCTTTTTGACAATTCAATGCTTCGTTTCGATTCAGTTTCAGGATCATTTGTTGTAACCGGACAAAAAGGGGTTATGTTTATGATAACAGGAGAGGGGGAGGGCTATTTATGGACTTCCAGAGCATTGCACCGGCTGGGATTAACCATCACAGAAGATCAGGCGCTTGCGCACGGTGTCATCAGGGTTAACCAGCATGAAAAATCATATGACTGGGAGATCCGGCATGATAACCATATTGAGCAATTTACATCCGTATATTCGCTTGCAAAATACCTTAAAAACAATTTTTGTATATTTCCGGATGCAGATAAGGAGAAATAATTGCTTTTACAAATTCCATGGTTTATAGTTACCGGCCATAGTGATCAGATAATTCTTTTTTTAATTCCTGGCTGTTAAGCTCTTTCGCGATAATGATCCGGTTATTCCCAAGCAGAATCATAGAAGGTGTTCTGTAAAAATTAAACAGTCGCCTGTAAGTCATTTTGCTTTCCGGATCATAAACATTGATCCAGTCTGTTTTTTCATTCTCCAGGTATTCCAGCCATGAAACCTTATCCGTTCCTGTAAATACAGCATATACATTAAATCCGTCTTTTTTGTATTTCTTAAATAACTCTTTGATTACCGGTGTTGTTTGTCTGCATAAGTGACAGTCCGGATCCCAGAAATAGACCAGGATCCTGTCTCCTTTAAGGTCGGATAATGCAATTTGTTTTCCTTTTTCAGATATGTATTTCAGGTCTGGAGCCTGATGTCCGGGCCGGGTGCTGTCAATTTTTTCTGTACGTTTTCTTAAATCTGCAAGCAGTGATGCATCTGCCCAGGGAGCCTTTCCATTAAGGTAATAGTTTCTGGTCAGGTGCAGAAATGCTTCCTCATAACCTGTTCCTGTTGCAGTTTGAAAAAAATTAAACAGATAGCTTACTACGAAGTGATACATTTCGTCATTGACAGCAGAACGCTTGATCAGGTCATCAGTTTTATTAATTAGTGAATCAGGGTGCTGACTGACAACCGAAAGAAAATAATGACTTATTTTATCTGCCAGTAATGGAGCATGGATAAGACGGGCATCTCCGAAATCAGTCTGGTCAAAGTAGTGATTTTGATTATAGATCAGGCTTCGTATCCAGATGATAGAATCCCGGTTGGGAATATTATCAGGTATATTGAAATCCGGTATTTTGGTAGGAAATGATAATTGAACCACATGGGCAAAAAATGTTCCTGCATGCTCATCAGTAAGGGAACGTACTTCCCTGTCCTGAGTCTGCCGTACTGTTTTTAGCTGCTCACTGATAATTTTGGCTGAATCAGGGTGAAACCTGTTGTATGAAAGTCGTTCTCTTAAATGTTTTACTTCTTCCTGGTGATGCAACATTATTTGCTGATAATCAGCATAGAGTGCTGTTTCTTCAGCGCCATTCACCCGCAGGTTCCCGGCATAATTGTGTGTATCTGTACTCAGGGTGAAATGCTGTAAGTCACTTATCAGAATATCAAAATATGAATTACCTGGAAGCATGATCATATAGATTCCACCCGCAAGCAGCGAGTCTCCTGTAAAATGCCCCTGGCCATTTTCATCCAGACGGGAAGTATCCGTCATAAATATTTTATCTCCGGTATGTATCGCCAGGTAGATGGTAGTATCCTTCAGTCCTGATATGTGTATGCCAATGTTATAACCATCCTTAATCCTTATGGTTTTTTGTGTAAATCCTGTTAAAATAATAAAGGCCAATGTTAAACCGGCCCAGGATAACCTTGTGTATAATTTTCTGATTGTCATAGTGTTGTGTTAACGATGCAGCAACATCTTTAATTATAAAACTGATTCACAATGATTGCGGACTACTGCAATGTATTACGCTAATAAACGAAAATCACAGATGAATGTTGCAGGTGTTCTCTTATGAGTTCTGCAGGGTATTTATTGTATTTTTCAGCAAGCGAATATGTGCTCTGTTGTCATACAATAAAGAGAGCCTGTTTTTTCTGTTATTTATCATCTCTTCGGTAAATTCTTTCTTTGCATGCATCGAGACTGCTTCCCGCATCTCTTGTGCACTGTTGCATATAGTGCATAACTCCTCAGCTCCTGTTTGGTTAACCATTTCATTGTTGGCTATAATATGCCGGCCCAGATAAATGGAAGTAAGCAGTTTAAGCTTCAAACCGGTAGGCTGAAAAGTGATCAGCATGATCATTTGTGCATCAGTAATAAGTTCTTCGATTTTATTCTGATCAGGATTCTCAACCAGTTGAATATTTGATTTGGTTTGTACCAGTTTTTTGAGACTGCTGTCCGGATTTTTTCCTGCCAGAATAAATGGATAAGTAAGTTGACTGAATACATTTGTTATCAGAAATTTTGCTGCAACTATGTTTTCTTCAGTTGAAAGATCGGCATGATAAAGCGCATAAGTACCTGTCCCTTTCTTTGAATTTACCTGATTGTATTTATGAAAGGCCGGAACATGGACTGTATTACCCATGTTTATGAAGTGTCCGGCATCAGGGGAAGAAATAGCAGCAATTAAGGCGGCATTGCGCAGGACAGGCTCGTATTTTCTTAACTTGATTGATTCTGTGTAATAATAAAACCTTTTAAAAATATTTTTTGTACTTCCGGCGAGATAGCCATAATACTCGTGTTCGATATTATGGGTTCTTACAATTTTTAACCTGTTTCTGAGTGAGGGATGAGAAAGGAATGACGTGGTATGAAGCCCGTCGAAAAAAACCGGATGATTGTCTTTCTGTAAATTATTCAGGAGTGTTATGTTTTCTCTGGTTTTAACAATATAGGGTGTCTTTTTCAGAAAGCAGCGCAAACCGGAATGCCGGTCGTAATAATTTACCTCCTCACAAAATTCTTCGAGTTCTTTAGCCGGTGGCCTGTTGTATAGGAAACAATGCAGTTTGATACGGACACCTTCCTCATAAAAAGCTTTAATTTTATAGAATACGTCAATGGCACCACCAAAATCCGGAGGGTAGGGCACTGTATGTGCTATTATATGAAGGGTTAATGGTTGATCAGACATTATTTTTTACGTTGAAACCACAAAATAAGCAAAAATTAGAAGTATCACATCAACCAGTCACATAATCTTTACAATGGATTAACCAGGATTGTAAAAATTCTGATACTATATTGAATCAAATGCCCGATTCTCCTGTAGGTTTGTAGAAATGCTGCGAATTAATTGGCGATGGAATCATTATCAGTAAGTGAGCCTTCAAAAAAAAGTTCTTCCCGGATTTTTTGTATTCTCTTGTACACGAAATCACTGGCCGATCCGTTAAATTCTCCCTTTTTCAATGCCTCGGACGGCGAATATCCCGTTTTATTCAAATAGGTAACATAAAAGTCTAATGCTTTCTTCAGGTTTTTTTTGTTGTAATAGTAATTACCCAGTTTATAATTGAGAATCGCCTTACCTGGAGCGTAATTTAGAGCAATTTGATTCATTTCTGCTGCTTTATCAGCATCGCCAAAGTAAAAATAATTGTCCGCCAGTTCAGCATATATATCGGCCAGGGTATTTTTATCCGGCTTTAGCTTTTCAAGGGTTTTCTCCAGGATTATTGTTCCTTCTTTTTTGTAGTATGCTCTGCTCAGCGCTATTCCATTATAAAACCAGTTTTCAACATCAGTGGAATCCAGGTTTGTTGCAAGAGTGAGATATTTTGATGCACTGTCATATTCCTGGGTGAAGTAGTAACTTATTCCAAGATATTTGCATGTAAAAGCAGAAGTATCATGTTGTTTGTAAACGCTGTAAAAGTCAGCTACTGCACTGTCAGCCCTCTTTAACTGAAGATTTAATAACCCGCGAAATTTTAGTAATGAAATTTTTTCCGGATTATGCAACAAACTATTATCCAACACACTAATTCCAGCTATATAATCCTGCTTCGTATAATACAGTTTTGATAGGGCAAGACTAAGTGAAGCATCGGCAGGATTTAAATTTGCAGCAAACTGTAAATGCAGAATTGCAGAATCTTGTTGCTGCATTGCAGAATATGCCAGCCCCATCTGTTTATGAAAATAATAATTCAATGAATCTTTCTCCAGCAAAATATGATAATAAATAATTGCATTTTCTGGCTGACCATCTGTAAGTAATAATCCTGCAAGTTTATTCATTGCGGGTATATTTAGCGGATCCAGACTAAGGAGTTGTTTGTAAGCTTTTATCGCTAACCTGTAATTATTTAAAGATGAATAAGTCTCGCCAAGTTTACGGAGATAAATAACATTTTCGGGTTCTATTTCAACTGCTTTTTCAAAATTTGAGGCTGCTTGCTGAAATCGGTATAATCCGTCATTAATCACCCCATTATAATAGTTCTGCAGGCCTGCAGGTAATCCTGTAAGTGTCAGAGAATCAAGTAAAATATGAGCCCGAATAAAATTCTGATTATTCACTTCCTGCTCAAGCTCATTTTGTAGTTCCGTATATTGCGCTATAAGTTTATCTGGGAATAAAAAGGCAGATATTAGGAAAATTAGTATTAGTGTCTTATTGGCTCTCATGGCTGAATAAAAACAGGAGCCGGACAAATTTGTCCGGCTCAGTAAAAATTTTTTATTTCAATGCAAAATTTATCGGGAAAGTAAACCGTACGCTAACCTTATGGCCCCGTTGCATTCCCGGTTCCCAGTCCGGACTGCCGTTGACTACCCGCAATGCTTCTTTATCCAGTGCAGGATCAACACCACGTACAACTTTAGCATTTGTTACTTTGCCCTGTGAGTTAACATCAAATTGCACAAATACACGACCGCTGATTCCGTTTTGAGCAGCAACTTCCGGATATTGAAGGTGTGAGCCAATGTATTCTCTGAATTTATCCGGTCCCCCTCCTTCGAATTTTGGCATTTCTTCCACAATAAAGAAAACTTCTTCTTCAGCGGAATTATTAGCATTGGATTCAGCATTTGAGCCCGCTGTATTGTTCTTAGAAATTTTTACAATCGAATCATTACTGTAAAGATTAGCAGTACCCTTTGTTCCGGTTTCATCTTTTGCGCAGCCGAAACCAATTGCAATAAGAAATGCAAGCGGAAGAACCATTAATACCTTATAAGTTGTATATTTTGAAGTTTTTTCCTTTGTAATCATGGTAATTCGTTTTTTGGTAAGTGAATAATTAAAAAAATTCGAGAACTGAATATTTTTCGTATTGAAAAGTTGATTCAGTATGAGTTGCTGGTATGAAAACGAATCGTGTCCTTTTTTTATAATTGCGCTATCAGCCTGGTATTCATGTATTTCTCTGAGTGATCTTTGATATAGATAAACAAATGGATTGAACCAGCAGACAGACTTTATGATCTCAGTAAAGATAAGATCAACGGTATGAAGCTTTTTTGCATGTATCTGCTCATGCAATAGTATCTGATAGAGATCATCCCTCTCTGCATCTTTCCGGCTGATAACGATCGTCCTCATGAAGGTAAAAGGTTTTACCAGCCGGCTGGTGATCAGTATCTTTATGCCGTATTTGTTTGTTTTCTGTCCGCTGTTTCTAAGATGTATTGTTGAAATAATACTTATTGTCAAACGGGTCAGAAAAAATAAGGTTACTGCAGAATAAATAACTAACAGCAGGTTTCGGATTTTTTCAGAAGCTTCCAATCCTTCACCTATTTTGGTTCCTGTTATTCTTGCCGGTTCCAGCAGCAGACTGTAGAGTACTGCATCATTGTCGGGTACTACCTGGAACAGCCTGATAGCTGAAAATGGGAGTACAAATGATAAAAGAAATGTTCCTGTCAGGTACAGTCTGTTCAATCCAAAACTGGTATCCTTTTTTAAAAACAGGAGAAAAAAGAAATAGAATACCATCATTGAAGTTGCTACCCTGGCCATATAGATCAAAAAATCATTCATAAGATCCTAATTTTTCTTTTTTTTCATTTGTTCTTCCAGTGTCTGCATAATGGCCTCCATATCTTTCATATCTATTGCATCCTCACGGGCGAAAAAAGAAACCATTTTTTGAAACGAATCATTGAAGTAATCCTGCAGGAAATCTTTGAAATAGCTTTTGGTATATTCTCTGCGGGATACCAGGGGAAAGTACTGATGACTCTTTCCGTAGGCAACATGATCGACAAACCCCTTTTTTTCAAGTATTCTTACTATGGTCGATACAGTATTGTAAGCAGGTTTTGGTTCCGGAAGCTTTTCTATTATATCATGAACAAAAGCTTTTTCAAGGTTCCAGAGTACCTGCATTATTTGTTCTTCAGCATTCGTCAGATTACGCATTTTACAAGAATTTAATATTCAGGACACGATCATTTTTCAATCAGCTTAATTTATATAAAGTTAAAACTAAATTAATAGGTTTGCAACTATTTGTTTAGTTAATTAACTCAAAAAAAATATGATCTGACAACAATCCAGTTTAAATCTCCGGGTTCGTAATAATATCTTTGACATAACAGAAGTATTATTGCTTAAAGATACAACTAACTATTTAGTTTTACAACTATATTGTTAGTTAATTTATAAAAATTCCTTAAATATAAGATATTTAGCAGAGATAAAGAAATTGAAACGAGGACTCCCAGGTAATAATTTATTTACAAAAAATAAATTTCAATAGTTTTGATATGTTTCCGGAACCATCCCGGCCAACGATCTGGTACAAAATGAATAGAAAAAATTCATTTTCAATAAGTTTTAACATTTTTTAATAGTCAAGTCCAAATTCAGGTAATTTTTGTTTAAACAGCAGAAATGCAGTATTATATACTGTTAAATACTGTTAATTATTTAACTGTTATTGTTGTAACAAAAAATATGGGCTTGCGTACAAGAAAAAAGTACAATATTTTTGTGGCAGATAAGTTATATAAATACAAGGTAATTTTTTCATAGATAGTAAATTTTAGGGTTAGTAATGGTTAATTAAAGTGTCATCAGATTTATTTTGATGGCACTTTTCTTTTTTATGGGAAATGAAATTACTACGTATCAGTGCTTGATGTCAAAATGTTTAAAGTTTGACACTTCGTTAGATTTTTGAACACTCACATTGTCAACCATTGCATGAGCAGGTCCCTGCCGGCACCAGTATAAATAATTTTCCAGCGCTTCTTCAGGTCCTTCTGCTACAATTTTTACATCTCCATTGGGTTTGTTCATAACGTATCCTTTCAGGTTGTATTTGCGGGCATTTTCACGTGCTGAAAAACGGAATCCCACACCTTGTACCCGGCCTGAAATGATCATGGTGTACTGTTTCATTGGGCTATCTGTTTTGAATAAATAATCTTGTGCTAATCTAACAATAGAAAAACCGGATCAGTTCACACATAAATGTGTTTTCTGTTCCGGTTTATCCGTGGTTTTAGTGTAGTATTTTTAACTGATTATTTCAGTCCTTATTTTGGTAATGGATTTGCCTATTTTCTTTATCTGGTCAGCAGAAGCAGCCGGATTATTATAATCTATGGTTAGTTCGTTAAAATCCGGCTGGAGTTGTTTAAGCTGATCAAGGTAACTTGCTACTGCTTCATTGCTGGAATAATTTTCAAGAAGATCAATCAGATCCTGTAAGGAGTGTTTCTGTTCTGCGATTCGATCCAGAAAAACAGGATCCGTGGTTCCGTCGGCTACAATGGCAGTGGCAATATGCATAGCTTCAATCCATCCGCCCAGGATAATGAGGGAGGCTGCTCCTTCACGGTCATTATTTTTCAGGTAATTATCAGTAGTGGTATAAATTTCATTGGCAATTTTATAAAGGGAATCTTTATTGGTGATGTTTTTTTCAATACGGCTGGTCGTATTATAGAATTCTTCGCTCGGAATGCCCATTTCTTCTGATAGCTGGTGCATTGAAGCAAGATATTTGCCGGCCTTGTCATATTGCTCAAAAACCTTACTGTAACTCAAATCAACAGCATAAACACCAAGATTAAGTGCTTTTTTGGAACTCATTATATAATCACCGGACTTGCTTGCCGGATTAAGATATTTTGGCTCATAACCAACTCCCACACTTTTAAAAAGTGAAGACATTTCTACCGAGAGATACATATTATAGAAAATTGGCAGGGATTTTTTAAGTGAATCAGGCTCAGCAACTGAATCAGCATTTGCCTCACTGAGAGTAGACTGCCCGGGGATATTGCCTGTTTGTTTGTTGCTGTCATTGTTCGCACAGGAACCGGTTAAGAAAAGAGTTAGGATAATGCTAAGCGGCCAGAAAATTCTGTTCATATGGTTTAGGTTTAATCAATGTGGATTTAACTTGTTTTTTAATCTCAATTTCCGGACATAAATGTATTAATAATTTTGAATAATTCCAATTTACTTACGAATGTTATCAGCATAAATAAAGAGATAGTTACAATTAGCGATAATAGAAAAAAAATAGCTTAATATGCTGAACTATTTCATTTCAATTATTGTTTACATTCAATTATCCTATAAAAAATTGACTATGAAACAACTATTATTTGTATTGACTGCACTGTTTTTAACCTTTCATGTTTCCGGACAGTCGTCTTTTTATGATTTTAAGGTGAAAACACTTGAAGGCGATGAATTTGATTTCTCTGCTTTGAAGGGAAAAAAAGTACTGATTGTAAATACAGCATCAAAGTGTGGATATACTCCACAATATGCCGATCTTGAAAAATTATTCCAGCAATACGGGGGAGAGGACTTCACGATTATCGGATTCCCGGCTAATAATTTTAATGAGCAGGAACCTGGAACAAACGAGGAAATCAGACAATTTTGCACACAAAATTATGGAGTTTCATTTCCCATGATGGAGAAAATTTCTGTTAAGGGAACTGATATGCATCCTTTATACAGATGGCTGACTTCCAAAAAGGAAAACGGAGTTATGGATTCTGAAGTTAAATGGAATTTTCAGAAGTATCTGATTGACGAAAACGGTAAGCTGCTTGCTGAATTTGATTCAGCTGTTAACCCTCAGTCAAACAAAATTGTCAGTTTGATTACAGGTAAATGACGAATTTTGTCATACTGGTTGTTTGATATGTTAAAACCGGTACTCGTCTTCGGAAATATTAGTGAAAACTTTCAACCTGGTTGATGTGGCTGTTGTGAACAGTCTACTTTTTTCAGTTTAATTTACCCGGGGGTCATCATAGGGCAGGTTTCCTTTTTGTGGTCTGTCTGCCAGAAAGTGACTTATTTTTGTCATCAGATTCTGAATATCTATGGGTTTTGGTATATAGTCGTCACAGCCAGCGTCAAGACTTTTCTCTCTGTCATTTTTCATAGAAAAAGCTGTTTGTGCAATAATTGGTATATCCGGTTTGATCTTTTTGATTTCTCTCGTTGCATCATATCCGTTCATTTCGGGCATTTTAATATCCATCAGAATTAAATCAATCTTGTTGATATTTTTTACAAGATCAACAGCCTGTCTTCCATTGACAGCATTAATCAGCTGAACATCGGTTCGGCTCAGTACGGCTTCAAGAAACCTGAAATTAACTTCTTCATCTTCAGCAACCAGAATCACCTTATTTTTCCAGTTATACTCTTTTAATCCTGATTCCAGAGGCTCTGCTTCCGAGTGCTTTTGCTGAGGCTTTTGATAGGGTACGGTAAAATAAAAAGTCGTTCCTTTTCCAGGTTCTGATTCAATCCAGATGCGGCCACCCAACAATTCAATAATTCCCTTTGAAATAGTAAGGCCAAGTCCTGATCCGGTATAAAGGCGGGAAGAGGTTAATTCTATCTGTCTGAATCTGTTAAAGATAATTCTTTGATTTTCTTTTGACAGTCCGATTCCGGTATCTTTTACATAAAACTGAATAGCTTTATTATCTTTCATACTGAAGCCGAACTGCACATAACCGTGTTCGGTAAACTTCAGTGCATTATCAATCAGGTTTAACATTACCTGCTGTAAGCGACCGGGATCGGTGTAAATATTTCCCAGATCAAGCTCATAGGGAATATCCGGTCTGATTTCGATTGATTCTTTTTTAAACTGAGATCTTTTTTCCCGAGTCAAAGCCTCAATCTCTTCCATCAATCTGTTCAGGTTTACTTCTGATTTGCTGATGTTAAGATGGCCCGATTCAAATTTTGCAACTTCAATAATATCATCTATCAGGGTCAGTAACTGCTTTCCTTTGTTGTTGATGATTCTGGTATATTCTCTTCGCTGTTCAGGTGTGATGTCTCCAATGTTAATGAGCTCAGAAAAACCAAGAATTGCATTCATCGGGGTCCTTATCTCATGTGACATATTGGCAAGAAAAGCAGTTTTTAGCCTGTCGGATTCTTCTGCTCTTTCTTTTGCCCTGATTAATTCTTCCTCAATACGCTTTGTCTCTGTAATATCCTGAATACTACCTATTACTTTTCTCCCGGGAGAACCTTTTAAGTTAAATAAACGTGCTCTCGACCGTAATATTCTGTATTCTTTGCTGCCCTTTGCCTCCCTTATGATAGTAAAAACCTGGTTATATATACTTTCTTTTTCGAGCAACTCTTTCAGCGCCTGATCAAGGTATTTACGATCTTCAGTAATTACGTATTTCTGGATCTCTTCAAGCGGCATTCCTTTCTCTTGAAAGGGTATGCCGTAAATCTTAAAAGCTTCTTCACTGGCAGTGACAATATTTGTTTCCGGATCCAATTGCCAGCTGCCGATCTGACCAACATGCTGGGCCAATTTAAGCAGTTCCTGTTTTTCTTCCAGAATATCCTTTATCTCAATAAGTTCTGTGATATCTTTAAAAGCAAAGTGAAGATGGCCTGTTTTACCGGATCGTTTACCATTCAGCAAAATATGAATATGAGATCCGTTTTTAAGAGTAAGCCGAAGATTAATTTTTTTTAAAGTGGAAAAATCTTTGTTAAGCTTTTCAAAATTGCTATTGAAGTTTTCACGGTCCTCAGGGATGATAAGATCAGTAAAAAGAAGATTGTTAATTTCTTTCTTTGAATAACCCAGCGTATCCATCCAGAAATCGTTCACAAAAAGCAATCTGCCTTCAGTGTCAAGAATCTGATAATTAATAGGGATAAGTTCAATAGGAGTGGTAACCAACCAGTCTTCATCTGACCTCTTTTCCTGCAGTGCTGCAATTTTTTTTCTAAGCTCCCTGTTTTCTTTTTCTAGTTCATCAAAAGTGGGCTTATCCATAAGCTATTTTTCTGAGAAAAGTATTTTAACAAAGATAATAATATTAAATACAATTAATTATCCACTTTTATGAAAAACAGTTATTTGAGTACAAAAAAATGTGAAAAAAGCTTAAAATAATTCAACCTCTATTTGCTGAATAAATGCAGTGTAGGTATGCTCATTATTTACTTTTGCTTCAGACAGGAGAAACAGAACGGAAACTTCTTCTCCGTCACTGTTTTGAATTTTAACCTCTGTACGTACACCCACAATTTTCTCTTCATCAGGCTTTGTATACCGGGCAACAAAGTCATCATTCATGATTGTTTCTGGTGAGAATAGTTTTCTGACATGCTGTCCGATTACTTCGTCCCTTTTCATTTTCCACAAATCTTCAGCCGCCTTGTTAAAAAACTCAATAACACCTCCCTGGTTGATTGTTACAATAGCATCCAGTGCTCCTTCGAGCGTCCGTTCATTTCTGATTTTTACAGTTTCAATTTCTTTAAACTGGTTTTTCATTTCCTATTTTGGCTTCATCCAGCTTTTTGGCAAGCTCTTCACCGGCTTTTCGTAGTTTTTCTTCCTGTATCCTGAGTTGTTCGGTTTGTTTTTCCGTTTCAATCTCCATCTGTTTTTCCTTGGTAACATCCTGGGCCAGCAGAATTATTTTGGCTACCTCGCCATACATATCATTGACTGCCGAGAGTGTGATTCTAAACCATTTTTCTTCTTTCTGGCGGTTTATCATGCGAAGTTGTCCCTGAAAAGGTTTACCACTGGAAACATCATCCCAGATCGTCTGAAGTTTTTCGTGATCTTCTTTTGGAAAATACTGCCAGATAGTAGTGTTTTTAATCTGCTTACTGGTATAATCAAAAACCTCCCTGAAGAGTTCATTATTTTCTACAATTTCTCCCTCGGGTGTGAATTCACCTTTTATATTGGCCCGGTTCAGTGCTTCAATCTGGCCTTCAAAATCAAGGCTCTGCTTTTTTTGTTCTGTTGTATCGATGGCCAGGAAAAGAATTTTTTCTACCGTGTCATCTTCTTTTCTGACGCAGGTGTAGGTTGCCATAGTCCAGAGATCCTGTCCCTGCTTGGTAACGTGTTTCATATCTCCTTCAAAGTGTTTGCCACCAATGGAAAGTTTATCCCAGATCGGATCAAACCAAAGACGGTCCTTTTGGTTGACAAACATCGAAATGTGTTTGCCTTCTACTTCTGAATTACCTGAATAACCAAGTTTTTTCAGAAATTTAGTATTGGCATAGATCAAAGTGCCATCAGTTTTATATTCAGCTCTGATGAGAGTGTGATTCACGGAATTGGTAAAACTTACAAATTTTTCAGCCTGTCTTGCTGCTTCTTCCTGGGTTGCCTGAAGTTCTTCCATGTTCTGTCGCATCTCTTCTTCCTGCGATGCCAGGGTTTCAGCCTGTTCCTGGGATTCTTTCAGTAACCTGTTGGTTTTAACATTGATTTTTACTGAGGAGATGGTTGATGCAATACTTTCTGCAATCTTTTCAATAAACTCAATTTCATGCTTTGCAAATTTTTTGAAAGAGGCAATCTCAACCACTCCGTGAACTTCCTCATTGATGATAAGTGGTACAATTAAAAGAGCCCTTGGACTTGATTCGCCTAATCCGGATGTAATATTTACATAAGAATCCGGAATTTCATTCATATGAATGGTTTCCAGTTCAAGTGCACAAGTCCCAATCAGTCCTTCTCCCCAGTTAAGTCTCCTGTCCGGATATTTTCTTCTTTCGTAGGCATAGGAAGCAGTCATTTCAAAATGCTTGTCGGAAGGATCATTGTCATTGATAATAAAAAAACCGCCTTGATTGGCATTGACATATTTCACCAGATTACTGATCACATTGTAGGACAATTCTTCCATATTGTCGTTATCATTCCGCAGTATTTCACTGAATCTGGCAAGCCCTTCAGCTACCCAGTTTCGCTGATCATCTTCCTTTCTGCGGCGTTCAACTTCTTCCTTGTTTTGCCGGATGTTATTTTTCAGTTCATTCAGTGACCTGCCTACTTTGTCATCTTCATCTGTAAGGTCATATTCGGCATCAAGTTCATCACTAATCAGTTTGTTTACAAAATTCTGCACTTTATGGGCCAGCCTGTCTGATTCTTCAATTTGGATACTGTTTTTGGAAAGGGTAGTCAGGGTGGTTTTACTGAACAGGTAAACGGGAATTGCCAGCAGGAAGGGTAAGGGAGCAATTATCCATTGTACAGGATCAGTGGAGTAGAGTGTTGCAAATGCTTTGAGATTTATAGGAATCCCCTTGTATATCAGGTCAATGTAAAGGGCAAGGAAAACTATAATAAGACCTGTGAAAAAAGCTAGTAAGGCAAAAAGCAGTGATTTTTGCTTAGAAGTATTGTTTTTATTCATAGTAATTTTTTGAATAGATGCTAAAAATAGAAAGAAAAATCAGAATCAGAAATTCGAATTGCCCTTTTTAATAAGAATTTATTTGTCTTCATTTTTTTCCATTTTATTTTTCTATGGATTAAAATATAATAATACTCTCCCGGGAATTCAGGTATTCAGGGTGTTGTTAACCTTGAATATTATCAGGAGGAATTTCCGTTCTTATCCGGAATACCTTATTTACGTCCATCCTGGTTTCATGTTACATTCCTTTATATTTTTTCTGCAAATATCTCAATTTTGAATCCTGTTTTTTTAGAACAACACAGTTGATTTATAATTTCATTTTTTTTATTCAATGCTGTTCACCAAACCATACCATGTAATGTTTGCGGGGATTGTTTTACCGGTGTAACTTTAATATGGCCGGGCCTATGGCTTCAAGAGAAAGGACTCTATCAGCAGCACCAAGTTTGATGGCTTCATGAGGCATTCCGAATACCACACAGGAGGCTTCGTCCTGTGCAATGGTTGACGCTCCTGCCTGTTGCATTTCGAGTAGTCCCTGAGCACCATCATTTCCCATGCCGGTCATGATGATCCCTATTGCATTTTTACCGGCATATCTTGCTGAAGACCTGAAAAGCACATCAACCGATGGCCGGTGCCGGTTTACCAGGGGGCCTTCCTTGATTTCCACGTAGTAACGGGCACCGCTTCTTTTAAGCAGCATATGGTGATTACCCGGGGCAATCAATGCCTGTCCACGCAGAACAGAATCACCATTAGAAGCTTCTTTAACTGTTATTTTGCAAATGTCATTTAACCTGTTTGCAAATGAACGTGTAAAATTTTCTGGCATATGCTGTACAATTACAATACCAGGGGAATCAAGAGGCATGGAGCGTAAAAAGACTTCAAGTGCATCGGTGCCACCAGTTGAAGCTCCAACAGCAACTACCATCTCTGTTGTTTTAATCATGCTGCTTACAGAAGCTTTGGGAATAACTGCATCAGCAGTATACCGGGGCTGCACATTTATTTCCGGCGGGTTGGTCCGGCGACGCACCCGGGCCAGTGCCGCTGCTTTTACAACATCACACAATCTGATCTTTGATTCCTCAATAAACTGCCGGGTGTTCATCTGTGGCTTGGTGATGATTTCAACGGCCCCGTATTCAAGAGCCTTCATTCCTGTCTCGGTTGCCTTGTCAGTAAGACTGGAAATGATAACAACCGGAATAGGGTGCTGTGACATAATCTTTTTTAGAAATGTCAGACCGTCCATTCTGGGCATTTCCACATCCAGTGTAATTACATCAGGAATTTCGTTTTGTATTTTTTTTGCAGCATAAAAAGGATCAGAAGCTGTCCCCATCACTTCTATTTGAGGATCCGATTGTAATATAGCAGAAAGTGTTTGCCTTACCACGGCAGAATCGTCAACAATCAGTACCCTTATTTTTTTCATAGACCTAAATTATATTGTTGATCAGCTGTCAGGTTTTGTGACTTTTTATTATGCTGATACGGCAAATTGTTTTTGTCAAAATATTTTCTATCAGTTAGAGTTCACGAAGTACAACTTCCGTTCGCGGAATGATTTTTTGTCTTACTTCACCAGAGGCAGTAAAAAACTGAATTTTTCGTCCTGCCTGGCCCCCCACACTTGCACTCACTATCGGGATATGATATTCACCCAGCATATCATACGCAAGTTTAACATTGCGTTCACCGATTTTAAACTGACTGATATTCGACTGAATGACCTCTCCGCCGCCAAAAACTTTTGCTTTCAAATTTCTTTTGTTGCTTCCCATTGCTGTAAGTTTATCAATCAGTTTTTCTATTGCGATATTGCCATATTTTGGTGAAGCAAGTCCCTGACCATTCCACAAAGGGAGCATAAAATGGTTGATACCGCCCCATTTTAATACCGGATCATAGAGGCAGACGGCCACGCATGATCCCAGAATAGTGTGAACCAGCATGGGGTCCTTACTCGCGTATAGAGCCGAAGGATATAAAAAATGTGTCTCCAGATTTTCCATTGCTCATATTCCCTAAAATACTTCATTATCTTCAAAAAGGAAATCATTTCCATCATTGGAAAAACCTGTAGCTCCGGCCACCGGCTCAGGTATCTTTACCAGGAAACTGGCCCCTTCATCAGGTTTGCTGGTAATTTCAACCGTCCCCTCAAGCATATCGATCAGTGCTTTGTTTATGGAAAGACCCAGTCCATGCCCCCTGTTATTTGAATTAATGCCTGAATCCAATCGTTTAAAGCGGTCGAAGATTATTTTTTGATTTTCTTCTGAAATACCCGAACCAAAATCCTGTACTTTAAAATAGAAGTAATTTTCAACTTTCCAGGCTGAAATATCAATCTGACCTCCCTCTTTGCTGAATTTAATTGCATTGCTTAACAGATTTCCCAGGATAAGTTTAATTTTCTCGGGATCGGTCTTCATTTGCAGCATTTCCTCCTTTACTTCATTACTGCCCATATGGAAATCGATATGCAGATTTTTCTTTTTGGCTTCCAGCCTGAAAGATTCGATCAGACTTTTTATGAGGCTTTCAATTTGTACGTTGGTAATTTCCGGATAAATTTCACCGGCTTCTATTTTTGCGGCGACGAAAATATTTCTTAACTGAAAATCAAGATTGAAGGCCTCAGAATGGATTAAAGCCACCATGGAGATGACTTTCTTCCAGTTTTCTTTTTCAACAGATAAAATGGTTTTAGACAGGCCGAGAATGGAGGTAAACGGATTAATAATTTCATTTGTGATGTGGGAGATAAAGTGGCTTTTCATTGCCTCGGATTCTTCCAGCTTTTTATTGACCGTTTTAAGTTCATCAGTAAGTTGCTTCAACTCAAGTATGGTGCTGTTGTTCTCTGAAAATCTTCTCTCCAATTCTTCGATGAGATACTGATCACTTATTTTCTTCATAGCTTCCTCTTCTTTGAATAGTATTTGATAGCTTTTGTCTTGTTGACACTCATTGTGGCCTGTTTATATCCCAATAAAATATTAATTGTCAGATTCTTTGAAAAATTGTGGGCCTTATCTGACGAAGTGGTACGTTTATATTTGTGATGGATTCTGAATGGCCGAGGAAGAAATAACCACCTGATTTTAATTTGGTACACAGCCGGTTAATAACTTTTTCCTGCGTATCCCTGTCAAAATAAATGAGTACATTCCTGCAGAATATTACATCAAAAGTATCTCCTATACTATAGTTATGTTCCATGAAATTAAGTCGCTGAAAAACTACTTTTTTCCGTAAATCGGGAACAATCCTCACCGAAGGGTTGGTTCTGTCCTTACTTTTTAGCAGATATTTTTTTCTGAGAGACATGGGAATAAGTTCGGCCCTTGATTCCTTATAAATAGCTTCAACAGCTGATTTTAATATCCTGGAAGAAATATCTGTTGCCAATATCTGATAATCCAGTTCGGGAAATTTTTCCTGAAATTCGGCAATAGTCATGGCAATTGAATATGGTTCTTCACCGCTCGAACATCCTGCACTCCAGATTTTCAACGGTCTGCCGGAAAAATGGTTTCCTGCAAGTTCAGGTAAAATTACTGACTGAAGGAAGTCAAAATGAATGGGTTCCCTGAAAAAGTCTGTTTTATTGGTACTTACAACATCGATCATGTGGATAACCTCATTTGACAGGCCTTCTTCGCTAAACACAAAATCCACATAATCCTTAAAATTATTCATTTGCAATTCTCGTAATCTCTTTTGCAAACGGCTTTGCAGCATGATTTTTTTTACCGGTGGCATTTTTATGCCAAACTCAGAGAAAATATAAGTGCTCAAACGTTGAAATTCATCTTCTGAAAGCGTCGCTTTAAAGATTTCATTTAGGGTTGTATTTGTTGTTGTCATTCAGCGTTCCGTTTGAATATTCAGTAAGTATTGCAATACTGTTGTTTTGTTTGACAGGTTTTTTTCAGACTTCACTGATCATAGAAAAAGGATACCGGCTCACAATTGACCGGGATCAGTTCTCATAACCAGACATTACTGTTTCTGACCGTTTGAAGACGACCGTTTTGATGGTCCGGAATACGATCCGGACCATTCATTTACCTGCCTGAAAAAACAATCTTAAAAATTAGTTACCGGCTTCTGTGTTTTCTTCAGCCAGTTCCTTTTGATCAGAAGTAGTATCTCTGAGCATGGCAAGTTCATCGGTTGAGAATATCATGTCCATGTTCAGAATCATGATAAACTGATCATTGGAACGTGCCATCCCTTCAATAAAATCGGATTTGTATTTGCTTCCGATACTGGGTGGAGGGAGAATATCCTTTTCGCTCAGTTCAAGCACCTCCTGCACAGAGTCAACCAGGGCTCCAACCTGTACGCTGTCATCATCCACGTCAATATCCAGTACAAGAATACATGTATTTGCCGTGTATTCGGTTTCCGACATACCAAATTTTACCCGTGTATCTACCAGGGGAAGAACGGTTCCGCGCAGGTTAATTACCCCTTTCATATAAGCCGGAGCTTTGGGAACTTTGGTTATCTTAACCATTTCAAGGATGTTCAGAACCTTGCCTACATTGGCTGCAAATGTTTCTTCTCCAAGCTTAAAGGAAAGATAGGAGTTAATTTTGTTTTCTTCTTTTTTAGTCATTTGTAATTTCCTCCGTAATAATGTTTTGTTTGGAAAATTGTTTGATAGCTTTATTTGTATCAAGTACGAGAGCGATTGTTCCGTCACCCAGAATGGTGGCTCCGGAAATGATCTCCTGATTCTTGTAATATTTGCCAAGTGGTTTCAATACTGCCTGGTATTCGCCAACCACTTCATCAACAGTAAGTCCTATTCGTTTTTCGTCATACCTCACCACAACAACCTGCTCGGTACTTTCATTACTTTCAGGTAATCCAAATTCATCCCTTAAGTAATAAAAAGGTATTTGCTCATTATCCAGAACTACCAGGTTATTAAAAGTATGCACCATTTTGTGGTGTTCAACTGCATAAATCTTATCAACTGCAGACAGGGGAATGATATAATGGGTATTAACGATGCGAACCAGTAATCCGTCAATGATGGAAAGGGTCAGGGGTAATTTGATAGTGATGGTGGTACCTTCTCCTTTGTTTGAATCTACTTCTACCTCGCCCCGTATATCGGAAATTTTTCTTCTGACCACATCCATACCTACTCCTCTGCCCGATACACCGGTAATTCTTTCCGTGGTAGAAAATCCAGGAATAAAAATCAGGTCAAGCAATTCTTTTTTACTGAATTGTACATCGGCTGATATAAGGCCTTTTTGTATCGCTTTTTCCCGGATCATTTCAGTATCAATACCTGCACCATCATCGCTTATTTTGATATGAACACTGGCTCCAGAATAAAAAGCTTTCAGGATTATTTTTCCCTGTTCAGGCTTGCCCTGCTTTTCTCTTTCAGTGGCTTTTTCAATGCCATGGTCGAGGCTGTTACGCAAAATATGCATCAACGGATCAGCCAGATTTTCAATGATTGTTTTATCAAGTTCTGTCTCAGCACCTTCAGTGATAAAAGTAACATCTTTTTTAAGTTCTGCAGAAAGATCGCGAACCAGACGCTGGAAACGTGTCAGCATGTTTTCAATCGGGATCAGCACTATACTAAAGGCATTATCCCTCAACTGTCTGGAAAGTTTCTGCACATTTTCAGCAATCATGATCAATTCAGGGTTACCATCTTCTTCGGCAAACAGACTCAGCCGTGCCTGGGTGGTTACAAGCTCACTTACCAGATTCATTAAATGATCCAGCTTGTCGGATGAAACACGTATACTGGATATGGTATTTTCTTTAACTTTTGCAACTGTTTTGCCGTTTGACTGCTTTTTCAGGGATGGCTGGCTGCTGTTTGTCAGTGTTTTTACGAAATTCTGCAGCTCAGTAATTCCAATATCCTTTGCTGATTTTCTGATTTCCTTCAATTTGCCAATAAATGCATCATTCTTTAGCAGATTTAGGTCCGACAAAGGTTGTATTTCCAGTATGCATTCTTCTTCAACAAAAATAAAAACATCAGTTAAAGCATTAATATCCACGGCTGTAGCCAGAAAAATTTCCCAGTATATATAACATTTTTCGGGATTGAGTTCCTTAATAGCCGGGATTTTATTCAAATGGGGAATGGCAATTGTTTCTCCCAGCGAATGCAATTCATCCAGCAAATACAAAGGATTTGTACCATTATTAAAAATATCTTCCTTTGGCGCAAAGTGAATGAAATAGGTTTTTATATTTTCTTTGGGAGCTTCAGCCTGAACATTTTCAAACAACTCCTCGTCTTCTTCATAAGAAGCATTATCACCGGAAATCAGGAGATTGATCTCTTCAATTAATCTGTGATGTTCCTCCATAGATTCTGCAGAATCAGAAATATCATCATTGAGTAACAGCTTGAGGTGATCAACCGAAGCAAGAGTGATGTTGAGCAATTCCCTGCTAATCTGCATCCTATCGCTACGTACCAGGTCATATACTGTTTCCAGGTGATGGGTGAATTCGCTTATCTTTTCGAACCCAAACATGGCACCTCCTCCCTTGAGCGAATGCATTGTCCTGAAAACCCTTTCTATGAGTTCTTTATCGTTAGCATTCTTTTCAAGTAGCAACAGGGCGCTTTCAAGATCGTTGATATGCTCTGTTGCTTCTTCAACAAATTTTGCTCTGAAATTTTCCATTACCTGACAACTTTATTAATGGCTGCAATAAGCTTTGCGGGAACAAAAGGTTTGATAATCCATCCGGTTGCGCCGGCATCTTTGGCTTCCATCTTTTTCGCCGCCTGTGATTCTGTAGTTAGAAAAAGGATGGGAATGCGCTGATAATCGTTCATTTGTCTGACCTCTTTGATCAGTCCGATACCATCCATAACCGGCATGTGCAGGTCAGTGATTATCAGATCAATTGACCGTCCATCAAGATACTTCAGCGCATCTTTGCCATCGATGCCTGGCAGTACTTCATATCCTTCATTTTCAAGAGTGAAGCTTACAACTTCGCGGATACTTTCCGAATCATCCACAATAAGTATAGTTTTTGCCATAGTGCTTTTTTGTTACTTTATTGGTTGTTTGACATTAAGTGAAAGGTAAAACCTGCATGTTCCAGAAGCTTACTAAGATTTTCGGGAACAGAAATCCGAAAGTTTAGCTCTTTATCGCTGAGTGATGCACTTTCCTGTATGGAAATCAGGAGCTGAACGGCAGTCAGATCAATATTAGCGGGGTTATCAACGGTTATGTCAATGCTGTCATAATTATCCAGCGCTTCCATGATACTTTGTTTCAACCCGACGATATTGTTGATTGTAAAATCACCGCTTATGGTAATGTCTGCAGTTGTTTGTTTTTTGCCTTTCACAGGCTTTAGTTTGAAGATTGAATTATCCATTTAGTTTTAAAGTATTATTAAAATAATTCAAGATTATCATCGTCTGTATTTTCGTCATCATCTTCGTTTTCCGGTTCCGAAAAGCCGGAAACTGCATCATGGATACGATGTTCACTTTGCATTGTGTAGCGTTTTTTAAGATACATCAGGTTTTCTTCCCTGGACCGGACGGGGTCCTCTTTTCCTGATTTTAATCGGAAATTCAGTGAATTCAATTCACTGACAATTTCTTCTATAACCTTGTCAAAGAAATCATAGTATTTGACATTTTCAATGGCTCCACGAATATCTTTCGATATTTCCAGACTTTTATCCCGTACCTTTTTGAGCCGCAAATTGATATCCTGATCATTCAGCATTAAACTTTCAAGAACCTGAGACATTTCTGCTGAAAAATTTCTGAGTGAAATTTCCGGATTAGTTTCAGAGTCTTTGGTTGTAAGATTAGATTTGAGTTCAGCAGATATTTTCCCAATGGAGGCAAAACTTTCCTGTACACGGCCGGAGAAGCTTTTTATATCTTCTGTCAGAGAACTGATTTGTGTCATGGTTAGCTGATTTTCTGCAGAAGAATGATCAATTATATTCTGGGCTACAGTCTGTATCAGGCTTTCGAGTACCAAATGCATTTCATTGATGTCAGAAAATATACCTTCCAGTACTTTTATTTCCTGCAAAACTTTATTGATGCGGGTAATTGTATTTTGCCAGTATTCCATCAATGCAGTAGTGAAGGCAGCCGTTTTTTCGAGACTTTGCCTGATGCTCCGGTAGGAGGATGTTCGCTGACTGTTTCCCTGATAGAGATCTTTACAAACCAGATAAATTTCATTAATATTGTTACCAATTTCTGAAAATTTACCGGTGATAACTTCAATGGCGGATTGATATTCCTTATTGGCCTGCATGAGTTGTGCAGCCTGTAGTCCGGCAATATCTTTCACCTTGCCGAAAAAGGCCGGGGAATGAGTATTGCTGCTCTCAGTTTCTTTTAAATTCAGCTTGCCAATTTCAACCAGAAGTTCATCATGCGTATGCTGAATATGTTCTATCTTCTGACGAATAATATCATGGTACTGAAGGTTGGTAATGATTTTTTCAATATTATCCGCAGTTTCTTTTGTTTTTTGATTCAAAACAGGAATTTGCTCAGCTGCCTGCTCGTTTTTTGTGGCATATATACTAATGCTTTCTTCCAGGTATCCAATAATCTCTGATGTATAAGTGCTGTTCGATCTGGAAAACAATTCGGATGAATCGGTGAATTCACCAATAGTATTTTTAATGTGCGACAGCTTATCTTCAAAAGTCTCACAGCGCAACCTGACCTCCTTTACAAATTCGTCCAGATTTTTTGTGTTTTTCTCCAGCTTACCGGATATGCCTGAATTTTCGAAAATGCTGTCAAGCCGGAGATTGGCACCAAGTAATTTGAGTGTCGCAAAATCCTGTCTGAAATTATTGAGAGGTACGAACAATGTTGACAATTTCTTATGAATATCCTGCAGCATATTAAAAATAAGCCCAAAACGCCTGTCGGATGATTTTAAAAGTGTCTCTATATTGTCCTTCAGATTATTCAGCCGGCTAAACAGGTTCTTGTTTTGTTCTCCTGCCAACAGGGACAGGATTGCTGCAGCATTTTCAGCTATATCATTTGAATCCCGGTAATAACTTTTGAAATGTTTGTTTAAGGCCAGAAAATCTTCTCCGGAACAATCATGCAGGGAAATAATTTTACCATCTATGGCTGAAAATATATTTTCAATCTCCTTTGCTGAGATTGCAACGGGATGTTCATTTCCCGAAAGGTTAACATTATTTACCTTTTTCCCTGTCATATTTTATAAAAAAAGAATTGCTTAAGTATACACTTAATATAAGTGTGCTAATTGCCCAGAATTGCAGTTACCTTGTCAACAAGATCCTGAATATCTACAGGTTTCTTTATATAATCCTGAGCGCCAAGCTTCATGGTTTTCTTGATATTTCCACTGTCAGTTACCGCAGAAATTACCACTACCGGAATATTTTTGGTTTCTTCTTTTGACTTGATGGACTCAAGAAATTCGTAACCATTAATTCTGGGCATTAAAAGATCAAGCAAAATCAGGTCTGGTAACTGGCGTGAGATAAGCTGATAGGCTTCTTTTGCATTGAGAGCTGTATCTATCTTATATCCCTGGTCATTCAGAATGGCTTCCAGCAGTACTATGTTTGTCGTGGAATCATCAATAACAAGTATAGTAGGTTTGTTTGCTTCTTTCATGTTTATTACGGGTTTTTTGGGTTGTTGGATTTGTATTTCTTTTTCCGGATATACCATTTTATATTCTATATTTACTTTTATTTATCAACTGGTAAAACTGATCTGTTAATATATTAAATGACCCTTCAATCGGACATTTACTGGTACGTAAATATAGTTTTAATGTTCCTGTGAAGGCAATTATTTGTTTATGAGATGCCTTACCTTAAAATGATGATTTAAATCATCTTTACTTACTTTTTTTTCACTGGCAACAAAGATTTTTATATATTTAAATCTTTGAATTCATTTACAAAACATTAATGTATGGGTATTTTGACAGACGGACTTGCTGAGGATATAGTAGACTTAAAAATTCCTTTTATTGAGCTTCTTACGGAGGAACAGATAATTCAGATCAGGGAAAATAGCAACCAGGTACGGTATAATAAGAGAGACGTGATTTTTCTGCAGAATACCAGAACTTCGCACATCATGCTCCTTAAATCGGGCATGGTTAAAATTTATAAGGAAGGGAAAAACAATAAGGTTATCATCCTAAAACTTGAAACTCCGGGAAATTATCTCGGCCTGATGTCAATTTTTGGTCAGGATATCCATCAGTATTCAGCATCTGCCATTGAGCCCACCGAGATATTTTTTATTGACCGTACTACTTTTACTTCTATTTTGGAGGAAAACGGCAGGTATGCGTTGAAACTAATCAGTATGATCAGTGAAGACGGACTGTTTATTTTTCAGAAACTGCTGGCTCAGTCTCATAAACAATTACCCGGCAGAATCGCGGATCTTATTCTCTATTTTTCAGAAGTGGTATATAAAAGTGAAGAATTTGTATTCCCTTTCACCCGAAGGGAACTGGCTGAACTGGCCGGAACAACCAAAGAGAGCCTGATTCGCACACTCACTGAATTTAAAAATGATAAGATTATTGATCTGGATGGCAGCCGGGTAGAAATTAAAAGTATGAAAATTGTAAAGACACTGAGCGACCTGGGCTGACAGGTGCGTTATGCTGCTTATTTGCCTTAATGTCTGATTCATAGCCACAAACATCTGAAATTTTAAATCATTACTTATCCTGCTTGCAAAAAGGTAATTTTTTTTTACCTGATACTCTTATATTTGTTGTTTTATATTTGTTGGGAAAATGCAGAATTTTAAAATATTGATTGTTGACGATATTGTTATTAACAGGATACTATTGCAGGCCATAATTGAGGAACTTGGCTTTGAGTGCCGGGAGGCTGAAGACGGAAGAAAAGCCATTGAGATGCTGAAGAATGAGCATTTTAACATGGTTTTTATGGATATTGAAATGCCCGTGATGAATGGTATTGAAACAACGAAATATATCAGGGAAGAACTACCTGCACCATTATCCAGCATTCCGGTAATTGCACTTACTGCTCATAACCCATCCATGTTTTTCGACGATTTCAGACATGCCGGATTTACTAATTTGCTTACCAAACCATATTCTATCGATAAGGTATTGAGCATGATTAAAGAAATAAAGAATAGTTCCAATACCTGAAATGAATGTGTTCTTTTCTTCTGCTATTTTTGGGCCGGATTTTATAAATATATAGTGTGAAGGTCAAAATTGGTAGCACTGATGGTTTAAATTTGAAAAACCTTTTCAACCGTTGCACGTAAAAAAACTACAATTAATACCTATTTAAAGTAGAAATAATTTTCTAACTGTTTGAAATAATTTATATTAGCGCCAATTAATTAATAAAATGACCGAACTATGAGAAACAGAATTGCAGGTTTAAAAATGAAAATCCTTGTGTTGGGACTGCTTATCTCAGCGGCGTCCCTGCAAGCACAAATAAGTGATGTTGGAAACATGATAACCGGAGCAAAAACAGACGGAGAAGCGTTGTTTAAAGCCTATCTTACACCTTATGCTAATGCTTTGGGAGCCGATTTGAGCGGAGGATGGTACAATACAGCCAAACCGCACAAACTGGGTGGTTTTGATATTACATTTACTTTTAATATGGCACTGGTGCCCAGTCAGGATAAGACTTTCGATTTAAGTACCCTGGGTCTTACCGGCCAGTATGATCAGGCCAATTCACTTGCACCTACAGTTGCCGGAAAAAAGGAAGCCGGACCACAGATATCTTATTATCAGGAGGTAAATGGCACAAATTATCCGGTAGCATCATTCAATACGCCAAAAGGAACAGGAGTTGGATTTATTCCTACACCGATGGTTCAATTGGGCGTGGGACTTATTAAGGGCACCGAGATAATCGGCCGTTTCATGCCCACCGTAGATGTTGCCAACAGTGGTTCATCAGTAGGGTTATGGGGAATAGGACTGAAACACAGCCTTAAACAATGGATACCTGCCATTAACCGCATTCCCATACTGAATCTTTCACTTATGGGGGGGTATACAAAGTTAAAAACCAATTCGGAACTAACTGTTTTGCCTGGCGATATTGGCCTTCCTGACAACACAACTGCTGATGTCAACTTTGACAACCAGACCATGGGACTGGAAGTATCAAGTTTAACGGTGAACTTGCTGGTTTCAGCAAATCTTCCGGTAATCAGTTTTTACGGTGGCGTGGGTATCAGTTCCACTAATATGTCACTGGCCCTTAAAGGTGACTATCCCATGGGAACAGTTTCCAATGGCCAGCCAGAAGTAAACGACAACAGTGTAATAACTGATCCGTTAAATATTACCATAAAAAACACGGATGGAAGTACCACCAATCCCAGGCTTAATGCAGGTTTAAGGCTTAAACTCGGGGTTATCACCATCCATGGTGATTATACTTATGCTAATTATTCAGTTGTTACCGCCGGACTGGGAGTTAGCCTGAGATAATAGCTGTTACTGACAAATTTTCGACCCTGCTGGTTTATACTTTACCGGCAGGGTCTTTTTTTGGGCTTTTATCAGGTAAACTGTTTATATTTGCATAGCGTCCATTCAATATATTCTGCCCATGATTGATACAAAGAGAACCAGCAATATTCCGGGGCTATACAAGAAACTTCTGGATTTTGGAAAATCATCCATCCATCCGTCAGATGCCGGCTTAATACATAAAATACATACACTTTCAAACCATCTGGTAGAGAATAAGCTTATCAAAACCCCCGAGTCAAGGATTATTCATTCCCTGCATGTGGCAAACATTGTGATTGATGAGATTGGCCTGGGAATGCGGTCTGTTGCCTGTACGCTTCTGTATCCATTTGTTGTCGAGGGCGACCTTTCTCCGGAAGAAGTTAAAAAAGAATTTGGGGATCATATTGCACTTATGATCGACAGTCTGGCAAGGATTTCCAGCATTGAAACGAAAGGAAGTGCCTCCCAGGCTGAAAAATTCAGAAAATTATTGCTCACACTTGCAAGTGACGTAAGGGTAATACTGATAAAATTATCAGACCGACTTCAGCTGATGCGTATTCTTGATGATTATGAGCAAAAAGAGCAGCTCCGGATTTCTTCCGAAACATTTTATTTATATGCTCCGCTGGCACATCGTCTTGGTTTATATAATATGAAATCGGAAATGGAAGACCTGGCAATGAAATACCTGGAAAGTGAGCAATATGATTCAATTGTAAGGAAACTGAAAGAGAGTGCCGCCGAAAGAAACAAATTTATCCGGGATTTTATCAGGCCACTCAAAAGCAAACTAAACAAAGAAGGTTTTGATTTTGAAATCAAAGGCAGGCCAAAGTCAGTATATTCCATCTGGACCAAGATGAAAAAGCAACATGTTGATTTTGAGGAGGTATATGATAAATTTGCCATTAGAATTATTCTAAACAGTAAACCTGAAAGGGAGAAAGCAGATTGCTGGCGGGTTTATTCCATTGTAACGGATGCATACCAGCCAAATCCTAAACGCTTGAGAGACTGGATATCCGTGCCCAAGTCGAATGGTTATGAATCTTTGCATACTACTGTTGTTGTTACTGGTGGCAACTGGGTAGAGGTACAGATCAGAACAAAGCGCATGAATGAAATTGCTGAGAAAGGGCTGGCTGCTCACTGGAAATACAAAGGGATTAAAGGTGATACCGGACTCGATGACTGGCTGAACAGAGTGAGGGAGGTGCTGGAGACTCCGGAGGCAGATGCAATGGAATTTATCAACAATTTTAAACTTAACCTGTATTCAAGGGAAATATTTGTTTTCACACCCAAAGGAGATTTGAAACAATTCCCTTCTGGTGCCACCGTGCTGGATTTTGCCTTTGACATTCATTCTGATGTTGGTTCTGCCTGTGTTGGTGCCAGGGTCAACGGACGCAATGTGCCAATAAGGCACATCATGAAAAACGGGGACCGGGTTGAGATAATAACATCCAAAAACCAGAAACCCAAAAGAGACTGGCTCGAGTTTGTGGTTACATCGAAAGCCAGGAACAAAATTAAGCTCTCGCTGAAGGAAGAATTAATGCGGGAAGCTGAAAACGGGAGGGAGATGCTTAAGCGGCGGTTCCGAAACTGGAAAATAACTTTCAATGATACCAGTGTTAACAAGCTTCTGAAGCATTATAAACAGAGAACTGCACTGGATCTTTATTATCTGATTGCTACTGAGAAGATTGACCTTTCCGAGATCAAAGAATTCCTTAAACAGGAAGATATACAGGATACACCAAGACCACCGGAGAAGGTTGAAAAGTCTGGTATTGAGAAGATCCTTAGCAATACTGTTGAGAAAAATGATGATTATCTGGTAATTGACGATAAAATTGCCAATGTAGATTATAAACTGTCCAAGTGCTGTAATCCCATATTTGGCGATAAGATTTTTGGATTTGTAACTGTAAATGAAGGTATTAAAATTCACAGGGTGAACTGTCCCAATGCCGCACAACTACTTTCCCGGTATGGGTACAGGGTTGTAAAAGCCAGATGGACTGATACGGAAAAAACATCACAATATCAGACAACTCTGAAGATTACGGGCGTGGATGATATTGGAATTGTTAACCGGATCACCGATGTTATCTCTAAAGATTTGAAGGTCAACATGCGATCAATTGCAATTGAATCCAACGATGGCATGTTTGAAGGAACGCTTAAGCTTTTTGTAAAAGATACCGGACATCTTAAAAATCTTATCGATCGTATTCTGTCTGTTAAAGGTGTGCTGAATGCTGTGAGACTGGATGCAAACTAAGTTACATATTTTACATTGTCATCCATTCATATAATTTTACGGGGTATATAACGTTTAATGAGTATCGTATTATTGTCCTATACATTGTTTCCTTTGCTCAGCCCCTGCCTAAAGGGGAGCCATCGCTCAGCATAAAAATAATATGCTGGTTTGTTATGGCGCGGGAGGTCCCCTTAAGGGGATCAAGGGGCGGCGGGTTGGATTGCTGGTTATAAAGACCTTTTGATTTTACATTTTAGATCAATAATTTCTAAATTAGGAATATAATCCGACAGTCAGATAACGTTTTTTAACAAAATACAGGAAGCAGATTATGCGGATATTTTGTAATTTTCGGTTTAAAATTGACACAACATGAAAGTTAATTATCCTTTGAAACAGTTTATACCATTCATATTCGCAATTTTACTGATTATTTTAGTTCCTGTCTCAGAAGCTAATGCCCAGTTATCAGCCGGAACTGGTGCTTTTTTTCCCGGCGAAGGAAACGAAATGAATGAATATTCCGGCGAAGGGATTCAGCTTAAAAATATTCATACCCCTCAGTTTCATATTTCAATGGGTACCTCATACAGTAATTTTGGCGGTGCAGGCATGCTTAGCAGTTATATTGCACCATCTGTGAAAATTCCTGTTAGTAAAAAATGGGATGTCAGTGTGGGCGGAGCGTTTTTCAATAATTCATTGAATGGAATGAGCACTCCTGTTTTGAATATGGAGGGAGCCGGAATGTTTATGCCCAACAGCTATGTATATACCAATGCCCGCTACCAGTTGAATGATAAAATCAGGATATCGGGAACTGCATTCAAATCCTTCAACCTGCAAAATAATGGACAAATGCCACAGATAAATCCCAAAGCTTTCGATTTCACCAGCCAGGGGATGTCCATGGGAATCAATTTTCAGGTCTCCAATTCAGTTAGTTTTGATGCAGGTGTTAGCATTTACCAGGGCAATAATCCGTTGTATTCTCCTTATAACCGTTCCTTTTTTAACACGAATCCTGCAGGGAATTATTTTCCCTGGTAACAAATGACCCGTGGGCCGGGAAAGTAAAATTTTAATTTAGTCATGTGCCTAAAAGGCTTTATTATACGCTAAACATCAGTAATTTACCGCAACATAACCAAACTTTCAACGATTTTTTTTTCAGTTATTTATTTTCCATCAACATATTCCGTAAAAAATAATTTTCTTTTCCCTGCCAGGGTTTAGAGCAGATATCAATGTCACCATCGTTGTCAATATCCGCGGCTGCAGCTTCAAATGAACCATGGTCAGTGAGTATAACATGTTCTTTCCATTCTTTGCCATCTCCGGAAATATTTTCCCAGATATAACATTGTTTGTGGTTTGCTTTTGACCGGCTGGCTCCGCCTGCAAATACATCCGGATCACCGTCATTGTCAAAATCGGCTACTATCAGTGATTGCAGTTCCTGTTCGGTGTCTGCTGCAATTTTATGCATGTACCAGGTTCTTCCTTTCTGATCCATTTTTTCCAGCCACACCACCCTGCAATCAGGAATATAGGATTCTACCTGGACGATATCAGCTCTTCCGTCCTTATTCATGTCAATAACCCAGCTGCGGGTTGAATTTGGAAAAGGTTCCTGCAGCCTGGTAAGTTTCAGGTTAGGGTGTTTGATCCAGTCTTTTCCTTCACCTGTATTTTCGTACCATTCGTTAGACCTCACAATATCCACATCTCCATCTTCATCCAGATCAGCAACGCCATGGGGCGAAATCCCGCTTCTCACTCCTTCACCAACATAGGTTTTTTTCCATTTCTTTTCGGGTTTTGAAGAAAAATCATACCAATAAATGCCTTCAATATCGTTCATAGCGACAATATCCGGAAATCCGTCCCCATTCACATCAGCTTTTACGTTTTCCTGAGCCATAATAGCGCCATTTTCAAAAGGTTCAAATGGTTGTAAGGGATCACCGGTATTTCTGAACCAGGTACCTCCGGAGACCTGATCAATCCATCCATCACCATCAACATCCATGGAGATACCCCCGGCTTCGGTAAGCGGATTCTCTCCGATAACATGCCTCACCCAGTGGTCGGGTGCAATGTATTCAAACCAGTAAACTGTGTAGATAGAGCCGGTAATCCAGTCGGGATCCCCGTCATTATCAATATCAGCAAGAGAGGACTGAGCTGATAATTCATCACTTTCACCAATTGTATAATATTTGAAGTCAGGAAACTGGGCGTCAGAAATCTGCAGGCTAAACAACAGAACAAGTATAAATGCTGTAGTGGGAAAAATTCGGTTCATTGCGCGTCAATCTTTAAATAACTGATAATATTTTTTTGATTTGTACGGAGAATAAACTGTTTGGTTTGCAAAAGTTCATAACTCAGGGTTTATGTTCAAATACAAAAAAATATATTATGCACATGACAAGTTTATCACTGGAATGAACATACATTTCAATTTTATTGGTTATCCTGAAATTTTCGGGGGTGTAATTAAAATATATACCAAATATTGAAAGTTGACCTTAAAAACTCCTGTAATTTAAAAATATCAAATTGTTTTTTGCACTTTAAAAAAATATGCTTAATATTGCATTGGTAAATATGAAATAACAAATATGAATTTACATTTACATACTCACGCACATCATTTTCATGGTCATCATCATGGTCATGGAAGAAGCAGTATGTAGAAAAATGTAAAAATTCAGATTAAGATATATTGAAGGTTTGCAGGATTCTGCAGACCTTTTTTTTGTTTAAAAAATAACCAAAAACACAAACAGGGATGGATACATTAAAAATTGCAGTGCAGAAGTCGGGTCGTTTAAGTGAAAAATCTGTACAGTTGCTGACAGAATGCGGCATAAGTCTTTCAAACGGAAACAGGCGTCTGGTCTCCGTTTCAGGTAATTTTCCGGTAGAATTACTCTTCCTCAGAGATGATGATATACCTCAATATATTGCCGATGGTGTTGCCGATATCGGGATCGTTGGTGAAAATGTGGTGATGGAGAAGAACCGTAAAGTGGAACTGGTAGAAAAACTTGGTTTTGCCAGATGCCGTTTATCTCTTGCTGTTCCCCGCCAGGTAAACTATACCGGCCTGCAGTGGTTTAACAACAAAAAAATAGCTACTTCTTATCCGAATATCCTGCAAAAATTCCTGGATGAACAACAGTTGACTGCTGAAATACACGAAATTAGTGGCAGCGTTGAAATTGCTCCCGGAATTGGGCTGGCGGATGCCATTTTTGATATTGTGAGTTCGGGAAGTACATTAATAAGCAATGGATTGTCGGAAGTTGAAACAGCACTTAAATCAGAAGCAGTTATCATACAGTCGCCTGACTTAACCCAAGGGAAGAAACTGATTTTGAAAAACCTGCTGTTCCGTTTACGCTCAGTGATGAAATCCAGAAATCATAAATATATTTTGCTGAATGCGCCCAATGAGCACCTGGATGAGATCATTGAAATAATACCCGGAATGAAATCACCCACCATTATGCCTTTGGCAAGGGAAGGTTGGAGCAGTGTTCATTCTGTACTGAAGGAGGAAGAATTTTGGGATGTTATTGGAAAATTACAGGAAAAAGGTGCTCAGGGTATTCTGGTAATTCCGATTGAAAAAATGATTATATAAATAACACTAAAATTTGTTGGTTCATGGCAAATAAACAAGTGAAAAATATCAGCGAAAGTATTGGGGTGGTAAAATATCCTGATAAAGCTGACTGGAAGGATTTGTTACGCCGTCCTCTTTTGGATAATACCAGGCTTTATCCGGCAGTGAGCAAAATTCTGGAAGAGGTAAAAATGAACGGTGACCGTGCGCTAAAGAAATATAACCGTGAGTTTGATCATGCAGAGATTGACGACCTGCGCGTTTCTCAGGATGAAATTTCAGCAGCCATACAAACTGTTGACCATTCTCTGAAAAAGGCAATTGAGGTAGCCAAACTCAATATTACACGTTTTCACAGTCTGCAAAAGTTTACAGGGAAAGTCATTGAGACAACTCCGGGTGTTAAATGCTGGCAGAAAGCCATCCCGGTAGAAAAGGTTGGCCTGTACATTCCCGGAGGCAGTGCCCCGCTTTTTTCTACAGTCTTGATGCTTGGAATTCCTGCTAAAATTGCAGGATGTAGTCAGATTGTACTCTGTACTCCACCTTCTGCAGACGGACAAATCCATCCTGCCATACTTTATGCAGCTCATCTTACAGGTATCGAAGAAATTTACAAAGTTGGTGGTGCACAGGCTATTGGTGCAATGGCCTTTGGTACTGAAAGTATTCCCTCAGTCTATAAAATTTTTGGTCCGGGCAATCAGTATGTGAGTGCTGCCAAGGAACTGGTCAGCAGGGAGGGAATTGCCATTGACATGGTAGCAGGCCCTTCAGAAGTTGCGGTCATGGCTGATGAGACATCAAATCCGTCTTTTATTGCCTCTGATCTCCTTTCACAGGCTGAACACGGACCAGACAGCCAGGTATTGCTGTTTTCCACCAGTGAAAAACTGGTTGATGTTGTTTTGTCAGAAGTTACTGAACAACTGAAAACATTACCCAGAAAGGAAATTGCAGCCCGGGCATTGACAAACAGCAGGCTTATCATTGTCAGAGACCAGGAGCAGATGATCGAAATGGTCAATTTGTATGCACCTGAGCACCTGATAATTGTTACGAAAAATTATTTGGAAATTGCAGAAAAGATTATCAATGCCGGTTCGGTATTCCTGGGTAATTATTCACCGGAAAGTGCCGGTGATTATGCTTCCGGTACTAATCACACCCTGCCTACCAATGGTTATGCAAAAGTTTCCGGAGGAGTGAGCCTGGACAGCTTTATAAAAAAGATTACATTTCAGGAACTCAGCGAATATGGTATTTTCAATATTGGCGCTGCCATCGAAACCATGGCTGAGGCCGAAGCGCTGCAGGCCCACAAAAATGCAATCTCCATCCGGCTGAAAAATGTGTTTGAAAACTTGAAATAATCTTACTATGTTCGACCTAAAAGCGATTGTCCGTAAAAATATCCTGGATCTTATGCCTTATTCTTCTGCAAGGGATGAATATTCAGGAGCAGAGGCTGTTTTTCTGGATGCCAACGAAAACCCGTTCAATACACCCTATAACCGGTATCCTGATCCGGCACAACGCCGGGTAAAGGAGCTTGTTTCTGTCATCAAAAATGTTCCCGTACCGCAGATCTTTCTCGGGAATGGTAGCGATGAAGCAATTGACCTGTTGATGAGGGCCTTCTGTGAACCAGGTAAAAGCAATATTATCAGCATTGATCCTTCATATGGAATGTACAAAGTGTGCGCAAACATTAACGATGTGCAATTTATTCCCGTAAAACTCAATGCGGATTTCAGTCTGAACAGTGATGAGATTCTCAACGCTGTGAATGAAAATACAAGGATGATATTTCTTTGTTCCCCCAATAATCCTACTGCCAATTCATTTGATGAAGAGAAGATTATTAATATTCTTGAAAACTTTAGCGGTTTGGTTGTGATTGATGAAGCCTATATAGATTTTTCAGAAAAACGCGGATTTCTTCCCCACCTTTCCAAATTTGAAAATCTGGTGGTATTGCAAACTTTTTCAAAAGCCTGGGGGCTGGCAGGAATACGACTCGGGATGGCCTTTGCTTCTGAAGCCATTACCGGAATAATGAATAAAATCAAATATCCATATAATATCAATATCCTTACACAGAATATTGCGCAAAAAATGTTGCTCAATGTTGAACAAAAAGAAAAATGGGTAGGTTTAATCCTAAGAGAAAAGAACAAGCTGACAGAGCAGATCAGCCAACTGGATTTTGTGAAACATATTTTTCCTTCTGATGCTAATTTTATACTGATAAAGGTTTATGAACCCTGTAAGGTTTATGATTATTTAGTTGATCAGCAAGTTATTGTAAGAGACCGGTCCCGTGTAACTTTGTGTGAGGGATGCCTGAGGATAACGGTTGGCAGCCCGGACGAAAATAAACTTTTTGTTGGCGCAATGAAGCAATATCAGGAAAACAAAGATTAATTGTTCATGGCCATTTGCGTTAAATAAATATTGTACAAAATGAAGAAAGCTCTTTTTTTAGACCGTGACGGAACACTTATTTACGAACCGCCTTCAGATTACCAGATTGATACACTGGAAAAACTGGAATTTATGCCGGGTGTATTCCGGAATTTATACCGCATCAGAAAAAACCTGTCAATGGAAATGGTGATTGTTTCCAATCAGGATGGTCTTGGTACAGATACTTATCCGGAGGATGCCTGGGAGCTGGTGCAGGGCAAAATGTTGACCTGTTTCAGGAATGAAGATATTACATTTGATGATATCGTTATTGATACTTCATTACCCGAAGAACATAAACCCACGCGTAAGCCGGGAACGGAACTGTTGACAAAATACTTGAAGGGAGATTATAACCTGCCGGAAAGTTATGTTATCGGGGACAGGTTGACAGATCTGGAGCTGGCAAAAAATTTAGGTTGTAAAGGAATTTTATATGCCAGCTATGCACGCATTTCTGAAGTTGAAAATGCCGGGCTGCAGGATGTTTGTGTACTGATCAGCAACGACTGGGATGAAATATATGCTTATCTGGCCAACAAAGGCCGGACAGTATCTGTTACACGCAATACAAGGGAGACCAAAATAAATATCGAATTAAGTCTGGATGGGGAAGGGAAAACCAGTATTTCCACCGGCCTGGGATTTTTCGATCACATGCTTGACCAGCTTGGCAGGCATTCAGGTTGCGACCTTTCGGTTACTGTACAGGGCGATCTGCATGTTGATGAACATCATACTATCGAGGATACAGCTATTGCACTGGGTGATGCATTTAATCAGGCGCTTGCAAACAAGGCCGGAGTTGAACGCTATGGATTTTTGTTACCAATGGATGACAGTCTGGCCCGCGTAGCAATTGATTTTGGAGGTCGTCCGTGGCTGGTTTGGGATGTGGAATTTAAGCGTGAAAAGGTGGGAGATGTGCCAACGGAGATGTTTTATCATTTTTTTAAATCATTTTGCGATGCTGCCCGTTGCAATGCAAATATCAGTGTGCAGGGCGATAATGAACATCATAAGATTGAGGCTGTTTTTAAGGCTTTTGCCAAATCAATTAAAATGGCCGTCCGTAAAGATATTTATAATCAGCAATTGCCAACAACCAAAGGCATGCTTTGAGTATTGAATGATTATGAAAGAAACTATCCAAAAGAACGGAGTTACAGCCATTCTGCTGATCCATTGTACAGACAGGAAGGGGATTATTGCGCGAGTAACCTCTTTCATAAATGAACACAATGGTAATATTATTTACCTTGAACAACATGTTGACAAACAGCAGGATGTTTTCTTTATGCGGGTTGAGTGGCAACTAGAAAGATTTACCATTCCCAGGGACAACATCTCCGTAACTTTTGGTGAAGGCATTGCTGACGAATATGATATGCACTGGCGACTTTTTTACTCCGACCAAATACCACGTATGGCTGTCTTCGTCTCAAAAATGTCACATTGCCTGTATGATATCCTTTCCCGTTATCAGGCCGGAGATTGGCCGGTGGATATTCCTCTTATAATAAGTAACCATGAAACACTGGCTCCGGTAGCGGAACGGTTTGGTATACCTTTTTTTCTTTTCAGAAAAAATGCCGGCAATAAGGACGAAACTGAAGCACTTGAACTTAAGTTGTTACGGGAAAACAACATCGATTTTGTTGTTCTGGCGCGTTATATGCAAATTCTTTCCGCGAAGTTTATCAATGCTTTCCCTGATAAGATCATCAATATACATCATTCTTTTTTGCCTGCATTTCCGGGAGCGAAACCTTATCATTCGGCCTATGAAAGAGGTGTGAAAATTATGGGAGCAACCAGTCATTATGTGACTGAGCAGCTGGATGCGGGACCTATAATTGCCCAGGACGTTACCCGCATCAGTCATACCGATTCGGTGAATAATCTGATACGTCGCGGACAGGATCTGGAGAAGATTGTGCTGTCGCGGGCTGTTTATGCACATATTAATCGTAAAATATTAGTTTATAACAACAGGACAATTGTTTTTAGTTGAAAACAATATAAACAGGAAGCAAAGTGGAGGTAGTAATTATTAAGTATAATGCAGGAAATATCATGTCGGTTGAATTTGCGCTGAACCGGCTTGGCATTTATCCAATGATAACGGATGATCATGAGCGGATCAGAAAAGCGGACAGGGTAATTTTTCCTGGTGTCGGTGAGGCAAGTACCACGATGGAATATCTCAGGAAAAGGCAACTGGACCTACTTATTCCTGATCTAAAACAACCAGTGCTGGGTATTTGCCTTGGATTGCAGTTAATGTGTTCTCATTCTGAGGAAGGAAATACCAACTGTCTGGGTATTTTTAGTGAGAAGGTTAAAAAATTTAAAGGACCGGCGAAGGTACCCCACATGGGCTGGAACAGTATTCAAAATCTAAAGGGAAATATTTTCGAACCCATGCTTGAGCATCAATACGTATATTTTGTACATAGTTATTATGCAGAGCCGGGGGAGGATACTGCTGCTGAAACTGAATATATTATACCTTTCAGCGCCGCGCTGTGGAAAGATAATTTTTATGCCACCCAGTTTCATCCTGAGAAGAGCGGAGAAACCGGAGCCCGTATTCTAAAAAACTTTATAGAATTATGATAGAAATTATTCCGGCAATTGATATAATAGAGGGCAGGTGTGTTCGGCTGAGCCAGGGGGATTATAGTGCAAAAAAAGTGTACAATGAAGATCCGGTTACTGTTGCCAGGAAATTTGAAGCTGCAGGTATCCGGCGTTTGCATCTGGTAGATTTAGACGGTGCTAAGGAAAAACATGTGGTTAATCTGAAGGTACTCGAGAATATTGCATCAAATACTTCGCTCATTGTTGATTTTGGAGGCGGAATAAAATCCGGGAAAGATCTGAAGGCCGTCTTCAATGCAGGAGCCGGTCTGGCTACCATTGGAAGTATCGCGGTAACTCATCAGGCGCTATTCTTATCCTGGCTTGCAGAATACAGCCCCGAAAAAATCATTCTTGGTGCCGATGTGCGGGATAACTATATTGCCGTATCCGGCTGGCTCGAAACAACAGGGATTCGTTTGTACGACTTTCTGGATACCTGCACAGACTTTGGCGTAAAAAATATTCTTTGTACCGACATAAGCCGTGACGGAATGTTGAGTGGCACAGCGCTTGATCTTTACAGTGATTTGCAAGTACGGTACAAACAAACAAATATAATCGCCAGTGGTGGTGTAACTTCAGTTAATGAAGTTGAAAAGCTTAATGATATGGGTATCAGTGGAGTGATTATAGGAAAAGCTTTGTATGAGGGAAACATTACACTGGGAGAATTAGAAAAATTTCTTTAAAACAATTGATTATGCTTGCAAAAAGAATAATTCCGTGTCTGGACGTCAGAGATGGGCAAACTGTTAAAGGAGTGCGATTTGAGGATATCCGGCAGGTGGGAGATCCGGTGGAGCTTGGAGCAGAGTACGCCCGTCAGGGAGCTGATGAATTGGTATATCTGGATATCACAGCCTCGCATGAAAATAGAAAAACATTTGCTGATCTGGTGAAACGGATCGCATATAATCTGAATATTCCGTTTACTGTAGGAGGAGGTATAAGCGAATTTAGTGATGCTGAAGTGCTTTTGAGTGCAGGTGCCGATAAAATCTCCATCAATTCCTCGGCTGTTAAAAGTCCTCAGTTGATTGACCAGATAGCAAAAGGATTTGGTAATCAATTTGTTGTAGTCGCAATTGATGCAAAATTAACTGGAGGTGAATGGGAAGTATATATAAACGGGGGAAGAATTCCCACCGGCCTTGAATTATTTTCATGGGCCAGGGAAGTGCAGGATCGCGGGGCAGGAGAGATTCTTTTTACCTCTATGAATCACGATGGTGTGAAAAATGGTTTTGCCTGTGAGGCACTTGCTACCTTGTCGGAGATGCTTAGCATTCCCGTAATTGCTTCAGGTGGCGCAGGCAAAATGGAACATTTTACAGAGGTTTTTCTGGAAGGGAAAGCCGATGCTGCCCTGGCAGCGAGCATATTTCACTTTAAGGAAATCAATATTCCGGATCTTAAGGGATACTTACACCAAAATGAAGTAGCGGTGCGATTATGATAGAATATACAGAAGATGTTAAAGAGAAAGAACATATAAATTAAATATAGGACAATGAATCAGGAACTTGATTTTGAAAAACAGGGTGGATTGCTCCCGGCAGTAATTCAGGACGCAAAAACAAATAAAGTTTTGATGGTGGGATTTATGAATCCGGAAGCCTATCAAAAAACACTGAACGACAAAAAGGTTACTTTTTACAGCCGGACAAAAAAACGTCTGTGGACAAAAGGTGAAGAAAGCGGTAATTTTCTGTATGTTGAAGAAATTATTCCTGACTGTGACAGGGATACTCTGCTGATCAAGGCCATACCAGCCGGTCCGGTATGCCATACCGGAAGTGATACCTGTTTTGATGAAAAAAACAACCAGGATAATGTTTCATTTTTACAGGATTTGCAAAATCTGATTCATCAGCGGCGGAAAGACATGCCGGAAAACTCCTATACCACGAGTCTTTTTCAGAAAGGAATCAATAAAATTGCCCAGAAAGTGGGAGAGGAGGCGGTTGAACTGGTGATTGAAGCAAAGGACCAGCATGATGATCTGTTTTTGAATGAGGCGGCTGACCTCATGTATCATTATCTGGTTTTACTGAGCGCTAAAAGCCATACGCTGGAAGAAGTGGTAGCAGTCCTGGAAGAAAGGCACAGGTAATCTGACACATCATTTTTTAAAAACCTTTTCAATTTCTGCAACCAGGTCTTCAGTTGAGAATGGTTTGGTCAATACACTGTTAGCTCCTAATTTTTCCGCTATTTTCAGATGGTCGGTGGCAGAGATCCTGCCGCCACCCGAAATAGCAATTATCTTTGTATCGGGAATTTTTTCCTGGATGCTCCAGATTACTTCAATACCATCTTTTTCAGGCATAATAATATCTGTAATAACCAGGTCGGGCCTTAGGCCCGCCTCAATAAGACTGACGGCGTCTTCCCCGTTTGCAGCACTGTATGTTTTGTGTCCCTCCAGCTCAAGTGCCTGCTGAAGGCCTTCAAGTATCATTGGTTCATCATCAATTATCAGAATCGTATACATAAATCCGGTTGTTGCATTTATTTGGTTGTAAGCGCAGGCAAATATATGTAAAATGCTGTTCCTTTACCCTCGGCGGTATTGAAATTTATTTCACCTCCATATTGTTTAACAATTCCGTAAACGGTTGCGAGTCCGAGTCCTGTACCTGTTCCAATCTTTTTTGTGGTAAAAAAGGGTTCAAAAATACGTTGACTTGTTTTTTCATCCATTCCTGCACCATTGTCAATAACGGCAATTTTAACCATTTTATTTGCTTTGCCTGAACCTGTTTTTCCCTTTTTGTTATTTTCCTGAATCGTGGAAGCGGCAGGTTCCAGTTTTATATTCAGAATGCCATTGCCATTCATGGCATGCAGGGCATTGGTACATAAATTCATCAATATCTGATGCATTTGTGCTTTATTGCCAAGAATATAACCACAAGGGGGTAAATCTTCAATAACTTTTATAGTGGCCGGAAGTGTCGATCGTATCATAGACATGGCTTCGGCCAATGCTTCATGTATCAGAATTGGTTCTCTTTCATCTCCTGACTGCCTTGAGAATGCAAGAATCTGTCGGATTAATTCTTTGGCTCTTGACTGTGATGCACTTACTTTTTGTAAATCCTGAAGAGAAGTATGGTTCTCGGGAATTTTTTTTATTGCCAGTTCTGTAAACAATTGCATACCCATCAGAATATTGTTAAAATCATGGGCAATACCACCGGCAAGGGTACCAAGTGCCTGTAATTTTTGTGCTTCTTTCAGTTTGTTCTCCATCTCTTTCCGGCTGGTGATATCAGTTGCAATACCTCTTATTCCCTTAATTTCTCCGTTTTTCTGGATAGGATTGGCATACAAAATTACGGGAAAGTGGGTTCCGTCTTTTTTAATGGCTACATATTCCTGGCCTCCAACCTTTATTCCTTTCAGCAGATTGTTAATCGTATTTCTTAAAATATCTGACTGTTCCCTGCTTATTATATTGAATATACTGATACCGCGTTCAAAGTCCCTGTAATCATAACCAAACATCTTAAGTCCGTTATGATTAATAAAGGTAAGTATACCATCCGTTGAAAACTCGTAGATTGTTTCGGGTAGCATAGCGGATAATTCTCTGAATTTTTCTTCGCTTTCCTTTAGTGCCAGGTTTATTTTGATATTTTCTGAAATATCAATCACCGCACTGCGTATGCCTATTATTTTTCCGTCTTTTTCAAGAGGAATGGACTTGATCAGCACATCAATCTGCCGTCCGTCTTTGTGTTTTAACTGGTACCGGGTAAGCTCATTTCTTTCTCTTCGTAAGGCTCTCCGGAAATTTTCCCCTAACTGTTTATGATCTGTGATGAGTTTGTTCAGCGGAAAACCATTACTGATATCTTTATCATTATATCCGGTGAGAGTTTGACCAGCCTTATTAAGAAAAATCAGGTTCATTGATGAATCGGATTCGGCATAGGTAATTGGTAAGGAATCAATGATTTCCCGGTATTTTTTCTCACTCGTAATAAGTTGTTCTTCAAAATGTTTTCGTGCTGTGATGTCCTGAACTATTCCGGTTAACCTGTATGGCCTTCCTTCACTATTGGTTATGGCCCTGGCATACTCAGCAATCCACTTAATCCGCTTTCCGGGAACAATAAGACGGTGTTCCAGTGCAATTATTTTTTTGCCGTTTCGGGCCTCTTCAATGGCGTCTTTTAATAATTTAACATCATCCGGATGAACTAATCTGAAAATATCTTCAAAACTGCCTGAAAAAGAACCTTCTGGTATTTCAAAGAGATTCTCTATATTGTTGGAAAGGATAATTTCATCATTATCCAGACTTATTTCCCAATTGCCAATTTGAGCAGCCTGCTGGGCAATAAAATATCGTTCTTCAGATTTTCTTAATTCATTTTCACTTCTGGTACGGTCGTTAATCTCCTGTTGAAGTTCCCTCGTTCGCTCCCGCACAGTGCTCTCCAAACTGTTATTCAGGTGCTGTAATTTTTTATTGAGCTGACTTTTCTGCCGCACAAGAATGATAAGGATAATCAGGATCAGCAAAATAAAAAACAAAATGAGAAAATAAGTGGTTTTTTTTGAGTGTTGCCTGTCAATTCTAAGACGTTGAATTTCATTGTCTTTTCTCAATAATTGATTTTCAATTTCTTTTTCTTCCAGTTCAGAAGTAAGGATTTTGTCTTTTACTTCTTTATTCAGCATAGAATCTTTAACCGCCGTATATTTTTTGTAAAAATTAAGGGATTTATTGAAATCTCCGTTCTTTTCCCATAATTTGGATAATTCAAAATAATTCTTTTCAATCAGTGATTTATTGTTTCCATTAACAGCGTATGTCAGGCTTTTCATAAATGCTTCCCGGGCTTCCTTATCCCGTTCATGCTCAGCATACACCTGGCCAATTCCGGTTAAGGCCCTGGATGCAAGATCGTTATTCTGTAGTTTTTCCGCATCATTGAGTGCCTGAATGTAATTGGCAAGTGCCTGATCAACATCACCCAATGTATTATAAAGCTTGCCAAGTTCTATCAGCGTAATACACGTTCCGGGAATATCATTCAGGTTTTGAAATATACCAAGAGCCATTTCCTGATAATTTCTGGCCTTTTCTATGATATTCATATCGTTGTACACATTCCCCAGGTTGCGGTATACTTCAGCAACTCCACGCTGATCTCCGCTGTTTTTTAAAGTTTGCAGCGCCTGGGTGTAATAATCCAGCGAACGCTGGTAGTCGCCAATCAGCTCATAGATTTGTCCGAAATTCAGTATTAGCTGGATGTGCAGATTAGGGGTATTCAGTTGTTCGGCAATTTTACGGGCCTGAAAAAGATAATTAACCGCAAGGTCATACCGGCCGAGATTTTTATAACTGCCGGAAATGTTAATTAGTGCCAGTGCTTTTTTTTGCGGATCATCAAGTTTATCCGAATAGAATAATGCCTGACGGTAATGCTCCAGTGCCTGGTTGTAATAACCCAGCCATGAATAAGCATTTCCAAGATTGGTGCATGCCTGCTGTTTTCCTTTCTGATCATCATATTTGATGGCCAGCTGATAGGCTTCCTGACTCAGATTGATAGCTTTTCGGGGTGATTTCTGCACGAGATTTTGTGCAATGGAATTTAATACATCGATTTTTTTTATTTCTGAACTTTGATCCAGTGCTAAATATAAACTGTCTGTATTTCTATTACTTACAGGCAACTGGAATGCATATATTGCCAGAATAATTAGTATGTTGCTGAGTGGTTTCAAGCAGTTATTTATTGTTTACAGATGCTGTTTTAACGGTTCATATAATGCAGAAATCAGAAAATGAAAAATATAAAAATAAATCTATAAAAAAAAACAAGCCTGCTCTTTACAGGCAGGCTTGTTAGTTATTTAAGTGTATTACCAGATCACAGCACGCTGATCTTCCGGAATATACATAGCATCATCCGGTGTAATATTGAAGGCCTTATAAAATTCTGCGAGATTGGGAAGGGGGCCCAATACCCTGAATTCCCCAAGTGAATGTACATCTTCCTTGGTTCGGCGCAGGATTTCTTTGTCGCGTGTATTCTGTGCCCAAACGTGTGCATAAGCAAGGAAAAAACGTTGCGTATCAGTAAATCCGTCAATAGGTTCAGGAGCAGGTTTGCCCTTTATTGCATTTTGGTATGCTGTAAAAGAAATATTCAATCCACCCAGATCAGCAATATTTTCTCCCAGTGTTAATTCACCATCAGCATGTATGCTGTCAAGTACAACAAATTTATTAAACTCATCTACCAGTACCTGCGTATGTTCCTTAAACTGTTTGGCATCTTCAGGTGTCCACCAGTCTGTAAGGTTACCCTCTTTATCATACTGTCTTCCCTGATCATCAAAACCATGACTCATTTCATGTCCGATAACCACTCCGATTGCACCGTAATTCACGGCGTCATCTCCATGCATATAAAAGAACGGTGGCTGTAAGATACCTGCAGGAAAACAGATCTCATTCATATTAGGACTGTAATAGGCATTAACTGTTTGCGGAGTCATATGCCATTCTGAATGATCAACGGGTTTGTTAATTTTGCTGAGTTCGTATTCAAAATCAAATTTATTACTTCTCAGCACATTGAGCACCCATGCATCTTTGTTGATATTCAAACCGGAGTAGTCTCTCCACTTATCGGGATATCCCATTTTCACGTTAATGGCAGCCAGTTTTTCATGTGCTCTTTCCTTTGTGGTATCACTCATCCATGCGAGGTTATCAATACGTTGTCCAAGAGCAATTCGCAGGTTTTCAACCAGATCAAGCACCCTTTGTTTTGCTTCAGGCGGAAAATAAGCTTTAACATAAAGCTGTCCCAATGCTTCGCCCATGGCACCGTTGGTTGCACTTAAAACTCTTTTCCAGCGGGGACGGATCACTTCACTTCCTGAAAGCTGTTTGCCGTAAAATTCAAAATTCTGGTTTACAAAGGCACTGCTCAGATAAGGAGCTAAACGATTTACCAGATTCCATTTCAGATAGGTTTTCCAGTTATCCAATGACTCATTGTTCATAGCATCACTAACTTCGCTAAAAAAGGCAGGCTGACCAACAATGATATCACCCGGGTCTCCCAGTCCGACTTCAGTAAAATAGCCTGTCCAGTTGTAATTGGGTGATTCCTCGGTTAGCTTACTAAGATCCATTTTGTTATAGGTCTTGTAAGGATCACGTCTTTCCAGTCTGGTCATGGAAGCTTTGGCAAGCTTTGTTTCAAAACCCATGATCATGTCTGCGGTCTGCCGGGCAGTAACTGAATCATTACCCAACAATTCAAACATTTTGGTTACATGAGTCAGGTAATTTTTGCGAATTTCCTGGGAACGGGCATCATCTGAAACGTAATAATCACGATCAGTAAGTCCGAGTCCCCCCTGAGAAAGATGCGTCACAACCATTTCGCTGTTCTTACTGTCAGATGAACCATACATGTAAAACAACGGATAAATGCCAATTGTGTGCATGTAGGCAATCTGTTCCTGTAATTGTTTTTTGTTCTGGATAGCGTCAATTTTGGCAAATTCATCTTTCAGCGGATCCAGCCCCTGTTGTTCAATGGTGGCGGAATCCATACCCATGTTATAAAAGTCACCAATTTTCTGTGCAATGCTGCCATCTTCATGAGTTTCTTCTGCCGTTTTTATAATGAGATCGCGAACAAGTTCATTATTATGCTCTCCCAGCTGGTCGAATGTTCCAAAACGGCCATATTCTTCAGGGATGGGATTGTTTTTCATCCAACCACCATTGGCATAAAGATAAAAATTTTCCCCGGGTGAAACTGTAGTATCCATATTGGCTACATCAATAGCCGGGGCCTGTTTTTCTGTTTTTTCCATACAACTTTGATTTGTCAGTATTACCATAAAGGTTACCAACCATAATAAAAAAGATTTGTTCATTTACGTAAGTTTAAAAATGTTGATTAATTATGTGTACTATAAGAAAAGCCGGATATTATCCGGCCTGTAAATTAAATGCAACAACAATTATTCAAACTCACCAAGTGTTTTCTTAATAATACCGATGGCTTCTCTGAGTTGTTCCTCATTAATAACCAGGGGTGGTGCAAAACGGATGATGTGTTCGTGTGTTGGTTTGGCAAGCAGTCCGTTTTCTTTAAGAGCCACACAGACATCCCATGCTTTTTTACCGTTTGTGGGCTTAATTACAACAGCATTAAGTAAGCCCTTACCTCTTACCAGTTCAATCATCGGGGAGTCGATTTTTTTCAATTCATCCCGGAAAATTTTACCAAGCTTCTCGGCATTTTCAGCCAGATTTTCTTCTTTGATGACTTCCAGAGCAGCAATGGCAACCTTACTGGCTATCGGGTTTCCACCAAATGTTGAACCATGTTCGCCGGGTTTGATGGTGAGCATGATATCATCATCAGCCAGCACGGCTGAAACAGGGAATACACCACCGGAAATAGCTTTTCCAAGGATAAGAATATCTGGTCTTACTCCTTCATGATCGCAGGCCAGCATCTTACCGGTACGGGCAATACCTGTCTGCACCTCATCAGCAATAAAAAGTACATTGTTTTTCTTACAAAGATCATATGCTTTTTTCAGGAATCCTTCATCAGGCACATAAACACCAGCTTCTCCCTGTATGGGCTCAACCAAAAATCCCGCTACATTCGGGTCTTCAAGTTCTTTTTCCAGCGCTTTTACATCGTTATAGGGAATAACGGTAAATCCCGGCGTATAAGGACCAAAACCCGTGTAAGAGTCAGGATCAGTAGACATGGAAATGATGGTGATGGTACGGCCATGGAAATTACCCTCACAAACAATTATTTTTGCTTCATTCTCAGGGATGCCTTTTTTCTCATATGCCCATTTTCTGCAAAGTTTCAGCGCTGTTTCATCTCCTTCTGCGCCCGAATTCATCGGCAATACCTTGTCATAACCAAAATATTTTGTGACAAATTCCTCGTATTCACCGAGCACGTCATTGTAAAAAGCCCTGGAAGTCAGGGTGAGTTTTTTTGCCTGTTCGGTGAGGGCATTAACAATTTTAGGGTGGCAATGACCTTGGTTTACAGCAGAATAAGCTGAGAGAAAATCGAAATATCGTTTTCCTTCAACATCCCATACATATATTCCTTCTCCTTTTTCCAACACTACCGGAAGCGGATGATAGTTGTGTGCTCCGTACCGGCTTTCTCTTTCCATGTAATCTTTGCTAGTCATTTTTGTCATTTCTTTTGCATTTTAAATTTAAACATGTGACAGCAGGAATCCTGTTTTCTGGTCCAAATACTGTTTTATTACAGGGAAAATAACACTTGTATTATATCGGGAAACAAATTTATCCGACTTCCCTGAGCGGAAACAAAGATAATTAAGTAAGTGTTAATTTGTAAATATTTTTGAGATAATTATGTGTTTAACAATACTGATCACAATCTGTCAGGTTACTCATCAGGTTAGAATTTAGCAGTTATCTTCAAGTTAAATCTTCTGGATGTGAGAAAGTTAGGAATCGCAAACTGCCCCTGTATATTGTCGAGATTGGATACAGTTTTTACCCACTGGTATGAAATCACGTTGTTCACTCCGAAAAGGTTTAATACTTCTGCACTTATCCAGATACTCCTGAAGGAAGGGAAAAGGTGGTTAGTCGGCAGATTTTTATATTCCGATTTGAATACTTTTGAAAACCCAATGTCCACCCTGCGGTAAGGCCGGATTTTATAGATCAGGTCATAACGGTCGCTGGCAGGCGGACTGGTGGGCAGGTTAGTACCAAACAGAAAATTCAGGTGTACTTTATAAGAAGGATTGGTAGGCAGGTAATCCTGAAAAAACAGTCCGAAATTAATCAACTGGTCTGTTGGCCTCCGGTAATATCCGGGTTCGATCCGGTTTCCTTTCCTGTCAATATAAAAATCATCTGTCTGGTCTTCCCTGGTGCGCAAAAATGAAAGACTTGCCCAGCTTTCTTCACCGGGAACAAACTCCCCGTTAATTTTAAAATCAATACCGGTTGCATACCCCCTGGCATTGTTCCTGGCCAGATACTGAATCCGAACATCGTTTACTTTGTAAGGGATCAGATCAAACAGTGCTTTGTAATAAACCTCGGTTGTAAATTTAAAAGGCCTTTCCCAGGCAAGAAAATTGTAATCACCATGAAGTACGAAATGCCATGACCGTTGTGCCTTAATATTATCAGTATTCAAGTGACCACTGACATCTCGCATTTCTTTATAGAACGGATACTGAACATAGTAACCGGTTGAAAACCTGAACAGCATATCTTTTTCCCAGTTGGGTATATATGATACAGAAGCTCTCGGACTTACAATGAATTCATTGTTCAGATCCCAGTAACTGCCACGAATGCCTCCTGTTACAAACAACCTGCCTGAATCGGCGCCCAGGGACCACGTATCCTGGATATAAGACGTCAGTTTATTGCTGTTCAATGAATTAGTTGCCCTGATAATGTTGTAAAGATTAACCGTTGAATCGGAGTAGGGAAGGGAATAGCCTGCAGAGTCCACCATGTACCATTCGCGCAAACGATCATCAATCATTTCACGCTGTAATTTTATTCCCCAGGTAAGATTATGGGCCGGGAGCTCAAGAGTACCTTTATGCGCCACAGAAGCAACATAAGCATTGAGCATATTCCGTGCATGATTAAGGTAGGTTCCTACCCCGATATTCAGAATGCTATCGCCATAGGTTTCTGACTGCGGATTGTTGTCCAGGGCATTGATCCAGTATTGCCCCTGAATATCAAATGCCTCATTTTCATCGGTGGTATAACCGGATGCAATCAGTTTAAGCGTAAGATGGCTGGTTGGATGATAGCTGCCCGTAAATGCCCCTAAAAATGTCCGGAACCGGTCCTGTTCATTACCATCATAATAAACTTTGAAACTCAAGGCTGTATTTACTGTGCCAAATTGTGTTTCACGATCACTCGGAATGAAATTGTATTTATTTTGTGCAATATTTCCCAAAAAGCTTACATCCAGTTTGTTCGATACATGATACGTTAGAAAACTTTGAAAGTCGATAAAACTGGGGGTATATTCACCTTTGGTATCCAGACTTGTAAGCAGATACCGTGATGTCTTATACCGTACTCCGGCAAGCCAGGTAAACTTTTTATTGCCCGAAATTCCTTCGTAATGTGCTGAGCCACCAAGCATACTCAGGGAAACTGACCCGGCATTTTTATCCGGTTTACGGTATGTAATGTCCAGTACCGAGGACATTTTGTCTCCGAAGCGGCTCTCGAATCCTCCGGCAGAAAACTGAACCGAAGACACGAGATCAGGATTTACAAAACTAAGGCCTTCCTGCTGACCGGACCGGATAAGAAAGGGACGGTATACCTCAATGTCATTAACATAAACCAGGTTTTCATCAAAATTTCCGCCTCTGACAGAATATTGAGAAGACAGCTCATTACCGGAAGAAACACCGGGAAGCGTTTTCAATATGGTTTCCAGGTTTCCGGATGCATTGGGAAGCTGATCAAAAGACCGCATATCGACCCGTTGCATGTTCAACGATTTATCCTGGCGGTGACTTACCGAAACTTCGCTTAGTTCATTTGTGGAAATCTTCAGCCTTTGATCAAACCTGATGCGTTTTCCTGCAGAAGCGTATAAAGTTGTATCTTTTTTTTGATAACCAATACTGGATACTATAATGGTATACATTTTTCCTGATGGCAGCTCGAGTTCATACTCTCCCTGATCGGTGGTTACGGTGCCAAATGTGGTGCCTTCAGCAAAAATATTGACAAGAAAAAGCGGAACGCCGGAAGAGTCACTGATATTACCGTAAATGATTGTTTTTTGCTGGGCTTGCAGCGAAAAGGAATGGACAATAAAGAGGATAATCAGTATACGGTAAAACTTCATAGTTATTAGCAATCAACGGGCGTAATTCTATTATAACCCGGCAATATTAAATAAATTGTGTACGAAGATGTCAATTTTTGAGTGAAAAAAAAAGTATTCATTTATTCCTTAAAATAATTTATTTGCGATACTTTTTGTTTTCATCCTTCAGATCCCCGTTTTTGAGCGCTTCTATAAAACGGGCCCAATTGAAAGGATTTAGTATTGGTATGGATGGATATTGACCCTGTATGCTGGTTTTATTATACTGCTGTTGCATCACATAATTAAAATTAACACCGGGGTCGGCGGTATTGCTTAAGATTATCTGCGTTTTGATAAGGGCAATGTTATGGCGTGCTCTTTCGATATCGTTATGAGGCAGGTCAAGTTTTTTGAAGGCTTCCCGGAATTCAGCATAAGTTTTCCAGGGGAAAATTTTTACTTCGCCGATCATGATTGTATCCACCGGCATCATAATTTCCACCGGATAATGCACCCTGTTAAGTGTGTCCGGAATAATAAGTGTTACCTTTTTGAAACCTACTGATGAAAACAGAATTGTGTCACCTGTCTGTGCAGGAAATGAAAACATCCCTCGAATATCACTGATGGTTCCCCGTTCCTTATTCTTAATAATAATATTCACAAATGAGAGCGGTTGCTGATTCTGATCAGTAACAATTCCTGATAATTCAATGAGCTTGTGTTCCTGAGCCTGCAGGCTGTTTGTTGCCAGAACAATCAGAAAACCAACGATAAACAGTCTTTTTATCATAAATTTGTATGTATCACTTTCCTGATCCTGTAAAGCCATAATTTTTTATATCCCAACAAAACCTGTTAATGATTTGTTCTTTCTACAAAACGAAATTAGCGATAAATTTGCAGACATAATGCAGGAATTATCACATATTTTAATACTTATAATATGATACAACAAACTGAAATTACTCTTCCCGGGAAAGGAAGAGGCTACCATCTGATCACGGATACTATTCTGAAACATCTGCCGGAATTGCCCGAAAAGGGTATGTTAAATATCTTAATAAAGCATACATCAGCGGGAATCACGATTAATGAGAATGCAGATCCTTCTGTACGTCAGGATTTTGAATCGTTCATGAATCGGTTGGTACCGGAAGATCAGCCCTATTATGTGCATACAATTGAAGGTGCAGATGATATGCCTGCTCATCTTAAGGCTTCTATTATCGGGCAAACGATCACCATTCCTGTAACCAATCACCGGTTGAACCTGGGTACCTGGCAGGGTATTTACTATTGTGAATTTCGCAACCACAGCACCAACAGGAAACTTGTGCTTACAGTTTACAGCTGATCACATACCGGATTGCAGAAGCAGTTATCAATTCTATAACATATAAATCTTCAGGGGATGCGAGTAAAATTATTGTTAATTTTACGGTCGTTTATTAATAATTCTGGAGATTTTTAATATATGCAATCATTATTATTACTAGGAGATGAAGCTATTGCGCAGGGAGCAATAGATGCTGGTTTATCTGGAATATACGCTTATCCCGGCACCCCATCCACAGAAATTACCGAATATGTACAGGCTTCTGCAGAGGCTGCAGAGAGAAACATTCACAGGGAATGGAGTGCAAATGAGAAAACGGCCATGGAGGCTGCGCTCGGAATGTCTTATGCAGGCAAGCGTGCCATGGTTTGTATGAAACATGTAGGACTTAATGTTGCTGCCGATCCATTCATGAATTCAGCAATTACCGGCGTGAATGGCGGACTTGTGGTTACTGTGGCCGACGATCCTTCGATGCACTCTTCACAGAATGAGCAGGATTCGCGGTTTTTTGGAAAGTTTGCCATGATTCCAATATTTGAACCATCCAATCAGCAGGAGGCCTATGATATGACCATTGAAGCCTTTGAACTGTCAGAAAAATATAAGGTGCCGGTTCTGCTCAGGGTGACTACACGGCTTTCTCATTCCCGGTCAGGCGTTAAGCGGAAGAATGTAAGGCCCCAAAACGAGATGACAATGCCGGCTGATCCCAAACAGTTTATTTTGCTGCCTGCCATTGCCAGAAATCGTTATAAAGATCTTCTTTCAATTCAGAATAAGCTGCAGAAAGAAGCTGAACTCAGTTCCTTTAATGAATACCAGAAAGAGGGCGATGAATCGTTGGGTATCATTGCCTGTGGTATAGCTGTTAATTATCTTTCTGAAAATTTTCCGGAGCATAAAATTCCATATCCATACATTAAAATAACCCAGTATCCGCTGCCTTATGAACAAATTCGCTCATTGGCTGATAATTGCAGGGAACTGCTTATTCTTGAGGAGGGGTACCCGTTTGTTGAAGAACAACTGAAAGGATTTTTACCGGGAAAATATATTATTAAAGGCCGGCTGGACGGGAGCTTACCCCGGGATGGTGAACTAAGTCCTGTACTGGTTGCAAAAGCACTGGGAATTAAAATCAATGAAGGATTGAAGGTACCTGCCATGGTGGCAAATCGTCCCCCCGCTCTCTGCAATGGCTGCGGACATGTGGATGTGTACAATGCTCTCAATGAAGCCATGGATCAGTATGGAAAGGGTAAAGTGTTTTCTGATATTGGTTGTTATACGCTTGGTGCTTTGCCCCCCTTTGAATCAATAAGCAGCTGTGTGGATATGGGTGCTTCGGTTACCATGGCAAAGGGAGCTGCTGATGCCGGATTAAAGCCGGCTGTTGCTGTGATCGGAGATTCTACCTTTACTCATTCCGGAATGACCGGTTTGCTGGATGCGGTCATTGAAAATACTCCTGTTACGGTTATTATATCCGACAACTCCACAACCGGGATGACCGGCGGACAAAAGTCTTCGGCTACCGGACGCCTGGTGAATATCTGTCAGGGACTGGGTGTTGATCCGGATCATATCAAAACATTTATTCCCCTGAAAAAGAACCATCAGGAAAATGTGGATATAATCAGAAATGAACTGGAATTTGAAGGTGTTTCTGTTATCCTGGCCCAGCGGGAATGTATACAAACGGCTGCCCGCAGAAAAAGACAGGAAAAGAAAGTAAAAATGGCAACCGAAACAAAATAATCTTTAAAATTAATTTGTAAAACTGTAAAAATATACTGTTTTGAAAACTGATATAATTTTATCCGGAGTAGGTGGCCAGGGAATATTGTCCATTGCTGCAGCAATTGGTATGGCTGCTATTCACGAAAATCTATTTATCAAACAGGCTGAAGTGCATGGTATGAGTCAGCGTGGCGGAGCTGTTCAGTCTAATCTGCGTATTAGCGACAACGAAATAGCCTCGGATCTTATTCCGCACGGGCAGGCAGACATTATCCTGTCGGTTGAACCAATGGAGGCATTACGATATCTGCCCTTTCTTTCTGCAACTGGATGGATTGTGACCAATACTGCTCCTTTCATAAATATTTCAAATTATCCGGATTCGGAGATGATAATGCAGGAACTTAAAAAGCACAAAAACCTGGTTACCATTGATGCTGACAAGATTGCTTCTGCTCTCGGAACATCAAAAGCTTCAAACATGGTAATGCTGGGTGCCGCTTCTCCTTTTATGCACCTGTCCGAAAAAGCATGTCGCGAAGGTATCAGAAAGATATTTGAACGCAAGGGGAAGGATATTATTGATTTAAACCTTGCAGCCTTTGACAAGGGGCGCCGGCTGGCTGGTGAATTTCAGCAAACGGCAGTATGATTTTTAAAGTAGGGACAACCATTTATCACCTGATTTTGTTTGTTTGCCAAACAGATTGTCCGCAGACAGGTTTTTCTGCTTATCTTGCGGATTAACGTCAAATCATAAAATTAAACAGGCAAATGTTCAAGGAAAAGGATCTGCAACAAATTGCTTCCCGGGGAATGGGCGAGGAAGATGTTAATAATCAAATCCGTAAGTTTAAAGAAGGATTTCCCTATCTGAATATTATTGAACCGGCAATCCCCGGAAATGGACTTATTCAGTTACCGGAGGGTGAAATATCGTACCTGGCTAAAATGTATGATGAAGCAAGGAACCAGCTCAGCATTCTGAAATTTGTCCCGGCCAGCGGAGCTGCATCCCGTATGTTTAAATCGCTGTTTGCTTTTTATGAGGCTCTGACTGACGGACAATCAGCTGACGATTTTCTTGCAAATAATCCGGAAGTAAAAGATTTTTTCAGTAACCTGGATAAGTTTGCTTTTTACAGTGAGCTTAAAAAAACACTTGACGTTGAAGGGCTAAAGCTGCAGGAGCTTCTGCAAATTGGAGGATACAAAACAATCCTGGAATATTTTCTTATGCCTTCCGGAATGAATTATGGAAATCTCCCCAAAGGATTGCTGACGTTTCATTTCTATCCTGATAGTACTTCCAGAACAGCTATGGAGGAACATCTTGTGGAAGGTGCCTTATATGCTGCAGGCAAAGACGATGTTGTCCGGTTGCATCTGACCGTCTCACCCGAACACCAGCAGGGCTTTAGTGAGCTAATTACCCGGAAAAAAGAAGCATACGAAAAAAAATTCGGCATTAAACTGGAAATTGAATTTTCCGAACAGAAGCCTGCAACTGATATGATTGCTGTTGATATGGAAAACAAGCCTTTCCGGAATGATGATGGTTCTTTACTATTCCGGCCCGGTGGCCATGGGGCATTGATTGAAAATCTCAATGACCTGGAGGCAGACATTATTTTCGTTAAAAATATTGACAATGTGGTCCCTGACCGGCTCAAAGACCAGACTGTACTATATAAAAAATCACTCGCAGGTTTATTGCTGATGACCCGTAGAAAAATTGAAAGCATCTTTAACGAATTGAAACAAAATCCGGCTGATCCTGCAATAGTGGAAAGCGCAATGAACACTATTCAAAATGAATTATTTGTGATATCTTCTGCTACAGTTAAAAAAAGCGATATTCAGGAAAAAGCGGAATGGTGTCTGAGTATACTCAACCGCCCCCTTCGGGTATGTGGTATGGTGAAAAATGAAGGAGAACCGGGTGGGGGTCCTTTCTGGGCTGAAAACCCGGATGGCTCAGTTTCTCTTCAGATTGTTGAATCTTCCCAGATAGATTTAGTGGATCCTGCGAAAAAGAAAATTTTTGACGGACTTACCCATTTTAATCCCGTGGATTTGGTTTGTTCAACCCTTGATTTTGAAGGAAATAAATATGATCTGCTTAAATACAGAGATCCAAAAACAGGATTTATTTCGGTTAAATCAAAAGACGGGAAAGAACTTAAAGCACAGGAACTGCCGGGATTATGGAATGGCGCTATGTCAAACTGGAATACGCTGTTTGTTGAAGTCCCCATTATTACTTTCAACCCGGTAAAAACCATCAACGACCTCCTGAGACCGCAACATGCAATGTAGGGTTTAACAATAACTTAAGAAATAAATCATACTGGCCTAAACTGTTTTTCTTCATTCTAAAATTAGATTTGTATCCAAAAATGATTACAATCTAATTTTATATCAATGAATCAGTTTTACAGATTTTTTGTGTTGACAGGTTTTTTATTGGTAATTATGCACAATGCAAATGCCAGTATTACAAATGCAGATAATAAAAACAATATAACAGCACTTCAGGGTGTTGTAACCGACAGGTTTACAGGTGAAGCGCTTACAGGTGTAAGTGTTAAACTAAATGAGACCGGAGAAGTTACTTATACTGATTTTGATGGTAATTTTAAATTCAACAATGTGGAGCCGGGAACCTATGATATAACCTTTTCATATATTTCATACAGAGATAAAACTGAAAAAGGGGTTGCAACGAAAACGACTGTAAAAGGAACGCTTGAGATTAAATTGAGTAAGCAGTAGTAAAACCCTTTTGGAAGAATAAAAAAGCCGGAAGGTTAAATTCCGGCTTTTATTTATGTTGGAAAAAATTAATATGTTTTCTGGGATGTTACCTTGCCTGTAGTATCATATATTAGCCAGGTACCCGATTTTTCACCGTTTTTATAGGTCATATCATATAATAGATTTCCGTTGTTGTCCCAGATGTACCAATTTCCATTTTTTTTGCCGTTTTTATAGTTGGCTTCCGCTACTTTTTCACCATTTTTATTCCAGGTAATCCAGGTACCATCCATATTACCGTTTTCATAGGACCGTGTTTCATTTTTTAATCCGTTTTCAAAATAGAGTGTGGTAATGCCATCCATTACACCATTGGAGAGATTCATCTCAAGTTTTACGTTCCCATTGTCATAGTTTTCGGTGTATACACCATTATATAACTCGTAATCCCTGTTCAGGTATGTTCCGTTACTGGCTATTATTTGAGCATTTGTAACTGTTGCCAGCAGGATAAGAGATAGTATAAGTACTGTTCTTTTCATGGTCACGGTCCTTTCTGTTTATAATTTTCTGATTACATTTTAAAGCAATTATACGTATTTGTTAACATTAAGTTAACATTGAGGTAATACAAAGTTAACAAAAAACAGGATACAATTTATATAATGCAATGACTTTTAGTATGTTTTTTTCAAAACCGGAATATAAGGTTGAATTAACGTTGTCCTAAAAAATTCTATATTTGTAATAATTGTATAAGTAAACAATCAAAGAGTTCTGATGCCTGGCATTATTATGGAAGCTTATGAATTATGTACAGGTGTTGGGTATATGTAAATTTGATTAAATATGAAAAGTTGAAAAAGATGGAGCATTCAGAGTATAAGATTCTGCTGGTGGATGATGAACCCGACATTCTGGAATTCATCGGATATAATCTAAAAAAGACCGGATTTCAGATTTACACGGCTGAAAGCGGGGAAAAAGCAATTGATGTTGCCAGGACAGTGATCCCGCATCTGATTCTGCTTGATGTAATGATGCCTGGATTGGATGGTATAGAAACTTGTGAGGAGATCAGAAAGTTACCCAAAATGGAACATACAATCATTGCATTTTTAACAGCCCGGGGAGAAGATTATTCGCAGATTGCCGGTTTTGAGGCAGGGGGAGATGATTACATTTCGAAACCTATTAAGCCTAAAGTGTTAATAAGCCGGATCAAAGCGCTTTTGAAACGATACGGTAAAGTTCCCGTGGCCAGTGACGGGGATCCAAGCCGTATTATTGAGAAACCAAACCTGATAATTGACAGGGAAAAATTTATTATTATAAAAGACGGCAGGGAAATAGCAATGCCTAAGAAAGAATTTGAACTGCTGAATCTTTTAATTTCAAAACCGGAGCGTGTGTTTACCCGTGAAGAAATATTTCATGCTGTGTGGGGAGACAGTGTTATCGTGGGCGACAGAACGATTGATGTACATATCCGTAAGCTCCGGGAAAAAATCGGGGATGATCACATCCGAACAGTTAAGGGAGTTGGATATAAGTACGTTGATTAAACAGCGTTGCATATATTTTGCTTTTTTCGGGGCTAACCTATTCAAACAGGACAAACTGATCGTTAAGCAGTTATAAGATCCTTTACATTTAACATTAGTTCGTAAATATTTTTAAAGCCTGATTACAGGAGGTAGAAGAATACCCCTGTATATCGGGCTTTTTTATTTCAGTACATTGAAATATAAAAAATAAAGGATTTAAATTTCAGAATGAAATTTAAAATAAAAGTAAAAAATGAAATATAATATGAATAAATTTAAAAAAGCGCCTATATTCTTATAATATAATAATAATATATACTTTTTAAAGTTAAATTATAATATGTTTAATCACTTTATAAAATAAAAAATAAAATTTATAAAATCAAATAAGCAGGGGTATAACAAAAAATAAATGTATAAAATAAATTTAAACACCTTAAAAATTGGTATAAAATATAAAATAATAGTAATTTTGAATTATCAAATTTTAATGATTAGTAATTTAAACCGGATGTGATGAAAATTAAAATGAAATGGCTGATCTTTTCACTGGTTCTGTTGGCAATTGCCCTGATAGGAGCATTCTTACCAAATGGAAGTGAAATAGGCCAGGACCCGAATGTATCAGTTGGTGATACAGCCTGGATGTTAACCGCAACTGCCCTTGTTCTGTTGATGACGCCGGGCCTGTCCTTCTTTTATGGAGGCATGGTAAAAACCAAAAATGTCATTTCAACCATGTTGCAGAGTTTTATTGCCATGGGGGTAGTAAGTATTGTATGGGTGGTGGTTGGTTTTAGTCTGGCTTTTGGGGACAGCATTGGAGGCATTGTAGGTAATCCTCTGACATATCTGTTTTTCAGGCATGTGGGTGGTTCTACTGATCCGGTATTGTCACCGACTATTCCACTGGCTCTGTTTGCACTTTTCCAGCTTAAATTTGCGATTATAACGCCTGCACTGATTACGGGTTCATTCGCTGAAAGGGTGAAATTTTCAGGATATCTGGTATTTATGGTTTTATTTACAATATTTATTTATGCTCCGCTGGCTCACTGGACCTGGCATCCGGATGGGTTTCTCAACAAAATGGGTGTGCTTGATTTTGCCGGAGGAACAGTTGTGCATATGTCTGCAGGTTTTGCAGCGCTGGCCGGTGCCACTGTGCTTGGACAGCGCACCAGTCACAAACAACCTCATCGTCCTGCAAATATTCCCTTTGTTTTACTTGGTACAGGAATGCTTTGGTTTGGTTGGTTTGGGTTCAATGCAGGCTCAGCACTTCATGCCTCTTCAACGGCTGTAATTGCATTCCTTAATACCAATACAGCATCTGCCTCAGCCATGCTCGCATGGGTATTCTTTGATACCATGAGGGGCAGAAAAGCATCTGCTCTTGGCGCAGCTGTTGGTGCTGTCGTCGGACTGGTTGCAATAACGCCTGCAGCAGGCTTCGTATCTGTAGGGGCAAGTTTGTTCATCGGGGTTTCTGCCAGTGTGGTAAGTAATGTTGCTGTACACTGGAAAAACAAATCAAACCTGGATGATGCACTCGATGTATTCCCGACGCATGGAGTAGGGGGCATTGTCGGGATGATCCTTACCGGCGTATTTGCCAGGAATGTTGGACTGATCCACGGTGAAACATCAACATTTTTTCACCACCTGCTGGCTCTTGTAATTGTTGGTGTTTTTACTTTTGGCGGATCTTATCTGCTCTATAAACTTACAAATCTGATGATTCCCCTGAGGGTTTCTCCGCATAGTGAAGAAATTGGACTGGATCTTAGTCAGCATGATGAAAGTTACGTCCTCGGCTATCCTGAAGAAGCTGACAGAGAAATTCAGGAGGCAATCCCTGACGAGGAAACAGTTTTCAGAAATAAACTAAAAAACAATCAAAGAGCTGCCTTAAAAGAGAAAAAAATTGCAGCTCATGCCGGATAATATCTGGTGTTACACTGCTTTAACAAAAAAACAGCTTCCTGCTTGCAGAAAGCTGTTTTTTAATATAAAAAATACTACGATTGTATTAATGACCGTTCGCTTCGTTATAAATCACAAAATCACGTTCTGCCTTTAACACATTAGTAACGTATAAAAGGAGATTTTTCGATTCGGTAAGGATTTCGAAATATAAAAGTGAGTTTCTTGTACCTGCTTCTTCCTTTTTAATCATTTTCACCTGTTTTTTCTTAAATGTATTGATCATATCAAGCAGATTCTGCTGAATATCTATGACATTATCCAGATCATCGAACTTGAGGTTAGTCAGTACCTCTACTGCCGTCTTGAAGTAAACGGCTGTTTTCTTTTCCATTTGTTTAAGAGCATCAACCTGGGTAGAAAGCATAGGGGAGTGATTATTATCTACATGCTCAAACACAGGTTTGGCAATAAAGGTAAGACAGTGTGCTGTTTCACGCAGGTAATCCAGCACCTGAACATAATAATGACCTGTTTCTACCGAATCTTCTTCAAGCTTTCTGATAATTTTATGGATATTATTTTTTAGATTTTTTGTTTGTTTATTCAGCGCTTTTACCTCTTTGTTTACTTTTTTCAATTGTTTCCTTTTTTCATTTATCAATCCGTAAATGATCAGGGAATACATTTTTGAAGCCGCCAGCAAAGTTGTAATTACTGTTTCGTTGCATTGTTTGAATACATCATCGCCGCCAAGCAGGAAGTCATCCTCTTCCAATTCTTCTTTTTTCTGTTTCTCATCATCTTTTTTCTTTTGGAAAGCATGAGTACGGATAAGAAGAACAACGGCTACTGCGAGCAGGGCTACAATTGCATAGATTCCCCCCCAGTAAATAATATAGGCCATGACAAAAGCTATTGTGAAGGCTACCAGAGCAGTTACAAACCAGCCTGCAATCACTGTCAGAACACCGGTAATCCTGTAAACCGCACTTTCTCTGCCCCATGCTCCGTCAGCAAGAGATGTTCCCATTGCCACCATGAAAGTAACATAGGTAGTTGATAATGGTAGCTTCAGGGAAGTACCAAAAGCAATCAGGATACTGGCAACCACCAGATTTACCGATGCCCTTACGAGGTCAAATGAAGGCGCATCTTTTTTCTTTACTTTTTTGGCTTTGGTAACATCAAAGCGGTTTCCAACAACACGCATTACTGATCCGGGAATAAAATCAGTTACCATTTTCTTAAGGTCGATGGAACTGCGTACTATTGAACGGGCGAAAAAGGATGATTGAAAACGTTCTTCACCTTCTGACTGCCTTGCAAGATCTACAGTTGTAGCAGTTACACTACGTGCTTTTCTGGATAACCACAGCGTAATTACCATTACCATCCCGGCAATAAGCAGATAAAACGTGGGCGTTTTTACCGGATTGGTTAGTATGGTCATTGAATATCCTGAAGGATCAGTCATGCCTGATGCGGCAAATCCTTTAAAGGATTCGAGTCCTGCCAGCGGTACTCCGATAAAATTTACCAGGTCGTTGCCTGCAAAGGCCATTGCCAGTCCAAAGGTCCCGATCAGCACAATAAATTTTAAAATATTGAATCTGAATAACATAACCAGCAGTTGAAGCAGGATGGTTAATGCAGCAAAACTAACAAGCAGGATAGTCCAGGTATGTGTCTGGATCCATTCTACGGACTGATCAGAGAGAAAAGAAGAACCTTTAGCTCCCTTAATCAGAATAAAATAGATAATGGCAGAGATAGAAAAACCACCCCAGAGTGCTCCAAAATATTTATATGTCTTTTCAAAATTGAAGGAAAAAACCATCCGGGTGAAGAACTGAACAACAAGTCCAACCGTAAATGCCACAACCACGGAAACCAAGATACCGGAAATGATAGCCAGGGCCTTCCCTGTATTGATGTAGTTGTTCATGTCCTGAAGACCATCAGCGTTGTGACTTATTTTGATAATGGTCATGGCTACTGCAGCCCCCAGCAGTTCAAAAACAATTGAAACAGTGGTAGAAGTAGGCAAACCAAACGTATTGAACAAGTCAAGCATGACAATATCAGTGATCATCACCGCCAGAAAAATGATCATGATCTCAGAAAAATAAAACTGATCGGGGTGAAATATACCTTTACGGGCAACCTCCATCATACCACTGGAAAAAGTTGCTCCAACCAGTACGCCCAACGCAGCAACGAGCATTATGATCTTGAATGGTGCAGCCTTGGACCCGATGGCAGAATTCAGAAAATTAACTGCATCGTTGCTTACACCGACAACCAGGTCGGATACCGCAAGCAAAATCAAAATTACAACTATTACTAAGTAAAAATTTTCCATCTCATTTAATTAAAAAATTATCGCAAAGGTATTTTTTTAAATATAATGACAATTTTTTAAATGTTAAATTTATGTTACCTGTGTTTGTTGTTAATTTTATCTGAACCAGTCATTATTATACGATCAGAGTGGCCGGAAATCATCACAAGTTACGTAAATTGAAATAATTAGATGCAAATAGTTGCTGTTTTACAACTGTATAGAGATTATTTTTCTACCTGTACATTTTATCTAATTATAAATTTTGTTTAACATTTGTTTTATATCTGTGAGTTAATTTTAGGATGTCAATCATTCAAGAAAATAATTCATGGATAACACAAACAGTAAGTTCAGAATTCTGGTAGTTGATGATGAAGATGATATACTGGAATTTGTTGGTTACAATTTAAAAAAAGAAGGCTACAAAGTTTTTACTGCAGCAAATGGTAAATCAGCAATTTCCATAGCCAAAGAGGTATTACCACATCTGATACTGCTTGATGTGATGATGCCACAAATGGATGGAATTGAAACTTGTGAACAGATCAGGAATTTACCTGGAACACAAAATACGATTATTGCTTTTCTCACTGCCCGTTCGGAGGATTATTCCCAGGTAGCCGGGTTTGAGGCAGGGGGCGATGATTATATTACCAAACCCGTACGGCCTAAAGTGTTGTTAAGCAGAATAAAAGCGTTATTAAAAAGATATGGAAGCTATTCGGATCTCGACAGCATTCCTGATGACAGTGTGCTTAAATTTGGAGATCTGCAGATTGACAAGGAGAGGCACCAGGTGATTTTTAAAGGGAGTGAAATTGATTTGCCCAAAAAAGAATTTAAACTCCTGCTATTATTGACATCCCGGCCATCAAGGGTCTTTACAAGAGATGAAATTTTTGACAATATCTGGGGTTCTGATGTACTGGTGGGTGACCGAACCATTGATGTATACATCAGAAAATTAAGGGAGAAGATTGGGCTTAATGTGATCAAAACCATTAAAGGAGTTGGCTATAAATTCGAAGCCTAGAGTTCTTCTTTTATAATACCAAATTTGGTATAGCCTTTTCCCTCAGCTATATTCATTTCCAGTATATCATTGTTTTTTGGCGACCGTTCCAGTTTTTCATGGTATTTATGATATTGTATGGCAAGGTGCTTCAGGGTATGGATTTCATAACCTGCAAAAAGTGCCCGGTGATTAACATCAGTATCTTCACCTACAGCCGGAAGGATATATCGTTCATCAAACCCGTTAAGGGCCATCATATCATCTTTGTGTATAGAAAAATTTGATCCCAGTATTCCTTTATTTTTCTTTTTATTCAGCTTCTTTTTCAACCACGTGTTTCCCAGGTATATTCCGTTTTCAGCGTGTGATCCGTCTTTAAAGATTAGCTTATGCAGAAATAAGCTGAATAGTAATCCTTTTTCCAGTTTACCCTTCCTTACCATCACCGGAGTCAAGAGGTTTGAAATGCGGGAGGACAGATTAACTCTGCGTCCTGCAAGAATAATCTTCTTTTTTCTGTTGATGTAATGTTCCCGTATAAAATGACGATGGGGAATACAATCACCATCGATAAAAATCAGATAATTACCTGAAGCAGCCATAATTGCTTTGTTTAGGATGATGTTTTTTCTCCAGCCAACATCTTCATGCCAAACCTCGGTAATTGAAAATGACGCTAAAGCTGAAATATCCTCCACTTCCTTCACAATTTCAGGTCTGGAACCATCATCGGCTATGATAACTTCAAAATTAGTGTAGCTCTGTCTTTCAAGCCCGGCAATAACCAGTTTTAACCATGTAATGTCGTTATAAAATGAAATGATGAGTGAAACTTCAGGTTTTTTCACGCTTATTTTGTGTTAAGTATAAAAAAATAATAAAATGAATTATGAGTTTTGTATAAAAATAATCCTTCTCCCCTTTTTGATGGGGGAGAAGGATAAAATGACATCATAATTTGTCATTGTATCGGCTTTAAAACCGGGCAGTTGTAGTTTCATTTATCCAGCACTCTACTTTATAGGTATCTCCATCGTTTACCCCATAAAAGAATGCATTTTCCTTATTAGGAAAATATGCTGAGTATTTCTTTATCATCTCATTGGCTTTTTCTGCAATATCCGGGTCCACCTGTTTTGCTTTGATGTATTTATCAACGGCGACCCAATAAACTGCATTCTTTTCAAAATCATTGGCACCACAGGAAGGAGCACTGGTTGCATACAAGTTGCCGATCAGTATGTAAGGTTCTCCCCAGTTTGGCCGGAGTTCAGCAGCTTTCAGTGCATTGGTTCTGGCCATTTCCTTTTGGTTATTGGCTGATTGAACGGCTGCCAGTTCATAATAGTAGCCAGCTTTTTTGGTATTGTCAGTCTCAAGATTTATGGCCTCATTGTAATATCCTGCAGCTTTTTCGTAATCCTGCTTCTTCACAAATACTTTTGCCAGGTAATAAGCGGAAGAGGCACTCGGTTCAATTTTGAATAACTGCACTGATGCATCTGTGAATAATTTTGAGTCCTGACATCCGGTACGTTCCAGCATAGCCAGAATTTTTTTAAGCTGGTCCTTATCATTCGGGTTTTCTTTAAATTTTGGTTCAAAAATACCAACCAGGATTTTGCAGTCTGCCGCCCCGCTGTCCGCAAAAATGTCCTGTATGGTAGCAAGGGCTTTTTGTGGAAGAGAACCTTCTGTTTGTGAAGCCGGATTGGCTTCCAGTATCCCGGATACCTGCATGTAATTATTCACAACATCCTGGTTATCAATTCGCTTGTTTTTGTATAACACATTTGAAAGTTGCATGTAAGTAACCAGCACGGCCTCATCGCTTTTTTTCCCTTCAAGTTCAATTGATTTTTTCAGATAGCCGTATGCCTGCATAAGATCCTGCTTACGGTATCTGAGCAGATCAATTCCTTTGCGTCCCAGCACATAACCTTCTTCATCAAAATACTTAATTCTTCTGTCATACAAAAGCATCAGTGTATCCACCAGTTCATTAACACGTTTTTCATTCTGCTCTTGGTCAATCAAGTACTTTACAATCTTTACCCCATAGATGTAAATGTTTTTACTTGATGCCGGACAAATACTGAAAACCTTTTTCCATGAATCAACAGCATAGCTGATGAGATCAATTTTCATGTATTCATTCATGGTTGAAAGGTTGTTCAAACATGCAATGCTGTCAGCTCCATAATCAGTACCTGATTTTTGCGATTTACCATCAGCACTGAAAACAGCCAGCAACACCACCATTAAAAGTACAATCTGTTTTGTTTTTTTTTCCATTGAAACTAGTTTTAAAATTAGATTATTATAAAGATGTAGATTCTTTATGTTGTTTAAATTACCTGTTTTGCCGTCAAAAATACAAAAAATCTAAAACTTGCCCGAAAACATTTATCAGGTAGTTATGTTAATTAATTGAACATATTATTTCAAACTTTCTGAACTGATCAAAAAACCTGCCAATGTATAATCCTTGATGTACCATAAACGTAAGATATTACACGGTATTATTGTAAACTCCGAAAACAGGAGGTTTTGAGTAAACAAAAAATGTATAAGTACAAAAACTGTACTTTATTAAAAAAATTGGATGTGAAAAATACAAACGCACTTATAAATGAAACTTCTCCCTATTTGCTTCAGCATGCCCACAATCCGGTGGAATGGCATCCCTGGAACGAAAAAGTGCTCGACGACGCAAGTAAATCAAATAAGCTGATTCTGGTCAGTATTGGATATGCTGCCTGTCATTGGTGCCATGTAATGGAAAGGGAATCATTTGAAGATCCCGAAATTGCTGCTTATATGAATGACCATTTTGTTTGTATCAAAGTTGACCGTGAAGAACGGCCTGATATTGACAAGATATACCTTTCAGCTACCCAGATCATGACCGGAGCAGGAGGATGGCCTCTTAACTGTTTTGCTTTGCCGGATGGCAGACCGGTGTTTGGTGGTACGTATTTCAAACCGGAGCAATGGATGGATGTGATGAAAGCCCTCGTAAAAACATACAAAGAAGCACCTGATAAAATGGTCACTTACGCCAGTCAGGTGGAAGCAGGTATTGCTGAAACAGAGCTTATTCGCGTCAAAAAGCCTGATATGAATCTTTCTTCTGCTTTCATTGACCGGATTGTCGAAGACTGGACAAAAAAATTTGATGATGAATTTGGTGGACTGAATGGCGCACCAAAGTTTCCAATGCCCTCATCCTGGAAGTTTTTACTAAACTATGGAATCCGGCAGGAAGGCACTTCCAATCCTGTACTTGAGCATGTGATTTTCACACTTGAAAAAATAGCACAAGGGGGAATTTATGATCATTTAGGGGGTGGATTTTCCAGATATTCAGTGGACCCGCAATGGCAGATCCCTCATTTTGAAAAAATGCTCTATGACAATGCACAGTTGATTTCATTATATGCTTCTGCCTACAATGTGGTGAAGGATCCATTATTTAAGCAGGTTGTTAGTGAGTCTATGCGTTTTATATCCAGGGAATTAACCAGTCCGGAAGGGGCTTTTTATTCATCACTGGATGCTGACAGTGACGGGGGTGAAGGACGTTATTATACCTGGAATAAAAAACAGCTCAAAGAAGTATTGCAGGAAGACACAGATGAATTCTTGAAATTATACGGGATGGCGATGTTACCAGGTGAAGAGGAGCAGGCTGTTTTGTTTGTCCGGCATACCAACGATAAAAATCTGCAAATTACGGATGCACAGCTGGTCCGTCTGAAAAACAGGCTGTTAGAAGCACGGTCGGAAAGAAGCCGGCCACTTACTGATACTAAGATACTGGCTGGTTGGAATGGACTGATGATTAGTGCAGCAGCAAAATCCGGACTAATTTTCGGAGAGCAAGGTTATATAGATACAGCCTCCAAAGCAGCCTTGTTTATCCTTGACAAAATGACTGGTGATGATTATAGTTTGACAAGAAGCGCTCAAGCCGGAAGCGGCAGACCCATGGCTTTTTTAGATGATTATGCTTTTGTAATTGCTGGTTTCCTGAGATTGTATGAAGCCACTTATAATGAAGACTGGGTGCTTCATGCAGATGGATTTATGAAAACAGCTGTTACCCGCTTTTTCGATCCACAATCAGGTATGTTCTATTATACTGATTCAGAAGATAAAACATTAATCACCAGGAAGATGGAGATTACTGACAATGTTATTCCTTCTTCAAATTCTGAGATGGCCAAAAATCTTATTTTTCTGGGAAAATTACTGGATAACCAAAAATATGCCCAAATGGCAAGGCAGATGATTATGAATGTTGCAGGAGAGATAGGAAATAACGGGGAGTTTTTTGGTAACTGGTTGCAGGGACTGGAATTTTTCACCTATCCACAGTATGAAATAATTTTCACCGGTCAGCAGACACAAGAATTCAGAAAAACAGCCGGACAGATTGCTTTGCCTGGTTGCATTATAGCAGGAGCGAAAGATAATTCCGGGTTACCGGTTTTTGAAGACAGGTTTGCCAGGGGAAAGAGCTATATTTACATTTGCCGTGACAATACATGCTTTGCTCCGGTCGAAAATTTTGATGAAGCCATGAAAATGATTGATCTTTTGAAATAATCCGGGCCTCCAGCCCCCAATGGCTTCCGCTTGAAAAATTAAAAACAGGGTCATTGAAATTAATGTTAAATGCCATAAAAAAACCTGGGGCGAAAAAAATTTGTCCGGGAAAGTAAAAATATAATTTAGATGTATAATATGACTATCGGGAATGATTAATAAATTTAAAATGAATCAGATTTTACAATTCTTTCGCTCAGCTCCTGGTTACTCCCTCGCACTAGCTCAGGCACATGCTGGTCGTGAGATCGCTTCGCTAAGTTACCCTGTAGGGGAGCCAGCGCACATATTAATACTAAATTTGAAATTGGTAAACCGTGTGTGAGCCCCCCTGCCTGTACTGCGTGCGGCAGGAAGGCCTTCAGGGGGGAGGGGGCAGCGTAAGCGTTCTTTTTCTGGCAATATTTTAAATAGATATTAGCTTTATACATGATTCCCGATAGTCATAATATATAATAATAAACCGATAGCCATGGTGCTTGTTAATTGCAGACTTAAAAATAGAGTATAATAAACTAATCCTAAACTAAAAACCCTGAATATGAAAAAAGTAGCATTAATATTAATCGTTATGATTTCAGCTGTTTTTGCTGATTCCTGCAATACAGTGCTCATATCGGGAAGGAAACAGGTGAATCTGGTACCCGAGTCGACGATGCTTGATATGAGCCTCACTAATTATAATGATTTTCTGAAATCAAATAAGGTAAGCAATAATTCCAGTGAAGTACAGCTTGTTCAACAGACTGGAAAGAGAATTGCTTCGGCTGTGGAGGAATATTTGAGAAATCATGGTATGAAGGATGAAATAAGCAATTATAAATGGGAGTTTAACCTGGTTGTTAATGATTCTCCAAATGCGTGGTGTATGCCCGGAGGGAAAGTAGTCGTCTATACAGGTATTCTACCTTATACCAAAAATCAGGAGGGCCTTGCAGTGGTTATGGGCCACGAGATTGCCCATGCTGTTGCCCATCATGGTAATGAAAGGATGAGTCAGCAGTTGTTAGTGCAGCTTGGAGGCATGGCTTTGTCAACTGCCATTGAGAAGAAACCGGAAGAGACTAAACAGATATTTATGACAGCTTATGGTGCAGGAGCCAGTTTAGGCGTTTTGCTTCCTTATTCCAGGGCACAGGAAACAGAAGCTGATCATCTTGGACTAATTTTTATGGCTATGGCCGGATTTGATCCTCATGGTGCTATCGACTTCTGGAAGCGTATGGAACAGTCAGGCGGGCAACAGCCCCCGGAATTTCTCAGTACACATCCTTCTCACCAAACCCGTATACAGAATCTGGAGAAATTCATGTCCGAAGCAATGAAATATTATACAAAATAATTAGTGGGGCTTTTCTTATGCAAATTTATATTTATCCCCTGTAATATTAATGCCCTTTTAACGCACTTTAATCAATAGATTGATGAATTGATCCTGTATCAGAGCATGCTTATCAAAATTACATTCCAGCGTGAAGGCTTCTTAAGGTCATTTTCCGTATCTTTGTGGGACTAAAATAAAAGACAGCTAATTCTTTTTTTTATAAGTGGGAGCTATGTTCAGAAACAGGGGTGTTTTAATTGTACTTATTATTTTGCTGTTAATTCCGCTTACGGGATTTTTTATCTGGCTAATTAAACCTGCCAGACAAATGAATATCCTTGTACTGGATAAAACGGTTCATGATGAAAACAGGAATGAACACAATTCATTTTTCTGGATACTGCGTCATGAAAAATATAAGAAAACCGACACTTCACTTTATGATCCCAATGAAGACTATTATGGTTTCTTTCCCAATATTCATTCCGGAATACGCGATTACAATATTCGCAGGATTCAGATTGAAGAGATTGACAGTCTGACTGAAAAGCTGGATATGATTTATTATACCGATACTTATGGGGTTTATTTTAATGAATGGTACAAAGGACTTAAAATTGCTGATCGTGCCGTGAAAATTCATGGTGGATTAAATCAGAATGATTACTTGCTGTTGAAAAATATGTACCAGCAAAAAAAACTGGTCCTCACCGAGTTTAATTTATACGCTTCTCCTACTTCCAGTCTGATTCGCCTGAAAACCGAACAATTACTTGGTATTCAATGGAGTGGCTGGAGTGGAAGATATTTTGCAACTCTTGACACCATGCGAAACAATGACATACCGTATTGGGTTATCCGGACTTATAAACAGGAGCATCAGGGAGAATGGCCTTTCCGTTCTGCCGGTATTATTTTTACCCGAAGTGATAACAAAGTAGTTATTCTGGAGAAAGGGATTCATTTGAATATTGAAGTACCGATGATCGTTACAAATGAAAAATTTACCAACTCATATGGGCTTCCTCAGAAGGTGCATTACCCTTTCTGGTTTGATATTGAAACAACAGGGGCGCGAAATGAGGTAGTTTCAAATTTTGAATTGTTTACCACGGTATTCGGGGATTCTCTGTTAAAAGAAAATAATATTCCACGTGTTTTTCCTGCTGTTATCAAAGCAAAAGATCGTCCCTTCTGGTATTTTTCCGGCGATTTTGCAGATAATCCGGTATCTCAGTTTTCAGCCTGTTTTGAGGGGATCAGAAAAGTAGATATTCTGCTGTATAATAATAACACTGAAAGTCGAAAACGATTTTACTGGACCTATTATGTTCCGTTGGTTACAAAAATTATGCATAATTACCGGGAGAAAACAAATACAAACCCAAAGTGAAATAAAGCTGTTAATTGAATTATTTCAATATTTTTACATTTAAATTTGTGTTATCATATTGCTGAAAAATTCATTTTTGGTAACTTAAGAATTACGGAATCGTACATATGATCAGTAGCTCATGAATACTAAATCAGGTAATTGTAAATGAATGAAAAAAAATTGTATTCTTTAGACTATCTGAAAGAGATCTCAGGCGGCGATGAAAGGTTTATTGATGAAATGCTGCATGATTTTGTGAATGATGTTCCCGAAGTGATGAAAGACTTAAACCGTTATGAAAGGGAAGGAGCCTGGGATGAACTGTACAGCTTAGTGCATAAATTTGCACCCACACTTGCTTTTGTTGGTTTGCATTCAAGGGATTCTGAAATTGACAGAATTGAGTATCTGGCAAAAAACAATGAACAGGTGGAAACAATAAGACCTTTACTTGATAAAGTGTTTTCTGATGTAAATAAAACTATCGATCAGATAAAGAAGGATTTTGAATTATAAACATAAAAGTTGCAATAATGAATATTTTAGTTTGTGAAGATGATATGATGACCCAAAAAGCCCTTGAACATCGCTTGTTTCAGGATGGTTATCAGGTAATTACTGCAAAGGATGGCAGAGAAGCCATAGATACATTGAAGTCTGAAGAGATTGATTTTGTGCTTACAGATCTTCATATGCCTTTTGTGAGTGGATTGGAGCTGATCAGCTATATTCGTAATGACCTGAAAAAGAACATTCCAATTGTAATGCTAACCCGTGTTGGTCTTGAAGATACTGTATTACAAGCATTTGAAATGGGTGCTGATGATTATATCACCAAGCCTTTCAGTCCCAGCGAACTGTCTCTCAGAATAAAACGGGTACTTTTGAAGAGTAAGTGATGAAATATTATCAAAAAACATCAACATTTTTATTGACGTTTTTTTTATTCTTCATCACGATTAATTCTTTATCCGGACAGAATGCTGCACAGGAATCTCCTTCCTTATTATTTCAGAAAGCACAGGAAGCTGCATATAGGGGAAATCGTGATTCAGCGAGAATGATCTGTCGCCGGATACTGGCATTTGATCCCGGACATGATGATGCCAGGGTGCTGATGGCCAGGACCTATGGATGGGATAATCAGTTTGATTCGGCACGTATAATCCTGAAGAAAGTAATAAACAGAAAGTATGATCACTATGATGCCTTGCTTGCACTGGCAGATATCGAAATATGGGCTGGTAATTTCGAACAGGCAGCCCGTTATGTATATGCAGGATTGTCTTTTTTTCCTGAGGACGCTGAATTCCTCAAGCGTAAACAATTAATTGAGGAAAGGCAATCTGCAAACGATACTTCACTGCTCCCTTCAGCTGATACAACTGCACAAAATGGTGTGTTCAACCCCATAGAGAAGCCTGCCTGTTTGAATGCTTTTCTTTTTGATTATTACTTTGATTACTTTAAAGTGCCGTATTTTCATCGCTGGCACATGATATCCTTGGGATACAGCCATCTTACCCCATTGGGTAAGCTAATTGGACGGCTTAATACCGGCCAGGATATTAATGACGGAGAACATTTATTTTCGGATCCCTCCTTACAGGCTGAGCTTGATTTTTATCCCCGCCTCACCAGTAACAGTTATCTGTATCTCAACTATGGTATTGGTTGGGGTAGTTTTTTTCCTCAACAACGAGCCGGAGCGGAATATTTCAGGGGTTTATCACATGGTTTTGAAGTCAGTCTGGGTCTCAGATATATGAAATGGGACGATCATTTTCTTTTTGCAACCGGTTCAATATCAAAATATTTCGGACTTAATTACCTTAGTCTGAGACCCTATATTGCGCTGGCCGGAAAGGCTACATCAAATTCATATATGCTGACGTACAGACGATATCTTGATTTACCTGATAACTATGTTTTTATTATGCTCGGAACCGGAGATTCTCCTGATCAACCCTATAACCTGGTGAATGATTACGGGAAGTTCAAAAGTTCACGTATGCGAGCCGGCATACAATTCAGACTTCATCCAGTCCTTATGCATTTTTCCTGCGGATATCAGTATGAAGAATTCAGGGATTTTACCTTTGGTAACAACGATTTTCGCAACAGGTACGATTTTAATGCAGGATTGGAATATTGTTTTTAAGACACAGAAATGATTAAAGGAACTGAAATAAGAAGATATGGTACCATCATGCTGCTGATGACAGTTTGTATGATCGGGGTTACAGGCAGGTGCCTGGCCAAAAGTATTGCTATATCTTCTGAATCCTTCATTATTAATCAGGAATCAGTTTCAGGTTCTGATGCTTCTCATGTTGATTCAATACCGGCTAACGAGCCAAATAACGCCCAAAAACAACAAATTTACGAGGAAAATATCAGAAAAGGAGACTGGGCATTTACTTATGGAAGGTACGTCCGGGCCAGTAATTACTATAAAAAAGCACTAACAGCTAAACCCGGAGAAGCATATCCTGTCGAACAGCTCAATGTTATAAACCGTATTCTGAAAAATCAGCAAATTCCGTATCTATTCCCAAACCTGAATTTTGAAAAACCTTCAGCACTAATTCTTTTTCTCCTCATTGTGATAATCTATTCAGTACTAACCATGATTATTCTGTTGGTTTTTATTTTATTCAACAGAGGCCGAAGATATCAGGAGGAGGACAAAACAAATTCACTGCGCGAGAAATTTCAGAGTTTACTGGTCGATTATCTCTATGAAACAGATCAATCTGCAGCATTAAAAGACAAGATAAATAAATTATCAGGCACAAAGCAATCACGGCAAATTCTTATAGATGAAGTAATTGACCTGTCAATCAACCTTAAAGGGGAAGAATCAGAAAAACTACAATCTCTTTATTATGAGTTTAAGCTGGATCGTGAAACACTATTAAAAGCAAACAGCAAACGTTGGCATATCAAAATTAAAGGCTTCAGGGAAATTGCTTTTATGAATCTTAAAGAAGCCAGGCCGGTGTTGATCAAAGCACTGGCAAGTAAAAATGATATCCTCAGGATGGAGGCTCAGATCACATTGGTTCGGATGAATGATGATGATCCGTTCAGTTTTCTTGATCATCTTGAAAGGCCTTTTACTCTGTGGGAACAAAATAATATACATGAATTATTGGTTTATCATAATCTTAAAGTTCCTCGTTTTGAGAGATGGATCCGGTCGACAAATAAGACTGTAGCTGTTTTTGCCCTGAACATGATCCGGATCTTAAAACAGGAGGATTCTGAATACAAGGTTGCCCTTATGCTGATGCATGATGATGAGGAGGTACGGAAAACGGCAATTCGAACCCTGGGAGGAATTCAGTCGGAAGATACTGCCACCCGTCTTATTTCTCATTACCCGGCAGAAAATTATGATAATAAGCTGGAAATTTTAAGAACCCTGGGTAAACTGCATCTGGACGAGAATATACCTTTTTTTAAGAATGTAATAGAACATGAGGATAGGGTATGGTTGCAAATTGAAGCAGCAAAGGGTATCGAAAAGCTCGGAGAATCAGGAAGAAATGAACTGCAGGCTTTACTGGATTCTGAAGAATACAGGAATTATCAGATTATTCTGAAACATGTACTGGATAAACGAATTTAGCATGGAACTGATACGCGACATAATTTATTTCTTTATAAGAAATTTTATTTTTATCCTCACGGTAATTATTTTTCTTTCATATGTGATACTGGCTGTTATCTCGGCCGTGACACTTCGAACATACCTGAGGAAGAACAGCTATGTTGATTACAATTCAATTATACTGGCCCCCATGTTGCCTTCAATATCGGTAATTGCTCCGGCTTATAATGAGACCAAAAGTATTGTCGAGAATATCAGGGCTCTTCTGTCACTTTATTACAGCGATTTTGATGTAGTTGTAGTTAATGACGGGAGTACAGATGATACCCTGAAAAAAATTATCAAAGCCTATGACCTGGTCCGGGTTAACTATGCCTTTGATTACCGGATTCCCTGCGAAAGGATCAAAGGGGTTTATAAATCCAGGAATCGTTCTTTCAGCAGGTTGACCGTAATCAATAAGGTAAATGGCGGAAAAGCAGATTCACTGAATGCCGGCATCAATGTTTCCGGGAAAGACCTGATTGTAAGTATTGATGCCGATTCAATTATGGAGCCTGATGCATTGCTCAAACTCGTTAAACCTTTTCTGGAAGAACCTGATAAAAAAGTTATCGCTGCCGGGGGAGTGATCAGGATCGCCAATTCGTGTGAGATTGATGGTGGTCAGATCAGGAAAATTAATCTGCCTGATAACTTTTTACCACGTATCCAGGTCCTTGAATATACCAGGGCTTTTCTGATGGCACGGATGGCATGGAGCCGTCTTGACGGATTACTGCTGATCAGCGGTGCTCTGGGCATGTTTGACAAGGAAATAGTGATCAGGGCAGGGGGATATGATATAAAGACTGTAGGGGAGGATATGGAACTGGTGGTAAGGATGAGAAGGTATATGGTTGAGAATAATCAACCTTATCTTGTTACCTATATTCCAGATCCGCTTTGCTGGACAGAAGTGCCTTCAAAACTCAGAAACCTTCACAGGCAGCGGAACAGATGGACCAGAGGCACCATGGAAACACTCTTTTTTCATAAGAAGATATTTTTCCGTCCTAAATATGGTAAGTTTGGTATGCTGGGCTATCCTTACTGGTTCTTTTTTGAGTGGTTGGCTCCTCTTGTAGAATTTTTTGGTTTACTGTATTTTCTCATTCTGGCCATTCTCGGAATTCCTAACTGGCCTTTCTTCCTTTTGTTATTTGCTTTTGTCTATACTTTTGCTGTATCTCTGAGTACCTGGGCCGTACTGTTCGAAGAAATGACTTTTCACAAATACCAGAAAAGACGGGACGTGCTTAAACTAATCGGAACTGCTTTTCTGGAACCGTTTTTTTATCACCCCCTGACGGTGATTTGGGCAGTTAAAGCAAATTTTGACTATTTCACAGGTAAAAAGGGCTGGGGAAAGATGGAACGTGAAGGTTTCAATAATGGCCGTCAGACTCCTAAATAATATCAATATTTTCTGTCAAGATAGCCTTTTATATAGCGGGCGACAATGATCTGAGCCTCGGGAATAAGATGAACGCCGTCATTTGTCATATAAGGAAATATTTGTTTGAGCGGATTATACAAATCAATATATCCAAGCCTGCGCGATGAGGCAATTTTCCTGTAAGCTGTCACGAGCTTTTCAATCCGGCCGTTTCCGCCTTTATACTTTGCAATTAACAAACTGTCACTGGTCATGGGAGGAGGTGTCATCAAAACGATATCAGGTTGTTTGTCGCCGGTAGCATAATAGTCCTGAATTGAATCAATCAGGGAATTCATGTTCTTGATAATTATGTCGTACTTACCGGCAAAAACAGATTTACAGTCGTTGGTCCCCAGTCCGATTATTACAATATCAGGAACACTTCCAGCAAGCTCACCTGTAGTCTCGATCAGATACCGGTTAATATTTTTGAGTGTATTCAGACTTTCACGCCCCAGGTTGTCAAAACCGATGGTGTTGCCCGAAATCGATTTATTCACTATCAGTGCAGCAGGCATTACTTCCTGCAGGGATGACGGCCATCCGTGTTCTCTTGCCGCATTTGAATCTCCGATACACAATATTTTTTGCCCATATGTAGTGGTTGATAATATTAGTGTCAGTAAAAAAATGGTAATTACTCTTGTTGATCTTTTCATAACTTTCATATGTTTATCATTCACAAATACCAGGCAAATTGCTGTTTTATTCACATAAAATCAAATGCAAAATTACCAATTTTCATTTTTTTCCAGTGCTTTCAGATCAGGTTTTTCAGAAGCGATCCGGTATGATTCATCAAAGAGCTGGTTTAGGTCACCAAGTGAGATATCTGATCCCTTGCGGATAAATACCGGTATTTGATACATGGCCGCATCTGCCGTGACATATTTACCGCCCTGCATAACGCTTGTAGTATCCCAGGCATTTATCCAGAAATCACCGGCGGGAAGATAAAGTTTATGTTGGGTAACGCCCTTTTTCCAGATTGCCGATACCAGAATATCCGGTCCGAGCATATAGGTTTGCCAGTCATTCCAGGCTTCCCGTTGTTCAGGATAAGTAAGGAAAAGTGGCCGGATAACGGGCATTCCGGTTGTTGAAGCATTTTCTGAAAGCTGGTGAACATAATCCTTGATTTTAGTTCGTGTTATGGCATATAAACGCCAGGTTGCAATCAGGGCTGTATCGTAGGCCGGCGTATCAGGAGAATCCCAAAAAGCTTTGTTCCACGTTGGTCCGACTTCCATAATGGGAAAGAAACAGCCGGCACCGAGCCAGCGCATGGCTACTTCACGGTCGAAACTACCCCAGTAGCCTCCGATATCTGATCCCCAGTTAGGATATCCCATCACAGCACACCGTTGCATACCAATCAGCGCCGAACGAAGTCCGTACTCTCCGCCATCGGTATCTCCGGCCCACATAGCTCCGTAGCGGGCGCTACCCGTATATTGAGCCCGCGGGAACAATACAAAATCTTTACCCAATACAGGTTCAACTGCGTCAAAGGTAGCAGCTACATATTGCCGGGGATAATCATTATAATTTTCCCTGTAAGTGGTTCCTGCATAAGTTCTAAGATCCAGTGAATCTAAAAGTTTCTCACCATCAGCCCGGTCGAGCTTAAATCCTTTTACACCCATCTTTGCCAGTTTGGCAACACCGTTTTCACCCCACCACTTGCGCGCTTCGGGATTGGTGAAATCCATTAGTTCCTGTTTATAGGGACCATAGGCTTTGCTCACCAGATTATAATGATGTGCTTCTGCATAATCCGCCATGTCTCCCATTACAAAAGGGGCTATCCACAGCATTAATTCAATATTCTTGTTGTTGAGCCAGTTGATCATTTGCTGTGGATGGGGTAATCTGACGGTATCAATTTCATAATCATCAAAACCAAAAGGTCCTGTTGCCCAGGGCCGGTCTATCCAGTAGGCAGAACAGGGAATTCCGTATGACTGCATCATCAAAATATCTTCGACCACCTCGCTGTTATAGGGTGCTGATACAGGTGTTCCATCGTAATACTGTTTTCTGTTTTTATGCTCATCACGCCAGCGCCAGGGTCCGAAAGCCCATTGGGGAGGAACAAATGAAGGACCTGTTTCCAGCGCATGATGCTTAACAATCTCAGCAGGAGCTGAGGCACGGTAAATAGTGAACTGAAAAACCGGTCCCTGAAAAGTAACCTGTACTTTTTCCGGATCAGCCTTGCAGAAATCAAATTGACCGGGCCATGTGCCTTTTACATACATGCCATAATTATTGGATGAAAGATAAAAGGGAGCGTACGCAGAAACCGTAGGCCTGAGTTTTATGTCTACATGTTGCCCACGCAAATTGAGCGCATTTTCCTGCCCGGGTTTCCACGAAAGGGCCTGCTGGCCATCAACCACACGTTCGAAAGCACCTGTAAAATATTCTCCGGGTGTAGCGGCAAAATTTACATACCAGTGCATGGGAAGTGGTGTATCGTTCCCGGCAAGTTTAAGGTTAAAATTGATATTCATTTCCTCAATGGTTGCCTCCAGCAGTACCTTACCTGCTTCTGTTTCCCAGCTGTAATGTATGACTGAAGTATCTCTGCTCTGATCAGGAAGCCCACGCAACCAGTAAATACTGTCGGCCCAGCTAAATCCAATACTCCCTTTTTCGGGGGAAACAGGTTCAATTGCGATCGGATTGTAGGGTTCATTTGCCAGCAGTAATATGGGAAAATTATCTTTCAGACTGAGGGCTACCTCATTTGGCTGGCTACAGGAAGTAATTATAGCTAAAAGGAATAGATAAAACAGGAATTTTTTCATAGCTGTAATATTGATTGGTTTAGTTTGTAGTTAATAGTCAGCAGATCTTATCGTTAAGGCATATTTTATATGGATTGAAATAAGTGTTGTACATATCTGATTCCTGAAAATACAACTTATATTTCTCTATTTCAAGAACCGGAGCCAAAAAATATGATAACCAGACTGAGATAATGTGAAAGTGACACATTTAGAAACTGAAACTTGCTTTCAGACCGGTTCCAAAATATTGATCTCCTTTAAATGAAGTAAATATCCCTATTTCACCTCCAAGTAAAAGTTGTCCGAGGGAATATCCTGCTTCGTAATAAGGATGATGCCTGGAAGTGAATAAAGTGTTTAGAAAAAGATTTTCTGTCCAGAAATGATCGCTAACCCAGGGAAGTCTTTTCAGCAGCAGAAATTGTGTGGAGTATTTCAGGTGTGCCTCTGCATACTTATCTGATGTGCTGTATTCATAGTTGTCAAGTAAATAAAAGGCATTATCGAATTTCCGGGTTGTAAAGGGCTCCTGAATGGTATTGAAATGATGAAAAGAAGAAAAATGCATGTTCTTTTGTTCAGTAAAAATGCCAGCCAGCACCTCATAATTGAAATTGGCAACTGTATATATGTCGATGTTCTGTCGGATTCCGGTTTCGAAAAGGTTAAAAGACGAAAAATCTTCTTCTACCGGAAAAGCCAGATTGTATCTGAAAATAAAAGTTGGCCACTTTGTATGAACATAATACTTTTTCCCATTGTCAATTCTGTAATAGTAAAATGGTGTGTACTGTAGTGTGTTTGTCACTTCTAACAGCCTGTGGGCCGCAAGGTTCTCCTGGGAAATTGAAGTGTTCGACGGTATATTTGGTGCATAGGGCTCATTTCTCTTTAAAAATGAGTAATTACTGTGATTGGCAAGGGGCTCTGTTTTTTCATAGTTCAGGGCAAAGTCCCACTCCAGGCCGTTCCATAAATCGGTTTGGTGATTGATCGTGGCAAATGTGCTTTGGTAAAACTTCTTGTAGTTGTCTTTTAGAAAAAGATTGTACAGTGAGTTGATGAAATAAGGTGTTCCGAAATTTTCGTTGAAATCACGGGTCATATATCCGCCTTTTAATGTTACTGATGCTCTCCTGAGCGGATTATAGTTAAAACCGGTTTCACCTGAGATAAATGAACGTGCTCTGTTTATGTTATATCCGGCAAGGATGTTGAAATAGACCGTGCGCAAACTGTCGGTTTTCCATGTTGTTTTCAGTGACTGACTGACTGAAAAACCATCAACAGGATTAAATCCAAAATTTTTGATATTCAGTAACCCGGGATAATATACATGAAAGGTCTTTTTTGTATACAATTGACTGTTTCCGAAACCGGCAACTTTCAGTACTCTGACAAAAGCAGCTGTTGAGTCTGTCTTTTTTATTGTATCATTATTAACTTTGGAATAGCTTATTTTTTCTTCTTCTGAGGCTGGTACAGGTCTGATTGAATCCCAGTAGAGCGAATCCCTGTTAAAAGCATCTTTGCTTTTTACCTGTTTGTAATTTGATGTAATTTCAAGTGGCTGGGCGCTGGTATCCCTTTCCAGTAACTGTGCTTTACGGGAAATAAGCCGCTGCATTTTGATCATTTCACGATTGGAAAGCTTTTCCTTTTCCATTAACGCATCAAGCTCCTGATCGACCTTAGCAACCCTGGGATTTTCGTCAACAGTATCATTTTTTTCAACAGCATCAGAGACGGGAAATGTGATAGCCTCCTTTACGTTCTGCTGACTAAACTCAGGATTGATCACAACTGAGTCATATCTGAATGTAGTTACATAGTTTGCTTTTGCTTTGACACCCATAAATCCCATATCAGCTTTTACATTCAGACTTACGGGGAAATAATTGTTCCCTTTTACCGGACTGTAATTCTGTTTTATCTCCATTTTCGTATAGGGGGGATTCAGTGTAATATCATAACTGTAAAGACACCAAAGGTCTTCTACAATATACAGGTAGCCATTCATTAAAAGTTTATTCTTTCGTTTTGGAATTACCCTGATCTTATCAATAAACCATGCTCCGTCCTGTAACAGACCTTCATACTTAAAATTGTAATGCGCAAAGGCATTTGGTGCAAACGGTGAAATATAAAAACCTTCCTGTGATTCATAAATACTGCCTGATACAATGCGCATAACGGGAACATTATCATCCGCTATGGGAAAGGAATTATTAAAAGACACCACCTGTTGTTCATAATGATCAGGAGCTTTGAACCGGATTTTATTATAGGATTCATTTACATAGGTCTGTCCTTCAACAGGCTCCTGGCCGTTCAGTTCGATGTGATTCTGCATTAATTTGGGAATTTTAAGGATCTTTAAGGTACCCTTTATGTATACATCCGAAGTATATAATGCTGCCTGCTTTAGAAATCCGGGGGCTCGGGCAATAGCTTTGCGCATGATGCCATAGGCTGGGTCTTCATCATCAGCCCTGATGGTAACACCGGCAATCACATAATTCTGAACTGAAAGTGTAATTTTTAGGGTAATATCCTCATCAGAAACTTCAACCACCTTTTCTGTTGGGGTATATCCCATCGACCTGAAATTTATATGATAGGTTCCGGGTTCAACCCTGATCCGGAACTCACCCTGTTCATTGGAACTGGTCCCGGTCTGTAATTCATTGATGTAGATAGTTGCAAATGGGAGTGGAGCTCCGGAAGCATCAGTTATAATACCTGTAATTTCCTGTCCGTATATTGCTGAAGAAAAAGCAGTTATCATCAGAAGCATCAGGATTCCTGTCAAATTATCTCCTTTTAATTGATTCATAAACTTTTCACTTTTGAAAATAACAGGTTGGTTATCTATCCGGTTCCTTTTTAATTTCTTATCGATCCTCTATCAACATTAACAGATATTCTTCATATTCACTCAAAGATAGTATCTTTACCGAAATTTATGAAGAACTGTCCGGAATTATGCTGTTTGAGCAAGAATTGCCTGACAAAAATTGAAAATTTATACGGATAATTCGTTCTTTAATTAAAACTAATTAATATACATGAAATACATCAGTCAGTTCCTTCTCTGGATAAGCGGATGGACATATGAAGGTGAAATTCCCGAGAGCCGGAGATTTATTGTTGTTTCTGCTCCTCATACCAGTATGTGGGATTTTGTGGTTGGCCGGCTTTTTTATTTTTCAAAAGGGATCAAAGCGGGTGTTATGATGAAGAAAGAGCTTTTTTTCTTTCCGTTGGGCATTGTATTACGCGCCATTGGTGGCATTCCTGTTGAAAGGAATAAAAAAACAAATATTGTTGATCAAATGGTGAATCTGTTCAGTAAGAACGAAGAAATGGTACTGACCATCACACCGGAAGGTACCCGGAAGAAGACATCCCATTGGAAAAAGGGATTCTATCATATTGCCACAAAAGCCGGAGTTCCTGTTCTGCCAGGCTACTTTGATTACAAAAGAAAGGTTATTGGTATCGGAGAATTTCTTTATCCTTCCGGTGATATAGAAAAGGATATGCGAACAATCAAGCTTTTTTTTAAAGATATTACCCCCCGGCATCCTGAGAAATTTACCATTGGAAATATCTAATTATCATGTTTAAAATTACAATTGTTCAACCCGATACATGCTGGGAAAACGTTGATGCCAATATCAGTAAAATTCAGGAAATGCTGAATAAGCATAACAAAAAGACTGATATGATACTGTTGCCTGAAATGTTTTCCACCGGATTCACGATGAATGCACCTGTATATGCTGAGGATCAATCAGGGAAATCAATAGAATGGATGTTGCAGATGGCGTCTGTGCATGATGCAGTTGTTGGCGGAAGTATTATTTACAGGGAACAGGATCAGTATTTTAACCGGTATATCGCTGCTTTTCCGGATGGGACCCTGCGTTATTATGACAAAAAGCACTTATTCACATTGGGTGCCGAAAGTCAGCATTATTCCCCCGGACAGTTCAGAATGATTTTTGGTTTCAGGGGAATTACCTGTTGTCCGCTCGTTTGTTATGACCTGCGGTTTCCGGTCTGGTCAAGAAACAGGGAGCGATATGATTTACTCACCTATGTTGCCAACTGGCCTGCTTCCCGTCAGGAGGCATGGAATGCATTGCTGAAGGCCCGTGCAATTGAAAACCAGTGCTATGTGGTTGGGGTAAACCGCGTGGGTGATGATGGTCTCGGATTGCATTATGCTGGAGAAAGTACAATTGCCGGACCTGAAGGGGAAATTATTTTCAGGGCAGACGACCAGGAAGCAGTCAAAACCATTACGCTGGATATTGATCATCTCAGGGCCGTAAGGGAGAAATTCCCTTTTTTGAATGATGCTGATCCTTTTGAACTGCTTAGAGAAAATAACAGAGAGTAACATAGAAAGGACTTCCGGATCGTTAATTACAAAACAAAGGGCAATCCAACTTTCAGATATAAAATCAAAACGCTATATTTACAAAGAGTGTTATAGCAAACTAAAAAGTTTTAAGCATTTGATTCATATATACCCTGTAACAGCAGCTATTTCTAATGCCCGATATTTAACAGATGACATGTACCGATGAGTAAAGAAAAAAACAATAAATCGCGCAGCAGGCAGTTCAGTGACCTGCTTGTTCGCGGTCAAAAATTTATTACCCATGATATCTGGCGGATGCAGGAGGATAAAGATCTGCCCCGCTGGTCGTTCCTGATCAAACAACTGCGTGTTTTTATACTGGCTGTGAAGGGATTTCTTGAGGATAAAGTTCAGCTAAGAGCATCAGCACTTACCTTTTACTCCATGCTTTCGGTTGTCCCCATTCTCGCTATGTTGTTTGGCATCGCAAAAGGTTTCGGTTTTCAGGCCAAACTGGAGGAAGAACTGATGAAGAATTTCTCAGGGCAGCAGGAAGTGCTCAATTATATCCTGGAATTCTCCAATCGTTTTCTTGAGCGTACAAAAGGCGGACTGATCGCCGGTGTCGGGCTGATCATCCTTTTCTGGTCGGTAATGAAGGTACTGGGAAACATTGAAGAGTCGTTCAATAACATCTGGCAGGTCAAAAAGTCGAGAAGTTACATCAGGAAATTCAGTGATTATCTTTCAATTGTTATGGTGGCGCCCATCCTTCTGATTATCTCGAGCAGTCTTAATGTTTACATCACTACCAAGATAATTGGTCTAACCCAGCAAGTGCAGCTACTTGGTTTTTTCAGTCCACTCATCGATTTTCTGCTTCGGTTTACACCTTTTCTGCTGATCTGGCTGGTGTTTACATTATTGTATATTGTGATGCCCAATACAAAGGTGAATTTTATGTCTGCCCTGATTGCGGGGATCATTGCAGGAACTATGTTCCAGGTTGTTCAATGGGCGTACATCCATTTTCAGGTGGGCGTTTCAAGGTACAATGCCATTTATGGTAGTTTTGCTGCCTTACCACTGTTCCTTATCTGGCTGGAATTCAGCTGGCTGATTGTACTCTTCGGGGCTGAAATATCCTTTGCCATACAAAACGTTGAGAATTACCAGTTTGAAAGTGAATCTCTGCGCATCAGCCCGCATTTCAAACGGTTGATCACACTGCTGATTGCTCATCAGGTAATTAAACGTTTCGATGAAGGTAAAAAGCCCCTTACCTCTGAAGATTTGTCACACACGTTAAATGTACCGGTGAAGATTGTCCGGCAGATTACCTATGAACTGGTGGAAAGTGGGGTTTTAACTGAAACGGTAACCGACAGTCCGAAAGAATACGGATATCAGCCGGCAATTGATATTAATAAAATTTCAGTCTCTTTCATTATTCAACGTACTGATTCGCTTGGTTTTGACAACCTGGATGTTATCGATAATGAATCTTTCAGAAAAATAAGCACGATCCTGGATAATTACAGGGAGCTTACCAATCAGCCTCCTGGTGATTTATTGCTTAAAACGCTTTAACAGAAAGAGTTAATTATTAATATTGTCATTCACCCGGATGTAAAATGTAAAAAATTCAGCAGCCTGAAAGGCTGTGATATCGAAGCCCGTATTATTATTCCCCCAGGATAATTACTCTGCAATATAAAATCAGAAAATATAAAATCGCCAGTCATGTGAATGCAGAATATACAAAATTATATAGCAACATTAGCCTGAAAGGCTAAAGATGATGCTCAAGCCCGGATTATTGCTGCAAGATAATTCCTCCTCTGGCGCAAGTATCTACTTGCGCCCCTCCACTGCCGCAAGATCCGCTTGTGGCTTACGCTGACGTCTCAATAGAACATTCCATCTACTTCAACGCCTCATACAACACATCCACCGGATGCAACGCTTGCACATCGGTGCCATCTTTGATCTGGTGCCGGCAACTCGTACCGGGAGCCGAAATAATCACATTTTCTCCTGCTTGCCGAACAGCAGGAAACAATACCAGCTCACCAACTTTCATGGAGAGGTCGTAATGCTCCTTTTCGTATCCGAACGAACCGGCCATGCCGCAACAACCCGAATTAATTTCTTTTACGGTATAATTCAAGGGCAGACTAAGCACTTTTTTGGTGGTGACTGTACTGGCTACCGATTTCTGCTGACAATGGCCATGCAGCAATATCTCTTTTGGCTGATCAGTGAAAACTGAAACATCAATCTTTCCGGCTTCCATTTCCCTGGCGATAAATTCATCAAACATCAGGCTGTTTGTTGCCAGTTGTGTTGCTTTTTCTTTCATCTCACCCCTTAACAAATCTGGATATTCGTCTCTGAATGCCAGAATAGCTGAAGGTTCAATGCCGATCAGCGGCGATTCGGCGGAAACAATTGGGCTTAGTTTACTGACATTGGTATCAGCCAGCTTGCGGGCTTTGCGAAGCAACCCCTTGGAAAGGAAAGCTCTGCCACTCTCTGCATGATCGGGGATAAGTACCTTATATCCCAGCCGGTTAAGCAGTGTTGCTGCCCTTATCCCTGTAAGGGTATCATTATAATTGGTGAATTCATCTGCAAAGAGGTAAACGGTCTTTGCATCCTGTGCAAGCGCTCCGTTTAATTTCGGCAGATTTTTCCGGCCCCACCGACGTAAAGTGGTTTTATATAACAGCGGCATACTCCTTTTAACGGCAAAACCGGTCATTTTCTTAAAGCTGCCTGCGATCACCCTGCTCTTCATCATGCTGTTGTATATTCCCGGAACAATGGCAGCCAGTGCATTTAATTTGGAAATATAGGCGATCATCAGCGACCTGAAGGGGACCCCGTTTGCATCATAATAATGTTGCAGGAATTCAGCTTTTAACTTAGCCATGTCTACATTCGACGGGCACTCCGATTTACATCCTTTGCAGGACAGACAGAGATCCAGCACTTCCTTGATCTCTTTGTGGTCAAACGGGTTCTTTTTGGTTGAATTAGTCAGAAATTCCCTCAACGTATTGGCCCGTGCACGGGTGGTGGTATTCTCATCGCGGGTGGCCATGAAACTGGGGCACATAGTACCACCAATGGTTGCCGATTTCCGGCAGTCTCCCGATCCGTTGCATTTCTCTGCCATGCGCAGGATTCCCTGGGATTCAGGGAAATCAAAAATGGTTTCAATTTCTTTGATAGCAGCTCCGGGCGTATAGCGCAAGCTGCTGTTCATAGAGGGGGTGTTTACGATCTTGTTGGCATTGAACACATTATCCGGATCCCAGGTTTGTTTGATCTGTTTGACCAGCTCAAAATTCTTTTCTCCAATGATCACCGGGATAAATTCCCCTCTTAATCTCCCGTCTCCGTGTTCTCCGCTGAGCGACCCCCTGTATTTTTTTACCAACTCAGCTGTGCGTGAGGCTACTGTGCGGAACAGTTCCACATCTTTCGGGTCTTTCAGATTGAGTACTGGTCTCAGATGGAGTTCACCTGTTGCAATATGTGCATGATATACACAACTCAGGTCATACTCTGCCAGCATCTTCTTAAAATCAGCTATGTATTCGGGCAGTAAATCAGGGCGTACAGAAGTATCTTCTACCACTGATACAGGTTTGGCATCGCCCGGCACATTGGAGAGAAGACCGAGACCCGATTTTCGGAGTGCCCATACCTTTTTGATATCCGGTCCAAAAATGAGGGGGAAATGATAACCATATCCGGCTGCACGCATAGCAGCCTCCACTGCTTCTTTAAGCTTTTCAATCTCCTCCTTTGTTTCTCTGGCAAACTCGATCACCAGGATGGCACCTGGTTCCCCATCAATAAAGAATCTGTTTTTTCGCTGTTCAATATTTTCTTTGGTAAGGTCCATGATCACCTTATCAATGAGTTCTACAGCACCGGGATTGTGTTTCAGCGCGATCAGATTGGCCTGCATGGCTTCTTCCAGTGTATGAAAATGTGCGCAGATCAGCCCTTTTGTCTTTGGGGGTAAATCAACCAGATTCAGCTTAATCTCGGTGGTAAAGGCCAGTGTCCCTTCAGAACCGGCAAGCAGCTTGCTGAAATTGAATTTGTTGATGGTTTCAGTAAATGGTTCCGTTTCCAGTAGCTGGTCGATCGCATATCCCGTATTACGACGTTTTACTGCCGGATCAGGAAACTCAGCTCTGATCTCCTGCTGATTTGATTCATCTGCAAGTATTTCATGGATATGATTGTAAATCTTATTTTCCAGCTTGTTGCCATTTCTCTTTTTTTCAAATTCGGCCCTGGTAAGAGGTGAAAAATGAACTTCGCTGCCATCACTCAGGATGGTTTGCACCTCCAGCGTATGGTCACGGGTACTGCCGTAAATAAGTGAATGGGCACCGCAGGCATTGTTACCCAGCATACCACCCATCATACAGCGGTTTGCCGTTGATGTTTCCGGACCAAAAAACAGTCCGTATGGCTCCAGAAAAATATTCAACTCATCAAGTACCACTCCGGGTTGCACACGTACCCATTTTTCCTCTTTGTTCACTTCCAAAATGGAAGTCATATATTTGGATACATCCACTACAATACCATTGCCCACCACCTGGCCGGCCAGCGATGTACCGGCAGTACGGGGAATAATGGTAATCCTGTGTTCGCGGGCAAAAGCGATCAATGCTTTGATGTCATCTTTGTCCTTTGGACGGGCAACAGCCAATGGCATCTCTTTATAGGCTGAAGCATCCGTGGCATACAACAACCGCATCGGGTCATCAGTATATAAATCCCCTTTCAGGATTTCCTTTAATTTTTCAAAAGGGTAGATGCTTTTCACTTCAGTTTTGACATTCATATATTTAACAGATTTTCGTCCTGAAAAATGATCATAAAAATAAGGAATTTATTTATGATTGCGGATTCTGAACAGGAGGAATATTAAAGAATCATGTTAAGAAAATAAGAGATTGTCTGTACATTTGCTGAAATTATTCAGATCATGAGTCAAAATAGTTCACCAGTTATAAAAGTAAGTAAAGCAGTCAAACGGTTTAAAGAAGTGGTGGCGGTAAATGAACTTGATCTGACCATTGGGAAAGGTACTTTTGCAGCCATCCTGGGGCCCAATGGGGCCGGGAAAACTACCCTGGTAGAAATGATTGAAGGACTGCAGCATCCGGACCATGGAGAAATTAAACTGTTCGGAGAGAAATGGGACGGAAACCGGGACAATCTTCATAAAAGAATGGGTATTTCCTTGCAGGAAACCCGGTTTATTGACCGCCTCACCGTGTCGGAAACACTCAGGTTGTTTGCCAGTTTCTATGAGGTTTCTTTCAGCCGGGTGGATAAGATTATCGAACTGATCCGGCTTACTGAAAAACGCAAGAGCTGGGTGGTTAACCTCTCAGGTGGTCAGCGCCAGCGACTGGCACTTGGCATTGCCCTGCTTAACGATCCTGAACTGCTTATGCTGGACGAGCCGACTACCGGACTCGATCCGAATTCCAGAAGGGAAATATGGGATATCCTGCTTGGACTGAAAGAAACAGGTCAAACTACCATGATACTTACCACCCATTATATGGAAGAGGCTGCAGTGCTCTGTGACCAGATCATAATTATGGATCACGGACAGATCCTGGCTGAAGGATCACTGGATTACCTGCTGAAAAAACACAGCATAGGGGAGATCATTGACCTGGCTACCGATTCTTCTTTTGATCATTTTGTGGAGAAAGGCAATTGGGGCATCCGGAACATAAAACAAACCAAAGACGGGAAACGACTTACGCTGAATGTGAATGAGATTACCGAAACCCTGCCACCTATTCTGGCTACGGCAAAAGAGAAGGGTATCAACCTTACTTCGATCGAATGCAGAAAAATGACACTTGATGATCTTTTCGTTTCTATGACCGGTCGCAGACTTATAGATTAATACGTAAAATGAACATGAATAATTCGCTGATACAACTGATACTGATCCGGTTTAAAGAATTTATCAGGGAACCTGGCATCATCTTCTGGTCGCTTATATTTCCCATCTCCATGGCCTGGGTGCTGGGTATTGCCTTTAACAAACAAAATGAACTAGTACAGGATGTTGCTGTAGTACAGCAAGCAGGAACGCAAAATGCTGATTTGAAAGCTTTTTTGGTAAATGCTGAAAATAGCACCGGTGAGCAGGGACAAAAGGCACTACGCAGGACACTGGAAAACAATAAGCTGGGCAAAACCATTTATAATTTTGTATTTACCACCTGGGACAAGGCCATGCTAATGCTCAAACGGGGAGAAACACTGCTGGTGATTGAATCCACTCCGGACAGCCTCCTGTATCATTTTGATCCGCACAATCAGGACGCCAAACTGAGTTACATACAATTGTCCGCTGCCATTCAGCATGAAGAGCCAGTGTATCAGACAGCCGCCATCAAACCACTCACTTCAGTGGGCACACGATACATCGATTTTCTGATTCCCGGACTGATTGCCCTCGGCATCATGAACTCCCTGATGTGGGGTATCAGTTATGCACTGATCGATATGCGCGTGAAGAAACTGCTTCGGCGAATGGTTGCCAGTCCGATGAAGAAATCCTATTTTCTTATTTCTCATTTTGTGGCGCGGCTGGCATTGAGTATTTTGGAATCGGCTATTCTGTTCTTTTTTGCCAAATATTATTTTGATATAAAGGTGATGGGCAGTATGTGGGCTTTGGCACTTGTGTTCCTCGCGGGAAACATCACATTTACAGGTATTGCCATCTTAGTGGCTGCAAGGGTATCCAACAGCAGGGTAGGGAACGGGCTTATGAATATTATCATCCTGCCAATGACTATCCTGTCCGGGATCTTCTTCAGCTATCATAACTTTCCGGATTTCATGATCCCGTTTATTCAGAAATTACCACTGACGATGCTGGCTGACAGTATGCGGAGTGTTTTTATAGAAGGAGCCGGTATCGCCCAGGTAATGAACAATACGCTGGTATTGCTGGCTATTGGTTTTGTAACGTTCTTTGCAGGATTGAAGATATATAAATGGTATTAAGGAATTGAGTTGTTTAGTTGTTGAGTCGTTGAGTCGTTTAGAACCCCTAACTGCCGCAAGGCTCCGGCCTTGTGTCACCCCGTTGCCGCAAGCGTCCGCTTGTGGCTACTGAATCAATAACAGTAATAGGGTAATAAGGTAACAAGGTGACAGGGTAACAAGGTGACAAGGTAACAAGGTGACAAGGTAACAAGGTGACAAGGTAACAAGGTGACAGAGGAGCTATGTTTTATACCCCTGAAACAACCTGAAACAACTTGAAACAACCTGAAACAACCTGAATCCTTGCCTTTGGGTTGAGCGGTGGCCCGGCGGGGCAAGGATCACGAACCTTGACCTTTGGATAGCGGGCAGCAGTTGTGTGGGTCAAGCTCACGACCGGCTGATGGCTGGGCTTGTGTGAGGGAGTACCCTCCAGCCTACGGCCTGGCCTTGCGGGAGTGGAGTAACTATAGTAACAGGGTAACAAGGTGACAGAGGAGCTATGTTTTATACCCCTGAAACAACCTGAAACAACCTGAAACAACCTGAAACAACCTGAAACAACCTGGAACAACCGAATTACAACAGAATAAACAACCGAACAACCATGGAACCTGATAAAAATTTTTTACTGAAACTTGCCCGTACAAAAATGCCGTTTGGTAAATATGCCAACCGGCTGATAATGGACCTGCCCGAACCCTATCTTGTATGGTTCAAACAAAAAGGCTTTCCCAAAGGTGAACTGGGTATGATGCTGGAAACCATGTACGAGATCAAACTGAACGGACTGGAATATTTGCTGCAACCCCTGAGAGGAAAGTAAGGGGTGAGTCGGAAGACTGAATCTCCGCTAATTGACGGTTGCACCGTCAATTTCTTATCTTTTAACCACGAATTACAAATACACACAAATAGCCGCTTCAAAGCAAACGTCGAAAATTTTTGCGTCTCGGCGTCTTTGCGGTTTACTGTTTCCCTGGCGCATCCGATAGCTATCGGATCATCTGCTTGTGCCTCACCAAATACCGGAGCCCCCCACTGCCGCAAGGTCCGCTTGTGGCTTTAATATATCCTGTTTCAAGCGTCTCGCCTGAAACAATTTGCCCCCATCTGGTGCAAGTGTCCGCTTGTACCCATTTTGAACTCTTCTCCACCTTTACCACTTCCGCTTATGGCTTATTGTATTGTAAATTAATATTTATTTCATCCGGAAAGACCTGACAGGAAAACAATACCTGTCAGGTCGGATGCTGCTTACATCTGGCTTTATCTGCTGTCTGAAAAAAATATCGAAAAAATGATGTCGTACGGAGCTGCGGTAGGTTTTTGTTTTGTGAATTTTCTACCATAATGTCGTCACTACTTGACTGGCAACAGATATGAGTCTTTTTTATAGCTTCAACGAGAAAACAAATTCAAACAAATTCAAACCTTCAAACTACTAACCACTACCACTCTGAAACTACCTGAAACCATTTGAAACTTCTGAAACCATCAAACCCTCATACAACGTTTCGTCCTCAATTCCATTTAAACGGATTATAACTGATCCCATAGTCATAATAATCTTCCTGCTCATGTTTCTTGAGCCAGTAGACTACCTTGTAGGTAACCGGTGTCATTAGTATCTCAGCACCGCATTTGAATATATAATTGGAGATAATAATGGTGATCAGCAGACTGTTGGGCAGTGCGCCATAGAAGGCAATCATGCAGAAAATAGCAGTATCAACCCCTTCACCGGCCAGGGTGGAACCAATGGTACGTACCCATAGGAATTTACCTTTGGTCAGGATCTTCAGTTTCGACATGATGAAGGAGTTGGTAAACTCACCTGTCCAGAATGCGACCAGACTGCCGATCACGATACGCGGAATAAAACCCAGGATATGCTGGTAGTCCGACTGATATTCCCAACCCTGGGCAGCAGGCAGTTCTTGTACTATCCATAACACCAGTGCCATCAAAAAAGCACTGAAAAAGCCCATCCAGATCACTTTACGGGAACGCTGATAACCATATACTTCTGTGAGGATGTCTCCGAAAATATAACTGAGCGGGAAGAGGATCGTACCCCCGTCAAAATCAAACTTCCAAACGCTTACGATTTTGGTGGAAGCGAGGTTGGAGATCAGCAGAATGGCCACAAAAGCAGCCATTAACAGGTCGAAGTAATTATATTGTGTTCTTTTTTGCGGGTTCATTAACTGTTGTTTCAAATTATTTCGCCGCAAAAATAGAATTTATTTATGATTCAAAAAATTTTAAGAGGATATGATAAGTTTTAGGGTTATAAGTCAGGAAAGTCCAATAGTTCGTCAATGTCAAATGGTGGTCCTGTATCTTTCGGACCGTTTTTTTCTTCTTCTTCAAATTCCTGACAGAATGTACAATAACCCGGGAAAGGACAATTTTCTATTTCGACATCACATAGTTCAATATGATTTTCTCCAAATGACAAAGGTACATGTTCCTCATCCCAAAAATCCCGGATAAAAGGGTATTTGAGATGGTCCGGATATTCTTCAGGAAAATCCAGTATAAAACTAAAGTGTTTAAGGAGCATTTCCAGTTCGCTTGACAAACGGGCCTTTTGTTCATCTGTTAATTTACTGGGTGGTGGCAGTTTGCTGCTTTCAATTGTGGTAACTTCACAGATTTTTTCTGGCGTTCCATAAGTGAATTGTTCTACAAATGACAAATCCTCAAGCACTATCTCATCCTCAGTATCCATATCTTCCCATATCTCATGCGGAGGTCTGATTATCCAGGTTGCTCTTCGGATTTCATCAATTAGTTGGCGGAGGTAATTTTCCATTTTTCATTCAATTTGTTGATTTAATAATGATGGACTGGCCTCTAAAATATGGTTAATAAAATTAATACATTACAGGCAAATGAAAAATTATTTTACAATGAACGGGCATTTATTTAACCCCGTTGATTAATTCACTGGCGCAAGTATCTACTTGTGCCCTTTATTGGGGAAGCTCCTTCTGGTGCCCCCAAAGTACCGCAAGGCTCTGCCCCCCCAACTACCGCAAGGCTCCGGCCTTGTGGTCTCTCCCTGGCAGGCCTGATTAATGGGGTTGATTATAACGAACAGGAAACTTTGTTTTCTTTCTCTCCCCCTGGCGCGCCTGCCTGAGCAGTCAGGCAGGCATTTGTAATGCGAGACCTCTGCTGATTACCAGTTGCATCGTCAATCTTTTTTTTATCCCTCTAAACAAAAATGAACAACTCCCTTGGGGTTCATCTCTTAAATTTATAGCTTAGCAGTTATTTTGGTAACAATAATTTTTTCGATTGATTTAAACAGAACACGATGCACCCGATATTGATCTACGGACTTATCATTATTGCCGGTTATATCGCCGGTATTATTGCTGAAAAGGCGAAATTACCCAGAGTAACCGGTTACCTGCTTGTAGGTGTGTTGTTAAATCCCCAGGTCACCATGATCATACCTGAAGGATTTATCGAGAAAACGCAGTTTGTGACCAATGTGAGTCTGGCCTTCATTACTTTCTCGGTAGGTGGGACATTAAAGTTGAGCAAGTTGAAGAAAATGGGGAAGATGATTTTGTTGATCACCTTTTTTGAGGCGGAATTTGCGTTTATCATAGTGGCTGTTGGTTTTTATTTTCTATTTCCCCTGCTGGGTATCGACAGCAATCTAGCTATCTATTCACTTCCCATTGGTTTGTTGCTGGGCTCACTGGCCTGTCCAACCGATCCGTCTGCAACGCTGGCTGTCAAGCACGAATACAAGGCAGAGGGTGAGGTAGCGTCTACTATTTTGGGGGTAGCAGCGTTTGATGATATCATGGGGATTCTTAATTACAGCATATTTGTAGCCCTGGCAGCAGTTATGATGTCGGGTGGTGACTTTCACCTGTTTGAGGCTCTGAAAGAACCGGGCATGTCTATCGGGGGTGCTGTCCTGCTCGGCTCGTTTATCGGAGCAGTCTTTAATGTTACCACATCAGTAGCTCATAAGATTACTGACGGTGTCCTGATCCTGCTTATCTTTGGATTCCTCATGCTGGCATTCGGTATTGCTGAGATGACCAGCATTGACAGCCTGCTCACCACTATGGTAATGGGTATGGCCATTGTCAATTTTAACAAGCAGGAAGAACGAATCTTCCAGATACTGGAGAGTTATACTGAGGAACTGATTTTTGTTCTTTTCTTTGTTATTTCTTCCATGCACTTGAATTTTTCAGTTGTTTCCAATTCCTATTGGCTCATCCTTTTGTTTATTGTGCTGCGTGCAGCTGGTAAGTTCACCGGCACATTCACCGGTGCCACACTGGTAAAAGCGCCACATAAGGTACGGCATTTCACCGCAGGCGGATTGTTGCCTCAGGGAGGCATTGTTATTGGACTGGCCCTGATGATCAAGCAGAACGGAAGCTTCGGACAGATAGCCGACATGATTATCAGCGTGGTGATCGGTGCTACCATCATCCACGAGATCATCGGTCCCGTCTTCGCCAAGCTGGTGCTTAAAAGAGCAGGGGAGATTCAGTAATGAGTGAGAGTTTGGAGTATTGAGTGCGGTCCCAAGCTGCCGCAAGTCTCCAGACTTTACCCTACGGTAAGCGTCCGCTTGTTGCTTATGAATAAATCATACCTATATAAATTTGTTTTCACCCGCCGCATTCAACATCCGGTTGCAATATAAGAACCATGGATGCGGCGTAAAAGGCGTGGGGAGACTCCCTATATCCCCGGGCTGCCCCCGGAGTTACCGATATATCGCACCTAACGGCGCTTCTCATCCCTCTCTTCTCCTCTCAAAACTCAAACTCAAACTTACACCCTCTACCGCGTCCGCTTGTGGCTCTCTCTGGCGCAAGCATCTGCTTGTGCCCCCTATCTGTCGCAAGCGTCCGCTTGTGACACTCGCTACCGTGAGTCTCCCGACTTGTGGTTTTTCAAATCCGCTGATTGACCTTACTCGCTGGCGCAAGCATCTGCTTGTGCCTTTAACCCGCTAATTGACGGTTGAACTATCAATTTCTGTTCTTTTAACCAAAAAATCAATAATGTACAAAAAAAGTCACCCTTTATCCGGGCAGCCCTTTTGTAAATCATTGATTTACAGTCAATCGTCATTGTCACCTTGTCACCCTGTTACTTCCCCAACGCTTTAGCCATCATACTGCCAATCTCGGCAGGTGACTTAGCCACATGGATACCACATTCTTCCATGATCTGCATCTTGGCAGCGGCTGTATCGGCTTTTCCACCTACGATAGCGCCGGCATGACCCATACGGCGTCCCTTGGGGGCTGTCTGACCGGCAATAAATCCTACAACGGGTTTGGTGCCATGTTCCTTGATCCAGTATGCTGCTTCGGCTTCCATACTACCACCAATCTCACCAATCATGATGATACCTTCGGTCTGGTCATCTTCCATCAGCAGCTGAACTGCTTCTTTGGTAGTGGTGCCTATAATCGGATCACCACCGATACCAATACAGGTCGACTGACCCAGTCCGGCCTTGGTAATCTGGTCAACTGCTTCATATGTGAGTGTGCCTGAACGGGAAACAATACCCACTGTTCCCTGACGATGGATAAAGCCGGGCATAATACCAACCTTAGCCATCCCTGGAGAGATCACACCCGGACAGTTTGGTCCAATCAGACGTGAGTCTTTATCTTTCAGAAATTCCTTAACCTTTACCATGTCAGCAGTTGGAATACCCTCTGTTATACAAACAATTACTCTGATACCGGCATCGGCTGCTTCCATAATGGCATCGGCGGCGAAGGCAGGCGGAACAAAAATAACAGAGGTGTCGGCGCCGGTGGCTTTTACCGCATCATCCACTGTGTTAAATACCGGTTTGTCCAGGTGCTTTTGTCCGCCCTTACCGGGGGTAACTCCACCTACTACGTTGGTTCCGTATTCTAACATCTGGGTTGCGTGAAACGTTCCTTCACTGCCGGTAAATCCCTGTACAATTACCTTCGAATCTTTATTAATCAGTACACTCATTGTTTTTTTTATGCGTTTTTTTTAATGCTATCAAAAGTACATTTTTTCTCTTTCTTAACAAAAAATGACTGTAATTTGTGCGCTGTCGGCCTTATATCCTTCAGCACATATTCCTTAAAAAATTATTGTGCAACCATTTAAACATCCAGCTATGTATATATAACATATCGAAAGGCTCAAGATCCCGCCTGGACTTGTGTGTCTCCACCTCAAATAATATCAAACCACATCAAACATTCAAACAATTAACCATTCGCTACCGCGAGTATCCCGACTCCCCTGTCGCAAGCCTCTGCTTGTGCCTTACCAAATGCCTTACCCCGCTTAGACAATTACACCGTCAATTTCTTTTCTTTTAACCACGAATTGCACAAATACGCACGAATAGCTGCTACGCAGCGTATATTGCAAAAGCATTGCGTCCTGGCGTCTTTGCGGTCTAATGCTGACCTGCCATAACTGCTTATGGCTTATCGTATTTTAATTAATATTTTTTCATCCGGAAAGACCTGACAGGAAAACAATACCTGTCAGGTCGGGCACTACTGTCATCCGGGATTTTCTGCTAACTAAACAAATAATAATCGATTAAATAATCCACCACCTACAGAGCTGCTGCAGGGTTTTATTTTTTGATTTTTCTATCATAATGTCGCCCTTACGGGGCTGGCAGCGGTTGCCACTGAATCCATGCCTTTGGTTTGTGCTTGGGCCTGGTGTTGGCAAGGATCACAAACGGTAAATGTAACAAAGTGACAATCATTGCCTTTGGCCACAGGGGTTGGCCTGGTGTGGGCAATGATCACGAGCAGTAGATGTAACAAGGTGACAAAGTAACAAGGTAACAGAGGAACTTTGCGTTAAAACTTCAAGCTGATTGCATAACCCTGAAACAACTGAATTACCACCGAATCCTCAACTGAATCTTCCACCGAATTACTACCGAATCCTTGCCTTTGGACTGTGCGATGGCCCGGTGTGGGCAATGATCACGAGCAGCTGGTGGCTAGGCTTTGCGGGAGTGAGTAACTTAAGTAACAAGGTAACAAGGAAGGCTTCGCGTTTTCCCTGAAACAACTTGAAACCATTTGAAACTACAGGAACAACTGAATCACTACTGAATCCTTGCCTTTGGACTGTGCGATGGCCCGGTGTGGGCAAGGATCACGAGCAGGTCGTGGCCTGGCCTTGTGGGAGCGAGTAATTACCACTGAATTACCACCGAATAAACAAACCGAATAAACAACCGAATAAACAACCGAACCCTCAACTGAATCTTCCACCGAATTACCACCGAATAAACAACCGAAAATATTACTTTTGCACCAAAAGCAACGAAAATGACAGACAATTCCACCATAGCAGCCATATCTACCGCCCCGGGTATGGGAGCCATTGCCGTAATACGCCTCTCGGGCAACGAGGCCCTTGCCATTTGCGACAGGGTTTTTGAAGCGGCTTCCGGCAAAAAGCTCTCAGACCAGCAGGCGAATACCCTTCATTTTGGTAAGATCAAAGATGGTGAGCAAGTCATTGATGAAGTGGTGACCGCTATCTTTAAAGCGCCACATTCCTATACAGGCGAGGATGTGGCGGAGATCTCCTGTCACGGTGCGATATATATCCAGCAACAGATCTTGATGCTGCTTATCCGCAACGGGGCCCGGCAGGCACTGCCGGGTGAATTCACCCAGCGTGCCTTTCTCAACGGCAAGATGGACCTCTCCCAGGCAGAAGCCGTGGGCGACCTGATCGCTGCTTCCTCCGCTGCCGGTCACCGCGTGGCACTGCAGCAGATGCGGGGTGGTTTTTCAGCTGAAATAGCGAAGCTGCGCGACAAGCTCCTGAGCTTCATCTCGCTCATCGAGCTGGAGCTCGACTTCAGCGAGGAGGATGTGGAGTTTGCAAACAGGGAAGAGCTGCAGCGACTGATCAGTTCTATCGAACACCTGCTGACCCGCCTGGTGGAATCGTTCCGCACCGGCAACGCCATCAAGAACGGCATTCCCGTGGCCATTGCCGGGAAGACCAACGTAGGCAAATCCACCCTGCTCAACGCCCTGATCAACGAGGAGCGGGCCATCGTGTCGGATATACACGGTACCACCAGGGACGTGATCGAAGATGTGATCCATATCGACGGACTGGAATATCGTTTTATTGATACTGCCGGCATCCGTGAGACGCTCGACACTATTGAGACCATGGGCATTACCCGTACTTTCGAAAAGATACGGCAGGCCCGCATCGTACTGCTCATCACCGAAGCCACCGAGGAACCCGCCAGCATTGCCAAACAGGTAGAAGCCCTGAAGCTGACGGAGGACCAGCACCTGATCCTGGTAGTCAACAAGACCGACATGCGTGATGATCCGGATTTCATGGAAGCATTTACTGCTGCTTTGCCGGTAGAACTGAACGAGGTGGTGTTTATATCAGCCAAAAACAGGGAGAATCTTGAAGAACTGACGGCCAAACTCTCGGCCAGGTCCGGACTTACCGCTGAAGATGCCGATGCCACCCTGGTGACCAACGTACGCCATTATGAAGCCCTGTCGCGTGCCCTCGAAGCCGTACACAGGGCAGGAGAGGGGCTTGTCATGCAGCTCCCCACCGACCTGCTCGCCCAGGACATCCGCGAAACGCTCCACCACTTAGGTGAGATCACCGGCCAGGTAACAACAGACGAGGTGCTGGGGAATATCTTTAAGAATTTCTGTATCGGTAAGTGAGTGAGACCTACTTTTCAAAAGCGACAGCGTATTGAAAAGTGCTGGTCGAACTCATCCCGCAAAGCACAGCGAATGCGGGACTATTCCGAACCGCCTGTCAGCATTAGTCTTTCTTCTATATATGAGTTGTTTCCAGCGTGACCTTATAAAAATGCGAAATCAACAGGCCTATCCACTTTTTGACCAGTTCGTTTACCTTTAACTGATAATATTTCTTTCCTTTTAATCCTCAAATAATTACGATTCATTTGATGATAATAGTTATTGGTAAAATAAGTCATGTAAATATTGACTTTGTATATTAAATACCCGAAATTTATTATTCAGATTTTCAGGATATTCCTTTTTTCATTGGGCTTTCTTTTTATTGTGTTTAGGTATAAAATAAATTTCTGATTCATTTGCTTCTAAGGCTTTGAGAATAAGCCTGCATTATTGAAAACTAATTTATCCTTTTGATTAATTATTAATCTAAAATAATTCAGCTATGAAAAATTTTACGCTACTTTTCATTACAGCTATTATTTTTAATAGTGCTTACTCTAATGTAATTAACGGATCTGTTGAGAATCAAAATGCTCCCGTGGTTTCGCTTGGCAATGACACAGTTATCTGCGAGGGAGATGAAGTAACGCTCGATGCTGGTTCAGGCTTTGATTCGTATAACTGGAGTACAGGAGAAACCACACAAACCATTGATGTTAACTCATCCGGTACCTATTCGGTTACTGTCACAAAAGGTGAATGTACTGCTTCTGATGCTATACAGGTAACAGTCAATCCTGCACCGGTAGTTGATCTTGGCGGACCGGTCAAAGCATGTACAGACGAAGATGTGGTGCTTGATGCAGGCGAAGGTTTTAAAGATTATTTGTGGAATACGGGGAGTACTTCGCAAACACTGCAAATATATGCATCAGGAGATTACTCGGTAACAGTGACAGATAATTTTGGGTGTAAAGCAACTGATCAGATCACTGCAGAGATAATTGAGCCACCGTTTATTGACCCTTATACAGTAGGAGGGGCGTTTTTTATTTGTGAGGGCGACACATTTACCCTGGATGCCGGTGAAGGCTTTGGCAGTTATTTATGGAGTACCGGAGAAACCACACACAGTATAGAGGTTACAGAGGAAGGGACCTATTCTGTTACTGTCTATGATGATCCGGCTTGTGTTACCGAAAGAAGCACTGCCATTGAAGTAATCAGTCCTCCGCCTCTGGAGTTAGAACAGGACCCGGAAATATGTGAAGGTCAGTCGGTATCGCTGGCTGCCTCGGATGGTTTTGACAGTTATCTTTGGAATACCGGGGAAACTGGCCGTACTATTGAAGTATCGGAAGCCGGCAATTATTCTGTTACCGCAACAAAAGAGGATATCATGACCTGCAGCAGGACTGCAGAAACACATCTGACAGTTCATGAAGCGCCGGTGGTTTCACTTGGCAATGACACAGTTATCTGTGAGGGAGACGCGGTAACGCTTGATGCCGATTCGGGGTTTGATACGTATAACTGGAGTACGGGAGAAACAACACAAACCATTGATGTTAACTCATCCGGTACCTATTCGGTTACTGTCACAAAAGGTGAATGTACTGCTTCTGATGCTATACAGGTAACAGTCAATCCTGCACCGGTAGTTGATCTTGGCGGACCAGTCAAAGCATGTTCAGACGAAGATGTGGTGCTTGATGCGGGCGATGGGTTTAAAGATTATTTGTGGAATACAGGAAGTACTTCGCAAACACTGCAAATACACGCATCAGGAGATTACTCGGTAACAGTGACAGACAATTTTGGGTGTAAAGCAACTGATCAGATCACCGCAGAAATAATTGAGCCACCGTTTATTGACCCTTATACAGTAGGAGGGGCGTTTTTTATATGTGAGGGCGACACATTTACCCTGGATGCCGGTGAAGGCTTTGGCAGTTATTTATGGAGTACCGGAGAAACCACGCACAGTATAGAGGTTACAGAAGAAGGGACCTATTCTGTTACTGTCTATGATGATCCGGCTTGTGTTACCGAAAGAAGCACTGCCATTGAAGTAATCAGTCCTCCGCCTCTGGAGTTAGAACAGGACCCGGAAATATGTGAAGGTCAGTCGGTATCGCTGACTGCCTCGGATGGTTTTGACAGTTACCTTTGGAATACCGGGGAAACTGGCCGTACTATTGAAGTATCGGAAGCCGGCAATTATTCTGTTACAGCAACAAAAGAGGATATCATGACCTGCAGCAGGACTGCAGAAACACATCTGACAGTTCATGATGCTCCCGTGGTTTCGCTTGGCAATGATACTTCTGTTTACGTGGGAGAACATATTATACTTGATGCCGGTGAAGGATTTTCTTCCTATCTGTGGAATACCGGTGCCGGTAGCAGAGAGATTGATGTTATTGAACAAGATCCGGGAAACTATATGTTTAGTGTGGTTGTTACTGATGAATATGGCTGTTCAAATTCAGATACAGTTGAAGTGTTTGTTGATGCAAGTAATTCGATTTCCGGCGTTTTGAAACATACCCGTGTGGACATTTATCCGAACCCAACCGATGGCAAGCTTTATGTGACTTCAGAGAGTGACATTACAGGAACATTTTGCATTAGTATTTATGATTATACCGGAAAATTAATGCTTCAAAAAACTATTGAAAAGATGTTTTCAGATAACCCGGTTGAACTAAACCTTTCATCTTACAAGAAAGGCATTTATATTATGCAGTTGAATAATTATGATAAGGTAACAATCAGGAAAATCATTCTCAGATAGACACATAGTAATTTCGGGAACGTTGGAATGGAAACATAAGAGGGAATTAACAGACAGCCGGCCTTCTGTAATTCCCTCTGATTTTGCCTGTGATGGAACGTTGATGTCCCCCTTCCCTGGGATTTTGCCCATGGCGGTAACGTTAATGGTTCCATCCCCGTTGATTTTGCCGTAGAGACAAGGCATTGCCTTGTCTCTACGTCTGCACTATCATCACCAATCACCCAAAATTAGATCCGCGAATTATTGATGCCAGATTATTAGATTGCGGTCTAAAATTATTTATTGATTTACCGTATCGCCTGTTGGTAACCGGTACCCTGTAGAGACGCAATGCATTGCGTCTCTACGGTGGTTCTGATTCAAGGCCGGAATCGCAATTGCTACAACCACCCGGATTAACGCCGGAATCGTTATTGAAACAACCACACCCAATGACCAATCACCAATCACCCGAATAACCAATCCCCAAAACAGATTTCCTCAATCATTCCTGTCAAAACTCTTTTTCTGTATATCAAATTTTAATGAATAGGTGATGGTTGGTATGATGGGCAGCAATCCCATTGGTTTCAGGTGTTTAATTCTGAATCCGGTAAAATGCATATACACGGGATTCTCACGATTATAGACATTAAAAATGTCCAGACTCAGTTTGTTTTCTCCCAGACGGTTGTGTTTTTTGTAATGTATGCCTATGTCCAACCTGTGATAAACGGGCAGGCGGTAATTGTTGCGGGAAGGAAAATAGTCGATCTCTCCGCCGTATTCCGAATGCAGGTTATAAATATTCAATGCTGGCAAATATTTCTCTACCGGAAGCGTTACAGGATAACCCGTTCCTATGACCCACACAGCGGATACTTCCCATTTTTCCGAAATAGAGTAGTTCGCCCATACCGATAAATCATGAAGCCTGTCGTAACTAAAGGGGAAGCTTCTGCCATTATTTATATCCTGGTAACGGCGGTCGGAGGTCGAAAGCGTATAATGGATACTGCCGGTTAATTGCCCTTGTTGTTTTTCAATGGATACCTCCAGTCCTTTTGAAGTACCTGTGCCCTGGGTCGTCCTGGTAAACCAGGGAGAAAGATCTGAAAGCAATGAAGCACCATTTTGGTAATCCGTAGTATGCAGTAACCATTTTCTGTAAATCTCCACTGAGACAAGTATTGTGTTATTCAGGTTGTATGCCGCACCAAAATTTACCTGGTCGGATTTCAGCGGTTTAATCCCCTTAACTGCCGGTATCCACAGATCGGTGGGCATACTTACTCTTGAACTTGTTAACAGTTGCATATACTGAACCATACGGGAGTAACCTGCCTTCAGGTTAAAACCGGGAAGAAGACTGTAATTCACTGCCAGTCTTGGTTCAGTATTAAAATATTGGTTATTGCCGGAAAGGAAAGCACTTTGTCTTATCCCTGCATGAATATTGAGCCTGTTGAAGTTTTTCAGCTCATACTCAATATAAACGAATGGCTCATGGGCATGCACTATTGTATTGCTGAATGATGAATCCGATTTTTCACTCAGTTGCTCATCGTCCATACTGTATACATTGCTGCCAGGATTAAACCGGTGAAGGGTAGTACCGACCCCAAACCTAAAAATGTTGCCTGCTGCGGGATAGTCAAAATCTATCTTGGCAATATAGTCAGTTATATCCGATTGGTAGCCTGCAAAGTAACTCCTCTGTATAGTTTCCGGACCGGGATAATATACTTCCCTGCTGTGGTAGTTTGTTTCGGTGAAAAAATTATAGGTGCTATAAGCCAGGGTGGTATTGGCAAACAGACTCTTGTTAAATACATGGTTCCAACGTAAGGAGCCAATGAAATTACCCCATCCCGATGTCTCTGTCCTGTCTTCCGAAAACTTTATTTCAGTGCCGTTGAGTTCGGTATTTTCATCGAAATTACGAATGAAGTCCCTGCCATTATATATACTCAGGTACAACCTGTCTTTCGGAGAAAATGTATGGGTGAGCCTGCCATTGAGGTCATAAAAGTAATAATCCGGAAAACCGTCATTTACGGCTCCTGTTTTCTTTAAAGGACCGGTCAGTAGGTCGAAATACGAACGGCGTCCCGAAATAATAAACGTAGTATTTTTGTTGATGAGTGGTCCGCCCAGGGTGAACCGGGATGAGATCAGCCCGATGGCTGCTTCACCTGAATAGGAATGGGTATTCCCGTCAATACTCCGCACATCGATCACTGAGGATGTACGTCCGCCGTACCTCGCAGGGAAACAACCTTTGAGCAGTCTAACATCTTTAATGGCACTGCTGTTAAAAGTACTGAAAAATCCATAAAGGTGACTCACATTATACAGGGGCACGTCGTCGAGCATAAACAGGTTTTCACCGGGGCCACCCCCCCGGACATAGACACCTGCTGATCCTTCAACACCTCCTTTTACACCCGCTTGTATCTGAATGGCTTTGAGCAGGTCTGTTTCTCCCAGTGAGGGCAGGAGGGAGAGCGTCTTAACCGGAAGAACAGTAAGTCCTAACGGGGTATTTTCATTCCGTGCATATGGATTTGCCTTAACCACTACCTCCTGTAATTCGCTCACAGGATTTATTTTGAGTATGATCAGGGAGTCAGCGGTAAGTGATAAAAATCGCGTTCATGATTTTGATCCGACATAGGAGCAATACACTGCTGCCTTCGATCCGGGCACTTTTAGGCTGTAATATCCGTAATTATTCGAAATACAACCTCTTTTGCTTATGCTGTCTACTACATTGGCTCCGATAATCCGTTCGCCGGTTAAGCTATCCTCTACATAGCCCGAAACAGTGTATTCCTGGGCTGCCAGGGATTGTACTGCAGCAAGCAGAAAAAGGATAAAATTGTATTTTATGATTTGTTGAACAACCATCTATTAGGCCTTAATAGTTAAACACTACTGAATCGTCCGAAACGGCTGCCCCTGCAAAAATACCGTATCCCCCTTCTACATTGGAATACACCTGTGTCGGTTCGGCCAGGGGATCGTTGTAATTTTTAAAAAACAGGTTCAGGGTCCGGATATAACTGAAATATTCTTCGGCAATGGAATAGAGCCGGAAATACAATGTTGTCCGGTGATTCGAATAAAAGGGCGGATCGCTTCCCCAAAAGGGGCGGCCGATGTCTTTACCATCCATGATGATATTGAGGGTATGACTTTGTCCGTTTATACTCTTATCAGTAAAAGCAATGCCCAGTTTTATGGTGCCATGATTTAATTCTTCTTCAATAATAGGGTCCTTACTGGTAAACTCCATCACAGCTTTTGAATAGTTGTCTACTCCTCTGTAAACGTAAAAGAGATAATAATTTTGTTCATCCCGGGGATCAGTGAATGTAACATTGCACACCAGGCGTTTGTTACTTTCCCATTCTTCAAAAGCTCCCGTAAGGGTGACAAGAGTTGTATCTATACTATCAATGCCAACAAGCTGAGGGATTTTTGCAGTTGCAGTAGCATCGGGCAACCCCGGGTTCCTTACCATAATTTTATAGGTATGGCCCGGTAAAGGGAAAACACGACTGGCAAAATAGTTGTTCTTGTTGATAAAAGCATCTGTACCACCCCATATCTGGCTGTACCTCATGCTGTCAATTGTTGTTCCGTTTTCCAGTATCAGCGCATTTGCATGGCTAAAACTTTCCTTATCTGATCCGATAAAGTTAGTATCAGTGATGTATTCACTTGTGTGAATGTTAACTGAAATAAGGCTGTCTGTGGAAAGCAATCCGTTAATTACAGTTTTACGTCCTGTATCAGGAATCTCTTCTGATTGAGGCTCACATGCTGCCAGCAGAAACAGAGCGAGAAATATACTGAATGCTTTCATAGGGTCAATCTGAACAGCTTTAACAAAGATGTTCAATTAATTGTGTTATAGTTATCGTCCTTTCTTCCACACATTGAAGATATTTTGGCTACTTTTCGCTAATGTAAATATATATTTCAATATATCCTAATGGATGTCAGGTAAATTGCGTCAAATAAGGGGCAATACCATTGTTGATCCGGAAATCTTATACCCAATTATTTATTCATCTTTGTTGGGTTACCTGGTTCCCACAGTTGCTAATTATTGCTGTAGAGACAAGGCATTGCCTTGTCTCAACGTCTGCACTATCATCAACAATCACACGATCCAATTCCAGATGTCTCATACATTTAGATAATGAATGATAATTGATCTTCATGATAGTTTTGTTGCAGTGAAATATTAAAATTTAACTAAATTTGTGAAAAAGAAAATAAAATGATTGAATATAAATCCATTATAAGAAGAAATCCAAATAAAAGATTTGGCAAACCATGTATCAGAAATACAAGGATAACGGTCTTTGATGTACTGGGATGGTTAGCTTCAGGTATGACTTATGATGAGATAATATATGATTTACCTGAATTGACTATCAATGATATAAAAGCATGCCTGGCATATGCCGCTGACAGAGAACATAAACTACAGCATGCATCATGAGATTGCTTTTCGATCAAAACATTTCTTTTCGTATTACCAATAAACTAATTGACATCTTTCCTGATTGCAAACATTTGTCAGATTGCGGACTAATGGATTTTGAAGACCTTGATATATGGGAATATGCCAGAAATAATAATTTTTCTATTGTAACATTTGATGCTGATTTTACCATTGACCATAGCGTCACTGGTCCAATTCCCATTGATTTTACCCACGGTGGCAACGCTAATGTTTCCATTCCCGTTGATTTTGCCGTAGAGAAAATTCATGAATTTTCTCTATCGTGGCCCGGATTAATGTCCGTATAAATATTACAACAACCGCCCTGAATTTACGTCCGAATCATAATCGCAACAACCGCCCGGATTAACGTCCGGGTCATCATTGTCATAACCACCCAAAAACTATTATTCCATGCACATGATTAGGCATAACCACATGTGTTCCTAATATCACATATGGAAAATGTTTGGGAATTTCAAACCAAAAATTATTGGCTATATGCCCAATTTCAGAAAAACGCATCGTGAAAGAATTTTCAATATCGTGTGTTTTTTCTATTTCACCAAAATAATATTCTTTGTCTTTTGTACAAATCGTTACAAAATAGGCGGCATTCCATCCATAATCCCAGTTTAGCAACCGAGCTGATGGTATAGGGTATTTGTTGCCGAATTTTGCATATTTAAAATCCTTTTGCTATTTTAAAACCGTGTAAATAAATATAAAAAAGAATAAGGGGCCAAAAAATAGATTTATACTTCACTGTTATTAAAACGGGACCTAACATTCAAAAACTAATAGGAAAGATTTCATTAGAAAATTCATAATTATAAAAATCAATATGAAAAGACTATACTTGCTGCTGATACTATTTCTATTTACACCTGTATTAATATTTTCCCAAAAACTTAAATGGGTTAAAGGTGATCAATTTGCTGCAAATCTGATTGATGAAAATCAGAATATATATGTTGTAAGAGAAGCTTATGTAATTGTGGATATCGATCCCGGTCCAGATACAGTGAACATAAAGGGTTTATATTTTGCAAAGTATGACTCTTCATTTAATTTAAAATGGGTACAACCAGATCCTATGCCTCAATATAGCTATAATGCAATAAAAATGACCGAAACTAATGATGGTAAATTGATTTTGGTATATGGTTCATATGACAATACTTGGAAAGGAATTAGATATAATATTAATGAATATCTTCAGGACGGCACAAAACTTTATCAAAAAAAGGCGTCTTCTTTTAATATAGGAATGGGTGGTTATTATCTAGATGTGCTTGATGTCTATCTAGATTCAGCCTCAAATATTTGGATTTCATTCAATGCAAACATTGATGAATTCATGTTTGGTGAAGAAGATGTAATAGAAACCAATTCTCCGCTATCGACATTCCTTGCTAAGTATGACAAAGATGGCAACTTTGTCAAAGTAATCAAAATACCTGCGGATGATAAATATAAAATAAGTTACAGGAGAACAAACTTTAAGCTCGATACATCAGGCACTATACATCAGTTGATTTCTAAAGATAATGCTTACTATTACAGAACTTTGAATTTAAAAGGTGAAGAAAAACTAAATAAACTGGTTGATATTCAAAATGATAATGCAATATTTTCACATCTCATAATTGATGAAAACGGAGAGCTCATTGTCTGCGGCAGATTTAACGATGTGATTGATTTTGGAAATTCCGAAGAAAACATGTTCCTCACTCCAAAGGGGGATTGGGATGCTTTTATCGCAAAATATACACCAAATGGTGAACTAATTAACGCCTGGCAAATTGGGGGTAGTGGTAATGTATACATAGGCGAAGATTATGTTATGAAAAACAATCTAATTCAGCATTCCTATTCATTCGCTTTTGCAATACATAATTGATTAAAATTCAATTGGCATTATGACTATCTTTGCTACTGAATTTTAATACTTTAAATACTGCTTTTCAAAATGCATCTCTCTGCCTGATGCTGCCAGAGGCTCATTTGAAATGATAATATTATAAAACATGAACGATACACCAGAACCCCAAATCCTCCAATATCTCAACGAGCAAAAATCATTCTTCTCCACCAGTCAGACCAAAGATACAGCCTTCCGGCTCCAACAGCTTCGCAGGCTCAAAGAGGCAATACAAAGCAACCAGCAAAAAATCGAAGCGGCGTTGTGGAAAGACCTGCACAAATCACCGGAAGAAACCTACCTGACGGAAATCAGCATTGTTACCAAAGAGATTGACAATCATATCAGGCACCTTAGAAAGTGGACCAGGCCCAAACGCGTTCCCACCCCGTTGCATCTGTTACCCTCTTCGAGCAGAATTGTATATGAACCATTAGGCGTGGCCTTAATTGTAGCGCCCTGGAATTATCCCTTTCAGTTGCTGATGAATCCCCTGGTTGGGGCTATATCAGCGGGATGCTGCACCATCCTGAAACCATCGCCCCACACACCACACATCGCGCGGGTAATGGAGGACATGATCAGAGAAACCTTTGATCCCCGCTACATTGCCACAGTGCAAGGTGGTAAGGAGGTAAATCAAATCCTGTTTAAGCAGCGTTTCGATGTTATCTTTTTTACCGGCAGTCCTGCGTTAGGCAAGATAGTGATGAAAGCAGCGGCGGTTGAGTGGAGCCGATTCAACTCCGCTCAGGGAACGGATGTATCACCGGTTGAGCAGAACCGATTCCATTCCGCTCAGGGAACGGATGTATCGCCGGTTGAGCAGAACCGATTCCATTCCGCTCAGGGAACTGATGCAGCGGCGGTTGAGCGGAGCCGAAACCAAGCGGAGTCGAAACCAAGCGGAGTCGAAACCAAGCGGAGTCGAAACCAAGCGGAGTCGAAACCAAGCGGAGTCGAAACCAAGCGGAGTCGAAACCAAGCGGAGTCGAAACCAAGCGGAGTCGAAACCAAGCGGAGTCGAAACCAAGCGGAGTCGAAACAGCGGAGCCGAAACCAAGCGGAGTGCAGATGTCCCTGACCTTGTGTTTACTGACACCAGGACGATATATTGGTTTGACCAGGGAAGAAGATGATTTTGATTTCAATGAACAATTTACTATCTTAAAGTTGAATTTGAGAGCAATTAACAGAAGCGTAGCAACTAAATGAGCGAATTGCTGAAAACCTATCTAAAATTGAGATATAATGAGCAAAGGATACATGTACATATTAGAATGCTCTGATGGCAGTTATTATACAGGAAGTACAAAAGACCTGGAATTGAGATTCGCACAGCATCAAGCTGGTGAAGGAGCAAATCATACTAAAAAACGATTACCGGTGAAATTGGTTTATTATGAAGAATTTCAAAGGATTGATGAGGCATTTTATCGTGAAAAACAGGTTCAGGGTTGGAGTAGAAAAAAGAAGGAAGCTTTGATAAATAATATGCCCGAAAAACTGCATAAACTAGCTTCGTGTATGAATGATACGCATTATAAGAATGTTCCCTTCGACTCCGCTCAGGGAACTGATGTAGCGGCGGTTGAGCGGAGCCGATTCAACTCCAATCAGGGAACGGATGTATCGGCGGTTGAGCGGAGCCGATTCAACTCCGATCAGGGAACTGATGCAGCGGCGGTTGAGCGGAGCCGATTCAACTCCGCTCAGGGAACGGATGTAGCGGCGGTTGAGCGGAGCCGATTCAACTCCGCTCAGGGAACGGATGTAGCGGCGGTTGAGCGGAGCCGAAACCAAGCGGAGGTAACCTCAAAAAATAAAAACATCTGCAATTTTACGGTAGGCGAACTAATAAAAGAATTACAACAATACCCCAAAGGTATGCCGGTGGTAGTAAGTGGATACGAAAACGGCTATGAAAATTTTTATCATCCGTTTGTAAAAAAAGTAAAGCATCTGCCTGAAAACCCTTATTGGGATGGCCAGTTCCAGATTGACGATAATGGAAAAGAAGTACTGCTTTTAGAAAGGGAAGTGAGACATGACTGTTGATTCGATTAGCATGATTTCCAGATTTTGAAATCATATTAGACCTTCGACCTGCCCCTGAAGTACGTACTTTTAAGCATTTTAACGTGATTAAGAGGTTGGTGTGATCGGAACAATAGACCAGTCACACTTTTTTGTTCCCTTCGACTCCGCTCAGGGAACGGATTCGACTCCGTTCAGGGAACGGATGCAGCGGCGGTTGAGCGGAGCCGAAACCAAGCGGAAGTAACCCCCCAAAATAAATACATCTGCAGTTTTACGGTAGGCGAACTAATAAAAGAATTACAACAATACCCCCAAGATCAAGTTTGAGAGGAATTAATGTTCCAAATAAAATACAGTGAATTCCAACGGTTCTCCAATAATCATTGGAATTTTTCAGAAATTATTTGGACAAAATCCAAAGAAATCCAACTTCACTGCGGATTTATTGGAATTTTTTAGAATGGTCAAAACGATTTTTATACTATGCAACACGTGGGAGGCAATGGGCTTAGGTTGCACTTGTATTTCATTTATCAATATTTTCAGCACCGTCAGCCAGTTCCCAAACCATCGCTACTTTTCCTTGGGTGTGCATGGCTTCAATATAGTTTATGGCTTCCGGAATTTCCTTATACGAATAGGTTTTGTCTATATGAACTTTAACCTTCCCACTTTGCACCAAAGATGCCAATACCTCCAAATCTTTTGTGTTTGCTTTGGCAGTAAACTGAGTCAAAGGGAATTTGCTTAATACATTTTTCAATAGTAACGACATCATATTCCCCATAGTGGTAAAGCCTACCATAACACCTCTTTCTCCCATACGCCGATAGTCTTTGTGGGTGAGATTGCCATGGGTATCTATGACAAGGTTGTACTTTCCGCTGTGTTGATGAATATTTATCTTGTCATAGGCAATAACCTGATCGGCACCTAATGACTTTACAAAATCAACCTTTTTACTTGAACAGACTCCCGTTACCTTAGCTCCATAAGCCTTTGCAATTTGAACAGTAAAATGACCAACACCTCCTGATGAGCCATTGATCAAAACCGATTCTCCTTCTTTTAGTTGTCCATAGGTGATGAGCGCCTGTAAAGCAGTCAAGCCGGCAATAGGTACACATGCCATTGCCGGAAAACCGGCATTTTCTGGCATGATACCGCAAAAATTTTCCTGTACACAGATATATTCAGAAAACGCACCGCCATTCAGTGCTTCTCCGAATACCCGGTCCCCAATTTTAAAGTGTTTTACATTGTTACCTACTTCTTCTACAATGCCGGCAAAGTCAGCTCCGGGAATTTTTTCTTTTGGATGGAACAGCCCGAAGGAGAATCGTGCAAAAAAAGGTTTTCCCCTAATTATATGCCAGTCTGCCGGATTGGCTGAATTCGCCAGTACTTTAACCAACATGTGATTATCTTTTAAGATAGGTTTTGCTACCTCTTCCAAATGAAGTACTTCCGGACCTCCATATTTTGTTTTTGTAAATGCTTTCATAGTAACATACTTCCTTTAACTATTAAGATTTTCTTACATAATCAATCGCTCACGTTCCCAAAAAAATATTTCGTTTTTGGCTAATTCTATTAAAAAGGTGTTTTTTTCTGTAAACCAGCATAGGTTTCTGTTCCCTTTTTATTCCATTCGCCTGTTTACTTGTTTGAAAAGTTACAAAACAATTTTGATCAGTCAAGTCTGGTAGTTATTAATGTTCTAAAATACAATAATATAAACTGAAAAACAACAATTGTCTGTCTATTGTAAAATTCCCTGAATAATCCGGAAGTAACTGAGGCCCAATACATGCCCCTGCATCACATACTGGCATGATCGCTCACAGCATCCACACGCAATCCATTCACCTTCAAAAAATTAAATATTTATACCTCCTTGTTTCATTTATCCATTACGATATAATTCATCCCCCTTCCAGTTTTCGGGATTATTTACAGTATTATCCCGAATACGCTGAAATGATGCATCATTTCGGATGATGTGGTCATGAAACCGGGATTGCCAGACGAAATCGTTTATATTTCCATTTCAACCGATTTTGCCTATGGCGGTATCGTTAATGTTCCCATTCCCGTTGATTTTGCCCATGGCGGTATCGTTAATGTTCCCATCCCCGATGATTTTTTCATGACGGTATTGTCAATGGTTCCATTCCCGTTGATTTTGCCATAGAGAAAATTCATGAATTTTCTCTATCGTGGTCCGAATTTACGTCCGTCGCATCATTTTAACAACCACCTGAAAAAAAACCGTTTTCAGATTTTAATCATACACCAATGAAATGAATCAATACCGTTTGTAATTGGGATAAATGATTGTTCTGATAATTTTTTGCAATGAAAATTTAAAATTTAATTAAATTTGTGAAAAAGGAAATTAAATGGTTGATTATAAATCCATAATAAGAAGAAATCCAAATAAAAGATTTGGCAAACCATGTGTCAGAAATACAAGGATAACAGTCTTTGATGTACTGGGATGGTTGGCTTCCGGAATGACTTACGATGAGATTATTTATGATTTCCCTGAATTGACTACCAACGATATAAAAGCATGCCTGGCATATGCAGCTGACAGAGAACATAAACTACAGCATGCATCATGAGATTGCTCTTTGATCAAAACATTTCTTTTCGTATTACCAATATACTGGTTGACATATTTCCTGATTGCAAACATGTTTCAGATTGTGGACTAATGGATTCTGATGATCTTGATATTTGGGGATATGCCAGGAAAAATAATTATTCAATAGTAACATTTGACGCTGATTTTTATGATATCAGTGTGATAAATGGGCACCCTCCTAAAATTATCTGGTTAAGATCAGGTAATTTGACAACAAAAGGAATTGTTAAATTATTGATGAAAAATAAGAACATGATTCAGAGATTCCTGGAAAATGAAGATTATAAAGATGCTTCATGCCTGGAAATTGAATAAAATAATTGAGACAAGGCATTGCCTTGTCTCCACCATGTCCCGAATTAATGTCCGAATCATCATTGCATTAATTGACCAATCCTATATTATAATCCCAACAACCGATACAATATCAATCATTATCCCATACCCTATACGTTTGGCTGTATGCTACCTCTCACTGTTAAAACACATAGAATATCTGCAATCGCAACAGATAAAATATTGACAGCAGTCTGAAAGCATTACTCTATTCTCTCGTAGAATGGTATTCTTAGTAATTCCGATTTGACCTGAATTATCCGGGGACCTTCAATAATTACTCCTTTGTCATCTTTCCATGTACCTTTTGGTATAGTGACATTCCTGAATTCCGATTGATCTAAAAAAGGTGCTATGAGCAAATTACTGCCCAGCATAAACTGATCTGTAATTTTTTCATATTTTCCATCTGGAAATTCATATTCCATATAGCGTACTACGGGTTCGCCACTTTGAGCTGATTTTCTTGCCAGATCGAGTATTAGATCAATATGTTGCATGCGCAACTTTACCGCTTGCTTTACCGCTGCAAAATGTATATCGTCCAAAACTCTCCATGGGGCAACAGAAAATTGCATCATGGGCATAAATGCATGGATTTGTGCAGACCGTACAATTAAATTCTGATTAATTTTTGCCAAATCAGCAAATGAACCCATTTCACCACCTCCGATCATATCGGGACAGGTGAAAGGATATCCCATTATACCCTGTAATAATATATCGGGGATAAGGGTCTGAAGATCATTCCAGGTGTGCCCCTTATCTCGCAATCGTTGAGCCAAAGGCTGACCTCCCATTTTCCATGTCGCCCGATATTCATTGAATGAATATTCGGTCCCAATTTTTGCAAAAAGCTCAGAATGTCGATTTGGATTCACATTTTCAGACGCCACTCCGTCAAGATAATATTCAGGATCTCCGGCGTCAAATTTATACCCATCGATTCCATATTCATCCATCAGATGGTTCAAATTTTCTTTGAACCAATCCATAGCCAATGGATTGGTAAAATCAAGAACGGTGCTGTAACCATTCCACCAGTGTACAATTTTAGTTTCGCCGGAGGTTGTCTTAAGCAAAAGATTCTTACTTTCCAGCATCCTGCCAATATCTGAATCGGGACTTATAAAAGGACAAACCCAAAGCATTACCTCAAAACCCATATGGTGCAAAGAATCAATCATCAATTTTGGATTTGGAAATCGTTCGGGATGAAAATTCCATTTTCCATAATCTTCCTGCCAGTTATCATCAATCATAATAACACCTGCAGGCAAACCATTCCGGATTATTCCGTTCGCATAGTTTAGCACATCTACCTGATTCTGATTATACAATAGTTCGATCCAGGTATTGTATTGCGGCTTTGCGAACATAGTTTCATTCGGCATAGTACCAGACGGAGGAAAGAAATTTTTACTGGCATACAAATAGGCATCCTTTAAATTCGTTGCTACTTTCTTATAAACAAAAGTTCCGGAGGATTTTGAAAGATTCAGACTGTCGTGCGAAACACTGATTTCAAACGGATCGTCCGACCAGATTATCTTACCGGTATTTGAGAGAAGCAAGGGTTGAGCCTGGTTACCATACAGGTTGCCAAACAGATTTGCTTCAAAACCATCTTCGAGGGGCTGTAAATAACCCTGGCTTACGATTCCTAGCCACCAATATTCATCTTTTTCAATTGCTATAGAAAGATTGGAAACAGCAAAGACAGGACTGAAAAGTAAAAGTAACAGGAAGGAGATTTGTAGCTTTTTGTAATGCATGCTAAATTTAATTAAAGTTTATCAGATTTAAACAGAGTTAAGGTCATGTGAAATATGTTGTACCCTTATAAGACTAAATTATCGGTTTGCAACGTCACTTTTTCATGCACTTCAATCAGTGTATTAAGTGAAACCATTGAGAAAACAACGCTAAATATCAGACTTACTTGGGAAACTGGTTTTTGTAAAAAATTGTTCATTTTATAACCTTTTAATCATGAGTGTTTATCTTTCGTATTGTTTCGACACAAAAATATATAACTTTTTTAAACTTTCGATACAATTATTTATGACACTCAGGAATTGTTGAGATAGATATTCATATATAGTAAAATTGAGGGTAATAAATAATTTTAAAAAATATAAACTTCGAAAAGTGTCAGTCAGTAGGGCGGGATTGTCAAAAAGCCGCTTTTAGGAAATATTTACCATTTATTTCCGGACATGCTGAAACGATGCATCATTTCTAATGATATGGACATGAAACCAGGATTGCCAGGCGAAATCGCTGATCATACCATCCCCAATGATTTTGCCGTAGAGAAAATTCATGAATTTTCTCTGCCGTGGTTTAAAAATAACGCTAAAATCATAATTAAAGCAACCACCCTATAACCAATAAACATAAACTTATAATCAATCACCAATTTCCAGCAATCAATCCCAAATACTAAATATTCGTTCATTATATATTAATACTTCTAAAACAACCTTTGTGTTTATACGGTAAGAAAACGCGGAAATACATATTACAACTATATCGACAATATATGTGTATGAAATCAGAGTGATGAATACATCAAATTCCATTCTAAATACTTCATAATTAACACTTTTTACTTGACTTCATTGCTTTGAGGTTGTACCTTTATATTTGTTGCACAGGAATTACCGAAAAAGATTTCACTTCAGATATTCATTACCGTTTAGTTCGCATATCTCTCAGCACATACAGCTGGTCCAGAATTTTTGTCTTTGCCGTTTTACATGTAATTCTTCATTACTAACCCTAAAAACCTACATGATTATGGAACAATCCAAAAGGTCAAAATCCGGAAAAGAAAAGATTTCCGCGGAGGAATCAGGCAGGAACACTTCGAATGACATGAAAAATCTTGTCAAAAACTTTCAGAATGAAGTACACAAGTTCCAGTCAGAAATTAAACAACTGGAAGATGAAGCCCTCCAGATACGAAAAGGGGGAAATCTGGATGCATCAGATCGCTTAAACCAGCGCGCCAATAGTTTAAGGGAAAAACTCGTAAAAATGGAACAGGAAGCAGCAGCGATTCCCGAAATAGCTTCATTACTGGGTATGGCGCCCATTTCTGATCCCAATCCCCCGGAGCTGATGAACATTGTCAATGCTGCAAAATTTGAAACGTTTAACGTTACTTTAAAAGAAGAGGAACGTGCTGCAAAGGGAAGTTTTCACAGTGAATGGCCCCGGACAGGTGGTAAAATTGAAAACAATGAAATAATTTCTTTTGAAACACTCGGGAAGTTAAGAATGAAAGTACGTGCTGATAATGGTGCTTCAGCAGGAAATATTCCTTTCCGCATTACAGCCGTATCAAAAAAGGACGGATCAAAAATGGTGCTGCGCGAGGGCCGCACTGACCATGAAGGGTATGCGGCTGTAAAGCTTAATAACATTGAAACAGATGCTGTTAAAAATGTTGAGATTACATTGGGTGTGAATGATGAGGGGAAGGGTTCACAAAATCGCAAACTGGATATCCCGGAAATAATTACCCATCGTGACCTGGGAATTGCTCATGAGCTGACTATACGGGATGATTTGCTGGGAAAACTGGACCTGGCCAAACCTTTACCCGGAACGGTTGAAGATCCGGATGACGACGATTTTACTGCTTCTCCTGCTTCATTCGGATTAAATCCGGAGAACGTAGATGGCAATTGTTGTTTAAGACCACGCACCGAATTTCCTTCAAGGCAGTACTATTTCCGGCAAATTGTAAGATTGACAGAGCCACAGCTTGTGGCCGACAGGAAGCAGTTAAATCGCTCAGAGGTTAAAGGACCTATCCCGTTTGGAGGTGAAAATTCTGGTACCTATGCAGTGTCAGGAGGTAATCTTTTGCTGGGTACTGTGAATCTTTATCGCCAGGGATGGTACCCGGCCGGCAGGGGCCTGGGAGAATTGCTCTATTCACTGGCTCTTGCTCCCTGTGAACAGATTAATCTTGCTTTTATCGACTGGTCACGCACCGAGCGGGATACCCGCCATGATACCAGCACGGAAAAAGAATTGCTGGAACATGAAATGCAGCATGACCGGTCAATTTCTGAAGTTGTCGATTCTGTCCTCACCGAACATCAGTCGGGCTCTTCATCCAGTGGTGGAGGAGGAGCAAGCCTGGACCTCGGTATTTTCTCAATTGGAGGCGGTGGAGGAACAACCAGCAGCAGTACATCGGGAAGAAGGGCTTTGCATGCCTCAACATTGCAGAATATCTCCGATGAAGTGGTACAGCGGTCATCTGCACTTCGCTCCCAACGGTCAACTGTCGTAACAACATCCTCACAACACGAATCAGAGCGTATTCAAACCCGCACGGTGCACAATCATAACCGTAACCACGCCATGACGGTGCAATATTTTCAGGTGCTTTCTCATTATATAGTGAAAAATGAACTTATTGAGGAAAAACCCGTCGTATTGGTTCCCTATCTGATTGATGAAGATATATTTGATAATATCCCGAGTTTTGCCAAATTTGTTTTGAGCCCGAGTCGCAGGATTACAAGGTTTCTGATCCGATATGAACACCTTTTGAGAAGAATTGTACCCCAGAAATTTCAGGCTGCTTTTGATTCGCTGAACAGATTGATGCATTGTGGAGATGTTTATTCGATTGAACAACCCTATGCTACTTTCAGCAGGTGGAATATCAGGCTGGATAAGGCCTGGCGCGCGGGCTTAACCCTTTCTATTGAAACCAAATCAGGACAATCAGTTAAGCTTACGCCGCGTGGCGGCAATAAGCCGGTCGATTTTGTTTCTGACCCGGTAAGGGCGGACGATATTGATGGCATAAGAATCGGATTTGACCCTGTAACTGCTGCACAGGCAGTTGGGAACACCGGGATTTTCGGGCTGTTGGGTGATAGCGTAAGCGACCTGCTTGAAAAGACCTTAAACCACAAAATATCAGGGATCCAGATTTCTGCCCGTACAGACAGGTCCCGATTTGTTCCACAACCCCAGAGTTTCAGACTAGAGGTTGCTCAACCTGACAAAACGCTTACCTCCGAGGATCCATTTGTTGTGGCCGATATTACTCCTCCCACAGTTAGTTTTGAAGGTTATCGGGGCCGGGAACATGAAGATTACTGCCGGCTTAAGCAGCTTATTGCCTTTATTCAGACTAATCCCATGAGGATAATGCGTCTCATCTGGCGATACGAAGATCCCGATCGTCGTGCCCTCAGGCTCGACAGATTCGTATTTCAGGGCAATTCATTGCTGGATTCAATTGTGAATCGGCCTGTGGGTATCCTGGGGAACTATGTGGCTTTTGAATTGCTGGAAGGCCATAAACTGGTTAAACTTGAGAAACCGGATTATGCAGTTTCCAGCAGGATTATCAGTCTGCCCACTCGTGGTGTATTTGCAGAAGTTTTTCTTTCTTGTTGCAATGCTACTGAAAAACGTGATGTGGAAAGGTATATTGATCCTGACCAAAAATGTGAGGTAAGAGCTCCGGAAATAACGGGTGTTACTCCTGGATCAAGAGCCAGCAGGAGCGATACAACACCAACTCCTTTCCCGTCACCACTGGTTAGTTTACAGAATGTACCCGGTGTGCCGGATCCGGGAGGCCTGTCTGCAGCCCTTGGTGTGCTGGGTACTCCGAATATTTTCAGAGACATCAGCCATGGGGCTGAATTACTTAATTTCATCAACAATGCTACAAAAGAAGCATTCACCAGTACCCGGCAACATCGTGCTGCCATGGATGCAATTGCCGGCGATATAGTCAAAGGATTGGTATCTGCCTATACAGGTATTCCAATTGGCGGGAGCAGTGGTTCTCCTTCATTAAAATCGGGTGCAGGAGCCGGAAGTTCGGTAGGTAGTTCAGCAGGTGGAAGCGCTGGAGGCAGTTCAGTGCCTTCACTTGGTCCAAAATCTTCATCCGGATCTTCCTCAGGAAGCTCAGGGAGGATGAGCAGCTCTAATCCACTTATCGCAGCTGCTGCTGGTCAGGCAGTTAGGAATAGCCAGCCGGGAAAGGTGTTTGATATGCAGCAATTAATACGTAGGGCTGTCGATAATGGTGACCTTTCTACAGATGCAGGCCAGATGGCTATGGCCAATTTACTTGGAAGTACGGGTGGTGAAACAGATATCATACCGGCTGCATTTGTCACTCCGGCTTCTTCGGCTGTTTCTGTGCCTGAGCCTGTTGCTCGTCCATGCTGCGTGTTAAGGCCTTCTATTCCGGGTATTGATAATATTGTTGAAGTGTCTGACCTTACTAATCATGTCTATGGAAAAATGGTATATCCGTTTTTTGAAAAGAGCGGGCTGATTTATACCTGTAAGGGCGGATTTGTCGACCTGGGACATGCACGTGACTGCATTGATTATACAGGATATCTGGCAGCACAGGCTAAGGCAGGTCTCTCCAAAGGTGCTACACTTCAGCTAAACCCGGATGGTGCAACGCGTACCATCAGATTTAAAGGTACTGGTCAGGTACCCTCCGATGAATTGTGTATCAGTCTGGGCCAGCGGATTAGCTATGAACTGGCAATCTGGCATGAAATACGTACCTGGTTCCCGGGGAGCGGACAACGTTATTCCTCCTTCTCTCCGGAAGATAATTATTCAAACCTGTTGGGAACCTACATGGGGGCCGATGCACTGAGAAGTCCGAAAGTTTTTGAAGATGCTGCTGTTGATGCAATCACTACATGGCTTAATAATTTAAAACCAATGCCAAAGAGTGATACACAGCTTGCTTTTAATACTGTTAAGGATAAATGGTGGAAGGAGAATACCACACCTGTTTCTGCTGATGCTGTACTGAGAAGACATTTTGATGCACTTGGTACAGTAGCGCCATGGCAGGTTCCGGGTTTCGCTCCATGCGGAACAGAAGCAGCCACCGCCCTAATGGTGCCTGATAAGGGACCGGGAAATGAAGATTTAGCGTCTCTTTATTTCCTTGAATTTGGTATCCCTGCATCCATTCCTGCAGCCGTGCTGGCCCTTACATCAGGGGGAGGCAATTCCCCTATTGTACCGTCGGATTTTCCTGCATTGATTGCACATATCCGGGCAGATGCGAAAAAACCAGCAAACTTCGGTCCGAATGCAGATAAACCTTAGAAATGAAATATATATGGTTCTGTAGAGACAAGGCATTGCCTTGTCTCTACAGAATATTTAATGTATATGAAAAATTTCGTGTAAATCTTTGTTTGAAAGGTTGCCAATCCAGTTTTCGCCTGTGGAAACAGTCATTTCGGCCAATGCCTTTTTTTGCTTTATCATTTCGTTTATTCGCTCTTCGAAGGTATTTTTGGTAATGAAACGATGTACCATCACATTGTTTTTTTGTCCGATACGGTAAGCACGGTCGGTGGCCTGGGACTCTACGGCCGGATTCCACCACAGATCGTAATGGATCACATGACTCGCAGCCGTTAGATTAAGCCCTGTTCCGGCAGCTTTCAGCGACAAAAGGAATATTTTGTCTGCATGATTTGTCTGGAAACGTTCCACCATCTCTTTTCGCTGGTTCAGGCTGCACCCGCCATGGTAGTACAGAGGCCTGTCTCCGTAGCGCTGTTCAAGAAAACTTTCCAGCAATCGGGCCATTTCGGTAAACTGGGTAAAGAGCAGCACTTTTTCGTTGCTTTCCATGATACTGTCGAGCTTGTCGAATAACAGGGCCGTTTTACCGCTAAGGGCAGGATCTTTCTCTCCATTTTTGAGAAATTGCGCAGGATGATTACATACCTGTTTCAAAGCCAGAATCATCTGCAGCACCAGCCCCTGACGAACAAACAACGATTTTTGATCAGTTGTTCTGATGCCTTCGATCTCCTGCATGGCATTTTCCAGTGTTTTCTCGTATAGTCCGGCCTGTTCCCCGGTGAGGGAAGCAAAACTGTCAATCTCAATCTTGTCCGGAAGATCGGATATGATGCTTTTATCCGATTTTAGCCGGCGCATCAGGAAGGGTGCCGTTACTTTTTTTAGCTTCTCAGCCACCTCCCTGTCGTTCAGTTGCTCTATCGGGTTACCATAGGTTTCGGCAAAATCTTTGGCACTTCCAAGAAAGCCCCGGTTACTGTAATCCATGATGCTCCAGAGCTCGCTGAGACGGTTTTCTACGGGCGTGCCGCTCATGGCTACAAAGTTATCGGCTTTAATGGATTTGACGGCTTTTGTCTGAGCCGTTGATATGTTCTTAATGTTCTGCGCTTCGTCAATAACCATCACGTGCCATTTTTTCTTTTTCAGCAAATCGGCATCACTGCGCAATATCCCGTAGGAGGTGATCAGCACATCATAATCGATAAAATTGGAAAGGTCACGGTTTGTACCATGATATATTCCGGCTTTCAGATTCGGGGCAAATTTCTGTATCTCGGCTATCCAGTTGGTAAGCAATCCGGTAGGTGCCACCACAAGGGCTTTTTGTTCATCCAGGTTTCCTTCCGCCTTAAATTTAAGCAGCGAAGCAATCACCTGCAACGTTTTTCCAAGTCCCATATCATCTGCCAGTACAGAGCCAAAACCAATGCGGGAGTTACGGTAGATCCATGAATATCCCCTGTGCTGATAGGGCCTCAATTGGGCATTCAGCCCCTGTGGAAGAGCAATTTCTTTAATCCCGGTAAGTTCAAGGATCAATTGTTCCACCTCGCTGTCAAATGCCACTGCCGCACCATGATACTCGCCTGAGAGGGCAGCCCGCAACAGTTGAAAGGAAGAAAGTTGTTTCGACTGTGTAAAATGTTTATAGAGCTTTTCCAACTCGTCCTTTTCAACATAGATGTAATTGGTCTTGAACCGGATAAGACCTTCGGAATGCTGCAGCAGTTTCCTGAATGCTTCTTCATCCATAACTGTATCACCCACAGCTACCTGCCATTCGAAATTAAGCAATTTGTCGAGCCGCAAAAAGCCCGAACTTTTTCCCTTGCTCTTAAGTTTGACAGTTGGTTTGGGTTTTAAAATCTGCTGAAGCGATTTTGGCAACAACACCTGTATGTCGAGCAGTTGAATAGCCGGAATCATTTTCATCAGGAAAGGAGCAAACCGGGGGCTGTGCATCACAATTTCCCTTTTACCACCTGAATTAATGTAATCTTCAAGCCCTTCAATAAGGCTGCTCACAAGGGCCAGTGATTGCAATACTTCATACCGTCGGTGTTCAAATTCCCTGAGGGTTAGGATTTTTTTCAGTGGAACCACGTTATGCCTGCTATCCACCGGAAGTTGTACGTTTATGTTGATGCTGAATGAGTCGTTGTTTAATTCTTCCACCACCAGCACAGGCTTCAGTTCTCCCTGTGAGAGATAAAATTTCTGAAGCCAGGCCCTGATGCCACCGGCAAGAGCTTCCTCCCCGGGTTTATCAAACGGATAGACAGTATTTTTAAAGAACAGTTCAAGAAACAGATCATCATTCAGGTTGCCACTTGTCAGATCGATTATTTCTGTGATCAGTAATGAAAGAAGATTGACTGAACGGTCTTTGTTGACAGGTTTCACCTTATTGCGATAGATTCCGGTAAGCAGGCCAGGCGGCAACATGGTTTCCAGTTGGTCGCAAAGGCTTTTGACCTTTTTACTCATCAGGGCGGGCAACCACCGTACAGCATATTCTTTACCGGGTAATCTGATAATTTGTGGTATTATAGCGCCATTTGCCGTGAGCTGTAAAGCAAGGTGCAGGGTTGTGTGCAATACCGCTGTTGAAGGTTGATAATCGGGTGTACGGGAACCGGGAATCTGCGCGAGCTGCTGCAAAAATTCACTGATGGTAATTTCTTTGTCATCCAGAATTACTTTGGCATGAAGAGATTCGTCAATATTTAACCTGCTGCCTGAATGATGCCCGATGGTTATCTTGTCGGCATAGGCGCTCTTGAAAAATTCAGATAACGGCAGTTTTCCCGAGGCGGCCCGGCGGGTATTTTTGGATACACGCTTAATGGCAGAAAGGTATTTTTCGCGAAAATCGGATGCCGAAATCGTGTAGAAGACGGGGGAAGGAGAGAGTAAGGCGGTTAGAGGCTCGTAAACAGGCTCCAGACCGGCAACATTGAGTTTCCGGTAGGCTGCTTCACGATCATAGGACTTATCATCTTCTCCTTTTGCAAACAGCAGGGTGTTGGCCTGCGGTACTTCCAGACTGGCATGATCGATAATAATACCGGCTTTCTCCATCTCGGCAGGGAGATCCACATTGTGCAGTTCGAACACAAGGAAGGGATTGTTATCTATTTCCTGTGATACCTTGTAGATGACAGACGCAAGATGCTTGCATGGCACCGCCCAGTCGGGACAGGAGCATTGCATCTTGAGGTCGCTCCATTGCTTTGGAAAAACTTTGAGCCCTGCTTTCCGGGCCAGTTCCAGTATAGAAGGATCAAGTTCCCGGTTAAGGAGTTTTGAGATAATTACCGGACGCCTTTTTATGTTGTCAAGGAAGTCACCAAGCTCAGGATCAAAGAACGGTGGTGCGATAATATCCACGTTGTAAGGGGTTGACCTGCTTCCGGCAACTTTGGACTTGATGCGATTGCCATTAAAGCTGATCTTTTTTACTGCACCTTTCCGTGCATAGGTGGCACCTCGCGGCAAACGGTTGCTGTAATCGATGTTGCTCAGCGAATTGAGCCATTGTTCGCCCCACCAGGTTTTTCCGAAAGAAGATGTCATATTTTTAAAAGAAGATGTCATATTTTTATTTTTATTGATCTTTCAAATTTCAAATAGAAGAAATTTTGAGTAAAACAGCAAAATAAGAAGCGATTATTTATCAAACATGCAAGTGTATTTTATTAACACATAATCTGGCATAGATTAGCAAATGGTACAATTAATTGGAGAGTTCAGTAATAAGGCAGAAAGAAACCGAAAACTGAAGCTTGAAGGAGGGGTGATGCGAAGCAACTATGTAGGTTCCGCTGCTAACATCAATCAGCAATAATATCCACTACCAGGCTTATCAAACCCGGCAGTTGCCCAGCAGCCATTCGTGTGATTCGTGTAATCTGTGGTTAAAAAAAACAGGCCGCAGGGCCTGAAAAGAAAAGTAACCACGATCCGATAGCCATCGGATGACACAGATTTCACAAATTATGTCAGTGGTTGATGGGTAGTTTGCACACATGCATTACAAATGCCTGCCTGACTACTCATGTAGGCAGGCGCGCGGGTATGTGGCATCAGTTGCAAAGCAACTATTCGTGTGCATCCGTGTAATCTGTGGTTACAAAAAACCCGGCCCGCAGGGCCTTTGCTTTAAAAAATTGGCTGAGGTAGCAAATTCACAAGCCCTGACTCCTGTATTTTATCGTTTATATGTGAAGAATGTAAGTCTTTTACGGAATTATATGATACTTAATCCAAATGATTACTGTATCTTTAGATATATTCAGAACTTGATTCTGCAGTTCATAAAATTAATTGTTATGAAAAATTTACTTTACGTCATTGCCGGATTACTGGTAGTAATCTGGTTTATTGTCTTTCTGGGATTTAATTCATCCGGCATGGTTCATATCCTGCTTGTACTGGCCGGATTAATTATACTGATCAGACTTATTTTTAACAAGAAATTAAGCGGTAAATAATTTATACAGGGTCAGCAGTTTTGGCTGTCCAATGCATTTACCCGGTAGCTTTTTCGGATGATCGTTGTTGTTACCCCTGACTTAGTGCCCGATTCGCAGATTTCATCAAGATTTGGCATTCGTTTTTGCAGATTTGTGCTTTGCAATTTTTTGCACCAATAGTTTTATTGCTTATTATGACTATCGGGAATGCTTAATATAGGTATTCCGGAAAGTAATACGTTACGCATAGATTTATTTTCACCCCATTTACAAATTCTCAAGAGTCTCCCGCCTCTTGTTTTTGAGTATCTTAAAGTGGGAGGGGGTAAGGCCGGTAATTTTCTTGAACTGATTTGACAAATGAGCCACACTGCTATAGTGCATTTTGAAAGCAATTTCTGAAAGATTAAGTTCGTCATAAACAATTAGTTCCTTCACTTTTTCAATCTTGTGTATCAGATAAAACTTTTCAATGGTGATGCCTTTTACCTCTGAAAAGAGATTGGCCAGGTAGGTATAATCATGATTGAGTTTTTCACCCAGGTAATCAGACAGGTTAACTTTTATTTGCTCACCGGTGTAATGCACCAGCTCAATAATGGCAGCTTTTATCTTCTCAACAAGAATACTTTTTTTATCATCCATGAGCTCAAGACCCGCTTTTCTTAGCGAAACATCCAGCTTCTTCAATGTTTCTTTCGGCACCTTTCCGATGATATTGGCTTCCCCGATATTTACATAAACGTATTTCAGACCGAATTTTTCCAGTTCACTCTTCACTACCATCTGGCAGCGTATACAAACCATATTTTTGATGTAAATTTTCACTTAGACAATTTGGGTAAAAATATAATGTAAAGTTAAAATATATTTATAACTCTTTAGATAAGTTGTATATCAGCTATTTAATGAATAATGGTTAGCTATTATTACTGCTATTAATTTTTAACGGGAAACCACACCTTCAATAATCTTGTAAAGATCAGTGTCATCAAAAGGCATTTTTCCGCATGTTTTACCTTCTACTACCTTCCCTGCTATCAGGAAGTTTTTCATCCGGCCTTCTTCATCACATTTTTTAAATGCATAATTTATGGTAGTATCCTGGATTAGCCTGTTTTTGTGTAGCCAGAATTTATCATCAATTACAACATTACGGATATTAACAGTTGAAACAAGATAGTCGGCACTTGTTGTATCATTCTTCTTTCTGGTGCAGCTCGCTAGTACAACAACTGAAATAAGAATTAGCAGGTATTTCATGGCTGGTTATTTACTGTTTATAATGCTTTTAATCAATTAGATAATACGGGAAATTTAAGCTTGCATTTTCTATGGAAACACTTGTACTGGTCAGATTCGTTTATACGTTTTAAATTTCAGCAAAATAATCGAATTAAGCGGCGTTATTCTTAAAAAATATAGTCCGGAATAAATGGTACATATCCAACTATTGCAATTACCTTTAGAAAAATTTAAAAAGAATGCAGGTAGTTGTAAACAGAAAAAATATAACATTCAACCCGGATCCCCGCAGGGTAATTGCCCGCTTTTTGTTTACCGATGACCAAAGGGCCATCAATACAATTCGTTTTGTACTGGAAATGACTGAAGAGGATGCTTCATTGGCATTGAAGCAAACACTGAGGGATTATTCGTTGCGGCACAGAAGCATTTCAAAAATATTTGAAAAACATTTTAATAAAATTGTCTATTTGTTTTCCCGGCTAAAGATTGATCCCGATACCGTTGATTATGCTAAAAAAATTCTCATAGGTTCTTATTTTACCATGGAATATTCTATTGAGTCCGCCGCTTTTTTTAATCCATCAATGGTTGAACATCCTGACCAGTCAGAAATAAGTCCTGGCTCTGTAAGAGTAATCATAAGTTTCAGGGCCACCGGCGAAGGACATATTTCGTCAATTGTTTTCAGAACCGGAATTCTTGATAAAAATGATAAACTATCCCTTGAACCAGTGGGTAATTTACTGGAAGAGGCGGAACACATCAGGGGACATTCATACAATAAGAAATCATTTGCCCATAAACTGGACCAGATGCAGGAATTCAAAAGCATAATTCCCCCCGAACTGATACTGGATAAACTGGAGGATAAATTTACCTATGATGAACTTCACAAATGTATTGAAGAGTCAAGAAAAACGCTGCATCTGGCAGCAGACAAGGAATACCTTTTTAATCAAATTATTTGGCTTGCTTCTTCACATTATGAGCTTCAGTTTTCTTTAGACACTAATATTTCTGAAAGGGTCATATTTCCGGTTTCTCCAAATGAAAAGAATGGTATAGAAGATGCCCGCTTTGTAAAGTTCACAGGAGAAGACAACAGTGCAAAATATTATGCCACTTACACAGCCTACGATGGGATAACCATACTGCCAAAATTGCTCGAAACAGAAGACTTTTATCATTTTAGGGTAATGCCGCTTCATGGCGAAATTGCGCGGAATAAAGGAATGGCATTGTTCCCCAGAAAAGTGAATGGAAAATACGCGATGCTCTGCCGATTAGATGGTTTTAATAATTATATTGCCTTTTCTGATAATATTACTGTCTGGCGTGATGCTGAAATTTTACAGCAACCAAAATATTCATGGGAACTTATTCAAATTGGCAACTGTGGTTCACCGGTAGAAACAGAAGAAGGCTGGCTGGTTATAACTCATGGTGTGGGCCCCATGCGTGAGTATGTATTGGGTGCAGCATTGTTCGATCTTGATAATCCCGGAAAGGAAATAGGGCGGTCAGTAACCCCCCTTTTAATACCCAATACCGAAGAAAGAGAAGGCTATGTTCCCAACGTCGTATATTCATGTGGTTCAATGGTGCATAATGAGGATTTAATACTGCCCTATGCTATGTCCGATTATTCTTCTACCTATGCTACCATTAATTTAAACGAACTTCTTAAAGAGTTGAAAAATTCTAAGTAACATTCGATTTTTTCTGATTTTGCAATGTTTTTTCTTCTACAACACAGGACAGTCAGGGAATGAGCCGCAAAAATAATTACGACTTGTAAAATTTCCTGCAAAATTGATTTATATCTCAATTTTTTCTTGTTGACTTCCTTGCTGTTTCCATCCCCGAATCTTAATGTGTGAATGATGTAACATATTTAGTTAATTGTGTAACACATTATATATTAGCATTATGTAAGTTTACATCATATAGTTTTATCAATTGCTGAACCGGTAATTATGGAAACAAAAATCGCAGGATACTGGGAGTTAAAAAAAGAAGAGCTCCTGCTCAGGTATCCGTCAATCACCAATGCAGATCTCAATTATTGCCATGGCAAAGAAAAAGAAATGATTGAGATGCTGGCCGCTAAACCTGGAAGATCAATCCAGAAAATACGCGATATCATTATTGCATTATAAAAAAATCCTTTCTGAAAATTCAAATGCCCGCTCTGTTTAATCAGGATGTGGAAAAAGCAGCAGGATGTTTCAGGTTTGATATATCATTTTTATATCATCCCTTTTAAAAATTTATCTAAACTTAAAAAAACCAACATGAAAACAATTAAAAAAAGAAAATCCAGGATTGCTCTGCTTTGGTGTTTATCCTTACTCATGATAAGCAGTTTTAGTTACGGGCAGCAAACAAAAAAGACCTTGTTTATGCAAGCTGATAAAGCAATGCTGAATGCGCAACAAATGCAGGCAGACCTGCTTGTTCCTGATGAATACAACAAAGGAATGGACAACTATAAGGATGCAGAAAAATATTATGCTGATAAAAAAGGTGTTGAAAAGGTAGAAGCATCCCTGAAAGAATCAGAGAATTATTTTAACCGTTCGGCCGACTTTAGCATTTCTGCAAAGTTAGTTTTCGCCAATACACTTGATGCTCGCTCTGATGCATTATCAGCAGGGGCAGATAAGTATGCAAAAGATACATGGACTGATGCAGAAGAAGAGTTTAACAGAGCAGCAAAAGAACTCGAAAAAGGAGACAGAGATGACTCATATAAATATTCAACAACAGCAATTGAAAAGTACAGAAAGGCTGAATTATCTGCAATAAAAACCGATTTGCTTGACGAAACACGGGTGTTGCTGGATAAGGCCGATGATATGAAGGTTGACCGTAAGGCACCAAAAACCCTTAAAAAAGGCAAATTCACTGCTGGCCGAAACAGAAAAGGAACTCGAAACAAACCGGTATGATATGGATTATCCCCGTACTTTAGCCAAACAAGCCAAATATGAAGCTGCGCATGCTATTTACCTGAACAATACCATAAAGAAAATTGATGACAGTGATATGGAAATGGAAGATGTAATTCTGAAATATGAATCGCCTCTTACCAATATCGCAGAACAAATTGGATTTGTGGCACAGTTTAACGAAGGTGTCGAAAAACCAGAACAGGAAATTATAATGTATGTGTCAGAATTACAGAAAAATAATGAAAAGTTGCTGGCAGAAAATCTTGACAGGGAGAATGAAATAAGGCATCTGCAGGCAAGTGTCGTGTTATTGAAAAGACAAAATCTGGCACTGAATAACGAGTTTACTGATGAAATTAACAAACGTACTGATTCCATGAAGGCACAATCAAGGCAGTTCGAAAACGAAAAGGCCATTCTTGCGTCTAAAATTGATAAGCAAACAAAAATTAATCAACAGTTTGATGCAGCTTATATGATATTTGACAGTACAGAAGCATCGGTTATTCGCTCAGGAGATGAAATTATTATCAGATTGTATGGTTTTGGTTTTGAAAGTGGCAAGTCGGAAATTGAACCCAAGAATTTTGATCTGCTGACCAAGGTGCAGCATGCCATCAAACTATTTCCAAATAGTGAGGTTGCTGTTGAAGGCTATACTGATTCTTTTGGAGGTGACGCTGCTAATCTGCTACTGTCACAGGAACGTTCAGATGCAGTTACAAAATATTTAATTGCAAATTCGGATAAAACGGATAAGAATAAAATTAGTTCAACGGGTTATGGAGAGAGTAATCCCGTAGCAAACAACGAGACAGCTGAAGGACGAAAACTGAATCGTCGTATTGATATTAAAATTCAACCTGTATTATAAGGTTATTGAATGTAAGCCATTGGAATAAGGATTATAAGAATAACCATTCCAATGGCTTAATTATTTGTTGTAAACATTTAAAAAAGAAACAAATGAAAAATAAAATATTAAAACATCTTACCATAACCGGTTTTGTTAAAGGGGAAGATTTAACAACAATTGAAATGTTGGAGAAAAATTTAGCCGCTGTAAAAGTAAAAATGCGATCAGCCAAAAAGGAGGTGGCAAAAGCACGGAGAGAACTAAATTCAGCCGTGGAAGATTCCCTGAAGAAGATTGAAAAAGAAAAAAAGGGAATGATGAATATGCGTGTTGCGGAACCTGGCGAAACAACCTTTTCTTCTGTTTTCAGATTTGACGACATCAAATCGAAATATGAAAAAACCTTAGCCGAAATTGAAGTGAAAAAGAACGAAATTGCAAAGAAAATAGCAGGATATACATCAGAAGGAACTGAAAAATGGGAAAACTTCAAACCCAAACTAAACCATGATCTTGAGGAACTTGGAAAAGCATTAAAAGGTTTTACCCAACCCGCTAAATAAAAAGTGCCAGGTGCCAGTTTCTTCCTGTACCTTCCACTGATAAATGTGTGAATGATGTAATTCTTATCCTGAATTATGTAACCCGTTGGTAAGTCTTTGAAGTATCTTTGGTAATAGCTTGAACTGTAATTTTATAGTTCAAAAAATTCACTATCATGAAAAATTTATTGTACGTTATTGCCGGATTACTTGTTGTACTCTGGTTCATTGTTTTTCTGGGGTTTAACTCATCAAATCTGGTACATATACTGCTTGCACTGGCAGGAATTGTTGTATTGATCAGACTGTTATTCAATAAAAGATTATCCGATAATTAATTAGTTGTACTGATTGAAACAGGTAAATTATTCTTTTTAATATAAACCAATTCTAAGTAAGGATACTGATATGAATCAAACTTTTAGTCCTGAAAATTTGAAAGAGTTTAAGGCCAGGATCAGAATAAAATATCCTCAATTAACGGATTCCGATTTACAGCATACAGAGGGGGATGAAGAAAGTATGTTTCGAATGCTGGAATATAAGCTTCGAAAAACAAATCAGGAACTAAAGAAAATAATAGCAGATCTTTAACATATAATCTTTAATAATAATAGTATTCATCTTAAGAAAATTAAAAATGAGCTTTTTGTATTTAGCAATACCCGTTGTAATCATATTTCTTACTGGAATCAGAATTGTACGGCCAACGGAACGTGGTCTGATTGAACGTCTGGGGAAATATCATAATTATGCCAATCCGGGATTTCACTGGATTATTCCTGTTATCGACAGATTATTTTTAGTGAATGTAACTGAGCAGATGGTAGATGCCGATCCGCAGGAAATAATCACAAACGATAATCTGAATGCCAGTGTAGACGCTCAGGTGTATTTCAGGGTGAAAGCTGATGAAGAAAGTGTCAAAGAATCGATCTACAATGTTAATAATTATACATGGCAGATTGTTAATCTTGCCCGCACCACACTGCGTAATATTATCGGTACACTCACGCTTAAATCAGCCAATAGTGAACGGGGAAAAATTAATGATTCACTCTATAGAACACTGCATGATGAGACAAAAAGCTGGGGAATAAGTATAGTCCGCACCGAGTTGAAAGAAATTGACCCCCCAAAAGATGTGCAGGAAACAATGAATAAGGTGGTAAAAGCGGAAAATGAAAAAATTGCGGCCGTTGATTCAGCCACAGCAGCAGAAACAGTTGCCGATGGCATCAAGCGTGCCAAGATAAAAGAAGCTGAAGGATATAAGCGAGCTAAAATTTTACATGCCGAAGGCGAAGCAGAGGCTATAAAACTGGTTAACGAAGCAGCAGATAAATATTTTGTTGGAAACGCTCAGATGCTGAGAAAACTTGAAGCAATGGAAACTTCTTTGGGTAACAATGCAAAAATTGTAATTCCAACAGGTTCTGAACTGGTAAATATAATTGGAGATATGGCCGGAGTAGTGCCCTTAATTAAAAAATAAACTGAAATTTAAAATTAAATATTATGAATAAAGGAGTAGTAAAATTTTACAATGATTCCAAGGGATTTGGATTTATTAAGGACATGGATTCAACCAGGGAATACTATGTACATTCGTCAGGATTAAAAGAAAACATCAGGGAAAACGATGAAGTTACTTTTGATCTGGAGGAAGGAAAAAAAGGATTAAATGCTGTAAATGTGAAGCTGGCCTGATCACATTTTGATTAATAAAATGTTTTTCAATTCCGGGGGTAATGATTACGATCATACTCCCGGAATTTTATTAAAGGTTGAAAGTATTTCCGATAACAGTTAATATGCAGGATCCCGCTGATGTGTCAGCACAGAAGCCTTTTAAATCTGAAGTATTTTTTTATAAAATATTCGTAAGACATTTGATTAAAATAGAATATTTTGCAGATATTTTATAGTAAAGGTAAATCAATAAAATAGAACAGGTGAGTCCCCGGAAACAATCATCAGCTATACCTAAAGAAGCACAAACTTCAGATCCCGTTGCCCAACAGTTTCCGGTAATTGGTATCGGTGCATCAGCCGGCGGACTTGAAGCACTGGAACAATTTCTGAGTAATGTACCGGAAACAAGCGGCATGGCTTATGTTATCATCCAGCATCCTGACCTCACACAAAAAGGAATGTTACTTGAGTTACTTCAGCGTATTGCCCCCATAAATGTTCTGCAGGTTTATGATGGTCTGTTGATGAAACCTGATTGCATATATGTAATTTCCCCAAACAAAAGCCGGAATATCCCGGTGGTAGTAATTATTATCCCCCAAAAAATATAAAGATCATGAAGAATGAAGGAAAGAATTTTACTGAAGCTCAGATGCTTCGTAAAAAAGCAGAAGAACAACTGAAAATTAAACAGAAGAAACTGGATGCCCAAATGAAGGAAACTGACATAAAAAGGCTTTTACACTAATTACAGGTGCACCAGATAGAATTGGAAATGCAGAATGAGGAATTGCTTCAGGCATATCAGGCAGCTGAAATTGCGCTTAAAAAATATACTTTGCTATACGATTTTGCTCCAATGGGCTATTTTACACTCGATTCCGAAGGCATTATCTGCGAGCTGAATTTTACAGGGGCTGAAATGCTGGGAGATAAACGATTCAGATTAGTGGACAGTAATTTTAAACTGTTTGTTTTAGATGACTCAAAAGCTGTGTTCAATGATTTTTTAAGTAAAGTATTTACCGGGAATGCAAAAGAATCCTGCATATTGATACCTGGTTTTGATAAAAGCAATATCCGCAGGGTATATATGGAAGGGGTATTTACCGGTGATGACCAGCGATGTCTCTTGTCGGTAATGGATATATCCGGGCTGCAAAAAGCAGGATAAACCTTAATTTATTGCTTAGAGTGATAAAATCTTCCTGTACACTTTCAAATACCCCTCTATCATCTTTTGCCGGCTAAACATTGAAGATGCCCACTCATTGCATTTGCTTCTGTTTATCAAACTAACATTATTTACTGCTTCAACTGCCTCATCAGTATTTGAAACCAGGAAACCTGTTTCTTCGTGAAGAATAATTTCAGGCATGGCACCCAGGTTAAACGCAATTACAGGAGTACCGCAGGCCATAGCTTCAACAACACTTAATCCGAAAGGTTCAGGGAAACTAATGGGATGCAACAGTGCAAATGCCTGGCTTAAAAGTGTAAGCCTGTCCTTTGGACCTGAATTACCAACATACACGATATCGTTATTGTTAATACAGGGTTGAATTTTTTGATTAAAGTATTCCTGATCCTGAATTAAACCGGAAATAATAAGCTTTCTCTTTGTTTTTTTGGCAATTTCTATCGCTTCATAGGTTCCTTTATCAGGATGAATCCTTCCAAAGAAAAGCAGATAATCGTCCGGTTCCTGATTAAAAACAAATTCGTTGATATTTATGCCATTATACACAGTTGCAGCGTAAGTGAGCTCAGGGTTTCGGTCGGAATTGCTTATAGAAACATAGTGGGTTGTATCGTTGTATTTCTTATATACCGGTATAATTTTAGATGATGAAAACCCATGTATGGTAGTAACCATAGGTGTTTTGATTAACCTGGAATAGGTAAGCGGCAAAAAGTCAAAATTATTGTGAATAATATCAAAGCTGTCAGCCTGTTCCATTAAATTGCTGATATGCAGGCATTCTGAAACTTTCGGGTCAATTGAAGGATCTTCAGCATATGGATGTTCTAATATCGACGATAATTTCCCCTTCGAGATGGAATCGCCCGTTGCAAATAAGGTCACCTCTATGCCTTTTTCAACCATCCCTTCGGCAATATTTGAAGCAACCTGTTCCCAGGGGCCATATTTTAAGGGCGGTGTCCGCCAGGTTATCGGAGAAAGTATTGCGATTTTCATGGTATTGTATATCAAGGTTTAATTTAAAAGTTTGAAAAACAGTTTTTTGATTGCACTCTTCCACTTCTTCCAACTGCCACTTCTTCCTACCCCAACGCGGGCCTGCTATTCTCCAAACAAAGGTCAACCAGTGATTCAATATCTGCTGTTCCCACACACATTACGGTATCGGCTCCACCCCAGTAAATTTTCAGGCTTCCGTCATTTTCAGGAACAGCTCCACAGCAAAACACGACATTATGCACGTATCCAGTAATTTCATAAGGTTCTTCTGGTTGTAAAATCCATTCATCCCCCACAGCAATAATTTCAGAAGGGTCTTTTAAGTCGTGTAATGCTATCCCCAACCGATACACACAGCCATCCATCGTTGGAAACACACCATGATAAATGCTTAACCAACCACGGGATGTTTTAACAGGGGGTGCACCCGGTCCAATTTTCATCTCATCCCAATGGTATTGCAGGGGTTTCATAACAAGTTTTGACTCACCCCAGTATTTCAGGTCCGGTGAATAGGAAATCCATACCGACCAGGGAGATATTTCAGAATGAGGACGATCAAGTCTGGCATAAAGCCCGTTAAATTTTTCAGGAAAAATGACCACATTTCTATAATCGGCTTCTGTAATTAGCGAAAACCTTTCTATCGTTTTGAAATCTTTCGTTTTGGCAAGGCCAATGCGCACCCCGTGTTTTGAATAAGCACTATAGGTGATGAGATATTCTCCATCCATAAAGACAATTCTGGGATCTTCCACACCGTAGGCCTCATATTCTTTAAAGATGCCTTCAGTAGCAGGCTCCATAAAAGGTTTATCCTTAACTTTGAATTTGAATCCGTCATCGCTATCGGCCATACCAAGTATGCTTCTTCCGTTAAGGGTGTGTGAACGGAAAATCATAATATATTTTTCATTGTATTTTACAACGGCAGCATTATGCACCGTGGCAACAGGATAGGGGACATCTTCCTTTGTGAGAATGGGGTTACTTTGGTATCTGGTAATTAACATCTTAATTAATTTGTTTTAATAGCTGAAGCTGAATTATATTCTATGGAAGTACGGTGATTTATCCGGTGGCCAACTTTATTACGCTTTTTTCGCTGATCAAATCTGACTTATGAAATTCCTCATATGCCTGCAGAACGGTTAAATGAGAGATCAAATAGGCAAGCGAGCTTTCTGCACCCTGGTTTCGGTTTACACCATAATTTTCAAAGCCGTCACAGCATCCTTTTGTTTCAAAATCGTACAGGCTCATACGCAGATCGTTTTCGCCCAGAAACCATAAAAATGAAGTGTATAATTTACTCAGATATTCTTTATCTTTTGTCAAATGAAAAGCCTGGTGATACATTAAAACCATGGCCATGGCATCAACAGGCTGTTGTGCAAACATAGAGCGTTCGCCTTCCTTTTTATACCATTTTTCATTTCCTATTATCGATAGGTAATTATCCTTGAGTGTGTGCATCGTGAGAAAATTCATCGTTTCGATGGCTATTGCTGTTATTCTTTCATCATTCAGTATTTCTGCTGCGTGCAACATAGCCAAAGGTAAAATGCCATTGTCGTAGGCAAGCAGGGACTCATACCATTTCCAATCAGGAGTTTCATTTTCATCATAATGCGTGGCAAGAATATTGGCGAGATTTCTTAACCTTTCCGTCATTCCATCGTCACCCGGGTTGCTTTTAAGATAATAACAAATACCGATCATGGTATTGGCGATGCTTCTTATCGATTTTAATTTTTCGAAATTAGGAGCTGCATTAAAAAATACCAATCGACCTGTTTGGTAATAGGCATCGTTCGGAGCATTGCCCAATAAATATCCCAACGCCCATATGGTTCGGCCAAATGAATCTTCGGAGCCTACCTCATCGAGATAGTTCCGGCTAAAACTCAAAAAATTTCTGAAGGTTCCATTTGCATTTTGCATGTAATGAATATAGCTCAAGTAGACTGGCGATAATTCAAGAGCACGTATATTCTTCATTTGTTTGTAGGCCATTAAGACCATGAGCAAAGCCCTGGCATTATCATCCAGACAATAGCCTTCTTTAAGGTTTGGAATACCAAATTTTGCATGTTGTATGATGCCGGTATCATCTGTTAAGCGATTGATATGGGCAAGGGAAAATGGTGGGAGAATAAGTAAATCCAGTACTGTATCATTTCCCTCCATTATAGCAGGTCCTTCTTTTAGAACTGCTGCTGCAAGGGCACTGTATTTTTCCCCGGTTTTTGGCCAGGTAAAATTACGGCCATAGGCATATGCCTTTTTTTTCAATTCACTTAAATCTCCAGGTGAGTCCAACAGTCCGTTCAATATGGAAGCAAGGCCATCGGAATCGTTAAAGTCAAACAGTTTGCCTCTTCCCTCTGCCAACAATTCTGCAGCATGCCAGTAGGGTGTTGAAATTACGGCCGAACCAACTCCAACTGCATAGGAAAGTGTACCACTCGTAATTTGGGCTTCATTCAAATAAGGCGTAATATAAATATCACTGGCGCATAAATATTTAAACAAATCCTGTTCGTTCATAAACTCGTTAAAAAATAACACATTTTCTTCAAGATGAAGGTTTTTGACCAGCCTCATCAGGAAAATCCGGTATTCTTCACCAGAATGCCGCAGTACATTGGGATGGGTCTTCCCCAAAATAATATAAATAACCTCGGGATGTTTGGCCACAACCCCGGGCAAGGCTTTTATTACCGTTTCAATCCCTTTATTACGCCCAATAAAACCGAAGGTAAGCAGTACTTTCTTTTTTTCGAGCTTAAATTCTTTTTTCGATTTTTCCTGATTAAAGTAGAGGTCGGGTACACCATGTTCTATCAATGCAATTTTTTCTTCCGGTACATTATAAACATCCATCAAAAATTCTATTGCCTTATGGCTCATTACCACAATCTTGTGTGCCATTTTGCATATTTCCTGCAAAACAGCTTTTTCGTTATAGGAAGGGTTTTTAAGTATAGTGTGTAAGGTTACTATTAGCGGAACCTTCAGCCTGTGAAGCAAAGGAAGAATATATACACCGTTTTGGCCACCAAAAATGCCAAATTCATGTTCCAAAATGCACAGGTCGGCGCCACTTAAATTGATGAACTTAACTGCTTGTAAATAATCCTCCTGGTAATCCTGCCGGATGGCCAGTTTTACTTCTTCGGGATAGCGGTAAACCAGATCATTGTCATTTAATGCAACAACAAAACCTCCAATCTCGTCCTTTTTTCCGGTCATTGCATGGAAAAGATTATGTGTAAATGTTCCTATACCACATTCTCGTGGAGGGTATGTACCAATAAAAGCAATTTTCATCTGTTTATTTTTAATTCTTATTCACTTACTCTTTTACATTGCAGATTGTCTTGCTAATTGCGCAGGATTTGACTTTCCCTCAATCCGGAACGGTTCAATAGAAAATGAAACAGCCCCTGATATCTCTGGAGTGTTTCAATTTTCACATGGGTATATTCGTAGCAAATACGCTATTGTATTCAGAAAAGGCAGAATCGTTGTTCAAAAATACAATACCCGTATTCCTCAAAACCGGTCTCGCAACCAGCCTATAATTCGCTTTTTCGGTTTTTATCAGCGCGTTTAGCTTCTTTGGCTGCCCTTTTCTCTTTCAGGTTTTTGACAGGTACCTTCTTATTATTTTTTTGACTTTCTTTTTCTTTTGACATAATAGTTGTTTTTAAATTGAATTTACTTCATATCCATTTTTAATGATGGTTGAAATAATTTTAGTTTTTTCTTCCGCTTTAATATTATGGGCGGTATGGGCCGGAATTATGATAACTTCGCCTGTTTTTAAGAAATTCGATTTTTCATCGATTACCACTTCTGCATTTCCTTCAATAATCTGAATAAATGTATCAAAAGCAGATATTTTTTCATTAAAAATTTCCCCCTTGTCTATGGCCACAAGATTTACATTTCCGGTGGTCTTTTTGATAATCGTTCTTATTACCACCGATTTGGGATCGTACTCAATTTCCTTATCCAACCTGAGGACTTTTGATTTTTCAATTTCCGAAGCCTTCATCTGCATTTTTTTATCAGGATTTAAAATTACTTCCTTTAGCAGTGGCAGGTGTTATATAATTATTGGATTAGTTTACATCATTCACACATTTTCAAGTGTATCCCGCATTTTATTTTTAACCGTTTTAAAGTGGGAAGGCCTAAACCCTTAACAGAAATTTAGAATTTCTGTTCTGCTTCAAAATAAGAACCCGGCTTTCTATTGTAAACAATATTTAATAGATTTGAACCTGTTACTGCTATGAATAACTTTAAAAAAACTAACTGAATGAAAATGAATCGTCTTTATTTATCGTTGCTGGCCCTTTTATTCTCAGGTGCTGCGCTGGCACAGCCTGGGAGTACTGAGAATTCAGCTCAATCGGAGCGGGTGATCAGTGTGGATGTGAATACTGTTAAAGGCCCTATGAACACTATGTTTAATGAGTGTGTGGGTGCAGGCCGCGCCAATGAAGGATTGCGGGCCGACTGGCAGCAACAGCTTACTTATGTGAAAAAGAAGTGTGGCTTCAGGTACATCCGCATGCATGGCCTTCTGACTGATGATATGGGGGTATTTAAGATTGGCCGTGACGGGAAACCGGAATACAGCTATATGTATATCGATGCTCTTTTTGATTTTCTGCAAAGCATTGGCATGAAACCTTTTGTGGAACTTGGCTTTATGCCTGCTGCGCTTGCCAGCGGAAATCAGACCATCTTCTGGTGGCAGGGCAACGTTACACCTCCCAGGGATTATGAGATGTGGGCCGATCTGATCAAAAATCTGACACAGCATTTTACTGATCGTTATGGCACCGAAGAGGTAAAATCCTGGTATTTTGAGGTATGGAATGAACCCAACCTGTCGCCCGGATTCTGGTCAGGGACTCAGGCGGAATATTTCAAGCTTTATAAGTACGCCGCCAGGGCTGTAAAAAGTGTGAATCCTGATTACAGGGTAGGAGGACCGGCTACTGCTGGTGCTGCCTGGGAAACAGAACTAATCAATTACTGTCAGCAAAACAATGTGCCCATCGACTTCATCAGCACACATTCCTATGGTGTTAAACAAGGATACCTGGATGAATATGGCAATACAGGAACGAGACTAGCTGAAGAGCCAATGAGTGTGAGCGGTGATGTACTGCAGTCGCGTAAAGAGATTGAAAATTCATCGATGCCCGGACTGGAACTGCACTATACTGAATGGAGCTCATCCTATACACCAGCCGATCCCATTCACGACAGTTACCATGAAGCACCCTACGTACTGCAAAAGATCAAACAGGTGGGTGATGCAGCCAATTCAATGTCATACTGGGTTTTTACAGATATCTTTGAAGAACCGGGACCTCGGTTCGAACCTTTCCATGGTGGATTTGGCATGCTGACCATTCAGGGTATAAACAAACCGGTTTTTTATGCTTACCAGTTTATGAACCAGCTGGGTGCTGACGAGCTGGTGAACAATGACCCGATGTCATGGGTTTGTAAAGATAAGAATGGTAATATACAGGTGCTGGCTTGGGATTATACCTATACATTGCCTGATGATTCTATCAATAACCAGCAGTATTATATTCAGGACCTGCCTTCCAGCGCAAAGGGTGAACTAAAAGTTATGCTAACTGATGTTCCGGCTGGTAAATATGCTCTCGAAATTTGCAGGGTGGGATACAGAAACAATGATGCTTATACCACATACCTGGATATGAATAAGCCAGCCCATCTTTCACAGGTACAGGTGAAGGAAATAAAAAACCTGAACAACGGTGCTCCTGAAACAAAGGAAATCGTAACGGTAGGACCGGATGGAAAATTTTCGAAATCACTCGACCTGCGAGAAAATGATGTGTATTTTTTGAATTTGGTCAGACTTTAGTTTGAATTTAGGGTGTATTTTTTTATAAATTGTTCATCAAATAGCAAAAACAAGCTTATGTGATGGAAAAAGTTTTGAGTATTAACTTGTTCAAACTGTCAGACACCTTCAACAATATTAAAAAACGGACATGCAACTTATGAAGGTACGATGAAATCTCAATCAGTTTTATAAGGTGTCTGACAGTTACGAACTTAAATTTTGCATGTATGAAAAATATTTTTCTATATAGTTTAACAGGTCTCAGTCTGCTTTTTAGTCAATCGGTAGCAGGGCAGGAAACCTTAACAGTAGATATTGCAAATAAATACCAGACCATCGATGGTTTCGGCGGTTCACTGGCTTATTATGACGGTTGGTTACCGGCACATCCAAACCGGTCCAAAATTTATGATTATCTTTTCAGTGATCTTGGAATGAGTATTTTACGCCTCCGGAATACCTTTATGGATGAAGGCGGGAATAACCCGGATATGGATAATTCAGCAACTATTGTTGCCGAAGGAAAAAAACGCAGTTCTTTTGATATTATGATCTCTTCCTGGTCACCGGCAGGTAAATACAAAAGCAACGGCAAACCTGCAAATGACGGAACAATGGCAACTCTGGCCACTGATACTGCCGGCAACTTTGTGTATGGCGGCTTTGCAGACTGGTGGTACCAATCTCTTATTGAGTATAAGAAAAAAGGCATTGACGCTGCCTATATCAGTATACAGAATGAACCCAACTGGAATCCGGATTATGAAGGTTGTATTTTTATGCCACAGGAACAGGTGGTATATGATACCAAACTGGATTCAAATGTTAAGGTTGCTTCTTATGCAAAAGCATTTACCAGTGTTTATGATACCATTGCAGAAAACAGTGCAAGCCTGTCAATGGTACCAAAGATGATTGGTCCGGAAGTGCTGGGAATTGAAAATGCATGGTCGGGACGTCCCTCAGATTATACAAAATATATGGACATGTCTGAATGCTACGCTGTGGCACACCATCTGTATACAGGAGCAGATGCGGCAAACATGGCAATTCTGGCCAACCAGTATCCCGACAAACCCAAAATGCAAACTGAATACAGCGATAAGGACTGGTTTACACTGTCTGAAATCATTCAAAATTCTCTTGTGGTTGAAAATGTTACAGCTTACCTGGTCTGGGATATGTTCTGGCCTGGTGAAAACAGCCTGATCATTACTGATTTTCCGTGGGACCGTTCCCAATGGGTCTACCCCGATGGTTTTAAGGTAACTACCAAATACTATATGTTTAAACAGTTTGCCAAATTTATAAAACCCGGCTGGATACGGGTCAATGCATCTGTAAGCGGTTCTTCAGTAAAATCTTCTGCGTTTATCAGTCCCGACAGTTCAAAAATGAGTATTGTACTTATAAATACTTCAGATAATGAAGATTCAGTTACAATTGCTCCTGAGAATTTTTACATTGACTCCGGCAAAATCTATTCAACAACCGAAACCCTTAATTGCAGTTTAACAGGTGATTATACTGGCGATTATACAGGTGGTACAGTAAAAATCCCTGGTAAATCGGTTTCAACTGTTACACTTGCCCTTTCATACAGTGTTCCTCAAAACATAAAAAGTAATCCGGATAATCAAAAAGGATTAATGGTTTACCCAAATCCTTTTACAACCGAGACAATGCTGGATTTGCAGAAATTTTCAAACGATGCTGAAATTGCAATTTATAACGTGAACGGACAACTAATCACCCGCAGAAAAATATCTGGAAATGACTTTGTTAAAATAGGGGGATCTTTGGAAAAAGGAATTTATTTGCTCATGATTACAGATGGGACTAAGAAAATCAGTTTGTCAATGATAAAACAATAGTGCTGATTTTATGGAAGCATTTATAAAGAGCACCCCAATAAACCGGGGTGCTTTTTAAATTATTGATAGCTTACAAATAATTCAGAGCTTCGGTATTCAGGTGTTTGTCAGAAATAATTTACCGATAAATGATGCGCTAATTTATTCAAAAGAAAATCTTTTTTTGCCGGCTTACTGATATAATCGATACAACCCGCCTGCATGGCTTTTTCTTTTTCATCGGTGGAAGCATAGGCTGTATAAGCTATAATTTTAATGTAGGGCTTGTATTGCTTTATCCGGCGGGTAGCTTCATACCCGTTTATATCTGGCAGGCGAATATCCATCAGAATCAGATCCACAGTATTAATCCTGGCCAGCTCAACAGCTTCATTTCCTGAAGTGGCAAGTAACATTTTCAACCCTGAGATTGTGAGAATTTCTTGTACATAAGCTGCATTAAAGGTATCGTCTTCAACAACAAGTATGGTTTTGTGAGAACTATTTTCCGGCAGGGGAGTTTTAACTCCGGTTTGCGAATCTACAGACAGCAGCGCTGACGTACAGGGCAGGATGAAAGAAAACGTACTGCCTTCACCGGGTTTTGATTCAAGGAATATTTCGCCTCCTAACAATTTTACCAGTCCTTTTACAATCGGCAACCCAAGTCCGTTTCCGCCTGCATTTTTTACCTCTAATTGGTGAAGCTGCGTGAAACGATCAAAAACTGCCTCTTGTTTGTCAACAGGAATACCAATTCCTGTATCAGAAATATAAAATAGAAGATGATTATCATCATCCTTTTTACAACCTGCGATTACTGTTCCCTGTGGTGTAAACTTAAATGCATTACTGATCAGATTTATTAGTATCTGTCTCAGTTTTACCATGTCGGTCAGAATGAGGGCATCCTTCCTGTTAATATCTGTCCTGACAAGGAACCGGACGTCTGCTCTTCCTGTTCGTTGCTGAAATTCCTTAAAAAATTCAGCAAGATCCTCAAACAGGGCATGAATATCACATTCGCCGGTATTTACCTGCAACTGTCCGGATTCTATTTTGGCAATATCCAGTATATCATTTATTATTGCAAGCAGATCATGCGATCGCTGACGGATGATGTTGGTGAATTCACTCAGTTTTTCCTTATTTCCAAAAGAATCATTGAGTAGTTCGGAAAAACCAATGATGGCATTCATAGGTGTTCTGATCTCGTGACTTAAATTCTGGAGAAATGCTGTTTTTAACCTGTCACTTTCTTCTGCCTTTTCCTTTGCTTTAATAAGTTCTTCCTCCACTTTCTTTCGATCGGTAATATCCTGAATGACACCGAACAACACCTTCTTTTTTTTATCATATTCTGCAATGGAATGAATGTCTTTTATTTTCCCTGTATCGGCTGCACGGATCTTAAATTCAATGTCGTAAGGCTGGTTATTTTCTAACAATTCATAAAGTGCCTTATCCAGTATCGGGCGATATTCCGGGAGCGGAACTTCTTTTATTACTGAGAAATTCATGTGATCATTGTCAACACCATATATCCTGCTGGCGCCAGCCGAAGCAATCATTTCATTTGAATCCAGGTGAAGCTCCCAGTTTCCTGATTTTGATGCTATTTCAGCTCTTTTCAGGCGCACCTCGCTCACTCTTACGGCTTCTTCGGCTTTCTTCCTTTCACTGATGTCCCTGAGAAAACTTTGATAGGTGCCATCTGACATGGCTTTCGAGTTCATCTCAACCTGAATGGTTGCACCCGATTTGGTTACAATTACTCTTTCAATTTTTATGGTTTCTCCTGAATTCAGCAGGTCATACCTTAATGGTTTAGTCTCCAATTCATTGCTGTTAAACAGGAAAGATATATTCATGTTTAACAACTCCTCTTTTGAATAGCCTGTAAGCTCTGTGGCCTTGTTATTAACCGAAATCAGATTACCTTCTGAATTACCCCATAAAAAAGCATCAGGTGCCGTCTCAATAAGTACATGAAATTTATCGTCAGTAATGGAATTTTCCTGAACTGGGGGATGTTTTTTTGCAACTTTCATTTTATGAAACATATTTTATCATCTATTTCATAAAAGCATATTATTAACTGCTTAGATGAATTGTGTATGAATTTACTCAAAATTTTGAATTAAACATACTCTTTTAAGAATTTATGGTTATTTGATGTAAAAACCGACTATTCTAAGAGTAAGAAGTTTTGCAAATTATTCATCCCTCATAAAATTTAATCATAGAATACCTGAAAACACCATTATTCCTTTCCAGGAAACGGTGTAACAAATTTGTGATTACCAGAATTGTGGCTAGTTGTCTGCTACTTCCATGCCGCTTCGTTTTCCTGCTGATAATCAGAAAAGGCTTTTATTAATCCATTCAGAACTTCTGCCGATGTTTCAAAAAGTGCTTTCGCCCGGGTATCTTCAACCTTATTAATGTCCTTGCGCAGATGATCTGATATTTCCTGCATGCCTGACTGGATATTTTGTGCGTGTGCTTTGGAATTTGAAGTATTTAGATCTCTCATAACAGTGCCATTTTTAAATGATTAATTATTATTCTTTATCAGAATAACAGCTGCTGAATTTAAATGTTTGCAAAAAATATAATTTATTATTGAAGTACTATACAGAAAAACAAGGCTCATAAAAGGTTTGAATATTAACTCATTATGTTTTTTAAATGAAATAATTCAGCATTGCAGGAGCTTCTTGTCTGGAAGAAATAATCTTCAGATATATGGTTAAAAAATCACCAGTACCTTCTCCGGTTTTGAAAATAAAATGATACGTTTGTAAGTTGTCCGATGAAAATTAAAAATCATATGATCTTTATCAGGCACAACATCAAAAGATATATAAATAGTTAAGCATTTAATATTATGAGCGAAACGCAAGCTGAAAAACCGTTACTGAAAGATTCAAACCTTTACATCATATTTATGGTTACCCTTTTGGCGGTAATGGGGGTTGCCAGCATCACTCCGGCTTTCCCGGCGATGATCAAATTTTTTCATATCACATCCAAACAGGTGGGGTGGCTTATTGTGGTATTTACCCTTCCGGGTATTGCCCTTACTCCGATAATGGGCGTGCTGGCTGACCGGCTGGGACGCAAAGCCATTCTTATCCCATCGCTTTTCGTTTTCGGGCTTGCCGGTTTTGCCTGTACCTTCATGCGTACATTTGAAAGCCTTCTGATTCTGCGTTTCATACAGGGAATTGGTGCAGCCACCCTTGGTTCTCTCAATATCACCCTTATCGGTGACCTGTATACAGGTCCCCGGCGTGCCACGGCTATGGGGTATAATGCCAGTGTACTGAGCATTGGCACTGCAGCTTATCCGGCTATCGGGGGTGCCATTGCCATGTTTGGCTGGTTTTATCCTTTTGTACTCCCTTTGCTGGCCATACCTGCCGGTATTATTGTAATCCTTGGACTCAAAAACCCTGAACCACAACGTGGTGTCGAACTAAAAGCTTACCTGAAAAGTGCCTGGAAAAACATCAACCAACAGAGCGTTTGGGGTCTTTTCATTGCCAATATTGTGGTTTTTATCATGCTGTATGGCGCGCTGCTTACATACTTCCCTTTATTGCTGGAGAAAGAGCTAAATGCCAATTCTTTAAATATCGGATTGGCCATGTCAGCCATGTCGTTCAGCACAGCTGTTGTTTCTTCGCAATTGGGACGGCTGCGTAAAAAGTTTGAAAGTAAGTCCCTCTTGTTTGCCAGTTTCGTTTTTTACGCAGTCGCCTTGTTTTTTATTCCTCTGGCACATTCCTGGATCATGATCTTCGCCTCTGTGGTGGTGTTTGGTATTGCGCATGGCATGAATATTCCCAATATCCAGACTATGCTGGTAGGGTATGCCCCCATGAAGGAACGGGCGGCTTTTATGTCGATTAACAGCATGGTGTTGCGTATCGGACAAACATTAGGGCCACTGGTAATTGGCTTATTCTTCACCCTGGGAAGTTTTCGAATGGCTTTCTGGGGCGGCAGCGTCCTCTCATTGCTGATGGTGGCTGTTATTGCTTTAATGGTTAAAAGCCAGGAAAAATAAATGTTTAACTGATCAATAAATACCTTATGAATTATGTTGTAATCCACCATTTTCTTCGCCAGGACATTACCGAAGAAATGATGAAACCTCATGTAGACTACCTCAAACAATTATTTGACAACGGCAAACTGGTGATTACCGGGCCATTTACCGATAAAAACAGAGGAGGAATGTTCATTCTGGAAGTAGAGAATGAGGCAGAACTGCATCAGATCGTAAATAATGATCCGGCCATAATAAAAAGTTATGCCAGGAGTGAAGTGCGACCCTATAAGATTGTATTTGAGCGAAAAAAATAGCAATAATTGCATAAAAAAAGCCTTACATTGAGTAAGGCTTCAAAATTCTAATGTTTACAGGGCTGATATATACTAGGCCAGTTTAACATTTACAGCGTTCAATCCCTTTTTCCCTTGTTCCAGGTCGAAGGTTACTTCATCGTCTTCTCTGATACTATCTTTCAGTCCACTGACATGAACGAAGTATTCTTTAGAAGAATTTGCGTCTTTGATAAATCCAAATCCTTTGGATTCGTTGAAAAATTTTACAATTCCGTTGTTCATAATATTATTTTAAAATTATTGGGTGCAAGATACGGCTTTTTTTAAAAAACCAAATATAAAATTCAATAAATTAATTAAAAATAATTTTGAGCTATTTGTTTCAATATAAAAGTGATGCGATGGATTGCTTTTCTACATTTAGTATTTTATGTTAAATAATATCTCCCGAATGTTATCACCTGTTATAATTCAGTTGATTGTAATCCGTCAGTTACAATAAATATTGAAATAAATCGCATCTTCCGGGTAATGAGAAATACTCAGCCGGGTATCCGGGAAGTGAATTAATGAAACAGCACAGCGCCTAAACCGGATTGGTTAATTGAGCAATACATCAGAGCCAGCGCTGATGAAAATGTGAAAGAAGATGATGTAAAAAACATATATATTTAAAAACATTGGTGTCCGGTTAAAATATTTGGTAAAGCATGCATTTCAAATCTCATCGGTTTCATAAGACATATATCATTTGTTAACCTAACTTTTTTATGTCCTCTAGCCGGACAGGCTTTTACTTTTCTCCTTGATGAGAAAAGTAAACAAAAGAACCTTTAGCCTCATGACCGAAGGGAATAATCAAGCCAAAATAATCACCGGCCTTTACCCACAAGGCCTACAAGCTCGCGGCGATTTTGGCTGGCCAGCCCGCCCTTCTAACAAAAATTTATCTAAATATTAAATTTCTATTTTTTACCGGACAATAGTGATTTAAAAATTCTACTTATAATGAGGCAATGTAAAACTAAAAGTACTGCCCTCATTAATTGCACTCTTTAATTTTAATTCTCCTCCGTGCATTTCGATAAATTCTTTGCAGAGCATCAAACCAAGCCCATACCCTTTTTCACCGTTCATTCCGGGGGTTGAAAGAGGCAAATTGGTGCTGAAAAGGTCATTTTGAGCTTCGGGAGATATACCCATGCCATTATCCTTAACAGATATTTCAATAAAGGGATCATTCTCTGTAGCATAAATTGTTATTTTACCACCAGTATCGGTAAATTTTATGGCATTGCCTATTAAGTTACGGAATATGGTGTTTACCATCTGAATATCTCCGCGAACATAAATATTTTCTGGTATTAAGTGATACAGCTCAATTTGTTTCCGGCCTGCCAGGGCATCAAAAAATTCTACCTCCTCCATCAGCAATTCACTCAGATTAATTTTTACCGGCTCGAAACGTCTCTTTGTATTTTGCGCAACAGTCCATGTCATTAAACTATCCAGTAATTTCAGTGCCCTGTTTGTTGTAACCACTGCGTTGCTGATGTAGTGTCCGGCATCCGGGATCTCCTGCTTAATAATTTGCATTTTTATTAATTCCAGCGCACTTAAAACAGAACTCAGCGGACTTCTCAGATCATGGGCAATGATTGAAATAAATCTTTTATTGTCAGCAATCACTTCGCCCAGTTTAACATTTTGCTGTTCAATAATATTTTCCAGTAATATGGTGTGTAACTCTTTGTTTTTTATATGAAAAAGGAGGTTTTCAATTGATTTATTTTCTAATTCATCAGGGTGTTCCTGAACAGGTGTCTGTTTTTTTTGATTTTTTTGTTTACTCATCCCGGTGTTAGGTAATTCTTTAGCGTTGGTTTGATTTGTGCTCATAATAGGTTTTTTGAATTAACGTAAGTTGTCAGGAATAGATTGACTTTTAAAAATATCACACTGGTTTTCCCGCCTTGTGGCAAAAACCGGTCCTGCCTTTTTTCTTACGTGCCATTGCTATCATCATTAGCAAACCTATAATTAAGAGTATCATAATCGGTCAGGTATTACATTTTGAAGCATATTGTACCATTCTTCAAGTACCAGGATAGTATAGAGTTTATAATGCAAATTACATCTCGTTCTTTTACAGTTAATTATTCCCTGTCCCTGAAGGTGTCATAAATTGCCACCAGGCTCTGAAAGGTTTAGTTTTCTATTGGCCTGACAGCAATTTTAACCCGTTAATATTTATTATTGGTTGCTCTTTATTACAACAGAATAATAAGTAATAACAGGATAATGATAGCCGCTCCTGCTGATAAATATATGCCTCCACCAAGTTCATTAAGCTGGTGCTTTATTGATCTTACTTCCTTGCGCATCTCTTTTTTTTGCGCTGATTTTAAATTTGTTTTATCCATCGCATTCAATTCATCCAACCGGAGAAGTAAGGTTGTTGCTTCATCTGATTCAGCTGGTTTAACAGCAACAAGGGTAGTAGTCTCGTGCATTTCAGCCCTCATTGATTGAAGAGGTACAAAGGTTAATAACAGGCCAGCTGTCATTAAAATAAGAATAGATTTTTTCATAGTTTTAATTTAAAATTGGTTGGTTTTATAATATTCTCCGGCCCTGAATAAGCCTCAGAATAATGGCAATTACTGCAATGACAAGCAAAATGTGGATAAGTCCTCCGGCACTGTAGCCAATATAGCCAATGGCCCAGGCAATAATTAGGATGACTGCGATGATGTAAAGTAAGTTTCCCATAATTTTTGTTTTTTAGGGTTAAGGTTAATAATTAAAAAGAATTACCGAATGATGTATATCCGGATGGATTCTTTTTATTTTGTAAAGCGAAACTATTTAATATTGTTAGTTGTCATATCTTTAAATGCCTTGCCTAATTCATCCATATCATGGTTAAATTCATTTTTGAAAGAAATCCACTTAACATCACCTTCATCGCGGTAATCAGCCAGTTTCTTTTTCATTTCGCTGTTTTTTTGTTCCAGTGTATTGATTTGTTTTTCAAAACGAACCCTGTTTGCTTCTGACATGGCAGAAAGCTTTGCTTTCATTGTAGCAATACTGGTTTCATTGTCTGCAATTTTTGTCCCGGCATCTCTTCTGAATTGTTCAATTGAATCTGAAAGAGCCTGACTCAGTTTCTGATTCGCATCAATCAGATTTTCTTTTGCATCCTGCACGTTGTCTTTTGCATTATCAACTTTATTACTTGATTGTTGACAACCTGTTAACATTGTTACAGCCATAAAGACCACTACAGCTATTGAGAAAATTGTTTTTTTCATTTTTACTAAATTTAGTTTGTGAATAGATTTCCACCTAACAAAGATATTCTACCCTGTTACAGAAAGTATTACATAACTTTTTAAATAAGTTACATCATTCACACATAAGGGGAAGTTGAACTACAGGTATTTCCGGTTCCGTCCTGTGAATTACATGATTGTCTTTGCCGAAGCATGAAATCAAACATCATCGACGATCGGCATTTAAAAAACTAATATGACTATCGGGAATGATTAATAAATTTAAAATTAATCAGATTTTACAATGCTTTCGCTCAGCCCCTGGTTACTCCCTCGCACTAGCTCAGGCACATGCTGGTCGTGAGATCGCTTCGCTAAGTTACTCCCTCGCACTAGCTCAGGCACATGCTGGTCGTGAGATCGCTTCGCTAAGTTACTCCCTCCCACTAGCTCAGGCACAAGCTGGTCGTGAGATCGCTTCGCTCAGTTACCCTGAAGGCCTGCCTGACTGAAGTCATTCAGGCAGGGGAGCCAGCGCACACATGAATACTAAATTTGAAATTGGTAAACTGTGTGTTAGTCCCCCTTCAGGGGGCAGGGGGCAGCGTAAGCATGCTTTTTCTGGTAAAATTTTAAATAAATATTAGCTTTATACATGATTCCCGATAGTCATTAAAACTAAATACTCAAATTGAGAACCAGTAATTAAATTTTATCAGAAATATATTGCCCGGGAAAGTGGTGCTGAGCTGATTCATGGCATTTCCCAGTGAACCAAAATTCGATTGCTCGTACCGGGTACGGTCCTGCGCCCAAACAAAGTATAGCTGTGATCCTGGCCGGTACTCCCAGCGGAACACAAGATTCGACCGGAACTGCGAAAAGTTGAAGTCGGGATTATCAAAAGACCATGTTGTTGCACTGCTTCCACCAACAACATCATACTGGTCCCCGTTACCAGCTGTTTGCAATTTAGCAAACCTGCCCGTGTAGCTGTCGGCTTTTGGGTTGGTAACCTCTTTAAAATCAATATATTTACCTGTAGAGGCAAACGGACTGCCATAGTATTGGAGGGATATTTCAGGGGTGATATAATAATCCAGACGGAAGGTTAGTCCCAGTGTTTGCTGGTCAATAGTTCCAAGTATGTAAAGATTTGAGTTTCCGATGGTTTTTGTATCAACATACTGCAGTTCATTGAGATTATCTTCATAATCGAAACGGACAGAGAATTTAAATATGCTCGACGGGGTGGTGGTAAAACCCGGGTGCACTGACCAGCTTTTGTTGCTGTTATTCCCGGCATCTGTCAGATTGCTTCTTACATCAAAAAAAATATTTCTGGAAGGATCAGTTCTTATATAAAAAGAATGGTCCCATTTCGGAGGTAATAACATAGCAGGACCTCCCCTTAGTTTTCTTGTATCCAGTGATTCAAGTGAGTAGGCAGAGGAGGCGTTCATGGCCCATTTATTCTTGAATTCCATGTATACCCATGCATCTGCCTCTGTGTAAGTGTTGCGCCCTCCAAAATCGAACCCGTTGTTCTGTCCAATTCCGATATTGTATGTTCTGAAGATTGAAACAGGATGGTTTACAAAATAAGAAATTTCATTCGACTGGTTGACCACATCAGCCATTTGCATGTATCCAAGGTCGTTCAATTCCAGTCCGGGAGAGTTCCAGTCCAGTTCTGTGGAATAACGCCAGAGTCCTTTGCTTCCTTTGCCAATTTTTATGCTTCCTCCATATCCTGAGAGCCTGTTAAGTGAGCTGTCTAAACCAACGTAATTAATATCCGGCCGCTGATAATACCTGGCTGATGACCGCTGCAGGTTGATGAGTGCCTGGGTACTACCCTCAATGGTACTGCCGGTTAACCTGGCATCAACAAAAAATTCCTTATCATGCCAGTGGTGCAACACGTCAATGCCTCCCGTATAGGCAGCATTACTGAGAAAATTTAATTCGGGCTTATCAATATACCTGTTGGTTGCGGTAAATATCCCTCCAACAACCGTATTCCCTTCATTAATATCCTGTTGTACGCGTGCTATGGTATAATTAGTCATGGGTTCAACCATCTTATTACTGGTTATGCCATCCGTGCTGATCTTTGCAAAAGTATTTGCCGTTAAGCTTTCCAGAACTCCCACGGAAAGGCCTTTGGCTGATTTCCCGCTTAGCTTAACTGCACCCAGTATAGGCGTGTTTTCCGGTGTTTGAATATACTGGTTGTCTGTAATATCGGGTGAATACGAGGGAGCGTGTCCGATGCGGCGACTGTAAAAAAGACTTGAATTGTTATAGTCGAAGCTGAAAATATTTTTTCCTTCCAGAAAAAAAGGTCTCTTTTCTTCAAAAAAGGTTTCAAATGCTGTAAGATTCATAACCGACGGATCAGATTCAACCTGGCCAAAGTCAGGATTGATGGTCACATCGGCAGTGAAATTACTTGTAAGTCCTATCTTTGCATCCAGACCAGCATTACCCAGCCAGTTTCTGCCATTTTTGGCGAAAGGGTTACCCGCCTCTTTCGGAAAGGTATTCATCTTGCCAAGTACATACGGCATTATTTCAATTCTGCGCGATTTAGGGAGGTTTTCAATACCATGCAATTCACCAAAAAGATAAAGCATCCCCGGGCCCGTAGAGGTTTGTGGTTCCCAGTCACTTTCTTCCTGTAACCTGTCAATCCAGCGCCAGCTGTGCATTCCCCACACCTGCTTTTCGGCAGTACTGTAGCGGAGCTGACTCAGCGGAATTTCCATTTCTACTGTCCATGCAGTGTCCTCCATTCCTGTTTTGGCTTTCCAGACTGCATTCCAGTTATTATCCCCGTTCATTGGGTTTGTAAGCATCAAATCAATTCGCTGTCCGGAAGCAGTAACATCAAACTCAAAACCGGTGCGATGATCAAAATAACTATCGAAGCAGATTCCAACAATATCTCCGGCTATCTCGTCTCTTCTTGCTGCTTTATGCGAAATTTTTTCCGGCTCATAATCCACTGCCCGGATGGCAACGTATATATTTTTGTCATCATACAATACTTTCAAAAAAGTAGGCTGGGAGGGAGGAGCTCCTTCGTTGGGTATCCATTGTGTATAATCTCCGGCCCAGTCACCTTGATTCCAGCATGCATCATCGAGTAATCCGTCAATGACCGGCGCCTGACCGGTAACCCGTGATGTAGTGTAAATGCGCACAGTCCTGACATTATCTCCGGTTAGTGAATCTTCCCCGGGAAAATTACCGGCAAAAACTGAAGAGATACCAAACAGGTACACGACATAGATAATAAATAATTTGGATTTCATTTGAGAATCAGGTTAGCTGTATTTTATACATTGGTTTAAGTTTCGAAAAACAACTTTAATTTAATCTTCCACAAAGTGAGAACTCATCCGGGAAAAACAATAAAAAATTTACCCGGTTTAATGTTCTGTTGCTCTGCTTACTCTTGCCTGCAACTTCATAAATTGACAGGTCAGAATAACTTTAGTCAGAAAAGTCTAAAGATAATAGCTGAAAAGCATTGCTCAAAAAATAATGATCAAAAAAGTGAAAAATAGAGGAAATGAGTTTTTTAATTATTGATTTTTGCTACAGGAGAGTGTTTTTGAGTATTTACTTCCCGGCAGGGATATGAGCAGCCCTGCTATTTTAAGTTTTATATTATTTCTAAATTATTTTGTTGATCCAGGTAAACTATTCGACTATCTCTTTATTTCTAACGATATAGAACAATATTACCAGGGATGAAACGCTACCCAGTACAATACCCATCAAACAATATGTCCCGCAAAAAAAAGAATCCGGGGCATTACACATACCGGCAAAACAACCGGTTATAATCATAATTATCCAGTCAATAAAAAATAAGAAAGATGCTAAGTAGACCCATTTAAGTATAGAAGCTTTCATTTTTTTATTAGTTTTAATGAAAATTAATTTGAAATATATACAAATATAAATGTACGAATAAATTATATTATGAGCAAATGTTCATAATAATATAATTAAAAAATGGTATGTCCAGACCCAAACATCTTCGAAAAATAAGTAATCCTCCCGGATATAAAGGATTTAGTCCCATGGGAGTTACAACAGGACAGCAACCTGTTGTGCTAAATCTTGAAGAGTATGAAGCCATCAGACTTAGTGATTTTGATCTGCATGGCCAGGTAGAAGCAGCAAAGATAATGGGTGTATCGCGCCCTACATTTGCCCGGATTTATGAGGCTGCCCGGCGCAAAGTTGCGCAGGCTTTCGTGGAAGCCCGACCACTTGTTTTTGAAGGTGGTAAGGTGTATTTTGACAGCGATTGGTACCTTTGCCATAGCTGTGGTTGCCGGTTCAATCATCCTGATAAGGAAAAACAGATCACCGGATGTGCACTATGTGGTTCTTCTGAGATAGAACAGCTTAAAGATGATGCAAATTAGCTTATATTTCAGTATACTAACGTATGGCAATTGAATCTGCTTTTTAGCCTGGAGCACTATATTTTGCAATAAACAATAAACATCAGAATCTAATGAAAATAGCCATTACTTCAACGGGAAATACTCCTGAAGCTCGATTGGACGACCGGTTTGGACGGTGCGAATATTTTGTTTTTTATGACACTGAGGATCATTCACTTGAATATTTACCAAACCAGCATAAAAACGATGTGAAGAGTGCAGGGGAAGAATCAATTAAACTAATTGCTTCAAAAGGGGCTCAAAAAGTGGTGTCCGGTGAGTTTGGACTGAAAGTAAAGAATCAGGCTGATCGGCTCAGGATTCAGCTCGTACTTTTGCCGGACAGTGACAAAACGATAGAGGAGTTAATCAGGATGCTGAATCATTAGTCTGCTAAAATATTTATGCAACCAGTAAGTAACCTGTAACCAGCAGCGCCGCCACTTTTACTGTTTCTGCAACTCCGTACAACAGATGGACAGTTGATTTTTTGGGTAAATTTCCGTTAATGATCATTACGGCCCGTTTGTTCAAAGCGGGAAGAAGGTAAAAAGTTTGCCAGCTAAGCAAAATAGCCACCAAACTACCACCGGTCAATATACCGTAAGAATCAGTCAATTGCGGAATAAGGACGGATAGCAGGAATATTAAGAGGAATATCCATTCAACTCTGTTCATGGCTGTAAAAACCTTTTTACCAATACTCAGACCAATAACCTGTGTTACGCCTTCGGCACGGAATTTTATCCATGCCTCCAAAAAACTGATTGAACTTACAAATCCGGCCCAGAATAAAACCGTAATTGTCAAAATTATGTGCATACGAAAATTTTTGAAATTTTCAACTTATAAAGTTAACCGGCTCAACACAGCCTCTTTATTCACGACTTTTTGGGCCAGAGATTGAATGGTTTCTTTTTTCACAAGCGTGTAAAAGCTTTCCCTGACTATGACATATTCATCATGAAGCGGGCAGGGGTTGGTGGCATCACAGCTTTTAAAGCCAAAGCCACACTTATTAAAAAACTGCTCGCCTTCCATGACTCTGATCACTTCATAAACAGGGAGTGGATTATCCGGTTGGTCAAAGAAAAACCCACCGCCCCGTCCCTTGCTTGAATTAACAAGACCGGTCCTGGTTAGCTGCTGTAAAATCTTGGCCATATAAGGTTCCGGGGAGTCAGTCTCCCTGGCAATTTCTTTAAAACCAGGCCTTTTACCGGATTGATTCATCGTTGCGATGCAAACTAGTGCTCTCAGGGCATATTCGGTGGGTTTTGATAACATGACGGCTGCTATTTTACTGATTTATTTCTTTTTCAAGCTGAGCAGCTTTTGGAAATAATATGTTATTTTCCAAATGAATGTGTCGATGCAGGTCATCTTCAAATTCTTTCAGATTCTCCATCGTTACCTTATAAGTGGTACAACCATCGGCCGGTACCTGGTAATTTTTGGTAAGACTGGCGATTTTATCGAACCGGCTACCTTCAGCTTCGTGTTCCTCAAGCATCATCTGAATCGGATTGGCAACACTGCCAAATCCCGGTTTTTGAAGACTTTTTTTCTGTGCGGCTGCCTCAGCCAGCTTTTTGATGTAAGGAAACAGCACCAGTTCTTCTTTTTGCAGATGCATCGTCAGATTACCGGCTGATTCGTTGAAAAGCTCTCTGATCTCAAACAATTCAGGATGATTTGCACCATGTACCTCACAGATCTTATCAAGACTTGCCTGGAGAAAAGGAATGCTTTTCCGGACATAACTATGATGCCGTTTTTCAATGTACCCGGCAAGTTCGTCCAGAGCCATGCCGTCTATGTAAGCGGAATCCGGATCATTTTGTGCCATGACCGTTTCTAATTGAGCGATCAGTGAATCCTGATCAACTCCAGCCTCTGTGCAGGCTTCTGAAATCGGCTTGTTGCCGCCGCAGCAATAATCAATGTTGTTTTCCAGAAATAAGGAAGCCGTTTTGAAGTTTTGTTTTACTACTTCACCTACTGGTACTTTTGAAGATATATTCATAACGCAGATTTTTAAATTTGTTCAGGACAAAGGTATATGATTTTTATCAAAAGACCAAAAGATCTTTTGATAATTTTATGCATGCTGCATAGAAAAGTACGTGTAATTCAAATATTAATTAAACTTCTTAAAAATTATTAAAATTTAATTGACTCACATCGAGCATTTTTGTATCTTGATTGTTCTTTTTCATACTTAAGTATTATTTAAAAATAAAAAGTATGAAACCAATCAGCCGACGAAAATTTCTGAAGCGAACAACGGCTGCCGGAGATTTAAATAATATTGCCGGGAATCACCTTACGTTCTGGAAAAAATTAATTGGGTTGGGAAATGATCCCTGGAAATACGTCAATTGGTTAACCCCGGGCATGATGTTCGAAGATGTTGTTGTATCGGGTGTATAGGACAATTTCATATTGGTGAGTCTTTATATTGACAAAGGCCGGACAGTTTAGCTTGGCCGGTCTTTTATTGCATAAAAAGGCGGTTTGCCCTGAAATTATTTGATAACTTTATGAGTGTGCTTATCAATTAATAGTATCATTGAAGGTGTCTGACAGATTAACCATAGTTCAATACCCTGCTCTTTTTATTTTCTTAAAATTTAAACTCAAAATCCGCTATATTTGACCGAACATTAAAAAATCAGTATAATATGCAACAGTTTCAGGATGATATATTCAGGGCCAAACAAATAGCCATTGAAATCGAACATAAACTTACCTCCAAGATTGAATTACTGGAAGAGCGCGTAACCAGGCTCGAAGAAACCATTAAAACATTAAGCGAAAAAAAGTGATCTGAATCGGTTTTACTATCTGTTTATTTTTTTGCCTGGTTTGCTGATGTTTTTCAAACAAAAGTAAATGAGGAAGTGTTATTTACATGATTATTTAATACTGGCTGATCGAAATTCGACAATAAATTTGCTTACTGAATATTCACCAAAATAAATTGATACTATGAATCATTATTTCACACAGGATTTTTGGATGGGATTTTTGCAAAAAACAGGAGAATGGGTGTTAACAGTGGTGCCAGCCCTGATTTTACTTACCATCGTCCTGATTATAGCCCTCAAACTCGTCAAAATGCTTATTCACAAACTACACAAAGTTGTTGCTTCGAGGGCCGAAAAACACGATCCCGATCACATTGCTGAAATAGAAAAGCGAATCAATACGCTAATGGGCATATTACATGGCTTGGGGAAAATTATACTTTGGTCAGTATTTCTGATGATTCTGCTCAAAAAACTGGGTATCGATATTGGTCCAATCCTGGCAGGTGCCGGAATTCTTGGACTGGCTGTTGGTTTTGGAGCTCAGGAACTGGTGCGCGATTTTATATCAGGTTTTTTCATTTTACTTGAAAATCAAATCAGAGCAGGTGATGTGGCCATTATTAACGGAACAGGCGGACTGGTTGAGAGAATTGAACTCCGAACTACCTCCCTGCGTGATTTTTCCGGAACCGTGCATGTCTTTCAGAATGGTAAGATTAACTCACTGTCAAATATGACCAAAGAATGGTCAGCCATCGTTTTCGACATGGGTGTTGCCTACAAGGAAGATGTAGACCATGTTATGAAGGTGATGAAAGAGGTGGGCGATGAACTGAAAAACTCTGAAGAATACGGACCAAATATTCTTGAACCTATCGAAATTTTTGGTGTGGATCAGTTTGCTGACAGCGCAGTTGTCATTAAGGCCAGACTGAAAACCAAACCCATTCAGCAATGGACCATCGGCAGGGAGTACCGGCGGAGACTGAAGATTGCCTTTGATAAAGAAGGTATAGAAATACCGTTCCCGCATACTACCTTATACTGGGGGGAAGAAATTAAACCACTGCAGGTAAATATGAACAATTCAGAAAAATAATTTTAATAATCTAATTCTTACTTCAGCCTGCTTCCTCAAATGAAGCAGGCTTTTTTTGTGTCTGATATACAAAAAGAAACGACTATTAGATATAATTCTAAATAAGAATAATAAGAAAAAAGAGTTGCCATCTTTTCAAAAAGGTTATGGATAGCTTAAAAAAATATAGGTTTTTATAAGTCTAATCGATATTTAAAATCTAAAAGAATACTTCTTAACTATGCTATTTACAAAATAGTCAAAAAATTAAGGGTTTGAAGAATTGATAACTATATTTTCTTTAAATTTATGATAGTATCAAACCTAAGCATCATGGGGTCTACTTTTTACTTAAAAGACAAGTTTAATAACCCTGAAAATCTCACCTCCCTAATTCCGGGGTTGTCATTCTCTAACCGTTACTCCCTAAACTTTACCCATTATGAAAAATATTTACTTTTCAACAGCCCTTAAGGGGGTTCTCATCCTCTTATCTACTTTTTTTATCACCAAAGAATTTGCCAACGCGCAACAACTAAATCCGGAGCTACCCGGAACAATTGAGAAGGCTGATTCCACGGGTCATGTATTAAAAAGTACCAATGGAGGTACATGGAATGCGCTTTCAAATGGCAGTGATTATTATATGTATTTCACCTGGACAGGAGTTACCAACGATTGTCCGTGTGATGTGGGTATCAATATTTATTTTTACCGCAGTGGCATTTCCGGAGCAGTGGCTTCCAAAGGGAGCCCGGCTGTTAATTATTCCGGAACAGGTGTTCACTATTCAATGGGTCCCAACCAAACGGGCTCTTTCACTTTTAGGGCTCCTTATACCGGGCATACCTATCTTATAAGTGCTAAATTCGATTGTATATATTCCTGCAGCGGTGACTGGCATTCTACCGGAGCAATAACCCGCAGCACCAGCTACATTAAAAGTCCGACCAATGTGCAGGCTTCCGACAACGAATCTGATACCTATATTAAAGTAACCTGGACAAAAGGCACTGATGTTCCCAATAGTAATCATGGTTATAAGATATACAGGGACAATGTGTTGGTGGACAGTATGTACAATGTTTCCAGTTATGAGTGGTATGATTATGATGTAACGCCTGGTGAGACACATACATATAAAGTAACGACATATACAGTGTCCTGGGGAGGTCAGGAATCCTGGGGATACAGTGATACAGGAAGCACATTCTTCTTAAATCCCACTGCCGAAGCAAAAACCTCAAGCGTAGTACTTACATGGAATAATCCGCAGTCAATTGGAGCAACGAGTATTAAAATTGAAAGGAACGATGGGCAAAGTACAACTGGCCTTGATGTGAAGGATGCTGCCATTGCCAATTATACTGATGATACCGGAATTCCGGGCTATGAATATACCTACATTATTACTCCGCTCGCTTCCGGTAAAACCTTTGTTCCTGCAGAAGTAAAGGGGCATCGCATGCCTAATGGAAAAATTTCCGGCTATGTAAGGACAGTAGGTAATTCAGGCGTTCCGGGTGTAGAGGTTTGCGCCGTACGGCAAAATGATATTCCGCAGAGCGATACAAATACCTATTGTGACACCACCAATTCTCAGGGATACTATGAACTTTCGCATATCTATTATTACGAAAGTGCAACATTTACCATTACTCCTAAAAAAGAAAAGCATGGATTCTCACCTTCTTTTCTTTCTGATGTTACGCTTGAGCAAATAGAAGGAGGCAATTACCGCACCAATATGAATTTTACTGATACTTCTTCATTCTCAGTAAGAGGACATATCTACCAGGTATTAAATGGTGATACCTGTAATCTGCCTGGAGTATCCATGGAAGTAAATGACCTGCCCACAGGTGCTGTCACGGACGCAGAAGGTAAGTATGCACTGACAGTGGAAAATGCCGGAAAATACACAGTTAAACCGGTACTTGAAAATCATGTTTTTTCACCTGCTTCCAGATCATATACCATTGATCAGGATCTGATTAAGGTCAATTTTGAAGATACTTCTACTTTCGTGCTTGATGGCCATGTATGGGCCAGCTGCGGTATTTATATCGGGCAGGCAAAGCTGCACATATACAGTCAGGCTAATCCTGCAAGCTGTTTTGATACTACAGTGATGACAGATACTGAAACAGGTTATTATCACCTGAGGCTTCCGGGCAGACCTTATTACATCGAAGTAACTGAATTTACGCCGTCAGATCCTTCAGTTGCTGATAAGGCTGAAGTAGAAGCTTATTTCAACACTGAAGAAGCAGATTTGAGCAGAGGTGATATGACTCGAAATTTCACTTACAGAAAAGCTCCTTCCATAATGGTTGATGGTTTTTATGACATGGGGTGCGGTGATTATCAGGATATTCCCATTGTTCAGCAGAACAGGATTTATCCGCTAAAGATAAGTGTGCTGGAAGCGTTTGGAGACCAATCCTGTCTGACCGATACCGGCTATGTTATTGTATACAATGGTCTGGTGAACGGAAGTGTAAAAATTGATACCCTTATGCTGCAGGATGGGGTGGCACATTATGATCTGATACCGGGCAATCCGAACATTATTGCTCCCTACAAAAAATTGTTACAGATAACCGCCAATGTTGAAGGGCAGACTGACGACTATAGTCAGGAAGTACTGATAACAGGAAACAGACCCAGGGAGCAGACCTTTGTAAGTGTCTCTCCGGAAATACCTTTCCTCATCCTGCGTGATCCGCCGGGTGATGGTAGTTTTAGTTTTATGAGCAAGGGAACTTCTACCGAAAAGGCGGTGAGCTTTATGGCCAAACAGAATAGTTCGGTTACTGTCTGGGACCAATTGAAAGCCGGGGTGAAATTTGAATCCGGATTTGGTGTTACAGTGGAAACATCAATTTGGGGCAGTATAAAAGCCAGTATGGAGGTGGGGGCTTCAATCAACACATCGGATGAATTCAGATTAAATATTACCAATACAGAAGATTTTGCTACCTCCGGCAATTCAGATGTAACGGGGACGAAAGGAGATGTGTTTGTAGGCTCTTCCCTGAACATGATCTATGCCCTTACCGATATTATTAAATATGACTCAACTACTTGTTCTGTTGATAAATCGGTTGACATTATTATGGGTACTGAAAGTTTCAATACCACTTTCATGTATACTGAAGACCATATTCGTAATGTACTGATCCCGCAGCTCACACAATTGCGTGATCTGTATAATAGGATGATGGCTCCGATTCTGCAAAACTGTATGAAAACCAGATTAAAGTATGGCAGCAGACTCTCAATAACAATGAAGAGGAGAAGAAAAAAGCTGCCTTTATTGAAAACCGCTCCTTTAGTGCAGGTGTTGATTATACTTCAACAGAAGAGATTACCACTACCCGGATCTCTTCAGTTGAATTCAATATGTTTGTAAATGATCAGGTTGCAATTGAAGCAGGTCTTGAAATCGGCGGAGTAGGATTTAGCGGCGGTGTAGAGGCTACCTTCAGGATGGATCTGGGAAATTCCAAAACCAGTTCACTTACTACTACCACAAAAACAGGATACACACTTAAAGATGATGATGCCGGCGATTTCTATAGTGTTGACATCCTGTCTGACGGCGTATATGGTACACCGGTATTTAAGCTGGTCAGTGGCCGCAGCAGTTGTCCCTGGGAACCAGGTACACAGCCCCGCGAAGGTGTTCAGCTGCTTGCCGATAAATATACAGCCTTTGAGGATAATCCGGATGCAGCCATACCTTATGTTTTGAGTCTGGGAAATATCAGTCAGAGCGATGAATCAAGAGAATACAACCTGGTATTTCTGCAAAAAAGTAATCCGGATGGCGCCATGCTGACACTCGGTGGAAGTCCTGTTCAGGGCGGACTTAAAACTCCCTACCAGATTGATCCGGGAACTGCAGCAGCAGCTACGATCACAGTAAAACGTGGTCCGACTGCTTTTGATTATAATAACCTGCAGTTTGTGTTGCAATCGGGTTGTGATGATCCTGCAATTGGAGATACAATTAACCTCAGCGCACATTTTAAGAGCTCCTGCAGTGCTGTTTCCATTAGCAGACCCTATAACGGATGGCTGATCAACCAAAATGACAGTAACCAGATGGAAATCAGGCTTGATGGCTACGAACTGGATAAACTAACATTGGTTAGCCTGCAGTATTCACCTGCCGGCACCAACAACTGGAAGACAGATGTAACCTTTGACAATACATCTCTGGAAAATGAATATACGGTATTCAACTGGAACTTACCTGATATTTCTGATGGAAACTATGATCTCAGGGCAAAAGTAGAATGCAGTGACGGGGCTGGATATTCCTCAACCATTACAGGTATTATTGACCGGAACGGACCGGCACTTTTTGGTGTTCCCGAGCCCGCAGATGGTGTATACGATAATGGTGATGTAATCTCTGTTAGCTTTAATGAACCAATTAATTGTGATATGCTCAGCAGTGAAAATGTGAGCCTGCATGATTTATCCAAGGGTAAAGTATACAGCGCCTACACAGGTTGCAATGAAAATACACTCATTATCGTTCCTGAACCTGGTAATGATGATCTTTCAGGCGATACCATCAAACTGGTTGTATCCGGAATTTATGACATGCATGATAACCAGATGCCGGATACAATAACCTGGACTTTCAGCGTTGCAGATACTGCTTCGTTTACCATTAATAATGATGATGATACGGATGGCGATGGTATTGTTAACAGTGAAGACAATTGCGTGCTTTCATACAATCCAGCGCAGGATGACCTGGATGGTGATGGTGCCGGAGATGCATGTGATGATGACATTGATGGTGATGGCATACTCAATGTAGATGACAATTGCGTTTATACTGCTAATCCCGATCAGATGGATGCTGATTCCAATGGAATAGGAGATGTCTGCGAAGCAACTGCTGATGGTGATGGTGATGGCATCCCGAATGACATAGATAATTGTCCTTATGTATATAATCCTGACCAGGCTGATACTGATAAGGATGGAATTGGCGATGTTTGTGACAATGATATGGATGGAGACGGCGTAATTAACACAGCAGATAATTGCATGACCACTTCAAATCCTGACCAGGCTGATAACAATAATGATGGAATTGGTGATGCATGCCAGAATTCAACAGGTATCGAAGAAACAGCTCAAGATGGATTTATGTTATACAGGAATTATCCGAATCCTTTCAGTGATTATACCACTATCAGGTACCGGGTACGCGTGCAGAGCCGTGTCATACTTCAGATATTTAACGCACTGGGTGAACAGGTAATGATTAAACAACTGGATGTATCACAGGGTGAACATGACTATACCTGGAAGACATCAGGTCGTCCCAATGGTATTTACTTCTATTCTATATCTGCCAAACCTGCTGATGGTAGTGAGAATTACTGGAACATTCAGAAGATGTTACTGAAACGATAATGTATTGTTAGTCATTATATGCCGGCTTTTTAACTGATTTCAGTTAAAAAGCCGGCATTTTTATCTGTATCTTCATTGAACATCACTTTCTGGCACCTGTTTCTATAATCATGAGAGTTATTACAGTTCATTTTTTAACTTAATTACATGGCAGGTTCCAAAAAGAAGAAGAAAAGCAGGTTCATTGCTGTTAAAGAAAAAATAGTAACCTATTATGAAAGGATAATCAAACAGGCCAGTCCCGGCAGATTATTGATACTGGGTTATTTTTTATTAATTTTTGTCGGATTGGGTATTCTGAGTCTTCCTTTTGTCCAGAGCCAGCATGTTGGGTGGTTAGACAATTTGTTTACCTCTGCTTCAGCACTTTCTACAACAGGTCTCGTAACTATTAATGTGGCATCACATTATAATTTTGCGGGACAGGTGATCATTTTGTTGCTGATACAGCTGGGCGGACTTGGTTATATGACAGTGGCTTCATTTATAATGCTGGCACGAGAAAAGCCCATATCGAAGATGTCAGTAAAAATATTAAGTGATGAATTTAATCTTCCTGAAAATTTTAATATTGTACACTTTATAAAAGAGACCGTATATTTTTCAGCCGCCATTGAGCTGGCCGGGATGCTTGCTTTGTATATCATTTTTCAGGTTAAGGGTATCAGTAATCCTGTTTGGTCGGCTGTTTTTCACAGCATCTCTGCCTTTTCTACAGCCGGATTCAGTCTTTTTCCGGACAGTTTTGAACAATTCAGTAATAATACTGCGCTGAACCTGGTAATCGCCTTGCTATCTGTTGCTGGTGGGCTTGGGTTTATCGTCTTTACAGAGATTTATGATCGAATAACCCGCCATAAAAAGGACTTCTCATTCACAACCCGGATCATTCTGCGTGTAACGCTCATCATGTTGGTGGCAGGAACCCTGATTTTTTTCCTGAGTGTAGAAGACCTGAAAAAGCTTTCGGTAGGGGAACGTTTGCTGGTATCATTTTTTCAAAGTATGACGGCATTAACTACCGTAGGCTTTAATACATATCCGGTAGCCTCAATTCCGCATGCGCCACTCTTTCTTATGACTATTTTCATGCTGATTGGTGCCTCACCCTCAGGTACAGGTGGAGGAATAAAATCAACCACTGTTACTGCCTTGTTTGCCGAAATGAAATCAATTGTTTCCGGACGTAAAAAAGCTGCTCTTTTCGGCAATAGCTTTCCTGAACACCGAATGAGACTGGCAGTGGCAAGCTTCTTCTTTTATATGACTGTCCTGGTTACAGGCATCTATCTGCTACTGATGACGGAGCAGGGAAAATCCACCTATGATGTTATTTTTGAAGGAACTTCAGCATTGGGTACCGTCGGACTAAGCAGAGGCATTACCTCCTCACTTTCCTCAGCAGGAAAAATAATCATTATGCTAATGATGTTTCTTGGGCGTATTGGCCCGCTCTCATTTGGTATTGCCTTTATGTCCTCAGAAAAAAATAAAAATAAATTTGAGAAAGAAGAAGATGTTGCTGTTTGATTAAAATCGAAGGTAAACAATTTTCCTACATGTTATTGTATTTCAGATTAATACTGAAGTTTATGTTGTAGAACAATAAATAATTTCAGGCGTTTTTTTACGGAAAAAATTCCTAATTCATTCATTTTTCTATCTTTAACAAATAATTGATGCGGAAAAGAATACAAAAGGGGCAATTATCAGGGCTTTTCTTTTACATATCCAAATTGCATGATTTATAATCAGCATAGTTATATTTCATTATTAACCATAACCCAATTAAAAATGAAAAAATTATTATTTGTCAGGCAGGTTTTGATTTTGCTTGTAATTAGTTTTGCAATCTCCTCCTGTACCCAAAAAAAGCAGGAAGAAGCTTTGAAAATTGATTTTGTTAAGTATCAACTGGACAATGGTTTGACAGTTATATTGCATAACGATAAATCTGATCCTATTGTTTCGCTTGCTATCCAGTATCATGTTGGTTCAAACAGAGAATCGAAGGGACACACAGGATTTGCACATCTTTTTGAACACATGATGTTCCAGCAATCTGAAAATGTAGGAGAAGACCAGTTTTTTCGCATCATCCAGAATGCTGGTGGTACACTGAACGGAGGTACCGGCAAAGATGGTACAGTGTATTACGAAGTTGTTCCTAAAAATGCACTGGAAAAAGTATTGTGGCTGGAATCTGATCGCATGGGCTATTTGCTGAATACAGTCACTGAGACTGCTTTTGCCAATCAGCAAAATGTTGTTCAAAATGAAAAAAGACAAAGTTACGATAACCAGCCATATGGATTTACCAGGTATGTAATCGACAAAAATCTTTATCCTGACGGACATCCATACAGCTGGCAGGTTATTGGTGAGATGGAAGATCTTCAGAATGCTACAATTGAAGATGTTAAAAATTTTCATGAAAATTTTTATGTTCCCAATAATGCCACGCTTGTTCTGGCTGGTGATTTCAATACTGAAGAGGCGAAAGCCTTGATTGAAAAATATTTTGGTGAAATCCCGTCCGGAAAAAAAGTGACGGATATGAAACCTATGAACATTAGTCTGGATCAGACAAAAAGGATTAGCTATGAGGACAACTTTGCCAGGGCACCGCGTCTGACAATGGTTTGGCCTACTATTAATGAATATACAAAAGATTCTTATGCGCTGGAATTCTTAGGAGAAATCCTGTCAGAGGGTAAAAAAGCGCCCTTATACAAAGTGCTGGTAAAAGACCGTAACCTGACTTCCCGTACAAGCGCTTATAACTATTCACAGGAACTGGCCGGCCAGTTTAATATAACCATTACAGCCAATTCCGGTGTAAATCTTAGTGATGTTGAAACAGGTATTGCTGATGCTTTTGCCCTTTTCGGGACAGACGGAGTAAGCGACAAGGATATAGCCAGAATCAAAGCAAAACTCGAAACCCGGTTCTATAACGGACTAAACAGCGTACTTTACAAATCTTTTCAGCTGGCCAGATATAATGAATATGCCGGGGATCCTGGATTTATTGAGCAGGATATTGCCAACCTGAAGGCAGTTACCAAAGAAGATGTAATGGATGCGTATAACCGTTATATCAAAAATAAACCTTTTGTACTCACAAGCTTTGTTCCCAAAGGACATACAGAATTAAATGCAGCTAATTGTGTAATTGCTGATATTCAGGAAGAAAATATTAACGAAGCACTGGAGGTAAAAACTGGTATTCTGGCTGACGAATCAATTGAAATTAAGAAAACACCTGCCAGTTTTGACAGAAGCAGCGAACCTGCAGACGGTCCTGATCCGGAGGTAACTGTTCCAACAGTCTGGAAGGAAAAATTAGCGAATGGACTTAAGGTTTATGGCATTGAACATAATGAACTACCACTGGTAAGTTTTTCCATAATACTGGATGGCGGCCACTTGCTGGATAGTGTAAATAAACCCGGAGTAGCTAATCTCGTTACCGACCTGATGATGGAAGGAACCCAATCAAAGACACCCGAAGAACTTGAAGAAGCCATCGATTTACTTGGATCGTCGATTAATATGTATACTTCAGACGAATACATCAAAATTAATGTGAATTGTCTTTCAAGAAATTATGATTCTACACTTGCGCTGGTGCGGGAAATCCTTCTCGAACCAAGATGGGATCAGGAAGAGTTTGAACGTGCCAGAATAAAGACTTTAAACAATTTAAAGCAACGTGAAGGCAGTCCATATTACCTGGCTTCAAAAGCCTTTAAAAAACTCAATTATGGCAATGAGCACATCCTCTCGACAATGGTTGCAGGGACTCCCGAATCTGTTCAGGCTATTACCATTGATGATCTGAAAAATTTCTATGCTGCTAATTTTGCACCATCAATTGCCTCTTTCCATATTGCGGGAAATATTTCAAAAGCAGATGCTTTGGCATCTCTTACTTCTCTTGGTGAAAACTGGAAAGCAAAAGAAATAATTATTCCGGAAATGAAGCCTGCTGATCCGCCTGAAAAATCCAGTTTAGTATTTGTTGATATGCCGGGGGCAAAACAGTCGGTTATCAATATTGGTTGTCTTTCTATTCCACAGTCAAATGATGATTATTATGCTGCAACCGTAATGAATGATAAACTGGGAGGTAGTTTCAATGGTATCCTGAATTTGATTCTTCGTGAAGAAAAAGGATTTACATATGGTGCAAGATCCTATTTTGATGGCACCAAAAGATATGGAGAATTTGTAGCTTCAGCTGCAGTTCGCTCTAACTCAACCCTCGAATCTGTTGAGATATTTAAAAATGAGATGGAAAAATATCGTGATGGAATCAGCGACGAAGACCTCTCATTTACTAAAAATTCCCTTATCAAATCAAATGCCCGTAAGTTTGAAACACTGTATTCGCTTGTTGGCATGCTTGAAGACATGAGTGAATACAATTTGCCGGCTGATTATATTAAAGAAAGGGAAAATATTGTAAAAAGCATGTCCCCTGAAAGACATAAAGAACTTGCTCAAAAATACCTTGCCACGAATCATATGTATTATATTGTTGTAGGTGATGCTGCTACACAAATGTCGCAGCTTGAACAAGCGGGTTTGGGAAAACCGGTTCTTATGACTGATCTTTAAATCCATTCTCTGTCATTAATTGAACTTTATTCTGAACCACCATCTGCCACTGAACAGATGGTGGTTTATTTCATGCCAGATTGAAATAATACACTGCTAAAGGAAAAAAAGATGTGACAGGCTGCCTGAATCGGTAAGGATATCAAAATCAGAGAAAGAAGAGGCACAATATCTGTTTTTAAAACTAAATTGTCTGTGAGATTGAGACATTATTTATATCTATTGCCTGATAATAATTTATTAGTAAATTTAATCACTGGTAGATTATGCAAATTAACTTTATATCGGGGATGAGTATAATCTAAATACTTATAAAAAGCAGAAATTTATTCTATAATCGTCTTATTGTTTGCAATATGTCAGGTTTATTCAAAAATAAATATATTTTTTTTCTGAGTGCAGCCTTATTGCTGTTTGGATTTAATGTACAAATTAATGCACAGCAAAATCTCCTGATTGGCAGAATAGTTGACGCTTTCACGAACCAACCTGTTCCTTTTGCCACCGTCTTTGTAGATTCTGTAAATGCAACTATTTCTGATCAGCAGGGAGAATTCAGGCTTTCCCTCGATTCCTGGAGGAATCAGGACACCCTGAGGATTACCTGTGTTGGATATGATGGTGAAAAAATTCAGATAGGTAAGCTGCAGCGTCTGCAACTGAATACTATTTATCTTCATGAAAGTATTTATGAAATGGATGCTGTTGAAATCAGGGAAAAAAAGAAACGTCCGCAGAAACCTGAAGACATTGTCCAAACGGCAATTAATTTTATACCTTTCAATTATCCGCTTACCCCTGTTATTTATAAGGGCTATTACAGGGAGTATCTTAAAGATGGCGATAAGTTTGTGAATCTTTTTGAAAGTATCCTGGATCTTCAGGATTATGGCATATCTTCTTCCGAACCATTTAATGCAAGCCTGGAATTCAAGAAACTAAATGAATCATTCCGGATAGATACTACCCTATTCAAAACTTATGACAACAAAGACAAATTTGTCCCTATGGCCAATGTAAGGGCTGAAGGCAAAAATGAACTTGTGGTATTGAAATCAACTGATCCGGTAAAAAATGAGGACGGAAGATCAGTGTCTTTTATTGACAATTTCAGAAAAGACTTTATCAGAAATCATTCATTCCAGAAGGTGAGCTTCACCTGGCTTAACGACCGGCTTTATTATGTTATCCCCTTTGTTGACAGGGTCAATTATGCCAGGGGGATAAGCCAGGTAAAAATGCATGGTACCATCTACATTAACGCTGACGATTTTGCTGTTAAAAAAATAAATTATCAGGCGGATATAAAGACAGGACTGTCATCCAAGAAACTGTATGAATTGAATGTAGAATATGCAAAATTGGATGACAAATACTATTTGCATTATATTTCCTACAACAATCTTTTTAAAACAAAGGCTTTTGCTTTTAGCTCTGCTGGATTTAACGACAACACCCTGATTCTTGGCTTCAATCATTTGCTGAACCCGGATTTCCAGGCAAAAAACAGACTTACGTTCACTTATAACCGGAAAGATCAGCCTGTGAAACAGGTTAAGCTCAATAAAGATGAAATCAGTGTGTCCTTCTCTGAACAAAGTGACATTGCAACTATGCTTGCGAAAAGTCATGGTTTATTTTCTTCGCGCAAAAGAAAGCACACACAGGAACTTATCCTGTCCGGATTGCGCATAAACTTTGACAGTATAACAGATTTGTACGGAAACACACTCTCTCCTGAGCCTTTCAAAGAATATTATCAGTACCGGGAATTTTTTGTACATGAAAAAGATACACTGCGAACAAGAGTACTGACAAATACGATAAATAAAGATAAACCGGTATTCGAGGGAAGGATTAAGGCAGGTGGAAAAGATGTTAATACCGGGTGGTTCAATACACCCTTGATTGAAGAATCAACACGACTTTTCCTTGCCGGTACGAACTATGGACCGTACAATCGCTATCTGCTGGTCCGGACCCGTAATGTTGAAACAAATCAGAAAGAAGCAGTTTATATTCAGACCGACAGAGAATTGTATGCGCCCGGTGATACGTTATGGTTTAAAGGCTATGTAAGAAATAAATCATATCTTACTCTATCTCAGCTGAGTCAAATGTTCTATGTGGAATTGTTTGATTCTGCCGGCGTTTCCGCGATGAATGACAGATACCTTATATCAAACAGCGATGTGGAAGGACAGTTTGAATTGCCGTTGAACATGAAGGAGGGCTTCTACACGCTTGTTGGTTATAGCAGCTGGATGCGTAATTTTAAACCTGAAGCAGTTTTTCGTAAAAGAATACTGGTACAGCGCGAAGTACCCCAAAATATCAGATTACAGATTTTATTTGATAAAAATGAATATTATCCGGGTGATTCAGTACATTTTACGATAAAAGGAATAGATCCTTATAACCAGAATTTCAAGGATATAAAATTTAATTTTCAGATCGAGGATCAGGACGAAAAATGGCTGAAAGGAGAGGGGATTACAAAACTTTCCGGTGACTCCGTCTATTCTTTTAAAGTGCCTGATAATATTGTTTCTGTCCCTAACCTGCTGGTAAGAGGCAGGTATGAGGATAATCGGATGGAGATAAACAGCAAAATTCCCGTAAATAATCTTTTGAAGGTGGATTTTTTCCCGGAAAGCGGACATGCCCTTGAGGGTATAAAAACAAATATAGCCTTTAAAGCCGTCACTGCTAAAGGAAAACCTGTTGATATTAAAGGAGATCTGATGATAAACGGAAGCAGACTGGAAAAGATACAGTCAGAACATGATGGGATGGGTAAGTTCAGTATTAGATACAACACAACCGATTCAGTTTTCCTGAAAATTACTGAGCCGTTAATATTTGAAGGGAAAAAGTTTGCGATTCCCGAGCCCCAACCAACCGGTTTCCAAATGCTTGTAAACAAAAGGAATGATAAACTTCAGGTGCAGATTTCTGGTCGGGAAGAAAACAACGATACCTTGTTATTAACCCTGATGATAAGAGATGCCTTAATGTATTTCAAGGTGATTATGCCCGGTGATGATAAAAAACTTAATATTTCAGTTCAGGATATGTCTGGTGGAATAGGGGTACTGACACTTTTTAATAAACACCTGATACCACAGGCAGAGAGACTTTGTTATATTCATGATCCAGACAATTTCGGAGTCAACATAGAAACAGATAAAGAAAGCTATCGCCCAAGGGACAGCGTAAGATTAAAAATAAGTTTGCCCGAAACTGTTAATCATCCTGAAAAAGGGAGCTGGGCACTCAGCGTTGTGGACAATCAGCTGTGCATGACAGACCAGTTGGATGAACCTGATATTACAACCTCTTTTCTTCTTTCACCTGAACTAAAAGGACAGATTTACAACCTCAACAGTTATCATGATCCTGACAATCCGGAGACAAATGACAACATAGATCTATTGTTAATGACACAGGGATGGCGTGATTATATCGATTTGTCACAACCCGTACTGAAAAAGCCGGAAAACAAGGACATGATAACCGGTTTCTTATACAAACAACCTTTCGGAAGTGAAAAGAAACCGGCCGCAGGGACGCTAACGGTTTTCTTTGGAGGAGAATCCACTGAAATAAATGTGGGGCCTGAGGGGCGTTTTATGTATCTGCCGGATTACAGTCCGGACAAAAATTCCGGAATATTTATGTCTGCAAAAGATGAAAAAAATACTCCAAGAATATCTATTGTTCCTGACGGAAATAAGTTTACCGAGGCAGTGGAAGATTATTATGAAATGTTGTCTCAGAAATTAAATGACCAGATAGAATCTCCGGTATATACTTACCAACGATTCGAAGATCATTTTTCCTATAACCTGAGAAATCATCACTGGCTGGAGGAAGTGAAAATAGTAAAGACGATACCCAAAAAGGATTTTGACCTTGTTGACCTGGCCATCAGAAAAAGAACAGCTTCCAAAGAACAGCTTGAAAGTGCTGTAGATATGGAAATGCTCTGGCAAATGGTAGATCCCAATTTTGCCTTCTCAGATGCAACCAATCCTTATTATTGCATTGATGGTATTTTGCAATATGATGTCCCCCAGGAAGCAAAAAATATCGGAGGTGCAAACTTATATGCCATTATGCCCGATAATTCCTGGGCACTGCATATCGACCCGCGAAACATTAAATCATATGTCATCATTAGGGGAGATGAGGCCCAGTCACTCTATGGATTTGGAGTGAGCTATGTAATTGATATCCGGTTGAAAGAAAACAGCGAGAGAGAAAGCTATAGTTTATATAAAAATCCAGTCAGTATCCCCCGTTTTGCGATAAGCAAGAAATTCTATGAACCTGTCTACGATACTGAAGCTAAAAGAAACAGCCAGATACCTGATCTCCGAAAAACAATTTTCTGGGATCCGCATGTACAGTTTGACGAAAAAGGCAATGCATTTGTTACCTATTACAATGGTGACAGGTATACAAGAATACGCTGCATTTTTGAAGGCATTGATAACCAAGGTAATCCGATTCATGGAGAGCATTCATACAGGATCAATATTGAATAGATAAAAAATCCCGGGATGATTCAGGGATACTGAACCAGCCCGGGATTCATAATTCACATTAGAAAAATCTAATAAACGCTTATAGCTTTAATTTCTCAACTTTCACTTTTGGTTCTTCTTTATCATTGATCCCGGTTGAACACGTGCCAAAGCCCAAAATGGCGTACAGCGGACAACATCTCCTGAATGATGTCATCAAAAGAAGTCCTCCTAAAAATAAAGAAGCTGTTTCAAGTTTTGCGGGGATTACATTCAAAGCATACAGAATAAATAACGTAATTCCCAGTACCAGGCGTATTAAGCGATCAATCTTACCAACATTATGTATCATAGTCAAACATTTAAATATATAGATAAATATATTTTGCAAAAATAATAAAACCTTAAAAATTAATGAAAGAATTTTGAAAAAATTGATGGACTTAATTAAAGCTGCGTCTACATTGCCAATAATAACTATTCAACCTGAATAATTTGCCCTGGTCCCTGTAAATCCATGTTTATTTCCGGGTTTCCTTTAAGATAGATATTTCCATATCCTCTTATATATCCTTTGAGCCCGTTGGTAACATATAGGTAGCAATTGTTGGGACTCTTGTCATTTATACGCATGTTGGAAACAACCAGATCAGCCAGGTTGATTCTTCCGCGACCTGCAGTATTGATCACACAATTGGTGGCACTTCCGTGCATCACAATATCAGGCACACCAAAATAATGATTGATTTTCAGGTTTTGAACCTTCAGTTTAAGTTCAATAATACCGGTTGCCTTCCCGGTTTGAATGATTAATGATGAATTTTTTTGTTCCTGTATCAATGTGTCCGTGGAACTGGCAATGGCGCTGCCGTTGAAAGTGATTTGTTTAAGTTGCAACAGATTCAGGTAAATGACAATGTGATCCTGGTATCCTCTTTCCCAGTTATTATAATTTTCATCATTAAGATAAAGTATGGTATCATCCACGGTTGTAGTGATATTTGACATCAAATTTTCCCCTGCGGTTATTTTGATGCCGGAAGGTTGTGATGTGGAAAGCACTACGTTGATATCATTATCAATCACCAGGTGGTTTACGCGCTCAAGAGGAATTGTTCGTTCTTCTGTGACTATTGCACCGATTGTCAGTGGCATCTTTAATTTGGAGCAGCTTTCCAGATTACTTAATATTATGAGAAGAGCTGCAGTGTATATGTACTTTATTATTATTCTCATAGTTTAAAATTTATAACCAATTCCCCATTCAATATTATCTCCCCTGAAAAAGAAATCGGATTTATGCAACACGTTTATAAAGAAATCCGGAAATAAATAATACCTGATTCCGAAACGATTAAAGAAGGGTGACCTGTATTCAGCCTTTGCATGAATGGCATAATATCCCATTTGTAACGGAATCACAACCGGGTAGAAATTAAATTCATGACCTAAATACAATCCGATCGTATAATTATATGAATTATCCAGTTTCTCTCTGAATTTTCTTTCATAATCGCTGGTATTGGATGCATCATAAAACAAGCTTATTCCGGCTTCAAGCGTCTCAAGAAAGTTGATCTCTTTTGAAGCTTCTATCGAGAAGGAAGCAGTACGGAAATTTTCTCCGTAATAAAATTCAATCTGCCTGACACCCATGGTTGGAATGAAAGAAATATGGATTTTTTTTGAAGTAGTTGCCGGTTCATCATCATTTGCATATTCCCTCCCGGTTGGCAAATTCCCGAAACTATAACGCATACCCAATTTTAATCCGGCGAGGTTTACCCCGTAGTTCGGAATTTTAATCTGTCCGTTTGAAAAATGATTCAGAGTGACTGATCCGTTTATTAAGACATCAGGTGCTATAGCATATCCAAGGCCGGCTTCAAGATTGAAAGTAGCCAGCAGATGAGATCCGATAAGCACATTCTTATAATTTTCTGTGGGGTTATAAGGTTCATTAGCAAAAGCCATTCCTGCTCCGGCCCGTACAGACGATTGAAAATGGCCAGAATGAAACACAGGAATACGAATGAATGCATAACCGGCATACAGATTGCCGAGTATCTCTTTATTTCTCAGGTTGGCAAAGAAAAATGCATAACCGGTTTCCGGATGGTATAATTTATTTTCCCAGGCTGCTCTTCCTGTGGCCCGTTTTGAAAACGAAATCTCAAATGGGTGTATGTAATTATCAACAATCAGGTAGTAAGCGTTTTGCCTGTCCATTATTGCTCCTGTTTCAGAAGAAATACTGAGTTGGTAGAAATGATCTGTCTGAGATATTGCCGGTCCCTGAACTAGTATGATGCCTGCAACAAGAAAAAAAATGAAAATGCCTGCCTGTCCTTTATTCAATCTTTATGTAAATTTAATTATTAGCAATGATTTTTCAAAAGTAAAAAACTTTTTGTTAGGTATGGTGTTTAACATGCTCGTAAACACTTTCTGAACTTCAGTTGTTCAGAAAATAAAAAGACATATGGATCCATCAGAAAAAAGAAGTTCATCTGTAGAAAATGATAACAGTTCCGGAGGAAAAGGAGGAAAGTTATTCAGTTATAAAAACCGGCAGGCCACCGACCGGCACGAGATGATCAATAAGTACTATGAATTAACCATCACAGTTGTTGAGTTTCTGGCTGCCCTTTTGTTTTTAATAGGTTCAATTTTCTTTTTTTATGATAAACTGATGCATGCAGGCACCTGGATGTTTGTACTGGGAAGTGTTTTCTTCATCATCAGGCCCAGTGTAAGGCTTATTCGCGAATTTCATCTTGCCAGCCTCCCCGTGGATGAAGATTGAATTAACCTTGTTATACATTCTTTTGATTCAAAGAATATATTTTAAAAAAATACGTCCGAAAAAATTATCCTAATTAACCATTTCTATTCTTATCTCCTGAAATGAAAGTAAAATTATCCCGCCTTGCTGTACTTGTTTTAAGTGTATACCTGATTTTTGGTTTCCTGTATTTCTTTTTTTCTGATCCTATTTTATTTGATTTGGTTGCTGATCCGGAAAAACTTTCTAAATATCAGCATTATAAAGGCTTTCTGTTTATTGTTGTTACAGCTGTTTTATTGTTTTATTTTATTAACCGCGAAGTTCAGCAGAAGAATACATTGATTGATATTCTGAATGAATCCAATAAACTCTATAATTTGATTGCGGGTAACATACCTGATATAGATGTTTATCTTTTTGACAAAGAGATGCGCTACCTTTATGCTGGGGGTACGGAAATGTTAAAATACGGCATTAAGGGTGAAGAACTTATCAATAAATTTCCGGAAGAGACCAATACTGATAAAGAAACGCTCAGATTTCTTAAAGAGCATTATTCCAAAATATTAAATGGTGAAATAATCAAAACAGAGTATACATTTCAGCGTAATCATTATGAATTCAGGGGGGCGCCTGTCCGGGATGATAATAATAAAGTTATTGCCGGTCTCTGGGTTTCTATAAACATTACTGAAAAGAAGAAATTGTTGGAAAACCTTAATAAAAAGGCAAATGAATTTGAATCCTTAAATGAAGAATACCAGAAAATAAATATAGAATTAAAGCAGATTAATACTAAACTTGCTAAAAGTGAGGAACGATACCGGTCTTTTATTTCCCAGGTAAATGAAGGTGTATACAGAATGGAACTTCGGGAACCAATGGATATAAATATGCCGGTTGAAGAACAGATTAAACATCTGTATGAATTTTCCTATATGGCAGAATGTAATGAGGTACAATACCATATGTACGGTTTTGCTAAGGAGTCACAAATTATTGGCAAAACCCTGAAAGAGCTTCACGGAGGCGATTCTATTCCTGAAAATCTATCCGTTGTAAGAAAATTCATTCAATCAGGATATCGTGTACTCCAGGAAGAAACAAAGGAACCGGATATGGATGGAAATGTAAGATATTATATGAACAATACCATTGGGATTATTGAAGATGGTTATTTAATTCGTTACTGGGGAACACAAACTGATATAACCGAAAACAAAAGATATCAAGAGGAACTTGAAATTGCGCTTAAAAGAGCAGAGGAAAATGACCAGTTGAAGAATGCTTTTCTGAATAACCTTAGTCATGAGATCAGAACACCAATGAACAGTATTATTGGCTTTTCATCATTGCTTGCTGAGAGGGATCTGGCAGCGGAAAAACGCAATAAATTTGTAAAAGTAATCCAGGCAAACGGAAATCAGTTGCTGCGGATTATTGATGATATCCTGGATATTGCTAAGATAGAGACCAACCAGGTGAAAATCTATCCGGAAAAATTTGCTTTAAATAAGGTGCTGGATACAGTTAAGTCGATGATGGAAAATTCAATTATGTCATCAGGGCGTAATATTGGCGTTGAAATTATAAAGGATTTTCCCGACGGCAAGGACATGATTGAAACTGATAAAACCCGATTGATCCAAATTCTCATGAATTTAACCTCAAATGCAATCCGTTTTACCGAAGAAGGTACAATAAAAGCAGGATATACCGAAGAACATGGCTTTTTAAAATTTTTTGTAGCGGATACTGGTATTGGAATCCCTTCTGACAAGCAGAAAATCATATTTGACCGTTTCAGACAGGCAGAAGATGATACTGCGCAATGGTTTGGAGGAAATGGTCTTGGATTATCCATTTCCAAAGGGCTTGTCAATCTGATGGGTGGAAAAATATGGCTGGCTTCTTCACCAGGGGAAGGAACAACTTTTTATTTTACACTTCCCTTAAAAGACACCAAACATCATGAAATAATAAGTAAACCTGCACCAGAAAGTAAAGCCTATCAAGGCAAAACGATATTAATTGCCGAAGATATTGAAGGAAGTTTTGAACTTTTGAAAGAATATCTGAAAGATACGGGTATTCATTCTCTCTGGGCTGAGAATGGGATGGAAGCTGTTAAAAAGGTCAGGCTTGAAAAAAAGATTGATTTGATTTTAATGGATATCAGGATGCCAGTGATGAATGGCTATGAAGCAGCAAAAATAATTAAGGAGATGCATCCTGAAATTCCGATAATCGCCCAAACAGCCTATGCCCATACAGGTGACAGGGAAAAATGTCAGCAGGCGGGTTGCGAAGATTATCTGACAAAACCGGTAAACAGGAATTCGCTGATGAAATTGCTGGATAAGTATCTGATGGAATGAATTTCTTTATAACAGTATCAAAAGATTCCCTTGCATGCTGACCCACAGTGGTTTTGATTCCAATAACCAGGTCTTTTATATTGTGAACATTCTTCTTTCTCAATTGTATGTACAGCATACATTGCAGATAAATAAAAAATATAATTATGAACAAACAGATAATATTTAAATCAAGGCCGCAGGGTTTACCCCAAACAACTGATTTTGAGATAAAGGAAATGAATGCACCCGAACTGAAGGATGGTGAAGTAAAAGTGAAAGCCAGGTATATATCGGTTGATCCATATATGCGTGGCAGAATGAGCAGCGCCAAATCCTACACTGCAGGTTTTGAATTAAATACTCCCATGGCAGGTGGGGTAGTTGGCGAAGTAATCGAAAGTAGTTACGATGATCTGAAACAAGGGGATTTTGTGCTGGGCAATATGCAATGGCAGGAAATACAGGCTGTATCAGGTAATGAACTGACTAAGGTTGATAAAAATCTCGCACCCTTGGGCTATTACCTGGGTATATTGGGGATGCCCGGGTTGACTGCCTATTTTGGCCTCAATGAGATTGGAGAACCCAAAGAAGGAGAGACGGTTGTTGTATCGGGTGCTGCAGGTGCAGTCGGGTTGGTTGTATGCCAGATTGCCCGTATCAAAGGCTGCAGGGTAGTGGGTATTGCCGGTTCAGAAGAAAAGATCAGCTACCTGAAGGATGAGATAGGTGTGGATGAAGCCATAAATTACAAAGATACAGGAAATATGGATAAAGCACTTGAAACTGCCTGTCCGGATGGAGTAGATGTCTATTTCGACAATGTAGGAGGGGAAATTTCCGATGCTGTTCTGTCACTGATTAATAAAAAAGCAAGAATTATTATCTGCGGACAGATCGCACTGTACAACAGCACATCCCAGCCAACAGGTCCGCGTATCCAACCTTTATTACTCAAAAGCAGTGCACGAATGCAGGGATTTATCGTAAGGGATTATGCCAGTCGCTTCCCGGAAGGAATGCAGCAACTCGCCGCCTGGCTAAAAGACGGAAAACTGAATTACAGACAAACAGTTGTGAAAGGCTTTGAAAAATTGCCTGAAACATTCATTGGACTTTTTGAAGGTAAAAACACGGGAAAAATGATGGTAGAAGTATAGAGATTGTATACTGCTTATTTTTAAGTGCTTCACATTTTCAATTGGAAAGTCATAGTTTATTGAAAACGTAAAGCTCCTCTGTCACCTTGTTACTTTTATTGTTTCTGATCCTTACCACCACCAGACCCTCGCACAAACCAAAGGAAAGGATTCAGTTGTTTGTTCGATAGTATATTATTAAGATGGTTCATCCGATGGTCATCGGATCGTCTCGCTTGGACCCCTTATTTTTATCCGGTTGTTTATAAGTTAGATGGAGCATCCGCTTGGACCCTTTGTATTTAGTTTGTTGTTTCAAATGGTTTAAAATAGTTTCAGGGTTGTACGTTAAATACTTCCAGCTTCGGTCTTCCGTCTTTTTCTTCACTACGTGCAGCTAATCGATTAAGACTACAAGCTGATGGTCAATTGTGACTGTTCTTTTCCTATCTTTAAAAATTCTTTAGATTTCATGAGTAATATTGCCTGTTATGAAATTGCTGATAATCGAAGATGAAGTTGCACTGATGGAGGGAATGACGGAATTTCTCACAACTCAGGGTTTTTTATGTGAAAAGGCAGCCACCTATGACCAGGCTTCGGAAAAGCTTTATATGTATGATTATGACGTTATATTGCTTGATCTGATGCTTCCCGGTGGCAACGGACTGGATCTGCTCAGACAATTGAAAAAGGAAAATCAGGATGCCGGCGTACTCATTATTTCAGCCAAAGATTCTCTGGATGACAAGGTTGACGGTCTCAACCTGGGGGCTGACGATTACATCACCAAGCCTTTTCATTATGAAGAGCTTAACGCCCGTATTCAGGCACTGATCCGCAGAAAAAACCAGCATGGGAACCAACAGCTTGTCTTCAACGAAATAGTGATTGATCCGTCTGGAAGAGAGGTTTTTGTTCATGAGCAACCGGTTGTGCTAACCAGAAAAGAATACGAACTGTTACTCTATTTGTTGGTCAACAAAAACCGGGTGATCAGCAAGCAGGGTATTGCTGAACACCTCTGGGGCGATGATTATGACATGGCTGATAATTATGATTTTGTCTATGTGCACATGAATAACCTCCGCAAAAAAATGGCAGCTGCCGGTTGTGCTGATTATATAAAAACGGTTTACGGAATGGGTTATAAATTTACCGAATAATGAAATTGCTTCAGAAAACAAACCGCATTAGTCTGTTTTTTACCTTTGGCATTCTGCTGGCAGCTGGTCTTATATTGTACCTGATCCTGCACAGTATAATAAGTCAGGAGATTGAGGAACAGCTTATGCAGCAGGCAGACAGAATCGTTCAAAATGCAGAAAAAGGGACATGGCCCAACGATCCTTATATTCAAATACATCCCGGTGCAAATACACCCTCAGGGGCAGTTTATTCCGATACGCTCATTTTTAATAACCACGAAGGGGAAATGGAAGTATACCGGAAAATGGACATGATAACCGCAATAAACGGAAAACCGTACCACATTAGTGTAATAACCTCAAGAATTGAGTGGGACGAGCTGTTTTTCACTGTATTCCTGATATTTATTGGTACTGCCTTTGTATTGTTATTGGTCAATTTTCTGATCAATAAAAGAATAAACCGTAACATATGGCACCCTTTTTTCAATACAATGGGAATAATTAGGGAATTTTCACTTAGAAACAATACTGTTCCTCATTTTCAAAGCTCGGATATTGATGAATTTAACGAATTAAATACTACACTGGAAGAGCTTATTCATCGTATCAGAGATGATTATAATTCATTGCGTGAATTTACTGAAAATGCGTCGCATGAGATCCAAACTCCCCTTTCAGTTATTCATGCCGGTTTGGACTCATTGAGTCAGCATCCTGCACTCGATGAGAAGATGGCAAAAGATATTGATAAATCCCGTGGAGCCGCGAAGCGTCTTTCCAGGTTAAACCGCAATTTATTGTTGCTCACCAAAATGGAGAATAAGCAGTTCGCAACAAACGAAGTAATTGATTTGTCTTCTTTGATAAAGAAGCAGGTAGATGAATTGGACAGTTTGTTTGCTTCAAAAAAAATTATTCTTGAAACAGAATTACAGGAAAATTCTAACGTTCGTGGTAATCAGGAATTATCAGAGATATTAATTTCTAATTTATTATCAAATATGATTCGTTATACACCTGAAAATGGCAGGGCTGAAATTCAGCTGGAAAATGATAAACTTGTCTTCAGCAATACAGGCGTTCCACTCGATTTTCCCGAAAAAATGATCTTTGACCGGTTTAAAAGGGGGGACAAAGGTGGTTCAACTGGTTTGGGACTGGCTATCGCCAAACAAATAGCAGTTACACAGAAATGGAAACTATCATACAATTACAAGGAAGGAAATCATAACTTTGTGGTTGATTTCAGGTCTCAGAGGGATCATAAAATATAATTTGATTATTAACTGAATTGTTTAAAATAAAATCTGCAGCATTTATGCAAATTAAAATACTCTTTTCTGTTTTAGTTGTTACAGTTTTAATGACAGATTGCAACAGGGTAAATGTTCCGGATTCTGTAAAGGTATTATTCAATAAAACCTTTCCCGATGCACAGAATGTATCCTGGAAGAAAGAAAAACCGCTTAAATATGAAACCTCATTTGTAATAAATGGAACAGAAATGTCGGCCTCCTATAATGGTGAGGGGAAGTGGCTGGAAACTTCACAAACAATAAAGCAACCCGAATTACCGGTAATGGTTCAATCGGTGCTTGATAGCGTGTATGCTGATTATATAGTTACCGGCACCTCAAGAGTTGAAAAACCAGACAAAATTGTTCTGTATAAAGTTGAGTTGAAAAAAGGAGACACACAAAGAACAATTCAGTTAGAAGAGAATGGTAAAGTATCACAGATTAATACAACAAAAATTGTAAATGCAAAAGATTGATCAAATATGGATTCACCGCTGGCGTTTCCTTCACTGGCGCGCCTGCCTGCACCGGCGTTTCGGCAGGCAGGGATTTGTAATGCATGCCTGTTTAACAACAATTTTATTACTTCTTCTTTTCTCAACCACATTACACGCCCAATCCCGTTCACTGCAGGATTACCTGCAGGCAGGCAAACAAAACAGTCCGTTGCTGCAGGATTATGAGAATGCTTCATCAATTGCCCATCTGGAAAATCAGAAAGTGAAAGCCGATTATAAATATCCTGCCATACAGGCCAGCGCCAACATCATGGAGGCTCCGGTAATCAATGGAGTGGGATATGATGAGGCCATTACCAACGGCTCGTGGTATGCTGCTCAGGCAGGGGTCAGTATCCCGCTGTTCAGTAAACCTTTCGAGACAGCCGAACTGACCAAAAACAGCCTGGATGCAGAAAAAGCTGTCTGGCAGGGAAAAATGAGCTGGAATGAAGTCAAACGGCAGATTGCAGACGGGTATGCACAGTGTTATGCTGACCAGCGCATGCTCGAAAATGCAAGAGATTTGCTGGAGATCATCACTGCTCAGCATCACCTCTCCCGTGAACTGGCTCAAAAAGGGATAATGAAGGGGTCTGATGTGTTGCTGATTGAACTTGAGGTAAGTAATCAAAAAATTAAAGTAAAGGATCAGCTGGCTGGTTTACAACACGATCTCCACATGCTAAATGCCCTGTGCGGTATTTCTGATACCTCATTGGTTCAGCTTGAAAAACCTTATTTTTTGCTGTCTACAGAAAAAGCCGATTCTTCCCGTTTCCTTCAGCAGTTTTTATTCGACAGCCTCATGGCCCTTAACCAGCAAGAGCAATTCAACCTGAAATATAAGCCAAAGATATCTGCTTATGCCGATGCTGGTCTTAATGCGGTATATCTTTCGAGCCCGCAGGATAACCTGGGCTTCAGTGTGGGATTATCCATGAATTTCACACTGTTTGATCACGGGCAACGAAAAATAACAGAACAACAAACAGAAATAAGACTCAATACGGCCAACAGGTATAAGCAGTACTTTTTAACAAAGAGGGACCAGCAGTTACATAGTTTTCTTGTACAAATAGAACTGGCAAACCAAAAGATAAACGAGTTGGATACACAAATAGGGCAATATAAACGCTTGATGCACATTTACAAAAGTGAACTGGCATCCGGAGATCTTTCGGTGAATGATTACCTGGTTTTTTTCAGGAATTATCTGCAGGCAGAACAGGAATATATCAATCAACATCAAAACAAAAACATATTGATCAATGCATACAATTACTGGAACTGGTAGGAGAGGAGTACTGTTACTTTTCTTGTGGATCGGAATACTGACAGGCTTCAACGGATGTAAGTCCGGAAATAATAAGGCAGAGACAGCGCAAGCCAATCCTGCCACTGAGGTGAAAGTAACAATGATTACCCGGAGAACCATTACCGAAAAACAAACTTTTCCGGCTACGGTTGTCTACCTGAATAAAAGCAACCTGAGTGCATCCATGCCGGGCTACCTGACCCGCCTTTATGTAAAAACCGGTGATTATGTCACAGCCGGATCACCGGTTTTCAGGATTGAAACGAAAGAACATGCTGTAATCAAAGGCGATTCAAGTCTGCAAAAATCCGGTATCAGCGACCTGGGCGTGTTCACCATTAAAACGCCGGCATCTGGTTATATCACACAGATCATGCAACAACAGGGAGATTATGTGCAGGAAGGAACGGCGATCTGTTCTTTTACCCGAGATGACCAGATGTATGTGCAGGCTTATGTGCCGGTAGATATGCAATCGCTGGTGACTCAGGGTAAAAAGTGCCGCATCATCCGCCAGGAAAATAAGGGAATTACGGGACATGTTGTTCGAACGCTGAATGAACTGGATCCTGTTTCTCAGTCGTTGCAGGTGCTGATCAAACCAGACAGAAATATTAATCTTTCTGAAAATCTGAATATCGAAGCTGAATTTACAATAAAGAAAGCAGACAGTGCACAGATTGTCCCTGTTTCAGCTGTACTGAGCAACGAAAAGTTGTCTGATTTCTGGGTCATGAAATTGTTGAATGATACAACAGCAGTGAAAGTTCCGGTGAAAACAGGAATCAAAGAGCCTGATTCAGTTCAGATTGTATCACCTTCTTTTTCAGCATCTGACCGGCTGCTCACTGAAGGAAATTACGGACTGCCGGATACGGCTAAAGTAAAGGTTATACGATGAAGAAAAATATATTTGAACATTATCGCACACCAGTAATCTTTGCAATGCTGGTAATGTTAGTTGGTGGTTTTTATGCTTTCACTTCGATAAATTCTTCCTTATTTCCGGAGATTACTTTTCCAAAAATTAAAATTATTGCCGATAACGGGGATCAGCCTGTGAACAAGATGATGATATCCGTTACCCGCCCGCTTGAGGATGCCATTAAAATGATACCGGATCTTAATGATATTCGAAGTGTCACCAGTAGGGGAAGTTGTGAAATTTCGGCTTTTCTCGACTGGAATGCAAACGTATATACCAGCCAACAACTTATTGAATCCAGAATTAATGAGATAAGAAATGATCTACCGGCAAACGTTCAAATAAACGTTGAACGGATGAATCCTTCCTCATTACCGGTGATGGGATATTCTCTTGAGAGCAAATCCATGAGCCTCATGGAACTCAAACTGCTGGCACTCTATACCATCAAACCATACCTTTCTCAGGTGCAGGGAGTTTCTGCTATCAAAGTGCAAGGTGGTAAAACCAAAGAATACTGGATTGAACCTAATCCTGCTAAGCTTATCAGTTTTGGCATTACCCCAAAGGATATCAGTGACGCATTGTCATCTACTGGTTTTATTGAATCAAACGGCTATATCAACAGTTATCGCCGCCTTTATCTCACACTTACCGATGCAGGACTTTATTCGATCGGTGACATAAAAGATATTCCCCTGAATACAGGGGGTAAGGGAATAATCCATATCCGGGATATTGGAACTGTAAAGGTAGCCGAGAAGATTGAATATGTAAAGATCAATGCCAATGGTCATGAAGGGGTGTTAATCAATGTGCTGAAGCAACCCAATGCCAACCTGTTAAACGTTTCGGCCGATGTGGACCAGCGAATAGGTGAACTTAAAAATATTTTACCGGCTGGTGTTTCCATGAAGCCTTTTTATGTGCAGTCCAATTTCGTCGACAAAAGCATCAAGAGTATTCGTGATGCTTTATTGGTCGGGCTGCTGCTTGCCATTATCGTAGTCATTCTGTTCCTGCGCTCCATACAATCAAGTCTGGCGATCCTGTTTATTATTCCGGTAACGCTTTCAATGACGCTGCTTACTATGATGGGACTCGGGTATACACTCAATATCATGACCATTGGGGCCATCGCTGCTGCAATTGGCCTTATCATTGACGATGCTGTGATCATTATTGAACAAATTCACCGTAGCCGTGAAGAGGAACCTAATGTATCTGTCTTTAAGATCAGTCGAAAAGCGATCCGGTATCTTTTTCCCTCCATGGTGGGTTCGTCATTGAGCACCATCGTGATCTTTATCCCTTTTTCTCTAATGTCGGGGGTCGCTGGAGCATATTTTAAGATCATGGCCTTTACCATGATCATTACATTGACATGTTCATTCATTGTTACTGCCATAATCCTGCCTGTTTTTTATATATGGATTGCAAAAATTATCCCCACGAAAATCCATCAGGTGCATCACAGTGAGAAAAAGCGCTGGATTGATTTTTTTATTCGCCACGCTTGGATATCAGTTGTTTTTGTAATAGTATTCATTCTGATGGGGGTACTTACAATTCCCAGATTGAAATCAGGTTTTCTGCCTGAGATGGACGAAGGATCGATTGTGCTTGATTATGTATCGCCTCCGGGTACTTCTATCTCCGAGACCGACAGGATGCTTACGGTGGTGGACAGCATTGTACTCAGTGTGCCTGAAGTGGTTTCCTATTCGAGAAGAACCGGTACCCAGATGGGGTTTTTTATCACTGAACCGAACAGGGGGGATTACCTGATCACATTAAGGGATAAACGAAAACGAACTACCAGTGAAGTAATTGCTGAAATCCGCCAGAAGATTGAAAACCAGCTTCCTGTGTTACAGATCGATTTCGGTCAGGTAATTGGAGACATGCTGGGTGATTTGATGTCATCAGTACAACCAATAGAATTAAAAGTATTTGGTCCGGACAGGAGCAAATTAAAAGATTATGCGGATCAAATAGCCGGGTTGATCGAAAAAGTCCCCGGTACAGCAGATGTATTCAATGGAGTGGTCATTGCCGGACCGAATATCTCTGTAAAACCGGATAATACAAGTCTTGCGCGATATGGCCTAAATCCCGGCAACTTGCAATATCAGCTGAAAACAGCCACAGAAGGACAAATATTGGGAACGGTTGTTGATCAGCACCAACTCACCCCGGTACGCATGATCTATCCAGGAGGCCCTTATAGAACAGCCGATGAGCTCAGTAAATTGCCCGTGTTGCTCCCTTCCGGTTTATCTGTGCCACTTTCATTTGTCAGCCATATTCAGGTGGATAAAGGGGTGGCTGAGCAGGATGCGGAAAACTTACAGCCAATCATAGCGGTTACAGCCCGGCTTGAGGGCCGTGATTTGGGAAGTGTGATGAAAGACATACGGAAAACAGTGAGCACTCACATCAGTTTTCCCAAAGGTTACGGCGTGCGCTACGGAGGAGCATATGCCGAACAACAGCAGTCTTTCAAAGAACTGATGACCATTCTTATCCTGGCCTCATTATTGGTTTTCTTCGTACAAATGATCCTTTTCAGGGAAGTGAAAGTGGCTATTATTATCCTGATATTGGCCATATTAGGTATTGGAGGGTCGGTGTTTGCCTTATATATTACACATACACCGCTAAATGTAGGAAGCTATATGGGAATCATCATGATTGTGGGTATAATTGCAGAGAATGCCGTTTTCACCTATCAAAGATATAAAACTGCAATCGAGACTCATGATCAGCATGGAGCATTGAATTCTGCCCTTGCTGCAAGATTACGCCCCAATCTGATGACAGCCATAAGCGCTATTATTGCCCTGATGCCGCTGGCATTAGGAATAGGTGCCGGTGCGCAGATGCACCAGCCACTGGCTATTGCTGTCATAGGAGGTTTCCTGGCTGCACTACCCTTGCTGTTAATTGTTTTTCCCAGTATGATCAGATTGTTGAAGTTAGGGAAGAAGTAAGTAAAGGCTTCTGATTATCTGTCCAGGACGGACCAGAGTATTTCAAAAAGTGTTATTTAAGCTTTGTGAGATCAAATTATTTTGTGTTTGCCCATTTGTTGAGTTATAGAATCCAAAATGAGACAATAACATCAGAAATTTTGTTTTCCCTCATGGTAACATTCTTTCTTACAATCTCAACTTCACAAACTGAGAAGGGGGCTGACCGAATTTCTCCCTGAAACACTTACTGAAATACCCGGCATCTGAAAATCCTGTCATCCAGGAAACCTCGCTCACATTATACTCACCGGTTTGCAAAAGATTCATGGCTTTATTTAACCGGTATTCCTTCACAAAACCAATGGGAGAGAGGCCTGTAAGTCCTTTCATCTTGTCGAAGAAAGTACTGCGTCCCATGCCAATATTGGTGTACAGGTCTTCAATCTTAAATTCGGTACTTGCCAGGTGCTCTTCAATGATGTTACAAACCTGGTCGAGGAAAGCCGAATCACGCCGGGTAATGCTGAAGGCTGTTGCAGTCTGATTGCTTTGTCCGTTACCGGTATAGACATCCCTCAGCAGTTTACGCTGATTAAGCAGGTTTCTGAGTTGTGCTTTCAGCTGACCGTTATGAAATGGTTTGGTCAGATAAGCATCTGCTCCGTATTCCAGCCCTTCAATCCTGCTTTCGACAGAGGAACGGGCTGTGAGCAACACCACCGGAATATGACTGGTCTCAAAGGTGTTTTTGATATGATCGAGTAACTGAATGCCATCCATTTCCGGCATCATAACATCCGAGAGAATGATATCCGGTTGTTGGTCCCGGACTTTTTCCAGTGCTTCCTGTCCGTTTCCTGCCTCTTCCATCATAAACTCATCTTCAAGCTGTAAACGAAGAAAGTCTCTGAGTTCACCATTATCATCCACCACAAGTATCGAGGCATGCTCTCTTGACTGATCCTTTGAAGTGCTGTATTTTTTTCTTGTTGTAATTTCGGGGTTTGTGCTTGCTTCTGTTTCCGGAACAGACTGCATTCGTTCGTCCATATGCAGATTTCTTCCCAGCCGGACAGTAAAACGGGCTCCTCCACCCGGTACCTGATTATAGGTCAGCCTTCCGTTGTGCAATTCTGTCAGTTCTCTGGAAAGTGCAAGACCTATTCCTGTTCCGGGCTGTTGATTATGATTGTCATCAGTATAGCTGGCAAATGCTTCAAAAAGGTTTTCTCCCAACGCCGGCGATACGCCCGGACCGGAATCAGTTACTTCGATACAAACCTGGTTTTCGGATTCGTAATTTGATACCAACACATTAACCGAACCATTCGATGGGGTAAATTTAAAGGCATTGGAAAGTAAGTTGGTGACAACTGTTTCTATTTTTTCTCTGTCAATACCGGCATAAATTTTCTGTTGTGGAATTGATTCGGTGAACTGAATATTTTTCTCATCAGCCAGTTTCTCAAAATTACTGCAAATCATGCTGACAAACGACCCCATCTCTGTTTCGCATAGTGTGAGCTGCATGCGATTGCTCTGTATTTTCCGGAAGTCAAGCAGCTGGTTAACCAGCTTCAACAACCGTTGTGCATTCTGCTCAATTAAACCGGCAAAAGAATGCTCCTTTTCAGTTAAGCGTTGTGACTGCTTCAGTTCCCGGGCAGGACCGAGAATAAGGGTCAGCGGTGTTCTTAATTCATGGGAAATACGGGTAAAGAAGTTTAGTTTCACTTCTGCCAGTCCTTTTTCAATAGCCACCCTGTTCCTGAGTTTGATGATTGACACAGCCACTCTTCTGCTTACCTCTATTAATGTAATCAGCAACAAAAAATAGAATAAATAAGCAGGTATTGTTTTCCAGAAAGGAGGACTGATCAACAGAGAAAGTGAAACCGGCGGGTTTAGCTTTTGCAGCTCGGGATTGCTGAACTTTACCAGAAAGGTATAATCACCGGGAGGTAATTTTGAATAAGCGGCCTGATTGCGATTACCTGCATATTGCCAGTTGTTGTCAAATCCCACCAGTTTATATGAATATTTCAGGTTTTTCTGCATGGCATAATCAAGTCCCGCCCAGGAGATACCTATCACATTTTGATTATATTTCAAAGTAATGTTACTGGTTTCGGGCATGGCAGATTTTAAGACTGAATGTTTTCTGGGTGAGACTTCTTCACCAAAGAGTGTAAAACCGGTGAAAGATATGTGTATTTTTTGCGGTTTAGCTTTAAATGTGACAGGATTAAAGACATAAAATCCATTGTTCGCTCCCAGACAGAGGCTTCCATCGGGCATAGCAGCACAGGAGGCCTCTGAAAATGCCGAATTCATGATGCCATTATATTGGTTGTAATTTCTGAAAACATTTGAATGAGGGTTGTAAAAAGCTATCCCGTTTTCAGTAGACATCCACAAATTACCGTCCTTATCATCATTGATGGTGAATATTACTTCACTGGAAAGTCCGTCAGCGGTTGAATAGACCTGAAAAGAAAGGGGTGTGTCACCTTCAGGATAATTTTGCAACCTGGCCAGTCCACCTCCCAGGGAGGCCATCCAGATGTTATTTTGATGATCATTCAGTATCCAGAAGATGTCATTACTTTTCAGCCCGCTGGCATTTCCAAGTTCCTTGCTGTATAATCTGAACCGGTAATCGCCGGGATATTTGCGGTGCGGATCGAGAAAGATGATCCCGGACGTGGTACCAATCCATAAATTGCCCTTTGAATCAGAAGCCATGTGCCGAACCTTGTTTCCTTTTACGGAAGGATAATTTTTAAAAGTATTGCCGGCGTGCAAAAAATGGCCATCTACCATCAAATTGATACCTCCTCCGTAGGTGCCAATCCAGATCCTTCCCTGTTGATCTTCCAGGAGTGAATAAATGTTATTGTTTGAAAGGGACAGACTGTCATGATCATCATGTACAAAATGTTCAGCAGTAAAGCTGAACCGTCCTTTTCTGTGCAGAAGGTATAATCCGTTTCCTTTCGTACCCAGATAAATATCACCAGTGGAATTTTCCAGCATGGCATAGATGCGACCGGTTTTTTGTCCATTCAGCGCATCAATTTTTTTCAGGACTGTAAAATTACTGTCCATCAGGAACAATTCCTGTTTTTTGGTGGCAACCCATAAATAACCATAAGAATCTGTCAGCATGGCCCGCACTTCATTGGCAATGCTAAATCCAGACTGTCGGGCGGGCTGTACAAACCGGAATTTTTTCCGGATAGAGGTGATCTTTTCTATTCCTTTAAAATAGGTACTGACCCAGAGCACCCCATTTGGATCGGCATAGAAACCATTTACAAAATTGGACATTTTACTCTCCGGATCGCCCGGACGGTTATAGAAATACCGCACTTCATCATACACCGGATCATAAAAACCAAATCCTCCACCCTTTAAGGTCATCCATAATACATTGTTGGTGCCTTCCATAAAACCACACTGTGCGTCTTGCCGGATATCCGGATTAACGTCAAGCTGTTGTGTATAGTGCCGGTAATTTCCTGAACGAATATCTATCTTTGAAATACCGGGTTCCATAGATTCTATCCAGAGCCTTCCTCCTGTATCAATATACATTTTAAGCACCTGCTTCAGTGCTGGTTGTGTGAAATGACTGACTGTATTTCCGGTCCAGGTGTTATATTCGTAAACACCATCCTTTGATGTACCAATGTACAACTTACCATTACCTGTAACTGCAAAACAGGATACCGGGGACGATATGCCCTGATCAATTATTTTAAACTGGCTGTTTTGATGGTTATAAACAACCAATTTGCCTTTATCAGTACCCATGTATAGATTAGTAGTATCATCATAAAAAGCTGTTATGACTGTGGGAGAGAGTATTTTATTTTGAGCATTTGAAAAAACACAATGCAATGATTCTTTAACAGTATCAACCTGCAAGCAGAGAATTCCTTTGCCGGTATTTACCCAGATTTGATGTTGAGAATCCTCAAATATCCCTGTTATTTTATCATCAGGTAATGAAGGCTTGCTTTTAGTATTGATATGCGATATGGTGCACTGGTTGGTTTCTTTATTTGCAGCCACCCGGAAAAGTCCATGCTCGCTGGTAGTAATCCATACATCGCCTCCGGCAACCGGATAGATATTGCTAATTGTCGTTGCGATAGCCAGTGTATCATCTTCAGGAACCGGAGTGAACTTTTCTGTCAGGTGATTCAGTCTGAAAGCCCGCGAGTTGTATGTGATAATCCAGATGTTACCTAATGAATCTTCTACCATGGTTTTTACCCTGTTGGAGGCAAAACCGGCACTGGCACTGTTATCCAGCTTATAAGTTTTAAAATTGTAACCATCATACCGGTTAATACCATCCCAGGTGGCAAACCACATAAATCCCCTGTGGTCTTTCAGCATTACCGAGACACTACCATGTGATAAACCGTCACTTGTGGAAAGATGCTCAAAAATACAATCCTCCTGTGCTTCTCCGTTAATAACACCGGGAAATAACAGAATGAAAAACAGAAAGATAATTCGTTTTAGCAGCATAGTTCTTTGTTCGGGACAAACAAATTTAATATAAAATGATTATTCATTCCCAAAAACCATTTATTACCTTCATTTTCGGCAAAAATTTCCAGAAATCCGGCATTTTTTACAAGTACTGCAGTCCTTATCTCCCTTAATTTTATACTGATTTATTATCCTAACTTAAATTTAACTACTATGATTAAAAAAGTATTCTTATCAGTTATTGCTCTGATGTCAGGCTTTCTGTTTGTAACCGGACAATTACCTGGCAAGACTTATATCTATAATTTTACTGATGGCAGTGTGTTGCCACAGACCAGCTACAGTACGTTGCGTTATTCTACTTTTGTATCTGAAGATGGTTTGCTGACCATGAACAGCAACACATCTGATGAATCCATGCAGTTTGGATACCATGATTCCTCACACGGGGCCGTATTCTTCCCGGGCAATTCGATGGATTTTACAGTTGCCGGGGATGCCACCATCACATTTGGTACTTGCCAGTATGGGAGTGCGGATGATGCTGTCTTTGTATTTACAGACGATCAGGGTACCGTACTTGATTCCATTGAAGCAACCAATATTGGCGTCAATGCTGCAGGAACCAGTAGTTTTGCTTACGGTGGCAGTGCAAGTGTGCTGACAGCTACCCTGAAAAGTGCAGCCCATCCCACCGCAGAGATCTATATCCATGGCGTGACTGTGGCCAATGCACCCGAAGCAACGCCTTCAAACGGAAAGATCGATGTTTGGGATTTTGGAGCCGAACAACTGGATACTGCAGAATATAATAACCTGCTTACTGTGGATATCATCAACGCATGGTACGATGAATCGATTACCCCGGGTAGCAGCGGAAATGTATTGCCTTCATTCAGTGCAGGCAAGCTGAGCTGGGTAGGTGGTGGCAATGATCGCCTGCGTACAACCAATACAGATATTACACGCTATGATGAGAATATAGCAAGTGTTACCGGTTATACCGGACGAATCTATGTAAATTCAGCAGCCAACACGAGCAGGTATCTTAGTCTGTCGCTGGGAGAAGATGATGAGATTACACTTATCACCAAAACAGATGCCGGAGGCCGGCTTAATTTTCAATACGTGGGTGATCCGTCTGCTCAAACCGATGTGGTGGATATAACCAGTGACCTGGTTACCCTGCATTTTGTGGCACAGCAGGAGGGAACCTATCATATCTTTGATGATCAGGGGAAACCAAGTTATTATCGTATTTACAGGAAGGATGCTGATTATGTGACACTGACCGGTAATATAGATGTCAGCCAGGCTTCCGGCATCCCTTCAGGTTACGCAGTCGTCTTTACCAATGAGGAAGGAAAATCATGGACGGCAACCATGAACAGTGATAGTTACAGTGTTAAACTGCCTGCCGGATATACCTATGCGCTCAGTCTGAGTGATGCCAACGGGTACATTATCAGCAATGGAAAATCCCTTGAGGTTACCCAATCAACCACCACGCATGATGTAACCATCGTGAAGGTTGAACTGTATACAGTTACAGGCAATATTACTGGTCTGGGAAGCGATATTTCAGCATTAGGCCTTGATTTTACCCCCGATCCGGAATCCGGTAAGATCTTTTTACCAGAACCGGTAATCGATGCAAATGCAGCCACTTATTCCGTGGAACTGGAACCAAATACAGTTTATACCATTTCTGCATCCGGGGTAAATGACTATTACCTGCCCGATGATACAATTATGATTGGTCAGGCTGATTTGTCAGCTGACCTGGCTTTTGAGCCAAAACCGGCGTATGATGTTACAATTACTACCGAAGGCCTTACAAGTACCGAAGAAACTGATCTGGGACTGACTTTTGCCAACCTGAATGAAGAAGGCTACAGTTACAGTTTTGCTTCAATAAGTGGCATCACACTAAGGGATGGTACTTATGCCATTGATTACAGCGGACTGGATGCCTATCCGGTTGAACTCGGACCCACTTCCAACCTGGTTGTGGATGGTGCAGCAGCTTCCAAAAACCTTGTATTCAAGCCAGTTACCAGCTGGTCATTTGATGACAGAGTCATAGAGAACGGTGACACTGTTTACAAAGGACTTATTTTCTCCGGAACGGTATCCAATGAGGTAAACAAAGGACATCTGGCGGCCAAAGACGGAGCCACTATTAAGGTTCCTGTTAATCCTGGTGATAAAATACGGGTAACGTATTATTATTCTGCAGATTTTACCATTGAGGGTGAAGGACCTTATACAACATCCAGCGGCAGCACCAGTACGCTCGAATATGCTGATTATGCCTATATTGGCACTGAGGCTGGTTATGCTACCATTACCATTGGTTCGGGTGCTTCCACTACCTATATTACGGAGATTGCCATTGGCGCTACGGTTGATTTTAAATCGGTAATAACAGTGGGTCCGGATAAGGATTACCAGACGATTAATGAAGCTCTGGCTGCCATTCGCAAGATGCCCAGGGAAAACAATGAAAGGGTGACTGTAATGATTGATCCGGGTAATTATGAGGAAATGCTGGTTATTGATGTACCCAACGTTTCGCTGAAAAATGCGGCAGCCAATCCCAGTACCGACATCCTGAGTGCTGGAGTTGATATCGCTCCGGAGGCTGTCAGGATCACCTCCTATTACGGGCACGGATATAACTATTATTCGATGGGAAGTGACCAGAAATGGAATGCCGATGTACTGCGTGTAAACATGGAAAATGGCTATTTGTCTTATGAAAATGCAGGTTCGGGAACGACCAACGGATCGTACTGGAATGCTACCGTGGTAGTAAGTGCCGAAGGCTTTGAGGCAGACCATATTATCTTCGAAAATTCCTTTAACCAGTATATCTCGAAGAAAGAATCAGAAGATATTGTGGTGATGTGGGATTCCGGAAGCAAAGGCGAACGGCCAACCGATTATGGCAATACCAGTGTGCAGGACAAGAGCTTTGTGGAGCGTGCCGCGGCCATTGCCATCACAAACGGAACAGATAAGGTTGTGCTGAACAAATGCCGGGTCATTGGTCGACAGGATTCTTTCTTTGGCGGCTATGATACCCGTGTAGTGGTTTACAAAGGAGCCATGATGGGAGGAACAGATTACCTGTTTGGTGGTATGACTGCTGTCTTCTTTAAATCTGACCTGGTGATGAATACCAGCGACAACAGCAGTGATGTATCCTATCTCACTGCCGCTCAGCAGGACGGAGGTCGTGGTTACCTGATGTACGAATGCTTTGTAACTTCTCCCGAACCCGGAGTGGAGACTGCTTCCACTTACCTCTCAAAACCAGGCTATTTTGGGCGTCCCTGGCAGGCATCAACAAGTGAAGTGGTTTTTTATAATACTACCATCGATACTTCTAATTATCCTGGTTATGAAGGTCAATCACTGATTCAGCCTGTTGGCTGGCTTAGTACACTCGGTGGTGAATCGCCTTATATGTATGAATTCGGTACTACGGAACTTTCCGGTGAAGATAATAGTTCATATCGTGCCTCCTGGGCTACGCTGCTGTCAGATCCTGTTATAGCTGATGGTACCGATATTACCACTTTTAACTTTACCAAGAGCAATGACGACTGGGATCCGATTCCCGACCTGATTGCCGCGGATACTGATAATCCTGATGGTATTATTACACGGGATGCTATCTCCAGCGTTAAGGTATACAGTTATGGCAACAGGGTATATATGAAAAATGTACAACCAAATACAATTGTACAGGTATATAATATTGGTGGATCCCTTGTGAAAACAGCCAACATCAATACCGATACTGAGTTTACCATGGATAGGGGACTTTGGATAGTAAGAATTCTTGCTCCCGATGGACAGAAAGCAGTGAAAGTAATGATTCCGTAATGGCTTGATTTTAGTTAGTATTAGTAGGAGAGAAGGGTGCCCGGAAACGGGCGCCCTTTTTTAATTTTGTTGCCCCTGAAATTTCAACTATTTTATGATCAGTTTGCCAATTTTTAATACTTCATTTTGTTGCATGATCCTGTATATATAAAATCCAGGCAAAAGATCATTTATTTTTATCACCTCATTTGGTTGGTCAATTTTTGAAGATTTTACTATTCTTCCTTTTAAATTGGTAATATCAAACCTCAACACATCCTGAATATTTTCTGTTTTTACATGAATAAATTCACGGACGGGATTCGGATAAACACGAATATCCTCTGAGAGTATCTTTTTAGTGAGACCTGTCACAACAAGCGGAGAACCCCATTCGGTTCCATTCTTTTTATAATAAACCAGGCTTCTGTTTCCGCCTCCTAACGCAAAGCTATTGGTACAACTATAGTACGGTCCGCCAAGACCTTTGATATAGGTATTGTCTCGCAGGCAACCATCAGCCATTATTATACTAAAGCATGAATCATTAATAGAACCATAAGACTCAAATGCAAACGGATTCATCTTGGACAACCCCTTGCTGTCTATAAACATATAGTACTGAAATAAATCATATCCATCCAATACCGGCTCTCCCGGAAGTAAATCAAACAATGAATCACTTTTGATCACACGTTTTATGGTATCACGATAAAATTTAAATGTGCTGCTGTCCTTGTAAATAGTTTTGATACTCTGTTTCCGGGAGCAGGTATATACCATGGAATCCTGATAATTAGTACGGGTAAGATATTTATAAATTAACTTATCTGTCTCAGCCCTGCCATTTCCGGTTGCAGCATCCCAGTTGCTATATTCTTCCAGTATATGCATTTCATCTCCCGGTTTAAAATCATAGACTTCAAACCAGGTCAGATTCTGCACTCCTACCTTTGGATTCGAAAGCCCTGTCAGTTCATATTCCTCAAGTTGTTCATTGGTAATATCATTCCTGAAATTAGGAAACAGATAGAAATTCAGTGTTTTGACCAGTCCGTAATTTTTACTGATTTTTATTTGCAGGGAATTAACAGTATTTTCAAGGGGAGATTTTTCATCATTATGGGCCTGAAATGTAATTGTTTTAACAGTATCAACAATACCAAGAAAATGCGATGTATCAATTTTTGTAACTGTTCCATAAATATAAACAGAATCTTGTCCATGATAAACAAGCCATTTATCATTAAGAGTTGCAAGCGTGTTGACCTTGATAGTGTCACCTGTTTTATTAAATAATAAATTCATACCATCTTCCCTGATCACTATTTTTAGCCCAATCCAGGAAGCCGTGGTTGGCGAGAAGCAATTGTAATCCAATTGCTGAATCACAGCAAAGGGAAATAAAACTGAGTCGCCATTGGCTTCTAAGTATTTAGCTGAATCCATTCTAACACATCTGATATTTTCTGACCAGTTTTTATAAAAGAAAGTGCCACGCGAATTGAATGTCTGGTAATTCTGACCTGATACCGGCAATATCATCAGCAACAAAACCAATGAAATTTTTAATGTCTTCTTCATGGATTTCAGGATTTTTCAATACAAAATGCATATTTAAAATACGGAAGCGTTCTTTTTATTTTTATATATTAAAGTTATAAATCATTTCCGAAAAAACAATTCGATAGAGGCTGTTTAGAATAATTATTATATTTGAAATAGTTATATACTTTTAAATTAATAAAAATAGTTCAGGTCGATGTGTATTCTGAAAGCTAATTAACAAAAAATCATAAAAATAGAAAACCAACATGATTTACTATGAATATTTTCCAATGGATTTTTATTATCGTAATTATGGGCAGCATATCTTCATGCTGTACTAAAAAAGACTGCGATCAGGATTATTACCCACAGATTGTGGTTAAATATAATCCTGGCAGTGGCGGTGATTTAAAAGAAAAAATGATTTATGTACTCTCAAAGGAAACGCATAAAAGAATAGATTCCATCGAAATTTCTGATTCATACAATTATTTTGTCATTGATAAATGGTTGATGTATACCTTGTTTGGAGACAAGAGGGAATTTAAACAATACGACTATTTATTAAAGACAGAAGACAGAAAGGATTCCCTGACTAATATCCAATACAACCGAACCTCAGAGAAAATTGACTGCAACGATTGCTTTCCGGTTGGAGATGGTTCTGCTACAGTGACTAATTTTGAGCATTTAAAATTTACGATTAATCAGAAATTATATGTTGGAACAGACACTGTGCGGATGGATTAAAGGGAGACAAATCCAACCGAAGGGCACGAATCCAAGAAAACAACCGAATCTTTTGTGCATCAGCCTTGGTGATTAAAAAAATAAAATCAAAAAGTAAATCAGAAGAAATAAAATACTTGCACAAAAGATCACGACCGACTTCCAAAATTGTTCTGAACTTTGTTCAGTTTACAATTTCGAAAATTCTCGATTTACTTTCAAATCTAGGATTTGAGAAAAACTGAACATGCCCGATGGCATTGTGCGAGGGGAATAATCATCCACTGAACTACCACCGAATAACCAACTGAATCTCTCTCCTTACACAGTCTTCTCTACGTTCCAGACAAAAGCCCGAACACCCACTTCCTTGTTGACTTCATCCATCTTTTTTACTTTATCCAGCAGCACATCTACCTGATCATCAGGAATCATGGTGAGGGCGGCAGAGTTCATCTCGGGCCAGGTATGGGTGCCCATTCGCGGCTCACCCGTTTCAGTACCACGACCTTTTACATCCTGAAACCAGGTATATCCTCTGATACCCAGCCGGTCAAACATGTATTCCACGCGCTCGGTATTGGCCTGGTTAAATATTATCATTACAGCTTTCATATTTTGTTATATTTATTCGTTTTTGAAATCAAGTTATAACTGTCAGACACCTAATCAAACATTTTAATTGCAATAAATACCTCTTAACGATTACCAAGGAATTCAAGCATCTTCGAAGGTGTCTGACAATTTGAACTACATTCATTAATTTTGAAAAACCGGACAGGCTAAAATGCCCATCCGGAATTACTAACCCCTATCTATCCATAAAAACAAAACGTTTTCTAACGCTGGTCTTTTTATCTCTTTCTCCTTTGCGTGCCATTACAGCATACATCACCGGTACAATTACCAGTGTCACCAGGGTGGAGAATACCAATCCGCCAATTACGGTAATACCCATTGGCCTCCACATCTCAGAGCCTTCTCCAGCACTCAATGCCAGGGGTAACATACCAAGGATGGTTGTCATTGCCGTCATCAATACCGGCCTGAGTCGCGATTTTCCTGAGATGGCGATTGCTTCATACAATTCAATGCCACGATCACGCATCAGATTGATGTAATCGACAAGTACGATACCGTTCTTCACTACGATCCCAACCAGAAGCACCGCACCAAGGGCTGCCACCAGACTCAGGGTGGTGTGAGTGATAAACAGTGCCAGGATAACCCCTGTAAAGGCAAATGGAATGGAAAACATAATTATAAATGGCATGGCAAATGATTCGAACTGGGAAGCCATCACCAGGAACACAAGAATAAGGCTCAATAACAACAACATTCCAAGATCCATGAATGATTCCTGCTGGTCTTCATAGGCTCCGCCAATATTGATCATCACTTCCTGTGGTACATCAAGGGTACTTAGCTCAGATTTTATCTGTCCAGCCAGTTCACCAAGCGAAATGCCAACGGGTTTTGCGGAAACTGTTACCACACGTTCTTTCCGCTTTCTTTCAATATTGGGCGGACTCCAGAATTCTTTGATCTCACCAAGGTCTTTCAGCTTTAACTTATCCCCCAGTGGGTTAACGATAGTGATTTCCTGCAGGTCGGTGATGGAATTCCTGTATTTCTCCATGAATCGGACCTCAATATCATACTCATCTCCTTCTTCCCGGAACATCGAAGCAGTAAGTCCGTCTACCCTGTTCTTAATAGCAGTGGATACCATACCGGTTGTCAGTCCGTGTTCGGCAAGTTTATCCTTGTCCAGGATAATCTGCAGTTCCGGTTTCTCTTTCTTCCGGCTCACCTGTATGTCTTCGGCACCCTTAATATTACTCAGCCGGTTTTTCACTTCATCAGCAAGCCGGGTTGTTACATTAAAATCATAACCATAGATCTCTACGTTTACAGTGTTGCCAGCACCACCAAAACTTGCCCCTGTGGTGGAAATATTGTAATTCACAATCTCGGCAAACTGATTAAACTGATTGCGCATGTCATCGGCGATCTGCCAGACAGATCGCTTTCTTTCATCCACTGGTTTCAACCGGATCATCAGGTTAATGATATTTGATCCGGACTGACTGAATAACGACATCATGCTGCCTTCATCGTCCGAGCCGGATGAAGTAGACATAATCTCAACTTCAGGGTACCGTTCTTTCACAATTTGCTCAATCTTACGTGCTATCTTCATGGTTTCTTCTACCCGCAACCCGGTTTGTAACTCAATAGAAGCTGTGATGCGGCTCTCGTCTGATTCCGGCATGAAGTCGGTACCGATAAACTTCATCAGTCCAAATGAAGAAACAAATATCACGAAGGCAGTAATGATGATAATCCGTTTGTGTGAAACAGCCCACCGTAGCAAACGCTCATAAAACAAATCAAATTTAGTCAGCCATATTTCAATGGTTTTGTCATAACTGAAGCGGCCTGGTTCTTTTTTTCGTTGTTTAAGCTTCAATAATTTTGAAGAAAGCATCGGTGTCAGCGAAATGGCCGCCAGAGTTGAAGTTACCACTGTGATGGTAACAATCCAGCCAAGCTGTTTAAACAGCACACCCGTCATTCCCGAAACAAGTGTAAGCGGGAAAAATACGGCAACAACCACCAGTGTGGTAACAATTACTGACAACCAAACTTCATTGGTTGCATAAATGGCTGCTTCCCTGGGGCTACTGCCCCTTTCGATATGCTTGGTAATGTTTTCAAGTACAACAATCGCATCATCCACTACCATCCCGATTGCAATGGACAGTGAGGTAAGTGAGATCACATTGATGGAATTGCCGGACATGTAAAGGTAAATGAACGCAACAATCAATGATATCGGAATGGTCAGCACAATAATAAATGTGGCCCTCCAGCGGCCCAGGAAAAACAGTACCACCAGCACAACAAAGAACAACGCCCACATCAGGGTCTCTGATAAATTGTTTATAGATCCTTTAATAAACGTTGATGTATCCAGAATTTTCTGAACCTTCACGTCAGGAGGCAATGCTTTCTTGAGCTCTGCCATTCGCTTGTCCACTTCACGGGCAATTTTCACTGTATTGGCACCCGATTGTTTCATCACGAATAGCCGGAGCCCCTTTTGGCCATTGATCTTTTCATCAAGGGACAGGTCCTTCAGTGTATCTTTTACAACAGCTACATCTTTCAGATAAACAGGCTTTCCCTGCACATCGGCCACAATGATGTTCCGTAACTGGGAACTTTCGGTAAATTCTCCTTCCACCCGGAGCTGATAATCAATTTTACCCATTTTTATGTGGCCCGAAGGTGTGTTCATGTTCTCTGCTGCAATCTTGCTGCCGATCTGCTCAATAGTCAGGTTGTAGGCATCCAGCCGCTTTGGATCCACATTGACATAGATCATACGTTTGGGAGCCCCCATCAGACTGATAGAACCAATACCGTTGATACGGTTCATCGGATTGATGATCTTTTCTTCCAGGATCTTGGCAAGTCCGGGATAACTTTCTCCGGCCGTGATGGCGTAGAAGACTATCGGGAACATACTGGTATTGAACTTAAAAATAGTTGGCCTGTCACATCCTTCAGGCAGATAATCATATATGCGGTCCACAGCATCACGGATATCATTGGAAGCTTCATCCAGATTGGCATCCCATTCAAATTCCAGACTCACTACCGACAGATTATCATAAGAAGTAGAGCTGATCTCTTTAAGATTATCAACAGTATTCAATGCATCTTCAATCCTCCTGGTAACATTGGTTTCAATATCCTGTGCATTGGCTCCTGAATAGCTTGTCAACACAGAGATGTAAGGCGGGTTCATTTCGGGATACAGGTCAATTGGGATCTGTATCAGCGAATATATCCCCATCACAATGATGGCCACAAAGATCATCGTGGTCGTGATGGGTTTCTGTACGGCACTCTTATAAATACTCATTCCTGATTCTTTCTTTTAGATAAACGCTCATTCATTATTTGCTGACAATTTCCACCGGATCACCATCCAACAATTTGGATTGTCCGACAACAATCAGTTTGTCACCTTCCTTCAGTTCACCGGACATTACCTCGACCTTGTCATCAAACCGGCGCCCGAGTTTCACTGAGATTCGTTTTGCTATACCGTTTTCATCGATAAACAGATATCGATCGTTAGATCCCTGCAGCTTAAGTACAGCTACGGATGGAACAACGAGTGCATCTACCTCTCCAAGTGTGAGAGACACACGGCAGAACATGCCGGGGCGCAGACGCATATTATTATTCGGTACTTTTACTTCCACATTGAAAGTACGGGTGTCTGGATCAATAGTAGGATGGATCCGAAAGACAGTACCGGTAAATGTATCTTCAGGATAGACATCGCTTGTGACCACAGTGGTCATGCCATTTGAGATATAAGGGAAAAATTGCTCTGAAACGGATACAATAGCTTTAAGCGGATTCAGCTGCGCAATGGAAACAATAGCAGCTTTTCCGGCTGGGGTATTGGGTGCACCGGAGTAAAATTCCCCGTCTTCATAGTATTTGCCAGTTATAACGCCACTGAAAGGTGCATGTAATTGTGTATTTGCCTTCAGAAACTCAACATTTGATTTTGCTACTTCATACTGAGTCTTGATCTGATCGTACTGCTGTGCTGAAATGCTTCCGACCTTATTCAGTGTATCCAGCCGTTTGTAATCAGTTTCCACATTTTTCAGTTGTACCTCTGCCTGGTGAAGATTTGTTCGATCCATCTGCACCAAAAGGTCACCTTTTGAAACATGAGTACCGATTTCAACATAGATCTTTTCAATGCGGCCCGGTGATGCCGGAACCAGGTAATTCTCCTCAAAAGCTTCCAGGGTAGAGGTGTTTTCAATAGGTCTGGAAATCTTTTGTTTTTGCAAAACCTCTATTTTGATCTTTTCTGCTTTTACACTGTCAGCAGCTGCATTGTTATCAGCTGCAGCACCGGATTTGCCGGTGCAACCTGTTAACGCACCGGCTGCCGGTAACAATAACAATATCGAATAATAGGCTAATCTTCTCATTTGTAGTATATTATAATATTTGAATTTTATAAGGTTGATAATAGCTTTTCCAGAGCGGTCTGAGCCTGTAATACCTGAAACAGCGAAGAAATATAAGCAGATTGTGCCTGCAGATAATTGTTGTTTACATTCGTAAGGTCCAGACTGGAAATTAATCCCTGTTTGTACTTCTCCCGATAGCTGTCGTAAACTGATTTGGCAACGGCAACATTTTCTTTTTGACTGTTGTATTGGTCCATTGCATTCTTCAGGTTATACCTGCTTTGTTTTTCCTGAATTCTTAACTGTTCAGCCAGTAAATCTTTCTGTGCCTGGGTGGTCTCCAGACTGATTTTTGCCTGGCTTACCTGTGCCCGGCGCTTGCCACTCGAGAAAATGGGGATGCTCATATTGAGACCCAGCACATTTTTAGGCGAAATATCGAATTCAGGTTTAAGAAGCTTTTCTGTGTAACTATAAAATCCGCTGATAGTTGGTAAATAGCTCATTTTTTGCTGTAATACCTGCTTTTCTGAAATTTTTTCCTGCACATCCATCACCTGGTATTGTGTATTATCCTCCAGATTAAAATCCTGCAGCAGGGTAGCCTCAAAATCCGCACGTTGCAATATTCCGTCCAGTGAGTCAATAAGAATGATCTGCGTCCCGGCGGGCACACCGAGCTGAAGACGAAGTAAATTGTAGTTTACCTCTACCGTCCGCTCTGAGGATCGTAACTGATTTTCCATCATGGAAACCTGTACCTTGAGCTGATCCACATCTGTTTTTTCGCGAATACCAAATTTCAGCATTGATTGGGTGTTGGTAAATACATCTTTCAGATTTTCCAGGTTCTTTTCTACTATGGAATGATTTCGCTCCGAAATCAATACCAGGTAATAACTATTCATTACTTGTTCTGTAATGTCTTCCTGAGTCTTCTCATAATTGGTCTTTGACAAACTCTTATATAATTTGGCCGATTGCAGCCCTATTATATAGCTTCCGCTGAAAACCAATTGACTGGCGGTGAATTTGAAATTACTCGTTGGATTGAATTTGATTTTTGGAGCAGGAGCACCGTCAGGTGTTCCGCCAAAACTCAGGCTGGTTTCAGCTCCTAAAAAGTTTGAGTAATCCAGTGTAGCATCCAACTGTGGAAGTCCCTGCGCTATTGTTTCCTTTACTTTTTCGTTGGCCTGATCTATCGATAAACCTGAAATCATGAGGGTCTTGTTATATGCAACGGCATAATTGACCGCACTGTCCAGACTAAGTGTCAGTGAGGCCTGCCCAAAAAGGGAAGAAAACCCTGTTGCGGCCAGCAATAACACAATAATTCTTTTTTTCATCATTCGCTTCTTTTGTATTTTATTCAACTTCGGTTCTTACTTTTGACACTCACTTATGATTTTTATTGCTTTAATTCTCATTTAATTGTACTCCTGCCTGTTTTCAAAATACTGATCAATGAGTTTCACCCCTTTTTCAGTGGAAATGCCCCTGAAATAAGGCAGAAAAATATATTTCATTATCTCTTTTTCATTGATTGTACCACCACCAAAATATTCACTGTTGTGCAGGAAACTTCCCAGCTGTTCGATGAACGTACTAACTACTTCAATATTCAGATCAGGACGAAATATGCCTTCCTTTACTCCCCGGTTTAACAGTAACTGGGACACCGATGAATTGCGGTATTCACTGTCCGTATTAAACCGTTTGTTTATTTCCGGAAAGCGCTTTTTAATATCATCAAAGAATGCATCACTCATTTCTGATCTGCGCTGCTGACCGTTTCTGCCTATCTGAAACATAGCATCAATAACATTGGAGGAATTATTGATAATCTCCAGTATCTCTTCCCTGTTTTGCCTTGCCATTTCCCCGATGGAAATACTTACCAGGTTGTTCTTGTCTTTAAACAGCTCATAAATGGTACGTTTGGAAATACCAAGCTCATTAGCCAGGGTATCCATAGTTACATTCCTTATGCCCAGCTTTTTGAACAATTCGATGGCTTTCTGTATGATCTTCTGTTCTGTGTCCATGATTATTTTTGAAAAACGGTGCAAAAATATGAAAACTATTTTAGTTTAAAAAGTTTTCTAACTGAAATATTTCTTAAATTATTATTGAGCCAGACTAAGATTCATTGTCCCAAGCAATTAACTTTATAAGTCGTCCTGATGATGTTTTTTCAGAATTCATCCGTAGCATAATAAATATGTAGGGAATGGCCCAAATTAAGGCTCAAAATGAACCTGTAACATATAAATTTGTTTGAGTATACAAACTCACACGCATCCGTCAACACAAATAAAATGAGGTTGGGCAGGGAAGAAAAATTTAAACATGAAGATACTATTAACAGGAGCAACCGGATATATAGGCAGACGGTTACTGCCGGTACTGATTCAGCAGGGGCATGAAGTAATATGCTGTGTGAGGGACAAAAGTCGGTTCATCATGCCTCCCTCTCTGGAAGAGAAAGTAAATGTAATTGAAATTGATTTCCTGGATGCAGCAACTACCTCACAGATGCCTGACAATCTGGATGCAGCTTACTTTCTGATCCATTCCATGTCGGCAACCGGTAATTTTGAAGAAAAAGAATTTACTGCTGCAGAAAATTTCAGAAAAGCTGCAACTAAAACCGGGGTAAAACAGGTTGTATACCTGAGCGGGATTATCAACGAAGATTCCTTGTCCAAACATTTGTCATCGAGAAGGAATGTTGAAATAGAACTGGCCAGAGGAGAATACCATCTTACCACTCTGCGGGCCGGTATCATCATCGGCTCCGGCAGTGCGTCTTTTGAGATTATCCGCGACCTGGTGGAGAAACTTCCGGTTATGATTACACCCAAATGGCTAACAACCAACTGTCAGCCAATTGGAATCAGTGATGTAATTAAATTTCTCTCGGCTGCTCTGCTGAATGAAGATACTTTTGATAAAAATTTTGATATCGGAGGACCAGATATCCTGACATACCGGGAAATGTTACTCATTTTTGCAGATATACGAGGCCTTAAAAGAACCATCTGGACGGTACCGGTAATGACCCCGAAAATTTCTTCCTACTGGCTGTATTTTATCACTTCCACTTCTTACCGGCTGGCTACTGCATTGGTAGACAGCATGAAAATTGAGGTAGTATGCCGGAATAATGACCTGAACAATATACTTGATATCCATCCTGTGAGTTACAGGGAAGCCCTTCAACGGGCCTTTATGAAGGTTGAAAGTAATGATGTAATATCCAGCTGGAAAGATGCTTTTGTTAGCGGACGGCTGGAATTGAACCTGTCGGAATTTTTGAATGTACCTACCTTTGGATGTCTTACCGACAAAAGGGAGGTTCCGGTTCATAATGAACAAATTGCGCTTGAAAGGATTTGGAAAATTGGCGGAGATACAGGTTGGTATTATGCTAACTGGCTTTGGAAAACGAGGGGATTATTAGACAAAACGGCTGGCGGAGTGGGGTTGAGGCGTGGCAGAACCAGTGAAACAGAACTTCATCCGGGAGATGCAGTGGACTTCTGGAGGGTGTTATTTGCTGATAAAAATGAAAAGCGTCTGTTATTGTATGCAGAAATGAAATTACCCGGGGAGGCCTGGCTTGAATTCCGTATACGGGATGGAAAACTTTTCCAGACGGCGACGTTTCGCCCGAAAGGACTGTTGGGCAGATTATACTGGTATGGAATCTATCCGGTACACATGATGGTTTTTAAGGGAATGATACGAAATCTTGCAAAAACCAGTTAGCAATAAGATTCATGAATAGCTTATTCTCAGGAATAATTACTGCCACTGCCTGTCTCTTTTTGCATAATCTTTTCCGATTTACTAAAAAGATAAGGCAACAAAACGTCATTAAAAATCCAGGTAAAGAGTATAATAAGGGCAACAGGAATCAGATAAGGGCTGTAACTATATAGAAAATACTCTATCGTATAAAGGTTGGTCATTCCGGCTACCAGAAAAGAGACAAATAATACAAGCAAGGTGCCCGCGACTATTCCTATCTTCATGGAAGTTTCAACTACCAGTTCCCTGATAACAGAAGGTTTCTCTATTTTGTGCATTACCCTTTCCGTAAAATCAACAGGTATCATTACATCAGGGGCGGCAGAAAGCGTCTCATCAATCAGCCTGTCCAGTGCATCATATTTCTTATCTTCGTTCTTCATTTTAATAACTTTTATAGGTTACCTGCATAGTCTTTCTGAAATCCGGGAATCAGAGCAATTAGTTTTTCCTTAATGAAAACCCTGCCCCGGCTTATGTAACTTTTTACAGTGCCTTCCGGCATGCCTGTCACCTCGGCAATCTCCGTATACGAAAATTGTTCAAGGTGATAAAGTGTGATGACAGTGCGAAACTGTACCGGCATCTTCTCAATAATAGCATGGATCATCTTTTTTGTATCTTCCCTGGTTAATTCATCCAGCGGAGTGGGTATATCATCTGTTTGTATATCCGGGATCATGGCATCATTCTCAATCATAACTTTTTGTTTTCTGCCTCGTTTTCTTAGATGATCAGTCGCTGCATTGTAGGCAATGGAACCGATCCAGGTTGAAAGTTTCGATTCACCACGGAACTTATGAATATCACGATAAACCCGCAAAAATACTTCCTGACTAAGGTCTTCCGCGTCCTCATACTGGCTTACCATCCTTAATATGAGATGCCACACCAGGTTGTTGTATTTATCAACCAGGTAACGGAAAGCCTGCCGGTTTCCCTTTTTGATCTCAAGTATAAGGTACTCATCGTTCATACCCATATTAGTCGTACATGGAATGATATTGTTGCAAATTACTGCTCTTTTTATAAAAAAATGCAACTTGCTGCAACATTTTGAAGGCCGCTGCCGACTAATCTTACAAAATTGTTTAACTAAAAACTTACAATTATGGATGATGTATTTGCAATGATCGTTGTTTTTACCGCGATCTATATGGTAATAAAATCGTTTACTGATTTTTTACTGAAAAGAAAAATTATCAATTCCGGACACATTGACAAAGCCGGGATCCTGGTTCAGGAAAATGAGAACCGGGAAGCGAACCGGTATCCTACATTAAAATGGGGACTCGTGTCTTTCTTTGCCGGCCTTGGCCTTATTCTGCTGGGCATTCTTTCAAGGTATGGCTGGAATTTTGACAATTATGAAGACTCCATGCTGAGCTTTGGAATCGAACTTGTATTTATTGCCGCCGGATTTCTGCTCTATTTCTTTATAATGAGTGCAAGGGAGAAAAAGCAATAATGAATTGTGAGCAAAATGCGTGAATTAGTGAAGGAAACGAAATTTGCATGAAAGGCAGGGATGAGACAGATTCAAGTTTAAAGTTTAAAGACCAAATGCTATTTTTATGGCTGGAGCGACCTGACAGGTATTCTTTCTCCTGTCAGGTCTCAATGCTTATTTTAATCTACATTTAAAGGACTTTTCACAATTATACATTGTATTAAAGCTACCTTAATGGAATAACGCAAATTCGTTATTCATGCAGTATTTAATGTATAATTTGAAGGCTAATCGCCATTTATTTAGCGGATACGACCTGACAGGTATTTTTCTCCTGTCAGGTCTCATTTTTTATTATAATTCACATTTATTAGGCTTTTCATGATTATACCCTCCGATAAATTGTTACCTGACTTAAAATACCTAAATTTGTTATCCTTTTTTAGTAAAAGTTGAAGTTATACAAAACTTACTTTACCATGCAATTCCGTATCAGGGTTTTTCTGGCTGTGGCCGACAATTTGAGCTTTACAAAAGCAGCAAGTGCGCTCTTTATTAGTCAGCCTGCGGTAACCAAACACATCAAAGAACTCGAAAATCAGCTTGGTATCACACTTTTTGAACGACGCGGAAATCGTATCACACTCACCCTCGCAGGCGAAAAAGTATACAAATATGCGAGAAGTTCAGCAATGCTTTATTCTGAACTGGAACATGAATTGAGTCAGTTAAAAGACCGGTATGAGGGAAGTTTGCGGATTGGTGCGAGTTCTACTATTTCCCAATACGTTGTTCCTGAAGTGCTGGCCTCCTTTCATTCCCAGTATCCGGATATTAAACTCACCCTGCTCAATGGAAATTCTTTTGAGATGGAGCAGTTGCTGCTGGATGGAAAAATAGATATGGCCCTGGTAGAAAACTTTTCCAGCAGTGCTGACTTCCGTTATATACGATTCCTGGAAGATGAAATTGTGGCTGTTGCAGGTTCCGGAAGCAAAATTGCCCGCAATAAACAACTAAATATGAAGGACCTCCCGGATATTCCGGTCGTAATCAGGGAACAGGGATCGGGAACCCTGGAAGTAATTGATGAATACCTTAAAAAACACGGTCTTAGATTAAAGAACTTACGGATTATATTACATTTGGGCAGTACTGAAGCCATTAAAAATTTTCTCACTACTTTCGATGGTATGGGCCTTGTCTCAGTTCGTGCACTTAAAAAAGAACTGCAGCTTAACAGCCTTACCATTGTTCCTTTCCAAGACATGAAAATACAGCGGTTTTTCAGAATTGTATTACCCAAGGGGTATGATCCTGGTTTTGCCGGATTGTTTATACAATTTTTACAGAATTATAATTTATAGTTATAATCAATAATGATTTGCTATTTGTTTTAGTTATAATAGCACCATAGATTTGTCTGAAAAAAAAGGATGAATCAATCGAAAACACTTTTACAACCCCAGCAATATATTTATACTATTGCCGTTTTTCTCTGTCTCTTGCCCTTTATGAGTGCTCCTTTTGCCCTTGGAGCCGGGCTATTATATTCTTTTTTGTTCGGAAAAAAAATCCCGCTGAATACAAGTAAAATTACCTCCTATTTGTTACAGGCTTCCATTGTATTTATGGGCTTTGGAATGAACCTGGGCCAGGTAATACAAACCAGTAAAACCGGTTTTTACCTTACTCTTTTTTCTGTTTTTCTGACTTTACTGGCGGGTACTGCACTGGGATTGCTATTTAAGGTAGATAAAAAAACAGCCTATCTGATATCTTGCGGAACAGCGATTTGTGGAGGAAGTGCCATTGCTGCCACTGCACCGGTAATTAAGGCTAAAAACAACCAGGTATCTTTTGCGCTGGGTGTGGTATTTTTCCTGAATGCCATAGCACTATTTGTCTTTCCGCATATCGGACATTTGTTACACATGTCACAGGAACATTTTGGTTTCTGGGCTGCTATCGCCATTCATGATACAAGTTCGGTAGTGGGAGCGGGGAGTGTCTTTGGTCCGAAAGCCTTACAGGTGGCTACAACAGTTAAACTTACCAGGACACTCTGGATTATTCCGGTTACACTGATTACTTCCATGCTTCAAAAAGGAGAGGAGAAAAAAGGAAAAATTAAAATTCCCTGGTTTATACCGTTGTTTATCCTGGCCATCATTGCCGGCAATTTTATCCCTTCCTGGCAGCATACCTTTACACATTTCAGCTGGTTGGGACATAAAGGACTGATGATTGCCCTGTTTTTTATTGGCACAGGCATCTCAGCCAGGGAAATTAAAAGGGCTGGATGGCGACCTTTGTTGATGGGTTTTTCTCTCTGGGTAATTATTTCTGTAACTTCTGTATTATTTTTGCGATAATATGCATTGGGTTTATATATTCTGTGTCATACTGCTTGCTGCAGTGTTAAAGGGGCTTACCGGATTTGGCTTTGCCCTGCTGGCTATGCCGTTGCTCATTTTTATCTTTCCGGTCAAACTGATTATCCCGCTGCTCACTTTTTTTAATCTGTTCTCTTCTACAATGATTGTTTTGAAGAGACCGGCAGAACGATCCGGCATCCGGGCGCTCATCCTGCCGGCGTGGGGTGTAGTTGGACTGGTTCCCGGCGTGCTTTTCCTGCATCTTGTAGAAGAACAGACCCTCCGCATCTTTGCCGGCATCATGCTGTCGTTGCTTGCACTGGCCTTCCTGCTGGGATACCGGTATAACATTCGCAAACCGGCCAGGGCTACCATGATCTCTGGCATGATCAGTGGTTTCCTTGGAGGCAGTATCTCTGTTTCTGGTCCGCCACTGGCCTTCTTTCTTACCTCTATGAATACCAGCAATGAGAATTTCAGGAATAAATTTGCATGGTTTAATGTGTTCAATGCATCTATTGCCCTGGTAGGTTATTATACAGCTGACCTGATTGTCCCTCAAAACATGAAGATGGCACTCTATCTGCTGCCTGTACTGGTCATAGGGACAATTATCGGACAACGTCTCTCCTCCAAAGTCCCTGTCGCTCTGTTCCGAAAGATTTGCATCTGGATTTCATTTATTTCCGGACTTACAGTATTGGTTAACACTCTTATGGAATTAATGTAGGATATTGTTTTTATTTATTTGAAAGCTGGTGAAGTCTCCCAACTTTTAATCTGGCGCATCTTCCAGTTAGGCATTTATAATACGTGACCCATCTATATAGATTAAAGTCAGGAATTTAAAGCGAAAAGCGCGTCTGTCTCTTTGTTACCTGGTTACCTTGTTGCTTTTTTCCCTGACAGGTACCCAAAATTCCTCTTCCGATTCCGGATCTTCCCCTTGATATTTATCTCCCATAAACGCAAAATAGGGTCTGTCATCCATTTCATAAGCAGATTGAGGGAGCCACACTCTGTATATATACTGAAATGTGAGCTGTGCTTCGCTTGGTTTGCCTTTATAATGAAATACGGCATATTCGCCTTCCGGAATAATCAGTTTCTCCATTCCATCAGGAACATGACCAAAATTTTCTACCTCAATCGCAGCCCATTTTTCAAATTCTTCTGAGGGATTGAAATTAGTAAAGAATTTTGTATTGTTATAAATATCAACAGAATATAGATCAGAACTAATTGAATTTTTTATTTCTTTTTTCCGCGGAGCAAAACTTTTCCATAGCTGCGACCGTTTTGTCATGAGCAAATGACGTCCTTATTCTCTTGCCGATCAGTTTTTTACCGTTCAGTGTTTTAATTTCTGGGTTCATTAAATTTTGTATTGAGCACTTTATAACATTGGAATAATTGATCAAAATTACTTTCAAACTTAGAATTTTCATTTGTTATTATATATTAAAAATCAAGTTTTTTCAAGCATCCTCAATTACCCATTGGGCTGAATATTCTGGTTCAGCCGAAACAGATTAGTGGAATCATACTTGTTCTTCAATGCAACCAGTCGTTCATATCTTTTCACATCATAAGCTGCTCTGACACCCGTCCCTCCCTCATTGCCCAAAAAGTTAAGATAAGCCTGTCCTGTCGAATAGGACTGCATAGCCTGTGAAAAATTACGCGCCCAGGTTATATGTTTGCTTGCATTCTCATGTTCCATCCAAAGGCCTATGATATTCATTACATAGCGTGCATCCCTGTGCGCAAAAGCAGTTAAATCTTTATTCACTCGCTCAATAGCACCACCCCAGTGGTGGATATGGACAGCCGAAAAATGAGAAAGTGATCCCATTCTTGTGCCATGATCAACAATAGCATCAATGGCAGCATCATTCAGGGTATTAAAATTTTCGGTCTTCCAATAGGCGTGAATCCCTTTGGGGGCAGTCGGGTCGAACATTCCCTGCAATCCAAGGTAAGGATGTGGCCCGATCAGGTCAATTACAGGCTGCAGTAAAAGCCCGAAGTGGTTTGATTGCCTGCTCGCCATCTTCTGCTGATCCGGTATAACAAAGGGCCAGAGCAATCATTGGTGTGCCAATCAGCTCTTTGGGAACAAAAGGTTCTGGCGGTGCTTTGAGAAAAGCCACCATTGTGGAAAGTTCGTCAGGCATTGTTGGTGTCCAGTCGCGATAAAACTGGAGGAGTTCCCTTGCTTGTTCAACAGGGAAGAAGACCGCCCCACCATAGATAAGAGGCCCAACATCATGCAAGCGATACTTGAATGAAGTAACAACACCAAAGTTTCCGCCACCACCGCAAATGCCCCAAAAGAGATCAGCATGTTCTGATGGACTGGCCGTCAGGCGTTGACCATTTGCCAGCACCATATCCACTGAAAGCAGGTTGTCCACGGTCAGTCCATACTTTCTAACGAGCCATCCAAAACCGCCACCAAGCGTGAAGCCGGCAATCCCGGTAGTGCTTACCAGACCACCTGTTGTCGCCAGCTTGTGCGCTTGAGTTGCTTTGTCAAATTCCCCCCACGTCAGTCCGGGTTGGGCGAGTGCAGTGCGATTTACGGCATCAACCTCGATTTTTTTCATTGGGGACAGGTCAATCACAATGCCTCCGTCACAAGTGCCAAAGCCGGCAACATTGTGTCCACCGCCGCGTACAGCCACAAGCAATTCTTGTTCCCGGGCAAAGTTGATGGCGTTGACTACATCAGCATCATCAGCACAGCGAACGATCAATGCGGGATGTTTGTCTATCATTCCATTCCACACGTTGCGGGCATCCTCATAATCTGCATCGTCCGGCTGAATCAAGCTGACCGTGCAGAGCTTACCCTTAACTTATCTAAGATTGCTTTCTCCATCATAATTAGAATAATATATTAAATCCAGTTTGGTGCATGATCCAGAAAACTAATATCACAATGTAGGGGCGGAAATTTCGGCCATGCTTGCTTTCAAGCAAAATTATTCCAAGGAAAATCAAAATGATAACTGCATATTTATAAATTATTTAATGGTAATTCTGCTTCTGCAAAATATTTATAATGATCAGCATTTTAAAAGTTCCAGATAAATAGTTTTTCAGTCACTGACATTTATTATGACCGAAATAATCGCTCACTTTTGGTTACCATGGGCTTTCATATATTTAATGACTTTATCCCAGTCAGATTTGAACGATTCCTTATCAGCTTCCGTCAAATTCCCATTGAGGATGGTACTCCATAAGCGAGTTTCTGCTCCTTTGGTTACAGCTTCTTTAATCTCTTCGTCAGTAGCACCAAACAACTTAGCAAGTTTTGTATGAGCGATGACACAATATTCACAAGGAATCTGGGCTGCAACTGCGAGCCCGATTAATTCCCCATATTTGGATGGAATCGCTGTTTTCGGGTTGTTAATTGCTTTAAACAACTCCCAGGCACTGACTCTAACATCGGCGGGTAGTTTTGTAAACATGACAGGAACACTGCCCATCTGTGCTTTCATTTCTTCCTGGGCCTTCTTCCAACCATCCGTTGGGTTTTCCTGGGCAGACACAGTTGAGGTAAGAACCAGCAGCGTAATAGCAACTGTAACTAATTTTTTAATAAGTTGAATAATTGAATTCATGATTAACCTCCTTTTTAATAATGAAATAATCTTTACCAGTTTTTCTAACTTTAACTGTAGTACAAAGTTAAAAGGAGGAGTTCGAAATGGCTTTTCTTAAAAGCTCAGTTTTTTTGCTTAAAAGATACAGTAGTCTTTTTATTGGCCATCATGCAACGGTTGTCTGTCTTTTTCGAAATTGCAGTGGTGACAATCTATATTTTTCTTTAAAAATTCTGCTAAAGTGTGATGTATTTTCGAAGCCGGAATTAAATACAATTTCGGAAATACTTTGTTTGGTTGTTTTTAACAACATCCTGGCATGATTTAATCTTTTGTCAGTTAGCCATTTGCCAGGGGTAGTATGGTAATAATCATTGAACTCCCTTTTAAATGCAGCCAGACTGCGACTTGAAAGACGGGCAAATTCTTTAAGGGTTAAATTATAGGTGTAATTTTTTTCCATGATTTGCCAGATAGGGGTTTTGATATCGTCATTCAGGTGCAGAATGTATGCAAGTAGCTGTTTATTCAAGGGATTGGACAATATGTTCAGGAGAAGTTCCTTAAATTTTAGTTCAAGTAATTTTTCTGAAGGTGGTATCTTTTGTTTGAAATAAGGGAGCATGCTGTAAAAATAAGTTTTTGTTACCTCATTCAGATCGATCTTAATAAACATATCGGTTGTTAATTCAGGTAAATTTCCAATCGACAAATTATCCATGAATTCATTGGCAAATTGTATCAGAAATTCATCCGGAATATGAAAAACGAGTACTTCCCAACCCTTTGCATCAGTAACTTCCTGAACATATGCAGTCTTACGTTGAAAATATGATGTTTGGGGAGTTACTTTCCATGATTTCACCCCCTGATGCAGGATTCTTACTCCTTTCAATGAAAATGTAAATTGGTTGTAATGATTATATAGCTGCTCAAATCTCTCTATTTGGGGACACCTGTAATGCACAAAAAGTAAATCTCTCACAGATAGTTGCCTGAAATTATCAGGATGGGCCCTTATGTCATCATAAGTATTAATCATTACTTGGAAGTTTTCATAAAAAAACAAGTTAACAAAATATATTAAGACAAACAAGTATTTTATGTTTAATGCCCGATCTGAAAAGTATGAATATATTTTAATATAAATGTTCTGGACAAACTGGAAAATGTGACGGGTAATATCAGATCATTTGAATATTTTGAAATTCCAACAAGATGATGTTTTTCTTTACGAGATGGAGTGTAAATACCTATATAACATATATATATAAAGTAAAAAAAATACTAATAAGCAATATTCTTTACTAAGGAGCAATTGTCTTCAAACAATTCCCCATTCCATGCGTTTTTAATAGTAGAGAGAACATTTAAAACGTATATATTATGGATATTAATGAAAAAGTAAAAACAGAACTTGAAGGAAGAGTCAAAAAAATTGAAGATTTTATTGCTGACAGAGGATTAGGTTCAAAGCAACTTCAAAAAGCCCGAAAAGCCCAAAGAAATGTAAATCTGGCAGTTTTTATCGGCAGTCTGGTAACCATTGCAGGTATTACCGTTTGGGCTTTGAGCAGCAACAGTGAAGAAGATTAATGCTGCGCTGAATTTATTATTGCAGATATGGCTAATTAAAAACTACTTGTAATCGCCTGATTAAGGCGATTACAAGTAGTTTTTTTATGCAATTTTAATTTCTGTACTTGCTTTATATACCTTTTAACAGGCAAAATACTGTCTGAACATTAATTTAAATCCTGAAGCACATTATAGCATAATCCTGATTTAAGTTTACGTTTTTTGTAAACCTGGTTCAGGACGAGTCAACGAGACACCTCTGTTACCTTGTTATCGCTCCCACGGCCATTGTCACCGCTCGTGATCCTTGCCCACACCAGGCCCCCCGTGCAATCCAAAGGCAAGGATTGTTACTTTGTTACCTTGTTACCCTGTTACTCCACTCCCTCAATTCCATCGCGCAAAGCCGCTCGTGATCCTTGCCCTCACACCAGTCTCGCTCACATGCCAAAGGCAGGGATTGTTACTTTGTCACCTTGTTACTTTGTTACCTTGTTACTTTGTCACCTTGTTACTTTGTTACCTTGTTACTCACTCCCACAGGCCGCTCAAGCCCACCACACAAGCTATGGCAAGGATTGTCACCTTATTTCAGCTTATCCTTAAAGATTTTCTCAAACTTCTCAAGTTTAGGGGTGATTACAAGGCGGCAGTATGGCTGATTGGTATTCTGATTATAATAATCCTGATGGTAATCTTCTGCTTTGTAGAAGGCTTTAAACGGACTGATTTCGGTTACAATGGGGTTTTTCCAGATTCCTGCTTCATCCAGCTTCTTCTTATATTCTTCAGCCAGCTTCTTCTGTTTTTCATTGTGATAAAAAATAACTGACCGGTACTGGGTTCCGACATCATTGCCCTGTCGGTTCAGTGTCGTAGGATCATGGGTCTTCCAGAATATCTCCAGCAGTTCTTCAAAACTCACCGTATCAGGATCAAAATATACCTGTACCACCTCGGCATGTCCTGTTCTGCCGGTACATACTTCTCTGTAGGAGGGATTTTTAATGGCACCCCCGGAGAAGCCGGATTCCACTTTCTTAACTCCTTTCACTTCCTGAAAAATGGCTTCTGAGCACCAGAAACAACCGGTTCCAAAGGTAGCGGTGTCCAGTTCGGTATTGCTATTTTGATTTGTATGATTAGTTGCTTCCATGGTTGTATTTTTATGAGCGTTATTACTTTGTCGCTTACAGAAAGTCCCGTTCAGTGAAAAAAGAACCATTCCTGCCAGCATTGCTATTGTTTTCATTTGATATTGAATTTTAAGTTAGAACAGCATGCACTGTAAAATGTTTTATAGTAATACGGCTTTATTGCTTCTATTATTGTAATTTTGCATCTGTACAGCAGGACATTCTATCGCTTTGCAGATTGTAAAGAGGAAAGTCCGGACAACCATGGGCACCATACTTCCGAAAGGGAAGATATCCGTGAGGGTATAGTAGCAGAGAAGAAAATAACCGTCCCGCTTTTAGCGGGATAAGGGTGAGAAGGTGGGGTAAGAGCCCACCAGTTCCGGTGGTGACACCGGATGCTGTCTGCCTTATGGGTTGCAAGATCGCATATACCGGCGCCTGAGGATGGCCCGTCCGAGGCCGGGGGGTAGATCGCTAACGGTAAAGGATCGTGTATCCTGAGCCAGATAAATGATAGAAATCCGGCTCTGCCGGAGACAGAATCCGGCTTATCGTCCGGCTGTATTTATAAATAAAAGGTTGTCTGATCCAGACAACCTTTTTTAATTTTACTGCAATTATTTCTTTACATCAAAAGGTATTAATCGTGTTTCTGATCCTGACCAGTCTGGTTAACAAATTCTCAAGCAAGTCGAGATGAAGCATGTTGGCTCCGTCTGATTTAGCATTGGCCGGATCAGGGTGGGTTTCCATAAAAATACCATCGACACCTACAGCGATCCCGGCCCTGGCTATGGTCTCAATCATGTCGGGTCTCCCGCCGGTTACTCCTGTGGTCTGATTGGGCTGTTGAAGGGAGTGGGTGACATCCAGTACAACAGGAAAGCCTGTTTGCTGCATTTCAATAATACCCCTGAAATCTACAATCAGGTCCTGATAGCCAAAAGTAGTACCTCTCTCGGTTAGCAATACGTTTGAATTACCAGATTCGATCATTTTATCCACTGCAAATTTCATGGCTCCGGGTGAGAGAAACTGTCCTTTCTTAATGTTGATTACTTTACCGGTTTTGGCGGCAGCTATCAGCAAGTCGGTCTGGCGGCAGAGAAAAGCAGGGATCTGAAGCATGTCAACATATTCAGCGGCCAAATTAGCATCATCCACTGAATGGATATCGGTAACAACCGGTATATTAAAGCTGCGGCCAATATCCCTGAGTATTCCGAGGGCTTTTTCATCCCCGATGCCGGTAAAGGAATCGAGTCGCGAGCGATTGGCTTTTTTGAATGAACCTTTGAATACATAAGGAATCTGCAACGAATCGGTGATTTTCTTGATGCGGGAAGCTATCGAAAAGGCAATTTCTTCGCCCTCGATAACACAGGGACCGCCGATAAACAGAAAATTGCCGCTTTCTGTATGGGATATGCCGGGAATTCTTTCAAGTATCATACTGTTTATTTATTTACAGATTAATAGTTATATTTTGTTTTCCAGAGTTTTCTGAGCCTGGTTTTTATCTCATTTTCACGAGTGTTATCCCCTGGTTCATATAGTTTGGTGTTTTTGATATCGTCTGGCAGAAATTCCTGTTCCACAAAATTACCAGGGAAACTATGTGCATATTTGTAATCTTTCCCATACCCCAGTTGTTTCATGAGTTTGGTGGGCGCATTACGAATATGCAGCGGTACAGGCAGATCACCTGTTTTTCGAACCAGCTCAAGCGCAGTATCGATGGCCATATAACCAGCATTGCTCTTGGGTGAACTGGCCAGGTAAATGGTAGCTTCCGACAGGATAATCCTGGACTCGGGCATGCCAATCATGTTGACTGCTTCGAAACACTGAGTGGCAATCAACAAACCATTGGGATTGGCCAGTCCTATGTCTTCGGCTGCCAGTATCACCAGTCGCCTGGCTATGAATTTCGGGTCTTCTCCACCGGCGATCATCCTGGCCAGCCAGTAAACTGCGGCATTCGGATCGCTTCCGCGAACCGACTTTATAAAAGCTGAGATAATGTCGTAATGCTGTTCGCCCTGTTTGTCATATAAGGCAATATTTTGCTGCAGATTATGCACCACCATTTCATCCGTAATCACAATCGGCTCATCGGCCCCTTTGCCATTATCCCGGGCGCTGTTCACCACCAGTTCCAGGATATTCAGTAATTTTCTCGCATCACCGCCGGAATAACGCAACATGGCTTCGTATTCCTTTATATCAATTTTAAACTTCTTCAGTTCTGTATCCATAGTAAGTGCGTGATCAACCAGCTGAAGCAACTCATCCTTCTCCAGTGAATTGAGTACATAAACCTGGCAACGGGAAAGCAGGGGAGAGATCACCTCAAAAGATGGGTTCTCAGTGGTTGCACCAATAAGGGTGAGAATACCCTGTTCAACGGCCCCCAGGAGTGAATCCTGCTGCGATTTAGAAAACCGGTGTATCTCATCGATAAACAAAATAGGGTTCGGCTGATTGAAAAACTGCTGGTTCTTAGCCTTTTCAATGGTTTCTCTGACGTCTTTTACTCCCGAATTAATCGCACTCAGGTTATAGAAAGGGCGGTTCAACTGGTTGGCAATGATGCGCGCAAGTGTAGTTTTTCCGACACCCGGTGGTCCCCACAAAATGAAAGAGGGAATATTTCCACTTTCAATAGAACGTCTGAGGACGGCCTGGTCACCCACCAGATGGGCCTGACCAATATAATTGTCAAGTGTTTTTGGTCTTAATCGTTCTGCTAATGGTTGATTCATGCAACAGTTTCTTGATAATTGCTTCCCAAAATTATTCATTTATCATGAAGGAGGACAATTTTCCAGGTAAATATTTTTTGCCTGTGCTTTTATATCAACCAAATAATTTCACACCGAAGCAACTACCTTGAATATTAAAGATCAACTTCCATAATGTTCTCACCATGTAACTGGCAGAGATTAACAATTTTTGATATCACTTTAGGAGAAAAACATTTCAAACAATTTCAAACAATTATCGAATTACTATCGACTCCTTATTCCTCCGGCCCATAAAACATCACATCCCTGCTGCCATCAGCTTTTACAAACCCACGGTACATTCCGGGCGTATTAAAGGCAAAAACAACGTTTCCAAGGTGGTCTACCACAATGACACCACCTTCTCCACCGGCTTTCACCAGTTTTTTATTTATAACTTCACCGGCTGCATTTTTGGATGTGTAATGCTTGTATTCCATCAGTGCTGAAATATCGTGTGCCACCGTATAGCGAATGAAAAACTCACCATGACCGGTTGCTGAGATCGCACAAGTAGCATTGTTGGCATAGGTCCCGGCTCCTATTACCGGGCTGTCGCCAATTCTTCCAAAGCGCTTGTTGGTCATACCGCCTGTTGAAGTACCGGCGGCAAGGTTTCCATCTTTATCCAGGGCTACACAGCCTACAGTGCCATATTTTTCTTCTTTTTCCTGTCTGAGAGCCTCCTGTAATGATTTCCAGCGGGCGGGAGTATAAAAATAGGAAGTATCAACCAGTTGCATCCCCTGTTGTACTGCAAACTCCTGCGCACCTTTTCCGGCCATAAATACATGCGGGGATTTGTCCATTACAAGGCGGGCCAGACTAATCGGGTTTTTGATATTGGTTAGCAGGGTTACTGCACCTGCTTTTAATCCGTTGCCACTCATAATGGAGGCATCCATTTCATTCTTCCCTTCATGCGTAAAAACGGCTCCTTTACCGGCATTAAACAATGGCGAATCCTCAAGGATATTAATTACCTTTTCTACAGCATCAAGACTACTGCCTCCCTGATCAAGAATATCGCGTCCCCTGTCGAGTGCCTCATTCAGTTTTGCCCTGATAGCTGCTTCATTTTCCGGTGTCATGTTCTCTTTCAGGATCGTTCCGGCACCGCCATGTATTGCCAGAGACCACCTGGCAGTTTCTGACTGCTGCCGGCTGCAGGAGAGTGACAAAAAAAGGAAAAACACAAAAACAGGAAGTTTCAAAATATTCATAATCTGATAGTTTACTGATACAATAGGTTTATTATCTTAAATAATGTTAAAATAACATAAAATTTATCTAAAGCAGGCTTAACTTTGCAGGGTTTTTTCAATCAGATTAAAGAAATGTAACCCAACTGAATACTGGCTTATGGGCACAAGATTTTTATATTTATTAAAACTGGCAGCTTTCTGGTTTGCCTATTTTATTGTATGGAAGATCCTGTTTCTTGTTTATAATCTCCGCTTAACACTGAACCTGCCTCCCAACGAACGTTTTCTTGTTTTTGTATACGGTGCAAAAATGGATATATCCGTCTCCAGTTATATGCTGCTGGTTCCAGTGGTATTATTTGCGCTGACCGCAATATTCCGGGCCGGCTGGGTAAAGCCGGTTCTTCGTATCTATACACTTTTGCTGCTCATTGTAATTACTGTCATAGCAATTGGCGATTTGGAACTATACCGGTTTTGGGGATTCCGTATTGATGCTACGCCTTTACTGTATCTGCACCAGCCAAAAGAAGCATTTGCTTCGGTAAGTGCCTGGGTAATCATTCGTCAGTTGCTTGTTGGTGCTATCTGGGTGCTCGTTTTCTTTCAGCTTTACAGACGCTGGGTTGAAAAGAAATTCAGCCCTTCAAAAAAGACAGTATGGTATGCACCACCTGCTTTTCTGCTGTTTGGCGGACTGCTTGTCATTCCCATCAGGGGAGGACTGGACCTGGCCCCGCTGAATGTGGGTACAGCCTACTTCAGCGAACATGCTTTTGCCAACCATGCAGCAATTAACGGCGTGTTTAACCTGGGCTACGCATTAACCAACACCGAAGTGACCAGCAATCCTTATCAATTTTTTAAGGATACGGAAGAGGTCAGGCAAACTGTCAGTCATTTGTATGATGACAAGGGCACAACCCGGGAAATACTGAAAGATAAACGGCCAAATATTCTGGTCATTCTGCTGGAGAGTTTTTCCGCTAAAATTGTGGAAACCCTTGGAGGAACGCCCGGTGTAGCACCGAATATCAGCCGCCTCAGCAAAGAAGGCATATTGTTTACAAATTTCTATGCGAGCGGAAACCGTTCTGACAAGGGAATTGTAGCTGTTCTGAGCGGATTTCCTGCACAGCCGATCGCCTCAATCATTAAATTTCCCGGCAGGGCACAGGAACTGCCAATGCTTTGCCACGACCTGAAAAACGAAGGATACCATACAGCGTATTTCTATGGTGGCGATATCAATTTTGCCAATATGAATTCGTATGTGACCATGGCCGGCTTTGACAAAATTATTTCCAAGGATCATTTTCCACCATCCACGTATGGTGCTAAATGGGGGGTGCATGACCATGTGACTTTCGATACCCTTTACCACCACCTGCAAAAAGAGCAATCTCCGTTTTTTTACATGATGTTTACACTCAGCAGTCATGAGCCCTATGATGTGCCTGGAAAAACGGTAATTCCCGGAGATGATGAATACCATAGGTATCTGAATTCAGTGCATTATACTGACCAGGCACTGGGTGATTTTATTGATAGGTGTAAAAAAACCGACTGGTGGAAAAATACACTGGTATTGTTGGTGGCTGATCATGGTACAATGCATCCGCAACCCAGCACAGTTTATGACCCCAATAATTTTCATATCCCGCTGATTTTACTGGGAGGTGCCCTGAATAAAACAGGTATTGAAATTTCTAAATATGGTTCTCAAACGGATATTTACAAGACATTGCTCCAGCAGATGGGACTTCAGCAACCCCGTCTTGAATACAGCAAAGATCTGTTTTCAGACGGTTCAGATTCATTTGCCTGGTATGCTTATAACAATGGTTTTGGAATGGCAACCGATTCTGTAACTTTAACCTTCGATTGCAACAGTTATAAACCTCACGTCTGGAAAGGGGAAAATAGTAAATCCCTGATTAAAGACGGTAAGGCTTATCTGCAGCAAGTCTACCAGGAGGTAGTTTTAGCCAAATAAAAAAATTGGCCGGATTTATTTAATCGGGGTAATATTCACAGCTACAGGTCCTTTGGGGCCTGGTTCAACTTCAAAAGATACCATGTTATTTTCTTTGATATCATCATAAGCGTTGTTAATGTGAAAAAAGACACTTTCACCGGTCTCACTGTCCCTGATGAATCCAAAGCCTTTTGATTCATTGTAAAAAGTTACATTTCCTTTCCGGATAGGATCAAACGGGACATCCTCTTTACGTGGAACATTTATTTCAATGTCTTCTGCTTTTATTTCTGTTTTTTTCTTCGGATCGGGAGGAGTTGAAGTGATATTACCATTCTCATCAACATAGGCGATCATGTCATCCAGACTGTTGCTTTTATCACTGCCTCTTTTGGCCTGCCTCTTTTGTTCTTTTTCTTTTCTTTTCTTGTCTTTTTTACTTCTGACTTCTTTTTTATTGTATGATTCCTGTGATCTTCCCATTCTTAGTTTTTAAATTTATAAAGTTTTATTGTTTCGGTAAAAGTAGTAATTAATAATTTTCTTTCATGATACATAAGTGTGATTTTTTAAAAAAGGAAAAAAACAATTAGTGTTTAACTGAGTAAGGCAGTGAAAAGTAAAAGGTAGAACCTTTTCCGGGTTCAGAATTCACCCAGATTTTTCCTCCCATAAGGCTCACCAGATTTTTCGAAATAGTCAGGCCCAGTCCGGTTCCCCGGGTTCCCTGTCTGATGGTACTGTCGGTTTGTCTGAAACGTTTAAATATTAATTCTTGTTCATCTTTGGTAAGTCCAATCCCACTGTCACGCACGAAAAAAATGATTGAACTGTCTTTTTGAAACTGAAAACCAAAATCAATGCTTCCTTCATATGTAAATTTCAGTGCATTGTTTATCAGGTTGGTAAAGATTTGATTAAAACGGTTTACATCGGTAGTAATTGCAACATGATCAATATTTGACGGAATGTCAAGCCTGATTGAAATGTTCTTTTTTTCCATATGCACACGATGCTGAATGAAAAAGGTCAGCAATTCGTTTAATACCGGCTTTAGCAAAAATTCTTCGTTGTTCATAACAAGCTGTCCGGCCTCAATTTTAGCTACATCGATTATATCATTGATCAGGTGCAGCAGCGCATTGCCACTGGTTTTTATTACCTGCACATAATCTTCACGCAAATCATCTGTCAGGTCAGGAGTATTCAGCAGATCTGAAAATCCAATTATTGCATTCAGGGGAGTTCTTATTTCATGGCTCATATTCGCCAAAAAAGCTGTTTTGAGTCTGTCTGATTCTTCAGCTTGTTTTCTTGAATCAATTAAGTTTTTTTCATGTTTCTTGATATCTGTAATATCACGGTATAATGAACAGCAGGCAAGAATACCATCCTCAATCTCAATAGGAGCCCCCCAGATAGACACATAAAATTCTTCACCGTTTTTGCGTTTTCGTACACTTTCAAACCTGATTTTGAAGCCTTCTACCATCCTCCGGGTCAGGTTTTTGGATTCACTCGCCAGATTTTCAGGGGTAACAAGCAAATCAAGATTTTTCCCCTCAATTTCTTCAGGGGCATAACCAAACATTTTGAAAAATTCACTGTTTGCTCTTAAAAAATTACCCTTTTCATCGGTAATGGCAATTCCTTCAGGTGAATTCTGGAAAAGCTGTTCAAAATAAGCCTTTTCAATCCTGATGTTATCTTCAAACTGCTTACGCTGTATAGAGATCCCTATCTGTGCCGAAACAAATTCCAGCAGTTCTTTATCTTCATTCGAGAAAGCATTTGGATTTATGTAGCTCTGCACCCCGATCATGCCAATTATTTCCTGCTCCAGTTTTAAGGGAACTCCCAGCCACACCTTTGAATCTGTTCCAACCAGTTCAATTTCATTCTGATCCTCCAGTTCTTTCAATTCTTTCCTGCGGGCCAGCAACGATTTTCCTTTTTTGATGACATAAGCAGAAAGCGTTTTCCCAGCCGGAATATCTTCAAATTTATCCTTGCTGTCGATAAAATAGGGCAGGGATAAGGTGTCCTTTTGTTTATCGTACAGCGCAATATAGAAATTGGTGGTATCAATAATCCTCCCCAGCAATGTCTGAATTTTGGAGATCAGTTCTTTCAGGTCACTGGTCGTATTAACAGCCTGACTGATATTATAAAGTGTATCCTGTATGGATCCGGATCTTATAAAGCGTGAAATATCGCGGATAACTGCCAGTACAAAAAATCCCTTACTCAAATTAAGCTGGCTCAGGCTAACCTCGGTATCCACTAAAGTATTGTCAAGTTTTCTGTGAGTCCAGGAAAAGGTTTGGGGTATACCGAGAAGGGTCTCATGAATATACTGTCTCGCGCGGGTGGTTGATGATTCATTATCCTGCATTTCAGGAGAAAAATCAACCGGGCTTTTACCAATGATTTCGCTCTTGTTTTCCACACCAAACAGTGTTAAAGCCCGGTCATTGCAATCAATAATAATCTCATTATCCAGAATCAGAATGCCATCGTTGGAAGCATTAAAAATCTTTCTGTAAATAACATCACTGTCTTTTTTACCTATTTCATCACGTAACAATGATACCTGATGCTCAAGTTGTTGGATTTTTTTTCTCAGTTCATCATTTGTTTGATCCCGGCTCATTGGAAAAGAAGAAAGATTTCTATAAATGTACTGTTTATGCTGATAATTTCAAAAGCTGTATTATTAAGGAAATATGCATAATTTATTACAATTGTGCAATAAAGGTAGGTACATTTTTATTTCTTAATACTGACCTCAGAAAATAAAAAACCTTTAAAGCATGTTAAAATACTTTAAAGGTTCTATTTGTAACGTGTAATATTCTTATTATACGAGACTTACTTATACCTATTCGGTAAGTGAAACATTTCCGTAATTGGTTGATATCAATACCGAGGATGTAGTTTTCTCATCTTCTCCCACTACACCGGACACAGTTGAGCTGTTATTTTCCTTCACAACGCTGAGTTTATTTCCTTCCGGATAATTAATACTGGCATAACGGGCATCTCCCTTAAGCTGATAGGACGCATTCCTGTCAATTCCTATCTTAATACCTCCATAGCTGGTATTTACTTTAATTGATTCAAAACCAGAGGGTACATAATCTACCCTGCAATCGCTGTAACGAATATCCAGGTTAAGTTTCTTGATAATTTTGTCAAACCGGAAATTTGTATATTCCGCTGTGCTGACAAAGTTGCTGATATCTCCAATCTTATAAGTGTCGTATTTGGATTCGGAAACAAGTGAACTGCACTCATCAACAAAGACCTTGGAATATTTACTGACCACAATAAGTGCTTTGCTCCGGTCGACAGTTATCTCAGAGTATTTCATCTCCATTTTGGCCCAGTTGATTTCTCCTACTGAACCCTTTGAATATCCCATGGAGATCTGGTTCAGCGGATTTTTCTCTCCCCTGGTTAATCGATTGGCTTTCAGATTTCCGTACTTGACTGAAATATTCACATAACCTGATAATTCATTAATAAATATATCTCCGTAACGGTTATCAAGTGTAAGATCGACATCAGCAGGCATATTTACAGTATAATCAATACTAAATTGCTTTTTCTCCGATCCGAAATTAAACCAGGTTCCGGATTTATTAAATTTATCATCAATTTGGGTAACTGCAACAATTTTGTCACCTTCCTTATGTATATCCACCGAAATATAATCCAGCAATTTCTGAGCTTTTTCAGCATCAGGATGATCAACTTTTATGGTTACTGATATTTGTATTTTCGGCTTATCCCAGTTTTTAATATCTACATTGCCGAATTTATTTTCAATAGAAAGAGATGTATTGGCTGTAACATCAAATTCTTTATTAATTGTACGGGTTTTTTCATCCTTAACCAGAGAAAAGGCCGTTAAGGCAATGAATAAGGGTAACACCGTCAGTTTTAAAAGGTATCTTTTATTTTTCATGGCTTCGTTATTTTGCTTGTTTATAATATTTTAATTCACAATATCTGCAACATATTGACGTGTTTACAAAAGTTGTACAACTGGTTTATTTTTTGAGGAAGGATTTTTCCTGCTTAAAACCGCAGCCTGGCGAAGGTTGTGTATTACCTGGTTCAGTATGTCCAACTGCAACTGGTAATGTTCGATCATGGCAGAAATAACCCGTTCATCATATGGATGCTTTTTAAGTTCATTGCTGAGACTTTTGAAAGATTTATCCATTTCGTTTATATCGTTAAATACCATATCCTTCTGACCAACTGAATCGATGGACAACGATTTAATTTCCATCTTTTTAGCATTTATCTCAGTCTGGTAGTACAATTCTGTTTCTGCCAGTTCCGGTGAAACCTGGTTAAGCGTAGCGCCAGATCTTCCTTTAAATGATTGATTTACCAGTGTCAGCGTAATAGTGGCTGAAATAATACCGATTATTAATACAGCGGCAATTTGGGTCAGAACCCTCAGATTGCTGGTACGTACCGGTTTAGTATTTTCAAGGCGCAGGTAAAATTTCTCAAAATGTCCTTTTTCAGGCATTTCTGAATCGAAAAATGACCTGTTTGTTTTAATTATTTCTTCTATTGACTTTTTCATTACCTGTCGTGTTTTTTCCTGAATAATTCAACCAACTTTTGCTTTGCCCTCGTATACTGCGATCTTGATGTAGAAGCTGATATACCCATGATGGAACCTATTTCCTCATGGTCATAACCTTCAATCAGAAACAGAGAGAGAACCACCCTGTAGCCATCCGGCAATTCATTAATGAGCTGCCGGATCTCAGCTGCAACGGCCGTGTTGTCATCAAACAAAGTTTCCTCCTCCTCAGCAGATATAAAGTCGGAAAGCTCTGTAAATATCATCCGTTTACTCTTTAAACAATCCAAAGAACGATTGATTACTATCTTCTTTAGCCAGGATCCGAATGTAACCTGTCCGCTGAAGTTGTCAATATTTTTGAAAGCACTTAAAAAAGATTCCTGCATCACATCTTCAGCTTCAGCACTATCATTAAGAATCCTGAGGCTTGTATTAAACATTGCCCTGTAATAGTCTTTATAAACCTGAAACTGTGTTTTCCGGTCCTGCCTTTTAAGATTATTAATCAACTCTCTTGCTGGTATAACCAAAGAATTCTTTTTAATTAAGTTCTTTTTCATATTAACAGACGATAAAAAACGGAGGGCGCTGCATGATTTTCATTTTTTATAGAATAATTTAATAAAAATATTTCGATATATGAGAGAATCTTTATTCGAACCGGTTATTTGTATTTTGCACATTAATCACTCTTTATCAATGATTTATAATTTTTTTGACCTGTAACCTGCCAGGATCACACAACATATATTTATCTAACTTCCTGAATATTACGTTTTTTTGATCAAAATTTCAAGTCTCCAAACACGTAGATGTTGAATTATTTTCTACTTTTGTCCCGAATCCTTTATTAATGTTAAATTTTAAAATTGTTACATCATGATGAGAAAACTTAGTTTTATTTTAATGGCATTTGCTTTATTCGGATTAGTTTCTTTAAGCTCTTGTTCAGGCTCAGCTAATAAACCAGCTGATGAAAATACTGAGCAGGAAGTTTCTCCGGCACAGGACGAAGTATCTCCTGCAGATACAGCGGCTTATGACCAAAATGAAATGAACCAGGACAGCACAGATACTGATATGGAATAATGCTGACAAATGATTAAAAAAAAGGGTGTTCTTAACTGAACACCCTTTTTATTTTAGAAGAAAAGCTGTATATAGCCTGTCACAACTTTACCAGTTTCATAATTCAGTTCTGATCCCATTGCACTATGGGGGATAGAATAAACAGCAAGTAATACCAGGGCAGCGAGAATTACCAGATAATAACGGGGTTTTTTGAAGTTTCCTGCCAGTGCCAGTCCCCAGAACAAAACACCTATCAGTGTTTTATTATCAGTAAGATCGAAACCAAACGGGACCCCCGTCCAGTATTCTCCAAAAGCAAATTTCTGTACAACCGGTCCAAGTATCATACCTCCTATAAACAGGCAGACAAAAGTAATTTTGGTATACAATACTACTTTCGGGCTCCTGGCGATAGCCAGAATTAATGCCAGATTGGATAGCAGCATTGCGGCAAACATAAAGAGGATATGCGGAATAAGTATATAGGCCGGTACGGCTCCCTTATACCTGATTATTACCGGCTGCTCTTTTGCTACAAAGGTTGTGGTCCCATTACTGATGAGTTCAACATAATATTCAAGCTTTCCGGCTGGAGGCTGATTGGGAAGCCAGGCAGTAAGGGATTTTCCTTTTCTCACCATGAATTCTTCTGTCCATGATTCATCTGTCGGGTAGCGCCGATAATAGATTTTTGCTGATACCGATTCGTCAGGTACTTCTATTGTTACCTTGCAATCTTTTTGCCCCCCCTGGCTCCGTGGCAGGTGAAATTTATAGGTTTCTCCATTAATCTCTGTGCTGATGCGTCTTGGATGGGTAGGGCCGGTCATACGTTGATAGATTGCTGCACCGATCGTGAGAATGAATGCCAGTACCCAATAGATCCACATTTTTTTCATTTTCGAATAATCTTATAATTGTATGAGTAATACTTCCTTTTTTCCGTTTCTTCTCACTTCAACTGATATGGTCTGGCCAAAATCCAACTGGGACAAACGGTACATGTAATCCTGTATGTTATTTACCGGCTTGCCATTGATGGCGGTGATAACATCACCTTTTTTCATTCCACCGTTTGCAGCAGGCCTGCCGGGTGTTACAAAGTCAACACCAAGTCCGTTGTTATCCTGGGATGTAAAATCAGGCATAAACCCGAGTGTTACCTTTGTGCGGGACCGGTAACTGCGCTGCTGTTTTGGTCCTGATTCCCGGAAGGTCAGTTTATCCGGGTAGTCATCAACTTTCAACACCAGCCGGTAAATATATCCGGTAATGGTTACCATGCCTGTATAATCAATTTTTGAGGCTATGTCACCAGGTGTATGATAATCCGTGTGGGCTCCTGTGGTAAAGAAAAATACCGGTATGTCCTTCCCGTAAAATGAAGCATGGTCGGAGGGACCGTACCCGGCAGGACTGAAACTCAATGTGAAGGTGCTGTCTTTAGGAATTGAACTGATTATCTCCTCAGTTTGTGCTGATGTTCCGGTTCCGCCAATTTCCAGATTATTCTTGTTATTCAGCCGGCCTACCATGTCGAGATTGAACATGGCCGTTACATTTCTTGTGTCAAAAAAGCGACTGCTGTCCACAAAATATTTTGAACCAAGTAATCCCATCTCTTCAGCACTAAAAGCAACAAAAAGAATGCTGCGCTTAAGACTGTCCCGGTTGGCTGACAATTTACCTGCCAGTTCAAGCATGGCAGAAATACCAGATGCATTGTCATCTGCTCCCGGATGTACTGCAATAGTATCCGGTACACGTGAAGTAGAACCTGGTCCGCCCATACCAAGATGGTCGAAATGAGCACCAATAACCAATAATTGCTGTTGTAAAGATGGATCACTGCCTTTCAGTAATGCCACAACATTTCGTGTTTTTACCCTGTTTTGGATAATATCCGTGTGCGCTATAAGTGTATCGGGAAATACAAATGAAATTGTTTTTCCGGTTTTCATAAGCTGTTCTTCAATACCACCGACAGTCCTGTCAAGGGGTTGTAATAATTTATTTGCAAAATCACGTTTGAGATGAATAACAGGGATACCGGTGGAATTTTCTTTTGCCCGGTTAATAGTTAGTTTATCCTCATGATCCGTTTCTGGTCCTGAGACGAGCAACACACCCAGGGCGCCCTGATCTTTGGCCACCATTGATTTATACCTGTCCTCTGCATACTGAATATAAGGGGAATGCATGTTATCGGGCTCAGGATCACCGCGTAACACAAGCACCCACTTGCCTTTTACATCCAGTCCCTCATAATCATTCCAGTTGAGACTGTCAGTGTGAATATTAAATCCATAACCTGCAAAAACAACAGGAGCTTTAAACTCACCATTGGCAGAAAAACCGGCAGGAACAAAGTCATCATACAATTTTCCCTGAATGTTATTACAGGTGATCTCATTATTTTTTCCTGCTTTGGTGCCGGTAATTACTTCAAAGTCCTGATAGCCATTATCTGCCTGCAGATCCAGACCAGCTGCAATAAACTGTTCACGAATGAATGCAGCAGCCAGACTGTCACCTGGTGTACCGGGATATCTTCCTTTCAAACTATCCGAGGCAAGATAAGTGACGTCCCGTTTAAAATCGGCAACTGTTATTTCAGGATTTTCATGGTATTTATTGCACCCTGCAAGAATTAACAGGGAGAAAAACAAAACATTCAATCTCTTCAGCTTCATAGTATCTTTGGTTTATTCATTAATTAAACGCAAATATATCACTATTTTACTTTTTACATATTTTTTATGCCACATAACCTATACTGCTAAAAAATTCTTCAAAATGTGAAAAAACACTGTTTAACTTCAGCCTGCATTAAACCTCCAAATAGAAATTTATCTGTTTTTACATTGATCTGTCTGATAACATGTTTTTGAGAAAAAGAGAAAAAAATTTTGTCTAATAAAAAAATTGTATTACTTTTGACCAAATGGTTAAACCATATAATTAAACTTTTTAGTTACAGATGTCAGAAAGTGATAAAAATACAGAAGATTTAATCCTGGAAGCTGCTAAGAAAGTGTTTATAAGCAAAGGAATGGCAGGGGCGAGGATGCAGGAAATTGCAGATGAAGCAGGCATAAACAAAGCCCTGCTCCATTACTATTTCAGGAGCAAGGAAAAACTTTTTGAACGGGTTTTTGGTGAAGTATTTGAGAATTTTTTTCCTTCGGTTGCAGGCGCAATAATAACAAGTGAAACAGTATTTGAAAAAATCGAAAAATTTGTGGATGCCTACATGGATTTGTTGACAGCACATCCATTTATACCAGCTTTCATAATAAATGAGATGAACAGGGATCCGGATGCAGGAACCATATATATCAAACAAATCAGTTCGGCTGTGGAAGGAGAATTTATTCAGTCTTTTGCAGAATCGGTACGTAAAGAAGCCGAAGCAGGCATCATTCGGAGAACGGATCCCCGCCATTTAATTGTGAACATGCTTGGTCTCTGCCTGTTTCCGGTTATTGGTCGTCCTGTAATTTCTACCATCCTGTTTAAAGGAGACCAGACAGCCTATAACCATTTTTTAGAAGAGAGAAAGCAGGAAGTCTCAGATTTTATCATTCATTCAATAAAAAAATATCAGGTATGAAAAGGATATTGACATTACTGTTTTTAATGGTAACTATTTCTGCATACGGGCAGGATAGCATTTCTCTTATAAGTTGCTACGACAGCCTGGCAAACAATTATCCGCTATCCGGACAGGTGCCGGTAATTAATGAATCTGCCAGATTGAAAATCGCCAACATCAATGCAAAGTGGTTGCCACAACTCAATTTGGGCGGTCAGGCAACGTATCAGTCTGATGTCGTTGAAATAGGAGGGGGCATCTCTATTCCAAATGTAAATTTTCCCGTTGCACCAAAAGATCAGTATAGCGTTACCATTGATATCAATCAGGTTATCTACGACGGAGGTTCCATACGCAGGAGCAGAGAACTGGAAAACAGCAAAACAAATGCCGGTCTGCAACAGGTCCGTGTTGATATGCACCAGGTAAAAGAGCAGGTTAACAATGTGTATTTTCTCATTCTTATCCTGCAAAGAAATGAAACATTGCTGAGAGATGTTGAAGATAACCTCCAGCAGAAGCTTGAATTAGTTAATTCAGGCGTTAGTAACGGAATTCTGCTCCCTGCTGACCGGGATAACCTAAAGGCTGAATTATTAAAAACCAGACAGGAACTGGCAGAGGTCATAAACAACAGAGCATCTGTGGTTGAAATTCTGAATCAGCTCACGGGACTTAAATTATCTCAAAAAACCCAATTTATCCTGCCGTCAATAGCTTTATCCGATACCGCAGCAACCCGTCCTGAGCAGGTATTATTCAATTATCAGAAGGAATCACTGGATGCATCTGCTGAACTCCTTAAATCACAGCGATTGCCGCGTTTGTCTGCTTTTGCTAAAGCAGGTTATGGAAAACCCGGACTTAATATTCTGAATGATCAATGGGATACCTATTATATAATTGGAGCCACTTTAAAATGGAACCTCTGGGACTGGAAACAAAATAACAGGCAGAGACAGATACTGGCATTACAGAAGGATTTAGTAGATGTTAATAAAGCCACATTTGATGAGAATCTTCAGATCTCACTCAACAAGTCCCTGACTGACATTAAAAACTATGAGAGCGCAGTTAAGATGGATGAGCAGATTGTTCAGCTGAGAAAATCAGTAACAGCTTCAGCCGCTTCGCGACTCAAAAACGGTGTGATCAGTGCTGCCGACTATTTGACAGAATTGACAGCTGAAACACAGGCAAGGGTCAAATATGAAACAGACAAAATAAACCTTATTAAAGCAAAAGTCAGTTACCTGACAATAAACGGAACTTATTGAAAACTTTTTAATACTTTTCAAAATGAGAATGCTGATTATTTCAATTATTATGGTTGCCATGACTTATTCGTGCAGCCTATCCGGCGAAAAATCGGATGCCTACGGCAACTTTGAAGCTGTTGATGTACTTGTACCTGCCCAGGGACAGGGGATTCTGAAGTCATTTTCCGTGGAAGAAGGAATGAAATTAAACAAGGGACAGGTAGTTGGTGTTATTGATACCATCCAGCTGCATTTACAGAAACAACAACTATTGGCCCGAAAAAGGGCTGCTCAATCGAAACTCGCAAATATTGGGTCGCAGGTAGAAGTACAGCAGGAACAGCTACAGACCTTGATAGTTGATAAAAACAGAATAACGCGCCTTATGCAGGACAGTGCTGTGCCTGCCAGGCAACTTGACGACATAAACGGGAAAATTAATGTGTTGAAAAAACAGATCAATTCGATAATGGTGCAGAAACAGGGTGCCAGAGATGAGATATCTGCCATTGAGAGTCAGGTGGATCAGGTAAACGATCAGATCAGCCGTTCCGTCATCGTAAATCCGCTTAACGGTGTTGTGCTCGAGAAATATGCTGAACCGCACGAAATGGCTGCTCCGGGAAAAACTCTCTATAAAATAGCCAGTATGGATCAGCTTATCCTGCGGATTTATATAAGCGGCTTGCAGCTTCCGAAAATCAAAACCGGACAAAAAGTGCAGGTACTTATTGATAAAACCGGGGACAGCAATCAGTCTCTTGAAGGAACAATCACATGGATTTCACCACAGGCTGAATTTACACCCAAGATAATACAAACCAAGGAAGAGCGGGTAAATCTGGTTTATGCAGTGAAAGTAAGTGTAAAAAACGACGGCAGATTAAAGATTGGGATGCCCGGCGAGGTAAATTTTAATCAATAAAAAAACAGACAGTACCATGAGATTACATATATTGATGCATGAATCTTTTGAAGGGCCGGGAATTATTCTAAACTGGGCCCGAAGGAACAACATAACAGTAAGTTACACCAGGGTTTTTCTTCAGGAACCGTTACCTGAACAGAATAGTTTTGATGGTCTGGTCATTATGGGTGGTGGAATGAATATTTATGAAGAAAAAAAATACCCCTGGCTACCCGGAGAAAAAGCGTTTATCCAATCAACCCTGGGGGAGAAAAAACCAATGTTGGGCATTTGCCTGGGTTCACAATTAATTGCCGATACATTGGGAGAAAGGGTATTTAAAAATGAAAGTCCCGAGATCGGATGGTTCCCGGTTACACTGGAAGAACAAGCAATGAAGCATCCCTGGTTCAAAGGGCTGCCTGATTATTTTACTGCCTTTCACTGGCATGGCGACACTTATAAGGTACCGGAAAACGCTGTTCCCCTTGCTTCATCAAAAGCAACGTCATGCCAGGGGTTTATTTATGATAACCATGTGCTTGCCCTTCAGTTCCATCCGGAAACGGATGAAAATTTAATTGAGGACATGGTGAAAAACGGGAAGGATGAATTAGTAGCCGGTACGTGGGTGCAGGACAGTGAAGAGATAAGTGAAAATACCTGGCTTGCCAATACCGTTGCTCAATGGTTCCTTGTTGTGCTGGACAGGTTATTTAGTGAAAAAACGTAAAATCCGGTCCTTGTATCAGGCATACTTTGCAAGTAAAAAATTAAATATTTAATTATGAGTAACAAGACCTATATCGGAGCAACAGATATTTTTAAAAATTACGGAGAAACAAGGGCTCTGAACGGGGTAAGTTTTGAAGTGAAAAAGAATGAAATATTCGGTTTTCTTGGACCTGATGGCGCAGGAAAAACCACGCTGTTCCGAATAATGATCACTCTGTTACTTGCTGACAGGGGTTCAGCTTTTATGGGGCCTTATGATGTCAGAAAGGATTTTAAAAAGATCCGGCGTTCCATTGGCTATATGCCCGGTCGTTTCTCCCTGTACCAGGATCTTTCGGTGGAAGAGAACCTGAATTTTTTTGCCACCATTTTCGGGACATCCATTGAAGCCAACTATCACCTTATCAAAGATATTTATCAGCAAATTGAACCCTTTAAAACGCGCCGTGCCGGGAACCTGTCAGGTGGTATGAAACAGAAGCTGGCTCTTTCCTGCGCACTTATTCACAGCCCCGATATCCTGGTTCTTGACGAACCAACTACCGGAGTGGATGCAGTTTCAAGACGTGAGTTCTGGGAAATGCTCGGGAGGCTTAAAGAACAGGGAATCACTATTCTGGTGTCGACGCCTTATATGGATGAAGCCATTCAATGCGACCGGGTAGCACTTATACAGAAAGGGAACATCATGGAAATTGATGAACCAGCCAATATCTCCGCAAAATTCAGTCTTCCTCTTTATGAAGTGAAGGCCGGGAGGATGATCAATTTACTCAGTACATTGCGAAGCTGGGAAAAAACGCACAGCGTGTTTTCCTTTGGACAGAATGCTCACTTCACACCCGGTGATCATCAGACTTCTGCACAGATGATACATGATTTTCTGCAGGAAAAAGGATTTTCGGATATCACTGTCAATAAAATATCAGCAACCATTGAAGATAGTTTTATGGAAATGATGATGTCTTCGCAGGCAACTGAAAATGAAGAACAACTACAAAATAAGCCATAAGAATGTCCACTGAACCCATCATACAAGTAAAAGACCTCGTCAAGAAATTCGGCCATTTTACAGCAAATGATCACCTTAGTTTTGATGTGTATCCCGGAGAAATTTTTGGATTTCTGGGAGCCAATGGTGCGGGGAAAACCACTGCTATAAAAATTTTGTGCGGTTTATCTGCACCTACTTCAGGAGAGCTTTCCGTTGCCGGATTTGATGTGTACACGCAAACAGAGTCCATTAAACGCAACATCGGTTATATGAGTCAGAAATTTTCTCTTTACAGGGACCTGACGGTGGCAGAAAACATACGTTTTTATGGAGGAATTTACGGGCTGTCGCGTAAAAAAATTAAAGAAAGAACAACTGAATTGCTCGAGAGACTCGGGCTGGAACATGCGAGGAAAAGTTTACTGGACAGCATTCCGCCAGGATGGATGCAGAAACTGGCTTTTTCGGTTGCCATACTTCACGATCCGCGCATCGTATTCCTGGATGAACCTACAGGAGGTGTAGATCCAATAACACGCAGGCAGTTCTGGGACCTGATTTATGAAGCTGCAAACAGGGGGATAACCGTCTTTGTTACCACCCATTACATGGATGAGGCTGAATATTGTGACAGAATTTCAATTATGGTAGAAGGAAAAATTGTGGCGCTGGATACTCCGGCTAATCTCAAATCAGCTTACAAAGCCGACAATATGGATGAAGTTTTTGTCAAACTGGCCAGGCGCAAGCAGGAAAATTCATAACAAATGCAACAACTTTTAAAACAGATATAAATTGTATGAAAAATCGCGGAATAAATAAAAATCACGAAGAATTTGCTGTCATATTTGACATGGATGGGGTAATTGTAGATAATCATTATTACCATGTTCACTCATGGACTGAATTCTGTCGCAGACATGGTATCCAGACCACAGATGCAGAGATTACGGCCAATTTTGGAGGCACCAATATGCATTTTATGCGCCATTTCTTTGGTGATTCGAAGACGGTTGCCGAGATGGAAGAGATGGGTAATGAAAAAGAAGTAATATACCGGGAAATATATGCGCCTCATATCAAACCTCTTCCGGGTTTGGAAGTGTTTTTGAAGAATTTGAAAAGTTATCACGTCCCTGTTGCACTGGCTACTTCGGGACCTCCTGAAAATGTGGAATTTGTACTTGCCCAAACAGCGCTTAAACAATATTTTGATGTCCTGATGGATGCTTCGCAGGTTACAAATGGAAAACCGGATCCTGAAATCTATTTAAAAACAGCAGTCAAAATCGGCACTGAACCTGCCAGGTGTATGGTTTTTGAAGACTCTGTACTGGGAATCGAGGCTGCCCTGCAAGCAGGTATGAAAGTAATGGGGATTGCAACTACTCATCCCGAACATGAACTGAAAAATACAGTCAGTAACGAACAGGATTTTAAGCGATTAACTTACAACATAATCGCAGGCTACTTCAGATAATTTATTACATTAAATATGGTGAAGAACATGAAATCTTCAATCACAAACACATCATGCATAATGCTAATTAAGAGCAAATGATATGAAAAGATTTATTGGGTTTGTCATAAAAGAGTTTTATCACATATTCAGAGATCCCAGGACTATGCTGGTCCTTTTTGGTATGCCGTTCATACAGATGCTCCTTTTCGGGTTTGTACTTACCAATGAGATCCGGGACGTAAAAATAGCTGTTTATGATAAATCAAATGATGAAATAACAAGACGCATTGTTGATAAACTAACATCCTCAGGGTATTTCATACTCGATCACATGATCTATTCTGACCAGCAGATAAAAGAAACCTTTCAAAAGGGAGATGTAAAAGAGGTGGTGGTTTTTCAGGATAATTTCGGAAGAGACCTCGAACGAAATAATGTTGCCAGTGTGCAGTTGCTGGCAGATGCCTCAGATGCGAATATGGCCAACCTGATAGTAAATTATACCACAGCGATTATCGGTGATTTCAATCAAAAGCTTGTAATCTCATCCAATTTGCCCATGACTGTTGATGTCAGGCCGCGGATGGTCTACAATGAACAATTGCTGGGAGTGTATATGTTTGTTCCCGGCATCATGGCCATGATACTTATGCTTATCTCGGCTTTGATGACATCCGTTTCCATTGTACGGGAAAAGGAAACAGGAACAATGGAAGTATTGCTGGTATCACCGCTCAGGCCGGCCCAGATTATTATTGGCAAAGTGACACCCTATGTACTCCTGTCGTTTATCAATGCCATAGTAATTATTTTACTGGGGAATTATGTATTTGGACTACCCGTTAGAGGTAGTACTGTTTTGCTGTTGCTGGAAAGCATCCTGTTCATTGTCATGGCTCTCTCACTGGGTATTTTTATTTCAACCGTAACCAGCAACCAGCAAACGGCTATGATGATTTCAATGTTCGCCCTGATGTTGCCAACCATATTATTATCGGGCTTCATTTTCCCGATTGAAAATATGCCACGCATCCTTCAGTGGCTCTGCCAGTTGATGCCCCCAAAATGGTTTATTATCATCATAAAAAATATCATGATAAAAGGAACCGGTCTGGCCTATATCTGGAAGGAAACGCTGGTACTTACCGGCATGACCATTTTCTTTATCGGACTAAGTATCAAAAAATTCAGTATCCGGCTCGAATAGAAATGATTTTAAGTTGCACTGATTTTATACTATAATGAGGACACTTTTATTTATCATACAAAAGGAATTTCTACAGATCTTTCGCAACAGGACCATGCTGCCTATCATATTCGTGTTACCTGTTGTCCAGCTTATCATCCTGGTCAATGCTGCTACCCTGGAGATGAAAAGTATTGAAATGGTAGTCGTGGACAAAGACCTGTCTGATATGTCACGAGGAATAACCGGTAAATTCGATGGCTCTCCTTTTTTTAAGCTTGTTCCCGGAACATTTTCTCTTGAACAGGCCGAAAATCTGATGAAAGAAGATAAATGTGACATGATCCTTCATATACCGGCCGGATTTGAAAAAAAACTGGTGAGAGAAAACACTTCTGCCATCCAGGTTCTGATAAATGCTATTAACGGAACCGTGGCAGGGATAAGTAATTATTATGCCCGGGGGATCATTTCATCCTATAACAAAAATTTGGTTGCATCATGGTACAAAGTGCAACCGGAAGCCCACCTGCAGCCCACCATTAGCGTAATGCCCGAATACTGGTATAATCCCCAACTGAACTATAAAACGTTCATGGTACCTGCTGTATTGGTGATACTGGTAACAGTAATTGGTGCTTTTCTGTCGGGATTAAACCTGGTACGTGAAAAGGAGATGGGTACCATTGAACAGATCAATGTGACCCCTATACAAAAAATACATTTTCTTGCCGGAAAATTAATACCTTTTTGGATAATCGCATTGTTTGATCTGGGTTTAGGCCTTTTTATAGGAAAGCTGTTATTTGATATTCCCATGGTAGGCAGTCTTTTCCTGTTGTTTGGTGTTGCGGCGATATATCTGATTGCCATACTTGGGCTTGGACTCCTGTTGTCAACTATTGCACAAACCCAGCAGCAGGCCATGTTACTGGCATTCTTTTTTATGCTGGTATTTATAATGATGTCCGGAGTATTTACTTCTGTAGAAACCATGCCAAAATGGGCGCAGTTTATGAATGTTATCAATCCGGTCTCTTATTTCATGAGTATCATCAGAATGATTTTGCTTAAAGGGAGCGGACTTAAGGACATCTTTGGGCAGGTTCTGCACCTGCTAATCTATGGTATAGTCATATTAAGCCTTGCCGTACTCAGATACCGTAAAGTGGCTGCCTGATCAATCAGAAAATATTCATTCCTATTTATCTGATGAATCGGTGCTTTCAAATATCTTATCCGCAGATTTGGCTATGAAACCACTATAGAGTTTTCCATTTTCATCAGTATATCGCCGTGCAAATTCATAATAGCAGGAAGGAATATTAAAGGTACCATCTACAAAGGAAATCGGAATAATATTGGCCATTGTACTCGATTGCTCCAGCAGTTCAGCAGGTGACCCCTTGATTTCTCCTCCTGAAGAATTTAGCTTAAATCCCTGGCTTTTAAGAAATTCATTCACTTTTTCAAGTGAGTTGTATTTTTTCAAATGGTTTACACTTACCGTAAAATGATTGGCTCTGAAACCGTAAACATATAACCAGGCAGCATATTCCGATTCTTCCCTGAGCTTCAGGTAGGTGTCGTACAGTGGGGTTCCCCATGGATTTCCGGAGACTATCAGTTCTTCATTGGATAAAGTACTGTCATCAAGTTTATCGATATGATTATTGATGGTTTGCTGAAGAAAAGGACTAAAAGCCTCCAACTTCAATTCACTGATAAAAACTCTTGGGGCATCCGGATTACCAGGTAATTCATAATGTCTGGCATTCAGTTTTTTTTCAGTAAATTCATATTTTCCGCGTTCTTCATACCCTTTTGACTTAAAAACACTGGAAAGCCGGTCAATATTTATGCGGGGATCATTGTAGGTACGAAAGGCAATATGATCATTTACAACCTGTTCACCTTCATCAGTAAATAATTGATAAATTTTGGCGGCATCTGGATTTTGGGTGGTATAATCATGCCACAATTTTTCGAATAACTGGTTAAGATCCATGGTAAGCGGTATTTAGATGTATCAGGGTTTTATTTATTGATTTTAAGACCTTTATGTATTTATTACAAATTTAACAATTTATCCTCAGGATTGTTGAAAAGTTGTTATTAAACAGTTTCTTTTTATGACATAAATCATCCTGTACAAAGGCCAGAAAATGTAAATTTTTGTCTAATTTTATCAACAAAAATTTCAACATATAAATAACTGAGATACAATGGATTTAATAACAAGTATTAAAGAAAAAGCAAAAAAGCACCAAAAACGCATTGTTTTGCCGGAAGGTTTGGAAGAGCGTACCATTAAAGCCGCTGATATTTTATTGCAGGAAGGAATAGCCAAAATTATTTTATTGGGTAATCCTGAACAAATAAAGGAAAAAGCGGCCAGTCTGGGGCTAAATAACATAGATAAAGCTACCATCATTGATCCCGTTCAACATGCTAAAAAAGAAGAATATATAAATCTGATGCTTGAGCTTAGAAAAAGCAAAGGGTTAAAGCGGGAAGAGGCAGAGAAACTCATAGAAGATCCACTTTATCTCGGTACACTTATCATCAAAAATGGTGATGCAGACGGTGAAGTTGCAGGCGCCATGAATGCAACCGGAGATGTTTTGCGTCCTGCTTTTCAGTATGTTAAAACACTTCCCGGTATCAGTCTGGTTTCCGGTGCTTTTATTATGATTCTGAAGGATCGTGAATTTGGAGAAGACGGATTGATGGTTTTTGCTGACTGTGCGGTACATCCTGATCCCAACGATCAGCAACTTGCTCAGATTGCTGTTTCCACCGGAAAAACCACACGTGCAATTGCCGGGTTCGAACCCAGAATTGCCATGCTGAGTTTTTCAACCAAAGGCAGCGCTAAACATGAGATGGTGGATAAAGTTGTACGAGCTACCAAAATAGCAAAGGAAATGGCCCCGGATATGGAAATAGACGGTGAATTGCAGGCCGACGCCGCCATCATCGAAGCCATTGGCAAAAGCAAGGCTCCCGGCAGCAGCATTGCCGGTAAGGCAAACGTGCTTGTGTTTCCGTCACTGGAAGTGGGGAATATTGCGTATAAGCTCGTTCAGCGACTGGCGCATGCTGAGGCAGTGGGACCCATTTTGCAGGGACTTGCAGCACCTATTAATGATCTGTCACGAGGCTGCTCTGTAGATGATATTGTAAACCTGGTTGCCATCACAGCAAATCAGGCTGCGGGTGTCTAATTTTAATACTTGTATATTTTAAATTTCAAATCGAATAAAAAAAATGGCTGAAGTAATAGTTGAACCCATTGAAAACTATGGGTTGAGTAAGAAAAATCGCCCGAAAAATCTTTTCTCCAGAGTCGGCATTGTAGGATGCGGAACGGTTGGGCAGAGTATTGCAAGGGTGGTGGCATGCCGGGGAATAGAAGTCACTTTTGTTGAACTGACCGAAGAAAAAATACAGCTTGCCATTCATGATATTGAACAGGAACTTGACCGCCAGATTTCGCATTGGGGTATGACACCAGGTGACAAACGCATAATCATGTCCAGAATAAAAGGCACTACAGATTATGCTGATTTGAAAGGCTGTGACATCGTTATCGAAGCTATTCTTTCCAAAAACAGGGAAATGAGTATCGATATCCGGAAAAGTGTATTTAAAAAGATTGAACAATACGTTGAAGAAAAAACCATAATTGCCACAAATTCAACCACTATTGTTATCACTGAACTTTCATCTGAACTAGAACATAAGGAAAGATGTGTCAGTCTTCACTTTCTTACCACTGCCCCGGATGCCCGGGTGATTGAAGTGGTTAAGGGTTTGTATACTACTAATGAAGTATATGAAGATGTTATAAAATTTGTAAAACTGCTTAGTAAAACAGTTATTCCCGTTGAAGAATCTCCGGGCCTGATCAGCGTCCGGCTGTATTCTACCCTGATCAATGAAGCTTGTGAAATGCTGATGGAAGGCGTTGGAAAAAAAGATGATATTGATCTTACCATGCGCGCCGGACTGGGTTTTGCATATGGTCCTTTTGAAATGGCTGACCGGATCGGACTGGACAAGGTTGAGAAATGGATGGACAACCTGTTTCGCGAGTTTGGTGACATGAAATACAAGGCATCACCACTTATTAAGAGGATGGTAAGAGCCAATCAGCTCGGGCGTAAAACGCAAAAAGGTTTTTACGAGTATGATGAATTTGGCAAGAAAATCAATCCTAAAAATTGATGCCGCAACTCAGTGTATTGTTATTAATGACACAATTAACTTAAAAAATAATCTTCAGGGTCGGTATTCGAAAAGATACTGATCTTCACGATACAAAAGGAAAAAAAATGAAAATATTGGTTCTCAATTGCGGTTCTTCATCAATCAAATACCAGCTCTTTGAAATGGATTCGCATAAGGTACTGGGCAAAGGTGTAGCTGAAAAAGTAGGGATGAAGGGATCCTTTGTAAAACATGAAAAAGAGAGTGGAGAAAAAGTTCGTTTTGAAGGCGATATTCTTGATCATCAGACCGGAATTGAATATGTACTTGGTATACTTACCAGTGACAAACATGGCTGCATTCAAAATCTGGAAGAAATTGATGCTGTTGGCCACCGTGTGGTTCACGGGGGTGAAAAATTTAAAGGCAGTGTACTTATTACCGAAGATGTGATCAAAGAGATGGAAGATTGCAGTGAACTGGCACCCCTTCATAATCCGCCCAACCTGAAAGGTATTTATGCCATGCAGTACCTGTTACCAAATGTTCCACAGGTTGGTGTTTTTGATACGGCTTTTCATCAGACAATGCCACAACATGCCTACATGTATGCAATTCCCTATTCTTTATATGAAAAATACAGTATCCGCCGCTATGGGTTTCATGGAACCAGTCATCGTTATGTCTCGAAAAGAGCCTGCGAGATATTGAAAACAGCCCCTGAAAAACTAAAGATGATCACCTGTCATCTCGGAAATGGTGCTTCAATGACTGCAATTGACAGTGGCAAATCAGTTGATACGTCAATGGGACTTACGCCGGTTGAAGGATTGATTATGGGTACCAGGGCAGGAGACCTGGATTTAGGTGTTCTCACCTTCATCATGGATAAAGAGGAAATCGGATTTGCTTCTACCAATACACTGATCAACAAACACTCTGGAATGCTGGGAATTACAGGTATTTCATCTGACATGAGGGAAATTGAAGATGCAGCAGCCGACGGAAATGAACGGGCAAACCTGGCCCTGGATATGTACCATTACCGAATCAGAAAATATGTGGGTGCTTATGCGGCTGCCATGGGCGGGCTTGATGCCATTGTCTTCACTGGTGGAGTGGGGGAAAATGGTGATCTTACAAGAAGTGAGGTTTGCCGTAAACTCGAATTTCTCGGGGTGAAAATTGATGAATCAGTCAATAAAGGACTAAGAGGCAAAGAAGCAGTTATATCAGATGCTTCCAGCAGGGTAAAGGTACTTGTGGTACCTACCAATGAAGAACTGGTAATAGCACAGGATACACAAGAAATTGTAAATCAGTAGTAAAATCTTTATAATGTTTTCAAACACGGGCATTGTCCCGTGTTTTTTTTGCGCAAAAGTATAACTTCATGCCCGATTTTAAACCCTAAAAATTTCAATAAAATCACATGAATTATACCAGATTAGATCAACTGATTGAAACGGCAAAAAAGCAGTCGACCCGAAAACTGGTTGTAGCTGCTGCTGCCGACAGGGATGTGCTCCTGGCAGTTAAGGAAGCAACAGCAGAAAAGATAATTTCTCCATTACTGGTCGGAGATGCAGAAAATATAAAAGCAATTTCAGATGAAATTGGCCTTACTTTAAATCCGGAACAGATTATTGATGAACCTGATCCTCAAAAAGCATCTGCAAAAGCAGTTTCCCTTATCAGTGAAGAAAAGGCCGGTATTCTCATGAAGGGGCTTGTTTCCTCTTCCGTTTTACTTAAAGCTGTGTTGAATAAAGAAAACGGATTACGTGCATCCCAAACACTGAGTCATTTTGCTCTTTTTGAGCTACCACATTACCACAAATTACTGGCATTAACTGATGCCGCAATGAATGTGGCACCCGATCTTAATGATAAAATAAATATACTCCAAAATGCCGTTACAGTGCTCAACCAGCTTGGTAATGCAGAACCACGGGTAGCAGTGCTGGCTCCGGTTGAAACTGTTAACCCTAAAATTGAGTCCACTGTACATGCGGCCCTGCTTTCTGTGATGAATAAACGAGGCCAGATCAAAAACTGTCTGGTAGATGGTCCATATGCACTGGACATAGCTGTTTCCAAAGAAGCTGCCCGGCATAAAGGAATCAAGAGTGAAGTGGGAGGGAATGCCGATCTGCTTCTGGTTCACGACCTGAACAGTGGTAATGTATTATACAAATCGCTTGTTTTTCTCTGTGGTGCTTCCTCTGCGGCCATCATTACCGGGGCAAAAGTGCCGGTGGTGCTGACCTCACGGTCTGACAGTCCGCAAACCAAGCTTTATTCAATTGCACTGGCAGCTGCGTTGTATTCAAACTAACCTTAAAATTTTAAAATTATAAATAATATGACTGATCATAAAATACTGGCAATCAATCCTGGGTCCACATCGACAAAAATTGCTGTTTATGTTAACAATCGGGTGGTATTTCTTAAAAATATCAAACATTCAATGGGAGAACTTCAGAAATTCAATCGGGTTTCTGATCAGTTTGAATTCCGTAAAAACATAATTTTGAATGAGCTGAAACATGCTGATATTGAGGTAGACCAAATTGAAGCCGTTGTAGGCAGGGGAGGACTGATAAAACCAATCAAATCAGGAGTTTATGAGATTAATGAAGCCATGAAAAACGACCTGAAGGAAGGCGTTCTGGGCGAGCATGCCAGCAACCTGGGAGGTTTGATTGCTGATAATATTGCACATTCTCTTCCCAATGCCCGGGCATACATTGCCGACCCGGTTGTAGTTGATGAATTTGTACAGGTGGCAAGAATAGCCGGCCATCCTGACTTCAAAAGATACTCCATCTTTCATGCTCTTAATCAAAAAGCAACGGCAAGGGCTTATTCCAGACTGCTTGATAAAAAATACGAAGATTTAAATCTTATCATTGCCCACCTTGGAGGTGGAATCTCTGTCGGAGCCCATTGTCATGGCCGGGTAATAGATGTAAATCAGGCACTGGATGGTGACGGCCCTTTCTCCCCGGAAAGATCCGGTACGCTTCCGGCAGGAGCATTGGTGAAAATGTGTTTCAGTGGCAAATATACCGAGGATGAAATAAAACGTATGATCACAGGTGAAGGAGGTTATGTTGCCTATTTCGGGACAAACAGTGCCTACGAGGTAGAAATGATGGTGAATGACGGTGATAAAAAGGCAAAACTGATCCAGGATGCACTTTCTTATCAGATAGCCAAGGAAATTGGTTCAATGGCAACCGTACTCAAGGGAAAGGTTGATGGTATTATATTAACCGGGGGTATTGCCCATAATCCCATGGTAGTAGAATATATCAAGAAAATGGTTTCCTTTATTGCCCCGGTGATCATCTATCCGGGCGAAGATGAAATGCATGCACTGGCCATGAACGGACTCATGGTACTCAAGGGGCAAATTGAAGTCAAACAATACGATGATTCAAACATGGTTGACACCCATACCGAATATGATTCAGGGGGTCCCTGTGGCGACAGGTAATATTTTTCCGTTAAAATAACGATGACCGGTACAGGCAAAATCATAGATGAATTCAGCCATCTCTGCAGCTTTCAGGGGTGGCTGAAAACCCGGAAATGCTTCATGGAGCATCTCGGTTTCAACTGCACCAATGGCCAGGGCATTTACTGAGATGCCCTCTCCACTAAATTCTTCTGCCAGACATGCAGTAAGATTGGCAATGGCGGCTTTTGCTGCGCTGTAAAAACTTAAACCGGCAAACTTACTGCTTCCCTGGAAACCTCCCATACTGCTGATATTAACAATGTGCCGGACTTCAGACCCTGCAACCAGCTCTTTAAGCTGTTGTATCATAAATGCTGCAGCAAAAAAGTTTGTATTGAAAATCTCCACCGCCTCCTGGTAGGTAAAATGCATAAAAGGCTTGTTTATCAGATAACCGGCATTATTCACTACAATATCTATATTTGGCACCAACTCACTTAGCTGATTCTTCAGATTACTTATTCCCGGTACATCGCTGATATCCCAAACAAGAGGAGTAATCTCACTGTTTTTGGCTGTTGGTTCAGCAGCCAGTATTCTTAGCTTTTCTTCACTTCTGGCAATACCAATTACATGATTTCCTTCAATTCCTGCAAATTTACGTGCCAATGCATTTCCAATACCACGGCTGGCGCCTGTTATAAGTATGTTCATTTAATATATGGTATTAAGGTTGTTTTGTTAAGATTTCATATATTTTTGTATAAATATGAAAACAATCAGTATCTGTTTTACTGTTTGCACATAATATAGAAGTAATTGCTTTTATAACAGCAAATAATTGTAATAATCTGAGCACACTTATATAGAAATTCAGAAAATAGAATATGAAGCAATCAGTAAAATCTTATGTATTACTTATGATCATTACATTATTTATTTGTAATACAGGTATATATGCACAGAATAAAAAGACTGAGGAAAAACTTTCTCTAAAAGACAGAATTTTCTTTGGTGGCAATATCGGGTTGCAGATCGGCACTATTACTCAAATTGAAATTGCACCATTGGTTGGTTACAGGATTACTCCGCGCCTTTCAGCAGGTTTGGGCATTAAATATGAGTATTATAAAGAGAATACTTACTTTGCAAATTTCGAAACACACATATATGGTGGCAGATTATTCAGCAATTATCTGTTTATCAAAGATTTAAATAATGTAATACCACTAGGTTTCAATGGAGGCATATTTGTACAGGGAGAATATGAAGCGCTTAATCTGGAAACAAGGATATTTGATGTATTAAATGAACACCCCGGGCAGGACCGTTTCTGGCTTCACAGTGTGCTGGTTGGAGGAGGATTGAGAATTCCTGCCGGAGAAAGAGCATCCATCAATCTGACCATACTATACAACCTGAATGAATCGGCTAATACGCCCTATTCCAATCCGATTATCAGGTTTGGCGTCTATTTCTAATTATTTATACCACCTACTTGCATGGAAAATTTCAACTCTTATGGTTTCATCATACTGGCATCATTCGTACTCATAATTTCTTATTTCTTTAATATAATTTCCAGAAAGACCAATATTCCCAGTGTATTGATGCTGATACTGCTTGGCTTTCTGATCAAATACGGACTTCATTATGCCGGATATGAAAGTCTCCAGATTTATCCTGTGCTTGAAGTTTTAGGTATTATCGGGCTTATCATGATCGTACTGGAAGCAGCCCTGGACCTGAAGATCACCAGAGACAAACTGTCTCTCATTATGAAATCACTGGGAATTGCCCTGATATCGCTGATTTTAAATTCAGTTTTGTTAAGTTTTCTGCTTAGCTGGTATTTGCACGCAGAATTTTTTAATGCACTGGTATATGCTATCCCACTTTCAATTGTAAGCAGTGCCATCACCATTCCCAGTGTGGTAAACCTGCAGCCCACCAAAAGAGAATTCATGATTTACGAAAGTACTTTTTCAGATATTCTCGGAATCATGGCTTTTTATTTCTTGATTGAAAGCATGAATATTACCGGTGCATGGAATGTAACCCTGCATATTACAGTAAATTTTTTCATAACTGTTGTTGTATCCCTCCTGGCAAGTTATCTGCTTGTTTTTCTTTTTCAGAGTATTAAGTCAGAAATTAAACTGTTTGTCCTCATTGCTGCCCTTATTATTCTGTATTCAATAGGTAAGCTACTCCATCTATCTTCTTTGCTGGTAATATTGGTTTTCGGACTTGTACTCGATAACCACCATATTTTTTTCAGGGGCAGATTAAGGCGATATTTAAACCAAACAGCTGTTAAAGATATTTATACTAATTTTAAACTGGTGACCTTTGAATCCTCTTTTGTGGTCCGTACTTTTTTCTTTGTCGTTTTTGGTATGTCTCTTACACTGGGGACTCTTTTGAATGCAAGAGTTTTTATAATAAGTATAGCTATTCTCTTCATTATTTACGGTATCCGTTTTATCAGTTTGCGTATATTCCTTGGTAAAAAAATGTTCCCGGAAATTTTCACTGCACCCCGGGGATTGATTACCATCCTTCTATTTTATGCAATTCCCGCTGAATTTCAGATTCCGGAATTTGAATCGGGTATACTATTGTATACCATAATCATCTCAAGTCTGATGATGGCCTTTGCACTGATCAAAAACGGAAAGGATAAAAATGATGAGAAGGAAGTGGTTCAAAATGCTGATCTAAAACAAGTTAATGTTTCTTCCTCAAATGATCCGGTCGCATGACAGCAGGAATATCTGCAGACATCCCTGAATGGTAATTTTCAAAGGTCATTCTTCTGTAAGAATATTTTCACTAAATTTGCAGCAAATAGCAGATTTTAATTTATTAATTTATTTTTTTATTATTGAAATACAGTTATATACAACTATTTTTTTAAATTAAAACTTAAATGCCTCTTTAGCTCAGCGGTAGAGCAGCTGTTTCGTAAACAGCAGGTCGCGGGTTCAAATCCCGTGAGAGGCTCTGAATAAATAGTTCTTCAAAAAAAGAAAAGGTTTGATTGACAAAAAAAGCAGTCGTTTTTATAACCACTTCAAATTATTTGTATATTTGCAGCGGTTATACGGGTGCGTATTTCCGGAAGTATAATAAACACTGAAAAAATGCGGGAGTAGCTCAGAGGTAGAGCATCAGCTTCCCAAGCTGAGGGTCGCGGGTTCGAGCCCCGTTTCCCGCTCTTTTTTATCACTTACCTGGTTGAAAAATATATGCAGACTGCAGTTATTACCATCGGAGATGAGATTCTCATTGGACAAATTATTGATACAAATTCCGCTTTCATCAGCAGTAAACTGAATGCAGCCGGCTTTCAGGTCAACCAGATCACCTCTGTCCGGGATAATCATCTGGCAATTTCACGAGCCCTGACAGCTGCATCTGAGGATAGTGATATCGTAATTGTGACGGGAGGACTTGGTCCGACCAGCGATGACCGCACAAAGCAAACCCTGTGTGACTATTTTGGCAAAAGACTTGTACGTAATTTGCTGGTTCTGAAAAATATTTCTGAATTGTTCGGCCAGAGAGGAATTGCGATGAATCAACTAAATGAGAGGCAGGCAGATGTTCCGGAAGGAAGCCGGATCCTGGAAAATAAACTCGGTACTGCACCAGGTCTCTGGCTGGAAAAAAAGGATATTATTTTTATTTTTTTGCCTGGCGTGCCTTTTGAAATGGAAGCCATACTTACTGAACAGGTAATTCCTTCGTTGTTGGATCGTTTTAATCCCCCGGTGATCCTGCACAAAAACATCATGTTAACCGGAATTAGTGAGTCTTCTCTTGCTGACAAGCTGAAGGAATGGGAAGATGAGCTTGATCCGGTAATCAGTCTGGCCTATTTGCCTTCACCAGGTATAATTAAATTGCGATTGTCTGCATCAGGAGACAGCAATGAATTGTTGCAGGCTAAAATTGAAAAGGAAGTTATTAAGCTCAATTCCATTGTCCCGGAATATATATACGGTTACGATGAAGAAAAGCTTGAAGAAATTATAGGTAAATTGCTATATACCAATAACAAAACTATTTCAACTGCAGAAAGTTGCACCGGTGGCACTATTGCCTCCATGATTACCCGAATACCCGGAAGTTCAAAATATTTTAAAGGATCTGCTGTAACTTATGACAATGGTGGAAAAATTAGTATATTGCGGGTGAAACAAGAAACACTTGAAAAATCTGGAGCAGTCAGTCGTCCTGTTGTCGAAGCAATGGCAAAAGGTGCAGTTGAACTGTTTGAAACTGACTATGGACTGGCAACTTCAGGAATTGCAGGACCTGATGGCGGAACACCGGAGAAACCCGTTGGTACGGTATGGATTGCTGTCGCATCAAAGAGCAGGGTATGGGCAGAGAAATTTGTATTTGGCAATAACCGGGAAAGGAACATTATCAGATCTGCAAATGCAGCTTTGAACATGCTGCGCAAACTGATCATTGAAGAAAATACATAAATCATTAAAAATTGTGGCATTTTATTTGATATTTTAAATAAATTTCACGTATTTTGCAAATTGTTTTTTGAAACCCAACTGTTAAAATAAAAGAAAATGTCAAAAGTTTGTCAAATAACTGGAAAAAAGGTCATTGTAGGCAATAACGTGTCTCACTCAAAGAGAAGAACAAAGAGGAAATTTTACCCGAATTTGTTTGATAAAAAGTTTTACCTGGATGAAGAAAAACGTTGGGTAACACTTAAGGTTTCTGCAGCAGGAATCCGCATTATCAATAAAAAGGGGTTAAAAGCAGCATTGGAAGGTGCAAAAGAAGATGGCTACATTAAATCATACTAAAAAAATACTTTTAGAAAATGGCAAAGAAAAGTAAAGGAAACAGGGTACAGGTTATTTTGGAATGCACTGAGCATAAAGAAAGTGGTATGCCCGGAACTTCAAGGTATATTACCACTAAAAACAGGAAAAACACCCCTGACCGGCTTGAATTGAAAAAATTTAATCCTGTATTAAAGAAAATGACTGTTCACAGAGAAATTAAATAAAACCTATTAAAAATGGCAAAGAAAGTAGTTGCAACACTTAAGAAGGGAACCGGTAAAGATTTTTCGAGAGTTATTAAAATGGAAAAATCCCCAAAAACCGGAGCATACGTTTTTAAGGAAGAAATTGTTCTGAATGAACACATTAAAGATTTTTTGCAAGAATAAGACATTAAGCATGCGGGTTTAACCCGGTTTATATGTTTATGAAAAAATAACAAAAGCTTTCTTCTTCACATAAGAAGAAGGCTTTTTTTACTATTATACAGAATGAAGATTATTCTGTTACAATAAGTTAAGCGATTACCAACAGGTATGGTGTAATTGTGGATTAACTTTCATCAGCACCAGCTAATAAATTACAGATATATGGGGTTATTTTCGCGGGATAAGAAAGAAACACTGGATAAGGGACTGGAAAAGACCAAAGAAAGTGTATTCAAAAAACTTTCAAGAGCTGTGGTTGGTAAGGCCAGGGTTGATGATGATGTGCTGGACAACCTGGAAGAAGTGCTGATCAGTTCTGATGTGGGTGTTGACACTACGCTGCGCATCATTGAACGGATTGAAGAACGTGTATCCCGGGATAAATATATGAGTACAAGCGAGTTAAATAATATACTCAGAGAAGAAATTGCTGCTTTGCTTGATGAAAATAATGCAGGAACAGGTTTTGATTTCACTGCTGATCTCGGAAAGAAACCCTATGTGATTATGGTAGTTGGCGTGAACGGAGTGGGAAAGACCACTACCATTGGTAAACTGGCTTATCATTTTAAGAAAGCCGGTAAAAAAGTATACCTTGGGGCAGCCGATACGTTCAGAGCTGCTGCCGTCGATCAACTGATCATCTGGTCTCAACGTGTGGGCGTTGAAATTGTAAAACAGAAAATGGGTTCCGATCCGGCCTCTGTGGCCTATGATGCACTCGCCTCAGCCAAAGCAAACAATGCTGATGTGGTTATTGTGGACACTGCCGGTCGGCTGCACAATAAGATCAACCTGATGAATGAACTTTCCAAAATAAAAAATGTCATGAAAAAGGTTGTACCTGATGCACCTCATGAAATATTGCTTATTTTGGACGGTTCAACAGGGCAAAACGCATTTGAACAGGCCAAACAGTTTACAAAAGCCACTGAAGTAAATGCACTGGCACTTACCAAACTCGACGGGACTGCCAAAGGCGGAGTAGTGATCGGAATATCCGACCAGTTTAAAATACCTGTAAAATACATTGGAATTGGTGAAAAAATGGAAGACCTGCAGGTGTTTGACAGAACTGCTTTTATCAATTCTTTGTTTGGTGAATAAATTCATCGCCTGTAAAGGTATTTTTGACTCTCATTTATTTCCCTTTTCAACTTATCTGAATAATGCAATACACACTAAATAATGAAGGTAAATCTGATAACACTCGGTTGTTCGAAAAATACTGTTGATTCTGAATACCTGCTCAGGCAGCTCGAATATTCAGGATTCAAGGTTTACCATGACCGTGACGACATTCATGCTGATACCGTAATCATTAATACCTGCGGGTTTATTAATGATGCCCGGGAAGAATCGGTAAACACAATTTTACAGTATGCACAAGCCAGACAACGGGGAGAGGTTGCCAATCTTTTTGTCTTTGGATGTCTTTCTGAGCGTTACCAGCACGAACTCCGCAAGGAGATACCTGAAGTAGATGATTTCTTTGGAGTAAACAACCTGCAGGAAATTGTCGAAAAATTAGGAGGACAATACCGCAAAGAATTGCTTGGTGAAAGGATGATTACAACTCCGTCTCATTATGCTTATCTGAAGATTTCTGAAGGATGCGACCGTAATTGCGCGTATTGTTCTATCCCGCTTATCAGAGGAAAACACCAGTCAAGGCCATTTGAAGATATTCTGAAAGAAGCAGAAAAACTGGCTGAAAATGGTGTAAAAGAATTACTGGTTATCGCACAGGACATCAGTTATTACGGATTGGATCTATACCATAAACAACGTTTGCCTGAACTTATCGATGAACTGGCAGCTATCAGGGGATTCAATTGGATCAGGCTTCACTATGCCTACCCGCACAATTTTCCCTTGTCTCTGATCAATGTAATGAACCGTCATGATAACATTTGTAATTATCTGGACATTCCGCTGCAGCATATCAGCAATAAAGTGCTGGGGTTGATGCGACGAGGAAATACCCGTCAGCAAACATATGAGCTGATAAAAATACTGCGTAAGGAAATCCCGGGGATTGCCCTGCGGACAACTTTCCTTACAGGACATCCGGGTGAAACAGAGGAGGAATTTGCACGTTTGTATCAGTTTGTTGAGGAAATGCGGTTTGAGAGGATGGGGGTATTTACTTATTCTGAGGAAGAAGGCACATATGCCGCCAACAACTACAAGGATGAAATTCCGGAAGAGATTAAACAGGAGAGGGCAGAAAAACTGATGGAACTTCAGCAGCAAATCAGCCTGGAATATAATAAAAAGCTGATTGGAAAAGTATTACCGGTAATAATAGACAGGAGGGAAGGTGATTTTATGGTCGGGCGCACCGAATTTGACTCTCCTGAGGTTGATAATGAAGTACTCATACAATCTGAGGGAGAAACCATTGAACCTGGAAAGTTTTATCAAATACAAATTACCGCTGCTGAAGAATATGATCTTTATGGCAAAAAAGTATCCGGATAATGACCTGATATTGAAATGAAATTATAAAAAAACCGGGTCTTAAAACTTATGACCCGGTTTTTTTTATATGATTGAATCTGTTATTCGTCTTTATCTTTCGCTTCTGCTGCTTTAGGTTTTTCTTCATTGCCACTGTTATTGGCTGTGATTCTAATCTCTTCCTTCTCTTTGTCGAGATCAACAATCAGCTTATCACCTTCTTTCAGGTTACTCTTTATGATCACCTCTGCCATAGAATCTTCAAGATATTTTTGAATAGCTCTTTTCAAAGGTCTGGCACCAAATTGCACATCATATCCTTTTTCTGCAATGAAATCCTTGGCTGCATCACTAATGGTAATATGGTATCCGAGAGAATCAACCCTGTCATACAATCCGCGCAACTCAATATCAATAATCTGATGGATATCTTCACGACTTAGAGAGTTGAACATCACCACATCATCAATCCGGTTTAGAAATTCAGGAGCGAATGACTTCTTAAGTGCAGACTGAATAACTCCTTTTGCATATTCGTTGCCGCTTATTTGGCGCGCCTTCGTGGCAAATCCAATTCCCTGACCGAAATCTTTTAACTGACGGGTTCCGATATTGGAAGTCATGATGATGATGGTATTCTTGAAATCAACCTTTCTGCCTAAACTATCGGTGAGTTGTCCGTCATCCAGCACCTGTAATAAAAGATGGAAAACATCCGGATGGGCTTTTTCAATTTCATCCAGGAGGATTACAGAATAGGGTTTACGCCTTACTTTCTCAGTAAGCTGTCCGCCTTCTTCGTATCCGATGTATCCCGGAGGTGCTCCGACAAGCCGTGAAACAGAGAATTTCTCCATATACTCACTCATGTCAATCCGGATCAGATTATCTATACTGTCAAAGAGATATTTAGCCAGAACCTTGGCCAGCTGGGTTTTCCCAACACCTGTAGGTCCCAGGAAGATAAAACTTCCGATGGGTTTGTTCGGATCCTTTAGTCCGGCACGGTTTCGTTGAATGGACCTGACAATCTTATTTATGGCTTCATCCTGTCCGATAACACTGCCCTTGAGTTCTTCACTCATTTTAAGCAGCCGGGTGCCTTCAGCCTGGGCAATTCGCTGTACCGGGACACCTGTCATCATGGCTACTACTTCAGCTACTTTCTCGGCATCAACAGTTTCGCGGTTTTTATTTAATTCCTGTTCCCAGTGAAGTTTTTCTTCCTCGAGCTTTTCCAGTAAATCTTTTTCACGATCCCTGAATCCTGCTGCTTTTTCAAAATTCTGATTTTTTACAGCCTGTATCTTCTCTTTTTTGGTTTCTTCGATCTGTTTCTCAAGCAGCAGAATATTCTGCGGCACTACAATATTCGAAATGTGCACTCTTGAACCTGATTCATCAAGTGCATCAATTGCCTTATCAGGCAAATGACGGTCAGAGATATAACGGGCAGTAAGTTTAACACAGGCATCAATCGCCTCTGGTGTGTAATAAACGTTATGGTGTTCCTCGTACCTCTCCTTAATATTGTTAAGAATCTCGGTTGTTTCTTCCATCGAAGTAGGTTCAACCATAACTTTCTGAAACCTTCTTTCAAGAGCACCGTCTTTTTCAATATGCTGCCGGTACTCATCCAGTGTAGTAGCTCCGATACATTGTATTTCGCCACGTGCCAGAGCAGGTTTAAGCATATTTGCTGCATCAAGAGACCCGGTTGCACCACCGGCACCAACTATGGTATGAATTTCGTCTATAAAGAGGATGATATTATTTGTTTTGGCCAACTCATTCAGGATGGCTTTCATCCTTTCTTCAAACTGTCCGCGATATTTGGTACCGGCAACAATCGAAGCCAGATCAAGTGTAACTACCCGTTTGCCAAATAGCACACGGGAAACCTTGCGCTGAATGATACGCAATGCAAGGCCTTCAGCAATAGCTGATTTACCAACACCCGGATCACCGATCAGGATTGGATTGTTTTTCTTGCGCCTGCTCAGTATCTGAGCAAGCCGTTCGATTTCGCGTTCCCGTCCGACAATGGGATCAAGTCTGTTTTCTTCGGCAGCTTTGGTAAGATCTACACCAAAATTATCCAGTACAGGGGTATCTGAACCACTTTTTTGAGTTTGGGGTAAATTGCCACGGCCACCTCCAAATTGTGAAGCTTTCTGCTCTTCTTCCTCATCACCAAAATCTGCCTGAGCTTCAGGCTGAGTGTTTTCCAGCTCGGTTTTTACCGCGTCGTAATCAATGCCATGGGATCCCAGCAGGTTGTTCACAGGACCAGTTTCATCACGCATAATTGCCAGTAACAAATGACCGGTATCAATAGTTGTATTTTTAAGGTCACGTGCCTCAAGATAAACCAGTTTTAATACCTTTTCAGATGACTTTAGCAACGGAATATTATCCACATCCGTTTGTTTAGCCGAAATATCTGGTTTTATACTGCGTTCTACCAATTTCTTAAGCTCAAAAAGATCTGCTCCGAGCAATGCGAGTACATCGACAGCAACTCCTTCTCCTTCACGAAGAATTCCAAGAAACAGATGTTCAGGACTGATATGATTATTACCCAGTCTTACTGCTTCTTCCTTGCTGTAAGTCAGTACATCCTTTATTCTTTGTGAAAATTTTGCATCCATATAATAAATTCTGTCTTTTTTTTCGTTTCTATTCTGTTTACTAATTCTAACAAATTAAAGCTCATTCTGTTTTATTGCAAATTAACTTCAATACTGCAAATATACTAATATTTAAATTAAATATTTTTAAACATTGGTATGTTAATAATTAAAAGAATTTTAACCTGCATTTTACATAATTAATGACTAATTTCGTACACTATGTATAATGAACTTATATACTTGAATTACAGTAGATAACATATTTTAATAATACAAAAAAAATGAGTGACGGAGAGAGAATACTCAAAATCAATATTGAGGAGGAGATGAAATCGGCCTACATCGATTATTCGATGTCGGTAATTGTATCACGTGCCCTGCCTGATGTTAGAGATGGTCTGAAACCTGTTCACAGGAGGGTGCTTTATGGAATGTCAGATTTAGGCCTACTTTCCAATCGTTCGTATAAAAAATCTGCAAGAATTGTAGGAGAGGTATTGGGTAAATATCATCCACATGGAGACTCTTCTGTTTATGATGCCATGGTCAGAATGGCTCAGCCCTGGTCTTTAAGATATCCACTGGTTGACGGACAGGGTAATTTTGGATCTGTTGACGGTGACAGTCCGGCGGCAATGCGTTACACCGAAGCACGACTGATGAGAATTTCAGAAGAAACGCTGATGGATTTGGATAAAAATACCGTTGATTTTCAATTCAACTTCGATGATTCACTGAAAGAACCTTCTGTATTGCCTTCCAGGATTCCTACTCTGCTTATTAACGGTGCATCCGGAATTGCTGTCGGAATGGCCACAAGCATGGCTCCACACAATCTTTCTGAAGTGGTAGACGGATTGGTTGCATACATTGATAACCCTGATATCGAACTGGAAGAATTACTTACCCACATAAAGGCACCTGATTTTCCTACAGGTGGAATTATTTATGGCTACGAAGGTGTAAAAGAAGCTTATGCTACCGGAAGAGGAAGGGTTGTTGTAAGGGCCAGGACTGAAATTGAAACTTCTCCGACCGGAAGAGAGATCATTGTGGTGAATGAAATTCCATATATGGTCAATAAAGCTGAATTAATTAAGAAAACAGCTGATCTGATCAATGAAAAGAAAATTGAAGGAATTTCGTATATCAATGATGAATCCGATCGTAACGGAATGCGGATCATCATCATTCTAAAGAAAGATGCGATCGCTAATGTCGTTCTGAATAAACTACTTAAATACACTCAGTTACAGAACACATTCAATGTAAACAGTATTGCACTGGTAAATGGCCGGCCAAAAACCCTGACTCTTAAGCAACTGTTATATTACTTTGTAAAACATCGCCATGAAGTTGTAGTCAGACGTACCCAATACGAGCTAGAGCAGGCAGAGAAAAGGCTTCATATTCTTGACGGATTGCTGATTGCACTGGATAACCTGGATGAAGTAATTAAACTGATCCGTAGTTCAGCCAATCCGGATGATGCCCGTGAAGGACTGATGAATAATTTCCAGCTTAGTGAAGTACAGGCAAGGGCTATTCTCGATATGAGGCTGCAACGCCTTACCGGTCTGGAAAGAGATAAGATCAAACAGGAACATGCAGAATTGGTAAAACAAATCGAATATTACCGTGAAGTTCTTGCTAGCGAACCTTTGCGAATGCAAATTATCAAAGATGAATTACTTGAAGTAAAAGAAAAATACGGCGACGAAAGGCGCACAGAGGTAGTTCCCAATGCAGAAGAATTTAATCCTGAAGACTTTTATGCAGATGAAGATGTTGTCATTACCATTTCACACCTGGGTTATATTAAACGTACACAGCTGACAGAATTCAGGACACAGAACAGGGGAGGGGTTGGTTATAAAGGCAGTACCGCCCGTGATGAAGACTTCCTTGAATATATGTTCAGTGCTACCATGCATAATACAATGTTGTTTTTTACTGAAAAAGGTAAGTGCTTTTGGCTCAAAGTATATGAAATACCTGAAGGTAGCAGAACTTCAAAAGGGAGGGCCATCCAGAACATTATCAATATTGCTCCGGATGACAACATCCGTGCATTCATTAATGTCAAAAATCTGAATGACGAAGAATTCAATCGGAGTCATTATATAATACTTGGTACGAAAAAAGGTGTAATCAAAAAAACACTGCTGGAAGCCTATTCAAGACCCCGCACAAATGGTATTAATGCCATCAACATCAGGGAAGAAGATGAGTTAATAGAAGCCAAATTAACCAACGGACATAATGAGATACTGCTGGCCGTTAAAAGTGGAAAGGCAATTCGTTTCCCGGAAAGCAAAGTCAGGGCAATTGGCCGCACTGGTTCAGGAGTGAGGGGCATATCACTGGCCAATAAGAATGATGAGGTCATTGGAATGGTTTGTGTTGAAGATCCTGCAACAACGAGCATTCTGGTAGTATCAGAGAAAGGCTTTGGTAAACGTACTTATCTGAATGACCCTGAAGATGGCAGCGAAATTTACCGCATTACCAACAGAGGTGCAAAGGGGGTAAAAACTATGAACATTACCGAGAAGACAGGTAGTTTGATTGCCATGAAAGGTGTTACCGATAATGAAGACCTGATGATCATCACAAAATCAGGATTAACCATAAGACTGGCAGTATCATTACTGCGTTTTACCGGCCGTGCCACACAAGGGGTAAAACTGATTAACCTGCGCAACAACGATTCCATTGCCGCTGTGAGTGAAGTAGCAAAAAGTGTCGAAGCAGAAGAACCGGAAGTTGATGCAAATACAGACAACACTGAAACTACTGAATAACAGTTAATTTTCTTTCAATAGTATTTTGGCAAAATATTTGATCAGTATTTATAAAATTATAATTTTGTTTTTTTAAACTTATTTAAAAATTGGAATAATAAACTATGATTACGATGAAACGTCTTACGAGCATTGTGCTGATTTCATTATTGGCAATAACTGCGGTTAATGCACAGAAAGGTAAGGTGAACAGTGCATTGAGCCAGCTAATGGCTGGAAATACGGAAAAAGCCTGGACAATTATTGAACAGGCAAAAACTCACCCGAAAGCAGTTGACTGGCCCAAAACTTATTATGTAAGAGGTCGCATTCTTCAGCAAATCGGTGAATCTAAGGATGACAAGATCAAAGATCTTGTGGAAAATCCGCTACAACAAGCATGGAGTGATTATCAGAAAGCCATAAAACTTGATGAAAAAGACCGGATTAATAAAGATGTGGATCTTCAGATGGCAACTCTGCAGATTGATTTTATCAACAAAGGAATAAATATGTTTAATGCACAGAAATATAAAGAAGCTTTCAGTGCATTTGAAAACTCTTTGGAAGTAGGAAAAATGCCTGTTTTCAATGGGGCAGTAGATACTTCAATCATTTATAACACTGCACTGGCCGCTAATAATGCAGGAATGTATGATGAGGCAATTAAATATTACAAAAAGGCTAAAGATTTAGGCTATGGCGGACCCACAACATACGTGTACATGAAGAATGCCTATCTGGCTCAAAAAGATTCTGCTAATGCGCTCAATATTCTGAAAGAAGGATTTGAAAAGTATCCGGATAATTCCAATATTCTTGTTGAACTTGTGAATTACTATCTGGCATCGGGACAGTCAAAGCAGGCAATGGACTATTTGCAACTGGCCAAAAAAAATGATCCAACCAATGCATCATTCTATTTTGCTGAAGGAACACTTCATGAGAAGATGGAAAATCCTGAAAAGGCAATGGAATCATACAAGAAAGCAATTGAAGTGGATTCAACTTTCTTCAATGCCTATTATAATTTAGGCGTTCTGTACTTTAACAAAAGTGTGAAGCTTTATGAAAAGGCCAATGAAATAATGGATAATGCCAAGTATGCAAAGGCTAAAGCCGAGGCTGATGAAGTACTGAAAAAGTCTATTCCGTATATGGAAAAAGCTCATCAATTAAATCCGAAAGATGTATCCACCATGGAAACTCTGAAAATGATTTATTACAGACTTCAGATGAAAGACAAACTCGATACAATACAAGAACAAATTGATGCAGCTAAAGCTGCAGGAGAAAGTAGTGAACAGAAATAATTGTTGTTATAATCAATTTATATTTTAAGGAAAGGAAAAAGGGAAACCAAATTGGTTTCCCTTTTTTGTTGAATCAAACTTTATACAACGGGGAGTAGTATTTAAATCTTACTATTTAACATAATATTAATTATAGGACATTTTTAAGTTACTATTTTTAATGACCTTTAACTGATGTAAAGATTTCTAAGTCTATTCGTAAATCTAATTTCCAGGCTGTATTTTGAACCATACCCCGAAATATCTCTGAATATAGATTTCTCAGGAACTTAAAAGCCAGCTGCATCATTTATCAGAATTGTTTGTTAAGGGTGATTTGTTTATCAGATGGCGTATTTACCATCCAATTAGAAAAATAATGCAGCCAGTTCCAGTACGACAGAATTAAATTTTCCGGTATTTCGAGTTTTTGTAAAACTACCCGGTAACATTCAAGCCAAACAATTCTGGCCCGTGGAGAAATCGGAAATCGGGCATGTCTGCCGGCAAGCATAGGTTTACCTCTGTTTTGGTTGAAATAATCCGGACCACCCAGTCGTTGTATAAAAAAATCAGCCGAATTTTTTTTAGCTTGTTCAAGTTCGTCATCATCTGACGGAAACAGATGTCCGATACTACTTTTTACCAACAGGTCGTAATGATCAGAAACGAGTTTTCGTATGCCATCTTCTCCCAGATAGCTATAAATTCCGGTATCAGGCAATGGTGGCTCTGTTCGTTTCCCGAAAGGAAGCAATTCTATATTTAGATCCATACTTTTAATTGTGATCTTGTTAATTTATTCCAAATTAATCAAAAAATAATGTTTCAAAAAACAGGTACAAATATACAAAAGATAATAAGGTGTTAATATATTTATAACAAAAAACCCGGTGAATTATTTTCACCGGGCTCAGTTTATAAATTAAAAAATTAAATTATCAGTCGATTTCGACCAGCTTAATTTCAAATGTAAGGTCTTTACCTGCAAGCGGATGATTTGCATCAACAGTTATAGAATCATCCTTAACTTCAGATACAACCAGAGGAATTTCTCTTCCATCAGGCATCCTTGACATTAGCTGGAGACCTACCTCAGGTTTAATGTCTTCGGGAAGTTGACTTTTAGGAACCTGCTGTATAAGATCGTCCCGTACGTCCCCATATGCTTCATTAGCGGGAATATTCAGCGTTTTTTCTTCATTTACTTCCATGCCGATAACACCCTGATCGAAACCTGGTATCACCTGCCCTGCTCCTGTTGTAAACTCCAGGGGCTCTCTGCCTTCAGAAGAGTCAAAAACATCTCCGTTGGTGAGCATTCCCTTATAATGAACCTTAACTTTGCTATTTGCTTCTACTTTTTTACTCATGATTTCTTATTATTTTCATTTCTAAATTTTTACGAAGTAACAACAGTTATATTTTTATTGCAAATTTTTAGGGTATAAATTTTCCAATTTTAGCATCCTTAAACAGAGTTTTAATTCAAATTTATAAAATCTTAAATAATAATAAATGATTATATATCAGTGAATAAAACGTATTATATAAAGTTTCATTTAATATAAATATACTGATAGCTAAAAAAGAAATTTTTAATGTGTAAATAAATCGATATTCATATATTTTCACAGAAAATAGTAAATTTTAAATCATTATTGCAAAATATTCCGGCTAAAAACCTGAAATTCTATTCAAACTTTACCTTATTTATATTATATCTGGACTAAATGTTTACACACCTTCTAATCATAAAGAAAACAGAGTTTATTATACCTTTTTGTTTTTTAAAGAATATTGAAAGAAAGCTGAAGAATATGAAATAATTTTGCTTATTTAATTATGTATTTGTATAAAATATTTTTATTTTACATCATAATAAATACATGCTTATCCGCTTTAAAAGCTCTTGAGTATTAAATTTCCAGTTATGAAATGGTTTCTTATGGTATGTATGTTTTATATACCGGTTAACGTAAATGCTCAGAACAGTCTTAAAGATATTGATCTTACCCGTATACCCCAGAAAAAAATACGGAATTTCATTGTTGATCAGATTAATCATCACATAAAAAATTTCAATGATGTTAAGGCGTGTACAATTAATGATTCACCACAGGCAGATTATTCTCACCTCACATATACTTACCGCTTAAAAGAAGATCCTTCCGTTGTCTGGCAAAAATATATTTCAACAAGTCCTGCGCGTTCATGGAATGGCAACCGTATTTCTTTTGGAGTTTTGTTTTCAAGAATTACCCACAATGTACTCTACAGAACTGATAGTGATTTTGCCGGAATTGAATCCGGACAGGTTTTCTATATAAATCTCAAACTTTTACGGGGTGTTTATAACCTGGCTGTAGGACTGGAAATCGTTAATGTTGATACTATAAACAAAAAAATTGTCTTCCGGTATCTGGAAGATGGTAAATCACAGGGACAACAAACAATTCATTTTGTTGCTGGTTCTGATGGCGACACACGAATTATTCATACAACCGTTTTCAGGAGTGATTCTCCTTTCAGAGATAAATTTCTGTATCCATTTTTCCACAAGAGAGCCATAAATGAGTTTCACAGGAATATGAAACACATGCTTGCGCATGACGAGCGATTGAACCGGGAAAAATGCAAGAACGAAACTCCTGGCTTTCAGGCAGCTAATCTCGACCGATAACAAAAATGGGCATTTCAGATGCTTAATTAACAATTAAAACTTTATTTTTATGGGTCTGTAATAATATCAATAAATATTATTCCACTGAAACAGAGCCTGATGAAAATAAACCCTTTATTTCGTACCAAACCCCTTGACACCATATTATCTGAAACCAGAGACGGTTACACACTTACACGAACCCTTACTGTAAGAGATTTGACTGCATTTGGTATTGCTGCAATTGTGGGTGCAGGTATTTTTTCCACGATTGGAAATGCAGCCGCATCGGGCGGTCCTGCAATCTCTGTATTATTCATTTTCACAGCAATTGCATGCGGATTCTCGGCGCTTTGTTATGCCGAATTTGCTGCCATGGTACCGGTTTCAGGTAGTGCTTATACGTATGCTTATTATTCACTTGGCGAACTTATTGCCTGGATTATAGGCTGGGATTTACTGCTTGAATATGCAATTGGTAATATAGCTGTTGCCATTTCCTGGTCAGATTACTTTACAGGTTTTCTCAGAGGTTTTGGAATTCATTTTCCAGAATTTCTTACCATTGATTATTTCAGTGCATTTAATGCCCATCGGACAGTATCAGACCTTCTGGCACAGGGTGGTTCAACAGGATCATTACCTTCTCATATTTTATACGCCAACCAGGCCTGGTTAAATGCTCCCTCGGTCGGGTCGCTCAAAATAATTGCCGACCTCCCTGCCCTGCTGATTGTAGCGCTTATAACATTTGTTGTTTTTGTCGGTATCAAAGAATCCAAAACAGTCAATAATATAATGGTAGGCATTAAATTGTTCGTGATCTTTGGTGTGATAGTAGCGGGTTCATTTTATGTGAAACCAGATAACTGGAGTCCTTTTGCCCCGGAAGGAATTGCCGGTGTTTTAAAAGGTGTTTCGGCCGTCTTTTTTGCATTCATAGGGTTTGATGCAATATCCACTACCGCAGAAGAGTGTAAAAACCCTACACGGGACCTTCCCAGGGGTATATTTTATGCTTTGTTAATATCTACTGTTTTATACGTTTTGATTTCGCTGGTATTGACCGGTATGGTGCCTTACCAGGAATTAAGAGTCGGAGATCCTCTGGCTTTTGTATTTCAACGGGTTCACCTGGAATGGCTGGGTGGTATTGTGGCTTTTACCGCACTTATTGCCATGGCCAGTGTACTGCTTATTTTCCAGCTTGGTCAGCCCCGTATCTGGATGAGTATGAGCAGGGACGGACTGTTGCCAAAAGCTTTTTCGAGAATTCATCCAAAATTCAAAACACCTTCCTTTGCTACCATAGTTACCGGTCTGGTTGTTGCAATCCCGGCTCTTTTTCTAAATCTTACCGAAGTTACTGACCTGACCAGCATTGGTACGCTGTTCGCCTTCATTGTGGTGTGCAGTGGAATTCTGATACTAAATAACCGTAAAGATAAACCTGAATCAGGACGATTTAAAGTGCCATATATAAACGGAAAATATATTGTCCCGCTTATTATAGTCATAATTATTATGATGAGTAGTTTTATCAGTCCCGAATACTGGAAAAATTATTTTTCAGCCAGTCAGGACGGAAAATCCTTCACAGAAAAAATTCCATTCCTGTTCTTTTTGTTGATCACCTTCTTTATTACCATTATGAGTTTTTTAAAAAAACTATCCCTTATTCCGGTGCTGGGTCTCCTCTCCTGTTTATTTCTTATGACTGAGCTGGGATTGTCAAACTGGCTCAGATTCCTGATTTGGCTGGGTATTGGACTGGTGATATATTTTACTTTCAGCAAGAAACACAGCAAGCTTCGAAAGCAGCATCCGTCATGATAAACGACCTGAAAATACTAACCCGGATGTATGACTGTGCCGCTTATCTCCATCAGTTCTTCATATGCTGTGATGGATGATATTTTGAATGGAATCTCAAAATCTTCCAGTATTTTGGCCAAATAAATCCGTATTCGGGCTGATTTTACCAAAAAATAATCGGTAAGTGGCTTTTCATCCTGGTTTTCAGCATTTTTCAACCGTTTATAAATTACGTTGATTACTATCCTGATCAGAAGTTTAATAAACAGGTTATCAGCATGTACCCTTATCCAACAACTACCCTCACTATAATCAATTAATTCCAGCCGGAATGTTTGCCCTAATGGAATATTCATAAACCTGGAGGTTAATACTTTAACAGCAACTCCCTTTTTATCCGGAAGTATTTTTATGTTGCTTTTTTCATTTCTGTCTTCTTCGGAAAATAAAAAAGAATTCAAAATACTCGCGGTTTCTTCATAAGATACTGTAAGTTTCATATGTAGTTTTCTTAATTAAATGTTGCCCCGGTCATTTTTGTTCAAAATACAGGCAGAAATAAAATGGAGATATTTCTTTTTCATTCCGGCTGGGATTATTTATTTTTGCAACTCAGGTAAAATCGAAAAAAAATATTATAATTATTTATGGATGTTCAGGTTAGCCCCAAAACTACCGAACAAATCTCTTACAGCCCGGTATTACAGCAAACTTCATGGTGGGCCAGGGTTAAAGCACGTCAGGGCAATGCTCCCAGGGCTTTTGATATTAAAATTGAAAAAGAAAGAAAGAAAACTACCGGTTCCAGGATGCTGGAAGATGATTTGCTCATTATCCTGCGCCAGTTGGGTGATCAGGCTACGATGGCCTATGTACCGTACGGTCCTGGACTTGATCCTGGTGAAGAAAATCAGGGTCGCTTCCTTGAAGAACTGGCCGAAACCATACGCCCTCATCTCCCTGATAATTGCCTCCTCATCCGTTTTGATCTCAGTTGGCGGTCTCCCTGGTTTTATGATGAAAACAGGTATACTGAAGATGGTAACTGGATGGGACCACCTCAGGCCTACATACAGGAGATGAGACTGAACTTCAATACCATGGGGGGGAAATTGCGAAAAGCCCCAACTGATATACTACCGTCCCATACCCTGTTCATCGACCTGGAAAAAAATCATGAAAAACTTCTTGCTTCCATGCACCCGAAAACACGGTATAATATTCGTCTATCTGTCAGGAAAGGCGTTGAAGTACAAGATGTTGATAACAGCAACCTGGAAATCTGGTACAGATTGTATCAGCATACTGCGAAAAGGAATCATATTCATCATGACAACATAGAGTATTTCAGGACAATTCTTGAAACCCGGGCTGAAAAAACAGCATCACCGGCTGTTCCTCATCTGATGCTGGCAAGCATCAATGGCTCGCCACTGGCAGGGATGATCATGGTGGTTAACGGAAAAAGAGCAACATATCTTTACGGAGCATCATCCTCATTAAACCGGAATTTTATGGGTACTTATTCATTACAGTGGAATGCTATTAAGAAAGCAAAAGCACTGGGATGCCGGGAATATGATCTTTTCGGGGTATCACCCACTCCCAATCCATCGCATCCAATGTATGGATTATATCGCTTTAAATCAGGATTCGGTGGAAATTTTTACAGCCGGCAGGGTTGTTGGGACTATCCTTTTGATGAAGAAAAATACGAAATATATCGTTCAATTGAACTGGGCAGTGCCGGGTACCATTTAAAATAACCAATTTCAAAACACGCTAATATTTTTTATATTCAGAGATTAATTAAAAGGGGTTAAAAGACAGTATAATAAATATTTATAATTAAAAATAAGTATTAGAAGACATTTTTCAGTCCTTTAAAATTCTCTCTGAATTCACTGGGTGTAATGCCCTGTTTATTTTTGAAAGTACGATTGAAATTTGAAATATTATTAAATCCACACTCAAAACAAATTTCAGAAATACCTTTATTAGTATCAATAAGTTGTTGAGTGGCATAACCCAGCCGTATTTCATTCAGAAAATTTATGAAAGAATTACCGGTTCTTTGTTTGATAAAGCGGCTGAATGTAACAACAGACATATTAAGTAATTCGGCAGCATCTTCAAGTTTTATCCTGCGCTGATAATTTTCTTTGATAAAATTATACACTTTCTCAATTTTTTCACTGTTATGAAAATCGGAATTCCGTCGGAATGATATATTGGTGAGAAGCTTCTGATCCCGGGAAAGGGCCAGGTCATAGAGTAAAGACTGCAGCTCAAGAAAAGAATCAAAGCCGTTTTTATTACTGAGTGATTTTATTTTTGATTCAACTTGTTGAATTGTGTTCTCAGAAAATAAAATTCCCCGCTGAGCATTATTGAGTAATTCATTAACGGAAGAGAGTACATTTTTCATAAGCATTGACTCACCAAAAAGATCCCTTGGGAACTGAATAGTAATCTCATGTATGTGTTGATCTGGTTTATTGCGATAATTGATCCATCCATGGTACAAATTAGGTCCTACCATAACCAGTTCCTTTTCTGAAATTTCAGAAATATGGTCTCCTACAATTCGCTTCGCCCCTGTTGCATTCGTAATGAAATTAATTTCAAATTCGGGATGAAAATGGATAGGAAAGTTGAACTCGGATTTCATCCTGTCAAATACTAAAAAACAATCGTTTTCCTTTAGCGGGGTAATTTCTCTGTGTATATTGTCAAACATTAATCAATCAAATAAGTGATAAAATAATACAGGAATGATGGGTAAAATCCATAACAGGGTTTTTAACCTCTTTTTCGATTTATATGCTACCGCTAATATACCAGAAAATTCAAAAATTACCAACATTATATATTAACACTTAGGAAGAATTTTCAGGATCTGCAAAATATAGCATACTTTATTTGTAAATTGCTCCATGAATGTACAGTACTAAAGCGTTTTATCACGATTGAAAAACAGAACAGATCAATAAATTTGAATGTCAGTGGCATGGTACTATATTTACTTTTAAACGGAAAGAATACGAACTATTAATGAAAAAATATCATGCGGATTAGATTAAAAAATACTTGTTCACTTCCCGGTCTGGTAGTATTTTGCCGGGAATTTAACATCCAGCTTGTTTTTAAATGGTTCTCTTTGTTACAACTTATTTAAATTCAGAATAATGAGTCATAAATTATTTCGGCAGGTAAATCTATACTATAAGGTTAAATAAATATTATAAATAATTGAATATAAAATAATTATGTAAAATATCTTGAATATGGATGACATTTTTAAACAAAGAGTGGATGAAATACAATCCAGACATGAAAAGCTGATTAATAAGAAGAATAAAAAACTATTTAGTTTCAATGGAATTTATCACAGGTATGAAAACCCTGTACTTACAAGGGATCATGTCCCCTTGCACTGGCGTTTTGATTTTAACCCGGAAACAAATCCATATTTCATGGAACGCATTGGATTTAATGCCACATTCAATGCAGGGGCAATAAAATGGAATGGTAAATATATACTGGCAGTCAGAGTTGAAGGAAATAACAGGAAATCATTTTTTGCCCTGGCAGAAAGTCCTAACGGAATTGATAATTTCAGGTTCAGGGACAAGCCTGTGGTTATGCCTGAATGGAATGAACCGGATGGAAATATCTATGATATCCGTTTAACCAGGCATGATGACGGGTATATTTACGGAGTGTTCTGTACAGAGCGCAAGGATAAAAATGCTCCGGCTGGTGACACTTCCTCTGCTATTGCTGCGGCAGGACTGGCAAGGACCAAAGACCTTGAAAACTGGGAGCGCCTCCCCGACCTTATTACTTCTTCCCCACAACAGCGTAATGTAGTGCTCTTTCCTCATTTTGTGAACGACCAGTATGCATTTTACACCCGGCCGCAGGATGGATTTATTGAAACCGGATCCGGCGGCGGAATAGGTTTCGGATTGTCACCGACTATCATAAATGCAAAAATTGATCATGATATAATCGTTGACCCCAGGCATTACCATACGGTATATGAAGTAAAGAACGGACTGGGTCCCGCTCCAATCAGAACTGAGAAAGGCTGGCTGCAACTGGCTCATGGTGTTCGAAACACTGCAGCAGGACTCAGATATACCTTGTATATGTTCATGACTGACCTGAAAGAACCATGGAAAATAATTTATAAACCAGGTGGTCATTTTATGGGACCACTGGGCGATGAAAGAGTTGGAGACGTTTCAAATGTCTTATTTTCAAATGGATGGATCCATGATGACGACGGCACAGTTTATATATACTATGCCTCATCAGATACCCGCATGCATGTAGCAACTGCTCATATTGACAGATTAGTTGACTACTGTATAAATACACCAGAAGACCGCTATTCTCCTGCCAATTCTGTTAATGATATTATTGAATTAATTGAAAGAAATAAGTCTTTCCGATAATTGTCCAATAAAATGGCTGAACAATTAATCCGGAACTTTATACAGGTCCGGATTATTGTTACATTACGGCTCATTTCAAATGATTTACCCTAATCCAGTCATTAACATAATTTTCCTATATGAAAAATCAACTATTACCTATCAGAGAAAAAATCGGTTATGGATTTGGTGATGCAGCTTCCTCGATGTTCTGGAAGATGTTTTCAATGTATATGACTTTCTTTTACACCGATATTTTTGGTATTCCGGCAGCTGCAGTTGGTACCATGTTTTTACTGACAAGGGTCTGGGATGCGGCAAATGACCCGATCATGGGTATTATTGCCGACCGTACCACCAGCAAATGGGGTAAGTTCAGACCTTATTTGCTCTGGATTGCTGTACCCTTTGCCATTGTAGGTATACTTACCTTTACCACACCGGATTTAAGCGTAAAAGGAAAAATAATTTATGCATATATTACCTACACGCTTATGATGATGGTGTATACCGCTATAAATGTACCTTATTCTTCCTTGCTTGGTGTTATGACGTCGAATATCAAAGAACGTACTTCTTTGGCATCGTACCGCTTTATTTTTGCATTTGGTGGCAGTATTCTGGTACTTGCCACTGCTGAGCCCCTGGCCTCCAAATTTAGTCAGCTGGCAACCGGGAATCCAAACCCTCAGTTGGGATGGCAATTATCCATGGTAGTATACGGAATTATTGCGATAATTTTCTTTATGTTCACTTTTTCCTGGACACGTGAACGCATAAAGCCTGTAAAATCAAAAACAACTTCAATAAAAAATGACCTGAAAGATCTGCTGGGTAATAAGCAATGGTTTATTCTGCTGGGAGCTGGCATTTCTTCTCTGATATTCAATTCAATACGTGATGGAAGTGCAATCTATTATTTCAAATATTTCATTCAGAATCAACAGGCATTTACCATTGCTGCATTTAAGCTTACCATTACTTATAGTACACTCTATCTGGTTTTTGGACAAGCCGCCAATATTGTGGGAGTTATACTGGCCAAACCCGTATCTGACAGATTTGGCAAAAGAAACACCTTTTTATATGCGATGATTATTGCCACCAGCTTAAGTATATTATTTTATTTTATTGGTAAGCAGGCTATTACTCTCATTTTTGTTATGCAATTTCTCATTTCGGTCTGTGCAGGTATTATTTTTCCGCTTCTCTGGTCAATGTATGCTGACATATCTGATTATTCTGAACTCAAAACAGGAAGAAGAGCAACCGGACTAATTTTCTCTTCATCGTCAATGTCCCAGAAAATGGGTTGGACGCTTGGTGGTGCTGTTACAGGTTGGTTACTGGCATTGTATGGGTTCAAGGCAAATATTGTTCAAACTGCCGAAGCACAAAACGGTATCAGAATGATGCTTAGTTTCTTCCCTGCTGCTGGTGCCTTATTGTCTGCTGTTTTTATTTACTTCTATAAACTAAGCGACAGCTACATGAAAGAAATAGGTGACCAACTGAATGCCCACAGAGATATGTCCGATCTGCACAATTAATATTTTTCACATCAGTAAGCCATTTCTCTGAAAAATAAATGATACTGGTAAATTAAAACAGACCAAACGGAATAATATTTATTTTGACCGGAAAAAATACTATTAGTGTAATATATTAGTAAACATAACCTTAATAGGTTTTAAAGCAAACAAATAATTTTAAAAAAATTTTGTAACTAAATTATTATCGATTTGAAATAATTTGTAAATTGCATTAATAATCAACTAATTTTCAAGTGTATGTCACATGAAAAAAATCCTGTAAAATCCCAAGGGAAAAAGGCTCCTGCTAAATCCCTCAAAGAAAAAAGAGCGGCTAAAAAGGCCAAACAGACTAAAAGAGAAAGTGAATTTTAAGAAAAATCCCGATTAATTTCGGGATTTTTTTATAAAGACTCTAAAACTCCGAAGTAATATGAATTACGATTTATTTGATTACACATTTTTCTGTCCCTATTGTAACGCTACAATCTCAATGCTACTGGATCCAAGTACAAAAAGCCAGACCTACATTGAAGATTGTGAAATATGTTGTAATCCGGTTGAAATCAGTTACAAATTTAACGAAGACGGACTTGAATATTTCGAGGCCAAGTCAATTGAACAGTAAGAATTTGATATTGAACAACTGAACCATTTGTTTGTATAAAAATGTTCCCTTATCCGACTTAGATCCTGTGTCGGGTGATGATGAAAGTCTGAACAAGTATTGGAAATAACAAAGTATATTCAATTGAAAAAACCTGACCATTTATTGATCTGGTCAGGTTATTCAATTATCTGTTCAACACGATATTAACAATTACCAGGTTCCGCTGTCAACTATTTTTTCGTTATCAAAAGTCTTCCAGGAACCACTGCCATCTGCTGACCAGCTAAAATACTGGTACTTTACTCCGTCTTCATAAAAAGTCAATTCACCAGAAAGATCAGGATTTTGGGAAATTACCTGGTACTCGGCAAAGTCAGTTACTGAGTTATCTCCTGAACCTGCCTGTATTGCATACTCCAGTGTATTTGGTCCAGATTCATTTTTGGTCCAGGAATACAGCCAGAAAAGATCATCTGAAGCGTTACCATCCATCTCTTCAGTCCAGTTATAGTTAAACCTGATACTTCCCTGTGAATGATCCTTGAGTTCAGAGGCTTCGGCATATCGATATGTCTTATCCTGAAATGAAATATCAATAGTCCATTTATTTCTGTCAACTGAATCATAATAGGTCCAGTAAAAAGTCATGGGCTGCCCGCCAAGAAAGGGAGATGTCCATGTATAGGTGGTAGAAGACGATTTTGTATTGGTTCTGGCTGCATCCTCAGGCGGAGTAAAATAGCTGATAAACGAATTCATATTAGTTGCAGTAGTCATGTATGATGCAACTAATTTTGCCATTGTATTATCAGAATTTGCAAGTGCATCCGGAACTATAATCACATCAGAACCTCCGCTAATACTTAGTGTTGTCTTGGGAGCCGGAGTGTTGCCTGAATCGTCTTTTGAGCAGGAGCTCATTCCTGCTGCAATTAAAAAAATGAAAAATAAGATAAAATTGTTGCGTTTTAACATATGAAAATCCTCCTTTTATTGATTTAAATATGATTAAAATACAATAAACAACATTTTATACCTGAAGTATAAAAGATTTTTTGATGAATTAAAGATCTGAAATGATTAATTTCAAATTTTGACTTTCAAATCTTCTCCTTCAGACTTAGCAATTATCACAGCACCACAGGTATCGCTCCAGACGTTCACAGAGGTACGGAACATATCCAATATCCGGTCAACAGCCAGTATGAGTCCGACTCCTTCAAGGGGAAGGCCAATGGCTGAGAGTATCACTGAAATCATAACCAGACCAGCCATAGGAATTCCGGCAGCACCAATTGAAGCAAGTAATGCAGTAAATACCACAATTATCTGTTTGGTTATTGTTAGTTCAAGTCCATAGGCCTGAGCAATGAAAATGGCTGCTACAATTTCATATAAAGCAGTACCATCCATATTAATTGTGGCACCGAGTGGTAGAGTAAAACTGCTTATTTTATTGGATACGCCATCATTATTTTCAACTGAAGTCATGGTAAGTGGCAGTGTTGCGCCAGATGAAGAGGTAGAAAAAGCAGTCAGCAAAGCCGTTGATACAGCACTGAAATGCCTGAATGGGTTTACCTTTGCAAAAAATCTGACAAGCATCGGAAGAGTGATAGTTGCATGAATAAACAAGCCCACCAGTACGGTGACCATGTAAATACTTAATCTTGACGCAACTTCCAACAGATTATTATTTGAAACTACTACACCTGCAACAATTCCAAATACTCCCAGCGGGGTGAATTTGATAATAAATAAGGTAATTTTCATCATTACATCAAATACCGCATTGAAAAAATCAGCAAGTAATTTCCCATGGCTGTCACCGATTCTGGTGATGAAAAACCCAAATAATAATGCAAAGAAAATGATACCAAGCATATCTGCCTGCATGAGAGATGCAAATATATTATCCGGGATAATTTTAATCAGGATATCTCCGAAAGATTGCCCGGCAATGCCTAACTTTTCTACATCATGAGATAAACCCAGGTCAGCATTTACGCCTGGTTGCAAAATATTTACCAGTATAAGACCCGTGGTTATTGCCAGCAGACTGGTAAGCATATAATATGCAATGGTCTTAAGTCCCAGTCTTCCCAGGTTTTCAGCGGATCCAATACTCGTCAGTCCGGAAATAATTGAACTAAGTATCAACGGAATAATAACCATTTTAAGTAACCGGATAAATACAGTACCCATCCATTCAACGTACGGAACAGCGGCCGGGAAAAACAAACCAGTGATTATTGCCAGTATAAAGGCAATAAGAATTTGCCAGTGCAATGCAGGAAGCTTCATTCATTAATTGATTTTAGAAATACCTTAAATAAATTATGCCTTTAAAGATAGCCAAGATTGTGATTCCTGAAAAAAATAAATCAAAACATGTTATATTATGCGATTCGATATCCGCTTATGATCTCATTTGAAGGGTGAAATTTAAAACTCATTTAAGCGAGAATTGAATATTTATGTACCAATGGGCATTTAGCCATAAATATTAAATTCTGGATGAGTTTAGACTTATTTATAAGTACAATTACAAAACTATCATTTGGTTTCCATACAATAAGTGTCAATTTTTAAAAAATGTTACATTTGTAATATACATAAGTAACATTTCTGGCAATCTATAATCCGTTAAAAGAAGCAATAAGATATTACATATGTAATAATTATTTTATATCAATATTTTAAATTTATAATACTTATTTCCAGTTACTTAATAGTTTTATATTAATTATTACTTCAACAAATTTGCCATTAATGTAAAATTTGTGGAGATATTTTCTATATTGAGATGTTTATATTGTTGTTCATCAGGTATTTATTAATTATATTTAAAGTATAAATAGAGCATATACCAAATGTATTGGTGATTAACATCCACTTTATCAGTTGATTTTAAAAAGAGTTGTTATTGTTGTGTATTTAAATTGGTTTAAAGGGTTGTAATTGTATTAAAAGCAGGAAAATCTGATATAATAAGGTTTTTACCTATATTTTTCCAAAAATATGCTGGTATAACTAATGATTTAGTTGAAAGATTAACCCTATACCCTTCCTATTAGTACAGAAATCAATTTTAAATCAATTATCCCGTAATATCAGACACATATAAACAGACATCAAATCATTAAAATTTACCGTTGTAATAGTAGAATTCCAGGGATAATTATCATATGAGGTTACCTATTGCTTGTTTTCTACCTGATTGACCAGTACAATCAGGGTATTTTGAGATAATTCTTAAAGCATGGGTATGCCTTTCAGCCGAATTCTTCAAATCCAATAAGCTACCAATAGCATTCATTCAATATCAAATTACATTTGTAACGATTTAATTTACCGATAAAGTTACTTTTGTAATTATTATTTTGATTACATTTGTAATTACAGTTTTATTTTATGAAAGATCGATTGCTTAAATTTTTAAAGGAAGAGAAAATTTCTTCAACCCGGTTTGCCGAAGAGATTGGCGTTCAGCCTTCCAGTATATCTCATATCCTCTCCGGGAGAAATAATCCCAGTTATGATTTCATTGTAAAGACGATGAAACGCTATAAAAAACTTAATATTGAATGGCTGCTTACCGGCACTGGTGAAATGTTTAAATCTTATAAACAGTCTACTCTTTTTGATTCAAATGAAAACCAAAAAGATGAAAATACAGGATTTGAGAATAAAAAGTCCTTAACAGCATCAGAAAACGATGACCAGGGTACCGAACAAAATACCCATTTATCTGAGATTATTCACTCCCAACACAAAGAGATTGAGCGTATTGTAATATTTTTTAAGGACCGTACATTTATACATTATCTCCCGGAGAATTGAAAATTTGATTCATTGTCGTATCTTTGTCCAAAATATTCATATGTACAGAAACATTATCCGTCCGTTTTTATTTCTTTTCTCTCCGGAGACAATTCATCACCTTGTTGTAAATCTTATTCGATTCTTTTTTTCTATACCAGGCATACAAAAACTGGTTATTAAAATCTATGCGGTTGAGCATCCAAAGCTCCATCGTGACTTTTTAGGATTGCCTTTTAGTAATCCGGTTGGGCTTGCTGCTGGTTTTGATAAGGATGCTCTTATTTATAATCATTTTCGGTCTTTTGGTTTTTCTTTTATTGAAATTGGGACAGTAACTCCTTTGCCACAACCCGGAAATCCAAAACCCCGGTCTTTTCGTATCCCGGAAGATGAAGGTCTTATCAACCGGATGGGATTTAATAACCTTGGTGTAGATCAGGCTGTTGAAAGGCTTAAAAACAGAAAACCCGGACTGATTATTGGTGGTAATATTGGTAAAAACACGCAAACACCAAATGAGACAGCAGTAAATGACTATGAAATATGTTTCCGGAAACTATATGAGTATGTTGATTACTTTGTTGTAAATGTTAGTTGTCCCAACATTACCAACATGAAAGAACTGCAGGATAAGGATTCACTTCTGAAAATCCTGAGGCGCCTCATGGAGGTAAGAAAAGAAATGATTCAGAGAAAGCCGGTATTATTGAAGATCAGTCCGGATTTAAATTTCGCCCAGATTGATGAAGTAATTGAAATCGTTGAAGAGACCGGAACAGATGGGATTGTCGCAACCAATACAACCATTTCGCGTGATAACCTAAAGACTGACAGTAAAATCATCTTTCAAATTGGTAAAGGCGGTATGAGTGGAAAACCTGTTCAACAGCGATCTACCGAAATTATCCGGTACATTAATCAGAAAACAAGAGGAAAACTCCCCGTTATTGGTGTCGGAGGCATTATGTCCGTTGCTGATGCTAAAGAAAAAATCAAAGCCGGAGCTTCATTGATTCAGGTTTATACTGGATTTATTTATGAAGGACCAAAGCTGGTAAAATCAATAAATAAATCGTTAATTAGTTAGTTAGTTAGTTAGTTACTACCGATTATACGACTCCTGCCCCTCGAAAAAATATCATTTTCCGGATCTGTATGCTGAAATTCTGCCTGCATTCTATCAATTGTAAAATATTGTACAACAATAACTTATTTCCAGTTACCCAAAATAATTGATTAACTTTTTGATGTAAGTGATTTCTTGAAATTGAAATAAAAAAGGGACAGAAAATTAATTCTGTCCCTTCGGTGATTCAGCTGAGGTTCGAACTCAGGACCCCATCCTTAAAAGGGATGTGCTCTACCAGCTGAGCTACTGAATCATTTTTGGTTTTTAACGGCTATTGTTGTTCCGTTTTCGTGGGGGCAAAGATAATATCATTCCCTAAAAATTCAAAATAATCAATAGCATTTTTTCTGTTTTTTTAAATTTTCTTGTCTTTATAACATTTTCAATTTCTTATTTTTCTCATCAACAATAATTTACTTTCACCGATCATAATCTTTAATTAAAAAAAAACTGCGGTGATAGATAATTATGTAAATTTGGAACAACAATTAATAATATATTTTTATGAGGGGAAAAGTGGTTATCATAACAGGGGCTTCTTCAGGAATTGGACTTGCCTGTGCCAGAGAATTTTCATCCAGGCAGGCAAAGGTAGTGATGGCAGCACGGGACATTGATAAGTTACAAGAAATAGAAAAAGAACTGAAAGAAGACAATCCCAATATTCTTTCCGTTAAAACTGATGTAACGCAGTCGGATGATTGCAAGCACCTTATTGATGAGACCCTTCGTGAATTTGATACCATTGATATTTTAATCAATAATGCCGGAATATCAATGCGTGCCTCTTTTAATTCTGTTCATCTGGATGTATTGAAAAAGCTCATGGATGTCAACTTCTGGGGAACCGTATATTGTACCAAATTTGCACTTCCTTACTTGATTGAAAGCGGTGGATCTCTTATTGGAATATCATCCATTGCTGGTTTCAAAGGTTTACCTGGTCGTACCGGCTATTCTGCATCGAAATTTGCCATGCACGGTTTTCTGGAAACCATAAGAATTGAAAACTTGAGAAACGGGCTCCATGTGATGGTAGTTGCACCTGGTTTTACTTCCTCAAACATCAGAAAAGCGGCACTGGATGCCAATGGTGACAACCAAAAGGAATCCCCCAGGGACGAGAAAAAGTTAATGGCGCCCGAAACTGTTGCTAGAGCCATAATCAGAGGAATAAAATTTCGCCGCAGAAATATGATTTTAAGCTGGGAAGGGAAAATACTTGTCCTTTTTCAACGTGTACTGCCTAAAACAATCGACTGGCTCGCTTACCGTGAAATGGCAAGAGAACCTAATTCACCTTTTAAATAATTCAGCTTTGCTGTCTGATAAATAGTCAGGTATAATTTTCCTGACCAGTACTAAATTCTTTTAACTGAAAATCCTTATATATGCTCACTGATGAAACCAACATTCGGGTACGATACGGAGAAACTGACCGGATGGGATATGTATATTACGGAAACTATCCATTGTATTTTGAAAGTGCCCGCACAGAAATGCTGCGTAAATTCGGACTCAGCTACCGGGAAATGGAAGACGAAGGCATTATACTGCCGGTTATGGATTTGCATATAGAGTACCTCGCTCCTGCCTTATACGATGATCTTCTTACTGTCAAAACCATGCTGATTAAATATCCGGCAGTAAGGCTTTTATTCAATTATGAAATTTTTAATGAAAAAAAAGAATTATTGAACAGAGCTTCAACTACACTGGTATTTGCTGATGCAAAAACAAAAAGACCAAGAAAAGCTCCTGAATATTTTCTGGACAGAGTAAAAAAATTTTTCTGATTTTACCGATAGTTCCTTGAAAATCCAACCCATAATAAGCTTGTGCTTTCACTATTTATATTAACGCCATAAGATCTTCTGAAAGCATGAAAAAACAGGTACAATATGCATATTTTTTAATTGATTAAAAGAAACCAGTCAATTGTCAATCTGTTCTTGTTAAATATCTTTTTTTCAAGAATCTGATGTAATGTTTTTGATTCTCAGTCGTCTTCTAATCAAATAACATTTTCCACTAACCTGAAAAATTTTGATTATGAAAACAATGAAAAAGATTTTAGCAATTGGCATATTTGTATTTGCAGGAATAGGTTCGTCACTGGCGCAGGATAAAGCTATTCAGGATATTTTTGACAAATATAACGGCAAAGAAGGATTCACTACTGTTCAATTAGGAAATGGCGCCCTTTCGTTTTTATCTGATCTGAACAAAGATGACCCTGATTTGAAAAAGATGGCTGAGGCAATGCATTCACTGAAAATACTGATTGCTGATGAAACAGCACCACGCACTAACTTTGCAGTTGAATTGAAGGGTAGTCTCAATTTTAATACTTATAAAGAATTGATGACAATCAAGGAAAAAGATGAAGATGTTCAAATTCTGGTTCGGGAAAGCGATGGAATGATAAGTGATCTCCTGATACTGGTAAATGGATCTGATGAAAATGTGCTTATTTCCATGAATGGCCGTTTCCATTTAAAAGATTTGGCATCAATGGGTTCTCTCAGGTTTGAAGGAATGGATCACCTGAAAGCTCTCAAGGATTAATTGTAGTTTCCTGTTCAGTTAACTGGGAAATCGATATCTTATATCTGCCAATAATAGCGCTTTAGTATGAAGGTTGAAGAATTTAAGGCCCTCATTTTTCCTCTTAATCGCAAGCTTTTTGCATTTGCCGGCAAAATGTTGGGCAATGCATCAGAAGCTGAAGATTTAATGCAGGAAATATATATTAAGTTGTGGCAAAAGCGTGATAACCTTTATACATACAATAACCTGGAAGCTTTTGTAACAACCATGGTGCGTAATCTTTGCCTCGATAAGATAAAAGCCAGAAGAATGATCTCTATGGATGACCATCCAGAAAAATACGAAAGTATTGAGTCGGATCCCGGGCCACAAAGGCAATTAGAGATAAAAGACAGCTTCGCAGAAATAAAGAGAGCTCTTGATAAATTACCTGAAAAGCAACGAATTATATTACAATTAAAGGATTTTCAGGGATTTACGACTGAAGAAATTATCAAAACGCTGAATATGACACCTAATTCATTCAGAGTAAATTTATCCCGGGCACGAAAGACAATCAGAGAATCATTGGTAAAAAAAATGCAATATGGAACTCAGAAAAATTGAAATATTACTTGAAAAGTTTTATGAAGGTAAATCTTCAGACCAGGAGGAAAAAATTCTCAGGGAATATTTCCTTACTCAGAATGTTCCTGAATATTTAGAGTCTGATAAAGCATATTTTCTGTATGCTGAAAACCATGCAGCTGGAATATTGCATGAACCTGACTATGATGATCTGCTTGAAAAGGCAATTGGGCAAGATGATCAACAAGCTATTAAAAACCGATTTAAGTTTCATAAGCATTTTAAAATAATTGATATCGCTGCAGCGATCCTGATTCTGACTGGTATCTTTTTCACCTTGAAATATGACATAAAACAAGTTCAAAAAGAATTACCGGTACATGAAACCCTTGCAGACACCTATCAAGATCCGTATAAAGCCTATATTGAAACAAGCAAGGTACTGCTTAAAATATCTGAAAATATGAATAAAGGAACCAAAGCATTATCCAGTCTGAGCGAATTTAACAAAACAGCAGGCAATTTAGGACAGCTCTCACATTTCAATACTGAAATGATGAAACTCAATCATATTTCCAAATTTGATGAAGCACAAAACATAGTAACCAATAAAGATAAAAAAAATGAAAAATAAAATCTCTTTACTTCTGTTATTACTCCTTATTTCAGGGAGTATTAGTTGGGCACAACAAAGTCCTGTCGACCGCTTGTTTGATAAATACAGCGGAAAAGATGGTTTTACTTCTGTATATATCTCCAAATATATGTTTGACCTGTTCTCCAGTGTCGAAGCTGATGATCCTGATGCAAAGGAAATGCAGAAAGCGGTTAGTAATCTGAACAGCATAAGAATACTGTCTATGGATGAGCCGGCCAAATCATCCGGGGTGAATTTTTATAAAGAAGTAATAAATGACCTTCCGGTTAATACTTATAAAGAATTAATGGTGGTCAAAGAAAAGGACCAGACTCTTAAATTTTTCATACGGGAAAACGGAGATAAAATATCTGAATTACTACTTTTGATTGGAGGTACGAACGATAATACCCTGATCTCCATCAGTGGTGACATTGATCTTAAAACAATCTCAAAACTTTCAAAAAGCATGAAGATTGAAGGACTGGAAAACCTAAATAAAGTTGATAAATAATTATACGCAGCAGGATATAAAAAAAGAGCGTTGAAAATTCAACGCTCTTTTTTTTATTACATCAGATCTAAAGAATTTTAATAAAAATGATATATTTTTAAAATCTATTCTTCAATCACAGTGACACTGGTTGCCTGAGGACCGCGTTTGCCATCCGTGATTTCGAATGAAACGCTCTGGCCTTCGTCCAGACCTCTGAAACCTTCTTTTGCGATGCCGGTGTAGTGTACAAAAACATCATTACCTTCGTCAGTTTGAATAAAGCCATAACCTTTGGCAGAATCAAACCATTTTACTTTACCATTCATGTTAAAAAAAATTAAATATTAAAAAATTAAAACTTACAAGTACAAATATCCGAAAAAATATTAATTCATAACAAGTGTTTGACAATTCTTTTTATTTTTTTGCAAGTTTAATTTGATGAATTAAAACAAATCATTGATAAATAATTTAATTCTATACGTATAAGTACTATTTTTGCAACCACTTTAAAATTGCTGATCCCTAAATTTAAAAGATATTATTTTGGATTTATCCAAAACCATATTTTTCAATTAATTCCCTGTATTCAGTCTCAAAATCCTTTTTTTGATGAAGAACCGGCTGATTCTTAATATATTCACGAATAGTATCAATTTGTGACTGACTGACCGATACAGCAAAATAACGATCTGACCATTCGAACGGTTCTTCTCCTGTTAGTTTATTGAAATTGATCCAGTTTGAACTCTCCGTTAGTAATATCCTGGCTGTTTCGCTGACAGATTGCTTGTCTCCCAGGGCCAGCAATACATGCACGTGGTTACTGAAGCCATTGACTTTATCTGTTACAATTCCGCTTTTCAACGATGATTCTTTTATGTGTTGCTGAATTTTTTGCAGTAATTCTTCCGTAAAAAAATTTTCTTCATTTTTGGTAACAAACACATAATGAATCCATACTCTTATAAATGCCATAAACTTTTTTTTTGCTTTCAATACTCTAATTTAGTTATTTCTGCGCAAATCAAAAAAACACCTGTTTTGATTTTATGTATTCGTCTTATTATGATAACAGAATTGAGATTAATTTCCTATTCTGAAAGAGTATATAAAATCCATTTTAATTTTTCACATTTGATTTTCAGCCATAATAATTTCATAATTGTTATTTTTATTGAGATAATTTCTCATTTAAAAATAATTTGAAAGGTTAATTTAAATTGTTTCTATATAAATTATTTCTTTGAATAGAAACGGTAAAAAGTTTTATTTTGCAGTCTGTTTAAGAAATATCTGTTTCCTTGATATAAGCGTTTATTCATTTAATTATCTATGCTATGCAAATAAGTAATAATAAAGTTGTCTCACTTACATATGAATTGAGACTGGACAATGAGGAAGGGAAAATTGTTGAAGTTGTCAAAGATGAGTCTCCACTCACATTTCTATATGGCGTAGGAAACTTACTGCCTATGTTTGAAACAAACCTGAACGGGTTAACTACTGGTGATGTTTTCAACTTCACGCTTAAAAGCGATGAAGCATATGGCAACCCTACTGAAGATAAAATAGTACAGGTACCTAAAGAGGTATTTGTTGTTGATGGAAAAATTGATGATGAACTTCTCCAGATTGGCAACTCAATTCCCATGATGGACAGAGACGGTAACCGGCTAAGCGGCCAGGTGAAGACTATTGATGACGATGCGGTTATGATGGATTTCAACCATCCCCTCGCTGGTGATACCCTTCACTTTAACGGAAAAATAGTCGATATCCGTGAAGCCACAGAGGAAGAACTTGAACACGGCCACATACATGCCGATGGTGGATGTGGCTGCGGTAGTTGTGGTTCAGATGGCTGTGGTAGTTGCTAACCACAATAACATAAAATGAAGATACATTAAAAACCAGCAGACTCAGGTCCGCTGGTTTTTTTATCTCCGCTGTTAACTGCATCAGAATCAAAAAATTTACGCGATGAATATTCAAACATTCCAGCTAATCAATGGAGCCAGACAAGCTGTTGGACTTACCGTCATTATTGATGTATTCAGGGCATTTTCCCTGGAATGCTACCTGTTTGATCAGGGTGTGGAAAAAATTTTTCCGGTAGGTAAAGTTGAAACAGCTTTCGCACTTCAGCAAAAATACAACGATCTGATATTAATCGGAGAAAGAAATGAAAAAATCATTCCCGGTTTCGATTATGGAAACAGCCCGGTCCAGATTTTAAATAAAAATTTCACGGGAAGAAAGGTGGCACATACAACAAGTGCCGGAACACAGGGGATTGTAAATGCAGTAAATGCAACCCGGATCATTACCGGCAGCTTTGTGAATGCTCATGCAATTGTCCGTTATATTAAAAAGGAACAACCCCGGGATGTGTCACTTGTTTGCATGGGTTATTCGGCTGATTCAGAAACAGAAGAAGATACGTTTTGTGCAGAATATATACATGATCTGCTAATTGACCGCAAACCGGATTTTAAAAAAATGAAAGAAATTATACGGGAAACCAGTGGGAAAAGATTTTTTTTGGAACAAAATCAGCAACATTCCCCGGTTGAAGATTTTGATTTGTGTTTACAACCAGGAAAATTTAATTTTGTCCTTCAGACTACAAAAGAGCAGGATGATATTTATTCAATAAGAAGGGTTGATTGTTGAACAGAATTATACCTCCGCCCCTACTGCAACTAATGGCCTTTCGTCTGTTGATTGAGCAGCAATACTGAAAACTATGAAAAAAGAAAATAAAAAAATCGATAACCGGATCAGCAGATATGTTAATAACTGGATGGCGAAGTCATTATTATCCAGAGCACTGGATATTTTTACACTTATTCTGATTGCTCTTATTATTGTTCCATCCACCCGGATGTATCTTAAAACGCAGGTTACCCGTCTGACCATGCGTCCACCAGCGGTAATATCAAACGCGGAAAGCATTACCCTGCAAAACACAGATTATCTGCTCAGTATGATTGACGAGAAGGGCAATACCATCAGGCTAGACCAATTTAAAGGACAGGTTATATTCTTAAACTTCTGGGCCACCTGGTGTCCTCCCTGCGTTGCTGAAATGCCTGACCTTCAGGAATTGTATGATCAATACAAGAATAAAGTAACTTTTATTTTTATCTCCAATGAAAAAAGAAGTGTTATTGATAATTTTATGCACAAACACAAATTCAATCTTCCTGTATACCAACTTTCCGGCAATGAAATACCTGAAGTGTTTTATTCTAAAACCATACCTGCCACATTTGTGATTTCACAAAACGGTCAGATAATTGTTTCAAGAAAAGGAGCTGCCAAATGGAACAGTGACTCCTTTACCAGGATACTCGATGCAATTTCAGAAAATTGATATGGATATAAGGAAGTAAAAATTGGAAAGAAACTTATTTCTTTCCGTTTACTTTTAAGAATTTATAAGGAATTAAATCACAAATCTGATCTATTCAACTGGAACCATACTGCCATCATTAAGCTCTTGATATTCAGGGGCAACCTGAACAAAATAACCCACTACTACGAGGGAAATCAGCGGAATCATAACTATCAGAAATACAATCATAGCATAAAGAATTAAACATTAATAGAAATGAACTTTAGCTTCTTGATTGTAAAAATATAATATTTTATCACAAAAAAATGAACATTCGTCAAAATAAATAATTTTAAAATGTAAATTTAACACTAATAAAAACTGTATAAAAATTATTTTATTTATGAAAAACTTATAACTCGGATTTATTTTTCCCTATTCATGCCATAAAACCTGGGCAATGGATATTTAATTACCTTGTTTGTACAAAGTAATTTTTTTTAATTAAGCATTGTATAAATAATAAAAATGAAATTATTTATTTCGATAAAGGAATAAAAGGAAAGATTAAGGCATCCAGATTGTTTTCCTGTTTACAAATTCACGGATTCCCAGGAATGATAATTCTCTTCCGAACCCTGATTTTTTAACGCCACCAAAGGGAATTTCAGGCCGGGAAGCTACCAGTTCATTAATATAAATGATCCCAGATTCAATCTCTCTGGCTAAATGCTCTGCTTTTTCGACATCTTCTGACCATATGGAAGCACCGAGTCCAAAAGGAGAATCATTTGCCAGATCCACTGCATCATTACTGTCCCTAACAACAAAGACAGTGGCTGCAGGTCCAAACAGTTCTTCCTCATAAGCAGGCATTCCTGGTCTGACATCTACCAGAACAGTGGGATTATAAAAAGCATTAACATGTTCAAGCTGATTTGATTTCCAGTATATTCTGGCACCGGCACTTACTGAATCTGAGACTTGCTTATCAAGGTCCCTTTTCAGATCTTTGCTAGCCATTGAAGCATAATCAGTATGAATATCCATAGGGTCTCCAAAATTTTTCTTTTCCAGGTATCCGGAAAATTTTTCCAGAAATTCATGAGCAACCGCATCTTCCACAATAAATCGTTTGGCCGCAATACAACTTTGGCCACAGTTGATCATTCTTGCATTAGCTGCAATTTCAGCGGCCTTGGCTATATTGGCATCTTTTAAAACAATAAACGGATCACTGCCGCCCAGTTCAAGGACAGATTTCTTAATATTTCTTCCGGCAATCCCGGCTACCTTCATACCTGCCTGTACACTACCGGTGAGTGATACTCCCTGAATACGGTTATCAGCAATCAGGTCACCGGCTGCATCTGCTCTTACAAGTAATGTTGTAAAAACACCATCAGGAAACCCTGCTTCTTTAAATATTTCTTCAATTGCCAGTGCACAACCCGGAACATTGCTGGCATGCTTCAGCATTGCAACATTACCAGCCATTAATGTAGGTGGAGCAAACCGAAACACCTGATAAAAAGGAAAATTCCAGGGCATAATGCCCAGAATCGGTCCTAAAGGATCATAAACCAGTTTACTCCTTCCGCTTGATACTTCTAAATTCTGATCAGACAGGAATTCTTCACCATGTTCCGCATAATATTCGCATACCCAGGCTGATTTTTGAACTTCGCTTTCAGATTCCCGGATAACTTTACCCATTTCATGTGTAATAAGAGCAGCCAGTTCATCTTTATTTTTTCTCAGAATTGCTGCAGATTTTTTCAAAAGCGCTGCCCTTGTCTGAAATGATGTATTTTTCCATTCTTTAAAAGCTATATGGGCCTGCTGAACTTTTTTTTCAATTTCATCAAGAGTCAATTCACTGTATTCTTGCAATAACTCTCCTGTATAAGGATTTTCTGAACGTATCATGCCATTTGTTTTAATATGAATATTAATAACCATCTATTATATAAAAACAACCAGATTTAGTTTTGTTCGATAAATTTGTCTTCCACACTATATTTAAATCAGTTTCATTTAAAAATATACCAAAACATTTAATATCTTCAACCATTTAATGCAGAATAGAATCATTATTCCGATATTAAAATGATAATATAATAGTCAACATATCAATAATTTAAAAATGAAGTACAAGCTGATTGGTTTATTTTTTATCCTTCAGACACTTATTTTATTTGCGTGTCATAATCAAACATCCCCTCTTGCCTCAGAAACGGATATCAGTAAAAAAAATCAAAACGTTCAGGATACCATTCAGAGTATTTGCATATGGAATGGTACACCAGTGAGAAAAACGCCTGACAGAAAAGCCAAATGGTTGACCTCATTGAATACCGGAGAAGTAGTTCTTTATTATGGCGAAAGGAAGATTGATTCTGCAGATAATAACCGTCCTTATTTATACGTTCAACTATCTGATGGTTTAAAAGGCTGGGCTCCGGCTTATGGTATAATTCAAAATGCAGCTGTAGCAGTTGTAAAAGCCGAAACTCCTATATATAAGCGTCCTGATTTACTGACAATAACAGATGTTATTTTAACACCAATGAATATTGTGGCCATTTCAAAAACTCAGAATGAATGGTATGAAATTATTACTGAGAAGCGCGAACACGGCGGTTGGATACATAAGGAAAAAGTTAGTTTTAATCCCGAAGATATTGCATTGGCAGCGTTGGCAAATAAAAGTATTGATTATTCAAAGCCAGAAAAAGCCTGTGTTTCCATTCAAAATTTCCTCAAAAATAATCCTTATCCGACTTCACTCTTCGTCAATTATTTAAAAGGAATGGCTTCAAAAAGCAAACAGGATATGGAAGAAGATGATGCAGAAAATAAAAATCAGGATTATCATAACCACCATTGATTGCTTTATTCAATATGTTTAAAAAAAAATTGGGGATACAGCTGATATTATTACTAACCAATGAGTAAGAAAAAAGATTATTTTCCGATAAGGATTAAGATACAACAATATTTAAAGACAATCTGGTTCAATAAAATCAGAAGAGTCAATATTTACAAGCTATTTGCGGGCATAATTTCAATTTCAATTATTTTTGTCTTATTGTTGCTTGGGAGTATTTTTGCCGGCATTTTTGGTAAGTTGCCTGATGCTAATACTATAAGTAGCATAAAAAATTATCAGGCATCAATGGTGTATTCTGCAGATAATGTTTTATTAGGTAAATATTATCTCCAAAACAGAACAAACACAATGTTTTCTGAACTGCCTGAATTTGTTTCAAATGCACTTATTGCAACAGAAGATGCCCGCTTTTATCAGCACAATGGCATTGACACGAGGAGTTTAGGGCGTGTTCTTTTCAAAACACTTCTGCTACAGGATGAAAGTGCCGGAGGAGGGAGTACTATAACACAACAACTGGCCAAAAACCTCTATCCGAGAAGGCATCATTTTATACTGTCTCTTACTGTCAATAAAATCAGGGAAATGATCATCGCAGTAAGACTGGAAAAAGTTTACTCCAAGCATGAAATATTGCAACTTTACCTGAATACCGTCCCATTCGGAGAGAATACCTATGGTATAGAAGCCGCTTCTGAACATTATTTCAGTAAAAACCCTCAAAAACTCAGGATTGAGGAAGCTGCCGTATTAATTGGTATGTTAAAGGCAACTAACACCTATAACCCGGTAAACAATCCTGACGCTTCATTAGCCAGAAGAAACACAGTGCTAAGCCAAATGGAAAAATATGGTTATCTTAAAAAAGAGACAGAGGATTCACTCAGGCAACTCTCTTTAAAGACTGATTACAGACTAATTGACCACAATACCGGGCTTGCTACCTATTTCAGGGAACATCTCAGACTCGAACTGGAAAAATGGTGCACTGAACATCCAAAGAGTGATGGGTCTGTGTATAATTTATATACTGACGGATTAAGGATTTATACAACTATTAACAGTAGAATGCAGAAATATGCAGAAGAAGCCGTTTCACAACAAATGCGAACTCTGCAGAAAGCTTTTTATAACCATTGGAAAGGACGCATTCCCTGGCAAAGATATCCAGACTATATAAACGATTTCGTTAAGAGATCAGACAGGTATCAGAAAATGAAAAAAGCCGGTTTTTCGGAAAAAGAAATTGAGAAGACCTTTCACACAAAAGTAAAAACTTCATTATTCAGCTGGTCCGGAGACAAAGAAGATAGCCTCACCCCTGTAGATTCAATTAAATATTATCAGTACATACTTCATACAGGATTCATGGCGATGGAATTACCAACCGGCTATGTAAGGGCCTGGGTAGGAGGAATTAATCACAAATACTTTAAGTATGATCATGTGTTATCCACCAGACAGGTAGGTTCCACATTTAAACCTTTTGTGTATGCTGCAGCGCTGGCAGATGGCTATGAGCCTTGCGATTTTATCTCTAACGACAGTATTACTTACACAGATTATGACAACTGGACACCACGCAATGCTGAAGGTGGCTATGGCGGTGAATATTCTCTAAAAGGAGCTCTGAGCCATTCGGTAAATACAATTGCAGTAAAGTTACTTATGTCCACCGGAATTAATAATGTCATTAAACTGGCGCATCAACTGGGAATCACAGAAGAATTACCTGCTGTACCTTCTCTGGCTCTAGGTACGGCGGAAATTTCTCTTTATGAAATGATCAGAGCTTACAGTACCTTTCCGAATAAAGGGAAACCTGTAGAACCTGTTTATATACAACGTATTGAAGATAATTCAGGAAACGTATTATATGAAAACAAGCCTGAGAAGCAATATGAACAGGTATTGGATGAAAAAGTAGCAGCCATGATGAACCGCATGCTTCAAAATGTTGTGGATAGTGGAACAGCTGCAGGATTGAGATCCAGGTACGGTATGTACAACGAAATTGCCGGAAAAACGGGAACCACTCAGTCGCAGGCCGATGGCTGGTTTATCGGATATACGCCCGTAATGATTGCAGGTGCCTGGGTTGGAGCAGAAAATCCTGTTATAAGGTTCCGTTCTCTTGCTCTTGGTCAGGGTGCTCATACAGCACTACCTGTCTGGGCGTTGTTTATGAAAAAAGTATTTAATGATCCAGATTACAGAAACGCTGATAAATACACCTTCCCTCCTCTCCCTGAAGACCTTGAAGCCAGCTTTGAAGCATGCCCTGAATTTGTCCCGGATGAAAAAAACATCATTGATATATTATTCAACAGAAGAAACAAACGTAATCATGAGAACCTGCTGAACAAAATAATTGACCTGTTGAAAAAGAGAAAAAAGGACAAAGAGAAAGACCGTCATAAATACCGCTAGTTATGAAGCCGTTTTTTATTTAACTCCATGGCTTTCTTTACATCCAGCTTTTTACCCTGCTGATAAGCAACGACAAAGGCTTTATCTACCTGACACTGTTTTAGTAAGGCTTCTGCATCTTCAATACGGTCGAAATGGCCAATTGAATATTTATACCAAATCCCTTCTTTTATCAGCGTAATTTTTTCGTTCCCGTGGTAAATATTTGTTCTCAGATAATTTTCTGTCATGGGAACAGTATGGGCAGCAATTTGCACCAGAAAAGTGATGGGAGCAATTGTAGAATCCTTTATACTGACTGGCTCTCTTTTAATTGTATCTGTTGGTTTAACACTGGCGGCCATAACAATGCCATCATCAGGCCTTACATAGTCATCCCATACATAAGGATACTCAACCGGCCAGTCCTGAAAAACCCGCGTTGTTCTTGCCAGATTGGTAATTCCAAGATATTCAAGCTCAAAAACCTGAAAAAACAGTCTTTTTGCGGCACCATAATCTTCTTTATCCATCATACCAAATGCCGAAGTAGTCTTTTTTTCTGCCTGTTTCAGATAATTATATGCCTTTTTTTCCGTGTGTTTGGGCCTGCCTAACTGATTAATATAGCGTGACCCGATATTTTCGTAACTTTTATTTATCTCTGCTTCATAAATGGTTTTTGCTTCAATAATACCTTTATGATAGGTTTCATAAGCATTTTTCATCATTGTCACCTGTTCCGGCAATGCATTTTGCATATTACCTGATTTCTCAAATAATATGCGGCCTTCCACAATATCTTCGGTTGCTTTTTCAAGATGTCGGTGATCCGTTTTATTAAAGCTCAGGTTTAAGCTTTGATTAATAATTGTATCACTTACTCTCCCCGGAGCGCCTGACGCAGCACTGGCAGTAAATAGCAGAAATGTATATAATATGTAAAAGCCTTTCATTTCAAACAGGGTATTTTGGTTTCCTGTGAATCCAGCAAAATTAACGAATGAAATGGATAGAAGGTTACAGACAGGTGCTTTTTTTGGAATACTGCAGGTGATTTACCGGACTGTAATTGCTGTCTCCGATCAATTATTTTTGGCATAAATGGTCTATACGGAATTAAGAATGTTATCACTACTTCATTGTAACTTCCAGGGAATCAAACGCCTGTTTTAAATTCTCAATATCAATTTCAAGATTCATCTCCATTACCTGAGACAAACCCTTTTCAATAAAATCATTGTAGGTAAGACTGGAACTCCAAAGCCCCTGCCGTCCATCATTACATTCAACCATAGCATCAACAAAAATCAGATCATTAAGATTCGATATTGTATATTTTATCTGATCAGAATATATAATTCCAAGTGAATCAGAAGAATTATTGAAATAGAACATACCTTTTTTTTCACCGCCACAGGGCTGTTTTGAAATAGTAAGATATACCGGCACATCCTTCAATGGCTCTCCTGTTTTTTTTCCGGATAAATTTACTTTGGCCTGCACATTCACATTAATCTCATTTGCTTCACTGTCATCACACGGATCAGAGGTAATAAGGTTGCAGGCCACATTCAGTAACAAACTGCAGGAAATTACCACAACAAGGAACCCTTTAAAAGAGTGTTGATTATGTTGATACTTCAATTCCATTGGTTTATTGAAATTTTAAGGATAATGAAAATGCAACATTTACAAAATTTCTGGAAATCCTGATAAATACTTAAAATCAGTTAGCTTTGCTGAAGTAAAATTAAGAAATATCAATCATTCCGGCATCTTTTTTGTTAATATAAAAAGAAATATTGATGATTAAGCAAATTATTCGCACCAATACTTAACCTAACTATTTGAAGATATAAAGATTTAGTCAGGTTAGTTTGTTATTTGATTATTAAATAGTAAATTAGTTGTTTAAAGAGAATAAATAAAGAGTTTAATATGAGAAAATATCTACCCATTATAGCATTCTTTCTGTTGTCTTTTTCTACAGGTCGGCTAAATGCTGCTGAAATCGGCAATGATATATATCGGCCTGATACAGCCGGAGTTGCGGCATTAAAAGTATATCCCAATCCCTTCATAAACGAATTAAATATCAGATTTACTTCGGAATCTGAGCTGGAGCTAAATATTGCCGTATATAATATGATTGGAAAGAAAGTCTGGGAAAAAGACGAAACCGTATTATCCGGCAGCAATACAATTACATTAGAGCTGACGGATTTGGGAAAAGGTATTTATTACGTAAAAGGCACTAAGAAAGGATCTAATAATCTGTATTTTATTGAAAAGATTATTAAGAAACAGTGATTCTGTATATATCATAATAAAAAAAATTTCCAGGCAAACATGAGAAATCAGCCGGCACTATTCAAATTGAATGGTGTCACCTGATAGACATAGTAATTAAGCCAGTTTGAATATAAAAGGCTGGCATGGCTTTTCCACCGCATAACCACCGTTTTAGTGGGATCATTGTCCGGAAAATAATTGTGCGGCATCTCAATTTCTAATCCTTTAGCCATATCCCGCTCCCATTCATCCTTAAGTGTAGTGGGATCATACTCCGAATGGCCGGTTACAAATACCTGTTTCCCGTCTTTGGAAGCCACCAGATACACACCAGCTTCTTCAGATTCTGCAATAATATCAAGTTCAGGAACCATCTCAATGTCTGCTCTTCGAATTTCGGTATGCCTTGAATGCGGAGCCAGAAATTCATCATCAAATCCCCTTACAATTGGTACGGTACTGTCAATCAGATTATGACTAAATATTCCAAACATTTTGTCATCGAGATCATATTTTGGTATCCCATAGTGATGGTACAAGCCTGCCTGTGCTCCCCAGCAGATAAAAAGAGTTGAAGTAACATGCCTGTATCCCCAATCCATAATTTCTTTCATCTCATGCCAGTAATTTACATCTTCAAATTCAAGATGTTCTATCGGAGCTCCGGTAATAATCATTCCATCAAAATTATGCTCTCTGACCTCCTCAAAAGTCTTATAAAAAGCTTCAAGGTGCTCGCGTGGTGTATTTTTAGAAGTATGTGTTTTGGGATGTAGCAAAACGATCTCAACCTGAAGCGGGGTATTTGAAAGCATTCGCAGAATATGTGTCTCTGTCGTGATTTTCAGCGGCATCAGGTTCAGAATGACAATTTTCAGTGGCCGGATATCCTGAGAAACGGCCCTGGTCTCCTGCATAACGAAAATATTCTCGTTGCGTAACTGATTGATAGACGGTAAATTATCAGGTATATTGAGTGGCATAACTTTGGTATTTTTAAGCTTTCTAAGTTATACTTTTTTTATTATAAGCAAAATATAATAATTTAACACCATCTAATTTGTAACTTAATTAGAATACACTAAAGCCGGGGCATTAATTATATTTAACAAATAACCAATGCATTATACTAACATTTTTACATTATCATGTCAATTAAACCTGGTAGAATCCAACCTGATTTTTAAAGCTGAATTACTGCAATTTCAAAAAAAATAAAAATCAGCGCCACCATAATCCACAAGATATTGTATATTCGGGTCTAATTTCTATTAAATTACTAACGCCATAAAATCATTATTATGTCAAAAAAGGAAAGAAAATACAACAAGAATCTTGTTGTGGTTATTGCAGCAGTAGCAGCTACAGGGGGATTGCTATTTGGGTTCGATACGGGTGTAATATCCGGGGCTCTTCCATTCTTAAGACAGGATTTTAACCTGCTTGACAGCCAGGTGGAAAACATTACTGCTTTTGGGTTAATTGGAGCTGTCATTGGTGCTACATTCACAGGACGAATCAGCGACATTCTTGGGAGGAAAAAGGTCATTCTGGCTTCAGCTTTTGTATTTGCTACCGGAGCTATTTGGTCAGGTTTAGCACCTAATGTCACACAACTTCTTATTTCACGTTTATACCTTGGCCTGGCAATCGGAGTATCTTCCTTTGCCGTTCCGCTGTATATTGCTGAAATTTCTCCTTATAAAATAAGAGGTACACTTGTTTCTATGTTTCAGCTATTAATTACAGTTGGAATTCTTGCATCCTATCTGAGTGACAGCGCAATAGCAAACAACAGTAATTTAGAAAGCTGGAGACCAATGTTTTATGTTGGTGTTATTCCGGCAATGATTCTGTTAATAGGTATGATTTTTCTTCCTGAAACTCCCCGCTGGTTGATGAGTAAAGGGTATGAAGAAAGAGGCAGAAAAGTTTTAAAAATGATTGAAGAACCTGGTATGATAGAAAAGGCAATTTCACTCATGAAAGAAGATCTCAAAGTTGAGCAGAAACAGGCCAGTTGGAAGGAGATGTTCAAACCCTATATGAAAAACGCCCTCATTATCGCTGTAGGCATTATGTTTTTTCAACAATTTGTTGGTATAAATACAGTCATCTATTACAGTCCTGAAATATTCCTTAAAGCAGGTTTTCAGGGTAATGAAGCCGCTATATGGGCTTCAGTAAGTGTAGGTGTTATCAATGTACTTTTTACTATTCTTTCACTGTACTTAATTGACCGTCTCGGAAGGCGTAAGCTTTTCTTTATTGGCACATCAGGTATTGTACTTGCACTAATTTTTATGGGACTTGGATTTGCTCTTCAATCAACCCTAGGTGATGCAACAAAATGGTTCCTGGTAGTTTCAATGCTGGTTTATATTGCATTTTTTGCTGTAAGTCTTGGTCCACTTGGCTGGCTGATCATCTCAGAAGTATTTCCTTTACGCGTCAGAGGGCTTGGCTCCTCAATAGGCTCCCTATCCAACTGGGGATTTAACACTCTGGTTGTATGGAGTTTTTTCAAATTTGCAAACATACTGGGTACAGCACAGGTATTCTGGCTCTTTGGTGCCGTTGGAATCCTGGGTATTATTTGGGGGTACTTCTATCTACCTGAAACAAAAGGTGTTTCACTGGAACAAATTGAAAATCACTGGAAAGAAGGTAAAAGCCCACGAGAGCTTAAAGCATGATAATAAAGATGATAAAAATAAAGGCCTGCAACATTTGGTTGCAGGTTTTTTTATACAATTAAAATTAATAGATATAGAAAGAACATAATTTAAATTTCAAAATGAATAACAACTTTCATTTTTATATCAATATTCAGATAATTAATGAATTAGCGTAATATATACACTGGTTATTTTTTACTATGTTAAACATTTGAAAAGTTTGGCAGCAAATTTGATATTAAGGTAGGTAATGAAACCATTAATTGAAGAAATCATGAAAAGGATGATAATTTTAACCGGAGCATTGCTGATAGCAGCCACAGTATCTTCGCAGACTACTCGAAGAGCCGGTGAAAGGAATAATCAGTCACAGACTGAAGTAACAAAAAGTAAAAAAGAAACACCATCCAATACAAGAAGATCAAAGAATTACACCCCTTCAAAACAGGTAAATTCAAACTCCGGCAGTAACAGAACTGTTGATAAGCCTGCAGTAAAAGCAGCCAACCCATCCAAAGACAGAAACAATACGCCGGCTACAGTACCTGCAAACCGCAGAGGGGGCAGCACAAGATCATATTCTGATGATCATCCTTCTTCTAGTACCCGGGTTGTTACAGGAAACAACAACAATTCCACCACGCACGGTTACCATAGTCGCGGAAATAACAACAGGAATTATTATTCGTCCCGGCATGAAGTTAATGTTCACCGGTATGTTTCCACTCCCAGACCTGTTGAATATCGCCGGCGGTATAATCCTTACCGGGAACCAGTACATATATCTTTCGTCTGGACACCGGAAATAAGAAGAGAATACACCATAATATATCCTGAACACCGCTGGAATTATGAATATGGAATGAATATAAAAAGTATTTCAGCCTATGATGCAGGCTATTATGTAGGTGATCTGGTAAGGGTATACGGCAGGGTTGATGATGTTTATTATTCACCCCGAACTGATGATTACTTTCTTTACTTCGGAGCACGCTTCCCCTACCAGGATTTTAGTGTAGTGCTGCCGGGCAATGAAGCGAGAAACTTCAGCCGCAACCCCGAAAGGTTTTTTGAAAGGAATTATGTATGGGTAACTGGTATTGTAACTGACTACGAAAATGTACCGGAAATAGCCGTAAGAAGAAGTTATCAGATTGGCACCTATTAAAAAAACTATAAGGAACATTTATAAAAATGAAAATAAGCCAGCCCGGAAAGCTGGCTTATTTTTGTAGCAAATCAGTAATTTTACTTACCAGATTTTTAATATTTTGTTGTGTTTCCTGGTCAAAATCACTAAATGAAACATTCTCACTGAGCACATACAACATAAAATTAGATGCTAATGAAGAACGTGATAAACCACTGTTTTCAATATACTCAGAATTCAATTCCGTGATTCCCAACCGCTGTTGCAATACAAATTTTTTAAAATCTATAGTAGAGAAAAAATCCTCAATACTCCTGAAGCCATCAGTTTTAATTAATTTCTTACCAGCTTTCTCATTGTCATTAAAGAAAATTGATTCTTTAAGAGACTGGTATACCTCCTGCCCTTGTTCATCATCATCCAGCACCACAATAAAATCCAGCTTCCAGCCAAGCAACAGGTTTGTTAATGTAGTTACATTCGAAACTTTGGTTGCAGGCAGAATAAACATTTCCTGTTCATTATGAAGCAGATCGAGAAAAGTAGTGAGGTAATAAAAAGTGCTGATGTCTTCAACAATTACATTATTTTTCTTTTGAATAAATTGCTGTTCGTTCAGTCTGGTTCCCATGAGCGTATAGATTGGGGAAAGCGTATCTGCTGATGCATTTGTCAGGGATTTAGCATCAAAAATAAGCGTTTCACTGCTGTCATCTTCATCGCTGGCACGCTGTACAGCAAGTAATCTATACACTTTATTAATATCAATCAAATGAGGTGAATGAGTAGAATAGATAATCTGGATCTTATCCTTAATATCTTCAAAAACCTTCAGAACATCCTCCTGGGCGCGTGCATGCAGACTCACACCGGGTTCATCAATCAACAAAACACGCTCACGATCAGAATTTTCCCTTGCTGTAGCCTGCAGTTCCATAAAAAAGGATAGAAACCATCTCACACCGCGGCTTCTTTGTTTGGGATACAACCGCTCATTCTTATCTTTTATCCAAAATTCCAGATAAGGTTGTCCTTTTTTTTCAGGATGCCTAAAATCATAATGTTCGAGCTCAAAATTAACCTTTATCTTATTGTTTTTTCCTACATTCTGTCGCCAGTAATCCTGGAAATTCAGTGTAATCTCTCCGTTTAGGTTTTCAATTTTCTGTTTGAGTATACGGTTATTCGCCTGTTCAAAAAAAGAAGGGTCAATACCGGAAGCCAGCAAAAAATTTCTGGCAGCCCGAAATCCCTCAACTGATGTATTCTCATTAAGAATATCATCCATATCAATACGATTAGGCAGCAAGCTGCTGAAATCCTCAAAGAACTGAAATACGGGAACATACTTAAACATAATTTCAGCAAATTCATCCAGGTTATAGCGATTTTCACTTTGTCGTATCTCCTCTTCAACGGCAAGTTCTGCCTCAGCAACTGATTCTCCTTCGAGCATCCTGGCAAAAGCCCGGCATCTGAAATCAAATGTAGTGACAGCATTTTCTTTTCGGCGCGCAGCTTTCACATATGCATCATTGGCATTATTGATTTGTATATTGGCAACTTTTATTTCTTTCGGTCTTGTGGCATGTTCCAGAGCCATTTCTGATGCAGAAACTTCATTAAAAGAAATTTCAAGTTCAGCTTCACTATCCTCGAGTTCTTTTTTGGCATCAAATAGTTGAGTTGTGTATATTGCCAGCTTGACAACTTCCTGGAGTTCAGATTCCCAGGACTGTATGTTATTTTCCTTTTTTTGAATTTTTTCTTCAATCACTTCTATTTCATGCCGGAGTTTCTCGCTGCTTTTATCCCTTTCAGGATCAGACATATTTTGTATTGTGAGATCCAATTTTTTTTTCTGCCCTTCCAATGATGCCTTCAGGTCATTTATTTCCTGCCGGTACTTATTTATTTCTTCCTGAAGCCGCAATTCCGACTGTGCTATTTTCTCTGCTTCACTTATTGCTTTTTCTTTGACTGACAATCTTTTCTGATTGGCTTTCTCCACCATTTGTAACAATTCCTCATCCCCGGTTTCTATCTTGTTTTGTTGTTCATTTATCCAGGTACGCCTAAGCACCAGAGTTTTTTGCTTTGTTAAATGAGTGTAAACCCCTTCGGGTAATAAGTTAATATCCACAGCCCGGGTCAACAAATCAGGGTCCAGCTCAAAACTGCAGCTAACCTGTGGCATTGATAAATCGCTACGTAACACATCATCAGTGATATGGCCATCATAAAAACTCTTAAGTGCTTCTAAAATGGAAGTCTTCCCCGATTCATTCTGACCAATTAATCCGGTAATATTATCACTTGCAAGGTTATTCCAGCCTGAATCAATGATGGAACGGTAGTTTTTTATGTAAAATGCCTTTAATCTCATGTTTAGGGTATGTTTTGTTGCTATAAATTTAGTTTTTTTATCCGAATGTATTGTGCCTCTGATTCAACAGTGAATCAGTACCATCATATCTTAATGCCGACAATAAGTACATCATCCACCTGATCAATTTTTCCTTTCCAGTCATTAAAAGCCTTCTGGAAAATTATCTTTTGTTCGCCCATGGGTTTTTGATGGTTTTTATATAAAAGATCCCGAAACGGACCATATTTGAATTTTTTTTCCCGCGGGCCGCCAAACTGGTCAACATACCCGTCAGTAAATAAATATAGTCTGTCGTTTTTAAACAATTTCATGGTATGCCCTGTAAAAGAATGTTCTTCCACTGCGTTTATGCCAATTGGCATCCGGTCCCCTTTAAGCCTGGTTAATTTATCATTTCGAATGAGATATACATAATGGTTTGCACCAGAGAAATCCAGTTCTTCTTTTTCCCTGTCGATAATGCAAAGCGCAAGATCCATCCCGTCTTTCAATTCTGAGATTTCCCCTGTCTGGTGAAGTGCCTTCATAACTTTTTCACGTAAAAGATTAAGAATTGCGCTGGCAGATAACAATTTATCCCTGCTGACAATTTCATTCAGGAAAGAAATTCCCATAATGCTCATGAGCGCCCCGGGAACTCCGTGTCCTGTGCAATCGGCAACAGCAAGAAAAATGACACCCTTCTTTCTTATAATCCAGTAAAAATCACCACTCACAATATCCCGTGGTTCGAAAATAATGAAGCTTTCAGGGAAAATTTGTTCAAAAAAATCAGAAGAAGGCAACATAGCAGACTGAATATACCGGGCATAGCGTAAACTTGCCAGTAATTCACGTTTATGACCTCCGGGAAAGTTTATTTTCTTAAGCGCATTAAAATCATTATCATTACTCAAATTCATGAAAAAGTGTTCTTATGTCCAAATTATATGACTGTATTAAAAATAAGAATAAAATTAATAAAAGAAGTAAGATAACTGAAAAAATATAATACACAAATATCTATAGACAATTGAATATGAGTTTATTATATAATTATCAGTAATTATTTGATATTTTTGGCAGAGTATTGTGGTTGTTTTTGGGTTGTTTTTTACATTTACAGCTTGAACCAAATAAATTATTTAGCGTAAAAATCATTTATAAGTTAAATCAGCATACAACAATAATGATGCTTTATGTATCATAGACTATAATTTGTGAAAAGTTACTTTTTTTTTTCAAAAACAGGGTCTGCAGACCATAAGTTTTAAAATTTAAACTTATACTTGCAAAAATATTCAAATACTATATTTTATATGGAAAAGAAAAGATTGGTAGTTAGTTACAGTAACCTATCGACAGAGCTTCAACAGGCTTTGAAAAAAAAGTATCCCTACGGATATGCTGATTATGTAATGAAAGTAAATACCAGCAATAATAATTATTTCTATGCCGTTACACTGGATACGGATGATGCCAGCTACCTTGTCAAGGTCAATGTTAAAATCGATGCAAATGTTGATGACCTTGAGGATAAGGATTATGGAAATGATACTGATGAAGGGGATTCTTTTGGTGATGGAGAAGAAGATTTTGATAATTTTCCCGATATTGATGAATAAAAAAGCCAGGATCACTTAGGATCCTGGCCAATATCAGTGGCAATTACCAATAAACTTTTTAGCTCTCCGATATAGTTTTTATCAAGTATTCCCCTACCTCAGTTGTTTTCATTCCTTTAACAGGATCAATATCAACAGTAACTTTCCCGTTATCAAGTGCTGATTGTACAGCTGCCTTTATTTCAGCTGCAGCATCAAACAATTTAAAATGTTCCATCATCATGGCTACTGACAAAATTGTTCCAAACGGGTTTGCAATGTTTTTGCCTGCCCCTTCGGGATAAGAACCATGAATGGGCTCAAATAAAGATATTTTTTCACCAACGGAAGCAGATGGCAGCATCCCGATTGAACCTGTAATAACTGAGGCTTCATCAGTAAGGATATCACCGAACATATTTTCGGTAAGCACTACATCGAAGAAAGAAGGATTCTGAATTATTTTCATGGCAGCATTATCAACAAACATAAAATCCAGGTTTACTTCAGGATAGAGGCTGGAAGCCAATTTTTTAACTGTATCACGCCACAATCTTGATGTTTCCAGCACGTTGGCTTTGTCTACCAGAGTTACATGATTATTACGCTGTTTGGCTGCTTCAAAAGCCAGTGTGGCAATCCTTCTTATTTCTTCCCTCGAATAGGTACAAGTATCAAAAGCCACAGTATCATCCTCATTCCGGCCCTTTTCGCCAAAATAAATACCGCCTGTAAGTTCGCGATACACAATAAAATCCACCCCACTAACCAGTGATTCTTTCAATGGAGAAGAGCTGTTCAGTACTTTGTAGGTGGTTATGGGCCGCACGTTGGCAAAAAGTTCCAGCGTTTTGCGTATTTTCAACAATCCCTGCTCTGGCCTTACTTTTGCATTGGGATCGTTATCGTATCTTGGGTGACCGACTGCTCCCAGCAGAACAGCATCTGACCGGCGGCACATATCAATGGTTTCGTCCGGCAAAGGATTTCCGGTTTGATCAATGGCGACTGCGCCAATCAACCCTTCCAAAATTTCAATTTCAAGATTGTGCCTGGATGCTGTTACATCCAATACTTTTAATGCCTGTGCCATTACTTCAGGCCCTATACCATCACCGGGCAATACTGTTATTGTTTTCTTCATGTATGGATTAAAATATTATTTAGGGATAATTATTAAAATGATACTTTTTCTTTTTCGAACTCAACAATATCGTCTTTTATGCTCAAAAGATAATCAATATCGTCCTGACCATTCATCAGGCAAATCTTTTTATAATTATTAATATCAAATTGTTCGGATTCACCAGTTGAAAGAATCTTTATTGTTTGATTTTTGAGATCAATAAATAGTTTCTCTGATGGATCAGCCTGCAGTAAACTAAATATCTTCTGAAGAAATTCTTCTGAAACCTGCACAGGCAAAAGACCGTTATTGAGGGCATTATTCTTAAAAATATCAGCAAAAAAACTGGAAACCACGGCCCTGAATCCATAACCCGTCAGTGCCCAGGCAGCGTGTTCGCGACTTGAGCCGCATCCGAAATTTTTACCGGCGACCAGTATCTGGCCGGAGTAAGTAGGGTCGTTGAGAATGAAATTTTCCCTGGGTTCACCATTATCCTTATACCTCCAGTCACAAAAAAGATTATCTCCAAATCCTTCTTTATCGGTTGCCTTAAGAAAACGTGCAGGAATAATCTGATCGGTATCAATATCTTCAACCTGAAGCGGTACGCAGGTAGATTCGAGTGTTATAATTCTTTCCATAATTATCTTATCTTAAATTAATTCTCTGACATCACTTATTGAACCTGAAATAGCAGTAGCTGCTGCTGTTGCAGGGCTTACCAGGAAAGTACGGGATCCTGGACCCTGACGACCTTCAAAGTTTCTGTTTGAAGTTGAAACACAGTATTCACCTTTGGGAACTTTATCATCATTCATGGCAAGGCAGGCCGAGCAACCTGGCTGACGCAGTTCAAATCCTGCTTCCTTAAAAACCACATCAAGACCTTCTGCAATAGCCTGTTTTTCAACTTGTTTAGAACCAGGAACAATATATACATTAACATTTGGTGCCTTTTTATGGCCTTTCACGATAGACGCCACTTCCCTGAGGTCCTCGATACGGGCATTGGTACAACTGCCAATAAAAACGTATTTAATTTCCTTACCAAGCAGTAGTTCTCCCTGTTTGAGTCCCATGTAGTCAAGAGCCTTTTTATTAGGTTCATTATCAGGTATATGGTCGGTAATTCTCATTCCCATTCCCGGATTGGTACCGTAGGTAATCATTGGCTCAATATCAGCCGCATCAAAAGTATATTCTTTGTCAAATACTACATCATCATCACTTTTTAATGTCTTCCAGTATTCAACAGCTTTTTCAAATGCTTCACCTTTGGGAGCAAATTCGCGTCCCCGGACGTATTCAAAGGTTTTTTCATCAGGAGCAATAAGGCCGCCACGGGCACCCATTTCAATACTCATATTGCAAATGGTCATTCTGGCTTCCATTGAAAGAGAAGAAATAGCTGAACCTGCATATTCAACAAAGTATCCTGTTCCCCCGCTGGCAGTCAGTTTAGAGATAATATAAAGAATGATATCTTTTGAGCGGACGCCTTTCTTTAACTCACCATTCACATTGATTCTCATTCTCTTTGGTTTGTATTGCAGCAAACACTGAGTGGCAAGAACCATTTCCACTTCACTGGTACCAATACCAAAAGCAACTGTTCCAAAGGCGCCATGGGTGGCTGTATGACTGTCGCCACATACAATGGTCATACCCGGCTGGGTAATTCCCAGTTCAGGACCTATGATATGTACAATGCCCTGGTTGGGACTGTTAAGACCATACAAAGTAATATTATTAGCCTCACAGTTTTCTGTAAGCTTTTTAACCTGAAGTCTTGACAATTCATCCCTGATGGGCAAATGCTGATCGATCGTGGGCACATTATGATCAGGTGTGGCAACCACATTCTCTGGCCTGAACACAGGCAGATTGCGTTGTTTTAAACCTTCAAACGCCTGCGGACTGGTTACTTCATGGATAAGATGTTTGTCTATGTAAAGCACATCGGGACCATTCTCAATACTTTTGACAACGTGTTTTTCCCAGATTTTATCGAAAAGTGTTTTGGACATTTATAAATTAATTTGCAGTTAAACAATATGATAATGCGTCAATATACGCTTCCACTGAAGCGGTAATAATATCTGTACTGGCACCAAATCCGTAATACATTACACCCTTGTATACAATCTGAACATGGACTTTACCCAGATCATCGCTTCCGCGGGTAATTGCCTGAATAAGAAATTCTTCCAACCGGACCTTTTTCTTAACAATTTTCTTTACTGCGCTAAAAGCAGCATCAATGGGGCCATTTCCTTCAGCTGTTTCAGTGATCATGGCTCCGTACATATTCAGTCTCACGGTTGCAACAGGTACAGAGGATTTTCCACAGACCACCTGAAGTAAATCCAGCTTGATACTGGTATCTTCACGTTTTTCTTTTCCTACCAGGATTAAAATATCTTCATCTGTAATGTCTTTCTTTTTATCTGCCAGGTCAAGAAATTTTTCGTAAGTTTCATCAAGTTTCTTTTTGGAAAGTTTAAATCCAAGTTTATCGATGTGGTGTTTAAGAGCTGCGCGACCACTTCTGGCAGTAAGCACAATTGAAGATTCATTGATACCTACTTCCTTTGGATCGATGATCTCATAGTTCTCCCTGTTTTTCAGTACACCATCCTGATGGATACCCGATGAATGGGCAAAAGCATTACGGCCCACAATAGCTTTGTTGGGCTGGATTGGCATCCGCATCAATGTAGATACAAGACGGGACGTAGCATTGATCTTTTTGGAAACAATACCAGTGGAAAGTTTAATGTCCTTTCTGCTTTTGAGGATCATTGCTACTTCTTCCAGAGAAGTATTACCTGCCCTTTCACCAATCCCGTTCATGGTTACTTCAACCTGCCTTGCTCCGTTAAGTACTCCGGCAATACTGTTTGCAGTAGCCATACCAAGATCATTGTGGCAATGCGTTGAAAGAACAGCTTTATCAATACCTTTGACATTCTCTTTAAGATACCGGATTTTAGCTCCATACTCTTCCGGGATGGTATATCCGGTTGTATCCGGAATATTTAGTACTGTAGCACCAGCTTTAACAACAGCTTCAATCACTCTTGCCAGGTATTCATTTTCAGTCCGGCCGGCATCTTCAGCATAAAATTCAACATCTTCAACAAACGATTTTGCATATTTTACTGCTTCAACAGCACGCTCAATAATTTCATCCTGGTTGGAGTGCAATTTATAGTTTATATGATAGAATGAAGTTCCGATTCCGGTATGAATGCGTCCCCTTTTGGCAAACTTTAGTGCATCCGCAGCAACTTCAATGTCTTTTTTAACTGCACGTGTCAGCGCACAAATTACAGGATTTGAAACAACTTTGGATATTTCAATAACAGAATTGAAATCTCCCGGACTTGACACAGGAAATCCGGCTTCAATTACATCAACTCCTAGTGCTTCCAGAGCTTTGGCTATCTCAATTTTTTCAATAGTATTCAACTGACAGCCGGGAACCTGTTCACCATCCCGCAAGGTGGTGTCAAAAATAAAAACTCTGTCGTTAGCCATAATAATTCAATTTAAATTAAAAACTAAATTTCCATAATATAAAAATGATGAAGCTGTCTTTAGGGGTAGCCTGCTTCATCACTCCTTTTATGTAAAAAAGCAAATGTACATTAAATATGCTATATAACATGATTTTTAAACATCTTTTTATTGTTAAAATTTACTTTTTATTCAACTAATTGTTATGAAAATCTCATAAAAACTTTATTTAATTATCTGTATTACTGATAACAACAAAATAAATGATAAAGCGTATTATTATTTTTAAATAATTTTAATAAAAATAATCAGATATGGATTTTAAATTTTCTGAATTCATGCTGCTGATAAATAACAATTTTTTATGAGGGTGGTTCATTTACCGAAATATGGGAAATTAACTGAAAGAAAAAAGAGCTGTCTTACAGGACAGCTCTCAAAAACAGATATACTTATCCTGTTATTTAAAATCTTTCTTTAGCTGATCAGCCCACTTGTTTATTTTGTCATCAATTAATTTACTATGATTATCAAGGTCAAGGGCCAGTCCGATAAACTTACCTTTTCGTAAAGCGTTAGAACTTTCAAAAGTGTACCCTTCTGCTGAAGTTTCGCCTACAATTTTTGCACCCCGGCCTGAAAGAAGATCAGCCATAGTACCGATTCCATCGACAAAATTTTCCGGATAGCCCTTTTGGTCACCGGCACCAAAAATTGCAATTGTTTTACCTTTTAAATTCATATCCTCAAGAGCTGGAATAAACTCATCCCAATAATTTGGTAATTCACCGTCGAACCAGGTTGGCACGCCCAAAATCAGATTATCATAAGATAAAAATTTCTCTTCAGTAATATCTTCGGCATTTACCAATTCAATATTATCCTTGCCCAGTGCACCCTGAATTTTTTTTGCCAGTCTGGCGGACCGGGGTGAATTGAAACTATAGATCAATCCTGTTTTTTTCATAAAACATTGTTTTTTTTCAGTAATTTTAATAACCACCTGAGAAAATATCAGGCTGAATATTTCTAACTTTTTTAATGTTACTCATCCGGAATGCTTTAAATATCAGCACCTGGTGGACGGTGACTATATTTTGGCTATCTTTTATTTTTTAAAATTCGTACAGATCTTTTGCTGCTGTGTATATTTTTTCTGAATTAGGAAGGATCGCTTTTTCCAGGATCCGGTTAAAACCAACGGGAGTATACGTAGATCCTACCCTTTTGACAGGAGCATCAAGATACTTAAATGCTTCATCAGAGATCAGAGATGCAATTTCACCTCCAAATCCGGCAAACACTTTATCTTCATGAACGACCAGCACTTTCCCTGTTTTCTTAACAGTATTCAAAATAGCTTCCTTATCCAGTGGCACCAGCGAACGAAGATCAAGCACTTCTACACTAATATTATCTTTCTGCAATTTTTCGGCAGCTTCAAGGCTCATATGTGTAGTATTACCATAGGTTATAATGGATAAATCAGTACCTTCCCTGCGAATCCTGGCTTTTCCGAAAGGCACTTCAAAATCATCAGGTATTGGTGTAGCAGCCTTTGGAGAGTTATAAAGAGATTTTGGTTCCATGAACATATTCAATCCTTTACTTCTGATGCAGGTTCTGAGAAGTCCTGCTGCATCATCTGCAAATGACGGATAAACAATTCTAAGTCCGGGTAGCGTGGACAATGCACCTTCGATGGTTTGGCTATGGTACAAACCACCACCGATGTAACCGCCGGAAGCAAGACGAATAGTTACATTGGGGGCAAATTTACCATTTGACCTCCAGAAATCATGCGTGGAATCAACAAGCTGCTCCATTGCCGGCCAGAAATAGTCAGCAAATTCAGCTCCCTCAACCACAATTCTGATTTTTTCGTTGAACCGGCTCATGCCGTTGGCAGTTCCAACGATAAAGTCTTCAGCAATAGGCGCATTGAATACCCTTTCTTTGCCAAATTCTTTTTGCATACCCTTGGAAACATTAAAAATTCCTCCTTTATCCTGGTTGGCAATGTCCTGTCCCCATAAATAAGTATCAGAATTTTGTCTGAATTCAGCTTTTAATGTTTCATTGAGTGCTTCGATGAGCTTCTTTTTATCACCTTCGTATTTATGAATTCCATCGGGATATTTTTCAGCCTTGTATTCTTCGGCATACACATAATCATAAATTGATGCCGGATCCGGATCCGGAGCTGCAAGAGCTTTCTTGTGCGCGTCTTTTACAATCAGTTTTACCTCTTCTTCGATTTTTTCAATTTCTTCAATGGTAAGCCGCTTGTAGCGCAACAGAAGCCTTCTGAATTTTGCCAGCGGATCATATTCCTGCACATAATTCAGTTCATAATCATCGCGGTAAAGTTCATGCCTGTCGGAATTTGAGTGAGAGCGCATTCTGACGCAGTTTGCCTGTACAATAACCGGTATTTGATTTTGCATTGCAAATTCCCGGGCTTCAGTCATTGCATTCATTGAATCAAACACATCTTTACCATTACAATGAATAATTTTCAGGTTTTTAAAGCCGGTAAAATTATTGGCAACTTTTCGGTTTGCTGTCTGATCTTTTTTAGGTACAGAGATACCGTAACCATTGTCCTGAATAACAAATACGACTGGAAGTTTTTCTGTTGAGGCACCATTAATCGCCTCATATACATATCCTTCAGAAACCGATGATTCGCCCTGTGAAGAAAATGCAACGCCTTTATGCTTATACTTCTTCATGGCCCGGCCGGTTCCGGCTGCCTGTGGTGCATGGTTTCCGGTACAGGATGAGCTGTTATGAATATTCCATTCTGGTTTTGCAAAATGGTTTGACATGTGCCGGCCGCCACTGGCAGGATCGGTAGCTTTTGAAATACCATTCAGAATTATTTCCTCGGCGGTAAGGCCCGCAGATACAGCTGTTTGCAGATCGCGGTAATAGGGATATAAATGATCTGTTTCCCTGTTAAATACCTGTCCCAAAGCCAGCTGAATTCCATCATGCCCTGCTGAGGGAGCATGATAAGACCATCCAATTGCCTGTTTCAGATAGTTGGGCGCCCGGTCATCCAGCACCCTGCCCAGGGTCATAAGCCTGAACCATTTTTCAAGTGTCTTTTTATCAGTTGTTTTAATACTATATTTTTTCTTCTCTGCCATGTTATTTGGTTATTTTACACAATTTATATATTCGCATTTAAATAATTCAACACACTAAACCCTTAAAAAATCAAATTGTTCTGTTTATGTCAAATTCTTCAAGATAATCAGCCAGTTTTTTAAGGTATGCTCCTCCCAGGGCACCATCAACAACCCTGTGATCATAAGACAGAGAGAGAAACATTTTATGCCTGATGGCGATTACATCACCGGTAGGTGTTTCAACAACAGCAGGTTTTTTTTCAATGTTACCAGTAGCAAGTATGGCCACCTGTGGTTGATTAATAATCGGTGTCCCCATCACATTTTTAAAAGTACCGAAATTTGTTACAGAAAAGGTCCCCCCCTGAATATCATCAGGACTAAGTTTATTGCTCCGGGCCTGATTAGCGAGACGGTTGATGTCCCTGGTTATTCCCAGCAGGTTTTTCTGGTCAGCATCTTTTATAACAGGAACAATCAGGTTCCCGTCGGGTAATGCAACGGCGATTCCCATGTTAATTCTTTTTCTGATGATAATCCTGTCGCCATCTACTGACGCATTTATTCTGGGAAAATCTTTAAGTGCTTTAACAGCTGCTTCGATAAAGACCGGAAGGAAGGTAAGTTTTTCTTTTTCGCGTTCCTGGAACTGGTCCTTAATCTTATTTCTCCACAACACAATATTTGTAACATCAGCCTCAATCATGTTTGTTACATGAGGAGCAGTACGAACCGAATTTACCATATGTTCGGCAATCATTTTCCGCATACGGTCCATTTCAATTATTTCATCATCAGCACTTACTGAGACAGATACTTTCTGCTTTGGTTTCTCTGCACTAACTGAGGAAGGTGCAGCTGCCGGCTGAGATTCTTTTTCAGTCTGTGGCTGAGATTTTCGTTGTTCGAGATATTTCAGCATATCATCTTTGCTAACTCGGCCTTCTCTTCCTGTTCCCTGAATAGAATCAAGTTCCTGTAAGCTAATATTTTCTTTTTGGGCGATATTCTTTACCAGCGGTGAATAAAATCTTTCTGATTTTGAAAAATCAGTATTACCGGATTCCGGTTTTGGTTTTTCTTCTTCTGCGGTATCGGTTTTTCTGTCAGGCTCACCTGTCTGCTCAGATTTTTCTTTCGCATCTTCGGATCCACCTGTCTCACTTCCGGTACCATCCATATCAATAACTGCAATGACTTCCCCAACCGCAACCACATCATTTTCTTTAAATAATATTTTGGTTATTACACCGGCAACGGGACTGGGTATTTCAGAATCAACCTTATCAGTGGCTATTTCGAGCAATACATCATCTTCTTCAACCGTATCATTCTCTTTTACAAACCACTTGGTGATGGTTGCTTCTTCAACACTCTCACCCATTTTAGGCATCACAATTTCAAATTTTGACATAGTTGTAAATAATTTTATCTGGTTTTTTAATTGAGTTGCAAAGATAACAAAATCTTCTTTATTTAAACGCAGTCTAAATAAATATTAAGGTATATAACCCCGCATTCATTCTCAAACTGCGAATTTAATACCCTGTTAACAAACAATGTCTATAAAAGGTTTACAAGGGGAGAAAACAAAACCATCGGAAATGATGAAAAGTATGTTTTTATAAGATACCCGGGTAAAGTAATGGATTGAGTGATTTTTAAAGCAAAGTGAATTATTTGTGGTATTTCATGTTCCTTATTAACGCCTTTTCCTGTTCAATTTCCCAGGCTGTTTGCCAGCCCAGGTTATGATCGTATTCCTGAACGAGTTCATTCTTGCATGAATTGCAAATTACCTGAAACGGGGAAGTAGATTTACGGGTACACCTTGGGCATTTATAAACGAGACCGGATTTTGAAACAGCATTTTCCAAGAGATAATGTATTAAATATTACTATTGGCTGATACGTATTCATGAAATGAATTGTTTCGATATAAAGCTTCTGAAATGCCGGAATTTTGAAGAATTCATCATAAATGTTAGTCATGTCTTTTTATCTAAACAACAATAATCTGTGATTGAATTTATTAGCATGCAGAAAACCAGCAGCAGATTTAGCAAGGGAATAAAAATTCAGGGAAATGATAAAAATACACTAATAATCGTCTGCATCTTCGTCAGTACAAAATTCGACCTTATACAGTATTGGATCTCCCACAGGTATTCTTTCATAGATGCTTTCTTTAGGTCCTGCACTTACGCGCCATACCTCCACATCAGGATATTGTGCAGCAATACAAAGGCTGATCAGGGTAAAAGGCTTGGGGCCTATCGGGGCAATTACTACCCTGTAATTCAATCTGAGCTTTAGCAACAGGGAAGTCAGTTCTTTTCTTAGACCTTCCAGATCAGCAACAGGATATCTTATTAAATTCTCCACAGGTAATTTCTTCAGAAATTGCTCATTTTGCTGATAAACGCTACTCACATATCCTTCATCAAAAGCAGGATCAGGGAAAAATGCATAAGATTCAATGGGATGCAGCGCACTGATGATTGACTGGGTTCGTCCTGCTTCATATCCGAGTCCCATAATAAGCGCAACTGGTTTTTTTGAAACCAGGCGGGTATTGTTATGCAACAGAGGGCCAATATATTTAACTGGTTTGGGCTTTTTTGGTACTGAAAAAAGTGAAGGTGAATATGAAAAATATATTTCGACCCGGTCATACGGTAATTCTGCACTGAGCAGATAATTAATTAATGTAGCATACCAGGTTTTTGACATACTGGAATAGTCGACAAGCATTCTGAATTCAGACTTAGGCTTGCCTGAAGACTGCATTTCGAATATATTTCCAAGGAAAGCAAAGATATCAGTACATTGCAAAGATTCAGCATAAAAAAAACGATATCCATTTTTTTGAAAAAACACATCATTTTGCTTACGATAGGCTTTTTTTTCATTTTCTTTAAATGCCAGAGCAACTTTCACTTCAGCTTCAGGATTAAACTTTTCAACCATATAGGTAGAACGTCTTTCATAACCAGAGGCTGTTATGATCAGGTCGAAATTAATCTTTTTTGCCGTATCAGTATCCAGTTGTGAAAGCTGAATAAGTTCCATGTTGTATCTATCAAATAAAAATATTTGTAAAAATAATTATTCGGTGATAGTAACAAAATTATTTACCACATTTTACATTAATATATTATTAAAGTGTGGCACTTATGCTAAAAAAGCATATTGCAGTCATAACAACTGACAAAAAGATAAGCAGAATATTTAAACCTACAGGAAAAATCTGGCAGCCGAAAAGGCAATCTTCAGAACGAATTCCTGTCTGTCAGTCAAATTTCAAAAATATAATGATATTCAACTGGAAAGGATTTTTCAGGGCAAAATTTCCTGACATAAAATTTAATAATTAACTGATGCCAACTGAACCGGTTCCAGTGGCTTTGGCTGACAGTATTCAAAAAGATTGATGGATGGCCAATCTTCCACAGAATATACAGCAGTAAACATAGTCCGGGAAATATCCCTGTGAATTGAATTTCTTTTATCGGAGCTGCTGTTCAATAATACCACCCAGTTAACTTTATTACTTTGTCTCATTATCAACGCACTGGTTCCGGAGAGTGTCCCTGTACGCCACCAGGTACCTTTGCCATCGGAACCTCTCCAACCAATAAGGCTGTTGCCGTTTTTATCCGGCGTTATCATTGTTTGTATTGATTTTTTTGAGAGAATATCCGGTTGTTCAGGAAAGCCATCGATTGCCAGCATAAACTGCAGCAGACCAGATGCAGAAGCAATCCAGCCTCCGGCTGAACTCAGGGCCTCAATATTATTCCCTCCGTAAGGAGCTGGAACATATGTATTGGTTCCGTCCAGGGAGATACTCAATGGCTGATCTTCTGTATCGTAATAAGTGACTTCATTGGGAGCTTTATCGATATAAAAATTTTTCCCCAGGTGCATATCATAAACACCAATCGGGTTCAGGATAGTTGAAGTAACATAATCTTCATAATCCATTCCAGTAACCCTGGCAATCACCTGTCCTAGAATTACATACCCGATATTGGAGTAATGATAAGTACTACCTGGTGAATAGCGTAACCCTTGTTGCAGGGTGTAAGCAATGGTTGTTGAAATATCAGGAGGAGAAGAAACGCCCATGACCCTGGCAACCTCCTGCGGTAAAAACAGCGGATCATACTGGTCGGGTCCCCATCCAGCAGTGTGATGCAACAGTTCATTTATGGTTATCCTTTCAAATCGATCATCTTTATAATCCCTGTATTCCTGATCACTTAATATGCCATGGGAGCCGAATACATGATCAGATAAACGCAATTTGCCATCCTCCACCAGCTTCATAATGGCAACTGCAGTTATGAGTTTGGAAACACTGGCTATGCGAAACAAATGTTTTGGTTTAACTTTCTCTTTCGTTTCAATATTTGCATAGCCAAAACCTTTGGCATATACAAGTTTACCTTCATACGAAATTGCTACCGAAGCACCTTTTATGCCATCATTCTCAAGTAGGTTGGTAACCAGCAAGTCAATATTTTTTGTTGCAGAATAGTCGGATAGTTTATTATTTAACTGATAGGAAACCGCTTTACTCTGAACAGGAGAATCAAATTCACTGTAAGTAGTTTGATTACGATAGGCCATGAAATTCTCATTGTATCCCTGGTCAGAAAAGCTCATGCCAATTCCCCAAAGAAAGAAAAGGGTAAAAAAGAATATTTTAAGTATAATTTTTTTCATAATTAACAATGATTTAAAATCGGGATGAACCCTGCATTTTAAAAGGTTACAAAATTATGCTAATATCCAAAAAACAAAAATACCGGCAAACTGCAGATATGAACCGACAAAATGTCATTTGTTAATATCTCCTGAAATTCCTATTATCAGGGCGTTACAGAACAATATCCGAAAACTCGAATATGATGTAAATTCAAACTTTTACAACCCATTCGCAGTAGAATTATAATACCTTATCAGATAAATACCTTCTTTCGCCAAGTATTATCAGTCAGTTATCAAACAAAATATTTCATCAATGAGAAAAACCAGCAAATTTTGCTGGCAATTTAGTTTTATTACAGATTATCAACCGATTATGTGCTTTTTAACTGCCAAACATATTGCCGGCATTTATTAACAACCTGACAAAACGTACTGAACACTTAATGTATTAACTTCATAATCTGTAAATTAACTAAACGGTTCTAATTGAAAATAACAGTTTTCAGGGTAGATTGTTTGAATTACATTAATGTTTTTTGAGTTTTCCAACCGGGCATTCTTCAGAGAAAAATGAAAAATGTGCAGTTTACTCAGGTTCCTATTATAATTCCATCACATTGTAAATTTCAAATAATTGTTTTTTTAATTATAAGAATATTGGATGAACAATTATTTTTCTGAATAGTTATTCTTTCGACCTTATTATATTCGAAAAATTTGGATTTTGTTAAGTTTCAAATAATTAATATCTACACATATGTATTTTCATCAATTAGAGCTGAATTATAATGTATTGTGCCAGGTGTTAAAAATTGCAATTCGTAAAAATGCTCTATATTTACCCAAATTTTAAACCAAATTCCTATGATTAAAAAAATCCTGATTGCAAACCGGGGAGAGATTGCTGTTCGTATCATGCGTTCCTGCAGAGAGCTCAGCATCAAGACCGTAGCGGTTTATTCAGAGGCTGACCGCAAAGCACTTCATGTGCGATATGCGGATGAGGCCTATTCAATAGGTCCGGCGCCGTCAAATGAAAGTTATCTGAACATGGATAAAATTCTGAAGGCCGCCAAAAAGTCGGGTGCAGATGCTATTCATCCCGGGTACGGCTTCCTTTCTGAGAATGCTGAATTTGCCAGACGGTGTAGAAAAGACGGATTAATTTTTATTGGTCCTTCGTCGCATGCAATATCCACCATGGGCGACAAAATTACCGCACGTCATACCATGATGAATGCAGGAGTGCCTGTTGTACCCGGCACCAAGGAAAAGCTGGATGATGAATCAGCCATTTCCAGAATCTGTAATGAGATTGGATTACCTGTCATGATTAAAGCTTCTGCCGGTGGTGGTGGTAAAGGCATGCGTCTCATTAAAGAGGAAAAAGATCTGAAGAGCGGTTTACGGGCCGCCAAATCGGAAGCACTGGCCGCATTCGGAGATGATTCAGTATACATAGAAAAATATATTGAAAGTCCGCACCACATTGAGTTTCAGGTTCTGGCTGATCAGCATGGCAATGTCATTCATCTTTGTGAGCGTGAATGTTCAGTTCAGCGCAGGCATCAAAAACTTATTGAAGAAACCCCGTCACCGCTTATGACCCCTGAACTCAGGGAAAAAATGGGAGCAGATGCCATAAAAGCTGCTAAAGCAGTTGATTATGAAGGCGCCGGTACGGTTGAATTTCTGGTTGATGATAATTTAAACTATTATTTTCTGGAAATGAATACGCGTCTTCAGGTAGAACACCCTATTACAGAACGTGTTGTTGGAATCGATCTGGTAAAAGAACAAATCAGAATTGCTGACGGTGGCGATCTTCCATTTAAGCAACACGAAGTAAAACAGCTTGGACACGCTATAGAATGTCGTATTTATGCTGAAGATCCGGATAATAATTTCATGCCAAGTCCGGGACTGGTTAAACACATTACGGAACCAACCGGCCTTGGAGTGCGTACAGACGGGTATGTTTATGAAGGATATGAGATACCTATTTATTATGATCCGATGATCTCAAAGCTGATTGTCTGGGGCAGGATCAGAGAGGACGCAATCAACAGGATGAAAAGGGCACTTTATGAATATAAGATTTCCGGTGTCAAGACTTCCATCAAATTTCTGGAGCGCATCATGAATGCAGCACCTTTCGAGAGTGGCAAATACAATACACATTTCATTGAAGAAAACATGAACGACCTGGTTAATAACCAGACCAAGTGTGACACGCGTTGTCAGGATATTGCCATTATTACTGCTTTTCTGGATTATACCCAAAAACTTGAACGCATCCAGCCATCTCCTTTAAAACAAAACGGAAAGAGGAGTGTATGGAAAGAATTTGGAAGAAAGAAAGCTTCTTTGCGAATCTAACAAACTATATCTTAAAACAATCTAATATGGATTTTGAAATAAAACTGGATGACAGGCTTGCCAAAGTTGAGCTATTGAAGAAAGAAAATGACAAGCTGATAATCAAAGTTGATGGCCGCAAATATGACCTTGATATTGCCATGGTTGAAGATGGCGTTTATTCGATACTTTACAACGGAAAGTCCTATAATGTTGAGCTGGTTGATGGAGAGAACAGCAAGAAATACATAGTAAATACTTTTTACCGGTCGTTTGATGTGGAAATTGTTGATGCTGAAACACGCTATATGCTTAACAGAAATCAGGGCGGTGTTGCGGATGAAGGCAATACAATCTCTTCTCCAATGCCAGGTAAAGTTGTAAAAATACTGGTAAATGAAGGCGACGAAGTTGAAGCGGGGGAACCGGTAATTGTTGTATCTGCAATGAAAATGGAGAGTGAGTACAAAGTAGGAAAATCAGCCAAAATTAAGCAGATACTGGTGACTGAAGGTCAAACTGTTGCCGGGAATGAACCGTTAATAATTATTGAATAATTAAAAACATCCTCATTAAAAGATATTATTATGTCAATAGAAAAGAAATTTCAGCTATTTGAAGAAAAGAACCGGGAAGCGGAACTTGGCGGAGGAAAAGAAAGAATTGAAAAACAACATGCAGGGGGCAAAAAAACTGCCAGGGAAAGGATTAATGATTTGCTTGATCCGGGAACTTTTGTTGAACTTGACAAAATGGTTACCCACCGGAGTACGGATTTTGGCATGCAAAAGAATAAGATTCCCGGTGACGGAATGATAACCGGGTATGGAAAGATAGAAGGTAAACTGGTTTATGTTTACGCTCAGGATTTTACGGTTTTTGGCGGTACAATGAGCCGCGCCAATGCCGACAAAGTGGTAAAAGTTTGCCAGATGGCCCTGAAAATGGGAGCTCCGGTAATCGGGCTGAATGATTCAGGCGGAGCCCGCATCCAGGAAGGTGTTCAGAGTCTTGCGGGATATGCCGATATTTTTCATCTGAATGTAGCCAGTTCAGGGGTTATTCCGCAAATTTCAGCCATTCTCGGACCATGTGCCGGTGGTGCAGTTTACTCTCCTGCACTTACTGATTTTATCTTTATGACCAAACAGTCGAGTTATATGTTTGTCACGGGGCCGGACGTTATCAAAACCGTTACACACGAAGATGTAACTAAAGAAGAACTTGGCGGAGCAATTACCCACAACACGAAAAGCGGAGTTGCCCATTTTGTGGCGGAAGATGACGAACAAACCATGATGATGATCCGTGAACTCATTGGCTTTTTACCAGCTAATAATATGGAAGATTCACCGGTCAGAGAATGTACCGATGACATCAACAGGGAAGACCAAAAATTACATTCCCTGGTGCCTGATGATTCCAACAAGCCATATGACATGAAAGAGATCATTCACAGTGTTGTGGATGATCATAATTTTCTGGAAGTACAGCCACTATATGCACAGAACATGATTATCGGGTTCGCTCGCCTGGGAGGGCGCAGTGTAGGTATTGTTGCCAACCAACCCGCACATCTGGCCGGTGTACTGGATATAAACTCATCTGTTAAGGGTGCAAGATTTGTCAGGTTCTGTGATGCTTTCAACATTCCGCTTATAACTTTTGTAGATGTGCCCGGATTTTTGCCCGGAACCCTGCAGGAATTTGGAGGCATCATCAAGCATGGCGCAAAATTGTTATACGCTTTTTCCGAAGCTACTGTACCAAAAATTACAGTAATAACCAGAAAAGCATATGGTGGTGCCTACGATGTAATGGCCAGCAAGCATATCGGAGCTGATGTAAACTATGCTTACCCCACTGCAGAGATCGCAGTTATGGGTTCAGAAGGAGCTGTAAATATTATTTACAAAAAGGTGAGTACAGAAAGTGAACGTCAGAAACTGATTGAAGAATATAAGGAAACCTTTGCCAGTCCTTATAAAGCGGCTGAACTGGGTTATATTGATGAGGTTATTTATCCGCGCCAGACAAGGAACAAGCTAATTCAGGCACTGGATATGACACAAACCAAATCGGAAACAAAACCACCTAAAAAACACGGCAATATTCCTTTGTAAGGATATTGCCTGTACAATTCTGTTTTTGGTTCGAATTTGAATATAAAACAGAACGGGATCATACCGGCTGGTATGATCCCGTTTCACTTTTTAATAACCGTGATTATTAAAAAATGTCAGGTTACAGTTATTTTGACCTGAATCATTTCCACCTCAAATTTTCATTTGATGTTTTCATGATTCTGAGCCCGGAACAAATGCCCCGCCGGGCTGTCCGCAGGTGCTCCTGACCCGCCGGAGATAATTACCTGTTTGCTGTTTTACCAGCCTTTTGATAATCTGACTTTTTTTAATCTTTCGATTTCAAAAAGTTTTTTTCCTACGGGCATCTGTCGACATCGGGTCTTGCGATCCTTTGCCGCCTAGATAAAACCGGGTTTGTTTCCTTTTTACGAGATCCTGTTCCCGATTTCCTATCCTGTTCGCAGTATTCTTTTCAGAATAAGCATTGATCTTTTCAGAACATGCTAACGATACAGGCCAGGCCTTTTATCTCTTACCTGATATTCAAATATACAACTTATAAGTTGTTGAATGCAAGTTTATAAGCTACGGTTTATAAACATATTGTAAACACAACTTATTAACAAATGTTAATAACCTATGAAATAATTGTCCTTTCCCAGACTGACAGCTATTCCGGGATCATTAACTGATTAATAAAATCATTGATACAGATGGTTATTTATTGTTAAATGCAAGAAAACTGACACAACAAAGTTTAATCTCTATCTGTTATTATTGCAGAAGAACATATTATGATGAAATATATTTTAACCAGTAAAATAAGACCGGGAATTTTAGCTATCCTCCTGCTTTTAACATTTATATTGATACAACCTGTCTCTTCACAGACATCTGTTTCTGATCTTCCGGTACAGGCTATACCCCGGTCAGGCGCCAGCACAACATTAATTGTTTTCCTTACAGGAGACGGAGGCTGGAACCGGTTCAGCCAGGAATTATGCACCAAAATAGGGAAGTTGGGATACAATGTAGTTGCGCTGGACTCAAGAAAATATTTCTGGAAAGCAAAATCACCTGGTCAATTCACACAGGATTTAGGTAACCTTGTTAAGTACTATGAAGAAAAATGGCATGTGAACCATTGGGTGCTCATTGGGTATTCATTTGGCGCCGATGTAGTTCCCTTTTTCTCCGACCAGCGAGGATCAGGCATTCCGGTCAAATTGCCGGGAGCAAGCATTATGATCAGTCCTTTTTCATCGACAAATTTTGAGGTAAAGCTTGCGGATATGATAGCAGATGTACCTTCAAAAGGTAAGTATGATGTGGTTTCAGCGCTGGAAAAGACCCCCACTCCTACCCTGGTTGTTTATGCAGAAGATGAAACTTATAAACTCCCGGTTATCCGGGACAATCATTTTTTAACATTTAAAGAGCTGCCGGGTGGTCACCACTACAATGAAGATATTGATTCACTAGCAGGGCATATTGTAACTTTTATAAGGAAGAACTAACTGGCTTCAGAGACTTTCCGGAGTCCACGTGGAACCTGTAATAAATGATAATTCTGATTATACACCAGATATTTTTTAAACCAGGAAGGATAAAACTTCTCCTTATACCGTCGTAACCCCTTGAAATGTCCAAAACTTCGAATATTTTCATAAGCATAACGAATTGTTTTCTCAGTGAGATTAACACCATCGATGCCAGACATGGGAGCGAGTCCCATATTTACTGCCCTGAAATTTTTTTCCTTAAGAAAAAGAAAAGTTTTTGCCAGCAGCATATCCAAAACACCGTTGGGTGCATCCGAAACTTTTCGTATCAGATCGTAAGTTGCTTCTCCTGGTTTGTAATCCGGTACAATATTTAAAAATGCATAAACTCTTTCTTCAGCATCCTCAATGGTGTATATCGACTGGTTTTTCAAAATGTTTTTATCAAAAATACCCTGGGTAAAAGCCACTTCCTTTTGGTTCATCTCTTTTAACCATTGCAAGGATACATGTTCAAGTTTTTGTAAGAGTCCGTCTTTAATCGGAGGCTCATAAACCTTAAATACAAAACCTTCAGAGGTTAACCTGTTAATAGCACTCCGGGTGGTCTTCATTTTCCCGCCGTCCATTGTAAATTCAACGAGATCGAGTACAGCTTCTTCACCAATGGGAAGTGCACTTTTCCGAAGATCCTCATAAACAGGAAGACTTTCAGCAGGTACACGATAAAAGACAGGAACAAAGCCATTTTCATTGCAGTAATCGTCAAATTCCAGAATTATATCCTTCATTTCCTGCTGGCTGCTGCAAACAGGATCTTCGAGAACAATTGCCAGATTGCGGGATACCTTAAAAGAAAGAAATGCATCTTTCTCAGATGAGAAGAAATAAAATTTATCAGGATAGACCTTAAAAAAGTCCAGGGGCGATTTACCAAACTTTTCCACCAGGTCCTGAGCAAGGTTCTTTTCATCATCACTGTTGAAGGGTTTTGCAAAATAAGGGCGCAGAAGGCCGAAAAAAACAAAGATCAGGTACCCTGAACCAGCAGCATAGAGAGAGTAAAGAAAATTTCTTCCAAAATTTGTCATTGGCGTAATACCGGTATCATCGAACAGGAAAAAAATTTGCAGAACAGCTTTTATTGAAGGAATCATTTCAAAATTATGCCCGAAATGTTTTTTATCAATAAAATAGAACCCCAGTACACCATAGACCATGACGGCAAGGAGGCCATAAATAATAACCTGCAGACTCAGGCGTGAAAATCTAGGATGGGGTTTGAGTTTATAATTTTTGCGGGAAGCAAGAAGGGCCACTGCAGCCAGAAGTGCATATGTTGCCTCTTCAAAATCAATTGCTTTAAGCATATGTCCGATTGCAGACAAACCTGTTATTATCAATGCGATATACCAGGCACGCTTTGATCCCTGCAAAAGAAAAACAGAAAGGAGTACCAGGATCAACCCAGATACAAGCACAAGACCATTAGAACCAATAATAAGATCTTCAGGCAACAAACCTTCCACCAGTCGTAACCGGGCAGGTATGGCTGGTGTAATAGCAGAAATAATATTGATTATACCAAGGACCAGAATAATAATGGCAGGCATTACCCGTAAAATCAGGTTGTTTGGTTTAGCAATGAAACTTCCGATTCCGGCCAGTAAAGGTAACCAGAACTCAAACAGTCTGAACAGCAGCACAATTGAAGCTGCTGCTGTTACCGGCAAACCATATTGCGTAAGAATAAAAGTAAGCGACACCTCAATAGCACCCAGACCCCGAAGAAACGGCGAGGCAATCAAAAGGATAACCATTACTATATAACCAATAAAGGCAGCCATCAGGGACGGTTCATACCCAAGGGCAAGCATCGATATGTAGAGATGTGCAACGCCCACTAACTCAATTATGGCAGATAATAATAAGGCATTAAGAAAATATTTTTGCCTGATGGATTGTGAAGACATTTCTTCAACAATAACTGTCCATGCAGGATTTCTTTTTTGAATGAATCTGAATGCCCATCCTCTCTTTAACAGAGAGATCAACAGCATGATCAGAAAGCCTGTGAGTAATATCAAAAAAATAAAACCCAACAGTTCCGGGGTTCTAAGTTGATTATTCAATAGTGTATAGAAGAGAATCGGTATAGCCACAACTACCACTGAGAGTAATCCGCATAGAGCATAAACCGATGAAGCCAGGTGAATTTTAGATTTACTGATCCCTCTTCTTTCAATCTCTTTTGAAAAGAAAGCCAGTGATGAAAATCCGCCTGCAGGTAAGAAAACACTGATCAGATTACGTTTTAGAAATAAATTTGTGGCTGTTCCAAGAGGAATTGTAGCATCCAAAGCCCTAAAACTCTCAACGTACATGCCAGCCTGTAGCAATACATAAAAAATTGTCAGCAGCCCGCCTAAAGTCAAATAAAGAGGATCAGCATACCTGAACTGATGCCAGATCCGGAATAATTCGACATGTTCATGCCTGATGAAGAAAATGGCCATACCAAGCATGAAAGTGGCCAGTATTAGTTGCCAGAAAAAACGATTATAAAAAATCCTGGAGATAAAAGGATGTATTTTATTCATAATTCAGTGATGAACTTCAGCTTTTAGTGACTATAAACGGCCATATCAATAAATTGTTTATCATGTTCCATACAATAATTAATTAGTCCGGTAATGAATATTAATTTCTTTGCACACAAAATGTCCTGACATAAAAAACATTAGCAATTTGATTTTTTATGTTTTAATTGAAAATAAATATACATATAAATTAGATTCATCGCTTCATCTAATTTATCGCACACAAAAATAAATAAAAAGTGAATTGAAATTTCATAAGCGGAAAATCAAAAAATTATTACTCAATTGCAAAACAATTAAGAGTTTAAAATCGTTTTATACCAAATAATTTATTGTTACATGATGAAAAAAATTCTGAGTATATTTTTTCTTGTATTTACTTTCCTGCTGCAAGCCTGTTCTCAACCGACAGCAAAGCAGGATACACTTATGGACACAAAAAATTCAAATAATATTATGGAGAAGATAAATAAAACCGATGCTGAATGGAAAGCCAAATTAACACCTTTGCAATATTATGTTACACGGAAAAAAGGCACTGAAAGGCCATTTACCGGACAATATGATGATTTCTTCCAGAAGGGATATTATGTATGTGTAAATTGCGGAGCCCGCTTATTTGATTCAGATTCAAAATTTGCATCCGGATGTGGATGGCCCAGTTTCAGCGATTTGCATTCCTCAAAAACCATTGAATTTCATAAAGATACGAGTCTTGGAATGATGCGTACGGAAGTAACCTGTGCCAGGTGCGGGGCCCATTTGGGCCATGTATTTAATGACGGACCACCTCCCACCGGATTGAGGTATTGTATTAATTCTGCTGCACTGAAATTTATACCGGCAGAGGAAAATGAAAACAGCCAAAAAAACAAAACTGAATCAACTGACAGTGAGCAGAAATGAGTTAGCTCATCGTCCGATTTGTCAGGTGCACAGGATTGGGTTTTACAGTCCGGAGATATCAAAAAAAATTCCCGGTAAGAATTTTCTCTTACCGGGAATATTATTAATTGTTATAACCCCGCAATTATTTTGATTTGATGGAACATCCAATAGCTTTGGTTGTGGCCGGATCAGGCTGATTGCCTGCAAGAAGAGCATCAATGGCATCTGCAAGAGAATTTTTTCTCTGCACGGAAGACACCTTTTGCCCAGAAATTAATAACATAGGTGGTATCGTTGTTTTTTTAAGTAAATGAGGTTCAAACGAATTAAAATTAAGCACGTCAATCGATGATTGGCCATGCGTCTGAAAGGAACTTAATAACCAAATAACTAAACCTATTATCAAACATTGTTTGAACCTCATTTATAACTTTAAATTTCTTTAACACTTTAACAACATCAAAGATGTTTAGTTTTGCAGTTTTAGGTTAATTCGAGTACTTCACCCGTAAAATGAGAGAATCTTTAAACGCCATTAACTGGTAAGGCCTGATTTTAAAGAAAATATTGATGTTAGTATAATTTTATTATAAATAAAAAAAATGACTATCGGGAATCATGTATAAAGCTAATATCTATTTAAAATATTGCCAAAAAAAGAACGCTTACGCTGCCCCCCTCCCCTGAAGGGGGGCTCACACACGGTTTACCAATTTCAAATTTAGTATTAATATGTGCACTGGCTCCCCTTCAGGGGATACAGGGGCTGAGCGAAAGCATTGTAAAATCTGATTCATTTTAAATTTATTAATCATTCCCGATAGTCATATAAAAAAAAATGGATAATAAGTGTCTCACAGGCCATTTCCGGCGCTAATATCAATGATTGCATAAGTTTATAACCAGCCTTTGGGAGCGGTTTTAATTTTAAACAACAGGAATGATGGTAGAATTGTGCTTTAGAATAAAGTTTGCAGATCCGGATAATTGTAGGGTTGCAGAATTTCAGGAACATTCCGCTCTGCTCTGGCATCAGAAGCCTTTGGCGATACCGGATAAGCTGTAAGTGAATCTGACGGAACTGCTTTTAGTAAAGTAAGCTTACTATCTGTCGAACCATTATTATCAAGCCAGGCTGAAGCAGCACCGGGCTCCAGTATCACAGGCATTCTTTTTTTGGAATTATGTATTTGCTCCAGCAGAGAGTTGGCTGCTGTAGTAACAATAGTAAAAGTCCGGAGTACCTCTCCTGTTTCCTTATTCACCCACTCATCCCACAGCCCGGCAAATGCAAAGGGTTCATCGTTTTTCAGCCTGATATAGTATGGGAATTTTTTCCCGTTCAATGTATGCCATTCGAAAAATCCATGTGCGGGGATCAGGCATCGATTATACAGAAGTGATTTTCTAAAAGAGGGTTTGTCCTGCAAGGTTTCCGCCTTTGCATTAAAGGTTTTTGTTCGAATGCTGTCCGCCTGGTTTTCATTTTTCACCCAGAAAGGAATAAGACCCCAGGTGAAAATATCAATAATTCCCGGCTCAGCAATTACAGGTAAGGCGGGCAATTGAAATGCACTATAGAAGAAGCCCGGTTTATAAGTATTTTCTTCGCGTAATCTTGCTCCAAACCGTTTTTCAAGCTCATTTCTGGGTATATTTATCTCAACGGTATAACACATGATGATTCAAGTATATCAGACAACTTTCCACAATGAATCTACAAAATATTTCTTCTTGTCGAAAAAATGACGGAACACTTCAAAACCAGTATCGTGTGCGAGCTTTTCAATTTCACTGATGTGGTATTTGCGGGATATTTCGGTATGAATAGCTTCTCCTTCTTCCAGACTGACCATTAAATTCAGGTTTTTAATCGGTACTTTCTGACTAATCCTGCTTACAATATAACTTCTGGCTTCACCGGAAACGGGATCATAAACCGGGTAATGATAAAAATTTTCTGCAACAAATTCAGCATTCAGTTCCTTATTGATACGATGCAGCAGATTCATATTAAAAGCATTGGTAACCCCACTGCTGTCGTTATAAGCATTCAGGATAACGCGCGGATCTTTTTTCAGATCAAATCCGGTAAGAAGTAAGTCACCGGGATTCATTTTCTTTCTGACTGTTTTGAGAAAATGCAGAGACTGTTGATTGCTAAAATTTCCAATATTCCCCCCCAGAAAAAAGAGTACTTTTTTATCACAACCCCTTTTATTTATTACATCAACAGCCCTGAAATAGTCATCTTCCACACTGCTGATGACAAGATCCGAAAATTCTTCTTTGAGCCTGTTTTCAAGTATTTGAAGTACATTCCCGGAAATATCTACCGGACTGTAAATAAAATCAGCTTTTTTTTCAAGAAAACATTTGAGCAATACCTTTGTTTTGGAAGCATCACCAGCTCCAAATTCAATAAGATTAAAAGATTCTCCATTGGGTGAAATTGCCTGCAGCATATCGTGTTGCTGACTTGTAAATATCTCGTATTCCAGGTTTGTAAGATAATACTCGGGTAATTGCATTATCTGTTGAAAGAGCTCATCTCCCTTTTCATCATAAAAATATTTTGAGGGAATATACTTTGGGAAAGCAGTAAGACCTTTTCTAACATCTTCGGCAAATTCGTTGACCATAATGAGGATTGCAGATAAATTTAAGATATCAAATTTTAAAATTTACATCCTTTTAACAACCGGCACATGCGTTTTGTTGAAGATGAGTCAGAAATGCACAATTACAAATCGCCGGGTTTTATCTTTTTGCGACGTTCTTTTTTCTCACCAACTATTTTTTTTTCTTTTAATTTTCTCTCTTTTGCTTCTTTTCCCGGTCTGGTTGGTTTTCTTTTCTTTCTCACTTTGAGACTTTCTTCCAGCAAATCATAGAACCGGGAAATTACCAGTTCCTTGTTTTTTAGTTGTGACCTTGTTTCTTCAGCAAATAACACCAGATCGCCTTCTTTATTTATCCTGTTTCCCAGTTTATTCATCAGGATTTCTTTCTGTTCATCAGTCAAAAGAGCTGATGAAGGAATATTAAACCTCAGTTCAACCCTGGTAGAAAGCTTATTGACATTCTGTCCGCCTTTACCACTGCTCCTGCTGAATGAGAAAGTCATCTCAGATGTAAAATCAATATTCCGGATCATGATGCAAAGATAAAAACAAACGATCCAAGGTCAAAATTAACCAGAGATCGTTTGCTTTTTGGTTTCGTATTTAAGTATATCTGTTATTAACAAATCAGAAAAAGAAACCCAGACTCAGGATAAGCTGACTGTTCCTGGTATCAAAGTTGTATTCATCACCGCCAATTTTCACTCCATCACCCAGCTTACTGAGGTTACCCTCATATTTAAGATCGATGGCCAGACGGGAAATATCAAGTCCTACACCTGCCTGATAACCGATGGTAGCATTCTTCATGGTTTCCTTGCCATTGTCAAACAATTCAGACTTACTGCTAAGCAGTACACTGGCAACCGGACCAACTTCAATCCGGGCCGGACCAAATTTTATTCCTGCCAGTACCGGTATATCGAGTTTATTATATTTCTGCTCTTTCACTGTGGTGAATCCGTTGATATCAGTAACTTTCACATCTCCTCCACTGGAAGTAAACAACAGCTCAGGCTGAACGAATAAATTGAACAGCTGAATCCGGGACACCAATCCAAAATGGAAACCAACCTTTGGGTCTCCGCTTTTCAGCTTATATTCTTCGGAACCGATTTTGACAACATCATCCACTTTAACATTGGATGAACTGATCCCGGCTCTTAAACCGAGCTTTATTTGTCCAAATGACTGACCCGCTGAAAAAATCAGCAGCAGCAAAGAAATAAAAATGTATTTTTTCATAATAATTAAGTTTAATGATACTTTAGGTTCGCATTATCAAATTTAAATAATAGTTTATGAATATAAACGCTGATCTTGTCAATAAATTATTTTTAAATATCTTTACCTGCCTCCTATAGACAGGTAATTATGGATATTCCCCAATGTTTACGGAACAAATCAATCAGTTAAATTGTTCCCTAAATTCATTAGAATAAAGAAAAAATGACAAACAGACTCAGGACAATGCTGATATTCATACTCATATTCATAGCCATAGTTGATACTTACACTTTCAGAGGTGTATTTCTGCTTACCCGTTCAATTGACACAACCTGGCTGCGACTGGGTTTAAGGGTTGGTTTCTGGATAATTACAGCAGCCTTTGCCGGCGGGCTCATATACCTCGTAAATGCTCCTGAGTCCAGGCCTTCTCCTTCAATGACCAGAAATTATTATGCATTTTTTGGCCTGTTTTTGTTATTATATATACCCAAATTAATTTTTATTGTATTCCAGCTTGCCCAGGACATTACCTATCTCATTCAACATCTTGTAGCCGGAATCTCACATGTTACTTCAGGCAAAGAAAACGCTATTAAAGGCATACCCATCAGCCGGCTTACTTTTATTTCACGTATAGGACTCATAGTGGCCTCTATTCCTTTTATCTCTATAATATATGGTATGTTAAAGGGTCGCTGGGACTTCAGGGTCAGGAAGCATGAGTTGTATTTTCCGCATTTGCCGGAAGCTTTTGAAGGGTTGCGAATTGCACAGATATCCGACATTCATATAGGTAGTTTTTACGGGCATCGGGAGAAAGTTGAGGCTGCCATTGAACAACTGAATTCACTCAATGCCGATTTTGTTTTTTTTACCGGTGATCTGGTAAATAATTTCGCAGAAGAACTGGAAGGCTGGATCCCTGTATTGTCAAAAATCAGAGCAGGAACAGGCAAATATTCCATACTGGGTAACCATGATTATGGTGATTATTATAACTGGAGCAGCGAGGAAGCCAAACAGGAAAACCTGAGTGAGGTCAAAGCGGCACATGCCAAATTCGGCTTCAGGTTATTTCTGAATGAAAATGCAGTGCTTGAATCAAAAGGGGAGCAAATAGCCATAATTGGGGTTGAAAACTGGGGCCTTCCCCCTTTCAAGCAATATGGAGACCTGGACGAAGCCATTAAGGGAGTAGAAAACATCCCGTTTAAAATTCTGCTTAGTCATGATCCCTCCCACTTCGATGCTAAAGTACTGGATAAAACAGATATAGCATTGACTCTTTCAGGGCATACCCATGGCATGCAGTTTGGTATTGAGATCAAAGGTATCAAATGGAGTCCTGTGAAATATAAATATCCGCGCTGGGCCGGACTATATACCGTAAACGGACAAAAACTATACGTAAACCGCGGTTTTGGGTATATTGGTTATCCCGGAAGAATTGGCATGCCTCCTGAAATTACTGTTCTGGAACTTCACAAAGGTTAAATTGCAATACCTATTTATCGTTCTCATATCCTCTCAGTGCCCTGATTCGCTGCAGCAAGGTTGGATGAGAGTAATGAAAAAATACATACGCAGGATGCGGAGTGAGATTTGATAAATTTTTTTCACTCAATTTCTTCAGTGCCCCGATGAGTTTTTCGGCTTTATATTTTACTGCAGCAAAATGATCGGCCTGGTATTCATTCTTCCTGGACCAACTGTTCATCCCCAGCCCAATAATCATAGAGATAGGTGAATACAGTATACCAAAAGCGACAAGTCCGATATGAAACGACACCTTACTGGTTCCGAGGGCTTCAGCAAGAGCCGGATTATTTATCAGCAGGGAGAGAATGTACAGGGTCAGTCCGGTTTGAATAATTGACAACAGGATACCCGAAAGCGTATGTTTCTTTTTATAATGACCTATTTCATGTGCAAGCACGGCCACAATCTCCTCAGTTGAAAGATCATTGATCAGGGTGTCAAACAAAACGATTCTCTTTTTTGATCCCAGGCCACTGAAATAGGCATTGGCTTTGGTAGACCGCTTGCTTCCATCCATCACATAAATGTTATCCAGCTTAAATCCGGCATTTTTTGAAAATTCCTCTATTGCGGTGCGAAGTTCTCCTTCTCCCAGTGGTGTTTGTTTGTTAAAAAGAGGCACAATCAGGGAAGAATAAAACATACTCATGAAAATCATAAATACCGAAACGATGATCCAGGCATAGATCCAAAACATGCTGCCTGCGGACTGGTAAAACCAAATGATCAGAGAAAGTATACCCCCACCCAGGACGGCACCAACCAGCCAGCCTTTAAGTTTATCAAAAATAAATATTTTGGGTGTGGTTTTGTTAAATCCATATTTTTCTTCAATCACAAATGTATCGTACAGTGCAAACGGAGTACCCAGTATATCAGATGCCAGTCCGAGAATACCAAAAAACAATAGTGCCTGCAAAACCGGACTGGCAGTAATAGATCTTACAATATCATCAACAAAGGCAAACCCCTGAAAAAACAGCATGGCAAGGATAAGTACAAAACTAAAAGAGGAAGAAAGCAGTCCGAAACGTTCATTTTCCCTTTTATACTGCTGGGATTTTCTGTATTTTTCTTCATCATAAATCCCCTGTAATTCCTGAGGAAGTTCCGTGCTTATGTGTTTTGAATTCAGAAAATCCAATACTCTTTCAATAATAAAATCAACAATAATGATCAGCAGAATTATATAAAAGACGGGATTATACATGGTATAAAATATTTTGTCAGCAAAAATAAACAATAATTACTGAAAGGAAACAATTAATAAGGTTTTCACAGCTTGATACCAAAGTTTACATTGGATGAACAGCCGTTTCCGGAAGAATTCTGATGTTTATTAGAGCAAAGTGATGCCCCAGCAATATTAATCTCCTGCAGATAACTGTTTCTCAAGCTTTGCTTTGTCAGTTATTCTTTTCTGAAGCAGCTCAATATAATTCAGCGTAGCATGTCTGTAGTACAAATCATTTGATTTTTCAGCCCAGGATAAAGCTTTTTCCAGGCTATCCATTACTTCATAGGCAATGGCTATATTGAAGGCAGCTTTTGAGGCAAGCTTCTGATTTTGTCCATTCAACAGTGTTTCCCAAATGCCGATAGTCTGGTCCCAATGGTTATCAGCAATGAGCTGCCTTGTTCTTTTTATTTCTTTCAAAGAAATATCATAGTAGAATCTGTTCACCGTAATCCATTCGGGAGCAACTCTCGCTGCATATTGCGTGCCTGCAGAAAAGGCCGATTGTCGGGCAGCATCAACCGGAGGAGGAAATTTGTCAAAAACTGAGTATTGATCATAGCTTGTGTTGTCCCAGAAAATAGTATCATACAGAAAATATTCATCAACCATTTCACCTGTTCTTCCTGAATAAAATCTCCATAATGATTTATTATACAGATCAAAATAGGCATAATAACCCTGGTCGGTAAGGTAGGCATCGATACTGTCTGTTAGTCTGAAATAGTCTATGGTTACAAGTCCGTCACACTTTGCTGTATCACAGATGAATTGAACCATTAAAGGATTTAATTTTTCCAGGGCTGTTTTATTGCTATAAACCGGGCGATACAGAGGTGGCTTCATTTCAAACCTTGGAGAATAGGACATATAATTATAAAAACCGGCTACAAACTGTGAGGATACAGTACTGTCAATATCTGGAGGCATCTCTTCTTTTGTAAGTACATTCATCTGCACACTGAGTCTTCCATTGTTAACAATATTACTCTGATTGACAACTTTAACAGAATTAATTCCTGGAGGAATAGTAACTCCGGCTGGCTTAAGCACATCGATAGAAAGCGGTTTAACAGAAGTACAGGCATTTATGCCAAACAAAACCAATATCAGGAATCCTGATAATATTGAAGTCTTTGAACTTAATTGTTTCATGTATTTACTAATAAAAATAAGCAGGAACACATAAAATGTGCCATCATAAATCGGGCCTAAAAACAAAAGAAATATTTTTTCAGAACAAAATAATTGTGTTCTTTTCGGAATCTGACTGTATCTAATCTGTACTGATTAAAAACACCAGAAACAGTTTATTTTCCCTTATTTCCAGCTCATGGGCGAAACCTAAAAAATGATAAAGCCAGGATTCAGGAATACTTAAAGACCGGGCATATTCATAGCGGCCCGGTCTCTTTATCATAATTTAATAACGCAATAAAGAAATATTTATTACCAGAAAGGCATAAGCATGTACTGCGTTTGGTAGTGGTTTCTGAAATCAGGTTTGCATACCACCGCAAACATTGATTACCTGTCCGCTTACGTATGAAGAGAGATCTGAAGCCAGAAAGAGTGCAGTATTAGCAACATCCTCCGGTGTTCCACCTCTGCGGAGCGGAATTTTCTCGGTCCAGGCTTTGCGCACATCTTCAGGTAATTTAGCCGTCATCTCAGTCTGAATGAATCCCGGGGCTATGGCATTACAACGAATATTTCTGGTACCCAGCTCTTTGGCAACCGATTTGGTAAAACCAATGATACCAGCTTTGGAAGCAGAATAGTTAGCCTGGCCGGCATTGCCCGAAACACCAACAACAGAACTCATATTTACTATTGATCCTGATTTTTGTTTCAGCATGGTCATTTGAACAGCCTTGGTAAAATTGAAGACAGACTTAAGGTTTACGCTGATAACAGCATCCCATTGATCTTCCGTCATACGCATTAACAAGGTATCTTTTGTAATTCCGGCATTATTAACCAACACATCCACTCTGCCAAAATCTTCAACAATGGCAGCAACAACTTTTTCTGTATCTGTAAAATTACTTGCATCCGAAGCATATGCTTTCGCTTTAACTCCTTTACCGGCAAGCTCTTTTTCAAGTGCCTGGGCATTTTCATCATAGGCTAAATCTGTAATGGCAATATTACAGCCTTCCTCAGCAAATCGTGTGGCAATAGCACGTCCGATGCCCCTGGCCCCTCCTGTTATAACTGCTGTCTTTCCTTCTAATAATTTCATTATACTGAATTTTTAGTTTTAGAAAACAAAAAAAATAAAATTAAATGATTTTTCCAATTTAACCATATTTGCCAGCAAATTACTAACAAAAAGAGGCTTGGGTCTGCCGGAAGAAAATCAATTTAGTGATTCCTCAACAAATGTCTGTATTAAACTGTTTAAAATTTGTTCTATCATTAAAAATGTACGATGGTCATAGAAAACATTGTATTAATCAAAGAGATATAAATCATTAGCTATTATTTTATAATTTTGAGCATATAATTTAACAAATGTTCAAACCATTCAAATATATGGAGGACATCTTATGAAAGATTTGATGCAAAAAACACTTGAGTTACTCAGAGAAAGAGTGAAACTGAATCTGGAAACCATACATAAAAACCAGGAAAAAATAAAAATCCTGTTGAAGGATAAAAATTTATCATCGGATCAGCGGCAGGAATATCAGGAAAAATACAATGCAAACAAACATATGCTTGCTGAAAATAATGATTTTATCAATATGCAATTGCACATGATCAATTTTTTGAATAAGTACAAACATACTGATTTGTTTGAACAGATTGAAGAAACTGATGAGTCTGAGATAGCTGATGATCTGGATTATTTTAACCTGACGATAAAAGGGACAATTCCTTTTGACAAGGAGCATCCTTATTTTAATGATGAAAATTTCTTTAAGAAATTACTCGACTATTATAAGGAGTTAGAAAATTATGAGATGTGCCAGACACTGGTACAATCACGCTAACATTTCAGATCCGTTTTGCACAACAAACCAGGAATTTCTGAAGTCTTTCTTTCCATAAACAAAATCATTACCATCCGGATATGAGATCATTTTACAGCCTGCAAACAGTGCAATAGCATGACCAGCTGCAGTATCCCATTCCATAGTTGGCCCGAAACGCGGATAAAAGGTGGCCCTTCCCTCAGCCAATATACAAAACTTGAGTGAGCTGCCGATACTTGTCAATTCTACCTCCCCGTGTTTTTCTTTTAGCTTTTCTACATAATCAACAGTCTCCTGACTCAAGTGTGAGCGGCTTCCTACAACAGTCATCCTTTTACTTCCTGCATTCTTCAGGCTGGTGCTGAGAACTTTCCCTGCATTCACCAGGGCATCATAACCCAAATCAGGTGGCGAATACGGATCAATATCACTGTACTTTCTGGAAGGTAAGATCACTGAACCAACAAAAAGTTCTTTCAGATCAGGTGCATAGACAACCCCCATTACTGGTCTGTAATTTTCAATCAAAGCAATATTTACAGTAAATTCGCCATTCTGTTTAAGAAACTCCTTAGTACCGTCAAGCGGATCGACCAGCCAGAATAGTTCCTTGCTGACTTTTGGAATGTTTCCGGAAGCAACAGATTCTTCAGCAACCACAGGAATTGAAAACGAATTGATTTGTTTCAGAATAAGTTCCTCTGCTTTTTTATCGGCTTCGGTTACAGGAGATTCATCAGCTTTAAGCTGCACAACCGGATTATTCCCATAGTATTCCATGATAATTTTTCCGGCCTGCAGTGCCGCCCGTACAGAAACGACGAGCATTTCTTCCATCTGTTCTTCTTTAGTCATCAGGCTTATCTGTTTTTTTTGTCAATGTAGTTGCTTTATTCTTTAAAATGATTCATGTGATATAACAGGTTAAACTGGAAAAGAGATCAGGAGAATAAATTACAAGAATACCAATTTCAGAATGAACACTGTTACAATCATGTATATAATGGTAAGCGGAAAACCAACCCGGAAGAAGTCCTTAAATGAATACCCGCCGGGTCCGTATACCATCAGGTTTGTCTGATACCCGATTGGTGTCATGAAATTTGCAGCAGCTGCATAAGCAACTATCAGTACAAAAGGTTCGGGATTCAGACCCAGGTTGACCGACATGGTCAATGAGATTGGAAAAATAATGGCCACTGCAGCTTTGTTTGTTACATAGGCAGCAAGCACTGTCGTTATAAAATAGATACCAAAGAGTAAACCGATTAACCCCAGCGGCTTGAATATTGTAATGATGAGATCGGCAATCATATCTGCGGTTCCCGACTTGATCATAGCAATACCCAGTGCAAGTGATAATACGATAATCAATCCCAGGTTATAATCAATTCCTTTAGGAAGTTCTTTTGGATTTGTAATCTTAAGTGCCAGGGAGGCCAGGATCACAATCAGCAGGCCCATAAAAAGAGAGATCACATTGAATACTGACAGGATAATAGCCAGGAATGTTCCGCCAAGCAGAACAGCCAGTTTGTAAGGTTCCAGTTTTACAAAATCCTTTACCTTTGAAATAAAATAAAAATCCTGGGTATTATTGGTGCGGCTCACAAAATCTTCACCGGCAAAAAGCAACAATACATCACCGGCTTTGAGCACCACATCACCAATTTTGCGGCTAATCCGCTCTCCGTTTCTGTGGACCGCCAGGATAGCAGCATCATATTGCCCGCGAAAATTAATCTCTTTAACACTCTTATTTATAATAGAAGAATTCTGTGATACCACAATTTCAATAACCTCGGTTTTCCGTTTTTTTACCAGCATGCCGATTTCAGGTACAGACAGCCCAGAGCTACCGCTTATAAGATCAGGTATTGTATCAGTATCACCTGCAAAGATTAGCAGATCATCCTTTTCGAGAACCACATTTGGTTTTACTGCTGCATAATGATATGATTCCCTTATCAGTTCAACCAGATACAATCCACGCAGATTTTTCAATCCAGCTTCCTCTATTGTTTTTCCTATCAGGTGTGAATTGGAACGCACCTTGGCTTCAATAATATATTCTCTCGATTTGTTTGAAAACTCAGTAATAGCGTCTGATTTTTCGGGAAGTAACCGCTCACCAAAGAAAAGCAGGTATACATAACCTATCAGTATCATCGGAACCCCGACCCAGACAAAATCGAACATCTGCAGGGGAGGCATATCAGGAACGATCTGCTGATCGACCACCAGCCCGTTAACGATAAGATTTGTAGAAGTACCTATTAAAGTGGCGGAGCCTCCGAGAATGGCCGCATATGACAATGGGATCAGAAATTTTGAAGGAGAAATATTGTTCCTTCGGCACCAGCTATGCACGTATGGCATCATCAGAGCCACCAGTGGTGTATTATTCAGAAATGCAGAAAAGCCGGCAATTGATATGGTCATCCGGCTTAAAAAGCCTCGGTAACTCTTTGCTGACCTGAAAAATTTATCAAATATGTTTTCAACTGCACCGGTTTTTCTGATTACATCACCAAGCAACAACAACATTATGATAACTGCTATCTGCTCATTTGCAAAACCACTGAGTATTTCAGCCGGGGTAAGAACACCAAAAATACCAAGTACGGCAATGGCCACCATAAATGTAAAAGACGGACCAATAATTTCCTTGTATAGCGAAACAAGGATAAAGGCAAGAACCAGAAATACCAGAATTTTATCAAATGTGAATACCTCCATTGGTGCTATCTTTTCGCTGTTCCGGAAGCCCGTTAACAGACTGCTATATTATAAATTTTTTATTTTTCGCCAAAGTAAAATTGTGACAAAGGTAATAATTTACATGAGGTACCTGATTAAATCCAACCATGAAGAGAAATTATAAACAAAGTTTAAAAGACATAAACCCGGAAACTATAAAAGTCCCGGGTTAACAAACAACAAACCAATCAGCCATCGGCACCAGATGGTTTATTTTCTCATTCCTGATTTAAAAGGAAGAAAGGTCATAAAATCAGCATGATGCACGATATAAGCCTCCACGGATCGCTTTACCATGTCCCCTTCGCCGGCATGAGCAGCAATGATATGGCAAACTTCAGCGGGTACTCCGCATTGTTCAGCCAGCGACACCCCACTGAAAGGATGCCTGAGGAATTTACCATAATCTCCCTGTACTGCCTCGCCATCCCTGAGCTCGTATTCAAGCAATTTCCCCACATCAGCCAAAATAGCACCGGCAATCAGCACATCCATATTGACAGGCAATTCAGATCCTAAAAAATCGTTCATCTTTTCACCAGCTTCCTTTGAGACATGCACCACACACCTCTTATGCTCCATGAAAGTTACCTTCGTTTCAGCCAGTAGGGTAAAAGGAATCCGGTTCAGGTCTTCCGATGTCAGCACGCTTTTTCTGAGTGCCAGTTCCCAGGTTGCAGCAACTGCATTACGAAGCTGTTCCTCCTTAATCCAGTTTATTTCGGGCCACAGATTATAAACTTCATTTTCCATATCTTTTATTTTTGAAGTTTACTGATTATGGCCTGAGCCATTTGTTGTGTTGTAGCAGCTCCTTTTTCAGTCACATCGGGCTTGCCCTGCATCTTCAGCATGTCATATGTTTGAACTTTTCTATCTGCTATCACTTCAGCAATAGCATTCCGGATATTGGAGGAAATAGTATGTACCCCGATATGATCGAGCATCAGGCAGGCTGATTCAATCATGGCAATCGGATTTACGATGGAAACAGGATAATCGGCATATTTCGGAGCTGATCCGTGAGTAGGTTCAAAAACTGCCACCTCATTTCCTATGTTAGCACTGCTGGCAAAACCAAGTCCCCCGATCAATCCGGCAAAACCATCCGAAACTATATCACCGAACATATTCCCGGCCACAATCACACCGTAATTTTCCGGATTTTTAGTCAGCCACATCATTTGAGCATCAATATTGGTATTCCAAAGTTCAATTTCAGGAAAATCTGATTGCTGAATTTCCTGCGCCAGCTTGTACATCATACCGGAAGTTTCACGAATCACATTTGGCTTTTCACAAACAGTAACTGATTTGTATTTGTATTCGCGGGCATAGTTGAAAGCGGCCCGTAATATTCTTTCGGTGGCCTTCCGGCTAAATATGCGGGTGGAGATAGATAATTCCTCTTTCGGTACATGGCCAAAATTCTTTCTGAATTTAGGATGAGTAAGCAAGGCATTATAGACTTCAACAGGAGGATTGCTCCATTCAACTCCACCGTATAAACCTTCAGTATTCTGGCGGAAAATAACCACATCCACAACGGGTTCTTCAATAACATTTCCGCGTCCCCGCCGAACAAAATTAAGCGGATTACCTTTATATGTTTTACAAGGCCGGATACAGATATCCAGATTAAAATGCTGACGTAACCCTACAATCGGGCTTGAATAAACAAACCCTTTTCCGTTTAAAGAATGATCCAGTTCATCTGCCGCTGCATCCTTCGGTTTGGAAGTAATCGCACCAAAAAGACCAATCTTATGCTTTTCCAACAATTCAACAGTACGATCAGGTAACGGATTGCCCTCTTTTTTCCAAAACTCCCATCCGATATCACCTTCAATATAATCCGCTATAAAACCGGCTGCTGCAAGCACTTCAATTGCAGCATCAAGCACTACTCGTCCTATTCCGTCTCCGGGAAGTGTAACAATTGTTCTTTTAGTCATAATTTAGTCCTTTTAAGTTCGTTTTTTGATGCATTTGGGTAAAAATAGCAGAAAATTTCCTCAATAAATTCCCTGATTCTTCTTTTTTTATCGTTTATTTTGTAAAACATTTTTTTGAGCATGAAAGAGATTTATGGTTGGACTACTTTTACTGAAATCATTATCATAAATAACTAAAAACAAAGGGAAACAGAAAGATGGATAAACTAAAAGCCTTGACGCCTGGTGATATATGGAAGTATTTTGAAGAGATTTGCACAATTCCAAGGCCATCAAAAAGGGAAGAAAAAATTATTGCTTATTTATTGGAATTCGGGAAGAAGCATAATCTGGAAACCCGCCATGACAAGATTGGGAATGTGGTAATTAAGAAACCTGCCACACCGGGTATGGAAAACAGAAAAACGGTTGTTTTGCAAAGTCATGTGGATATGGTTTGTGAAAAAAACGCATCCACTGTTCATGATTTTGATAAAGATCCCATAAAACCTTACGTTGATGGTAACTGGGTGAAAGCTGACGGCACAACGCTGGGGGCCGATGATGGCATCGGAATGGCGAGCCAGCTTGCGGTTCTTGCCTCAAAAGATATCCCCCACGGACCCATTGAATGTCTTTTCACTGTTGATGAAGAATCGGGACTTACAGGAGCACTGGAACTTGAACCCGGATTTATAGAGGGTAAAATACTGCTGAATCTTGACTCTGAAGATGAGGGAGAGCTCTTTATTGGTTGCGCCGGTGGTATGGATACACTGGCAACCATGACCTATACGCCCGAACAACCCGGAAACAACAGCTCAGCATTACAGGTTTCTGTTACCGGATTACGTGGTGGCCATTCGGGTGATGAAATCGAGAAAGGGTTGGGAAATTCAAATAAAATACTCAATCGTCTCCTTTGGCAGGTTGTTGATACTTACAGTCTGCGACTTTCAAAATTCAACGGGGGAAATCTCCGAAATGCCATTCCCAGGGAAGCTTTTGCAGATATAATTGTCCCAACTGAACAGAAAGATGCCTTTCTGCTGTATGTTGAGAAATTTGCCGCTACAGCCAAAGATGAACTATCAGTGACCGAACCAGGACTCACTATTGAAGTATCAGAGATTGAAATGTCTGATTTCGTAATTGATATGACTTGCCAGTACAACCTGCTGAATGCTTTATATGCCTGTCCGCATGGCGTTATTGCCTGGAGTCAGGATATTAAAGGGCTGGTTGAAACATCGACCAACCTGGCTTCCGTAAAATTCATTGAGAACAATCAGATATTCATTACCACAAGTCAGCGCAGTTCCGTAGAATCATCAAAAAAGGATATCGGAAATATGGTACGCAGCGTATTCAGACTTGCCGGTGCCAAAGTTGAGCAGTCAAACGGTTATCCGGGCTGGACACCAGACACCGATTCTGAAATATTGCAGATTACCAGGAACGCCTATAAGAAATTGTTCTCCGAAAAACCAATTGTAAGGGCTATACATGCAGGCCTGGAATGTGGTTTATTCCTTAAAAAATATCCTGAACTGGACATGATCTCATTTGGCCCCACCATTAAAGGAGCACATTCTCCTGATGAGCGGCTGGATATTGAGACCACACAGAAATTCTGGAAATTGTTACTGGAAGTCCTGAACAATATACCTGAAAATAAATAACCTGTACATGGTTTATAATTTGAAAAAAATTACCGGCGCTATCCTCAGCTTTTTTAAAAAAATGATCATGGCAGCCGGTATTTTTTTTATCCTTATACTGGTCATCTCATTTACTTCCCTGCCCTACTCGTTATACCGAAACCTGGCCACATCGGGAATCCATCCTGTTTCAGATCCTGACTTTATTGTGCTGCTGGGCGGTCCGGGAATGCCATCCGAAATCAACCTGATCAGAGCCTGGTACGCGGCCAGCCTGGCCAACAAAGATTCTTCCGCATGTTTGATCATTGCCTTACCAGGAAATATTTCTGATTCTTCCAGTTCGGTTAATCTGCTGGCAGATGAATTAGTATTGAGAAATATCCCGCGAGAAAGGATTTTAATTGAACCAGAAGGTACCAATACCCGTTTAGAGGCTTTACGAATAGTCGAAATCACCGGAAAAGATCCTGCTCAAACAAGTTTAGTTATCGTAACTTCCCCAACACATATTTACCGTGCGGTAAGGACCTTCAGAAAGCTGAAGTTCAAAATGGTAGGTGCATGTCCAGCCTGGGATGACCCCAATGAAGTAAGTCTGGAGTATAATGACCGGGAAGCTGGTGGCAGGGAATATATGCTCCCCGATGTAGGCCGGAGTATCAACCTGCGTTACAGATGGTGGACCCACATGCATTACCTGGTAAGTGTTGGCAGAGAATATGCTGCCATTGTATATTATAAGCTTAAAGGATGGATCTGATTTCCATCATTCATTGATAAACCAATTATTCAACCGGAACAAAATCCTCTTTGGATACGCCACAAACGGGGCATTGCCAGTCATCAGGAATATCTTCAAAAGCAGTTCCGGGAGGAATTCCACCATCCGGATCCCCCTCTTCAGGATCATAAACAAAACCACATACTGTACACTGATATTTTTTCATAAATTATTTCAATTTATTTCTTTATTAACATGTATCTCAATTTTTCTGCAAGATAATTCATTGTTGCCAGATATGGCAAAAATAATAAAATGTTAAAATCCGGATCGTTAAAATGGCCCGGTTTACCAATAAATATTGATTGATATAATTAACTTACAAATTAATGATGTATGAAATACAAATAACGGCTCTATTCCGTCGTATGCGAAATTCCGGAATTTTGAACAGGAAATTTTAATTATAAATTATACCATCAATCTCCTTATTCAATAATGAGTATCCTGTTATGTTCCTAAAATATTATTTCCATCGCTCGCCCCCTCTTTCCCCTATAGGTCTGCCTGCCGAACGCAGTACAGGCAGGGGATCCCTCGCGCAAATTAAAAGCGAATTTTGATTTAATAAGACCTGCATGTGAGCTCCCCTTTTAGGGGTTCAAGGGGCAGCGGGTTGGATTTCCTGATAATTTTTGTTTAATAGTTTAGATTTAATAGTTAAATTAGGAAAACAATCCGGCACTCATTTATTCAATTTTATAATTCCAAAAAACAGAAATCTACATCAACTAATCAGCTAATTTTGAGAAATTACCACTTCCAAAATATTTTTTAACTAAACTTATTTTTGTAGCTTTATATAAACAACTTTCAGCCACCGTTAATGATATCACTTACAAAACAGATCATACTGAATGAAATATACGTGCAACTATGGTTTGACCAGTCTGCCGGATTGCTTGTGCTTGACTGGAAAGGGAGAGTTTCCGGTGAAGAGTATCGCAATGCTTACGGACAAGCCCTGGCCTTTGCCGAACAGAATAAGGTTAACTTTTTTCTCTCGGATATCAGAAATCAGGAATTAACCAGTGACAATGAGGAAAAATGGTTTGAAGAGGTAGTAATTCCAAAAGCATTAAAAATTGGCCTGAAAAGAGCGGCAGTTATTTTTGAAGGCAATCTGCTTAAAAAATATTTTCTTAACAACATCTTGCTCAAGTTAAAGAATTATGGCCTTCCTTTTAAATTTTTCACCGATGAAAATGAAGCGCTTGAATGGTTAAGGAAGTAGATTGAAATTTGCTGCAGAAATTCAATTTCCTGAAATAATGTGATGGCCGGACAGCAAAATCCTGAACCCACAGTCTGGTCCTATCCCTGTTTTATTACCTGATATTCAGCCATCAATGCAATCATAACCTTTGCTTGCTGTAAATTAGGGTACCTCCAATTCAAAACAACAAAACAAATTCAGTTGGTTTTCTTCCAATGATAATAAGACTGTTTCAGTTACCCGTTAATGATCTTTTTTATAATTTGGTTGTTGTACTGTTGATAATTTAACACATCAGCAGAAAATAATTAACCTGATAAAAAAAGAATTGCATGGAGATAAAAAAGACAGAGGTGCTTGCAAAAGTACAGCAGGAACTGGAAAAGCCATATTTTGACCTGGAATTCTTACTGGTATGTTTCAGAGAAATGCTGCAGGAAAGTGGCGAAAATGAACTGGCAGACCTCATACCCTGGCTTACTCCGCCTGAAAGATATGAAAATATTGAATTTACGGAGAAACACCTGCATCTTTTCTCCATTAGTTTTCAGTTACTAAATATTGTTGAAATCAACGGAGCTGTTCAGAACAGGCGTTTTCTTGAGAACAACAGATCGATGGCCAGTGTAAATGGTTTATGGGCTAAAAATTTTGAGATTTTACGCCAAAACGGGATCAAACCCGAGGCAATTGCTGAAATTTTAGGTGAAATTAAGGTCGAACCTGTATTAACAGCCCACCCGACAGAGTCAAAGCGTACTATCATGCTGGAGCATCTGCGAAACTTATATTTGCTTATTGTGAAGCGGGAAAATCAGATGTTTACGACTATTGAACAGAACGAGATAAGAAGAGATATTAAACTTGGATTACACAGGCTCTGGCGTATCGATGAAGTTTTTTCTGAGAAACCGGATATTAAATCAGAACTGAACAATATACTCCACTACTTAACCAATGTATTCCCAGACGTTCTCACTGTTCACGACCGACGTCTGATGCAGGCCTGGGAAGATGCAGGCTATGATAAAAAACTGATTCTCAATCCCGAAAAATACCCGGTAGTTCATTTCGGGAACTGGGTAGGCGGTGACCGTGACGGGCATCCTCTTGTAACAGCTGAAATAACAGAATATACACTGCGCACGCTCCGGCTAAATGCTTTTGTTGTGCTGAAGAGGAGACTTAACCAGTTAGCCAAAAACCTCAGTTTTTCCAGCAAGTTTACCCTGCTGGATACTGACATGCAAAACCGGATCAATGAACTTAAGAAAGAAACAGGGGATATTGGTGAAGAAATTTTCCAACAACATTTGCATGAACCATTTGTATTATTTATTAAGGCCATGCTGGCCAAACTGCCACTTGATATCAGAAGAGAGCATGCAGTTGAGCTGGAAGAAAAACCATACAGTTACAAAACGTCCTCACAGCTGATCAGTGATTTGCGAATACTTGAGAAAGCATTGATCAAATCAGGAGCAGAAGAGATTGCTTACGCTGATGTTAGTGAAACGATACGGACAATTTTCACATTTGGATTTCATCTTGCCCGGCTGGACATCCGCCAGAACAGTGCAGTTCATGAGTTGGCACTCTCGCAGCTAATGGATGCAGCCAACCTGAGCGGAAAAAAATATCTTAATTTCAATGAAGACAAACGGCTTGCCTTTATCAATGCTGAACTAGGATCAAACCGTCCGTTTACCCATTACAATTCCAGGGTTGGCAAGGAAGCCGATATGGTAATCAGTTGTTACAGGGTACTGGCCAGACACATACGCACATACTCGCACCGGGCAATCGGTTCGCTTATTATCAGCATGACACGCAGTGTATCCGACATGCTGACTGTATATCTGCTGGCCCGTGAAGCCGGTCTGACTGTCCAGACCGACACAGGACTGGCATGTACACTGCAGGTTGTTCCTCTCTTTGAAACCATTGATGACCTGATAAACAGTGCCGGCATACTGGATGAATTTCTTTCACATCCGGTAACCAGGAACAGTTTGTTGTACCAGATGGAACAGAATAACAGCAGTGTTCCTGAACAGCAGGTGATGATCGGGTATAGCGACAGTAACAAAGACGGTGGCATCCTGACCAGTCTGTGGCAGTTGCACATCGCCCAGTCGGAGATGGTTAAGGTGGGCGAAAAACATGGTATAAGAATTGAATTTTTCCATGGTAAAGGCGGATCAATCAGCCGGGGAGCCGGGCCAACACACTGGTTTATTAAAGCACTACCGCATTCCTCGGTAAATGGCAATATGCGATTAACTGAGCAGGGAGAAACTATTGAAAGAAAATACGCCAATAAAATCAATGCTGTTTATAACCTTGAATTACTTACTGCCGGAGTAACAACAGCAACATTGCTCAACAGAACATCAAAATGGCAGGATCATCCCCTTTATAAAGAGTTGGATTTTCTGTCCTGCGAGAGCATGAAAGTTTATAACGAGCTGACCCACAACCCACATTTCATCGAGTTTTTCAGTCAGGCTACCCCCATTGATGCTATTGAGTCAAGCAAGATCGGGTCACGTCCGGCCCGCCGGACCGGCAAAAGGACACTCAACGATCTGCGGGCCATCCCCTGGGTTTTCAGCTGGACACAGTCCAGGTTCAACATCACCAGTTGGTACGGCGTAGGAACCACCCTTGAAAACATGATGAACCGTGCTCCGGAGAAATTTGAAACATTCAAAAAATATTTCTCTTCGGATGCTTTTGTAAGATATCTGATTACCAATATAGATACCAGTCTGGCTGCCACCGATGAAGACATCATGAATCAGTATGCGGCATTGGTTGAAAATGAAGAAGCCCGGAATGCCATTATGGATTTGTTATTAACCGAACTTGACCGGACCCGCCGGATGATGTCTATTTTGATTGAACGTCCTTTCGTTGACAGAAGGAAGAACCATTTTTATTCCACCATGTTACGGGCTGAACCACTGGATATTCTGCACACCAAACAGATTAAACAGTTGCGCAAATGGAGGGAAGCCAAAAAATCCGGAAAGCAACAGGAAGCTGATCAAATTTTGCAGAAACTTTTACAGACAATCAATGCGATTGCCGGGGCCATAGGATTTACCGGATAGTTTGTTCAGGACCGGTTGGATAAAATTACCGCCGGTCCACTTTGAATACAGTATCAATGATGGTTCCGTCCACCCATTTGATAACTGCTACCGGTTCATCAGTGAATACAGGTTTTTCCGGCTTACCACATATTCTCTCAGCCTCATCCTTGAGTTCCTGAAGTGTTTTCAGCGGCAGACGCGCATCCTTAACCGCTTCCATCAGATCAGTGCGACGCGGATTGATGGCTATGCCCCTTTCTGTCACAATCACATCTATCAGTTCACCAGGTCCGCACAAAGTCGTTACTTCATCAACAATCACCGGAATCCTGTCGCGGAAAAGTGGTACAGGTAAAATTACCGTTTTTGAGAACAGGCAGTTTTGCCACCCACCGATGCCATGTAACAGGTATCCATCTGAATGTGTGACCACATTGGCGTTGAAATTCACATCAATTTCTGTTGCCCCCAGGATTACCACATCTACAAGCCCGGCAAAATTTCCTTTGCCATGGTAATTATAACTGGTAAACGGACTGGTCCACACGTGATTGGGATTTTTAGCCATTGAAGCTACCCCATCCAAATCAAAAGTCTGTCCGTCGAGGATATATTCAACCAGTCCTTCTTCAAGCATTGAGACAAGGTATTTGTTACTACCCCCGCGAGCAAACCGGGCTTTAATTCCCTTCCTTCTCATAATATCCCTGAAGAATTCTCCTACAGCGAGTGAGGTTCCACCTGCCCCGCTCTGGAAAGAAAATCCATCCCTGATGATACCGGCAGCATCGCAGAATTTTGCAGTAAGTTCGGCAAGCAACAACCGGTCCGGACTGCTGGTAATGCGCGTTGTACCTGAAACAATCTGCTCAGGGATTCCCACCTTGTCCATTTTAACTGTAAAATCAACATAATTGCCCTGTATCTGCCAGGGGATGCAGGGAAAATTCACCATGTTGTCGGTTACTACGATTACCTTGTCTGCATATTGGGAATCAGCAAGGGCAAATCCCAGCAAGCCGCTTGCTGAAGGTCCATTCAGCCCGTTGGCATTGCCGAACGGATCGGCGCAGGCCGCACCAATCACAGCAATATCAATCTTTACTTCACCATCCTGTACGGCCTGATACCGTCCACCGTGAGAGCGAAGTACACCCATCCCTTTCATTTTTCCTTCGGAAGTATAGCGGCCAAGCGGACCGTTCATGCTTCCTTCAATATGATGGATGGTACCGTCTTCCAGGTACTGAATGAGGTGCTCGTGACAGGGAAAAGAAGCTGACGGAAACCACCGGAGTTCTTTCACTCCGAGCTCTTTGGCAATATCAAAAACCATGTTGGCCACCAGGTCGCCATTCCTGAAATGGTGGTGAGTGGAAATCGTCATGCCGTCCCGCAGTCCCGCTTTGATCAGCGCCTCTTTGAGAGAATCCACCTGTTTGTTGCCATCAGCAGGATAATCAGCATTAGAAGCTATTTGTGGTGCATATTTCCGGTCCTCAGGTTTGTATTTACCTACCCCCTGGTAAGGGATGGCTTTTTCTCCGTTTACTGTATCAGGAACCAGACGTCCGGCAGCGTTTTTCGTAAGTTTAATATTGCTCATATTGTATGGAAATATTTTTAGTTTAGAATAATTCAATTTTTAATATAGGTCTTTTGATTAATTACTAAGCAAGTGATTATTAGAACTAAAAATTAATTTATTTTGCCCGTGCCCATAAAGGCCTGCCTGCTTTATGCAACACAGGCAGGGAGCAAATTGATTTTCTTCACACCCTTTAGGGATAGGGGCAAATGAAGAAAATCAATTGCTTTTGCAGGTAAATATGCAGGCAATCATTTGTTTACATTTATATTCATTTTATATTTTGCTTACACATAACTATTTTCTACAACCTCTTTCGTGGTGAATTTATTTTTGTATTAATTCTCCTTATTAACAGTTATTCCAAACTTTTCTGCAATTTCGAGTATTCTTATTGCTCTTTTAACAACCGGAGGATCAATCATCTTACTTCCCAGCGACACTACTCCCAGCCCTTTTTGTTCTGCCTCTTTAAAGGCTGCGGCAATATCGGTAGCTTTTGCTATTTCTTCCTCAGTAGGTGCAAATCCTTCATGAATAACACGGATCTGTCTTGGATGGATACAACCCATTCCTTCAAATCCAAGTGATTTACTATGCAATACATTTTCCATCAACCCTTCCATATTGGCTACATCCGAATATACCGAATCAATAGGCTGTTTGCGGGCTGCCTTGCAGGCATTCACCACCCGTGTACGGGCATAAAACGATTCGGTGGCCGCTTCGGTACGGGCCACGCCTAAATCAGCAGTCAGGTCCTCCAACCCGAGCGCCAGGGCAATTACTTTTTCTGAAGAGGAAGCTATCGGGAATGCATTCTCCACACCCAAAGCTGATTCAATAATCGGCATATAATAGATTTCACTGTGCAGCTCATGGGTGAGCATCAGTCTTTTCACTTCCTCATCAACCATATGGACCTGTTCTGCCTTTTCACATTTGGGGATCAGTATTACGTGGACATTATGAGGTACCACATATTTCAGGTCTTCGATGCCTGCTGGTACCTGATTGATGCGTACCATCCGCTCTGCTCCGTAAAAATTCACCTGCCTGAGGGCATTCCGGACAAGAAGCTGCGCTTCTTTCTTTTTGGAAAGTGCGACAGAATCCTCCAGATCAAGAATGATACCGTTGGGATTATGGATACCCGCATTAAGCATCATGGCTGGCGTATTACCCGGCAGATACAACCGGGAAAAGCGAAATGCATCCCGTTTGGACTCATATTGATTTTCAGCAATCAGCTCCGGTAAAAATTCTTTGTCTGTTGTCAGCAATTGTTTTATTGCAGCCTCCATCCTGGCAGCAATCACAAAGCGCAGTGCTCCTGAATCCAGCAGTTGAAGTTTACAATGTTCAATTTCAAAATGATCCAGTACAGCATGGATCAGTTCGAGATTTGATTTGCCGTACATGCTCTGTACTTTGCTCTCTACATTGATCTTTCGGCCGCCCTCTTTCGTAATCTCCAGGGTAACCTGACAGTCGGAGCGTACTTTTTCACCATGGTTGCCGGTAGTAGTTATTTTTTGGGACATATTTTCGGTTGTTTGTTCAGTTGTTTATTATTCAGTTGTTTATTCGGTTGTTTGTTCAGTTGTTTGTTCAGTTGATTATTCAGTTGTTTATCGGTTGTTTATTCGGTTGTTTGTTCAGTTGTTTATTCGGTTGTTTTAGTTACAGTTGATTATTATTAAGATGGTTCATCCGATGGCCATCGTGCCGTCCGCCCAGACCCCAATATTTACTTGTAATTCAGTTGTTTCAGAGGTTTCAAGTTGTTACAGGTTGTTTCAGAAGTTTCAGGGAAAACGTAAACCCCTCCTTGTCTCCATGTCACCTTGTTACTTTGTTACTTTTACAGCTCGTGACCCTTGCCCGCACCGGGCTCTTACACCTGCCAAAGGCAAGGATTCGGTTGTTTATTCAGTTGTTAATTTCAGTTGATTATTCAGTTGATTATTCAGTTGATTATTCAGTTGATTATTCAGTTGATTATTCAGTTGATTATTATTAACATGGTTCATCCGATGGCCATCGTACCGTCCGCCCAGACCCCAATATTTACTTGTAATTCAGTTGTTTCAGAGGTTTCAAGTTGTTTCAGAAGTTTCAGGGAAAACGTAAACCCCTCCTTGTCTCCATGTCACCTTGTTACTTTGTTACTTTTACAGCTCGTGATCCTTGCCCTCACCAGGCCCCCGCTCAATCCAAAGGCAAGGATTCAGTTGTTTTATTTAGTAGATGGTTCATCCGATAACCATCGGATCATCCGCTTGTGCCTTTTTATATAAATCTCTCCGCTGGCGCAAGCATCCGCTTGTGCCCTTTATTCTACCACACGAGAGGACTCGTGCGGCAGCAAGGGTATTTTAATAAGCTATATTTCATTATTAAATAATTATAATGTAACGCGAAGTCTTCTTCCGTCTTCGGTCTTCGGTCTCCTGACTTCTGTCTTCCGTCTTATCACTACTGCCAAACAAATATACAAATCAGGTTTCGGTTAAAGACAGTATTGAATATGTTTAAGAATAACAATAGGAAATTATTATACGAATGTCGTTGAAACGCTATTTACAATTTTTCCCTAACCGGTTTTGCCCTTTGTAGTTACCGGATATATTAACTGGTATTCCACAATATATATTCTGGTCGACAATCCCTCCGGCCTGGCTTACATAAATATCCTCCACATTAATAAAAGTGTTGTGCACGATCTTGTATCCCCCGCTTTTCAGATAGATACCTGAGACTGCCTTTTCTCCGGTAAAACCATATATCTCATTTCCACTGATGAGCACTCCGTCGAGTCCGCCGCTCATGTAAATGCCGGCACCGCCATCGCCGGAATTGAAAGGAGTATAAATGATATTGTTGAGTACTTTACCGCCGATCCGATCACCGTTGTTGGCAATAAGTGCAAACTTATTACCGGTATCACTCCTGTCGAGTATATTGTCTTTTACCACCCACCGGCTGCAGCTTTCAAGCTGGATGCAGTCTCCGGCGGCCACTTTCTGACTGTGCCCCTTCAACAGCCAGTTCTGGTTGATGCGGTAGATCCTGCAATTTTGAATGAGAATACTGTCCGCTTTTTTCATGAAAATGCCATCATCGAGCGTATTATAAATCTCCGAGTTTATTATTTTGATACCACTTACATTGGCAAGGGCCCTGATTCCCCATATAAAATCATGTACCCTGACATTCCGGATAAGGATGTCTTTACCCTCGCTGGTTGCTCCGCAGCCAATCCCGCAAACCTGTGACCGACTGCCCTTTAGTTCAAGATTTTCAAATATGATATGTTCCGAGTCGTATATATTAAATAGTTTTTTTACCCCCTCTCCTGCTGAAATAACAGGCTTATCTCCCCTCCCCCAGGAGCTGAATGCGATATCATGCTTAAATCCGATATCAATGTTCTGATTAACCGGCAGCGTGGTATTGCATTTTATTAAATAAGTAGTATTGCTGGTAATATCCGGCAACTGATTGAATGGCGAGTCCATTGAACCGTTACCGTTCATAGTTGCTTCAGAGTTGATGTACACCGTATCGGCGGATAAATTTCTGGTGAAAGCAAGTAACAAACATATACAAATAAAGATTAAGTGCCTATTTTTCATCATCATTATAACGTTTCATTGACTTAAATCTGATAAATTCCAGTTCTTAAATTACAAATAAATTTAAATAAGCATTGTTTTATGGTCTGAAAAATGGAAATCAAAATCATTATTCAATAGGACCATAATGCCGTACCTACGGCACTTCATGAATTTTCAATTATAAATTTCTACCATAATGTCGTCACTCCGTGACTGGTTCCTGGGAAAGTAATTATTTCCTTTCTGATTATTTTAGACGAAATTAGGTAACAAAAATTCAATTTAGATTTTTTTAATGAGAAGTCCACCTTGTAGAGGTGGTATATTTGTAGCAACCGACTGATCCATTGTGCACAGCAACCTTGTAGAGGTTGAATAATAAAAACCTTTATTGTAGGACCTCTACAAGGTCCTGGGTGGTATCGGATGCGGATTTACTACAATTATTGGACCTCTACAAGGTCCCGACCAATAACACAGATTTCATTAATTACCTGTTGCGCAGGTTGTGTTTCCAAGAAAAGGTCAGGTATATTTGACTGCTATCTGTTCATATCGGGCAACTGCCGGAAGGCTTTGGATATCTGCAGATTCATATCGGGCAACTGTGGAAAGACTTCGATCTTCTACCGATTCGCTTCCGTCTTCTGTGCGTTCTCTTCCGTTTATTAAAGGAACGCTTCCGCCTTCTAAGGGTTCTCTTCCGTGTATTAAAGGAACGCTTCCGCCTTCTGAAAGTTCTCTTCCGTGTATCAAAGGAACGCTTCCGCCTTCCGGGAGCTCGCTGCCGGCAACCGCAGGTATATTTCTGCCTTCAATAGGTTCACTTCCTGTAAAATGTGAAACACTTAACTTCTTAAAGCATGTTTCACGCTGTTATTGAATAAAACAAAAAAAGCCGTTGCGAGGGCAACGGCTTAATTTATAAACTAGATTAATTGATAAATTACTCCTTATATTTTACGGATATTGTCACTGTAGTTCCTGAAGCAGTAGAACTTACTGCAGAACTTTCTATTTTTATGATGAAATAACCGTTATTATATTTGGTTGCTAATACATCTGTATATGTCTTAGATGCATCAGAAACAGAAATACCAGTATATTTATCCATATCTGTGCCTGCATCAACTTTTGTTTGAAGTTCTTCAGCAGTAGTAATACTCTCCCAATCACTTTCTGTAAGCTGAACAAACTTATCTGCACCGTCTTTAGTAATCACTGCACTTGTAGTAGTATTAGAAGTCCATTTGAGTCCAAATGAACTCAATCCAGTACCATCTGCTCCACCTACTCTTTGCCATTCAGTAGTTTGGGCATCACTTAAAGGAGTGGAGGCACTTGCTACAGCAATAGTTACCATTTGTTTATCTTGTAACCCATCTTTATCAGTTAGAATAAATGTATAATTATAATCTCCTTCATCTGCAGGAGCAGTTATTGTTACAATTTGATTAAAAGCTGATTTATCTGGAAGAGTGCTGCCTTCAAGAGGAAATGGATTCAAATCACTCCCCAAATCATTTATTACAGTGAATGATTCAAGATTGACATCACCTTTTTGTGCCACAACATAAAACATCATTTTTGAAGATGGTTCAACCGTTGCTGATGTACTAATAGTTGAGTCAGTCTGTTTTAAAGAAAGAGTTGGGCCCATACCCGGTGTAGTATTATCCTCGCAGGAAGTAGTTACTCCCATTAACGCGATAACACCAAGTGCTAAAAATAAGTTGGTAATTTTTCTCATATTCATTTTCATTTTAAGATTTAACAATGTTCAATTATAAATTATTAATAGAAATATATACTAAAAAAAGACATATTTAGTTTCATTTTTATTCTCATTCGTATGCACACCCTGATATCTTACCAAAAAGCATGCCTCAAAATTAGATTACTACAATTGTTAATAATTATTTATGTCTAACGGTGATTGTAGGGTGTCCTGAAGGATTTCGGGCTTTTAAACTATCAAATTACCACTCAAAATTGATGTGGGTGATACAGCTCGTAAACCTCTGAAACCCTTATTTACTATACCTATTGTTGTGTGGTCATGCTTTATTTATTAATCAATCTATTCGGATTCTGCCTATTATCAAATAATGTAATAATCCTTATTTCGTAATCAATTATCCGATAATAAATTGTAGTTTGTCTAGACAAAACAGATTTTCTTAATCCATTTGATTTATCACTCTCAGCAAATACATAAGGATTGTTCTTTATCAATATAAGTTGTTTGTCAAGTAATTGAGCGAATTTTTAATCTCTCTTTCAGTCCATCTATTTTCAAGGTAATCAATTATACCTTTTAAATTATTTAATGCCTCATCAGCCCAAATGATTTTATAAATATTTTCCATAAATCTTTCGGGCTGTATCATGAGAGTGTGTCCGACCTTCTTCAAAATCTTTAAGTCCTCGATTTATGAATTCAATCTCCTCTTTGTTTAAAGTATCCCACCAGTCCTTAGATTTTGAATAATCCTCTTTTATTTGTCTCAATTTATCGATAATTGAATTATCATTTAGTCTTGATATCCACTCAATTAAATCTAATTTTTCTGTTTGAATATTCATATGAATTCATTTTATACAAAAATAATCATAATAACAAAAATTAACTAATCGAAATCTTCAATTTTATTGGAGCCAGTCAGCATGCCACACTACGGTATTCTACCTACTTCTACAAACATATTTTATTTTTATGAGAATTACATGTTTTAATAAAATAATTCTTCTTTTTTGATTTGAAATATCTTTCCTGGCCATCAGCCCCTCGTGATCCTTGCACTTACCAGGCCCTGGCATATTTCAAAAGCAAGGATTCAGTTTGTTTGTTTGGTTGTTTATTCGGTTGTTTATTCAATGGTAGTTCAGTTGTTTAATAGGTTTCAAATTGTTCCAGATTGTTTCAAATTGTTTCAAAATTCAGGTTGTAGGATCATCTGTTATATGTTTTATTATTACTCTTTTATCCACCACACGAGAGGATTGGCTTCGCCGAGCTAAAGGTTCGTGCGGCAGCGATGCACCAGGCCATCGCACAGTCCTAAGGCAAGGATTAACTCCACTCCCTCAATTCCGTCGCGCAAAGCTGGTCGTGATCCTTGCCCGCTCAAGTCTACCGCACTAGCTATGGCAAGGATTCAGGTTGTTCCGGAGAGCTTGTTTCACCAGACGAGGATCTTGTGGCAGCGGAATAGATACTATATTTTTCATATTGGTTTTTGCTTTCCTGCTGGAGAAGCATCTCGCTTAGACAAAAAAAATATCCTGAAAACTTACCGAAGAGATCTCTTGAGCATGCCTAAGGCAGGTGTATAAAAAACCGGCCGGAAGGATAATCCTCCAGGCCGGTTCGAATCGCATTGTCTGATATATGTGAAGTTAAAGAAGGAAACTTAGTAAAATACCAGCGGCTACTGCAGAGCCTATCACACCAGCCACATTGGGCGCCATGGCATGCATCAGCAGGTGATTGGACGGGTCTGCTTTTAGTCCCATGTTCTGCACAACCCTGGCACTGTCGGGCACGGCAGACACACCGGCGGCACCAACCAGCGGGTTGATCTTGTTTTCGGTTTTGAGGAAAAGATTCATCACCTTGGCAAATAATACCCCACCCGCTGTTGCGATCATAAAGGACAGTGCTCCCAGTACGAAGATCAGCATCGATTCGGAAGTAAGGAACACATCTGCCTGCGTGGAGGCACCAACTGTTAATCCCAGCAGAATAGTAACTATGTCGATTAATGAATTACGGGCTGTATCTGCCAGTCGTTTGGTTACAGTAGACTCTTTCAACAGGTTACCAAAGAACAACATTCCCAGCAGCGGCAACGCACTTGGCGAAAGGAAAGTGGTAAGCAGCAGTCCGATCAGCGGAAACATGATCTTTTCCAGCCGGGAAACTGCCCGTGGCGGTTTCATTCTGATGCGGCGTTCTCTTTTGTTGGTAAGTAACCGCATGATAGGCGGCTGAATAACCGGTACCAAAGCCATATATGAATAGGCCGCAATGGCAATCGGACCAATTAAATTCTTCACCGTTGTACCGTCCGGCAACAGGTTGATCCCGTTGGCCAGCTTTGAAGAAAGAAAGATTGCAGTTGGTCCGTCAGCGCCTCCGATAATACCAATAGCAGCCGCTTCAGGTGCTGCAAATCCAAGATAGAGTGCTCCCAGGAAGGTAAGAAAAATCCCCACCTGTGCCGCAGCTCCCAGTAACATAAGCCGTGGATTGGATATCAGGGAAGAGAAGTCAGTCATGGCCCCGATACCCAAAAATATCAGGGGGGGATAAATACCTTTCACCACCCCGAAATACAGGTAATTCATCACACTGCCCTGCTGGTATATCCCCAGTTGAAGATTGAAACCTCCATCCTGAAAAAACGGGATGTTTCCGATAATAATTCCTGTACCGATAGGTATCAGCAACAATGGTTCATATTCATATTTAATGCCCAGGAATATAAAAAACAGGCCCACCGCAATCATGATCAGATTTCCTTTGGATGCATTCCTGAAACCGGTATAGGAATAAAACTTTTTCAAGCCTGCAATGGCACCTCCTTTTTGCGGAACTCCACTTTCAGTAACATTTGTGGTATTTGCAGTTGTTTGTTCAGTCTGTTGAATACCAGCCTGTGTGCTTTTTTCGGCATGTGCATCATTGAAAACGCTGCGTAATCCGGCCAGTAAACCTATTATTGTAATGACTATAATAAATCTTTTCATAATTCTCAAACCGTTTCAATTAATACATCTCCCTGCAGCACGGTATCACCAGGTGCTACTTTTATCGATTCAATCACACAGTCTTTTTCAGCAAGCACAGTGTTTTCCATCTTCATGGCTTCCATCAGCACCAGCTTCTGTTCCTTTTTCACCTGGTCGCCGGGTTTAACAAACACCTGGAGAATACTGCCCGGCAAAGGAGCCGTAATTGGGGTTTTATGTCCTCCCGGCTTTCTTTCGATGTTTCTGTTCTGGGGTTCGGGTACAGCAGGACGCAGCAAGGTTGGGGTCTTGCTTTTTTTCACCTCCCGGTGCAGTTCAATTTCATAGGGAGTGCCGTTGACTTCAATTTTGGCAAGATTATCATCTATCTCATTAATCTCAACCTCATAATCGTTTCCGTTAATGGTAAATTTATATGCTTTCATTTTTCTGAATACACGTTTATGGTTTTAAATAAATATCAAATATTCTTTCCAGACCATATCAAATACGGTTGAAAGAATTGCGCACGCTGTAAATTTTCGAACTCCAGGGAGAATAAGTCTTGGAAGTCTTTTTAATTGTCAGTATATTACTTTCCTCGTCATGGTATTCGTTGTAAAAAAGATACAATGCCATGGCTATGGCTGCATTCACCTCGCCGCTCATCACTTCCTCCTTGTTAACGGTTCCCTTCGTACTTTTTTTTCTGTTGAAGAGATTAATCAGCTTCGGAAAGGAATAAAAGACAAAATAAAGCATCACCAGTGCAACAAAAACAATCAGATATCCAACGAGGGCAATGATTAAATTAGCTTTGCTGATAGCTGATGTACTGAATAAAAAAATAAGGTTTATCATCTCTGGTAATTATTAGCCTTTTATAATGGAATATTAGAATGTTTCTTGGGAGGATTCAGATCCTTTTTGGTAGCCAGGGTCTGCAATGCCCTGATAATTCTGAACCGTGTATTTCTGGGTTCAATCACATCATCAATATACCCGTAACGGGCAGCTTCATAAGGATTGGCAAATTTTTTATTGTATTCTTCCTCTTTACCTGCCGCGTATGCAGCAGCTTCCTTCTCATCTGCAATCTTACTGATATTTTTACCTTCCAGCACTTCCACAGCACCTCTTGCTCCCATAACAGCAATCTCTGCCGTTGGCCATGCATAATTAATATCGCCTCGCAGCTGCTTGGAGCTCATTACATCGTGTGCTCCGCCATATGATTTGCGCAGTGTAATAGTAACCTTGGGTACCGTTGCTTCCCCGTAAGCAAACATCAGTTTAGCACCGTGAATGATTATGCCGCCGTATTCCTGGGCACTGCCGGGCAAAAACCCGGGTACATCCACAAAAGTCACTACCGGGATATTAAAAGCATCGCAAAAACGCACAAACCGTGCAGCTTTCCGGGATGAATCAATGTCCAGCACACCAGCGAGAAAATTAGGCTGATTGGCGACAATCCCTACAGGTATGCCGTTAAACTTAGCAAACCCCACCACAATATTTCTGGCATAATGCCTGTGTATCTCCAAAAATTCATTATAATCAACCACCGAATAAATCACATCTTTTACATCATAGGGCTGATTATTATTTTCCGGGATGATGTCGTTCAGCTCATCGCTCAGCCGGTCAATTGGATCTTTACAGTCAGTGATCACAGGATCTTCGAGGTTATTCTGGGGCAGATAACTGATCAGCTTGCGAATGAGCAGCAATCCTTCCTCTTCATCTTCGGCCACAAAATGCGTAACACCCGATTTTGATGCATGTACGCTTGCCCCGCCGAGATTTTCAGTATCAATCACTTCTCCTGTTACTGTTTTGGTAACCTTTGGCCCGGTAACGAACATATAACTGGTTTTTTCACTCATCACAATGAAATCGGTAAGTGCGGGAGAATAAACGGCACCACCGGCACAGGGTCCGAAAACAGCAGATATCTGCGGAATCACGCCTGAGGCCATAATATTACGCTGGAATATTTCAGCATACCCGGCCAGACTCCTTACACCTTCCTGGATACGGGCACCACCACTGTCGTTGATTCCGATCAACGGGGCTCCTACTTTCATAGCCTGGTCCATTACTTTGCAAATCTTTTTGGCAAAAGTCTCCGAAAGAGAGCCGCCAAAGACGGTGAAGTCCTGGGAGAAAACATACACAACGCGACCGTCAATGGTACCATGGCCGGTCACTACTCCGTCGCCGAGGTATTGTTCCTTGTCGAGGCCAAAATCGGTGGTACGGTGGGTCACAAACATGTCAAACTCCTCGAAGCTGCCTTCATCCAGCAATATTTCGATTCGTTCCCTGGCCGTATGTTTCCCTTTTTTATGCTGGCTTTCGATGCGTTTTTCACCTCCACCAAGACGGGCTTTGTCCCTTAACTCAATAAGTTCCCTGATCTTATCCTGACTACTCATAAGCTGTAAATAGTTAAAAAATTATAGAAATTGCCGGTTCAACTATGAGCCGGCAGGTTATTTGTCACCACACAATTCGGTAAGTACCCCGTGGGTAGATTTTGGATGCAGAAATCCAATATTCAGTCCCTCGGCTCCCTTTCGGGATGTTTTATCAATCAACTGAACGCCTTTATCAGCTGCATCATTCAATGCCTGGCTTACATCATCAACTGCAAAAGCAATGTGATGCACCCCCTGCCCTTTCTTTTCGATGAACTTACCCACGGGTCCTTCAGGATCAGTAGACTCCAGCAGTTCTATCTTAGTCTGACCAACTTTGAAGAAAGCCGTACGTACTTTTTGATCAGCTACTTCTTCTACATTATAACATTCCAGTCCCAGCACTTCTTCATAATACCTGATGCTTTCCTCCAGGTTGCTGACTGCAATTCCAATATGTTCAATGTGTGTAGGTTTCATAATAGTAAAATTATTTATTCAACTTCTGATAATTGTTTTGACTTGTTATTATCACCTAAAAATAAAAGATTTCCGGAAGAATAAACTGTTTTCCGGAATTGACTTTTTCAAAAATGAAACTCTTGTGTGAAAGTTTTCACAAAAGTAAATAATATATTAGAATAACTGTTATCAGGCGGTTTAAAAATGGACATGAGTCATATTGTTCTTCAACATGAGGGAGATGTCGGTGGATTGTTCAGTTGTAATTCGGTAGTAATTCAGTTGTTTATTCGGTAGTAATTCGGTTGTTCTGTTGCTGATTCGGATGAAACGTAAAGCCCTCCTTGTTACCTTGTCACTTTGTTACTTTGTTACTTTGTTACGTTAACCCGTGATCCTTACTCTCACCAGGCCACCGCTCAAACCAAAGGCAAGGATTCGGTGGTAATTCATTAGTAATTCGGTTGTAATTCAGTTGTTTATTCGCTTGTTCTGTTGCTGATTCGGATGAAACGTAAAGCCCTCCTTGTTACCTTGTCACCTTGTTACCTTGTCACCTTGTTACTTTGTTACGTTAACCCGTGATCCTTACTCTCACCAGGCCACCGCTCAAACCAAAGGCAAGGATTCGGTGGTAATTCATTAGTAATTCGGTAGTAATTCAGTTGTTTATTCGGTTGTTCTGTTGCTGATTCGGATGAAACGTAAAGCCCTCCTTGTTACCTTGTCACCTTGTTACCTTGTCACCTTGTTACTTTGTTACGTTAACCCGTGATCCTTACTCTCACCAGGCCACCGCTCAAACCAAAGGCAAGGATTCAAGTTGTTTCAGGTTTAGCAAAAAACCAAATTTTTAAAATGCAGAGCTCCTCTGTCACCTTGTTACCTTGTTACCTTGTTACTTTGTCACCTTGTTACCTTGTTACCTTGTTACTTTGTCACCTTGTTACCTTGTCACCTTGTTACCTTGTTTCAAATTGTTTCAGGGGATAAAAACATAGCTCCTCTGTCAGTAGACAACACATTTAGACAACACATTTGTTGTCTCTACCGCATCGCATCATAGATAACCTGTTGAATTTTGGTGCGTACGTCCATGGATACCAGTTTGTTATTGTCCTGGGAAGGATGAACACGGTTGGAAAGGAATATATATACAATCTGATTGTCGGGGTCAGCCCAGGCCATAGTGCCGGTAAATCCTGTATGGCCAAAGCTTGAAGCGGGAACACACTGGCAGGTTGGTCCTTCCTTGCTGTAATCCATCTCTGGTTTATCAAACCCAAGTCCTCTTCTGTTGCCTTTCTTACAATGCTGACAAGAGGTAAACAATTCGACTGTTTCAGGTTTCAAATAGGTTTTTCCGCCATAGTTACCATCCTGCATGAACATCTGCATCAGTTTGGCAAGGTCGTTTGCATCCGAGAAAAGACCGGCATGACCGCTTATTCCTCCCAGCATAGCTGCTCCGGGATCGTGCACATACCCCTGAATAAGCTGCCGGCGGAATATCAGGTCGTTTTCAGTGGGTACAATCCTGCTGCGATCGAAACGATTCAGCGGAAGAAAACCCAGCGTTGAAGCACCCAGCGGTTTATAAAAATTATAATATACATAATTATAAAAAGGCATGCTACTCTGCTTTTCAACGATCTTATAAAACAGATAAAAGCCAAGGTCGCTGTATTTATATTCTTTCTTCTTTAACAATTTTGAATCGGCTATCTTATTAAATATGGTATCCCGGTATGAGCCCAGCAGGTACATATGATCGGCTATCTGAATATTAAAACTGTCTGAATAGGATTCACTGATTACTCCGGGTTTATAAAATATATTCCGGTTGGCATAGAAATGATCGGCAAGCTTGATCGGATACTGGTCGGAATAACTTTTACTGAAAAGTTCAGCATCCTTCGTGCCGCATTGCAGCAAATCGAGATAAAATGGGATCCAGGGCTGCAGTTGTGCCTGATGGGTCAATACATCACTTATCTTAATATTCCCTTTGTTGGTTGTGTCCAGTGAAGGCAGGTAATCTTCCAGTTTTCCATTGATCTCAAATTTACCTTCATCATAGAGTTTCATCAGGGCAGGCGTTGTTGCCCCGATTTTGGTAATTGAAGCGAGGTCATAAATATCTGTGTTTTTCACCGGAATATTTTCCATATAGGTATGGTATCCAAAAGACTTATAGTATACTACCTCTCCGTTTTTCGCTACCAGTATCTGGCAACCAGGAGTAGCTTTTTTATCAATTGCATCGGTGGCTATGGAGTCAATTCGTTCAAGAATGGTCGAGCTTAATCCTGCTGATTCAGGGATGCTGTATCCGAGTCGTATTTTCTGTGTTTTCTGTCCAATTCCTGAAATATAAAGAGAGTCAGCCGAAACAGGTAATCTACCGCTGGCTGCCTGTCCTCCGAAAATAATCTGGGCCGAAAGATCTTCAGTAATACTGTCTTCATTATAGGAAACTATTACCGACTGCAAATTTTCGAGTCCTTTAAATTTTGCCAGTGCATAAGGATTGGCAAATACATCAAGAATTACTTTATTGTGTTGAGCCAGTTCATTAATAAAACTAACTGCCTTGGGTGAAATACCAAAATCTTTTGAAGGTCTTCGGTCAGTATCATGATTACCTATTATAATAAGGTCATACTGTGACAGTATTTTGAGGAAGGCTTCCCATTGAGTCTGGGGGGCATCTTTGTCGATATGATAATTTTTAACTGGTGCATACAAGCCAAGGGACTTCTGAAAAGGGCTCTCCTGCAAAGTACCAATAGACAATGTGGCAATATTAAGTGTATCCAGATTTGTAACAGGAAGAAGACTGTCTTTGTTGGTAACCACAGTAATCGAAGAACTTATGAGTTTTCTTTTAAATACTTCATAAGCCGGATTGTTCAAGTCACTGGTCAGGTTTTCCAGTTTCACCGGTTTGTAATGATCCAGGCCTGTCCATTGCTTGGCAGCAAGTACTTTTCTGCAGCGGCGGTCAATCTCTTCTTTGGGAAACAAACCATCTTTTATTGCCTTTTTGATAAGACTGATTGCTTTGGGGATGTCAGGAGGCATGAGTAAAATATCGTTTCCTGCCAGCAGGGCTTTCAGTTCGATCTGTCCCGGTTCGTAATATTTTTTCACACCTTCCATGCCCAACGCATCAGTAAAGATCAATCCCTGATATCCCATACTGTCCTGCAAAACATTCTGCACAATTTTTTGGGACAAGGATGCCGGAATATTAACTGCGCTGTCGAAAGCTGGTATGCTTAGGTGGGCAACCATGATGCCATTAAGTCCGTTATTTATCAAATATTTAAAAGGAAAAAGTTCGAGAGTATCCAGTCTTTTTGCTGAATACGGTATTACCGGAAGCGTATAATGAGAATCGGAACCGGTGTCCCCATGACCGGGAAAATGCTTCGCTGTTGGCAGTATCCGGTTATCCATCAACCCCTTCATATAAGCCAGTCCTTTTGCTGCAACATTATATTTATTCTCTCCAAAAGAGCGGCTGTTGATTACAGGATTGTCCGGATTATTATTTACATCCACCACCGGTGCAAAGCTTACCTGTACGCCAATTCTTTTCAATTGACGGGAAATATCATTCGCCATATGAAAGATCATGCTGTCGTTTTGCAAAGCACCGAGCATTAATTGTCTGGGATAGGAAACAGTACTGTCAAGACGCATACCCAGTCCCCATTCAGCATCCATAGCTATCAGAAGAGGCACCCGGGATTTTTCCTGAAAGCGATTGGTCATCTCAGCCTGTTTTACCGGACTGCCCTGAAAAAATATCAAACCACCAATGTGATATTTTTTAATCTGGGTAAGGATTTCATCAGTATGGTTTTCGTCCCGGTTTGAATAGGCAGCAACCATAAACAGCTGTGCAATTTTCTCTTCCAGATCCATTCGATCCATTATAGAATCAATCCATTGGGTATGAGTCTGAAAAACAAACGGATTCCTGATGGAGAGATCTGGTCGATGATCTGAAATATTACCTGAATTTATATAGCTGCTGGTTATTAATATAATGACAGAAAAAACCGAGACCCGCAAAATCGCTTTCAACATGAATTTCCACTTTATAAAGTATGTAAATCAATCAATTGCCTGCCTGAAAAGTGCATATGTTCTCATACGGGATAATTCCACAAAATGTTATAGAGAACGAATCACCACTTTTCAATTGAAACAGAGGCAGAAAAGAACCTGAAATAACAGTTACTGGCGGCATGGAATCCGCCCCGGATAGTTGTTCCAGCAAGTATCACAAATATAATTTATTAACGTGACAGATTGAATTTAAATTGCAGAAAAAATCAGAGTTTGTGAATATTTTTTAGATTTCATATAAAATACTGTTAATATGAAAGTTATATTAAATATTAGGAGTGTCGGGAATCCAAAAATTACTAATAATGCATTCCAACCATATGTTCATTTAAGAACACTGTTGTATAGTTATTAAACATTTACCGGTTGTAAACTTAAAATTCATTTTTTTGTTAAACAAACAATTAAAGTTTGCGGCATAATTCATGTTGTGCTGGTGCACCTAATATCTTTTATAAACTTTTATAAACCTCAGTTATGAAAAAAATCTTATTCATTTTCTTTGCATTTCTATTGCTACCGTCTTATTTGGCGTCAGCACAGGATGAAGCCCGCCTGATGCGGTTTCCCTCCATTCATGGAGATAAAATTGTTTTCAGTTATGCCGGCGATCTTTATCTGGTATCAGCTGAAGGGGGCGTAGCCCGAAAAATCACCTCAGATGTGGGCTATGAAATGTTCCCAAAATTCTCACCTGATGGCTCTCATATTGCATTCACCGGGCAATATGACGGCAATACTGAAGTGTATTTAATTCCGGCTGAAGGAGGCGTTCCTCAAAGATTAACCTATACAGCTACACTTGACCGGGATATCATTTCTGATCGAATGGGTCCCAATAATATTGTAATGAGCTGGACACCGGACGGGAAAAATATCACTTACCGTTCACGAAAAGAATCATTCAATTCCTTCAAGGGAGGGTTATTTAATGTATCGGTCGATGGCGGCCTCTCCAATCAGCTACCCCTGGCTGATGGCGGATTCTGTTCTTATTCACCAGACGGGAAAAAACTGGCCTTTAACAAAATATTCAGGGAATTCAGAACCTGGAAATATTATCGTGGCGGAATGGCCGATGATATCTGGATTTTTGATTTTAACACCAAAGAAATTACCGATATCACAAACAATAAGGCACAGGATATTGAACCCATGTGGGCCGGTAATGAAATATATTTTCTTTCTGACCGTGAGCGCACCATGAACCTGTTCGTATACAACACTGATACCAAGGAAACAACCCAGGTTACCAATTTTACAGATTATGATATCAAATTCCCTTCAATAGGTAAAAATTATCTTGTTTTTGAAAAAGGGGGTTATATTTATAAAGTCAATCTGAAAACCAAACAGATAGATAAGGTAAGTATTGAGATTGATAATGATTTCATTTATGCTCGCCAGGAATTAAAAGATGCATCGAAGGAAATCAGGGATGCAGATATTTCACCCAATGGAGAAAGAGTCGTTTTTAGTGCAAGAGGAGATATTTATACTCTTCCTGCCAAAGAAGGAGTCACTTATAACCTTACACAGACTTCCGGAGTACATGAGAGAGATGCTGTATGGTCACCGGACGGAAAGTATATTGCCTGGATTGCTGACAATACCGGGGAATTTGAGATTTATATTCAAAAACAGGATCGAAGTGAGCCTCCAGTACAACTCACAACCGGCGCCGATACCTATAAATTTACTGCAATCTGGTCACCCGACAGCAAAAAGCTGTTATGGAGCGATCAGAAATTCAGGCTGCGTTACATCGATATTGACAGCAAAAAAGTAACGCTGGTAAGGCAGGCAAAAAACTCGAGAATAGACGACTATAACTGGTCTCCTGACAGTAAATGGATCTCCTTTACTGATCTTGCAGAGAATAACATGTCGGTGATTAATGTCTACAACCTTGATTCCGGTGAAACACATGTTGTTACTTCAGAATGGTTTGACAATTCGAATCCTTCATTTTCAGATGACGGACAATACCTTGTCTTTTCTTCCGGCAGGAATTTTAGTCCTACCTACAGCCAGATTGAATGGAATTATGCTTACCTGAATATGGGAAGCCTTTACATGATTCCATTGTTGAAAACAACCAAATCGCCTTTTGCTCCTGAGAATGATATGGTAAAAACAGACACTCCGGAAAAAGAGGGACAGGACAAGAAAGGAAAGGAACAAAAAGATGAAAAATCTGCCAGTGTGCAGGTAAAAATTGATTTCGATGGTATAACAGACAGAACCATCTCGATTCCTGTTAAACCTTCCAATTATTTTAATCCCCAGATGATCGGTAATAAAATATATTATTATGATTATTCCCAGGGTAATGGCGGATTAAAAGCAAAGCTTTACGACCTTAAGAAAAAGGAAGAAACAGAACTTGGTAGTGACATACGGTATGTAATCTCAGCCAATCATAAAAAAATGCTGGTCAGGGAGAATGGCAAATATGCAGTGATCGACCTTCCTTCTGATAAAATCAGTTTGAAGGAAACCATGGATCTTTCAAACATGAAGGTAATGGTAGATTATGCAAAGGAATGGAAGCAGATTTTTAATGAAAGCTGGCGCCAGATGCGAGATTTCTTTTATGTTTCCAATATGCACGGATTGGACTGGAAAGCCATACATGACAAATATGCTCCGCTTGTTCCGTATGTCAAACAGCGTGATGACCTGACCTATATCATTGGGGAAATGATAGGCGAACTAAGTGTAGGACATGCCTATGTTCAGAGTGGCGAAAGACCCGAAGTGAAAAAGATCAAAACTGGCTTACTCGGTGCTCAGCTCAGTAAAGATCCATCGGGTTACTTCAAAATTGATAAGATATTAAAGGGAGCAAACTGGGACGATGCGTTGCGCTCCCCACTCACTGAGGTTGGCGTGGATGTTAAGGAAGGAAGCTATATCATTGCTGTGGATGGCAACAGTACCAAAGACATGAAAGACTTTTACAGTTCACTGGTTGGAAAAGCCAATACACTTGTTGAACTAACTGTAAGTACTTCGCCATCATCAGACGGAAGCCGTAAAGTTATTGTCAAGCCACTGGCAGATGAATCTCAGCTGTATTATTATGACTGGGTGCAGGGCAATATCAGGAAGGTTAATGAAGCTTCCGACGGACAAATTGGTTACATCCATATTCCGGATATGGTTTCTGTAGGATTAAATGAATTTGTAAAACACTACTATCCGCAACTGAAGAAAAAAGGAGTAATCATTGATGACCGTGGAAACGGTGGCGGAAATGTTTCTCCGATGATTCTTGAGAGGCTGCAACGGGAAGTATACCGTGCTACCATGGAACGCAATGCCAGTGAAGGTAATCCCGTTCCATACGCAACCATTCATGGTCCCAAAGTATTGCTGATCGATAGCTATTCAGCATCCGACGGTGATTTGTTTGCCTATGGTTTCAAAAAGCTGAATCTTGGAACAGTGATCGGGCAGCGTACCTGGGGAGGTGTTGTTGGTATCAGTGGTTCACTGCCGTTTATCGATGGAGCAGATTTGCGCAAACCGGAGTTCGCCAGTTATTCATCCGATAAGAGTGAATGGATCATTGAAGGACATGGTGTTGAACCCGATATTGAGGTTAGTAATAATCCTTACGACCAGTATATGGGTAAAGATGCGCAGCTTCAGAAAGCCATCGAAGTGATCATGGGACAGATGGATGAGTATAAGCCAATACCTCCTATTCCGCCTGCACCTGATAAATCACATCAGAAATAAAAGTTAAATCATTAATAGTAAAAGGGGTGGCCAACATATTGACCACCCCTTTTTCAAATACCAGAAATATTAACTAAAGAAAATCCATTAAGCATTCACATGGCGTTCAGCATGGTAAGATGACCTTACCAGCGGACTGCTTTCCACAAATTTGAATCCGCGTTCCAGACCAGCCTGTTTGTATTTTTTAAATTGTTCCGGTGTGATATATTCCTGAACATCATAGTGGTAAGAACTCGGCTGCAGGTACTGGCCAATTGTCAGAACCTTTACTCCTGCTTCAGACAGGTCATCCATCGCCTTAAACACTTCCCGTTCCATCTCACCTATTCCCAGCATGATGCCGGATTTGGCAATTATACCGGAAGAAGAAATATACTTCAACACCTGTAAACTCCTTTTGTAGGTAGCCATGCTTCTGATTCTGGGCGTAAGGCGCCTTACCGTTTCCAGATTGTGCGAGATTACTTCAGGTTTTTCGTCAATGATTTGCTGAATAAGATCAGTCCGACCCTGAAAATCAGGAATTAATACCTCCATTGTGGTGTTCGGATTAAGTTTCTTAACCTGCCGTATTGTTTCAACCCAAAAAGCTGCACCCCCATCGGCCAGATCATCACGGGCCACCGAAGTGATTACACAGTGTTTCAGGTTCAGGGTTTTTATTGATTTGGCCAGTCTTTCCGGCTCTCCCCAGTCGGGCAAATTTGGTTTAACAGTTTTTACGGCACAAAAGCGGCAGTTACGCGTGCAGTTCTCACCCAGTATCATAAAACTGGCAGTACCTGCACTCCAGCATTCCCCCTTGTTCGGACAATTTCCACTTGTGCAGATGGTATGTAAGTCATGTTCAACAATCAGGTTTTTAACTCTCGAATATTTTTCCCCGGTTGGCAATTGTGTTCTTATCCAGCGGGGTAACCGTTTTACCATTACTGATCTTTCTTCCATACTAAATCATTCTTTAATGCATATATCATGCGTTTCGAAATTAATTCATTCACCACACAAAGATATAACATACATATAGATCTTTTATTATTTTTATTCAAAAATGTTGAATAGCATGGGACTAAGTTTATTAATAATAGTGAGGAAAAGCTTCTTTCTGTTTTTTCAGTTATTATCTTTGTATAATACAAACAATCATTAACCGGCAGGTTTGCCGTAAATTAAAATGGTTCATATGAAAGCAGCAGTAATCAATGAATTCGGCTCTCCGGAAGTGTTTAAGATTGATGAAATTGAATCTCCGGTACCCAAGGCCCATGAAGTGTTGATAAAGGTACATGCAAGCAGCATTAACCCTATCGACTGGAAAACCCGTAAGGGTAACCTGAAATTTATTCTGGGCAGTAATTTTCCGATTGTACTTGGATATGATGCTGCCGGAACGGTTGTTCTCACAGGATCCAAAGTCACGAAATTCAAAAAGGGCGATGAGGTGTATGCCCGTCTGGATCGAAAGTTTGGAGGTGCACTTGCAGAGTATGCAACAGGATCAGAGAGTGTATTTGCCATTAAGCCTCCCACCCTCAGCTGGGAGCAGGCTGCAGCCATACCACTGGCGGCGCTCACTGCCTTGCAGGGTTTGAGAGACAAGGGTGGTATTAAGAAAGGACAAAAAGTTTTGATCAATGGCGCCTCTGGTGGTGTAGGACATTTTGCTTTACAGATCGCCAGGTACTTTGAAACAGAAACAACAGCCGTTTGCTCCGGCCGTCACCAAAGCATGATGGAAGATCTCAAACCACACCGGTGGATCGATTATACCAAAGAAGATTTCAGAAAGAAAAATGATAAATATGACATCATTTTTGATGCCGTTGGCACCGAAACTTATCTGAGTTGCCGTCATCTGCTCAACCCGGGTGGAATTTATGTGAATACGCTGCCCCGGCCCAAAATTCTTTATCACTCCATGATATCACTTTTTTCCCCTGGGAAAAAAGTCAGGACTTTCCTGATGAAAGCAGAAGGGAGCGACCTGAACTTCCTGAATAAAATTATCAGCGAGAACAAACTGAAAATTTATATTGATAAAGTCTTTCCGCTGGAAAAGGTTTCTGATGCACACAAATACAGTCAGACAGGGAAGTCTGAAGGCAAGGTTGTGGTTAAAATCATTGAGTAGTTAAGCTATACTTCATTATACCTGAAACAAGCAGTCAGATGATCATTAACAAGTCCTGCAGCCTGCATAAAGGCATAGCAGATGGTTGAACCTGCGAACTTAAATCCTCTCTTTTTCATGTCTTTGCTCATGGCGTCAGACTCAGGAGATGTAGCCGGGATCTGGGACAGATCAGTCCGGGTATTCTTAATTGTTGAGTAGTTTACAAAAGACCAGAGATATTTATCAAAAGAGCCTGTTTCCGCCACCACATCAAGAAAGCAACGGGCATTATGCACGGTAGCTTCAATCTTCAGGCGGTTACGAATAATTCCCTGGTTTTCAAGTAAAAACTGAATTTTAGCCTTGTCATAGCTGACAATTTTTGCCGGATCAAAATGATCAAATGCTTTTCTGAAATTTTCTCTTTTCTTTAAAATGGTACTCCAGCTCAAACCCGCCTGAAAACCATCCAAAACAACAAATTCGAATAATTTCTGATCATCATGAACAGGTACACCCCATTCATGATCATGATAAGCAATCATTTCAGGATCCTTACCAGACCATCCGCACCTTTGCATATTTTGTTCCATTTTTTAAGTAATTAAAGTTTCACACATAACAAACACTATGTTTGTCGATATATTATTGTGTTTTAATTATTTTATTCTATATCAAATTTCTTTATTAGTGAAATATATAAAACTTTATTTTCAGGACGAAATTAAATGATTTACAGGAAAAAGCCCCGCTGCATATAGTGCAAGCGGGGCTTCTATTATTATTTGTGCAGAAATTTATTTAGTAATTCCCAATTTTTTGGCAATATCTTTTGGGATGGCATTTTTATTCACCATGATACTGGTTGTTTTGTACAACACATAAGCTTTGGAAGCATACAGATATCCATTGTAAGGGCTACCGGTTGTGCCCCAGCTGTTTTTTACCAGGTAGTATTCCTGTCCGAGCTGATCGTTGGCTAGTCCAGTGATATGCATGCCATGATCATCAGTTGTTTCGTAATCATTGAAGGCTTCCTGCCGCAATTCCTGTGTAATCACTTTTTGCTGAACTGGGCTGTTGAAATTATAGAGCTGGGCCAGTTTTTCCCTTGCACTCAGCTTGTCCCATTTTTCCCTTTCAGTGCCAGACAGGTCATCAGCCTGCTGTGCGGCGGGAACAATTGCCACACCATTTTTCCAGGAGAATCCCCTGTCACTGACATCGGCAGCCCAGGCAACTGTATAGCCATTCTTAACGGAATTATCGATAATCTCACCCATTTCATCAATGGGGACATTCCATGCTTCTCCCCACGACCAGTTGTCGGGCACTTCTATTACAAATTTAGTGTAGAAAGGATGATTCGAGTAGGAGCTGATCAATACATAGTCATCAGGATTGATATCCAGTGAGGCAGCAAATGATTTTGGTGTATATTCTTTGCCTTTATAGGTAAAAGAAGAAGGATATTTTCCAAGATAAGCATCTAGAATTCCATCAAAACCGTTTTTCCAGGCTGTAGTTAATTTATCTTTTTTTACAAGTACATCCACGTATGCTTTTAGCACGTCATCCAATTCTCCATGTTCATGCATGGTGGTACCATAATTTAAACCTGGATAAGCTTCATCGGGCACTATACCTTCGTTTTTCCAAACATCAAGTACATCATTCAGCGCTCCGCCGCCAGAAAAACTGATTGAACCGTGCATGCGTACATATTTATCAGCTTTCTTCTCATAGGCATTTCTTACCACGAACATTTCCGATAAATTATATTCACCGGCTCCTTTTCTGATCAGTTCAGATTCGAGGAAAGAAATAGCCGAAAAACTCCAGCAGGTTCCTGATTTGTACTGGTTTTTCACCGGCGTTGCCTTTAATGTTTTGACGGTTGTAAAATGGTATCCGGTTGAATCCTGTGCGGATGCCATCATCATTGTGCTTGCAAGAATGAGCACAAATAGTGCATGTTTTCTAATCATTTTCATTACTTAAAGATTTAAAAAAAATTATATTATTGAACATTTATCAGTTCAGCATACAATAGTATACCTATGCTTTATTCTCCCGGGTAAAACCTGTGAGATGCAGTAAGTCAACTAAACAAAGCAGTATGAATCTGCCAGCGGAAGGCAATGTTACGATTTTTCGAGAAATTCGGCAATTGTACCCATCAATTTTCTGCGGTCAATAGGTTTAATAACATACCCGTCGCAGCCTGCGTCCAGAATATTGTTTTTTTCTTCCTGCATGGCATACGCAGTTTGTGCAATTATAGGTATTCCGGGTAGTGTATCTTTAATTTGCCTGGTAGCATCCAGACCGTTGAGTCGCGGCATTTTGATATCCATCAAAATCAGATCAGGTTTATGAAGATGGACACATTCAATGGCGTGTAACCCATCGTTGGCCCTTACAATGGTTAAACCTGTAGGCATCAGTACTTCCTCCAGAAAAAGATAATTGGCATCCTCATCTTCAGCAATTAAGATGGTCTTACCATGCCAGAAACGCTCTCTCTCCGGGTACTGGTCGAATATCGCATTACCGTACTTTTTTGTAGTATTAGTCTGAATAAACGGGACAGTAAAGAAAAAAGCAGATCCCTTGTCAGGTTCAGATTCAACCCTGATTTCGCCTCCGAGTAAATGCACCAGATTTTTGGAAATGGTTAGTCCAAGGCCTGCACCACCGTATTTTCGGGTTGAAGAGTCATCAGCCTGCCGGAACCGTTCGAAAATAAGTTCTTTTTCTTCTGCATTCATTCCAATTCCGGTATCTCTCACAAAAAACTCTATAAAATTATCTTTTCTGAGCCTATATCCAAACTCTATTTCACCTTCATCAGTAAACTTCATTGCATTACTCAACAGATTTGTAATTATCTGTTTTAATCTGGACGAATCGGTGCGGGTGATATCATGAGAAGTGTCATCGGGCAAACTGATCTTAAGCTGTACATGCGGGGAGAACAGGGATGTTTCCCTGAAAAATGTATCGATATCCTGCAGCAGGTTTCTAATGTTGCATTCTCCCTTATTAACAGTCAGTTGTCCGGCTTCAATTTTGGCAACATCAATTATATCCTCAATAAGATTGATTAAAGTTTCTCCGTTCTTATTGATTATATCTACATATTTGTTTTTATTCTCCGGGGTAAGGTTATCCCGTTTAAGCAAACTGGCAAACCCAATAATTCCATTCATCGGTGTCCTTATTTCGTGACTCATATTTGCAAGGAAAGATGATTTTAATCTGTCAGATTCTTCAGCCTTTTCCTTAGCCCTGATCAGTTCTTCTTCTGTTCTTTTTCTTTCTGTAATATCCTGCCAGCTGGCAGTCATTCCAATTATTTTACCCTGTGTGTCTTTCATCAGGCTGGCCCGGAAATCAACCGGAAAAGTTGATTCATCACGACGTTTAGCGACAAGGCCATCATAACCTGAATAATGGCCATTTTCAATGACCAGTTTTCGTATATCTGACAAGCTTGTGTCTGACCTGTCCGACCACAGGCTGTTCATTGACTGGCTCAGCATTTCGGCATGACTGCTAAACCTCCATAAACGTATAGCGGCTGAATTGCAATAAATTAAATTTCCGTTCAGATCCGAAACGGTTATTGCAGCCTGCGTATTTTCAATAGCAGAATTAGCCTTGGTCAATTCTTCCTGAAAACGTTTCTGTGCAGTAATATTCCTGCACATCCCTTCGATGGCAATAAGTCTGTCGTTATCATCATACAAACCTTTTAACGACTGAGCAATCCAATGTGTTTTCCCTTCCTTTGCAATTATTTTATATTCCATCAGGGGTTCAACTTTGCCATTGCGAAATTGCATCCATTTTTCATCAATAAATTCGCGAAAATCAGGATGAATAAGATCAAAAAGAGTAAGACCAGGATCTTTTAATTCCTCTTCAGTATAGCCAAAAACGCGGTAACAGGATGGACTAACATATTGAAAACGGCCGGTATTCACAGAGATACGATAAATTGTTTCCTGAATACGTTCAACAATTCCACGGTACTGCAGCTCACTTTCCTTTAGCTTCTCCTCAACATTCCGGTGTTCAGAAACATCAAACCCTAATACAATTTTTTTCCAGCCGGAAACAGTAGCAAAATCAACTGCTGACCATGAAATTACTTTTCTACTGTTATTCGATGTTCTGATCACGGTTTCAAAGTTCTCGATTTCGGATGCTGCTTTTAAAACACGAATACGTTCATGTTCTTCCCTGTCTGTCATCAATAATTTCAGAAAATCAGGATTATTCACAATTTTTCCCGGAGCATAGCCTGTAATGACCTGACACTTCCGGTTCCAGAACTGGATCCTGTCATCATCACCCAGCACAAAAGCCATTACCGGCAGCCGTTCAATAAGGTAATAAAGATCAGATTGCACATCATTCCTGTTGGATGACTGATCCGGAAAACTATTAATTGACTCCAACTTTGACTCTAACTGATATATCTTTTCAGTCAATTCATCATTTTGACGTCTTAACCGTTCAATTTCAGTGCTATTTGACTTTTTGTTTTTTCTGTCTGGATGACCTCCCATTACTGATCTCTTTAATAAAACGGAAGTAAGTGTATAAAAGTAATGAAAATTAGAATCTTGTTATAATGATTTTTGAAAAACAGTTTTTCAATGTAAAAATATATTCTCCCTTACAAATAAGGCAGGCTATTAACAATGATTGTAACGTAATAATGTTTAAAATGTTTTATAACCTTAATTTCCCCGGGAAGGTTGATTTTCCTGAAATCTTTTAATCTTCATCTGTAGCAATAATTCTGAACTCTGTTCTTCTGTTTTGGGAGCGGCCTTCAACCGTAGCATTGTTATTGACCGGCTGGCTGTATCCGTATCCTCTGTATGTCAGTCGGCCGGGATCAATTGAGTGATCAATCAGATAATCCCTGACTGATCTGGCTCTGTTCTCCGATAACACCTGATTATAGTTTTCAGTACCAATGCTGTCAGTATGTCCGCTGATTTCAATTTTTATACCCGGATTATTTATAAGAAATTCAACAAGTTTGTTAAGCTCTGCCTTTGATTCAGGTTTTAATGCATAAGAATCTGTAGCAAAGAAAATATTTCTCAAAACTGCCTTTTCACCTACTTTAATTCTCTTTAAGGGAATATTTTTTACAAATGGATTTTCAATCTCATGCATTCCTTTCAATGCAAAGTTGTCAGAATAAAAAAGGTATCCTGTTTTACTAACGTTGAGCGCATAGTTTTTATTCACCGGTAAACTTACAATAAATTCGCCGGTTGATGCATTTGATTGAGATTGGTTCACTGTTGCACCAGACTCCAGATCAATCAGTTCAAAATCAGCTGCAAGTCTTTTACGATCATAGGCATCATATACAATACCTTTAACGTAGGAAACCATTTCCGGTCGGGCTTGCTTATAGAGTTCAAATTCGTATAAATCTTTTCCCTTTTCTTTTTCACGATCAGATGAAAAATAAGCCTTGTCACCACGGGCATTCACGATCAGTCCAATTTCATCATTCCATGTATTAATAGGATACCCAAGATTAACAGGAATTTTCCAACGGCCAGCGGAATCTTTGCGGGCTACATACAAGTCAAACCCTCCCATACCGACATGCATATCAGATGAAAAATAAAGCGTTTTATTATCCGGATGGATAAAAGGAGATTGCTCATTTCCCGGTGTGTTAATTGTGTCACCCAAATTTTCCGGATTACCCCAGCTACCATCAGGTTGTCTTGTAGTTTTCCATAAATCGAGACCACCCATGCTACCCGGCCGGTTACTGCTGAAATAAATTTCCCTTTTATCAGGTGAAATGGAAGGCTGCGTTTCTTTGGCAGGAGTATTTACCGGTCTTCCCATGTTAACGGGTTTTGACCAGTGATCGCCTTCAAGATGACTGATATAAAGGTCACAATTACCCTGTCCGTCGGCACGGTTGCAGGCTGTGAAAACCATCATCTGTCCATCAACGGAGATTGCCTGGGCCCCTTCGTTATTGGAAGTATTTAATGGTTTACCCATATTTTCGGCTTTAGACCATTCACCAGTACTGTCGGAACGATGAGAAATATAAAAATCTTCCTGCCTGTTCCCAAAAACTGCTTTTCTGGATGTATCAACAGGCAATAAAACCGTGAAAACCAGGGTCTGTTCATCGGCAGAAAGACTTGGCCAGTAAGCATCATAATCAGAATTTATATTTGCACCCAGGTTGATGGGCGAAAAAGGTACCGGATGCTTCATCGCATCAATTGCGAAATTACAGTCTATAATTTTGTTTTCAGCGCTATTACGTAGGGTTTTTGAACCCTTATTCATTTCCATAAACTGCTGAAAACTGCTTTTTGCTGATTCATAATCGCCAGTTTTCATTTCAACATTTCCCATAAAATAATATCCTGCCGGATAAAATTCCGGATCAATGGCCATTCCCTTTTTATAAACACCCGCAGCATTTTTATATTCTTTCATATCAGTATAAACCTGAGCAAGTCCAATATAGGCCTCAATAAAGTCAGGATCAATTTCAATGGCTTTACTTAAGAAAGCAACTGCTTCATCATACTGATAACGAAGGTAATATTCCCTGCCTTTTTCGTAATTTTCGATTGCCCTGTTGGATTTTGTAGTATACTGCTGTGCGGATAGCGAACCTGAAAAAATAAATAGAAGAAGTATAGTATATATAAGTTTGTTCATATATTTCTCAGAAGATTATTTCTGTAAAATTAAGAAATAATTGCATCATGACTCAATTTTTGTTTTGAAGTGATTTTCTACAATTACCGGCACGATTTACGTAGTGCAATCAGTAGTTTATACTGTACAGTGCAGGCTCCCGGGCACTTTCTTCCGCCGACAACCAGATACTGTCAGGTTGATGAAATATTACCCCTTCAGTCTGGGCCCCGATAAGTGAAGGAAAAGTAAGGTGGTTTGAAGGTGATGAGAATATTTCATTTCCGGCATTATAGTTAAAAAGCCAGATAAAAGGGACCTGATTTTCGTACCCACAAAGCACAAGTAAAGAAAGTGATTTATCATAGTCTGCACCGGTTATCAGACCATGTGAATCAAAACGGCCAATCAGGCGTGCCTGTTGATTCCCGGGTTTTTTAGAAATTTTATAAGCAGCTGTTTGATGATTTTTCCAGTCCTTTGTAAAGACAATCAGTGAATCTTCGGGTGCAATCATTGCTTCACAATCATAAGGTGTGTCAAACAATCTGAATGTAAATGATTTCTGATCCGGGAATGAAAACCGGATTATTTCAGCTGTTACTTCTGAATAAGATGTATCAGCAGGGATGAGTGCAATGGGTACCTTATAAATACAGAGATCAGTGCGATTTCCCAGGTTATTGCCAAAATCACCAATATAAATGTACTGGCTGTCTGCAGCAATATCCTCCCAGTCCCTGTTTGCAGCATTGACAATCCTGAGTGTTCTTTTTATTGCACCTGAATGTGAATCAATGGCGTAAAGCTCGGGTTCTCCCCCGCTGTCATTGAATGTCCAGAGAGCATTTCCAAAACTGATCAGTCCGGATGTTTCTTTTATTTTATGTGGCAGATTTTTAACCAGGGTATGAGACACTCCTATGTTATCATCTGTCTTTCCGGGGATTCCAAAAAAGAAATCAAAACCAAAGACCAGCAGATAAGGAATAAAAACAATAACAATAAAAATCAGACTTCTTCGTAAATATTTCATTTTACATCATCAATCCTCTTCAAAATGATAAGCATTCATCAATTTTTCAAATATCGCAGTATTTTCATAAATTCCTGAAAATGTTTCAGCACCCGGACCATAAGCAAAAACAGGTACCATTACTGCTGTATGTCCATCTGTACTGAATTTTCCTTCTACATGGCGGTTCCGGATGTTACCATTATCCAGTGTAAGGCCTCCCGTTTCGTGGTCGGCTGTAACAATCACCAGTGTGTGCCCGTCCTTTTTAGCAAATTCCATTGCTTTCCCAATGGCCTTATCAAAGTCGAGTACTTCCGCTATCACATAATCAAGGTCATTGGCATGCCCACCCCAGTCAATCTGTGATCCTTCCACCATAAGAAAAAAGCCGCGCTGATTATGTGAAAGCAAACGCAAAGCAGTACTGGTAGCCAACGGCAACAGGTCATCCCTGCCATCCAGAACGGATGGATTATGTTCCTCTGCCGTCAATCCGGCCAGTTTTCCGGAATTCGTTTTAGTGATTTCATCAAGATCATATACTACCTGATAACCCTTTTCACGTAATGCTATAGTAAAATCTTTTCCGTCATCCCGTTTTGTAAAATACTTCCGGCCACCACCAATAAATACATCAACACCACTTTTGAGTATGTCTTCAGCAATAGCTTCATAATTGTTTCTGGAAGCCTGATGAGCCACAAATGAAGCAGGCGTAGCATGGGTGATTGAACTCGTGGCAACCAGACCGGTTGCAAGTCCGTTCGCTTCAGCAATTTCAAGAATAGTTGTCAGCACCTCCTGATTTGTATCTACCGCGATGGCACCATTAAACGTTTTATGACCTGTAGCCAGCGCGGTGCCACCAGCCCCTGAATCAGTTATGTAATTATCTGCTGAATAGGATTTATGGAACCCGATTACCGGAAATTTCTCGAGATTCAATGTATCTGTGCTTTTCGTAATGGCCGCATAAACTTGTGCCACCCCCATGCCATCACCAATCATCAGGATGATATTTTTAACCTCAGGCTTTTCAGCCTTCCCGGATGAAGATTTTGAATCAATTCCTCCTGAACAGGCAGGCAGGAAAAGAATCAATGTAAACAGAAAAAAGGTGGTAACAGATAAGCTTTGCAGGTAACAAGACTTCTTCATATCTTACGATAATTTAATTAACATATTTTAACATAAGCAAAATAAAATATTTTTCATCAATAAATTCAATTCTGCATGCTAATTTTAGGTTAAAAATTAACTACTTGCTTTGTGGAATGGTTTATTATTGATATTTTTAAAATCACAAATGTTTATTTTTTATGAGAATTGAATTATATGACGCTAACGGGCTCAATTTTGTTGAGCTGAATACTACAGGGGACAACGAAAACTACGTTAAATGCAATCAGGAATCAAAATATGTTGATGGAGATGTATTTAACCTCTTCGCAAAATGTTTTGAGAATAGCAATAAATTGTATGAATATTTTGGTGCTACACGCTACAATTCGAGGAAGATAGTTCCACTCAGAAATGAATTACTGAAAAATCTTGAACAACTCAATGAAATTAAAACGATTGATAATTTTCTTGATTTTACCGGACATATTTTCCTGGGAAATAATTTTTTGCTTGAACTTGGGAAAATGGACAAGGCCTGGGAAAAAAACTGGGATACATACCTTATGAAACTTGTTGAAATAAACAAGGGTATAATTGAAATTGTAGATAAATGTATAGAGAATGAAAGAATTTTGTGGGTGATTGGGTATTAACTTTTCATTTTATAAATTATACAGGATTTAGCCGATAAATCAGAAAACGTGATTTACTATTCAGCAAAAAGGAATCTTCTTTTGTTAAAAAAAACTGCTGCAAACAATAAGGTTCCTGCTATTATCCCTCCAATATTACAATACAGGTCAACAGGATTAAATGTTCTCCCGGGTATAAATAATTGATGAAATTCATCTCCGGTGGCAAACAGTATCAGAAATATTGCCATGAATAACATCTGAGTTTTCCTTCCCTCATATTTTTTAAATTTCCACAAATGAAGGAACATGGTGAGTAATCCATATGCACCAAAATGAAATAAATAATCAAGCCGGTAAATATCCCCGCCTATCGCTGCATGTTGTGTCGGGATGTTCGGTAAACTGGAAATAGTTATAAGGATAACCAGCCATATCCAGAAAAACCAGGCAAACATTTTATTGTATTTATAAATGATTTTTTTCATAAAAAAAGAAAGGCAAATGTAAGTAATAATCATTCATTTCTAAAAATGAATTTTTCCTGCATTTGGTCAATATCCAGGCGCGATTAATAAAAAATTTTAAAAAAGAAACAGAATTCTTCCGATATTTAAGATTATAATTCATTTATAATTAGTTAAAAGTATTAAAATTCAATAATACCCTGACTAAATTTAATACCTAAGCATCTTAATGTCTTTGAAAAAGTGTTCGGAAAAAATCTAAGCTATGAAACATATATACCATTCTCTGATCAGGATAACCATTCTTTCAGCACTTCTGTTTTCTTTTTTATCAGACCTGTCAGCTCAATCCAAGCCAGTAATAGGTACGATCCCTGGTGAGACAGTTGCAGAAGGCGGCAGTTTCAGTACTGTTAATCTGAATAATTATGTTACAGATGCAGATCAGCCAGCTGGTGAGCTCACCTGGTTTACATACGGTAATGTTAATCTGAATGTTACCATCGATGCTTCCAATACAGCCACGATTTCTCCGGTTGACGTCAACTGGAGCGGAACAGAAATAATCAATTTTGTAGTAACAGGATCTGATGGTTTGTCTGATACAGCTCATATCTCTTTTACCGTGACTCCCGTAAACGATCCGCCGGTGATTGACAGTCAGAACCCGGTTGCCACTGACGAAGATACACCTGTGACCCTCAAGCTGGCCGACCTGAACGTGACTGATGTGGACAATAGCTATCCCGCTGATTTCACACTGTCTGTCAGCACAGGTACAAATTATTCAGTCTCCGGGAATACAATCACACCGGCAGCTGATTATTATGGTACACTCACCGTGCCGGTAACTGTGAATGACGGTGCAGCGAACAGCAGCAGCTTTGATCTGTCAGTGACTGTTAATCCTGTCAATGATCCACCTGTAATCAACGGCCAGAACACTGTTGCCACTGACGAAGATACACCTGTGACCCTCAAGCTGGCCGACCTGAACGTGACTGATGTGGACAATAGCTATCCCGCTGATTTCACACTGTCTGTCAGCACAGGTACAAATTATTCCGTCTCCGGGAATACAATCACACCGGCAGCTGATTATTATGGTACACTCACCGTGCCGGTAACTGTGAATGACGGTGCAGCGAACAGCAGCAGCTTTGATCTGTCAGTGACTGTTAATCCTGTCAATGATCCACCTGTAATCAACGGCCAGAACACTGTTGCCACTGACGAAGATACACCTGTGACCCTCACGCTGGCCGACCTGAACGTGACTGATGTGGACAATAGCTATCCCGCTGATTTCACACTGTCTGTCAGCACAGGTACAAATTATTCTGTCTCCGGGAATACAATCACACCGGCAGCTGATTATTATGGTACACTCACCGTGCCGGTAACTGTGAATGACGGTGCAGCGAACAGCAGCAGCTTTGATCTGTCAGTGACTGTTAATCCTGTCAATGATCCACCTGTAATCAACGGCCAGAACACTGTTGCCACTGACGAAGATACACCTGTGACCCTCACGCTGGCCGACCTGAACGTGACTGATGTGGACAATAGCTATCCCGCTGATTTCACACTGTCTGTCAGCACAGGTACAAATTATTCAGTCTCCGGGAATACAATCACACCGGCAGCTGATTATTATGGTACACTCACCGTGCCGGTAACTGTGAATGACGGTGCAGCGAACAGCAGCAGCTTTGATCTGTCAGTGACTGTTAATCCTGTCAATGATCCACCTGTAATCAACGGCCAGAACACTGTTGCCACTGACGAAGATACACCTGTGACCCTCACGCTGGCCGACCTGAACGTGACTGATGTGGACAATAGCTATCCCGCTGATTTCACACTGTCTGTCAGCACAGGTACAAATTATTCTGTCTCCGGGAATACAATCACACCGGCAGCTGATTATTATGGTACACTCACCGTGCCGGTAACTGTGAATGACGGTGCAGCGAACAGCAGCAGCTTTGATCTGTCAGTGACTGTTAATCCTGTCAATGATACACCTGTAATCAACGGCCAGAACACTGTTGCCACTGACGAAGATACACCTGTGACCCTCACGCTGGCCGACCTGAACGTGACTGATGTGGACAATAGCTATCCCGCTGATTTCACACTGTCCGTCAGTACAGGATCAAATTATTCCGTCTCCGGGAATACCATCACGCCTGCAGCTGATTATTATGGTACACTCACCGTGCCGGTAACTGTGAATGACGGTGCAGCGAACAGCAGCAGCTTTGATCTGTCAGTGACTGTTAATCCTGTCAATGATCCACCTGTAATCAACGGCCAGAACACTGTTGCCACTGACGAAGATACACCTGTGACCCTCACGCTGGCCGACCTGAACGTGACTGATGTGGACAATAGCTATCCCGCTGATTTCACACTGTCTGTCAGCACAGGTACAAATTATTCTGTCTCCGGGAATACAATCACACCGGCTACTAACTATTATGGTACACTCACTGTGCCGGTAACTGTGAATGACGGTGCAGCGAACAGCAGCAGCTTCAATCTGTCAGTAACCGTTAATGCAGTGAACGACAAACCCGTTATTAATTCCACTGCCTCATTAACTATTAATGAAGATCAATCATTTACAATAACTGTAAGTCAACTTACTATCATTGATCCTGATAACGTACAATCGGATTTTATGCTGGAAGTTCTGCCCGGGAGCAATTATACCTACTCCGGAAATACAGTCACACCGGAGCCAAATTATAACGGACCTCTTTCAGTAAACCTACAGGTTAGTGATCAGCAAGCAGAGAATAATCTCAGTGATCCGCATGCCATGCCTGTAACCGTGAGTCCGGTTAATGATAATCCGGTTATAACAGGCCAATCGCCTCTTTCAGTAAATGAAGATAATTCATTGTCTATTACCCTGAATGACCTGCAGGTAACCGATGTGGATGATACTTATCCAAATGGATTTACACTTGAAGTAGCTGCAAATCCGAATTATTCTGTTTCCGGAACAACCATTACTCCGGTTCTGAATTATAATGGCAGTCTGATTGTAAAAGTAAGGGTAAATGACGGCCATTCTGTCAACAATTATTCTGAATATTATAACCTTTCAGTTAATGTTCAACCTGTAAATGATGCGCCCGAAATCACCAATCAGGTTTCCTCTTCAACACCAGAAGATGTTGCCTTTACAGTTACTCCTGATAAATTAATTGTAACTGATATTGACAATACATATCCGGATGATTTCACGGTGCTGGTGCAGAATGGGGATAATTATTCGCGGAGTGGCACAACCATCACCCCGGCACCTGAATATTCCGGTACACTGAATATACCTGTTTCAGTTGATGATGGAAGTGCATCCAACAGTGCAAGCAATGTATTTACTTTTTTACTTACTGTTTATCCCGTAAATGATGCCCCACAGATAACAGGAAATATGCCGCTCTCAACCCCTGGAAGACCAGAACACTGACTATTATCCATAAGCGATCTGACTATTGTGGATCCGGACAATGGCATAGCTAATTGAGCCCTGATCATGCAAGACGGAGTGAATTATAAAGTTTCCGGGAATACCATAATTCCGGATCCCCAGTATAATGGTCTGCTCAAAGTCTTAGTTAAGGTAAATGATAATATGTCCATCAATAACCTTAGTAACCTGTATGAATTGCCGGTAACTGTTACACCTGTTGATGATCCTCCTGTGGTAGCAAACATGCAGGATGTGACCATCTATGAAGGTGATGCATTCCCCGCCTTTGATCTTGATGATTTTCTAACTGAAGTTGACGGAGAAGCTGTTACCTGGACGTGGTCAGGCAATACTGACCTGACTGTTCAGGCAGATGCAGGCAATAACGTTACTGTTTCCCCTCCTGATACAAACTGGTATGGGACTGAAACGATCAACTTTACTGCGACAGATAATACAACAGCACACTTAAGCAGTACTGACAGCAGAACATTTACCATTCTGAATGTTGATGACCCTCCTTACATAGCCAGCCCTGTCAGCGATGTAACTGTCACAGAAGATCATAGCCCGGTTACAATTGACCTGAGTAATGTTTTTGCTGATATAGACAACAACAGTTCCGGATTTATCTATTTCATCGATAATTCAAACACCAGCCTGGTTACCGCTAATAAATCGGGAACCAGTCTTGATCTGAGTTTTAAACCCAATCAGAATGGTACAGCTACAATTACAGTGTTGGTGCAAAGCAACAGCAAAAATACCAGCGATAATTTCACAGTTACAGTTAGTCCTGTTGATGATGCTCCGGCTATGACTGCTATCAGTGATCAAACGGGAAATGAAGGAGAACCATTCAGCACTTTTAACCTGAATGAATATATTACCGAGGTAGACGGTGATCCGCTCATTTTATCAGCGACAGGCCAAAGTGACCTCACAGTAAATATTGATCCTTCAGGCTTAGTTACTATAATTCCACCGTCAATTAACTGGTTTGGCAGTGAAACCATTACATTTACGGCTACTGATGATACTCCTGCAGGATTAACTGCTTCAAAAACCGCCATCTTCACCCGGCTGGCAGTAGATGATCCTCCTATCGTCATTAACCCGCTTACTGATGTGTCTGTGCAGGAAGATGCTTCAGCAACTACCATGAATCTTGCAAATGTTTTTGATGATGTGGATAATGACAATGTATTGATCACAAAATCAGTCAATTATAACTCTAACACGGGACTTGTGAGTGCTCTCATAACCGGCAATACGCTATCCATCAACTACCTCCCAAACATGCATGGTACTGCTGTTCTGGTCATCAGGGCAACCTCCAACCAGCGCATTGTGGATGATACAATAAATATAAATGTCACACCAGTTGATGATCCGCCTGTTGTTTCCGGTATTACTGATCAGCGAATACTGGAAGGTGATTCATTTACACCTGTCAATCTTGATAATTATCTAACTGAAGTAGACAATGACAACATCACATGGACTGTTTCAGGAAATACTGATTTAAATGTGACTATTGGCACAGACAATATTGCCTCAGTCAGTCCACCTGACGTAAACTATAATGGTAGTGAGACCATCCGGTTCACGGCAACGGACAATACAACCCAGGCCTTATCAGGTTTTCAGGATGTGCTGTTTGCAATAGATCCGATTGATGATCCGCCCTTTGTATCAAGTCCGGTTGCAGATAAAATTCTAAATGAAGACGCATCTGCAATACAAATTGACCTCACCGGTGTGTTTGATGATATAGACAATGATCCGTCCCTTATTTCTGTTTCATTATTTTCAGTGGTTCCATCCACATTAATAAACACCACTCTTTCAGGAAAAATACTAACAATAACGCCGCTTCCTAATCAAAACGGAACCAGTATGGTAACAATACGGGGTGCTTCAAACGGAAAATCAGCAGATGACCAGTTTACAGTTACCATGCAACCTGTTGATGATGCACCGGTAGTAGGAAACATACCGGATCAGACGAAGATGGAAGGTGTGCCTTTTGATTCCTTTGACCTGGATGATTACCTGACAGAAGTTGACGGAGACGGGATTACCTGGACCTATACAGGCAACACACAATTATCGGTCAGCATTGATGCAAATAATGTAGTAACCATAACCACTCCCGATCCACACTGGAATGGTTCAGAAACGCTCACTTTTACGGCTACTGACCAGACTGGTGTGATGCTTAGCGATGCAGATAATGCAATTTTTAAGGTTGACCCGACTGATGATCCACCCACTATCCTTAATCCAATTGTCGATATATCTGTTGATGAAGATGCAGCCAACACTGGCATCGACCTGAGCAATGTTTTTACTGATATAGACAATCCTGACAGTGAAATTTTTAAGGTTGTGAAGGCAAACAGCAATAAAAATTTATTGTCAGCCTATGTCTCTCCTGACGATAATAATCAGCTGATCCTCGATTATAAAGACAACAAGAGCGGGTCAGCAGTAATACAGGTAAGCGGATTGTCCGGCGGTGCGCTGGTAACTGATGAATTCACTGTTACCGTTAATCCGGTTGATGATGCACCCGTAGTTGCACCAATTCCGGGGCAGTCAATAAATGAGGGAGAAACATTTGCTACTATTGACCTGAACAATTACCTGACCGAGTATGATGGAGATGCAGTGAACTGGACCTGGTCGGGTAATCAGAATCTGATAGTCTCTAAAACAGCAGGTAATATTATTACAATCAGCACACCAAACAATGACTGGAACGGAACAGAAAATATTACGTTTACGGCAACCGATCAAACCACAGGAGCATTATCCGCAGGTAGTCAGGCAGAATTTAAAGTATTCCCGATTGATGACCCTCCGGTAGTAGCTTCACCAATACCTGACATTGTAACAGACGAAAATTCTCCTTTAAAGACGATTGATTTATTTCCTGTTTTCCATGACATTGATAATGATGATGCCGCTATTGTTAAATCAGTGATACTAAACACCGGCCCTGATCTGATAACAGCCTCAATTAGCGGGAATAATCTTACCCTGTTATACCAGCCTTATGAGCATGGTAATGCAACCTTCGTAATCCAGGCAGTATCTAACGGGAAAAGTGTTACCGATACCTTTGCCGTAACTGTTAATTCGGTAGATGATCCTCCTGAAATTAATGACCCGGGGAACCAGACAATTGCAGAGGGAGAGAACTTCACTCCTGTTGGGTTGAATGATTTTCTTGTTGAACATGACGGTGACGCTGTTATTTGGTCTGTTTCCGGACAAACCGACCTGATTCCGGTAATAAGCGACCAGCAGGTACTAACAGTTGCCACTCCGGATGCTGACTGGTTTGGTTCAGAAACCCTGAGTATTAGAGCAACTGATCAAACAAGCAATGCACTAAGTGCATCCAGGAACATCATTTTCACAGTTACACCAGTTGATGATCCGCCCTATGTAAATAATCCGGTAGCCGATTTCACTGTTCAGGAAGATGATAATGCTGTCACCATTGACTTACAGCAAGTATTTGCTGATGTTGACAATGTGTCGGGAGATTTTTCTTATTCAGTAAAAACCAACACACATCCGGAAATTGTGCAGACTTCAATTTCAGGCAGCATACTTACTCTAAACTTTGCACCACAGCAAAATGGTGCTGCGGCAATTACTGTTCAGGCAGCAACGAACGGTAAGACTGTTACTGACGATTTCACTGTTACTGTTGAGCCTGTTGATGATCCGCCGGAAATTGCAGATATCTCCCCGCAAACCATAAGTGAAGGTGGTAGTTTTGCCCCTGTTGATCTGGACAGTTATCTGAGTGAATTTGACGGGGATCAAGTATCATGGTCATACAGCGGTAATACTGATCTGCATGTTTCGATCGACGGCACGAACAATGCCATAATTACCACGCCTGATGAAAACTGGTACGGTTCAAACACTATCCGTTTCACCGCAACAGATAAGACAGCCAATGCCTACAGTGCTTATAAAGATGTAACTTTTAACGTTACACCGGTTGACGATCCTCCCTTTGTAGCCAGTGCAATAAATAATATCGATGTGAATGAAGATGCTGAACCGGTGGTGATTGATCTCTCTACTGTCTTTTCTGATATTGATAATGATGACGCCGCCATATCAAAAGTGATTCAGTCCAACACAAATACATCACTTGTGTCAGGTTCACTTTCCGGCAACGAGCTAACGCTTACCTTTGCGCCTGATGCAAACGGTACTGCCAACATCACAATCAGGGCATTCTCCAATGGCAAGAGCGTTGACGATCTGTTTACCGTTAATGTAACGGCTGTTAATGATCCTCCTGCCTTTACGCTGAGTGGGGACGTACAGGTAAAAGAGGATTTTACCACAACTGAGCAGGTAACAGTCACACCAGCACCAGTACCTGATGATGAAACAGGCCAATCCGTTACTTATTCAATTTCTCCAGCTACTTCAACGCTTGCCAATGTTACTTTAGATAAAAATTCAGGTAATATTAGCATTACATCAATTAACGGACAGAATGGTAATCAGGAGTTTACTGTAACGGCTGATGATGGAGAAATCTCAAACAATACCTACACACAGCAATTCACCCTTACTGTGCTTCCGAAAACTGAACAAACCATCACTTTTGATCCCATTGCTGACCGTACATACGGTGATGCATCCTTCCCGATCTTTGCCAGTTCAAATTCAGGCCTGCCTGTATCATTACAATTAGTTTCAGGTCCTGCCGAGCTGAACAGCAATGTAATTACAATTACCGGTGCAGGTATTGTTACCCTCAGGGCTACCCAGGCCGGCAATCAGGATTTTTATGCTGCTCCTGCTGCAGAACAAAGTTTTAAGGTATTTAAAGCCTCTCAGGTCATAACTTTTGATGATTTACCGGACATGACCTATGGTGATCCGCCGGTTGCATTATCAGCAACAACCAATGCAGGATTGCCGGTAACATTTACCCTGATTGAAGGACAGGCGACACTTTCAGGTAACCTGCTTACGATTACAGGTGCCGGGAATGTATCAGTACGGACTTCGCAGACTGGTAATGAAAATTATACCCAGGCAGGCGATGTAATCCGCAGCTTCACTGTAACCAAAGCAACGCAAACCATCAGCTTTGCAACACTTCAGGATATGAAAGCAACTGATCCACCCTTGCTGCTCAGTGCTACAGCTTCTTCTGGATTACCTGTAAGTTTTACACTGGTGTCAGGTCCTGCTTCACTAAATGGTAATATACTTACTGTTCATGGAGATGGTACAGTCTCCGTAAGAGCCATTCAGGAAGGAAACAGCAATTACCAGGCAGCACCAACGGTAACCAGGAGCTTTACTGTCAGCAGTAAGACCGGACAGGTAATTACGTTTGAACCTATCCCCGACCAACTGTATGGTACCGGACCAATTCTGTTAAATGCATCGAGTACATCAGGGCTTCCTGTTGCATTTACACTTGTATCAGGGCCGGCAACACTGGAAGGCAATCAATTGTCTTTTAATGGTTTGGGTGAGATTACTGTAAAGGCTTCCCAGGACGGAAATGCATCATATAACCCGGCACAGGATGTAACACAGTCGTTTAATGTAACCAAAGCACCGCAGACCATAACTTTTACAGGAATAGCGGACAAAATATTTGGAGATGAGCCGTTTGACCTGGCAGTGAGCACTTCATCAGGTTTGGATGTTGACCTGACAGTGGTGAGCGGGCCGGCTGTTCTTTCAGGAAAAACCATTACAATTACTGGTACCGGAGAGGTTGTATTATCTGCCAGTCAGCCGGGAAATGATTATTATGCAGCAGCAAATACTGTTGAACGCTCCTTTGTTGTTCAAAAGGCTGCACAGCAACTAATTGTGGCCCCGGTTGATGAAAAATCCTATGGTGACAGTTCTTTTGTAATCAATGCATCCGCTTCATCCGGATTACCGGTAACTATCAAAATCATTAGCGGACCGGGAGTTTTGACTCATGATACAGTTTCAATAATCGGGGCCGGAACTATTGCATTGGAATTCAACCAGTCCGGAAATGAAAATTATCTTCCGGCAATAAGTGTTCAAATGAGTGTTGTTGTTTCAAAGGCACATCAGACGATTGATTTTCCGCAACCCGAAGACAAGATATGGGGTGATCCAGCAATTAGCCTGACGGCAACCGCCAGTTCAGGGCTACCGGTGAGTTATCAGGTAGTTTCAGGACCTGCTACTGTTACAGGTAACCAGGTAACTTATACAGGAACGGGGAATATTCAACTGGCTGCCAGTCAGCCCGGAAATGAAAACTATCTGGCAGCAGATACTGTTTACAGAAGCTTCACCGTGGCCAAAGCTGACCAGAGCATCACTTTTGACCCAATTGATGATATATTGCTGGATGAACCAACACATACATTGAACGCTACCACCACATCCGGACTTCCGGTTACCTACAGCATTGTCTCAGGTCCCGCAGTAGTAAACGGCAATGTATTAACCGTGACTGGTACCGGGGATGTAGTAATCAGGGCTACACAGGAGGGAAATGAACATTTCAATCCGGCTGAACCGGTGAACAGACAGTTTTCCGTGCTTTCCCCGTTTACCGATGCAGCATTGACCGCCATTAAGTCACCTGATCCGGAAAAGGAACTGAAATCAGGCACAATTATTCATGTAAGTGTACAGATAAAGAACCAGGGAAATAAAACAATTCAGAATTTCTATGTGGTTTATAATGTAAACAATGGCGCGCTTATTTCCAAAGAACTAGTCGCCAGGGCCATTCATCCGGGAGACTCACTGACTTTTATTTTCACTGATACCTGGACACCAGAGGATGCCGGTACAACTCAGTTCTGTACTTATCTGGAAGGAATTGACAATGATCAGAATACTGACAACGATACCCTTTGTACAACATTTACTACAGTTGGAATTTTCAACCCAGCTCTTTATCCATTACTCAGTCAAGAAGTTTATCCCAATCCCGCTGACGATCATATTATTTTTGACATGAAGCTAAAGCAAGGCATCACCACAATAATGTTAATGGATGAAACCGGTAAAGTTTTACTGACAAAACGATTCAGCAATAAAGAAGGATCAGTTGTTGAAGAAATAAATATTGACTCATTTAAACCCGGAATTTATTTGTTCCGGTTAATAAATGAAGGAATGATAGGATATGGTAAGTTTATAAAAAGATAGATAATACTGCATAAATGGCTGCTATATAAAACCTGGTAGATATTATTCCTGTCTCAGCTCTCTTCATCTGCACTTTTCAGTTTAAAAACCCTGAAAAGATAGACAACAGAAGGAATAATGATCAAAACACCAACGATAAGCGCATAAATCAATTGCTTTTGTGTGGCAGCCGGAGCTGCTGCATTATGGATGGTAAGATCTTGTGAGACAGTATTTACCAGTACCGGGAATTGAATAGCAAACCATCCGATAAGTATGAGCATGGTTTGTGCTCCTGCTATAAGTCTGGTCATGACAGTATGATGCTTACGAATGTTCCACCAGAATATGGGAATAAGCAAAGTAGCCAGCACCAGACTTATCATACTTACCGGAGATTGCCAGAACAGGCTGAAGAGATTAAGTTTATCAATTTCTGCAGCTGCAAAAACCAATCCTCCTGCCATAATTAATCCAAAATAAAAACGGGATGCCAGAGAAACAAATTCATTTCTTTCCTGTTCATCATCCGTCTCTCCGATAAGATAGACACTTGCCAAAAAAGTAAATAATACAACAACAAACAGTCCCATGCTGTAGCAAAATACATTAGACCAGGGTGAAACAAATACCTGATAGAATGATTGTGTATAGTCAGTAGTGAGCCGGCCCAGTATAATGGCTCCCAGTGTCACTCCGAGGAAAAAAGGAGTAAACACACTAAAAGCCCTGAAGAAAGAAGTATAGATCCGTTTGTAAGGGCCTGTTTCGATGTCATAATATCTGAAAGCAAATGCCGATCCTCTGAAAATAATTCCGATCAATACCAGCATTAGCGGAATATGCAGCGTAAGGGTAATAGTAGAATAAACTTCCGGAAAGCCCATGAAAAGAATAACGACAACCAATATCAGCCATACATGATTAGCCTCCCAGACAGGGGCAATTGCTCGTGAAATAGTGTTGACAGCTTTTTTCCCCGTGAAAAGTTCAATTATACCACCTCCGTAGTCAGCCCCTCCCAATAAAATATATAACAGGAGAGCAACTGCAAGAAAAACTAATATTATGTAAATCATAACGCAATTTTTTTAGTTACCGGAACAGATTAATATTTAGCTGAAACAGCTTTTATTTGACGATTCAGGAGCCAGATTACGATAAAACTAAGAAACAGATAAATAGTCGAAATAGTATAGAAAGATACCTGTATTCCGGGCATTGGTGTGAGCGCATCCTTTGTTTTCATTATCCCGTAGATAATCCATGGCTGGCGTCCGACTTCTGTTACCATCCAGCCAGCTTCCACAGCAAGAAAACCAAGAGGTGTTGCCGCTGCAACAATAACAAGCCACCATCGTTTTTCAAGTAGTTGTCTCCATTTCCAGCTAAATAGCAGGAAAGCCACTCCTATTGCAGCCATGATCATTCCAAACAACACCATCAACTGAAAAGAAATATGGGTAATGACAACGGGTGGCTGTTCATCGGCGGGTACTTTGTCAAGTCCGTCTACCCTGGCATTAAAATCACCATGAGCCAGAAAACTAAGCATTTTTGGAATCTCTATTCCATACTTTACTTCCTTTGTTTTCGGGTCAGGAATCCCTCCAATAATGAGCGGAGCAGGTTGTTTAGTTTCAAACAAAGACTCCATTGCAGCCAGTTTGGCAGGTTGCAGTTTCGCTACACTTTTGGCTGCATTATCACCACTCAAAGGTTGAATCAAAGCAGCAACAGCACCTATTGAAAGTGCAATTCTGATGGCTTTCCGGTGAAAATCATTGGCTTTATTTTTCAGAAGCAGGAAAGCATGTATGCCTGCTACTGCAAAAGAAGTACTTGTGAAGGCTGCAATAATCATATGATGAGACTGTGAAAACCATGCTTTGTTAAACATTGCAGCAACGGGATCAATATTGATAGCCTGTCCGTTTACCCAATCGAAACCAGCCGGACTGTTCATCCATGAATTGGCTGCAATTACAAATATACCTGACAGTACCCCTGCAATTCCCACAACGAGCCCTGAAGCAAGATGAGCCCATTTATTCAGTCTTTTCCATCCATAAAGGAAAAGTCCCAGTGCTATTGCTTCGATAAAAAAAGCAGTTCCTTCCCATGAAAAAGGCATCCCAAAGATTGGCCCTGCATGTTTCATAAACTCAGGCCACAACAGTCCAAGTTCAAAAGAAAGCAATGTTCCGGATACAGCGCCAACGGCAAAAAAGATAGCAACACCTTTCGACCAGGCTTTTGCCAGATCAAGGTATACCTGTTCGTTCGTTTTCAACCATTTCCATTCTGCAATAAACATCAGGAAAGGCATGGTCATTCCTATACAGGCAAAAATGATATGAAAGCCGAGTGATACGGCCATTTGGGATCGTGCAGCCAACAGTGCGTCCATATAAATATATTTAGCAGATCAGATAATTTAATAACAAATAAAAGACTTAAAAGTATTGTTTTAAAAATAACAACAACCTAATACTACTATTGTTTTATAAGATAGCAGGTTTCTTCATCAAGAAAAAGCAAAAAAATGATTGTAAATTAATAGTAAATTGCTTATCAAGTACAAATCATAAAATAATTTACGATTGAAATACCTGACTGTATTAAAATATCATGCTTTATCCTTAACTTACTCTAAACAAATTTACACATGAAAACTGTCTGGCTATTAATGCTATTAGTGGTATTGCCCTCTCTGGAAACAGTCGTTGCTCAATCGGAATACACCCGTTTCAAGCGGCTTACAATAGGTGAGGGACTATCACTTAGTTCAGTATACTGCATCCATCAGGATGAAAAAGGTTTTATGTGGTTTGGTACTGAAGATGGTCTTAACAAATACGACGGAGAACAATTTAAGATATACTATCCGGAAAGCAATAACCCCAACAGCCTGGTCCATAAATGGACTGAAAGCATTATTTATGATTCAGCAGGTAGTATCTGGTTTGGTTCAAGAGGAGGTCTAACCCGTTTTGATCCGAGGAAAGATCAATTCACTCAATATACTGCTAAAAAAAGCAAGGAACATTGTCTTACAAATGATACAATTACTGCACTCTGTACTGATTCAGAAGGGTATATCTGGGTTGGCACACGGAAGGGCATAAACCGCATTCATATACTTTCTGGCAATATAAAAAATGTTCAATTATCCTCCGGAAAATTACCTGGTTTCAAAGTAAATGACATTCTTTCTGACGCTGCTGGCACCATTTGGATAGCTACAAATGATGGACTATTCAGATTCAATCAGGAGCTTAAATCTATAAGCAAAGCAAAAACCGGGTATCTATCTTTAAAAAAGGATGAGATTCTTTCTTTGGTGGAGAAAAATAATGTGCTTTGGCTTGCCTCAGAAGAAAAAATCATATATTTTGAACCGGCCACCGGAAAAACAATCCTCTATCCTTTCCCCTCACCGAAAAAGAATGACAAAACCAGTGTAACCATCGAGAAATTGTTCACAGACAAAAATGATGCAATTTGGATTACTTCCAGTATTGGTCTTCATAAACTGATTGAAAACGAAAATCTTTTTCTGCATGTTGTAAAAACACAGGATGTATCCCACAGTCTTTCATTATTGGGTAAAAAACCCATTCTGCAAGGTTCAGACGGTTACATATGGTTTGGCACATTTGGTTCCGGAATTTACAAAATTGATCCTGTTACGCTTAGTTATACTTTACATAAACACAATCCTGCTGACCCCCACAGTCTTTCAGAGAACTCTATAAATGCTATTTACGAAGATCATTTCGGACAAATATGGATAGGGACTTTCGGGGCAGGAATAAGTATTTATGATCCCGGTATACAAAAATTTGGTCTTCTCAGACATGATCCGCTTAATAAGAACAGTTTGTCAAGCAATTTTATCTGGACTGTTTGTGAAGCTCATGATGGTTCAGTGTGGATTGGCACAAATGACAAAGGGATCTGCCGCTATATTCCTAAACAAGACACCTTTATTACTTATGATCACAATCCGGCAGCTAAAGGAACTCTTTCTGGTTCTTCTGTTCGCTGCATTTTCGAAGATCGGAAAAACAATATATGGGCAGGCACAGATGGCGAAGGACTTAACATATACAACGCCAGAAATGATTCATTTTCTGCATACCAGCATGATCCGGATGATACATCAACTATTTCTGACAACTCAGTAAGAGTACTTATGGAAGACCATCATGGAAACCTATGGATCGGAACGCGAAATGGCCTAAACAAATTAGATACGCAATCAATGATTTTCACACGCTATAAAAATATTCCGGGTGACACAACAAGTCTTTCTCATAATTTCATTTACTCAGCAATAATGGAGGACAGCAGTGGAAAATTATGGATAGGAACCTATGGAGGTGGATTAAACCAACTTGATCCCGGGACGATGCGTTTCACCAGGTTTTTGCATGATCCGGACAACCCGAAAAGCCTTTCTGATAATATTGTTTTTTCAGTATATGAACAATCTAATGAAGTTTTGTGGGTTGGTACCAACGATGGATTAAACAGGTACGACAGGAGGAAAGGTATATTTACCCATTACGGTCTGGATGAAGGTTTGCCCAACGAAGTAATTTACAGTATACTGCCCGGACCCGGTAACAACTTATGGTTGAGCACAAACCGGGGAATTTGTTGTTTCAATACACAAAGTAATAAAACTGTTAATTATTATGTTCAGGATGGATTGCAAAGCAATGAATTTAACGGAGGTGCATTTCATCTGGGCAAAAGTGAAAAAATGTATTTTGGAGGCGTTTACGGGGTAAATATTATTGATCCTTTTAATATCAAACCAGATGATAATGCTATACCGATGGTAATTACCCATATGGAGATAATGGGACTCCCGGTAAAAACGGACACAAAACTTTCATCAAATTCACCGGCCTTAAGGCAAAAAGATAATTATTATCTGCCGGTTAACATTGTCTATGCCAAAAAGATTACCCTCGATGATAAGGAAAAAGTATTTTCTATCGGTTTCGCTGCTATCAATCACCCCAAACCTGAAAACATCAAGTATTATTATCGAATGGAAGGCCTTGAAGATGATTGGATCAATGCAGGAAACAGAAATTACGTCTCCTACGCTAATATGCGCCAGGGCAGCTATGCATTTCATGTCAACTATAAAGGGCCGGAAGGAACATGGAGTAAAAACCCCGTTGCATTGCAAATAAAAATACTCCCGCCTTTCTGGCTAAAGTGGTGGTTTATCCTTTTTGAAATCATTGTAGCGCTTGTTATTGCATTACTTATACACTATTATCTGTTAAAGCTGCGCACCAATAAATTGCTGAAAGAACAAAACAGACAGATTAACCTGGCCAATAAGAAGCTTTCTGACTCTGAACAAAAACTAATGAAACTGAATGCAACCAAAGATGTTTTCTTCTCAATTATTGCCCATGATCTAAAAAATCCCTTTGCCAGTTTGTATTCCATCGTGCATTCGATGCAGAGTAATTTTAAATCACTGGAAGAAGGGGAAAGGATTTCAGGCATGGAAATTATACATGAATCAGTTAACAATATCCAGAGCCTGCTGGAAAATCTGTTAACCTGGTCAAGATCCCAGACCAAAAGAATACAGTATAATCCGGTAAATTTTAATTTAACGGAAGTCATACAGGTTAACATAAATCTATTCAGGACAACAGCTGTAAAAAAGAATATCAAAATTAACTATTCAACAGATAAAACTGCCAGGGCCTTTGGTGACCGGGAAATGATCAATACGGTCATCAGAAACCTTGTTCATAATGCCATAAAATTTAGTTATCCCGGAGGAAAAATCAATATTGAAGTTGACACGAATCAGCATATGCTTGAGGTCCGTATCAGTGACGAAGGAGTGGGTATATTACCTGATGATATTGAAAAACTCTTTAGAATTGATGTAAAATTCAAGTCAACTGGAACACAGGGTGAAAAAGGTACAGGATTGGGACTGGTGATTTGCAATGATTTCATGGAAAAAAACGGTGGCAACCTAAAAGTAATAAGCGAACCCGGGAAAGGCAGTACTTTCGGCATCAATATACCTTTTGAAAAAAAACATCTTTCACCTGAGAGATAAATTTGTATCAAAACATTTTACGACAAATAATTAATAGCAATCAGTCTCTTGATAAAATATACGGATTAGACCATTCAACTTGTCCAGCCTGTGCATGCCAAAAAAATAAACCCGAAAGTTCAATTTGAATTTCCGGGTTTATTGTTAAAAATAAGTTACATCTCCATCACCTTACTTTAAACACCTCATCATACTGATAATCTTCACGGTAAAGATAATGGATCCAATTCCACTTTTTGCCAGTATGGCAACCAGTGAGAGTTACAGATTATACTTTAGTTTTTTATCCTAAGTTTAGGATACATAAATTAGGATGCATGTGATGGAGCATGTGTATTTTCACGAACAGATGAACTATTCAAACCCCAGATTGAAAGTACAAATATTACAGCACCTGCTGCGAGCATATTCCATAAAGCAGCACTTACATTTGAAAATCCAAGGATCCAGGGTGAGAAAAATACCCATACACCAATTATTAAATCAACCCACTCCTCCCAAACGCGCTTGTCAGAAAGAGCCCAAACTGATGATACTATTATAACAGCACCCATAACGAATGGATCCCACGAAAATCCCATATGGTTGAAACTAAATAGCCATGGGGAAATAAATAACCATATTCCGGCAATCAGATTAATCCAATCCTGCCATCTTTGTCTTGTTTTCATAATTACCTCCATTTTTTTAGGTTAAACAATATATGTTGAGTTAAACTCATTCATTTTAAGGCACTGATTTTATTTAAGATCCTTAATTATTGCCCGACGTTGGTAATTATAAAAATTAATGTATCATCAACCACATATTACTCCAGCTCTTCACGTCTATTATCAGCATCGGGAAATAAACAGACAATCTGTAAAAGCATCAGATATATTATTATTAATTTAACAGAACACTTTTTATCTCGTTACTTCCTGAAAATTAACAGTTTTAAAATTTATTATTGATAAATCGTTAATTGAAATCAAAATAACCATGCCACAAATTCGTATTTAATTATACCCCCCTTAAAAACTCCATATATTAATACAAATCGGGGGTATGCAGATCAAATAGAGATTATCCCGTGTAATTTCATCCACAAACTGAGCATTACAGTCAACAATTCAACTAAAACTCCGGTCGTTAGGAGCAGAATATGGATTATTTTTAGTGGTTTATGTGGTTTGATTAACTGTTTAAAAAAGATTATTTTTGATTAAAAAATGTTAAAATGCCTAAGATAAGTGCAGGAATACTGGTTTTTCGATTTCATAAAAGAGTTTTGGAAGTGTTGCTTGTACATCCGGGAGGTCCTTTCTGGGCTAAAAAAGATGAGCATGCCTGGTCAATCCCTAAAGGAGAAATTGAAACAGGAGAAGCAACTTTTGATGCTGCCATCAGGGAGTTTAAGGAAGAGACCGGAATTGAAATCCGTGGAAATTTTTTCGCACTTGATCCGGTTAAGCAAAGCGGTGGAAAAACAGTATTTGCCTGGGCTGCTGAAAAAGACATTGATGCTGAGAAAATTAAAAGCAATAATTTCGAAATGGAATGGCCGCCACATTCAGGTAAGCATGAAAATTTTCCCGAAATCGATAAAGCCTCCTGGTTTGATATTGAAACAGCCCAAAAAAAGATCATTAAGGGCCAGGTAAATTTGCTTGTTCAACTGAGTGAGAAGCTATCCGGTTAAATAAAACTAATTAATTAACCAGAGTATCAGCTTAAAAAATAAAATCCTAACCATTTATGTTATCTGACCAGATTCTCTCTTTTTATCAAAGCCTTAATATTACTTCAGATATTCCTGGAAACGTGGAAGTGTTAAATCCCTTTCAGAACCCGGATGCAATGAAAGTAGTAACTGATTTCTATCAGAAATTTTATGCTGACCAGAATGAAAGGATACTGCTGATGGGAATCAATCCCGGAAGATTTGGAGCCGGTATCACTGGTATTCCGTTCACTGATCCGATAAGGCTTGAGGAAGCCTGCGGCATTCCCAATAATTTTCAGAAGAAACCTGAACTGTCATCCGTCTTTGTATATGAGATGATTGATGCATATGGTGGCACCAGTAAATTTTATAAAAAGTTCTTTGTAAGTGCAGTGAGTCCGCTGGGGTTTACCAAAAACAACAAAAACCTGAATTACTATGATATTCCTGCTTTGCAGGAAAAGTTGCTTCCCTTCATCACAAATACCATCGAACAACAACTGGAGATGGGTATGAACAGGAAGGTTTGTTTCAGTCTCGGAATGGGCAAAAATTACAGGTTTTTAAAAGAACTGAACAGTAAAAGGCAATATTTTAAACAACTTATACCCCTGGGACACCCGCGCTGGATCATGCAATACAGACTTAAAAAGAAAGATGATTTTATCAGTGAGTATGTTGCTAAACTTAGTAATTTTTAAAAATAATTGCATATTTATACGTTTTCAAGCCAGGGAAAATTACTGTTTTACGGGCGAGAATCCGAAAAATAATTTCAAATAACATTCCATTTATTTATTGTTTATCAATTATATAATAAATTTTTATAGCGAATAATTTAATGTAGATTAGATATATAATTTTGTTTTCTCTAATTTATATACAGTATAAAATATTACTTTTTGTATAATTAATGTATAAATATTTGGTTTTAAAATTGCATTTATATAAATTGCTTTAAAATCAATAAAAAATATTTAAATCGTTGCTTATGGCTTTCTACCCGTTAGATGCAAAGGAAAGTACCGTAACACATGAACAGAACCAGCCTGAATTATGGTTCAGATCTAACAGACGGATCAAAAAAGTAAATCCTGACGAGATCCTGTATTGTGAATATAAGGAAGGATATATCGAAGTAATGCTAATAAACGGAAATAAAATCCGGGCCTACAATTTCCTATCCCAGTTGGAAAACAAGCTGGAAGAATCGAATTTCTTCAGAATTCACAGGAATAAGCTGGTAAATTTGCGACAGATAAAGAAAATAGATAAGCTTACAAGAATGATAAGGTTAAGGGGAAATCATAATTTAAACATTGCACCAGGCAGGCTCGAAGAATTGGAACTGATTAGAAAAATCATATAGCATCACAAAAATCTGTATGTATAATTATTATTTGACCGTTAATTGGATAAGGAATCTTCAGAAAATCTCACACAAGTCATGGATAAGGACCCCCCTACCGCTTTATCATTAAAAAATCCGGGCTCTTCATCTTTCTCCTGCAAGGCCAGTACATACAACAAAGGAAGAAAATGTTCCGGTGTTGGCACAGCAAGCTGCCATGCTTTCCCCAGAGAAGAATATTTCATAAGTTTCTCATAATCCCCCTGATGAATTAATTCTTTCATTCCTGCATTTGCTTCAAGAGCCCAGTCATACCCGTAACCTGGTTCATTAAGATGCTGCCAGTCCACACGCGCAAGATTATGCACCATATTTCCACTTCCGATTATCAAAATTCCTTTTCGCCTCAGGGGTGCCAGCTCCTGAGCAAGTTCATAGTGGTATCGGGGTGTTTGGTAATAATCAAGACTCATTTCCAATACCGGTACATCAGCCTGAGGGAATAGATGTTTTAGTACACTCCACGCTCCATGGTCGAGGCCCCATTTTTCATCCAGTCCAACCTCTGTCTTTTCTATTAGTTTTTTTGTTTCATTGGCAATAAGAGGACTTCCGGGAGCAGGATATTGAACTTCATATAATTTTGGCGGAAATCCACCAAAATCATGAATAGTAACAGGTTTTTCCATTGCTGTAATCCGGGTACCACGTGTCTCCCAGTGTGCAGAAACACATAATATAGCTGCGGGTTTGGGCAATGAGCCACCTGTGTATTCCCATCCTCTCACAAATTCATTATCTTCAATGGCATTCATCGGGCTTCCATGTCCTATAAACAGCACCGGCATTCGCTCGGTGCTGTTCAGGGAACCGGAAATATTATTCAGTTCTTTCAGATTCATCATTACCTGATTTTTAGTGCTGTAAAACTTACATTATTTGAACCTGATTCAGGGGTATTGTATTCCAGCTATATATGTTATTCCTGTTGTTTTGTAAACTGTATCTCAGCGCTGATCCTTACTTCGTCACTTACCAATACACCACCAGTCTCAAGGGCTGCGTTCCAGTTCAGCCCCCAGTCCTTTCTGTTAATTTTACCATTAAGTGAAAAACCTGCCTTTTCATTTCCCCAAGGATCTTTGTTTACACCACCGAATTCTACATCAAGAGTTACCTGGTTGGTTTTGTCCCTGATGGTAAGCATACCGGTAAGCTTGTAATTCTCATTATCAACTTTAGATAATGATTTGCTTTCAAAAACCAGCTCTTTATATTTTTCCACATCAAAAAAATCAGGACTTTTCAAATGCCCGTCACGGGTTTCATCATTTGTATAGACTGATGAAGCATCTACCACTGCTTTCACCGGCGATTTTGTAAAATCTTCGCCATCAATCACTGCCTGAAATTTTGTGAATTCACCCTTTACATTGGTAATCATCATATGCTTCACTCTGAATAATAATTCACTATGAGCAGGATCTGATACCCATTTCGTTTTTGCTTCTGGTTTCTTTGTATCCATAACTACATTATTTTTTTTGTCTAATGACATAGGTTAACAATGATTTAATTTATACATGCAAAGTTGCAGCCTTTTTTCAGACGGGTGGTATCAGATTTTGGAAAATAAGTGGTGTATTTAAGATAATAACATCTTTTTATATCAATAACAAACGTTTCATATCTTCCCTGAATTCAGAAGGAGTTTGACCAGACTTTCTTTTGAAAACATGCGTAAAATGAGATTTTTCTTTGTAGCCAAGCTCATATCCTATCTCAGAAATCGTTTTATCGGTAGTGATCAACAGATTCTTGGCTTCAGTAAGTTTTCGGGTTTCAATAATCTCCGAAACACTTTGTTGCATAATATTCTGACAGATCAGGTTCAGGTTCCGGGAGGACATGAAGAGTTTTTCTGCATAAAATTCAACACCTTCAGACCTTCTGAAATTTTCCTCAAGGATTTTCAGAAAATTTTTAAAAGTGGTATTCTGCGTTTTTTGCATGCCTTTTTCATCCGGATAAAGCTTTTTTCTTTCAGATTCTATCATTATGAAAAGAGCACTCAATAAGTGTCGTATCACAGCATAATCAGGATCATCCTGTTGCGACTCATTATACATCATCTCACACAGCGCCGGCATCCGGCTAAAGCATATACCTGTTTGCATCATGATATTGGCATGGTCATGATACCAGGAATATAACTGAAAAATCGTTTCAGGAATAAACTCAGTTCTGAACCTGAGCACCCAAATGTTACATTTTTCATCAACGATTTGTGGATTAACCCGGTGTATTTTCCCCCTTGAAACAAAGCTAATATATGGTGCAACCAGTACTTCTGATTTAAAATCAATAAAATGTTCCAATGCTCCTTCTGTGCCGATCAGTAATTCTTCAAAATCATGTTCATGAGGCTGATTATCTGATGAAGCAACGCCAAGTGCATCAGCCGCAGTAAACATTCGTACAGAAAACAGGCGATTCATGTTGAATAAAGTTATTGTTGCTGTTAATAATCAGTTAACTTGTCAATCATCAAAATTAAAAATAGTAATGGAATTAAAATAAGAAGCCGCAGAACAGCAGCATAATGGTATTGTATTATCCCAATATCCAGGTGAGGGCTGCTTCAACTGTACAAAAAGGTTTTGAATAATACCCATCATCATCAAAGGCAACAAGAATGGGGACAACCACATCTTTTGGATCGGTAGTAATGATGGCAAATTTAAAATTCCCGAAAATTAACGGGTGCGCCTTGTAGAAATCAGCAATTTTCTTGTTTTCGTCTATTGCAATTTCAAAATGTGCTTCTCTGTAATCCAGTATAAACCCGCTCACATCCGGGGGAATAATATTATTTTGAAAGGCAAACTGCCAGGAAGTAATTATATCATTCAGGGTAATTATTCCATAATAATACTTATATAAAATGCCATTGTTTCTTTCAAATTTGTACGTAAAGTTACTCGCCATAGATACGTTGATAATTGAACGAAATAAATATCCGGTAAGATAATAATTTAAACCTGTTTTTTTTACAGATTTTTTACTGACTATTCAAAAAACAAACAAAGATTCAAGTTACCCCTGAATCACTTTTCATTTTCGCTGGCACTTTTTTCAGCCTGTTTTCTCTTATAACGTCTCACAAGGAAATAAACAATCACTAATAAAACCGGTGAAACAAAATACAACAGGATATTCTTTAATGTGAGATCCAGTGGTTGGGATTCAGGATTTGGATAATTAGTGGGCAGCTGCGCAAGAACATGGCTCCACATCAAAGTGATAAAGAAAATTATAGCTGCAATTCTTTTAAAAACACCATGCATATCAACAAAATTTTTCATGCTGATAATACAAACTACAAAAGCAATTTGTTCACTTACAAGGGGCCATCATGACTATTATAGAGATATCGAAATTCAGAAATGATCAAAAGAATACAAATTATTTTTTATTGCTCATTCCCTTGTTTAATTCATCTGCGATATTGCTGGCAGTCTCCTCATCCTTAAGCCCCGGGATGAGAGCTGAACCATTTCTGATTTCCGCATTAATCCGGGGCATTGTATAAACCTGTCCATTAATGGTTATGGCTGCTGATTCTCCAATATGTTTTTTTGTAAAGTCCGCCCACTTTCTGGCTCCTTTTCCCGTAAAATAAATGTATACAGCATTTCCTTCCTGTTTTGTCCTCTGTATATCACTTATAACCATGTCTGGAACTTTATTCACAGCAATAATTGCCCGGTACGCGTCATCCTTCCCTACCGTAAAAAAACTTTCCATCAGTTTGATGCTGTCATTGGTAAAGAGTGACGGATCAAAGGACGTTTCAACCGGAAGATAACCAAGAATTTTTCTTTCAGCATTATCCTCCGGTTGCATTCCGGCAGCCACCAGAGAATCAATTACGAATCCCTGAATTCGTGAAGGTTCAGTTACCCTGTAAATTCCAAAGGTAACATCTGAATCATTTTCACGCTGACCGGGAGTACAGGAAATAAGACCAACGATCAGTAAAATTAAATGTTGCGAAAACTTTTTCATATCATTCGATTTTAGATTTCATTAAAATTTTGAAAGTACTCAGAAATATTGTCCACATATTTCTTATAAGCATTGATCCCCGTTTGTGTGATCCGGCAGGTGGTATGCGGATAGCTTCCTTTAAAAGATTTCTCAATATCAATGTATCCTGCCTCCTTTAACTTACTCAGCTGAAAACTCAAATTTCCCTTGGTTGTATTGATATTTTCAAGCATAAAAGCAAACTCAGCAGTTTTAACGCCAATCAATACAGACATAATCGCAAGTCGCACCTGAGAATGTAACAATGGATCAAGTTCCTTAAACATATTCCTCCTTTTTATTACGCCTGGCAAACAGTATGTGTCCCGGAATAATAAAAGCAATTAGCCAGGCTATGGCTTCAACCAGTATCTGGTTCTGTAATGAAAGATAAGAACAGAGATAGGCCATTAATCCAAAAATCACCCCGCCTGCAACCAACAAAGGATATCTTAAAATTCCGCCGGATACTACTATGGAAAAGGCGATGACAACCATAAATACTGGATGCTGCAACTCAAAATTGATTGTGTGCAATACATTAAATTGTATCAGATTAATAAGTACGAGGCTAATAAACATAGTAATCCATACATAACGCAGTGAAATGCCTATATAAGTTTGTACACGACGGCGCTGCCGGGCTATATAATAAATAGTATATAGAACCGCAATACCTACCATGACAGGTCCAGCAAACTGAATTACTTCCCCGGCCATATAAGTCATCACCATTCTGGTCTTTAGAAACGAGAGCAGGTATTGGAGAAACATAGTCCATCCCCAAATAATAAATAGCATCCCGTCATTCCTGATTTTTTGCTGTGATGCCTGTATCATTTGATTGATCACCTTCAGGCTCTGTTCAGGGGCTAAGGGAGCATCGTTCGAATCATTTATATCCATGGTATTAAGTTTTAAATGTAAAACTGGTTTGAATTACAAACCTAACACATAAAATAATATAAGTCAAGTATTTTACTGTTTTTTACATTAAAATATTGCTTTTCAATTCACCAACTACTTATAGAAAAGTCAGATTGAATTAATATATTTAAGTATCTTGCAAATCATTCGATTACTTATAAATAATTAGCCATAACAGAAATAATTACAAAAGAAAACAAACAGAAATTAGTGGCAGAAAGAAAAGAAAAAAAGGGTTCCGGCAGCAAATTAAATACTTTTGGAGGGGTATTTACCCCGTCATTACTTACTATTCTTGGGGTCATTATGTATCTCCGGTTTGGTTGGGTAGTAGGTAATGTAGGACTTATAGGCACGTTGATTATTGTAACATTATCGACTTCAATCACTTTTCTCACCTCTCTTTCCATTGCATCAATAGCAACAAATTCACCAGTTAAAGCAGGCGGAGCCTATTTTATGATCAGCAGGTCTCTTGGTATTGAAGTAGGCGGATCAATAGGTGTGCCTTTATATCTGGCTCAGGCTTTTTCAGTTGCTTTATATGTTGCCGGTTTTGCTGAAAGTCTGGTGGCTGTTTTTCCTGTGCTTGACATTCGCTGGGTAGGAGTTGTAACAACCCTGTTATTAGGAACGATGGCGCTGTTTTCAACAAAAGCAACCATCCGCATACAATATGTTATTCTGGCTATCATAGGCATTTCTCTCATTTCCTTAATTATGGGGAAACCACTTGAGGAGTCGCATGTTGAGATGTGGGGTGTTCCTGCATCGCGCTCCGTTGGTTTTTGGAAAGTTTTTGCCATTTTTTTCCCTGCTGTTACCGGAATCATGGCAGGAGTTAATCTCTCCGGGGATCTCAAACATCCCTCCCGTGCTATACCACGCGGTACATTTTTGGCAGTCGGAACTGGTTATCTTATTTATATGCTACTGCCCCTTTTGCTTGCTTCAAGAGCCGATGCTGCTACACTTGTTGAAGATCCACTAATCATGCGCCGCATTGCTTTTTGGGGAGATGCTATTCTCCTGGGAGTCTGGGGGGCCACATTGTCCAGTGCTGTTGGTAGTTTACTTGGAGCACCCCGTGTATTGCAGGTGCTGGCAGAAGACCGGGTACTTCCGAAACCATTTGCAATATTTGCCCGCGGAAACGGCCCTGAACAAATTCCCAGGGCAGCAACGGTTTTTACTATAGTTATCACCATGATTTCAGTTTATTTTGGCAGTCTGAATTTTATCGCTCCTGTACTAACCATGTTTTTTCTCACCACATATGGAGTTCTGAATATCACCGCCGGCGTAGAACGTTTTCTGAAGAGTCCCTCTTTCCGTCCTGAATTTAAAGTTCACTGGATATTTTCGCTACTTGGAGCTGTGGGATGCGCTGCTGTCATGTTTCTTATAAATGCACTCGCCACTACCGTTGCAACGATATTCATCATATTAATCTTTGTCTGGCTGAAAAGAAGGAAGATAAAATCAGCATGGGGAGATGTCCGGCGTGGCGTTTTTCAAACCATTATCAGGTATGCATTATTGCAGCTCACAAGGGATGAACATGCAAAGAGCTGGCGTCCGCATCTGCTCGTACTGTCAGGTGCACCAACAAAACGGTGGCGACTGATTGACCTGGCCAATGATTTCAGTCAGGAAAAAACATTATTCACGGTTGTTACTATTCTGTCCGGAGATAATGTTAGTCCGGGAAAGATAAAAGATTATGAGAAACAAATTTCCAATTACCTTTTCACCCATAAAGTAAATGCACTGGTAAGGGTTACACGAGCCAAAGATCCGTTCACCGGGGCGCAACAGTTAGTTGATTCCTACGGGCTGGGCAAGCTGATTCCCAACACAATACTCCTTGGCGACACACGTGAAGCACAACATCATGAACCTTATGCCAGGATGATCAGACACTTTTACAATTCAAAAAGAAATGTGATCATCTTTCAGGACGATGAGAGACATCAGCGTTTTAACAAAAAAACACTTGATATATGGTGGGGTGGACTGAATGACAACGGATCATTGATGATGATACTCAGTTATCTTCTTCAAAACAGTCTGGAATGGAGGGATGTGAACATTACCTTAAAGATGATGGTAAAAAAGGAAGAAGCAGCAGATAAAGCCCGTGAAAATCTGACAAGTCTATTATCTGGCATGCGAATTCGTTTCAACACAAGTGTACTGGTAGCAGAAAATGAATCCTTCTGGTCGGTGCTGAGAAATGAATCGGCCACTACCGATTTGGTAATGCTTGGCCTCAACAAACCGGGAACTGATTTTGCCAGTTATTATGAAACACTTAAAAAAAATACAGAAGCTTTACACGCAAAAATATTTGTTCTTGCAGCACAGGATGTCAGTTTCAAGGATGTTCTGATGTAATAAAGAAAATTGTACCTGTTCAAAAATTCCTTGAAAAATCAGCATTAATTATTAATGATGCAGCGGTATTTCTATTCCAAACAGCCTCCTGTATAACTGAATGATATAAGGATCAGTCATTCCGGAAAGAAAATCAAGTACAGCAAAAACCTTGTGATAAGGTTTGCTGGTTTGTATCTCAAATTGCTGTGGAATTAAGCGCAGTATTTTCATGTCCTTATGACCCGGATTTTCTTTCAATGCAGCAGGTATAAACAATGATAATAAATCGGACATTACCCTATAGCCTGCAATTTCGAGCTGAAGAACTGTGTCATGATTGTATATTCGGTCAACTGAAAACGCTGCTATTTCCTTCAGTGCGGGATGAGATAATTCCAGGTAGTCCAGAAGTCCCGAATTAAAGGTCCCATTCAGTATACTGTCGCTGTTCTCACTAAAAACTTCTGCTGCAGCAGTTGCAAGTGTGTTGATGCATTTTGCGCGCAGATAGGCAATTTTTTCATTTTTATCGGAAATAGTATTGAGCGTTTGATGTACAGGCTCCAAATCGACATTAAAATCAGTAAGAAGACTGGTGAAATTATTTTCGACAAAATTATGAGGCAGAATTTGTAAACGATGTGCGTCTTCAACATCGACGATCCTGTAACAAATATCATCGGCCGCCTCAGTGAGATAAACAAAGGGATGTCTTTGATAAATTGCCGGATTATCAGACTGTTTAACGACATTCAGCGTTTCAAAGATCTGCCGGGCCAGATCGTTTTCAGTCTGAAAGAAACCATACTTTTTTCTGTTAATAAACTTTTTATTGGTTGCCTGCGAAACACAAGGATATTTAATGAGTGAAGCAAGGGTTGCATAAGTAAGCCGGTATCCGCCACTGGATTTTCCGTTGAAATGATGTGTCAGTACACGCAACGAATTAGCATTTCCTTCGAAAGCTGTCAGGTCCAGCCATTGTGCATCACTGAAATAGTTTTTCAGTTTATTGTTTTCTTCAATAATACAGTCAGCATTTTCCTCAAAATAATACGAAATAGCTTTTTCTCCGGAATGGCCGAAAGGCGGGTTGCCAATATCATGTCCCAGACAGGCTGCAGCGATTACATTTTGGAGTTCCAGCATGTAAAATTCTTTCATTTCATCTTTTATTACCTCTTTTTTAACTAATCGATCTCCTGCCAGTTTCCCAAGAGAACGTCCCACACTGGCAACCTCAAGAGAATGTGTAAGGCGATTATGTAAAAATACAGTTCCCGGAAGAGGAAAAACCTGTGTTTTATCCTGCAACCTTCTGAAAGCTGATGAAAAAATCAACCGGTCATAATCCCTTTGATATCCTGTACGTGCCGGTTCTTCGGCACTTTCATCACCTGTTCTTTTGCCGGAAACTATTGTATTCCAATCCATCATAATGCAATATTAAAGCTGTGATTTGTAAAATTAATCTGTAAATATCCAACATAAATCCATATTTAGCATTTTAGCCCAACAGCTCTGATAACAATCTGGATAAAACTCAATTGAACCCTGCAGATGAAACTATCTGATCAGTATAGGAGACATTAAAAAATTAGCTTGCTCCCTCTTTTTTTTGGCTCGTCTGAGGTTTAAATCTTATATTTTTGTGGTGTCTTTAATTTCTTTGATAAAATCAGTCCAGTTTAAAATCTTTGTCTTTTTTATCTTTTTAATTGTCAATAAGTCAGAATCACCTGTTACCAAATAATCGGATTTGCTCTCAACTGCAAGACTCAAAAGAAAATTATCTTTGAAATCACAAAGCTTATCCATAGGTTAGTGTCAAGAATTACTCTTTTACTTCTCATATCGAGCTTTTCTCACAGACTCAACTTCCGCAGTTATCGCATCAAGTGATGGAGCATCGTCAGAATTAGTCCGTAATTTATCCAGTAATTCTTTGAATTCAGATTTTACTTTATCTTTTTTTATCCTTATCAAGTCCAAATTGGCCAAATCTTTAAGTAGTGATTTTGCTTTTGGGTTTAATATATCAACTCGAATTGTCTCCATAAATATGTCAATGTTAATCAAAGATACGAAATTTATCGATGAAAACGGTTTTTCAACATGCACAACAACCTGTAGATAATATTACTTTTGTAAATATTTTTAAAGAAAAAACCGGCATGATCGTCAAAATTCAAAAAGTACTGTTTAAGGGCCACTAAATAAACAAATATGTTCAATAAACCTGCATTCCGGAAGTTATTCAGGTAATTCCCGGATGATAAATTGCTGTTAAAACATCAATTAAATGAAACAAAAATTACTGTTTACCGATATTATAACAAGCAAATATATATAATGAAATTAACCACTGAACAAAAGATTACCGCCGGCTTCGTTTTTGCCATGCTGTTTATTGTCAGTCTGGGCACGGTAGCCATATTTATGTCGACTGACTTTGTGAAGGATACCGAATGGGAAAGAAGAATTTACCGGATACAGTCGCAACTGGACAATCTGAATTTCTCACTGCTGCAAGCTGAAAGAATTACTCACTCATACCTGGAAACAGGAAACCAGCAAACATGGGATCAGATCAACATTAATATTGAGAATATTTACAAAGCTTACGACCGGATGGATAGTATTACAGAAGATCCAGGTCAACAGAAGCTTCTTCATCAATTCAAGACTACGCTGGATAGTTTTTATCAGTCCAACATTACATTTTTTCAGGGAAAAGAGTCTTTCAAGAAAATTACCGGTCCTTCACAGGTGAGAATTTTCAATACCCAGTTCACTGTATTCAGCAAACTGCTTGAAACAGTCAAGGAGATGGAAGAATATGAGAACAATCTCCTCGTTATACGAGCACAACACAATGAAAAACAAACCCTTAAACTGGTGGTTTCTTCGACGGTCTATGCTTTGTTTTCTTTTTTATTAATCCTGCTTTTTTACCAGGTCGTTAAAGTGGATCTCAAAAAACGTCGCAAAGCAGAAAAAATTAAGGAAGCCCTGCTTTCCATTGCCGATTCTACCAGGTCTACATCTAATCTGGATATTTTGTTTGGTGGTATCCACAAGGCAGTGGCCAGGCTGATGCCTGCTCCTAATTTTTATATTTCACTTATTGATGATAACGGGAAGATTCTTCATTTCCCTTATTTCAAAGATCTGTATTCTGCACCTCCCCCATCCCGGGAAATTGGAAACGGCACGACTGAATGGTTAGTTCGACATAAGAAACCAGCTCTGTTAAGAATTGAGGAACTGATAGAACTCCACAGAACGGGAGAAATTGAATTTATTGATAAGGTACCACATGAATGGATGGGAGTTCCTTTGAAAATAGAAGATAATATCATCGGAGCGCTTGTAATTCAGAATTACCGGGATACTTATTTATATACCACTGAGGATCTGGATCTTTTTACCTTTATTTCAGGCCAGATTGCCCAAACAATTGAAAAAAAGAGACAGGAAAAACGCATAGAGCAATCGGAACAGCATCTCAGAGAACTAAATGCCCAAAAAAACAAATTTTTTACCATCCTTGGACATGACCTCCGTGCTCCATTTTCAGGCCTTATTGGCTTCACCGATCTGTTGAAAAATGCCTTACAAAAGAAAAAATATGACAAAACTGAAATGTATGCTAACCAGATATTAAATTCAGCCAACCACATGTATAATCTGCTTAATCAGTTGCTCGACTGGTCGCAGGCTGAATCCGGACACATGCCTTTCCAGCCGGAAGCCTTTAATTTGCGGGATGAGGCAAATCAAATCATTGAACTACTGGAGAGCAGTGCCGAAAGAAAAAAAGTTAAACTGATTAATAATGTTGATCCAGTAGATAAGGTGTATAGCGACAGAAAAATGCTTCACGCTATTATCAGAAATTTATTATCCAATGCAATAAAATACTCCACAGCTGACAAGACGGTAACTCTTTTTACAATTGAAGAGAAGGAACAAATTCGTATTTTGGTAAGGGATGAGGGTGTAGGTATGGAGAACGCTACCAAAGAATCACTATTTAAACCAGACAGTCATACATCACTTCCCGGTACTTCTCACGAAAGCGGCACAGGTTTTGGCTTATTGCTTGTCAGAGAACTCGTTGAGAAACACGGTGGAAAAGTGGAGGTTGAGAGTGCTCCTGGTAAAGGCAGTACTTTTTCATTTACACTTCCATTCTTGGCTAACCATCTTTATCCTAAGTAGATGAAACTTTACAGATTTTTTCGAAAAGAAAGAAAAACAAATGGTTTGTCGTATACAAATTTTCATGAATACGGTGAAGAAAAACAATGGTTATTAGAGCAGGCAGTTCAAAGTTCAAACAACGGGATCGCCTTCGCAAACCTGGATGGAAAACTTACCTTTGTCAATCCTTCGTTCCTGAAAATCTGGGGTTATCATTCAGAACAGGAGGTACTGGGAAGCCTTGTTACAAAATACTGGTTAAAACCGGAGGAAGCTGCAAACATAGTTGATGAATTAAAAAAATCAGGCAGTTATCAGGGTGAAATGCAGGGTATCCGCTCAGATGGTGTTGTTATTGATATAAAATTTTCAGCCAGTCTTGTATTTTTCAAAGGGAAACATTCCGGCAGGATGATGGCTTCTTTTATTGATATTACCGAGCAAAAAGCTTTCGAGTGCAGTTTAAATAAGCAACAACAATATTTCAGGACACTGGCAGATACCATCCCGGATATAATAGTAAGATTCGACAGGCAATTGCGCCTGACATACCTGAATAAGCAAGCTTTGCTTTTTTCAACTCCCGTTACAATGGATACAACCGGAATTAAGATATCAGACCTTAATTTACCGGGAAACATTGAAGATTTGCTAATCAAAAACATTAATCTGGTATTTAGCACAAGGAAACAGATAATCATTGAAGATAAAATTAAACATGCAGGCGAGGAAAAAATATTTGAAAGCCGGCTCATTCCGGAGTTTGATTCATCCGGAGATGTAATATCAGTAATGATTGTTGCCAGAGATGTGACAGTAGCCAGAAAGTCTTCACAGCAAAAAGCACATTTGGCTGCCATTGTTGAAAGTTCAGATGATGCTATTTTAAGTAAAGATCAGGAAGGGAACATCCTGAGCTGGAACCAGGGAGCAGAAACCATGTATGAGTATTCAGCCGGAGAAATGACAGGTCGTAATATCAGTTTGCTCGTCCCGGCAGATAAAAAAGATGAAGAGAAGAAGATTATCAGGGAAATACTCTCCGAAAACAAAATTGTTCATTATGAAACCACTAGGGTTAGCCGATCAGGTAAAAATTTAATCGTGTCACTTACAGCTTCGCCCATAACCAACCCTGATGGACAAATAATTGCTGTTTCGGTAATAGCCAGGGATATTACAACCAGCAAACGGAACTTCCTTGAACGGGAAACCATTTATCACATTTCCCAGGCAGTTATTAAAGCAAAAAACCTGAATGAAATATTCCGGGTAATTCATGAAAAGATGGAAGAACTTTTCAATACCCGTAATTTTTTTGTAGCCTTATACAATAAGGAGGATAATATTCTCCGGATACCCTATTTCAAAGATGAGAAAGACGGACGCGATGAGCTTGATCCTGAAAAATCGCTTACAGGATACCTGATTAAAAAGGGCAAACCACTCTTTTTAAGACCTGATGATATTTTAAATATTACATCTGAAATGGGAATTGACAGAAATGAGTTGGGTGCACACTCAAAAATCTGGATGGGTGTTCCCATTTATTCAAATGGAGAAATAACAGGAGCACTTGTGGCACAGGATTATGAAAATCCAAATGCTTACACGCCACATGATCTTGATTTCATGAAATTTCTGGCGAGTCAGTTAGGTCTGATCATTGAACAAAAGCAGGCAGAGAAGCATTTAATTGATGCTAAAAATCGTGCAGAGGAATCAGACAGGCTTAAGTCTGCTTTTCTTACCAATATGTCACATGAAATCCGTACTCCCTTAAATGCTATAGCAGGTTTCACGCAACTACTTACTGATAATAATTTTTCGCCAGAAAAAAGGGCTGGCTTTTCTTTACAAATAAAAAATGCAACCTACGATCTAATTTCCCTTGTCAGCAACATAATTGAAACTTCAAAGCTTCAGACGGGTAAAATTCAATATGAGAAAGAGAAATTCCTGGTCAGAGATCTGCTCGAAGAAATATACATGGAAGCTATAGAACTCCGAAACCGAAAGGACAAAGAGTATTTGATGATTCGTCTGAAAATGGAAGTTCCTGAGCAATGTATCTTGTATACCGATCCGAATAAGCTCAAACAAATACTGATAAATCTGATTGATAATGCCATCAAGTTTACAGAGGAAGGCCATATTGAAGTTGGAACCAGATTTACCACACAGGGTAAGATCTGTTTTTATGTCAGAGATACGGGCATTGGCATATCAGAAAAGCATCAGAAGGATATTTTTGGCAGTTTCCAGAAAATCGAGGATTCAGTTCAGAAGCTTTACAGGGGAGCCGGACTGGGACTTACACTTTGCAAAGGGCTGGCCAAACTGCTCGATGGTGAAATAACAGTTGAATCCAGGCATTTAAAAGGAGCCGAATTCAAAGTAATTTTCCCTTTCAAAGAAACTACCTTCGGAGTTTCTGATCATCCGACCGAAGCCAAACAAACAAAAGACAACAGTATATTAAAAGGAAAAACTATTCTTGTCGCAGAAGATGTTTCTTCTAATTTACTCTATCTGAAAGAAATAACCAGCTTACTGGGGATCAAACTCATTGAAGCATCAAATGGCAACGAAGCCATTGATAAAGTTACACAAACCGAATCTATCGATCTGATACTTATGGATATTCTCATGCCTGAAAAAGACGGGTTTGAAGCAGCACGCCAAATCAGAAAAACACACAAAAACATTCCCATAATTGCCCAATCGGCCTTTACCTGGAATGAGAGTAAAAAATTCGTCTACCAGGGTGTTTTTGATGATTACCTGACCAAGCCCTTTTCAAAAGAACAGCTAACCGAACTGCTGAAAAAGTATTTATAATCGCTTCTTTGGTCTTTTGCCATGCTCAGCATTCGGCAAATATTTTTTAAATATTGATGGTTCATCTTTTCAATTCTTTTTCTGTTTTATAAAAAATTCCAGAGCTGTTAAACCCGGTCTGTATCAAATTGTGTCTATTCTTTTAAAAGTAGCTAACTTTGTTAAAAAACAACAGATAATTATGGAAAGAGTCATCAATACCGGACTGGCGGCTTACGGGATGTCGGGAACTGTATTTCATGCACCGCTGATTGCATTGCACAGAGGCTTCAGGTTATGCAAAGTAGTGGAAAGGCACAGCAACCGGTCAATAAATAAATATCCAACTATAAAAGTGGCCAAATCTTACGAAGAATTGCTTCAGGATAAAGAAATTGAGCTTGTAGTTGTCAATACACCAGACCATTTGCATTATGAAATGGTATCCAAAGCAATTGCTGCAGGGAAGCATGTAATAGCAGAAAAACCTTTTACACAAACAGTAAAACAAGCATCAGAGCTTGACAAACTTGCCGCGGATAGTGGAGTAATGTTAAGTGTTTTTCAGAATCGACGTTGGGATGGTGATTTTCTTACTGTAAAAAAAGTGATTGAGCAGAACCTTATTGGCCGTTTGGTTGAATTTGAGTCGCATTTTGATCGTTTCAGAAATTATACCAAGCCGGATACATGGAAAGAAGATCCATCAACCGGAGCAGGGACACTTTACAATTTAGGCTCACATATGATTGACCAGGCACTGGTACTTTTCGGTATGCCTGAAACAGTTCAGGCCGATATAAGAACGATGAGAACCGGGGGGCAGGTAGATGATAACTTTGAAGTTAAGCTTGGCTATGAAACAATTAAAGTAACTCTGAAAGGCAGTTATCTTGTAAGAGAACCCGGTCCCAGGTATATTCTGCATGGCACTGAGGGCAGTTTTCTAAAATGGGGGTTAGATCCGCAGGAAGCGGCACTAACAAATGGTGATCTGCCAAACAAACCCGGTTGGGGAATGGAAGACAGCAAATACTACGGTACTCTTAATACAGACATTAACGGATTGCACTTCAGGGGAAAAATTGAGACAATCCCGGGAAATTACATGGCCTACTATGATGATATTTATGAGGCACTGTTATCGGGTAAAAGTCCATCTGTAACCGCTTTACAGGCCACTGATGTTATTCGCATAATTGAAGCAGCCTTTGAAAGTCATAAAAGTCAACAAGCAGTGTCTTTGTAACTATCTGTGTCCGGCTATGAGCAGGCTATGGAGATATTAAAAAATGCACTAAAAAAAGATAAATGATTTAGGAGATTAAAGATTTTTTTATACATTTGCAATCCCAATCAACAAGCCCGGATGGCGGAATTGGTAGACGCGCTGGTTTCAGGGACCAGTGGCCTTTTGGCTGTGCAGGTTCGATCCCTGTTCCGGGTACAAAAAGTTCTTAATAAGAATGCCCAGGTGGTGGAATTGGTAGACACACCAGCTTGAGGGGCTGGCGCCGTCAAAAGCGTGCAAGTTCGAGTCTTGTCCTGGGCACAGATAAACACGTAAAAACCTGACAGATAGATAATCTGTCAGGTTTTTTTTATGAAACAGGATCCATTAAAATATCAGAATGTCAACTACTTTATCAACATTCTGATAAATTACCTTTTACATCTGTTATTAGAAAAATTATTTTTGTTTTATCTCCAATAGGATACTATAAACCGGAACAAACTTCATCTTATTAATTTTTAAATATTTTTCCCATTCAAATTCCGGAATTTTATCGTCAGGCAGATCCTGCAGATAGGTTGCATCCTGGTATATAGGTCTAAAATAAAAAATCATCTTTTGTTTACCCGGATTTTGCATGAATTGTCTCAAACCGATCTCCCAGGTCATTCCATTATAAAAATTATCAGCCACCAGTTTGCCTTTCAGGAATCCCATCCCGGTATCACCCGTATAATCAATATCCAGCAGAATATTATCAACATGAGCTGGAATACTGTCAGGCAACTTAACAGCAAATTTATTATCATTAACATTTTCTGTTTCAACTTCAGGTGTAAAAGGATCAAAGCTTATCTTGTATCCTGAAAACAATTTGCTGCCGTCATTTAATTTTACCAGGTTACTTCCATTGCCTGAAACCATATAATTACCAGCGGGATATATACGCAGGTCAGCTTCAGGATTATTTGTGTTCAGAACTTTCAGAAAACCATTCTCTTCCAGCAAGTCAGCACTGGTGAATATCATTTTTTGTTGTTTTCCGGTATGGGTAAGCCAGGCTTTTAAGGCCATTTTTTTATTTATCACCAGGACTTTGGTTATCTGGTTTCCCATTTCGATAGTAAATTCAGCTGGTTCATTCGATTCACAGGTAATTAACTGACGAATTTTGTTTTCAGCCAGGCTGCAATTTTCTTTCCGTATTGTAACACCCTTTTGTTTATCAAAGGCAAATTGTGGTGTTATTTCTTCAAGCGTAAAAAATACGTAATATGTAACAGCTCCATTTGTAAAACGGCTAAGCGGTTGAGCTGTTGCCCAGACCAGGTTTACACCATTCAGATTAAAATTAAAGGGAAAGATAATATTTTCATCTTTTGCAAGCGTAAATTCCCCCGTCTCGGGTATTCGAATCTCGCCTGTGGATGTTTGCAGGGTTAATGATATATCCTTCAGATCGTGATTCTGAGCATGATCCTGGAAATTATTCATGAAAATAAATCCCGCATCTCCCTTCTTCCTTACTGAATATCTTAAAAGATCGAGGTTATCCGGATCAGTTACATTTTGAGGCGGAAGCACCACCTGTTCGGGAGCCAGTTGTTCGCCAAAAGCCTGTATGAAATAATGCAACAGTTTCAGCCGGTTGCAGGAAGGTCTGATCTGTCCGTATTCACCAACGGGAGCCTGAAAATCATAGGATATTTTTGTATATCCGTAAGCTTCATCATTAAAAAAGAATTCATCACCTTTTGGTGTTGAACCACCATGATACATGTAATATCCGATGCCGTTTGCACCGCTACCCAAAAAGCGGTTGATAAGGGCATCCAGGCTTTTAGCCGGCACCACCGGCCTCCTGTTGTACCTGTCCATAATACCTCCGCCAATTTCTGCAGCGATGTATGGATAATCCTCCGGATTGTAACGTACCGGAGCATAATCAGGTGTTTGTTGAAGGTTTCTATACAGGTAAAGTGGTGATAGACTTTTGTCTGCCCAGGTGGGATAAGGATAGGCACTGGCAACCGGCAAAGATGCATTTTCAATTACAGCGGCATTTCCCCAACCCGTTGCTGTATAGATCGGGACCTTCATTCCCGCTCTGATAGCCAGTTGTTTAAGAATATGCATGTGTTCATTTCCCAGGGCAGCATATGGATTTTCTTCTGAAGCCACACCCACACCAGCTTGTGTCGCTGCCCTGTCACGCTCCGCAGTAGTCCAGTCATGCGGTTGACCTGGATATGTCAATCCCCATGGAGCGGCAGAATGCTGGTACTCATTTTCAATCTGTATACCAATAACCGGCCCGCCGTCACTGAATAATAATCCTTTTATCTGCTGGCCGATCTGCTGATAGAAGCGTTCAACATAATGCAGGTAAGCCGGATCATTCGAACGGATGCTAAGCGGTTTGCCAAGCAGCCAGTCGGGAAGTCCGCCATTGCGTATCTCACCATGGCAAAACGGCCCGATGCGAACGATAACATCCACCTTATTGGCCGCACATAACTCAATAAACTTACGCAGGTTGTTATCTCCTTTCCAGTTGAAAACTCCTTCATGCTCTTCATGTATGATCCAGAACACATAGGTTGAAATCACATTGATCCCGCCGGCCTTCATCTTTTTGATTGATTCATCCCAGTATTCATTCGGATAGCGCGAATAATGAAATTCACCGGTTACCGGAATGAATGGTTTTCCATCCATGCTCATATAATGACTGTTGAAGGAAATGGACCTTCCGAGAAAATTTTCACCGCCCAACTGAAGTTTACCTGATTTTACAGGCTGATCCGGATTTGTTAGATCAATATTGTAATGCTGGGCGTTAACCTGTAATCCTGCAATCAGGATCATTCCTGTAGCCATTAACAAAATGACTTTTATTCTCTGTTTTCTCATATATGTTTTTTATAATTTTTCAAATTTCCGGTGATAGTTACTACTGGTATGGGAATTTTATACCTTAAAATTTTGTCTTTTTTATTTTAATCCGGAGAAAGACTTACCCGGCCAATGTCAATAAAATATTGACCGTCATTATCTCTGGTTACCGGGTCACGCAGGGAAAACTGTATTTTTTCTATATTTTCCGGCTTCATTGTATGTCTGTATTCAGGCGATGGTAACCAGTAAGCTTTATTACCAGGATATCCCTGAGGCAGCATCACTGAATTTGAAAGAGCGAATTTGTCAAGCGGTAATGTGAAATTATTCCACTCACCTAATGGATTAAACTCTGATGACCAGGCTGTTCCGTCCTTTTCGACCAAAGTCACAACAACATGAAGGCTGTCCTCTCCTGCCCTGATCTTGAAATTAATTACACTATTAACAGAAACCCTTTTGCAAATTGCTTCGATCCTGTCTCCAATAAAAAGAGAAGCCGTGATATCCTGAGGTACAGAAGGAAATTTTTCAGGTAATCCAAAGCGGTAAACCAGTTCTCCCGGACTGTTTCCCGGTATAACCTGATTTGGTATCTGCCAGCGTTCAATACTTCTCGAAAAGAGCAGTTTTTTATAATCTTCCTTTTCCGGATTAAAGAGTACCAACGGATCATCAGTTTCAAGCACCCGGAAAGAATAATATTTATCAAGTTCATAAAAATCCCACATCCCGGGAATGCTAGGTACTGCACCCGGATAAGTAAGTGTGTCATAAGGAGTACCAACCGTGATACAATATTCATACAATCCGGGTTGATAATTTCCCTGCAGATGTGACTGCCAGGTGTATCCCCTGTCATGGACCATTGGGACGGTAACAAACCAGTGCTGTCCGGCTGGCCTGACATTCAGGCACACCGTGGCAGGTTCAATAGAATCAATTACTGTTGCCTGAATACAGATCGAATCGCCATAAGGTAATTCATTTAAAATTGGGAAAACAGAAACTGTTTGTTTATACTGCTGTTGCTGAGGAGAAATAAATTCGCGAAACCCCGACTTCCCGATATTTTCCGGTAGCTTTCCTGGTAAACTTCCCGGACGGTACAACAAATAGACTCCCGGATGGATGAAAAAACGGGAAGAAACAGCAGTATCATTGAGATGGTTACCTTTATTGATCGCTTTAATCAAAAAATCATGACCAAGTCCCGGAAGAATTACCTCCATGGGCCATTCACGATAAATGGCCCTGAATACCAGCTTTTCAGGATTAGGCATATTAAACGGATCATTCACCTGCATTGCATCGGGGTATACTTCCAGCCGCCAAACTCCGTTCTTTATCTTATCAAAAAAATAGATACCTTTTCCCTCATACGCGACTACCGGCGAAGAACCATAGCCCACTATTTGCTTTAGCTTTTGCGGTTCACGGGGGTGTATGGTCGTATTGTTTGAATAGAGAAAGTCTTCAGGTGTGTTCATCACACTCAGGTCATCCACATAACTAACAAGGCAGTCGCCGAAGGTTTTGTTCACCGGATAAGGCTGTACCGGCTGATAAAGAGGATAATTATTCATGACACGGGCAGCGATGATGGCGCTGGCAGCCTTTGATGGTGTGTACACCATGTTCAGACAATGAGTCTGCCATCCCAAATTCCAGGGAGCGGTTTTCAGCATGTCATAGGAAAACATGGCCGCGAACTGAACCCCGAAAGTGCGGAAAGTGCGCACCATGGCCGGATAATGATAACCAGACATTACATCCGGCATATCAAACTCATACACGATCCGGGGCATGTTCTTTACTTTGGCAAAAGCAGTATCCGGATAGTTATCCACAGTACGTAAATAATTACTTCGCAGTGAAAATCCCCTGTTCAGTCCGGATGGATACCAGGCAAAGCTGCAACCATCTACTTCCGATTTGCTAATCGGACCAGCCATATTAAAATCCTGACTCAGGTTATGAAAGGTAAGTTTTTGGCACCCTGTATTTCGCACAGCATCAACCAGAGCATTAATATAATTTACCGATCCCTGTACATCATCACTGTGATGCCAGGGCTCATTGATCATTTCTATAAAAAGGATATCCGGCTCATTCTTAAGCGCCACACCCGTATAGGGATTAACATGGTTAAGCAGTTGTTGAATATAATTTACCTGTGCAGCTATGGCTTTTGGATTGGTTCCGAGTTCGGATTTTTTATAATACCTGGAAAACCCGCTGACCGATGCTGTATCTCCCATAGCATCCGGCCAAAGGGCATTGTAGGTAGTAACAGGGGTCAGCAGGATGTACACGCCGCGCTGTTTGGCTCTGTAAATCAAATAATCAACAAGGTCAAGATGATCATTTTCCAATAGATTACCCTGTATATCAGTGTTTTCCCAATCACCCCAAATGCATATACGAATGCCGTTCCAGCCCATCCTGGCAAAATGAGCCATATCTTCATCGATAAGTGCTTTGCGGTTATCAGTGAGATATCCAGCTGCACGATAATCGGAAGAAGAAGGCAAACTGTAGTTTGCACCGAAAAGTGCTACTTCAGTATCATCTTTTACCCATCTGATAATCCCCTGATCATCCTTATATACAAGCTCATGATTTTCAGACTTTTTCTGTGCTGAAACTGAAAAAGCAAGTATGTTTACCACAATAAACATGAAAATGGCTGCCGTTATTTTCATCCTCTTACTTTTTAATCAGTTTTTTATATAATGAAACCACATTGCCTTTGAAATGCAACAAATATATACCTGAAGGTTGCCCGGACAGGTTCAAATAATACTGAAGCTGATCCTTTTCAGTATTAATTTCCTGCAAAACTGTTCCTGTAAGGCCAAGCAGCTGTATTTTTTCACATCTAAGTTCAGGGGGGAGTAAAATTGTTGTACCGTATGATACCGGATTGGGGTAAACTTTGATATTAAATTCATTTAATTTTATTTTTTCGGCAGACAATGCTATCTGGTTACATGAACTCCAGAAATAGCCAATCACAGTATCATGATTGGGGACCTGATAGGTACGATCGGTTTGTAGATAAGTAGCACATTCATCCGGAATATTTTCGCGTGCGGCGCCAGTACTATCATTCAGAAAAAAGTAAGCGCCTTCAGTAAAAGGAGTTAACCGCGTTGTGTAAGTGTAAATATTATTGTCACTATATGTCATTGGAAGAATCTGCCAGGGGTCACCAGTCATATCACCAGTGATATATACTCCGTTTGATACTTCCTGGCCAGACATATCTACCTGAAAAGTTGTATTCACAAGCCAGTGACACGAATCCCAGAAAACCGTGACAGTTGTATCATGACCGGGAACAGAAATTTCCCTGTCAGTACCCCACCTGGGTGCACAGGCGGCAGGAACAGTTTCCCTGTACTGCTGATAATTGTCCCAGCTTGATGTTGTCAGGTAATAATATGCCAGGGAATCTCCGGGATTAAATAGACCATCCCAGGCGTACAAATTATTACCCAGGTTATCCATCCGATCGATACTCCAGTCATTAATCTCTCCGGTAACATACACCCCGCGTGACACATCCTGACCTGTCATATCCACCCGCAGCCGGACGTTTACAGGTTGTTGTTCTGTTACCTGGCAGGATGAAAATGAGAAATAATAAGTAATATTATGATCAGGAATCACATATTTTCGGTTTAAGGTGCCTTTATCCGTACATTCCAGGGGGACAATCTCACGGTAATTATCATCCGGCCCATTTAAAAAATAGTATGCACCGGAATCCCCCGGGGAAAGATAGGTAAAATAACTAAAAACACCCTGTCCTTCATCAGCCATGGGCAAAACAGTATCACCTGCAAAATCACCGGCAATAAAAACCCCATTGGAAGCATCCTGTCCGCTCATATTCACTTTAAATGTGACTTTTACAGTATTCAGATCTTCATAAAACTGCGGTTCGGTCCAATTTCCACCTCCATTCTCCATAAAGTTTGTATTTACCGGATCAAAAAAGGCCACATGTTCCTGTGAGCTTCCCTGCCCCCAGGGAGTCCGACAGGGTGTTGATACCCAGTCGGGTTCCCAAAAAATAACACCTATTCCACCCGCTTTTTTTACCTCCCTCGTATAATCCACCATATATTCAAGTTGTTTTTCAGGTATCACTGGCAGATATTCAGGATCAGGAACATCAATGATGTTAGGCATTGCGTCAAAATTCTCAGTAGTCCACAGGTAACCGGTTTCAACAACCATGGGATCATACTGCGGATGTGCGGCTTTCAGTTGTCTTATCATTTCACCCAGTTTCTGTATGCTTCCTCCGTGCCAGGCATAATAATAGGAAAAGCCCATGATATCAAAATCTGTGACGCCATTGTTAATAATATTATCATACCACCATTCAGGCACATTCAATCCGGCGCAATGGAGTGCTATTTTCGGTTTTATTGAAGTATTCTCACTTACATCCCGAACGGCTTTGATTGCAGCATTAAAAAGTGCTGCATGCCTGCTCCAGCTCGAACTTACCGTACCACTTACTGTGTAATCACTGTTAAGTGTAGTTTGCCTAAGTATTCCCGAATTAGTTTCATTCCCGACTTTTACAATTTCCGGCATCAGTCCTTCGTTATTCAGTGTAGTTAAAACACGGGTAACATAGTTGTAAACCGAATCTTTAAGTGCAGTTAGGTTTGTTGCAACAGGTACCCAGGGATCAGGGATGTGCTGTTTGGCCGGATCGGCCCAGAAATCTGACAGGTGCAAACCGAGCATAACTTCCATACCTGCATCTTTTGCCCTGCGAATGGTTTTTTCAACATCGGCCAGATTGCTGTATTCATCAGCTACACCGGCAGGCTGAACCAGTGACCTTTGCCAGTCGGGTTTGTACCATAACCGCACCCTCACAAGGTTAGTCCCATGATCAGCAAATATCTGATACACATCTTTTGGTTGCATATTCTCTTTAAAAACGGCTCCACAATCTTCCATTTCATTAGCGTAGGATAGATCGTTGCCCCGGTAAAATTTCTGTGAAAAAACCGTAAAGGGTAATAATAATAATAAGCTCAGTAAATGTTTCATAAGATATAATTTCGGCAAATAATTGTAATATACCTGGCAGGGAAGTGTCCCTGCCAGGTTTGAGAAAATTTATTTCAAAATTAGTTTATTAAATTTTGTAAAATTTTCACCGAACATTTTAACTATATAAATACCGGAAGGCAGTACTGAAGTATTTAATTTAATTTCGGATCTTCCGTTAATCTGTTTATTAACCTGCACCTGTTTACCGGAAATATCGTATAATTCAACTTTTATCTTTGTTTCATGCGGAACAGATATAGTAACATCTCCTGCTGATGGATTAGGATATATTCTAAAATCTCTGCTACCGGATGTATGATTACTTATTCCGGTTGATTGTCCTGGTTGTTCACATGATCCCCAGATAAAGGCAACAGTTGTATCCGATTCCGGTACAATAATACCACGGTCACCTGACCATCCTAAAAATTCACTTCCATCACACGCATCCGGGATTGCAGGTTCGCGAAATTGAGCTAAATTATCCCAGGAATCCTGAGTAATGAAATAATATCCAATGGTATCACCAGTATTGAAAGTCAAGGTGACAGAATAAAGGCTGTCACCTTCATCAGACATAGAAGAGAAATTCCAGTTACCGCTGTAGAAACCTCCGGCAAAATACACGCCATTAGATAGGTCCATACCACTGCCTTTCATGCTAACATGAAAGGTAATCTTAGTTGTCAAACTCAAAGATTCACAAGTACCCCAATTTGCTACAATTGTTGTATCTGATTGCGGGACAATTAAACCCCGGTCTCCAGACCAGCCTAAAAATTCACTTCCATCACAGGCATCCGGAATTGCAGGTTCCCGATATTGAGCTAAATTATCCCAGGAATCCTGGGTAATAAAGTAGTACCCAATGGTATCACCTTCATTCAATGTGATTGTAACAGCATACAGGCTGTCACCTTCTTTAGTCATGGCATGAAAATCCCAGTCTGCGTTGTAAATACCTCCGGCGATAAATACACCATTGGAAAGATCCATACCACTGCCTTTCATGCTAACCATAAAGGTAACATCAGTAGAAAAAACAGGCAGTGAAATTAAAATCATTAAAAGAGTAAAAATTTTCCTCATAATACTTAAAGTTTAGGTTTGTAAAATAAAATAATGTCAAATGCATATCATAAAATCCTGTTAATATGATAAGAATATTGAACCTTTATATAAATCTGCCGACCCGATAACTATATGGGCAAATACCAGGCCGGCAGATTCTCCACCAGCTAAAACCAAACTTTACAGTGGTTTTTAATTTTCAATCAGCTTATAAGTATAAATTGGTTTACTCAGATCCAATATTACAGTATAATTTCCATCTGAAGGAACAGAAATATTAGCACCACCCTGATTAAGTTTACCATCTGCACCATCGTCTCCATAATCCAGCGTCCAGTCAGGATCGCCATTGAGTTTAAATTTCAGTCCGCCCGCCGTCAGATCCGATGTAATTGTCCAGATATCTTCCTCGACATTATATTCCATAGGAGTATCGCTCCATCCGTTAAAATCACCGGTAATGGCCCAGTCAGTATTCAGAAAATGATAAGTAAGGGCATTTACATCAACATTTATTTTGTAATATCCGGAGTCAGCGACAACTATATTATTTCCCCAATCATTTACCAGGGTACCTGACGTACCACTTTCATCAGCATCACCATAGGTATCGAACTGTTCCCAGGCAGGAACGCTTGTGAATTTCAGGGTTCCCGAGGCCGGAATAAATATGTATCCTTCATATTTATCGTTTGATTTCACAGATGCAATGGTATTGGTAAAACTCCAACCGTTATAATCACCAGGCACATAGAGCTTAGGATAATTAATTATAATTTCAAATGATTTAACATTCAGATCAACAGGTTCAGAATATACAGTATCAGCGTATGCATAAGCGTCACCAACTCCCTTGAGGATAGCCATTATTCTGAGTTGTGATGCAGTGGAAACTGTATCAAAATTATTGGATCTCAATGTATTATCAAGATTGTACGTATTGATTACCACCATGGTGTCAGAGGATACAGTAGCAATAGTAACGGGACTGTTAAAGGAATTGGAAGCCTTATCAAGCTGAACGGAATAGTTAATCATTGCATCGAAACCAAAATTTGCAGCACGCCATTTAATATTTATGTCCTTTGCTGAATCATTCATTGAAAGAATGAGGTCTCCGGGACTAACTGCAACGGGTCCTGCCGGATCGGATTTCAGATAAACTCTTGTTTCGTCTTTTTCACAGGCAAAAAGTGTTATTAAACCTGCCATCAGTATATATACGATTATTCTTTTCATTTCATAAAGGTTTTAAAAAATTAATATCCTTTTGTTGGCGTTAAGTTCGGGTTTGCAGCCAGATCTGAGGCCGGGATCGGAAAAATATTATACCTTTCGTCAGTAGCCACTCCGTTTTTCACTCCGCCTTTCCAGGGCCAGAGGTAGCTTCCTCCAGTAAATTTTCCAAACCTGATAAGATCTGTTCGGCGCGATCCTTCCCAATACAGCTCTCTGGCACGTTCATTCAGAATAAAATCAAGAGTTAGTTCATCCTGGGTTATATCTCCTGTATTATCACCATAAGCACGTTCCCTGAGATCATTAATATAACCCATGGCAGTTTCCATACTTCCTCCGGTGCCTCCTCTTAAAACAGCTTCGGCATACATCAGATAAACATCGGCCAGCCGGAACAAAGGATAGTCAGTATCGGCAAAGGTTCCGTTTGATCCCGGAACTCCCTGAGAGGTAATATTTTTGAATTTTGTTACGGCATACCCGTCAGTAAATGTTCCGATATTATCAATCTCGAGATTCTGACCATCAGTATAGAACATAGCCCGACTGTCATTTGCAGGCAGGGAAGGAAAGGTTTCTACCAATGCTTTGGTAACGCGGTTACCCCCCCAGGCTGAAGCACCATAATCAGCAGCATTCATACTACCACCAATAGCGGCATCAATAATAAAAGTCATGCCACCGTATGTCTGGGTGTGCAGCCCATCATGAGCAACAGGAAAAATGATCTCATCTGTGGAAGTTATATTATTATCCGCCAGAAATAATTCCTCATAATTGGGATGCAGTGAATAACCGGCACCAATTATGCTGTCACAATAAGCAATACATTCAGTATATCTATTCTGACCAGTATACACTTCGGAATTAAGATACATTTTGGCCAAAAGCGTCCAGACGGCTGCTCTGTCAGCCCTTGCATATTCGTTTGTTCTGGGTGCTGCCATTAAAGGACTCAACGCTTTCAACTCCTGCTCAACATAATTAAAAAGATCAGCTCTGCTTATTGGATCCGGAAAATAGGCTCCAACCGGGTCATTCTCTGTTACAAACGGGACATCAGTATACATATCCAGCGCATGAGAATAACTTAAGGCACGCATGAACCTGGCTTCTGCCAAATATTTCTTCACATTCTCTTTAAGCGTTCCATCAAGACCATCCACTCTTGTGCTTACATCCCGGATGTATTCATTACAAAGGGCAACATTATAATATATCCGGGTATACATATACCCTAAAAATGAGTTTGAAGAAGACCAGCTTTGGCTATGTAATTCATTAATATCCTGGTCATTCCAGCCATTCACTGCTTCATCAGTGGTAAGTTCCTGAGCACACCAGTACAGGCGCAGATAGGAAGCTTTCCCTTCATCATCAGTTACAATATCCGGATTTCCCACGGCTCCATCTGTAGAATTGGTTCCCAGACCGGTAAGAGTTAGGCTGCCATATATCCTCGCAAGTGCCTCCTTGTAGGCAGCTGTATCATTATAAACCGAAGAAGATGTTATAACATTGGGATCGTTCGGCGTTGTATTCAGATCTTTTGTACATGAGTTTATCACCAGTGCCAGAGCAATAAACGCAGTAAATATTTTATATCTTTTCATAATTTTCAGTATTTCATGTTAATTAAAAGTCAATGTTTACTCCCAGCAAAAATGTTCTTGACCGCGGATAGAAATTATTATCAATACCGCCATTTACCTCGGGATCCAATCCTGAATAATTGGTAATCACAAAAGCGTTCCGGACCATTGCACTGAGCCGGACATTCATCTGATCCTGTATAACATCAGGAATCGTGTAACCCAGTGTTATATTATCCATTCTGAAAAACGAACCATTTTCAATGTAATAATCAGATTGATACTGTGGCTGAGTAAATGCAGTATTGGTCGCTGAAGAAACAATATTTGACATAAAGCCACCGGTATATAAATTCAGATAAGAACTGCCGGAAGCGATATTGTTATACACATAATTCCCCAGGTTTACCCTTCCCGAAAATGACAAATCCAGGTTTTTATAGGTGAATGTTGAGGCAATTCCCATGGTTACGTCTGGTGCCGGATTTTTATAAGTATACAGGTCACTGGAATTAATTATACCATCATTGTTACGGTCAAGATAGACGCCTTGTAATGGTTTGTCGTTTTGTCCGTAAATTTGCTTGTACACGTAGTAGGAGAAAGTAGGATTATCCACCTTCTGCACCTGTATATTATTACCGGTACCACCCGATATATTTCCAGTTAGTACAAAATAATTAGGATCATCTGTCAATGTTAGTTTTGTAATTTTATTCTTGTTATAAGCGAGGTTATAATTAATGTCCCACGAGAAATTTGGTTTACTTATCAGCCTGCCCTCAAAGGAAAATTCAACCCCCCTGTTTTCCAGATCACCAACATTGGCTACTATTACATTCGTCAGATTTGTCCCCGCTGCCACATTGATTGAGTTAATCAGGTCTTTTGTTTGTCTGTAATAGTATTCAACAGAACCGGTAAACCTGTTCTCAAGAAAACCAAAATCAAGACCAGCATTATAAGTGGTAGTGGTTTCCCATTTCAAATCCTTGTTATATCCGTCAGGTCTTAGGGTTCTGTAAAAATTATCACCCAGCTGATATTCAATAGTAGGATTGGCAATTCTGAATACCGGCAGATAAGGGAAGTTGGTACCAATATTGAGATTTTGCTGGCCGGTAACACCGTAGCCCAATCTAAGTTTTAGTTGTGAAAGTGCTTTTACATTTTGCAGGAAAGACTCGTTCTTGATTTTCCATGCAAAGGCGGCAGAAGGAAATAGACCCCAGCGATTATCGGATGAGAATCGTGATGTACCATCATCTCTGACTGTAAATGTCAACAGGTATTTATCCATCAGGCTGTAATTAAGTCGTCCGAAGAATGATACAAGATAATACCTGGTTCTGGCAGGTGATATAGATATTCTGTAATCCTGTGCTGCATTGTAGGTTGAATCCTGATTTTCACTGTAATAATGAGTCCAGGAATATCCCCCCATTACATTAATATTACTTTGAATTGCATCAATGTCTTTATCATAATTAAGATAGAAATCGAGCAATTCATTTTTCCTTGTCTGACTGTAATTTTCCAATCGTCCACCAGAGTAGGCAGAGTTGTATGTCCAGCCTGTTCCTTCTGCAACATTGTTATGCCCCTCACTTTTTGAATAATCATACCCTAAATTCAGGTTGGCATGCAAGTCAGGTAAAAAATGAAACATATAATCCAACTGAACATTTCCGATACTTCTCATTACATTTGATGTATTGTCTGTCAGGTCGAGCTGCGCCACCGGATTGGCTGTGGCCAGGGGAAGAGCATCGCTGTTTACGCTGTCCGGGTTTGTTGTCCAGGTAGTATAGCCCCTCCAGCGGGTATTGTCATTGAAGACAGGCCTGGTGGGATCATAAGAAACGGCAGCTCCAATTGCACCTGTATTTCCAAAATTATTTTGGTTGCTCATCCCTTTTACGTTGACATTAACCTTTAGGTGATCATCAAAGAAACTAGGATTCAGATTAACAGACACTGTTCCTCTTTTAAAATCAGTAGTTTTAAGCGTCCCCTGCTCATCTGTGAACCCCAGAGACAAACGATAAGGGGTGGTCAGGGCAGTTCCTGAAAGGGAAAGGTTATGATCATGGGCAAAAGCGGTACGATAAATTTCATTTTGCCAGTTGGTATTAGCTGTACCAAGTAAATCAGCAGCATCCTGACTCAGGAATCCCCGGTCAACCTGTTCCTGCACTACCTTCCTGTATTGATCTCCATTAAGTACGTCAACCTTATTTGGAAGTGTAATGGCTGAAAAGTTTCCCTGGTAACTAACGGAAAATTTTTTAGTGCCTTTTTTAGTTGTAATCAATATTACGCCATTAGATGCCCTGGAGCCGTAAATGGCAGTAGCCGAAGCATCTTTTAAAACTGTAACCGATTCAATGTCATTGGGATTTACAGCAGTCAATGCATTCGGTGAACCGGAAACATTGCTGTTATCAATGGGTACCCCATCAATAACTATTAACGGATCATTACTTGCCGACATTGATGAACCGCCGCGGATTCGTATCGTGGAAGAACTACCCGGAGCACCACCGCTTGAGGTAATTACCACGCCGGCTACCTTGCCTGTAATTAAATTCTGCGGCGAAGAAATTGCTCCTTTATTAAAATCCTTTGTACTCACAACAGAGACGGATCCGGTAGCATCAGACTTTTTAACAGTACCATACCCAATTACGACAACCTGCTGGAGTGAAGTAACTGCCTGGGTCAAAGAAACATTAACAGTAGTCTCATTTCCAACAGTAATTTCTTTTGTTTCATATCCTACGAAAGAATAGGATAAAACATCACCAACAGATGCATTTATACTGTAATTGCCGTCAATTGAAGTAGAAGTCCCTCTGTTTGTCCCTTTTACCACAATACTAACACCTGGTAAAGATTCTCCGGTAGAACTGTCGGTTACTTTTCCGGTAATCGTTACACCCTGCTGTGCATAAAGGCTACCGGCAATAAATATTAAACAGACCAGCAGTCCCAAAAAAGTTTTAATTTTCTTCATAATTTGTTGAAATTTAGTTTTAGTTATACAGATATAAGTTTATCTGTCTGTTAACAACAATAATAATGTGAATAACACCAGTAGAATAATAATGAAAGAAAGCATTAATTCTTTCACTGAGTTTTTCGAAAGTGTCTTTGACTTTCTTTTATTAACCTGTTTTGTCATTTGGAATTGATTTATGGATCATCAAAAAGTAGGAATGACGGAAAGAAAACTGAATGGTTTGTTTCCATGGTTTTAGCTATTTAGTTTTTACTAAACGCAAGGTATATTTTTGCACTCACAGGGGAGATAACAGATCAACTAAAGGAAAATATATTTCTTACAGAAAGGAAATAAATCATGCAAACAAGGAAAATTTTATTACATATGAAGCATTTGGTCTGATTATGTCGGCTAAAAAAGTATTGTTGATTAATTTAAATTCTTCTTTGGTACTACACTGGCAAAAAATTCACTTGGCTTCATACCGAACTCTTCGGTAAAGCATTTAGAGAAATAAGAAGGACTGGTAAAGCCAACTTCATACATCACCTGTGAAACCGATGACTGCTTCCTGAGAAGCAGCTCAGCCGCCTTTTTCATTCTGATTTTTCTTACCAGTGTGTTTGTCGACATTCCGGTGAGTTGTTTGATTTTGCGATAAAGATGAGTAGAACTGATACTCACCTCATTACTTATGCTGTCTACACTTAGGTCGGATGCAGAAATATTTTTTTCAATAAATTCAGTTACCTTTTTCATAAATTGCTCATCTATTCCCGAAATATCGCCTTCAAAAGCACCTAGATGCAGTTCACGCTGAAAATACATTTTCAAACGGCGGCGTTGCTCAAGCAGTTTTTCTATCTGAATAATCAATAAATGGGGATCAAAAGGCTTGGGAATATATGCATCTGCACCAGCAGAATAGCCATTTATCTGATCATCTCCCGAAGAAAGTGCTGTTAACAGGATTACAGGAATATGACTAAGCCGGATATCTGATTTTATTTCCCGGCAAACATCAAAACCATCTTTTTCCGGCATCATAACATCCGAAATAATTAAGTCAGGCTCATTTGAAGATGCATACTCCATTCCTTTCATTCCGTTTAGCTCCGAATGCAACTTATAATTATTACGGAGCAATTCACCAAGATATTTTACCAGTTCGGTATCATCATCAATGATCAGTATTTCCGGAGTGTCCGGATTTTGCGGAACAGCAAATGCTGGATTCTGATCCTCGGTATCCATATCTGAAAATAAAATTTCATTTTCTTCATCTTCCGGATGTTTTTCCAAAATATTCCCAACATCTCCATTCTTCCCGTCTTCAAGTTCTTTTTCGTTAAAAGTGTTCCTGCAAACAGGGAGTGTAACCATAAATGTAGTCCCTTTCTCCAGGGTACTTTCAACATCAATTGTCCCGTGATGCAGGTCAACGAGATCTTTGCAAAGAGCGAGTCCTATACCTGTCCCCCTTTTTAATTCTTCAGACTTATCAATTTGATAAAAACGTTTAAAAATAATTCCCTGCCTGTCCTTTGGGATACCTATACCGGTATCGCTTACAGAAAACCTTAGAAAACAGACTTCGTTTTCACCGGGAGTTACCGGTTCTCCTTCATTATCAAGCAAGGAAATGACAATTTGTATTCTTCCATACACCGGCGTAAATTTCAATGCATTGGAAAGTAAGTTAAAAAGTACTGTTTCCACCACATTATCATCGTACCACACAAGAGCAGACTTAACCGGTACTTTAAGAGAATATTTAATCTTCTTTCTGATGGTCTGAAGCCTGAAAGATGAAGCTATCTCTTTTATAAAAGGAATAATATCATTTCTGGTAACATGCAATTCAATGTTGCCTGTTTCCACTTTTCTGATATTTAAAACCTGATTTATGAGACGTAATAATCTTTTCCCACCCTGATTCATGAAGATAAGTTGTCTTTTTACAGTCCCATCCAACTCATTCATGGAAAGTAAATTATTCAGTGGACCAAGTATTAATGTAAGCGGCGTTCTGAATTCATGAGAAATATTGGTGAAAAACCGGAGTTTCATATCATTGTATTCCTGGGCACGCTCTTTTTCAATTCTTTCGAGCTGAATACTGTGTTTATATCTCGCTGTAGCCAGAATCTGATTTCTGAAAAATAACAAGAGCAAAATAAGTATTATACCATAGCCCAGGAATGCCCATGGGGTTTCCCACCAGGCAGGAAGGATTTCCAGTTTAATACTCTGAAAATCATTGTTCCAGTCGCCAAATTTACTTGTCGATCTCACTTTGAAAGTATAGGAACCAGGACGAAGATGAGAATATGTGGCAAATCTGTGTTTTGAATCGGTTGTAATCCATTCCGGATCAAACCCTTCCAATTGATACTGATATTTGATCTTTTTCTGCGACCGGAAGGTCAAAGCGGTAAATTCAAAAGAAAAAGCATAATTCTTCCTGGTAAGTGTTATTTTTTTTGTCAGGTAAACCGGTTCACTTAAAACAACTCTGCCATTTATCTCTTTTCCTATTGTAACAGAATTATTGAACAAAAGAAAATCGGTAATGACCAAATGAGGAAATTCTTCTTCGGATTTTACACTATCAGGATAAAAAATATTTAAGCCGTTCAATCCTCCGAAGTACAACGCTCCTCTGTGATCTTTCATATATGCACGCCAGTAAAACTGGTTTCCCTGTAGCCCATCATCTTCATCATAATTATAAAAGGTGCTGTAAACGGGGTCGAATTTTGACAAACCATTGTTGGTACTCAACCAAAGTGCACCATGATTGTCTTCCAGAATTCCATAGACAGTGTTTCCGGGCAAACCGTTTTTTTCAGTATAATACTTAAATTTAACCACACTGTCATTTCTTTCCAGGTCACGCAGATTAATCACATCCAGCCCTCCTGAATAGGTAGCAAGCCAAAGATTGTTACGCGAATCTTCATGGATGGTGATAATCCTGTTATCAGTCAGATTTTGTATTCCCGGTGATTCTTTTCTATATTTAATTATGGTATCAACAGCATACGTGTCGTGGTTATAAATCACCTGATTGAGGCCATTCCATGTACTCACCCATAAATTTCCCCTGTGGTCAATGAGCAATTTGTTTATCGAGGTAGCAGTTAATTTTCTGTGTTCCACCTGATCACTGTCAAACCGCATCAGTTCATTACTTTGAAGCAGATAAACAAAAAGGCCGCCGTTGCAGCCGATCCATATATTGTGATGTTCATCTTCATAAAGATCATTTACGAAACGGGGTATCTCCGGTAACATGTTGTGGAAGGCACCGGATTTTCTATCCAGTATACCAACGCCTCCCCCCCAGGTACCTACCCAAAAATGACCAGCATGGTCCTCAAGCATGGCCGAAACTATATTATGGCTCAGGCTGTTTGGATTTTCCGGCTCATGCACATAATGGCGGAAATTATGTCCGTCATACCGGTTGAGCCCTCCTCCATAGGTTCCAATCCAGACAATCCCTTCCCTGTCTTCGTATATGGAACGAATAATATTATAGGACAGGCTGTTTTCATCTTTGGGTTCATTTCTGATAAGTTTAAAAGGATTATCCTTAATGTTCACCAGATTTACACCAGAATTGATAGTTGCAATCCATAAAATACCACTACTCCCATGATACAAATAATCAACATAGTTATCGCTGATGCTTTTATTTATAGCAGGATCATGCTTCCATGAAAAAAACTCGCGTTTTTTTATATCATATTTATTTAATCCACCAGATTTTGTGCCGATCCAGTAATTTCCTGACGGTCCATGAATGATGGTAGTAATGGAATTATCACTGATGGTATTTTTTCTTGCTTTATCGTTGTAATAAACAGTAAATTTTTCTGATTTAATATCAAAAAGATTTAACCCTTCTTCAGTACCAACCCATAACTTATCCTTTTCATAATCCGTTATGCATGTTACAATATTGTTGCTCAGTGAATGTGGGTCATCCGGATGATGATCAAAAATTGTATACGCTCCTGATTTTTGGGAATATTTTATTAAGCCGGCATTTGAACCAATCCACAGAATGTCGTTTTTTCCTTTAAATAATACTCGAACATCCTTTATTTCTTTATCCTTTGTAATATCAGAGACGAATTTGATGGTATGAAACAGTTTATTATTGAGATTTAAATTGCACAAACCATTATCAGTTCCTATCCAAAGGATTGTATCCTGATCGAACAACATTGAATTATGGTGAAAAATAAAATTTGAAGGAATGCTCTGGTCATCATCCGGATCGTGATAATATCTGATAAACTTATCATGAATGTGATCATACATATCCAGACCCCCGCCCTGCGTGCCTATCCAAAGATTTCCGTCATGGTCCTCTACTATGGCGCTGATAAAGTCATCAGAAATGGACTGGCCATTTGCAGGCTCGTGCTTAAACACTTTGAAGGAATATCCATTATAGAGGTTCAGGCCGTCTGTTGTTCCAATCCAGATAAACCCACGACTGTCTTTATAGATATAAGTAACTGAATTATTGGAAAGTCCGTTCTCTGTAGAAAGCCGGTTAAAGAGATATTTTTGCGTCTGTGTATAACCTGCCAGACTGAAAAACAGGTAAGCCACAATCAGCCAAATTTTTATGAAGCCTGTTTTTCGGAACAATGCCATTGTTAGTTTTAGTTTTCTGAATTATTTGTCCTTAATTAACCGGCATATTTGAAATCTCCTTGTAAGACCCACCTTTTTTACTTTTAGAAATAAAAAAAGCCAGGGTTCATTTGTTATATCACATAATTGAAGCCAAATATATTCATATTCAAAATGCCAGTATTAAGATCTTACTTTAAACCTTCTGCAATTATATGAAAAACTTAGTAAAACACATAATCCCCAGGAGAGTATGTCTGCTCGTTAACTATTTGTCTTCACTTTTACCTGGAAAACTTTAAATTCGCAGAAGCTGCAATGTGTATGATCCAAAAATTCCGTTAATGTAAATTCCACGAACCCGGCAGTGTGAATACAGAAAAAAGGATCACTGCTATTACAATAAACAGGGCAACAATTATCAATATCCGTATTGGAAAAACGATTGCACCGATAGCCGGAATGCGGCCGGTTAATTTATCCAGCATCAGAACCAGTTGATTTTGATGATGATGCTCTTCCCTGATGTATCCCAACACACTCAGTACCCTGAATGCCTCATCATAATCTTCTGATCTGACCTGCAGCTTTACACCTCCGATGGCATTGGAATAAAAATTATTGACCTGGGTTGTTAGTTCATCCCTGATAAAAGTATCAATTCCTTCAGAAGCCAGTTTGGTTCTAATTATATGTGCTTCATGGGGATAAGTAAAAGTCAGAATTGTAATCCATTTGTTCATTATCATTCAAAACTTAAGAACACCAGTTTTCATCCATATTACAGGGCAAATTTCAGTCAGAAGGGGCTAAACACACGCCTGATCAAAAAATGTTTCATTTAAGCAGGTCAAATAACGAGTATATTCCCACGGATAATCTTAGAATAATTCAGCATTAACTAAAATACACGCAAATTCTACTCACATGTCGCATGGTAAACAGTGTTACCAAATACTTTATCTGTTAAAATTTATAAACAGCCGCATTGATATTCATACCGGCCCCAACGGAGGCCAGAACGATTGTATCATTTTCTGATATTTGATGCGATTTGAGTTTACCCTTCAAGATAAGATCCAGTAAAGTAGGTACTGTTGCAACTGATGAATTGCCCAACCAGGATATTGTCATAGGCATCATATTTTCAGGAACTTCTTCCTGCCCGTAAAGCGCAAACAGGCGTTTTAAAATCGCATCATCCATTTTTCCGTTTGCCTGATGAATCAGGACTTTCTTTATTTCCTGAATTGATGTATTACTTTTTTCCAAACAAGCCTTTATAGCCTGGGGGACATTTTCCAGTGCATATTGATATAATTTCCGGCCATTCATTTTTAAATATAACTGATCTTTTAATACATCACTGCGATTATAGGAATTACCCATGAAAAGCATTTTTGAATACAAAAGGGTATCCGACCTGGTTTTATGAGACACAAGTCCCACCGGTTTGTCACTTTTTTTTGCTTCGAGTACCACCGCACCGGCACCATCAGCATAGAGCATACTATCCCTGTCATGTGGATCGTAAATTCTGGATAATATATCAGCACCGATAACAAGCACCTTTTTTACATCACCTGATTTAATAAAATAATCAGCCTGAATAACCCCCTGCAGCCATCCCGGACAACCAAAAGGCAGGTCGTAGGCAACAGTATCAGGATTTTTAATTCCAAGCTTGAATTTTACCCTGGAAGCCAGGCTTGGTACAATATCCAATTGTTTGTTATTTGACCTTACATCACCAAAATTATGAGCGACAATAATATAATCAAGGTCTTCCTTATCGATTTTTGCATTTTCTACAGCATCAAGACCAGCAAGGCCTGCAATATCTGAGGTAGTTAAATCATCAGTAACGTACCTGCGTTCTGCAATAGTCGTTATTTCTAAAAACTTATTGATTATTTCCTGATTCGTTTTCTCCAGCTTTTTGCCAGTGGTATCGTAAAATTCTCTATCAAGAAAATCTTCATTTTTTATTAATCTGGTTGGGATATAACTCCCTGTTCCTGTTATTATACTATAAATTTTATCATTCATCCTTTACTTATCTTTATTTCAATTTTAAAACCCTGCAAAACAGAAAATGTTCAGATCATCTTTACCAAAAAACAGGGAAATCAAACTTATATTCCGAGCTTCTTCTGATTCGAAATTAAAACCGGTTGATTATTTCCTGTCCGCTGTTTATCAGAAAAAACAAATAATTTAATTTTTATTTCAACAGTTTACAAAGGGTCGAATATAAACAAATATGAATTATTATCCTAAAACATCATTTTCAAAAATATAATATTCAATTTGGTTCCTTTCAAAAATTAATTCTTACCTATTCTGTTAAAGGTATTTTGGTTAAAAAAAAATTTGAAGTGTTTGCAGCAATGATTTGGTCAGAATAGTTTTTCCTTAGGATATTTTTAAAAGTTGAAACAAGGAAAAGGCAATACAAGGCCAAAATTTGGATTGCAGTAAATCTGGCAGTGACCCCATCCGTAACAAAAGCAACAAGATTTTTAACAACGGAAGAATGAAAAAAGGGTAGTACAACTGAATAAGCCACTACCCTTTAATATTGCTGAACCTGGAAATTTTAAAATGATTTTAAGCTACATCAAACCAGGCAACCTGGTCTTGTAGACTTTCGGCCAAAGATGTAAGTTCTTCTCCATAACTCATATTTCGCAAAATCTCAGCAGCATAATCCCTGGCCTGTTCTTCAGTAAACAATCCGTCAACCGCCATTTTATTAATCTTATTCAGCAAACTCATTACGGATTCTATCTCATACTTTATCATCCTGTCAAAATCATCATTCAATGTCTTTGACATCATCTCAATGTCCTGTTTTTGTTTATTTTGAGTTATCCAGTAAAAGACAAGACTACTTGACAGACCCACCAGGGAGGTACACACATGAGAAAGCGCAATTATCTTATTCGTAATTTTTTCATGGCAATAATTTTATTATATCAATAATTGATATTTTACTTAGGGGATTGTATTTACAATGAATTAATTGCAGAAAAATTTCAGTATAGAACAGATACCAATTATCAGAAAAATTTTGAGGCACTGAAAAGCCATCTTGTCCCACCAATACTGGAAAGATTGCTTACGGACATGTCATTTTGAAGTGTTCCGTAGGATGCATTTGTGTAAGTAGCTTCAAAAGCAAAGCGAAGACCATTATTTTTAAAATAAAAACGGGGAGCTATTCTGTAAAAGTCATGAACATTATTATATAACCCGTATGTAAACGGCTGAATTTCAGCCATTTTATCTGACCCGTGATTTTTCGAATATCCGCTATAAAAACCAAGATAGAGGTTAAAAGGAAGTGCATAGTCAGCATCGAGCCAAATACTGGAAGTACGGGAATTCATATACTGTTGTTCACCTGTAACGTTATTTATTACACCCAAAACACCATAACCTCCCATCATCACAAAGTTTGACATATTGTCTCCATAAATACCACCGGCCCGCCAGTCAATTTTTTGGTTTTTTCCACAAATAAAAAAGTTGGCATTGAAAGCTCCCAAAGATTCCTTCACAGCATACCCTTTTGTTGAAACAATGCGGGGGACGATCGTTCGATAACCAACAGTAGCCCCCACCAACAAATGGTTGTTATCACCTGCCATTATTTGCAATTCAGCATCGGGTTTAAGGGCATATTTCATGTATTTTCCACTATTCCCATCAGGACCGGCATTGGCGAAATCGCGTTGTGCCAGGAGGGCAACATTTATTAAAAGCTTATCATACGGTTTATACGTAAAACGGATCTGCGGATTCCTGCTGAGCGGATATAGCGGTAAGCCGCCGCCCCAGGTAATGGCGTGCGGATAACATTCCGGCACAAACAGCGGATGCCAGTACTGACCAAATAACAACTCAGTTTTTTGCCATTTAAGCTTAAACCATGCATGACGCAGCCTGATCAGGTTGACCATGCTCTCCCCTGTCCCAAGAAAATCAACTTCAAATGCACCCGTAATTTCAGCGCCTAATGCTGAAGGACCAGTGATATCCCCATGCAAACGGGAATGAAAAGTCAACATACTCGTTTCACCGTGATCGTTAATATCATTTCCCAGAGAATCCAACTGAACAGGCAGCGGGAGAAGCATAATTTCTTCTTCACGTAAGGTTTTGTAAAGCCTTGAGTCATAAAATGCTTCGTAATTTACAAATCCACTTATTTTAAAAAAATCATTCTGACCAAAAACAGACAAAGAAACCGGAAGTAAAGCGATACCAAGTAATAATCGGAATATCTTTTTCATAATACACAAAAAATAGGTAAGTAAAAGTTAATTGATGAAACGAAAAGTAAACAAAAGGGTTAGCGTCCCAACAATGATATTAATCACCAGAAAAAGGTGATATGCGATATTGTATATTTGTACATTTATCAAGTACTTCTTGTTATTATTGAAATAGTTGAAATCCTATTATTAAGGGAATAAATGAGTGCAATCTTCCAATAAATAAAACAAATATAATTGTCCTCCGGAATAATTCCTGAAGTTGAGCTACTCATATTTTATAGTAACTTCCAAAGTGAAATTCTCACTGTCTTTTTCTCAGAAATGTATGAATTCAGTCGGCCAACAACATTTTATTAACGAAAATGGATGAAATAAAACTAACCTTTATTTAGGAGATTATTTTATGTTTTACTGATGATGTTTTTGGGCCAACATCCAATATATTTTGTTGCAATTCTATATTTTTTTTCCCATTTTCGGGAAGTTATGTTAATTTAGACTTCTTAAATTCTTACAAATGGAAGTATTCTTCTACAATTTCTATGCAATGGGGACCAGGCTTGACATCCTTATACCCGGAATTAATAATGATTTTGGAAAAATTATTTCCAATGAAATCAAGGATGAAGTTTTTCGTATTGAAAAATTACTGAACCGGTTTGATCCGGAGGGAGAAACAGCTATTATTAACAAGACAGCTTACAGTGATCCTGTGCAGGTTTCCGATGAACTCTGGCAGTATATAACCCAGTGTGCCTATTATCATGAAAAAACTTTTGGTGCGTTTGACATAGCACTTTGGCCCATTATAGAATTCTGGAAATACCCCAGAACCACTGATGTTGAGGATGAAGAAGTACAATTAGATGATCAGGTAAAAGAAAAGCTGGAAATGTCTGGTTTTCAACAACTGAAAATAAATCATGAAAATAAAACCGTACGCTTTCTGTCTCCCATTGTTGAGCTTGATTTTGGCGGCTACGGAAAAGGACTAGCCGCAGAAAAAATATCCCGAATTCTTGAAAAACATCAGATACATGAAGCATTGGTCAACTTTGGTGAAGACCTGGTTTTAGCCATTGGACAGCACCCACAGGGAAAGTTTTGGGAATTTGGTATTCCACACGCTTACCAGCCTGAAGAAAAAGTTTACTATTTCCGCCTGCGCGACAAAACCCTTTCAAGTTCAGGATCATATTATGAGCATGAAGAAAAGGGGCATATGAAGCCGCTGAAACATCTTATAAGTCCGTATACGGGATATCCGGTGGATGATATTCGTACTCTTTGTGTTCAATCTCCCGGATCTGTTGAAGCAGAGATACTCTCAACAGCGCTCATCGTTTCCCCTGAACCGGTCAAACAGGATATACTGGCCAATTTTCCGGAATGTTCAGCAATTGAAATAGTTTATCACAACAAAAAGCCCATAATTACTCCAATTTAGAAGTTCTGATTGTCATAATAATTATCCAGAATATCAGTTATTATACAACGGCGTTTAAGGAATCTCAAGGTCGCTGAAATTCTTACTCCTTATTAGCTAATATAGTGATATATATCATCACATATTTTAAAACCTTAACGGTCTAATTCTGTATACATACGGTAAGAACCAATTTTCACAGTCTCATCTGGAAGGAAAAAATAAGAATGAATGAGCAGGAGAAGAGTAATTATAATGCACAGGACGAATTTAACAATTCACTATCTGATTTGAATATTCAGGAAAATTCTCAACAACAATGGTGGTCTGTCTTTAATGAATTAAGCGATATTGTGGTAATGCTGAACCACGATCTCCGAATAAAAATGATGAACAGGGCCGGCGAAAATACTATTTCAAAAGTATTGCACGGGCAAGATATAACTTATTCTGATCTTCTGACCTTACTTAACATACCCGTGGAATTCCACAGGAATCTTTATCCCGGTCAGGATAATAAATCCACAAGTGTAAAATTTATCAAAAATGGTGAACCCCACCATTATACCTTTAAATTCATTCCTTTTTTTGATTCGGGAAAAATTCTTCAGGGGTATACACTTATCCTTCAACAAAAAATAAAGGCAACCGGGAAGCAAAAAAAGAAAATACTGCCAAATCAAAATATTTTCACAAGTATTTCCGGGGATTCTCAGGATGGCACAGTGATCACGGATGAAAAAGAAAATGTAGTGGAATGGAACAAACAAGATGCAGGATCAGAGATTACTGTCAGTCAGCAGGAAAGTCTGAGAAACAGTAACCGTTTGGCAAATAACCTTAAAAAGCTTGCCGACCTTACATTCAATCTTCTGGAAGAAGATATGGAAAATATACCATTTGATTATGTTGGAGAGGCATTTAAAAAAATAACAGAGGAAGGAATGGTAATCGTTACTTCAGCAGACGAATCAGGACACCCTTTTAAAATACAGTATATTAGCGAATTATCCAACAATACATCTCCTCCCAAAGCGCTTTGGCCGATAATTAACACTCCTGAAAATACCCGGCTTGAAGTTGATAAGGAGACACTTGTCCGTATCATGCACAAATCAGCCTTAACAAAAGCCAAACTAACACTACACTATCCACCGGACTATTTACCAAACAAAAATGAGCTTAATCTTAAAAAATTTATTGACAGGAATTTCTTCTATACAATAGTATTAAAATGGAAAGGCAACATTTATGGTGCAGCTCATTTATTTTCACCTATTCCCTTCCTTCCGGGAGAACAAAACATAATTGAAACCTATGCCCATATCCTCGCAATTGGTTTCGATCATCGTAAAGATCAACAGATACTTATACGAAATGAAAGACGACTTCGAAATCTGTATAATCGGCTACCAGTTGGCATATACCGCTCCACTCCGGATGGAAAAGTACTTTTTGCAAATCCTTCCCTGGTTAAATTGTTCAGGTATGAAACAATGGAAGAATTAATTGAAGATTATCATGCTAATGGACGATTAATTAACAATAATGGCCGGAAAAAATTTCTGAAACTTATAAAAGAAAAAGAATCTGTTACCGGTCTCAGAATGAATTATAAGCGAAAAGACAACAGTGATTTAACCGTAAGGGAAAATGCAAGTATTATCCGGGATGATAAAGGAAATATCAGGTATTATGAGGGTACCATGGAAGATATTACCGAACAGGAACTTACCAGGGAAAAGTTATGGCATTCTACCCAACGGCTTAAAATGCATTATGAATATATGTCGCTCGCCTATATCGAATGGGACCGGAATTTTAAAATCTACGAATGGAACAAGGCGGCTGAGAAGACATTTGGCTATAGCAGTGAAGAAGCCATAGGCAGGAATGCGATTGACCTCATTGTACCCGGAGAACTTCAGTCAGAAATGAAAAACAGCATGACAACCATGCTGCAGGATGAAACCACCAGTCAACAGTTAAATAAAAACATCACAAAAGACGGCAGGATAATATTGTGTCAGTGGAATAATACCCCGTTGAAGAACGAAAATGGTGAAATGACCATGATCGGTTCTCTGGCCCAGGATATTACCAGGGAAATTGAATTGCAGAATGAGATTAAAGAAGCCATGGACAAGGCGTTACTTATTTATAAAGTTTCACCTGCCGCTATTTGCACCTATGACATAAATGGTACTATTACCTCATGGAACGACAAAGCCGAGGAACTTACCGGTTACAGTTCTAAGGAAATAATCGGAAATTCCTGCAACCTGTTTGCATTGTATGATTGTGAAAATACAGATTTTCAGAATAACCCCGAAAAACTTCGTCCACAACTTAACAAAGAATGCCACATCAAAAGAAAAGACGGGGTTTTCAGAATAATCAGAAAAAACTCTGATCTCCTTAAAAACCGGGCAGGAGAAATTATTGGCGGCATCGAAAGTTTTGATGATATTACTGACAGAAAAATCGCTGAAGAGAAAGAAAAAAAATATCTGGCATACAATCAGTTTCTTAGTCGCACTGCACTCAAATTCCTTGAATTGGATTCAGATGAAGATGTTTTCAGGTATGTGGGTGAACAGCTCCATCAACTGGAAGGCTTAACAGATAAAATCGTCATTATTAACAAGTACATTGATCAGGATAAAAATCTGATAACAAAAGGCATATGGGGATTAGGAGAATTTTATAATAAAATAAGCTCCATCTTCGGAAAAAATCCGGTACATATCAAATATCCACTCGTCAAAAATGATTATGAATTATTTGCAACTGGAAAGCTTACCCGACTTGAAAATGACACTCCAATTTTAAGGTTCAGGGAATATTCGCCTAAAATTCTTGCTACCCTTAAAAAAATGCTGCATATTAACAGTATTCATACCATTGGTTTGTCGAGAAAAGGCACCCTGTACGGGAATGTAAATATTTTAATACGGAATGATCAGGTAGAATTACCGGTACATATCATTGAAACATTTGTTTATCAGGCCTCAATTTCGTTACACAGGCTGGAACTCGAACATGAGCTTGTTAAGGCCAAGGAAAAAGCTGAAGAATCAGAGCAACTGAAATCTTCATTTCTTGCAAATATGAGCCATGAAATCAGGACCCCTATGAACGGTATAATCGGATTCAGCGAATTGCTTCGTGACAATGAACTCTCTGCCGAAAAGCGTAAAAAATATCTTGACCTGGTTAATTCAAACAGCACCTATTTGCTTGGTTTGCTGAATGATATCATTGATATTTCAAAAATACAGTCGGGACAGATGAGGGTGGCACCCATCCCATTTTCACTGAATGAGTTGATGGATGATTTATACAGTTTCTTTAAATTTGACCTGCAATCAAAAAACAAGACACATATCAGTCTGCAAAAGAAATGTGGTCTGAAAGATGCCAAAAGTTCAATTATGGCGGATAAATTAAAGGTACAGCAGGTACTGACCAATTTACTGGGGAATGCGGTAAAATTTACGGCAAAGGGAACTATAAAATTTGGTTATACCATTGAAAAAGAAATGATTAAATTTTTTGTTTCCGATACCGGAATTGGGTTTGAAGCAGAAAAAATTGATTTTCTTTTTGAACGATTTACTCAGGCTGACCTGTCTACAACCAGAAATTATGGAGGCACCGGACTTGGTCTGGCCATTTCAAAAGGTCTTACTGATCTGATGGGTGGGTCAATATGGGCGGTATCCAATCCGGGAAAAGGTACCAATTTTTATTTTACGATCCCCTTTCAGCCGGGATATATTGAAATACAAAAATCCGCAAATACAGGTCAGAATGATGACAAACTAAAAGGAAAAACTATTCTTGTGGTGGAGGATGATGAAGTGGGATATGCGCTGATCCATGAAATATTAAAAATATATGATGTAACAATTGAAAGAGCTCTTAACGGAAAAGAAGCAGTTGAAAAAGCAACATCATTAGAAGTGGATCTTGTGTTGATGGACCTTACCCTGCCGGTTATGGATGGATATGAGGCCACACGGAGAATAAAAAAAATCAATCCGGAATTACCTGTAATTGCCCATTCTGCAAATGTTATGCGTGACGAGAAAGCTGAAAGTTTTAATGCAGGTTGCGATGATTTTATTCCCAAACCCACTGGAGCAGACGGACTTATAGCTACAATAAAGAAATATCTCTGACAACTACCAGTACTAAAAAGAATAAAGGGTCGTTTATCTGTTAAATGATCTTTATGCAAAACCAAAATAATGAGAAATTATTAAGATTTATTGATCAGTTGACCCGGATTCTGATCATCTTTATCGTTTTTGTTTTCATATTTTCGCTTTACATAGGATTTACAGGTAAATATAAAATAAAGGATTCCAATATTCTCAGAAACAGGATTGTTCAGACCGCAACAAGCCTGCAAAATACCAAAAATAATGCTCATAAGCTAAACAGTTTCGACTGTTCAGCCTATGTTAGATTCGTATATCGCAAAAACGGAATCAGACTGCCGCGATCTTCAATTAAACAATATGAAAAGGGAAGGCATAAATCGATAGAAGAAGCACTTCCGGGAGACCTGATTTTTTTCAATATCTCCGGAAAAATGATATCACATGTTGGAATATACCTGGGGGATTACACTTTTATACATGCAGGAACAAGTCAGGGTATTACTGTCTCTTCGCTTGATGATCCTTACTGGAATAACCGGTTTGTTGGTATATCTTCCTTTACCGGATCGAATTAATTTATATGACTATCGGGAATCATGTATAAAGCTAATATCTATTTAAAATATTGCCAGAAAAAGAACGCTTACGCTGCCCCCTCCCCCCTGAAGGCCTGCCTGCCGCACGCAGTACAGGCAGGGGGGCTCACACACGGTTTACCAATTTCAAATTTAGTATTAATATGTGCGCTGGCTCCCCTACAGGGGAACTTAGCGAAGCGATCTCACGACCAGCATGAGCCTTGGCTAGCGTGTGGGAGTAACCAGGGGCTGAGCGAAAGCATTGTAAAATCTGATTCATTTTAAATTTATTAATCATTCCCGATAGTCATATTAATTTACAACAGGCAATCCAATATCAGTAGGTTATATATTTCATAGAAAATAATCGTAACACGGAATTATTATCTTTAATATCCAATGCGTTTATTATTTTTGCTGCTATTCATCTTTAAGTGAAAACTTATTGGTTTTATTATTGAAATGAATGCCCATGAAAAAGATCATTATTTTTACGCTGCTTTCTTTGGTTCTCTTCTCATGTAAAAGAAGGCATACAGCTATCACCCTGAAGTTTATTGAAACCAGCGATGTACATGGCTCCGTTTTTCCCTGGGATTTCACTAAAGACAAAGAAATGCAGGGCTCTCTGGCTAATGTATATCAATATGTGCAGAATCAGCGTGCTATCGATACCCAGGAAATTGTATTACTGGATAATGGCGACCTTGTACAGGGACAGCCTGAAGCCTATTATTTCAATTTTTTAGACACCACCGGGCCCCATTTCTTCAGTAGGGTTTTGAATTATATGAAATACGATGCTGCTACAATTGGCAATCATGATGTTGAAGCAGGTCCTTCAGTATATAATAAATTAAACAGAGACTTCAACTTCCCTTACCTTGCTGCAAATATCATCAGTAAGGCCACCGGGAAACCCTATTTTAAACCCTACTGTATCATAAACAGACAGGGGGTTAAAATTGCTGTCCTCGGACTGATCACGCCTTCGGTTCCCAACTGGCTCCCCCCGCGGTTATATGAAGGTCTGAAGTTCGATTCTATGCTCCCTACAGCAAAAAAATGGGTGAAATATATACAGAAAAAAGAAAAACCTGACCTGCTGGTTGGATTATTCCATTCAGGAGCCGGTTTTGGTGAGAACAACAACGGCTATGAAGAAGACGGTTGTGCCAATATCGCCAGAGAAGTTCCGGGATTTGATATTCTTTTTATCGGACATGATCACTTATTGTGGAATCAAAAAATTGTGAGTACAGGCGGAGACAGTGTTTTGCTGATTGATCCGGCCAATGGAGCTAGAAAAGTGTCAACCGCTACTGTGCATCTTACCTGGAACAAAAATAAAAATAGTTGGAATAAGAAAATAACCGGGCAGCTTGTTGACATGACCCACGTATCTCCTGACCCGGAGTTTATGAAAGATTTTGCTTATGGTTTTGATTCCGTGCAACAATATGTTTCAACCTATATTGGTAATATCGATACAACAATCTATTCATCGGATGCATTGTTTGGTGATGCAGCCTTTGTTGATCTGATCAACCACATACAACTTGATGTTACGGGTGCAGACCTTTCTTTTGCAGCACCTCTGAGTTTTAATGCCACCATACACGCAGGCCCGCTGTATATTAAAGATATGTTTCAGTTATACAGATTTGAAAATTACTTATACAAAATGAAGCTGAGTGGTAATGAAATTGAAAATTATCTCGAATACTCCTACGAAAACTGGTTTTCAACTATGGACAATACCAGTGACCATTTGCTAAAATTCAGGCTTGATGAGCAAGGTAAACCGGTTTATTCATCCCAATACCATTCGTATGTGCTTGATGGACAATTTTATAATTTTGATGCCGCTGAAGGAATCAATTATACCGTGGATGTAAGCAAAGTCAAGAATCGCATTCACATAACCGGATTTACTGACGGACGGCCATTTTATTCTGATTCAGTATACACCGTTGCGGTGAACTCATATCGAGGAAGTGGCGGAGGAGGACACCTTACCCGGGGAGCCGGAATACCGCATGAAGAACTTGTCAATAGAATTGTATGGTCAACCGATCGGGATTTCAGACATTACCTGATAAAATATATTCGTGAAAATAAAACCATCACTCCCGAAAAAGACAATAACTGGAAAGTGATTCCTGCCTCACTGTATGAGGCCGGAAAAGCAAGGGACGAATCATTGTTGTTTGATAAAACAGAACATTAACATTATAATTCAAACTTTTTATGCGATTACAACAACAGCATTATAATTATCATTTTCAGACAGAAATGCTTTATAAATATTTCATCTGAGTTTTTGAAAATGTGTTATCAGAATGAAAGTCAATTCAAAAAAATCAACAATTCATTAAAACTAACTTACTAAGGAGGAAAATCATGGATCTCTCTGCAATTAATTTTCTGGCGGTATTTGTTGCTGCCATATCAATGTTTCTGATAGGAGCTGTATGGTATTCAAAGTTTTTATTCGGGAAAGCCTGGATGAAAGCAAATAATTTTAATGAAGATTTCAACAAAGAAGGCAATGTTGGCCGTACTTTCGGACTTGCTTTCATTTTTTCTTTTATTATGGCACTCAACCTGGCCTTTTTCCTTGCAGATAAATCAACCACTCTTGCCTGGGGTATCATCGCCGGAGCACTGGCAGGTATAGGCTGGGTTTCGTTGGGGTTTGCACTGATAGCTCTGTTTGAAAAAAAATCGTGGAAATATATTTTAATTAATGGCGGCTATCTCATTATTTCCTTCCTTGCCATGGGGGCAATTCTGGGTGCCTGGAGATAGTCACTGCGTTAAATGTTTTTTTATTCCCGTTCAACAATTCAGAAACAAATACTCAGAATCCGGAATTTTAATGAGCTTTTTCTGTTATCATATTAACAATACAAAAAACGTTATTATTCTGATATACTGTTTCTTATAAATTTAGTGATAATTTGGCATAAATTTTGGATTGCATTTATAAACATTAAAACCAGTATATCATGAAAAAGAACATACTCCTGATAACAGTAATCACCCTCATACTGGCAGGGTGTGAGGTACGGCCCGACGCCAGCTTTTATAGTTCTTCCGCGACACTCGAACTGGGAGAACCAGTTTATTTGACCAATACTTCCATCAACGCGGTTGATTTTGAATGGGATTTTGGTGATGGTACATTCAGCACAAACAGAGATGTTAGTCATGCTTATACTGAACCAGGAAACTACACAATCTCACTGACCGTTTACAGTTCAGACAACAAGCTCGATCGTGCATTCCAGACCATTCATGTCCTTGAACCTGTTAAACTTCAAATTTACTCCAGTCATAACTCAGCAGAAACAGATGAACTGGTTAGTTTTTCACCTAATAATTTTTCCGCTGACTATTTTGTATGGGATTTTGGTGATGGTAATATCTCCTACAATGATGAACCTGTTCACAGCTGGACAAAAACAGGCAATTACCTGGTTACGCTTACCGCCTATATCAACGATCGCGAAGCCGATAAGGCATATTTTTCAATTGACATATTACCGCCAACCCGCCTGTTAATTACTGTATTGGAATATTTTGATCAATATCCGGTTGTGGATGCAAGTGTAATTCTGTATCCATCACTTAGTGACTGGGATAATATGACTAATATGCTGGGCGAGGGATTTACCGATCAGAACGGAGAAGTTATGTTTACCTACCTCTATTCTTCCAGATTTTATGTCGATGTATGGCATGACAATTACAATAACTACAGTCTGGCTGATGAAGATGTTAATTTTATTGCAACACCCGTACTTGAGCCGCACAAAATCAACTATTTCGTTGCTTATGTAGATTATGAGCCCACTTCTTCGCTAAAAAGTGGAACAAACAGACAAATGGCTAAAAAAATGCGTATACGCAAGTTCGAACGTGTTTATCCTGACAAATCCAACAATATAGCAGTGCCTGAAAAAAATCAATAAATATTGCTTCGATTGGTATCAGGCCGCAACGATAATAATTAACAAAAGGGTGTCAACAATTTTTGGCACCCTTTACTCATTTTTAACATCAACATTAAATGATTGTGGTACACCTGTGAGTTAATCTGTTCAGCCTGATGTTAACTTACTTTGTGCTATTTTTATTTAAAATATTATAAGTGTAAATTATTTTGAAAAAGTTATAAAAAAGAACAGCTCGCTGATTCTTAGCATCGTCTTTTAAAGAATTTAATTAAAATTACCTGTCAAATTCAATGCAGTCAATTAAATTTTCTTAATGATTGCTTTGCAATAAATAATTAGTAATTTTGAGCGTTCGATTCAAAATTAATATGAGCGAAGAAAGAGAATACTTTTATAGCGAGAACGATAATATTCAGGCCATTGACCGGTACGAGGAGATGATTCAGAAAAATGAACAATATTTTTTTGATGTATATCAGTTTGAAGACATTATCGACCACTATTTCGATGAAAGAAAATACAACAAAGCATTAGAAGCAGTTGAGATAGCAATGGGACAGCATCCCGGCTCCATTGTTTTTCGGTTAAAAAAAGCGAGTATACTGCTTGAGAACGGGAAAGCAAATCTCTCCCTGCGATTGCTTAACACACTCGAAAAGTTTGAGCCATCCGATGAAGAGGTTCTCATGTTAAAAGGTAAAGCCTGCCTTACCCTGGGAAAAAACAGAGAAGCCCTGCGGGCTTTCAATCAAGCCCTGAAGGGTGCGGTTGATGACAAGGTAGAACTGTTGCAAAGCATTGCTTACAGTCTGGATATGTTTGGACAGAACGAACAAGCTGTTAAATATTTGCTCCAGGCACTGGAAATTGAGCCGGAAAATCCTGGAACACTCTATAATCTCAGCTATTATTATGAGTCATTAAAAGATTATGACAATAGCATCAGGTACATGAACCTTTATCTTGATGAAGATCCTTTTTCTGAAACAGCATGGCTGAGCATGGCTGAATTATATGCAAAGACTGAGCAGATTGAAAAAGCACTTGATGCATTTGATTTCTGTATCGCTATTGATGATCATTTTACTCCTGCTTATTTTGGAAAAGCCCAGATCTATACTGATCAGGCCAAATATGGCGATGCCATTACCAATTACCGCTATATAATGGATATTGATGACGAAACTGAGGATATGCTCAGTCTGATAGGTGAATGTTATGAGAAAATGGGAGATTATGAACGTGCGGCAGACTATTACGGACAGGCAATCAAAATGGATGATACTTACCCGGATGCCTGGTACGGACTGGGCCTCGTTTTTGTATACACAGGAAAATATAAAGAAGGCATAGCCAATATTCATAAGGCAATATCCCTGGATGAAGACAATGCTGAATATTGGTTTTCGTTAGGCAATGCGTTTATGAAGATCAATGAATACAAGCAAGCCGAGGATGCCTACCGGAAGGTTCTTTCGATGGACGCTAAGGATTATGAAGCTTCTCTTAATCTGAGTGAGGTGTATTTTCAGCAAAATGAATATGACAAAGCCATTGACGTCCTTATAGGGTCGTATTCTTCGAATGAAGACGTTGCTGCTTTGAATTTCCGGCTGTCCGCTTATTATTTTATCAGTGGTCAGATTGATCAGGGATATATATATTTTGAAAAAGGTCTGATCAATGATTTTAAGGCATACAAAGAAATATACAAGTATTTTCCCCTGGCCAAAAACGACAAGCATTTACGATTACTCATTAATCAATATAAAAAAAATAATTAAGTACGATGAATTTTAACCTGCCTTATCTGCCAAAGAGAGAACCAAAACCCCGTAATGCCGGAATTACTATGATGATGGACAAGGGGCTGAGCTTGCAGGAAACAGAACAATTTTGTGATGCCTGCAGTGAATTTACTGATTTAGTTAAATTTGGATTTGGAACAGCCCTTATTACCCCACGGCTGGAAGATAAGATTAAAATATACAAGCAGGCAGGTTTAAAACCATATTTCGGCGGGACATTATTTGAAATGTTTGCGATACGCAACATGTTTGATGAATTCAGAAAAATACTGGATAAATATGAGCTTGAAGTTGCAGAAATCTCTGATGGATCCATGTATCTTCCCCATGAACAAAAGCTTACGTACATTAAAGAATTATCCAAACAGGTAACTGTTTTATCGGAAGTAGGTTCCAAACAAGCCGGTGTGGTTATACCGCCGGATGAATGGGTTTCAATGATGAAGACCGAACTGGAAGTTGGAGCGTGGAAAGTAATTGCAGAAGCAAGAGAAAGCGGCACTATTGGTATTTACAATCCCGACGGATCAGCCAACATCGAACTGATTGACGATATTATCCTGCATGTAAAGACCGATAATGTTCTGTGGGAAGCACCTAATAAAAATCAGCAGGTGTGGTTTATCAAACTACTGGGAGCCAATGTAAACCTTGGAAATATTGCAAACAATGATGTAATCCCACTGGAATCTCTGCGTCTTGGATTGCGTGGTGATACTTTTTTTGAATTCTTACCCGAAAATTACAAACAATCATAATTTTGTTGCATGGCCCGTAACCTGAAAGGATTACTTGGTATATCATTAAAAGGAATGGGAATGGGAGCTGCCGATGTGGTACCTGGTGTATCGGGTGGTACCATTGCTTTTATTTCCGGAATTTATGAAGAACTGATTAATTCCATCAAATCCATTAATTTCAAGGCTCTGAAAATACTTTTCAGAGAAGGACCACTACCTTTCTGGAAACATATTAACGGGAATTTTCTTGTTGCTCTCTTTCTTGGAATCCTCATCAGTGTGGTAAGTTTGGCCAGGGTTATAGAATATGTCCTGGAAACTCAACCTGTTCTGATCTGGAGTTTCTTTTTTGGCCTTATTGTGGCTTCTGCCTGGTTTGTTGGAAAGAAAATTACCAACTGGAATGCCGGAAAAATAATTTCAGTTATCACCGGTATTGCATTTGCCTGGTACATCACAAGTGTAACTCCGGCTGAAACACCTACTTCATACTGGTTCTTATTTCTGTCCGGCGCGCTGGCTATTTGTGCCATGATCCTGCCGGGTATTTCAGGAAGTTTCATCTTGCTGCTTCTGGGAAAGTATCAATTTGTGCTTAGTGCAGTGAACGGTTTTAAAGCGGACATCATACTTGTTGTGGGATTAGGTGCTGTAGTTGGGTTGTTGAGTTTTTCAAACCTGTTGTCATGGCTGCTTAAAAAATATCATGATTTGACCATTGCTATGCTTGCTGGTTTTATGGTAGGATCACTTAACAAAATATGGCCATGGAAGATCACAGTCTCTACTTTCATTGACAGTCATGGAATAGAAAAACCTCTGGTAGAAAAAAATGTACTGCCGGATACTTACCATGCAGTTACCAGTGCCGACAATCACCTTGTTTTAGCTATATTGCTGGCCATACTGGGTTTTCTTATTATTCTTTTTGTTGAAAAATATTCTGAATCAAAAACTTCACAGGTATGAAAATTTATGGACTACTGGGTTTCCCTTTGTCTCATTCTTTTTCAAAAAAATATTTTACCAATAAGTTTAAAAATGAAGGTATTTCCGGGGTAAGTTATCAAAACTTTCCGCTTCAGTCTATAGATCAGCTGCCTGACCTGCTTCAATCACATCCTGAAATTGAAGGATTTAATGTTACAATCCCCTACAAAGAACAGATAATTCCCTTTCTGGATGAAATCGAAGATTCTGCATCGGATATCGGAGCCATCAATACGGTTAAGGTCACTCATAATGCCGATAAGTCATGGTATTTAAAGGGGTATAATACTGATATTTATGGTTTTGTCAGCTCTCTCCTCCCCTGTTTGAACCCCACATTTAAAAAAGCCTTGATCCTCGGTACCGGTGGCGCATCCAAAGCCGTTTATCATGGACTAAAACAACTGAACATAGAACCCACATTTGTTTCCCGCTACAGGAAGAAACAGTCAGATACCCCGCAATTCACCTATAATGACCTAAACCGGGAAATAATTCAACACAATCTGCTTATTGTTAATACAACCCCTCTTGGGCATGTTCCCAAATACGGAAACCTGTCCTGCCATTCCATACGAATTCTTAACTGAACATCACCTGCTGTATGACCTCGTTTATAATCCTCCAGAAACACTGTTTCTGAAAAAAGGTCTTGATCAACACACAAAAACAGCAAATGGTGCCGAGATGCTGCGTCTGCAAGCGGAGAAAGCATGGGAAATATGGAATATAGCTGATTAATACGGCTTGGTTTTCCCATCAGCAATTTCGAACGATTTCGCCGGTAGTTTGTTAAACTCTCATACAGAATAAGCCAGATCGAATCCCATAAACCTGATATGATAAACATGTTTCAAATAAATTTTTGCATACATTTAAGAATATATCATCTTAAAAACCTTTTATAACTATGAAACAAAATGTGACATTTCATTTTAAAATCCTGTTATTTTTACTTATTCCTTTTCTTTCTTCCTGTGTACAAACCACTCAGGAATTTTTTATTAATCCGGACGGAAGTGGTAAAGCGGAAATTTCAGCTTCATCACAGGCTGATCTTGGCTTAAATACATCATCTGATACGGTTCTTACTTCACAGGAAAAATATGAACTTCAGAAAAAGGCTGTTGAGGAGATGAACAAACAAATTGAAAAATCTAAGGGCATCAGTGCCTGGAAAGATGTTGAATATAATATGGCCAAAGATGGTACCTTCAAATTTTCCGCCACCATCTATTTTCCTGATTTCACTGAAGTACAGCTGGATGAAATTCCTGTGCTTAACCCTGTATCTTTTGGCCAGAATGGGGTGTCGTATAGTCTGAATTCCAGGAAGAAAAAAAAGAGTAGCGAGGAAAATTCGGGCATGACCACCGAGCAGAAAGCAAAAGCCATTCAATCACAATATAAGGGAAGTTTTGCCATGTTATCGGGTATCGCCGCGAATTCCTACCTTGACGCAACCTATCATTTTCCTTTTCAAATAAAAAAATCACAATATTTTAACAGTGAAGACCGGTATACAGCGAGCATACATATTTCTCTCGGAGATGTGCTGGCAAAAATCGGTAAGATTGTCAATGATGATAATGCATTGAAAAAATTCATTGAAAATTATGATGTTTCAGATCTGAAAAATCCTGACTGGCAATATGCTGTATATCCGGATGGACTCAATATAGACTTTAAGCATGGCATTTTTTCCGGACCTGTTATTAACTATTTTGATTATTCGAAAACGCTGGTCTCAATGTCGTCTAAAATACCCAGCTTTAAGGCTCCGTCCCCTCCTCCTTCGCCTGTTTATACCGGCACGCCGGTTAAGGCAGTGAAAAATTCTCTGCCCGCTAATTTATGGGAAACCATGAAAAGTGGACTATTTGATATAAATAAAGAAAAAATAGCATCTATTGATGGAGAAACTTTGTTTGTATCAGATTTTTCAGGAAAAAACAGTCCTTCATCATTTACCGTTCGATCGGATCACCCTCCTTATCCTTCAGGTATAGACATCAGTCCGGATAACACTATGGCTCTGTTGGTATATCAGAATCTGGATGCAGCAAATCCGGATAACATGCTATTAGCTGTGAAATTGCAGAATGGAACAGTACTTGCCGGTAATCCGATTACTACCGGTACGGTAGGGGATGCAATATGGACCAGTAATACTCAGATAGCTTACACAGTCGACGGCAATCTTAAGTGGCAGAATTCAACAACAATGAAATAAAACCGTCAAGACGGCAGTATGAAATTGAATAAGCAAAAAATAAAATCCTTTCTTCCTGTTAAACTGGCAGTTACTGTCAGCAGCAAGACTAAAAGGCCTACATTATATTGTTATACACTGAAGGTAAGCTATATTCAATTGACTTCCCCTGAGAGAAAACGAGAAGCCCGAATTACTTACCAGCTGAATGAGAGCAAACATACCCCGTCAGCTAACACCCGGACCACAAGGTAAAAAATTAATGCTTGCGACTGATGACAGTTTATATGTCTATGATCTTGTTTCAAATTCAATGATAGCGAAAGAAAACCCGGTATTCCATGCTATTACCACTGGCTCCTTTAATCCTGATGGCACAAGAGTTGCCTATATTGATCATGGCAGTAAGCTGGTGGTACTTAACCTGAAAAATGGCAATAAAAAAGTATTACATACATATGATGATCAGTTGGAGCGGCCTCATGCAGTTATTTGGTCAGCTGACGGAAGCAGGATATACACACGCAATCGATCAGATTACATGGAACTGTCTTACTGATTTTACCGTGGAAGCCGGACTGCTAAACCAGCCGCAATGAAATAATCCGGAGCAGCCGAATTAAGGGCTGTTCCGGCTGAAACATCCACCTGAAGATTTCTCATGATCAACCAGCTCAGGCCTGCATCAAACTGATGCCAGGCACTTCCTTTTTCAGGCACTAAACCATAAAATTCGCCATAAACATTTACTTCATTGCTGACACTATAGCCACAGGATAGGGAATAGATCCCGGTTGCCCAGGCATGTACTCCGTCCCATGAAGCCCCCAGGTTATAGCCCAACGATACTTTTGGCGAGAGCGTGTGCTGAAAAGCAAATAAAAAAGAAGGAGCAAAATAATCCGGCTTGAAAATGTTATCTCCTGTAAAGGGCAAGCCCAGGGTAACCAGCATGGAAATTTTTGGAATAAACCCTTTTTCCTCTCCAATTTTAAATTTACTACCTATTTGTAATGGTCCGAGTCCAACTTCATCCTGCTGAGACACAGGAATGAATTTGAGATAATTAACCCCGGCTCTGATCTCCGCATTGTCACTTATACCAAACCTAAGAACTGTATTGCTGAAGTTAAATAACTGAGTATATCCTTCAGGTAAATTATCATACTCGTATAAAAAACCACCTTCAATTTGCAAGAATCCTTTGGGCACAGTATAAGGTGACTCCGTCTGATCAGGTCTGTCAGTAACCATTGGAGGTAGCTGTTTATAGGTTTCCTGGGCCGACATTCTCAAATTGAATGATCCTGCTGTTATGGCAGTGAAAATAAAGAAAACGAGTATTTTTCTCATGTTATCGATCTGGTTTTGGTAAGTTGAACCAATGCACAAAGATTTCTGTAAATGGCATTATGTTCTATTAACAGATGGATGACAGAATTTGTTAAAAATGGTAAGTAGGCGAAGAAAAGAAATATTTGTTATAGTTCTTTTGCAAGCTCTTTTAACCAGTTTTTAAATTCCTCGCCCAGATCTTCTCGCCGGAGCCCATACAGCACATTGGTCTTAAGAAAATCAATCTTACTCCCGATGTCATGGCGACGTCCGTTGAACTTCAGGCCGTACATAGCTTTATTCTGAACCATGAGTTTCATGGCATCGGTAAGTTGTATTTCATTATTAACTCCCGGTTTCACCTTTGCCAGGTAATCAAAAATCTCAGGAGTAAAAACATACCGGCTGGCGATAACCAAATTTGATGGAGCAGATTCAACCGGTGGTTTTTCGACAAAATCACTGATAAGATAAAGATTTTTGGATATTTCCCGTCCATCAATTACACCGTATCGGCTCACCAGTTCATGGGCAACTGTTTCAAGCGCCACCACGGGATGGTTATACCGTTCGTAAATATCCATTAATTGCCGCGTAACCGGTCTTTTTTCATCTGATTCAATGAGTGTATCACCCAATAATACCACAAACGGCTCATTATTTACATGATTTTGCGCATACTTGATAGCATCACCCAGTCCGTTCAGTTCTTTCTGCCAGACAAAATGAATATTGGCCAGGTTTGTAATTGATTTTATTGAAGCGAGTTCAGCTTCCTTGCCTTTTACACTGAGTTGTTCCTCGAGTTCAAAATTACGGTCGAAATGCTCTTCGATGGCCCGTTTTCCTCTTCCGATAATCATCAGAATATCGGTAATACCAGATTCAACAGCCTCTTCAACAACATGTTGAATAGTTGGTGTATCTACAATAGGAAGCATCTCTTTGGGCTGGGATTTAGTGGCAGGCAAAAATCTTGTTCCAAAGCCTGCTGCCGGAATAACGGCTTTTTTAATCATGCTGTAAGCGGTTTCTTATTGGTGACTATTTCTGGTTTGATAACTTCTATTTTATGCTTGCTCATTACATCCAGCAACGCCTCATACATTGCTTCGCCGTGATAGGTTCCGATAATCGCACCACCCGAACCGGTAAATTTAGCACTGGCTCCAACCGCCCGGGCCAGTTCAACCATCTCAATATTCCTGTCACTGATCTTCATCACTGACTTTCGGATATCGAAATTACGATTGATAAGTGCCGGGAATAAATCATACTTACCATTTTCAAGTGCTTCTTTCATCGCTTCAGATAATCCGGCCCATTCGTTTATCGCTTCTATAACCTCTGGTTCATTATAATTATAGCGTTCCCGTAAATTATTATGAACAACTTCCGAACCCTCTGATAAATCAGTTCGGTAAGCAATGAACAAACCCGGGAAAAGGTTGCTGTCAATAAGGCTGTAGTTACCATAGCCCTGTTTTTCCATAATTTTTCTGTCGAAATCCATAAAAACAGGGTATTCATAAGCCTGTGCCACACGGTCCTGCAAACCTGCAGATATATTCAGTTCCTCTGTTTCCACAGAAAGAACAATATTAGCAAGGATGGGTGGCGGTATTTCGATTCCATAAAAGATCATCAGTGCTTTCATGCATGCAGTGATGATAGCACTGGACCCTGCCAGTCCAAGCCTGATAGGAATATCAGAATTATAACGTATGGTGAAATTACGGTTATCCAGCTCAATATTATTTTTAACACAATATTCATAAAATCGTTTGATTGCAGCCTTTAGCAGCCTGAAACCACCATAATAACCGTTTAACCTTACATCCTCAACTAATGAAGTGATACTTGTAAAGACTGTGGTATCCAGTTCTGCAGGATAAATTTCCAGTTCGGGTGTCTGATAGAGCACCACATCAGCAGAAAAATTACTAAAAACAAAGGCTATTGTTTTACCAAAATATCCGTCTGAAGGATTACCGATGAGAGCTGCCCTGGGGTATGATTTTGTATGTATGATCACAGTTTACAGGTTTTTCAGGTTAGGTTGTAAATGTATAAAAAGTTTTTGGCATACCGAATTATGTGCTCAACTGAAAACCAGAGTATTATTTTGTAGCAAATATTTTAAATTTTCCCAGTTTGATCTTTTGTAAAAAATACATAATTGAAACGCCAAGCACTCCAAAGCCATATTTAATGCTACGCCGGATATTGATAGAAGAAGCATCATCAAAATAACGTGTGGGGCAGGTTATTTCAGCAATTTCAAAATCAGCATAAAAAATCTGTGCTATCATTTGATTATCAAAAACAAAATCGTCTGAATTCAGATTATAATTGATCTGTTGAAGAACTTTTTTGGAAAAAGCCCGGTAACCTGTGTGATATTCTGATAGTTTTTGATTCATCAAAATATTTTGTAACAAGGTTAATATCCGGTTTGCAATATATTTGTAAACCGGCATCCCACCTTTTAATGCACCCTTTCCCAAAATCCTGGAACCAAAAACAACATCATAAACACCATCTGCAATAAGATAACACATAGAATGGATCAGCCTGGGCGTATACTGGTAATCGGGATGAAGCATGACCACAATATCAGAATTCAGTTCAAGTGCTTTGTTATAGCATGATTTCTGATTACCTCCATAGCCTTTATTGATTCCATGCTTAACGATATGACGGATACCCAGTTTTCTACCAACCTCCACCGTCTTATCACTGCTAAGGTCATCCACCAGAATTACATTATCCACTATATCAAAAGGGATCTCATTGTAAGTTGTTTCAAGGGTTTTTTCGGCATTATATGCCGGTAATACTACTGTAACTGTTTTTGTTCCAATCATTTTATGTTACTCTTTTTATTTCTCAGGCCGTCGTACAAGAAATACGAAACCATTCTTCTCATATAATTCTTCCAATTGTGGATATTGTTTAAGAAACCTCTCCTTCTTATTCACCTTGGTGACAAAATAAGCATTCTTATCAATATCCCCGTTCATCAGCCATTCAGTTTGATATGAGTTATCATTGACGGGCTCTGGTTTACGGGTATAAAAATACTGGGCATAACTTTTAAATCCAAGTGTACCGATATAAAAATCTTTGTTCTGTAGTGACCGATAAAATTCAATAGCAGCACGTTGCGAATATCCTTCAATCCGCGGAGCAACAGTTACCACAGTTAAAAAGGTAAACAGTATAACTGTTGCAAAAACAGTTATTATTGCCTTTCCTGTCCTCTTCTTTTTCAATAAGATAAGAAAAATAATAAGTCCGGCCAATAACAGCAACCCAATAACAAATTCCGCTCCGGTCCAGTCAGCATTATGCTGCAGATTGCCCACGGCAAACTGATCATGGATCCATCCACTGTCAATAATGCGCTGTTTGAAGGTATCCACAAACTGGAGACCTCCCACAAGAATAGCATATATGGCCCCAATTACAATAATTATCGGAGTGATCCATTTTGGATACCTGCGGCGTTTTGTAATAATCTGATAAATCACACGGGCTGCCAAAAAAGTGAGTGGAAAATAACACATTGATGAATAATGGACAATCTTGGTTCTTACAATGGTAAACAATAGCAGAACCACCCAAAAAAGGATGACCATCCATCGATAAAACATTTTCTGGGAAGGATTCTCTGATGGATCTTTGCGGAATCCTGCCAGCGCAAATATGGAAGCAGGAAAAACACCAAAAAAGAGAACCACAAAATGGTAAAATAAGAAGCCTCCGTGTCCGGCATCCTGCGTATTGAAAAGACGTATCTGATATTCAATAAAATCTACGATTATATGGAAATTGCCATTAAATATTTGCAGAATAAACCAGAAGCCACCCGTCAACATCAGCACAAACATAAAGAGCAGAAGTTCCGGGATACTGAAACGAAATCTGAAATGATTTACAAACCAGAATACTCCGGCAGTAAGTAGAAAGATTAGCAGCGATACCGGTCCTTTGGTAAGAATACCAAGTCCGATAAATAAGGCTGACAGCACCACTGACCATTTTCGCGGGAAGTTCGAAAACGTATCCTGGTAAAGGATAAAGAACCAAATACCAAGGTATATGAAGAGATTAAACCATGGATCAATAATCCCTGATTTAAAATATACAAAGGGTAGTATTGATCCGGCATAAACCATCACCCAGATTAAACCCATCCTTTCATCATACAATTTTTTGCCAATATTGAAAAGCACCAGAAGAGTTACTATCCCGCATATTGCATCTGGAAATCTTGCTGCAAATTCATTCACACCAAATATTTTCATTGACAGCACCTGCATCCAGATAAACAGCGGCGGTTTTTCCCAAAAAGGCAAATAGTTCACCCGAACAGTCAGATAATCATTAGTGGCTAGCATCTCACGGGCTGACTCGGCAAAATTAATCTCATCCCAATCGAATAAATGAACACCTCCGAGAAACGGAATGAATAAAAGTCCTGCAATAACGGCGATCAACAGCTGGTAGGTAAACGATTTATTCCTGAATAATATCATGAGTCCGATTTTTTAAACAAATCCATCAGTGACCTGTCCAGCCATGAAGCTTTTGCCAATTGCATCCACCAGATGAATAATATGGCACATACGACGCCGATAACAGAACCTACCGTCACATCAATCAAAAAATGTTCAGAAAGGTACATACGGGAATATGCAACCAAAAATGCCAGCAGAAAAAACATTACTTTGAGATATCTTTGGGGAACCAGCCAGGAAAGGATGAAAAACATACCAAATGCCGAAGCAGTATGGCCAGATGGAAAACTGTGATTGGCATACATTTTAACGCCTTCGACCAGATGAAGACCCGGTGTATCGCCAAATACTTTATAGGGCCGCAATGCACTGGTAAAGATAAACCGTTTCATTACCTGCACGATCAGGCCTGAAAACAAATAGACTTCCATGGAAAGAATAGCCCATCGGTATCTGAAAAACAGGAGTGCAATACTGACCAGTGTAATGATTACACCATCGCCCAGCCAGGTAGCATATCTGAAAACAAAATCACCTGTTGGTGAATTATTTCTGTTGATAAAAAAGAATATTTCGGCTTTCGAAAATATAACCAAAAGCGATCCTGAAACCAGTAAAAAAATCAATAGGGGAATTAAAAAATACCGGTTTTTATTTAAAATATTCTTCATCTGATAAAAAAGTTATCTCTGACTTAAAATTTTGGCAAAGATAACTATTATTATTAATTGTAAAATGTAAGACTATTGTATTTCATACCCGAGAGTCCTGCCCTTTTCTGTGGCGGGTATTCCCTCTTCCATCCAGACAGGTGCCGGAGCTTCCTTCAGATAATGATCAAAAAACTGCTTCATCCTGATGGTAAGATCCATCATATTGGCCCTGCGTACGAGATTATGGGGCTCATCGTTATAATTAAGCAGCCAGGCAGGTTTATTGAGCCTCCGCAAAGCCACAAACAATTCTATGCCCTGGTACCAGGGAACAGCTCCGTCTTTATCATCATGCCGGATTAATAAGGGAGTATTGATTTTTTCAACAAAAAACAACGGCGAATTTTCGATGTACTGAATAGGTTTCTCCCACAATGTTCCGCCAATTCTGCTTTGTGTATGTTCGTACTGGAACATGCGGCTCAACCCTGATCGCCAGCGTATACCTCCGTAGGCACTTGTCATGTTGGACACAGGAGCGCCGGCCATTGCTGCAGCAAAAAGATTGGTTTGAGTGACCAGATAAGCCACCTGGTAACCACCCCAGCTTTGTCCCTGTACACCAATGTGTTTGTCATCAACAAATCCTCTATCCATCAGCGACATAACACCACTCATCACTGCATCGTAACAGCTTTGGCCAGGATATCCCGTACGATATTTTATATCCGGCATGAAAACTAAATAATCATTACTGGTATATAATGTGGGAAAAATCACTGACCGCCCCGGTTTCGGTTCAAAATGCCGATGTAGTTCATCGCTGTGTTTTTCGTAAAAGTAAACCAGCATCGGGTATTTCTTTGAAGGATCGAAGTTTTCAGGTTTGTACAATAACCCGGAAAGGCTGTCGCCGTTAAGGCTTGTCCAGTTTGTCAGCTCTACACTCCCCCAGTAAAAGTCGGTCTGTTGTGGGTTGGCAGCAGATATCCTTGATGGTGAATTAAATTCTGCATCAGCGATATACAAATCCGGGTAAGCCTTAAAAGATTCTTTTCTGAATACATATTTGTCGGCATGCTTTGCTTTTTCTGGTGTATTAAAGCTATAATCTTCAAAAAGCAATATTTCAGGTATACCTTTGACCAATGCCGGTAATTTAAAATAGCCGCTCTTTTTATTAACCTTATTAAATGCATACAACAGCATTTCATCTTTCAAGGGGATAAATGGATTCTCACTGTCAGTATCAATATACCTATAAACAATATGTTATTTTTCTTCCCTGCTCCACTGTCAGACAAATGGTTGGTTCTTTGCCCTGCGGATCAACTTTCCAAATATCATATTGGTCATAAATGGCAACATATTTATCTTTATCTGACCAGCCCGCTATTCCGTATGGTCTTGGCGCCAGGGGAATATCGTTAGTTTCATCATATACCGGATGGGGAATATCAGCAGATAGCTTCATCAATACATCCTCAGCAATATCATGTGCATACCAGCTGCTGTCAGCCATCTCGTACCAGTAAACATACTTGTCATCGGGAGAAAGATCGACTCGCTGTGCTTTTTTATGAAGCAACAATTTTTTCTCCCCGTTTGTCATGTTTACCAGGTACACATCCCGGTAAAGGAAACCTTCCCAGGACATCAGCTTTTCATACGGTGCAGAATTAAAGGCAATGGCATAATTTCCATTACCATAGGGCGTTATTTCTGCATCCGGCATCTGTTTGTCAGCAAGCTGAACAAGGTAATTATCCCTTAAATGATAAACAGCCAGGTATGTCTTTTCCTTCTCCTTTTTCAGTTCAACCAGTTGTTGTGGCATTAGCTTTCCATCCTGCCAGTGCCAAATATCCAGTATGGCCTTTTCATCTTCAGGTATTGTATCTTTCTTTTCATGGACTGGTTTGGGGGCTGTTCCCAGGAAAATTCTGTCTCCCTTTTTCGAAAATTTCAGGGGCCTGTGAATACTGACACTCCATCCTTCAGGCATGCCAGAGCTGACAGTATCAATTAACAGCACAGCATCAGCACTTTTATTTTTCCAGTAATATAAATTGTAGACTTTTTCCTTTATTGTATCAGCAGAGAAAAGAAAGGCAGCTTGTTTTCCTTCCTCATCAGTAACAATATTATCTGCTTTGCCTGTTTGAACAAAAATTGTTTTTTCTTTTTGATTATCAGTATTAAATACCATGACCTGCGCCCGGGAAGCAGCTGAATCAGCCGTTTGACGAATCATACTCACCAGGCTGCCATTTTTAGAAATGGTATAGTCACTGATACTGTCGAAGCTGAAGGAAGCTCCGAAAACAGGATTCATGATCTTCAGGCTATATAATTTCTGATTCGTTTTCTTATGTTTTTTCTTTTTATCAGTTGCCTTTACCGTATCAGCTGATGGTTTGAATGCATAAACAAACCAGGCTGATGATTTGTCCGGCAGTTTAAAGGATTGAAGTGATGCTGTTTTAATCTGTTTCCCTGATGCAAACAAATAAATGCCCAGGGAATCTTCAGGCATATCTTCTTTTTTCCTTTTCTCTATCTTAGCCTTTCGGAGCAAATCAAAAGGAGCTTTGATATTACATACTGCATAACTGTTGTCCGGAGAAATATGTGCATTATAACCTCTTGCTATGGAATCTTTTTTTCCGGTTCCGGTATTGTATATATACAGCCAACCATCTCCGCGTTGCGGATTTATTTCAAAACAAACATGCTCTCCGTCATCAGAGATCGTGCTGCCTTTCAGATCTTTCCAGTTATCAAAATCAGTATGATCCAGGTGTTGTTTTTGCTGTGCACCGGCCAGCCAGGGAATAAACAAAATACCCGTCAAAAGTATCAGTACTCTTGTGCATTTCATAATTTACAAATTAGTTTGCGTTATTCAGGAGGGCTAAAAATAAAATAATTATCAGTAGAAGCAAAAAATAAATCAACGAACATGAAAGACTATTTAATAAATAAACATTTTCAGGGTTTATTGACTTAAATTCTCAACAATGGCTTTACATCTTTGTAGTTTCATTTTATGACTGAAATTTATGTGCTTCTGATGCAAGTTTTTAACTGAACAAAATTATGCAAGCAATCTCAGTTCTTTGTGCTGCCGATAATTTTCTATATTTTTATGCTCTGATAAATGTAAAATATACTGTTAAAAACATGAAAATGGAAGAACTGAAAAACGAGTTTAACAGCCGATATGGTAAGCAAACAGAAAAAGAGAGAATGTTTTTTTCTCCGGGCCGGGTTAATCTGATCGGAGAACATACAGATTATAACGGGGGGTATGTTTTTCCCTGTGCTTTGAGTTACGGAACTTACCTAATTGCACGTCCTAATGGGAAAAATTCGATTCGATTTGCCACCACAAATTTTGAATATAATGCTGAAGTTAGCTTAGCCCAAATAAGCGAAAAACATGATGATGAATGGATTAACTATCCTCTTGGTGTTGTTAATCAGCTCATAAAAAAAGGATTAAAACCGGCAGGACTGGATCTGCTATATTCAGGAAATATTCCTAACGGAGCAGGATTGTCCTCTTCAGCTTCCATTGAACTGGTAACGGCTATTACTTTCAACAATATTTTTGAACTGGGCATCGGGATGCAGGATCTTGTAAAATTATCACAAAAAGCTGAAAATGAATTTGTAGGAGTAAATTGCGGCATTATGGACCAGTTTGCAGTAGGGATGGGAGAAAAAGATCATGCTATCTTTCTGAATTGCGACACACTTGATTATGAGCTTGTTCCCTTCAAACTGAATGGACTTAAACTGATCATTTCAAACACAAATATCAGGCGTGGTCTGGCTGATTCAAAATACAATGAAAGAAGAGCAGAATGTGATAAAGCTGTTGCAATACTGAGTAAGAAACACCCTATCCGGAATCTCAGCGAACTTTCCTATCCGGAATTCATTGATATTCAGGATGTCATTACCGACAAAATCATCAAAAAAAGAGCCAAACATGTAATATCTGAAAATCAGCGTGTACTGGATGCAATAAAAGAATTAAAAAACAACAATCTGGAAATGTTTGGAGAACTGATGAACGCCTCACACGAATCATTGCGTTTTGATTATGAGGTTACCGGTGATGAACTGGATGCCCTGGTTGATGAAGCCAGAAAGGTTAAGGGAGTACTTGGTTCCCGCATGACTGGCGCCGGATTTGGTGGTTGTACAGTAACACTGATCAGAGAAGATGCTATTGATACTTTTAAGGAAACAGTCGCCCGGGGATACGAGAAAAAGACAGGTATTAAACCAGAATTTTATGTGGCGGATATCGGAGACGGAACCAAAGAAATAACAGAGTAATATTCAAAGGTCTGACAATTTCTTTCTGGTTTAGCGACTTACCATTTGTAAGGTTGTTGACCAGGCTGGTACCTGAAGAAAGTAGATTGAAACAATACAAACAAACAAAAACGGCAGGCAAAATTAACTGCTGTATATTTAAAGATTAAGCTGAGAAAATATTAGTATGAATAACTGGGAAAGAAGATGGCATCCGTTGTTACAGGAATGGGTTATTCTGGCTGCCACCACGAGTGACCGGCCCTGGTCGGGAGATACATTAAAAAACAGTGAAGAAAATAAACCAGACCATGATCCGGAATGTTATCTTTGTCCCCGGGTGACAAGGGCTTCCGGCATTACCAATCCGGATTATTCAGGTCCCTATGCATTTACAAATGACTTTGCATCGTTTTCTTTTGATGCACCGGATGTTCACCGGCATGATCCGTTGGAAATCGTGGAACCGGTGCACGGTACCTGCCGGGTGATTTGTTTTACTCCCCGGCATGATCTCACTATGGCAGAACTCAGCCGCAAGGAAATCCATGATGTGGTAAAGCTCTGGAAACAGGAATATACTGACCTAAAATCAAAGCGACAGGTTAGTAACGTATTGATATTTGAAAACAAAGGAAAAGCTATCGGGGTTTCCAATCCACATCCGCACGGACAGATTTATGCAACCGGGTTTGTACCAAAAATTATTCAGCGGCAACTGGAATCCTTTAATGAATACAAACTCAGGACCGGCAACCATCTGTTGCTGGATGTCATTGAAAATGAAAAGAAACATAAGAAAAGAATCATTTGCGAAAACAAGCACTTTATAGCCTTTATCCCTTTCTTCGCACGATTTGTTTATGAGACCTACATTGTTCCCAAAAGACATGTTTCGAGTATCAGCAAACTCAGTGAGGATGAGCTTGTCTCGCTGGCCGCCATTCACCATCAGGTGATTGTGAAATTTGACAACCTGTATAATATGTCATTCCCGAACATCACCATGCTGCAGAATGCGCCCACAGATAATAATCCGGCCAATGACGCTTTTCATTTTCATATCGAATTCTATCCGCCTTTGCGATCACCCGATAAACTGAAATACCTGGCAGGATTTGAGTCAGGCGCCGGGAATATTATCAATCCGGTGATGCCTGAAGAAGCGGCAAAACGTATGCGGGAAGCTGCAGATGTACATTTCAAACAACAGTAAAGAAAGCTGAAAATTAATAAGACTGACCCGGCTTTTGTCAGAAACAAGCCATACATTTAAAGGCTGATTAAGAAACAACATACCAATGATCAGAAAAGACTATTTATTGAGATATTTTGAAGAACTTGGTCAGGTGCTTGCAAAACTGATGGGGTTTAAGGAAAAGGGAGATTTTATGGGTGGTCTGGAATTACTGAATGAAACATTCAGCAGTATGTTGCATATAAATTCAGGAGATTTAAACAGGATCAGTTCTGACAAGCTTGTCAGCTATCTGACCGATGATTTACAATTCACGCTCACACAGGTCAGTCTTGTCGCAGAGCTGCTCTTTGAAGAAGCAGAACTGTATAACCAGCTGGCAAAGCAGGAAGATGCAAATTCCCGTTACCGGAAAGTACTGATTTTGTATAACTACATTAACCGGGAAGAAAAAGCCTATTCAATTGAACGGGAACAGCGTAGTGAGATGATCAGGCAATTGCTCGACAATAGAAATCTTTCCAATTAAATTATCTAAATAATATGTATAACAACCTATAATTCAGCTTAAAATCTTGTCACTGTAAGTATAATAAACACCTTAAAAAGAACTTAGAAAATATCATCATTCTCCTTTTAATTTTTGCAGATATTCACTGGGATTCATCCCAAATTCATCTTTAAAGCATTTTCTAAAATAGCTACTGCTGTTAATCCCTATTTTATACATAATTTCAGTAATTGAAAATTGGTTGGTAATTAAAAGCTGTTCGGCAACCTTTATGCGAACTTTCCGGATATACTCATTAGCAGTTAAATTTGTTAATGCTTTAATCTTACGATATAAAGTTGAGTGACTCATGTTTAATTCAAAAGCTATATGAGAAATATTCAGAGATTCATCCTCAATATTCTTTTCAATCACTTCATCTAATTTTTCGAGAAAACTTTTATCTAGCTGACTTATTGACTCATTAAATAATTCCTGTTTATCCTTGAATTTTGAGGAATAGGAAACTGATAATTTTTTTCTGGCTTCCAGTATATTTCTGATACGGCTCTTCAACAGGTTACCACTAAAAGGTTTAGTCAGATAAGAATCAGCACCTGCATCGTAGCCCTCACTTTTATCCTGTAAAGTATTTTTAGCTGTCAACAGGATAACCGGAATATGGCTTGTCCGAACATCTTCTTTCATCAATTTACACATTTTTACGCCATCCATAACTGGCATCATAATATCGCTGATTACAAGATCCGGAACTTTCTCACAGGCCTTTTCGAAGCCTACCTGGCCATTCTCGGCGGTAATTACCTGGTAAGTATCAAATAAGCAATCCCTTACATAGTCAATAATTTCCTGATTATCATCCACAACTAAAACAACATTTTTCTCAGCTTTCTCTGTTTTTTCATCATTATTTTCAACCTCGCCGGGATGAATATGTATTTCTTCAGGATAACTGTTGTTTGTTAAAAATTTAACCCGAAACGTCGTTCCTTTGTTAATTTTACTTTCAACACTTATTTCAGCATTATGTAATTCCACCATATTTTTAACCAGAGCAAGTCCTATACCAGTGCCCGATACAGGATATGAAGTATTTTTTGCCTGGTAATACCGGTCGAATATATGAGGGAGGTCCTCTTCCGAAATTCCATAACCAGTGTCAGAAACAATTACTTCTGTGTAGTCGATATTATCTTCCATATAATTTCTTAACTTAAGCTTGACAACCCCATCACGGGTATATTTCATTGCATTAGAAAGAAGGTTATCCAAAATAATTGTAACTACCTCAGGATCAAAAAACATTTCAATTTTTGCATCCGGAACAGAAATTTTTAAATCAACATTTTTATTTTGATTTAATTCTGAATATTTTATCCCTGTGTCATAAATATATTTCACAAAATCATCCTTTAATACACGAAGCTTTCTGTTTTTATTGGTTGATTTTCTGAATTCAAGGATTTGATTGATCAAATATAATAAACGATTGGCTACCCGGTGAATTGAAGCGATTTTTCTGGCTTGATCAGGTTGAATGGAAGAATCAGTAATTAAATCCTCCAGTGGGCCAAGTATCAATGTCATAGGGGTTCTCAGTTCATGTGTTATATTTGTAAAAAATTTTATCTTCTCTTCATTTAATTCATGCTCCTGTTCATTACTCCTCCTCGCCAGTTCCAACGAATTTTCAATTTTCAGTTTATATTTATAAATCCGCATGATTGTATAACCGATGAGTAAAATTAAAAGTGCCTCTGCAATTTTTGCCCAAACAGACAACCACCAGGGTGGGTCAATTTTAATATGCATTGAGGTCACCTGATTGGACCATTCGGAGTTATGTAGCCTGGATTTAAGATTAAAAGTATAATTTCCCGGTTTGAGATTCCGGAAAGTAACTTGTTTATCCTTATTTATCAAATACCATCCATCAGCAAGGCCTTTCATTTGAAAAACAAATTCGACTTTATGAGATAATGAATAATCCAGAACGTTGAAATTTATTTGAAAAGAATTTCGATTGTATTTAAACTCATTTGCATCAGAAAAAGTAATATCAGTGAATTCATTGAGATTATTTTTTTTTGTATTTGTCACAGATAATCCGGTAAAAACAGGTTTAGGCATAGAGTTGTCCGGCAGTTCGGGAACCTGATCAAACCAGGTAATCCCATTCTGTGAACCAAAATAGATTCTGCCCTTCTTGGTTTTTGCGACTGAACTACTCAGATAATCACCCAGAGCAATATTATCATTCACATTAAAATTACTTATATGCATGGTATTAAGGTCGATATAACTAATTCCATTTATCGTACTCAACCAGATTTCATCTGCAGATTTTCCTTCAATAACAGATCGCACGGATGTTTCTGCTAATCCTTCATTCTTACCGATTCTTATAATACCATCACTTGTATAATTTTTAAATAAGAAGAGGTCGTTCTGACTACCAACCCACATTCTGTTTTTTGAATCCTTATAAATGTCAGTTATGGAATAAAAGTTAAAACTTCTACCAAAGTCATATAACAAATTGAAATTTCTGTCATATACACAGAGTCCTCCACCAAGAGCACCCACCCATATATTACCATTACCATCTTCTTCTACTACCCTCACATTATTATCCATCAAATCTGAATTATTGGCAGTATAAATAGTTGACTTCTTAGTTTTGAGATTATAAACGTATAATCCAATATCCGTACTCATCCAAAGATTTTGTCTTGAATCTTCAAAAAAGTTATATATCGGTATATTCTCAATATTTTCAAAACAGGTCAAACGATGATACTTGTCAGAATAAGAATCATACTGGTATATTTTTCCTTCCTCGGTCCCGATCCAGATATTATCACCACGATCTTTGTATACACACAGGACTTTTAGTGGTTGCTTTTCATTATTTATATGGTTGAACTGTTTAATTTTTTCCTGCTGCTTGTATATACAGATCCCTCCTGCACCATTGGCGACCCAGATATTATTTTGGTTATCAAGACAAATACCGGGTACTGATTTGCCTGCAAGACTATTTGTATTCCCGATTAAAGGCAAATAATTGATTTTCTTAAAAAAAGGTTCTTTTTCAGGAATAAAGTTGACACCGGTTCCATATCCTCCTATCCAGATATTCCCAAAAGAATCCTGTAAAATGCATTGTGCTGATGCACTTGATAAACCGTTGGCAGTAACTCCTTCATGTATATGATTGAACTGTACATTTTCAGGTTTAATTTCTCCGGATAAATCGTTCATGTCGATAATGTTAACACCACCTCCTTCCGTTCCAATCCATAATTTAAAATCTTTTGTTTCAATTATACTTTCAATGAAATTATAGGAAAGGGAATTCGGGTTATTTGGATCATGCTTAAAATTGATCATGCGTGAAGTCTCCGGATCAAATAACGCAAGTCCGTTTCGGGTGCCGATCCACAAATGCTGTTGAGAATCTTTAAAAATGCAGGTAACCGTATTATCCGGAAGTGAGTTTGGGTCATTCGGATCATGCCTGAAATTTATGGCTGTTTTTGTTCTTGTATTAATAATACTTAAACCAGCGGTAACATGACCCACATAAATTTTGTCATCCGAATCTGGCAATACATACCAGTTATAGTTTGACACTAATCCCTGAACGTTGGATTGATTATAGTGTGTAAACTGTCCGGTCTTTTTATCATAATAGTCGATTCCGGCCATATAGGTAGCCAGCCAAAGATTACCTTTACCATCTCCGGTAATATGAGTTATACCATTAGCTGCAAGACTATTCCCGGGCTGCCCGCTATAATCATGTTCAAAATGGATAAAAGTCTGCGTTTTATAATTGTATGCATCGACACCGTTTTTCTCTGTGGCAATCCAAACGACATCATCATTGGGATCTGCATAAACACAGTTTAGAACATTGCTGCAAATGGAATTTTGATTTGTCTCCGAATATTTGAAAATTTTGAAAGAATTAGCGTCAAACCGATTTAAACCATCTTTTGTTGCTATCCAAATAAATCCTTCCCGGTCCTGTGAAATACTAATAACATTGTCATTTGATAATCCATCTTCAATTCCAATTTTTTTAATTGTATATGCCGAAACACTAGTATATAAGGTCAATAAAAAATAAAACAGCGAAAAACAATATTTACCTATTCTCATAAAATATTTTTTATTTCAATCCTGAAGTTGTTAAAGTATATAAAAAATTATAGATTTAAAACTTCAGGAAAATTTCGGACAGTTGCCTATTTTTTAATCCTTCAATGACGAGATTGTTAGGGATAATTCTTTTTAAGAAATTTAACTTTGTTACGTCAATTGAATTTAGATTCCATTCATAATAATTACGAAAATTTGAAAATTTTATTTCCAGTAAAACAGAAAAGAATTCATTTAAAATCAAGGACTATAAAACAGTAGCAAAATTATAAATAAATAAAATTATTCTATTCATGCTAAAACGCAATATATCTATAATAATTGCATTTTTATTAATTCCTAATTTTATAGTTGGATGTCACAGGAATCCCGCTGTTTCATCAAGCAGAAAACTTTTTGATTTTAACTGGAAGTTTTATGCCGGGACTGAAGACCCGGACAGTTCTTTTGATTTCAGCAACTGGGAAACAATTGATTTACCACACGATTGGAGCATCGATAATCAAATTATTCAAAAAAGAGACAACGATGAAATTGGCTGGTATCAAAAAACATTTAACCTCCCCTCTGAATGGAAACACAAACAAATTTCGATATACTTTGAAGGAATCGATAAAAATCCGGAAGTGTTTCTTAACGGAAAATTATTAGGAGTAAATAACGGAATAAATAACTCTGTTTCTTGCAATCTTACCCATTATCTGAATTATAAAAAGAGTAACAATATTACTGTCCGTATACAAAGCACTGAAGAAGCCATCAACACAGAAAACAACCCTTCCGGTATTTATAAACATGTATGGCTTATTATTTCGGATTCTGGCCAGTTTGGTCCAAGTTAATGCATCCACATTAATATTTACCACAACTACATTATAGCGTTACCCTATTTTGGGTATTCAATAGCAAGTTAAAATAAATCTTGCTGATTTTCTAATTGCTTATTGACGAATTAGAGTGGTAAGTTTTATTTCTGTAAAACTACATTTGTAAATATGTAAAAACCATTATTTTTTAAGGATACAGAAATAATTGAAGTAATAAATATTTTTAAAAATATTCCAATGTCTATAAAACTTACTATTCTGTCTTTTCTATTCACAACAATTACTTTCCTGCCTCTTACAACCTGTACTGCTGAACCTGCATTAAAAGTAAAATATTTATTTCATAAGCAGGACAGCACTTCTGAGGTTATTATAGATGATTCCGGCAACGGTTACCGTGCAACTTTAAAGTCAGGTGCAACAGTTAAGTCGATTGGCACCTATAATTTTCTTCAAACCGGCACAAATAAAGGATTTCTTGATCTAGGATCTGAGTTTGGTGAAATTATGAGTACTTTAAAAGATTTCACAATCTCAACCTATATTTATATTGATCCGGCTGCTAATTTGTCAAATAATGGAAATTTTATCTGGACATTTTCCAATTCAGATGATATCGTAAATCATCCGTCCGGATGTATGTTTTTTTCTGCAAAAGATACCAGATATGCCATAAGTCCGACTAACTGGTCACAAGAGAAAGAGGTTGGATTGTCTTCTGAAAGTTTAAAAGGGGAATGGGTTCATTATACCATAACCCAAAAAGGAAACATAGCCACTATTTACGTAAATGGAATCAGTAAAGCTACGAATAATAATCTTGATTTATTCCCTTCAGACTTAGGAGCAACTTCCTGTAATTATTTGGCAAAATCATCTTACACCGGTGATGACTATCTTGATAAAACACTTTACTATGATTTCAGAATATATGACGAAGCCCTTCCGGCAGATTCCATTGTCACCCTTCAGGTTCAAAGAAGATTGCTGGATACATTAATCTATAAGGATCATGTAAATACGCGACTGGACAGCTTGCAAATTGAAAACAAAGATTATATTACGGAAGATATTAGTCTGCCGCAAACAGCTGGAGACAATATTACCATCTCCTGGCAATCATCCAATCCTTCTGTAATTAGTAACAGTGGTGTTGTGCAAAGACCTTCATACAATTCGGATACCGCTTTTGTTACATTAACCGCCACCCTGACCTGTAACTTTGTCTCAGGTTCCAAATCTTTTAATATCAGGGTCATTCCCTTTTCATCTGATAGCATCAGCGTTGCAAAAGATTATGAAGATCTACAATTAACAGGAAATCTGAATAATTTGAGATCAGATTTAGTTCTTCCCCCTATCGGCAACGAAGGAACAACAATTTCCTGGTCTACTGATCAGCCAGACTATCTCAGTGAAAATGGAACCATTCTGGATCGCTTGCCAAAAGGAGAGGGCAAATTGAAAGTTATCTTAACAGCGACTATAAGCAAAGGTAGTGTGGTAAAACATAAAACCTTTGAAATTTACCTGGCAGAAGATGATGGATTTAGCGGATATCTATTCACTTATTTCACAGGTAATAATGGCAATGAGGAAGCAATCCGTTTTGCTCTTAGTGAAGATGGACTCAATTATAAAGCCTTAAACAATAACAATCCTGTTCTCAATTCAGCGGAGATAAGCAGGACCGGGGGTGTAAGAGACCCGCATATTTTACGTGGTGAAGATGGTAATTTCTACATGGTAGCCACCGATATGGTTTCAGCAAATGGATGGAATTCAAACAGAGGTATTGTTATGTTGAAATCAAATGACCTGATCCACTGGACCTCGTCAACAGTTAATCTACCTGAAAGTTATCCTGTAGAATATGGGACCGTTACAAGGGTCTGGGCACCAGAAACCATGTATGATCCTGCAAACGGTAAATATATGATTTACTTCTCCATAAATAAAGGGGGAAATGACTATGATAAGATCTACTATGCTTATGCCAACAGCAGTTTTACCAGCTTTGAGGCAGCGCCCAGGCTACTTTTTGAGCACGATGGGTTTGCCGCCATTGATGCAACCATTGTTCTCAAAGATGGAATTTATAATCTTTTTTACAAAACAGAAGGCAATGGCAACGGAATCCAAAAGGCAACCGCTGCAAATTTAACAGGTCCTTATACATCAGGAAACAGGTATTTGCAGCCAAATAGCAATGCAGTAGAGGGAGAATGTGTTTTCAGATTGATAAATTCAAATACCTGGTATATGATATATGACGTATACACTAGCGGTTACTATGAATTTACAAAAAGTACAGACCTGGAAAATTTTTCGGTTGTAAATGGTGCCTCATTTGATTTTACACCCAGGCATGGTACAATTATTCCACTCTCCGAAGAGGAAATAGCCCGGTTAAAAAATAACGAAGTGGTGTACCTGGGGCCGACCACTCCTACGGAGGTGAAGGGAGTAAGAGATTATCCGGCAAAGGAGTTTTTTATACAAAAAATGTCAACAGTTGATGGTTTGCACTTCAACTGCAAAAAAAAAACACAAATCAATCTCTATAATCTGTCAGGAATAAAAATAAAATCAATAGAATTAAATGCCGGATTAAATAATATTCCGGTTCCTCCGGGAATCTATATTCTTACATACACTAACAAGTAAAAAATAAATGATGGATCTGACTACATTATCTAAACGTACTTTATTTACCTTATTTCTATTCATACTTGCCTGGTTGAAATTACCTGCCCAGACACAGTTAACGGTTGATTTAAAAAAAAAGGGGTTCCCATCAGTCCGACACATTACGGCGTATTTTTCGAGGATATTAATCATGCTGCTGATGGTGGACTTTACGCCGAACTGATCAGAAACCGCTCCTTTGAAGATGGAGATACACCTGCCCCCTGGGCCTTGTCTAACATCGGCGGTGCTGTATCCACCATGTCAATAGAAACCGAAGGTTTACTGAACCAGGCGCAGAAAAAGGCTTTGAAAGTGCATATTACTGCTATGCCAACTATCAATGCCAGACCAAGAATTATCAACCGGGGATATTGGGGAATCGATATTAAGAAAGGGCAGCACTATAAAATAAGTTTCTTTGCCAAATGTGATACAACATTTAAAGGAGAGGTCACTGTTTCCCTTGAAAATATTTATTACCAGCAATTTGCAAAAGCCACCCTTACAGGAATCAATCAGAAATGGAAAAAATTTACCTGTGAATTGAATCCTGATGCAGATTATAAAGATGTATTGTTTGAATTAACACCTACTTCGAAAGGGACCATTTGGTTTGATGTAGTATCCATGTTCCCACCCACTTATAAAAACCGGGATAACGGGCTAAGGCCCGATCTTGCACAATTAATTGCTGACATGCAACCAAAATTTCTCAGATTCCCCGGTGGTTGTTTCGTTGAGGGCGATTACCTGGCAAACAGATACCAGTGGAAAAAATCCATTGGAAATATTGAAGAGCGTCCTGGGCACTATAATCTCTGGGGTTACCGGACGACCGACGGGCTGGGATATTATGAATATCTTCAACTATGCGAAGATGTTGGAGCGAGCCCCTTGTTTGTAGTAAATGTTGGGTTGGCTCATAATGATTTTCAACCTGTAAATGATCTTGATAGCTATATCCAGGATGCACTTGATGCAATTGAATATGCCAATGGTGATACAACGACAACTTATGGGGCAATGCGAGCAGCAGCCGGGCATCCGGACCCCTTCAACCTGAAATATATTGAAATTGGGAATGAAAACTATTATGGAGATCATTATGGCGACCGGTATCAGCAGTTTTATAATGCAATTAAAACCAAATATCCATATGTCAAATTTGTGGGAGATGTTGCAGCCTGGGGAACTGATAACCCCAACTGGCCATTTAACACACCAACAGATTATGTCGATGAACATTATTACAGGAACTCTCAGTGGTTTATCGATCAATACAATAAATATGATACTTACAGCAGAAATGGTGCAAAAATATATGTAGGAGAATATGCGGTTACCTCGGGGTGTGGTTTAGGTAATTTGACAGCAGCCATTGGAGAAGCGGTTTATATGTGTGGGATGGAGAAGAATTCAGATATTGTTCAGATGAATTCTTATGCACCAATGTTTGTGAATATGAATGACAGGACATGGAATCCGGATTTAATTAATTTCAATGCCCACGGTGCGTATTGCACACCTTCCTATTACGTTCAGAAAATTTTTGCAAACAATATTGGTACCGTTAATTTACTGGTAGAGGACCTAATGAACAGCAGCAAGGCTGCCGTTAAAGGCGCAATTGGTCTTGGCACATGGGCAACACAGGCCGATTATGATGATGTCCGGGTAGAGGATGCTGATGGGACAGTATTAATTAATGATTCTCTAAATAATGATTCTGCCTGGACTTCATATAAAGGTAACTGGACTGCAGCAAATGGTATTTATTCACAGACTTCAGAAGAAACCGATTGTCGTTCCATTACAGAAAGTATTTCTGATACCACATATGTTTATTCACTGCGAGCCCGAAAAACAGGAGGTAATGAAGGTTTTCTGATTATTTTCGGGTATCAGGATCAGGACAATTTCTATTGGTGGAACCTGGGTGGCTGGGGAAACACGAAACATGCAGTCGAAAGAAATGTGGCAGGCTCAAAATCCATTGTTACAGAAGTACCGGGAAGCATACAAACAAACGTCTGGTATAATATCAAAATAGAAGTAACACCATCAACTGTTTATTGCTATTTGAATGATGAACTCATTCAGTCATTTGATGTACCAGAATCAAAATTGTTGTATACAGCTGCATCACTGGATGAAGCAAATGGTCAGATTTATTTAAAAGTTGTCAATCCATCAGCATCTGAGGTTAAAACATCCCTGAATTTTAAAGGACTGGATGGAGACAGGGTGACCGGAGATCTGATTACCCTGACTTCCGGATCAATATCTGACGAAAATTCAATGACCGATCCTGAGAATGTTTCTCCGGTTTATAAAACGCTTGGAGAAAATCCAACTGCATTTACTTATACCATTGCAGCAAATTCGGTTAATATCTTCAAAATAAAGGAATCAGGTACTAATACTAAGGTGAATAAATATGTAGCAAACAGCTTTTCGGTTAGTCCCAATCCTGCTAAAGATCAAATATTTATTTATTTTACTGACCGCAGGCCCTACAACATTCAGATTTTTGATTCTTCAGGTTCAAGAGTACTTAGTCAACAAGTTAATGATGGAACCAGTATTGATATTTCAGCTCTGACATCCGGAGTATATATTCTGCAGGCGGATGGACTTGGCTTTAAGAAAATAATCAAATATTAAGTTTCTATAATATTCTGACAATGAAAAACTGGCTTACATTACTTTTATTATTCTTGTCTCACACTTTTATTTCAGCGCAAAATGAAAATGTAAAGCTTCATAATGAAATAATCAAAAAAAATTCAGAGGCAAATATTTCTGCTAAAGAACCCAATATAAACAAGGCTCCTGATGAAAAAGAGATGAAAGCCTATTTACTGGTTTATTTTGAAGATGCCACTCACAGTTTATATTTTGCAATTAGCAATGATGGCTACAGTTTCACAGCCCTAAATAACGGTAAACCGATAGTTTCAGGAGATACAATAGCTGATCAGAAAGGAATACGGGATCCTCATATCTATTGTGGTCCTGATGGCGGTTTTTATCTTGCGATGACCGACCTGCATCTTTTCGGAAAGCAGAAAGGGTATCGCTCTTCATGGTGGGAACGTGATGAAAAATTATACGGTTGGGGCAATAATCGTGGTTTTGTACTCATGAAGTCTTTTGATCTCATCCACTGGACACATTCTAACCTTCATATTAATAAAATAAATGGATTTGAAGATATGGGATGCGCCTGGGCTCCGGAAACAATTTACGACCAGGCTACTGATAAAATGATGCTTTACTTCACTATGCGAATGGGCAATGGAAAAACGAAGCTTTATTATGCATATACAGATAATGATTTTACAAGGCTTGTTACAAAACCAAAACTTCTCTTTGAATATCCGGATTCCAATATTCAGATTCTTGATGCTGATATCACCCGTCTTCCGGACGGTCGTTATTGTCTGATGTATTGTGCCCAGGAAAGTCCGGGAGGAATCAGAATGGCCTTCTCGGACAGCATTCATAGCCGGTATCATTACGATCCTAAATGGGTTGACATGGAACCAGGTGCATGTGAAGCTCCTAATCTCTGGAAACGAATAGGTGAAGACAAATGGGTGCTCATGTATGATGTATTCAGTATTCAACCCAACAACTTTGGTTTTTGTGAAACAAGCGATTTCGTTACCTTTAAGAATCTTGGTCATTTCAATGAGGGAATGATGAAAACAACCAATTTTAAATCACCAAAACACGGAGCCGTAATTCAGATTACAGAAAAAGATGCAAAACGACTCAAACAACATTGGAAATGACAGTGAATTTGGATATTATTTTATTCTCCTCTCAGGAGAAGAAGGCTCATAAACAGAACAATCGGCAAGCAACAAAATTTTTAACGTAGTGAATTTGTTGCTGTTGAATGCCGAATTTGTAGATATGTGTGTTGTTAATTTAGGCCTAACTTAGCTAGGCTAATTTTATTATTTACTACAATCTAAAACATTTTTACTATGAGGAAAAAAAATCTACTAATGAAATGTTGGTTGACACTAATTCTTCTTGCCATAGTTAGTTCACCAAAAGCCATGAGTCAGACTGCAACACTGACTCATTCATATACCTTTGAAGATGGTACTGCAAAAGATGTTGTTGGTAGTGCAGACGGTACCCTGATGGGAAGTGGCTCCATAGCAGACGGGGCATACACTGCATCAGCCAATGGTGATTATATTGAATTGCCTGGCGCAGATATTGCCATTAACACTTACTCATCGATTACTCTTGAAGCTTATATTTATGCTGATGTAGACAATACAGGTCCCGACATGACTGCCTATTTTGGAGGAACGCAGAATAATCTGGGTGTTGACGGATACTGGTTTACAGCAGATCGCTGGGAGGCAAGCCGTACTGCTATTTCGTGTGGTGTTTATGAATCCCCATGGAACGATGAAGACGGGGTGGATGGATCTCCTGTATCTGTAGGATCAAAGCATTATGTGGTAAGTGTGTTGACAGGCACGGACATTAAATTTTACATTGATGGATCCCTTATAGGAACTACCACATTAACAGGGGATAACACTATCAGTAATTTGAGTAATGACCTGGCCTACATAGCAAAGGGCGGTTATATCACAGATCCAACCTGGATGGGTACTATTTACGAATTTAATATTTATGAAGGAGAGCTTGATGCTGCAACAATTGCACAACGTGGTAGTGATTTTGTTTATGGTCCTGGTGCTTATAACAATGCCACCCTCGATACATTGTATGCAAATATTGGCATGATGGATCCTTCTTTTGATCCGGCAACCGATATGTATAACCTTTCAGTGCCCTTTGGTACTGCCTCTGTTCATGTTACTTCAATTCCAGCTATTAGTGGGGCAAATGTGGTAATGTATGACGGATTGGGTAATGTATATCCGGCTGATACTATTGTGAATTTTACTGGAGATGGAATTGATCTGGAAATTGATGTTACTGCACTTGACGGAACCACAGAAAAAGCATATTACCTATCGGTCTTTGTTGACCAGGGTGCTTCTGATGCAACATTATCTGATATACAGTTTTCTGCTGGTGCAGTTGATCCTGTATTTAATTCTGCAACAACTGATTACACTGTTATTGTTCCTGTTGGGACAACTTCTGTTGATGTTACCGGAATTCCGAATTACCCGGAAACCTCAGTTGAAGGAGACGGAACAATCACCCTTACGGGAGGAACTGCAACAGCTACAATTACCGTCACCTCTCAGGATGCATCTGCCACAAAAAATTATACAGTTAACTTCCAGGAGGCTGACGGCACAAATTACGCTTTACAATTAGCAGGCGGAGATGGCCCGAACAGTAATATTGATATTTCAGGATTGAACCTGACCACCCTGCCTTATACTATTGAAATGTGGTTTAAGCCTGACGGAGATCAGCCAGATTATGCATCACTACTTATGAATCCACAGGGCAACAATGGTATTTCATTCGTAGGATGGCAAACTTCATATGATGCACTGAGATTAAATGCATCAGGAGGGGATCAGTATGCCGGCCCTACAGTTACACAGCAGGTTACTGCCAATACCTGGCATCACGTGGTTGCCATTGTAACAGCTTCTTCACGTACATTGATTCTTGACGGTGTGGCTCATCAGGAAGTTGCAGATTTCAGTCCGCTTGACTGGACACAGGGGATAACACAAATTGGTGCCTGGAGCGGGCAACCTGGCAGAACTTTCAAAGGTCTGATCGACGAAGTGCGTATCTGGAATGATTCGATATCCGCTGAAACGCTTGATACTAATGAGTACAAGGTATTAACAGGTAATGAACCAGGACTTCTTGCTTACTACAACTTTGATCTGAATAATTCTGCTCAGGCTGTTGACATTGCAAATGGTCATAACGGAATAATTAGCGGTGGAACCTATGTTGAATCTTTCCCAAGAGCCGACTTAAGTCTTTCCGCTTTAACAGTTAATCCCGGTAAAATTTATCCTACAGTACAACCAAACACGCTGGAATACATGGTAGTTTTACCAGAAGGAACAACTTCGATGACAATTTCGGCAACACCAAATGACCCCGCTGCTACCATCACGGGTACAGGTTCGGTTGATGTATCTGCCGGAAGCGGGAGGGTTACCTTTACTGTTTCATCTGCTGATCAGGCGTATTCACAGGATTATGTGGTTAACTATGTTACAGAAACTCCGCTAACGCTTACTCATTCCTACACATTTGCTGACGGAACGGCCAAAGATGTTGTAGGTGATGCAGATGGAACAGTTCATGGCGGAATGATTTCAAAAGGGTTGTACACAGCTTCAGCCAACGGAGAGTATATTTCACTTCCTGCTGAACGAATAGCCATCAACACCTATCCTTCAATAACGGTTGAGGCATATCTGCAAGATGTTGATTCTACTACTAGCGATGCAAACACAATGATCTCTTATTTTGGAAACACTGTTGGTGATTATGGGACAGATTATTTTTTCACATCGTTAAAGGCCCGTACAGCTATTAGTTGTCTCAATCCATCAAGTCCATGGTCCTCTGAATCTGGCGTAACCAGCATTAGTATTATTGATGATGGACTTGCTCACCACATAGTAAGTGTGCTTAACAATGATTCAATTAGTTTCTATGTTGATGGTTTATTTGCAGGATCTGATTCTACAACCGACGCAAACAAAATCTTCAATCTCAGCAATGCTCTGGCTTACCTCTGTAAATCAGGTTATGTAAATGATCAGACCTGGCGTGGTCAGATTCTTGAATATAACATCTACAGCGGAATGATGGATGCTCAAACCGTAGCATCCCGGGCCTATGATTTCCCTGTGGAGGATTCAACAACCAATGCAACCTTATCTGCTCTGATGGTTGACGGTGATACAATTAATGGTTTTGTATCCTATAGCCTGGCATATATTGACACGCTTGCAGAGGGAACAACTGTTATTCCTGCGATCACTGCAACTCCGACAAATCCGAATGCTACTGTTGAAGTTACAGATGCAGCAGAGCTGCCGGGTATTGCTACAGTGTTGGTTACAGCCGAGGATGGCATCACCCAGAACACTTATACGGTTCACTTTATGGTAGCCAGCAGTGCTTCTTCTGATGCTTCCTTATCAGATATTATGGTTGACGGTACAAGCATCGCCGATTTTGATGCTGCTACCATGTCTTATGATGTCGAACTGGCTGCCGGTACAACTGCTGTACCTGCTGTAACGGCAACAGCAACAGATGCAAATGCAACTGTTGAAGTGACTGATGCAACCGGGCTTCCTGGATCCGCTACAATCCTTGTAACTGCTGAAGACGGTGAAACAACAAACACCTACACGGTTAACTTTACCATTGCGAGCGGTGGATCTTCAGATGCTACCTTGTCTGATATTAAAGTAGATGGTACCAGCATTGATGGCTTTGATGCTGCAACAGTAACTTATAATATTGAATTGCCGGCAGGAACCACCGCTGTACCTGTTGTAACAGCTACAGCAACGGATGTGAATGCAACTTTTGAAGTGACTGATGCAACTGAATTACCCGGATCGGCCACCATCCTGGTAACAGCCGAAGATGGTACTACTGAGCGTACATACACAGTTAATTTCACTGTCGCTACGGGTGTGACTGATATTAAAAATGCTTCGATTATGGTTTATCCTACTGTTTCAAACAGAAGTTTCACAGTGAAAACAAATCATAAATCAAGTATTGTAACAGTTTATAACATGACCGGAAAAGTGATAAAATCGCAGTCATTTAACACTTCTGAGAATACTATTTCTATTCCAGATCCTGGCCTGTATATTCTGAAAGTCACCAGCAACAATGCAACTAAATTCTTCAGGGTAATTAAAACAAAATAGCAACAGGCTATTAATGAAGTTAAATAGTTGGCTTAATTATTAATTGATTGGAGGGTTGCTGAAGAATTATTTCGGCAGCCCTTTTTGCTTTACTCCATATTAAAGCGGATATAAATCAACCAATTAGTTTAATTAACACACTGGTAAAATATGGAATGGTGAATTTGTATCAGGTAAATGCCGAATCTGTGAACCTATAAAAAACATTAAGATGGATACCTTAGAGAAATAAATATTACACTAAAAAACTAAATTAGTATGAAAAGAAAAAATCTACTTTTAAAATTATGGTTAATGTTGATTTTTGCTGGTCTGTTTTTATCGCCAACAGTTTTTGGGCAATCAGCAACGTTAACACATTCCTACACTTTTGAAGATGGCACCGTCAACGATGTGGTTGGTACTGCAAACGGTGTTTTACAAGGTGATGCTACTGTTTCAAACGGGGATCTTGTTCTAACCGGAGGTTTCGTAAGTTTACCTGGCAAGGATATCAATGTCCCTTCATATGGGAGCATCACTGTTGAATCGGTATTTAAGCAAGCCTCAGGCTTAAGTGGAAATACAGTGGTCTATTCATTTGGGGAGACCAATCCCGATGTTGACTGGATGGGAATTGATTATATTCTTTGGCAACCCACCAGAGCTGATGATGATTTTAGCAGAGCATCAATTTCCTGTGGTAACACAAGTGATCCATGGGCTACGGAAGATGGTGTTGCAACAGACAAGATAACAGATACCCTGACTCACTATGCAGTAACTGTTATTAATTCAACTGATATAAAATTATACCTGGATGGGCAGTTAATTGGAAGTACTCCACTGACCGGTTCAAACTCATTGGCTAATGTAAGTGCTGATACTGCCTATATTGGGGCAGATGTTTATCCGGGTGACCCACACTGGTTGGGCTCAGTCGAAGAGTTAAACATTTATGAAGGAGAGTTGGATGCAACAACAATTACACAACATGCCAAAGATTATTTAGGAGCAACATTTACTGATGCCACACTTGATACTCTATATGCAAATACTGGTGTAATGGATCCGGTGTTTGATCCGGCTACAGATATGTATAACCTTTCGGTACCATTTGGTACAACTTCGATACATGTAACGGCCATGCCAAAAGTCAGCGGAGCATCCGTTGTTATGTTTGACGGATTAGGTAATGAATATACAGGAAACGATACCGTCAGCTTTACCGGAGATGGCATTGATTTAGAAATTGATGTGACTGCTCTTGATGGTACTACTCAAAAAGCATATTACCTGTCTATCTTTACTGACAATTCAGCCAGTGCTGCAACTCTTTCATCTATTGATTTAACAGCAGGCTATCTGACTTCTGAGTTTATGCCTGACTCAACAAATTATACTGCTGTCCTTCCATATGGTACAACTACAGTTGATGTAACCGGGGTTCCAACCTGGAATAATGCAACTGTAACAGGAGGTGGTACAATTGATGTTTCAAGTGGTTCCGCTTCAACATCTTTCACTGTTACCTCTGAAGACGGAACAAATACAATGGAATATACGCTGGATCTTTATGTTTCAAAAGTAACTACAGATACATATTATTATATCCAGCATGAAGCATCCGGCCTGGTTGTAGGTGAAAGTGGTGATACCTATGATCTCATAAGACTTTATCATCCTTTAAATGATGAAAAATCCCAATTATTTAAATTTGTTGATAGTGGTGTAGCCGGTCAGTATTTTGTGATGAATCAGAACAATAACTACCTGACACTTAGCGCAGATCCAACCTGGGACATGATAATGACACCCACTCTTACGCAAGATTTGGACAGTAGTCGCTTTGTCCTTGATGAATTTGAGCCGGGAAGATTTAAAATCCAGTCTGTGGCAAGAATGTCAACCAACAATTATAATATGGGTACTAATGATACCAATGTTGAAACTGGTGTATATTCAGATAAATGGCCTGATAATGACCTGGCAATATGGAACATCAAAGCTCCGGATGAAGTTGTTGATCCTTATGATACTTATTTATCAACTCTGACTGTTAACGGAGCCTCATTAAGTCCTTCATTCGATCCATTTACAACAGACTATCATGTAACTATACCTGTGGGTACAAACTCAATAGATATTACTGCTGATCCGCGTGATGCAACTGCCGTAGTTACTGGCGCCGGTACCAAGGATGTTTCAGATGGAGAAGGAACAATCACAATTACCGTTACTGCAACTGACCCATCATACACCCGGGATTATGTAATATACTATCTGTCAGATACTCCGCTCACACTGACACATTCCTATACATTTGCTGACGGAACGGCTAAAGATGTTGTAGGTGATGCAGATGCAACAGTACATGGCGGAATGATCTCTAAAGGTATTTACACAGCTTCAGCAAACGGTGAGTACATTTCACTTCCGGCTGAACAAATTGCCATCAATACCTATCCGACAGTTACTGTTGAGGCCTATCTGCAGGATGTTGACAATACTACAAGTGATGCAAACACTATGATTTCCTATTTTGGAAATACGGTAGGTGATTTTGGTACTGACTATTTCTTCACTTCATTGAAGGCCCGTGCAGCAATAAGTTGCCTTAATCCTACAAGCCCCTGGTCAGCTGAATCAGGAGTGAACAGTGTTAATATTCTGGATGATGGTCTTGCTCACCACATAGTAAGTGTACTTAACAATGATTCAATCAGTTTCTATGTTGATGGTTTATTTGCTGGAGCTACACAGACTTCTGATGCCAATAAAATTTATAATCTCAGCAATGCGCTGGCTTACCTCTGTAAATCAGGTTATGTAAATGACCAGACCTGGCGAGGTCAGATCCTTGAATATAACATCTACAGCGGACAAATGGATGGTCAAACCGTTGCATCCCGGGCCTATGACTTCCCCATGGAAGATTCAACAACCAATGCAACATTATCTGCTCTCATGGTTGACGGAGATACAATTAATGGTTTTGTATCCTATAACCTGACTTACACCGACACGCTTGCCGAGGGAACTACAGTTATTCCTTCAGTTACAGCTTCCCCTTCAAACCCGATAGCAACAGCTGAAGTAACTGATGCAACTGAACTGCCCGGCGCAGCAACAGTGCTGGTAACTGCTGAGGATGGTGTTACACAGAATACATACACTATCAACTTTGTCTTTGCTGCGTCTTCTGATGCTTCTTTATCAGATATTGCAGTAGATGGAACCAGCATTGATGGTTTTGATCCTGCAACCATGTCTTATGATGTCGAACTGGCTGCCGGTACAACTACTGTACCTGCTGTAACTGCAACTGCAACCGATGCAAATGCAACTGTTGAAGTGACTGATGCAACGGGGCTTCCGGGATCCACTACAATCCTTGTAACTGCTGAAGATGGTGTAACAACAAACACCTACACGGTTAACTTTACCGTTGCGAGCGGTGGATCTTCAGATGCTACCTTGTCCGATATTAAAGTAGATGGTACCAGCATTGATGGCTTTGATGCTGCAACAGTAAACTATAATATTGAATTGCCTGCTGGAACCACCGCTGTACCTGTTGTAACAGCTACAGCAACGGATGCGAATGCAACTGTTGAGGTAACTGATGCAACTGAACTGCCGGGATCCGCTACTATTCTTGTAACAGCTGAAGATGGTACGACAACAAGCACTTATACAGTTAACTTTACTGTTGCTACAGGTGTAACGGATATGGAAAATGCTTCGATTATGATTTATCCTACTGTTTCAAACAGAAGTTTCACAGTGAAAACAAATCATAAATCAAGTATTGTAACAGTTTATAACATGACCGGAAAAGTGATAAAATCGCAGTCATTTAACACTTCTGTGAATACTATTTCTATTGCAGATCCGGGCTTGTATATTGTTAAAGTTACCAGCAACAATGCAACTAAATTCTTCAGGGTAATTAAAACTAAATAGCAACAGGCTATTACTGAAGTTAAATAGTTGACTTAATTAATAATTGATTGGAGGGCTGCTGAATACAATTTTCGGCAGCCCTTTTAATTAGTATTATTGAATTAGAATTGTTGATTTTATGGGCCGCTAAAGGGGCTAACAAAAACCAGCTTAAAGTGGTTTTAATTAACTTATAGGGTATATTTCAGAATAAATATAATTCCATAATGAAAAATAATCTTACATTTCTGTTGATTGCAACTCTACTAATCAGCAGGGTAATACAAGCTCAAACCAATCCTGGCACATCCAATCTGACACATCAGTGGACGTTTGATGATGGCACTGCAAATGATATTGTAACTACAAATCCGGTTAACGGAAGTCTGCAAGGAGGCGCAACTATTGAAAACAGAGCCTTAGATCTGACCGGAAATGGCCAGTATCTGTCTTTTCCAGGAAGTGCTCTTGCAATTAACAATTATTCAGTCATTACACAGGAAATCTGGTTCACATCGGTTGAAGGGGCCAACACCGACTATACTATGCTCACCTACTTTGGAAATACAAATTCATCTGATGGTATGGGCTATAATTATTTATCAACCTCTGCAGCCCGGGGTGATGATGTTAGTCGCACAGCTATTTCTAACGGAACCTATGATAGTGAAACCGGAGTAAATGGCACTGAATATGACGATGGCAAATTACATCAGATGGTGTCTGTTGTCAATACTGATTCAATCCTGCTTTATATAGATGGTAAACTGGCATCAAAAACCGCAAACTCTATTTCCTTATCAACCATTGGTTCATCACTGGCTTGCCTGGGGAAAAGCGGATATACAAATGACCCTACCTGGATTGGTACTATTTCCAGGTTCAGCATATATAACAAATCATTAGCAGCTGATGAAGTTATGTACTTGTATCAACAAGGTGCAGAAACCACTCCTTTTATTTCTGCGTCGGTAAAATCTTTATCTTTTGACAGTCTGTATACCAAGGAAACCATATATGTGACCGGATCAAAACTTGATAACGATATCATTATAACCACTCCTGACGGCATTACTGCCAGTCCAGTGATACTAGACTCCGCTGCAAGCAACGCTTCTGTAACAATAAACTATGACGGCAGTACGTTGACAGACGGAAACATAATTTTAACAAGCGGAAGTACGGTATTGAATATACCACTCAAATCTTATTCAAACTCCTGCTTTACTCAATTATATTCAGGGGTTCCCAATTTAGTAAAGGATCCATACATCAGTGATTTGGCTTCATTTGCAGGGTGGGGTAACAGAAGTATAAACAGCGATCATGAGTATGTATATTGTGGTGCTACCAGTGGTAAAGTATCAGGCTCCAACGGGGGTTCTCTGGATGTTTCCTTAACCGGTAACCTGGTTCCAAATACTGTCTACCGTGTCAAAGCAAAAGTTATGACCATTGGAGGAACTTTTCAGCTTGGAGTATCCGGGTGGTCAACCGGACAGGGAGATTATACAAAAACCATAAATACCTCCGGCACATGGAAAGATATTGATTTCTCCCTCAAAACAGGCAATACACTGGGTTCTACGCAGGGACTTTTCTTTAATAATTACAATCTTTCAGGAATAACAGGATATATTGATAACTGGGAAATGTATGCTATACCAAAAGTTTATACCTCTTCATCTTCCCTTAACTTTATAACCACCGGAACAAAAATAGTGACAGTCCGCGGAGTAAATCTTGCTGATGATATTACGATCACCTCTCCCGATGGATTTACCCTTTCCCCGAGTGTCCTTTCTTCTGATGCAAACGGAAGCATAATATCTGTTACTTTCAACAGCTCAGTTTCAAAAAACGGATATATTTATTTTAAAAGCGGTAATGTAACAGACAGTCTGCAGGTGAAAGGCACTGTTGACCCTGTTATAATACCTTCAGTATCTTATGTTTCCATGGATGAGATCAGTGATTCTGCAGCACTTACAATTAGTGGTTACAATCTCATTAATGATATTACCCTGTCAGCTCCTGCCGGTATTACTCTTTCAACATCATCATTACCTGCAACAATTTCTGATTCTGTTGTAAGTGTTTCATTTGATGGCAATGGAAATTCATCAGGATACTTAACATTTATCAGTGGAACAGCCAAAGACAGCATCCGGATTTTTGCCGAAAGGAATGATGATTGTTTTACACCAGCCTATTCCTATAAAGAAAATTTAATTGTCGATCCTACCTGCAATTATTATCTTAAAGATGGCTCGGGAAATATTAGCATCAATACAGATCCTGAATTTGTATACTGCGGAAGCAGAAGCGGAAAAGTGATTAACAATGGTTCCCTCAAACGGGGTCTTGCAGGTATACTGAAACCAAATACCACCTACCGCATGAGGGCAAAGATTTATAAAGTAAGCAAAACAGGCACCACGGGAAATGTTACCTTTACACTTGCCTTTGACAGTGCTACCTACCCTCAACCCTACCGGTTAATAAAAGCTGCCATGGATAGCGCTTGTTATTATTTTAATAATTACACCCCATTTGTTGCAAATATTAGGGTTGTATTTAATACCGGAATACCTACAGCCCAGGCAAATTACCATGGTGAAATAGGGTTTGGTGCCAATACACGATATATGTGGGTGGGCACCGCAATGCATGAAATGTGTCACTATTTCGGTTCAGGCACAACCAGCGTGTGGCAGGCAAAAATGGTTAATGGCATATGGTCAGGTGAGGTGGCCACTGCATTAATGAAATCAGTCAACGGCGGACCAATTCATGGTGACACACAGCATTTCTGGCCATATGGAATCAATCAGAAAGAAGAAGTAACAGACCTTGGTTCTATAGCAGCCCAGCAGGATGCCCTGACAATAACTGCAAAACTTGCCAAAGCAATGCTTGTGGATGATTGTGGATTGCCAACAAATAATCCCTCAGTGGGTATTGGTGTACATGGATTCGATGCCACCAAAAAAGACATCTATCAGGAAGAAACTGCAGTAAACTCATGGCAGGATGTTGATTTTAGCTTCAAAACAGGTTCACTGCTTAAATCCACCCAGGATGTATATTTTAATTCCGGAACAGGATATATTGATAACTGGGAACTGTATGAGATATCTGCTGATGTAACCTTATCAGACATCAAAGTAAATGGTATCAGTATTGAAGGCTTTGATGCTGAGACCCTGACCTATGATGTTGAACTAACTGCGGGGACTGATAATTTGCCCGTCGTTACTGCATCTGCAACTGATGCAGGTGCAACCGTTGAAATAACAGATATCACTGAACTTCCTGATTCCGCAATCATTATCGTAACCGCAGAAGATGGTGAAACACAGCAGACCTATACAGTCAACTTTACGATTGCTACCAGTGTATCTGTTATAGAAAATGGAGCAATTAAAGTATATCCTACTGTTTCAAGCAGCAACTTCAAAATTGAAACCAACAGTAAGTCAAACACTGTTACTGTATACAATATGACCGGTAATATCGTTAAATTCCTCAAATCAGGCAATTTTAACAGCACCATAACAGTTCCTGAGGCGGGAGTGTATATTTTAAAAGTCGAAAATAATGGGATGACTAAATTCTTCAGAGTGATAAAAACAAATAAATAAACGCTCAATTTATATGCAAGAGCTTTAAAATCATTTTCTAAAAACTATTAAAGGGCTGCTGAATTTTTGATAATTCAGCAGCCCTTTTTTTGAATAATGAATTTCTGGTTTAAAAAATTCAAAATTTTTGTCAATCAAATGAAACGATTATAACACGCAATCTGAAAGTGCTGATGATACATTTTCCGCTCATGCCATCATTCCATTCACATTAATATTGAATTTATTTTCTAATGTAAAATAATTAATTGATAGTTAATCTTTTGGACAAAGAGCCCATATTTGAATTTAATCGTATAAAATAAACACCACTATTATAATTATTGAAATGAAATGAAAGCTGGTGAGCACCGCTGATTTGATAGCCTTCAAATAAATTTCTCAACTTTTCCCCTTTTGAGTTAAATAATTCCATTCTGACCGGAGAAGATTTTGATAAAAGATATTTAACGGTAGCCTTATCTTCAACAGGAACAGGAAAGATATCTATTCCGGTATTATCATCAGCAACATTACCTGCGTCTGTTACAGCAGATTTTGTTCCATAGATCTCAAATTCATAAAATGAACTCCAATACCTGGGAGGATTTTCGGTAATAGTTAAGCGTACATACCGAACGGAGTTGGCTTTAATATCACCACCCTGCACTTGTTCAGTCGATGTATTATTACGTTGGTCTGTTACCCGGGTCCAGTTCGAGTTATCATCAGAAACTTCAACGATGTATCTGTAGGCAGCAGGCATCTCCCAATTTATGTTATAATAAAAAAGATCATAGTTATCGCCCAGGTCAACGATGTACCATTGATTTGCATTTGAGTTTGAAGCACACCAGCGGGTCGAACTATTTCCGTCATTCCCATTTTCTGAACCATGCCCATTTTCCTGAGAACTGCTTGTTACGGGTTTATTGAGAGCAATATTTTTGCCCTGGCTGACGGTATAATTAATTACAGAGCCAGCCGGCAATCCTTCTCCCGCCCCAGGAACCTGCAGCATTACATGGTCTCTTTCGTAAGTATTACTAAACATATAGGAAATTTTTCCCGGAATAAAACCATTATGAGTGATGGCCTCTTCTGCTTCTTCTTTGCTAAGGCCCTTAATATCCGGCACAATAGAAGTAGCTGTTGAAACATATTCCTTTTTACTGATTTTCATATCATTACTCCCATTTGAAACAGGAATGATACGATATGAATACCTGTAGCTTGTGTCCGGGAAAATCATGAATTCATTGTGAGGTTTAGCTCCCCAGCTGTTGTCGCCCCCCACTCCCATCTGCCGGTAATTGATATGCAAAATTGTATGGTCATTTTTTACCAGCTCATACGGATGCAACTTACTCTCCAGCTCATATGGTGTATAATGCAGAGCGCTGAATTCAAAACCTTCACCTGCAATCAAAATTCCGTTATCGTTTTGATTGATTATTTTCACCCAGTTGTTTTCAATATGATTACCAGTCTCTTGTGGTTGAATATAGGGAAAAAAGTTATCGTTCACCGTTTTATTATACACCCCGACAAATGAGGCAAGGTTACGGTCAATATAATTTTCGTAAGGCCCTTTTCCATACCAGGTGATACGGTCGAAACCAGAAGGTAAAGACATAGAATTACCTACCAGAGGAATTTCAGGCAAAGTATGAGTAGCAGGATAAAATCTTTCAGTAACAAGCATCTCTCCGTTTGCCAGCACATCGTATTCCATTATAACAGGAGAAGGTGGTTCTGATTGTACTGTAAAGTAAGCATAAATTTTAATTTGCTTTTTATTACTGTCATCCAGATAAAGCGTATCCAGTGTTCTTTTTTGGCTGGCATTTTCCCAGGTCTTGCATCTGGAAGGCTCCCCGTTACCACGGTCATTATCAAGCGGAGCACGCCAGAAATTGGGAACAGGTCCGTTGTCAATAAGCAAAAGGGAATCAAAGGAATATGAAGTAAGTATTCCACTCTTTTTATCAAATTCGACTTTGACCCTGCTGTTTTGGACAGACATAATACCATTTGACTCAGATACAGAAAGATCTTCACTTCCAAAGTTACTTGATTTTGCAATTGCCGGAGTTTCGAAAGGAATGCTGAACTGTTCTTTTGCTATTTGATATCCTGCGTCAGCCCAGTTATAATCTTTCGTAGTTGTAAAACTGATATTCAACCAGTATTTTATCCCTGCCTGCAAAGTGGGTTTTGTGAAGGGAATGGTTATTTCTTTGCTGTCTAAAGGAGAAAGATCCATATCTGTTAAAGAAAAATTTCCGTGCTGCACTACAGTAGTGTCTGCAAGCAATTTCCAGCTGCCTGCAAATTCATTTAAATTAGTAAACAGAAACCAGTTTATAATTTTGAATTTTCCTGAAAGCAAATCAACCGGTGTCATCTTGATATTCTGATAAACTTTTTTTACTTCATACATGGCAGGCTTTGGTGTCCGGTCGGCATTCAAGAGGCCGTTTGCACAGAAATTGCCGTCATTCGGATTATCTCCCCAGTCACCACCATATTTATACCCTTCAGTATCTTTTAGACTTTGATCAACAAAATCCCAGATAAATCCACCCTGAAGATTCGAATATTTTTCAAACAAATCCCAGAACTGATAAAAATTTCCGGTACTATTACCCATTGAGTGTGCATATTCGCACAGTATTAAAGGCTTACTATTACCGGATTTTCCATAGTTTTCAATCGTGCTGAAAGAAGGATACATATAACTGGTCATGTCACCGTACTGACTGTCCCCTTCATAGTGAACCAGCCGGGTGGAGTCATGTTGCTTGATCCAGTCGTGCATGGCCTTGAAATTCGAACCCGAACCCGCTTCGTTTCCCAGGGACCAGATTAATACACTGGGATGGTTCTTGTCACGTTCAACCAGGCTTGTAATGCGATCAATACAGTTTGCAGTCCAGTCAGGATTGCTGGTGGGAACAATGTTTCTCACTCCATGTGATTCCAGGTTATTCTCATCAATCACATAAATACCGTATTTATCGCACAATTCCAACCAGTAGGGATTGTTAGGATAATGGCTGGTGCGAACAGCATTGATATTAAATTTTTTCATTATCAGAATATCCCTGAGCATTGACTCTCTGTCAACAGCCCGGCCCTTCACCGGATCAGTTTCGTGCCGGTCGACACCCTTAAAAAGAATTGGTTTCCCGTTGAGAACCATCTGTCCGTTTTTCATTTCAAATTCCCGGAATCCGACTTTGCAACTTTCCATCTCAGTTATAATTCCATCACTATTCACTAGTGAAACAACCATCGTATAAAGATTCGGATACTCTGCAGACCACTTTAAGGGGTTGGTCACCTCCACAGAACCAACCACCCTGGTATTATTTTGATCAAAGGTCACCGGCAATGTCATGGGTGAAGAAAGTACTGGTGAATTGTCATTATCATACAGTTGTACATAGACATTATATCCTTCTGGTGCTAGTGTATCACGGGAAATTAACGCTGCTGAAAAATTGAACTTCGCGTTTGTATAATTTTTATCCAGATCAGTTGTGTAAGAAAAATCATTTACGTGTACATCCGGTATTTTATAGAGATATACATCCCTGAAAATTCCACTCAGACGGATAAAATCCTGATCTTCCAGCCAGCTGCCATCACTCCACCGGAATACTTGCACAGCAATGGTGTTAGTGCCTTCTTTAAGGAATCTTCCAATGTCATATTCTCCTGGTGCATAACTGTCTTCACTATAACCAACATAATTGCCATTGATCCAAACATAATAAGCCGATTCTACGCCGTCGAAATGAAGAATACAATTCTTATTACCCCAGCCTGCGGGTAATTCAAATGTACGCCGGTATGATCCAACCGGATTGTAAACTGTTGGTGCAACCGGTGGAGAAATGTTTTCGTACCCGCTCCACGGATATGTTGAATTTGTATAAATTGGATAATCAAATCCCTGTGTCTGCCAGTTACCGGGAACAGTAATTGTATCCCATTCCTGATCATTAAAATCAACATGATAGAAATTTTGTGGTCTCAAATCAGGTTTTGTAACAAGATTAAATTTCCAATTACCATTTAATGAAAAATAATTATCGGACAACCTGAGGTCGCAATCCAGTGCATTATTCAGTGTATTATACGGAATGAGGGTTGCATGTGCCGGCTGCTTATTTACCTGGAAAACTCCAGGCTTATTATTCCACTCATTATCAGGCTGAGCAATACAGCTTAAACTAAAACCCAGCAACAAAAAGAAAATGTAAAACTTATTATTTTTCAACGTCATCACTTTTACCAATATAATTACTAATCTTATTAAAATTTATTCAGAAACTTCATTTTCTGCCTGCCAATCAAATACCTTGTTTAGTTCATCAGATTTTGCATGCAGGGTTAATCCCGATAAACTATTCGCTTTAAGAATAACAAGACAACGACCTTTATACAGAGACCGGGAATTGGATTTATATGACTCCAGTGACTGGTAATCAGAATTGCAAACACCCAGGATCTCTGCATCGCCATCCAAAGAGAATTCAATTTCTGAACTTGCAGATGGAACCAGCACCTGATCCTTATCAATCATATCGATTTCCACCTGAATGATATTGTATCCAAATTGGTCTGAATGAACGGTGGTTGGTTTTAATGCAAGACCGGCGGGTTTTCCTGCAGTAACCAATTCATCAGATGCTTTTTTTACCCCGTTTACATAAGCTTCCACTTTTAAAGTTCCCGGTGCATAAGGCACATCCCAGGTTATAGTCAGTGTTTCTTCATTTAATTTTTTTCTGCCCAGGGATTTGTCATTGAGGAATAACTCAGCCTCGTTGCAATTGGTAAACGCCGTCACTTTCACCTGATCACCATCATGCCAGTTCCAGTTCATTTCCTGGGGTGACCACCGGCCTATTTTCCTAACGGCAAGCTTTGTCATTGGTTCCTCTGTCCAAAGGCTTTTTCTAAAATAATAAACTGGTTTTTCGAAACCACAGTAATCAATCAGTCCACCGGCAAAAGAATGGTTTGGAAATATTCCCGCTTCGCCATGATAATCCATACCTGTCCATAGGAATTGTCCGGCAATGAAATCATTGTCCCTAACCGCCTTCCATGCATTGGGATTGTCATCATTTTCACTGCCATAGATTACCCGGTTCGGGTATTTTTCATGGTCCTGTTTGTAATACTGTTCCTGGTAATTGTAGCCAACTACATCCAGAATTTCAGGTACGCCAACGGCATTGGTAACAGGGGTATTTGCCAGGGCCTGTGTCACCACCCTGGTTGTATCTATTGCTTTTATCCAGCTCACCAGATTTGAATCGAGATGCGCTATTTCAGTTGCTTTGGGGAGTGTCGGATCAAAGGTTGATTTTACGTTGGGATCCTGGTATGGATCATTTGGATAGTCGGTCTCGTTGCCTACACTCCACATAATGATAGAAGGATGGTTACGGTCTCTCCTTACCATATCCTGTATATCACGCTGTGCCCAATCATCATAAAAATCACTGTATCCATGACGGTCGTAATATTCCGGGTACGCTTTAATACCCAGGTTTTGTCCTACGTTACGTCCTTTAATCCATTTCTTTTTTCCACGTCTGAACTCATCAAAACCTTCCTCCATCACGAAAAAACCCATGGAATCCAACATATTCAGGTATTGAGGGTCTTCCGGATTATGGCTTGTACGAATGGCATTACAACCTGCTTCCTTAAGTTTTTTCAACACGGGGTAAATAGCCTCAGGCAGGCGGGCAGCACCCAGAGCTCCATAACCATGGTGCATGCAAACTCCTTTCAGCTTATAGGATTTACCGTTACAGAAGAATCCTTTATCGGGCGTAAACTCAATTGTACGGATACCAAAGGGGGTATCATATTTATCAAGTATTGTTCCATCGCTACTGTAAATGACGATTTCTGAAGTATACATGTTGGGTGACTCTGGTGACCAAAGGCCAGGATTTTGTACTTCCTGCATGAAATGAAGCACTGAATCTCTGTTTGCCTGAAGTTGCACCGTCATTGTCTTTCTTGCACATTCAATTCCTTTTCCATCCAACACCAGACTATGTATTTCTACAGATTGAGGTTCCTGTTGCTCATTATTCAAGGAAACCTGAATGGCCACTTTAGCAGATTTTTTGGAAACATCCGGTGTCGAAACAAAAGTTCCCCAGGTATCTACATGTGTTTTATTAGATGTTATCAGCCAAACATTGCGGTAAATACCATTACCTGTGTACCAGCGTGAATCAGCCAGAATACTGTGATCCAGTTTTACAGCAATAATGTTATTTTCACCTCCAGTCAGATAATCAGATATATCATAATAAAAGCTACTGTAGCCATAGGGGCGTTCTCCAAGATAATGGCCGTTAATCCAAACTTCGGCTTTCTGATAAGCACCATCAAACAGCAGTACATATTTGCGATTTTTCTGATAATCAGGAATCGTTAAATGTTTCCGGTACCATCCGATACCACCCGGAAGATATCCTGTTCCACTCGCATATTCTTTTGAAAACGGACCTTCTATGGCCCAGTCGTGTGGAAGATCAACCGACCGCCAGGCCGAATCTTCAATACCTGGTTGCTGCGCATTTGGTACATCACCTTTCTGAAAAAACCAGTTATTATCAATGGCCTGTTTACGCTCAAAAGAAAGGTTTTTTTCATGTTGAGCACTTTTGGGCGAACATGCAACAATCAGCATGATAAATAAGAACTTCAGATATTTTATCATAGTAATATTGATTAAGGATTTTGTTCTGTTTAATAATTGTTTAATAATTGATCAGGTTTTTACAAACAGTCAGGTTTTTTATCTGTCTGGAAAAATTCATGAACATACTCTTAATAATCTTTAAGCAATTATAAAAAGCACAGTTTACCTGTGCTTTTTATAATATGCAAAGTAATCCTAAAGAATTACCGGTTACCTGATTAACATCAATTATGGTTTTAAATACCAATTATTTTCGTCCATCAGTTTGGTACGAATAGCTTCTTTATTTACAGTATATTTTTCCGCAACAATATTGGCAAGGTAGGAAGGATCATTCCGGCGCAGGGCCACCCGCATCAGATCATGGAAGCGGTTACCTTCGAAGGCTGTCTCCAGGGCCAGCTCTTCAACAATTTTATCCTCAACATATTGAATGGAATCATCAAGTGAACCCGAAGCAGGAATTTTGTAGTCATTTGCTAAATGCACATTTCCGCATCCGCGTTCATGCACACCGATACTGTTTCTGAAAATGACATCTCCAAAATCTGCATAATCATAAAAAACACCTGTTGAATCATTATAAGATATATATTTTTCAGCTTTTGGCACAATAGAATCCACGGCCATGGTTTCCGGGCTCATGCCATTTTTCAGTACAGCAAATGCCAGGTTTGGTTTACCTGCCCGATTAACTGCTTCTGCGTAACGCAGGTACAGCAATCCTCTCCTGTATACGATTACGGCTTTGGAAGTTTTGGTGGTTAAATAATTATACTTAATAATTTCATTGTTAAAATTTATATTCATCCCCTGATATTGTGTCTCATAAACAGAGCTGGCTACCGGACCGTAATATGATCCCAAATCCCCTCTCAAATCACCTTCCGTTACAACGTTTGCACTATAATAATAAGTTTGTTTGTTCCAGTTATCAATTGCTGCTTTTGATGGAATAATTTTTTGGTATAACGCTGTTAAACTGTCTAATTTAGCACCTTCTCCGTATTCTGTGGAACCTGCAATCAGGGTAATTTGCTCAATATTCCCCAGATCAAAAATTAGATTCCAATCCTGATTATTAATATCCCTTGAAACAAACACATCTTTATCAACTGTCCAGGTTGAACGGTAATTGGAAGATATTACCAAAGACCGGCTGATAATTAAATCATGATAAACCCTGGCAGCCTCCTCATACTGTCCACTCCACAGATATAAATCACCAAGTACAAATTTGACAGGAAAGTATGTTTGATCACTTGTTAAATCTTCACCTAATGAAAAACCACTCATTTGACGGACATCCTGCAAAGGTTCCAAATCCGGGATTAGTTTTTCTGCAAGTCCGTAAATATCAAATTCCGGATATGTTTTATTGGCATCATCAACTGTAAGTATCGGATTTGTATAATATTTAGCTTTACCATAATTCAGTGCCAGTTGCATATAGGTCCAGGCCCGGATAGCTTTAATAGCTGCATATTCCTTTAACAGGGGTTTTTCTGCCCTGGCCATCAGAGAAGTATCTATATTATTAATCAGGTAATTGCAATTATTGATAACAGAATAATAATCTTCAATTTTATTATATTGGTTGTCAGTAGAAATATCAAAATTGTATATTTCTTTTAAATCGGGGTCTGCCTTTTCAGAAACATCCATCAATTCGCCCCGCAATTCACCCAATAGTACATACCTGTCAGCAATATTATTAAGTTTATCAAACAGTCCTATCATAGAATATATGGTATCACCTGGTGAATTTAGTTGATGTTCACCGGGAAACACAAAACGGTCAGAATTGGTCTCACAGCTCGAGGCTATAAGGACAACCAACAAAATGCCTAAGAATATTTCAAATATTTTTCTCATCAGTTATATTTTTTTACAATCTTAATCTTAATGAAAGAGATGATCCAACTTATTTATAGAGGGTTACAAATTCATTTTTATTCCGATGAAATAACTTTTATATGCCGGAATTAAACCCGTGTCAATGCCCTGAAACAGAACCGAATTATTAGCAGATACATTCGGATCCCTTCCCAGGTAATCAGTTAATGTCCAAAGGTTGTTAGCGCTTGCCCAAACACTTAGTCCTTCAATCCATTTGCTTTTCAATGGAATTTTATAGCTAACGGTGATTGTTTTTAATCGAAGGTAAGAACCATCTTCAATCCAGCGGTCAGAAAAACGTGCATTACCCATTGGGTCGCCAAATACTGCTTTAGGCTGGTTAGTTTGCTGGCCTTCAACATTCCAGCGCGTCAAAACAGCTGTGGTTTGATTTAATAGTTTACTTCCCGATTCAAGTTGTGAACGGAGATAATTATATACATCATTGCCATATGAATAGGTGAAGAAAGCACTTATAGTAAAATTACTGACAAAGATATTTGTGTTGAAAGAACCATATAAATCAGGGTTTGGATCGCCAATAATTTGCTTATCATTTTTATCAATAATCCTGTCGTGATTTTTATCAACAAAATGAACATCTCCAGCACTAAAATATTGTTCATTTCCTTTGGAATCTGTTATTCTTAAATTGGCAGCATCAGCATCCGCCTGTGTGGCAAAGATTCCATTTGTTTTATAACCATAAAATACACCGGCAGGATTTCCAACAGAAGTCAGAATTTCAGCTCCATCAAATGAAGTAGTATAATTACCGTCAGGTAACGATTCTATTTTATTCTTATAATGACCGGCACTTGCACCAATATCCCATTTCAGACTTTTCAGGTTTAACAATTTTACATTGGCCGAAATTTCATATCCCTGATTTGACAATTCACCTCCGTTGTTCCAGTAATAACCAGGTCCGGCAACGTCTGGTAAAGATTTTAACGTTAACAGATCTTTGGTAGCGCTTTTATAAACATCAGCAGTTAATGCCAGGCGTTCATCGAAAAAACTAACATCTATTCCGGCATTCATTTTAGCGGATGTTTCCCATTGGATCTCTTTATTGCCAATATTGCCGAGAACTAACCCAACCGCACGATCCATGTAAAGAACCGGCATAAACCAGGCACTCCATGCATAAGGGTCAATATCATCATTTCCGGTTATACCATAGCTTGCACGTAGTTTCAACAAATTAATAAATTTAACCCTTCCCATGAACTTCTCGGAAGATACAAGCCAGGCAGCATTAGCAGACGGGAATAGGCCCCAGCTGTGACCAAATAACTGAAAACCACCCTTTGTTTCCTTTCCAAAACGTGATGATCCGTCTAAAGCGACGGTCGCAGTGAGAAAATAGCGGTTGTTGTAACTATAATTTACACTGGCATAATTCGAAACTGAATTTATTTTATTATTTAATCCTCTGGTGTTTTTAAAATATTCATCACTAATCAGGTTTCTTTTCTGATCAGAACCAGAATTGTGTCCTTCTGCATAATCTGATTCAAAATAATTATAGAGGTACCTCCATCCTAAAATGGCGTCAATCCTGTGGGCACTTCCAAACAAATGTTTGTATTGAAGCCTGGTATCATCAAACAATCGGGTATTCCGTATTTGCTGACCCTTAAAAACATTCTGTGAATAACCCAGGCCGGGAATGTATTGGGGTCTTGTCCCAATAATCGGACTGTAATAGGTTTCTTTTGCCTTGTCAAGACTGTAATCAAACCGGCTGCTCAACGACAATGAAGGAGAAAACTTATATTCAGGGCTTATTCCGATATTAAGACGATAGTTTTTATTGGTGTTCAGTGAATTGTTTATGATAGCCGAAGGATTTCCCACTCCAAATTCATCGCTGTCTTCAAAATCGGCAGTCAGTGTTCCTGTCATTGTGTAGGTATATGGATTTAAGAAAGGGGCCTTTATCATAGCCAGGAAGGTGGGAGAAGTATAAAAATTAACACCGTCATCCAGTAAAACCCGGTCAACATTGCTGAACCCCAGATCAAGTCCCATATTGAGACGATCAGTCAGAAAAAAGTCTGCATTGAATCTTGTATTAAGCCGTTGCATATTGGTTGTTTTAACAACTCCGGAATTTCCGGTATATCCCATGGAAAGATTATACAAAGCCTTTTTGTCTCCCCCGTTAACATTAATGTTGTAGCTCTGCATAACTCCCTGCCTGTATACTTCTTTATCCCAATCGGTGACGTTATGGTATTTCTTATAAGTTGAACCGGTTGGGTCATCGTTAAGAAAATACATACCATTGATGAAATCCTGCGGAAAATCGGAGTTTGCCAAAAGATCTGTTGCATATAACCTGAACTGGTCGCCATTCATCACTGGCAATGAAGAAGGTGCTGCAGATACACCTCCAAGCGCATTCACCTCAATCTTAGTAGCCACATCTTTACCTCGTTTGGTTTTGATGATAACTACACCGTTGCTTGCTTTGCTACCATATAAAGAGGTTCCGTCCTTTACAACAGTAACACTTTCAATGTCATTTAAATCAATACCTGCCAGGGTATTCAAAAAGAAACCATCGTTTACAGAAGCAAAATCGTACATATTATTCCAGAGAACCCCATCGACAACAAAGAGGGGTTGTGCATTCATATTAATAGAATTCAATCCCCTGACAAACAAAGAGGCACCCTGCCCCTTCACACCGGAACGGCTGACAGCTCTGATATCACCACCCATCCTGGACTGGAGTACCTCATCAACCGATACAAAGGTTGGCTTCCCAAAATCACTGATACTCTTAGTCGCAATGTTGGAAAAAGAGGACCGTACAGGTCCTGTCAAGCCTTCAATTTCCTTATACAAAGGGGCAAAAACATTCGAATACAGATCAATAATAATACTATCCCTGCCATTTAACGGTATTTCACGTGTATTGTAATCATATGCCTTTATTTCAAGCACATCAGTAGGAGATAATATTTTAATTTTAAAAATTCCATTATCGTCTGTGGTGGCCGCAGCCGTATTATTCAGTGTCTGAATCTGTGCTGCAGATACAGGACTTTTTGAATGTGCATCACGAACAATACCCGTTACATATTTTGTTGAATCAACTGACTCAGGATTTGGTTGTCCAAGCACAATTGCACTTAACGTTAAAGTCCAGATAGTCAGGAATGATCTAAAGAAATTTTGGTGAAAATAATTCCCAATAACTCTTTTGATTATTATGTCTCTTTTCATTATCATCAGGTAATTTATTTTGTCCTATTCTGAAACAGGTTCTAAAATGATACAATCAATACGCATAGTTCGGCTAAAATCGCCAGCTTGTTCTTCTTCAGGGGTAACATCATTGGTTACGCTCAATCTGACAGCCACCCTGTCGTACTCTTCATCAACCACATTGGCAAATTCGAAATCATACTGAGCTACAAACATTTTGGTAAGTCCATCAGGATTAGTTACGTTATCTGCCGGTGTAAACCGTTTTATGAATGTACTGCCGCTTGAACGGCTGATATATGTTAACTGAAATTTAGCCTTTGTAGGTACTGAATTATTTGGATCCACAATTTTAGCAGGAACAAAGACACAATAAATATTATATTTAGCTGAGAGAACATTAGGAATGGGAAAACCCACGCTCGGATCGACTGAGGTTGGGTCAACGAGGATATACTGGTTCCCGGATGCATGGATTCCGGTTCCGTAACTTGTCCTGGTAAATATACTGCTGCTTGTATTTGTTCTGCCATCTGATACTTCCGCTTCAACCTTAATTTTTTTATACCAGGTAGAATCAGCAAAAGGCATTTGGCTGGTTATGTAGGCCATTCCGTTACTCACTTTTTCCTGTTGAGTATTTGAAAAAATGTAGCCCGGATTATAAAAAATATTTCCGGTTGAAGAGACCAGTGAATCATAGCTGTTTGGTTGTGAAATCAGACCGGGAAAAACCATATTTTTAACAATTGTCCATTGAGTAAACTGACGTTGCCGTTTTGCCCCGCCACCATCCTCTGGAAAATTAAAAAAGGTTTCAATCCTGCTGTATGCATCATTCCATGCATTATTATCCGGTAATACTGCAGTATAAACGCTGTCTTCAACATCCAAACCGCCTAGCTTTTTCAACACAGGATTAGAATGTACAAAAACCGAATCATATACGATTTGACCATCATTATTTGATCCTAACTCAACGCTGTTTACCGGATCGAAAATTTTCTGATTTTGACCATACAGATAAGAGCTTAATGAATCCAGATTCACATTCATCCCGATAAATTCCCAAAGATTGGCCAAATAAGGCGCATACCCGTCTATTACATGGAGCAGACCATTTATTGCCTGGATATTTGGATCAACAACATTGTTATCTCCAAAGCTGAAGCCAGAACCTGTCTTCGAAAAATGGATATACTTACCATCAATCATTTGCACAGGCTCGTCAATAACACCTGATGTCGTAAGCCGGCCACGCGCTATATGGTTAGTCACAATATTCTTTACCAATTGTTGATCAGATGTATTGACACCTGAAAGTGCATCGTTTGTTGGCGCCCAAACCGTAAAGGCCTGAGAGGTATTCAGCACGGAATCATAGCCTGTGGAAGTCAGCATTTCAAAAAAAGTACTCAGTGAGGGCTCTTTTTGAATATATTCTTTCAGTGTTTGTGTGGGCAGATCGAAAGTATCTTCATCATAATGATCATTCCACTTGTCATTCTCGCATCCTGTCAGGAGCATTGTGCTGAACAAAACCAGTGACGGGACAAAAAGCTTTAGAAGTATATTCTTCATATCAAACTATTTTACAATCTTTAATAAATATCTTCATATTGCAACACTTCAACAGGAACAAATTCAAGATAATCAAACATGAATTCACCCTGACGTACTGCTTTTACTGAGAAAGTATGTGTGCTTGCTTTATCGAATGTATAAATTCCCAGAATACGTCTTAACGCAGAAGGACTCATTCGTGCACTAGCACCTCCGTACCATGCCTGATTAATAACTTTGTAACAGGCAGGGCCTTTCATATAACCACGGTTACGCATCATTTTATCATTTTCATAACCTTGCGGATCAGATGGATCCAGGCCGGGAGTGACATAACCGATCTTAGGATTACTGGCTAAAAGGCGCAAATCCAAAGGAATACCGGTGGGTATACCATCCCAGTACAACTGGGCAGCACCACGGTTACCGGTGGGCTGATAGCCAAAACGTACCTCGTATGTTCCTGCAGGAATGGGAGGTGTGTTAATTTCGAAATCATATAAACCGGACAGGAATACTTCGTCTCCCTGGTAATCGAGGAAGCGGTCATCGGAATTAAAATATCCAAACTGTGTAGTTTCCGAGGTTTTTACGCGATCTATATATCCATCCGGGAACATCCAGCGCTCTGAAGGATAATCTTTGGTTGCATGGCCCACACGAATATTGTTATTGGTCAGCTCCGGAAAAAAGCTGGCAGCATCCATCCGCAACCGTTTGCTTGAAAGCATACGGTCAACTGCGGTTGTATAAGCCAGAATATGGTCAATTTCATGATATACACCATTCACCGCATCATTGTCAAAATCATCTGTCAAACGTATAGCGTCACCCGTTTCAGAAATCATATTGAATACATTGTACTCATTTGTTGAACGAAGTGTTCTGACTTCAATTAATGTATTGGGACACATGGTTTCAATGTATTCAAACATATCAACTGTTTTTATTGAATGTGTCTCCCCTTTTGTATCATAGTTAGATCCTGTGTTATCATATTTTTCAATAAAGAATTTACTTGGCAATTTCTTATTAATCAAATGATAAGCCACAAACCGGTTTAAACTGTTTTTCGGATCAGTGACATCAGTAACACCGGCATCCTCCGGATACATCTGGTCATATATCTGTTTTGCATAAGCCTTCATTTCATCCAGACTGTTGATGCCATTACTGGCATAAGTGGCATCACTTTCCATTAAGGCAGTAAATCCGTATTTCCGCTCTTTAGGCACATGAACAATACTCCCGATACCATTAATGGTACCCTCATTATCGGCATACAAACTTCCCGGATCATAGCTCTCATCTTTAACAGGAGTCAGTCTTTGATAAAGACCGGTTTCCATCAGAGCTTTAAAAAACAACGAAAATTTATCATCTGTGGCAATGGCTTCAACCAGGGTGTTTTCAGTTGGCGACAGTACTTTATCAAGCGTATGAATGACACCGTTGTGTACTTCGATATCTTTTGTTCTAATACTTGATGTAGTATTTACCTTATAGATCAATCCATTTTCACCGGTTTCAAAACTTATTTTAAGATTACGTCCACTCATGGTCAGATTGGACAAAAATCCATCAACAAAATCATCAGAAGTAACAATAAAGTCTTTGATGATATGATCGTAAGCTATTTTTTTCAGTGTATCAATAGGAAAATCATCCAACGAGGTCCTCCCCTTTGACTGATAAAACTGCAACATTGCATCGTTATCCGGTGCAAAAAGTGTATACTTTCCATAGGCCTTTAATAATCCCATTACTTCAGTTTTCTCAAGCAGATTGTTGAATTCGGAGAAGGATTCAGGATGATTTGTCAGATATTCGCCAATCGTTTCACCTTTGAAAGTGTAATAGGTATCTCCTTTAATATCATTTCTGCAACCGGAAAATATCACAATTGCCCCCAGCAGCAACGCAGAAAAAACACCAAACAACCTGTATTTTGTGCTGACTTTAGCCAGAGATATGTAAGATAGTTTTATTTTATTCCTGTTCATGGTAAAGTGTTTTATTTTGTGAGTACATTATCACCGGTAGTTTCATAAAAAGGATTTTGTTCCAGTGCTGTATTGGCCTTCAACTCATCTGTATGAATTGGAAGGTAAAGTGCATCCATTACGGACATTTTAGTAAACTGTATGCTTGAATTCCCGGTAAATTTTTTCAGGACATAATTCAGCAGAGGGGTTGGAGAATCAGCTCTGCGCGCCAATCGCATTAAATCGAACCAGCGTTTACCTTCAAACATCAACTCACGCTGACGTTCCCGCAACAGCAATTTTTCCAAGTCTCCTTTTGTATTATAATTATCAAGTTTTAAAGGTTCTGTTCCTTCTTTAAAATTAGATCTCAAATAAGTCATGTTGATCATCCGCATTGCTTCCTCATTATCATTTCCAAGCTGAATCAGTGCTTCTGCTTTCATAAGTATAATATCAGACAACCGATAAACTATCCAGTTAGCAGTGGTATTCCGGTAATAATAAGTACTGAAATTAGTGGTAGAATTTTCCTCCCGCAAAGCACCTGCATATTTAAAAACATAATATTTATCCCCACCTGTCTCCGGCCGCAGAAAATCCTTTTGCCGAATATCATTTTCACTTTCTATACCGGCAGCTCCTTTAATATTAAATGAGCGATATTGTCCGGTGACCAAAACACCCGGAAAACTCCACTCACCACTCATATTTCCTGAATATCCGTAAAAATCATGCAAAATCTGGTTGAACTGATTATCGTCATCAAACTGCAGTTCAAAAATACTTTCGGTTGAATTGCCCTGATAAAAAACCTGTCTTAACACATCCTTACCATCAACAAGCTCCAGGGTACCCGGGTTGTCCAGTATCTGGTTACACATATCGATGCTTTGTCCATACTTTTCTCTCCATAAATAAATATCAGCCATTAGGGCGCGCACAGCATTACGGGTAATCCTGCCCTTATCATATACAGTTTTTTCATAGTTGGTCCTGGCATATTTTAAGGCAGTAATGAGATCGGCTTCAATATTATCCAGTACCACACCTTCAGGTGATTTTGGCACCTTATAATCTTGAGCATCGTCAATACTGGGTTGATCAATCCAGGGAACTTCCTTAAAAGTTCTCACAAGATAAAAATAAGCCAGTGCACGTATGGTTAAAACCTCTGCCTCAACCGAATGAAGTTTTGATTCGGTGAAATTTGCATCAAGATCAACAACTTGTGGAGCAAAGTGCAAAAAATTATTACAATAATTAATTACTGTATAAATGGGGCCCCACTGGCAATAACCATTTGACGGTGCAATATCGACGTTCACCATTTTGTACATATCTACCGGCATATCACTACCGAATGTAACATCGTCGGACCTGAGTTCACCCCATACCAACATTCGGCTCATAACATTTTGTTCGGTTAAAGAACGGTAACAGGCAGCCAGAGCCTGGTTAACCTGACTTTCATTTTGCCAGAAATCTTCAAGGACAACTTCACTTTCAGGTTTGATATTCAGCCAGTCCTGGCATCCCCATGTTCCTGACAGCAGTATCATTAAGGCCAATATCGAAAATATTCTTTTCATTTTATTCTTTTTTTAAAATGCAACAGATATTCCTAACGTACAATCTCTTGAGCGGGGTGTCATACCATAATCTTTGCTCACACCCAGGTCTCCATAGCCCACTTCGGGATCTACCCCGGTATATTTTGTTAATACAAATAAATTGTTGATTGTCAAATAAAAACTTAATTTTTTAAGACTCAGTTGATTTAATTTTTCACCTGGTAAACTATAGCTAAATGTCAGGTACTTCAAACGCAGGAATGAACCATCCTCTACATATCTGTCACTACCCAACCAGTTATATCCGTAATTATACAGGGCACGTGGCATATCAGTAACATCACCATCTTTACGCCAGCGCCAGTTTACAGCTACACTCTGATTGTTAAGCGTATACATATTTTCAGCATACATGCGTGCTGCATTCACAATTTTATTTCCATATCTAAAGTTAAAGAAAGCACTCATACTAAAATTTTTATAACGCACGGTTGTCCCAAAACCACCGTTCACTTTAGGATTGGAGTTACCAAGATAAACAATGTCCAGTTCATCAATTGAACCATCGTGATTGATATCTTCATACATAGCATCTCCGCCCCTGAATTCATATTCATTACTCTTTCCATAGGCAAAATACATGGGCAGCGGATTTCCATCCTCATTCATAATAACATTTCCGGTTTTGTCGCGGGCAACCGGAGCATTCTCCTGCTTACCGGGAATATATTCGTTGTACTGGTAAACACCTTTGTACCGGAAACCATATATTGATCCAAATGAATTACCCTCCTGAATGCGTGAAAGATAGGTGCCATTATTATAATCATATTCTCCGTTATAATTCGCCAGTACGTCATCCCGCAATTTTACAATAGTGTTCACGTAATTGGACAAGTTAAAATTAAAATCCATTTGGAAATCACCGGTTTTAATCGCGCGTGAAGTAAAAAAATTCAATTCCCAGCCATCATTATCCATTGTTCCGACATTCTGAGTAGGAACTGAACCATATCCTGATGAACTTGCAATTTTAAGATCATTGAAAAGAAGATCTTTAGTTCGTTTGGTATAAAAATTAATATCAAAAAGAAAACGATCATCAAAAAATCCTAAGTCAAGACCATAATTAAAAGCGGAAGTGGTTTCCCACCTCAGATCAGACAGTTTGAGTGTAGTCGGACGGGTTGCAGGCATATCAATGTAACTGCTGTACGGACTGTACCGGCTAAAATAGAGGTATTCGTCCCTGGGCTGGTTACCACTGAGTCCCCAGCTGGGGCGGATAGCCAACATACTTAACCACTGTTTAGCAGATTCCATAAATGGCTCGTCAGAAATGATCCATTTTGCTGAAATGCCCGGAAAATTACCATACTTATATTTATCACCAAATTTTGTACTGCCGTCTCTTCGGAAAGTCGCATCCAGTATATAGCGTTCCTTAAAGGCATAATGCGCTCTGGCCAGCACAGCATTTGAACGGTATGCTGAACGGGAAGAATTAATGCCGCTCAAATAGCCTCCGTTTACCGAGGGCTCAAGGATATCAACAGAAGGTAAATTAGTGGAATTGATCCACTGATTGGAATAGTTTCCTGTTGTGAGTTGAAATGAACCATAAACCAACAGACTGTGATTTAAATTATCAAACCGCGGGTTCCAGGTAATATTGTTATCAGCCATTACCGTAACGCTTTCACCATCTGAGCTCTCTGCTGAATTCACTGATTGGTCATTCCAGGGAACATTTGACACTTCCCCGGGTAAAAACTTGGATACCTTATTATTATTGACGTCAAATGAAACGTACATGTTGTAGCGCAGGGTTTGTACTTCCGGATCCAATAAATCATATTGCAAACGGAAAGTAGGCAAAATACGGTAATTTTTCAGATTGTTTTTTGCCAGGTTAGCCAGTGCCACGGGATTTCTCAGATTACGCTGATCTGCATGTAAATCAGAAGTGGGAGAGATATAATAGTACGAGTCTGTATTGTTGCCCTGCAAGTCCTGCTGATAAATGCTAACATTGGGCATTTTTCGATAGGCAATAGTCAGCAGGCTTAATTCATCAGGCAGATTTCTGTTACCACTCCTATCAGCCCGCCAATTTCTGTCATTGTCTGTATAGGTATATGAGAATTCTGTCACAAATTTTATCCGGTCTGAAACCGAATAATCCAGATAAGCACGTGAAGAAATTCTGTCCATCTTCTGCCCGATGACCGTTCCGGTTTGACTTAAATATCCGCCGGAAATCCGGAAACGAGCCCGGTCTCCACCACCAGAAACAGTCAGATAGTGGTCGTTCTTTATTCCCATCTGGGTAACGGCATCAACCCAATCAGTATTATTATTGAAATTCTCATATTCGGAAAAAGAGGGATCGTACATAAATTCACGCACATTTGCTGCATTTTCATTCTGCCTGGGATTAAAATATTCCTGTTTCATCAACATTGTGTAGTCATCCCCGTTCAGCATATCCAGACCTTTGGGCTGAATTGCACCGGTTAGCCGATAGGTATACTGTATTCTGGTAGGCCCTTTAACACCTCTTTTGGTCTTGATTACCAATACACCGTTGGCACCTTTTGAACCCCAGATTGCTGTTGAAGCTGCATCCTTCAAAACTGTGATTGACTCAATATCATCAGGATTAATACTCAGCATATTGGCAAACTGTTCCTGGTTGGCATTAGCAAAATCAAAATTCGGATCAACCTGAACTTCATAAGGAATACCATTGACTACTATAAGTGGCTGGCTCCCCGCATTAATCGATGTAGTACCCCTGATTCTCATGGCTGTACCTGCTCCAAGGTCTCCTGAATTCGCAACAATATCAAATCCCGCAACCTTACCCTGCAAGGCATCATCAATGGAAGTAACCTGAATACCCTCAAACTGTTTGGTGTCAACCGTTTGAATAGCTGTTGAAATTTCCCGCTGGGGAACACTGTAGGTTCCGTCCTGTACGACTTTTTCAGCTTTAATTTCAACTGCTTCAATCTCTTGAAGTGATACAGGCATAGCCACATTGATAGTTTTTTTATCACCAATTTCCAATGCCTGTGTTTTAAAACCAATGAAGGAGAAAACCAGCCTGTTGGAAGGATTTTTAATTTTTATTACGTAATGTCCGTTAAGATCGGTGGTAGTAGCACTCATGATCCTTTTCTGAGCATCTACTTCCACAACATTCACACCCACTAATGTTCCTCCGTCATCCGCAGCGGTAACCGTACCTTGTATCACTTTCCCTGATGCTGGAGCCTGACCCTTCGAAGAGAACGGTACCATTAGACAAATAAATAGGATTGTTCCTGCTATTCTGAATTTCATAGTTTTAATCATTTTATTCGAACATCAATACGTTATCAATTTGGTGAATAACAGCGGTCGAAGAAGTTGTAACAGATGATGTAGTAAACTCCTTACCAGTACCTGTACCGTCAATTTCCCTGTATGCTTGTGGATTATCACTGAAAATATAATCTCTTGCCATTATATTGTACAAGCCATTATCTTTGATAACCTTAGCAGTTCCGTAACTTTCAGTTGACAATTCCAGGTTTTCACCATCACCGTTTATGGCAATTTTATAGTATTTATCTTTATAAGTCCCGAATTGTGAAGGAAGCTCATTGGTTTTAATAGTAGCTGTTTGATATAGCTTATCAACAGGTTCACCACTGATAAATACTGAGTTATCCTGGAAATGATACCTCACGAACCGCTCTAATTTTTTAATCTCAGAGGCTTTGGCAGTAGGGTTACTGATGGTGTCAATCTGGCTCCAATCTTTGATCATGCCGTCATCAATAGCTTTTTGAATGGCATCATTGGTAGGGACATAGACCGTATAATTAAATGTATTAAAAAACTTAATACTGTAATCAACACCATAATAATTGGTACGCTTAACAAATACCTCACTGGCTGTTCCGTTAAATCCCACTAACAGAGAAAAGAATTTACTGAATTCCGGTGTCTGGCTTAAAATACTGTAAACGGATCGCAATGGTGTTTGAATTGGTTTATCAATGAAATAAGTTTTACCATTTTCAAGATCAAAAACGCCATCAGGAATCACATGGGCTTTAACCCCTCTTTTAATATCTTCACCACCCTGAACAGTTAAGTTTTGACCAACGCCGTCAATTTTGAGTGAGTTGCCATTTTTTGTGAAATAAAAGCGCGATCCTGATTCTACATTACCTATAACGATATGTGAATCAAGCATATCCAGTAATCTGTTTGAAAGGAATGCTGAGTTTGTAATAACGTTCACGGAGTCTCCAATCACTCCAGTTGCAGCATCAAAATTATACACAGTAGCATTAACGGTAGATGTTTTTTCATTATACCAATATTTTAATACTGCCTGCACATCCTTGGCATACGCAATTGGATCAATATAATGAGTGAAATATTTATCAGTAGGTACAAAAAAACTATAATGGCTAACCAGTGAGTTTAAGTATAATCTGAAGTCGTTTTGACGGATTGCCCAGTTGAATACTTTTGTTTTCTCACTAAACAGCACCGGACCATAAACGGATACATAATCATCAGGAGGATATACCTTTGATGTTTCATATACAACGCCATTAACCCCTACATAGGAACTGGAAACATCGCCGGGGCTAATTGGGATCGGAGAGTTTTCGGCATCAGTCATTTTGCTAAAACGGCTGGGAACTGTTTCAATAAAGGATGTTCTGAGGTGCCTTCTAAGCAAAAGGATCACGATATTGTCCGGAACGTTTTCCCAACTGCCGTAACGTTCCTTCAATACCACTCCGCTACCACTTTTAAAATACGCATTCATTGCAGCATCAGATGGGGCCAGAACGGCTGCCATGTCAGACTGCAATGTGGCACCCTGGATAGGAGCCACATAACTATTGCTCCCTGGATTAAACGGCAACCATAATTCACTGTTGATTATCGTACCATTAGGATAAATAATAGTCCCATTACCGTTTGATGAAAAATATCTTTTTTCAAATATAGAGTCAATCTGATTATCCGGATGTATCAGGTTATAGGCATCTGTTTGTTCAGCACTATAATACGGTGCACTAAACCTGTCCAGTAATTTGGAAAAAATCTTTGTATTCGGGTCCTCACGTAAATGTTCTGCTATATTGACCGGTGGTATTAATACCTCCTGTAATACATGAATATATCCATTTTTACAGGTAATATCCTTTTGCACAACCTTATCGCTAAAAACATGTGCATCACCATCTTCACGTTCTACCCCTGTAATAACACTGAAATCATTATTACTGATGCCATCATTATCCAGGGTACCCTGCAGAAAATAAACGATGGGCCAGGAAGTTGCATCTTTCAAAAGGTGCAAGCCAACACTTTTATACTTATTCCACCATTTCCCGTCAGGCAGCTCATTCCCTGATTCAAAAGGGATAGTGTCAATCACAGAGATTGCCGTACTTCGACGCAGAGCCTGATTCAGTTGTAAACCGCCATTATTAAAATTAGCGAGCATTTCCAACAGGTATGCATTATTGATCATACCAAAATTAAGAATCAGTTTCTTTTGTGCCAGTGAAAGATTATCATAAGAGGATACACCCCATGGATTATCCTTATAAAAACGTTCAAAGGCTGCATCATCAGCCACAAAAAGTGTTTTACTCCCGGTTTTTGCTAAAACGGCTCTGTATCCAACATCATCAATTAATTTGACATATGTATCGAAATCACCGCTGGTTTTAAGATAATCATAAATACTTGCACCCAACCATTCAGGCTCTTTGTTATCATACATATATTCATCTTTACAGGAAACACCCCATAAAACACTAATAATAAGGATACTCAGCAAGGTAGCTTGATGGACAATTTGTTTCCGAAATCCTTTTTTCATTGTTTGTATCTATTTAATAAAACATTACCAAAATAAACCTCCAGGAAATTATACCCGGTCACACCGAAGAATATATAATTTAAATCAAAGCGCCTTTCTACTGCCCACTGCTTCTTTACCTGGCTTATAATAATCTTCTTTACTTTTGAACATCTGATATTTTTCAATATTTCTGTATTTGTTTCACTTTATTTTTTAATAAACTTAGCGGCTTTATTTCCTTCAGTCTTTAAAACATATATGCCTGAATTCAATGAACTTACGTCCAATGAATTCATAACTTCTAAGTTCATAACCCTCCGGCCTGACAAATCTGTGATTTCAACTCTTTGGGGTTTTTCGAAATTGAAGTAGATTTTTTTACCTGCAGGATTGGGATAAAAAACCAATGGTTTTAAAGCAACATTCGTTCTAATGCCTGTTTGTTTTCCAGACTGGTCAGCAGCCATATCCATAATCATCCAGCCAAACTGGTCAGTTTGCACGCTGGAAATCCCTCCTGACATCTCACGTTGTTTCAGAATTTTAAATGCATGGTCACCGAAAGAATAATATCTCAGCGTGGAAGCAAAGTTATCTTCTGCAGACAATAAACCGGCAAATACAACGGGCTCGTTATAAGTAGAATCATAGTCTATTACAACAGGTGTAGCGGATATTCCACCTCCCTCTGCATTAATGCCTGCAGTTACACGTTTACCTTCAATAGTTCCCTTTCCTGGTTCAATTGCAAAATAATTAATTTCCTCCCCCGATAATCCAGTTGTAATGGTCTCTTCACTTTTCAAACACATTTCAAAGCCGGAAGCTGTTACATTCCTTATTCCAACGGTAAGTGGATAGGCATTATTGTTAGAAGAAACTGTACAAAAAACAACAGGTTTAGTTGCAAAAACTTCATTAAAATTTACAGCAACCCAGTTACGCGACACATCTGAAACAGCATTTACCTCAGCTTTTAATCCGTCAAAATCATAAGAGCCGGAAGGCAATGACAGGACTGCAATTTCATCTGATTTTGAAACAGCCGGACTGCTTAAGTATACCCATGGATCAAACTTAAATTTAAATAAAGAGGTTGTGACATTACTGACCCGGTTGGTTATGGGAATCACATTATTAAAAGTAGGAATTCCCATTACTATAAGAGGTGTAATTTCATATCTTGTTGTAAACAATGCTTTATTCCAGTCCAGATTGGCAATAGCAAAATTTCCCATCTGTATTGTGTCCGCTCCGCCAGTTTGAAAATAGGAAACTTCATTAGAAGAAATGTAATCACCATTAATATCCTTAAGACTAAGTCTGTATGTTACAGTTCCGCCAATGTTTGGATCAAGTGAATCAATAAATAACTTTGCAGAAACATCATTACTGTTATAGATTATTTTGTATTCACCACTATTAACCTTTTTTTCCAATTGATAACCACGGGAAAGTTCCCCGTTTGGATCAGTCCATCCCAAACGGATGACATTAGTTAAAGACAAGTAATGGTAAGTAAGAACGGGAGAAAGATAGTTCCAGTGGGGAATCACTTCATTTTTTCTATTAAAAGCAATTGCTGAAGTATCTGCAGCATAATACTTGCCTGCAGGTGTTAATGTGTCACCTAATACCATGGCCCGGCAATTCTCAACCCAGTCATAAATAAAGTAACGCTCTACAAAACTGGCTGTATCCAATACCTGAAGAATACCTTTAATATCATTCAGTTGTTTTTGTGCATTGGCATCGGTAAGCTGGTCTCTTGAATCCGGCCACCATTCCGTGGTCCAGTTTGCACCGTTATTCCATTCTGTAATCCACAAGGGACGGCCGGTGCGATCATGTATATCTTTCAGATCCTTATACCAGTTTTGTGGAGATTTACCCCCCCAGTAACAGTGCAGAGCTACAAAATCTACCCGGTAATTCAGCTCATCGCATTTTTCAATAAAATCAAACAGATTTCCTCCATTACCACTCCAGGGGTTTGCCCAGGCTGGAGAACCTATACGCAAACCGGATTTCATGAATTGCGGCCACTGGTCAATCATTTGCTGGAAAGTCATATTTGCCTGATCCGTATGATCGGGTTCATTAAATCCAAGTAAATGAGTAACGTTTTGTTTCGAATTAATGTCGTTCCATGATGGCCATCCACCATTCTGACGAATGGTAACATACTCAACGTCATTAGATGAACTCCCACCAATATTCCAGTCATAATAAGTAGTAGCATTCAGGTCATTTGGATTCCAACCAGCTTTACCTTTCTTACTTACCCATTCATATTTAAAAACGCGGATAAAAGAAACAGAACTATCCAGTTCTTCAGGCATCATGCTGAACTCCAAATCCTGATTATTAGCAATAAAAACCCGACTGTATCCACTGCCATCAGCATTGTTTGCCAGTGTAGCCATATACCCCCTCTTTAATTTGAAGGATTTAATGGAATTGTCAAATGTCCCAAGATTGTTATGGTAAGTTTCTATGGAAAGTTGCTCTGAATTACCGTTAAAGTTTTCTTCACTATAAATGGTCATAGGTTTAGATGTTGACCCAAAAGGTATAACCACGGCACCATTTATATAAATTGCAATTCGACCATTTACGCCAAGGTTTAACGGTTCCCCGTCAATCAAAATACTGAATGCATATTTATCAATTACCACTGATGGTTTTATGTTGTCAAAAAATAACCACGCATCGGCATTATTGAGGGATACAGTACTATTGATCAAAGCAGAATCAGGAGAGGTTAGATGCAATTCCAATGCAGTTGTAAGTGTTCGGTTTTCATCAACCAGATTTTTCAGAATCTCTTTATGAACTGCATAGGATGAGATGCTTACTCCTGCAAGAATCAACACAAAAAAAAGCCTGATGAATTTAAATTCGTTGCTGAATGTGTACCTGGTTATATTGTCAGGTGTATCAAAATTATCAGTAGCAGGTAAATTTATCTTCATAAAATAGTTTAGTTAGCTTTTATATTTATTCTTACTTTAACAATTCGACATTGCTAAGGTATCATTCTAAAAAAAGATCATTTGTCTTTAATCAGTCAATGCTGATCTGTTATCCGTCAAACAAGAAATACTTGAGTAATTGGCTCTGAATTTTGCATGAAAATAATGAGAGCAGAAAAAAAAATCATCATTTATTCGTCAAAAATTGTCACAAATTCACAAAATAGTTGAAATCTGATCTTCAGTAAATAATCTTCAAAAATCGCAAAACAGCAATTAATTTCAGCTGTCAGGCAGATGGATTATGAAAAATTATTGATAATGGAATGTATTTTTTGCTTCAATAATCTCTCTCTCTGGTTTGGCAAACCTGCATAAGGCAACAAGCTAAGCTTCAGCAAGGGATTATTTATATTGTGCAGCCTTTTCTTTTTCTCCCAGACGGGTATAAATTACTGCAAGCACATCTTTTAATTGAGCATAGGTTTTATCTTTATATGCTTTCAACAAATAGGGCAAGGCTTTACGATACAATGCTTCCGGCTCGTCAAGTGAATTGTGATATTTAATATATTCATCCCAGTTTGGATTGTTCTTTTTTTCATAATCTTCTCTGAGTTTGTCGAATTTTTCACTGCCTTCTTTATAATAAATCATTCCAAGGCTCATATTTGCAAAAGTATGATCCGGATCCAATTCAAGTACTTTTTTAAATGCTGCTTTTGCCTGGTCTGTTTTTCCCAGATTCTGACAGGCAACACCCTCATAGTTATAATATGCAGGATTTTCCGGAAAAGCTTCTTTTAATTCGCTGGTAACTTCCAGTAAATTTTCGTATTGTTTAGTCTTTAAATACAAATTAGCCAGACTTTGATTTATGGGTGTTTTAAAATCTGGAAAAGCCTTTTGTTTTTCCTTCAAAGCCCACTCATATTCATCATTTTTATTCATTTTTTTTGTCAGGCTGATCATGCGGTCATAAATATCAAGCCTTGGAACCTCAAGTTGTATTGCTTTTTTATAATAATTAATGGCATCTTCCGGTTTATTTAATTGATCACTGGCAAGTCCTGCATAACAATACATGGTAGCCTGTTGTACTGAATCTCCCTTTCCTGTTTCTATTAAGTTTTTTGTCAGGTTTAATGCTTGTTCATTATTCCCATTCATTAATGCCATTTCAGCTTCGCCAAGTTTAGAATCAATATTCTGAGCCTGAACTGAATAAATCATTATGACCAAAAAACAGAATAATACGGATAAGCTTTTTATTTTCATTTTTATTCCTTTTGTGTATTTTAATGTAGCCAATTTCTAATTTATTTCAACCAAAAATCCGGATTTGAGTTTCTGTCTGTTATATTTTATTGATTCCAGATTATTTTACAAGGTACATGAATTATCAATGTTGATGTGTCACATTTTCGGCAATAAACAGCAACAATGTCAGCAGATTCTATAATAATAAAGCAGTAAGCTAATTAAGTTCCATTTTTTGTTAATGCTTTATTATAATTTTTTTCATTACTGAACCATTCCTACTGAATAGCTTGAGGATATATATTCCCTCTGGTAATTCTGAAACATTAAATTGTGTATTTACAGAAGATCTGACATTTTTATGAATCACAATCTTCCCATTTGCATTCAACATTTCGAATGTTATATAATCATTATTATTATGCCGTGAATAGTTTACATTTAATACATCATTTGCAGGTACCGGCCATACTGATAATCCACCAGCAGTTTCCGGATCAGGCTCATTGGTAGCTGTATCAGTACTAAGTTGTGTAATTTCACCGGACTGTAATGCATAGTTATAAATTCTGAAGTCGTCAATATATCCATTGAACAGCGGATCATTTGCATGCTGGCTGCGACCGATATAATTCAACACCGGTTTAAAATCCTGGGGGTCTGATTTGAAGTTGTCAGATTCAGCTACCAGTTCACCGTTGACGTACATACGAGCCATGGGCGGCTCAAGTGTAACAGCCACATGTGTCCATGAGTAAAGTGCCAGATGAGGGGTATTCAACTGCTCCTCAACATTTCCATTTTTTATTGAAAATCTCAGCTGTCCTGAAATTACATCTGAAGCTGGGGTTAAAAACATACACTCCTCTTCCCCATTCCCAAAATCAAAAATACGCTGTAATGGCGGACCGCCTCTCCAATATACCCATGTTGCAATAGTAATTCCCTGATGATTTGCAATGGTAGCCGGCAATTGTATAAAAGAATTTTTTCCATTTAATGAGATTGCACCGCTTCCGATTTTCCCGGCAACAAATGTCGTATCTCCATAGGTCGCGGAATGATTAAGATTAATTGTGCTATCCCGTGTGTTTCCGTTGAATGGCAAGCATACTGTAAGTTCGTTATCACCTGTAGCAGTGGCAGATACTTCGTTTGAAGAGGCAGAGGTGTTCAGGGAATAGTCTACAGCCTTTATTACATAAAAATATTGTTTGCCTGATATGGTAGTATTATCTATGAAAGAAAAAGATGTCACATTTCTGGCAATAGTATTATAGGGCCCTCCAGAATTTGCAGCGCGCAAAATTGTGTATCCGGCTATGTCATTCTCCGGACTGGCTATCCAGTCAAGCCGAACAGATGTAGCATTTGCTGTGGCCACCAGGTTAGCTGGAGCAGATGGTATTTCGAATTCTACCGGTGCACCAACCTGAATGAATCGCCATTGCTGATTTGTACCACCGTTTTTATCCCATTGTTCAATATTAGCACCATCAGTTGAGCTGGAATTTACAACCTCAAGACATTTTGAACTAAAGCGGCTACGGATATAAAACCATCCTTCACCTGCATATTCAAGATACCATTGCTGATTGGCACCTTTTGTATCGTTCCAGAGTGCTATATTGCCATTATTGTCCAGTGACCAGTTGAACACATCAAGTGACTTTCCACTATTGACAGCCGTAATGGTGAAATAACTGAAATCGCCACCTATACGTGAAGAAACTGGTGTAACATTCCATTGCTGGTATGTAGCACCTGAGTTTATACCCTGCTGAATATTTGCACCTGCACTTGCAGATCCGTTAGCAACTTCCATAACCTGTCCGCTGGCGCGGTTTACCAATGCATATTGTCCTTTTATAACGGGTTGGATATCATCACCCCAGGTAATATTTACCACTCTTTCTGCATTGGTTTGCCCCTGTTGATAACCAGTACCACCAGGCAGCAGCATGGTGTATTCGTATTGCGGACCATAGCCATCATAATATACTGGTCTGTCTTTGGAGACAAAACAATATGTTGTAGTAGCGGCTTGTCTTTCTGAGGTACCACCAAATGCCTGCACCCTGCCCTGCTGATTCCGGTATACAGATGCTGCAGTCCAGTTGGGCCGGTCTTCAGCGTAACCAAGCCGTTTACCATCACTGGCTATTACAAATTCTCCACGTGCCAGTTCGGCGGTGCCCCACCAAATCCCTGTCTGCAGGCCATATTCAGCCCCGACCATTGCTTCCATGACATTGTGCAACTCATCATCTGTAGCATGGTCTTCATTGGCCCGCACTGTCTGAAAGAAATTAGCAAAACTATCGAAGCTTCCTGCCAACTGGTGAGTATTGCCTTCATCAAGCCGATCTTTCAGATAATCGTACCAGGGTAAAGCCTGATCGCAATTAAGTGTATTCCCCCCTGAAATGCGAATGCTGTCAAAATCAGGATTATTTTTTAATTCACCACAAATATTGTAAAAATCGGATTTCCCATTTTGTCCGGTATACTGCCCCCAGCCATAATCAGGCTCATTAAACGGAGATACCGAAACTACTGTTCTCCCCTGCTTTTCGTGGAGCTTTGTTGTTACATCAATTAATTTTGCCCAATGAGGTGCATTACCCAAAAAATAAGGATCAACATTTGGGTGATCACAATTGAGCACTACTTTCGTATTTGGTCCCAGATAATTTTTGATGATATCCAGCCGCTTATTGGTGTTGGTCAGTGCATCACCCTGCAACGCACTGTCACCAACCAAAGGGTTAGTAGGCATGAATGATGACCTCACAACATCCACACGATTGGCACCCATAAAGGCAATGCCCCGACGGATATTTGTTGCATCCAGCCAGGCCAGGTCCAATCCCCAGATTAAAGGCCTGGAAACACCTGTATCAGAAATATTATAAAAAACAGTACGGTCAGGAACAGGTTGGGCATCCAGATAATCACTGGTGCTGGCGACACTATCAGCTTTATCCGAAACCTGAGCTCTCAGAGGGTAAATCACAAATCCGGAAAATATAAAAATAATTACAGGTAGTATAGCTTTTTTCATGTGTTAGTTTTTCTGCTTTATGAATGGTTTTATATTCAGGAAGTTTAATTAAAAATCGCAAAATTTTCTTTGCCCGTCACATTTATCAGAACAAAACAAATATATAAATAGAAATACTACCAGAAGGTCACAAATGAGTCAATCTCTAATAAGAAACTCTGCAGTCTGACATTTTTGAAAGTTTTTTCGTTGTGTCGGTTACTCATTCTAAATCAATTAAAACCGGCTACCTCACATAGAATTGCAATTAATTTTCTCCAAAAAACAAAACACTCAGGAAAGAAAGAATAAACGCTGCTCAATATTATACAGAATTAAAAAAGCACAGGCTAAAACCTGTGCTGATTAATTTCATACTATTATTTGTATTCGAGCCGGTGGTATATCAGCTTTTAGAATATATCACGTTTTTAGCCGCCAGCAATGTATTCTTCAACAAACTAACGATGGTCATCGGGCCAACACCTCCGGGTACCGGTGTTATAAAGCTGCACTTTGGCGATACCTCATCAAATTTTACGTCCCCGTGAAGTTTCCATCCTGATTTGGTTTTACCGGAAGGTAGCCTGGTGGTCCCCACATCAATTACCACAACACCATCTTTCACCATATCGCCGGTAAGAAAACCCGGTTTCCCAAGTGCAGCAATAATGATGTCTGATTCAAGCGTAATGGCCTTAATATCAGGTGTACGACTGTGGCAAACAGTAACAGTAGCATTAGCATGCTTAGCCTTTCCAGAAAGAAGAATGCTTACAGGGCGTCCTACAATGTTACTGCGTCCGATTACAGCAACACGTTTGCCGGCTGTTTCAATATCATATCGGCTCAGCAATTCCATAATGCCTGCCGGAGTGGCTGAAACAAAAGCCGGCAGACCGGCCACCAGTCTTCCCAGATTGGTGGGATGGAACCCATCCACATCTTTCCTGGGATCTACTGTTTCTGTTATCTTTTGTTCTGAAATGTGCGCAGGAAGAGGCAATTGTACAATAAAGCCATCAATATCCGGATCCTGGTTTAATTCATCAACTTTGTCCAGCAATTCTTCTTCGGTAACATCATCTTCGTATCTGATCAATGTGGATTTGAATCCAACCTGCTCGCAAGCCTTAACCTTATGCGCCACATATGTTTCGCTTCCGCCATCGTGTCCGACCAACACTGCAGCAAGATGGGGTGTCTTACCGCCTCTGGCTTTTATGCTGTCAACTTCCTGTTTTATTTCTTCTTTGATGGCTGCTGAAACCTGTTTACCGTCGATTAATTGCATGTTGTAAGTTTTATTTGATCAGATTAACAATAATTATTATGGTCTCATACCGCCCATACCGCCCATCATGCTGGCCAGGTTTTTCCCGCTGCTCACTTTTTTCATTAGTTTGCGGGTTTCATCGAACTGTTTGATCAGCCGGTTTACTTCCTGTATTTCAGTACCACTTCCGTTTGCTATTCTTTTGCGGCGACTGCCATTTATCACAGAAGGATTTTCCCGTTCTTCCGGTGTCATTGAATAGATAATAGCCTCGATACCTTTGAATGCATCATCATCCATGTCGAGGTTACGGATGGCTTTTCCTACACCGGGAATCATACTGGCGAGATCCTTGATGTTTCCCATTTTCTTGATCTGTTGAATCTGGCTAAGGAAATCATTGAAGCTGAACTGGTTTTTGGCAATTTTCTTATGCAGTTTCCTGGCTTCTTCCACATCATATTGCTCCTGAGCCTTTTCAACCAGTGAAACAATATCGCCCATACCAAGAATACGGTCAGCCATACGTTCGGGGTGAAAAATATCAAGAGCATCGAGTTTCTCGCCAGAACCTACAAACTTAATCGGTTTATCCACCACCGCTCTGATAGAAAGAGCAGCACCACCACGGGTATCGCCGTCCAGTTTGGTCAGTACAACACCGTCAAAATCGAGCCTGTCGTTAAATTCTTTGGCAGTATTTACTGCATCCTGACCAGTCATTGCATCTACAACGAACAGTGTTTCATGAGGATTTACCGCGTCTTTAATTGCTGCAATCTCATCCATCATCTGCTGATCGATTGCCAGTCGTCCGGCAGTATCGATAATAACCAGATTCTGTCCGTTCTGTTTGGCAAACTTGATCGCATTTTTTGCGATCTTCACCGGGTTTTTATTATCTTCTTCAGTGTATACAGGCACTTCAACCTGTTCACCCAGTATTTTCAACTGATCAATAGCTGCAGGACGGTAAACATCACCCGCAACAAGTAAGGGTGTTTTTCCACGTTTCGACTTAACGTGTTTGGCCAGCTTTCCGCAGAAAGTTGTTTTACCGGAACCCTGCAAACCCGATACAAGTATGACAGCCGGATTTCCTTTGATATTAATATCCACCATCTCGCTACCCATCAGGACGGCAAGCTCATCGTGTACTATTTTTACGATCATCTGCCCGGGCTTCACTGCATTCAGCACATTTTGCCCCAGCGCCTTTTCTTTGACCGTGTCAGTAAAATTTTTGGATATCTTATAGTTAACATCAGCGTCCAGCAATGCCCTGCGTACATCTTTAAGGGTTTCGGCAACATTAATCTCCGTAATAACACCCTGCCCTTTTAGAAGCTTGAATGAACGCTCAAGTCTGTCAGATAAATTCTCAAACATATATTTTTTCCTTTTATTTCAAACTAATACAAAAATAATCAATCCCGATCCAATTCACAATTAATAAACTACATCCGCTCCGGAGTTTCAATACCAAGCATATCGAGCGCATTACTAATCACATTTACCACAAACGACGACAACATGATCCTGAAATCCCGGATATGAAAATTTTCTTCTTTCAGGATTGAATAATCATGATAAAACTGGTTATATTCTTTTGCCAGTTCATACACATAATTGGCTATAAGTGCAGGTGTGTAGCTGCGGGCAGCTTCATTTACTGTACTGTCAAAATCATAGATCAGTTTAACCAGTTCAATTTCTTTTTCGTTCATGTTAAAATTCATCCCGATAGATTCAGGGATATCAAGTCCGCTCTCCAGAGCTTTACGCAGCACTGATTTGATGCGGGCAGCAGTATACTGTATAAACGGGCCGGTATTTCCATTAAAATCGATAGATTCCCTGGGATTGAAGGTCATGTTTTTGCGAGGGTCTACTTTAAGGATAAAGTATTTCAAAGCCCCCAGCCCGATAATCCTGTAAATCTGTTCCTTTTCTTCATCAGTATATCCATCCAATTTGCCCAGTTCATTGGACATATCCCTGGCTGTAGAGATCATCTCATCAATCAGATCATCAGCATCAACCACCGTACCTTCTCTGGATTTCATTTTACCTTCGGGAAGCTCAACCATGCCATATGAGAGATGATTCAGATTTTTAGCCCACGGATATCCCAGTTTTTCCATCACGATCGATAAGACCTGAAAATGGTAATTTTGCTCATTCCCAACAACATAAATAATCTCATCAATATCATACTCATTGAAACGCTGCACTGCGGTTCCGATATCCTGGGTCATATATACTGATGTTCCGTCAGAACGCAGCAACAGTTTTTCATCCAGCCCTTCATCATTGAGATTGGCCCAAACCGAATTATCTTCGCGCCGGTAAAGAATACCATCTTCGAGACCTTTTTGTACTATTGATTTACCCTGCTTATAGGTTTGGGATTCATAATAGATTTTATCAAAAGAAACACCCATGCGGTTATAAGTCTCCTCAAATCCACGATAAACCCAACCGTTCATTTTTTCCCATAATTTAACAGTATCCGGGTCACCAGCCTCCCATTTTCTGAGCATCGCCTGGGCTTCCAGAATAAGTGATGCTTTACGGGCTGCATCTTCAGCAGACATTCCTCCTGCTCCCAGTTCCTTTATCTGTTTTTTATATTCCTGGTCAAACTTAACATAATAATCTCCAACAAGGTGGTCACCTTTTTTTCCACTTGACTCAGGCGTTTCTCCATTGCCCCATTTCTGCCAGGCCAACATGGATTTACAAATATGAATGCCCCGGTCGTTTACCAGGTTTACCTTGATAACTTTTCTCCCCGATGCTTCGATGATCTTTGCCAGAGAAAAGCCAATAAGATTATTTCGAATATGACCCAGATGAAGCGGTTTATTGGTGTTTGGAGAAGAGTATTCAATCATCACTTCTTTCTGCTCAACCGTTTTTTTCTCTCCAAAAAGCTGTCCGGTTTTGCCCATTTCACGAATGAACTGCAGCCAGAATTGCGGACTAACAACCAGGTTCAGAAAACCCTTGATCACATTGAATTCAGTTACTTCCTCCAATGATTCAGCCAGGAATGCACCAATTTCCCCTGCAGTTTGCTCCGGAGGACGTTTTGAAAATTTAACCAGCGGGAAAACAACTATGGTGATATCGCCTTTAAATTCGCGACGCGTTTTCTGCAGTTGCAGATTATCTTCCTTAACATCTGCCTGGTATAATTCTTTCAGCGCCCTGCAAACCTCAGGCTTAATAATTGTTTCAATATTCATGCTTTATGAGCAGTTTATTAATTTTTTCCAAAAATAACTGCAAAGATAACACATGAAAAGAGTTTTGATCTATTAATTTTTATTTTTTTAAGACCAGGCGAGAGATATGGTCAAAGTTTGTATTTCTCAGCAAGTTCGAGCGGTATATAATTTTCATAAGTCATACAAACCTGCCTGGAAAAAGTAATAGCAAAATCAAGGATTTTTTCCCAATTGATCTCATTTTTACCGGAAATTAACTGATCTCTTGTGACCTTTTCCTTCAGAAACCCAAATATAAGTCCTGCATTAAAATTATCTCCTGCCCCGATGGTACTTACCGGTTGAATTTGTTGAATTTTTTTTTCTATCTGTAGCCGGGAAGTCTGCAAATAAACGCTTTTACTGCTGGCTGTATAAATAAGGTTCTGACAATCTTTACTAATATGCCCATAAGCTTCTTCCACATTCCCTGCATTAAAAATGCAGGCAAAATCCTCATCCGAACCTCGTATTATATCAGCTATTTGTATGTTTTCAAGAATAAAGGGTTTCACTTCAGGCAAATCTTTCAGGTGCGGCCTGCGAAAATTTGGATCATACAAGATAATAGCTTCCTGCTGTCTGGCATGATTGAGCAACCTCATCAGATTTTTTCTAACAGGCGGTGTGATTGAAAAAAAAGAACCAAACAGTACAATGTCATTTTTCTGTATGTCTGGAAGATCTATATTCAGTCGTTCATCCGGATAATCTTTATAGAAAACATAGGAAGCATCACTTTTCTCATCCAGAAAAGCAAGTGCAAGTGCAGTTTTTCCGGCATCGTAATAACTTACATACCTGGTTGAAACATTGTTTTGACTCAGAAAATCGTCGATCAGATTTCCGACCTGATCATGTGTAAACTCTGTAATAAGATGAATTGGGCTGCCCAGACGACCCAGTGAAACCGCCGTATTTAGCATTGAGCCACCCGGTTTTGCATCTTCCGGCTTTCCGTTTTTAAAAATTATGTCGAGGACGGTTTCCCCTATGGCGTATATACTCCTCATCTGAGTGTGCGGGATTTTTCTTTAAAGATGCATTATTTCGAATCAGATATTTTGTGTTGCAGGGAATAGGTGTTCGATTCAGGATCATAATTAATTTCTGCAGTTCCGGATTTTTCAACAAAATCGAGTGTTCTCCGGTACTGCACAGTACCTTTTTTAAGCCAGTCCGGCAGCTCCTCTTCCTGTTTTAAACGGTACTTTTTCATATACCCTTTTACCAGATCGTCAAGTTTTTGCTGTGGAGAACGGAAACCCAGCAATTCTTTGGCTCTCATGGCCAGTGTAACTTCAGTGAGTGTTTTGGTAATGGCCTGACCAATCAGATCCATCCTGGCAATCTCTTCAATCCGTGTTTTATAATCTTCCGCTTCTTCTTCGGTAAACAATAAAAACTCAAGCGATGCATAATGAATCAGACTAATGATGACTATATCTCTGAAATCGGGTATTTCCTTGCCAAAAATCAGTTCCCTTAATCGAATACGAACTTCTTTAACCTCATTCTTCCTTAGTATGGGATACCTTTTGGAAGAAAAGATCAATAAGACACGTTCGTTCTCAATTTTGATAATTTTTTTTCGAACCAGGCTTTTGGTAATTTGTTTTTTAACTTCGTGAATATCACTATAGATCTTAAGTATCCATGAGGTGATGCGCTGTTTATCGCCAACATCATGAATATCCATGGCAATTTCATCAAGCAGATAATTTCCTGTTGATTTCTTTTTATCAGGGATAATAAAATCAAGGTCAGTGTCAATACAATTCTGAAGCGCCAGATCCATTAAAACAGAACTGGCGAGCACAATGTCAAATTCCTTTATATCCAATTGTTCACCTGACTCATCAATTGACAGCAGGAATACTTCTTCGGGAATTGTAAGGTAGTTTTCTTCCATAAACCAGGTATATACTATTGCTGAAGTTTTATTTTATTTAAATGATTTCATCGCCTCATCAGTTGATCCGTAGATATCAAAAAATTTACTGAATCCCGAAATTTCAAACACATCCTGAAGAATATTGTTTAAGCCGGACAGCACCAAATTTCCATCTTCACTGCGTAATTTTTTCAGTGATTTGAGTAAAACTCTTAATCCTGAGCTACTTATGTAATTGAGCTCACTCATGTCAATCAGAAAAAATTTCTCACCTTCCTCAATCATTCTCCATATTTTCTTTTCTGCGTCTTCATAATTAGCTGTATCCAGCCGGCCTTCAAGCTTGATAACAACTATTCCATCCTGCTTCTTTTCAGTTAAATTCATGTTATATGCTGGTTTATTTTTTTCAGATCATTTTTTCAACTGTAAGAATATTGTGTTCAGCCCGGCGGGTATAATCAATATCGTCGACCATACATTTCACAAGATGTAATCCGATACCGCCAATTTCTGTTTCATCAACAGTATTGCAAAACACTCCGGTGCTAGGAGCCAGCAACGGATTAAATTCTTTCGCATCATCCATTATTTCCACTGATATCCTGTCTCCTTTATTCAGATAGGTAATAAAAATATCGTGTTCACCATCATCAGGATAACCGTAAAAGATGATATTGGAAAAAACTTCTTCTATTACAAGGTTTAAATTAAATGAAACATGCTGTGGGATGTCCCATTCATAAACCAGATCTTCAATACAGGAATTGATTTTCTGCAATTCACTGATCTTGTTTTTTATTTTAAGTACTTTCTTTTTCACAAGATATTGTATTTAGAGGTACTTACAATTTTAAAATTTATCAGGGAGATAAGTCCCGAGATTTTTATAACCCAAAAATTTAGCTGACCTGGTCATATAAAGTTTTTCATATCCTGTTGCTGTAAAAATACAAAATAACCATACAAAACATGATAAAATTTCACTTTCAGCCTTTTTTCTTCCCAAGATACCGGAAAGCAAGCATTGTAATATCGTCAGATTGTTCAGCATTTCCGGTAAAATTGGACAGGTCCGACATTATACGTGTAATTAGGTCATTTGGTGACAATTTAGAACTACTTTCCAGTACTTTTGCAAGACGCGATTTGGTATATTCCTTTTTTTGGTCATTCAGAGCTTCAGTAAGCCCGTCAGAATAAACAAAGATGCCATCTCCTCTATTAAGTGGTATCTCGATATTATGATAATTCAATCCCTTAATACCACCGAGAACCATATCACCAGTTCCCTGTAAAGTTCCTACGGCACCATCGCGGGTAAGGAGAAAAGGCAGGTTATGGCCGGCGCTGCAATAGATAAAACTACCATTTCGTATATCCAGGATACCATAAAAAACAGTAATAAACATGGAATCCTGGCTCACATCACAGAGATGGTTATTGGCTTCTTCCAAACACTTATCGGGCAAATCGCCTTTCATTGCTGCTATTCTGATAACCGACCTGCTGAGGGCCATGAACAGAGCCGCCGGTACCCCTTTGCCGGAAATATCTCCTACCACAATACCCAGGCGGTTTTCATCGATAAAGAAGAAGTCGTACAAATCACCACCTACATTCTGTGCAGCTTGCATGAGTGCATAAATATCAATCTCTTTGCGTCCCGGAAAAGCAGGGAATTTATTTGGTATAATAGACTGTTGGATATGCCTGGCCGTTTGAAGTTCCTGGTTCAGGGCAACCAGATCAACATGTTCCCTGTAAGACTTTTTTAACTGATTGATCTGCTCAATTGTTTTTTCGATTGTTATCTCAAGATCTTTAAAATCAATTGGTTTGGTAACAAAATCAAAAGCTCCCCGATTCATTGCCGTGCGGATATTCTCCATGTCGCCATAGGCAGAAACGACAATTGACCGCAACACAGGACGATTGCGTTCCTCCACTTTATCCAGCAACTCCAGACCATCCATACCAGGCATATTGATATCCGTGAGCAAAATATTTATTTCTTTGTCTTTATCAAGAATATCAAGTGCTTGCTGCCCGTTTGTTGCAAAAAAAAATTCATATTCCCCGCTTCTTATCTTTTTCCGGAAATGCTGTCTCATAAGTAGCTCCAGGTCCGGTTCATCGTCCACGCTTAAGATTTTAATCCCCATATTTTAAATCATTCCTGTTTTACTTTAAAACGTTAAAATTAGACTATTTTTTTGGGAATAGTAAAGCTGAACTCTGTAAATTCTCCCTTTTTGGATTCCACTTCCAGTTTCCCTTTATGTACTTTGTTGATAATCTCATAACTGGTGGACAATCCAAGCCCTGTTCCTTCACCCGCAGGTTTGGTTGTGTAAAACGGATTGAATATTTTTGATTTAACCGCCGGCGAAATGCCAATGCCATTGTCCCAGACTGATACGCGGATATTATCATTCTTCAGGCTGGTAGATATATGTATCTCCGGGGAGTAAGGTTTTTTTGTCGCAGCTTTCTTTTCCCGTATGGCATAACAGCTGTTTGTAATCAGATTTAATATGACACGTCCCAGATCATGAGGCACTACATTTACATTTCCTATTGAGTTATCCAGATTCTGAATAATATTAATATTAAGTGATTTGTCTCTGGTTTTTTCCCCGTGATAAGCCAGACTGGCATACTCGGTAACAAGTATATTCAGATCAGTCAGCTCAAACTCACCGGCTTCTCTTGACTGCTGTAACATTCCCTTTATAATTCTGTCGGCGCGCCTGCCATGCTCATTAATCTTCTTCACATTACTCTCAATCATTTCTGTCACTTCCTTCAGTTGCTCCATTGATTCTGAACGGATATTCGATTTATTTTCATCCACTATCTCCAACAACTCAGTTGTAAGATCAACTGTCAGATTTGAAAAATTATTCACAAAATTCAAAGGATTTTGTATTTCATGCGCAATTCCGGTAATAAGCTGTCCGACTGTTGCCAGTTTCTCCTGTAATATAAGCTGTTGCTGCCCTTTTTTGATTTGTTCGTTTTTTTGCTTGAGTTGTTGATTTTTCTTTTCAAGTTCCCAGTTGGTTCTCTCAATCTGTTCTGCCTGATCCAGTATTTCTTCTTTCTGTTTATTCAATTCTTCGTTCTTCTCCAGTATTTCTCTTTGCTGATAACTTAACAGTCTGTGATCCTTACGTATACGCCTCAGTCCACGGTAAGCCATGAAGGCAAAAATTAAAATAGCGGTCAAAAATGCCAGCAGAAAATTCCTTACATAAGTCTGCCTGCGCAACTGGGCCTGTTGTTCTGTATCTTTTTTCTCCTGAACAAGCTTCCTGATTTCTGTCTCTTTGTTAAAACCCGCCTGCATTTCAAGCCGGGTGATTGTTCTGGTAAATGCATCATCAGACAGGGAATCATTAATTTGATCATAAACAGTGAGGTAAAATTCTGCATCAAGATCCTGTTCAAGGTTAAAATAAGCTGAATTAAGTCCCAGAGCAGCTTCCTTGACAAGGTGGGCTGAGTGAAGATCTTTGCCGATGTCAAATCCCTTTGTCAGGTATTCAATGGCCCGTTGGTGAAATCCCAGGGAATCCATAAACAACCCCAGGGTATTATAAGTCTGACCAAGTTCTTGTTTGTATTCAGGGTTGGCAGGATACTCATTAACAAGGTCTCTTCTAAGTTCCAGTGTAGTGATCAGGTAATCGATAGCCATCATGCTGCTGTCCACATACCATGAAATGCTACCAATATATTCATAACTTTTTGCTTTGGCGGGCAGATTGGTAATGGTATCGGAAAGTGCTATACATTTTTTAAAATACTCTATTGCCTTTTTGGGCTGATGCAACCTGTAAAGAACCTCCCCTGTTTTCATACAAATTACAGATAATTGCGCAGTATCCCCCTTCTGGCTTAGCAGGTCGAGATTTGTACTGTACCTTTGCAGCGCCTGTTTATACTTTTTTTGTTTCATGAAAATATCTCCTGCCCTTTCAGAGGCATGTATCAACACTTCCGGTTCAAGGTATCGCCGGTATTGAATAACATTTTCGTAGTGGCGCAAAGCTTCGCCGAGACTGTCAAGTGCAAAGAAAATGTCCCCCGTCTCATTTTCTGAAACTGCATACAAGGGCCGGTCAATGGAGCGCAGATAACCAGATGCTTTCCGGTAATAATAAAGTGCTTCTTCCCGATCATTCATCTGATGGAATAACCGTGCAATCTGTAAACTCGCTTTTGCTGAGGGAAGTTTGTCATTAAAATCATCGCTAAGGGCTATACTTTTGTAAAAGTAATTCAGGGCATTTGGAGTTTTATTTTCATAAAGGTTAATAAGACCATAGTTGTAGAGTGAAATAGCGGTACCACGATCAAGATTATTCCTTGTGGAAATATTCAGTGCCTGCCTGGCATACGCAAGTGCCCTTTCAGGATCCTTGTCACTAAGAACTTCTGCCAGCTGATTAAGCGAAACAACCCGCTGCACATTGCCTTTTGCTTTCTGCAGGTCATCAAGCAGTCCGTCAATTTCCTGTTTAAAATTTTCATTAGATCCTGTCTGTTGTGAGTATACATATTGACTACTGACAATCAGGTACAGGGAAATAAAAATCGAAATCCAAATACCATGTCTCATCCGAACTTGAATTTTATATTGTATTCATTTTTTCTTTTTGAAAAGGATACAACAACCATTTTTAAAGATTCGCAATACACAAAAATCAAAATATCACCTTCAATGCTGCCATCATCCTGCACCAAAAATAAGATAAAATATGGATTTGAAAATTAATTAATCTGAAGAAATGAAAATTCATCACGCGGTCAGCCCTCTTACTGGCATTCAGATGATGATGAGGGAAGATAAGGTTTCATCCCTAACCTGAATTTATTTTGTCAGTTAAATGCAGTGGGTATTTCGTTAAATTAAGACATTCTGTTCGAATCAAAATTTATTTTACCAGCTTTGAAATGGCCTTAAATTCACCGGTTCCGGCAATCTGGCACAATTCGAATAAAATTGATTCATAACTGGTGAAAAGAACACCTTCTTGGTGCAAGCGCTTTAGTGCAATTTCTTTATCTTTTAATTTGCGTGATGAGACGCAGTCTTCCACAATAACCGGGTTAAATCCGGCAGCTTTTAAATCCAGCGCAGTTTGCAAGACACACACATGAGTTTCAATTCCCGAAAGGAGTACATTCTGCCGGCCGGAAGCCTGGACTTTTCCCATAAATTCTGGTTCATCACAACAACTGAAAGTAAGTTTTTCAACCGGTTCTACGCCGCAGAAAAGACCGGCAACCGGCTCAATAGTTTTTCCAAGCCCTTTTGAATATTGTTCTGTTATGATAAAAGGGACTTGCAAAATTTGCAGTCCGTTTATCAGTTTGGTAACATTTTCCCGGAGCTGGTTATTATCGTAAATATGAGGAAATAAGCGTTCCTGAATATCTACAATTACTGCAATTGTGTTGTCTTTGGTTATCCTCATAACTTACAGTAAATCTTTATTTGATGCCAGTCTGGATTTATGTCCGAGGTAGCCTCCATGGTGCCGCTTGGCATATTCGGCAGCAGAAAAATTTATTTTCTTCATCAGCAATACTACCAGTACATCCCCGATAACTGTCATGACGGTAGTTGATGTGGTAGGAGTAAGTCCCAGCGCGCACACTTCGGTTGGATTTCCAGTACCTATTGCAACATCAGCTGTTTGTGCCAGCGGGCTGTCTGTCTGCCCTGTAATTACGATAATCGGAATTTCCGGATGGAGATTTTTGGAAAGTGTTACCAACTCGACAATCTCTCTTGTCTTGCCTGAATTGGAAATAAACAACAGGATATCATTTTTCTGTATCACTCCCAGATCACCATGCTGTGCATCTGCAGGGTGTAGAAAAACCGCCGGAGTACCGGTTGAACTAAATGTTGTTGCAATATTAATAGCTATTTGGCCGGCTTTGCCCATACCACTTGCCACCAGCTTACCTCCCCGCTGATGTACCGCTCTGTAAATCAATTCAACAGCCTCATGAAAATTTCCGCTTACCGGTATATTTTTTATAGCACGTGCTTCAGCATCCAGTAATTCCTCTACTTCATTCAACATATTATGAAAATTGAATTATAATTTCTTTGAAACAATTTCTTCCAGTTTAAGCAAATCCATACCGAAATTTCTGATGCCTTCAGCCAACTTTTCCGTAGCCATTGGATCTTCATTCAACATCCAACGGAAGGATTTTTCATTGAGTTGGATCTTTTCAATATCAGAAGCTGCTGCTTTTTCAGGATCCAGTTTTCTTTCCAGATTGGCGTCTGTATTGCTTAGTTCTTTCAGCAGTTTGGGTGATATGGTAAGCAAATCACAACCAGCCAGTTCCAGAATTTCTTCGGTATTCCGAAAACTTGCTCCCATTACTTCTGTTTTATAGCCATATTTTTTATAATAGGTGTAAATTTCCTTCACCGACAATACACCAGGATCTTCACTTCCGGGAATATGGTCTACTCCCCGGTCTTTTTTATACCAGTCGTATATCCTGCCAACAAAGGGTGAAATCAGTTTTACCCCTGCTTCGGCACAGGCAATGGCCTGAGCCTTGCTGAACAACAAGGTCAGATTACAATGTATATTTTCTTTTTCCAGTATTTCTGCAGCCTTGATGCCTTCCCATGTAGAAGCAACCTTGATCAGTATCCGTTCCCTGCCAATGCCATTTTTTTCATACAGAGAGATCAGTTCAATTGCTTTATTGATTGATGCTTCAGTATCAAATGACAATCGTGCATCAACTTCTGTAGATACCCGGCGGGGAACAATCTTAAGAATTTCCATTCCAAAATTAACTGCCAGCTTATCCATGGCTTTTTCAAGCTGATCTTTCCGCGATTTACCTTCTGATTTGCCATATTTCAGAGCATCATTAATCAGATGAGCATATTTTGAATCCCCTGCTGCTGCATAAATCAGCGACGGATTAGTTGTTGCATCAACTGGTTTGTATGCTTTTATTGATTCAAAATCGCCTGTATCGGCAACTACTTCTGTGAAATTCTTAAGTTGGTCAAGTAAATTCATCTATAGTTAAATTGGGTTAACACTAACATTTCTGATATCGGGGGCAAATATACAATATTTTGACTGAATGCCATATGATTGTTACTGCCAATAGGACCAATCTGTTTATCTTTGCGAAAAAAGGAAGTTATGAAAGCAATGGTTCTGACAGGGATCAGGCAAATGGAAATGCAGGAATGGCCTGAACCAATGATTATCAATGATACCGATGTAAAAATAAAGATGAAACGGCTGGGCGTTTGCGGCAGTGATGTACATTATTACACCACGGGCCGGATTGGCTCCCAGGTAGTTGATTATCCTTTTCCTGTCGGGCATGAAGGTGCCGGTATAGTAACAGAAACAGGAAGCAAAGTAACCAGGGTTAAACCAGGCGACGAAATAGCCATTGATCCCGCGATGCCCTGCAACGAATGTGAGCAATGCAAAGCCGGACGCCACCATACCTGCCTCAATCAGAAATTTCTGGGCTGTCCGGGTCAGGCTGATGGCAGCCTGAGCGAATATATTGTAATGCCGGAGTCCAGTTGCTTCCCACTGACAAAAAAACTAAGTCTGGACCATGGTGCACTATCAGAACCCCTTTCGATAGGCCTGTATGCCCTGCAGCAAAGTATTCTCATTCAGGGCAAACGAGTTGGTATTCTTGGGATGGGTCCCATTGGCATGAGTGTGTTGTTACCGGTTTTGTTGAATAATCCGGCTTCGGTATATGTAACTGATAAAATCGACGCACGGCTCAAAATGGCTGAGGAGCAAGGGGTAACACTCACAGCCAATCCCGACAAGGAAGATATTGAGAGAATCATACAGGATGCTGAACCAAACGGACTGGATGTGGTATTTGAATGTTGTGGTCAGCAGGAAGCAGCAGACAATGCACTCAATCTGCTGAAGCCAGGCGGCAAACTTATGATAATCGGTATACCGGAGTTTGACCGATGGTCTTTTAGTGTCGATTTTATGAGACGCAAAGAGATATGTATCCAGAATGTCCGGCGGCAACTCAATTGTGTACAACCAGTGCTGGATATGATCGAAAATGAAAGTATCCATCCTGATCACATGGTCACGCACCGTTTCCCCTTTTCAAAAACCAAAGAAGCTTTTGATATGGTGGCAGGTTACAAAGATGGCGTTATGAAAGCTATGATTGATTTTGATTAGAATTTCAGACTCATTTTGTATACAGAATAAAAAAATCGTTTTTAAATAGTGAAAAGTTATATTTCTAAAAATGATATTTGCACGTATATATCTTATTATCTTATAATTGAATTTACTATTATCAATCTCTATAAGCTTCATATTAGTATGTCAAAATAAAGACTATAAATATAGAAGCCAAAAATTAACCACATTCTATAACTGCACTTATCTATCTCTTTTATAGATTCTTAAATTTGCATTCTAATAATATAATCCTTTGTGGTATTAATATCCTTATATAACATTTTTCAGAATAGTCCGTTTTTTATCTTGAATTTCTCACTGATTTTGTAAAAAAAGGAAATTGCAATTAAAGTGAAGTTGAATATTAACCAAAAAAGTCAAAACCTATGAGAAACACAAAGATTATTTTAACGGCATTAATTGCCACAACAATGGTAACATTTACCAGTTGTAATAAAGACGATAATTCAGGAACAAGTGAAGGCACTATGTCGGTTAAGCTCACTGATGCACCAATAGATGATGCCAATGTAAAAGCAACCTATGTGACAGTTACTCAGGTAAAGGTTGACGGGAAGGCTTTAGAAAACTTCAGTCCGCAAACCATAGAGATAAGTGCCTATACAAAAGGGAACGCCAGGCTTTTGCTGTCACAACAAATGGCAGCCTCATCCCATCAGAATATTTCACTGGTATTAAATTATGCCCAGGATGCTGACGGAAACTCACCTGGTTGCTATATAGTGACAAGTGATGATATGAAACATACATTGTCATCATCTGCAGATGCAACGGGCGAGATCACACTCAATAAAGACTTTGATATTAGTTCATCGTCGGAGACTAAGCTGGTGCTTGATTTTGATCTTCGAAAATCCATCCAGCATGGCAACAGTGCCAATGCTGAGAGTGATTATTCTTTTGTGAGCCAGACAGAGCTTAGTAATGCCTTCAGAGTAGTTGAAGAAGACAGCACCGGATCAGTGCAGGGTACAACAGAAGGCAGTTTGAGTGGCAGCGATGAAGTAGTAGTCTATGCTTACAAAAAAGGCACTTATAATGAAAGTACCGAAACTACTGCAAATGGTTCAAATAACCTGAGATTTACCCACGCTGTTACAAGTGCAAAGGTAGCATCAGACGGAAGTTACAAACTTGCATTTCTCGAATCAGGAGATTATGAGATCCATGTTGCATCCTATTCTGAAAACGGCAATACAGGTGAGATGGAATTTAACGGAACAGTCACAGCCAGCAGCAACATTACAGGTTTGCTTCTGAATAACATAACAGTAGAAGCCAATGCACAGGTTTCTCTGGATATTAGTTTAAAGAGTATTTTACCATAGCTATATTCAGTAATTTATCATCACAAACATTTATGAGAAAGCCTGAGGGGATGTAAAAATTCTTCTCAGGCTTTTAATTTCAATTTCATATATCAGATTTTTAAAAAAAAGCCTATTTATTGTCTTTTTCTGCTAGATCTTTGAAAACACCACCTTGCTTTCACCAACTTTCACAATCTGATCGAAAAACCATTTTATTTTCTTGTAATCTTTCGCAGGGTATACAGATTATTTGAAATAATAGTAAAATGATAGCTGCACTTTGTTATCCAATGTTTTGATATCGTATTTTAATTTAAACATATCATTGTCAAAATCCATTTTTTCAGGCATAAAATCGATCTTATATCCCTCAGGCACTTCAATCACAGAAGAAAAGAAGCGTTGAACAGGATAGGTCAAATCAACAGGATGCAGTCTTACTTTCTGCTTTAGGGGCTGCGGATGGATGCTTTTTAGGATACTTTTTGATTGTAATATTTAAAAATGAAGAAATCATGAAAACCTTACTATTTTTTCTGCTTGCAGCAACAACATCAACATTATCCGCACAACCCTCTGCGGAGGAGATCCTGAAAAAGGTGGATAAAAACATGTCATCAGAGAACAGGGTATTTGAATCCTCGATGACAATTCACGGTAAAAGAAACAGCCGGACCATTACCTCAAAAACCTATTCAGTGGGAGACAAAAAATCATTCACTGAATATCTGTCTCCTGCAAGGGAACAGGGTACCAAGATGTTGAAGCTGGAAGACCAGTTGTGGATCTATTCTCCGGCAACTGACCGAACTATTCAGATCTCCGGACATATGCTCCGACAATCGGTCATGGGATCAGACCTGTCTTATGAAGATATGATGGACGACCGCAAGCTTACAGATGTGTATAATGCCAAAGTTACCGGCAAAGAAACCTTTGATGGCAGGGAAACATGGGTACTTGAACTGGATGCCAAAGTGGATGACGTGGCCTATGCGAAACGGAAAGAATGGATAGATACTGAAAGGTATATACCGCTGAAAGAAGAACTATATGCCAAAAGCGGAGATTTGTTGAAACGGGCCACCATGAAAAATGAGAAACAACTGGACGGCCGGTGGTTTCCTACAACTGTTATATACAAAGACATGCTGAAACAGGGAGATGGCACTGAATTCAATATTACAAACATTCAATTTAACCAGGATATACCGGAATATATATTTACCAAAGCCGCATTGAAAAGATAAATGTCTGCTATGGCTATTTACGAGCAGCTTTCAGGTCCAAGATAAAAATACCGTAACCAATTCCGGCCAGGTCAGTGGAGCGTGCCATCTGGAAAGCCATGTACCTTCCGTCATCGCTGATTACCGGGTTGGAAGCCTTATATCCTTTATAATCAGCAAAAGTTGTCAGTCGCTCATAATCACCGCTACCATCCAGTGCCAGTTTCCAGATATCAATACAACCGGAACAGTCGGTATGCAACTTGTTACTCTCCACGCAGGTATAATTCCCGTCAGGAAAGATACCTTCGGGTTCATCATACTGATCAGGGGCATTTGACATATTGGTAATTTTTCCGGAAGCGATATCCAACACCATTACCTCTGTTCCCTGATATCCGTATGTGGAAAAAGTAAGCTTGTTTTCTGACGGTGGCACAAAATTCTGCGGCTCAATAGAAGGAAAATCTGTCTGCAGGTTATCCAGGATCAGTTTTTTATTCACCAGCTTAGGTGTACCCCCCTCATAAACAATATTGGCCATGTACATTAAATACTGCCCTTTCTTCAGACTGTCGGGATATTGTTTATCCATAATTACCCAGGCGATCTTCATATTTTTTCTTGAAACAGCAGGTCCTTCAAAACATTTGGTTCCCAGCCTTACAGGAGGTTTCGTATAACTTTTGTCCATCACCCACAATTCGGCTTTCTCCCGGCGGTTGAGGTTGGGATGGGCCGCATCAAAACTGGTACAGCCTGACAGCAGTACATCACCGTTGGCCAGATACAGTGCCCTGGTGAATCCACCATGGTAAAAATGTCCGGTGATTAGTGATATCTTACCTGTGGCAGGCTCTACTTCATAAACATCACCATAGGTCTTCTCGATAAACAGAATCTTTTTCCCGTCATGGGACCAATCTGCACGCTGACCAAATTGTGTGACACGTGTAATGTAAGGAGGTAGGTTTTCTTCCGGATGGCCTTCTTTCTGGGCAAAACCGGATAAGGTGGTTCCAATTCCCATAAGCAGCATGATAAGCTTCTTCATAATTAGAAGTTTTAGTTTCAGATAATAAAGATACTAAATACTATAAAAATCTAACTAAAGGAAGATTAATAGTATAAATTTTAAGGGAAAATAAATCAAATAAAATCAATCTAATAACCCTAATCTTTTTGCTTACTTCCTACTTTTATTATTACTTCAAAAACTCTATCTTTAAAAAATATAATACTAACTGCAAACCTGTCCTACATCATGGAATTTAATCTCATGAAGCTGACCACTAATATTAACGAAATTTCTTCAGACTATTGCTCAGTTTATAAACACAAACATTTCACCATTCCGAACAGGATATTAATTTAATCCTTCTTTTTATTTAATTGCGATCAACTATGAAAAGAACACTAATCCTCGGATTTACGGCAGCACTCACTGGATGCTATCATCAATATCCTAAACAGGCAGAAAAGGAGGATCTCCCCAATATTGTTTACATCCTGGCAGACGATATGGGCTACGGGGATATCGGATGTTTTGGGGCAAAAGATATTGCTACGCCCAATATTGATAATATTGCAAAAGAGGGCATCCGGTTTACCTCTTTTTATTCTGCATCACCAGTTTGCAGTCCCTCGAGAGCCGGATTCCTCACCGGAAGATTGCCTCAGCGAATGGGCATAGATGGTGTGTTCTTCCCGGAAAGCTTCACGGGCATGCCTCCTAAGGAAGTTACCATTGCTGAGATGCTGAAAGAGAAAAATTATGCCACGGGTATCATCGGGAAATGGCACCTTGGGCACCGCAGGAAATTTCTTCCGTTGCAACAGGGATTTGACAGCTATTTTGGTATTCCTTACAGCAACGACATGGCCAGCGTGGTGTATATGCGGGGCAATGACGTTGTGGATTATCATGTCGACCAACATTATATCACACAACGCTATACAACAGAAGCTATCAGTTTCATCCGGCAGCACAAAGACCAGCCATTCTTTCTCTATCTGGCCCATAACATGCCCCATGTTCCCATCTACGCCTCCGAAAAATTCATGGGAACCTCTCAAAGAGGACTTTATGGAGACGTGGTACAGGAGCTTGACTGGAGTGTAGGACAGGTCATTCATACGTTGGATTCCCTGCATTTGCTGGACAATACACTGGTTGTCTTCTCGAGTGACAATGGTCCGTGGCTGGCCATGAAGCAGTTTGGCGGATCAGCCGGTATTTTACGCGAAGGTAAATTTTATACTTTTGAAGGCGGAATGCGGATACCCACTGTAGCGATGTGGAAAGGACACATCCCCAAAGGCATTGTATATAAAGACATAGCCAGTCAGATGGACTGGCTCCCAACATTCGCAAAAATGGCCGGTATATCACTTCCGGACAGTCTCGTGCTGGATGGCAGAGATATTTCAAGTATACTCAATCACACAGGTGAACGGGAAGACAGTACCTACCTCTATTTTAATGGCAGCGACCTACAGTGTTTCAGGGATGGAAAATGGAAAGTTAAAAAACCGTTTGCGGGCTATCCCGGCAGCAGCTGGAAAAATGCATCGCCTCCTCATGACAGTCTGCTTATAAACCTGCAGGATGATCCCGGCGAAAGCGTAAATCTCTTTGATAAATATCCTGATAAGGCCAGAAATCTGTTCAAAGAGATGCACGAAAAACAAAAAGATATGGGGCCTTTGCCTCCTCCCCTGGTTTTAAGGACACCTGCTGATGAAAGTCAAAGAAATTTATTATATCCTAAAAATTAAATAAAGATGAAAAAAGTAATTCTTTCATTCATCCTGTTCATTTATTTATTTTTCAGTGGGGCTAAGGTTTTTAGCCAACCTTTTAAAGTAATGACCTATAATATCCGCCTGGCCCTGGCCAGTGATAAGGAAAACCGCTGGGAAAACAGAAAAGCATCTATGGTTGAGCTGATCGAACATTATCAGCCTGTTATTTTTGGTATACAGGAAGGACTTTACAGGCAGGTCCATTACCTGGACAGCAGTTTGACCAATTATCATTATACTGGCGTGGGACGTGATGATGGCAATACTAAAGGTGAGTACAGTGCCATTTTCTATGATACCACTAAATTTAAACTATTGGATCACGGCACTTTCTGGCTGTCTGAACATCCTGAGAGAGTTTCCATGGGATGGGATGCCGCTTATATTAGAATTTGTTCCTGGGGCTTGTTTGAAGATAAACAAAACGGTAAAAAATTCAGGATGTTCAATACCCATTTTGACAATGAAGGTGTTGTGGCCCGAAAAGAAGCCGCCCACCTGATCCTGCACAGAATTGATTCACTTAACCACGGATCACCTGCCGGTAATAATGACCGGTGACCTCAACAGTGAGCCAGGCAGTGAGCCTGTAAAGATCCTGGAAAGCAAACTGACCGATGCAAAAAGTATATCATTACAGGTACCCTATGGTCCAATTCGGGACATTTACAGGCTTTAATCCGGATAAGGTAATTGATAACAGGATTGACTATATTTTTGTGGATGGGTTTAATGTGTTGTCGTATATCCATATTGATGACCGGAGAAAAGATAATTATTTTGTCTCCGATCATTTGCCGGTAATGGCGGAGCTGGATTTTATCAGGTAACTAGAGCCGCCTCTGAGCTTTTAAAAATGATTTCGGTTAAAATAGCGGGGGAAAGTAATTCGATTGTTTATTCAGTTGTTTATTCAGTTGTTTATCAGGATTCAGTTGTTTGTTCTGTTGTAATTCGGTTGTTCCTGTAGTTTCAAATGGTTTATTCGCGCCCACAAGGCCGTCGCGCATAGCTGCTCATGATCCTTGCCCACACATGACTTACCCGCAGGCCAAAGGCAAGGATTCGGTTGTAATTCGGTAGCTTATGTAGTTTCAAATTGTTTCAAATGGTCCCAGGAGTTTCATGGTTTATATTGTTGGTGCGCAGACCCTTTTTAGGGGCAAAGAAGTACTACAAATTTGCAGCCTCTCCAAGGCTGTGTTTTTAAAACCTTTCAATAAAAAATCCCCGGATCAATGTTTTAATCCGGGGAATATATTTTTTTTTAACAAATTATCATTAATCCTTCAAAGGATAATAAATCAGTGTCTGGTTTTCTTCCGGAGCAACCTCTGACGGATCAGTATAGTATACTTCCCATACTATTCCCTGATGCTCGAGGTTATTATCCTTCATATACTTATCCAAGGCTTCATAGACAGGGACCATATCTGCATAGGCACCCACAAATAAAGTTGAAACGGCTTTTGTTGGAGGGTATTCTTTAAACTCAATTTCACCATTTCCTTCGCAGGCAGAAGCGACAGGTGCACCAATTTCAAATACTGTATTGCCTTCAGGATCAAAAGAATAATATACAGCAAAAGGAGGACCTCCCGGAGCAACTTCTTTCTCCTGCATATAATTCATTAATTTACCAAACAACGGCCCCATATTGTCGGCAATCTCGGCAGTGGGAATATCAGCTTTAATAACAAGTGCCTTAATTCCATCCATCTGCTTTACTTCGATCTTATAATTATTTTCCTGTGCAGAAAGATAATTACCTGCAACAATAAGTAGAAAAAGCATTATTATGCCCTTTCTCAGTACAATTTTTTTAAACTTCATAATTAATTAATTTAAGGTTTTTGAGATCCTCAAATTATGAAAGTTATTGTCACAAGTCAAGTAAATTTTGAGCAAGATTATAATTTACTTAAAAACCATCCAAGAAAAAGCATTGTCTTTGTCACGGCATTTACACGGCATTAAGCCGAAAACACAAATGACAGTCAGTTTCTGCTATCAAGTTACAAAAAACACATTTGCCCGCAAGCTGATATTATGTTATTTTTGAATAAGCGTTAAACAGAAAACCCTCTATATTAACCATTATGAAAAAAGTCATCCTGATCTCATTCAGTCTGCTGGTAATTTTTATGTCTGCATATACACAGCCCTGGATTCCGGATACAGGGAACGGACGATACAAAAATCCGGTAATTTATGCAGATTATTCAGATCCTGATGTGATCAGGGCAGGTGATGATTTTTATATGGTGGCCTCCAGTTTCAACTGTATGCCCGGAATACCGGTATTGCATTCAAAAGACCTGGTTAACTGGACCATCATTGGACATGTTTACGATAAACTACCGTTTGAAAAATATGATGAACCGGCACACGGTCAGGGTTCCTGGGCACCTTCGATCCGCTTTCATGACAGCTTGTTTTATGTTTACTTCTGCACACCGCAGGAAGGACTGTTTATGGCCACAGCCAGTAATCCGGCCGCAAAATGGAACCTGCATCATGTGGTGGATGTGGAATTATGGGAAGATCCCTGCCCATTTTGGGATGATGATGGCAACGCCTGGCTGGTTAGAAGTAAACTGAGGGCGGATGTGCTTTATTTACACAAAATGAGTGCCGATGGAAAGAAGATCCTGGACAATGGAAAAATAATATACAACAACGTTGATGCACAGCCTGTCATTGAAGGGCCCAAGCTGATCAGAAAGGATGATTATTATTATATATTTGCCCCTGCTGGTGGTGTACCAACGGGCTGGCAAACAGTATTGCGTTCAAAAAACATTGAAGGACCGTATGAAGACAAAATTGTGATGCACCAGGGTAATACAGATATAAACGGTCCGCACCAGGGAGGAATAGTACAGCTCAATAATGGCAACTGGTGGTTCATGCACTTTCAGGAACGCGGGGCCTGGGGCCGGGTTGATCTCCTTGAACCTGTTGAATGGATCAACGGATGGCCGCTGATTGGAAAGGACATAAATAACGATGGAATTGGAGAACCCGTGAGCAGTTATACCAAACCAGAGGTGGAAAAGCAATATCCCATTATGGTACCGCAAACCTCTGATGAATTTGATTCAGATAAATTGGGGTTGCAATGGCAATGGCATGCAAATCTGCAAAAACAGTGGTATTCACTTACAGAAAATTCGGGCAGCCTGCGTTTATATACAGTGCAGAACCTCACACAAAACGGCAACCTTTGGTTTGTACCTAATCTTCTGTTGCAAAAATTTTCTGCCCCGTCCTTTACTGTTACAACAAAAATCACATTTCACCCAGAACAATTGAACGAAATGTCCGGACTCGTTGTGATGGGTAAAAAATGGGCTTTCCTGGGAATGAAACAAACAAGAGGTGGTATGCAGCTTGGAATGTACACAGGGACCTATTATGAAGGATCGGACCAGACGGAATTACAGGATTCAGTAATACTGGATATGGCAACCTGCTACTTACGGGTTCAGGTTGATGACCAGGCATTGTGCAGATTCTTTTACAGCACTGATAATAAAGATTTTCATCTACTTGGACCTGGTTTTACTGCTACACAGGGAGTGTGGATTGGCGCAAAAGTAGGTTTGTTTAGCCTGGATCCGAATATAAATGCTAAAAAAGGCTTTGCCGATGTGGATTGGTTCCGTTTTGAAAATAACCTAAATTATTTTAATGAAAATATCAATATAAATTTTAACGAATAACTAATTATGAATGATCACTTTGATACCGGTTCAATCCTTATTATCGCCATTACATTTATTCTTTTTGTAATTGCTCTCTTCGTCAAAGGATTCACCCACAATTTGTTGCTTGAAGCCGGTGTATTTCTCGTATCGGTAAAGCTTATTATTATGGCCTACAAAAACAGCGCATCCAGTCGCAGGATTATCAAAGAACTGGAAGAGATTAAGGAAAAAATTGAGAAAATGAATTAATTATCATTACAGACAATAAGAAATGAGAAAGACTTTAGTAATAGTTTTGATCACAGCTTTTTACATGCCATTTCTTCAGGCTCAAAATGAGTCCATAAGTGCCAAAGAATACTCCACGGCAGGTTTTTATGCTGCAAAGGGAAGCGGGCGTAACGTTTATAATTTTAATGTTGCCTGGAAGTTTTACAAAGGAGATATTGATAGCGCCTGGAAGAAAGATTTTAATGACTCTCAGTGGGATATTGTTAATCTGCCGCATGGTTTGGAATTATTACCCGCAGAAGCAAGTGGTGGCGTGAATTACCAGGGACCGGCCTGGTACCGGAAACATTTCATGGTACCTGATGAATTGAAAGGCAGAAAAATCTTTCTCTACTTTGAAGCCATTATGGGCAAAAGTAAGATATACATTAATGGAAGACTTATAAAAGAACACTTCGGTGGATACCTGCCAGTGGTGGTCGATCTTTCAGAAGCAGGAGTGAAAGCAGGAGATAACTGTTTAATAGCTGTAAGAGCAGATAACAGTGACGATCCCTCCTATCCTCCCGGAAAACCAGAAGGTTCCCTTGATTTTACTTACGCAGGGGGAATATACCGGGATGTTTGGTTATACTCAACATCTCCCCAACATATTACCAATCCTGATTTTACTGATAAAATTGCCGGAGGAGGTGTATTCATTCATACTGAAAACCTTACTAAAAACACTGCGGATCTGGTTGTACAAACGGATGTCATCAATGAAGAGGAAGTTCGTAAAACGATGGTTTTGGAAACATCTCTCCGTAATACAGCAGGCGATATTGTTGGCAAGAAACATACACGGATTGTACTTTCTCCCGGAGAATCAAAGCAGTTCAAACAGATCATCAGAGTAAACCAACCTCATCTCTGGACTCCCGATGATCCGTATTTATATAAAACATATTCACTCCTGAAAACAACCCGTAACAAACCCCTGGATGGCTTTTACACCCAGACGGGCATTCGTAAAATTGAATTCAGGGGCAAACAGGGATTTTATTTAAATAACAAGTCCTTCGGCGATAAGCTTATTGGTGCCAATCGTCATCAGGATTTTGCCTATCTGGGCAATGCATTGCCCAATTCAGGACAATGGCGGGATGCAAAAAAACTTCGTGATGCCGGAATGCGAATTATTCGTTCGGCTCATTATCCCCAGGATCCGGCCTTTATGGATGCATGTGATGAACTGGGACTTTTTGTTATCGTAGCCACACCCGGCTGGCAATTCTGGAACAAGGACAGTACTTTTGAGCAACGTGTATACAATAATATACGGAACATGGTTCGGCGAGATCGCAATCACCCCAGTGTAATTATGTGGGAACCTATTCTTAACGAGACTCATTATCCGGATAACTTTGCCCGGGACGCCTATGATGCTGTGCATTCTGAATACCCCTATCAGGGTTGTTATGCTGTTTGTGACAGCCGTTCACGCGGAGCTGCTGAGTACGATGTAATCTATTCACACCCTATGGATTCGGCCCGTTATGCCAGAACAGACAAATGTATATTCACAAGGGAATGGGGTGACAATGTTGACGACTGGTCCTCCCATAATTCACCCAGCAGAGTAGCAAGAAGTTGGGGCGAAGTTCCACAGTTGATCCAGGCCATGCACTATGCCGACCCTCCATATCCTTATACATGTTATGAATCGCTGTACAAAACTCCTCCTCAACACGTTGGAGGCTGTCTGTGGCATCCATTTGATCACCAGCGTGGCTATCACCCAGACCCGTTTTGGGGTGGCATCATGGATAATTTCAGACAACCAAAATATTCTTATTACATGTTTGAAAGTCAACGACCTGGAAACCAAACTCTATCAATGGCAGAAAACGGTTATATGATATATATTGCCAACGAAATGACTCCTTTTTCGCCACATGATGTGACCGTTTTTACGAACTGTGACAGTGTTCGACTCATTGTTCTCAGCAAAGATACTCTTATGATGAAAGTAGACCATGGTGATCCGGGCATGCCCTCACACCCGGTATTGTTTTCGAATGTTTATAATTTCATGCAAATAAAAGAGCTGCATCGACGCAAAAAGCCACAGAGAGCCAGTCTTATCGCTGAGGGTATTGTAAACGGAAAAGTGGTTGCTACTTATAAAAGGATGCCTGCCCTTCGTCCTGCAAAAATCACATTAAAGATAGATAATGAAGGATTGCCGCTGGTGGCAAACGGGTCGGACGTAGTACCTGTTATTGCCTCCATCACTGACGACGAAGGCCACGTCAAACGATTAAACAAGGAATATATCCGTTTTACGGTTGATGGAGCAGGCAGTATAATAGGGGATGAAACCATTGATGCCAATCCGCGTCCGGTTGAATGGGGCACAGCTCCTGTATTGATCCGTTCTTCCCTGAGGCCCGGCAAGATCAGAATCAACGCTTCAATTGCACTCCCGGGAATAAATACACCAAAAGAAGCAAGTATTGAAATTGAATCGGTTCTTTCTCCTGTGAAAATGTTATACCAGGATTTTGAAGTTTCTTCAGGCAGGAAGGCCTTCATGCAGAATGATGATCAAAAGACAATCCAGCAATTAAAAAATAAACTTGAAAAAGTAACAAATAAGTTGAATGAACTTCGTTTGAAACAAGTGGAAAAAGATCAGGAATTATTTGAAGGAAACAAACAACGAGAAAACTAAAATCAATAAAATCATGAAAAAAACAATTTCAATTATTTCTATTGCAACCATACTGCTAATTTTTTCATTTTTACTTTCTTTTCAGTCAACAAATGATAAAAAAACTGAGGGAAATTACAATTCAAGAACTTACTGGGTTCATGTACTGACAAAAATTGCTGATCCGGTACTGGAAAATTTGAGTCAGGGAACCCTGCGAAAAGAGATGCCTGTGGAAAGCAAGTCGGACGACCGAGCTGGTGTCACACACCTGGAAGCATTTGGACGGACGCTGGCCGGCATTGCCCCATGGCTGGAACTGGGACCCGATAATACTGAAGAGGGAGAGTTACGAGCCAGGTATATCCTACTCACCCGCAAGGCACTGGCCAATGCCGTTGATCCGAAATCACCCGATTTTCTGAATTTCACCAGCAAAAACGGTGGTCAACCCCTGGTTGATGCGGCTTTTCTGGCTCATGGACTGTTACGGGCGTATCATCAGATCTGGGAACCATTGGATGCAGTAACAAAAGCGAATGTTATTGCGGCCCTAAAAAGCTCAAGAACAATAAAACCAGGAGAAAGCAACTGGTTATTATTTAGTGCCATGGTTGAGACCTTTCTGAACAAAGCAGGCAGCGACTGGGATCCCAAACCGGTTATCTATGCACTGCAGAAACATGCCAAATGGTATAAAGGAGACGGCGTTTACGGAGACGGGAAAAATTTCCACTGGGACTATTATAACAGTTATGTAATTCAGCCAATGCTCCTGGATATAACAGCAGTTCTTCACCAACAGGGTACAGATACAATTATGTCTTATGATCTGGTAATGAAGCGGGCACGTCGTTATGCCGCCATTCAGGAAAGACTGATCTCCCCGGAAGGTACCTATCCCCCCATTGGCAGATCTTTACCCTATCGTTTCGGTGCCTTTCAGTTGCTAAGCCAGGTTGCCCTGATGAAAGAATTACCTGAAGAAGTCTCTCCCGCGCAAGTACGCAGTGCACTTTCGGAGGTAATTCACAGGCAGTTTGAAGCTCCAGGTACTTTTGACAAAGACGGATGGCTTACCATTGGATTTTGTGGTCATCAGCCGGACATCAGCGAGCCTTACATCTCAACAGGTAGCCTGTATCTTTGTTTAACCGGATTATTGCCACTGGGCCTGCCTGCAAACGATGCTTTCTGGTCAGCACCAGCAGCGGACTGGACAGCAAAAAAAGCCTGGAATGGAGTAGATATACCAAATGATCATGCGATCGAAGAGTGATTTTACTAACTGATCCATAGATAATTGAAAATAATTTGCTATTATTAAAGTGTCTAACTTATAAACAATTATTCTATGGAAACGATTTTTGAGGGTAAATCGGCTAAAGCTACGTATGACTCTGACAAAAAAAGAGTAGTTTTCTTTCTTTCAGGCTACACAAATCCTGAGGAACACAAGCAGATGTATTTAAAAGTGCTTGAACTTGCCAAAGAAGGTAAGGTAAAGGCGTTTTTACATGACCTGCGTAACCTGAAGGGTACTTTTTCTCAAATGAATGACTGGCTGGTTGAAACATTCCGGCCTGTGGTTGAAAACGGACTAAGGTATTCTGCCCTGATTCTTAATGATGATGTATTCACGGCATTTGCAGCCAACGACATCATTAAGAAATCAAAAATCCTGCAAATACAAATTTTTAAAACACAGGAAGAAGCAGAAAAATGGCTGGATGAAAAGTTTGTTCAGTTGTGATAAAAAGCCGCATCCAGGCGGATGCGGCTTTTAACTCTTTACACAAAACTATTTAAAAACTTATTTATATTTTATTAATAAAATCAAGTGTCTGGATCAAAATGTTCGAGCACAAGGTGTGCAAAAATTTTAATCCGCAATATACTAATGTATATGAGGAATGAAAATTTTTGCAATAACGCAGTTATCGGACACTATGGACAGACACTATTTAAAGCCCCTGAATATTCCAAAAAGGAGACTAATAACAAACAGTATAAGAAAAATAAAGAATAAAACTTTTGCTATTGACGCTGCTCCGGCAGCTATACCGCCAAAGCCAAACAATGCCGCAATCAACGCAATAATCAAAAAGACAATAACTAGTCGTAACATAATATTAAGTTTTAGTTTATGATTTAATTTTTAGAACATAAGTCCAACATATACCTGGATAGTATTATTTTTAGCATTTCCGAGCAGATTTTCCATATCCCCTCCGTCTTTGGCAACCTGTCTTAATCCAATATTGTAATTGAAACCAAAGGTCATCGGTTCAAGACTAAATCCAAGTCCACCGGTAATACCGGCATCCAGTGTATTGAATTTACTCCTGTCAATATCATCCTCATTATTAACATTAATTGATTCAAGAATCTGTGCATCGGTAGACATGTGGGCATTCATCAAGATACCAACATAAGGCCCCAGATGAAAATCAAAATCTTCCGCCAGGTTAAAAGTCAGGTAAACAGGTATGTCGATATAATTCAGATTAAGTTTGGTAGTCCCGTCAGTAACATTAAACCCAAGAAAATCACTACTGTAAACAGTCTTCATCCCTTTGGTTGAATAGAGGATTTCAGGTTGTATACCAAACTGATCGGTGATCATTTTTTTACCCCAGACTCCAACATGGAAACCGGGAATGATATTGTTATCATTTGCCTTGTCGGTTGAAAGGTAAGATAGATTTAACCCTCCAATAATTCCGGCTCTTGATTCCTGAGCCTTTGCAGATACAGAAAGAATAAAGAAAATTATCAAGACTGTTATCCCTGGTTTTTTGAGTTTCCTGTTTATATTTCTCATAGCATCAACGATTTTAATTGGTTATTAAATATCTCCTCTTTTGGCAGCTCTTTTCAATTTTTTATTGGCATATATGGCAATTTCCACACGCCTGTTCTTCTGACGGCCTTCTGGTGTTTCATTGGTAGCTACAGGTTCAGTTTCACCAAATCCTTTAATAATAAACCGGTCGCGACTAACGCTGTTAGCTGCAAGATAATCGGCTACAGAATTAGCCCTGTCAAGCGAAAGTTTCTGGTTATAGTCAGCATCACCAATATTATCGGTATGACCGGCAATCAGAATTTCTGTGTCTTCATACTTATTGAGGGTTTCTGCCAGGTCCGTCAGGTTTCTTTCAGAAGCATCCCTGAGTTTGTAAGAATCGAAATCAAAAAGTATTCCCGAGTCAAAAGTAATCTTGATCCCCTCACCTACTCTCTCAACAGTAGCATTTTTCAGATCCTTTCTGATTTCTTCAGCCTGTTTATCCATGTAATTACCTATCAGTGCCCCGGCAGTTCCGCCAATCATGGCACCAATGATGGCACCCTTTGCTGTATTATCAGATCCGCTGCCTACTGCAGCACCAACAGCGCCACCCACACCAGCACCGATAGCCCCGCCTTTCATGGTACGCGAAGAATTACATCCAGTAAACAAAGTAAGCATCAGCATTAGCAATCCTGCTTGTTTTAAGAAGTTGTGCGTGATTAATCTTTTCATTTAAACTAAGTTTTTTAAAAATTAAAAAATGTCATCCTCGATCAGACAAAAATCATTTTTGCAATAATTAATAATTGCCCGATATTTTTTGAGTAAATAACAGATAGTTAAATAAAATCATGCCAAAAAAAAATAAAATGCGCTCTATGCAAGGCATATAGACCCTTTCACTTCTATAGTTGTAAATTTTCATGATTCATAAAAAGACCATTTATATTATCAATATTTCACAATTAGTGTAATTATTTCCACACTTTCCGATCTGAATACATTTATATTTTAATTTTTAAATCAGTGTAATGCGCTAAAGAATTTTATCAGCACGTTCTCTTATTTAAATGGTGTGTTAAATGTAAGCAACATAGCGGGCAATGGCGTTTCCCAATTATTTTCTGTCAACAGGGTTCATACAACGATTTCCTGCATTTATTTCAGTTTAATGCCGGAAAACAGAAAAGCATTATCAGATTAGCCATGTTTCATTATAGCGGCTGGTATGCAATTTGACTGACTTAGGGAAAAAGGTATTTTGATGATGAAGAAAAGACTAATGGAAGCATTTAAACTAGTAAAAAGCGCCATAAAAAAGTATCAGAAGGATGACCCGGTAAGGCTTGCAGGCACAACTGCCTATTTTACAGTTTTTGCCATGGCGCCGATTATAATTATCATTATCTCAATTACAGGGATATTACTTGGGGAAACCACAATTCAACATAAAGTTTACAATGAATTGCAAAATCTGGTAGGAAACCAGGGCACTGAATATATTAAAAATCTGGTAGCCAATTACCAGGATACTCAGAAAAACATAATCGGAACCATAGTTGGTTTCGGGATTTTTATTTTTACTTCAACCACTTTTTTCACTGTACTACAACGATCACTTAACTATATCTGGCGTATCAAGGCCAAGCCCAAACACAATATACTTCGATCCTTGTACGACCGTCTAATCTCCTTCGGATTAATCCTGAGTCTTGGATTTGTCATGCTGGTATCATTGCTCATTGATGCAGCCATTTCATTCCTGAAAGATTTCATCACAAACAGTTTTCCAGGCCTTGAGATTGATGTTCTGCAATTTGTAAATTTCTTTATCTCATTCGGAATATTAATTGTCATTTTTGCCGTAATATATAAGTTTCTTCCGGATGCTCATATAAAATGGCGTGTGACATGGGTTGGAGCTATTGTCACTACAGTGCTGTTTATGGCTGGTAAATTTGTTATCGGCCTGGCACTTGGGAAAAGCAATATTGGAGTGATGTATGGCGCTGCCGGATCGCTGGTAGTAATATTATTGTGGGTGTTCTATTCCTCGCTTATTTTCTTTTTTGGTGCAGAAATCACCCATGAATATGCCAGGATGTACTCGCATGAAATTAAACCAAAAGATTACGCTGTAGCCATTGAAATTAATGAGGTAAAGCCAAAAGAATCGCCAGAAATAAACTAAAACGCAACAGAAGTGCTGTTTGTCATAAACTTGTTAAAATGCTGCAAGGCAGTGTGAATGGTGAAAAGAAAAAACAGTCAGTGGACCTGGTCCCTGACTGTAACTAATTATGCATTGGCCTCTTTAAAATATTCTGTTTTGATCTGGCCTTCATCATCAAGCCATTTAGCCAGGCCCCAGTACACATCCCTTTTAGTTTTGCCCTTTTGGTAACTTATCAGTTGACCGTTCTTTTTTAAAAGTGAAAGTGTAGATGATATCTGTCTTTTCAATTTAACCGGATCTTCCATTTTTTCAGGATAGATAGTTTCCAGCAACTGTGTAATCTCCGAATTTTGAAGGAAACGTTGTGATTCCGAGATTGATGTCAGAATATTATCGGCAAGGGTACCTTTACGCCTTCTTCCTGATTTATTTTTCTTACGTTTGGCTGGTGTAGGCTTTTCTATGGTTTTTACAGATTTTTTTTCACTCCCTGGGATATCCGGAATCGAAATTAACGATCCGTTTTTATCTGATTTTAGTATGGTAATTGTTCGCTTCAAAGAAGCAATATTTTCCTGATATTCTTTTTCCAGGGTTTTCATTTCATTTTCCAATGAAGCAATGATCTCTTTTTTGTCCATTTCAGAGTTTTTATATTATATATGCTACAAAAATAACAAATATAATAAATTATTAAGAACATGTGTGTTATAACTTGATAAACAAGCGATAATTCCTGTATTGCAACGAACGAAAGGTGCTTTTCAGATTTTCACTAACCGATGAATTTCGTACTTTTCCCAAAAAAGCTGTACTGATCCTTCTTAGAAATTATTTTGTAAAAATAATTCAAAAATTGAAGTATTAATTCAGTACAGTTCTGTAAATGGAGATTTCTAACCGAATTGCCAGTCATGTTAATGAATGGTACCCACTAATTACTAATTCCCAGCCAGACAAACAGGGCAACGCCAATCCATATAATTCCTTTTATGAGAAAAAATAAAAATCCGGCTATCCCAATTCTCTTTAGCCATTCAGCACTACCTCCTTCCCGCTTAAGAATTTTTCTGATATTCATCGTGTAAGTATTGTATATGTTTTGAATTCAGAGGTCATTGGTGGTTTTTTACCCTCTTTTTTAGCTTTGATAAGATCGGCAAAGCCCCGTTTATGCCCTTCCTTGAACTCAGCTGAACGCGTCCAGTTTTTAAAATGCTCTTCAGAGTCCCAGTAACTGACTATCAGGTAGTTCCCTTCTCCTTCGGAAGGTTTGAGCACATGCATAGACTGGAAGCCATCCATCCTGTCAATAGCATGAGCCCTGCTTTTGAATAATTCTTCAAAACGCTCTCTATAATCCGAATCAGCTGTAATTGTATTTATGGCTACAAAATTTATTTTTTCTATATTCATAATGTTGCGTTTTAGGTATAGGTTAAATTTTCAATTTATAAATTCATCCCGGCCCTTATTCCGGCTACCAGACAGTTGGATAGTAATTTTCCGGTTCCTGATGGATTCATAATGAACTGTATCTCGGGTTAAACAAAAATATTTTGCAGGGTCTGAATGTAATAATTTAATTCAAAGGCCTGCTGCAGTAATCGGTTTTTCCTTCCCATTACTATAGCAGCACAGGTCTTTTTACATGCCTGTTACTACTTGTAAAAGTACGGGTAAACAAAATGTATTGAAATACTTAATTATGGGGATATTCAGGTGTTATAATCATTAGAAATGAGGAGGCTGTTCACTCTTCTCCGGGATAAAAAGAATCTAAACCACAAGGAAGATTTTGCAGATCCATATTCTATAACAAACGGCACAGCCATTAATTTTTTGATGGTAATTGTAAAACAGAAATATATTGCAAACAAACAGCGTACCTATTCGCTCTTTTCCCTGAAGTTTTCAATTGAAACAATCTTCTGGGCTACTGCAAATATGGTCAGACCGGAAACAGATTTAATACCCGTTTTTTGAGAAATATTTTTCCGATGGGTGATTACTGTATTGATACTGATATTCAACTTATCAGCAATTTCTTTATTTGCCATTCCGGTAGCAAGCAATCGCAAAACTTCAGTTTCTCTTTCACTTAATATTTCCTGTGAAACCCCTTGTACTTCTGAGCGATCATCATTAATCAGGCTTTTAATAGTATTGACAATGGCGGAGTAAGAATCGGTAACGCGAATTACTGTATCAAACAAATCGAGTACTTTTGGTTCAAAATAAGCATATTGCAATGCTATGAAGAGAATATTCCGGTATTGGCTTTTTAGTAAAACCATCTTCCGGATATCAAACTGAATAAAAAGCGGATTGATGATTACTATGTCTAAGTTTTCTGATGATAATCGCCCCTCTATCGCATCCAGGGAAGTAACTATCGAAAAGTGAGCACTGATTTCAGATCGTTGAAGAATACCTTTCAATCCTTCACTTACCACTGGTGCCGGCTCTGCAAGCAGTATTCTGATTAATTTTCTCACTCTGTAGTTTTTAGATGCATTTCCATTTCAGCAACAAGAGGAATCAGTATCTTGTCTTCAATTCTTGAATGTATATCAAGATCGTATTCCAGTTCAGAAAGCATAAAAAGCAATTTCCGTCGCAAAGGAAGATCGTTCTGCCGGGGCAGATATTTGATCAGCAGACTTTTCAGGTCATTCAGTTTTTCCTGTATGTCGTTATGATGCTCTCTATATTCCTTAACCGAATATTGAGCCTGCTTGTGATTGGGGGCAGCATTTTCAAGCTTACCGGAAAGATTTATTACATAGGGGAAGACAACTTGATTCTCATAATCAAGGTGTTCTTTTACTTCATTGAAGTATTCAATAAAAAACTGCTCTACCAGTCCGTTTTCGCCATTATCATTCAATTCAGCCATTTGCCGGATCGTGCTTAAAATGGCCGGATAGATCTCCTCCTGGTAATAGCTGTGATTGTTTTTCAAATAAGAAATTATTGACTGACTGTCTCCGTAGGAAAAGGAATTTTCAGGCTCATATTTAACGCCATTATACAAGCTTGCAAATGTAAGAAACAGTTCAATATTGATATTATATTGTATACAAATCTGTTCAACTGTTTTATCACTCACCGGTACAGCGATACCAAAATGCTCAAGCAGGAGAAGAAGATAAGGATTGTCGAGTAAAACATCTGCCATTTTAAGTCGCGGGGATAATGTAACATTTCCACTTTGATACATTTTTTTTGCTAATTGGTTCAGTGGCAAAAATAGCAATTATCAATTAAATACACAGACATGCTGTTGTACCGAGACGCACGGCCGTGCGTCTTTACGGGCACAGGACTTTATCACGTGTTTACCAATGTAAGCTCCGAAACGTATATATTATCCTGGTCCTTTGATTGGTTTTGTCTGCCTTTTATCTAAGTGTTGGAAACGTGAAGCCCTTAGTTACTCGCTCCCACAAGCCATTGCGCAAACCAGAATGCTACTCCCTCACTCCGGCTAAGCCATCAGCTGAAGGGTACTCCTCTCGCACAGGCAAAGGCACAGGCTGGTCGTGAGTTTTGTCACCCACAGGCTCACCCTGCAGCCTGACAAAAGTTCGTGAGCTTGACCCGCACAACGGCTGCCCGCAACCCAAAGGTCAAGGTTACTCGCTCCCACAAAGCTGTGCCACAACCTGCTCGTGAGAAAAGTTCGTGATACTTGCCCACACCAGGCCAGCCCAGCAGCCAAAGGCAAGGATTCTGACTTCAGTCTTCAGACTTCTGACTCAATATCACCAATAACCTTATAAAGAACAGGCAATAAAAATTATATGAGTATCGGGAATCATGAATAAACTTTTACTAAAAAAGCACTTTAGACATTGTCTAAATGCTCTAACTTCACTTCAAATGTGATACAAAATTTTTCATATTAGCTTTTTCATCGGACGGGTTTCCCGTCGGAGCGGGACAAAAAATCCAGAAACATTCCCAAGAGGACTATATGAGCACATTCTTTGCAAAGCGATTAGCCCCACACTCTCTATTTGGGTTTTCATAAATCATTTATGTGTATTAAAACCTATACCTAAAAATTATAATCCTCACCCACATGCCTTTTTTCGCCCCGTCCCCTCGGGGCGATTTCATTTTTTGGCATGATCCAAAAAACGAAACAAAAAAGATCTAGGCTCCAGATCGTTTTGCAGATTTTTTACAAGTGCTCCCTGCCTGCGCAGCAAAACTCAGGACAGGCAATGATTTATGAATATACATATAACTACTAAAGAACTTTCAATATTTAATACATTACATCGTAACTTTCCTGTCCTTCAAACAGTGCTGCTCCACAAGCCACGGCTTCGGTCACCCTTTTAAAAATCATACAAAACGCTCAAAGGCCGGAGTAAGAAGCGGCTTTTCGGCCACCGCGCCCTACTAATAGTCATTTGTCAAATCTAAAGACACTTTGCAAAATATAGACTACTCTTAGTTTTATTTTTGAGAAATATCTATATTAATCATTCCCGATAGTCATAAAAAATTAAATCCCAAACTATTTGCATAACCCAAAAACACCCCGTATATTTAATGCTGAAACGTTCCGGGGGAGAGGTTAAAAAAAATCAGACAGCAGGCAAGAGCGAAGAAAAACAAATACAATGAACGGGTATGTTGTTCGGTTAGAGTTGAAAACCCCATGGAATAAGACGTACAGGCGTTTTATCCTCGTCACGGCAATGGGACTGACGGGGCGGAGCTTTGGAAAAGCCGGAATAAATATGTATTTTTCATTTACACATTTAATAATTGCAAATGAAGTTTATATCACCAGTTAAACAGGAAAATATTAAAAGCTATATAGGATTAAAAAGTTTTCTGAATATTCAGCATTAATAAAAAAGGGATGAAACCAACCATTGTATGTACAGAAGGCTATCATCGCAATAAGGATGTTGTAATTTTTAATTTTGATTACAATAAAGAATTAATCAAACAGATAAAGACTTTACAGGGGGTTAGATGGAGTCAAACGAAGGGGAAGTGGTATCAGCCCTTTTCAGAATTCATGCTCAATGAATTTTTTAAGAGATTAAAATCGTTTGCATACATTGATTATTCAGCACTTACTGATGCAAGCAAAACCAGGCAAGCCAGGCAACCAAAAAAAAATGAAAACAAAGTCCTTCTGCCGGAAGGTTATCTTGATAAGCTGCAACAAAAACGATATAGTGAAAATACCATAAGAAATTATACCTCCTATATGAGAGATTTCGTTGGTTCATTTGCAGGAAGGGAACTGGAAAATATAACTATTGTAGAGATAAATGAGTATATACTGAAACTGGTCAATGAGGAAAAGATATCTGCATCCCAACAGAATCTAAGGATCAATGCAATTAAATTTTATTATGAAAAAGTATTAGGCAGGACAAAACAAAGAATTGACATACCCCGTCCAAAAAAAACGAAGAAATTACCCGATGTGCTTAGCAAAGAAGAAGTATTCAGGATGATCAGGCTAACAAAGAACACGAAGCACAAGAGTATATTAATGATTTTATATTCCTGCGGATTAAGAAGAGGTGAAGTTTGCCGGCTTGAGGTAGCTGATGTTGATTCAGAAAGAGGGATGATAAAGATAAGGGAGGGAAAAGGCAAAAAAGACCGGTATGTTCCTTTATCAAAGAATATTTTGTCTACTTTGCGAAAATATTTTAAGGAGATGAAGCCTGATAAATGGCTTTTTGAAGGAAGCAGAAAGGGACCCTACAGTCCGCAAAGTGTTGAGAGGGTAGTTAAGAATGCAGCAGAAAGAGCTGGCATCAGGAAGAATGTATATCCTCACATACTTCGGCATAGTTTTGCGACACACTACCTGGAGCAAGGTACAGATTTAAGATACATACAGGAATGGTTAGGACACAGCAGTTCAAAAACCACTGAAATATACACCCATGTTACCAATACAGATATGAATCGCTTTAAAAATCCTTTGGATGACATGGATGATCCGGATGGGTAAAAAAGGTATACATTTACCCCCATTATCATGGAATAACACTACTTTTATAAAAAACACAAAGAAGATATAACACTAATAGTATACATACACAATTGTTGTGCGTTCATTTTAGAAGAGCATTTCCATACAATAGATATATATGAAAAATTATAATTACAATAATGAATAATATGATTACATATTTATTTGGAAATAGTTGATAGAAGTTAATAAAGATTGGGACAGAAATAGAATTTATTGATATTGATAATTCTTAGCTATAATTGATTGAAAAGGATATAGTCATTACACAAGTGAAAGACAATTGTCGTATTTAATCAAACATAATTTAATAGAACATGATTCCATTAGGGAATAATTCTAAATCAATAACAATTAGAGCAATCAAACTTCGGAAGATGCAGAAAATTTTAAACTACCATAGTACTTATATCACTGTACATTAATTTGTAATAGTTATTCAGAAAAGTGATTTAATAGAATTTTGCGTTAACAAGGTGATATTTCATTATTAAAAACGAAACACTGAAAAGAGACATAGAGTACGAGATAAATAGAAAAGAATACAACGAATTATTGCTACATTTGGACTGATTACTGTATAATTGGATTTCCGTTGTAAATATTAGTATAAATGGTTCCTAAATTCTGACATATTACTCAGCATAATTACAAATTACTTGACATATGTACTACATATACCTAATCAATAGGTGGAGCATGAAAGTAGCTGGTTATTACAGATTAAAAGAAAGGTGATATTTACATTGAAAATTCAAGTTCTATGAAACCAAAGATTTAGCACTTATTGCTATCCAGTCGGTTAAAGTGATTATAATGACTTTCAAAGGAATAAACAAGATGAGTTTATTGGTTTATTGTTGGAGTAATTATGAGATTTTTCGATATGCATGACAGATAGATTATGCATTATTTCATGAAATTATGTTTCTAGAAATAGTAATCAATAATGGTACTTACTAGATTGATATTATTTGATGATATTCTGGAGATTAATGAAAAATAATATTATCGTGATAGATTAAAAAAGTAAATTGTTACAAAATAAACAACGAACGCACAATCGAGTAGATGGCTGACGGGATTGTAGCCCCGCCAGTGCACCTCTCACACCACCGTACGTACGGGCCTCGTATACGGCGGTTCGGTAAACATTAATTAGTAGACTGATTCAAAATCAAGCTTATACTGCTTCGAATGACTGAAACGTTGGAAGTATTCAGCATATGCAATATAACCACGGCGCTTTAAACGCTGTGTGGTTACGGTGGTCTTCATAATGGGGCTGCAGGCTTGCGCCCAACCTCCCATGCGTGAACGTGACCATGCATAAGCCATTCCCGGATTTATACCCATGCGTATGTAACTTCGCATGCGTTTATTCGGTTTCTTCCAGTGTTTCCAGATACAGTAACGCAAACGGCTGCGAATCCATACGTCAAGCTCCTGGAGCTTGCCCTGCATGTTCGCATAGCGGAAATACCCTATCCAACCTTTCATGTAGCTGTTAAGTTCCGCAATCCGGTCAGAAAACGACAATGGTCGTTTCTTTCGGGTTATCTCCTTTACCTTCTGCTTCATTCGCCTAAACCGTTCGGGGGATACCCGTAACTGGTATTTCCCTTTAACTCCTCGCTTATACGAGCTTACAAAGTTGTAGCCTAACATGTGGAAGGTTAGCGGACGGCGAATACCCGTCTTTTCCTTGTTGACCTGTAAACGCAACTTGCCCTCAATATAACGTGAAGTGTTTCGGAGTACCCGTTCGGCTGAACGCTTACTCTTCACGAAGATACTGCAATCATCGGCGTAGCGTACAAAACGCAGCCCCCTCGATTCCAGCTCCTGGTCTAGCTCGTTGAGCATGATATTAGACAGCAACGGGCTTAGGGGGCTTCCTTGCGGTGTCCCCTCCTCCCGTTGTTGGCTCGCCCCTCCTATCAGGATGCCTGTTCGCAGGTATTTCCGAATAAGGCGTAGTAGCCTTTCGTCTTTTACTTTGCGATACAGGATGCTCATCAGTAAATCGTGATTGACCACATCAAAGAAGCTTTTCAGGTCAAGGTCAATAATGTCCTGATAACCGCTATTGATGTATGTCAACCCTTGCGAAATGGCTTGATGTGCTCCCTTGTTGGGGCGGAACCCGTAGCTGTAAGCAGAGAATTCAGCATCGTATATGCCCGACAAAACTTGTTGTATTGCCTGTTGTATCGTACGGTCTACTGCCGTTGGGATACCAAGCAAACGCTTGCCGCCTGATGCTTTATCTATTTCAACGCCCAATACAGCTTGTGGCTGATATGTGCCATTTTCAATAGATTCAATGATGGAAGTACGATTTTCTGCCATAAAGGCATTCAGCTCGCCTACTTTCATCCCGTCTACTCCTGCTGCCCCCTTATTGGCTATTACCCGCTTTTGTGCGGTCGCCATGTTTCTGGGAGTCAATACCTGTTCTAATAAACTCATTTCATGTAATACATTAATCTGTCTTTTAATCTGTTTCAACCTTATGTAACCGTTGTTGCGTGCTTGCTGTCGCGCAATATCTCACCCAACTCGCTTTACATTTGTTTGAAACGTTTACCGTTCCTCCTTCGGCGTGTAACTTCTTGTGTCGGAATAGTCGCCCACCCACTCTCGCGTGAGACTTCGGCGTGTGCTCAGTTGAACGCTGCACATCCTATTCTTTCGGTTAATACCGTTACAGCGGTGGTATCCTCACCTACTATGATTCTGCTGACTTCTCATCTTAACCATCACGTGATTGATGAGACCTCCCCCGGTAAGAGCTTTATCCTTTAGCCAATGCCTGTCGTATCTACCATGTGGGAATTGTTGGTTGTAGGCTTTGGTATGGTGTGCTACCTTACCCTCCCCAAATGGCCTCATATACGCCTTACAGGGAATACCACCCCTGTAATACCTGTCCGTCAGTACCAGCTATTGTAGTCCCGCTTCCTTCACTGCATAGATTGCTCTAAACCAGCTTGCGGCTAACTAACAGGCTTGCAACTTCATAGATACCTGATCTAAACGTAAACAATTATTGTATACTAATGCAAGATTTCAACCAGCCTGTAAGAGACTTTCACTCTCTGGATAAAAATCCACTCATCCCGCTTGTTTAACTCAAAATAAATTTGCATTTTTCAGATTTATTCTGAACATGCGGAATGGTGCACTGCTGCTCATGCAGGGCACACACACGCGGTATAAAACATTGCGGGTTAAGTGGTTATTCAAGCGTTGTAGCCCGCATCCAAGTTCTGTGTAACTTGATAGGAAAGTAGCCCGAAATCCCCAACGATTTCATACCGCCAACCGTTGTTGCGACACGAGGTCGCATAAATAATTGTTTCACGATTAGCAGTAATCGATGGAACCAACTGTTTCCCCGGTTGTATCCTATCAGGGCATCGGATGTATGGTGCAGCCATTATCGGGTGAAGCCCCTGAGAAACAGTACCAATTGTCCGGGACGAGATCCCAAAGACAGGGTCAGAAACCGTGAGGCAGATGATCTTCGGAGTCTCAATGCCGATTAAGGGCTTGGATGGGTGGACATGGTTAACACATGTGAATATCTGCAACTGCCGACAGAGCGTAGAAGCGAAAAAGAGAATGACACGCTTTAAACCAAAATGGTAGGCTGACAGGTTAGGGTCGTTTAACGCAGCCCCTACGGGAATGTAGATCAGCCGGCAGACAGGATGAACCTAAATCCACACCCCCTGTTATTTATGCGAAACGTGGAAGCTCGATACTCTCTCCCGATTAAATATATCGGGATAAAACCGTAACCGCAAGGCATCGGGAAATATCGAACAGAGAGGATGGAATAAGCGAATGCCTTCCTGTAATGGGTTGGATAATGATTGAGTGAAAACAATATCATCATAGGGTGAAAGCCTGCCTACCTCAATCTGGTGCTTTATGGCAAAAGTAATTGATGAACCGGGTAATGGAAGAAAGCAAATGAACGAGAATAATAATTTATCGTGTGCACTCCCAGGCATTTATGATAACTGGAACACCATTCCATGGAAGAAGGTTATTCATGAAGTCACCCGGCAACAAAGACGAATTGCCAAGGCTTATAGCCGGGTGATCCTTCGCCGGAAAGCCTTTAAAGAGCCTGAGCCGTATGCCGGGAACCGGAACGAAGTGGAGCTCATGCTTCAGCATAAACTTGCATGTACGGTTCTTAGGGGGCGTAAGCTACCCGGTCCGTTCATTGTAGGAGCGATAGTGCAAACATTTAAATTTGGATAAGAATTGTATATTTGTGTGAACAGTTATACGATTTAATTTTATGACAAAGAATTCACAAATAGAAGTAGAGAACAAACTCATTTCAATTGTTAAACAGGATGAGCAAGATTATATATGCTTGACTGATATGGTTCGAGACGAAGAGGGAGGCGACCATATTCGCAACTGGATGAGAAATCGAAACACTGTGGAATTCATCGGGTTATGGGAGACTTTAAATAATCCGAATTTTAAACATGTCGAATTCGACACCTTTAGAAAACAAGCAGGATTAAACAGCTTCAACCTGACACCTAAAAAATGGATTGATACAACGAATGCAATTGGTATAATTTCAAAGTCAGGACGATATGGAGGAACTTATGCTCATAAGGATTTAGCTTTTGAGTTTGGTTCGTGGATAAGCCCAATGTTTAAATTGTTGATGATAAAAGAATATCAACGATTAAAAGAAATAGAAAGTAATCAATATAACCTTGAGTGGAATGTTAAGCGGATTTTGACAAAGACTAATTACCAAATACATACAGATGCAGTTAAGGACTGTATTTTACCTGAGAAAAATTACGAAAAGGACAAAGAATGGCTGATTTATGCAGAAGAAGCAGATTTATTAAATGTTGCATTATTCAAATGTGCAGCAAAAGATTGGCGAGAGGCAAATCCTGATAAAGCTAAAAAAGGATTAAATATCCGTGATTTTGCAAGTATTAATGAACTTGTAGTTCTATCAAATCTTGAAAATATTAATTCGATTCTAATTCGCAACCAGATTGATAAGCCTGAGCGATTTAGACAATTAAGAGATATTGTTCAGATTCAAATAAAATCATTAGATGCACAAGATTTTATGAAAGCATTAAAAAAAGTATCTGATGACATATATATTGACAATAAGAAGAAATTGAAGTAAACAACGAAACGGCAATCGAGTAGATGGCTGACGGGATTGTAGCCCCGCCAGTGCATCTCTCACACCACCGTACGTACGGGCCTCGCCTGCCTGACTGTCGTCTATAGGCAGGCAGGTATACGGCGGTTCGGTAAACATTAATTAGTAGACTGATTCAAAATCAAGCTTATACTGCTTCGAATGACTGAAACGTTGGAAGTATTCAGCATATGCAATATAACCACGGCGCTTTAAACGCTGTGTGGTTACGGTGGTCTTCATAATGGGGCTGCAGGCTTGCGCCCAACCTCCCATGCGTGAACGTGACCATGCATAAGCCATTCCCGGATTTATACCCATGCGTATGTAACTTCGCATGCGTTTATTCGGTTTCTTCCAGTGTTTCCAGATACAGTAACGCAAACGGCTGCGAATCCATACGTCAAGCTCCTGGAGCTTGCCCTGCATGTTCGCATAGCGGAAATACCCTATCCAACCTTTCATGTAGCTGTTAAGTTCCGCAATCCGGTCAGAAAACGACAATGGTCGTTTCTTTCGGGTTATCTCCTTTACCTTCTGCTTCATTCGCCTAAACCGTTCGGGGGATACCCGTAACTGGTATTTCCCTTTAACTCCTCGCTTATACGAGCTTACAAAGTTGTAGCCTAACATGTGGAAGGTTAGCGGACGGCGAATACCCGTCTTTTCCTTGTTGACCTGTAAACGCAACTTGCCCTCAATATAACGTGAAGTGTTTCGGAGTACCCGTTCGGCTGAACGCTTACTCTTCACGAAGATACTGCAATCATCGGCGTAGCGTACAAAACGCAGCCCCCTCGATTCCAGCTCCTGGTCTAGCTCGTTGAGCATGATATTAGACAGCAACGGGCTTAGGGGGCTTCCTTGCGGTGTCCCCTCCTCCCGTTGTTGGCTCGCCCCTCCTATCAGGATGCCTGTTCGCAGGTATTTCCGAATAAGGCGTAGTAGCCTTTCGTCTTTTACTTTGCGATACAGGATGCTCATCAGTAAATCGTGATTGACCACATCAAAGAAGCTTTTCAGGTCAAGGTCAATAATGTCCTGATAACCGCTATTGATGTATGTCAACCCTTGCGAAATGGCTTGATGTGCTCCCTTACCCTCCCCAAATGGCCTCATATACGCCGTACAGGGAATACCACCCCTGTAATACCTGTCCGTCAGTACCAGCTATTGTAGTCCCGCTTCCCTGCCTGTCCTGCTAACGCAGTCAGTCAGGCAGGCTTCACTGCATAGATTGCTCTAAACCAGCTTGCGGCTTACTAACAGGCTTGCACCTTCATAGATACCTGATCTAAACGTAAACAATTATTGTATACTAATGCAAGATTTCAACCAGCCTGTAAGAGACTTTCACTCTCTGGATAAAAATCCACTCATCCCGCTTGTTTAACTCAAAATAAATTTGCATTTTTCAGATTTATTCTGAACATGCGGAATGGTGCACTGCTGCTCATGCAGGGCACACACAATGTATATGGCCAATGGCTCACATCACGGTAAACCGGTCATTTTTCCCGGTATAAAAATTACGTATAACCTGAAAATTAAATATTATAAAACCACGCCACTAGCCATATGCGTGACGTTGTGGTTAATTGCTTAAAGACGGCTCCAAAATAAAAATATCGCCTGAAAAATTGGATAATAGTATCTAAATAGATACCTTTGATTAAAAAATAGATGCCCCAAATAGATGGATTCAATGGAATAAAGATTAGCATTTATAACGGAGACCATAGACCTCCGCATATTCATGCATCATACAATGAATACGAAGTACTTATAACCATTGAATCAGGACAAATTTACGCTGGAGATTTACCAACGAAACAATTAAAAATGGTTTATGACTGGCTTGCAATAAATGCAGATGAAGCCTTAGACATGTTTTATCAAATGAATCCGGAATTATTATGAGAAAGTCAATTAAAATACCGAGAATATTAAAAATTAACTGGATTAAAGACTTAACAGTATCAGTTATTTATAATAATGGAGAATCAAGAATTATTGATTTTAATAAAGTATTTAATGGGATTGGATTAAAAGAAACTTCTCCTGCATGGATATTAACTGACCCAAAAGAATTTGCAAAAGTCACCATAGATAATAATACACTTTCCTGGAAAAATGTAGAACAATACTTAACAAAAAAAGATGGCACAAAGATACAGGTACCTTATGAAATTGGAGCTGATGTATTATTAAAATACAGCAAACCTGAGAAATCAGAATTAATGCTTAAAATCGGGAAAATAATAAAAGAAAGTAGGCTGAAATCAGGACTCACACAACAGGAACTTGCTATAAAAAGTGGAACAACTAGAAATTATATCTCAAGAATTGAAAATGAACACTCTGATATTGAATTGGGGACATTAAGAAAAATTATAGAAACAGGTCTCGGAAAAAAAATTGATATTCAGATTAGATAAGCAACTAAACCACACACAATGTATATATAAAATAGGCGAGACAATGGTAAAATCAAAGTTTACAGCTCGTTTCAACTTTGTTGTATATTGAAAATGAAATGCTTTGAAATCCCCTACGTATCATATACTCAACCGTTTATGCCTAATAGCGGGAGCAATTCAGGTAATAGACCAGGTCTGATAAAAATGTTGTATTTTTGATACAGAAAAACTTCTAGAGTCATGAATACAAAGACGATAACGATTGATTTTCCATCAGATATTCTCCTTGCTTTAAATGCGAATGAGAACGAACTCCGCCAGGATATCAAGATATCACTTGCGCTTCGTCTCTACAGATTAGAGAAATTAACTATTGGTAAAGCTTCTCAATTAGCAGGACTATCACGATTTGACTTTGAGACTTTGCTTTCAGAAAATGGAATTCCAATTTCAAATCTCACTATCGAAGATGTCTTAAACGATTCGATAAAGCTTAAATGAGATGAATGGTATAGTAATAGCTGATTCTGGACCAATATTTTCGTTAGCTCTAATTGATAAACTTACACTTCTTGATACTTTATTTGATAACATTCTTATTTCCAAAGCTGTTTGGGATGAGATTTCTCGTGATGAGACAAAACCTTTTTATACTAGAGCTTGCGAGTATTTTAAAGACAAAGTCCGACCGATAACTGGATTCAATGAACTGACTTTTATTTTGGATTATGGAGAGTCAGAATCGGTTGTTTTATACTAAGAGGTTAAAGCTGACTATTTGTTGATTGATGATAAAAAGGCTAGAGGTATTGCTGAGAATTTCGGTGTGAATTGTATAGAAACTCTTGGTTTATTGATTGTTGCAAAGTCAAAAGGATACATTGATGCACTAAGACCAATTTTTCTTGATTTTAAAAAATACAACCGATACTATTCATCTGAACTCTTAAATAATATTCTGGAAAAATTTAATGAGGAACCGATAAGCTACTAGGCATAATCGAGTAGGCAGCCCCACCAGTAAACACTGATGGGGAGAGCCTCTCACCTGCCTGACTGCGTATACGGCAGGCAGGCACCACCGCATCCCGAAGAAGCAATCGGGACAGGCAGTACGGGCCTCGTATACGGCGTCCGCGAAAGCTTTCGGGACACTAAACAATGGGAAAAAGCGTCGGAGTAAATTTATGAGGAACGATTTTTTGATACCATGCGAGCATTGGTTTGTAGACTCGTTGGCAGAGTAAATTAACTAATTTAATATTTGATTATATACACTTGACATTAGTTAGATGATGACTACAAAAAAAGTCTGATAAAATACCGATTAGAGAAATCCGTACCTGCTGAGATATAAACAAATTACCCTGTGTCAATCCCGATTTCTAAATACTTAGAAATAAACCGGTAAATTTATTATTGTTAGAAAAAATAACGATATTTGGTTAACCTACACAACATTTTGCCCCCTACTAAAAAAGGTAAACATTGCCCAACAATATTAATAATATGAAACAGAACTTTCTGACATTTTTATTCCTGTTCCTGATTTCGTATACCCTGAATGCTCAGGATACCCGGGAGCATAAAAGCCCCGGGAAAATAGGACTTACCTTCTCATCATTTGGTGACAATGATGTTATTCGGTTTAAGCAATTGGATGGTGCAGCAAGTTATAATGGTGATAATTTTTACACCTTAGGCATCAACTATCTCAGGCCCATAAATACCTGGCTGGAATTCGAAACGGGTGTTGAATACTCAAATCATAATATCATTATCATACCAAACCTTCCTCCGAATATGGATAATTCACCACACAGTGCAAGATTATCGCTGATAAATATTCCCGTTGGTGTCAGGGTGAATTTTCTGAAATACTTTTTTATAAACGGTGGTTTATTACTTGATATTGATGCGGATCCTCTAAGCCCGGTTGATAGTCAGACAGGACTGGGCGGAAACTTAGGAGTCGGCCTTCAATATAGCTTTAGTTTTGGATTATCTGTTTTTATAAATCCTTATATTAAGGCACATTCGTTGATTCCTTTTTCCTCAGATAATTATCACCAGCGGCTTATGGAATCCGGCTTAAGGTTGGGAATAATGTATAAACTGAATTAATGTAAACCTGTCGGTATACGCGTGTCTGCACAACTTCAGCAGGCATTATAACCAATGAAGGATTCCGGAGCCTGTATAGGCATGCAAGCCGCCTGAGGAATATGTTCTGATTAATTTTTCAGATAAATTCAATTTAAATATCAGATACTTAATATGCCTGTAAAGCAATTAATGACTATATTTATTTAATGAAAAGAGGTTTTTCGCAGACTCATTTTGTATATCCCTGAAAAGAAGCAACTAAAAGAAAAAACATGAATCCAATTTTTCAATATATAATCGTTGAGTCTGTAAAACATCAACATAAAAAAAACAAGTATAAAAAAAGATCTTCAAAATCTTTTAAGGAGGAGATACAAAATGTAAAAGTGGAATTTACACATTTCTTCCGTGATAGCATCCTGATTCTTTTGGGAGTTGTAGCAGCGAGTTTTGGATTAAAAGGCTTTTTACTTCCAAATTCATTCCTGGATGGAGGCGTAACCGGCATATCACTTATTACATCAGAACTGACTGGCATCTCCCTTTCTGTTTTAATTATTTTGATAAATATCCCCTTTTTAATTTTAGCATTCCCAACAATAAGCAGACAGTTTGCTATTAAAAGTATAGTAGCTGTTATACTCCTTGCTGTTGCCATTTATATAATTCCTTTTACTTCGGTTACAGATGACAAATTGTTAATAGCCGTATTTGGTGGTTTTTTCTTAGGCTTAGGAATAGGGTTAGCCGTTCGTGGTGGTGCTGTAATTGATGGAACAGAAGTGCTGGCCGTTTATATTAGCCGGAAAACTTCATTGACAATAGGTGATGTCATACTGGTTTTTAATATAGTTATTTTTGCAATTGCGGCATATGTGTTTTCAATTGAAATCGCATTGTATGCAATATTGACTTATTTGGTTGCTTCAAAAACCGTTGATTTTGTAATAACAGGAGTTGAAGAATATATAGGTGTGACAATAATATCAGACCTTTCCGAAGAAATAAGATTGGCAATAATTGAAAAAATGGGGCGTGGTTGCACTTTATATTCGGGCAAAAAAGGATATGCAAAAAGAGGTACGCCACTAAAACCAACTGAAATAGTATATACCTTATTGACAAGACTGGAATTGGCAAAATTAGAGACTGAAATTGATAAAATTGATAAAGACGCCTTTATTATCATGCATAGTATCAAAGATGCAAAAGGCGGAATGATAAAAAAGCGACCCCTGAAATAAACCCCAACAGGCGTAAACGATTGCTCTCTTGCCAGGAAGTTTAACTGGTTTGAGAACTTTCATGGCTTATAAAGCAGAATGGTTATCCAATATTCATTTTCTCTTCACATCAAATACACATGCACTCATTCCTTAAAGAATGCAGGCTTTTTTAATGTCTTTTCTTCACAACAAAACATGGGGAAAATGAAAATTTAAGCTTTTCTACCTGTTTTCTAAATCTTTTTTTAATATCCCCCATTGATTTTATATTCTGTTTTTCTGTTGGTTACGAATTACTTTACTCCATAATTCTCCTGCTGGAAATTTATTTAACCATTCCTTAACATAAATGAAATATGCAGGTAACAGAGTAATGAGTTCTTTGTATCGAAATTTTTAATCAAAATCAAATACAATGAAAATCAGAATTCTCGGAGTCATCGCTTTATTAGTTATTTCTGTTTACGGCTTTGGTCAGGAAGCAGGAGACAATAATTTTCAGCCTTCAGGCAAACCTTTACTAAAAATATTCACCAATGTACATGATGTTTTTACTGAAGACGGAAGTGCCCCGGCTTTCGAAGTAACCAGGGCGTATTTCGGATACGGATACGATTTCAGCCCGGCTTTCTCCACCAAAATAACCCTTGATGTGGGCGATCCGGGTGAAGGGAAACTGCATCAAACCATGTACCTTAAAAATGCCTTGTTACAATATTCAAAGAACAACCTGACAGTCAATTTCGGACTGGTAGGCACCCATCAGTTTGCAGTGCAGGAAAACTTCTGGTCCCGCAGGTATTTATACAAGTCATTCCAGGATGCTTACGGTTTTGGCGCCAGTGCGGATCTCGGTGTAACAGCTTCATACAAAATTAGTGACGCAGTATCTGTTGATGCCTCTGTACTGAATGGTGAAGGCTATAAAAACCTGCAGAACGACAGCGTGTTCAAAACAGCCATCGGGCTGACAGTAAAACCTGCAGAAGGATTGACCCTGCGCGGATATTTTGATTACCTGCCCGGTGATGCCGCACAAACAAGCCTGGCCACTTTTGCCGGCTATGCCAACAGTGACTTCAGCCTGGGCGTTGAATACAATTTGCAGAACAACCACAACAGAGTGGATAACCATGAGCTGTCAGGTATTTCTGCTTATGGTTCATTTAACCTGGGGAAGAAAACAGCCGCTTTCGCGAGGTATGATTACCTTACCTCCAATGAGCTTACAGGAGCACCGGCTGCATGGAATATTGCCAGCAACGGCCAGGTTTATATTGCAGGAATAGAGTTTAATCCTGTAAAAGGAGTGAAGATCTCTCCAAATTTCCAGGGCTGGTCTCCGGCAGTTGACGGTGCCTCATTTGTTTCCAGCATTTATTTAAACCTGGAACTAAAGTTTTAAAGATAACATAGAGATAATATTGTTATAACATACACTTAATTACTCCATTGTAATTTTGTAAGACATTTTAAAAAAAGTAAAAAATGAAAAAGTATTTAATTCTCCTCGTAGTTGCAGCGATTGCTTTTACCGGCTGTAACCAGTCATCAAAGAAAAAGAGCGGCAGTGCAGGATCAGATATTTCCCTGACAGCTGCAGGGGCAACTTTCCCGATGCCCTTTTATAACCAAATTTTCAGTGAGTACCAGAAAGAAACCGGTGTACAGATTACCTATGGCGGCATAGGATCCGGTGGTGGCATCCGTTCACTCAAAGACAAAGTAGTTGATTTTGGTGCTACTGATGCTTATCTCTCTGATGAACAGGAAGCAGAAATGCCTGCCCCGATCGTACACATGCCAACCTGTATGGGAGCCGTTGTTATCGCATATAACCTTCCCGGCATAGAAAGTATTAAACTGGATTCGACACTTATGGAAGGTATTTTTATGGGCAAAATCACCAAATGGAACGATCCTCTTTTACAGGCCAACAATCCAGGCATTGATTTGCCGGACATGGATATCTCTGTTGTACACCGTTCAGATGGCAGCGGTACCACTTTTATTTTCAGTGATTATATGTCCAAAGTAAGTCCGGCCTGGAACGCACAGATCGGTCGCGGAAAATCACTCAACTGGCCGGTAGGCATGGGCGCTAAAGGAAATCCCGGTGTTGCAGGAACCGTCGGACAAACAGTTGGATCAATTGGTTATATCGGCTCAGAATATGCTTTTGCTCAGGATATTTCTTTTGCTGAACTGAAAAACAGTTCCGGAAAATATATCAAACCTACGGTTGAAAGCATCAGCGCAGCTGCTAAAGGTGAAATACCTGCTGATACACGCATTATGCTGACCAATTCAAACGATCCTGAAGCCTATCCGATCAGTGGATTTACCTGGATCATCCTCTATAAAGAACAAAATTACAATGGCAGGTCGAAAGAACAGGCACTTGCAACCTTAAAGCTGCTGGACTGGATATTGAGCCCGGAAGCCCAGCAGGTAACAAAGAAGATTCATTATTCTCCATTACCGGAAAAAGCTGTTGAACAGGCAAAAAACAACCTGAAATCAGTTACTTACGACGGAGAACCGTTGCTTTAATTAATACAGCCTGCCTGGTATGCCAAAAGGATATCATGCAGGTTTTTTTATTCTTTTTACAGAAAGGCTTGTACCCTGAATGAATGGAGAGAAGATAACCAGGATAATACTGATTTTTGCAGCAGCAATTATTGTGTTGATAGCAGGAGGAATGGCCTGGTCTCTTTTGAGCGGGTCAATTCCTGCATTTAAGGAGTTTGGTCTGAAATTTATTTTTTCAACGGAGTGGAATCCCACTGAAGGACGGGAAGCCTACGGAGCATTACCTTTTATAGCCGGTACCCTGCTTACTTCAATCCTGGCACTTATCATATGTTTTCCGATGGCCTTTTCAACATCCCTTTTCCTGGGCGAATATTTCCGGGGCAAAAGGGTAGCGGGGATACTGGGTACACTGGTGGATCTTCTGGCCGGCATTCCTTCTATTGTCTATGGCTTGTGGGGCTTTTACGTGCTGAAACCATTTATCGTCCAACTGGGGTTAAATCAAAACGGACTGGGAATTTTTACGGCGTCGCTGATACTGGCCATTATGATTATTCCTTACGCAACATCACTAAGTACGGAAATTATATCAATGGTTCCAGGCGAGCTGAAAGAAGCGGCCTATTCACTTGGAGCCACCCGCCGGGAAATGATCATGAGCGTGACAATTCCCAACGCCAGATCGGGTATTGTCGCAAGCTATGTGCTTTCACTTGGCCGGGCATTGGGGGAAACAATGGCTGTTACCATGCTGATCGGAAACACCAATGCCATTCCCAAAGGGATATTTAGCACCGGAAATACCATGGCCAGCGTAATTGCCAATCAGTTTGGTGAGGCAGACGGATTAAAACTCAGTTCACTTATTGCTATTGGTTTGTTGTTATTCCTTATCACTGCACTGATTAATTATCTTGGCAAGTGGGTAATGAAAAAGCTCTATGGATAAACTGAAGAAGGAATGTTTGGCGAAAAATCTCCGGGTGTTTTTACTTATATTAAAAATCAGATTTGAAGTTAATGCAGGATGCAATTAAATATACTGGTGACAGGAAACGAATAAGAAAGGATCGTATCTTCTACGGATTCATCATATTTTTTGCTCTTTTAACTGTTTCTCCGCTAATCCTGATCGTTTTCAAGCTGGTCAGGGAAGGAATTGGTCAGATTAATTTTGATTTCTTTACACAGAATCAGCCAAATACTTTCCAGGCCATGGTAGCCCTGAAAAACGGAGAGACGATTCCCGGAGGAATTGCCAATGGTATTGTCGGAACATTGCTGATGGTATTGCTTGCCTCAGTTATGGCAATTCCTGTAGGTGTACTGACCGGCGTATATCTCTCCGAAAATCAAAGTTCTAAATTCGCTTCTCTGGTAGGCTCCATCTCAGATATTTTGCAGGGAGTACCTTCTATCGTGCTGGGAGTTATTTCCTATCTGTGGATCGTCAAACATGTTACAAATGGTTATTCGGCCCTGGCCGGCAGTACTTCTCTGGCTATTATGATGCTTCCGCTGATTGTCCGGTCAACCGAAGAAACACTGAAAATGATACCTGTTTCCTATAAAGAGGCGGCTTTCGCCCTGGGAGCTCCCTATCACAGGGTTATCTTAAAAGTACTACTCCCGTCGAGTCTGAGTGGACTTCTTACGGGCATTCTGCTTTCTCTTTCAAGAATACTTGGAGAAACAGCGCCACTTATGTTAACTGCACTGGGTAGTTCCATGATCAATCTTGATATCACTAAACCCACAAGTGCAGTACCGCTGCTTATCTGGGAGTTTTATAACAACCCGAATATGGTAAGTTTAATCTGGAGTTCATCTTTATTTCTTATGGGACTTGTTCTTTTTTTCAATATTATTGCAAAAAGGATCGCTAAAAAATGGAAAATACAGTAACAAATGAATGAAGCAATTATAAGTATTAGTTCTCCTAAACTATCAATAGAAAAAGTATCCATTTCTTACGATTCCGGAAATCCTGCAGTAAAGGACGTTAGTGCGGGGGTAAAGAAAAACAGCATTACCGCCATCATGGGACCTTCCGGTTGTGGTAAAAGTACCTTGTTGCGTGCCATTAACCGCCTGCATGAATTATATCCGAATATCGAAGTAGAGGGTAAAATCACTCTGGACGATCAGAATATTTTTGAAATGAGTCCGATTGAACTGCGCAGGAGGATCGGAATGGTATTTCAGCGACCCAACCCGTTTCCGACAATGAGTATTTATGACAATGTTATTGCGGGCTATAAGCTCAACGGGATTAAGCTAAAAAAGAGCCAAAAAGATGAAATAGTTGAAAAATCATTGCACGAAGTAACCCTTTGGGATGAAGTGAAGGATGCGCTTTTAAAAAAAGGGACCTTTCTTTCGGGCGGACAGCAGCAGCGTTTGTGTATTGCCCGGGCCCTCGCTTTTAAACCTGATATCATCCTGCTGGATGAGCCAACATCGGCCCTTGATCCTATTGCAACAACGAAAATTGAGGACCTGCTTGTTGAATTGAAAAATGACTATACCATTTTGATGGTAACACACAATATGTCCCAGGCTGCCCGTATCTCCGATTATTCAATGTTTATGTACCTGGGAGAACTGATTGAGTACGGAAAAACCAAAAACCTGTTTTCAAATCCGGTTGACAAACGTACTGAGGCATATCTGACAGGAAAATTTGGTTAAAAAAACCAGGGAAGGATTACCGGATTCTTTTTTATAAGCATTAGTGAACAGGCTGTTTGTCAATATGAAAGAAATGTAATTTCAGTAAAATTATTGTAACTTGTTGCACCTGACCAATCTCAACTGGATTTATATGCCAAAGGATGCTTCAGGTCTTCATATAAAATAGTAAGTTACCAAACTAAAAATATAACAGGGATATGAGTATTAAAAAAGAATCAGCTATACAGGCGATAACTCAGGACATGAAAACTTTTTCAACCCTTACCCTGGAACAGCTGAATCACTTCATGGAAATCATAGAAGCGGGCAAAGTGAAGCTTGACAAAGAGACCCTGCGGACAATGGAGGAAATTGAGGATAAACTGGATAAATTTGAAGTGAAGATCAGCGACAGGGTTATCAATACCATCACCCTCTATAATCCCATTGCATCGGATCTGCGGAAAGTAATGTCGGCTTATCGCCTTTCCGATTATCTTGAACGCATTGGCGACCTGACGTTCAGCAGTGTCAATCACATTCAGCAGATTAAAAGCCAGGAAATGTTCGGAAAGTTCACCAAATTGCTGGAAAAGATGCTCAGTACCAGCATTGAAATGGTAAAGAGAGCCATTATTTCGTACAATTATGCCGACAAAGAATATGCAATATGGGTAATTGAAAATGACGAGCGCGTAGATAAGCTGCACCAAAAACTGGTGGAAAGACTGGTGAAGAAAAGTGATGCAGAAAAGGATGTCAAACAACTGATGATGACCTTTCTGAGTATCCGTAACATTGTTTCCAATATTGAACGGATTGCCGATCAGGCCACAAACATTGCCGAAGCAGCTATATATTCATTTGAAGGAATTGATGTAAGACACAAAAAAGAACTGCCGGGTGATTTATTGTAGCTGTTGGTAAATTAAAAAAACAGTCTCATTCCGGCTTAAACACAAAAATGTTTTAATACAATATTATCATGCGGGTCAATTTAAATTACAAGAGGAAATTATTTCTTTACTTTTTTGTGGTGTTTGTAATTTTCACCATTATCATCGGAGCATTCCAGTATGACCGTGAAAAACAATACAAAACCGGACAGCTCGAAACCACACTCAACATCTATAATGAGCTGGTTCATAATTACATTGTGGGAAATGCATTATACACATCCGGACAATTTAAGAAGATTGATTCTCTCACCCATTTGTTTCATCAGAAGAACATCCGGGTAACAATTATTGACTTTAATGGTAAAGTGCTTTATGACAGTTATGTGGAAGATGTGAACACCATGGAAAACCACAAAAGCCGTCCGGAGGTTCAGATGGCCCTGTATGCTGATTCCGGATCCAACATCCGGAAATCAGCCACAACCGGCATCAAGTTTTTTTATTATGCCCGTCTGTATGATAATTACTTTGTCCGTACGGCAATGGTTTATGACCTGCGCATCAAAGAACTGCTTCAGCCGGACAAAATATTTTTGCTTGTGATGCTGGTACTCTTTTTCATTATCTGGGGATCGCTGGCCTATGTGGCTGACAAGATGGGAAAATCAGTTTCCCGGTTAAGTAATTTTGCTCTCCAGGCAGGCACAACAGGAGAAATAGACACAAGCATACGCTTTCCGAATAACGAAATTGGCATCATCGGGCGACAAATCGTTGATATGTTCGACCGGTTGCAGAAAACAAAGAATGAAGTGTTGTCAGAAAAAGAAAAACTTATTCACCATATACAGATTTCGAATGAAGGGGTTGCCTTTTTCTCGCCTGAGAAAAAGAAGATTATGGCAAATAACCACTTTATCCAATATATTAATGTCATCTCCAACCAACTCACCATTTCGCTGGATGATATTTTCAAAATCAAAGAGCTTGAACCTGTTAATGAATTTATTGAAGCCAATCGTAAAAATACAGGTGTTTTATTTTCAGGTGATCTGCCGGGCTTAAAATATGAATTGCATGTAAGCGGGAAGTATTTTGAACTGATGTGTATATTTTTCCAGGACGGGAGTTTTGAAATATCTATAAAAGATGTTACCAAGCTGGAAAAACGCAAGCTGTTAAAACAGGAAATGACCAACAGTATAACCGAGGAGCTTCAAACGCCTGTAACCGCAATTAAAGGATTGCTTGAAAACCTGCTTTCGGGTGAAAAACTCAAAGCGGATGAACAGAAACAATATATACAGAAAGCTCTTAAGCAGCTAAAACGACTGAACAAGCTTACCACAGACACATCCACACTTACCAAGATGGAAGAAACAGCAAGCCTGTATCCCGTTAAGGAATTATCTGTCAGGAAGGTACTGGATGATGTAATTGACGCGCAGCGTACCGGACTGGCCAACAATAAGGTTGATGTGAAAACTGATGTACCCGGGGATGTTTCGGTCAAGGGCAACCAATCATTGATTTATGCAATCTTTTTGAACCTGATTGAAAATTCATTGCAATTTGCAGGGAAAAACATCACTATTGAAATAAAGATGTACCTGGAAGACAAATACAATTATTATTTTTCTTATGCCGATAATGGCAAAGGAATTCCGGAGGCTTACCTGCCGAAAATCTTTGATCGTTTTTACCGCGTGGAATCAAATCAGGAAGAAGAATACGAAGGATCAGGACTGGGCCTTGCGATTGTCAAAAATGCGGTGCTCTTCCATAAAGGAGAGATCACGGCAAAGAACCGCAAAAAAGGAGGTATCGAGTTTCTGTTTTCGCTGAGTAAAAAGTAAATCTTTCGGCCTTTTAAAATTGACGGGATTAACTCTTCGAAAAGCTTCTCTTTTTATGACGCTTATATGGGTTTTTTCTGCTCCAGCTTCAATTCCAGATTAGAAGGGTCGGAATCAAGAGAAACCACCATCGCTGCCCCCAGCGCTGTTGCATTATACAATTCAGCAGTATATACTTTTTTATCTGCGAAAAAGGTTGCCAGCAGGGTACAAAATATATCATTGTTGGCAAATCCTCCGATAATATAAATATCCTTTACAGAATCATTCTGATCGTTTACAAGATCCAGTGACTCTGCCTCAAAAACCGTCAGTTCAAACATTAACTGGTGATATGCAGTACTGAAATCTTTGAATTGAGGCAAATCAGCAGTCTCGATACTATAATCTTCAGGAATTCCGTTAGGGAAAAATACTAATGTATCATTCTTAATCAGAGAAGAAAGGATTGCCCGGTTCGTTTGAATCTCCTTAAAGTAAGCTTTATCAACATTGAAATGTTCGGCAAGCTTTATCACATTCAGATCATGAATGTGACCAAGGAACAACCTTGAGGATTTCACCTGCTCACGATCAATACTCAGGTAACATAGACAATCCTTTGCCAGTTGCTCTGCTGTAAGAGGTTCCCGGTTAAAAGGATTCATATTAATGGCCCAGGTTCCGGTAGATGAAAGAATAAAGCTTCTTGATCCCAGCAATTTAAGATAAGGCACCAGGGAAGCTGAACTATCATGGATACCTGTTCCCGTTTTTACTTTTTTACCCTTTATTTCTGTCTCAAATAGTGTTTCATTAGGTATTGGTGCAGGAAGCAGAACATTTTCATCCTGCAGCCAGCGGTGATACTTCATTTTATCAAAATCCCACAGAGCAGTATGACAACCAATAGAGGTAAATTCAGAAACAATTTTACCGGTAAATAAATAACTCAGGTATTGTGGCAAATGCAGAATATGCTGTACTTTGCCAAATATTTCCGGTTTGGTTTTCTTAAGCCAGTAAACCTGAAGTCCGGAATTCAGCATTCCCAGTACCGGAGAGGCTGTTCTTCTTGAGAATTCTTCTTTACCACCATAATCCTTATAAAAATCATCCAGGAGACCATCCGGCATTTGTTTCAGGTAATTATATACAGGAGCAACACGGTTTCCTTTTTCATCTATAAAAACAAGGGTTGCTCCATATGTTGAAAAATTGACGGTTTCAATATCAAATTCTTTCCCTGACACAAGATTTTCCAGCGAGGACTTAATCCATGCTACCAGGGCTTCAATATCTTCACCTGAAAACCCGTCATCATCCTTTACTTCCTCAAAGTCTACCTCTTCCTGTGACAACAATTTAAAAGAGGAATCAAAGAGAAGTAATTTTTTATTGGTTTTTCCTATATCAAAAACTGCAGTAACTTTTTTAGCCATAAATATTAATAATTAACACATTATCCATTTCTTACTTATTTAATAGTCCGCGGAACACCCTTTAAAAAGCCTGTTTTATAAACAGAAAATTAAGAATGCTTCGAAGAAAAGGATAATGATTTGTAAAATATAAACTACCTGAAAAAAATATTTTTCTCTCTGATATTTACAATTGACTGATTTATTAAATAATCAACGAGTCATTTTTTTTCTGTAATTTTCTGCTTCCCAATTTTCAATAAAAGCAATTTGTTCGTGGGTCATCGGTTTGGGATTACCCAGAGCACGGGCGTAAAAAGCAATTTTCATCATATTAAGAATTAACTCCTTCACGACCTCAGCAGATGCATCATTTTCTTCAGCAATAAACAATCCCTGATCCTCCAGTCCAATCACTTTAGGTAAATATCCATTTTGCTGTTGAAACATTTTAAGTTTTACTTCTGCCTCAGGGCGGTCGGCCTCACCCAGAAAAAGGTATTTTGCCTTGCAATAAACAATATGGTCAGGTGTAAATGCTGTGTCAACCATACTGAATGTTTGCCGGTCTCTGACAAAAAAACCGGCCAGCTCACAGGATATGCTTTTAAAAACCAACTCATCAGAATCCGGATAGGCAGCAATAATATTTGAAGCCAGCTCAGCATGAAAATGTGAACAGGCAGATGAAGGTAATTCTTCATTAAAATAGGCCCTGATATCTTTTTCAATTTCGCTGTAGATTGTTTTTATTTCTTCCTGATCATTGCCGCCGACAATAATTCCATGATTTTCCAATAATATTACACGGGGATCCGTGCCATATTCCGATCTGTATGCGTCAATCTGTTCCGACACCTTCTTAAACAGCACATACCCCGGATCAGTATATTCAATGAAAAGCACCTCTTTGCCAAATATTTGAGCAGACATGTCTCCGGCTTTTCCGGAACAAAGCAAAGCATTCACGACGGTAGGATGTGTATGTACCACAAAGGGATAATCCACCAGATTGTGGAGAGAGGTTTCTACTGATGGTCTCTTACTCCCGGTTGAAACAACAGCGTTTATGAGATCGTTCTTAACTTCTTCTTCCCGTTTTACAGAATCATTACTATATGTTTTTTCTGATATAACACTAAGTTTATGACGGGAAAGTTTCACCAGCCCATCCTTTGTAATAGAGGCCAGGGAAGTGCCACTGGCCTTTATCCACAGAAATTCATCATCCTTATAGGAAGTATTTCCACCTCCGGCAATTACATACTCTTTGTCATTTCCAAAAAAACGGGAAACTTCTATCAATTCATCAATATCCTGATCCATTATTTCTAATTACCTGTTTGCCAATACTTCTTTTTCATATTGTTGAATTTCAGCAATAAACTCATCAGCAACGGGAACCTTATTCACCAGGCAGTAGTAATCATAAACTGCACCAAAAGCACGTGTTTTCAATACCTCAAGCATTGCCATCCGTTCAAAGTTCTTACCTGCTTCTTCATATTCTTTCAATTTTGCAGTAGGTTCAAGCATGGCAAACATGAAAGCCTGCTGAGCAGCACGGGTACCAACAACGTATGCACCAATCCGGTTGATACTGCCATCAAAAAAATCAAGTCCGATATTGACCCTGTTGAGAAGATCATTACGGATAATTTCCTGGGCGATAAGCTCAATCTCATCATTAAAAGTAACAACATGGTCACTGTCCCAACGGACACCGCGGGTTACATGCAACAGGATCTCATCAAGATACTGCAGTACGGAGGTGATTTTGTCGCCTACCTGCTCGGTTGGGTGGTAATGACCGTTGTCCAGACAGAGTAATGTATTGTTTTTAACTGCATAACCCAGGTAGAAATCGTAGGATCCTACAACCATGGCTTCACTTCCGATGCCAAAAAGTTTACTTTCAACAGCATCCTTCAACTGGGATTTAGGATATTTAACGCTCAAAATCTCATCCAGCGATTCCTTCAGCAGGTTGCGATGACCGAAGCGGTCAATGGGCATGTCTTTTGATCCATCAGGAATCCACAGGTTATGAACACAGGGAGTACCGAGCTGTTCACCCATAGCAGCCGATATCTTACGACACTGCTGTACATGATTGATCCAAAATTTACGTACACTCTCATCTTTACTGGAAAGGGTCCAGCCATCATCAGCTTTGGGGTGAGAGAAAAGGGTTGCATTAAAATCGAGTCCTATACCCCTTTCTTTGGCCCAGTCAATCCATCCCTGAAAATGTTCAACTTCAATCTTATCCCGGTCAACGAGTTTCCCTCCAAATTCACCATAAATTGCATGAAGACTTAACCTTTGTTCGCCAGGCAGCAACGACATAACTTTATCGAGATCTTTACGCATCTGGGTTATTGTACGAGCCTTTCCCGGATAATTACCGGTAACCTGAATACCTCCGCCGCCCAATGCAGCATCTGGTTTTTCAAATCCACCAACATCATCAGTTTGCCAGCAATGCAGACTAATAACAATGTCTTTCATTCTTTCCAGTACAGCATCTGTATCGACACCATAATTAGCATACTGATCTTTTGCAAGTTTATATGCTTCTTCGATATTCGTTCTGTTTGTCATAATATAAATTTTATACAATAATTATTTTCAGCCTAATTTTACTACGAAAGCAGAAAGGATTAAAACAATGATACCAATAATAAGGATGGTAATGGTTTTTGTCCCGGTTCCTTTCCATTCCTTCAAAACAATACCCCAAATATTACTGAAAGAAATATTAAGAGCCATCAGAATACTCCAGGCAAACACAGCCATATTAGCGGGAAGCTGACTTTTTCCCATGCCAAAAAAATGGAACTGAATAAACCAAAGAAATCCCGCAAGAAAAGTAAAAAATACATTGTTAAAGAAAACACCTGCTCCACTTGAAAAGTAATCGGTATAGGTTTTATTCCTTATATTGAGATATACTGAATAAACAAGATTTGTAGCAAATCCACCAAGCAGGATAAAGATCAATACCGGATTGGTCAGATACAGACTGTTTGTTCCATATTCGGCTGCCGTTTCAGAAATAGGGGCTCCGGCCTCAATACCATAATTAAAACAGGCACTCATAATACCGGCAAAAACAGCAATGATTAATCCTTTCTTAAGTGCAAATTCCTTGATTGCAGCTCTTCTCTCTTCATCAGAAAGAGCTTTACTTTTAAGAGAACCAGCATACCCGATGATTGCAATACCGGCAACACCGATTGCTACGCCTGCCACTGTAAGTATTCCGGCTGTTGAACTGAAGAGATGTTCCCCGGCAACCAACGGCGGGATCAATGTCCCAAATGCAGAGCAAAATCCCAGAGCAATGCTCTGTCCGAGTGCAACACCCAGATATCGTATACTTAACCCGAATGTCAGGCCTCCAACTCCCCATAATGCACCAAAAAAGATTGCCCACAATTTAGCCGAAAGAGGAGAAGCTGAGAGAATCTGCATCAATGAACCATGAGGAACAGTGAAGTAAGCAAAAAGCCAGGGAGCAATCAACCAGGCTGCAACACCCTGCATGATCCAGTAAGATTCCCAGGACCAAATCTTAACTTTTTTGAAAGGCACATAAAAACTTGAAGCACCAATACTTCCAATGGCAATAAATAAGATACCTAATAGTGGATTTGCGTTCATTTTAGTGAGTTCGTTAATTGTATTTTTTGATAATTATTGCAGAAATTGTAAAATGCTGTGGTTTTGATATTAATAACAAATATAAAGTTTATAATCTGCCAGCATTTATCCATTTTGATATTTATTTTGTACAAAATGGTAAAAAGACTTTGCTTATTTCAAAACAGCCATTCTATCAAGTATTTATAAAATGGCTTTTCAGAAAATTACTAAATGAAATTTATTCGTAGGGGAAAGAAATAGAGAATTTATGAATTAATCAAATCAACAGTAACATAACAGTAATAATGGACCCTGCTAAATCTGAACATTAAAATATAAACCCTAAATTCATTTAATCTTTACCTTCTTTCCATTTTCGACCCACCCAGGCAATGAAATAATTGATAAAGAGGATGAAGATGGTAAGAAATACCGCAAGTATTATAAGATCCAGAGCCACACTGATTCCAATTCCCGTGGAAAAAAGAATGGTGGCTGCGGTTGTCAGGTATTTAATTTTTGATTCAGTAGCAATTTGCAACACTGTACCCGCCCCAATAAAACTAACGCCCACGACAATGGCTTGTATGATACGGGTTGGATCAACCCGAACCGCTCCTGCAAGCGGCAGGGAATAAAAGTGAAGCGTAATAACCTGTCCGAGCAAAACCAGTAATGTAACTGCACCACCAACAATCATATTTGTTCTTATACCTGCCGGTTTGTCTCCCCGCTCCCTTTCATATCCAATGATACCGGAAAGCACCGAAGCCAGTATCACATGCCATAATATATTTACCTGCTCATGAAAACCCATAATCCTTTTTTTTATAAAAAAGAGAAAAATATTATGCCATAGTACATGACAGATGAACCAAAACATTGTTTTTTAAACGACCTGCAGATCATAAAATCAGGCATCAGAATATTCTGACCGAGTATTCAAACAAAAACAAACACGTTTATTCCAAAGATATATTCTGGGCTGAATGTGAATTTTAAACCGTTGTGCATTTATCAAAAAAGAACCTGTTATGTGGATGATGGTACACACACATCATTATGCGAAGGGGAATTAATTCTACAAAGCAGTGTTTTAAAGGACTGTAAATCAAAACAGGCATAGTTTTTTCATAAAAAATAAGCGTTTGCAGATGCTAACCAAGCATATCATTTGTTAATTATTAAATATGATGCAAATGATCTTACATGTAACACCGGACTTAATTTGTGCCGGTGAGTTAAATAAAAGGAAGGAATAAATTATGAAAACAATTATGGTAAATGATCTTACGGAAAACATTTCCAGCGTTTTGCCATATTCAATCTATCTGGCAAGGCAGGCAGATACCCATCTTCATTTATTACACATCATTGATCCAAGAGATTTACAAAGCAATTATTCACCATATTCCAATTCAAAAAGCGTTACTGCTTCTGATGTTTCCGGTTATGATGAAACAGTTGCTAAAGAAAAAGTGATTGCAGAACAGGTTATTAAGAAACAAATCAGCCGGGAAGTTTCAATGGTTAATCATCCCCCTGTTACTGACTATGCTATTGAAGTGGACAATATTGAGCGGCGCCTGAAAGAAATTTCAAAGGAAGAAGATGTTTCATTTATGGTTTTCAATGGAACACCGGATCAGAAAATATGGAAAAAATTTGATGAGATCTATTACATTGCCATGAATGCGGTATGCCCGGTATGGATTATACCTGCAGGAACAAAATATCACCCACCCGAAGAAATACACTTGTTATTGGAAGAGGGTGAACAAAATGCAGAAAACCTCAACGGGATTATTAAACAGACAATTCCGGGAGAACCCGAAATAAAAACAGCCTATCTAAAAAATGAAAGTTTAGGCGAAAAATTTATGAAAACAGAAGATACTCAGGAAGACGAATACTACATTAAAAATAAGGAGCTTTACCGGAAAGATGACTTTTTGGAAATTCTCGAAAACCACCCGGAATCATTACCCAAAGCCTTTTTTATACAGAGAAACAGCACAAAACCTTCCCGGTTGTTTGATTCTTCTTTTATCGACAAAATTGTTAATGATTTAAACATTCCTGTATTAATAATCTGACGATCCGTTTATTGCTGATTTCGATAAAGTTGATTGTTAACCTTTGATAAGTTTCACATAAAAATATGAATACAATGAAAAATTATAAATACATAATCTTAGGAGGAGGAACAGCTGCAGGATATGCAGCAAACGAATTTGTCAAACAGGGTATAGCCACTGATGAACTCTGTATTGTGTCAAAAGAAACAACGCTACCCCCGGATCGCCCGCCATTTTCAAAAGATTACCTGAGGGGTGAATCAGATCCGGATGATTTTCTGATTAACAACGAAGATTTTTATAGTCAGAAAGGGATTGATGTATTGTTGAAAACGCAGGTAACAAATGTTGATTTAGCAAACAAAAATTTAAAGCTGGATTCCGGCGAACAACTTGGTTATGACTATTTACTTATTACCACGGGAGCAACGCCCCGTATCCTTGATGTTCCCGGAGCTGCAAAGGAAAATGTTTTCTATTTAAGAGACAAACAGGATGCTGATGCAATAAGAGATAAAGCCAAAAAAGCCAAAAAAGCAGTCGTAATTGGTGGCCAGTTTATTGGAACAGAAGCAGCAGCGTCTTTGAGTCAGCTCGGATTAGATGTTACATTTGTTTACCCGGGTGAATCACCTATGAGCATTTATAATGTAAAAGAGCTTGGCGACTATTTTATTAATCTTTTTGAAAAGCATAACATTACACTTATTCCCGGAACCAAAGTAAAATCCCTGGAAGGTGAGCAGATGGCAGAAAAGGTAGTGCTGGATAATGGCCAGACAATTGAAACTGATATGGTCATTGCTGGTATCGGAGTCACTCCCAATACAAGCCTTTTCGAAGATACGGGAATGAAAATTGATGATGGAATTATCGTAAATGAGTATTGCCAGACCAGTGTCGAAAATGTATACGCTGCAGGAGATGTAGCAAGATATCCCGATCCCTATTATGGGCACACCCGCCGGGTGGAACACTGGGATAATGCATTTCAGCAGGGGCAACATGCTGCCAAAATAATCACCGGCTACCTCGAGCCTTATAACTATTTACCTTTCTTCTTTTCTGATGTATTCGACTTATCCTATGAGTTTGTCGGGGATATAAGCCGTGCACAAAATTATATTATCCGTGGAAACATTAACAAAGGAGATTTTAGTATCCTCTGGACCGAAGGAGATCTGATTGTCGCCGGTTTTTTCACGGCTTCGCGGCCCGAAGAAGAAAAGGAAAAAACAATCGAATATATCAAAAATAAAACCTTTATAAACCAAAAGGTCCTGGCTGAAACCGATGCCCCTTTTGGTGATGATGTTACCTGATTTTTTTGCCTGGAACGGACTAATGTCCATTTTTCTGAACAGCCGGATAGTTATTTGCTATCCGGCTTTGTTATGTGCAGCCATGATACTGAAGAGCCAACCCGTTGAAATGTACAGACATCCACATATTTAGATTTGATTGTTGCCACATGACTGTTTCCTTCACAATTAAAATTTAACTCTTTTTAATAATTGTTGATATGAAAGTCTTTTTTCAAAATGAATATATTGATTACTTTTGACCTTTCAAATTATTTAGTCAAATTGAATGTTATTAATTTAACATTCTGAAACAGTTAAATCATGGTAAACATCACCCACAGAGGAGAAAATGCATTAAAAACTAATTTAATCCTGGATGCCGCTCAGAAACGATTTGGCATGTACGGACTGGAAAAAACGACAATGAAGGAAATTGCGCAGGATACAGGTTTATCAAAGGCTTCATTGTATTATTATTTCCCGGATAAGTTGCAATTGTTTCATGCTGTGATTGAAAAAGAACAGAAGGAGTTTCTCTCTTTTCTTTCCCGGACATTCAACCAGATCACTGAACCGGAAGACAAACTGAGGGAGTATGTTGTGATCAGAAACAACTATTTCAAGACTTTTCTGAACTTAAGTAAAATTCGTATTTCGGCATTTAAGGAATTTAAACCGGTATTACCGGATCTATACAGTCAGTTAAGAGAGACCGAATCTGCTTTGATCAGCAGTATTATTGAAGATGGTCAGCAAAAAGATCTGTTTCTGATTGAAAAAATTGCAGAAACCGCAGGCTTATTTCTGGATATTCTGCAGTCTATCCGCTGGACAATACTCAAACAGAAAGACATGGCCTATTTGGACAGCGAAGACTTTGCTTTGCTTGAACAACGGAGTGAATTATTTATGGACATATTTTTAAAAGGAATCCGAAAATAAAGAAAATGATCATTTAACAATTTTTATCAGCGAAAAAGATGGAACAGCAAAACAAAAAAGACAAGAAAGAGAAAAAAGGGATCAGAAAATACCTGCCGTTAATCGTAATTGTATTGGGCGTTCTGATCGCGGGATTTTTCTGGTACAGGAACTATTCGATGTACATCAGCACAGACGATGCTTATGTGGATAGTGATAATGTTTCTGTCAGTGCAAAAATGATGGGACGGATTGTCAAACTTCATGCAGAAGAAGGAGATTCGGTAAAGAAAGGAAGCATACTGGTTGAGCTGGACAGCAGTGAAATGGTTTCTCAGAAAATGCAGGCTCTTTCCGGACTGAACCAGGCACATACTGCCAAAAAACAAGCCGAGGCCAATTATCAGTACAACAAGACTTCAATAAAATTGCAGGAAATTGCTTTTGAAAAAGCGCAGGATGATTTTGCGCGTGCAAAAAAACAATTCGAAGGACAGGTGATTACACAGGAACAGTTTGACCATATGCAAAAAGCTCTTCAGTCGGCAAAGGCACAATCAGATGCTGCCAAATCCCGTCTGGAAGTATCCGGCACCCAGGTTGAAAATGCTTCAGCAGCCATCAAGAGTGCCCAGGCACAGGTGGATGTTATCAATACCCAACTTGAAAATGCAAGAATTTATGCACCTGTACGGGGTATTGTTGCCAAAAGGTGGTTGTTGCCGGGAGATATCGCGCAGCCGGGACAGGCTATTATGACGGTTACAGACAATCACCACCAGTGGATTACAGTATATCTGGAAGAAACAAAATTAAAAGGCCTTCATAACGGACAGCCTGTTACTTTTGATATTGATGCTTATCCGGATGAAAAATTTTCCGGGAAAATATTTTCGATTGGAGCCAGCACGGCATCACAGTTTTCGCTGATACCGCCAAACAATGCTTCAGGAAATTTCACCAAAGTAACGCAGCGTGTTCCTATTAAAGTTTCAATCGACAAGGCTTCGAATCATGATCTTGACAGCATCACGCTGTTGACTGGAATGTCGGCAGAAATAAAAATTAAAAAATAAATGGCAAAACGAAGATTATCCCCTTCACACAGGATTCGTCGATCTCTTCGCAATCAATATAAAATATTCCACCCTAATAATGAGAAATACCGGTGGTTTTTGCTTGCGAATATCATGATTGGCACCTTTATGGCCGTACTGGATGCCACCATCGTCAATGTTGGTTTGCCCAAGATAATGGCCGCGTTTGGGGTAAGCATAGATAAGATTGAATGGGTGATAACTGCCTATATGCTTGCAATGGCCGTTATGTTACCTACATCAGGGTGGCTGGCTGACAGATTTGGCTATAAAAAAGTATATTTCTGGGGACTGTTTGCCTTTACTTTAGGGTCATTTTTATGCGGCGTTTCGCATAATGAGGGGATGCTGATATTTTCCAGAGTGATCCAGGGACTTGGAGCGGGATTCCTGATGCCGGTGGGCATGGCTATTATTACCAGGGAATTTCCACCGGACAAGAGAGGTATAGCATTGGGTTTCTGGGCAATTGCCGCAGCAGCTTCAGTCTCATTCGGCCCGCTGATTGGTGGCTACCTGGTGGACAACTTTAGCTGGCAACTGATATTTGATGTGAATGTTCCTATAGGAATACTTGGTATGATTGTTACCATAATCATTCAGAAGGAATATAAGAACAAAAATATCAAGGGGTTTGATGCGATTGGATTTATCTCGGTCAGTATTTTTCTTCCGGTATTACTGTATGCCCTTTCTGAAGGGACAGCTGCTTCCAATTCTGCCGGCTGGTCGGCTCCGTATATTCTTTTGTGTTTTGCCATTGCAACGGTTATGCTTGCTGTTTTCATTACCGTTGAACTGACGAAAAAAAATCCGCTGATAGAGCTTAGACTGATGAAAGATTACAATTTTGCCATCGGAAACCTGGTCATGTTTATCTTTGGGATTGGCATGTTTGGAAGTACTTTCCTGCTGCCGTTATACCTTCAGAATTCGCTTGACTATACTGCAATTCAGGCTGGAGCGGTGTTTTTGCCTGTGGGAATTATACAGGGTGCCTTTTCACCAATATCCGGAATGATTGCAGATAAAACCAATCCTAAGATCCCAATATTACTGGGCATTATATTACTCGCAGTAAGCTTCTTTATAAACGGGTACCTTTCTTACATGACGGAACACTGGTATATTATGACATCGCTTTATATTCGTGGATTTGCAATGGGTATCCTGTTCACACCGCTGAGCACTGTTTCACTTTTGAGCATTCCGAGAGATAAAATGGCGCAGGCATCCGGACTTTTCAATGTAATCCGTCAGATTGGAGGAAGCCTGGGTGTTGCCTTGTTTGCTACCATACTCACTGCCAGGGTTAGTTTTCATTCACAAACATACAGTGAATCTATCCAGACTGACTCTCCTGTTTTTGCCAGTGTCACCAGAAAGCTGGCACATCACGTAATTCATGATGCCGGTAGCACTCCGGGAGATGCAATGAAAAAAAGCCAGTATATACTATTGGGTAATCTAAATAAACAAGCTTTCATACAAGGTGTCGATGATGATTTTCTGATGGCCGGTTTTATTACACTCCTGGGCGGCATACCAATCATATTACTCAGAACCAGAAAGAAGAAAAAGGAAGAAGAAAATAAACAAAGTATCGCAGAAATATAAAAAAATCATGAATACAAAAATAATTCGTCTTATAACATTTATCAGCCTGCTATTTCCTGGAATGAGCAGCTCTTTTGTAATGGCTCAGGCTCCCGTTGCCGACAGTGCCGTTTTACCACTGGATTCAGTAATTGCCCGGGTGGTTCGGACAAATCCGGCCATTTTTCAGGCGCAGGAAGGATTGAAAGCTTCTGATGCAAGTGCTGATCTGATAAAATCAGCCTATCGCCCTCATGTTAATGCCTCAGCCAGTTATTCGCGGATCGGTCCGGTACCTTCTTTCGATTTTCCGGGGTTTGGCACCATCAAACTGTATCCCGAAGATAACTATTCGGCATCAGTGGATTATTCGCAATTGATCTGGGACTTTGGTAAAACAGCTAAAAGCCTGGATGTTGAAAAAGTAAATCATGAAATTGCCTCGCTTACCGTGAACATGACCAGGCAACAGCTTGCTTTGTTTACCACAGAAATATACTATAATCTCGCTTTTCTAAAAAGTGCAGTAAAAATTAATGATGATCAGCTTAAGGTTCTGAACGAACACCTTGATTTCATCAGAAAAAAGCAGGAGACAGGCTCGGCTACCCAGTATGAGATATTGTCTACGAAAGTGAAAATCTCTACAGTTGAAAGCCGGCAGGTTGATTTACAATCAGCCATTACCAGTCAGCTCGCTGTTTTAAATTCTCTGCTTGGCAACAACGTGAGTACCCCCGTCAACGTTGCGCCATTATCAGATATGCCAGATAAACCAGTTGTTACTGACTCACTTGTCAGTTATGCATTGGCACACCGCTATGAGGTTGAACTGGCAAAAGAAAATGAGCAGAAAGCCTCATTACAGTATGACGTAGCTGCAGCAGGAAATCATCCGACACTGAGCGCTTTTTTAAGTGGCGGTGGAAAAAACGGTTACGTGCCCGACCTGTATTCTTTTAAAGCCAACTATGTGGCAGGAGTATCTTTTAAAGTTCCGCTTTTTGATGGTAATATCCGGAAGAACAAGATGATACTGGCTCGTACAGGCATGGAATCCAGTTCCTATCAAACGGATATTACAATGAGAAAAATCTCTGCTGAAGTGGTGGAAGCTAATTCCTCCTGTCATTCAGCTGCTGAAAAAACAGACCAGTACAAACTACAGGTTGAACAGGCTAAAGAGGCACTGAAACTTGCAAACATCAATTACAAGGCAGGCGCCATAACCAACCTGGCCTTGCTGGATGCAGATACAGCCCTCTCTGAAAGCCAGCTTATGCTGCTTAAAGCCAGAACTGATTATGCTATCAGTCTTTCAAAATTACAGGCAGCTCTTGGAAATTTGCTATATTAGCCGATCAGATATTAGTGATAATTAATCTATCACTTGAAAATATAAAGCCTCAATTTTCTGAATGAACAGAAAACTGAGGCTTTTATAATTTAATTTAAATGAGTATCGTATTATGTTCCTAAAACATTATTTCCATCACTCGGCCCCTGTTTACTCCCTCACACCAGCTATGGCTCATGCTGGTCGTGAGATCGCTTCGCTCAGTTACTCCCTCACACCAGCAATGGCTCATGCTGGTCGTGAGATCGCTTTGCTCAGTTACCCTGAAGGGGATACCACGCGCAAATTAAAAACGAATTTGGATTTAATAAGACCTGCGTGTAAGCTCCCCTGCCTGAATGACTTCAGTCAGGCAGGCCTTTAGGGGATCAAGGAGCAGTGGGTTGGGGTTAGATTTCATAATAATTTTTGACTTATAAGTTAAATTAGGAATATAATCCGACAGTCATATTAATTATACCAAAACTCAGAAATAATCTTTCTGCACAGTATTCTCTCGTTACCGGGATTTTCTGATTCGATTCATTATTTTATTCCACCAGTTGTGCGGTTCCATATCATCAGTATAATAGGAATGTTTATACTGATAAGCATAGCCATAGCCATAACCGTAGCCGAAATGATATCCTGATCCATACCCTTTTGTTCTTTTAAGGTCATTCACCATTATACCAATGTTGTTCATGGTATGCTTGTGATATAATTCATCAACCAGATTAAGCACTTCCTTTTTTGAATAGTTCTGCCGGACAACAAATATGGTAGCATCAGAATATTTATTGATAAGCAAAGCATCTGTAACAATTCCCACCGGAGGAGTATCCACAATCACCATATCGAAACGGGATTTTAAATTATTTATCAGTTCCGCCATGGTATCGGTCTCCAGCAGTTCGGCCGGATTCGGCGGAACAGGCCCGGAAGGAATGATCGTCAGGTTATCAATATTTGTTTCATACAGGATATCTTCTGCTTGTGCTTTATGTATCAAATAATTACTAAGCCCCGTTTCATTTGAGATATTAAAGACACGATGAATTTTTGGTTTCCGCAGGTCAAGACCGATCAGTAATACCTTTTTCCCTGCCATTGCCATAATGGTCGCCAGGTTAATAGCCACAAAGGATTTACCTTCCCCACTGACAGCAGAGGTTATTGACACAACCTTTTCATGTTCATGAGAGATGAAATAATCAAGGTTGGTTCTGAGTGACCTGAAAGATTCGGCAAGTGATGATTTGGGTTGTTCAAATACCGGAATTTCCGTTTTCCCGTAATTATGACCGACAACTGAAATCAAAGGGACCCTGGTTTTGCTGATTATATCTTCTTTATCTACAATTTTATTGTTCAGCATTTCCAGCAGGATGATGATTCCCAGTGGGAAGGCAAACCCCATAAATAAACCAATCAGGCGATTCATTTTCTTTTTGGGTGCAATAAGCTGGGCATTTTGTACCCGTGCCTTATCCAGAATGCTGTTTGAAGAGACATTGGATGCTTTGGCAATGCCCGCTTCAGCTCTCTTTTCAAGCAAAAAAGTATAGAGATTATCGTTCAGATTGAAACGTCTTTCGATCTTAAGCAGAGCCCGTTCCTTCTCAGGAAGCTGTAGTATCTTGCTATTTACCTCGGCCAGCCTTGCATCGACCTCCTGAAGCTGCTTTTCAGCCAATGCCTTGGAGCTCTGTGTCATATCAAGAATCAGTTTTTTAGCATCAGCAATCTCCTGATCAATTTTTACGTACACTGGATTGATCTGCTTGGCTGTAAAACCGGCCAGCTTTTTTTGCATGTACAAATCATTAAGCTTTTGAATCATGCCGGTTAAGTTGGCATTATCAACAAAAGTTGATACGGGCAATACAAAATCCTTATTATCAGGATGCGTTTTTATATAATTCAATATAAAATCAAGGTAATTAATCTGTACCATGATCTGTACTTTGTCGTTCTGGATCTCCCCGTATTTTTCAAATAAGCGGGTCCCCTCCTTACTCAGATCAATCACATTGTTGTTTACCCTGAAGTTTTGAAGTTTCGTTTCGTCAACAGAGAGGGAATCGGATATTCCTTTAAGCTGTTGTTCTATAAACTTTATTGTATTTTCTGCAATCTGGTTTTTTTCTTCCAGTTCCATTTCAATATAGACTTCCAGAAATTTATTCTGAAAATCCACCTCCTTTTCAGGAACGAGCCCACTGGTAGATAATACAATAACTGACCCTTTTTCATCCCGCTGATTAAGCTTAAGCTTACCCCGGTAACGGTTTGTCAAACTGTTAATGTCATTCTTTATAAAATAATATTTATTGGAAGCCTCTGAATTATATTCAAATGTTTCGGGGTTTCGAAGCCGTATAGAAAAATTATATCCAAATTCATGGAATTGTTCGCCAAAAAGCATTTTCTTCTTAAATCCTTCCCTTCCGGCAAGTTCAACGAGATATTCCTTGTCCGAAAGCAGGGTAATATATACCGGAGTGCCGATGGGAAAACCGGTTAGGGTATCTATATCAACAATAAAAGGTCCGCTTTTGTACAATTCCATTTCTTTTATTCCACGTCTTCCGACTGCAATAACAGAAACATTGAAATCGAGTTCCTGCATGGTCCGGTATGTCAGCTGATAAGATTTTAAGATCTCCATCTCATTGGCAATGTCTTTTCTCCGCTGCCTGCGATAAAGTCCAAGCTGCTGAATAATATTGTCAATCCCGTTCATGTTGGATGCTTCATCGGATATTATAATAGAAGAAGACACCTCATAAACCTCATCTGCATAGCGGTTGATCAGATAGACCACAGTACCGGCAATGAACAGTGAAATTACAAACCAATACCACCTGGATAAAATAAGGTACAGATATTTTTTAAAATTGATTGTTTCCTCTTCAGGGAAATACCGGTTTTGTTCAATCTCCTGCATTTAAACTATTTAAGTAGGTTAAACAATAATAAAACGGCTGTCAGTGTGGATGTAAAAGTTGTGATCAACACCGAATAATCCTGTGCTGTAACCCTGAAAAAAGTCATTCTCACCGGTTTTACGTATACAATATCACTGGGCTGCAGGTAGTAGGCCGGGGAGCTAATCAGATTTTCATCAGTCAGATCAACATTATAAGTAAAAGTCCCCTGGTTTGTCTGTCGTACGACACGGACATTTTTCCTGTCACCATAGTAAGTAATATCTCCGGCCATCCCGATGGCATCCATAATACTGAGCTGATCCTGAAAAATCTTTTTCTCTCCCGGATTCTTCACCTCACCCAGAATAGTTACTTTAAAATTGACAAGTTTCACCACAACCTGGGACTCGTTCAGAAACTGATCCACCCGATTCTGAAGGGTATCATGTAATTCCTGAATTGTATAGCCCCGCACCGGCATTTTCCCCATTACCGGCAGATCAATATTCCCCTCCTTATCAACAGTGTAGCCAATGGTATAAAAACCACCAAGATTGGTTAGTGATGAACTACCTCCCGAAGAAGACATAAAAGGATTGAACAGGTTTTGAGACTGTTCTTCCATACTGTTTATTTTAATGTACAATATATCGCCTGTCTGCAGTTTATAGTCCGGCCGGTCAGTCTGGTAAACAGTATCTTCAGGAGCACCAGCAGCCGACTGTAAATAATTAACCCGCTTACTGCTGATACATGAAGATAAAATTAACAAACCAGGCAGAATAATCTTTAAGTGGCTGATCGAAAAATTTCTAATCATAGAATTGTTTTATCCGATATAAGTCTGTAAAAGTAAAAAACTCTTTTCTATTCTGTATAAATTTTTTATCAATTAACCAGATAACGATAAGATATCCGATTCATTACCTGCTCTGCAGATAAAATTAAAAATAATTTATGCGGAAAAGAAAGGTAAGTATAATTATAATAAAGCCTGAAAAATAAAATATCATTCTTGATAATCAATATTTAAACTCCAAAATCAACTTTATTCCACCCATTCCGACATAACTCAGCAGGTATATTTAACAATTTTCTAAACAAAAATTACACGTAATCCTCTGGATATATGCTTTTTATCACCAGATTACTTTGATAAAACAAAATAAACCCTATAAGTTGCAAATAACAGTTTTTATATGTTATTTTGACGGTAAATTTAGTGGAAAGATTTGACTGATTGCAACCACAGTAAAAAAATGCTAAAACAGTGTCGTTTTATGCTAATCAATCAACTTTCCCCATTTTAAATAATGTATAACTTAACTTTAAAAAAAGTAAAATGGGATATTTATTCACTTCAGAGTCGGTATCAGAAGGTCATCCTGACAAGATTGCTGATCAGATCTCAGATGCCCTGCTGGACGAATTTCTCAGGCAGGATCCTGAATCCAAAGTTGCATGTGAAACACTGGTAACTACCGGCATGGTAGTATTGAGCGGGGAAGTCAAAACTACCGCTTATGTTGATGTACAACAGGTCGCCAGAAAAGTCATTAATGATATTGGATATACAAAGGCCGAATACATGTTTGATGGTAATTCCTGTGGCGTGATTTCTTCAATTCATGAACAGTCTCCGGATATTAACCAGGGTGTTGTAAGAACCTCCGAAGAGGATCAGGGAGCTGGTGACCAGGGCATGATGTTCGGGTATGCTTCAAAAGACACAGACGATTATATGCCTCTTTCGCTGAGCCTTTCACATATTTTACTCATGGAACTTGCTGCGATTCGCAGGGAGGGTAAAGAAATGACTTATCTTCGTCCCGATTCCAAATCACAGGTTACGATAGAGTATGATGAAAACAATGAACCACTGCGAATACATACTATCGTTGTTTCCACGCAGCATGATGAATTTGGTTCGGATAAGGAGATGCAGGAGCAGATTCGCAAAGATGTAAAAAACATCCTGATCCCAAGAGCCAGAAAAAAGCTTTCGGATCGGGTGCAAAAACTGTTTGATGACAATCTGATTCTGCACGTCAATCCAACCGGGAAATTTGTAATTGGTGGTCCTCATGGCGATACGGGTCTTACAGGAAGAAAAATTATTGTTGACACCTATGGCGGTAAAGGAGCACATGGTGGCGGCGCTTTCTCCGGTAAAGATTCTTCAAAAGTAGACCGCTCCGCAGCTTACGCAGCCCGTCATATTGCAAAAAACATGGTAGCCGCCGGCGTGGCTGATGAAATTCTTGTCCAGATAGCCTATGCCATTGGCGTAGCAGAACCTGTGGGTGTTTATGTAGATACCTATGGTAAATCCAACATTAACATGAGTCATGCGGAAATGGCTGATCGGGTGAAGAAAATTTTTGACCTCAGACCGGCAGCCATTGTAAAAAGACTGGGACTGAAAAACCCGATTTTCAGAGAAACTGCTGCTTATGGTCACATGGGCAGGACTCCTGTAAAAGGATTGGTTGAAGTAAACAGAAACGGTCATCCCTCTCATATAGAAGTAGATTTCTTTGCCTGGGAAAAACTTGATTATGTTGATACTATTAAAAAAGAATTTGGTCTGTAAATAAACGGGATCTAAAAATTTTATTTGGTGTCCAGGTTCCATTATAAAAAGTTTTATGTAAAAAAGCCATCCTCAAACGGATGGCTTTTTTTGTTACATATTGCAGTATCAGCGCATCTGGGTTTATACATCGAGCACACTATACAACACATTCCGGGTAATTGATAATATGATAAATTTATTGTAAATTTCTTTATCAGTAAAAACTAAAGACAGAAGCATGAAAGGAATGTTATTTCTTATACTATCAAATCTGACTGCGAATTACCGGGCAGACTCCTGTACTGTTTTTAACGCTGGTTTCTACTGCAAGTTTTCTTTAATGCGTAACTGGCGGAATAATCTGCTATATTTGTAATAAACCTTTACAGCATGTCAATCCCCGGCAACATTACTATTGTTTCCTACCAGGTAAGTAATCTGATCTCTTCCTGTTGCCTGCTGCTTCTAAAAGAGAAACTGGAATCCGAAAATATCAGGGTGAAAGATATCAGGCCTGGAAAAATTGTTGTTGGATACGACAGACAAAGCTACAGTGAAAAAAAGCTGAAAGAGATGCTTTCAAAATATGGTATTGAAATCATCGAAACCAGGGAGGAAAAGCTTGTAGAACAAATCAAACAGGCTGTAATTGAGCTGATTCATCAAATGAACAATGTCGACTCAATAGTTCGCAAATCTGAATATCTGGTAGAAAAACTTGGCATGAGTTATCAGCAGCTTTCCCGGGTGTTTAATGCCCATGAACCTGTAACGCTTGAAAAATATATCATTTTAAATAAGATAGAACGCATAAAAGAGTTGATCGACTGCAATGAATATACACTCTCTGAAATTGCATATATGATGGACTATTCCAGTGTTCAGTATCTATCCGGTCAATTCCGCCAGATTACCGGTATTTCAGTTACAGAGTACAGGCAGTCCGACCAAAAAGTAAAGTTACTCATCGATAAACTGGATAAAATCTGATTTTATCTACATAAATTTTCGTTGTCGGCATTTGCAGTTTTGTCAAGCTGGTAGCGTAAAATCCGCCCTTCATTCTCCATGTGCATTAATATATCAAATCAATATCTCCCCTTATGCAACAGCTAAAACAATTATTTAGAATTCATTATTGTGAATTTTATAACATTTTTACATGATTCTGTAACATTCCTTTTGATTGAAATTACGAAATTTGTTTAAGATGCTGATAATTTTCTCAGGATGTGCTGGTTTGAAAGCCGGTTATCAGCAAAAAGAAAGAAAATAAAACTTCAGTTATGAAACTACGGAAAAACATAGCAATCAGTGAGTCAGGCTTTGTTTTTGATGCCTCGACAGGAGATTCTTTTAGTTTGAATGAACCTGGCAAAGAAATAATGGAGCTGATGGCAAAAGGATCCTCGGAAGAAGAGATAACCGAATGGATTACGAGCCGGTACGAAATCGACCAGGAATCTTTCGAACGGTATCTGGAAGATTTTGCAGGAATGTTGCGACAGTACCAGTTGCTGGAGCCCGATGATGAATTAACAGGAAACAAAGATTCATGAAAAGGATGAACGTTTACCGGTTTCAGAAATCGAATATTTGAATTCATCATTAATGTGCTGAAATAAGCAAGTTATGGAAAAGACCAGAATTACAGTTGCCGTTACAGGCCTCAACAATACAGATAATCCGGGCCCCGGTGTTCCTGTTATACGCAGCCTGAGGGAATCATCCTTTTTTGATGTCAGAATAATCGGGCTGGCCTATGAAAATCTGGAACCCGGGATATACATGAAGGATATCGTTGATAAGGCATACCTTATCCCCTACCCTTCCAGCGGACAGGATGTATTGATGAACAGGATCCGTGAAATAAACAACAGGGAAAACATACAAGTGCTCATCCCAAATTTCGATGCTGAATTATATACATTTATGAAATCGGAAACGCAGCTGGAGGAGTTGGGAATCAAAACATTTCTGCCAACACTGCAGCAATTTGAGGAACGACATAAAACAAATCTGCCTGCTTTTGGTGAAAAATATGACATCAAAGTGCCGGCCAGTAAGGCGATAACCAGTCACCGGGATATTGGTTCGCTGAAGGATGATTTTGAGTTCCCGGTGTTGGTAAAGGGAAAATTTTATGATGCGTATCTGGCTTATAATGAAGAACAGGTGAACATGCATTATAATAAGATTTCCGCCAAATGGGGACTGCCAATCATCATACAGGAATTTATTAAAGGTACAGAAGTAAATGTAGTGGCGCTCGGCGACGGGGAAGGCAATACCATTGGTGCTGTCCCAATGCGCAAACAGTACATCACCGACAAGGGCAAGGCCTGGGGAGGCATCACCCTCAGTGATGAAAAGATGCTGGAGATAACACGGAAACTCATCAAAAGAACAAGATGGCGGGGTGGAATGGAACTGGAAATGATCAAGACCATTAACAATGAATATTACATGATCGAAATAAACCCGCGTATTCCGGCATGGGTATACCTGGCTGTGGGAGCCGGACAAAATATACCAGAGGCATTACTAAAACTGGCTCTTGGAATGGATGTCACTCCTTTTACCAGCTACCTGACCGGAAAAATGTTTATCCGCTATTCCTTTGACCTCATAGGAGATATCGCAAATTTCGAGAAGATATCGCTGCAGGGTGAACTGTAACTGGTTCTATAAAAAATGAAAGTATCAACCTCATAAAGATTGCTTCAGATGGAAAAGAAAAAATTTGAACGTCCGCTAATCAACAAAATCAATGCTGGTGTGCCGGATAAATTTGGCATGAAAACCAGGATACAGCCGGTTACCCATATTGACAACCTGGCTGTAGAAGCATTATTACGGGAATATGGTTCTCCCCTTTTCATTTTATCAGAAAAGAAAATCCGCAATACTTTTCAGGAAGCAAAGCGAGCTTTTACAACCCGCTATACCCAGGTACAGTTTGCCTGGTCTTACAAAACCAATTACCTGAATGCGGTGTGCAATGTTTTCCATCAGGAAGGTTCCTGGGCAGAAGTCGTTTCCGGTTTCGAGTATGAAAAAGCGCTGGCCAATGGAGTTGATGGAAAACATATTATTTTCAACGGCCCTGGTAAATCGGAAACCGATCTTGAGAAAGCCATTGAACATGAATCACTTATTCATGTAGACCATTTTGATGAGTTGTATCTGATCATCCGACTGGTGAAAAAGGCGGGGAAGAAAGCCAGAATTGCCATCAGAGTTAATATGGACACGGGTATTTACCCGCGCTGGGACCGTTTTGGGTTTAATTACGAGAACGGAGAAGCCTGGAGTGCAATCAACAAGATCATGCCTGAAGAGCTGTTGGAACTGGCCGGGCTTCATACTCATATTGGCACTTACGTCATGACCCCGACCGCATATGCAATTGCTGCCCGCAAGCTGTCTGATCTGTCAGTGCGTATCTATCATAAATATGAACATTCCATCAGTTATCTTGACCTGGGAGGAGGCTTTGCGACAAGGAATACACTCAAAGGGGCTTATCTCCCCGGTTCCGACACCTGTCCTTCGTTTGATGATTATGCAGAAGCCATTACTGATGCACTGAATAATTCCGATATCAGGCATGATCATATGCCGATGCTTATTCTGGAAACAGGCAGAGCTCTGATTGATGAAGCCGGTTATCTGGCCTCAACGGTACTGGCCAATAAAAGGCTTGCTGACGGCAGGCGGGCCATGGTAATTGATGCCGGCGTAAATCTGCTCTTCACATCTTTCTGGTATGAACACAATATTGCGCCGGCAAAACCAACTCCTGACTTTACTGAAAACACTATTATTTACGGCCCGCTGTGCATGAACATTGATATTATAAGAGAGGCAGTGCAGTTTTCACCGCTTGATCCCGGCGACCCTGTTGTGATCAGCCGAATCGGAGCCTATAACATGACTCAGTGGATGCAGTTTATTACCTATCGGCCGGCGATTATCATGATCACAAAAGAGGGTAAAGCAGAAATTATCAGACAGGCTGAAAATCATGAGAGTATGAACATGCAAGAGCATGTTCCCGCTCATCTCAGGGATTTTTCTCTTAAATAATCAGAAAATATTATGGCTGATCTGAGCACACAGAAGGAATCATTGTCCCGTTTTGGCCGGGGATTACTGAACAGTTATTCACAGGTCTTCTTTTCTGACCACCTGATTTTTGCAGTAATACTGGTACTGGTATCTTTTGTGGATGTTTATGCAGGAGCAGCCGGAATATTGTCAGTGCTCGTAACCAATCTGACTGGTTATTTGCTCAAACTCCATTATTTTTCACTGACAAAGGGATTGTATGGTTTCAATAGTCTGCTGGTAGGCCTGGGGCTGGGCATTTATTATCAATTCGGCATTGAGCTGTGTGTGATACTGATCCTCGGTGCTGTGCTTACCCTGCTGATTGCTCTGTTTGTTCAGGGAGTGCTGGGAAAATATGGCTTACCCATACTGAGTATACCGTTTATTTTATCCTTCTGGATACTCACACTGGCATCACGACAGTTTGAAGCACTCGGAATAAGTGAAAGAGGTATATATACCCTGAACGACCTGTATACCCTGGGTGGTAACACGCTTGTCCAATGGTATGAATGGGGAAACAACCTGGAAATATGGCCGGTTATTAAAGTATATCTTATTTCCCTGGGAGCCATCTTCTTTCAATATAATCTGCTAGCAGGAATATTAATTGCTCTGGGATTACTGATTTATTCACGAATAGCTTTCAGCCTCTCCTTACTGGGCTTTTTTACTGCCTGGGGATTCTATAAAATTTTTGGTGCCAATATAACCGAAACGAGCTATAGTTATATTGGATTTAACTATATTCTTACGGCCATAGCTACGGGAGGTTTTTTTATCATTCCTTCAGTCTTCTCCTACCTCACCACTTTCATCCTGATACCACTTGTTGCAGTGATAACCATCAGTCTATCAACTGTTTTTGCGACATTTGGTTTACCCGTATATTCTCTGCCTTTCAATGTCATTGTACTGCTGTTCCTTTATGCTTTAAAATTCAGAACAAGACCGATAAGGGGACTTGATGAGGTTTATATCCAGCAAAACAGCCCGGAAAAGAATCTGTATGCTTTTCAAAATGACATTCAACGTTTTAAAAACAAGCATAAGGTTCCGGTGAGTCTGCCTTTTATTGGAGAATGGATGGTTTCTCAGGGGCATGATGGTGCATATACCCACCGGGAAGGATGGAAACATGCCTGGGATTTTGTCATCACAGACAGTGATCATCGTCAGTACCGGAATGGCGGAGATTTGCCGGAAGACTATTACTGTTACAATAAAATGGTAACGGCTCCGGCCAACGGAACTGTTGAGGAGGTTATTGACAATGTAGATGACAATGTCATCGGGCAGGTCAACCTCACACAAAACTGGGGAAATGTTATCATTCTCAAACTTGATGATTATTTATATGCTACACTGGCTCATTTAAAAAAAGGATCTGTAAAGGTTTCAAAAGGTGATTCGGTAACACCCGGACAACACCTTGCAAATTGTGGTAACTCAGGAAGATCGCCATATCCACATTTGCATTTCCAGCTTCAGACTACACCTTTTGTTGGTTCAAAAACACTGGATTATCCTCTGAGCCACTATCTGGTTTACAGTGATAAAGAGCTCGCCTTACAATCCTATTCAGCACCTCGGGAAAATGAGATAATCTCCAATGTAAAACCAACACCTTTGCTGGTAAAGGCTTTTAATTTTATACCCGGACAGGACATTCTCTTTAAGGTGGAAAAAGAACAACAAGTTCAGGAAATAAAATGGGCTGTAAAAACAGATGTATACAACCAGTCATACATTCGCTGTGAAGAAACAAATTCAACTGCCTATTTTGAGAACGATGGTACCATGTTCTATTTCAAACATTTCAGGGGGGATAAAAAATCACTGCTTTATTATTTCTTTCTTGCTGCCTATAAAGTGCAGTCAGGTTTTTACCATGGGTTAAAAATTGAAGACTCGTATCCTGTTAACCTGTTATTTCACAGGCACATTCTCTTCTTCCAGGATTTTGTTGCTCCCTTTTTCCTTTTTTTGAAATCGAAATATCAAATGACTTATCAGCATATTGACAGTATCGTGTCTCCTTCATCAATTGAGCTGTATACACATTCTGAAGCCCGCGTATTTGGGAGTAATACCAGAGAGATAGATATTAAAACAAGTCTGGGCAAAAACGGTATTACCTATTTTGAAATTACTGACGGAAACAAAAAAATTAAAGCAACATGTCTGGATTAAAAATAATACTGGCAGGTTTATTTTTTACATTTGTTTCGCTGGCATATAGTCAGGAACCTCTGAATTACAGTACTGTTGACAAAAAAAGTTATCAGTATTACCTTGATGGCAGGCTGGATTCACTGCGCATTATTGCTCATGAAGCCTTTGCTGAAGGAATTGATTACTATTATCTCAGGATGCGCATGGGGGTTTTGTATTACAATCACAAAAATTACATGGCTGCCATACCGCATTTCAGAAAAGCGCTTGGTTTTAACAATGGAGATCCGGTGGCAGAAGAATATCTGTATTTTGCCCTTATTTTGTCAGGCAGGAAGAAAGAAGCAGAAAAGCTCGCCGCTACATTTTCCGATTCATTGAAAAGCAAGCTCAATATTGAAAAAACACCGGTGATAACAGGTGTATCGGCAACGATTTCGCATAGCAACCTCATAAACAATGATGTATTGGACAACTATAACTTTGATGCATCATCAGTGGAAAATGGCTCTCAGTTAATCACCCGTAAATTTAACTACCAGGGATTGCATTTACAGCACCAGATATCTCCCACTATTTCCTTATTCCATGGCTACGGACATCTGAAAAAGACCAGTTTTGGATACTATTACACCGATGGTATCAAAAATATACTGACAGAGCAAGAGCTTACACAGCATCAATATTATATTTCCGGTACACTTACTTTCCGAAAAGGATTTAGTATCTCTCCGGCATTTCATTTCCTTAATGTCCGAATACCTGTCTATCAGCAAAATTCAGGGGGAATGTGGCAAAGAACCAGCGTACAAGCCTATAGTCAAAATGACTATATCTATGGTTTATCTCTGAATCAGTATTTTCCGTACATTAATCTGCAGGCAGGTGCAATATGGTCACAGCTTAACGGCCGAAACCAGCTGCAGGAATCAGCAGGGCTAACACTCTATCCTCTTGGGAATCTGAATTTTTATTTATTTGCGGATGTAATTTTTCACCATAATGTGCAAAATCAGCTTGTTTATGTGCCGGAAAAGATTTACCGGTTAAAAGCAGGCGCGGGATTTTTCGATACTTTCTGGCTCGAAGCAGGTATAATAAAAGGTAATCTTGAAAACACAAGTATGGATAATGGATATATCATTTACAATAATACAGATTATCCAACAGGCATCTACGAAATCTCACTGATTGTTCCAGTGAATAAATTCAGTTTTTATGTTTCATATTCCTTATCAGAACAACAGAGCGTTTACCGGACAACCGGAACAGCCGTCTACAATAAATTAACCTATAATTCACAAACAATTACAGGAGGTATATCATGGAAATTCTAAAGAAAAATTTAAAAAGCTTACTGATATTTATGGTTTTTCTTTCTGGAGTCACTGCGGTCACTGCACAGGACATGGATAAAAAAATCAGTGCTTTTCAGGAGAGTTATATTCGCGAAGCTTCCGGTGAATTACAAAAATCCATTGAAGCTCTGAAAAACATTTATGATGAAAAATCCTATGAAATTAATCTGCGTTTGGGTTGGCTTACTTATCAGTCAGGGCTTTTTACCGAATCCCTGGCTTATTATAACAAGGCAATCGCCCTGATGCCCTATTCCGCAGAAGCACGTTTTGGTATTGTATACCCGGCCTCAGCCATGGGCAACTGGGGAACAGTGATCAGCCAGTATGAAAAAATACTGGAACTGATGCCAAACAATACTGTCGCCACGCACCGCCTGGGGCTGATTTATTACGGCCGGGGGGAATATGAGAAGGCAAAAAAATATTTTGAAAAAGTAGTTAACCTTTACCCCTTTGATTATGACGGATTGATTATGCTTGCCTGGACCAACTACCAACTGAAAGATTATGGAAAGGCCAAAGTGCTTTTTAATAAAGCTCTGATGAATACTCCGAGCGGATCATCAGCACAGGAAGGACTGAATTTGCTGAAATAAACAGTAATGCTATAATAATCGCGTTAACCAGTTTTCACCGAGATTTTTCCCGAAATTTTATTTGTCATATTTTTATCCGGATGATAATATGCTGTAAAGTTAAATGACTTAGTCAAATTACCGGTTGCCTGAAAAGGACATACAGGAGCACAAAAATCCGGTAATTTCAATTCTGAAAATTATGACCATATGCTATAATTCCTTATTTTTACTATAGATTAACGGTTAATAAAACAATACCTGCATGTTTGACAGTATAATCAGATTTTCCATAGACAAAAAACTCTTCGTCGGATTTACCATATTTTTTCTGATCGTTGCGGGCATCTATTCAATGATGCAAATCCCTGTTGACGCTGTTCCTGATATTACCAACAACCAGGTACAGGTTGTCACTCAGGCACCCTCGCTGGCTCCGCAGGAAGTTGAAAAATTCATCACCTATCCGGTTGAAGTGGCCATGGCGAATATTCTGGATGTTACTGAGATCCGGTCGGTTTCCCGCTTTGGATTGAGTGTTGTCACTGTTGTATTTAAAGACAGGGTTCCAATACTGGATGCCCGGCAACTGGTGAATGAACAGATTCAGGTTGTAGCCGCTGAGCTTCCGGAAGGATACGGAATCCCTCAATTGATGCCCATCACCACAGGCCTCGGTGAGATTTACCAGTATACCCTGGAAGTTGACAAGGGGTATGAAAATAAATATACCCCCACTGAGCTCCGAACCATACAGGACTGGATCGTGAAAAGGCAGTTATCCGGAATAAACGGTATCGTTGAAATCAGCAGTTTCGGCGGGTATCTCAAACAATATGAGGTAGCCATTGATCCGGTAAAATTGCATAATCTGAACCTTACAATTTCAGATGTTTACCAGGCACTGGCCAACAATAACCAGAACTCGGGCGGAAGTTATATCGAACGATATAATAACGCTTATTATATTAGAGCCGAAGGGCTTATCCAAAGTCTGGATGAAATCCGGAATATCGTAGTCAGAAGTCACCAAAACATTCCCGTGCTGATTAAAGATGTTGCCACAGTTCAGTTTGGCCATGCCTCCAGATTCGGAGCAATGACCAAAAACGGCAAAGGAGAAGCTGTGGGCGGAATCACGTTAATGCTTAAGGGCGCCAATTCATCGGCAGTAATTAGAAATGTGAAAGACCGGGTTGCCCGCGTGCAAACATTACTTCCTGAAGGGGTACATATCAAACCCTACCTCGACCGGTCAAAGCTGGTGGCAAAAACCATACATACCGTCAGTAAGAATCTGCTGGAGGGCGGACTGATTGTTATATTTGTACTCGTTCTGCTGTTAGGTGATTTCCGGGCAGGATTGATTGTAGCTTCCGTTATTCCGCTTTCCATGCTGTTTGCATTCATCATGATGCATATATTTGGCGTTTCTGCCAACCTGATGTCGCTGGGCGCCATCGACTTTGGTATCGTGGTAGACGGGGCTGTTATTATCGTGGAAAGTATTATACATCATATTTATACCAAACACAAGGGAGAGGACTTGAGCAGGCAGCAAATGAATGAAGTTGTGTACCTGTCTGCTACCAATATTTATAAATCAGCAGTATTCGGGGTAATCATTATCCTGATTGTCTTTTTGCCTATCATCACGCTAGTCGGCATCGAGGGCAAGACATTCCGCCCGATGGCCGAAACAGTGAGTTTTGCGATTATCGGGGCTTTGTTACTTTCTCTGACCTATGTCCCTATGATGTCTTCACTCATACTAAAAAGAAAAGTTGTAGAAAAAAGAACCTTTTCTGACCGGTTAATAGATTTTTTAAAGCGGACCTATCATCCGGTCCTGAAACTGGCTCTACGGTTCAAATATACTGTACTGGTTATGGCAATTGTAGCCTTTCTTATCAGTATCTGGGGATTTACAAAACTTGGGGGAGAATTTATTCCCACGCTTGATGAAGGGGACCTGGCCATGCAGATGACACTGCCCCCGGGCAGTTCATTGTCAGAGAGTATGGAAATCTCCACAAGAGCAGAAAAGGTATTGCTTTCGAAATTTCCTGAAGTGAAAGAAGTTATTTCCAAGATCGGGACAGCCGAGGTACCGACAGATCCCATGGCCATTGAGGATGCAGATATCATGATTGTTCTTGACGAACGGGACAACTGGGTGAGTGCGTCTTCCAGGGAAGAGCTGGTAAACAAAATGAAAAAAGAATTACAGGTGGTTACAGGTGCCTCATTCGATTTTACCCAACCCATCCAGTTGAGATTCAACGAACTGATGACTGGCGCAAAAACAGATATAGCTGTTAAGATTTATGGGGAAGACATGGATGAATTATACCGCCAGGCAAACAAAGCAGCCGGCATTATTGGCGACATACCGGGAGCTGCAGATATAAAGGTAGAACAGATCACAGGGTTGCCACAACTGGTGGTTGATTATAACCGGAAGCGGATTGCGAATTACGGGTTAAACATTAAAGAGCTGAATACCGTTATCCGCTCAGCTTTTGCGGGTGAGGTAGCCGGATTTGTTTTTGAAGGAGAGAAAAAGTTTGATCTCGTGGTCCGGTATGACAAGAAAAACCGGTCACAGGTAAACCTGGACCGGCTGTTTGTGCGCTCCCCTTCAGGGCAGCAGGTTCCTCTCAGCCAGGTTGCCACATTGAAATATGTTGAAGGGCCGGTACAGATCTCCCGTGATGACACCAAACGCCGCATAACCATTGGAATCAATGTCCGTAATACAGATGTTGAAACGCTGGTAAATAATATACGCGCTGCACTGGAAAAAAACCTGAAACTTCTGCCCGGTTATTATATCACTTATGGCGGCCAGTTTGAAAACCTGCAACATGCAACAAGAAGGTTAAGCATTGCCATTCCTGCAGCACTTGCACTTATTATGCTGTTGTTGTTTTTTACTTTCCGGTCGGTAAAATACGCCTTGCTTATTTTCACTGCAGTACCTATGTCGGCCATTGGAGGTATTGCCGCACTGGCTCTTCGTGGTATGCCTTTCAGTATTTCAGCAGGAGTTGGCTTTATTGCCTTATTTGGTGTTGCCGTTCTGAACGGAATTGTGCTAATTAGTTACTATAATAATTTGTGGGAAAAAGGGGATAAAACCCTTCGTGAAGTAGTAGAAACAGGAGCATTGCTCAGGCTCCGTCCGGTGATGATGACGGCAATGGTTGCTTCCTTTGGCTTTTTGCCCATGGCCCTTTCCTCCTCAGCCGGAGCAGAGGTACAGAAGCCCCTGGCAACAGTTGTGATCGGAGGACTCATTACCTCTACCCTGCTCACCATGATCCTGCTCCCAATTTTGTATACGATTGTAAATACACCCATGAAATTTTTCGGTCAAAAAGTAAACAGTGGCATTAAAACCTTGTTTGTAATAATCATGTTGATGTTGCCGGGTCTTAAAATGTCTGCCCAGGAAGACAGTACCAGAACAATAACCTTGCAGGATGCAGTAAAAAGCGCGCTTTCAAATAATCCCCAAATAGTGAATGCGCGCCTGAGAGAGCATGCTGCCAGGGCACAAAGACAAGGAGTCCTTGAACTGGGGACAACAGATTTTACCTATCAGAAAGGACAGCTCAACTCCCCGGATGAAGATCAGTGGTGGGAAGTCCGGCAGAACTTCGGATCGTTACTGACACATGCCTACCGGGGACGTTTCGTGCATCGACAGATCAACCTGGCCGAAACAGAAAAGGCATTAACCGAAAAAAGTACCATCAGAGACGTTAAGAGTGCCTGGTTTAACTGGTTGTATCAGTACAACAAGGTTGATCTTTACAGGGAACAGGTTAAGATTTACAGTGATCTGCAGCGCATTGCTTCACTTCATTATGAACTGGGGGAAACCTCATTGCTGGAAAAAACGATGGCTGAAACAAAATCTGCCGAAGTTCAGAATCAACTAAAACTGGTTATGGACGATCTGATTGTAGCCGGAAACAAATTAAGACAAATGGCCTTTCTGGAGGAAGAAATTGTCCCTTCCGCTACCAATCTTGAAATGTATGAGATTGAGCTGGGACGCGACAGTCTGCAGCGCTTTCCGGGCATTTTGCTCTCACAATATTACAAAAACACCCTGGATCTGAAGCAGGCTGATATGCAAATGGAAAAATCACGGTTTTTCCCGGAATTGTCTGCAGGGTATTTTAATCAGGATATCAAACCCTATACAGGTCTTAACGGCTGGATGGTTGGCATATCCGTGCCATTGTGGTTTCTTCCCCAAAACGCCAGGGTACAGCAGGCCAAAGTCGATTACCAGATAGCCGGAAACGAATACCGGTATCAGCAGTTTAATATTAACAAAGAGATCGAAAATTTGCTGACTGAACTGAACAAATACTACAATCAAATTTCCTACTATCAGCAAGATGCGCTCGTTCAGGCCGATTTGCTGATAAAGACAGCAACAACCCAATTTGAAAAGGAAAGCATTGAATATTTTGAATATATACAAAGCATAGCAACAGCTATACAAATCAAACTGAATTATCTGGAGGTATTAAATAATTACAATCAAACTGCTGTTCAATTAGAGTTTTACACCAATTAACACTCTTATCCATGAAAAAATTAACTTATATACTTTTCCTGCTCGCTATTGTATCCTGTAAATCGACAAAACAGAAACAGGAAGACCCGCCGGTTAAAGATTCAATAGCCGTCAAAGAGGAAGTTGAATTTTCCCCGGCACAGATTGAAATGGCCGAAATCAAGACCGGAAAGCTTCAGAAAAGGGTTATTTCAGCCTACGTTGAATGCAATGGAACCATTGAATTACCGCCTTCTAATCTGGCCACCGTATCGGCTCCCATGAATGGTTTCATAAAAGCTGCTTATTTCTTTCCGGGAAATCCGGTTAAAAAAGGCGATTTACTGGCCATTCTTCAGCATCCCGATTACATCAAACTTCAGCAGGACTACCTGGAAGCGAAAAACCAGGTTGATTACCTGCATGAAGAATTTAAGCGGCAGGGTGAACTTACTATTGAAAATGCAGCATCCCTGAAATCCATGCAAAAAGCACAGAGTGAGTTTCGAAGTAATGAGGCACGTATGCTGGCTCTGGCTGCACAATTAAAGATGCTCGGTATCGACCCGGAGAAGATAAAGGTAGACGGCATTACTCCGGAGATCAGAATATTTGCTCCCATTAGCGGTTACATCACAAAAATAAATGCCAATATTGGCAAATATATTGATTCATATGAAGTTATGTACGAAATAGTGGACAAAAGCCACCTGCACCTGAATCTGAAAATTTTTGAGAGGGATATGTTTAATCTCAAAAAAGGACAGCACATACGCTTTACTATTTTGGAACAGGACACGCATCCTTTTGATGCCAGGATTGAAACAATCGGGCAAATGATTGATGAACAGCAGCGGACAATTGATGTGCACGCCCACATTACCAGTCCGGATCCGCTATTCACCCCGGGTATGTACGTAAACGCACAGATATTTCTTCACAATGATTCACTGTATTCGCTTCCTGTCACCGCCCTGATCAAACAAAATGAGCAAAACTATGTCTTTGTTAAAGAAGGAAGTAAATTTATCAGAACTCCAGTTGAGACAGGCATTGAAGAAGGAGATTATGCAGAAATTAAAAACGTAACCAATGCATTGAAAAATGCTGTAATTGTAACCCGGGGAGCCTATTATCTTGAATCAGAAACCGAACATACAGAATAATTTAATATTTTCACCGTTCTAATTTTTGGTACATTGTACTGAAAGAAATTTAGTTGTAATTTTAGCGCATTAATAATAACCCTTACCAAAAACGAACCATGGAAACAAAAAATGAAGGTACTTCCGGTACAGGAGGAAATACCGGCAAACCTGTACCACCAATCCAAAACAATAATGGTAACCGGAAACGGAAAACACCCGTCGGGCTGATTGTATTGACTATATTACTGGCACTGGCTGCTGGTGCGTTAGGTTACAAATATTATACTACCCTGCAGCAATCCAGAGCGGTTCAGCATGAACTTCAGCACGAATCAGATTCACTGTCAATGGAACTTCGTTCCATGGTGGTTGAATATGAAGGCCTGAAAACCGACAATGACAGCATGAACATGAAGCTTGATGCACAGCAGGAAAAGATCAAAAACCTGCTCAATATCAACGCTTCCAATCTTCAGAAAATCCGTATCTATCAGAAGGAACTCAGCACATTGAGGGAGGTAATGAAGAGCTATATTGTACAGATTGATTCCCTTAACCAGCAAAACATTCAGCTCACGGCAGAGAATGTACAATATAAATCAGAATTGAAGGAGGCAGAGTCCACCCGCAAAGAGCTGGAAAAACAGCGAAAGGAATTATCAGGCAAAGTGGAAGTCGCTTCTGTACTGAATGCCAAGAACATTGTGGTTAGCCCGCTGAACAAACGAAGCAAAGAACGGGATAAGGTTAAACACATTGAAAAGATTAGAGTCTGTTTTACCCTGCGCGAAAATCCGTTGATTGAACCCGGCACAAAGGATATCTATATTCGTATCATCAGGCCTGATGATATGGTGCTCACCTCTGCAGTCACCAATTTGTTTGAATACAAAGGAGAACAGATTGTATATTCAGCCAAACGACAGGTTGAATATGAGAATAAAGATGTTGACATGTGTATCTACTGGGACAATAATGATGAGTTAATTGGCGGCACTTATACCGTTGATATTTTTTCATCAGGAAACCTGATCGGTACAACACAGTTTGTCCTAGAAGATTAAAATATTATATCACAGAAAAGATAATGGCTGCCCTTAAAGGGCAGCCATTTTTTATAATTCAGCCCGACAGATAAATTTCTTTCCGGATTTTAAATTAATCAGCCAGGACAATATTAACAAGCTTAAACCTGCAGTTACAAACTCAGTATTAAACCTGATGTTCATATAAAAAAACAGAGGCTGGTTCACTGTTATACTATCATTAAAATACCTCCGGGCGACAATCCAATTCCGGTAAATAACAACCGGTCATCCAATCAAACTATTTATTTAAAATTTAAATATCAGTCCATTACTGATTGTGTAGGTGAATTTTTCTATTCCCGGATCAATTACCGGAGATGAATCATAGTTTAAACTAACGCCGGTGTTGAAAGAAAAACGGGAATTGAGATCCAGAGTAAGGTTTGTTCCGGATGATACCCTGTAATCAGAAAAATAGTCTATTCTGGGCTGATAATAGGTGATATTCTGTACATAAAGCTGTTTGAATATTCTCCAGCTTAGGGAAAGATACGCACTGATCCGGTGATCGTTATGAATGATATCATTCCCCTGTTCCCGCTCATGTTCAAACATATACAAAGTCCCCACAGAAATCCTGGTATGTTTTTCACGAACAAGATTAAACTTGGGCCCGGTTCCAACCAATGCCCTGACATCAATTCTCAGCACCTGGTCGAACTGTATTTGTGTGAAGGCTTCCCAGGTAATCAAATCCGTCCAGAGGTAGTTATACCTGAAGTGCTGATAACCCTGGTTTTCCAGTTGATCGGTATTTTTAAACAAGAAACGGGCATGGTTCAGGCTCAGCCAAAGAGAGGATCCTTTTCGGAATTGTATTTTGGATCCGGCATCGAGGCTGTATTGGACTGAAGTATTCTTATTGGTATAAAAATTAGTAGTTACCAGTCCGTTCCATCCCACGGAGTCTGCCGGCAAACGATTGGCTTCCACATTGATTATCTGTCCTTTCGCATCGGTCACCAGTATCATCACCAAACAGGAAAGCACAATAATTTTGTTCATATAATTATTGATTTGTAAAGTGTAATACATCATTCTTATTCTCATACAGTCTTCTATATCTAACGGAATCAAATCCCGTATGTTTTGCATTCAAAATTAAACACTGGTTTCCGGACAGTAAGTATAAAAACATTCCTTCGTTGGTTTTGTTTTACCGGGAAGCGAATGATTTGCAAATTTTCCGGTCTCTGGTTTGATTGATTGGTCATATCCGCACCAGATCTGATCAATATCACGGGCAGAATAGTGGAAAACACAGTCATTATCATAGCGTAACACAAAATTATTCAATAACTTGTACGTTATATGAGTATGCGCCGTTAAAACCATTGATCATGAGAATTGTAATTAAATATATTTTCCAGCCAAGTATTTTGCTTACATGTTATTATACTAATGCAATTCGTGTGTGAAAGAAACATTTGATGTAAACAAACTGAACACTTCAACTGTATTTACTCCTGGTGCTGCTTCTCCTGTTGGATATTTGAAGCTTGATCTTCATTCCCTGGTCAAAGATTCTCCAAATGGCAGTCTCCGGCCCGACGAAAGCGGATTGCTTACTTTCTATTACAGCAGTAATATATATTCTGTTCCTGGCAATGAGTTTCCTTCATTCCGGCAGATTCATTATGAACAAAGTTTATAAATACGGAAACTCAAACACTTTAAGTTCCGGAACGAATGCCTCTTAAACAACACACAAACTATTTACCTGCAGGGATTAATGGATGGTTCTTCCGATCAAATTATTAACAGGGTCGATAGTATCAAAATGTTTATGAATGTGATTTCAAATGGCCAAAATGAAAACATAAGGAAAATTTATAGTGACATTTCCAACATTGAAGAAGGATAATACAGAATTTATCTCAGAGTTTGGGTTAAGCGAAAATAAAACATATAACCACCCTAATGCTTTATACAACCTGAGTCTTTTTTCCGATGGTAATAAATACAATTTAATACCTGTAGTGATACAAACACAGGACACATTGCAACAAGAAATCAACCCAGGAGAAACCATTAGCGAATTTTCCATTGATTTTAATATTGTAAGCTGGGAAGTTATTTACGGTTATCTTGGTCAGCCTGACATTTACCTGGGGCAAAATTATTTTATGGTTGACTTTTATCAGCCCATACCTGAAGGAAGTTTTCATTTTGTTGACCCAAAGTTGAAGATTATTACAGAAAATTCCTACGGCATCCCGATGGATGTGTCTTTTAATACAATATCCTTTGAAACGCGTTATGGAGGAACTCAGCAGCTTACAGGTCCCGGCGTTCCGGTAGCGGTAAACCCCTGGTCCATCGCCCATCCTTCAGCTGAGGAAGCAGGAACAATTTTACAAGACAGTATTGAGATAAACCAAAAAAATTCAAACCTGGCGGACATACTGGACCAGGTTCCGGAACGTATGACGTTTTCAGCAATAGCAAGCACCAATCCGGATGGTTACACTGAAGAGAATTCAGTAACACCGGAAAGCAAGGCTTCTGCAAAAGTCAACCTGGTACTCCCTTTATTTGGGAATACACAAAATCTGGCCATGGCTGACACATTTGATTTCCAGCTGGATGATTTTAATCTTTACAGGCAGAAAGAAATCAAACAGGTAATTTTTAAATTCAACTTTCGAAACACCTTCCCTGCAAGCATTCGCACTCAGCTTTATTTTGCTGATAAATATATGCGGGTAATGGATTCTGTTTTTGATGAACCGTATACTATGCCCGGAGCTCCGCCAGTTGATACAAAATTAGATAATCCTCCTGCTGTTGAAGATGAAGTAAATGTGGCCTTTCCTGCTGAGAAAATCACCATGCTGAGAAAAGCAGCATATATCATTGCTATTGGCCATGTATCAACCACCGGATCGGAAGAAAACCCTCCCAAAAATGTTAAATTCTTCGATAATAATTTATTAACTGTAAATATGGGGCTGATCTTTGATTTGAAAGTAGAGATGAACCAGTTTTAACAGCAATTTCCTGTATGCGCTTGTATTTTTCATCATATTTTAAAAAAGCCATGGCCATAGCAGGATTATGCTGGATAAATTCCGTGTTTTTTTCTGTCAGGGCCCAGGACAACACACAATATCCACTCACTGAGATACCACAAACCCTTTACCTGAATCCTGCAATTTATTACAACTGCCGGACATACATTGAGCTGCCGGTAATTTCTTCCATAGCGTTTTATTTTAACAACTCTGGTTTTGGCTACAACCAGGCAATTAAAAGTGGTTATGGAACAAATGGCGATTCACTGACAGTTGATTTTAATGGTCTCTCGCATGTTTTACATAACAAAAACAACATTGGCACCGGATTATGGGTTTCTTTGCTGGGCGCCGGATTTGCAAAAGGGGACTATTACTTCAGCTTTAATATTGCCAATCGTACCCAAACACGTTTTTCTTTTTCCCGCGATGTAATAGGGTTGAAAGACGGGAACTGGAATGTTTCCAATAATGCTCCCCGCCAGCTTGTGCTAAACGGAACCGGTCTAAACGCTGTAAATTATACTGAAATCAGTGTAGCTGCTTCAAAAAAGATTTTCGATTACCTTTCCACCGGAATCAGGGTCAAATATTTAATGGGTGCAGCCAATTTGCAAACCCGCCGTTCCGATCTGTCTCTTCAAACAACTGACGGGCCAATTACGCTTACCGGAATCTCTGACATTAATCTGCGAAGCTCCTTTCCTGCCGATATCAGTTATGATAATAACGGGTATGTCACCGGAATTGATTTATCCAAAGCTGGCAACAATATTCTTCAAAATTATATTTTTAACGGAAATCGCGGATTTGCAGTTGATGCGGGAGTGATATATGACTATTCTGATCAGATAACCCTGTCGGCCAGCTTGCTTGACCTGGGTTTTATCCGGTGGAAAGGAAATATAAACCAGTTTACTGAACAGGGAAGTTTTCTCTTTAACGGATTTGATCTCAACCAGTATTTTCAAAATCCCGGAGAGACAAATTTGTTTCAGGCACTCTCCGATTCGATAAGTAATAGTTTCCATTTTGATAATTCAAAAAGCCGTTATTCCACTTTTTTAACGCCTCGCCTTTTTCTTTCAGGACAGTATAAAATTAATGATGTCTACCAGCTGGGGGTTGTATCCCGAAATCAGTTTTACGGCAGTCAGATTCATTCTTCGCTGACTCTTTCAGGAATAGCACGACCACTACCCTGGATAACCGGAAGCCTTTCCTGGTCGCTAATGAACAATACTATAATGAATCTCGGAGTGGGAATTGTGCTGGGAAACAAAGGGGCACAGTTTTATTTTGTTACTGATAACATTCCGTTTCGCTGGGTAAAGCTGGCAAACAGCAGCCTCATCTGGCCTTATAGTGCACGAACGTTTAATTTCCGGTTCGGAGTAAACCTGCTATTTGGTTGCAATGAAAAGGAAAAGGGATGGAAAGGAAGAAGCAACTCAAAACTTTGTCCTGCCTACCAGTAATTTTTATTTTTTCAGTATTTTCTCTGCCACAATCCGGGCCGATGCCAGGCACAGCGGAATGCCTCCTCCGGGATGAACACTCCCCCCTGCCAGGTATAATCCGTTTATACCTTTAATCTGATTGGGATGCCGGCTGAATGCCGCCCAACGGCTGTTGGAACTGTTGCCGTATAATGAGCCGTGCCAGGAACCTGTTCTGGTTTCAATTAACTGTGGCGTCAGTTTATCCTCATTGACAATAAACTTTTCCACATCCTGACCAAGCTGCAGCGAAAGTTTTTTCAGAATACCGGCCCGGGCCAGGGGAATAAGTTGTTCCCAGTCCTGACCGCAATTTTCAGGAGCGTTGATCATCACAAACCAGTTTTCACATCCTGCCGGAGCATCACCCGGCACCTGTTTTGAACTGATAAATACATATACTGTAGGATCTTTATTAATTGTCTTTTTCTCAAATAAATCCTGAAACTCAGCTTCATAGTCATCCGAGAAGAAAATATTATGTAACTGCAGTTCCGGAAAAGTGGTTTGCATTCCCCAGTAAAAGATAAGTGCGGAAGTTGATCGCTGAATACCGAGCAGTTTTTTTACCGGTTTGGGCTCGCTGAGCAAACGCCGGGTTTGTATCACATCAATATTGCTGATAACCAAATCGGAAAAGATATCTTTACCATTCACCCGGATTCCGTTAACCCGGTTTTTTGTCAGCAGAATCTTTTCAACCTGTTGATTATAATGAAACTCAACACCCAGCTTTTCCGCCACTTTTACCAGGCTCTGAACAATGCTGTACATGCCCTTGTCGGGAAAAAATGCGCCGGTATTGTGTTCAAGATGTGGGATAACATTTAATGTCCCCGGCGCCTGATAAGGATTGGATCCGTTATAGGTGGCATACCTGTCAAAAAGCTGAACAACCCTGGAATCTTTAAAAAATGACTGGTTGACCTGGTGCATTGTTTTGAATGCCTTGAGTTCATTAACATGAAACAACGCTTTTAGAAACTTTTTGGAAAAGAAAGTTGAGAGTTTACCAAATGAGCGAAAAATGAAAACCGGTGCAGTAAGTTCATAAATTTGCCGGCTCATTCGGAGGAATTTGATTACTTCATCCTGTTTGACTGCTGTTTTTTCCTCAAGCTCCCCGGCAAAACGCCGTACATCCTGCCAGGCATCTATCTTCAATCCATCCTCATAGAAATATTTACAGATTATGTCCAGTTTACGGTAGCTGAATTGTGTTTTTGCATCCTCGCCAGCCAACGCAAACAATTCGTCCACCATCTCCGGCAGTGTAAAAAGCGAGGGCCCCATATCAAAACGATATCCTCCCTGGTGCATTTCTGCCAGTTTCCCTCCCGGAACAGAAGCGGCTTCAAAAACCTGAACTTTGTATCCTGCAGCAGCCAGACGTATAGCCGTACCAATTCCGCCAATTCCAGCCCCGGCAACTATCGCCTCTTTATGTGTCATAAAATTATACCCGCCATTAATTTCAATATTAACCCGATTTTTTTGTGAATTGTTCATTTATTCAAAAGAAATGTAAGTCAGGATATGTATCAGCCACACAAAATAGATATATTTATGAAAAAAACTGAATCATGACCCTGTCCCTTTCCTGGAATGAAGATAATCTGGCACCGGTTGTCTCTATTATCTCTACAACAATCCTGTTTTTAATTTATCATTTCACAGGTTGGAGCAAGCGAATTATCAGCAAATTTGCACAGGATGATACACAACTGAAAATCGTTTTATTCAGACGTGCCTTAGGAGCAGTAAGTTTTGGCATTATTCCTGCCCTGATGATAATTTTGGTTTTACAGGGAAATTTTGCTGCATTTGGATTATCACTTAAACATTTTTCCGAAAGTCTTATCTGGATAGCCGGCCTGGGGTTTCTTATTATACCCATGAATTATTTTGCAGCACGTAAACCAGCTAATCTGGAACAATATCCGCAAATCAGAAAAAAAGAATGGACAACAGGATTGATACTCACCAGTGCAGTTAGCTGGATTATATATTTAACTGGATATGAATTTATGTTCCGGGGTTGGTTGTTATTCGGCACGGCAGGGTATACTGGTATCTGGCCGGCAATAGCTTTAAATACTGCAATATACGCACTTGTTCATGTACCAAAAGGTCTGAATGAAGCTGCCGGAGCAATCCCGCTCGGTTTCGTTTTGTGTATAGCCACTATTAGTACCGGAACAATTTGGGTTGCGCTGCTTACGCATATTATGCTGGCATTATCAAACGAATGGTTTTCTATAAAATACCATCCGGAAATGAGGATTTTGCGTTGAACACAGTTAAAGTGACCTTATAATGTCTGTAATTCATTATGAATATATAAATTTAAAAAGTGAAAGATAATCATATATTTATAACAGGTGCCACAGGATTTATCGGCATTCCGCTTACCCTGAAACTGGCTGGTCAGGGATATGTTGTACATGCTCTTTACAGGAATAAAGCTAAGGCCGGGCTGCTTGATCATCCAAATATACGACTCTTCAAAGGTGATATAACGAGTATTGAAAGCCTTAAACAGGCAATGGAAGGATGCAGTCACGTTTTTCATGTGGCAGGTTATACAGGTGTCTGGTCCAGGGACCCGAAAATTTATTACCAAATAAATGTCAAAGGATCTGAAAATGTTTTTGAAGCCGCCAAATCCCTGAATGTCCAAAAAATTGTGTTTACATCTACTGCAGGAGTTTTGGGGCCTTCTGACAAATACGCAGTGAATGAAAACACACAAAATGCACTTCCTTTTTTCACTGGATATGAAGCATCAAAAGCCAGTGTTGAAGCCATTATTCAGGATAGAAAAGGGGAAGGACAGCAGATTGTCATTGTAAATCCGACGAGAGTATACGGACCCGGCTTGCTGAGCGAGAGCAACGGAGTAACAAGAATGATAAAGATGTACCACGAAGGAAAATGGCATTTTTTGCCGGGGAATGTAAAATCAGTCGGAAATTATGCGTATATTGAAGATGTTGTGGAAGGCCATATACTGGCAATGCAACATGGAGAACCCGGAGAGAGATATCTGTTGGGCGGCAGCAACCTCAGCTATGAAGAATTCTTCAGAACTCTAAGCCGGGTATCAGGAAGAAAATCATGGATGATAAAGATTCCGCTGCCGCTAATGTTAGCTGCATCATCAGTAATGATGAAGTGGGCCGGAATGACAAAAACAAATCCACTAATTACTTCTGCGCTGGTAAAAAAATTTTCGTATAACTTTAAAACCGATTTGAACAAATCGATTACAAAACTCAATTATCACATTACACCTTTTGAAAAAGGGGTTGAGAAAACAATGGCCTGGTTACAAACTAACTAAATAATTATGCAGGACGAAGAAAAACAATATACACTTATAACTGGCGGTAGTTCCGGTATTGGCAGGGCAATGGCTTTTGAATGCGCAGCAAAAAAAATGAATTTGCTTCTGGTGGCTTTACCGGGAAAAGAACTGGCGCTCACCGGCAAAGCGATAATGAAGAAACACCAGGTTATCGTGCATACTTTTGAAACTGATCTCAGAAAACCGGAATCTCCGGAACAAGTGTATAAATGGTGCCAGGAAAATCATTTCAGTGTTAATATGTTGATCAATAATGCTGGTGTAGCCGGTACCTCTGTATTTGAGGAATCATCCATTGAATACTGTGATGACAGAATTCATCTCAATATAAGAGCTCTGGTAGCCCTTACACGCCTCTTCATTCCTCATATGAAAACGCTGCCCAATGCTTATATACTTAATGTTGCAAGTCTTTCGGCTTACTATGCCATCCCCTATAAAAGCATTTATTCAGCGTCAAAGGCTTTTGTTTTATCTTTCAGCAAATCAATCCGTGAAGAATTGCGAAAAACACCCATTCAGGTAAGTGTGGTGTGTCCGAATGGCGTTAGGACCAATCATGGTACACATGCACGTATCAGTGCTCATGGGTTCAAAGGGCAGGTTACACAAATCTCACCGGAAAATCTGGCCAGGCTTTCCATTAACGCAACACTCAAAGGCAAAAGAGTTATAATTCCGGGAAGAATCAACCGAGGACTGCTTGTCCTGGGAAATATGATACCCGGCATACTAAAGCAGCGCCTGCTGGCTCTTGAATTCAGCAAAGAATTAAAAGCAGGTACTAATGGCAGGGAAAATAAAGTAATAAAAGAAATTGTACCTGAAGTTGTTCAAAACCAAAGCATTTAAATTCCAGCCAGCGAAACATTAAATTGTATCTTCCAGGCCGGTGGCACCAAATGTTTGAAATCCATTTGAAAAACGCATTTCTTTCGGGGTAATGCTCATCACAGGAATATAAGAGTTATTCAGCATCTGATGTGCATAACTTCCCAGTAGAATATTGGATAAACTGGTCTCCTGTTCCGTCATGATAGAGATCAGATCAGCCTTTATACTATTGGCATAATTAAGTGTAATATCTGTTATATTATCTCCATATACATTATCGGAAACTGTTTTGATTTTCTTTGAATTTAAAAATTCAACTACCTGCTTATTATATGCTTTTAGCCGGTTTTGTATTTTTTTTCCCTTCGAAGAAGCAACAGAAATAACATGTACTTCACTGTCAAAGAGTTTGGCAACCTCAAATGTCATAGGTAACTTCTGCCTGGTTTGCACTGTAATATCAATGGGTAACACAATTTTATTAAAGCTCTCCGGCACGTCTCCTTTGGTAATAGTAATTACCGGCCGGTCGGTGGCAGAAATAATTCTGAAAGCATTGCTGCCAATGAAAAGCTCCTCAAACCCGGATGCACCATGAGTGGTTGCAGTTATAATACTGTCTTCAAAAGACTGGGCCTGGTTTACTATCTCTTCATATATTTTCCCTTTTTTGATAATATAGTTCAGGCTGGATTTATTTCCCAGTTTTCCGTTATATTCTTCAAGTATCTGTTCAAAACGCTTCTCTGCATGTTTATGCCCATCTTTTTCCACCGTTCCCGGATAATAGTCGGCTGTTTTCTTTTGAACGAAAACCATCTGTATATTGACTTTTAACTTTTTAGATATTAAGATGGCAAGATCCAGCCCTTTCAGGGAATCTTCCGAAAAATCTACAGGGACAATGATGTTTTTCATTATGATTGATTTAAGCAAATTATTTCAGCATAAATATAGATCAGAAAACAAAATGATTTACCTGTTGCACATTCACTCCCCAATCTGTTATCATGCCATATTCAGAGCTAAGTTAACCATTATTTTTCAGATAAAGTTTTAAAAGAGATCAATTTTCCTTAATTTGAATTCTTAAAATCGAAAAAATGAGTTCTCTCAAAGAGGAAAAAATATTACTTTTACACACTGAAAATTGAAAAGAAAAGAACCCCAGTTATTTACTGTAAAAATCATTTCACTTTTCTACTCTAACAAATCAGACATGTTTTTGATCACATTTTTGTTTTTCTGTTAAGAGTTTTAGTACCGGTTTTGTTGCGAATTTTGTTCGGTATTGACAATTGCTTTCTGGTAAAGTGAAAAATTACAAGAAATATATAAAATTTTAATATATTATGAAAGAAGTAGTTATTGGAATTGATATTGGAGGAACATATACAAAATTTGGATATGTAGACCGTGAAGGCAATAATCTCTCATCCGGAAGGATTTCAACAGACAAGTATAATGATCTTGATGATTATATGGACCATCTTCACAAGGAGCTTGAAAAATCAGGCAAGGAAATTAGTGAAGAAATTAAACTTGTTGGCATTGGTATTGGCGCACCAAACGGTAACTATTACAAAGGAACCATTGAGTATGCTCCTAACTTAAAATGGAAGGGTATTGTAAATCTTACCGACCAATTTAAAAAATACTATGATGTTCCCGTTCGACTCACTAATGACGCCAATGCGGCTGCTCTGGGGGAAATGATTTACGGCGGGGCAAAAGACATGAAAGATTTTATAGTTATTACCCTCGGTACCGGGCTGGGAAGCGGCATTGTTGTGAATGGTAATGTTGTCCATGGCAACGATGGTTTTGCCGGGGAACTCGGCCATATTAATGTCAAGCCTAATGGCAGGCGATGTGGTTGCGGACGAAGAGGATGTCTGGAAACCTATGTTTCTGCTACAGGAATCAAACGCACTGTATTCAAACTTTTTGCCGCTACCATGGAAGACAGTGAATTGAGAAATTATAGCTATAATGACCTTACTGCTGAAATGATCACAAAAGCAGCTGAAAAAGGAGATAAGCTGGCTCTTGAGGCTTTTGATGCCACCGGCAAAATCCTGGGCTTGAAACTTGCTGATGCAGTGGCTCATACCAGTCCTGAGGCCATTTTCCTGTTTGGTGGCTTATCAAAAGCCGGAGATTTTATATTTAAACCAGTAAAGCAATATATGGAAGAAAACCTGTTGGAAATTTACAAGAACAAGGTAAAAATTCTGCCTTCCGGTTTGATGGACAAAAATGCTGCAGTCTTGGGAGCCGGTGCTTTAATATGGAAAGAGTTGGATAATTAAGAAAAATATCTGAAAAAATTTGTGTAGCCCCCGGTCAGGATAACTTTCCGGGTTTTTTTGTGTCGCTGTTTTCGGGTAAAAAGCATTTTTTTATTTAACTTGCACCTAAAAGTTTATGAACAGGACACTACCCCCCTTTTCATCAATTTATACACCGGAGGTACCTGAAATATTATACAATTCAGGGTGCACTCTGGTTCTCAGCACCTATCAGGCCGGGAAAGTGATATTGATTAGCGCTGTATCAACTGATAAGCTCATTCAACTGGCCCGTACTTTTGATAGTGCAATGGGACTGGCTGCTGAAGAAAATAACCTGGCTGTAGCCTGCAAAAATGAGGTGGTTCTTCTGAAAAATGCTCCGGAACTGGCTGCCGGATATCCCCCTAAACCCAATACTTATGATGCCTTATTTTTTCCGCGGGCTGTTTACAACACAGGTCAGCTTGCGCTTCATGATATGCACCTGGATAATCAGGGGCTTGTTGCCGTAAATACTCTTTTCTCCTGTCTGTCAAGGATTGATGAAAACTACAGTTTTACTCCTTTCTGGAAACCTGATTTTATATCGTCTCTGGAACCGGAAGACCGTTGCCATTTGAATGGAATGGCTTATACAAATGAGAGAATTGAATATGTTACAGCTCTGTCCAATACAAATAGCTATCAGGGCTGGCGAAGAAATAAATTAAAAGGCGGTGTGCTCATTCATGTCCCTACGGGTGATACCATTCTCTCCGGACTCGCAATGCCCCATTCTCCAAGATTATACAATAATAAACTGTATATGCTTATTTCGGCAGAAGGATTACTGGTTGAAGTAAATAAGCAAAATGGTTCAATTCGTGAAGTAGTCTCCTTAGGAGGATTTGCCAGAGGCATGGCCATTACCGGTAATTATCTTTTTATAGGAGTTTCAAAGTTACGCCATCATACAGGTGTTTTCAGTGATCTTCCGATAGCACAAACTTCTTTTGCCGGAGTTGTGATAGTAGACATCGAAAAAGAGAAGATAGCCGGTACTATAAAATACCAGACCAGTGTGGAAGAAATTTATGATGTGAAGATTTTACCCGGAATGCGCCGGCCCGGAATCATTGGCCACAGCAGCAGAAATGAGCAGGCTGCCCTGGTGAGCCCGGCAGGCAGTTTTTGGGCAGCACCAGCTAAACAGGAAAAACAATAAATAGTTATGCCGAATAAATATGCCTGTTTGTTACACTCGGCAGATTTGCATGAAAACAGTTGTAAGATTATGAATATTAAATACCAGTTAAGTACGAATGTAACGCTTGATTATGCATTCACTAATCTTGCCTACATGACTTTTCCCGATATCAGAAAGAAAGCTGTTTCGCACCACTACAATAACCCTTTACTTGCAGTTGTGGCCCGCGATGATCAAAAGGTTGCAGGTTTGTTACTCGCGGAATTTGATAAAAAGCATATCCTTTCTGAGATTATAACGCTTTATGTAAAACCGGATTACCGTAAACAAGGGGTTGGGTCCGCACTACTAAAACATGCCCAGAAAGCTCTATTTTCTGCGGGTTATAAGGAATTGCAGATTGTATACTGGTCGAACTGGAAGTATGCTGATACCATTGTGAATCTAATGGATAAACATGGGTGGGAAAAGCCGGAAAATCTGATGAAAATTTATAAGACCACGCGGAAAAACCAGGAGAAAATTAAATGGCCGGCCAGTTTGTGTCTTCCTGATGGTTATGAAATGTTCTTTTGGAAAGACCTCACCCTGGAAGAACGTCGTCAGCTAAAAGAGAGCCAGCAAACAACTCCCTGGATAGAACCGGGATTCGATCCATTTAAAAATGAATCACATATTGAGACGTTGAACAGTCTCGGGCTGAAATATCAGGGCCGAATTGTAGGCTGGATTATTACCTACCGAAATCAACCGGATTCAGTAGAATACAATAATTTATTTATACACCCGGAATACCGCGCCGGTTTAACTGTACCGGTATATCTGCTGAAAGAATCAACCAGACTGCAACTGGAATCGGGACCGGAAAATTTCAACTGGATCATTGGCGAAGGCAATTCAGGAATGCATATTTTTGCCGCCCGTTATCTGAACCAGCTGATTGAGGAAGAGATAACTGTTTCTCGCAGAATGAAACCAGATCTCGGTAATCAATGAAAAAAACCGCCATTATTGTAGCCGGCGGTACAGGGTCGCGCATGCAGTCGCCTGTTCCCAAACAATTCATGCTGCTTAAAGACAAGCCGGTTTTGATGCATACTTTATCAAAGTTTGCATCCTTTGACCCCAGATATAACAATAGTACTCGTCATTCCTGCCGATCAGGAGAACTACTGGAAAACACTTTGCAGCATACATTCTTTTAAAATCCGTCATAAAATTGTTCATGGAGGAAGTAACCGTTTCGAATCAGTAAAAAACGGACTGGCAATTACCGGTGAAGAAGGTCTGGTAGCCATACATGACGGAGTGAGGCCCCTCGTTTCTTATCAAACAATTGAACGGTGCTTTATTACTGCAGCCGAAAAAGGAAATGCCATTCCGTATATACTTCCGGTAGATAGTGTGCGGCAGGAACAACCTGATGGCGCAAGTATTATACTTGACAGGACGAAATTAAAATTAATTCAGACACCACAGGTTTTTTTGACCGGTCTTATTAAAAGCGCCTATGAACAACCTTTTCGCCCTGAGTTTACTGATGATGCAAGTGTACTTGAAACGCTGGGTATTAATATAAACCTGGTTGAAGGTAACAGCGAAAATATCAAAATTACCAATCCACATGATCTGGCTGTTGCCGGAATGTTGATAGATCTGGAAAAAAAACCCGGAAAACTTGATTGATCCCGGGTTAAATATCATGAATAAAAGGACGGTCAGAAGGTAACTTCAAGCTCAACTTTTTCAACCTTACCGCCAAGTTTTTCTGAAATATCAGTTTTTTTAACGTCTCCGCCATAGCCAATGTAGCCACCGGAAACGGCTGAGGCTTCCAGATATTTGTCAGCTACCACTTTGGCTATCCCTTTGGTGTTTGCCTTAACATAAGTATTGTCACAGGTGAATTTAAAACCAGAATAGGTTCCGTCCAGACTCGCTGTTACCACTTGCGTTTTGGCATACCCGTCGAGTACAATAACACTTCCCTGTGTAACTTTTGCATCCAGGGTATTTACATCAGCATCCAGATAGATATTGCCGCCCTTACTGGCTACCAGTTCAAGCTTGTCACCCTGAAGCAGCTCCTTTGAACGGATATCAGCAGACGCTTTTGCAGAAATGCTGCGTAATTTCTTAAACGTCACGTATACTGTAATTTTATCACTGGCTTTAAATAAGCTGACTGTTGTATTCACCTTTAAAGTTAATCCGTCAAGAGAAGTTGAAACATCTCCTGTACTAATATCACTTTCTCCTTCGACTTCAATTTTTATCCCTTCCTGTTCACCTTTTACCAGGATTACGCTCATATTACCGAATACTTCCAGTTGGTCAAACTGCCCGATTTTACGTATCTCTGTTTTCTGTGCATGAATGGTGCCACTGAGGCATACTGACAATATCGCTACCAAAAAGAACTTTGTAAATTTCATAGGTTAATTTTTTTACTAATTATAAATATTTCGACAATCCGGTTTTTCGGCCCAAAAATAAATTCTTAGGTAAATGCTGAAAATTCATTAAAACATTTCCTGTTCTGTGAAATTTATTCATCAGGTATGGATAAAACGGAGAATTCATCAAAAAGTTTTGCGAGTTAGAAATTATCCACCAACTCATGAATCCTTATCAGGAAAGATAATCGAAAGCCAACCTGAAAACATCACTGAATTTCCTGCCTGAATGTCGAAAATTATAAACCAGGAAACAGGATTATTAAGTGTTTTCAGTCAGAAATATGCGACAGGTATTCATGATGGCCTCTTTTACCGGAGTAAAATCAATTCCGGTTGCTTCTTTCACCTTTTTATTTGAAAAACCAACTCTGTTCTGGCCGGCATTAGCTGTCTCTCTGGTAATAACCCTGGGTAAACCCGACAAAGTGCTTTTAACCGCATCCAGGCGCCAGGCTAAATTCGAAAGAAATTTATCAGCATTTATAGAAGGCCTTTTCTTCCCGAGACCGTCAGCAATCATGTTAAATACTTCGCAGTAGGATAAATTTTCGGCAGAAACAATAAAACGTTCTCCGGATATATCACTGTCCATTACTATCTTCATTACTTCTGCCACATCCCTGACATCTACATAACCGGTCATTCCATTGGTATAAAACCGCATCCCTTTCCATATTGCCTTGATAAGTCCCGCACTACTCCTGTTCCAGTTTCCCGGACCGATGATGACTGAAGGATTAACAATCACAGCGTTCAGCCCTTCTGTGACTCCCCGCCATACTTCCATTTCTGAATAAAACTTGCTTACTCCGTATGAAGAATTCTTTTTGGATGGGCTCCATATTACATCTTCACTTACATCTTCCCCATTCACTGGTGCACCCAGTGCAGAGGTAGAACTTACATGGCATAGTTTTTCAATTCCAAAATCCAGGGAGAGATTTACTATGTTGGCCGTCCCTTCCACATTGTTTCTCAGCATTCTGTATTTATCACCGGGGTCAAAAGAAACATAGGCTGCCGTATGGAAGACTCTGTTAATATCCTGGAAAGCATCTTCAAGGGAACCAATATCCATCAGCTCACCCTCTGCCCATTCAATTTTATCAAACAAAGCTTCCGCTCCGGAATCATAGTAAGAAAAGGTCTTTTTTATCTGACTTGTATCACTTGTCTTTCGGATTAATACTCTTACCGGCTCGCCAGCCTTTAACAGTTTGTATAATAGATGAGAACCAACCAGTCCGGTGCCTCCGGTAATTAAATCCATATAGAAATTATTTTCAGAAATTTCAAAATTATCAAAATTTAAGCTTTTTATATTTATAATCAGCAATTAATTTCATCAAAGAGAATGAATTCAGATTATAAATGGTTGCAAATAATTTTTTTTATTAAAATCATATTTTGTTGACTGATGCAAAACTATCTATTTGTTTCTTTGTATTTGAATAGAAACAAAAAACGGAGTATCTTTGATCATGAACAAAAAAAGAATATTATGCAAAGGAATCTGATAATCGCCTTGATTCTGTCTATTATACTGGTGGTTTTTGCTTTACAGAATGCAGCAGATACAGCTGTAAAATTATTGTTCTGGGATTTTCACAGTTCCCTTTCACTTTTATTACTGGTTGCTTTTGGAATTGGCACCCTGATCGGTATTATTTTTTCCTGGCCCTCCATTAAGAAAAAAAACAAAAAGATTGCTGAAAAAGATAAAAAAATCGCTCAGTTATCTGAACAGGTAAAAGGATTGGGTGCATCAAAGGCAAAAATGGCAGGTGAAAAAGGAAAAGACAACCAGGAAGATTATTAAGGTTTAAAAATCTTGTGCTTTTTTCCACTCTCTAAAGAATAACCTTGTTTTATCCAGGCATCAATCCCTCCGGAAAGATTGTATACATTTACAAAACCCTTATCGGAAAGAATAATTGCGGCTGTTAGGCTACGGTCTCCACTCTCACAATAAACAAATATGGATTGCTCTGAATCCAGGGTATCTGCAATTTCTTTTAATATTTGCTGATTCATTGCATTGATTGCACCAGGCAGGTGTGATTTCCTGAATTCCCCGGAAGTTCTTACATCCAGCACAACCCGGTCATCCTGACTGAACAACTGAAAATGAAAATCATCCGGAGCAAGCTCCCTGAATGTATTAAATTTTTTCTGAGCATGAATTATTTCTGTACAACCAATCATCACTGTTATCAGCAGTAAGAAATATAAAAGGGTTTTTGAATTTTGCATGACTTGAACCGTTCATTAAAAAACTTCTTTCAATTCGTCAGTAAAGTTCTTAAATTTATTTTTCATCTAAATCAAAATTCCGGACATATGCAATCCATATCTTCGCTGGCAGATGATTTTTTGTCATTATGGTTTCCAAACCTGTGTGCGGCATGTGCTGCAAAATTATATCATAATGAAAAAGTTATATGTTCCCGGTGTCTGCATGCACTTCCCAAAACCAACTTTCACAGGGATAAAGAAAATCCTGTTGCCTCCCTGTTCTGGGGCCGGGTGAAAATAGAACATGCAACAGCATTTTATTATTTCAGCAAAGGGAGCCGGTTTCGCAAACTCATTCACAAACTTAAATACGAGGGACAACATGAGATTGGTTATGAACTGGGTTTGCATTTTGGTGCAAGTCTCAAAGATTCCTGGTTTAGCAAATCAACCTGTATTGTACCAGTTCCCCTTCATCCTTCAAAAGAAAGGAAAAGGGGATACAATCAAAGTGAAATGATTGCAAGAGGTATGTCCGATTCCCTGGGCATTCCGTTAATAATTAAAAATCTGGTCCGGGATTTGGCGTCTTCCACACAAACCCGAAAATCCCGCTATGACAGATGGCAAAATGTGGAAAATATTTTTTCGGTGCGAAACAGAGAGAAGTTTTCCGGAGAACAAATACTGCTTGTAGATGATGTAATCACGACAGGATCAACAATTGAGGCCTGTGCCAATGAATTGCTGAAGGCTGATAACACAAATGTAGGTGTAGCCTCACTGGCGGTTGCATGATCAATTTTATTGCTGCTTCACGGTGGTCATTAAAATTGCGCTTATAAAGTATAATACACAGAGAAAGCCAGCACATTATTATACTGTCCCCTGTCCAGAAAATGGATCTGATCTCCGGGATGGTTTCTGACAGGGAAAACAGAATAGGAGAACCGTATGTTCCCCTTAAAATGATCAGTAAAGACATAACTTATACCGGCCAGGGCATCTAACTCTGCATCCCGAAAAGGTTTTTCAGGTGGAGCAAATCCTCCTCCATCAAGATCTTCAGCGGCTTTCATCAGGTATCCGGGAGCAATACCCACTTCACCCGACCATTTCCCGGCAAAACGGTAATACAGGGAAACAGGAACTTCAATATAATGAAGTTTTACTTTATAATATTCGGGATGGTCCGGATCGTTTTTTTTCCCCGCTCCCTTTCCGATATATTTTATTTCTATCTGCCAGCCTGTTTTGTCTGATAAATCAGTACGGGCAAACACACCACCAACGAATCCGGCTTTATTATAACCTGCATACATATCTCCGTCTATCTGGCTGGCAGTTAAACCCATAATTATACCTCCGGAGAAGCGTTGTCCAAATAGCGTAACAGGAACAGAAAGCAGCAGTATAAAAAGAATTTTTTTCATGTTAGTAAAATTAATCAGCAAAGAATATCACCTAAAGGTAAATACTTTTATAAATGTTTCCTCCTGTCACAAATATTCTGTTCAAAAAGGCAGCTTAAACATTGCATATATTTGTCATATCAGCCTTTTTTTAAATATTCTGTCAGCTTTCAGCATATTGTTCAATCAATTTTTTCTTAAGCACTTTAAGTCCGCTAACAGCTTTATCAACAATAAAATCAACCCTGCGATATCTGGGAGCATTAACGGTATTTGGATCAACTAAATAAACAGGTACATTATCCGGTACATAATCAATCAGTCCGGCCGCCGGATAAACCACCAGAGAGGTGCCTACTACAACAAAAATATCCGCCTGGCGGGTGATTTCCGCTGCTTCCTGCAGGGCATTTACCGGTTCACCAAACCAAACCACAGCAGGACGAAGTTGTGATCCCTTTTTGCAGGTATCTCCCATTTTAAGTTCCCAGCCATCCAGCACAAACTCATCAGAAGGATCTACTGAACTTCTTACTTTTCTTAATTCACCATGAATGTGCAGAACATTTTTGCTGCCGGCCCGCTCATGCAGATCGTCAACATTCTGGGTAATGATTTGAACATCAAAATATTTTTCAAGCTCAGCCAAAATCCGGTGCCCATCATTAGGTTCAACGGTAAGTAATTGTTTTCGCCTCTCGTTATAAAAATTCAGTACCAGTTCCGGATTTTTCTCCCAACCTTCAATGCTCGCTACATCATTAACATTATAGTTTTCCCATAATCCGCCCATATCCCGGAAGGTTTTCAATCCGCTCTCAGCACTAATTCCGGCTCCGGTAAGTACAACCAGTTTTTTCATTTTCTTCTGTAATTTTAATTGTTGCCATAAATTTCTTGAAAAGCCTGTATACAATTCAAAAAAAAGTAAATGTATATTACCTTTCACTTTGGTGATATATTGAAAATTAAACAGAATACACATCTACTGATGAGAACAGCACAGTATAAAAATAGTTTATTTGGAAGTAATATCTTACTGTGACCTTTAGAGAAAGTTAAAGGTATCATCCCGGGTTTATGGATGATAGTTGCGGATTTATTTGTAAATTAGCGGGTAGGGAGATATATCTTATATTTCTGTAATACAACAACATACAGCGTTTTTTATGATAGATCAGAGCACCATCGATAAAATTTATGATGCAGCCGAAATTACAGAAGTTGTACAGGATTTTGTACATCTTAAAAAACGCGGTGTTAATTACCTGGGGTTGTGTCCGTTTCATAATGAGAAAACGCCTTCTTTTACTGTTTCGCCGGCAAAAGGGATATTCAAATGCTTTGGATGCGGCAAAGGCGGAAATGCGGTTAATTTTATTATGGAGCATGAACACCTCGGATATTATGAATCGCTGAAATACCTGGCCCGGAAATATCATATAGAAATTATTGAGAAAGAGCTGAGTCCCGAAGAACAGCAACAGAAAAATGAACGTGAGAGTTTATTGATTGTTACCGGATTTGCTCAAAAATATTTCACCAATACACTGTTCAATACAGAAGAAGGCCTTGCCGTCGGGATGTCTTATTTTAAAGAAAGAGGCTTCAGAAAACATATTCTTGAGAAGTTTGAGCTCGGATATTCTCCCGAACAGCGAAATGCATTTACCTCGGAAGCACAAAAGAATGGCTACCAACTGGATTATCTGGTGAAAACCGGTTTAACTATCCAGGGAGAAAGAGGAACATTCGATCGTTTCAGCGGACGCGTTATGTTTCCGATACATGCACTTTCCGGAAAGATAATCGGTTTTGGCGGACGGATTCTTAAGACTGATAAAAAAACAGCCAAATATCTGAATTCTCCGGAATCGGAAATTTATCATAAGAGCCGCGTACTGTACGGAATGTACCAGGCTAAAAAAAGTGTGGTTGAACACGACAAGTGTTACCTGGTGGAAGGCTACACGGATGTATTATCCTTTCATCAGAATGGTATTGAAAATGTCGTGGCGTCATCCGGAACTTCGCTGACACAGGAGCAGATACGTCTGATGAAGCGCTTCACCAACAATATAACAGTAATTTATGATGGTGATGAAGCCGGTATCAAAGCATCCTTGCGGGGGATCGATCTGATTCTGGAAGAAGGACTGAATGTAAAGGTGGTTCCTCTTCCTGATGGTGAAGACCCTGATTCCTTCTCAAAAAAAATGAGTCCGACAGAGCTCCTGGGTTATATTGAAGAAAATGAAAAAGATTTCATCACATTCAAAACCCGTTTACTTCTGGAAGAGGCAGCCAATGATCCGGTTAAAAAAGCCGGACTTATCACCGAAATTGTCCGGTCGGTAGCAGTCATCCCTGATACAATTATACGGTCGGTATATCTGAAGGAGTGTGCCGGAATGCTGCAGGTAAACGAACAGGCGCTTTATACTGAAGTAAATAAAATAAGAAGGAAACGGGTTGAAAAGAAATACGGATATAGTCCGGCTCCTGATTATAATGATGATCCAACAACAGTGCAACCGCCTCCCAAATCTTATGATGAATCAGATGAAGGGATATACCAGGAAAAAGAAGTGGTACGGTTATTATTGAATTACGGAGACCATGAGCTTTTCAGGGAAAAAAACGAACAGGATGAAGAAATTACGGTTGCTGTAGCGGAATACCTGATTGAAGAACTTCAGAATGATGAACTGGAAATAATTCATCCTCCGTACCGCAAGATTTTTGATGAGTATTTACGTCTTTACTCCTCGGGAGAACCTGCAACAGTTAAATATTTTTCCTCACATTCCGATGTTGAAATCAGCCAGACTTCTGCTGATCTGCTCGTTGAAACCTATCAGATAAGCAAGATATGGCAAAAGAACGACAATTTTGTTGAATCGGAAGAAATGAGGCTTAAGGAAGTTGTTCCTGAAACCCTCCTGGCATTTAAAAACAAGAAGATTATGCAGGCATTAAATAAAACACGTCAGGAATTAAAACGAGCCCAGGAAGATCATGATGAGGAGAGATTATCTGGTATTATGCAAAAACTGATGGTTTTAAATAATGCAAAAAACATGCTCGCAAAAGAACAAAATAATCGCAATTTTTTATAATTCATAACGATTACAATATCTGCCAAAGCTTGTTATTGAGGTAATAAATTGCTAAATTTAGTGTGAATTAGTTAACAATGCTGAAACCACTTTAAGATGGCACTCGATTTACTTCATTACATGTCTGAAAGACATCCCAGGAGTACCCGTGAGCGCAAAGATCCGGGACCTGTTATTACAATTTCCCGTGAATATGGTTGTCCGGCCAATGAGGTTGCACGTAAACTTGTTGAGGCTGTTAACAATAAAGCCTATATCAAAGGAGCACGTGTAAACTGGAAATGGGTGAGTAAGGAAATTTTATTTGAGTCCGCTAAAAAACTTGAGCTTGAGCCACAGTATATTGAATATGTATTCAACCGGGAGGAAAAAAGTATCATTGATGACATCATCACCTCTCACAAAAACCGCTACTATAAGAGTGATCGCCGCATCAGGAATACAATAGGGCGTGTAATCCGAAATATTGCAGAAGCCGGACAGGTTATTATCGTAGGACGAGGAGGTGTTGCTATCGCTAAAGACATACCCGCATCGCTACATGTACACCTTGAAGCCCCCCTTGAATGGCGTGCTTTGCGGGGTAGCGAAAAACACAATATTTCGGTAGAGGAAGCCCGGAAATGTGCTGTTCAGGTTGACATGAACAGAAAGGAATTCAGGGAATACTACCAGGGTAAAAACAGCGATTATACCCGTTTTGATGCAACTTTCAACTGCATGACCCTCTCAATTGACGAAATTGTTTCGATACTGCTTAAAATGTCAGAAATCCGCAAATTAGTTTAAGTTCTTTTCCGGAATTTAATACTGCCTGCACCAATAATACTACAGCATCTTATTTTCTGATTATGTTTAATAGCATATTCATAAAAATGTGTTAGTTTTGCTTTTCTATGCTGTTAAACATAATGGCATGCTCAAATTTTTCAGAAAAAAAGAAAATTACAACTATATGGCAGTAGAAATAATGGATACCACTTTGCGGGACGGAGAACAAACTTCGGGTCTGGCATTTACAGATACAGAAAAGCTTACAGTAGCCCGCTTACTGGTGGAAGAACTTAAGGTCGACCGCATTGAAGTTGGGTCTGCCCGGGTTTCTGCCGGTGAATTCAGCGCTGTAAAAAAGATTACTGACTGGGCAACAAAAGCAGGGGCCATTAACCGGATAGAAGTTCTTGGTTTTGTTGATGGAAAAGATTCTATTGACTGGATCAATAAAGCAGGCGGAAAAGTAATGAATCTTCTTTGCAAAGGTTCACTTAAACACGTTACCGGACAACTGCGCAAAACACCAGAAGAACATCTGGCTTCTATCAGACAGTCAATTGCCTATGCAAGTGAGCTTGGAATCAAAGTAAATATCTATCTGGAAGACTGGTCAAACGGGATGAAGAATTCAGGCGATTATGTATTTTTCCTCACTGAATCATTGAAGAATGAGAATATTGAAAGAATAATGCTTCCGGATACACTGGGAATACTAAATTTTGATGAAACCTATGAATATTGTAAACAGATGGTGGAAAAATTTCCTGGGGTACATTTTGATTTCCATGCCCATAATGATTATGACCTGGCTACAGCGAATGTTTATGCAGCACTAAAGGCTGGTATTTCCGGAATTCATACTACCGTAAACGGGCTGGGTGAAAGAGCAGGTAATGTTCCCTTATCCAGTGTTATCGCAATTATGCTTGACCACCTGAAGATGGAAACTAACCTGGACGAAACAAAAATTAACAAGATCAGTAAACTGGTCGAATCTTTTTCAGGCATTCGCATTCCCACCAACAAACCAGTAATTGGTGAATATGTATTTACACAAACCTGTGGCGTACATGCCGACGGAGATAACAAAGAAAACCTGTATCAAAATGATCTCCTGCCGGAACGGTTTGGCCGGGTGAGAAAATATGCACTTGGTAAAACTGCGGGTAAAGCAAATATCAAAATGAATCTCGAAGAACTGGGAATCGAACTTGATCCGGAATCAATGAAAAAAGTCACACAGCGCGTGATCGAACTGGGCGACCGGAAAGAAGATGTTACAACGGAAGATCTCCCTTATATAATTTCGGATGTGCTCAAGAGTGAGCATATTGAAGACACTATTAAAATAAAAAATTACAGCCTTTCCCTGGCAAACGGCCTTCGTCCGGTTGCTACACTCAGAATCGAAATTGACGGAAAGGAATATGAAGAATCATCTCCCGGTGACGGACAGTATGATGCATTTATGCGGGCCCTTCGGAAAATTTACTGCGGTGTCCTTAAAAAGGATTTTCCCAGATTAGTGGATTACGTGGTGACAATACCTCCCGGAGGAAAAACAGACGCGCTCGTTGGTGCTATTATTACCTGGGAATACGGAAAAGAATTCAAAACCAGGGGAATCGATTCAGATCAGACTGTTGCAGCTATAAAGGCTACTCTCAAAATGCTGAATATAATTGAAGATATTAGTTTCAATGTAAAAAACTAAAATTCTGTTAATTAGTTTTTTATACATTTAAATATCATTGCCAAAGAAAAACCCAATAAAAAAGTCTTCTCCTTTTACGGAGAAGACTTTTTTCTATTTTCTGTTATTCTGTGATTAGTTCTGATTACTTCTGAACATCAAACTTATACACAATCGTGTTGTGATATTGCTCTCCAGGTTTCAGCACTACAGAAGGAAACTTTGGCTGATTAGGAGAATCAGGAAAATGTTGTGGTTCAAATGCCATGCCGCCCCTGTATTCATAAAGGTTTCCACTCTTTCCGGAAACAGAACCGTCCATGAAATTACCACTATAAAATTGTACGCCAGGCTCCGTTGAACTGATTTCCAATATCCTGCCATTTTCCGGTTCTAAAACTCTGACAGCAAGTGTCAGGTTCCCTGCATCCTTATCAAGCACCCAGTTATGGTCATAACCTTTTCCGGCAATTAGCTGAGGATGATCCTCGCTTATATCCCGTCCAATTAACTTAGAAGTAATAAAATCGAAAGGGGTATCTTCAACCGGCATCAATTCTCCTGTGGGAATAAGTGTTTCATTAACCGGAGTGATATAATTTGCCGGTATCATCAGTTCATGATCCAGAATTGTACCATTTCCTTCACCTTTAAGATTCCAGTAGGTATGGTTCGTAAGGTTCACAATAGTTTTTTTGTCGGTTATTGCTGATAACTCAAGTGTTAGCTCATTGTTATTGTTGAGGGTATAGATCGCAGTTACATTCAGTGTCCCGGGATACCCTTCCTCCATATCCGGAGAAATATAATTGAGAATTAAGGTGTCTCCGCGTTGTTCTGCATCCCAGACCACTTTATCAAAACCCTTATTTCCACCATGCAGGGAATTGGGGCCGTCGTTTTTAGCCAACTGGTACTTTTTCCCGTCCAACGAAAAGGAACCATTTGCAATCCGGTTGGCATACCGTCCAATGAGTGCACCCAGAAACATTTCGTCTTTAAGGTACTTATCGATTGTTTTGTAACCAAGAACTATGTCGGCCATTTCTCCATTCTTGTCAGGAGTTACAATAGAAACAACACGACCTCCATAATTTGTGATCTGTACTACAATACCATTGTCATTTTTCAGGGTAAACAGGTCTGTCTGTTTTCCGTCTATCACCTTTTTAAAGTCATCCCGGTAAACCTGGGTTACTTCGGATTTCGGAGCCTGATCAGGTTCCGTTACAGCTGCCTGCTGCTTGGGCTGGGGAGTTCCGCATCCGGCAATCAGCAGAATTAAAGTCACAAATGATACTAAACTTGTTTTCATAGGTTGATGATTTTGTAATTTTATTTAAAAAAATATGGCACATTCAAAAAGTCCGGTTATGAATAACAAAATTTACTTCTGTTAGGTTTCCTGAGTTGTCCAAAAAATAACGTCATTAACCTGCTATTCCATTCCTGTAAAAAAACCCATTTAATTGAGCTCCAAATTATAATAGTGTTCAGGTATTCATAACAGAAAGAACTTTGAGGCCATTAAGTTACTAAATATTTTGGTTGAACATCTTTTTTAGTGTATTTTTTACAGTTATTATTCATCTTGATAGTTAACCTTTTAAGGCAAAAAAGCTTTCTGAAAAAAATATTCAGAAAGCTTTTTATTATTACCTGATTCATTTATTTAATATTCGCCCTTGTACACTACTAATTCTTTGGGCATATTAATCAACTGTTGAATTACCAATTTTCACCTTGCCGCCAGTAAGTTTTACGAATTTTTTCTGCAAAATAGTTGTCAGCCTGTACATTACAGGTACAATAACCAGCGTCAGAAATGTGGCAAAACTAAGTCCGAATATCACAGTCCAGGAAATTGGACCCCAGAAGAGCACCATGTCTCCCCCAAAATAGATATCAGGTTTAAAATGAGCCAGCAGTCCTTCAAAATCAATATTCAAACCCACTGCCAGCGGAAGCAAACCCAGAACCGTAGTAATAGCGGTTAGCAGTACAGGTCTTAGCCTGGTTTTACCTGCCTGAATAACACATTGGGTAGCAATATCTGCAGGCAGGAAAACATTTTTGGGTAATCCCATCTCCTTTCTTTTCCTGGCTTTCAGTAATTCAATATAATCAACCAGCACAATGGCATTGTTCACCACAATTCCGGCAAGTGAAACAATTCCGATACCGGTCATCACAATCACAAAATCCATATTGAAAGTAGCCAGTCCGCCGAAAACACCAATGGTACTAAAAATAACACTTGCCATAATGATCAGGGGCCGGATCAGGCTGTTAAACTGAGTAACAAGGATAATCAGGATAGAAGCCAGGGCAATTAAAAGCGCCCTGATGAGAAAGTCCATTGATTCCTGCTGTTCCTGCTGTTCCCCCGTAAATTTATACTTATAACCTGACGGCATGTCGTAATTTTTAAGTAAATCCTTAATTTCCTGATTGATTTGGTTGGCATTGTAACCTTCAATTACATTACTTGAAAGGGTAATTACCCGCTTCTGGTCCACACGGCGAACCGATCCATAGGTAGTACCATAAGTAAAATCAGCGACAGCAGAAATGGGTATCTGGGTAGTCAGTCCGTTTTCAACAAATGTAATGTCCTGATTCATCAATGCACTTACATTATTGCGGTACTTTTTCGCTAATCTGAGCTGTATCGGATATTCATCTTCCCCGATTTTAAAATCCGACACTTCCCTTCCAAACAGCGCCGTACGTATTGTACCAGCAATTTGCTGGGTAGAAAGTCCAAAACGCCGGGCGCGGTCGCGATCAATACTCACCAGTAATTCGGGCTTGCCTATATCCAGGTCCATTTTTAACCCTTCGATACCTTTAATTCCCGAAGATTCAATGATTGTCTCGACTGTATCCGTCAGAGTGAGTAATTCATCAAATTTAGGTCCGCTTATCTCTAAATTGATGGGTTTCCCGGCGGGAGGCCCCATCTGATCTTTTTCAAAAGAAAACTGAACGCCGGGAAAACGACCGATAAGCTTATTGCTCAATTCCGACATGATGTCGGAAGTATTCAATCCACCACGTTCCTGATAATCAACAAATGATATTGTGGTGATGGCTTTGTTTGGGGTTTCTCCGGCACGTATTTCATTGCTGCTGCCCTGCCCTACCGTTGTCAGAACCGATTTTACAATATGCTGGTATGGTTCAAGTATCGTAAAAATATCATCTTCAACCTTCATCATTAATGTATCTGTGCCCAAAATATCGGTCCCAATAGGTAGTTCAGCTATTACGTTGATATAACCCGGATCATTGTCCGGAAAAAAATCAACTTTTGGAGACCGGATTACATAGAACACGATCGCAAAAATCAGTAAAAGCCCGGTTCCCAGGAAGAAAAACAAAGGATTTTTTCCTTTCAGACTGAATGAAATCAACTTGTTGTAAACATTTTCAAGCTTTTCAAGAAATACTTGCTGAAACCAGGTTTGAAGTCTATGAAAGAAAAGCGCATTCAATATTCCCATCAATGCAAAAATCACCAGCAAATTGGCTATTACATTCCATTTAATCAAATAAAAGGGAATGGCAATGATCAGCATTGCAAAAGCAATTCTGTAATTCAGCTTTTTATTTATTTTTCTTTCTTTACTTACATCTTCCTTTTTAATAAATGTTGCAGAAAAAACCGGAATGATGACCAGAGCAACAAAAAGAGAAGAAGTAAGCACTATAATCAACGTTATGGGAAGATTCTTCATGAACTCACCTGTAATGCCCCCCCAAAAAGCGAGCGGAAAAAAAGCAGCCAGTGTTGTTGCGGTAGAAGCGATTATTGGCATTGCAATTTCACCAACAGCCTGCTTCGCGGCTTTGAAAGGTGGATAACCCTTGTCTACAAAACGATATATGTTTTCAACAACTACGATGGCATTATCCACAAGCATACCAAGAGCCAGGATCAGGGAGAAAAGGACGATCATATTAATTTTAAATCCGATCAGACTAATCACCAGAAAGGAAAGGAACATGGACATCGGTATTGCAATTCCAACAAACAATGCATTTCGGGTACCCAGAAAATAGAATAAGACCAGCACCACAAAAATTACTCCCATGATCATACTGTTTTCCAGATTGGAAAGCTGTTTTCTGATCATGTCTGACTGATCGTTGGTGAGGGTAACGTTCAGTTTTGCTGGTAAAGTATGATCAGCTTTATCCTGATCAAGTAATGAAAATATCTGATTTGTTGCTGACAGCAGATTCTCCCCTTTCTTTTTAATTACCTGGACCGATACAACGGGTTGCTTATCAAGCCTTGCGAAACTGGTTGGATCTTCATATCCTTCGCTCACATCAGCTACATCTCTTAAATAAATGGGATTGCCGTTTTCCCGCTTTATAATAATATTTGCAAGCTCATCCACATCTTTGAACTCGCCAATGGTACGTATGGCGCGACGAGTAGAACCAAGCATTATCTCTCCTCCTGAAATTGATACGTTTTCAGCCTTTACAGCCAATTCAATATCATTGAAGGATAACCCGTAAGCTTCCAGTTTGGGTAAGTCAACATTGATTTTTACTTCTTTGTCATTCACCCCGCGTATATCCACTTTTGATACTTCATAAATGGATTCAATTTGATCCTGCAATGTTTCAGCATAGTCTTTAAGCTCCTCCACACTATAATCGCCGGAAAGGTTAATATTCAAAATTGGAAATTCCGATAAATCGATGTCCATTACCAATGGGTCAGTCTGTAAATCATTTGGCAGGTCGCTTTTGGCCTTGTCTACAGCATCTTTAACATCCTGAAGTGCTGCATCAATATCAGCATCGGTGTTAAATTCCACAAAAATCATTGATGCATCCTGTGCAGAGGTGGAACGAAGATCTTTGATGTCATTGATGGATTTAATCTCTTTTTCCAGCGGCCGCGTTATCAGATTTTCAATATCAAGCGGCGTATTTCCCGGGTAAGTAGTTTGAACAAGTACAGTGGGTATTACAACTTCCGGGAACAATTCCTTTGGCAAACTGCGGTAAGAAATTATACCAAAGAGAATAATAACAAATGTCAACAGAAAAACGGTATTTGTATTCTTGAGGGACCAGGTGGTGAGTTTAAAATTCCTGATCACACTATCTTCCTTATGTTTCTCACTCATATCCAATTAATTTAGATGCATCCTCAATTATTAATTTGTACAAGGCCTCCGTCAGAAACGAGATTATATCCTTGGGTAATAACCCTGTCTCCGCTGTTTACCCCGGATTTCAGCATAGTCTGATCATCACTGCTCATTCCGGTAACAACATATTTTTTTACCGCTATTGTATTTTCTCCCTGTCCTTCCGCAATAAATAAAAACTTGCCTTTTATATCTTCCTTGATAATGATGGAAGGAACAACGAATGCTGAATCGGTTTGAAAATCGTTGATCCGGACTGTTGCGATAAGGTTGGGTTTGAGCATTTCATTGTGATTGTCCAGGTTAAGCTCAACATCAAAAGTGCGGTTTTGCTCATTGATAACCTGGCTGGTACGTACAACAGGAACCTCCCTGTTTACAGAAGGAAAAGCAGGAAATTCAACCTGAACCATTTCTCCTTTTTTCACATCATTCAGATATTTTTCCGATACCTGTGCATAAATAACCAGTTTATCCAGGTTCACAAGTTCGAGCAACTGCACTCCGGGAATCGCCAGTTCCCCTTCTTTTTTCATGATGTCATCCACAACTCCGCTAAACGGGGCGCTGATAAGAGCCATGTCCAGCTGCGACTGCAAAGTGTTTAGCCTTGCCTGAGCCGACTCCATGTTATTCTTTGCCTGTAGGTATTGCAATTCTGAACCTATATGCTGATCCCAGAGATCTTTTTGCTTTTGATACAACTCTGTTGCCAACTGTAAATTTGTTTTTACTTCTTTAATATTATTCCGGATAACATCCGTATTAAGTGTTACCAGTAACTGTCCTTTTGAAACACGCTGTCCTTCACTGACGTGAATAGTTTCAATCTGTCCGCTTGTTTCAGAACTGATAAAGGCATTTTCCCTTGCTTCAACATTTCCGTTAACTGTAATAAAGTGCTCGAAAAAAACGGGCTTCATTATTTTTACAACCACCGGAGTATTGTAGATTTTGCTGCTGTTGCTGCTGGTATCCGCCAGCAGTTGCTGCTCAAGTTTAGAAACTTCTACACTGAGTTTATTAATAGCTTCTTTTTTTTCTTTGATTTGCTTTTTAAGCTCTTCCTGATTACGCTGCTGCTGACTGCAGGCTCCTGTGAACACTATGAACAGCACCATTATTATTCTTCTCATCTTCGAAAGGTTCATTATTTACTCATTTTAAGCGTGAATTTTTATAAACTCCTGATGATAATTTCTATCCGTCTTATTTTTATTGGATTAAAGTCTGTTAAAAGCCTTATCAAGATCAATTTTTGCATTCAGAAGGTCAACCATGGCGGATGTATAATCTGATTGGGCTTTCAGGTACTGATCATTTGCCTGGGTTACCTCCATGCTGCTTGCCATTCCCTCTTTGTATTTAACAGTGGTACGGTCAAGAATTTTCCTTGCCAGATCAATACTCTTCTGTTGTGTCTTATATTTATCCAGGGCATTCAAATAATTATCGCGTGCCTGCCGGGCTGATAGAATCAGGCTTTGCTTCCCGGATTCTTTATTGTTTTGTGCTTTTTGCAGGGCTAATTCAGCTTTTTGAACCCGAACATGCCGGCTACCACTGCTGAAAATAGGAATACTCAGATTAAATGACAACATGGAAGTGGGATACCACTTTTTATTAAAATCAAAAAAATTAAACTGATCACGCATAGCCATCTGCTGATGAGTAAAAGAGGCAGACAGACTGGGGAGATATTCGGCTTTCTCCTTCTTCATGCTCATGTAGGAAAGTTTTTCCTGAACGTCAAGCAGTTTATAATCAATATTATTTTCAACATTAAATTCTGAATTGAGCAGCACAGCCAAATCAATCTTTTCGATAAAATCATCAAGCGTACCTTTAAGTGAGATTTTCTGATCTAAGGGTAATCCCATCTGAAAATTCAACAGCTTTTTTGTTGTAGCAATCTGGCGCTTCATTGAATTTATCGTATTTTCAAGGCTGTAAACAGAAATCTGCAGCTGATCCACATCCGTTTCTTCTGCCAGTCCGCTATTATACATTGCCTTTGTATCATTAAATGTTTTTTCCAGATTTTCATAGTTCGACTGTAGAATACCCAGGCTCTCCTCCGACATCAGAATCAGATAAAAAGTTTGAGAAACGGTTGCTTTTACTTCAATATCAGTCTTTTTTGATGTTTGAACTGAGAGGCTTTTATAAATTTTTGCTGTTTGTAATCCCACAATATAAGGACCGCTGAAAATCAATTCATTCACCGAGAAACTTGCACTGGCATTATGCTGGGTTCCAAACTGCACCGGTACCAGTTCATCCGGTTTTCCTTCAAAAAAATTCGGAATCAGCGTTGTCATAAGGCTTAGATTATCGGTGTATCCCACGCTTGCATTTGCCTGGGGTAAGCCCATGGCAGTTGTTTCCCATACATCCTTTTCTGCCTGAGTAATATCAAGCCGGGCATTCTGTGCATTTGTATTATGTTGTATTGCGTATTCCTGAACTTCTGACAGAGTAAAGGAATGAACACTGTCTTCCTGGGCCAGGATGGCAAAAGGAAGAAAGAATGACAGAAAGAATGTCCACAATATTATCGGTTTCTTCATAAAATTCATTTTTTTAGTCAATGTGTTCAAGTTTATCCAGATTTTCTTCCAGGTATTTGATCCCGTTTTCATTTGCCATACCCCGGATATGGTAAACCATAATTTCATTATATACTTTGTCACTGGTTATTTCTTCAATGCTGAAATGCAGGTTTTCTGACATCCCCATAATCCGGGATACATGTAACCGGGCTATCACTTCTTCATTCAGGTCCTTACGAAACAAACCCTCTTCTTTTCCTCTTTTTATATTTTTCAAAACAGCCTCATACATATTTTGCCGGGTGTCTTCAAATATTTCCCTGAACAGTGCAGGAAAATATTTCTTAAGATCATAATCAATAGTCGTACTGTGTTCCCTGATCATTATTTTTATTTGCTTGTTTACCTCAAAAAGTTCTTCAATTGCATTGTGCCTTTCAGACATTAATCCTTCAAAACGATGATGCATTTTATATCTTTCCTGCATCATAACCTGTTTGACGAGGTCTTCCTTATCCTTCACAAATGTATACAGCGTTTTCTTTGAGATTCCGAGTTCACGTGCAGCATCATCCATTGTGACACTTTTGATGCCGTATTTCCTGTACAGATCGCCCACGCGTTCCAGTATTAATTCAATTTCGTCTCTTTCCATGGTGCAAAACTAACACAAAAAAACCATAGAAACAATATTTGTGTAAATAGTTTCCGTAGTATTTCAAGTTTATTCTAAATAATATTTATTAAATCCTTATTTAAGGAAAACTGCAGAAAGTTAAATTGAATCTGTTTTCAAGGGTGGGTTATACTTACCTTAAAAATGCTGCTGCTTTTGAAAAGATCCTTTCAAAAGCATCATCAACGGCAGTAATAATTGTTTGATTTCCGACTGGAAAGGGATTTTCATGAGTATAATCATAGGGCAAATCAATAAACTCAACATTCTGCTTGTTATTCCATCCGGCGGCAATGAAAGTTTTAAGAATACCGGAGGCAGGCATTACCATGTCGTTATTTAAAGCGATTGCCTGTACATTATTTTGCAGACGCAGAAACATTTTCCTGGCAGTGCCTTTCAGGTTTTCAGCAGAAAGCATGGCCTTAAAAGCTTTCCCAAGGCTACTGAAGTCAACTATTCTGGTAAGTCGGGAATATTGTTTCAGTTTTTTTTCGTAATCCCCTGTATAATAATCGTACAAAATCTCAAACGCCTTACTGTCCATAATAAACCTGGAGGTTCCATGCATTTCAGAAAATGCCGGTCCGCCGCAAAAGATAAACAGTTTGGAATGGGAGAATAAATCTTTCGGATTGGCAGCAAAAAGGATCTGCGAAAGGAAGGCCCCGATTGAATAGGCAAAGAAATTTACCCGGGTTTTTGGCTCAAAAAGCGGGTGGTTGCCTTTCCGGATTTCTCCCATTAGTTTAATAATATCGTTTGCACTCTGGTAACCCGAGGTAAAGAACCTGGAAGGAGCCTGGGTTAATCTTTCACTTAAAGTAATATTGGCAACAGTAAGTTTTTCCAGAGAATTAAATTGTTGTTTTCTCACTTTTAGCAAACTTACCAAACTTCTCGGACAGCTCCAGTCTTCCGGAGATCTGTTCATATGAAAACTGATAGGAAAGAGGATAACAGCTGAATCAGTATGCTCTGCCAGATAAACGGCCCAGGAAAGATACTTATCCCAACTGCGCTCGTTCAATCCATGTAACAAAATAATTGCTTTATTAAACTTTTTAATGCCTGAATTTAAAAATACCGGATAAACAAATTGCTTGTTTTCATTAATAAAAATATCTTCATTCAGGAAGGTTTCCTGTTCTCCGGATGGCGTCGGGGGAACATAGTTTTCTAACGAAGAGAAAAACGGAAACTTCATGATACGGACCTTACTCCCTTCAACATCAATGGTTTCTTTACCAAGATGAAAACAATTTTTCAAATTGAAATATTGCGCTGTAAAATCCATTTGCTTCTTCCCTGATTAAAATATATTACAAAATAACAAACGGATGGCTTTTCTTCCAATTCAAAGGGATATTCTCATTATCAGCGGGGCAAAAAACAGGAATGCGGGGTGAAATTTTATATACCGGGGTGAAATATTCTAGCTTTATATTCTCTTAGGTACATGAAAAAGTAAAAGAACATTAAAATTCCTATTTTTGTACTATAAATAATTCCAAACCTGAATGTTCGACTGGCAAGAAAAAATTCCTGCATATCTGACAGAAAAAAGCAACATAGTCAGGCTGATAATTTTCACGGCTGCTTTTGCTCTTGTCTTTATTAACATTTACGCCCCTTTTGGGGTGTATACGTGGTTTGACTTAACACAACTTCAGCTTCTTGCCTATTCAAGCCTGGTGATCCTGGCCGGCGTTTTGGTTGTGGTCATCAGCAGGGTATTAATGTATCAGTATTGCAGGAAAGAACCATTGACCTATCCTGAATATTTTGGCTGGGTGGCTCTCGAAATTCTTTCAATGGCCCTGGTTTATACAATCTTCGAAACTTTTATACTCGACGATCCCAGGGAATTTATTACAGCTTTTAAGGTTACGCTTAAAAATACAGCTTTAGTATTGTTGCTCCCCTACTCTACCCTGTGGTTATATTTTTCCTGGCGTGAAAAAAAACAAAAACTTGACATACTATCTGCCGGAGGAATACCTGGTGAAGCAGCAAAAAGGATGATTCCTTTTCATGATGAAAAAGGAGCCCTGCGTATTTCGATCATGCTTGAAAATATCATCTACCTGGAAGCATCAGATAATTATGTTACTATAAATTATCTGCATAAGGATAAAATATCCCGGTTTATGGTAAGAAATACCCTTAAAAATATTGAAACAACCTTATCCGGAACAGGAATCCTGCGCTGCCACAGGTCATTTATGGTCAATATTGACATGGTAAAAGTGATCCGCAGGGAAAAAGGAGGACTGATGCTGGAAATTGAAGGAACACCGGCTATTGAAACCCCGGTTTCAAAAACCTACATGGAAGAAATACTGTCTGCTTTTTCAAGATACAGTTTGTAGAACCTTAAACACCCACAACAGCATAAACTCATAAAATAACACATGACAGATTGGTTTGAATACGGATATTGGGGATTGTTTTTTGCCAGCTTTGCAGCTGCTACAATTTTGCCTTTTAGTTCTGAAGCATTACTCAGTATCATGATATATGCCGATTATAATATTGCAGCTTGTCTGGTAATTGCAACAACCGGAAACTGGCTCGGCGGAATGACGAGTTACTATCTTGGCTATTTGGGTAAATGGAGCTGGCTTGAAAAATATATGGGTGTAAAGAAAGCAAAAATAGAACGCTTTCATCAACGCGTAAAAAACAAAATACCACTTGCTGCATTTCTTTGCTGGTTACCGGCTGTCGGAGATCTTATTGCAGTTTCGCTCGGATTCCTGAGAGCACCGGTCATCAAAGTAGCCCTATTTATGCTGGCGGGTAAATTGATTCGGTATGTTGTTTGGGCTGTGGTCACATTTCAGGTAATTCATTAATTCTCTGTTTGATGCCGGGATTAAACCTGTATAAAATTATCTGCCTGTACCTGAAATGAATGATATTTAAAATACATTTTCTACTTTTGTCTAAATTTTTCATTCAGCAAAATACAATAACTATAAATGGATACAGTACTTAGCGGGATAAGATCAACAGGTAATCTGCACCTTGGAAACTATTTTGGTGCAGTAAAGAATTTCGTGCGGATGCAACATGAAAATAACTGCTATTTTTTTATCGCAGATTATCATTCATTGACTACACATCCTACACCAGAAGACCTGCACGATAATGTGAAGAAAGTTTTATCGGAGTATCTGGCAGCGGGTCTGGATCCTGAAATATCAACCATTTACGTACAAAGCGATATTCCTGAAATTCCTGAGCTGTATTTACTCTTAAATATGAATGCTTATACCGGTGAGCTGGAACGAACCACAACATTTAAAGAAAAGATTCGAAAACAACCCGATAATATTAATGCAGGTCTGCTTACCTATGCTGTGCTGATGGCTGCCGATATTCTCATTCACAGATCAAATAAAGTTCCCGTGGGCAAGGACCAGGAACAGCATCTTGAGATGACACGAAAATTTGCCAAGCGGTTTAACAGCATGTACAAAGTAGATTATTTCCCGGAGCCTGAAGCATATAATTTTGGTCAGCAGCTTCTTAAAATACCCGGGCTGGATGGTTCCGGCAAAATGGGGAAAAGTGAAGGAAACGCTGTTTATCTGATTGATGATCCCAAAATCATACGGAAAAAAGTGATGCGTGCTGTAACTGACATTGGACCGACAAAAGAAAATCAGCCCATGTCTGAAGCAGTGCAAAACCTGTTTACCATTATGAAAATAGTTTCCGCGCCCGATACCTACTCGTATTTTCATGACAAATATAACTCCTGCGAAATAAGATACGGTGATTTGAAAAAGCAACTTGCCGAAGATATTGTTCAGGTGACGGCTCCAATGCGGGAAAAAATCCTGGAAATCTACGCTGACAATGATTATTTACGTAAAGTTGTTAAACTGGGCGCAGAAAAAGCAAGAGAAAGTGCTTCGAAAACTTTGAGAGAAGTGAGGGAAATTATAGGTTTTAAACCTTTCTGACCTAATAAAATAAAAACCGGGTAATTGGCCCGGCTTGCCCCGAATGTATCAGGTATATCTGGATTTGTCTGTCGTATTAATTTAAACAAATAAGGTGCCAAAATATTTCGGGGCTTTTTATTGCTTGATTTTACACCTTCAATCTTATTTTTAACCACTCTGTATCAGCTACTATCGTTACTGAAAATTCTGTATATTTATTTTGCTGTCCACAGTTGTATTGTCAAACAAATGACAAATATTCAGATTATTCCACCATATTGTCATACATAACCTGTACAAAAATCGGTAATTATCTATATAATTATCAGCAGCCGTATCTTTTTAAGTGTGAAAGTTACACTTTAATGAATTGTTAATGAGAAACAAACAAGGATTAATATATTGGTATTCTCGTTCATTTTCTATATATTTAAATTTTACAGCAAATCCATGCATCATTCATCCGGAAATAAACAAAACAACAGGAGATTGGTTACATAATCGGGTATATTTTTAGAATAAAAAATAATGCACTCCATCACATCACGGGAAAAACCAGGCACCCCGTTTTTCTGAGTCTTTGACACAGTTTTGTGGACGGAACATGAAAAAAGCGATTCTAATGAACAGGCAGAAATCAAAAAAAACGTGGGAAACTAAAGTATACAACAGGAGGGAATATGATGAGCTCACCCCTGAACAGTACCGGAAGGAAAAATACCGCCTTCAGGTAGAATTGCTTAAGCTTCAGGAATGGGTAATTAAAAATAAAAAACAGGTAGCTATTGTATTTGAAGGCAGAGATGCCGCCGGCAAGGGTAGCACAATAAAACGTTTTATTGAATACCTTATACCCAAAAATGCCAGTGTTTTTGAACTGGGCGTTCCAACCCGAAAAGAGCAACGCAATTGGTTTTTAACATTTGAAAAACAAATGCCAAAACCCGGACAAATCGTTTTTTTCGATCGTTCCTGGTATTCAAGAGCCCTGATACAGCCCGTGATGGGATATTGTACACGTTCGCAGTATCGTTATTTCATGAATAAGGTGAACCAGTGGGAAAGTGGTCTGATTGACAACGGTATTATATTAATTAAATTCTATTTATCAGTATCAAAGCCAAATCAGTTGTTCCGTTTTAAACTGAGAAAAACCAGTCCGTTAAAATACTGGAAATTATCTGATAATGATCTGATTACTCTCCAACACTGGCAACTGTTTACCCGGTATAAAGAACAGATGTTTAATAAAACATCAACAAAAAAATCGCCCTGGGTTATAATCAAATCGGATAACAAAATGATCGCCCGGTTAAATGCGATGCGCTATGTGCTTTCATTTATAAATTACGAAAACAAAAAGGTGCTGGAAGAAAAAGACTGGACTACCGATTCGGAAGAATACAACATTGAGTTGTTTGGCATTCAGTTCAACAACCTGTCAAAAGAGCAATATGAACTCCTTTATGAGATAAAAAGCAACGAATGATTAAGGAAATATGACCTTATTGATGTCTTTAACATCAATAGACTGTTCCGCTTTCTGATCTGTAATTGGATTGCGGATTTGCACTTTTATCTCATTAAACATTTCTGTATTACCATAACAGGACATTTTAACGGTAGCATCTTCAAGCGTGGCGGTAACACCGTTCTTCCTCGTAATAACCAGTTTACCTTCTTCTGGTTGTATTGATCTTCCGGGAGGCTTGGTGAAATCGAGAAACTCAATACTGCTAATTTTACTAAAATCGTGCAATTCAGTATAAGTACCTTTATATTTACCTTTTATACTGATGTAACTATCGAAGTAACTATTACCGCTACAATTCAATTGTCCAAAATGGATAGCTTCAATTTTTTTCCCGTTTTTTAAAACAATTGTTGCCGGAGTTGAATTTTGAGCTGCCAGATGAAACCCCAGAAAAGGCAGAGATAATAATAATAAGATAAGAGTTCTTTTATTCATAACCTGGATTTTAAACGATATTATCTTTTAAACAATATTCGCTGCTTAGAGTTAAAATTTAATGTTTAATACTAAACAATTATTTGCGCTAACAATTTATTGCCTGTTTTCATTAACGTGAAAATTAGCTTCTTAATTGTTTTATTCAAATATAATAATTCTTTTTTAAAAATGAAGTATGGAATGTTTTGCGGGGTATGTACGGTTGACCAACAATATTTAGTAAATAAATACCCGGACGAAAATGAAAAAATCAATGCCCTGAAAGTTGCACAGGCAACGGGAGGACCTGCCACTAACGCAGCCTTTGCCTTTTCATTGTTGGGCGGCAAAGCCACATTAAATTCTTTGGTTGGTAAGCACCCTTTTACTGATTTCGTTCTCAATGAACTTAAAAAACACAATATTTCACTCTCAGATGCCAATCCGGAAAAGGAATGGCCTTTCATTGTATCCAGTATTATTACCTCTTCTGAGACCGGAAGCCGCAATGTTTTCAGTTACCATCCGCGAATTAATTGTTCATTACCAAAAAATACCGGTGTTTTGAAAGATGCTGAAATACTGCTCATTGATGGGTTTTATCCTGATATGGCCATTGAACTTGCCCGCCGGGCGAAAGAAAAAGGTATACCGGTAGTATTTGACGGGGGTAGCTGGAAAGAAGAAACAGAAAAATTTATGCCCATGGTGGATTTTGCCATCTGTTCTGCTTCATTCTTCCCTCCGGGAACAACCTCTGCAAAGGAAATTTTTGACTACTTCAGGGACATGCAAGTACCATATTCAGCTATTACCAATGGAGAAAATCCAATTCTTTTTCAAACTCCGGAAACCAAGGGAAGTCTGAATGTAAAAAAAATCAATAATGTAGTGGATACACTTGGGGCCGGAGACTTTTTTCATGGGGCCTTCTGCTTTTACCTCAACGGTTCAAATAATTTCATAGAGGCAATGAATAAAGCTTCGGAGGTTGCCGGATTTTCTTGTGGCTACTTCGGTACCAGGACATGGATGAAACATTTTAATACATTCCAGCGCGGTAAAAAGGGATAACCTAACCAGTAAGGCCTGATAATCTTTCACTAATTTTCCACACTTTGTCTTGTAATGACTTATCGTGTGAAGCAGAAGAGGAGGATACCGGTCTTTTATGAACGAAGTATTTTCCAGTAACATTGTTAACCTCATCAGAATCTGCAAGATATACAGGGGTCTCTGCTCCTGTTTCAGGAGAGGAACCCGCTCCGCTATACATTGAACGTAACATTTTTGTATTGATCGCACCGGGATGCAGTGCATTCACCGTAATCCCATACTCGTTAAGTTTATCAGCCAGTTTATAGGCAAATAGAAGATTCAGCAACTTACTGCGACTGTATGCATCTGTTCCGTTGTAATGTTTTTCTCCCTGAAGATTATCCAAATCAAGATTTCCGGAATGCATCATGGAAGATACCACGATAACCCGCCCCTGGTCAGATTTTTTGAGAAGATCTGTCAGTAAGTTTGTGAGTAAAAACGGACTCAAATGATTTACTTCAAATTGTATTTCATAACCATCATCACTCATCTCCCGGTGCGGCAAATATATTCCGGCATTGTTTATCAAAATATCGAGCACATAAGTCCTCTGATGCAAATCCTTAGCCATCGAACGGACCTGCTGAAGACTGGAAAAATCGCCATCAACATATTCAACATTACTATTACCTGTAAGTTCCTTAATTTCTGAAGCAACTGTTTTTGCCTTTTCATTATTTCTCCCGTGAACAAAAACATGATATTCTTTCCTTGCCAGTTCAATGGCTGTTTGTTTGCCAATCCCATCGGTTGAACCGGTTATTAATACTGTTTTCATAGCAGATCTGAATAATTTTTATCTGGTTAACCTTTAAAAAAGGTTTCTGTTCAATGTTTATTAATATGATTATTGGGAATGATTGATATAGCTATTAATCCAATTTAAAATTGATGGTAATTTGTAGTTGGTGAAAAATTATATGCATGATTCCCAATACTCATAAAAAATATTACTCATGAACAGATTAAATTAAGTTATATTTGAAATCCACCAAATTAAAAATCCTTCTATGGTAAAACACATTGTTATGTGGAAACTGAAAAATTTCCCTGAAAAGGAAAAACTCCAGGCCGCCAAAGAACTCAAAAAAAGACTTTTTGCCCTAAAAAACAGTATTTCTGTTATCAGGAATATAGAAGTGGGTATTAATTCACCTGAAGCAGCAAAAACAAATTATGAAGTTGTGTTTATTGCAGAATTCAAGACATTTGCTGATCTGGAAACCTATCAAAAGCATCCTGAACACATCAGGCTGAAAGAATATCTTGAAACGATCAGAGACCACAAAGTGGCTACTGACTTTGAATACTAAACACATAACTATTTGCCTCGAAACCGGAATTACCTCAACTTTTTGGCTCTTTCGAATGGTTGGGTACGGTCGAACAAATATCTGTATGTAATATGTGTTTTTTTAATGCGTGCTCCAACCTGTTCAGCCACCCGCATCATCGTAGGATTAAAGTCTCCGATCCAGTTCATTTCTAAATCTTTATACTGAAAGCCCGGCTTCAGTGCCACTCCTGCAAAAGCATTAACCAGTGCAGCTTCAAGGCCTTTTCCCTGATGTTCAGGTACTACTCCGAATATAATTCCGAATGCCCTGGTGATTGTTTTTATCCATTTATGGTATAGAAATTTAATTTTACCCAGCCAATTCATTTTACCATTCAGATGCTTAATAATCTGATTGAGTTCCGGAAGCATAAGAAAAAAAGCAATTGGCTGATTATCATAATAGGCAAACCACATCAGTTTTTCATCCAGAATTGGCTTCATGCTTCTTATCAAGGCTTTGGCATGTATTTTAGAAATTTCTTTAACCCCGGAATGTCGTCCCCAGGCTTGATTATAGATGGTTCTGAAATCCTCGGCGAATTTTTCCATCTCTTTTTTGCGGATATGTTTAAATGAATATCTCGGATTTTTGCCAATTCGTCTTGCCTTTTCCCAAATTTCAGGCTGAACACCCTGACCATTTATCAGTCGGTAATAGGTATATTGTTCAAAATAATTTTTGAATCCATAATTTTCAAATAGTTCTTTGTAGTACTCAAAATTATAGGGCATACAGTAGTTTGGTTCTGTAAAACCATCCACCAGCAACCCCCACCACCGGTCACGATCACCAAAATTAACCGGCCCATCCATTGCTTCCATGCCATTCTCTGAAAGCCACTCCCGGCAGGCATCAAAAAGTATTTCAGCGGCTTCAAAATCATTTATGCATTCAAAAAAACCCAGCCCTCCTGTGGGTTGTTTATTATTTCTTGCTGTTTTTCTGTCATAAAAAGCGGCTACCCGGCCACAAACTTTTCCGTCAGCATCATATAAATTCCACCTGATACAATCTCCAGTACGGAAAAATTTATTTTTTGACGGATCAAAAACACTTTCAATATCTTTATCCAGTGGCCTGATCCATGTTGGATCATCACGATATAGCCCGACAGGAAATTCAAGGAAATTTTTTTTGTCTTTCTTGCTTTTTACTTCACGAAGGGTATAATTCTTTTTCATCCTTGTATGTATAGACTTTATTCTTTGATGCATCAGAATGCATACAAATATAATAATTCATAACAAATTTAGTTTGTGTGCTTTTTATGACATATTTATTCCAAATTTGTTAAATAGCATCAATGGTTTTTTTAACCAATTGGTTTGCTGTTTTTTTTTAAATCAGAATGACTAAATTTGCGGCATAATAAATAGTAAACAATATGGCCTCAATCAGGCAGAATAAAGTAGCGAGATTGCTCCAGAAGGAGCTTAGTGATATTTTTCAGCGAGAAGGCAGAAATCTTTTCCCGGGTAAAATGGTAACCATAACAGTAGTACGTGTTACCCAGGATCTTAGCATTGCCCGGGTCTATCTCAGCATATTTCCGGGAGAAAACAATGAAAAAGTTATTGCTGATATTAGTTTACAGGGCAAACATATCAGGCATGAACTGGGCAATCGTGTCAGACATCAATTAAGAATTGTTCCCGAATTACAGTTTTATATTGACGACAGCCTGGATTATGTTGAAAATATTGATGAACTTTTAAAATCATAGACCTACTTTAATGAAATACGATCCGATTAAACAATCGCTGGGAAAAGTATTCAACAAATCTCCTTTTTTGAGAAAATTATTTTACAATCTCCTTGATTTATTACTTTTGCGGACCTGGCACATAAAAAAAGAATTACGAAAGGTAAAGCGGGAGCTTGGAGATGACATAACGATACTTGATGCAGGTTCCGGCTTCGGCCAGTATTCTTACTACATGTCGGGCATGAACAAAACATGGAAGATTGACGGTGCTGACCTTAAAAAAGAGCAGATCGAAGATTGTAATTCGTTTTTCAAAACAATTGGACTTGCCGACCGTGTTAAATTTTTTGAAGCTGATCTTACCAAATATAAAGCGCCTAAGAAATACAACCTGATCTTAAGTGTTGATGTCATGGAGCACATAGAAGAAGATGTGGAGGTTTTTAAAAATTTTCATGAGAGTCTGAATGATGGAGGAATACTGCTAATTTCTACACCATCAGATATGGGCGGATCAGAAGTAAATGATGAAGATGATGAATCATTTATTGAAGAACATGTACGCGAGGGATACAATGAGAATGCAATTCATGATAAACTGCATTACGCCGGGTTTTCTCATGTTTTTACCCACTATTCCTATGGCACACCGGGTAAAATCTCCTGGAAATTATCTATGAAATACCCCATTGTAATGCTTAACATTAGTAAACTATTTTTTATAATTTTACCTTTCTATTACTTAATTGCATATCCGATTTCGTTTGTTCTTAACAAAATGGATGTTGCAGGAACACATAAAACCGGAACCGGATTAATTGTTAAGGCGCTTAAGTAGTAGTTGTAACACAAACAGCTTATGGCCCGAACAAAAAAGGAAAATCTGCTTATCAATCTGAATCTAAACGTTCGTGGGTTAAATCCTTCAGCAACGCTGGCGATAAACGAAAAAAGCAATAGGCTGATCAGGGAGGGTAAAAAAGTTTATAAGCTGGGACTGGGCCAGTCTCCCTTTCCCGTTCCATATTCCGTTGTTGAGGCTTTGCGAAGCTACGCAGGTCAAAAGGATTATCTCCCTGTAAAAGGTTTACAGGCGCTGAGGGAAGAAATTGCAGCCTTTAATCACCGCGTTCATAAAATTAATTGTTCTGCCGAGGATATCATGATTGGCCCGGGGTCAAAAGAACTGATTTTTATCCTTCAATTAGTATATTATGGCGACCTCATTATCCCGACACCAAGTTGGGTTTCATACAGTCCGCAGGCACGTATTATCGGGCGAAATGTCACGTGGGTTCCTACAACGGCAGAGAATAACTGGCGTCTGAGCCCTGAAAAACTGGAATTAATGTGCCGGAGTGATCCCGGCCGTCCGAGAATTGTCATTCTGAACTATCCTTCTAATCCTACCGGATATACCTATCCGCTGGAAAAGCTCAAAGAACTGGCTCAGGTAGCCCGCAAATATCAGGTAATTCTGATATCCGATGAGATATATGGATTGCTGCATCATGCCGGGCAGCATGTTTCTATTGCCCGTTTTTATCCGGAAGGAACCATTATCAGCAGCGGACTCAGTAAGTGGTGCGGGGCTGGAGGATGGCGACTCGGGAGCTTTACATTTCCAGAAACACTCAGGTGGTTACAGGATGCAATGGCCATTGTCGCCAGTGAAACCTTTACTTCTACCTCTGCTCCTATTCAATACGCTGCAATTACAGCATTCAGAGGAAATCAGGAAATTGACAATTACCTGTTTCACAGCCGGCGAGTTCTCAGGACACTGGCTAAATCACTTACTTCAATGCTCAAAGATATGCATATTGATATCCCCCTGCCGCAGGGAGCATTTTATCTATTTCCTGATTTTGATTATTACCGGGAAAAACTCAATGCAAAAGGTATCTATACTTCAGTTGAATTTTGTAATAAGCTGCTCGAGGAAACCGGTGTGGCTATGCTGCCTGGAAGTGATTTTGGAAGGCAGCCCGAAGAACTAACTGCCCGGATCGCTTATGTGGATTTTGATGGTCGTAAAACGCTTGATGCTTCAATGAATGAATTTCAGGATAACAATCTGAATGACTCATTTACAAAAAATTATTGTCCAAATCTGGTGGAAGCTTTTGAGAAGATGGGCAACTGGCTGTCTGATTTATGATCAGATATTGAATAATTCGGCTATAACCATATCCGCCAGCAAAATACCTTTTTCTGTCAATACAACTGAATTGTTTTTATTTTCTATCAATTCACGCCGGAAAAGCGGGGCAGAGGCTTCTTCAAAAATTTTCAATGTGTCATCAGAAAAACGATTCAGCTCATTTCTGTCAATACCCCAAATTGTGCGTAAGGAGGTCATAACAAAATCATTGTAACGTGTTTTTTCATCAAGAATCTCTTCTTCCGATAAAATATGATTATTAAAAAGGGCTTCAGCATATTTTCGATTATTGGCAATATTCCATGTCCTCTTTATGCCATTATATGAATGTGCAGATGGGCCAACTCCAAGGTATTTGCCACCCTGCCAGTAAGTCAGATTATGGCGGGAAAAAAATGGTTCTTTTGCAAAATTTGAAATTTCGTAAGGTATAAAGCCTTCGTTTCTGATTTGCTCCCTGAGTAATTTGAACTGGGCAATACTTTCATCCTCCTCAGGCAAAACTATCCTTCCTTTTTTCAACCAATGTGAATATACCGTATGAGGTTCAACGGTTAAGTGATACAGAGACAGATGCTGAATATTCAATTTAAATGCCTGTTCAAGGTTATCACTCCACTTTTTAAGGGACAAACCAGGCAAACCATAAATCAGATCAATATTTAAATTATTAAATCCTGATGACTGACTTTTTAAAATTGCATTTCTGGCTTCATCTGCTGAATGAATTCTGTGCATCAGCTTCAGGTCATCATTAAAAAACGACTGTACACCAATGCTGAGGCGGTTAATTCCTGTCTTAATCAATTCCCGAAGGAAAATATCTGAAAGATCATCAGGATTGGCTTCAAAGGTAATTTCAGGCTTCTCAACTACATCAAAATTCACGTAAATTTGTTCCAGAATACGCATAATTTGTTCATATTCCAGTACAGAGGGGGTTCCACCACCAAAATATATTGTCTGGATAGCTTCACCATTAAGGAATTCTTTCTTTAATTTAAGTTCATCCACAATACAATTAATCATTCTCTCCTTATCCTTCAATGAAACACTGAAGTGAAAATCACAGTAATAACAGTTTTGTCTGCAATAGGGAATATGTATATAAATACCAGCCAAATTTGAATAATTATTGTATTTTCGTTCGGATTATTTTTAGTTGTGAATAATTAATATTGAACCAAAGAAAAAATTGATTATGTGGGTCAAGAATTTTTGGCTTCCTTTTTTATGGGCAGTTATTATATTAGTGCTAAGTGGTTTATCAGGTAATAGTATCAGCAAAATACCTTTCATCAATCTTCCTTACTTTGATAAGGTGTTGCACCTGTCATTTTATTTAATATTTAGTATACTGCTCTGTAGAGGATATTCCCTGCAATTGCAGGATAAGACCGGAAAATGGCCCTATATTTTCACATTTCTAACAGCTTTTCTTTATGGTTTATTGATAGAACTGTTTCAGGCAACTATTTTTTCCGGCCGCACTGCCGACTGGCGGGATGCTGCTGCAAATGCCACAGGAATAGCACTGGGGCTTTTACTCTACAAACCAGTCAAAAGTCTAATTTCCAGATATATAAAAAGTTTTTAACCAATTTATGCTTGTCAAAACAACAAAATCAAAGATTAATTTTTTGCTTGCCTTCTCTAATATCATCTACCAATCCTGAAATTGTCTGATTTTCAAACAAAGTTTTGATCTGATCTCTCATTGGGGCATACTTGCTATGCACAGCACATGGTACGCCTTGTTCTGAACAGGTGTGCAAGCCTATGCCGCACATTTCAAAATGATCAAGGCCATCAATAATGGCAACAATATCCATCAGCTTGATATTTTCAGGCTTCCGCCCGATACCAAAACCCCCGTGCGGACCTTTGGTTGAGGAAAGAATTTTGTTTTTGGCAAGAATCTGTAGGATTTTACCCAGAAACGGAGTAGGAATGGTTAAATCTTCTGAAATTTTCTTAATTCCTATTTTATTTTCTCCTTCAGCATTTAAAGCCAGATAAATTACTGCCCTTATGGCATACTTGCAAGTATTTGAAAGCATAATATAACTTTTTATTTATATGGGTATTTTATTAATTCTGATTAAATGTCTTCCTGCTTCAAACTTTGTATTTAAAAATACATCAACAATTTCAAGCGCTTCTTCAGGTGAAATGAACCTGGCAGGCAGGGCACACATATTTGCATCGTTATGTTGTCTGGCCAAGGCGGCAATTTCAGCATTCCAGCATAAAGCTGACCGTATCCCGTGATGTTTATTAACCGTCATATTAATTCCGTTGCCACTTCCGCAAAGACTTATACCCGTAAAACATTCTCCTGTCTCAACTGCATTGGCCAGTGGATGTGCAAAATCTGCATAATCTGCACTCTCGGGAGAATAGGCCCCAAAGTCCTTCACTGTAAATCCCTTTGTTTTCAGAAAGTTAATAATGAGGTTCTTCTTTTCGAATCCGGCATGATCACAAGCTATTCCAATTACTTCAGGTTGCATTTCTTGATAAAAAAATAATTATTTATATTATATTATGAAATTGATAATCAATAATTTAATCAGTATATTTTCCGTAATTCCTTTACATTAAGGCCAAAGATAATGAATTAATTTTTCATTAAATACCTTTGGGTATTCAATTATACCACACAATGACAATTTTAACAATATTATTTCATACTTTTCAGATTAATTCATCGTGAATATCGAATACTTAAAAGAATCTTAAAGTACAATTATATAATTCTGTTCATTTTTATATAAACCCGGAAGTATATTAAAAAGTTTTAAATTTTAAAAAATATCGGAAGTTATCTAAAGTCTCAATAGTTGCAGCATTTGAAAAGGTAATAGCCAGCGGAACATTTGCCTTCATAAATTACTGGAGAAATTAACAACCGACATGTGAATAAAATGTTAATTAGTATCCATAATATTTGACAAATTAATTTTGAAATATAAATCTTATTTTTGCATAGAAATATTTTTTGAATTTAAAAGAAGAACTTTTCAAAAACGATCACCAAAAATCAACAGATTTTTAACACTTTTGTTGATAGCAAAAAGCAATTATTTATCACAAAAACCATTATTAACAGGCTGTTCATAACTTTAGGTTTTGTCTAAGTTTTCAGATAATTAAGATCAATGCTATCTGTTGAAATGGTGTTTTTAATATTTTAATTTCGACAATGTCAAGTAAATCTTCAGAAAAATTCGAACAGTTTCAACAGCCTATTATCATCATCATTAATTTTAAATTTTTAGTTTATATTATATATATTTAATAATAACTGTTAATAATTTTAAAATGGTAAATTTAATAGTTGAAGGAAAAATTGATCAGAAATACTATATAAAAGAGATACAGCGCCTTAGAAAAGAGAAAAATGCAGTTATTCTGGCTCACTTTTACCAGGAAGGAGAGATACAGGATATTGCAGATTTTGTTGGTGATAGTCTGGCTCTTTCTCAGCAGGCCGCTAAAACAGATGCAGATATTATACTTTTTGCTGGGGTTCATTTTATGGCTGAAACAGCTAAAATTCTCGCCCCTTCCAAAAAAGTACTGATACCTGACACAGAAGCAGGCTGCTCGCTGGCCGATTCCTGTCCACCTGCTGAATTTGAAAAATTCGTTGCGGCTCACCCTGGTCATACTGTGATATCGTATGTTAATACAACCGCGTCTATAAAAGCGCTTACAGATATAATTTGTACATCTTCAAATGCGTTGCAGATTGTGAACAGTTTGCCTGAAGATGAAAAAATAATCTTTGCTCCTGACAGGAATCTGGGTAATTATATTAAAAGTGTTACCGGCCGGGAAAATATGGTAATTTGGGACGGAGCCTGTCATGTTCATGAAGAATTTTCTCTCGAAAAAATTCTTGAATTGAAAAATGAACATCCGGATGCAAAAATTATTGCACATCCCGAATGTGAGAAGCCGATCCTGATAGTTGCCGACCACATTGGATCTACTTCTTCATTACTTAAATTTACCAGGCAGGACAACAGTCAAAAATTCATTGTAGCTACTGAATCAGGAATCATTCATCAAATGAAAAAGGAAAATCCTGATAAACAGTATATACCAGCTCCGCCTAAAGATTCGACTTGTGCCTGTAATGATTGTAAATTTATGAAGATGATTACCCTGAAAAAAATCTATAATTGTCTTAAAGAGGAAAAACCAGAGATAATTATTGAAGAATCTCTCAGAAAAAGGGCAGAGGTTCCAATCAGAAGGATGCTGGACATTTCCGCTCAACTTGGCTTATAAAATAATTATGGCAGGATATAAAACAGTTGGATTTATAGCATTGTTTTTTTATTTTTTTGGCTTCAACGTATCTGGACAAAATCAGGTTAAGCCAAATGAATACAATATATTTTATTATCCTAACGGACAGATTTCCAGTGAAGGGATGATGAGAAACGGTCAACCTGACGGATACTGGAAAACCTACTATACAACTGGAGTAATGAAATCGGAAGGTAACAGGGTAAATTTTCTTCTCGACAGTACATGGATATTTTATACCCCTACCGGCGATACTTCTGAAATTATACATTATGTGCTGGGTAAAAAAAACGGATATTATTTAACTTATAAGTTTGATCAGCATATTAATATTTCCGGTAACGGATATTTGTTTTCAAAAGAATTATATGTAAATGATAAAAAAGAGGGACCATCTTACTATTTTTACCCTACTGGTGAACTCAGGGAAATAGTTGAGTATGAAAACGGAAAGAGAGAAGGAAAAGGTTATGAATTTAACAGGGATAGTGTTATCATTACTGTAAACAAATTTCATAACGACATTTTAATTGAAAGAGAAAGAATTAATCGGTTAAATAAACAGGGAGAAAAAGAAGGCATATGGCGCAGCTATTATGATAACGGAAAAGTAAAGGAAGAAGAAACCTATTTTAATAATCAGCTGGAAGGATTTTCCAAAGAATTTGACAAAGAAGGAAAACTTATATCAGTTGTAAAATATGACGGTGGAAAAATTGTGCAGGATACTATTTCACTTGAAAGTGATATAAAATTCAAAGAAGAATACGATTCACTGGATCGATTGATTTTTAGTGGTGCCTACCGTGAAAATACACCTGTTGGTTTGCACCGTTGGTTTGATACTGAAGGTAATGTTATCCGGTCAGTAATGTATAGCCAGGAAGGTGTTAAATTGTCCGAAGGCATAGTTGACAGGGAAGGAAGAAAACAGGGTAAATGGGAATATTTGTATCCATCCGGAATTGTAAAAGCCCGTGGAGAGTATACCAATAATTACAGAACCGGTACATGGGAGTTCTATTATGACAGCGGAAAGAAAGAACAAGATGGGACCTATTATCTTGGAAGGCCCAACGGAACCTGGAGATGGTATTATTCTAATGGTGCCATCCGCAGGGAAGAAGATTTTCAGCAGGGCAACGAGGAAGGGCAGTATATTGAATATAATATTGATGGTGAAGTTATTACAAAAGGAACCTATATTGATGGTGCCAAAGATGGCATGTGGTTTTACAATGCAGGTGATCATACTGAGGAAGGCAAATATGTTGTAGGTTTGCGGGACGGTGAATGGAAATACTTTTTTAGTAACGGAGTATCTGCTTTTGAAGGCAAATATATTCAGGGTAATCCTGATGGAAAGCATCGTTTCTATTATGATAACGGAGTTTTAAGGGAAGAACAGATTTATGTGATGGGAATTAAAGAAGGTAACTGGAAAAAATATGACAGGGAAGGTAATCTGGAAATTGTCATCACTTATCAGGATAATGAAGAATATCGTATTAACGGAACTAAAATTGAACTCCCTACGGACGATATTAAACTGATCAAATGAGTTTTATGGATGATAATTTTGATATTAGAGAAGAAAACTTCATAAATCGTGATAAAGATGTTGATAAGCAACTGCGTCCCGGTGATTTTGTTGATTTCAGGGGTCAAAACAAAATAGTAGAAAATCTTAAGATTTTTGTTAAAGCTGCTAAACAACGTGAAGAAGCACTGGATCATGTTCTGTTACATGGTCCTCCCGGCCTGGGAAAAACTACACTTGCAAATATTATTTCCAATGAACTTGAAGTTAATTTAAAAGTTACCTCCGGTCCGGTACTCGAAAAACCGGGAGATTTGGCTGGTTTATTAACAAATCTCGACAAGGGAGATGTACTTTTTATTGATGAAATTCATCGATTGAGTCCGGTGGTTGAGGAATATCTTTATTCTGCCATGGAAGACTATACGATTGATATAATGATAGATAAAGGAGCAAGTGCCAGATCCTTACAAATCCAGCTTAACCCCTTTACTTTAATAGGCGCCACTACCCGCTCAGGTTTACTTACCAGTCCATTAAGGGCCCGGTTTGGTATTGTTTCTCATCTCGAATATTACGATGCTGATATTTTATCAGGTATCATCAATCGATCTGCAAATATTTTAAATATTGATATTACTCCTGAAGCTTCAGCGGAAATTGCCGGCAGAAGCAGGGGAACTCCCAGAATTGCCAATGCGCTTTTGCGAAGAGTAAGAGATTTTGCACAGGTTAAAGGAGAAGGTATCATTGATCTGAAAATTACTAATTTTTCACTTGAAGCACTTAATATTGATAAATACGGGCTTGATGAAATGGATAATAAAATATTATCCACTATTATCGATAAATTTAATGGAGGTCCTGTAGGTCTATCTACCATATCTACTGCTGTTGGTGAAGATGCCGGTACCATTGAAGAAGTCTACGAGCCTTTTCTGATTAAAGAGGGATTTATAAAAAGAACACCGCGTGGACGGGAAGTGACTTCACTTGCTTATGAGCACCTTGGTAAAACTGGTTATTTACGAAATGGAACTCTTTTCTAAAATAGAATACATCGTATTTGAAAATTTAGTATTTTAGATTAAATTTTTGAACGATTTATTAAATGGAATTGTTTAAACGAAGGAAAGTAAGGAACTTAAAAACCATTTGTAAATGAAAGCGTTTATACAAAATCTCGGTGTTATTTTTATAATTGCAGGACTTGTTGTATTGGCTGTTAATCAGTTAAATGATTTAAACAGTAATAAGTTACTGGGAATTAGTGGGGCAATTATTCTGGTTGGACTTATTGTTTATATTTTTACCAATAAATATGTTAGTGAATAAGACTAATAAATATTGCTTAATTTGGAAAGTGCCGGCAGATTTGTAAGTTTTATTTTCCTTCCGGTTATTTCGATAAAGTGATCGCTTTTAAATTCTGATAATAGTCTTATTACAGATTCAGTAGCTGTTCCTACCAGATTGGCTAGCTCTTCCCTTGTCAGGTAAATTTGAAGATTGTTCTCATCATCCAGACCAAAACTGTCTTTCAGATGCAACAATACTTCAGCCAAACGTTCACGTACTGTTTTCTGGGCGATATCTGTAATATATGCATTGGCTTCACCTAACTCACGACAGGTGAGCTGCATTAGTTCCATTGAAAAATTTCCGTTTGTTTTTACCAGATTAATCAAAGTCTTGCCTGGTATATAACAAACAACAGAATCATCTAAAACCTCTGCTGTTGTGCAGGCCAATTCGTTGCTTAATACAGAACGAAAACCGATTAAATCTCCCGGCTTGGCAAAGCGTATTATTTGCTCCTTACCATCAATACCGGTTTTGTATATTTTTACAATACCACTGTTGATACAATAACAGCCGTTTATACGTGACCCTTCCCGGTAAATTACATTTCCGCGTTTTAAAATATTCGATTCTTTTACATCAAGAATATGTTCCTGTTCTTCCGGAGATAAATGTTTAAATATTGAGTTGGAACGAAGGATGCATTCATCACATGATGCTGTTCTTGTAGTTTTCATTTCCTTGCCGGCAATATTTTTCTTTAGCTTGTTGAATATGGATTAATTATATTTGTAAAAATAGTAAATATATGGAGAAAAATAAGATGATGTGACTCAGATGTAATTTTCTGGAGTGAATATTCATCAGCTTCTATTTTTAAAACAAATAAATACGATATATGAAAAGTGAAATTAACGTAAAGTGGAATGATAAAATGTCATTTGAAAGTGACATTGATGGTCATAAGATTGTGATTGATGCATTGCCTGAATCGGGAGGTGAAGGGAAAGGTCCAAGGCCAAAACCGTTTATGTTACTGGCACTTGCTGGTTGTACGGGTATGGATGTAATATCAATACTCAGAAAGATGCGGGTGGAACCGGAATATTTCAATATTAAAATTGAAGCTGAAGTGTCTGAAGAACATCCGAAGAAATATACCGATATAACTGTTATTTACCAGTTTAAAGGAAAAAATTTACCTCAGGATAAACTGGAAAAAGCAATATCGTTATCTGAAGAAAAATATTGTGGTGTCAGCGCTGTATACCGGGAAGCTATTAAAATGAATTATAAGATTGAAATATTATAAAAAAAGGAGTTGTAAATTTACACCCTTACAACTCCTTTTTTATTGATTTCTTCTTTACAGTGAAGATGAAAATTGTTTTAAAAAACGCACATCATTTTCAAAAAACAAGCGAATGTCATTTATATTATATTTTAGTAATGCCATTCGTTCAATTCCTATTCCAAAAGCGAAGCCGGTATATTTTTTACTGTCAATATTTGAGGATTTCAGCACTGCAGGATCAACCATTCCACAACCCAGAATTTCTAACCAGCCTGTATATTTGCAAAGGTTACATCCTTTTCCTTTACAGGTGCATGATACGTCCATTTCTGCAGAGGGTTCGGTGAAAGGGAAGAAAGATGGACGAAGCCTGATTTTGGTATCTTCCCCAAACATTTCTTTGGCAAAATACAACAACGTTTGCTTCAGATCTGCAAATGAAACATTTTCATCAACATAAAGGCCTTCTATCTGGTGGAAAATGCAATGTGACCGGGCCGAAACCGCTTCATTTCTGAAAACTCTTCCCGGCATTATAATTCTAAAAGGTGGTTTATGCTTTTCCATCTCTCTTACCTGAACCGAAGAAGTATGTGTTCTTAAAAGAATGTCAGGATTCTTTTCAATGAAAAATGTATCCTGCATATCACGGGCTGGATGTTCTTCCGGAAAATTCAGCGCCGAAAATACATGCCAGTCATCCTCAATCTCCGGGCCATAGGACACGGTAAAACCAATTGAGCGGAAAATCGATATCATTTGATTAATTACTATCGATACCGGATGACGGCTGCCAGAAGTAAATGAATCACCAGGTAGCGTTAAATCCAGACTTTGATTTTTCCCTTTTACTTCGGATAATTGGTTCTTTGCCTGGTCATAGATTTCCTGTGCTTTATTTTTCAGGGTATTTATACTTTGTCCGGTTTCCTTTTTTTCAGCTGCGGGTACATTTTTAAAATCAGCAAACAACTGGTTAATTAACCCTTTTTTACTCAAATATTTTAAACGAAAATCTTCCAGGTCCTGCTGGTCTTTTAACTGAATTTTATCTAGCTGATTCAGGAGTTCATTAATTTTATCTGTCATGTGCCTTTATTTTATAATGCTTATTTCTACAGGAATATTTTTTAGTGGTCTGTCATTACTGTCAGTTTGTACTGAAGCAATTTTATCTATTACATCTAATCCTTCAATAACCTGTCCGAAAACAGTGTATGATCCATCAAGATGGGGTGCTCCGCCAATGTCTTTATAGGCTTTGCGCTGTGCTGCCGAAAATTTGAATTTTGGTATTGATTTAAATTCATTAATAGCCCTTTGCCGGGCTAATGGTTCTATTTTTGAATAATCAGGGACTTCATCATTTTCAAGTGCTTTGTTTTTTTCCTGATCTATATATTTGTTGTAAAGAGACTTAATTCTCTGCTGATTTATGTTATTTTCAATCTTGTCTAATTCATCATCGGTAAACTTTTTACCCTGTACGATATAGAATTGTGAACCAGATGAGGCTTTTTCGGGATTAATTTGGTCTCCTTCTCTGGCAGCTGCCAATGCTCCTTTTTTATGAAAAAGAGTAGAATCAAACTCAGCAGGAATAGTATATACTGGGCCACCTGAACCCAGCATGGTGCCTGGTGATGCATTTTTCGAATCAGGATCGCCGCCCTGGATCATAAAATCTTTTATTACCCTGTGAAATAAGGTTCCGTTATAAAAATTATTTTTTATAAGTTTTATAAAATTGTCGCGATGTTTTGGCGTTTCATTATAAAGTTTGATTTTCATATCCCCGTAAGGAGTACTAATCAATACTATTCTGTTATTTCCGGACTGATCTGAAGATTTTGTATTCCGTGTATTCTGATTACAGGAAGAAATAAACAGAACTATGAAAATTAAACTTAATTTTATTACTGAATGATAAAATTTCATAATTATTAACTTTTTATAAGCTAGCAAAATTATGAATTTTTAATAAATCTTTCGATTTATATGAATAGCAATTTAATGATGAATTGCTTTTGTTTATTTTTGTATCTTATTAGTTAGTGGGCACAATGAAGAAATTCCTTATTGCAGTTGTTTTTTATTTTGTTTTCTTTTCCGGTTATGCACAAAAAGTTGGTTTGGTGCTTAGCGGGGGAGGGGCTAAGGGTTTGGCCCATATTGGTGTTATACGGGCACTTGAAGAAAATAATATTCCCATTGATTTTGTGGCCGGAACCTCTATGGGTGCAATTATTGGCGGACTTTATGCCATTGGGTATACTCCTGATGAAATGGAACAGCTAGTTACATCCGATGATTTTAAAAGATGGTCGAGTGGGAAAATTGAACCTAAATATATTTATTATTTTAAAAAGAAGGATCCGGAAGCTGCCATGATAAGCATTAAGCTTGCCAGAAAAGATTCTTCAACCGTTGCCCGTCTTCCTTCCAATATTGTCCCCACACATCAGATGGATTTTGCATTTATGAAAATTCTGGCCAGTCCAACTGCAGAATCTGACTACAACTTTGATAGTTTATTTGTACCATTTCGTTGTGTTGCCTCTGATATTCACGACAATGAACTATATGTTATGCGAAGTGGTGAATTGGCCAGCGCTATAAGAGCGTCCATGACTTTTCCTTTTTATTTTAAGCCCATCAGAATCGATGGAAAACTTCTCTTTGATGGGGGCATGTACAATAATTTTCCCTGGCAGGTTTTGCAGGACGATTTTAATCCTGATTATTTGATTGGCAGCAAAACAGCAGATAATTCTCCTGAACCTGATGAAGATAATATTTTTAATCAACTGGAAAATATGTTGCTGGGCAAAACTGATTACAATATGCCTGCTGGTAAAAGCATTTTAATTGAATCCAGATTTAAAAATGTTTCCCTGTTGCAGTTTGAGGATTCTAAAAATATTATCACTCGTGGTTATACCAGCACTATGGATTTAATGGATTCTATTAAAAAATTAATTCCGGTAAGGAGAGATAGCATAACACTTAATAATGCAAGAAATAAATTCAGAGAAAATAGTAAACCAGTTGAATTTGATAACATTTATATCCGTGGGGTAAATAATTTACAAAAAAATTACATTAAAAACAGCTTGAGGCGCAAAGGATCACTTCTATCACTCGATGATTTTAAAACAGAATATTTTAAGTTACTTGCCGATGATAAGATTTCCAATATTTACCCAAGGGCTATTTTTAATGAAAATACCAATAATTTTGATTTATACCTTGATACTAAGGTAGAAACAAAATTTGAGGCCAGAATTGGAGGAAATATTTCTTCCAGCAGTATCAATCAGGGTTATGCAGGAATCGAGTATAATCATCTTGGTGAAATTGGAACTACTTTTTACAGCAATGTATACTTTGGACGTTTGTATAGTTCATTTTTATTAAAGGGACGATTAGATTATCCTTCGAAAATTCCATTTTATCTTGATGGTGGTCTTACCCTTAACCGGTGGGATTATTTTAATAGCAGCAACGATCCTTTCTTTGAAGATGTTCGACCAAGCTATATTATTATCAATGAAGCTAATATGAGGTTAGAGGCTGGAATGCCTTTAAATACCAATGATGCTTTAAAATTTGGTAGCACTGTTTTAACTGAAAATGATCAGTACTATCAGGTAAAAAATTTTAGTAAATCTGATACTACTGATCAATCCGAATTTAATGCTTATACGTTCTATCTGAAATACGAAAAAAATACTTTAAATAATATTCAGTTTCCAATTAATGGAGAATTGCGTAAAATTACTTTAAAATATGTGAATGGTTCTGAAAATTTTGAACCTGGATCGGTTTTTTCCGGAAGCCGCCTGAAAAATCACAATTATAGCTATTTTAATCTTTCATACATCCATAAAAAATATTATGTTCTGAATAAATATTTGAATCTTGGTTATCAGGTTGATATCAATTTATCTAATAAAAAATTCAATTCCAATTACCTGGCTACCTTATTGCAAACACCTGCCTACAATCCCACACCTTTAAGCAGAACTATGTTTTTGAGGAATTACAGGGCTAACAATTATGCGGCTGTGGGCTTATTACCTGTGTTTAAAATATCAGATAATCTTAATTTCCAAACCGGAATTTTTTACTTCCAGCCATACAGACATATGGTGTCTACAACTGATTTTAAAGCTGAATATGAAACACCTTTTAACTATCATTGTTTTATGGGTAGTGCAGGAGTAATTTTAAATTCACCTGTTGGACCAGCCAGTTTGAGTCTCAATTATTATGATAAACTGGATAAAAAGTTTTATTTACAATTTAATTTTGGCTTTATTTTATTTAATAAAAAAGGGACCGAATAAAATGAATAAAATAGCAATAGCCGGCCATACCGGATTTATCGGGAGTAAACTCAAACATCAACTCAGCAATGAAGGATATGAATTAGTGCTTATTGACAGGGAGGATTTTTTACTGGATGAAGAGTCCTTCAGGATGAAGTTAATAGATTGTGGTACAGTTATTAATCTTTGCGGATCCCCTGTTATAAAAAGATGGACACCGCATAATAAAAAGAAAATAATTGACAGCAGAATTAATACAACACGAAAAATCGTTGATTCGCTGGAATTGATAGATTCGCACAAAATCAAGCTAATTAATGCCAGTGCGGTTGGTATTTATGAGCATGGCCTGTCACATACTGAAGAAAGCATAAATTATGAAAGTGATTTTCTCTCAAAAACTGTTAAACAATGGGAAGAAATTGCCCTTCACGCGCAAAGTAGCGGACATTATGTAGCATTATGCCGTTTTGGCGTAGTGATGGGGAAGGAGGGAGGTGCTTTTCCAAAAATGATAGTACCCTTTAAGTTAGGAATCGGGGGAAAAATTGGCGGGGGTTCCCAAATCTTTTCCTTCATCCATATTGATGATGTTGTAAACGGGATAATTTATCTCATTTTAAATCTGGAGATGACAGGCGTTTTTAATTTTGTTGCCCCTGAAATTGTCACAAATGCTAAATTTACTAAAACGGCCGCCACAGTATACAATAAAAAAGCATTTATGCGTGTTCCTGCATTTATGCTGAAATTAATTTTTGGAAAAGCTTCTGTAATGCTGCTTGAAGGTGCAGAAGTTATTCCGCAAAGATTTATAAAAAGTGATTTTGTTTTTAAGTTTGATACAATTGAAAAGACTATTCTGTCATTAAAAAAATCCTGATTTGAATCCCTTAAAAAAGTTAGCCGGTCAGACTGTTATTTATGGATTAAGCAGCATTGTTCCCAGATTTCTGAATTATTTATTGGTCCCTTTTTATACCCGGATTTTTATTCCTTCGGAATATGGCGTTATAACTGAATTATATGCTTATGTTACTTTTTTCATTATTATTTTAACCTATGGAATGGAAACTGGTTTCTTCCGGTTTAGCGAGATGGATTACGATAATGAAAAAGTTTATTCTACCAGTTTAATCAGTCTGTTGGTTACTTCAATTCTCTTTATTCTGGTTATTTTTCTTTTTGCTAATCCTATTGCCGCATCCATAGGATATGGCCAACATACGGTTTATATAAAGTGGTTAGGCCTGATACTTGCCCTGGATGCTGTTTCTGCAATACCATTTGCAAGATTAAGATCTGAGAACCGGGCAGTTACGTTTAGCGCTATTAAAATAATTAGCGTTATTGTTAATATTGGTGCTAATTTTTTCTTCCTGTTAATTTGTCCTTTATTAATCCGGCATGGATATATTTTTTTTAAAAGTATCTATAATCCTGAACTGGGTGTTGGATATGTATTAATTTCAAATCTTATTGCCAGTGCCATTACCCTGTTAATTTTACTCCCCAGGGTTTTCAGATTCCGGTTTGTATTCGATACAGTATTGTGGAAGAAAATGATTATATATTCCCTTCCTTTATTAATAGCAGGACTTGCCGGAACAGTTAATGAATCACTTGACCGTGTTGTGCTTAAACATCTGGTTCCCGATTCAACAAATGCAATGCGTCAACTCGGGCTTTATGGCGCTAATGTTAAGGTGGCTGTGCTGATGACTTTATTTATACAAATGTTCCGGTTTGCTGCAGAGCCTTTCTTTTTTAATCATTCAAAGGATCATGATTCCAGATCACTCTTTGCCCAAACCACAAAATATTTCAGCATTTTTGGATTGATTATTTTTCTGGGTGTTATGCTTTACATGGATTTAGTGAAGTATTTTATTGGGGTTGATTACCGTTCTGCACTTGGAATAGTTCCTGTTCTGCTGATGGCCAACTTTTTTCTCGGTATTTTCTATAATCTTTCGATCTGGTATAAACTTACAAACCGTACTATTTATGGTGCATATATTACTTTAATAGGTGCCGGCATTACTGTATTGTTCAACTTTGTTTTTGTACCGCATTACGGTTACTATGCTGCAGCTTATGCCCATCTGGTTTGTTATGTTGTGATGGTATTAATTTCTTATTTTGTAGGGCAGAAGTATTATCCTGTTAAATATGATGTTTCTTCTTTTTTGTTTTATTTTACTGTTGCGATACTAATTTTTTCGATTAGTAAGTTTATTCCTGTGGATAATTTGAAAATGAGACTTAGTATTAATTCTCTTCTGTTTATTTCCTTTATCTTTATCATTTTTAAGAAGGAAAATTTGAAAATGTCGGATTTTAATTTAAAAAGATGATTGTACGCGTTATAAATAAGTCAAAACATGGGTTGCCTGGATATGAAACTCCTAATTCTGCAGGTATGGATCTCAGGGCAAACATTGAAGAAGACCTTACACTTTCTGCCGGAGCAAGAATCCTGGTGCCTACCGGCCTGTATATTGAACTACCACAAGGATTTGAAGCTCAGATAAGGCCCAGAAGCGGACTGGCTGTTAAGCATGGAATTACCATTTTAAATTCACCCGGGACTATTGATTCTGACTATCGTGGAGAAATAAAGGTAATTTTAATTAATCTTTCCAACCAGGATTTTGTTATTAAGGATGGAGAACGAATTTGTCAGATGGTAGTGGCCCGCTATGAAAAAATTATGTGGAAAAGTGCGGATGCTATAGATACTACCATCAGAGGTGAAGGAGGCTTCGGGCATACAGGTGTTTAATAATTAATATTTTATATTGTGAAAAGAATTTTCTTAGGATTTTTTATTGTTGCTACAATTTTACAAAGTTGCAACAACAAAATTGTTGTTTCCAAATCAGTTAAAAATGCAGATACCCTTACTGTTGAGCAAAATTTAGAATATGACTATGCTTTCACCGAAGCAACCAAACAAATGCTGTTTAATAATTATCAGCAAGCGGCTCAGCTTTATCATAAGTGCCTGCAGGTAAAACCTGAAAGTAGCGCTGCAGCCTATCAGTTGTCTAAAATATATTCTGTCATGGGCAACAAAAAAGTCAGTTTAGAATTTGCCCGTAAAGCTGCCAGTTTAGATCCCTCAAATATCTGGTATCAGTTACAATTAGCAAAAGAATTTGACGAAATTGGTAAAAATGACAGTACTATTGCTGTTTATCGGAAGATAATCAAAAGAAATCCTGACAGGGCTGACCTTACATATGATTTAGCGGTACTTCTTGTCAATAATGACCAATCAAAAGAGGCGATTAACGTTTTAAATAAAATTGAACAAAAATTTGGAATATCAGAAAATGTTTCTTTGGCTAAAGAACAGATTTACGACAAAGAAGGTAAAGTTGATGAAGCTGTTAATGAATTGAAGAAGCTTATTTCAAAATTTCCTGACAGAGTTCAGTATTCCGGTATTTTGGCAGAGTTATATGCCTCACATCAGATGAATGATCAGGCTAAGGAAATTTATGATCGTATCCTGAAAGAGAATCCTTCTAATCTTCAGGCTTTATTGTCAGCTTCGCAATTTTATAAATCGCTGGGAGATTATGATAAAGCTTTTAATCTGCTGCATAAAGCCTTTTCGGACCCAATAATGGATGTTGATTCTAAAATTCAGATTGTGGTGGGTTACCTTTCCGGGGAAGATATTTTTAATCAGAATAAATCTGATATAAAAGTTGTTATTGATTCCTTACTATCCGATTATCCTGCAAATATAAAAGTTCATACCGTGGCTGCAGATTATTATGTTCGGTCCAATAAATTTGATAAAGCTGCGGAAGAATTAAAGTTTGTGCTCAATAAGGAAAAGAATAATTATGTAATCTGGCAGCAATTTCTTTATATCCAAAGCGAACTTGGCGATTTTGATCTGATGTATACTTTTAGTAAGGAAGCACTACAATATTTTACGGACAAACCTGAATTGTATATGTTTTATGGACTGTCCTGTATGCAGACTGATCGTCCTGATGAGGCGGTAGCAGCATTTCAAAAGGGTTTAAAGTATACAGACAATAACAAACCATTGGAAATTCAGATTTATACTTTTTTGGGCGATGCTTATCACCAGTTAAAGGAAAGCTCAAAATCAGATGATGCGTTTAATAAAGTGCTGGAAATGGATCCTGAAAATTTGCTGGTTCTTAATAATTATAGTTATTATCTGTCTGTAAGAGGTGAACATTTAGATAAAGCGCTTGACATGATTGAGGAAGTTATAGCTAAAGAACCCGGCAATTCAACCTATCTTGATACGTATGCCTGGATTTTATACAAAAGAGGTGAATTTGATAAAGCAAAAGATGTTATTGAAAAAGCTATCCTGGCTGGTGGAGATAATAATAGTGAAATTGTAAATCATTATGGTGATATTTTAAATAAACTGGGTGCTATTGATGATGCTGTTAAGCAATGGAAAAAAGCTATTCAGCTGGGTGGAAATTCTGAATCTATTCAAAAAAAGATTTCAGGTACAATGAATAATTAATTGATTATTTTTCATGTATACTGGTAAGAAGAGCATACTATTTTCTTTTTGTTTGATTTTCTTTATTTTTTTCAATTTCAATACTGTTGAAGGACAGTCAAGAAGTGATCTTGAAAAGAAGAGGGAACAAACTAAGAAGGATATTGAACAAACAAACCACTTGCTTGCCGCAACACAGCAAGATAAGAGCAGTTCTCTTTCAAAATTGGTTCTGTTGAATAAAAGAATCCAGTTAAGAAATGAGGTTATTTCTTCTTTAAGTGATGAAATCGACCGGTTGCAAAATAGAATTAATAATAATGAGTTTGTGGTAAACTCTTTGGAAGAAGATCTGTTAAGGTTAAAAAGGAACTATGCTAAAATGATTTACTATGCTTATAAAAACAGAGATAAATATACACAGTTAATGTTTATTTTATCTGCTAAAGATTTCAATACAGCATACAAACGTTTAAAATATCTGCAACAATATACTAAATTTCGTCAAAAACAGGCCAAAGTCATACAGGCTGTACAAAGTGTTTTGAATACGACCATAATTGAACTCCAAAAAAGCAAAGAAGATAAGTTAGCATTACTTGATGAAAAGAAACATGAAACTGAAATATTGAATATTGAATTAGGTCAGCAAAAAAGACTTGTCACTGATTTGCAGAAAAAGGAAAAAGAACTAAAACTACAGCTTGCAGAAAAAGAAAAAATTGCCAACAAGCTTGAATCTGAGATCGAAAGACTCATTGCCCTGGAGGCTAAAGCCAAGAAAGGTAAAAGTAATGATATATACAGCAGTTTGACTCCTGAGGAAAAACTTGTTTCGGATGATTTTCAGAAAAATAAGGGTCTGTTACCCTGGCCTACTTCTACAGGTGTCATTACCGGGGTATTTGGTGAACACGACCATCCGGTGCTGAAAGGCATTAAAGTTCGTAACAATGGCATCGATATCAGTACCCGTAAAGGTGCAGAAGTGAGGGCTATGTTTAAAGGGCAGGTTACTAAAGTTCTTGCTATTTTAGGGGCTAATTATACGGTTATTATCAGACATGGTAATTTTCTGACAGTATATCAAAATCTGGTTGATGTTACGGTTAAATCAGGAGATCATGTTAATACAAAACAAGTAATTGGTAAGGTTTACAGTGGAGCAAATGAAAATGCTTCAATTTTGCATTTGGAAATATGGGAAGAGCTGAACAAGCTCAATCCGGCCGATTGGTTAGCTCATCAGTAGTTCGTCACAAGTATTTGTAGTTTTACATTTAAATATTATCTGTTTATGAAAATGTAAGATAAATTTATAAAAATTAGTAACTTTAATCATTATTTATAGTATAATGTGATGAATCGTATTGTATAAAGTGGTAACATAAATTAATAAATATATGCTTTTGATGGAAAAAGTGGTAAAAGTTGCTTCTAAAATCGAAAATCTTCGTAAAGTTGAAAAACTCGTCGATGATATTTCTGTAGAGTGTAACTTAAATGCTGAAATATATGGTAACGTTTTGATCGCTACACTGGAGGCTGCTAATAATGCCATTTTGCATGGAAATAAACTGGACGAGAATAAGGATATTACCATAACGTATTCCTATGATGAGGAAGAATTACGTATCATAGTAAAAGATACCGGTCCTGGTTTTGATTATGAACACATTCCAGATCCAACAGCACCAGAGAATATTGAGAATATTAACGGGAGAGGTGTGTTTTTGATGGAAAAGCTTTCAGATGAGATGGTTTTTACTGAAAATGGCGCAAAGGTTGAATTAAAATTTAAGTTATAATTTTCTCTTGGTTAATTTTTTTTCTGAAGATATTGATTTTTCCCTGGCTGATGAAGTTTTTGTAGAAAGCTGGATAGATTATACATTTTTAAATGAAGGTTTAAGCTTTGATAGTTTAAACCTTATTTTTTGTTCGGATTCTTTTCTGCTAAATATAAACAAGACCTACCTTAAACATGATTATTATACTGACGTTATCACTTTTGATCTTACAGAAGATACTTCATTTAGAGAAGGAGAAATTTATATCAGCGTTGATACGGTTAGAAATAATGCGCTTGATTTAAGTATTAGTTTTGATCACGAAATATATAGGGTTATTATTCATGGTGTTCTTCACCTCTGTGGATATAATGATCAATCCCGGGAAGAGATAGCTATTATAAGAGCAAAGGAAGATTTTTATCTTGCCAGGTTGTTCTAAACTTCTTTTAAACAAAAATCATAAAATATTTATTAGTCAAATTAGCTTATCTTTGCAGAAAATTTAACTGGTTTCTGTGATGTTAAAGGAATATGATGTTATTGTTGTGGGTGCTGGACATGCCGGAAGTGAAGCTGCTGCTGCAGCTGCAAATATGGGATCTAAAGTACTGCTGATTACCATGGACATGGCTAAAATTGCTCAGATGAGTTGCAATCCTGCTATTGGTGGAATTGCAAAAGGCCAGATTGTTCGTGAGATTGATGCACTTGGAGGTTATACAGGTATAGTAACGGACAGAAGTATGATTCAGTTTCGCATGCTTAACCGTTCCAAAGGACCCGCTATGTGGAGCCCAAGGGCACAATGTGACAGGATGCTTTTCAGTGCTGAATGGCGAAATGAGCTGGAGATGATACCAGGTGTTGATTTCTGGCAGGATATGGTAAGTACTTTGATACTTGACAAGAACCTGGTGAAGGGTGTGCGAACTAAATTGGGAATTGAATTTCATAGTAAATCTGTTATTTTAACCAGTGGCACTTTTGGTAATGGTATTATTCACGTTGGTAGAAATAAATTATCCGGAGGAAGAGCAAGTGAACCATCTTCTGTTGGTATTAGCGAACAATTGAGGGAACATGGTTTTGACGTTGGAAGAATGAAAACCGGGACTCCGGCCCGTTTGGATGGAAGATCAATTAATTTTGATAATTTACAGGATCAGCCAGGAGATACAGACGGTGGACAATTTTCATTTAAAATTCACAATTTTAAGCCAGACAATTCCAAGAAGTGTTATATTGCCTTTACCAATGAAGAGGTACATGCAGAACTGGAAAAAGGCTTTAAGGATTCGCCTTTATATGCAGGTATTATAAAAGGAATTGGCCCCAGGTATTGTCCGAGCATCGAGGATAAAATTGTCACTTTCCATGAAAAGACCAGTCATCAGCTTTTTTTAGAACCTGAAGGACACCGGACCATTGAATATTATATTAATGGTTTTTCTTCATCCCTGCCATGGGACGTTCAATTAAATGCTCTGCGAAAAATTAAGGGATTGGAGAAAGTTGAAATGTTTCGTCCGGGATATGCTATTGAATATGATTATTACCCTCCTGTACAGTTAAAACATACCTTGGAGACAAAGAATATTGCGAATTTGTATTTTGCCGGACAAATTAATGGCACTACAGGTTATGAAGAAGCTGCCTCCCAGGGAATAGTAGCTGGAATTAATGCCCATTTAAAATTGAACGATCAAGAGCCGTTCATTTTAGGTCGTAATGAAGCATATATTGGTGTATTGATTGATGATCTGGTGACCAAAGGAGTAGATGAACCCTATCGAATGTTTACGAGCAGGGCAGAATATCGCATTTTATTGCGTCAGGATAATGCTGATGAACGACTTACCGAGAGATCTTTTCGTATGGGACTTGCTGATGCATCGCGCATGAAATTGCTTGATGAAAAAATCAGTGATAAACGCAGTGTAGAGAAAATACTTGAAAAGCAAAGCATAAGACCAGAAGAAATTAACGAATTATTGGAAGGCCTTCATACTTCTCCACTGAAACAATCGGTAAAAGCAAAGGAACTTGTTTTACGACCGCAACTATCAATTCATTTATTGGCACCTTTTATTCAGGGATTTTCTGAAATAGAAGATAAGATCAATGGTCGAAAAGATGAAATATTGGAAAGTGTTGAAATTAATTTGAAATATGCTGGTTATATTGAACGTGAAAAAAATCTGGCTGATAAATTGCTACGATTGGAACATATTGCAATAAAAGAAGACTTTGATTTTAATAAACTAAAATCAATTAGTACTGAAGCCAGACAAAAACTTTCACGCATAAGGCCGACAACTATTGGTCAGGCCAGCCGTATAAGCGGAGTGAGTCCATCTGATATCAGTGTGCTGCTGGTGCATTTTGGAAGATAATGTTCCACGTGGAACATTTTTTGTTTTTGGAGGGGTTATTAACAAGTTTTTAACCCCTGCATTTTTTATTTATTATAAATAGCGCTCGCTTATTTTATTATTTTTAGTTTGGTATTATTTTAAATTTTTTTCTCAGATTTTAATTTTTATTCAAATACGAAATAAAGCATTTACTGGGTTCCTTTATAATTTCTATTGTTCAAGAATAAGTACCTGGTATATTAATTATGTATGAAATCGCGCTCGCTGCTCGGTAGTTTGACCGTTAACCTATTTAAAATTAATTAATTTTTATGTTTTATTATATTGTACCAGATAATTTAGTAGATATTTATTGTAATAAAGTATAACACTATACAAAGATAAATCCGGAGAAAAAGCAATGGCTACAGTCCAGGATGTTTAAGATTAATATTAAATATATTTTACCATAATGATTTGTCTATTGAAGGAATTGGAGATTGTTGTTGAACCAAACTATAGAGACAGTTTTTAGGTTAGTTTATGTTCCACGTGGAACAATTTTCAATAAATTATTCGGTTATTAACAATTTGTACACATATTTTTGAATCATATTTTACTAAACACTTGGGTAATACAAATATTTACATAAAATATCACTATTATCCGGTAAAAAAGAGTAATTCAATATTTAAACAAGTGTTGTTGGAAAAGGGGGGTAGGCCAGTCAACCAAGCTTTGCGAGCTAATGAATCCCGCTTGCGGGTGAATAAAATCACCGCGAGCTTGCAGGCCTTGGGGGTAAAGGCCGGTGATTATTGTTGCTTGATTATTCCCTTCGGTCATAAGGTTAAAGGCTCTTTGGTTTACTTTTGTCATCAAGGAGAAAAGTAAAAGCCCGTCTGGACTTGAGGACCTAAAGAAGTTAGGTTATAAAATGCTATATGTATTGTAAGACCAATTAAATTTAAAATACAAGTTTTAATAAAAAATTTTAATCGGACACTAATTATTTTTGAATAAAACGTTAGATTAGGAATATAAACCGGCAGGCAGATTCACTTATTCTATACTTTTTTACTCAGCATCTAATTTTTTATATTTCTAAGAAAATAATAAATTCTAAGAGTAATTGATAAGCTATAAAATATAATTTATATTGTGAGCATCATCAATTTCAATTATAAAAATCTATCAATAATCGATTAGTCATAGCTGTTGTATTTGAGGAATATCTCTCAGATATCAGAAAGAAATTTAAGTATATGAATGATTTAACTAAAATGTTCCACGTGGAACATTTTCTAATTAATTGAAACGTTATTAACAATTTCCTCACACATCAACAGTAAATTTTTAATAACTGTTGGATGATATTTATTTTATTTAGATTGGTTGAATGTTTAGATTTGAAAATTATTTGACATTTATAAATATACTATCGTAAAGTATTGCTTTTTGCCAGTGTTAAGTCATTTTAGGGTATATAGATTACCTGGGGATTACTATGTATTTATAATTTTTAAAGTTGCCCTAAAATTTATTCCGATTGTATTGTACGGTCTTCATTATAGCGTTAATTATTTGTCATTATAAGTGTTGAAAGCTTTTAAAAGAAATTGATTAATCATTTTTTTGAATTTCTCTGGTTTATTACTTCGTTATAAAACTAAAAAGCTCAACCATTTTAAAGCATGTAATTCAATTATAAAAGTTTTTAAAATGATATTTATTATCAATGATTATTTTTTTCTGGTTTATAATTAAATGTTCCACGTGGAACATTTGGGGTTGTCTTTCATATTTTTCTTTAGTTATATAAGTACACCACGGCTTTAAAAATTGGTAACTTTGTCTCATGTTTTGGTTAGTGATTATTATAAAGAGGATGTAACAAAAAATCATTTTCATCTTTCAATTGTTGCTAAATGCTATAATTGTATCAAAAATCTTTTATTGGAGCAATATGTTATTTAAATTAGTTATTCATTTCTTTGTTTTAACTAAACCAACATAAATATATTATATATGGATTATAAAATAAGCGGAAATATTGTAGATGTACATACCAGGGAAATATTCCCAGGTCTCATAACTGTTAGTAATGGAAAAATTGAAAAAATTGAAAGAACCCGGGAGAAATATACAAATTTTATTATGCCGGGGTTTATAGATGCCCATATTCATATTGAGAGTTCCATGCTGGTGCCTTCAACGTTTGCTGGTGTAGCAGTGAAGCACGGCACAGTGGCTACGGTTTCCGATCCGCATGAAATAGCGAACATTCTTGGAACAGCTGGGGTCGATTATATGATTAATAATGGCAATACGGTTCCTTTTAAATTTTTCTTCGGAGCCCCATCCTGTGTTCCTGCTACAACATTTGAATCATCAGGTAGTATGATTGATGCTGAAACAACAGGAGCACTTTTAAAAAGACCTGATATTTATTATTTGTCAGAGATGATGAATTTTCCTGGTGTTATTCATGGAGATCCACAGGTGCATGAAAAAATAGCATGGGCTTCGTATACAAATAAGCCCATTGACGGACATGCGCCTGGTTTGAGTGGTGAAAAACTGAAAATCTATGCGCAGGCTGGTATTTCAACCGACCATGAATGCAGTACTTATGAAGAAGCAATTGAAAAAATTAAACTTGGAATGAAAATTTTAATCAGGGAGGGGAGTGCTGCCAAAAACCTGAATGCCCTGAAAAAACTTATTAGCGAATATCCCGGTGAAGTAATGCTTTGTTCCGATGACCTGCATCCGGATGATTTGATGCATGGACACATGAATGTCCTGGTGAAAAGACTACTGGCAGAGAAATTTGATTTATTTAATATTTTACGCGCTATCACAGTGCATCCCGTTTCTCATTATAACCTACCTGTTGGTTTACTCAAAGAAGGAGATCCTGCCGATTTTATTGGGGTAGATAATTTGTCTGATTTTAATATAATGGATACCTGGATAAATGGAGAAAAAGTATATGACAAAAACGAAGAGACCATACCTTATCAGATACCCGCTGCGATAAATAATTTTAACGCACATCCTGTTGAAATCAGTGATTTGACTATACCCGATCAACATAAAAATATACGATGTATTGTAGCCAGGGATGGTGAACTTGTTACCGAACAAAAAGTAATTTCACCGGAAAGAGCAGGAGGAATGCTTATCAGCAGTACCGAAAAGGATTTTCTTAAAATAGCGGTAGTAAACAGGTATGCGGAGAAAGAAAAACCGGTTGTGGGTTTTATTTATGGTTTCGGTCTTAAAAAAGGAGCATTTGCTTCCAGCATCGCACACGACAGTCATAATATTATTGCTATAGGAACCAACGACCAGGATCTTGCCGCAGCAATTAACCTCGTGATCAAAAATAAAGGTGCTGTTGTTGCGGTCGATCAGGAGGAACAACTTGTGCTGCCACTCGATGTGGCTGGTATCATGTCGTCTGCTGATGCTAAAAACGTTGCTGAAGGGTATGAAGCGGTTAACAAAATGGTTAAAAAAATGGGTTGCCCGCTTAAATCACCACTGATGACACTTGCCTTCATGGCCTTGTTGGTTATACCGGAGCTTAAAATAGGCGATAAAGGATTGTTTGATGTAAACAATTTTAATTTTATCCCTCTGTATGTCGAACCAAACGAATAATAGTGTGGAACAGAAAGAAGTGAATGGTTACCTAAAAGATATTCTTGCTGTGCTGCCTGATAAGCCAGGTGTTTATCAATACTTTAATAAAGAAGGGAAAATAATTTATATAGGAAAAGCAAAAAATCTGAAAAAACGGGTTTCTTCCTATTTCAACAGACAAAACCATGAGAATAACAAAGTAAAAGTACTTGTAAAAAAGATTGTTGATATCAAATATATTGTGGTAGAGACTGAATCTGATGCACTTTTGCTCGAAAATAATCTGATCAAAAAATACCAGCCCAGGTACAATGTCCTCCTTAAAGATGATAAATCGTTCCCGTGGATATGTGTTAAAAATGAGCCTTTTCCACGGGTCTTCTCAACAAGAAATGTAATTAACGACGGATCGTTGTATTATGGTCCGTATACCTCAATGGGGATGGTGCGCACTATCCTTGAATTTATCCGGGAATTGTATCCGTTGCGAACCTGTAAATATGCCCTTACCGACCAGAATATTACTGAGGGAAAATTTAAAGTGTGTCTGGAATACCACCTGGGCAATTGCAAAGGACCTTGTGAAGGATTGCAAACAAAGGAAGAATATGATGAATCAATTGTTCAAATAAAGAACATATTGAAGGGTAATATTCAGTCGGTTGTGAATCACCTTAAACAGACCATGAAAGAATATGCAGCACAATATAAATTTGAGGAAGCCAACAAGATTAAAGAAAAACTTGAACTGCTCGACAGGTATCAGAGTAAATCATCCATCGTAAATCCATCGATTAATAATGTCGATGTATTTTCCATTGAAGATGATGAAAAAAGCGCGTTTGTCAATTTTTTAAAAGTGGTGAATGGGGCAGTTATTCAGGCGCACACCATTGAGATGAAAAAGAAACTCAATGAAGATAAACAGGAACTGCTTGCCTTTGCAATAACTGAGCTCCGGAACAGACTGGGCAGTAATTCACAGGAAATTATTCTTTCTTTTAAACCTGATATAGTTCAGGACAATGTTTCAATAACTATACCAAAGCGGGGAGACAAGCTTAAATTACTTGAACTTTCACAGCGTAACGTCAAATATTATATGCTGGAGAAGAAGAAACAGCAAAGTCTGCGTACTCCCGGCAAACGAACTGAACGTATCCTGGAAACCATGCAGAAGGATCTCCGACTCCCTGAAAAACCAGTTCATATCGAGTGTTTTGATAATTCCAATATTCAGGGATCAAATCCTGTTGCCGCCTGCGTTGTTTTTAAAAATGCCGTACCCTCAAAAAGGGACTACCGGCATTTCAATATTAAAACCGTGGTGGGTCCTGATGATTTTGCGTCCATGAAGGAGATTATTTATCGCAGGTATAAACGATTGCAGGAAGAGCAAAAGGACCTTCCGCAGCTTATTGTCATTGACGGGGGCAAGGGACAGTTGGGTGCTGCGCTGGAAAGTCTGGACCAACTGGGATTAAGAGGTAAAATTGCCATTATTGGCATCGCCAAACGTCTCGAGGAGATTTATTATCCCGGCGATCCGGTTCCATTGTACCTGGATAAGAACAGTGAGACCCTTAAAATTATCCAGCAGCTACGCGATGAAGCGCACCGGTTCGGCATTACGCATCATCGAAACAAGAGAAGTAAATCCATGGTAAATTCGCAACTTCATAATATTGACGGTATCGGAGAAAAGACGGCTGAAAAATTACTGAAAAAGTTTCATTCAGTGAGCAACCTCGAAAAGGCCTCTTTTGAAGAAATTAAAGAAATAGTGGGTGCAGATAAAGCAGGTAAATTAATTAATTACTTTAAGAAAATTGCGAATCGTTCAAATTAAGAGTAGATTATATTATTACACTAAAAATTACTATTCTCGCAGAACTGTAATTATTACTCTGTGAAGTGCTGTGATCACTTTTTTAAGGCCCTGCGGACCTTTTCTTTTTCACCACGATCCGTCCCGTATAGTTATCGGGAGCTATCGGATTACACTAATTTCACGGATACCTGCTGCGCAGGTTTTATGTTTCACGCAAAGTTCCGCAAAGTTTACCGCTAAGTAAGCAAAGGGACCTGCTGCGCAGGTTGTGTTTCATTGAAAGCGGATGGCAGATTTTGAGAAGCCGGGTTACGACTAAACCACTCAACGCTTCAATAATTCAATAAATTATCACCTTATATTTAGACACACATCCGATTATACATCTTTATCATTCGTGTCATCTGTGTACCCCGAAGGCCTTCGGGACGTGGTGGAGTTATTTTTAGGCCCTGCGGGCCTTTGTTTTTTTTAGCCACGAATTCACAAATGAATACGAATACCTGGTGCGCAGGGTGCGTTTCATATTCATCCTGCTTTGCAGGATTCATGTTTTTGTTGTCCGCTAATATACGCTAATTATTTGCTGCGCAAATCTAAGCTAATGGATTTTTGCGGTGCAAAAATGTGGTGAAGAAAGATGAAACTTACTTAATACCACCTTGCAGCCGTGGCATAATTGTAGTAACAGTCAGATCCCCACCACCCACAGCAACCTTGTAGAGGTTGCATAATGCACCTTTATTGTTGGACCTCTACAAGGTCCTTGTGGTATATAGTATATGCGTTTACTACAATTATAGGGCCTCTACAAGGCCCAGACCGAATTGTTCAATGGGAATGCCATGTATAAATCCAGGGGGAAGAAATTAACTAACTATTTTTTCCGTTTGGTGGTATAGTCTACAAGATTCTGCAGTGAGTTACGGGCATCATTTTCAGGGAAGGTGGCAAGTATATCCAGGGCTTTTTGCTTGTACTCATTCATTTTTTCCGTGGCAAAATCAATTCCGCCCGATGATTTAACGAATTCAATAACCTCTTCAACCTTCTTTTTGTTTTTATGATGCAAACGTATGGTGCTGATGATTTTTCTTCGTTGTAGGGTGTTTGTATTGGCCAGGGCATAAATGAGGGGAAGTGTGAATTTTTTCTCTTTAATATCATTACCGGATGGTTTACCGGTTTTTGCATCGTATTGATAATCAAAAAGATCATCTTTTATTTGAAAGGCAATCCCCAGGCATTCACCGAATTCTCTCATTTTTTGCAGGTCTTCTTCACTGGCATCCACCGATTTAGCTCCACAGGCTGTACAGGCAGCTATTAAAGTAGCGGTTTTCTTGCGGATAATTTCAAAATACTGGTCATTTGTAATATTTAAACGCCTGGATTTCTGTATCTGAAGTAATTCTCCTTCACTCATTTCTTTAACTGCTTCCGATACGATGCGTAACAAATCAAAAGCATCGTTATCCACTGAAAGCAGTAAACCCTGTGCAAGCAGGTAATCACCCAGTAAAACAGCGACTTTTGATTTCCACAGTGCATTAATGCTAAAGAAGCCCCTCCGTTCAAAGGATTCATCCACCACATCATCGTGCACCAGGGTGGCGGTATGTAACAGTTCAATCAGTGAGGCTGCAGTATATGTAGATTGGTTAATTTCACCAAGCATCCGGGCAGACAGAAAAACCAGCATTGGACGCATTTGTTTGCCTTTGCGCCTTAAAAGGAAATTAGTGACGATGGTCAACAGCCTTATATTACTTTTCATTGAGGCTTTGAACTCAACCTCAAATTGATTCATTTCATTTATTATCGGAGCTTTAATTGTATCGATGGTTGACATAAGCTGCAAATTTTTCAAGCACAAAGGTAACAATTTAATTAGTTACAATACAGGAATAATTTTAGCCTCTTTATGGATAATTAGTTGGATATTTAATTATGACTATCAGAAAATTAACAAATCTAATTGGTCATAAATTTTTACATGGTTATTTATATAAATGAATTTTCTAAAAATATAGAACACAATTAAACAAATGAGTAAAACATACATAACATGTGATACAACTGAATATTTAATCATTGGCGCTGAGAAAGAAGACATTTAGAATGTCATCAACAGATACAAGTAGCTCAATACGATTAAATTTCTGGGATTCTTAGTACACAGTTGGCCGCCTTCATTGTTATTGGACAATCAGTGAAGAATATTCAGTGCAAGATGGTAATTATTATCTTAATCCAGGTAAATGGATATTTAACTGAAGCACTTTGATGAAAAGGATCTCCACCTGGAAAAAAACACAAGAGCCATTGGCATCCGCCTTAGTGCATCCAATATTTTCGCAAACAGGAAACAAGAATAGGGGAGAACAAGCACCCGACGTATAAATATATTAAATCTAATTGTGAAAATATGCTATATATTTATATATTTGCATGAGTAAATAGTTGTGCGTAGAGTCTCTATTTCAAGAGATATTGTAAAAAATAATATCTTAAGTATAGGAAATGCATATAAAATTGTTATTTTTATAACAATTATAATTAACTTTGTAAGTAACATGTTTACAAAAGGTTGGTAAACATAAAAATAGTTGATTATTTATATGTTTAAGTTATTGATAATTAGTATGCTAATTTGAATTGTGAAAAATTAAACAGAGGAGAACCTAAAATGAACAATTATAATGTTATTGATATGGCAAAATTCAGTAGTCTTAAACCAGAGCAACTTGAAGCTGCAGCAAACATGTTAAAAGCAATTGCCCATCCAATGAGAATTGCTATCCTGAATTTTCTGGAGGATGGAAAAAAGCTTACAGTTACCGAAATTCATGAGTTGCTTGAAATTGAGCAATCCACTACTTCACATCATTTGGGAATACTGAAAGATAAAGGAGTATTGGCATCTCGTCGTGAAGGTAAAAACACCTATTATTTTCTAAAGCACGAAAACCTGAGTAATATTGTTGAGTGCGTGAGCAAGTGTGCTATAAATTAATGTAAATGATTTTTTCAGTATAGCAAACCATTATATTTATTTTTTAATACTGCATTAAAGATATTTGCATCTATAAATGTAAATAACAGGCTAATTCAGAGTTATTATATTCCTTTTCGTCCCTCCCTTTAATCTGACCAATTCTTTAAAAAAGTTAGTACCTTTCGTCAAAATTTGCGAAATGGATACGGTTATCAGAGTTACTAAAGAGTTTTCATTTGAAATGGCCCATGCATTGTGGAATTATGACGGGCCTTGCAAAAACATACATGGCCATTCGTACAGGTTATTTGTTACGGTTAAAGGAGTTGCTCTGAAACCTCCCGGGCATCCGAAGCAAGGCATGCTGATTGACTTTGGAGAATTGAAAAAAATAGTAAACCGCGAAATTGTCAACCCGCTCGATCATGCCCTTGTCATCCATAAAGAGGCTCCCCATCATATGCTCAATAATATCGATCAGATGTTTGAAAAGTATTTTGTTTTCGATTTTCAGCCTACCTGCGAAAACCTGGTGGTGGACATGGCAAATAAAATAAAGAAACAGCTGCCCGAACACGTCACCCTGCATAGCATCAGGTTATATGAAACCGCTACCTCGTATGCTGAATGGTTCGCAGAAGACAATAAATTATAATATGAGTATCGTATTATGTTCCTAAAACATTATTTTCATCGCTCGGCCCCTGTTTACTCCCTCACACAAGCACAGGCACATGCTGGTCGTGAGATCGCTTCGCTCAGTTACTCCCTCACACTTGCTCAGGCTCATGCTGGTCGTGAGATCGCTTCGCTCAGTTACTCCCTCACACAAGCACAGGCACATGCTGGTCGTGAGATCGCTTTGCTCAGTTACCCTGAAGGGGATCCCACGCGCAAATTAAAAACGAATTTGGATTTAATAAGACCTGCGTGTAAGCACCCCTTTAGGGGATCAAGGGGCAGTACGTCGGGGTTAGATTTCATAATGATTTTTGATTTAAAATTAAATTAGGAATACAATCCGATAGTCATTAATTATAAATTTATTCTTTTTCTGCTTCATTCTACTTTATCTTTGACCAGTAACTCTTATTATCTGAAGGATTAAAACAAACACAAACCATGAAAAACGACAACCGCCTTTTTTTATTAGATGCTTATGCGTTGATATACAGATCCTATTATGCATTTATCCGTAACCAGATGTTTAATTCAAAAGGGTTAAACACTTCAGCAATTTTCGGGTTTGTCAACACACTTGATGAAGTGTTGCGTAATCAACAGCCTACGCACATTGCAGTAGTTTTTGATCCGCCTTCTCCCACCTTCAGACACGAAATGTATGAACCCTATAAGGCCAACCGCGAAGAGACACCGGAAGACATCAAAAAGGCGGTTCCCTATATTAAAAATATTATTGAGGCTTACCGCATTCCTGTCATCGAAGTGAACGGCTTTGAAGCCGACGATGTGATCGGCACCTTATCCCGTAAAGCCAGCGAGCAGGGATACGAGGTGTATATGATGACACCTGACAAAGATTACGGACAACTGGTCAATAAGCACGTTTTTATGTACCGTCCCAAGCGATCAGGAAACGAGGCCGAAATACTTGGGGTGGATGAAATAAAAGCCAAATACGGGATAGAAGATCCCAAACAGGTGATTGATATCCTTGCCTTATGGGGAGATACTTCTGATAACATTCCCGGGGTGCCCGGCATTGGAGAAAAAACCGCCGGAAAACTTATTACGCAGTTTGGCAGTGTGGAAAATATTATTGCACAGACAGATCAACTTAAAGGAAAACAAAAGGAAAATGTGGTTAACAACATTGATCAGTTGAAATTATCGAAACAGCTTGTTACCATCCGGCTGGATGCGCCGGTTGATTTTGATCCAGACAAATTAACCATTGAAGAGGTTGATAAAGAGAAGTTAAAAACACTCTTTATCGAACTTGAATTTAAATCTTTCCTAAAAAAATTATTTCCTGCTGAACCTAACAACAGCGAAACCGTTAATTCAGTTCAGGGTTCTTTATGGGCAGATAATGAAGCAACTATAGACCAGACCGTACGTAAAGACTTGCAAAACATACACAATACAAAGCATGCTTACCGGCTGGCAGATACTCCCGAAAAGCGAAAACAAATTATTGAAGATATACAGAAAATCAAAGAGTTTTGTTTTGATACTGAAACTACCGGTTTAACTATCTTTACTTCGCAAATTATTGGTCTGGCCATCAGTTATAAGGCTCATGAGGCCTGGTACATTCCTTTGCCGGGAGACTTTGATGAGGCCAAAAGTATACTAAATGAATTTTCCGGGGTATTCTCAGATCGCGAAATCGCCAAGGTTGGACAAAATCTTAAGTTTGACATGGAAATGCTGATGGGATATGAGATTACAGTAGAGGGACGACTTTTTGATACTATGATTGCCCATTACCTGCTTCAACCAGAGCTCAAGCATAACCTTGACTATCTTTGCGAACAATATTTGAATTACCAGACAGTACATATTGAGGAACTGATTGGACCAAAAGGAAAAAACCAGCTTAATATGCGGGATATTCCTGTTGAAAAAGTAAAAGAATACGCAGGGGAGGATGCTGATGTAACCTGGCTGCTTAAGATTATTCTTGAAGAGGAATTGAAGAAGAATGAACTTGATCACCTAGCCTCTGAGATTGAAATGCCTCTCATCAGGGTGCTTTCTGAAATGGAAGGGGCCGGTGTTTCTCTGGATAAGGAAAACCTGGCTGAATATGCTGAGGCTCTGAATTCGGAACTTACTACGGTTGAAAAAGAAATTCTGGAGCTGGCCGGCGAAACTTTCAATATTGGCAGTCCACAGCAATTGGGACAGATACTTTTTGAAAAACTTCGCATAATTGAAAATGCTCCTAAAACTAAGACAAAGCAATATTCTACCGGTGAAGAAGTACTTATCCGGATCAGGGACAAACACCCGATAATTGATAAAATCCTGGATTATCGTTCTCTCAAAAAACTATTATCAACTTATGTCGAAGCATTGCCAAAGTTATTGAATCCGGTAACAGGAAAATTACATACTTCTTTTAACCAAACCATTGCTGCTACAGGGCGGTTAAGTTCCAACAATCCCAATTTGCAAAATATCCCGATACGTGAGGAGCGTGGCCGTGAGATACGTAAATCTTTTATTCCTTCCGGCCCTGAATTCTCTTTGCTGGCGGCCGATTACAGTCAGATTGAATTAAGGCTGATGGCCCATATGAGTGAAGATGAGCATATGATTCAGGCTTTTCAGAATAATGAAGATATTCATACTTCCACTGCTGCCAAAATTTACGGAATCAGCAATGAGGAGGTAACCAGAGAGATGAGAAGCAAAGCAAAAACAGCTAATTTTGGCATTATCTATGGAATTTCTGCTTATGGCTTGTCCCAGCGTCTCAATATCCCGCGAAACGAAGCCAATGAATTAATCGAGGGGTATTTTAAAAATTTCCCGGGAGTCAGGAAATATATGAACAACGCCATCTTAAAAGCCAAAGAACAGGGATATGTTACTACTTTACTTGGCAGAAAGCGATTTTTACCCGATATTAACTCACGCAACAGTGTGGTCAGGGGTGTGGCTGAGCGAAATGCCATTAATGCTCCCATTCAGGGCACTGCGGCAGATATTATCAAAATTGCCATGATCCGTATCAGTGATTTTTTGAGGGAAAAGAAATTAAAATCAAGCATGATCCTGCAGGTACATGATGAGTTGATATTTGAGGTTCACAAGGAAGAAAGGGAGCCTGGTTAATGACCTGGTGAGAAAAGAAATGGAAGGCGCTTACCCCCTCAGCGTTCCTTTAATTGTGGAGGCCGGCGAGGGCGCCAACTGGATGGAGGCACACTAACCTGTCCATCACTGTTATTGTGAACATTTATCCTGTAAATTTTGTTTTAAAGAACCGGTTGGAGTGGGAAGAACCGCTCCGGAAAAAATAACTGTCATGAAAAACAAAATAAAGCTATTCGGTATTCTGGCCGACACACTCAGAAAATCAGAAATAGAATTAGAACACACCAGGTCACCACAGGACCTGCGTTTACTGCTTAACGATAAATTGCCGGAAATAGCCGGTTTCAGGTTTGCAATATTTGTCAACAATACCGAGCTGGCTGATTCTGATGAAATAAATGAAGACGCTGTTATTTCACTTGTGCCACCCTTTGCCGGAGGATAATTTAATAATTTCTTTTCAGGAAACATAAGAATTCAGAAGCTTTCACATTTTCACAACGGGCAGACATCTTTTTTTACATTGTTTGATAAGAAAAGTAACTTTTGAAGATGTAAGACAAAAGAATAAAATAATTATAGAAAGCGTATGACAATTCGAGATTTAATTTCCGTTACTTTTTAAAACAAAAAAAGGAGAAACTATCAATTTCTCCTTTTTTTGTTTCTTGTTGCACTATTTTTATTCCGCTTCCACCGTATCATTAACATTGTAACCCGGTTGAAGAATAGCCCTGTATTTCTCAGGTTCATTCAGAACAGCCACTGCCTGGTCAAGCTGTGGATCATCCCTAAGAGAACATTTTATTTTACCTTTCTGATAGTAATAACGGCTGACAATTTCCTCATCCAGTAATTCCTTTATCTCAGGCTCAAAGGTTCGTAAATCTTTGTTCTTATCATGTGCAAGCTTAACCTTCAGTGAATCAAATTCGGGTTGGGCCAGTTGATAATATTGCTCTTCTTTGGCAGTTTGTATAAGATCCTGCAAGTCAGCTTCACTGCTTGTCTGATAATCAAAATTTTTACCCTGAAGAAAGCTTATGAAGTCTCTGTATTGTGAATCAGAAAGCTTAAACTGTTCGGGTGGAGCAATCGTATCGTGCTGACTGTGAAACAGGGTGGCATAATTAAACATGAAATTCTTTGCGTACAGACTAACGGCTATATTACTGAGCTGATCAGGATTAACATGTATATCAGGCTTAATTCCACCGCCATCATATACTGTACGGCCGTTTTTTGTCTTAAAAGCTGTAATCAGGGAGTCGGGTATATGGCCCACACTGCCATCCGGGTTCCGGTGAGTATAATCCAGCGCCTGGATACAACGGCCGCTGGGGATATAATATTTGGCCGTGGTTACTTTCAGTTGCGCATTGTAACTAAGCGGGCGGGTTGTTTGTACCAGTCCTTTTCCAAATGTACGTTCTCCGATAATCACTCCCCTGTCAAGATCCTGCATGGATCCAGCAACAATTTCTGATGCGGATGCTGATCCGCGATTTACAAGCAGCACCAGGGGTATTTTGGTATCAACCGGGGAGTTGGTTGTTGAATAAACACCATCCCATTGCTTTACTTTCCCTTTTGTACTTACTATTTCCTGTCCTTCCGGAACAAAAACATTTGCCACATTCACTGCTTCCATCAGTAAGCCGCCTGGATTTCCCCGCAAATCGAGTATTACGGATTTAGCGCCCATATTTTGTTCAAGGTCCAGCAATGCACTTTTTACATCTCTGCCGGCATCCGAAGTAAAGTTCGACAAGCGGATATAGCCAATACTATCCCCAACCAAACCGTAATACGGAACATTGTTAATGGTAATTTTTTCCCTGGTGATGGTGAATTTCTTTTCTTTTTGATCTGCGTATGGTCGTTTAATAACCAGTTCCAGCTCAGTATTCGGCGTTCCCTTCAGTAAATCGCTCACTTGTTCAAGCGATTTTCCTTCAGTTGAAACGTTGTCAATCTTCAGTACTATATCACCTGCCCGCAAGCCTGCTTTTTGTGCCGGAAACGACTCATAAGGTTCTGAAATTACCGTATAATCACCACTTTTGCGGATTAAAGCCCCGATGCCCCCATATTGTCCGGTTGTCATAAACTTGAAATTGTCCATCTCTGATTCCGGAATATAGGTGGTATACGGATCAAGTGAGCTTAACATCCCGTCAATACTGGTTTTTACAAGTTTTTCAGGATCAGTCTTGTCTACGTAGTACATATTTAATTCCCGGAAAAGGGTATAATATATGTCCAGACTTTTGACAATCTGAAAATCACGATCAGTAAAACTTACCAGTGTAACTGCCGATAATACAAGTACAAGTGCTCCGATGGCAAAAAATTTCTTTTTCTTCTTGAAAATCTTCATCTGTATTTCTGTTAATTAATTATTCTGTTCTCAGGATGAATGAGTTGCTTTTTATTTATTCTTTTCTGATGTATCAGGATCGAAATCTCATTCAAATTAATATCTCCACCTGTTTATATTGTGAAGAATTATTACCAAACGTTAACGTTGGAGATGACTGTTTTGTTTTAAACTCTTTCAATACTTATCAGGATATAATTGTCCTTTTTTGTAAAAATATATAAAAAATCCCCAGATCATAGAAAATTAAGAAAATTTAACGATCCGGGTAAAAAAGTTTTACCTGATATAATCAGAAAATAAATATCTTGAAATGATGTGAAGTTTTTGAAATTGGAGGCAGGTATTAAAAGGAATCAATTATTCACCGATATACAGAATTTCCGTAACGCTGAATTGCTCACTTTTGTCTGGTTTTACCATTTTTAAGAATGATAATTAATTGATTCATTTGTATTGAAGATATTTAGAACACTTTTACTTCATTTATTTTTGCTGACATAAACCTGTGAATTTCATGGTTATACTGTTCATGGATCATTTTTATTCTTTCAGGACTCTTTTTTTTATCATATACCCTGACGATGTCTTCAATTTCTTTAAAACGCATCATACATCCCAGCGCTACATCGAAATTGCGATCCAGCAAGTTATTTTTTACCATTCTGGTAATTGTTTCAAACTCTTCCCATTTTAATGCGTGCTGAAGGGTGAAATAACATTTTTCTTTTTCAAATTCATCTCGATACAAACCATCTTCTTCAATGCTGATTCTAAAAACCTTGTGTACTTTTATCAATCCTTCTTCGTTTATGGGTTTTGCCTTTTTATATTTAAGACCTTCGTCCTGAAAACAGGTTTGTATTTCGGGTATTTTCTCAAAGCAACTCAGGCCTTTTATTCTGATACAGGGATACAGATCATTATAAATACTGATTTCTGCATAGTTTGAAGTACAGGTATGTTCTTTGTAAGTCGAAATCTTTTTAGAAATGCGCGCTATTTCCTCTGTTGAACTCGTTTCTTTCAGAACCAGAAAAATGGAACGCGGGATGGATTCACTCGGCAGGTTTTTTCCGTGATAACCTGGATAAGGGGCTGCATTTTCCAATACCAGCGTGTTTGGCAGAATATTGGATGTAATGGCCGAAAGTCTTTCCTTTTTAAGGATATATCCGGCGTTTTCTAATATGCATTTTGTTTTCATGAGTAGTCAGTTTTATGGTTTCTCAATGCCGGTTTAGTGTTATAAATATAACAAAATAAATCCTTAATTACAAGGGAAATACCTTTTATTATTTCCTTCGGAAGATGTTGTACAAAACGTTACTTAAACGGTGAAAATAGATGCAAAATACTCATGAAGCGGACTATCCGGTATTATATAACATAAGTTTTGTCCGATTACTCAATAATGCTGATAGTTTTCGGCCTTTGATTCTTGTTATAATTTTATAAGAGTTTTACAATTTGTAAGCGGAAAATATTAATTTTAGATTTCACTTGTATGAATGTTCGTTCAGATAAAAAATATTATCAAACTTTTTCATTATATTTGAAACAAGAATTAATTACATACGTTATATGAGTGAACCTAAACACCCGATAAAAACTAAATAGATGAGTGACAGAATTGTATTTTTTGTTGATGATGATAAAATGATCATAAATCTGATGGAGTATACATTCAGAAGCAGAGCGGATTATGAGGTTAAAACATTTTACAGCGGTGAGGAGTGTATTGAAAATTTACATTTAAAACCTGAACTTATTATTCTTGATTACATTTTTAAAAAGCAAAAAGGAGCAAAGCTATCTGGTCTTGATACACTAAAAAAGATCAAGGAAATTAACGATTCAATACCTGTCGTGATGCTTACCAGCGAAGACGATACAACATTGGTAGAAGAATTTAAGAAATATGGTGCATATAAATACATAGCAAAAGATGCCTATTTCATTGATACGTTAATTGAAACCGTAGAGGAAATTTTGCAGGTATAACTATTATTGCTTTCTATTATAATGCATAAAAAAGCCGGATTTTATAAAATCCGGCTTTTTTATGTTATACTTTAAAATCGAAAGAGAAAATTCAATTACTCATCGCGTTTTTCCTTCTTTTCCGCGCATTTTCATCCAGTAATATTTTTCTGAGCCTCAATGATTTTGGTGTTAATTCTACAAATTCGTCTTCCTGAATGTATTCAAGGGCTTCTTCCAAACTGAATTTTACCGGAGGAGTTAGTTTTGCCTTATCATCGGCTCCCGATGCTCTCATGTTGGTAAGTTTTTTCGATTTACAAACATTAATAACCATATCCCCGGCTCTTGAATTTTCTCCAATGACCTGCCCGGCATATACCTGCTCTCCGGGCTCAATAAAATATTTACCACGGTCCTGTAGTTTATCAAGTGCATAGGCATAAACGTTACCTGTTTCCATGGCTATGAGAGAACCGTTTTGTCTTTTTTCGATTTCGCCTTTATGTGGTTCAAATGCTTTAAAACGGTGAGTCAACACTGCTTCTCCGGCTGTGGCGGTCAAAATATTATTACGCAATCCGATAATTCCACGGCTGGGAATGTCAAACTCCAGGTGAAGGCGGTCTCCTTTACGTTCCATATTTGTCATTACCCCTTTGCGCTGGGTAATCAGATCAATTGTTTTACCGGAATATTCTTCCGGAATATCTATAGACAATATTTCAATTGGTTCACAGGGTTCACCACCAATATTTTTTATAATAACCTGAGGTTGACCAACCTGCAGTTCATAACCTTCCCGGCGCATTGTTTCAATTAAAATTGAGAGGTGAAGAACCCCCCGGCCAAATACAGTAAAGGCTTCGAAACTATCAGTAGGTTTGACACGAAGTGCCAGGTTTTTCTCGAGCTCTTTATCCAGTCGTTCCTTTAAATGGCGGGAAGTAACGTATTTACCTTCTTTTCCGAAGAAAGGAGAATTGTTAATGGTAAATACCATACTCATTGTTGGTTCATCAATTTTTATGCTTTCAAGGGCTTCGGGATTTTCAAAATCGGCTACAGTATCACCTATGTCAAAATTCTCCAATCCTACCAATGCGCATATTTCACCAGACCAAACTTCTGATACTTTCTTTTTAGCCAGCCCTTCAAATACCATTAGCTCTTTTATCCGGTTGCGTTTAATTGTTCCGTCATTTTTCATCAGGGTAACCTGCATGTTTTCTCTCAGTTTACCACGGTGAACACGACCGATCGCTATTCTGCCGACATAAGAGGAATAATCAAGGGAAGTGATTAGCATCTGAGGAGTTCCTTCCAGATAATCCGGCGCAGGAATATTTTCTACAATGCAATCGAGCAGCGGAGTTATATCTATTCCAGGGTTTTGCAGGTCAGCAGACATCCAACCGTTTTTGGCTGATCCGTAGATTGTAGGAAAATTTAGCTGCTCTTCGGACGCTTCCAGATTAAACATGAGCTCAAAAACTTCCTCCTGCACTTCTTCAGGCCGGCAATTGGGCTTATCCACTTTATTGATAACCACAATGGGTTTTAATCCTAGTTCCAGTGCTTTCTGAAGCACAAAACGCGTTTGTGGCATGGTTCCTTCAAAGGCATCTACCAGCAAAAGTACGCCATCTGCCATATTCAGCACTCTTTCCACCTCACCACCAAAATCGGAGTGTCCGGGTGTATCAATAATATTTATTTTAGTATCTTTGTAAACAACGGCTACATTCTTGGAGAGGATGGTAATACCTCTTTCCCTTTCCAGTTCATTACTGTCCATGATCAGCTCTCCCGGCTGCTCATGTTCTTTAAACAATTTGGACTGATAAAGGATTTTATCTACAAGCGTCGTTTTACCGTGGTCAACATGCGCTATGATTGCTATATTTCTTATGTTCTTCATGGTTCACAAAATTGGGATGCAAAGGTATAGCTATTTCTCCTTATAATCCTCTTTTTCCATAGTAAAATAATTCAAATATTGCATTTCTCTGGAAATCAATTCCAATGGAATGCTGTAATTTTCTTTTTTTATTAAAATATTAATTTTTATTTTTGCACGAAAAATTTTTTGATACTGTGAAAGAAAAAAGCAAATATATTATACAGTTCAAAGGATTAAGTGAAGGTAGTCATACGTTTGAATTCAATATAGATAGTACGTTCTTTGGTTATTATAACTATTCAGATATACAGGAAGGAGACCTGGTTGCCGGCATTACACTTGTGAAACGGACGGGCCACATGGAACTTACCGTATCAATCAAAGGTAAAGTAATGGTTACCTGTGACAGATGTCTTGAGGATTTTTCACTGCAAACCGAATTTAACGGAAAATTGTTTGTAAAATTCAGTGATGTGATGGAAAATGAACAGGATGACGAAATAATCGTTCTCTCTACAAATGAATCTGAATTAAATCTGGGACACTATTTATATGAGAGTATCTGCCTGAGCTTACCTTACAGAAAAGTACATCCGGGAAAACTCAATGATGAGGATGGATGTAACCTTGAAATGATTAATAAGCTTGAACAGCATATTGTTACCCGTGAAGCGGAAAATAAAGAAACGGACCCCAGGTGGGACCGGTTAAAAAATATTAAGTTTAATTAAAATAACGTTTAATAAATTTTTTAAAATGGCACATCCAAAACGAAAACAATCGAAACAGCGGAGAAATAAGAGAAGGACTCATGACAAAGCAGCTCTTCCTACCGTAATGTCTTGCCAGAATTGTGGTGCAACAGTATTGTATCACCGTGTATGTCCCGAATGCGGACACTATAAAGGAAAACTGGCGATCGAGAAAGAAGTTTCTGCATAATTGCAGTTTAATTAAGAAGAACACTAGTTTTCTTTGAACCAATTTTAATACATGTTTAGAATAGGAATTGATGTTATGGGGGGTGATTATGCGCCTGAAGCAGCTGTTAAAGGTGCTATTCTCGCCCATAATGAACTAAGAGAAAAGGCAGAACTGGTACTGATCGGAGATAAAAATCAAATTTATTCGATTTGTGAAAAGTCCGGGTTTGATCCATCTCTTTTCGAAATCGTACATACCAGCGAAGCAATTGGTATGGGAGAACATCCTGCAAAGGCGTTTTCACAAAAACCTGATTCCAGTATCGTTGTGGGCTATAATATGCTCATGAAAAAGGAGATCGACGGATTTGCCAGTGCCGGTAGTACGGGTGCCATGTTAGTAGGCGCCATGTACACTGTTAAATCGATACCTGGCATAATACGGCCCAGTATCACAGCAGCAGTACCCACCGGTAATGAAAAACCAATTATTTTACTTGATGTTGGCATTAATCCCGATTGCAAACCGGATGTATTATATCAGTATGCAATATTGGGATCAAAATATGCTGAATACGTCTACAAAATCGAAAATCCAAAAGTTGGTCTTTTGAATATTGGCGAGGAAGAAGAAAAAGGCAATCTGCTTACCAAGGCTACCTATCAGGCAATGAAGGGTACGCGCGACTTCAATTTTGTTGGAAATATTGAAGGGCATGACTTTTTTAACGATGAGAAAGTAAATGTCATTGTCTGTGATGGATTTGTGGGCAATGTGATGCTGAAAGAAGCCGAAGCATTTTATATGCTGGTAAAGAAAAGAAAAATGGCTGATGAATTTTTTGAAAAATTCAACTTCGAAAATTACGGTGGTACACCTATTTTGGGGATCAATGATGTAGTGATAATAGGCCACGGAATTTCCAATGATATCGCTGTTAAAAATATGGTACGGCACACATATGATGTTATAGAAGCCAGGTTAATTGATAAAATCAAAGAAGCGTTTAAATGACAAAAATCAAAGCTGCCATCACAGGGGTGGGGGGATATGTTCCTGATTATATTCTCACCAATGAGAAACTTAGCAAAATGGTCGATACCTCTGATGAATGGATAATGCAGCGTATAGGGATCAAGGAAAGAAGAATTCTGAAGGAAAAAGGAAAAGCTACCTCAGACCTTGGTGCAAGGGCTGTAAAAAACCTTTTTGATAAGAAAAATATTAATGCTGACGATATTGATCTTCTCATTTGTGCAACAGTTACTCCAGACATGATGTTTCCTGCTACAGCGAACATTATTTCTCATAAAACAGGGATTAAAAATGCTTTCAGTTTTGATTTGAATGCAGCCTGTTCCGGGTTTATTTTTGCACTCGAAACAGCAGCAAAATATATTGAGTCTGGAGCCTACAAAAAAGTAATTGTCGTGGGAGCTGATAAAATGTCTGCAATCACTGATTATACCGACAGAACCACGTGTCCTCTGTTTGGGGATGCCGGAGCCGCAATACTCCTTGAGCCAACCGAAGAAGAAGTGGGGATAATGGACCATCTGCTTCATGTTGACGGACAGGGTTATAAATATCTGCATATGAAAGCAGGAGGCAGTCTGAAGCCCCCCTCTCATGAAACGGTTGATAATCGCGAGCATTATGTTTATCAGGAAGGGCAAACAGTTTTTAAGTTTGCTGTTTCTAATATGGCCGACATTTCAGCTGAGATTATGAAAAAAAATAATCTTACCGCTGATGATCTCGACTGGCTGGTTCCCCACCAGGCTAATATGAGAATTATTGAGGCTACTGCCCGGCGTATGAATTTGCCCAAAGAAAAAGTAATGATCAATATTCAGCGTTACGGAAATACTACTGCGGCAACCATTCCTTTGTGTCTGTGGGAATGGGAAAATCAGCTGCATAAAGGGGATAACATTATCCTTAGCGCATTTGGCGGAGGCTTTACATGGGGAGCCATTTATCTTAAATGGGCCTACGACGGGATTAAAGTATAATTTTTGACTCCTAAACGTACGAATACAAGTATCGTTTACGTTTGATAAATGTCTTCGCTAAATAAGAACCAGCGAAGTCAGGATTTGCTTTTAACTGAAGGTAATGCATTAATGAATGGGTATTGTATTGCTTATTTTTATACCTTTGAAATAATTAAATCTGTTATTAAAAATTTAGAATAATGGCCAAACTTGCAAATGAAACAGATTCCAACAGTATCAACCTCGTTGGTGTGGGTACTGTTATTACCGGTGATGTTAATTCTAACGGCGATATTAGAATCGACGGAACCCTTAATGGTAACCTGGTGACCAAGGGTAAAGTTGTGATTGGTGAAACGGGAAAGGCAAAAGGAGAAATTAACTGTAAAAATTCCGATGTTTCCGGCGAAATCGAAGGTAAAATTGTGGTTACCGAGCTGCTTTCACTCAAAGCAGCATCCAAAATTAACGGAGACATAATCGCCAACAAACTCGCCATTGAACCAGGGGCCAAATTTACAGGTAATTGTACTATGAATGGTAAATCAAGCTCGTTTGGTTTTGAAGAAAAAACGGAAAAAGATACTGAACAAAAAGGGAAGTAATTCCCTGGCTAGTTATGCCAAATACTCTTCTCTGGCTTTTCAAATGATAGCCACTATGCTGATTGGTGTGTTTGGTGGAATTGAACTCGATAAATGGCTCAATCTTAATTTCCCCGTTTTTACTTTACTGCTTACGATTATTTCCGTTATACTTGCAATATATCTGGCAATTAAAGACTTTATAAGATTTAAATAAAGGGCAAGGACAAATGCATGAAGCCACCAAAAAATTTCTCATACGGGAATCACTCCTTTTCCTTTTCTTTATTGTAGCAGGAGGCATTCTGTTCCTGTTTACTCCTTTGTCTCATTTTTTTTCTTTTTCTTTATTTATTCCGCTCATTCTTGTCTATTTACTTACCACTTTTATTTTTAACCGGCTGGCTAAACTGGGCAGGGAGAAAAATAACCGGTTTAACTATTTCTTTATTGGATCAACAGGGCTTAAACTTATTTTTTACCTGCTGGTCATAATAATTTATCTGTTAATAAATCCGGAAAATGCCATTCCCTTTGTTTCCGTTTTCCTGATTGTTTATTTTTCATACACTTTTCTGGAGGTAGAATCCCTTTTAAAAATTTTGAAAAAGAAAGAGGTTTATAAAAATACTTTATAAATTGTTTTCTATCTTTACGGGTCATTTTAAGCTCATCCAGCAGAGAAATTTATGAAGGGAAAAGCAGGAATATTATTTATTGTGATGATCTTTGCCTGTATAACAGGAGCTTATTCTCAGGAGCAATCATCTGATGAAAACAAAAAGGCTGAAAAATCAGTTTCCAGTGAGAAATTTGATCCGGGAGAATTCATTTTTGAACATATTAAAGATGCTTATAGCTGGCATATCTTTACCATTAAAAAGAAAAACGGAGAAGAAGTGCCTGTGGCTATACCTCTTCCGGTAATTGTTTACAGTAAATACCGCGGATTGAATATTTTCATGGCCTCCCGGTTTAATCATGGAGAATCTTCTTATCACGATTTTTTTATAGCACAGGAAGGGGAGAACAAAGGTAAGATTCTGGAAAAAACCACTTCAGGTGAAATAGTTCGCCCTCTCGATCTTTCCTTTTCCAAAGATGTACTGGCAGTATTTATCAGCCTGGGTCTGATGCTCTGGATTTTTATTTCCATTGCAAATTCCTACAAAAAAAATGCAGGAAAAGCACCCAGCGGACTTCAGTCGGTACTGGAACCCATTATCTTATTCGTGAGAGATGATATAGCCAAAGCTTCCATAGGTAAAAACTATGAACGCTATATGCCCTTTTTGTTAACCATATTTTTCTTTATCTGGATCAACAATCTGATGGGTATAATTCCAATATTTCCCGGAGGTGCCAACGTAACCGGGAATATTACAGTTACAATGGTGCTTGCCCTGTTCACTTTTGCTATTACCACTTTTGTAGGGAATCGCCATTACTGGAAAGATATGGTCAATGCCGAAGGTGTTCCCTGGTGGCTTAAATTACCCATTCCCCTGATGCCTATTATTGAAATAATGGGAATGTTTATTAAACCGTTTGTGTTGATGATACGACTTTTTGCCAATATGGCTGCCGGGCATATCATTGCACTGGGCTTTATTTCACTGATATTTATATTTGGAGCAGTACATCCTGCTGTCGGTTATGGGATGTCTCTTCTTTCAATATCTTTTACCGTTTTTATGACGCTGCTTGAATTGTTGGTAGCGCTTATTCAGGCGTATGTCTTTACCTTGTTGTCGGCTTTGTATTTCGGACTGGCTACGCAGGAACATCATTAGTTATTTATTTTAACAACCAAATATATTTGTTATGGTTTCATTAGTAGTAATTTTAGAATTAGTTTTCAGCCAGCTTGGCGCTCCTGTTGGAGCCGGACTGGCTGCCATTGGAGCAGGTATTGGCATCGGCCAGATTGGCGGACAGGCAATGGAAGCCATTGCTCGCCAGCCTGAAGCTGTTGGCGATATCAGATCAAACATGATCATAGCAGCCGCACTTGTCGAAGGAGTTGCCTTTTTCGCAGTTGTGGTTTGTTTGCTTGTCATGTTTATCTAATGGACAACTTAGAATTTTTCACAAGGTAACGGTTGGTTGCCTTGTGAAATTTAAAAACTCTTAAGATTTGAATTATGGATTTAGTAAAACCAGGTATCGGATTATTATTCTGGATGTTGCTCTCCTTCGGCATCGTGTTGTTCATATTAAAGAAATATGCCTGGGGACCTATCCTGAATGCCCTTCGCGACCGGGAAGATTCAATCGATGAAGCGCTTCGCTCTGCAGAGAAAGCAAGAGAGGAAATGTCAAAACTAAAGGCAGATAATGAGAAAATTCTTGCCGAGGCTAAAAAGGAGCGTGAAAAAATTATCAGTGAAGCACGTCAGATCAGGGAAAAAATGATATATGACGCCAAAACACAGGCTACATCTGAAGCGAGAAAGCAGCTTGAACAAGCCAAAAGAGAGATCCAGTCACAAAAAGTATCTGCTATTGAGGAAATAAAGAGGCAAATTGCCAATCTTTCTGTTCAAATAGCCGAAAAGATTTTAAAAGAGAATATTTCTGTTGATGAGAAACAACATAAACTGATCGAAAAAGATTTGGATCAAATTAAATTCAATTGATCAAAAAGTTGTTTCTCTTTTTTATTCAGAAGAGAGTATCTCAATGAGTACAAACTGATTATTAGAAAGTTGAACAGTGAATCTTAGTAAAATACATGTACGATATGCCAAAGCTTTTTTTCTGTTTGCCCAGGAGAAAAACAACCTTGAGGCAGTTGGAAAAGACCTTGGCCTTTTCATTAAGGAATACGGAACGATTGCTGAATTGCCCCTGATGCTTGAGAGTCCTGTTATCTCCTCTAAAGCAAAAATTAACACACTCGAAGAAATTTATACTAAAATATTTCAGGCGGATACACTGTCTTTTTTTGAACTAATCATTAAAAACAGAAGGGAAGAGCATATAACTGGTATTATCCACTATTTTTTCCACCTGGTTAAGGAAAAAACAGGCATCAAGGAAGTAAGGCTTAGTACCGCAGTGCATATTACAGGTGAAATTCGTACCCGACTGCAGGAATTTCTTAAAGATTATTATAAATCAGGGATTGAATTTGAAGAAGTTATTGATGAATCATTAATCGGGGGGTTTGTATTGAGAGTCGATGATATTCAGTATGATGCCAGTGTTGCTTCCCAACTGGAAAAGGTGCGGAAACAGTTACTTAAAACCGAACTATTTAATTAATTAAAATATTAAAGATTTATGGCTGATATTAAACCTGCCGAGATTTCGAAAATACTTAAACAACAGCTTGAAGGAATTGATACACAGGCTGCCATGGAAGAAGTGGGTACCGTACTACAGGTAGGAGACGGTATTGCCAGAATTTATGGATTATCAATGGTACAAGCCAATGAGTTGATAGAATTTGAAGGCGGGGTACAAGGGATAGTTCTAAATCTGGAAGAAGATAATGTTGGTGCTGTTCTGCTGGGTAATTCTGAAAAAGTTAGAGAAGGGGATACAGTAAAGAGAAGCCGATTGATTGCGTCGATAAAAGTAGGAGAAGGTTTACTCGGCCGGGTTATAAACACACTGGGACAACCGCTGGACGGAAAAGGTCCGGTTACAGGTAAAACTTTTGAAATGCCCCTTGAGCGCAAAGCTCCCGGAGTTATTTATCGTCAGCCTGTGATTGAACCGCTTCAAACGGGAATAAAGGCCATCGATTCGATGATTCCTATTGGCCGTGGACAGCGTGAGCTTATTATCGGCGATCGCCAGACAGGTAAAACAGCTATTGCTCTCGATACGATCCTGAACCAGAAGGATCTTTATGAAAAAGGAGATCCTGTATATTGCATCTATGTAGCGATTGGACAGAAAGGCTCAACCATTGCCAATATTGCGAAAGTGCTGGAAGAACGAGGGGCAATGGAATATACCTCAATCGTGGCTGCCACCGCATCTGATCCGGCTGCCTTGCAGTTTTATGCACCTTTTGCCGGGGCTGCCATTGGCGAATTTTTCCGGGACACCGGCCGCCATGCCCTGATTATTTACGACGATCTCTCAAAACAGGCTGTATCTTACCGTGAAGTTTCTCTTTTGCTTAGACGTCCACCAGGCAGGGAGGCTTATCCCGGTGATGTATTTTATCTGCATTCACGCCTGCTGGAAAGAGCCGCAAAAATTATTAATTCTGATTCTATCGCTGCTCAGATGAACGATCTGCCTGATTCAATAAAAGATATTGTGAAAGGAGGTGGCTCACTTACAGCATTGCCTATAATTGAAACACAGGCTGGTGACGTGTCTGCTTACATACCGACAAATGTTATCTCAATTACTGACGGACAGATTTTCCTTGAATCAAACCTTTTTAATTCCGGTGTACGCCCGGCAATTAATGTGGGTATCTCAGTATCGAGGGTGGGTGGAAATGCCCAGGTAAAGGCAATGAAAAAAATCGCCGGTAACCTGAAAATTGATCAGGCCCAGTTCCGTGAACTGGAGGCTTTTGCAAAATTTGGATCTGATCTCGATGCTGCAACTAAAGCAGTGCTGGATAAAGGGAATAAAAATGTTGAAATATTAAAGCAGGGTCAGTTTTCACCTGTTCCTGTAGAAAAACAGATTGCCATTATTTTCGTCGGTACCCGTGGCCTGTTGAAGGATGTCGCTGTAAATCGTGTGCGTGAATTTGAAGAAGAATTTCTTAATTTTCTTGAAATGAAGCATAAAGACAAGCTTAGTGAATTGAAAAAAGGAAAAATGAGCAGTGAAACAGAACAACTGTTGGAAAAAGTGGCACTGGATATTGCCGGTAAATTCAGTTAATCTGTTATAATTTGTGAATGGCTTAAGATTATGAGTAACCTGAAAGAAATAAGGAATCGCATTAGTTCGGTATCATCTACCCGCCAGATTACCAGTGCCATGAAAATGGTTTCAGCTGCAAAACTGCGCCGGGCACAGGATGCTATTCTGCAGTTGCGGCCGTATGCTGATAAACTATACGAGATTCTGAAAAGTATTTCAAACAGTCTGGAAAATGAAGCAGACAATGTTTTCGGCCAGGAACGTCCGGTAAATAATGTACTGATAGTACTTATAACATCCAACAGGGGGTTGTGCGGTGCTTTCAACTCTCAGGCCATTAAACTGGCCGTGGAACTTGCAAAAGTTAAGTATGCTCAGCAGCTGGCCAGCGGGAATGTTTATTTTATGGCATTTGGTAAGAAAGGAAGCGACTATTTGCGTGCTGCTCAATACAAACTGCTGGAATCGCACAACGATATTTTCGACAAGCTCACATTTGAAAATGTTGCTCCTGTTGCCACTGAAATTATGGATAGCTTCTCCCGTGGTCAGTATGACAGGATAGAGCTGGTTTATAACCAGTTTAAAAATGCAGCTGTACAGATACTTACACAGGAACAATACCTTCCGGTTAAGGTGGATAGCGAAGGGGATGATTTTGTCGGGTATAGTTTCGACTATATCTATGAACCCAATATGGAAGTCATGATCAACGAACTAATTCCCCGGTCCCTGAAGATCCAACTATACAAAGCACTGCTTGACTCCCATGCTGCTGAATTCGGAGCCAGGATGACTGCCATGCACAAGGCTACTGATAATGCCACTGACCTGATTAAGGAGCTGCGTCTAACCTACAATAAAGCGCGTCAGGCCTCAATCACCAATGAGATACTGGAAATTGTGGGCGGAGCAGAGGCTCTTAATAAATAATTATTGTAGAATGGTGTTATGCTATATCCAGGGAAAAAATGGGCGCAGCTATTCCATATTCACCCCTGGCAGTTTTTTCTGGCAGTAACCTTATTTGCTTGCTTCCTGCATATTATCTGGTTTCCCAAACAAATTTTAAGTGATCCTGCTTCTACCGTTATTGTCGATAAAGAGGGTTCGCTGCTGGGGGCTTTAATCGCTGATGATGGTCAGTGGCGATTTCCATATGATTCGATTGTACCCGAAAAATTCAGAAAATGTATTCTGACATTTGAAGACAAAAATTTTTACCGGCACAACGGATTCGACCCATCCGCCATCCTGCGTGCGACTTATCAGAATTTCAAAAGCAGATCCGTAGTAAGTGGTGCCAGCACGATCACCATGCAGGTTATCAGGTTATCCAGAAAGGGGAAACCACGGAACATCGCCGAGAAAATAATTGAAATTATTCTTGCTTCAAGACTTGAGCTTTCGCATACTAAAGATGAAATACTCGCTTTGTATGCTTCCAATGCACCTTTTGGGGGGAATGTTGTTGGGCTGGATGCGGCCTCCTGGAGATATTTTGGCCGTAAGCCGGATGGGTTGAGCTGGGCGGAGTCTGCAACACTGGCTGTTTTACCCAACGCCCCTTCATTGATACATCCCGGTAGAAACAGGGATGATCTCCTGAAGAAAAGAAATCACTTGCTCAAAAGGCTTTTTCGTTCCTCACAAATTGATTCCATTTCCTATCAATTAGCCCTGCTTGAACCCCTGCCGGAAAAACCGCTTTCTTTGCCCGCTGAAGCGCCTCACTTACTCGAGCGCATAAACAAGGATCATAAAGGACAAATTGTAAAAACAACTATTGACCCGGAACTGCAACATTATGTAAATTACCTAATTAATAAACATTACCAACAGTTAAAGTTTAATCATATCTATAATATTGCCGTACTTGTTGCCGATAATGAAACCGGCAATGTCTTGGCTTATAATGGCAATGTAATTTCTGAGAATTATGAGGGCAATGGCGAAGATGTGGATTTGATTACAGCTCCGAGAAGCAGCGGGAGTGTACTGAAGCCGCTGTTATATGCTTCCATGCTCGACAAAGGTGAATTATTGCCAAATACATTAATTCCGGATGTGCCAACCCATTATGCCGGATTTTCACCTCAGAATTATGATCATACCTATAGCGGTGCTGTTCCGGCGGGGAACGCCCTGGCCCGCTCTCTGAATGTACCTGCAGTAAGAATGCTAAAGCAATATGGAGTTGAAAGATTTCATTATCTTTTGAGGGAACTGGGATTTTCCACTATCACTTATCCAGCCGGGCATTATGGACTTTCCCTTATTCTTGGAGGTGCTGAAATTACCCTGTGGGACCTAGCCGGAGTATATTCCGGATTATCGAGGAATCTCATACATTATGCTGAATTAAATGATTACTATGATCCTGCCGATCTGCATGCGCTCAATTTAGTTAAGAATAACAAAAAAAATATTTTATCAAAACATAAACTGCAAAATAATAATATCCTGTCCGCTTCTTCTTTATACATTACTTTTAATGTAATGGTTGAAGTAAACCGACCTGATGCTGAATCATCCTGGAAATTTTTTAATTCATCACACAAAATAGCCTGGAAAACCGGAACCAGTTATGGAAACCGGGATGCCTGGGCTCTGGGGTTAACTAAAAAATATACTGTCGGAGTATGGGTAGGCAATGCCAGTGGTGAAGGTCGGCCTTTGCTTACCGGTCTTAATGCTGCTGCCCCGGTTTTATTTGATGTTTTTGATCATTTACCTGCATCGGAATGGTTCAGGCAACCTTATGATGATATGACAGAGGTGGCTGTTTGTCATAAAAGTGGCTATCGTGCCTCTCAAAACTGTCCTGAAATTGATTCTGTATGGATTCCTGTGACCGGATTGAGAACAATTGCATGCCCCTATCATATATTGATCCATCTGGATAAAGATGGTAATCACCGGGTCAACAGTGCCTGTTATCCCCTATCCGAAATGGTTCATAAAAAGTGGTTTGTGCTTCCCCCTGTAATGGAGTGGTATTATAAATCTCATAATCCGGATTACCAGGTTTTGCCGCCCTATCTTAAAAATTGTAACGGTTCAGGTGAGCAACCTTCTTTTGATCTCATTTATCCTGTGGAAAACACTAAAGTTTTTGTTCCGCTTGATTTTGGAGGTGTACCGGGAAGTATTATTATGAAGGCTGCTGTAAGGGATCAGCATACAGTTCTCTTCTGGCATCTTGACGAGGAATACCTGGGATCAACGGTTCAGGTACACCAAATGGCCATAAGACCTGATTCAGGCCGACACATTCTTACACTGGTTGATGATGCGGGAAACCGTCTGGAACGGCATTTTACTGTTGAAAACGCACCTTGATTATCGGAATGTTTTGCTCTTTTCAATCTGGTGTATAACTTTATATAATTTATCTGAACGTCTTATTTGAGAGCTTATTGGAATAGAAAACCGTTCTCCTTTTTTGGTTTTGTCCACCGTTTTCAGGTCCACGCGTATTTCTTCCACTTTGGTTTCAATAACACCTGTAGTAGGTCCGGTAATGATAATTTCATCACCCACAGACAAATCGCCTGTTTCCACTAAAAATTCAGCTACCCCGATGTTTGAGAAATAATTCATCCCCTTTCCGATATAGCGTTTTTTCTTCGTTGCTCTAGATCCGTAAATCTCACTCCACTCACCCAGGCGTTGCCCAAGATAATACCCGTCCCAGAATCCCCTGTTAAAAACTTCTGAAAGACGATTTTGCCATTCTTCAATTCTTTCCCGGGTATACGTACCTTCAATAATGGAATTTACAGCCTCGTTGTAACAGGATGCTACGTTTTTAACATATTCAGGAGGCCTTGCCCGTCCTTCCAGCTTTAAGACTTTGACCCCTGCATCTAGTATTTTATTCAGGAAATGGATGGTTGAAAGGTCTTTCGGAGACATAATATATTCATTCTCAATTTCGAGCTCTGCTCCCGATTCCCTGTCCGTTACTCGATAGCTTCTCCTGCAGTTCTGCAGGCATTTGCCTCTGTTCGCTGAAAAGTTATATTCGTGCAGACTTAGATAACACTTGCCGGAAATAGACATACATAATGCCCCGTGCGCGAATAATTCAAGCCTGATTAATTCTCCTTTGGGTCCCCTGATATTTCTTTCCTGAATCAGATTGTAAATTTCGTGGACCTGATCAAGTGTCAGCTCGCGGGCAAGAACCATCACATCAGCAAAATGAGAATAGAATTCGACAGTTTCTATGTTGCTGACGTTTAATTGAGTAGATATATGTATTTCTATATTTTGTTTAGCAGCGTGAGCCAAAACCGACTGATCAGATGCAATAATAGCTGTAATTCCTGCTTTCTTTGCTGCATCAATCATTTTGCGCATTTCAACAAGCTCATGGTTATAAATTACAGTATTAACGGTAAGGTAGGTTTTTAGCTTGTGCTCACGGGCTATTCCTACTATTTTTTCAAGATCATTGTAATTAAAATTTGACGATGATTTGGAACGCATATTCAATTCGCCAACACCGAAGTATACAGAGTCGGCACCGCCTTGTATGGCCGCCATCAGAGATTCATAGGATCCTACCGGAGCCATAATCTCAATATCTTTTCTTTCGAGCATAAAATGTTTACAGTTACATGCTAAATATAATCAGGCGAAATTAAATACTTTTGCTCAAACAAAGCACAAAATTATTATCCGGGGTATGCCAAAACGTGCGATTGTCCTGTTGTATTGCGAAAAACAGGTACTTTTTAGGCTTTATTTAGCAGAATCCGGAAGGTTGTTCCCTTGTTAATATCAGAATTGTGAACAAATATTTTCCCATGATGATATTCTTCTACAATTCTTTTCGTCAGTGAAAGGCCCAAACCCCAGCCTCTTTCTTTGGTTGTATATCCTGGTTTGAAAATTGTTTTCTGCTTTGATTTTGGAATACCTTTACCAGTATCTGAGATATCAATTGTAAAAACAGCAGCATTTTCCTTCACTGAGATTTTAATAACACCTTCGCCTTCCATCGCATCCAGCGCATTTTTGCAGATATTTTCCAATACCCATTCAAACAGTGAAACATTTAAGGGTACAGGAGACAATTGATCCGGAAGATTCAGTTCAAATCTGACTTTCCCTGATGATCGGGGCCGCAGATATTCAATTGTATTATTTAAGACTGGTTCGAGACTCACTGGTTTAATCTTAGGTATGGAACCCACTTTTGAAAACCGCTCCGTTATTTTTTCCAGTCTTTTTACATCTTTTTCCATTTCCGGAAGGATATCCGGCACTGCATTTCTGCCTTTAAGCAATTCAATCCATGCCAGCATGGAGGAGGTGGGCGTACCCAGTTGATGAGCTGTTTCTTTGGATAAGCCTACCCAGACTTTGTTTTGCTCGGCTTTTCTGGATGCACTAAAGGCAAAATAAGATACCAGTATGAACAACAGGATCACTCCCATTTGAATTAACGGATACCACGTAAGCTTGGTCAGGATGATGGAGTTTTTATAGTATATATAATTGCGGTCATCCCCGCCCAGATCAATGAGGATAGAGTCATTTTGTTCCTTCATGATGTCAAGCTGGTGTCTGAGATATGTTTCATCTCCTGCTTTAACTGAATCCAGATTTTTATAGGAAACAATATTGCCTTCATTGTCAGTTAAGATTACAGGCACTGTTTTGTTATTTTGCAGAACCTGCAACAGGAAACCAAAATCTTTATCTTCGAGATTAGTATTTGCCAGTTGCCTTGTGGCCTCAGCCCATAATTCGACCCTGACCTGCTCCTCGGCTGCAAGCGTTTTTACCAGGCTGTTTGTGTACAATAAAGAACTTACTCCTATAATTACGGCCATTATAAAAAGTAAGAGTTTCCAACGCTGTTTTTGTGTGTAGATGTTCAAAGCAATCTGTGATTTAATGCAAGTTATCGAAAAAATTATATTTTTATTTGTTTTTGGCCGTATCCGGCTGATCTTCCCACTGAATTTTAAACACAGGTTTCTTCTTTTCTGATTGGCTTTTGATCGGTTCCCTGCTGGTACCGGAGGAATCTGCTCCTTCCCAGTCTATCCTGAAAGTTGACTGGTCCGGGTTTTTCGGCTTTTCCTGATTTTCTTTTTTTGAATTGCCGAATTCTCTACTAAGAGCATCTTTCAAATTTAGTTTTTCTGTTTTAAGATCTTTTTTGAGCTGGTCCATCATACCCTTTTTATCATAGGAAACTTTATAGTCATCGATATTACCTTCAATTTTTAAAAAGAGTTTGGTTCTGCCTAACCCGTTTTCTTCAATAACACCAAATTCCGATTCGTTCTTGTCTTGATTTTTAACTTTACCGGAAAGTATATCAGATAAAAGCAGCTTGATGCGATACGAAAAATTATTTTGAAAATCATGGGTGCCGGAAGCAGTAAGATCCAGAGCAGAAGAAGAAATGTCCATTTGGGGAATGGTAATAACTTCGTTTTGTATGTAAATCTGGTTCCTAAGCGTTGAAAACTTTATGTCCTGTAGTTCAGAGACATCAATAAACCTGGACAAACCCATCATAGGTTCAAAATTGATTAATTCACCATTATGTATTTCAACATTAGTTTCTGCCCTGATTGATTTTTTAATCACTGAAAGATCCTGGTGCCATTCGGCCGAAAAATTTACTTCCCCTGAAAGAATCCCTTTCAGATGATCACTTCGTAATGTATGCTGGCCAAAATTGTTGAAAGCATAAAAAGCATCATGAATATTGATATTATTGACAGATGTCTGACTGCGCACAATAAAATCATGATTTAACTTCTGAATAATTATACCGCCCCCGGAAATATGTCCCCCAACGGCATCAAATGAAACAGCACGCAACACAAACATTCTTGGTTTATAATTGGCCACTCCGTTAATATTGGATGCACTGAATTTCCGGAAAGAGAAATTATGAATATTAAATTTCAGATTTAAATTCAGTCTGTCAGGAAAATTGATTTTTAAAGAGTCTTTACTTTTATCTTTTTTGTTTACTTCTTCATTTTCATAAAAATAATTGTCAACATTTAAATTATTACTTATTACTTCAGCATCAATGGTTGCTTCAGTCTCAGGATGTAACAAGTATTTTATTCCATTTGCAAACCGCCCGTTAATTAAAAAGTCATTTTGCTGGATGATAACACTGACATTATGCAGGAAAGGGTTTTCACTTAGTTCAACAGTTCCGTTAATTCCACTGTAAGTAAATGGCTTAGAAGTGAGTTTGAACATTATATCGTGTAACCCTAAAGTACCTAAAGTATTAAGTTCAGAAAAGTTTTCTAATTTTATTTCTTTCAGTGATTTAAGCTTTCCATATATATGTAATTTTCCCGTCAGGTTGCCAGCTGCTTTTTCAATTTGGTTATCCGGGAAAAAACCGGTCAAATCATTCAAATTTAGCGAGGAGGAAACGTTGATATCAATCCAGGGAGTTTCAAAATTCTTTATATAACCTGATGAAGCAAAAGTACTTGTACCAATTGTTGCTGTAAGTGTGTCAAACATCAGAATGGAAGTAGCAGATGATTGTTGGGGGCCATTTGAAAAACTGCCTGCAAGGCGGATATTTTGAATTTTCCGATGCGTTTTCCGCTGTATTAGTGTTGCGTTTTCTGCTTTAAACATGCAAACCAGTTTGGGAGATTCTGTATTACTGATATTCCCAATAAGATGGGCTGCAAATTCCATATTCCCTTTGCCGGAAAATGAGGTTATATTCTTTGATATTTTATCAGGCAACATTTCTATAACCTGTTGAATTGAAAGATTTTTGCCGTTTATGTTTAGATCTATTGTTGAGGTATCACCTGTATGGAAATTTCCATTCAGATTAAAACGCTGTTTAAGAGCTGTAATCATTCCTTGTTCGATTTGATATGCATTTCCTTCAACATTCAGGAAGCTTGAAAGTACCATTTCCTTATTCCTTACATAATGAATACCCTGCACACTGAAGATCCCGACTCCAAGATCGGCGGTTGCATTTAACCCATATCTGTTTGCTGAAAAATTACCGTTGAGGTTGGCTTTGTGTATTGCTATTAGGAATTTGATCTCCTTTAATTGATTTTCGAATGAAAAGTTTATATCTCTTAACTCAACATTCTTCAGATTTATTGCAAAATCCGAATGTGTTGCTGTACTGTCTTTTTTCCAGAAAATATAATCTTCTTTGCCCTGCTGATCGATACTAAAATTAACAGATCCCCCGGAAGCAAGGATGTTTTTAAGGATATACTGTTTTGATAACAAGGAGAGCATACTAAACTGAAGGGATATTTTTTTAGCGCTAAGCAGCGTATCACTGTTGTTTTTTGCTGTCTCAGATTTACCATCAACCGGAGGTTTATACATTACAACATCGGAAAATTCCAGGGAGGCATCCGGGAATCGCCGTAAAAAGGAGAAGTGCACATTACTGGCGTGTACATCTGATATCAGATATTTGTTTAACTCTTTAATGAGATATCCGGACAATGCATCACTATATTTGTAAGAAAGAATTATACCTGCTGATACTATTACAAGAAACAGCGCTGAAAACCACAATATTATTTTTTTCAGAATGGACATCTGCATTTAAAGATAATTAGTTACTGCAATTATAGCAAAATACAATGCAATCGACGAAATCTGATAAAAAATATCAGATAGTTTGAACTCAATGAATCAAAATTATTTCTGTTTGCCAACTTGTTTCTATTCAGCACTGAAAGTGCTTCTTAAAAATTATACCGGTATTTCTCCGATTGTATAATTTGTTTGATATATAATGCCAATATCTCTAAAATATTGCGGCAGATCAAAAATTATTATTACGCAGGATATTCACTATATTTGTATCCTTTTAAGCGCAGTCTCTTACGATGATAATGCCATCCCTGCTGATTCATCTGCAGATGAATAAACAAACAAAACTGTCTATAATCTACAAACAAATTATATGAGAGTAGTAATTCAACGAGTAAAACAGGCATCAGTAACTTCAGTGAATAAAAAAAGTGCAATAAAAAACGGGTTGCTTGTATTTGTTGGCATTGAAGAGCAGGATAAACAGGAAGATATTAAATGGCTTAGTCCGAAAATTCTTAAATTGCGTATCTTTGACGATGAAAACGGGGTAATGAATAAATCTGTCGTGGACACAGGAGGTTCTGTTCTCGTGATCAGTCAGTTTACACTGCATGCCAGCACCAGAAAAGGGAATCGTCCCAGCTATGTGAAAGCTGCCCGACCTGAACAAGCAATACCCCTTTATAATGAGTTTGTCAATCAATTAAGTTTGGATTTGGGAAAAGAAATTGAAACCGGAGAATTCGGAGCTGAGATGCAGGTGAGTTTAACCAATGATGGCCCGGTAACCATATTAATTGATACTAAAAACAAAGAATAATGACCATCGAAGAGGCACAGCATGTTGTAGACCAATGGATACGGGATATTGGAGTCAGATATTTTAATGAACTGACCAATATGGCTTTACTTACTGAAGAAGTTGGCGAACTGGCCAGAATAATGGCAAGAAAATACGGTGAACAATCTTTCAAAGAAGGTGAAGGCCAGGAAAACCCCGGAGAAGAAATGGCAGATATATTGTTTGTGCTCATTTGTCTGGCTAACCAAACAGGTATTGATCTTACCCGCGAGTTTAAAAAAAGCATTGCCAAAAAAACAGAAAGAGACAAAACCAGGCATAAAAATAACCCCAAATTGCACTAATCTAATTCCTAAAATTTGATAAAATGAACAAACCCGATTTAAGTGCTTTCAATTTTCATTTGAGTGACGATATGGTTGCTAAACGGCTGAATGAAATTTCATCGCGGTCCGGAAGTTTACTTACACCATCGAACCTGAAAGATATCTTTTCATTTATTGATTTGACCACCCTGAATACTGCCGATAATGAGCAGGTAATCCATAATATGTGTGATAAGGTAAACCAGTTTGAGAATTATTATCCCGAACAGAAAAATGTTGCAGCCATCTGCGTGTATCCGTCTATGGTACCGTACGTGAAGTCTTTTTTAAAACAATCAAACGTTGCAATTGCATCTGTGGCGGCCGGGTTCCCTTCTTCCCAGACATTTCTTGAAATTAAAACGAAAGAAGCCAGCCTGGCCGTACAAAACGGGGCCGATGAAGTTGATATCGTTATTTCAGCCGGTGAATTTCTGGCAGGAAAGAATGATTTAATTTTCAGTGAAATAAAGGCAATTCGTGAAGCAATACCGAATGCTCACTTAAAGGTTATTTTGGAAACAGGTTTGCTGAAATCTTATAAAAAAATTTACGAAGCATCTATCATCTCCATGCAGGCCGGAGCAGATTTCATAAAAACTTCTACCGGAAAGCTGGATCCTGCTGCTACGCCTGAAGCGATGATAGTTATGTGTACGGCAATAACTGATTATTACAAAGTGACTGGGAAGAAAACAGGTATTAAACCCGCCGGAGGTATCTCCAGTTCAGAACAGGCCATTATTTATTATGCCATTGTCAGGGAGATACTGGGAAATTCGTGGTTAACACCTGGATTATTCAGGATTGGAGCCAGCAGGCTTGCAAATAGCTTATTGAATGATATCCATCGGCTGTCTACCGGAGAAGATTCGGGCAGAAAATATTTTCAGTAACCCCGGTTTTGTTCTGCAAATTCGGCTTCCTTCCGAGCTCTTCAAAAGTATTCAGTTTAACTGAAGAAAAGATATTGATGTGATTAACTTGCAGTTACTTAAATTCAGGTTTTTCTTTGGCTAATCGCGGGTACATGTAATTATAATTTATATTATCTTTGTAAAAATTTTGGGATCATATGATTTCTGGTTTACCAGCATCTACTCATTGGGTCAATTTCCGGCCAGTTAATTCGGTACAATTATTTTTGCTTGCAGATGAAAGCCAAAAGCAAGATACAACAATTGTAAAACCCGTTGTGGTTAATCCGGTAACCTCCAATGAAGTTTCATTACCCGCACAAAAGAGGGATACAACAAATACAACCAGTGAAGTAAACAAAGCCTTTGAAATATTCCGGCAAACGGAACAAAGGGAACGACAAATTGAGCATAAACAGCGACAACTCATAATTGCAAGGAAAAATGAAAACAGGGAAGAACAAATACAGCAATTAAAACTTCATCAGGATACAATTCCTTATCTGGTTGCCAATAAACAAATCAACGCACTTAAGAGTGAAAATTTTCTGAACCAAATTCCCGGTGACCGGTATCAAACCATTGAACTGGGTATTCCCGTTTATGAAGAAGCTAACCAACAAACAGTAAATACTGAACAACAGGGACCCAGGCATATACTTCCTGTAATTCGCCACCAGCATTCAGGCGACTGGATACTGGCCATAATCCTGGGAAGCTTTCTGTTACTGGCCTGGGTTCGTGTTTTTTTTACACGGTACCTGGTTCAGATACTTAACTCCCTGTTTATTTATCATACCGCTTCTAAACTTTTCACTGAAAACAACGTACTATTACAGAGAATTTCCTTTGTGTTAAATACGATTTTTGTGTTGATAAGCGGACTGTTTATTTATCAGCTTTTTAACTTTTTTGACATAAACGTAAATATTCCTGATGGTTTTACGCTTTACCTTTTCTCCACGGCTCTTGTTTTTGGCTTTATCATTTTCAGGTATTTCGCGGTTTATATGGTTGGTTTTATCTTTGCCAGGCAAAAAGAATTTACAGAATATTTGCATAATGTTTTTCTTTATAATAAATCAATCGGCCTGGCATTACTTCCTGTTGTTACCGGAATTGCATTTACTCCCCAAAGAGTAAGGATACTGCTTGTTTACACAGGACTGTTGATGGTTATTTTCTTTTATATACTTAGAATAGGCAGAAGTTTCAGGATTATTCTGCGAAAAGATGTTTTAATATTTTATTTGATTTTGTACCTTTGTACCCTCGAAATATTACCGATTTTACTGTTCTATAAATACTTTATATCGTTCGTACAAAGCTGATTTGTAGACTGATATGTTTAACTAAAATCTAGCACCTTGAAAATCAAGAAAATTTTAGTATCGCAACCTCAGCCGGAAAATGAAAAATCGCCCTATCATGAATTGGCGGAAAAAAACAATCTGAAGATTGATTTCAGGCCTTTTATTCAGGTTGAAGGAGTGTCTGCCAAGGATTTCAGGAGAGCCAGAATTGATATTTTGGCACATACGGCTGTGATTTTTACCAGCAAAACTGCTGTAGATCACTTTTTTAGAATTTGTGAAGAAACGCGTGTTACTGTTCCCGACTCTTTGAAATATTTCTGTGTGTCGGAAGCTATTGCTTTCTATCTGCAGAAATACATTGTTTACCGGAAACGAAAAATATTCTTTGGGAAAAGTAAAATCCAGGATCTGATGGATGTTATTACCAAACACAAGGATGAAAAATTCCTGGTTCCTCTTTCAGATGCTCACAAAAGGGATATTCCAAAAATTCTGGAGAAAAATAAGATCAAGTTTACAAAAGCGGTTCTTTATCGTACTGTGAGCAGTGATTTGTCTGACCTTTCTGATGTAAATTATGATGTGCTTGTATTTTACAGTCCGTCAGGAATTAAATCATTAATGCATAATTTTCCGGAGTTCAAGCAAAATGATACAAAAATTGCTTCTTTTGGGACTGCTACAGCCAAGGCTGTTAAAGATGCAGGACTAAGACTTGATATTCAGGCCCCGATGCCGGAGGCGCCCTCTATGACCATGGCGCTCGAACTTTTTATTAAAGAACACAATAAAAATTGTAAGAAATAAATAGTTAAAATTTTAAGGAGCTGTATCCGATTATTCTGGCCTCTTTGATCCGGCCTCACTGAATATGGGATACAGCTTCTTTGTGTAAACAAAAAAATTGCCACGACTTACATTAAAGAAAACCGAACGACTTAACAGCAAAAAAGATATCACAAACCTCTTTTCTGCCGGTAAATCCTGGACAGCCTTCCCGTTCAGGATAACAGTGCTGAGTATTGAGCAAAATGCTGATCCGGGGGTAAAGGTAATATTCGGTGTTTCCCGCAGACTTTTTAAAAGAGCCGTTCAAAGGAATCTTATCAAAAGAAGAACGCGTGAAGCATTCAGGCTGCAGAAAAATGTACTCAATGATAAATTAGTCGCTGAAAACAGGGCCATACTGCTGATGCTGAACTATATCAGCCGTGAAGTGTTACCTTATCAGGCTTTTGAAAAGGGAATTGATGTAATTTTACATCAGTTAATGAATAAAAAATGAAAAAGGTTATTAGCGCTATATTAATTGGAATAGTAAAGATATATCAATACACTATTTCTCCGCTGTTTGGCCCTTCCTGCAGATATACACCAACGTGTTCAACTTACAGTATTCAGGCAATAAAAAAACATGGACCATTAAAAGGTGGCTGGCTCTCACTTAAAAGAATACTTTCCTGTAATCCATGGGGTGGGCATGGTTATGACCCGGTACCCTGACTTTACTCTCTTTCATCATTACGCCTGATGACTTTTTTCCTCTACCACATGAAATCCAAGTGTATCCGGGTGGTCTTGTATGAGTGTCCTTGATGGATACCGGCTGACGGCCAAAATGGAGATCAAATCACCGGCTGCAGTCCAGGTAAAAAGTATACCAAATAAATGATAAAATGCATTCCCGACCATCAAACTGATGATAAGCGGAACAAGTCCCATAATTATGCCAGGCATGGCTGCAACCAATATATATTGCCATGCTCGCACAGGGCCCTTAAAATGTGCATACGGAGCTAAAAGTTCGCGATTGAATCCAAAAACAACCCTGTTCTTCCCTCCTGTTAATAAAACCAGTGTCATACCATGTAAGCCTTCATGCAGTATAATACCACCAAGTAGTAAAGGCAATACTTTCCAGCCTGTAAATAAACTAAATCCAGATTTAAAAGCAGGAAATCCCCAAATCAGGACATAGGGTAATGTAAAAAGCAGCAATAATGGAAATAGAAAAAGCAGGGCATAAAGATTAATTCTGTTACCAGACATTGTGAATGTTTCTTTAATCTCATAATTGTAAGACTTCTTTTCCTCTTTCATAGAATTCAAGTTTCTAGCGATATTCAAAGATAGTCATTAACTAATTTAGTACCTGAGATTATTGATTTGTGAAATCGTCAAGGTTATTAACAGAGATTTTGATGAATGTTTATAGAATTTATCCTTGTTTTGAAACATTTGAATGTTGAACTCGTTCTTTGAAGAAGAAACCTGAAAACTATAATGAAAGAAAAGGAAAAAGTCACTTTTGCTGAAGTTAAAGTTTCCCGGAAAAAAGGAATGCAGAAGATTTCTATTACTTCAGGTACAAAGCCTTCCATATCAGGTGAGATGATCATTGCCTGGCAGGAGTTGGCTGATTTGCTGGCTGATACTTTTAATGTTACAGCAGGCCTTATTATGCAGGTTCTTCCAAAAAAGCTGGAAGTTTTTCTTGGTTCAAGAAACAATAAAAATTCCTTCCGGGAAAATGATCAATTGACACTCGGCACCGGTCTGTTTTGTGAAACAGTAATGGGAACCAATCAATTGCTTCATGTTTATGATCTGCGTGCGGATAGAAACTGGAGACATTTAGCTGATGCTACCCCAAATATTTCGTCTTACCTCGGATTGCCTGTACTCTGGCCTGATGGGGAGATTTTCGGTACAATCTGTGTAATGGATGATACGCCTAATAATTTTTCCGCAATACATTTAAAATTACTTAATTTTTACCGGCAATATCTTCAGCAGGATTTAAAAAGCCTTTTATTTGAAGAAGAAAATGAATTTTTAAAGGAACAACTTGAACATCTTTTAAATGATCTTTCTTCAATATCCGGGAAGTCACTTGAATTAACTGAAAAATTATATACCCGAAATTTTAATTCTGAAAAATTTTAGCAGTCGTCAAAAAGAGAATAGCAGCAATCTTATGCTGACTTTTTTCAATTAATATTTTCATAATCAACCTATATCTTTTCCTGTTTTACCGGTAGTAATTCCCCTTTTACCGAAAAAGCATATAAAAATACCCTGTCGCAAATTAGTTTTGTGCTTAAAAAAAGGTATGGATGATGACTAAACGTAAGGGAAAGGAACATATAACTGCCCCCAGAGACTTCAAAATTATTAAAGTGCGAAGCACGATTCTCACGACTCGTTTTTATTGCAATTATCTTGGCTTCAGGGAGATTAACCTGGTTGGTATTCAACCAGGCAAGGCATTTTCATTACTTGGATTTGCAGATACTAAAATTGCAATATATCCGGATAAAATGGAAACAGATAAACCATACTACCGGAGCTACCAAATAGAAATGAATATTCCCGGGAACGACATAAACACGGTTTATACGGATCTGGTGGAAAAGGTCAATGTGGCTAAAGAATTGCACACCCGGCCTGATGGGTGCCTTTCTTTTAGCATTTTAGATTGCGAAGATAATATTCTGACCTATGTTGCTAAAAATTATTCACAAGCTGAATTGTACCGTTGAGTAATTTTAGGCTATTTATCGAAGAATTCTTTCAATGAACCTAGATAGTAATTTTTCCAGCCATAGAGCATATCATCAAAATCTTCATCCGGAACGTTGGTTTGTGTAATCTCAAGTTGGGTTCCTTCACCGGCTTTGTTCAACAACATTGTTACAATCGACTGTTCCTTCTGGTCACCGAAGTACCATTCCTGAACAATTTTTTCATTTGGTTTCATCTCCAGGTTCTTTCCAACAATATCTCCTTCCCAAAGGGAAAATTCTGTACCTTCTTTATCGTCCATAGTTGCGGGCAATCCGGTCCATAAGGATACAGCGAACGGGTTGGTAAGCGCATTATAAATATCCTCTGCAGAAGCAAAAAGATGTATTTTTAATTTAATCGTTTTCATCTCTTATTTATTATTGGTCTTTTTAGCAAATTATTGATCAGTTTCCCCGGTTTTCCAGGAGGCATATTGGTTCAGTTCATCCTCGATTAGACTAAATAGCCAAATAAGAATTGTTGCATCATCAATGAATCCACCAGGCAGGAAATCAAAAATTGCATCAACTGGAGAGACCAGGTAAACTAAGCCGGCAACAATAAGAATCAGGTTGCTTCTGGGAATGTCCCGGTAACGGCCCGAAACATAGTCTTTTAAAAGGCTAATTGAAAGAGATAGCTTTTCACGGACTTTCCGGAAAACGCCTCTGTTATTATCAATCTTATTTCTGACACGCCCCAACAGAGTGTTTATTTTGCTCCGGTCTGCGACTATCTTTTCTGCATCCTTTATGAATTTTCTAAAATATGGTTGTTCTTTTTTAGTCATACATTACCTCGATTATGAAAATATCAAAATATGTTTCAAAGTTACAAAATATCAACTAATAGAATAAACTAACAAATTTCATAATTCCCGGTTTATATAAATTTGTTTTATGCTGCCTCCTAATTCAATGCGCAGTACGTAACCAAACCAATAAAAACAAAGAACAGTCAGGAAATGCAGGAACAAACAGTACAACGTACTTCTTTAAAAATAATTAACAACCCCGAAAAGGCAAAGGTGATGTATATATCAGTTTAATGGTAAGAAATATCATATGATACTGCACAACTTATTTTTTTTTCAGCGTATACATAATTAAATGACAGAAAACAGGTTAAATATCTGATCGTCTTGAGATGTTAGTTGTATCAGGGCAAGAGATTTTAGGCCAGTAAATTAAACTTGACAATTTTGTTGATTAACTTTTTGTAACATGCTTGATTATAGTTTGAGCGATTCCAGATATCATCCGGATATTACTTTTGAAAAAGGAGTGATAAATATAAAGGGGCGGGCGATATCAGAAAAATCGCCTGTCTACTTTGATAAACTGATTCTTGATTTTCTTGAATATGCCCATCATCCGGAAGAGATCACCGAGATTAATATTTTACTGGAATATGTAAACAGCAGTTCCAACCGTTCGCTTATGAACCTTTTAATTATAGCAGAGAAGATGCAGGAGAAAGGACACGATATTGCGGTAAACTGGTATTATGAGAAAGGCGATGAGTTGATGTTCGATCAGGGTTCTGTTTTTGGTTCTTTACTGGATATAAAATTTAATCTTATAGCAAAATAAAACTGAAGAACTTTTTTGTTTCACAGGGTTGTAAAAACCGGCTGCGTTTGAATTGCAGCCGGTTTTTCTTTTTTACTGATACTTTATGAGTCTGTAATTATTCAAATGTATCATCCGGAATATTAGTGTTAACCTCAATACTGTCAACTTTGAGATCAAAGCTGCGGGGACCTACGGATTGTTTTAAAGCAAAAGGAAACATAACTCCGTTCACTTCCTTATAATCACTATAGTCAATGGTTTGTGTAATTTCACCCTGTGGTGATGCCATCGTGCTTACAGTGCGGATTTTCAGACCGGTGTCAACAGCATAATATTCTTGTTTTTTGTTCCCGTCAGGAGTAGTTACAACAACATTATACGCTTTTTGCCCGTCAACATCCTCGATTCCTTTCATTTCAAGATTGAACCCAGGATCCTTATACTGCAGATCAGGGAAGATGGGAATACTATATTTCAGACTGGCAATCTGTTCTTCAGTAAGATCCGCATTTCCCTGCATCCCGGAAGTTTTGCCGCTGGTTCCGTTGAAAACAAGTTTTTGAATGGTATTTCCGTTCATGGACATTTCCATGGCGTATTTATCAGGCACTTTTTTATAAATAACCTGATTCATGTTCATACCCTGCATCGACATGGATAACTTTGTGGTAATATCTTTAATATTCATGAGATTTTTCTCTCCGCCGAGGGCATTAATGTATTGATCTACTACCTTCACTGCGGTCATGCCTTCAGGTACTGCCTGTGCTTTTGCTTCCGGATCATAAGGATTTCCATAGATATCGTAATAGGTTATCGAATTGTCATTACTGAATTGTTTAATATTTTCAGCAACATCATCGGCTTTACCAACCACCAGAATATTCGCATGTTGGGGCAGGATATACTTTTTAGCCATTGCCATAACCTCATCAGGGGTAACCTGAGACAGGTTTTTCAGATAATTGGAGTAATAATCCTTTGGGAGATTATAGCGGGCAGTATTGAGGGCAAAACTGGCCACTGTCTGCGGCCGCTCAAGGGACAGCGCAAAGTTACCCGACATATTATTCTTCACTCTTTCCAGCTCTTTTTCAGGAACTTTCTCAGTGTCCAGGCGTTTCATTTCATAAAGGATCTGGTAGATTGAACTGTCGGTGACAGCATTGCTGACATTGGCAAATGCCATGAATTTACCTACTATTTTATTCCCGTTTAGTGTGGAATATGAACCATAAGTATAACCGTGTTTTTCACGAAGATTATCAAACAATCGGTAGGTTCCTCCTCCCAATACTGTGTTTGTAACATTTGCAGGAATATAATCCGGACTTCCGATTTTCAGTTGCACAGGATACGATACAGTAATAACAGACTGTACAGCACTTGGACGGTCAACAATAGCAACTTTAGTGCTGGCCGGTGGTTTTGGCAGCTCATACTGATGAGCAGGGACATTTCCTTTTTCCCATTTACTGAAGTATTCGGGAATGATCTTTTTGGCTTCCTTTACAGTAATATCGCCCACAATTGCCAGGTAGGCATCGTTTGGACGGAAATAGGTGCTGTAAAAGTTTTTACACATTTCAAGATTGATATTGTCAACCGTGGTTTCGGTCTGTACTTCTCCATAAGGAAAGTCTTTGCCATAAACGAGTACACCAGTGACTCTTGATGATATGGCATTTGCATCATCTTTGGAAGCGGCGAGGCCGGATTTATATTGCGTTTTCAATTTGTCGAGCTCATCTTGCTTGAAGCGGGCATTCAGCACAACATCAGAAAAAACATCAAGCAGTTTTTCATTGTGTTTTTTGAGGGCGGATGCATATACCGAATTTGATGAGGTGCTGAGGGTTGCACCGATAAAGTCAACCGCTTCATCGATCTGATCTTTTGAACGGGTAGCAGTAGCTGTCCCCAGAAGATCTCCGGTCATGCTTACGTAACCGGCATCCTCACCTTCCAGAACAGGATCATGATCAAAAACCAGCGAATAGGAAACCCGCGGTATTCTGTGATTTTCCACCACAAAAACCTGTAACCCGTTGGGCAGTGTAAAGGACTCATATTCGGCAATCTTTATTACCGGTGCCGGTCCCGGAGGTGGCGGCACGCTGCGATCAACCTGACTTGTGGCAGGCCATATAAATGTTATACTCAGGATGAATAGAAATATATATCTTTTCATTTTATTTTTCCTCCTTGTTTTCTGCTGATTTTGGTAAATAATATAGAACAACCCGGTTATCTTTGGTAAGGTACTTTTTAGCTACTCTTACAATATCTTCTTTTGTGACAGCCAGATAACGGTTGATTTCAGTATTAATCAGATTTGGATCACCAAAGAATGTATAATAATTATTCAGACTCTGGGCGATTCCTTCCTGTGTAGAGTTTTGACTGACAAAATCAGTTTCGGTTTGATTCTGCAGCTTTTCAAATTCTTTTTCTGTTAATCCATCTGATTTTACAAGGGCAATTTGTTCTTCAATGGCTTTTTCAAGATCAGGCAATTCAACACCCATATTTGCCAGTCCGAGAAGGATAAAGATGCCTCCGTCTTCAAGGGCATAAGGGAATGCAGCTACCTGTAATGCTTTTTGCTGCTCATCAACAAGAGATTTGTAAAGCCTGGAACTTTGTCCGCCGGAAAGTAATGTCTGCAACATACTGAGAGCATAATAATCATCTGTTCCTTCGGCAGGCATTCTGTAAGCCATAAAAACAGCAGGTAACTGAATATTATCATATACTGTTTTTCTTATTTCCCCCGGGTTTTCAGGTTCTTTAAATTCCGGACGAACAATAGTTTCTTTACCACCTGGAATAGTTCCGAAATATTCTTCAACCAGTTTGCGTGTTTTTACAGGATCAATATCTCCGGCAATGGCCAGGGACGCATTTTCAGGCACGTAATAATGTTTATAAAAATCACGGAATTCGCTGAGTTTTGCCTGGTCGATATATTGGGCTTCACCAATCGGAACCCATTGGTAGGGTGTGTTTTTAAACGCCAGGTCAAATATATTGGACATAAATGAACCGTAAGGCTGATTCTCATAACGTTGCTTCCTTTCTTCTTTTACAACCTTACGCTGGGTTTCCAGACCTACAGTATCAATTTTAAGATGCAGCATCCTTTCTGATTCCATCCAGATGCCAAGGGCTACCTGGTTGGATGGCAATACTTCATAATAATCAGTTTTGTCAAAAGAAGTGAAGGCATTGTTTTCACCACCGGCATTCTGGATAAGCTTAAAATATTCCCCTCTGGCAATATTCGGGGACCCTTCAAACATCAAATGCTCAAAAAAATGGGCAAATCCTGTACGGTCTGGCAGCTCATTCTTTGAGCCCACATGGTACATAACATTAATCCCGACAACAGGAGTTGTATGATCTTCATGCAAAATAACATGCAACCCGTTGTCCAGGGTAAATTCCTGAAACTCTATTTTGTTGATCTGTCCCATTGCAGGTAACTGACCAATCAAAAAGAGCAGCAGGAGAGGTACTAATCTGATTTGTTTTCTCATTACTCTTTTTTTTAGGTTTAAAAAATTAGATTTAATTGTAATTGTTTTTGGATATAATTATTTAAACTATAAATGCAAATAAAATTAAATAAAACACTAACGTTAAAAAACATAAAACAAACCAAAATGTTTTGGTAGAAACAAAAAAACCATAGTTCCGGGTTTCAGAAATTATGGAGGCGCTGTAATTTAATTACTATTGAGTCTTAAGACTACTAATGTAAACGAAATTTGAATACGGGTCAAGAGAAAGAGAAAAAAATTTGTTAATTATCCCGGTATGTGGATCAATCCTCCATTTTTATCCTCCAACAATGTTGGTAATATATATTTTGGGGGTTTTATATTGCACATTCGCCGCAAGGAAAGAGATATAAAAGGATAGAATTAGCTAAGTTATCTTGTTATGTAATCCGATTTAGCTGAAGATTTTATAATTGAGTTAATTATCGTCTAGGAAAAACCACAAAAACCACAATAATACAAGCAAATTAAAATAAACAAATATCCTTATTTCGACCGAACAACCAATTTAAAGGCAAGTTCTTCAAGTACTTCCTTCTCCTTTTCATCAACATGAAGACCTCCTAGAGCTTGCAGACTGTTATTGAAATATTCATCAATTTTTTGGCGGGTTTGTGCTTCTATATCATATTTTTTATACAGGTCTGTTATAATTGATACTTTTTCTGCTGCATCGATCTCTTTATCATTCAATAACTGGAAAAGCTTTGCCTGATCTTTTTCATCTGATTTTTCCAGTGCTTTTATCAGGAGATAGGTTTTTTTATTGGCTCTGATATCACCCCCAATGCTTTTACCGAATACAGCCTCATCCCCAAAAGTATCAAGAAGGTCATCCTGTAATTGAAAGGCTAATCCGGCGAATCGTCCAAAATCATATAATTTATCCGCTTCACTTTCAGAGCTACCCCCGATAAGAGCTCCGATTTTTAAACTTGCAGCCAGCAATACCGAAGTTTTTAATTCAATCATCCTGAGATATTCAGACTCACTTACCTTAACTATAGATTCATAATTCATATCGTATTGCTGCCCTTCGCAAACTTCCAGGGCGGTTTTACCAAATACAGAAAGCACTTTCCTCAGCACATTTTCCGGAGCTGCAGTCAGGTACTGATAGGCTAAAATACTCATAGCATCTCCCGACAATATGGCAATATTGGTGTTCCATTTTGAATGTACGGTTTCTTTGTGTCTGCGCAACTTTGCATTATCCATGATGTCATCATGCAGCAATGTAAAATTATGAAAGATCTCAATACCCATGGCGGGAGAAATGGCCGGATCAACAGAGGATCCGAACATACTGCAGCCCATCAGTAACATGGATGGACGTAATCTTTTTCCGCCCAGAGATAATATATAGGAAATTGGTTCGTACAGGTTTGCAGGATCAAGGTTGAGGTCCAGTTTGCTAATCTCCTGCTCAATGAGCTGTTGTGCCTCTTCCAGTTTTATCATGATTATTTGGTAGTTTTTAATTTAAACATTATTTTCAAAAAATTTTATCTAAAACAATAAATATTTGAAAAATAGAATAATATATTAATTTATATATATTTTTAATATAAAAATAAAATATAATATAAATAACTTTTTCAAATTAAATTTATTTTTTATTAATATCCAGATTAACTCATGTTTCAAATTAACTCATTATCAAAAAACAAGAAGAATACTGGTTTATTTTTTACTATTGCAAATTGTTAAATTCCACTCTCATAATGGCTTAAGCGAATGCTTTTTTCTTTAACCATAAAAAGGTCATCAAAGCTAATAAAAAACGTTTAAATTGAACTTGGATTATAGTTCTTCAATGCGGGTGAATTATTTTTAACTATCTCATACTACGTATTCCCTATATTTAAATTATTATGACGGTCAGCTTACCATAGAGAAACAATATTCCTCAAAAGGGTAATTTAGACACTGGCTTTTGGGGTTAATAATCTAAAACTTTTTAATTTTACCCGGTTTTAATTTTGATTTACTTATTGTTAAACTTGAGACAATAGCAGAATTAATTAATCGAATTGCTCCGATAAGTAAATCCTGATTGACTAAACGGAAAGTGCAGTTTATTTATCATATGTTTGACAAATTTATATTCCAGATGAGACTAAAAAATTATTGTCTGCTGTTCATTGCTTTTTTTTGCTTTTCTTCTCTTGTCATGGGGCAGCCGGAAACTCAGATTAAAGTTACAATACAACATTTACCGGATTCCTCGATTATACTGGGGCATCATTTTAATAAAATGCTGTATCCGGATGACACCATAAAGCTTAACAGTAAAGGATATGGTGTTTTTTCGGCATCTGAAGCCTATCCGGGAGGAATGTATTTTATTTATCTGCCTACAGGTAAATATTTTGACATTCTGCTTTCGGACGATCAGCAATTCAGTATCGAAAACGATACAACCGATTTTCTTAAAAACATGCAAATTTCCGGATCTGAAGAAAATCAGCTTTTTTATGATTATCAGAAATTTCTGGTAAAAAAACGTCAGGAAGCTACTGATTTACAAAATGAAAAAAAAGCGGCTGACCAGAAAGCAGATAAAAAAGAAATTGACCTGAAGCTTGACAAAATAAATCAGGATGTGAAAGATTATATGAATAATCTGATAAATGCACACCCTGATATGTTTCTGTCGAAGTTTTTACTGGCAACAAAAGAGATTGATGTTCCTGATCCGCCAAAAGATGATAATGGCAACATTACCGATTCACTTTTCCAGTATCAATATTATAAAAAGCATTTCTTTGATAATTTTGATGTTTCAGATGCGCGTCTGTTGCGGACTCCCATTTATGAAGACCGGATTAATTACTATCTGGATAAGGTAGTTCCTCAAATTCCGGATTCCATTAATAATGAGGTTGACAAACTTATTGAAAAATCACGCTCAAGTGACGAACTGTTTCGGTTTATGCTGGTATCCCTTTTTAATAAATATGCCAAAAGTCAGATAATGGGAATGGATGCTGTTTTTGTTCACATTGCTGAAAAATATTATATACCGGAAGCATCCTGGAGTGATTCTGCTTTTATATCGAAACTAAAAAGTGAAGTAGCCAAAACCAAACCTCTGTTAATCGGGAAGAAAGCACCAGATATACAGCTGGTGGAGGTGCCAGCTGAGCATTTCATGGCGGCTGCTGAAGATGACACTCTGAAAAAGAATGTCTACGTAGGGGATTTCTTCAATTTATATGATATTCAGGCTAAATATACTGTTCTTGTTTTCTGGGAAGCCGATTGCGGACACTGTAAAAAAGCGATGCCGGTCCTGCATGATTTGTACGAAAAGAAATTGAAACAAGACGGTGTTGAGATAATTGCCATTCACATGCTTTCAGGAGAAGAGGGAAAGATAAAATGGGTAAATTTTGTAAATGAGCATGGTTTTTACGAATGGATCAACGCCTGGAATCCTTATGATTATTCATATAAGGCAAAATATAATGTCACCAGTACTCCAACTGTATTTGTGCTGGATAAAGATAAAAAGATCATCGCCAAAAGGATTGGAATGGAACAAATTGAAGAGGTAATAAATGCCTACAGTGCGATGAAAAATCATTAATAAGTTATTCCGAATATAAGCGAACCGAAATTATTATTAACCTCAACCAACAACGTAAATGATGAATAGCAAGCCTGTCAAACTTATTTTGGAAGATGGTACTGAGTTTAACGGAAAATCTTTTGGTGCAGAACGATCAATTGCAGGGGAAGTTGTATTTAATACAGCAATGACCGGATATCCGGAAAGTCTTACGGATCCATCCTATAAAGGTCAGATTCTGGCCCTTACTTATCCACTCATAGGCAATTACGGAGTGCCTGGAGATAAACTTGAAAATGAAATGTTGCGGTTTTTTGAATCTTCAAGGCTGCATATTTCCGGATTGATCATTTCTGATTATTCCGACGAGTATAGTCACTGGAATGCTCATAAAAGTCTGGGACAATGGTTAAAGGAATTTGATGTGCCAGGAATTACCGGTATTGATACACGCGCTCTTACCAAGCAGTTGCGGGAAAAAGGCACCATGCTGGGCAAGATCGTATTCGATAACCAGTCAGTGGAAGACTATGATCCGAATAAAGAAAATCTTGTTGAGCAGGTTAGCATAAAAGAAAAAACGGTATATGGTAACGGAAGTAAAAGAATTTGTCTCCTTGATTGCGGGGTTAAATATAATATTATTAGAAACTTATTGGATCGTGACACAACAGTGATACGGGTGCCATGGGATCACGATATCTCAAAAGAGGAATACGACGGTCTTTTCATTTCAAATGGACCCGGAGATCCGAAAATGTGCCGGGAAACAGTCAGAAATCTGAGTAAAGCTTTTGAGCAGGACAAACCCATATTTGGCATATGCCTTGGTAACCAGCTAATGGCCCTGGCTGCCGGCGCTGATACCTATAAGCTCAAATACGGACACCGCAGTCATAATCAACCCGTTTTACATGTCGGGACAAATAAGGCTTATATCACCAGCCAAAATCATGGTTTTGCCATAAATAACCACACCCTGCCCAAAGACTGGGAGCCGCTCTTTGTGAATTTAAATGACAACACAAATGAAGGAATGAGGCATAAAAGCAAGCCTTTCTTTTCCAGTCAGTTTCATCCTGAAGCGTCCGGTGGTCCAACTGACACTGAATATCTTTTTGATGATTTTCTGGCTATGGTAGAAACATCAAAAAGCAAGATTTCTGTTTGATTAATTGCTGACGATCACCACCTTTTTTGTTTTTGCAAATTATTCCCTGTATAAATGGCTCAACTTATACATTCAGCTTATTTTAATCTTTTTTTGATCATTACCCTGGGTTTTTTACTGGGTAAGATTAAGGTGAAGGGTATTTCTCTGGATGTATCTGCAGTTATTTTCATTGCCCTGTTTTTTGGATATCTTGGGATAACAATTCCTGAGGATTTTCAGCACATCGGATTGATTTTATTTATTTTCACCATTGGGATTCAGGCTGGGCCCGGATTTTTTCAGTCGTTTAAGAAACATGGTGCGCAACTGATTTACCTTGTTCTTATTCTTATTGGCAGCGCAACAGCCTTAACGGCTTTGCTTGCTTACGGATTCAATATTGACAAGAAAGTAGCCATCGGTCTGTTTACAGGGGCACTTACAAGCACACCCGGTCTGGCAGCGGCAATAGATGCCACCCATTCACCACTCGCATCCATCGGTTATGGCATCGCCTATCCGTTTGGTGTTATCGGAGTTATTCTTTTTGTGAGGCTGTTACCTAAAACCACCGGAGTTAATTTATCTGCAGCGGAAAAGGAAATAAAACAGGAAACCCTTTCTGAATATCCTGATGTGATAAGCAGGAATTTCATTGTCGGGAACAGTAATATTATCGGAAAGTCAATCGGCGAACTGTCGGTAAGGGCTATGACCGGCGCCAGTATTTCCCGGGTTATGCATGGTGATATGGCTGTTACTCCCTCAACCGGTACAATTTTATACGAAGGAGACCTGATCAAAGCTGTTGGTACAGCAAACGCACTGGAAAAAGTCAGATTACTGATCGGAAGCGAAACCGATCAGGAAGTTCCGCTGGGTAAGGATTATGATGTCCAGTCTGTTTTAGTCACCAATCGCAGGATTGTCAATAAAACCCTCGGACAATTGAATTTACTGCGGAACTTCAATGCGACCGTTACCAGGATACGCAGAAGTAGTGTCAGCATTACCCCTTCGCCCTCGGTGCATGTACGTTTTGGCGATAAATTCATGATTGCCTGCGACAGGGAAAACATGAAAGAGGTTATCAGACTGCTTGGAAATGATAACAAACGGCTTTCTGATACTGATTTTTTTCCGATTGCTTTTGGAATTGTACTGGGTGTGCTTGTGGGGAAAATAAACATTACTTTTTCCGATGCTTTCTCTTTCTCTCCCGGTTTAACCGGCGGGGTTCTGGCAGTAGCACTTATATTAAGCAATATTGGTAAGACCGGACCCGTGATCTGGACAATGACCGGAGCCGCAAATCAATTATTGCGTCAGCTTGGACTGTTGCTTTTTCTGGCAGCCGTTGGAACAAGTGCGGGTGCGCATCTGGTAGAAACCTATGCTCAGTATGGAATTAAACTGTTTATAATCGGAGCGGTTATTACCCTTGTACCAATGATAATTTGTACCCTCTTCGCACGAAAGATTTTCGGTGTAAATATGCTTAATTTGTTGGGAACTCTGACAGGAGGCATGACCAGTACGCCCGGTCTTGCTGCAGTAACGCCAATGACGGATAGCAATGCTCCGCAAATTGCATATGCAACTGTTTATCCGGTTGCAATGGTTTTTCTGATTATCTGTGTCCAGCTACTTACCCTCTTATGATCCTTTTTTTGTATATTTCCCTTAGATTTTATTGCCATTACACGGATTTTATTTTTTGTGTAAATCCATTGTGGTTAAACCTTTAAAGAATTAAAAAACAAGTATATTTGTTTAAGATATGGAAAAAGTGATTTATACTTGTAACTAAATGTATGATTGTTCGTCATAATTACAAACTAAAAAAATTTTACAATGCTAAAGACTGTTGATTTGGTAAAAGTGTTTCGAACCGATGAGGTAGAAACCACAGCTCTCAACATGGTTAATCTTGAAGTGGGCGAAGGAGAATTTGTTGCCATAATGGGACCCTCAGGTTGTGGTAAATCCACACTGCTGAATATTCTGGGACTTCTTGATAATCCAAGCAGCGGAAAATTCTATTTTGACGGACATGAAGTATCAGACTTCCGTGAAAAGCAGCGGACGAACCTCAGAAAAGGTAATATTGGGTTTGTTTTTCAGAGTTTTAATCTGATAGATGAGCTTACTGTATACGAAAATGTGGAACTCCCTCTTCTTTATCTGAAAGAATCAGCTTCTGAAAGAAAACAAAAAGTTGAAAAAGTGCTGGAAAGAATGAAAATCGGACATCGGCGTAAGCATTTTCCGCAACAGTTATCAGGAGGACAACAGCAAAGGGTTGCCATTGCCAGAGCTGTGGTATCCCGTCCTAAACTTATTCTTGCGGATGAGCCTACCGGTAACCTTGATTCAGCCAATGGTGAAGAAGTGATGAACCTGCTTTCAGAGTTAAATAATGATGGCACAACAATCGTTATGGTAACCCATTCGCCCTCCGATTCAGAAAAAGCCCATAGAGTTGTTCAGCTATTTGACGGACATATTGTAACCGAGAATATTAGAAAAATTCTCTAATCAGCCCGTTTTTTCGATATTACAATTTTAATATTTGGCTTTCCGAAATTCCCGGGATTAATTTCGTCTACATGTAATCCCGGATCAACCAACTTATACTACTACCATGTTGAACAACTTTTTCAAGCCACTTTTCAGAAGTACTCAGAAAAGTAAATTTTTCAGTTTTCTGAACATTTTTGGCCTGGCAACCGGTTTGCTTGCTGCTATCCTGATCCTGCTTTATCTCAGGAATGAGTTATCCTATGATAAATATAATTTATTTCACAAACGCATTTACCGGCTTGAGTCCCATTTTACCATTGATAACAAGGATGATAAATTTGCAATTACCCAGGTGCCGCTTGGTCCTGCAATGAAAGATGAATATCCGGATATAGAAGAGTATGTGAGATTCAGGGAAATGGGACGAGTCACTTTTATTTATAAAGACCGGGAATACCAGGCTGAAGATATCTTTTTTGCTGATTCTTCAGTTTTCAGGGTTTTTACTTACTCTTTCGTAAACGGAACTTCAGAAAAAGCTTTAAATAAACCAAATACTGTTGTACTAAGTAATACACTGGCCCGGAAAATTTTCGGTGATCAGGATCCTGTTGGAGAATCCTTAAAAACCATTGATGGGGATGTCCTTGAAGTTACCGGAGTTACAGAAGATTTGCCTGAAAATACTCATTTAAAAACATCCGGCCTGGTTTCTATGTCAACTCTTGCCAAACAGGTAGGCGATGACCGCTTTAACGACCGAAGTGCTTCCTCCTTCTGGAATGTAAATGTATTCACCTATGTATTACTCCATCCCAATAGTAACATACAGAATATAGTTGATAACTTTCCTGTTTTCTATGATAAATATATGAAAGAACTTGGTGATCAGCTCAAAGGACACTTTTATCTGATGGCCACTCCGCTTGCCGCAATTCATCTTAGTGATGCCGGTCTTCAATGGGACAAACCGACAGGAAGCATGGATTATATCTATATTTTTTCTGTAGTGGCTTTGTTTATACTTGTTATTGCCGCTATCAATTACATGAATATGGCAACAGCCCGCTCGGCCAGGCGAAGCAGGGAAGTAGGATTAAAAAAGGTAGTAGGAGCACAAAAGAGCCAACTTATATTACAATTTCTTTCTGAATCTGTTCTAATGGTATTTGTGGCTCTGATAATTGCTCTGCTGTTACTGCCTTTGTTTTTACCTCTGTTTAATGAGCTGGCAGGTAGAAACCTAAGTATCACATCCCTTTTTACTCCGGGAATAATATTGACTGTTTTAATAGCAACACTGGTGATTGGAATTATTTCCGGGATTTATCCTGCATTTTATCTTTCCTCATTTCAACCGGCAATAGTGCTGAAAGGAAAAGCTGACCACTCTGGCGGAAGCGGATTACTGAGAAAATTATTAGTCGTATTGCAAATAGCTATTTCGGTAGGAATGATTATTTCAACACTTATAGTTTCTTCTCAGCTATTTTTTATGCGCAATACCAATCCGGGTTTTGACAAAAACAACATGATAGTCATGATTGCCAGGGATTCTACCCTGCGAAAAAGCTTTATCTCATTCAGGGATGAATTATTGAAAAACCCGGTGATTGAAACAGCGGCATCTTCATCTGGATCTCCCGGTTATGAGATGAATAAGGTGGTCATGCGAATTGAAGGGGACAGTGGACAAATGGTGGAGCGTGCCATTAATTTTTATTTTATCGATTATGATTATATCGGGTTGATGAAAATGAAATTGGTTGCCGGAAGGAACTATGACCGTAAAAAAGGGACGGATCCAGGAGAAGCGTTTATTATTAATGAAGCTGCCGCACGGAAATTTGGCTGGTATGATAATAACAGAGAGAATGGTTATGAAACTGCTCTTGGTAAAAAATTCCAGTTCGGAATCAACATACAAGGCCCTCCTGCACGGGATGGAAGAATAATTGGCGTAATGCGGGACTTTCATTATGCCTCTATGCACAATGAAATTGAACCTGTCGTGCTGCTCTTACGCGAAAACGAAAATATCAGGAATAATTATATATTCAGTATGCGCATCAAACCAACAGCCAAAGAAGAGGCGATTAGTTTTATCGATAATCAGCGAAAGGCCTTCGGGGATAAATATCCTTTCGAGTATAAATTTCTTGATGAAAAATTAAGTGAATATTATAAGCCTGAAGAAAGAATTACCAAAATAATGAAATATTTTACATTGCTTACGATCCTTATTGCAGCTTTGGGTTTGCTTGGTCTCTCGGCTTTTATGACCCAGCAACGGACAAAGGAGATTGGTATTAGAAAAGTCCTTGGCGCTACTACCCACAACATCAATATCCTCTTTGCAAAAGAATTTCTGCGTTGGATTTTGATTGCTAATATAATTGCCTGGCCGCTTTCCTGGTATATTATGAAAAGATGGTTGCAACATTTTGTATATCCGGTTGATCTTTCTGGTTGGTTGTTTGTGGAGGCTGGTGTTATTTCTCTTATTGTTGCATTACTGACCATTAGCTTCTATGTGATTAAAGCTTCAAATACCAATCCGGCAAAAGTGGTTAAATATGAATAATCTTCATAAACTGTTATTAAACAAAAAAGGCGCCCTTAGTAAGGCGCCTTTTTTATTAAAGTGTTTGATAATATTTGATCAATTCAATAACATCTTTCTCACTATCAAATTTCAGATCGTTTTGCTTAACAAATGATTTTAATTCCTTCTGATTATCGGGGAATGATTTTATAATGTTATTTCTGTTTAGTTTAATTTTCTCCATTTTGCCGGATTTTAAACGAAGAAAATAAGAATCTCCTTCAACGAATTCATCATAAGGCCTGTCTGCATTGTAAGCACCCTGGTAATCGGCTTCACGCAGCATTTTAATATACTGTTTAAGAAAATCAATTTTCTTCCCTTCATAGATCAATTGCATAAAAACATTTTTTCCGTCATAGGGAACTTTAACAAAGACCAACGAAGATGAAATATCAGAACCGGCAATGGTAAAAGATGTAATGTCATTTTTAGCCATTACCATCGGACTATTATTCCTGGTATTCAGATAAAGCAACTCGTCTTTGTAAGCGTCATATTTAAGAGAGAGACCTTTATATAAAATACTGTCATTTTGTAAAACGGCCCCATTTTGCCAGTCTTCAAAAATAAAAGGAGAGCCTTTAACGCCCTCGTAAGCTGCATTGTAGGTTGAAACAACGCCTTTGTATCCAACTGATCCCAGGTCTTTAACGTTTTGTTGTTTTTCCGGTGTTGTATATTCTTGTGCCCTCAGGTTTACCATAAAAAACATAATGGCAAAAAGCAAATAGAAATTTTTCATCGTAACTTAATTTTTAGGTTTAGAGTAATAAATATAGCAAAGTTTGTTTACAACTGTTTAGCTAAAGGCTTATTTTTCAGCAATAAATATGCCACATGTATATTAAAAAAATAAAATCATAACTCAGAAAACCATTGTTTGCCTTTACATTCCTGTTCAGGCGGGCATAGGAGACTGGCAGACAGTACAGCTTTATTTTCTGGTATTTGCAATGTTTGCAATCTCAGTCAGGTCTATTTCATTCATACATTTAAAATGTTTTTTCGGACATTTATCAAAACCAATCTTTGAACAGGGTCTGCATGATAATCCTGTCACCTCAAAAATTTTTGAACCTGGCCCCGGTTCATAAGGGTACATCCCAAATTCAGGAACAGTATTGCCCCAAACCGATAAAATTGTTTTTTTAAATGCTGCGGCAATGTGCATCAATCCTGTATCATGCGTGATAATGGCCTCAGCCTGTTTTACCAGGGAGGCCGACTGATTTATTGAATACCTGCCGCAGGCATTATAAATGGTGCCTGTAGATTCCTTAACAATTACTTCAGCAATATCTTTATCTCCGGGACCGCCGAGCAGCACAAGAGGATATTTTATCTTGGAACACAATGCAATAAGCCGTTCAACAGGTAATTTTTTGGTGGCATGCTGTGCCCCCAGAACCACACCAATATAACCTTCACGGAAATCTGCAGGCAAAGAAGAAAGCGCGACTTCCTCTTCGGTCGGAATGAAATAATCCAGCCCTTTACCGTCGTTTTTCACATCAAAAAGGCGGACAGTTTCCATGTATCTGTCAACAATATGAATATTCGGTAATTTGTTTATATGTAGGTTTACTAACAGCCATTTCTCCCTGTTTAGTTTGTTAAAACTAAAAGCAACTTTTTGGAGCCTGGATTTAACAATGCGACTGCGTAAATTATTATGCAGGTCAATGACATAATCAAAATTTTCTTCCTTCAGTTTATCGGTTACTGCTGCCAGCGTATCCCCAAGGACGTGCAATTTGTCGATATACGGATTCGCCTGCAGAACCGGAGCAAACTGTTTTTTAGTGAGATAATGTATTTCGGCTTCTTCAACCTGCTCTTTCAGACAACGTATTACAGGGGTGGTAAGCACGATATCACCAATGGAACTAAAACGGATAAATAGAAATTTGACCAATTTTTTGTTTGTTTATTGCATTAAATTTTCCTTACAGGATGTACTTAGCAGCAAAGATAAAAAATGATTTAATGAATTTTCAGGAAAACATCATTACCGGAAATTGTTTATTGGCTGCATTGAGTATAAGAGCGGTGTTCTTATCGGGATCCGCCTGGGAAAGCTGAACAGTAATAAATTTCCGGTTGATATGCTTTTTAAGGCCAAATTTATAGGTTTTGTCATAATACTGAAGGCAAATACCGGCAGCCTCGATAAAATTGTCATTTTGGATGCTTTCTATGGCTAATTTGGTGTTGTTACCGCCCATCCGCTTGCTGATTTTAGTTAACGAGAAACAAAGCTGATCTTTATCAAGGTGTGCATATTCTTCCACCAGTCTTGCTGCCCGCACATCCTGGGGCATTTCGATTATCACAGAACTGGCATTATCCATTTGGGTATACAGCTCATCCGGAACAAATACCTTTCCTATTGATTTGCTCTCATCTTCAATCCAGATTCTTTTATGAGGATCAAGATGCCTTATTTTATCAAGCAATAAATTTTCAAATTGTTCTGTGGTGGGCTGCGGAGGTTTTCCAATGGCACCAAAAGCTGAACCTCTGTGATTTGCGAGGCCTTCAAGGTCTATTACCTGTTCGCCCGCGTTGCTGAGTCTGGCCAGGATAGCAGTTTTACCGCTTCCGGTCATACCGCTCAGGACAATAAAGTTAAACGGTTGTGAAAATTGTTCTCTCAGGAAACGACGATATGATTTATAACCGCCTTCCAGCGTACTGTTTTTAATTCCGGCAGTATTCAACAACCAGGCTACACTGTTGCTTCTCATTCCTCCACGCCAGCAATGCAGCAGAACCTGACCATCCCCGGCGAGTGAACGGGCCTTTTTGACCATCCGGGACATTTTCGGGCCAACAAAATCTAACCCGGTTAAAAGGGCCTGTTCCCGGCTTATCCTGGTATAGGTTGTTCCTACTTCGGCTCTTTCTTCATTGCTGAATAGTGGCATGTTCACTGCTCCCGGAATATGTCCGCGCTCGAACTCAGCAGGTGAACGCACATCCAAAACAGGGTATTTTTCGCGAAGCGTCAGAAATTCCTCTGCTGATAACTGGCCTGGCATCGGTTCTTTTATAATTAACGTTCAAGAAAATTATCCAGGATCCCACTGCTTCCCTTTGTTGAGTTTTTGCTGTATGGAGCAATTGCCTGAATTAGTTTGCGGATAGGCATTGATTGCAACCATACTTTACCGGTACCCCTTAAGGTAGCGAGAAACAACCCTTCTCCTCCGAAAACCATTGAACGAAGGCTACCGGTTGTTTCCACATTGAAATCAATGGTGGGTTCAAAGGCAACCACACATCCGGTATCAATGCGCAGGGTTTCATTATTAAGTTGCCGTTCTATTACGGTACCACCGGCATGCACAAAGGCATAACCGTCTCCTTCCAGTCTCTGCAGAATAAATCCTTCTCCGCCAACCAGACCAGAACCAAGTTTTCTGTTAAATACCATCGATAATTTTGTGCCCATTGCAGCACACAAAAAACCGTCTTTTTGCACTACCAACTGTCCGCCAAGTTTCATTAAATCGATCGCAATAATTGTTCCCGGATAAGGAGCAGAAAAAGCAACATGGCTCTTTCCGGCTCGGTCGTTGGTAAAATGTGTGATGAAGAGGGATTCTCCTGTTAGCAAGCGCGATCCTGCGGAAAATATCTTGCCAAGTAACCCCTGATTGGGGTCAGATCCGTCACCCATTTTTACATCAAAACGAATACCCTCTTCCATGTATACCATTGCCCCTGCCTCGGCAATTACAGTTTCTCCCTGATCCAGTTCAATCTCAACGAGTTGAATATCGTCTCCGATAATTTTGTAGTCGATTTCATGTGATCGCATATTACTATGTTGTTTTTAAGGTTTGTGTATTATAAAATGTTTGTCTTAGTTCTCATGGTCAGTAATTCTTTCTGAAAACCGGCTGAGCAGAATCTTCTTCACCGTTTCGACCCGTACGGGTTTGGTAACATAATCGTCCATTCCCAACGACAGCGATTTGTTCTTGTCTTCATTGTGAATATTGGCTGTCATTGCAATAATAGGTGCTTTAAAACCTTTTGAGCGCAATTCAATAGTTGCCTGATTTCCATCTTTTTCAGGCATCATTACATCCATAAAAATTATGTCATAATCATCTTTCAAAGCTTTTTCAACCGCTTCATTCCCATTACGTGCCAGATCAATCTCATACCCCAGATTCTTAAAAATTGTCTGGGCTACTTTTTGGTTAATCAGATTATCTTCAGCCAGCAGGATGCGGATGTCTTTTCTTAATTTATTCAGGTGCAGATTCTTTTCGTTTTTAACATGCTGAATATTTGGAAAGCTTTCTCGTATAATGGTGAATATTTCATCAGATTCAAAGGGTTTAATAAGGTAATAATCCACTCCGAGGCGTTTGCTTCTGACATGGCTGCCAAACTTGTCATTCTGGCTGACCATCAGAATGGGGAAGTGTTTTGTGATTTTCTTTTCATGTAATTTCTGTGCGATAGCAAAACCATCAAAATCTTTTTTATCGGTGATGATAATGAGGTTGAAATTTGCCGGTGATCCGTCTGAACGACGCCGTATCATTTCAAGGGTGCCTTCCTGGAAAGATAAAACATCAGCATGAACAGAGAATGTTTTAAGCATTTTGACCAGGTCACCTTCATTCTGACCATCTTCATTAAGGATTATGGCATTTATTTCGTTGTAACGGGTAATATTGTTAAAATTGAAGTCTTTTTCCAGACGTTCATTTGAAAAGGCTTCGATGGTAAAACATACACGGGTTCCTGGATATTTTGGATTGGTAGAAATGGAAGAAGGACTTTCTATCCAGATCTCTCCGTTCATCAGTTCCACCAGCTGTTTGGAGATGGTCGTTCCAAGGCCGGATCCTCCGTATTTGCGGGTAGTACTTCCGTCTGCCTGAGAGAATGACCCGAAAATTGTACTGATTTTATCCTTTGGTATACCAATACCGGTATCTTCTATACAGAACTGCAGTGTCAGGTTTCCGGAATATTCCTCAAGCAACACGATATTTATCTGAATCTCTCCGGCATGGGTAAATTTAATTGCATTGCTCAGCAGGTTTGATATAACCTGCCTCAGTCTGAAGGGATCCCCTATTATTTTATCCGGAACATTTTCATTGATATTAGGAATTATCTCCAAACCTTTTGATTCTGCAAGGGGACTAAATAATTGCATGGAAAGATCAATTTCTTCACGCAACTCAAAAGGGGTCTCTTCAATCATCATTTTTCCGGCTTCAATCTTGGAAAAATCCAGGACATCATTGATAATTGTCAGCAACAAGTCGGCAGATTTTTTAATGATAGAAACGGATTCTTTCTGATCATCTGAAAGCGATTGTCTGAGAAGGGCATCCGTCATTCCAATGATTCCGTTCATTGGCGTACGAATTTCATGGCTCATCCGCGCAAGAAATTCTGACTTCGCATTGTTAGCTGCAGCTTCCAGTTTGCGCGATTTCTCAATTGATGTAATATCAATAAAAGCTTCAAGAATCAGTTCTTCACCCTGCAGCCTGACCGGAGCTTCCTTTTTATATATAACCACATCAGCACCGTTTTTTTCGCAGTATATAAAATGATTGGCATCATACGCGCCTTCATATTGATCGTCCTGGTAGTAATTTCTGGGAAGAAAACGTTCGGATATATTTTTTCCTACAAGATTGTGTTTTTCTTTAATACCCAGCATGTTCACGGCTGTCTTATTTATGTTGCGGATATTTTTTTCTTTATCAAGTATCATGATGCCTATTGGCAATGATTCGATGGTTAGTTGCAGGGCATTGTGTGATTCAATCAGCCGTAGTTCGTTGTCACTTTTTTTACGCAACATTCCAAGGAAAATAAATATTGCAGCAATTAACAGGGCAAAACTTCCCGCACTCACGAAAATAGTGCGGGTGGTCAAAGCTTTCAGCGGAATGTCACTTTTCAGTGAAAATACAATGCCAAATGATTTTTTCAGTAGCGTAATCGGATAATAGTACGACAATACCTTTTGCTCATGGCCGTCGATTCCGATGGTATGGCGGATAATTCCGTCATAGCCTTCTTGCAGATCCTGATTAATTTTCTTTAGTCCTTTAATATCAAGGCTTTTACCCCCAAGATTATTAAGGATAACATCCCCGTCACTTATGAGCCATTGCCACTCAGTATTATCCAAATGATAGCGGGCAAACTCCAACCGGAAGAAATCAGTGAACCCCAGTGTAACCTCAACATTTGCTACCACGCTGTCCTGGCGAAACACCGGCAGATAATACAGATAATGATTATCCTCGTTGAGTACATTTTCTCTGTTTAACAAAGTTTTCTGCCGGTGAGAAATATAATAGTCAGTGATAAAATTGCCATGGGTGTCTTTATAAAGGCTAAAAACATTCCTGTTCTGATCATAAATGTTAATTACTTTGATCAGGTCGTGGTATTTGGAATAGAAAACCTCCAGTTTGCTGAGTCCGTTTTCCCTGTAATCACTTTGTTCAAACAACCTGGCAATGTCATCAGAAAAGAGAATGTAATTTATCTCATTTTCGAAATCCATCCCTGTTTTTTCTATCTCGCTTCCGCAATTCTGAACCTGTTCGAAAAGAATTTTCTTTTGGAATGTCTGTTGTTGCCTGAATGTATCAAGGTAAAAAAGTATATTGACTGAAATAACCAGTATGATTACAATCCAGATGATAATGCTAAATTTCTTCATATAATATGAATAATATACTGATAGTGAATTCCTGTTGAAAGAAACCCTGATAATTTTTTACAGAAAACACTAACATACAAAAGATACATTGTTTTACCTAATACTTTTTTAATCTGTATTTTTCATTTTTATCAAAAAGGATGTTCAGGTAACTGTTATACCGGGAAGGCGATATGTAACCCTCGTCAACTGCTTTTTTTACTGCACAACCCGGTTCATGCACGTGGGTGCAGTTATAGAACTGACAATCTTTTGACTTTTTAAAAATTTCAGGAAAAAAATAACCAACTTCTTCCTCTTTAAAATCTATAACGCCAAAACCTTTGATGCCCGGGGTGTCTATTATATATCCGCCAAATCCCAATGCATACATTTCTGTATGAGCTGTGGTATGTTTTCCGCTTTGGTGATAATCTGAAATATCTCCGGTTCTTAACTGAAGTTCCGGTTCAATACTGTTGATCAGCGTTGATTTTCCAACGCCCGAGTTTCCCGCAATCACACTGATTTTATCTGTCATTGCGGTTATTACTGCTTCAATATTCTTTTTGCTCAGTGCAGCAACATGAAGGCACCGGTACCCGATCTTCTCATACATTGCTGAAATAGCATTCATCTCTTCCCTTTCCTGAGAATTGTAGAGATCTGTTTTGTTGAATACCAGGATTACCGGAATGTGGTAAGCTTCTGCTGTTACCAGAAAACGATCGATAAACTCTAAGGTGGTTTTTGGAAAAGCAATGGTTATCATCAGCAATGCCTGATCAATATTTGCTGCTATAATATGGGCCTGTTTCGATAGCTTCGATGCTTTTCTTACTATGTAATTCTTGCGGTCTTCAATTTCTGATATCAAACCGGTAGTACCTTCATCCCCGGGAATATAAGTAACGTGATCTCCCACAACGACAGGATTTGTGCTGCGAATATCTTTCCTACGGAACGACCCCTTTATTTTACAGTCTATCCGCTTGTTTCCGTCTCTAACTGTGTACCAGCTCCCGGTTGATTTAATTACGATACCTTCTCCCACAATTTCCGGTAATTTTTCTGATATATTTATATTTCTACAATTTTTGACTTATCACTAATTGGGTGGCCCACATTATTATCACGAGCCATATTAATCATACTGATATCTTCCGGTTGAAGGCCCATTATTTCAGCAGATTTTGAATCCACAGCCACCGGATCTGAACCAGCCACAACTTTTTGTGGTTTGTTTAATTCACCCGGTCCGGCAGGCCCATTATTTATCACATATTCAGTTACATCTGAAACACAAAGGTCGGGTTTTCTCAATGTGTTCAAATCAGCAATGCATTGAGATAAAAATTCCGCATCATTGGCTACCTTGCCACCACTGTGAAAGAACCGGTTAGTACTATGGGGGCAGGCACCCATCATATTTTTAAGATTTCCGGTAAAATTAGTACCATTATGGTGTTTGGCAATGGGAATATTGATCAATTTGTCGCATTCCAGTAATTCTTTAACTACATCTGCTTGTTTGAGAGCCTTGCCGTTAATTGTTTTGGTTATGTAACCACTGTTTTGTTTCAGGTCGGCCAGCATGGCAGCATGATTTCCGGCAAGAGATGACCTGTCCCAGTACTCATTTCCGGCATTTTTAATACAAACAACAGAAGATACGCCTGCATCCCTGCACATTTTCAATACAGCAAGGGCAATATCGGGATTTGTATACGTACCGGGTCTGGTCCATGGTGAATTGATCAACAAGCCAACTGAATCTCCTTTTTTCACAAATTTGTCAATACCCCCGATTAGGGTAATGGCTTTGATGGTATTCTGATAATAGTCCGGTCCTCCCACAACACTAAGAAGATAGGGGCTGTCAGCATGTGCCTCCATTGCCAGAGATGAAAATAATGTTCCTGAAAACAGGGAAGCCGAACCAAGGACTGCTGTTTTCCTGAAAAATGACCGACGGGATAATTTTTTCTTCATAAGTCTGAGGTTTTTAATGGTTTCAGTATTACTTGCCAATATTACAAAAGCAATGAATTAAATAACAATTTATAAGCTACCGGGGTTGATGCCCTGAACTGAGGGCTAAATGAGAATAATACAAGTTGTCCTTTTCCCTTGCTCAGCCATACCAATGCCGGCTTATCTGCAAGTTTTTCTTCCTTTGCCGCATAGCCGCTCATCAGGATATTTTCTTCAGGGAAGGAAGCAATTACTCTCCGGTCCATATCAAAAACCGGAATGCTGGTTGTCAGCACCGGATCGGCCCGGTAAAAAACACCAATACTTTTTGGTGTTCCCCATGTAACAGGATTGTCTCTGATCAAATTAATTCTTACAAGTGAGCCTGGAACGTATAATCCTTCTTTCTTAAGATTGTCCGCAATATTATTTACCGGCAGCTGAAATTCTTCTTTCTGACCTTTGTCCATTTCAATAGCCAAAGGGCCAATAAATATTTCAGTTGATCCTCCCCAGGAAACAACTTTGCCTCCCTCGTTTACAAATTTCAATATATTCTGAAGACCTTCTTTCCCCATTCCTTTCGTGTATTCAGGAGGGTAGGAAGGGATATAATAATCATCGCCTGATTTGTATTTTCCTTCCATCAATACAGCTTTATTTTCATCCGGAAAAACAATTACATCAATTTTCCCGGCAAAATCAGGATCTTTCATTTCATCGGGATGGATTACGGTATATGGAATTCCGTATTGGTCAAAGATAAAACGGGTCCAGCCGGCATCCATGTCATGAAAATGAGTTTCAACAAGCGCAATAGCCGGCAAAAGCAATTCTTTTTTTGATTGTACATCCAGAACAGGCGGGTCAACTATTACCTCCGAAATATTTTCAAAGGCTTTGGATACTGCTTGTTGCTGATTATCGTTAACATGAATTATAAATGATCCTGCAGGCAGCAATGTATCTTTTAATGTTACTGCAGATGTTGCTCTATCAACTTTAATTTGCTGTTTTAGTAATTGAAATACTGTTTTATAAATCTGATTTTCATCCGGATTTAATACCAGAGTATGAAAAGTAGCCGGAAGGACAGCATTCAGGCTGTAAGGAATGGTCACCGGCCTGATGAGGTTGTCAAGTTGAGGTACGGGATCATCAATCTCAGCATATTTTAGTCCTTTGTGAAGGGGCAGAGACCAGCTTGTTATGTCATAAGGCTGAATGATTTCTCCTCCGGGAGTATAATGACGAACCGGATATTTCTGTTTTTCCATGACCTCCTTGATAAAAGCTCTGTATGGTTGCGCCAGTGAAATTACAATGTCTCCTTTTGAATAGTTGGTATTGTCAATCGTTAATCCTTTGGTTAACTCAGCAACATGAATGCCTTGATCATCAAGCAGATTTACCAGGTCTGACAGTTCACCGGGATCATGTTGTTTGGCCGGCAGGATATAATAATAGGGAGCAGAAGATTTTCCCTTTTCGATTTCTTTTATGCACTGGTCGTTTCGGAATTTGAGAATGGGATCATGATATAAACTTGCTGTTTTAAGGAGAGACATGGTAGATACCATTTCATATTGGGCAATATCAGAGAGTCTCCACCAGCCTCCCGGCCAGGGATCGGGCATATTGGTCGACTTTTTATATTCTGATAATCCCTTTCCTCCAACAGATAATTCGGAAGGTTCAATATATATTGGTGTGGCAACTTGTGCACTGGCACATTCAGTTAATAAGGCGATAACATTTTGCCAGATGCAGGTTTCTGTAGATCCCGGCCAGTAATTGTCAAAAAGATAATGTTGTGACACTCCTTTAAGTCCCTCACCTGTCATGTCTTTTATCATGCCGGAGCCAAATATTTCAATCCAGTTCCATATTCCGGCATCTACATTTTCTGCAATAGGGTCGTGGGGAGGAGGAACAAAATATCGCGGCCCGGAATACCCCATCTGATGTTTTTCAACCATCACCTGGGGAAACCATTCTTTTGTTATCAAAGCAGCAATTGCCCGTGTATCCTTCTGGGTGAGGGTAACAAAGTCACGATTGTTATCATGCCCCACATATTTATGATAGACGCGGGGGAGATTGGCTCCTTCATACTTCGTATCTTTATATTTCAGGTAATTATTGACCACAAGATCCATTCCGTCAGGATTGTGGTTGGGTACCATCATGTATACCACGTTTTTTAACCAGGAAAGGGTATCCGGATTTTGCGTGGTTACCAGTTGATAGGCAATAAGCGGAGCGGCTTGCGAAGGGCCTACTTCCGAGGAGTGCATAGACAGTGTTCCGAGTAAAAACACCTTTCCTTCTTTAATAAGATTTTGTTTTTCCTGCTTTGTCAAAGCCGGATCGAGTGCAAGTTTCCTGTTTATTTTTTGCAATTCCGGTAAATTACTAATGTTTTCATCTGCAGAGAAAAATGCAGCATACATTGGCTTGCCCATCGGCGAATTTCCAATCTGTTCAAGATGCAGTCGCCCGGATTCCTTATCGAGCTCTTGTAAATATTCAATTAATTTCTCATAGGTGAACAGCTGCCTGTCGGCACAGGGCCTGAATCCAAAAAAGGAGTCTGGTGTAGTTATCTGCCCGGGTTGAGCTAAAAGATCAGGAAAGCTGAATAAAATTAAGAAAAGGAAAAGGGCCGGGAACAGTCTTTTTTGTTTCATTTCTTCAGGGTGTCGGTTTATCCCGGCAATTTACTAAAAAAATATATATGTAATTTCATTACGGGTTAAATAAACCACTGACTTACACCTGTTGTGAAATCTTCAACAATTGTCATACAAACATACCCGGCAACTATAGATTATTCGCGTAATTTACTTCTCTGGCATTATCCGGATTGTAATTTTTAAATGACTTATTTCTTAAATTGAATGAAAGAGAGATATAATATATCTGGGTCTTGTATGTATCATAGGATACCGGTACGCCAAAATCTCTGCCGCTAAAGTCTCTGTTCAAAAAATCATCCAGGTAATATTTAAACTTAAGGTTTACTCCTTTTGGAAACTGGATTCCTGCAAAAACTGAAGGCAGAAACCGGTTGGTACGGTTGCTGAACCACTCTGAAGACTTGGTTTTATTACCGTCAACAAATAACTTTTGCTTGTAGTGAAAGAGCAATTCATATTCCCCGCCGGCATAAACATAAAAATTGTCTTTAAAAGAACCGAGTTTAAATGCCAGTGGAACCCCGAGCATATAGCTTCTTCTTTTTATTTTATAATTTTCCTGATCAGTAATTAGGCCGACATTTCTGATGCCCATTCCGGAATAAAAGCCCAGGTTATTGGTAATATCAAAGTGGATTTTTTCACTGAAATGGAAAAACATGGTGAATCGCATGTTGGTTGGTACATTGTTACCGTATTGTTCAACATCTGCAAATGAGAAAATAAGCTCGCCACCGGTTGTTCTGTATATTTTTTGTGAAAAAGACGAAGGGATTGAGAAACCGAACAGAACTACAAAAATTAAAAACAGGGTTTTCTTCATGAAGGTTCGTATAATGTTTGTATTGTATTTGCAAAATTAAGGAAACAGTATGAAAAATGAAAAAAACGAACAACAAACTGTCCAGTAAGAAACTGCAGGAGAATATGTCTGGCATTTCTCCCTGACCAGGAAGCGAATAATCCAGGTATTCAGGCGCTGCCGTAATCACTGTTTCTTTTTCCAGGCTACTTCGTAAAGATCTTTCCGTCTGTCTCTTAAGTTGTTGACGCTTCCGTGTGTGTGCAATTCCTTTAATGCATCCAGATCAACGTCTGCAATTAATGTCATTTCGGTATTCGGAGTTGCTTCAGCTTTTATTGTATTTGTCGGAAACGAAAAATCCGATGGTGTAAACACAGCTGACTGGGCATACTGGATATCCATGTTGTTGACCCTGGGCAGGTTACCAATGCAGCCAGCAATGGCCACATAACATTCATTTTCAATGGCGCGTGCCTGGGCACAGCGGCGTACCCGGTTATATCCGTTTTGTGTATCTGTCAGAAAGGGAACAAACAAAATATCAAGTCCCTGGTCGGCCAGTATCCTGGAAAGCTCAGGGAATTCAACATCGTAACAAATCAGAATGCCGATATTTCCTGCATCAGTGTGAAAAACCTGCAGTTTGTCACCTCCGGACATACCCCAGGTGCTGATTTCATTAGGCGTTATATGAATCTTATGATACGTTTCATAGGATCCGTCCCGGCGACATAAATAAGAAATATTAAGTAGCTTGCCCTCTTCAATAGCCGGCATACTCCCCGTTATAATATTGATGTTATAAGCAATTGAAAATTCCTGAAATTTTTTACGAAGTGGTTCTGTATACCGGGCCAACCCCCTAATTGCCTCAGGTTCGTCCAGATGGTTAAATTCAGCCATCAACGGGGCATTGAAAAACTCAGGGAAAAGTATAAAGTCCGATCTGTAGTTACTTACTGCATCAATGAAAAACTCTACCTGTTCAATTAGCGCTTCAAAAGTAGGAAAAAGGCGCATTTGCCATTGTACCAGCCCCAGTCGGATAATTGATTTTTCCGCATTGATTAATTTTTCCTTTTCCTGATAATAGATGTTGTTCCATTCAAGCAAGGTTGCATATTCTTTGGACTGGACATCTCCTGAAAGATAATTTTTTAATACTTTCCGAACATGAAAATCATTGCTGAGCTGGAACGACAGGGTGGGGTCATATAATTCTTTAAGTTTTACTTTGTCAATGTATTGTTTTGGTGTCAGGGTTCCGGCATACTTTGAATATTCAGGAATACGTCCACCGGCAAGAATCGACCGTAAATTCAGATTTTCACAGAGTTCTTTTCTTGCTTCATAGAGCCTGTGTCCCAGTCTTAGCCCTCTGTAATCGGGGTGCACAAAGACATCAATTCCATATAAAACATCTCCATCAGGATCATGGGTGCTGAAGGATTCGTTGCCGGTAATCTGCAAATAGGTATGTTTATCGCCAAATTTGCCGTAATCGATAATCAGGGAAAGGGCACAGGCCACTACTTTGTCATTTACCGAGACACATAATTGTCCTTCGGGGAAAATCTCAAGAAGTTTCTTAATCTGCTGTCTTGTCCAGTGAAGTTCATGCATACCCGGATAAACTTCCTGAGCAGTTTTTTTTAAATCGAGAAAATCGGAAAATTTAAGATTGCGTAATTCTATTCTGTTTCCTTCTTTTGGGTCGTTCATAATGTATTTTTGGTGCGGTTTAAATCTGTAAACTTAAAAAAATGTAATCATTCCGGCTGCTATGTAGCTTCTTTCCGGATGAAATAATAACTTATTAATATGTAATTATTGTGTGGTCTTTTTAAATATTTTTCGCTTTTTAACGGAGCCTGACGCTAAAAAGCAGGTATTCACAACCAAAACAGTAGTTGAGATTTTCTTTATTAACAGTATGGATTTATGTTTGTTTAATTTTTAGAGCCGGAAAAAAGCAGCAAACATACCGGAACTGATGATGATCAGTTAAAAGTTCAGCCGGTTTGCAGGCTTGTTTTCAGTGAACTATAAATGGGAAAGCAGATAGCTGTTTATTTCTCTTTCATAGTCATGCCTGATCCTCTCAACCAGATTATGCGGTACCTGAAACCTGTGTTCGTTAATTTTCCTTACCGGCAATACTTTTGGGGATGTTCCTGTTATAAAAGCAGCATCCATATTTGATAATTCTTTTATTGAAACTGTTTTTTCCTGGCAGTCAAAGCCGGCTTTTAAACAGATTTTCATTACTTTATTTCTTGTAATACCCTGAAGAACAATGTTTGACGGGGGCGTGACAACTGTGCTTCCTTTAATAAAAAACACATTTGATTTACTTCCTTCTGTAATGTTGCCCGCACGGTCAACCAGCAGTATCTCATAGAATTCAGACTGACCAATCATTCCCTCTGTTCTGGTCCTAAGCTCATTGTGTAACATTTTAACATTTGGATTACTCCTTTCGGCAGCCAGAGTAATGGCGTTGATGCCTTGTTTATAAAGGTCGTCAGAAGGATAAAAATGCGGTGTGATACAGGCAAGCATGCGTTCTGAGCCTGTATTTTCAGTTTTTTTGAAAAGAAGCACCAGTTTGAGATTGCCCTCCTTCACATCATTTGACAAAACAACCTGCTTTATTCTCTCAATAACAGCATGGACTGACAGGCTTAGTTCTCTTTCTGCAAGTATTACTGAATTTTTCAGTCTTTCGAGGTGATCTTCGGCAAACAACAGTTTACCATCTATGATTCTTATCACTTCATACAGATAGAGAAATTCATCTTTCCTGATTTCAGGAAATTCATCAACTGGCCTTATCTGGCCATTATCGGAAAAAAACGAACGAATACACTCAGGCATCCAATAACTGCTGTATTACTGTAAAAAACAGATAGGTTTATTTGTTATTATTAATACGAAAACACAAAAAAAAGTGACGTGGGAATTTGTGTTTTTTAGCCGCCCGTGGCACTAAATCCGCCTGTGATTTTGCTTGGCCGCGGGTTCACGCACATTACCGGCACCTTGGCATTATTGGCAATAATATGCTGTTCGGCTGCCGCAAATACATAATCAGCCAGGTTGATGTCCTTGGTTGTCATGATCAGGATCAGATCAGCATCAATTTCCTTCGCAAATTCAAGGCTTTCTTCTCCAATATTGGTTGTTTTTGTGGTGTGTAGTTCAAAATCAATCTGCTCAGACTTGAAGTATTTTTGCGCAAATACAAGATTAGAATGCAATCCCTTCTTAAAGGCACTGTCATTGTAGGTGGGGTGAATTATGTAAACCTTTGATTTATATATTTTTGCTAAAAATATTGCCCAGCGAATCTTTTCTTTTTCTTCTTTTTTATAATTTACGGGAAAGATAATTTTTTCCAGGTTTTTCTTCCTGGGTGCTTCCTGCACAACTACAAAAGGTACTTTTGAACTGGCTATTACCTTTAAAGCCCAGCTTCCCATCAGCTTTTGCATCCCTCTCATACCATGGGTACCCATTACCACAAGATTTGCATTAATTTCCGAAGCAACTTCTCCGATCGTACTAAAGATAGTTCCTTCCCTTACCAGGGTTTCCGGCTTTTTCCCATATTTTTTTTCAATGTCTTCTGCGTCTCTGCCAATTTTGAAGTTGGCTTCTGATGATTCAGCATCCTTTTTAATTACATGTAGCAGTACTACCTCAAAACCACTACTCTCGGCAACATTTATTGCATGTTCTGCAGCAAACCAGGCTACCTGTGTAAAATCCCAGGGGACAAGGATTGTTTTTTTATCGTTTTCCATAAAAGTATTTGTTTCGTAATTTTTTATCGGATAAAGCAATATTTATTCTATTTTTGATTGACAAATGCTGCATCAGGATTCAATTGCCAATATATGAATTTTCTCTATAATATTCGAAAATTAAAATTTATTTTTATTTTCATCGCTAGTCTCTTCTTCATTAATAAAACTGCACTAAGTCAGTTTTTTTACTACGGCGAACCTTATATTCAGAATATTGAAATAAATGAACCTGATATAAACAGCAGGATTTACTCCATGATCGCTGATTCTTCCGGCGTTATCCTGGCCGGAGCCCATAATAAAATCTATATTTTGCTGAACGGCGGATCGGAAGTAATCGATTGCCAGGGCAACATTCTTTTGAGCAAAAACCACGATGGGCGAATCTATGTAGCCGGCAACAATATTTTTGGCTATATTTCTTTTTCGGTCCGGCAGGGTTTCCGGCTGATACAACTGCCTGTTAAAACGGGAGACTCCATCCTTCAGTTTGGACAGGCGAAGCAGTTGGTCTGCCGGGATTCTGTTATTTATCTTGCTGATCATAAGCACTTATACGCAATCGACCCTTTTCTGTTACATGCTGAGCCGGTAAATATTGCGGATCTGGCCCAGATTAACGGAGACCCAGACCAAATCTGGTTGGAACGAGCCAATGGCTTCCTTCTGCAGATAGGACTGGAGTTTGTATGCCCAAATTTTACCTTGTAAGGAAATGATGTGTTTTTCCTTACGGGAGGTATTATTCCTTGACAAGGGGCCTTTTAATGGGTGACCCTTTTTAACTTTTTCCTTTTCTTTTGACCCGCGCAGAGCGTGGGAACCATACAGGAAATTAATGAAGCCCTTGGACAAGGAGGGGTTTAATGTTCAGTTCATGTTTATGTTGCTCTACCTGCCAGAGATCGTAGGCAACCTGATGACCCATCCAACTTTCCGGGCTTCCACCAAAGGCAATGGACAGACGAAACGCCATCTCCGGTGAAATACCGGAATTGCCGTTTACAATTTTCGACAGAGTCTTACGGCTGACACCGAGGGCAAACGCAGCTTTTGTAACAGATAGACCCATGGGGTTAAGCCATAGCCCACTGAGGATCTCGCCGGGATGGGGAGGGTTGTGCATTCTCATAATCTCACCTAATGATAATCTTCATAATCAACAACTTCAGCATCTCCGTTTTCAAAACGGAAAGTAACACGCCAATTAGCCTGCACGGTTACAGCCCAGGTCTTTTTTCTTTTGCCCTTCAATTCGTGGAGAGCAAGAGTCGGAATTTGCAAGTCTTCAACGATCCTGGCTTGGTGAAGCTGAGCTAGGATAAGTCGTAGCCGCTCGGCATGCTTTGATTGGATTCCCACCAAACTTCCGGAAAGGAAGAATTTCTTCAATCCCTTATGAGCAAAACTCCTTATCATTATTTTATTGTAACCTCTATGTTCTCATATTGCAACCTTGTTGGTTTCACTTATTCTTGCCTGCGCTGAGCGAAGACCTGCTGATAATAAACGACCACCAGAAAAATTTAATCGAAACTTATAACAAGAACAACGAAAAGCCAAAAGCAGACTTCTTTTATGACCCATTTTTATGACATGATACCAAGCTACTGGGTATTCTTCGCGTAATGGTCTTTACGAAGCATGTTCGGGGTCAGAGCATGTTCGGGGTAAGAGCATGTTCGGGGTCATGTTCGGGGTCAGGGGCATGTTCGGGGTTAGGCTTCGAAGATATCAAGTTTATTTTCCAAGCAAAGTTTTCAAGGTCTTCGCGCGGTCAGCTAGCTCGGGCTGATCTTGCAAACGTTCCGACAAACGGCGGACGGCTGAACTGATACTCCCCACATCGCGATTGACATATCGGCCGACCTCGGAGAGGGTGACACAACCCGATTCATAGGCCAGCCAGCCAATCATGGCCCGACACTCGGATATTGTCCTTTGTTGCGACTTGGTTTTCAGCGCGCTTTCGTCGAGATTGTAGGCCAGGCACACAGCTGAGGCGATATCTTTTACTGTTAGCCTGAGAGGCCTGCCCCCTCAGAGCCTGCCAGACATTTTTCCATAAAGGTATCTCCACCAAGAATTCGAAGATCTTCTTTCCCACCGTAAAATTCGGGTCTATGCTTCTCCGCGAGGCCGTCGAGCATAAAAGTTTGGTAGGCCATTCGAGCCTTTTTCACAGATTTCCCGAATCGATCAAGCAGCCAATCCGTGGTCAACCAAGGCAAGATTTCCTTGCCGAGGTAGGCGTTATGGCTGATCCAAGGGTATTCGCAGGGTTCGTTGACCATATTGGCCCGAATCGGATTCAGGTGGATGTACCGCATCAATTCAAGGAGATAGCTGTCGCTATCAACCAAAACTGCCTTGAAGCGGCCCTGAAAAAGATGGCCGGTGCTGCTTTTTCGCCAGTTGATCCAGCGAGTGTAGCGGAAGGAAAGGTTTTGCAAACCGCGTGATAAAGGAATTTTACCGGCTTGCAGGGCAAGATGGATGTGGTTGGTCATGAGGCAGAAGGCGTGCACTCGATAGTCGAAACGGCAAGTCCCTTCCTGCAGCAAGAGATAGAAGCGGCAGCGATCCTCTTCGGTAAGAAAAACCGGCTGGCCTCCGTTACCGCGGAGAATGACGTGGTAGATACCACCGGTGAGATGAATGCGAGGTTTACGTGCCATGTCGACAATATAGCTGAATTGGTTAACTTGTCAACTTCGAAGCCTGACCCCCCGCTTCTCTGACCCCCCGCTTCTCTGACCCCCCGCTTCTCTTATGACCCCCCGCTTCTCTTAAGTTGTTCTTTGAGTGGAGGAAGATCGTTTTCGACAACATTCCATACGGATTCTAAGTCAATGCCCATATAATCGTGGATGAGTACATCTCTCAAGCCAGCGATATTTCTCCATGGAATGTCGGGATATTGCTCCTTGAGCGGTTTGCTTAATCTTTTGGTTGCTTCACCAATAATCTCAAGATTTCTATAATGGCATCTTGCCAATGGGAAAAAGACATAAACTGCTCTTTCCCTACCGATGCATACGAATCAACTTTTGCGATGGCGTCCCTTATATGACAGAGGTAGACCCGGTCTGTTTTCATAGTGGAACCGCTTCCTTCATTATTTGCTCCACCAGATAAGGTGATATTCCTTTTTCAGTGACTACATCTACCTTACGACCCGTCAGATCTTCGATTTCGTATTTCATCGAGATAATATCTAAAAGTGAACGTTTCGGTTCGAATTCGACCAGAAGATCGATATCGCTGTAAACAGTTTCTTCTCCTCTGGCAAACGATCCAAAAACACGAATTGATCGGACACCATGCTTAGAAGCAATTTTTGTTATATGCTCTTTATAGTTATTTAACAATTTGCTTTTCATCATTTTTCTCCTCTGGATATTCCAGTTGAGTCTTCAGAACCTGCCGGGGAAAGAATTTTCGATCATAAGAATATCATCCGGGAGCAAAAGAGCCCATTTCAAAAATAATACAACAAAATCATACCAATGTAAATGCCGGCAAAATTGGGAAAAGGAGATCAAGAGGCCTTTTAATGGGTGACCTCTCAGCCTTTGAAACAATGAATTGTCATCCCCGTCAACCATTTCTGAATTAATGAAGCCAGAGAACAAGGAAAGATTTGATATTCAGTTAAAAACCATAGTTGGACTGCGGCGTCGCAAAAGGGTTACCGTGCATACATGGTAACCAAGGAACCAGCGAAAAACAACCTGTTATGTCTGGGAAGGGTTTTATTTTACTTTGACCTCTGAATATAAAACTGGGATTGCTGCCGTACTGCCGCTATATATTTCAAATCTTATATTTCAAGACCTGGCACCATAATGTTCTTCAGCTGTTGCACCAGCTCGATTTGAGCGGCATGAGAATGGTGTCGGATGCCGCAGTCCATGGAGGGTGCTCAAGATGTATGTTACGGCCGCCCGGGGTTTCGTCGGCATGAAACAGAGAACATCCTGGTTTGATTTCCTCACGCTCCGAACTTCGTGATAAACAGTCAGCAACTCGGGGACGCGGAAAGTGTCATTCCTTTTCCCACGGCACGGGAATTTGTATCGTCTTGGGCAGAAATTATTGCGTATCTCTGTCTCGCTGGGTGCTTGACTGGAATTGACCGATAGCAGCAGAAAAGAAGGGGCATCCCTTGCCTGAACTCTGTCCCCGGTTTCTCGATAACGCTGCTCCCACCGCTGCCGGGTAGGGGCGGACCTATGTGTCCGCTCTGCCATTTCGGCTATTGAGAGCATTCCTTCTGCCTCACGACTAATCATTATTCATCTTGCCCTGCAAACCGGCGAAATTCCTTTATCACGGCAAAAACCTTTCCTTCCGCTATACTCTCTGCATCAACAGGAGGGCATAGGGTCTGTTTCGGTCCTCGTCGCTAAGAAAGAATCAGTTCTTTATCATGGTCTGCCCCCCATTTATCCTGCTATAATTGGATCCAGGTGCCAGGATGTTGCAATCCGGTTTGTCAAAATAGATGATGCCCGCTTGATCAATGCAATAGTCTTCATTGTATGGATTAGCCGGGAGAGTTTTAAGCAATTCTGAATCGGTGAGTTCATGAAGAGATAATGGTTTACGGCCACGGCTCTCCGCAAATCTCTTTACGGCTTGCTCGATCACCAATACACCTTCCAGCGCATGAAGACGGTCGGCCATATGGGAATAACCTGGCTCTTCCGGGTTTTTGTTGGCCAGTATGGAATTCATAATGACAATGGCGGTTGCAGTTTCGCCACCCTTCTGGGCTAGTCGGGCACCAAGAATTGTTAGATAAGACGGGGCATTGGGTGTCTTTGCCGCCTCAAGAAAGAGTTTGCCTGCTTCTCCAGGTTGTTTAAGAAAATAGTAAGCGTTAAAACCCATGGCTTGGATAGGCTGCCAGTCCCAACTGCGATTTTTTGCAGTGACATTCAAGAACTTCTGGGTTTCTGCTACCATGTTGGCTGGCTCCCAGGGGAAAAAGCCCTGGATGACCTTAAAGGTCTGGGCAAAAGAGGGGTCCAGGTTTTGACTAGCCACTAGAATGTTGTGGATGCTCTGCCAATCATACTGTTTCTTGACCACCTGGAATCCACCCTCTGG
>CAWAMZ010000027.1:0-49932 GCA_963783315.1 uncultured Bacteroidales bacterium
GCAATCAGTTGTTCAGTTACCTGCAGCAACACCGATGGTTCCAGTGCGGCATCATTGGGTAATGAGAATCTGTAACCTCCTGTTAAATAATAATGCCTGTACATCCGGAAGTTTCGGAAATCTTCTGATCCTATTTTCAGTGGCGACTGAAAGAGCTGACTGGCAGAAATACCGGCAAAAAATTTCCTGTTTTGCAGGTAAACACCTGCGGACGCATCCGGCACATACAATGGGTTGCTTAATTCACTATTCATAAGCGGATCACCATCGTCATGGAAAAATAGTGCATCGCTATTTATTTTAAACTGAAAGACGGAACCACTTAAACCAAATGACAACTGTGCATGCCGGATCTCGATATGGTAGGCATAGCTAAATTGCAGACCTGTTCTGTTAACCAGTCCGTTCTTATCATTATAAATAAATCCACCCAGGCCAACACGACCGTCTCGGCCCGGGATAAAGCGATTGTCTTTCTGTGGCCGGGATTTGATGATATATCCTCTTTTCAGCAATCTCGACTGTACACTGAATGACTGAGTGCTGGGGGCATTCACAAATCCCAGCCATTGCTGGCGGGCAGTGAGGTTGAATGAAGTATATCCGTCACTGCCTGCCAGGGCCGGATTAATAAGGAACCCGTTCATCACATACTGGCTGTACAGCGGTTGTTGCTGTGCCGCAGCATGGATGAGGTGAATGAAAAGAATAATATGGCAAAGCAGTATTGTCTTTCTCATTATTCAGTTTCAGTAGTCAACATTCAAATTGTTTTATCGTTCATCATCCTAACGAATTATTGTCACATTGCCAACTATGTCAGGATTTCCGTTATGCAGATTGATAACATAATGATAAGAATCAATCGGCATCGGTCTACCGTCAAACGTTCCGTCCCATTCACGGGTATATCCAGGATCAGACTTAAATATCAACTGGCCCCACCGGTTAAATATTTCAACCACTGCTTCGGGATACAACTCATACATTTCCATTTCGTCAATCCCTGAGTTAACGGTAATTTGCCATCTGTCGTTATAGCCGTCTCCGTTTGGAGTAAAACCTGTCGGGATTACCAGGCAGTTACGGCTGGTGGCTTCAAGGTATATTGTATCCATATTTTCACACTGGTTGGCATCAGAAACAGTAAACCGGTAATATCCTTCATCCAGATCCTGAACATTTAAGTTAAAGTTTCCAAAACGCTGGTCCATATCATCCCAGAAGTAGTTATAGGGCGGTGTTCCTCCTTCAATATCCGCAGACATCCCGCCATCTTTTGAATCCGGACACCACGGGGCATCTTTTTCATAACTCACCCTGATCGGACCGGGTTCTGCAACCTGAACAACCGTATCCAGTAAACAGTTATGTTCATCAACAACTGAGATATTGTAATTTCCTCCGGCCAGGCCTGTCTGGCTCATTGTTCCCTGCATGAGGCTATCCGGCCATATTACATGGTAATTGGGTGTCCCGCCGCTTATACTCAGGTCGATGGTACCATTCGTTGCACCGGCACAGGTAACATTGTTTACCACAGCCGAAGACAACAGCTTTTGTGGCTGCTGTAACCTGATGGTATCCCTCGCGTGGCAGTTGGCTGCATCACTGATGTCAATAATATAAGTGCCTGCGCCGATACCCGCCAGGCTATCAGTTTCTTCTCCACTTTCATCCCACCTGTACCTGTAGGGTTCACTGCCTCCGTTTACCATTACACTGATGGCTGCATCCTGCATCCCATAGCAACTTACCGGTCTGTCTACAATGGGTTGTACTTTCAATACATCCGGGTTATGGATGGTAACACCGGCACTTATGCCACAGTCGTTGGCGTCATTGGCGACTACACTGTAATATCCGGCAGCCAGGTTACTGATATAACTGCTTGTATCGCCGTTGGACCAGTCATAGGTATAGGGGGCTGTTCCGCCACCCAAAATTACTTTGGCGGTACCATTGTCTTTTGCATCGCAGGTGATGTTGGTGCTGTTGATCATTGCTGAAAGAGGTTCGGGTTCAACCAGATGGATATTCCAGTTGCTGTAACAACTGTTGTCATCTTTGATTAGCAGTGTATAATTACCTGCCGCCAGATTATTCTGCTCCGGCGCTCCGGGAACGATACCCATACCATCAGCAGAAGCCCAATTGTATACATAGGAACCGACACCACCGGATGGATTGGGAATAATCTTACCATCGTGGCTGCCATTACAACTAACATTGGTGCTGTGGTACCACGAGAGATCCGGATCAATATGCAATGAGTCGGGCTGGGTAAGCTCAATATCCCAGCTTGTTTCACAACTTCCGTATTCTCCGTAGGTTACTTTGAAATTGTAAGTTCCTGCTGAAAGCATATACTGATTTTGTGAATCCGGAATAATTCCGTCGCCCTGTTCTGATGACCACTCAAAATTATAATCTCCATACCCGCCGTAAATCTTAACCTTCAATTCTCCATCGAAATTACCGTAACAGGAAACATTATACCCGTTGTAATCTGAAATTTCAGCTGTATCCATCCTGAGTGCGGGCGGGGCTGTCAGGGTAATGGTATCTGTATATTCACAATAGTATGTTTCTCCGTAACTTTTCAGGCTATCCCTGACTTTTACCACATAGGAACCTGCAGAAAGACCTTCCTGAATATAATTGTCATTATTAATGCCGGTACCTGAAACTGTCTCCCAGTTAATTTTATAATTTTGGTGGCCACCAGATATACTGTCAATGACAATAATACCATCCGTACGTCCTGAGCAGCTTATGTTATATTGTTCGGTTCCAAAGGAGGACAGGTGTGAATGAACTTCTACAGGTGGAGGAGCATGCAATACTATAGAATCAATTTTTTTACAGTTACTTTCTTTATTGATTAAGTGTACTATATATTTTCCTTCCAGAGGTGGACTGTACTTATATGTATAATCACTTGTTAAGGGCCGTGTCTGGATATGTGTATTACCATCAGGACTCTGTATAATAATGAGCATGGAATCACTGCTTGCTTTCACCTCTGTTTTTATGTTGAGAACATCATTATCTGACGGATAAGCACAGGCTAATTCATAGCCATCAAAATCATACGGATTCAGCTCAAGTATCATTCTTGGAGTATTAATAGTGGCGCTATCGCTCGTCGGGCATTCGTTCCTATCCTTTACTATTAAAGTATATGAGCCGGCAAAGAGATCATTCAAACTATCATTCTGAATTACTGAATCATTAACAACCTTGTAATTATTAGGCCCTTTCCAGGTCGCCTGGTAATAGGAAGTACCACCGGTGATGTCTGCCGTGAGTTTGCCATCTGCCGTTGATTCGCAGGATGCTTGCTCGGGTGACAGGTTAACCCTGAGCTCCTCGGGCTCAGTCAGCGTAATGGTATCAGTTGCTTTACAGCCATTGGCATCGGTGACCTGTACAGAATAGGTGCCGGCATTCAGGGTATTCAAATTTCTGTCGATACTACCAGTACTCCAGCTATAGGATGCATCATCCTGGTTGTACCAGGGGAAGGAGATATATCCGCCATGTGTCTGCAGATTGATATTCCCGTCATATAATCCATGACAGGAGATGTTCCACCCGCCGTAGAATGTGTCACTGGTGGCCACAGTTTTAAGCGTCGGTAATATGTAGATCACAATGGTTGTATCAGTTCCGTTACTGCAGTAGCTTGCGTTGGCAGACGGATCTTTAATTCGCGGAACAAAATGATAGGTTACAGTTCTGAAAGTGCTGTCCTTATCATTTATAAGTGTCTCATTAATAGTATGAATTGTGTGATAAAGCAGAGAATCGGTAACATTTGTAAGAACGTGGGCAACTGAATCGCCTGAAGCATTGATAGTCAAATCATATACCATCGTTCCGGTTGTGTAGCTTGGTGTGCTGAGCCTGAAATCAAAACTGCTATTGTTACAGTAGATGGTATCCATCTCTTCGATTTTTATTTTGGGCTGTGGATTGATGGTGATGCGTACAGTATCATTGATGCCATTGGCGCAGAATTGCTTACCGGTACGCGGATCTTTAATGTGCGGAACAAAGACATATTGTATCCACTGCACTGTATTGGAGGTATTGGTAAGAGCCAGCTGATCAAAAACCACTGAGGAGGTGTTTACCGGTTCTGTGTATCCGCTTACAGCACGTCAAATCTGAAACCTGCACTTCTACTGAATACACCCACTGTCCTGTGGTGCCACGGGTAATGCTGTCTATATTAAAACTTATGTCCTGGTCAAAGCAAATAGTATCGTAAGGCGAAAGGCTTACAGCAACTTTGGGTCTTGGGTTCAGCCAGATCCGGATTGTGGTGTCCACACCGTCTTCGCATCCTAAATTACCTGGACGTGGATTGTTAATCCGTGGTACAAAGGTATAGTCAATCCACTGTACCGTATCCGAGGTGTTAATGATGCCGGTTTGGGCAAAAGTTGTTCCGGTTTGATCAACAGGATTGGTGTATCCACTTACTGCTCCTGCATCAAGACACATCCACCTGTACATCATATACCCAGTTGCCAATCCAGCTGTCGTTCCCTGTTTGTACGTCAAACGAAATATCCTCGTCATAGCAGATGACAGTATCGGGCTGAACATCTGTAATGATGCGCGGCCTGGGGATTCAGGTATATCGTGATGGTGGTGTCTTTGTCCGGTCCACAATATGCCAGCCCTGTACGCGGGTCTTTAATCTTTGCGGTAAACCTGTAAGTAATGCTTTGCAATGCAGTGGTATTGTTGATCAGGTTATGCTGTGCAAAAATATGAGCCGTGGTATCTGTGGCAGTTGAATAACCAGTCACACCCGGATCGGAGATATTAATCACTTCCACATCATAAACCCATTGACCGAGGGTTCCCCTGAGCAGACTGTCCACACTGAAGTCAAGGTCTTCATCATAACAAAGCGTATCCGAAGGCAGGGTGGCTACCAGCAGGTTGGGCCGTGGATTCAGGTAAATCCTGATGGTATCCGGAATGCCGTTTTCACAATAATTATCTTGATGGATATTCAATTTTTGGTGTAAATACATACTCAACCCATTGAACAGTATCGGAAACGTTTACCAGGTTCTGAACAAATGACCCCGGGTAGACAGATTGGATGCTCCGGTTTCTCCTTCAATGGCCGCTGCATCAGATGCGGTGTAAGTCACATCATAGAGCCAGGTTCCTCTTACTCCCGTGTTGCCGGGCTGAACGTCAAAAGTAACCCCATCCTGCTGGCATACAATGGTATCCGGTATGGGTTTCACATCAATTTTCGGCTGTGGATTCAGGATGATCCTGAAGGTAGTATCCCATCCGTTGTTACAGTATGATTGACCGGTACGCGGATCTTTTATTTTGGCTGTGAAGGTATAGTCGATCCACTGCACAGTATCCGAAATATTGACAATATTCTGGAAATAGGTTCCATCAGTTATATCGGTGGCTCCGGACTCATTATCAATTGAATCCGGATCAGAAGCTTCAATAGTTACATCATACACCCATTGGCCCAGTACTCCTTTGTTGAGGTTTGTAACATCAAATGAGATACCCTCATCAAAGCATCTTACAATATCACTGGCTGGCTGTACCTCAATCATAGGTTGTGGATTCAGGTAGATACGTACCGTGTCTTTTATGCCATTCAGGCAATAGACTGCCCTCCGGAAGGATCCTTGATTACCGGTTCAAAGACGTAGTCAATCCATTGCACCGTATCGGAAGTATTTACCGGATTCTGTGTAAATGGGCATTCCTGATTGATTCACTTTCTCCATGTGTATTGATCACAGAAGGATCAGACGGATAATCGGATATACATGATACCGCCAGTCGCCCAGGACATTCCCGTTCAACCTGGTTACATCAATTTCAATTCCCTCGTTGTAGCAAACAGTATCATTTACTGCTTCAGCTTTCAACCGTGGTTCCGGGTTCAGGTAGATGGTAATGGTTGTATCCCGTCCATTGCTGCACCACATGACTCCGGTCTTCGGATTCAGAATGCGTGGTGTGAAGGTATAAGTGATCTGCTGCATGGAATCAGTGAGGTTCACCAGGCTGTCCGTGAAGCTGAAATCAGGTTCGGTATAAATACCATCTGCCCTTACTCCCTGAACAGCTCCTGTCAGGTAAACAGTAGTCAGTTCATAAACCATCTCTCCCGTAACATCCAGGGTGGGTGAACTCATGATAAAGCTAACCTCTGATCCATGGCAGGCAATGGTATCCGGAACATGGATACAGGAGATTTTTGGTGTCGGGTTGACCCAAACATCGACAGCAATAACACTATCGAGATCCAGGACACTTAAATTGGTTGTTTGATCAAGATTAAAGGGTAAAATTGTAAGGACATCATGCTGTTTGTCAGAAAGATTGGTAGAGTGTTTCCAGTGAATCGCCAGGATAGAGTATATAAGGATCATCTGCATGATACACTTTTACCTGACTATTGGAAGTTGGAAATACCCTGAATGCTACCCCGTGCAACGAGCGTGTTGTACTCGTAAGCGTAATATTTGTAATTTCATTGTTACAGAGCGTATCGCCTGCAGGGGTAGCGTGCACATTTGGTACCGGCTCTATCCATACCTTCATCGTATCCGGAATGCCCGGACAGCGTTCATTACCCAGTTCATCTTTCAGATAAGGTGTTACAATAAATTCAACATACTGGGCTGTATCTGTCAGGTTGGTGATTGTATCGGTAATCGTATTTCCGGGTTTCAAGTCGTGGTCGCTACCTACGGCATTGATTACTACTTCGGATGGATTCTCCGGTTCAGCGGTATAACGGAAATAAATTTGTTGTGACGGCCGGCTGATGGTTTGTAGCGGCAGGTCGACGGCACCACTGCTGCAGATGGTATCTTCCTGGTGGGTAACCTTTAGTGTCGGCTCCGCCCATACATACACAGTATCTGCAATACCGCTACATTTTTCATTGTCTGAACCTGCCTCGAGGGTATAAGGTGTAATAATGAATTTCACCAGCCGCGCCGTATCGCCTGCATTATGCAAACTGTCTGTCAAGTGTAATTCCCTCATCCAGCAGGGTACCTGCACCCGGTGTAATGGTAACATCGGAGTGTGCTTCGGTGTGATACCTGAACTTCACAGGTCGTGTAGGTATCGTGGGGGAATTCACCGTGATACTTACCCGCTCATCATTGCAGACTGAAGCTGTGTCCTGAGCCACCTGTACTCTAGCCACTGGTTCAACCCAAACCCTTACAGTATCTGTCTTTCCGCCACAATGCATTCCTTCTCCGCTAGCATTTCGGGTGTAAGCAGTTACAATGAACAGCACTTCCTGAGCCTCGTCACCATGGTTTTCCAGCACATCCCGAATGGTATCATTTACGGTCAGTCTGGATACGTTGGTTTGGAGTCCGGTAATGTCACCGGAACTATTTTCAGAGGTATAGGTGAACCGGACAGGACGGGTGGGACCGGTAGGACTGCTCAAAGAAATGTTTGTAGCCTCTCCGCTGCAGATGGTGTCCAGCTCAGGTTCGGCATCGATCTTCGGGGTAGGTTCCACCCAAATCTCTACGGTATCGGGAATACCGAAACAACGATACTTTACCGGATGTACCACGTAAGGTTCGATGATGAAACGCACCCGCTGGGCGGTGTCACTCTTGTTCTCAAGGCTGTCGAGAATAAAATCTCCTTTCTGCAGATCGGCTGTATCCCCGTTATAAGTGATGCGCACATCTGCAGGATGCTCAGGCACAGCCTTATACTTAAACCGCAGCTTCCGCTTGGTATAAGATACCGACGTCAGTTCAATATCTGTGAGGTTATTGTTGCAGATGGTATCACCAAATGGTTTGCCGGTAACCTTTGGCGTGGGTTCTACCCAGAGAACAGCTGTGGTATCCCGTCCGGCGCAGGAAGGATTACCCTTTGCATCCAGTCTGTAAGGTGTCACCTGGTAGAGGATTCGTTGAGCCCAATTAGAATGATTGATAATGGTGTCTTTGATCACCTCTCCCGGCATTAGTCCGGAACCATTGGTATTCCCTTCTACCAGGCCGGCACTGTCAGGTATCGATATATAGTCAAATTTTATCCCGTAGGAAGTGGTTGAAGGAGATATCAGTGTAAACGCGGTACTTTCCATATTGCAGATCGTATCATGTACCGGCAGTATGGATGTTTCCATTGTTGGGGTTGGGTCGACATGGGCCCAGACAAAAAGCGTGTCTCCCTCGCATTTGCGATTGCCATTGGCATCCAGGGTATAAGGTACCAGGGTGTATTTCACACAGATAATCGTATCGGTGGGGTTGCTTAAGGAATCCGACAAAATAAAAGGAGTTGATAAAGAAATGCCATCGCCACCGGAAATTCCGGTTATAGCAGAACTATCTGGTGTTCCGTAATATTCAAATAATATTCCATTTGTGGAAACTGTAGGGGATTCAATGATGAAACCTGTCCAGCTTTCATTACAGATTGTATCGTGGATTATATTGGAAACAAGTCGCGGTGTAGGCTCAACCCAGATATCAATGGTTTGAGCCGTGCCCGGGCAATGAACATTTCCTTTGTCATCCACAGTATAGGGTGTAGCAGTAATTACCGCCCGTTGTTTCCGGTCACTTTGGTTGTCAAATGTTTCGGCAATAATATCGCCGGTTGAGAGACCAGTGCCTGTCCCTGAAGTGGTAACAATAAGGCTGTCTGTATTGTCAACGCTCACTGTATAATCGAAACGTACAGGCAAAGTGGGCTGAGTGGGAGACAGGATGCTGATGGCAACGGTTCCTTCATCGCAAATGGTATCCTGCACCGGATCAAAAGTGAGACGGGGTGTAGGTTCTACCCAGATATCAATGGTTACATCGGAGCCTGAGCAATGTTTGTTTCCTTTGTTATCCACCGTGTAGGGAGAAACCGTTATCTCAGCATGTTGTTTCCGGTCACTCTGGTTGTCAAAGGTTTCTGTTATGATGTCGTTTTTATAAAGACCCGTCCCTGAGCCTGAGGATGTAATCTTCAAACTGTCTGCATCATCGACTGCAACTGTATAGTCGAAACGTACAGGAAGCGTGGGTTCAGTATTTGATACTATTTGGATGCTGGTTGCTTGCCCGTCACAAATAGTGTCCTGTACAGGATCAAGTGTGAGAGAGGGTGTGGGTTCAACGTAAATTACCACCGTATCTGCAGTACCTTCACAAATGGTAGGTGCAGGACCGCTGGGTACAACCCGGTAAATCACCGAATCGGCAATATCTGTCGGATTGTTAAGCGTTTGTTTGATGGTATCACCATCCAGGGCAGTGGAAGTACCGGTAATATTGCCATGATACAGTACTTCAAGGGTAAAGGTAGTACCTGTTACATCACTGGACAGCTCAATATGGGTAATTCCGTTGTTACAAATGGTATCGTTATCAGGGGTAGCTGTAGCCACAGGATTCGGATTTACCGTAAGCGTGGCAGCACCATTACTGATTTTGAAATGACCGTAGGCATCGGTTACAATCACACGATAGCGGTAGCCGTTCATGGTTAAATCAGCCACTGCAATTTTCAGACTGTCGGAATCGGTTCCTGAATAGATGCCGCCGTCGGACAGGTCGCTCCAGCCACCTGTACCGGTATGTATCTGCCAGCGGTAGGTGAGTGAACCACGACCGGTAACAATAACCCCAAATGCAGCAGGTGCCCCGTCGCAAACAGCTGTATCAGCAGGTTGTATTCTGATCCTGGGATTACACCAGCCAAAAGCAAAGTCAGTTCCAATGCCCCACAGGTTACCTGTCAGGTTAAGCCGGTGGGCCGTGGTAGTATCCGCATCAGAATGTTCTCCATCCAGCTGCCAGTCACTTCCAACTTGCCGTTTCAGAATGCGGGTGATGTCGTCAACCGGCCAGGAGAAACCGGTACCATTCATACTGATATTGAAATCAGTGCTTGAGAAGCCGTTATTCGGAACAAGCCGCCAGTAGCCATCTGTATAGACTGAATCAATCTGCACGCTGTCTCCCGGATTTATGCCATCATCAATCAGTGGCAGGCCATTATTGCCCGGATCGCCTGTGAATGAAACTTGAAAGAACTGATCCCGCAGCGGGCACCGCATTAGGACTGAAGAACAACGGATTGTAGTGATTTGCATTTCCCAGCGGGAACAGATAGAGGGCTGCATTGCTTATCCCGCGCTCAAAGTTCCCGATCACACGGCTTTGCGTGATGGAGTTATACACCAGTGATGCCGGCGTTTGGTCCGTAAGGAAAAGTTTGTTGCTTCCCGTTTCAACATTTCCGGAAGTTAATGTCAGTTGATTGGATACGTTTACATTATTTTTCAGAACCAGCCGGTTATCAGTGCCGGAGCCTGAATTATTAAGGATGAGGTTGTAGAAGGTGATTCCCCCGCTGCTGGTGATGGTCTGATTGGCAGCACCCCAAAATTCAGTGTACTGTTACCAGGCTGGAAATGTACCGGTGTTGGTCAGGTCGCCCTGCAGGTTAAAAAGTCCGTTACCCATGGTGGTATCTCGCATTCAGATAGTTACCGAAAAGAATAAAGATTCCGTCGTTGGTGATGGTTCCGGAAGCATTGTTTACTATATCTGTGCTCACAAAGGTGCCTCCGGAACGGAGATTTGGGCTCCGGTGTTGGAGATCACCTGGGCATTAGCCTGAGGCGTATGTACAAACATAAAAATGCAGGCGAGAACAACCGGCAACTTCCTTAAGATGCCGGCCGTACTGACTGTACCTGCCATTCTATGTCTGTTTAACAACCTCATTTATTTCTTTTTATCTCTTTCCTTCCTTTACTTTCTCGAGTGATACTTCATACACCAGTGCCGTGTTGGGCGGGATTATACCCGGCAGGCCTTTTTCGCCATACGCCAGTTTCGACGGGATGAAGATCCGCCATAGGGAACCAGCCGGCATGAGCTGTACTGTTTCGTTCAATCCCGGTATCATATTGCTGGTAACCAGGGTAAGTGGTTTTTTCGATTTATAGGTATTTTCAAAAACGGTCCCGTCGGGGAACACGCCCACGGCGTTCACCACTACTGTGTCGTTTGGAGCCGGACGCCTGCCGTCACCCTGTTTGAGTACGATGTAATGCACACCATCCGGAAGCGCCCCGATGCCTGGTTTGTCTTTCAGGGAAGCGAAGAGTTGCTGTTCCATCTCCCGGTTTTTTTTGTTTTGTGCCGCCTGCTGACCGGCAGCTACCAGGGAATTCATAACAGAATCGGGCAGGGCAGCGGGTTGCTGCTGCAACGCATCGTTAAGTCCGCGGGTAAACAGACCCGCATTGGTAATGGCCAGCTCATTATTAACCAGCCATTGCCCCAGGTAAGCTCCCAGGCTGTACTGCAAAGAGTCGCTGTGGGACTGCAGGGTAAGGGTTTGCTGTGTGGCAGACTGAGCGGTTTGGGCCTGACTAATGAACTCGCCTATCACTAGAAGTGTTATAAAGAGTATAAATTTTCTCATATGGGTGTTTTCCTTCTTTCTGTTTTTGTTCATTTTTAAATTTTAAGGAGTAGGAGTATTCGCTGCTTTAATTATTACGAAATTGATATGCAACTTAGCGTTTAGTGTTCCTCCCGCAATATTCATAATTGTAATGTCAAATTTACCAGAAGAAACATCGGTTACTAATGCTGTAAATCCGCTGCCTTGAGCGATAGCCACGACAGGAACATCTGTAGATGAAACATATGGGTTGTTGACTGTAAATGTTGCTTTAGCTGAGATAGAATTTAATGAATTAACATTATTAGTTATTATTTCACCACTAAGAGCATTTATATTTACTGGGTCAGATAATGTAGTAGGTCCAGGAGGTAATGATTGATCTACTTTATCACCAGCAGAATACCCTATTCCAGCCGAAAGAGAAGAAGAAGTGATGGAACCGGTTGAAGTAAGATCAGTCACTGTGGCGGCAGCAGGAGTAGTAGCTCCAATTGTTGCATTGTCAATTGCTCCTCCGGAAATTGTAGCTGTATTTATTGCTGGCGAAGTCAACGTTTTGTTGGTCAGTGTTTCATTTCCATCCAACGTAGCTAAAGTACCACTATTCGGTAGTATTACATTTGTGGCAGCAGTTGAGGTCAATTTTGTAACATATCCTCCTGTGGTTGTAAATGTACTGTTGTCAGCCAGGGTGAGTGTGGCGCCAGTTGCAGGCTGTGTAATAGCAACTTTATTGATACTGGTAGCGGTTGCTGCCCCAAGATTAGGTGCAGTTAAGGAAGGACTGATAGCCCTAACCACGTTACCTGAACCTGTTGTAGAAATTTCTTCCACAGGTCCGGCACCGGCTGAAACACGGCCAAGTACACGGTCAGTTGCTGATACGTTCTGGATTTTGGCGTATGTCACAGCCCCATCCTGTATTTCACCAGCCTGAATAGCATCGGTGCCCAGGTTTACTGTACCGGAAGCGGTAAGATCAGTCACTGTGGCGGCAGCAGGAGTAGTAGCTCCAATTGTTGCATTGTTAATTGTTCCTCCGGAAATTGTAGCTGTATTTATTGCTGGCGAAGTCAACGTTTTGTTGGTCAGTGTTTCATTTCCATCCAACGTAGCTAAAGTACCACTAGTCGGTAGTATTACATTTGTTGCAGCAGTGGAGATCAAAGTTGTAACATATCCTCCTGCAGTAGCTAATGTGCTATTGTCAGCCAGGGTAAGTGTGGCTCCGGTTGCAGGCTGCGTTATAGCAACTTTATTGATACTGGTAGCTGTTGCAGCGCCAATATCAGGTGTAGTCAGTGTAGGACTTGTCGAAAAAACCAGGTTTCCGCTTCCTGTTTCATCAGAGATAATGTCCGCTAACTCTGCAGAAGTAGTGGAAGCCAATGCATTCAGTTTGTCTGTTGTAACAACCAGTGTTTTGGATGAAGGAATTGAAGTTCCGTTGATGCTTGTTGCAGTAGCTGCGCCAATATTAGGAGTAGTCAGGGAGGGGCTGGATGCCCTAACCACATTACCTGAACCGGTAGTTGGTATTTCTTCCACAGGACCGGCACCGGCTGAAGTACGTCCCAAAACCATGTTTGTAGCTGAAACATCCTGGATTTTGGCGTAAGTCACGTTACTGTTTGCGATCTTTGAAGTTGTTATAGCATTGTCAGCGATTGTTAAAGCTCCGTTATTGGCCATTGTAGCATCACCGGACATGGTTACTTTGGCATTGCCGGCAGCAGTACCGTCAGTACCGATGATAAACTGTCCGTTAGTTAGTCCTTCGATAGCGGTTGCTTCAACGGCTCCCGTCTGGATAGTAGTCGCACCTGTGTTGTCCATGGTTACGTCACCGGAAAGAGTTACTTCCTGAGCATTTCCAGATGCATCACCCAGGTATATATTTCCATCGGCCAGAGTGTTAATCCCGGTGATGCTGGTATTGATGTTATCTATTTGTGTCTGTGCGTTTGAAGAAAGTGAGTTTATGTATTGAAATTCTGTATTGGTTACTGATCCATCAGCAATCTTAGTTGCATCAATTTTAGCACCGGCGTTGATATCAGCATTGGCGATTTCCCCGTCTTTGATCTTCGCAGTAGTGATAGCATCCCCTGCAATGGTCAGGGTACCGTCGTTAGCCATGGTAGCATCACCAGAAAGAGCTACTTCCTGAGCATTTCCAGATGCATCACCCAGGTATATATTTCCATCGGCCAGAGTGTTAATCCCGTTGATGCTGGTATTGATGTTATCTATTTGTGTCTGTGCGTTTGAAGAAAGCGAGTTTATGTATTGAAATTCTGTATTGGTTACTGATCCATCAGCAATCTTAGTTGCATCAATTTTAGCACCGGCATTGATATCAGCATTGGCGATTTCCCCGTCTTTGATCTTCGCAGTAGTGATAGCATCCCCTGCAATGGTCAGGGTACCGTCGTTAGCCATGGTAGCATCACCAGAAAGAGCTACTTCCTGAGCATTTCCAGATGCATCACCCAGGTATATATTTCCATCGGCCAGTGTGTTAATCCCGTTGATGCTGGTATTGATGTTATCTATTTGTGTCTGTGCGTTTGAAGAAAGCGAGTTTATGTATTGAAATTCTGTATTGGTTACTGATCCATCAGCAATCTTAGTTGCATCAATTTTAGCACCGGCGTTGATATCAGCATTGGCGATTTCCCCGTCTTTGATCTTCGCAGTAGTGATAGCATCCCCTGCAATGGTCAGGGTACCGTCGTTAGCCATGGTAGCATCACCAGAAAGAGCTACTTCCTGAGCATTTCCAGATGCATCACCCAGGTATATATTTCCATCGGCCAGAGTGTTAATCCCGTTGATGCTGGTATTGATGTTATCTATTTGTGTCTGTGCGTTTGAAGAAAGCGAGTTTATGTATTGAAATTCTGTATTGGTTACTGATCCATCAGCAATCTTAGTTGCATCAATTTTAGCACCGGCATTGATATCAGCATTGGCGATTTCCCCGTCTTTGATCTTCGCAGTAGTGATAGCATCCCCTGCAATGGTCAGGGTACCGTCGTTAGCCATGGTAGCATCACCAGAAAGAGCTACTTCCTGAGCATTTCCAGATGCATCACCCAGGTATATATTTCCATCGGCCAGTGTGTTAATCCCGTTGATGCTGGTATTGATGTTATCTATTTGTGTCTGTGCGTTTGAAGAAAGTGAGTTTATGTATTGAAATTCTGTATTGGTTACTGATCCATCAGCAATCTTAGTTGCATCAATTTTAGCACCGGCGTTGATATCAGCATTGGCGATTTCCCCGTCTTTGATCTTCGCAGTAGTGATAGCATCCCCTGCAATGGTCAGGGTACCGTCGTTAGCCATGGTAGCATCACCAGAAAGAGTTACTTCCTGAGCATTTCCAGATGCATCACCAAGGTATATATTTCCATCGGCCAGAGTGTTAATCCCGTTGATGCTGGTATTGATGTTATCAATCTGAGTCTGTGCGTTTGAAGAAAGCGAGTTTATGTATTGAAATTCTGTATTGGTTACTGATCCATCAGCAATCTTAGTTGCATCAATTTTAGCACCGGCGTTGATATCAGCATTGGCGATTTCCCCGTCTTTGATCTTCGCAGTAGTGATAGCATCCCCTGCAATGGTCAGGGTACCGTCGTTAGCCATGGTAGCATCACCAGAAAGAGCTAATTCCTGAGCATTTCCAGATGCATCACCAAGGTATATATTTCCATCGGCCAGTGTGTTAATCGTTGATGCTGGTATTGATGTTATCTATTTTGTGTCTGTGCGTTTGAAGAAAGCGAGTTTATGTATTGAAATTCTGTATTGGTTACTGATCCATCAGCAATCTTAGTTGCATCAATTTTAGCACCGGCGTTGATATCAGCATTGGCGATTTCCCCGTCTTTGATCTTCGCAGTAGTGATAGCATCCCCTGCGATGGTAGGGTACCGTCGTTGTCCATGGTAACATCACCAGAAAGAGTTACTTCCTGAGCATTTCCAGATGCATCACCCAGGTATATATTTCCATCGGCCAGTGTGTTAATCCCGTTGATGCTGGTATTGATGTTATCTATTTGTGTCTGTGCGTTTGAAGAAAGTGAGTTTATGTATTGAAATTCTGTATTGGTTACTGATCCATCAGCAATCTTAGTTGCATCAATTTTAGCACCGGCATTGATATCAGCATTGGCGATTTCCCCGTCTTTGATCTTCGCAGTAGTGATAGCATCCCCTGCAATGGTCAGGGTACCGTCGTTAGCCAGAGTAGCATCACCGGACATTGTAACACCTGTAGCTACGCCGGAAGCATCACCAACGTAAATATTACCATTGTTAAGAGATGAACTTGCAAAGTTGGTTCTTGCTTCCCATTGGGGATCACCAGTACCATCGGTTGTCAATACTTTGCTGGCATCAGTTGCACCAGCTGTTCCTATTTTGTCAGTAGTAACAGCATTGTAGCCAGTTTACCATTTGTTACGTTCAAATCAGCAATGTCATTGGTTTGTACCTGACCATCTGCTATATTTCCAGTACTGTACTGCATCAGCAGCGAGCTTACCATTGGTCACAGCATTATTAGCCAGCTTTCCGGTTGAAACACCAAGGTCTTTGATGACGAAAGGGGTGGTTACTGTTCCGTCTCCGGCAATGGTGGTATGGTCAGCTACTGCTCCAAATGCATTTTTATCAGTCCATGCTACGGTTCCTGAATCATCGGTTACCAGCACCTGACTGTTGCTTCCGGGTTTTATCTTAGCTGTAGTAACAGCATTATCGGCAATATCATCAGTTGCCATCGGTCCGTAGGTTGGTGCTCCAGATGCATTGCCATGGAGAACAGTGGTGGAGGTACCTTTTTCACCCTGAATGATAGCTGTTCCCTGGAGGAGATCATGATGGAAGATCCGCTTAAGGCTGCTGATGAATTGGTTCCGCCATTGGCCACAGGCAACACACCTGCAGTAGCAGGCAGACTGCCCAGGGTATTCCATGCAGGTGCGCTGCTTGCTGAGGTAGTAAGCAATGCGCCTTCGGTGGCTGAAGGTGCAAGCACATTAAGGGCGCTGGTACCATTCCCGTATACCAGGTTGTTGGAGGGTACAGCTGTCCGGCCTGTTCCGCCATTGGCTACGTCGATTGTGCTACCATTCCATGTTCCGGTGGTAATGGTGCCCAGGGTGGTGATGGAGCTTTGTCCAGCGTATTGTTCGCGATATCAATAACCTGGGATCGTCAGTACCCGTGATGGTAATGCGGTCGGCTGTTCCACTGACACTGTTCACCCCATTGAGGCCCGAGAACATCACACGCCAGCCGGTTCCCTCAATAAAGAGGTTGAGCTTTTTGGTATCTGTATTGTAGATAATAAGTCCGTCTGCCGGGCTGGCAATGGCATCCCGGTCTGCTTCTGTCATACGGGGTGGTAAAAAGCCCCGCTGGCTTGAACGAAGCTCAAGAATTGCCGAAGCATCCGGAGTAATGGATGACTCACTGATGCCAACCCCCTGCCCGAATGCAGGGCTTGTTCCTGTCAGCAGGATCAGAAATAAGATAATTGAAAAGACCGTGCCCGTGCAGGCAGTTGTCCGTTTGATTGTCCTTCCGGCCAGCCGGACCCGGCGGAAAGAACGGTCATTAGATCTGTTCATGTTGTACCTCCTGGATGATATATTTTGTTTTTTATTCATGGTTAATACTACCGGCAACAAACAGGTTGTTCCTGTCTTTGGCCGGAAGGGTTCACTAGTGAACCTAGTATGCAATGAGAATTTATTCTGGTAAGCCTGGTCGCCGGTTCTGTTCCATTTTACTACCTTCTCACCGGTAATTTCTGGTGTTGCGGGCATAATGGTCAGCGGGCGGGGGGTATTGTACAGGGCCATAGGGAATATGCTATTTCATTTTTGGGTTAGCAGCTGATACAGAAAAAAACACATTTTCCGGACAGACACAATTTTCCGCCCGAAAGTTACTTATATTCTGCTTTTCAATCAAATAAAGGGTCATAATTTCCATCGTTTTTCACGGATATTTCCGGAAAATTTAGTCCATCCCCGGTCCTGTCTGTTCGGAGCTCCCTGTGCGCAGGGATTTCCGGGTGGTTATATTGTACGAAAAACTGAACCAAAAAGTTTTATAAAGTGCTATTTTACAAATTCTTATCTGTTTTTTAAGTTAGATTATTTTGATCATCGGAATTTCCTTTGTAATTCAACTTTTTTAAATGGGCGAAAAATTGTATAAGTCGCAGTAAAACAATTTGATAACAGATTTGACCGGGAAGTGAAAAAAGTTTCTTCTAAATAACGTTCATACATGGAGAGGTGTAACACTGCAAAAGCGGTTATTCTGATTGTGCAAGTAGCTGAACAGGAAGGAAAAAAATGCGCTGTCCTTTTTCTGGCAAAGGTTTGGGCTTGACGACAAATCATTTTTGGACTGCAAATATCTGTTGATAAACTGGAATCACCGGTTTTACCGGCGTTTTGATGAACATTTGATTTTACTAATTGAAAGCATGAATCTCAATGATAAACGAAAGATGAGGATCTTAGTTGCCCGCTGAGTCACGCTGAGGAATACGTACGAAAACTTTGTGAGAAACAAAAAGCCCGGTGGGCCTAAAAGAATTGAACCACGAATTACACAGATTACACGAATTGCAGAGACGCACGGCCGTGCGTCTCTGCAATCCTTTGCAATTATTTTTTCATCAGATTCATTTTCATGGTTTTTGAAAATCCCTTCCCTGTCTCCATTTTGCATAAATATAGGCCCGGGGGCAAACCTGCTGCATCAAATCGTACGTTATGCGAACCGGCAGCCTGCATCTCCTTCACCAGTGTCGCCACTTTCCGGCCCTGTATATTATAAACGCTGAGCAATACATGGTCTTTTACAGGTAACTCATACCTGATGGTGGTGGTGCCTTCAAACGGATTCGGATAATTTTGTTCCAAAGTCCACGTTTTTCCCTGGCTGCGATACGGTTCATCTGCAGATACCGTCCCTGTGACATACAGGCTAATCGCATTTAAGGGTGACGGGAAGAGGGAATTATTGGAAATGGTTAGCCTGTTCAGACAGATATTTGCCTGACAGGGCCAGTCACTCGTTACTTCAATCTCAACCACAGCCAGTTGCCGGGCTTCTGTCGTGGCACTTCTTCCCCTCAGCGTGAAACCGGCTTCGATTGTGCCATTCAGCATCCTGATAAGGGAGAGCATATCATTATCAGGTTTATCCAGCCATGGAACAGCCGAAAAACGATTCATTTTCCAGCAATCTTCCGGAATGCCTTCAATGGAAATATTGAAAGTCATGCCTCTTAAATCTATTGATGTATTGCTTTCAATGAGCAGATTTAGTACAGTCCCTTCAGGCTGAGGTTTTACCATGATTTCTGCTACAGTATTTTGTACTTTTTTCTGAAGAGGTGAAATGGTTTTTCCAAAGTGTAATCCGATCGGATAAAGGTCCCGATGATCCACCTTTCCGTTACCGTCTGCATCGGCGTATGTAGCTGCTGAAGGAATCCATTCTTCCGTTTCTCTGGCAGTGAATTCCAGACTATTCCAGGGTGGAGTGGGGCCGCTGCTCAGCCAGTAAGTGCCCAGCGGAAGCACATCATCAGCATTCACGATCCCGTCATTATTGGCATCTCCCGGAAAAACACTAACCCGTTGCGGCGAAGGGTTTATGCCGGTCAATAACACATCGTCCAGCCTGTCTGTTCCCGAGCTGCTGATCTCTCCTCCGCCTATACTGGTATCTGATCTCATTTTCCAGCTTATAAATGTGCTGTCCAGATTTTCAAAAGCAGGAGGAAGCAGTAGCTTGTTACTTACACCTGAGGTCCAGTTGCTTCCAACCGTTATGTCGCTGTTTTCCATATCCTGCCAGTTACTGCCATCATTACTCAATGCTATATTGAAATCGCGTGGACCGGTTCCCGAGCCGTTCTGTTTGGATGATAATTCCAGGTTGGTGAATCCTTTAGTTGACACTTTGGTGTACCAGTATTTTGAACCATCCCCTCCTTCCGCCCAATTGTTGGAATTCACTGCCATGCCCGATGCCCCGGAAGAAAATCCCTGAAGAGATGCCCCTTCGATTTTCATGCTTGCTTTGTCGTTTGCAGGAACCGACTGTGAAGGCAGTAATGATTCCGTGTCAAAATTCCAGGCCGCCACTATATAGCGATAAGACGGTTGTGGTTCAATTACCAGCAATCCGTTTGGATTATCCGTTGCACTCCACAAACCATCTGTTCCGCCATACATAAACGTTCCGTCATCGAGTTGTGCACGAACCGCTGCATACCAGTTGCCTACCGGTCTTTTTCGTGCAATTTCGGCTGTATACAGCCGGTATCCTGACGCATCCAATTCGCCTGTTTCCATTGGGACCCAGACCGATTCATCCCATGCAGCCGGGGTGTCAGTGGTATTGTTACAACCTATCCAGACACTGATTCTTGTATCATCTTCAATGCCTTCAGCAAATATTCCTGCTGTTGCATAATACAGGATTCCCTCTGAAATGGTATCCTGTACCGGATTTATAAGTTTTACATCTCCTATGCTTTCTGCAATATTCAGTGTAAGGTTCTCAACCGGAGCGGTATCCAGTGTATCACCAACAGAATTGTAGACCGTCGGGGTAGAAAATACCAGCTCCGCCGTACCGGGAGATGCCAGTTTTGTTACTTGGAAAGTAATCAGCATAAAAGAACCTTGTGCCGGTGCTGTCAGCGGTTCAGTGCGCGATACTGATATGCCCACTTTGCCGCTTGAGATTTCACCTGCAATATTCAGTCCCCCTGTACTCAGGCCGGCAGGTTCAGCTTTCACAAATTCCAGTTTATCAACCGGATAATTTATTTCGATACTTGCGAAATAAAAATCAATTTCCGGAGTAATGTCCAACCGGACGGTAAGCTCTTCATTGGCAACGGGTGCTGCGTTGGAGGGAACTGCAGTGGTTATAACCGGTTGGGCAAAAAAGCCTGCCGAAATAAAAAATAGTGCAATCAGCAGGAAATATTTCCTCACCCCTGCAAGTGATTGTTGTTTAGGTTTTTTCATAACATTTGGTTTTAATTGTTAGACAATAATCATCATTGGAACATTTTCAACATGCAATCAATCTGTACAATGCCGGTAGGCAGGCCTTGTACCAAAACCAGTCAGTAATTTACATTTATCATTCAGGGGCAAATGTGATGTTGTTTTGATTTTCACCAGAAGAGGATTGTTGTTGTAAAGCAGTAAACACCTCAGCTGAAAATCAAATATTTGAAATAACCATTCATAATGGAGAGGCAGGAAGCACGTTCGGAGTATAAATTTATATACTCAGCATTTTTTTCGCAAGCATTTTTGAGAATAAAACTACCAGCGGTCAAAATTTTTCAACCAACGGGAACGATTAAAAAATCACATTTACGGACTATTTATTCTTAATTTGTAACATAGGTTACATTTTATACCGTTTGGTCCGGTTACTTTTGCTTTTGTAAACTGAATAAAAGCATAAATGACATGAGTGAACTGATCAATAATTCGCATCAACGCAAGACATTGTTAAAACATATGATCCTTCAGCTGCATCAAGGGGAAGCTCCTGAAGCTGTAAATCTTCAGCTGGAAAAACTGCTGGGTCGTGTTCCATACGGAGAAGTGGTAGAAGTAGAGCAGGAGCTTATCAGTGAGGGGTTACCGGCTGAAGAGGTGTTGCGCCTGTGTGATGTACATTCCCGTGCGCTGGAGGGACAGATTGATACTTCAGGAGCAGCTGAAATACCGGCAGGCCACCCTGTGGATACATTTCAGCAGGAAAACCGTGCACTCGAAGAAGCACTGGTTAAATTGAGAGAACTGGAAAAACAGGCTGCCGGACTTCAGGATGCTGATGTGGCGGGCTATTTTATTGCCCTTAGGACGGAGGTCAACAAACTTACAGATGTTGACAAGCACTACCGTCGCAAAGAGAATCTGCTGTTTCCTTTCCTGGAAAGGTACGGAATCACCGGTCCGCCTACCGTAATGTGGGGCAAGCATGATGAGACACGTGAGTTGCTGCATGCAGCTGTTGAAGGACTTTCTGATCCGGCCAACGTGAAGGGAGAAGAGGTAGCATCTTTTGTGCAGCTGGTGATTGAACCGGCTGCCCGTGCCATTGAGGAGATGATCATGAAGGAAGAGGAAATTCTGTTTCCCATGGCAATGGATACACTTACTGATGCCGACTGGTATGAAGTATACCGGCAAACAACGGAGATCGGTTTCTGTCTGTACGATCCAAAAACCAAATGGGCACCAGAGGGTATAACCCCTGTTGCACAGTCGCAGATGACCGAAAATGCAGTGCAGCTTCCCTCCGGCATTCTTGAACCTTCTGAGTTATTGGCTATCTTCAATACGCTGCCAGTGGATCTTACTTTTGTTGACCGCAATGATAAGGTGAAATATTTTTCACAGGGCCCTCACCGGATTTTCGACCGTAACCGCGCCATTCTGAACCGCGACGTAAGGCTTTGTCATCCTCCCGGGAGTGTACACATAGTGGAACAAATACTGGAGGATTTTAAATCGGGACGCCAGCAAAAAGCGCGCTTCTGGATTCAGATGAAGGGTAAATTTATCCTGATCGAGTATTATGCGCTGCGTGGGGAACAGAATGAATACCTGGGAACGCTCGAGGTATCTCAGGAGATTTCTGATTTGCGTGCCCTGGAAGGAGATCAGCGACTGTTGAATTACGATGCCAACTGAACGATATGATGTTTGCTTTGTTCTTTTTTTGTATGCTTATTTCTGTTCCGGCTTTTCCGGCCAGACATTAAATGTTAGAGAAACTCAAAATCATTCTGAAATAACTTATGAATGAGAAACTGATTATTACCCCGCATACCAGGGTAGCGGCATTGCTTGAAGCCTATCCCGAACTGGAGTCCTTGCTCATTGAAACAGTTCCTGCTTTCAAAAAATTACAAAACCCTGTATTGCGCCGGACCATTGCCCGGGTAACCTCACTAAGTCAGGCTGCCAGGGTAGGCAATATTGAAACAGCCCGGTTGGTGAATCTGTTGCGCGAGGCTGTGGGGCAGTCTTTTATCGGGGAAGAAACAAATGTTGAAGTGCAGAATACGGGGTCTTTACCGGATTGGATTGACGAACAGAGAGTAGAACATGTAATTGATACTGAAGTACTGCTTAACCGGGATGAAAACCCATTACAGGTAGTACTCAGCAGGCTGAAGGAACTCGATAAAGAAGAGTTGATCCGGGTAAATGCTGCTTTTTATCCGGCACCGCTCATCGATACACTTAAAAAGAAAAATATCCGCTGCCATGTAATTGCTGATGGCGGAGATCATTATACACTTTTTATTTCAAAAGACTAAAACTATATTATTTACTTAACAAGGAGGAATTACTATGAATCAAAAGAAACTCTGGATTGTGTTTATTTCTGTAATCGTGGCATCGTTTGCTGTGCTGGGTTATTTCGGACATGAGATTTACCGCAAGGCACCACCTGTTCCTGATAAGGTAGTAACTACCGACGGGACGGTTCTTTTCACCGGAAAGGACATCAAAAATGGCCAGAATGTGTGGCAATCAATGGGTGGCCAGGAAATGGGTACCGTGTGGGGACATGGTGCCTATGTTGCACCTGACTGGACTGCCGACTGGCTGCACCGGGAGGCTACATATATGTTAAACCACTGGGCGAAGAAGGACTATGGAATGAGTTATGATTCTCTTAACAAAGAAAATCAGGCCATGCTCAAAACCCGGCTCCAGGAACAATTGCGTAAGAACAATTATGACACTGAAAATGACCAGATTGTTGTTTCGCCGCTGGTTGCGGAATCTTTCCGTGCTATCAGTAAACATTATGCCGGATTGTTCACTGATGACCCGTCGCTGCATGATTTGCGGGAAGCCTATGCTATACCGGCCAACACGCTAAAGGACATGACGCGGGTTAATGAGCTTAATACTTTCTTTTTCTGGGCTACATGGGCCACATCAACCGACCGTCCCGGAAGTGACATCACTTATACGAACAACTGGCCTGCAGAGGAACTGATTGGCAACAAGCCAACTTCCTCTCTTATTTTGTGGACTGGTTTTAGCGTTATTGTGCTGATTGCCGGTATCGGACTGCTGGCTTTTTATTATGCTTCGCAGAAATCAGAAGATGTGGATCCCAGTCAGCTACCCGCCAAAGATCCGCTGCTGGGGAAAAAACCCACCCCTTCGATGAAGGCCACCCTGAAATATTTCTGGGTAGTAACTGCCCTAATTCTGGTACAGGTGCTGATGGGGGCCATTACGGCCCATTATGGTGTTGAAGGCACTGCTTTCTATGGAATCCCGCTGGCAGAAATACTGCCCTATTCTCTGTCAAGAACCTGGCACATTCAGCTGGCTATCTTCTGGATTGCTACCTCATGGCTCGCCACGGGTCTGTATATTGCCCCTGCTGTAGCCGGAAAAGAACCCAAATACCAGCGATTGGGAGTAAACGTACTGTTTATTGCGCTGTTGGTGATCGTTGTTGGATCACTCGCCGGACAGTGGATGGCTATTATGCAAAAACTTGGGCTGACCGAAAACTTCTGGTTTGGCCATCAGGGTTATGAATATGTTGACCTGGGCCGGTTCTGGCAGATATTCCTTTTTGCGGGCCTCTTTATCTGGTTGTTCCTGATGGCACGTGCCCTTGCACCGGCTTTCCGCAATCAGAAAGAGAACAGGGCCTTGCTTACCATGTTTATGATCGCTTCGGCGGCAATAGCACTTTTCTATGGAGCCGGACTGATGTGGGGTCAGCAAACCAACCTGGCCATTGCTGAATACTGGCGCTGGTGGGTGGTTCACCTGTGGGTGGAAGGATTTTTTGAGGTATTTGCTACTGTGGTAATCGGTTTCCTGTTTGTTCGGTTAGGTCTGTTGCGCATCACCATTGCCACCACCACTATCTTGTTTTCAACCATCATTTTCCTGGCAGGAGGTATCATCGGTACCTTTCATCACCTGTATTTCACAGGTACACCTACAGCCGTGCTGGCTCTTGGGGCTACGTTCAGTGCACTTGAAGTGGTTCCCCTCGTATTTATCGGCTTCGAAGCCTTCCATAATTACAGGCTTAGCAGGGCCCGCAAATGGGTGGATGCTTACAAATGGCCAATCTATTTCTTTATAGCCGTTTCGTTCTGGAACCTGGTAGGAGCAGGGATCTTCGGATTCCTTATCAATCCGCCCATTGCCCTTTACTATATGCAGGGACTGAATACCACCCCTGTTCACGGCCACACAGCATTGTTTGGTGTATACGGCATGCTGGGAATCGGACTCATGCTGTTCTCCCTGCGTGGACTGGATATGGAGAGAATGTGGAAAAACAAAACCATACGATTTGCATTCTGGTCGCTTAATATCGGACTCTTGCTGATGGTACTGCTCAGTGTTCTGCCTGTCGGACTGGCACAGACCTGGGTCAGCGTGAAGGTAGGGCTGTGGTATGCACGGTCAGCTGAATTCCTTCAGAATCCAACACTGAATACCATCCGGTGGCTGCGAGTGATTGGAGACACAATATTTGCAATTGGGGTGTTGGCGCTCGCCTGGTTTATTGTCGGACTGAAGACAGGCTGGTCGCTTGGAGAAAAGATTGAAGAATAAATGGTTTGTGTGAATTATGGTTAAGATCCTGCCGGGAAACCGGTGGGATTTTTTATTCTTTTCATAAAAAAAAGCGCAGATTCAACTGCGCTTTTTTTAAACTATGCTGTATAATCAGGTTTAGTATCTGTAATAATCAGGTTTGAAGGGGCCTTCTTTTGGTACCCCAAGATAATCGGCCTGTTCCTTTGTGAGTTCTGTAAGCTTCACACCGATCTGTGGCAGGTGCAAGCGGGCCACTTCTTCATCAAGGTGTTTTGGTAACTGGTAAACGCCTGTTTCATAGTCATTCTGCCATAATTCAAGCTGAGCCAGGGTCTGGTTCGAGAAAGAATTACTCATAACAAATGATGGATGGCCTGTAGCACATCCCAGGTTTACCAGGCGGCCTTCAGCCAGCAGGAAGAGGGAATTCCCGTCGGGGAAGGTATATTTATCAACCTGTGGTTTGATATTATCTTTTTTGATGTTTGGGTATTCTTCCAGTTTCTCAACCTGAATTTCATTGTCAAAATGGCCAATGTTACAAACGATGGCCTGGTCTTTCATCTTTGCCATATGCTCGACAGTGATCACATCGCGGTTACCAGTGCAGGTTACATAAATGTTTCCTTCGGGAAGGGCATCCTCCACGGTAGCAACCTGAAATCCTTCCATGGCAGCCTGCAGGGCACAGATAGGATCAATCTCTGTGACAATCACACGGGCTCCGTAGGAACGCATAGAGTGTGCACAGCCCTTACCTACATCGCCGTAACCCATAACAACAACAACTTTTCCTGCTATCATAACGTCGGTAGCACGTTTGATACCATCAGCCAGAGACTCACGGCATCCGTAGAGGTTATCAAATTTTGATTTGGTAACGGAGTCGTTTACATTGATTGCCGGCACCAGCAGTTCTTTCTTTTCCTGCATCTGGTATAGCCTGTGTACACCGGTAGTGGTTTCTTCGGAAACACCTTTCCAATCTTTGGCCAGGCGGTGCCATTTGTCAGGATCTTCAGCCAGGGTCTTTTTGAGCAGGTCGAGAATAACCTTCTCTTCTTTGCTTCCCGGACGTTTGTTCAGAATTTCCGGATCGTCCTCAGCCTTAACTCCATTATGGATCAGCAGGGTGGCATCACCACCATCGTCAACGATCAGGTTCGGGCCTTTCCCGCCGGGGAAGGTAAGGGCCTGATTGGTACACCACCAGTATTCTTCCAGTGTTTCACCCTTCCAGGCGAAGACAGGAACACCGGCAGCGGCAATGGCTGCAGCAGCATGATCCTGTGTGCTGAATATATTACAACTGGCCCACCTGACATCTGCACCTAACTCAACGAGGGTTTCAATCAGTACTGCAGTCTGTATAGTCATATGCAGCGAGCCGGTTACCCGGGCTCCTTGCAGCGGTTTGTCCGCTGCATATTTTTTGCGGATAGCCATCAGGCCGGGCATCTCTTTTTCTGCGATCTCAATCTCTTTCCTGCCAAAGCCAGCAAGGCTGATGTCTCTTACTTTATAGGGTAAGCTTTCAACGACAGTATCTGTGTTTTTCATTCTTGTATGTTTTAACTGTTATTATTTACTTTTCTGTTTATGCCTTAAAACCTGCTAAGGTAATTGATCAGGTAAAATATATCATTTAATAATTATATGTTATTCAGAATTTTGAGTGTTTCTTCCCTGTCATTTTTAAGCTGACGGATTAGTTCATCAACAGTATTGAATTTTATCTCATCTCTCAGCCGTTTGATGAATGAAACAGAGATGGGTTTATCATAGACATCCCCTTCGAAGCCTATGATATGCACTTCAACCGTCCGCTGCGGATCTTCGTATTTAAGGGTGGGCCTGAAGCCTATATTCAGCATGCCATTGTACTGCTTTTCTTCCAGGTTTACCTTTACAGCATAAACACCATCAGGAGGCAATAGTTTATCCGGGTCTTCAATGGCTATGTTGGCGGTTGGAAATCCTATCTTTCTGCCAACGTGAAAGCCACCGGTAATTTTTCCATCTGTAAAGAAAGCATGCCCCAGCAATGTATTTGCCAGTTCAATCTTTCCTTTTTGGAGTGCACTCCGCACCATTGAGGAGCTTACTTTTCGCTCTCCCACCAGTTGGGGTTGCAATTGCTCGATGGTTATACCAAAAGGATCTGCACACGCTCGCAACTTCATCAGATCTCCCTCCCTGTCGTGACCAAAATGGTGGTTGTAACCCATTACAAGATGTTCAACCTTCAGTTTCTCGGCGAGTATTTTTTCAATGAATGCACAGGAACTCAGTTTTGAAAATTCCCTGGTAAAAGGGATAATAACCAGGTTATCAACACCCTGTCCGGCAAGCACTTTCTTTTTTTCTTCCAGGGAGGTGATGAACTTCAGCTCATCATACTTTTGGTACAACACTTTACGCGGATGGGGCCAAAGGGTGATCACAACTGATTCTCCCTCTCTGGCGGAGGCAGCTTCAACCAGTCTGGACAGTATTTCCTTATGGCCAAGATGCACACCATCAAAAATACCCAGCGTGGCAACCGGGTGTTTGAACGAAAAATCTCCTATGTTTGTGTATACTCTCAAACCGTGTCGAAAATTGTTTTTTTTGATCTGTGAAGCAAAAATAATAATATTAGCTCAAAAAATCCTGTTTTTTCTAATTGGATGGTGAAGAGCGAAACATAAAATTGATGATTAAAGTGTTTATTGGTGTAAATGGTTGCATATCAGCAGGTGAAAATCTGTGCTGATGAAATTGGTATAAGCATTATTTTACCCGGAATATAATTTTTAATGAGTATCGTATTATTGTCCTAAACATTGTTTCCTTTGCTCAGCCCCTGCCCTAAAGGCCTGCCTGCCGAACGCAGTACAGGCAGGGGAACCATCGCTCAGCCTAATAATAATATGCTGGTTTGTTATGGCGCGGGAGGTCCCCTTAAGGGGATCAAGAGGCGGCGGGTTGGATTTCCTGATAATTTTTGATTTAATATTTTGGATTTAAAAGTTAAATTAGGAAAACAATCCGGCACTCATATAATTTTTTATAGTAATGGTACCTGTAAAATCAAACAGGCTGCCCGAGTAAAGACAGCCTGTAAATTTTCTGATGGTCATCAAAATGTACGTGTTTTATCAAAAATATTCATACTTGAATTTATAGAGCACCCTGAAATCATAGGAGGCAAAAAAGCAATCGATATTCTGTACTGTTCCATTTGAATTGCGGGTATACTCTTTGACTGAAAATTTCTTGTCTGCATCCGGGCGCCATTCTTCTTTGGTAAGCATTCCTCCTGGTGTATAGGTGTATTTTTTCAGGATATATGGATCGCTGCCGGGTTTCTCCTCCTTAACTTCGAGCAGGTTATTTTTTTGATCATATTTATATATCATCCGGTAAGTGAAGTTTCCATACAGGTATTTTACCTCTTCATTCAGATTGGCATGTTGGTCGTAATCGTAATTAACCTTTCGGGAAGTGGTGTTATTGACTTCATTCTTCACTTCCTCGATGAGGTTTTTACGGTTGTCGTAACGGTTAAGCAGTGTAAACTTAAAAGCGCCCTGGCCGTCGTATACCTTTATTTCGGTGAGATTACCATCGCGGCGTAACTGGCGCTGCTCATCCAGTTCATCATCTACATAATAATTGATCTCTATGAGGTTTCCCTGACCATCATATTTATAGGTATTTTTATAATGGTCAGCACCGTTATACCCGGTCTCAATGAGTTTATTTCCTTTCCCGTCGAACACAAAAGATTGTTTATAATTTATTTTCTCACGGTTTCCATCGTATTTCACATACTCAATACGATTCCCCTGACTGTCGTATTTGTATGTATTTATGTAGAGGACTTCGCCGCTCCTCCTGTAATTTTTCTCTTCTACTATATTTCCGTTTTTGTCGTAAGTGGTTACCGAACTTGTATAACCTTTTGAAGCTGGTTTGCCATTCACATAGGAATGGTCATATTGTGTCTTGGTTTGTATATGGTTTTCACGAATCCATTGTTGTTCCGTGGCTTCAAAATTTTCCTGTTGGCCAAAAACAGATAAAGTTCCAAGGAAGAGGACAAATGTAAGGGCGATCTTCATTCCGTATATTTTTTTATTGAAAGTTTTCATAATAAATTGTATGCATGCAGTCTGTTGTTCTGGGACTGTTAAAAAATTGCTTTTACCACAGTTTATGTAAACACTACAACTGTTTACCGGCTGCAAACGAGGTGTAATTTACAATATGTCAGATAATTATATTTATCACCATGAATAATTAATCTTCACCACTTCAGAGGTTTCTGCAGCATCTGATAGGTTATATACGGAGAGATGGCACATGGGTTTGCAATATTTGATATTTTTTTGCAGATAATTAAAGGATTGTCCTTCACTGGATGGTGGAAATGAAATAATAAAAGATGTTGCAATCCCGAACAAATCTCTCTCTGGGCGTGTTCCTCTCAGGTAAATTTCTTACATTTCTGGTAAAATTAGCTGCTGAATATGGACATCCCAAAAATTGTACAGGAGGATCCCTGGCTGGATCCCTTTAAGGAGGTTATTAAGAAAAGAATAGATTACGTTGCAGCCAAAGAGCAGGAAGTGCTGTCAGGAAGTCGCTCACTGACAGATTTTGCCAGCGGTCATCTTTATTACGGTTTACATCGCATGAAAACCGGATGGGTAATCAGGGAATGGGCTCCGAATGCGACAGCTGTTTTTCTGGTTGGTACATTTAATAACTGGCAGGAGTTGCCCGAATACCAGTTAAAAAGTAAGGAACAGGGCAACTGGGAACTGGAACTTGGTATTGACGCATTGAATCACCTTGATCTGTATAAATTTATTATATACTGGGATGGGGGCAGGGGAGAAAGGATTCCTGCCTGGGCAAGAAGGGTGGTTCAGGATTCCCAGACCTATATTTTCAATGCCCAGGTGTGGCAACCCGAAGAACCTTACCAGTGGAAAACACCTTCTTTTCAAAGGGACCGGAAACAGTCTCCACTCATTTACGAGGCCCATGTGGGAATGGCCGGAGAAGCCCAGGACGTAAGTTCTTATACACAGTTTAAAGATGAAATACTTCCCAGGGTGATCCGTGCAGGTTACAACACCCTGCAGTTAATGGCTATTCAGGAACATCCCTATTATGGCTCTTTTGGTTACCATGTATCGAATTTTTTTGCTGCTTCATCGAGGTTTGGTACGCCGGACGAGTTGAAATCGCTGATTGATGCAGCCCACCAGGCAGGTATCAGTGTGATCATGGACCTGGTACACTCTCATTCCGTGAAGAATGAACAGGAGGGACTTGGTAGATTTGACGGTACACCCTATCAGTATTTTCATGACGGTCCGCGACGGGAACATGTTGCATGGGATTCGCTTTGTTTTGATTACGGCAAGCCACAGGTTGTACATTTTTTGCTGTCAAACTGTAAGTACTGGTTGGAGGAGTTTAAATTTGATGGCTTCCGTTTTGATGGTGTTACCAGTATGATTTATTATGATCACGGACTTTCAAGGGCATTTACCAATTACAACATGTATTTTGACGGCCAGCAGGATGAAGATGCGCTGGCCTATATGAAACTGGCCAACATACTGATCCATGAAGTTAATCCGGGAGCAATCACCGTAGCTGAAGAAATGAGCGGCATGCCCGGCCTTGCAGCACCTGTTGATGAGGGAGGATTCGGTTTTGATTACCGCCTTTCGATGGGGGTGCCAGACTACTGGATAAAGATTATAAAAGAAGTTCCTGATGAAGAATGGGACGTAGGAGCTCTTTACCATGAACTTACCACACACCGTCCAGAGGAAAAAATCATCGGCTATGCCGAATCACACGACCAGGCGTTGGTTGGGGATAAGACCATCATCTTCCGGCTTATGGATAAAGAGATGTATTTCTCCATGAGCAAGGACAGCAACAACCTGGTGATTGACCGTGGAATAGCTCTGCATAAAATGATAAGGCTGGCAACTCTCGCCACCGCAGGTGGAGGTTATCTTAATTTTATGGGAAACGAGTTTGGCCATCCTGAATGGATCGACTTTCCCCGGGAAGGGAATAACTGGTCGTACAAATATGCCCGAAGGCAGTGGCATCTCGTTGATGACAAGTCTCTTCGCTACCATCAGCTGGGTGATTTCGATAAAGCTATGATTGAGCTGGCTGAAGAATTTAAACTTCTTAACCAGGCCTGGTTTCAACCATTACTGCTAAACCGTTCCGACCAGATTATGGCTTTTGAAAGAGGAGAGTTGTTATTTGTGTTTAATTTTCATCCTACTCAATCCTATACTGATTATGGCATTCAGATCAGTCCCGGTAAATTCCGGATAGTACTGAATACTGATTCTCCCGACTATGGTGGCTTTGACAGGGTAGATGAGAATCTCACCTATTTTTGCGACCGCGGAGGTATGGGTCTGTCTTCCCCTCATTATTTCAGGGGATATTTCCCATCGCGCACGGCTATCGTTTACAGGCGAATACCTGTAAAAAGTGTTTATGATATCTGAATGAAAGAATAGAAAAAAGCCGGATATATTTAGTATCCGGCTTTTTCAATGTTCTTTTCTATATCCACCGGATAATACCAAAATCCTGCCGGTGGGGGAGCTCAGGATGTTTGGGATAGATCCGGATCCCGATTTCGAGTACTCCCGGGATAGTCGGACTGAACTCTATGCGATAAGTAGCCTGCTTTTCAGTGAGTTCGATAAGGTTAAAGTCCTGCTTACCCAAAATATCGAGGGTATTCAGATGGCTTTCAAAATCAGCAGATACCAGCTCTACTCCTAAATCATCGGGAGTAAGTTCACCCAGGTCGAGCACAACTTCAGCACGGTAATTTTTACCTATCTGAATAGGGCCGCCGGTAATGTCGGGATAATTGGCTGAAAGTACTTCGACATGCTCCCATGCCCGGTATATCTTCTTTTTCCAGGCAACCAGGTCGCGGGCCAGGGCAAAATCATTGGTTTTAACCTTCAGACACCGTTCATACATCCTGTGATAAAATTTGCTGTGATAATCACGCAGCATTCTGTTCATAGTAAAATTCGGTGCAACACCAGCAATTGAGTTTTTGATCATACCCACCCATTCAGCCGGCACATCGTCTTTCCCCCGTTTATAAAACAAAGGACATATCTCATCTTCCAGCAGGTTATAGATCGTTTCTGCATCCAGTTCATCCTGATAATCCTGGCTTTCATAGATTCGGGCATCGCTCAGCGCCCAGCCGGCTCCTTCGCGGTAACCTTCGGCCCACCATCCGTCGAGCACTGAGAAATGGAGTGCTCCGTTCATGACCGCTTTTTCACCGCTGGTGCCGGAGGCTTCAAGTGGCCGGGTTGGGGTATTCAGCCAGATATCAACGCCCTGTACAAGTTTGCGTGCCAGACTGATCTCATAATTCTGGAGAAAGATAATTTTTCCCTGGAATTCAGGACGGTGTGACATTTCCACTACCATTTTGATCAGGTCCTGTCCTCCCTTGTCATGAGGGTGTGCTTTTCCTGCAAAGACAAACTGCAGAGGCATTTCAGGATTGTTTACGATCCGGGCCAGCCTTTCCGGATCACGGAACAGCAGGTGTGCTCTCTTATAAGTGGCAAATCGTCTGGCAAATCCTATGGTAAGGGTATCCTTGTTGAGCTTCTCTTCTATCTCAAGCATTAAACGCGGGTTTTCAAGTCTGCGAATGGCAGCTTCACGCATTCTTTGTTTGATATATTCAATAAGTTTTTCCCGCTGGTTGCTTTTCAGGCTCCAGATTTTTTTATCCGGCACCTTTCTTATTTTTTCCCATGCTGCAAAATTTTCCTGTTCATGCAGAAATTCCGGATTCAGTTCTTCCTGGTACAACCGGAGCATGTCTTCGGAGATCCAGGTGGGAATATGCACCCCATTGGTAACATATCCAATGTGCAATTCATCAGGAGTGTAACCAGGCCAGAGGTCATCAAAGATCTGCTGACTTACTTTTCCGTGCAGGCGGCTGACACCGTTCATTTCCTGCGACAGATTGGCGGCCAGGTAACTCATGGAGAAGCGTTCAGCAGTATCATTGGGGTGGATCTTACCCAGGTTCAGGAACTGATCCCAGTTAATTTTAAGCCGGGCCGGGTAATGTGAGAGATACATACGCATCAGATCTTCCGTAAAATAATCATGGCCTGCAGGAACAGGAGTATGTGTTGTAAACAGGGTGGAAGCGCGCACCACTTCCAGTGCCTCGGTAAAAGTAAGATTGTCTTCGGTTATATATTCACGCATTCTTTCCAGTCCAATGAAAGCGGCATGGCCCTCGTTGCAATGGTATATGTCCCGGTCGATCTCCAGCGTATGAAGTGCCCTTATACCACCAATCCCCAGTAAAAGCTCCTGCTTCAGGCGGTTTTCATTGTCTCCTCCGTACAAATGATGGGTGATTGAACGATCCTGTTCCATGTTCTCATCAAAATCGGTATCCAACAGGTAGAGAGTAACCCTCCCGATGTTCACCTTCCAGATCTGCGCATACAATGTTCTTCCGGGAAATACCACGCCGATGGTACGAATATTTCCGTATTTGTCGCGAACAGGCTGGGCAGGGGTTTTCGAAAATTGCTGGGCTTCGTAGGAAACAACCTGTTCACCCGAACCTGATACCTGTTGTTTGAAATAACCATAGCGGTAAAGCAATCCAACACCTACAATGTCATAATTATAGTCACTCGCTTCCTTTAAATAATCGCCAGCCAGAATACCCAAACCACCGGAATAAATCTTCAGTGAGTCGTGTAACCCAAATTCCATGCTGAAATAGGCGATGCGCGGTGGTTTACGGTTTTCACCTTCCTTAATATAAGCTTTGAAACGACTGTGTACTTTTCCCAGGTTATTAATAAAAGCTTCATCAGCCTCCAGCTCCATGTATCGTCTGTAAGGGATATTTTCCAGGAAAATAACCGGATTCTCTTCTGAATCAGCCCACAATTGTGGATCAATGGACCGGAATAGCTCAATGGCATCGTAATTCCATGACCACCAGATGTTTTTAGCAAGTTCTTCCAGGGCAGTCAATTTCTCCGGGATGAATTTTTCCACCACGATCTTTTTCCAGATCGGCTTATTGGTTATGCGGAATTTTTCTTCATGCGGAATCTGTTCAGCTCTTTCAGGTTCTTTAAACTGTCCGGACCGTTTTATTACCTGCTCCAGGGCCAGGTTGTATGCCTGTGAATATGCATCAATCTGGTATTTCCAAAGTGTAAATTCTGATATTGACGCTGCTTTTTTTCTGATTTCTTCCAACTCAGCAGGAATAAGGGCTGTAAAAGATTTCAGAATGGTGGCAATTTCAAGTGAGGCTTCATCTGAATCATTGTCACTTCTGTTAAGCACCACTGCGGCGTGCCCGGGGTCTTCAATTTCGTCACTAACCCATTGTCCGAATCCGGTAAGTGAGGTCGTAACTGTAGGAACATGAAAAGCAAGACTCTCCATGGGTGTAAATCCCCAGGGATCATAATATGAAGGGAAAATGGTGATATCAAGGGCGCTTAGCAGGTCGTAATAGGGTACATTGAAGATCCCGTCCGATCCGTTCATAAATGCAGGCACAAATACCACCTTCACTTTATCACCGGGTTTATTAATGAGTTCGTTGGCCTTTAAACCTGTGATCACAGGATCAAGCTCCAGGTCATGAAGGTTATGTGTAAAATAGGGATCAGCAAGTGGTTCTCCACAATCCCCTTTCATGGAATTCAGGAGATCTTTTCTGGCACCATAATTATTGGCAGGGATGAAAAGGAAAGCCAGTACCTGACGATCCTCATTCTTCATTTGTGCCAACTGCCCAAGTGCATCGATAAAAACATCAATTCCTTTGTTTCTGAATTCATACCGGCCGCTAATTCCGGCCAGTAACACATTATCAGCCGGCTTTTCACCGGTAAGACATTCAGCCACACTGAGCAACAACTGTCTTATATTTTTTCGTTTCTCTTCGAGTAGTCCGTTCTGGGGAACTATTGTATTGTCAAACCCGTTTGGTGTGAGCAAGTCGGGGTCCCTTTGCAGGAAATGTTTACATTCACGGGCAGTGATTCCGCTCAGGGTGGTAAAGCAATCGGCTGTGGCAGCTGATAATTTTTCAAGAGACTGTTTGGATGTTACATTATAATCAAGCGCCTTCTGGTCTGCATTGTACTTCTCCAGCTTATCGTAAAGAGGCAGGTTGTCAATTGCTATCGACCTCCCTATCACTGTGGCATGGGCAGTAAACACGGAGGCAATCCCCGGGGCAGCCTGTCGCAGGTACAACAGCCCTGTTCCTGTCATCCATTCGTGGAAATGAGCTACCACTTTTTCGCGGCTGCTCAGGTAAAAACGGGTGAAACTTTCAATTACCCTGCCGGAAGCATACCCAAACAGGGAGGGCTCAATGTAATCCCACTGACCGGAAATTGAATCCAGCTTGTATTGTTCCCAAAAACCACTAAAAATACTGTCTTTTTGGGTAATGAAAGTGGTAAAATCAACAATGATAACAACAGGACTGCCTTTTATTTTCCAGCGGCCGGTGCGGATTCGCAATCCTTCTCTGGAGGCCTGGGTTTTCCAGGCTTTAAACAGTTTTCTGTCTTCCTCAAACTCTGGATTGTCCTGGGTGTCTCTCCAGACATCAGGTCCTATCAGGATATAATTGCTGTGTAAATCATTGATCAGTGTTTGGGCTTTTGTTGATAAGGAAGTATAAATACCTCCCATTTTATTGCATACCTCCCAGCTGACTTCAAAAAGATAGTTGGGTTTTAAAACATTTGTACTCATCCTCTATACTCCTCCTCTATAATCAATTATTTTTTTCTTGTTCCTTTATTATTTTTCTTAGCAGGTGATTTTGTGGTTGTTGTATTTCCGGCTTTTGTCTTTTTGGCAGCAACCGGTTTTTTTTGTGCAGATTTTGTTGTGCTTCCGGCTTTTGTCGCTCCGGATGCAGCTTTGCGCGGTGTTGTTTTTTTTGTTTTCAACCGCAGCAACTCCTGTTCATACTTTTGTATCAACTGATTTTTTTCTTCAATTACTGATGTAAGGTTCGCTAATTCAAGTTCTTTGTCCGTTTCCGGATTGGCAGCATTTACTCTGATGGAAAAATCACTGAGTATGTTCATGTAATTAATAAAAGCATCATAGGGTGATGCATACGGATTGAAGTAAGCATGAACCTCACCGTCAGAAAAGAATTTTGTTGACATATAATAAAAATGATCGCTGGCCTGAAGGTATTTCCAGTCTTTCAAGATTTTCGGATCATCTATCGAGGTAATTTTACCGGCCAGCTCATACAACTTATTATGGGCTTCCTGTTGCAGCTCATTGCCCAGCCAGGCTGTCAGATCACGTTCTTCGTCAGCCCAGGATATGGGGTTGGGCACATTTACTGCTGAAACGGGCTGAGATTGATCAGCTATTTCTGATGGAGTGGCAAATTTGAATTTTGAATTGCGGAAAACTGTTTTGGGCAGAGCTTTCAGAAAGTCAAAGATGCCGGTTTCTTTCCATTGATGTTCTCCAAAAGTTTCATAATCAATAAATATGTTTGCTGTCTCTTCTTTTGGATCCATTTTATTGAGCCAGCTTACATATTTTTCGGTCGTAAGGGGATAAGCCGACCATGACTGGTTGCCGAACCTGAAAGCAATGTCGTCACTTAGTTTAAAATTTCGCAGCAGAACTTTCAGCCTGGGATTGATCGCATTACAGTAGATGTAATTCGGACTTTTCCAGCCGAGTATATGTTTGGCACCTTCGGTCAGCATGGCTTTGAATCCCATGGCAGCAATATCTGCTCCCATCTGATCCGAATAGATAAGCTCTGTGTTGCGGAATACGGAGGGTTTTTGTCCAAACAATCTGAATATCCGTTCATTCTGGGCTTCCACCTGACGCCTGAATTCTTCTCTGTCCTTTAAGGAAGCGAGTGAATGTGCGCTTGTTTCAGAAAGAAACTCCACGCTGCCTGTTGCTGCAAGGGCCTGGAAACTTTCCAGTACTTCCGGAGCATAAAGCTCAAACTGGTCAAGAGCGATTCCGGATATCGAAAAACTTATCCTGAAGGCAGCTCCATATTCTTTTATCAGTTTCAGTAACACTTTATTTGTTGGGAGATAACATTTTGCTGCCACTTTCTGCATGATGCTTTCATTCATATAATCATCATAATAATAATGATCGTTCCCAATATCGAAAAAGCGGTAGCGCCTGAAACGAAAGGGTTGATGAACCTGAAAATATAGACAAATAGTTTTCATGAATGATCGGGTTTAAATATCCTGCATTAATAAGTTTGTTTTGTGACCTGATAATACGCATCCCTCACCTGCCGTGCTGAATTTTCCCACTTGAGATTGTCAACCTCTGTCTTTCCGTATTTTTTGAACATTTTCGGGAGCGCCTCATAATTGAGTATTCCGTAAATGGCATCGGCCATGGCATTAATGTCCCAGAAGTCAATTTTGAGGGCATGTTTCAGAATTTCTGAGACTCCCGACTGATAGGAAATGATGACGGGTACGTTGGACTGCATGGCCTCCAGTGGGGAAATACCGAAAGGTTCAGAAACTGAAGGCATAACATACACATCACTGATGGCGAACATATGATGCACATCGCTGCCCCTCAGAAAACCGGTAAAATGGAATTTGTTGGTGATACCCAGTGCAGCAGCCCTTGAAACCATTTTATTGAGCATGTCGCCGCTCCCGGCCATTACAAAACGCACATTGTCCATTTTCTGAAGTACCTGGTAGGCCGCTTCAATGAAATATTCAGGGCCTTTCTGCATTGTAACCCGGCCCAGAAAAGTTACAATCTTATCCTTTACACCTCTTTTGGCATCAATCACAGCATTTTCGTCGAGCCGGTCAACTGCATTATAGATGGTAATTACTTTATCGGGGTTAATACCATATTTATTAATAATTGTATCACGGGTGAGATTACTCACTGCAATAATCAGATCAGCTGCTTCCATGCCCCTCTTTTCAATATCATAGACTCCGGGGTTAACACTTCCGCCGCTACGGTCAAAATCAGTGGCATGTACATGAATAACAAGAGGTTTTCCTGATCTTTGTTTGGCTGCAATTCCGGCAGGGTAAGTAAGCCAGTCGTGTGCATGTATCACGTCAAAATCATGTTCATCAGCCAGAACAGATGCTACCACAGCGTAATTGGCTATCTCCTGAAAAAGATCAGCTCCGTATTCTCCTGTAAACTTCAGCTTTCCACGGTAGGTTGTGTTGATATACTGGTAGTTACCATTCTGATGCTGCTTTACAATTTCCTCATATTCCTCAGGATCCATATAAGGAACGATATTGGATCCAACTTCGATGAAATTGATTTCACGGAAAAATCCTTCATAATTCACTTTTTTCTCACTGATAAATACCTCATCGGCACCAATAAGCCGGGCTGCACTCTGGTCTTCATCACCAAAAGCTTTGGGAACAACAAAAAGGATATCCATATCCTTCAATGTCGATAACCCTTTTGTCAGTCCATAACAGGCCGTGCCCAAACCACCGGAAATATGAGGAGGAAACTCCCAGCCAAACATTAATATTCTCATAAGAGGTTATTCAGGTTATAAAATTAGTCGTGGGTTAAGCAATGTCTTCTTTGGTTTATAACAATTAGTAAAAACAATAGTTTTGCCCTTCAGGAGGTTATGCTTCAAATTCTTCAATCATTTTACTTATTCTTAAAAGTGCAGCAATACTCCATGCCTGAGAAATGGCTCCCCTTGGCAAGTGAGGCGGATCACCGTCATATATTTCTGAGATTGAACTGATGCCATGTTCACTCATATCTTCCTCGAATCCCATGTATATTTTCTTTACCTTGGACAACCCGGCAGCTTTGTATATATCCAGGAGGGCCCTGCAAAAAGGCTCCAGCAACCAGGGCCATGCTGATCCCTGATGATAGGCGTGGTCACGCTGTTCATGGTTACCAAAGTAAATTCCTTTATAAAGTTCATTTTTGGGAGATAAACTGCGTAAACCTTTCGGGGTAAGCAATTCTTTTTCAGTTACATCCAATACAGCTTTTTTTATTTCATTACTCAACGGATTGTAAGGTAAAGCTACAGCAATTAACATGTTAGGCCTTACTGCCCAGTCTTTATAATCACCATCTACAAAATCAGCGAGATAATGTTTCTCCGGATCCCAGAAGGTTTTTTCAAAATTCTCTCTGATGTTTTCGGCAATGGATTTCCATTTACCGGCAAAAGTGGTATCGTGCGCCTGCTGAGCCAGTTCAAGGCTAAACATAATTGCATTGTACCAAAGGGCATTTATTTCAACCTGGTAGCCGGTTCTGGGTGTCACAGGCTTACCGTATAATATTGCATCCATCCAGGTTAAGGCCTTTCCGGGTTCTCCTGCGTATATCAGCCCGTTTTCGTGCATGTGTATGTTAAATTCCTGCCCCTTGCGGTAACCCTCGAGGATTGCTTTCATTGCTTTGCCGTATTTTTTCCAGACCTCGGCAGGTTCATGTGTATAGGCTACATACTGCTGCATACTCCAGAAAAACCAAAGTGGTGCATCAACAGAATTATAGGCGGGTTTTTCGCGGCTGCCCATGTTCGGGAAGAGTCCGTTGTGCATCTTTCCCAGCATGGTGTCTGTCACGGCTCTGAATGTTTGCACATCATCAATGGCAAGGGTAAGTCCGGGTAGCGAAATAAATGTATCGCGGCCCCAACTGCCAAACCAGGGATAACCGGCAATAATCTCCGTTTTTTTCTCACTCCTGACAATAAACTGGTGAGCTGCATTGATCAGACAATTCCGGAAAGTATTACGGGGTATTCGTTTTTTAATCTCGGCTTCAAATTTACGCTTGAATGACTGCGGATTTCCTTCCTTCAGGCTGGCTGAAAAAACAATGCTTTCTCCTGAGGTAATCTCGAGTTCAAAATAGCCGGGTACGAAGAGATCTTCCTGGTAATCATATCCCCTTTCCTGCTCCCGCAAGTATTCGATATTATAATACCAGTCGGGGAAATGAACAAAATCAGCTTTTTTCGAAAATTGCATGTATAAATTCGGATATCCCGGGTACAGCCTTGAACGTATGCCGTTCTTTACAGTCTCTGAACGGGTATTGGCATCCAGGTTTGCCTTTGATAACGCATGCACATTCCGGAATGCCAGAAAAGGCCTGAAACGCAGTCGTGTGGGTGAATGAGCCTCCACCAGGGTGTAGCGGATCAGAACCTGTTCTTCCTTCTCAACCAGCAGATACTCTTTAAGAAGCACAACACCACCAACTCTGTAAGTTGTCCTGGCAATGGTCTCTGCTTCATAATCACGGACATATTTATGTCCTTTGGGGTAGTAATTATCGCCCGGATATTTATGTATTCCAAGATTGAACTCACTGTCATGCTGGATAACTGTTACATCAAGTGAAGAAATCAGGAGATGCCAGTCATTATCCATCTCTTCAAGCGGACAGATAAGTAAACCGTGATATTTACGGGTGTTACAACCAACAATAGTGGTGCAGGAGTAGGAACCGGCCCGGTTTGTTCGCAACAATTCTTTTCCGAGTGAATACTCCAGATTAATCAGTTGCGATTTATCAAACTTAAGATAGCTCATTATGATAACTGTTTATGTTTCTGTAAAAGCATGTAAAATGAAAGCAACCATATTTTCTGAACCGGCTTACAAACGAAATATTTTGTGGCAACTACCGGATATTCAACTCACTAAATGTATAAATAAGTTAGAGCCAATCGCTTTTTTATGCTTGATCTAAATTACCAAAATTCAAACTAGTTAACAAGTACAGGGGCATAAAAGTTCTATAATTCATTTTACCTTGCAAAGATTCGAATTTATTCTGGTTCCTGAGTTTGCAAAAATTATAAAAACCACTTAGTAAGCTGAATACTTTTTTGTACTTCGGGTATTAATTACCCTGAAATTTAGGCTCCGTTTCAATGAATAATACCATTATTTACTAACTTTACCATTCTTTTCTTAAGAATAATTAACTTAAAAGAAGATAGCAATTTACAATAAGTCAATAACCTGATCAGTTAAAGAATTCAGATAATAATAAACACACGTGAAAATGATTCGAAAATTTTTCTATTTAATACTGTTATCATTGGCTGTTTATTCCTGTTCATCAAGAAGTGGTGAGTTTACAGTGGAAGGGACCCTGGAGAATGCCGATGGGAAGACTGTATATCTCAAGGAACTAACAACGAATAAAGGTTTATTGCCGGTTGATTCGGCACAACCGGGAGAAAAAGGAAGTTTTAAACTGCATGGAATCACTGATATGCCCCGGTTTTATTCTTTGAATATCAGTTCCGCTAATTATATTACCCTGCTGATTAAACCAGGTGATGAGATTGAAATTACCGCCGATGCTTCTGACCTGCAGCATGGTTATAAGGTAAAAGGGTCAAATGAATCAGAACTTATCCGTCGGGTGGTGGAGAAGCAGAATGAAGCCATTGAGCGGATCAACAACCTGGGACAAATTTACCGTGATAGTGTAAACAGTCCTGACATACTGGAAATTAAAGCGAGACTGGATTCCACCTACCGGCAAATTGTTGCAGAGCAAAAGGAATTTACAACCGGTTTTATAAGTGATCATCCCGCCAGCTTTGCCAGTCTGATGGCTCTATACCAGCGTATTGCCCCCCGTTCCTACGTATTGAATCCACAAACTGATTTTAAATATTTCTCGATGGTAGACAGCAACCTTGTTGCCCTCTATCCGGAGGCGGAAGCAGTAAAATCCCTGCACGATTATGTTACTGATGTCAGGGAGCAAATGAATAATCAGTCAAAAATCGAAAAAAGTCTTGAAATTGGCTCGGTTGCTCCTGAAATTTCGCTTCCCGATCCGCATGGTGACACCATTTCTCTTTCTTCATTGCGGGGAAAGTATGTATTGCTTGATTTCTGGGCATCCTGGTGTTCTCCCTGCCGGCACGAAAATCCAAATCTGGTGGCTAACTATAAGAAATATCATGACAAAGGATTTGAAATTTTCCAGGTATCCCTCGATAAATCAAAGGAATCGTGGGAGAAAGCTATTCAGGACGACCATCTTGACTGGTATCACGTAAGTGATCTTAACTACTGGAATTCTGTGGTTGTACCCTTGTATAATATTCAGGGTATACCTGCTAATTTTCTGCTGGACAAAGACGGAAAAATCATAGCAAAAAATCTGAGAGGTGATGATTTGGGCAAAAAACTGGCTCAACTATTTCAGTGAAAAGTAAAAATTTCCGGTTTTATCTTGTGAATCTATTAATCCAATTTACCACTAAATGAAAAAAGTAGTCATAATTTTTGCCATTTTGTATTCTGTTGTTGCCTGCAACCGTCAGCCACAAGTAACAATCAAGGGGCAGATCGAAGGTCTTTCAACAAAGATGGTATACCTAAGTGAACTTCAGGTTACGGGCCCTCAATTGATTGATTCAGTTCAAACAACATCTTCCGGCAAATTCAGGTTTACCTTTCGTACCAGCAAGGAAAAATTTTACCAGCTGGGTATTAACCAGCAACAGTTTATTTCCCTGCTTGCTGCCCCGGGCGACAGGATTGTGGTTGATGCTGTTGCTGAGAATTTTCCGGCAAATTATTCTGTGAAGGGTTCTGATGATTCACGAAAATTAAAAGAATTGAACGCACAATTGGCACGTGACAAGTCGTCACTTGACTCGATTGAAAATTTGTTTCACCAGGCTGAAGCAACTGAAGCACCAGATTCTGTCCTGGAAAAATTTAATGAAGAATACAATAAAGTGTTTAAGGCTCACAAAAAATATCTGATCCGTTTCATCCTGGAAAATTCAAATTCATTAGCCAGTATTGCTGCCATATATCAACAGCTCAACAAGGACACTTATTTTCTGAATTCAACAAGGGACATCCAGTATTTCAAAATTCTGAATGATTCACTGGTGAAGTATCATCCTGGTTCTCCCCATGTCAAAGCGCTGCAAAAAAACTTCGGTGACATGATGGCTATGCTTAACAATGCACGGCTGGAACAATTAATGCAATCGGGTGCAAAAACAGGTTTACCGGAGATTGCTCTGCCTGATGCAAATGGAGATACCGTGCGTCTAAGCAGTGTTTCCGACAGGTATGTATTGCTGAATTTCTGGGCAGCAGGAGACAGGGAGAGCATGCTTAATAACCTTGATCTGCTTGATACATACAAAGAGTTCGGTGGGCGGAAATTTGAGATCTATCAGGTATCTCTTGACAGATCAGCAGCCGAATGGGAAAAACTGATGAAGACAGCTAATTATCCCTGGATCTCAGTAATAGATGTAAATAGTGATCATTCAGCAGCAGCCCGGAGTTATAATGTACAGAAATTACCCACCAGTTATCTTATATCTCCGGATGGCGACATTCTGTTGAAGAACCCGGACATTGAGACACTGAACAACAAACTGAAAGAAGTAATCCGGTAAATGCGCAGTATTGGAACAAGGTAAAAAAATATATTTCGTATCAGACGCCCACCTTGGATTATATCCTGCCCGGGAAAGTCTGGAGAGAGAAAAGCTGCTGGTAAAGTGGCTGAAAGAGGTCAAAGAAGATGCCGCGGAAATTTATCTGCTGGGCGATATTTTTGATTACTGGTATGAGTTCAGAAAAGTGATACCCCGTGGGTTCACCAGGTTTTTGGGGGCAGTCTCCGAGATTACTGATTCCGGAATCCCCGTACATTTTTTTACTGGTAATCATGACGTCTGGGTTTTTGATTATCTTCCCAAAGAGACCGGAGTTATTGTTCATCGTGAACCACTGGTTAAAACCTGGAACGGGAAAAAATTTTATATGGCTCACGGAGACGGACTGGGACCGGGAGACAGGAGTTATAAGCTCCTGAAATGGGCTTTTACCAATAAAGTGCTTCAGTGGATATTCTCTCGTCTGCATCCAAATTTTTCGGTGGGACTTGGCCACACATGGTCCAAAAACAGCCGTCAGCAAAAGGGTGTATATGCTGATTTTAAAGGGACTGATAAAGAGTGGCTGATCTTATATTCAGAAAGCCTGCTGGAAAAAGAACATTATGATTATTTTATGTACGGTCACCGCCACATACCAATGGAAATCAATCTGGGGAAGGAAAGTAAGATGATTTGCCTGGGCGACTGGATTGTAAATTTCACTTATGCCGTTTTTGACTATAACACTCTCCGTCTGCTCCCTTATACAAAGGAAGATAACATTATAAGAATGGATGCAATGAAAGATGCGGGTATTTCCTGACAAACAAAAGGTTCATCCATTACTCACACTGCTGCAAAATTTATCGCATCTTTTCCCCAGGCCGGAGAATTGTTCAGTGCTTCCATTATCTGATGCGGTTCATTGATAACAGTCATCATGCTCAGGTGTTCAGCACGAAGAAAATTTTCCTGAACCATCTGATTTACGAAAGCAATCAGGTGTTTGTAGTAATCTTTTGTATTCAGTAAAATTATGGGTTGAGTATATTGGCCAAGCCGTTTAAGTGTGATTACCTCAAACAATTCTTCAATTGTACCGGTGCCGCCAGGCAAGGCAATAACAGCATCCGATTCTTCGATCATTTTTCTTTTGCGTTCCCGCATATCATCAACCAGAATAAGGCGGGTAATGGACTTGTGTCCCCATTCCACTTCATCCATGAATCTGGGCAAAATGCCGGTAACCTCTCCACCCATATTCATTGCTGTATCTGCCACTTTGCCCATCAGGCCAACGGCTCCGCCACCATAAACAATTGAAATGTTATTATTTACCAGTTCGGCTGCCAGCTTACCGGCCGCTTCAAAGTAAATGCTGTCCACTTTGTGACTGGAAGCGCAGTAAATACAAACTTTTTCTATTTTCTCCATGATTTGAATATAAAAGAGAAAGGCACAAGCAGGTGACTTATGCCTTTAAAAATTAAAATTTTTATTAGGAAACAAGGCGATGGCAGAAATATATTTTATCACTCCCTGTTTTCCGGAAACACAAAGAACAAATCCTTTTACAGAAGCGGCTCAAGCTTGGCTATAAAATTCTTTTTAGGAACGGCACCTACTTGTTTATCAACCACTTCTCCATCTTTAAAATAGAGTACAGTAGGAATATTGCGAATCCCAAACTGAGCTGAAACATTTGGATTACTGTCGACATCCAGTTTGGCAACTACTACCTTATCTTTATATTCTTCGCCTATCTCTTTTACGATAGGGCCGACCATGCGGCAGGGACCGCACCATTCAGCCCAAAAATCCACTAAAACAGGCTTGTCGGATTTTAATACCTGTTCTTCAAAATTTGCATCATTTACATCTATTGTCATAACTATTTTAGTTTAATTTAAGAATAATTTTGCTAACATTATTATTTAAGTTATAAATACAAAATTAACCGAATTGTTCAATTTACCTTATATTCTATATCACTATTGTTTTTGAGATAATCTATAAAATCCTGAGAAAGAGAAACTTTTCTGTTTCTTGAAAATAATTCCACTGATATATTCTCTTTTCTGTCAAACAGCACAAACCGCAAATCAACAGTTCCTTCAGGGTTTTCAGTGAACTGATCGATTTCAGTTAAAAATTCTTCAGAAACATTTTCCACCGGCATCACAATGGAGATTTTTTTAAAAACTTCCTTTTTAACTTCAGAAAGCATTTTGATGTCAGTTACTTTGAACTCCAGTTCGTCCCTGTAAGGATTTTGTTGTACTTTGCCCTTTATTAGCAGGTAATAGCCTCTGGCGAAGAAACTCTTAAACCGCAGATAGTCTTTTGAGAACATCACCATCCGGTAGGAATCGGTATAATCTTCCAGGGTCATTTCTCCAAACGGGGAGCCGTTTTTTGTGAATCGTTCTGCCGCCTGACTAACAATTCCTGCGATGGTAATTTCCCGTCCTTTCAGATCCGTCAGTGGCTGAAGAGCAGTGATGGGAGTGGTATTCAGGTTTTCGAGTTCAAATCTGTAGGAGTCAAGCGGATGCGATGACAGATAGATACCAATTAGTTCCTTTTCCTTATTAAGCTTCATCAGCATGGGCCATTCATCCACTACCGGCGGAACAGGCTTTGAGATCTCAATGGTTTCAATTCCTCCGAAAAGGGTGGGTGCTGAAGTGTTTTCACTCTGCATTTTAATCCCGTATTTAACCAGGTTTTCAAGGAAGCTGCTTTCATTATCATCAGCAGCAAAAAACTGGTGTCTGTTGGTGCCTTCAAAACCATCGAAAGCGCCTGCAGTGATCAGATTTTCAATACATCGTTTATTTACAGTAGTAAGGTTCACCCGTTCCATAAAATCATAGTAATCTTTGTATGGCCCGTTTTCTTCGCGTTCTTTTATTATCGCATCAACAGCCGCCCCACCAACGCCTTTTATTGCGGCCATTCCGAAACGAATATCACCTTTTTTATTTACAGTGAACCTGGAAAAACTTTCATTCACATCGGGTCCGAGAACACTTAAGCCCATTCTCCGGCACTCATCCATGAAGAAGGTGATCTTTTTTATGTCATTTAGGTTCCGGCTCAGTACTGCAGACATAAATTCAGCAGGATAATGGGCCTTCAGATATGCCGTCTGATAGGATACATAGGCATAACAAGTGGAATGTGATTTGTTAAAGGCATACTGGGCAAAGGCTTCCCAGTCTTTCCAGATCTTATTGACAACTGTTTCTTCAAATCCGTTCTTCTTGCAACCATCCATGAACAAAACCCTGAGCTCGTCCATGAGAGACTTGATCTTTTTACCCATCGCCTTTCGCAGCGAATCGGCCTGCCCCTTGGTAAAACCAGCCAGTTTCTGGGAAAGAAGCATCACCTGCTCCTGGTACACGGTGATACCATAAGTATCCTCCAGGTACTCTTCCATCTCCGGCAGGTCATACATGATTTTTTCCAAACCATGTTTACGGGCAATAAAGCTGGGAATATATTCCATCGGGCCCGGACGGTAAAGGGCGTTCATGGCGATCAGGTCCTCAAACCGATTGGGCTTTAGTGCCCGCAGGTGCTTTTTCATTCCGGGTGATTCGAACTGAAACAGGGCAGTTGTTTCTCCCTTGCTGTATAACTCAAATGTCGCAGGATCTTCGAGTGACACCTTTGAGATATCAACATCTTCACCCCGGGACAGTTTGATATTTTCTACTGCATCCTTTATGATTGAAAGCGTTTTTAAGCCAAGGAAGTCCATCTTAAGCATGCCTACTGATTCCACATGCTTTCCGTCATACTGGGTAACAAAAAGCTCGGCGTCTTTATTGGTGCAGATGGGAATATGCTCTTCCAGGTCGTTTTTGCCAATGATGATACCACAGGCATGTACACCTGTCTGCCGGACTGATCCTTCAAGCACTTCGGCGTATTTGAGCGTCTGTGCTACCAGCGGATTGGTAGATTCTCTCTCGGCTTTTAGTTCCTGCACCTCAGCATAGGCTTTTTTGAACGTTGTTCCCGGTCTTTCCGGTACCAACTTGGCCAGTCTGTCTGCCTCGGAGAGTTCAAGTTTTTGTACCCGTGCAACATCCCGGATGGCCATTTTAGGGGCCATGGTTCCAAAGGTAATGATGTGGGCCACCCGCTTTTTACCGTATTTATTGACTACCCATTCGAGTACTTTTTCACGGCCGTCTTCATCAAAGTCAATGTCAATATCGGGCATTGAAATACGGTCGGGATTAAGGAACCGCTCAAACAGCAAATCATATTTGATGGGGTCAATGTCAGTAATTTTAAGGGAATAGGCCACTACAGATCCGGCAGCCGACCCCCTTCCGGGACCTACAGATACTCCCATTTCGCGTGCGGCCCGAATAAAGTCCCACACAATAAGAAAGTAACCCGGGAATCCCATTTTCTGAATAGTGCCCAGCTCAAAATCCAATCGTTCCTTTATTTCAGCCGGGATCTCATCACCATAACGTTCATGAGCCCCTTGGTAGGTGATATGCTTCAGGTAATCATCTTCATTATCAAACCCTTCCGGTAAGGGGAAATCAGGCATTATGGGATTTGAATTCAATTCGAATTCTTCCACTTTATTCACGATTTCATCTGTTGTCCGGAGGGCCTCGGGAACATCGGCAAACAACTCACGCATTTCCTGTTGTGTCTTGAACCATTCCTGCTGGGTATACCGCATACGGTTAGGATCATCCAGGTCTTTGCCCGTACTCAGACACAAAAGCCGGTCATGCGCTGCGGCATCTTCTTTATTAATAAAGTGTACGTCGTTGGTGGCAACATATTTCAAACCACTCTGAGCTGCCAGTTCTATCAGTTGCTGGTTGAGGTACACCTGGTCCTGGTATACCTTTTTGTCAATTTTTTCGTCACCTGAAGGATGGCGTTGAAGCTCCAGGTAAAAGTCATCGCCGAACATATTTTTATACTCTTCGATTTCTTTTAACGCTGCCTCATTATTCTCATGCAATACTTTTTCAGCAATTACACCATTGAGGCAAGCTGAAAGAGCAATCAGGCCGGTATGGTATTGTTTTAGTAATTCTTTATCGATCCTTGGTTTATAGTAAAATCCATCTGTCCAGCCAAAGGAAACCAGCTTCATCAGATTTTTATATCCTTCATAATTTTTAGCAAGTAAAACAAGATGGTTTCCGCTACCGTCACGCTTGTCTTCCTTTTTCAGCCGAGAGCGGTGTGACACATAAACCTCACAACCAAGAATGGGTTTAATTTCCTGTTTTTTTGCCTGGTTGAAAAAATCTTTTACCCCGAACATATTTCCATGATCAGTGATTGCCAGGGCTTTCATACCGTCCTTCTTTGCTTTGCTGATGAGTCCCGGAACATCGGCAGCCCCGTCAAGGATGGAATATTGTGTGTGGACGTGCAGGTGGGTAAATGAAATCTTCTCGCTGAGGGTAGCTTCCTGCTGTTGTTCAATCTGATCCTGTATCTGTTGCTCGGTGGTATGATCCCTGTTTGGCTCAATCTCAATACTGATGGGTTTGATCACATCAGGATTCAGTTCCATGAACCGGTCACTTTCCTCCCTGGTAACTTTTAATTTTTCAGGTGCATATATACCTAGACGGATCAGTTCAAGAAAGCAGCGGGCAGTAGCTACCACATCGGCTGATGCATTATGTGCTTCACCGAACCCTTCATTGAAAAGTTTCCAATGCAGTTCCGACAGGTTGGGCCACTTAAATTTGCCTCCTTTTCCGCCCGGTAAGGCACAGTAATCAGTACTTTCTTCCTTGGTATCAAGCCGCGGTTTTTGCATGAACCCGTTTTCAATACCAAGCCTGTAATATTCAGCACCTACAATATTAATGTCAAAATCAATATTGTGGCCTACAAGGAAAGTGGCCCGTTCAACATCAATATAAAATTCATCGAGTACATCTTTCAGGTCAAGGCCTTCCTTGAGCGCCTTTTCGGTAGATATCCCGTGAATTTTCTCAGCGGTATAGGGGATTGTGAAGCCATCGGGCCTGACTGTATAATTTTTTACCTCAATCAGTTTTCCGGTTACGTCATGCATCTGCCAGGCCAGCTGAACCAGCCTCGGCCAGTTTTCAGTGCGCCCGGACCGTGGCGGGTCGGGCCGGGGGCCCTGGCGATCACGTCCACCGGATTCGGTGCCCGGTACGATCGACCGGTCCCGCCGAACCTCACGAGCAGAACCTCA
>CAWAMZ010000028.1:0-85185 GCA_963783315.1 uncultured Bacteroidales bacterium
AACTACTGGGCAGGGCTTTCAGTACGTACCAGCGGAGCTTTTATCCTGCTTGCCGGAATTCAATTGAATTCTCTGTACATTGGATATGCTTTTGATTATAATTTCAGTGCCATCCGCAAACACAGCTTTGGTTCCCATGAACTCTCACTGGCTATCAAACTGGGAGATGAGGCGAGGCGTTTCCGCTGGCTGAACAGGTACTAAGGTTGGTAGTTGATACGGTTGTTTATTCGATTGATTATTCAGTAGTAATTCGGTTGTTGTTCGGTTGTTGTTCGGTTGTTTGAAAATTTGAAATGATTTGATGTTGTTTGAAAATTTTTGTTTCTGAAGTTTCAATTGGTTTCAAATAGTTCCAATAGTTTCAGGAGTTCCATTTAGATCAGTGGAAAATGATTCGGTTGTTGGTCTGAATCCAATACTCGCGCATATAGCTTCGCTTAGCTCGTCCTACGTCCTCGGTTGCAATGCCTGCATCTATGATACTCAATAAAAAAGGCCCGGATAATCCGGACCTTTTTTTATTATAAGTGAAATTGTTTACTCCTATATCAGTTGGTTTCCTCTTCTTTTCTTTTCCTGTTATAAACAGAATATCCGAAAACCAGGATAAGTCCGATTATAAGAATTCCCGAACTGGCCAGGGAAACTTTATTGCCAGTGTAATAAGATGTTGGATGAAACTTAAACTCTATCTCATGCTTTCCGGCAGGAAGCTGCATAGCCCTGAGGATATAATCGGCCCGGAAAATTGGATGAGGATTACCATCAACATAAGCTTTCCAGCCCTTTGGATAATAAATCTCGGAGAAGACCGCTACCTGTTCTGAGGGAGCAGTATATTCATACACCAGGTCGTTGGGTTTATAAGATTTCAGTGATATTTGTGATGTTGAATCAGGAGGTGTTACTTTTCCGCTCATGTCCCCGGCAAACCGCTGGTCAACCACGGCAGTATTAGCCGGATTTATCTGGTACAATGCCTGTATCTCCTTGTCGGCATCAGGTACCCATTTTACTGAATCGACAAACCAGGCATTTCCCAGTGCATGGGTATTCCGCAATGGAGGAGCCTGTGGGTTGTAGATAATGTAACGGGTATTCAGCATGTTCAGTACATCCTGACTGGCCAGCGTGCTGTCGATGGCCCGGTTGTCAGGCTTGCTTTGAAGTGTCTGAATGATACCCTGCATCTCACGGGTGATATGGAAATCGATCAGATCCTGGTAGCGTCGCATCTTTGCGCCATGGTACCCACCTATAGAAAAATGGAAGTAAGAAGCCCTGGAGCTGTTAAAGGTATTGGAAGCCATATCCAGCACCCGGAAGTCCGGATCTTTATCCTGCAGGATCAACTGATCAGCCTGGTTAGGCGTATAAGGGGTCTGCACCTGTCTTTTCGAAACAAAATCATCATTGTTCAGATACCTTTTATCAACAGGCCACATGTCAACCAGCACAAATGCAGCAAGGGCCGCCAGAGCAATATGTGTTTTGATCTTTTCGGCAACCACAGCCCATATCAGTGCTGCAGTGAGTGCAACAAAGACAAATGAACGCAGAGCATCCGAGCGGAGTAATTGTTCACGGTCGGCGTGCAGCGCTTTTACCAGTACATCAGGCCATCCCAGCTGGGCATCGGAAGGAGACGAAAAACCAGCAAACATGGAAGGTGTAATAATCACCAACAGACAAAAACCACCAACTACATAGAACGTATATTTCAGTGTTTTCAACAACTCACTTTTCTCGTAATCCCGGTCAAAAATCTTCTTCACAGCAAGGAAACCCAGTAATGGCATGGTAAACTGTGCAATCACCAGGGTCATGGACACCGTTCTGAACTTGTTATAACCCGGGAAGTAATCCAGAAACAGGTTGGTAAACCAGTTGAAATTTTTACCCCATGCCAGCAAAAGGGAGAGTATGGTTGCCGTCAGCAGCCACCATTTCAAATTCCCTTTCACAAAAAATAATCCGAAGATAAACAGGAAAAAAACCACGGCCCCAACATAAACAGGTCCTGAAGTAAAAGGTTGCTGACCATAGTACAGGGGAAGTTGTTTAATGATTTGCCTTGCATTGGGTACATTCCCGTTCTTCAATACCTTGTAGGTCTCGGAGTTTGTAGTGAGTCCGCCATGTGAGGAACCTCCCCGGAAATCGGGGATGAGCAGCGTCATGGTTTCAGGGATGCCATAGCTCCAGGCAGTAATATAATCACGGTCGAGTCCGGATGTTTTATTTCCCTGGTCATGGGTAAGTTCCGACTTTCCCCGCATGGAATACTGTCCGTATTCGAGCGTGGTCCATATATTGGTAAGATTGGATCCGACAGCAAGCACTGCTGCTATAATCAGGACACCCAGGGCCTTAATGAAATGAGGGAATTCATTATTTCGTATCGTTCTAACAAGTTCAAAAACGCCAAACACGATCACAATAAGCATGGTGTAGTACGTGATCTGCAGGTGATTTACCAGCAACTGCAATCCGAGGAAAAGCCCCGTGACAGCACCTCCGATCCAGATATTCTTTCGGAAAGCATACCAGATGCCGGTAATTATGGGTGGAAGATATCCATAAGCCATTGCTTTGGTGGCATGGCCTGCTTCAATAATAATAAAATTATAAGAGGAGAAGGCAAAGGCAATGGATCCAATAATCCCCAGCCAGGGATTAAGTCCAAATAATAACAACGCAATATAAAACCCGAGCAGATAAAGAAAGATAAAACTGGCCGGCCGGGCCATAAAATGGAGAAATGAACTCACATACCGCAGCAGGTTGCCTGGAGTTTCCATGGATATCAGGTAAGCAGGCATGCCTCCAAACATGGAATTGGTCCAGAGTGGTTCTTCCCCGGTATTGTTTCTGAAATCAACAATTTCCTTAGACATACCCTGCCAGTTTGTGATATCACCCATTTGCAGCCTTTTGCCTTCGAGAATAGGAGATGAATATACAACTGAAATCAGGATGAATATGACAACGGCAATAATATGGGGGATGATTTTTTGAAGGAATGATTTCTTCATTATTGTTGGTTTTATATTATGTTATCGATAATCGCAACTTTTCATTTGTTACAATATTTTTCAAAGATAGCAAATAGGTTAACCTAAAAAATCAGATTTTAAAAAAAAATCTTATGTCTATATATTTTAACAAAAGTTCAAACAAAATATTTCAAAGAAAAAATCCTCCTAAAAGAAATTGTTAAGAATATTGAAAAACAATTTTAATACTCCCAAAATAAGTAAACCTGGCACAAATCTTATCTATTTTAGTAAAAAAATAAATAGTGCTCACCAATTTCACTATTTTTGCATATGGAAAACATGTTTAATTCATCTTCATGACAACTCGCATCTTACAGGCTTTTTTTCAATCCCTCACAAAGAAAAAAAAAGTAAAGCAGATAATATTTCTTTATAGTTCAATGGTTTTGGGCCTGGCAGTAGGTATTCTTATTAGCATGATAAATACCAGATACCTTGGTCCTAAACTATATGGTGATTTTAAATTTGTACTAAGTGTATATACACTTACAGCCTCAATTTTCACCTTAGGCATTTTCTACAGTGCGTCCAGACTGATTATTCAAAAGAAACATGCAGATATCAAGCGAAGAATTATTGGGGTTACATATATTATTGGAATTGGATTATCGATTGTCTATGGAATATCAATTTTTGGTTTTTCTTTTTTCGAAGAAATAATTTATGATAATAAACTTGGTTATATAATCAGAATATTAGCCCCCTTTGCCTTTGCATTACCTCTTGATCAATTAAGTCAAAACTTACTTCAAGGCGATAATAAAATTTATGATCTTGCTTTATACCGTATACTACAAAAGCTTTCCTACCTTATTATTGCTTATATCTATAACTTCGTTATCGGCTTAAGTTTATATTCAGCTCTATTTATATATTTTACATCATACGCATTAACTATTTTATATGCTGTATTAAGACTTAAACCTACTTTTAATCTTGACCCAAAAATAATATCTACTCTGAAAGTCGAAAATAAGGCTTATGGGATGCAGGTATATTTTGGAACCATGTTTAGTTTTGCCACCGCACAAATGGGGGCTATAGTCATTGGCTACTATATTGATACTACTAATGTTGGATTCTACTCTCTGGCATTAACTGCAACATTACCGCTCACTTTAATTCCAAGTACCATAGGAACAACTTTTTTTAAGGATTTCGGCTCTATGAACAAAATACCAGGCCGTATATTTATATATACACTTATAATGTCTGGGTTGAGCTTGTTACTATTCATCGTTTTTATTAAGAGTTTAATCGTATTGCTTTATACAAAAGATTTTATCTCAGTAGTGCCTTTAGCTATAATAATTTCTATTGGTTCTGTTTTTCAAGGATTAGGGGATTTTTTTAACAGATTCCTTTCTGCTCATGGGAAGGGAAAGGAATTGCGAAATACCAGCATCTGGATAGGGCTTGTTAATATAATAGGTTTTTTTATTTTGATAAAATTAATCGGCGTTCAGGGAGCTGCAATAACAAAAATACTCTCAGGATTAACATATTTAGTTTTTATGATCTTCTACTATAGAAGATTTTTGAAGGCAAATAAATTAAGTTAAACTTATAGAAACGTATAATGAAATAATTCTAGAACATTAGAAATATTTTCATTGATAAAATAATGTAATAGAAATAAAAAATATACTTTAATAATTACCTCCAAATAGATACATAATCAGGATTATATTATGAAGCTTAATTCTAAAATAAAACCCTCGAAAAAGTATTGCATACTCCTTACGGGAACAATTAAACCAAAAAATATAATTTCGCTCAAAAGAACCGATCCTGGTTTAAGGGAAAAAGACTACTATAATGCCATCAATAAATGGTTGTCATTAGACTTTCCTGTAGTATTTTGCGACAATAGTAATTTTAAATCTGATAAAATTAATAACATTAAAAATCCTAATTTTGAATTACTTCAATATAAAGAAAACTATGATTTAACAGAAAAAGGCAAGGGATATGGTGAATTTCAAATTATGAAATTTGCAATGGCTCATTCACTTCGAATGAAAAAATATGATTATATAGTCAAAATCACTGGAAGATTATATGTTCGAAATTTACTCAAGATCATAAAAAAAATTGATACAGTAAATTTTGATATAGTAGCACCACTTGAAAATAATTTAAAATGGTCAGACAGCAGATTAATAATATTTCAAAAGAATTTTTTTTCAGATTACTTTAATAAATACGGGGAACAAATCAATGATTCAACCGGAAATTGTTTTGAACGTGCTTTAGCAAAAGCAATCCATGCGTTGCTATCTGATGATAAAAATTGGGAAATGCTTCCCATATTTCCAAATTATGAAGGCTATTCAGGAACATACAATAAAAAATATCATAAGCTAACACTAAACACTATTGAGAAAATATTCAGATTTCCTTTAATTAACTATTTAATTAGAAAATAAAAACAGCTTTCATCTCATTTCAATTCTTTATTAAACCTTTGAAACCATTTATTGTTAATTGAACACAATTATAATCATAAATAAACGCCCCTTCCCTGAAGGCTTTGCACCGACGATTAGGTTTACAACTTATTCAGAAGGATTAATTGCTTCAGGAATCAACGTGCAAGTATTATGTATTAAACCTACAGAAAAGAGAGACCATATAAAAAATTTCTTAGTGAAAGGATCCTATAAGGGTATACATTATGAATATACAAGCGGAACTACAGTTCGCAAAAAATCTGTTTTCATAAGGATGCTCTATAACTTAATAGGTTTCACTAAATCCATCATCCGGATCCTAGAATTGAGAAAGAGAGGATTAGGAGCCATTTTACTAATTGGGCCACTCGGATTTAGTAAGGAGATTATTTATTTCATTCTTTGCAAAATAATTGGGATAAAGTTTATTCAAGAAAGAACAGAATATCCATTCATCATTTCCAAAAATAACTTCTTTACTAAAATTAATCTATGGATCTACCTGAATTTAAGTTGTAAATTATATGATTCATTATTGGTTATATCAAAACCACTCAAAGAATATTTTGCTAAATATGTTTCAAAAAAAACCAGAATATTTATCTTACCGATTGTGGTAAATCCTGAAAGATTTACCTCTGTCAAAAAAATCAGATATAACTCTGACTATATAGCCTATTGTGGTTCAATGCAATCGGATAAGGATGGTATTAATTATTTGCTGGAAGCCTTTTCAATCATCAGAAAAAAATTCCAAATTAAGCTCAAACTGGTTGGAAAAACAGATTTCAATGGGTTTTCCAAATTTAAAGAACAAATAGAAAAAATGAATTTATCGAGCGAAATACTTTTTACAGGAAGAGTTACTAATGAAGAAATGGCCAATATACTGGCAAATGCGAAGCTTTTGGTACTTGCCCGGCCTGCTACAATACAGGCTCAAGGAAATTTTCCTACAAAAATTGGGGAATACCTTGCTACTGGGAATCCGATTGTCACTACTAAAGTTGGTGAAATAAACGAATATTTAAGAGATGGAATTAATGCTTATTTAGCTAAACCAGGAGATTCAGCAGATTTCGCAAAAAAAATAGAAGAAGCCCTTGTTAATGGTGAGAGATCAATGCAAATAGGCCTTGAAGGCCAGAAGCTTGCACAAAAAGAGTTTAATTATCTTTATCAAGGAAAAAAATTGGCTGAGTTTTTAAATATTACTGAGACGAAATGAAATTTTCTTTCATTGGCGACATCAGTCTGAATGACGAATATGTTACCGGAATCACTAATGGAATTGATTATTTTAGTGAGATAAGTTTGTTACTTGCTCAATCTGATTTGGTAATCGGTAACCTGGAATGTCTTATTAAGGGAGATAACGGCGAGAACCTGAAAAAAAAACCAAGATTAAAAACCACTACTGACACACTTCACATTCTGAAAAAATTAAACGTCAAAGTAGTTACCCTGGCACATAATCATATTTATGATAACCTTGAAGACGGCTTTGAAAAGACTATAGATTTTCTCAGGCAGAATGATATTGGATACCTGGGTGCCGGTTTTACGCAGGAAGAAGCTGCCACACCTTATTTTCTGCAAGATCATAAAATTTGTCTGCTGAATTATGTTACACGGGATACCAATCCCGGGCTTCCGGAAGAGGCTGGTATCAAACTGAATTATTTTGAAAAAGAGAAGGCCATCGGCGATATTGACAGGTATAAAAGTGATTATACAATAGTAATATTGATGCACTGGGGCGGACGGTTTGAAGGAGGCCTGTTCCCTGATCGCAACCAACCCGTTATCGCCAAAGAGCTGATCGATGCAGGTGCCGCCCTTATTATGGGTAACCATTCACATACCTTGCAGCCAGTAGAAAAATACAATTCAACATACATATTTTACAGCCTGGGCAATTTTTGCTTTTCGCCCATATACTCCGACGGAAATGTTAAGTATTTTGACAGGAAACGGTATAAACGGTCTTTGGTAGTCAATCTAACATTCTCAGAAGGCAATGAAATTACTGCTATTGATTATCTTCCCGTGAGAAATGTTAATTTGCATATAAAACCGGGACCAACTTCTGACCTGATAAAATTCAGGAGCAGATCAGGCTGTTATAACCTGTTGCTTAAAAATAAAATTGGATGGCTAATGTATGCTTTTTATTACCGTAAAATTGATCCCGTTATGTATCAATTATTCAGAAAAGATCCGGAAAAATCGTTTATTTACAGAATAAAAAATCTGAATCTTAGAAAGTTCAGACAATTATTTTCCAAATAATATGATACGTCGCTTCCTGTCAAACAATATCGCCTTGCCAGTACAGGACCTGGTCAATCATACCAGCGTACTGAAAACCCGCGACCAGTTATTGAAATCGCAATACTGGCCAGCAGAAAAAATGGAAGAGTACCAGTTAAATAAAATAAAAGCACTGGTTGAACATGCCGGGAAACACGTAAAATATTACAGAACCTTATTCCTGAAGGAAGATATTCATGTTGAAGATATCAGGTCTCTTTCTGACTTCCAAAAGATACCCGCACTGACCAAAGAAACAGCCCTCAGAGAACATAAAAATCTCGTTGCAGATAATATTAAGCCAGGTCGTATCACCCACGGGAGTACAGGAGGAACAACCGGCACCCCGTTGCCATTGCTTTGGGATTCCGGAGACCGCTCCTGGTCCTGGGGAGCTTATTACCGGTGGTACAACTGGATGGGTCTGAATCCTGGTGATTCGATGGCCAAACTATGGGGTGCCAGAAAGGTACTTGAAGATTCAGCTGCAACCAAACTCAAAAATAAATTAAAAGATTTTTATTATAACCGGGTAACCCTGAATTCTTTTAATCTGAATGAACAGACGGTGTTCCGTTATGTTGACAAACTGAACAAATTTAAACCAAAATTTATCCGTGGATACCTTTCAGCCCTGATGGAACTTTCCCGTCTAATTGAAAAAGAAGAAATTCCTCTTTCATTTATTCCTCAGGCAATGTCTACTACAACGGAAACTGTGCTGCCTGTGTACAGGGAATATTTCCGGGATATCTGGCAGGCTGAACTTTTTGATCAGTATGGCTGTGGGGAATGCAATTCGATCGCATTTGAATGCTCCGCACACAAAGGTATGCATATCGCATCAGAGCATGTTTATCTTGAAAAGCCCGAAGATCATGCTGAAGAATCCGTCCCGGTAATATTGACAAACCTGGATAACTATGCGATGCCTTTTATCCGTTATGCAAATGGTGACGAAGTGGTTTTTTCTGATACAGTGTGTTCTTGTGGTGTTAACTTACCCATGATCAAACAGGTTACCGGCCGCTCGGCTGATTTTATTATACTTGCTGATAACAGCAAGGTTCACGGTGTCTTTTTTACTGATATACTAAATGAACTGCCCGATTTCAGGATCAGCTATGCAAAACGATTCCAGGTAGTGCAGAACCGGCCGGGAGAAATACAATTCCTTATGGAAACAGATGCAACACCACCCGAAGAATTTATAAAAAATCTCAAAAAAGCCTTTTCAGGATTTTTCACTTATTCTGAAATAATTATTAAAGAAAAACTTCAACCTGAACCATCCGGAAAATTCAGGTACATTAAAAATAATTTCTCCAAAGGATGAAAGCATTTTACCTGAAACCGAGCAATTCATCTTTTGTAAGGACCGATGAAAAAATACTTGCAGGGCATTTTGATTTGACAGCCCGGTTAATCACCTCATTCCCAAAGAAAAAATACTTACTTAAAATTATACGATTGGTAATTTTTTTACTTTTCAGAGGACGTAGATTTGATTTTTACTTTACTCGTTTTGCCGATTATCATACTTTTTTCCTCACTCTTTTCTCCCGGATATATGACATTCCTCTCTTCATCGTTATAGGAGGTTTTGAAGTGGCAAGCATTCCGGAATTTGGCTATGGCGGTTATTCAAATGTTGTCAGAAGCTTCTGCATAAAATATGCCCTTCGCCATGCAACTTACCTTTTGCCAAACAGCAAAGAACTTATAAATAATACCAATTATTTTGATGATCCGGCGGGACGAGAAGGGGGAATACTACATTTTGTACCGGAAACCAACGCTAAAATTCATGTTATCAGCAATGGTTTTGATCCGGAATTCTGGACTGTAGATCCATCTGTAAAACGTATCAGATCTGTAATCGCTGTAGCGATCACCTCGAACCTGACTACGATGAAAATTAAAGGGGTAGATTCCTATATTAATGTTGCCGCACAACTTACGGATATCCCTTTCACCCTGGTTGGGGCTACAACTGAATTTCTTTCTGAGACAGGTATTAAATTACCTCCAAATTTGCGTGTAATTAAAACTGTTCCTAAAGAAGAATTAAGAAAACTTTATCAGCAGGCCGGTGTCTTTTGTATTTTCTCAATAACTGAAGGTATGCCCAATGCGCTTTGTGAGGCAATGCTTTGCGGTTGTACACCTGTTGGTTCCAGGGTAAATTCTATACCGGAGATAATTGGAAACACTGGTTATGTAGCCGCCAAAAACGACATTACATTTCTGGCAGAAATAGTTGGAAAGGCGCTGAATAGAGATAATCTTTTCAATGAATCCGCAAGAAAACGTATCCTCACCAATTATTCTCTTGAAAAAAGAGAACAATCCCTGGTGAACCTGATCAATCAAAAACTAAAGAAACAATAATATATCCTGATAGACTTCAGAATATGGTGATAAGTATAAACAGCTTATCATCTGATAAATGCTGCTATCTCATTGGCAATAAACTCAGCAGCCTTCCCGCCTCCGTATAAATCCTGATTAAAATCTGCAGCAAGATGTTTAAGTTTTGAAGCAGTATCAAGTAACAAAATTTTATCGGCTCCGGCCAGAAAGTTTACTCCGGCATCAACCAGTTCCATCCATTCTGTCTCATCACGAAGGGTGATACAATACTTTTTGTGAAAAAAAGCCTCTTTCTGCAAGCCACCGCTGTCGGTAACTACAAAAGCACAGTTTTCAAGCAGCATCACCATATCAAGAAAACCAACGGGATCTATTGGCTCAAATTCCAGTTTCAGTCCGCTTTCACTGATAATCTTCCGGGTACGGGGATGAATAGGAAGAATAATCTGATAGGCATGACTCAGTTCATTCAGGCCAGACACAATTTCTCCGAGTCTTGCAGGATCATCAGTATTCTCCTGGCGGTGAAAAGTACATAAAATAAATGATTTGTTGTTAAGTGATAAGTGTGACATTATTGATGAATGCTGTCTTGCTTTTTCTGTATAAAAAATAGCCGCATCCTGCATTACATCGCCGCTTAATAATATTTTAGAAGGAAAATGATCAAATCCTTCTTTTTCCAGATTCGTAACAGCCAGTTTGGTCGGACAGAATAGCAGGTCGGAAATCCTGTCGGTAAGTATGCGGTTAACTTCTTCGGGCATCTGCATATTAAAAGAACGAAGCCCGGCCTCAATGTGGGCCACCGGAATATGCAGTTTTTTTGCTGCCAGGGCTCCGGCCAGGGTAGAATTGGTATCACCATACACCACCATCATGGCGGGTTTTTCTTGTTGCAGGATCTTTTCGGTTTCCTCCAGCATCCGACCGGTCATTGCTCCATGTGACAAACCATGGATATCCAGATTATAGGCAGGCTCGGGAATGCCCATCTCCTGAAAAAATATATGTGACATGTTCTCATCAAAATGCTGCCCGGTATGGATCATCACCTCCCGCAACCCCTTCATCGAAAATGCATTGGTCACAACCGAGGCTTTAATAAACTGAGGTCTTGCGCCTACTACCGTTACGATCTTGTTGTTCATTTGACAATGTTGTTCAGTATTTCAGCCATGTCTCCTGTCAGGGCTTTACGTGAATATTTGTGCACCGGTGTCGACAGAAGTGGATCATTACCGGCCAAATAATGTTCGTAATGCTCTTTCAGGTATTCAAATATCCCCTTTTGATCGGTGAAATCAAAAATTTCTCCACTTTTTGTTTCCTTCAGCAAATTACTCACTTCTCCTTCTGGCGGACCAACAGCCAGAATGGGATGACGTACTGCCAGATACTCGAACAGCTTACCCGTAAGAATGCCTTTTGCATTTGGTGTGTTGTTCACAGGAAGATACAAAAGGTGAGACCGGCATAGTTCTCCGATGGCATCACGATGTGGCAGGTAACGTTTTATAATGGTATAGCCAGACAAATCGTTTTGCGCGATGGATTCCCGCACAGAAAGATCAAGCTTTCCTATCAGTTCGATCCGGATATTTTCCTTTTGTTCTTCTAAACTGTCAATTAGCTGGCGCACCGCTTTCCAGAATGCCTTATGGTTGCGGTCTTTGTTCATGGCCCCTACATGAGTAATAGTAAAATCATGGTTTCGTTTAACTGGTTTGTCCGGGATGTCACCATCATCATACCCATTGGTAATTACATGTACTTCACGGTTGCCAATGCGTGCTAATTCATCAGCAAGTACATGGCCTACTGCCACTACTGCATTAGCTTCCCGGATCACAGATCTTTCCATCCTCTGGTGTTTTCGGTCAGCCTTTTCAGAAAGCATCAGATGATGATAAAAATCTATACCGGTCCATGGATCACGAAAATCTGTCAGCCAGGGAATTCCCAGCTTATTGTGCAACTTCTGCCCTATCATGTGCATGCTATGCGGCGGTCCGGTTGTCACCAGCGCATCCGCCGGATGGTTTTTCAGGTACCCTTTAAGAAATTTTACTGAAGGTTTTATCCAGTATTTACGAGCATCGGGGATAAACAGGTTACCGCGTACCCATACGGAAAGCTTTTCGAGTTTACCTGGCTTCTTCTCTTCATTCAGGAAACCAGCCTGTACTCTGGAGTCCTTTTTCTGTCCGGTAATCCTTTTATACATTGCATATGGCTCCCAAATATGATGCCTCACCACCTCAAGATTTTCCGGTAACTCCTGCAACAGTGTAGTATCTTCAACCGGAGCTTCCGGGTTTGACGGCGTATAGATTACAGGTTCCCAACCATACTCCCGCAGGTACTTCACAAACTTTAACCAGCGCTGTACCCCGGCTCCTCCGCTGGGCGGCCAGTAATAGGTTATGATCAGGACTCTCCTCATCTATACAATCTTCTCAAACAACTTCCGCATGCTTACCTTGTCTTCCATGATACCACGAAGCGCGGTTACCGGCACTCTTTCCTGCTCCATGCTGTCGCGGTAGCGGATGGTAACGGTGTCGTCCTCCAGGGTCTGGTGATCGATAGTAATACAGAAGGGAGTTCCGATAGCATCCTGCCGGCGGTAACGTTTCCCGATTGAGTCCTTCTCATCATACTGACAATTGAAGTCAAACTTAAGCGATTGCATAATGGTACGTGCCTTTTCCGGCAGACCGTCTTTCCTTACCAGCGGTAAAACTGCCAGTTTCACAGGGGCAAGTGCCGGCGGAATCTTCAGAACCACCCGCTCATCCTTGCTTCCGTCTTCCTTCGTTAGTGTTTCCTCTGTATAGGCATCGCTCAGAATCATAAGCACCATACGGTCAACTCCGATAGAAGTTTCTACCACATACGGTACGTAACTTTTGTTCTGGTCCGGATCATAATACTGCATCTTTTTGCCTGAAAATTCCTGATGACGTCCCAGGTCATAATCGGTACGGGAATGGATTCCTTCAACTTCTTTAAAGCCAAACGGAAATTCAAATTCAATATCAAAAGCAGCATTGGCATAATGGGCCAGTTTATCATGCTCGTGGAACCGGAATTTATTCTCATCAATTCCCAGCGCTTTGTGCCACTTCATGCGGGCTTCCTTCCAGTGGTTGAACCACTCCAGTTCAGTCCCCGGCGTAACAAAATACTGCATCTCCATCTGTTCGAACTCACGCATGCGGAAAATAAACTGGCGGGCTACGATCTCATTTCGGAAAGCTTTCCCGATCTGGGCAATCCCAAATGGCAGCTTCATCCTGCCCGATTTTTGTACATTCAGATAATTTACAAAAATACCCTGTGCCGTTTCAGGCCGAAGGTAGATCTTGCTGGCTTCTTCGCTTACCGATCCCAGGCGTGTATCAAACATCAGGTTAAACTGACGTACGTCGGTCCAGTTTTTTGTGCCGGAAACAGGATCTACTATTTCACAATCAAGGATAAGTTGGCGTACCTCAGCAAGGTCGTTTTTATCCATGGCATCTACATATCTTTTCCGCACCTCATCAATCTTGTGCTGGTAACCCAGTACACGATTGTTGGTGGTTACAAACTGTTCACGGTCGAATGAATCTCCAAATCTTTTGGCAGCTTTGGTTACCTCCTTGTCAATCTTTCCTTCGATCTTAGCCAGGTAATCTTCAATAAGCACATCGGCCCGGTATCTTTTCTTTGAATCTTTGTTGTCAATCAGGGGATCATTGAAGGAACCCACGTGTCCGGAAGCCTCCCATGTACGGGGATGCATAAAAATAGCCGCGTCAATACCCACAATATTCTCATTCAGCTTTACCATGGCATCCCACCAGTACCGTTTTATATTGTTTTTCAGCTCCGAGCCGTACTGGCCATAATCGTATACAGCACTCAGTCCGTCATAAATTTCACTACTCTGAAAAATATACCCGTATTCCTTGCAATGAGCAATCAGTTTTTTAAACGTATCTTCCTGCGACATATCCTGATTTTAAAGTTCTTATAATATTAATCCGACAAAAGTAGTTTAATTTGGTGTGTTTTCAAAGAGGGACAATTGATTGTTCGGTAGTAATTCAGTTGATTATTCGGTTGATTATTCAGTTGTTTGAGATTGTTTGAATTAGTTTGAAATGGTTTGAAATGGTTGGCTGAGCGGAGCTGAAGCAAACCTTTCTGCCTACCAAAGACCAGGATTAAAATTGTTTGAAATTATTTTCCCGTTTAAAAAACATCAAAATACAATTAACGCTGCCAGTCACGCAGTGACGACATTATGGCAGAAAGTTTATCATTAACATTTATAGTAGCGCCCCGGGTGCAGCATTATAGCCGAATACAAATCAGCCTCACGGTTCCATACGCAACATAATAAACATCCGGTTCCATATAAACACTATGGATGTGGCGGAGAGAGGGGGTGTCGCAATAACCGGGCGTTGCCCCGACTTTGGTATCTCAGCCTTTCCGGCTGGTGACATGCAGTAAAAAAATCATAATTTTGAACCATAAAGCCTGGTTCGTACATTCAGACTTCAGGCTTTACAAAAAACTTCGCGAGACTCTGCGCAAAACTTTGTGCAACTCTGCGAGAAACAAAAAATTTAAAATTTTAGTAAAGACATATTTTTGAAACCGAATGCCCCTGCTTCAAGCCTCCAGCTTCGAGCTCTCCATCCTTGCCCACACAGGCCGCCTGAACACTAGATTGTCACCTTGTTCCCCTGTCACCTTGTTACCAACTTCTCCGGCATCAGGTCTTCCCCCCGAAGCTGTTCCTTTGTAAGCACTTCATTCATGCTTCCACGGCGGTAACCTTCCAGGTCGATGGTAACATAAGTATACCCGATTTCTTTGATCTGCTGAACGATGCGGTTCCTCAGTTCATCATCCATAAACAGTTTGATCTGGGCAGGATCCACTTCAATTTTAATAGTATTTCCTTTGTGACGGGCCCTGATATTATGGAAACCCAAATCAGAGAGGTAATTTTCAACTTCATCCACCATGCGCAACTTCTCCGGATCAATCTTTTCACCATAAGGGAAACGGGATGAAAGGCAGGCCAGCTCATCCTTGTTCCAGGTAGGAAGCTTCAGCTTCCGGGAAAGCTCTCGGATTTCAGTTTTAGTAAGATCGGCTTCCTGCAGCGGACTGCGTACTCCTTTTTCCCGTAAGGCTTTCATGCCCGGACGATGATCATGTTTGTCATCTGCATTTGAACCATCCACCAGATTCTGAAACCGGTATTCATCGGCTATATCACCCACGCGATTAAATAACTCGGATTTGCAGAAATAACAGCGGTTCACCGGATTCTCAATAAATTTGCTCTCATCGGTCTCTTTTGTATGAATGATCCTGATTTTGGATCCAATCAGTTTGGCAACATCCATCGCCCGCTGGTACTCCCTCGAAGGATAGGTGGGAGAAACAGCCAGAACTGCCAACGCCCTGTCTCCAAGTGTATCAGTGGCTACTTTCAGCAAGAAAGTACTGTCTACTCCTCCTGAAAAGGCCACCACCACGTCGCCCATTTCTCTCAGTATATCAATTAGTTTCCCGTATTTATCTGCCGTTGTATTTGTTTTCATATAATTCTTCCTTCAATGTAAACCGGAAAATTAATTGATTTTTGGTTAATAAAATGAAACAAACAACTGAATTATTTCAATACATTAAATATTTATCAATTGTGAATTCATCAACCTTGTGCCCTGACAATCTTAGGCAGAGATTATCAGATGCTTTATAAAATTTATCTAAATTATAAACCGGAAGATGAGTATTTAAATTTTGTTAACAAACTTTTTGTTTACAATTCACATCTTTGCGTTAAATTTGATCATCATTAATTAATTTTTCACCAAAAAACCACGCAATGAAGTATAAAAAACCTCTGATATTTATTCTCATGGCAGTTTTAAGTCCTGTTTGGGCCATGGGACAATCTTCTCTGATTACCAATGTTGTAAACCGGAGCACCTATTCCCTGAACGGAAAATGGAAATATATTGTAGATCCTTACGAAACGGGCTATTATGACTATCGGTACACCCCTTATGACGCAGCATCCAGCCCGTGGGGTGGGTTTTTCCTGGACAGGGTGCCACAGGATAAAAACGATCTGGTAGAATATAGTTTCGACAAGTCACCGGTTATCAATGTGCCCGGTGACTGGAACTCCCAGAACCCAAAATTATGGTACTATGAAGGCAGCGTATGGTATCGCCGGAAGTTTGATTACAAGAAAGCTGCGGATGACCATCGTGTTTTTGTTCATTTCGGGGCAGCCAATTACCAGGCCGATGTCTATCTGAACGGACACAAGCTGGGTCAGCATATTGGCGGATTCACTCCTTTCAACTACGAAGTAACCAGGCTGCTGAAGGACAAAGACAATTCCCTGATTGTGAAGGTCGACAACAAACGGAAACGGGACGGGGTGCCCACGCTGAATACCGACTGGTGGAATTTTGGGGGCATTACCCGCGATGTGGAGCTGATTGAGGTCCCTGCAACTTTTATTCAGGATTATACCATTCAACTGCAGCAGCACGACATGAATAAAATTGCCGGCTATGTGCAGCTCAACGGAGATTCACTGCAACATCCTGTTACTATTGACATTCCTGAGCTGAAAATTTCCACTACCGTCAAACCGGATGCCGGTGGCAGGGCGAATTTCACTATCGATAAATTTCGTCACATGTCCTACTGGTCCCCGGAGAATCCCAAACTTTATGATGTAGTAATCAGTCAGGGAGATGAAAAGCTCAGCGATCAGATCGGCTTCCGCACTATCGAAGCCCGTAAGACTGAGATATTGCTCAACGGAAAACCCATCTTTCTGCGTGGCATTAGTCTGCATGAAGAAAATCCAATGCGGGGAGCCCGGGCCTATTCAGATGAAGATGCCCGCACCTTTCTTACCTGGGCAAAACAGTTAAACTGCAACTTTATGCGACTGGCTCATTATCCTCATAATGAGCACATGATAAGGATGGCTGAGAAGATGGGGATTATGCTCTGGGAAGAAGATCCTGTATACTGGACCATTCAGTGGGATAATCCCGAAACTTATAAAAACGCAGAGAACCAGCTTACCGAACTGATTACCCGCGACAAGAACCGGGCAAACGTAATCATCTGGTCGCTTGCCAATGAAACACCTCCCGGTGAAGCCAGAAACAAGTTTCTTAAAGGCCTAGCCGATCATGCCCGCAGTCTGGACAGCACCCGGCTGATCAGTGCAGCTTTGGAAAAACATACTAAAGAGGGAGAACCGCTGGTGCAGGTGGTAGAAGATCCGGTAGCTGACTTTGTGGATGTAGTAAGCTTCAATGAATACCTCGGCTGGTATGACGGTACCCCGGAAAAATGTAAAAAAGTAAGCTGGGAGATCAAGTACAACAAGCCGGTAGTGATCAGTGAATTTGGCGGTGGTGCACTCTACGGTAAGCACGGAGACAAAGATACCCGATGGACGGAAGAATATCAGGCTGAGTTGTATAAACAAAACCTGGATATGCTGCTGAAGATTCCACAGTTCAGGGGTACTACTCCCTGGATACTGGCAGATTTCCATTCGCCCAGAAGACTGTTGCCCGACATCCAGGATGAATGGAACCGGAAGGGCCTGATTTCGGAAACCGGTGGCAAGAAGAAAGCATTTTTTGTACTGCGGGATTTCTATAAGAGAATTGAAAAGGCTTATCAATAGAATATTTTATGTGATATAATTGAGGCCCAAGCAGATGATCCGATGGGCATCGGATGAACCAGTTGGTGGTTTTACCCCACGGTCATGGCGCAAGTATCTACTTGTGCCTTTTACACTACCAAAAAGCTATTTCTCAAGTGACCCGATCATCTTCCTGGGATCCACCCACTCATTGAACGAACCATGGCGCAAATATCTACTTGTGCCTAATACAATAAAAAGGTCCAAGCAGATGCTTGAACCAGTGCGTGGTTATATCTGGTCCAGGCAGATACTTGAACCAGTGCGTGGTTGCATTCCATGAACTCTGGCGCAAGTATCTACTTGTGCCTTTTTTTTACCCCCACCAAAACTTCATCACCGGACTCTGGCGCAAGTAGCTACTTGTGCCTTTTTTACCCCCACCAAAAACTACTTCTCCAGCGACCCGATCATCTTTTTGGGATCGACCCACTCATTAAACTGCTCCTCGGTCAGGAAATCCAGCGCAACAGCAGCTTCGCGTAACGTGGTGCCTTCTTCATGTGCTTTCTTTGCAATTTTTGCAGCTTTCTCATATCCGATATGCGTATTAAGGGCGGTTACCAGCATCAGGGAATTTTCTACTTTTTGCTGAATAACAGGATGATTCGGCTCAATGCCCACCGCACAATTGTCATTGAAAGAAACACATGCATCACCAAGCAGCCGGGCTGATGTGAGCATATTATAGATCATCATGGGTTTGAACACATTGAGCTCAAACTGTCCCTGCATGCCTCCGGTGGTAATGGCCACATCATTTCCAATTACCTGAGCGCAAACCATAGTAAGTGCTTCTACCTGGGTAGGATTCACCTTACCGGGCATGATGGACGATCCGGGTTCGTTTGCCGGAATGATAATCTCGCCGATACCACTGCGCGGACCGGAAGCCAGTACACGAATATCATTGGCGATCTTCATCAGACTGACGGCAATCTGTTTAAGGGCACCGGATACTTCCACTATGGCATCATGGGCTGCCAGTGATTCAAATTTGTTCTGGGCGGTTACAAATGGCAAGCCGGTAAGTTTGGCAATCTTTTCAGCTACAAGTGCTGCATATCCCTCAGGGGTGTTGATACCCGTACCAACAGCCGTTCCTCCCAGGGCAAGCTCTGATAAATGTTTCAGGGTATTATTAAGTGCAGCAACCCCATGATCCAACTGTGAAACATATCCGGAAAACTCCTGTCCCAGGGTGAGTGGTGTGGCATCCATCCAGTGGGTACGCCCTATCTTCACGATTTCTCTAAATTCCTGAGATTTTTTCTCAAGGGTATCCCTCAGTTTTTCGATTCCCGGTACAGTCGTTTCTACCAGCATTTTGTAGCCGGCAATATGCATGGCTGTAGGGAAAGTATCGTTGGACGATTGCGATTTGTTTACATCATCATTGGGATGGATCAGTCGCTGACCCTCGCCCAGCTTGTTGCCGAGCAATACATGTGCCCTGTTGGCCACTACTTCATTCACATTCATGTTCGACTGCGTTCCCGATCCGGTCTGCCATATGACAAGGGGAAACTGATCATCAAGCTTGCCGCTGATAATTTCGTCACATACTTTAGCAATGATCGTTTTTTTCTCCTCCGCCAACACGCCCAGTTCATTATTAGCCAGTGCAGCAGCCTTTTTCAGGTAACCAAAAGCCCTGATAATCTCATTGGGCATGGAAGCCGGGGCTCCGATCTTAAAATTATTACGGGAACGCTCTGTTTGTGCCCCCCAGTATTTTTCTGCAGGCACTTTAACCTCGCCCATGGTGTCTTTTTCAATCCTGAATTCCATATCCTTAGAATTTTAGAAGTGTAATTATTCTGTCCGGCTAATCCGGGTTACTTTTTGATCAATTCATCAATCTTTTCGGGCGGCTGGGCTATCACAGCCTTATGTTTATCTTCAACAATAGGGCGTTGAATTAGTTTTGGATTTTCAGTCAGTATCTTAATCCATTCATCATCCGTAAAATTCCTGCCTTTCAGCTCCATTTTATATAATTCTTCCTGGGTCCGCACTATATCCTGTGGTTTTTTATTGAGTTTCATCAGCAATGTCTTTAACTGATCCACAGTTAGTGGTTCCTTGAGGTATTCAACAACCCTGACTTCTATATTATGATCACTGAGATACTGCAGTCCGCCCCTGCTCTTTTTACACCTTGGATTGTGATAAATGGTAAGCATAATAAATGAATTTTAATTAATTATTGATCTCCCCCAAATTCCATCAGGTACGCTTTGATGAACGCATCAAGATCACCATCCAGCACATCCTGTACATTGGATGTTTCATAATTGGTGCGCAGGTCTTTTACCAGTTTATAAGGGTGCAGCACATAATTTCTGATCTGGGAACCCCATTCGATTTTTTTCTTTTGTCCTTCGATCTCATTCTGCTTCTCCATTTTTTTCCTCAGTTCCATCTCGTACAGATGAGACTTGAGCAGCCGCATGGCATTCTCCTTATTTTTAAGCTGCGAGCGTGTTTCCTGGTTTTCAATAACCAACCCTGTCGGGTGGTGCCGTAACCTCACCGCTGTTTCCACCTTGTTTACATTTTGTCCGCCTGCTCCGCTTGAACGATAAGTTTCCCAGCTGATATCAGCAGGATTTACATGGATCTCGATATTATCATCTACAACCGGAGCAACAAACACCGAAGCAAAGGAAGTATGTCGTCTGCTGTTGGCATCATAGGGAGATATCCTAACCAGCCTGTGCACTCCGTTTTCTCCTCTCAGATAACCGTATGCATAATCACCGGTGAATTCCAGGGTAACCGTTTTAATCCCGGCTTCATCCCCTACCAGGTATTCAACCTCCTTCACTCCATAATTATTCCGTTCCCCCCAGCGTATATACATACGCATCAACATCTCTGCCCAATCCTGTGATTCAGTACCACCAGCCCCGGCATTAATTTTCAGAATGGCCCCCAATTGATCCTCTTCTTTGCGGAGCATGTTTTTAAACTCAAGATTTTCAATCAGTTTAAGGGTTTTCTCGTAAAGATCAGTCACCTCTTCTTCACCAGCTTCACCCTCATTGAAAAAATCGAGCATCACCTGAACCTCTTCCACACGTGTGTGGATCTCATCAAAGGCATTGGTCCACTGCTTGATGGAAGAAATATTTTTCATCTGGTTTTCGGCCTCTTTTGGATCGTCCCAAAAATCAGGGGCCTGTGTTTTTTCTTCTTCCTGTTCGAGTAAAATTAATTTCCCATCAACGTCAAAGATGCCTCCTCAGAGCTTCTTCCCGCTCTTTCAACTCTTTTACCTGTTCGTTTGTAATCATATTTTGTGTTTAGTTTTTAAATTTATATTTATCTATCTAGCAATACTTAGTAAATTATAAAACGACAAAAATTTCAATTGCCTGCGCTCAGCCCCTTTATCCCCTAAAGAGGGATCCCGCGCACAAATTAATAACGAATTTGGATTTGGAAAATCCGTGTGTAAGCCCCCTTTAGGAGGGGGCAGCGTAAGTGGATTTTTTCCAGTCACATTTTAATTGGATATTGACTTTATACATGATTCCAGAGAGTCATTATTTTTTAAAATGAATCCCAAAGTTAACAAAATATTTGCAATGACTGAAATACAATCGGAGTACGATTATACTGTATTTTGCTTCCAATACAGGGTATATGCAGGTATCGGAACGGTTAAGACAAAGCACAACAGGGAAATAAGCTGTTATATTTACCAGCATTTAATCTTAAAAAATACGTGCTGCTTGCGAATAACAAAAATAAAATTGTATCTTTGCAGCCACTTAAAAACGTAGGTTTAATTTATTTAACAAAAAAAGAGTATGCCTGTAAAAATCAGACTTAAAAGACAGGGTAAGAAAAGATACCCTTATTACCACATTGTGGTAGCTGATAGCAGGGCGCCACGGGATGGCAAGTATATCGAAAGAGTTGGTACATACAATCCCAACACTAATCCTGCTACGATCGACATTAATTTCGAAAGTGCATTGAATTGGTTGCAAAAAGGCGCTCAACCTACAGATACATGTAGAGCTATCTTATCTTACAGAGGTGTTTTATACAAAAAACACCTGCAGGAAGGCGTGAAAAAAGGAGCCTTCAATGAAGAAGAAGCCGAAAAGAGATTTGAAACCTGGATGAAGCAGAAAGAAGACAAGATTCAGGCAAAAGTTGACAAAATCAGCCAGAGCAAGGAAGACGAAATTAAAGAACGTCTGGACCGCGAAACCAAGGTTAACGAAGCCAGGGCTGCTGAGATTGCCAAAAAGAATGCCGAAAAAGCTGCTGAAGCTGAAGGAAAGCAGAAGAAAGAAGCTGCTGCTGAAGAAGAAGCTGCAGAGGATACAGCTGCTGAAGAAGGCGAAGCTACCCAGGAAAACGAAAACGAAGAGACAAAAGCTGAGTAATAAAGATATCCGCCCTGCCCTAATAATTTTAGCAGCATGATACAGCTACCCGATAAAACCAGTTGTTCACCGGGCGGAAGAATTACCAAAACACATGGCTTTAATGGTGAGCTGATCCTCCGGTCAACCCAACCTCTTCCGGAAAGCATTGAAGAAACGGAATTTGTCTGCATTGATATCAATGACGGACTTGTTCCGTTTTTTGTTTTATCGGCCCGGCTTATCGATGAAACCACTGCCATTATCAGTCTTGAAGATATTACTGATAAAAAGCAGGCAGATAAACTGACCGGACATGAAGTTTATCTGAAATCAGACAACAGCCATAAAAAAGCGCAGGCCCGTCAGGAAAAAAATAACTATACAGGTTTTCTGATAACAGACAGGATTCTTGGTGAAATCGGAATTGTAAAAGATTTTATTGCTATTCCCGGAAATCCTTTGCTGCAGACTGATTACAAAGGGGATGAACTATTGATCCCCTTCAATGATGAGGTTGTTCTTAAGATCAACAGCAGAAAAAAAATGATCAGGGTAAACCTTCCCGAAGGTTTAATTGATTTTGCCTGACCAGTTAATGCATCTCTTTCGCATCCTCTTTTTTCTCGAATTCACGTATTTTCACTTTCCATCTTTCAGGAACAGGAATCGCTGACTTTTGTCTGTTGTGATAAGCAACCAGCACCGAGCGACTGGTTGATTTTATCTCCCCTTTATCCCTGTCGAGTATTTCCTGTATCATCCGGATGCTTTTATTGCCAATATGATTGATGCGCGTACTGACTTCTATTGAATCATCAATAAAAACAGGCTGGAGATAATCTACAGTTATGCTGGCAAGCACCAGTGCCTCCTCCTTCCAGTCAACGGATTCCTGAAATACATCCCTGAAATAATTCAGACGGGCAATATCAAAATAATACTGGTGTACCGCATTGTTTACATGCCCCAGTATATCAATGTCATTGAACCGGATCTGGACCGGTGAAAAATGTTTAAATAACTGACTCCCCTCTTCCATTTTACCGTAACTTTAACTTCCAAAGGTAAAAAAAAGTAAAGTCTTTGCAGCACCCTGAATATTTTTTCGTCCTTAACATAATCAATCACTAAAATTTAACTGTCATGAAATACACAATATCACTAATTGCCTTATTCATCCTTGTTCCTTTATTTGCATTTGCAATGGTAGCCAATGGACAGGGTGACAATGTCAAACAAACAAGAGAAGTATCGTCATTTAGCAGTATTTCGCTGTCTGTCTCCGCGGATATACATCTTAAACAGGGTACAAAACAGGAAGTAATTGTTGAAGGAGACAAAGATGTTCTGGATGTGCTTAAAACTGAAGTGCAGGGTAAAACCCTGAAAATTTATCTCGACAAATGGTCTATGCAATCCTATAAAAAAGTTACCATTTATATTACCATGCGTGATATTGATGGACTTACAATTACAGGATCAGGTAATATTACTGCTGAAACACCGGTGAATACATCAGACATTGATTTCACCATAACAGGAAGCGGAGACATCCATATCAGCGAACTGAAGGCTGAACAGGTAAAAGCTTCCATTACCGGATCAGGCACCATCAATCTCGCCGGTAAACAGACTGTCTCATCCATGGATGTTCACATCAGTGGTTCGGGCGACGTCAATGCAGACGGACTGGAAGTCAAAAATTTTGACGCAAGCATAACCGGCTCAGGCGATTGCAGGATTACTGCTACAGAACTGTTGAAAGCCCGGGTGAGTGGTAGCGGAGACATTTACTACAAAGGAAAACCCCGGATGGACGTGAACATTACAGGTTCGGGTAAGCTTCGCAGCCTATAGTCGTGACAAGGAGACAAAGTGACAAGGTAACAGAGGAATCATACATTTTATAATTGTCCGGGAGTCGTATGCTCCATTGCCTCGGAAAATATTTTGATATAACTTACAAGTTCTGAGTATCAGGTAATAATGAAATAAGGCAAGTGACCATTCATTATATTTTATTTGATATACATGCAGATTCCAAGTACCTTTAAGTACTCAATTACTTGAAAGAACATGACAATTCATAAGGATCTGAATGCATGGCAAAACAGCATGAATGTAATCAGAAGTCAACTTTCCGGACTCATTCACTACTTGAAACAAAATGAAACGTGAAGCCCTCCTTGTCACTTTGTCACCTTATTACCTTGTTACTTTCCTTGTTACTCGCACCCTCAATTCCGTCGCGCAAAGCTGCTCGTGATCCTTGCCCTCACCAGGCTTCCGCACAACCAAAGGCAAGGAATTTGTTACTTTGTTACCTTGTTACTTTGTTACCTTAATTATTCCCTGATAACAGTAACTTCCCCGTTCACTCCCAGCTTAATAATTCCGGAAGGTTTTGAACGGGTAATATCATCCTGTCTCCATTCTGCTGCATAATCAACACCCTGCAGTATTTCTTCTGATATTTCATCGAAGATAGCGGGGGCAGGCTTACTGCTGATATTGGCGGAAGTGGAAACGACAGGTTTGCCAAAACGGGCAATTAGCCGGTTGCAAAATTCATCTGAAGTAATCCTGATACCAATACTCTGGTCTTCGGCAACCAGATTTGCAGCCAGATTTTTGGCGCCGGGATAAATAATGGTAAGAGGACTGACGGCCTGCTCAATAAGGTCGAAGGCAATATCGGGCACCTCTTGTACATATTGGGGTAGTCTTCCTGCTGTGTCCAGCAGCACAAGCATGCTTTTTCTTTCAGGACGTTGTTTCAGACTGTATATTTTTTCAACAGCATCTTCCCGGGTGGCATCACATCCTATTCCCCAAACAGTGTCAGTCGGATAAAGAATAATTCCACCGTTGCGCAGCACCTCCAGCGATTTTTTTATTGCTGTTTCCATCATCTCTTTACCTCCGTATAAATTTTCATAAGCTTCCCTGAAATTATGTTTTCACGGAATTTTAATGAATGCTGGTGGCCTTCCGCAATCATTCTTTTCTGTAGTCCCGGGTCACCAATAACCATGCGGATGGCTTCTGTCAGTTCATCTACCCTTTCCGGATCAGTATAAAGCGCCGCCTTCCCTCCTGCCTCGCTGAAGCAGCTTCCTTTTGAAGTGATGACAGGCACCCCGGAATTCAATGCTTCCAGGATCGGAATACCAAATCCTTCGAACATGGAAGGATACACGAAAACAGAGGCCATCTGGTAAATAGCCGGTAAATCTTCCAGCGGCACTCCATGCAGAAAATATACATTCTCCACATTCTTTTCGTGTATGTACCGCTGCACCATTTCCATATACGGGGTGGGTTTGCCCACTACTACCAGAGGCAGATTAATGCCTCCCGTATGCATGGCTTTAACAACATTCAGCAGATTTTTTCTTGCCTCAATGGTCCCGACATATAACACATAAGACGATGGCAGGCCGTATTTATCTCCGACAAGCTGTCTGGATTCCTTCTCCAGCCGTTGATAGTACAACGGATTGCAGCCCTGGTATACAACATCAATCTTATCTGGTTCAATGTCAAGAAATTCAACTATATCTCTTTTAGTCTGTTCACTGACGGCTATTACCTTATCCGCAACCTGGCAACTGTATTGCGTTTTCTTTGCATAAATACGGCGATCTATGGATTTATAAAATTCAGGATACCTGAAAAAGATCAGATCATGAATGGTGACCACCTTTCCCATTTTTGTATTCTGCAACCGTCCCGGCAGCTCATTACTTAATCCGTGGTACACATCAATCCTGTCCTTCTTAAGCTGGCCGGCCAGCAGATAGGTTCGCCAGAATGCTGACATGCTTTTGGAAAAAAGTGTTCCCGGAGTAACCTTTTTCACTTTCCCGAATACCGGAAAAAAAATTTCGTTTTTTCCTGCAGGTGTATACAGAAAATAATTGTTAGTCGGATGAAATTCAGTCATTAACTGGATTGTACCCCGGCTGTAATTTCCAAGACCACTCCGGTTAAAATATGCCCTTTTGGCATCAAACCCTATTCGCATGTGTTGTAAATTAAAATGTTAGACAGCAACATCATATTCCCTTAAGGCATCATTCAGCGATGTCTTCAGGTTGGTTGAATCCTTGCGTTTCCCAATGATGAGAGCACAGGGAACCTGGTATTCACCTGCCGGGAATTTTTTGATTCGTGTACCGGGAATCACAACTGAACGAGCCGGAATAACGCCGGTAAACTCTTTCGGCTTACTTCCTGTAACATCAATAATCTTTGTTGATTTTGTAAGTACAACATTGGCGCCCAGCACTGCTTCACGTTCAACGTGAACCCCTTCGACAACAATACACCGTGAACCAACAAAGCAGTTATCTTCAATAATGACAGGTGCGGCCTGAACAGGCTCAAGCACACCGCCAATCCCAACGCCGCCACTCAGATGTACATTTTTACCAATCTGTGCACACGATCCGACGGTTGCCCAGGTATCAACCATCGTTCCCTCATCCACATAGGCTCCAATATTTACGTAGCTGGGCATCATAATCACTCCTTTGGACAAATAAGAACCATAACGGGCAATTGCATGCGGTACAACGCGTACTCCAAGCTTACCATAACCACTTTTTAAAGGAATTTTATCGTGAAACTCAAAGGGAGGGGCTTCAATTATTTCCATTTTTTGTATCGGGAAATAGAGGATTACCGCTTTTTTAATCCATTCATTAACCTGCCAGCCATTATTCGTTGGTTCAGCCACCCTCAATTTTCCAAGGTCAAGTTGATTTATAACCTCGCGTATCGTTTTCTGAACTTCATTCTCACCAAGCAAGTCTCTGTTTTCCCAGGCTTTTTCTATCGTCTCTTTCAGCTTTTCATTCATATAAGTAATGTTTTATCAGGTTAACAGCTATTAATGATCATTATTTTTCAGGTAATTCTCTGTAATTGCAAAGATCATTATTTTTTTATGTTTTTCAGGTTTAATATAATAGTGCCGCCACACCGTTTAACCAGTAAATTCTCTCTACTAACAAAATACAATAATAGTAGTTTAGCCCTCATTTACCAAACCCCCCGTTATTAAATGACCTCTGTTTCAGCATTCATGTATTTTGTTTAGAACAGTTCTATTTAGTTTTTTCAAAATATATTCCCATATTTGTAAGGAAAGCAACTAAATTATTAACACTTTACTCAATAAACACAAATAATTTTTTAAATATGAAAGATGCAATTGCAATATTGTGTGCCGGAGGCCCTGCACCGGGAATAAATACTGTAATAAGTTCAGTAACAAAAATTTTCATAAACAATGGTTATTCTGTTATTGGAATAAACGGAGGGTTTAAAAGTCTGTTTGCCGATGAACCCGACTATGAATATCTGGATTTCGACTATGCTGACCGCATATACAGCCGAGGAGGATCCGCACTGAAAATGAGCAGGTATAAACCAAAAGATGAGGAATTCAAAACTGAGTTTTTTGAAAAAAATAATGTTAAGCTACTGGTAACCATCGGTGGTGATGATACTGCTTCCACCGCCAACCGGTTATCAAAATACCTGGTTGAGAAAAAACTGAATGTTTCCAACATCCATGTGCCCAAAACAATTGATAACGATCTGCCGCTTCCTGAAGGCACTCCCACCTTTGGTTACCACAGTGCAAAAGAAGAAGGCGTGCGGCTGGCTACCACAATCTATGAAGATGCCCGTACCAGCGGCAACTGGTTTGTTGTTTCTGCTATGGGACGGGAAGCAGGTCATCTCGCATTCGGAATTGGGACTGCCTGTCATTATCCCATGATTATCATTCCGGAAATGTTTAACAAAACGAAAATCACTTTCGAGAAAATAACCAATTTGGTGATCAGCTCGATGGTGAAACGCAGGATTATGGGAATTGATTATGGCGTGGTAGTAATCAGTGAAGGGGTATTCCATTTCATGAATGACGAAGAGATTATTGCCACCAAAATCAATTTCACATACGATGACCATGGCCATCCTGAACTGGGTAATGTGAGTAAGTCACATATTTTCAATATGCTGGTTCAGCAAAAGCTGAAGACCCTTCGCATCAAGGTAAAGAGTCGACCGAATGAGATCGGTTATGAACTCAGATGTTGCCGTCCTATTGCTTATGACCTGGCTTATGCTACTGTACTGGGATTAGGAGTCTACACCTTGTTCAAAAATGGCAGGACAGGTTGTATGGTTACCTCCGACAGGAAAGGAGAAGTATCTCCATTATTTCTGAAAGATGTAGAAGATGAAACGGGCAAGGTGAAACCGCGGCTGGTCAATATAGACTCGGACAAAGCACAGCTAGTTTTCAACAATAACCTGCATTATCTGACCAAAGCAGATTACCGGGCAGCCCGGAAATATGTTCAGAACCCGTCAGAATTCGATTTCAGGAAGATCCTCGAATGGTAAAGTTATCTTTTTATGAGGTAAATTGAGGGTTAGGAATCTCGTGAGTAGCCTGTTTTTTATCTTACAGGTTCATTGATATTAAAAATTATTCACTTAATTTTAGAGATAATTTTTTATATAAACTCATTAAACAGCGTAATATATGGTTGAAATAAAGAAAAAGAGGGGCACCATCGCCATCCTTACAGGAGGAGGGGATGTTCCAGGGCTGAATCCGGCAATCCGGGCTATTACCATCAGAGCATTGCGTGAGGGCTATCAGGTACTGGGCCTGCGCAGAGGATGGGCTGGTATTATGGAACTCAACCGGGATAAGAAAGCTGATAACAGCGACAAATACATTGCACTTACTGAAGAAATCGTAAACAAGGCCGGCCGCACGGGCGGCACTTTTTTGCATACTTCACGCACCAGGCCAAGCCATGTACCCAAAAACAATATACCAGACCACCTGAAGGATAAGTACACAGATGAGGTGAATGATCTGACACCTGAAGTACTGAAAAATCTCGATTTTCTGGGTGTTGATTACCTGATTCCGATTGGGGGAGATGATACCCTCAGCTACGGTGTTCGAATGTATCAGGAAGGTGTTAAGGTAATTGCCATACCGAAGACCATGGATAATGATGTTCCGGGGACTGATTACTGTATTGGTTTTAGTACGTGCGTTACGCGCACCATAAATATGACAAATACACTGCGTACCTCAGCCGGATCGCACGAACGTATTCTGGTACTGGAGGTATTCGGTCGCTATGCCGGATTTACGGCCATGTTGCCTACTATGGCAGGAGCAGCAAACCGGTGTGTAATTCCTGAGCACAGGTTTGATGTAGACAGGCTCACCCAGCTATTGATTGAAGACCGTGAAAGAAACCCAAGTAAATATTCAGTAGTGCTGGTTTCTGAAGGAGCTGCCTTTTCCGGTAGCAAAGACATGATGTTCCAAAATACTGAGAAAGATGCTTACGGCCATGCAAAACTGGGCGGCATTGGCGATGCAGTTGCCATGAAAATCAAGGAGTTGTCACCAAAATATTGCGGTGGCAAAAAAATCAATCTGATTACCCAGCAGTTGGGATACCTCGTCAGAGGCGGAGATCCGGATGCTATTGACTCCATTGTACCTATGGCTTATGGAAATCTGGCACTTGACCTCATACTGAAAGGTATTCACGGACGGCTTGTTGTACTGCGCAACGGCCGTTACGATAATGCCCCGCTTGATGTTGTCACCAGCTCAAAAAAACTGGTTGACATTAAAAAACATTACAGTACTGACCGGCTGAGACCTTTATATAAAAGTTTTGAATTTCAGCCTCTCTTTATTATGACAGGCGGTTCCTGAAAATAGTGATTTTATCAAACTTTTTAAAAAGCTGTCTGTCCGGACAGCTTTTTATTTTTGAACATATATCCAGGCATCTGCAGAAACACTTGAACGCGCAGCAAGCAAAGCCCCTTTCGCAGATTTAAAATTATTATGCGATGAGGCTGTAACCAGATTAAATCCATTGTCGGTTTTTACAATATTTCCATCAAATCCCAGTTTCCTCACCTTATTTGCATAATCTTCGGCATAAGCCGGGTTATGAAAACTCCCCAGTACTACATAATAAGTACCTGCCACCGCTACAGTCTGGTGATCCTTATACAAATTTTCAACTGAATCAACCCGGGCATCAGCCTCTTTTTTTATCCTCTTAATTTCAAGCCTGTAACGGACGGAATCAGCACGGATGATACTGTCCATCTTTGCACTACGCTGGAGCAGGGTATCTACATCGTTCGAAAAAAGCGGCTGCTTATCTCCCACATTACAACCTGCCAGCATTAGCAAAGAAAAAAATACACAGGAAAGCCCGGTTTTAATTGTATCTCTCTTACTCAACATTTTATATTTATTGGGTTTTTATCGATATTATTTATTAAAATATCCGGTCCGCTTATAAATAGTAAAAAAATAAATTTTCACTGTCAGAACCGTTCCGGGAACTGCAAAAATAAAAAATATGAACGTCAATTCCCTACTTTCCTTTAACTAATAAAAATACTCCATGTAATGCTTTACAGTAAAAATTACCATCAGCTTTACACAAAATCTGTTAAATTTGTAGGAGAAGTGCTTTCCGGCAGGAATCAGACTGGCTCATCAGCAAGACAAACCATAAAAAACAGACCGGATTACACTCCGGCTATTTATTGAGAGCATGCACCTTTAGGAAGGAAACATAAATTATTAAAACCTAAAAATTATCTATTATGACTGACCTTACAACCAATTACCTGGGACTTAAGTTAAAAAACCCGCTCATTGCAGGCAGTTCCGGATTAACCGATTCTGTTTCAGGCATTCTGGAACTTGAAAAACAAGGTGTGGGTGCTGTGGTACTGAAATCACTATTTGAAGAAGAAATACTGCTTGAAATGGAGGGGCGGTTGCAAAAGATGGCTTCAAACGGAGATATTTATCCTGAGACACTGGAATTTTACGAGCATGAAGACACCGGGAAGGAATCAACCCTGGAGTACCTTGCTCTGATCAGGGAGGCCAAAGCAAAGGTTCATATTCCTGTGATTGCCAGCATAAATTGCATGACATCTTCACAGTGGACCTATTTCCCCCGCCAGATCGAAGCAGCCGGCGCTGATGCACTGGAGCTGAATATTTTTGTACTCCCTTCCGATTTTGAAAAAACACCTGAAGAAAATGAAAAAGTATACTTCGATATTTTAAAAGAAATTAAAAAGCAGATCACAATCCCGGTTGCACTGAAAGTCAGCTATTACTTTTCTTCGCTTGCCGCTTCGCTAGCCAGGTTTTCCGAAGCCGGTGCCAATGGACTGGTTCTGTTCAACCGCTTTTACAGTCCTGATTTTGATCTTGATAAGATGGAAGTAACCTCTGCCAATGTATTAAGTTCACCAGGTGACCTGCCGGTTTCCCTCCGATGGATCTCAATCATGTCGGGCAGGGTTAACTGTGACCTGGCAGCTTCCACCGGTGTGCATGACGGGCAGGCACTCATCAAACAAATTCTTGCAGGAGCCAGTGCCGTGCAGGTAGTTTCGGCCCTTTACCGCCATGGTACCGGATACATCGGCCAAATGCTTCAAACTCTTACTTCCTGGATGGAAGAAAAAGGTTATTCATCCCCTGACGAATTCAGGGGTAAAATGGCCCAGCAAGCCAGCACCAATCCTGCTGCATACGAAAGGGTCCAGTTCATGAAATATTTCAGGGGATACCATCCTGCTCAATAAACCCGGTAAAATAAGACTCGCCGTATGGGAGTATTAAAAGAAGCACAATTTTATAATTTTAGTCAGGAAGGCCGGATAATATGTACCCTCTGTCCGCATAATTGTTCAATTGCAAAAGGGAAAACAGGTGTTTGCAGGGTCAGGCGGCATACAGGCAATCAATTAACAGCTGAAAGTTATGGTCTGGTCAGTTCACTTAATTTTGACCCGGTTGAAAAAAAACCATTGTATCATTTTTTCCCGGGTCAACATGTTTTTTCAGTTGGGTACGGTTGGTTGTAACCTTAACTGCTCATTCTGTCAGAATTGTGACATCAGTCAGGCTGGCATTCAGGACATTTCCAATCTGAAGCGTTTCAGTCCTGAACAGGTAGTTGATATTTCCCTGAGCCGTCCTGAAAATATTGGCATTGCATTTACCTATAATGAACCATCCATCTGGTTCGAATTCGTATATGATACAGCAAAACAGGCCAAAGCCAGGGGACTTAAAACCATTATGGTTAGTAATGGTTTTGTCGAAAAAGAACCAATGGATGAACTGTTGCGGTTTATTGATGCTTTCAACATTGACCTGAAAGGTTTTTCAGAAGATTTCTACCGGAAAGTTACCGGTTCTAAACTTGCACCAGTGAAAGACAGGCTCAGGCAGATCAGGAAGGCCGGAAACCATCTGGAAGTAACAAATCTGGTGATCCCTACTCTAAACGATGATCCGGATAAGTTTAAAAAAATGATTGAATGGATTGAAGGTGAGCTTGGCCCTGACACTGTTCTGCATCTTTCCCGGTATTTTCCCATGAACAGAATGACGCTGGATTCAACACCGGTGCAAAAATTAATCGAATTGTATGAGATTGCAGACGAAAAGCTGAATTTTGTCTACCTCGGCAACACACATGGATTGAATGAAGGAAGAAACACATTTTGTCCGGATTGCGGGAACCTGATTGTTGAAAGATTTAGTTACAATATTGAAGCCATTGGCTTAACAAAAAATGGAAATTGCGCATCATGCGGCAAAAATATTGCTGTAAACGGCTAATATGATCAAAAGCGGAAAGCCCGCTATAGAGGATGAAGACACTTTTAACCAGAGAATTTACCAGAGCTGCACAGGACTACTATTACCTGCTTGATTCGGGTTATCCGCAAAAATCCATTTTGAAACTTGTGTCTGATAAATTCGGATTAAACCGATACCAGCGTATTTTACTTTACCGGGGTATTTCTTCCTCCACTGCAGTGAGCTTACGCAACTCAAAAACCATAAGTAAACCCGAAAAAGCCAGTTTGCATATTGATGCTTACAACGTCTTATTTACCATTTCAAATTATATACTTGGCAGAACTGTTTTTATCAGTAATGATGCATTTCTCAGGGATACAGGTGAGGTTTTCAGGAAATTTTCCGCTGAAAAGCTATTCGAGCAGGTGATTAAAATGGTTTTTGATTATCTGCATACATGTAACCTGACTACAATCCGTTTTTACCTGGACAGCCCGGTATCCTATTCAGGTGAACTGGCTGTTTATCTGAATGCCAAAATTGAACAATACGGCCTTTCGGGCGATGCCACTGCAGTTAAATCGCCCGATCACGTTCTGAAACGACTCGATCAGGGTGTGGTAGCCACATCAGACTCAGCCATAATGGATCAAACAGGGGCTTCAGTTACTGACCTTCCCATGCACATCTTATCAAACTATTATCAGCCTGACTTTATTGATCTCAGACTCATGCTTAGTGGCAATAATCAGATTCAGCCTCATAAGCCCGGCTGATCCGTGATTTTCATTGTTTTCCTGCCTGACAGTTAAAAATGCCTCTAATTCCTGTTCCTGATTCACGGAAAATTACAGTACCACTATCCTAACGACTTCTGCATACGAAGGTATTCAATCATCCGGTTACAAAATTGTTAAAAAAATGAAATACTAACCATCCGTTATTCGTTTAAATTATTGAATATTAACATCAAACACTAATCAGCCATTTGGCAAGTATTAAAATAATTAAAAAATTATAAATAACTTTGTATAAAATAAAGGAAACAAAATATGGCCTTACCCAGTTTTTTCAGAACATATAAAAACAGGCAGTTTGATTATAAGCCAATCTATTACAATCCGGAGAAGGAAGAATTACAGGAGCGGATCCGTAATATTGAGCTTGAAATGGGCATTAAGCATGATGATGAGAAAGGCGCTTACAAACCACGCATTGATCGTGGCAGTATACGCGGTTTTCTCAACAGTAAAAGAAAAGTTAAGAACCGTCAGTCGAACTGGCGATTATTAATTATCATGGTTTTTTTACTTTTACTTGCTTATTACCTGTTTTACGCATAAGACCAATAAATTTTCATGCCTGATATAATACACCTTTTACCCGATTCTGTTGCCAATCAGATTGCGGCCGGAGAAGTCGTACAACGACCGGCGAGTGTTGTTAAGGAACTGGTTGAGAATGCTGTTGATGCAGGCAGTACATCGATTAAAATACTCCTGAAAGATGCCGGCAAGACACTGATACAGGTGATTGATAACGGGAGTGGAATGTCGGAAACAGATGCCAGGCTTGCATTTGAACGCCATGCAACCTCAAAAATCAACAAGGCTGACGATTTATTCGCCATACAAACAATGGGATTCAGGGGAGAAGCACTTGCATCAATTGCCGCTATTGCCGAAGTAACACTTAAAACCCGGAGAGAAGAGGATGAGATTGGAATTTCTGTGACAATTAGCGGCAGTGGATTAACTGATCAGCAACCTGTCAGCTGTCCGTCAGGCAGCAATTTCAGTGTCAGGAGTTTGTTTTTCAATGTCCCTGCCCGCAGGAAATTCCTTAAATCAAATACAACTGAACTGAAGAATATTCTTCAGGAATTTCAGCGGATCGTACTGACTCACCCGGACATTGAATTTTCGCTGAGCCATAATAACTCTGAGATCTATCACCTCCCGGTTGCAAATATACGGCAAAGAATTATACACGTATTCAGGAAAAACATCAACCAGAACCTGATCGACCTCTCGGTGGATACTTCCATTGTTAAAATTAAAGGTTATATCGGCAAGCCCGAGTTTGCCAAAAAAACAGCCGGAGAACAATATTTTTTCGTCAACAAGCGCTATATGAAGCATCCGTATTTTCACCATGCTGTTATGCAAGCCTATGAAAAAGTACTGCCTCCTGATGCGCTGCCTTCTTATTTTATTTACCTTGAAGTTGACCCTTCCTCCATCGATGTCAATATACACCCTACCAAAACAGAAATCAAATTTGAGGATGAGCGCTCAATCTATCAAATCCTGATAGCGACTGTCCGGGAAGCCATGGGAAGGTTCAATGTTACTCCGTCGCTTGATTTTAACCGCGAAAATGCCATTGAGATTCCGGCACTTAGTAGAGAAACCAGTTTTAAACAACCCGGTGTTCATGTCAATCCTGAGTTTAATCCCTTCAGGGATGAAAAAAAAGGTCAGTCTGACAGAGCAAGTTCAAACCTGAACAAATCAAACTTTTTAAACTGGGAAAAACTATACCAGGGATTTGAAAAAGAATCCATCCCTGATATTTCTCCGGAGGATAACAATCTCAGCGGGGACGAACAGTCTTCCCAGTCCTCAATGGATCTTGACAGTGCTAATCAATCATTGAATTTTATCCAGCTGAAAAACCGGTATATTCTCACGCCGGTTAAATCAGGGCTGATGGTCATTGACCAGAAGAGAGCACATGAACGGATTTTGTATGAAAAATATATGAAAACACTGGAGGAACATGCAGGTATTGCCCAGCAAAATTTATATCCCCAGACCATCGATCTGGATCCTGCTGATTACATGTTGCTGCTCGAAATTAGTGATGATCTTGTCAGGCTGGGATTTGATATCAGAAATTTTGGCATAAACACTGTTGTGATCCACGGGCTCCCGGCTGATCTCAGGAAAACCAACGCAGTTGAAGTGATTGAGACACTTCTGGAGGAATATAAGAACAGCCAGACGGCGCCTGGCAAGTCTGCCAGAGAAAGAGTGGCACGGTCATTGTCCAGGGCTTCTGCAATAAAATACGGAATGAATTTAACGAAAGAAGAAATGCGTGAGATTGTGGATAAGTTGTTTGCCTGTGAAAATCCCAACTATTCGGCCAATGGAAAACCTATTCTCACTATTCTTCAGCTTGATGATATTGAAAGAAAATTTTAATACCGGTTTAAAGACCCGGTGACGGGTAGGGAATAGTGGATCTTTTAAAGCTCCTGCCGGAAAAATCATAAATGAATTATGGACGGATATCGTTATAATCCTATGCGGGGGACGCCCCCTGTCGTAAAAAACCTGCTGATCATCAATGTATTGATGCTTCTGGCTACCTATGTTCTGAAAAGCACTTACAATTTTGACCTAACTGAAAAACTGGGGCTTTTTTATTTCAAATCGGAATACTTCAGGCCATACCAGTTTGTTACCCACATGTTTATGCATGGAGGTCTCATGCATTTATTTTTCAATATGTTTGCCTTGTGGATGTTTGGTCGTGTGCTGGAAAGTGTATGGGGAAGCAAAAGGTTTTTTATCTATTACATGATCACGGGTCTGGGAGCTGCTGCTTTGCATACATTTGTGAATTACCTTGAAATCTCTCATATGCAAAATGTAGCAACAGCCCTCATGAACACGCCCACTCCTGACGGTTTTGCTGAATTTGTAAAGAAATTTTTCCCTGAATATTATAATCAGATATACAGCAAGCTGCTTGATGCCTGGTATGCCAATCCTTCTTCCACTGCACTGGCCCAGCAAGCCCAGACCTTCGCCAATCAGCTGATCACTATGAGGATGAACATTCCGACAATCGGTGCTTCCGGCGCTGTTTTTGGTGTATTGCTCGCTTTTGGTATGCTTTTCCCAAATACCAGACTGATGCTGTTGTTCCCGCCTATTCCCATCAAAGCAAAATACTTCGTCATCATTTATGGTGTGCTGGAACTTTATCTGGGTATTTCACAGCCCGGCAGTAACATTGCCCATTTTGCCCATATTGGGGGCATGCTCTTTGGTTTTATTATGATCAAACTATGGAAAACTGACAGAACAAATTTCTATTGAGGCTGTTATGATGATAACTGAAGTAAGTAAGAAAGATAAACCATGAGTATTATAGACGAAATAAAACATTCCTTTAAAACAGGCACCATGCTTGCCAGATTGATTTATATCAACCTGGCAGTATTTATCCTGGTTAACCTCGCATTGATCATTTTTTATCTTTTCAATTTACCCGGAAAGGAAGTGCAGATGATTCACTGGCTGGCCGTACCGGCTGATTTTTCAACCCTGCTTACCCGCCCGTGGACGTTGATCACTTATATGTTTCTGCATGAAGGATTTTTGCATATTCTTTTTAATCTGTTATGGTTGTATTGGTTTGGACGGATATTCCTTCTATATCTGAATGAAAAACAATTGCTAAGTACTTACATCCTGGGCGGATTGGCGGGTGCCGCACTATACATAATAGCATTCAATGTTTTTCCTGCATTTCAGCAGGTTTTGCATGTCTCTTATGCACTGGGCGCTTCGGCAGCTGTCCTGGCTATCGTTGTGGCCATCTCGGTTTATGTCCCCAATTACGAAATTTACCTGATGTTTCTCGGGCCGGTTAAACTTAAATATATAGCATTGGTGACTATTGGTCTCGACATTATCAGTATTGCCGGAACCAATGCGGGGGGACACATAGCGCATCTGGGCGGAGCTGCTTTCGGATATTTATATATATCCCGCTACAAACAGGGAAAGGATATTTCGAAAGGTTTTAACAAAACCATTGACGGCCTGGTTACTGTATTCAAACCGCGTAAAAAACTGAAGGTATCCTATAAAAATAATGTTGAACATAAAACCCCACCATCGGATATTGATTACAACAAACAGAAACATGATCTGCAAATAGAAATGGATCGTATTCTGGATAAAATTGCAAAATCGGGTTATGAAAGTCTGACTAAAAAAGAAAAAGACTTCTTATTCAGGATGGACAATAAGTAAGTATTAATTTTCCGGAAAGAAAGACAGTATTTTCATTGATCGCAGAATATTAAGGTTTTTTTTGAGTTAAGGGTTTATTAAGTTGATCTAATTTTGGGAAGGTCTTGAGAAAGTTTGTTAACAAAACGATACTTTATTTTAATATTGTTTTCGTCATTTTGTTGCTGCTGGCATATACATCAGTAGCAGTGAGTCCGAAAACAATATGGATACTTGCTTTTTTTGGCCTGGCTTATCCTTTCCTGCTGGTTATTAACCTCATTTTTACAATTTTCTGGATCTGGCGGAAAAAGAGATATTTCCTAATTTCGCTGGCAGCGATCCTGATTGGCTGGAATCACTTTAACGCCTATATTCGGTTACCTCTTTTGCATGAAGGGTCTTCTAATCAGGTAACAGCCAGAGGTAACCACAAACCTGAATTTGATCTGATGTCGTTCAACGTCAGGCTTTTTAATGTGTATGACTGGATCAACAAACCCGATATTCCTACAAAAATAATTGATTTGCTGAAGTCTTATAACCCTGAAGTGCTGTGCATCCAGGAGTTTTATACTGAAAATGAAGGGAGCCTGAACACAAGGCAGCTTTTTGAAAATTATAAAGCTCTCCCCTATTCCCATATTAAATACAACAGCAAGGGTAAAAAAGCAAGCTACGGTATCGCTACTTTCAGTAAATACCCCATAGTAGCCAAAGGAACAATTCTTTTCAATAATACTTTTAATATCTGCATTTTTACTGATATTGTAATTGGTACCGACACAGTGAGGATATACAATACTCATTTACAATCGAACCGTTTTGTGCAGAATAACTATGCCTTTATCGACAGTTTGAGATTGCGGTACGATGAAAAACAGATGGAAGAGATCAGGGACATTTCATCTCAAGGTTAAAGAATGCATTTCATAATGAGAAGTGAACAGGCTGAAATTGTATCGGAGCATGCTCAAAAAAGTCCTTATCCATATATTATATGTGGTGATTTTAATGATACCCCCGTATCCTATACTTATCAAACACTCAAAAGAGGGCGTAAGGATGCCTTCCGGGAATCGGGCAGTAATGGTACCGGTAAAACATACCGAGGCAGGTTTCCGGCCTACCGGATTGACTATATTCTCTATAACAATAAACTCACCTCAACCGGTTACCAAAAGATAAAAGTCTCCCTATCTGATCATTACCCTATTATGTGTACATTTTCTATTACTGATGAGCCAAATAAAAAAGACACTGCTGGAGAATAGCCGGTTTTTCAGAAGGGTAACCGGTTCAGTTCAACATTACCCCCGGATAATATAATTCCTGCTTTTTTCCCTTTCACATCAATTTTATTTGAAATTACAGCAGCAAGCGGTACTGCAGATGAAGGTTCCACGATAATTTTCATCCGTTCCCAGATAAGTCTCATTGCATCAACAATTTCCGCCTCAGTCACTGTCACAATATCATTCAGATTATTTTTGATCACGCTAAATGTAAGGGTGCTGAGAGATGTCAGCAATCCGTCAGCAATTGTTGTTGGTTTTTCAGAAGGAATGATATAACCTGCCCGGAAAGAACGGTATGCATCATCTGCCCCGGCAGGTTCAGTTCCATAAATACTGCAATCGGGGGCCAGTGCCCTGGTAGTGATTGCTGTGCCACTCATTAACCCTCCACCTCCTATGGGTGCGAGCATAATATCGGGGATGCCCATATCTTCAATCAGTTCGAGTGCTGCCGTTCCCTGGCCGCAAACTACATTAAAATTGTTATATGGATGAATAAAAGCGGCTCCGGTTTTGGCTACTACTTTTTCAAGTGTCTGCTCGCGGGCTGCCAGTGTGGGTTCACAAAATGTAATTTCTGCACCGTATTCTCTCACGGCTTTCTTTTTTACTTCGGGCGCATTTTCAGGCATCACAATGCAGGCTTTTATACCCCTGGCTCGGGCAGCCAGGGCAAGGGCCGCAGCATGATTCCCGGAAGAATGTGTTGCTACACCTCTCGCTGCCTGTTCGTCCGGCAGGGCTATAACAGCATTGGTAGCACCCCGGAATTTGAAAGCACCTGCTTTCTGCAAATTTTCACATTTAAAAAATAACGACCCCCCGGTTATTTCATTTATAAGTCGTGATGTCATTACCGGTGTGCGGTGGATAAACCGTTTAATCCGCTCATGGGCTTGTTTGATATCCTCAAATTCGGGTACAGAAATGAATTCTTCAGCCATAGTATATGTTTTTTTGCTATTCAAAGATAATAATTACTACACGAGAAGCTTCCTACATGAATGGCTTCTTTTACATAATGAAAAAACCTGTTTTATAACTCCATGAAATAATTGAGAGTACGAAACCAAATAATTATTATTGACCCAATTAAAAAAATAACGCAATGAAATTCAATCCTGCCAATAACCTGCACGATCTCAAGCAATTTGGTGAGTTCGGAGGAGTTAACCCATCGATTACTGATTCATCAACTTTCACATTCCTGACGGCCAAAACCATGACCAACACCTTTGATGGTGAAACTGAAGGTTGCTTTCTCTATTCCCGGCACTGGAACCCCAGTAACAAATACCTGGCTGACGCTCTGGCAAGCATGGAAGGAACAGAGTCGGCCTGGGTGACCGGTTCCGGCATGGCAGCCATTACCAGTGCCATCCTGCAACTGTGTAACAGCGGTGATCATATTATTACCAGTGTAACCACTTATGGTGGCACCTTTGCCTTTCTGAAAAATTATCTCCCAAAATTCAACATTGATGTCACTTTTGTGGATATAAATGATCTCGATTCTATCAGAAAGGCCATACGCCCTGAAACACGTATAATCTATACCGAATCACTATCCAACCCGTTACTGGCAGTCTCAGATATTCCGAAGCTTGCAAATATTGCCAATGAGCATGGGATTAAACTGATTGTAGACAATACTTTTAGTCCAATGATCATCTCCCCTGCCCAATTGGGTGCTCATGTTGTCGTATACAGCATGACAAAATTTATCAATGGCAAAAACGATTGTGTGGCCGGCGCCATTTGCGGCACCAATGAATTCATTAATGCTTTGAGTGATGTTAATTCAGGCACTGCTATGCTGTTAGGTCCGGTTCTTGATCCGCTGCGGTCTTCTTCAATACTGAAAAACTTAAACACGCTGCACATTCGCATGCAACAGCACAGTAAAAATGCAATGTTCCTCGCCCGTAAATTCAAAGAAACTAAAATTCGGCTTGTTTATCCCGGTTTGGAAACTCATCCCCATCACCAGCTTATGAAAGAGATCATGAACCCGGATTTCGGATTTGGAGGCATGCTGGCAATTGACCTTGAAACAGCGGAAAGGGCTTCAGAATTTATGCAGGCAATGCAGGAAGCCAATATTGGTTACCTCGCTGTTAGCCTGGGGTATTTCCGGACACTTTTTAGTAATTCAGGCAAAAGCACCTCTTCTGAAATACCACAGGAAGTACAGCAAAAAATGGGCCTTTCGGAAGGTTTGGTAAGATTTTCAGTTGGACTTGATCATGACATCGAACGATCATGGGAACGAATTTTTTCATGTTTGAAAAATTTGAAGTATATTTAAAAAGATAGCTTCGTAACCGCGATTTTGAATTGGTGACAATACGTGCAGATCTCCCATCCCGGCAGGACAAAGTGCTCCAGTTTCTTCAGAAGCATGAAGCCTGATGAACAAATTACCTGTTCAACAGCGACAATAAATATGCGCTTGTTGAAGCCGTTGATAAAAACTGGCAGGGAGCCATCCCCTATTCTTTGCTTGTATCACCGGAAGGGAAAATTCTAAACTATTACAAAGGTTCCATAGAACCTCTGAAACTAAAAAAAGACATTATTGAAATTTTGGGTAGATATTATGCAGATGATAAACAAGCGATGAAGTGATTGCAGCACCCTGAGAAGGACCCTTTAAAGTCGATGGAATTGCCCGCGGAATTTCGCAGACTAATAAAAATAATTATTTAATGAAAAGGTTATTCCTTTAGCCTTTGTTGTGGAATACCAAAAAAATATTTAATATAAAGAGCTCTGAATTTGCTTTTTAACTTATTTTAACTTAATTTAATTCCACTTTTATCAGAGATAATTATTGTTTCTGAAAAAATCTTTGTAACATTGAAGAATAATTATCTGATTATTTTAAACAATTACAAATAAGAATTGTTTAGATAGAAAGACAAACAGACAAAGGGTAATAAAACATCAGTAAAATTTAATTTTGAACAATAAAATTTTTATCTGTTTGCTGAAGAAATAAAATTGTTATACAAAAAAAGCCTTTAGAAGTAAGCGTTCTTATATAATTGGAAAATATTTAAAATTTAACGGGTTGCCGCACATCTCCCAAAATGTCCCAATCAATAGCGGGAAAATCCTTACACTCCTTGTAATCCCGCTCCCCTTAACACGTTCTATCAACCCCGGCAACCCGTTATTTTTTTGTCTTAAAATCTTCTTTCCTGCTGGATAAATCAAAAAATTCAAATACTTTCGCATCAAAATATTTCTTTACCTTTTAGGTGATAAATTCCATTATTATGCAGGATTCTATTAAGAAGAGTTTCCTTGAAGCCAGTCAATTGCTTGAAACATTTGTACAAAACAGTAATAATTTTACGCTGATTGAGAAAGCCGGGCTTCTGATGGTGAATGCGATACAACAAAACAATAAGATCATATCATGCGGGAATGGCGGATCGATGAGTGATGCCATGCACTTTGCCGAAGAGTTGTCAGGAAGGTTTCGTGACGACCGTCCGGCTCTGCCTGCTATTTCTATATCAGATCCGACCCACCTCACCTGTGCAGCTAACGACTATGGTTTTGATCACATTTTTTCCCGTTTTGTTGAAGGACTGGGAAATACAGGAGATATTCTGCTGGCAATCAGTACGAGCGGAAACTCCCCCAACGTAGTGAATGCCTGCCTGGCAGCCCGTAAAAAAGGGATGAAGATTGTTGCGCTTACCGGAAAAACCGGAGGAGAGCTGTCAAAACTGGCCGATGTCGAGATCAGGGTGCCGCATTCAGGTTATTCCGACCGGATACAGGAAATCCATATTAAAATTATTCATAGTCTTATTGAATTTATTGAAGAAAAAGTGGCTTAACTATATTTAAGTCTGAAAATAACTCCTTTCGTTTTATTGCTTCGATCGCAATAATTGGTTTTTGTCTGTTTTTTAGTATATTTATCCTTCAGGAATTATTCCTGAGTGCCCCCTAATATTCCGGTACAGGAATGCCGGAAAAACATTTTTACATCATGCTGATTAAGACCTATGCATCTGCAGTACATGGCATAGATGCCACAACTGTGACTATTGAAGTAAATGTTTCCCAGGGGATTAAATTTTTTCTCGTAGGATTACCTGATAACGCCGTTAAGGAGAGTCAACAACGGATTGACTCCGCACTCAGGACCAATGGATATAAGATACCGGGAAAAAAGATCGTGATCAATATGGCTCCGGCAGATATCCGGAAAGAGGGTTCAGCCTACGACCTCCCGCTGGCCATTGGCATCCTGGCTGCATCTGAACAAATTCAACGGGACAGACTCAGAGATTATATCATTATGGGTGAACTATCCCTGGATGGTGAGCTGCATCCGATAAAGGGGGTATTACCAATTGCTATCAAAGCCCGTAAAGAAAATTTTAAAGGCATTATCCTCCCGTTGGAAAATGCTCGAGAAGCAGCAGTTGTAGACGATCTTGAAGTATATGGAATGCAAAATATCCGGGAGGTTATTGACTTTTTTGATGGCCGCAGTACATCAAACCCGGTAAAGGTTGATATCAGGAAAGAGTTTTTTGAACAGGTAAACAATTACGAACTCGATTTTTCGGATGTCAAAGGCCAGGAAAATGTGAAACGAGCCCTCGAAATTGCGGCAGCAGGTAATCATAACATCCTGCTGATAGGTGCTCCGGGAGCAGGAAAGACGATGCTGGCCAAACGAATTCCCTCAATAATCCCGACGCTGACCCTGCAGGAAGCACTCGAAACAACAAAAATACACAGTGTAGCCGGAAGGATAGGAAAAAACACTTCCCTCATGACCCACAGGCCTTTCCGTTCGCCTCATCACACGATTTCTGACGTCGCCCTGGTCGGCGGAGGAACCTTCCCTCAGCCAGGTGAAATATCACTTGCACATAATGGTGTGCTGTTTCTGGATGAACTCCCTGAATTTAAGCGAACAGTGCTGGAAGTCATGCGTCAGCCACTGGAAGACCGGTTGATCAGCATTTCTCGCGCACGATTCACGGTTGAATACCCTGCTAATTTTCAGCTTGTGGCTTCAATGAACCCCTGTCCCTGCGGTTTTTACAACCATCCCGACAAGGAATGTGTATGTACCCCGGGTGTGGTACAAAAATACCTGAACAGAATCTCAGGACCGCTGCTCGACCGGATTGATATCCATATCGAAGTGATACCGGTCCCCTTTGACAAACTTTCAGAGATACGACAAACAGAGGACAGTAAAACCATTAGAAAAAGGGTGCAAAAAGCCAGGGAGATCCAGGAAGAACGATATGCTAAGATCAGCGGAATGCACAATAATGCCCAGATGTCAACCAAACAGCTGAGAAAATACTGTGTACCAGACAAAGTCGGGCAGCAGATACTGAAAAATGCGATGGAAAGACTGGGCCTTTCTGCACGCGCTTATGACCGGATTCTGAAGGTGTCACGAACCATAGCAGACCTTGAAGAGAGTGAACAAATACAGCCTTACCACCTGGCTGAAGCCATCCAGTACCGCAGCCTGGACAGGGAAGGATGGGCCGGATAAAAATTTTTTCGCAGCCTTGTGACCTTACGAATATCCGGGCTATGTTGGTTTTGTAAATGATTAATAACTCTTTACAATCTTTCCCTCCCTGAAAATTCTGCCAGGAGACACAAATGAAAACGCTCAATATATATACATATATTAATACACTGTGTTTCTGATGTATACATCTTTTACTATAGTTATCTAAAAAGAGTCTTAATTAGATCCCTCCCTTATCAGAAACTCCATTTTTCATTATATTTACGCTTTTTGAAATTAAACCTGAAGTAGGCTCTTGTTTAAAATGTAATTTTTTTTTGATACCGAATAATTAAGACTATTTACTAAAACAAAAGAAAGGAGTTAATATGATTATTAGTAACAATTTATTTTGGTTTGTGCCCTTTGCATCTGTACTTGCCTTGTCGTTTGCATGGTATTTCTTCCAACAGATGATGAAAGAAAGCGAAGGGACAGATCAGATGAAGAAAATTGCCTCACATGTCAGGCGGGGGGCGATGGCGTATCTTAAACAACAATACAAGATTGTAACAATCTTTTTTATTGTCCTTACCCTGTTGTTTGTTTTGCTTGCATACGGTTTCAACCTGCAGAACCGGTGGGTTCCTTTTGCCTTCCTCACAGGCGGTTTTTTCTCAGGACTGGCCGGTTTTTTTGGAATGAAAACTGCCACCTTTGCATCAGCACGTACTGCTAATGCTGCGAGGACTTCCCTTAATCATGGTCTGCGTGTTTCTTTCAGGAGTGGGGCTGTAATGGGGTTGGTGGTAGTAGGATTAGCGCTGCTCGACATCTCCCTCTGGTTTATTGTATTGAATTACTTTGTGGAAAGTATCAGCCAGACTGAAAAGATGATGGTGATCACAACCACCATGCTTACTTTCGGAATGGGTGCATCTACCCAGGCACTCTTCGCCAGGGTTGGTGGAGGTATCTTCACCAAAGCCGCTGATGTTGGCGCTGACCTGGTAGGAAAAATTGAATCAAACATTCCTGAAGATGATCCACGAAACCCTGCTACCATTGCTGATAACGTAGGCGACAATGTAGGTGATGTTGCTGGTATGGGTGCCGACCTTTATGAGTCGTATGCCGGATCAATTCTGGCAACTGCTGCCCTGGGTTCTGCTGCATACTTAAGCAATGCCGATACTCAGCTGAAAGCGGTACTGGCACCTATGCTTATCGCTGCAGTGGGTATTTTGCTTTCTATCTTTGGGATCTTTATGGTGAAAACCAAAGAGGGAGCCACCCAGAAAAACCTGCTGACTTCACTCTCACGTGGTATTAACACCAGTTCAATTCTGATTGTTATCTTCTCCTTCATTATTCTTCAGGTACTGCAGATCAGCAACCCGGTGATGTTATGGGGTATGAAAATCTACAATCCAGGTATCTTCGGTGCAATTGTAGTCGGGCTTATCGTTGGTATTATTATTGGTAAAGCCACCGAATATTTTACCTCAGAAGAGTATTCTCCAACACGTAAAATCGCTGAAAGTGCGCACACCGGACCTGCAACGGTAATTATTTCAGGAATAGGTGTGGGAATGACTTCTACTGTTATTCCTGTACTTTCAATTTCACTCGGTATTATTCTCGCTTTTTTGTTTGCAGCCGGATTTGACCCTACCAATATGTCTGACGGACTTTATGGTATCGGGATTGCAGCTGTTGGAATGCTTTCTACTCTTGGCATTACACTGGCAACCGATGCCTACGGCCCAATTGCTGACAATGCCGGCGGTAATGCTGAAATGAGTGAGCTTGGACCTGAAGTAAGAAAAAGGACCGATGCACTCGATTCGTTGGGTAATACAACAGCTGCAACCGGTAAAGGTTTTGCCATTGGTTCTGCAGCTCTGACAGCCCTCGCCCTCCTTGCTTCTTACGTTGAAGAGATCAAGATCGGTATCAAGCGTTTGTTTGTGGAAGGTGGATGGACACAATACATCTTCCCTGACAAATACACCATTACTTCTCCCGAACAAATTGACCATATTAATCTCCAGGGATATATGCAGCATTTTGAAGTCCATCTGATGAACCCGAAAGTATTGGTTGGCGTCTTTATTGGAGCCATGATGGCATTTATGTTCTCAGGTCTTACCATGAATGCAGTTGGACGTGCAGCAGGTAAAATGGTTGATGAAGTACGCCGTCAGTTCAGAGAACTGAAAGGTATTATGGAAGGCGAGACTGAACCTGAATATGCCAAATGTGTAGCTATTGCAACTAAAGGTGCACAGATCGAAATGATCCTGCCTTCCCTGCTCGCCATTGCTGCTCCAATCGTCACCGGTCTTATTTTTGGTGTTTCCGGTACCATTGGTTTGCTTATCGGCGGATTAAGTGCCGGCTTTGTACTGGCTATCTTTATGGCCAACTCAGGTGGCGCGTGGGATAATGCAAAAAAATACATCGAAGCAGGACACCTTGGCGGAAAAGGTTCTGATGCCCATAAAGCAGCAATTATTGGCGATACTGTTGGTGATCCGTTTAAAGATACTTCCGGCCCCAGCCTCAATATCCTTATCAAACTGATGAGTATGGTGGCTATCGTAATGTCCGGTGTTACAGTAGCCATGTCGCTGATGTAAAACAGGAAAGAATTCAAGAGACAAAAAAGAGCGGTTCAAGTAATACCGCTCTTTTTTTTATGCCTGTCTTTTTTAATTCCTCTTTCTCTTATCCGGAAAACCTTCTGCCCATTACCAGAATATCATCTATCTGATCATATTCACTTCCCATCCATTCCTCTATTGTATCATTCAATATATTTTGCTGGTCTTCCAGCGGTTTAAGATGAATAGAAGTAAGCAGCTCTTTAAAAGTCCTTGGCTTAAATTTTTTACCATCCGGTCCGCCAAACTGATCAACATACCCATCTGAGAACAGATAAATGATATCTCCCGGTTTAACAGTTACTTCATGGTTATTGAAGAAATTATTTTCAACTACTGAGCGACCAATTGAAAAACGATTCCCCCTGATTTCAGTCAGCTCGCCATCATGTATAATATATACGGGGTTAAATGCACCGGCAAATTCCAGCAGATGACGATCTTTATGGTAACACACCAGGGCAATATCCATACCGTCATTCACAACAGTACCGTCCGATTTATGATGCAGTGCCTTGCTCACTTCACCGTTCAGGTAATTAAGAATTTCAGAAGGTTTGGTAATTCCGTATTCACGAACAATCTTGTTCAGTGAATTATATCCGATAATTGACATAAATGCACCCGGAACTCCATGTCCGGTACAATCCACTGCTGCAATATATTCTCTTGTTTCATCTTCGAGTACCCAGTAAAAATCTCCGCTTACTATGTCCTTCGGTTTAAACAATACAAACATATCCTTCCGGGGTATCTCAGGGGGTAACAAAGCTACCTGTATCCGCTTGGCATACCGGATGCTGGCAGTGATGTCTTTGTTTTTCATGGCCAGTTCATCATTCTTCTGCACAACCTCCTGTGTCCGCTCTCTGACCTTTTCTTCAAGAACCCGTTTTTCCTTAACTAAGTTTCGTTCTCTTAATTTAATGTATATAAAAAGTGTTGCGCTGCCTGCTATAATGCAGAGCAAAATAAACCACCAGGCCTGGTAATAAGGCGGTTTGATCCGGAAAGTAAAAGTTGCAGGTTTTTTACTCCAAATTCCAAGGTAATTTTCAGCCTTTACCCTGAAGGTATACTTCCCCGGAGAGAGAGACGCATATGAAGCCGTTCGCTGGGTTGTCACCGGTTGCCAGTGATCATCAGCGCCTTCAAGCATAACCTGATAACGGATAGCTTCCGGATTGTTATAATCCACCGCTATGTATTCGAACATGATACGATTTTCTTTGTACGAAAGAACAAGACCTGCCGGCATCTCATGATCTTCCAGGTTAACACTCATGTCAATGATCCTCAGGTAAGGCGGCTGATCACTTTTCTCCCCGGCCATAGGATTATACCTGGTAACACCGGATACAGTTCCCAGCCATAATTCCCCGCTTGAGTCCATGAAAGATGCATTTGCTTTTGTTTCAATGCCGGTATATCCAGAATGCTCTGTATAGCTGATGATCCTGTCTTCACCTGTTATAATCTTGTTAAGTCCCTTATTGGTTCCTATATAATAATTATTATCCTTGTCAACCGTAATAGTTGAAATCAGGTTTGACAGCAATCCGTCATCAGTTGTATAAGTCTTTATTACCGAATCACGGTTAAAAACAAGCAGTCCCTGACTGTTTGTGCCAATCAGGATGTTGTGCTGTTTGTCTTCAGCCAGGGTAACGGGTGTTTGCACAGCACCCGGATTGTATCGGGTAAAAATTGTATCATGAATTGAAGTTAGCCCTTTACCTTCAGAACCCACCCAAATTATTCCTTCATGATCAACAAGCAGTGAAGAGATTGCGGATCCTGCCAGTCCGTGAATCTGTGTAAGCCGCTGTCCCTTTTCCTGTTTAATCTCATAATAAACCAGTCCTTCATTGGTACCGGCCCATAAATGATCGTGGTCATCAATAACCATTGCGGTTACAATATTGTCCCTGTACAACAGCCTGTTTAATGAGAATTTATAAATAAACCTGTCCTGATTATTGTTGTACATAAAGATACCATCCCCGTCAGTACCCAGCCATAGATTACCATTTTTGTCTTTACGAATAAACCGTACCTGGTTACCTATATTTTTGTTTTGCTGATTATACTGAATTGTTCGTTCCGGATTATCTCCGTTGAAAGTAACAACCGATACTCCGTCATTACTTCCAAACCAAAACCTTCCGGCATCATCCTGAATAACAGCATGAATATTTCTGTTTTCTGCAGAGTTCCCAAATCCATAGGAAACAAATCGCTCCCCTTTGTATATTGATAATCCATGCTCATTGGTACCAATCAGCATATTCCCCTCCCGGTCTTCCTCCATGCACCATATTTTATCATCCTGTAACCCGTTACCGGTATTGTAAACCTGCATGCTGCCATCGGGGTTGAAACAGGTGATGCCTCCACCCCAGGTACCTGCCCAGATTGTACCGTTGTGGTCTTCAGTAATTGTGCTGATCCAATTGGAAGAAAGACCATCACGTGTATCATAAATAATAAATGTATCGCGGGCTGCATCATATTTATACAATCCTCCGTGATAAGTGCCGAACCACTTGTTTCCCCTGCTGTCTTCAAACATACTGGTTTTGGCAAAATAATGGGTCAGTCCGTCAGGATTATAATTCCTGAAACTATTATTATCAGAATCAAACTCTTTGATTCCTACATCAGTGATAAAGTAAAGTTTATGCTCCCGGGAGTAAAGGCTCCCAAATATCCGGTCACTCAGCCGCTTTCCTTTATACTGCTCGTATCGGACAGCCTGAACCGGAGCATCAGGATTCTGCAATACTACCGCTCCCGATGAAGCGCTGGTAATCCATAACCTGCCTGTTGAATCTTCAACAAAAGAAGTAATGTCACTGTGAAAAAAAATAGAAGAAAGGGCAAATTTTTCAAACTTATGCCCATCGTAGCGGGTTATTCCGCCCCCTGCATGACCGATCCAGATATTTCCCGAACGACCCTGGTACAAGGCTCTGACAGCCCCACCCGAAAGGCCGTCCTGCATGGTGTAATTGGTGAATTTTACTCCATCGAATCGTGTAAGGCCGTTCATGGTACCCATCCATATATAACGTTCAGTATCCTGGAGCAATGTATAGATCTTCGACTGGGCAATTCCTTCAGCTACACTATAATTATCAAAAAAATATGTTTGCGCTTTTAGCGGGATGAACAGAACTGATGCTAACCAAAAAAAAATTATCCGTTTAACAAAACGAATAATTTTTTTCTGGTTATTTAAAATCAGTATTTTGGTCATCCTGTGATCATCATTCTTTGGTTATGAAGAAAAAGGTACCATCTTCATCGACTAAACCTGCAATTTTACCGAACTTAGGTTGTTGCTGACTGTTTTTCTCTACAGCCACTGTAACTTTGTCAACAATACTTTCAATTGGGATACAAGCATTTGGGTTATTGACAAGTGCATTGGCAAAGGTACGTGTAAATTGTGAATTATCTACTGCCAGCTCATATCCGGCTGATGAAAATACCTGGCTTGATTTGAACCGGGTTGCCTGCCAGTCGTTACAGCTTCTCTCTTTTCGCTGTGCACGCATGGCCTGGTAAAAAGTAGGACCAGACTCGCATGCATCGGTTACTACCAGTGTATGGGTGACGGTTTCGGAATAACCCTGCAGTGCAGCTTTCAGAGAATTAATGTTGAAATAGGAAAATTCATCATCCCGGGTAGCATCAACAGGAATCCAGTAACCCGTTTCATTGATAAACTTGCCATGCCCTGCATACCAGACCAACAGGGAATTCACATGATTGCTTCTTACCAGGTCCCTTAATTCGATGGAGAAGAAACGCTCCATCTCTTTTTTGTCCATGTCATTTTTATAAATAATATTATTGACCTTATAACGGGCCAGGGCAGCCTTCATAAGTGTTACATCCTTGGGTGGACCTTCGATACTGGCAAAACTTTCATAGCTTGAATTGCTTATAAAAACCACCCATGTTTTACCCATGGGGTTGCCTTCAACCATTTGTATTCCTTCCCTGCTTAGTTTGAAGGTTTTTTCAGATTGGTTCCCGTATGCATCAGTTGCTTTCACAGTGAAAGCATTTTTGTTTGTGATCGGAATATACGCTGAAAACCCCGGGTTAGGATCATCCACTTTATAACTCGCTGCAACCCCGTCAATCATGATGGATTTTATCTGGCTCATGTCAGATACCTTCCCTTCTACGTAAAGCGTCGGGCTGTCACTGTCCAGGTAGATCAATCCGTTGTCTGAAGCATAGGGAGCCAGCACAGCGATCTGTGGCGGATCAACTTCTGTACGCCTGATACTGTATGTACGGGAAGTAATATTGTCATAGACATCAGCCACGCCGATTGTAAACTCATCATTTTGATCAGGAGTAACTTCAGCCATAAAATCATAACCATCATTGGTTTTAACGAAAGGTACACTGTTACCATTTACCTTAAGATAAGCCAGTTCACTTTCGTCATTGATCTTACCCTTAACAGAAAAAATCTTCTTATCCAGCGGCACTTCAATAGCAAGTCCTCCTGACGGAGCAGGACTTTCCAGTTTCAGTACGGGTTTATCGGTTTCTCTGCTTAGTTCAAACATCCTCTGTTTGGCTTTATCCAGTAATTTTTTTGCTTTGATGTCATAATCTGACATGCTTACCAGCGACTGGTAATCCTTTACTGCAGCTTTGTAATTGGCAACCTGCTCATATGAATAGGCACGTTTGTAATAAGCCATTGCGTTTTTATTGTCCAGCAACAGAGCTTTGTTGAAATCATTAATGGCATTCTGATGTTGGGCAAACTCCTGATAGTACGTACCGCGTAATAAATAGAGGCTGGCATTGCCGGGTTCAATCAGTATTGCCCTGGACATGTCATTGATGGCATTGGGATAATCCAGCAGTTTTTGATAAATATGACTCCGTGCCACATAACCATCTGCATATTTGTCGTCCCGCTTAAAAAGCTTTTTACTCACGTCCATGGCATCATCTGTATTGTTCATCTTTACATACAGATTAATCAGGGCAACATATGCTTTCAGATATTGCTTGTCCTTTGATATTGACTTTTCATAATCATATTGGGCAATATTATTTTTGTTCAGCAATTCATTGACCAGTCCGTGGTAGTAATAATTTACCTCATTGGATTTCAGTATAAGCGCCTGTTCAGCGGCTGCCAATGCCTCCTCATACTTTTCAAGATCAATAAGCGCTTTGATTTTCACCTGCAACGCAGCAAGATTACTTTTTTTCAGCTCGAGGGCTTTGTTAAGTGAAGTCAGGGCATCCTCATATTTGCTCATTTCAAAATATACCCTGCCGGCATCATAGAAAACATCAGTATTATCAGGCATAAATACCGCCGCACGATTAAAATCTTCAACTGCAGCAGTAAGATCACCCGATTTTTCATAGGCATAACCACGGTCAACGTAGGCATCAGCATATTCAGGATCAATTCCAATGGCGCGGGTATACTGGTCAATGGCATCAGTATAATTACCGGTAGACATAAATTCACCGGCAGCTTTGTAGAAATCTTTGGCTTTCTGACCATATCCCGCCAGAGGAAGCATCAGTAAAACCGAAAATACCAGTGAACAAATAATTTTTCTTTTCATAATGGGGCAGGTTTTAGGTCTTATTTGTCAGTTTTAAATGGCGACAGAATTTATCAGTTTATTCAAATTCGTGATTAGATGTAAAAAATAGCGCCTGTTAATGAGTCTTTCATGGATTTAAGCATACAATTAATTTATCCAGCATTTCTGTAATCAAACTATTTTATGATTTACTTAGACAAAAATAAAACTTTATACAAAATATCTATGGATTTATAGATATTTGTGATAAAGTGAATGATGAAAAAGTTAAAAAGTTTTATTGTAAACATCACAAATTACATTAACAGATAAAATCCAAATCCTCTGACAGACTTTTACCTGCAGATCTGTTGTTTAAAACAAGAGATTCCTGTAACGTATATAATCTTAAAACAGTTGGTAAGCCATTATTAAAATATTAATGCTGGTTTTTGTAATACAGAAGTGTACTGTTGCCCACGAGGGTATTTTCAACCGGCAGGCCGGGAAGCTCCGGAGATGGTACTCCCTTTACAAATAGCTTCTGACCAATAAAAACACGTGCTTCATCCCATAAATTTTCATTAATAAAAGACTGAATCAAATTTCGTCCTCCTTCTATTATCAGAGAATTTACCTCCTGTTTGTAAAGCTCTTCGAGAATTTGAGCCGGTACATTATTTGCAAAGTTTATTTTCCTGTACCGGATATTGCTCTTCTCTTTGTCGATTTCCTGATTGAAGATCAGCGTATTGGCCCTTTCGTTGAATACCTTCAGGGATAATGGCAGTCGCAGCGACCTGTCGATAATCACTCGTACCGGATTATTACCGGACCAATGACGCACCGTCAGTTCCGGATTGTCTTTTTCAACAGTGTTGGTGCCTGCCAGAATTGCCATTTCTTCTGATCTCCATTTATGAACAAGCACACGACATACATCATTGGTAATCCAGGTTGGTTGGGCAGGATTACCCGGTGTTCTGATCACATCAATTAGTCCGTCAAGTGTCTGTGCCCATTTCAGAATGATATAAGGCCTTTTTTTCTCATGAAATGTATAAAATCGTTTGTTTAATCTGCGTGATTCCTTTTCCAGTATTCCGGTGGTTACATTGCACCCTTCCTTAGTGAGCCGCTCAATACCTTTCCCCGCTACCTGCGGATTCGAATCCACTGACCCGATCACCACCCTGGGAATACCCATCTGCTGAATAAGAACAGAACAGGGTGGTGTTTTACCATGATGTGCACAAGGCTCCAGATTTACATACAGCGTTGACCTTTTAAGCAGATTTTTATCTTTAACAGACTCTATTGCATTTACCTCAGCATGGGGACCGCCGTACAAACGGTGGTACCCTTCGCCTATGATCCGGTCCTCACAGACAATTACCGAACCAACCATCGGATTGGGGGCTACCTGCCCCATGCCATGTTCAGCCAATTCAAGGCATCGCCTCATATACATCTCATCCTTTTCAGTATTCTCCAACATCAATGTTTTTTATATCTTTAAGCCATGAATACGCAGCTAAGAACCATTTCTGATACCCTATTGTTCATCCGAAATGAACTCGGCGGGTACTATCCGCCTGAGGAGGCCAACAGCATGGCCATGATTATTTATGAACATGTGCTTGGTTATGAAAAACCTTTTCTCCATGCCCACCCCCACACAAAAATACCCAATTCTGACTATTTACAAATAGAGGATATCGTTTTTCAGCTAAAAACCTATTGCCCGCTACAATATATTTTGGGTGAAACTGAATTTTACGGACTTAAAATAACTGTAAATGAAGCCGTGCTTATCCCCCGCCCTGAAACAGAAGAACTGGCAGACCGTGTTATCAAAGATACACTGAACAAATCCCTCACTGTACTGGATATTGGTACGGGCAGCGGGTGCATTGCTATTGCACTTGCCCATGCACTTCCCCACTGCAGGATAACGGGCATTGATATTTCGGATGATGCGCTGAATACGGCCAGACAAAATGCCCTGGAAAACAGAGTGTCATCCAATACTATTTTCCTTAAGACAGACATACTGGGTCAGCCCACTTTTAAGCAGCAATTTGATATTATTGTCAGTAATCCTCCCTATGTCAGGGAATCTGAAAAAGCCGGAATGCAGCCCAATGTACTGAAGTATGAACCAGAGAGCGCCTTGTTTGTTCCAGACGATGATCCGCTTGTGTTTTACAGGGCAATCGCACAGGGAGCAGAAAAATGGCTTAAACCGGAAGGGCGGATCTATCTGGAAATCAACGAGGCGCTGGGGGAAGAAACAGCTTCACTTTTCACCCGGCATGGCTTTACATATACTGAAATTATAAAAGATATAAACGGCAGAAACCGGATGATACTGGCGGCAAGACAATAAACCCGTTTTATTATGGCAAACAACCTCACACCGGAAGAAGCACTCTCAAGGGCTATGCAGATTTGCAGCAGACAGGAGAAATGTCTTTCGGATATTCGGAAAAAACTGGAATCCTGGAAGCTGAATGAAAAGGACATACCCCGGATATTAAAAAAGCTGACAGAGGAAAAATTCATTGATGAGAGACGATTTGCCACTTTTGCTGTAAAAGATAAGTTTCACCTTAACCAGTGGGGAAAAATTAAAATTGGCTATTACCTCCGTCAAAAACAATTGCCGGACCATTTTATTCAGGATGCCCTTGAAACCATTGATGATAATGAATATGAAGCGATGATCAGAGACCTGCTTAAACGTAAAAGAAAATCATTAAAAGAGTCTGATCCGTATAAACTGAAGGCCAAATTATTACGATTTGCTGCGTCGAGAGGATTTGAACAATCACTGATATTCAATCAGATTGACCAGCTTCTTAAGGAAAATGAACGCTAATTTCAGTAACGGAGCGTAATGCGGTAACCACTATGATTTCGTACATTCATTACCTTCCCTTCTTGGAAGATCAGATACTGCCCTTTGATACCTTTTAATACACCTTTTAATAACGGATTTTTATCCAGTCCCATACTTTTGACCTTCACCGGATATTCTAATACCGGATAAGACAGTTCCAGAATCTCATCATCATCCGTCAGGAAAGATGCCAGCTCCTCGTCCAGAAGTTCAGGAATGCGGGCTTTCTCACGGAGCAGATCAACTCCTTCATCAATTGTATTGGTCAACATGTTCCGCCAGTTAGTTTTGTCAGCCATAAATTCCTTTAGGGCTACCTCTATTCTCCCTGCCAGATGGCGGTTAGGTGTTTTTGCAATCTTTACAGCCCTCACAGCACCCTGGTCAATCCACCGGGTTGGTAACTTGTGAAGCTCGGGTAACCCCTACCTTCAGTCCGCTGGAAACAGCCAGGTAAACATAATGATCTGTCAGGCAGTGTGATTTTGACCATTCCATATCCCTGGAAATTCCCAGGTGTGCCTGACACCGCTCAGGACGCAGCACACATTCATCAGCTTCAGGTGCAGAACGGAAACAGGGGAAGCAAAAGCCCTGTCCATAACTTTTGGGAGTGATCCTTCCGCATTTTATACAATTGATCTGGTGTTCGAATTCAATACTCACGGGGTTCCCAATGAGTTCATTCATATTTACTTCCTTATTATCAAGAAGTAGTGAATATTCAACCACTTCTCCATTAAAAGAAGTTTTCATTTTCAACAGATTGCCAGCATTTTCCATCATCAGTCATTTTGGTAGTAAAACAAATCGCCAGGGTTTTGCAGCCCAGTATTTTCCTGCATAATCTACGCCGACGCGCGATGTTTTTTTTATTTTCACAGGTCCTTCGCGTCTGCCAATCCACAGATTAGTTGAATGAACAAGGTCTTCACCATACAGTTCTTTTGTAATTCCCAGCGCCCTGGTAAGCTTACCTGGGCCGTTTAAGCCTGAAATTCCCCGTATCAGGACAGCCTGTGGATGATCTGCCGGACCGGTTACCACATTCAGCATCCAGTACATGCCATAAATTAAGTATACATAGACATGACCTCCCTCATGATACATGATCTCTGTGCGTTTTGTCCGCCCTTTACTGGCATGACAGGCAAGATCTTCTTCTCCCAAATATGCTTCAGTCTCGGTGATCAAATATGTTTTTTCTGTCCCGTCCGGAAACCTTCGTGTCAGCGACTGACCGATCAGCTCTCTTGCAACAGTAAGTGCATCCCTGGTATAAAAACTGCGACCGTATCTATTTACTTCATTCATTCTCTATAACAATTTATACAGACGGGTTGTTTCCGCTAAGATATGCAATATGCTTAAAAAGGGAAAAGCATCAGGCCCCTGAATGAGCCGATGAAGAATAAAACTGACAAAACAACGTCTGACCAGATAATCCCCTTTCTTCCGGCGGAGAATCTCACATAAGCGAATGAAAAGATGATACGCATAAAAAACTGGCCCATGAAAAAAATAAAAACCGGAACACCATTTGGGTTAAAAGTAACAGCCAGATCGTACCGGCCTCTAATCATGGCAGAAAAACTCCTGGAAAGACCACAGGACGGACAGGGTTGACCGGTTAGTGTTTCATGAATACAATGAACAGGATAATCATTGCGGCTGTATGAAAAAATGCCGGAATACAGCATAACAAGCATAATTATTCCGGCGAAAAGAATATTTATAATCAAATACGGATGTTCACTGAGGTCACTCCTTCTCAACTTCTTCAAGTGCATCATCGTATTTTTTCTGTACTTCCTCAAATCGCTGACGCTGTTCCTCGGTAAGTTTGGGTGCTACTTTGGCAAGCCGGGTGGCCAGTGACACAGCTTTCACGGAGATTTTGGAATAAGCAGAAATTGATGAGATATCTCCTTTTTTTGCTTTTTTTGCCAGTTTGATATACTCAGTAACGAGTGAATCATACTGATTAAGCAACTGGTCGAAATCCTGATCGGATATTTCCTCACCCCATTCAAATACAGTGGTATCAGAGTCTTCCAGGTCTTTAAGTGCACTTTCAAGTTCTTTGCCGAGATCTTCCATTGAATCATCATTTTCCATCTTGAAATCTTCGTTCATATTTTCTATCTGATCTTTCCATTTGTGACCTTCCCTGGCAACAGTTGCAAAAAAGATTCCCCAGATAGCAGCCACACTGGTACCAATAATAGAAATAACCAATGCGGCAATGATTAGTCCTTTTGCCCCGTTGCCTTTGTTGGCCTGAGATAATCCAATGGCACTCAGCACGATGGCAATTGCTCCCGGAATTAGTGCTGCCAGCCCCACACAGGGGATAAAGGCAATAATGAGGGCTATGATCCCCAGGACAAGACCGGCGATACCCAGACCCTGACCGGCTGTGGTTTTTTGTTCTTCAATCATAATGAATTATTTTTAGAGGTTGGTAATGGTTTCAATGATTATGTTAACAGGTATTGATTACAGGTATCAACAAAAAAAGGTTGTTTCGTCCGGATAAATACTGACCACTAATATAATAAAATATTTCTTAGATCTTCTTCCAGCGAAATTTTCGGAGATTCAATAATCCTTCCCAGCTCTTTACCCTCCCTGTAAATGATAAACGCAGGTACTCTCCCGATATTTAAAGTATCTACCTGTGTGGAAGGGGCCATCTTATGGGTGTCTACGCAAATCATGGAAATATCACTTTCCTGCACACCGAGCCTATCCATTATTTTAAAAAAACGTGGCACTTCCCGCTGACTGTCCGGACACCAGGTGCCCAACACAATTTTTACGGATAGCCCCTGCATCATCTGATCGGATATTGTTGCCAGAACTTCTTCATTTACCTTATAATCGCTTGTATTCCTCAGAAAACCATGGTTCTAAAGTATCTTTTTCCATAGCTTCGCGTGTGCAGGGCCCCTGTAATATGTCAATTCCTGTATCCGGATCGGTAACTTTCTTATTAAAATCCTGTGCAGATGCTAAAAAAGCAGAAATACTAAAGCAAACCAATGTGAACGCGATTTTCCTCATGCCGCTGATTGTAAGGTTTAAGTTTCTGTAAATTTACTATTTGAAAATCATTAGAAAAACAGAATGACGATTTTATTTCAAATTAAAAAGGTCCGGAAACTATTCCGGACCTTTTTAATCATTTAAATAAATTTTTACAACTATTCGGATGATTACTAAATGAAATATTAAGAGTACTGAAAATCAATTTGTTTTGGCCCTTATCCTAAAAGGAGCAAATTGATTTTCTTCACACCCTTTAGGGTAAGGGGCAAATGAAGAAAATCAATAGTCTATTTAACTGATTGTAAACATTTACTTTAACAAAATGAATATCAATCTTACTCCTCAAAGCTTTCGATCAGGATCTCAAGGATCTTGATAGCCGTTGCCGAAACAGGAGCGCCGGGACCAAAGATACCCATTACACCTGCTTTGTACAGGTAATCATAATCCTGGGCAGGTATAACGCCGCCTGCAATGACCATGATGTCATCCCTGCCAAGTTTCTTCAGCTCTTCAATAACCTGTGGAACCAGTGTTTTATGACCGGCTGCCAGGCTTGAAACCCCCAGCACATGAACGTCATTTTCCATAGCCTGACGGGCTGCTTCAGCGGGTGTCTGGAAAAGCGGACCAATATCCACATCAAACCCGATATCGGCAAAACCGGTAGCCACTACTTTGGCCCCGCGGTCGTGTCCGTCCTGGCCCATTTTGGCAATCATGATTCGTGGCTGACGGCCGGCAATGCCTGCAAATTTTTCAGCCAGTTCGCGGGCTTTTTTAAAGCTGTCATCAGCGCCCGATTCTGATGAGTAAACTCCTGATATAGATCGTATCACGGCTTTATACCTCCCTGCTACTTTTTCAATTGCATATGATATTTCACCCAGCGATGCCCTTTTTTGTGCAGCTGTAATGGAGAGTTCAAGTAAGTTACCTTTACCTGTGTGGCATGCTTCAGTTATGGCATCCAGTGCCTGTTGCACTTCGGGGTTGTTTCGTTCTGCCTTTAGTTTTTCGAGTCTCTTTATCTGCGATTCCCTTACAGCGGTATTGTCAATATCGAGTATTTCGAGCGGATCTTCTTTGTCGAGCCGATATTTGTTCACACCTACAATAATATCTTTGCCACTGTCGATACGTGCCTGTTTACGGGCTGAGGCTTCTTCGATGCGCATTTTCGGGATCCCGGTTTCAATAGCTTTTGCCATACCTCCCAGGCTTTCTATCTCTTCAATATGCATCCAGGCCTTGTCTGCCAGTTCCTGTGTCAGCGATTCAACATAATAAGAGCCAGCCCACGGATCGACCGAACGGTGCATATTGGTTTCTTCCTGAATGTATATCTGGGTATTACGCGCAATACGGGCACTGAAATCAGTTGGCAGAGCAATTGCTTCATCCAGTGCATTGGTATGGAGTGACTGGGTATGCCCGAGTGCCGCAGCCATTGCCTCCACGCAGGTACGGGTAACGTTGTTGTAAGGATCCTGCTCGGTAAGGCTCCAGCCGGAGGTTTGGCTATGCGTACGCAGTGCCATGGATTTAGGGTTCTTCGGATTAAACTGTTTCACCAGTTTGGCCCACAGCATGCGTGCTGCCCTCATCTTGGCAATTTCCATAAAATGATTCATCCCGATGGCCCAGAAGAAAGACAGCCGGGGAGCGAAGGCATCAATGTCCATGCCGGCATTGATACCCGCACGAATGTATTCCAGTCCGTCTGCCAGGGTGTAGGCCAGTTCAATATCAGCAGTGGCCCCGGCCTCCTGCATGTGATACCCTGAAATACTTATTGAGTTGAAGCGGGGCATTTTCTGTGAAGTAAATTCAAAAATGTCGGCAATGATCTTCATCGACATTTCCGGCGGATAGATATAAGTATTACGCACCATGAACTCCTTCAGAATGTCGTTCTGAATGGTCCCACTGAGCTGCTCCAGGGGCACACCCTGCTCCAGTCCTGTGACAATGTAAAATGCCATAACAGGTAATACAGCCCCGTTCATGGTCATGGAAACCGACATCTTATCGAGCGGTATCTGATCGAAGAGGATCTTCATATCGAGAATGGAATCGATGGCCACTCCGGCTTTCCCCACATCGCCCACTACCCGCTCATGATCAGAGTCATAGCCCCGGTGGGTAGCAAGATCAAATGCAACCGAGAGCCCTTTCTGCCCGGCTGCAAGATTACGCCGGTAAAAAGCATTGGATTCCTCAGCGGTTGAAAAACCGGCATACTGCCTGATGGTCCAGGGACGCATCACATACATGGTGGAATAGGGCCCACGCAAAAACGGCGGAATACCTGCAGCATAATTCAGGTGCTCCAGGCCCTCAAGATCGGTTTTTGTAAATACCGGCTTAATGCTGATCTGTTCAGGCGTCAACCAGTTGTTATCAATCTTCTGTTCTTTTTCGTTGTTCTCCTGTGGAGCAGCTGATCCTGCTGTTTCCCTGAAGTTTATTTTACTGAAATCTGGTTTCATACAGTTTATTTTTTTCAATTTACCGGATAAAATGTCAGATTGTACTCGGCAGTGTCAACCGAAACGGTCTGATCTGGTATGATACAATTATAAATTCCCAGTGCTTTCTGATAAGCTGTCAGGGTTTCCAATACATTGGATTTAACATGGATGAAATTTTCGATTCCCTTGCTCTTCAGCTCATCCATACAGGCAGGAGCACCGGCAACGACAACGATTGCCTGATCCTTTAACTTTTCGTATACAGGAGGAACAATATCAGCATATTCATCATCGCTGCTGCAGACCAAAACAATATCAGCCTGTGCTTTCTGAGCAGCTTCAATGCCGGCATCCACGGTATCAAATCCAATATTGTCAGTAATAGCGAAACCTGCACAGGCAAAAAATCCGGATGCAAAAGAAGCTCTGGCCTTACGCATCACAGGATTTCCATGGGTAAGCAGAAAGACCTCCGGTTTTTTACCGCTTTTTTCGGTAGCAAGTCTCAGCTTCTCAAAAGCACTGGCACCACGGTATTTCTTAAGCGGACGACCAATAGTTGTTTCTTTTATGGCGGTCTTTTCATTGTAGGTTTCTTCGTCTATCCGGCCAGCCATTTCTTCGGCTGAATTGGGATACTGGTTAGTGCCAAGCAGTACCTCACGCCGCTGTGCAATGTGCATGTCCCGTTTCTGAGCTGTTGTCTCAATGCGATCCTGCACCAGGGCATTTTTAAAAGCTTCAGTATAACCACCAGCAGCTTCTGTTTCAACAAACAGTTTCCACGCCTCTTCAGCAATTGAATCGGTAAGGTTTTCAATATAATAGGAACCTGCGGCAGGATCCACGATCTTATCCAGATAGGCTTCTTCTTTCAGGACGATCTGCTGATTACGGGCAATCCTCTCGGAGAAAATTCCGGATTTTCTGAAAGGCGCATCAAACGGTTTTACCGTATGTGAATCCACTCCTGCCAATACTGCTGACATGCTTTCAGTGGTAGTCCGCAACAGGTTGACATAAGGATCGTAAAGTGTTTTGTTCCAGTCGGAAGTTACCGAATGGATGTACATTTTTGTGGATGCTTCATCACCTGGCTGATAGGCTTCCACTATTTTGGACCACAGCAGACGGGCAGCTCTGAATTTGGCAATTTCCATAAAATAATTGCCGCCTACAGCAAAGTTGAAACGGATGGTTCGTGCGGCATTGTCCACAGAGATACCTTCTTCTGTAAGACGATGCAGGTATTCGTTTCCCATGGAAAGAGCATACCCCAGTTCTTCAACAATTGAAGAACCACTGTTATGCAAAAGATGCCCATTCACACTTACCACGCTGAAATCCGGTATTTTTTTGATAGTGTCTTTCACTGTTTTTGCCAGTGCAGAAAAAGTTTCTTTTTCAGGCTGCGAAAAATTACCGGTACGGGTCAGTTCACCCAGTGGATCAATGTTTACTGAACCAATGATACGATCCAGATCAATCTTTTTATTCAATGCTTCATGCTCGAGCAGCAGCAAAAGGAATCCCGGATTATCTGAAGCTTCAAAATTGAGGTCAATACATTCAAAATAAATGTCTTCCAGTAACTTTGAAAATTTCTCCTGCCGATTGAACAGCTTGTTTTTTAGTTCGTCAAAAGACTGATTGAAAATAAAGCCTATAGATGTAGCCCCCTTATTGAGAGCTTCAAGAGCTTTTTTATTGGCCTCACCAATATCACTTACCACAATATCCTGTCGAATATCCCAACTGTTGTCACCCGATTTCTTGCCCCTGATCCATGGTTTGGTGGCGGGGAGCACATCCAGGTATCTCAGTTTTTCAAGATCTTCGGCGCGGTAATAGGGCTTTACGCTGAACCCTTCATTGGTTTTCCAGATCAGTTTTTTAGCATAATCAGCCCCCTTCAGATCCGCATTGATCTTTTCTTCCCATACTTCGCCGGATACAGGAGGGAATGCTTTAAAAAAATCCCGGTCTTTCATATTCTTAGTAAATTAATTTAATTCATCACGCATTACCTGTTAAAAAAATCATTTCTGAAATATATAATTATTTGCATATATACATTTGAAATGCCCGTAGATTATGCGTTTCATACATTTTTAACAAGGTGCAAAAGTACTTTTTTTTCAATAAACAGGCTAATGATTTTGATATTTAAATAACACAACGGCCAGAAGTCTTACCCAAAGCTAAGAAAATTAAAGAGGGCTTGCAAAAAGTATTGTGACAAAGTGACAAGGTAACAAAGTGACAGGGTAACAAAGTAACAAGGTAACAAGGTAACAGGGTGACAACCCTTGCCGTGGCTGGTGTGGGGGAATTTGAGCGGGCAAGGTTCATGAGCAGCTGGTGGGCAGGACTGTGGGAGCGAGTAATCCTTGCCTTTGGTTGTGCGGGAGCCTGGTGAGGGTAAGGATCACGAGCAGCTTTGCGCAACAGAATTGAGGGTGCGAGTAACAAGGAAAGTAACAAGGTAACAAGGTAACAAAGTGACAGAAGAACTTTAAATTTCTGAATTATTTGTGAATCCGAATTTAATCTGCCCGGGGATGTGTCATTTTCTATATTTCCCCAGAAGATGTTTAAAGATTACAAAAATGAGTTCTGATTAGCAAAAGACCGTTCATTATATTTTGTTTGAGATGCACGCAGATTCCTTTTATCTTTAAGAAGAACTTAATTACAAATCATGACAACACATAAAGATCTGAATGCGTGGAAAAACAGCATTGATTTGGTAACAACTATTTATAAAATTACTGAGGGGTTTCCTAATGAGGAGAAATATGGACTTGTCGACCAAATTAGAAGATCTGCAGTATCTCTACCGTCAAATATTAGTGAAGGTGCAGCAAGAGCACATAACAAGGAATTTTTGCAATTTATATATATCGCCCTTGGAAGTCTTTCTGAATTGGAAACACAACTTATAATCAGTAAAAATCTTTCTTTCCTAAATACCGACAACTTTGAACAAGTGGTAAACAGAATGAATGTTATCAGAAGCCAACTCTTCGGGCTAATACGATACCTTAAGCAAAAGTGACATTTGTCCTGAAAACGCGAAGCCCTCCTTGTCACCTTGTTACTTTGTTACTTTGTTACGTCGATAGCTGTATTTACTGATAAATCTTATTCGCCTCCAGGTATCCGTCAGCAACCACAGTGAGCCGGATAGTTTTTTTATTGACAACCATTGAGGGCAATAAGATGGCAGGAACCAGCTTTTTGCCGTTATTTACTGTTAACCTGACTTCCTGGCTGGATGTGCCAAGTGCAAGCTGCATGGCGACGGATGCGGCAGTGCTGGCTATTGCTTCAATGGGTTTGTAAACCGTCATGGTTTGGGTACCTGCCACAATTTTACGGCATGCGTCTGTTTCTGCATCCATACCGCCCACATAAACCTTACCGGCCAGTCCTTTTTCAGACAGTGCATTGATAGCTCCCCGGGCCAGGGCATCATTGGCAGCTATAACAGCATGAACCGGTTCGTGAACCGTACGCAAACATTCCTTCATCAACCTGTATCCTTCCTGGTCGCTCCACTGGTCCACAAACCGGTTATAGATTATTTTAATATCCCCTCGTTGAATGAGGGGTTCCAGCACATTCATCTGCCCGAGCTCCAGCAGAAATGTATTGTTATCGGAAGGTGGCCCGTTGATTAGCACGTAGTTTCCCTTCGGGCAGACGGTTGTCATATAGTTAGCCTGCAACCGCCCCACCTCAACATTGTCAAAGGAAACATAATAATCCAGGTCACAGTTTTTGATAAGGCGGTCGTAGGACATCACCTTTACATTATTTTTGTGCGCCAGCTCAGCAATCTGAGCTGCAGCGTTCAGATCAACCGGCACCACCACCAGTACATCCACTCCTTCATTAATGAGTTTTTCTGCCTGCGTATACTGTTTGACAGCCTCTCCACCGGCTACCTCAACTGTCACCTGACCACCCAGGTCTTTTACTTTCTTCACAAAAAGATCGCGGTCGCGGGTCCAGCGTTCCTGAACCAGGTTGTCCATTAGAAATCCTATTTTGGGGCTTTTGTCTTTGCAGGAAGGGAGGGATAAAACCTGAAAGAAAAGAACCATTCCAATGATCAGTTTCGTTTTCATAGCAGGGAATTTTGGTGAATACTGATGATCCTTAAAAAAATGTTACATAAGTTACGAAAATAAAGGAAGGAAGTCAAGGTTTTGAAATATGTTTATTGATAGGAAAAAAGGGACGCACTATTATGCGTCCCTTATGCTCTATACAGTTCCGGGTTCCCATCCCGTCTGGTATTGCCGGTCCCAAAGCTGCATCGCTTCTCTGTTATAGATATGGCCATTGTCAGTATTCACATCAAAAGACTTACCTGTACGCCAGGCAATGTTGGCATAATGAACCAGCATCTGGCTCACAGCTCCCATATCGATTGGCGAATTTAGCTGTGCGGATTTACCCCGGATATTATCAAAGAAATTGATAATATGTGCATCTGTCATTCCTCCCCCTCCTCCCAGGGTATTTCCGGCTTCGCCGCTGGAAGATTTGCTGTCGCGGACCAGTTTACCACCCCGGTCGAACAGTTTATATCCATCACGGTCAACGTAAACGGAGCCTTCCGTTCCATAAATGATGGTACCCCGGCCACTGCCATAAGTATTATATCCATTCCGGCTCTTGCCATCCCATTTGATAATCTTGTCACCAGGAAAGCGGAAGCTTGCATCCATCGTATCATACATTTCCCATCCATCATCTTTGAAATGCCGTTTGGCAGCCTGTACATCCACATATTCAGGATAATTTACCTGCAACGCCCACCGTGCAACATCCAGTTCATGGGTGGCATTATTCCCGGTTTCGGCTGTTCCCCATTTCCAGCCATACCAGTGCCAGTTGTAATCCCAGGTGTTGTAACGGTATTCTTCACGTGGTGCAGGACCCTGCCACAATTCCCAGTCGAGCCCATCCGGAACCGGAGCTTTTTCAGGAACAGGCACCTTACCCCGGGTGTTGGAATAAAAGGCTACAGCACGATAGGGCTCTCCAATGGCACCATTGTGAATATCCTGCATGATCTCGATGGATTCTTTTGCTGAGCGCTGTTGGTTTCCCATCTGTACAACCTTTCCGTATTTTTTCTGAAAAGCCACCAGCAGCTCACCTTCACGTGGATTATGGCTGCAGGGTTTTTCAATATATACATGTTTGCCGGCTTCCATGGCCATCCAGGTACCAGGTGCATGCCAGTGATCAGGTGTAGCATTGAAGATGGCATCCACCTTCGGGTCATCAAATACCTGGCGGATGTCATTCACCAACGCTGCCTTGCCGCTTACTTTTCCCTGCAGGTCTTTTCCTACCCGCTCCCGCTGTTTTTTCATTACATCGCAGATGTAAGCCAGGTCAACATTATTATTCTTATCTGTAACCGCGTTGTAGTATGCCCCCACACGTCGTCCACAACCCATGAAAGCAACTGATAGGCGGTCATTGGCTCCAATGATCCGGGAATAACTTTTTGCCGACATGCCCATTGCTGAACCCCCCAGGGTGATACCGGCAGCACCGGCAGCTGCCTTCTTTATAAAAGCTCTTCTGTTTGTACTCATAGTGTTTGGTTTTCAATTTGTTGGTCAGGATTTAGTTTTCTGATCTTTATGCTTCGGAAATGCACTTCATTGCCATGATCCTGCAACAGGATGTGACCCGACTGCCAGGCTCCGAAACCTTCCCATTTGGCATATTTGCTTCTGGCAACCAGTGCATAAAAAGCCTGGGTACCCCGTTCATAGTCCAGCACTTTACGATGATTGAGCCAGTGTTCCACATGAGCACCCACAAAATCAGTCATCTCCAGGCTATTCCCTTTCAACCATTCCTCATGTCGGGTTCCGCAAACTATGATGCGGGCATGGTTCCATTCTCCCGGTTTGTTTACTATTTTATTTTTACTGGCAGGGATCAGGTCATACAACGATGCAACCGTACGGTTGCCATCAGTGCCCAGTTTGGCATCCGGATGCCGTTCATCATCAAGGATCTGGTATTCAAGTCCGATGGCCGACTGATCAGAGCCATATTGCTCGGTGATGAAATACTTGATCCCGCTGTTGGCTCCTTCCGTGATATTGAAATCCAGCTTAAGCTCAAAGGTTGAATATTCTGCCAGGGTCACAATGTCACCTCCGTTGCCAGCCTCGGCTCCATCAGCAGCTTCAACGATCAGTTCTCCGTTTTTAACCTGCCAGCCTTTCTCAGGAAAAGAAGATTTACCGGCACCGCGCCATCCCTGCGTGGTTTTGCCATCAAATAGCAGCTCCCAACCCTGCGCCCGTTCCTGAGGTGACAGGTAATTGGGTATCAGATTAACTACCTCGATCGTTGTCCACGGACGCTGCTCCAGGTTTTCAGTTTGGATCCTGATATTTTTCCAGCGGATCTGTCTGCCGGCCTCTGAAGGATCCTTTACAGCATGCACCTGCAGGGCAATAAATCCCTCAGCAGTCATGTCATCTATCAGATCGGCACAAGGGATACCATTGATCCAGGTGCGGATGGAATTGCCAATGGCTTCGATACGATAATGGTTCCATTCACCATTTCGGAAGGCCCTGCGGCCACGCTGGTTCAGGTCCAGCGGATAGAGCCAGCCCCGACGTGCCTCATCATAGATGCCGCCACTCCAGGCCCTGGGGGAAGGATCGACCTCAACCTGATAGCCATGTACCCGGCCATTCTGATAATCAGGAGAACTCAGGCTGCGTATCTGAATGCCTGAATTCATGCTGCTATCAACCAGCAGATCGAGCTCAAGGATAAAGTCCCCGTAGGTTTTTTCTGTTGCTAAGAAGGAATTGGGTGAGTTGGCAACAGTTGTACCAATTATCTCACCATTTTCAACTGTATAATCAGCAGAACCATTTAACTGTTGCCAGCCGGTAAGATCTTTCCCGTTAAACAGATCAGAGCATCCGGAATCCTGTGCCTGCACAGTAAAAACAGCAAGTCCGCATAGAATTGCCGTCATGAGTTTCTTTTTTTTCATAGAATATTAGTTAGTAGTTAATAATTGGTTATGATATGAACCCATCAAATTTAAAAAGTTGAAGTAAACAGTTTTCGAAGAATGATATCCCTTTATGAAATCCACTGTTATCTTCAGCCTTAAATTTACAATAATGAATGAGGAATAAAAACTGTAAGGTTCACGAATTTCTATATTCTGCAAAATTGAATGAAACTTAATATCATTATTTAGTATAAGGATAATTATGAGCAAGGTTACAGGACAAAAATATCTCATGCTTTATGCTATTCCGTCATATGCATTATTTCATTTGACAGCACTGGCGTGAAGTATGAGAAAAGATGGACGGACTATAAATGTAATGATAAGGAGCTAAAATCCTGAGAAGAATGCTGTTTCTACGTATTGATTTTTCTATATGACTGGTGTAAAAACAGGCCCAACTGCTAAATAATTTTTTAGAATATAAAGTGACTGCATATGTTGCCAGCAATCAGCCTGTTTTGATGGAACGTATGAAGATTATTCGTAATTAGTTAATGATTATTACACCGTTTTTGTCATAACCTTTTAGCAGGTTGATTTGTTCTCTTTTAAAAAGAGAATTATTCTATAAATCAATTATGTATAAATCCCCTACATCATTAAAAATAAGAAGTGTATGTTTTTTAAATATATTTGGAATTTCTCATTCGAACCGGAACCCGAACATAAGGATTTCACTGCACCACCCCATATAATAGAGCGCATAAATAAAGGTTACAGCATGAATAATACTGCGTTGCCCCCTTACAGGAAGCTAATTTTATTATTGATTATGATGACAGCCTTTATTAATCAATCCTTTGCCCAACCTGCTGCCGATTACAATAATTTATTTAAGAATTTACAGCAAAAGGGATTTACTTTTGGAGTAAGTGAATCCCTTGAGGGTTATCGCAATTTTAAAGGGGGTATTCGAAAGGGCAACGCCTATGCCTCTACTTTCGATGCCAATTTAACAGTTGACTTGAAGAAAACTCTCGGATTGAATCATGGGATATTCTATATTGATTTTGAAGATCATGCCGGAAATAATCCCACCAGTAAGCTCACAGGAGATGCTCAGGTGTTTGATAAACACACCTCTGATCCGTTTTTCCAGACAATGGAAATTTGGTATCAGCAGCAATTGTTTAAGAACAAGCTACGTATTAAACTTGGAAAAATAGATGCAAATTCGGAATACAGTGTTATAGACAACGGCCTTGATTTTATTAACAGCTCAACACAGGTTACACCTACCCTTTTTGTGTTTCCTACCTTCCCGGACCCCATGCCCGGCGTGAATCTGTTTTTTACCCCATCTCATTTATTGTATACAAAATTTGCGGTGTTTGATGCCAACCAGCATGACCGCTTTCTGAATTTTTACGGAGAACCTTCATTAAATCAACCCTCAAAACAGGGCAGTCTGCTCATTAGTGAATCCGGCCTCACCTGGAATACACTTCCTGTGTTGCACAGAGCCGGGAATCTCAAGATCGGATTGTGGGATCACAATGGCACATTTACAACATATAATGGAAGCAGTAGAAAGAATGCACAGGGTATTTATTTGATTTTTGATCAGACAGTATGGCAACCACCAGCAGATACAAACAATAATCGTGGCATATCAGTATTTTTGGAATACGGACAAACGGAAGCCTCACTCAATCCGGTTTCTCAGCATGCGGGTGGGGGTATTGTTTGGAAAGGCCTCACAGAAAGTCGTCCGGATGATGATTGTGGGCTGAGCATTCAATATGGAAGTTTTGGTTCGGAATTTAAAATCCCTGACAAGTACGAATTAGATTTCGAAACCTTTTATAACTTTTCACTTGCTGACTGGTTAAATATCAAACCCGATATGCAATACATAATAAATCCAGGTGGCTTATATCCCAATGCATATGTAGGAACCCTGGTACTGAATTTTTCAATGGGTACTTAGTGGTATTTATCTAACGATGAATATTTTTCAAGATGGAACATGAAAAACTGTTTATTTGAAGATGAGAAGGAAATAAAGCGAAGGGTAGGCAGGAGTTGAATCTCTTCTCAACTTCATTTTTTCAATAAAACAATAAAGTGCCGGAGGTTAAAGCGTATTGGGCCTGAACCCTAAATCACATTCATAAAGTTTACAGTTTATTAATGAACTGTGAATAATTTGCCAGGTGTTTGCTTATCCAAAAATCTATCACTATTTTAGAAATCTAGAAATAGACAGGGAAGTTTTAATACAGCAATCAGAAAATAAATTATTAATATATGGTACAATCATTTCTATTATCAAGACTAATAGAAATACTTTTTGTAATTTAAACCTGGTACCCTAATAATTATAAAGGGAATGTGATTTTGATGTTAATGGCAGAATTCAGGTAGTGCTTTTCTTTAAGCATGAGAGTTAAAAAATGCTATTATCTTTACATTTATATGAGCAGAAATAATAAGATAGTACCTATTGAATCTAAAATTCTTGTCTGGGCAAGAAATAGAATTAATATGTCACTTCATGAAGTAGCTGATAAACTTGGTAAGGATAAAAAAACTATTGAAAATTGGGAGCAAGGTATAGAACTACCAACCCTGGCACAGCTTGAAAAACTTTCTTACAGTATTTACAAATTACCATTGGCTGTATTTTTTATGCCCGAGCCACCTGAGGAACCTTCAATTGATAGACAGTTTAGAACAATACCTGAGCAAGAAATAACATTATTACCTTCTAAATTAATGTTGAAAATCAAAGAAGGGCAATACCTTCAGGAAGTTTTAAAAGATCTGTTTAATGGAAGAAACCCTTCAATTGAGCCAATTTTTAAAAAGCTTAAAACTTTTAGCAAAAAAACCATTTTTAAAACAGCTGAAAGCATTAGAAAAGAGCTAGTAATTAATAAAAGCATACAAATTAGGTTTAAAGATTCAACTGAAGCTTTTAAGTATTACAGGAATCAAATAGAAAAGGCAGGTATTTTTGTATTCCAACAAACATTGAAAGATTATTGCAGAGGATATTCTTTATATGATGATCAATTTCCAATAATTGTAATAAATAGCTCCGAAAACTCTGATACTGGTAAGAATTTCACTCTTTTTCATGAATTGAGTCACTTATTATTAAATATGGGTGGACTGACAAATGATTATACTTATCAGAGTGACAACTCAGAGGAAATTTTATGCAACAAACTTTCAGCCAATATTTTAGTAAATGATTTAGAATTGCAAAAATCTGAGATTGTCTATGAGAATTCTTCATTAGAGTGGGAAGAGAAAACGCTTTCGATTTTAGCTAAGGAACATAAAGTTAGTCAAGAAGTTATTCTTAGGAAGCTTTTGGATTTAGGTTTGACATCAGTGAGTTTTTATAATTCAAAAAGGCAGGAGTGGCAATCACAGACATATCCTAAGAGAAAAGGAAGTGGTGATTTCTACAGAAACAAGCTTTCAAAACTTGGCAATTATTATACATCAATTATCTTAAGTAATTTATATACTGGGAGAATAAATCCTTATCAAGCATCAGAATATTTAGGGTTAAAGATTAATCAAATACCTCAAATCGAAAAGTTAGTTTTTAAATAATGGCGAGTAACATCATCAAATATGTAATCGACACTGGCCCAATTATAGATTTTAAGCATTATTATGAAGATGTATTTATTTCCCTATGGGACAAATTTGAAGAGTTAATTTCTCAAGGTTCCATTATCTCATCAATCGAAGTTTATCGAGAACTAATAAAGAGAGATGATGAAGCTGCTAATATTGCGGATAAGTATAAAAGTATATTCCGAAAGCCAGAAATTGACGAGCAAAAATATGTTAAAGAAATTTTACGAAATCACAGAGAACTAATCAGGTTTAAAAATATCACCGGAGGTGCTCCAGTCGCAGACCCATTCTTGATTGCTCAGGCAATTTGTGAGAAAGCCACTCTAATTACAACAGAAAAAATGAAACCAAATGCACATAATGTACCAAACATATGTAATGAATATGATGTAAAACATGTAAACTTAAAAGAATTCTTTAATATTGAGGAATGGCAATTTTAATCCAATTAGAGGCTAAAAGTCGATAAAAGTAAATTTAGTGATTTTGGTAGACTATAGGTTTACACTTTAATAAAAAACAACGATCTAACAAGTAGGAAATTTCAAAAATGCTCATTACTTATTGCCAAAACTCAAACGTAACAAACATGAGACTCATTAACAAAAGAAATACCCTCCTTCTAATCGTACTTTCCTTTGCATTGTCAGCTTGCCATCATCAGGCAGATATATCAGGTAAATTAGAAGGGACAACAAAGAAAGACATAAAGATTTACCTGATTAAACCTGAAACCTTACAGGACGTAGCGTTTTCATATGTCGGAACAGTCATTGATACTGCTGTTGTGCATTCGGATGGCAGTTTTAAGTTCCACAACCTGCCGGAAACAACTGAACCTGTATTGTTTGAAATGGCTTTACAGCAGCCGGAAGAGGGCCCAAAGTATTTACAAACCAAGGATCCGATCAACTCCAACTATATGCCGATTCTCTGGCAATCCGGCAAATCAATACATATCACTGCCAGGGCGGATCAATTTCAGAAAAGCTTTTCAATCAAACACCCTTCAGAAAACAATAAAGCATTGTTACACTTACGAGATGTCAATGAGAAAGCTTACCAAACCTACCTTGCCGGAAAACACTGGCAGGTAGAGGAAGGCAGTCAGCTACTTGAAAAGGAGCATGCTGTCTTACAATATCAGACAAAGCTGATGAATTTCGCAGACAGCACGCCCTACCTTATGCCGGCACTGGTGGCATTAAGATGGGTCAGTCCGGAGAGTGATTATGAACGTGTGCCTGAATTTTTGGTGAGGCAATGTGCTAAATGGAAAAAAGAACGACCAGATCATCCCTGGGTAAAAGAACTTTGCAAGGAAAGCAATCCTGCCGATTTACCCGTATTAGCAGGTAGTGTATTTCCTGATCTCAGATTTCCTCTGCTATCGAAAGATACCCTTTCACTAAATGACCTGCTGGGCAGCAAGCTCACCATCATAGATGTATGGGCATCCTGGTGTGCCCCCTGCCGAAAGGAAAACCGGGATGTCCTCGTGCCACTTTGGGATGAATACCACAATCAGGGCCTGCATATTGTTGCTTACAGTCTGGAAAGTGATAAATCAGTCTGGCGAGCCGCCGCAGTGCACGACGGAGCAGATCGCTGGTATCAGGCATCAGATTTGAGAGGAGACGACGCCCCATTCCTGAAAAAAATCCGTATTATGACCATTCCCGCCAACTTTATTCTTAATGACAAGGGGGTAGTTATGGCGAAAAACCTACATGGTAAAAGACTAATGGATTTTGTAAAAAATTATATGAAAGAGTAACAAAAACATAAAAGAAGACATCCCAGCTTTCTTTTTCAGTGCGCTTCCGGAATGCAAAAAATTTCAGATTCTTTGAAGCGCGATGCGATGGCAATACGGGTACCATTGGCGTGAGGTTTGAATAAATCGCTAACAATCTCTGGATGGTTATTTTGCGCAGAGAGGTGTGACAGCACCAGCAGATCCAGAAACGGTGCACGATAACTATTAAAAACCTCGAGTGCCTGCAGGTTGGAAAGATGACCTTCACCACCAGGTAATGCGTCGTTTCAAAAATACCGGATAGCGGCCCTGCTCCAACATCGTTTCGTCATAATTTGCTTCAAGGAAAGCTGCATGACAACGGGCAAAGTGATGCACCAGCTGTTCGCATGCCACCCCGATGTCTGTAAAAACCCCCACAGTAATACTTTTACCGGTCACGGTGAAGCTATGCGGATCGGCAGCATCATGATGCTTGGGAAAAGCGTTCACAGACAGGCTGCCGAAATGTAAGGCTTCATTTGAGGTAAAGGGTTGTACAAGAGAAGGCTCGAGTATCAACTTGCTTTTCATATGTGTGGCAGGAGTGACATAAACCGGTATCCTGTGTTTTCTTGAGAGTACCTCCACGCCCCGTGTATGGTCAGTGTGATCGTGGGAGATCAAAATGGCCCTGACTTTTGTTAGGGCCAGACCCAGCCGTTCCATGCGGCGCTCGGTTTCCCTGCAGGAAATGCCTGCGTCAATGAGAACGGCATCTTGTTCGTTACCAACATAGTAACAGTTTCCATTGCTCCCGGAATTTAGGGATGCGAGGTAGAGGTGCGACATGGATGCAAAGATCAGGAAATAGTAGGATAGATGCAATATATTTTAGATGGCTTTTTATTGTTTTTTTCCCACAAATTTCGAAAGCAACCGAATATATCTCACCTGGTAACTGCAACTGTTCTCGGTAACCTCCCATGAATTAAGCGGCCAGCTGGTATTGAAATCCTTGTATGATTTCTGATCAGGTTGCCCTTTGGGAGGGTCGATTGATTCAGAAAAGCATTTGGCGTTGTTTTCATTTGTGTTACAATTTTCGGGGCAACAACGGTCCCAGTTATAATGTGGGATTTGCGCCGCCTGTGAGATAACCGGGAGGTGGCCCGTAAGTCGAGGTGCCCACACGATCCCATTTCTTACTGCCATTGCAGAACCAGGAATGATAAAATTCATTCACACAACTGTCTCCACCATAAATATACATATTTGAGAGATAGGTTATATTCAGCGGATTGACCCCGTGAATATAATGGATGTAGTTCAATGCTGCCTCCCTGCATTCCGGGTTGAGGGTACTATCAGCATGATAGGTGATTACATCAAAGAATTCACTTCCTTTGCCCGATTTTACTCCGTTGCTTCCCCAGGTATAATCTTTCAGGAAGGCCATATACGGATCTTTCAGGCTTTTCTGGGCAGGAAGATCATATTTACCATCTTTAACTGCTTTCCGGTACACTTTTTTTATATCCTCCTGCACTTCCTTGGTACCCTTCTGCAAAGTTGTATAATAAAGAAGCGTTTCCTGGTCATTTGATTCAAATGGTGACAGTTTTTCAGATTTAATCATTCGGGACAACCTGTAATTGTTATCAAAAAATTCACGGAAATTTGCCTCTCCGGTCACCTCAAATAAGAAACAGGCGGCTTCAAGCTTAGCCATTTTACGACCATAATCGCTCACCTCCATTTGACCAGCTCCCAGTCCACGGGAGTGATAATTGGGATCATTATTATTGAAAAGCGAATCCGGATTTGCTTCTGCCCATTTCCAGGCGCTCAGGGCTGCTTTGAGCAGGGTGTCCGCATAGGCATTCATTCCGGCCAGCCGGTATACTTTTGAACTAATGGCCAGTGCCCCAGCCGTGTTCAGGGTTGCAGAAGTATTAGGAGGCCCGTAATAACTGGGTCCTTTGGCTGCAGAAGGAGGACTGGCATGTGATTCGCCCACAATACTAAGGACACTGCCATCGTCCTGCTGCAGCCGAAGCAGGTGATCAATCCCCCACTTCGCTTCATCCAGCATATCCGGAATTCCGTTACCGGACTCCGGAATATTGTAATCATCTGCCCAGGCATCCGGATTTTCAAGGTATGCTTTCATCAGATCGACAACATAGTTGGCTGTCCAGCTGGTATACTTGTTAAAATCTCCGGCATCATACCATCCTCCGCTAACGTCGCGTTCGGTAGCCGGATTGTCCTTGTCAAAGAACGAACGACAGTGCTTATCCTGCAGAGGCCCCAGGTGGCTGGCTTTATCAGCCCATGCCTTACCTGCATATTTAGCTTCTTTCGGAAATCCGCACGCTGGTAAAAAAAAGTGCGCATGGCCTGCTTCAGCACTTCGTGGTACACATCCTCAGCAATCTGAAAAGTATAAGAATGAACATTCTTTTCATTATCCAGCACAAAATAAGTCCCCGGTTTCTTGAAGGCTGAGAAATCAAAATACCAGGCCTGGTCTCCGGATGACTTATCTACTTCGCCGTTATTCCAGGTTGTGATATTGGCGGTAAATACTTTGTTCCCGGTTTTAACATCCACCAGTGAATAGCTTTCCCCCGGAATAAATGAGGAAGTGGAATCGAAACCCCTGACAGGATTTTTTATAACAGCGATTTTTTTTGAAACAGGCAGGTAGCCGAACTGATCGACGATGATAAACCTGCAATTGTCCTGAGCCATGGAGAAGACTGAAAAGAAAACAGCCATAACAAAGGTCAGTACTCTGGGTGTCATAATTTGAGAGAATTTATTTTTCTTTGCTTACTTTAAGTGTTAGTGTTTGTTTTTCAACATTATATCCGGATACCTCCAGATTAACTTCTCCTGGAAAATTCTGAAGATCGGTGGTTTGGATATTCACCTTTATGGTCTTGGTTTCTCCCGGCAGTAATGAAATGTAATTGTCGTTATATTCGGTTTCCATGGAGTCTGATTTATCACTAATCCTGGTACGCACAAAAAAGGCAAGGTGTTCTGTGGGATTGGTGATCTGAATGCTGGTCTCAGCATTGCCGTTTTTCATGAAGTTTACAGCAGGACTGATCGGTTTCATCTCAAGTGATACCTTTGGCATCTTGTTCATTTCAGCAAAAATATCCTTGTAATTATCGGTTTGCTCATTCTTACTTACCGCAAGTGGATACAGGACATCAGAGATTTTTTCTCCGTCGGGTCCGAATACTTCTGCCGATACAAATAATGTCTTTCCCTTCATGGTTTCAGGGATCTGGTAATCAATACTCCCCGGTTTGTCGGTGCTGTTTGCCGGGATCGATGCTTTACCTGATTTTTCAGCCAGAACCTTCCCTTCAGCATTAAATAATGTTGCTTTGTAGGTTAGGTTGTTAACCGGCTCCTGGTTGTCGTTCAGCAGATAGATGTCAGCGCTGATGTCATCACCGGCTTTCCAAAGGTAGCTGGCAAAATCAGCGGTGATATGAACGGGCCGTGCACCACGCTTCATGAAATAATAGGCGGCTTTGGGCGTTCCGTACCAGTCGACAATCGACCAGGAGAGACAGGGCCAGATATCGTTATACTGCCAGACGAGAAAACCGCTGTTGCGGAACTTGTTGGAACGACAGAATTCCAGGTCGAATTCGTCAGCCAGGGCCTGGTAAAGCTGACTCTTCATGATCAGATCGGGCATGTCGGAAGAAGTACCGAATTCATCGGTATATCGCATTAATTTACGCAGGTGGGCATAATTGACATTGTATTCGCCATGATATTCGATAAATACCGTGTCCGGGGGCCATATCAGCTCTTTTGGCGTAAATTTCTGGTAGTTTTCCCAAACAGGGAGTGCATTAATACCCGCTTCGCTCCTGAAGGGACGTACCTTCCGGTAAGCTGTGTAAGGTTCCTGTCCGTGCCACACACCCCAGTAGTGGTCATCGCCCATATACGGGGAAGCCCTGTGGAATTCCCTTTCCGGGTCGAGGCGAGAGAGGAGATCAGCAAGTGAATCGATCACCGCTTTGCTGCCCTGGTCGTCGGGATCAAACTCGTTACCGCCACACCAGAAGGTAAGGCTCGGATGGTTTCTTAACCGATAGATCGCTGATTGTGCACCTTCCAGAAAGTTTTCCCGGTCGATATGCGAGAAATTACGGTTACTCAGGAATTCCTGCCAGTTAAGTATACCATATTCGTCACAAAGTTCATAGAAATCGTCGGTCTCGTATAAACCACCACCCCATACACGTATCAGGTTGAAATGCGCATCTTTAAACAAGGTGAGCAACCGGTCATACCTGCTGCGATCGAGCCGCAGCAATTGATCAACAGGGATCCAGTTTCCGCCCTTGGCAAACATTTTCTTGCCGTTGATCTCGAATGTCCAGGGATAAGACCCAATGGCCTTGCCCATGCTGTATTGGTTACCCAGGCCCTCCTGATTTTTCATGTTTTCAATGAAGGAAGCCTTGTTCTCATTATCTACCAGCTTGATCTCCCGAATACCAAACTGGGTGGAATTGAAGTCGGATTTTGCCTGATTGACAGATACAGCAGTATTCAGCAGATACAAATTTTGTTCACCCATGCCATTGGGCCACCATAGCTTTGGCTTTTTAACATTTAAGGAAAAATGTACAATGCGGCTTTCACCTGCGGCAAGGTCAACAGACTGGCTGAAGGTTGCCGCTTCTTTTTTAGTGTCCTTTTCAATAACTGAACCGGTAACAACTGCCGAAACAGGCTTTCCGGAAAGATTCCGAACCTGCATCTGCACGTCACAACTCGCTTTTTTGAGTGAAGGGATGGTGGTGCGGATGGCCGGATGATTCACCCTGACTGCACCTGTTGCAAGCAGCCTGACAGGCTTCCAGATACCAATGTTTACTCCGTGTGGTCCCCAGTCCCATCCATACATACACTGAGCAATGGAATACAACTGGTCGCGTTGTGTGAACCAGGTAAGGTTATCCTTCATGGTGCTTGACCAGGCATCAGCTGGTGCTTCCAGCCTTACGGCTATCTTATTTTCTCCTCCATAGTTCAGCAGACTGGTTACATCAAACGACCGGGGATTTAACATGCCTTTGAGCTTGCCTGCAGGCTTGCCGTTGACCCAGCACTCGCCTTTGAATAAAATACCTTCAAACACCAGGTCGATGTATTTCCCTTCCAGTTCCTCAGGAACATCAAATGATTTGAAGAACCACCATTCTTTCTGTTCGGTCCAGAGTGATTTTTCATTGTCGAATCCAACATACGGATCCGGAATTTTACCTGCTTCAAGCAGCGCCGTTCTTGCTGTTCCGGGCACCTGGCAGGGAATCCCTTCTGCAGGCTCATTTTGCGGCAGGTAAATCTGTTTTTCGGTTCCCATCGAACGGGTGTAGTCTTTCATCATCCAGGTGCCGTTGAGATCAACAGACCAACCCTGAGATGTACTTCCCGAATTTTCTGCAGTCTGGCCCTGTGCCTGACCTGCACTTGCAGAGAAAGATAAAAGGAAAGAACCCATAATCAAAAATTGAAAGAATAATGATTTAATATTTCTTTTCATAGTTAGTTATTTTGTTAGTTGATGTGGACATTTTTCAAAAAGTGCTATTGAAATTACATATTTTGAATGAAAAGTTATTCATCCTGCATGAAAATCACCGGAGATTGATAAGATAGTGTAACCATTTTGTTTGAGATGGTTTGAGATGGTTTGAGTGTTTGAGTGTTTACTCGCACCCACCATGCCGTTGCTCAATCCTGCTCGTGATCCTGATCCCCGCAAAAACCTTCGCACTGACCCAAGATCAGGATTGAAGGTTGTTTGATTACTCGATAGATATTCAGTTGTAATTCTGTTGTTTATTCAGTGGAAGATTCAGTTGTAATTCAGTTGTAATTCAGTTGTATATTACTCGCTCGCGCTATGCGCGTCCACTGGCTGCTCGTGAACCTGGCCCGTTTCAGCAAACCCTCTGGCCATGGCCAGGTTTCAGTTGTTTGTTCGGTTGTTTATTATTTAGATGATTCAAGTGTCTCGCTTGGACCCCAGATTGTTTATTCAGGTGTTTGAAGATTTGATATTGTTTGATATTGTTCGAATGTTTGAGCGTTTGCTGCTTCACGTTGTTCCAGAAGTTCCAAAAGGTTCCAGGTTGTTCCACAATCCCAAAAAAACAGGAATAATTAACATAACAAAATATCCTGATCTCAATTTTAAGTTTTTTGTATCTTTGGTATTATGGGTGATTAGAGTTTTAAACAACAATGTACCCCCGAATTTACATTAGAATGGGTTGAAAAATTAAAAGAACTTAGAAAATGGATAAGGCAATTAGCAAAATAATAAAAGATTATATTAAGCTAATTCAACAAAAATACCACGATTTTGAGACTGCCTATATTTTTGGTTCCTATGCAAGAGGAACCTCGAATCCGGATAGCGATATTGACCTGGCTTTGGTATTCAAAGATCTGGATGACTCAAAACGTTTTGATTTTCAGGTTCAGCTAATGCTACTTGCCTCACATATTGATTCTCGCATCGAGCCACATCCTGTTTCATTTGACGATTTTCAATCAGATAATCCTTTTGTTGCAGAGATAAAAAAAACCGGGTTTGAATTATTGGAAGAAGTTAAATAGAAAACGGGGTAGCCTCCCCTTATAATAATTAAATTTTTTTGAAGTTTGATATAGTCGGGAATGGATTGCTCAGGTCGTTTCAGGAAGGTAAGGTATTCCATATCTTCCAGACTTGTGGAAAGGTTAAATCATTTTTGAGAATATTTTACAAAATCCGCCAGATCAATTTGGTATCGAAAAAATGCATAAATTTGTAATATGTCAGGAAATGAAATAAAAAATATTATTTTGGATCATTTGAAAGAGTATAATCCTCAGTTTATTGGCTTGTTTGGATCTTTTGCCAGAGAAAAACAAACCAGTAGAAGTGATATTGATATCCTGGTTAGTTTTCAGAATAGTATCTCTTTACTTAAACTGATCCGTTTAGAAAATGAATTATCTGAAAAGCTTGGTATAAAAGTGGATTTAATTACTGAGGGGTCCATAAAAAACAAGCGTATAAAGGAAAATATCGCACGTGATCTTCAGGTTATATTCAAGGCATGAAAGATGATATCGCATACATAGATCATATACTGTTATCTATAAGTAAAATACTGGAGTACACCAAAGATTTCAATCAAGATGATTTTAAGGATAACGAGATGGTTCAGGATGCGGTAATAAGAAATATTGAGATCATTGGTGAGGCTACTAAAAAAGTTTCCGTAGACTTTAAATCACAATATAGTAAAATACCATGGAGAGAAATGTCGGGTATGAGGGATAAACTTATTCATGATTATATGGGAGTAGATATTGATGTAGTGTGGAAAACAGTTCAAGAAGACATCCCCTTAATCAAATCATTAATTGAAAGTATTGATCAATAAGTAACTCCATGTGGTGGTATCTTTGCTGTTGTCTCCGATTGGTAACGAAGACCTCTGAAAGTTGATCCCCTGTTCCCCCGGACTTTGGTCTTCCGTCTTCTGTCTTCTGTCTTCTGACTTCCGACTATCATAAATTGATCCGGCAATCACAGATCACCGGATCAATCAGAAAGAATTAAAATGTCAATTACTTTCCTACTTAAAATAATGATAATCAGCAACTCAAACCACGGTACTTTTATCTAAAATTGCTAATATTTAATACTCCCCTCACTGCCCCTTAATCCCCTGAAGGGGTCAACCCACAAATTAAACCGGAACTCCATTTTTCAAATGGAGCGGAGTCCCCTGCCTTTAACTCTTTCAGCAAACAGGCTTTTAAAGGAACTGAGCGAAGCGATCTCAGGACCAGCAGGAGTTTGAGCTGCCGTGAGGAAGTAACCAGGGGCTGTGTGAAGGATCCATTGCCTTAGTAATAGCGATTCATATTAAATATCATATTTACCGCTTTTTACAGGGTAATGTCATTATTCAGGCGAATATCCCGCGAAGAAGCACCCACTTTGATATTGAAATCCCCTGGTTCGAGTGTCCATTTTTTGGTCGATTCATCCCAAAATTTGAAAGCATCTGGCTTCAGTGTAATCTCAACTTTCTGAGATTCACCCGGATTCAGGGCAACCCGTTTAAAGCCTTTCAATTCTTTCTTCGGACGGTCAACTGTACTTTCAACGTCTGTCACGTACACCTGTGCAATCTCATCACCAGCCACTTCTCCTGTATTTTTCAGCATGAAAGTAACCTTCACATTGTCACCCTCCTTTGCCACATTCAGGTCGTCATAGGCAAAAGTTGTATAGGACAAACCATAGCCGAACGGAAACCTAACGGCAATATCTTTTTCATCGTACCAACGGTATCCAACAAAAATACCCTCGCTGTAGGTAACGTCGTAAGTGTAATACTTAGCTGTATCCTTTTCATTAGTAAAAACATTTGCCAGCCAGTCGGGAAGGATCTCATTATCCGGTACCCTGTGCAGCTTTTCTGCGGTGATCTGGTCATATCCGGCAGCAGGTGAATCTTCAAACTTTTTCTCAAAAGTGTAAGGAAGTTTACCCGATGGATTGGCTTTTCCGGTCAAAATATCCATCAAAGCAGAAGCCCCTGTCTGTCCACCATAAAATGCCTGAAGAATGGCTAGCAGGCTGGTCTTCCCATTCCATCTGTACCGGTCCGCCGGTTTGCAGGCAAACCACAGTATTCGGGTTTAATGAAGCTGCCCGGGTAATCAGGTCGTTATCAGGAAGGGTGAAAGGACGGTCATGACCTTCACCTTCCGAATTTTCCCCTTTCTCAGGAAAGCCACAAAACAAAATAATCTTCGAGGCGGCTTTTAGATCTTTATCCGTTGGGTTTTCAATATAATTAATATTTTCTTCTCCAAATGTTTCCTGTGCTGCCTCCAGGTAGGTCTTGCTGTTGTACCCTTTCACATGGGCCGATCCGCCGCCGGCCAGTTCCTTCCTGGTTACGTTGTTCCCTGCAATCAGAATTTTCCCGGTTGTCATGTCAGACTTCACCGGCAGGATCCCGTTGTTCTTTAACAGGACAATCCCTTCGAGGTTGGTTTGGTAAGCAATTTTTGCATGCTGATCCATGTTGTCCTGCAGCGAGCTATCCGCATAGTTTTTATTGAAGAAACCCGCATAGATACAAGTTCTCAGGATATCCTCTGCCATTCGGTCGATCTGCGGACTGCCAAAAACTTTTGCTGAATCCCGTTGCATGGCAACTCCGGTAGGCATTTCAAGCGCAACGCCAGACTGAACAAATTTTTCACCGTTCCAGGTAGAGGTCCAGTCGGTCATCACCAGTCCTTTAAAGCCAAATTCATTTTTCAGCATATCCGTTACAAGGTGCCTGTTTTGGGCAGCCCATTCGCCGTTAAGCAGGTTATAGGAGGTCATCACGCCCGTGGCACCGGCATCCACACCGGATTTAAAAGGCTGCAGGTATATCTCGTGCAGGGCCCTTTCCGAAATGATGGAATTGCTAAGTCGCCTGTGGAAATCGGTCTCATTGCCGGCAAAATGTTTCAGCGTTGCTGAGGTACCGGTCGATTGGAGTCCTTTAACATAGGAAGCAATAATCTGACCAGCCAGGTAGGGATCTTCACCCACATACTCAAAATTCCTTCCGCACAAAGAATTCCGCATGATGTTCATGCCCGGTCCTAACAGGAAATGAATGTTACTGCTGCGGCATTCCTCCCCGATGGATTTGGCAAACTGTCCGGCCATGGCAGTATCCCAGGTGGCAGCTAACAGTTGCGGACAAGGGAAAGCTGTTGTGTTGTCAAAATGATAATGCTTGTTGATCCGGATACCCGCACTCGCATCGGTAAAATTAACGGCAGGGATACCAAGCCTTTCAATCGGGAAAGTACCCATTACATCTCCGCCAACCAGTTTAAACCTTTCAGCGGGGGTCATTAATTTGACAAGCGCTTTAGCTTGTTTGCCGGCTTGCTCCATTGTTGCCGGTTTTTGCATCAGTTTTTGCGCTTTTTGAGCAGGATCTTGCGTACACCCCACAAGAAGAGCAATTAAGAAAACAGATAAAATAAATCTTTTCATAGTGTTATGTTTTATGGTGAGTAGAAAATAGTATACCAAAAGGGATTCATTAGGGCAAGTTAGCAAAATATTCAGACTTCAGGAAAAACATGATGTGTGAGGTTGGGATAATTTGGCATGGATAACATGCCAAAGCCAAAGGGGGTACAATTCAATAATCTGTCTTTCTGAATGATTAACTCCATAAATAAATTTATACCTTTATTTTATCTGAATAATATCAAACCCGCTGGAATGAACTGGAGTAAAGTATTCAACCAACCAGTAATAAACTCAGAAATTATTCCCGGTAGCATTGAATGAGAAATTAGAACCTTCTAAATAAAACTAGAGATCTTGCGATGTTTTGCACAGAAGTATAGAAGTGCAGGGGTTAATAGAAAAATCTGGAGCCATGCTCACACCAAATATTCTAAATATGATAGCAATATATTTTCAGGATAAAACAGAGAGTAAAGTATGTGGGGACAAATCTTAAAATCAAGTAGCCATGAATGTTCTTAAATCTGAAAATTATGTAGAAAGAATAAATTCCTATACCAAACAGCAATGGAAACCACTACTTGATTTGATACCAAAGATTGAAAAGGTGGAAAAATTCGGAGATGATACAGAAGCGATGAAATTGTTGGAGAAGGGGATTATTACCATGAACCCATATGTCGAGCATGAAATAGTTGCAGCGTTTCGTCAGGCTTGTTATTCAATTCCAATCATTATTGATTTTGACTGGGGTTCATGGGATGAGGGGAGAGAGATGGTTAGTGATGACAAATTCAATTTCGACACAATTGATATTCCAACAAAATGTAAAATTATTACAGCAATAATGCGGAACGACCGATTTTGTAGCGGCAGGTTGGTTGATGCCTTTGATACAGGAATGATGTTAAGACTGCTTAAGTCGATTCGCAGGCAATTGGGTTTAGATTTTTATGACAAATCGTAACCAAATACATTGAATTTTAATGTCCATATCTAACATGACCCGCTTCTGGTGCATGCTGCGGATATAGGTTCAATTCCCCGGAATGATATTATAAGTATTACTTAAGTAAGAAAAATTCTG
>CAWAMZ010000029.1:0-14824 GCA_963783315.1 uncultured Bacteroidales bacterium
GTGCTTCCTGACCCGTGGCATTACGAAAATCAACTATTTCTTTTGACATCCCCTGCCAGTTGGTAATATCACCCATTTGCAGTCGTTTGCCTTCAAGTATGGGGGATGAATATATTACAGATATAAGTATAAAAATAAGAATAGCTGTGATATGGGGAACAAAGGATTTGAATGAGTATTTTTTCATAATTTAAAAAACTTTGTGTCTGGTTGCATCAAATTAGTTGAATATGTATGTAAAACAAATATACACACAAAAATTAAAGGGAAAGTTTACTTTGAAAAATTTTATGAATTTAGTGCATCTCAGAGAATTTAAATCCCTGCACCACATGAAATGATCAGACCGAATATGCAGTTCAGCATTCAGTAAAGTCGTCATTTTTTTCTAAGGAACTTAAGCGACAGAAAATTTACAATAAACTCGTTAATCTCCTCAGACATGTTAGTTGTAAAAAGAAAAACAAGAAAAGAAATTCCAATGATGGATGAATTAATAAGTATTTCAAAATATACATTAATATTGAAATGAATGAAATTAAAAATGATTACAAGACCACCAAAAAACAATACAACAAGAATAATTTCCCTGCTAACAATACTCAGTCCGTATTTCAGATAAACAAACAAGGCTCTGACGATTCCAACAGAAAAAATACTTATAGCAGTTGCCATAGCAGCCCCTTCCATTCCGTAAAGAGGTATCAGAAAGTAATTGGTCAGAAAAGCCACAAATAAAAGTGAAACCTGAAAAACAATATCATATTTGTAATGTTTTGACAGCACGATTAGTCCAGGATTCAATGAATTAACCGATTCGAATAATTTGGCCGTTGAAAGCAGAATAACAGCATATTTTATTTGACCAAACTTATCTCCCAGAATAATCATAAACTGATCGATATTGATAATGATAAACAAATATATAAAGCCGGTTGTAAGGGCGAGATTGATGGCTGACTTTTTATAAAGACCGGCAAGTTGTCTGTTATTATTACTGATAAAATCGGAGAGAATAGGCTGAATAATTGAACTCATTGATCTAACCGGAACCTGTAATACGGTAATAAATAAAAGAGCAATGGAGTAATAGGCGACATGTTCCAGGTCAATCATCTTCCCAATCATAACAATGTCCAGTCTGCCAATCAGGATTGCGGCACCACCATTAAGAATACTGAACAGAGAATATGTAAGAATTTCTTTAAGGTATTTTGACTTCAGTATATATAACGACGGAGTGATTTTAAGTATTTTGAGTTTTAGAAGGTACCCTAAGATCAATAAGGTATGAGACAGATATCCAAGAAAGTAATAAAGAACGAGATAATTGAAAGAGATCCATTTGAACCAGAATGCAATGATCAGCAACAAGGTCCATATTTTAATATAGGTATCCTTAACAAAAGTAGGAAATGAAGTTCTCAGAAAAATGCGTGCATAATTTAAAAAAAGATAGAAAAACAGTTCAACATACAGAATCAGAAATATATAATAGAAATATTTGTTGAAAAGTTCATTAGACTGATCGTCGTGGCTAATCAGGGAATTCTTGAGTATTAAAAAAATGACCGACACCATTAGAAAACCAACATGGGCGATTGCAATCCCGAAAAAGAAAAAGTCACCGATTTTACCTTCTTTAAATACGGGGAAGAACCTTATAAAAGTATTTGGTATTCCGAGCAACGCAAAAGACTGAAGGATGAGAACGTATGACATAATGAGCTGCAATACACCCCAGTATTCAGGAGTAGCACCAAATACTTTTGGCACCATAAATACAACATACAGTGTGCCTATGAGAACACCAAGATAGCTGTATATGGTGTTTTTAATGCTTTGTCGAGCTATGATACCCATGGGAAAAAATTCAGTCGATCCGGAAAAAATTCAAAGCAGTATTATATTGATCCCATTGTCCGACATCTACCCAGGATTTTTCAGAAACAGGGAATACACCTATTTTGAAGTTTTTTTCTTTAAGCAATTCCATCAAATGAGTAATATGAAAAAACTTATTTTCGGGAATAAAATCAACAAGATCCGGATTCAGAACATATAATCCTGTATTGGCAAGATAATCATACTGCGGTTTTTCATCAATTTTTAAAAGTTTTCCACCGGTTTCAATCTCACATACGCCATAAGGGATTTGAAGATGCCGCATGGAGGCTACCAGGGTAAGTGCATAGTCTCCTTTTGTATGGAAATCAATTATTTCAGAATAATCGCATTTTATAAGAATATCGCAATTAGCAACAAAAAAAGGTGTGTCAAACTTACGTGGCAACAGTTTGAGAGAGCCAGCGGTACCCAGAAATTCGGGTTCATCTACAAAAGTAATTTTATAATAATCCGAATCAGAGAAATAGGCTTTTAAAAGCTCTTTTTTATAATTAACAGTGAGGTAAAAATCATTTATTTTATATTTTTTAAATTCATCCATGATTATTTCAATCATTGTTTTTTCACCTACTGGAATTAAGGGTTTTGGGAAAATATGAGTAAATGGTTTCATTCTTGTTCCTCTTCCTCCTGCCATCACCACAACCGGGTTTTTTAATTCCGGGAGACTCTGCTGTTCATTTGCAAAAATATGTTTCCAGAAAATTACTTTAAGAATTTCCTGGTTTTTATTCACCAGAGGAATAGATTCAAACTGTTTATTGAGAAAAGTTTGCTTTAGAATTTCTCTTTCTGCAGAAATATCAAATGAAGTCGGATGAATATTCATAATTTTTTCTACAGGTTCTTCCAAGGATATTCCGGCCAATATGGCTCTTCTGATATCTCCGTCAGAAACAGCCCCCTTCAATAAATGGTTTACATGCACATAAAGAGTCTTCACTGCACTTTCGTCCATTTTTTTCAGGGCAGTCCTGATTGTTTCATCAGGGTTAATTAAATATTCTTCCATGAGTTTTTACTAACTTAATGCTTTCAGGAAATTGACAATTTTATCTGAAGCACCACCTGAATAATAGGGATTTGTTATTGATTCCGGATCCAGGGATGCAATATACTCTATTTTATTAAGAATTTCTGCCTTATCAATCTTAGCATCAATGACATTATTCCCTTTTTGTCTTCCTTTTTGCCTGGCACCAATATTTATGACAAATTTCTTGAATGATGCCGCTTCAATAATACCACTCGAGGTATTTCCCAATAAAAATGAACAATGCTTCATACATGAAAAATACCCGGTAGTTCCAAAGTTTTCAACACAGACTATTCTGTTGGATGACTGGTCTGGTAACAGCATAAATCTTTCCCGGATTGCCATACTTTCGGTATCAGCATTGGGTAAGGTAATTACTATCTGATATTTGTCAGTTAATTCCAGTAATGTCTCAGCCATTTTTTCAGCATACTCACTGTTTTGGCCTATACCAACGGTCTCAGGATGGAATGTACAAAGTATGGTAGGAATTGATAGATCAATATCAAACTCTTTTTTAAAGGATTCCACTGTGAATAGATGCAAATTATAAAGGTTATCCAGGCTGGGTGCTCCTGTAACGACAATGTTTTTATCAGAATGAATAAGCTCAATAATTCGATTCCTGTTGACTGTTGTAGCACAAAAATGAAATGTACTGGCCAGAGTAATGGTGTGGCGGTAAATATTATCAATGGCTCCCAGGGTTGTTTCGCCTCCGTGGATGTGTGCAAATTTGATATTGAAAGGTATGCCTGCTGAGACTGCCGCAAACATTTCAAACCGGTCTCCCAAACAGAATACCAGGTCAAAGTAACCGGCAAAGTCTTTCCAGAATTCAGCAAATTTCAGCGTGGCTAATCCCACACCGGAAGCAATAGCATTTGGACTGTCACCGGTTAACAGTGTTTCTATTTGATAATCAACAGTGAAGCCATCTTTCTCTATAAGTTGTTTGGTATAACCATGAAAATGGGATAAATGAGTCCCAAATACAATTATTTTTAATTCAAAATAATCGTCATCCGTAAAGGCCTTTAATAATGGTTTGTATATGCCATAATCTGCGCGTGAACCAGTGAGTACACCAATTTTCATAAAATATCCTCCCATTTTAATTTTTCGTCAGCAGGTAAATCAGTTTTTGCTTTTCTTCCAACACATCTGTCAATTTCCATGGGAGAAATTCCGTCACCAGGTCTTTTCATAATTAAATGTTCGCGTGAAAGTACCGTACCTGCAATCACATCTTCTGAGAGATGGATGCTTTTCCTGGCAATGATTTTATTCTTAAGTTCGCTTGGACTGGGCTTTTTCACAGGAGATCCCATAGCCTGTTCCACTATTCTAATGGCAGTAACCATTTCTTTCAATTCTCCCGGTTCAAGGCTTGCTTTATGATCCGGACCGGGCATATTTTTATTAAGAGTAAAATGTTTTTCAATAACTGATGCTCCCAATGTGGCGGCAGCAATCGGGATCACATATCCGAGCGTGTGATCAGAATAACCATAACTGATATCGAAGGCATGCCCAATCGACACCATTGCCTTCAGATTTACATCACCTACAGGGGTTGGATATTCGGTATTCGCATGAAGGACGGTGATATTGTCTTTTATGGTTCCGGAAGAAAAAAGAATGTCAAGTGCCAGCTCAATTTCACCGAGTGTTGCCATGCCGGTGGAAAGAATAACATTTTTCCTGAGACTTCCAATATGTTCCAGATACGGTTTATTGGTGATTTCTCCAGAAGGTATTTTAAAAATATCCAGTCCCAGCTTATCAAGTAACTCAATACTATCATGATCAAAAGGAGTACTCAGAAATTTAATATTTTTTGTTTTACAGTAATTAAATAGTTCTTCATGAGCTGCCAGATCGAGTTCAAGTTTTTTTATCATATCAAACTGAGACTCTACTCCTGGTGAATTATCGAGCTGATAATCGGCTTTTGCCGCAGCTTTGCTTACAAATTTCTCAGTTTTAAATGTTTGAAATTTAATTGCATTCGCTCCGGCCCGGACAGCCACATCAATCATTTGTTTGGCAGTAGTGATGCTGCCATTATGATTTACACCGGCTTCAGCAATAATATAGACACTCATAATTAAAAATATATAGAATTTGCCTTAATAAAGCTATCGGGTTTAATCGTAGTATACTGAACACATACAGCTCCACTTCCTAAAAAAGTATTTTTACCAACCTTTACACCACCATTTACTATTGCAGCAGTTGAAATATGGCAATCATCCTCAATAACTACATCATGTTCTATAAGTGCTTTGGTGTTAACAATGCAATTTGCACCAATTACAGCTCCAGCATTAACAACAGCCTGGTGCATAATGATGGTCCCTTTGTTTACAACAGCATGTTGAGAGACATAAGCCAGAGGAGATACAATTACAGGAAAATTACCATGTAGCGATTTAATTAAATTAAAAATCTCCTTTCTCCTGAAAGGATTTCCCAAATGTCCGAGAGAAATTAAAAAATTTCCATATTCCTTTGTGAATAGAGGCAAGTCTTCGTCACTACCGATAATTTCATACCCGAGTACCTTTTCCCCGATCTTATCTTTGGCATCAATAATACCGGCAATTGTATAAAAGCCGTTTTGCTCAACAACATCAATACATGATTTGCAATGCCCCCCGCCACCGATTAATATTAAGCTTTGATTTTTCATAGTTTTACGCTGCTTGGGATATTAACAACACGTTCTTCCAACCAGGTTGCATTGGGTATATCGCCATGCTGACAATCTTCATACATTTTCAATTCAGTCATCAGCTTCCAAACGGGGCGTGTCATAATCCCCCTTTCATTTGTGTAATTCAGAAAATCATCCCGTTCATTTTTATTGTTAAAAACAACAGCATTCAACCAGTAATTTGATACTGCATTTTGAGGTTGCTCCACAAAAGTGATCTGGGTTGACCGGAAAAAATCTTTATATTTTTTAGCCAGCTTTTGTTTAAAATCAAGAAAGGAAGGTAATTGTTCCATCTGAGCACAACCTAACGCAGCTGCAATATTTATCAGCCGGTAGTTATACCCTATTTCATCATGTACAAACTCCCAATGATGAGGAACCCTGGCGGTTGTTGTTATATGCTTTGCTCTTTTAGCCAGTGATGGGTCATTGGTAATAATCATACCTCCGCCTCCGGTGGTAATCGTTTTATTACCATTGAAGCTGAGTACTCCCATTAATCCGAAAGTTCCGGTATGTTTATCCTGAAAAAAAGAACCGAGCGATTCTGCAGCATCTTCGACCAGGGTTATACCATGATCATCACAAATTTCTTTTATTTTATCAATTCTGCAGGGATGTCCAAAAGTATGCATCGGCACACAGGCCTTAATGCGTCTTCCGGTAATCCGGCTCCGGCAAATACCTTTTTCAACGTTTGTATTTTCCGAGAGATATTTCTTCAGGGCTTCAGGGGATAACCCCATTGTGTCTTTATCTACATCAACAAATACAGGTTTAGCCTGACAATAACTTATGGCATTGGTGGTTGCAATAAAAGTCAAAGGCTGGGTTACAACTTCGTCACCGGCTTGCACGTCTGCCAACAGAAGAGCAATATGAAGAGCGGCAGTGCCATTTACAGCAGAAACTGCATATTTTGATCCGATGAAATCAGCAACCATTTGTTCAAACTGTGTAACAAATTTACCTACGCTGGAAACATAAGTACTGTCGATACAATCCATAAGATATTTTTTCTCATTGCCGTTAAATACCGGCGCATGCAAGGGAATATCCTCCTTCTGTCCATACATGGAGCGGATGAATTCAACTATCTCATTATACATTATAAATATCTGATTTATATTTTTTCAAATTTTCTTTTTTCATGAACCAGTCAATGGTTTCTTTTAATCCCTGTTCAATGGTGTAATCCGGTGAAAATCCGGTGAGTTCCCTTATTAACCTGTTATCTCCCCATAACCGGAAAACTTCCGATTTAGAAGGTCTTAATCTCTGATTGTCAACAACAAAATCAACATCAGATTGCATCAGATTCTTGATAAGCTGAAGCACATTTTCCATGGAAATTTCCTGATTGGAACTTATGTTAATTTCCCTGCCAATTGTTTTTTCTTCTTCAGCCAATGCAATAAAACCTTTACAAGTATCTTTTACAAAGTTGAAATCCCGGGTTGGAGTTAAATCTCCTACTTTAATTTTTTTTATTCCGGCAGCAATTTGCGTAACAATTGCAGGAATAATTGCGCGTGCGGATTGTCGTGGACCATATGTATTGAAAGGCCTTGCAATAGTCACAGGCAAATTGAACGAATTAAAAAAACTGAGGGCCATAGCATCAGCCCCAATTTTTGATGCCGAATAAGGCGACTGTGGTTGTTTGGGATGTTGTTCATCAATCGGAACATACTTCGCTGTACCATACACTTCAGATGTTGAAGTTTGAATGACTCTTATGTTTCCGTTATCTCTGGCTGCCTGACAAATATTCAAGGTTCCTTTAATATTGGTTTCCAGGTATGAATCCGGAGCAACATAAGAAAAAGGTATGGCTATTAAAGCCGCCAGATGAAAGATTATATCTACTCCCCGGGTAAGTTCCCGGCAAAAATTAGGGTCGCGAATATCACCCGATATAATCTCCAAATTTGAACTGGCAGGCAAATCTTCCAGCCACCCCCAATAATTAAATGAATTATAATAAGATAATGCCTTTACCTTATATCCCCTCTCAAGTAACATTTCAGTTAAATGACTGCCAATAAAACCATCTGCACCAGTAACTAAAACCTTTTTCATTTTCAATTCAGATCTTTCTTTATGTTATGTAAAATTTTATCTGTTATTGCCACCAAAAGTATTTACAAAAGAGAACCAAACAAAATTGTAAAGTAAATTAAATTATTCAGGATGAAATATTTTTCGGATTCTCCTTTGTAAAATATTTTCCCTAAAAATAGTAAATCAAATGTTTTTCACTTAAAAGTAATTATTGCGATTTTTATATTTCCCGGCAAATCATTCGTAACAAAATAAAAATACGAAAAAATTAATACGGATAATGAGAATGACCTTTATATTATTTTTATTCAACATTTCCGGTAATGATGGAAATATTTTTTTATCATTGCAACAGGGTATATAAAGTAAAAAACAGGATTATTATTTAATAAATTCTTATTATCGGTTTTCTTTCTGTATTAATTTCTTGACTTAAATGAATATACTTGTAACTATTTGTGCCAGGGGAGGTTCAAAGGGGATTCCCGGAAAAAACATAAAATCATTGGCCCAAAAGCCACTCATTGCCTATACCATTGACCATGGATTTAAAATTCTGCAAAAATTTGAGGGTACAATGGCCCTTTCTACAGACTCTTCAGAAATAAAAAAGGTTGCGAAGGCATACAATCTGGAATCTGACTATGAAAGGCCTGCTGAACTTGCAACTGATTCTGCCGGAAAAATTGCAGCAATCAGAGATGTATTAAAATACTATGAAACCAGAAACAAAAAAAGTTATGATTATATTCTTGATTTGGATGTAACTTCTCCAATGAGAACAATAGAAGATATAACAGAAGCATTAGAATTATTACAGCAGGATCCAGATGCACTGAATATTTTCTCAGTATCACCTCCGAAAAGGAATCCTTATTTTAATATGGTAGAGCGAAAAGAAAACGGATATTTTCACCTGGTAAAGGATCACACAACTTTTACTTCCAGACAATCATCGCCGGAAGTATATGACATGAATGCTTCTTTCTACATATACACCCGGAGGTATTTTAATCTTGATATAAGCAGCAGTGTAACCCGGTTTTCAAAAATCTACCTGATGAAACATCATTGTTTTGATCTTGATGAACCTGTGGATTTTGAGTTTATGGATTTCCTTCTATCACATAATAAACTGGGATTCAAAATATGAATGTTCTGATAATTGGACTGGGTTCCATAGCCAGGAAGCACATTGAGGCTTTGAAAAACAATTATTGTGATGTGAGATTATATGCATTGAGACACAATAAAAACGCATCCCCTGAAGAAGGTATCACAAATATTTTTTCTATTGGAGATGTGCCTGGTTCCATTGATATTGCCATTATTTCAAATCCCACCGCAAACCACTATCAAACTATTCAGGATTGTCTGAAATTAAAGTGTCCCTTGTTCATCGAGAAACCACTGTTTAGTAAATCTGAGGATTTTAACACCCTGCATAAAACCATAGAGGAATATCAAATTAAAACCTATGTTGCATGTGTCTTAAGATTTCATCCCGTAATTAAATACCTGAAAAAATTACTCCGGGAAAAGGCCTCTCCAATAAATGAAGTTAATATCTATTGTGGGAGCTATCTCCCCGACTGGCGAAAAGGAGTTGATTTTAGAAATAGTTACAGCTCCAGGAAGGAATTGGGAGGGGGAGTACATCTTGATCTTATACATGAAATTGACTATGCATGTTATTTATTTGGAAAACCCCAACAAGTAATCAAAACAACCCGTTCTGGTTCAACTCTCAAAATTAATTCTTGCGATTATGCCAATTTTTGTCTGATATACGATTCTTTTGCCATCAATATAATATTAAACTATTACCGGGTTGATCCAAAAAGAGAAATTGAAATCTTATTTCAGGATCAAACAATTAAAGGTGACCTTCTGAATTCAACTATTACTAACAACCTGGGAGAAAATCTGTTTTCCGGAAGTTTGGAGATGCAACAATTATATGATGAACAAATGAATTATTTTTGTACTCACGATGAACCCATGAATCAAATTGAAGAGGCATGGGAAGTATTAAAATTAGTTTTATAAAATGTTGAAGGAAAAGATCATAATTGTTACCGGAGGAAGTGGTCTCCTTGGCAGGAGTATAATTCAAAACATTAAATCCCTTAATGGATTGGTCATAAATTTTGACCTTGAAACTGAAGAAACAAACTTAAAGCAATTTACGGTTAAGTGTGACATAACAGATACAGGTTCAATTGACCAGGCCCTGGCACTTGTTTATGAAAAATACGGGAGAATTGACGGACTTGTTAATAATGCCTATCCGCGCACCAAAGACTGGGGAAACAAATTTGAGATGGTACCGAAAGAATCATGGGATAAGAATCTTCATGATCAACTTAGCAGTTATTTCTATGCCTGTCAGAAAGTTTCCGAATATATGATCAGAAATGGTTCAGGAAGCATTGTGAATATGGCCTCCATTTATGGTGTTGTAGGGCCGGATCTGACCGTATATGAAGGTACTTCAATGACTTTGCCTGCTGCATACAGTGCCATTAAGGGAGGAATCGTTAATTTCACAAGATATTTAGCTTCTTACCTGGGAAAATACCAAATCAGGGCTAATTGTGTTTCCCCGGGTGGTATCTTTGACAATCAACCTGCCCGGTTTGTTTCAAATTACGAGAAAAAAGTTCCTCTTGGCCGCATGGGAAAACCAGACGATATTGCACCAGTTGTCAGTTTTTTGTTGTCCGACCAAACTTCTTATCTAACCGGACAGAATATAATCGTTGACGGCGGCTGGACTGCTATCTGAAATTTGTAACTTGTTAAATAAAAAATGCATTCAATCTATTTATATGACACTGCTCTCAGACTGGTTAAAGCCATAGAAAAAACGGGTCAGTTAAAAATACATACGCTGGCCACACAAGGTCATTATTATACTGATCAGAAACTCATAAAAGAAGCAAATCCCTTTTTAAAAGAAACATGCTTCCTGCTGAATACATTTGAAGAACATCTTCCGGATGAACCGATTGATATAAGTTATGAGACCATAGAGCAATTCAGGCCAACACAACTAAAGGTCCTGCAATATATGGAGAGAACCAATCTTTCCCAGTACCAGGCACATTACATATATTATCGCCTGCTTTCCTATTTTTACAAGATATTTAAAAATGGTGATATTACAGGTGTCCTCACGGTTCTGCCCCTGCATGGCCATCCTCTCGAAATGATACCTATTGATCTTGCTCTGCAGATGAACATACCTGTTTATACCCTTGACGTATTATATGCAAACACTGATGGGTACTACCTTTGGGGGTTTTGGAATTATCAGCGGAACGAATATGTTAATATCAACGGCTTAAACAATGAATTCAACCTGAATAATTATCTGTTTTATAAAACAAAAAGGGATCACAATGTTCAGGGGAAGAAATTATATCAAACATCATTATCCAGACTCTCCAAAACCCAAAAAATAAAATTGACTTTGAATACCATCATATTCAATAATTTTGACAGTCAATCGAAAAATAAAAGGGCAGTTATAAATTCGTTAATGGCCCAATACCCGGGACTGGGTTTTCTGTATTTATATCTGACGAACAAAACAATAAGGAGCAATTATCTTTATCATAAAAAAACCAAAAAATTCCATGACCGTCTGAGCTGTACTGTTGATTTTTCAGAAAAATATATTTATTATCCGTTGCATCTCGATCCGGAGGCAAGTACACTGGTGCGTGAAAAATTAAGTAATCAGCTTACTATAATAAAAATACTCAGCGATTCAATACCTGATGACTGGAAGATTTATGTTAAGGAACATCCGGTAACGTTTTCATTTTTAAAGAGAAAAAAACTTAGAGAAAACTGGTATTTCTTTTTATCGATGAATAATTACAGAGGAAGACCTTTTTATGAAGAAATACTTAGGATTCCGAAAACGAGATTAATTTCCCAACGTTATACATCTGAAGAAGTGCTGAAAGATTCAATGGCTGTTGCTACCATAAATGGTACTGTTTGTCTTGAAGCTGCACATATTCAGAAACCCGTTTTGATTTTTGGGGAAAAGCTTGTTGCTAAATATGTTGATGGTATGTTTAACATAAGATCTGCGATAGATTGTAAGAATGCCATATCTGACATTGACAAAGGGTTCAAGCCACATTACAACCTGCAGGTTATGCAAAAATACCTCTTTGAGATGTACCTGAAGGTAGAAATAAAGAGAAGTGAAATGTTTGATATGGATTCACCAACAGTTACCATGTTAAGTAAAATATTAAGGAAATTATTTGTTTAAAATGAAAATAGGCTTTTTTGATACCTGTCTTTTATGGGTTCCGCATTTTGAAACCGACCTTGAACTGATGGAAATACATCTTAAAAAGGGAGATGAAGTAGTGTGGTTCGACTGCAATGAAAACTTACCCTTTTGTCAGCCAAATCCGCTGCATAGGAAGAAGCTCTGCAAATCATGTATTAAACGAAAAAACAAAGGACTGGCATTATATCAGGATCAAATAACTATAAAAAACTGGCTTACTGATAACGGTTTAAATTATGATATACCACAGGTTAAAAATATAGAAGAGCTTAAACTGATCAAATATAAGGATTTTGATATCGGACTTGCAACGGTAAGCTCCCTCGTATCAGTATTGAGGGAACCTAATCCTGATATGGAAAAACATGCCGGTTTATGGACAAGGGCATATGAATCTTCGTTACTTACCTATACAAATATGCTCAATTCTTTATCGGAAGGTAATTTTGACAAGGTTTATATTTTTAACGGCCGGTATGCTGTTGAAAGAGCGGTGGTCAGAGCTTGTGAAAAACTGAATATTGAATACACTGTGCATGAAAGAGGAAGAGATATAAATCATTATATGCTTTATGATAATTCACTCCCTCACAATCGCAAAGCCTGGCTCAAAAGAATGAATGAAGCCTGGAATGACCCTTCTGTTAGTAATGAAGAAAAAGAACGAATTGGCAAAAGTTTCTTTATTGACAGAACAAAAGGGAAAGAAGAATTTTGGATCTCTTTTGTCCACGATATGAAAGAAGGATATTTGCCAGAGAATTATGATGAAAACAAGACAAATGTCACAATTTTTACTTCCTCCGAAGATGAAATGATATCCATATCAGATGAATGGAAGAATTCGCTGTATGATTCTCAGTATGAGGGTATAAAAAGAATTTTGGGTGATTCTCCGGAAGAATATCAGTTTTATCTTCGAATTCATCCCAATATGATAGGGATAAATAGTTCTGATATTGAAAAGATGAAATCACTTGAATATCCTAACTTAACAATCATTCCGCCTGACAGCAATGTAAATTCATACTCCCTTATAAAAGCATCAGATAAGGTAATTACGTTTGGCTCAACGGTAGGCGTGGAAGCCTCTTTTTGGGAAACACCTTCAATTTTAGCGGGAGTTTCATATTATCATGGAACCAATGCAACATACGATGCAAAATCACATCAGGATGTGATTGAATTAATCAATACGAATCCATTGAAGCCAAAAGAAAAAACCCCGGCTTTGATGTATGGTTACTATCTGAAAACTTTTGGCTATAAATTCAAAAATTATGAAGGTGTGAATTTTTATCTTGGAAAATATAAAGGTGAGTTCCTGTATGGTAATTTCTTTGATTTTATGTTGGTAAGAATAGCATCTGCTGTGTCATTATTAAGGCCAATAAAAAGATTAATCAAACGATACAGACCATATTCTTCCAGAATTGCGCGAAAAGCAAAAAAAATCTAATGGTTCTGTAATATTAAATTTAAATATCCGGAAAGTATATTCACCTGGTTTTCAACCGAAAACTCTTCCACGTCAGAAATAATTTCAACTGGCTTACTGTTCTTAAATTTTGAGTATTCTTCAATAATAAATTTTTTCATGCCTTCATAGTCATTATACTCAACATAACTACCTGCATTTTTCATCTTAATAATATGCTGAACGTCACTACCATTAATCCCCATTCCAAGTATTGGACGACCTGTTCTCAGTAGTTCAAATAATTTACCCGGGATACGGCCTTTCGCATTTTCAGCCTTATTCACCGGTAATAGAAGAAGTCTCGCATTCATTGCATGTTGTAATGCTTCATGCCGCTTAATAAAACCCAGGAGGTTAAAATTTACATTGAGTCCGGCATTTTTTAATTCTTTTATAACCTGAAAATCAACATTTCCTGCCAGTTTTATTTCCAGATCGGAGGAAAAGCCATCAACTTCTTCCTTCAGATCATGTAAAACCCTGAAAAGAACATCCGGATTGCGGTCAAATCCCAGCATCCCCGCGTGATAAATTGTAAATTTTAAGTCAGGATTTCTTTTTACGTTTTTAAAATCATCTTCATCATATCCCCAGTAAATTACATCCACATCACGAGCACCAATTTTTTCCAGATCTTTCGCCCATGTCGGACTGGCAATTGTAATCTTCGCGGCAGTTTCAAATACCTGTTGCTCCATACTTTTGTGCTTTCGGTGGGCACGTTTGCCAATTTTAAGCATCTGGTAATAATCTACCTGAGTCCAGGGATCCTGAAAATCAGCCAGCCATGGAATCCCAAATTCCTGTGATAATTTACAGGCTATAACTGTATTTGAATGCGGAGGCCCGTCTGTAAGCAATACGTCAACAGGATTTTCTGCAAGATATTTTTTAAGGTATCTGACGGAGGGTTTAATCCAAAGAAATCGTGCATCCGGAATGAAGAAATTACCACGTATCCAGATGGCCAGGCTATCAATTAACGGTACCCGTTTATCTCTGGCATAAACCGGATTTGAAGTATCCCCCTTTTTTCTGCCCGATAATTTCTTGAAAATGCCATAGGGTTCTTTAATTGGATGCTCCAGAATAGTGATCCCTTCAGGAATATCCCTAAAGTTATTTTCATCATAGTGCGGATAGTCGGCATTAGAAGGTTTATATACAATTGGTTCCCAGCCAAGTTTCTTGAGATACTTTGCAAACTTCAAACACCGTAATACGCTAACCCCGCCAGCAGGTGGCCAGTAATAGGTGATAATTAATACTTTTTTATTCATGTTTTATACAATCTTC
>CAWAMZ010000030.1:0-23537 GCA_963783315.1 uncultured Bacteroidales bacterium
TGCATCCCTTACAAAATTGCAAAATACACTTTTACAGCATCTTAATAAGGTTAACCCCTTAGGTCATTCAGGAATCATAAATAAATTAACCGGACTTACATACTTTAACCAGGACCAACAGCTCTACCAGCGTGCACTGGTTAGATTCAATTATACTTTTGCCGAAATGTCTGAAAAGCTGGATGATCTGTTTCTTCATCATTTTAGTGAACTGAAAGATTTGATTCACAACCTCAAAAGTGGTTCAAAAATGATTGGTGCTGAAGAGTTGAATGAGATTTGCAGTGAGCTCGACATGCTTTTAAAAAACAGTCCTGAGAATTTTACAAAGAGGAATCTTACAAACCTTCAGAAAGAACTTAACAAAGTGACAGAATCAATTGCGGCGATGACTATTAATTAGGTGCTCAAGGTCATACAATCGGTCTTTGCTCCCTTTAATTTTGATATTGTCATTCCCGGAGACTAAATGCACCTGCCGGTGAACATGGTCTATTTTTACTATATTGTTGATATTTACAATTGCCGAACGGCTGATCCTGTAAAAATGTGTCGCAGGGAATAACCCCTCAATACTCCCGATATTCTTCGTAATTACTTCTGGATTGCGTCCAGATGAATATATATAGGTATAACATCCGTCTGCCTGCGTGTATAAAATATCTTCATAATGATAGTATAACGTTCCGTGTGAATTTTTTATGATGATTTTGTCGTTTACAGAATGTTCATCGTTATCAGCAGGTGTGGATATTGCCGGTTTTGAATGATTTAAAAAACGTTTTAATGTATCATTTAGCTCTGCCTTCTTAACAGGTTTCATCAGATAATCAAACGCATTTTTTTTCAACGCTTCCATTACAAATTCGGAGTGGGCTGTAACAAAAACTACCTGCGTTGAAAGCTTTAGTTCATTAATTTCATCAATAATTTTCAATCCATTTTTCTGTGGCATATTGATATCAAGAAAAACCAGGTCTGGTTTGAGTAAAGCTATATCCTTGATGGCAGTTCTGGAATCTTTTAGCAATTTAATTACGGTAATGTTGTCAAATGTGGAAAGCAGGTCTTTCAGTGTTTCTCTTGCAAAATCATCATCGTCAATAATTAAACAGGTACTTTCAGTCTTACTCATTATAAATAAAAATTAATATAACTATCAGAAAATAAATTAATAACAGATTATTATATAAATAGGTTTATGTTTGGATGCCTAAAAGTAATAATAAATTCAGCTTTTAATTAAATCTAACAAGCAAAATTCATACTGAATTCTGTTTAACATAATATTTCCTTCCTTTTTAAAATATATAGTTTCGTTTAAATTATTCACATTCATTATATAATATTCAGATAATATATATTTATCTGAAATTTATTCATCATTTTTAAAGATGGTTAATTAGCCTGATATACGGTCAATTAACTGTATTTCAGTATTGTATAATAGATATTCTTTAATGGAAAAAAATACAGTAATAACTAATATAAATCACAACAGTTTTATGAGAAGAATTGTACTTACTATTCTCGGATTAGTTTTCGCAATTGCTATGCATGCGCAGGTAATCTATGTAGATACCGATGCAACAGGAACCAACGATGGCTCTTCATGGCTAAACGCGTACACTAATTTAAGCGACGCTATTGCCGCATCAAAAAGCGGCGATGAAATTTGGGTAGCTGCCGGGATTTACTATCCTACCAGCCAGCCTGCTTATGCGGTTGGCTCTGCCGACCCAAGGTTTAACCACTTTATCCTGAAAAACGGGGTGAAGATTATTGGAGGCTTTGCTGGTGATGAGACAGACGTGTCGCAGCGCGACTTAACTGCCAACAAATCGGTGTTGAGTGGTGATATAGATCATAACGATAACGTAGGTGACAATGGTTATGTAACTTCCTATACCGATATAGTTGGAGAAAACAGTTACAAGCTGTTCTATTTCCCCGAAGGTAGTACCATTGATACCACCGCTGTTTTAGATGGTTTTGTATTAGCAGGTGGTAAAGCTGATAATGATGTTTTTCCTTATAATGTGGGTGCCGCATTTCAATGCAAGGATGCTTCGCCTAAAATTATTAATTGTGAATTTGATGGGAATTATGCTAAAAATTATGGCGGAGCTATTTATCTTGAAAATAGCGCAATGGTATTAGAGCATTGTATCTTTCAAGGAAATAAAGCAGGACAGCATGCAGGGGCTTTTTTTTATACCAATTCAGAGGTAAGGTTAAAAAACTGCGAATTCAGCAATAAATGAAGGTTTGTATGGAGGTGCTATAAGTGCCTATAAAAATGAGTCTGTTTCGATATTCGAGAATTGCATATTTAACAATAACAAAGCTTTGGATAATGCCGGTGTGATGACTACCGGGGAAACGCCTAATGTGTTTAAGGATTGTTCATTTATTAACAATAGCGCACCCTGGGGAGGAGCTTTGGTATTATATACAAAGAGTAATTCTGAAATTATTAATTGTACATTTGAGGGTAACCATGCTACATCAGGAGAAGGAGGTGCTATTAATGCTGCAATTGACAGTTATATAACTATTTACAATAGCGCTTTTAAAGGGAATGAAGCACACGTAAACGGAGGTGCAATTTATTGTAAACAGGGTGCAGATTTAACTGCATATAATACCCTGTTTTCCGGGAATGTTAACGGCAGGGTAATGGATACAGATCCGTCAATCACCAATTCCGGGTCGGCTGTTTATGCGTATGATTCAAAAATAAACCTGATAAATAACACTATAGTTGCAAATTACTCTTTTGATGATGTAAATGGAGCTCCGGTAAATAATTGGAGCGCCGAAATGAATATACGTAATAGTATTATTTACAACAATAGGGGAGCCGAACAAATTAGGTTTGTTGGTGGGGCTACAGGAGATGTATTTAATAGTTTGATTCAGGGGGGCTTTACCGGTTCAGGTAATTTTGATCAGTATCCAATGTTTTTAGGAGCTATTTCACCATCATCCTCACCATCAACACAGGGAAACTTTACTCTTTTGGGTAATTCTCCGGCCAACAATAAAGGGGTAAATACTTTACTACCAAAGGATAAATGGGATTTAGATAATGATGGCGATAAAAATGAGGTAATACCCTTTGATTTAAATGGAAACCCAAGAGTTTTTGCCGGTGTGATTGATTTAGGCTGTTTTGAACAGCAACTATACACAGAGTCAGGTAATGGTATTGGAGTTTGGGATGGTACTCATATGGACATGGGTAGTTCCGGTCTGCCATTAAATGGTACTGACTTTACAATAGAGCTTTGGTATTATATGCAGGCTGGCATGGATGGCAGTCTGCATAATATTTTTGGATCTGCTCCTGGCGTAACTGAAAGAAGAAGTCCGTCATTATATGTTTTTCAAAACGACCGGTTGCATTATGGATATGGAAATGGGAGCTCATGGGCGTCAGGAGAAACTGGAAAGGCCATTAAACTGAACCAATGGAATCACATTGCTTTGTCATTTAATAATTCAACCAACACCATGAAGGTTTATACCAATGGCAAATTTTTAGAAGTAATGACAGGAGGCGGCGAGGTGTATTCTAATCCGCTTTTTAAAATTAACAATTCCGAATCTCTTCATGGCGTAATTGATGAGTTTCGTGTCTGGAAAGAAGAACGTTCATTGGAAGAGATATTAGCAACTATGAATAAATCACTTTCCGGTAATGAGGAAAATCTTGCTTTATATTATAATTTTGACCAGGTAACCAATGGCGTTATTGAAGATTTGGCAGGAAGCAATAACGGTGTAATTTCGCAGGATGGCGCCGGCAACCTGGAATGTGGACTTTTTAAGTCAGATGCTATTTTTACACCGGTATTGAAACCGGTTACCAATGTGGGTATTGATAATTTTACCATTAACTGGTATGCGGTTCCAAACGCTATGGATTATTATATAGATGTAGCTACCGATCCGGAATTTAAAAACCTGGTGAGGTTTGGAGAATCAGCGAATGGCGCTAATACTTATACCGTCAACGGGTTGAGCAGGGGCACGGTTTATTATTATAAAGTAACCGTAAAAACCCATAAAAACGAAACCGGCAGCCAGTACGGGCATGTAGCCACCAAGCTGAATCCTCCGGGCAATGCCTTTGCTTTCGACGGAACTACCTATATTGATGCAACAGATATCTGTAAATATGATTTTCAAGGGACTACAGTGGAAGGCTGGATAAATTTCACCCAGGCATGTGTCGACAGGAGATTTGCCATTTGGGCTATTAACCCGGCAGATGGTTTTAACAACTATGTGTTGTTTTATATATTAAATTCCTCCAGTGGAAAGTATGAATTGTCTTTATCACAATATGATTATTCAGCAGGAAAATATGCTGATAAATATTTCACGGGAACAACTCTTTCCACCGGTTGGCATCATATAGCAGTGACCATTGATAAGGACGGCGGCAATTCCTTTGCTTTGCTCGATGCTCAGAACATCGGAACGTTCACAGCGCTCGAATATCCTTATCCATATGGTTCCTATTTCAGTTTAGGACAGGAATATGACGGAGTTAACGGAACCAACCCCTCAGATTATTTTCCCGGTGAAATGGATGAATTCAGGGTTTGGAGCAAACCGCTTTCAGAGGCTGAAATCCAGGCCAACATGAATAAAACCCTTACCGGAAAGGAAGACGGCCTGGTAACCTATTATAACTTCGACCTGCAGACTGGAGATAAAGTAATTGACAATGCCAATATCTTTGATGGCAACGTCATTGGAACTCCAAACTGGGTGGAATCAACCGCCGGATTAAAGGATTTCGTCGCAAATCCTTCCGCACAGACTACCTCTGGCTTCACCATCAACTGGGATGCTCTTCCGGGGGCTTCCGATTATTTAGTTGATGTAGCCACTGATGCGCAGTTTAATAACAAAGTAATTGATGCAGCTTCCACTTCCGGTGCAACAACCTATGATGTTGCCGGACTGAATGAGGGGATCAAATATTACTTCCGGGTAGCTTCTGCTGAGGGCGATATTTCAGCCGTAAACTATACCAGTACGCAAATGTCGCCTCCAGGGAACGCTTTGTTGCTCGATGGTAAAGATGATTATCTCGAAGCCAATCAGGTTGCGGAACTGAATTTTGGTGATAACGCAACCATTGAATGCTGGGGTTACCTGGATCCGACGGAAACCTACGGGCGGTTTATTGCCATTAACAGTTCAGGTGGGGGCAACCGGTATCTTTTATCTTACGAAGGCGCCAAAGGCTATTGCCTGTATGATGCTAAAAATGATTCGACAATTTCATCATGCGACACCCGGAAAGGAAGCTGGGTACACCTGGCGGCTACCTTAAATGCTGCTGGCAATGTGTCTTTCTATCTTAATGGTAAACTGGTTGGGACTTCCAATAACGGCTATCAGCCCTTTATCAATGGCGACCTCGTTTCTTTCGGGCAGGAATTTGACGGCGCTAAAGCAACCGACTTTTTAAAAGGAGCCATTGATGAGATAAGAATATGGAACGGCATCCGCACACAGGATGAAATCGTTCAGAATATGAATAGAAAACTCGACGGAACCGAAGCAGGCCTTGAAGCTTATTATGATTTCGATTTGTCGGAAGGGCAGTTTGTGTACGAAAAGGTCAAGGGCCTGGATGCAACAATTATTGGAAACCCACAGTGGGTCAGGTCGGATGCATTGATCACTCCTTTGATTTCCTCCGTTGATGAAATCACCCCGACTACAGCTACCTTAAGCTGGAATGCCGTTGCCGGAGCAACCGATTATAAAGTAGAAGTGGCCGGCGATGCAAAATTTGCTAATATCGTCCAATCCATTTCTTCCACGTCCAATGCTAATTCCTTCAAGTTTACCGGCTTGTCGGAAAACACCGTGTATTATGTGCGGATTGCTTCGCTCACCAACCGGTGGAGCGGATGGAGCCAGACCGAAAAAATATCTACTTTATTGTTTCCTCCGGGAAATGCACTTGTATTTAACGGTATTGACGGCCAGGTGAATGTTGGTCATGTAATGAATAATAACTGGTCGGAAATTACTTTGGAGGCCTGGGTGAAAATTTCACCCGATCAGAAGCCTGATGTATGGCCACGAATAATTTCAAATTTTGGTTCTGGTGGAGGATTTAGTTTAAACATTTGGAACAAAGATGAAAATCCTGTATTTGAATTTCAGGATATAAACGATGGTTCATGGGATACACTAAGAACTTCAACAACTGTTGGTGATAATTTATGGCATCACTTGGCTTGCACTTACGATGGTACTTATATGGTAATATATTTAGATGGCGATATCATAGCCAGCAAATTAAATGTGGGTGCAGTGATTGGAGAGGCTAATGAAAGCATGGGTATTGGTAATTCATGGGATGGTAGTCGTTGGAATCCGCTCAATGGATCATTAGACGAAATCCGTATTTGGAATGTTGCCCGTACACAAGCCGAGATTCAGGAATATGCTCATAAAACACTAACAGGTTCTGAATCAGGTTTGGTATCTTATTTTAATTTTGATAAAGCGGATGGAACTACCTTTAAGGATGAAGCGGGTAATTTCGATGGGAACATGACCGGAGGTGTAACCTGGGCCGAATCAAAAGCCTTAATTACCCCATTTGTTTCAGAAGCAACCAATGTTGCCGATAATTCATTCACAGCCAATTGGCAAGCCGTCCCCAATGCATCAAAATATATTTTACGTGTAGCTACTGATAAGCTGCTAACACAGCCTGTTGAGGGCATGGATTCCATTGACGTGAGTTCTGTACTTACCTACAACATTCCCGGTTTAACAGAAAACACTACCTATTACTATGGGGTTATGAGTTATACCGATCGTTACAGTGCATGGTCAGCATCCCCTGAAGTAAAAACAACAGGTACATCAGATGGCGAGTTAGCTATAAATTTAGCCGGTAGGGATAATTATCTTGATATGGCTGCTTTAATTCCAAAGCTCGCAGGTAAAAATACCGGAGCAGTTACAGCTTGGTTTAAAGCCAAAGAAGAGGGAATGGTTTTTATCATGTCTGAATATGACTATTATGATCCTAGTTACACTACCAATAATGTTTTTTGGTTATCTGTTGGTCGTGCAGGAATGGATCGTAGGAGCCTTGTTTTTGAAATATCAAGAGGTGGTAGTATTGTGCAGAGTATGAGTGTAATGAATGGTAATGATACCTATCTTGATGACAAGTGGCACCATATTGCAGTAATTACAGGCGATGGTAACAACCGTATTTTATTGGATGGTAAAGAACAGGAGCTTTATTTTTATCAGGATATAGGAAATAAACAAACCCAAGAGTTTTCAAATATTTACAATGCAACCAGTTTTAAGATTGGCAAAGGATCTTCTATTCAAGTTGATGAATTGGCTTTTTATAAAAACCCAATTACCAATGAAGAGGCTATTGAGAGGGCTCACAGAAAGCTTGTTGGAAATGAAGTTGGATTAATTGCTTACTATAATTTCGACAACCAAAACGCCAACGACGTTGCTTTTGGTCATAATGGTACCGTGCAGGGTGCTGCTTCTTATGTCAGGGCTCATGTGAACCAGACTCCTTTCCTGAATACTCCGGTTCAGGGTGTTACTGTTGCCGATTTGAGCTGGGCATCTGTTAGTGGTGCTACTGAATATGTTATCGATGTGGCAAAAGATATATACTTCCAGGATAAAATTGTCGATAACCAAAGCCTTACCGGGAGCAGCTATCATTTGGATCTCCTGGATAAAAACACCAAATATTATTATCATGTAAAAGCAAAAGTGAATGGTGAATGGAGTGAATATTCGGCCACTGGCGAAATATTCACATTGCCGGGTAAATCGTTGAAATTAAACGGAGTTGACCAGTATCTGAATTGCGGAAAAATTTCAAATTACGTTTCCAATCAGGCTACTGTTGAGTGTTGGGTAAAGTATGATGCTGATGCAAGTCATAATGGAACCATCTGGGCTAATAACCTTGGTACTAATACTCAATATATCTTATATTACGATTTCACCCATCAAATACTTAATCTTGGAACATCAACATCACTAACGGCAGGGAAATTAAAAAATTTAGATTCACTAAAGATTAATTTGCTGGGTGCATGGCATCATATTGCTGTATCTATTATCAAAGATGGATTATCGAATGTATATATCGATGGCAAAAAGATGTTTGAATTTACCTGTTCTCTTGCTCCAATTGTTAATAATTGCCAGCTCACGATTGGGCATGGAACGAATTATTCCGTAGATAACCTGAAAGGAGAGGTCGATGAATTCCGGGTATGGAATACGGCATTAACTCAAGCCCAGATTCGTACCAATATGAATGTGTCTGAACCAGATGATCCCAATGGTAATTTGATAGCCCACTATACATTTGATGAAATAGCCGATGGGAACACCGTCTTTAAAGACTGGGCAAAGTACAATAATGCCGCCATTATAAACGGAGCTACCAATACAAATTCCGAAGGCGTAATTATTCCTATTATACTGGAGGCTACGAATCCAACGCCGGGAAGCTTCGATATGCACATTAATAATATAGCATCGGCAAAAAGCTTTGAGGTTGAGGTAGCCTACGATCCAACCTTTGTTCCTCCACTGGCTGTACTTAAAAATATTGGCCGTAATCTTGATTATACTGTGGATGGCTTGTGCCCGGGTGTAAAATATTACTATCGGACCAGGGCAATATACGATGATAATAATATCAGTGACTGGAGTACGCCGGATACCATGTCAACTGTAAATCAGGATGCTGTTATTGGTAATTTCACAGCTACGCAGGGCGATTATTCTCAGAAACTGAAGCTTTCCTGGGATTGTCAGAACGAATACCTGGTAAGTAACTTCGAAATCAAACGCCACATTGCCGGTAAGGGTGATTTCAAATACCTGGCTACTGTTCCCAATGAACATTCTTATTATGAGTTTATTGATTCACTGGCTGAACCGGGTACATATTATGAATATACTATTCAGGGACTGAGTTACTGTTATAACAACGATACAAAGATTGATACCAGCAACATCGGATATAACCTGCCTTCCCTGGAATTATCCAAAGAGATTAACAATCAGACTCAGGAGGCTTATATCCGGCTCGACTGGAAATACAGTCCTGATTTTTGTAAGAATGTGGAGATTGTACGTACCAATAACGAAAACGGGATGGTACAAACTTTCCAGGAAGTAGCTGACAGCCTGTTATACCGTGATGGGGCCGTTAGTCTTTGTACTCCTTATAGTTATCAGCTGGTGGCAAAAACAGCTGATTACGGTGATGTAAAATCTCATTCTGCTGTGTTTACGCTCGAAGAAGATATTTTCGATGCCATTGATACACTCGATGCATCAAAAAGTTACTTCGATTCCAAGGTAACCCTGAGCTGGGTTTCGCATAAACAAAATATTATTGATCAGTATGAAATTTCGCGACGCAAATACGCGAGCAACAGCGAATGGCAGGTAGTGAAGATCATCGATCGCGGAACAACCCAGAACTGGATTGATGAGGATGCCGTGCCCGGTGAGTATTATGAATATGTTATCGTGGGTATTGGTACCTGTGGAGATAATACGCTGTATACTGATTCAGTAAAAAGCGTAGGTTTCCGTCAACCCGAGGGAACCATCAGCGGACAGATCAATTATCAGGGAGGAAATCCGGTGGCCAACGTGAAGGTAATTGCCAGTTATGCCGATCCCTCACAGATTCCCGGGAGCTGCCTGCAGCTTGACGGAACCGACAGCATGGTAATTGCCGGACGTAAAACTTTTGATTTTACTGACGGAATGACGCTCGAAGCCTGGATACGGCCTAATTCTCTGAACAACAGCTTTACCTTGTTCCAAAACAGTGGTGTAAATGTCTCTTATGATAACGGAGGTGCACTTTCTGTTACTTCCGGAGCTGCCTCGGCTTCTTATGATCTGAAGGCTGATGCGGATAATGTTTGGAAGGCTGATAGCTGGAACCATGTTGCTGTGGTTATCAAACCCAATGAACTCGGGCTGCTGGTAAATGGTCAGGGTGTTGCAACAGGCAGTGCTGCCACTTCACCGAAATTTGACAATTGCAACCTCGTTGGCAAAGGACTGAACGGATATATTGACGAGTTGCATATATGGAATGCAGCAAGAACCGACAGCCTGATTAACCGGACTCATAACCTCGTGCCGGGCCGAAGTGAAGACAACCTGATCTGTGCGCTCCGTTTTGATGAGAACCTGGGCTCTTATGCATTCGATCATACACGTACCAGTGATGAACCCAATAAATCGCATGCCACTATTTACGGTGCACAATGGAGTAATAATGTACCTTCACTGGCAACGCTGGCTCCTGCAGCATTAACCGAACCCACCGGTAATTATCAGATTAACGGCATTTGGTTCAAAGGCGGCGGTGACACCTATGAAATTACACCATCTTTTGGTGTGCATCAGTTTGATCCGTCAAACCGCAGCATGCTGATCAGTGAAAATTCACTGGTGCATGGCAGCCAGGACTTTACCGATATTTCATCATTTAACGTAACTGGTAATGTGAAATATTATGGAGCTGATTTCCCGGTTGAAGGTGTAATGCTTGCCGTAGATGGCCAGATATGTGTCGATCCGGAAGGAGCGCCGATTACAACGAATGAAACAGGAAATTTCGCCATCGAAGTACCGATTGGTGAACACTTTATTTCTGTATCCAAAATGGGACATGTATTCTCCGAAGGATATTATCCTGCTAAGAAAGCCAGCGGAGATGTCGATTATGCCCTGTTTACTGATGATGTAGCCGGCATTCAGTTTATCGATTCAACCTTTTTAACGGTTGCCGGACGTATGGTTGGCGGAACCGTAGAAGGTGACAAACCGGTTGGTTTTGGAAAATCAAAGAACAACCTTGGCGTGTGTAAGTTTACCATCCAGGCAGTGAAAGGTTATCCGATCGACGGGGCAAACAATTCCATTACTGTAAGCACTGATCCCCAATCGGGAGAATATAAAGTGAAACTATATCCTGAACAATTTCAGTTTGTGGTTGATGCCCTCCATCATATCGGTAACAGTCAATATAATTTCAATGCGGTCGATGATAAGGCAAACATCAACCTTGCCGACCCCTTACTTGATAATACTTCTACCGATACGGCGAAACTGGTTATTGTAACGGGAACGGATACTTCTTACCGCGATACTGTATACCGGTTCACTTACCAGATGAAGAGAAACTGGATTTACAGAAGTATACCTTCCATTGAAGTATTGAGTAAGTACAATACGCCGTATTTTTACGATAGCCTGGCATATGTCCAGAATGCGGCTAAGGATACTGTTTCCTTCCAGCTTATCAACAGCGACGGAAGTAATCGTCTGGCATATCCTGCCTTCACCAAGGGGAAATCCTATTCGACGGTTATTAATGTTTTCGAAGAGTATACCAATGCCGATAACGGAACTACTGACCGCGTGCCGGTTCAGGATGGAAAGGTGACGGTGATCAATGGTTGTGCCACCTATCCGGCACCCGTGGATTACCAGATCCAAAACGGAAAAGTCATATATGATTTTGTGGGCGGGTTCCCGAATCCGACGATGGACAATACCAGCCCTGAACTGAGTTTCACCAAAACCTTTGAGGTACACTCTTATACAGGTGTAAATGGGTCGATGCAGAGCCAGTGGCCCAAAAACGAACCTTTCCGTGCCTACGTTTTTGGAGGTATTCCAACCGGACAAAACTTTATAACCCAGGGCCCCGACCAGCTCGACTTTGTGCTGCGCGATCCTCCCGGATCGAATAGCGCTGCTTCTTTTGAAAAAGGTTTTACAGTGACTAATACCGTTTCGAATAGTTTTGACAATTCTGCCTCGATGAATACAAGCCTGAATGTTGATCTGGGCTGGGAAGTCACCACTTTCATCGGCTTTGGTGCAGGTATTATCAATACCACTGAACAGGTGGCTAATGTTGAGGCCGGTATTGGATTTGAATCATCTTACTCCGGCGGACATTCTTCTGAACAGAGTACAACATTTACCCAGTCATACAGCACCAGTGACGATCCTCTTTATGATGGTGCAATGGGAGATCTGTTCTTTGGCCACTCCACCAACATTAACTACGGAGTATCCAACTGCATAAACATTATCCCTGCCGGAACGGGTGAACAGGAACTTAATACCCAGGTTGACGGATTTACTGTAGGATTAAAAAAAGGAATCAATCTGGGGTTGAAATATGGAACTTCCTTTATCTATACCCAAAACCACATCGAAAATTATCTGATTCCCGGTCTGGAGGAAATACAGGATAAGCTGCAGAAAGAGGGAAATATCGATTCTGCTAATTTCTATAACCAGCAGGCTGACTTGTGGCGAAAAACATTGGCAACCAATGAATACGACAAGTATCTTGCTATTAAAAACAAGAATTCATTCCCTGAAAATAAGAACATTTCTTTCGATGCAGGATCGGTTTATACCGAATCAATGCAGAGTGAAACTACCGAGTCGCATTCGTCTTCTTTCGAATTCAGTATCAATTCATCTGTTTCTTCCGAATTAGGCTTTGAAGCTTTCGGAATGGGTTCGACATGGAAGATGGAATCGAGTGTAAGCCATTCTCAAAGTACTGAAAGCGAAAACTCGAATACAGAGTCCTCTACTGTAAGTTATACCTTAAATGACGGAGATCAGGGGGATTATTTCAGTGTGGATATTCTAAAATCACTGTATGGCTGGAGTCCGGTATTCAGCACACTGGGAGGCCAAAGTGCCTGTCCGTATGAAGGGGGTACAAAGGTTCAATATGCCGATTATCTTGGGCAGAATCATCCTGCTGATTTTAACAATGATTTCCGGTTGAGCAATCCGACCATGAGGATTGAAGTTCCGAAAATTTCAGCAGTGAATGCTGTTATTTCTGGCGTTCCTGAGGATCAGCCTGCAGTATTTACGTTGAAACTTTCAAACCAGTCGGAAGTGAATGCCGATAACTGGTTTACCCTCGATCTGGATGCTTCCAGTAATCCCAATGGTGCAAAACTAATTATGGACGGAGCTGCCATTGTTAGTGGTATTTCTGTTATGATTCCCGGAGGTACTACGTTGACCAAGACCCTTGAACTGGTGAAAGGTCAGGCTTCAGTGAATAATTATGAAAACATCCGGTTGATACTGCATTCACAATGTCAGTTTGATCCTACCGACGATATTGAGGACATTGCTGATACACTGACTCTCTCCGCCAATTTTGTACCGACCTGTACAGCTGTAAATATTCAAAATCCAATGGATAACTGGGTGATAAATGCTTCTGCCAGGGATACCATGCCGGTAAATATTTCAGGTTATGATGTGAACTTTTCAACCTTTGAAAAAGTAGCCTTACAATATAAGGATGCATCAGCTTCAACCTGGAATACCGTGGCTATGTTCTTCAACGATACGGCCAACTATGCGGCTTATTCAGGTGAGAAGGCGAAGATTGACGGGAAAGACAATGTGAAGTATATGTGGAACATACGTTCATTGCAGGATCGGGTATACCAGATACGGGCGGCTGCCATGTGTAAGGATGGTTCAGTATCTGAATCAGAACCACTCACCGGCACGCTTGACGGACAGCTTCCGCAGGTGTTTGGGACGCCTTCACCGGCTGATGGGATCCTGTCACCCGAAGATGATATCATGCTGACCTTCAATGAGCCGATCGAAGCCGGTTTGGTAAGCAATTATGATATCGATGTGGAAGGTGTATTAAACGGAACCGAGCTGAATCATGGTACCAGTGTCTTGTTTGATGGTGCCAACGACTACGCGGTAACTCCTGAAGGTATCAGTTTCAATGAAACTTCATGGTCGGTTGAAGCCTGGATCCAAAAGGCTACAGCTGCCTCAGGAACGGTATTGTCAACCGGGCGTGACGGTCAGGGTACTTTCAGTATTGGTATGACGCCCGACTCAGTAAAAGTTACTATTGATGACAATACATGGCTTGCCAAAAACCAGTTTAATGATGGCAACTGGCACCATTATGCAGTAGTTTATGATACTGCCAAAGCTATGTTGACCATCTATGCTGATGACCAGCTGATTATGGAAAAACCTGTTAACGGTGTAACTGCTGCCGGTCCGGTGTACTTCGGCAAATCATGCTTCGGCAACGAAAACCATTTTGCCGGAAGCATACATGATATGCGTATTTGGAGAGGGGCACAAGCTTATACCGACGTGATACAGAATATGAATATAGGCCTGACAGGCAACGAGCCAGGACTCAACAGTTACTGGCCGATGGATGAAGCAACCGGCAGTGTATTGCTTGACAAGGCAAGAAGCAGGAATGCAACCTTGTACGGCAACTGGAATATCCAGCCGGGAGGCTACGCTTATGGCTTTGATGGTACACAGGCTTTGGACTTCTCAACCGCTTCTATTCCGGTTAGCAATGAGATGGATATGACGATTGAAATGTGGTTTAACGGAGGCGCACAGGTGGGTAATGGGTACCTGTTCTCAAATGGAAATACAGGAATTGCCACCTGCCCGGCAGCAAAAACCATCAATATCTATATGAACAGTCAGGGTAATATTGTGGTTGAGAATAACAACCAAAGTATTGTTACTGATGGCAGCTACAATGATAACAACTGGCACCAGCTGGCCTTTGTGGTGAATCGCCGTGGGTATGCTACCCTCTATATGGATGGTGAGAAAACAAACAGCATTACAGCACCCCAGATCGGTTCAATGGAAAGCGCTTATGCCTGGATTGGCGCCAGGGGATATGTGGATAATTCATTGCTGAAACATACGGATGGTTACTTTAACGGATCTGTCGATGAAGTACGAATCTGGAACCTGGCACGCAGACAGGATCAGATAAAGATGTACATGAATAATCGCTTTTCTGGAACCGAGACCGGGCTGCTGGCTTATTTCCCCTTTGAGAAATACCAGGAGAGCATGGGTGTGATGCAGTCTGTTTCCACCCTCGATGACCAGTCAGTAGATCCAAACAGCGCTGTACAGGCAAATCATGTGGGTACGCTTGCTGTTACCGGTGCTGAAAACTTCACACAGGTGACACCCAATATCCGCAGGGAAAAGCCGAGAAGCAAGGTCAACTACGATTTCGTGATTAACAATGACAAGATTATCATTACACCAACTGATCCGCTTTCAAAGATTGAACGATGCGTGCTTGAAATCACTGTGAAGGATATCCAGGACAAGCATGCCAACAGCATGGCTTCTCCTGTAACCTGGACAGCATATATTGACAAGAACCAGGTTCGCTGGGGACAGGAATCCTTCAACCTGAAAAAAGAGGTGAGTGAACCGCTGAGCTTCAAGACCACCATCAGCAACATGGGTGGTGTGGAACAGCCCTTCTCAGTCACCAATTTGCCGCCATGGCTGACAGCAACACCCACCAATGGGACACTTGCACCAAACAGCAGCACGGAAGTTACCTTTACGGTGAATGACGGATTGAATATTGGGAATTACAATGAAGAAGTATACCTCCAGAGTGGTTCAGGCTACAACGAAAAGCTTCTGCTTAACCTGGATGTCTACAAACAGTCACCCGACTGGAAAGTGGATGAGTCACTCTTCAGCAGCAGCATGAATATCGTTGGACAGCTTCGGGTACGGGGTATTTTCAGCAGCGATCCCAATGACATGATTGGTGTATTTGCCGGCAATGAATGTCGCGGAGTAGCGCACCTGCAGTATCAGGCAAACTACGATGATTATTTCACCTTCCTGGTGGTTTACGGCAATACAACCGGTGAAAACCTGACCTACAAGGTCTGGGATGCCAGTGAGGGCAAAGTTTATTCTGATGTAACTCCTTCCTACAGCTTTGAGCCAAACAAACTGTATGGCAGCATCGCTTCACCGGTGATATTCGATGTAAGTGGTCTGATTGACAATACGCTGACACTGAATGCCGGGTGGAACTGGATCTCATTCAATCTTGAGATGGATGATCCTTCTGTATCCCATGTGTTCAGTGGTATGCCACTCAGCAATGGCGATGTGATCAAACATGCCGGAAGTTTCAGCGCTTATGATGAGGCTGGTGAAGAGTGGTTCGGTACTCTGATGAGGTTGAGATTGGAAAACTCTATCGCGTACAATCTGCAACCGGAGGTACACTTACTTATCTTGGTGCACCGGCCATATCGGCCGATCATCCGGTAACCCTTGTGAGCGGCTGGAACCGTATAGGATTTGTTCCCAATGTGAACATGACGGTTGACGAAGCACTGGCCGGATTTAATCCGCAGGTAAATGATGTGGTCAAGAGTCAGTACCAGTTTGCCATGTACGATGGATACAGCTGGATCGGGTCTCTCAGTTACATGATACCGGGCAAAGGATACATGTATCAGTCGAACAGCATTACAGATGTTACCTTTACCTATCCTGAAGTTTCCTCACTCAGTACCAAGTCGGGCATAATAGCCTCTGGTACCGGTTCGGCTGCCGTTGCAGGAATTAATGCCGGTTCATATGAATATTCTATGAGTGTGGTAGCTAAGCTCAATGTAAGCGGTATTCAAGACGGCTATAAGCTGGCAGCATATGTTGATGGTGAGCTGCGGGGCATGGAGAAGATCGAAAACAATGGTTCCTATGCCACATACAGCTTTATCACCATCTATGGAAATAAAGGCGATATGAATAAAGACATCACTTTTAAACTGGTGGGCGATAACCAGGAATTCCTGAACGGAAGCTGTCCGTTTGAAGGAAATGACGTCTATGGTTCACTGAATAATCCGCTGCTGCTAGGTTATGATGGCACAACAGGAATTTTGACCAATACGATCGGCAGAATGGAAGCTTATCCAAACCCGTTCAGCAACAATGTGACGGTCAATATCAACCTGACCAGAAGTACCGTGGCCCTGGTTGAAGTATATAATGCGACTGGAAAAAGAGTGGCAGTGCTGAATAACAAGCAACTCAACAGCGGACTTCACAGTCTGTCCTGGAACGGTACTGCAGACAATGGTGAAAGCCTGAACCCGGGTGTATACTTCATCAAGATGCAGGCCGAAGGAAAGGTGAAGGTGATCAGTGTAGTTAAAAAGTGATGAATATGAATAATTGCCCCTGAAAATGAATGTCAGGTGCCCCCTGCAGCAAAGAAACAGTTGTTGCAGGGGCACATAATATAGCGCATTATCAGGATAATTCTTTCAAAAAATTTAAACTGAAAATAATGAAAAAACATTTATTAATACTGTTGTTTTTATGTTTCATGCCGCTGGCATGGTCGTCAGTTCCTGCTGACTGGACCGTGAACAGCGCTTCCTGGGAATTTTCGATGACACTTACCTGCCAGGTGCAGATAAAAGGTGAAACTACCGGAGGGGCAGGGGATACGCTGGCGGCTTTCGTCAATGGTGAGTGCAGGGGAGTGGCCGCCGCTCAATACGTGGCTTCCGCAGATAAGTATATCTTCTACCTGGCTGTTTTCAGTAACAATTACTCAGGAGAACAGGTTTCATTCAAATATTTTAACAAGGCTCAGGACAGCATTTATACCGGGTTTGATACACTCGATTTTAATGACGGTGTAAACCAGGGAACAGTCAGTGATCCGGCAAATATCTCAAAGGGAAAGGCAGATTATGCCCTGACGCTGTCAGCTGATACTCTGTCGGAAAACTTACCTGCCGGGACCACCATTGGAAACTTTATCGCTTATAAAAACAGTAATAAAGAAAATTATACAGTTGCATTGCTGAACAATACAGATAATTTTACTATCGATAACAATTCATTGCTTTCGGCGGTTCCTTTCGATTTTGAAACAAAGCAAACCTATACGCTTCAGTTAGCTGTTTTCAATGCCGACAGTTCCGATTATTTTACCGATACAGTTCAGATTGACATTAATGATGTTATGGAAGCAGCCGATTTCAGCATGGCCCTGTCCTCAGATACTGTTTCTGAGAATCTTCCGGCCGGCACTGCCATTGGAACGTTGTCCGGTACATGGCATGAGGCCGCTGTTGATTTCAGTTATGCAATTGTAAACAATTCCGGTAACTTTGTAATTTCAGGCGACTCACTGTATTCAGCCGTGGCATTTGATTATGAACAGCAATCAGACTATCAGGTTGAAGTTGTCATGTACAATGCCGACAGTTCAGTCATATATAGTGAAAGTTTTACAGTTAATATACTTGACCAGACTGAAGTTCCGGACGGGATCCGCAGGGTTGAAAAGCCATCCGTACTGGCTGTTTACCCGAATCCTGTAAATGATGTTTTGTATATTGATTCGGAATCAGACATCTCCCGGGTACGGATATATACCGCTTCAGGTTCACTGGTAAAAGAAGTGCAACACGACATGATTTCTAAGATGAATGTAAGTAGTTTACCAGCTGGAATCTATGTGATTGAGGCGTTTAGTAGTAAAGAAAGGATTGTTGGCAGGTTTATAAAATAAAAAAATCTACTAAGAATATTTGAAGGCACCGGATTTCCAGGTGCCTTTTTTTTTCAGGTATTTACTGTTTGCATATTTGAGCATGTTTTTGCAACTAAAAAAGATACCTTTGCCACCGATGAAAAATTATGATGTAATTGTGGTGGGAGCCGGTCCGGCCGGTTTGCTGTCCGCCGGAAGGGCAGCAGAGAACGGGAATCGTTTACTGGTGCTGGAAAAAATGCGACAGCCGGGACGTAAATTACTCATTACGGGTAAAGGACGTTGCAATATCACCAACAGCGCTCCAAAAAGTGAGTTTATCAAACATATTTATCCCAACGGACGGTTTCTCAAGCATGCTTTCTCACAATTTTTTTCTGAAGATATTCTTCAGTTATTGAACCAGCAGGGCGTTGAAACAGTGCTCGAAAGGGGAGGGCGTTATTTTCCGGCGAGCAATAAATCGGCTGATGTACTGCAGGCTTTGCTGAACTGGACAAAGGCAGCAGGTGTTGAAATCCGGTGCGGACAACGGGTTGAAGAACTAATCGTTGAGAACGATGCTGTTAAGGGTGTTAAAGCCAACGGGGTAATTTTGAAAACCGGTAAAGTTATCCTGGCAACAGGCGGAAATTCTTATCCAGCCACGGGTTCTAACGGCGAAGGGTATAAGCTGGCAGCCAATGCCGGTCACACGGTCACTGAAATAAGACCTTCACTTGTTCCGCTGGAAACTGAGGGAAATATGGCTAAAGAGCTACAGGGACTTACCCTGAAAAATGTAAATGCAGTGGTCTGGATCAACGGGAAAAAAGCCGGGGAAGAATTTGGTGAGATGTTGTTTACCCATTTTGGTCTTTCAGGCCCGATTATTCTAACATTGAGCCGCATGGTAGTGGATGCGCTGAGCAGTAACCATAAAGTGGAGATCACGGTTGATCTCAAACCTGCCCTGGATGAACAGAAGCTGGATAACAGGCTACTGCGTGACCTGAATGAGCATGGCAGGAAACACATCAGCAACATGTTCGGACTCTGGCTGCCATCGGCCCTGGTGCCGGTTTTTATCAATGAACTGGAGATTGATCCTGCCAAAGAAGGCCACCAGGTGACCGCCAAAGAACGAAAACAAATCAGATACCTGCTCAAAAATCTTCGTTTTCACATAACCGGTCATCGTTCATTCAAGGAAGCGGTTATTACTGCCGGTGGTATCCCGACTACTGAAATTAATGGCAAGACCATGGAATCGAAGCTGGTATCCGGCTTGTATTTCGCGGGCGAAATTATTGATGCAGATGCTGAAACAGGCGGTTATAACCTGCAAATTGCATACAGTACGGGATGGCTGGCGGGTAGTAATTCAATTTAATACGTATAACAATTATGCTAAGAAATTTTTAGGACTAATAATCTCTTTTAGCACTACCATACCCAAATTTGACGCTTAAGGTAATATTGTGCATTAAACCATCCATGTAATTATAACTTACCGGAAATATAAGTGGCTCTATGGTGTAGCGCAAGTTGCATGAATAGAAACCAAACATCAGTTTGTTATATATATAATTGTAATAATAGTAATTACCAAATTCCCATCCCAGGTCAATACCCAATACAGGACTGGCTTTGGCTTTTATTTCAACATCTTCCAGATCTTTGTTTTCCTTTCTATCTTTTTCATACGGTGATGCAGAAAACCAGCAAATCCCAGCAACGGGCGAGACCGATATTTTCTTTGTCAACATAAATTTATACCCAAGGCTGATTTCGGGGAGAAAAATTTCTGCTTTTTCACCTTCTTTCCAGGTATAATCCAAAACCGGAATATCTTTTTTAAGTCCGCTAAAAACAAACGCAGCGCGGGTATTAATTTGCAGCTTATCAATCATAAAAATAAATCCTATTCCCAATGCACCTCCATTTTTTAGATATGTTGATGGTTTAGCACTTAGAAATGCTGATGACGGATACAGTTCTACGCCAAAAGCAAACCCTTTTTGCGAATACTGATAGCGTATGTAATTTCTGGTATATGCTTCATATTTAGTTTCCGGGTATTCATTTAAAAAACGTGTTGCCGCCGTATTGATCGTATCCCTGTAATTTTTATTCCGGGGGAAAGTGTATGTTTTTAACATGAGTAAAAGGAAAGCCTGATCATCCCCGGAATAACTCGAATTCCTTATCGATTCTGATATTGTTTGTTTATTTTCCTCAACTTTCTTAAGCAATATTGAATACAATTGATCTTCATTTGGTTCTACCCTGTTTTGCATATCGGCAACAACCAGGGAATCCATATTTGCTATTTCAGAAATGACCATACCAAAATTTTCAAGCCATAAATTCAGAAGATAGTCTTCTGAGGGATACAGTGTAATGTAGTACTTCTTATCAAATTGTTGTATTAACTGATAATACAATTCTTTTATCCTGGTCTTATTATTACTAATAACGTTATCGATCATCAGACTGCGATATTTGGCTATACGTTCAGAATTTGAGGTTTCCAAAGCAGTATCCTGAATTGCTGAAGTATTAGTCTGACAATAAGCACTGACGGATATAAATATCAATAGATTTATAATGAAGAATGATCTCATGTTTCTAAGAATTTTTATTTTGTTAAAATCCTATTTTGAATTTCTATTTAGATATTACTGTTAAATGTAAATAAAGTTATACCTTCTTATACAGCAATAATTAAGCTTTAATATTGTTAATTCACCTGCGAATATCATCCTCCACGATGGCATAATGGTAATTATCCTTCCATTCACCCCTGATGGGTAGTATTTTACGCCTTAAGCCTTCACGTGTCATACCGGCTTTTTCCAGTACTTTGATCGAACGAATATTTTCGGTGGCTACTCCGGCTTCCACTTTATGAAGTCCAAGTGTTTCAAATCCAAAATGTATAAGCATTTTTGCTGTCTCGGTGGCATACCCATTGCCCCATGCTGAAGGAAGGAGTTTATAATATATCTCACCCAGTTTGAACTTGTCGTTGGACACCATCATTCCGGTAATTCCGATAAAATCTCCATTGTCTTTTCGATGAATTGACCAGGTAATGGATGGACGTGGATATTTTTTTTGGGCATGGAGAATTTCTTCTACATATTGCCTCGAATCTTCAATGGATTCAGGTATCCCCAGGGTATTAAACTCATCCACTTCTGGTATGCTGTGCAACTGGTGAATATCAGTCACATCTTCAGCCGTGATTTCATTCAATATCAGCCGTTCTGAATGTAAGGTGTATTTGTTTTTCTCAATAAGTCGTTCCCGGTTGCCGGATTGTTTACCCGTCATTGTCTGGATACTGATTTTCCAAACGGCTACAGAACAGACCTGTTTGTCTTCAAATTCTGTTAGTTGCGCTGCACCATGCTGTTTCATGATTACGCCCAGTGCCTTTCTCTTTTCTTCCTGATCAGTAATGAAAGTAACCCTGCCCTTGCCAGCAACCGATCGGTAAACGGTTGACCACTGGCAGGCTTTGTCGCCTCTTAATAGTCCGGAGTGTTGCTCAATAGCAAAGCTTACTTGAGGATTTGCACGTAAGAGGTCAATTTTTTTACCTTCTGCCGCAGAATGGATATAAAGGCAATTATCCTGGTAACCATAGTTAAAAGCAAGCAGGTATGGTGCCTCTGTATCATTCATGCTGATATGACAAATAGTTTCCCTTGAAAGGATTTCTTCCAGTGTCTTTTTGTCTGTTATTTCCTGGTTGGCTTTTCTCATTGGTGCAATTGAAATTAATCTAAATACTAAAAGGTCAATCCAGCTTCTTAATTTCAATATTTTTGAATTCAATGCCACTGCCTTCTGATTGCAGGGCAATATAGCCGCTTTTAAGTGCTTTTCCCGGAATATAAACGGTTGAATCGGCGCCGGTAACCACACCGCCTCCCATCCTTGGTTTGGAATACTGAAGAACGGTATCCCCGTTAACCATATGAATAATGAGGGAGTCGCCATAAACAATCAGGTCACCGGTTACCCACTGGTCCCATTTATAGGTTTTTGAATCAGAATTCAGACAATGGCCGGGATACATTTCATTATGGAAGTCAATATCAGTACCTGGTGTGCAAACATTGCCTGTGGGCCGTGGATTGCCATCATCTGCATCTGCGAGTATCTGGTATTCAATTGAGATTGGCCAGTCCTGGTCCTTCAGCATAGTATTTGGGGCCTGTGAGTGGAACATCACACCACTGTTGCGATAAGCATAATCCGGTGCATCCTCCATATCCTGGTTGGTAAAACGGTATTGGAGCCGCAGGTGATAGGCAGAGAATGGTTCTTTATAAAACATGTGTCCGAACTGGTTGTCAAATTTATCATAATCATCATAGCTTACCAGGATCTTGCCGTCCTTTACCCGGAATGTATTGGCATAATTATCACCCACTTCATGATGATTGAGTTTTACTATCCAGCCGTCAAGGTCCTTTCCGTTAAACAGTGATTGCCAGTCATTGCTATCCGCAGATTTTTCTTTATTAGTGTTTGGCGTACAGGCAGCAGCCAGTATTAAAACCGCCATTATCAGGGTAGATTTGATATTTTTCATAGGGTTGGATTAGGTTTAAGTAGTATATTATTCTTCAATAGTTAAATATGCATATTTTTTTTGAGTTTTCCGAATTTCACTTCGAATCCTGATACCCTTACTAAAAACTCTCCTGGTTCAAGTGTCTCACATGTACCCCTCCACTACCGCAAGCGTCCGCTTGTGGCTAATTATTGGAGTAATCTCTCAATGCTTCAAGCGTCTCGCTTGGAACCACATTAAAATGATTTACCTGGTCTGGTGCAAGCGTCCGCTTGTACCTCCTCTATGGTTTATACCTCTCCTTCTGCTGGCGCAAGCATCTGCTTGTGCCTTTTTAGATGCAAAGATCCTCAGTTGGAGCAAGGTTAATCAATTTTTTCTACAGCCCTACCTTTGACGCATCTGCTCTTGCCTCATGATTTCATTAATATTGAATATTACGCCCTGAAAGGGCAACTTATTTCAGCCCGGCGG
>CAWAMZ010000031.1:0-179880 GCA_963783315.1 uncultured Bacteroidales bacterium
TCTTGCCCAAAACGGACACCATTTCTTGCTGAAAACGGACAAGGATTCCTGCGCAAAACGGACACACATTCCTGTCGAAAACGGACAGGGATTCCTGACCAAAGCGGACAGGGATTCTTGAGGAAAACGGACAGCCGGACGCCTATTGAAAACGGACAGTGATTCTTGTTGAAAACGGACACTTTTAAACACCACTTATTTTCCACGTGATATTTTGTACTTCTGTTGATTTTACATTCAAAGTTTAATATAAATCAACAGGAGGAAATTAAATGCCTAGAAAATGTATTAACGTGGAAAAAATTAGAGAAATACTTCGTTTGAGTTTTGAGTTGAAGTTTAGCATACGAAAAATAGCTGAAGCGCTTCAACTCAGCAAAACCAGTGTAGGGGAATACCTGGCCGAATTTAAGCGCACCGGCCTTTCCTATCACGATATCACCCAGATGAGCGATACCGAAGTGTATGAGCTTTTCGAGAAAAGCAACAAACAGTCTAATCCTATGTATGAAGCCCTCTCCCGTGAATTCCCTCATTATGAAAAGGAACTGGCCCGGGTTGGGGTAACCCTTTACCTTCTGTGGGAAGAATACAAGGAGCGTAATCCGGATGGCTTTAGTTACTCCCGGTTCTGCCACCACTACAACATGTGGAAAAATAAACTGAAAGCCGGTATGCATATAGAGCATAAGGCTGGGGACATGACCTATGCAGACTTTACGGGCAAGAAAATGCATTATATTGATCCTGAGACCGGAGAAATTCAACCTGCAGAGATCTTCTTGACCGTATTGGGGGCCAGTCAGTTGATATATGTAGAGGGCGCCAGGAGCCAGCAGCTGGAAGACTGGATATGGGTAAATGAAAATGCCTGGCGATATTATGGAGGTACCACTAAGGGTATATGTCCCGATAATCTTAAATCTGCAGTAACTAAGGCATGCAACTATGAGCCATTAATTAATGAGACTTACGATGACCTTGCACGGCATTATAAAACAGTTATCCTGCCTGCCAGGCCCGGTAAACCAAAAGATAAACCTTTGGTTGAAAATGCAGTGAGGATCGTGTACCAGCGGATCTTTGCCAAATTAAGGAACCAGACCTTCTTTTCACTCCATGATCTTAACCTGGCAATATGGGAAGAACTGGAAAAAGTTAACAATGCACCTTTTCAGCGCAGGGAAACCAGTCGCAGGGAGTTATTCAACGAGATAGAAAAAAATGAGCTGAATCCCTTGCCATCAGAACGCTATGAAATAAAGCATTACCAGGTCTCGAAAGTCGAGTTCCACCACCATATTTATCTCAGGGAAGATAAGCATTATTACAGTGTGCCTTATCAATACACTGGTAAAAAGGTAAAGACAGTGTATACCGCCAGAATGGTTGAGATCTACAAAGATAATGTACGTATTGCTTTACATAAAAGAGATCGCACCCGGTATGGCTATACCACCGACAAAAAACATATGCCCGAGACGCATCAGTTTGTAAACGGATGGAGTACCGACAAATTTGTTCGTTGGGCCGGCAAAAAAGGAGGTTCAATCAAAACTTTTATAGAGTTGTTGCTTGAGAGCAAAGAACATCCCCAGCAAGCTTTTAAAGCCTGTTTTGGTGTGTTGAATCTCGGGAAAAAATACAAAGATGAAGACTTAGAAAAAGTATGTAAAAAAGCCATTGAATATCATACAATCTCCTTCAGGTTCATTAATAATGCATTGAAAAACAACATGCATAAGATGGATGAAGAAGAAAACCCTGTTGATCTAAAACTTCCCTTTCATGAGAACATACGGGGGAAAAATAATTATAAATAATAAACTTTTAAAAATGAATGTATTATGAATCAAACCGCAACAATGCAAAAACTCGAAGAGATGCGCCTGAGTGGATTTACCCGGGCCTACCGGGAAATACTGGAAACCGGCATAAACAAAGATTTTACAATCGATGAAGTGATATCCCATCTTGTTCAGGCCGAATGGGACGACCGGTATAACCGCAGGCTCCAGCGCCTGGTAACAAGAGCCCGGTTCCGGTACCAGGCCAGCATGGAACAAATAGATTATGTTGCCAGAAGAGAACTTGACAAGGGAATGATGCTGAGATTATCCTCCTGTGACTGGATAAAGAAAAAACAAAACCTTATTATTACCGGGGCCACCGGACTGGGTAAAAGCTTTCTGGCTTCCGCATTTGGGAATCAGGCTTGTCAGCAGGGTCATAAGGTATTTTACCGCAACTGTGGCAAGCTCTTCGATGAACTAAAGATCGCAAAAGCCGATGGAAGTTATTTAAAAGAAATCAACAAAATAGAAAAACAAGATTTATTGATCATGGATGATTTTGGTCTTAAGCCGCTGGATAACAACCAGCGCTTGATCCTGCTTGAACTTCTTGAAGACAGACATGGCAAAAGATCAACTATTATAACCTCTCAACTACCTGTAAATAAATGGTATGATATAATCGGAGAACCAACCATTGCTGATGCTATACTTGACCGGCTGGTTCATAGTTCCCATCGTATCGAGTTAAATGGAGATACATTGAGAAAGAAATATAAAAATGACTAATTTTAACTGAAATATTACTGCGAAAATGAGTGGTATAAAAAGTGTCCGGAATCAGCAGGACTGGGTGTCCGTTTTCAGCGAGACTGAGTGTCCGTTTTAATCAGGACTGGGTGTCCGCTTTCAGCAGGACTGAGTGTCCGAAATCGCAGGAATATGCAGGTGGGAACCATAAGGATTATGACAGGATTAAAAATACAGATAAAATAGGGAAATGAAAAAAATAATATCACATGAACAGTATGCAAAAGCTTTAATGACCATAGAGTAATTAATCGATAAGGTTGATGGAGTTGAAGATGAGAATAATCCTGAACTAAAAAGATTTCTTGAAGCATTTGAGACTGTACAAACCTATGAGGAACTCAATTATGAAATCGGTACGCCATCTATTAATAGATGTAGTCCGTCTAAGAATGGAAGAACTTAAAATTAAGCTCTAGTTCCTGCAGGTAATCACCATCATCAGGATCGAATTTTTCTCTCGTCTCTTCCAGAAACATATCCAGGGCATCCAATATATTTTCTTTCACTTCATCAACTGTTTTACCCTGAGTAAATACATCCGGAAATTCCTTAAACTGTCCGATCAGGAAACCACTTCTTCCTTTTTTGATTACAATCGTCAATTTCATGTGTGCAACAGGTTAATCAATACAATAATCTAAAAAAATAGCCAAGCATAGTTATTTTTCCAATTTTCTTTTCAAGTCTACACTTTATTTATTTCAATAATTGCATTTCTCCGGAAGGCATGATGCTCATTTAAATGTACATATCCTAATTGATTAGTCAATAGCTTTGTCCCATTTATTTCCGTTACCGGCATATTTACATGATGATGTCCGTAAATCCAGTAATCAATGTTAGTTGGTGGAAATTAAATTGGCATGTTCTGAGACAAAAGCAGGATTGATCGTTGAATTTTTGAATTGTTCCGGATTGCAAAGATCCGTAGGTACATGGTGCGTGACCACAATCTTCTTTTGGGCAACAGACTGCGTAAGTGCCTGGTTAAGAAATTCCAGGCTTTCTTCATGGAGCTGGTTAAAATCAGCACTTTTTAATGGCTTACCCTTATACTTTATCTTGTAAAAATCATTGATGCGTTGTTCAATAATCAACGATGCGTTACCAGGAATATGGGACCAAAATGTTGTAAAAAAGAAATCAATCCCCTCTATATTAACGACCAGGTTGTTGACCAGAAAAACATTTTCCCGCAAGCGTTCGTTTAACGGCTTTTTCCAGTATCGGAACATCTTTTCCTGTATAAAATTCATGATTGCCCGGGATGTAATATACCGCTTTAAAATTGTCAGCTACATAATCAAAAAACCAATGATTGAAATGCTTCTTACCCCAGTAGGTGATATCTCCAGCCAGAATCAGAATATCACCAACGGGTTCAACAGGATTCTCCCGAAGAAATTGAGAATTTTGGGTAAATTCAAGGTGTAAGTCTGAGCAGTATTGGATCTTCATGTAGAGATTATTAATTAAGATAAACTTTGTGAAAAATGATAAAACTTATAGCTGTATAAATTTACTTATCCTGTCTGACTGGCCAAAAGTTTCATCTATTTTATTATGAATTTTAATGCATGAGTTTTAAATATCTCTTATGAAAACGGAATCATATTAGAAAATCCTGAAATAAACTAAAAAGCAACAGGCTAAGGATCAAATTAGTTAATCAGAATACTCAAAATATTTAAAATTTTTGAGAATGTCTGTAGGGGTAAAAAATTGAATGAAGATGATTACATACTTTTGACACTAATGCTACTTTTAAAACAGATGGAACTTCTGCGACAAATGCAACAGGCGAAACAAAAGGGACAAATTAAACATTGAGACTTATAGAAACCAGGGAATGGAAAGGAACAAAACTTTCGATTGGAACAGAAGTGGTTTCTATTCTTTTGTGCAGGAAGGGGACAACCTAATTAAAGTAAAAGGTGACTCTGCAATAAGAATCCTAAGAGATAATCTGGATACTATGGTTCTAATAGATTATGGATGTAATGAATAGTAAAATCATGTAATTCCCTTACATTTAAAGGGCTTCTTTTCCCCTTCCGGTAATTTCCCCCGTTGGGGGCTAGGGGGATATTAAATTACTTATTTGGCGAATGCCGTATGTAGCTGGTGAATTATGAGCTGGAAAATGTAAGCAAAACCATTTAAAAAAAAACAAAGCTGATATTTCCCCAAAAGCACCCTGCAAATGGACGTTTCACGCATTATTTTCAAAATTTCACAAACATGAACCTCAATTATATCGGGCGTTTCAGTGTATTGTCTTCAAAATTACACAAGCACGAAACCCAAGCACACAGGGTGTTTCAGAGTACCGTCTTCAAAATTACAGTAGTTTTAGGCGTTTGATATTTTCAAAGTTACACTAGCTGCCACCAATAAAAAACTGAATGTCTGTAATCCTCTATTCATAGGCTTTTCAGAGTAACGTCTTCAAAATTACACTAGTTTTTTGTTTTAGTAAGGTCTTCAAAATAACACTAGCTATCACCAGTAAAACTGAAGGTCTATAACCCTCTATTCATAAGCTTTTCAGAGTAACGTCTTCAAAATTACACTAGTTTTTCATTTCAGTACCGTCTTCAAAATTACAGTAGTTTTTTCAGTACCATCTTTAAAATGACACTAGCACGAATCTCAATTATATCGGGCGTTTCAGTGTATTGTCTTCAAAACTACACAAGCACGAAACCCAAGCACATAGGGTGTTTCAGAGTAACGTCTTCAGAATTACACAAGCATGAAACCCAAGCACACAGGGTGTTTCAGAGTATCGTCTTCAAAATTACAGTAGTTTTAGGCGTTTGATATTTTCAAAGTTACACTAGCTGCCACCAATAAAAAACTGAATGTCTGTAATCCTCTATTCATAGGCTTTTCAGGGTAACATCTTCAAAATTACACTAGTTTTTCATTTCAGTACCGTCTTCAAAATTACAGTAGTTTTTCCAGTACCATCTTTAAAATGACACTAGCACGAATCTCAATTATATCGGGCGTTTCAGTGTATTGTCTTCAAAATTACACAAGCTACTGCCAGCATTGTGTCTTTTACTTGTATTGTCTTTAAGATTAAACAAGTCGAGATCCTATTGTCTTCAAAACTACACAAGCACGAAACCCAAGCACATAGGGCGCTTCAGAGTACCGTCTTCAAAATTACACTAGTTTGTAGTAATGGAAATAGACAATTTATAAAACTCACTATTTACTGGCGTTTCAGCGTATCGTCTTCAAAATTACACTAGTTTTTCAATCCTGTACCGTCTTCAAAATTACACTAATACTCTTGCAACATCTTCAAAATTACACTACTTTGAATTCTATTATCTTCAAAATTATACCACCTTTTGACTGTATTATCTTCAAAATTACACTACTTTTTAATTTCAGAAATGTCTTCAAAAATTACACTAGCCGCCAATAAAAACAGAAGGTCTATAACTCACTATTCATAGGCTTTTCACAAAAACGTCTTCAAAATTACAGTAGTTTTATTCAGTAGCATTTTCAAAATGACTAACTTGCACGAATCTCTATTATATCGGGAGTTTCAGTGTACCGTCTACAAAATTACACTACTTTTTCTGGTACCGCCTACAAAGTTACACCAGCTGGTTCAAATATTTATATGATTAAGCTAATTAACCAATGTTGAATAAAAGATAACATACAAATCAGACGTTTTAGATGTATCCTACCGTCTACAAAATTACACTATTTTTGGTTGATTTTTGAAAGAAAAATGACCAATGTTGCGAAACCAGCATTACACGGGTGTTTCAGTGTAACGTCTACAAAATTACACTGCTTTTTTTCGATTCCGTCTACAAAATTACACCAGCGACCTTAAACCATTTATATTATTAAGCTAATATATTAATAATGAATAAAATAGATGATTTACAAAATCCACTACATTTATGGAAAATATATCCTACCGTCTACAAAATTACACTACTTTTTTGCGGTACCGTCTTCAAAATTACACAAGCACTAAACCCAATCATATGGGGCATTTCAGTGTATTGTCTTCAAAATTACACTACTTTTTGAACTCCATTATCTTCAAGATTACACTAGCTGCTAGTAACTGGAATATAAGGCTTCCAAAACCTAGGTTTAATGAGGCTTTCAGTGTATTATCTTCAAAATTACATTACTTTTTCTGGTACCGTCTACAAAATTACATCAGCAAAAAAAACCGGGTAATCCCGGTTTTGATAACTAAAATATTGAAATACTAAAATTATGCAAAAGTATCTGTAATCTAAATATTTGATTGCTAATTGATACTGTTGATTGATTTTAATATATTGATAGATAACTTTTATGATCAGAATCGTCTAGTCTATTTTTTTATTCAGGATTAATTATTTTAATAACATCGTAATATGTATTGTGCAATTATGCATTAATACTCAAACTAAAATCCCACTTCATGAATCTAATTGGAGAGTACCTGAACAGAAACAAACCGGAAAAAATCTTAAGATCCGGTTTCGTTGAAATGGACAACATATTGAGTTGTTTTGATAAGTCTAATTTATATGTACTTGCGGGAAGGCCGGGCATGGGCAAGACTGCTTTTGGGTTAACGCTGGTATACGAGCTGGCTATAGCGCAAGAAGCTAATATAGGTATCATTTCTTATGAAATGAAAGATTATCAGATTGCAACCAGACTTCTTGCTATTTCAAGTAATATTCCCAGTAAAAAAATCCTTCATAATGATTTGGAGGAGTACGAGAAAACAATTTTAGAAGTAAGAGAAGATGATTTTAAAGAGGCAAATATTATGATTCATTGTCCTTCTAATATGGACTTTAAAAGTTTAAAAAATAAAATTTTCGAGTTCAAAACCAATAACAATATTGATTTTTTAATGATTGATGATATCCAGCGAATTACCATATCTGAAATGGATAGAAGGTATGCTGCAAACAGAGAGCAGGAGGTCTCAAAAAATGTAAGGGAATTAAAGTCCCTGGCCAAAGAGTTTGATATTCCTGTTTTTGCTATCTCTCAACTTAATCGGGACAATAAAGATAGAATTGAGAATAAACATAAGCCTATACTAACAGATATACGTGATTCTGGTGCAATCGAAAATGATTCTGATGTGGTGATCTTGCTACACCGACCCGAATATTATGGTATTATGCAAGATGCAAAAGGCAATTCAACTGAGGGTTTGGCTGAATTTGAAATAGCCAAAAACCGGCATGGTGAAACAGGTAGTTTTAGCTTGCATTTTGATAAGGAAATTCCAGGCTTTTCTAATATTGATCATCCCCATTCTACGGAAGAGCCATCCACTTCAAAAATGAATTATAATAATGATGAGATGAACATATTCAATTACGGCACCCTTTTAGTTTCAGACTCAATTCTCACATACTAATTACACATAAAGTAAATTTGACCCATTTTCAGAAATCAGAACCTTGAAAGGCAAACAAATCAAAATGTATGTTAGGATAGTAGAAATAAATTGCCTGGGGTAATCTTAGGATTCAATATTAATAACTTGTAAACCAGCTTTATTTTATGTTAACCATATTGTTAACCCGTATCTGACTGATTATATGAAATTTAAAGCCTCCGGTTAACAGGTTAACAGGTTAACAACAATTTTTTTTGATTTTTAATATAGGGTAGGGGACATTGGAAATCGATTTTCAGAATATTTCAACGAAAATTTTTTTAACTTTCAATCTGGTTCAACACCTACTCAATCTCATTTAAATTGATCTTGTGTATCAAATTGTGTATCAAACTCCAATAAAAAAGCCTTTAAGGAATTCCTTAAAGGCTTGATTATCAATCGTCGGGGTAGCAGGATTCGAACCTGCGACCTCCTGCTCCCAAAGCAGGCACACTAACCGGGCTGTGCTATACCCCGTAATTTCATTTAGCTCAAATTTATTAGCAGGTTAAAGGACCATCGACCTTCCCGACCCAAGTCGGGACCTACTAACCGGGCTGTGCTATACCCCGATGCGAGTTTCAAGTTTAAAGCTTGAAGTATTAAGTTTTAAGAAGTGTAAAGTTAGGAAGTTTTAAGAACGTTTCAAAGATCTTATCAGACCACTGATCATTATTACTACTTCTTCGGCATCTTTTTTAATTCCCTTGCTTTCTTAAACACTTCCAGTTTCTCAAAATCCAACACTTATAAGAACTTTTATAACTTATATACTTAAGTCTTCTTTCTACTTTTAACTTAAATCTTAAAATACTTAAAACTTGTACGCGGTGAGGGGGGGATTCGAACCCCCGGTACCCTTACGAGTACGGCAGTTTAGCAAACTGCTGGATTAAGCCACTCTCCCACCTCACCTGGTGTATCGCTTAATGGAACAATCCCCCGGATTGTCTCTTTATGCCAAAGATTTTGTCAGGTAACGCTTTCTGCTTTTTCGAAATATTACCACTCACACCTCTACCTGACAAAAGCAGCACAAAAGTAAAAAATCCATCGTCAAAAGCAAAATATTTTTACAAAACTTGATGCGAAAAATTCTTTTCCCAATGTATGTTATTAATATTGTGCATATTCCTCTGACAGGGCAGGAGTGAAGCTCCCCGAATGTCTTTATCAGTATTACGGATTCCGGGATCTCAAAAGTCCGGGAGTTTTTTTATTCAACCATTGCAGGAAAATATAAATCAATCTACCGCTACTTTGATCACTACTTTCCTTACCTGAGCACTTTCTCCGTCCCTTAGTCCGGGTCTGTGTGCATCTGATGGGAAGAAAATGAAAAGTTTTCCCGGTGTGGCTTCATGGTTTACAACCGGACTGACAGCATAAAAACCAATGTCTTTTGTCGGGTTATAAGGCTGAAATGTTTGAGTCGTGTCAGCCAAAGGCGACACTCCGATCAACTCTTTTCCGGCTGCTACATATTGTATGTCGATATATTTCCGGTGGGCTTCATAACGGGCGCTGTCCGGATTCTTTGTCATGTAATCGCTTACTGATGCAAACAATGTGTCACCCATCAGGTCATATCTTTTTGCTTCCATGTTCACAAGGTCAGAATCACGCAGAAAAACAAAGGCTTTTTCCCATCTTTCGGGATGCTTAGTGTATGCAGCTTCGAGTGCTTGTTGATTAATAGTGGAATCTGGCGTAACCTGCCAGCCGTTTAGCCATTCTCCGGACGTAAACCATTTGTTTTGAGTTGACTCACTTTCTGTTGCCTGCATATTTTGCGGGGTTTTTTTGTTGTTTCCTGTACAGGATGCCATGCCTGTCATCATAATGATCAGTAAGACATTAAAGATAGCTTTTTTCATTTTGTTATTAATTTAATGTTCTTCAAATGTTCTGTGATGTAAAAGTATAATTTATCTGCTTCACTAATCTCTGTTATGGAAATAATGTTTAATCTGTAGATTATCCTGTCCTGTAACATGGTTTATAATTAAAATTTTATTGACTGTTCAATTGGTTTAATTTGAATTCTTTTTATATTTGTTCGTGTTTTTGCGAAAAACGAACAAATTGATTAATAGCATGAATGTACAAGATTTAAAACCCGTTTCCCTGGATATTAAAATACTGGGAACCGGCTGTCCCAAATGCAGGGCACTCGAAAAGGCCACCAATGAAGCTGTAAGGGAAGGAAAATTAAATGCTACGGTTTCAAAAGTAGAAGATATTATGAAAATTATGGAGTTCGGAGTTATGACTACCCCGGCCCTGGTGATGAACGACAAAATATTGGTCAGTGGGAAAGTTCCTTCAGTTAAAGATTTAATCAAATTATTAACCAATAACCAATAGCCCTCCTGGTCCTTGATCGGGGAGGTATTTACCAATCGCTTATGAAAAAGAGAATATTATTATTTACTATGCTGGCTGTTTTCGCCGGATCACAGATGTTTGCTCAGTCTTCACAACCTAATACGCAAGTGAAGAATAATAAGACTGACGTAAGCGTTTATTACTTCCATTTTAACGCCCGTTGTGCCACATGCCGGGCGGTTGAGTCAGTAGCAAAGAATGGCATAAAGGAGCTTTTCGGCGACAAGGTTGCGTTTGCTGCTTATAATCTTGATGAAAAGCCCGGTGAGTTAAAAGGTAAAGAGCTGGATGTTTCCGGCCAGACACTGTTGATCGTCAAAGGGAACAAAAAAATAAACCTCACAAATGAAGGTTTTATGTATGCCCGGACAAACCCCGAAAAATTTAAGCAAATCCTGAATGCCAATATTCAACCACTGCTTTAATTATGGAGGAACTACTGGCCAACCTGTTGGATAACAGTTCTCTTCCGTTTATTACAGCACTGCTCCTCGGATTAATGACAGCAATCAGTCCGTGTCCGCTGGCGACCAATATAACTGCTATCGGGTTTATTGGTAAAGACCTCGGTAACAGGAACAGGGTGTTTGTAAATGGGCTGGTGTATACGTTGGGCAGGGCTGTTTCTTATACTCTCCTTGCAATGATCATTTTCCTGGGTGTCGATCAATTTACCCTGTCCGATGTATTTCAACGTTATGGCGAAAAGTTTATCGGGCCTTTGTTAGTATTGATAGGTTTGTTTATGCTTGGTATTTTAAAAATGAAATTTCCCGGACTGGGCAAAATGATGCAGCATTTTGAAAAAAAGAGAACCCGCAGCTATCTCGATGTTCTCCTGCTTGGCATTTTGTTTGCCCTGGCTTTCTGTCCCTACAGCGGAGTCCTCTATTTCGGAATGCTGATCCCAATGACGATCAGTAGCGTCTCCGGATTATATCTGCCTGTGATTTTTGCAGTAGCTACTGGTATCCCTGTCATCATTTTTGCCTGGCTGCTGGCTTATACTGTTTCCGGAGTGGGAAAGTGGTACAATCGTATCAAATCTTTTGAACGCTGGTTCAGACGAATTATTTCTGTGATCTTTATTGTCGTGGGCATATATTATATACTTACTACTTATTTCGGAGTTTTTAACTAGGAAGCGCTTTATCTGACTTCCAGACTATTCCGAAATAATATAAATCGAAATTTGACTATCGGGAATGATTAATACTAAAACTTTCATTAAAGTGCTATTAATGTAGGTTTATTTTTTGTAAAATGTTTATCATTTACAAAAATGCTTATTAGAAGAGCGCGCTGGCCGAAAAGCCGCGAATTCGGGTCAGCCGTGGCTTGTCCCGAAATTATTAGCTACTTGTTGAAATTAAAATTTCGAGGATTCTCGGTTTTCATTCAAATCTTAGATTTGTGAAAACCGGAATGGGGAGCCTAGGCTTTTCTAGATTTTTTGTTTACTTTTTCATCCCCGCCTGCCAGAGAACTTGTTCGGCGGGCAGGAATTGGAAAAAGTAAAATCCAGTCCGGCTGGAGGACAAAAAACTATTTTGGAGTAATATAGTATCTAAATTTATTTAATCTTAGTGATTATTAGTAAACCTGAATGATTTTCTAATTGAAAACATGCTATATTCATAATCCCAACACATATTTAATAAAACCTTCAATTCTCACTCCTTAATTTTTCTCATTGTACAGGAACTGAAATGCTTTCCTCGATTATTGTATGAGTTTTTTCAGGGAATTTATAAAAAAAAATAAAATTGTTTGGCCAATTCAAAACAAATAAATTACCTTTGTAAGTAATTACTTACATAATGGAAAAACAAAGTACTGAAATACGACAGGAACAAATAAAAAAGGCTGTGCTGGATATAATATATACAGACGGACTGAAGCATTTGTCAACGCGAAACCTGGCCGCTCGTATCGGGATGAGTGAAGGTGCCATCTTTCGACATTTTGCTACCAAACAGGATATAGTTATGGCGATTATCAGGGATGTGCAGCATGATTTTATAGGTTCTTTACGAACTATTGCCACCGCAACGAATGATCCACAGGAAAGGCTGAATCGATTCTTGTGTCAGACTGTAAAATATCTTGTTGAAAACAAAGGCATAACCATGCTTATGTTTTCAGAAGCCTCGCATAATAACGACGCTGACCTGAAGGAAAACCTGCTTCGGATTTTTAATAACCAGAAAAATCTGGTAAGTAAGATCATACTCGATGGCATTGCCCTTGGTACCTGGGATGAATCAATCCCCGTCGAAAATGTAGCCATGTTGTATATGGGTATCCCGGTATCACTCAATATTGAACTGATACTGAACGGAGGTGAATTCCATATCGATAATTTCTGCCACCGAATGATGCAATTGTTGATGAAAATATTGACTAAATAATTTTTTTTAGATATTATAAGTAAGTAAATACTCACATTATTTATTGAAATATGATTTATACTTTTATTTTCTTCATTATCGCCATCGCCTCTTTCGTATTTGCGATGCTCGGTCTGGGCGGAGGAATGGTTTATGTCCCGGTGCTTAATTGGGCTGGTTTTGACATGGTTTCAGTTGCTATCCCGCTGGGGTTGTTGCTTAACGGGTTGAATACTTTACTGGTGCTGATCCCTTTCGCACGCAAAAAACTGGTCGACTGGAGAGGAGGAGCGGTTATGGCTGTAACGGCGCTCATAGCTTCCCCATTGGGGGCTATGACCAGTGATAAGGTACCGGTACAGGTACTGAAAATATTGTTCGCTGCCATGGTTGTTGCAGCTGCCCTTCGTACGCTCTGGGCTTCCAGATTACCCGAACCCGACAAAATGATGTCAATGAAAAAACGCAGTATCATCGGTTTCTTTGTTGGTGGTTTTGCTGGCTTTATTGGCGGAATGCTCGGATTGGGAGGTGGATTTATCATAGCCCCGATATTAATGATGATGGGCTATAAAACAAAAGAGGCTGCCGCAACCACTGCATTCGTGGTTACTTTCTCTTCTTTTTCTGGTTATCTGGGCCATGTATCACAGGGAAACATGAACTGGGGGCTTACTGCAATTGTAGTAATTGCTGTAATTATCGGGTCACAGCTCGGCGGACGCTACATGACCCGCAAAGCCAAATCAAAACAGGTAAAGGTTATATACGCCATCGTTTTATTTCTAATTGCTTTTAAAATGATATTCGGAGTACTGGCATGAAAACAAAAACAAGGTCTTTCTTAATTGTGTCATTGTTGATATTTCTTATTCATCCTGGTTTTTCGCAGGATATAGCCTGGAAAAAGTCCTCCTGGAACGGATATGCACAGCTGCGCTTTTCTACTGATTTGAATAAGGTGCATTCATTTGAAATGAGGAGAATGAAGCTGTGGTTGAAAGATGCTCCGGGTTTCAGTGATCATTGGGGATACAAGGTGCAGACAACAATTAGCAGTTCACAGAATGAAAAATTCTTTCTGCAGGATGTGGAAGCGTTCTACCGAAAGGATAATTTTAATATCAGCTTCGGACAGTTTACACCGCGGTTCAGCCTCCAGCGATTTCAGTCTGACGCGATAATTCCACTGACGGAACGATCACCTGTTATTCAGTCACTTGTTCCTGCAGCCGGTCTCGGCGGACGGGATATCGGGATCGAAGGAACCTTTTTTGGCCGTAAAAAACATTTCCAAACCTGGGTTGGGATCTTCAATGGTGACGGAATAAAAAAATACCGTTTTAATCAGAATGGAGTAATGGTAACAAACCAAACGGCTTTAAATTTATTGAATAACCACCTGCACACGGGTTATTCAATAATGTTCCGTAAAGCTGATCAGTTGCAGTTGACTTCTTTATTGCCTGATTCAGTTACATTTTCTGGCAATGAATTCCGGTACAATATATTTGCTCAGTATCATTACCGGAAATTTAACATACAGGCAGAATACCTGCAGGCAAATCTAAATGGCGAATCAGCAGCAGGATATTATCTGCTGGCAACACTGGATCTGAAGAAAAACCAGTTGGTGGCTTCATGGAATGAATATGCCGGTCTCAGTAAGAATGCAATTGATTCACAAATCGTCCACCTTGGATATAATTATCTCATGGACAAAAATAAACGCAAGATCATGTTCGACAATGCCGTACAAATAATTGACGGAGCGCCGGAGAATTATATGGCCACCATTCAGTTTCAGCTCTTTTTTAACTGATGCTACAGAAATGAATTTAAAATAGATATCCTGAAAAATTTTCAGGGACAGACAATATATATATTTATGAACTTTTAAAACAAAAAATCATGGTAGATCCAAAAGAATGGCTCGAATTCGGGCAGAAATTTCACGGACACAAATGTCCGGCAATGCCAATGGGCTTAAGAGTGGGCGCAGCAGCACTTAACAAACTGGGCATTGACCGTGCAAAAGACGGCCAGGTAATTGCCATTGCCGACCTGGGTGATGACCATTGTGCCACTTGTTATGCAGACGGATTACAGGTTATGCTGGGAACCACCTTCGGCAAGGGGAATCTTAAAAAGACCCATAAAGGGAAATGGGCAGTCACTGTTATTGACAAAGCAACGAAAAAGGCTGTAAGAGTAACTCCAAAAGCCGAAGCCATGCTGGCAAACAAACAAACCTCATTTTTCAAAGATTACCGGGAAAAAGGTATTCCCGCCAGTAAAGTGCCTGATACAGTTGTAGATCCGCTGGTTGTCAATGTGATGGGAGCCCCTTTGGAAAAACTGATAAACATCTCAGAGGTTTTTGATTATGACCTCAAAGAGCATCCACATAGCTTCAACAGTTTCGTCTGCGAAGAATGCGGTGAAATGACCGTTACTGAATACGGCAGAATTAAAGATGATAAAAAAGTATGTATCGATTGCGCTGCTAAATAATTATTAGTGCTAAGAATTATAAATTGTGGTCTTGCCTTATGGCAGGACCATTTTTTTAAAAAAGCGTCGTAATTATACGTTATGTTTCAAAAATTGACGTATATTTGCGTCATAAATTTTGTTTGCTATGGTGTATGCAAAAACGCAATTATTTCAAAATGAGCTGCAGGTATGTGCCTCTTTCTGCAAAGCACTGGCTCATCCGGCTCGTCTGGCAATTCTGAAATACCTTTCGGATACCAAAGTTTGTATAACAGGAGATATTTCTGAAGAGTTACCCCTCAGTCGTACTACTGTAAATCAACATCTGAAAGAGCTAAAGGCTGCCGGACTGATCGTGGGTACCACTGAAGGATCCAGAACCAATTACTGTTTGAACCCTGCCCGACTCAACGAACTAAAACAGGTATTTCAAACTTTTATCGACCAGATTGACACTTCAAAAGATTACTGTAAAAAATAGAATTTAAATGAAAATACTAATCCTCTGTACAGGCAACAGTTGCCGAAGCCAAATGGCCCATGGTTTTCTGCAATCATTTGATAACAGTATTACCGTCCGGTCAGCCGGTACTGAACCGGCTGCTCAGGTAAATCCGAAAGCTGTGCAGGTCATGCTGGAGGCTGGTATCGACATCAGTAACCATACTCCTCACAGGGTCGATCAATATCTCAGTGACGAATGGGATTATGTAATCACTGTCTGCGACCATGCCAATGAAACCTGCCCTGCTTTTCTGGGAAAGGTAAAAACCAGACTGCACATCGGTTTTGAGGATCCTTCAAATGCCACTGGTACTGATGAGTTTGTGATGTCTGAATTTCGGAGGGTAAGAGATGAGATAAGAAGCAGATTTTTTGAATTGTACAAAGCTGAAATAAAGAGGGAACGGAATTGAATTATCAAACTGAAATGATTAAAAACAATAAATATTCTGATGAGTTTTGAAGTCGATCTGCAGTCTCTGAAACCGGTTATAACATCTGTTCCGGCAATAAGTGCAACCTTAAATGCATCTGATTATTGGGGTGCTTTTAAAGTGCGGTGGGGCATTCAACGCGACAGGTATAAAATTGACCCCGGCATCTATCGAATAGGAAATCCTGATGCAGAGGCCGATGTACTTGTTACTTCAAATTACAAATTATCTTTTGATGTGCTCAGGAAAAATCTCGGGGGTATCAGCGCCTGGATACTCGTCCTGGATACCAATGGGATAAATGTTTGGTGTGCTGCAGGAAAAGGAACCTTTGGTACAGATAATCTGGTCAGAAGTATTAAAAATACGGGATTGGAAAATATTGTCAACCATCGGACTGTAATCGTCCCCCAATTGGGTGCTCCGGGTATTGCTGCACATAAAGTTAAAGAATTATGTGGTTTTCGTGTAAAATACGGACCAATCAGAGCGGGTGACATAAAATCATTTATTGATGCTGGTTACAAGGCGGTACCTGAAATGCGAAAAGTGAATTTTTTATTTTCTGACAGAATTAAAGTGATCCCGGTTGATTTTGCCAGCAATATTTTAAAGCTGCTACTTGTAATAGGTATCTTGTTTTTTATTTCGGGACTTGACAAGGATGGCTTCATTTTTTTTAAAATGCTGAAAACCGGATATATCCCTGTACTAAACGTGTTGGCTGCTTACCTTGCTGGTATTGTGCTGGCTCCCTTATTCTTACCCTGGATCCCCCTCAGAGCATTTGCATTAAAGGGCGCTGTCTGGGCTGTAGCTGTTACACTGGCTCTAAATTCTCTGTTGGGAACCTCACTTTTGGAAACTGTTGCCATGGGACTTATTAACATCAGTCTGGCCTCCTGGCTGACAATGAATTTTACCGGTTCATCTACTTATACCTCCTTATCTGGTGTCAGAAAAGAGATGAAATGGGCCATCCCTTTCCAAATCGCATTTGTGTTGGCAGGTCTGTCTGTTTATATCTACATGAAACTTATTTAATATGAAGAATTTACAATATCTGAAAAACGTTGTCAGCTTAAAACTGAATACTGAACGCTGCACAGGTTGCGGAATGTGTGCCATAGTTTGTCCACATGGAGTGTTTGAAATATTACAGAAAAAAGCATGCATCATCGATATCAATGATTGTATGGAATGTGGTGCTTGCGCTGAAAATTGCCGTTTTGATGCCATTTATGTAAAATCAGGTGTAGGTTGTGCAGCTGCTGTTATAAATGGAATACTCTCCAATTCAGAACCCTCTTGTGATTGTTCCGGAGATGGCAAAACCGTTTGTTGTTAAATTTCTCAGGTCAAATAAAGCAGATAAGGGTAACTCAAAATTAAAATTAATCTAACCATGCCTTCAAAACCCAGACTTAAATTTTTAGACAGGTATTTAACCGTATGGATATTCCTCGCCATGGCCATTGGTGTCCTGACAGGATATTTTTTTCCGGGTATTGCGGCCTTCTGGGATTCTCTCAAATCATCACCGGAAAGCACTACCAATCTGCCGATTGCCATCGGCCTCATCCTGATGATGTATCCGCCACTCGCTAAAGTGAAATATGAGGAACTGGGGGATGTGTTCAGAAATTACAAAATCCTCTCCCTGTCACTGGTGCAGAACTGGATCATCGGACCGGTACTGATGTTTGCCCTTGCAATCCTGTTTTTTAAGCTGTTTCCTGGTGAAAACAATGCCAATCTGCCTTATATGTACGGTATCATTATGATCGGTCTGGCACGTTGTATTGCCATGGTCATCGTTTGGAACGACCTGGCAAAGGGAGATGCGCAGTATGCCGCCGGACTGGTAGCTTTTAATTCTGTTTTCCAGGTGTTGTTTTTCTCTGTATATGCATGGTTCTTCATTGCTGTATTGCCTGGCTGGTTTGGCATACCAACCAATACTGCTGTGGAAAACATTACCATTGGGCAGATTGCGGAAACCGTTTTCATTTACCTGGGGATTCCGTTCATCGCTGGTTTCCTTAGTCGCTTCATCCTCATCCGGGCAAAAGGTAAATCCTGGTATCAATGTAAATTTGTTCCAAAGATTAGTCCAGTTACGCTAATCGCTCTTCTGTTTACGATCATTGTAATGTTTTCCCTGAAAGGTGAATATATAATTGAGATACCTGGTGACGTCGTGCTGATTGCCATCCCGCTTCTGGTGTACTTTGTTGTGATGTTTGTACTTTCTTTTTTTATGAGTAAAAAGATGGGGGCTGGTTATGCACAATCCACTACCTTATCATTTACCGCCGCCAGCAACAATTTCGAGCTGGCCATCGCAGTATCTATAGCTGTCTTCGGAATGAATTCAGGGGAAGCCTTTGCCGCCGTTATCGGACCGCTGGTTGAAGTCCCGGTAATGATTGCCCTTGTTAATGTTGCTTTCTGGTTTAGAAGAAAATATTATAAGGGACAGTGATGACCCATTTCTTATCCTTTGCAAACATTTTCATTATCTTTGTTATCTAATCTGCTACATAACTCACTATGAAATTTAATGTATTAAGAATTTTTTGGATGCTATCCCTTTCAATAGCACTTTCGGCTGTTCTTCAGGCACAATCCCCTTCTTTTTCAACCTACATGAATCCTGTTATTCCGGGCGACCATCCGGATGCTACACTTACTCGTATAGGAAACGATTTTTATACTACAGGATCCTCTTTTAACGTAACACCAGTCATCTATCATTCAACCGACCTGGTACATTGGGAAGCCATTGCCCAGCCGGTAAAAGCTTCCTGGAGTAGTTTTGATGATCGCCCTGGTGGTGGCTGCTGGGGAGGACAAATGGTCTATTACAATGGTAAATACTGGGATTACTTTTCACGTGCCAATACCATGTATTTTGTTACAGCTGAGAATCCCCGGGGTCCCTGGAGTAATCCTGTTAAGGTAAACAATCCGTCCAGTCTGCCTTATGGTCTGGGATATGACAATTCGGTTTTTATTGATGATAATGGCAAATGGTATCTGGTTGTTAAAAACGGTCAGCCAAATAACGGAATTGTTGAACTTGGAGACGACGGTCAGCCAACCGGAGTAGTATATAACCTGAGCTGGCTCAACCCTTCTCCTGACTATCCATACAGCTGGGCAGAAGGACCTGTAATGTGGAAATACAAGGGATATTATTATTATTCTTTTGCCAGGGATCTTAGCGGAGGACAGAAAGTGATGCGAAGTGATACACTTACTGCTAGTCAGGATGACTGGCAATTGCTCGGCGATTTTTTTAATGAATACGATCCGTTAAAGCCTGGATCTTTGTTTACAAGCCCAAATCATGCTTCTGCTGCTGTATTGCTTGATGACAGTACCAGCTGGGTAATTCATCCACTCTATGCCAAAGGTGAATGGAAAGGTCAGGGCAGACAGGGACTGCTCAATCAGGTGCATTACAACAGTAATGGAAAACCAACTGCTGATTATCCTGTGAATAAGGCTTTTTCAGCCCCTAAACTACCGGATAGCGGAATACCCTGGATGGTGCCGAAATCTGATTTTTTCGACACGGTACAACTCAATCCCGAATGGTCATTCCTGGGATATACTCCCGACGCTTCGTATTCACTAACCGACAGGCCGGGCTGGTTGCGTCTCACAGCAAAGAACCGGAACAAACCGAATACAGTTATCAAAAATGATGGCGAACATAATTATGCACTTGTAACAAAAGTGGATTTTAATCCAGCTTCTTCCAACGATCAGGCAGGCCTTAGAATTATAAGGGGCGATGAAAAAAGCATGGTAAAACTTTGCAGCACGGTTGATGAAAACAATCAGCAAATAATTTCTTTCAGCTATAACAGCACTGTTTACCAGACACCCAATACAGCAGGTGATACAGTTTGGCTCAGGATGTTCAGGGTGAATCACAGTATTAGTGGGTACTACAGTGTTGATGGCAATGAATGGATTAAGGTAGGTAACAGTTTTGATATTTCAGCTATTGACTCCTATTCCGATTTTTCATCGTTTACAGGAACCCGTCAGGGACTTTTTGTATCGGGAAGTACTGCTTATTTTGATTATTACATTTATCGCGATGCTTATTCACCGATCCTGGCTGAATGCCCGGCAAATCAATACGGAACAGTTCGTGCAAATAAGCAAGATGGTATCTATCAGCTGGATGATATACAAAACAATGACTGGGCACTATATGCAGGTGTAGAATTCGGGAACAGGGAATATCTTAAAGCTCCGCACTCAATAGAGTTAACGGCTTCCTGCGGAGGTAATGGCGGAAATGTTGAAGTTTGGCTGGATTCAATCAACGGACGGCAAATTGCTGAATGTCCTGTAACGCCTACAGGAGACTGGAATTCTTTCAAAACCTTTTCCTTCCCGGTAAAATATGTTAGTGGCAGACATGATGTTTATCTTAGATTTAAGGGGGCGGAAAATGAAAGATTATTCGCTCTTAAATGGATTAAATTTACTTCTCAGGTTCCTCCTGAATTTGTTTCAGCTGCACTTACAGACACCAACAAGCTTGAACTACAAATCTCAGGTTCAGTTCTCAAACCTTCATTGCCTGCAGGTTTAAGTGTAAAAGTCAATGATACCTCGGAAATACACGTGAACAATATTGACCTGGCTCCCAACGATTCTTCTTTGTTAATTGTTTCATTGGCTAAACCGGTACTCAATACTGAAAAAATTACAGTCTCCTATGTTCCGGGCACTATTGTGACTGCCGACAGTCTTACAATGTATCCATTCCGTAACAGGTATGTTGACAATCTGCTTCCTGGGGCTCCACCTGTTATTAAATCAATAGAAACCAGAAATGAAGGGGATACTGTCTGGGTTTCGCTGAATAAAAAAATGAATAATCCATCAGATTATACTAATGATTTTTCAATTTGGATTAATGACAATGAAGAATTGAACGTTGCAGATGCCAATCTACTGGAGGGTGATTCTGCAGTTCTGATACTAATGCCCGAACACCGGATTTATTTTGAGGATACAGTTACATTGTCCTATTCAGGTACCCTGCTGGAAGCTGCTAATGGTGGCGCATTGGAAAAATTTACTGGCAGGCAGATTGTGAATACCACAGCAGGATATCCGCCTCAGATAAAAGAAGCAGTAATAGAAAGTGATGGGAACGAATACAGATTTATTGATCTGGTGTTTGACAGAAGATTAAAGATTGATCAGGGAGCAATGAACGATTTTGAAATTACCCTGGACAGTGTTCCCGTTACTATAGAATCTGTTGATGTTGCCGGAGATACACTTAGGCTTGTTTTTACTCCTGCAATTGAATACGGTGATACAATAAATGTTTCGTATACCGGCGAATCTGTGATGAGTATTCACAATGGGAAGCTTCAGCCGTTTAGTGACTATAACATAGAGAATACAATTGAGTATACAGCCGTAAAAGATATGTCTCTGGGAAAAAATACTTTATATCTTTTCCCGAATCCTGCAGGAAAAAATGTGGCTATTTCATCGAATTTTCCTTTTTATGCTATAAAAATCTATGACACCCATGGCAGGGAGCTGCTTAAGAAAACTTTTCAGAAGAAGGTCAGTAATGCTGAACTTGTGCTTGACTTTCCACCAGGAATCTATGTCGTGCAAGCCGTGAATAATGCCGGTGCAGAAACTGTTAAACTAATTATCCGCTAAGTTTTTCTGTTTTAATCCTCTTGAAGATAATCCGGTTAGTTTTCTGTCAATCGATATTATTATTAAGATTCCGGAATTTCATTATAATGTATGCAGGTAACATTCAGCTGCAATTTTTCGTTAACTTTGAAGGCAACCCCGATGTTATATACTAACTAACCAATATGAAAACAATTCTACTTAAAACAAAAAGCATCATCCTGATTTTATGCACAACACTTTGTGTCACACCTATCGTACAAGCACAAAGCAGTCATCCAGGCTTTTTTAATGACAACTGGGTACCGAAAACCATTGAAGTAACAGCTTTTGATACGGTTGAACCGGTTACACAACCTGCAACGGTTACCGTTACAGTAGATGCTGATTCGGTACTGTCCAAAGTAAGCAAATATGTGTATGGCCAGAATGCTGGTGTATGGGGAGGTAAGCTGAACCAGTATGACCAGGTGGTGAAAGATCTCTCAGCACTTGATCCGCATATAATCAGATGGCCTGGCGGGAACCTGTCCAATGATTATTTCTGGAACGCCACCAGCAAAGCTACCTGTCCGGGTGATTTGCCTCCGGATTTTACTTACAGCGACAATTTTTATGGTGCCAACAAAGACAGCTGGACCATGCCGCTGGATGCTTATTACGATCTGCTGAAAAAAACCAACTCAACCGGAATGATTACTGTTAATTATGCATATGCGCGATACAGCACCAGTGAGGATCCGGTACTGACGGCGGCCAAATATGCAGCCGACTGGGTGCGTTATGATAATGGCCGCACCCGTTACTGGGAAATCGGAAACGAGAATTTCGGGAACTGGGAAACAGGTTATACCATCGACCAGTCGCTTAATAAGGACGGGCAGCCCAAAACTATTTCAGGCGACTTGTATGGCAAACACTGTCGCGTGTTTATTGAAGAGATGCGTAAGGCTGCCAAAGAGGTGGGTAATGATATAAAAATTGGCGTGGTAGCCATGGATCAGCCTGTTACCTGGGATGCAGTGCAGCAGAACTGGAACGCAGGCATGATGAAACAGGTGGGAGACATGGCTGATTTCATTATAGTGCACAGTTATCATACACCTTATGATCAAAACTCAGGTATTTCTACTATCCTGAATTCGTATACTGCTTCAGCTGATATCAAAACTTATATAGACAATGGTATGAAAGCTGCGGGCAAAGATCCGCTTCCCATGGCACTCACCGAGTGGAATATTTTTGCTACCGGTTCGGGTCAGGGTGTTTCTTATATAAATGGAATGCATGCATCCCTCGTATTGGGCGAGCTTATCAAAGAACAATATGGTCAGGGTAGCAGGTGGGATCTGGTAAATGGCTGGAACGATGGTGATAACCACGGCTTGCTTGCTGACGGGGAACCCGGAGTACCAAGATACACTCCGAGAGCACCATTTTTTTATATGTACTATTTTCAGAAATATTTTGGTGACCGAATGGTGTACTCCTCCGTTTCCGGAAGTACTGATGTGGTGAGTTTTGCCTCTGATTTCTCTTCCGGGCAAAGTGGTGTCGTGTTGATAAATAAAGGCTCGTCGTCCCAGGTAGTATCAGTGAAAATGAAAGATTTTAAGCCCGGCAGTCATTATTATTACTATTTATTAACCGGCGGAACTGACAATGGGGATTTTTCACCTAAGGTATATGTAAATGGCAAGACTGGCGACCTGTCAATTGGCGGACCGGCAGATTATGCCACTATGATGCCTTATGGCGATACCATACAGGGTGATATTATGCTTACTATGCCGGGTTATTCGGTAATTAATCTGTTGGTTGAACAGGATACCAGCCTGCTTGCCCAATCTGTGCAATTTGATGGTATTCCTGACATGGCATTGAAAGATACCAGTTTTGTAATTACAGCATCGGCTACTTCGGGGTTACCGGTGCGCTTTGCCAGTATGAACCCCGGTGTGGCAAAAGTGAATGGTGATACAGTAAAGGTCATTGGAGCCGGCACCTGCAGCATTATTGCTTATCAGGACGGGGATACTGTATACAAACCGGCTGAACCGGTGATTGATACCTTTGTTGTTGCCAAAGCAGATCAGGTTATTACAATGGATTCTATCAGTGATGTTGTTTATGATCCGGAACCGATTACTATTCCTGCAAGTGCCAGTTCTGAATTACCTGTTCAATTATACAGCTCCAACCTGAGTGTAGCCACCATCACCCGGGATGGTCAGGTACAGCTTAAAAGCACCGGTTCTACTACCATTACTGCTACCCAACAGGGGAATGCAAATTACAATGCTGCCGAATGGGTTAAACGCACAATGAATGTGCTGAAAGCTGATCAAACCATTACTTTTCCATCATTGCAGGATAAAACAATTCTTGATGCTGCTTTTGTACCGGCAGCCGAAGCCAGTTCAGGACTTGCTGTTTCCTATTCCAGTTCAGATACTGAGGTTGCATCTGTTTATAATAACAAAATTCAGATTGAGGGCGTTGGAACAGCCACTATAACTGCTTCTCAGAGTGGTAATAATATCTATAATGCTGCGGATCCTGTCAGCCAGAATCTTACCGTTACAAAGGCAAACCAGACTATTACTTTTTTCCCCTTACCTGATAAAACTATTGGAGACCCCGATTTTTCCCCCGTTGCAACTGCCAGCTCTGGGTTGCAGGTTTCCTTCACCAGTTCAGATACTACAGTGGCTAAAATATTGAATAACATGATAAGCGTTGAAGGAGAAGGTAATGCTACCATTACCGCTCACCAATCAGGTGATGATCGCTATAATGCGGCCCCTGAAGTTTCTCAGGAGCTTACTGTTTCACCTTATACCGGAATCGGCCTGCTTCCATTAATGGTCCTGTTCTTATCTCTCCTGATCCGGCCACTGAAGCAGTGCATATCCGTTTTAAAAGAAAAATTACCGGATAACCATTTACAATGTCCTGGGATCTGTGGTTTTTCAAAGCAAGGTGGCTGCTGATGAGTTTACAGTTCCTGTTAGCCAGATTGGCCAGCCGGGTATCTATTTTCTCCGTGCAGGAGAACTTACCAGAAAATTTACCATTGCCAGGTAGGGCTGACTGAACAACTTTGGTGAAAGTGCCCCAACTACCGCATCCGATAGCTATCGGATCGTCTCGCTTGTGGCCCTTCTGACAAAGGATAATCGCTGGTTTGCGGTTGCAATAACCCAATAATTACAACCGCATCAACGCCCTGAAAGGGCAACTTAATTCAGCCCAGTGGCAACGCCCTGGGTTTATTAATGCAAAAAAAACAATTGCGCCCTGAAAGGGCAGCTTAAATTATTACCTGCCCTTTCAGGGCGTATGTGTATGTGGTTACTCTATCCCCAGGCGTTGCCTGGGGCTGAATTGAGCTGCCACTTCGTGGCGATCGTGCTGATCCGGATGAAACGTGAAGCTCCTCTGTTACTTTGTTACCTTTCAAACCGATAACAAACCGCCTCACCTGCTGCAAGCGTCTCGCTTGTGGTTTTATTAGTAGCTATTAGTTCATATCTCAAATGAGCAAGCGTCCGCTTTTAATCCGCAGGTTATTCAAATTTTCCCCCGGCAGCTTCATGTTTTCTTCATGGATTTCACCCAATCCCATATCATAGCCAATTGCCAGATGTCTTATTTTTTCCGGATTGTGGTTCATAATACGGGCTGCAGTGGCATCGGCAACTTAATCAACAATTGTACGTGCCCGTATATATTCGTCATAGAACACAGGGGCAATTTCCTTAAAGCGGATCATCAGCTTGTCGAAATGATTTCTGAGCAATTCATTGGTCTGAAAAAACAGGTCTTTTATTGCTGCTGTTTTTGAAAAGGCCCTGTTTTTTACTTCTCGGGGCGCTCCTATAACTTCTTCAAAATTATTAACGCTGGTTTCCACCTCTGTTAGTATTTCTTCGTTTATCCCATAATCACTCAGATTATCAAGGTGCTGGCGTGCAACAGATAATAGTGGTCTGACCATTGCGGCAACTTCTTTTTCTTTGGCCCGGTTCAGATCTGACTTAGTAAATGTCACCCGCTGCAAGAGAGCGGCATCCTTTTTCATTGAAGCAAATGATTGAAGTATTCCTGAAAGTCCGGTTGCTTTAATAACCAGAACTTTACGCAGGACTTTTTTTCCGGTTGTAATTTTACTTGTGCCCGGATTCGCCTCTTCACTGAGCTTTTCAATCTGTTGAATCAGCTCATCAAACTGTTTCTTCAATTTTACCATAATCGGTATGATATTCCAATTTTCTTCATGGTTGTTCAATACAGCTTGCACGCTGTCAAACATCCTCAAATGCTTATTCTGGGAATCATTCATTACATCTGGTTTTTTAAAATTGGTACATATTAATTTTTGTGGGGAAGATCTTCCGGACAGTATAAGAGTTTATTAATATTCGGGTTTTATATACGTTTTAATATAATTTATCAATATTTGTTTTTATTGGGAAACTATCCTCTTCTGTTGTATCTAAAAATTCATTTTCCTTCCCGGTTTTATTAGCGTTCTTCATATAACTCCCTTTAGTAATATTTTGATATTTTTCTGGTTTATCCCATTTAGTTCTAACAAAAATAAGAGGTATTTTCTTTAAAATCAATAGCAAAAAGCATTTTTTAATCAGTATAATATACACTGGGAGGAATATAATAACGAATTCGTGTATATATTAATCTGTCTATTTTATATTATATGACTATCGGGAATGATTAATAAATTTAAAATGATTCAGATTTTACAATGCTTTCGCTCAGCCCCTGTATCCCCTGAAGGGGAGCCAGCGCACATATTTATACTAAATTTGAAATTGGTAAACCGTGTGTGAGCCCCCCTGCCTGTACTGCGTGCGGCAGGCAGGCCTTCAGGGGGGGAGGGGGCAGCGTAAGCGTTCTTTTTCCGGCAATATTTTAAATAGATATTAGCTTTATACATGATTCCCGATAGTCATATTATATTATTAATAGGCCAGGTAAGAAACGAGATCAGCAATACTCCCTCCATTGAATTGCACGAAAAGCCCATTGCAGAGAGTTAATTTTAGGTTGAACCAATCAAATCTTACTTTGAACAGAATTAATTAAGTATTGTACAAAACTAATTATCCTTTGAACACGTCTGATAGTGCTATGAAGAAGGTAAATCATTTCCTGTACAGAATTAATTATGTACTGAATAGATTTAATTATAGGCTGAACAAAACTAAATAGGTGCTGAATAAATTGAAGTGGATACTGAATTAATTTAATTATAGAATGTATGCCATGAAACAAACAATGTATCAAATGAATCTTATGATGAATAGAATTAATTAAACATTGAATGTGGTAAATTATTAAATGCATAACATAAAATGTTTGTCGATAGAGCTGAATTCACGTTTGAATTTAATGAATTATACGCTGAATGAAATGAATCCTAAGTTGAACGGCATGAATTGTATACTGAACATAATAAATTATATACTGAATGAAATGAATTATACACTGAATGACTTTAAATGGGCTTTGAATAGAATTGAATGACTATTTGTGTCTCCGGGGTTTTTAAATAGTTATAAAAACTGAGTAAACTGAATAGGAGCTTGCTTGTCAGACAATTTTTTATGTATGGATATGCAGCATTGATATTGTCCAACAGGATTTTTTTTATATATTTGATTGTTTAGTCAACAGAACGCAATAGAAGGGGAGTAAAAAATTAGTCTGAACGCTTGTAGACACAAGCATCTGGAATTATTTAGTACAAGGATGTCAATAAATCATCTTCTGAAAGATTAAAACGAAACTAACTAATATACCTGATCATGCTTAAAAAGATGTTTTTCTTTTTATCCGTAATCGTTATATTTTTTGCGGATTCATACGGACAATCAAATTATGGTTTATTACCTCCAACCAGCAAATCGCAACAGAAGTGCGTAGCCTGTACAAAAATGTTAAGTACCAAACCACGGGAAGTACAGTTTGGGGTACTGCGTGATAATGATGATAACCTTTTTTTTGTAGTTAATAATAAGGAATGGTTTGAAGCACTTACAAAAGCCGGTATAAACGGATTGGCAGTGGATGTGGTAAGCCGCGACAGATACGACTGTTCTAAGAAACTAATAAAAAAACGCTCCGGATTCAAGGGTCATCTTCTCCCGCCTTTAAATATGAAAGAGATTAAACAGAATTCTCTTCCGTCTGAAAATGGAGAATTGGCAGTGAAAGTAGGAGTTCTGCCAAGAATATACCGCGATAAGGAAGTAGAATACAATATTGTTTTCCTGAAAAATAAATATGTGTGTTTTTATAATTACTTCTATAATATTAAATCATACCGCTGGGACTTGCTGGACATGGGTATTTATTTCGACACACTCACCTACAAGTCACAGCTTGATAAGAGCATGAGCGATCAGGAGAAATATCTGCTTCAACACAAAACCATGAGATTTGTGATTCCTTTTAAGAAGAATAAGGCGGAATTCTCGGAGCAGGATATCAAACCATTGTATGACTCTTTGAAGCTTACAGATTTTGATATTCGAAAGATCACCATTCGGGCATATTCTTCGGTGGAGGGTAACGTGGACAGAAATATTGAATTACAGCAGGAACGGGCGCAAAATATTGTCAGTGCTTTGCAGGCCTATCAACAACCAACAATAGAGACAAAGATCGAAGCTGCTGAAAACTGGGTTGATTTCCTGAATGATATTACCGGTACGTCCTATAATTATCTGACTAAGCTGACAAAAGCGGAGATCAAAGAGAAATTGAACGACAAAAAACTGGCAAAGGAACTTGAACCTGTTTTGGAAAAGCACAGAAAGGCTGTGGTGGTGCTGGAATTAAGCAAAAAAAACAAATATAAAGGCTTGTCAGCTGATGAACTTGTCTCCCTTTTTGAGAAATCAGTTTCCGAGAAAAATCTTGAACAAGCCATTGAATTGCAGAATTCAATCTTTGAGAAGGTCAGGAGCCATGAGACACCGGTTGGTTACCTGGATAAACTTGAGATACCTCAAAAAAGTGAGTTCAGTATCTTACTGAACAAGAATTATGTGTTTAAATACATGATGAATGAGACCGATGTATACAACACCCTGAAGCAATTGAACGACCTGAGAGATCTGATTCCACAAGACGGTCACATACGATACAACATATGTGCACTGAAGTTCAAGGTTTGGTTACTTGGAGCCAGCGGGATTACTCCTGCTGACTTTAAAAAAGGAATAATGAGTCTTGGAAAATACGGAATTGAGCAATCCTTGATCAGGCGTATGCTTATCAACTACGAGATCGTTCAGTGCGAATATTATATGCAGGAACATGATTATGCAAGGATTGACCATTCCCTGCGCTACATCAATTCAAATTACAGATACATCACAAATACCGATCAGGACCTGCTGAGCCTGGCACAGTATTTTACCTCTTATGCTCGATACGACCTGGCTGTCAAGCTTCTTAAAAATAAAGTGAATCAGGTTGATGTGGATGAAGATCTGTTGTTTTACTATCTCAATCTTACGCTTATCGACAACAAGCTTATCAACCGGCCGGATTATCGTGCTATTTTGCTTAATGCCATAAATATTAACCCTTCAAGGTACTGTGAGCTTTTTAATTCCTCGAGTAAGGGAGGAATTACCTTTCAATTACTTGACAATAAATTCCTCCGGGATACCTATTGTGAAAATTGCAAGTGAACAAAAAATCAAAGCTACAATGTTGTCCGAAAATCTTTAATATTTCCACGCAAAGTCAGCAAAGAACCACGAAGCACGCTAAGAATTAGCGCTTTGCGGCCTTTGCGAAATCTTTAGCGGCCTTTGCGTGAAACATTCCAAAGGCAAGGATTCGGTTGTTTATTAAGTTGTTTCAAATAGTTTCAGGGTTACTTATCTACTTTATACTTTTAACACAAAGCTCTTCTGTCACCCTGTTACTTAAGTTACTCACTCCCGCATGGCCAGGCCACAACCCGTTCGTGATCCTTGCCTTCACCAGGCCCTCGCTCCTGCCAAAGGCAAGGATTGTCACCTTGTTACTAATATTTCTCGTGATCCTTGCCTACACCAGACCCTCACTCATTCCCAAAGCAAGAGTTGTTACTTGTCCCCATTAATCAACGACACAAAAGCCGTTGGCAATAATTCCACCTCCACTTTTCCGTTCACAACGGATACTTCACCGGTCTTTTCCATGCCTTTCTCTTTGTCGGTGACATAGACTCTAAAGCTATTTATTCCTTCGGGAATGCCTGTGATAACTGCTTTGCGTGCAGCGCCGTTATTCACCATATGGATGGCATATTCACCCCGGGCAATGTTCCCGAAAGCGGCACAGTTCACCTCTTCTTTGTTACAGGTGACAGGCAATGAATAGGCTGCAGCCGGTGTGGAAGCCAGCTGTTTCAGGTTCCAGAACCGGCGGGTGGGTTCCAATGGTCCTTCAGTGCCGAAGATGCCCATGCCTTTGAGTGGGGAATAATCGGATGTAAGTTGCCATTGCAGGATAGACAGTGGTTGACTGATGCTGCAAATACGCATGTATAGATTGATCTCATACAGGGCAAAGGTTTGCTCGAAAAATATATCCGGATAACGGTAAGCTGCTGCATCAGTGCTTCCTTCTGCAACGATCAGCGGCAGGTTCATCTCACGGGCCGCTCCGGCCCATTTCTTCAGCGTGGCATCGTCACATCCTCTCCATGAATGGAAGGAGACGGCTCCGATATAAGGATAGGTTTGGGGATCTTTCATCGCAGGCTTTATAAAATCAAACGTGGTAGCATCGGAATTGTCTCCGAGCAACAGTTTGGTGGTCAATCCGCGTGTAGCAAGATAGGAACCAAATTCTTTTACAAAAGTGGCATGTTCCTCACCGGTCATCCTGACATTGATGCCCAGATCGGATTCGTTAAAGGAAAAAAGCGCCGGTTCCACACCATATTCATCTTTCAGGTAAACCAGGTAATCAGCCAGAGATTGATAGATCTGCTGCATCTTATCCTTCTTCAGCGGATACCCGAAGATCCCCAGGTGACGGTACCGGTAAGCATCCTGTTGTTCGCCCACGATGGCCCAGTCTGGTGCCTGCCAGTCACTCAGAATTACCGGAATGCCTCTTCTGGTTAGTTCCTGTGCCATCTCCAATGATTTGTACACATGTTTGTTGAGTTTGCCGGCTTTTGCTGAATCGATCGGATTCATATTCTCTTCCGGCTGCCACATGCCCCAGGGCATTTCTACCCGTCCCCATGCTACGCGCATGTTATTGAGACAATACTGTATCACCTGCGGATCAGCTTTGGGGTTTTGCAACCGGAAATTGCCGCCAAAACCGGCAAACAGTCTGCCGGGCTTGTTGGCATCAATAGAAATGCTTGCGGTTGAATGGTCAATTTCTCCTGAGGAAAGTAGTGTGATCTGTTGCTTTTTTAGTGCTCCTTTTCTGATTTTTGACCCCATCAATTGCACATAAAACCGGGGATGGTCATCCACCATACGGAAAAATCCTTTTACTGAGCCGGGAAATTTCAGGGTAAGTTGTTGTTGATTTCCTGTGATCTCAATTTGCCGGACACCCATTGTGCGTATTTTGGTACCTTTTTCGATTAGAGTGGATACTGATTTCTCACTTGTCGCTCCGTTCACCTTAACCTTAGCATTGGCATAGTAGGTTGCAGGCAGATCAACACAGAAATAAACCCCTTCAAGAGTAGTGTCTTTCAGCGCTTCTGCAGTGATGTTTACTATAGCACTGCCCCGATTGTTCTCAGTCACCACTTCCTTAAACGCTATGCCACCCAGTTTAGTGGTGACGGTCTGCTCGTCTCCGGTACGATGGTAGGTGGGGCGCTGTCTTTCCTTGCCGGTCGCATTCACCGACTGCCAGTTACGGCCCACTACCTGCAGACTTGTTTCAAAATCCATCAGCTGGCCTTCAATTCGGATTCCGGTAATATTGCCCCATGCCATCACCTGGGTTTGGGCTGTTGCCGGGACTGAACAGAGCCAGGGCAATATGAATATAATCGCCAGGGAAAGTCCAGATAGTCTGGAATTATGTAATTTAAAAATACTGTTAATACTTTTCATAGTGTTTGGTTTTTGTAATTGTATTAGTTAGTTCTGAATTTACTTATTTTCTGTTAATGTTATGGCATTTCAAACCCTTTCAAATCTTAAACTATTTTAGAGCTTTCAGCTCATGTTTAAACTCCTCCAGATCTAAACCTTTAACAATGGGATGAACGCATTACAAATACGCTCGAGATAAAGGCCACAAGGCTTGAGCCTTGCGGCAGGAAGGGGAGTAAACAACCGAATTTTCCCCGCGCTGCCCCTTAATCCCCTGAAAGGGAGCCCGCCCGCCATATTCATCCCGAAGCGCCCATTTTGAACCTCCTGGAACAATTTGGAACTATTTCGAACTACCTTCCAACCATCGAATCAACGACAGAGTACTACTGAATGGACAATTGAATTACTATCGAATAAACAACCGAATAATCAACTGATCCGATAGCAATCGGATTACTACCGAACCATCAAACGCCATCATTCTGCAACATCTCAATACATTTCATCAGCGCCCTGGCATTGTGGTAATTGCCCTTCCATATGGAAGCCTTGTTAGCTTTTACAACCTCCGGATCGTAATTCAGCCCGTCGATAAACCAGCCACCATACCGGTGATCAATAATATACCTGTCAATATAAGTCCAGGTTTTGAGAAAGGCCTGCCGGTAGGTTGGCTCTTCAGGGAAGAGCTGAGCCATCATCAACATACTGTGCATTCCTTCTGCCTGTATCCACCATTGCGAATTTTTACTCAGGATGGAAATAGTGTCGCTTCCACTGAAATAATATCCTTCATTATAAAACCCGCCGTATTGCTTGTCAAAACCATTGGTCAGTGCATGGTCATCCATCTTTTTTGCGATGCGCAGGGTAGTGGTGTCTTTGTCCCGGCCCAGGGCGTGAGATGCTTCCAGCATCAGAAAAGCAGTTTCCACATCATGCCCGAAGGAAATATGATCGGTATAGCTTTGCTTCCGGATTTCTTTTTCGCTCATGTTTTGGTGACTGACCAGTTGCCAGTCGGTTGTGAAATACAGGTTGAGGTACCCTTTGGGATTGACAAATGTATCCCTGACCAGGGTAAGCATCTCCTCCAGTCTTGTTCTTACCAGTGAATCGGGCCATACCTTGTAGAGGGCTGTGAAAGCTTCCAACAGGTGAATAGAAGAGTTGTAGTCTTTCCAGACAGGGTGTTCTTCGTCTGGTTTCATCAGCTTAACATCTGTTCCTGACATCCATTCACCCAGCCGGTTCATCGGGTCAATGTAGCCCCCATACACGCTGTCATGACTGTGTTTGTCAAGCCAAAAGAAGGTTCTTTTAGCCCATTGCAATGCCAGGGAATCTCCTGTTAGTTTATACAGAGAAGTAAAGCCATAAATAGCAAAGGCATTGCCGTAGGCCATTTTGTTGGTGCTGTAAGATGCAGTGGTATTGCTGCCGTCTTTTGTAACAATATTGTAAAATCCTCCATACTTGCTGTCCCACATCTTTTTAGTAAGAAACTTAAACCCATGCAGCGCATAGGGGATATAAGAAGAATCATGCAGGAACATAGCTGCCTCCGAAGCTGTCCACATTAATCGGGCCTGGGTAACCAGCATTTTTAGCTGATTTTCTGTAAGCTGCCAGTCGTATGTGGCATTGCTGTAATAGCCTCCGTCAATTGTGTCTACCATTAGGGGGTACCAAACAGCCAGAATATTATCTTTCAGCGACTTATTAAAGACTGTTGCCAGAGAATCGTTCTGCTCCTGAATAGTGTCTTTGTGTTTACCTCCTGTGCATGCTGTAAGCAGTGATATCCCCAGGAGACTTGTTATGAGAATGAGAAAATATTTTCGTTTAAACATATCAGTTGAAAAATAAGTATTCTTTTTCTGTCAGATTATTAAAGGTTTGTTAATTCAATTTTCATAAGAACGGAAGTTACGAGTATGGAGACTCGCGACAGGCAGCATTCAATTATTAAAAGGAAAAGACTCATAAGTCCAGAAAGATAAGGCAGGATGGGGTAATTATAACTTTTTCAGTATATCCTCAGGTGTTTTTTTATTTATTCCTTTTGCATTAAATTCTTTGTCAAATGTTATGATTGTCAAGTCATATTTTTGTGATAAAGTTAATTGATAAGCATCATCAAAGTCAAGCTTATATTTATCAATGTTTGAAATAATATCAGCAAAATCATGTGGATCAAGAAATATTTGCTCAATTAATCCATTGAAAAATAAATCATTTATAAATTTATGTAGTATGTCAAGTTTATTGAATTTTGCCAGAATTACTCCAATAGAATGTAGGGTAAAATCGCTTAAAAATATTTGGTTTAATGGAACAGTATCAAGAAATTGAGAAACAATATCTGATTTGTCCTGATCTAATAATCTCTCAAGCCAAATATTTGTGTCAATCAAGTATTTTACTTTTGTCTCCAATCGAGCGCTTTTTTTTGTAAATCAACTGATGTGTAATTTTCTCCCTTTAATCCCCCAGCCCAGTCCTGAGACAATTTTTTTGATTTCTTGTCAGCTCTTTTATGAATTAAGTAATCCAAATAATTATCTAATTCCTCAATTAAATCAGGAGTCAATTGTTTAATTTTAGTTTCGATGTTTTTTATGGTTCTCATATTTCAAATTTACTAAAAATAGAAAAGCGATACAATATTGTAGAGATTATACAGGCTATATAAGTTATAGAGGTTATACAAATTACATCCTTTGTGAAAGCTGATCAACTATAAACCTACAGCATCTTTTTCAAACCACTTCAAACCACTTCAATCCCTCAAACAACTAAATAAACAATTCATTTACTACTGAGTAAACAATTGAATAATCTACTGTTTCTCAATCCTCGCCGCCCATCCGCCTCCGGGTGCCATATGGATATTCAGCTTATCCCCTTTTTTAACAGGTATTACCTCTTTCTTATAATCCTTTGCTTCGGTGTCTGTATTGATCCCGTCTTTAAAGAGTACAGCCTGGTAATTGCCATCACCGAGGAATGAAAGGTCGATAGTCAGGTCCCGTGGACTCCAGTCGGTCATGGCACCGATATACCAGGTGTCTACTTTCTTTCTGGCAACAGCCACATAGTCTCCAACGATGCCATCCAGCGGAACTGTTTCATCAAAAGTGGTAGGGATGCTTGTTATAAAATCGGTGCATTCCTGTTCTTTCATATAGGCTGTCGGACTGTCAGACAACATTTGTATAGGGACTTCAAAAACCACATACTGGGCCAGCTGGTTGCAGCGGGTGCCTTTAGTCAGCGGGGCGTGGTTCCTTGCCACAAAATCAGCCTGTGTCACATTGCGCATTGAACCAGAGGTGTAATCCATTGGTCCGGCTACGTTGCGGATAAAAGGAATAGTGACCACATATTCAGGCATATTCATGTCGGCCCACTTGAAATTCTCCATGCCATAGACACCTTCGTAACCAACCACATTAGGATAAGTTCGTTGCAATCCTGTTGGTTTGTATATCCCGTGGAAATCTACCATCAAATGGTTTTGGGCTGCCAGTTTGGCGATGGCATAAGTAGAGGCAACAGCCAGCTGGTCGTCGCGGTCCACAAAATCGATCTTCCAGCCTTTGACACCCATGGCAGCGTATTTTGGAAAAACATCTTCCATCTGATTGGTGATGGCAACCCATGAGGCCCAGAGGATAACCCCGACATTTTTCTCTTTGGCATACCTGAGGATCTCATTCAGGTCTATATCAGGATTTAGTTTGTTCAGGTCAAAAATATCTGACCATCCTTCATCCAGGATAATGTACTTCGCATGATTCGCGCTTGCAAAATCAATATAATATTTGTATGTAGGAGTATTCTTGCCGGCTTTAAAATTAACGTGGAAAATATCATAACCATCCCACCAGTCCCAGGCAACCTGTCCGGGTACGATCCAGGAAACATCCTCAATACGGGGCGGGGAGGCCAGTTTCTGCACGATGTCGTTGTTCAGTAATTCTTTGTCGGCGTTGCTGAGCAATACGGCCCGCCAGGGGAAGTTGCGGGTGCCTGTAGTGTTGGCAATGTAATCCGCTCTCTTTACCGGGATCAGGTTCATCATATTAAAACCGCCTGCTTTCGTCTCCAGCGGATAGGGGGCGAAAAGGCCCTTCAGTCCTTTGCCGGTTTCATTCAGCACCAGGTACATACCCGGATAATCTTCCAGGTCGGCTTCCAGAATCTCTACTTTTTTATTATCTCCCAGGTCAACAAGCATGGGGAGGATCGACAATGAATCCTGCTCAAAATCTGATAGTTTTTGAACCCTGTAGGGCGATTCAAATGAAGCATTGAAGAGCTGGCCTCCGCGATAATCACGCAGATAAGGAATGAAAGCCCGATGATCAGTAGTGAAATTGAAATTGGCCTCTTCCTGTTTTACAATAATATTACCTTTCTTTTTGGTGAAGAAGCGGTAGGCCACAGCATCATCATACACCCTGAATATCACTCCAAAATCGTTTTTGCATTGCATGGTAAGCTGGTTACAGTGATCCTTCACAACAGTCCGCCTGAAGTTAATGGCATTGAACTGTGAATTGATCTCTTCTGTTTTGGCGGATTTTACATGGGTATCATCCCCCAGCACTTCTCCGTCTCCCAGCGTTAGCGATATACCTGAAGGGGCAATAGCAGGTTGCCCCATGTATTCAACTGACCAGAGTAGCTTATTGCCGGTCTCAACTTTCAGGATTACTTTGCCGTCAGGCGATTTAACTTCATAGTTTTTTGGCTGTACCATCGCCCGGACAGCAACCGGCATGATGATTGCCAGCAGCAATACTATCAGTTTATTTGTTTTAGGCAGCATTATTTTCATAATAGTTATTTATATACTTCGTCATAAGTCAGATCACTCTGAAAAAGTGTCTGAGGCAGGTTATAGAATTTAAGAAAATCTTCTTCAGAAAGCTGGCCCTTATAAGGCACATAATATTCAATCTCATCATTTTGTGGTTTGTAACCTGCGTTTCGCCAGAACAGGACATAAGAGAATTTGTGGTTTTTAAGTCCGGGGTATACCCTTCTGGTAAACCACTGGGCATAGGGAATCTGGGAATAGCCGGTTTCGCCTACCGTGGCTATCTTGTTCTTTTCAGCCGCCAGCTTTTCAATGATGCCCAGGTGTTTGTCAAGAGAATAAGTGTAGGAGCTGTCTTTGGCTGCATCTCCCCGCTGGTAGATGTCAAAACTCAGCATATCCACTACATCATCACCGGGATAGCGTTCCAGGTATTCTTCAGGTGAAGAAAATTCACTTCCTGTATTGTAGACATAAAGCAGGTTGTGAAGTTGTTTTTTATCTTTCAGATAATCAACGGTATAACGGAAAAGTTTTTTGTATGATTCATTGCTGGTCGTACGGTTTCCCCACCAGAACCACCCGCCGGTATGTTCGTGGAACGGCCGGAACAATATTGGTATGGGTTCACCGTTTTTTCCTTTGAGGCTTTGCAGGAATGCTGCTACTTTATCAAGTTGCGCGTTGAACACATCATTCTTTTCACCGCCGGGAAGGATGGCTTCCACTGTACCTTCCTTCGGATCCCAGGCAGTTTTGCCGGTAAGGGGATTATTGCCGTGCCAGCTTATCGTGATCACTCCTCCGCGTTCATAACCTTCCTGAATGAATTCCCTCATTTTGGCAAAGGGGACACTGTCCAGGTTCACCGGTGCACCAATCTCCAGATGTCCCAGCTCCCAGCCATATACGGCAGGGTAATCCCCGGTAATATCATGAATATCACTTCGGCCCGGCTCATACTTCCAGTTTACGCCATAGGCCAGGTCGTCCTGGTGACCAACCATAAAGCCTCTTTTTTCTATTTTTTTCAGATTGTTATAAAGATTAACTGTCTCCTGTGTGGCCTGTTTGTCAATGGGCATGTCCTGTGCTTTATTAGTGCACGAATACAACAAGGCCAATAGAAAAGTCAATGTGAGTAGTTTTTTCATGTTAGTAGTATTATAAAATGATCAATTTATACAACTTAATATCAGATCATAAATATAATTGTATTTTGGCGGATTTCAAATTCCTGGAAGCTCTGATCATTAAGTAAGACAGAATGGTTTGCCTTTTGTTTTGGGCATCACGAAGGAATGAGACTGTATGGATTTGATAAATTACTACTGGCATTTAAAAAAATAATACCGGTCTGTAAAAAATATTTGTAAGATCTTAACAGCTAAATTCTGACTGGGTTAAAACAGGCTTGTCACTAATCTTATTTTTACTATCTTCATACCCGTTACGCTTTTCATAAATTTATTTTAAACATGACTAACTACAAGACTAACAACACAAAATATCTTTTTCTGTTGATCATATTTACCGGAATGATCTTCACCGGTTGCAACAGGCAAACAGATAAAAATAATCTTGCCCTGAATGACCAGGGGTATTTTGAAATGCCTGGTCTGAACGTGATGCTTGGGCAGGATTACTATCCTGAAGGACATCAGGGAGGTGTCAGCTTTATACAGAACGGAGTACGGGTTGCTACCAATGGCGACCTGAGACTGGAAGAGGCTCCGGGGCAGTGGTCACCCATCCCGCGGCAGGCTGCTCGTGAGGTGGATTCTATAAACCAGATCATCTCAGTGAGAATGGTGTTCCCTGATTCATCCCGCAACGGGAAAGGATTTAATCCCATCTTCTATCCGGATCTTTATCTGCCTTATGAGGTATCAGTTAAAGCTGAAGGTAAAGCTTTCCGTATCACGGTGAAACTGGATAAGCCCTTGCCAAAAGAGTGGCTGGGCAAGGTTGGATTTAACCTGGAATTATTCCCTGGTGTATATTTCGGCAAACGTTTTTATATGGATGGTGAGTCAGGAATTTTTCCCAGGCAGTTCGACAGTCCGGTTGACAAAACGGGAGAAGACAAGTTTGTCGCTAAACCAATGGCTGCAGGTAAAAAACTGGTTATTGCTCCGGGTGATGAAAAACTTCAGCTTACAATCACCAGTAACCTGTCGGACCTGAACATGATTGACGGCAGGGCTGAGCACAGCAATGGCTGGTTTATTGTGAATGCCAAAGCAGCTGCTGACAAGGATGGGAATGTCATTGACTGGCTGGTGGAACCTTCAGTTATAAAAGGCTTTGTCGAAAAGCCGGTTATTCATGTTTCGCAGGTCGGTTATCAGCCTTCACAACCCAAATCGGTGGTGGTTGAAAAAGATAAGAATGATACCAAAGATGCAGCAATTAAACTGCTCAGGGTGGATGAAAATGGAAGTGAGCACGAAGTATTCTCCCGCCAACCTGCCTCCTGGGGCAGATTTCTGCGGTATAATTACCTGAAATCCGATTTTTCATCAGTCAGTGAGCCCGGAATATATTATTTCACTTATGGAAAAGTGCATTCCAATCTCTTTGAGATCAGTAACGCTGTCTATCAGCAAGGTGTATGGCAGCCAGTACTGGAATATTTCCTGCCGGTGCAGATGTGCCACATGATCGTTAAAGACCGATATCGCATATGGCACGGCCTGTGCCATATGGATGATGCCCGGATGGCACCGGTTGATTCCAATCATTTTGATGGATACATCCAGGGTCCTTCAACATTGTCTCCCTTTAAATCAGGTGAACATGTTCCCGGACTGGATGCAGGCGGCTGGCATGATGCCGGTGATTTTGACTTGCGGATTGAATCGCAGGCCAACACGGTTTACCTGCTTTCTCTGGCATACGAGACATTTAAGCCGGATTATGATGTAACTACTATTGATGAACAAAACCACCAGGTGAAGATGCATCAACCCGATGGCATACCGGATGTGTTGCAGCAGGTGGAACACGGAATGCTGACCATTATGGGTGGATATGAATCGCTGGGTCGTTTTTACCGGGGCATCATCTGTCCGTCGCTTGATCAGTATGTAATGCTGGGTGATGCTGCCAACATGACGGATAACAGAGTGTATACACCTTCAGAAAAGAAAGCTGATGAGAATATTTTTTCAGCAGGCAAGGCTGATGACAGATGGGTGTTTACACAACAAAACCGTGGACATGATCTGACGGCTGGCATTGCACTGGCAACTGCATCACGGGTGATTGGGGAACTGAACGGCCAAATGGCCCGGGAAGCACTTTCCATAGCTAAAGCAACCTGGCAACAGTATCAGAGCACAGTGGACGCTGATCTGCTCAGACTGGCTGTTGAATTGTATAATACCACCAAAGACAAACAATATCTTACATTTATTGAAAATCATCCGGATCAGACGGTTTCTTCGTTTAATCAGATCGGTTGGCGGCTGGGCAGTATCATGAATGACCTGGGTGATGGTGCCATGAAAAATTCTGTCAAACAGGCTGCCCGGGATCTGGGAAAACAAATTGACAGCCTTTCAGGCCTGACTCCCTTTGGTGTGCCTTACAAGCCCAATATCTGGGGTGCCGGATGGGATATCCAGAGCAACGGTGTGAAAAATTATTTTCTGAGTACCTATTTTCCTGACCAGATCAGCAAGGATTACTACCTGCATGCGCTGAATTTTGTGCTGGGTTGTCATCCCGGGCAAAACAGCGCTTCATTTGCTTCAGGGGTAGGGGAGAACTCAGTAACAGTAGCTTACGGGTTTAACCGCGCTGACTGGTCGTACATTCCCGGTGGAGTAGTTTCCGGAACAGCCCTGATACGTCCGGATTTTGCGGAACTGAAAAAATGGCCTTTCTTCTGGCAGCAAACTGAATATGTGCTGGGGGGCGGGTCTACTAATTTTATGTTGCTGGTACTGGCTGCGGAGAAGTTGTGAGGTAGAAGTTATAGAGGTTGTAAAGGCTGTAAAAGCTGTAGAGGAGGTAGAGGAGGTAGAAGTTATAGAGGCTGTAGAATTAAGTTTCTGGTAAAATAGCTTATTTGTCTTTCCAGTATATCTTCCACCTGCCGCGGACATGCTGTCCGTGGCTTTCATGCTTTTATTGTTCTTATAAATCTGGTCAGAAACCCTGTTTATTCTTCATTATTCATTTGCAAACAATCATACAGGCAGTTTGTTGATGGAATAAACCCTAAAATCTGAATCATGTTTAAAAAAAGCTTTCTATTATTTATTCTTACAGGGCTGCTGATAATAAATGTTGCCGGTCAGCCTGACAGCCTGAAAGTAATGGCCCTTAACCTGGAAAATTATACATATCCCTATACAGTCCGGTATATTACAATACACAATCAGCAACAACAATACAAGATGGCTTATATGGATGTTCAGCCGGAGCATCCTAACGGGAAGAGCATTATGTTGTTGCATGGTAAAAATTTCAACGGTGCATATTGGGGACAAACAGCGGAGAGGCTGGCTGACGAAGGCTTCAGAGTAGTAATACCTGATCAGATTGGGTTTGGTAAATCATCTAAGCCCATTCATTACCAGTATACTTTTCAGCAACTGGCTCTTAATACCAAAGCACTGCTTGATACACTCGGGATTGACCGGATAAGCGTCCTGGGTCATTCAATGGGAGGAATGGTAGCTACCAGGTTTGTGCTAATGTTCCCGGAGAGAACAGACAAATTTATCCTTGAAGATCCTATCGGGCTGGAAGACTGGAAAGTGAATGTGCCCTACAAACCTGTCGATTGGTGGTATCATAATGAATTGAATAAGAATTATCAGTCAATTAAAAAATACCAGATGGAAAGTTATTACGGGAATCACTGGAAGCCTGCTTATGATGAATGGGTAAATATTCTGGCCGGCTGGACGCTGAATATTGATTATCCTCGTATTGCCTGGGTTGCTGCCCTTACTTACGACATGATATTCACCCAGCCCGTCTGCTATGAGTTTGAGAATATAGAAAGGCCTACACTGCTGATTATCGGACAACGGGACCGTACAGCCCTGGGAAAATCACTGGTCAGTCCGGAAGTGAGAAAAACAATGGGAAACTATCCGGAACTTGGAAAAATCACCCACCAGAAGATTAAAAACAGTAGACTGGTTGAACTGGATAATGTCGGACACCTGCCACATATTGAAGCATTTGACAGGTTTATTACACCGCTTATTAATTTTTTGAAAGAATAACCATTCCTGAAAAAAGAAAGCAGGGAAGCCTTTCATAAACCTCCCTGCTTTTGGATTGTCTGACTCAACCAGGCATTGGGCAAGACAAATCCATTTTCTTACTTACTGATGCGCCCTTTGTGGATGTTCCAGGCTATATAGTCAACCACATTAGATGCAAAGTACATGTTATGCATTGAGCTTACCAGGTTTTTAAGGATATCCATCGAAGGACCGATAAGTTCTGAGAGCGTGGTTTGTGTGCCGTCATCAAAAGTGATCTGAATGTCCCGGGTGCTTGCTGTAAACCGGCAATCACCCCTGTTGGGTTCGCTATAGATAAAATCAACAGTAGCATTTTTTTGCAATACACCATCTACATAAACCGCAATACTATCGGTTGAGGTATTTCTTACTATTTCCACATTTCCGATGGCAAGCGTATATTCCTTCTCCCGACCCCAGGCGGTATCATTCTTAACGGTCTGGAGCGATTCTTTGAGCAGTACATCGGTTCCGTTCATTAACGAAAAGCTGAATAGTGAAGTGTCTCCGGTCATCCTGGAGAAGTTGATGCTGTAATCGTTACTGAAATTGTAGGAAGAACTGTAGTTGAACTCTTTCCAGGAGTCTCGGTTCGACTCAATATCCATGCTGCCGATATCGGTGCTGTCAAGCATGAGGCCTGCGGTAAGCTTGTAGTCGTACATCAGACCCCTGTTGAAAAAGTAGTGATAATCAGTGGCTGTGATCTTGAAATTGTTTTCCAGGGTTGAATCTTCTGCATACATATGATGCAGCCTGTAAGGATGGAATACCTGTTTTTCAGGCAGCATAACAATCAACAGCGAACTGTCTCCTGTTTTCACAAATTTGCTGGTGGAAACAGCTGTGGCAACGGTAGTTCGCCTGGGCGAACCGGTACTCGTATATACCACTGATGTCAGCAAGAGAGATACTGTCAAAATATTCAACCGTATCAGTTGTTCCTGCCTTGAGTGCGGCATCCTGTCCCATATTCAGGACACTGTAACCGGGTGTTTTTGCAATTTCATCAATCGCAGTATTTACCTTTTCACTGCCGGCTGTCAGAGATTCTTTGAGACTTTTCTGCGGTCCGGCAATCTTACTTTCAGTACAACTCCAAAGCAGCGATGCTGAAAGAAGAACTGCACCAATAATATTGAGCTTCCTTTTCATGGTTTAAAGAATTTTAATTAATAATAGGTTCGGTTCAGTTAACCAATTCACATTAAACGGTTCATTTGCGCAAACGGATCCTGTAACGGTCACAGGATTATCAGGTAAACGATCAAAATCCGGCAAGTATTGTATTCCGTTCGTTAAAAAAACAACCGGCGTGTATTTTTAGCTGCCTGAAACAACTTGAAACAACTTGAAACCATCTGGAACCATTTGTAACCATTTCAAACAACCTCAAACCTTCAAACACTTAAATAAATAATATGGAGTCCAAGCGAGACCTTGAACCATCAATTGAACAAACAACTGAATCCTTGCCCTTGGCTTATGTGAGGGCCCGGTGTGGGCAAGCATCACGAACCTTGAGCTTTGGTAAGCGGGGTAGACTTTGCGCGGGTCAAGCTCACGACCAGGCTGTGGCCAGGTATGTGTGAGGGAGTAGCATCCGGGTCGTGGCCCGGCCTTGTGCGAGCGAGTAATAAACAACTGAACAAACAACCGAATAAGCAACCGAATAAACAACTGAGTTACAACTGCCCTTCCTACCCAAACATTCCCCTTCCGTCGATAAAATCTCCCCATACATCTATTCTGTTTTTATTTGCTTCAGGCTGAGACTACTTTTACCCAGATTAATAAAGTGAATAAGAAAATGCGAACAAAAATTTTATTGACAACCTTTGTATTTCTGGCGCTGGCTGCTGGTAGCAAAGCTCAGGAAAAAACCTGGACCCTGGATGATTGTATCAATTATGCACTGAGTAAGAACATCCAGGTACAGCAGGCCGGCCTTTCGGGTGACCGTGATCAGTTGTATATTGAACAGGCAAGAGCAGCCCGGCTCCCTTCCCTCACCGGAGCTGTCCGGCAGAATTTTGTCTGGGATAAGGGAATTGACAATCAAACGGGTAATTACGGGTCAATGACAGGCTCTAACAACACCAGTTATTCACTAAGCTCAAATATGACCCTGTTTAATGGTTTCAGGCTTAACAATCAGCTTAAACAGAATGAACTGAACCTGCAAAGCAGTAACTATAACACAGAAACGATCAGGGAGTCGGTTGAACTGGATATCCTGAATGCATACCTGCAGGTACTTTATGCACAGGAGAGCGTAAGCAATGCGCAAAAGCAGATTGATGCTACCAAAGAGCAACTGGTCCTGGCCAAAGAACGCCTCGACCTGAGTATGATCTCGCAGTCGGACTATCTGCAGATCAAATCAGAACTGGCCGGCGAAAAACTTACACTGGCCAATGCTAACAGTCAGCTTGCAGTAGCCCGGGTAAGCCTTCAGCAACTTATGGAACTTCCGGTTACGGATTCTTTTGCCATCGCTTCACCCAATCTTGATTCATTACTCATTGAGGACCGTAATCCGGATGCCGGTACTATCTATGCACAGGCACTGGATATCAAACCACAGATAAAGAAAGCTGAAACTGACAAGCAGGTGGCCATCATGCAGGAAAAGATAGCCAAAGCCGGAATGATACCAGATCTCTCTTTAAGCGCTGGTGTTGGTACCAATTATTCCAGTGTTCCTGGTGGCTTCGATTATACCACACAGCTTAAGAACCAGGTGAGCCCATCAGTTGGAATTACCCTGTCTGTTCCTGTTTTTCAGAATAAACAGGCTCGTACAAGTGTCGGACTGGCTCAAATAGGAGTAAAGGATGCTGAGCTGGCCACTACTGATACCAAAAACCAGCTCCGAAAAGCTGTGGAGCAGGCGGTTGTTGATGTAACATCGGCCCAGACAGAATACAATGCAAGCCTGGAACAATATTATGCTCTTGAGGAATCGAACAAGGTGGCTGAAGAAAAATTCAATGTTGGACTGATCAACTCGGTCGATTACCTTTTTGAACGCACCAATCTGATAACGGCAGAGAGCAAATTGCTGCAGTCAAAATACAACCTGATCTTTAGTTATAAAATACTTGATTTCTACAAAGGAGTTTCGTTGACATTATAAAATAATATGACTATCGGGAATGATTAATAAATTTAAAATGAATCAGATTTTACAATGCTTTCGCTCAGCCCCTGGTTACTCCCTCGCACTAGCTCAGGCACATGCTGGTCGTGAGATCGCTTCGCTAAGTTACTCCCTCGCACTAGCTCAGGCACATGCTGGTCGTGAGATCGCTTCGCTAAGTTACTCCCTCGCACTAGCTCAGGCACATGCTGGTCGTGAGATCGCTTCGCTAAGTTACTTCCTCGCACTAGCTCAGGCACATGCTGGTCGTGAGATCGCTTCGCTCAGTACCCCTGAAGGGGAGCCAGCGCACATATTAATACTAAATTTGAAATTGGTAAACCGTGTGTGAGCCCCCTTTTAGGGGGGAGGGGGCAGCGTAAGCATGCTTTTTCTTGCAATATTTTAAATAGATATTAGCTTTATACATGATTCCCGATAGTCATATAAAATAATAAATCTGACAATTGAATATTAAAATATAAACAAATGAAAAAGAAAGCTTTATATGTCATTATCGGTATAGTAGTTATTGCCGGTGCATTGATTTTACTCCGGTCTTTTGGGAAGCCCAGGGGAGTGGTAACGATGGAAACGCAAAAAATCAAACTGGGAAACCTGAGTGATTTGATCACCGCTACCGGAACCCTGCAGGCGCTGGAGACTGTTGAGGTTGGCACCCAGGTCTCCGGGGTGATCAAAAAGATTTATGTGGATTATAATTCGCAGGTAAAGAAAGGCCAGCTGCTGGCAAGGATTGATGAGACACCTCTGATCGCACAGCTGGAGCAAAGCAAGGCATCTGTCGACCAGGCTGAGGCAGAAGTGAAGTACCAGAAATCTACCTACGAACGTTACCAGGCGCTCATGGCTAAAAAACTGATTGCTCAGGCGGATTATGACCAGGTCGTTTATAATTACGACAAGGCTGTAGCTTCTCTCAATCAGGCACGCTCGGTGTACGATCGTAATAAGATCAACCTGTCCTATGCCACTATCTATTCCCCGATTGACGGTGTGATTCTGGACAGGGCTGTGGATGAAGGACAGACTGTTGCCGCCAGCTTTAATACACCTACCCTATTCACCATTGCTAACGACCTGACACAAATGCAGGTGGAAGCCAGTGTGGATGAAGCTGATATAGGAAGAGTAAGACTGGGGCAACGGGTGGAATTTACTGTAGATGCCTACCCGGATATGAAGTTTGACGGAAAAGTTACTCAGATCAGGATGCAGCCTGTGGTAAGTTCCAATGTAGTTACATATACTGTAATAATTGATGCTCCCAATCCGAAAAAGAAACTGATGCCGGGCATGACTGCCAACGTATCTTTTTATGTGATGGAGAAAAATAATATTGTATTGTTGCCGGCAAAGGCACTGTATTTTAAACCGGATCAGCAACTTATGAAAACATATCAGGAAACGCATCCCGGGATAACAATTAAAATGCCGTCCATTCAAAAGGAAGGTCAGAATACACAGGGAAAAATGATCTGGGTGAAGAACGGAAATGTGATCGAACCACAAAGAGTAGTGCTGGGAGAAACAAATGAAATGGATTATGAGGTGATCTCAGGGCTGAAAGCAGGAGACGAAATAGTGGTTGCCATGAATAGCTCAACATCAGCTGTTGCTGCTAAAACTGAAGCACGGAGTCCTTTTATGCCACAACGTCCTGGAAGTAACCGTAAATAATGAATACCATGTCTGATACAAAAACACTAATTGAAGTAAACGACCTGAAAAAGGATTTTCATGTTGGAGAGATCACGGTTCACGCCCTGAAAGGGATTAATCTGGAGATCAGGGAGGGAGAGTTTGTAGCCATAATGGGTACCAGTGGTTCCGGCAAATCAACCATGCTCAACATACTGGGTTGCCTGGATAAGCCTACTTCGGGAAGTTATGAGCTCGATGGAGTAAGAATAAACGGATTGAGTAAGAATGAACTGGCCGAATTACGAAATAACAAACTGGGATTCGTGTTTCAGTCTTATAACCTGTTACCGCGAACATCAGCACTGGAAAATGTAGAGCTGCCTCTTTTCTATAATCCCGGGGTTAAAACCAGGGAAAGACGGGAGCGGGCTGTTAAAGCATTAAAGTCCGTTGGTCTTGAAGACAGGATGGATCACATGCCCAATCAGCTGTCGGGAGGACAACAGCAACGGGTGGCCATTGCCCGTTCACTGGTGAACGACCCGGTGGTGATCCTGGCTGATGAGGCTACCGGTAACCTGGATACGCGCACTTCTTACGAGATTATGGCATTGTTTCAGGAACTTAACGAACAGGGCAAAACCATCGTATTTGTAACCCACGAACCGGATATTGCCCGCTGTACAACTCGTAACGTGTTGTTTCGTGACGGACATATCGTTCGTGAGGAAAAAGTAAAAGAAAGAATCAATGCTGCCGGGGTACTTAGAGCCTTGCCGGTAGAGGAAGATCAATTGTAAAATTCGAAGTATGTATTATATTCATAAAGCATTTATCCCATCGCTTAGCCCCCTGCCCAAAGGCCTGCCTGCCGAACGCAGTACAGGCAGGGGGGCCATCGCTCAACCTTATTATAATATGTTGGTTTGTAATGGTGTGCAAGATCCACTTCAGGGGATACAGGGGCTGCGGGTTGGATTGCTTATTCCGATAAATTTTTGATATTATTTTTAGATCGGAATTTTTTGTTGAGAATATAATCCAGGACCATAAAATAAAATTAAAATGAATTATTCAAATATAGTAAGAATAGCAGTGAAGGCGCTGAAGCGAAATAAGTTCAGGGCATTTCTCACTATGCTGGGCATAATTATAGGGGTTGGGTCAGTGATAGCTATGCTGGCTATCGGGCAGGGTTCCAAAAAAAGTATCCAGGATCAGATGTCTGGCATGGGAACCAACCTGATCTTTGCTATTCCCGGTTCCCAGCAAAGGGGTGGTGTAAGGCTGGGGAACAGCAGTACCCAAACCATGACCATGGAAGATGTGGAGGCTATCCGGAAAGAATGTCCGTCGATCAGTGAGGTCTCTCCGCAGGTCAGGGCTTCCGGGCAGGCAGTTTTTGGCAACCAGAACTGGCCGACTACAGCCTATGGTGTCAGTCAGAATTATCTGGGAATAAGGAAATATGACCTTGAGGAAGGCCGTATATTTACCGACCGGGAGGTACAGACCTTTGCAAAGGTTTGCCTGATTGGAAAGACGGTAGAGAATAACTTGTTTCAAAATGGTCTGGATCCGCTGGGACAAACCATTCGTTTCAATAATATCCCTTTTAAAGTGATTGGTGTGCTGGAACCCAAAGGGGAGAACGGAATGGGACAGGACCAGGATGACCTGCTGATTGCCCCTTATACTGCTATACAAAAACGTATATTGGCCATAACACATATTCAGGGGATCTACGCATCAGCTGCTTCGGAAAAGTTAAATGAAAAGGCTATTGACGAGATTACACAAACCCTTCGGCAGACACATAAGATCAAACCCGGCGAGGAAGATGATTTCAGGGTTATGTCGCAATCAGAGCTGGTACAAACCTTCTCTTCAATCAGCGATGTGCTGACAGCACTCCTGGGGGCAATTGCAGGAATCTCGCTGCTGGTTGGCGGTATTGGAATTATGAATATCATGTATGTATCGGTAACTGAACGTACGCGTGAAATTGGCCTCCGAATGTCAGTAGGGGGAAAAGGAAATGACATTCTGATGCAGTTTCTGATAGAATCATTGATGCTGAGTGTGATGGGTGGTGTGATCGGGATCCTGCTGGGTTCAGCTGCTACCTGGATCATCGCCTCTATTATGAACTGGCCGGTGGTAATTATGACTTCCTCGGTTGTATTTGCCTTTTTGGTATGTTCGGCTATCGGCATCTTCTTTGGCTGGTATCCTGCAAGAAAAGCCGCAGGACTAAACCCTATTGATGCGCTGAGGTATGAGTAAGGCGTTTGAAGACGGAAGACAGAAGTCAGGAGACGTCAGAAGACCAAAGACGGAAGATGGAAGATGAGGCAGTAGAGACAACTCATGAGTTGTCTTTACCACCTGAGCTGAATAGAATGAGCCAAAATACCATCCATAACCCGTAAATAAATTAGCACCCAAACATACCGCAACAAAATATTATCTTTGAAAGATCAAAGCAAAAGAAAATGAGAATCAGATTTCATTCAAACCGACGTTTAACCCTACTATTGCATTTGCTGGCATGGACGATCATCGTGATTCTGCCTCATTACCTGATGACAAGTTACGGGAACAGAAGCGATCATTTTCTGAATCAGTTTTATTTCAATACTGCGGTTTACGGTTCTTTGTTTTACTTTAATTACCTCTGGCTGGTGCCACGTTATTTTTTCAGGGACAACAAAATTTGGTATTTCCTGATTACCACTGCAATTATTCTCTTTGTTTGTCTTATCCTCTGGTACCTGAATGAGAATGTGTTTTTTGATAAGGTTCGGGATCAGCAGTTTGAAAAGGTAATGCAGGAACTCAATAAGGGCAAAAACCTTGTAAAACCGCCTATCAAACAGTTCAGACTGATGGGGTATTTCTATACTTCTGTACTTATTGTAGGTTTTTCGCTTGGACTGGGGGTGATGCAACGACTGGCACAGAATGAAAAAGAGCGAAAAGAGCTGGAGAAAGAAAAGCTGAATTCAGAGCTGGCCTTCCTGAAAAACCAGATCAGCCCGCATTTTTTCTTCAATACCCTGAACAATATTTACTCACTGATAGGCATTGACAGTGAAGAAGCACAGGAAGCTGTTCTCAAGCTTTCCAAACTGATGCGTTACCTCTTGTATGAATCGGACCAGGGACGATCGAGGTTAAGTGATGAGGTGGCTTTCCTGCATCACTACATCGACCTGATGAAGCTGAGGCTAAGCGATAAAGTGAAGCTGGAGGTGTCTCTGCCCAAAGATTGTGACGAGTTGATGGTCCCGCCCTTGTTGTTCGTTCCTTTTGTGGAAAATGCCTTCAAGCATGGTGTGAGTTACAGGGAAAGGTCGTTTATCAGGATACGGATGGAAGTGAAAAATACTGAGATATTGTTTGAAGTGCAAAACAGCATGACAAAGCAGGAGCTTCAGAACAAAGATAAACAAGGAGGCATCGGACTTGAGAATGTGAAGAAAAGGCTGCGGTTGCTTTATCCTGACAGACATAAGCTGCAGGTTGAAGAACAGGCTGGTGAATTCCTCGCGAGACTTAAACTGGAAACAACATGAGTGCTGCAAAAAAAATACGGACCATCGCCCTGGATGATGAGCCGCTGGCGCTTAAACTCGTGTCCGACTATGTTGCAAAAACTCCTTATCTGGAATTGGCCGGTGCTTTTGATAATCCACTTGACGCGGTGGATTTTCTCTCAGACAGTAAAGTGGACCTGATCTTGCTCGATGTGCAAATGCCTGACCTGTCCGGGGTTGATTTTGCCAAAACCCTGCAGCCGGGCACAAAGATTATTTTTACCACTGCTTATGAGAAATATGCTGTAGAAGGATTCAGACTGAATGCCATCGACTATTTGCTGAAGCCCTTCAGTTACCAGGAATTTCTAACGGCTGTAAACAAAGCAAAGCACCTTATTGAACTCGAAGAACAGGCCTATCCTTCACTGGAGGCCAACAATGAATTTTTGTTTCTCAAATCAGAGTACAAGATCCGGCGTATCAATTTTCATGAAATCCTGTATATCGAAGGGATGAAAGACTATGTGAAGGTTTACCTGCAAGATGAGACGAAGCCGGTGTTGTCGCTTAATTCTGTTAAATCACTGGAAGAAAAGCTGCCAGCAGAGCACTTTATGCGCGTTCACCGGTCGTATATTGTCAACCTGGATAAGGTTGAGACCGTGGAAAGAAGTCATGTTGTTTTCGGTAAAAAATACATTCCCGTCAGTGATCAGTACAAAGCCCGGTTCCAGGATTTTCTGAACCGTAATTTTTTGTAGAGGTAGTTTTTGGTGAAGCTGTCCCCGCTTCCGCACGAGTTCCTCTGCTGTCCCTGCTTCCGCACGAGTCCCCTCGTGTGGCGTTATTTAGCTACAGTAACATCTTCTAAATACCAGTTTCTCCGGCATAATCCATGGTGTTGCTAAAAATATAACCACCTGCCGCGGACATGTTGTCCGTGGCTTTCATGCTTTAGACTATAGTTAGTGGGCATGGTAGGCACGGACGAGGACGTCCGTGCCAGTTGGGTTGCTGAATGGATTATCTTTAGCACCTGTTTATATCTGTTTGGCATCTGAAAGGTTATCAACAGTTTCAATAATGTTGGGATCATATGTGAGGATATTTTTTTGTATATTTGAGAAAAAACATGAAAAAGGATCTATTAGGCAGAATAACTATTAACCCGGAGATTTGTAATGGGAGACCAACCCTGCGTAATACAAGATATACGGTTGATTTAATCTTGGATTTATTATCTGCCGGTATGAGTGAAGCTGAAATCATTGAAGATTATCCGGCACTTGAAATTGATGATATTAGGGCTTGTTTAGCATTTGCTTCACAATTATCTAAAGTAAAAACAATACACAGGATTGTCGCATGAAATTTCTGATGGATGCTAATCTACCTTATAAATTAACCATTTCCCTTAAAGATAAAGGGTATGATGTTATTCATACGGATGATCTGCCAGATAAGGAGAGGACAAAAGATAATGAGATTAGAAACATATCCATCAAAGAAGATCGAATTATTATAACCAAAGATTCTGATTTTCTGGATTCACATTTAATAAATGGAATTCCTGCAAAATTACTTCTTGTCACGACGGGAAATATTGTAAACAAAGCTCTTATCCAGTTATTTGATAATTATTTTAAGACTATTGCTGACTTATTCAGGTTTTATGATCTGATTGAGTTAGATAATAAAGAAATTATCGGACATGAGAAGCAGTAATTAGATCAAAAACGGAGTTTGTCAGCTTATCACCCAAATCTCAACTTGGCTGTAACTATAAATTCCCTATATTTGTAATTACCCGAACGTAAGAAGGGATTAAATATGCTTTTCAAATGATATTTTAATGCGATGTCATGAGATTATGGATTTTTGCCGGTTTGTTATTATGGACTGTATCCCTGCAGGCACAGCAGATCGTTGTCTCCGGATACGTTCAGGATACTGCCTCCGGGGAAAAACTGATTGGTGCCACGGTTTTGGCGGACGGGGAGACCGGTACAATTACAAATGACTATGGTTTTTTTAGTCTATCTCTTTCAGGAGATATGCACGACCTCCGGGTATCCTACGTCGGATATGAAACGGAATTTCTGCACCTGAGAATCAGGAAAGATACCCTCCTTTCAATATTCTTGTCATCGAACAGTCAAATAGGAGAGGTGAAGGTGACGGGTGAGAATCCAAACAGGATGCATTCCATTCATGAACCCGGCATGCTGAACATCCCCATGAAGATGACCCGCCAACTCCCGGTACTGATGGGGGAGCAGGATATCCTGAAAACCCTGCAACTGATGCCGGGCGTACAGCCGGGAAGCGAAGGAAACACAGGCCTGTATGTGCGTGGCGGTGAAGCGGATAACAACCTGATCCTGGTAGACGGAGCCGAGGTGTTTAATCCAAACCACCTGTTTGGTTTTTTCTCGGTCTTCAACAGCGATGCCATCAAAAATGTGAAGCTGTATACTTCGGCTTTTCCGGCACAGTACAACAGCCGGCTGGCGTCAGTCACCGATATCCGCATGAAGGACGGCAACAGCAAAAAGCTGGCGGTAAAGGGCTCGGTGGGGCTCATCTCTTCTAAATTACAGGTGGAAGGACCGGTTATTAAAGACAGGCTTACCTTTATCCTGTCGGCCCGCCGAACCTACCTGGATTTTCTGGCTGGTCCGATCATGAACCATTTTACCTCCTGGGATAATGCGGGGTATTATTTTTTTGACCTGAACGGGAAAATAAGGTGGAAACTGAATGAACGGAACAGCTTCTATTTATCTGGTTATTCGGGACAGTGATGCATTCAACCTATTTTGATAACTATCATGAGGGAATACCTGCTGGCTATTATGTAACAGATAATCCTCCGGAATATCAACCGGGGCTTTACCGGTTAACGGTTTCTGTTCCCGGTCACGAGCCGGTTACTGCCAGCGATTCAATCCCGCGGCCGGTAAAAATAACTTCCGTGAGCTATCTGCAGGATTCACTTACCGGGCAAATTTTATATACTGTATTTTTTAAAGATAATCCGGATCAGAAGAATTTTTACGGGCTGTCTGTAGATAAGCTTAGTTATTATGATACAAGAGAAGTACCCGATTTTGATGAATATATCCTTTCTCCGAATTCATTTGTGGAAGCTACTTTATATAATAATTATAGTCAACTCATTTTTTCTGACAAGACTTTTTCGTCACCTAAGCAGCAAGTCAGTTTTAGATTGAAACAAGGCGGCGGCATTTATAATGAAGACAGCGTTATATATCGCATTAAATTGCTCTCCATAAGCGAAAATTACTATGACTATGCCATTTCTTACTATAACCAGCGGATTGCAGAAAAAGACTTTTATTCGGAGCCGGTAAATGTATTCAGTAATATTAAGAACGGTTACGGTATTTTTGCCGGGTACAGTTATTCAGCAGCTGAGGTAGTATGGAAGCGTGAGGGGATCAGTGTGAGAGTAGATCATTAAACAAACGTATCACCACAGAATTATCAATTGACCACCGCCGCTCTGAAACAACTTGAAACCACCTGAAACCGTTTGAAACAATTTGGAAAAATAAAAACAACAGAATAAATATATGGGGTCCAGGCGAGACGCTTGAATCATCTGTCGAATAAACAACTGAATCCTTGCCCTTGGCTGTGAGGGCCCGGTGTTGGCAAGGATCACGAGCAGTCATAGGTGACAAAGTGACAAGGTAACAGGGTGACAGAGGAGCATGGCGTTTCATCCGTAAAAATCACCGAATAAACTACAGAATTACAATTGAATAATCAACCGAATCACTACCGAATAAACAACTGAGTTTCCACGGAATAAAAAAAATGTTTATATTAGTATCCTTAACCGTTATAAATACGTGGGAGAGAGTTTATGAAAATATTATCATGGAATGTAAATGGCATCCGTGCAGCGCTAAAGAAAGGATTTGAGGAAAAAGTCAGGGAAATGGATCCTGATATACTGTGTATACAGGAAACCAAGGCGCCGGATGAGGTGATGCAGGCTATCGCTGCTGAGATTGACGGTTATGAGGTATTTGCCAATTCGGCCGAGAAAAAAGGGTATTCCGGGACTGCCATCTTTACAAAACACAAACCCATCAGTCACAGTTATGATATTGGTAAGAAAGAACACGATCAGGAAGGACGGGTAATCACCCTTGAATATGAGGATTTTTACCTGGTGAATGTCTATGTTCCTAATTCCGGTCAAGGATTAAAGCGGCTTGAATATCGTGAGACATGGGATAAAGACCTGCTTGATTACCTGCATTCACTGGATGAGCTGAAACCGGTGGTTTTTACCGGTGACCTGAACGTGGCTCACGAACCCATCGATCTGGCGAATCCAAAATCTAATTATAACAAATCGGCAGGTTTCACCCAGGTGGAGATTGACGGATTTAATAATTTTCTTTCTGCCCGCCTCGTGGATACTTTTCGTCATTTCTATCCTGATAAAGTGCAGTATTCATACTGGAGTCAACGCTTTAAAGCACGCGAACGAAATGTGGGCTGGCGTATTGATTATTTCCTGGTTAGCTATCGTTTCATGGAAAGAATTAAAGAGGCTTTTATTCTTGACCAGGTGATGGGGTCCGATCATTGTCCGGTGGGTATTGAATTGAAAATGTAAATTGTAATTTTTTGCTTTCCTACCCCACATGCCTATTTTCGCCCCGGCCCAACGGGGCGACTTCATTTTTTGACTTGATCCAAAAAACGAAGCAAAAAAGATCAAGGCTCCAGATCGTTTTGCAGATTTTCTAAAGGTGTTCCCTGCATCCGCAGCAAAACTCAGGACAGGCCATAAATAATTAATATAAAAAGAATTTCAAATGAGCTTTTCGGTTCCTATAAGATAAATTTAATTAAATCCTGTCCTTCAAACAGTGCTGCTCCACAGGCCCAAGCTACGGTCACCTCTTTGAAAATCATACAAAACGCTCAAAGGCCGGAGTAAAAACAGACATAGGATTTTACTATTATGCATGATTATTATAATTCGCGAAAGGATTTATTATTTAGCTAATTATTAGGTATAAAGAAAATTTTCAAGATTTACTAAAATCATAATATTAACTAATTATATTATCTGAGAAACTATAGTAGTTGATATTAAGACACTTGTATTGGTTTCATCCCGGAAAAAACATGTACCTAAGCGCGACAAAAAAAGCTGCGCTGCATTTTAAAAAAGCACAGCATCTTTTTAATAAAAGCATGGCAGCATTTTTGTATAAGCTGCGCTGCTTTTTTCATAATTACATAAATCCTCCTGTTAACTCTTCTGATAAAGCTTTTAATCTGTCTCTTGCCTCTTTGTCATAAGCCTGTCCAAGCGCTCTGTCTGGCTTTTTTTGGTTGAAGTATACTCCTGTGGTACTCTGCAATTCAGGAGAAACGGTAAGGTATTCCAGTGCTTCCGCTCCTTCTTCTATCGTGCTCATGGTACGGCCGAAAAATTCCTTCACCATATTGGTGTTCATCAGTGTAGCCGGGTGAAGGGTGTTGACCGTAATTCCGGTATCTTTCAGTTCCTCAGCGAGGTCGAAAGTGAACATGATCATGGCCAGCTTGCTCTGCCGGTAGGCATGAAAAGCATCATAACTTTTTTCAAGCATTACATCGTTAAAATCAATCGTTTCCTGTCCTATGGATGCTACATTAATGATCCTGCCACTATCGTGGTTTATGGCGGGCAGTAACTTTTTTGTCAACAGGTAGGTGGCCAGGTAATTTACTGCAAATCGCAGTTCATGGCTGTCAACACTCAAATCGCGTTGCTGATTGGCTTTCGGTCCACCACCAATACCGGCGTTGTTGATCAAAATATCCAGTTGATTATAAGTGGAGGTAACTTCTTTGGCCAATTGACTTACTTCCGAAAGGGAAGCGAAATCAGCATTGAAATATTCCAGGTGTGGATTGCCTGTTTTATCCCGGATTTCCTGCAACACTCTTTTGCCTTTCTCAGGATTTCTCCCGTGCATCAAAACGGTTGCTCCTGCCTGCGCCAGGTGAGTGGCCACCAGCTTGCCCAACCCGTCAGTTGCTCCTGTAATAAGTATTGTTTTTCCGGTTATTTCAGACATAAACAAATAGTTGAAATTATTTAAAACATGGCTTGAATGATGGACAATATGAGATTATGCGATTCTGGATTTATTTATATTTTTTCTGACTTTATTATAGCTATTATATTCCTTATCTGACCAGGTAGGAGCCTGCAGGATTAATTTCTGAAGGGCCTCATATAGTTTTTTTGAAATCTGTTTAGATTGAGGAATATAACTCTTTTTTTTCATGTGTTTTTTGAAAGTTTTCTTATTAATCTTAAGAGTTGATAAAGAATGATATCCAGTTTTTTATTTCCTGATCATTTTCATCATCTCTTCGGGATAACGCGCACCGGTATCGGGATATTTTGCGAGTAGTTCGTCCATAAACTTCAGGTCATCCTGCGTCAGGTCCACATTAACAGCACCGGCGTTGTCTTCCAGGTATTTGCGTTTCTTGGTGCCGGGGATCGGAATGATGTTATCACCCTGTGCCATTACCCAGGCCAGTGACAGCTGTGCCGGTGTGCAGTTTTTTTGCTGTGCAAAATCTTTTAGCTCCCGTGCCAGTTTCTGGTTGTTTTCCCAGTGACTGCCCTGAAAACGTGGATTGTTTTTACGAAAATCATTGTCTGGCAGCTGGTCCAGGCTTACTGTGTCGGTTACCAGTCCCCTGACCAGTGGACTAAAAGGTACCAGTGTTATACCCAGTTCGTTGCTCAACGGAAGAATATCTTTTTCCACATCGCGGGTGATCAGTGAGTATTCATATTGCAATGCCGAAACCGGATGAATTGCATGTACTTTTCTAACCGATTCAGCAGAAGCTTCTGACAGGCCCAGGTATCGTACCTTTCCCGCTTTTACCAGACCGGCCATGGCTTCAGCCATCTCTTCTACCGGCACCTGCGGATCAATTCGATGGGCATAATACAGGTCGATATGATCGGTTTTCAGTCTGCGCAGACTGGCATCCACTGCTTCCTGCATGTGGCCGGGAGAGCAGTCGAGATACATGCCGCCATCTTTCTTATTCCGGAAGCCAAACTTGGTAGCCAGAAAAACTTTGCTGCGATTTTCCTTCAGTACTTTGGAAATCAGTTCTTCATTGGAACCGGCACCATAGATATCTGCTGTATCCCAGAAATTAATCCCGAGATCAAGTGCTTTGTACAGCGTGGCTATGGATTCTTTGTCATCCCGCTCACCATAGGCATGGGTCATACCCATACACCCCAGCCCGATCGCAGAAAGTTGTTCGTTTGTTTTGCCCAGTTCTTTGTATTTCATGATTAATATGTATTTTTAAGGTAGTTACTTTATACATGTAAATAACAAAACAAAAAGATCAATGTTTGAAATTAGGTGACAAGGTGACAAGGTGACAAAGTGACAATCCTTGCCTTTGGATTGTGTAGGGGTCTGGTGTGGGTAAGGATCACAAGCAGCTGATGACTTGGCCTGTGGGAGCGAGTAACATGGGCAGTGACAAGGTAACAAAGTAATAAAGTGACAAAGCAGGGCTTGATTGGTTGAATAATGATAATCTGGGGGCACAAGTAAATACTTGCGCCATGGTGGGGGATGTCACAGGTGGTAGGTACGAACAGCATTTCCGCAACAGAGGGAGCAATTAAGGGGCGGTAAATAAAAGAATGTTTGTTCTGATTATTTCAGAACTATTTTATTATATTTGCTGTAGAATAAAAAAACAAAAATGATTTGAGAATCATAAATAAACACATTTTGGGTAAACTTATTCGGAAAAACAGAGGAAACTCAAAATTATTGAAAGCTGTCCAACAGTTGATTGCTGATATTGAGGATAGCAATTGGGAAACGCCTCATGATTTAACCGAAAAACGTCCTGATGCTGATTGTGTTTATGGTGGAGAGTTTTATTTCTTCAATATCAATATACATCGAACTTTAATAATGATTGAATTAGAAGAAGACGGAGAAGCAACGATTGTTTGGGCCGGGAGTCATGATGATTACGAACTGACCTTTAAAAACAATCGTAATGTAATTAAAAAATGGTTGAGAGATAATAACTGGATTTAAAATGTGTAATCATGAAAGAAATTTTTGACATAAAAGAGGTTGCGAAAATTGAAAGGTTAGAAAATGAGTATGATTTGAAAAAGGCATCATTACTAGAGCGCAAGTTACGATTAATGATTGATGAGAATCCGGATTTAAAACCCATACGTAAGAAACTTCGTGATTTGATTAAAGACTACGAGGATAGAGAATGGTCTGATTTTGATAAAATCACTGATTCACAAATAGAGGAATCTGATAAAGCAGAGGAGATTGTGAATTATGAACAAAAATTTATCAGTAAACGAAAGGATACTATTAGAAAAAAACTAAAGGATTATGACATGACCCAACAAGACCTGGGATTAATCTTAGGTCATCCAAAATCGTATATGAGTGAACTGATAAATGGTGTATCTCAGTTCACATTAAAAGATTTGGTAATTATTCATCGGATTTTAGGGATCAGTTTAAATATTTTGATACCCACTTTCCTTCAATCAGAGACAAGGGACAAGATTAGAGAATCAATTAAGAAGTTAAATAAACCCAAACTCGGATTGAAAGAAAAAGAAACAATTTAAATCCTTGCCTCTGGATTTGAGCAAGGGCCTGGTAGAATCAAAGATTTGATAAAATCGGAACATGGATCACGAACCTTGACCTTTGGCTAGCAGGGCAGGCTTTGCGCGGGTCAAGCTCACGAACCTTTGTCAGGTTTGTGGGCGGATTGTGGGTGACAAAGCTCACGACCAGGCTGTGGCCAGGCTCGTGTGAGGGAGTACCCTCCAGCCCGTGGCCCGGCATGTGTGAGGGAGTACCCTCCGGCTGGTGGCTAAGCTTGTGGGAGTGGAGATAATCCTTGCCTTAGGATTGAGCGAAGGCCTCGTGTGGATCCCGAAATTATTCTCAACTTTGTTGAGTATACAATTTCGAGGATTCTCGATTTTCAGGCAAATAATCCTTTTAGGAATTGTCATTACTTGATTAAAAGATGTGGATCATCTTTGTTGATCTCTAATAAGAAGTGTGACTGAGGATATAATCTTCTTAGAATATTTAAATGATTAATAATAATATCTTTCAATTCGTTGTTAGAAACATTCCCCAGGTTTATTTTAATGAGTTTTTTAGGAGTTTGTTTGATAAAATATGAATCACGGAAATCAGAATCCTTGGTAATAACAATAAAGTCTTGTTCATCTGCAAAATTACTTATGTCATTATCCTTTGTTTTTGATCCTTCCAATATATTATTTACATGAAGAGCTTCGAAACCCAAAGATTTTAAATGATTTGCAAGTTTTATGGGTATATGTACATCACAAAGAAATTTCATGATTCTACATCGGTTATTGAATATCCGGAAAGATATAACCTGGCGAAGTTAAGGCTTGCAAGAATATCATCCTTTTCAAGCTCCGGGTGATCTTCAAGTATTTGTTCTGTAGTCATTCCCGAACCAAGCATATCAATAATAACTTCAACCGGCCATCTCATTCCCCGTATGCAGGGTTTGCCATGACAGATTTCTGGGTCGGTTGTTATGCGCTTTAGTAATGGATTCATAATTTAAGCTTTTATCAAAGTTATAAATAATTAAGGTTTTATTTATTGATTACATATGTAAATTTGAAATACTGATTTTAGAGAATGTGTATATTTAAAAAACTGAAATTATTTGAAATACCTGTATCTATAGGAAATAAATGAATAATGCTTTACGGAGCTACTATATATGTTATTTTATGAATGTTTTAGCATAATGTCGTCTCTACGTGACTTGGAACTTTTATCATTTTTTAGTAAAGTAAGAGCGTGTAAACTGAAACTGATAATCCGGGGCACAAGTAAATACTTGCGCCATGGTGGAGACTCGCGGTAGAGCTGGCAAATTGAAACGCCTGAAACTATTTGAAACAACTTGAAACCATATGAAACTAATGGAACAATAAAAACGACAGAATAAAAATAAGGGGTCCAAGCGGATGCTTGAACCATCTAACTTATAAACAACTGAATCCTTGCCTTTGGCAGGAGCGAGGGCCTGGTGAAGGCAAGGATCACGAACGGGTTGTGGCCTGGCCATGCGGGAGTGAGTAACATGGGCTGTGACAAGGTAACAAAGTAACAAGGTGACAGAGGAGCTTTGCGTTTTCCATTTAAACAACATGGAACTCATGAAACAATCGAATCACAACCGAGTCTCTACTGAATAATCAATTGAATATACAACTGATAAACAACCGAAAAAATGCAAAAAACCAACACTGCCCGGTTACTCGACAAACAGGGCATACCTTATGAGCTGGTACCTTATGAAGTAGATGAAAATGACCTGAGCGCTCAGACTGTCGCTGCCAAAGTGGGGGAGCCGGTTGAAGAGGTTTTCAAGACGCTGGTGCTGCGAGGCGATAAAACAGGCGTGTTTGTTGCCATCATTCCCGGGAATACTGAGGTTGATCTTAAGAAAGCTGCCAAAGTTTCCGGCAACAAGAAAGCAGCCATGGTACAGATGAAAGAGATTCTGGGGCTTACAGGCTATATACGGGGAGGTTGTTCGCCTGTTGGGATGAAGAAAAAGTATCCCACTTATATTCATGAAACCTGCCGGAATTATGAAAAGATTTATGTAAGTGCAGGTATCCGCGGACTTCAGTTAAAAATAGCACCCGCTGACCTGATAAAGGCCTCGGATGCTGAGATATGTGATATTTCAGAAGATTAAAAGTTATCTGCTGTAATGTAAAAACGGCTTCTTCTCTTTTTTACAAATCTGCCGGATGGCTTTTCGTCCCGAATCAGCTGAAGGGGGTAATCCGCCTCCCGGATACAACCACTGACCGGCCAGATAGAAATTATCCAGTCCGGGTAGGGTGTTTTTTAGTGTTTTGGTTATGTTTTCCTTTGAAGGCATAAATCCTTCGTAAGATGCTTTCCATACTCCTGTATATCTCACCCCGGTGCGAGGCGTGGCAATATCAGTCACCATTATTTTGCCCGTAACAACAGGGTAATGATATTCTAAAATTGACAGTGCTTCTTTCCTGATCTTTTCTTTCTCTTCTTTGTAGGTGTTTTCATCCATATGCTCCCAGATTTCCCACGGACTTTCAAATCGCAGTACAATCACCGATTTTCCTTTTGGAGCCATCGTCGGGTCAAATGCATAATTCATAATGGTATACCCTGATTTTAGTTTTGTGGATCCGATCATCTTGTTTTCTGTCAGATACATGGCAGCCGGGGCATCCTGATTGACCACTGCATCCATACCGAAAGACACCTGTACGATGGGAGTAAAAACTTCCCAGTTCTCATAGGCATCTCGGTGTTGCCTTGAAAGGTATTTGCCTCCCAGCATATTGAAGATAGTAGAGTGGCCGTCGGCGGCACTAATAACATATTCGCTGTTTATTATAGTCCCATCTGCAAGTTCAACTCCTTTGGCTGTATTATTTTCAACCATAATTCTTTTTACTCTCTTACCGGTGGTAAGCTTGCCTCCTAATGTCAGATACCGGTCTTTCATGCGGTCAATCAACGCCTGGGAACCACCAATTATGTAACCGGCATTTTTCTGGTCGAACCACCCCAGCATCAGTATAAAAGCAATAGCCGCGAAATTGAGTTTGCCATAGGTGTTGTGCAGAAACCAGGTAAGCTTCGGGTTTTTAAAACCAAGTTTTTTGAAATAGGCGGCACAATCTTTTTTACCGAAGCGAATAAACAGCAGATACACTGGAATCATTTTGAAGAAGGTAGAAATATTATCTGCAGCATCTTTTGCCTTATGCACAGGGATGAAAGGTGCAAAGCTTCTTCCTTTTCGCATATGTCTGCACATTCTTCTGATTGCTTTTTTATCTTCAGGAGCCATTTCCAGCAGGTATTGCTCCCAGCGATCAATGTTGGTGTAAATGGTAAATTCTTCTTCTTTCTCATTGATCATTTGGCCGAATATTTCATGATCAATTATTTTGGTGTCATTATTCAGTACATTTGTATCCTTCCACATGTCTTTATACATGCCGTTTTTAGTACCTACCAGCCAGTGCAGACAATAATCAAAACGAAAACCCTTTCGTTCCCAGGTGGTACACTGCCCGCCTGGTTTGTATGCATCTCAATAATTTCAGTATGATAGCCGTTTATCTGTCCGTAAATTCCGGTTGATAAACCGGCTATTCCTCCCCCGATAATAGTGATCTTTTTATTCATGATAATGTAATTTTCAATTTCTGATATAAAAATAACACTGTCGGATGTTTTGGGGAAGCAGAAATCGGCGAATGCCTTAAAAATGCCGGTTAACGCAGCAGGATTTAATTTTTAAACCGGTATTTTTGAATGGATTTTGACTTTTTCCTGAAAAGTTGTTGCAAACATTCAGCTTTCAGAAATGTTTATTTTCTTAACAGATTAATACCAATTCTTATGTTACACGAAATTTTGCAGGGTACGTTTGACAATCAGTTTCAGATGGTGCAGGAGGTACAGGACAATGATTACCTGCTTTGTTATAAGGATGATCAGATCTTGCTAAAACAGGAGGGGGAGGAGTTATCGATTCCCCGTAAAAAAGACTTCAGCCCTCTGCCAGATACCAATCAAGCAATTTATCTGTTTGCACTGAATGGGAGTCACTTCTTTTTGCTGTTTGATTTTCCTGATGACAAGGAAAACTTCATTTATAAAAAAATCTTTGACCTCCGCTTGTTAAAAAACGGAGAGGTTTCCTGGATGGGAGTGCTCGGGATATCAGCTTATGACGTGGTACATCTCCAATCAATATTGCGGGCATTGCGGGACGAAAACCGTCTTAAAAAAAGATGTACGGGAAATATGTTTGTCCCTCATGCGGAAAAGTTGTCTATCCCAATGTATCGCCTGCCGTCATCGTGGCCATTACTTCGGGTAATAAGATTTTACTTGCACAGAATACCAAATTCCGGGGTAAGTTTTATTCCGTCATTGCAGGGTATGTTGAAGTTGGCGAATCACTGGAACAGACTGTCATTCGTGAAGTAAAGGAAGAGACAGGAATCAGTATTCGCAATCTGCGGTACTACAAAAGTCAGCCCTGGCCTTACTCAGGTTCATTGATGGTAGCTTATATCGCAGAAGCAGATGAAACACAGGAACTGGTTCCCGATCCGGAGGAGATTGCCGAACTGGCCTGGTATGAGCGGGGAAATTTGCCGCCACATCCCGGGGATTACAGTATTGCGGGTGAGATGATAGAGTTATTTGAGAAAGAGATGATTTAGATAAATATAAATATGAATCACAGAAAGATAGTACTCAGCCTCTGTACCAGTCTTGATTTTTTTATTGAGGGCGAAAACGGAGCCATCGACTGGTGTTTCACAGACCAGGATTATTCGATGACCTCTTTTCTGGAAGGGATTGACACAATCCTGTTGGGAAGAATAAGCTATGAACAACTGATCCGGGACCTTCCCAACGCTTTTGCCGATAAAAGGAAGATTGTTTTTTCAACCAGCTTAAAGAATGTGGAGAAAGGCTATGAACTGATGAAAGCAGCACCCGATCAGGACATGCATGAAATTCTTTCGGCACCCGGAAAGGATTTGTGGCTTTTTGGTGGGGCAAAACTGGCTGCTTCTTTCCTGGCATGTAACCTGATTGATGAAATGATGATATCGGTTCATCCTTTGTTGCTGGGCAAAGGAAAGCCATTGTTTAATGATTTTGATGAGCGCACGAATCTTAAATTAACTGATTTCAAAGTGTTTTCAAGCGGTTTGGTGCAGTTGTATTATAAAGTAATTAAATAATATGAATTTCAGATTATATTAATAAAATTATTTTCCTTCGCACGCCCCCTACAGCCTAAAGGGGCCTTCGCTCCGTTTTTGATTGAAATTTCGGTTAAAATCGCGGGCTGACCCCTTTAGGGGACCAAGGGGCAGCGGGTTGGATTGCTAGCTATGAGAACTTTGTAATTTAATATTTAAGTTCTAAATTTTTAAATCTGGAATATAATTCGACAGCCATTTATAATATTTAAAATTTAACTATATGATCCATTTATTCAATACTTTACAAATACGAGAAGTAACTATTAAGAACCGGCTGGCTGTATCGCCAATGTGCCAGTATTCGAGTGAAGATGGTTTTGCAACCGACTGGCACCTGGTGCATTTGGGAAGCAGGGCAGTAGGCGGAGCAGGGCTTGTTTTTACGGAGGCGGCCGCAGTATCACCTGAAGGGCGAATCTCATTTGCTGATATGGGCATCTGGAAAGATGAGCATATCGAACAGCTTAAGCAAATTACTCAATTTATTGAAGCGCATGATTCTGTTCCGGGAATTCAGTTGGCTCATGCCGGCAGAAAAGCAGGTTTTAACCAACCATGGAACGGCAATCTTTATCAAAAGGAAAGAGGAGGCGGCTGGCAGCCTGTTGCCCCGGGGGATATTCCGTTTTCCGAAACCAACAGTGGGATGCCTCACATGCTTTCAGTGGAGGAGATCCAGAAGTTAAAAGAGAAATTTAAAGAAGCTGCAGTTCGTTCTCTGAAAGCCGGGTTCAAAGTGATTGAGCTGCATGCTGCACACGGATACCTGATCCATGAATTTCTCTCTCCGCTAAGCAACAACCGCACCGATCAGTATGGTGGCAGCTTTGTAAATCGCATTCGCTTCTTGCTGGAGGTGACTGAGGAGATTCGTGAAGTCTGGCCTACCGAATATCCGCTTTTCGTGCGTATCTCGGCCAGTGACTGGACAGAAGGGGGCTGGACCATCGATGATTCTGTGAAGCTGGCGGGAATTCTGGAACGCAAAGGAGTGGACCTGATTGATTGTTCCTCCGGCGGGAATATTGAAGGAGCCCGTATCCCGGTAGGACCAGGTTACCAGGTTACTTTCTCGGAAAGAATAAGGAAAGAGGCAGGTATCAAAACCGGCACAGTGGGTATGATCACAGAAGCTTTTCAGGCGGAAACCATCCTGTCAACAGGGCAGGCCGACCTGATCCTGATGGCCCGTGAGATGCTGCGTGATCCTTATTTTCCGCTACGGGCAGCCCGGGAACTGGGGTATACTAATATGGAATGGCCTGTGCAATATCAAAGGGCTAAGAATTAACGGGAAGGATTGAGTGGTTTACCCGGGGTATCCAGGGAATGGTTCATTCGATAACTCAGTTGTTTATTCAGTAGTAAATCAGTTGATTGTTCGGTTGTAATTACTCGCTCCCACAATTCCGTCGCGCAATGCCGCTCGTGATTCTTGCCCTCACCATGCCCCCGCACATGCCAAAGGCAAGGATTCAGGTTGTTTCAGATTGTTCCAAATGGTTTCAAGCGACGTTGGTTGTTTGAAGATTTGAAGGTTTGAGAATGTTACCCCGCTCAAACAATGACGAAAAACAATAAGCACAACAAGACACGTAGTGACGACATTATGGTAGAAAATCAACAAAAAATATCATACAGCAGCTCCGTAGGTGCGGAATTATTAAGTAGTAATTCCCTGAATTAGTGCGAAAGATGGCTTTATATTGCATTGATTGTCACAAGAATAGTTAATATTAAAACAAAAGACTTTCTTGTCTGTTTTCCTCAGAAAGGAGAATAGTTATGAGAACGATTAAAAATATACATCGGGCAGTAAGTGATCCGATAGGCGATCTGACCACTTACCGGGCCATGCCAACGCATACCATTGATCACGTTGATCCGTTTTTGTTTCTGAACCATCATGGTCCGCAGGATTATGGAAAGAACAACAACGGGTTGCCATTCGGTCCCCATCCGCATCGCGGATTTGAAACACTGACCTTTATACTGGACGGCGATCTGATGCACAAAGATTCAGGCGGCTATGAAAGTATCATCAATGAAGGAGGAATTCAGTGGATGACAGCAGGTCGCGGATTGGTGCATGCTGAGGTGTCTTCCAAAGATTTTCTTGACAAATGGGGGCAGACCTGGAAATAATCCAGTTGTGGTTGAACCTGCCTGCATCTTTAAAGATGATGGATCCGGCATATAAAGGGTTGCAGAAAGAGCAAATACCCGTGGCCGAAATTGATGGAGGGAAGGTAAAGCTTATGTAGTATCCGGTACTTTTAACGATGTTAACGGACCGGTTGAACCGGTTACAGATATCTCTATTTGCAGGCTGGAAATGAAAAATGGCGGAAATTACAAGGCCGCAGTCCCCAAAGACAAGAATATATTGTTGTATCTAGTAAATGGCCTTGTTGAAGTGAACGGGAAGGAAGCAGATACCCACAACCTGGTTGAGTTTGATTCTGACGAAGAGCAAATTGAAATCATTGCAAAAGAGGATTCAATGCTTCTTTTTGGTTATGGTACCCCTTTCAATGAGCCTATAGTGGCACAGGGTCCTTTCGTTATGAACAGTCAGGCTGAAATACAACAAGCCATGCTCGATTACCAGTCCGGCAAAATGGGGAGATTGTAAATTTACTCTTATTTTCTCCCGGGCCATGTCGCAAGCGTCTGCGTTAAACTGTCGCATCCGATAGCTATCGGATCGTCTCGCTTGTGACCATTCATTGAAATAAGCAGATTTATACTCTCCCAAGCGTCTCGCTTGTGGCCTAACTCTGTTGCAAGCATCCTCTTGTGACTTTTACCCTCAGGTTTGGAGTTGAACCCCGAACTATTCACTTTAGCCACGAATAATATAATATGCTGGAAAAAAACGTAGTAAGAAAACTTTGTAATGCATTGGTAATATGAACGATATAAATATAACGAATAAGAAACTGCGTTTCTTGTATTCCCCCACTGCCACATCCAATAGCTCCCACTGCCGCATCTCGCTTGTGACCTTTTTTGGAATGCACTCTTGTCTGGCGCACATTTGTAATGCGTGACCTATCCTGGATATTATCATACTCATTCAAGAAATTCATTTAACTGGAATGCTAATTCCTGATGTTTTTGTATTTTCACTCCCGAAATAATAAAAAATGATCAGGAAATGGCAAATTTGGACACTACTTTGCGTGACAGTTTTGGCTCAAAACTTGGCGTAATTGCGGCCACAGCCGGCTCGGCTATCGGATTGGGTAACATCTGGCGATTCCCGTATGTTGCAGGTGAAAACGGTGGAGCTGCTTTTCTGCTGGTATATATCGTGTTTATTCTGGCCATCGGTATACCGGTTATGCTTTCAGAGTTTATCATCGGAAGAAACGCACAACGCAATCCATATGGAGCATTTCGTTTCCTGAAGCCAAAAGCAAAATGGCACCTGGTTGGTCTGATGTTCATTGTGACTGCTTTCATGATCCTGGCATTTTATAGTACCGTAGCCGGCTGGACCATGGAATATTTATATTCATCGCTGCTGAATCAATTTAAAGGGGAAGATGCTGCAGCTTTGACCAATACTTTTGAAGCTTTCAGGACAAGTGGCTATCAACCGGCATTCTGGCAGCTTATCTTCATGTTTTTAACTGCAGGGATTGTGATTGCCGGAGTTCAGAGAGGGATTGAGAAATATTCCAAGATACTGATGCCCATGCTGCTGGTATTATTGCTGGCTTTGTGTGTCAGGGCACTGACACTTCCCGGAGCAGGCGAGGGGCTCCGCTTTTTGTTCGCTCCGGATTTTTCAAAGATTACCGGTAAGGTTATTCTAGAAGCACTCGGACAGTCGTTTTTCTCCCTCAGTATCGGTATGGGAACACTCATCACCTATGGTTCATATATTCATAAGAAGGAAAAACTCGGGAATACTGCAGTGGCTGTTTCAGCAGCTGATACCCTTATTGCTGTACTGGCAGGTATCGCTATATTTCCGGCCGTATTTGCCTTCCATATTGAACCGGCTTCAGGTCCGGGGTTGGTGTTTATAACACTGCCCAACATATTCAATCAGATGCCGGCAGGCTATTTCTTTGCCATCCTTTTCTTCCTGTTACTGATCATTGCTGCACTTACCTCTTCCATCTCTGTACTGGAGGTAGTGGTTGCCTTTTTCTCAGAAGAATTTAATATTTCCAGAAAAAAAGCTACATTTTGGGCTGCCTTTGGCATTGCTATCCTGGGTTTTGTTTGTACAATGTCGCAGGGACCCTGGGACGAAGTACAATTGTTTGGGAAAAATCTTTTTGATATTCTTGATTTTACCTCAGCTAATATTCTGTTGCCGGTAGGTGGTTTGTTTATTGTATTATTTGTAGGCTGGTTCCTTGGGAAGAGTGTCCTGAAGGATGAATTGTCCAATAAGGGTACAGTCAGGGTAGTTTTTTACGGAGCTTATCTGTTTATCATCCGTTTTATCGCTCCGATCGCCATTGCATTTGTTTTCCTCAACGGACTTGGACTACTTGGATGATTATCAATAATGAGATGAATAACTGTAATGAATTGAAATTTGAATTATTATTTGGGTCAACTTTCTTGGGTGGAAATTCAAAACCAGACGACATAGCGGGTTAGATTGAGAAATGTCTGACCCGGTTAAATATTTATACAGGACAACGGTGAATCGAAAAATATAATTATGGGTAAGTTCTTAACAATAAGTCTGAAAGAGATAGGAATATGCAGTGCAGTGGTAATGTCACTGGTTTCATGCAAAAACAGTGAAGAAACCAGTACCATTGAAAGTAAAAATAAAAGTTTCAATCCAGGAAAAGTATGGGTCGATACTGATAGTGTTGCCATTAACGCACATGGTGGTGGAATTTTGTATTACAATAATACTTATTACTGGTTTGGGGAACATAAAACCTCAGGCCATGGCGGAAACACTGCAAAAGTGGGGATAGGATGTTATTCTTCCAAAGATCTGTACAATTGGAAAAACGAAGGCATAGCTATGGCATCACTGTCTGATACAACTTCCGAAATTGTAAGAGGTTGTGTTATGGAACGTCCAAAAGTAATTTTTAACAAAAAGACGGGTAAATTTGTGATGTGGTTTCATTTGGAACTGAAAGGGAGTGGTTACAGTTCGGCCCGCACAGGAGTTGCTGTTAGCGATAAAATTGCAGGTCCCTATACCTATATCAGATCCTTCCGGCCTAATGCTGGTCAGTGGCCTGTTAATTATGCAGGAAAAAACGAAAAACAGGCTAATGAAGAACAGTTAAAATGGTGGACTCCCGAATGGAGGAAAGCCATTGAGGAAGGCTTATTCGTGCGTCGCGATTTTGGAAAAGGACAGATGTCCAGGGACATGACACTTTTTGTGGATGATGATGAAAAGGCTTATCATATTCATTCTTCGGAAGAAAATCTAACCATGGATATCTCAGAACTAAATGATGATTATACTGGGTTTACCGGAAGGTGGACAAGAGTTTTTCCGGGAGGACATCGTGAAGCGCCTGCTGTTTTCAAGCGAAACGGGAAATATTATATGATTACTTCCGGATGCACAGGCTGGGATCCGAATGCTGCCGATGTGGCTGTTGCCGGTTCCATTTGGGGCCCATGGAAACAGCTGGGGAATCCCTGTATTGGAGAACATGCCGAGCTTACTTTTTATTCCCAGAGCACTTATGTATTGCCAGTTGCAGGCTTTGATGATGCGTTTATCTTTATGGCTGATCGCTGGAAGCCGAAAAATCCTGTTGACGGCCGTTATATCTGGTTGCCTGTAAAATTTGAAAATGAAAAACCGGTTATTGAATGGAAAGATGAATGGGATCTTTCAGCTTTTAACAATAACAATTAAGCTGGTTCCTGGAATATCTTAATTATTCCAAATACTGGACTATGGAAAATTTGATGATGTGAGCAATCTCCCAGGTAAAGAAGAATAACTTCCGGTGTTAGTCCGGTCCGGGGATTACTCAGCAACAGCCAGCGATCAAATGTCAGAATGGGGTACGCTCTTCTACTTGTGCGCGAATTTTACAGCAAATTTTATGTTTTCCGGTAGTCTGGTTTTCATTTTTGAAAGTAAGGAATTAATACAAATCGGCCTGCAGCCGTTTCTCATTTTTCATTTTCTTCAGGTAAGCAGTCGCTACTTCAGGCGTAAAATTACCTTCTTTAATAAGGATCTCCTTCATTGTTTCACGCACACTTTTTCCCATGGTTCGCTTGTTTCCGCAGAGATAAACCGTTGCATTGCGTTTGAATATCCAGCTGAACAGTGCTGCGGAATTTTCAAGCATGCGATGTTGTACATAAATTTTTTCCTGCTGATCACGGGAGAATGCTGTATTTAGTTTGGTAAGTAATCCGGAGTTGAAAAAGTCTTCCAGCTCATCCCGGTATAAATAGTCATTTTCAGCATTTCTGTCGCCAAAGAATAACCAGTTATCACCCTTTGCCCCCTGATATTTACGTTCCTGCAAAAAGGCCCTGAAAGGTGCAATACCGGTGCCTGTTCCGATCATGATTACCGGAGTATCAGTGTCTTCAGGTAACCTGAACTTTGGATTTGATTCCAGGTAAACAGGTATTGAATCTCCTTCTTCAACTCTGTCAGCAAAAAATGCTGAACCGACACCAATATGATTTCGTTGATTTATGTTGTATTCAACCAGGCCAATCGTAAAATGCAATTCACCCTGTTTCAGGGAGGGACTTGATGCAACCGAATAGAGCCGGGGATTGAGTTTACGTAAAATATTAATAAATTCTTCAGGTGTGAAACTAGCCGGATAATCAGTCACCAGGTCAAGTATATCGTGTGAAAGTACATATTCCTGCAACGCTGTCACGTTTCTTGTAAGTTCTGTAATATTGGGATGGCCGGAAAGCTGCGCATATTTTCGTACTATGAGTGGCGTAAGCATGGTAATTTCAAAGTCATTTATCAGGGCTTCTTTCAGCATTTTTTTTCCTGACGGAGCCTCAATGGTGTGAGTGCCGTCAAAACCCAGGACTTTCAAAAGCTTATCAACCAATAATCGTGAATTAGAGAGATAAACGCCAAAAGAATCGCCCGGCTCGAAAGGTGTATCAAAATTATCAATAGCCAGTTCGAGATGCAGGGTACGTTTGCCAACACCAGGACGGGTAAGGTATTTCTTACTCAGTACTTTTGCATAATATGCATTTTCAAATCCGGCCTCATTCTTATTGATTTCGAATGCAAATGGCTTACCTTTCTTTTGTTCTTTTGCAGGAAGTATTTCAGCAAAGGAAGCTACCGCTTCTTCAACCCATTTTTTTGCATTTTCTTCATAATCGATATCACAGGAAACCAGCGGACTGATCTCTTTGGCTCCGAGTAGTTTCAGCCGGCGCTGAAAATCCCGGCCTGTTTTGCAGAAATCGCGATAACTGCTGTCACCAAGGGCCAGTACACTAAAACGTGCGCCTTCCATTGACGGAGCTGAAGGAGAGTGTATATATTTATAAAAGTTTTCAACTACTGCCGGCGGATCACCTTCTCCATGTGTGCTTACAGCTATGAGCAGGTTGCGGATATGTTGCAGGTCTTGAGGGTCAATGGTTTTCATATCAAGCAGATAACTCTCCAGTCCCAGGTAACGGGCATAATCTCTGGCCAGTATGGCGGCTGCTTTTGAGTTGCCTGTGCGGCTTCCGTACAAAATGTACAGAATATTTTCATTGTTTTGTTTTTTCACTTGTTGCTGGTCTGTGGATACATTTTCAGCATTGGGTGCATTTTCTTCGGTTGTTTTGTTAAATGGTATGTATGAATCTTTCATGTTTGTTTTTGCTTTTTTTAATCCTGACTAATCCGGGTATACCGTGAAATAGCAGGTAAAAAATTGTATGACTTATTTTTTAAAAATCAATTAACGCTCATTTCCCTCGTTTCAATACGCTTAAGCTGATTGATCCAGGTTGCATGCTCGTTATATTCTGTGAAAAATGGTTTATAGGTTTCCCGGTAATCCCGGTGACGAACATATTGCATCATAAAATATTTTTGACTGTCAGCAGGGTTATTAACTACTCCCATAATGTGTACTTTACCTTTTGCTGCTGACATAACCGGACCGGTAATTGTTTTGGCAAAGCTCCCTGTCTCTTTGATGGCCCGTTGATAGGTGTGGTATACTTCTGCCAGTGGAAGTTTGAAATAATCATACGGGCCGGTCTCCCGTTCAATAAACATATAATAGGGGATCATGCCCAGACTTACCTGTTTCTTCCACATTTCTGACCAGGTTCTGCTGTTGTTGTTAATGTTATTCAGAATAGGCGCCTGGGTCCGGATCTCGGCACCGGTCTGGCGTATATTATATATGGCCTGTTGAACCACTTCATTATTCAGCTCATTGGGATGATTAAAATGCGCCATAAATGCCAGATGCAGACCGCTGTCGGTAATTTTCCTGAAAAGATCCAGCATTGCCTGTCCTTCTTCATTATGTTCGGGGAGGAAGGTAAAAGGCCAGTAAGTGAGAGACTTGGTTCCAAAACGGATGTTTTTAAGATTTTTAAGATTTGAAGACAGCAGTACATCAATGTATTTGGAGAGTGTAGCCGGGCTCATGATCATGGGGTCTCCACCAGTAAACAGAATCTCATTCACTTCTTCATGTCTGCGGATGTATTCAGCTACTTTATCTATTTCGCGCATGGAGAACTTCAAATCCAGGTCCTTTACAAACTGTGGCCATCGGAAACAAAAAGTGCAGTGTGCATGGCAGGTTTGTCCCTGACTGGGAAAGAAGAGTACAATATCCCTGTACTTATGCTGAACACCTTTTAGCTCTTCACCATCCAGGGTTGGTACATTTGTCATTTGCTGTGCAGGATGCGGATTCATCTCCATCCTGATTCCGTTGATTACTTTCATGATCTCCGCATCTGAGTGAGACCCTTCTTTCACTCGTCTGAGACGGTCAAACTGATCTTCTTTCAGCATGGTGCGGTTGGGGAAATTCAATATATATACAGGGTCATTGCGGTAGTTTTCCCAGTCGATCAGGTAATCCACAACATAATTATTGGTTTTAAACGGAATAACACTCGAAACAAGCTCAATCTCCTTCTTTACATCTTCCGGCAAATGCCGGATATATTCAATGTTTTTGAAGTTTTTTGAGTTATAGGTTATAAATCTCATAGTGATGAAAATTTTAATATTGAAAAATGAAAAGATGTTCAGGGATGAACATAAAGGTATAAAATATAGAGATCTGTTAATATCTTATTTGGTCTAAATTAAATATAAATTGTTTTTGATTATAGACGTTGGTAAAACTATATTCTTTAGTCATTTTTATTATTTAATCAACTTCACATTTAAAGAAGCTTCTGATTCCAGACTGTTAGACACCCCCCAGCCAACAATATAACGACTGAATACATCAATAATAGCCGTTAAATACATGAACCATTCTTCATGGGTATATAGGTAATATCAATAGCTCATACCTGGTTCGGCTGATTTATCTCAAGGCCTTTCAGCAGATAAGGATGAATATACTTTTTCAATCCCAATTTGCTCAGGTTCTTCTTTGGATAAATAGTCCTTAAACCATCAGTATCATCAACCTGCGCACCCTCTTATGGTTGGCCAAAAATCCCATGGTAAACAAGAAACCGCATCCGAAGGACACCCTCCGTAGGATGTTTTAAATAATGCTCATCCATTAAACGCATGATCTCAAGGTTTTCTGTTTTTTCTCCTTTGGGTTTATAGAAAAAACTACTCCGGTGTACAGTTAGAGATCACATTGCTTACGAACGCTCAATCTACACTGATTATCAATTATATTCCTACGCTGGTTCATAGTCCGGTCTTCCGTAAGCTTTTTTTGAAAAAATCATTCTCTATTTAGTCATCCCGAGTTGTCACTTACCAAATCAACCTGAAAAGGTGGAATTTTAAACCTAGTATATTGGGTTTTCAGCTAAAATCCAAACAGTTAAAGAAAAACAGTTGTTCTTAATCAGGATCCAAAAGTGCGTGTTTTTTAGTCTTCTTCTGATGCTTAAATACAGAATAATAAAATCATACAAAATAAAAGTATCAGATTAATAATTGCCATTACCGAAGGTTTCATTACAATTTTTAAATCATCAATGCTTAATGTACTTTTTAGGATAACAAAAAATTATTTTCTACTTTGGTTATAAATTTATAAGGTTTTTTTAATAAGTTGCTAATGTCCAAATATCTGGAATATCTTTGGTTCAGAGTTCAGCAGGGAGATGAAAAAGCCTTTGATGCGCTGTTCAATGAATTTTACGCGCCCCTGTGTGCTTTTGCGGAGCGATTGCTTAAGAACAGGCCTGAAGCAGAGGAAACAGTGCAGGATGTGTTTGTTAATATGTGGAATAACCGGGCCGGAATTAAAATCATTAACACATTAAAATCTTATCTGTATCAATCAGTTCATAACAGGGCACTGAACAGAATATACCTTTCCAAATCGGCAAAATCCGGTCCTAACAAAACAGCAGGCAAGGATCAGTGGGACCTGATTCGTGATTACTACGTTATCGATGATTCAATTATACAGAAAATGGAGGCCCGGGAAACGGGAGAATTAATTGAACGTGCTATTGAAAAACTGCCAGATACCTGCCGAAAAATATTTATTTACAGTCGTCATGAAGGTATGTCCTATGAACAGATTTCAGAGAAACTTAAAATTTCGCAAAATACTGTCAGGGTGCAAATATTCAGAGCTTTAAAAATTATCAGAGATTTTATTGATAATTCCCATGATTAATTTTCTATTTTTTGTAAACGAAAAAATAATATTCCTGTCTTAGTAAATATAAGGATAAATTATGCAAAGATCATTTCACATACCTGAACAAATTGAAATATTGATTACTGATTATCTCAGCGGGGTAATCAGTGAAGAAGAGCTTATTGAACTTAATTCCTGGATTTCTGAAAGTAATGAAAATGAGCAATGTTTTAATACTTTAAAGTCTGCCTGGATTGCTGGTGGAAAAACCAGCGGCAATTTCTCAACCCGCCAGGAGGATGCACTAAGCAGCGTAAAACAACGTTTTATCAGGAATAAAACAAAAACATTTAAATTATTCCGGAACTTTTACGGAATAGCGGCTTCGTGGCTTATAATTTTTATATTAACAGGCGCCCTTAGTATTTATTTTACAAGCAAGTTTTTATCAGGAGAGAAGGAAGATACATGTATATCTGTTTCTGCTCCTCTGGGTGCTAAAAGTTACATTGACCTTCCCGATGGCACCTCTGTATGGCTTAATGCCGGGAGTAAAATTACCTTTAATAATGCTGATTATGGAATATCTTCCCGTGAGGTTCATTTAACCGGGGAAGCTTATTTTAGTGTTAAAACCAACAAAAAGGTTCCTTTTTTGGTTCGCACTTCCGATCTGCTTGTAAAAGCACTGGGTACCAAATTTAATGTGAAGGCCTATCCTGAAGAAAAAACCATTACAGCTATCCTTGAGGAGGGGAAAATTGAGGTAACACCCTTGAATGGATCATCATCAACCGAGAAGGTGATGCTTGTACCCAATGAAATGGTTACCTATAATATCGATGATAAGAAATATCAGGAAGCCGGTAAAGAGAAAGAAAAACCCATTTCACCACCACCGGCGAAAACTAAAAGCACATTAAAAGTGATTCCACATATTAAATCCAAAGTTATTACCTCATGGAAAGATGAAGACTGGATTATTGATGGACAGTGCCTGGATGAGCTGGTGCCTTTACTGGAGCGCAGGTATAATATGGAAATTAAATTCAGTTCAGATAAAATAAAGAAATTTAAGTTTACGGGTAAAATCAGAAAAGAAACCATCGAACAAATCATGAATGCTCTTGAGATGTCTGCCCCAATCAAATATAAGATTCAGGGAAACCAGATCATTCTGTCGGTGGATAATAAACGGCTGGATGAGTTTAATAAGTATACAGGCGAATGAAAGCCAGATAATAAAACTAACAACTAACTTGTAATGATTTAATAAATAATAAATTACGCTAATACTAACCTAAAACTAATTTTGTATGGACACTTCCTGAAGAATCAAAAACAAACCTTAAAAATTCTTTTTTAAGAAAAGGAGAAATAGCTGGTACCTATCTCTCCTTCAGTTAATGTTATTATCCTAAGTGTAGAATTATAACCTTCAAATCTATGAAAAAAAAAATTAGTGGGAAAATAATTTTTCCTAAACCTAAACTGAGTTCTTTTAATAAGATACTTCTGACTATGAAACTTACACTATTACTAACTACTCTAATTTCATTCCAGTTAAGTGCTACTGTACTTTCGCAGAAAATTATCCTGGATCAGAGAATCAAAGGACAGACAGTACGCAAAACGCTTAGCATCATCGAACAAAAGAGCAATGCACGGTTTTTTTATAATGATGATTATAAACAATTAAATGACATTGTCTCCAATGATATTGAGGAAGGAACTTTGGATGAAATGCTTTCCAAAGTTCTGGGTGATGCTCTTCTGAGCTATAAAGTATTGGAAAATAACTTTGTAGTTGTATTTCCCCAGGGGGTCATACAGCAGAAGCAGGTTACCGGTGCTGTTACTGATGCAGTAACGGGAGAACCGCTGCCCGGGGTAAATATAATTGTGGAGGGGACGAGCAACGGCGTAATTACCAATATGGATGGTAATTATACCATTGAAATTCCGAATGAAAATTCCACACTTGTATTTTCTTATGTAGGTTACCTGAAAAAGAAAGTTGCTGTAGCAGGTAACAATGTTATTGATGTACAACTTTATCAGGATGTACAAAAACTTGACGAGGTTGTGGTTATTGGATACGGAACACAGCGTAAAGGCGATGTAACCAGTTCAGTAGCTACAGTAAAGCCTGATGAATTTACAAAAGGAAGTGTGACAGATGCGGGACAGCTTATTCAGGGGAAAGTGGCTGGTTTATCCATTATTTCACCGAGTGGTGATCCAACAGCATCTACTCAAATACTGTTGCGCGGGCAAACTACCTTAATGGGAGCCAATCAAAGTCCACTCGTGCTTATTGATGGCGTGCCTGGTGATATTAATACTGTTGCCCCTCAGGATATAGAGTCTATTGATGTGTTGAAAGACGGTTCTGCGGCAGCCATTTATGGCACCAGGGGAACTAACGGTGTAATAATAATAACGACAAAAAGGGCAAGCGGAAATTACGAAAGTACTGTTGAGTACAGTGTATATGCCAGCACACAGACCATTGCCAGAAAACTTGATTTATCTACTGCTTCCGATTTTCGTAATCAAATTGCAGCAGGATACAGAAGCGAGCAAACTGATTTGGGAGCAAATACAAACTGGTTGGATGAGATTACGCGCACCCCCCTTTCTCAGGTACACAATCTGACAGTTCGCGGTGGAAGCGCTACTACCAATTACCTTGTTAATCTAAATTATAACAACACAGAAGGGATTTTTCTGAAATCCTATAACCAGGTTTTTCAGGGACGTGCTGATTTTAATCACAATATGTTTAATGACAAGGTGAAAATTAACATCAATTTATTCAATTCTTCTACAAAACTGAATGGTTTTAACGGGTATATATACAGACAATCAGTTATTCAGAACCCAACCGCACCGGTTAAAAATCAAGATGGCACCTGGTTTCAGGAGCTTACTAAATTTGAATATGAGAATCCATTGTCCGATCTTATGGAAAGTAATGGGGTTAATAATCAGCAGAACTCAAGATATAAAGGTTCTGTTACTTATATCCCTATAAAAGGGTTAAAACTCTCGAGTGTTTTTTCTTATTCCAAAAGGAATCTTGACAGGGGTTATTCCGAAACCAAACAACACATCTCAACCTTGCGGGACGGACGTAATGGATATGCCGAGGTGAGCGGGAGTATGTGGATCGAAAGACTGGCCGATCTTACTGCAGAATATGATAAATCTTTTGGAAAGAACAATTTTGTATTTCTGGGAGGTTATTCCTATCAGGAAAATGAATACCGGACTCATTTTATGAATAACTGGGATTTTCCTACTGATCTCTTTGGATTTAGTGCCATTGAGAAAGGAAATGCAATTAAGGACGGACTGGCCAGCCAGACCAGTTATCATAATAAAACCAATCTCATTGGTTTTTTCACCCGTGTTACTTATAATTATGACCAGCGTTACCTGTTTATGGGTAGTTTACGGCATGAAGCAGCCAGCCAGTTATGGGGAACTGATAACCCCTGGGGCACCTTCCCGGCTGTTTCAGTTGGTTGGAGAATTACCAATGAACCTTTTATGAAAGATCAGGGATTGTTTAATGATATTAAACTCAGGGCAGGATATGGTGTTACTGGTTCCCAGCCTTCTGACCTGTTTCTTGGTGTGGCATTGCTGGATTATGACAGGTATGTGCTTTCTGATGGAAAATGGCTGCAAACACTTGTGCCTTCACAAAATCCTAATCCAAACCTGAGATGGGAAGAAAAAAGAGAAACTAACCTCGGCGTTGATTTTAGTATGTTAAATAATCGCGTAGGCGGTAGTATTGATTATTACATTCGTAATATCAAAGATCTTCTTTTTAATTATGCTGTACCCAGTCCGCCAAATCTTTATGATCACACTGTAGCCAATGTAGGCAAGATGGAGAACAAGGGATTGGAGGTTGTATTAAACTTGATTCCAGTAAAATCCAATAATTTTGAATGGAGTTCAAGTCTTAATTTTTCTACAAACAGCAATAAGCTGGTCAGTTTATCAAATGATATTTACAAAACGTCCAGTGATTATTTTACTGTTGGTTACACAGGGCCACCCGTACAAACATTCACACATTTGGTGAAAATTGGTGGAAAAGTAGGCGATTTTTATGGGTTTAAAGTGGTTGATATTGGTAATGACCCGGCAGATCAGGCAAATTATGGCCAATGGGTATACGAAGGAAGTGACGGACAACCGGTAAAATATTCTGATTTCGGACATTCCTTCGAGGATAAGCAGGTAATAGGCAATGGGCTGCCAAAATACTATGCAGGCTGGAACAATACATTTCGTTTTAAAAACTGGGACTTAAGTATATCACAGCGGGGAGCCTTCAAATTTCAGATTGCAAATTTTCAGCGCATGATGTATGAAAACCCTACTTATACCCAGTATAACTTGCTGAAGTCGGCATTTGATAAAGTATACGGTAAAACCCAACTGAAATCGCCTCAGGAATTTAACAGTTATTATATTGAGCAGGGAGATTATTGGAAGATTGATAATATTACACTTGGTTATAACTTCAAGAATATCAAGTTAAAGTATATTCAATCTGCCCGGGTATATGTTTCATCACTGAATACCTTAATTATTACCGGATATAGCGGAATTGATCCGGAAGTTAGCCTCAGAAACGGTGTCTCAAACGCTCAGGCAGGAATTAACGTAATACCAACCAGTGGCTTGGATCCGGGAATTGATTGGAGGGATAAATATCCTACTACCCGTACCTTTAGTATTGGTTTGAATGTTAGTTTTTAATTCTAAAATTTCTAAAACATGAAAAACAAAATATATATGATTAAAAACGGGATGTTAATATTGATTATGTTGATAGTTATTGTCACATCCTGTACAAAACTTGAAGATCAGAGCTATGATCAGATCATTTCGAGCAGGTTTGAGCCAGGTAGTCAGGATTTAGCGGCTCTTTCAGGTGCTGCTTATGTCAACTGGCGAGATGTAATGACTCAATGGAATGGACTTTACAGAGCACAGGAAGTAGCCGGAGATGAAATGCTTACACCGGCCCGTCCTAATGGCTGGGTTGATGGAGGAGTATATCGCAGAATACATGAGCACAAATGGACTACGGATGATGATATCGTAGTTAATACATGGAGCAGGACTTATAGTGGTATTACAAACTGCAACCGGGTTATTTATCAGGTAGAATCCGGAATAATCCCAGTGGACGAATCGGATAAACCAGCAGTAATTGCAGAAATGAAATTGTTGAGGGCTTCTTATTACTGGGTACTTTGTGATTTTTTTGGGAATGTTCCTGTTATAACTGAATTTGATGTACCCGAAGGGTATCTGCCCAAACAGAATACTCGAAAAGAAGTCTATGATTTCATTGTGAAGGAGATTACGGAAAATATTCCACTTGTAAGTGCCGAAAACAATCAGGCAACTTATGGAAAATTTAATCAGTGGGCCGGACATGCTTTACTGGCAAAAATGTATCTGAATGCAGAAGTTTACACAGGAACACCACAATGGGATAAATGTATTGAAGAGTGTGATGTCATTATCAATTCCGTTCCGGAAACCGGATTCAAACTGGAAGATAATCATAAGGATGTCTTCAAAACGGAAAACCAAAATTCAAAAGAGATAATTTTTGCAATTCCGTATGATGAATTATACAATCCTGAATGGAATGCATTTGATATTCACATGCAAACACTGCAGCCTGAAAATCAGGCTACTTATAATTTGCAGTTTCCTCCCTGGGGTGGCGTTTGCGCGGTACCACAGTTCATAAGTACATTTGATACTGACGATGCCCGGTATAAAGATGATTATATAAAGGGACAACAATATGCATCCAATGGTGATAGTTTGTTTTGTACCCTTGGAGCATATGATGGAAAACCTCTGGCGTATATTAATGTTGTGCCGGGTGTGGATCAATCCGAAGAGGTACATGGATTCAGACTTGGTAAATTTGAAATTGCAATGGGTATAACAAGCCGGCTTAGCAATGATTTTCCATTGTTCAGATATTCGGATGTATTAATGATGAAGGCAGAAAGTCTGCTTAGAACCGGACATGCTGACGAAGCAGCAACCATTGTTACACAGGTAAGGGAAAGGAATTTTAAGTCAAATCCTGCAAAAGCTGAAGTTACCGGAGATGAACTTATGGGAGGAAGTACTTATGATTATGGATTGCGTAATCACCTTCAATCTACTGAGGAAGGAGGGGGAGACATCCAGTATGGCAGATTTCTTGATGAACTTGGCTGGGAATTTAACCAGGAAGGCAGACGCAGAACGGACATGATTCGCTTTGGAGTGTTTACTAAAAAATCGTGGTTGTCTCATTCTCCAAATGGCGATTACAGGGCTTTGTTTCCAATCCCGCGACCTGAAATTGAAAAAAATTCCAACCTGAAGCAAAATACAGGTTACTAAATTGGTAGTATCAATTTTTAAATTGAAAATTTAGGTTTTAGTTAGTGGCGTGAATAGATGAAGTTCGGTATTACTGGTTAATACCGAACTTTATTTTTTTACTGTCAACATACAATTATATGCAATAATGTAATCAGGTGCTGAATTAATATAACACTAAGAAAAAAATTAACTCCCCGGTATTTCTCCACATAATCGTTTTAACTATTTACATTGTGAACCAAGGTGACAGATCTCTCATCCTGGCCAAATAAACTACAAAATAATTTGGTTGATATTCTCCGGGATGGTTTTTAGGACCGATCTTTCTTTCTTCCTAAATACAATGTTTGCTGATTATTGAGATCTCAAAGGCATTTCATTTTCTTGTTTTGGATATCAGGCTTCAGTAAACTTAAAAATTCGCTGTCTTTTTTGTATTTTAGTTGAGCAATTAATAAATAGGTGTTCAATTTTTTACTTACTAATATTCATAAAAATCACCAAGGTCATTGCGATGAAATATCTTAAATTTATTACAATAATCTTATTTGTACTTGCCGGGCCCGTAAAATCTTTCGCTCAATATAAACTGTATTTAATAGTGGCCAAAGATGGCACAGGAGATTATACCACCATCCAGAATGCCGTTGATGCCACCAAGTCGTTTCCTGATAAACGCATAACCATTTATATTAAAAACGGGATCTACCATGAGAAGGTAAAAGTGCCGGCATGGAATACAAGTCTGTCTATCATAGGAGAAAATGCTGAGAAAACCATAATTTCCTGGAATGATTATTTTGATAAGATAGACAGGGGCAGGAACAGTACTTTTTTTACCTATACGCTAAAGATTGAGGCAAATGATTTTCGTGCACGCAATCTTACCGTGCGAAACACAGCAGGCGATGTTGGGCAGGCGGTTGCGCTTCATGTTACCGGCGATCGCTGTGTATTCCGTAACTGCCGCATTCTGGGGCATCAGGATGCCCTCTATGCTGCGGGGCAGAACAGCCGCCAGTATTTTGACAGCTGTTTCATTGAAGGAACCACGGATTTTATTTTTGGGGCAGCTACAGCTTTGTTTGATAACTGTACCATCAACAGCCTCAGCAATTCATATATCACGGCAGCGAGTACTCCGGAGGGAAAACCCTTTGGTTATGTTTTCAGGAATTGTAATCTTACAGCAGCTTCCGGTATAGACAGAGTTTATCTTGGCCGCCCCTGGAGAGATTATGCCAGGGTGGTCTTTCTTGATTGTAAGATGGGTCGCCACATTATGCCGCAGGGCTGGTCGAACTGGAGTCATTCCAATCGGGACAAAACAGCTTATTTTGCTGAATACAACAGTACTGGCCCGGGAGCTAATCCCTCGCTGCGAATTGAATGGAGTCATCAACTCGCTAAAGAACAGGCAGCAACCTATACACTGGAGAATATTTTGCGTCCGGCATTGCCTGAGGAACCAGTGCCTGAAGTGTGGATAAGGTTCAGAAATGATATCGTACCGGGCTCAGAAACTGAATAGTATTTATTGAAATTATTAGCAACAATGTATTTATCTTTTTTCAATCAGAGAATGCCTGCATTAATTATAACTGTTTTAGCTGTTTTACTATTTCCGGATATTTCATCCCAAACAGTAAATAATTTGCCCAATAGCTTTCTCTCAGTAAATTATAATACACTGACCGAAGGTTTTACGCAACCACCAACACAATCCCGTTTACGCTGTTACTGGTGGTGGCTCAACAGCTATACTATTAAAGAAACCATTACCCGTGACCTGCAGGAGATGAAAGCCAAAGGGTATGGCGGAGCAACACTGGTAGATGCCGGCAGCTCGAGCTATGATATTGCCGGTAAAACAAAGGCGGGTCCACGTTATATGAGCCCGGCCTGGATGGAATTATACAAGTATGCTGTTAACCAGGCAGACAAACTGGGAATTGAACTTAGTGTGAACCTGGGAAGCGGATGGAATCCGGGTGGCCCTTCCATAACTCCTGAATATGCTATGAAAAAAATAGTATATGCAGATACCATTGTTACAGGAGGAAAAATATTAAATCTCAGGCTGCCTCAGCCGGGAAAAAAACTATTATATAAAGATGTGATTGTGCAGGCAGTGCGGGAAAAGGAAGGAGCGCCGCTCAAAGACAGTGCCATTGAAAACTGGAGCATCAAAACCTTTAACCGGAGCATTGGCTGGAAAGGTATCTATCCCTTATATAAGCTGCGGGAAGATTATCCGGGGACAGGGGAGGACATTGCCGTTCAGAAAGAAGAAATTATTGACCTGACAAGTCAGTTCAAAAACGGGATTCTTGAATGGAATGCTCCGGAAGGCCAATGGACCATCATCCGCTATGGGTATACCTGTACCGGTGCACGAACTTCTACTTCAAGCGACGGTTGGAATGGGTTGTCGGTGGATCACCTGAGTGCAAAAGCCTTTAATGTATTTGCCGACTCGGTTGTCCTGCCACTGATAAAAGCTGCCCAATCAGCTGGTAATAGTGTGAAATACCTGCTAACGGACAGTTGGGAGATGGGTGTGGTGAACTGGACCGACGATTTTCCTGCTGAATTTAAAAAATATCGTGGCTACGATATTTACCCGTTCATGCCGGTGTTGGCTGGCAGAATCGTGGAAAGCCGCGAGATTTCTGATCGCTTCCTGTATGATTTACGAAGAACAGTCAACGATTTGGTGGCTGATAAACATTATAAGCTGCTGTACGACCTGGCTCATCAGTATGGCATGGGCATACATCCCGAATCGGGCGGACCGCATTCGGCGCCAATAGACGCACTGGAGATCATGGCCATCAGTGATTATCCGCAAGGGGAATTTTGGGTCCGCTCCAATACCCATCGTGTGAAAGATGCCGAACGCCTCTCAGTACGACAAAGTGCCAGCGTTGCTCATACCAACGGAAAAAGGTTTGTCGCAGCGGAAGGTCCTACCAGCATAGGACCCCAATGGGAACGTTCACCTAAAGACCTGAAAGCTAATCTCGACAGGATCTTTTGTTCAGGTGTCAACCGTATCGTGTGGCATACGTTTACCTCTTCACCCAAAGAATTTGGACTACCCGGCAATGAGTATTTTGCCGGAACACACCTGAATCCAAATGTCACCTGGTGGGATCAGGCCGGAGATTTTATCAGTTACCTGAACCGCAATAGCTTTATGTTGCAGCAGGGACTTTTTGTGGCTGATGTGCTTTACTATTATGGGGATGATGTACCAAATTTTGTTTTTCTCAAAGAAGAACTTCCACAATTAAATGCAGGTTACGACTGGGATAAATGTTCCAGGGAGGTAATTCTGAACAGGCTGACTTTTGACGGACAAAAAATTTTACTTCCGGATGGAATGAGTTATCGAATCCTGATGTTGCCTGATGAAAGAGAAATCAACCTTGATGTATTGAAAAAAATTGAAAAGCTGGTGAAGAGTGGAATGACCCTGGTAGGCCCCAAACCGGTAAATGCTACAGGACTGGCAGGCTATCCGGAAAGTGACCGCGAAGTGCAGGAGATTGCTCAACGGTTGTGGGGAAATATTGACGGTAAAAACAGTAGAGAACATATTTACGGTAAAGGAAAGGTTATCTGGGGAGAGGATATTAATCATGTGCTGGCTGATATGAATGTGAACCCCGATTTTACCTTTACCGGATCCGATGAAAATACCGGACTTAATTATATACATCGAACCACTAATGACCAGGAAATTTATTTTGTAGTTAATAAATTTAACCGGAAAGGCATCAATGATTTCAAATACAGGTATCTGACCAGTTTGCCCGATCGTTATGAGCAGACGGAATGCAGTTTCAGAGTAACCGGAAAAGTACCGGAACTTTGGAATCCTCTGACCGGCGAGATCTCAAAAATTCATACCTGGAGGGAAGAAAATGGCCGAACTTTAATCCCGCTGCATTTTACTCCGGAAGGGTCTGAATTTATTGTGTTTAGAACCGTTCAGCCTGAGCCTCATATTGTAGAAATAAAAAAAGACGGAAAACAGGTATTTCCCAATAATGAATTCGGATCGGGCAAGTATCCGCTGATCTCGTTGAATGATCCCAGAAATGGACTGTCTGCTGAAATATATGAACAGGGGAATTACACACTGACATGGTCGGACGGACAAACGAGCAGAATTAGCGGAGAAAAAACCCTATCGTTCCAGACTATTAATAGTCCCTGGATCCTCCGCTTTGATACTGTTCCGGGAGGCCCGGAACAGATATCGGTTGACTCACTAAAATCGTGGACTGACTTCCAGCAGGATGGTATTAAATATTATTCGGGTAAAGCAGTTTACATTAATTCTTTCGAACTAAACAAACCGGAATTGAAAAATAACAAGATCCTGCTGGATCTGGGAAACGTGCAGGAGATGGCAGTCATTACAGTTAACGGACATGAATTGCCACTGAGCTGGAAGGCGCCTTTTCAGGTGGAGATTACTCCGTATGTTCAAAAAGGGAATAATGAATTAAAAGTAGCCGTTGTCAATCTATGGCCTAACCGGTTAATTGGAGACAGTAAGTTGCCTGAGAGTCAGCGCATCACACAGACCAATGTACATAAGTTTGAGGCCCCTGATGCTGAGAAATATATGCGTGCTTCCGGGTTACTGGGACCGGTGAAGATTATTGAAATACCTGTTGTTGAAGTGGGGATACATCCGTAATCTGTTGTACAACAGGTATGACCTTTAACCCCATTGACCTTTGCATATTTTTTTGTTTATTTAATCTTCAATTTTACAGAAGCTATTCATTCAAAATGAGCAGATAATTTATCCATATTGATAACCATTTAACTAAAATTTTATTTATGAAGCGATTATTTTTCCTGGGTTTTACGGCCCTTTTTCTTTTGCCTTCGTGTCAGCAAAAGAAAGAAGCTGTATCAAATCCCTTTCTGACGGAGTACAACACACCATTTGGGGTTCCGCCATTCGACAAGATCACTAACAATGATTATATTCCGGCTTTTGAAGAAGCCATGAAGCAGCATAGTGATGAGATTGCTGCAATAGTAAACAATCCTGAAGCGCCAACATTTGAAAATACAATTGAGGCAATGGCTTATAGCGGCCATTTGCTAGGCAAGGTAGCATCGGTTTTTTACGGGCTTAACAGTGCCAGTACCAATGATGAGATGCAGCAGATTGCCGAAGAGATCTCCCCTAAGCTATCAGCCCATTTTGATGAGATTGGTCTGAATCCTGAGCTTTTCAAACGTGTTAAAGCTGTGTATGACCAGAAAGCCGATCTGAACCTGGATGAAACACAAAACTATATACTGGAAAATGTTTACAAGGGTTTTGTGCTGGATGGTGCCAATTTACCTGCTGACAAAAAGGAACAATTAAAAGAAATAAATCAGAAGCTGAGTCTGCTGACCCTGAAATTCGAACAGAATGTACTTGCCGAAACCAATAATTTTAAGCTGGTAATTGATAATGAAGCAGATCTGGCCGGATTACCGCCATCAGTTATTCAGGCTGCTGCACAAACAGCCAAAGAAGACAGTCTGGAAGGTAAATGGGTTTTCACTACCCAGAAACCATCCATGCTTCCTTTTCTTACATACGCAAAAAACCGTGACCTGCGTAAAGAACTTTATATGGGTTATACTACCAGGGGCAATCAAGATGATCAGTATGACAATAAACAAATACTTTCTGATATCCTTAAACTGCGGGTAGAGAAAGCCCACCTGCTTGGATTTGATAATTATGCCGGTTACCGGCTTTCTGATCGTATGGCTAAAAAGCCGGAAAACGTGATGAATTTGTTGAATAAATTGTGGGATGCTGCCCTGCCTGTTTCTAAACAAGAAGCCAAAGACATGCAGCAGATGATCAATGATGAAGGTGGAAACTTTAAACTGGCCAGCTGGGACTGGTGGTACTATGCCGAGAAGGTTCGTAAGGCAAAATACGATTTGGATGACAATGAGTTACGGCCTTATTTTGAATTAAATAATGTGCGTGAAGGTGCTTTTTCTGTTGCCAATAAGTTGTATGGCATTACTTTCACAGAGATCAAAGACATTCCGAAGCCACATCCGGATGCCATGGCTTTTGATGTGAAGGAAGCTGATGGTTCACACCTGGGTGTGCTTTATATGGATTTCTATCCCCGCGCAAGCAAAGAAGTAGGAGCATGGTGTGGGGATTACCGTGAATATTATGTGCAGCAGGATGGTAAAAAAGTAACACCGGTTGTTACCGTAGTTACCAACTTCACTAAACCATCAGGAGATAAGCCTGCATTGCTCAGTATGGATGAGGTTGAAACTCTGTTTCATGAGTTTGGCCATTCACTGGACGGACTGTTTGCCAAAAATCATTATCCGGAAACTTTTGTAGCCCGCGATTTTGTTGAACTGCCTTCACAGATCATGGAACATTGGGCCACTGAGCCGCAGGTACTCAATATGTATGCAAAACACTACGAAACCGGAGAGCCTATTCCTGATGAACTCATCGAAAAGATGAAAAAAAGTACGTATTTCAATCAGGGCTTTGACAATGTTGAATACCTGGCAGCTTCTATGCTCGATATGGAGTATCATATGCAAAACGAACCCAAAGATTTGGATATCAATAAATTTGAAAAAGATTATCTGGATGGCATCGGATTGATTCCGGAAATTCTTCCCCGTTACCGGAGCACCTACTTCAAACATATCATGGGTGGTTATGATGCAGGTTATTACAGTTACATCTGGGCTGCAGTGCTCGATAATGATGCCTATGAAGCTTTCAGGGAAAAGGGCATTTTTGATCAGGCTACTGCCACTTCTTTCAGAAAAAATATTCTCGAGTTGAACGGAGTAAAAGATCCGATGGAATTATTTGTTAATTTCCGCGGACGTGAACCTGAAATAACACCGTTGCTTAAAAACAGAGGGCTTCTCAGAGATTAAAACAAGCAATTACCTGTAGACAACATTAAATATTCTCTACAGCAATAAAAAAAGCTGAACCATCTTCTGCCGGTTCAGCTTTTTTTATTGCTGTTTGCAAAGAACAGCATACAGGCTTTGGTTATTAAGTTGTTATTTACTTTTGTTATTTTCCTGGTGCCGAAGAATAAATTTGTCATACACAAAAAGCAGCAGGGTAGACAAAACAGCCATTCCGGTATACATGATCCATACCTGTGAAGGATGGTCCTTATTCCAGAGCATGGTGGTTATCTGGTTCATATCCATTCCCAGCAGTTTTTCTGCCTGATGGTAAAAATCACTTTGTGTAAAGGTTTGTGTCACATCATGAAAAGCAATCCCTTTTTCAGTAAGGTATTCTTTTAATAATGTGATCTTTTCAGCCCGTACAGCATAAATCTCACCAGATAACCAGCCGGCAATGAAATGCCCCAGGGCGATGGGAAGAAATGACGTTCCCATGTAAAGTGCTTTTTTATCAGCCGGAGCAATGCGACCAACATACTCGGTAAATTTTGGCGAACTGGCCATTTCACCAAGACTGAAAACCAGCAGTCCGAACAATACCCACCAGGGACTCCGTGTGATGAACATCAGGAATAATCCGCCGCCCAGCACCAGGATGCCAACTGCCATTGAATGCAACGGACGGAATTTTGCAGAAATCGAAGAAACAAGCATCTGGAAAACAATAATAAAAAAGGCATCCATACTCAAAATGGTCACCGGTGTGATACTACCCGCTGGCATGTGCAGGAAAGCTGCCAGTTTGTCCAGTTGCACCCAATCTTCTACAAAAACAGGAAAGGAATAATACAACTGGTTAAAAGAAGACCAGAAAAGGCTCATGATGAGCAAAAAGAGTACATATCGCCAGTCAAGCAGTGTTTTACCAATATTTTTAAGTGCAATTCCTATATTTTGCAGAAAAGAGTCATCTGTTTCTTCCCGGTGAGGCTCTTTAAACATAAAGAGTACAAAGATGAAGTTAATAGCAATGGCTATGATTGACATCAGAAATACATAATGCCAGCTGGCATGATACAGGAATCCCGATACAAACGGACCGATAAATCCGCCGATATTGATCATCATGTAGAAAATGCCGAATCCAACTGATGAGGTTTCCTTGTTAGTTGTTTTGGCAATCATGGCCGAAATGATGGGTTTGAACAAGGCGCCTGCTACTGCCAGAAAGATGTAAGCGAAAAAAATCATTCCGAAGGTATGAAAGGTACCCATCATAAAATAACCCCCGACATACATGGTAAAGGAGGCAATCAAAACTTTTTTGTATCCTACCCGGTCAGATATGGCACCGGTAATCAATGGTAAGAAATACAACAACATTGTTCCCGTTCCCATGATCACTCCCTTCTGGGCCTGCGTAAACTCAAGGGCACCGGTGTCTTTACTCATGGTCAGGTAAAGGGCAAGGGCATTGTAAAAACCATACCATGCCCACCGCTCAAATAACTCCATGAAGTTTGACACCCAGAATACCCTGGGAAACTTGTTGATGGTGGTACTTAGTCTGCTCATAAATAATTTGTTTGGTTTTATTAAAAGCCCTAAAGATAATGTTTACTTCCGGGAACGGAAATACAAAAAATGTTATTTTTTATTAAAGACATTTTCCATATTATACGGATTATTGAATAGTAATATTTTGTGTACTTAACTACCATTTAGTTATTTACCAGCCATTTTAAGCTAGCAGTTTTAAAAATATCAGTCGCTTTTTAACGATCTTTTCAGAAATGGGCAGCGGTCTTTGATTGTATCATTAAATAGTAAGCAAAAAAAAACATCCCGGTTGGGATGTCTCAAAAAATAGTTTTGCTGATGGAATTATGCGAATACTTCTTCAGTGGCAGGTTCGAAGCCAATGAGTACATTTTCTGTGCCGGTTTCATAGGAAACCAACCCTTCTGCACCTGTTTCAAGTTCGAAATTATTCGCATTTACAAGTGTGATAATCCTTCCTGTTATTTCATCCTGAACTAGATAAAGATCCTGTTCTCCAATTGTGCGTCCTGTTATTGACGCATTTTCTATTAAATGCATGTATTACCTTTTATTTTAAATGATTACTAATTTGAAGGGCGCAAAAGTACACCTTTTTTTAATTTCATTTACATAATCAGGTTAAATTAAAGTTAAATATTTTTCACTACCCTGTATTTTTTATTTATATCAGTCATATAAGGATTAAATTAACAGAACTTTTTCTTTGAAATAACCCCATATAATCAGACTGGATTACAAAAAAGGCTTCGTAAACAGAAAAAAGAAAGAAAAACTAAGCTAAATATTTATTTAATTCAAGTCTTGTGTTTTAACATGCAATCTTTTTAAAAATTCATGGTTATATTTGAAAATATATTAGTATCCCGGATACATACTGTCCGGGTAGAAGAGACAAAGCTTTTTAACAGTGAAATATAGCTTAAAAAAGATTTTCCTGGGTATTATCGGTATTGTATTGCTCCAGTCTCTGGCTGGCCAAGAGGTGCAATACCGTTTCTCACATCTGAGTACTACTGATGGGTTGTCCAATAACCAGGTGAGCTGTATCCTGAAAGACAGCAGGGGCTTTGTGTGGTTTGGCACAGTCTCCGGGTTGAACAGGTTTGATGGATATTCTTTCAGGAATTTTAAACATGAGCAACACAATAGTCAATCGTTAAACGATAATTATATCTCTTCTGTTTTTGAAGATAATAAGCAACGTCTCTGGGTGGGAACACGAGCAGGACTTAATATTTATAATCCTGAAACCGAAAGCTTTATCCATGATGTTTCAGATATTCTTCGCGAATATTCGCTTCCTGATGTGACAATAAGCGGTATGAAAACCGACAGGAATGGTAATTTGTGGATATACAGTGATGATGGCAGGTTATTCAAATACCTTACTGATCGTGATACTTCCCTGAGTATTAATTTTATTCCATCTGATGAAGTATTTGACGGACAAGCTGTTATTTCGGATCTTACGCTGGATCCGAATGGAAATATATGGCTGGTTACACAAAACGGCCTTCTGATAGAGCTGAATCCTGATACCAATCAAATTTTGAGACAAAAATTTTAAATTGCACTATCAGTATCCTGTACAGGTTATGCAGTCATTACTCTATGCTGACCGGGACGGCGACATCTGGATCAGTATTACAAACAATGCAATGGGATTATATTATTTTGAACGGGATCATAAAATTTTGCACCATTTTAGTACTGAATCCGACTCTGGCCGCTTAAATACCAACATTGTCCGGGATGTGGTGCAGGACAACCACGGGCTCATCTGGATCGGAACAGATCACGGAGGTATCAATGTCCTGGATAAAAAGGATTTTTCTGTTCATTATCTGCTAAATAATCCCGATGATCCAAACAGTTTGACGCAGAACGTTATCATGTCACTTTACAAGGATAATAACGGCATAATCTGGGCAGGAACTTATAAACAGGGAATCAATTATTATCATGAAGACATCATTAAATTTCATACCTATCAGCATATTCCTTCAAGTAAACAAAGTCTGGGATATAATGATGTCAACTGTTTTGCTGAAGATCACAATGGAAAGTTCTGGATTGGAACCAACGGTGGCGGATTGCAGTTGTTTGATCCGGCTACAGATAATTTCCGGCATTTTCGTCATACAGATGATCCCGGCAGCCTCAGTAATGATGTAATTGTTTCTTTGCTCGTTGATCATAAAAACAGGCTGTGGATTGGCACCTATTATGGAGGCCTAAATATGTATGACGGCAAAGTATTCCGGCATTTTTATGCCGATCCTGATGATCCGGGATCACTTTCGGATAACCGGGTATGGGATATATGCGAAGATGCACAGCATAACATATGGATCGCTACCCTCGGGGGAGGGCTGGATTTGCTAAAGCCGGGGGAATTAACCTTCAATCATTACCGGAAAGATGATGTAAATTCGGTTCAGTCGGATTTTCTTCTTGCACTGGATGCAGATAATCAGGGTAATATATGGATTGGTGCTGATAACGGTGTAGATGTGTTAATGAAAAATTCCGGCCGATTCATCCATTTTGGGACGAGTACAATTGACTCTTCAGGATTAAGTAACGATAATATCTCTGCATTGCTGGCTGACAGCAGGGGCCTTATCTGGATAGGAACACAGGAAGGTCTGAATTGTTATGATCCCGAAGCAAAAAAATTTACTACATACCGCGAAACGGACGGACTTGCCGACAATGGCGTGATGTCAATTGTTGAAGATACCGGTGGAAATCTCTGGATTGGTACACTTGACGGGTTATCAAAGATGTCATTTATTCTTACTACAAACAGGAATATCGATAGTGTGGAATTTCGCAATTTCGATCAGACTGACGGATTGCAGGGACGGGCCTTTAACCTGGGTGCTGCATTGAGAACTTCAAACGGAAAATTATTATTTGGAGGTGCAAATGGCTTCAATTATTTTGATCCTTCCGCCATAAAAGTCAATCATCGGATTCCTGAAGTAGTTTTCACCGGGTTTCAGCTCATCAACCAGGATGTGAACGTAGGGGAGAAAATTAACGGACGTGTCATTTTAAATCAGGCCATATCCCAGACTCAGTATATTACACTAAAGTATTCAGAAAATATGTTTTCTGTTGAATTTGCTGCATTGAGTTATTTCCATCCTGAAAAAAACAGCTATAAGTATCAATTGGTTAATTTTAACGACAGTTGGCTTTCAGCCAACAGCCTTCACAGGAAAGCCACTTACACCAACCTGGACCCGGGCAATTATATTTTCCGGGTAAAAGCATCCAACAATGATGGTTTCTGGAATGAGGAAGGAGCTACCTTACACATAACTATTCTGCCACCTTTCTGGAGAACCAGGTGGGCAATTGCTGCATATGTTCTATTTGTGTTTGCCGGATTGTATTTTCTTCGGTACATGATCGTGAAACGCACGAATCTGCGGTTCCAGACAGAGCAGGAGCGGCTTGAATCGGCGCGCAGACATGAGCTGGATATGCTGAAGATTAAATTTTTCACCAATGTGAGTCATGAGATCCGCACTCCTTTAAGTCTCATTATTAGTCCTTTAGAAAAGTTTGTAAAGGAAACGCGTGATCCGGAAAAATCCAAGCAGTTTCAGATAATGTACCGGAATGCCAGGCGCTTACTAAACCTGGTCAACCAGTTGCTTGATTTCAGGAAAATTGAAGTACAGGGGATTACACTGGAACCTGAATTTGGTGACCTGGTTCAGTTTGTTCAGCAGGTAGCTGCTTCTTTTACTGACCTGGCCGAAGACAAGAATATCAATTTTACAGTTAATACTGAGGCAGAGGAACTGAACATGTTTTTTGATCCTGATAAGATGGAAAAGATAATTTTCAATCTCTTGTCCAATGCTTTCAAGTTTACCCCGGCAAACGGTTCAGTTGAGCTGTCAATCAATTTAGATAAAAATACCCGGACAGAGAAACAGGTTGAAATACGGGTTGCTGACACGGGGATAGGTATCCCTGCGGGCAAACAGGAAAAAGTATTTGAAAGGTTTTTCCAGCAGGAAATGCCAGGGACTATACTGAATCAGGGCAGCGGAATAGGTCTGTCACTTGTCAGGGAGTATGTACAGTTGCACGGGGGAACAATTTCAGTACAGAGTGAACCGGGTAAGGGCAGTATCTTTATTATCAGAATGTCAGCTGAAGCTGCTGATGCAGCGGTATCTGCAACAAAGGGGAGCCCGAAAAACCTGGTGACTGTCTCATCTGAAAGGGAAATAAATGCCCAGTCAGGAGAATTTGACCTGCAGGGTGAAAAACCGCTTCTGCTAATTATAGAAGATAATGAAGATTTCAGATTTTATTTGAAAGACAACCTGAAGTATGCATACAGAATAATGGAAGCTTCCAATGGTAAAGAGGGGTGGGAGAGGATGATTGAAACTGATCCGGATCTTGTGGTAACGGATTTGATGATGCCGGTTTTGGACGGTTTGCAACTGATCAGGAAAATAAAGAAAGATAACCGGCTCATGCACTTACCTGTAATATTGCTTACCGCCCGTACTACCCGGAATGATGAACTTGACAGCCTTGAAGCCGGAGCTGATGCTTATATACCAAAGCCATTCAGCTTTGAAATACTGGAATCAAAAATTAGAAATCTGCTTGAACAGCGTAAAATGATCAGGCAGGCATCGCCGGGAAAAATTGAGATAACACCTTCAAGTATGAATCTTCATTCAGCAGATGATAAATTACTTCAGAAAGCACTGCAAATAGTTGAAAAAAATATGGATAACCCGGATTTTTCGGTAGTGGAACTCAGCACCGAAATAGGAATGAGCCGTGTGCATTTATATAAGAAACTTACAGCTCTGACAGGTAAAACTCCTATTGAATTTATCCGTTCAATCAGAATGAAGAGGGCTGCCCAGTTACTCAGGGACAGTCAGCTCACAATTTCAGAAATAGCCTACAAGGTAGGATTTAACAATCCCCGTTATTTTTCAAGGTATTTCAAGCAGGAATATAATATGCTGCCCTCCCGCTTCGCGGATAAACATAAAGGTAAATAATTGTTCCAACCAGCTCATTGGGTTTAACTGTAATTTTCTTCTCCGGATATGTCAATTTACATTCTATGCATAAACAAAAAACATTTCATACACCAATCTGTTATTTTTTTCACCATTTTCTAACATTTTAATAACATATGTTTTAGAAATTACTGATATCTTTGAAATCGATTGTTTCTCCCATAAATGCTTTCAAATTGATGCTATACTGAGTGGGAATAAAATCAAACAGAACGGGAGTTGAACGCAAAAAACTTATTAAGTGTGAAAGAAGAAAAAGATATAAACAGAAGGATCAAGTTACTTAATTTGTATGAGATACTGCTTATTTTGCTGATTGCCTCCCTGATTGTTTTTGTGATTACCCTCTGATGAATCTTTTCGGATTCCTGACAAAAGAAATATATCACCTTACTTTCGGTTTTTTTGATGGACAGACTTTTAAATCTGCTGCATATTTGCTAAATAGCAAGTTGAAAATCTCAATCCTGAAAAAATTATCATGAATGAATGGGTGAGGAAAACTATTGGCAGGTATGCACCATTGAATGAGGAGGAATGGAAAGCTTTTTACAAATATGCAAAAACTGTAAAACTCAGTCCCAGGGAAGTATTTCTTAAAGCTGGAGCTGTTGCTGATAAGGCTGGCTTCTTAAAAGAAGGTATTCTAAGGGCTTTTAATGCTGATGAGCAGGGCAATATAATTACCTCCTATTTCTATTTTGTACCCAATCATGATATAGTAACGCTTCAAACTTCATTTGCCGAAAATATTCCCAGTGTACATACAGTAGAAGCAATCACTTCCTGCGAGATTATGTATCTTGAAAAAAATGATCTGTTACAACTGTACAGCAAGTTTCACAATTTTGAAAAGCTTGGCCGGATCATTGCAGAAAAACATTATCTGGAAACATCAAAAAGAGCACAATCACTTCAGACAATGAGCGCCAGACAGTTATATAAGGATTTTCTTGCCGAAGCCGGAGATATTGTCTTGCATGTACCCCAAAATATGATTGCAAGTTATCTCGGTATTTCACAGTTTACCCTCAGCAAAATAAAAAACGAACTGTAAATTTTTGTCATTTGACAAAAACTTTCCGCTCCCGGAATAATACATTTACGGAATGGGAAATCTTAGTGTAGCCTGAGAGAATTAATCTTTTGCGTCAGGTTTGCAGGCAGAATTCCGGATGCTGTAAAATGGATCACATTCCCTTTTGGAAAAAATACTATAAAAATTTGTGCAGCTTTTTTTGAAGAAATACCGATTATTGCCTTTCTTTTTAATGTTTTTCTTTTCCGTAAGGGGACAGAATATTGAACAGATAAAAGATAATGATCCGATTCAGGTAACAGGAGGATGCAGTGCCAGTTCAACCATTTACTCTGGCAGCGAAAAGAATATGATCCGGGATCCTTTTGTATGGGTGCTGAATGGCAATTTTAATCTTAACTTTTATGGAGTAGTGAATGCTCCGGTTTCTTTCTTTCTGTCGAAGGATAACCGTTCACTTGACGCCAATACCGATGCTTTTAAACGATTCGGTATCAGTCCGCAGTACAGATCTGTTACCCTTCATTTGGGTTACCGGAATATGGAATTTTCGCGCTATACCCTGTCTGGTATTACTTTTCTGGGAGGCGGGATTGAGTATGCCCCCGTCCATACAATGTTTAAAATAAAATCTTTTTACGGACAATTTGCCGCAGCAAAGCAATACAAAACGGTTTCGGCCTTTGATCCGGATGCATTGAATAATTTGCCGGTATTTGAACGACGCGGCTATGGAACCATGCTTACACTCGGGAAAAAGGGGCAGTTTGCCGATATTATACTGTTCAAAGGCCAGGATGATAAAAATTCGATTACGATTCCGGACAGTATCAATGTTAAACCTGCCGAAAATTTTGTGATAGGTTTCCGCACCCGTAACAGCATTACCAATAAGCTGCATCTGAAGGTCGATTATTCGCTAAGTGCTTTTACTACTGATACAAGGCAGCCCCGGGTGATTCAGGAAAGTTATACCTATGCCAATAACCTGGGGTTTCTTTTTACTCCGCGAACTTCTTCACAGTTTAATAATTCAGTTCAGGCAGCACTCGATTATGTTTTCGGTCCGGCCAGTATTGGTTTAAGCTATAACAGGGTCGATCCCCAGTATCAGTCACTCGGAACCTCCTTTATCAATAATGATATTGAAGAAGTAACGGCTGATTTTGGCGGATCTTTTTTGAAAAATAAAATATCAATTTCCGGAAATTTTGGTTTCCAGCATAACAATCTTGATAACAGTCTGCTTACAACCAGCCGCCGGTTGATTTCCTCTTTCAACTGTACCTGGCTTGCCGGTAAGAAGCTTAATTTTACCGGATCTTTTTCCAATTTCAACAGCAGTGCATTGCCCACGCAAATCCTGTTAATTGATTCGATAAAATATACCCAGGCTACTACTAATTTAACACTGTCATCTAACTATCATTTTGAAAAGGAAAACAGCAAACAGGGAATTACCCTTGTTACAACTTACCAGAAGGGAAATACGTTGAATCAGTCGGGAACGCAGGTGACAGATGTTTCTAACTCTTTTCTGAATACCAATCTGATGTACCGGCTGGGGATTGTCCCTGGTGATGTTTCCATATATGTCTCAGTCAATTTTTCGGTATTTACAGCAGAAGAATTGCAGACCTCCTCTTTGGGTCCTACGCTTGGGGTAACAAAATCACTGTTTAAAAAGAAGGTGGGCCTGACGATTAATACAAGCTTTCTAAATACTTCTACTGGTTCCGATCAATCCTTTCTGATCAATAACAGGGTTACATGCAACTGGCAAATCAGCAGCCATCATTCCTTCAGAATGGGTATTATTTACCTCGATAAATCTTCGGTTGCCGGCAAAGTAAATCAGTTTCAGGGAAATCTGGCCTATAATTTTATCCTTTAACGATGGAAATATGAAAAACAAAATTTTTCAGGGTTTACTCTTTATCATCCTCAGCACACTGTCTGTAAAAGCTCAGGTAGCCTCCCCGGTTACGGTAAATACCCTGTTAACACCGCCTTATTCCTCTTTTCTGGATGATTATATTTCCACATGGTCCGATAAACTTGTGGCCACCCTTGTTTTTAATGATATGAATGAAACATCATGGAATGTAAGACTCAGAATCACTATCGAAAGCAGTCAGATTAGCATTTCCACCAAAGAGAACTTTCGTCCGGCTGTTCCGGTCACCCTTATTCCCGGCTCTCCCCTGCGGTTATCCGGAAGTGATCTTGCACCCTTTCTGAATTACAACAATATCAATGTTTCAGGGATATCCATGGCCGATTTACAGAAAAACGGCAAACTTCCTGAAGGATACTATACCTTTTGTGTTGAGGTATATGATTATAATTCAAACCGTTTATTGTCGGGTAAATCATGTGCGGGAGCCATGTTGCAGTTAAATGATGTACCAATGATACAGGCTCCTTCAAACGGTCAGGTGATTGGACTCTCAGGGCCTGTAAATATTCCCTTTCAATGGCAACTGACTACTCCGGCATCCAATCCCGGAAGTGTGGAATACCAGCTGAGTTTGTATAAAATCCTTGATCCGGATGTGAATCCTGAAAATGCAATTGATAACCGGGTGGTAGAAAAGATATGGCAATCAAGTTATGTGCCACAAACATCCCTGGTGTATGGGACGGCGCAAACCGCGCTTGAACCCGGACAAAAGTATGTTTACAGGGTGCAGGCACGGGATGCTGTCGGCAAAGATAATTTTAAGAATAACGGATACAGTCAGGCGCGGTGGTTTTATTATGGATATCCGGGCGGAGGGAATATCGCGGTGATCTCTCCTTTTAGTGGCAAAAGTTTCACAAAAAATGAGTTCAGGCGTTTTCAGTGGCAGGGACCGGATAACGCAAAAACGGGGCAACAGGTCAGTTATCATCTGAAGATCGTAAAAATTAATGAAGGGCAGGATTCCTCCTCTGCAATATTGAGTAATCCGGCCTGGTATGAAACAACAACCGGGCAATTGCCAGCTCGTTATGGAGGTGATGTAATGCTTGATCAGAAGCTGGAAACCCTGCAGAATTATGCCTGGCAGGTCACAGCTTTTACGGGTAGCCAGGCAGTGGCAAAAAGTATGGTGTATACATTTACCGGACCGCCCCTGATTGAGTGGTTCTGGGCCGGCAATCATAAGGTGCAGGTAACCAAAACTTTTAATAAGAACCTGAACAGCCTTTCGGGAAAAGGTACAACAGCAATTTCTGAATCAGGGAAACAGGTGGAGTTTAGATTTGACAGCTTGCAGATAGAGAATGCAGGAGGGGAGTATGTATTGAGGAGGGGAAACCTGTATGCAGACCTGTCCGGATTTACACCGGTCGAACTCACCCCTGAACTGCCTGATAACGGGAATGCTTCCTTTTTTGCTTCGGCGATACGTCTTAACAAGTCTGAACTGGCTATTAAAGGATCAGTGAAATGGAACTTTCCTCTTGCTACTGCCTCACCAGCACTCGAACAAGTGGTTACGGAATCTCAATGGATTAATTTCGATACGTATAAACTACTGGGAAGCATTTCACTTGGCAGTAAAAATAAGTTTGATTTGATTGATCCGGCTGGCTATCGCCTTTTATTCGATAGTCTTTCAAATTTCCTGATTTCTGATAATAAATACCAGCTCAGGTTATTTGGAAATATTATGTTGCCGGACAGGATCAGGAACAGCGAAAAGCAAAGGATGTCGCTGCCTTTCCGGAATGCAGATAATCTTTTTTATTTTTCCCAGCAGAATGTCAGGATACCTGAAAATATTGAACTCATATCTAACAGCGGTATTCAGCTAAAGCCGTTGGAATATGTGGTTGATTTTTCGGAAAATAGAACTCCTGATAAAGTAAGCAACGATCCGGCCTGGAAAGGAATATTTATTCCTCATTTTGTTGTTGATCTGAAAAAAAATATTGCCAAGGACGGTCAGCTTAGCTTGAATTATGAGTTGCATCCAGAGATTACCCTGTCGGTTTCCGGGCTGGATCAGTGTTTTGTTAATTCACGGGGGATAACCCTAAAAACCGATTTACCGCTGAATGAGTTTAATAATGGAGTCTATAACACCTTTCCCACAGAGATAAATAAGCTGACACTGAATATAGAACAGAATGAAGTGGAAGATACTTATTTCGGATGTACCATGAAAATACCCGTGCTTAAAGGAACTGAGGGACTGCAATATACAATCCCCTTCAATTCTGAAGGAATTGGTCTTAGTAATATTGGTAAGTTGCTGGAAGGCGAAAAAGTAGTTTTCAATGCAGACAAAGAAAATCTGAAGGTATCAGTCACGATTAAAAAGGCTGTGTTTAAAGACCATGAAAGGCTGGAACTGGTGACTGATCTCGACTGGCCGGGAATTCAGGCTTTTGCGGAGAATATTTCAGGGTTATGTGTCTGGGGTAATGAGAAATTCGGTTTTGGTGTTCCTGACGGTAAAAAGGCGCTGGTCCACCAGATTTCAGGCAAATATTATAACACTTATGATCTCACTATCGACACGGTTATGGCTGGCAAATCCGGGAGTAATTACCTGATTGGTGTAAGTGGATTGATTAATCTGTCAGAAGACATTTCGGGTAGGAACGATTCACCGCCACGGGTAAGTCTTGCCTCTTTCCAGCCGGTTGAAGGTATTTCTTCCCGTTATGATATGGGTGCTACAGGCTGGGTATACAACTATATCCTGCTTGACCATGATTTTGCCTCCCCAAAGGAGATCTTTGCAAACCTGCCCTACATAAGGATTAATACACCGGTTATTCAGTTCGAAGGCGGATTGGTTGCTGTGAACAATCATCCTGTGTGGGGAACAGCTTTTTACGGGCTGATGGATGGAACAATTAAACAACCAGCAGAATACAAAGCCAAAGTGCAGTTTTTGCTTGGGAAAAAGGAGGGGACCTCTTATTGGTTTGCCGAGATTGGTGTCGGCACCTCTGGTCAGGATCCTGATGAAGCACAGGTTCCGGCCGGTACCCGGAAGAAAATGAAGAAAGTGGCGATGACCAAAACAGGCTTGAAGGTTGGACCCCTTGAAATTACAGGTATTACCGGTCGGATATACCATCATATGCGGCCTCAGACAGCAGTTGGGGTAGACTGTAACATGGATTTTGACCAGATTGATGAGCCCGGACTGAAAGAATACAACCTGAATCTGGAGATCCCGGATTTACCGGATGCGGATATCTGCTCCATTCTGAACAGCCTTAATGTCGAGCAGGTTAAAAAGCTGCTGTGCGGGTTAAATAAACAGGCTTTTGAAGCGGTACTTGAGAAATTTCCTGAACCTGATTTTGATCAGATCCAGCATTATCTCACAGAAAAAGGACCCTCCGATTCAAAATTCCTCAATCAGATGATTGCTGCAGACGCGCGTGCACGTATTGAACAGGGATATGACGATAATGTAAAAGAGAAATACCACGATTTTACCTATGCACAACTCGCTAAAGTTTTTCCGGGATATGACTGGTGTCAGAAAGTAATGGAAGACAATAAACAGGGGATTCAGTGGGGCGATATTCTTTGCCAGATGCCCGGTTTTCAGTGGCCTTCGGTACCAAATCTCTGCGATCTGTCCGGATACCTTTTTAATCGCGTGCTGGATGCCTTACCGCCTCCTGATTACAGCGATCTCGAAGCGGTTATGTATGATAAGGACTGGAGCGGTATAAGGGTGGAGCATCCAACCATCACCTGGCCGGAAATCCGCGACATTTTTCCGGATGAAAATCTGTGTCGCATTCTGATGATTTTCCCGCATATCAACTGGGGAAAAATTTATCTTAAGATCCCGCAATTGCCAAAGCTTGAATGGCCCGACTGGCGATTGCACCTGCCTGACCTGCCCGATCTGGACCTGCATCTGCCGGATATTGATATCAACCTGCCCGAAATATCTTTTAAACCGGGCGAGATTGATGTGGATTATGCCTTTGATCCAGATGTTTCCTACGGAAATTACATGCTGGTCGATTACCAGGATTTTGCCAAAAAAGGAGAAGTAGTAGAGGGTACCGGTACCATGGAAATTACATTTACCTCTTCAGGCAGCCTGAGAAACATTGGCTTGCAGGTAACCTCAAACTGGGGTAATTACCCTGGCAATGCACCAGTGGTCGAAGGATTGGGTTGTATGACCTATAATCCTTCCAAAAGCCAGTTCATTGGAGATTTTTTTGGTCAGTCAAGGAACCCCGCTATTTGTGCACATGGCAAACTGCATATTGATATCAGCGACAAGACCTTCCATGTGAACCTGGCCTCTAAAGAGAAACCGGTAGTGGTGCAACCCCTTTGTGCGCAGGGGCCTGTGCGTCTTACGGGTTATTTTTCGCTCGATCCAAACGTGTTTAACGTTGGACTGGGTGCTTATATGCGATATGGATTCAAAGGCAGCATCAGTTCCGATGTATGTGATCTTGGAATTAAGGCTGAAGCCTCCATGCGGGCTGATATTTTTGCGGCAATCAGCTACCGGCCGGATATTACCATTAATGAAGCTTCTTTTCATGTGGCTTTCAATGCAAGTCTGGACGTAACAACCGGAGGAACTGTATGCTCATTTGGTGATTTCAATGTGGCTAATGTTGGACTGAATGGAGACCTTAAATACAGAAATGCTGAAAGAGAGATCAGCGGGAAAGTTTCCGGCCATGCCAAATTTCTGAGCATCATAACCTGCGATTTCGATTTGTCAACACATTATAAATTGTAATAAATGACTAAAAATATACTATATACGCTAATTGCCTTGCTGCTGGTCAGTAATATTTCTTCTGCTCAGGATGCAAAAGTGCTGGTGACCAGTAATCAGCAGTCGGATATCATCATCAAATGGTATGCAGAGACCATTTATACTGATTCTCCTGTGAATATTTACAGGCAGGAAAAAGGACAGTCGTCCTGGATAAAGATCAATCAACAGCCGGTAGAGCGGGAAAAGGAAATCCCGCAACAGTTGAAAAACAAAGAAGCGTTATTTAATATTCTTGAGAATAAAATACTTCAATCTTCACCTGCCGACCTAGATGGCATAACTAAATTTGTGATAATGCTTAAATCAGTTGAATTCCCGGAATTTGCTGATTTCTTGGGGATGCGGTTTGTCGATGATGCTGTTTCGACCGGAAAGGAATACAGATACAAAATTACTTTTACAAAGAATGGGAATGAAGCAGATGCAGGTATTTCACCCTGGATAGTTGCCGGTAAATATGTTCCGGCCGGGGCACCTGATAATTTCACAGTGGTGCAGGACCTTTATTCGGCAGCTTTCAGGTGGGAACCCGGACAGGATGAGTTCATGGGTGTTTACCTTTACCGGCTTGACGAAAACGGCAACAAACAAAAGTTGTCTTCTGTGCCCATTATTGTCTCAACAAATGAAACGGGCGATTATCCGGAACATTTTTATACCGATAAAGGATTGATTGTGGGAAATACCTATACCTACCAGATCACAGGTATCGATTATTTTGGCAGGGAAAGTAAACTCAGTCCGGCAGTAAAAATTACCATCAGGGATATTACCCCACCACCAGCACCCGACAAGGTGATTACACAGGTAACAGGCAGAAATATAAGACTTTACTGGGAGAACGAAAATGTTTCCGATCTGGCCGGTTACAATGTATATCGTTCAGAAAATACGGATACGACTTTCCGGCAACTTAACAAACAGATTATAAACAGTGGATTTCAGACATTTACCGACAGCATTATCTATACCGGGATCTATAATTACAAAGTATCTGCTGTTGATAAGAGCGGAAATGAATCTTATTCGCAGGTTTATTCTGCTGAGGTCAATGATATCTTTCCCCCTGCCACTCCAATAATGCTGACGGCTGTGCCGGATTCAGGTAAAGTAAAACTGAACTGGCATCCGAATACCGAACCTGATCTGAAGGGATACCTGATATACCGTACCATTGATTCCGACAAAAAATCATACATCCTGTTGAATGCAGAACCCATTTCCATAAATCATTTTACCGACCATTTACCGGAGGTTGCGAAAAATAAATTCCTTTACAGGGTGGTTGCCATTGATTCGGCCTACAACAGAAGCGGTTATTCGGATTTTGCCATCACCCGCATGCCCGATATTGTGCCGCCGCAGAAACCAGTTATTCAGTCCGTTGTAAGAGATGATAACAATCTGGTTGTTAGCTGGATACCTGTTACCGATCCGGATATAGCTGGTTATAATGTTTATCGTATGGAAGATGATAAAAACCAATTGAAACTGAATATCAACCTGATCAGCGGAATTAACCTTTTTACCGATCGTTCAGCTGCATCAGGAGTGCCATATGAATATTACATTGTAGCGGTTGACAGTGCCGGAAATGAATCGATTCGTTCGGATAAATATTCGGCAGTACTGACTGAACACCTTGTTCTTCAACTGGAATTCAAAAATATCTCCCTGCGTTATAGAAAGAGAGGAAATCAGGTGCAACTTAAATGGGAGATCCGTTCCAACAAGTCGGTGAAAGGTTTTATTGTCTATCGAAAATCTTCTGAAGCTGAAAACTTCAAACCGCTCAGCGGATTGATCCCTGACAATGAATTCTCTGACAAAGCCATTGAATCCGGTGGCAATTATTATTACCAGATAAGAGCTTTTGATGACAATAATACGATTGTAAAATCAGCAATTCAAAAAATTACCATACCATGAAAAAGAGATTTACGCTTTTAGTTATTATCACTCTCCTATTGGGTCAAATGTCCAATAGCATTATCCGGGCACAGGTAGGCATCAACACTACTGATCCTGATTCGACTGCAGTGCTGGATTTGAAATCCAACCGTAAGGGGCTGCTGGTACCACGGTTGACATCCTCTGAGATTAAGAGCATTGTCAGTCCTGCAGAAGGGTTGCTGGCTTATTGTACTGATCTGGGTATTTTCTGCTATTACAATGGAACTGACTGGATTTCACTACCGGCGTGGGGTCAGAAAATTGATTTCAATGATCTTGCCGGGGCCAAACAGGATGTGGCGGCCAAAGTAAACAGCAACTCTAACGTAGGTATAGGAACCGAAACCCCTATTAGCAAGCTTGCGGTAAATGGAAATTTAGCAGTAGGTGATAATGTTACTGCACCTGTTTCAGGCGCTTATATAAAGGGTCAGTTAAAAGTTGGGGCGCCGCCTGATGCGGGTGATGTGGAAAAGGTTGAAGTGGATGGTAACATCAATGTTCAGGGAAAAATAAAAGAAGGAGGCTATGATCTTTTGCCGCATGGAGCTATCATCATGTGGAACGGTACAGTACCTCCGGATGGCTGGGCTTTATGTGATGGCAATAACGATACTCCGAATTTAAGTGGCAGGTTTATTATGGCTTCAGGAGCAAGAAAAGAAATTACTTTGAAAAGTGATGGTTCATCATCCCTGAGCACTACCACAAGTACATTTTCTCTTAACGATTCAAATGGTTTTGATTATGTTCAGTTAAGTGTCGATCAGATGCCCTCTCACACACATACTGGATCAACGAATAGTGCTGGCTCGCATAAACACATTATTCGTGTTGATAACGGTAGTGGTGGAGATGCTCAAACTGATACACCTGACATGATTCAGGCTTCAAGCGGAACCTGCGCTAGCTGCTATTATGATGGTTGGGGTTATACAGTTCCTGCCGGAGCACATACTCATGCATTAAACATTGATAATACTGGTGGCGACCAGGCCCATGGGAACCGGCCACCTTATTATGTGCTGGCATTTATCATGAAGTTATAACAGACTCACTATGGTATATGTGATTAATATTCTACGGCAGGCTGGGAAATTTTTGATGGCAACCCTTCTTTCCACCGGTTTTTTATTGTCTGTGCAGGCACAGGATACACTTTCAGTTTCCGGTGCCCGCGTCAAACTGATGAACGGAGTACCTTTTTTTATCAATGGGACGCTGATCAATGAGGACACTACCCTGTTCAATTCCGGTAATATCGTCATAAAAGGGAATATTGTGAATCATCATGCCAGTGAATTATTCAGTGCAGACGAAGCGGGCTCGGTATATTTCAACGGGGACAGTATTCAACGGGTTGAAGGGATTCATCCTGTGCGTTTTCATAAGCTTATTATTGACAAAGAAGATTCTTTGGTTTGGCTGGGTATCAGCATTCTTATGTCTGACAGTGTGGTATTCAGAAAAGGAAATATCGATCTGAACGGGAATAACCTGTATCTGGATCACTCGGCACTGAATCTTAATGGTGTACTTGATGCTGAAAAAGATTCCTCACGGGTAGTCGGTGACTCAGGTTATATATGGACCGTGATGCCGCTGAATACATTCATTGACTTGAACGGACTGGGTACAGGTATTCAACTGGGCAACAAGCTGGGCGGTAATATCAGGATGGAACGCGGGCAAACATCTGAACCCACTGTTACCGATGGTAGTATTAGCAAATATTATAACTTGTATCCTGAAAATCCCATCGATGAGGAAGTAACCATTTATTATCTTGATAGCGCTGATTTTGAAGGTATTAACAGTAGTGAAAAAGATTTCAGGTTATGGACTTCCTATACCAACGGATACTATTATACAAATAAATACGGTAAAGTGGATACTGCCGGTAATTTTGTATCCACCAACGGGGAAACCATCCCTGTTAATAAGCCTACCCGGATCACCATCAGTGATGAGATTTGTGATAATCCGCCAGTCGTTAATCTGGGGGCCGATACCATTCATTTTTGTGATGGACGAAGCATTATACTGAATGCCGGCAATACAGGCTATAAATTCCAATGGAATACAGGAGCAACAAAACAAAAAATTACCATCGCTTCCGGTGGTACATACTCGGTGATGGTTACCGATCCGGCAGGATGTTTCACGGTAGATTCTGTTTTTGCTGTGGTGGATTCACTTCCGCATCCTGACTTTTATACAGAAAACGGGCTCTATTATAACTGCAAAAGCGACAGTTTCCGGTTTATTAGTGTAAGTTCTGTGGATTCTTCCGGATCACCCCTGCATTATCAGTGGGAATTTGGTGACGGAACAACAGGTACCGGATCTGCAATATCAAAAAAATACGAGGCAGCCGGTAGCTATCCTGTTTCCCTGGCCGCCATCTCCTCTGCAGGTTGTTCACATAAAATGGTGAGGCAGGTTATGGTCAATCCCCTCCCAAAGGTATATTTTGATCTTGGCGACGCCTGCCAGACCAGCCCGGTTATTTTTACTAATAATTCATCTGGTGTGATTACGGATAATTACTGGGATTTTGGGAATGGAGACACTTCTTCCCTGACAGCTCCCGTGTATGAATATCCTGATTCGGGAAAATATATAATCACCCTCACGGTTGCCAACAATTTTGGCTGTCGTGATTCATTGAAGAAACCTGTCATTATATTTGGACCGGGACAGGCCGATTTTACTACCGGAGATGCCAATGTCTGTGTGGGTAATTTATCGGTATTTCATAATGCTTCAATGGGCGGATCAGGAAGTATGACTTATTCCTGGGATTTCGGCAACGGCATGATATCCACTGCAGCTAACCCGATCATACAGTATAAGAGCGCAGGTACATATCAGGTTACGCTGGTGGCTGCTACCAGCCACGGTTGCACCGATACAATCCGTAAACCGGTAACAATATATCCGGTGCCGGTAAGTGATTTTACTTTTCAGAATGCCTGTCTGGGTGACACGGTGAAGCTTATCAATAAAAGTACTGTATCATCGGCTGATTCATTGAGCTTCGTTTGGAAAACCGGTGATGGCACAATGGCCGTTACTAAGAATGTGGGCAGGATTTATGGTGCTTCCGGCAGTTATAGAGTTAATCTGGTTACTACTTCATTGCATGGTTGCAAAAGTGCTGTCGAAAAAAATATACAGGTTTATTCAAAGCCTGTGGCCTCTTTCACAGTCAAACCAGTCTGCAAGGATAATTCTTCCCGGTTGCTGAACGCATCTTATCCGGATGATGGTTCACTTTCTTTCAGGTGGGATCCTGGCGATGGCAACTCTGCTGAGGCCGTAAATCCGGTTATAACTTATCCTCACGAAGGTACTTATAAAGTCACCCTGATAGCTGTCACAGCTCATGGTTGTTCTGATACAGCTACGGGTCAGGCCGTTGTTAATCCTTTACCGGTGGTTGAACTGGGAGATTCAATTTTTCATTGCGGCAACTCTTATCTGCTGGATGCAGGAGATGAGGGTGTTTCTTATAAATGGTCGACCAATGCCGTGTCTCAGACACTAGAGGTGATACAAAGCGGGACCTATTCGGTTGAGGTTACTTCTGCCAGTGGTTGCAAAGCGAGAGATGATGTTGCTGTTAATCTGAATAAACCAGTTCAGGTCAACCTAGGGGGAACGGCTATTGATGCCTGTGATTCAGTAATATTGGATGCCGGTTATCCGGGTGGTACTTACCTTTGGAATAATGGTGAAAACACCAGGAAAATCAGGGTAACAGAAACCGGAGAATATGCTGTTGTCGTTCAAAACCAGGGCTGTTCGGGGAGTGGCAATGTACTGGTAACTATACATACTTCTCCGGTTATGGATCTGGGAGCCGGTCGAACGGCCTGTGAAGGCTCAGTTGTTAGTATTGATGCAGGAAATCACCCGTATAAATATACATGGTCTACTGGCGATACAGGGCGAATCATAAAGGTGATTTCATCTGGGATCTATTCCGTGGCTGCCAGTGATATTAATGGCTGCCGGGGAAATGATGAAGTTACAGTTAGCTTTAATCCATTACCGGTACTTCCTTTTAACCGCGATCTTACCGTATGTGGTTCAACCACACTGGATGCAGGAAATCCGGGGGCTTCCTGGTTGTGGAATAACGGGGCGGTTACACGGTCAGTTACCGTGGATCATTCCGGGACTTATCGTGTGCAAATCACGAGTGGACAAAATTGTTCGGTAACTGATAGTGTTCATGTCAAAGTGAATCCTTTTCCGGGTGTGTCTCTGGGTAATGATACTGCCCTTTGCAATGGTGAACAACTGCTGCTGGATGCACAAAATGCCGGATCTTCCTGGTTGTGGAATACGGGTGAATCCTCAGAAACCATTACAGTTACGACTTCAGGAACTTACGAAGTTAAGGTAATAAATGATTACAACTGTTCGGCCGCTGATGCCATTCACGTTACTGTTTATTCTCATCCTGATGTGGATTTGGGCGATGATCTGTATTTGTGCAAAAACCAGCAGGCCTTGCTGGATGCAGGCGATCAGGGAGTTACTTACCAATGGTCTGGTGTAAACAATTTCGTGTCCGATCAAAAGAGGGTTGTCGTAAGCGATTCAGGTTTATACCGGGTACGGGTGACCAATTCTTACGGATGCTGGTCGGAAGATTCGGTGGCAGTCCGGTATTCCGATCTGTCCATCAATGCATGGTTCCTGGCTCCTTCTTATGCTCATATCGGGGATACAGTGCAGTTTGTTGATGTTTCGTATCCTGCGCCCGTCAGCTACCTATGGGAATTTGATGACGGAGTAAGCAGCATCAGTGAATTACCCAACCATGTATTCTATGATGGGGGTATCTTCAGGGTTAGATTAACTGTCAGTAACAATTTCTGCAGCGATACACTTTCAAAACCTATTGATATCTCTGGTGTAAATAAATATTTCAGGATAGGAGAAAACGACTCAGTTGCCGGAAAAGAGAAATTTGAAATCCTTAAATCAGAGCTGCATCCTAATCCAACAGATGGCAGGTTTATTTATGAATTGCAATTGAATCAGCAGAATATGGTCAGCCTGTCACTCTTTAGTGCAAAAGGTTTGATGATGTATCACGAAACCATTGAGAAGACTTCATATCTGTATAAATCCTATGATTTTAGCAGGCTAAAACCAGGTACCTATATTTTTAGGATGGTGGTCAGAGATCAGGTTAAAACCTTTAGAATTATAAAAATATAATTAATAAATAAATATTGCAGTGAATAAGAAAAATGGTATATCGGTTGTAATTGTAACTTTGATTTGCCTTTTATGGCCGGGCAGGCTCGTTCTGGCACAATCTGTTGGAGGTACTCTGATGGAGCCGGTGGATACGGTTTGCTACAAGGCTAATCATGGCGTTTTGCGCCTGAGTGGTGAAATCGGGAATGTGCTTTACTGGGAATATTCCACCAGCGGCTCGTCACCGTGGACAACTATTAACAACACCCTTGATTCTTTGAAGTATAATGATCTGAGTCAGACAACTTGGTTTCGGGCTGTTGTTAAATATGGGGTTAACCCACCGGATACATCTTCATCAGCAAAGATTGTAGTAAGCCCCTTGTCAGCCGGAGGCCAAATTGCCGGAGCCCAAGCAGTTTGTCAGGAAGCAAATTCCGGTACGCTCAGTCTTACCGGCTTCACCGGAAAAATTAAGGACTGGGAGTATTCAGCCGATGGTGGCAATTCGTGGATCACACTGGGTACAGATCAAAAGGATTATACATTCGGAAATCTTTCTGTCACAAACTACTACCATGTTATTGTAAAAAGCGGGGCCTGTCCGGCTGATACATCAACACCTGCCGTGGTCCCCGTTTCACCTGCGACAGTAGCCGGCATTTTATCTTTTTCTGATACAGTTTGTGCTGGTAGTAATCAAGGAGAAATTGTTCTTTCGGGATTTACCGGTGACATTGTAAGGTGGGAATCTTCAGAAAACGGTATGAAACCCTGGTCGACCATTCATTATACTAATGATACACTTTCTTATGATAATCTGTTACGGACATATTATTACCGGGCAGTTGTGCAGAGTGGAGCTTGCAGGGAAAAAATTACCGGACCGTCTGCTGTAATCGTTTCCCCTTCCTCTGAGGGTGGTTTTGTCACTGGTTCGGCTGATGTATGTGCTGAAACGAACGATGGGACACTGGTATTATCAGGCTACAGGGGAGATATAGAAAAGTGGCAGTATTCACGGGATTTTGGAAGTACCTGGCAGGATACAAGCAATATAAACCACACACTCAATTACAGTAGATTAAAAAAAACTATGCTTTTCAGGGTGATGGTAAAAAGCGGGGCATGTACTGCCACAACTTCCGAATATGCTTCGGTTACCGTTAATCCGCTTCCGGATGTTGGTTTTGTGGCTGCTCCTGTTTGCCGGACACATGCTACTTTATTCCATAATGTTTCAACCATTGAAAAAGGAAGTCTTATCAGTTACAGCTGGGATTTTGGCAATGGTGACGGAAACAATTCCATGGATCCGGTGTATACTTATCCTGCAGAGGGAACATATACTGTCAAACTTACGGCTACATCTGCCAAAGGTTGTAATAAAGATACTTCCCTGGTGGTTAGGGTAAATTCGGTCCCCAGGGTGAACTTTTCTTTTGAAAACCGATGTGACGGAACCGCTATTGATTTCACCAACAACTCCTTTTCAACTGAAGGCGGTACTATTTCTTTTCTTTGGAATTTTAACGATTCTTCTGCAATGCAGACAAGCAGAAATCCATCTCATGTTTTTCCCGGCCAGGGAACATATGCTGTAAAGCTTAAAGTTACGACGACAGCTACGGGGTGCTCTGATTCAATAATCCAACCAGTGAAGGTATACCCCAATCCTGTACCGGTTTTTGAATTTTCAAATGCCTGCCTGGGTCAGAGTATAAATTTTGTTAACAAATCCTCACTTTTGGAAGGGGCTCTCCAATATTACTGGACTTTTGGTGATGGAAAAACTTCGGGAGAAATAAATACATCTCATAATTATAATACAGATGGAAACTATAAAGTGATTTTAACGGCTATTTCAGATCATAATTGTTCGGATACGGTATCAGCAAATGTTTCTGTTTACCCGCTGCCGGCAACTGATTTTTATGCAGAAGATATCTGTTATTTCGATACAGCCCGTTTTCAGAATCGTTCAACAATTAAAAGTGACATCATGTTTTTTCAATGGAATTTCGGAAACGGAATGACTTCGACAGCCGAAAATCCAATATACTATTATACAGCCCCGGGGAAATATTCTGTTTCACTCAAAGTTGCATCTGACAAAGGATGTATCGGAGAAGCTTTTGATGAATTAACTGTTTTCGCATTGCCAAAAGTTGATTTTAATGCTGATGATGTATGCGGGTACGATCCGGTAATCTTCAGGAATACTTCCGTAACACAAAATGAAAGTCTTTCTTTTCGCTGGGACTTTGGAGATGGCAGAGGTACAACGATTGCCAGCCCGGAACATAAGTATGCGGTACCGGGAACCTATCAGGCACATCTGATAGCTGCTTCCGGGGGCTGCAATGATTCTGTATCAAAAACGGTAAATGTTTTTCCTACTCCTGAACCTGGCTTTTCTGCCGAAAATATTTGTGATGGCAATCCTTCTTCATTCTTTGATACCAGTAAGATTCAATCAGGTAATATCAATAGTTTTGTATGGGATTTCGGAGACGGAAGTGGAGCTGTGCAGCAAAATCCGGTTCATCAATATCTGAATCCGGGGGTTTATGAGGTATCATTAGCTGTAACATCCAACCGGGGATGCAAAACCTCCCTGACTCGCTCCTTATCAGTTGATTATCTGCCATTGGCTAGCTTTAGTGTGAATAATGTTTGTTTGGGGTTCCCCGTTGAGCCGGTCAACCAAAGCTTTATTGAGCGGGGAAACATTAGCTATAACTGGAATTTTGGTGATGATTACTCCAGTAATATACCCGGTCCATCTCACCTCTACTCTAATCCCGGAATATTTCCGGTATTACTGAAAGTAAGATCTGATAATGGTTGTATCGATTCGCTGATCAGATTTGTTCAGGTATATTCGTTACCGGATGCCAATGCCGGAACTGATGTAAATATCAGCAAAGGAGAAGAAATCAGACTGAACGCTTCCGGAGGGATTGCTTATTCATGGTATCCATCCGATTTTCTTTCTGATCCGCAATCCGCCAACCCGGTGGCTGCTCCTCCTGAAAGCCTGGACTATGTGATGGAAGTAAAAGATCTCCATTCCTGCACTGCATCCGATACCATGAGGGTAAACGTGCATGATGACTACCGGATTACACCCGGAAGATTACTGACACCAGATGCCAACGGTATCAATGATACCTGGGTCATTGATAATATTGACAGCTACGATGATTGCAATGTTTCAGTATACGACAGGTGGGGAAACGAAGTGTTTTCCACTGATCATTACCAAAACAACTGGGCGGGTACCAACAGAAACGGAGATATTTTACCTGACGGGACCTATTATTACCTGGTGAGGTTTAAAAATTCCGATAAAGTTTACAAGGGAGCTGTTTCCCTGCTAAGAAATAAATAAAATAAATCTGTGATGAAAAGATTCGTATTCAGTATATTAGTCATATCTCTTTCATTTATAGCTCATTCACAACAGATTCCCATAACTGATCATTATTTTATGAATCCTTACCTGCTGAATCCTGCCAATGCTGGTTTGCATGACGGGTTGGATGTTTTTATACTGAACAGACAGCAATGGACAGCTGTTCAGGGAGCTCCCAAATTATCATTCTTTAGCATTGACGGGACTACTGGTAATGAGAAAGTTGGTTTGGGTTTCAACCTATGGAATGATCATGATAATATTTTCAACCGTACGGTTTTTTATGGTACTTATGCATACCATCTGAAATTTAATGAGGATCATCGTCTCTCATTGGCATTGAGCATGGGAATGATGAATGTACATATTGCCTTTAATGATCTGCAAGGAAATTATAGTACTGATCCGGTTGTACTCTCTGAGAATGAAGCAAAAATGAAACCTGATGCAACCATTGGCCTTAACTACCGGTATAAAAAGCTGCAAGTGGGCCTGATTGGCTACCAGCTGATGAATTCAAAATATTATTATTACGATCCTGTTAATAACAATGACATGAATTACCAGTTAATCAGCCATTTCCTCATGCTGGCAAGCTATACATTTTCAGTTATTCCCGGTAAACTTACTATTGCTCCGGATATTATGGCCCGCACAGCACTTGGATTGCCGCTTCAGTTTGATATGGGGGCAAATCTGAATTATCGCAATTTACTTTTGGCATCTGTGGGATACCGTCCTAATAGTTGTGTTTATCTGAATCTGGGAGGAATGATACTAAATAACCTGACACTCTCTGGCGCCTATGAATATAATACAGGAAATTTTGGCCGATTTACAGGCCCCTCCTGGGAAATCGCAATTGGGTACCGGTTCGGGAAAATCCGTGCCGCGACCACTGGTTCGGTTTATGCAGATAACCAAAAATTAAATGCTATAGACAGGAGCATGCAGCAGCAATCGGAGAAAATTGACAAGTTGGAATATGAAAATAAAGCATTGAAAGATGAGATTAAAGATAACGGGCAAAAAATTAATGAACTGAAAGGAGAAATTGAAAAATTCAAAAAAGAGGCTTCTTTTACCAAAGAGGAGGTACAGGAATTAAAATCATTCAGATTGAAATATGAAGCCGGTGTAGAAGATTCTGTAGCTGTTTTTCTTTCTGGTGCAGACAAGTTAGTTCAGGATCCAACTGAAAAGCCGTCATTCCCTCCCGGTAGCAAATTTAATGTGATTGTTGGGGCCTATAAAACAATTAAAACGGCTAAAAGCGGACAGCAGATACTGCTTCGTGAATTTGACCTGAATACCTCGGTAATAAAAAACCCGGAAAGCAGTTTCTTTTTTATTGCCACCCGGCAGTTTAACAAGTATGATGAGGTAAAGGCAGAGTACGACAGGCTTAAAAAACTGGGTGTGCAACAGCTTATAAACGGAGATATCTGGGTGTATGAGAAGAAATAACAACTGTCAAACATCTAATAGATTTGAAACTTTTTTGCAGCAGGGGAAAGTGCTGCAGTTTTTTAATTCCTTTGAAGGTGTTTGACAGTCTTTTAGTCTTATTCGCTATCCGTTTTTTTCATTGACAAAAAATTAATTTACTTTCCAAAATATCTTTCAGCAAATTCAATAAAGGTATCCCAGTTCGGACCGGTAGTATGGCCTCCATGGTGCTGTCGGAAAGCAATATCGCCATCAATAAGTGCGGTACCTTCAGGAGGCATAACAAAAATTCCCAGTCCTTTTTTACCAAGCAGCTTATATACCGGGCCGGCATATACACCAGCAAGGAACATGCCCTTGTCATCCACCCAGTTTCCTTCAATTTTTGGTGATCCGCAACTGATAAATACCGGACGGGGAGCACATAAGGGCTACAAGTTCATGCGCATCCACAGGAAGGTCATTGGGGGTGAGTGGTCCGGCATATTTAAGGAAATTGCCGGCCATCCAGTGATATTCACCTGAGCCGGCCAGATTTTCGACTTGTTCACCAAAGGTGCGGCGCAGGATCTTTGCCCCACCCGCACCGGAGGAACCAATAAAACCAATGGCAAAACGCTGATCGTATGCCATAGTAACCAATGCAGCTTTCCCATAACGTGATAATCCTTCGATACCAACACGGGTAGCATCTACAGCCGGATCACTTTCAAAATAATCTAGGGCACGGCTCGCTCCCCAGGCCCAGGCACGTAGTGCACCCCAGTCCTCAGGCTTCCGTGGTTGCCCCTTATTGACCAGTCCAATGATCCCCTCTGTAAGACCAGCCGCATTGTCGGGCTGGACATCAGTAGGATAGATAATGGCATAACCCCAGCCTTTTGCCAGTAATTTTTTCTGCCAGTCGAACACCCCGGGAGGGGCACCACCCCATTTGCTGAAATCCCATCCAAATTCAAGAATGACCGGCACCGGCCCGGTTGCATTTGCAGGGGTTCCCATTTCCATGCGCATGTTTACATCAATAAGAGGATAGGCAGAATTATCAACGTGACCGGTTAATTTCTTTGTAATCACCTTATAATCCCCGTTCATTTCCTGCAAGCTGTCTTCAACCCTCCAGTTTACTCCAGGAACATGATCGGGAACAAACCCATACACCTCGTTGTTAAATTCCTTTACAATCTCAGGGCGGCGTTTTTCCCACCACATTTCAGGTGTAGTAACTTCCCGTCCGTTTGGCATCATCAAAGGATCCGGCAGACTGGTATAGGTTTTTGCTTTTGATTCATCGGCATTGGCGGCATTGGATGCTTTTGGGTCTCCGGAAGGTCCGGGTCGCAGGGAGGTAATGCCAAGCAGTTTCATCATGCGCTGGTGAGCCTGCTGTGCCGTCATATGAACCGGCAATGGATATGTTTTCCCGTTTACAACGGTATCTTTCTGAGCAAAAAGTGTTGCCGTTAAGAACAAGCTGAGTACCAGTGAAAAATATTTTCTCTTCATTTTTTTATTATTTAAGTGCTGAACAGGGAACTTGGTCTGCATCTGTTCTGAAAGGAGAAGCCGGAAGCCCTTCTTTATTGAACAGGTTTGCTTTATCAGGATTATCAGCCCAGGCATATCTTACAGCCACGGGATTCGGTACCTTTTCACTCCAAACCACTACTTTATTACCCTCAATTTTAGCATTTGCCCAGACGTAATTATGATCAGGCCCGGCGATTGCAAATTCTTTTAGATCGCCTCCTCCTTTGACCATCAGGCCGCTGCCTGTGTGAGTAAAAGAAATTATTACTTTTCCGTCTTTAATCTGAGCAGATTTATAGAGAGGTCCGGAACTTACAAGGTTCTTTTCTCCATAGGCCAGTTTTCTGGCAGCCAGTGCAAGCCGGTCGCCTACATCTTTTTTGTCGAGTGGGTGGATATCATTCCATTCTCCTACATCTATGGCCACGGCCATTGCTGTGTTTGGAACAGAGAGGGTCTGTAATTGTGCTTCTCTCATGAGGGCCCAGTCGCTTTTTTTAGAAGGCTGGTCTTTTGCCGGCATGTAATTGGGAAGCTGAACAAAGAGGAACGGAAAAGTGCCCTGATCCCATTTTTCCCGCCAGTCTTTGATCATGGTGGAGAACAATTGATGGTAGCTGCATGCTCTGCTGGCGTTGGATTCTCCCTGGTACCACAGTACTCCTTTGATCTTGTAGTTGGTAATCGGTGCGATCATGCCATTATAAAGACCACCAGGCTGATACATGAAGGTGGTTGATGCAGGTATGGGTTTTGAAACGGCTCCAACTTTATATTTCCATTCCCCTTTGAGGTCAATGGATTGTCCGCCGGCATCAAGCCGGTATGGTTTGTCTTTGATAAAACCGCCTTTACCGCCAACATTTATAATCTTTACTGTAATATTGTTCTTGCCGGCTTTGAGTATGCCTTCAGGTATCTCATAAATCCTCGGGGGATACTGATAGCCTGTTGATCCAACGAATTTACCATTTACAAAAACAGAGTCTGCGTCCACAATTCTGCCCATCCATAATAAACCAGGCTTGCCGGTCATGGATGCAGGTACATCAATATCCTTCCTGAACCATACAATCCCATTCAGGTAACCCGCCCCCTGATCGACCCAGAAAGAAGGTACAGACATTTCAGGCCATCCGGTATCATCCAGGTCTGGATCCGACCAGGATTTCTCACCGGGCGTATGTCCTTTATCATTTTCGGCGAGTGCTCTGTACCATTGGTTGCGTGCTTCCATGTCTTTCATCGCTGTTTGCTTAACAAAAGCCGAATCACGAAATTTTTCAACAGTTTTCATGATATCAGGGAATTTTTTAAGTGCATCTTCACTCATCCAGGCTTCAACAGGAGTGCCGCCCACACACGATTTAATAATACCTACCGGCACATGGTAGCGATCTTTGAGGTCTTTTGCAAAAAAGTATGCTACAGCAGAGAAATGCAACACTGTTTGAGGATTGGCAGATTCCCATTTTCCTGTGTAAACATCCTTATTGGGTTTATAATAATCATAATGATCAGGAATAGTGAACTGTCGGATGGAATCATTCTTGCTGTTGGCAATTTCAACCGGATAACGATATTTTACCCTTTCCATAGGTATGACCATATTTGACTGTCCGGATGCGACCCAAACCTCACCCATCATAATATTTTGCAGGGTAATATGATTGCTGGCATCTATTTTCATGGTGTAAGGCCCTCCGGCTTTTGCCGGTTCAAGCATTACTGACCAGTTGCCCTTGTTGTCAGTTGTAGCAGTATATTTTTTATCGAGAAAACTTACTGTTACTTTTTCACCGGGTGAAGCCCAACCCCAAACTTTTACATCAGTATTGCGCTGTAAAATCATGCCGTCACTCACCAGTCGTGGCAGCGTTACCTGTGCATGCAGGGGCAATAATGCGATAATTAAAAGTAATGTTACTGTTACTGAGAGAATTCTTTGTATTGTTTTCATGATTTTTATTTATTTAAATCATTTGTTAAACTATTGGCTGCATTAACCAGGTAAATGTAACTGGCACCCAGATTTACAACATATTCATTTTCTCCCCAGAAAAAGGGCCAGTCTTCCTTATTCTCAGGGAAGTCGGGTTTAAGGATAAGAACTCCTGGAACAACTCCACCTGCAATAAAAGAAAAATCAGCCCTGTTATTACCGTATGCAACTTTTTTTGATACTGTACCAACACCTGAGACAAAAGAAATGTTGCTGGCCGGGTGGCAACCATAGATATAGTTCAAGCCGCGAAATACCTGTTCGGGACTTATTAGATCCGGAAATTGCCTGTATAGCTGATAATTGGTAATGGCCATTCCGACTACCTGTCCGCTTCCGGCCCAGCCGCCGGTTGAAATAAATACACCATAGGGATTTTGCTGCATAAATTTTTCAAGTTGTGCCGCATAATCTTTTACCAGCGGCTTCATTCTTTCCTTAAACTCTGTACCCATAAAAGGGACAGCCTGAATAACAATTCCGGCATACCGGTTAAAATTTTTGGATATTTCCGGCCACATTTCATTTATCCTCTGAGCATACTGTTCATTACCGGTTGATTTAAGTAACTGGACTGCAGCCTTGAGCTCTTCCATTTCAAGGGGGCCACCCGTTGTATTCCCAAACCTGAAGAGATCGGGCTTATGGCTGTGCTCATCTGCCCAAACCTTTTTGGCTGTGGTGAGACATTGTGCAGCAAGCGTGTCATTATATCCTTTCAGGGCACGGCTTGCTGCTGCCAGTGCTGCAATGGATCCATAGTTCAGAGGTGTTGATTTGTTGGTAAATGCCCACCGGTCATCAAAAGTGCCGCTGGTAAAGCCGTCAGACTGGAAAGAATCCAGTTCAGGATTGTAGATGAGATTGTCTGTTTTAGTTACACCATCACCCAGATGTGTATATTGTGACAGATGAGAACAGATTATTCCGTTGATGGCGTGACCTACAGCCTTATGTTGTGCTAATAACTGGAGTGTGCCATGTTCAATTTGCTGAAGAATATCCGGCGTGCCATCCGGTACATGCATGAAGACCTGTCTGTTCTTTTCGTTGACAGATGTTTCATCCCTTTTTAGTTCAAAATCTTCCCAGGATTGTACGAGTGAAAGAACTACCCCATACTGGGTCTGTGTTCTGATGTCAAAATCCCCTGCATCGTACCAGCCACCAACATTTAGCCCCGGAATGTGCTCAAGAGGTTTATATTTTGTTCCTGTTTCCGGTCCCTGGGCATATAAATCAAAATGTTCATGATTAACAGGAGCCTGAAGCGCATCATCAAGATGAGAGGCCCCATGCCATACCCGGTATGCTTCTTTTACGTAAACATGATCCATCTGAACAGGCAGGTAAATATCAAGCGTTGGATGCCAGGCATCCTTGTATACATCCCTGGCTATGCGGAATGGTTTGGTGCGAATACCGCCGTATTCAATGGCAAATAATCCTGGTTCTTTCTCTGAAGTGAAGTCAAAGGTTATGTAGTGGTACCGTTGATACTGTCCCCAATCTTTCACCTCTTTTTTAAGAACTTCCTTAAATTGTCCATTTTGATTTATCTTTAGTAATTGCGCAGTAGTGAGCGGTTTGTCATTTTTATCGAGTTCAATAACTGCTACTTTTTGCTGCAGGGGATGATATCCTACCTGCGAGTGCCCGATCACCGGCTTCCGGGTCCAGTTCGGAACTGTGGCGGCAGATACATACCACTCGATTACCGTACCGGTTTTATCTGCTGGTATAAGACTACGTACTACAAACCAGCCATTTTGAGCTTTGTTTCTGCCATCAAACAGCATCAGTTTATTGTTGCTCTTTATTGTGATCCGGTTATAAGAATCTTCAGGAGCAAGTGTAAGAGCATTGCCTGAGGCAAGGGGCAAAGGTTCGATGGCTCCATGTGAATTTTTTTCCATTGCTTCGCTGGGATAAAGCGGGAAAATATCACTCTTACCGTCCATTATGTAGGCTTTTTCAAAATAGGTTGCCGGCAGAAATTCAAGGTTGAATCCTGCGATCCCTTTTAATTTTTCAGGCAGGGGCTTATCAAGCTTAACCTGAATAAGATAGCCGCTATCTTTTGGCTGAACTGCAATGCTGTATTTGAAATTATAATCCGGATAGTGAAGAAACGCTTCAATGCTGTTATCTTTTTTGTCAATTTTTCTGTCAATGAATGTCGGAATTGGATCCCATTGTTCAGGAGTTGGATTTAATCTTACATCACCATTTGTAACTGTACGTATTCCGTGATGGATCATTTCTATTCCACTAATCTTTGAATCACTAAACATTCCGTTATACCAGTTACTGAAAACAAGGACGTTCAGTCCCCTGGTTTCAAAATATCCCGAGTCATTCAAATGCAATGCAGATGGGGGAGGGATTGCTGATTTAACAGTGGGGATAGAGAAAACGCACAGAAATATGCAAATTATCATTTGTTGGAGAAAGGTCTTTTTCATTGTAATAGTAAGATTCTGTTAATAATTCTGAAAATATTTCTTATACATGGAATATTTCTGTCTTTTATAACAAAGCTATTGATTTTCCGAAACTAATAACTTTGAAAACAATTTTATAATCGCTTCTGAAATACAGATCAATACCTGTGTAATTATATATTTGGTGCTATTTGTTGGCTAAATTTATGCAAAATGTATTAAAAATTGCAATCTGTTTCATTAAAAATGTTCAATATTCAGGGCTGAATACAATCTTATTTCATCTAACTGATTATCCCGTAAATCAATATCATAATCAAAATTCTGCTACTTTTTAGAGAAAAGTTTTTTCCAGCAAATTTATTCTTTAGCTGAAAAAAATGCAATCGGTTGTAAATTTTGTCGGTCTGGGATTTTTTGGAGCCTTTTTATTTGCGGAAAGCATTTATCGCTCTTTTTTTGCAGGAACAGGAATTCACCTTAACTGGTTTGTTCTGTATTTCGGTAAAGTTATTGAAATATAGCCGTGTAATTATCAGTAATATCAATGGATTTATGGAGCGTGTTAACAAAATGATACGCTCTGTGAAACATTTTATACAGGTCAGTTAACATTGGCATCATCCCTCTATAACATTTTAAACTGCAGTTGTATTCGCCAGAATGTAACTTAGCATTTGTAAAGCTACATGAAATACTAACGCAATTAACTAATCCAGTAATGAAGATTTTTAACAGTATCATTATCTTTTTATCCCTTTGCACTTTTCTTGTACTATCCTCGTGTCAGAGCAACCATTATACAAAACTTTCCAATGGAATTGAAGTTACAATTCATGCAAAAGACAGTTCTCTGCTGCATCTTCGGCTGTTGGTAATGACAGATGATATCATCAGAATATCGGCAACAAAAAATGATTCATTTTCGAAAGATACAAGTTTGAGTGTTATTGCCAATCCTGAAAAAACACTGTGGAATGTTGAAGAAAGTGAAAACAGTGTAATTTTATCTACCAGTCATGTAAAAGCTACAGTTTCCTTTGAAACAGGCAGTATTCAATTTCAGGATTCACTGGGGAATGTTAAACTGGCTGAATTACCTCAGGGGGGCAAAACTTTTATACCTGAAACAATTGATGATAAGCAATTTTACTCAGTAAGGCAACAGTTTCAGTCACCTGATGATGAGGCTTTTTACGGGTTGGGACAACACCAGAACAATGTAATGAACTACAAGGGTAAAGATGTGGATCTTACTCAGTATAATATTGTTGCAGTAGTACCTTATTTAGTATCCAGTAAAAATTACGGAATTCTCTGGGACAATTACTCGATATCCAAATTTGGCGATCCACGTGCCTTTAAAAATATTTCAGCATTAACATTATATAATGAAGATGGTGAACCAGGCGGATTAACGGCGAAATATTACAATAACCGTGATTTCAAAGGTATTCCCGCAGAAAAGAAGGAAGACAGCGCTATTAATTATAAATACCTGAAAGACCAGGAGAAATTTCCAGCAGCATTTAAAATGGAACAGGGAAGTGTGGAATGGGACGGATATGTTCAATCAGATTTATCCGGGGCACATAAATTCCGCACTTTTTCTGCCGGTTACCTGAAGTTGTGGGTTGATGGTGAAAAAATTGTGGATAACTGGCGTCAGGCATGGAATCCCTGGACCAACAAGTTCAGAATCAATATGGAGCCGGGAAAGAAATACCATATACGCATACAATGGATTCCTGACGGGGGCGAGTCCTATGTTGCCCTTAACTGGTTAAGTCCGGTTGATCCGGCGATACAAAACAGGCTCTCACTTTATTCAGAAGTAGCTAAACAGATAGATTACTATTTTGTGAATGGTAGGAACCAGGATGAGTTAATAAGCGGATACCGGAAGTTAACCGGGAAGAGTCCGGTTATGCCTGACTGGGCAATGGGTTTCTGGCAAAGCCGGGAAAGGTATAAAACACAGGAAGAATTACTGGATGTGGTGAAAGAATATCGGAAAAGAGATATTCCGCTGGATAACATTGTCTTAGACTGGCAGTACTGGCGTCCCGACAAATGGGGTAGTCATGAGTTCGACCCTTCCCGTTTCCCGCATCCTGAACAGATGATTGATTCACTTCATCAGGATCTGAATGCCCATATCATGATCTCTGTATGGCCTAAATTTTACGTGGGCACCAAAAACTATGAAGAACTGAAAGATAATGGCTGGCTCTATCCCAAAAATGTAGAATTGGGAAGAAAGGACTGGATCGGGTATGTTTCCACTTTCTATGATGCATTTAATCCGGATGCCAGGAAACTGTACTGGGAACAGATAAACAAAAACCTTAACAGCAAGGGCATAGATGCCTGGTGGATGGATGCTACCGAACCGGACATTACTTCAAATGTATCCATTGAAGGCAGAAAGGAACTGATGTCCCCTGTTGCTCTTGGTCCTTCGGCTGAATATTTCAATGCATATTCACTGATGAATTGCAGTGCCATCTATAATGGATCACGTGAGGCCAATCCCAATAAGCGGGTGTTTATGCTTACCCGTTCCGCATTTGCTGGCCAGCAGCGCTTTGCGGCAGCTACATGGAGTGGCGATATAGCTTCTAGATGGTATGACCTGGAGGCTCAGATTCCGGCCGGTATTAACTTTTCAATGTCGGGAATACCTTACTGGACCATGGATATTGGCGGATTTGCAGTAGAACGGCGTTATGAACATCCCAACGCCAACGACCTTGCTGAGTGGCGGGAATTACAGACCCGCTGGTTCCAGTTCGGTTCATTCCTGCCATTGTTCAGGTCGCACGGACAGTTCCCCTATCGTGAAATTTATAATATCGCACCCGAAGGCGATCCTGCCTTTCAGTCGATGGTGCACTACGACAAGCTTCGTTATCGCCTGATGCCTTACATCTATTCACTGGCAGGAGAAACTTACCTGAATGATTATACCATTATGCGTGGCCTTATCATGGATTTTCCGGATGATCCGGAAGTAAGAAATATTGGAGATCAGTACATGTTTGGTCCTGCACTGATGGTTTGTCCGGTTTATACCTACGAGGCCAGAACCCGAAAAGTATACCTTCCTGAAGGCAGTAACTGGTATGACCTCAATTCGGGAGCGCTCATAACAGGCGGACAACTGGTTGAGGCCGATGCTCCGTATACCCGGATGCCGGTTTATATAAAAGAAGGAAGTATTATCCCGGCTGGTAAAGCCATTCAGTATACCGGGCAGAAAACTCAGGATACGCTTACACTTATTGTCTATGCCGGAAATAGCGGACATTTTAATCTGTATGAAGATGAAGGGGTCAACTACAATTACGAAAAAGGCAAATATTCCATTATCCCCTTGACCTACAACGACCAGGAGAAAAAACTTATAATAGGAACCAGAAAAGGTGAGTTTGCCGGGATGCTCAACGAGCGGATATTCAGGATACAGATTGTTACACCGGATCTTAATGTTGATCTGATGAATCCTGAAAAAGGCGGACAGCTTATCAATTATTCAGGGAAGGAGGTGCAGGTACAAATACAATAATGAAGGAATTCCATAAACTATATATATAAGTCTTTTAAGCAAAGTTTTATTAAAAAAAGCTGAAACTATGAAAATATGTAACATTGGGGAAGCAGATGTAATTCACCGCCATTCCCATAAAAAAAGACAACATGCTATTTGGCTGATGTTATTTTTATTTCTTTTTGCTGTCCCTTTTGGTTTAAAGGCGCAGGAAAATGATACCTATACGCTAACTGGTACTGTCTATACAGCGGACAATAATGAACCTGTTCCCGGTGCCAATATTATCATTAAAGGTACCACCCGCGGAACTACTTCTGATATGGATGGTAAATATTCACTTGATGTAACCAGTGATGAAACCCTGGAAGTATCTTTTGTGGGTTATCTGACGGAAACAAAAGATATCAGTGGTGCAAAGCAGATTGATTTTCATCTTGTACAGAACATTTCTGATCTTGATGAGGTTGTGGTGATTGGATATGGAGTACAAAAGAAGAAACTGAATACTGGTGCTACGTCCCAGGTAAAAGGGGATGAACTGGAAAAACTTAATACCACCAATGCATTGCAGGCAATGCAGGGTCAGGCTGCAGGTATTAACATTACTTCCACTTCAGGACAACCTGGTGAAGGTATGAAGGTAACGATCCGGGGGCTCGGAACAACTAATCATTCCAGTCCGTTGTATATTGTTGACGGGGTGCAGACAGGAGACATCAATTATTTGAATAATGCCGATATAGCATCGGTGGATGTATTGAAAGATGCTGCATCTGCTGCTATTTATGGATCAAGGGCAGCAAATGGAGTAGTTCTGATAACTACCAAACAGGGGCAGACGGGAAAATCCCAAATTGGGTTTGATGCTTATTATGGTCTGCAGAACAGGGCAAAAAAAATTGAACTGTTAGATGCCAAACAATATGCAATGATAATGAATGAGCAGTACCTGAATTCCGGTGGTAGTGTTGCTGGTTTGCCATTTGATGTAAATGACCTGCCTTATTATACCGGGAATAGTGTTGCAAATACACAATGGCTTGATAAAATGTTTGTGAATAATGCAGCAACTCAGAATTATACACTAAGTGCCTCAGGTGGCAGTAATCAATCAACCTATTCATTGTCAATTTCCTACACAGGACAGGAAGGTATTGTTGGCGGCCGCTCCGAATCAAATTATGAGAGATACGGAGGCAGGTTTAATTCTGAAAATAAACTCTACAATGATAAGGTTACTATCGGTGAACATCTGAGCTATACATATACAAACAAAAACGGGATATCTGTTGGAAACCAGTATAATAATACATTAAGAAGTGCTTTCAATACAAGTCCGATCCTGCCGGTATATGATAAAAACGGGGATTTCTTCAATACAAATGATCCTGCAAATACTGATCAGTTTGGTAATCCTTACTGGAACAATCTTGAAGCCAATCCTTATGCCAGTATGGTATATAATAATCAAAACATTACCAATGACCAGAAACTGGTTGGGGATATATACGCTGAGATTCAGCCGGTAACAAATCTGAATTTTCGCACTTCTTTTGGAGTAGATTATAATTCAGGACAGTATCGATCATTTACCCCCATTTATGAGTTGTCGATGTATTCATTTTCAGATTATACAAAAGCAACGCAGCAAATGTCAAAAAATATTGCGCTGAACTGGGATAACACATTGAGTTATCAGTTCCTGAGCGGGGCACATTCATTAAACGGCATGGTGGGTATGTCTTCCCGAAATTATACCGGATCCTGGATGGAAAGTCAGAATGCTGATCTGGCTTTTAATGACCTGCAGCATGCATGGATGAATAATGCTACTAATCAGGATTATGCCAAATTATCTATTCAGGGCGCTCCAAATGATGCAGACAAGCTGCTTTCTTATTTTGGCCGTTTACAATATAATTATAATGAAACTTATCTGTTGAATTTCACCTTTCGTGCTGACGGATCATCCAAGTTTGCCAAAGTAAACCGCTGGGGTTATTTTCCTTCTGTTTCAGCCGGTTGGGTAATTACCAATGAATCATTCATGGATCAAATTACGCCGGTAATGAATTTTCTGAAATTCAGAGCCAGCTGGGGACAAAATGGTAATCAAAATATTGATGCATTTCAATATATGGCGCCCATTAAGTTTACTCAGGCAACCTATGCTTTCGGCAATACAGAGGGTGTAAGTGTTCCTGGCTCCTATCCAAGCCGGTTGGCATATGAAAATCTAAAATGGGAAACTTCGGAACAAACAGATCTTGGTTTTGATTCTCGTTTTCTCAACAGTAGACTGGCTGTGAATTTTGACTGGTACCGTAAATCAACGAAAGACTGGCTCATTGTTGCTCCCATACTGGCTACTGCTGGTACAGGCGCTCCTTTTATAAACGGGGGTAAGGTGATAAACAGTGGAGTTGAACTGGGATTATCATTTAATAATGTTACGGGTGATTTCCATTATACAATAAGCGCAAATGGAGCTTATAATAAAAATGATGTGCAGGATATTCCTACTAATGATGGGATAATTCATGGTGCCAGTAACACCCTTTACAACAATTCAACAGAATTTTATCGTGCCCAGGCTGGCCATCCGATCGGCTATTTCTGGGGATACCAGACAAACGGTTTGTTTCAGTCGTCCAGTGATGTCAACAGTTATGTGTACAATGGTAAGATTGTTCAGCCAAATGCCAAGCCTGGTGATGTCAGATATATAGATCAGAATATGGATGGTAAGATAGATGAAAAAGATAAGGTACAGATTGGAAATCCCAATCCTGATTTTGTTTTTGGTTTGACCTTTAATTTTGATTATAAGGCATTTGATTTCCTGGTACAGACAAACGGCGTTGCCGGGAACCAAATCGTTCAATCATACAGAAATCAAACAGATAAGTATGCTAATTATACAACTGAAATCCTTAACAGATGGACCGGAAAAGGTACGTCAAACGAAATTCCGCGTGTAACCAATTCAAACATAAATTACCAGTTTTCGGATCTTTTTGTGAAAGATGGAAGTTATCTAAGAATCAGTAATGTCACACTCGGGTATGACGTGGCAAAGGTTGTTCATCTGAATAATTTCAGTCAGTGCCGGATTTATGCTTCAGTCCAGAACCTATATACTTTTACAAAATATGATGGTATGGATCCTGAAGTCGGGTATGGATTTGATAACGGAGCTACTGACCGGTTTTCTTCCGGAATCGACCTTGGCTTTTATCCTCGTCCCCGTACTGTATTGTTTGGTATAAGTCTTAAATTTTAAAATCTGCTCAAAATGAAAAATATTAAAATTTTCTTAATTACAATAATACCGCTAATATTTAGTGCCTGCGGTGAAGATTTTCTGAGCACAGAACCCATAACGACCAAGACTGATGGAAATTACTATTCCACACCGGCTGAAGCCAATGAAGCTCTGGTAGGTTGCTATGATGCACTACAGTTAATTTGGTCAGGAGGCGTAGCTATGCCGATAGCTTCCGATGTTATGTCAGACCTGTGTTTTGGCGGAACCGGTGCTGCAGATGGTGACGGTTATCCTATGATGGATGAATTTGATGAAGCTGTCTCACCAGCTGATCTTAATCTTTTTGAACAAAACTGGATTGATTATTACAAAGGTATTTACCGGTGTAATGTGTTGATAAACAAAATTGATCAGGTAAACTGGGATGGTAAAGAAAACATGAAAAGCCAGATTTTAGGAGAAGCCAGATTTTTGCGTGCTTTCTTCTACTTTGATATGGTGCGTATGTTTGAAAGGGTGCCGCTGCTGACTCAATCCTCAGATGAAAACGTTCCGCAGGCTAATCCTGATGATACTTATAAAGTAATTACTGATGACCTGTTGTTTGCTGTCGAAAACTGTGATGATACACCCTATGGCGGCATTGCAGCTGACCATTACGGACATGCCAATAAATGGGCCGCTGAAGCTCTGCTTGCACGCGTGTATTTATATTATACAGGATACTATGGTAAAACCGATCTGGTTGGAAAAGTAACCAAAGAACAGGCTCTTAATTCACTGGAAGATATTATTTCCAATGGAGGTTTTGGACTGGTGGATAATTTCGCTGATTTATGGCCGGCTGCTGCAAGCTATGAAGCTGCAAAGAATGGCAACCCCATCTCTCAAAGCACTTATGCCGGAGAGACCAATAAGGAAGTGGTTTTTGCTATCAAATATACCTATACCAGCGATTACAATGGCAACACTGATGGCAATCACTGGATGGTTATGAATGGGTTGCGTGGCATGAGCTGGGCCGATTATGGATACGGTGCCGGCTGGGGAGCCTGTCCTGTTGTACCCGAAGTATATGCCAACTGGGATCCTGCTGATACCCGACGTGAAGCATCTGTAATGGCAATACAGGAGGAGGGCATTGATTATGGTGTGAGCAAAATAAAAGATGATAAGGAATATACCGGTTATTATACAAAGAAATACACGCCTACCTGTGATTCAGCAGGAAACAGTATCGCTGTAAACAATGGTGGCGTAAACTTTATGATTGGTCAGTTCCAGGATTATTTCAGTATCAGGTATGCGGATGTGTTGCTCATGGCTGCTGAACTGGGTAGTGACAATGCTTTGCAATATGTGAATGATGTGCATACACGTGCCGGTCTTGATCCTCTTACATCAGTAAATAAAGATGTTATCTATGAAGAAAGAAAGAATGAATTTGCTTTCGAGGGAATTCGTTACTGGGATCTGCTACGGTATGATCATACACTGAATTATGCCGCTGACAAAGTTTCCTACACCGGTACTGTATTAACCGGTAATGTTGAAGAAACAAAGGTAATTGATGGTCAGAATCTGATCAAAACCCATGGGTTATTCCAGATCCCCAATAACCAGATCACCTTATCGAATGGCGTATTAAAACAAAATCCCGGATGGGATTAACCAGACCAAGTAAACAATTAATTATGTATTCAACAATAAATGGATATTTAGTATTAATAAAACCAAAAATTATGAAAAGAACAAGAATTGATTTAATTATTGCGCTGTTTAGCGTATTAATGATGGTTTTCGTAACATCATGTAAAAAAGATGATACCAAGCCGGTTGATACCGGCAGCAATAAACCTGTACTGGATGAAGATTTCAGTTACACCGTTACCGGGAATACTGTTAATTTTACCACAACACTTACTGCCAGTAGTGTTTGGTTTACAAATGAAACAACGGGAAGTGACCATACAGTGAAAGATGGAAGTGTAACAGTGAAGATCCCTAAGAAAGGTGACTATAATTTTACCTGTAATGAGCTGATTAATGGCTCACCGGTTTCTTCTGACACTTTTGTTATAAGTATTCTTCAGGATGATATTGGTTATCTGAATCAGGGTCTGTGGCTTTACCTTTCCGGTGGCGCCAACCAAACCAAGACCTGGCGTATGGATATGAATGTTGACGGTAAATGCGTTTATTTTGACGGACCTGTGTATTATAGCGGTGCTGATGGAAATCCCTACTGGGCTTGGGATGTGCTTCCAGAGGACCTGCCTGTTACTGTTGACGGAACCGAGATGACTTCTATTTTCAACTGGTCTCCTTCCTATGCGGATAATGGCTGGATCATGGCCCCCAAGGACTATGGTACAATTACTATTGATGCAACAAACATGACAATTACAACCAACCGGTTTGGAGAGACTTGTGAAAGTGGTTTTGAATTTGACACGGTTACCAGGATGTTTACCATCAAAGGTGATTGCAAAATTCCCATTGACACAGCCCGTATGAATGAAGGACCGTTGGGGGAATTCCCGGACATGCAGCACCTGAAGATCTTTACTCTTTCTGACTCTGCAATGCAGATTGGTATTAAACGCGAATATGAAGGACTCAATGATGATGGTTCACAAAAACAATCAGAATGGGTCATGGTTTATAACTTTGTGGTTGCTGATTATACTTATACACCCAAAGAAGAATTCACTTATACTGAGCCAGTAATGACTTCATTCACAGCAAATGACCTGGTTGGTACATGGACTGTTGCCCCTGAAGTTGCACAGGACTGGATTGGCTGGATCGCTACCGGTGATCAGGGAACCACACATGAATCAATGAGACTTAATCCCTGGACTACGCGCGATGCAATGGTCACCGACCTGAAAGGATGGAGCATTGCAAGTGTTGATTCCATTATGACTGCTGCAGATGCTAAGGAATATGTTTTCAATGGTGATGGTACCTGTACGCTTGCTGGCGTTAATAATACCTATACTGTTACAGATGGTATAATTACTTTCGGTACTGAACTGACCAATGAGTTTTCAATGGCAAGCTTCAGTTTTACCGGTACTGACGTAACTGTGCTGGACGTTTCAAATGACAATGACGGTAATCCTTATACTTACGATGGTATCTGGATTGGCCAGAAAAACGGAGAGAAAAATGAATCCTCAGCGATTCATCTTGTTAAAAAGGTAAAGTAACACAGTAATTTAGCTTTTTTTTAAAAGTCGGGAGAATGATTTTCAGTCTTCCGGCTTTTTAATTTAGCTGGATAGAAAGAAATATACCTGTTAAAGTTTAAATGGATTGTAGGGTGCTTTATATATAATATAAATAGTAATAGTTTTTAAAAAATCAGTTTATACCTACATGATTTTAATCAGTAATATTTACAAATGTAATAAGGCGTTTCCCAACCTTTCTCATTATATTATGCTTAATTTATTATCTTTAACTAGAATTATACAATTTAATTTTCAAATTAAACTTATTTGTTGATTACTTTAAAATACGCTACTATGAAACTAAAGCCTTTGATTTGGCTGGCATTTTTCTCTTTGCTGGTCATTTCGTGTTCAACCCGGAATTCAAAAAATCCCAGGATTGTTCAAAATTTCGACTACAACTGGAAATTCGAGCTTGCTGATTCCACCCTTGATGCAAGTACACCCGATTTTGATGATGAATCATGGCGTTCTCTCAATCTCCCCCACGACTGGAGCATCGAAGGCTCCTTCAGTAAGGATAATCCTGCCGGAGTAGGAGGGGGAGCCCTGCCGGGCGGAATCGGATGGTATCGTAAAACATTTAAAATTCCTGCATCAGATCAGGATAAATTGATTTTCATTGATTTTGACGGTGTTTACCAGCACAGTAAGGTATGGATCAATGGGCATTTCCTTGGATTCAGGCCATATGGTTACAGTTCCTTCCGCTATGAACTGACTCCTTACCTGCATCATGGGGATACTGCCAATGTTGTAGCTGTGAGAGTAGATAACTCAAAACAACCTAATTCCAGGTGGTATTCCGGATCCGGAATCTACAGAAATGTATGGCTGGTAACAACCAATCCTGTTTATGTTGACCATTGGGGTACTTATGTTACTACCCCTGAGGTGAAAGATGCTGAAGCAACTGTGAAACTTGAAACATCGGTAAATAACCGTACCAATGCGTCCCAATCTGCGAATGTTACCACAGAGATTATTAATGAGGCCGGAAAAACCGTTGCATCAGCAACTTCTGATATATCATTACCAGAGGGGAAAGTGACCACTCTTAGTCAGGAAATGAAAGTTAATAATCCTGAACTTTGGTCGGTAGATTCTCCTCATTTGTACAAAGTAAAAACGGTAATTAAAACTGATGGCAAAATCACGGATGAATATGATACTCCGCTGGGTATTCGCTATTTTACTTTTGACAGGGATAAAGGATTTTTCTTAAACGGAAAATCAATAAAAATTAAAGGTGTATGTAACCACCATGATCTGGGCCCGCTGGGTGCGGCCATCAATAAACGCGCCATTGAAAGACAGCTGGAAATGCTCAAAGAGATGGGATGTAACGGGATTCGTACTTCACACAATCCTCCGGCACCGGAATTACTTCAGCTTTGCGATAAAATGGGTTTCATTGTAATGGATGAGGCTTTTGACATGTGGAAAAAAGGCAAAACCAAATATGACTATCATCTCTATTGGGATGACTGGCACAAAAGAGATTTGGAGGATTTGATCCTTCGCGATCGTAACCATCCGAGTGTTTTTATCTGGAGCATTGGGAATGAGATCCTTGAACAATGGGATTCAACTGGTACAACCATTGCAGACGAACTGGCAGGTATTGTAAACTCACTTGACACCACCCGTCCCGTTACTTCTGCCTGCAATGATCCCCAACCATATAATTCTATCATCCGTTCCGGAGCACTCGATCTGATCGGGTATAACTACCATCAGGAGGCTTATCCCGAATTTCCGGAAACATTCCCTGATGGTAAATTCATTGCCACCGAAACAACCTCGGCACTGGCCACCCGGGGTCATTATGACATGCCCGCAGACAGTATCCGGCGATGGCCGGAAAGATGGGACAAGCCATTTACCGACGGAAATCCTGATTATACCTGTTCTTCCTACGACAACTGTTCAGCTCCCTGGGGTTCTACTCACGAGGAAACATGGAGAATTATAAAAAAATATGATTTTCTATCCGGAATGTTTATATGGACTGGCTTTGATTACCTGGGAGAACCTACACCTTATGGATGGCCGGCAAAGAGTTCCTATTTTGGAATAATTGACCTGGCAGGTTTTCCAAAAGATGCCTACTATTTCTATCAGAGTGAATGGACTAACAAGCCGGTGCTTCACCTTTTGCCCCACTGGAACTGGAATGAAGGACAATCCATTGATGTTTGGGCCTATACTAATTATCCAAAAGTGGAATTGTACCTGAACGGCAAGTCACTTGGCGTGAAGGAAAAGGGTCATGACGACCTGCATCTGGCCTGGAGTGTGCCATGGGAGAAAGGTGTGTTGAAAGCAGTTGCTGTTAAGTCAGGAATGGACACGCTGACAGAAGAGATCCGTACAGCCGGTGAACCTGCTGATATAGTACTCTCTGCAGACAGGCAACAGATATCAGCTGATGGTCGCGATCTTTCGTTCGTTACAGTAACCATAACTGACGAAAATGGTACCATGGTGCCGCATGCCGATAACATGGTGAATTTTTCAGTAGAAGGGAACGGCAAAATTGTAGGAGTTGGAAATGGAAGCGAGATCAGCCATGAGCCATTTCAGGCAGAATTCAGAAAAGCCTTTAATGGCAAATGTCTGGTGATTATCCAATCGATGGATAACCCCGGACCTATAACGCTTAAAGCTACTTCTGACGGGCTTAAAACAGCATCCATTCAAATAGATGCCCAGGAATAACCTGATAAAATGCATACTAAGATTATTTCCGGGTATTTCTACATACCCGGAATATTTTAAGGAGATAAAGTGATTTAAAATGCGTAGAAGGAATTTTCTGCAATTAGCCTCTTTACTGGGCGGAGGACTGGTATTGCCCTTAAATCTTTCTGGTAAAAACATACCGGGAGCGCATGCCGGGCTTTACCAAACTGATATAATAGTACATGTCAGAAATGCCATGTTAAGCATGCAACGAGCCTCATGGGAACAGGGTATGGCCGCCCAGGCGGCAGTTGAAACCGGTGATGAACATACTTATGGAGCTATTGGCACGCGAGGCAGTTCTCCGTCAGACTGAAGAGGGCCGATTATCAGTGCTGTATACCGATAATGGTGTCACTGATCCTGCTGCCTCCGGGGAAGCTGTTTACAGAACCTGGCAGCTTACCGGTGATGACTCCCTGAAGGAGGCTGCTGATAAAATGCTGCATTACCTGCTTGATAAGGCTCCTAAAAATGAGGATGGAATCCTGTATCATGTACTGAATGCACCTGAAATATGGGTGGATTCATTTTACATGGCACCACCTTTCCTTAGCGTTATGGATGAACATGCCGAAGCTCTCAGGCAGATCAGGGGATTCAGAAGTGTACTCTGGAACAGTGAACACGATCTTTTCTCACATCGATGGAATGATGAGGAAAAGCAGTTTGTTAATCCCGCTTTTTGGGGTGTTGGCAACGGATGGGCAATGGCTGGAATGTGCAGGGTAGTACAATCATTACCAAAGTCTATGAAAGCAGAAAAAAAAGAGCTTATTGCTTATATCAGGCAGAACATCGATGGTTGTCTGAAATATATTAGAAAAGATTTTCTTTTCCATAATGTTATAGATGATTCTTCAAGCTTCGTTGAAACAAATCTTTCCCAGATGCTTGCCTATACTGTTTTTCGCGGTATTCAGGCTGGATGGCTGGACAGAAAATATATGGATGTGGGGCTTGGTATGAGAGGTGCAGCTCATGACAAAGTTGACCGGCTTGGCTATGTTCAGGGAGTTTGCGGAGCACCCTACTTTAACAGTCCCGGACGAGCCGTGGAGGGACAGGCATTTTTTCTGATGATGGAAAATGCATACCAACAATTAAAAAAGAAAATGAATGTTTAATTAAAATTTGAATTCGTGAAAAAGAACAGACTAACTAAATTTTGTAAAACAATGCATATCGCTGGGGTAATAATGCTTACAAGCGGATTGTTTTTATCATCCTTTGTGAAGGCACAAACACCTTATCTGCTGAATGAACCTGTAGATATTAGTCCTGATTTCAGGAACTTTACCAATACTTATTTTCTGGCGGACAGCCTGGTTTCTTTTGATCCTGCTACCGGACAGGGAACCCTTTCCTGGCAAAGAAATACTTATCAGACCAGGCAGGCATTTGACAATATGCTGGCTGTATTGCATCCCTCAGGTGGTAATGAATTCCCTGGCGTTGAATATGCGGTTTCACCTGTATTACCTTTCCGGCTTGATTTTGTTTCCCCTCGGACTGTAAGAATCCGGATGGTTACCGGTAAGGTTAAACAACCCAAACAACCTGAACTGATGATCGTTGGTGATACCGTTTCCAATATGGATGCATGGAAATACAGTAAAATTGAAGGCGGACACCTGTACACCAGTCCCTATGGGTCAGTTACAATTACTACTTATCCCTGGCATATAGAATTCAGAGATGCAAATGGGAAATTGCTTACAAGCACCAACCATGCCAATGACAACAGGGTAACTTATACGCCGGTTGTTCCCTTTTCTTTCGTAAGAAGGGCATCTGATTATTCTCGCAGCATTTCAGCTACTTTTTCTCTGTCGCCTGGTGAAAAAATTGTAGGTTGCGGTGAATCGTTTACCAAACTGGACAAAAGAGGTCAGAAAGTTGTTTTGTGGACTGACGATGCCAATGGAGTGCAGAACGAGGGTATGTATAAACCAATTCCCTTCTTTATGAGCAGCCGTGGTTATGGTATGTTTATGCACACTTCGACACCCATCACCTGCGACTTCGGTAAATATTACAATGGTGTTTCTTCCCTGATGATTGGTGACGATCAGCTCGACCTGTTTGTATTCCTGGGAAAACCAAAAGATGTCCTTGACGAATATACAAATCTTACCGGGAAAGCATCGATGCCACCATTGTGGTCATTTGGACTCTGGATGAGCCGAATTACTTACTTCTCAGAAGAGCAGGGCAGGGAAGTGGCAAAGAAACTCAGGGATAACAAAATCCCTTCGGATGTAATCCATTTTGATACCGGCTGGTTTGAAACCGACTGGCGTTGTGATTATAAATTTGCTCCTTCACGGTTTAAAAATCCTCAGGACATGATCAGTGATCTGAAAAAAGAAGGTTTCCATATTTCGCTCTGGCAATTACCCTATTTTGTCCCGAAGAATAACCTGTTTCAGGAGATAGTTGACAAGGGACTGGCCGTTAAAGACCGTTCAGGCAGTATTCCTTACGAAGATGCTGTACTTGATTTCTCGAACCCGCAGACGGTTGACTGGTATCAGGACAAGATCGCCGGTTTACTTAAGATGGGAGTGGGAGCCATCAAGGTTGATTTTGGTGAAGCAGCCCCTGAAAGCGGATTGTATGCCTCCGGCAGGACAGGCTTTTATGAGCATAACCTTTATCCATTGCGATATAATAAGACTGTATCAGATATTACACGTGAAGTAACAGGGGAATCCATTATCTGGGCACGCAGCGCCTGGGCCGGCAGTCAGCGTTATCCGCTCCATTGGGGAGGCGATGCAGCCAATACCAACACAGCCATGGCAGCTACATTGAGGGGTGGCCTCTCGTTCGGACTGAGTGGTTTCACTTTCTGGAGTCACGACATTGGGGGGTTTGTGCTAAAAACACCTGAAGAGCTTTACAGACGCTGGTTGCCTTTTGGTATGCTTACTTCCCACAGTCGTTGCCATGGTGCCCCGCCCAAAGAGCCCTGGGCGTATGGTAAGGATTTTATGGACGATTTCAGGAAAGCCGTGGATATGAAGTATGAGCTGATGCCCTATATCTATGCCCAGGCCAAACAGTCTACTCTCAAAGGCCTGCCAATGCTGCGTGCACTTTGTATCGAGTATCCTGATGATCCCGGAGCATGGCTGGTGGACGATGAATACCTGTTTGGCTCCGACATTCTGGTAGCCCCGCTGATGGAAAGCGGCATTTCCGGCCGTGATGTTTATCTGCCGCAGGGAACATGGATTGATTACCAGACTGGTAAAGTGTACAATGGTGGCTGGCAACATATAGAAGCCGGCGAAATGCCGGTAGTAATGCTTGTAAAGGACGGAACCATCCTTCCTAACATCAAACTGGCGCAATCAACGCAATTTATGGACTGGTCGAACCTGGAACTGGTTGTCTATTCAGCCAATAATCAACCGGCAACTGGTGAGATTTTCCGTCCGGGCGATGAACAATTGCAAACCATAAAAGTGGTACCTTCCGGGAAGACCTTCAAGCTGGAAAATGATCCCTACGGAGGTAAGGTAAACTGGAAAATACGTACTTATCGGTAATAAACCTGTTGGACAGAATAAAGAATTTTATATTTAATCCTGCTTCCATATTAAATACAGGAAGCAGGGTTATTTTTTTAGTCCATACATTCCGGATTGTGAAAAAAGTTATTGATTCTTGAAATCAATAATTCGTTTTCTGGATTCAATTATGCTTCCTCTGATAAATTTCGGGCTTCAATATATATACGCTTAATTTCGGGATAGGCTTCACGTATATTTTTCTCAAGCCGTTTAACCGTTTGAGTAAGCTCATTACCGGTCAGTTTTAGAACAAACTGTACATCCAGTGCCAGTAGAACTTCGTTTGGTGTCAGATGCATGGTTAACGGGGGGCGGAGATTTACTACATTCTTATCTTTTTTCACAACTTTCATGATATCATCAACAATATAGGATTGTACACTCTCGCCAATCAGTAAGTTGCGGCTTTCAATGATTAACATTACCGCCACAAAGGCAAGCAGCAGCCCTATGAGGATAGAAGCTATTCCATCGGCTACAGGAAGATCAAATTGGCTGCCCAGAAAAACACCCGTGGCTGCCAGTATTAAACCACCCAGTGCAGCACCATCTTCAAAAATAACAACAAAAAGACCGGGATCCTTACTGATCCGAACTCTTTCGATAAAACTTCCCCTTATTCCCTTGTTTTTATTCAGGCTTCGGACGGCGATCATAAATGACGTGCCTTCAAAAAGAAATGCACCTCCCAGTACTGCATAGTTCCATGTCAGGTTGGTAAGCTCTTCAGGATGCTGGATGTGTTTGAAACCTTCATAAATTGACATGCCACCACCCAGGCCAAAGATGAGAATGGAGACAATAAGAGACCAAAAGTATATTTCCTGTCCGTACCCAAAAGGATGTGTCTGGTCTGGAGCTTTTTTGCTGCGATGCAGGCCTAGCAGCAAAAGGAGTTCATTTGCAGAATCAACTGTACTGTGTATGCCTTCCGACATCATGGCTGAACTGCCCGTGAAAGTTGCCGCCACGAACTTCAGTATTGCGATGGCTATGTTGGCAAATAACGCCCAGTATACGGTTTTATTTCCATGTGCCATATTTTTTTGTTTATGACGAATAATTGTTTTAACATTGGTATGTCCGGGATTGTTCAGGGATTACCTAAACCTACTTACGCTCAAAACCCTGAAAGTTACTTATTGGGAAAGGAAATAAATGTTATGTGATAATTTTATTTTTGACCGGAAGAAAAGATCAAAGCTGGAAATACAAGATTTCACAAATAAAAGTCTGCCCAATATTTATTGAGCAGACTTTTATTATTTTATTTTTATTGGTTTAATATTATATGACTGTCGGATTGTATTCCTGATTAAGAAATTTAGACTTAAAATATTAAATCAAAAAGTTCTTATCGTCGGCAATCCAAACCGCTGCCCCCTTCCCTAAAGGGGGCTCACACACGGTTTTATTAAATTCAAATTCCTTATTAATCTGTGCGCAGGATCCCTTTTAGGGGAAATAGGGGCTGAGCGAGGGAAACAATGTTTAGGAATAAAATACGATACTCATTAAATATTATTTTACCTTTTTGCCCCAGTATGTTTCGTTAAGATTTTTTTCAGTCCCGGCATATACAAATGTAACACGGCGTGGGTTGGCTTCCCAGTCGACTTCGCGTTCAACACAAACAATAACATTGCCCAGTGTTAGTTGCTTTTTTGCAACATCGTAATTCCAGCTGCCTGTCAGTGCTCCCGACATTGTGCCGTCGGCGTTGAGGGTCAGAGAAGTAGATGTCATCTTGTTGGCCATAACTGTATTTAAGGTTAATGTGCTCCCATTTTCCAACAAGCGAGTCTTTGGTTATAGTACCGTAATCAGGTACAGCAGCGTACCGTTCAGGCAATGCTATTGGCCAAAGATTATCGGGTTCCTCAGGAGAGGCCGGACACCATACAATGCGGCGTACATGTCCCATCATAATGGCATTAGAGTAAGGATTACCACCTACATTAACAGGTAATCGTGCCTGTGACATGTAGAACCATTCGTCGGTGTTTTCCTTTTTAAAGATAGCGCAATGTGATATACCCACCCAACCGTAGCTAAGATTGAATTTGTAAGGGTGGGTTACGATGGGGTAGGTGTCACCTTCTCCGGCGGTAAAATTGCGTCCGGTGATATCGTAGTATGGACCTTGAATGCTAGTGCTTCTGACCACTCTTGTGTTATAGGGTACGTCTAGTGCATCGTAGGCCATGAACAAATAGTAGTATCCATCTTTGTAAATTATTTCAGGACCTTCGCTGGCCTGCCAGCGCGAACCGGCTCTTCGTGTACCAACTCTTACACCATATCGGGCTGTTAGCTCACTTGTATTGTCTGCCCAGGGATTTCCGAGTTGGTTAAGAGGTTTGCCTGTTGTTGGGTTGAGTTGCAACAGCGCGAAGCCACTGTGCCATGAGCCATGTATCAGGTAATGTTCTCCTTCTGGTGTTACTATATAAGTAGGGTCGATGGCATTGTAGTAGAAATACGCACTCCAGTCATTTAAACCGTAACGACTGTAGTCTAACCCACGATCTGAGGATGAGGTGGTAACAAAACCCTTGTCGGTCCAATCGGCTCCGGCGGGATCGGTTGATTCGCACATGCCGATAAAGGCGCGTTCAGTCCAGCTTCCGTCAAAGTTGGCTGCGGTGTTGGGCTTTCCGGATTTGATATAGTTTTCGATAACTATGCTGTAGTACATACGCAGAATCTCTTGACCTTCTATGTTTACCCTGCGTACTACCGGCGCCCAAAAGCCATATTGTATGTTGTCTCTGGCAATGGCATCGATCCCCATGCGCGAACGAATGGCGTTGAGCGAGTCGGCTACCCATGCGGGTGCATCATAAAAAGGTCCGCCTACCCAATCCCAATGTACCAAATCGGTTGAACGTTTGCCCTGAAAATGTCCATGTCCTGCGGCAGCATTACCATACGATGCATCGGTGCCATACATATAGTAATATCCATCATAGTAAGCAACCGACGGGTCGTGAACATTGGCCAGGTTCCACTCGTTCCGGTCTGCCCACGAGGCTATCGATGAATAGTCGTCGGCGTATGTTGGAATGGTGAATTTAGTAGTGGTGTCAGTCTTGTCATTGTTGTCATTTGTTACAACATTATCTTTTTTGCAGCCAGCAAACAACAGCCCAACGATGCTGACAGATAAAATCAGTAAATATTTTAGTCTCATGTTCAAATAATTATTTATTAAAAAAACTTCCTTATCAGCACGCAAAAAATATGCCGATAAGGAAGTAGCTAGTTTAAGATACAGATTTCTCTACTTTACAACAGGATGAACAGTCCATTTTGATAAGAAATCAGGACTATTATCATTATTCTTATTTGCCGAGTTACCTTCAAGGTTAGGGTTGGCGTTAAGAGTTGATTGATCAATCGGGAAATACTCATGTCCTTTAGTGTAGTACTGGAACGATGAAGCACTGGCGGTTTCGGCAGTAAGCTCATCCGTATTGGCGGTGCCATCGAGTTTATAATACCCATGTTCAACCAACTGATCCATACGACCTGCATCATAGAAGAATCCCCATCTGAGTAAGTCGATACCTCGTCCGTTTTCACAACCGAATTCTTTAGGACGTTCAACGTTTGCTATTTGTTCAAAAGTGCATCAGCAGTCGGGAAGTCAGAAAGCTGAAGATCCGGTAGTGCAACACGTTCACGTACCTGGTTAATGTAATCGATAGCCACCTGGGTTGGGCCGTTCAGTTCATTTTCGCATTCTGCTGCACGCAGTAAAACATCGCTGTAACGCATAAGACGCAGGTTGATTCCGCAATGCAATCCGGTAACAATATGAACTGTAGACATTGGTTCTTGCATTGGTCCATTTAGCGATTGATATACCACCCTGGGCAGTGTTTGATACAGGAGTTGCAGTTATGTCTTGTTGATAAACAGTATTGTTACGAGGATCTCCATTAGGATATGCCGCAGTATTCAGACCGGTATAGGTGTTATATTCATCTTCGTAAGTAACCAGTGTCCAGTATAAACGAGGATCGAGACGGCCATCTGTACAATTCTCTTTTTTAAACAGATTATATAACCAGGGTGAGCCTGCCAGGTCGCCCCAGCTACCAAATTCCTGGGAAGCATAATTACTTTCTACAGCGTGCCCCTGGGTTGCCTGCGGGCTTATGTTTACCGGGGTCCACTCCTGGTCGGGCCACCTGTGCCAAAGTCCATAAACTGAACTTCGAAGAGGCTCTCTGCGTTATTCTCGTATGGCGAACCTTCTCTGAAATTGTCACCATAGTCGGCCATAAGTTCATAATGTCCATACTTGCCGGCGATGATGTCTTTCAGTACTGGATAAGCCTCAGCATATTTATGACGAAACATCAAGGCACGAGCCAGATAACCGGCAGCAGCGCCGCTTGTAGCACGACCCTGGGCCCATTCACCCCCTGCATCGCGCGACGGCAACATTTGCATCGCTTTTGTCAGGTCAGCCTCTATCTGGTCAAACACCTCGTCTTGTGTACTGTTGGATGCATACAGAGTGTTTATGTCTGAATAAGAAGCATAGTCTGTAATCAATGGAACAGTCTGGTAATAAGTTGCCAGATTCATAGTATGCCAAAGATCTGAGAAAGAGGGCCTGTCCTGCTATTTCATTATAGGAATCTTCCGGCATATCAACATTGTCAACTTTCGACAATACAAAGTTTGTGCGGTTTACTGCATGGTAGCTGTCGCGCCATAGGGCCATAAGTTACCTATTTCATTTGTAGCCGTTGTATTGAGATTATCATATGCCAGATACCACTGTTGAGAGGAGTTCCAGACTTCATCGCCACGTACAGCATCCAAGGTATACCCGACGCGGGCATAGGTACCTTCGAGGCGGATACGATTGTAGCATGCAATGATAGCCTCCTGAAGCTCTGACTCTGAATCGCCAAAATCGTAAGTTGTTTGACTGTTCGGGTTCCGAACATCGAGTTGGTCATTGCAGGCTGTCATGCCTCCAATAAGCGCCAACACAATTAAATTTTATTTAAACTTTTCATATTGATATCTATTTATTATATTATATTTTTAGAATGTAAAGTTTGCTCCGAACATTATGGTTCGTGGTGTTGGATACGAAGCATAGTTATATCCGGGAGTGAATGTACCTCCGGCAAAGTCAACATTATAACCCTTGTATTTGGACAAGGTGGCCAAATTTTGGCCTGATGCGTAAATGCGAAGGCCCTGAACATATCCGGAAAACCATCTGTCAGGGAAGTTATAGCCCAGTTCGACGTTGGCAATTTTCAGATAGGATGCATCCTGAATGAAACGCTGGCTGAACATATCATTGGTGATTGAACCTGACGTTTTGTATGCTACACGGGGTACATCGGTGTTTGTGTTAACCGGTAATCCGTTCACTGCTGCATCAGCTTCTGAATTATAAGCATCCAACATATCCACACTCTTGTTGAGTGCGCCGTATGAGCTGTGCAAGGTGACATCAACAAAATCTACAGCTTTGAATTTTAATGCTCCGAATGTCGATATGCTCAGGTCAAAACCACTATATTCAAAACGTAGATTCAGACCGTAATTAAACTTTGGTAAACCACTTCCCAGGAATTTGCGGTCTCCATCAAGGGTGATTTCGCCATCGTTATTGATGTCGGCGTATCTTACATCACCCACTTGTGCTCCCGGCTGATTAATGTGTTCGCCTTTTGAGTTAACATTATTATCTATCTCTTCTTGCGACTGGAAGATACCTTCGGAAACCATGCCATAGAATGAACCAACCTCACGCCCTACCTCTGTGCGGCTGTTGCCATCGGTACGAGGTTCGTTCAGAACGCCCAGCTTTGTAACCTCATTATTGAGGGTAGATAAATTTGCTGAAATGTCATATTTAAAAGCACTTTGATGATTGTGATATGAAGCTGGAACTCCAGGCCTGAGTTTACCATTGTGGCTGCGTTCATCTTTACATTACTGTTGTCAAATCCTGCACTGGGTGGAACCGGCACACCATAATGAAGAGCTTCTGCAGTTGACTTATACCAGTCGAAAGTGAATTCCAACTGATTGTTGAACATTGCGAGATCAAGACCAACGTCAAGCGTTTTCTTCTTTTCCCACCTGAGGTTTGTGTTTACAAAGCTTGATAATGCTGAGCCCGTAACCTTATTATTTGCAAAGCTATAGGTATAGTTGCCTCTGGCATAACATCCATGTATTCATAGTCTCCTAAATTCCTGTCATTAGCCAAGTTCACCATAGCTACCGCGAATCTTGAACAGACCGATAATTGATTTATATACAGGAAAGAATTCTTCACGTTCGATACGCCAACCTGCTGATACTGCAGGGAACCAATCCCATCGATCAGCTGAAGAAAGACGGCTTGAAGCATCACGACGTGCTGTTACCGATAAAAGGTATTTTTCATCAAAATTGTAGTTGATACGACCGATATACGATTCCAGTACATGTTCGCTTTCATTGCTTGTTGAAAATGTCTCCTCTCCATTGTTTACCTGCAGATAGTAGGGTTCAGACAGGTTAACACCTCTTCCTGTGAGGGTGTGATCGAGATAGTGCTCGAATGTTTGACCCACAACCGCATTGATGTGATTTTTTCCAAATGTACCATCGTAATTTATATAGTTTTCTAAAAGTGCATAGCCATAGTCACGATAGCCCTCTGACAGGGTCTCATCATCTTTTGACAGGTAGTTCGTCGTACTCTGTATAAATGCAGGGATAAATGTAAGGTCCTTTGCCAGGGTTTTACTGTACGACAGGTTAAGGTTATAATCTAACTTGTGATTGCTGCTTTTGTGCCCAACCATGCCTATGAGATCAACATTTGCAGATCCTGAAGCTACCACGCGGTTCACTTTTGTATTCCTCTTTATCAGACTATTTTCGAGCAGCACATTCGTTACACGCAAGTCTCCATGAACATCGTCATAGTAAGTACCAAAGCCGTAAGAATCATAGTGGTAGTCTGATGCAGCTGAAATTTTATCGTCGAGCACCCAGGTCGATTCATCGTAAGCCTTGATGGTTGGAGGTAAAATCAGAGCCGAAGCCATAACAGGATATTGGGCACCATAGAGTCCCTGCACGTACTCGTTGGCATTACTGAGCGCCATATTGTCCTGATTGCTGTGGCTATACACCACGTTGGTTGTGAATTTGATAAATTTAACATCCATGGTATTATTGAAACGGGCCGTGTAACGGTCGAAGTTAGGACCGGCACCTACCATTGTTCCTTTCTGGCTAAAGTAGTCGAGAGCAACGTTGTAAGTATTGTTTCTCGCCACCTCCTGATACGTTAATGTTATGATCCTGACGAATACCTGTTTTGAACGCCTCATTGAACCAATTTGTGTTAACTTTTGCTATTCGGATCGACAAATAATTTGCACTTGCAGGATTGTATCCAGCAGGGACATCCAGGCCACTGTTTTTGTATGCCATGGTGACGTATTTGCCATATTGGCTGGCATCCATCACATCATACACTCCTTTCTCCACCTGATCAAAACCATAGTAGCCGCTGTAGTCTATCTTCATGGGCTGGTTCTTCTTACCTTGCTTTGTAGTGATGATAATCACACCATTGGCAGCGCGCGAACCATAGATTGCTGCAGCAGAAGCATCCTTAAGTACCTGAAGGGTTTCGATATCGTTTGGCGAGAAGTCACGAATGCTGTTCCATCGGATACACCATCGACAACATAGAGCGGATCTGTGCTACCAAAGGAACCGATACCACGAATACGTACTGCTGGGGTCGGCTCCCGGTTGCCCGTCGGATGTAATTTGAACGCCGGCTACTTTTCCTTGGAGTGCTGTTGAGATATTTGACTTGGAAACTTTATTCATCTCTTCAGTATTAACAATGGCAACTGAACCGGTAAGGTCAACCTTGCGTTGTGTACCGTAACCTACCACCACTACCTGGTCGAGTTGTTTAATGTCCGAAATCAGAGTGATAGTGCCGAGTTCAGTTTTTCCTTCAACAGTTATATCTTCACTTAAATATCCTACATAAGATACTGTTAGCGTAGCATCTGAAGGAACAGAAAGAGAGAAGTTCCCATCAATATCGGTAATGGCACCATTGGTAGTACCTTTTTCTTGTACAGTTACACCTGGAAGCGGTTCACCGTTTTCGGTCAACGATTTTACCTTTTACGGTTATGTTGCCTGGTTGGGCCATTGACATCTGGTCGGCGTTGCTATTGCCTACTGCGTATGTTGCCGGTGCAAGTGCCAGCAATCCCAACAGGATTAAATATTTATATTTCATAGTTTAATATTTTTTATCTTAGTGATTATTCAACAATTACGAGATAAGCTCCCTCTATAACGAGTGCGCAATTCAAATCAGCACTGTCTACCGCTATACCCGCATAATTTTGGAAATGTGTTTCGCCATTGGCATAAGTAACATCGTATCGTACATCAGCAGTATTGTCACCATTATTTGTAACTGTGATGACACTTTAGAACCACTTATGTTTGATGTAAATACATCCCAATTCCAGTCAGATGTGGCAGTGGCTGTGCCATAGCCGTCGCCCCATCCAAAGTTGTCCATACGAACTACAGCATCAGCACCATCAGCATGGCAACGTCAGTATTCAGTTGCCAGCTTGCCAACACTTACACTAGGGCTGTGCCAGTTAGCAAGCATTGTTGGAGTAGCAATACATCGTAAATGTCTTTTACTCGATCCTGATGCAACTGAATACTCATTAGAATATGTCGGCCATGGAGTTGAAAAGTCATTAGCACCACCTGACTTATACCCTTTACAAGAGTTAGTGGAACAGTTGTAGTAACTGTGTCTGTTGCACCAACATAAGAAATGACAGCATTCTGAGAACCTTCGGCAGCTGGGATCTTGCTAAACAGAAGCGATGTGTTTGCTAAGATACCTGTTGTACCGTCGGAATATGTAGCGGTTACGACAATACCTTTAGTGTTAAAGATGATTGAGTCGCTGCTGAAAAAATAGTATGTGGTTATGTCTGGCATAGTAGTAACCTCCAGACTTGAAACAGGGTTAGTTACTTCCAGCGTGTATAAGGTTGATACAGCTTTGGCGTAGTTGCCTTGCTTAGTCTTGCTATAGGATACAATGACTGTCTTTTCTCCGAGCGTAGTCATATCAGGAATAACGGTGAATGATAAATCTGCAGAATCAACCTGAGTGGAAGATCCGTCAGCGAAAGTAACAGTAGCTGTTGCATTACCCCAGAAATTTTCGTTGCCTATTTCAACAATATCCGGAGCTCCTGTCAATTGCGATTGAAACCGGATTGACATCTTCCACAACCGTTACTTTAGAAGGGAGAAGATATGCTTTTTTCATCTCGAAATGGCTGTGCGTCAGAAACTAGGAAAGCCACGATATCCTCAGTGGCAGAAACCGGTTGCTGATAGGTTTCGGTCAGCGTTGTGCCATTTGTTCCAACGGCAGTGGCTGTTACAAATACATTACCGGTAACGGAGTGGTCAATTTCAAGAGTAACATAGGCACCATCCATGGTCAGCGCGGAAGTCATCCCAAATGTCGTCATTTCCGTTGACGTCGGGATAATTCTGGGTGATCATGCCCAGGTCAAAATCACTGTTGCCCCAGCCGTAACGCATCCGCACGAAGAGTAAAGTATTCTGCCGAGCCGTTTTCCGGGGTATAGTCTGCATTGTTTTCTCGTGCAACATCCACAGCAAGATTCCAGTTGTTCCAGTTGTTAGCTTCGGTACCGTAGTTGATAAACTCCAAAACCAATAGCTTGTTTGCAGGAATGGTGAAGTAATCGAGAATGCAGTCCCGTTCCAGGCGGTACTGTTATCTTCAGCTCCGACTATCGTTGTTGCGTATGGTGAGGTAAGTAGTGTCACCTGTATTTGGTTTGGCAGCTTCAATGGAGTCGATTCTGTGCTGCAGGTCAGCGGGTGCATCAATTGAATAAAAATCCGGAGATTCGCACCCAACTAAGCCAAATACTGCCAAAACTGCTGCGCCCAAAGCGCACCTTATTAGTTTAGTTGTTTTCATAAATTTAAATTTGATTGAATTCATTTTTTTTACAGTTATTATTGGTAGATAGATTTTTAACCAATATATTGATTTAGCTTAACGATATAGGTAGTGTCCATTATTCAACTTTATCTGACAGTTTATCAATACTGTTTTTTTGCATGGATAAGTTGAAATAATTATTGGTTCATCATTTGCGATGCATCGATTTGTGCCATCCATATATGCCAAATCAGGATGTTTTATTTTCGGCGGACCCTTCTGGGCATCAAAGCCAATCTGTTGACCACATTCGTTCAGCTCAGCATACGATGAGGATCCGGAAAATGGTCCTGATAGGGACATTAGCTTAAATTTTCTCATTTTAAAGTAGAATTAGTTAGACTTAATTAATTTGAATCAAACAGAGTTCTGGTGTAGTTAGCTGCAGTATCTGGTATTGATGATATTTTGCATTTTCTCATTTTCATTTTGTTTTCGGGAAATTTATGTTTCCTATAGCTATCGTTATATCAAAGTTTAAAATCAGTATAAAATTAATTTTAACAAATCTTAACATAGTGGACTGATGAATATTTTTGGTGGACAAATGTTAATGAAATGTATAAAATAGACATCTAACCCATATTACAACTACCCTCCTCTAAAATGTGAAATTTGGCGATAAAACAATTTTGTAGACCCTTTCCTTTGGTATAACACAGGTCTGTGTAAACATGTGTCCTCTCATCATACAAAATAGTCCCCCTGAAATAAAAATCTTAGACTTACTTTTAGATGCAAAGGGAGTACAATAATAATTATTCTGTTAAAATACAGTTTATGAATAGCTTATTGCTCTGCTTCCCCTGCATAAACTGAAAATTTAATAATTCCAGCATCAAAAATTTTAAACAATCGACAGAAAAAACAATCTATAAAGGTACTAACTATTTAATTGTAATATTATAGAAACTCAATAACTAACTGTATGAACACTAATCAACAACAACTTAAAAGGAGGATACTGTATCCGGGATGGGCTTTAACGTTACTTTTTCTGCTGCAGCTTTACACTCCTGTTAAACTTTTTGCTCAAACTGCTAATATCATGGTACATGATCCGGTAATGATTAAAGCGGACAGTACTTATTATCTTTTTTGCACCGGGTGGGGTATTTCTGTTATGCGCTCCGCAGACATGGTTCACTGGGAACGGTTGAAACCTGTTTTCGATGCTCCGCCTGCCTGGGCCTTAGATGCTGTTCCTGGTTTTAAAGGTCATATCTGGGCTCCGGATATTTCCTATCACGATGGACAGTATTATTTGTACTATTCGGTATCGGCCTTTGCGAAAAATACTTCCTGTATAGGTTTAGCAACCAATAAATCTCTTGATCCTGAGAATCCTGACTTTAAATGGACTGATCACGGGAAAGTTATTCAGTCGGTACCCGGTCGGGATATGTGGAATGCCATTGATCCAAATCTTGCTATGGATGAAAACGCCACCCCCTGGCTCACTTTTGGTTCATTCTGGAACGGCATCAAACTGGTTAAACTCTCTGATAATTTGTCTGAGGTTGCAGAACCTGAAACCTGGTACACCATTGCATCAAGGGAAAGGAGTTACGACCTGCCGGATACTGATCCCGGAGATGCAGCCATCGAGGCTCCGTTCATTTTTAAAAAGAATGGCATATACTATCTGTTTGTATCCTGGGATTATTGTTGCCGGGGACTAAAAAGCAATTACAAAGTTGTTGTTGGGAAATCAGACAAAATTACTGGTCCTTTTCTGGATAAAGAAGGTAAAGATATGCGATTTGGCGGAGGCAGCCTCGTAATTGAAGGAAATGAAAAATTTGCCGGAATTGGGCATAATTCAATTTATACTTTTGGGAATAAAGATTATTTTGTTGTACATGCCTACGATAATCAGGATGAGGGTAAACCGAAATTGTTGATAAAACTGGTGGAATGGGACGAAGAGGGCTGGCCGGTTCTTGACAAAACAATCAAATAGCCGGTTAGAATTAACCTTTTATGCCCTGTGTTTAATAATTACACAGGGCAAAAAACTTAGTTTATTATGGAAAGAAACAAACGTAAAGACTTATTTTATAGATTATTCAATATTATCACTTTGTCATTTATTTTAATTGTTCTTTCTCAAAGTGTGGTGGCATTGCAAAATCACACAGGAGCACATGATCCTTCAACTATTGTAAAAGATGGCGATACCTACTGGATTTTTACTACGGGGAATGGCATATATTCAATGTATTCAAAAGACTTGATAAAATGGACAGCAGGTAAGACTCCTTTTCCTGCAGGTACTTTTCCTTCCTGGATAAAAAATTATGTCCCCGATTTCCAGGGTCATTTCTGGGCACCTGAGTGCGTGTATATGAATGGAATGTATTATCTCTACTATGCTTGTTCCTCCTGGGGCTCAAAAAATTCCTGTATCGGGCTGGCAACCACAAAATCACTTAATCCATCTTCTCCTGATTACGGATGGAAAGATCAGGGTATGGTTGTATTTTCTAATAATTATAGTGCAGCAAATTGCATTGATCCGGCTCTGTTCACTGATAAAGACGGAAAGTTATGGTTATCATTCGGGTCCTATTTTGGTGGGATAAGGTTCACCGAACTGGATTCACAAACAGGCAAACCGCTTTCCTCAAAATTGTATGCGGTTGCCAGCGGCAATTGCGAGGCTTCTTATGTCATTCTTCACGGCAATTATTATTATCTTTTTATTAACCGGGGCTCTTGCTGCCAGGGGGTAAACAGCACCTATCATATTCAGGTTGGTCGTTCAGAAAATCCAACAGGCCCCTTTCTGGATAAATATGGCAATGACCTGAATTCAGGCGGAGGAACTACCATTCTGGCCAGCCAGAACAACTTTATAGGACCTGGTTGCCTGGGGTATTATGTTGAAGATGGTGTGGAATATACCACTTATCATTATTATGATGGTGATCGTGACGGAACGCCCACCCTGGCTATCGGTACTATGAAATGGGACGGTAAAAGCTGGCCGGTGATTACTAATGACTGGCTTGACGAGGGAACATATTCCATCCTGAATAAGAACAGCAATTGGGTATGGGCAACCGACCAATGTCTTGCCGGTATCGGGACACCTGTTGTGCAGAGTAGTTATGATAAAAAGAATTGTCAGCAGTGGGATATGGAACAGCTTGGGACAGGCTACTACAAGATTAAAACCCATTCTACAAACAGAGTTGTCATGGTTGATGATTGTGCCATGGTTAGTGGTGCTTCGCTGGCACTAGGGGATTACACGGGCCAGAAGTGTGAGATCTGGCGGATTGAGCGAACAAACAATAACACATTTGTTTTGTCGTCGAAAAGTACCAACAGGGTAATTGATGTTTCTGGTGCTTCCAGGGAAATTGGGGCGGTTTTGCAAATTGATAATTATAACGGAACTGATAACCAGCAATGGTATTTTCAGGATACTTCCCTTACTGTCGGGATTGCTCCGGAATTGAGGTTTGAGAATGATTCATGGGTTGTTTATCCTAATCCTGCAACCAATGGACACTTTACGGTTAAAGGTCTGGATACAGAAAATTTACATCTGGCTGATATTTCAATTATATCCCTGCAGGGTAAAATCATCTTTACAAAGACCTTTGCTGTTGTGCCGAATATTGAGGTTGATGTAACCGGTATAAGTCCGGGTTCCTATATTCTCAGTGTACAGACGGCAGATTATGTGTCCCGCAAGTATATCAACTTTTATCGGTAAACCCGTTTTATTTTGATTTTTGTTCCTGACGTCTTCTGCAAACCCATTATTTCATTCCTTCCGGATTAAAAAAATATTTCCTGTGTTTCATATTTTTTAACCTGTTGTAAAACAGAAATATGTTAGAAAATATATAAAAATCATTGATTATTTTTCATTAATCAGTATATTATAATTAAATTTAAGTGTTATTTTTACACTAATAACTTTTATTATTCAGATTGACCATTTTTAGTTCCGGGTATTGAAAAAGGTTAAGTGAAAAATAATTGGAATAAACTCTTTCTTTAGGTAACATCAGGAAGTAATTGTTTTAATGCTAATTGCTGACTAAAATATGAATAATAGCCGCAAATATTTTAAGCTATTTTTGTGGCACCGCTTTACGATTAAGCAGTGTTTTGTAAATAAGTATGTTAGCTTAAATAAGTCGTTTTATACACTAATAATCTTCCTTATTATTTCAATATCCCTGTACGGGCAAAAAAAGAGCACCCATTTTCAACACTTTACTACCCAGGATGGCCTTTTGCAAAATATGGTCGACTGTATATTTCAGGATAGCAGGGGATATATGTGGTTTGGTACCTGGAACGGCCTCTGCCGTTTTGATGGTTATACTTTTCTGGGATTTAAGGAAGAAAACATTTCAAGCGGTGAATTATCCAACAATTTTGTGCATACCATTTGCGAGGATACTGCCGGTAATCTCTGGATTGGAACCGATGATGGGCTGAATGTTTACATCTACGATGAAAACCATTTTATTCATTATAATGCTTCGTCCAGGGTACATCCTCTGAATTCCAATCGTGTACTCACCGTAATCTCATCCCAACAGGGTGAAATCTGGGCAGGTACCGACAAAGGAGCCTATAGACTGTTGCCCGCTGGCAGCAGGGGGGAACTCGATTCGATAAAATATTATCCGCTTAATGAGGGACATGATAGTGTTGAAATTGTTGTCAATAGTATTATTGAAAGCCGGGATAATAATATCTGGCTTGGGACTAATAACGGATTATTCAAAATTGATCAAAATAGTGGAAACATATCCATATTCAGACATATAACCGGACAGGAAAACTCCTTACTTTACAATGTAATTCAAAGTCTGTTTGAGGATCCTGACGGAGACATCTGGATTGGGACAGTTTATGGCCTGTCAAAATATGATCCTGATAAGGGAATTTTTCGAAATTACCAGCATGCTCCCAATAACCCTAATTCATTAGTGCATAACTTTGTGATGAGTATTACAATGGATCATAACGGGAACCTGATTGTTGGTACACTTGGAGGCATCAGTATTTATGATCCTTTAAAAGATGATTTTATCAACTATACCCACAAACTCAATTCAATCAGCGGACTGAGCAATGATTTTATTAATTGTGTCTATGCTGATAAAGAAGGAAATACATGGATTGGTACGGAAAGAGGTGGAGTTAACAAATTCAACAGTTCTCATATCTCTTTTGAGTATTATGAAAATGAGCCCGGGAACCGAAACAGTCTAAGTCATAATACCATCAATTCAGTCATGGAGGATGCTGATTATCTTTGGATTGGTACAGCGGGTGGTGGGCTGAATCGTTATGATAAGAAAAGCCACAGATTTAAGATATACAAATACAATTCGGTGGATTCTAATTCTTTATCAGGTGATTTTATTACTTCTTTAATACGTGATAAATATGGCCGGTTATGGGTGGGTACCTGGGGCAACGGATTGAATTTGCTGGCGAATGAGGGAAGGGCGAATGAAAAATTTGTACATTTTATCCCTGATCCTGCTGATCCCAACAGCCTGGTTGATGCTTTTATTTCTACTATTATAAAGGATAAATCAGGGGATTTATGGATCGGAACAGGTGGGGGTCTTAATCGATATTCACTGAAGAACGGAAAATTTTCCGGATTTGATGCGCATATTGAAAACCATGAACTCCGGCAAATTGGATGTCTTGCTTTTGATGCTGATTCGAGTCTTTGGATTGGTACACGTAACGGACTTTTTGAAATGCCTTCCCGAACAGGGCATCCGGAGAGAATCTGGACCAATGGTTCGAGGATGCAGTATTATCAGCATAATCCCAGGGATAGTGCTGGCTTAAGTGGTAACTATGTGATTTCCATACTAAAAGATAGCAAAGGCAATCTTTGGGTAGGAACCTATGGATTTGGCCTTAATAAAATGGTTAAAGCCGGCAATGATGTTTCTTTTGTTCATTATGATCAGAAAAATGGCCTTCCCAATAATATAATATACAGTATACTGGAGGACCCCGATGGTTATCTGTGGCTGGCCACCGATCATGGGTTGTCCCGGTTTCAGCCTGACAGTGAGACTTTCAGAAATTTTTACACCAGTGATGGCTTGCAGAATGACCAGTATTACTGGTCAGCTTCCTATAGTAATGATTCAGGCAAACTGTATGTCGGAGGTATGAATGGGTTAAATGCTTTTATGCCGGGATGGATAAAAGAACTTGATACCTCTCCGCATGTGGAGATAACTGATTTTAAAATTTTTAACCATAAAACGGAAATCGGAAAAGAATACAGTGGCAATGTGGTGCTTTCTAAAATAATTGATGAAACTGACAGCCTCTCACTTTCCTATAAATCAAAAGAATTTTCTTTTGAATTCTCTGCATTGGAATATGACCAGCCTGATCTAATCGAATATAAATATAAGCTGGAAGGATTTGACCAGCAATGGAATCATGTTACTTCAAATCGTCGTTACGCAAGTTATACAAACCTTGCACCGGGAAAATATGTTTTTCTGGTAAAAGCAAAAAAGCGTTCGGGAAGCTGGTCAGCACCTACAAGACTGGCAATAACTATAATCCCGCCTTTCTGGGCAACCTGGTGGTTTAGATTATTAATGCTTGTGTTTGTGCTGGCAATGATTATCGGCTATAACCGGTATCGTGTGTATGCCTTGAAAAAACAAAAACTGCATCTGGAAAAGCAGGTAAAAGAGCGTACAGCAAAAATTGAACACCAAACCATTAAGTTACAGCATCAGGCAGAGATACTGAAAGAAAATAATATACAGCTGGCACACCGCCAGGAAATGATAGAAGGGCAAAAGCTACAGCTTGAACATCAGAATGCTGAAATATCCAAACAACGTGATGCTCTGATAGAACTTAATAAAAGGGTAAAACAGGTCAATCAGATGAAGCTCAGGTTTTTTACCAATATTTCCCATGAGTTCAGAACACCTTTGACCCTGATTTTGGCTCCGCTTGAGAAAATACTAACGAAAGCCAGTCTTGATGATGACGTCAGAAACACGTTGCTGCTGGTTAACAGAAATGCCAAAAGGTTATTGCATCTTATCAATCAGCTGATGGATTTCAGAAGAATAGAGAAGGGCAAAATGGATCTGAAGGTTAGCGAAGGAAATTTAGTGGTATTCCTGCAGGGAATTGTGAATACTTTCCGGGAGCTTGCTGAAGAGCGCCAGATTGATCTGAGCTTTTCGGATAATGGAGTACCTGAAAAGGTGTGGTTTGATCATGAGATGCTTGAAAAGGTAATCTATAACCTGCTTTCCAATGCATTTAAATATACTCCGCATAATGGGATAATATGGGTTTCTCTGGGATTATGCAACGAGACTTCTGATGCCAAAATTTTAAGATCTAAAAATCACGAAGCCGATGAATTTATTGAAATAAAAATCGGGGATACCGGAGTTGGAATTAGTGAAGAAAAATTAAAAAATGTCTTCAAACGATTTTATCATACTGATTCAGTGGATGTGAGAGACGCAGGCTCCGGAATCGGCCTTTCTCTTGTAAAAGAACTGATGAAAACCCATCATGGTGATATTAATGCTGTCAGCACACCGGGAGCTGGTTCAGTATTTACTGCAATTCTCCCTTACCGGAAAGAATCTTATGAAATTGCTGAAATTTCTGATAAGGTACAGGAAGAGGAAAATATTACTTTTGAAGTGAGTCAGCTTAAAGATGAACTTGCCGCCATTGAGCCTGTGGAACAGCATTTCAGGACCCTGCCCCGGCATGAATACCCGGGTAAACCAACCCTTTTGGTAGTGGAAGACAATGCTGATCTGAGAAGATATATTACAGCCAAGTTAAACACAATATACAATGTACTGGATGCTCCTGATGGTAAAATTGCCCTTGAAATGGCTAATAAGTGCAACCCGGATCTGATTGTAAGTGATATAATGATGCCGGTTATGGATGGACTGGCTTTGTGCCGTGTCATTAAGGAAGAGCTGGCAACAAGTCATATTCCTGTTATTTTGCTTACCGCCAGAGGTACGATAGAAAACCAGATCGAAGGTTTTGAAACCGGTGCCGATGATTATGTGCCCAAGCCTTTTAGTTTTGAATTGCTGGAGGCACGAATCAGAAACCTGATAGAATCGCGGCAGAAGCTCAGAAAGATATTTTCAGGGATGCAGCGTATTGTTCCTGAGGAGATTACTACAAATAAAACTGATCTTCAGTTTATTGAAAAGGCACTGCATTTGGTAGAGTCCAATATTGGTAATTCTGAATTTGATGTTACCTGTTTTGCTGCTGAAATGAATGTCAGCCGAAGCTTTCTTCATAAAAAGCTCACCGCAATTACTGACCAGTCAGCTACCGATTTCATTAATACCATTAGACTTAAAAAATCTTCTGAAATGCTGTCAACTCTTGAGTATAATGTTTCTGAAGTTGCCTATGCTGTTGGATATAATGACCCCAAATATTTCAGCCGGATCTTCAAAAAGCAGTTCGGCAAAGCTCCTTCCGAACTATTAAAAGTTGTTCCCACGAATGGGAAAAAGATGAAATTCGAGGTATAGGGTATCTGATACATAGTTCAAGGAGATTATTCTGAATAAATGATTTTATAGAATTATTATCTTCAACATCCCCCTCACCTTACTTTATTACGTTTTTACATCAATTGAACAGATGATTTAAAATAGTGATGTGCCGTCACGCTTACTGTTTTTCATCAGGGATACTAATGAGTTGAAACATTGCTTTACTATGTCCTTCAAAAAGGGAATAATAAGGTACCCGATCCTAAAAAAAACACACAGAAGCTATTCAGAAAAATACATGTTCCACTGATAAACTCACTTAGTTAAAAGTATTGAAATATAGCACATTAAATGTATTTCAATCAATAAAAACATCCGTCCACCATTCAGAAACAACTGTCCACCAGGTTAAACAGGGAACGAGGTATCTTTACTTAAAGTACGATAAAGGTAATATCGGATTTAAATTAAAATATTCCGGCATTTTGTGTGCCGGAATATTTTGATCATACCAGTTGCAAACTGTCAGTACAAACAGACTTGCATGGTGGTCCAATAAACAAAAAAGTAAAAAGTAATTATTGAAAATAAGTTAACATCAAAATTTAAAAATATGATTTTCAGAGCTGGAATTATTAGGGTTTTCATGATCATTTTGCTGATTTCTTTTCCCGGAATCATCAATTCTCAGGAGGCAAGAATAAAAATTGATATCGACCGGACAATCGGAGAAGTGAATAAAGATATTTACGGCAATTTCGTTGAACATCTTGGAAGATGTGTTTATGGGGGTATCTATGATCCTGATTCACCACTGGCTGATTCGGATGGCCTGCGTAAAGATGTAATGGAGGCTGTAAGGAACCTGCATGTTTCACAAATCCGCTATCCCGGTGGTAATTTTGTCTCCAACTACCATTGGCTCGATGGGGTAGGGCCAGATCGCATTCCTCGTATGGAACTCGCCTGGCAACGACTGGAAACCAATGAATTCGGGACCAATGAGTTCATGAATTTTGTGAATAAGGTGAATGCCGATCCTTATTTTACAGTGAATATGGGAACCGGAACCATCGAGGAAGCCCGTCGCTGGGTGGAATATACCAATGTAAAAGAAGGGCCATATTATGCAGAACTGAGAAAAAAACACGGATATCCCGACCCTTATGATATTAAACTGTGGAGTCTTGGTAATGAAATGGATGGTTTCTGGCAAATGGGACACCTGAATGCTGAAGACTATAGTAAAAAGGCCCGGGAAGCTGCTAAGCTTATGAAGCTTACCTCACCCGGATATCAAACTGATTGCTGCCGGCTCCTCCAACTATCGTCCCGGGGCTGATCCCAATCAGTGGAATGAAACAGTTCTCTCTGAGCTGAAAGATGTGGTGGATTATATAGCCCTGCATATCTATGTGGGTAATCCGGATAACAATTACTATAATTTCATGTCCACCCCGTTGGTAATGGAAGACCGTACCAAAATTGTGAAAGGAATGATCGCCAGACAAATGGCTACAGCCGATCGGGGCGACCGCGATCCTATTTATATTGCCTGGGATGAATACAATGTGTGGTACCGCGCCCGTGCAGGTGAGTCTATGCAGGGAACCCGGGCGCTTGAGGAACACTATGACCTGGAAGATGCACTGGTAATTGCAGGTTTCCTGAATGTATTTATCCGCAATGCCGATGTGGTAAAAATGGCTAACCTGGCACAGCTGGTGAATGTGATAGCCCCAATTTTTACCAGCAAGGATGATATGTTCCTGCAAACAATATACTTTCCGCTTCAACTTTTTGCAGGCAATGTAAAAGGTACATCACTGGATGTTTTTGTCGATTGTGACACTTATGATACTGATAAATTTTTCATTGGTCTGGGAGAAAGTACTACCAAACAAACCAATGTTCCGTACCTGGATGTATCCGCTACCTATGACAATGGAGAAGTTACGATTTGTGTGGTAAACAGAAACAAAGACAAAGCCATTACTACAGATATAATTTCACAGCAGGGAGAATTTGAAGGTCCGTTTGAGGTATATGAAGTAAACGGTCCGGATATTAAAGCACAGAATGATTTTGGAAAAGAAATAGTAAAAACCGTAAAACAACCTGCTGTAAAAGCAAAAGGTAAATCATTTACCTATTCATTTCCTCCACACTCTTTTACCTTACTGAAAGGTAAGATTGATAATTAGCATTAATGTGACATTAAAATACAAGGATTAATAGATTTAATTAGGTTTAGTTTTAGTTAGTGATTAGTAGCTCAGAAAAAGCCACGTACTCCCGGAAAGTGCGTGGCTTTTTTTAGCCGGAAACCTTATTCCGCTCCCGCACGAGTCCTCTCGTGTGGGCATTTCCTGCCGCTCTCAGGCATGAACATGTTAACCTTGCCCGTCTCTGCAAACTTACGCTCTTAGTTTTCATTTGCTTCTCCCAAAAATTCTTCCTATTTTGTATCACATAAGTTCCTTGATAAACAGATATTTCCCCGCTTTAAACTTATGACCTAAAACTTAAACTTAACACTCGCATGTGGAGGAAAGATATTCCTTTGATCCCTCCTGGAGAAAGACAGCTATCTTACAAGAATGAATCTGGGGGAGAAATTCCAGCCTTTAGAATTTATAATATTGTTGATCGTGGAGGCAGGTTGAATAGTTTCGATATTATAAGGTTTTATAACAAACCTGCTAACCTTAGAAGTTCGTCCAGTTCTTTGTCCGAAATATTTTCCTTATCGGATTTATCAAAGATGGTAAGCAGGTAGGCAGTTTGATTAACAATTTTAACGCAGGTAATCACACGAGAACCACCGGATTTACCTTTTCCTTTAGAAGTAATGGCCATACGCACCTTGTAACAGTCTTTTCCTAAAGGTTCGCCTTGTGTCGGGTTTTCTTCGAGGGAATTTATCAGCTTGTCAAGGTCAGATTTAAGGGAACGATGTTTTTTGGCAATGCCTTTGGCACGTTTTTTAAAGCCATCGGTAACAACCACATTAAAGCTCATTGAGAAAATCTTTAGCCGATTGAAGTTTTATTTTTCCTTCCTGATGCTGCTTTACCTGTTCCAGGGAGTGCTGCAGGTCATCGACAAAGCTTTTTTGTTGATCGGAAAGCTTTTGCACTTTTTTAATCCCCAGGTTTTTGATCAGCTCCATAAAGAACCGCACTTTGCTGTCTGGTATGTCAATTACAATACGTGTCATGGCTGATATTTATATTCAATACTAAAACAAAATTACTATTTTTCTGATTAACTTCAATTTTTATTCCAAAAGCCCCACTCTGGCTTTATAAAGTATATCAATCCTGAAAATGATAAATCAAATTCTGAACAACTCAGTCCTTCAGCCACTAAAAACAAAAAACACTACCCCCGCTCCCGCACGAGTCCTCTCGTGTGGGCATTTCCTGCCGCATTCTGGCATGGACATGTTAACCTTGCCAGTCTCTGCAAACTTACGCTCTTAGTTTTCATTTGCTTCTCCCAAAAATTCTTTCTATTTTGTATCACATAAGTTCTTTGATAAACAGATATTTCTCCCGATTTAAACTTATGACCTAAAACTTAAACTTAAAACTCGCATGTGGAAGAAAGATTCTCATTTGATCCAGGGGGCAACCGGCGTGATCCGGCAACTTACAAGCTTACTGATAATTCAGCAGAATATTTTATCGACCGAGGCTTTACCGGCCATGAACACCTGGATAATTCTGGATTGATCAACATGCCTGTCCTGCGAAACGATAGTAAAGGAGGGAACGGTCAGGTTTACGATCCACGTATCGGTCGGTTCCTGAGTCCAGATCCCTTTATCCAGGAACCCGGCAACTGGCTGAATTATAACAGGTATGGGTATTGCCTGAATAATCCGCTCATTTATACCGATCCTTCAGGGGAGATTATCTTTACAGTACTTACAGGTTTTTTTGATTTCTTAGGCACAGCCTTTTTTAAAAGGGGATTGGACCCAACCAGCAAGAGTGCCCGGCAGAATGCCTGGATGAATTACGATCCCACAGCTTCCTGGTCTAATACAAATAAGGCATGGAAAATAGATATGGGTTTATTCAAGACAGATCCAAATAAGAATTTTGGAGGAAGAGTTTGGGAATTGATTTCTCGATTTACATGGCAAGAGCCCCAGACATTTCTTGGCTATTCAAGTTCCGGGATACATAATTTACTGGGTGGTGTTAAGAGTGTAGACTATTATGGAGGAAGTACGGTTGTGGAATCATATTCTGAAAATTGGGGAGCAATTACATTAGGTAGTTTTATCAATGAATCAAGAGGAATAACCGCAGATCCAAAAAATAGATTATTTCAACATGAATACGGACACTACATACAAAGCCAAACATCAGGTTGGTTTTATCTTTCAAAATACGGGATTCCAAGTGCTTTAAGTAAACGTGGAACTGATCACAGTTTACACCCCGCTGAACAAGATGCAAATGTAAGGGCTTTTAAATATTTCAATAAGCATATTGATGGATACACCGGTTGGAATCATAATCCTTTATGGGGTAATCCTATAAATGGGTATGACCCGAGTTTGCCTTATAATCATGTTTCAAATCAAGAAGCATTAAGGAGTGGCAGATTGAAATTAGAATGGTTCGATTATTTACTTGGGCCACAAATTATTATTCCAGGATTACTAAATGCGCCCATAATTAATAGCCGATATTAAACATTAATACCAATGAAAATGAATTTATTCATGCTAATAATTGCGTTGATATTTTTCAACCAATCATGTGACGACAAGGGTGAAGATTGCCATAAGACAATAACATTTAAAAATGAAACAGCAGATACATTGTATGTCGTGGGTTCTACTTTTTATCCTGATACTTCTATATACGCAGGCATTCCAAATCCGGTTTTGGACCCTAATTTTACAAGAGTTCTTCCTAATGAAAGTAACTCACGGGCACTTTGGGATAGGGATTGTTTAGAATTGTCTTTTAAGGACTTAATTCCTTCTGACACAATGATGGTATACGTTTTTGATGCACACGTAATTGAAACAACTGCATGGGATAGTGTAAAGGTGAATTATTTGGTATTAAAACGCTATGATTTGAGTTTAGATGACTTAAAGCGGATGAACTGGACAATCACTTATCCTTAGGATAAGATTTCGATAGTAATTCCAAAGCCTCTAAATCTTCCGAGGCTTTTTTACACCGCCTTATTTTCCACCTGGTTAAAAGAAAAGCTGGCAATTTCGGTTTGTTGCTGAGCGTGTTCAATGGTCATGCTAACCACATTACCATTTTTATCCATTTCCACCAGTACGTTTTCGTTCAGGTCTTTGGTATCGGTGATTTCATTTTCATTGAAGTTCACCAGTAAGGTGTCGGTATCTTTGAAATATGTTATTTTCATAATATTATTTTTTAAAATCTCTGTCAAAAAAAGCATTGTGTACTGTCTCGCCATCCTCCAGGACAACAACACGTAAATACTTTTCCACTTCTCTAATGTAACCCCATTTCCGTTTTCGACCATCGGTCTGTGTTTGTTCATGTTCGGGGAACTCGTAAACTTGTTCAATCCATTCCATTTTAATGTCTTTTCGGTCTGGCCGTTGCCGGGTATGGAGAAAATAGTTTGTGAACTTCATTTATAAAATATTATCGTGCAGCATACGCCTGTCTTGTTTTAGCATCACGGATGTAGGTATCCATCAAATCAAAGAGCGTTTTCCTTTTATCTTCTTCCAGTAGTTCCAGTTCCTGAATCCTTTGCAGCGTTTTTTTATCAAAATGAGCATTAACTCCTTCTCCTACCAAATAATCAAGTGAAACCCCGAAAGCATCCGCAATTTTCTTGGCAGCTTCAATAGAGGGAACAGCTTCGCCACGTTCGTACTTGCCAACCATCTCACGGGAAACCCCGCATTGTTTGGATAAATCGGTCTGAGACCACCCTTTATCCTTTCTTAAAGTAATTATGATATTACCCGTATTCATTTTTATACCTTAAAATGTCTAATAGTTCAATGATTTTACAAAAATACGGAATTAAAAGGTATAAAAAAAGCATATATTACTTTGTTGATTTGGAATTATACTATATTTTTGTGTCTGATAGTTCTCAAATAAAAAAAATAAATTATTTTTTGTGATGGAAATACCCCCCTCTAAGGCGCGGACATGTTGTCCGTGTCCCGCTCCCGCACGAGTCCTCTCTTGTGGTCACTTCTTGCTTCTATTATTTAAAGCATAAATTTAGGTTCACTTCAAAAATGACATTTATTCAAATTTTATCCTATTATCATTCAGAAAGACTTATTCTTCTGGTGATTTTTTAATCTCTGGTGATAGCATACTTAAACTCACAAATAGTGATAGTTTGTTTATTTTTAGGGGGATAAAGAATATTATTATGTACTAGAAAAGCGAATAAATGAATAAAATATGAAAGTTTCGGTTCCGGAGCTTCTGTTTTAAATCGGATAAACAATCGAACAAACGATCGAATAGTCAACTGAATAACAAGTCCGAAGCCTGAATACCGAAGACCGAAGTGATATTGTGAAACAATACCTGAAACCTGAAAACCATCTAATAATCAACCGAATCACTACCGAATAATCAGTGAATAAACAACCGAATATCATTCCATCCTAGTCTCTTCAATCACCCCATATCCCTGTCTCAGTCCTCCGAAATCAATCAAAACCTGGTCGATAATTACACCCGGATCAACTGGGTAAATTTTCAGTGTATGCCAGCCTGCTTCATCAACTGTCACCGGTAGTTTTATCCTTGCGGTGTTGCTCAATACATTTCGTTTCCATTGCTCACTGCGCCCGTGGGTAACCAAATCACCGGTCATAATTTTCTCGTTATCAAGCTGTACAGCTATGCGGACACTATGCTGATCGTTTACCGGATGCACAGGGATACCAATGATATGGATGGTTGCCTTCCCCTTACTAAAGTTACGAAATGAGATTGAGGCCGCAGAACGATTTTCAATTTTACCTGAATCTGCTGCTATGGGGATTGCTTCCAGAGCGCCTCCTGTATGTGACGGGCCTGCTACTTTCTTCCACTGTAAGCCGGCTGCTGCACTGTTCGAAACGGGAAGATCTTCTGCAAAGACCGACAAATAACCGTTTGTTTCGACAAACCGGTTATTGTTTTTACTAATAAGCTCAGGATTGAATACCGGAACGTTGATGGTGTATTCCTTGTTATTTCCTTTCAGTGTGATGTAACCAGTGAGGTTTTTTACTTCGGGTAATTGGTCTTTTTGAATGGTAACCCAAAGTCGTACATCGGCTTTCCCTGAAGCAGCATCCAGAGTTCCATTCATCTCACTAACGTTTATCCAGGGAGTTTTATCAGTAATTTTCCAGTCAACATTTTTATTGCCCTTCAGATAGAGATCGATAAAATACTTTTTTCCTGCGTATGCCAGGAAAACCGGTAAACTGCATACAGTATCTGCGGATAAGGAATCTCCTTCCGGACTAATGCCCCAACCAGTTGCATTTGCAAAATGGATTGTATCGGTTTTTACAGGGGCGAATACCGGCAGGTTCCTGGGTTTCATGGATATGATGTGTTTCCACTTGTCCTCAGCTAGTTTATTATTGTAAAAGTCAGTGAGTTGTATAATGCTGTCATAGGCTGTGTTTGACCAATCAGCATATTTCCTGGCAGAAAGCCGCTGTTGCCGGTTATACAGGTTGGCTTTGTCGAAATACAGGAACTTCTTGTTCATCAGCGAGGCACAGGTTACCGGATAATACACCAGTTCGAAATATGCATCAGACTGTGCAGCCGGTATCTGATCCTTCAGTGAGGCAACTTTATGCTGGATTTGTTGGTAGGCTTCAAGGCGATGTTCTGCCTGGTCACCATAATAAAAATGGTTATAGGCAGTCAGATGAGTGGGCCGGGTAGGTTCAGTCTGGCTCCACCCCATAAATTCCGGCCGGCGTTCATAAGCCAGGTCATAATAGTTTTTGAATATACTGGCCAGTTCGCCTGCATGTTCTTTTGAAACATTCTCTGCCAGCCAGTTCTCCATGTGCCGGTTTACTGCCTTATCATCCTGAAATTTTCCGATATCCCAGGCCATATCCATAGCCAGACTCATGTTGTATTCGGCTGGTTTGATGTCGCCCACATTGATCACCCACATTCTCTTTGATCCTGTCAGGTAAGCTTTGGTTAGTTCTTCCCTGATCAGCAGGGGATGGGTAGTGCTCAGCCAGAGATAGTCGTGCGGCCTGCCCCAGTAGGAGATATGATAATAAATACCACTGCCACCTGACCGTTTACTTTCCTCCGGTGTGTTAAGCCTGCGGATGTACCCGTAGTTGTCGTCAGGCCATATGATGGTTACATCATCCGGTATCTTCAGTCCGGCATCATACAGGTCGAGCACTTCTTTATAAGGGATAAAGGCCTGCGGTACCTTCGACGGATCCGTGTTGATCTGGTTTTTGATGATTTTCCGCTGATCGCTGATGATTGTATCCATGGCAGTCACCCGTTCTTCCTGCGTGGAAAAGCCTTTGATGCCTGAATCATGAACTCCACGCATTCCGATGGTATAGATATTTTCATAAGATGAACTCTCAATTGCTCTTTCTTTCCAGTAATCATACACCCGTTGCCGGTTCTTTCCGTAATCGTAGGGGCCATATTCTTCTTCATTCCATTCATACACGTTGTCGCGCAGCATGGGTTCGGCGTGTGAACTGCCCACGACGATCGCATAATTGTCAGCAACGATCTTGTTTTTCGGGTAATGATAGAATGCTTTTGTACAGGGATGCATGGCCGGCCAGATGAGGTTGGCTTTTAAGCGGAGCAGCAATTCAAAGATGCGGGCATAGGTTTTTGGACCGATGTCACCAGTTTTCGGTTCATATGTTTTAGCGGCCCAGGGTTGCAGTCCCCAGTCTTCATCATTCAGAAATATTCCGCGATATTTAACCGAAGGCGAATGGCTAAGGTAATTATTTGCCCTGATCATTACTGTCTCGTGGTGTGCTGGCTGCACGTCGGCCCACCAGTACCAGGGGGAGACACCCATGCGTTTAGATACTTCGAATACACCATAAGCGGTGCCTCGTCTGTCACTACCTGCAATGATGAGCGCTTCTTTCACACCTCTTGCCGGTTTTACCCTTCGTGTGATGAGATATCTTTCCCAGGTACCTTTCAGGCTGTCAACCGGGAGCTCTGTTTTCTTACTAAGTTTGTTAATGTATGCTGACTGACCAGCGGTTCCAATGAAAATTACATACTCCGGTAGTCTGGAAGGATTCTCCAGTACCTCAGGCTTTCGTCCGCTGATGCTTTCGACATCTCTGGCCAGCGCCTCCGCTGCGATCTGTACCACTTTTGCATCCGCAGTATCAATGACAATAGAGGGCAGGTGTTTTATGCTTACTATAGGAAAGGCGCCGATAGTATCTGTAAAAAATATCCGTGGTGGCTGTTGACCATGAATATTTTGAGATGTAAAATAAAATATTGCCGTAAGACAAAATATAAGAATCAGTTTAATGATTATGCGCATGATGTAATTAATGTTTTACACCTGTCAGATTTTCAATATCTGACAGGTTTTGCAGGTTGAATATTACTCTTTATCTCTCAAACCAAAATAAAAATACAGGGTACGGTGATAAGTAGTATCCACTGAATTGATGAAGCTTTCGGGGCCAAATGTATGTGGGCGGGCATTGATGGAAGTACTCATCTTCGATCCGGTAGCCGGTATCAGATCAAGGAAACTGATGTTGCCGGCAGGAAGTTCAGGATGTGGTTGAACACCTGGCAGACTGTAAAAATCAAATAACCTGACAAACAGATCATCCTCCTTGCTGGCCATGATGAATTTGCCTTCTACGGTATTGAATTCCATCCATGTCACATCGGCAAAATATCCTTTAAATTCAGGATAGATCCAGGGCGAATAACCAGTTTGGGTGTTGTTGTAAGCATTCTCCCATACGTTCAGTACTCCCCCTTTCATGCGGTTCTTCCATACCCGGTAAGGTCCCTTTCCGAGCCATTTGGCTGAAAGGATGAAATCTTCAGGATAATCGAAAGTAATTCCGGCAAAATGGTAATCCCCTTTCAATGCATATTTATATTCCAGCTCAAGCCAGCCGTCCTGGTGCATGGTCCATTTAGCCGATTGCATGTCTCCGTCGTATTGTACTTCCAGCACTGCATTTTCACCTTCAATATAGTGTCTCATGCCGGCAAAGCTTGCATGTCCACCCACCAGCACGGGTCCGTTATTGAAGGTCAGTCCGCCGCTGTTCCTGCTTTTTACACTGGTGATGGTTCCGTTTTTTTCGCTGAAAGTGACCGAAATGCCATTCCCCGTGAGGGTAACAGTGCTGTCTTGTCCTGCTTCAATTGTAGCTTTCTCAGCATCGCTGATTGCCATCCATGGTTTGTTAATGGCTGTATTGTCTTTTATCTTCCAGCAATGGGTACACACTTCCTTACCAAAGGGATCGATGGCTGTCAGCATCAGGGCATCAGCTTTTTTCCAGTCAGCAGGCAGCGGTATTGTTAAACTACCATTCTTTCCGGGTGCAAGGTCAATGCTGGTAATCGCTCCTTCTTTTACGACATCATTCCCTGGCTGTGAATTATCGGGTGTTCTGAAATTCACCGTTTGCCATTTGAAGCTGCATTCGTTAAGATCGGTGTAGAAATAACGGTTTTCAACCGGAATCTCACCGTTGAAGTTTGCCGGGAGTGCCTTCATGTCAATATAAACCGGGGTATAAATTTCTTTGATGGCATAAAAACTGCCTTCTTTTTCCCTGTGAGGGCCCAGCACGCCATCGGGAGCATTCACTCCGTTCACATCGATAATATTGCGCAGGTCGGTGCGTACCAAACCTTCATCGAGCAGGGCCCATATGAAACCGCCGCCCGACATTTTTGAGTGATACATCAGGTCCCAGTAGTCATCAAGTCCCGCGCCTCCACCACCGTCGTTCTGGCTGTGCAGAAATTCGGTGGTCATATAAATAAGCGAATCCTGCAGGATCTGCTTCGTACTGTTGTAGCTTTCATAATGGTTACAATCGATTCCGTTATATGCATGGCCCGGTTTATGGTGCGCATGAATTACCGGACGGTTCGAAGGATCGTAGATTGCGTAATCATCATCCAGTTGCAGGTTATGTCCTCCTTCATTGCCATTGCTCCAGAAAATAACAGAAGGATGGTTCACGTCACGAATCACCATTTCTTTTACAAGTTTGGATCCCACCTCTGTATCATAATAATTCTGCCAGCCGGCCAGCTCGTCAATCACAAAAAGGCCCAGCGAATCGCAGTATTTCAGAAATGATTTATTGGGCGGATAGTGAGAGCAGCGTACAGCATTCATATTCATTTCTTTTATTAGCTGTACATCCATCAGATCTATGCCTTTGTTCACACATCGCCCGGTCTCGGGCCACCAGACGTGACGGTTGATACCTTTCATTTTCACCTTGGTGCCGTTAATGTATATACCATCCCCGTGCCGGATTTCAATGGTTCTGAACCCAAAGCGGTCGTTGGTTTCGTCCAGCACTTTATTGTCATCAGTGAGTGTGAGCTTCAGGTTATACAGGTTGGGTGATTCGGCTGTCCATTGTTTGGGCTGATCTACCTTGTATTTTAAATTAACCAGGGAATCGCTTTTTGCTGCTTTGGAAGTAAAAGAGGCTATTTCATTGCCCTGCAGGTCAGTGATCTGAGCTTTAATGGTGCGTTTTTTTAGCAGGTTACGGGGAAAAACATCCACTGAAAAAGTGCCATCTGCTTTGGCTGCAATGGAAGTACGGTAAATATATTCTTCCGGAAAAGCCTCGAGGTATACCGGGCGGAAAATTCCTCCAAAAATCCAATAGTCGGCAAGCCTTTCTGCAGCATTCACAGATTTGTTGGCCGACATTTTGCTCACTTCCACTTCCAGCAGGTTTTTTTCACCATAGTTCAGTTTGTCAGCAATGTTGTACCTGAACTCATAAAAAGCACCCTGGTGTATGGGACCTGCTTCTTTACCGTTTATTTTAACATTGGTATCGGTCATCGAACCTTCAAATACTATATATATATCATGACCTTTCCAACCTGCAGGAACAGTAAATTCATGCCTGTACAAACCTTTTTCGTCTGCATATTTGAATTTGCGGCCATAGGTGTGGTAATCGCGGCCGTAATTGTAGGTGCCAAAACCCTGTTGTTCCCATTGGGAGGGCACTTCAATTGTGCTCCAATATCCGCTATTCCGTCCCCTGGTGCAGTAAAAATCCCAGGTAACAGTATGCTCATTATCGGTACCTGACAGGTAGTGCACCTGTTTCTGCTTTATTTGGGCCTCTGTCTTTCCCGGAGCGAACACTCCTGCCATTAGCAGTAATGCCACTGTTAGAATGTGTTTTTTTTTCATCTTTCTTTGTTGTAATTTATAGATTTATAATATTTACTTTTTTGGTTTCAGTTCATCGGGACTGTCAGCGGTGTGAAAATCGACCCCCTGATCTTGTTGTTTTTCAAAAAGATTTTTAATTACATTGAAATCAACCCTGTATGCCGGATCAAAGTGAACGCCAGTCACATATTTCTCCAGACTATACAACAATTGTGTTGCAGCAGGGTATTTTTCTCTTTCAACTGAGAGATCGGCACTGCATACCAGGATCTTTCCGTTCAGCGTTTTGGCTTCAAAGACCAGTCCTAGCTTCCGGTTCAGGAACCAGGTGTCTATGGGTTGCACAATCGGCTTGAAGTCAGGTGGAAAACTGTCGAGATTCATTACCTGTTGCCGGTTCAGGATGCGCCACCATTGCAGATCGCTGTGGTAAGAAGTTGGAAAATCAGCCAGTGCTGCACTGGTTGTATCGCAGAGAATACCGGTTGTATGTGGCGGTCGCATCTGGAACCATGAGGTATTCCAGAAAACCGGCCGGAAATACTGTACTACATCTTTTCCAAACTGTACCTTACCGGCAGCCTGCATAAACACCCGGCCTCCGTTTTCAAGCACCTGGCGGGCCAATGAATCAAGAGTGTCTGTTACATAAATGCCTTGCATATTCACATCCGGCAATGCTGCCGGGTATACCCAGAAATTCCAGTCGTTTGCAAATTCTTCTGCAGTAACTTCCAGCTTCAACAGGCAAGCTTCCTGCATTTGATGAAGCGGGAAATTTATGTTTCCCAGATTGCTGTTTCCAATAGGAATATCAGTTTTGCCCAGACGGCCTTCGGTAATGATATTCCCCTTGTCATCTTTAATAGTCCAGTGGGGGGTGATGCTTTTTAGCGGATGCGGGCCGAAATGTGCTATTTCAATATCAGCTTTTAATGTATCGTTAGTGGTATATACAAATTTTGGTAATCTTGCAAGCGGTACTGTAGGGCCAAAGAAACGACTGAATTCGGAAGCATTGGTATAGCTTTTCTCATTCCAGAAAACATTCAGCACACCTACCAGGGCAGTCCCCTGTCCGGGAAAATCATTCAGGCCCAGCAATTGCGTGCCGGCATTACCCGGGGTACGGAGAGAAGCTTCAATCTCATTCTTGTAACAGATTGTCTGGAACTTTCCGGAAGCCATCAGAAAATCATATGCCTGATCACCCATGTGTTTCCTTATCAGTTCGGCCTGAAATAGTTGGAAATTTTTCGCCTTGTATACCCCGGCATACTCCGTGATCTCTGCAAAATCCGGAAACACGCAGTATTGTCCCATCTCATGAGCTACGTAAGGCACATCATATTTGCTGATTTTCGGACCATAATCAAACTCGCTCTGAGGCTGTTGGTCCCAGGGGAGTCCTCTTGATTCCGACCGTACAATATACTGGTCGGAAGGGACCAGCGGCCAGCTGCGGCCAATGGAGGCATGTGTGTAAACTCGACGGCTGTCCTCTGCTTTCCAGTATTTAACAAAAGCATCCAGGTATTCTACCTGATGGCGGCCGGCCGGTTCGTTCCCATAGGCAAACATGCAGAATGAGGGGTGGTTCCCGTATGCCTTCATGATACGTTCACTTTCTGCATACAAATATTTGTCAATGGGTTTACCATCTCCCACAGAGGTGCCATGATTGGCCCAACTCGGACCTTCAACCTGCAGGTAGAAACCGGCTTTATCCGCTGCATCAAAAGCCGCCTCTGGCGGACACCAGGAATGGAAACGCATATGATTCAATCCGTAGGCCTTGCATTTTTTGAAGATCCTGTCCCAGGGAGCTTCATCAGTAGGAGGATAGCCGGTCAAAGGATGTGCTGCACACTCCACCGTTCCCCTGAGAAACGTTTCCCGGCCGTTGATCGTGAATCGTGTTCCGCGAATCCCAAATTTACGCATTCCGAAATTAACTCCCTGTGTATCTTTTTCACCCTCATTATTCGTCAGAGTCGCCTTCATCTTATACAGGACAGGTGAGAATTCATCCCATAACTGGAAATTTTTCCCCATCGGATAAACAAAAGTAAGCCTGTTGCTGCCGGGCTGCAGGGTAATTTCTTCATTTAACGGACTGAATTTTTGTTGTTTGTTAGTGTTGAACGAAAATGCCTGCAGTGTAAGGTTGCATTGTGAACTGGCCCCGGTAATGTTTCTGACTTCTATTTCCGCTTTAACTGTACCCTTGTCAATATCAGGATACAGTTTCATATCGTTCACCCAGACCAGGGGTTGCGCTTTCAGTGATATATCTCCCACAATACCGTTCCAGTTACCCTGCGTGTGATCGGTAAGGCTGTGGGAATCCGGTCCGGGATTAACTGCCTTAATCCGGTTGTCTACCCTAATGGTTAGGATGTGCTTTCCCGGAATCAGCAGATGAGTCAGGTCGTAATCGTGTGGGGTAGATAAACTATTCTGCATGCCGGCTTTCTGGTTATCTACCCATACTATGGTTTCCCAGTGAGGTCTTTCAAGATGCAGCACAATGCGTTTGTTCAGCCAGTTTTCCGGGATAATTATATCTTTCTGGTACCACGCCGGACCTACATAATATAGGTTCGGTGTTAGCCAGAAGGGAAACATCAGGTTGCCGGGTTGCCGGTAGGGAGCCATGGACGGATTAAAAAACCAGGAACTGTCATAAATGCTGCCTGTCCAGCGGGTTTTTAGTGTAGGGACAAAACCTTTTTCATTTTCCTTCATCGATCCGGGCAAATGAATTTTTTCCGGTAGCATTTGCTGATACCATTTTGAAGACAACCCGGTATCTGCTGTATCAATTGCAAACCGCCAGTCTCCTTTCAGGGAAATTACATCTTTATTTTGTTTATTACAGCCAGCAGCAAATATAATGAAGACTGCCAGCAACAATATAGAGGTCAATTTTTTCATATAAGTAAACTTTTTTAGACACAATCATTCTCTTTTCAAGGTTACAGCCATCAGGCCAATCACCACATCATTGGCAATGGTTTTCAGCCGCAATTGCTGTAGTTCTTTTTCCGGATCGAGCGGTAAATCCAGCACAGTGGCAGCGCCGCCATCTATCTTTATGGTTTTGTTGACTGCCCGTACAGAATATCCGGTGAGCCTGAATTTACCGGTTTTCAGATCCAGTCGGGGCGAACGGGGGGTGCCTGTATAAAAGGCATATCCGTCATCGTAATAATCCTGCTCAATGGGCCACCATGTTTCCGGGTTTCGTAGCTCAAGTCTGTCGGTGGTTCCGTCAGTGTATGTTATTTCTACATAACCATTGGTAAACCTGCTTTGCATGTGATTTGTAGAGCCAGCCATAAGTAAATATGCATGAGATGCCCAGCCTTTAAGGGGAAGTAAGAATTCATCCGGGTAATTATCCCATAGACTGGTGAATACAATGTTTGATTTTTTTGGATCGGACACGGTTTTAAATGGAATTCCTTCCGGTGTTGAGATCCTCCCAGAAGGTTCTGCCACAGAGCGTAATCCACTGTCATCAATAACAGGCAGCTCATCGTAGGAGCACCAGTCGCCAGTTCCCTGCCAGGGAAGCTGGAGGGTGTTCCAGAGTGGGCGTGGACTAAGATATTTGTTCCTGAAAATACTGGTGATTTGATCGTCGTTTTTATTGTCCGGATTGGAACGTGATAAAAATGAAATCAGTATCATTACCGGTAAACAAAACAAGGTATTTATCCTGGATGAAAGTTTCATGTGTAGATTTTATTCTTAATTATTAGCAAGTTGTAGGTATTCTAGAGTCAATTTTATTTCATCAGGTAAATTTAAAAAGTTTATCAAATCGTATAAACAATTGCATTATAAGAATTTTTTTTCAAAATACCATCTTCATTATTAAAAAATTTAGCATTTATTACCCTGGTATGCTATGATGTACATAATGATAAGTAATTATACCATTGTACATTATAAATAATTGTTTGTTCCGGGATTTTGAGAAAAAGGCAGAGGGATTGTCCTAAACTAATTACTGATGATTCTTTTCAAATTCAATAAAACGAAAAATAAATATTATGTTATTATTAATCAGCTATTTGACCTGTAAATTAAAATAACTTTCATTTTGTTTGGTCAAATCATGTCTGTAACCATCTACAACTGGGTCTTCAGCAGGAACAGTAAAATCATAACTTCTTTTATGATTATTTTATTGGATGTATGAAGATGTTGGGAGAAAAGCCTCAAAAATAGAAGTTGATGGTGTATCAATGCACATTTTTATATCTTTGAAACTAATTAAAAATGTTTTAAATGAGATTCTTTAGGTTATTTTTACTGATACTGATGATTATTCCGGGTAAAAGTATTATTGCAAAAGATAACGATGTTCTGCTGTTCTCATATTTTAAGAATAACGGTAAGGACGGTTTGCACCTGGCTTATAGTCTGGATGATGGTTATACATGGGAAGCCCTTCACAACGATTCTTCCTTTCTTGTTCCGACAGCAGGTGGAGATAAACTTATGCGGGATCCATGTATAATCCGGGGTGCTGACAGCTTGTTTCATATGGTGTGGACTGTAAGCTGGAACGAGAAAGGAATTGGCTATGCATCTTCAAAAGATTTGTTACACTGGTCTGAACAAAAGTTTATTCCGGTTATGAAAAATGAAGAGGATGCGCTTAACTGTTGGGCACCTGAAATTACTTACGATAGTAAGAATAAACAATATATGATATACTGGGCAACAACTATTCCCGGCCGGTTTCCTGAAACTGACTCTGCTGGAGACGGAAAATATAACCACAGGATTTATTTTGTAACGACCCGTGATTTTAACTCATTTTCGGAAACTAAGCTACTTTATGATCCGGGATTTAATGTTATTGATGCGTCAATAGTTCCTGATCATGGAAGATACATAATGTTTTGTAAAGATGAAACACGTTACCCGCCTGCCAAAAACATCCATATTGCAACCAGTAAAGAACTAACCGGACCCTTCAGCAAAACCGGGCCGGCAATAACAGGTAATTACTGGGCTGAAGGACCTACTGCGATTGAGACCGGCAACAAATGGATCGTTTATTTTGACCGCTATCGGGAACACAGGATGGGAGCTGTAATTTCTACCGATTTAGTTCACTGGAAGGATATTTCGAATCAGGTTCGTTTTCCATCCGGAACGCGGCACGGCTCAGTTTTCAAAATCTCCGGCAAAGAATTTAATAAGTTGTTTAATTTGTCTTATGGGTTTAAAAGGGGGCCAGAAAGAATTAGTTATCAAAAATAATTTCCTATTTATATTTTTCTAACAACAAAAAGTTAAACGATTATGAAAATTAGTACAAAATTAACAGGACTGGTATGTGCGGGCATGCTTCTAATGGCGGGCAGTTGCTCACCCGGTCCGCAGGAAAAAACAGATCCAATGGATAAAAAGATTGATTCTTTGATCAGCCAGATGACCCTGGAAGAAAAAGTTGGTATGATACATGCAAGTTCATCCTTCACTTCAGGTGGCGTTGAAAGGCTTGGAATACCAGAATGGGTAATGTCTGACGGACCCCATGGAGTGCGGATGGAACATGGGCGCGACTGGACACTGGACAATGCTGGTAATGATTCCGCTACTTATCTTCCTACAGGGATCACACTGGCATCGACCTGGAATCCCGACCTGGGGTACAAGTTTGGAACTGTGCTGGGAAGTGAAGCCAACTACCGTGGCAAAGATGTAATTCTTGGTCCCGGTATCTGTATCATCAGAACTCCATTGAACGGCCGGAATTTTGAATATATGACCGAAGATCCTTATCTGAACGGCCAGATGGCTGCCCAGTATATTAAAGGTGTACAGAGTCAGGATGTAGCTGCCTGTGTAAAGCATTACCTTGCCAATAACCAGGAAACCAACCGGTTTACTGTAGATGTGGAAATGAGTGAGCGGGCACTTCGCGAGATTTATCTGCCTGGCTTTAAAACAGCTGTTGAAGAAGGAGGAGCCTATACACTTATGGGGGCTTACAATAAGTTCAGGGGACAGTTTTGCTGTGAAAATAAATACCTGCTCGAAGATATTCTTAAGGGAGAGATAGGATTTAAGGGCGCTGTGATCAGCGACTGGGGAGCTGTGCATCATACTATGGCTGCAGTAGAAAACGGTTGTGATGTTGAAATGGGAACCGACCTTGCCATGATGCCAAATCCTGACTATGGAAAATTTTTTATGGGTGATACAGTTGTTACCCTGGTAAAAGAAGGTAAACTGGACGAATCACTGATCAATGACAAAGTAAGAAGAATCTTAAGGGTGATGTACAAGACGCATGTTCTTGACGGCAACCGTAAAAAAGGATCATTTAATACGTCTGAACATCAGGAGGTTGCGCTGAAAGTGGCTGAAGAAGGAATTGTATTATTGAAAAACGAAAATTTGCTGCCGCTTGACCAGACAAAAATTAAGACCCTGGCAGTTATTGGCGCAAATGCTGAAAGAAAATTTGGCGGACTCGGAGGTAGTTCACAGGTACGGGCCAAATTTGAAATTACACCGCTACAGGGATTACAGGACCTGGTGGGTAATGATGTTAAGATCAGTTATGTACAGGGATATAAGATTGAGAAAAAAGGAACTGCAGATCAGAAACTGATTGCTGAAGCCATAGCGGCAGCAAAAAATGCTGATGCTGTGGTTTTGGTTGGTGGATTTATTCATGGTTTTTCAACTGACTGGGGCGATAATGCCTACGACGCTGAAGCTGTTGATAAGCCTGATATGATGCTTCCTTTCGGTCAGGATGAACTCATCAGTGCAGTTGTAAAAGCCAATCCTAATACAGTGGTTACACTGATAGGTGGCGGCGCATGTGACATGACTGCCTGGGTTGACCAGGCAAAAAGTATTGTTCAGGCCTGGTATCCGGGGATGGAAGGAGGAAAAGCAATTGCTGAGATTCTCTTTGGAAAAGTAAATCCTTCAGGTAAATTGCCCGTTTCTTTCCCTAAAAAACTGGAAGATACACCAGTTTCCAAATTTGGAGAATACCCCGGAGATAGTGTAGTTCATTACAAAGAAGGAATCTATGTAGGTTACAGATATTATGACAGCTATAATGTAGAACCTCAGTTCTGTTTTGGTCACGGATTGTCATATACAAAATTTGCTTATTCCGGACTTGATCTGACTGCAGATAATGGAGGAGCCACCGTTAAGGTTACGGTTCAGAATTCGGGTGAAACAGCGGGAGCCGAAGTAGTACAGGTGTATGTACATGATGTGCTGTCAAAAGTAAAAAGACCCGAAAAAGAATTGAAAGGCTTCAAAAAAGTATTCCTTCAGCCTGGTGAAAGTCAGGAAATCGAAGTGAAATTGCCGGCTGCAGCATTCAAATATTATGATGAGACGATCAAAGACTGGCAACTTGAACCAGGTGAATTCACCATTGAAGTGGGCAGTTCATCCAGGGATATAAGGTTAAAAGATAATATTGACCTGTAAAAAAGTTACTGTTCAAATTAATAGTCCGGACCTGTTGAAGGTGCCGGATTGTTTTTTTTAATCCAACTGCTATTTACGGGCAATAATGGTTGTCATTCAACCGGGTTTGTATATTTTTGTTGTATACAAACAGGATGTTATGATACTTGGAATTGATATAGGTGGTACAACAACAAAGATCGCCGGGTTTGAAAACAACAGCATCCGGGGATTGTTAACGGTTCAGGCAGATGATCCGGTGACTTCAGCCTCAGGTGCACTCGGTAAGTTCATTGATACGTACAAGCTCGAACTGAGTGACATAAAATCAATCTCTGTTACGGGTGTCGGTGCTTATTTTCTCGGACAAGATTTGTTTGGGGTTCCTTTGAAAAAAGTGGAAGAATTTACATCAATCGGGCTTGGTGGCCTTTTTCTTACCAGGCTGGAAAGGGCTGTTGTCATAAGTATGGGCACCGGAACAGCACTGGTTATGGCAGAAGGAAAGAAGGTGCAACATCTTGGTGGATCCGGGGTAGGAGGAGGCACACTGATTGGTTTGGCCAGATACCTGCTCAATACTACTGATTTTGAGAATATAATTGATATTGCCCGCACCGGATCCCTTGAAAATGTGGATCTGAATATCGAAGACATTGTGAAAGCCGATTTAGGTACCATTCCGGCATCCGCTACTGCTTCCAATTTTGGGAAACATTCTGACAAAGCCTCACCGCCCGATCTGGCCCTGGGGCTAATTAATTTAGTTTGTCAGTCAATTGGGATGATGGCAGTTTTTGCTTCCCGGTCCAAATCAATTGATCAGATTGTATTAAGTGGCAAACTTGTTAATCTTCCCCAGGCACAGGGTATTTTTACCAGGCTGGGAAAATTGTTCGACAAGACATTTTTATTCCCTGAAAATGCAGCCTATTGCACTGCCGTGGGGGCGGCTTGCACCAATGGCTGTAAATAGAAAGGCGCTGTATAAAGAAATAACTGTTACAAATTGGTTATTTTTATATAATTAATACTGAATCATTAAATTATATGCTCATGAAGAAATACAGGATTTATCTTTTCACGGTGTTGATGCTACTAACTGGCATTAACAGCATGGCACAAAAAAAAGCCCTTGTAATAGTTGATATCCAGACAGCTTACTTTCCTGGTGGGTCATCACCACTGGTAAAACCGGAAGAAGCCGCTGAGCAGGCTAAAAAAGTACTGAATCTGTTTAGGGAAAAAGATTGGCCGGTTGTTCATGTGCAACATAATTCCCGTGCACCCGGAATGCGTATTTATGACGGGAATGATGCAGGAATACTCGTTTATCCTGCCGTTTATCCGGCAAAGGGTGAAACCGTCATTACCAAGGCTTATCCCAGCAGCTTTCTTAAAACCGGCCTCGATTCCCTGCTCAAATCCTGGGATGTTGATCAGCTCGTGATTTGTGGAATGATGACACACATGTGCGTGGATGCTACTGTGCGGGCGGCTAAAGACCTGGGGTATGATATCACACTTATCGGAAATGCTTGTGCAACAAAGGATCTGACGATTAATGATGATGTTATCAGCTCAGAAAATGTGCACAAATCTTTTCTTGCCGCACTGGCCAGCTATTACGCAAAGGTGGAAAATGCCGATGAATTTATAGAGCAACAATAGTATAGTGTTGTTGTAACAGATTGTATTTTAAATTATTGAAGCGAAATTTGAACTATTAATTTACTATTTGATAATATCAATCCCTTTCCTGAAAATTTTTTAGCAGATAATAATGAAGACACCGGAGAAAATTCGAATTATTGAACAATATAACAAAATTGAAGGATTCTGGAATCCTGCAATAGCAGCTTCAGTAAACAATCACGATGTAAAGCTGGCAAAAATAAAAGGATCCTTTACGTGGCATAAACATGATAAGGAAGATGAATTATTTTTCGTTGTTGAAGGTGAAATGAAGCTTCATTTCAGGGACAAAACGGTACCGCTTGCAGCGGGTGATATGATTGTGGTTCCGCAGGGAATTGAACATAAACCGGAAGCTGAAGATGAGTGCAAAATCATGATGTTTGAGCCTCAATCAACTGTAAATACTGGTGATGTGGTAAATGAATATACCAGGGAAACCTTGAAAAGGCTTTGAAAAACCAGGTTGATGGTCAATTTTGAGCAAACAGTTCCATCAAAAAATTGCAGGCAACATTCTTGCTGAATTTATCTATGTTGTCTGTAATTAAATGGAAACGGCTTCTTTTGCAATACGCTCAAGGTATTTATCAACACTAAAGTATTTAAGATAGGATTCTCTTGCTTTTTTGCTCATTTCACTATACTGACTTTGGCTTACTGCCAATTTTTTGATACTGTTTTTGAGGGAATATACATCCCTGTGCTTAATGAAGCATGCATAATTATCAAGGATATAATCCTGCATGCAAGGTCCTTCCGTCACAATTAAAGGCTTTCCGTATCTTAATGCATGTAATAATACTAGTTGACCAGATGATATCTCCGGGTTTTCTACAGCAATGATTACTGCAAATGAATTTTCAATATACCGGTAAAAATCCTCTCGGGGTTTATTAAAATATATTTCTATTAATGATGGGTTTTCTTTATTCTTTAGACTTTGCTGGTCAGTACAAATAATAAGTTTTTCATTGACTTGCCCGAAAGCTTCAATTAATGATGAAAATTCCCTGTTGCTTTTCCCTCCGCTGAAAAAATACCTCTCCACAGGCTTATTTTCAGATTCAACGGGGCAGCCTTCTCCAAGCATGATGAATTTGAATTTTTCTTTCTGATTGAAGTTAAACTCTTTACTGTATCTTTCTGTTTCAACCAAAGAATGACAAACAATATGAATTTGAGCTGGTTTAATACAAAATTTAATGAATTTGTAATAGAGCAGCCCCCGGAATCCTTTTCTGTTCTTATAAATGAAAGTGAGTATTAATGAAGGTTTGGGTTTAATAAATAAGAGACGGCAAAACAGAGTATAGTAAATGCCGGTGAATTGCTGCCAGAAGATTAACGCTTTTTTATTTTGACCCATTAGAATGGTTGTAAAAGCCAGGAACATCCACCTCAAATGTTTCCGAAAAACCGATGAATTCTGGACTGGCGAATTTGGCGGGCAATGGTTCAATACATTTGTCCCTGTTATTTTACTAATAGTAACCAGATTATTAAGTTCAAATTCTTCTGGAGTTACGAGCAATATTGTCGAATTAATCTTCATTTCTGGAAAATTTTATTCTGATAAAAAAATCGTTGTCCTGAAGCAAATTTTACTTATGAACCGCACTTGTAAGATATATGTATTATCTACAATAGACTTATTTATGATCACATAATCAATACGTTAGCTTAATGATTATATTGAGTTATCCCTAAATCAATTTATGACACATTCTAATACTAAGTAAGTTCATTTTATACTGTCTGTCAATACATATGAAATAGATTATGACGAACCTACTGAAATATTTATTGGACAAAGCTAAATTCTGTTTAAAGTAGCATTTTGAGTTATTGGGCATATATCACAGATCGCTTTAGTATGTCAGGTATTAGGGATTAAAAGTAATCTACTTACCTTTTTCTTGAACTGCTTTCTGATGAGTTTAGGTTGAAATGTGTGTATTTAGATATATATTCAAGGTTTGCCACAAAAAGTAGTGTAATAATGCAAAAATATCAGCGTTTCCAGGGGAATGCTTTAAGTTCCTGTTTGGTAATCGCAGGGAGTAATTTGCCTGAGTAACCAGCCTTAGATATAACAACTCTGTTTTAGATTGTCATTCCGTGGGTGTGGTTCTAAAAAAAAATTGATCTGTTTTATTTTTGTTATCAGATACTTATGCT
>CAWAMZ010000032.1:0-141648 GCA_963783315.1 uncultured Bacteroidales bacterium
TTGTTGAGAAGCTGCGGGTTGGGAAAAGAAACGCAGTTTCTTATTCGTGTCATCTGTGTACCCCGAAGGCCTTCGGGGGCACGAATGAATACGAATGCCTGCTGCGCAGGTGGTGTATCCTATTCATCTTGCTTTGCAAGATTCATGTTTTTGTTGTCCGCTAATGTTCGCTCTCCGTCCCGTATAGCTATCGGGAGCTATCGGAGGATTTGCTGTGCAAATCTGCGCTAATGGATTTTTGCTGTGCAAAAATGTGGTGATATTAGCGGGCAGAAAAGCTCTTCTTATTGAATTTGCTACAACTACTATGCTTTTATTATTTTTTCTTCCCATTCAGCTTCTCCAGCACAAACTTCACTGATTCATCAACAGTTTGTTTTGAGGTGTCGATGGCTATTTCAGGGTTTTCCGGTACTTCGTAGGGGTCGTCGATGCCGGTGAACTGGGTGATCTCTCCGCTGCGGGCTTTCTTGTACAGGCCTTTGATGTCGCGCTGCTCACATACTTCGAGCGGGGTGGAGACGTGTACTTCCACGAAATTATCACACTGGCTGCGGACAAAGTCACGGGCTTCCTTATAAGGGGAGATGAACGAGGCAATGACGGTTACGCCATTCTTCTCCAGCATGCTGGCCAGGAAGCCTACCCGGCGTATGTGCATGTTGCGGTCATCTTTGGAGAAGCCGGTCTTCGGGAAAATGTCCCGCACGCGGTCCCCGTCGAGGTGTTCTACTTTGTAGCCTTTGTCTTTGAGGATCTGGTAGAGCTCTTCGGATAAGGTGCTTTTGCCGGAGCCCGACAGACCGGTAAACCAGATGACTGCCGGTTTGATCTCTTTCTTGCCGAATTTAATTTTGTTCCACATACGCTCGTGTATAAAATATAATATCATTTTTAATGCTACTTCGATAATGCCAATAGACACGGCTACTTTTACCTCACCTACAAAAAGAAATACGAGGGCCATGGTGGTGATGGTTGCCCATACCCGCCAGGAGATTGTTTTAAGGACTGATCTTCTTTTTTGTTCGATGAACATTGTTTGGTTATTGGTGACTGGTGACTGGTGATTTGTTATTGGTTATAATTGTTTAGTTGTTTAGTCGTTAGTCGTTTAGTCGGAAGACCGAAGTCGGGAGTCAGAGGTGGCTTCACGTTTCAGCGATTAAGTTAGTGTTTATATTTTGTTGATGTGTTTATGCGTTTATTTGTTTATTTGTTGAGAAGCTGCGGGTTGGGAAAAGAAACGCAGTTTCTTATCCGATCACTATCGGATTGTGATATTTATTAAACACTTTTTGGGGGTCCAGGCGAGACGATCCGTCCCGATAACTATCGGGAGCCATCGATCCGATAGCCATCGATCCGATAGCCATCGGATGCGCCAGGGGTACAATCCCAAACCAGCGGGTTGCTGGTCTTGTTTTCTTAAATGTTGGTCTTATTTTCCTTCTCCCTTTTTCTTGCGAAGATCAGTTTTCCATCTGCATCAATATGTTTTAATAAATTCACATTGGCAATCTCTTTATAATCGATGATATCAATAAAATAAGGTATGGGGAGCTCCTGGTTGAGTACGCTGCTAACGCGTGTTTTTATCTGATCGGTTATATTTTCTCCGATAATAGCAATATCAATATCAGAACCTTTCCTGTAATTACCCATCGCACGTGAACCAAAAATAATTGCTTTCTCAATTTCAGCATATGCTTTTATGGTGTCAAGGATTAGCTGAAAAGATTTTTCATATACCCCAAAATTATTGTTCATTTTTAAAAAACTGATAAAGTTTTATTAATTCCGGATAATATGATGTAAGAATTGTTTCCAGCGCAAGCTTAAAATTTTTTTCATCATAGGTATGCGCCAATAGATTTCTTTTTTCCAGCATATCTATCCAACTCTCACCCTGGTCAATTATTTCAGCCTGAAAGGCTTGTTTCAAAACTTCCCGTGGAAATTTGGCAACAACGCCATTTGATTCTAAATAATCTTTCAGCGTTTTCCAGGCTAGTTCGAAAGTATATTCAAACCGCTTGATAAGTCCTTCTTTTGATAAATCATCAAGATGCTCATACCTGTCAATAGCCTCCTTCAATTGAAGAAATGCTTTTTCGAAATTTTCAAAGCGCTGTTTCCAGCGTATTTCTTTTTGATTCATTCGAATTTTAGTTTTTAGCTTTAGTTCTGTGTTTTAAGTTGGTAAATTGACATCGATAAGGAACCGGGGCATTATGCAATAGGTTTAACGAAATACTGATGATTCATAAAATCGGCTGCAAATTTCAAACAGGCAGAAATATCCTCAGGTTCAAGTGATGGATATTGTTTTATGATTTCTTCAGTGGTTTCACCGGCACTCAGAAACTCAAGTATAGTTTGTACTGTAATCCTTTTCCCTCTAATTACTGGTTTTCCATTACATATACCGCTATCTATTATTATTCTGTTTATTGTCTCCATGGCAAAATATATTTTCGGTATATGAATTTAAGTAAAATTTATATTATTTCTTCGCATTTCAATATATTCGTCATGAAATTTTGTTTAGTTGTTGATAAACTGCGGGTTGGGGTAGAAATGCAGTTTCTTATTTGTGTAATCTGTGTCATTTGTGGTGAAGATTTTTTTTAGGCCTGCGGGCCTTTGTTATTTCACCACGATCCGATAGCCATCGGATGGCACGAATTTCACTAATGAGATGCTTCGTGGTGGATGATTGTTTTATAGCGGCATAAGCAGATGCTTGCGCCAGGAGTGATTGTTTCATAGTGGGCACAAGCAGATGCTTGCGCCAGTGGTGCAAGGATGATTGTATTATAGTGGGTACAAGCAGATGATCCGATAGCCATCGGATGCGCCAGTGGTGCAACCCGAAACCTGCCTTGTAATCGATACCACGAGTCTGCAGACTCTCGGGAGGGGTGGGTTACAAGTAACTGGTTTGGGGTGTAACCTCAAACCAGCGGGTATTTTCCACGGAAGCTTAATTTAATTCAAAACTATAATTATAATCAATCAGCTTTCTTTCTGCATTGTTCTCAATCCAGGCCTTTTCTTTGTGACTGATCTCAATTATTTCATTGGTGGAGGTGTTTCTGAACCTTTCTGCAACCGCCTCTAATACTTGTAATTCGGTTTCGTTGAATAAATCCTGATTAAAATTCTTTTGGGGGTTTGGTTTAAATTGTTCGCCAATACCTCCATCTGTAAAAGTGGTATAAGTAATATCCAGTTCGCCTTTATTGGCGAGGTATTCAAAAATACTATTAAAATTATTTGGTACAGGTCCCATGGGAATGGCCCGGTACTGAATGCCGCTTATTGAAAAACCTGTTTGTTTGTGCATCATAAAATCTGCATAGAACAACAGTTTATTCATCTTGGTCTTCCAGGGTGCCAGCTTAGCAGTAAAATATATTACCATCTCAGAAAACTTCCTTAAATCAGGAGTTTTAAAGCCTGTCAGATTATTGGGAAGGCAGGCGCCATAGAAGTAATTCTCCAATTGCTTTTCAAATTTATACTTCTTCTGTTCTTCCAGTAAGTTTTCAATTGTCCTGTATGTTTTTTGCTTAACCTTCGGATTAATTGTTGTGCAATAATTAACCAGTTTCTTGAACTCATGGGGATCATCAGCTAACTGAATCAATTTTGCATTCGACTGGCCGGGCACTTCGCCTGCTTCGTACTGACGGTAACTATTGATACCAAAACCCAATATTTCAGACATCTTTGCTGCCGAAAGATTGTATTTATCACGAATGGAAATAATTTGTTCCGGAAAGGGGATGCTGTATTTTACCCTGTATTGATTTACTAATTGATTGTAGTTTAATTGGGCAAATGTGTCATCCTCAAATTGTTCACCTGTATCTTCACATTTGTAAGCATGAAATAACACCCTGAATTCTTCTTTGCGAAAATGCATAGTTCTCCATTCTTTTACAACAGTCATTTCTTTACCTGTAAATGGACTTTTCATGTGTGTCATATTAAATTACTGATTGGTTCCGCCCGCCTCTTTTCGGACTGTTTATTTTCTGAACGGATAAATCATTGGGTGCTCAGCAATATGAAATGAAATACAAACTGCGCTGCTGTTTTCTATTCCCATACTAACTTTAAGGTATACTTCTTTTTTTCTGATCTGTTTGCCGAAAACCCACAGGGGCAATATGCCACGTATTTTTTCATCTAAGGGGCCCTGTGAATAATCTTCGGCTTTAATGAACTAATGATTTCTTTGCGTTTAGCAGGTGAAATTTCAAGATCGTGCAATGTTTGCTGGTTCTTGCCGCGGTCATCAAGAAACAAAATGCCGAAAATTTCAATTTTCACCTTAAGTTCCTTTAAGTATGTTTCAACTTCTTGTTTTGATGTCATGTTTAAATTACATCATCGTAAAGATAAGGTGTATTTTTAATTTATACAACTTTAAAGTTGATATAACATGAAATAATTATAAATATTAAACTTTATTGTTGTTTGGCGATGTATTTCGCTTGCGCAGCAGAAAAGCTTTCTTCAACTAATTTGTTGACTTTCATCTTGCTTCGCAAGATTCATGTTTTTGTTGTCCGCTAATATACGCTCTCCGTCCCGTATAGCTATCGGAGCTATCGGAGGATTTGCTTCGCAAATCTACGCCAATGGATTTTTACTGCATAAAAATGAAGAATCGCCCTTCTTGTCATCTGTGTACCCCGAAGGCCTTCGGGGTACCCGAATTTCACTAATTGTCTGCATCGCAGTGGATGATTGTATTATAGTGGGCACAAGCAGATGCTTGCGCCAGGGGTGATTGTTTCATAATGGGCACAAGCAGATGATCCGTCCCGATAACTATCGGGAGCCATCGATCCGATAGCCATCGATCCGATAGCCATCGATCCGATAGCCATCGGATGCGACAGTGGTGTAACCCGAAACCTGCCTTGTAATCGATCCCACGAGTCTGGAGGATCGCGGGAGGGACACTCTGTAGGATCGTGGGAGTATCGTGAATATAGGTTTTAAAATAAATTTTCGACCAATAGGTCTTCGTCCAGATCTTCCCATTGAATGCCTTCTCCACCGCCGATAAGCCGCCAGTTATTTTTTTCCTTTTCGGTAGCATCCCTGAGTGTTGGGAACCATTCAACAGGTACTGCCAATTCACGACCATCTTCCAGTTTTACATACATCATGTATTCACTAAACCAGACTTTAACAGCGTTTTTCGATTTATTTATGGTTAAAGTACTCATTGCCTTATTTTCGGGAAGTGATCATTTTGATTAGAAGAGTATTGAATTCTTCAACTTTTCCCAATAGAGGTAAAACATCCCTGTCACTAAATGAAACATATGCAGCATAATCACTTTCCTGTCTCCAGTCAATTAACCTGGCGTAAAGTTTACCATATTCAATACCAATTTTGCCCGTTTTGACGAAATGTTGGAGAAATTTTGTTTTTAGTCCTTCATGGGTTTTCGTCATTATATCATCTTGAAAGAGCAATGCATTAACAAGATGAAAACATGAATAATATAATCTGTTCACACATGAGCGCCATCTTTTATTTTCGGCCAGTAATTCAGCATCCTGAAATATTTCAGCTGACCTGTCAATCCGGTATTGTATATAATCTTCGTATGAGCCGGTCATGTTATTTTCAGGCCTTCTTTTTTAATATTCTGATATAAAGGAGTGGAAGCAAATTTTGTTTCCCAATCCATCTTTGAATATATTAATGTTGAAATGGGTTCTCCCAACTCAAGTTCCAGTTGAAACATTTCATCGCGATATTTATCCTCGACAGACCGGTCCTTTTTCGGTCCGTTAATAAGGATTAATATGTCCCAGTCTGATTCTTCTCCTGCCTGTCCTCTTGCATGAGACCCAAAAAGTATTACGTCGGCTTCAGGATCTTTATGCTGGATCCTTAAACCAATCTGTTTCATAATATATAGTTCTTTTTCAGTCATTCAGGTTGGAGTTGGTTATTCTCGTACTGTCTTATAAATATAAATAAAAATGTTTAGATTGTTGTCGGCAAATTTGAGATCTTTTCATCCAGCTTTGCAAGATTCATGTTTTTGTTGTCCGCTATCCGTCCCGTATAGCTATCGGAAGCTTTTGGGGGCACGAATGGTTCCTTTTATACCTTAATCCAGCATAACTGCAAACCATAAGTATTTAGTTTTGAATAACACAAATTATCCCAAATTGCTGTTGCGCAGCAACACAGGAAACGAAGTTTCCCATTCGCATTCATCATTTCCTCATTCAGTGCCACCTATAAACATAACACACCCACTGATTCTCATTCAATGCAAATTATCATTCGTGCCCCCGAAAGCTTTCGGGGCGTGGCTGCAAGTAAGTTTGGGGTGCAACCCCAAAGCATCTGTGTCAACTGGGCAATCAATACCACGAGTCTGGAGACTCGAGGGAGGGGTGGGTCGGTACTTATTCCATTTTGTTTTTAAATCAATCCGGATGTAACGCGAAGCCCTCCTTGTCACTTTGTTACCCTGTCACCCTGTCACTGTTTTTACACAGCTCCGCCTCCTCAGTCCCATGTGCTTTTTGTTGCATGTAACTGACCAGGAGGCGATTAACGCAATATTTCGTTGTTTACTGCTTAAAAAGCAGCAGGATCTCTTCGGGTTTGTAATCCTTCAGAAAATCCTTTGTTGTATGTTGGTCGAACACCATGTATCTTATATGGCGGTCGATCAGTTTTTCACATTTCTCCACCAGTCGCACCAGGTATAACTTATCGAGGGCTGCACCAGAAAAGATCAGGTCGATTACCGGGCCATCGGAGCCGCGGGCAAAATCGCCTGTCAGGTATACTTCTTCTACGGCGCCCAGCTTGTTCACCACCTTGTCGATCACCTGGTCGATGCCGATATGCTTGAGCACCAGGTTGTGGATGTCACCAAACAACGGATGTTTCTTGTTGGCCATGTAATACTTGCGGTTGCCCTGTGTGGCCGATGAGAGCAGGTTGGCCTGCTCAAACCGGTTCAGCTCCAGCCTGATGGCGTTGGACGACTCGCCAAACTCATTCTCCAGGCTACGCAGATAGGCCGATGAGTTGCTGTTCAGAAAGAACTTCATCAGCAGCTTAATGCGGGTTTTGGAAGTAATGAGTGTATCGAGCATGATTGTTAATTTGAGTAGTAAAAGTACTCAATATTTGTTTTTTTTCGTGAAGTTTACGAAAAAGTTTTCTTAAGTTGAATTTTCGTCTTGCTCCGCAAATTATTTTTTTGTTCTCAATCTGATAGCTATCGGAGGATTTGCTGCGCAAATTTACGCTAATGGGATTTTTGTGGTGCAAAAATTAGGTGTTATCAGTGGATGCACATAATTTATAATTGCATATTGCCAGCGCCGTTAGGTGCGACATATCGGTAGCCCCGGGTGTCAACCCGGGGAATATAAATCGCCCCCCAATCCCCGCCGCATCCGTAATGTTCATTTTGAAACCGGATGTTTATCATGCGGCGGATGGAAACGGAATTATAAATAACCACACGATGCAATCGTGCGGTAGCGGGGGGTCTCTGCGTTTCTTTGCGTGGTCCTTTGCGTTACCTCTGCGAGAAATATTTTTTTTATGTTGTCAGTAAAATAAATGACATGTCACCCCTTCAGGGTTTTGGGGGCTAACGGGAACGTTTTGTGCTACAAATATGTCACCCCTTCGGGGTTGGTGGCGTTTTTTAGTCCGAAGCTGGAAGGTAGAAGGGAGCAATCGTTTCCAGGATTTTGTTTGCAATAAGAGCCCGAAGCTGGAATCCTTGCCCGCTCAAATTCCCCACACCGGCCAGGGCAAGGGTTGTTACCTTGTCACCTTGTCACCTTGTTACCTTGTCACCTTGTCACCTTGTTACTGTTTTTTACACAGCTCCGCCTCCTCAGTCCCATCATGAAATTACGGAACGAGCAGGCTTTGAGTGTATTATGCAAAAAAGCCGGACTTGTTTATCCGGCAGTAAGCTGAGTCCTGGTAACCAGGGCCGCGTGTATATCAACCACCAGCTGGTGGGCAATGCCTTCTACCTCGATCAGCAGGTTGGTTTTTCCTTTTTTCTTAACAAGATGACCACGGAGTCCTTTCAAGGGTCCGGCCTCAATGGTCACCGGATCGCCTGTTTCAAAGTGATGGTTGGTGATTTTGCATTCCGGCTTCTCCCGTATCAGGATCTTCAGATTATCAATCTGATACTGCGGGACAATGGCAGGTTTGCTCTCAAACCGAACAAATGCCACCACATTGGGTGTTTGTAACACCTTCAGGTAGTCGCGCCACCGGATCTTTACAAACACATAGCCTGTGAACAGCGGTACTTCCACCATCTTTTTCCGGTCGCTCCACTGCCGCAGCGTTTTTATCAGGGGTACCCATCCATGAATATTCTGCTCCAGCAGTTCACTAACCACCTTCTTCTCCGAACGGGAATTGACATACAGGACGTACCAATTGTACTGGAATGATTTCTGTAACGTTATCACGTTATTTTCCATTTCACTCAGGGTTGCAATCAACAAGATGTAAAGGTAATGAGATTAATTTTTAGAAAACAGAATTTTTCCGGTGATTTTTATCATTGGGATGGTAAGGTAACAAAGTAACATGGTAACAAAGTGACAGAGGAGGTTTACGTTCCAACCGTATGAATGTATAGGTTTTAGAGGATGTAGAGGGGGTAGAGTTTGGGTTCATCCGGAATTTCACTTAAATTTTTTGGGTTTTGGATGGATTGTATTTGCAACGGAAAGCCTTCCAGCCTGAAAGGCTGGGATATCAAAACCGGGCAACGCCCCGGGTATTGCGGGCGCCCCCTCTCTTACCGCCGCACCCCGGCAGGTTTATAAGGGAACCAGAGGTTGATTGCGGCTGATATTGAACATCAGGATTGTATAACCAACAATCAGTGTGGTTGATTCAATAAGCCACAAGCGGAAGCGACAGGTTAGTAATATATCACCGGGGGTCACGATTTGAATAGCTTAAGAGGGGTTGACCACGAGTCTGGAGACTCGCGGTAGGGGTGGAGGGCATGCATTACAAATGCTTGCCAGTATAGAGAAAGGCACAAGTAGATACTTGCGCCAGAGGGGGGTTGTTGAGGGGTTTAGGTGTTGAGTTGTTGAGTTGTACCCACTCCTTCCGGGCGAGGCACAAGACACAAGTAGATACTTGCGCCAGGGGGGGTACCTGTCCGGGGATTATAAAGACGCACTGCAGTGCGTCGCTACTTACCAGCTGCCAATCCTTATGCCGGCAGAGAGAATGTTGTGGTTGCCACGGAAGAATTCCGGGCTGAAGCGGTTGAGGTACCAGGAGGCTGTTTGTTCGTTGCCGTCATAGCCTTTGACTGATGAGGCCATATATTCCCCAAAAAGCAGGATGTTGGGCGTAATCATCCAGGAGGTGCCCAGCGTAAATCTGCGAGACGCCCATACAACCTGACCAAGTACCGGGTATTCATCTACCCGGGTAGTGCCTTTCAGATCATAATTATATTCAGGTGCTTTTATGGCATGTGTATAGCTTGTGTACAAGCGCCAGGCTGCCACCGGCTGGTAATCGAGTCGGGCAAAAAGTTCCTGTGCATTGTCACGCAGGTACCAGCCCAGTCCGTATGCATCATTGGTGTACCGTAACGAAGGCACCCGGTGCTCATAGGTCAGGGGAGAAGATCGGGTGAACTCTGTGGTGACTGTCAGGTTACTGACCGGCCATCCGGTCAGGCGACCGCCCGTTTTGATGCAATAGAAATTATGTCGGTTGGGATCACCAATGCGACCTACTGACAGTTCATCAATATACAGTGTAGAATACAAATGCAGGTGTTTGATCTTCCGGATGCTCATACTGAAGAACATCTGTGAGTTCTGGTTGTCGATATTCTGGTTGACAGTATGATCGATCGACTTAAAGAACGAGAACGGAATCAGATAGGCCGGATGCATCTTTATATCGCTATAAACTATGGAGTTGCCAAAGGAAAAACTGATACTTTTCCAGGGATAAAAGGTGTAGATATTCGCTGCCATGAACTTTGGGTGGCTGACAGGCTCATCTGTACTGCCCGGGATGAGGTAAGCGCTGGTGCTGTCGGCGATCACCGGACTTAGCCAGGCATGGAAATACCGGAAGTAAAGCCAGCTAACGGGGTGCAGTCCGAAGCTGATCATGGGAAAGGCTGGCGCATTACCTGACAGGATGTTCTTCCCGTTGTATCCTTCGCCCCAAACAGGCACGTCCTGCCGGATGCCCAGTGAGCCCCATTTCCATTTCCAAACCAGTCCGCCCCGAAACTCACCGTAGCCGCTCACACTGCTGTCCCGTTCAAAAGAGCGGCTGAAAGAGGAAAGGTAACGGGGCTGACTCAGGATACCGTTATGATCTGTCGTGTAGCCATAATCTGCGTACAGGTATAAAGACGATCCGATAAAAGCAGTAGCAGAAGCTCCCATCGTTGAGACAGCAGTCTGGTTGTTAGAATGGGCGTGCAGCCGGTAGTTGAGTAATGGTTCAGCCGATAGGCGGAAATTTTTACGGGCATAGTGCAGGCTGACAGGGGAGGCAGACAATTTTGCAACCGGCAGATGATCCTGAAAAGGAGAAAGAGAATCGTTCAGGGGCAGGCCAATCGCATATTCCTTCAGCCAAAGTTTTAGCTCCTTCTGCTGACGCATATTCAGGTTGCCGGATTGCTGACTAACCGTTTTAAGGAGAGCGGCAATATCATCGCGGTCGTCCGGAAGGGTAACCGAAGGATAACGGATAAGGTTCAGCGAGGCCATCTCATCAAGGAACTCATACACTGATCCTTCTGCAGGTGTTGTTGTCTGAGACCAAAGAGGAGCGCAGCTGAAGATTACCGGCACAATCAAGAAGATCTGCAATAAGAGGATACGTTGATATGATTTATTTGTCACTATTGTCAGATTTATCCGGAAGGTAAAGATAAGAAATTGTTTATTGATGCAGCAATGTATCAGGCAGGTTTACCATTTCCATTGGTTAGGGAGACAGATACCTTCAGGGTGAAACTGGAGAAGCTGTCGTCCAGTTTGCTGATGGTAAAATCGAGGGGTTTGGCTGCTGCCCGGGCCATTTCAACAAACCCCAGTCCTGCACCCCCTTTTTTCGTATATTTCCCGTTATTGATAATCTTGTTATAATACTCCTGCAAGGTGCTGGAATCCATGGATCTGATCTTTTCAATCTGGTTGCTGAGTGTTTCGGCATCAGCATTATTCAGCAAGTTACGGGCCTTTACCTGGTAATAATCTTTTCCCTTTTTAATGGTAAAAAACGGAGGATAGTAAATCATCAGGTGGTGTTGATCTTCAAAATGCTCCCGGTACTTGTAGATATTCTCAAGTGACTCGATGGTAACGATCAGCAATCTCTTATACACACCCTGTGGCACTTCACGTTCTTTCGCCCTGGCTTTCAGTTCAGCAAGCAAATGCCCGATGGTTTCAAAGCTTAAAATTCCTTCATGGACCAGCAGTTCATCCCCTTTTTTTCGCATTTATGGTAATCGATTATTAGACAAGAGTAATTATTGAACATGAGTCAATCTTTAAAAGTACAATAATTTATGGTTTGTCATAGCCATGACTATTAATATTTTACACGAAAGGTAGTTATGCTTTGAAAGAAGTGGAATTTTTTGTGATTAGGGTTGATTGTTTTATGTTAATATTCTCCCCCGCTGCCCCCATGTACTCGTAAAATTTTATTAGAATCATACCTCCCTCCCCGCTGCCCCTTGGTCCCCTGCAGGGGTCAGCCCGCAATCATAACCGGGACTCTATTCTTAAACGGTGCGGAGGCCCCTCTTTAGGGGGAAGGGGGCCGAGCGTTGGGATTAATATTTTAGAAACAAAATGTGATACATATATTAAATTATAATGAGTGCCGGATTGTTTTCCTAATTTAACTTTTAAATCTAAAATATTCAATCAAAAATTATCAGGAAATCCTCCCCGTTGCCCCTTGGTCCCCTGCAGGGGTCAGCCCGCAATCATAACCGGGACTCTATTCTTAAACGGTGCGGAGGCCCCTCTTTAGGGGGAAGGGGGCTGCGCGATTGAGTGTTCTATATATTTGATCTAATTTTTTTAATAACATTATTCAAATCTTCAAATATCTCATTGTTTGTGAATCGAATTATTTTAATCCCGAATTTTTTTATCTCAGCCTCTCTCCCCTCATCATATTCTTGATTATATTTATGATTATCTCCATCAACTTCTATGACAAGTTTTGCTTTATGACAATAAAAATCTACAATGAATTGATCTATTGGATGCTGTGCTTTAAACCTTACCCCAAGTTGGGTTTTTCTCAACCGGTCCCATAGTAGTTTTTCTGCTTCTGTCATATTTTTTCTCAAGTATTCTGCTTTTCTGTAAATTTCCGGAGAAGCATTAAAGAACATAGAGTTTTCAATAGTTTGTTTTTTCATATTTTTTTAGATTAATACCTCCCCGCTGCCCCTTGGTCCCCTGCAGGGGTCAGCCCGCAATCATAACCGGGACTCTATTCTTAAACGGTGCGGAGGCCCCTCTTTAGGGGGAAGGGGGCCGAGCGTTGGGATTAATATTTTAGAAACAAAATGTGATACATATATTAAATTATAATGAGTGCCGGATTGTTTTCCTAATTTAACTTTTAAATCTAAAATATTCAATCAAAAATTATCAGGAAATCCTCCCCGCTGCCCCTTGGTCCCCTGCAGGGGTCAGCCCGCAATCATAACCGGGACTCTATTCTTAAACGGTGCGGAGGCCCCTCTTTAGGGGGAAGGGGGCCGAGCGTTGGGATTAATATTTTAGAAACAAAATGTGATACATATATTAAATTATAATGAGTGCCGGATTGTTTTCCTAATTTAACTTTTAAATCTAAAATATTCAATCAAAAATTATCAGGAAATCCTCCCCGCTGCCCCTTGGTCCCCTGCAGGGGTCAGCCCGCAATCATAACCGGGACTCTATTCTTAAACGGTGCGGAGGCCCCTCTTTAGGGGGAAGGGGGCTGCGCGTTGGGATTAATATTTTAGAAACAAAATGTGATATATATTAAATTATTTTGTAGGATCAAATAACTCTGCTGTTCCATTTTGTTGATTTTCATAGCCTTCGTCAATCAGAAGGTTGTTTTTGGAAGAAGCCTGCACTGCCAGCCGGTCGCACCGCTCATTTTCGGGAATATCAGCATGACCTTTCACCCATATAAATTTGACCTGGTGTTTGCGGAAGATCTGGTAGAAACGCATCCAGAGATCCGGGTTCTTCACTTTTTTAAATCCTTTTTTGATCCAGCCAAACAGCCATTTTTTCTCGATTGCATCGGCCACGTATTTGGAATCGGTGAAGACAGTTACCTCTTCCCCTTCCTTTTTAAGAGCTTCGAGGGCAACGATCACAGCCATCAGTTCCATCCTGTTGTTGGTAGTGAGCCGGTAACCCTGTGAGAGCTCTTTGCGGTGCGGACCGGCCATCAGCACAGCGCCATATCCTCCCGGACCGGGATTACCCCTGGCAGAGCCGTCGGTGTAAATTGTGATTTTTTTGGGCATGATTAAGGTTTCTTTTTCGAGGGGCTAAGATAGGAAGAAAAGTGGAGACTCGCGGCAGGAGAAGGGGAAAAGGCACAAGCAGATGCTTGCGCCAGGGTTGAGGGTTAAGAGTTTGAGTGTGAGTTTGAGTTGCGAGAAGTTAACTGCGAAGTATAATTTATTATCTTTAGGATTCATTTTGTAAATCATAAATTATGATGAAAGTACCTGCACGCGAAGAAGCAATGGCTTTGCTGAAAAAATATAATCAATCGGACAGTCTGATCCGGCACGCGCTGGCTGTGGAGGCTGTGATGCGTCATTTTGCTGATGAGTTTGGCCATGATCCGGAAAAATGGGGGATAATCGGGCTGGTTCATGACCTGGATTATGAGCAGTATCCCGAGCAACACTGTGCAATGAGCAAAAAGATCCTTGAAGAAGCCGGCTGGCCGGATGATTATATCAGAGCGGTGATGAGTCATGGCTGGAAGATATGTACCGATACCAGGCCCGATCATTTCATGGAAAAGGTGTTATATACAACTGATGAGCTTACCGGTCTGATTACTGCCACTGCATTTGTTCGTCCCTCACGCAGCCTTTATGATATGAAAGTAAAGTCGGTGAAAAAGAAATGGAAGGTAAAGAGTTTTGCTGCCGGTGCTAACCGCGATATTATTGAAGAAGGTGCTGCCATGCTTGGTATACCGCTGGATGAAGTGATTGCCGGGACAATCGAAGGCATGAAAAAAGTGGCACCGGAACTTGGACTGGCCGGAGATTGATTGTCATTATCAGCTTAGCCTATCCGTCATGAGGATAAAACAAGTAATTTCAGGCATGCAGATCATTCGCCAAAGACCTTCAGTCCGACGATGGATACCACCAGCAGGAAGAGGAAGAATATACGTGCAGCATGCGCCGGTTCGTGAAGGATAAGAATACCGGCAACCGCTGTTCCAAAGGCACCAATGCCGGTCCATACTGCATATGCTGTACCCACCGGAATAACCTTTACCGCTTCAGAAAGAAAATAAACACTGATAAGCATTGCTACCCCGGTGCCAACAGTAGGCCATAAGCGTGTCAATCCTTCGGTGTATTTCAGACCGACCGCCCAGACGGTTTCAAATATTCCGGCGATAATCAGGTAAACCCAGGCCATATATCAAAAGTTTGTTAAATTTGTTTATATACTATTATTCAGGCTGCAAAGATAGTGTTTTAACGATGTTATTGTATAAAGACCTTCTATATGAAAAATTATTTGTTGATATTATTTGTTCCTTTACTGTTCTTAACCTCTTGCAAGACCATGGAAAATGTACCCACCACAGTTCAGTCGGTTGATCTTAAACGCTATGCAGGAAAATGGTATGAGATTGCAGCCTATCCGCAGCGTTTTGAAAAAGGATGCCACTGTACCACAGCAGAATATGTGCTTACTCAGAAAAAATACATCCGGGTGATCAACCGGTGCCGGAAGGACAGTGTGACAGGTGATCTCAAGGTTGCGGAGGGCAAAGCCTTTGTTGTACCAGGCAGTAACAATGCCAAACTGAAGGTGCAGTTTTTCTGGCCCTTTAAGGGTAATTACTGGATTTTGATCCTGGCACCCGATTATTCCTATGCAGTAGTTGGCGATCCGGCCAGGAAGTACCTGTGGATACTGGCACGTGAGCCGAAATTGGATCCGGCGTTGTATACCAAATTGCTGGAACAGATCAAAGAAAAGGGCTACGATCCGTCCGGTCTGCAACGTACCGTGCAGGAATGCCCCCAGATCAGATAAATTTCATGAATGAAATTCATTATCGGATATGAATAAAAACAGGATACTCGGATTTATTGCTTTTGTGGCTTTTGGTGTTTTCATCGCAATCGTAGCGCATGGAATTCATTATTATCTTTCTCATCCGGGTATTTCGGTGATGGATATTGTCATACGTTTTAAAAAAGAATACGGGACAGGTGCCCTGCTTATCCTGCTGGCTGTGATCGCTGGGAATATGTTCGGCCGGCAATAGCGTTGACCGTATGCTGTAATCCTTTAGTCAGAAGACCGAAGTCAGAAGTAAAGAAGATTCAGGCATGCCCGGAAGATTAGGGAATAAGAGGTAACAGGGTGACAAGGTAACAAGGTGACAATCCTTGCCTTTGGCTGGAGCGGTGGCCCGGTGAGGGCAAGGATCACGAACAGCCTGTGGCTAGGCCTGTGGGAGTGAGTAACTTAAGTAACAAGGAGACAAGGTGACAGAGGAGCTTTGTGTTTTAAAAATACAATCTGATATTTACCTGTATGCCAACAGCCTGAAAGGCTGAGATATCAAAGCCCGGGGCAGCGCCCCGGGTATTGCGGACCCCTCTCTCCCCGCCGCATCCGTCAGTTAATTTTGGAGACAGATGTTGGTTATGCGGCGGGAGAACCTGACAGGTATTTTCTCCTGCCAGGTTTTTATGAATATGCTTATTATTGATGGTTAAACAGGGGTGGACCACGAGTCGGGAGACTCGCGGCAGGGGAGGTACCGATTGCTATCAGGTGCCTTCAGGCACTATCGGATGCATCGGTGAAGTTGAATGTGGACCACAAGCAGATGCTTATGGCAGATATTTGTAACACCGGAGCCACAGAGTAACAATCAGCTAAGATAAATTTGGATGCATCTCAAACAAATTGATTGCATGAATATAATAAAGGTTCAGATTACGTTTTTTCATCTGAATTTGACCTTTCATCAACATGTTTTTGCCTTTTGTCAAGAAAAGGCATCTTATTTTTAATACTTCCGTTACAAGTAATATATCACAGATGATAGTACAAAATGTTTTCTTAAATACTTACATCATGCAGGAACTTCATATCAAACAAACTAAATCTACCCCTCTAATTGCCTGTTATCATAATGGCAACGTATTCATTTCCGGAAGATCATTACCTGAAGATCCGATTACCTACTTTCAGCCTCTTATGGACTGGATAGAAATGTACGGACATGAAAACATGAAAGTGAACATCAAGCTGGAATATTTCAATACCAGTACGTCCAAGGTATTGTATGAGATGCTGAAAAATATCAATAATAAATACACGGGGAATACAGTAAAGGTTGTGTGGCAATATGAAGAGGGAGACGATGACACCTATGAGTCAGGGATGCTGTACAGTGAGGAATTGCCAAATTTGGCATTTACATTCAAAGAATATTCTGAATTAGAAGAGGTTGTTGTTTAATACATATAAAACAGATCTCTGTCTGGCGCTAATGAACCCCGTGGCTTTGTCACGGGGTTTTATTTTTGTTCAGTGATATCAGCTGATAGTTTATCTCTTTTCTTTTTTCTCCCTGAAAATAGGATAACCATCAGTGCGCCGGAAAGGACGGTAACAGCCCCGGCTACACCAGTGGCCGAAAAATGTTCATAAGCGATCCAGTTAACCTGCATTTCTCCGAGCACAGCCATAGTAATGAAGGTGATGATGGGATTGAGGGTGACTATCACACTGACCTTGTTGGCTTCCAGGTATTTGATGGCCATGGCCAGCGATCCGTATGCCACCAGTGTATTGAGTCCGAGAAAAGCCAGGAGGAACCACATTCCCCAGGTGAGGCCTGGTAGAGCTTTGAAATCAACAAACGGAAGAAATAGCAACGCACAAAGTCCGTAAATGAACATGTTAAGCTGTCCGGTGGAGAATGATCGTACCAGCTTTTTCTGAAAGGTGGCAAATACCGACCAGGCAACAGCGCCAAAGATAACCCACGCTATCCCTTTGTTGTAGAAGCGGTCGACAACAAGCATCTGACCGATCTGTTCCGAATAAAAAATAGTAAGGCCGCCAAGTACCAGGATGAAACCAGTAACGTTCTGCCAGGTAACCTTTTCGTGATAAACAATGATGCCTGACAAGGCAAAAAGCACCGGTCCGAGCTGGATAAATACCTGCGCATTGGAGGGGGTAGTATAGTTTACACCGGAGATAAACCCAAGGTAATTGATCCCAAGCATAACCCCTGCGATTATCAGGATGAAAGGCGGTTTACGAAAGATACCAAACTGTTTTTTTGAAGTTATCAGAAAATAGACAGCCAGCAGCACAAAGGCAAAGGTGAACCGGAACCACACCACCGATGCCGGCGGCAGGTCGCTTAGAGATACCTTCAGGGCAATAGCAAGAAAGCCCCACAACAGTGCCGTTACTGAGGCATATATAATTCCTTTGGCTTTATCAGATAAATGGTTCATATTATATGAAAAAAGAAATGCAAAGAAAATAAAAAATGAGCAGATTTATGATGTTTCGGGTACATATATATAATATGAACCTGCTTATAAAAGAACAGGCATGAATTCTCTCTTAATTTGCTATTTTAGCAAAAAAAAGAAATGTTTTCAGAGATTAGTAAAGCAGATATCTTCAAAGGGATTGATCCGAAAGCGCTGGAGCAGCTTTTTGAACAGATCACTTACCGGAAAAGAAGTTTTGCAAAAGGGGAAATGGCAGCCATGGTGGGTGAACCCTGCAATGATCTGATCATTGTGACCGAGGGCAGTGTTCGGGGAGAGATGTTCGATCCATCAGGGAAGGCTGTTACGATAGATGATATAAGTGCACCACAGGCGGTGGCTTCTATTTTTCTGTTCGGGAAAAAGCATGAGCTGCCGGTTAATATAGTTGTCAATGAGCCGGCAACCCTGTTGTACATATCCCGTCAGAGTGTAATGCGGTTATTCACACTGAGTCCGGTATTTCTGCAGAATTACCTGGATGATATGGCAAACCGGACACATCAGCTGGCGATGAAATTACGGTTTTTATCCTTTAAGACCATCAAGGGAAAGATTGCCCAGTTTCTGCTTGATCATATGCAGGAGCCACATGAGGTTCAGATGGCGAAGACACAGCAAGAGCTGTCTGAATTGTTTGGTGTTACGCGTCCTTCGCTGGCACGGGCACTGGGAGAGATGAGTGAACAGGGAATCATCAGGGCCGGCAGAAAAAAAATTATTATTCCGGATATTGAAAAGTTGAAAGCATTGGTGGAGTAAGGTGGAGAGGTTTAGGCGTTTAGGTGTTTAGTTGTTTCCGTTGAGGAGTTGAGCGATGAGTCAGAAGACGGAAGTAAAGAAGATTACAGTATGCCCGGAAGATAAGGGGAAAAGGTAACAGGGTGACAAGGTAACAAGGTGACAAAGTAACAAGGTGACAAGGTAACAAGGTGACAAAGTAACAAGGTGACAGAGGAGCTTTGTGTTTTAAAAATACAATCTGATATTTACCTGTATGCCAACAGCCTGAAGGGCTGAGAAATCAAAGCCCGGGGCAACGTCCCGGGTATTGCGGCCACCCCTCTCCCCGCCGCATCCGTAATGCCCATTTTGGAAACGGATGTTATTTAGGCGGCGGGATGGAACCGAATGCTCATTTGTTTTGCACACGGACGGCATGTCCACGCCAGGGGGAAAAGAAATATTTTTAAATAAGATTGACTGTACAACCTTCAATCAGCAAATTCGAGTCACAAGCAGATGCTCAGTGGAGAGGATTGACAGTACAATCGTCAATCAGTCAATGCAAGCCATAAGCCAATACGGTAGTGTGGGGTATAGAGCGATACAACACAACCAAAAAAAAGGACTGCCTGGTGTTGGCAGTCCCTTAAAACGATTCTGGTAATTAGTGGTATTTTCACTTGTTATTCACCACCGCCACAGCCACAACCTCCACAGCCGCAGCCACCTGATAATACACTGTTATCGCCTGTTTCTGATTTGTAGGTACTACAACCGCGTAAGCTGGGTTCCTTCTTGAAAAACAGCTTAATGGATAAAAATGCAAATGACAATACCATTAATATAATTGCGATTAAAAAGACTTGTAACATAGTTTTATAATGATTAAAAGCAGATTTATACTATTATGATAGATAACAAGACAAAAATATGCTAAATACTTTAAACAGGGTGAATATTTTAGTATAAATAAGAGATAAATATGGAAAGAGGTAAAAAGCTTGAAGGCGGGAGTCAGAAGACTGAAGTCCGTAGTAAAGAAGATTTCGGTATACCCGGCAGATAAGGGGAAAAGGTAACAGGGTGACAATCCTTGCCTTAGGATTGTGTGAGGGCCTGGTGTGGGCAAGGATCATGAGCAGCCAGAGCGATGGCTTTGAGGGTGCGAATAACTTTAGTAAGGGCAAGGTGACAAGGAGACAAGGTGACAAGGAGACAAGGTAACAAGGTGACAAAGTAACAAGGAGACAAGTAACAAGGAGACAAGGTGACAGAGGAGCTTTGTGTTTTAAAAATACAATCTGATATTTACCTGTATGCCAACAGCCTGAAAGGCTGAGACATCAAAGCCCGGGGCAACGTCCCGGGTATTGCGGCCACCTCTCTCCCCGCCGCATCCGTAATGTTAATTATGGAAACGGACGTTGGCTATGCGGCGGAATGGTTGAGAGTTTGGGTTTGAAAGTTGTGTTGTTTAGGGCGTTAGTCGTTGAGTCGCTGAGGAGTTGAGCGATGAGTCAGACGGAAGACGGAAGTAAAGAAGATTCAGGCATGCCCGGCAGATAAGGGGAAAAGGTAACAGGGTGACAATCCTTGCCTTAGGATTGTGTGAGGGCCTGGTGTGGGCAAGGATCATGAGCAGCCAGAGCGATGGCTTTGAGGGTGCGAATAACTTTAGTAACAGGGTGACAAGGTAACAAGGTGACAATCCTTGCCTTTGGCTGGAGCGGTGGCCCGGTGAGGGCAAGGATCACGAATCTTTGGCAGGTTTGAGGGCGAGGTTGTGGGAGACAAAGATCACGACCAGCCCGTGGCCCGGGAAGTGTGAGGGAGTAGCACCCAGCCTGTGGCTAGGCCTGTGGGAGTGAGTAACTTAAGTAACAAGGAGACAAGGTGACAGAGGAGCTTTGTGTTTTAAAAATACAATCTGATATTTACCTGTATGCCAACAGCCTGAAAGGCTGAGACATCAAAGCCCGGGGCAACGTCCCGGGTATTGCGGCCACCTCTCTCCTCCGCCGCACACGGAAGGATTGTATTGGAAACAGGTTTTGATTGCGGCGGAAAGGTTTAGAGTTTGGGTTTGAAAGCTGAGTTGTTTAGTCGTTTAGGGGTTGAGAGTTTGAGTTTGAGATCAGGCAATCTACCCCGCAGGAGCCCTGAAGGGGCGTGAGGAAATACATCTTTGTCCTTCGGGGATAGTGGCAATTGCCAGTGATTTATCCTTTTTTGAGGGTGAAGGCAAAGGAAGTACCCGCACCAACGGAACTCCGTACATTGATCGTCTGGTTATGGGCTTCGATGATGTGCTTCACAATGGCCAGTCCGAGACCTGTACCCCCCTGATCCCTTGAGCGGCTCTTGTCTACCCTGAAAAAACGTTCAAAGAGTCGTGGAATATGCTTTTCGGCAATACCTATCCCGTCATCCGTAACTTCAACCAGAATGTTTTCACCCATATCCAGAAAGGATACTGTAGTTTTACCATGCTTCTTTCCGTACTTTATCGAATTAACAATCAGGTTGTTGATGGCATCAAAGATCCGCTTTTTATCAGCATAGACTTTCACCGGCTTGTCGTAACTGGTTGAAAAAGCCAGCTTGATATTCACAGCCCGGGCTCGCATCTCCTGCATGTCGAATATATCTTCCACCAGCTTTACTATGTTAAAGGTATCATATTCCAGTTTGAGCTCACCGGATTCCAGACGGGAAATAGATTCGAGATCTTCAACAATTGAGATCATACGGTTGATGCTGCGTTCAGTGCGTTCGAGGTACAGGCGGTTAATCTCGGGATCTTCCAGACCGCCGTCAAGAAGCGTTAGCACATACCCCTGAATATTAAAAATTGGGGTCTTGAGCTCGTGTGAAACATTGCCAAGAAACTCTTTCCTGTACTTTTCCATCTGTTTAAGCTGGGCAATCTCTTTGGCCTTTACCCGTGCCCAGTTAACCACTTCCTTGTTTACTTCACTGGTTACATCCTTCTCCTCCAGGTCTTTGCGCAGGGTTTTCTCCGGAATGTTCAGATTGTGAATCGTTTTATAAATAGGATTGATCTTTTCAAAAATGAAACTGTTCAGTGAATAATACACTATCAGGTAGACAACGATGAAAATTGTCAAATCAGAAAAGATCAGCAGAAGCCATATGTTGGCGTTGTTAATCAATCCGGAAACAACCATGGCCGCTCCGGAAACCAATGCTGCCAGCAGGGCGATGTAGATGGCCATTTGCCGGGGTGAAGTATTTTTCATATCAGGTGATTTTCTGTTTAACCCGGTGGTAACCGATTGATACTGTCGCGGAGCATCCCCTTCACAAATTTATTCTTTCAGGCGTTTTCCGAAACAGCATCAGGCTGATGCCGGATAAAATATTCAGGTATTATTGTCCACCCATCTGTTCTCTTACAATTTTAGCGATGTATTTTCCTATGATATCAAACTCAAGGTTTACCACAGTGCCTTCTTTTATCTGGTGGAAATTAGTGAACTCATAGGTATAGGGTATGATGGCAACTTCGAAGCTGTTGGGTTGTGAATTCACCACGGTAAGACTGACACCATTAACCGAGATGGATCCTTTTTCAACGGTGATATTCCCTTTATCCTGATCGTATTCAAATGTGAAATACCAGCTTCCGTCTGCTTCCCGTACATTTTTGCAAACTGCGGTCTGGTCGACATGCCCCTGTACGATATGCCCGTCTATCCGGCCATTCATCAGCATGCTTCTTTCGAGGTTCACCTTATCACCTTTTTTCAGCAGGCCCAGGTTTGACTTCAGCAGTGTTTCCTGAATCGCAGTTACCGTATAGGTGTTGCCTGATTTTTTAACCACAGTAAGGCATACTCCACTGTGTGCAATACTCTGGTCGATACTGAGCTCATCTACAAACGAACATTCCATGGTAATGTGCAGATTCTCTTGTTCTTTTTCAAGGGCTACAACGGTAGCCGCTTCTTCAACAATTCCTGAAAACATTTTTTTGCTTTTTATGGTTTTTCATTCAATTTCTTTCAATAAACAGGAGAAGGCAGTTCCCAGGGAAGTTCAACATCCCAGTTGGCTCTGACAGACGTGCCATTGTCATTATAAAAACTAACTTTTTCCGGCTGCCGGTGCTTGTCGTAATCACCTGTATCCCATTTTTCATTGCCATTACGGTCGAAAATAACCTTTATCTGATACGTTTTTGGATACAAATATCCAAATGTCATCTTGCCGTTTTCCATTGTACGCTGTTCTCTGACAACCTTATCTTTCTCAAGAAGCTGTACAATGAGAGGAGTCTGAACATTGGTCAGATTCAATATGATACTCCCGTATGCATTTTCTTTTTGTGTATTGAAGCTGATGGAAGTAGTGTCATTTGTCAGTCCGTATATATCGGTGAAGGCTCCCGGCAGCATATTGTAGATATATTTGGCATCCGGTTCCCAGGATTTTTGGGGTGTGACAAAAAATGTACGTTCATTGGAAGAATCCCTGGTCAGGACAAAAGATTGTTTAACCTGCACGGTATCTACTCTTTTGAAGAGACTGATCTTGTTCTCATCAAAGGCTTCGACAGGATAGGGAGAAATGATCCTTATATCCTGATTCAGATCGAGCGTTTTTCCCCTGGAAATATTGAGCCCCGGATTGAGTGCTTGTTTTTCAGGCTTTTTCTCTTCAGTTTCTTTTTTGGCTCTGTTGCTAGTTTGTTTTGGCTCAAGATAAACCATGTTAAGGGTATCAATCTGCATGACCAGGTTTTCAAGCGAATCTTTAACCAGGTAACCCAGGGACAACTTCAGGGAGTCTCGTTTAACCAGGGTTGTGTCAGTCAGAAACAGATCAATCGAATCCATGTTGGCCGAGTATTCCGAAATATACCAGTCCGGGGTATCCGGGAAATTCAGGGGTGATATCCTGAGGCTGTCCTGGTAAAGCGGCAGATTAAAAACGAATTGCAGTTTCCGCGCGTCATTGCGGGTATTGTTTTTAAGGTACTGCCTGGCCACATCTGCCTGAAAAAGGTGTAACATGGCAAACAGATTGTATTTGTTATAGGCTTCCCGCAACAATGAATCAGTGGGCAGTGAGTCGTTGAAGTTAACAGCAGGCTCTGTCGTTTCTTTCTTTGTTTGGCTTGCTATTCTGATGGAATCCATACGGGCAGTATCAGCCATCAGAGAATCCAGCATCTTTTCTTTTTCGCGCGTTACCATCGAATCAATTCTGGCCTGCACATCAGCATTTATGGTGATAACGCTGTCAGCAAAAGCAACCGCCTCGTTTGGGAGGTCGTACATCATATTGGCATTCACATCTTTTAGTGCAAATAACCTGTATTTCCCTTCCGGAATATTGTTGATGGAAAAATATCCTTTCTCATCAGTTTTGGTAATATAGGCAGGGACCATGGTGTGTGGGGCGCTGTCGTTGAGGTTTTTATAGAGCATTACCAGTTCTCCGTCCTTATCCGGCGTAAGGTCGAAGGCCTTCAGCACACGGCCTTTAACCGAAAGGGAATCGAGTACAGGGCCGGTAGAAAAAACAAATTCGTATCCGGGAAGCGGATTGCCTTCATTATAATCAGCAATTGCATTTCCGAAATTGAGTGTATAAGTAGTACTGTCTGCTAAATCCCCCCGAAGTTGTACCACCACCCTTTTTCCTTTCTGGACTATTACAGGTTTGTCCTTCTGAGGCGGAGAAACAATGAATTCCTGGTTAATCGATTTTAACTGTATAAACTCATTGAATTCGATATTGATTTCTTTCCCGGAATAGTTGGTTGAATAATTTTGCGGCTCGCTCAGCACGACTTTAGGCGGAGTAACATCTTTGGGGCCCCCTGTTGGGGTGCCTATCCGGGCACAGCTTATGACAGCAGCAAGCAGAAAAATAACGGGAATAATTATTTCTTTTCTTTTCAACATAAAGAATTTAAGCATAAACAAACTTAATATGGATACAAAGATAAACAGATTTTTATAGTGAAAGGCCGGCAACAGAAAATCATGTTTTTTTCAAGTGTAATCCATTTGATTTATTAGTTTTGTCGGTTACTTTTACAAAAAAATATAAATTCATGATACTAAATTACATTACCTGGAACGTAAATCCGGAGATCCTGCCTGTTGGTCCTTTGTCAATTCGCTGGTACGGTTTATTATTTGCTGCTTCTTTTTTATTTGGATACATGATCTTACAGAAGGTATTCAAACGGGAAGGTATATCACTGGAAGTGCTCGATCGTCTGACAGTTTATATGGCGATTGGTACAATAGTGGGTGCCAGGCTTGGTCATGTAATCTTTTATGACCCGGTATATTACTTCAGCAATCCGATACGTATCCTGAAGATCTGGGAAGGCGGGCTGGCCAGTCACGGTGCTGGTGTTGGTATCCTGATTGCCATTTATCTGTTTGCCAGGAAGAGTAAAAAATCTTTTTTGTGGGTCATGGACAGGATTGTGATCGTAGTAGCGCTGGCAGGGTTTTTTATCCGCACCGGCAACCTGATGAACTCAGAGATTTATGGTCATGAGACTACCTTGCCCTGGGGTTTTATCTTTGTCAGGAGAGGAGAGATGGTACCGAAGCATCCCACACAGATCTATGAGGCACTTGCCTACCTGGCGGTATTCATCCTGTTATACTGGTTGTATCGTCGTAAAGCCGATAAAATAAAAGAGGGATATTTGTTTAGTATATTCCTGGTGCTTGTATTTACAGCCCGGTTTTTCATCGAATTTATCAAGGAGGTCCAGTCAGCCTGGGAAGCAAAACTGCCACTTGACATGGGCCAGTTATTGAGTATTCCTTTTGTAATTGCCGGTTTCATTTTGTTCTTCAGAGCAGGCAAGCGCAATATTCCGGCTATTCAGCCTGAGATCCTTGAAAATGAGAAGAATCCGGCGCCTGTAAAGCGGGGCCCAAAGAAAAAAAAGAAAAAGTAATCTACAGTGGATTACTCATAACGTATAGCCCTGGCGGGGTTTATCCGTGCGGCTTTCAACGATTGGTAGCTCATGGTAAGGAATCCTACAACCAACACCAGTGCTCCGGCAACAGGGAATATATAAGGGTTAATGCTGGTGCGATAGGCAAAATTACTGAGCCAGTTGTTCATCAGGTACCAGGCTGCGGGCGAGGCAATGAGTATGGAGATCAGTATCCACCGGGTGAAGCTTCTGCCCAGCAACCCGATCACACCTGTTGTTGATGCACCCAAAACCTTTCGGATACCTATCTCACGCGTACGCCTTTCGGTAAGAAAGGCCGTGAGTCCATACAGACCGAGCAATGCTATGAATATCGCAAGTCCGGTGAAAGAGATCAGTACCGATCCAAGTCGTTGTTCCGACTGGTACAGGTTCTCAAATGACTCATCCAAAAACTGATAGTCGAGAGGCCTGTCGGGATCAATCTCTTTCCATTTTGCACCTATCATACTCAGGGTTTGTGGAATATCCTTTCCGTTCAGTTTGATGTTCAGGTACCTGAACCGAGATGGGCGTGCTGTGATAATAATGGGTTTGACAACCTGGTGCAGCGATTCATAATTGAAGTCACTTACCACGCCAATTACCTCATAATTGCTTGTTCCGTTGAAACTGACCTTGCGGCCTACCGGATCGTGCCAGCCCAGCATTTTTACCGTTGCTTCATTGATGATCAGCACCTTATCCGAATCAGTTAAAGAGACCGGAAAATTTCTTCCTTTCAGGAGTTTCATATGATAAGTGTCGAGAAAATCATTATCTACGTCAATGGATGCCAGTGTTATTTGAGAACTTTGTTTTTGTCCCTCAAAAACATATGAATTAAAACTCATTGAGTTTCCCGGATAATTTTGTGAAGCTGATATACTGACTACACCAGGAATATTGCCCATGATATTTTTCAGTGAGACATATTTTTCTTTTAGATTGTCACTCTGCAAAGGAATGATGATGATCTGCTCCTTATCGAAACCCAGCCGCTTTTGCTGTATATAATTCAGTTGTTTGTTTATTACCATTGTTGAAATGATCAGGATGACCGAGATGGTAAACTGGATCACTACAAGCATGCTTCTGAACAAAGCACCTTTGGTTCCTTTTGTTACCTCGCCTTTCAGAACCTTAACCGGTTTAAAAGCCGAAAGGTAGAAGGCCGGATAACTGCCTGCAATAAGGCCAATGATGAGCGTGCTGCCCAGGATAACCGGCAACAGCCATTTGTTGTGTAAGTAGTTGATGTGAACCGGGATGCCGGATATATTTCTGAACCAGGGCATCGCAAATTCGATGAGTACCAGGGCGATGAACAGGGAAATAAATGACAGGATAATTGCTTCTCCGAGGTATTGCAGGATCAGCTGGCTGCGCCGGGCACCCAGTACTTTCCTCAATCCGGTTTCCCTTGCCCTTATCATGGAACGGGCAGTAGTAAGGTTCATGAAATTGATGGAAGCAATCAGGATCAAAAAGACAGCAATGGCGATCAGGATATAGATATACCTCATGTCGCTGTTTGGACTGATTTCATATTTGAGATTGGAATGAAGATGGATGGAAGTTACCGGCTGCAGGGTCAGACTGATTTTGATACCATATTCGCTGAGTTCTTTTCCAGCATACTGATCTATCAGTTTCGGCATTTCTGCCTGGAGAGCATCTGCATCGCTTCCAGGCCTGAGCCGTATGTAGGTAAAATAATTAATGTTCCCGGCCCATCTGTCCATTGATGATTCCGGCATTTTTTTGTATAAAGTGGAAAAGGAAGCCAGTGCCCTGAAAGAAAAGTGAGAATAGGTGCGGGAGGGTTCCACAATTCCGGTTACCGTGTAGTAATCGAGGTTATTGATCCGAATTAGCTTGCCAATAGGATCAGCATCCCCAAAATACTTGCGGGCCAGGTCGGCAGTCAATACTATGGAATAAGGTTTAGTGAGCGCTGTTTCCGGATTTCCGGACAGGAGTTTGTATGTGAAGACTTTGAAAAAGCCTGAATCGGCATAAACGAATCCTTTTTCATAATCCCGTATGTCGTTGAAAGAGAATAAACGTCTGTTATTATTGTAGGAAAGACGGGTATAGGCTTCCACCGACGGATAATTTTCCTGTAATACCGGTCCGAGTGGTGTCATGCTCAATGCAATGCTGTTGACACGCCCGCCGCTTTCCCATGTAACTACGGGGCGGTAAATATCTTGCGGATCTTTGTAGAATTCATCATAACTGGTCTCGTGTAACACAACCAGCAGGATGAGGATGGCTGATGCGAGGCCCACTGCCAGTCCGGCAATATTTATAATTGTATACTCCTTTGATCGCCACAGTGTGCGCATTGCAATTTTCAGGTAATTTTTCAGCATGACAACTTGTGTTTATCTCAGTTTTGTTTTTTTGGATGCAGGGTTATGGTGTTTTATTATCCATTTTAGCACCATGTATAGTATTGTGTTGCAGGCCCTTTATCCTTTTTCTTCTTTTTACACAAATTGCGCCAAAATAATTAAACAACAATATATCAATAACATAAAGCAGATAAAGAGAATAATAAATTGTAAAGAATTAGAACAGTAATTGTTCGTAATTGGACGGGTCAAGGTTTAGAATTTGAGCTTGAGTATTGAGTAAAGAAAGCCTGCCGCTTCATAACTGGCTTTGCTATTCACCCGGATATGTAAGTTGGAGGCTCGAAGCTCGAAGCTGGAAGCAAAAAAGATTCTGCATGCCCGTAAGATTATAGAAAAAGGTGACAAGGTAACAATCCTTGCCTTTGGCTGGAGCGGTGGCCCGGTGAGGGCAAGGATCACGAACTTTTCTCACGAGCAGCCTGTGGCATGGCATTGAGCGAGCGAGTAATCTTTGGCAGGTTTGAGGGCGAGGTTGTGGGAGACAAAGATCACGACCAGCCCGTGGCCCGGGAAGTGTGAGGGAGTAGCACCCAGCCTGTGGCTTGGCCTTGTGGGAGCGAGTAACTTAAGTAACAGGGTAACAGAGGAGCTTTGTTTTAAAAATTGAATCACATTTCTACCGGAAAGGCAACAGCCTGAAGGGCTACACAAGTATGAAGCGTGAAGGCTTAAGTTTAAAGGTGGCTATGCCTTCTAACCAGATGATATGAATGCATAATTCCGATTTTTACCAGGGACCCCACCTTGCAGAGGTGGTATATTTGTAGCAACAGAACGACCCAGCGCGTATAGAAACCTTGTAGAGGTTGAATAATAAACCCTTGTATTAATTATATATATTGTTTTGCAAACCGGCAGGGATAAAAGTGAACGGAACATGCACTGATGAACTGCAATGTTGACCTAAACGCAGTGACTCCGCATCATCCTGATCATAATGCCAGTTGATCGTCATGGCATGAGTTTTATCAAAATAGATCTCGAGCTGTTTAATAAGAGATACCATCCAGGTATATGAACCCGCATTCATTTGCCTGATACTGATATTTACTGTCCGTGTTGTCACATCTTTCAGGTTGAAAGCCCTGATCCAGTTTGAGAGATGTTTGTAAAATCCCACCGGGTGGCGAAGTGTTGAATAACCCGATATTTCCAGTAATCCACTATCCTTGTCGATGTATACATAGGGGGAATTGTCTGTGGCTTTGATGCTAAAATTTTGCATACCAGATAATTGTTTAATTAAGATGGTTAAAACTATCTGAAATAATTTATACATCCAACTATATATCATTGATATACCTTATTGCCTTCTGGTGATTTTCATCACTTTTTAGTCAATATGAAACTATTTTTCCCTTTTTGCCGGCAACATTTTATTCCTGTGTTTTTTATCAAAAAGAGAGGTTCAGCGATCATATAAATATTCCCATTAATCAATAAAATTTGATTTTAGGTCATACAAATTATATCTTAACAAGATAAACACATCTTTAAATCTAAAATAAAAATTATGAAAAAACGTCTACTTTTTACAGACAAGCATTATTATAAGATGCTTCGTAAATTTTATCATTACCGTGAGCGCATGCGGACGCTGATTACCGGTGGCCTGTTTTTTCAGTTGCCTACATGGGAACGCTTGCAGATGGTGAAAAAACTACAATTATTGTTTAAACGGCTTAGCAAAGTGAACAGGGGTGCGCGGTTAAAAATTGCCGGTACTACTGCGGCATTTGCAATGCTTACTTCTATGGCCATGGCGCAGGGGCCTTTTGAACAGATAACCGGTAACGACAATCCCTTAGGGGGTATGGTCAATCCATTTGGGAATCTGGTTGATGTGAAGACAGTTTCACCCGTTATGGTAGATATTAATGCAGACGGAAACAAGGATTTGTTTGTTGGTGATACTCTGGGGAATATACACTATTTCAAAAACACCGGGGATCTTACTTTTGAAGAACAAACAGGAGGTTACAATCCACTTGATGGTGTTAACGTTGGTAATAATGCCAAACCCGCTTTTGTTGATATCGACGGAGATGGTGATTATGATCTTTTTATTGGTAATAAAGACGGAAACATCAGTTATTACAAAAACATTACAGATGATGTTCACGTGCCGGTATTTGAAGAGCAGACAGGTGCTGCTAATCCTTTCGACGGACTGATTACCGGATCCAATAATGTATCGCCTGCCTTCGTGGATATTGACGGAGATGGTGATTATGATGCTTTTGTCGGCACCAAATACGGGAATATTCTGGCTTTTGAGAATAATGGTTCAGAAATAGCTCCTGATTTTGTTGCCCTGGCAGGGCCGGATAATCCGCTTGGAGATGTGATGGTAAACTATGGAACCCTGTCATTTGCCGATCTGGATAACGACGGGGATTACGACATGGTTGCCGGAAGCAAGTACGGCCAGTTAGTTCAGTATAACAATACAGGAACGGCTAATGCAGCGGTGTTTGAAGAAGTAGCGACAGAAGACAGCTATTTCGCAAAAGTTGAGCCAGGTCAGTTATATACGCCCGATTTTGTTGATGTGGACGGCGATACGGATATGGATATGGTCATCGGGAGTCAGATAGGATATATCAAATATCTGAACAACGAAGGTACAGTGTCCAGTCCGGATTTTGTTGCCTATGAACCGATAGACGTGGGCTACCAGGCACATCCTGCCTTTGTTGATATTGACGGAGATGGTGATTATGATGCGTTTGCAGGATCTTATATTGGTGATATCAAGTATTTCAGGAACGAAGGTGATGCCAACAATCCCGATTTTCAGGAAATGTTTGGTATGGACAATCCCTTTGACGGGGATACCATTCAGTATACCCCTTCACTCGATTTTGTTGATATTGATGATGACGGTGATTTTGATATGTTTGCCGGAGATCAGGATGGTTCGATCCATTATTTTAAAAATAATGGTAATGCCAATACACCCAATTTCTTTGAGCAGACCGGCGCTGAAAACAATCCGTTTGACGGAGTTACCGGTGCAGAAATGGCCAATATTAAATTTGTGGATATTGATGGAGACGGGGATCAAGATGCCTTTATAGGTGCTACGGACGGGCAACTGCGATATTTCATGAATAATGGCGATCATCAGGTTCCTATTTTCGTTGAGAAGACAGGGAATAATAATCCTGCTGCAGTAGTGCAAATGTCTGGTAATCCGGTTTCTCCGGCCTTTGTGGATGTTGATGCTGACGGAGATTATGATCTTTTTGTTGGTGGCAAATATGGAGCCCTGGCTTATTATGAAAATACAGGAACTGCTCAGGCTGCTGTATTTGAACAGAGAACAGGAACAGACAATCCACTGGGTGATTTAAGCATAGCCATGCCGGTACCGGCTTTTGTTGATATTGACGGGGATACCGATCCGGATCTTTTTATTGGTAATATGTACGGGAATATTTTCTTCTATCAGAATAATGCGGCTACAACTTCGGTACATATGTTCACCGAGTCAACACTCAAGCTGTATCCTAATCCCGGACAGGGTTATGTAAACCTGAAGATAGATAAATTACAGCCGGGAGATCTTGCCATCCGGGTAAGTAATATTTCAGGCCAACAGGTTTACCAGCGTACTTTTTCAACAAACGGCTCATTCGAAGAATCATTTGATCTTTCTTCCCTGGGCAGTGGAATTTATATTCTGCAGATGAAAAATGGTGATAATGTTGCTGTTCGCAAATTTGTGATTAGAAAATAAGCTCCAATGCTATTTTAGGAAAAAGGCTGCCTTTATCTGGCAGCCTTTTTTTTGTCAGGAAGAGAAGGAGGTTGTAGAGGTAGCAGAGGTTGGGTATATCCGGAGTCGCAAGTAAATTTTTTGAATTTTAAATAAAATGTATAACTAACCTAATGTCGGTAGTGAGGGACCTGACAGGTATTTCTCCTGTCAGGTCTTCGTAAACATAATTATCAGAATAATCTGACAGGGTTTGACCACGAGTCTGGAGACTTGCGGTAGTTTGGTATAGGCACAAGTAGATACTTGCGCCAGAGGAGAGGCTCCCAATAGCAATCGGAACGGAGTGTGGTTCAATTCTTTTGAGAGTTCACCATTTACACAAATAGCCTGCTGCGCAGGTTGTTTATTGTTGAAACAGGCTGGCAGAATGTTCAATTTCTGTTCTCAACGGACTAATGCCTATACATTTCTACATTTCTGCCATACTATGTCAATACTAATGGGGGCATCGAATGAAATAATCTGTTGACAGAAAAAAAATGTATATTTGTTCCCTTTTTTGCGGATATTTTCCAAAAAAGGGGAACTGAATTCAGTAAATTTGTTTTTTTATGCCATATTTATATATTGTTTATAAATTACAAGATGTAAATTGCACATCAGGAAATTTCATATGCAATTATATAGTTACATAAATTTGATCTTTAACTGAATTCTTCTGAATGCAATATTTCCTGCCGGATTATAGGGCGGTATTACTAATCAAATTAACTTTCTATGTTGAAAGAAAATTTTGTTGAGACGCTTGAATCAAGCATTAAGTACAACTGGCAATTGCCTGCTTTCACTGATTATAAAGGTGATCATTTAACCTACGCCGAGGTAGCAGTAAAAATAGCCCGTATCCATTTGGTTTTTGAAAAATGCGGGGTGCAACAGGGGGACAAGATTTCACTGGTCGGTAAAAACTCATCAAACTGGGGTATCATTTACCTGGCAACCATTACTTATGGAGCCGTTATCGTTCCTATCCTTCCGGATTTCAAGCCTGCTGAGATACACAATATAGTGAACCATTCTGATTCAGTTGTACTTTTTAGTGGCGACCAGATTGTTAAGACACTTGATATTGAAGCAATCCCTGATGTTAGAGCTGTTTTTACCATTAATGGCCCCGACCTTATTAGTGAGCGAAACGTCCCTGAGCTGAAGGTTACGCTTGAAAAGCTGGATGAATTATTTTCTTCAAAGTATCCTGATGGTTATAATCCGGATGCTGTTCAATATCCATCTATATCCAATGACACCCTCGCGGTGATCAGTTATACTTCAGGAACCACCGGTTTTTCAAAAGGAGTGATGCTCAACCATAACAGTCTGATGGCCAATGTGCGATTTGCTCAAAACAACATGCCCCTTGAAGCCGGTGACAACATTGTTTCATTTTTGCCACTGGCCCATGCCTATGGTTGTGCATTTGAATTTCTTTTTCCATTCAGCCTCGGATGCCATATCACTTTTCTTACCAAATCACCCTCTCCCGCCGTTGTAATGGAGGCTTTCGAGGAGGTCAAACCGCGATTGATCCTGAGTGTTCCACTGGTCATTGAGAAGATCTACAAAAAACAGCTGATGCCGGTGATCACAAAATTTCCCATGAATCTGTTGTTGAAAACCCCATTAATAAATCAATTGATATTTAAGAAGATCAGAAAAAAACTATTCGGGGTATTTGGTGGGAATTTTCATGAGATTGTAATCGGGGGAGCCCCATTTAACCAGGAAGCAGAACGATTTTTCCGAAAGATCAGGTTCCCTTATACAGTGGGATATGGAATGACAGAGTGTGGCCCACTGATCAGCTATGCTTCCTGGGATACAGTGAAATTCCGTTCTGCAGGGCGGCCTGTGGATACACTGGAGATTAAGATTGATTCCGCGAATCCTTCAAAAGAAGTAGGAGAGATATTGGTCAGGGGTGAGAATGTGATGTTGGGTTATTACAAAAATGTTGAAGCAACCCGTCCGGTACTGGATGAAGAAGGATGGTTGCATACCGGAGACCTGGGTCTTATTGACAAGGGTCAGAATATTTACATTAGGGGAAGAAATAAAAGCATGATCCTCGGTCCTTCCGGCCAGAATATCTATCCGGAGGAGATCGAAGCAAGGATCAATAATTTTCTCTATGTAAGTGAATCACTGGTGGTGGAAAAAAATCATAAGCTGATTGCTCTGATTTTCCCTGATTCAGAAAGCATTGAAAAAGACGGTATTACTGAGGACCAGTTGAACGAAATTTTTGAAGAGCATAGAAAGCATCTCAATGAACATGCTCCGGCTTTTATGAATGTTATCGAGTTTCGAAGGTATGATCAGGAGTTTGAGAAAACGCCCAAACGAAGTATAAAAAGATTTTTATATACAGAATAAAAAGCAAAAAAGTGTAACATTTTTATGCTACACTTTTTTTTAGCTTGTGCAGGAAGAGTTGTGCAAATAAAATTTAGATTGCTTCTACACTTTTAATATCCGGTATTTCCTTTTTAAGCGCCAGCTCAACTCCGGCTTTAAGTGTATGCATGCTAAACGGGCAGGCATTACAGGCACCGGTAAGTTTTACTTTCACTACCAGATCATCAGTGATTTCCGTGAGCATAACATCTCCACCGTCTGCAACCAGATAAGGCCGTATCTGCTCAAGTGCGGCATTCACTCTATCATGTAGTGCGCCATTTGTGTTTTCCATGGTTTCTCTTGTGTTTGTTTTAGTGTTTGGTTATCTCCACTTTTTTTGTGGGATCCATTTTTTGATTTCTTATGTTAACTTCTTTCAGCAGGTTTTCAGCCAGCTCTTTGAATGCCTTTCCGGATACCGTTGAATCATCAAGGGCGGAAGGGTTTCCATTATCACCGTTTTCACGGATACTTTGTACAAGAGGTATCTGACCGAGGAAAGGGATATTCATTTCACTGGCCAGATTTTTAACGCCTTCCTTGCCAAACAGGTAGTATTTATTATCAGGTAATTCGGCGGGTGTGAACCAGGCCATGTTCTCAACCAGGCCCAGCACAGGCACGTTTATCTTTTCTCCCTGGAACATTTTGATTCCCTTGATGGCGTCAGCCAGGGCCACAGCCTGCGGGGTGCTGACAATTACAGCACCGGTTACCGGCACTTCCTGTACCAGGGTGAGGTGTATATCACTGGTTCCGGGAGGGAGATCTACAAAGAGATAATCCAGATCTTCCCAGTCGCCCTGCTGAATAAGCTGTTTCAATGCATTGGTAGCCATAGGGCCACGCCAGACGAGTGCATCCTCAGGGTCAACAAAAAAACCTACAGATAAGAGTTTTACGCCGTATTGTTCAATGGGCACAATCATTTCCCTGCCGTCCCTGTTATTAACGTGGGGACGCAGTTTTTCTGCATTAAACATCTTTGGAATTGAAGGGCCGAAGATATCCGCATCTATCAGTCCCACTTTTGCTCCTGTCTGTGCTGTTGCAACGGCCAGGTTGGCTGCAACAGTTGATTTACCTACCCCTCCTTTGCCGGAAGCTACAGCTATAATATTTTTAACACCGGGCAATACGGCATCGGATTGCTTTTCTTTTTTGGCAACAGGCGGCTCAGCTATAAGTACTTCTACCAGTAAGTTATCTGGTGACAGTGATTGGAGCGCCCTTTCAACTGCTTTGGAGATGGATGAGGCAAACGGATCTTTCCGTTTGGTAAACTGAAGTGTTACAGATATTTTTTTTTCTTCCACTGACAAATCCCTGATCATCTGCATCGAAACAAGATCTTTCCCTGTTTCCGGATGTTTGATCCCTGCCAGTGCACCTAAAACTTTATCATTATTCAACGTCATGAAACTCGTTGTTTGCTGTTAGTATTTATACTATCTGCAAATATAATGAATTTCACAAAAACGCACTTAATTTAGATTAAATAATCATAAGGATCCCAGAAATGTTTTTCGAAATCAACTACATGGTCGTCTACAATTTCTAAACCCTCGTTACGAAGCAGTTGTTCCATAGCAGTTGAGGTGCCAAAATGCCTTTTCCCGGTAAGAAAACCATTCCGGTTGACTACACGATGAGCCGGTACGTATTCACCGTGGTGGCTGTTGTTAAGCGCCCATCCAACCATGCGGGAAGATTGAGCGCTGCCCAGGAACCGGGCAATTGCACCATAGGTAGAAACTCTTCCGGGAGGTATCTGGCGGGTTACCTCATAAACCTTTTCGAAAAAGTCATTATTTTTCGTCATCAGGATGCCAGCTAAATGATTGCTTGTTATTCAGTTTAAAAATCAGCAGCTTAATCGGGATTCCCGCATCGAGGAACATTTGTTCATAGAAGGTCTTGATACCTGCTGCCACATCCTGAAGTGGAGAGTGGTACAGATCGGCTGTATCTCCAATCAGCGGCAGCTGGTTATGACTGATCACTCTTTTGGTAAAGTCGTACAGGGGACGGCTGTCTGTCTTAAGATGTATCAGTCCGTCGGGTTTGAGGAACTGTGAATAAAAATAAAGAAAACCGGGAGAAGTGAGCCGTTTTTTCCTGCGGTTCTTTTTTAATTGCGGATCGGGAAAGGTAATCCAGATGCCAGATACTTCATCTTTATCAAAAAAGGAAGCAATCATTTCGATTCGGGTGCGAAGGAAAGCCACATTTTTCAGTGCTTCTTCTCCGGACTGCTTGGCTCCCCGCCACATACGGGCCCCTTTAATGTCGACACCGATAAAATTTATGTCAGGATATTTTTTGGCAAGGCCAACTGTATATTCGCCTTTGCCACAGCCCAGTTCCAAAACGACCGGATGATCGTTTCCAAACCATTCGGCCCATTTTCCTTTAAGATGGTAATCATCGTGAAGAACTTCTTCGGTAGTTGGCTGAAATACATGCCGGAATGTTTCCATCTCGGCAAACCTGGCCAGCTTATTTTTTGACACGGCTAAAATTAATTTTTAAATAGTAAGACTCAGGGATTATATTTTTCAATACGTATACCGGCATCTACAACACCAGGCAGCTGATCGATACGCATCGCCTGTTGCAGTTCGAAGGTATAGGTACCGGGCACCGGAAAACGTATATTTCTCCGGAAGGGCCGCTGATGCTGCCAGATATTACCAAATCCTTTTCCATACCACTGCCCGTGCTTATCAGCCAGGATCAGCTCTACCGTATCACGGCGCGAAAGGCCGGAAGGAGCGGTAGTGGTCACAAATAAGTACAGGTTGCTCATGGGGTAGGCTCCCGTATTGCGCAGGTTAATATCTATATTGTATGCCAGTGATGTATCGGTCAGCGGGACCTCAAATTTCAGCACATTATCTTTATCCCAGGTTCGATCGGGAATTGTCTGATTTTGATCAAATACCATGTTCCGGTCACACGCCTGAAACAGAAAAAGAATACCCAGCAGTGCCAGATACTTAATTTTTTGGCCCATTGCCTTTGTTGTTTCGGTTATTATTTTTCTTTTTTCTTTTTTTCTTCCTTTTTCCTGAAGGTTTTTTGTCGTCAAAGCGGGTTAAACTGTCGCTTCCTACTTCGTTTCTAAAATCAAGTTCCTTTAATTCTTCCCTAATCTCAGTTGCTTCAAACAATTTCTGAACCTTGATTCCCTGCTTGTTCAGTTCGATAATCTCGAGTACCCTTTCAACCGGAACAGCGACCATGTTACCCGTGAAATCCCTGTCAAATGAATACCACATCATGCGGCGGTAAACATCTGTTTTCTGGTGATAGGCCGAAGCCTCTTTTGTTTCAAGTACGATACTGGTATCCGGAAAGCTTTTGCGTGCATCCATGTATCCGCTCAACTCATAATTCAGGCAACATTTGAGTTTACCGCACTGTCCGGCCAGTTTTTGCGGATTCAGAGACACTTCCTGATGACGGGCGGAGTTGGTTGAAACGGAAACGAAATCAGTCAGCCAGGTTGAACAGCATAATTCCCTTCCGCAGGATCCAATGCCTCCGATTCGTCCAGCTTCCTGGCGGGCACCTATCTGGCGCATCTCGATGCGCACCCTGAATTCTTCAGCCAGTACTCTGATGAGCTGGCGAAAATCGACCCGGTCGTCAGCGATATAATAAAAGATAGCCTTTGTTTTGTCACCCTGATATTCCACATCCCCGATTTTCATATCCAGATTTAGATCAGCGGCAATTTTCCTGGCTTTTAGCATGGTTTTTTCCTCAAGGACAATTGCTTCATTCCATTTTTCCAGGTCAACAGGCTTGGCTTTGCGGTATATCTTCTTTATCTCATCCCTTTCTTCACTGAAACCATAATGGCGCATCTGTTCACGGGCCATTTCACCGGCCAGGGAAACAACGCCGATATCATGTCCGGGAGAAGCCTCCACAGCAACAACATCTCCTGCTTTAAGCGGAATGCCGTTTACATTTTTAAAGAATGCTTTTCTTGTATTTTTAAAACGGATCTCAACAAAATCGGTAATTGTAGGAGCTACCGGCACATCCTGAAGATAGTCGGTAGTATCTAGTTTGTTACAGCCTCCTGAACAACCCCCTGATCCTTCTGATGTTCCGCAGGATCCGCGGCTGGCTTCTGCAACGACTGGTTTTATGATCATAATATATAGTGGTTATATCTTGTCTGTTTAACTTCAATTATTTAGACAAAAATAGAATATCCCGGCAGGAAATTCACATAAATGTTAAAAAATTACTTCTTCAATAGTGCCATCATCTTTAAACCCAGATCGAAAAGGATAAGTTTCTCATAACCATTGGCCATGATGTGATAACTGGCAGTATTGAATTCTTCGTTCATTCTAAATATATTCCGTTCGTTCACAAACCTCGAAAATTTAACAGTAAACTCTTTTTCTTCATCGGTGAGAAAATTCAGGGAAGGTTCGTTGAAGTGGAATATGAAATTTTCACGCAACAGTCTGAGCGAATAGGTAAAAAATTCCCTGATCCGTTCTCTTCCCAGCGTAGTCATCTGATCAGTAAATGCCATGAGCCCGGGCACATCCTTATTGAAGGCACATAACATAAATTCCCTGAATTTGGTTCTGTTAAATTCTATTTCTTCACTTTTTTCTGCTACTTCAACCGCTTTTAACATATCTCCTTCAGCGAGATGAACAATGTTGCGGGCTGTTTTGGAATCCAGTGAATATTTAACTGTCAGTGCCTTTTCGAGACTCTCGGCATCGATCCGGGGTATTTTCAGGAGCTGTGTTCGTGACAGAATGGTAGGCAGGATCCTGGAGCTGTCTTCGGCTACCAGCAGAAAGAGTGTCTTCAGGGGTGGTTCTTCGATCATTTTCAGCAGTTTGTTTGCTGTGTAATTGTTCATGCGCTCAGGCATCCAGATAATCATTACCTTGTATTCCGACTCAAACGTTTTCAGGCTTAGCTTGCTGATGATGCGGGCACTTTCATCAACATATATGTTACCCTGCTTGTTTTCGACCCCGATGGCTTTGTACCACATCTGCTGATTAAAATAGGGAGATTGAAGAACCATTTCGCGCCATGCTGACAGGAAATCATCGCTTACTGACTTTTTACTGCCCGCGGTTTTTACTATCGGAAAAACAAAATGCAGATCAGGGTGAATCAGTTTACTGTATTTCACACACGATGCACAGGTGCCACAGGCATCTCCGTCGGTTCTGGCGGTGCAGCAGATATACCGTGCGTAAGCAATTGCCAGTGCCAGGCCTCCGTATCCCGGGGCCCCCAGAAAAAGCTGGGCGTGACTTATTCTGTTCTCCGTGACTGTCTGGATCAGGTGTCTTTTGATCTCTTCCTGTCCTGTAATATTCTTAAAAAGCATAGCAATCTGTTTATCAGGATAACTCCCTGTTTTTTGGAAAATCAAATCTTCCGGTATATTGTTATTTTTGTAACAAATATTTCAAATGTCGCACGGGAACAAAGGTAAATAAAAATACTTTTTTTTATCTTTGATCAAAATATTAATCCTCAAAACATAAACCATATGCAAACAATTGACAATTATAATTTTAAGGGAAAAAAAGTCATTGTCAGGGTAGATTTTAATGTGCCCCTCGACAAGAATACACTTGAAGTGACAGATGATACCCGTATCCGGGGAGCGATGCGTACAATAAAAAAGATTGTTGGCGATGGCGGATCTGCTGTTCTGATGTCGCACCTGGGACGTCCCAAGGATGGCCCTGAAGATAAATTCTCGCTGAAGCATGTGGTACCTGCTCTCTCAAAATTGCTTGGACAGGATGTTAAATTTGCTGACGATTGTATCGGTGATAAAACTGCAAAAATGAAACAAAACCTGCAGCCGGGTGAAGTGCTTCTGTTAGAAAATCTGAGGTTTTATAAGGAAGAAACCAGTGGAGACGAAGAATTTTCCAAAAAACTTGCTGAAAATGTGGATGTATATGTAAATGATGCTTTCGGAACGGCTCACCGGGCACATGCATCCACCACCATAATTGCTCAGTTCTTTGATGTAAAAATGTTTGGTTTTCTTATCAACAGCGAACTCAGCAGTATGGATAAGGTGATCCATTCTCCTGAAAAGCCTTTTACGGCCATTATGGGGGGAGCCAAGGTTTCCGATAAGATCCTGATCATCGAAAATCTGCTTGACAAGGTTGAAAACCTCATCATCGGTGGAGGAATGACCTATACATTCATCAAAGCCCAGGGAGGCAAAATCGGTAATTCGCTTTGTGAAGAAGATAAGCTTGATATGGCCCTCGATATAATTGAGAAAGCCAAAGCAAAGAATGTTAAACTGTATCTCCCTGTTGACGGAGTAAATGCTGATAAGTTTGATGCCGAAGCAAAAACATCTGTATCTCCTATCGATGAAGTACCTGATGGCTGGATGGGCCTTGATATTGGTCCGGAAACTATTAAACTATTTTCAGGAGTGATTGAAAAATCAAAAACGATCCTTTGGAATGGACCGATGGGTGTGTTTGAGATGGATAAGTTCTCCAAAGGCACATCTTCCATTGCACACGCTATTGCAACTGCCACTTCTAAAGGTGCTTTTTCCCTGATTGGCGGCGGTGATTCAGTATCTGCTATCAACAAGAACAAACTTGCCGATAAGGTTAGTTATGTATCTACTGGTGGCGGTGCCATGCTTGAGTATATGGAAGGAAAAGAATTACCAGGTATAAAGGCTATCCGGAGTTAAACCGGATTGGTTACAATAAATTACTGAGGCTGTCCGGAGGGCAGCCTTTTTTTGTTCATGTATTTTTGAATACCCGATTATTTTGTGCTGCAGGTATAGGGCAATGCCTCCATACCCGGGAATTTACCTGTCAAAACTGTCATTTTAGGAATATATATATTATAGTGTAACCTTTTTATAATTATTCCATAAAAGGAACTAATGTTTTGATCAAATGTTAACTTAACACTAATCAATTTCATTTAAATCAGTGTGGCTATTTTGAATAAATAGCTTTACTTTTACAAAATCTTTTTCAACAGGTTGGAAATATGAGTACTTCACCACTTCAAGGAGGTAAAAACACGAATGTCTATAAATCTGTCATGTTGTCTCCTCTTCAGGTTTCATGGCAGTTTATGCGTGATCATCTTATTGAAGAAACCGGTAAAGAAGCTTATGAGTTTATTGCCCGGCATGTTGATCTTAATGCAAAAGAGACTTATATAATTTCCACAACCACCCGCTTCAATATTACCTATAATGCATCCAATGGTTCAAAAGCAATTGTAAATCTGGCACGGGTAAATGATATACGCTATATCAATAAATTTTTTGAGAGTGTAAATGCCAAATTAGATCAGGGTGGTTGTTTTGTGGGTTGCGCGGAGACTAAGGATCTGCGTAAGCAACGTATTCTCAACAAATTTCCGTGGGGAATTAACTACCTGATGTATACACTGGATTTTACTGTCAAAAGAATATTTCCCAAGTTTGCGCTTACCAAAAGACTGTATTTTTTTCTTACCCGTGGGAATAACAGGGTACTGACCAGGGCGGAAATATTGGGAAGGCTTTACAGTTGTGGTTTTGAAGTACAGGATGAAAGATTTCTGAAAGGGCGTTTGTATTTTGTAGCCACAAAAAGCAAGCGTCCGTCTTATGATCTTAACCCTACCTATGGACCGCTGGTCAGATTGAAAAGACTGGGGAAAAACGGTAAAATTATCAAAGTATATAAATTCCGGACCATGCACCCTTTTGCTGAATATTTGCAGGAATATATCTATCAGCAAAATAATCTGAAAGAAGGCGGTAAGTTTAATGATGATTTCAGGGTATCGACCCTCGGAAAATTTATGCGTGCCTTCTGGATTGATGAATTGCCCATGATCTTTAATGTGTTGAAGGGGCAGATGAAACTGGTGGGAGTGCGCCCGATCAGTGCGCATTATTATAGTTTATATCCGGCCGAATTACAGGAAAAAAGAATTGTGCATAAGCCCGGGCTGATTCCTCCTTATTACGCTGATATGCCCAAAACCCTTGATGAGATCGTTGAGTCGGAGCTACGATATCTGAGTCTGTTTGAACAAAAACCGTTGTTAACCCAGTGGCGTTATTTCTGGAAAGCTGTTATCAACATCCTTATTCGCAGGGCAAGATCCAGCTAAAGTATATTATCGCTCTATTCAGAGCAATTGAAGACATCTGGTTACATTTTTTACCGTCAAACCGATTCCCAGGGCTGGCAACTGTCCTACTCGCATTTAATGCTACATTTTTGCGGCATTATGGATCATAACCTCCCGGATTCTAAATCGAAAATATTTACTAAATCTGCAATGCTCCCATTTTTCTTGTTTATCTTATGGCACTCATGATTAAATTTTCATGAAGATTTGTAATTTGGATTTTCCTGATAAATGATAAAATATCACAGCAATTTATTTTTTCAAATCCGGATCAGTTTATATAAAAACAGCCATTATATTACCAATTACCCTGTATAATCAATGTACGGAAGATTTTGCACTTTTTGATAATTGAATGTTTTGGGTAAATTGCACAACATAGTTTTTAAATTCAGGAATAACAGTTATTTATAAAATCACTATGTTCTTGCAATAATATATGTTTTGCAGCATCTGTCATTCTTTTCAGTGTTCCGGTAAATAATACCTGGGTTATCGGTTTAATAATCTTCTTCGGTTGGTTTTTTCCGCAGTTCAGAAGGAGAGACACCCAACTTCTGCTTAAAGTACCGTGAAAAATAAAATATTGAGGGGAAGCCGCATTCGTAAGCAATCTGTTTAATAGGCATTTGTGAATTTATGATCATGTCACGGGCTTTTTGAATTCTGAGTAATGAAACATATTGGGTGGGGCTTACCCCCGTGTATTTTTTAAAGAGTTTTCTGAAATAGGAATAGCTCATAAACAGGTCAGAAGCAAGTTTTTCCGGATCTATCCCGGCATTTACATTGTCGCGGATGATGATCCTTGCCTTTCTTATTTTTTCCTCGATTTCTTTGCCATCAAAGTCTTTGTTTTTTACTGTTGAAATAATCTGTCCCAGCAAATTAACAACAGTACCGGAACAAACCTGCTGAAAGCCCGGATTTTCGAGTTTTACATCTTCAATGATAGAATAAAATGTACCGATCATTTTATCATTATATCCCACCCTGATAGCCGGCCTGTGAGTTTCAAAGAATTTATTAGAGAGAAATTTATCAGCAATTTCACCTTTAAAACCAATATAATGTTCTTTCCAGCCTGTTTTCTTATTGGGCCGGTACCGGTGCCATACACCAGGGTACAACAACAATATGGTTCCAGGGTTGATTTTGAATTTACCCCTCATGGTTTCTATCATCCCACTACCTTCAGTAATGTAATTTATTTGGTATTCATGCAATATCCTTCCCGTCTCATAATCAAAACTGTAATCATTGGGGTGTCCTTGTGGCGGATATTCCTCTCCGGGTAAAATAGTTGCATAACCTGCAACATTCAGGAAAAATCCCCATTCGATATCTTCGTTTCCGGGAGTGAGGTACTTAAAATAATTATTGTTTTTCATACTGTATCAAAAAGTGCAAATATATAACCAAAATGTTCATTGACCAAGAAAACAAACTGACATATTTTTACAATAACAAAATTTTCTTAAGGTATTGCATACTGAAGAATGATAAAGTAATACCCTTAGAATTTTTTTAATGAGAAATTAGTTATTTTATTATGCTACTAATTAAAAACTACTGTTATGAAAAGAAACTATCAATCTCCAAAGGAATCCCCTTCTCTATACTTTTTAATACCTGATTAAATAATTTCTAAATATCCTTGAAATTCAGGAATTATATTTCAATAGGACTATCTTTAATTACACAATTTTAAATACATAACATAAGGTTTTAAATCTTTTAACGGAATTGGTGTATTCCGGATTCAATCATAAAGTCATAAAATTAAAATTAATAATATATCTCACTACTAGTTTTTGTGGATAATTAAAACAGCATCTTGACAAAATAAGTAAACCAATATGAGAAGAACAACTAAATTGATTTCCGGCATTGTACTCTTTTTGGGCACCTTGCTGGCGCTTTCAGGTTGCAAAAAGGAAATTAATCAATACTATGAACGGCCCGGCTGGCTTGAAAAACCCATTTATCCACAGTTGGCAGAAAAAGAAGGATTTGATTCTTTTTTGAAGCTAATTGACAAAGCAGGATATAAGCATATTCTTAGTAATGCTGGTTATTTTACTGTTTTTGCACCTACTAACGATGCCTTTTCAAAATACCTGAGTGATCATGGCCTGGCTTCTGTCGATGATATTGATTCGGCAACAGCGAGAAATATAGTGAGTTATCTTTTAGTACCCAACGCATATTCCTCTGATGAGTTAGACGATTATCAGTCTTCCTCAGTGAGGGACTGGATTCCGGATGAAGCATTTAAAAGAAGGACTTCAAATTTTAAATGGGTGTATGATGAGGAAGTAAACGGTAGCAAGGAAAAAGTTGTGGATATGAATGCGGTAGAACTGCTTCCGGAAACACCGGGCAGTTTTCAGACGGATGATAACAACTACAAGCATATTCCGTATTTTACCTCTGCCTTTATGGCTAACAAGAATCTTACCTCTTACGATTATAACTATTTCTATCCAAACATTGTATATTCCGGATTTAATGTTGTAGATGCCAGTGTGATTGAAAAAGATCTAAGGGCAGAAAACGGATATATTCATGTCATTGATAAAGTTATAACTCCACTTGAAAATCTGGAGGAATTACTGGGAGATAACCCTGACTACAGCAAGTTTAAAGAAGTACTCGATAAGTATATGAAATCGTATTCAGTTGCTCCGGATGCTTTTCAAACTCGTTTTGAACAAGTCTCAGGAACGAAGCAAACCGTTTATGTGAAGGATTATCCAATTATGAACTTTGCCCCAAATTGTGAAAACTTCATGAAGTATGGAGGTGGTGAACAATATGATGCACAGACTGATGGCTGGACAATGTTTGTTCCTACCAATGAGGCAGTTGATAAATTCTTCAATGATAAATTTCTTAAATATTATAAATCATTGGATTATATGTCTCCGGATTTGATTGCTGAATTCGTTAACTCACATCTTTTCAGAACTTCTGTTTGGCCAAGTAAATTTAATGTTACAATTAATTATGCCGGTGAGCCAGCGCGCTTTAATCCTGAGACTGATATTGTAGAAAAAAAAATAGCGAGCAACGGTATTTTTTACGGCACTGACAAGGTTCAGGCATCTGATGCTTTTTATACTTTGTTGGGTAATGTAAATCTAAATCCTGATTACTCTCTGTTCCTGCAGGCTCTCAGGTCTACCGAACTGTATTATATCGTTAGAAATCCGAACATCAAACAAACTTTGTTCATTATTCCAAACAGTGCATTTGAAAGTTTGGGTCTCAGTTATGATGGCTCCCGGAATTCATGGAGTGTTGATAACCCTGACCTGGGTACGAATTCTACTGTAGCCCTGAACAGGATAATGAATCTTCATATTATTGTAAATAAGCAGCTTGATGATCTTTCAGGGACGGGTATTGTCCGCACCTCGCTGGATGAAGGGGGTGAGTATATACGTTATGCAGGCGGGTTTGTATTTGCTGCAGGAAATGCTGAAAAATCAGAAGTAATTATTGCAGGTAAAAAGAGTATTTCAAGTAATGGTGTTTCTTATGTACTGAATAGCGGACTCAAATATTCAATCAAGAATATTGGTGCGGAAATTGAAGGAAATTCAAGCTTCAGTAAATTTTATAAATATTTGCAAAAATCTGCTGCTTCACTGCCCGGATATGTTTACGATCCGACTACAAAGGCAATTGCCAATATTGAAAACACAAAGAACAATACGTTGTTAATTCCGAATGATACAGCTATGGATGCGGCTGTACGAGATGGCTATCTGCCTGAAATTACTTTTGCAGATTTTACCCAGGATGAGCAGGATCAACTGCTGGCATTTGTTATGTATCACACAGTAGCTAACGTTATTGTTGTGCCTGACGGAGAAGTAAACGGACAACGTGAAACACTTTACAAGGACGTTGACGGAAAGACCTATGTAACTCTGTTCAATGAGCCTGATAACCTCAGAATCGTAGACAGAAATAACAGGAGTGCCCAGGTGATAAACAGTAAAAGTAATGTGTTGGGCAACCGGTGTGTCATTCATTTGATAGATAATTATCTGAGCTACTAAAACTGCAAAAATATCTGCTGAAATGAAAAAAATTCTTACATGTGTGCTTTTGCTGATTTCAGGTGTCATTCTGTTACAGACCCCGGCTTTTGGACAGGGGAAAACATTGTTGAAAGGGAAAGTAATTAGTAATAGTGATAAGCTTGGTTTACCTGGTGCTTCAATTGCCGAGCTCGATAAAAACAATCGTATTATCAAGGGTACAATTACCGATGTCGACGGAAATTATGTGCTTCCGGTAACCAGTCTTGACAACCGTATTCAGGTGAGTTTTGTGGGGTTCAAGCAACAGGTTCTGGATATTAACGGGCGCACCCACATCAATATCGCATTGCAAGAGGATGTGACCAGTCTCCAGGGTGTAGAGATTGTTGGCGAACGAAAAGTAAATACTGGTTTTATGAATGTTAATGACCGCGATTTGTCTGTGCCAATTGAAAAGATCAGCATGAAAAAGCTGGAGGATGTGCAGGCATCGACGGTTGATGAAGCTTTGCAGGGCCGTATATCTGGTGTTGATATTGTTTCCAATTCAGGGGACCCGGGTGGTGGCATGTCTATCCGTATTCGCGGGGTCAGTACCCTGACCGCCAACAGCAAACCATTGATCGTTGTGGATAATATACCGTATGAAACAACTGTGGCTTCCGACTTCAACTTCGCTACCGCCAACGAAGAGGGATATGCCCAGATGTTGAATATCTCTGTTGATGATATAAAGGAGATTACTGTACTTAAAGATGCTTCAGCCACTGCTTTATGGGGAACCAAAGGAGCAAACGGTGTGTTGTCAATTACAACCAAAAGAGGTGTACGGTCAAGAAAACCAATTGTTACCTACACATACAGAGGAACCTTCCAGGCGGAACCCAAACCAATCTCATTGCTGAACGGAGACCAGTATTCAACCCTTATCTCTGAAGGCACTATGAATGTGAACGGGATTCCTCTAAATACAAACCTGAATAAAGAGTTCCAGTATGATCCAAGTGATCCATGGTGGTATTATAACTACGGACAAAATACAAACTGGCTGAATGCCATTTCGAGAAACGGATTTATAAACAATCATGATCTCTCATTAACAGGCGGAGGATCCAAAACTACATACCGGTTCTCAGTCAATTACCAGGGACAGACTGGTGTAACACTCGGAACAGATTTGCAGCGTATTACCAGTCGTTTGAATCTCGATTATAATATTTCCAACAAATTGAGGTTACGTGCAGATATGGCATATGCACATGGAACGACAAACAGTAATTTCGACCGGTATATAAGGGCGAAAGCTATTCAGAAAATGCCTAATATGGCTATTTATGAGTTTGATGCAAATGGCAACCCCACTTCCAACTATTTTTCTCCTGAAAGTAATATCCAGGGTTACTATTATTATAATAGTGAAAGGAGCATGGGTACATATAATCCTGTAGCTATGGCTGAATATGGTATGTACAAAACAATGAATGACCGCATTGATACAAAATTCTCTATCTATTATAACATCCTTCCAGGTTTGACGTTTGCCTCCGATGTGGCCTTCACGGTAAATGATTTTAAGCGTAACTATTTTCTGCCCCAAAAAGCTACCGGAAGACCCTGGACTGATATAACAGTTAATATGGCAAGGGATAATGACGAGGACAACTATACAATATATACCAATAACAGATTAACTTATCATAAGGTATTCAATGAAGTACATGATCTGACTGCAACAGTTAACTTTCAGACCAATGATTACAGAGGACTTGTTTACAATGTACAAACGGCTAATTCTGCTTCTTCATCACTTACTGACCCTTCCAATCCGGCCAGGATTAATGAGGTTGGTACTGATATGTATTCAACCACTTCCCAGAACAGGGATAATGGTATGCTCGGACTGTTTAATTATATTTACAAAGATCGCTACATTTTTGCCGCTGGTGTTAGAAGAGAAGGTAATTCAAGGTTTGACAAAAAATACCGTTTTGGCTATTTTCCCAGTCTCTCAGGTGCCTGGAGAATTTCAGGTGAACCGTTTATGCAACGGTTTACTTTTTTCGACGACCTGAGGCTTAAATTCAGTTATGGGCAGAATGGCCACAGTCCTCGCTATCCTTATCTTTTCTTTAATAATTATGGTACTTTCAACTGGACTTATCTGGGGAATAAAGCAATTTATCCTGCAGATATGGAATTACAGAACCTGAAGTGGGAATCATTTACAACCAAAGATCTTGGTCTGACGGTTGAAATGTTTAAATCAAGACTGATGATAGACTTTGATTATTACCAGAATTCAACACATGACATGTTTGGTAATAATGTCCCGATAGCAGCATCATCCGGATATTCAAATGTTACCATGAATGTGGGCTCAATGGATGTTCAGGGCTGGGATTTTAGTTTCCGTTCTTATCCGGTCAGATCTGGTGATCTTACTGTATCATTTGACTTTAACATTGCAAGAAACTATAATATTCTGCGTTCTGTCGCTGATAATTTCCCGCTGGAAAGAGGACGGACCACAACTAATGGTGATTACAAGCGCATCATCCAGGTCAATAACCCGATTGGTTCATTTTACGGCTATAAATTTCTTGGCGTTTACAGCAATGAAGATGCTACTATTGCCCGTGATGCCAATGGAAATAAGATTTATGATCCTAATGGTAATCCTGTTAAAATGGTTTACAATTATCCATCAATCAATTATCCATTCCAACCGGGTGATGCTAAATATGCCGATATTAACCATGATGGTAATATCAATTATCTGGATGTTGTTTATTTAGGTGATGCCAACCCTGATTTTACTGGTGGTTTTGGATCGTCGGTTACATATAAAGCATTTTCATTTAATTTCTTCTTCTATGGACGATATGGGAATGAGATCATCAATCGCACAAAGATGAATACTGAAAATATGTTTAATTATGATAACCAGACCACTGCTACTCTCAGAAGATGGCGGAATCCTGGTGATGTAACTGATATCCCAAGAGCCCTGATTGGCTATGGATACAACTGGTTGGGTTCTGACAGGTTTGTTGAGGATGGTTCATTTCTCAGGCTGAAATATATAACATTTACCTACAGAATTCCATCGAGGTATCTGGATAAGTTTGGTATTAAACAAGCCAGAATATCCACTACATTCAACAATCTGCTGACTTTTACCCATTACCTCGGTCAGGATCCGGAAATCAGTATAAACTCTAGTGATGGTACTATTTATACAGTAGGCTACGATGATTCAACAACGCCAAGAACTAAAGAAGTTACGCTTAATTTGTCGGTTACTTTCTAAATAGCCTGCTTGAATAATGACAAAAAATGAATTTAAAAAATAATTATCCGGGAAAATGAAAAAAGTTCGTCTTATAATGCTAATTATACTGGGCTCTTTTACTTTTAACAGTTGTAGCGACTGGTTGTATCTGGAGCCTCAGGATGGAATTATTGTGCAGGAATTCTGGAAATCCAAAGAAGACGTTGAGGCTGCCGTGATGGGTTGTTATGCTTCTTTGCTGGGAAACAACCAGGGATCTGGTTATGATATTCCACAGTTATTGTTTCTTTGGGGAGAGTTAAGAGCTGATATGGTTACCACCAGCAGGTTGAATTCTGATTTTCAGTATGTGGTTAACGGAGACATTCTTCCCGATAACACTCTTTGCCAGTGGGGTGCCTTTTACCGAACCATTAATTATTGTAATACAGTATTACATTATGCAAAGGGGGTACAGGATGTTGATCCGTCCTTTACAACCAAATCTTTACATCAGTATGAATCTGAAGCATATGGACTTAGAGCACTGATGTATTTTTATCTGGTGCGTGTGTTTGATGAAATTCCTTTAAAAACAAATGCAACTACAAATGACGGGGAGCAGTTTGCTATCCCTAAAAGTTCGCGAACAGAGATATTTAATCAGATTAAATCTGATTTGAAAAATGCTGAAGAATACGCACCTGAAAGTTACGGTGATATTGCCTCCAACAAAGGCAGACTTACGAAATATGCAGTCAATGCCATTCAGGCTGATGTATATCTGTGGACTGAGCAATACGACTCTGCATTACTGGCATGTAACAAGGTAATTGAATCAGGAAAATATGCTCTTGTTAATGGCGATAAAGAGTGGTTTACCACTTTATACGGAGCCGGTAATTCAGTAGAAAGCATTTTTGAACTGCAGTTCTCACAGGATAAACAAAATCCATATTACTATTTGTTCAGAACCAGGAGATATCTTGTAGCTTCGCCTGTTGCCATTGAAGAATATTTTCCGCAGGATGAGTTTACACTGCCACAGGATGCTGATGTAAGAGCTGATGGTGGATCCTATAAGTCAAGCGACAATTATTCAATATGGAAATACCTGGGAATAAACCGTGAAGATTTGCGTGCAGAGAATGAATCATGGGCACATTTTATTATTTACAGATATGCAGATATTCTGCTGATGAAAGCAGAGGCCCTCTCTCAAATGGGTCGCGGGCAGGAGGCCCTGGATCTGATTTATCGGATAAGAAGCAGAGCAAAAGCTTCAAAAGCATCCGATGTCTGGGGTGGTGCAACTGATAAAACTTCTGTAAATGAATTTTTACTTGCCGAAAGGGCCAGAGAATTTGCCTACGAAGGAAAAAGATGGTTCGACATTCTCAGGTTTGCACGCCGTAACCATTATGAACGTAAGCAACTGCTGATAGATATGGTACTAAAGAGTGCACCTGCTGATAAACAGCTTACCATTAAAAATAAATATGAGGATACGTTGAGTCATTATATGCCTGTATATGTTGGTGAGCTTGATGCAAACCCTGCACTTGTGCAGAATCCTTTTTATGAAACACAACAAAATTTTTAAAAAGAGCCGGACATGAATATAAATATCAATCGAATAATTACTGCACTGGTCATTTTTGGTGGAGTGTTTGTGAATAGTTGCAAGAAAGTTGACTATGTGCAAGCTACTTCAACTGATGTGCTGATAGGCACCTATTTTAAGGATAATCCTGATAATTTTTCAGAGTTTTATGATCTACTTGATAAGTCAGGGAATCTGGCGTTTCTTAATGCTTATGGGACTTACACCTGTTTTGCTCCAACCAATGATGCTATTGATGCTTTTCTTGCAAAAAAAGGAAAGAATTCATTGGGAGACTTTACAAAGGAGGAGCTGACTAATCTGGTACGATATCATATTATTATTGATACCCTCAATACCACTCAGTTTACTGATGGTAAGCTTCCCAGACCTACCATGTATGGTCAGTATCTTACAGCGCGTACTTATTTTGAAGAAGGTGAAGCAAAAATCAAGATCAATAAATACTCTACAATTATTCACCGCGACATTCATGCAGCAAACGGGATCATCCATGCTGTTAATACTGTACTTGAGCCTGTAACCAAGCCTATAGCCATGATGATTGATGAAGATCCGCAATTCAGTATATTCTCTGCGGCTCTGAAGGCTACTACACTCGCAGATACTCTTAAACTGATGCCTTCGATGGAAGCCATACCCACAGATCAGAATCAACCGGTTGTGGATAACCGCAGATGGTTTACTGTGTTAGCCGTTACAGATGAAGCATATAATAAAGACGGCATAAATTCATTTGCTGATCTTAAGGCGCGTTACAGTAATACTGGTGATCCGTCTGATCCGGAAGACAGTTTATATCTTTATACTGCTTACCATTGTCTGGACAACAGTCTTAAATATGTAACAGACATGGTTATGGACCGGTCGCTTGTTACAATGGCTCCACTGGAGGTGATAACGATTAAGCTCAAAGGGGATTCTGTGCTGGTAAATGAAGAAGTATTCAATGGAAAACTCGAAAGAGGAGCCCCGGTAGACCGTGTTAACAGCGATATTACTGCAGGTAACGGGGTTTATCACGTGATAGATAAGAATTTTGGTATAAAGGTTAGAAATCCGATGCCGGTATACTGGGATGTTGCCAATCAGCCTGAACTGAGGAAAATGGTTGGTATCTTCAGAAAACCCGGGCAATACCTGGATGTTCAGTATGGTCAGCTGGCCGATGTCACCTGGGGTACAAATTCTACCATCGGGTATTCTGTTGATGCCGGCTGGATGGGTGAATATTATGTGTACAGTGACTATTTAGATATTAATCTGCGACAGCAGGGTATTCCCTGGATTCAATTTACTACCCCGCTGATTGTGAAAGGTAAATATAAACTATGGGTTTGCACGCGAAATGTATATCAGGCTCGTCGTCCGATTTTCATCGTTTATTTTGACGGAGAAGCATTGCCTAATCTTTGTGATAACAATGTGACATTGCCACGTGACCTGAGTGACGATGATCTGGAACTGACAGGCTACAAACGCTATAACTTTAACCCCAGTGACAGTGCCGTTGTTGTAGAAGCCGGAGAGCCTTTCTGGACTGATGTAGGTGGCCGCTTTGTCGGTCGCCTTGCAGGTACTATTGATGTACCTACAACAGGCAGGCATACTATCAAATTCGTTACCATAAATGATGGCCGCGACCATGTATGGCTTGATATGATGCATATCATCCCTTATAATGAACCGCAGACATGGCCAAGAGTGGATAAGCACGGAATCCTGATAGACAAACCGGAAAGTAACTAAAATATTAATGAAGAACTACTTCTAAAATAGAGCAATATGTCAAAAAACTGGAAATTATTGTTTTTCTCGGCCTTTATGATTGTTGGATTCATGGGGTGTCAGGATCCATGGGAAGAACATGATAAGATCAATGCAGATGTAACAGGAGACAATCTGATGGAGTTAATAAGGTCGAAATCTGAATTATCAGCATTCGCGGATTATCTCAAAGAAACCGGAATGGATTCTGTGATCACTACAAACAGGACTTATACTGTCTGGGCTCCCAGTAATGAAGCCTTGTCAGCCCTGGATAACTCAATTGTTAATGATCCTGTTAAACTGAAACAATTTGTGGCAAATCATATCAGCTTTACACTTTATTCATATTTTGATGAACAGCCTGCAGGAAGAATTAAAACCCTTTCCGGGAAAAACATTTTGCTGAATTACCTTCAGGGTAAAGTGGATGATGCCAATCTGGTTAAACCTTATGACCTGCCGGCAAAAAATGGAATTTTACATATCATTGACAAATCGCTAATCCCAAAAATGAATATTTGGGAATTTATTCAGACTACAAATCTCTGTAAAGCTCATACCGATTACATCAATTCTCTCACCGGTGAGATTTTCAATCCCCGTGTCGCGAGAAAAACCGGCTATGACCCATTGACCTATGAGCCTATTTATGATACAGTTACAGGAATGGTGTGGAGCAACCCGATTCTTGCTTACGTGCGCGATCTCAGTAACGAGGATAGCCTGTCTACTGTATTTTTAGTTTCCGATGAGGTTTTTCAACAGGAATTTGACAAATTCAGAAAGTATTATACCATAAAGGATAATAATGCAGTTTCCGACAGTCTGACATACTGGAATGTTGCCAAGGATTATATTTTCCGCGGGAAGTATGATAAAAACACTATTCATGATACACTTGTATCTATGTTTAATGTTAAAGTTCCATTCAACAAATTTGCGATTGACAGTGCATACAGTGCCAGCAACGGGATGGTATATATTATGCACGACTGTCCGGTTGCCTTACCCGATAAAATACAACCTATTATATTACAGGGAGAGGATTCTACAAATTTTGTCATTGCTGACATTTCCGGACAAACTGGTTATATGCGTAAGAGGCCAAATGCTTCAGGCGGATACGATTTTATTCTGGATAACCACGCTGCGAATCCGGGGGGGATTGTTTTTCATGCCGGAATGGTTGTGGCTACAAGGTACCAGTTTTATATTAAAGCAATAGATGACTTTAATTATTCCTATCGTTACCCGAATACTACAGATACGATTAAAGAACGGATAGGGTCTGTAATGCCGGCTATTATTGACGGTGAACAGGGCTTTACAACCCCTTCGCCTTTTACAACTAAATATATTGCCGTAACTGATACAAGCTATTCCACAGCAGCAGAAATGCCCGCAGGTAATCCGATATTCTTCAATTACCGGGATCTGTGGATTGAGCTGGCTGGGATTGGCAATAATACAACTGTTGCCGTTGATTACATCAAACTTGTTCCCGTATTTGAATAAATAAAATATTAAAGATGAGGTTTATGTTACGTATAAATAAATTACTATCCTTATTATTGCTGCTTACATGTGGTAGCATATTGGCCCAGGATCCGGGACAACAACAAATTCTGGCGCCCAGCATGGTTTCAGGTAATGTTTATGATGCTGCTACTGGTGCTCCTGTTGAAGGAGTAAGTGTTGTTATCCCCGGATCGGGAGCAACTTTTACTGATAGTGCGGGTGCTTTTTCAATTGACGTTCCTTCGTATATGGCAACTCTTGAAATAGGTGGACTTGGTTATCAGACCAACCATGTTGCACTCAGAGGACGCAAGGTAGTGAAAGCCTATCTTTATCCTGAAGGTTACAATTCACTTAACCAGGATGTTGATGAATATTATATGCAGCGTCCCTATGCCTATACTCCGGCTTCAGTTGTTACTATTAATGTTAAAGATGAAAACTGGAAACAAACCGGTACTTCTGCAGAAACAATTTTTAAAGGGGAGTTGCCGGGTTTGAATGTAATTAAACGTTCGGGGGTACCAGGAAGTGGTTCCAATATGTTTTTACGCGGATATACATCACTGTATGCTACCAATCAACCTCTAATTGTGATTGATGGTATGATATATGACAACAAGGAATATGAAGGTTCTGTTATTCCGGGTTATGCTACAAATCCATTAGCATTTATCGACCTGAACGATGTTGATGATATTACATTAATTAAAGACGGAACAAGTTCGATTTATGGAGGCCGTTCGGCAAATGGGGTAATTATGATCCGGACCAACCATGCTTCAAAGATGGCCACTAATATTGATGTGACAGGTTATGGTGGTATAAATTATTCTCCTGATAACCAGATCCCTTTACTGGGGGCTGATGATTACCGTATTTATTTATCAGAAATGTTACAGTCAAAGGGATTGACGAGCGATTCACTTGCCAGACTGCCATTCCTGAGTACAGATATGAATAATCCTTCTTATTACCGTTATCATAACTATACCAACTGGCAAAACGATATTTTCAGAAATAGTAAAATACAGGGGTATAATATGAAAATCAGGGGGGGTGATGATGTCGCCTTATATGCTCTTTCTATCGGTTACCTGAACCATGAGGGAATAGTTAAAAACACTGATTATAACCGCTACTCGGTACGTTTTAATTCTGATATTAATGTTTCCAGTAAGCTGACGGTTAATTCTAATATCAGTCTGGTATATAACCTGCATAATTTGAGCCCGGAAGGGAATAACGAAAAAACTATAAATCCAATAAATCTTAGCTGGAGAAAGGCTCCTTTTATGTATCCACGGGTTGTAAGTTCAACAGGAGCTATTTCACCAATTCTGGAAGATGCTGATGTGCTCGGAGTTAGTAATCCTGTTGCCATTGTTCAGAATATGGATGCAACCAGCTCTAATTACAGGATCTTTGGGTCGGTTAATCCCAATTATCAATTAAGCAGGAATTTTGTTGTCAGCGATTTAATCGGTTTTACTTTTGATAAAATACGCGAAAACCTTTTTGTTCCTCATCTTGGTGTGGCCAATGATACAATTTCTTCCGGTGTAGTAGAGAACATGATGGGTGAAATGGTTGAAAGAATTTTCTCTCTTACTAATGACTTACGAGTGAAATACACCAGATCATTTAACCTGTCTCATAACCTGACAGCTATTGGAGGTATACGGAATGCTGTTAACAAGGTTCAGGGCGACTGGGGTTATGGTTATAATTCTCCCAATGATCAATCGCACAGTGTTGGTACCGGGTTACCAAGTATGAGAACTGTAAACGGATATCTGGGTGACTGGAACTGGCTCACCTTTTACGCTAAGGGAAGTTATAATTTCCAAAATCGTTATTTCATTGATGTGAATCTTGCCCTTGACGGCTCTTCTCGTTATGGCCAGGATGCCAATGGAGTTTCCCTTTTTAGTAACAAATTTGGATTTTTCCCTTCTGTTGCTGCAGCCTGGCTTCTGTCATCAGAAAAATTCATGTCCGGAGCCGATTTTATTAATTTATTAAAATTAAGAATAAGTTATGGCATTACCGGAAATGATGATATCGGGAATAAATCTGCTTTACGTTATTATACTTCGCAGAATTTTCTCGGAGCTGAAGGTATTGTTCCCGGAAATCTTGCCAACACCTCTTTGCAATGGGAAACTGTTAAAAAGGCCGATGCAGGTATCGATCTGAGTGTGGCCAGGGAAAGAGTAAACCTTACATTGGATGTATATTCCAATCAAACAGACAATCTTCTAAACTTTCTTCCTGCTGATCAATTGACAGGTTTTGATTCTTATCTTACCAATGAAGGCTCTTTTAAAAGTACTGGTTTTGATGCAGGACTTAATATCCGTATTGTTAATGGTGCAAATTTTAAATGGGATGTTGGTGCTACTCTATCAAAGTATAAAACTGAGATAACCTCATTTCCTGGAGGTGCTGAAGGTCGTATAACCAGCATAATGGGAGCTAATATCCTGACCCGGGTAGGAGAACCTGTTGGCGTTTTCTACGGGTACAAAGCACTTGGAGTTTTTTCTACCCGGAAGGAGGCAGAAGCATCTGGTTTAAGAGCTCTGATGCCAAATACTGATCTTGTCCCATTCTCAGCAGGAGATGTGCATTTTCAGGATGTAAACAATGACAAGGTTATTGATCAGCAAGATATGCAAATCATTGGGGATCCCAATCCGGATATGATTGGCATGTTCTCCTCTGCTTTATCATGGAAAGGACTTTCGCTTGATGCAGCTTTTACCTTTAAATATGGCGGGAATGTATTTAATCAGGTAAGATATACACTTGAATCGATGCAGAATACCGATAACCAGACCCCCGTTGTATTAAACCGTTGGAGAAGCGAAGGACAGGTTACTGATATTCCAAAGGCACAGTGGGGTGACCCTATCGGAAACGCAAGATTCTCAGACAGTTGGATCGAAGATGGATCTTATATCAGACTTAAAAGCATTACCCTTAGTTATAAACTTCCTGTAATGCCTCAGTTTATTAATGGATTGCAGATTTTTGTTACCGGTCAGAACCTTTTCACATGGACAAACTATCTTGGAATGGATCCTGAGTTTAGTTTTAGTGAAACTTCATTAAGTCAGGGTATCGATATTGGTCTCACTCCGCAGCCAAGATCTGTTTCTGCCGGTGTTAGAATTGGATTATAAAAAATTTGAAAAATTCAGTGGTTAAAAAAGTACTTCTTATGAAAAAGGCAATATATATATTATTATCTCCTGCAGGACTGTTAATAGTTTTTTTAGCTATCCTGCCTTCCTGTAAAGATTATCTGGACGTGCAACCCAAGGATGTACTGTCGCCTAATCAGGTATACAAAGACAAGTATGATGCCGATGCAGCTATCAAGGGAATTTACGGAAAGCTGGTAAACCTTGCAGACAAGTATATTGTGCTGAATGAACTCCGGGCTGATTTGATGGACGTTACCAGCAATGCTGATATTAATTTACGACAGCTGAACCTGCATGATGTAAAGGCAGGAAATCCCTGGGCAGATCCAAGGCCATTCTATGCTCTGATCAATGATTGCAATGATGCACTTAAAAACTTTGATTTAATGCGTCAATCATATAATCTCTCAGAAAATGATTTTGCTCAACGATATTCTGATATCATTACATTACGCAGTTGGCTCTACCTTCAGTTGGTTATACAGTATGGTGAAGTTCCTTATATTACTAAACCTGTTGAAAAGGTAGAAGATGTTGCGGCACTAAAAGATTCTGTTTATCCGGTGCTCAATATAGAACAAATGGTAGATACACTGTTAAATACGATGCAGAATGTTCCATATATGGATCGTTATTCCGATCCAACACTGAGGACCATAATTGACGGCTATGATACACGCGTTATGTTTATTGATAAGTTATTTTTTATGGGAGACCTGTATCTGTGGAAAGGAAATTATGACCAGGCTTGTATATATTATAAAAATTTAATGGATCGTGATATCGGTTCTGATAATTTTAATTCCTATAAGATAGCAAGCGGCGATGTTTATACTCTTACACGCTATAACAGTGGTTACGTAAGATATTACTGGCAGGACGAACGTAGTGCACTGAACCACTGGCCGCTGATGTTTTCGGCAAATCCAAGTACAGAATACTATGATGAAATGATCTGGGTTCTGTATTTTCACAGTTCATACCCTCCGGCTAATCCTTTCATCGATCTTTTTTCCCTTGATTATGGCAGCTATTATCTGAAACCTGCTGAAAGGGCAATTGAAAAATGGGACGTACAGGTGCAGCAGAATGATTTTCCAGGCGATTTCAGAGGCAATACTGGTTCTTATATCATGGAGAATAACAACCCGGTAATTACGAAATATACAATGAATTATTCCAATAGGGATCTTTTTGACAAGAGCGGAAAATGGTTCCTTAAAAGAGCCGGAGGGTTGCATCTTCGCTATGCCGAGGCTGCAAACCGGACCGGACATCATAAAATTGCCTATGCATTGATCAATAATGGTATCAGGGCTAATTACCCTGCACCCGATACTGTGCTGGATATCACCTATTACGAGCGGACGAATGAACCTTTTCCGTTCGATTTTGATGCACGTATGGCAACCGGAGCTGAGATCCCGGTGGGAATCCGGGGTCTGTATCACAGAAATATTGGTCTTCGGGGAAGGGTATATCTTCAAAATGTAAATGATCAGGTGAATACTGATTCTACTACTTATGTTGAAGACATGGTGGTTAATGAAGATGCGCTCGAACTTGCTTTCGAAGGAGAAAGATGGGGTGACCTGGTGCGTATTGCATTGCGCAGAAATGATCCGGCTTTCCTGGCTGACAGGATATATGACAAGCTTAAAAAAGGCGGTTATCCGGAAGCTGAACAAGTCAGAGCCAAATTGATGGACCGCAATAACTGGTTTTTACCACTGGAATCAAAAAAGTAATTTATTTAATATGGCTGTATTACAATAGCATAACCCTTACAATCAATTGTAATTAAGTATTTTTTTACTAACTAAATTGTTTATTATGAGAAAGCTTTACAGACTTCAAAAGAAAAGTTCCATATGGAACAGAGGAAAAGTGATCTTTTCAGCCGGACTGGCTGCAGGTCTCTTTTTATTCGCACAAACTTCCTTTGCGCAGGAAACCCTAACATGGACAGGTGCTGTAGATACCAGTGCTACCAATACTGCAAACTGGGATCCCCAGTTGGATGTGGAGGGCAATATTCTGGTGCTTGACAGCGCTGCTACAGTCGATGTAACTCCTGCCTTTGACGGCTCTGCCAACATGTCTGTCGCAAGGCTTACCCTTGCTGCCGGAAGCCGTTTCAACGTTCATATGACTGATCCGTCCTACCAGTTTAAAAACAATGACGGATCAAGTACTTACCTCCCACATGATGTTACTATTAACATTTCACAGGGTGAATTTTACAACCGAAAGAATTTCTACCTGGAAGATTCAATGGCCATCGTGAACATTTCCGGCCATGGTTCAGTACGTGTTGGTACCTTCTGGGCTATGTGTAAAATGGGTACCCCACGAGGTGGTTTTGTTAATATTTCTGACAGCGGGTTCATGATCTGTGATGTTTGGCCACAGAGATATAGTGATGTGGATTCAACCAAGGGAGTTATAACCATTACTGATGCTGGTTACCTGGATCTTGCCGGTGATGCAACAGCTGCACCAAATCTAATTCTGGACGCTATAGCCAGAAATCAGATCAAGACTACTCCAGACCGTGATATTGTTCTGCGTTATGATAAGGTAACAAACCGGACCAAACTCTTTTCCAGGGACAAAATGGCATTTGTTATTGAACCAGAAGTTGCGCAGCGTCTTGTTGCCAATAGTGATGGTGATCCGGTATATGTTGTCCCGAATGACGGATGGGCTACCATGCAGTCATTCCAGTGGAAATACGGTACTGTCTCCGGAGGACCTTATGATCAGACTATCGCTGGTGCTACCAATGATACCCTGTTTCCCAATATGAGTACACCAGGTACTTATTTTATTGTTTGCATTGGGAATAATGGTACAACCGATGTTACGTCAAACGAATTCAAGGTAATTGTTGCTTCCGATCAGGTTCACATTTCGCCAACTCACAGACAGTTACTTAAAGTCGGACAGGAAGGTTATATGCTTACAGTTACTGAAGACCAGACTGCTGACAGCCGGGAATGGAAATATTCAATGACTTCCGGACAGGGGTACCAGTCATTCAGCACACCAATCACAGGCACTGAATATACTCCTCTCTTTGAGACCCCTGGTGATTACTATGTTATTTGTGAATCAATGATTGGTGGTGATGCTAATCCGTCTACCGAAGTAGCTTTCACTGTAATAGATACAACTACAGATGCAGATATCTTCTGGACAGGAGCTGAAAGTGAAGCAGTAACTGATATGCGTAACTGGGATCCATATGCTCATATCTTTAACAACTCAATTACAGTTAATCCTGATTATACCACTGCACCTGTTCTTTCTGCTCCCGGAGTTCACCATGTTTATGACCTCTGGCTAGCTGCTGATGCTTCATTCACAGTTGATATGCCTAGTTTGGAAGATACATTGTACAGAGGAAGTGACCAGTATCAGGATGGTGACCTTATTGTAAAAGGTGGAGTCTATTATCTGAAAGGTCGTTTAAGACTCGAAAGTGGTACACCTAGTATTACCGTTACAGATAATGGTAAGATTGCTATGGGCACCGATTTTATTGTTGGAAAGAGTGATGGTAGTGTAGGTGCTAAATTTATCGATATTTCCGGAAATGGAGTGATTGACGCAGGTTCTCAGATTTGGAGATATGCTTCGGATACTACAGTTAGTGTAATCACTATTAAAGACCAGGGCAAACTGATCGTACATGGTGATTATCGTGGTGGTTTCCAGACAGCTATGGATAAAAACCAAATCAAGACTGTTGAAGGCAGGGAACTGGTTATGGATTACCCCGTTGTTAATGGTGAAGATACAACCACCGTTGTTTATTCAAGAGACCTTGCTGCCTTTGAAGTTACTCCGGTAGATGAGCAATTCGTTGGCGTTGATGAGCCTGTAAGTACTATTCATACAGTTAATGCCGATGCTGTTACTGCCTTTGACTGGAAATACTCTACAACTTCAGGAAGCGGATATGCCTCATTTGATCCTGTTGCTACTGCTGATACATTTGCAGGTTCATTCAGTCAGGCGGGTAAGTATTTCCTGATATGCGAAGGTACTACAGATGCCGGAACAGTTGTGTCCAGTGAAGTGCCGATCAATGTTGTTTCTGTTGAAATTGCTCCTGCTGATTCACAGAAGATCGAAACCTCTACCAATGGAACTACTCTCACAGTTACGGAATCAACTACTGCTGATTCAAGAGAATGGATGTGGTCAGATACACAGGGTACAGCTTATCAGTCATTTATACCAACTCAGACTGGCGAAAACTATACTCCGTTATTCCTCAACGCTGGTACATACTACATCGTATGCGAAAGTGTTGTCGGTGGTAAAACTTTCACCAGTAACGAAGTTGTTGTTGTAGTAACTGAGCCTACCGCTGTTGATAATGCTCAGCTTGACGGTATTTCTCTGTATCCGAATCCTTCTACCGGTGCATTCTATCTTACTGCTGGCAAATATCAGAACTATACTTTAACAGTAAGTGATGTTCAGGGCAGAACTATTCTGAATAAAGAGTTCAGTAATGTTACAGGACGTCAGAGTATTACACTTAATAAGAAAGGTGTGTTTATTGTAAACATTATTACCAGTGAAAAAGTTATCACTAAGAGACTGGTTGTTGAATAAACCCGCGAAGTAACAAATATATAAAGTATGGTATTCCACTTTTGTGGAATACCTTACTTTTTTAATGCTGAATTAATGCATAGATGTATAGTAATCCCCTGTAATAATTTACACTCTCCATGGTTACAGGATTGAGTTTCCTGATCAGGAGTTATATTAATGGAAAGCAATCTTATATATACAGTTTTCATCCTGATGCCGCTTATGCTTGTACCCGCCAATATTTGCGAGCAACAACAAAAGGATTTTCAATACAACAGACTGATTGCTGTAAGAAAAAAAACCTCCCGAAATATTTTTTTCCTGGCGCCAGCCGGGAACCAAACCCGGAAATACTGCCTTTATTCTTCACCGGGTGAAATGATTAAAACACATATATTGGATGTTGAGTTAATTAACATATTCAACTAATGCCAAAAAATTAAATAGTAATAAAGCTGAATTAAAATGGTGCGCAATAAAATTTGTACAATTCTGGTTTCACTTTTACTAATAATTCCTTTCACTGTTGTGGGGCAAAGGCAGATGGAAAAGCTTAATCACGGCATACTGGCAATAAAAACAGGAAATGGTGTTTTTGTCAGCTGGCGCATTCCCGGCACTGAATGGCAAAATGTTGGATTTAACCTGTACAGGGATGGAAGTAAGGTAACTACAATATCGGAGAATCAAGCCAGTAATTTTATGGATCAGGACGGAACAACCAGTTCTGTCTATTATGTAAAACCTGTTGTAAATGGGGTGGAAAGGCCGGCTGATGATACTGCCAAAGTATGGGAAACCTATTACAAGGATATCCCGGTGCGCCCGCTTGAGGGCTATGAATTGAATGATGCTTCGGTGGGAGACCTGGACGGGGATGGTGAGTATGAAATTGTTGTGAAGAGACTTGCCAAAGACCGCTCCATTGAATCGACTGATTATCATTACCTGGAAGCTTATAAGCTGGACGGCACCTTCATGTGGGCAATTGATCTCGGACCAAATCTGTATGATGATGTTGAGGTAAATTTTCTCGTATATGACCTGGACGGAGACGGAAAGGCTGAAGTGGCAACCCGTTCCTCTGAAGGAACCATTGATGGTACTGGTATGCAAATTGGTGATGTAAACGGTGACGGAATTACCAATTACCGGTATTCTGTTACAGCGTTTGGGCATCGTGCTGAAGGCCCTGATTTTATTTCTGTATTTGATGGACAAACAGGTAAAGAGCTTGCCAGAGACAACTATATTAACCGTGAACCCATTTCTCAATGGGGCCTTCCGGGCATGAATACTGCCCAGTATGCCCACCGGGCTACCAAGTGTATGTGGACTGTAGCATACCTGGATGGGAAAACCCCCAGTTTTGTAATTTCCAGGGGTATTTATCACCGTATAAAACTGGAAGCCTGGAATTTCAGAAACGATCAACTCAGTCGGCTCTGGCAGTTTGATTCTGATCAGGCTGGTCCTGAATATGATGGTCAGGGCAACCATCATCTTAGTTTGGCTGATGTGGACGATGACGGAAAAGATGAAATTGTTTATGGCGGAATGACCGTTGATGATGATGGTACCGGTTTATATTCAACCGGTCTGAAACACGGGGATGCCCTTCATGTTATGGATATTGATCCTGACCGGCCAGGACTTGAAATATGGAAGGCTCTGGAGAATAATACAGGAGCTGCTGAATGGGATGCAAAAACCGGCGAGATTTTGAACAGATTTGTCACCAATCGGGATTGCGGACGAGCCTGTGCTGGCGATATTACAGCAGCATATCCTGGCGCTGAATATTGGGCTGCTACTGAATGTCCGCTCTATTCAGCAAAAGGAGAAGTCATAGGTTCAAATAATATTCCGATGAATTTTATGATCTGGTGGGATGGTGACCTGCTGCGCGAATTTTTGGATCATAACTGGTTGGGTACTGATATTGGTACCGGAATCGGGACCATAACCAAATACAATGATAATGGTTCACTTACAACCTTACTGACAGCCAATGGTACCTATTCAAACAATTATACAAAGGGGACCCCTTGTTTGAGTGCTGATATCCTGGGCGACTGGCGCGAAGAAGTAATTTGGAGGACAACAGATAACACACGGTTACGTATCTATTCTACAACAAAACCTACCTCGCACAGGATTTATACCCTGATGCATGATCCGCAGTACCGTGCTGCCATTGCCTGGCAAAATAACTCTTACAATCAACCGCCACATCCTTCTTTCTTCCTGGGAAATGGTATGGATTCAGTACCGCCGCCTCCTTTGACTGGAGACAGGATTGTTTGGAAAGGTGGCGGTTTGTGGGCAGCAGATAACAATGCAGTTTGGCAAAAAGAAGACCTGATGGTTGCATTTCATAACGGAGATGATGTTTTATTTGATATTTCCGGTAACGTAACTGATCCTGTTTCTGTTGCTGACACTATCACTCCTTCCTCTGTGACTGTTTATGGTCCTACTGATTATGTATTTGATGGTAACGGAAGTATAACCGGTAATACTGGTTTGCTGAAAGACGGGTCAGGTTCTCTTACAATTAATAATGTAAATACATTCAGTGGTTATACCGCTGTCTGGGGCGGCAAGCTGGTAGTAAACGGAAGTCTCTCAAACAGTGAAGTAAATGTGAAACGGTTTGCATCTTTACTGGGTAAAGGATTAATTGGTGGCGGCCTCACACTGGAGAAAAAAAGTATTTTGTATCCCGGAGAAAATGGGGTTGCCGATACATTACGAATCAATAATCAGCTGAGTTTACTTGGCGATGTTACTCTGAACTTCGATCTTTCTGATAATCCTGACGCCATCACCGGAAAAAATGATCTGATCAGTGTGGATGGTGATGTGAATATTGAAGGCAATAATATTTTTTATATAAATATGATCGGGGCCGACCTGCCACCGGGAGATTATACTATTATCAGCTTTAGTGGTGCGTTTACCGGTAATTTGAATAACCAGAAGGTTGCCGGAATACCAGGTGTGGCTGCTTCCTTAAAAAACACAGGTTCTTCCATAGTGCTTGAAGTGCTGGCTCTCCGGGCACCGGCAAAGATTGTCTGGCAGGGTGGGGGTGAAAACTTCTGGGACCTGGTAACCAGTTATAACTGGAGCAGAAATGGAACACAGGACTGGTTTATTCCCGGGGATACTGTAGTTTTTAATGATAATGGCCAGGACAATGATACAGTGACACTGGATGGACAGTTACAACCGGCATCGGTTATTGTTGAAGGCAATGCCAATTATCAGTTTACCGGTACCGGAAGTATCGTTGGTTCTGCCGGGCTTACCAAAATAGGTTCCGGTAATTTATTTATTGATGCAAATAATGAGTTCACCGGCCCTACTAAAATTTTAAACGGAAGTATTGAATTAAATACTTCTTTTAGTGCTGGTAAACCCGGTCCGCTGGGTGCTGCTTCTTCGGCAGCTGAAAACCTGGTCCTTGATGGAGGAACGCTGAAATGCTCAGGCAGTGAATCCGGATCGGATCGCGGAATGACACTTGGTATCAGTGGTGGTACAATATATACTCCGGCTTCGTCAAACAGATGGAATGTGAACGGAACCGTTACGGGAACAGGTAAGCTAACCAAAACGGGTTACGGTATACTGGCTCTTTATTCAAAAAATAATTATTCAGGGGGAACATTATTGCGTAATGGCTCAGTTATTCTCAGAACTGATGATGCAAACATTGGAGGACTGGGAACCGGTCCGGTTACTATTATGAATGGCAGCCTGATAATGAATGATGACAGGGTATCCTATACCGATAATTGTGATTGGGATCTGATTGTCCCAGAAGGTTATGAGGCAAACCTGAATCTGGATTCCCGCAGCTCACTTATTGGCAGCCTTGAGGGTGGCGGAACTCTTAACTTATTTACGCCCTTTATAAGATCTGAACTTTTTGGAGACTGGTCTGCTTTTACAGGTACTATCAATGTGACAACTGATGGTGATGGAGGTACTTTTCTAATGGGAAATAAAAAAGGATATGGCAATGCAACAATAAATCTGGGAAACAATGTTACTGCTATTTACAGAAACTCAGCAAGTGACACTATTAATATCGGTGCATTAGCCGGGACTGAGAATGCTGTTTTAGGTGCTGGTGGTGAGAGAACAAATACGATTACCTGGAGGATCGGAACAAATAATCTAAACAGTATATTTAATGGTGTCATTAACAATACCCAGTTTAAAAATTCCGGTGCTGTTACCTCAATAATTAAAGCCGGTTCCGGCACTCTGACTCTGACCAATGAAAATACTTATTCCGGAAATACAATTATAGAAAGGGGCGTACTGGAAGTGAATAATTCCAGCGGTAGTGCTACCGGTACCGGAAAAGTTATTGTTAAAGCAACCGGAACTCTTGGAGGTACAGGTCGTGTTTCAGGGAATGTTGACATTAGGACGAATGGCGTGATTGCTCCGGGCGATAACGGTATTGGGATATTGACAGCGACAGGTGATATTACTTTTAAATCCGGAAGTTATTTTGCTGTTGAAACAAATGTAAAAGAGGTGCTGGCAGACATTCTGGTTGTGAACGGGAAATTAAATCTTGATGGATACCTTTATATGATCAATAATACCGGAGATCCTTATCGGGCAGGTCAGGATTATAAGATTTTTCAGGCCGGCCTATGCCATGGTAAGTTTGATAAGATCATTCCTTCATCCCCGGGAAAAGACCTTATCTGGGATACAACCAGTATCTCTATAACTGGTTATATAAGGATAAAAGAAGAAACAAATACAGGAATTACATCATATAACAAAGTCATACAGATCTATCCGAATCCTGTCAGAGATAGGCTGAATGTTTCATTTGGAAATGGCGGATATAGTGGGACAGTTCAGGTGCTGAATCTGCTGGGGCAGGCTGAATATTCCAGGGTTTTTGATAACATGAACCGCATGCAGATCGATTTATCCGGATTTGAGCCGGGAATTTATTTTTTAAAATTTAAAGGCGTCGATATTGATCAGGTTAAAAAATTTATTATGAAAAAATAAGATTACAAGTTTTCAATCTGTTTTTTAAAAGCAGATTGCAGGTGATAATTTAAAAACTGGAGATAAAATGAAGACGGGTAAAAATATATTGAATATGAGACCAACACTTTTGCTGATAGTCGTTTTTGCTACATTAAATATTCCCTTAAGTGCCCAGAGGCACATGGAAAATCTGGGCAGAGGGTTAATTGCCGTTCGAACCGGAGCAAACAGTGTATATCTTGGCTGGCGAATATTTGGGAATGATCCTGATTCTATAGGATTTAATATCTACAGGGATGGTGTTAAGATCAATGCTGAACCACTGATCAATACACCCTCAAACTATATTGATAATACTGGGTCAGTGTCAAAATATTATATAAAGTCTGTAGTGGATGGTGTAGAGCAGGATGTTGCTGATACCTGTACAGTTTGGGGTAATAATTCATTAACGGTTCCCTTGGATCGTCCGGCCGGAGGTACTACTCCCGACGGTGTTTCATATACTTACTCTCCTAATGATGCCAGTGTTGGTGATGTAAACGGAGACGGACAGTATGAGATCATATTGAAATGGGACCCTTCTAATGCAAAAGATAATTCACAATCGGGGTATACAGGAGATGTATACCTGGATGCTTATACACTCGAAGGGGATTTTCTCTGGCGGGTCGATCTGGGTAAGAACATCAGGGCCGGTGCCCATTATACACAATTTATGGTATATGATCTGGATGGTGACGGAAAGGCTGAGGTAGCCTGTAAAACTGCACCGGGTACTATTGACGGTACCGGGAATTTCCTGAGCATGGGACCGGCCGCAACTGATGACGATAATGCAGATTACAGGAACGGTGGTGGTTATATTTTATCAGGGCCCGAATATCTCACCGTTTTCAATGGAGAGACCGGTGCAGAAATGTTTACAACCAACTACATCCCTCCGCGGGGCAGCGTAAGGGCATGGGGAGACAGTTACGGCAACCGGGTCGATCGGTTTCTGGCTTGTGTGGCTTATCTTGACGGGGTACATCCCAGTCTGGTAATGTGCCGGGGTTATTACACCAGGACAGTGCTGGCTGCCTTCGACTGGGACGGCAGTGCATTAACCCAGCGGTGGGTTTTCGATAGTGACGATCCTGGAAATTCCGCATATGCCGGACAGGGAAATCATAATCTTACTGTAGCTGATGTAGATGACGACGGGAAGGATGAAATTGTATACGGATCATGTACTATAGATGACAATGGTAATGGTTTGTACTCAACAGGCCTTAAACATGGTGATGCATTGCATGTAGCTGATCACGACCCGGACCGTAAAGGGCTGGAGGTATTTGCAGCTCATGAAGATGATGGAAATGGTATTACTATGCGGAAAGCTGAAAACGGTGAGATCCTCTGGCAAAAAAAGATGAATACTGACGTGGGGCGTGGACTGGCTGATGATATTACCCCCGAATATGTTGGATCTGAAGCATGGGCATCCAGTGGTCTTGGTGTCTATGATAAAGACGGGAACAGGATTAGCAGTAACATTCCTTCAATTAACTTTGCTGTTTACTGGGATGCTGACCTTACCCGTGAATTATTAGACGGCATTACAATCAGTAAATACAATGTGGGTAATATTTTTTATGCTACAGGTTGTCTGTCCAATAACGGTACCAAGTCTACTCCATCTTTACAGGCAGATATCCTGGGAGACTGGCGAGAGGAAGTTATCTTCAGAACGCAGGATAATTCTTCACTCAGGATCTTTACACCAACTTCCTATACTCCCCATCGCAATTATACACTGATGCATGAGGCTCAATACCGGCTTAGCATAGCCTGGCAAAATACCGGCTATAATCAACCCCCTCATGTTGGTTACTTTATGGGTTTTGGTACACCACCACCCTCTGCAATAAGCAATGGCCGGCTCGTTTGGAAATCCGGTACGAACTGGGAAGCTGGTACTGCCGGAAACTGGGAAAAGGACGGAACAGCAGCAGCTTTTGCTGATGGTGATGATGTGCTGTTTGATATCTCAGGAGACAACAGCAATCCGGTAAATCTTAACGGAACGCTAAAGCCTTTGTCATTACATGTTTTTGCCCCCCAGGATTATTCCCTTGACGGATCAGGCAGTCTGGCAGGTGATATGCCTATGGTTAAAGCAGGTGCCGGAAACCTGATTATCAATAATTCCAATACCTATTCAGGCCCGACAACTGTTTGGGACGGTATGCTTACAATTAACGGATCAATAGACAGCAGCAATGTAGATGTTAAGCGATTTGCAAAATTGGCGGGTAGCGGAATTGCCGGAAAGAATATCGATCTTGAAGAAAAATCGGGAATGATAATCGCCGGATCAGGTACAGCTGATACTTTGACAGTTAATGGTAACCTTACTGCCGGAGGTGATGTAAATCTGTATTTTGACCTCTCAGATGATCCTGCCGGAACATCTAAAGTAAATGATTACCTTAACATAAAAGGGGACCTTCTGCTTACAGGTGAAAATAAAATAATTATAAATCCGCTTGACGGGAATGTTGTTCCCGGTGATTATGTGATTGCTGAATTTGCCGGATCACTCAACGGTGATATTAGTAATTTAAAGGTTAGCGGCATTCCGGGCACCCCGTCAATTATAAAAATTTCCGGGAATAAAATTATTCTGGAAGTAATGGATGTACGTCCGTCAGCAACAGTTTTCTGGAATGGTGATATAGACAATGTATGGGATCTGGTAACAACAAAAAACTGGCTGGTGGAGGGTACTGCTGCTGACTGGTTTGTTCCGGGAGATACAGTAATTTTTGACAATGCCGGATCTTTGAATACAACAGTTGATCTGAAAGGTGTTTTACAGCCTGCCGGTATCCTGGTGGATGGGAGCCTGGATTATACCTTTTCGGGAGATGGAACAATAACCGGAAGTGGTGATTTGATTAAACAGGGCAGTGGCATTTTAAGTATCCGGAATACAAATGAATATACCGGAAAAACCATTATTAAAGAGGGAACAATTGCAGTTCAGGAATTGAATAACGGTGGAAAACCTGGACCACTGGGTGCAGCTGATGCCGGAGCAGAAAACCTGGTTTTGGACGGTGGAAAGCTGAGTGTATCGGGTTCATTATCTACGAACCGCGGCTTTACTGTCGGACAAAATAACGGAAATATTGAATTGCTGGAATCTGGTTCACAGCTCAATTCCTCCGGTGAAGTTGCAGGTACAGGAAAACTGATTAAAAGCGGTTTTGGCACACTCACCCTGAGTGGTGCAAATACATATTCAGAAGGAACTGATATTGAGAAAGGAACACTGGCGCTTGGTTCCGAACAGGCCAATATTAAAGGTCTGGGTTCCGGCCCTGTTACTATTAAAGGCGGTACCCTGGCAATGCTGGATAATAATAATTCTTATACAGATAATTGTGCCTGGAACATTGTTGTCCCTGAAGGTTATACCGGTACTTTGAAACTGGATTCCAGGAGTTCTTTAACCGGAACATTAACCGGTAATGGAACACTCAATCTGTATACTCCCTGGGTGCGTTCTGAACTGCTTGGAGACTGGTCTGCTTATGAAGGCACTATTAATGTTACAACTGATGGGGACGGCGGTCTGCTTATTCTGGGAAATTCTGCAGGTTACGGGAATGCCAATCTCTCGCTGGATGATAATGTTACTGCAGTTTTTAGAGAAAATACCACTGATACTATTAACATCGGATCACTGGAAGGAACTGCTTCATCCGAATTAGGTGCTGGTGGTGAAGGAACAGGTACTATTACATGGCGTATTGGGACCAATAATATGTCTTCCGTATTTGACGGAGTTATTAACGAAGTACAGTTTAAAAATTCAGGAGCTCATACATCCATTGTGAAGGCAGGGAGTGGTTCTCTTAATCTGACCCGTGCAAATTCCTATACCGGGAATACGGTTGTTGACGGAGGTACGCTTTTGGTTAACAATACAAGTGGAAGTGCTACGGGTTCGGGACCGGTAATTATAAATAAAAGCGGTACCCTTGGAGGCGAAGGCACCGTAACCGGCAATATTACTGTAAATGGGGGTGGCGTAATTGCTGCCGGAAATAATGGTAAAGGTTATTTGCATGCAGATAACGATGTTGCTTTTAATTCAGACAGTTATTTATTTGCTACTGTCAATACAATAGATAAACTTGCCAATATTCTTATCGTTAACGGAAAATTAAAACTTGGTGGCATACTCTATATCAGTCCTTCAGGTGCCGGATCATTTGAAGCTGGTGATGCTTATAAGGTAATTCAATGCAACAGTGTTTCAGGAGGTTTTGAAGATATACTGCCTGCTCATCCGGGAAGCGGAATGGTCTGGGATACTGCAGGAATTACTGTAACAGGATATATACAGGTCGTTGAGGCAACCGGTATTATGAATAACAGGGTCGAAAACAACGGTCTGAATCTCTTCCCCAATCCTGCCAGTGACATGCTGCATTTGGGTTTTGAATCAGGAAAGTTATTTAATAAAGGCGAAGTAAATCTCAGGATTTATGATCAACAAGGCAGAATTGTAAAAGAGGAACTTTACAAAACTATCTCGGGGACTGATCAAAAAATTGATATTCACACACTTATACCCGGCATCTATAATCTTGTTATCTTCGATAAAAGGAATTATGCAACAGGCCATTTTGTTAAGGAATAATCAATACTTAACCATAAAAAATTAAAGATTAATGAAGAAAATAAGCTCCAGGTTTCAGAAAAATATTTTTCTATTCGGACTTTTAGCTGTTGTTTTACCCGGACTCATTTCCTGTTCGGGTAAAAAACTTGTAAAAATTGACAGTCAGAGTGCTTCTGCTTACCCGACAATTCAGCTTTTCAATCCATACGGGAATCCGTTAATTTTCAAATCAGTTTCAGATTCCGTGGGCAGTGTTGGCTTCGAACAGGCAGGAAAGATACACTGGATTACCGGGATGCCTGTGAAATCTGATGTTACAGACAGCTCCGGCCTGTTTACATGGGAAGAGAAAACCGGAAATAAAGTTTTACTGAATGTAAAAAAGGAAAATGGAGCTGTGGATTTTTCTTTTCAACTGATTTCAGCAGATACATCTGTTCACGCCACACGCTGGCTGATCAATACGGCAGCTGCAGATACTGAATATTTTTCAGGAATTTTTGAAAGAGTGGTTGACGGTCACCAGACCTATTCCTGGAAAGAAGGGATTACCACTGCAGTTAATTTAAGGAACGAACGGGTGGAGATGCATCTGAAGCCAACTGTTTCAGCTTATGCTCCTTTTTACATTTCCTCCAATAATTACGGGATGTTTGTAAAAGGAACCTGGCCGGGTGTATATGATTTTTGTAAAGAATATCCCGATATAGTGCAGGTTTCCTTTGAAGGGCCGGATTTTAAGTTCCGCATCTACACCGCAGATTCTCCCATGAAGATTGTACAAAAACATGCAATGGAAACAGGTCCTTCTTTTGTCCCGCCGGAATGGGCCTTCGGACCGTGGCGATGGAGAGACAATCATTACAACAATAAGGAATATTTTGACAGTTCAGCAGTTCATGCGCCTTATAACAGCGACCTGGTTGAAGACATCCTCATGATGAAACATTACGATATCCCCTGCAGGGCCTATTGGATTGATCGCCCGTGGGGACCAGGTCAGCGTGGTTTCGATGACTATAAATTTGAACCAAATCAGTTTCCCGACCCTGAAGGCATGATCAACTGGCTCAATATGAATAATGTTGAGCTTATGATGTGGATTGCCCCTTTTGTTATGGGTGATATGGCCGATTATGCAGAAAATCATGGGTATGCCCTGAAAAGCCGCAGACTTAAGGATTCACGTCAGGTATTAATAGACTTTACGAATCCGGAAGCTGTGAAATGGTGGGGAGAGAACGGTCCCGGTAAGCTTGCCCGCATGGGAGTAAAGGGATTTAAGCTCGACAGGGCTGATGGTGAAAAGCTGCTGGATTCGAGTCACATGTACACCTACGCAGGCACTTCTTACCGGCAGAATTTCAACGATTATCCCCGGCAATATGTAAAGGCCACTTATGAAGGGGTGAAGCCTGTGCTCGGTAATGATTTTATTCTCTTTCCGAGAGCTATGTATACCGGCAGTGCCCGTTATGGCGGGATGTGGGCCGGAGATACCGGCGGTCAGCCTGAAGGCCTGCGATCAGTGATTATTGGAGTACAACGGTGTGCCATCATGGGCTATCCGATATGGGGTTCAGATGTGGGTGGTTACAGCCGTATATTTACCAGGGAAACTACTATGCGCTGGCTTGGTTTTGGTTGCTTTTCTCCTATCATGGAAGTTGGGCCCAATCGTGATCGGGGTTTCTGGAACAGTGTTGATGAACCAAACTACGATACAGCACTTATTGCTACCTGGCGTTTGTATGCCAAAATCAGGATGCAGCTGGTTCCTTACATTATGGAGCAAGCGAAGACTGCAAGTGAAACCGGGACACCCATTGTAAGGCCCCTGTTCCTTGATTATCCTTCACAGCCTGAGGCCTGGAAAGACTGGCAAACTTATAAATTTGGACCCGACATCCTTGTTTCATCTGTATGGAAACCGGATGTGAAGGAGCATAAACTTTATCTGCCTGCCGGTGAAACATGGATAGATGCCTGGACACATAAAGAATATAAGGGCGGGGAGTATGTTACTGTAGACGTGCCGCTTTACAAAACTCCTTTTTTTATCAGAAAGGGCTCGGATTTACAGTTACCCGACCTTAACAAGCTTTATCAGGAATCACTGAACATTGCCAGAGTTAAACCCTCAATGGCCGAACTGGAAGCAAAGGAGAGCTGGGAATAATTTGTTTTTTGAAATTGTTCTGTTAACTTTTAATGAATACTGCTGTGAATAAAACGATTCTCATTACCATAATTGCTGCCGGATTTACAGTTTCCTGCACCAGGCAAAAGTTACCTGTGATAGAAACAGGATCAGAGCATCCAATGCCAAATGCATGGATCGATAAGAATACCGGGCACAAAATAATCCGGCTGACACGCCGGGAAGGTAACAACCGTAGTTTTTATTTCCATAACAACCCTTTTATTCCGAATAAAGAAAACAAGGGGACGAGGATGGTATTCTATGGAACCACTGAACAGATGGCGTCGGATAATGTATACCGGGGGCGTTTTAAGAGACAAATATTTGATGTCGATCTCAATACATTAAAAATTGATCAGATAACCCATGAAAACAGATTTCTTCAGGGTGAGATCGTAGGCAAAAACCACCGGGCAGTTTTCTACCAGAGCGGAGACAGCGTGTTTGAAACAAACATTGATAATCATAAAACCCGTCTGATTAAAGTATTACCAGACTCTATCCAGGGAGGTATCACTACTTTAAATGCTGATGAAACATTACTTGCCCTGGTAACCAGTGTTCCTGAAAAGATGGAAATCTTGCGTAATAATCCTAAGAAAGGAGATTATTTCACCAAAATCTTTGAAGCAAAATTGCCACATACACTAATGATACTGAATATTGAAACCGGTGAACTAAAAAAGGTATTCAGCGATACTGCATGGCTGAATCATGTGCAATTCTCACCAACAGATCCCAATCTGCTTATGTTTTGCCACGAAGGTCCCTGGCATAAGGTTGACCGCATCTGGACAATTGATCTTTCAACAGGAAAAGTAAGAAAGATGCATACACGGACAATGAACATGGAAATAGCCGGACATGAATTTTTTAGTCCGGATGGTAAATCAATCTGGTTCGATCTGCAAATGCCCCGAGGTAAAACTTTTTACCTGGCAGGTGTTGATGTTAACACCGGTAATGAAATAAAATACGCACTTAAAAGAAATGAATGGTCAATCCATTATAACATTTCACCGGATGGAAAATTGTTTGCAGGCGACGGAGGGGATTCTACCCAGGTAGCTCATGCAAAGGATGGCATGTGGATTTATCTGTTTCATCCTGAAGGTGACAGCCTGAGGGCGGAAAAGCTGGTGACTATGAAAAATCATGATTACGATCTGGAACCCAATGTACATTTTTCTCCTGATGGTAAGTCGATCATTTTCCGCGCAAATTTTGACGGATCATCACAAGTTTATGCCGTTAAAATTTAATCTGCAATTCATACTAACCCTTCTAAAGTTTATAAACTATGAAATTTCATTCTGGAATACGCACACTTTTTTTGCTGGCACTAACGGCTGTTCCTATACTGTTTACGGCTTGTCAGTCGTCGCCTGAACCAACTGAATGGCCAGAAGTAAGTCGTCAGACCAAACCATGGACCCGCTGGTGGTGGATGGGCAATGCGGTGAACCAAAAAGACCTTACCGCAGCGATGGAAGCTTACAAAAAGGCTGGTTTGGGAGGAATGGAATTAACGCCCATATACGGTGTCAAAGGATATGAAGATCAGTTCATCAATTTTTTATCCCCCAAATGGATGGATAATCTGGTTTTTACTCTTGATGAGGCCAAAAGACTGGATATGGGAGTTGATATGGCTACTGGTACCGGCTGGCCTTTTGGAGGTCCGTGGATTGGCCCTGACAGCGAGAGTAAATATATTACTTTCCGGAAATATCACCTTTCCGGTGGGGAGAAACTTAAGGATACTTTAAAACTTGTTCAGCACCCATACATTCGTGCTATAGGTCACCGAATGAATATTAATGAAATAGTTCGTCCAATCAGTGATAATAAAAATCTGCAGGAACTCGCCATTGAGCAGGTTAGATTTCCTGATCCGATGCCATTGCAGGCGCTGATGGCTTATTCTGATAAAGGTGAAGTGATCAATCTTACCGATTCGGTGGATAAAAACGGGAGGCTGAACTGGATTGCTCCGGCAGGTGATTGGACTTTATATGCACTTTTTGAGGGCTGGCATGGAAAAATGGTAGAGAGGGCTGCTCCCGGTGGAGAAGGACTGGTACTGGATCATTTCTCAACCAAAGCCCTTAAACAGTATCTTTCAGCATTTGATACAGCATTTGAAGGGAATGACATCAGCTATTTAAGAGCATTCTTCAACGATTCTTATGAGGTGGATGATGCGATGGGAGAGGCCGACTGGACACCGGAATTTTTTAGCGAATTCAGATCCAGAAAAGGATATGACCTGAGAGAACAGTTACCTGCTCTTTTCAGCGCAGATACATCCGAATTACATATACGTGTTCTTTGCGATTTCCGTGATGTGATCTCTGACCTGTTACTCGACAATTTTACAAAAACATGGAAAGAATGGGCTGCGGGGAAAAGAGCCATAGTACGGAACCAGGCTCACGGTTCCCCCGCAAATATTCTTGACTTATATGCTGCCAGTACCATTCCGGAAACTGAAGGAAATAATATTTACAAGATCAAATTTGCTTCTTCTGCTTCCAATGTAACCGGCAAGCAGCTAACATCTTCAGAATCTGCTACCTGGCTGAATGAACATTTCAGATCCTCCCTGGGAGAAGTAAAAGATGCGCTCGACCTTTATTTTCTCGGTGGAGTGAATCACATCTTTTACCATGGAACAGCATACTCCCCACAGGATGAAAAATGGCCGGGATGGATGTTTTATGCGGCTGTCCATTTTCAGCCTGATAATTCTTTCTGGGGTGATTTTTCAAAACTCAATGACTATGTTACCCGGTGTCAGTCGTTTTTACAAACAGGCAATCCTGACAATGATGTGCTGCTCTATTTTCCTTTTTATGACAGAATATCAGATCCCGGTCGGTCCATGCTTGAACATTTCTCAGGAGACGGTCCACGCAACAAGACTTTCCCCTATCAGGAAACTGCAATCAGCCTGCAGAAAAACGGATATTCTTTCGATTATATTTCTGACCGTCAGATTTTGGATCTGAATGCTGGTAAACGGTCTCTTTCTGCCGGTAACAGCACATACAAAACCATTGTTATTCCGGCAGTTCATTATATTCCGCTCGCTACCATGCAACATCTGATGAAACTGGCCCAAAACGGGGCTACTGTTCTTTTTACCAGCACTTTACCAGAGGATGTTCCCGGGTATAATAACCTGGCAGAGAAAAGAAACAAGTTAAATGCACTGAAAGGAGAACTGCAATTTACCAGGGATGAAGCTACAGGTTTGCAAATTGCCGGCAACGGAAAGGGGACAGTTGTTGTAGGTCAGGGCTTGGATGACCTGCTTGCATTTGCCGGTGTCCGGCCCGAACCAATGAATGGATACGGGCTTCAATATATCAGGAAGAAAACTGATGACGGAACCATTTATTTTATTAAAAACAGCAACAAGGCCCCATTCACATCCTGGGTTCCCATTCTCACTGATGCACATTCTGCGGCTCTTTTTAATCCCATGAGCCTCGAAAAAGGTATGGCTCAGATTCAGAAAACAAATGAGGGTAAAATGGCTGTTTACCTGCAACTAAAACCAGGAGAGACCTGTATACTTAGAACTTTTAGTGAAGCTTATAATGGTCCGGCATATCCGGTGTTACAACAGGCCGGTGATTCAATCCGGATTGAAAATGAATGGAATATTAATTTTGTCAGTGGCGGTCCTGAACTACCCGCAGCCTATACATCCCGAGAACCGGTTAACTGGACTGAAATTTCAGGAAACTGGTATACTGACTTTTCCGGAACTGCTGAATATTCAATTCAATTCAGTAAACCGGATACTCAGGCTCCCTATTATGTACTTGATTTGGGAACAGTTCATGAAAATGCCCGTATTGTACTTAATGGCAATGAATTAGGATTCCGGATCCATTTTCCGTATACTTTTACGATTGAAGCAAATAAACTCAAAGAAAACAATAAACTTGAAGTGTATGTCTCCAACCTGATGGCTAACAGAATTGCATGGATGGACCGGAATGATATTAACTACAAGAAATTTTACAATGTGAATTTTCCTCCCCATGATGCAAAAGACCGGGGAAAGGATGGATTATTCACAGCTGCAGATTGGACTCCAATGCCTTCTGGTTTGCAGGGTCCGGTTTCTTTGGTGCCCATGAAAATGGTTTCTTTTGATCAGCAGAAGGTAAAATAACGTGTTTATCCTGAAATTCAGACTATTATGGAGAGGTGTTTTTCTTTTCTTGTTGTTTTTATGGTTTTTTCTGCTGCTGCAGATGCACAATTTTGGTCTGGAATTCACAATGCCGGAGTACAGGAAATTCTTAAAAATTTTGAAAACCCTGAACCGGAGTATGGTCCAAACCTGCTTTGGGGCTGGAATGGGTCTGTTGACAGTTCAGTTATTGACAATGATCTTGACAGGATTTTGAAAATGGCAAGCTGATTAATCTCAGCGGCCAAAGCTACAACACCATTCTGATTCCTTCAGTTGTTACATTAAAAAAGGTGGTAGTTCAGCAATTGCAAAAATTTGCTATAACCGGAGGCAAAGTGATATTTACAGGTGATAAACCGTCTTACCTGTACGGGAGATCATTAATGGACAGCATTCCTGCAGGTGGTTTTAACTGGTCAAAAGAAATTACTCCGGAAGCTTTTGCCATGGCACCTGACGATGTTACCGGTGGCAGGGATGTCATACTTGATCAACAGGAGCCGGCAATTAAATATAATCACCGGCATCTCAGAGATGGTGAGTTGTATTTCTTTTTTAATGAAGCAGAAGAGGAACAACATTGCCAGGTAACCCTTGAGGAGAAAGGAGTGGTTATACAGTTGAACATGATGGATGGGACAATTGAAAAAGTAGAGGCAGTTAGTATTAGCCAAAAAGCTATCACCATATCACTTGATTTAAATGCCTGGGAAACAGCTGTTTTTATCCTTAATAATACGAATTAAACTGAATGGTTGAACCTGTTAAAAGTGCTAAACAAATTTCATTATGAGTAAGATGCGCATAGGTTTCCTGAAAAGTAAAAATGTTGCCGGATCAGGGCTCATAATTTTGCTGATGATGGCAACAGAATTGGTCTTTGCTGTGAAGCTTAATGCAGGTGATGTTGAAAAGGCCGGAATCACGGATGCTGATACAGCTTTGTTTAATTCACTCAACTGCCTGAAATGGGAGCAGGTTTTTTTCGATTCGGGCACTGTAAACTGGCATGAAAGCTGGATGCTCGATGGCATACATGCCAATGTAAAAAACACTCCCGAAGGCATGATATTTTCTGCCGGCCCTGTTCCTTACAACGATTCCAGTCACGCTGTACTCTGGACTAAAGATTCCTTTTCCGGAAATCTGAAAGTTGAATATGATTTTATGCGGCTGGATTCAGCCATGCATTTTGTGAATATTATTTATCTGATGGCCACCGGGAGCGGGGAAGGCCCATATGCAAGAGATATAAGTAAATGGGCAGATAGACGTAAAGTAGCAGCAATGAAAGAATATTACAACCATATGAGCTTGTACCACATCAGTTATGCCGCTTTCAGTAACCAAAACGCCGATCCGGAAAATGATTATTTACGGGCCAGAAGGTATGTCCCGGAAACTGCTAAGGGATTATCTGGTACTGCTCTTATTCCGGATTACAACCATACAGGAATGTTTAAAACAGGAAAAATTTATAAGATTACTGTTATTTTGTACGGAAATGATTTACTGATGAATATATCAGGGGCAGATAAAACTTTTCTGTGCCACTGGAATATATCTGAATTTCCCCGGCTGAACAGTGGCCGGATTGGGTTGCGGCATATGTGTACTCGTGTGGCCAGGTATAAAAATATACGTGTTTCAAAGATTGATGAATGATTTTTTTGATTATTCAGGCATCAAAAATAAAAAAGCATGCTACTATTAATAGAGGCATGCTTCTTTAGGACTACTTAAACTGTTATTTGTCTTTTTTTGCAAGTTTATACATTTCACTTCCTGCCAGCAGGAAGCAGCCCAGCCCGTAATCTTCGAAATCCGGCTGGTGTTCGTAGCTTACAGGCTGGCCATCTTTAGGTTCTTTTCCGGTACCCTGTACATACCCGAGGAATCCATTTGGATGAACAGCCTCATTTGCCATAGCGTTCCAGGCTTTTTCAACTACTGGTTTATATTTCTTTGCACTAATCACATTATTATTGATGCCCCATGCCATACCATATGTGAACAGTGCTGTTCCGGTAAGCTCTTTCCCCCCGAAATGATTGGGGTCATGCAGGCTTACATTCCAGAAACCATCATCACGCTGTACGTTGGCAATTGCCTTCACCATTTTTTTGTATGTTTCCAGGTATTCATTGCGATGCGGAGCGTCCTCCGGCATTATATCCAGTACTCTTACCAGAGCTGCCAGTACCCAGCCATTTCCCCTTGACCAATAACAATCCTCGCCGTTAGGTTCAGTATAGGGAGGATCAAAGTCTTTATCCCGCCACCAAAGTCCGTCTTTTGAATTAAAGAGCCCATTGCCGCCTTCTTTTGTTTTGGTATAATTGTACATGGCATACATCCTGTTGAAGTATGCAGTATCGTTCAATATGATACCAAGTTTGGCAAAAACAGGCATCCCCATCTGCAACGCATCAATCCAGTCCCAGTCATCAATTTTATTTGTGCGTATCATGCTGTCAATGCTTGCTTTGGTGTTTTTGATCCTTTCCGGTTTCGGATCAATCTGGTACAGGTCCAGATAGGTTTGTCCAGCACACTGATTATCTGCATTACGGGTATATACACCATCTCTGAAATTCCAGTTGTGGAAATCAGCCCAGTCAACAGCATATTGGTAATAGACGGGTTTAGGATCAATGTTGTACAATGCCATTAAACCTTCGTAATAAACACCACGGGTCCAGATATTACTGGGTCGTGCTTTATTGGTGACAATTATCTTGCCTGGATCCGGCCATTTATCCATGAAGTATTTGTTTGCAATCGTCATCTTTTTCAGAATACTACTCTGTTCCGGCTGCTTTTGAGCAGAAACAGTTACAATCAGAAGCGTGAAGAGCAAACCAGCTGACAATATCTTCGCAAATGCTTTGTTTTTATTCATACAATGAGGTTTTAATTAAAATAATTCAACATACAGGATTATCTTTTTCTGCACTGAGGGTAGATTTGTCTTCTTGCAAAATCAAGAACATTACAGATCTCATTTCCTAAAAAACGGGTGACTACCCTGTCTATCTAAAACATATTAATTATAAGTATTTCAAAAATAAATATTTTAGTTTAATTTGATAAAAAAAGTTGATCAAAAAATGAAAAAAATATTAACTTGCAGTGATTAAACTTCGGAAGCAGCGATCGTTGAGTCTTCCGGGGAATATATTACCAGGATCAGAAAAGGAAAATCCTGTTCCGCTTACAAATTGGTAATTTATTTGTTTTACTAACATTTTATATTTTTTAATCTTTTATCTGCATGTATATTATCAAATTATAGAATGAAGTTTAAATTATTACATTCTAACTCTTTATTTAAATTCTGTTCGACTGCTATGAAAAAGACTTACCAAAAGTATGCCGGCATTTTTCTCTTATTTATTCTTTTTTTCACTGGCTGCATACAGAAGAAAAGTTCATCAAATCCAATTCCTCAGCTTAAAAACAAAGGAGGAATAAAGCAACTCATTGTTGATGGTAATCCATTTTTGATTCTAGGGGGCGAACTGCACAACTCCAGTTCATCCAGTCTGGCCTATATGAATAAAATATGGCCGGTGCTTGATTCGTCATATGCGAATACGATCCTTGCAGCGGTGGAATGGTCACTGATAGAGCCAGAGGAAGGAGATTTTGATTTTTCCCTTCTTGATGGATTACTTGATCAGGCCCGCGATCATAATAAAAAGCTGATCTTGCTATGGTTTGGTGCCTGGAAGAACGGACAGTCGCACTATTGTCCGGCATGGGTGAAAAAAGATTTCATCCGTTTTCCAAAAGCCAAAACAGCGGCTGGTCAAAGCCTGGAAATTATTTCACCGTTTAGCGATCAGCTTCAGAAAGCGGATCAAAAAGCCTATACCGCACTACTCTCACATATAAGTGAGTACGATAGTGTAATGCGTACGGTTATTATGGTACAGATTGAAAATGAAGTTGGTATTCTTGGTGCCCAAAGAGATTATAGTGAGACTGCCAATAAAGTATTTAGTGCTGAAGTGCCTGGCGATTTGATACTGTATCTGGAAAATCATAAAGCTGATTTGTATCCTGGGTTGTTAGAAGCATGGTCGAAAAATGGATTCAGGACCAAAGGGAACTGGGAAGAAGTATTTGGACGCAGTAGTTTAACAAACGAAATATTTATGGCCTGGGAATATGCTGAATATATTGAAAAAATAGCTGCTGCAGGTAAAAAGGAATATCCCCTGCCGGTTTTTGTGAACGCCTGGATAGTTCAGCCCCGGGATAAAGAACCGGGAGACTATCCCAGTGGGGGGCCGCAGGCTCATCTGCTTGATGTATGGAAAGCAGCAGCTCCGTCAGTTGATTTGTTCTGTCCGGATATTTACCTGCCCGACTTTGAGGTTGTTTGTAATGCTTATACAAGAAACAATAATACACTCTTCATTCCTGAATCCAGAGCCGGCGACCAAGGGGCTGCACAACTTATTTATGCTATTGGAAGACACAAGGCGATAGGTTACAGTCCGTTTGGTATTGAATCTGTTATTGAACCTTCTGCCTCAGATCCGTTAGTAACATTATATCACAACCTGAATGAGATGGCTCCGGTTATTCTTAAAGCCCGGCAGGAAGAAAGAATTACTGCAGTAATGCTCAGAACAGGAAACAGTCAGAATTGGCTGGAAGCAGGTAATTATTCATTTCATGTGCAAATGATTGATTCAGCAAGCAATGAACCCAATACTTCTTCATATGGATATCTGATGGTTATTACAGAAAATCCCGATGAGTTTATCATGCTGGGAAAAAATGTACAGGTAACATTTTCACCGGTTACTCCCGGGCCATCAGTAGCAGCGATCTTGTATGTTGAGGAGGGAAAATACAGCAGGGGGATATGGAAACCCCGCCGGAGGCTTAATGGAGATGCTATTATGGTAAATTATAACCTTGGACTGCTGGCTGCAATGAATCAAACCGGTACAGGGCTTAAATTTAACGGATACGACAGACTTATTCAACGGGTTAAATTGTACAGGTATCCCTAGTATCGAAAATTATTTTTAATAAAATGACTCTTCAAACAAATTTTATAAACAGAATAACGATGCTGCAAAAATCCCTTCATTCCTTTGTTTTTTTTACTGCTGTTATTTTTTTCTTTTTACTGATTCCAACTATCCTGTATGCAAATGACAGGGGGCAAATATTTAATATACAGGATTATGGTGCTGTCGCTGACGGACAGACAGTAAATACCAATGCTATTCAAAAAGCAATTGAAACCTGTGCTGCAAATGGAGGAGGAACGGTATTGGTGCCGGAAGGGACTTTTCTAAGTGGTGCTGTTTTTCTAAAACAGGGCGTTAACCTACACATTTCTGACAATGGGATACTCAAAGGGACGACCAACCTGACCGATTATCCGGTTGTAAAAACGCGGTGGGAAGGCATTGAGCGCGACTGGACTGCGGCTTTTATCAATGCTTTTGATATGAATGAGGTGACTATTGATGGTAATGGGACTATCGACGGTTCAGGTGACAGGTGGGTGGATGAAGCCAGGGTAACTGATACCAAAATCAATAAGGAAGTAAAACCAACCGCAGAGGAACTCCGGCAGCGTATCGGCCGGCCCAGGCTGATGGCCATTCAGAATTGTAAAAATGTTAGGATATCCGGACTGAATATCCGCAATCAGGCATGCTGGGGTGTTTTTGTTCTGTATTCCCATGGGGTTCGCATTACAGGCCTGTCTATCAGGGCAAGGCACGATATTCCGATGTCTGATGGTATCGACATTGATTCCAGTACAGGGGTCCTGATCTCAAAATGTACCATCGATGTAAATGATGACTGCATAGCAATTAAGTCGGGCAAAGATGAGGATGGACGCCGGGTGAACAGACCCGCTGAAGATATTATTGTAGAAAAATGTGATCTACAATACGGTCATGGCGGTGTTTCAATGGGCAGTGAAATGTCTGGCGGTATTAAGAATGTGATGATACGTAACTGCGTGGTAGAAGCTGATAACTGGGCTCCCATCCGTTTTAAGTCTCAACCCAGCCGCGGTGGTGTGGTGGAGAACATTACCTACCGTAACCTGGTGCTGAATAATACACGGAAAGCCTTTGAATTTAACATGGAGTGGCGGATGGTGAATCCCCGTCCGCCTTCTGATCCTTTGCCAGTTGTACGTAATGTCAAAATTATCAACGTAAGGGGTACTGTAGGAACGGTTGGAGATATGCACGGGCTGGATGAAAGCCCGATCAGGAACGTTGAATTCAAGAATTGCCACCTTAAGGCAAAAACCGGATTTAAGATTGAAAATGTTGAAGATATCGATCTTTCCGGGCTTTCAATTGAAGTTGAAAGTGGTCCGGAAATTATTCGTCGGTAAATCAAATATGTACAAGTTTCACTTATAATATTAATCGCTCAAAATGATACCTATGAATGAAAAAAAGCATTACATGAGTCGCAGAGAAGCTCTGAAAAAGGGTACGATGTATATGGCAGCAACAGCTATGGGTACCACTTTTATACCAACACTTCTGCAGGCAGGAACTACTGTTAGACGCATCAAGGACTTTAATGTATTAAAATACGGGGCAAAAGGGAATGGTTCAGCACTGGATACCGCTGCCATACAAAAAGCTATAGATGACGCTGCTGCCTTCGGTCGCGGAGCAAGGGTAGTGCTTCCGGGTGGATATAAATTTCTCAGCGGAACACTGGAAATGAAAAGCCGCATTGAATTTCACCTGGCCGATGATGCTGAGATCATCGCCAGTACAAACAAGGAGGATTACCGGGAAGATGGATTGATTCTTGCCCATCAGGCTGAGGGACTCATTTTATCCGGAACCGGGAATATTGATGGGCAGGATCTTAAATTTATGTCTCATTTTGAAGAAGAGAATGAATGGTGGATACCGGGTGACTGGCGTCCGAAAATGTTTATTCTGACGGCTTGCAAAGACCTTCAGGTAAAAGAAATTTCTTTTGGAAATGCTCCTTTTTGGGGGTTGCATATGATGGGCTGCGAACATGTGCTGGTTGATCACATCAGGATTAGGAATAAACTGAATCTCCCCAATTGTGACGGGGTTGACCCTGATCATTGCCGCGATGTTGAGATCAGTAATTGTGACATTGTATGTGGTGATGATGCAGTTGTGGTAAAAGCTACCAGGGAGGGTATACAATACGGCGAATCATCAAACATTGTTGTTAAAGATTGTGTAATGAAAACACAGGATTCCGGTGTTAAAATAGGTACTGAAACTACCAGTGATATACATGATATAACATTTCAACGGTGCAAGATCCTTTCAAGCTGCCGGGGATGTACCATTCAGCTTCGTGACGAAGGCAATGTATTTGACATTAATTTTGAAGATATTGAGTTTGTATCTAGATATCAGTCTGATCCCTGGTGGGGCAGAGGTGAAGCTATCTCATTTACTGCTATCCCGCGCACAACTGATACAAATATTGGGACCATCCACGATGTGAAGGTTAAGAATGTGAAAGGTGCCTCAGAGAACAGTGTGAGAATCAATGGAACCAAAGAGAGTATCATTAAAAATGTTTCATTTGAGAATGTAGCTGTTACCATGAACAAAACATCTGAATACAAGGGTGGTTTGTTCGATAATCGTCCCACTAAAGTATATGACGGGATTGAGATGCATGGAAATCCGGGTTACAGTATCAGGCACGCCGATGGTGTAAAGTTAAAAAACTGCAGCATTCAGTGGGGAGACAGCCGTCCTGACTATTATACCTATGCACTTGAAGCAGATAATGTAAAAAATCTTGGGCTTTCTGGTTTTAAAGGTGAAGCAGCGCATCCGGATAAGTTCGATGATATTCTGGTAAATCCTCAGAAATAACCTATATGCGGATATAGATTTGATATAAATACGCTTCAATTTTAAAACTTATTTTCGCTGGCCATGAGTAAGAGGTAAATATTTGATTGGAATACAGTTGTTTAAACTATTGTCAACATGAAGAAAATTAATCAGACGGTTATCTTATTTTTCCAACTTGTAATCCTGAGCGGATTACTTATGTGTGTGGGTGGGGGTGAGGTAAATGCACAATATAAACCCGATACCATTTATCATATATATCAGTTTCCAAAGAATATGATTCCGCGTATTGATGGAGATACTTCAGACTGGGCGATGGTGCCTGAAAATTATGTTATTGGTACTGATCAGCTGAGGGATGATGAGAAGATCCATTCAGGTATTGACAGGTCGTCAATCGATGTCAGAGTTAAAGTAGGATGGGTAGCAGGTCTCAACCGGCTTTATTTCCTGTATGTGGCTTATGACGATTACTGGGATTTTGCACGTCCGGATCTTCATAATGATACTTATGAAGTGGTAGTGGACGGAGATCTTTCGGGTGGTCCGCTGATTGACCAGACACATTATAAGGTATGGACTGCGGATGCAGTAGGTGAAGGCAGGGCGAAGGTTGATAAACGGATAGACATGGAAGAGCAGCACTGGTCATTCCATGGTGTTCAGGCTCAGAATTATCATATTTTTACTCCAGCACGCGGGAAGGACTGGGCGATGGCTTGGGGTGTGCAACCCTGGGATAAAGAACTTCCTTATGCCAATATTGCCTATAATTATAATTTTGAGCCCGGACAATCAGGTCAGCTGATTATGGAGTTTTATATTACACCTTTTGATTATGCCGGTGCTGAAGGCCCTCAGCGATCTGTTGAATCTATACTGAAAGAAAATAAGCTGATTGGCCTTTCATGGGCTATTATCGATTATGATGATGTAAACAATGAACACAACAACGGATTCTGGAACCTGTCAAACCACCATACTATGTATGGAAATGCTTCACAACTTTGCCTTTTCAGGCTTGATTCCCTGCAGGAAAAATTTCTGGCCGGAATTAAGGCTTTCTGGACTTTCAAAGTTGTGGATATGGACCGAAAACTGGTGGCATTTAAGGACCGGTCAACTGGTAAAATCACCAGATGGCAATGGGATTTCGGTGATGGTGAAACTTCAGATGAACAAAATCCTGTCCATATTTATAAAAAGCCCGGTGATTATGTTGTTGTTCTATATGTAGAAGGACCAGAGGGTAAATCCAGATTCTCCAGGGTTTGGGATGTTTCTGTCAGGTAATTTTTTTCAGTTCCCGGGTTCCGGCAGGAATATCAATCAAAATCAATATTCCTTAATATTAACATTTAATTAAATTATTCATAAACATAATATTTGTAAAATTACTTTTTAACACTATCAACATGAAGATATCAGCAAGCGTTTCCCGGTCTGCCGGATGGTTATTTTTAACTGGATTCATTTTTTTCCTGTTTTCCTGTTCAGGCGAACAAAATACATCAGTAAGCAGTCCGGGCGGGCAGATTAATGTTGAATTTACGATGAATAACAATGGTCAGCCAAATTACAAAGTAAGGTATAATGATACAATAGTACTGAATGAATCATCACTGGGGATCATCAGGAAAGATGCTGATTTCAGTACCGGACTTTCACTGGCTTCAGTTTCAGGAACCGAAAAGGTAAATGAAAACTATACCATGCCAGCAGGCAAAAAAAATAAATATTCCTATAAAGCCAACAGAAAGGTATATCACCTGAAGAATTCCGATGGAGAAAAAATGGATGTTATTTTTCAGGTATCTGATGACGGGGTTGCCTTCCGGTATGCATTTCCGGAAAAAGACACCAGTGTTTACAATATTACAGCTGAAAAATCTGGTTTTGCATTTCCTGATGGGACGATCACTTTTATTCAACAGATGGATGCTTCTAAAACCGGATGGTCAAAAACGCAACCCTCCTACGAAGAATATTATGATATTGGTGTGGGCATTGATACGCTGCGTTATCACGATGCTGGCTGGGTATTACCTGCACTTTTTAACCAGGGTAAATATTGGATGTTAATTTCAGAAACTGCACCCGACAGGAATTACTGTGGTTCAAGGCTGATGCATGAAGCCGGTTCGGATATTTTCACCATCGGATTTCCTCAGAAAACAGAAGGATTTGGTGACGGTCCTGTTTATCCTGAATCCAATTTGCCGTGGAAAACACCCTGGCGCATCATCGCTCTGGGGAACAACCTGGGTACTATTGTTTCTTCCACTTTAGGAACTGATCTGGCTGAGCCTTCAAGGCTGAGTGACATCTCTTTTGTGAAACCGGGTAAGTCCTCCTGGAGCTGGGTGTTGTACAAGGATGATTCCACCATCTTCAGTGTGCAGAAGCGATTTATCGATTATGCATCTGATATGGGGTGGGCTTATACACTTGTTGATGCCGACTGGGACCAGAAGATTGGATATGATTCAGCAAAGATGCTGGCTGATTATGGCCGTTCAAAAGGAGTGGGAATTTTATTGTGGTATAACTCATCCGGTGACTGGAATACAACGGTTTATACTCCCAAAAGTAAGCTACTCACTCATGCTGACAGGGAAAAGGAATTTTCCCGGCTTAAAGAAATGGGCATCAAAGGAATAAAGGTTGATTTTTTTGGAGGCGATGGTCAGTCCATGATGTCTTATTATCAGGATATTTTTGAAGACGCCGGCAAATATGGTTTGCTGGTCAATTGCCACGGAACCACGCTGCCGAGAGGCTGGGAACGGACTTATCCCAATTTGCTTACCATGGAAGCAGTGCGGGGCTTTGAATTTCTTACCTTTGAACAGGCCAATACCAATCACGAACCTTCGCATAGCTGTGTATTGCCATACACCCGGAATGTATTTGATCCAATGGATTTCACTCCGGTTTGTTTTTCCGAAATACCAAACATGCACCGGCTTACAACCAACAGTTTTGAACTGGCCCTTTCCGTCCTTTTCTATTCCGGAATTCAGCATTATGCGGAAGTACCTGAAGGAATGGCCAGCGTACCGGTTTATGTAAAGGATTTTATGAAAGAAGTTCCGTCCACCTGGGATGAAATTAAATTTTTGCAGGGTTATCCGGGCAAACTTGTGGTAATGGCTCGCAGAAAGGAAAGTACCTGGTATATTGCAGGTATCAACGGAGAAAACTCAGCAAAAAATATTTCAGTTAATACAAATTTTATTCCTGAGGGAACCAGTCTGATAGTTATCAGTGACGGAGAGACGAATCGTACTTTCAGCAGAAAAGAAATGAAGGCTGGTGAAATAATGAATATTAATCTGCAACCCAACGGTGGGTTTGTTCTTAAAACAATTTAAAAATTGAATTATATCCAAAAAAGCTTTATGAAAAGATTTTATTTTAGAAAGCAAGCAACCAACAATCAGAAAATACCGGTTTTGACCAGCCTGGTATTTATTGCCATCATATTAATATTTACGGGTTGTAATTTATCTGCAAATGGGAATAAAAAATCAGAGAAAGAAACGGACAGCACACTGACGTTCAGGTTTGACCTCGGACCGGGAAAAGTAATGGACGGCTATACCGGTGTGAAATCAGGGTTGGTTTATAATGCAGAGCGCGGTTACGGATTTTGCTCAAATGCTGAAGTAAAAGGAGTTGACACGAAAGGAAATGATGCATTAAAAGAAGATTATTGTACAAGCACTAAGCCCTTTTGTTTTGCAGTTGATGTTCCCGAGGGAAATTATGATGTTACCCTTGTGCTTGGTGCTGCCAGTGATTCATCAGTAACTACTGTAAAAGCTGAATCCAGGCGATTGATGCTCGAAAAAGTGGTAACCGCTCCCGGAGAATACAAAACAGTGCATTTTACAACAAATGTACGCTATCCGGCAATCAAAGACGATGGTAAAGTAAGTCTGAAATCAAGAGAAATTGGACATCCTAACTGGGATCATCGGCTGAGTATGGAATTCAGCAATACACACCCCGCTGTTTGTGCGATAACGATTAAGAAAAATAACCATGCAATTACCGTTTATCTGGCGGGTAACAGTACAGTTACCGATCAGCAGCATGAACCATGGGCTGCATGGGGACAAATGCTTCCCCGGTTCTTTGAACCCGGGGTCGTGTCAATTGCAAATAATGCAGAGTCAGGAGAAACTTTAAAAGCTTTTGTGCATGAAGGCAGGCTGAAAAAGTTAATGAGCACCATTAAGTCAGGGGACTATCTCTTTATTCAGTTTGCTCATAATGACCAGAAACCCGGAGCATCTCATGTTGATCCTTTTACCAGTTACAAGGAATATCTGAAAATGTTTATCGACTCTGCTCGTTCAAAAGGAGCTACACCCGTGCTGGTTACTTCCATGCACCGTCGCAGGTTTGATGACCAGGGACACATCATTAATACCCTGGGAGATTATCCGGAGGCCATGCGGCAAACAGCCAAAGAGGAAAATGTGGCGCTGATTGACCTCAATGCAATGAGCAGAAAATTTTTCGAGGCTATGGGACCGGACGGAACACTGAAGGTTTTTGTACATTACCCGGCAGGAACATTCCCCGGACAGGACAAAGAACTGGCAGATAATACACATTTCAATAATTATGGAGCATATGAGCTTGCCAAATGCGTGGTTGAGGGCATCAAAGAAACTGATATCGCACTTAAAAAATACCTGAAGGATGGATTACCGGGTTTTGATCCTGCACATCCAGATCCGGTAGATCAGTTCGAACTGCCCCATAGTGCGGAGTTTGAAATTACAAAGCCTGAAGGGAATTAACATCAACTATGCTTATTTTAATTACTAAAAATTAATAAAATGAAAAACTACAACGGATTTAAAGTAATGCTAATGGGATTATTTATAATGATACCCTTTGCTATAAGCACTCATGCAAGTGATGTTACCCAACCTGACCAAACTGATTTCTCCGGCACCTGGAAGCTGGACGAAAACAAAAGTGATTTTGGCGAAGGCCGTCATTTTGCTGCTCATCAACTGGTTGTTACGCAACAGGACAACAGTCTTAAAGTCGAACGATCTTCAACGGGGCGTGATGGCAGGGAATTTAAATTCACCAGCGATTATACCCTTGATGGTCAGCAACACGATCTTGACATGGGAAACCGTACAGCCAAAGTAAAGGCTGATTGGCAGAATGATGGTAAAAACGTTCAGATTGATACTAATATGAAATTTGAAAGAAATGGTGAAACCAATGAATTTCACACATTGGAAAACTGGACTCTCTCCGGGGATGGAAAAACCCTTACAATCGATCTGAAAACAAATTCCCGGCGCGGAGAAAGTCACCAGAAACTGATTTACACGAAATAAACACGTAGCAAGCCTGGCAGGTATAAAAATCCTGAAAAATTTAAAATGTTCAATATTCTAAAAAACTATTTACAATGAGTTCAAAAAAAATATTTAATCGCCCCTTGGTTTTATTGATGATGTTGACTGTAGGTATGATGACTGTTGCCTGGGTCACTCATAAAAAGGATAAGGCTACTTTGTGGGTGATTGGTGATTCCACGGTTAAAAACGGCAGTGGAAAAGGAGAAGGAGGTCTCTGGGGTTGGGGTGATTATATTGCAGCACATTTTGATACTACTCGTCTCAACGTTGTGAACAAAGCCAGGGGCGGAAGGAGCAGCCGCACGTATCAAACAGAGGGTCTCTGGAAGGAAGTGCTTGACCAGGTCAAACCCGGTGATTTTGTGATGATGCAATTTGGTCATAACGACGGAGGACCTATGGCCACAGGCCGGGCAAGAGCTTCGATCAAAGGTAACAGTAACGATACCGTTAACGTGGTTCTTGAAGCCACAGGTAAAAAAGAGACGGTACATTCGTATGGTTGGTATATGCGTAAATACATCGCTGATACTAAAGCCAGGGGTGCAACTCCTGTTGTGCTTTCTCCCATACCAAGGAATATCTGGAACGACCAGGGAAAGGTAGCACGTAACTCTGAAGATTATGGTAAATGGGCCCGGGATGCTGCTGAACAGGAAGATGTCTGTTTCATTGACCTGAATGAGATAGTAGCTGAACATTATGAAGAAATCGGCGAACAGAAAGTGCGCAGTGATTTCTTTCTGAAGGATCATACACATACGACAAAAGCCGGAGCTGTCCTAAATGCCTCATCAGTTATCGAAGGGCTTAAAAAGCATCCTGACTGTCCCTTAAATAACTACCTTGTGAAACAGTAATAATATTTTTTATTTGATCGGAATGCATCTGTCATTTTTTGACAGGCTGAACTATCTGACTAACCGGCAGAAAATTTCTATGGAAGTGTTTTTGCCGGTTTTTTTTGCAATAATTATGACTTTGCGATTCTGAGACGGCCATTAATTTTTTTGTAATGACTCCTCTTTGTTAATTTTTTCCTGATAAATAAAATATTTTGCCTCTATCCGGGTTACCTAATTGAATAAGAATCCGTTGATTGGCCCCCAAAAATTTTGGTAGTGTTTCCAATCATCATTACATCAATCAGTTACAGATATGTAAATAAGGCTACCCACATTTAGCAATTTTAATTGTTTTTTTACTTACATAAATCTATCTTTGTGAACATTTTTATTTTGTGAAAAGAATACACGAGCAGTTCAAAATCAGTTGTTAACAATGAGTGAAAGATTTCCGGAATATAAAAGTTTTAACTTATCTGAAGTAAACAAAGAAATACTTGCGCACTGGGAGGCAAATAAGACTTTTGATAAAAGTTTATTGACCAGGGAGGGCAAACCTTCATTTGTTTTTTATGAAGGACCGCCATCTGCTAATGGAATCCCCGGGATTCACCATGTGATGGCGCGTACGATCAAGGATATTTTCTGTCGTTACAAAACCTTAAAGGGTTTTCATGTAAAGCGAAAAGCAGGATGGGATACTCATGGATTACCTGTTGAACTGGGTGTTGAAAAAGCACTGGGGATTACCAAGGAAGATATTGGGAAAAAGATCAGTGTGGAAGAATACAATAAAGAGTGCCGCAAAGATGTAATGAAATATACCCGTGAGTGGGAAGAACTCACCCGGAAAATGGGTTACTGGGTAGATATGAATGATCCCTATATCACTTATGATAACCGGTATATCGAAACACTGTGGTACTTGCTTAAGCAACTTTTTGAAAAGAACCTGCTGTACAAGGGATATTCGATCCAGCCCTATTCACCTGCAGCGGGAACCGGTCTCAGTACCCATGAACTTAACCAGCCGGGATGTTACCGTGATGTCAAGGATACAACCTGCGTGGCACAGTTTAAGGTAGTCCGGGATGAAAAATCGGAGTTTCTTTTCAAAGGAGATGAAAAAGAGGTTTATTTTCTGGCCTGGACAACCACTCCCTGGACATTGCCTTCCAATACTGCGTTGGCTGTTGGCAAGGATATAAACTATGTGAAAGTGCAAACCTGCAATCCTTATACAGGCGAACCCGTTACGGTGGTGCTTGCTAAAGATCTGCTGGGAAGTTACTTTAATGAAAAAAATAAAGATGCCTCAATACTCGATTATACAGCAGGCGATAAAAATCTGCCCTGGTCTGTTACCGAGAGTTTCAGTGGAAAAGATATAGAAGGGATCCACTATGAACAGCTTATTAACTGGGTAACCCCGGAAAACGGAGCATTCAGGGTGGTAACAGGTGATTTTGTAACTACTGAAGATGGTACGGGTATTGTCCATATAGCACCTACTTTTGGAGCAGACGATTACCGTGTTGCCGGGCAGAACAATATTCCGCCGCTTATTGTGCATGATCAGGATGGCAACGTTCTTCCGCTGGTTGACAAGAAGGGCCGTTTCGTCCCGGTTGAGGATATGGATCCTGATTTTGTGAAAGCACAGGTAAATAAGGAAAGTTATGGCCCTTTTTCCGGCAGATATGTAAAGAATGAGTACGATGAGACATTGACTGAGAAAGATCCTACAGTGGATGTTGATATTTCAGTTATGCTGAAGATGGGAGGCAGGGCTTTCAAGATCGAAAAACATGTACACAGCTATCCGCATTGCTGGAGAACTGATAAACCCGTGCTCTATTATCCGCTTGATTCATGGTTTATAAGAACTACCGCCCTGCGTGAACGGATGATTGAACTGAATAATACCATCAACTGGAAACCGGAAAGTACCGGGACTGGCAGGTTTGGTAAATGGCTGGAGAATCTGGTTGACTGGAATCTTTCCCGGTCGCGTTACTGGGGGACCCCTCTACCAGTATGGGTTTCAGAAGACAAGGCCGAGCAGAAATGTATCGGTTCGGTTGCAGAACTAAAAGAAGAAATTAAAAAATCAGTCGATGCCGGGATTATGAAAGAGAACCCACTGGCAGATTTTGTTGAAGGAGATAATTCATCAGAGAATTATGACCGGTTCGATCTTCACCGCCCGTTTGTGGATGACGTAGTGCTGGTTTCCGGCAAAGGCCAAAAGATGTACCGGGAAACCGACCTGATTGATGTTTGGTTTGATTCCGGGTCAATGCCCTATGCCCAGCTCCATTATCCGTTTGAACATAAAGAGGAATTCAAAGATTTCTACCCTGCAGATTTTATTGCCGAAGGTGTTGACCAGACCAGGGGGTGGTTTTTCACCTTACATGCTATTGCGTCTATGGTTTTTGATTCGGTGGCGTTTAAAAATATTATCTCCAATGGTCTTGTGCTGGATAAAAACGGCAATAAGATGTCAAAAAGGCTGGGGAACGCTGTTGATCCTTTTGAAACTATTGAAAAACATGGTTCCGATCCACTGCGCTGGTATATGATTACGAATGCACAACCATGGGATAACATAAAATTTGACATCACCGGTTTAGATGAAATTAACAGGAAATTTTTTGGTACCTTATATAACACCTATTCATTTTTTGCCTTGTATGCAAATATTGACGGTTTTAACTTTTCTGAAGCTGAGGTGCCTGTAAAGGACAGACCGGAGATTGACAGATGGATCATTTCCTTGTTGCATTCACTTATAAAGGAAGCCGGTTTCTACTATGAAAATTACGAACCTACCAGGGCAGGCCGTGCTATTCAGTATTTTGTTACCGAGCATTTGAGTAACTGGTATGTACGGCTGAACAGGAAGAGATTCTGGGGCGGGGATTTGTCTGCTGACAAGCAGTCTGCCTACCAGACACTGTATACCTGTCTGGTAACAGTGGCAAAGCTTGCTTCTCCGATTGCGCCTTTCTATATGGACAAATTGTTTATGGATTTAAACAGGGTAACGAAACAAGATACAGCAGAATCCGTACACCTTGTTGATTTTCCTGAATTTGACAGCAATCTTATTGACAGGGACCTTGAAGAAAGAATGGAAATTGCCCAGCAGGTATCGTCTATGGTGCTGGGATTACGCAGAAAAGTAAACATCAAGGTTCGACAGCCACTTGGCAGGATTATGGTACCGGTAACAGAAAATGGTTTTACGGAGAAGTTTGAAGCCGTAAGAAATCTGATACTTGCTGAGGTGAATGTGAAAGACGTTGAATACATTCAGGATACGAGCGGGGTTCTTGTCAAGAAGATAAAACCTGACTTCAAATCACTGGGACCGCGGTTCGGAAAGATGATGAAGAGTATAGCTGCATCCGTCAGTAAGATGAGCCAGGAAGATATTGCCCAACTGGAGAAAGAGGGCAGGTTTACCCTGAAAGCAGACGGACAGGAAATCGAATTGGGACTTAATGATGTTGAAATTGTATCAGAAGATATTCCCGGATGGCTGGTAGCCAATGAAGGTAAACTGACCATTGCTCTCGATGTTACGATTACCGAAGAATTGCACAATGAAGGAATTGCACGGGAGCTGGTCAACAGGATACAAAATATCCGGAAGGAAAGCGGTTTTGATGTAACGGACAAGATTGACATAGAAATACAGAAAAATGAACAACTGAATAACGCTGTTCAACAACATAAAGATTATATCGGTTCGCAAACACTGGCTTCCGGTATTAAACTGGTTGATGAGATTGATCCTGATAAAGCCAGGGAGGTGGAGATCAATGAAGATCTGAAAACACTTCTTAAGGTTGAAAGGATTAATTAATCATACGGTAAGATAGTTAATAAAATTTGTTATATTTAATCCAAAATTTCTGAATTATGGCTGAAAAAACAAGGTATTCGGATCAGGAGCTGGAAGAATTTAAACAATTGATTCTTGAAAAGCTTGAGAAGGCCAAGAAAGATTATGAGTTGCTCAAGAGTGCTATTACCCAGAGTGAAAGTAATGATACCCAGGATACATCCCCGACTTTCAAAGTGCTTGAAGAAGGTGCATCTACCTTATCTAAGGAAGAATCAGGTAAGCTTGCTCAACGGCAGCTTAAATTTATCCAGCACCTGCAGGGTGCATTGGTTCGCATTGAAAATAAAACCTATGGTATTTGTCGCGAAACCGGTAAACTTATATCAAAAGACCGGTTGAGAGCTGTACCACATGCAACCCTGAGCATTGATGCCAAGAACAATCAACGGTAATATCAATAATCCGGTCTGTAATGCATTTAAATGATTGAATCCGTATGCGTTTCAGTCATTTTTTTGTTTTAATAAAAAATATATGACTGTTGGATTATTTGCCTAATTTAACTTTTAAATCAAAAAATTATCATGAAATTCAACCCCAACCCTCTGCCCCTTGATCCCCTGAAGGCCTGCCTGACTGAAGTCATTCAGGCAGGGGAGCTTACACGTTGGTCCTATTTAATCCAAATTCGTTTTTAATTTGCGCGCGGGATCCCCTTTAGGGTAACTGAGCAAAGCGATCTCACGACCAGCATGAGCCATAGCTGGTGTGAGGGAGTAACTGAGCGAAGCGATCTCACGACCAGCATGAGCCATAGCTGGTGTGAGGGAGTAAACAGGGGCCGAGCGTTGAAAATAATGTTTCAGGAACATATTACGATACTCACAATAAAAACATTTACAATGTCCATCAAACTAAGGTCTTTTCTACTTATTGTTCTAGTATTGATTATTGACCAGACTGTAAAGATCTGGATAAAAACTCACATGATAATAGGCCAGGAATATCATGTACTGGATGACTGGTTCATTATTCATTTCACCGAAAACAACGGAATGGCTTTTGGAATGGAATTCGGAGGAAGCCTGGGAAAAAGCATCCTGAGCGTATTTCGTATTTTTGCCATTATGGGAATAGGCTGGTACCTTTATTATCTGATAAGGGACAGGGCGCATCAGGGGCTTATCCTGGCGGTTTCGCTTATCCTGGCCGGTGCTGTAGGTAACATGCTCGACAGTGCCTTCTATGGAATACTGTTTAGTGACAGTTATTTCCAGGTGGCACATTTTCTGCCTCCGGATGGAGGATATTCTTCATTCTTGCATGGCAGGGTGGTGGATATGTTTTATTTTCCCGTTCTGCAAGGTGTTTATCCTGCCTGGTTCCCCTTCTGGAAAGGACAGGAATTTTTATTTTTCCGGCCGGTTTTTAATGTGGCTGATTCTTCAATCACCATTGGGGTATTCATCATTTTGTTATTCCAGAAACGCTTCTTTCAAGCAAAGCAGAAAGAAAACGAAACGATTGAAAATTCTTCCCTCGTTTAATATAATTATAACGATAAGATAAAGTCGGTAAGGCTTTCTTCATTACTGACTTCCATTTTTTTTCTTAGGCGGTAACGATGGTTTTCAACACCTCTTACCGAGATACCCAGTAAAGGGGCAATTTCTTTGGAAGTAAGATTCATCCTCAAATAGGCACACAGCCGCAGATCACTTGCGGTAAGCGATGGATATGTCTTTTTCACCTTGTTGAGAAATTGTTCATGTGCCCGTTCAAAATTAGTTTCAAAAACATTCCAGTCATCTTTACTGACGATATTACGATCGATCCTGTCTATAACGGTTGCAAAATATTTATCCGGATAACGTGTTCCCAACTGCCCTTTTTGTTTTCGCAAAATATTTTTCAGTTCCAGCAGGAATTCATTTTTTTTGATAATAGCCATTGTTGAATTGGCCAGTTCCTTGCTTTTGTGCGTAACTTCTGCCTGTAATTTCTCATTACGCAGTCTTATCAGTTCTCTTTCCCTGGATTCCTGTATCTTTTTCTCCCTTAGCTTTGTTTTTCGTACCACGTTATACCTGTACAGGAGGAGGAAGAGGGCCAGCAGGATAACATATATTACCCTGGCCAGGGTACTGAGATACCATGGAGGCTGTACTTCAAAATTTAGTTCGCTCACCTGACTGGAATGTCCCCAGCTGTCGGTTGCTTTCACTTTTAAAGTATATGAGCCGGCAGGCAGTCGCTGGAAATTAAAATCAGGGTTGGCATGTTTTTCTGACCAGTCGTTGTCAAGTCCTTCAATCTTATAGGAATAAGTTATATTTTCACTGGTATAGTAAGGGAAGGCAAAACGGACAGCCAGGTTGTTCCAGTTTGATTTTAAGGTAAAATCAGTGTCAGCGGGAGGGAGTTTGTGTTCATTTCCGTTTAGGTTTGATGAAGTTAACTGGCTTACCACAGGTAGCTGCTGCATAATGGGAAATTTATCCGGATGTATGTTAGCATCCAGCAGCGCATAACCATTTTCCAGACAAAGGATTGCCTGATTATTTTTAAGCGGGTACAGGTTCTCAAAGCCATTTACCAGTTCATTGTTAAAAAGTTCAGCGGGAAACGATTTGATCAGTTTTACCTCATTTCCGTAAATAGAGAAAAGTCCTATTTCTCTGTCCGTAATCAGCCAGTAATGATGGTCTGGTGCTGTAATAATCTGGTCAGCGGCTGCAAAACGCCCCAGGGGTTCAGAAAGGGCTTTATACTCTGTAATTGTATCATTGATATCATCATAAGTATATAAGGTGAATCCGGAAGTAAATACAATGCGGTTTTCAACTTTAAATACATTGATGGTGTGATCTTTTACCGGGATTTCAGCAGTATAGTTTTTCACAAAAATCACCGAATCGAGACTATTATTCAACCGGATTCTGAAAAGCCCGTGATAGAAATGGCTGGCCCAAAGATTTCCATAAGGATCTTCTTCAATGAACCGGAGCAGATCGCTGTGGTTCTGTACAATATTGGATAATTCCCACAAACCGTTTTTTTTCCTGTAAATAACCAGGTTGGAATAGGTACATTGAATAAGTGCCTCGTCACCATATTCTTTTCTGATGATAGAAAATCCTCCCGATTCACCTGATATTTTGCGGATATTGTTGTGAAAAATTCTGAATGTACCAGTGTTGTTTCCTATTAACAACTGATTATCTATTATTTTAAGGTCCCATACCTGTCCCTGTGTTCCCGTAACAAGTGAAAATTTCTGATGCGGACCGGGCCATGGTTTAACATACAGTCCCTGATTAGTGGCCAGGTAAAGATTTCCCTCGAAGACAGCAGCATCATAGACAGCTCCCAATTCCTGCTGGGTGTATTTAAAATAGGAAGGATCATTTCTGAAAGTTACGAGGGAGATGCCAACATCCTGGGCCAGCCAGAGATTATGATTGCGGTCACTCTTCATTCCCAGAATGGTATTGTTCTGTAATCCGTTTTCAAGGTTCAGCCTGAATAATTCGTTCCCACCAGCATCCAGCCCGATGATCCCGTTTAAAATAGTACCAAATACATAATTATTATGACTTATCTGTATACCCCTGTTTATCTTGTTCTTGCTGAAAAAATCCTTTGTCTTCACAGCCCAGGGGGATATGCTGCCGTTTTCTACGGAATAGGCTCCGTTGGATTCAGTACCGATCAGCATGCCTGATGCTTTCCATGGTAGCATGACAAGTATGGTTTTGCCGGTGAAGAAACTGTTGGTTAGCCAGGGAATCAGAGAGTCGTTTTCAAGTCTAAAGATTCCCTCGTTGGAAATACTTACATAAATATCATTCTTTATTTTACTGATTGAATTACCAAAGCCATGAATTATTATTTTTCTGATCGATTTTCCATCGTATACATAGATTGCTGAGAATGATTTAAAATAGATTTTTTCTTTGTTAATTATAATGTCCCAGAATTCTTCATTTGTGTTCAACTGGTTCTTTATCTTGTTTGAAAGCGAGGTATATTCAAGGTCTCCATAAATGTTTTCTGACCAGTATCCAAATTCCCGGTATCCGCCTGTAAAGATATTTCCATTGTCATCCACTGCCACTGAGCGCATTACAGCCCCGTTGGGAGATGGGTAGAATTTCCAGTTATTCCCGTTATACTCCAATAATCCAATATGATTGGCAACATAGATAAAGCCATTGGTTCCCTGTGCAACAGACCAGTTTTGATTGGCTGCTTCATAAACCTTTTTGCTAAAATTGCGGACCACCGGAAGTGGAACGTTTATAGCAAAGACTTCAAAAACACTTTCGATAATCAGAAAAGCAATCAGAAAAGCTATTTTTTTTTGAGTCATGAGATTATCGTGATTGATAAAAACTGCTGTTAAGGTACTATTGATTTTTTATGATAGATATTTAATCTTATGAAAAATTAGGAAAAAATTTGCAAACAGACTTCAATAATCTGAGTTTTCACACTGAATGTGTTGTATAAAATGTTAAAATATTTACAATCTAACAATCATAATGTCAATAATATGTAAAATTCATTGCCGTAATGAAGAGGTAAATGTGAGTTCGCTTTTTACTACTCTAAAACATGGAGAGTTAGAAGTGCACTGATATTGTTGAACATTCAGTCATTCAGGGTGTAACTTTAGTATTCACTTTTAGGTGCAAAAATGTATTTCTGTTCTGTTATGATCTAAACTAAACCAAACAACATCACTTCATGAAAAAAACAATTACTTTATTTTTGTTATTATGTTCTTTCTCCTTACTGAAAGCGCAGCAAATGAAGGTTTCAGGAACGGTGAAGGACGAAAGCGGAAGTGGTATTCCCGGAGCAAATATTCTCATAAAAGGCACCACACAAGGGACTATCACAGATCTTGACGGTAATTATTCTCTTCAGGTGCCGGCCAGCGACACTCTTGTCTTTAGTTTTATTGGCTATACCACCCAAAGAATTCCGGTTAACGGTCAATCTGTTATTAACGTAGTATTGAAGGAAACTGTATCGAAGCTGGATGAGGTTGTCGTGGTTGGTTATGGTACTGTGAAGAAGAGCGATTTAACCGGTTCTGTCAGCTCGGTAAAAGGAACTGATCTTACCAAAATTACATCCAGCAGCCCTGAGCAGAGTTTGCAGGGTAAAGTTGCTGGTGTTCAGGTAACAAGTACTTCGGGTGCTCCGGGTGCTTCACCGGTTGTGAGGATCAGGGGAGTAGGTACATTTAATAATTCAAGTCCTATTTATGTAGTGGATGGTGTCATCCTTGATGATATCTCCTTCCTTAATTCCAATGATATTGCCTCCATGGAAGTATTGAAAGATGCTTCTGCCACGGCTATCTATGGTTCGCGCGGAGCCAATGGGGTGATCATTGTGACCACAAAAAGCGGACAGGCGGGTGAGGGGAAAACGACCTTCTCCTATTCCGGCGAGTATGGCCTGCAGAAAATTTCCCATAAGATTGATCTGCTGAACGGGAAAGAATTTGCCATTATTTCCAATGAGATCAGGACCGGTACATATAACAATGTAGATGCTCTGCCCAATACCGATTGGCAGAATTTGATCTTTAATGTGGCTCCTGTCCAAAACCACCAGTTTTCGGTTTCCGGTTCTACAAAACAGACACAATATTATTTTAGTCTGGGTTATTATGATCAGGATGGTATTATTAATAAATCCAGTTACAAGCGTTTGTCTGTTAAGCTTAACAACACTTATCACCTAACCGATCATTTAAAGCTCGGAAATAATTTAACCGTTGCACCTTTCAAGCAAAGGAATGCACCAAATGTTACCTACGCGGCATACAGGGCTCAACCAGTGCTAAAGCCCTATTATGATGACGGTAGCTTTGGAGTAGTTTACAACGTGGGAAACCCGCTGGCTGACCTGGCTAATTCAAATAATTACAATAAAGGGATCAGGGGCGTGGGTAATGTGTATGCAGAAGCGACATTTCTCAATATGCTAACAGCCAAATCAAGCTTTGGTATCGATGCTTCTTACAGCAAAAGTGAAAATTTTACGCCGGCATACACAGTATATAATCCTGATGGCTCTGCTTCCCAGCAACAAAATGTGTTTAGTGATTTGTTCAAGGGTACCGGCGATAAGTTGAACTGGTTATGGGAAAATACGCTTACACTTGACAAGACTGTTGGCAAACATTATATCAATGCCGTTGTAGGGTATACCATGCAAAACAGTACTTCATCAAACTCCGGAATTTCAGGTCAAAATGTTGTCAGGGATGATCCGAATTTCTGGTATATCCGACCTTCTTATATAGTAGATCCGGCTACCGGAATAAACAGCTTAAATTCTTTATATGATAATGTTGATCCTTCACAATATTATTCCATGATCTCCTATTTGTTCCGGGCGAACTATACCTACAGTGGAAAATACCTTTTTACTGCGACTTTCCGCCGGGACGGATCAAGCAAATTTGCCAAAGGAAACAGGTATTCCAATTTCCCATCTTTTGCTGCCGGCTGGAATATATATAAGGAAGATTTCATGAAGGACATTAGCCTGATATCTAATCTGAAGCTCAGAGCCAGTTGGGGTAAGATCGGTAATGAAAAGATACCTTATGCCGATCGTTACGCGATTGCCCAGTCAGGCTTGCTAACTGTTTTCGGAATTAATCAGGCAGGCTATCCTGCTACAACCTATGGTTCAGGAGGAAACCCGGATTTAAAATGGGAAACAACAACACAAACTGATGCCGGTCTTGAAATCGGATTGTTCAATAACAGGTTGACAGGTGAGTTCGATTACTATCACCGTAAAACAGAAGATATACTGATCCTGCTGTCAGTTCCAGGATACAAAGGGATCGGGCAGGGAGGAAAGATCAGGTTCAATGCTGCCAGTGCACTTAACCGTGGCGTTGAATATAACCTTACCTGGAGGCAAAAGGTCGGAGAATTTAGTTACAGTATTGGTGCATTAGGATCTACAGTGCATAATGAAGTACTGGCTGTAGGGGGAAACAGTGGTATTGATTCAACACTGATAGATGGTTACCTGGGGAATGGGATACCAGTTACCTTAAGCCGGAAGGGGTTACCCATTGGTGCATTCTATGGATACAAGACCGATGGTATATTCCAGACACAGGCAGAGCTGGATGCATACCCACATGATTCACAAGCCGGCGTTGGGGATTTGCGATTCGTTGATGTAAATAAAGACGGAGCAATCACCGGAGAAGACCGGACCTATATCGGATCACCAATTCCGACTTTTATCTTTGGTTTTAATGTAACCATGGAATATAAAGGTTTCGATTTTTCTTTGGATATCCAGGGACAAACAGGAAACAAAATATTTAACGGGAAAGAAGTCGTGCGACCTGATCCCTACAACTTTGAACAACATGTTATGAACCGCTGGACCGGTCCGGGTACAAGTAACACCGAGCCAAGACCCTCATTTGGTGGATATAACTATACTCCTTCTGATAAATTCATTCAGGATGGTTCCTTTATGCGGCTCCGTAACCTGTCTCTGGGTTATACCCTGCCGGCCAGAATTTCAGATAAGCTGTATGCCAGTAAGTTAAGGGTTTATATAAAAGGAAATAACATCTACACTTTAACAAAATTTACCGGATATACTCCCGAGATTGGCGGTGATGTGCTGTCCAGCGGAATTGATAATGGTATATACCCGGTTACTTCAAGTTATTCAATTGGTTTAAACGTAACATTCTAAGGTTATGAAACATATAAAAATATCATATCTGGCAGGCATACTTTTTATACTGATTTTATCAGGATGTGAAAGTTTCCTGCAGAAAGATTTACAGAATGAGCTGACACAGGATTTCTTCCCTGCCAACAGCACAGATGCGTTGCAGGCAACCAATGCGGCCTATACTACTTTGCGTGAATGGTTCTATAATTCAGGGGGCTATCCCATCCTGGATATTATGTCAGATGATGCATTGAAGGGCAGTAATCCCAATGACCAGCGAGCCAATCTGAATCCCTATGACAATTTCACCTTTAATGCTTCGCAGGATGGTCTTGATCGCTGGTGGAACACCTTATATGAAGGAATTAAAAGAGCCAATGTTGTTATTCTGAAAGTTCCGGCTGTTCAAATGGATACCGTTTTAAGGAACAGGTACGTAGCCGAAGCCAGGTTTCTGAGGGCCTTGTATTATTTTGATCTTGTCAGGGCCTGGGGTGGTGTGCCGCTGGTAACCACACTTACCCCTCCGCTTAAGCTTCAGAGAGCAACGCAAGAGGAAGTGTATAAGCAAATTGAAAAGGATTTACTGGCAGCCCTGCCCAAATTACCGGAGAAGAGCGAACAGGAACCATCCGATATCGGAAGAGCTACCAAAGGAGCTGTCCGGGCTTACCTGGCTAAAATGTACCTGTTTGAACATGATTATACAAATGCAGAGAAATATGCCATGCAGGTGATTAATTCCGATGAGTATGGGTTGGAGCCTGTGTTTACCGATGCCAATAGTGTTAATGGAGAGAATGGAATAGAATCTGTTTTTGAGGTAGGAGCGCTGGAGGTAGATGGCACAGGTAATGGAGGCGATCAGTATGCCAATACCCAGGGAGTAAGAGGGACACCCAACCGCGGCTGGGGATTTAACCGTCCTTCTCTTGATCTTAGATATTCTTTTGAAAACGGCGATCCCAGACTGAAAGGCACTATTATCGATCTGGGAGATACTCTTGACGGAATTGTGATTCTCGGCGACGGAACTACACCAGATGAAACCAAAGATGCACAGGGAAACCTGATTGAGGTTGAATGTTATAACCGCAAGGTCTGGGTTCCCGGAACTACCACAGTAACTCAATGGGGACATAACCGCAGGCTGATTCGGTATGCTGATGTATTGCTGATGGCAGCCGAAGCCCTGAATGAAAATGATAAACCTGATCAGGCTCTTATTTATCTTAATAAAGTCAGAGAACGGGCCAGACAGGGGAATTCTTCCATTTTACCTGATGTTACCACCACCAATAAAACGGATCTTCGTGATGCTATTCTTGAAGAACGGAGATATGAGCTAGCCATGGAAGGGCAACGTTTCTGGGACCTGGTAAGAACAGGTAAAGCACCTGAAGTACTGGGCCCGCTTGGCTTCGTACAGGGAAAACACGAACTCATGCCTGTTCCACAGACTGAGATCGATATTTCACAGGGAACATTAAAGCAAAATCCTAATTATCAATAATTAACATTTTTAGTATTGTATAACCAATAATTAATTAATTATGAAAAAGAATCGTTTAATATTCAGTACACTTCTTGTAACTATGTTGTTGTCGATATCACTGACCGGTTGCAAGAAAGATTCAAGTCCGGCAGCTTTTAAGCTGCAGACCATGACAGCAGGCGACATAGACCTTAATGGAGCAACTGCTCCTGGCAATGTACCGGTTTCACCAACAATCACCGCTACTTTTTCCAACAATGTGGATGAAACAACCGCTACCAGTTCAAATATCACCCTGGTGCAGGATTATGATAAATCAAATATAAATGTTGATATTACTGTAGACGGGAAGACAGTGACTATTATGCCGAGTGATCCTCTTGGAAACGGTGCGCTTTATAAACTATCTTTTGGAGCGGGGTTAAAAGATGTCAATGGACAGATGATCGAGCCGTTTGATCGTTCATTTACCACTGAAGGTACATTTGTTCCTTCAGGGCAGGTTGCTTATTTTAATTTTGAAAATAATGCAAACGACCAGATGGGTAATTATGATCCTATCTCTAATGGAGTAATCGATATTACCTATACAACTTCGCACAATTCTGCTGCAGGAATGGCAGCCCAATTCAACGGTAATACCAGCCTGATAGAAATACCAAATGGTGATCAGTTGATGAATACTAATGACTTCTCCCTCTCGTTTTGGGTTAAGGCAGACTCCACCCAGCATGGCCAGTTTGTTATGGGGCTTGCAGGCTGGAACGGTTTTCAGTTTGAAATTGCAGGTGATTATGGATCATGTAAACTCGCTGCTCAGTATGAATTTGCTGATGGGACATCTGGTTCTGAGGATCTGTGGTTCCCAGGTAATGGACAAACGAAGGATAATGGTGGCTGGCAGGGCTGGACTTTCTGCAAAGACCTGACTAATTCTGGTGGTGTAAAGGAATTGCTCGCTGCCAAATGGGCGAATGTGGTTTGTGTATACAACAGTACTACCAAGGTAGGAACTATGTATATCAATGGTGAAAAGATGAAGGCACAGGACTTCAATCTTTGGCCTGATGGCGATCCAAAACAGACTGTTACAGGATTGAAATACAATGGTGATCCTCAGAATAATGTTCTGGCACTCGGATTTATTCAGGACAAGAACAATCCTACCATAGGTGACGGATGGGCTGATTATTCAAATCCGGATAATAACCATTTCAAAGGATTACTGGATGATGTAAGTATCTATCATAAAGTGCTTTCAGAAACTGAAATCCAATTGATGTACAATTCTGGTAAACCCTGATTTAGTCAGGTTAATAATTAGTATGTTCCAAATAACCGGATGCAGTCTGCATCCGGTTATATTACACTTAGTTTACCGGCAGCTCAATTACCGGGAAGGGGAATATTTATGATTTATTCAGAACTCTAATTTGTTGGCTGTGAGAAGATTTATTTCATTTACCGGATTTGCAATTCTGTGTCTTATTGTAACTCTTTCAGGGTGTACTAAGCATTCGGAAAAACCCGGGCCAGCCAGTAATTCTCTGCTACAATTGCAGCGCGTAAGGGTTGGCAGTAAAATAATTTATCCGGATAAGACCAATGAAAATATTCCTGTCAATAAAAACATTTTTATAGAGTTTTCTGCTATGCTTGACACAGCTTCTGTGCAAAGTAATATCTCTATACTGGATGAGAACAATCTGCCTGTCCAGACGGAGATCAATTACCTGGATAATTATCAGACCATTGTAATTATACCCGCTGATTCTTTGAATTATATGGCAGATTATACTATCAGGATAGATTCAAATCTTAAAGGCTTTGGACAAGAGGATTTTCCCGGAATCGCTTATCAGTTTACGACGGTTAACGGGACAATGGCAATTAAAAGTATAACGCTAAACGGGATTGCACTGACAGCAAATAAAGTTTTACAGCAAATCAATACAAAAAAAATTGATTTTGAAATTACATTCTCACAATCACTTGATCCTGTAAACGTTGCAGGCATGTTTACATTATCAGGGAATATACCTCTGAACGTATCATTATCCGATGGTCATAAAACGATTACTGTAAGTAATAATTCGGAACTGAGAGGTTTGACTCATTATTACTTTTCAGTTTCAGGCAACCTCACTGCAGCAAACGGATTTATTTTTGATGGGTATTCAACCTCTTTTTATACCGCGATCGATTCTACCCTCAAATATCCTGAAATTTCAGATGATGAACTGCTTACCCTGGTTGAAAAACAGACTTTCCGTTATTTCTGGGATTTGGCACATCCTGCCTCCGGTATGGCCCGCGAAAGAAATACCTCCGGAGATATTGTTACCACCGGGGGGTCAGGTTTTGGAGTAATGGCACTAATTGTTGGGATGGATCGCGGATTTATTACCCGTATTCAGGGACTTACCCGGCTGGATAAAATTTTGAATTTTCTTGAAACCTGTGACCGTTTTCACGGTGCCTGGCCACACTGGCTGAATGGCAGCACAGGCAAAACCATCCCTTTCGGCACGCAGGACAACGGGGCTGATCTTGTGGAAACATCTTATATGGTGGAAGGCCTGCTGACGATGCGGCAATACCTTAATGCCACTGATGCAGGGGAAAAGAATTTAATTGACCGCATTAATGCGCTTTGTGACAGCGTTGACTACAACTGGTTTACACGTGGTGAAGATGTGCTCTACTGGCATTGGTCCCCCGATTATGGATGGGCCATGAATATGAAAATACAAGGATATAACGAAACACTGATCACTTATGTGGTGGCTGCTTCTTCCAAAACGCATTCTATTTCGGAAGCTGCCTATACAAAGGGATATGCCAAAAACGGAGCGATAGTGAACGGAGATACCTACTATGGTTACACCCTGCCTCTGGGGCCAGCCTACGGGGGTCCCCTCTTTTTTACACATTATTCTTTTCTGGGGCTTGATCCGCGAAACCTGAGTGATCAGTTTGCAGATTACTGGAAGCAAAATGTGAACCAATCGCTGATCAACCATGCTTATTGTGTGGATAACCCACATAATTATGTTGGGTACGGACCTGATTCCTGGGGTCTCACCGCCAGCGATAATCCATGGGGCTACAATGCCCATTCACCCACCAATGATCTGGGGGTAATAAGTCCAACTGCTGCAATATCAGCAATTGCTTATACTCCTGTACAGTCGATGGATGCCATTAAACATTTTTATTACTACCTGGGTGACCGCTTGTGGGGCGATTATGGATTTTATGATGCCTTTGATCCTACTGAAGGATGGTGGGCTGATTCATACCTGGCTATAGACCAGGGGCCGATCATTTGTATGATCGAAAATCACCGGACAGCCCTGCTTTGGAATTTATTTATGTCTTGTCCTGAAATTCAAAAGGGATTGGATACTCTCGGGTTTAATTATTAACAGCATGATGACATGAAAGACAAGATACTCTACATATTACTGGTGACCACAGGACTTTTATTAACGTCGTGCACCAATGGCAGGAACAATAGTAACAATACAAATACAACAACACAATCCATTTCAAATGATTCCCTGCTAACGCTGATCCAATACCGCACTTTCCAGTATTTCTGGGAGGGGGCCGAACCTGTCTCTGGCATGGCCAGGGAGCGAATCCACATGGATAATGATTATCCGCAACAGGATAAAAATGTGGTAACCACTGGTGGATCAGGATTTGGATTAATGGCAATTCTGGTGGGCATCAACCGCGGGTTTATCACCCGTGAAGAAGGGCTGAATAGATACCAGCGGATTGTAAAGTTTCTGGCTTCCGCTGATCGCTTTCACGGTGCCTGGCCCCACTGGCTTTACGGAGAAACAGGTAAGGTAAAACCCTTCAGCAAATACGACGACGGAGGTGATATTGTAGAAACGGCCTACCTTGTGCAGGGTTTGCTTGCAGTAAAGCAATATTTCACAGATGGCAATGCAGCCGAACAACAACTGGCTGCAGATATTGATAAATTATGGCGAGGAGTGGAATGGAACTGGTACCAGAAAGACGGGGAGTCTGTACTTTACTGGCACTGGTCGCCTGATTATGGCTGGAAAATGAATTTTCCGCTTCAGGGCTATAACGAATGTCTGATAGCTTACGTACTGGGTGCTTCCTCTCCCTCTTTTCCGATCACTGCAGAGGCCTACCACAAAGGTTGGGCGCGTGACGGAGCTATCGTGCAACCTACTTCCAAATATGGATACAAACTGAATTTGAGACACAACGGGTCAACTGAATATGGCGGACCGCTTTTCTGGGCGCATTATTCTTATCTGGGCCTCGACCCGCGTAATCTGAAAGACCAATATGCCAGTTACTGGGAGGAGAACCGGAACCAGGTGCTGATTGACCGCGAATACTGTATAAAAAACCCTGGTCATTACAAATGTTACGGTCCGGATTGCTGGGGACTTACCGCCAGCTATTCCATCCAGGATTATGAATCGCTGAAGGAAAGCGGACGACTGGAAGACATGCAGTTTTCAGATGATCCTCCTGTTGGATATACTGCACACCAGCCATCCAATGACAGGGGTGTAATTTCACCAACGGCTGCGCTCTCTTCTTTTCCTTATGCGCCTAAAGAATGTATGCAGGTTGCCCGCTTCCTTTATGATTCGCTTGCTGATAAGCTGATGGGTCCCTATGGATTTTATGACGCCTTCAGTTGTCAGTATAACTGGTTTCCTGAAAAATACCTGGCCATTGATCAGGGACCCATCCCCGTTATGATCGAAAATTACCGTACCGCCCTGCTCTGGAACCTTTTTATGAAAAATGAAGAAGTACAGCAGGGACTTGATAAACTTGGTTTTACATATAAATAATTCTAAATTGATGCGACAAATTCCTCTGATTTTTCTGATACTGGTTGTTTTGATACCAGCCTGTAAGACCCCGGCTGCGGATCAGACGAACCGCGAAGACCAGTTTGTTGATTCTCTCTTGTCGGAGATGACACTCGATGAAAAGATCGGGCAGATGAACCTGCTGACCAGCGGCTGGGATGTCACCGGTCCTGTGCTTAATGACAACTACAGGGCACTGGTAAAAAGCGGGGCCTGTGGGAATATTTTCAATGCACACACTGTTAAATACAACCGTGAATTGCAGCGGCTGGCGGTTGAAGAAACCCGGTTGCACATTCCGTTATTGTTTGGTTATGATATTATCCATGGGCATAAAACCATTTTCCCGATTCCACTGGGAGAATCCTGTTCCTGGGATTTGAAACTTATGGAAGAATCTGCTCGTTATTCTGCAGAAGAGGGGGCAGCTTCAGGATTAAACTGGACATTCAATCCAATGGTTGACATTACCCGCGATCCAAGATGGGGTCGTGTTGCAGAAGGCTCGGGCGAAGATACCTGGCTGGGTTCCCAGATCGCAAAAGCAAAAGTACATGGCTATCAGGGTGATGATTTAAGTGATCCGCTGACATTGGCAGCCTGTGTCAAACATTTTGCTGCTTATGGTGCCCCTGAAGCAGGACGGGATTATAACACAGTGGATATGTCTGAAAGAGTGCTGCGAGAAGTTTATCTGCCTCCTTACAAGGCTGCTGTTGATGCGGGAGTGGCCAGTGTAATGACCTCCTTCAATGAATATGATGCCATACCCGCCACCGGAAATAAGTTTCTACTCACTACCATCCTCAGGGATGAGTGGAAATTTAAAGGTGTGGTTGTTACTGATTATACAGCCATCAATGAAATGGTTAACCACGGTGTTGCTGCCAATAATAAGCAGGCTGGAGCACTGGCCCTGAATGCCGGTGTGGATATGGATATGCAGGGCAGTGTTTATCTCGATTATCTCAAGCAGTTGCTGGATGAGGGCGAGGTAAGTATACAACAGATTAACCAGTCAGTGCGGCGCATTTTGAAACTGAAGTATGAACTGGGTTTGTTTGCTGATCCTTATCGTTATCTGAACGAGGACCGTGAGAAGAAAGTGATATTTTCTGATGAGATTATGGAACATGCACTTAATGCAGCGGAAAGGTCGATGGTATTGTTGAGGAATGAGCCTTTCAACGGCCAAAAACTGCTTCCTTTATCAAAGAATGTGAAGTCAATTGCTGTTATCGGACCACTGGGTGATGACCAGGTTGACATGCTGGGAACCTGGCATGCGGCTGGAGACGCCTCCAGAGTAGTAACTGTATTGCAGGGATTACGCAATAAAATGCCGGATGCAACAATATCATATGCTCCGGGGTGTGATTTCACAGGAGACAGTAAAAAAGGTTTTGAGAAAGCGCTTCAACTGGCACAAAAGTCTGATATCGTTATCATGGCTGTAGGAGAGAACTACATGGAGAGCGGAGAGGCTGCCAGCCGCTCAGAAATCGGACTTCCGGGAGTCCAGCAGGATCTTGTTGAGGCAGTTGTAAGTACCGGGAAACCGGTAATTGCACTTGTGATGGCGGGACGCCCGTTGACGATTACCTGGATGGCTGAACATGTTCCTGCCATACTCAATACCTGGCACCTGGGAACCAGGGCAGGTGATGCAATCGCCAATGTGCTGACCGGAGATTATAATCCTTCCGGAAAACTAACCATGACATTTCCCCGGAACACCGGCCAGATACCAATTTATTATAATCACAAGAATACCGGTCGCCCTTTTGATGCTGATAACAAATATACCAGCAAATACCTGGATGTTCCCAATAAACCATTATATCCTTTTGGCTATGGATTAAGTTACACTTCCTTCAGTTATTCCCCGCTTAAACTTAATAAGGACAGCATCTCTATGCACGATAGCCTGCTGGTAAGTGTCACTGTTACCAATACAGGGAAATATACCGGGGAAGAAGTGGTGCAGCTTTATACACACGATGTGGTAGCCAGTGTCACACGCCCTGTAAAAGAGCTCAAAGGCTTCAATAAGATTATGTTGCAGCCAGGAGAAAAAAAGGAAGTAACCTTTGTTATCCACCCTGCTGATTTGACCTTCCTGGATGGCAACCTTCACAGAACAGTGGAACCGGGAATGTTTGAAGTATTTGCAGGCACAAACAGTAGTGAACTTCAAGAGGCTGCTTTCAAATTACTGGCGGACTAAGATATTTTAAAAACCCCTAAAATAAGTTAGAAAGGTAACCAACCAAAATTTCCCGGAAAAGTGTTTGCTTTCCGGGAAATTTTCTTTTCAGGGGACTGTTTTGGTACAGACAATTTTACCTGCAGGCACAAAAAAGGCCATTCCTTCTACAGAATGGCCTTTACAGATTAGCTAAACCTTAGTTTTGTCTGGTAAAAGTATGGGTGTTTTCATCAACCACCTGTCCGTTTGCATCGGTAACAACATAATCAACAAAAAAGGTCTTTGTTATACCATCGTATTTACCATTTCCGGAAACTGTATATAACTCACCAGAAGTGAATTCCTGTTCCGGCATTGTAATAATCTGATCAAAATCTCCGCTGAATTCATAATAAATGGAAGCGCCTGCATCCCAGAAATTATCATTCCAGATCTTTTGGCTATCCTCAGAATCAACAGAAAGGTTTACAGGATAGTCACCATAACCCGGCTCATTACAGTTAAAAGTACCGGTATAGTCAGCGGCATTATAGGCGACAAACTTGTTAATGACAATATCAAAAGCCAGATTAGTGTCATCGATCCTTCCCAGGGCAACTCCTTCGGAAGTTCCTGTTAATTTAAACCGGGCATCAAGTGAACCATCACTGACAACTCCCTCTGGGATTGCAATAGAAGTGGTATAATTAGATACTCCTTTGGGGACTTTAATGGTGCCTGTTGCTGCAAAATCACCTGTAATTTCCCAGGTTACATCAAAAGGTTGATAAACTACTTCCCTCATCGGAAAAGTTACTTTAACCGATCCTCCTTCAGGTATATTTTGTAATGAAGTATCCGAAAGCTCAACATAAGCCGGATATGTATCGGAGAAATCATAAGAATCACCATCATAATATTCACAGGAATATAATCCGAGTATTATAGAGAATAATATTACTATTTTTTTCATTTGTTTATTATTTTAGTTGTAAAAGATTTTTGTGGCAGTATCACGAAACCATCTGAATTAATTTCCTGTCCGGATTTTCTCCGGACAGGTTTGTATTGATTTACAGATCGAACCACATTTTTTCATATATTTTTGGGAGATTATCCGGAGCATTGGGATTAGCTGTTAATTCGTCTGCCGGATAAGTCCATCTGCGAATAAGTCCACCGGCTGGCGCTCCGTCGGGTACTTTCAGAACAGGGATTTCTTTTCCTTCTGTGCCAGATCTTCTCCATTGTATCCATGCCTCAAGAGGACGATCCATCAGGTCAACCCATTGCTGCAGGTGAATAGCATCTATCGCTTCCTGGTCAGAAAGGGTGGTCAGATCGTCAAGTGAGGCAGCAAAAGCTACAGCATCAGCAGGACCTACCTCATAAAACAGACAGGCTTCTTCAACCGCTTGCTTATAAAGTTCACTGGCTTTTACCATATCTTTATTTACGCCAATTCCACGAGCATACACTTCAGCCTCAAAGAATAATTGTTCCTGGTAACTGAAAATCACATCAGGAGCATCCTGTCTGTTCAGGTAGTCACTGATTAGTGAAAATGTTCCATCAGCTTCGGTTGCCGTTTCTACTGCTTTATATTCGTCCGGAGCAGCCTCAGGACCCGGATCAAAATATCTGGGAATACGGGGATCGTTCACCGGACTCATATAATCGAAAACGTTTTTATTGGCAAAGATCCACAGGTTTTGTCCTGAAGAATATTTATCAAACAATTTGAATTTCGGGTTTCCTTTGTTGGGTTCATTCAGCCAGGGAAACAGGAAATTATCATCTGCAGAAGAAATCATGTTGCCTTCTTCAACCAGTTTTTTGATATCTGCTGCTTTTTCAGGCATTTTGTCTATCATGGTCATGAGGATACGGAATTTTAGAGACCTGGCTACTTTGATCCATTTACTCATATCTCCGTTGTAGAATGGATCGGAGTCAGTAATGCGAATAGGATCATCCTGATTGATTTGAGCCAGTGCCTTGTCGATGAGTTGCAGGGCCCCCTCGAGTACATCTTTCTGAGGATCAAAGGCAGGAGCATTAATTTCCTCATCCCATGCTTCACTAAAAGGTTCATCCCCATAGATCATAGTGCTTTCATAGGCTAGAAAGGCATTAATGATATTACACTGGGCAATGATATTTTCGCTTACCGGATCCGTTTCCTTTGCGATTTTAATGGCCAGCCGAAGGTTGTTTGCAGCCGTTGAATAATATAATTTCCAGGTGTTTCCTAAAGAGAAAGTACTGAGGTCATAACGGTCTTCAGCATATCCCCAGCCGTAGCTTCCTCCCGTTGCCAGTGTTTGCGCGCTAAAACCGATCGGTAAATAACTGTCACCACCACAACGATTTCCGGACCAGGCTACTACAGCATATCCGAACAGATTATCAGGCTTGACTTCGGTAGCTGAATTAGGATTATTATTTACGTCCAGCCACTTTTCACATGAGGTTAACAGCAAAAATCCTGTTAATATGATGAGTATTTTTTTCATAATATTCGTGTTTTGTTAATTAAAAAGTAAGATTTACATTAAATCCAAAACTTCTCGTGGAAGGAATTGAACTGAATTCTACTCCTTCACCTACTTCATTCGGCCCAAAGAAGTTCATTTCAGGATCAACATGTGGCACGTGATCATTGATGATCCAGATATTTCTGCCTTCCACACCGAGTGCAATTGAATTGAAGAAAGTATTTCCAAGCCATTTGGAAGGGAGGCTGTAAGCAAATTTCACTTCACGCAGTTTTACGTAAGAAGCATCAAACACATTTCCTTCGGTATTTGAAGTGGAAGCGTAATTGCCCCAGAAATTCTGCATGCTTTGCACAGGGGTTGTATTGGGGACATAAGAACCATCGGACAGTTCATTTACGCCCTTGTCAATAAATACCTGTCCCCGGTTTTCAAGTGTTTCGGCGGTTAATCCCAGCGTACGCAAATCAGATACGGTACCGGAATAGAAGACACCTCCCTGTCGGATATCAATAAGGAAGCTCAACTGAAGGCCCTTATAGGAAAGCATATTATTAACACCCATTGTCCAGTCAGGGAAGATATTACCAAAACGCTGATCGGGGGTAATTTCACGCAGACCTGTATTGGCGTTGATTACAAACTCACCGTTTTCATTGCGTTTCCACCCGCTGCCGTAGAGGCCGAAGGCATCTCCTTCCTGGGCTTTAATTTGCAGACCGCTCCAGCCGCTGGTTAGCATGTAGGTATCAAGTCCAGGTGCCAGTTTGTTGACAATCTGCTTGTTGGTGTTGAAATTGACCATGGTTTCCCAGTTAAATCCATTGGGGTTGTGGAAAAGTTTGACGCTGAGGTCAAATTCAAATCCCTTGTTACTAACTTCTCCTACGTTGAGGTTTTTATTGAAGTATCCGGTGGAGAGCGGTACAGCAATTTGAACGATCTGCTGTGTTGTTTTTATATTATAGTACGTAAAATCAAATCCGATTCTTCCGGTAAAGAAACGAAGATCTGCTCCTGCTTCAAAAGAATTCTGGTTTTGTGGTTTCAGGTCTTGAAGCGGATAAATCCTGGGCCCAGTAACCCCTACTATATTGCCATGGGGAAAATCGCCATTGAGGGAAAACTGTACATAATAGTCTGTTGCTGCCCTGTATTGAAAGTCGAGCTGATAGGGTTCTTCATCACTACCCACATTGGCCCAGTTTACGCGCAATTTCCCATAATTCAGTAAGTTGTTTTTCGGCATCAGTTCAGTGAAGATAAAGCTGGTACTTACTGAAGGATAGAAATAGGAATGGTTGGCAACCGGAAGGGTTGAACTCCAGTCATTTCGTCCTGTCAGACTTACAAACAAAAATTCTTTGTAGTTTAAAGTCAGGTCTCCATACAGGCCGGTCAGCCTTTTAATGGAATAGAAATTCTCCGGTTTGGCCGATTTTGCATTCGAATAGGTGTACAGTTCCGGTATGGTTAAATCGGTAGCAGTTACTGTTTGCCGGCTCCATTCGGTTTGGTATAGGTTATGTCCGACCAGCAGGTCAAGTTTCAGATCCTTTGTGATCTCTGTATTGATGGTTGCTATAAGATCGTTATTCAGAATTCTGTTGTAAAGATTCCAGGTAACAAACTTACCGTTTAGTTCTCCCAGTGTTCCCTTTGTGTAAAGTTTGCGCCGGTCTTCATTAAAAAAGTCGAGTCCTGCCCGTTCGGTAATTTTCAGCCATGGAAGGGGACTGTATACCAGACTTGTAGAGCTGATTACTCTTTCCAGATTGGTGGTATATTTGTTCTTATTGATAATCCAGTATGGATTGTTTACAGTTTTGTCACCATCCATGGATATTTGTTTACCGTTTTCATCAATCCAGTTGTTTTTCAGATCCGAATTGCTCACTGTCCGGGGCATACCAAAGATTTTATCTACCAGGATGTTGGGGTCATTGCTTCCCTGTGCCGGGCGGCCGGATGAATTTGAGTTGATATAAAGCACGGATGCTCTTACAGATAGTTTATCGTTAAATTCACGGCCTGCATTCAGTGAAACATTATTTTTTATGTATTCAGATCCGGGAATGATCCCCTGCAGATTGCTGTTGGTATACCCGAGTCGGTAGTCATTCGATGCATTTCCCCCTGAGACTGATACGGAATTAATGGCTGTAACTCCTGTCTGGAAAAAGTTCTTTACATTATCCGGATAAGCCTGAAGGGTAACCATGTCTCCTTTGAAATCTTCAAATTGCTGATCCTGTACCTCACTTATTTTTGGTCCCCAGCCATTCAGGTTTTTAATATCATATTTACCATAACTTCCCTGTGCATATTCATTCTGGAAGTCGGGTAATTTTAAAGGATTGTCAAAACGATAGGAAGCATTCAGTTCCACCTTTACTCCTTCAGTTCTCTTATTTCCCCTTTTAGTGGTAATAATGATGGCTCCGTTTTTTGCTCTTGCACCATACAATGCAGCAGCAGAGGCACCCTTAAGTACGCTTATCGACTGGATGTCATCGGGGTTGATATCACCAGCCCGGTTTCCGTTATCAACACCGCCCTCTGTTACATCAGGATCGTAAAAATTATTGCTGATAGGTACTCCGTCAACAACAAAGAGAGGTTGGTTGTCGCCCCCCAGTGAGTTTGCCCCCCGGATCATGATCTTTGATGATCCTCCTACAGTACCTGATTGCTGAGAAACACGAAGACCCGATACTTTGCCCGAGAGTGAGTTGAGAAAGTTTGTTTCCCTGGCTTTGGTAATCTCATCACTCTCAACCTCTGATACAGAATAACCCAGGGTTTTTTTCTGGCGACTGATACCGATTGCAGTTACAACAACTTCATCAAGGCCAACAAGGTCAGGTTTCAGAGAAACATCTATTTTCGTCTGGTTTCCGATCTCAACCTCCTGTGCTTGCATACCTACATAGGAAAACACCAGTACGCCGGCATCAGAAGGCACGCTGATTTTGTAATTTCCTTCCAGATCTGTGATTGTGCCTGTGGTTGTTCCTTTTACACTTACGGTAACTCCAGGAAAAGTACTGCCATCTTCTGCAGAGGATACTGTTCCTGTGATTTGCCTGTTTTGTGCCTTTAAAAAAGGGACACTGAATAGTGCCAGAAACAAGGCTAAAAGTCTGATTTTTTTCATAAAATTTATTTTAGCGTTAGTAATTAAAAATGAGATCAGCCTTTATCCGGACTGCTCCCTTTCAGTTATTTCTACATAAAATAAATTGGGAAAAGCAGGCACGGATTGAAGTGGTTTGAATTATCCGTAACCTGCTATTACTGCATCTTCAGACTTCTGGTTCGTCTTTCAGGAATTTGTTGAAAAACTATTGTGTGACCGGGAATTCAGGAGGGTGTTGATTACGATTGTTAAACTATTTATAAACCTTGAATATATTCCCGAAATTTATTATATTTGGACACAATAATTCTTCATCATTCTGCTCATTTTGAAACTCCTTAGAAGATGTAGAATTTACCCCAATTGCCCCGGCTCTGCGAAAGCCGGGGTTTTTTGTTGTTATCTATTTATTAAAAAACCTGTTCTTATGAAAGAACTGCGTTATCAGATTAACAGTAATTGTGCCAAAAATCATAAAGGACACACAAAGAGAGTTATAGATACACGGAGTGCATTTGCCTTCTTTCAAAAGGTGTTTAATTTTAAAACAGTTTCTGTGCGATTGCGTGCAGTTTATTTATCAGTATTTGGGTTTTATTATCTAAAGGATTCCCTTAAATTTGTTAAAATTTCAGGATAAAATTTTACATTCATTAAAAATATACTTATTTGGGCAGTACCGAGAAATATGCTGAGACGCCTTTGATGAAGCAATACAACAAGATGAAGGCAAAGCATCCTGATGCGATCATGTTGTTCAGGGTAGGAGATTTTTATGAAACATTCGGAGAGGACGCCATAAAGGCTTCTGACATACTGGGTATTACACTTACCCGGAGGGCCAACGGATCAGCTTCCTATGTTGAGCTTGCCGGATTCCCTTATCATGCGCTGGATACGTATTTGCCCAAACTCGTAAGGGCCGGACAGCGGGTGGCAATCTGTGAACAGCTGGAAGATCCCAAAATGACGAAAAAAATCGTTAAAAGAGGTATTACAGAGCTGGTAACTCCGGGAGTTTCTCTGAACGATAATGTGCTTGAACATAAGGAAAATAATTTTCTTGCCTGTGTGCATCTTGAAAAACAACTTGCCGGGGTGGCCTTCCTGGATATTTCAACCGGTGAATTTCTGACTGCCGAAGGGAATTTTGAATATGTTGACAAGCTGCTAAACAGTTTTCAGCCCAAAGAAGTGCTTTTTGAAAAAAGTAAACAACAACAGTTTTTTGAGCATTTCGGTGTTAAATTTTATACTTATAAACTGGATGACTGGGCTTTTAGTACTGACACTGCCAGGGAAAAGCTGCTTTCCCATTTTCAAACCCAGTCACTGAAGGGCTTTGGCGTACATAATCTCGAGCTGGGGATTACTGCTGCCGGCGCTGTTTTACAATACCTGGAGATTACACAACATCATCAAACAGGTCATATATCCACCTTATCCAGAATTGAAGAGGATCATTATGTATGGCTGGATAAATTTACGATAAGAAATCTGGAATTGTTCGGGTCGCTTAATGAAGGGGCCCGTACGCTGGCTGATGTGCTGGATCAGACAATCTCGCCCATGGGAAGCCGGTTGCTTAAACGCTGGATTGCACTCCCGCTAAAAAATATTCAGCCGATTAACGACCGTTACAATATTGTTCAATATTACCTGGATAATGACCAATTTTCTTCGTTGGTTGAAGAACAGTTAAAACTGGTTGGAGATCTGGAGCGTATTGTTTCGAAGGTAGCTGTTTCCCGCATTAACCCCAGAGAGCTTATGCAGCTTAAAACAGCACTTAGTGCCATCGAACCGGTAAAAGAAGCTTGTGAAGCTTCACAAGTGATGTCTCTTAAGCAAATCGGTGAACAGCTTAATAATTGTCAGAGTATTCGTGACCGGATCGGACGAATGATTCAACCTGACCCGCCAACTTCCATTAACAAAGGTAATGTTATCGCTTCAGGGGTTTCTGATGAGCTTGACGAATTGAGGGAGATGCTGCATTCCGGGAAAGATTTCCTGGTGAAAATGCAGGAAAGAGAAATCAAAAACACCGGAATACCATCACTCAAAGTGGCTTTTAATAACGTATTTGGTTACTATATTGAAGTGCGCAACAGTCACAAAAATAAAGTGCCTTCCGGATGGATCAGGAAACAAACACTGGTAAACGCAGAGCGATATATCACAGAAGAACTCAAAGAGTATGAAGCTAAAATCCTGGGAGCTGAAGAGAAGATCCTGGATTTGGAAACCAGGTTGTTCACTGAACTTGTAACCAGTGTCCTTGATTATATTCCGGCAATACAACTGAATGCATCTTTGCTGGCCCGGCTGGATTGCCTGTGGTCCTTTGCCGTTACAGCCCGGCTCAATCATTACTGCCGGGCGGAACTGAATGACTCGCATGTGTTAGATATTAAGCAGGGCAGGCATCCTGTAATAGAACAACAACTGCCGGTGGATGAAGAATATGTTGCCAATGATGTTTACCTGGACAATAGTAAGCAGCAAATCATGATCATTACCGGTCCGAATATGTCGGGTAAAAGTGCCCTGCTGCGACAGACAGCCCTGATCGTGCTGATGGCACAAATCGGAAGCTATGTTCCGGCAAAAGCAGCTTCAATTGGTTATGTTGATAAGATTTTTACCAGGGTAGGTGCTTCGGATAATATTTCTCTTGGCGAGTCGACCTTCATGGTGGAGATGACAGAAGCGGCCAGTATTCTGAATAATCTTTCGGAACGAAGTCTGGTGTTGCTGGATGAAATCGGACGCGGAACCAGTACTTATGATGGTATTTCAATTGCGTGGGCCATGGTAGAGTATATTCATGAAAACCCAAACGGCCGTGCCAAGACTTTGTTTGCCACTCACTATCACGAGCTCAATGAAATGGAGGCATCATTCGAACGGGTGAAAAACTTTAATGTTTCAATACGGGAGTTGGACAACAGGGTGATCTTCCTCAGAAAGCTCAAAAGGGGAGGGAGTGAACATAGTTTTGGAATTCATGTGGCCAGGATGGCAGGTATGCCGAAAAGTGTAGTAAACCGGGCTGATGATATACTTGCTGAACTGGAAAAATCACCCAACCATAAAAGTCTTTCCAAACCGGTATCCGATCTTGCAGGCAAAAGGGAAGGGTACCAGATGAGTATCTTCCAGCTGGATGATCCGGTGTTGAAACAGATCCGGGATGAGATACTGCATCTCGATATTAACAACCTTACGCCGATGGAAGCACTGAATAAACTGAGCGAGATTAAGCGAATAACCGGCCTTAAATGAGGACGACTGTCAATTTTGCTGATTGCAATAGTAAAAAAGAAACTGTATATCAGTGCTGAAAAATGATAATAGAGCAAAAGATAAGGATAAGGACAATTTTTTTTTTGTAGATTCAAAATTTTAAATAAATTTGCACCACGATTTACCGGTAAGGTGATCGAAAAAAAAGCGTTCTTATAATAAAGAGAGTTTTTACAAGCGGGAATAGCTCAGTTGGTAGAGCACAACCTTGCCAAGGTTGGGGTCGCGGGTCCGAGTCCCGTTTCCCGCTCTATTACTATCCCGGTACATATCGGGATTTTTTATTTGTATTAAAAGTGTCTCATCTGCCCGGATGGTGGAATTGGTAGACACGCAGGACTTAAAATCCTGTGGCCATTGCGGCCGTGCGGGTTCAATTCCCGCTCCGGGTACCTGAAAAGCCTTCTGAATATTCTTTGGAAGGCTTTTTTCATTGCAGCATGTCTGAACATTTCTTCACTTTTAGCCTTGCAGATTTTTCTGATTTCTTCTTAAAAATATGTTAAAATGACAGTTTTTTGTCATTCGTTCATAACTTCTTAACTAAATTTACGTTTTAAATATGTATAAATCTATATATTTACATGATGGCATGCTAATTGTTGTTTGTAGTGTTGTGTAGATTAATACAGAGATATTTAAAGAAAAAGGTAATGAGTAATTTTAACAATATTATAAAAAGTGAGACTCCCGTGCTGGTCGATTTTTATGCGGACTGGTGTGCACCGTGTCGTGCAGTTCCACCTGTGCTCCGGCAATTAAAAGACGATTTGGGAGATAAAGTAAAGATCATACAGGTTAATATCGATAAGAACCCTGTTGTTGCAAATAAATATGGCATACACAGCATTCCGGCTCTTTTTCTTTTTAAATCCGGAGATGTGCGGTGGAAAGGGCTGGGTGTGCGGCCTGCAGCAGAGCTTAAAAAGGTGATTGAGAAAAACCTGCTTAATTAAAATTTGTTTATTCAATTTAAATGTAGATAATTATGACAAAGAGTGCATTAGTATTATTATTTATCAGCGTATTTGCTTTTCAGTCCTGTACCAATACTGAGGGACAGGAAAAAAGCACTAAAACAGGTACTGCGGTTTCTCAGGTAAAAGAAGAAGGCGGGACTCATAATATTACCAAGGCAGATTTTCTGGCAAAGATTATGGATTATGAAGCCAATCCTCAGGAATGGAAATTTAAAGGAGATAAGCCTTGTATTGTTGATTTCTATGCAGACTGGTGCGGACCCTGTAAGATGACATCTCCTATTCTGGAAGAATTGTCGAAAGAATATGCCGGAAAGGTCAATTTTTACAAGGTTGATACCGATAATGAACGCGAACTGGCTGCTGTTTTTGGAATTCAGAGTATTCCCACTTTTCTTTTCTGCCCGGTTGAAGGAAAACCAACCATGGCATCAGGCATTGCACGTACCAAAGAAGAGACAAAGCAAATGTTTATAGACAGGATCAATACGATCCTCCTGAATAAGGATCAGACGCTGAAAAACTAACAGTCGTTATGGCTGAACCTGATTTTCAGGTTATATGACTTTTTACTGTTTTGGATTAAAACCCAAACAATTCGTTTACTTAGGGTAATCCCGTGTTTGTCTTTTTGCAGACACGGGATTTTTGTGTTAACACCCCCCCGTAAATTTATCTTCCGGTTTTAAAACAGGCATTACACATGAGGCGTTCTAAAACGGCCATCCCATAGTGACCGTCAACTGCTTGTTCCTTATGTCCGGATCATAGGAAAAGACCTTCGTTAGTCCGCCTTTGTACATCACACACAGAGACAGATGATGCATGGCGGCCGGAAAAGAGAACCCAACTCCAGCCTGATACCCTGCTGAGAAGGTTTCCGGATCTTCATAATAATAGTCAGGAACGCGCATTGTCTCCTGCATATAATGACTCTTTATGTTCGAACTGACCAGCATCCCGCCATACAAGCCGGCAACACCAAAAAAACGTGTGTTGCCTTTTACGGGCAATGAGTAACGCACCAAAATGGGGAGTTCCAGGTAATCATATTGGCCATCCAGTCTGAACGCAGACGGTCCTTCGGGTTGCCTGCCGGAAAAACCCAGCTGACTGTAATCCAGTCCTGTTTGTAACCCTATCCGGTCTTGCAGTTGATAACACACAAAAACTCCTGCTGTAAAACCGGTCCGTATGTCTTCGTTGTTATACAAGTCACCGGTTTTTGATTGTACAGCACCAGATAACCCGGCTTGTATTCCATATTGCCACACCTGTCCGTTTACTGCTTGTGAACCCGCCAGCAAACTGCCGGCAAGTATAAACAGGATTGATTTTTTTATTGTGGTTTTCATTTTTATTTAATTTTTAAGTGATTGTTTTTCAATTTAATTATTTCCCTCGCTGCCGCACGATTGTATCGTGTGGCTTCGCTGATTGATACCCACTATTGCGAGTCTCCAGACTCGTGGTTCAATCTATGAAATCGTTATCATTAATATTATTCATAAAAACCTGACAGGAGAAAAACCTGTCGGGTTCCTCCCTACCTTCAATACGGTTCTATTATCAAAATTTCGGTTGCAGCGGGATGTGAGGGGGTACCACGATACCCGGGGCGTTACCCCATAGCCGTCAGGCTTATGTTCATAAAACTCTGTTAAACAACAACATATAGGCATGATTCTTTTTTTACCCCATCTCGCATTGCTATGGGGCTTGAATTTTGTATTTTCACCATGCCAATGAACTTTTAAGTTTTACATCATTTTGGGTAGCTTCATGCTACCCTACTTTTTTCATTATCAATATAGTCATAATAATCTGTTTTACAAACAAATAAATCTATTATTTTTTCATAATTTTCCCTTTTTTTCCGCTTTTCTTTCCAATGATTTTCACTGAATATTTTAATGTATTCTTTCACATTTTTTCGGGATTCCTTTTTACTTGATTTAAATATATCTCGCAATAACTGAAAAGTTTCCTGAAAAGTCTTAAAGCACTTGTCCATACTTAAGAATTTCTTTTTTTGCTTAAAAACATGACTTTGAACCATCCAAAACAGTTTTAATCTTAACACGATTAATATCAACCTTGTCATTAGCAGACAAATGAACCGGCAATACTTCATCGGTTGCAGTTTATCTATTCCACACACTGATTTCCATGTCTTGAATGTTAATTCAATTTGCCATCTTATCCTGTACAATAGCAGTAGTTCCTGCATGGATATTATTTTACTTGAAACGTTTGTTATAAACATGTTAAAGCGTGCCCTTGCCTTGTAATCTTTACTTGTGGTGTGTCCACTTTCCTTATTCTTCTTGTTAACTTTTCTTATTCTTTTTTGATATTCTTCTTCTGGGAGTATGGTGACTACTAAACGGTACCTTTTCTTCTTGCTCTTGCTGACCAAAACGTCCATTTCAATAGTAGGACATTCTTTGTCTACCATCTCCTGATATAAATCTTCAAACGATATTTGTTGTTCGCTTTTAGGGTTAAATATGATAGTAGACATATTCAAACGACTAACAAAATATGCCCGCTTAGTATTAAATGAAGTTAGCACCTCCAAATTATAATAACCCAAATCCCTTATGACCAAGTCGTCTTTATTTATAGTGAATTGGGTTTCTTTAGCATTAGCTGCATCATTGATAATTCCCGGTGTAATGGACAAATCCAATATCTTACCGGTTTTTATATCATATTCGTATTGGATACAAACACAAGCTTTTCTTGTACCATTTCCTCCACTTCCTTTAAAATATTTTTCTAATCTATTGTCAACATTAAATTTTGTAGAGTCCTTTATACGGACATAATTGAACTGTTTAAACAAATTTTTAACAAGAATATGCCCCAATTCTAACTCTAGTGCCTGGCGTAGTACGTCCTTTACAAAAGCTACAGCACCCTCATTAAACCTTCCATCCAATGATTGTTTAGTACTGGTCACATCATGCTCTATAGAAAGCCTGGAAACGCAATATTCTAAACTCACAGGTTTTGAAATGGAGGAACAATAAAGTAACAAATCAAAGAACTTTTCAGGTGTTAATTTACCTTTTCTCTTATAGAAACCGGTTTTTCCGGCCGTCTTTTGAAGATTTTCAAAAGAAAAAATTTTCCGGGTTCTGTCTGAAAAAACATTTACGTGTTGAGAAAGGATACCCCCTTCTTTCTAAGAGAAAATTATATCTCACTTTTTATTGCCACAACTGACTATAATTTAGTGTTTTCCATATTTTAGCCTGACGGCTATGGGGCGTTACCCCGGGCTTTGTTATTCCAGCCCTTCAGGCTGGTGGGCTGTGCGGTACAAATAAAATTCATTAAAATCCCGGAATCTTTACACCAACCTCCCGGTGACCGTCACCTCTATAACCTCTATAGCTTCTACCTCCTCTACAACCTCTACAGCCTCTACAGCCTCTTTATAATTCCGTTTCCATCCGCCGCAATCAACTTCCGTTTTCAATATTAACCTCCCGGGTGCGGCGGAAAGAAGGGGGGCGATTCATATTCCCCGGGCTTGCACCCGCCTGCCTTCTGAAGGTCATTTTACCGCAGAAGGGGGCTACCAATGTTTCGCACCTAACGGCGCTGGTAGTACGGTAACTTTATAGCTAATTAGTAACCCCGGATACTGCGATACATAATATCCGGATGAATAGCAAAGCCTGTTATAAACCTGCAGCTTTCTCTACTCAAAACTCAAACTCAAACTCAAACTCTTAACCTTCCAGGCTGGAAGGTTTTCGTGAGTTGAATTTTTAAAACACATAGCTCCTCTGTTACCTTGTCACCCTGTTACCTCGTTACCTTATCACCTCCTCCCGACATACTCGCATAAATCACCGGTACCACTACCAGCGTGATCAGCATTGAGACGAGCAACCCGCCAATGATCGTGATGCCCAGCGGACTGTACATCTCACGGCCCATACCGGTGCTTAGCGCCATCGGCAACATACCCAGGATCGTGGTGAAAGTGGTCATTAGTACCGGACGCATCCTCGACCGGCCGGCTTCCATCACAGCATCCTGCAGCGTATAGCCACGACCCCGCAGCTGATTGGTATAATCTACCAGCACGATCCCGTTGTTCACCACAATTCCCATCAGCATGATCACACCAATAAACGTAGTTACACTGAGGGTAAGGCCGGTGACCTTAAATGCCCATATAATACCAATGACAGCCAGTGGTACCGCAAACATTACCACAAATGGATATTTGAACGATTCAAACTGTGCTGCCATCACCATGTAAACCAGTAAAATTCCGAGTACCAGGATCAGATACAACGAGTTGAAGGACTCGTCCTGCGATTTGACCTGTCCGCCCAGACTGGTCTCTACCCCAGCCGGCACATCCAGTCCGGCAATCATCTTACGTGCTTTTTCCGTTCCTTCGCCCAGCGAAATTCCGGCAAGGTCAGCCTTCACTGTTACTACCCGTTGTTGTGCCTCTCTCCTGATTACCAGCGATCCAATTCCTTCATTGATGCTGGCAAAAGCATGCAGGGGTACCTGCCGGCCCAGCAGATTGGTCACGGTGATGTTCTTCAACTGCTCAATACGGTTGCGGTATTCCGGTGCATATCTTACTGTGATGTTATAATCATCGCCTTTCTCGGTATAGGTGCCTGATGCAGCACCGTACAAACTCTGCCGTATCTGCATTCCGACCATGGCGGTATTCAATCCCATCGCCGCGGCTTTCTGTCGGTCAATATTTATTTGTATTTCAAGCTTACCATCATCTGCAGTAGTTGATATATCCGTAAAACCGGGGGTGGCTTCAAACTTTTTCTTCAGTGTACCGGCCAGCATATTCAGCTCATCCAGGTCACTGCCAGAGATGTTCACCTCAATGGGTTTCTTGTTTCCCAGCAATGCAGCCGACAACACGCTGCCTGCTGTGACATGGAACTTCCCGATCTCCGGGATCTTTGCGATCCGTTTACGAAGCACCTCTCCGATCTCTTTGGCACTCCGCTCCCGTTTATCAGGCAACACCAGGTGACACAAGATAGTAGCCACGTTTTTTCCTTCTGAGAAACCTACCGTGGTAAGCGTTCCGTCTTTGGTTTGTCCGGCCACCGAGGCCAGCGAACCCGGTACCATCTCCGGCACTTCTTCCCGGAAGATCTGCATTACCTGCTGGGCAACCCTGTCAGTCTCAGCTGCACTCGTACCTACCTCGGTCTCAATCACCACTGCTACATCACCGGCATCAAACTCAGGTATGTAATCGGTACCCATCTGCTTGCCGGTATAGAGGGAAAAGAGGAAGAGCAGCACTGCCACCACCAGCACCAGTGCCTTGTTGTGGATCGCCCAGCCCAGCAGCTTCTTATAGCCACCTTCCAGCCTTACAAACTGTTGCTCGCTCCAGCGGAAAAAGCGGCCATGCCGGTTTGTTTTGTCTGTCTTCTCCTTCAGCAGCAGCGACGACATCATCGGCGTCAGCGTAAGCGCGGTGATCAGCGAGGCGATGATCGTGGTAGCCGTTAGTACCGCCAGCTGTTTGAACATGATTCCAACCACACCGCCCATGAAGATCATCGGGATAAACACCACCAGTGTAGTGGCCGTAGAAGCCGAAATGGCCATGCCCATCTCGCTGGTCCCGCGGACGGCAGCCTTCAGAGGCTTCTCTCCCTGCTCAATATGTTGAGTGATATTCTCCAGTACCACAATGGCATTGTCCACCACCATGCCTATGGCAATCACCAGGGCCATCAGTGAAAAGATATTGATGGTGTAGCCGATGATAAACATCGTGATAAAGGCTACGATCAGGGATACCGGGATGGTGACCACAATGATAAAGCTCGATTTCCATTCACGCAAAAAAGCAAGCACCACCAGAGTTACGAAGAGCAACGCCCACCAAAGGGAAGAGGTAAGGTTCCCGATTGACTGTGTGATGACCTCATCGGTAGACAGTATCTCGAAGATATCCACATCAGCGGGTACCTGTTGGCGGATCTTCTCCATCTTTGCCCGCACGCCGCGTATCACATCCAGGGTATTCACGCCCGACTGCTTCTGTACCATAAAAGCGACACCCAGTCCGTTCTTCGTACGGGCAAACTCTTCTTTCTGTGCAAACCCGTCGTTGACGGTTGCCACATCTTTTAACCGGATCACCTTCCCGTTTAAACTGCTCAGGGCTACCTCCCCGATCTCTTTCACACTGCCAAACTCACCCGGTATGCGTACTGCAAAATCACTGATGCCAGGCTTGATGTTTCCCCCAGGTATGTTCACATTCTCTGCCTTCAGGATCGTTGATATTTGTTGGATGGACATATGGTAGGCCTGCAGCTTCTGCGGATCAACCTGTACACTGATCTCACGCTCGGGCTGACTGAGATACAAAACAGTACCCACCCCGTCAACCTTACGCACCGGACCGGCAATCTCATCTTCAATGATCTTCTCGATACCCGGGTAATTCTCTTTGGCTGTGATGCCATAGATCAATACCGGCATCATGGCTGAGTTCACTTTGTAGATGATAGGTGCCCGGGCTTCTTCCGGGAGCTTGCTCTTAACCAGCTCGATCAGATCGCGGGCATTGTTGGCTGCCGTGGTAATGTCTGTCCCCCAGGCAAACTGCATGGATACAAAAGAGACATTCTCTTTTGAGGAAGAACGGATCTCTTTCAGATGCTCGGTGCCGGCCAGTACCCGCTCCAGCTCTTTGGATACCTGCTGTTCCACTTCTTCGGCCGAGGCACCCGGATACACGGTTATCACAGTCAGGCTCGGCAGCTCCATATCCGGCATAATGTCGAGCGGAAGTAATTTAAGTGAAACCAGACCAAGTAACACTACTGCTAGAAAGAACATGGAAGTGGCAACCGGTCTTTTAACGGCCATCTCTGGTAACTTCATGTCTATTCCTCCTTCCCGTTTCTGATGACTACCTGTGTGCCTTCACTCACCTTGTTCTTGCCTGCCAGGATGATCTCCATACCTGCATCAATACCGGTAATCACTACTTTATCATCCAGCGTGGTAACCCGCTTTACCGGGATACGACGGGTAATATTATCCCTGACAGTATAGATATAATCGTTGCCGGTACCAGGCAGGCGGTAAACAGCACTCAGCGGTACAACCACCCCTTTGGTTGCCGGCAGCTGCACCTTTACAGAAGCAAACATACCGGGTCGCAACATACGTTCCGCATTGTGCAATGAGATTTCAACCGTTGCTGTGTGTGAAAGTGTGGAGAGTACCGGTCGTACCTGATTGATGATGCCAGTAAAAACAGTATCCGGAAAAGCATCGGTGGAGACCTGCACGGTTGTCCCGCGATGGATGGCCGGCAGGTCTTTCTCGTTGATCTCTGCCTCAATCTTCACCGGGTTGAGCTGCATCAGCCTAACGATACCTGATGAATGAGAATAGCCCGGCTCCATCCCGGGTGAGAAAAAGAAATTCTCCCCTTCCTGTACCAGGTATTCAACGATGGTGCCGTCAAATGGTGCGGTAATCTGTGTGTTCTTGCGCATCATCCGGACCTTTGCCAGTGTGGCCTCATATTTGGCCTTTACATGGTCGTAATCCTGCTCACTGATGCTGCCCTTTTGACGGAGCCTGGATACCCGCTCATAATCTTTCTTTACCGCTGTAAATTCGGCTTCAGCCTGGGTAAGCAGCTCGCCTGACAACTGTACCAGGAGTTCGCCTTTCTGCACCCTGCTCCCCTCATTGAAATACTCCTTTTCCACCCTGCCCGGGATAGCAGCCCCCAGGTTGGCCTCCCGGCCTGCCTTGATTGTCCCGCTATACTGTAACGCCGGGGTATAGGTGATTTCAAGCGTCCGTGTTGTACTTACCACAGTCTCTTCCTGCTCCTGCTTAGGCGCTTCTTTCTTTTCCCCGCATCCTGCTGCAAGGATCACTGTACTTAATAGTAAAAGAAAATACTTTTTCATCTTAATAAAATGTGTTTTTAACTGTTCATTAATTTGTTTTCTACTTTACATACCGCAAGCGTCCGGTTGTGGTCTCCCCCGCTGCCGCACGATTGTATCGTGTGGTGTGTTTCTTTATTATTCTCTCCCCCGCTGCCGCATCCGATAGCCCACCACTCCCGCAAGCGTCCGCTTGTGGTTCTCATCAACCTCCCAACTCCACTACTCCCGCAAGCGTCCGCTTGTGGTCCCAATTGGCTTCGCTGAGATTGTCCTTGGTTATAAACCTTCAGCTTTCTATACTCAAAACTCAAACTCTCAACTTTTCTGGCCAGATGGGTTCTGTTGGTTTTTTTTAAAACGCAAAGCTCCTCTGTCACCTTGTTACCTTGTCACCCTGTCACTTTGTTTCCTTATCCACCACTCCCGCAAGCGTCCGCTTGTGGTCCCAATTGGCTTCGCTGAGATTGTCCTTGGTCATAAACCTTCAGCTTTCTATACTCAAAACTCAAACTCTCAACTTTTCTGGCCAGATGGGTTCCGTTGGTTTTTTTTAAAACGCAAACCTCCTCTGTCACCTTGTCACCCTGTCACTTTGTTTCCTTCTCCACTACTACCGCGAGCGTCCGCTTGTGGTCCTCATCAACCTCCCAACGCTCCCGTTACCTTCTTCAGCTTAGTGTCGGACAGCTGCTGTTCGGTTAACGCATCGATATAGGTGGAATATGCATCCTGCCACATGGTCTGTGCTTCCAGAACGTCGCGGGTTTGCAACATTCCTTCGTCAAAATTGTCCTGTGTCAGCTGCAGATTCTCAGTGGCCTGTGTAAGTGCAATCTTTGCCATCTCTGCCTTTTTCACCGATTCGGTGTAACTATATACTGCCTGCTGTACCTGCAGACTGATCATCTCGCGGGCTTCCTCCAGCTTCAGCTCACTCACCTGCTGTTCATGGCGGGCAGCTTCAAGGGTTTGTCTTTTCTCCCCGAAATGAAAAACGGGTATGTTGCAAACAAGCCCTACATTCCAGTCACCGCCAAACTCTTCGGTCATGCCGTTATAAGGATTGGGATTGGTCATCAGGTAACCTGCCGTAAGCCCTATATTGGGCATGAAACGCGATTTCATCAGTTTGACACCCGATCCGGCAATTTTCACCCCTTCGTTCAGCATTTCAATTTCAGCACGTTGCTGCAATGCCCTGCTTACATAATCATCATCAGTGAGGGGGGATAATGTTGTCGAAAGAGAATCAGTAAGCCTGATATCTGTTTCCAGTGGCAGACCGGTAACCTGACACAACGCCATCTTAGCGAGTGAAAGACCATTTTGCGCTTTCAGCAGCTTCAGGTTGACCTCATTTAGCTTTACTTTAGCTTTCAGTAAGTCGTTATGGGTGATGATGCCCTCCTGGTAAAGATTCTCAAGATCGGTCACCAGCTTTTCCAGCATGATTTTATAATCGTTTGCCAGCTTCACCTTCTCCTGTACCGACAATACCTGCCAGTAATACCCTTCGGTTTTGTAAAGGATCTCAGCTGTCTTTTTCTTTTCTGCCGCTGATGCTGCCTGTTCGCCATACTGACTGATTTTATAGGTCTGCCGGATTTTTCCCCCGGTAAAAACAGGCTGGGTGATGCTTGCATTCAGCATAAACAGATTTTTAGAACCAAACTCACCCGCTTCTTTCGGGATATAAGCATACTGTTGAAATACAGGATTGCCGTCGGCATCCGTCACCGGCTGACCTGTTGACGGATTCAGCACCAGTGTATTCTGTGCTACTGCCGGGTCCTGCAAAGCAGCGCGGTTAAAAGAGCCGGTCTGCGGATCAATAGCCGTGTAAGGGATCACCGGTAGCAACAGGTCATTCTCAAGCAGGCTAAACTGCTTGTTCGTTCGTGTATAGGTTCCGTTTATCCCTGCACTGGGCAACATCATGGTAAAAGCAGCCTTACGCAGGTTGGTGGCTGCTGCCGTTTGTTCCCGGGCAATGGAAACCTGCTGGTTATGCTCCACAGCCAGCTTCCTGCACTGATCCAGACTCAGTTTCTCCTGTGCGCTCAACACCACGGGGCATAGTAGTAATACAAATAATACTCTTTTCATTTCTTTTCTGATCATTCTGTAATTATTAGACATTTAGACTATATTGTTATTTTGTTCGAATTCAATATAAAAAAACAGGTCTTTTCGACCTTATTGGTTTTTTGTTCTATTTTAGAGCAAAAAAATATATGTATCTTTATTTCACTTCACTTCTGCATCCTCTCTACCGCAAGCGTCCGCTTGTGGTTCGTTATAAACCTCCACGCTACCGCAAGCATCCCGCTTGTGGCTTTTAAATGAATCTCAGGCAAATCAGGACATTTTATTGTACACCGTAAATTTCTTCTGTCACCTTGTTACTTTGTCACTTTGTTACCATAATCCTTGCCCGCACCGGGCCACCGCTACAGTCAAAGGCAAGAATTGTTACTTTATCACCCCGCTGCCGTATTTGTATCGTGTGGTGTGTTTCTTTATAATTCTATTTCCATTCGCCGCAACCTACCCCCGTTTCCCATACAAGCCTACCGTATGCGGCGGAAGAATGGGGGTGGTCGCAATATCCGGGGTTTCACCCCGCTTTGATATCTCAGCCTTTCAGGCTGGTAGCATTCCGGTAGAAATCGGATGATAATTTTACAAAATGAAGCTCCTCTGTCACCTTGTTACTTTGTCACTTTGTTACCATAATCCTTGCCCTCACCTCTTAATTATCCCATAAAACAAAATATTCAGAATCTCATCCAGCCTTCTGCCGGTATTGGTATCGTTTTCCTCCCAAAACAGCGGGATCTCCATTCCCTTCATTGCGGTTACAATAGCCACCGAGGCTAGACGGGTATCATCAATCCGGAATTCACCATTACGAACCCCCTCCTGCAAAATCATTTCCACCCGGTTCATCTCATCCTGGTCGTATTTAATTCGGATTTTCTCAATAAATTCGAGGTGACTGAGGTATTCACTTTTAATTGCTGCATAAAAATTAGCAAGGTCTTTGAACGTCTCCATCCTCACCAAAATATGCTTTTTCAATTTCTCCACCGGATCATTAATATCAGCAGTAGCACGGCTGATTGCTTCCTGCAGCATCTTAGCTTCCTTCTCAACAACTGCCCTAAAGATATCTTCCTTGCTGGTAAAATAGTAATAGATTGAGCTTTTCCCTTTCCGGGCAGCCTGGGCGATCTCGTCCATGGTTGTCTTCCGGAAACCGAACCGGCTGAAGATATTCCGGGCTACACCCAGAATTTTCTCTCTTACATCATCTTTGTCAACCATTTGTATGGCATTTTAAGTTTTCGACCATTTGAATAATATGGTCCAAAAATAATTTATTGTCCACAAACGACCAAATATATTTCGAATATATTTAACTTTTGTTCGAAAAAAGGTTGCAAACAGCTTCTCCTGCCCTCCACTGCTGCAAGCGTCCGCTTGTGGCCTTTAAATTAATCACCCATTACCGTGCGTTTCCAGACTTGTTGTTTATGGGTAATTATATCTATACAAATTTTTTTCCGCCCATCGCAACCACCCCCGGTTCCAATACAAACATCCTGGATGTGGCGGGAAGAGAGGGAGGGTAATCGCCTTGCTACAAATATGCCACCCCTAGGGGTTAACCTCTCGCAACTCAAACTTATACCTCTGTCCTCTTCCTTCTTCCGACTTTTTTCGTTTTCCTCTCGCCCATTCAGGGCTCATCCGTGATAGAGAGCATGATCCGTGGGTGAAACCCCACGGTTATTCATCTTTAGCCACTTCGTAGCAGTTGCCCCCTACCAGCAACCATATCTCGTATTCAATTCAGTCCGGATCTTGTAGAGGTCCAATAATTGTAGTAAACCCTCATCCAATAGCACCCAGGACCTTTTAGAGGTCCTACAATAAAGGTCTTTATTATTTAACCTCTACAAGGTTGCTGTGCGCGTTGGTTCCTCCTGTTGCTACAATTATGCCACCTCTACAAGGTGGGGGGTTCCGGTAAAAATCTAATTGACGTTTCTATAATATTCTGGTGAATGGAGATGCCTGCTTATTACGCCAGGCTATCTCTACTCAAAACTCAAACCCAAACTCAAACTCTCAAACTTTCAGGCAAGAAGCATTCTGGTAGAAATCGGATGATACTTTTACAAAATGAAGCTCCTCTGTCACCTTGTTACTTTGTTACCTTGTTACCGTAATCCTTGCCCTCACCGGCCCACCGCTCAAACCAAAAGCAAGGATTATTCACTCCCACAGTCCTGCCCACCAGCTGTTCATGAACCTTGCCCGCTCAAATTCCCCCACGCCAGCCAGAGCAAGGGTTGTCACCTTGTTACCTCACCCCTTCAGGCTGGAAAGCATTCAGGTAGAAACATGTCTGATTTTTAAAACAAAGCTCCTCTGTCACCCTGTTACTCTGTCACTTTGTTACCATATCCCCCCCTGGCGCAAGTATTTACTTGTGCCCCTGAGGGTAACCGCATTTCTACAAACATGCCACCCCTCGGGGTTTTTACAGTTGAACCTGTCTTCATTATTTTAAAACAAACCACCTCTGTCACCCTTTTACTAAAGTTACTCGCACCCTCAAACCCATCGCTCTGGCTGAATGCTACTCCCTCGCAAAGGCCAAACCACAAGCTGGTCGTGAGTTTTGTCACCCACAGGCTCGCCCTGCAGCCTGACAAAAGTTCGTGATCCTTGCCCGCTCAAATTTCCCCACACCAGCCAGGGCAAGGGTTGTTACCTTGTTACCTTGTCACTTTGTTACCTTGTTACCTTGTCACTTAAGTTACTCACTCCCACAGGCCTAGCCACAGGCCGGAAGGTACTCCCTCACACATGCCGGGCCACGGGCTGGTCGTGAACTTTGTCACCCACAATCCACCCACAAACCCGACAAAGGTTCGTGATCCTTGCCCTCACCGGGCCACCGCTCCAGCCAAAGGCAAGGATTGTCACCCTGTCACCATCTTCCCATCACAACCTCCACCTTCACCGTTTCACCGGCTGGTTGCAAAGGTAATAGATTGGTTCCAACTGTTTGCCCGTTCATGGTAACTGACTTTACACCACGGGAAACATGATCAGGATTTTTAACTGTAATTTGATAGGTTGCTCCTCTGAATTTACGTTGAATAGCATACCCATCCCAGGTTTTTGGTATACAGGGTTCGATACGCAATCCTTCGTATTCTGGGAATATGCCAAGAATATGTCTGGAAATGGCAAAGAAATTCCATGCGGCAGTTCCTGTCAGCCAGGAATTTTTTGCTTCGCCAGGTTTAAAAGCATCTTTCCCTGCGATCATCTGTGCATATACATAGGGCTCGGTGCGATGCAGACCACTGATCTCTTCCAGGTATGCTGGCGCAATCTTTTTGTAATAGTCAAAAGCCTGATCACCATTACCCAGCATGGTTTCTGCAATCATGATCCAGGGGTTGTTGTGACAAAAGATACCTGCATTCTCTTTGTATCCTTCCGGGTAGGTGGTTATTTCGCCCATGTGAATCTGATAACCGGTAAAAGGAGGATTGTTCAGCACGATGCCATATTTGCAGTCCAGCTTCTCTTTTACCGAGCTGAGTGCTTTGTTTGCCCTGCCATCTTCAATCCCAACACCCGCCATAATCGCAAATCCCTGCGGTTCAATAAATATTTGTCCTTCCTTGTTCTCTTTACTGCCTACCTTACGGCCATAATGGTCATAAGCCCGCAGAAACCATTCGCCGTCCCAGCCGTGTTTGTTCATGCTTTCCCGCATCTTTTCAACATGATTCCGCGCTTCGGTTGCCTCATTCTTCTTTCCGAGTTTGTCACAGAGGGCTGCATAATCAGAACCATAAAGTATAAACATAGCGGCAATGAAAACCGACTCAGCTCTTCCGCCTTCTTTATTTTCAGTGGTCTGAAATGCTTCATCCGGACTGGTGGAGAAACAATTCAGGTTCAGACAGTCGTTCCAGTCGGCCCGGCCAATCAATGGCAATCCATGTTCGCCCAGATTATTCACCACATGGTAAAAAGATGCTTTCAGATGTTCAAAAAACGGTTTCGCTTTAGCGGGATCATGGTCAAAGGGGACTTTTTCTTCCAGAATTGACCAGTCGCCGGTTTCTTTGATATAAGTGATGGTTGACAGGATCAGCCAAAGCGGATCGTCATTGAAATTTCCACCAACATCAAGGTTTCCCTGTTTGGTTAGCGGCTGATACTGGTGATAGGCTCCTCCATCTTCGAACTGGGTAGCCGCAATGTCCAGTATTCTTTCCCTTGCTCTTTCAGGAATCTGATGTACGAAACCAATAAGGTCCTGGTTACTGTCGCGAAAACCCATTCCCCGTCCGATGCCCGATTCAAAATAGGAGGCACTGCGCGACATGTTGAAGGTAACCATGCACTGGTACTGATTCCAGATATTGACCATCCGTTTCAATTTTTCATCCGGATGATTGAGCTGGTAGGAAGCCAGCAGATTGTCCCAGAAGGTTTTCAGTGCGTTGAATGCAACATCAACAGCTTTAGGATCTGAAAAGTGGCTGATGAGTTGCCGGGCTTTCTCTTTGTTGATGACACCGGGAGAAGTGAATTTCTTATCCTCTTCATTTTCTGCATAACCCAACAGAAAGACCAGTTCTTTGGATTCTCCCGGTTCAAGACTAATCTCCAGACGGTGTGAAGCAATGGGGGACCAGCCGTGCGCTACCGTATTATGACTGTGGTTATTTGCCACAGCTTCCGGCATTTGATAACTGTTGTACAATCCCACAAACGATTCACGGTCAGTATCAAAACCCTGAATGTGTTGATTAACCGAATAAAAAGCATAGTGATTACGCCGCTCCCTGTATTCAGTCTTGTGATAAATAACAGAATCATCCACTTCTACTTCGCCGGTACTGAAATTACGCTGGAAGTTGGTCATATCGTCCATCGCATTCCACAGACACCATTCTGCATAAGAATACAGGGTGAATGATTTTCGCTGATTACTCTTGTTGGTAAGCGTCAGTTTTTGAATTTCTGCTGAATCTCCCAGTGGTACCATAAACAACACACTCACCTCCAGCTCATTTTTTTCACCCGTGATGCGGGTATAGCCCAGGCCGTGACGGCATTCATAATGATCAAGCGGCGTTTTGACAGGTTTCCATCCCGGCGACCAAACAGTATTATTGTCGTTGATATAGAAGTAACGTCCATTGTCGTCAATGGGCACGTTGTTATACCGAAAACGGGTGATGCGACGCAGCCTCGCATCTTTATAGAAACTGTACCCCCCGGCGGTATTGGAGATCAAAGAGAAAAAATTTTCATTACCCAGGTAATTGATCCAGGGGAAAGGGGTTTTGGGATCGGTGATCACATATTCCCGTTTTGTGTCGTCGAAAAAACCATATTGCATAAGTAGTCTGTTTTTAATAAGTGAATAATTGCTATTACTTCTTAAAGTAGTTCCTTTTAGTATCCGGATATCAGAAAATAATTTTTACACGTGATCCGGTCCTGAATGCTTTTAAGAAAAAGATGAGGCACAGATGGTAAATATACAAAATATTTTCATCCGGCGCGAAAATGGTTGTTCTCATTGGCGTTCACAATTTTTTTGGGCGGGATGATTGTGTTGTAGCCGGATGATGAATATGTGGCGGATACATCTTTAAATTGAAAAATACAAACCATATTTCACAACGCATCAGGAGAATGGATCCGGGAGATTACCCGGAACCAGTTGCAACATCAATTAATGAATAAACAAACTTAAACTTCTTTGTCATAAAAACTTTTTGTATTTTATAAGCTTAATTAAAATGCTATAGTTATGGATACATTGTGGGGCATTGATCTTGGCGGGACAAAAACAGAGGGTGTGGTGATTGTAAGGAAAACCCGGACTGTCATTGTCAGGCAACGCATTGAGACACAGTCGGAGAGGGGATATAATCACATTCTCCATCGCATTGATGTGCTTGTAAAAGAAATGATCAGCCAGTCGGGTGTTGTGCCGGATAAAATTGGTTTTGGTACGCCGGGGACGCTGGATCCTTCAACAGGTCTTATCAAGAACAGCAATACTACCTGTCTGAACGGACAACCGCTAAAAGACGATCTTGAAAACATGCTCAGGGTGACGGTTTTAATCGCCAATGATGCCAATTGTTTTGCGCTTGCAGAATGTCATATGGGCATTATTCCTTCTTTATCTGATGATCCCGGAACAGTTTTCGGAATCATCCTGGGTACAGGAGTAGGAGGGGGCCTCGTGGTGAACGGGCAGGTGCTGTATGGTCATCATGGTATTGGAGGTGAATGGGGCCATAATTTTCTGGATGCCTCAGGTGGCAAGTGTTATTGCGGAAAAAACGGTTGTGTGGAGACGGTGATCTCCGGTCCGGCGCTGGAAAAATATTATGCAGACCGCACCGGAACCTTACAGTCTCTTAAAGAAATATACAAATTATATCAGACAGCCCGGGATCCCGTTGCCGCTGAAACCATCGAACGACTGCTTTATTTTTTTGGTAAAGCCATTTCAACAGTGATAAATATTATCGATCCGTCTTATATTATCACAGGGGGCGGAGTTGGTAATATTACTGCTTTGTATGAGCAGGGAACGGACTATATCAAACCCTGGATATTTAATGACCGTGTGGCTACGAAAATTGTAAAACCTGTACTGGGAGACAGTGCGGGTGTATTTGGTGCTGCAATGCTGTTTGAATAAAAAAAACCAGTTACAGAGAATCTCCGTAACTGGTTTTGTTGCTCTGCCAGGGCTCGAACCTGGACTCTTCTGATCCAGAATCAGACGTGTTGCCAATTACACCACAGAGCAATTTTTTAAGATGGTGCAAAAGTAATATTTTTTATCTTTTCTGTAAATAAATTTATTTATTTTTTAGGCGTTACATACTATTTTAATATTCCGGTACATTTTCAGAGTGTAATCATTACTTACCTGAATTCTGTATTTTAGCCCATGTATCTCGCAGGGGAACTGTGCGATTAAAAACGGGTTTTTCTGCTGTACTGTCTTGATCCAGACAGAAATAGCCGATACGCTCAAACTGGAATTTGTCACCTTCTTTCGCATTCTTTACATGTGGTTCAACATAACCCGTTGTCACTTTAAGGGAGTCAGGATTCAGGAAGTCCTTAAAATCCTGTCCTTCTTCGAGATCATCTGGCTCCTCTTTAACAAACAGGCGGTCATACAGTCTTACTTCAGCTTCAACAGCGTGTTTGGCAGATACCCAGTGAATAGTGCCTTTTACCTTTCGGCCGTCAGGCGAATTTCCACCTCTGGTTTCCGGATCATAGGTACAGATAAGTTCGGTGACAGTACCATGTTCATCTTTTATCACTTCCTGGCAGGTAATGAAATAACAATACCTGAGACGTACTTCAGTGCCGGGTGCCAGGCGAAAGAATTTTTTGGGCGGATCTTCCATGAAATCGTTCCGTTCAATATACAATTCCCTGCTGAAAGGCACCTTACGGCTGCCCATGCTCTCATCCTCAGGGTTGTTTACAGCATCCATATATTCTTCTTCCCCTTCAGGGTAATTCTGGATAGTCACTTTTAGGGGATCGAGAACTCCCAGTACCCTGAATGCTTTTTTGTTGAGATCTTCCCTGATGCTGTGTTCAAGCAAGGCAGTATCAATGAGGTTATCCCGTTTTGCCACACCTATCCGGTCGGCAAAATTCCGGATCGACTCCGGTGTATAACCTCTTCTGCGGAAGCCGGAAATTGTTGGCATCCGGGGATCATCCCATCCCTTCACATACTTTTCCTGCACCAGTTGCAGAAGTTTTCGCTTACTCATCACCGTGTAACTTAGATTCAGTCTGGCAAATTCCACCTGTCGCGGACGATCGTTATCACCGGCAATCTGGTCAAGAAACCAGTTGTAGAGCGGACGGTGTACCTCGAACTCAAGAGTGCAGATTGAATGGGTGATGCCTTCAATGTAATCGCTTTGCCCATGCGCAAAATCATACATCGGATAAATACACCATTTGTCTCCTGTACGGTGATGATGAAAATATTTGATCCGGTACAGGATAGGATCCCGCATATGCATATTGGGCGATGCCATGTCAATTTTGGCCCGCAACAGTCTGGAACCCTCTGCAAATTCTCCGGCCCGCATCCTGCGGAATAAATCCAGATTTTCCTCAACAGACCGGTTCCTGTATGGACTTTCTTTTCCCGGGCGGGTTGGAGTTCCTTTTTGCTCGGCTATTTCTTCCGGAGAAAGTTCACAAACGTAAGCCTTCCCTTTTTTGATCAGCAATTCGGCCCATTCATACAACTGTTCGAAATAGTCGGAGGCATACAGCGGTTCACCATTCCATTTAAATCCCAGCCATTCCACATCTTTTTTTATGGAATCAACATACTCCAGGTTTTCCTTTGTTGGATTAGTGTCATCAAAACGGAGGTTACATTTGCCATTGTACCGCTCGGCGAGGCCAAAATTCAGACAAATTGATTTGGCATGACCAATATGAAGATACCCATTGGGTTCCGGGGGAAATCGTGTATGTACCCGGCCTCCGTTTTTGCCCTGCCGAAGGTCTTCATCGATAATAGTATGGATAAAATTCTGTGTTGGTTTGTTGTTTTCTCCGTTACCGGGCGTGCCGGATGCTGTATCCTCTTTCATGTATGACAAATTAATTAGTAAACGTTTTGATCATCTCATCTGATGTGGAAAAAAATTCCGCACTTTGCTGACAAGAATGCAAATTTATGATTAAACAAAAGACAATGGTTCACAAAAATGGGAAAAAATAAATTATTTAAAATTGTCAACTGAATATTATTGGTTTGAACTGACCTTATTGCGACTGGCATCATTTTGCAATTTTACGGCCAATCAGAAG
>CAWAMZ010000033.1:0-42478 GCA_963783315.1 uncultured Bacteroidales bacterium
GGCAGCGCCCCGGGATATATTGAACCCATAATTTAATTTCGCCCTGTAAGGGCAATTCAAAATTTTAATTATGTCTCAATCCTTATCAAGCTTATATGTTCATATTATTTTCCACACTAAGAATACCGGAATATCTATTCGAAAAGATGATATCCAACAATTATCAGCTTATATGGCCTCAATTGTAAAAGATAACGAATCAATTCCTATTCAAATAAACGGCATTGAGGATCTTATGCATGTATTCCTTATAATGTCCAAAAATATTTCGCTGTCAAAATTAACTGAACTGATCAAAAAGCATAGCAGCAGGTGGATTAAAACGCTGGATCCGTATTATTCTAAATTCGCATGGCAGGGAGGATATGGAGGTTTTTCTGTAAGTCCTTCTTTACATGAAAAAACAAAGAATTATATCATCAATCAGGAAAAACATCACAGAAAGATGTCATTTAGAGAAGAATATTTGATGTTTCTTGAAGAATATGGAATTGAATATGATCAAAGATACTTATGGAATGATTGAATATAAGCTGCCCTTTCAGGGCGAATATGTTTTTCCTCATTTATATTCCCCAGGCGATGCCTGGGGCTGAATTAAGCCGGGCCTTCAGCCCTATAATATCAAACAAGATAAAGAATATCGCAAACTTTGAACTATGAAAAAATATATCTAGTCGCACTAATTTCTCTGACATGCTAATTACATGCAAAACTGAAATAAGCCGGGCCTTCAGCCCTAAATAAAAATACAAACAGTAAATTATGTTTTTGCTCATTTATATTCCCCTAAAAGAATGTTATAAAATTTAACAAATTTACAATAATTGTGATGAAGAACAGGATACCTTGATGCAATGGGAGTTAATGAAAAAGATCTGATGTTTTTTTTGTATCTTGCAAATAAAATCGAATTGTTATGAGAACAACTGATATATTAAAAGAAATTCAAAGATTACCTGTTTCAAAAAGAATTTATGTAGTCGAGAAAACCATTCATTCAATAAGGACACAGGATGATAAAAATGTAATGAAAAAAGCTGCTGATACATTATATGCTGATTACAAAACGGATACTGAATTGACCGCATTTACTAACCTGGATCTTGTAGATTTTTATGAAGCAAAATGAAATTTGGTTACTAAATCTTGACCCGACAGTTGGAGCAGAGATTAAAAAAACACGTCCTGCAATTATTGTGAATGACAATTCATTAGGTAAGCTTCCACTAAAAAGCATAGTCCCCGTTACTGATTGGAAAGACAAATATTAAATAGCTCCCTGGATGATTAAAATAGAGCCAAACAGCAAAAATGGACTGACAAAAGAATCTTCTGCTGACTGTTTTCAAGTTCGTTTTGTTTCACAAGATAGATTTGTAAAACGAATTGGAGTATTATCTGATTCAATTATGGATGAAATTCGAATTGGCTTATCAAAAGTACTTTCTATTGATGTCGAATAAACTACGCATTATAAAATTAATCACCTGACATAATCTTTGTAAACATGAAAAGAATATTCATTCTATTACTACTGGCACTACCTTTTTCATTACTGGCTCAACATGCCACTATAAAAATTGATATCGACCGCCCAACAGCAAAAATAGATCCCATGATCTATGGCGTATTCATGGAACCCATCCACTTCAGCGGAAGCAGGATGGGACTTCCCGATACGGTGAGCTTTAACACACTCTACGGGAACCTCTATGATCCCTCCTCTCCCCTCGCCAATAAAGACGGATTCAGAAAAGATTATATTGATGCACTGAAGGAGCTTCAGGTGACCAATATGCGCTGGCCGGGAGGTAACTTTGTCATGGGATACAACTGGAAGGACGGCATCGGGCCGAAGGACCAGCGCCCCGTGCGCATCAACCTCGCCTGGGGAGGAACCGACAACAACCACGTGGGCACTGACGAATGGATTGCCCTGAACAAATCGATTGGCAGTCAGAATGTAATATGTGCAAACCTTGGACTGGGAACGATTATGGAAGCAGCACAATGGGTTGAATACTGTAATTATCCCGGAGGTACTTATTATTCAGACCTACGCGCTAAATACGGCCATCCTGAACCCTACCACATCAAAATATGGGATCTCGGCAACGAGGTAGATGGTGCCCCATGGGAACTTGGTCATAAAACTGCTGATGATTATGTGAAAATTGGAAGAGAAGCAGCCAAAGCCATGAGCGCTGTCGATCATTCCATTCGTTTTGTAGCATCCGGCTCTTCCTATTATGAGCCAACCGGTCAGTGGGTTGAGTGGAACCGGAAAGTGCTTACCGGTCTGGGTGATATGATCGATTATATTTCCATCCATCGTTACTGGGAAAATGCGAAGGATTATTATGCTTACATGGGCCAAAGTGCCATGGATTTTGAAGAAAAAATTAAGGTAACCGCTGATGAAATTGATGCTGTAAGTGCCATGAAGGGATTTACGAATCCGATTGGTATCTCAGTGGATGAATATGGTGCATTCGGAAGAAATTTCAGATCAGTACTACCGGTTGCACAGTGCCTGAATTCATTTATTCGTCATGCAGATGTAGTAAAAATGGCCAATTTCACTATGGCTACTTCCCTGCTGGGCAGCGATCCGGAAAAAGGAACATTTAAAACACCCTTATTTTATGTCTTTAAATCATTCTCCAATAATTGCCGGGGTAATGCAATTGATACATGGGTGAAATGCGATACATTCAATACTGAGCACTACAAAGGGATTCCCTTCCTTGATGTAACGACGACTTATGCATCAGACAATAAAACAGTATACATCAATGTGGTGAACCGCCACAAAGACAAAGCAATAACCACAGATTTATTTTCTGCATCAGGTGAATATACGGGAAAAGCGGAAGCCACTGTAATTAATGTTTCTTCTCTTACTGATCCTTTCACCTATGACAGGAGGAACGACTACGAACCACAAAAAAAGGAAATAAAAACAACAAAAGACAAATTAACATTTTCATTTCCTGCCCATTCATTCACACAGATCAAGGTTGAAATAAAATAATAACCATTTTCATTCGTGGCTGAAGTCTTTTTAAGGCCCAAAGGGCCATCCTTTAAAGCAATTAGCTGTTGCAATAAAGCCGTAAATTAATCAAAATATTGCCCGTTGATATTATTTCCTAATCTAAGGTTCGTATTTAAATAGTAAAAATGTTATTTTTAATCTCCACCTGTCTAATTTAGTTTGAAAATTTATAAATAATATGTCGGATATCATTTATAAATCTGAATCCTTCGAAATAATCGGATTATGTATGGACGTGCATAATTATCTGGGAAAAGGATTACTTGAAGTAGTATACAAAGATGCACTAGAATATGAATTTGAAAATGCAGGCATTCAATTTGAGCGGGAAAAAGAATACTTCGTTAATTATAAAAATATAATTCTTCCACACAGATTTTATGCTGATTTTATGGTCTATGATAAAATTATTCTGGAAGTTAAAGCAGCACCAGGAATTGAAAACGAATTTTATTGCACAGACGATCAACTACCTATGCATTTCAAAAAACAAACTTGCTTTAATGGTAAATTTCGGTGGATCAAAACTAACCTATAAGAGAATATTAAATTAAGATTTTTGTCATTCCCGTTTGACAGGTGTACCTTCATTTTTTTAAGTTTGTATCACAACACTATAATTAAAACTAACTACAATTTTCTATTTGCATAAAACCCAACACTTCGAATTCAGATGAAAAAAACGTTTTTATTTTGTTTTATAAGCCTTATTGCAAGTATTCTGCTGTCTGCGCAGCCCGATTCGTTATTAAAACTCTGGTATACCCATCCGGCTGAAAAGTGGGTAGAAGCCCTTCCCGTTGGTAACGGTCAATTGGGTGCCATGGTATATGGCGATCCGCAGCATGAAACGATCCAGCTGAATGAGAATACCATCTGGGCTGGTGAGCCTAACAGAAACGACAACCCGAATGCATTGAAAGCATTGCCGGAGGTACGCAAGCTTATTTTTGAAGGGAAATACAAACAAGCCCAGGATCTGGCCAACAAGACATTCATCAGCCAGACCTCCCAGGGCATGCCTTATCAGGCTGCCGGAAACCTTCACCTATTCTTTCCTGACCATGAAAACTACACAAGTTACTACAGGGAACTTGACCTGACAAAGGCATTAACTACAACCCGATATACTGTCAACGGAATTGATTACACTACCTCGGTATTTGCCTCAGCTCCCGATCAGGTAATCATTGTCCGCATTACTGCAGATAAACCGGGCTCAGTAAGCTTTAATGCTACTATGGATCGTCCTTCAAAAGTTAACCTCACTACGGAGGGTAATGATAAAATTATTTTATCAGGTATTACAAGTGATCACGAAACCGTTAAAGGAAGAGTAAAATTTGAAGCCCAGGTAAAAGTCAAACCTACCGGAGGCACTCTTTCATCAAATGACACGGCCATTAGTCTGACCGGGGCGGATGCAGCCACTATTTATATCTCTATAGGGACCAATTTTAATAATTATGAAGACATTACCGGGGATGCTTCGCTCAGGGCCACAACTTACCTCGAGAAGGCCATGCAAATAAAGTATCCCCAGGCTTTGGAGGATCATATTGCCGATTATCAACAGTATTTTAAAAGGGTAAGTCTTAACCTGGGAGTTACTGATGCTGTTAAGAACCCCACTGATGAGCGCATAGCAAAATTCGCCACCGACAACGATCCGCAACTTGTTGCCTTGTATTTCCAGTTTGGTCGTTATCTGCTAATTTCCTCCTCCCGTCCCGGCGGGCAGCCGGCTAACCTGCAGGGAATTTGGAACAACCAGCTTTTTCCTCCATGGGACAGCAAGTATACTGTAAATATAAATACAGAGATGAATTACTGGCCGTCAGAGATTACCAACCTGACAGAAATGAACGAGCCACTGATCAACATGTTACATGAGTTGTCCAAATCCGGACGGCGTACGGCAAAAGTGATGTATGGTGCTGATGGATGGGTGTTACACCACAACACAGACATCTGGCGTATAAACGGACCGGTTGATGGTGCTTTCTGGGGATTGTGGCCCATGGGAGGTGCCTGGCTCTGTCAACATCTGTGGGAAAAATACGCATACAGTGGAGATAAGGAATATCTTAAATCAGTGTATCCTGTAATGAAGAGTGCTGTTAAGTTTTACCTTAGTTTTCTGGTACCCTATCCGGGGCACGACTGGCTGGTTGTTTGTCCTTCCGTTTCTCCGGAAAACGCACCTGCTGCTCATCCGGATGCATCAATCTCCGCCGGTACAACGATGGACAATCAGCTGCTTTTTGATTTGTTTACGCGGACCATACAAGCAGCCAATATGCTTAATATCGATCAAGAATTTACCACAGAGATCCGGAAATCCCTGGACAAACTGCCCCCAATGCAAATTGGACAATATGGTCAGTTGCAGGAATGGATCAAGGACTGGGACAATCCTGATGATCATCACCGGCATGTATCGCATTTGTACGGATTGTTCCCGTCTGATCAGATCTCCCCTTTTCACTCTCCCGAACTTTTTGATGCTGCACGTACTTCGCTGATCTTTCGTGGAGACGAATCTACCGGCTGGTCGATGGGCTGGAAAGTTAATCTTTGGGCCAGGTTGCTGGATGGTAACCATGCCCTGAAATTAATTACCGACCAGCTTTCACCCGCCTTACTGCCCGATGGAAAACAGAAAGGTGGTACCTATCCCAACCTGTTTGATGCCCATCCGCCATTCCAGATTGATGGAAATTTTGGATGCACCTCCGGCATTGCGGAGATGCTCCTGCAAAGTGATGATGGTGCAATCTTCGTACTTCCGGCCCTGCCCGATAGCTGGAAAAACGGCAACGTTAAGGGGCTTCGTGCACGGGGAGGATTTGAGATCATTGATATGGAATGGCAAAACGGGAAAATTAAAAGATTGCTCCTCAGATCCAAACTTGGAGGCAACTGCCGCATACGTTCTTATACAAAATTGAATTCTGGTGGTGCAACTCCGCTCAAAGAAGCCAGTGGTGAGAACCCAAATGCTTTCTACCAGCTCCCGGAAATCAAGGAACCACTGATATCTGATAAAGCAACGCTTAATCAATTGAATTTAAAGCATACTTATCTCTATGACTTAGAAACAAAACCAGGAGAGATATACATGCTTACCAAATAAGTCTGGAGATAATTATTATACTGCCCTAATTGCGATAAAGAATATAAATTGAAGTTAAAATTAGTTTTCCTACTTCATTTTTTACTTCAAATTTGTAACTTGGGGTGGTTAAAAAAAGGTGTATTATTTACATTTATTACTTGTAATAATCTAATATAGAAAGAAATAATCACAAATTAACCAGCCTCTAAACTACTAAAAAACACAGATAATGAAACAATGGTTTTACAATTATCTCCTGGCAGCGGGAATTCTTTTCATGATGAATTCTTTCGCTCTGTTTTCTCAAACGTTAAAGATTAATGCCGGTACAAATCAGATTATCAACTTTGAGGAAACAAACACCACACAGCTGAATGGAACCGTTTCACCCTCCACGTTAAAAACAGTATGGAGCTGCCCGCAAAACGATCAGGTAGTTTTTCAGGATGCAACGAATCCTCAAACAGAGGTTACCTTTCCCCGGGAAGGGTATTACCTGCTGGTACTTTCCGGAATAGTTAACAGCAAAGATACTGTTCGCAGTTCCGTTATTATCAATGCCTGCAAGCCGCATACCTATAAGCAAAGGCTTAAAGATCTGATCGGCCTTATGACAATTGATGAAAAGATAAGGCAACTCACCAATGAAGCTGATTCGATACCACGGCTTGCCGTTCCTGTCTATAACTACTGGAGTGAAGCCCTGCATGGTGTATTGGCCAGCGGTGCTACTTCTTTTCCACAGGCTGTGGCGATGGGGTCGACCTGGGAACCAGAACTGGTACATCAGGTTGCCACTGCTATATCCAGCGAAGCCCGTGCCCTGCATGTAATGGATGGCAAGGGACTCACTTACTGGAGCCCAACCATCAATATTGCCCGTGATCCGCGCTGGGGTCGTAATGAAGAATCCTATGGTGAAGATCCATACCTGCTTTCCCGGATGGGAGTTGCTTTTGTAACCGGCATGCAGGGGGATGATCCATACTACCTGAAAACCGTTTCCACACCCAAGCACTTTATAGCAAATAATGAAGAAGAAAGACGACATACCGGTTCATCCGATGTAGATATGCGCAGTCTCTACGAATATTACCTGCCTGCTTTTCATCAGGCAATTGTAGAGGGCAAGGCCTATTCTATTATGGGAGCCTATAACGAACTCAATCATGTGCCCTGTAATGCCAATCCTTTTTTAATGACTGATCTGCTTCGCCGTACCTGGGGATTTGATGGGTATGTGGTATCTGACTGCGGTGCAATATCCGACATGGTTTACAACCATCATTTCTATAAAACCGGGGCTGAAGCAGTGGCTGGCAGTATCCTGGCCGGCTGCGACCTCAACTGCGGCAGCATGTACCGCCGGAACCTCAAGGAGGCCCTGGATAAAGGACTACTGGAAGAGAAAGACCTTGACCGCGCCCTGACAAGGGTACTTTCCGCCCGCTTTCGTCTGGGTGAGTTCGATCCGCCTGAACTGGTTCCTTACAGTTCGATAGCCAATGAGCAGCTTGACAGCAAGGCACATCGTGACCTGGCACTTAAAGTGGCTCAGAAAGCCATGGTGCTGCTCAAAAATGACGGCATCCTGCCCCTGAACACAAAAAAAATAAAATCCATTGCCGTTATTGGCCCCAATGCTGCTGACGCCCAGTTGGGTATCTATAGTGGTTATCCCAATGTACAGGTAGGTGCGCTGCAGGGCATCAGAGAGAAGGCCGCTTCACACGGAATTAAGGTAGATTATACCATGGGAAGTGCTATCAACAACCAGGTATTAAAACCCATTGAAGCCAAATACTTTACTAAAGCTGATGAAACAGGTAAAACAGGTATGAAGGGCGAATATTTCAACAATATGAACCTTACCGGAACACCCGTCTTTACCCGTGTTGATTCGATGGTTAATTTTAATTTCGGCAGCAAATCACCCGCTCCCGGTGTTCCGGAAGACCATTTTTCGATCAGGTGGACAGGAAAAATAATTCCGCCCAGGGATATCCATTACATAGGAACAAGCACTGATGACGGTGCACGTTTATTTATTGACGGGAAAAAAGTGATTGATGACTGGCATGATCATGCAGAACAGCCAAATGTTGCCGAAGTAGACCTGAAGGCCGGAAAGGAATATAACATCGAATTTGACCAGTACGACAACGGAATGGGAGCAATTGCCAGACTTACCTGGGATCTTGGCCTGAAAAATTTTGAGGAAGCAAAGACGCTGGCTGCAAAGAGCGATGCAGTGATCATGGTACTTGGTACATCTCCTGATATCTCACGGGAAGAACTTGACCGTACCACTATTGAACTTCCTGAGATACAGCTTGACCTCATCAATGAGGTGGCAAAAGTAAACCCGAATATTGTGATCGTACTGGAGAATGGTGGTCCGGTGGCACTGGCCGGAACCGAAGAAAAAGCCAAAGCCATTCTTGAAGCCTGGTTCCCCGGAGAATTCGGAGGCGAAGCCATCGCTGATGTATTGTTTGGTGACATAAATCCAGGTGGTAAACTACCCGAGACTTTCTATGCTTCTACAAAAGATTTGCCACCAATGTCTAACTACGACCTGATCAACCAACCACGTACCTATATGTATTTTGACAAACCGGTGTTGTTCCCCTTTGGGCACGGACTCTCGTATACAGAATTTACCTACAGTAATCTTACAACCAATTCAGACAGCATCAGTGAAGACGGGGAGATTGAGATCCGGTTCACTGTTCAAAACAGTGGCCAGCGGGAAGGTGATGAAGTAGCCCAGGTATATGTTCATGATGTAAAAGCACCGGTAAAAATGCCAATAAACCAGCTAAAGCGATTTAAGCGCGTTACCCTTGCCCCGGGAGAAAAGAAGACGCTGACATTCAAAATTCCAGCCTCTGAGTTCTCCTATTATGATACAGCGACAAATGATTTTAAGACCGATCCCGGACAATGGGAAATTCAGGTTGGCAGCTCCAGCAGGGATATCCGGCTAAAGAATGCTTTTTCAATTAAATAAAGGTTTTTACAGCATGAAGCAACTAATATTATCTGTATTTTTCATATTGGCTGTTACCATAATGCAGGCCCAGGAAACGATCCGATTATACCCGGGCGCTGTTCCGAATTCAAAGGTATCCGGAAACGGACGGGATGACACTGTGGATTCCATAGGTCTAATCAGAAAAGTTATCAACCCAACCCTTCAGGTATTTCTGCCAGAGAAGGAAAAATCATCCGGTACAGCGATAATTATCTGCCCTGGAGGGGGCTATAGTTTGCTGGTATATCAGGGTGAAGGTATTACAACTGCAAAAAAGCTGGCTGCACATGGCATCGCTGCATTTGTACTCAAATACCGTCTTCCTGACGATGCTATCATGCTGAATAAATCCATCGGACCCTTACAGGATGCACAGCAAGCTGTTAAAGTAGTCAGAGAAAATGCTGCCCGGTATGGAATTGATGTACATAAGGTTGGTATAATGGGCTTTTCCGCCGGAGGACATCTGGCTTCTACAGAGGCTACTCATTTTGACAAATCCTATATTGAGAACGACAATGGAACGAACCTTCGTCCTGATTTCCAAATCCTTGTTTATCCCGTAATTAGCATGCAGGATAGTCTGACTCATAAAGATTCCCGAAGAAAGTTGCTGGGTGATAATCCTTCACAGGAAAAAATTAATGAATTCTCTAATGAAATGCATGTAGATGAAAATTCACCTCCTGCTTACATCACACATGCCGGAGACGACAACCTGGTGGATGTAGACAACAGTATATTTTATTTCGAACAGTTAAGACATCATCATGTTCCGGCTGAACTGCATATATACCAAAAAGGAGGTCATGGATTCGTTTTCCGGCATAAAGGCTGGATGATTCCATTGTTTCAGTGGATGGAGGAATCAAACTGGATTGGTAATCAATAATAACTGTTTTATTACTCAAATAATGAAAATTTACTTTCAATGAAAAAAATGATATTCTTACTAAGTGTTGCTTTTCTGTTTAATGTATCTGCATTTTGCCAGGATGCAATAACACCTGCTCCCCCCGGATTCGATATGGTACGGGCAAGTATCCCACACGGAAAAATTGACACCATCACCTATCATTCAAAAACAGTTGGCACCAATCGGAGAGCCCTCATTTACACTCCGCCCGGCTATACAAAAAAGAACAAATATCCCGTTCTCTACTTGTTGCATGGCATTGGTGGAGATGAAAAAGAATGGTTTACACACGGCAACCCGCAGGAAATTCTTGATAACCTGTATGCCGATAACAAGATCGAGCCAATGATCGTGGTGTTGCCCAACGGTCGAGCCATGAAAGATGACCGGGCTACAGGCAATATTTTTGACAAGAAGAAAGTAGAGGCCTTTGCTACATTCGAACAGGACTTACTGGATGATTTAATCCCTTATATAGAGAAAACGTTCCCGGTAATTAAGGACCGTGAACACAGGGCTCTTGCCGGTCTGTCAATGGGTGGGGGACAATCATTAAACTTTGGACTCGGTAATCCGGATATTTTTGCCTGGGTAGGCGGATTTTCCTCTGCACCAAACACAAAAAAACCGGAAGAACTGATTCCCGATCCATCAGTGTTAAAGAAAAAAATGAAAGTGATATGGATTTCCTGTGGTGACAAAGACGGACTGATCCCTTTCAGCAGGCGTACCCATGATTATTTAAAAGCGCATAATGTCCCTCATATATACTATGTTGATCACGGCTATCATGACTGGAACGTGTGGAAAAACAGCCTGTATATGTTTACCCAGTTACTTTTTAAACCTGTTGACACAGCCTCCTTTGCCAGCATCAGCAATGCAGGCCGACCGGCTCAAACTAATGTGCGTTCGGCAACATACCCTCAGATATTACCGGATGGCCATGCTGTATTTCACTTAAAAGCACCAGAGGCTAAAAAGGTACAACTCGATTTAGGTAAAAAATACGACATGGTAAAAAACGACGAAGGCATGTGGGAAGTAACTACAGATTCGCTTAGTGAAGGTTTTCATTATTATTCACTGATAATAGATGGTGTAGCAGTTGCAGACCCCGGCAGCAAAACTTATTATGGCATGGGACGCATGGCAAGTGGTTTTGAAGTGCCCTTCACAGGTGATGGCTATTATGAAATAAGAAATGTACCTCATGGTGAAATAAGAATCAACCGCTATTATTCAACTGTAACAAATAGCTGGCGGAGAATTTTTGTGTATACGCCTCCAGGATATGATACTGCTATTGATGAAAATTTTCCGGCATTATATCTCCTTCATGGTGGTGGAGAAGACGAAACAGGTTGGGCAAAGCAGGGAAAAACTGATTTGATTATAGATAACCTTATTGCTGATAAAAAAGCGGTTCCTATGGTTGTAGTAATGGTTGACGGAAATATTCCCCTGCCACCATTTGGCGAAGACGTTTTAAAATCTTTTGAATCTGAGTTGAAGAAATGTGTCATTCCTTTTGCAGAGAAAACGTATCGCATAAAAAACACACCCGAAAACAGGGCACTGGCGGGCTTGTCAATGGGTGGACTTCAGACCCTCTATGCCGGGATCAATAATACATCACTCTTCTCATATCTGGGAGTATTTAGTTCAGGTTGGATATTACCCATGCAAAGCAAGCTGGCCAATGAACAATATGCATTTATGGATAAAAACGCTGACAAAATTAACAATGACCTAAAGCAATTTTGGATTGCTATGGGAGGCAAGGAAGATATTGCCTGGAAAAACTGTCAAGCCATGCTCGCTAAATTTGATGATATGAATATTAAATATACCTATTATGAATACCCGGGCGGTCATACATGGCCTGTATGGAGAAATGATCTGTTTCATTTTGCACAGCTTTCATTTAAATAAACGATAGTATAGAGGATTTTGAATTATCCCTGCATTATAAAAACAAATAAGTAACTAAAATTAAATTCATATGAACAAGTTAAAAGTAAGAATATTACCATTCATATTAGCCCTATCGGCAATTGGCGTGGTATATGGGAAAGGTGAGACAAAAAATAAGTCTTCTAAGAATACTCCGGTATTTACTCAGGTAACCTATCAGGGTAACGACCAGGTTTATAAAGATAATCCACTAAAACCGGATGAATTTTATAGTCCCATTTTGCAGGGATGTTATCCTGATCCTGCAATCACCCGAAAAGGAGATGATTACTACCTGGTTTGTTCCTCTTTTGCCATGTTCCCCGGTGTACCCATTTTCCATTCCAATGACCTGGTCAACTGGACCCAGATAGGACATGTGCTGGACAGAACCTCCCAGCTGGATGTGCATAATACCGGCATCAGTGCTGGCGTATACGCTCCGGGTATTACCTACAATCCGAATAATAACACATTCTACATGATTGTAACTGCTTTTGCCGGAAATCTTGGGAATATTATCGTAAAAACAAAAGATCCTGCTGAAGGCTGGAGCGATCCCATCAAACTTAATTTCTCAGGAATTGATCCATCCATCTTCTTCGATGATGATGGCAAAGCTTATATTGTGCATAATGATGCACCTGATAAAGGCAAGGAATTATACAACGGCCACCGGGTGATTAAAATATGGGACTATGATGTTGACAAGGACCAGGTGATTCCCGGTACCGATAAAATTATTGTTAATGGTGGAGTCGATCTCTCCAAACATCCCATCTGGATTGAGGCTCCGCATATCTACAAGAAAGACGGAAAATATTACCTGATGTGTGCAGAAGGCGGCACTGGCGGATGGCACAGCGAAGTTATCTTTATCAGCGACAATCCCAGAGGACCCTATACACCTGCACCCGGTAATCCGATCCTCACCCAGCGGTATTTTGCCAAAGACCGTAAAAATAAGGTTGACTGGGCAGGACATGCCGATCTTGTAAAAGGACCAAACGGACAATATTACGGCGTATTTCTGGCCATCCGTCCGAATGAGAAAGATCGTGTGAATACCGGAAGAGAGACATTTATCCTGCCGGTAGACTGGTCTGGTACATTCCCTGTTTTTGTAAATGGTTTGATCCCCCTGGAACCCAAGCTCAAAATGCCTGAGGGTGTCACTAATAAGACCGGACAGGACGGATACTTCCCTAACGGGAACTTCACATACACTGAAGATTTCAATACAGATAAACTGGATTACAGATGGATCGGACTAAGAGGTCCACGGGAAGATTTTATAAACCTAACCAAAAAAGGCCTGCAGATAAATCCGTTTGAAGCCAACATTAAAGAATTGAAACCTACTTCCACACTCTTTTACAGACAACAGCACAATAGTTTCTCTTTCAACACTACAATGAATTATAAGCCTGAATCTGAAAAAGACCTGGCCGGTATTGTATGCTATCAGAATGAATCTTCGAATTATGTATTTGGCATCACAAAACAGGGAGGTGATTATATCCTTCTGCTCGAAAGAAATGAAAGCAAGGGAAGAAGTAATGAAGTAAATTCCGGAATTATTGCAAGCACAAAAATTGACATCAGTAGGCCGGTACAATTGCAGGTAAAGGCAAACGGAGACGATTATCAGTTCAGTTATGCTGAAAATGGTAGTGAATTTAAAAATTTGGGCGGAACTGTTTCGGGAGATATACTTTCAACGGATGTAGCAGGCGGGTTTACCGGTGCAATGCTGGGATTGTATGCCACTACCGGAAATACTTCCCTGCCCGCAGAATAATATTTTGCCGGGAGCAAAAATAACAACTGATACGGACAAATTAAGCTCCGATATAAAAACAAGAGAACAACATGAGATATATTTTAAATATAATTGCACTGTTAATGTTTGCATTCCCTGGCAATGTATCAGTCTGTGCCCAGAACCCGGTTATTCAGACTATTTATACAGCCGATCCGGCACCGATGGTTTATAATGATACCGTTTATCTTTATACAGGACATGATGAAGATTCTTCAACCTGGTTTACCATGAAGGACTGGCATGTATTTTCGACTACTGATATGGTCAACTGGACTGATCTGGGTTCTCCCCTCTCAATCAGCACTTTCAGCTGGGCAAAGAAAGACGCGTGGGCAGGGCAGTGTACTTTTCGCAATGGTAAGTTTTACTGGTATGTACCAGTTAACCAGGCCAACGGAAAAGGAATGGCCATTGGTGTAGCTGTTTCTGACCATCCGGCCGGACCTTTTACAGATGCCCTCGGAAAACCCTTGGTTCACAGCGGCCCGGGAGATATTGATCCATCAGTATTTATCGATGATGATGGTCAGGCGTATTTATACTGGGGTAATCCTTATCTGAAATATGTTGAACTCAATGACGACATGATTTCATGGAACAAAGAAGTTGGTATAGTTAATGTTCCGCTAACGAAGGAAGGTTTTGGAGTAAGATATAAAGATGAGAAACGATCCACAGAATATGAGGAAGGACCCTGGTTATACAAACGAAAAGGCTTATACTACCTCATCTATCCTGCAGGCGGCGTACCTGAACACCTGGCATATTCAACCAGCAACAGCCCGACAGGCCCCTGGGTATACCGGGATACAATAATGCCGGTTATTGGCGAAGGCGGAGCCTTTACAAATCATCCCGGTATTATTGATTATAAAGGAAAATCATTCCTTTTTTATCACAACGGAGCTTTACCCGGCGGAGGTGGTTTTGATCGCTCAGTATGTGTGGAAGAATTTAAGTATAACAAAGACGGTACAATTCCCCGGATAAAAAACACGACAGAAGGGGTAGTTCATCCGGTCGGACATCTTAATCCCTTTAGGCTGAACCAGGCTGAAACCATCGCCTGGGAAAAAGGTGTTGAAGTATCTTCCGGAAAAGATCGCATCTATGTCACCGATATTACCAACGGAGATTATATTAAAGTACGCAGTGTTGATTTTGAGAAAGGTGCCAAATCATTTGAAGCAAATACTGCTTCTGGTTCAACCGGCGGCACTATTAGTATTCGCCTTGACAGCCCAGAAGGGAAACTGGCAGGAACATGCAAGATTACCAATACGGGCGGATGGCAAAGCTGGAAAGTCTTACAGACAAAAATTGAAAAGATAAATGGTATTCATGATGTATATTTTGTTTTCAACGGAGAAGAAGAAGGGAATCTTTTCAACTTTGATTCATGGAAGTTCAATAAAAAATAGTCTTTAAATGATTACACCTGTATCATTAATTCATACTCAAAAACAAAAAAGATGAAAATATCTGCTTTTTTATTGTCTGTTATATTCTTTGTTGCAAGTTATACTTGTAATGCACAGAGCTATGAGAAAACAACTTCAGGTATCAGAACGATAATTGACTCTGTTGAAATAGAAGTTCAGTTTTTTACCCCTTCGATTGTCAGGATTCTGAAATGGCCTGAAGGAACAACATTTGAAAAAAAGAGTCTTTCTGTTATCAAATCACCGGAGAAAACAGCTTTCCGTGTGACACAGAAAAACCAGGAGATTATTCTTCAAAGTAAATCGCTTCGTGTAATTCTGAGCCTTGATAACGGCAAATTTGTTTTTTCAACTTCAAAAGGCACACCTCTGCTCCATGAGCAGGAAGCAGGTGTCCAGTTTACAAATTTCAATGATGCAGGTGTAAAAACCTACAGTATCCGTCAATCATTCATACTGGATAAGGATGAAGCCATTTACGGACTGGGCCAGCAACAACGGGGCCGCATGATTCAGCGCAACCTTACATTGAATATGATACAGGGAAATACCGATGATTATATACCTTTTTTCCAGTCGATAAAAGGATATGGTGTATTTTGGGATAACTATTCACCAACACATTTTACCGATAATCCGGAACATACCTCATTCAAATCGGATGTTGGTGAGGGTATTGATTATTATTTTATGTACGGCGGGAGTGCCGACGCTGTAATTGCCTGTATGCGCGATCTCACCGGAGATGTTCCTATGTTTCCCCTTTGGACTTACGGTTACTGGCAAAGCAAAGAACGTTATAAAAGCCAGGATGAGCTGGTTGATGTTGTTAAAAAATACCGGCAACTGGATGTTCCGCTCGACGGTATTATACAGGACTGGCAATACTGGGGCAACAATTACCTGTGGAATGCCATGGAATTTCTGAATCCTGAGTTTTACAATCCGCAAAAAATGGTCAATGATGTTCACAACCTTGATGCTCACATGATCATCTCCATCTGGTCATCATTTGGTCCGATGACCAAACAATACAAGGAGTTGAATAAGATTGGTGCGCTGCTGGATTTCAAGACCTGGCCGGAATCCGGTTCCCAGAAATGGCCACCCAATCCAGACTATCCTTCGGGTGTAAAAGTGTATGATGCCTACAATCCTCAGGCCCGGGATATCTACTGGAAATACCTGAACAAAGGACTGTTCTCGCTGGGCATTGACGGTTGGTGGATGGACTCATCGGAACCTGATCACATGCAGTTCAAACCCTCAGACCTGGATGACAAGACCTATCTTGGGTCTTTCCGGAAGGTACGGAATGCTTTCCCGTTAATGACCGTAGGTGGTGTATATAAACATCAGCGTGCTGTTACTTCAGATAAAAGAGTATTTATCCTTACCCGTTCAGCTTTTGCCGGGCAGCAGCGTTACGCTGCAAATACCTGGTCGGGAGATGTGGTGGCATCATGGGACGCTCTGAGAAACCAGATTTCTGCCGGCCTGAATTTCTCACTTTGCGGGATCCCATACTGGAACAGTGATATTGGCGGTTTTTTTCTCTGGAATTTCAAAAAACCCCTCGAAAATCCTGATTACCGCGAACTGTACGCCCGCTGGATACAGTTTGGAGCTTTCTGCCCGATGATGCGTTCACATGGTACAGATGCCCCACGCGAAATCTACCAGTTTGGCAAAAAAGGTGATAAGATTTATGATGCCATCGATAAGTTTATTAATCTCCGCTATTCTCTATTACCCTACATTTACAGCACATCCCATGAGGTGACGGCTGACCGCTCAAGCATGATGCGGGCGCTGATGATGGATTTTGCCGCAGATAAACAAGCGCTGGATATTAATGATGAATATATGTTTGGACATTCTTTACTGGTTTGTCCGGTTACAAAACCAATGTATTCAAAGCTTATTAAAGAGGGTAACGATACCCTGCGTGTTGCCGATTTCGGTGTTATTAAGGATGCCAGCGTTTACCTTCCTGAAGGCACTGAATGGTTTGATTTCTGGACAGGTGAAAAACTGCAGGGTGGCCAGCATGCAGACAAACCTGCGCCGGTAGATATTATGCCCCTGTATGTGAAAGCTGGTTCTGTTCTCCCGCTTGGCCCACAGGTTCAGTATGCTGCTCAGAAAAAATGGGACAGTCTGGAAATAAGAGTTTACCCGGGTGAAGATGGTTCTTTTATGCTTTATGAAGACGAAAATGACAACTATGATTACGAGAAGGGGATCTACTCAACCATAATCTTTTCATGGGATGATTCCAGGCAGGAGTTGAGCATCAGTGACCGGAAAGGTTCTTTCCCGGGAATGCTGAATGAACGGTGCTTCAGGATCGTAAAAGTTTCAAAAGAAAAAGGGTTGGGAATAAAGGCAGAACAATCTTTTGACAAGGTGATTACTTACAAAGGAAAGGAAATGAAGGTTAAATTATAGTCACAGAAAAAATTATGCAATTTACATTTAGCATATAAAAATAGAATTAAAAACATACCAGATATGATATTATTTCTGAAACGCTTCATTCTTATATTTGTAATAGTTATTCCGGCTACTACGCACGGACAAAGTTTCAGGGCCATTAAACAGCAAAATGACCGGTTAACTATTGACCTTACGAATGGGAAACTGGAAATAATACCACTTGCTGATTTTGCCATAAGGATTAAATTCAGTAAAAACGATATTACTGAAAACAAAGAACTTATACTTGTAAATAAAGTACCAGTTCCTAAATTTGATATTTCTGAAAGCAAAGATGAAATAAAATTAAAAACCAGATTAATAAATGTAATATTTGACAAACACAAAAATTCAATAAAATTTACCGATAACAAGAGCAATGTATTTTTAAGTGAAATTCCCGGTAGCAGAAAACTTATTGCTGATACTGATATGGGGCAGCCATGTTATATTGCTGAACAAAGTTTTGATTCCCCTGAAGACGAATATCTTTTTGGATTGGGACAGTTTCAGGATGGTCATTTTAACCTGAAAAATGTTTCCAGAAAATTAATACAGGTTAACTCACAGATCTCAATACCTTTTATTTACTCAAACAGGGGATACGGAATTCTCTGGCACCAATACGGTCTCACCTATTTTAATCCGGCCGGGAATGAGGTAAAACTTACTGAAAAGAATATTGAATATTCAGTTCAGGAAGCATCCGTAACGACTTCCTCGGGAACTCAAATTGTGAAAAGTCAGCAAGCACTTTACACTGGAAAGTTTACCATCGAAAATGACGGCCGGTATTCAATGATGCTTGACCTGGGTAATATGGACAACCGACAGTTACTTATTATTGATGACAGCGTGTATATTGATCAATCGAATCTGTGGTTACCTCCGGCAATAAGTACGGTTGTGGATTTAAAAAAAGGCACTCATACAGCTAAGATAATTTGCAAGTCCTCGAACAGGCCTCAATTATCATGGCAATTAACAGAAGATAAAACCACATTTCGTTCACCCAACGCAAAGGAACTGGATTATGTGGTTTTTTACGGGGATAATGCAGATGAGGTTATCGGGAACTACCGCAACCTGTCAGGAAATGTACCCATGTTACCACGATGGGCATATGGCTTCTGGCAATGCCGTGAACGCTACACAACCAGTGAACAGTTAATTGAGACAGTGGAGCAGTTTCGCGATCGAAAGATTCCGATGGATGTAATTGTGCAGGATTGGCAATACTGGGGAGATAATGGATGGGGAGTTCCACAGCTTGATGAAACAAGATATCCAAATCCGTCCGGCTTTATTGGACAATTACATGATTTGAATGCACATTTCAATATCTCTATCTGGTCAAACCCGTCAAAAGACTCCAAAATAGGGAAAGAATATGCCAGTCAGAATCTATACATTAAAGATAGTCCCTGGTTAGATTATTTCAATCCGGAGACCAGGAAAAAATACTGGAACACCCTGAATAATAATTTATTCCGGTATGGTGTTGATTCCTGGTGGATGGATGCCACAGAACCTGAAAATGATGCACTGGCGGGCAAACAAACATGGTTAGGACCCGGGGACTTCTACCGTCTCACCTATCCTATGTTTGTTAGCAAAGCAGTGTATGAAGGCCAACGGAACACTACCTCTGCAAAACGGGTCTGTATTCTTACAAGATCTGCCTTTGCCGGGCAACAACGATACGGAACGATCAACTGGTCGGGAGACATTGGCGGCACATGGGAATCGTTTAGCCGGCAAATTATTGCGGGACTTGATTATTCATTAACAGGAATGCCTTTCTGGACTACCGATATAGGAGGGTTCTTTCGTCCCGGTTCTTCCCAGTATACCGACAAAAATTACCATGAATTACTCATCCGGTGGTACCAATGGGGAGCTTTTAATCCTGTCTTTCGCATCCACGGTTATCAGTCTGAAACAGAACCATGGAATTTTGGAAAGCAGGTTGAAGATAACATGAGAAAAATGTTAGCACTCAGATACCGACTCATCCCTTACATATATTCGGAGGCCTGGCAGGTAACGCGTAACGGATCCACTATGATGCGTCCGCTGGTAATGGATTTTGATGGCGACAGGGAGGCTATAAAGCAAAAATATGAATATATGTTTGGCAAATCATTTCTCGTCGCTCCGGTTACCAAACCGGAAATAAGCAACTGGAAGGTATACCTGCCGGAAAAAACAGCATGGTATGATTTCTGGACTGAAAAATGGTTTAAGGGAGGACAAACTATAAGTACCGAAGCTCCTCTTGATAAAATTCCTTTATTTGTAAAAGCAGGAAGCATTGTTCCCTTAGGGAAACCGATGCAGTATACTTCACAAAAATCAGCAGATACACTCGAAATCAGAATATATGCCGGCGCAAACGGGAAATTTGAACTTTATGAAGATGAAGGCGACAACTACAATTATGAAAAAGGTGAATTTACTATTATACCTTTTATCTGGGACGATAATAAGCAAAAATTAACCATTGCTGAAAGACAGGGAAAATACCCCGGTAGTCTTCAAAAACGTATTTTCAATATTGTTCTTGTAAATAACACTGAGGCCAGGGAATTAGAAACAGGTAATTTAAAAAAACAAGTCAACTATACAGGAAAAAACATCAATATTATACTAAGATAAACTGATTGTTACTTTTAACTTATTATTCATTTTACTTTAGAAAAATAATTAAACCCATTAATTATGAAACCATACTGCTCTATTTTACTGATATTTGTTCTTTTCAGCTTCACTTCAGTCAGCGCACAGGATAACCATGCGCACAACCCCATAATTGATGCCGATGTTCCGGATATCTCCATCATCAGAGTAGATAATCATTACTATATGAGCAGTACCACTATGCACATGAGTCCGGGGGTACCCATCATGAAATCGGATGACCTGGTAAACTGGCACCTAATAAACTATGCTTACGATACCCTGGCGGATATTGATGCGCTGAACCTCAACAACGGAAAAAGTGCTTACGGGGCAGGATCCTGGGCCAGCAGCCTGCGGTATCACAACGGCATGTATTATGTATCCACATTCTCCGGCACAACCGATAAGACCTATGTATTTACCACCAAAGACATTGAACATGGCCCCTGGAAGAAATATGCATTCAAACCCAGGTTACATGACAACTCGTTGTTTTTCGATGATGACGGCCGGGTGTATATGATATACGGGAATGGCAAACTCAGCATCATTGAGCTAAAGGCAGATGCTTCCGGGATCAAGCCCGGCGGGGTTGATCAGGTACTGATTGAAAATGCAAGTGCCCCGGCCGGAGATAATATAATGCTTGGTGCAGAAGGATCGCAGCTATTTAAAGTTAACGGAAAATACTATCTTTTTAACATCACCTGGCCCAGAGGCGGGATGCGCACGGTGGTTATTCACCGGGCGGATAAGATTACCGGTCCGTATGAGGGCAGGATTGGTCTGCAGGACAAGGGCGTGGCACAGGGCGGCCTTATTGACACGCCGGAGGGGGATTGGTATGCTTTCCTGTTCCGCGATTATGGATCTGTAGGCAGAGTGCCTCACCTTGTTCCTGCCAAATGGCAGGACGGATGGCCTGTACTGGGTATAGACGGGAAAGTACCCGAAGTGCTGGAAAACTTACCTGCAAGTGATGGCCTGATTCCTGGTATTGTAGATTCTGATGAATTTACACGCCATAAGGGCGATCCGGCCCTTCCCTTGGTATGGCAATGGAACCATAATCCGGTAAACGAACTTTGGTCAGTGAAACAACGAAAAGGATACCTGCGGCTTACCACAGGACGCATTGACACATCCTTCGTGATGGCAAGGAACACTTTAACGCAACGAACCATTGGTCCGATGTGCACAGGAACAACAAGTCTCGATGTATCCAATATGAAAGAAGGAGATTTTGCCGGACTGGCACTGTTACAGAAGAAATACGGGCTGGTAGGTGTTAAATATAAAAAAGAAGGAAAAGTAATTGTGATGGTGAATGCCGAAACGGGTCGTCCCCTTGAAATTGAAAGTATTCCACTGAATCAGAACACCGTTGTTTTTAAAGCCGAATGTAATTTCAAGAACCGTACTGATAAGGCCTACTTCTTTTACAGCCTGGACGGAAAATCATGGAAGCAAATTGGCAACCGGCTGGATATGCAGTATACCCTACCCCACTTCATGGGCTATCGCTTTGGATTGTTCAATTATGCCACTCAAAATACTGGTGGGTTTGTCGATTTTGATTATTTCCATATCAGCGATGAGATTACTTTTGATGTTGAACAGGATAAATAATTAGATTATACTGTAGGAAAATATCTTTAAGAGGATTAAGTTATTTTATAAGACAAATGCTTCCAATCCAGGTTTTAGAATAATATAGTCTTCTAACTGAAACGAAATGGAACCTGACAGGTATAGTTTTCCTGTCAGGTTTCAATCAGAAATACCCATTTATGAATCAATGATTAAGTATTTTTCGGATATACATAAAGGATGAATTATTTACGCTTCTTCCATATTTTTGGATTTCTGCTTGTGTGTTGGATAGCCAGAACATAAACAGTATCATCCTCAATTATAAAAAATATACCATAAGGAAAACGTTTCGTTAAAGCCCTGCGAATATTTTTATAAACAGTTTGGAAATGAGTTGGATTTCTTTGTATCTCATTAATTTTTGCTTCTAATGCAAACAAAAATTCATCGCCTAAACCTTTTCTTTTTTCTTTGTACCAATTTGCTGCATGTGTTGCATCCTGTTCGGCAGAAGGCTTTACAATGAGCTTATACATTAGAACTGTTTTTTAATCCTGTCTTTAACTTTCTCCCACGTGGAACCTTCTTCCGGATTTTCTTTATGAGCTTCAAGTCTTTCATCAAGTAATTGCATGGTTTCTGATGATAATTCAACTTGTTCTTCGTCGTCAGCAATACTATCCCAAATAGCTTCTACCATCAGAATTCGTTCTGAAACACTTAATTTTAATATCTTCTGCATCATTTTTGTCATACAACAAATTTAATGATTTATAATAACTTTAGTTTATTGCAATCAATAATATTTTATATTGTGGGATGTAGATTATTTCCTAAAAATCATTCACGCAATGACAAAATTATGGTGAAAAGTATATTATAAACCTTATCAATAGCTCTGTAGGTGCAGCATTATTCGGTAGAAATTCAATTATTTCAAATTGTTTCAGATAGTTTCATGGTTACTCACTGCGAGCTTCAAGCTACGAGCTCCCAGCTCTTTCGGGTATGATGTGTTTGAAAAATTATAGGACTTTCTAAACTGCAAGTCTCCTGACACATGGTCCAACCCTTTTAGGATTTTCTTATTATCATGTTCACGAAGACCTGACAGGAGAAAATACCTGTCAGGTCCCTCTCTACTGGCATTACCTTAGCAATTCAAATTATCCAAAACCCAAAAAATTTACGTGCAACTACGCGTGAACGCAACCTATACAACTTCTACATCCTCTATAACCTCTACATCCTCTACTAATAATTGCTTGAAACCTTAAACATTCGTATCTTTAAGACTTGTTGATTGAAAAACAAAACTTATTAACAATGAAAACCCTGATAAACATCTTACTTATTTTACTGTTTTCGCTTCAATTACAGGCTGAAAACGGGCATGACCTCTGGTTACGAAATACAAGTTCCCAACCAGTAAAAATTGTTTGCAAAAAAAGCTCCCCCACCCTCACCATTGCCAGGGAAGAACTAAAAAACGGCTGGCAGGGAGAAGCAGGGGCCACCGTCACCCTCACATTGAAGCACGACAAGGAGATTAAAGCAGACGGTTTCAGGCTGAACACAAATGAGATCCAGGCCAATACTGAACAAGGCATATTATATGGTGTTTACGAATTGCTGCGCCGTCAGCAAACCGGTGAAAGCGTTCAGGATGAAATTTGTAATCCTTCTTACGACAGACGTATACTGAACCACTGGGATAACCTGGATGGTACTGTTGAAAGAGGATATGCCGGCCCTTCCATTTTCTGGCACAATGGAGTCGATTCATTGGCCATCACCGAACAAGACAAAAAATTATGGAAGGAATATGCCCGGGCTGATGCCTCCATCGGCATCAACGGTACGGTGCTCAACAATGTAAACGCCTCCCCACTTGTGCTTACCGGTGAGTACCTGGCAAGGGTAAAAGGGATTGCAGATGTGTTAAGGCCTTACGGCATCAAAACCTACCTCGCTGTAAATTTTGCCTCACCTTCTGTTATCGGCGGATTAAAAAACAGCGATCCCCTTGATCCTGATGTGCAACAATGGTGGAAGGACAAGGCCAAAGAGATTTATGAACTTATCCCCGATTTTGGTGGTTTTCTGGTAAAAGCCAACAGCGAAGGGCAGCCGGGTCCCCAAAATTATGGACGCACTCATGCCGATGGAGCCAATATGCTGGCAGACGCACTCAAACCATATAATGGGATAGTGATGTGGAGGGCATTTGTGTACAGTCCTTCTGACGAAGACCGCGCCAAACAGGCTTACCTGGAATTTATGCCCCTGGATGGGCAATTTCGCGACAATGTGATTATCCAGGTAAAAAACGGCCCGATTGATTTTCAGCCACGAGAGCCTTTCAGTCCGTTGTTTGGTGCCATGAAAAAAACATCGGTAATGCCCGAGTTGCAGATCACAATGGAATATCTGGGACAATCAACGCATCTGGTATTTCTGGCACCGATGTGGGAAGAATTCCTTCAAAGTGATACTTATCAGCAGGGCAAAGGCAGTACTGTTGCCCGTTGTACCGACGGCAGTATTTACCCGCAACAATATACCGCCATTGCCGGAGTGGCCAATACCGGCAGGGATGTCAACTGGACCGGGCACCATTTTGCCCAGGCCAACTGGTATGCGTTTGGCCGACTGGCCTGGAATGACCAGCTAAGCAGTGCGCAAATTGCCGATGAATGGCTAAAACTTACCTTCAGACCAACTGATGCAGAGAAAAAAATCAAAGAAACTGTATTGCCAGCCGAGTGGAACCATGCTTTCCTGAAACCAGTTAAAGAAATGATGCTGCAAAGCCGTGAAGCAGCTGTTAACTATATGATGCCACTGGGGTTACACCATATCTTTTCAGCGAATCATCATTATGGTCCTGGTCCATGGTGGGCACCTCCCGGCGTCAGGAAAGACTGGACCCCGCCCTATTACCACCAGGCAGACACAGCCGGCATCGGTTTCGACCGTACACAGAGCGGCAGTGATGCCGTCAGTCAGTACCATGAACCACTTCGTTCCATGTTTAGTGACCCCAACACCACTCCGGATATGTACCTTCTTTGGTTCCATCACCTGCCCTGGGACTATGAAATGAAAAGCGGGCGCACACTGTGGGGCGATATCTGTTACCATTACCAACATGGCCTGGAACAGGTACGTGGCTTCCAGAAAACCTGGGACAAATCAAAGGCTTATGTAGATGATCAGCGGTTTACAGAAGTACAGCAAAAACTGCGTAAACAGTGTATCAATGCCCAGATATGGAAAGACGCTGTGCTACTCTATTTCCAGCAATTCAGCAAACGTCCCATTCCCTGGAATATTGAACGGCCCGTCCATAACCTGGATGACCTGATTAAAACAAATTTTTATGAAAGCACCCAATGAATTAATAGTTGAGTTGTTTAGGGATTTAGGGGCAGTGAGAGGGAATTCATAATAACACTTGATTTTATATTTTTGACTAAATGCTAAATTAGGAATACATTCCGACAGTCATTTTAAATAAAAATAAAAGTAGAAAGAATGTAATTATTAATACCGCTTTTATTTTTGATATTCATTAAATATATCAATTGTTTCATTGAAATCCTCTGAAATATATTCTATCAAATATTTACCTGAACCAAATTTTTTTGAACCCTGTTTATTCCTTGATGCGTTTAATTTATTTTTCAGAGACAATAATTTATTTATTGTTTTCTGATCATTAAGTTGTGCAATCCAGTCAATAAGTTCAACTTTAATTGTATCAATATTCATGTTCGTTGATCATTATTTGATTGATAATCAAAGATACAACAATTGTCCAAAATTTCATTGCATTTAAAGACTTGAATTGAATAAACGCAAAGATAGTTTTCATTTAGTATGTTGATGCTAATCACAAATTAGCAGATCTATATTAGGAAATATGACTATCGGGAATGATTAATATAATTTAAAATGAATCAGATTTTACAATGCTTTCGCTCAGCCCCTGTTTTCCCCTAAAGGGGAGCCAGCGCACAAATTTATACTAAATTTGAAATAAGTAAACCGTGCGAGAGCCCCCTCAGGGGGCAGTGTAAGCATGCTTTCTCTGACAATAATTTAAATGGATATTAGCTTTATAGATGATTCCCGATAGTCATATTAGGTAATAAACATTTTAGACCCAGCATCGTTTTTTTCGGTAAATGAAAAGTATTTTTAGCTTAATAAGTTCTATTTTTGACACATAGGAAATACATAATCAATAAATTATGATCGGAGCAATCATAGGAGACATAGCAGGTTCCAGATTTGAATTTAATAATTACAGGAACACTGATTTTGAATTTTTCGCCGCACAAAGTGAATTTACTGACGATACAGTCTGTACAGTTGCCGTGGCTGATTATCTGCTTTCAGCCGGTACAGCTGATAAAGAAGAACCTCGGTCCTTTGCCGGGTTGCTGAAAAAATGGTGTTTAATTTATCCAGATGAGAGTTACGGTGGTAATTTTCAGCGTTGGATACACTCCTCCGATCCTGCTCCCCCACCCTATAACAGTTTTGGCAATGGAGCAGCCATGCGCATCAGTCCGGTGGGTGATTTTTTCGTTACAGAAGAAGAAACCATGCAATACGCCGACATTGTTACCGGTGTCACCCACAACCATCCCGAAGGACTCAAAGGAGCCCGGGCAGTGGCACATGCGATGTTGTTAGCCAGGAAAGGCGCCACTAAGGAAGAGATCAAATCAACCATCACTTCACAATACGGTTATGATCTTTCGGGTAACTGCGATAAGATCAGAGAACTAAACCGGTTTGACGAAACCTGTCAGGTAACCATTCCACAGTCCATTATCGCATTTCTTGAAAGTACAGATTTCGAAACAGCTGTACGCCTGGCTGTATCCATCGGAGGCGACAGTGATACCATTGCTGCCATTGCAGGTGGACTGGCTGAGGCTTTCTACAAAGAAATTCCATCAAACTTTATACAAGATGCAATGGGCAGGCTTCCTGAAGAAATTACGAGCATAGTCAAAGCATTTTACAAACAGGTCACAGAAAAAGATTCTGAAACGTTTGGGGAAATTTATAACCATATTATTACCGGAAGTTAACAGGGTAACTTAACCCTAAGTATAAAGTAAGAAGTAAGAAATAAGAAGTATGATTGGATAACTCACTCTGCGACCTCTTAGCAATGCAAAATTTATTATTTTCGAATTTTCAATTCTTACTTCAACAACACTGTCAGATTTATCAGCATATGAAAGGCAATGCCATGCATAAAACTATAGCTGATTCTTATATGCCCCAGCATCGTACCCGCAATCAACTGTGGTATAACAAGAAGAGGAAGATAGAACCAGCTGGCTGATGAGAATTCAAAATTAGAAATATGTATCAATCCAAATAAAAGTACTGATATATAAAATATTGTTGTAAAATAATTCTCAACAAATGACTTAATTTGATCTATCGATCTTAGCCAGATAGAGGCCAGCAACAGAATCTGAAACCCTGAAAGCACCATCAGAATTGTGTATTTCCCATGGAATATAAGATAAATGCAATAGGAGATGGTAACTGCAAAAAATATTCTTACCGTATTATGGTTAAACCTTAGCAAGAGCCTGAACAGGATTTCTTCAATTACCGGTGCCAGGATAATAACCTTTAAGACTTTTTCAACCAGAGAATAACCGGATATTTTAGTCAGTAAAATACTTTGGATATCTGTTTTTGACAAATAAATTAAATAACCCGTCAAACCAAAAAAAACAGCCAAACCAAGATAAAACAAGAAGAGTATAAAAATCGGAGTTCTTTGAGTTTGTCCAATACTCGCTGCAGGTTTCTTTAAGAACAAAAAAAATGGATCCATAAGAAGTTCTTAATGCAAATCTGATAGAATACAAAAAAACTAAATTTTAATTTAACCGTCGACAATTAAATAAAAAAAGTCAACTTTATAAGTTTTACTATATTAGTACTTGTTTGTGCAGTTTTATTGCATTTTCACAACTAATTAAAAATTCATTTTGAACATAATAACCAATATTTTCATTTGAAGGTTTAAATACAAACCCCGGACTAACACCCGGGGCTAGCTATGTAACGCAAAGTCAACTTCTGACTTCATACTTCATACTTCATAAGGGTCACGCATTATAAATGCCTGCCTGACGAAACGCCAGTACAGGCAGGCGCGCCAGGGCAGGTCTCTTCCGTCTTCTGACTTCCGTCTTCCGACTTCGGACTTCCGACTTACTCCTAATTCTCAATAAAATTTCAGACACACAGGACTGGCCACAGCTACGTGATGCCCGGTAGGGGTAATTAGACCTGTCTTCCTGTCGACCCTGAACACCACAATACTGCCAGACTTCTTGTTAGCTACCAGCAGGTAATTTCCTTGCGGAGTAAGTGTGAAATTGCGTGGCCAGTTTCCCTGCACAGGCACTGTTTGAATTTTCTTCAGTTTCCCTTCCTCACTGACTGAAAATACTGCAATACTGTTATGTCCACGGTTGGATCCATACAAAAATTTACCATCATTACTAAGGTGAATGTCCGCACAGGTATTGTTGCCGGTGAAATCATCCGGCAGGGTGCTTACCTTGTCAATGCGTTCGAAGGTTCCTGCTGCAGGATCTACTTTTGCAGAAATAATGGAGCCGGACAATTCATTGATTACGAACACCAGCTTCTTTGAAGGGTTGAAAACCAGGTGTCGAGGACCGTCCCCCGGATCGGCCTCCATTGCCACCTGCTCCTCCCCGATGCTGCCATCTTCCAGTATGGGATAGGCATATACCTTATCAGTTCCCAGGTCGTTGCTGTACAGAAATTTTCCCCAGGGTCCGAATTTAGCCAGGTGGGCATGCGGACCTTCCTGACGGTCTTTATTGGGACCACTTCCCTCCTGCTGCCGGATAATGGGATTTGCTTCTATCCGGCCGCTGTCAAGCTTATAAAAAGCTACATTACCGGTTCCATAATTGGCGACTGCCAGACGATCTCCCGCTTTGTTTACATCGATATAACAGGGCCAGGCACCGTGTGTGGGTTGTTGATTGATAAAACTAAGCTTCCCCGTGGCCTGATCCAGTCGGAATGAAGAAACAGCACCCGTATCGTTCTCATTTACAGCATAAACGAAATGACGCATGGTGTCAATTACCAAATAAGTTGGATTGGAAGTTTCAACAGCCAGTTGTTTGTTGGTAAGCTTTCCGCTGTCGGAATCAAAGGTAAACAGATAAATTCCCTGACTCCCGTCACCTGTGTTGGTACCTACAAAAAGCTTCATCATCTTATAAGGTTTGTTTGATGTATTGTCTTGTTTCTTTTCCTGATTGTAATTACATCCGGCTGACAGTAATAATATACTCAGACTTATAATTGCTGTAACAGTTTTCATATTGCTCAGGTTTAGGTTATCAACTTTATTTAGGGTATAAATGTACTGCCAATTTACAGTTTTTCTGCCATCTTGCCATAGCATGGAATAAGTATAATTCCGTATGACTGGCAAAAGTATTTAATCAAACAGGACAGCCACGACACCAGACATTTTAACTGACTGTGGTGCAGCGATTAATAGACGATCATTTTTCAGAATAATATCTAACACAGGCGAAAAATCTACCTCAAATGATGGTACATAATCAATAATTTCAAAATGACCTAATCAGAATAAAATTCCATATATTGCACAAAAAACCATTAAGTTTGGACAGAGGTTTTTCAAAATTCATGAAAGACAATATGGATATTTTACTCAATATAAAGGATACCATCAAAAATAAGCATATCAAATATTTCACTGTACTGTTTTTTCTTTTGTACTGTATTCTGGCGGATGCACAAACAAAGTTTACCGGCCCGTATAAAACAACCATTAATTACCACACAGGATTTATCCTGCCTGAATATAAATTCCTGACGCTGATAACAAATGATTATGTCCGTTCATTGGATGTTTCAGTTTCCAAAGAAACCAACGGAAAAAATATCTGGGAACAACTCTACAATTATCCCGAATATGGCATATCGCTGTTTTATTCAACATTGGGAAATAATCAGGTTCTGGGCAAAGAATTTGCATTAACCTATTTCTTCAAACTATATCTCCCTTCAAAAAACCGGCTGCGTTTATACAACCGGACAGGCATTGGCATCAGCTATGTTAGCCGCATTTTTAATCTTGAAGACAATTTCATGAATGTTGCGGTTGCCTCCCACATGAACATCCATTTCAATTTCAGGATAGGGGCCAATTACCAGTTGTCAGATAAAATGGAGCTGAACGCTGGAATTTCATTTGATCACTTGTCTGATGCAAACATTAAAGCACCCAATCTGGGCATCAATTACATTACTGCATTTGGAGGTATTGGTTACAATATTGGCACAACAACAGAGAAAAAGTTACTGGTTATCAGCCCTCATTTAAAAAGAAATTATATTGAACTTTATACCAGCATTGGCGGAAAACGATTACGTTCTTTAGCCTCCCGTTATTTTATTACCTCATCGGTTTCACTTGATATAAACAGAGAATTAACTTATGCTTTTCAACTGGGAGGAGGAATTGACCTGTTTTATGACTCTTCTGTTGAACCGGCTATAAAGGAAAACGGTGGTTTTTACAAAAGAATTTATGATTACCAGACGGGTATTCACCTTTCGCAATCCCTTGTCTTTAACAGGATCATGATAACGCTGCAGGAAGGTATCTATTTGTTGTTGCCCGACCATAAAGACAACTATTTGATTTACAACCGGGGTATTATTCAATACAGTACTAAACGATACATTTGATGTTAGAATCGCAATGAAATCACATTTATACGTGCTGGATTACCCTGAAATTGGAATCGGTCTTAAATTATAACGTATGAAAACAAACCTGCTTCTTTTAACACTTTTGGTTCTGCTTTCTTCCTGTGAGAAAGAAAATATGGTAACATCCGTCATTTTAAATCCGGACCCATTCAACAAAATAGAATTAAACAGCAATTTTGATGTTTATTTGAGTGAAGACAGTATATTTTCCATTGAAGTTACCGGATATGAAGAAAATGTATCGAATGTGCACTTTGTTGTTGAGGATAGCGTACTGAAAATTAATAATCAAAGAAAATACAGCTGGACAACACCTCAAAAAAACAATACAGAGATTTACATAAAGTCAAATTCTCTTACCAAAGTTATTGCACATGAAGCGTGCAGGATCCAGACGTTAACTCCCATCACATCAAAAGAATTTGGATTAGTATTAGAAAACAAAACAAACGAGGCCAGTCTTGAACTAAATTGTAATACTTTTTACTATTGGAACAATAATCCCTGTGGGGGTAAGCTAACATTATACGGAAAATCAAAAACACTGAGGATATGGAATTTTGCAATAATGTCGGTAGATGCCCGGGAATTAATTACAAATTATGCATTGATTGAAAATAACTCCAGGGGTGACTGTCAGGTTACAGTTTTGGATAAACTGGAATACAGTATTGGTGGAACAGGAAATATCTATTTGTATTCCTCACCACCCGAAATTATACAAAATAATTTATCCTCATCCGGTAGATTAATAAAACGATAAAGCGATCAACAGGCGGGAATGAAATTATCTTTACCCGGCTATTCCCATTTTAGAAAGAATAAAACTTAATGAATATCGTATTATTGTTCTAAAAAAAGCCGATCATCCTTGTTTAAAAATCACTTTAAATAATCGCCTTACTCTCTGTATTTTATATGTATTATAATTTGGAACCATGATTTTGAAATTAATATTTGTCTTCAAGCCAGACGGGCTTCCCGCTTTGGCGGGACAAAAAATCTTGAAAACTTACCGAAGGGGTCTCATGAACACGCCGTAAGGTGTTTGAATAATTCCAGGCTCCCCATTCCTGTTTTCACAAATCTTAGATTTGAATGAAAACCGAGAATCCTCGAAATTATAATTTCAACAAGTAGCTAATAATTTCGGGACAAGCCACGGCCGACCCGAAATCGCGGCTTTTCGGCCACCGCGCCCTACTAATAAACATGCGTTTTAAATAAAAATATGACTATCGGGAATGATTAATAAATTTAAAATGAATCAGATTTTACAATGCTTTCGCTCAGCCCCTGTATCCCCTGTAGGGGAGCCAGCGCACATATTAATACTAAATTTGAAATTGGTAAACCGTGTGTGAGCCCCCCTGCCTGTACTGCGTGCGGCAGGCAGGCCTTCAGGGGGAGGGAGCAGCGTAAGCGTTCTTTTTCTGGCAATATTTTAAATAGATATTAGCTTTATACATGAATCCCGATAGTCATAAATAAAAATAATAAATGAGGCGAAGAAATACATTATAATTTTGATTTCTTTTAGGATGCTAATCCGATAGTCATAAAAATCTTATCATGGAACCATTCTTGTTTGAGCAGGCTCAAAATTAAATGTACAGATCAATTCCGATGTATTGCAATTCGTTAATAATTTTTTGATTTTGATATTTCATTTACCATCAACTTTTTATATTTTTATTGAATCTAAATTAACACTTTTAATCATTAAAATTACCTTTATGAATACAATCAGCAAAAAAGTGATCACAGTGCAAACAATTGTGGATGCTCCGGTTGAAAAGGTCTGGGAATATTGGTCAACACCAGCTCATATTGTCAGATGGAACAATGCTTCAGTTGACTGGCATACGCCCAGAGCTGAGAATGATCTTCGCCCCGGCGGTAAATTTAGTTCCCGCATGGAAGCCAGAGACGGCAGCATCGGTTTCGATTTTGAAGGGACATACGATATTGTTAATCCATTTAATAAAATTGCCTACACCATGAGTGATGGCAGAAAGGTTGAGATTACCTTCAGTCAGAACAATAACCAGACCAGGGTGGTTGAAAAATTTGAAGCTGAAGAAGAAAACTCTTATGAGATGCAGCAACAGGGCTGGCAGTCCATCCTGGATAATTTCAAGAGATATGTTGAAAACAGTTAAAAATTGAGATTACCATTCGCAATTTATCAAATAAACCCTTAAAGACTAAAGGCCATGAAAAAAGCAAAAGCAATTCCGGAAGGCAGCTCTCAATTGGTTGCATACATTAATGTAAACGATGCAGAAAAAGCCATAACGTTCTATAAAAAAGCGTTTGGGGCCATAGAAACCGGTCGTCTTTCAATGCCAGACGGAACGGTTGGTCATGCCGAGCTTAGAATTGGCGATTCAACCTTAATGCTTTCAGAAGAAAATAAACAATGGAAAAACTTAAGTCCCCGTACACTTCATGGCACAACGGTGGGTTTATGCCTTTATGTTGAAGATGTTGATAGTGTTTTTGCAAGTGCTATAAAGGAAGGAGCAACTATTGAAGGAGGAATGGCAGTTCAGGATCAGTTTTATGGAGACCGTTCCGGAACCTGTATTGATCCGTTTGGTCACAAATGGACCATTGCTACCCATATTGAAGATGTCCCGTGGGAAGAAATGCAGAAGCGCATGGAAACCATGTTTACAAAAACCTGAATCCGGATACACGGAAAGAAACCAAACGGTTGTTTGATGCCCTCTCTTCAGGAGGAAAAGTTGAAATGGAGCTCCAGGATATGTTCTGGGATATTATTACTGAAGTTATACAGACAAATACGGTGCACACTGGATGATCAATTGTAATGATAAACAATAAATAATCAGTTACCATCCAGCAAATACTCCCGCATTTTCGCTGTCTCAGGATGTTTGAAAAGTCTGTCCGGAGGTCCCTGTTCTATGATCTCACCGTCATACATAAACACTACATTATCAGCCAGTCGTTTGGCTTGCCTTAAAATGTGTGTTACCAAAATTATGGTGTAATGTTTTTTCAGTTCCCTGAAAAGGTTTTCAATGATTTTTGCCGATATTGGATCCAAAGCAGATGTTGGCTCATCAGCCAGAATGATACGGGGTTTGACTGCCAGTCCGCGGGCCAGACATAGTCGTTGCTGTTGCCCGATCGACAAGCTGCCGGCTGAATGATGCAACCGGGTCCTAACCTCCTCCCAAAGGCCAACCTCCCGCAACCGCTTCTCCACATTGTATTCAATAAGTTTTTTGTTGCGTATGCCTTTCAGCCTGATGCCATAGGCTACATTCTTAAAAATTGATACAGGCAATGGATAAGGACGCTGCGATAACAGCCCCATTTTCTGACGTATCTCCGGGACATTTTTTTGTGTATTTAAAATATCATCATCTTCAATAAAGATATTTCCTTTTACCTGCAGCTCTTTGTACAAATCAGTAAGCTTATTCATACATTTTAAGAGTGTTGTTTTACCGCAACCTGAAGGGCCGAGCAACACCGTCACCTTGTTTCGTGGAATTTCCAGGTTTATATTTTTCAATATGTGGTGTTTCCCTGCAAATACGTCAAGATTATTGACCCTTAAGATAGGTATTGTTTCCGGCTCCATTAATTTCATAGCGGATACTTTTTCAATTATTGTTAAGTTGTTTTGTCTGTACATACTTTTTGTTATTTCAGATTTTCCTTTGAATATTTTACTGAAAGTAATCTTGCTACTATACTAATTATCAGTATAATAATAGTAAGAATAGCTGCAGCCGCAAAAGCCCGTTCTCTGACTTCAGGAATCGGAGAACTAAGCTGAAAAAAGATAGCTAACGGCAGCGTTGCAGCAGGTTCATCCAGGTTCCCAGGGATCAAGTCAGTGTAACCAGCTGTAAATAACACTGAGGCAGCATCTCCGATTCCCCGGCCAAAAGCGAGAAGTATGGCGGTAATAAAACCGGAAAAACCTTGTTTAAATAACACTTTAAAAGCTGTCTCTGTTTTGGTTGAGCCAAGCGCCAGTGAAGCTTCAGTCAATCCCTTTGGAATCGTGCTTAGCACTTCATCAAATGTCCTCACCATGATGGGGGTTATCAGCAGTGCAACAGTGATAATACCGGCGATCAAAGAGGCATTCATGCCTAAAAAAAGCATCAGTGTAAAGCCAAATGCACCATACACAATAGAAGGTATACCCCAAAGAGCATCAAGGAGGTATCGTATGGTATTCTGGGTACGCTGTAACCTTATCAGATGAACATTAATATAAAGGGCGGCAGGAACCCCTATAAGTATGGCGATCAGGGTGGCGCCAACCGCAATATAAAGCGAACCCACTATGGCATTTAATACACCTCCTTCCCCTCCATAATAATACCCACCACTGGGAGGAGTTATGATCATATCGAGAGTCAGCGCCTTAAATCCTTTCATAAATATAAGTATGATGATAAAGGCCAGAATTGCAATGATTGAATAGGCTGCAATTCCAGTCAGTACTTTGAATATTGATTCTTCAATTACCTTTCGCTTGTTCATCTCTCGCGTGTTTTGTAAATAAAATACCTGAAAACCAGATTTATTATCAGAATGATAACCAATAACAACAAGGCGGCAAACATCAGAGCCGAATCATACATGGGTATCGAGAGCATCTCTCCATAATTGTTGGCAATCAGAGCTGGAAGCGGATACCCTGCATCAAAAGGGTTGTGGGTGACCTGTACCCTGTTTCCTACCACCATCATTACGGCGATTGTTTCGCCAAACGCTTTTGCAATACCCAATCCATAGGCTGAAATAATGCCAGGATAACTCTTACGGATCACTACATGTTTAATCGATTCCCAGTAGGTTGCCCCCATTGACAGTGAAGCCTCTTTCAGGCCAACCGGAACTGTATTAAATACCTCAATCAGCATGTTGAGCATGTAGGGAATACACATCACCGAAAGCACAATGCCACCAGCCAGTATTGTATAACCAGATGAATTTATATTTAAAAACGGGGCAAGTATATCACCAATTAATGGTACGATAATTAAAACACCCCATACACCGTAGATAACAGATGGTAAACCAGCCAGTATGTCTATTACAGGATGCATGAAACGGATCAGGTGTTTTGATGCAAACTCGGTAAGATAAATACCAGCAAACAGACATACCGGAGCCGCAAAAACAAACGACAAGGCCGTTACATACAATGAACTGACAATAAATGGCCAAAAACCAAACCTCCCTTCAGATGGCGACCATTCTGACGAAACAATCAGATGAAACAAACTGTGCCCTTCAAGTAATGGTAAGGATTTTAAAAATAAGGCAGTACCAATAATTATTGGTAAGAGAAGGATGGTTACCAGAGTGATAACCATCCAGGAGCCTGTAATTTTATCCAATAGAGCTCTTCTGTATAGCATTTGATTACTTCAATTTTTCTAAATATTCATTAATTTTTTGTTCGCTTACAGGCACGTATCCAGCCTCTTTCACAAACCTTTGTCCTTTGGTAAGTGTCCATTTTATAAAATCAAGGCTAGCCTTTTTGGCAGGCTTACCCTTTGAAACAAAGTATAGCTCGCGGGCCGGTGGTGAGGGATACATTCCATCAGCGATTGCTTTTAACACACCATCAAAAGTTCCGTAGAAATTTTCAGCCGTATCGATGATCCCATTTCCATTGATATCAATAGGAATTACTTCGATACCAGGTCTTTTCAACCCTGTTTTTATGTCGTAAACGTAAATGGTATTATTGAAACCAATTCCTTCAGGGTCACTGGCAACCGCCTCAGCTAAAGCCGGATCGCCATAAATCCCAATCCCCTGCAAATTTTCCTGTTTGCCTCCCAAATATTTTGCCCAGGTGTCAGCAGCTCCGCAAGCATCTGATCGGGTGTAAACAACAATCCCCTTTTTTTCGGTAACCTTCAATAAATCGCCCCAGTTTTCAATGGAACCCTTAATAAATATAGCTTTGAATTCATCCTTAGTGAGGCCCCTTTTTTTCAATGTATCGAGATATGGGTTTTTGGCACTGATGGTTGGTAACACAGCATCCTTGGTTAATCCAACCCACCAGACACCTTTTTGAATCTCTTCAGGCGCTATTTCGCGTGAAAACATACCCAGGTCAACCGTTCCGGCAAGCGCATCCGCCATACCCTTTCCAGCTCCTCCGGCGGAAATATTAAACCTCGCCTGTGGATTTTCTTTTTTATACTCTTCCGACCATTTGATAACCAGGGGATAGAGTGCAAATGCGCCAGAAAGGCTGATTGTTGCTTCTTTTTGCTCTTTGGATACGCAGGAAGATACTAATATCACTGCTAACAAGCTATAAATTAAAACTGTTCGTTTCATATAAAATGATGTTAGAAGGTTTTAAAATCCTATCTGGAACTGAAATGAGGCATAGTTGTCAGCAATGCTTTTACTTTCCTCCTCTTTAAATGTATAGTTTATCTGAAATTTCGTTTTGTTACTGAAATTATAGTTCACACCCACTGTATACAAGGTTGAAGTATTACCATCCTCTTCTTTATCAGGATTATAGGCGTCATATTTAGCCACTACCTGAAGTTTTTTCTGTAAAAAGAAATAACCTGCCTGCAGGTAGTAGCCAGCCTTCTCCTTTTGAGCATCCTTGCCATAAATGTATTCGCCACTTATACCAAGGTTTTTCCAGCCATAGTTTAGGTCGAAACCATACCGGTTACGGTCAATATTAATGGTATCTCCCAGATTTGCCATTCCGTCATAGCAGGCGCCGCCTATATCCAACCCTGCAACTGGATGGATTATTAACCTGGCGGCAATGTCCTTATTCTGGTTCTGATCACCAATGTTAAAACCCTCACCGTTAAAAACACCTACCTTATAATCAATAAATGAGCGATCATGTATCTTAACAATACTTCCTCCTAGCTGGATACCTACATCGCGCCCACTATGGTTTCCATTGATATCCTTACTACGTCCAACCAACGCTTCAACTACCTGTGACCGGTCTATCAATTCAAGCTTTGATGAAGATGTCAGGTTTTCAAGGGAAAAAGGTATTTTAGCCTGGCCCAGTGTGATGTTAAAATAATCATTAATCCTAAATTCTCCATAGGCATCAAGCAGTTTCGGGGAATTGGCAAAATCGGTCTGCAAACGATACTTCCAACGGGGAGAAATATTACCCCCAATATCAACACGTGCCCGGCGGATATCAAACCCATCTGTATTTCCTTTTTCTTCAAACTGCCTGTACCTCATTTGGCTATAGCCCGAAATTACTATCTTATTAGCTGTCTCTGCAAAAAATGGTTTATTCGTCCTGTTTTCCGCTCCCCTTAAAGAATCGGCCTGCTCCTTTGTAATTGAGCCATTTCGGACCAACAGTTTTAGCAAATCATTTGAAGTTTGCGCATATACTGACAAGCTGATTACAAATAAAGAAAAGGGTAAAATAGTATTTTTCATTGTGCTGATGTGTTTATTACAATTCTATCATTAATAACTACTGAATTGCTTTATATCAGGGGATGATTACCATCCTGAACCAGTCGTTTTCATATAAAGTAAGGTGGGTTAATTGCCAGACAAGTAAGGCAAAGAAAGAAATAACCACGACAGCCAATACTAAAATGTAACAGTAATGTCCCATCCTTTCAGTAAAATTGTTTATAACTTGATGAAACAAATTTACTTATCCGGAAAATGCATAGGAACAGCGTAAAAACGTAATTTTATGATACGTTTATTTACGGATATATACGTGAAAATACGTATTTGTCAATTTTCATCAACATCCACAATGCCATTCTTTATGGCATACATCACAAGTCCTGCAGTGTTTTTCGAGGCGGTTTTAAGCAGCAGGTTTTCCCTGTGCTTATCTACCGTCCTTTTACTGATAAACAGTTTTTCTGCAATTTCCTGATTGGAAAAGCCCTTGCAGATATGAAACAACACTTCTGTTTCTCTTTCTGACAACTCGCCGGGCCCGGTTGACTGATATTTCCTGTTGATATTGTGGAGTAACCCGGACAGTATCTCCTGGGAAAAATAATTCTTTCCCTCCAGAACATGTTGCATGGCTGTTTCAACCTCCCTGATACCGGAATTTTTAAGAATAAAGCCTTTTGCACCTGCTTTGATCATTTTAGTATAGTACTCTTCATCGCTATACATTGACAGTGCAATAACATTCAATTCAGGATATATTTGCAATGCTTTACGGGTGGCTTCAATTCCATTCATCTCAGGCATATCCACATCCATGAATACAATATCCGGCTGCCTTTCAGCAAGCAACGAAAGAAATTGTTTGCCATCAGCAGCTTCATCTATCTTTCCAATATAGTTGAAATTACTGAGAAGCAACCTCAGCCCTTCTCTGAATAACTGATGGTCATCAACCAGAATAATTGTTAATTTTTGCATCTATTTAAGTAAGATTTGAATATCAACATGAATTCCTTCTCCAGGGCCGGTAAAAATATCAATGCTTCCGTTCAGGGATTTTATCCGCGACCGGATGTTGGAATATCCCATTCCTTTTTGTGTATAATCAAGCAACGAGGAATCAAAACCAATTCCGTCATCAATATACCGGAAAGTAATGACGTGGTCATCGGTAAGCAGATCGATATATACATTGGAAGCCTGGGCATGTTTTACTGTGTTGGAGAGCAGTTCGCAAAAAACACGGTACAATACTACTTCGATATTAAACGAAAACCTTCTGTTTCCCAGGTTACTGTTTAGTTTGATAACTGGTGTGTCATTTACCACCAGTTTATCCATAAATGACTTCACCGCTTTCAGTAACCCAAAATTCATCAGTATATGCGGACTGAGCTTATTTGAGACCTCTTTCAGGGAGACGATTGACTCATCGATCAGTCTCTCTGCATTGTTTACAATCTCATTATTTCCGTTTCCGGGATACCGGATTGCAGAAATGGCCATCTTTACAGAAGCGAGCAGGGGTCCGAGTCCGTCATGTAATTCCCTGGCAAAATGATGGCGTTCGTTCTCCTCTGTTTTAATGATGGCTGATAACACCCTGGACTCATTTTGTTTTCTCAGGTTGTCAATCTCTTTTTGCAGGTTAAAAATCCGTTTGATAAAAATCAGGCTCAACAGCATGATCAGGGAGATCAGCACACCGGTCCAACTGCTCAGCAAACCTGTGATGAGCTTGCTCTGGGAATCATAAACCTGCAGGATCTCGAAAACACGGCGGAAGGCCATCAGCAGGAATCCAAAAGAGATCAGCCACCAGGCGATGTTAGTTCTGGTTCGTTTTACAAGCGTCAGCGCGATGATTGCTGCCCCAAACTGCAAAACCACCGAGAGGATAAGTGCTATTTTAATGGCCATACTTTTTTTTGATAAATTTACTGAATTTTGAGAGATGTTGGCATTTTCGTTTTTACATGAAATGATCTTTCAGAAAACTCATGTCTTTCTGAACAGCTGAAAGGAGGACGTAAGGAAGAAAGAAACTGAAGTCCGAAGCGTGCATCCTGTTTCAATTTGAGCCTTATTTCACGCAAAGGTTTGTAAAGTATGCGCAAAGCACGCAGAGGACTTGCTTCCCAAGTGGTGTTTCATTGAAAGGAGGTGGAGCAAATTTGTGAAAAGCTCAAATCTGGAAGCAGGCACTCTGTGTAAAAATCAAGTATTCGTCACAACCGTGCAGCCGACCATATGAATCTGGCTTCGGCTCCGCTCAGCCAGCCATTTCAAACCATTTCAATTCTTGCCATAGCCTTGTGGCAGGTCCTGCGCGGGCAAGGATCACGACCGGCTATGCGCGACGGACCTGTGCGAGCGGAGTAAACATTCAAACCATCCCAATCAACTGAACAAACAACCGAATCACCACTGAATTACCACTGAATTACTACTGAATAAACAACTGAATAAACAATCGAATTACTATCGAATTAACTACCGAATTAACTACCGTCCCTCCCTTCCGCGAAATCCTTCAGATAACCAAACCGTTCAGTCAGTTTTCCTTGACGGGTAATGGTGGCCCGTTCGATCATGCTTTCAGTATCCTCACCAAAAAGTGAAGGATAGACTTTATCGATGAGGGCACTCCCAAAATCACTTGAAGCATTTCGCGGCAACTCACCCGGCAGGTTATCAACAGCCATCACTGTGACATGCCTGTGTTTACCAAATGGATTCACTTCTTTACCGGTGGCCGGATCGTAGCCATAAAAAGGATCAGCAATCGTTGAAGGACGAATGGTTGAAGGAATAGGACCATCGATATCGCAGCTCACATCGGCAATTACCGACATCTTAAAATCAGGAGCCTGCATGTCTTCACGAGTCATGAACTTAGGAGAGGCCGGATCCCAGAAGTGACAGGCGATGAAAATATCAGCTGCTTTGGTAAAAGGCAGGAAGGTAGAAGTATATTCCCCCGGGTATTTCATAAAATGCCAAAAATCAAAGGCCCTGCCCTCTTTATGTTGCACATAATCCTGCGGTCCTACCTGACAAATCACCGGCTCATCAAAATTTTCTGTAAGGAATTCCTCCGGAAGGACCTTCCTGATGTTCAGATTCGCCAATGTTTCCAGGGCACCGCCGGCAACCCTGCCCTCCCCTGTCACCAGGATCTTCACGGGCTTAAGTTTGACTTTCTTCAAACCCGCAAACAGCTCATCCATATCATGACACTCATGTGCCGGTTTGAGTTTAAAATTATCGGTGCGCAGGCCACGGGCACGTAACGCCTTATAAGCCCCAACGATACCTGCCCAACGACCAAAAGCCACTACCCGGTTGCCGTTGCTTTCTGTCAGGTATTCATAGTCGATCATCCGGATGCGTTTCTGCAACAAAGCTTGCAGCAAGCTCCGGTTATAGAGCTGCTTCTTGGCAGTATGTGAAAAAAACAGGTAGGTTTTGCCGGGAATCAATGCGGCTTTTTCAACCTCCTTCACCCCAATCAGAATATCGCAATGATCCAGGTTTTCCTTCATCTTCAGGTCGAGATACTGGTATTCTTCATCCTTGTAGCAACGCAGCTCACTGGGCTGTATAAATACCTCCACGTTAGGAAATCGCCGCTGTATCTCAGCTGCCTGTGAAGGAGTTACGGCTACCCGGCGGTCGGGTGGATTTTTTGTTTCTCTGAGGATACCTATCCTGATCTTTTTTCCCATGGTTAATATGTTTTTATAATGTCAATTTTTGCTCGTTAATATATACCGAAAATGATTAGCTGTCCTTACAGGGCGATATTATTTTATATGGCTATCGGGAATCATGTATAAAGCTAATATCTATTTAAAATATTGCAAGAAAAAGCATGCTTACGCTGCCCCCTCCCCCCTAAAAGGGGGCTCACACACGGTTTACCAATTTCAAATTTAGTATTAATATGTGCGCTGGCTCCCCTTCAGGGGAAACAGGGGCTGAGCGAAGGCATTGTAAAATCTGATTCATTTTAAATTTATTAATCATTCCCGATAGTCATATTATTTTATTAATAAATTTTCCCGGGGTGCT
>CAWAMZ010000034.1:0-32413 GCA_963783315.1 uncultured Bacteroidales bacterium
AATTTTCTTACCTTTTGTTCAAATTTGTTATCTTTGCAGTTCAAAATTCAAAATTGTCTTTCGGTAATTAATTTTTGAAAGCTAAAAATAAGAAAATCAACTTTTTATGAAAAAATATTATATCAACCATCTCCGTGAACTTGAGTCTGAATCTATTTACGTGATGCGGGAGGTTGCTGCTCAATTTGAACATCCGGTCCTTCTTTTTTCCGGAGGAAAAGATTCCATTGTAATGTTTCATCTTGCCCGCAAGGCATTCTGGCCTGCAAAAGTGCCATTTCCATTAATGCATATTGATACGGGGCATAATTTTCCCGAAACACTTGAATTTCGTGATCAGTTGATGGAAAAAACCGGAGCTACATGTATTGTCCGATTTGTGCAGGATTCCATAGATCAGGGAAAGGCAGTGGAAGAGAAGGGTGTCAATGCAAGCAGTAACATGTTGCAAACTGTTACATTACTTGATGCTATTGAGGAATTTAAGTTTGATTGCGCGCTTGGTGGCGGAAGAAGAGATGAAGAAAAAGCCAGGGCAAAAGAGCGTTTCTTTTCTCACCGGGATGAGTTTGGCCAGTGGGATCCAAAGAATCAGCGTCCTGAACTTTGGAATATCTTCAATGGTAAAAAAAGGATGGGTGAACATTTCAGGGTTTTTCCCCTTAGTAACTGGACGGAGATGGATGTATGGCAGTATATATACATGGAAGAGATTGAGATTCCGGAGTTGTATTATACCCATAAGAGGGAAGTTTTTAACCGTGACGGAGTTTGGCTTGCTGCTGCCCCGTTTATGCAGTTAAAGGATAATGAAAAGGTAGAATTACGCAATGTGCGATGCCGCACAATCGGAGACATGACCTGCACCGGAGTAACCCTTTCTAAAGCAAATTCACTTGAGGATATAATTCAGGAAGTAGCTGCTACCCGTGTAACAGAGCGGGGCGGACGATATGACGATAAAAGGTCGGAGTCTGCAATGGAAGACCGGAAAAAAGAAGGTTATTTTTAAAATACATTTGTAATCCAATATATCCCAAACATACAGAAACAACCAAAGATACATCCCTGAAAGAGAGTGGTTATTTAGATATGGAATTGCTGCGTTTCACAACGGCCGGCAGCGTGGATGATGGAAAAAGTACATTAATCGGAAGATTATTGTTTGACAGTAAAGCCATTTTTGAAGACCAGATGGAAGCCATTGAACTGGTAAGCAAACGTAAAGGTGAAGAACATGTAAACCTGGCTTTACTAACTGACGGACTGCGTGCCGAGCGGGAACAGGGTATTACCATTGATGTGGCCTATCGTTATTTTGCTACACCTAAACGAAAATTTATCATTGCTGATACCCCCGGGCATGTTCAGTATACCCGGAATATGGTTACCGGCGCGTCAACTGCCAATGCGGCCATTATTCTCGTTGATGCACGCAACGGGGTACTTGAACAAACTATCCGACATGCATATATCGCTTCTTTGCTGCAGATCCCTCATGTGATTGTTTGTATCAATAAGATGGATCTCATGGAATATAAGGAAGAGGTTTTTGAAAAAATTAAGAATGATTTCCATGCTTTTGCATCAAAACTGGATATTCAGGATGTGCGGTTTGTGCCAATCAGTGCCTTAAAAGGAGACAATGTGGTAAAGCGGTCAACCCTTATGGATTGGTATCAGGGCCCCACCCTGATGTACCTGCTGGAAAATATACATATCGGGAGCGATTACAATCATATTGATGCCCGTTTTCCTGTTCAGTACGTGATCAGGCCGCAATCTGATGAGTATCATGATTACAGGGGATATGCCGGACGAATTGCTGGAGGAGTATTTAAACCAGGCGAATTAGTAAAAGTATTACCATCCGGTTTTACCTCAGTCATTAAGTCCATTGATACCTTTAATGACAATCTGGATATTGCCTTTGCTCCGCAATCCGTTACTATTACACTGGAAGATGACATCGATATCAGCAGGGGAGACATGATTGTTAAAGCTGATAACGGGCCCCAGGTTGGTCAGGATATTACAATGATGCTTTGCTGGCTGAATGAGACTCCTTTGCGGCTTGGCGGTAAGTATGCCCTACGCCATACAACCAATGATCTAAGGTGCGTAGTGAAAGAGGTGGACTATAAAATGGATATCAACACCCTGGAAAGTGCTGAAAATGATATAGCAGTTGGTCTGAATGAGATCGCCAGGGTTAAGATCCGGACTACCAAACCTCTCTTCTACGATTCGTACCGAAAAAACAGAATTACCGGCAGCATAATCCTGATTGATGAAGGAACCAATGAAACAGTCGGAGCAGGCATGATCGTGTGACCGTATAGTAAACCTATTTATTTTAGACCCTGATGTTTGGAGACATTGGGGTTTTTTATTATTCTGACAGGTAAAATTTTTAAATGAGTGTCGTATTATTATCCTAAACATTGTTTCCTTTGCTCAGCGCCTACCTAAAGGGGAACCATCGCTCAGCCTAATAATAATATGCTGGTTTGTTATGGCGCGGGAGGTCCCCTTAAGGGGATCAAGGGGCGGCGGGTTGGATTGCTGGTTATAAAGACCTTTTGATTTTACATTTTAGATCAATAATTTCTAAATTAGGAATATAATCCGACAGTCATAAATATTTATAGTAAAAATCTGCTATAAATAATTCTTTCTGGCCTGTTCGATTACTTCATCATGATCGAACGCAAGCGGGGGAAGCTCATCAATATTGAACCATTTTACTTCACTTGCATCATCGGCTGCTTCGATATGAATATTGGGATTGTGACAAAAACCAACAAAAACAACTGAAATTGTCCTGTGCCTTGGGTCACGGTCGGGCCGGTCAAATGCCCTGAACTGTCTGAGCTCAATTCCGGTCAGGCCGGTTTCTTCCATCAATTCTCTGTTTGCACATTCAAGTAATGTTTCATCCATCTCAAGAAAACCACCTGGGAGTGCCCACTTTCCCTGAAACGGAGGGCTCTTTCGTTTTATTAGCAGTATCCATGCTGCATGTGATTCATTCAGAAAAATAACACTGTCTGTAGTTAAAGCCGCTCTGGGATATTCATATGAATAAGGCATATTCGGTTTATTTTATTTTTTTTATTACCCTAAGTTTGTGAGTGTACTTTTTTGCATTCTTGTTGTAGATTCCCTGATGATCAAGCTTATCAATTCTCACCTTTCCGGAAGCATGAAGTATCTGATGGTTATTCAGTACAATGCCGACATGGGTAATTTGGCCCTCTTCGTTATCAAAAAAAGCCAGGTCACCAGGTTCGGCCTCATCCAGAAAATTTAGGGTTTTCCCTTTTTCAACCTGTTGGGAGGCATCCCGGGGTAACAAAATACCCTGTGATTTATATAAGATTTGCACCAACCCGGAGCAGTCAATTCCAAAAGGAGACCTTCCACCCCAAAGATAAGGAGAGTTCAAGTAGGTTTTCAATATGGCATCGGGGTCATTAAAATCGGGGGGTGGAGTATTAATATCACGGGTGGCTTGAAACTTCTTACCGGCAGGGCCAAAAAAGAATGAATCATGGTCAAATAGAGGCAATACACTCCCTGCAACAATATTTATTGTTTTTTTTGATTCAACATCAATCACAGTTTCAATAAGGTCTCCCAGTATTATTGGAGTTTTCTCCTGATTTATCTGATGATAATCATCTGGTGATAGGAGGGTTGACATATCGTGACTTATAAAGCCCTGATAGTGATCATGATCTGCTTCTATTGCCAGCCAATCCCGATAGTTATCCTGAATTTGATAGGTTTCTCCAAAGAGTAATTGTGAAACCATTTCACTCCTATGTGAAGGTTCTCGCCTAATGGGAATTATACTGTTCAGGGCAATACCGGCTGTCATACTTTTTTAACTTAAGTTAATTCTTACAAAAATAATAAACATTAACCATATAAATAAAAAGAGCAGATTATACTTAATCTGCTCCAGCATAAAAGGCATTTCAATACTATCAGCCTCTGGCTTCTCTTTTCTGATTAGCTTTATTTACTTTCAGGCTTCTGCCATTGATTTCTTTCCCATTCAGCGCTTCAATAGCGGCGTCCTCATCTTCTTCATTTTCAAGTTCAACAAAACCATAACCTTTTGACCGGCCACTTAATTTGTCAGTGATGATTTTTGCTGATGCTACAGCACCAAATTCTTGAAAAACATTTTCCAGTTCAGATTCTTTCATTCCATAAGGGATGTTTCCTACATAAATACTCATAATACAGGTTTTTTAAATGTAACAATTGGTTTTAAGGGTTTTGCTTTAATAATGTTTATAAATATTATTACTGATTATTTAAAGGTTATTTACTGTGCCTGGTTTGTTATTCGCTTTTACTTCCGAATAAATTGCATTACAGAGGTAAGTTACGTACAATTATCTAATTTTGCCAATAATTTCAAATTGATTTTAAAAACGGATTCAGCCAAACGGTTTTATTATTCAAATAAATTATATTGAGTTGATATTTATGCAATTATAATAAATTTATTTTAATTTTTAAATCTCTGTACTGATAATTTTTTGGTTAATTTATTTAAGTATCATTGAAATATTTCTCCTCATGTGCTGGTGAATATAACCAGCAGAAAAAATCCCCGGGATTCTTGCTTGTAAAGAAACACAAAGAAACGAAAAATACGCTGCCAATGCTATCGCATAACATATATAATTACCACGAATTGCGTATTTTGCATTCATGAAAATGTCTATTTTTGCAGCCTCAGGCAAAACCGGAATAAAGGTTAACAAAAACTAATATGCTGCTGATATGACATACGTTACCAGGGAAAAGCTTTTTTCAAAGGAATGGTTTAAAAGTTATTTATTAATTCTGTCGGGGTCGTTTATTCTTGCCGCCGGATTCGTATACTTTATTACACCATATAAAATTGTACCCGGTGGAGTATTTGGGATTGGTATTGTAGTGCATTACCTTACCCGGGGACTTTTTGCGTTTGCTCCCGAAGGATTTCCTGTAGGTTTAATGGGGTTAATTTTAAATATTCCGCTGACAATTATCGGGATAAAAGTACTGGGACCTCGTTTTGGAGTGAAAACAGTTGTCGGATTTATTCTGAGCTCTGTTTTCATTGATTTGCTTACATATTACTGGGGTGATGTTCCTCTGGTTGAAAATGATGCTTTACTATCGTCAGTATTCGGGGGAGTACTCATTGGATTTGGCCTTGGACTAATCTTTAATTCTAAGGCAACCTCCGGTGGTTCTGATATCGTGGCTATGATTCTGGCCAAGCATACCCGGCTTCCTCTTGGTCAGCTCATGATTTATGTAGATTCAGTTATTGTGCTGTTTGGACTGATTGTTTTCAAAGACTGGAAGATACCATTGTATTCCTGGATTGTAATTTTCATTACAGGGAGGGTAATCGATGGTGTCATGCATGGTGTCAGTTACTACAAAACCGTAATGATCGTATCTGATCAGCACGAAAAGATAAGGGAGAAAATTATCAAAGATCTGGACAGGGGAGGCACTTATCTGAAAGCTGAAGGGTTGTATGGCGGGACAGAGAAAAAAATGATCTTTACCAGCATCAGCAGAAGGGAGCTTGTAATTCTTCAGGCATATATCAGGGACATCGATCCGGATGCCTTTATAACCGTGCTGGATGCTGAACAAGTGCTGGGAAAAGGTTTTAAATCATTGCATGATGATTAATTTACAGCCGGTATTTAAAAGAATTTTGGGTTTCAATTTATTCAGCGTTCGGTATTCACGTGTGTTTTTATAATAGAGCGCAGTGGATTGATGATCCGTTGTGGAAGTCGAAGGTCTTCTGTGATAATCTCTGCAGTACCTTTCATTTGCTGACTGAAATTGATTCTAATTCCATAACTGGTTTTCAGGCTTTCCGGAAGTTTTACTTCCACTGTATAGGCATCATGTTCCGGTACAAGTGAAATTGATTTTATAACACCCTGAACCATACCGAATTCCATATAGGGAAAATTATCCAGGCGTAAGTTTACCCGTTGTCCGGTTTTGACCTTCCCGGCTCCCCTCATTGAAACTTCCATTTTACCAATCAGGGATCCTTCATCCAGCGGGATAACTGTTAGCACCCTGTCTCCTTCACTGACGCTTTGGTTTATACTCCAAAATGAATTAAAAGTAACCCGTCCCCGGACAGGAGCAATAAGCAGATATTTTTGGTCCCAGCTTGCCACTGCACTCTTGAGGCTTTCATAGGCTTCCGTCAATTCACGCTTGAGGGCTTGTTCCTGCTCATTGCCCTTGAGCTTCAAATCAAGTAATTGCTGCTTTAGCCGGATAACAATAATGTGATTTTGAGAAACGGCCGACTCAGCCTGCTCTATTTCAAACAGCTTACGAAGGTTTTCTGTTTTGGAGCGTTCGTATTCTGATTCCGGTATTACCTGTTTTGAAAATAATATTGAATCTCTGCTATATTGTTTGTGGACAAGCGCATATTCCTGTTCCAGAATTGCTGCCTGACGATTCAGTTTACTGGTGTATTCCTGCTGCTCCACTAGTTCTTCCCTCAGTGCAGTAATTTTCTTTGTATAATAATCAAGTTGAAAATACTGTTGCAGGTTAGTTAGGTTTTTGAGAAAAGTTGCATATTCAGGTTGTATTTCACCAAGAGAAACGTTTTTTGATGGTGAATGTAACTGGTTTTCATTAACAAAATCGGGTGTTTGCCCCAATAAATCCAGATATTCTTTCAGGTAATTGACGTCTTCATAGCTGGCTGGGTTTTTAATATTGCCTAAACGTTGTCCGGGCTCCACCAGTTGCCCTTCGGTAACCATCAAATTTTCAATTTTACCTGAAGCTCTGGCAATTACCGGAGCGGGAGGGTTTTCAGTGGTAATAACTACCGGACTCCTTATAATATCCGGATAATGAATAAACCAGCTTCCACCGGCAATAACCAGCAGTGACACAAAAAAAATTGTTATGCCCCACCGGGTTATCCAGGCAGGTGTACGTTGCATGATATCCTGTACATCATAATGATAAGTTGAATGACTGTTATCTGGCATACCTAACAATTTTTCATGTTCCTAATTCAAGTTGGTTTTTCACAAGTGTGTAATAAGCGCCTTTTTTTGCTGTCAATTCAACATGAGTTCCCTTTTCAATTATCCGCCCACTATCCATTACAACAATCTGATCTGCATTTTTCACTGTACTAAGCCGGTGTGCCACAACAATTACGGTGCGCCCCCTGAAAACCTGTTCCAGATTTTCCATGATTACCTTTTCATTGTTGGCATCGAGCGAATTGGTGGCTTCGTCAAAAAATAAAAATTCAGGATTTTTATAAATGGCCCGCGCAATAAGTATTCGCTGCTTTTGTCCCTGACTCAGACCTGCACCATTCGATCCTATAAGTGAGTTATATCCGGCTGGTAACGCTTCAATAAATTCCCTTATGTTTGCCATAGTCACTGCATGTTCCAGCTGTTCTTTGTTATAATCGTCCTGCCTCATAATGATATTACTTAATATACTGCCGGAGAAAATATAACCATCCTGCAGGACTGCTCCGCACTGACTCCTCCAAAAATCCATATTTAATCCCCTTAGCAATGTTCCCCCGATTTTTATTTCTCCGCTAACAGGTAAATAAAATCCAAGCAGTAGTTTAATTAAAGTGGTTTTCCCGCTGCCACTTAGTCCAACAATTGCAGTAACCTTTTTATCGGGAAGCTCAAGGTCTATTCCGTTGAGAACTTTTGGTGATTCCGGACCTTCGTATTGAAAAGTCAGATTGCTGATGATTATGTTTTTTGAAGATGGTAATACATTTGTTTTGATTGCATCAGGTTTGTCTTCTTCCTCCATTGCATGTATCTCACTCATTCTGTCAATGCTGATACCGGCATCCTGAGCTGTTTGCATGAAACTGATCATTTGAGTCAGTGGGCCATTTAACTGGCCTATTATATATTGCACCGCTATCATCATACCCAGCGTCATCTGGCCATGAAGAACAGCAAGTGCGGACATAATGGTGATAATAATATTTTTGCTTTCATTAAAAAATACTGTTCCTGCCTGCTGATATTGCTGCAAACTCAGGCTTTTTATATTTATCTTAAACAGTCTTGCCTGTGTGCTTTCCCATTCCCATCGTTTTTCCTGTTCACAATTGTTCATTTTTATTTCGTGTATACCGCTGAATAGCTGAATCAACTGATGCTGGCTTTCACTTAATTTGTTAAATTTCCTGTAATCCAGGCTTTTTCTCTTTTTCATAAACAGAAGTATCCACAGGATGTATAGAATACTTCCCGTAATAAAAACAAAGAAAATAGGCATGCTGTAAATGGCCAGTACAATACCAAAAATGAGAAGATTTACCAGAGAAAATAATACAGAAAGGGTACTTGTTGTAAAAAAGGACTCAATACGTCTTTGGTCATAAATGCGTTGCATCAGGTCTCCGGTTGCTCTTGTATCAAAAAAGGAAACAGGAAGTTTCATTAATTTTGCCAGGAAATCTGAAATAAGTGATATATTTATGCGAGTGCTTAGAAACAACAATATCCAGTTGCGGATAAAATCCACTGCCATACGGCTTATAAAAAGTACAAACTGAGCTATTAAAACGAGGTAAATAAAATTGATATTACCAGTATTTATACCAATATCAACCACCGATTGTGTCAGGAACGGGAAAATTAGCTGAAGCAGACTGCCAAACAATAACCCCAGACTAAGCTGAAACAAATATCGCTTATAGATTTTTATATATTGCCAGATAAAAGAAAATGATTTTCGGGGGACTTCATCATCTTCTGATTGGTAAAAAGCCGGAGAAGGTTCAAGCAATAAGCAGATTGCTGTTTGATTATTATCCTCACGAACGGATAAAACATGCTTTCCGAATTCCCCATGCGTGATTTTATGTAAACCATGTGCAGGGTCGGCAATGTGCATATATTTCTTCCCCGTTTTATATAATACTACAAAATGATGCTGATCCCAGTGAACTATGCAGGGAAGAGGCGCTTCTTCAACTATTTGTTGAAGGGTAAGTTTTACTCCTTTTGTCCTAAAACCTCTTTTTTCGGCAGCTTTACTAATTCCAAGTAAAGATACTCCTTCACGTGAGATATAACTCTGATCTCTGAGTTGCTGTAATGAAATGTTTTTACCGTAAAATCTGGCTACCATTCTCAAACAGGCCGGACCACAATCAGCCGAATCATGTTGCAGGAAAAAGGGGAAAGAAGACATTATGGGTCAGAATAGTTTTTTTTTAGTTTTAACTTTAGTTTTCAGTTTTCTAAATTACAAAAAAAAGGCAAGATCATGCCATAATAAAACAACTCCCTTGAACTGTCTGCCAGTTATCCAGGGAGTTGATTATGGAAACGAGGGTACAAATTGAATTAAAACATTGCAGCATTCATTCCGGGAAACCCAAAAAGATTGTGATTGATCACTCTTGTTTTTTCATTTTTCTTTGCCTCTGCCATGGGCAAAGCGATATGAACGGTTGTCCCTTCCAGGTTATTTGGACAAAACCATAATTGTCCTTCCAGTGTTTCAATGATTTTCTGAGCAAGAATCAGCGAAATACCATAACTGTCCTTATATTCCTGATGTTTACTAATCATATTTTTATCTGTACAGCGTTTTAACAGGCGCATCTTATCCTGCTGCACTTCATGATCAGTATCTTTTACATAGAATACAATATTATTTTTCCGGCTGCTGAAGCCAATTTCAATAATGCCTTCATTATTCTTATGTAACATAAAAAGAGCAAGGTTCAGAATGGCTTTTTCCAGATAGTAACCATCAGTTTTGAGAATAGTTTTGTTATCAGAATCGATATTTTTCAGTATTACAATATTTGATTTTTCTGCCTGGTGCTTTTCTGTATTGAGTTGATTATATATTTTACTAAAAAGTTCTTCCACATTTACTGATTCCCTTCGAAATGAGACATTCCCCGATTCAATTATGGCAAGTTCGATAAGATTGTCTACAAATCGAATGAGATTATTTCCGCTTTGGTTGATTAGTTTGAGATATTCCTCTCGTTCATCATCTGTCACACCCGATTGTTGCAAAATGTTGGTAAATCCCATTATTGCGTTCATGGGTGTACGCAACTCATGTGATACATGGGACAGGAAAGCCATTGACAGCCGTTCCATATCATCTTCATTTTCAGAGTAAGGATAATTTCTGGATACCCTTTTTCCCTTTTCACCACCTTGTTTTATATCTTCTTTCATATCCGGGAAATTTAATTGTTGCCCCATATTTTAAGGGGAGTCATTTCAAAAAATTACAGCGTTCACAATTGGGTTGAGTTTACTGGTTTGGTTTTTTTGTCGCGCATTCTATTTCTTTGGCCATGTCATCTCAGCAAGGCCAGAAAATAGCAATTTCTGATTGATTAATTCTGTTCCTGTTCCAGCTTGTCCAGAATTTTACTGGCCTGATTTTTATAGGAACTGTTGCCTGAAGCGATAGTTCTGTAAACCATTATTGCTTTTTGGGTGCTGTCCATTTTTAAATAGCAGAACCCCGAATACCATTCAGCTTGCTCATAAAAGAGATTCGCGCCGTGGTTCATGATGGTTTTAAACTTATGGTTGGCAGCATTATATTGTTCTGTTTCTATCTGGGCAACGCCGGCATACAGGTTAGTGGCATTATCCTCAGGTCTTTTTTTCAATACTTCCTGGAACAATTCCAAAGCTGCACTATAATCCTGATTTTCATATTCGGTAAAAGCTTTTCTCAGCGTCATATCTACGCCGGTTCCAGCTGACCGGTAATTCATAGTCACATTATAAGGCTTGTAGTATTCACGGAATATTTTATTATTAACTGCAGACTGATCAGGATTATGGAAAAAAATCAGTACAGTGATTATAACGGCTGTTACTGCAGAAGAAACAGCTACAAGTCTTTTTCTGCTATTTGTGCGATGTTTTACTGTCTTTACTTCTGAAATTTCCTCTGAATAAATGGCATCCAACTGCTCCCTTAACCCCATAATATCCTCTTCACCAATGGCATTCATTACCTGCTGATGCAGCTTAACTTCCTGTTGCAGCGGGATGTTCTGATCGAGTTCCGATAAAAACCATTTCAGTTCATCAGGTGACATTTCTTCATCCAGATAACGCTGAATATATTCCTGATAATCCATATTAATTTCCATGACGTTTAACAATTTTTGGGTTTAAACATACAAAAAATCATCTTAAATGAGTAGATAAATGAACCTTGTAGCTTTTATATCGATTTATACCGACAAATCAAGCTACAAAACAGTCCTATAATAAATATTGGCCTAAATTTGTAAAACTACTTAATTACCTAATAATGATAACTATACACATTTATTTCTTTCTCTTTCGAATAGAAAAAGAAATAAGATTACGTTTCAGCGCAAAGGTTCACTAACAACACTTTATTAATTCCGAATAAGCAAATACGGAATTGCACCAGATTTTACTATAATTTTTGAGCATAGCCTTAGCTCTCTCAATAACGAATTTATACTATTCTCTGTACTCAAAACATCAGCCTGTTGCTGAATGTATTGAGATATGCCTAAGTTTTGTTTTTATACAGTCTAACTAACAGTTTACATACCTTACATTGCATTTAACTGTAATTCATTCTAATGCGATTGTTTCCGCCAGCATGGATTGATCCTTATTTAAAATCTCATTTTGATACCACCTATCCGGCAACAATTGTGGTTGTTTAAGCTAATCATTCAGTTGTTAACGAAATGATTCATGTAACAGATGGCGAAATATTTTATAATCTATATTAACGCCTGTTAAGCTGAAATGAATTAATTTAATACTTTTTTATGCGTTAATGCTGCATAAAAAATTATCCGTTATTCATCAGGGCAAAGAATAGGGTCATCTGTTTCTGCATAGACACCACCCTCACCACCTCTGATTTTAAACATTTGGTTGTTGTCCATTGCATTGCTTGAAAAATTGTCGAAAGAACGTTTTGAACCGGCAGACTGGAAAAAGTTTAATGTTTTCATAATTGTACTTTTTAATTTTTGGTTACTAATTGGTTTTTGGCAGAATTTCTTGCTCTTTGTATATAGGTTCCGATGGATCAAAAAAGTGACAATGAAAATTCAAAAAAAATTGCAATTTAATTTTTCATTACATCACGTAAATAAGCAGAAAAAGAGATAGATAATAGACAATAAAAAATGAATTATTATATGGTTTTATTTTGATTATCCGGAAAACCATGATAATTTTACGCTGTTTATTTGATAGCTGATAATGAAGATTATTTTTCCGATATATAAACCTTATTAAGAGTGCCAGAATTTCTGTTCTGATGGTTATTGTCATACTTATTGTTATAACCTTTGTTCAATCAGCAACTCCTGAAAAAGAAAATAAAGGCTGGTCTGCACGTTACCAAATCCAAAATCCTGATTCAATATTTGCTGCAGGACAGAAATTGCTCGAAGAAAATAAGCGGAAAGCAGCAATGGATAGTTTTGCAAAAGCTGCTTCATTATATGGTGCTGATGGTTCTTTCCTTAAACAGGCTGATGTGTTGCTAACTGCAGGAGATGCCTATAGCAGTGATGATCCTTCCAAAGCGCATTGTTTTTTTACAAAAATGCCAGGAATGTACTTGATTCAGCCAGACTTCAGCCCAGTCTCTTATATGCCAGGGTAAATCAGGCAATAGGTTATTCCCATATGAAAAAAAGAAATTATGCTGATGCAATCAGGGGGTTCCGGAGCGTCATTTCGATGACGGGTGTTTCAAAAGAACTAAAACTCATCCAGTCCAAAACATTTAATAATTTAGGTATCATATACTATTACCAGGGGAGTTATGACAGTGCACTTAATTGCTTCGAAAAATCTGTTGACATTAAAAAGCAGTTTCTTTCCCCTGGTGACCCTTTGTTAATAAACAGCTTCATCAATGCCGGAGTAGTTTATATTAATCTTGGGGATTATGACAAAGCACTTGAATATTTTAATAGTGCTGAAAAGGAAATCAGTATTTCAGGAGTTGCTGTTGACGATCTGATGAGCACGATTCTGATGAATAAAGGTGTAGTGTTTAAACGGCAGGGTGATTATGAAAAAACAAAAATGTTTTTTACAAGAGTAAAGAATATTTATATGAAGGATTCCTCCAAATATGCAGACAAACTTCCTTCTTTATATTTCAATCTTGCTGCAGTTGAGATGGGCGTGCATAATTACCATACAGCACTTTCTAACCTCATTGAATGCAAACGCCTCAGTGAACAGAATGCTGTAAGGCTTATTCCTAAAATAGATGATCTCCTGGCCAGAGTATATACGTCTACCGGCCGGACTGAACTTGCCGGAAAAAAATATATGGATGCAATTTCGGTTGGCAGAACGAAATGAAACATCATTGCTTGATCTGGCCTCCTATTATATGAATTATGGTATATTCTGTACCGATGAACTGCATAAGCCCGGGGAAGGATTAAAATATTATAAAAAAGCCCTGGAGATTTACATTGACAAAGTAGGGAAGGGGAGCTACCAGGCAGCAAATGTTCTTGCCAATATGGGAGCACTGTTTGCAACAACCGGAAAGTATAATAAAGCACTTGATTATTATCAGCAGGCTCTTATGTCTTTTAGCCCGGGGTTTAGCGAAACTGCTTACAGCGAAAACCCAAACTATTCACAGAGATATTCCGGGACTTGGATTTCTTAGTGTTTTAAAAAGAAAAGCTTCAGCACTAGCTGATTATTACAATGAATCAGGCGAAATGTCTTTGTTAAAGGCTTCATTTGTTACCTACGAAGAATGCATCGGCCTGATCGAAAAGCTAAGACTTAATTATGAGGACGATGAGAGCAGGCTGCTCCTGTCTTCGGCAGAATCTGAGACATTTAATGCCGTACTTAAAACAGCATTTGAACTATATAAGCTTACAGGTGATAAAATCTATAAACAAAAGGCATTCATGTATGCTGAAAAAGGCAAATCAGCTATTTTGCTGGCTGGTGTCAGAGGTATGGAAGCAAGAGATTTTGGTGGTGTCCCAAGAGTACTTCTGGATCGTGAATATGATTTAAAAAAGAAGATTAGTTTTTATGAGGAATACATGTATGAAGAAAAGAAATCACTCCAGCCGGATGTAAATAAAATACATCTCTGGGAAAACAGACTTTTTGTACTTAAACAGCAATATGATTCCTTATTACTGAAATTTGAACACAATTATCCTGATTACTACGAACTTAAGTATCAAACTGGTGTCATCCGGCCGGAAATGATAATGCAACAACTGGATTCTTCTACCTGTCTGGCAGAGTTAGTCTACAGTGATTCAACTCTTTATTCATTCTGGTTAACCCATGATGGTTTTAACATTGAAAGCAAGCCTGTAACCCAACAGGTTCTGAATGATTTGTCTGTCATCCATAAGAATCTTGTTGCACCTGAACTTTCAAAACATACCATCGAAGATTACAAAAAGTTTACCGCTGCACTTCACGCTTTATTCGGATTTTTCTTCCAAAACAGTCATATGGATCAAAATATTAAGCAATTGCTTGTGGTAAACGATGAAAAGTTTGCCTACATTCCCTTCGAAATACTTCTTAATGAAAGTGCAGACAGTACCAAAATGGATTATCGTCATCTGCCTTATCTGTTTCGGAAATATGACATAGGATATGCCTATTCGGCTACATTGCTATTTGATTCCACCCGCATATCAGACCCCAACAGATCAAAATTACTTGCTTTTGCCCCTGAATATCCATTCAATGGAATGAAAAGGCCTGATAAATATACAATGAGACAGCAATATCGTGAAGACTTATATCCTTTACCGGGAGCACTCGATGAAGCCAAAAATGTTGCATCTCTTACAAACGGGAGAATTTTTAGAGGTAAAGATGCTACTGAAAAAAATTTTAAACGTTTTGCCGGCGGATATGATTTGATACACCTTGCCATGCATACAATAATTGACAATCAGAATCCAATGTATTCCAAACTCGTTTTTACTGCAAATCAGGATACAACAGAGGATGGATTGCTGAATACTTATGAAGTATACAACATGCAGCTTAAAGCCAAAATGGCAGTATTAAGTTCATGCAACAGCGGTAAAGGCAGATTGCAGAAAGGCGAAGGAATAATGAGCATGGCAAGGGCATTCCTCTATGCCGGTTGTCCGTCCATTGTAATGTCATTATGGGAGGTGGAGGATAAATCGGGCATTAAGCTAATGACTGACTTTTACAGGAATCTTCAAAAAGGCGATAATAAGATTCATTCACTGGCTGTGGCAAAAGAAGATTTTATAAATTCAGCAGACATGCTAACTGCTCATCCATATTTTTGGTCAGGTTATGAAGTAATAGGAAATCCCGGTCCGGTTTTCAGCAAAAATCCGGAGGAAAAAATTAACTGGATGGTTTCACTGGGTGGTATACTTGGTATTCTATTACTAATAATTATTTTCATTAGATCTAAAAGATAAGTCTGCATTAGCTCAGGCCATCAAAATCAGGATCATTTTTTATGTTTTTGATGAGTGTTTGCTGACACAGATATTTTCTTCTTTTGGCATATTCGGCGCCGCTAAGACCCAGTTTCTCTGCAATTTTATCATAGCCTGTGTTTTTAAGAAATAGTGATAATATTTTACGGCATATTTCATCCAACTTTTTAAAATGTTTCTGATAAAGTCCGTATTTTATACTTTCACTTTCTTCATCGATCTGATCCTGATTAGCTCCTTCTTTTGTAATTTCCGGATCATTTGTATTTGCTACTCTTTTCTTTTCGAGAGCTTTTAGCCATAAGAGTCTGCAAGTAGCATAAATATATCCTTCAAAATTTTCCTGTATGATAAATCCCGGCTTATTCAGATTCCGGTAAGCAATAACCATTGACTCCTGGAAAACATCTTTGGCATCCTCCTCATTGCCTCTGTTTGAGCGGACGTAATATTGCACTAATGGAAACACCTGGCGATAGATATAAGAAAGTATTTCTTTTTTTCTTTCCTTAAATCCCTTGACTAACTGTTCATTCGTATAGTTTCCCACCAGGATCAGTTTTTTCTGTTCTAGTTATCAAATATATCAAAACATTTTCTTTATTGCGCCGGACACTCATAAAAACGGTAACTAACAAACAAAGTTACGTTTATTTGTGCATACCGATAAAAGTGACTTTAGAATAAAAATTGTAGGCAATAAAGATTTGTATACAATGAATATAATGATCAATCTGTTAACAGCATCATTAAATATAATTTTTTAAAACATTCTACATAATCCTGTTGTTTGAATTCATAATGTACCAAAAATCTTACTGGGCAGGAAAATGAAGAATTGTTATTTGATAATGAGATACCTGGGAAATATAAATAATCACGGATGGTTCAGAAAGAAAGAATTACAGTAATCAATAATGCTGAATATACTGACGGTCTGGTTATTTGGTGGATAAGTCGTGATCAGCGTGTAATGGATAACTGGACGTTATTGTATGCTCAGGAACTGACAGCCAATAATTTTCCTGTTCTGGCAGTATTTTCTATGGTGGATAATTTTCCGGGAGCAAACCTCCGGCATTATCACTTTATGCTGAAAGGATTGCAGGAGTTAAACAATACCCTGCTCAAATACAATATTCCCTTTTACCTGCTTACTGGCAATCCTGTCAATTCCATCCCGGCTTTTGCAGAAAAGAATAACGCTGCTGCGATTGTAACTGATTTTGACCCGCTCCACATTAAAAGAAATTGGATTGCTGAGGTAGGAGAGAAGCTGAAAATACCGCTTTATGAGATTGATACACATAACATTGTACCTTGCCGTACTGCATCAGGGAAACAGGAATATGGAGCCTATACCATCCGCCCGAAGATTCATAAACGGCTCAGAGAGTTTTTAGTAAGCCCTCCGGCTCCCGCGAAACAGCCTGCTACTTACCTTATTGATTATCGGATGCCCGACTGGAAAAAAATCATCCAAAACCTCAGGGTCGACTCTTCAGTAAAACCAGTAAATTGGATCAAACCCGGAGAGAAATCAGCCTTAGCAGTGCTGGATGAATTCATCTCTCAAAAGCTTAATGGTTACGGAAGTTATAAGAATGATCCGAATAAAGATGTTTTGTCTAATCTTTCTCCTTATCTGCATTTCGGACAAATTTCGGCACAACGGATCGCACTCGAAATATTGAAGTATCAGGAAGTACCTGATGCTGAAATTTTTCTGGAAGAGCTTATCATAAGAAAGGAATTATCTGATAATTTCTGTTTTTATAATCCATTGTACCACTCAGTGCAGGGCTTTCCTGATTGGGCCAAAAAAACGCTTAATCAGCATAGACAGGATGAGCGGGAATTCCTTTATACACGGGAAGAATTTGAAATGCAGCAAACCCATGATCCACTTTGGAATGCAGCTCAGAAGGAAATGGTTGATACAGGTAAAATGCATGGCTACATGCGTATGTACTGGGCTAAAAAAATTCTGGAATGGTCTGATTCTCCGGAAACTGCTCTGGAAATATGCATTTATCTGAATGATAAATATGAACTTGACGGGCGCGATCCAAATGGCTACGCCGGCTGCGCCTGGTCTGTAGGAGGAGTTCATGACAGAGCCTGGAATGAACATCCTGTGTATGGAAAGATCAGGTACATGAATTATAATGGTTGCAAAAGAAAATTTGATGTCGTAAATTACATTTATCATGTAAATGGTTTCCAGTAAGATCCGATTTAATGGTATAATCTTATGTTGCTGAATGATAAATTATAAAAATCCTCTCATCTTTATTGTTAACAATAATCCAACTTATAATCTGCTTCTTGCAAAATTTCTTGGTATAAATGGGTATAGCAATATCGGAATTTACAGAAATGGGGAAGAATGTATCAAACAAATGTCAGCAAAACCCGATATCATTGTACTTGATTATCTGCTTCCGGGGAAGAATGGGCTGGAAATTCTTTCTGAAATCAGAAAAATTAATCCTGACGGACATATTGTCTTCCTTTCCGGCCAACCGGACATTGAGATCGCACTGAATGCAATTAAGCAGGGTGCAGTAGATTATGTGGTAAAAAATCAGTTGGCTTTTGACAGGCTTATAAGAAAGATTGATAATCTTTGTCTCATTGCTGAAAAATTGCAAAAGAACCAAAAGATCAGAAGAAATCTCTATGTTTTTCTGGGTGTCTATCTGTTAGTTTTCATTTTTCTGATCATATTGTATTATGCCGCGGGGTGAGTGTTCATTGTTAAGAAATAATTAATATTTCGATATTTCTGTAATTAATTTAAAATCGTATTTTCGAAAATATTTTTAAAGTTATATCTCATGAATAAATTTTATTCTTTCCGTATTGCGTATGTTGTTATTTTCCTGACCGGTTTAGTCTTATTCAATTCCTGTAAATCAACAAAGGAAATCCAGGAAACTTCTAAAGGACAGTATGTAATCATTTTATCTATGGATGGATTCCGGTGGGATTATGCCGACCATACATCAACACCCAATCTGGACAGAATTGCAAAGCAGGGAGTCAAAGCTGTGTACCTTAATCCCAGTTTTCCAACCAAAACCTTTCCTAATCATTATACAATTGCTACCGGATTATACCCCGATCACCATGGGTTGGTTAATAATAGTTTCTATGCTCCCGGACTGGATAAATATTATAAGATTTCTGACCGGAATGCTGTGGAAGACAGTAGTTTCTATGGTGGCGAACCAATTTGGGTTACTGCAGAAAAGCAAGGAGTTACAGCTGCTACTTTTTATTGGGTTGGTTCGGAAGCAAAAATTAAGGGAATGCGGCCACATTATTGGAAAAGATATGCTAATATGCCTTATTTAAACAGGATTGATACAGTTATCAGCTGGTTACAATTACCTTTAAATGAACGGCCTCATCTGGTTATGTGGTATCTTGATGAGCCTGATCATACTGGTCATGCTTTTGGTCCTGAATCTGCACAGACATACAGTAAGGTGAAATACCTGGACAGTTTGCTGGGTATCTTTATGGACCGGCTTGAGAATCTTCCGATTGCCGATAGCATTAATTTCATAATTACATCTGATCATGGAATGGGAAATATCTCAAATGACAAAGTGATTGATTTGAAATCTGTACTAAAAGAAAAATGGGTTCGCATCATTCAGGGCAGTAATCCTGTTTTTACTATTAAAGCCGAAGATGGATACCAGGATAGCATTATCGAAAAATTATCTGCGGTAGATGGTATCAGAGCATGGAAATCAGAAAATATCCCGGCCCGTCTGCATTATGGAACAAATCCACGTACGTTGGATATTACAGTCGTTGCGGATAGCCTCTGGAGTGCAGAGTGGGGGAGTAACGGCGATTTTACAGGGGGAACACATGGTTATGATAACCGTGATTCGGATATGCATACAATTTTTTACGCTTGTGGTCCTGCCTTTAAAAATGGTTTTGTATCCCATCCGTTTAATAATGTTGATATTTACAATTTGTTGGCATATCTGCTGCATATTAATCCAGCCCAAAATGATGGGAATTTTGAGCATATAAAGCCTGTTTTAAAGAAATAGATACAGTTATTCATGCATAATGTCATCGATTAAACAGAACCTTTTTTTGTATGCAAAATGTTCTGGCAGAAGGACCTAATTTGCTGTATATCTGTTTAAAGTATTTGTCATGAAGGCTTAACATTTACACCAGAAATTTGTTAATCTCTGTGTGGATGTTAATATCATGAAAAAAACAGTACATTTGAAGTGAGCACATTATCAACAAGTCCTGAGCATTATCTTATTTTAATTGCAATGCCTCTTAAAAATACCATGATGCCATGATGCGATGTATTTGTATTATAAATTAATTGTTTGATGAAAACATTTTTTAGAGTTATAAAGGAAAATCTGAACAATATTTTTAAAGCCTTTCTTTTTCTTTTGACCATCGGTGTTTTGGTTTATCTGTTTCCCAGAGAAGGTAAATTCAAGTATGAATTTCAAAAGGGAAAACCATGGATGCATGAAGTACTGATAGCACCTTTTGATTTCCCTATCTATAAGTCAGAAGCAGAAATTACAAAAGAAAGGGACAGCATTCTAAAGCAATTTACGCCTTATTTTCTGTATGACAGTACGGTGCTTAAAAACGAGATAAAAGCTTTTGATCTTTCTTTTGCCAACAGCTGGAACAAATATGTGGCTCAGCTGGGTAATAACGGGAATAGTGCCCAAAAACTGGAAGGTCGTAAAAAGCGTTACAAAGAATTTGGAGAAAAGATACTGACTTTCGTTTATCAGAAGGGCATTCTCGAATCAACTGATGCTGTTGATCAGGCTGGTGGTGCAGATGCTGACATTGTAGTGGTAAGTAATAATATTGCTCGGGAACAGTCATTAAATGAGGTGTTCAGTCAAAAAAGTGCTTACGAGTATATTGTAAACCAGATCAATCAGCTTAGCGACCAGGTTAAAGAAGACAATGATCCGGAAGAGGCCAATTTTCTGAAGCAACTCAACATGAATGAGTTCATTACACCAAATTTGTTTTATGATCAGGCTACATCGGAAGCAGCCCGTCAGAGTTTACTGAACGAATTGTCTCTTACAAAAGGAATGGTACAAGCCGGAGAACGTATTGTTTCCAAGGGAGAACTGGTTAATTCTGATAATTACAGAATACTTGAATCGCTAAAAACGGAGTATGAGAAGAAACTTGGAGGTTCGGCTGATTTTTATCTTATTTTCATAGGACAGATAATCCTTGTTTTCGTTTCTGTGTTGGTGCTCTTTCTGTTCTTGTTGAATTTCAGAAAAGAAATATTGCAGGATACCCTGAAGACCAGCTTCATCCTCCTGCTTGTTGTTCTGATTGCATTTGCAGCAAGTATGACTCTTCGGTACAGTGTATTAAGCATTTATATCGTGCCTTTTGCGCTGGTGCCAATAATTATTAAAACATTCTATGATTCCCGGCTGGCATTGTTTATCCATATTATAACAGTTCTCCTGGTTGGCTTTTGGGCTCCTAATGGATTCGAATTTGTATTTCTGAATATTATCGCGGGTATTGTTGCTATATTCAGCCTTACCAACATGTATCGCCGTGGAAAACTTTTCCTGTCAGCCGTACTCGTAATAGTTTCCTACAGCATTATTTACCTGGGCATGGGCATCATTCAGGAGGCAGATTTTTCACAAATTGACTGGAAAACCTTCCTTTGGTTCTCCGGCAATGGCATGTTGGTGCTTACTTCTTATCCCCTTATTTATATTTTTGAGAAAATATTTGGTTTTCTCTCTGATGCTACCCTGATGGAGCTTTCTGATACCAATCAGCCTTTGCTTCGTAAACTTGCTGAAAAAGCCCCCGGTACTTTTCAGCATTCTATGCAGGTAGCCAATCTGGCTGAAGAAGCAATTTTTAAAATTGGTGGCAATACTTTGCTTGTCAGAACAGGTGCTCTTTATCATGATATTGGTAAAATGGATAATGCGTTGTATTTTATAGAGAACCAAACTTCAGATATCAACCCGCACGATCATCTGGAATTTGATCAGAGTGCTGAAATTATTATTAACCATGTTACGCATGGAATAGAAATTGCAAAAAAATACAATCTACCGGAACAAATCATCGACTTTATAAGGACACATCACGGAACTACTGCTGTACAGTACTTTTACAGGTCCTACCTTAAGAAGTATCCGGAGAAAAAGGTGGATATTAACAAATTTACCTATCCTGGCCCCAAGCCATTTACCAAAGAAATGGCGGTGTTAATGATGGCAGATTCTGTTGAAGCCGCTTCAAGGAGCCTTAAGAATATTACTCTTGAAGCCATTCATGACCTGGTTGAAAATATTATTAATTACCAGATGATTGAGGAGCAGTTTAATAATGCGGATATTACTTTCAGGGATATTACAACTATTAAGGAAATCTATATCAAGAAGCTGCAGAATATTTATCATGCACGTATTGAATATCCAAAATAGATGAGCTTTTAAAATCTCATATCTTCAACCTGTACATCCGGATGTTCAGCCGGATTAAAAGTAAAAGATTCATCCTTGAATTGAGGATTTTTTCTGAAATTTTTCAATTCTATTGTATGAATCATTCCGTTTTTTTCAAATGCCTGTATTCCGGCAAGCTGATAAGTGTTCTTATCAACGAATAGTTTAAAACGGGAATAGGGTTGATTATGGTCCTTTGGGAATAAGTCAATTTCGTAACGTACTTGATCTCCTGCAGCAAATTCAGAAACAAACTGATATTTAAAATCTTTTTTATAGATAGAAAAGAGTTTTCGGGGATTGGTTAGGAAAAAATCATCATCACTTTCCTGGAATTTTGTAACTGTTACTTCTTTCTCCTGGGGCATGTAATTCCACATATTTTCGCCGTCGAAATATATTATATTGTCATCCAGTTTTACCCTGTACTTTTTTCCTTTAATCTCCATGGTTCCCTGCTGGGAATATTTTTCGCCTGTTTGCTGATTTTTACTGGTATAACTAAAATCAACGCTGAGAGATTGTACCGATTCATTGACATCAGCCATTTTATCCAGTATTTCACCGGCTTTTGGATCCTGCTGGGCAGTAACACTAATGGTTATAGCCAAAAATGAAATGAGTAAAACTATATTTTTTCTGATCATATTTTTAGAATTTATTAAAGTTTGCTAATCTCATTCAAAATTTGTTCCAAAGAATATTCATCCTGAATGAGAACCTGACGAGCTTTGCTCCCTTCAAAGGGGCCAACTATGCCTGCAGCCTCCAGTTGATCAACGATCCGGCCGGCACGATTATATCCGATTGAGAATTTACGCTGTATAAGAGATGTTGATCCCTGCTGATGGATTACCACCAGCCTGGCGGCCTCTTCAAACATGCTGTCTCTTTTGCTGAGATCGACTTCTCCCGGGTCATTAGTTTCCTCGCCGGCATATTCGGGCAGGTAAAAAGCTGTAGGATAAGATTGCTGGCCACTTATATATTCTGTAATTCTGTCTAGTTCAGGTATATCTATAAAAGCGCATTGTATCCGGGTCAGGTCTCCGCCATCTGAAATGAGCATATCGCCCCGCCCAATAAGCTGATTGGCGCCCGGGCCATCCAGAATAGTGCGGGAATCGATCATTGAAGTAACCCTGAACGCAACCCGGGCCGGGAAGTTTGCTTTTATAACGCCGGTAATAATGTTTGTTGTCGGGCGTTGTGTGGCAATAATCAGGTGGATACCAACCGCTCTTGCAAGCTGAGCAAGTCGGGCAATGGGGGTTTCAATTTCCTTACCTGCAGTCATGATCAGGTCGGCAAATTCATCAATAATGACTACTATATAAGGAAGAAACCGGTGTCCGTTCTCAGGGTTAAGGTGACGACTGATGAACCGGCCATTATACTCTTTCACATTACGCACGTGTGCCTTTTTGAAAAGATCCAGACGGGCTTCCATCTCCAGGGTTAAAGAGTTAAGGGTGTTGATCACCTTTTGCGTATCTGTAATGATGGCTTCATCAGAATCAGGTAATTTTGCCAGAAAATGCTTTTCGATCTTGGAATACAAAGTGAGCTCAACCTTCTTTGGGTCAATAAGCACAAATTTCAGCTGAGAAGGATGCTTTTTATACAGCAATGAAGCAATAATAGCATTCAGACCCACAGATTTTCCCTGTCCTGTTGCTCCGGCAACCAACAAGTGAGGCATTTTTGTAAGATCAAATACATATGTTTCATTAGAAATTGTCTTTCCCATTGCAATGGCCAGATCGTATTTCGATTCCTGGAATTTACGGGAGGTGACAATTGATTTCATGGAGACAATTTCCGGCTGCTGATTAGGAACCTCAATGCCGATTGTTCCCCTTCCCGGAATCGGAGCAATGATCCTGATGCCCAAAGCGGCAAGACTTAAAGCAATATCATCCTCCAGATTTTTAATCTTTGAAATCCTGATACCCGGTGCCGGAACAATTTCATACAAGGTAACAGTTGGGCCGATGGTTGCTTTGATCTTGTCTATCTGTATCTTATAGTTTGCGAGTGTTTCAACAATTTTATTCTTGTTGCTTATTAACTCTTCATTACTTACCTCGGAATTACCCGAATGGTGGTCTTCAAGGAGCGAAATCGGTGGTAATTTATAGGATGACAGATCAAGCGTCGGATCGTATTCTCCGAGCTCATTTACAGATTTGTCTCCTTTGTTATTTGCTTCTTCAACGGGTTTTTCAATTGTCAGATCAGGTCCTTCGTCGGATTCTTCCTCAGCGACAGCTTCTTCTCGCTTTATCTGTCTGACAGTGAATGTTTTATCGTCTTCGGCGGGTGTCTCATCTTCCGTTGAGGTTTCTTTTGAAGCAGGGGCAGAAGTCTCAAAAACCAGGTCAACCCTGTCATCAACCACTTCTTTGGTTATATCTTCATGTGATTTTACCGTTGCCACTTCAGCCTCTTTTTTTGTTACTGCACTTGTTGATGAAACGGGGTGGAATAACGTCTTTTCAATCCACTCATAAATCCCTTTAAATGAGAAAACGGTAAATGCAAATACCGCTGCCAGTAACAAAAATGCTGTGCCGGTTCTGCCTATTAATGCATTCAGCCATTCAGCGATTATATATCCATGGGCACCTCCGGGGCCACTGCCCATAAATCCTTTACCGGAAGTGCTGAAATATCCGAGGATAACAGACAAAAGAATGGCTCCTGTGATGGATATCCTGAAGGTTTTCCCTAAAGGAAGCAGCCGGATCTTTAAAAATCTGAGGCCAATAATTATTAGTAGAAATGGAATCACAAATGAAGGAATACCAAACCATTTATTCAGGAACAGGTTTGAAAGCCATGCCCCGGCTTTTCCGGCCCAGTTTTCAACCCTGATAGCAGACCCTGATAATACCCTGGACCATTCAAAACTCTGATCAGTTTTCCAGGTGAAAAAATAGGATGTGAAGGCGAGCAGGATATAGATGGAAAGGAAAAGAATAAATACACCCAGGGTGATTTTAAAACGCTCTTCTTTAACAAAACTAAATGATGTATTACTCGACTTTTTATTTTTTTTGGCCATTAATCGTCTGTTTTTTCAGCAAATTTAACGCACAATATTACGAAAGTGAACTTTAAAAGAGAAAAAATACACAGCAATTCTTAAATAGCTGATAAGCATTGCTATATTCAGATCAGAATTTTTTTCTTTCGATAATTACAATTCGATAATTTTAATGAGAGCAGAAGTGCTAATTTAAAAGTGTATCAATCAGTGCCTTCATTTTATTTTCCGATATGGGTTTGTAATTTTCAGGAACGTTAAAATCTTTTTTACTGACTGATTGTGTGTTGAATTTGTCGGCAGTCATCCGCATACTTAAATCTCCGATCGACAGGTCGAATTCCATAAGTATGCCGGGTAACGCATGGTATGGAGTATTGATATTCGGGTTTTTTGGTCCGATTTCCGTAGTATAATACACACTGAAGGGGTTCTTTTCCTGATTGACATATTCAACCTGAGCTTTCTTACATTTCAGCCCGGCAATAATTTTTTCATCATCCAGAAGGGTAATTTTGATTGTGCCGGGGTTTTCCGGATGATCCGGACTTGCTATTACAGCTCCCTGGTAATAATATTTCTTGTCAAATACCTTTAGCATTGTAATACTGTTTGCTTCTTTAAGATCAGAAAGAATGCTGATGGCAAAAAGCCCCATAAATCCTTCAATAGTACTGTTGGTGTAGCGATTGTTGAATTTCATTACCATTATCCCCGGAAGTAATTCCTGTGGAACGTCAAGTACCTGAGGATGATAATAGGCAATTTTATAAAAAATTGTTCCTTCGCTTATTTTATTATTTTCATTGGGAATACTGCATTGAGGAAGTATTAAATACAGCAGGAGAAAAAAAACGATTAATTTATTCATCAGCCAAACAAAGCATTTCAAACACTAATTATGGCTTAAAGTTAGAAAATTAATTTCATTGTAAAGTGAAATAAAGCTTAATAATCAGATTACCGGATGAATTATTTTTTAATCACTTCTAATATTTATTATATTGCTGAGAATGATGTAACTTTATTTTGTTATGCGTTGATTTATTGAAAATCACATGGCGATGTATACCTTGCAAATCGTTTAAAATCAGTTTTTAAAGTTATTTTATTGTTTTATAACAAGGTTTTTGCAGAAGGGTGGTACCTGCTTATTTTATAGATTTGCATTTCTTATAAAACTAACATAAAATGAATAAACTTGCTGTTGTAGCTCTCGGGGGTAATGCACTGTTGAGGGATAATCAGATTGGAACAATTGAGGAACAGGAACAAAATACAACGGATACACTCGAAAATCTTATCTATTTGATCAAAGATGGATATGATCTTGTAATTAGTCACGGAAATGGTCCGCAGGTTGGGAATATCCTGATGCGTAATGATGCCGGGGAGACAATGTATAATATCCCCCAAATGCCGCTGGATATTTGTGTTGCTGATTCACAAGGCGGAATTGGTTATATGATAGAAAGGATGCTTCGCAATGTGCTGCATAAGCACAGTATCAGCAAGGAGGTAGTTACACTTGTCACCCAGGTAATTGTAGACGTAAACGATCCGGCATTTCAGAATCCAACCAAAAGGGTGGGTAAGATATATGAAAAGGCTCAGGCTGATCAGCTGGCTCAGCAAAAAGGCTGGACATTCAAGGAGGAAACCAAGGGGACAAAAGGATATCGCCGGGTTGTTCCATCACCTGTTCCGCTCGGTATTATGAATGAGAATATTGTAGAAAATCTTGCCCGTCAGGGAAATATCGTAATTGCTGCCGGAGGAGGTGGTGTTCCTGTTTATATTGATGAAGAGAACCGCGTGCGTCCGTCAGAGGCAGTTATCGACAAGGACCTGGCATCATCCCTGCTGGCAAATCATATTCATGCCGATGAATTTTACATTCTTACCGATGTACCTTACATTTATCTGAATTTTAACACACCACAGCAGGAAATTGCTGAATTTCTGGATGTGCATGATGCCCGGCAACATCTGGACAACGGAATGTTCGGCGAAGGCAATATGGCACCAAAAATAAGAGCTGCAGTGCAATTTGTTGAGCTCGGCGGAAGAAAAAGTGTGATCACTGAAGCAACAAAGCTGGAAGATCGAAAATTTGGATCCAAAATAACGCTTCATTATGAATGATTGAATTAAATTTGAGAAAAATTTTAAAATAAGTTGAAATGGCATTTAATTTACGGAACAGACATTTCCTGAAGCTTCTCGATTTCACTCCCGAAGAAATCAGATTTTTACTGAAACTCGCTGGTGATTTAAAAGAAGCTAAATATGCAGGAACAGAACAACCCAGATTGAAAGGGAAAAATATTGCACTGATTTTTGAGAAAACTTCAACGCGTACACGATGTGCTTTTGAAGTAGCTGCCTTCGACCAGGGTGCTCACGTGACCTATTTAGGCCCTTCTGGTACTCAAATCGGACATAAAGAATCGATGAAGGATACGGCCAGAGTACTTGGCCGGATGTACGACGGAATTGAATACCGCGGATTTGGCCAGTCTATTGTGGAAGAAAAAGCTGAATATGCAGGTGTACCTGTTTGGAACGGGCTTACTGATGAATTTCATCCGACCCAGATTCTTGCTGATTTCTTAACCATAATGGAGCATACTGATAAACCTTTGAATCAGGTGTCATTCTGTTATCTTGGCGATGCAAGAAATAACATGGGTAATTCTTTAATGGTAGGAGCTGCCAAGATGGGGATGGATTTCAGAGCTGCGGCACCAAAGGGTTGTCAGCCTTCTGATGATCTGGTGAAAACCTGCAGGAAGATTGCAGAAAAAACCGGTGCCCGCATTACTATTACTGATAACGTAGAAGAAGGAGTGAAAGGTGCTGACTTTCTTTATACTGATGTCTGGGTTTCTATGGGTGAGCCTGATTCAGTCTGGGAAGAAAGGGTAAAATTGCTTAAACCTTACCAGATTAATAAAGCCACCATGGAATTAACAGGCAATCCTGATGTTAAATTTCTTCATTGTCTGCCGGCTTTCCATAATAGAGAAACCAAAGTGGGCGAACAGATGTATCAAAAATTTGGTCTTGATGCACTTGAAGTAACCGAGGAGGTCTTTGAATCTGAAGCTTCTGTGGTTTTTGATGAGGCAGAAAACAGGGTGCATACAATTAAAGCCATAATGGTTGCTACGCTTGGCTCCTAAACGTACTACACATATCTTTAAATTTAAGGTGACTTTTTTATAAAGCCACCTTTTTTTATGCTGATTTACTGAATTTTTTGTCTTAACCCACTTAGACTAATTTGACCGGCCTTTGGTTTTAACTGAAAATGACTTCCGGATAAAACGGAAAAATTAGTTTTTTTTAGAACGAAACAGGATGATTTCCGTATACTTTTCGGCTATTTAACACACGGACAAGCAGAGTGCTGGTGGTACTTCCTGTTTGTCAGGAATGTATATTTTTGATCTGTAACCAGATAAGGTGATGTTAAACAATATAAATCCAGATATATTTCAGTTATAAGAGAATGTATCCCGAATCCGGATCTTTAAATTTTCACCCGGGTTGATAATTAAATCGGGAAAATGAAACAGAATTGAAGAAAAAATGTAATATGGAACAATACAATTAAACCACAATCGAATGAAAAAAGGATTTTATTTATTGCTTGTACTGCTGGCGGGTCTATTTGGTCAGTCAATTTTCTGTCAGACTAATGTTGATCAGATAATAAAGAATTTTGAGTCAAACGACTGGGTGCTCGTTTCTTGAAGCAAGGACATCACTGGAAGAGGCCGGAATAGATGCTTTGCCGGCTTTATTTTCTTTGCTGAAAGAGGATAAAACTGTTAAACTTAACAATACAGGAGATCTTATCTATCCGGGGGCAGAACGTTTTTATGGTCACGGTGAAATCATCGATTATGATATCGATCAGATACCAGTAAGAGCCGGCTGGCTGATTGAGAAAATTACATTTCAGAATTTTGGCTTTTCCTATATCCATGACCTGGGAAAAAATCTGCATAATCACTTAAAATACCATTTTAATTCTTCTGACATCGATCAATTCACATCTAAACCTGTTAATTCCCTGAATGTTGAGGAACAACGTGAACTTATCAGGGACTTGTCGGTTTACAATGCACAGAAATGGTGGAAAAACCATTCTGCAACGAATCGCCTGGATTGTCTGGAGGCAGCACTCTCCAGTAAAGATGATAAAAGACAGGTGGATGCGCTTCAATATTTGCGTACAAGTACTGTACCTATTGAAGGACTTACGAAAGATGCTTATAATAAAAAAATATTGCCCCTAATAAAAAGACTGGCAAATGACCCGACAAAAAGAATTTCGGAACAGGCCAAATACATATTAAATGACAAGACTTATGAGTTTTTAAAAAGTAAGGGATTGTAAGTAATCAGAAATTTATACATTTGCATAATTGCATTCAGTAAGGTGTTGATCATGTTTAAGTTATGAAAAAGAAACGAATTTTATTTTATATTTTCTTTGGGTTGTCGTTATTTGTTAATAAATCTTTTGCACAAAAGGATATATTTTTCAAACAGATAGAGTTTAAACTTGAAGAGCTTAGCAAGAACAGTTACGAGAATGAATATTTTATTACTCTTAATCTTAATAAGGGTACTACTTATAAGTTTGTCGTTGCCAATAATAATATAAAATATCCCGGTAAAGCCATTATTCAGATTTTGGATGGTAATAACCTGGTAGGCACAAATTTAACTTCTTCAAATTACTATGATAAGTTTCAGTTTAAGTGTAACAAAACGGGTTTTTATGATATACTGATCAAATTTGAAGAAGGGCAGCTTGGAGACAGTGTCATAGATATTTTTATGGTGCAGTGATTCAGAAAAGCATCCACACTGCTACCAGAATTAATATACCACCGAATATACGATTCTGAAACATAAAAGCTTTTGGGGAGGTAATTGAACGGGCAAGAAAATTACCTCCCAACAACCATGTGAAATGTGCGCTGGCCGACAATCCTATTACAAGCAAAGTGAGCACTAAAGTGGCATGAAGATCTGCACCTGCTGCAGGAGAAAATCTGGAAAACATTATGATGAGCGCATAAATTAATTTTGGGTTGAGCAGGCTAACTGCAACACCTGAAAAATATCCCGGTCTGAAATTATTTTCATCCGCTTCTTTAGCACTGTTTTTTGATTTGAAAAAAGACCATCCCAGGTAAAAAATATAAGCAGATCCTAAATATTTTATCACTGTTAACAGCCATGGAACCTGAGTTAGCAACTGTTGTATCCCCAAACCAATCAGCACTGAATAGATAAGTATACTGGTGTTGATTCCCACGATAAAGGGAATTGTTTTTCTAATACCAAACCGGACTCCTGAAGAGGCACATAATATGTTGTTTGGTCCAGCACTAAAGGCCAGCGGAAACATCAAGCCCAACCACGGTATCAGAATTGTAAATGTCATAGCAGAATTGCCTGGATTGATTCGTCTGTTAATTTTTCAGGTGTAAAAATATTATTTTTTCTTTTGATTGCTGTAACGAATGGCGCATAAGATCGTCATATAAACATATCTTTTTTTTAAGTACATTTACTTATGCTTAAAAGAGAAAGTATTTTTTTAACCTAAAAATCTTTGCACGATGAAAATAGATCTGAAACCCAACGAGACAGTTTTGAAAGCAGGGAATACCAGTTTTTCATCAATGGGAACACATGCCCGTGGTAAGCTAATATTAACCAATCAGCGCATTTATTTTAAAAGAAATAATGACCTAACCGCCGATCCGGGCCTGGAAATTCTTCCATCACAGATAACAGGGGTTGAATTTTTTAATACCTGGTTTGTTTTTCCGAATGGGATGAAATTTAATACATCCGATGGTCAGGAACTCTGCTTTACCATTAAAGACAGAGACAACTGGAGCCGGATGATAAACAAAATGTGCTGAATGTAATATTCAACTGTAGTTTGTATAAAATAAGGGAGACTTTCTGCAATTATGCTGAAAGTCTCCCTTTCATTTACTATCAGAAAAGCTTAACAAACTGTTAAAAAAACTTTGATGTTATATTATTTTCTTCTTTATCCAGAGATGCTCCATATCTTCAAGTGTTCTTCCTTTGGTTTCGGGTACAAGCTTGTAAATGAATAATGCAGCCAGTAATCCCATTAAACCATATATCCAGTACGCAAAACCATGGTTAAAAATACCTGTAAGATAAGTGTTATCATTCATGATCGGGAATGTCCAGGAAATAATCAGATTTGCAATCCATTGGGCTGCAACAGCTATAGACATCACTCCTCTTATCTTGTTTGGGAATATCTCAGACAGCAGTACCCAGGTAACCGGGCCCCATGACATGGCAAACGATGCCGTATAGAGCAACATAAAGATCAGTGTTCCAATTCCTACACTACTGAAATAAAATGAGAATCCAAGCAGGAACATACTGACCGCCATTCCCAGTGCACCAATGATCATCAATGGCTTGCGGCCGAATTTATCTACAGTATTGATAGCCAGAACGGTAAACGTAAGATTGATGGCGCCTACAATAATTGTTTGTAGTAATGCAGTATCAGTTGCGCTTCCCATATTCCTGAAAATCTCCGGAGCATAATACAATACTACATTGATACCCACAAACTGTTGAAAAACAGAGAGCAAGATGCCGATAACAATAAGCAGTCCACCATAGGACAACCAGGGGGCATTTTTCTCATTAAGTGATTCTTTAATATCAACGAGTACTTTTTCAGCCCTGGCTACACCTGAAAGCTTTTTTAATATACTCAGTGCTTCTTCGGGACGTTCTTTCATGACCAAAAACCGTGGTGTTTCAGGCACAAAAAACAGGAAAAAGAGGAAAAGTCCGGCCGGGATAGTTTCGGATGCAAACATCCAGCGCCAGCCAACTGTGTTAAGCCAGTTTTCGCTGCCCTGCCGGGCGATGAAATAATTCACAAAATAAACAACCAGCATACCAAAAATAATTGCGAACTGGTTCCATGATACCAGTTTACCGCGGATATTAGCTGGGGCAATCTCAGCAATATACATAGGAGAAAGCATGGAAGCAAGACCAACTCCGATACCACCAACAATCCGGTAAAAAATAAAAGAGATTACAACCTGTGTCCCCATGAAATTTAGAGCCTCAGGAAGAGCCGATCCTATTGCAGAGATTGTAAAAAGTAAGGCTGCTGTGATCAGACCATTTTTTCGCCCCATTGTATGGCTTATGAATCCGCCAAGTGATCCTCCG
>CAWAMZ010000035.1:0-3972 GCA_963783315.1 uncultured Bacteroidales bacterium
GATAGCTTTGAAAAAAATTGAGAATACACCCGTTGAAGAAACAGTAAATAAAATCCTAAATGAAAATAGTGGAGAGGTAATTTATCTTGATTGTTGGGCAACTTGGTGTGGACCTTGTCGAAAAGAAATGCCCTATTCAAAAAAATTGATGGGAAGATTTAAAAATAAAAATGTATCGTTTGTTTAGTGGGTGCATTGACTCAGAGAAGAAAAAGAGTGGGAAAAGTTTCTTATCAAACTTTCAATTAAATGGAGGACAACACTACTTTTTAAATAGTGAGCAAAGTAAATATTTTAGGAATGCTATGAGTGTTCAAGGAATACCTTGTTATTTTTTGATTGACAAAGAAGGTAACATAATTGAACAAGGCTCTCACCTTCGTCCAAGTGATAAGCAAACAGAAATTAAGATAAATGAATTACTGGAAAAAGGATAATTACGTGTGCAAACAATATAGGATTTAAGGCTCAGTTGAGCCAAAAAAAGAGGCAGTAAAGCTGATTACTTTGCTGCCTGCTGATCTGGCTGATCTGATGAATTACCAGGGCTCAATTGAGTTTTATCCGAAAGCCTTCGGGACTGTTGGGCTAAACTATTGATACTCTGCAGATAATTATATGGGGATTTAATAGTTTCGGTACTATCATCGGGACCGGTTTTTAATGAAAAACGAACCCAAAGAGATAGTGAAGTGGAAAAAACACTGACCCATTCGATAAAGTTTTTTGCTTCACCACCAGACATACCATTCCTGTTCAGTCTAAAAAGTTAATTTTAGCTGTTACATACAGGTATTATTTCAAAGAACTCAGGGCATGAATAATATTACCCGGGGACTATATGACTGTGGGGGAACTATTCCTGCAAAAGTCATCCTGCCCTTTTTACATTTAGGGCAGTTTGGTTTTTCATAAGATTGTATCATGCTGAAGATCTCTTTCCAGAAAGGGTTCTGTTCCTAAACCGGGCGACCATCTTCCCGGGCCTCCTGGTGATAACAGTGTTTCTCCTCGGCAATACATTTTTTGGCTGTCGAGAGGTTTTCTTTGCGGTATCTGCTGGCAAAGATGCCATAGTACCGGACCTTGAAGAATCCAGAAGGCAGAACATGTAAGAGGAACCTCCGGATAAACTCATCGGTATTCAGTTTCATTTTCCGATACAGTCCGGTTCGGTAATCCTTCCAGGAAAACAATATTTTACCATCATTCACATCTAAAATACGCCTGTTGGTAATGGCAATCCTGAATACATAGCGGGAAAGATATTCCAGGATTTTTTCAGGATTTCCCAGCGGAGGCTGGATGTTGACCACCCATTCTTTTTTATATAACTGGTCTTTGAAAGCCGAAAACCTTCTTTTCCCCGACAACCCGGAAAGCGATACTTTGAAAGTCAACTGGTTTTTTAAGACAGCTTGCTGTAACAGGTCAAGGAACTTGCCCCGGAACTTTCTGGACAGCACCTTGTAATGAATAAAGAATTTATTGTTTTTATCCGGATGCACCCAGTGACGTTTGTCAAACGACAAGCCTCCTGCAGGCATGATACAGTGCAGGTGCGGGTGTTCCATCATGTTCTGTCCCCCCGCCTGCCAAAGTATTGAACGGCGGGCAGGCAGGTGTGTAAGACAGTGATCAGACCCGTGTCGGCACCAAGATGCCTGGGATCTTTGGCCAGTTCGAGCACGGTTTGAGAGGCCGCCCTGAAAAGGATGTCGTACATGACTTTTTTATTCTGAAGGCAAAGCCCGTTAAGCTGGTGGGGTATGGTAAACACGATATGATAATACCCCACGGGAAGAACTTCTTTCATGCGCTGATAAAGCCATTTTTGTTTGTCTTTTTGCTGGCAAACCGGACAATGGCGGTTGCGACAGGAATTATGCGCTTTGGACAGGTAGTTACAATGGTTGCATTTTTCGAAATGACTGCCCAGTGCCCTGGTACGGCAGGCAGAGAGCAGGTTGATAATACCCTTCTGTTGGCCGGAGACCTTGTTGTTTTCTATATATTGTTGGCCGTACTGGTCCAGTATATCACAAAAGTTTATTTGATTTTGCATAGCGCCTCCATTTCTTCAAGATTATCCAAAGGGTTAATCACCTGGTCGATGGCCAGCTTCTGAACATGAAGGTACTTCAGGGTATTACTCAGATCGGCATGTCCCATCAGGCGCTGGATGACCAGCAGGTTGGTACCTTGTTCGAGTAAATGAGTGGCAAAACTATGCCTGAAGGTATGCGGGGTGAAATGTTTATTAATATGCGGGGTTCGGAAACGGGCTTTCTGGCAGATCTCCCGGACAGCCGATACACCCAGATGCGTGCCTTTGCCCCCGGCACCTTCAAAAAGATAATGCTGAGGCTTGTAAGCTTTGTAATACCGTCGCAGGATAGTAAGTAAGCGTGGAGAAAGGGGAACCAAGCGTTGTTTTAATGCTTTCCCTTCACGGATATTAATCTGTCCCCGTTTGCTATCTATGTCGGTAAGCTTTATGTTGACACATTCGGAAACCCTGGCCCCGGTTGAATAAATAAACATGATAAGAGCCCGGTGCTTGAAATTCCCGATAGCGGCCAGTACATCAAGAACCTCTTGCTGGGAGAGTACCAGGGGGAGCGTTTTGGCAACTTTAGGCGTTGGCAGGTATTCACTGGCCCACTCTTTATGATAGATCTGGGTGAAAAGAAACTTCAGGGCGTAATACCCCATTTTAACACTACCGGGTTTATGATTACCATCGGTAAGCATAGACTGGAAGTAAGCCCGTAATTGTTCAACACTGGTTTGTTCGGGATCTGTCCCGTGGAAGTTGTAGTAATCATTGATATGCCACCAGTAGCTTTCCCTGGTTCGCGCACTTAAATTGCGAAGAGTTACCTCTTGTAAAAACCTTTTTTTAAATTTGTCATAATATGTATTATTTAGATTAAGCCGCAAATATACAAACTATCGTCCAGTGGCCTCTTTTGCCACCGGCCGATAGGCGGTTTAGTTCAACACGCGGTATAAAATATTGGGGGTTTAAGTGGTTATTCAAACATTCTACCACGCATCAAGTTCGGTGTAACTGGACAGGAAAGTAGCACGCAATCCCCAACGATTCATCCGCCATCCGTTGTAGCAAATGCAGGGAGACTATTGAATTCAGATTTTGACCCTAATGATAATCTAAAATATTATCTTTGATCTATGGAGAATTATAAAATGACAGAATGCCAAATCTTTATATTATAGCTGGATGTAATGGTGCAGGAAAAACAACCGCCTCATTTACAGTATTACCGGAAATGCTGGAATGTGAGGAATTTATAAACGCTGATGAAATTGCAAGAGGATTATCACCTTTAAATCCAGATAGAGCAGCGATTGAAGCAGGCAGACTAATGCTAAATAAAATTGATAAGTTAATAATTAAACATAGTGATTTTGCATTTGAGACAACATTGGCAACAAAAAGCTATGTAAACACGATTAAAAAATCAAAATTGAATGGATATCAGGTTACTCTTATTTTCTTTTATCTTGATTCACACGAACTTGCAATAGAAAGAGTAAAAAACAGGGTCAGAGAAGGAGGACACAATATTCCAGAAAAGACTATAATACGTAGATACAATGCGGGATTGAAAAATTTATTCAATTTATACATTCCAGTTTGTGATTATTGGATGATCTTTGATAATTCAAATATTCAATCGGACCTTGTTGCAGAAGGATATTCTGATAAGGAAATAGAAATTAAAAATAGTAGTAAATTTGGAATAATTAAAAACAAATCGAGGAATGACCAAAAAAGATAATATATTAAGAGAAAAAATTTTAAAAGGTCTTGATTTGACTCATTCTAAACTGATTAAATCCAAAAAAGAACGTAATTTGGATTTGGTTGTTTATCTCAATGGAAAAGTAATTCGATTGGATCCAAAAGATTTATAGTGAATCGGACCGGATGCACTTGCTACAACA
>CAWAMZ010000036.1:0-92820 GCA_963783315.1 uncultured Bacteroidales bacterium
TAGGGGATTGTGAAGCCATCGGGCCTGACTGTATAATTTTTTACCTCAATCAGTTTTCCGGTTACGTCATGCATCTGCCAGGCCAGCTGAACCAGCCTCGGCCAGTTTTCAGTGTTGCTGACAGGTGCATTAAAATCTTTGGGTAAACCGGTGGTTTCGGTATCAAATATAAGGTACATTGCAGTCTTTTTAGTATGAATTTTGCCTCTATTGCAAAGGTAATTCAAATCATCCTTAAAATCGAGTATGTTAATAAAAGCTGGATAAATTTTTAAACCAGACTGATTATCAAGAGGGAAGTATGGTGAAAACTAATCAACCCAATTGATTTTTTCTTCACAGGAAAGGTTTTTTGAAAGTTATGCTGTCTTCAGCATTTCACGATGTACATTATGAAATGATTTTTAAGGATTTTTAACTTTTATCCGTCAATCTGATATTATACGACAGATGCATTTGTATAAAAAAGCAGTAAATTAGGCGGCCTAAAGAAAAAACATCAAGTTGAGATTTTAAATCTTATCATTATATGTTGACATAAAATTAAAACAATGAAAAAAATTTTAGTATTTACATCAGGAATGCTGCTGTTATTACTGGTGGCATGTAATCAAAATTCAGGAAATAAAAATTCTATGGGAAATCAGACCGATCTTAAGGATAATCCGCTGGTACAGGCCAGTAAGCTGCCATTCCAGGCACCGGATTTCAACAAAATCCAGGACAAAGATTTTGCCCCTGCTTTTGCTGAGGGGATAAAAAGACAACAGGAAGAAATTGATCAGATTGCCAATAATCAGGAAAAGCCAACTTTTGAGAATACACTGGTTGCGCTGGAGAAAAGCGGCGAGTTACTGACGAGAGTGAACAATGTGTTCAGCATGCTTGCCGGTGCCAATACCGACTCGGTGTTGCAAAATCTGCAGGAAGAAATTGCACCAAAACTGGCAGCCCAGCATGATGCTATATTTTTGAATACGAAACTCTATGAGAGGGTAAAAACCCTCTATGACCAGAAAGAAAAGCTGGAACTTGATCCTGAATCAGCCAGGTTACTGGACTATTATCACAACGAGTTTATTCGTGCCGGGGCAAATCTTACAGAAGCAGATAAAACCAAACTGAAAAAGCTTAATGAGGAAGATGCCCAACTGAGTGCCCGTTTCACCAATATGTTGCTGGCTGCTACAAAAGCAGGAGCAGTGGTTGTTGATAACAAGTCAGATCTTAAAGGACTTTCAGATGGTACCGTCAGTGCCATGGCTCAGGATGCCGAAGCAAACGGATATACAGGCAAGTATCTGATTACACTGCAAAATACTACCCAGCAACCTGCACTCCAGTCTCTTGAAAATCGCAATATGCGGCAAAAATTATTTGAAGCTTCCTGGACAAGGGCTGAAAAAGGAGATAAGAATGACACCCGGTCAACCATCAAACGTCTTGCTGAAATAAGAGCTGAAAAGGCAAAACTGCTGGGGTTTGATAATTTTGCAGCCTGGACTTTGCAGGACCAGATGGCCAAGACCCCTGAGGCTGTTGAGAATTTTCTGAATAAACTGGTTGGGCCGGCAACTGCCAAGGCAAAGAAAGAAGCTGCCGATCTGCAGGCTTTGATCAACAAAGAAAATGGCGGATTTGAGCTACAACCCTGGGACTGGAATTATTATGCTGAGAAAGTGAGAAAAGAGCGCTACGCACTTGATGAGTCTCAGCTAAAACCTTATTTCGAATTGTATAATGTACTGGAAAATGGTGTGTTTTATGCTGCCAACCAGCTTTATGGACTTACTTTTAAAAGGAGAACAGATATTCCGGTATACCAGGATGATGTTAGGGTTTATGAAGTTTTTGACAAGGACAGCAGTGCCCTGGGACTGTTTTATTGTGATTATTTTCAGCGGGACAACAAATCGGGCGGTGCCTGGATGAGCAATGTTGTTGGCCAGTCGAAATTACTGGGAACCCAACCTGTTATTTACAATGTATGTAATTTCACAAAACCTGCTCCCGGAGAACCGGCATTGATCAGTTATGATGATGTAACCACCATGTTCCATGAATTTGGGCATGCTTTGCATGGTTTCTTTGCAAACCAGACGTACCCAAGTCTTTCCGGAACCAATGTAGCCCGCGATTTTGTTGAACTGCCTTCGCAGTTTAATGAGCACTGGGCACTCAATCCGAAAATTCTGAAGCATTATGCAACTCATTACCAAACAGGGGAGCCCATGCCGCAACAACTGGTTGATAAAATAAAGGAATCATCTACTTTCAATCAGGGATATGCTCTGACAGAGTTGCTGGCAGCAGCTGATCTGGATATGGCCTGGCATACAATCCCTGCCAGTGATCAGATAAATTCGGTTGATGAGTTTGAAAAAACTGCATTGAAAAATGCCAAACTTGATCTGCCACAGGTTCCCCCCCGGTATCGTTCAAGCTATTTCCTGCATATCTGGGGCAATGGTTATTCGGCAGGCTATTATGCATATCTCTGGACTGAGATGCTTGATGATGACGCCTATGCCTGGTTTGAAAAACATGGAGGCATGACCAGGGAAAATGGCCAGCGTTTCAGGGATATGATCCTCTCCAAAGGCAATACAGAAGATTATAACAAGATGTTCTATGATTTTTATGGCGATCAACCTGACATTACCCCTATGCTCGAAGATCGCGGATTACTCGAAAAGTAAAGTCAACTCACTGATTATATAACCTAAAAAAGCCTGTGAAAATGTATTCACAGGCTTTTTTAATGATTATGATTAACCGGCCGGTAAGGTATACTGGTATTATGAAATCAGATCAAAGCCGGTATAAGGTATCAGTGCAGCAGGTATTTTAATGCCTTCGGGTGTTTGATTATTTTCCAGTAAGGCAGCTACTATTCTCGGCAAAGCAAGTGCGCTTCCGTTAAGTGTATGCGCGAGTGTATTTTTTTTGGTTGTGTTGTCCCTATAACGGAGTTTGAGACGATTTGCCTGAAAGGACTCAAAATTAGACACCGAACTTACTTCCAGCCATCGTTCCTGTGCAGCTGAAAATACTTCAAAGTCGTAGGTCAGGGCAGAGGTAAAACTCATGTCACCGCCACAAAGCTTCAGAATCCGGTAAGGTAGTTCCAGTTTATTAACCAGAGACTCAACATGTTCGAGCATGCTGTCGAGTACCTCATAGGAATGATCAGGATGTGCGATCTGGACAATTTCCACTTTATCAAACTGATGCAGCCGGTTTAGCCCCCGCACATCTTTCCCGTAAGAACCTGCTTCTCTTCTGAAACAGGGAGTATACGCTACATTTTTTAAGGGCATCTCCGATTCATTCAGGATTACATCCCTGTATATATTGGTAACAGGAACTTCTGCAGTCGGGATCAGGTAAAAATTATCGGCTACCACATGGTACATCTGTCCTTCTTTGTCGGGTAACTGGCCGGTACCAAATCCTGAGTCTTCATTTACAAGGATTGGCGGTTGAATCTCATTATAGCCCGCGTGCCCTGCTTCGTCAAGGAAAAAGCTGATAAGTGCTCGTTGCAATCGGGCACCTTTCCCTTTATATACAGGAAAACCGGCACCAGTAAGCTTGTTGCCCAATTCAAAGTCAATAATATCGTATTTTTTTGCCAGTTCCCAGTGGGGCAGGTCGGTATTTTTTATATCCGGCATTTTGCCACCACTCTTTACCTCGATGTTGTCGGTTGCCCCTTTACCTTCAGGTACAGATTCATGCGGGAGGTTGGGCAACTGAACCAGCAGATTGTTCAGGTTTGTTTCTACTTCTGTTGATGCAACAGTAAGCGCTTTGATCTCTTCTTTAAGATCAGCTGTTTTTTGTTTTGCCTGATTGGCTTCCTCAGTCTTTCCCTGCTGGAATAGTTTGCCAATCTCTTTTGACAGTGATTTCATCTCGGCCTGACAGTTGTCCTGCCGCTGCTGGTTGGTACGTCGTTGGTTGTCAAATTCAATAATTTGATTTACAAGCTCTTCAGCATCAAAATTTTTGATGTATAACCTGCGGATGACTTCCGTCTTGTATTCCCTGATATAATTTATTGTTAACATGGGAGAATGGCTGGTTTAAAATTTAAAAGTTTAGTGGTATGGGGGAAAGGCTAAAAATAAAAAAATCCCCTGAGATTTTACCACATATGTGCAGTAAAATTCAGGAGATTACCTGCATTTTAAATATTTTCCTATTCAGAAAACGGAGTTACTGACACAAATGATTTATTGTCCTTGCGTTTTCTGAATGTAATAGTTCCGTCTATCAGTGCAAACAGTGTATGGTCTTTTCCTATTCCGACATTTTGTCCCGGATGGTGACGTGTACCTCTCTGGCGTACAATAATATTACCAGCTTTGGCTGCCTGTCCGCCAAACAGTTTTATACCTAATCGTTTGCTTTCCGATTCTCTACCGTTTCTTGAACTACCCGCTCCTTTTTTATGTGCCATAGCTATATGAGTTTATTAAATTCGTTATTCGCTTTTATCTTCTTTTTTATCTGCTGCCTTAGTTTCAGCTTTGGCTGCATCATCTTTTTTAGGCGCTGCTGCTTTTTTAGGTGCTGCTTTTTTAGCTGTTTCTTTGGGAGCTGCTGCCTTAGTTTCTTTCTTTGGTGCAGCTGAGGCTTCTTTTTTGGGAGCTGCCTTTTTAGCAGGTCCTTTCTTTTCTGCCTTAGGTGCTTCTTCAGCCACAGATTCTTTTACTTCAGCCTTAGGCGCTGCTTTTTTAGCAGGTGCAGCTTTTTTTGTGCCACCTTCAGATACAATATTTTCGATCAGTAACTGGGTGAGATATTGACGGTGACCGTTCAATTTCTGGTATCCTTTTCTTCTTTTCTTTTTGAATACCAAAACTTTATCACCTTTGTCATGCTGAAGGATTTTGGCAGTTACCAGTGCTCCTGTAATATGGGGCTCACCAATCTTTACTGCGCCATCGTTATCAACCAGCAAAACTTTATCAAACTCCACCTCGGATCCTTCTTCTCCTTCCAGACGGTGAACAAATATTTTCTTATCTTTTTCAACCTTAAACTGTTGACCTGCGATATCTACTATTGCGTACATCAGTTAACTATTTACAATTATATGTGTAATTAATGGGACTGCAAAAATATAAAAGTTTAATTGATCTGCAAAGATTTATACATTTTATTTTACATCAGTCACAGAAATTTTATCCCGGGTGGAAAACTTTCTGGTCTGGTTAACACATGAAAGCCGCTACGGTTATTTGGTACACTTTTTTTATCTGTTTGGCAAAAAGTATTTAGCTTCAGTAAAATTATCTGAAAATTGTCTTGGATATCAGTTAATCTAAATTAATTTTAACGTCTTTATGCTTTCAAATAGTTGTTGAGGCACTCAAAGTAATAAAAAATGTTTGTCATTTGCTTATATTTGTGATGTAATATTCTACTAAACTTGTAGCAAAACGAAAATAAAGGTTCGCATATAATTATGGGTAAAATTAAACTAAATGTTTTAGGTATTTCCTATAGCCAGACGCAATCGGGTGCCTATGCATTGGTATTAACTGAAGAAAACGGAGAAAGACGTATACCAATTATTGTGGGCGGTTTTGAAGCCCAATCGATCGCCATACAACTGGAAGGATTAAATCCCCCCCGACCCCTGACACATGATCTTTTCCTGAATTTCGCCCGGTCATTTAAAATAGCATTGCTTGAAGTTACCATACATAAACTGGAAGAAGGTGTTTTTTATTCAAAACTTACCTGTGATGACGGAAAAAACAGGATAACGATTGACTCACGCACCTCAGATGCTATTGCTCTTGCATTACGTTTTAAATGTCCTATATATACCACTGATGAGATTATGGAAAAGGCCGGAATAGTATTGGACTTTGATCAGGAAGCCAAAGGGCCTTCCGGCATTGGTAAAGAACGTTTTCCTGAAGATTTTCCCGAAACCAAACCTGAAAGTGAAGAGAGTAACGAACTCAGGGAAATGGATGTTCAGGAACTCAGGGATACTCTGGAAGATGCAGTAAAAAATGAAAACTATGAAAAAGCCAGCCTTATCAGGGATGAGTTAAACCGTAGAAAAAAGAAAAGGTAGAGAAGCAAAATGCCGAGATGAACCAGGAATTAATTTCAATAAATACAAACGGGCGATATTGCCCAACCAATATTGGACAGCGCAAAACATATAATTGTGTTGGCCTCATCCAGCCTAATAAGTTTTTTTCTCACACATGAAACGGACAATTTTACTTTTTTTGATGATCTTCTGCCTGTTACCGTCAGCTCAGCTGTCTGCCGCTGTAAAACAGGATTCTTCAGTCAATGCTTCCCAACAGGTAAGTATTGAGGATGCTTATGATTCTGTTGCATCTGCAACTGCAGCAGATTCCAGTGCCATGATGGCCAGAAAAAAGATTATTCCTGTACTGAAGGAGTATAAATTTAACCTGAAAACACTCTTAAGGGGTGTTTTTGGTATGTTGGTACTTATTTTTATTGCCTTTATTTTCAGCACGAACAAACGGGCAATCAACTGGCGCGTTGTAATCACCGGACTGGTTATACAGGTTTTACTCGCCATAGGTGTTTTGCAGGTTGGTTTTATCCAATTGTTCTTTGAATATATCGGGAAGATTTTCGTTGTGATACTGGATTTCACGAAAGAAGGCACCGAATTTCTTTTTTCCGGATTTCTGGATACAGACAAGTTTGGGTACATTTTTGCCTTTCAGGTTTTGCCTACTATTATTTTCTTCTCTGCCCTGACCAGCGTACTCTTTTATTTTGGGATCATTCAGAAAGTGGTATATGCACTGGCATGGGTTATGACCAAAGTAATGCGTCTGACCGGAGCAGAAAGCCTGTCGGTTGCCGGTAATATATTTTTAGGCCAGACAGAGTCGCCCCTAATGATCAAAGCTTACCTTTCAAAAATGACCCGCTCGGAAATATTGCTGGTGATGACTGGTGGTATGGCTACGCTTGCCGGTGGTGTACTGGCAGCCTATATTGGATTCCTGGGCGGAGCGGACCCCGCACAGCGACTGCTTTTTGCCAAGCACCTTATCACAGCTTCTGTTATGGCAGCCCCCGGGGCTGTGGTAATATCCAAGATTCTTGTGCCGCAAACAGAAAAAATTGATACTTCACAGGTCAGTATAACCAGGGAAAATATTGGTAAAAATGTACTGGATTCTATCAGCAACGGAACTTCCGAGGGACTGAAACTTGCGGTGAATGTTGCAGCTATGCTGCTTGTATTTATTGCCTTCATTGCAATGTTCAATTTTATTTCCGCTAAGATTGGATCCTGGACTAACCTGAATGAAAAGGTATTCGAATTAACAAACGGGCAATATAAACAATTGTCTCTGCAGTTTATTTTGGGTTACATTTTTGCCCCTTTGATGTGGCTGATCGGGGTTAATGTTCATGATATAGCTATTGTGGGAAGGTTGCTGGGGGAAAAACTGATCATGACCGAGTTTATCGGATATGTCAGTCTGGCTGACCTAAAAGAAGCCGGTGCCTTTTTTCAGGAAAAATCCATAATAATGGCTACTTATATGCTGTGTGGATTTGCTAATTTTGCTTCAGTTGGGATTCAGATCGGAGGAATAGGAGCACTGGCACCAAATAAACGGCTGCTGCTTACTCAGTTTGGTATGCGCGCCCTGCTTGGCGGAACGCTTGCTTCATTAATGTCAGCTACAATAGTGGGCATTATTCTGAGTTAAAAATTAAATAATAAACAGAAAGGGATGCATGACAAAGGACAGAAACCATAAAAATGATCAGGAAAACAAAAACGGCATAACCGGAGGAAACAGTCAATTGATTGATGACCCCCGAGTCCTTGCCGGTTTGTTCGATTCATTGTCAGAGTATGTTTTTATTCTCGACAAGGAAGGAAAGATTGTTTTTGTAAACCGGTTTGCCCTGTCTGCATTTCAATATCTTCAGGAAGAACTGAAAGATAAGCTGCTCACTGATTTATGTCCCAAAGATTCGGAAAATGAACATTTATTTTCTTTGCATGAATTGCTGAACGGGAATAGAAAAATAACATTCATCCCTTTTCTTTTGAAAACCGGAAAAACCTTATCATTGGAGCTGAGCGCAAGCAAAAGCCGTTGGGAAAAGGCTGATACCTTTGTTTTAATTGGAAGAGAACAGGAAATCAGGGATGAATCTGCACAATACTATCTGAATGAGCGCAACAGGCTGAGATTACTGATTGATCATCTGCCCGATTATATTTATTTTAAAGATATACATTATCGGTTTGTGGTAGTGAATAAGGCCCTTGCAGACCTTGTCGGAGAAAAGCATCCTGATGCAATGACCGGTAAAAGGGATTTTGATTATTTCCCCGGAGAGGTTGCCAACAGGTTTTATGATGAAGAAAAGGAAATACTGGAGACGGGTAAACCTGTAATCAATAAAGAAGAAGTTATTACCACTACCAGAGATGATGAGAGGATTCATATTTACAGTTCAAGGATACCACTAAGGGATTCTTCAGGCAATGTTTTGGGACTGATTGGTATTGGCCGCAATGTATCTGAATTAAGAAAGGCTGAATTGCAGTTGAGTGATTTGCAGGCCAGCCTGGATGCCCTGATTGAAAATACAAGAAATGCAATCTGGTCGGTGGATCGGGACTACCGGATTACTACCATAAATACATTCTTTAAAGAATCTTTTAAAGAAGCTTATGGGAAAGATCTCGATATCGGGGTCAACGTTCTGGAGATGCTGACAGGAGAGGAGGAACAAACCTGGAAACGCATTTACGACCGGGCCTTCGCCGGGGATCAGTGGGTGGAGGAACATAACTATGTGTATAATGGCAATGTGGCTTATTTTGAAATTTTTGTAAGTCCGGTATTTGGAGAAGATCAGGAAGTTACCGGGGCTACGTTTCTCTCACACAATGTGACCCGTCGGAAGGAGGGCGAAAATGAACTGCTAAGGATAAAATTCCAGCAGAAAGCAATTCTCGACAATATTCCCCACCTGGCCTGGTTAAAAGACAGCGAAGGAAGATATGTTTCTGTCAATGAGCCGTTCGCGAGATATTTCGATATGGTGCCCCTGGATTTCGCCGGGAAAACTGATTTTGATATTTGTTCGCCAGAGCTTGCCGAAAAATATACCATTAATGACCAGGAGGTAATTAAATGCAAGAAACAAAAGCTTTTTGAAGAAGTTGTTACAAGCGGTAATGTTACCAAATGGTCAGAAACATTTAAAACTCCCATTATCAATGAAGTAGGGGAGGTTATTGGGATTACCGGCATATCCAGGGATATAACTGCACGAAAACAACTGGAAGAATCTTTAAAATACAGTGAAGAACGATTCAGGGCTCTTCTTCAGAACTCTTCTGATGCTATAACAATCCTTGACAAGGAAGGTGCCATCATTTTTGAGAGTTCGCTCAGGGGTAAACTTTCCAGGCTTAGTTTTGACGAACTGAAAGGCAAACCCTTATTTGATCTAATCCATCCTGATGACCGGGATCGGGTTAGAGTCATCTTCCGTAAATCGCTCAACAACCCGGGTAAGTCTTTTAAAACAGAATTCAGAGGAATACAGGCAGGACAGCGATGGATTTATATAGAGAGTATCTTTACAAACCATCTGCATAACTCTCTGATTAACGGAGTAGTGGTTAACAGCCGGGATATCTCTGAAAGGAAAATAGCTGATAAAAAAGAAGAAGAATTCAAAGACAAGCTTTTCTACCTGAGTCTTACCGCCCTTGAATTTCTCAGTATTTCTATTGACGAGGATATCTTTAATTATATCGGTAAAAAACTGAATGAACTTATCAAAGATACTATTGTGCTGGTCGCTTCATTTGATGAAGATAAAAAAACATTTTCAGTGAAGTTTATTTCCGGCATCAGCGGCTATGAAAAGCAGATTGCCGGTTTGCTGGGCAAAGATCCCGGCAACCTAAAACTTCCTGTATCCGAAGCATTCAGGAACCAGATCATGCGCAATGCCAAAGAGTTGTATTTATACAAGGGAGGTCTGCATGAAGCTACAGATGGTTATTTTGCACATGAAACGATGCTGGAACTTCAAAAATTGCTCGATTTTCACGAAGTATACAGCATAGCCCTGATGCGTGGCGGTAAACTATATGGCAGTGTTCTTATTATTAATAAACAACCTGCTGCTCTCACCGACAGTAAGCTGATTGAAACATTTATTTATCAGGCATCCATTGCACTCCACCGGAAACAGCTCGAGAATGAGTTGATCAAAGCCAAAGAAAAAGCCGAGGAATCGGATAAACTCAAATCTGCATTTCTGGCTAACATGTCCCATGAGATCCGGACTCCCCTTAATGGTATTCTTGGATTTTCGCAACTGCTCAATGACGATAGTATTGGGTCTGAGCTGAGACGGGAGTATTCAGACATTATTAACAGCAACGGGAAAGTTCTTACCAATCTGATTAATGATATCATTGATATTTCAAAAATAGAAGCCGGCCAAATCAGTCTGAAGAATGAAGTAATCGCGTTGAATACCTTCCTTCTTGAATTGCAGTCAGTCTTTCTTTCTACAAGGGAAATGAAGGAAAAACCTGGCGTTAAACTGAGACTGGTTAAAACACTTGGTGACGAGATAAATATTATCAGTGATGAGGTACGGTTAAGGCAGGTGCTTACCAATCTGATTTCAAACGCCATCAAATTTACTGAAGAAGGATATGTTGAATTTGGGTATGAACTCACCCGGGATGGCGAATTCCTTGAGTTTTTCGTCAAAGATACAGGCATTGGATTTTCTGAGTCTAAGCAAAAAGTGATTTTTGACCGTTTTATGCAGGTTGATCATACTTCAACCCGGAAATACGGAGGATCGGGACTTGGGTTGGCCATTTCCAAAGGTTTTATTGATCTGATGGGAGGCAATATATGGGCAGAGTCAAAAACAGGACTGGGATCGAAATTTTACTTTACCATTCCTTATCGTGTTACCCGCAAAGATACCCATAAACAAGAGGTTTCCGGCAGGACGGTAAAAGAGCACAACTGGCAGGGAAATAAATTGTTAATTGTTGAAGACGACCGACTGAGCTACCGTTATCTGGAAGAGATACTGAAACGTACAGGGGCACAGATCATTCATGCATCAAATGGAAAAGAGGCAATCGAATTTGCTGAATCCCATAAAGATATAGACCTGGTACTGATGGACTTACAGTTGCCGGAAATTAGCGGATATGAAGCAACAGCAGAAATCAGAAAATTTGAAAAAGATCTGCCAATTATTGCCCAGACCGCCAATGCAATGGAAGAGGATCGCCGGCGTTGTATCGAAATCGGGTTTACTGAGTACATAACCAAACCCATATCAATCGATACATTGTATACAACCATTGAAAAACACCTCAGGAAAAAGTAATCTTCCATCATGCCATCAATTTTTTTTATTGCTGAAATTGCTGTTTTTATTGTCAGTATAATTTATTTTTTGCTGATTCTCTGGTTTTATGAGGGATGGAGAAAATTAAAACCACAGCAGAACCCTGTCGGACGCAATTTGATAACCGTATCCGTAATTGTTCCGGTGCGGAATGAAGCAGTGAATATTGAAAAATTGATTCGGGACCTGCTCATCCAGGATTATGCGCCTGACCTGTTTGAAATTCTGATCATTGATGATCATTCGGAAGATGGGACTAATAAAATTGTCAGTGGAAAAACTGGAGCAGACAAAAAGTTAAAATTATTCGCACTCCCTGACGGGATTTCTGGTAAAAAAGCTGCCATAGCCTATGGAATAGAGAAATCAAATGGTGAGATGATCCTGCAAACTGACGGTGACTGCCGGGTTCCGGTAACCTGGATAAGCAGTATGGTACAGTCTTACAAAGAATCTTCCGGCACTTTTGTTTCAGGCGCCGTTAGAATGGAGGGCCCCAGAACACTTTTTGCTTCTCTGCAAGAGCTTGAATTTTTTTCGCTTCTGGGATCGACTGGCGGGGCTATCAGAGTAAGGCACCCTTTAATGTGCAACGGTGCCAATCTGGCTTTTTCAAAAGCAAAATACCTGAAACTGAGCGATGCACTCAATATGAATTTTGCATCCGGAGATGATGTTTTCCTGATGTTTGCTTTTCATCAGCAGCATGCAGGGAAAATGGTTTTTAATAAATCCAGGGAGGGTACCATCGTGACAGAAACGGCTGATACACTGCAATCATTTTTCCTTCAGCGAAAGCGCTGGGTTTCAAAAAGCAGGGGATATCAGAACCTTTTTGTTATTGGAACAGCTCTTATTGTTTTGTTGCAGAATGCCGGCCTGCTGTTGCTCCTGGTTAGCAGCCTTTTCGACATAGCTTATCTGAACACTTTTATTTTGTTTTTTTGTTTGAAAAGCATGGCGGATCTTGTCTTGTTGAACTCAGTACTGGCCTTTTACAACCGGCGGTCATTGTTGTTTCTCTTTCCGATTGCACAGTTGATGTATATTTTTTATGTCACTATTACGGCAATTACTGGAATTTGGGGTACTTTTACGTGGAAAGGGAGGAATTATCAGGTATGAGCAAAGAATTAAACGAACAACATGCTTCACCTTTTCAACTGGGCTGGAGAAAATTTTCGGGAAATGTGCTGTCAATGTTTGGATTGATTGTCATCATTCTTGCTCTTATACTGGGTGTTTTGGGTTATCTTATCACCCCGGATGAAAGCCCGTTTGCTAATCGTCAATACCTGGAACTTACCACTAAAAAACCCGGTTTTTCAGTTCTTATGCTGAAAGTCAGACTTAATGAACCGACACATAAGCGTAATTTCATTTCACGAATGTTATTCGGACAGCGGCCGGATTATCAGAACATACCGGTTGATTCCGTACATTTTTCCGGAGACAACGTTGAAGCATTTGGTTATTCGGGTGAGCAGAGCAATGCAGTGTTTCTGAAAACATATAACCTGGCTGATGTGCTATACGCTCTCGATACGGAAGAGAAAATTAACAGCCGTGCTGGTATGCTTGGTTTTACCACTATCGGAGGACAAAATATTTCATTGTCAGTCAATGAAATGCAGCAAAGGGTTGAAAAACATAATCTTGTAAAAAAGTTTTTTTTGCTGGGAACCGACCGGTTCGGGAGGGATTTATTAAGCCGTTTGGTAATCGGTACCCGCGTTTCGCTCTCAGTTGGTTTCATAGCTGTTTTTATTTCATTACTCATCGGCCTCACACTTGGTGCAGTTGCAGGTTATTTCAGGGGCTGGGTAGATGAGTTAATCATGTGGCTGATTAATGTTGTATGGTCTATTCCTACATTGTTGCTTGTCATTGCCATTACCCTGGTGCTGGGGAAGGGGTTCTGGCAGGTTTTCGTTGCTGTAGGACTTACCATGTGGGTGGAAGTTGCAAGGGTAGTCAGGGGACAGGTTCTTACTGTGAGAGAAAAGGAATTTGTTGAAGCGGCTCGGGCATTGGGTTTTTCATCAGGGCGGATAATATTCAAACATATACTCCCCAATGTATTTGCTCCTGTCATCATAATTTCAGCTGCAAATTTTGCATCAGCTATATTGATGGAAGCTGGCCTGAGTTTTCTGGGCATAGGGGTACAACCGCCAGTTCCTTCATGGGGTACCATGATCAAGGATCATTACGGATACATCATTGTTGACAAGGCTTACCTGGCTATTTTGCCGGGACTGGCAATTATGATGATGGTGCTCGCATTTACTTTGGTGGGCAACGGATTAAGAGACGCCCTGGATATAAAAACTGATTCATAAACTTTACGTAAAAAAACCCGGCAAAAAATTACCAGGTTCTTCATGCTTAAAAGCCGGGACACTTTAATTATTCAATTGAAATAATTTTTCTTGTATAAGTTTTGTCTCCCAGGTTGATATGAAGGTAGTAGGAACCATTGCCTGTTTCAATATCATTACTGCTGATTGTGTAGGTATGATAGCCGGCAGATTGTGAGACGCTGTTCAGATAAGTTCTCACTTTTTTACCCGACATGTCAAATAATTCGATGGTGACTTTTTTATCTGAATCAAGCGAATAGGCAACATGCACTTCCTTTACAAATGGATTTGGATATACATTCAGATCTTCTCCCTGAAGACTCAGTTCATTTAATTCTTCCTCAGTAGCATTCATCAGTGAAGCTGCATGAGTGAAATAGGCTGTTTTTATAATATTCGACTGATTGGGGGTGTCCTGTCTGATAATTACAAGCACCGGATATCGAACATTTTCAACATACCAGCGGTAAGTGGTTGTACTTACCCATGAATTACTGCCATACATATTTTTTCTTACTGTTTTAATCCGAAGTGTATTATTCAATTCAACACCGTTTGGCAGAATCAACTTTCCATATCCATCGGCAGTAACGGAATATTCGCCCTGTATATTACTGGTTACACTGCCGGATTTGAGCGTTCCTGAAAAATTTCCCTGGTAGCTGTCTCCAAATGAAAAGGGATATTTCATTTTCACAAAAGGTTTGTCATAAGTAATGACCATATTATTTTTTGTTACCAACCCGTACTGTTCAAGTGCATCTTCACCTGCCCTGAAGAAAAATTTATTGCCATATTCTTCAATAACTGTATTTGCCTGTGGAATTTCACCGCCTTTTTTAAGATAAACAGCATTGAGCATGTGGCTGGTCAGTGCACTTTGTTTTTCATCAGGCTTTAGTCCGGAGAAATCCCAGGTCTGTGCAGCTCCTGCAAGTCCCTGTTCAACGTGGTTGGTTAGTGTATAATCGTGTGCATCACCAGCCAATATCCCATGTGTCTTATAAGTCATAGTGAACTGGGCATTAACGGCTGCAAACAAAAACACAAGCACGGATAAAATGTAAATTTTTTTCATATGTATGCGTTTTATGTGTTTAACAATTTGTTTTCTTATGATGGTTTCTGAAAATGCTCTTGCATACTTTATTTACCGGTGTTACTAAAAAATGCTTACGTAAAAAACCTTTGGTGGTTTAAATTTTCCGGATAAACATCTGATTAAATTTACAAAAAAACTCAGAAAGAATCAATTTTGTCCGGTCATTTATAATGTATTTAGAGGCGAAGCAGAATACAGTTGAAATCACGATTTATGATGATATTCGTTTTACTGAACAGGGGATATCTTTTGTCCGGCGGGAAAGAATCCTTTTTTCAGGGCAGTATTCATCTCTTGGTTTTATAGAATTATGTGGTAAAATAAAAACCCGGGAAATTCCTTCCCGGGTTAAATATTATTACAGCAATCTGTTTACAGAGTGGAGAGTTATTGTATCTTAATTTCCCATCTCGGAAATGAACTTAATTCTCATGAGCCTGATATCTTCTTCAGTATACTCATCCTCACCAAGCTCAGCCAGTGCGTCATCGATGGATTCTGTTTCAGCTTCTTCCCTGAAATAGTCGAATACCTCTTGCTGGTGTTCTTCATCCATTACCTCATTGATATAATAATCAATATTGATTTTGGTACCTGAATTAACAATGGCTTCTATTTCCTTAAGCAGATCGTTCATTTCGAGGTTTTTGGCCCCGGCAATATCTTCAAGTGAAATTTTTCTGTCGATGCTCTGGATGATATATACTTTCAATCCGGATTTATTCACGACAGATTTTACCACCATATCCTGTGGGCGGATTATTTCTTTTTCATCTACATACGCTTTAATAAGTTCGATAAATTCTTTTCCGTAACGGTGGGCTTTACCTGAACCAACACCAACAATATTCTGAAGTTCATCAATAGTAACAGGATACTGGATAGCCATATCTTCGAGGGAAGGATCCTGAAAGATCACGAAGGGAGGGATATTTTTTTGCCTGGAAATGCGCTTTCTCAGGTCTTTGAGGATATTAAAAAGCTCCGTGTCAACAGCACTTGTTTTACCACCTCCATCATTTTCCTGCGATTCATCATTACTCTCGTAATCATGATTTTTTGTAAGCATGAATGAATAGGGATCACTCAGATATTTGTGTCCGGCTTCACTAAGTTTAAGCAGTCCATAATTTTCAATATCTTTATGCAGAAATCGGGCAATTAGGGCCTGCCTGATTACCGCGTTCCAGAATTTAATATCATGTTCTCCGCCTGCTCCGAAAATCTCAAGTTTGTGGTGCCCGTATGATTTAATGGCCGTAGTCTTGTTTCCGGCAAGCAAATCAGCAATGTAGCCGGCTTTGAATTTTTCTTTTACTTCCAGAATTGCCTCCAATGCCTGCACAACATAATCTTTCCCCTCAAATTGTTCTTTGGGATGGATACAGTTGTCACAATTACCGCAATTATCAATTTTATAAATTTCCCCGAAATAGTGCAGCAATTGTTTTCTGCGGCATACCGATGATTCAGCGTAAGCAACTGTTTCCAGCAGTAATTGTTTGCCAATTTCCTGTTCCGCTACAGGCTTGCCCTGCATAAATTTTTCAAGTTTCTGAATATCCTTATACCGGTAAAAAGTGATGCACCTGCCTTCTCCGCCATCACGACCAGCCCTTCCTGTTTCCTGGTAGTATCCTTCCAGACTTTTAGGAATGTCGTAATGGATTACAAACCGGACATCCGGCTTGTCAATACCCATTCCGAATGCTATAGTAGCCACAATCACATCAGCCTCTTCCATCAGAAACTTATCCTGATTGCCTGTACGCGTGGCTGAATCCATTCCTGCATGATAGGGGAGCGCCTTTATTCCGTTAACCTGCAGTGTTTCTGCAAGTTCTTCCACCTTTTTGCGGCTCAGACAGTAAATAATTGTTGATTTCCCGGGATTCGATTTCAGAATCTTGATGATTTCCTTGGTAGCGCTTACTTTTGGGCGCACTTCATAATACAGGTTTGCCCTGTTAAAAGAGGATTTAAACACATTGGCATCCAGCATCGACAGGTTTTTTTGTATATCATGCTGTACCTTTGGTGTTGCTGTTGCAGTTAATGCAATCAGGGGTGCCCTTCCTATTTCATTTATGATTGGTCTGATTCGTCTGTATTCAGGCCTGAAGTCATGGCCCCATTCGGATATACAATGTGCTTCGTCGATGGCATAAAAAGAAATTTTAATCTGTTTTAAGAAATTAACATTTTCTTCTTTGGTAAGCGACTCGGGCGCTACATATAGCAGTCTGGTCTTACCATCCAGAATATCTTGTTTTACCTGATTAATGGCAGTTTTAGTAAGCGATGAATTCAGAAAATGAGCTACTCCGTCTTCCAGACTGAAACTTCGCATTGCATCAACCTGATTTTTCATGAGTGCAATCAGGGGAGAGATTACGATTGCAGTGCCTTCAAGTATCAGCGATGGAAGCTGGTAACAAAGCGATTTACCACCGCCTGTTGGCATCAGAACGAATGAGTCTCTCCCTTCAAGTACATTTCGGATAATTTCTTCCTGATTTCCTTTAAAAGCATCAAATCCAAAGTGTTTCTTAAGACTTTCATGCAGGATTTTATCTGTTGTTTCAATCATTGAACTGAATATATTTCAATTTTGAATAAAGTTACTGATATATTAATTTATTAATAACGGTTTTTTTTACATAAAAGTTCTAAATTAAATAACTAATGTCTAAAAAAACCTGATAAGTGTCTTGTTGGAAAAAAGATATTTTCATTACCGGTTACAAAAAGCTAATCATTTTTAAAAATATAATACATTTGTATTCCTGAAAACCACATTGAAAAAACCTCATTGTTTGTTGGTTAAAAAAGGCATTTTTACAGATTACCAAAACTGACTGATTAAGTTTTAGTTTTTGGTTTATTCCTTTCATTAAGGAGGCCATATACCTGTGAAATGCATATGGTTTAGCTGGTTGTTCAGGCAGGTAATTTTTTAGCCAAAAAACTGAATGATAAATACAGGGTCAGTCATTAATATTTTTAAATGTACTGTTTTTTTTAAATAAATCCACAACTAACAGATAAATTATGACCAAAGATAATTCAGCAGATATGTCATTTCTTGACCATCTCGAAGAGTTGAGGTGGCACCTGGTACGATCAATGATTGCAATTATTCTCTTTGCTATTCTTGCGTTTGTTTTTCACAGTTTTATTTTTGATTCCATCATAATTGCTCCAAAAAGCCCTGATTTTTTCACGAACAGAATGTTGTGTGCGCTGGGTAAAATCGTGCATGTTGATGCGCTGTGTATTAATGCACATCCTTTTCAGCTTATCAATATCAACATGTCGGGACAGTTCACCACCCATATAATGGTCTCAATTTTCGCCGGATTTATCATTGCTTTTCCCTATATTTTTTATGAATTTTGGCGTTTTCTGGCTCCTGCACTTTACACAAACGAGAGGAGATACACTCGTGGAGCTGTATTTTTCAGCAGTCTGCTGTTCCTGTTGGGTGTGTTATTTGGATATTATGTAATTACTCCGCTTTCAGTGCATTTTCTGGGCTCTTATACAGTAAGTTCACAGGTGATTAATCAGATAAACCTGACTTCCTATATTTCGACAGTAGCTTCAGTGGTGCTGGCAAGCGGTATTATTTTTGAATTGCCGATGCTGGTACTTTTCTTATCAAAAATCGGATTGATCACTCCTGATTTTCTGAGAAAATACAGACGCCATGCCCTGATCGTGATTTTGGTAGTATCTGCTGTAATCACTCCTCCGGATATCTTTAGTCAGATACTGGTTACCTTACCGTTGGTTGGACTGTATGAAGTAAGTATTGGTATATCCGCCAGGATTGTAAGGAAACAGAAACTGAGGGACGAACAGGAAGAACAGGAATCAGATGATGTAGATAAATTCGGAATTTAAAAACCGGATGAGCCGGGATGTAATGGAAGGAAATTATTAAGCTGAATTTCTTACTTTTACAACAAAGATAATTTAAGCGAAAAGACAAATATGAGACTGAGTACGACTAATCTGGTAAAGAAATATCGCAAAAGGACAGTAGTAAAAGGGGTATCAATTAACGTAAAGCAGGGCGAGATTGTGGGATTGCTCGGACCGAACGGAGCCGGTAAAACCACTTCGTTTTATATGATAGTCGGATTGATCACTCCAAATGAAGGACAAATTTTTCTTGATGACCTTGATATTACCCGTGAACCGGTTTACCGCCGGGCACAGAGGGGAATTGGATATCTTGCCCAGGAAGCATCCGTTTTCAGACAGCTCAGCGTGGAGGATAATATCAAAGCCGTTCTTGAAATGTCTCAGTACAATAAGCAGGAACAAAAAGAGCGAACTGAGATGCTGCTCAATGAATTCGGGCTGCAAAAAATACGAAAAAGCCTTGGTATTCAGCTTTCAGGAGGAGAAAGGCGAAGGACAGAAATTGCCCGGGCCCTGGCCATCAATCCTAAATTCATTTTACTTGATGAACCCTTTGCAGGAGTGGATCCTATTGCCGTTGAAGATATTCAGGAAATTGTGGCTAAATTAAGGGATAAAAATATCGGAATCCTTATCACCGACCATAATGTACATGAAACACTTTCTATTACTGACCGGGCATACCTGCTGTTTGAAGGTGCCATACTTAAGTCAGGAACAGCATCAGAACTTGCAGAAGATGAGCAGGTAAGGCGGGTTTATCTGGGTAAGAATTTTGAGTTGCGTAGTTTTCAGTAATACCCTGGTGTTAACTTGAATTGCTGTTAAAAAATAAATATTATTTCAGTCTTGTTTGCATATTACTATCAGGTGCTCGGAGTAACTGAACATAGTTCTTCTGAGGTAATCAAGCATGCTTATCGCCATAAAGCCAAATTGTATCATCCCGATACGAGCAAGTATCCCAATGCTCATCAAAGATTTGTTGAGTTGACGGAAGCTTATGAATTTCTTTTTGCACATGCATTACACAAAGAGAAATACACGAGCGCTTATTCAATGAATAATGAAACAAATACCAGAACAGGTCAGGATTTTGTTTCCGGGTGGATGAAGGAAGAACGTGATAAAGCAAGAAAAAAGGCTGCTTATTACGCGAGAATGCGATATATGGATTATAAAAAATCTGCAGAATTTAAGACTACTTCAATTATGTCTTCCCTGTTGGATTTCTTCTCAATGATTTTTGGGTTGATGGTCATCACCGGATCTGTTTATGGACTGTATACCATACTTTCAGGAAATGATGAGATAACAGTAAATCAGATAGTTATGGCTTTTGCGCTGCTGGTGATTGGCTTGATTATGTTTGTTTTTTCGCTCCAAATGATAATTAAAAATAAAAAAGCCTCCGCTAAGGAGGCCTTTGGCACTAAAAATTAATTATGAAATTTCTATTTTTTTTGGGGGTTTAACCCTGGCTTCCTCTTTTTTGGGTATTGTTATTTGTAAAATACCTTCTTTATGAGTAGCCTTGATCTTCTCGGCATTTACAGAATCTGGCAGTGTGAATGTTCTTTTAAAACTGGTATAGCCAAATTCCCTGCGAACATAATTATCTTCTTCTTCCTTCACAGTATTTTCTTTTTCAGCAGAAATTGAAAGCATATTGTTGTCGATGTCAATCTTGAAATCTTTCTTGTCCAGTCCCGGAGCAGCTACTTCAATTCTGAAATCGTCCTTACCTTCTATGATGTTAACCGCAGGCGTAGTTACTCCTGTTCTGGTTTCAAAAAAGTTGTTCAGCAGATCTCTGCCGAAAAATTCGTCTACAAATGAAGGAAACATTGAATTTAATTCTCTTGTTGGTAACATAGCTCAATCCTCCCTGTTTTTTAAATTAAACTTATGTTTTTTTGTAAACGGAATAATTCAATTTCCGTACCACTGCATTTTCAGTCCTGCAATAGGACAAAAAGTCATAACAGGCTAGTTAATAATGACATAAAGACATAATTTGTGTTGCCGGACAGGTTATTTTGACCGAAATAATTGGCAGTATAGTATTACTGTTTTGCTTTTGGGATAGTAAAATAAAATCCGGTGCCACTATCTGGTTTGCTTTCTGCCCAGATTTTTCCCTTATGATAATCAACAAAATCTTTGCAGAGAATCAGACCAATTCCGGTTCCTTTTTCACCCTCTGTACCCGTATTTGAATATGGTTTATCCAGATCGAATAATTTTTTAAGTTCATCCTGCGACATTCCTATACCATTGTCAATCACCGAAAAAATGACATATTCCTGATCGTAAACCGATGCTTTAAGTAAAATATTTTCTTTCGGATTACTGAATTTGGCAGCATTCATCAGGAGATTTCTGAGTATAGTTGTCAACATGTTAATGTCGGCAAAAATATGAATTCCTTCCGCTTCATTCCTGGTGACAATCTCTATTTCTTTCTTGCGTGTGAAGTTTATAACTCCCGGTAAAACTATTTCAAAAGCTTCATTAATATCGGTTTTCGCCGGATTATATTGCAGGGTACCGTTTTGACTTCTTGACCATTGGAGCAGGTTTTCAAGCAGGTTATAAGCTGTCTGGCTGGATTCCTTCAGTATTTTAAGGAAATATATTTTTTTCTCATCGTCCCATTCCTGCATTCTGTCAATAAGTAATTCACTGTATCCGAGTATTACATTAAAGGGATTCTTCAGGTCATGGGCAATAATTGAGAACAATTTATCCTTAGTGCTGTTTGATACAGCAAGGGCATCACGCTGATTCAGCAGTTCCTCACTTTGTTCTTCAATAAATTGCTGACGTTCCTCAAGCTGAAAATTGGATTCTTCCAAATCTTTTGCAACTTCCTGCAGTAATTGATTCTTTTTTGACAGCTCCTGAGTACGTTCATCAACCAATCCTTCAAGCAGTATTTTTTGTTTTACAACCTGCGACATGCGCCAGCGGAAGAATAGAAATATCATGAAGCTAATGATGGCCGTCAATATTATTTTGAAAATAATCGTCTGATAAAAGTGTGGATGTACCACAAGATCAATGCTAAGCATATTATCCATCCAGTATCCATCACTATTTGTGGCTTTTACCCTGAATGTATAGGTTCCCTTGTCCAGGTTGGTATACTTGGCAATCCTGTTTGCGGCATCAGTATTAATCCAGTTTTTGTCATATCCATCAAGTTGATACTGATACTTAATTTTATCAGGAGCAGCAAAATGCAGGGCTGCAAATTCGAAAACGATATCTTTTTCGCTGGGATCGAGGTCAATCCTGTTTACAATATCAACAGGAACTGCGGAGGATGAGTCTCTTAAGCCTGTATTGTATTTTTCAATTTTTCTGTTGTTAACAGTAAGGTCTGTCAAAACAATGCGGGCATTAGAAGTGTCATTTCTGATCTCCTCTGGTTTGAAAAGAATGAATCCTTTGCTGGTTCCCATGTAAAAACGTCCGCCGGAAAGTCTGGCTTCAGACTTGTCATCAAAATGATTATCGGGTAATCCATCCCTTACATCATAGTTTTGAAATGTATGGGTTTTGGTGTCGAGCTTTGATAACCCGGATGCGGTGGTTACCCATATATTATCCTGGCTGTCAGCCAATACGCCATAAATGAATCGCTGGGACAGGCCATCAGATACAGTGTATTTTTCAACACTTTCACTTGCCGGATCATAACCGTAAAGCCCCAGGCCGATGGTCCCGATCCAAATCTTTCCTTTTGAGTCGATATCAATAGTCTTGACGCTTCCCGGATTAAAAACCCAGGTGAAATTTCCTTCCTTATAATTATAACGATCCAGGCCACCCACTCCGCCTATCCATAGTGTTGAGTCTTTTGCCTGCCGTATTACCCAATGCTGGTTTCCCGAGATTGTAGTTGAATCATTGAGGTCAACCTGATAAAGAGTATAAGAAAGATTCTGTTTTGTTTTGTCACGCCATTCAGTACCGGAAATTTTTAATAGTCCCCTGGTAAACTGACCAATCCACAGGTTATCCCGGTAATCAAACTCAATCGCATAGATCGAATGATCGATAAGATCTTCATCAAAGGTATAAGTCTGAAGCTTGTTGTATTCCCGGTCGTATCTGTATAAATACTTAATGGTACTTATCCAGATAGTACTGTCGGGTGCGAGTTTAACCGTGAGTACTTTATTTTCTTCATAGCTATTCCCGGGAAGAAAATGCCTGAATTTCCATGTTTTTTGGTCCCAGACCAAAAAGCCGTTATAGGTTCCGGTTATCAGATTTCCCTTTGTATCTTCAATTGCATCAGTAAATGCATTTATGTCACTTCCTCCAAAACCGCCTTCCTTTTGCACCGAATAGACATTAAATTTCTGGCTCAATTGTGAATACCAGGAAATTCCCCTGCCAAAAGTGCCGACAAATACAGTATTGGCCTTATCCGTAAGTATTGAATAGGTTTCATTAGAAGCAATTGATACCGGGTTGATCGTATTGTGGACATATATTTCTGATGTTTTTTCACCTGGATCAAAGATAAGCAGACCTGATCCTTTTGTAGCCAACAATAATTGCCCCTTATTATCCTGTGCAATCTGCATTATTCTTGTACAGGTGACTTGTGATTCTGCATTCCAGACATCGTAAGAATCAAAATTATCCTGTTCCGGATCGTATCGTTGCAACCGGCCTTTTGTCTCTCCTAACCATATATTGTGTTTATCATCTTCAAAAAGGCAGGTAATCTTGTTGGAAGCAAGTGATCCTGTTTTGGATTTATCCTGCAGGTAAGTTTTTATCTTTCCGTTTTTCAGGTTCATCCGGCTGAGTCCGCCACCTTCTGTTGCAATCCACATATTCTGTGTGCTGTCAATTAGCAGATCGTTGATGAAATTTGAACACAATGAGTCTTCCTGTGGGGTGTCGGCTGCCTTTATGTATGAGACTTTTCGGGTTTTATAGTCTACTTTGTTGATACCTCCTCCCTGGGTAGCCAACCATATATTGCCAGAGTCATCCTGGCAAATGGCAGGTACCTCACCTGCATTGATTGAATTTTCACCTTTGAGTGCAGTGATGTGACTGAATTTTCCGGTTATCCTGTTATAAATGTCAACCCCCCATGTGCCGCACCAGATATTTCCGTCCCGGTCTTCGAACAGGCTGTAGACTACATTGATTGTTAATGAATTAGAGTCGTTATCGTTGGCGAAGTAGTTGTCGAATGAATAACCATTGTACCGGTTCAACCCGTCATAGGTCCCGATCCAGATATAACCCTCTGAATCCTGCATCATGCAAAGGATATGCTCTTGAGACAAGCCATCCTCTGATGCAATATGCTGAAAACGCAAACTGCTTTTCTGGCAAAAAATATTGCCTGACAAAAACAAAAGGAATATGGGTATTAAATTTCGGATCATGATCCAAATTATGTTGCATCAGGTAGGCAAGCGGAATTTATCCGTAAGTTCTCTGAGGAAAAAGGTTGAATAAAATAGAACCACTGAATTATGTAAACTTTAAGCCTGCTATTTTTAGGTAATTTAATAATTTAAAATGCCTGAGTGAAAATATAAATTAATTTAAAAAAATCAAAGGGGAAATTTTTCCCCTTTGTCATGATTTTTTACTTGTTATTTCCACGGAGCTTATTCAGTTCAGACGTGAGCTGATCTACTTTTTTCTGCAAATCGGTTTCCCTGCGTGCCGACTGTTCCTGGGTTGCTCTCAGCTCTTCCATATTTTGTCTCATTTCTTCTTCCTGTGCTGACATTTCTTCAGCCTGCTGCTGTGATTGTTCGAGCAGCATGGTGGTTTGAATATTTATTTTTACTGTTGAAATAGTAGAAGCAATGCTTTCACCGATCTTTTCCACAAATTCAATCTGGTAGGGGTCAATATTTTTAAATGAGGCGATTTCTAGTACTCCGTAGATCTCATCATTCAGTTTTAAAGGCACAATAAGCAGACACCTGGGATTATCGCCGCCAAGACCGGAGGTTATATTGATATAGTCATTGGGGATTTCGGTCATGTAAATGGTTTCGCCTTCCTGCACACACCTGCCGATCAATCCTTCACCAACTTCAATTTGTTTTTCAAGGAACTTTTTCCTGTCATATGCATAACAGGCATTAAGTTCAATGATGACGTGCTCTTTGTCCTGATTATTAAGAATGAAAAGCCCCCCCTGGTTGGCATCCATATATTTAACCAGCTTGCTGATGATATTATAGGAGAGCTCCTCCATGTTGTCATTATTCTGCCGCAGGATTTCAGAAAATTTAGCAATACCCTGGGTAGCCCAGTTACGCTGTGAATCTTCAAGTTTACGTTTTTCTTCTTCCTGGGCAGCTTTTTTCAGTTCTTCGCGCATATTAATCAGCGAATTACCCAGAATATCCTGCTCACTCAAAGGTTTAAAATCACTTTCGAAATTTCCCTTTCCAATTTCAACCGAGAAATTGGAGATATCTTTTAAGCCGGTTACAAGTGAATTCAAAGCAACACTCATTTCACCAATCTCGTCATTGCCTGCTTTTATTTTCTTATCAGGAAGGATACCCTTGGCCATATTGAGGAGAATTCTTTTAATGTAGTTGATGGGACGCACCAGCGATCTTGCAGTGATTATGGCAATCAGGAAGGATACCAGGATAATGATAATACCCATCCAGATGACAGATTTTTTAAATTGTGCAAAAGCATTGTCCATCTCGGTTCTTGATTGAGCAACCAATGCATTCTGTTTGTCAATCAATACAGATAACTGATTCAGGATCTTAGTGGTGGTGGTAATGATTTCACCACCCTCTTCTACCATGGGATTAATCTCAAAAACAACCATCGGATCATCATAACTTTCAAAAGTTGACAATTTATCCATGATTGTTTGTTGCATCGGAAACAGTGTGTCGTTAATTGTCGTCAGAATTCTTTCTATACTGTTTTGGTTGGCCTCCGACCAGTTTTCAGAAATTTTAAGTAATTTGTCCTTTAGCTCAGGAAATTTGGTTTTGTGCATTTCAATGAGCTTGAGTTTATTCGGTGTTTCTGTTTTCCGGTCGATGTATACCCAGCTTTTAACAAGCATTTCTGAGTTATTGATCATTTCATAAAGATCACTCAGGTAAGTAGCAGATGGCGTATAAATATTAGTGATTTCTTCGTTTAGCTTCCTGCTGTTATTAAGCGTCTTAACCGTTAAAGTACCGTTGATGAGAAAAGCAATGATCAATATCCCGAATCCCAGGCTTATCTTGGAAGCAATAGAAAATCTAAATTTCATCTTTGTTTTTTTTGATATATTGATAACTAAAAAATAGCTGTTTAATTATTAACTACTTATAACCCTTACAATTTAATTACTGATTATACGGGAATTTATCAAAAAGTTACTTTTTTCAGGCGCTTTTTCTCTTCTCAACAGCTTTTTTGAGTTGATTTAGCGATTTTGCAATTGTTTCTGCCGGTGCTGCAATATTCATTCGCTGAAAACCTTCCCCTCCCGGACCAAACATAGGGCCATCATTTAATCCAAGGCCCGCTTCATGAATCATGAAGTTTTTTAGTTCTTTATTATTCATTTTCAGTTCTGTGCAATCAAGCCACATCAGATAAGTTGCTTCGGGCTCGGTAAGTTTTATGGCAGGGATATTTTCGTGCAGGTAATTTTTCACCAGTTCTGCATTTTTTTGCAGATAAGTCATAAGCTGATCAAGCCATTCATCACCATCGGAATAAGCGGCTTCAAGTGCAACTGTCCCAAACAGATTACCTGAGCCAATATGGACCTGCTCAAGCACCTTATTGTAATGATGCCGCAATTCCCTGTCCCTGATAACAAGGAAGGAAGTGGACATTCCGGCAAGATTAAATGTTTTGGATGGGGCCATGCAGGTAATTGTTTTTGCAGCAATTTCTTCTGAAAGACTTGCTATGGGAATATGCCTGTAACCAGGAAAGATCAGGTCGGAATGTATTTCATCCGCAATGATCAGAATGTTGTTTTCGATGCATATTTCTGCAAGCTCACGTAATTCTTTTTCGGTAAAAGCCCGGCTGACGGGATTATGCGGATTGCATAAAAACAACATTTTCACATCCGGATCAATCTTCTTCTTTAAATCATCAAAGTCAAAATAGTAACGTCCGTTTTCCAGTCGCAGGGGATTGTTTACCATGCGGCGTCCGTTGTTCTCAATCGCCGCGTAAAAAGGATGGTAGACCGGTGATTGCAGTATAATTTTGTCTCCGGGGCGGGAATATGCCATTACAGCCATGTTGAGAGCCGGAACCACTCCCGGGCTGAAACTGATCCATTCTTTTTTTATATCCCAGTGATGACGCCGGTGGAGCCAGCTTATGATGGCATTATAATAACCGGCTGGTTTTATGGAATATCCAAGAATTTCATGTTGAAGTCGTTCTTTTAAAGCTTTAATTATAAAATCGGGTGTCCTGAAATCCATATCAGCCACCCACAAAGGGATCACATCTTCTTTGCCAAACAATTCCCCGCGTATGTCATATTTTACTGAATTGGTGTTCTCCCTTGGAACAATTTCATCAAAATTATAAGTCATAAATAAATATTTTGTTTTTATTGATCGTTATTTTCATCTGGATGGATTCAGTTATTCAAAGAACTTTTCGTAGCCCGGGTAATTGAGTTTTTCTTTTGCCTGCTCAGGGTCCATAACGAAATAGTCAACCTTTCCTTCGGCACAACAGGTTCCCGAATTGTCCAAAAGCCGTGTTTCAACGGTTACAATCCTTTTGTTCTGATTTATGATTTTTCCGCGCACAGTCAGTGAACCAGCATCAGCATATACTGGTTTTTTAAACTTTACCTCCAGGCGGGCTGTAACACCTGCGGTTTTTGCTTTTACATAAACTGTCCAGCTGGCAATCTCATCCATCAGTGTCGATTGGATACCACCGTGTACCACATTCTTGTAGCCTTGCAGGTTTCCTGCTGGTGTCCAGTTACAAACTATTTCGTCACCGTCTTCAAAAAAATCGAGGTGAAGGCCGTCGGGATTGTCGGGGCTGCAGCCAAAGCAATTATAAGAAGGCTGTCCGGCAAATGGGTTTTTGATTTTTCTCATAACGGAATTATGCTGTCGGAAAAGCAAGATAATCTATCTTGTTCCGATAAATTTAAGCAATCGAAATTAGTGAAAAATCAACAACAATCAAACCTGTTTGTGTTTCCTTACAGAAGTCAGGAGTATATTTCAGCGAGAGCGATTTTAATTAACACACATAGTGTTACATACCATTTTTTACATGTTGAATAAAATCTTTTATAGATTTCTGCAGGCTTGCAGTATTGCTGATGGCATTGATAAACGCACTTCCGATAATGGCACCCTGAGCATATTCACAAGCAATACGATATGCTTCGTGATTTGAGATTCCAAAACCGATGAGGGCAGGATTCTTCAGATTCATGCTCTGTATTCGGTTGAAATATGCTTTTTGCTGCTCAGAAATTCCACTGCGGGATCCTGTTATGGAGGCGGAGGAAACCATGTATATAAAACCACTTCCTGTCTGATCAATCAGCCTGATTCTTTCTTCAGAGGTTTGGGGAGTAATAAGAAAAATATTATGTATATCATGTTGTCTAAACAGGGAGGCGTAATGAGAAGTGTATTCCTGTAGCGGAAGATCCGGCAGAATAATTCCGTCAATTCCTGTTTTTTTGCATTCCTGAATGAAAGCTTGCATGCCAAACCTGAGTACAGGATTAAGGTATCCCATCAGGATCAACGGGATATTCACCGTTTTACGAATGTCCTTCAACTGGTCAAAAAGTTTATGCAGGCTCATGCCGTTTAACAGTGCCTGATGACTGCATTGCTGAATAACCGGTCCGTCTGCCATAGGATCTGAAAAAGGCATGCCAATTTCAATCAGGTCAACTCCGTTTTTTTCGAGTTCCGTGATGATGGTTGCTGTATCATCCAGTTCAGGGTAGCCGGCAGTAAAATATACAGATAAAATGTTATTTTTTTTCTGTGCAAATAAGTTATCAATTCTGTTCATCGGGCATGTTTTTAATATAAGTTTCCATGTCTTTATCTCCTCTTCCTGAGAGGTTTATTACGACGGTTGCTTCGGGTTTAAATTGCATTTTTTCCATGGCAGCCAATGCATGTGCTGATTCAAGAGCAGGAATAATCCCTTCTTTGCGGGTAAGAAGGAAGGCAGCATCGAGTGCTTCCTGATCTGTTACATGCAGGAAAGTTCCGCGGCCCGTCTCTTTCAGGTTGGCATGCAGCGGGCCCACTCCGGGGTAATCCAGTCCTGCAGAGATAGAATAAGGCTCGGTAATCTGGCCGTCTTCGTCCTGCATAAGCATGGTCCGGCTACCGTGAATAATTCCGGTATGGCCCAGCACCATTGTAGCAGCCGATTCACCTGTATCAATACCCATACCGGAAGCTTCAACAGCAATCAGTTGCACCTCAGGGCGGTCAAGATAATGATAAAAAGCCCCTGCTGCATTGCTTCCTCCCCCGATACAGGCAATAATATGGTCGGGGTAGTCACGGCCGGTCTTTTCTTTAAGCTGCCACATCATTTCTTCTGAAATAACAGACTGGAACCGGCTCACCATATCCGGATAAGGATGAGGGCCCACCACTGACCCGATAATATAATGTGTATCTTCAGGATTATTGATCCAGTCGCGAATAGCTTCGTTGGTGGCATCCTTCAATGTGCGGTTGCCACTGGTTACGGGTATCACTTCAGCACCAAGCATTTTCATCTTGGATACATTGGGAGCCTGGCGCTTAACATCGGTTTCTCCCATGTAAACAATGCACTTCATTTCCATGAGTGCACATACTGTTGCAGTTGCAACTCCGTGCTGACCAGCACCGGTTTCGGCAATTATGCGTTGTTTCCCAAGTAATTGTGCAAGTATGATCTGGCCTATTGTGTTGTTAATTTTATGGGCTCCGGTATGATTGAGATCTTCTCTTTTCAGAAACACGTTGGTCTGATAATATGCTGACAATCTGTTGGCATAATAAAGAGGAGAGGGTCTGCCCACATAGTCACGGAGCAATAAATTGAACTGCTTCTTAAAGTCTTCACTTTCCATGATCGGCAAATACTGTGTGCGGAGTTCTTCCACATTCGGATACAACATTTCAGGTATGTAGGCTCCTCCATAATTGCCATAGTATCCTTTTTCATCTACATGATAACTCATATTCATCTTTATTTTTTAAGTGTTCTCATTTTTTCAAGAAACAAGCTCAGCAATTGTTGATTTTTAATCCCGGGCTTTGCTTCAAATTTACTGTTGATATCAATGGCATACAATGCCGGCAGCCGAAGAGACAGAATTTCGTCGGCATCATCAGGGCCTATTCCTCCGCTTAAGAAGTAGGGTCGCAGACTGTTAAAATTATTTAGTACCTGCCAGTTAAATTTTCTGCCAGTACCGCCATAACTGCTGCTGCCCGTGTCAAACAAAAAATAGTCAGCACAGGGGCTGTAAACAGCCGTAACTGCAGGATCAAAATTGTCATCCACTCCAAAGGCTTTGATGATCTCAATACCCGCATTTTTAATTTTCCGGCAGTATGACGGTGTTTCGGTTCCATGAAGCTGCACCAGGTCGAGTCCATAATTCTTAACCGCTTCAATAACTGCACCTGCAGACGCGTTAACAAAAACTCCAACATTTTTGATTGTATGACCAGTTGCCCTGAATAATGCAGGATCAGGGTCTTCCCCAACGAACCTTGCAGATTTAGGGTAAAATATAAAACCGGCATACTCTACATCCTGTTGAAGCAGGAATGCTGCATCCTGTATTGTGGTGATTCCGCAGACTTTTATCTTCATGTCAGCTGTTTATATGGGTATCAAATAATAATTCAATTATCTTTTTTAAAGTTTTCAAGCTGCCTGATAAAGGCAGCACATGCGTTGGCCGGATTATCTGTTTTCATGAACGTTTCGCCAATCAGAAATCCCTGAAAACCTGCTTTTTGCAGAGTGACTATGTTGTGTGGGTCACTCAGCCCGCTTTCACTGATCCTGACAAACTCTGCGGGAATGCTGCCGGATAAAATAACCGACTGTTCAATATCGACACTGAAATCTTTCAGATTCCGGTTATTTACACCAATAACATTGAGATGCTCACATATTTTTTTCAGTTCGTCTTTTTCATGCACCTCCATTAGTAGTTCCAGACCAAGTGAACGGGCAAAAGCGGCTAACTGTTTTATTTCCTTACTGCTTAGTACAGCCGCAATCAGCAGGATGGCATCCGCACCTATTGCCTTTGCTTCCAGGATCTGATATTCGTCAATAATAAAATCTTTGCGTAGTACCGGGCAATCGTTGGTTTCCCTCGCCATGGTCAGGTCCTTGTTTTCTCCGCCAAAAAATCTGTTGTCAGTCAGCACAGAGAGGGCTGAAGCGCCGGCTTTTACATAACCAGAAGTAATTTCTCTTACCTGGGCTCCTTCATTAATCATCCCCTTTGAAGGAGACTTTCTCTTAAACTCTGCAATAATCCCTGAGTTACCCTCATGAAGCAGATATTCACTCAGGGAAAGCGTATTCCGATCCATGTAAATACTTTTTTCAAGGCAGGCGACAGGGTAATCCACTTTATTTTGTGCTACTTCCTGTTTTTTATGCTCAACAATATTATCAAGAATGTTAGTCATTTGTATGGGATTTTCATTGCAATTCAATCAATTTCTTAAAGGCTGCCAATGCTTTACCGCTTTTCACGGATTCATCAGCAATGCTTACACATTCAGTAAAAGAGCTCCCCGGATGCAGGCAGAAGAGTCCCATGGCTGCATTCCCTACAGCTACGTTGTGCTGTTCAGCAGTAGCCTTGTTCTTCAGTACGCTGATGAATATTTTTGCGGCTTCTTCAATGGTGGCACCTCCTGCAAGTTTCTCAGGTGAAATTTTATTAAATGAAAGTTCACCGGGTTCTACTACCCGCTCTCCCTGATTAGTAATCAGCTTAAAAGCTGAAGTAAGAGACACCTCGTCATAACCGTCCAGGCTGTGGACGATAGCAAAATTTTTTCCGGTTTGCTGATACAGGTAACTGTACAACCTGGCGAGTTCCAGACTGTATACCCCTACCATCTGATTGCCCGGGAACGAAGGGTTTACCATCGGACCAAGCATATTGAAAAATGTTTTTACCCCCAGTTCCCTTCGCACGGGCGCTACATTTTTCATGGCAGGATTGAACAACGGAGCATGCAGAAAGCAGATTCCTGTTTTGTCCATCTCATTTCGCAGTCTGTCGGGATCATTTTTAAATTTATAACCGAAATATTCCATTACATTGGAAGATCCGCAGGTAGAAGAAACGCCGTAATTGCCATGCTTGGCCACCTTGCCTCCTGCTCCGGCCACGATAAAGGAAGCCAGGGTGGAAATATTAAATGTATTTTTGCCATCTCCGCCGGTACCACACAGGTCAATGGTGTTAAAATCACTCAGATCCACCGGGATACAGAGATTCAGCAGTGCATCCCGGAAGCCTGATAACTCTTCAACCGTGATTGCACGCATAATATAAACGCTAATAAATGAAGCAATTTGCGAATTGTTGTATTTTCCCTGTGCAATATTGGTAAGCACTGACTCAGCTTCTGAGCGGTCGAGTGTTTTATGGTCATACAAGTGGTTTAGAATCTCTTTCATTTCCTGATAGTATTTTAAGTTCGCTTTTTTTAAAATGAATAGTTTTATGAAGATTGTAAATGTTGTTTCTATTTCTTACTGCCAAGCCAGTTTTCAAGTAATTCCCTTCCATGGCTTGTAAGCACCGATTCAGGATGAAATTGTACCCCTTTGAGATCAAAGCTTTTGTGGCTGATGCCCATGATCTGTCCCGAAGCATCTTCAGCAGTCAGGTCAAAACAATCCGGCAGGGTGCCCCTGTCTACAATCCAGGAGTGATAGCGACCAGCGGCAAATTCTCCGGGCAGCCCAGCGAACAATGTTTCATCAGCTTTTTTAACATAAACAGGAGTGGCAACTCCGTGGAACACTGAATCAAGATTTATCAGTTTTCCTCCAAATACCTCAGCAATAGCCTGGTGGCCCAGGCAAACACCCAGAATGCTTTTTGTTTGTGCATAACGGCCAATGAGCTTTTTCAACAGACCGGCTTCTTCCGGAATTCCAGGACCTGGAGAAAGGATGATCTTATCATACCGGTCTATCTCCCCGAGTTGTATCCCGTCATTTCTTATTACATCTACTTTATTGCCGGTGATTTGTTCGACTAAGTGCACCAGATTATAGGTAAATGAATCATAATTGTCAAAAACAAGTATTTTGCTCATATCAGATTTCTTTAGCTAAATTGATGGCCGTTTTTAGCGCCATTAATTTATTGTTTACTTCATTCAACTCATTTTCCTCCTCTGAGGCCGCTACAATTCCGGCTCCTGCCTGGTAGAAGAGTGTGTTGTTCTTACTCAGGAACGACCGGATCATAATGGCATGATTGAAGCTACCATCAAAGCCGGCATATCCAATGCATCCCCCATAAAATCCACGACGGTTCTTTTCATATTTGTCAATCAATTCCATGGCTTTGTATTTGGGAGCTCCGGAAAGTGTTCCTGCAGGGAAGGAATCGGCCATCACTTTGATCGTGTTATAATTTTCGGGTAGTTCACCGGAGACAACTGATACCATGTGGAGTACATGAGAATAGAACTGGATCTCACGGTAGGTGTCAACTTTTACCTTCGTTGCATTTCGGCTCAGGTCATTACGTGCCAGATCAACCAGCATGACGTGCTCAGCGTTTTCTTTCTTATCGGCCATCAGTTTTTCAGCAAGATCTTTGTCTTCTTCGTCGTTACCTGTTCTCTTAAATGTCCCGGCAATCGGGTGTATGTAGGCTTTCCCGCTGCGAATTTCGAGCTGGGCTTCAGGGGAAGATCCAAAAATGCGGTAGGTTCCGTAGTCAAAATAAAACAGGTAGGGAGAGGGGTTGATGGATCTGAGTGTGCGGTATACATTAAAATCGTCCCCGGTATATTGCTGTGAGAATTTACGTGAAAGGACAATTTGAAAAACATCTCCTCTTTTACAGTGTTCTTTCCCTTTGTTTACCATTTGTTTGTATTCTTCATCGGTAATATTGGAAGTTTCCATGCCTTTGGATGCAAAAGAATAGGTGGCATAATTGCGGTTGCTTAGCAAAGACCTGATCTCTTCAATCCGGCTTTTTTCTCCTTCAAGCAGGTTTTCCGTAATCGTCAGGGTGTTTTGAAAATGGTTGACGGCAATTACATACCTGTAGAAATTATAGCGCATTTCAGGAATTTGTTCTTCTTTAAAAGATTCCGCCCTGAGCTTCAGGCTTTCGAAATGTTCGATTGCGTCATAGGATGTATATCCAAAAACACCATTCACCTGCCCATTCTTTGATGTTATATTAAATGCATTTATAAACTCATCAAATTTATCAGCTACACTCACCCCGGAAGCTGAATTATTTTGCAGGTTGCCGTCAGGGAAACGTTCAGATATTCGCCCCTGGTTAACCATGAACTCAGCCAGAGGTTCCAGACAAATATAAGAATAGCTGTCTTTGTTTCCGTGATAATCTGAGCTTTCCAGTAAAAGCGAACCAGGATACAGGTCCCTTACCTTTAGGTAAATACTTACCGGGGTAATAATATCTGCCAAAATTTTGTGTTCCCGGGTTTCAAAAGTAAATTTTTTCATCTTTATTTTTTTAGATCGGTTAGGTTATTTAAAACAAAAAAGGCCTGCCGTGATTCGGCAGACCTTTATATTATTGCATACAAGCAGGAACTGACATTACTCACGGTATTTGAACATCGTGCAGTGCCACCACCAGTTTGTATTTGAATATTGTATCATTTTATTTTTCTGATTCTTTTGCTTTAACAGGAACAAAGAAAATAATTATTTATGAAAATAACAAACAACTTTGTCTTAAATTAATTATCAGGCCACCTTTAGCTTTTTTATGTTTGTTTTATCCATTTTTTCCCTGGCATACTTAAGGGTTATTTCCAATTCCTTAACGTTTTGTGAGGGTAGTTCAAACATGGCATCCATCATTATTGCTTCACATATCGATCTCAGTCCCCTGGCACCAAGTTTATATTCAATGGACTTATCAACGATGAATTCCAGCACCTTATCTTCAAAGGTCAGGTTGATCTTATCCATCTTGAAGAGCTTCTTATACTGCTTAATAATTGAATTTTTAGGCTCAGTCAAAATGCTTCGCAGTGTTTCGCGGTCAAGCGGATTCAGGTATGTGAGAACAGGGAGCCGTCCGATAATTTCAGGGATAAGGCCGAAACTTTTAAGGTCCTGCGGTACAATGTACTGTAATAAATTGTCGCGGTTAATCTGATTTTTATGGCGGTCGGAATTATACCCGATTACCTGTGTATTTAACCTGTTGCCAATTTTTCTTTCAATACCATCGAAAGCGCCTCCGCAAATAAAGAGGATATTTTTGGTATTAACTGCTATCATCTTCTGGTCAGGATGTTTACGTCCTCCCTGAGGGGGTACGTTGATCACAGAACCTTCCAGGAGCTTCAGCAATCCCTGCTGAACACCTTCGCCGGATACATCCCGGGTAATTGAAGGGTTATCGCCTTTCCGGGCAATTTTGTCTATCTCATCAATAAAAACAATTCCTTTTTCTGCTGCTTCAACATTATAATCGGCCACCTGTAACAGGCGGGTCAGGATACTCTCAATGTCTTCACCAACATAGCCGGCTTCCGTGAGTACGGTAGCATCAACGATGGTAAAAGGGACATGAAGCATCTTTGCGATTGTGCGTGCAAGCAATGTTTTACCGGTTCCGGTTTCACCAACCAGGATAATGTTCGATTTTTCAATCTCTATTTCTTCGTCAGTATGCCGGCTTACCTGCATCAGTCTTTTATAGTGGTTGTATACGGCAACAGATAAATATTTTTTAGCCTCTTCCTGACCGATGACATACTGGTCAAGGAAACTTTTAATTTCAAGAGGCTTTAACAATTTTAACTGATTAAAATCAAAACCTGTTTTGACACGTGTTTCTTCCTGCACAATATCATAAGCCTGCTCAATGCAACTGTCGCATATATGCCCTGATATGCCTGCAATCAGAAGATTAGTGTCTTTCTTATCTCTGCCGCAAAAGGAACACTTATCCATACAATAAATTCTTATTTTTTCTCTTTTATCAGAACTTCATCAATCATGCCATAGGCTTTTGCTTCCTCTGAGGTCATCCAGTAATCCCTGTCAGCATCTTTTTCAACTTTTTTAAGCGTATTACCGGTGTGGTCCGCAATAATCTGATAAAGTTCTTTCTTTAATTTCATAATCTCACGGGCAGTAATTTCAATATCTGATGCCTGCCCCTGAGCACCACCCATTGGTTGATGAATCATCAGCCTGGAGTGTTTGAGTCCCGACCGTTTACCTTTTGTTCCGGCGGTTAATAGCACTGCACCCATGGATGCTGCCATTCCTGTACAGATGGTTGCTACGTCTGAACCAATCCACTGCATTGTGTCATAAATTCCCAATCCTGCATGCACCGATCCTCCGGGTGTATTGAAGTATATCTGGATGTCTTTATTGGGATCTGCTGAATCAAGATAAAGCAGCTGTGCCTGAATAATATTGGATACATAATCGTCGATAGGGAGTCCCAGGAAAATGATCCTGTCCATCATCAGACGTGAAAATACATCCATGGAGGCCACATTCAACTGTCTCTCTTCGATAATCGTTGGTGAAATGTAGTTGTTATATACAGACATATAATCATGCATCCTCAGACTACTTATACCCATGTGTTTGGTTGCGTACTTTTCAAAATCTTTTTTCTGATCCATATCCGATTGCTGATATTTTATTTAGTTTTTATTTGTGATCATGATCGTGATTGTGGTCATGATCATGATCATGGTCGTGTTCAGCTTCAAACAATTTTTCAAAATCGTCCATACTGATTTTCTTTTCCTTCAAAGTTACTTTTTCTTTAACAAAAGCAAATATTTTTTGTTCCTGAACCTGTTCATAGATTCGCCGGCGATCCTGTTCCTTTTCCAGAATTTTCTGTGCAAAATTAGTCAGATGTTCATCGGGAACGTTGGGCATACCGTATTGTGCAAATTGTTGCTGGGCAACAATTTTAGCATGATTGAGCAGGTCAGTCTCTTCAACCTTAATATCGTTATCTTTGGCAATTTTGTTTTTGATCAGTTGCCATTTAAGATCATTTACAAATGCAGGAAATTCTTTTTCAAGTTGTTCTTCTGAGATTTTTCCTTCATTGGAGGCCATCAGCCAGCGCTTCAGAAACTCATCAGGCAGACTAAAGTCTACTTTATTCAGGAGCATTTCCTTTGCATCGAAAGTAAACCTGTAATCCGCATCATTTTTCAGATTCTCGTCAATTTGCTCCTGTAACTTTGCCCTGAATTCTTCTTCCGATTTAACCTGTCCTTCACCAAACACTTTGTCATAAAATTCCTGGTTCAGATCAGCCTGTTTAAATCTTAGAATGGAGGTAATGGTGAGTTTAAAAACAGGATTTATTTCAGGAAGGGCTGCCTTGTCAACATTAAGCATGGTAGCCTGCTCTGTTTCATTCGGATAAGCTTTTTTGAGATCAAAATTTACTTCGCTGTCTTTTTTAAGTCCGGTAAATTGTTTTTTAATTTCTTCGTCCTTGATTACATCCACACTCATGGTTGCATTTTCCTGGAAGACGCCTCCTTCTTTTATCTCTCCGTTTTCATCCAGTTCAACCAGACGACCCTTCAGCAGCTCATTATCTGTAACCTCTTCCGCTTCCACATGATCACCATAACGTTCGGTGTAGCTTTCAATATATTTATCCATCAGGTCGTTACGGGGAGTGACCTGATAGTAAACCACCTTGTCTTTGTCAGTCACAGTTAAATCCAGCTCGGGAGCAATACCCAGGTCGAAAATAAATTCAAATTCAGACTGGTTATCCCAATCGATGGGTTGCTGTTCATCTTCGGCGGGCAGTGGATCTCCCAAAATATTGATTTCCTGCTCTGTTATATAGGATGATATTGATTCGGATACTAATTTATTGATCTCTTCAACCAGGACAGGTTTGTAATACATCTTATTAATGAGACCCTGGGGAACCTTACCGGGACGAAATCCGTTCATGCGGGCTTTTTTCCGGTAATCCCTGAGCATTTCATCAACCTTTTCCTTATAATCGTCTTTCTCAATTTTTATCCTGAGTTTGGCATTGAGTTCATCAATGTTTTCTTTTGTAATGTTCATCCGTTTTTACCTTTAATATTATTTACGACCTGTAAAATTAAGCTTTTTATACAACAACACCCTGCACTATCTCCCATTTTTTGATCAATAAACCAATTGATCCAGTGAGTTTTGTTTGTGTATGAAACAGGGGATAAGCAGAGGGCTACCTAGTTAAAATTTATGCTGTGCCCGATCTCAAAACAGTAACCGGAGAAATAAAGACCAGGCCACATTTGTGCGGATGAAGGGACTCGAACCCCCACGCCCGAAGGCACCAGATCCTAAGTCTGGCGCGGCTACCAATTACGCCACATCCGCAATTTTAGTGCGCAAAGATAACCAAATTTTTGACAAATTGCATTTTTTACTGAAAAAACGGGGATGTTTTTTTAATCAAAACCTTATACTACAGATAAATGAACAATCATCTTTTAGAACTGTTATGTTGCAAAATAAAAACCTTAAATAACCTGATTATGAAAAAACTAGCACGTAACTTTGTATTACTGTTAACCGGTTTATTACCGGTTCTTCCCGGGCATGCTCAGGACAAAACATTCATTAATGATAAGGTCAGCTTGCTATGGGCAACCCCCAGGGACATGGACACTCCTGAGTCTGTTTTTTACGATAAACAGAAAGATGTGATTTATGTTGCCAACATTGGCGGACAGCCAACAGACAAAGATGGCAATGGTTTTATTTCAGTATTAAAACCCGATGGTACCATACAAAATCTCAAATGGGTTACCGGACTTAACGGCCCCAAAGGGATGGGCATCGTCAACGGACATCTTTACGTGAGTGATATAGACCAGGTAGCTGAGATCGATCTTTCCTCCGGAAAAATTATCAAAACTTATCCGGCTGAAGGAGCAAAATTCTTGAACGACATCACCACGGCACCCAATGGGGATGTTTACATCTCAGATTCCCAGACAAATACTATTTACCGCATTTCAAAAGGGGCCATCTCAATTTTCCTTCAGGGCGATCAGCTTAAAGGAATTAACGGGCTCTTTTTCCAGGATGGAAATTTGCTTGCCGGCCTGGCTAACTCCATTGTGAAAATTGATCCGTCAACCACTGAAACAGAAACTTATGTGGAGGATACCGGAGGTATTGACGGCCTGATGGCAGCGGGTAAGGGATATTACATCATTTCAGACTGGAGCGGACATATACATCTTGTTGCTCCCGGCAAAAAACAAATCCTGGTTATGGATACCACACCGGATAAGATTAATGCCGCTGATATTTTTTATGTACCGGAAAAGAAACTTTTGCTTGTACCAACCTTTTACGATAACAGGATTATGGCTTATAAAGTAGATATTTTGTAAGTTTTAATAAAATAATTTATAAAAAAGTCAGGGCTGTATTCCACGCAAGTACAGCCCTGATTTATTTAACATCGGGAATTAGTTATAAACCCGGTATTTTTTATAGTTATTTTACTGGCAGATGCTGTTTTTTTATAAAATCATCCAGCACATCATTCAGATCCGGGCGTCCGATTTCCTGAAGATCATAGTAGACCCGTGTATTGGGTTTCTTTATCTTAATAATCCGGTTCAGGTCAATTGGGGTACCAATGATAACGGCATCGCAATCAGTGTTGTTAATTGTTTTTTCCAGGTCTTTTAACTGTTGCTCGCCATAACCCATAGCCGGCAGGAGACTTCCTATATTCGGATAGATGGTAAATGTTTCCTGTAGTTTGCCTGCAAGATAGGGCCGGGGGTCAACCATCTCCGCTGCGCCAAATTTTCTGGCTGCTATGACGCCTGCACCAAGTTTCATTTCACCGTGCGTTAGTGTAGGTCCGTCTTCAACCACCAGTACTTTTTTACCTCTGATAATTTCCGGATTATCCACCTTTATCGGAGAAGCAGCATCAATAACAATGGCACCAGGATTTACTTTTTCGATGTTATCGCGCACCAGCTGAACAGCTTCCGGTCCGGCGGTATCCATTTTATTGATAATTACCGCATCAGCCATGCGGAGGGTTACCTCACCAGGATAATAGGAAATTTCATGTCCGGCACGATGCGGATCCACAACTGTTATCATCAGGTCGGGTTTGTAGAACGGAAAATCATTGTTTCCGCCATCCCACAAAATTATATCACAGCCGGCAGGATCATTTTCAGCTGCCAGCAGTATGGCTTCATAATCAACACCAGCATAAATTACATTACCTCTGTCAATATGCGGTTCATATTCTTCCATCTCCTCAACGGTACATTTGTGTTTTTTCAGGTCACCAATTTCAGCGTACCGTTGTACTTTTTGTTCGACAAGATCTCCGTAAGGCATAGGATGCCTTATAGCAACAACCTTTAATCCCTTTGCCATCAGCAGCTCGATAACCCTTCGTGAAGTCTGGCTTTTACCACATCCGGTACGAACTGCTCCAATCGCAATTACCGGTTTTGTACTCCGAATCAGGGTATCTTTGGTTCCAAGCAGGACAAAATTTGCACCAGCTGCATTTACAATGGCACTCTTTTCCATAACCTTGTTATAGGGCAGATCGCTGTATGAAAAAATACACTCATGAACGTCATGTTCTTTGATCAGTGCCGGCAAATCACTCTCTGCATAAATGGGAATGCCATCCGGATACAGATCTCCGGAAAGGGCAGCAGGATATTTTCTGCCGTCAATATCTGGTATTTGTGCTGCTGTAAAGGCAACAACGTTGTAGTTGGTATTTCCGCGGAAGTAGGTGTTGAAATTATGAAAATCCCTTCCGGCAGCTCCAATGATGATAACATTTCTTTTGTTCATAACAGTACCGTATTAGTATGAATTATGCAAATAAGATATATAAAATATTTTGAATACTGATTATTTTTTTCACTGGTTAAGAAGCATATAGGATAAAAAGAATCTCGGTTTTATGCGTAATCAGCAGCCCGACAATGAATTATGATCGTATTGAATGCTAATGGGAATTTATATGTTTAAAAATATCAATTATTTACCTGTAAATCATTACCTTTAACAGGTAATTTGGGCATGTTATGTATTCTGCCTATTATTGGATTGATAATTTCGGTTCTGACATTTTAAACCTTATAAAAAACCTAAAGCTTAGATGAACTTTTTAGCGCATTTTTATTTATCGGGCGATTCAGATGATATAAAAATTGGAAATTTTATTGGTGATTATGTAAAAGGGAATAGTTATCAGGACTATCCTGAAAGTATCAGAAAGGGTATTTTGTTGCATCGTAAAATTGACAGTTATACAGATACACATCCGGTGGTTCGGAAGAGTAAGTTTCTGTTCGCACTGAAATACCGCAAGTATGCTGGTATTATTGTAGATATTTTATATGACCACTACCTGTCGGTTGAATGGGACAAGTATTCGGAGGTACCGTTGAAGGAATATATAGACGAATTGTACCTGATGCTTGAAAAAAATTATGACAGACTGCCACCGCAGGTTCAGCGTTTTGTTTTTCGTTTCATCGGAGACGACTGGCTGGGTACTTATCAGAATTTGTCAGGAATTGAAAATGTATTGCATCGTATGAGCAAAAGAACATCACTTCCTGAAGAAACCAGTTTCGCTTTGGAGGTTATTAATTCCCATTACGCACAACTGATGGATCATTTCAACCAGTTCTTTGTGGAGCTTGTCAACTATGTAAGTGAAAAATACCTGATTAGTTTTCCGGTGAGATAGTGCTGCTTAACCGATGAAAAGTTTAAATTTCCACCAGGGATTAAAGGCTGGTGGAAATTGCTGTTTTTCAGGAGCACATTGATAGAGAAGCTTCGTTTTCCCTGCCGTTCAAGCTGTATTTATTCTTATTTACAGCCAGGATTTTATTAAATTCCCTGGTATAGAAAAATTCTTCTTCTCCCAAGGCTGGTTCAAGATCGTTAAGCCACAATGCTTTCTCATCGTATTTGGCAAAGAATGGTTTGCCGACCCATTCCGGACGTCGAGCCTGAATGAAATTGAGAACTATAATCTTTTCCTGTTGAACTTCCGAAACACCGACAATACGCACTTTACCGGGGTTGGCAGACATGCTTGGGCCGCGAACCGTCCGGCAAATACCGCTGACACTGGAAAAGGCTTCTCTGTATATAGCTGCTGTTTTTACCAGGGGAACTGAGAAATATTCCTGTGCCCCGGTTTCCCGTGCAACAAACATATAATAGGGCACCAGACCGAGAGCAACCTGCTTTTGCCACATCTTTGACCAGATGGCAGGATCAGCATTTATATGGTTCAGCACAGGAGACTGTGTTCTGATCTGGGCTCCGGTTGCCCTGATGCGCTTAATGGCTTTTTTGACGGCTGCAGTTGATAATTCAACCGGATGGCTGAAATGAGCCATAATAGCAAGATGTCTGCCGGATTTTACTACTTTTTCAAATACCCGCAATACATCATCCGCATCTTTGTCGGTAATATATCTGTAGGGCCAGAAAGACAGGGATTTAGTTCCGATCCTGATATTTTTAAGTTGAGGAAGATCGGCCTTAAGAAGTGTACTGATATAGGCATCCAAAAATTTTGCACTCATGATCATCGGATCCCCGCCGGTAAACAAAATGTCAGTTACAGATGGATGTTTTTTCAGATATTCTACCAGCAAATCAGCTTCCTTCATTGCAAATTTAAAATTATCCATTCCGCTGAACTGAGGCCACCGGAAACAAAATGTACAATACGCATGGCAGGTCTGGCCCTGGCTGGGAAAAAACAATACCGTTTCTCTGTATTTGTGCTGGATTCCGGGAAGTTTTTGACCGTTTAATTCTGGAACATTCAGTTCTAACTGTCCGGCCGGGTGAGGGTTTAGTTCAATTCTTATCTGATCGGCTTTTTCCCTGATGAGTTTCTTATTCCTGGTGGTATTGAGAACAGTTGCCATCTGTTCATAATGGAGGGGCTTTAACATCTCGCGTTGGGGAAAATTGAGGATAAACATGGGGTCAGTCTCATAATTATCCCAGTCAATTAACTCATTTACAACATAATTGTTGGTTTTAAAAGGCAGTACATTCCCAACTACTTCAATATCGAAGAGTTGTTCTTTACTCAGTTTTTGCAGAGCAGATAATTTCCTGTAATTATGAAGCGAATAAACTTTATAATTCATCTGATAATTCCTTATTTTAGGGTTAATGCTTTGTGTAGCATGGCGGAATATGAAGTAACATCCACCGGAAGTATTGCGAAATTACGAAAAATGCGGCAAAAAAGGAAATTCCCGGGCGGTGTTATGAAACATTCAGGCGGGTAAATATCAGTAAATGAGAATGATAAATATACCGTGCGGTAAAATTATCTCAATAGCTCCATCCTGCTGGCGTCCAGTCTGAGCAGTACGAAAAGCAGAATCGTAAATGCCCACAGAGACGAACCTCCGTAACTGAAGAAAGGCAGAGGTATACCAATGACAGGGACCAGTCCGATTGTCATTCCGATATTGATCGCTACGTGAAAAAAGATGATTGAAACTACTCCATACCCGTATATTCTGCTGAAGGAGGATCGCTGTCTTTCTGCAATTATCAAAAGCCTGATGAGTAGAATGGAGAAAAGTATCAGTACAGTAGTTGTTCCCAGGAACCCCCACTCTTCGCCAACGGTACAGAAAATGAAGTCGGTGCTTTGCTCGGGGACAAAATCAAATTTAGTCTGGGTTCCCTTAAGGAATCCTTTACCTGCAAGTCCTCCGGAGCCAATGGCTATTTTCGACTGGTTTACATTGTAGCCAACACCCAGCGGGTCTGATTCCAGTCCGAGCATAATATTTATCCTTCGGCGCTGATGTTCTTTCAGCACATGATCAAATACATAATCCACTGAATTGGTAAATGCCACGGCTCCACCCAGGAAGGCAAGCACTACCATCACGTTTTTTAATTTGTGTTTAAATGTCAGGTATAACAGGGGTATCACAGAGGCCAAAAGACCTGTCAGCAAAATCCGGGTATAGGTCCATTGCAGGCCAAACAATTTGCTGACAGCAAAAATCAATCCGGCAGATGCAGCAATAATCAAAGCACCCGCAAATAATTGTTTAATGTTTTTGTTGATCAGGGCATAGGTGATCAGCGCCACACTGATAAGAATAACCAGAATGCTGAATGGTTCCATCATCAGTGTAATAAAAAACAGTATGGCAACCAGTATACCCATAAAGAAGAAGCCGGGATGCATGCCTTCTCTGTATAGTACTAAGAAAAATGAAGCATAAACCAATGCTGAGCCGGTATCGGGTTGCAGAAAGATAAGAAAAGCGGGGAAAAAAATGATAAAAGCAACAATTGCGAGGTTTTTGAAATTTTTGATGCTGATGTTATAGCCACTCATAAACCGGGCAAGGGCAAGGGCGGTCGCTACTTTGGCAAATTCTGCCGGTTGTACCCTGAATCCACCCACAGCAAACCATGAACGGGCTCCGTTAATCTCTTTCCCTATAATCAGCACGCCTATCAACAATAATATTGTAAAACCGTAAATAAAGTAGGCAAAAAAGGAATAGAATTTTGTGTCTATAATAAAAATCAGGATTGCCATTACTAAAGCTGCAATGATCCAAATCGACTGCTTTCCGTATCGCTGGGTCATATCAAGAATACTGTGATGTTGCTCATTGTATACAGCCGCATAGATATTGATCCATCCCAGAAATATAAGGAGGAGGTATAAAATAACAGTAAACCAGTCTGTGCTGGTCAGTATATTAATTCTTCTAGTCATGATTATGTATCAGATCTCCGTTCATTACTCGTTGTTCCAGCCATTTCCGTCTGCTGGAGATGTTGCCTTTCAGGTATTTTTCAATCATCAGGCTGGCTATCGGAGCCGCCCAGGTAGAACCAAAACCTGCATTTTCCACATATACTGCAATGGCTATTTTAGGATGTTCACGTGGTGCAAAGGCTATAAAAATAGAATGATCTTTTCCGTGAGGATTCTGGGCTGTACCGGTTTTACCGCAAACAGCAATGCTGTCGATTGCGGCTATACGGGCTGTACTGCCCTCCCCTCCGTTTACCACAAGGTACATACCTTCAATTACTTCTTCAAAATTCGCCGAATCTATATTTGTATAATGTCTTTTGGTAAACCGGCTGTCAATAGAAGCCTGTCCCTCAATGCTGTGTGCGATATGAGGGGTATAATAGTATCCGCGATTGGCAACAGTGGAAACCATATTGGCCATTTGAAGGGGAGTGATTCCTAATTCTCCCTGGCCAATTGCCAAAGAGATAATAGTTAATGATTTCCAGCCATTCTTACCATAATAACGGTTATAATAATCAGATTTTGGAACAAATCCGTCCAGTTCACTGGACAGGTCAGTGTTTAGTTTTTCACCAAAGCCAAAAGAAGTCACATAATCCCTCCAGGCATTATAGGCTTTTTCCGTGCTGCTATAAGCTGGATTATCAATAATGCGTCTGAAAACATTACAGTAATAGGCGTTGCACGAATTCTGAATGGACTGGGGAAGGTTCAGGGGAGATTTATGCCCGTGGCAGCCAACATGTATACCACCTGCTGAATAGCCATAATGACAGGAAAATTCTGTGTTATGATTAATTACTCCTTCCTGGAGGCCTATCATTGCATTAATTACTTTAAAGGTAGATCCGGGAGGGTATTTAGCCATTACAGCCCTGTTAAACAAAGGTTTAAGAGTGTCTAATAATAATTTCCGGTAATTCTCGGTTCTAACACGGCCAATCAACAATGAAGGGTCATAGGAGGGAGAAGAGACCAGTGACAGGATTTCTCCTGTTTCAGGTTCGATAGCCACAATACTACCCATTTTGTTTTGCATCAGTTTTTCACCGTATTCCTGTAATCCGACATCCAGTGAGGTAACCAGATTGGATCCGAAAATCGCAGCCGTATCATATTTGCCGTTATCAAAAGATCCCTTGATGCGGTTATGTACATCCACCAGGTATATATTAACGCCTTTTTTCCCGCGCAGGGCTTTTTCATAGGATTTTTCAATCCCGCTGGTGCCAATATAATCACCCATCTGATAATAGGGTTCCTGTTTGATAATGTTATTATCAACTTCACCTACATATCCCAGCAAATGGGCGGCACTTTTATTCGCATATTTTCTGAGTGTCCGGGGTTGTACGAAAAAGCCGGGATACTTATATAACTGTTCCTGCAAAACAGCGTATGTTTTGGAAGATAATTGTTTGAGAATTACAGAGGGCTTGTATCGGGAATATATTTTGGCGTTTTTCAGATTTGTCAGAAGCGTTTCTTTTGTAATATTGACCAGCTGACATAATGAAGCAGTATCAAACGCTGTTAACTGCATGGGATTAACCATCAGATCGTATGCTGCTTCGTTATAAACCAGTAATTTTCCGTTCCTGTCATAAATAAGTCCGCGTGCCGGGTATTGGGTAACATACCGCTGGGAATTATTGTCGGCTGAAAACTTGTACGAAGAATCCATTACCTGAATAAAAAACAAGCGGCCAATAAATATTAATACTGCCAATATGATCAGGGTTCCAATTACAAATTTGCGAACCTCAAGGGAATCCATAATTTAATCCTTATAAAAAAATATTTGACTAAAAAGAATAAGTAAAACGGTGAAGAGGGTACTTAATATTGCCCTGATCAGCGTAAGAAAAAAATCGTCAAATTTGAAGATTTCCAGGTAAAATAAAACCAGATGGTGAAGGAATACCAGTATTACTGAGTACTTAAGGAACCATTCAAATCCGTATGAATATAAACGCGGATATGTACCGGTTTCGTATCCGTCTCTCGGAGAAATGAGATTTAAAACATAGGGCCTGAGAAAAGCTATAAATACTGTAGATGCTGTATGCATTCCCAGGGTTCCGGTAAACAGATCAATTGACAATCCCAGCAGGAAACCAGAGACAAGCAATAACCATCCGGGTGTTTCGAAGGGCATGAGCAAAATGAACAGCACATATAAATACGGATTGATATATCCGCTGAATTGGATATTGTTCAATACCAGAACCTGCAATAACACCAGGAAAATAAACCTGAAGGCATTTTTTAATACTAATTTAATCATTGCCTGTTTGTTCCTCTAGTTTTTGTTGCTCTTCACGCATCAGATTTTTTACTACATGTACATACGAAAGATTTTTAAAATCGTTTGCCAGTTCTACCCTGATAGTATAAAAATTTCCGCCTTTAACCTTAAAATCTGTTACAAATCCAATGATAATACCAGCAGGAAAGATGGAAGAATATCCACTGGTGACAATCGTATCACCAATATTGATTTTCACATGATGCGGTATTTGATTCAGATTTACGGTTCTGTAATCCCTGCCTTCCCATTCCAGGCTTCCGTAATAATCATTTTTCTTGAACTTGGCACTTATCTTCAGGTTTCTGTTCAGAAGCGAGATTACCGTTGCAAAATGGGGCGATACTGCCTTGACAACGCCGATTACACCATTTGGCGCGATTACGCCCATATCCGGTTCAATTCCCTGAAGGCTTCCTTTATTCAGCGTAATGTAATTATACTGTTTATTGGTTGAATTATTAATAACCTTTGCCGGGGTATAGTAATAAACCTCATCATAAAGCGAATCAGACTCAAAGTGGAAGTTTGATTTTCGCGATGTCCAGGAAGACTGAAGCTGGTTTCGCAATCTTGCATTTTCCTCAATCAGTTCCTGGTTAACATCATAAAGCCTGGTGTATTCTTTGGCCTGATGAGCCCGCTGGAAGAAATATCCTGAAATGTTTCGCGTAAAATTCATTACCTGCGATCTTTGAAAACTATTCTTTTGCACCAGCAGGTAAATCGAAAAGGATTCAATTATCACAAATAATATAAAAAAATGATGACGTAAGATAAAACGTAACAGATTATTCCTCATTTCTCTTTATTTGTTGAATGGAATTCCCTTCGAAAATCAGGAGATTACCTCATCAGGAATGAAAATTTATCAACATTCTTTAGTGCAATACCAGTGCCTCTGGCTACAGCATGCAATGGATCCTCGGCTACATGAAAAGGGATATTGATCTTGTCAGTAAGCCTCTTATCAAGTCCCCTCAGCAATGCACCGCCACCAGCCAGGTAGATTCCTCTGGACACAATGTCTGCATATAATTCAGGAGGTGTTTGTTCCAGTACTGCGAGTACAGCCGTTTCAATCTTGGATAAAGATTTATCAAGACAGTGGGCTATTTCCTGATAGGATATTGGGATTTCAATTGGCATGGCAGTCATCAGATTCGGACCACGAACGCTGAAATCAGCCGGTGGTGTTTCCAGGTCGGGCAGGGCCGATCCCACATTTATCTTGATATCTTCAGCTGTACGTTCACCTATTTTGATATTATGCTGATGTCTCATATATGCCTGAATGTCGGCAGTAAAACCATCACCAGCAATCCTGATCGACTGATTGCAGACAATACCGCCAAGGGCAATAACTGCTATCTCAGTTGTACCACCACCAATATCAACAACCATACTACCTTCCGGTGCTTCAACATCAATACCGATACCAATAGCAGCAGCCATCGGTTCATAGATCATGTAGACATCGCGGCCTCCCGCATGTTCAGAAGAGTCGCGTACGGCCCTCACTTCAACCTCAGTACTTCCCGAGGGAATACAAACAACCATCCTGAGGGTGGGAGTGAACATCTTCTGGCGGGGATTGATCATCTTGATCATTCCCCTGATCATCTGTTCGGCTGCATTAAAATCAGCAATAACCCCGTCACGCAAAGGGCGAATGGTTTTTATGTTCATGTGTGTTTTGCCATGCATTTGCCTGGCCTGTTCACCAATGGCGATCAGTTTACCTGTTGTCTGATCTATAGCAACTATCGAAGGTTCGTCTACTACAACTTTATCGTTATGGATGATTATCGTATTGGCTGTACCTAAATCAATTGCAATTTCCTGAGTTAAGAATGAAAACATTCCCATATGGCAGCTTAATTATAAATTGTTGTTATGTTAAATTATTATTAATGTTTGAAATGTCTGATACCTGTAAATACCATAGAAATGCCTTTTTTGTTACAAAAATCTACAGAATCCTGATCTCTGACAGATCCCCCGGGTTGAATAACGGATGTAACACCCACTTGATGAGCGATTTCCACTGAATCGGCAAATGGAAAAAAAGCATCAGATGCCATTACCGATCCCTGGAGATTAAAACCAAAACTTTCAGCTTTCTGAATAGCCTGACGAAGTGCGTCTACCCTGGATGTTTGTCCGACCCCGCTGGCGATTAACTGTCTGTTACGGGCCAGTACAATGGCATTCGATTTTGTATGCTTTACTATTTTGTTGGCAAAGAGGAGATCCTGAATGGTTTTTTCATCGGGAACGGATTCAGTAACCGGCTTAAGATCGTCTGCTGTTTCACCCCTCAGGTCCTTATCCTGCACAATTAACCCGTTCAGCAGTGAACGGTATTGGGTATTTCCCATGTCCCGGCTCTTCAGTATCAGAATGATCCTGTTTTTTTTGGATTTTAATATATCAAGGGCATCTTCGTCATACGAAGGAGCAATAATTACTTCGAAGAAAAGTTTATTGATCTCTCCAGCTGTTTCTTTGTCCAGTTTGGTGTTTGTAATCAGGATGCCGCCGAATGCAGAAACCGGATCACCGGCCAGTGCATCTTTGTATGCATCAGTCAGGTTATCCCTTGAAGCAAGCCCACAGGCATTATTATGTTTCATGATAGCAAATGTGGTAGTACTGAACTCACTGATCAGATTGACCGCGGCATCAATATCCAGCAGGTTGTTATAGGAAATCTCTTTGCCATGTATCTTGTTGAACATTTTATCAAAATTTCCATAATAAAAACCCTGCTGATGCGGATTTTCTCCATATCTCAGTACCTGTCCATGCTGGTTGCTTGCTTTGAAGCTATCGATTTCTTTATTCTGGTTAAAATAATTAAAAATAGCTGTGTCGTAATGAGAGGATACATCAAAGGCTTTCGCGGCATAATGTTTACGTTCCTCAACAGAAGTTTCCCCTTTTTTCTCATTTAACATTTGCAAAAGCCCTTCATATTGCGAGCGGGAAGAAATAACCAGTACATCTTTAAAATTCTTTGCTGCAGCCCTGATCAAAGAAATACCGCCAATATCAATTTTCTCAATGATGGATTGTTCATCTGCCCCTGAAGCAACGGTGTCTTCAAAAGGATAAAGATCAACAATTACAAGATCGATTGCCGGAATTTCATATTCGTCCAGCTGACTGATATCATTTTTATTGTTACGGCGCGCCAGTATTCCTCCAAAAACCTTGGGATGTAATGTTTTTACCCTGCCTCCCAGAATGGAGGGGTAGCTGGTAAGATTTTCAACAGGTGTTACAGGAATATTCATCTGGCTGATAAATTCCTGTGTTCCGCCGGTGGAAAAAATTTTAACTCCCAGTTCGTTGAGTTTTTTTACTATTTCATCAAGATTATCTTTGTGGAATACCGAAATCAGGGCGGTACTGATCTTCTTTAATTCGCTCATTTACAATATAAAATTAAATTTCGACAAAGTTATTAAAAAGTTAATAAAATTGGGTACTTTTAAAATTTAAATACAAGGAATTACCTTTTCAGGGATCACTAAAGTAAATGAAAATTTTATATTCGCTTGTAAATTCCTGCTAAAATTAGTTTTCAATTTATAATTTTGATGTAAAATAAACTGATATTCATGCATCAACTCAGGCTGATAAAAGAAAGTCTCATTTTTGCCTATAACCAGGTGATTGTGAATAAACTTCGCACCTTGCTTTCGTTACTCGGTATTACGATTGGTATATTTGCTATTATATCTGTTTTCACTGCAGTGGATTCTCTTGAAAAAAACATACGTGAAAATATTTCAGCGCTTGGCAGTGATATTGTTTACATACAAAAATGGCCCTGGTCGTTTGGTGCTGATTATCCCTGGTGGGATTATATGAAAAGGCCCGTGCCGGATATGCGTGATTTTGAAGCTATACAAAGAAAATGTCAGTTGGCACAGGATGTTTCATTTTCTGTCTCTGCAGGCCGGACTGTAAAGTACAAAGAAAATGCTGCCGATAATGTGGGAGTGTGGGCTAACTCTTATGAATTTCAGAATATTCGGCCTTTTGAACTGGCTGAAGGCAGGTATTTTTCATATTTTGAATCGTATTCGGGAAGAAATGTAGCTTTGATCGGAAGTGAACTGGCTACAAAACTTTTTGGCGAAAATCAGGACCCTCTTAACAAGGTTATTAAAGTAGCCGGTCAAAAAGTTATGATTATCGGAGTTATCAAAAAGGAGGGAAACAGCATTCTCGGTGGCGGCAGCCTGGATAATTTTGTACTGCTTCCTATAAATTATGCTAAAAATGTGTTTGATATCAAAAGCGACCGGTTGAATCCAATGATTATGGTGCAGGCAAAGCAGGGGGTATCCACAGCGCAGCTGATGGATGAGCTGAGAATGATTATGCGGTCGGCCAGGAGGCTTAGGCCCACCGAAGAAGACAATTTCGCACTTAACCGCAGCAGCCTGATTTCACAAGGCATTGATCAGATTTTTGTGGTTATCAACCTGGCAGGATGGATCATTGGTGGTTTCTCTATTCTTGTCGGGGGATTTGGTATTGCCAATATTATGTTTGTCTCTGTAAAAGAACGCACCCGTATCATTGGAATACAAAAAGCGCTCGGTGCTAAAAAGTCTTTTATTTTACTCCAATTCCTTTATGAAGCTGTTATACTGGCTGTAAGCGGCGGACTGGTTGGCCTGCTTCTGGTCTTTGCAGGAACATGGGTGGTGCGGCTGGTTTCCGATTTTACCATTGCTCTTTCTTTGGGTAATGTTGTGCTTGGACTGGGTATCTCAGCAGTTATTGGTATAATCAGCGGATTTACACCAGCTTACAATGCTTCCAGGTTAAACCCGGTGGTGGCTATCAATACATCATTTTAAATAAAGTGTCAATAGTATACTATCGAACCGGATATTTTTACCCCTGAAAATTAACCCTGCCTTTGCTCAGAAATAAGATTAGTGAGCTGAATAAATTGTTCAACTCCTAATCGTTCTGCCCTTAAACTTAATATATCAGTCTGAGGCGGTGATCCGGGGAATAATCCCTTCAGGGCATTTCGCAGCGTTTTACGGCGTTGGTTGAAGGCTGTTTTCACTACCTTAACGAACAATGTTTCGTCACAGTCAAGTTTTTCTGTATGGTTTCTGGTAAGGCGGATTACCGCAGATTTTACTTTTGGTGGTGGAGAAAAAACGTGCTCACTGACGGTAAAAAGATATTCGATATCGTAGTATGCCTGCAGTAGAACACTCAGAATGCCATAGGTCTTACTTCCGGGAGGAGTGGCTATTCTTTCGGCAACTTCTTTTTGTATCATGCATACCACATAAGGTATCTGCTGACGAAGTTCCAGTATTTTAAAGAAAATCTGACTGGAAATATTATAAGGGAAATTGCCAATGACAGAAAAGGGAGTGTCAAAATATTTTTCCAAATTCACTTTAAGAAAGTCAGCTTCTATTATATCTAATGATGGATATTTCTTTTTCAGATAAGCAACAGACTCCCTGTCAATCTCAATTACAGTGGTACTGAATGCGCTGTTTTCGGTAAGGAAAGCTGTTAAAACACCTGTTCCCGGACCAATTTCCAGCACCTTTTCTGTTGGAGGGTTTTCAAGTGACTGAACTATTTTGACGGCAATGTTCTGATCTTTCAGAAAATGCTGTCCCAGACTTTTTTTTGCTCTTATCTGATCCATAATTTACAAATGCATCTTACTGCCGGCAAATGTATATACTTTGCATGAGTCAGTCATGCTTTTTTAAAAATCAATCTGCTTTTTTCAGGATTTAATTGATATCTGAGACTTTCTCAGCGTCTGAAAGGGAGTGTGAAATAATATTTAAATTCAAGAACTACCTGTTTGGATCTTCATCCACCAGTGGTTCAGATTGCAATTTGTTCAGTAATTCGGCTGCCCGGTGAGGTGTTGTTACTCCCGTTTCCTGATAGTTATTCAATGCATGAAGGAGGTCTCTGTTCTCAGCCCTTTCATGCCGGTTTAACACTTCCATCAATACGTGATGTGCACCGTTTTTCACATACGGATCTTTCACGTGTGCAATTACATATTTCAGAAGAGGAATGAGTGATGTCCTTCCCCGTTCTATAAGACCTTCAGCGGCTATCCAACGGATGTCGCTTTCGTAGTCATTAAGCAGGGAAAGCAGTTTAGGAATTGAATCGTCCGTATCCACCGACCGAATGATCTGTGCGGCTTCCCATCTCAATTGACGGTGTTTGGAATTTACCAGTTTGTAAATTTGCGTTAAAATATCAGCTCCTTTTTCAATCAGTTTATTCCTGGCATCCAGCCTTTTAATTGTTCTTTCGCTCAGCAATCCCGGTATCTCTGCCAGTACATCTTCAGTTAACTCATCGGGATTTATGTCATCAGGTAAATTTACTTCAGGGTTCATGTGGCTTTACTTTTATTTGAAACAAAAATCTACTAAATGTAACTAAAAAATATTAATGTCTCAGATAAAAATGCAACCAAAATGGCCTTTTAGGACCAATTTGCTGTTATTTTAAACTATTGTTTTTGCTGAGACAATTCAGATATCCATTTGGGAGCATAAATTGGATGATAATATTATTTTCAGAAAAAAGATAAATAATCAGGCAATTGAAATCCACGATAACATCATTCAAATATTGTGGAAAAATTTACTCAGCGTGCAGGAGGATCCACATTTAGTATTTGTTGCTTTTCGGATAATAAATTATATAAAATATAAAAAGAGGGCAGGCAACAGCCCACTCTCTTTTAAGTTACTTTGAAATTTACTTTGAGATTATTCCTGGTTTCTGGTAAGTCCTTCCTGGTGCATACTCAGTCTTCCTTCCTCTCTTTCTTTGGCAATTGAATCATCAGGGCCAAAGGGGTGTTGTCCGAAACCATGGCGCATCATAGCAATTGCTTTTGCCCAGCGGTTTTCATCATCGCGGGATGCAATGAGTTGCATGACAGACTGAGCGATTACGGGAGTCGAAACTTCCATGTTCATGGCATCATTAACCAGCCAGTTTACTTCACCGGTGTCTTCCACGTAGGAGGGAATGCTATCAAGACCGTTTTTGTCTTTATAAACCTCGTGCATCAGGTCGACCAGCCAGGAGCGTATTACCGATCCGTGTCGCCAGCAACTGAGTACTTCTGGGATATCAAGCTTTTGATTATAATGTGTGAGCAGGTCAATTCCTTCACCGATAGCCTGCAGCATACCGAATTCGATGCCGTTGTGTACCAGTTTTACAAAGTGGCCTGAACCGGGAGGGCCGGTATGAGTATAGCCTCCCTCTACTGATAATGATTTGAGTATGGGTTCAATTAATTCAATAGCTTCTTTTTCGCCGCCGGCCATAAAGCAGGCCCCGTTTCTGGCACCGGTAATACCACCGCTGGTTCCGCAGTCAATAAAATGGATGCCTGTTTTTTTCAAACGTTCGTACCGGTTAATTGAATCACCCCAATAAGAGTTGCCGCCATCTACCAGTATGTCTCCGGGTTCAAGAATATCTTTCAGCTGATCGATCACCTTATCTACTATTTTGCCTGCCGGGACATACAAAAAAACAATGCGGGGACCTTCATCAAGCGAGGTAATCTTTTCCAGTCCACTCATCTCTTTTACTCCTTTTTGTTTTATGGAGTCATCCATCCCCTTGTTGTCATACCCGTATACAGTGAAATCTTTTTCACTTGCCTGTATAGCAATATTTCCTCCCATTTTGCCCAATCCGATTATAAAAAATGTCTTTTTCATAATAAGGTATTTGTTTGATTATTAATTTGTTGTTTAATATATTTATAGAATCTACGTCGTCTTCTTTTGAGTATTTTGATATAGCCTTTTCAGGTTATCCGTAGTGTTTTCCGAAGATTGATTTTATGCAGAGCAGCTTATTGTAGTAGGTTGTGAATTGCTGTATCTGTCTGACAGCAAAACCATACACTTGTTTAGAGAAGCAAAGGTGATGCCACAATTAAAAAGGAAAGGATAAATAAGGAAGTTGAATTTCCTGTTTCAGAATATAAAAAGTCTGTATGCTAAGCAAAATTTCTTTATGCTTGCAAGATGGAGTCTTTAGATGCTTTTTTATGTTTCATGGCACCGGTGGTGTTGCAATTAATTTACCAGCTTGTTCCAGAGCTTAAACAACGCAAAAGCAGATAATACGGCAATTACGGCAAAGACAGAAGTAAGCAGCATGTTGCCGTAAAGAAAGTTTCCCGTAGCAAACAGAGTGCTGTATACCGAAGCACTGCCCAAACTCATGCAGAGAATGCCGGTAGGTACATCCCACTTCATATCTTTTTCTTTCACCAGTTCAATGTTTGCTTCCCTTGCGCGTTTTACCACGGGTTTCCATCCGGGTCCGCCGGGTCTTATTTTGGTATAGAAACTGCGTAATACCTGTTCATCAGAAGGAGGAGTAAGAAATGTAACGATGATCCACGTAATGGTGGTGAGCAATACAATCCCGGTAAATTTAATGATATTCCAATAGGTCATGGTGGTTGCAAAACCGGCGATCAGGACTCTGCCGTCAGCCAAAGGGGCCAGTGACAGGTTTTCCGTCAATATGAATACGATGGAGAAAACACTGGCTGCGATCATGGCAGAAAATTCTGACCATGCATTGATACGCCACCAGAACCATCTCAATATATAGATCAGGCCAGTACCTGCACCGATCATCAGCATGTACTGAAAAGCCTGCAGGGCATTTTGCAGGATAAGAGCCAGGAGCACACTGAAAAACATCAGAAGGACTGTACTTAACCGGCCAAAGCGTACTTTTTGTTTCTCGGTGGCTGTTGGGTTGAGGAATCGTCCGTAGAAATCGTTTACCATGTACGATGAACCCCAGTTAAGCTGTGAGGCCACAGTTGACATAAACGCTGCGATCAGGGAGGCAACAACCAGTCCGAGCAGTCCCACCGGCAGAAATTCCCGAAGCATGGCCGGGTAGGCAAAATCATTTTTAATATACTGAGTGGATACTTCCGGAAATGCATGCACCATTGACTGAATATCGGGAAAAATGATCAGTGATCCCAGTCCGACGATGATCCAGGGCCAGGGTCGAAGGGCATAATGAAAAAAATTGAACAGCAGGGTCGCCCCGATAGCATGTTTCTCTGATTTGGCAGAAAGCATACGTTGGGCAATATAACCGCCACCGCCGGGTTCGGCACCCGGGTACCAGGCTGCCCACCACTGGATGGACAGCGGGATAAGAAAAACACTGATAAATATCTCAGGTTTTGAAAAATCCGGAATCAGGTCAAGTTTTGTTTTGACGGCGGGATTAGCAAAAAGGTTAGCCAGGCTGCCGATCTCAGGAGCTCTGACAACGTAAACTGCAGCAATTACAGCCCCGAACATGGCAAAACTGAACTGAAACAAATCGGTCCACAGGATTGACTTCAATCCTCCCAGTGTAGCATATCCCAAAACGACAACAGAAGCAATAATCAGTGCCGGAGCAGGCTGAAGGCCAAGCATCACCGCGGCAATTTTAATAAAAGCCAGGGAAACACTGGCAATAACCATTACGTTAAAGAAAAAGCCAAGATATATTGCCCTGAATCCTCTCAGAAAAGCAGCGGTTTTTCCGCTGTACCGTATTTCATAAAACTCCAGGTCGGTCATCACTTTAGAACGGTTCCAAAGCTTTGCATAGACAAACACAGTGAGCATGCCGGTAAGCAAAAATGCCCACCAGAGCCAGTTACTGGCCACTCCGCCTGTACGGACCATGTCGGTTACCAGGTTAGGGGTGTCACAGGAAAAAGTTGTAGCAACCATTGATACGCCCAGCAGCCACCAGGGCATGCTTCTGCCCGAAAGGAAAAAATTTGCAGTATTCTCTCCTGCTCCCCTGGATGCAATATATCCAATGGTAAGAAGAATAGCAAAAAAAGCAATGACAATAATCCAGTCCAGCGGTTGCAGTACCATAGTCCTTTTTTTAATATTGAAAACGCAAGATACACATTTCTCCAGAAAATTATCATGGTATTTCAGGCTGATATAACATAAAAAAAGCACACCTGTTTCAGATGTGCGCTTTTGATTTTGTTAATCCTGGGGGCTATATCCTATTTGAGTTTTTCCTTGATCTTTTTGGTTTCTTCTTCGTATCCGGGTTTTTCGAGCAGTGCAAACATGTTTTTCTTGTATGCTTCAACACCAGGTTGGTTAAATGGATTGATGCCAAGGGTATAGCCACTGATGGCACATGCTTTTTCGAAGAAATACATGACCTGTCCCAGGTAATATTCGGTAAGTTCTGGTATTTCTATGTGTATATTGGGAACTCCTCCGTCCACATGGGCAATCATGGTTCCGAGCTCAGCCATTTTATTTACCTTGTCATAACGCTGGTTTGCCAGAAAATTCAGGCCGTCGAGATTATCAGGATCAACGGGTATTTTCAGGTCGCGATCAGGTTTTTTAATGGAAAGGACGATCTCAAATAGGTTACGTTCCCCTTCCTGGATAAACTGACCCATTGAGTGCAGGTCAGCAGTAAAATTCACACTGGCAGGGAAGATACCTTTGTGCTCCTTGCCTTCACTTTCTCCATAAAGTTGTTTCCACCATTCTGAGAGGTAACGAAGTTTCGGCATATAATTTACCAGTATTTCAGTTTTCTTACCCGACCGGTACAATGCATTTCTGGCTGCAGCATACAGAGAAGCAGGATTTTCTGCAAAAGGGACACTTCTGTCAGTAAGTTTTTCCATGGAGCGCATGCCTTCAATCAGTTGTCTGATGTTAAAACCACCAACTGCCAGTGGCAACAGTCCTACAGGAGTTAATACAGAGTAGCGGCCTCCAACATCATCAGGTATAACAAAGGTTTTGTAACCCTCGGTATCTGATAACTGTCGAAGAGCTCCGCGCGATTTGTCAGTAACGGCAACGATCAGTTCCCTGGATTTCTCCCTGCCAACTTTTTCTTCGAGGTGGTTTTTCAGCAACCGGAATGCAACGGCAGGTTCTGTTGTTGTCCCGGATTTTGAAATTACCACGATTGCATAATTCTTGTGGTCCAGAATATCAAACAATTCAGAATGGTAATCTTCGCTGAGGTTATTTCCTGCAAAAAGCAACAGCGGTGCATTGTGAGAAGGAAGCAGATGATTGAAACTGTGAGACAGTGCTTCGTTAATTGCTTTGGCTCCCAGATAGGATCCGCCAATTCCGACGACAACCACAACCTCTGCTTTTTTCTTCAGGCTGGCAGCAGTTGCTTCAATATCCTCAATATGATCCTCCGTTATGGATGAAGGTAGATGTAGCCAGCCCAGGAAGTCACTGCCTGCTCCGGTTTTATCATGGATGGTATCCATGTGTTTGTTAATCTCTTTCTCATACCCGTATACTGTTTCCCGTGAAACAAAGTCAAAGGTTTTGTCAATATTCAACTTAATATTTTCCATGATTAAAATGTTGTTTTATTGTTAATTGCTGAATGAGCAGATTTTATTATCAATTTAATGAGATATGTTTAGATACTGTGCCTGAACAACCATATTTAAATGCATTTTGTTTATTGGGACCGGAGTTTTTTGGCCGGCAAATGAAAAACTTAACATTTATTCACATTGGGTCGATCAGTGAAAACTATCAGCCAGCAGTTTGATTTCAATTTTTGGTGATATTTTTTCGTACAGAATATTATATACAGCATCAGTGATCGGCATCTTTACGTGAAACTTTTCATTGATTTGTTTGATACAGCTGACTGAATAATATCCTTCCGCAATCATGTTCATCTCCAGCTGTGCAGATTTAACTGAATACCCTTTGCCAATCATAGTCCCGAATGTGCGGTTACGGCTGAACTGACTGTAAGCAGTAACCAGCAGGTCCCCCAGGTAAGCCGAACTGTTAATCTTTCTCTTGTTTTTATAGGTTGTGTCCAGGAAACGTTTAATTTCCTGTATGGCATTTGAAATCAGTACGGCCTGAAAATTATCTCCATAGCCAAGTCCGTGACAGATACCTGCTGCAATAGCAAAAATATTTTTCAGTACAGCTGAATATTCAGTGCCGTAAATGTCTTTTGATGTAATGGTTTTGATATAGTGGCAATCGAGCAGGCTGGCAATTTCACCCGCCTTCCTAAGGCTTTTGGACGCAATCGTCAGATAGGAAAGTCTTTCAAGTGCAACCTCTTCGGCATGGCACGGGCCCGTAATAATACCAATTGAATTGAACGGAACATTATAGAACTTATTAAAGAATTCTGCTATGGTTAGATTTTCTTCCGGTATTATTCCCTTAATAGCAGATACTATAAATTTACCATCAAGGTTCTCCTTCATGTCTTTGATGGTGTCCTTCAGGAATGCTGAAGGAGTAACGAAAATAATTACAGATGATTTACGGATTGTTTCATTCAGGTCGTTGTGCAAGGTGAGTTTCCCGAGGTCCAGTTCCACTGAACTCAGATATTTGGGATTATGCCCCCATTTCCTGATATATTCAGTAGTGTCAGGATTTCTTATGTACCAGTTTACATTATCAACATTATTCAGAAGCATTTTGATGATGGCTGTAGCCCAGCTTCCGCTGCCTACGACACCTATCTGAGGGTTTTCTGTGTGATGGTTTGCCGGCAGTGTTTTTTCTTTTTTTTCTGACTTTTCGTTTGTCATTGCCTTAGTGCGAATATTTTTGAATCATAAAAATGTCTGTGTGCAGTTAATTTATTCTTTAATAAAGCATTCTGGATCTGATGGTGTGCTTAATATTTTTTAATTCCTTAATTATTTTTCTGTCCAGTTCGCTGTTTGTGTCAATGATCACATACCCTATTTCGGGATCAGTTTGCAGGAACTCAGAGGCAATGTTTATGCCTTTTGAAGTAAATACATAATTGATTTCTCTGAGAACACCCGGCAGATTTTTATGAATATGCAGGAAACGCTGTGTTGTCTCATTGGGCTGCAGCGCGATCTGCACAAAATTGGTAGCTCCAAGTGTTGAGCCGTTATCGCTGTATTTAACCAGTTTTTCAGCTACCTCCAAACCAATATTTGCCTGAGCTTCGATAGTACTGCCCCCAATATGTGGTGTAAGAATAACATTATTAAAGCGCTGAAGTTCATTCACGAAGGGTTCATCGGCAGAAGCTGGTTCTTCTTTGAAGACATCGACAGCAGCTCCGCTCAGATGATCCTCATCCAGTACCCGCGCCAGAGCAGCATAATCAACCACATCACCCCGTGAAGCATTGATCAGGCAGGCACCTTTTTTCATAGCATGTAACTCCTGTATCCCGATCATGTTCTTCGTCATATCCGTTGACGGGACATGCAGAGTTACAATATCACTGATTTTCAGTACTTCTTCCAGGGAGCTGCACTCACGTGCATTTCCCATGCTCAGTTTTTTTTCTATGTCATAATAGAAAATATTCATACCCATGCTTTCGGCAAGCACAGAAACCTGGGTGCCGATATGTCCGTAGCCGATAATGCCCAGGTTTTTTCCTCTTACTTCATAGGAATTGCTGGCCGACTTTATCCACCGGCCTTCATGTGCCAGCATGTTTTTGGCAGGTATGTTTCTGATCAGCATGATACTCTCGGCAATTACCAGTTCGGCAACCGAACGGGTATTGGAGAAAGGTGCATTGAATACCGGTATTCCTTTGGTTTTGGCCGCCTTGCCATCAACCTGGTTGGTGCCAATACTGAAACATCCTATGGCGATTAGTTTTTTGGCATGAGCCAGCACCTCATCAGTAAGGTGAGTTCGTGAACGAATCCCCACGATATGAACATCTTTTATTTTTACCTTCAACTCTTCAGGATCAAGGGCACCATTAAGCAATTCCACATTACTGTAACCGTTTTCCCGGAAATATAGCGGGGCATTTTCATGGATGCCTTCAAGTAACAGCACTTTTATCTTTTTCTTGTCAAGCGAGTATTTAGGCATAGGGTATCGTTTACGGGATTACAAATTTTTATTGAGTAACAGGTTAATATTCAGGTTTTCTTCTGTTTATGAGAAAGCGGCTTACAATTAACAAATTACTGATTCAGCCATTTTTTAACATCATCGAGTGCTGGATTAGTAAGGCCCAGCTTATTTTTCTTATTGTAACCACAAATTTCATTATGCAATTTACCTGCTTTTGCATTTTTAAATTTCTCCACTGTAACATACCCTAACTTTGTAAGCACCTGAATCCATTCTTCCGGAACACCCATTTCTGCAAATTTGGAAGGATCATCTTTCTGAATTTTTTTCTCGGGGCGCATCTGGGGGAAGAACAGTACATCCTGAATAGAAGGTGCATTGGTCATGATCATGGCAAGCCGGTCGATTCCGATGCCCAGCCCTGCCGTAGGAGGCATGCCAAATTCAAGCGCACGCAGGAAATCTTCGTCAAGCACCATGGCTTCCTGATCACCCCGTTTCCCCAGCACCAGTTGTTGTTCAAACCTTTCCCGCTGGTCAATTGGATCATTCAGTTCGGAAAATGCATTGCACAATTCCTTACCATTAACAATGGCTTCAAAACGTTCCACCAGGCCTGGTTTATTCCTGTGTTTCTTTGCCAGTGGTGACATTTCAATAGGATAATCAGTAATAAATGTAGGCTGGATCAATTTTGATTCACATTTCTCTCCGAAAATTTCGTCAATCAGCTTGCCTTTGCCCATTGTTTCATCGATCTCTACCTCAAGCTTTTTAGCTGTTTGCCTCAGTTCATCTTCATTCATTTCTGAGATGTCAATCCCTGTATATTCCTGAATTGCCTCAAACATTGTGAAACGTTTCCATGGCCTTTTAAAATCGACAATGTTTTGACCCACCGGAAGTTTGGTTGTGCCATGCAGATCAAGGGCTACTTTCTCAATCATTTCCTCCACCAGATCCATCATCCAGTCATAATCCCTGTAGGCAACATACAATTCGATCTGGGTAAATTCAGGATTGTGAAAACGATCCATTCCTTCGTTGCGGAAGTCTTTTGAAAACTCATACACCCCGTCATATCCGCCGACAATCAGTCTTTTCAGATACAGTTCGTTGGCGATACGCAGGTACAGGGTCTGGTCGAGTGTATTGTGATGTGTTTTGAAGGGACGGGCTGCGGCACCACCGTACAGAGGTTGCAGAACAGGGGTTTCAACCTCAAGGTAACCAAACTGGTTGAGGTATTCGCGCATCGAATTCATGATCTGTGAGCGCTTCACAAATGTGTCTTTAACACCCGGATTTACAATGAGATCGAGGTACCGCTGACGGTAACGCTGTTCTGCATCAGTGAAGGCATCATAGATTGCCCCGTCTTTTTCCTTCACTACGGGAAGCGGACGCAACGATTTGCTCAGCAGGGTAAATTCACGGACATGAACCGAAGTCTCGCCCATTTTGGTTATAAAAACATATCCTTTAATTCCGATAATATCCCCAATATCCAGCAATTTCTTAAAGACCGTGTTATACATGGTTTTGTCTTCTCCGGGACAAACATCGTCACGTTTGAAATAGAGCTGTATACGACCACTTGCATCCTGAAGGTCGGCAAAAGATGCATTACCCATAATACGCCGGGTCATGATACGGCCTGCAATACTTACCTCCTGAAAATTATTTTTCTCAGGATCATATTGTTCAAGTATCTCTTTAGCAGATGTATTTACTTCATATTTTGCAGCAGGATAGGGTTCTATCCCTAAGTTTCTCAATTCCTCCAGCGATTGTCTTCTGAATTTTTCCTGTTCACTTAGTTCCAACATACTCATTAGTCCATATTTGAATTTTTGCAAAGATATAATTTTCTGGGTTATCACTAAAGAGGCAATTTGGCTAAATGTCAATATCCTGTAAAACATTCTGATAATTTCTTCAGGACGGATGATTCCTTAAAAGGATTAAATGAATATCTTCGTGGTCAATAAAAATTATACTTGATGATCAATCACGAAGAAGCCATACTGGAATCCATTGTGTTGCACAGGGTAGGGAACAAGACTGAAGAGGACGGGATTCGTTTTTCAAAAAGCCCGCTTAAAACCGATGAAGAGGTGAATGAATTGCTCATCCGTTATTTTTTTTCACCATTTAAGCAACAGGAATATTATAATTTATATCACGAGTCTGATCTTACAATGAACGAAGTGTACCGGTATGTGTCAATGATTTTTGAAAATCCGGAATCTCTGTATGATCAGTCGGTGAACCTGGCCAAACATTTGTACGAGCATTCGGAACATCCGAAAATAAGACGCGGCGAATTTTATGTAGTTTATTTCAGCGACTGTGTGGTGGATGGTGAACTGGTTGATGCAGTGGGCCTTTTCAAATCAGAATCTCATGAAACTTACCTGAAAGTATATGCCCGTGATGATAATTTTGAGATCAATCATGATGACGGGATCAACATAAACAAGCTCGATAAAGGATGTTTGATCTTTAATACTGAGAAGGAAAAAGGTTATCTTGTTGCGGTGGTTGATAACCTGAGCAAAGGGAGTGAAGCTCATTTCTGGAAGGATGATTTTCTGCATATAGTGCAGCGACAGGATGAATTTTTTCATACAAATAACGTGATGCAGCTTTGCAAACAATTTGTGAAGGAAAAGCTCCCAGGGGAATTTGATGTGAACAAGGTGGATCAGGCTGATATGCTGAATAAATCTGCCACCTTCCTCAAGGAGAATGAAAAATTCAATCTGGATGCCTTTACAAGCGAGGTAATTAAGCAGCCTGAGGTAATTGAATCATTTAAAAGTTACAAGGAAGAGTTCGAATCGGAGCAGGATTTTCATATTGCCGATGATTTTGAGATCTCCGGAGCCGCGGCTAAAAAAAATGCAAGGTTTTTGAAAAGCGTAATTAAGCTGGATAAGAATTTTCATATTTATGTGCACGGCAATCGGGAAAATATTGAGAAAGGATTTGATGATACGACCGGCAAACATTACTACCGCTTATATTTTGACCAGGAAACCTGATCAGGATGGTATATTTCACTAAATGATTTTTCTAACCTGTTAATTCAAAAAATAATGGTACCCTCTGCCGGATTACCGGATTGTATTGCTGTACCGTTGAGGTAACGTTTTCCGCCCAGCCAGGCAAGCACTGCATCTGCTTCGTGCCAGTTTGTGGGCTCATCAGCAAAAGGAAAGCCGCACGTTTCTTCCAGCTTTATCAGATAGCCGGTCATGTTTTCTTTTTCTTTGTATTTAAGATGATAAGCTTCCATCAGGATTTCCGAGACTTTCTTTGGATAGGTCTCCAGAAATTCAATCTTTTTACCCAGGTATTCATCCCTCAGTTTAATCGCTCTGGCGGTCAATCCGCCCAGAAACATGGGCGACATGGCTTTCGTTTCCCTGTCTGCCAGTCTGTAGAAATAGTCTGGATCAGAAATTTTCTTGGTATAAATCATTGGTAAACTCAGAGGTGCATCAATAAAAATATATTGCGGACAGTACGCGTCAATCTGGTTTCTCAACCATTTATCAGCATCTTCGTTCTTTTTCACTGAGGATACATGAAGCTTCTTATCTTTCAGAAATGCTACAGCAGTAGTTCCGGCCTTGCGGGCTCCGAAATCAACTCCCATAAATTTTACTTCCGTGCTGTTTACCGGCATCTGCAGTGGGTTTTCTTCCTGTATTGAAAGAGCAAAAGGGTCAGGGTAATTTATTTTTAAAAACCAGTTCAGGCAGTGGTTTTCTTTTTCGTTGGGCCATTTCGCGTATCCGTAAGGATTCACTGAGTTTTTCAGGGCTGTCAAGGTAACCTAGGGCTATGAAACAAACGGGTTCCAGAGATTCCGGGATACTGAAAGTCTCAATGGTCTTTTCCATATCGAAACCGCCCATCATGTGCCCATGAATACCCAGATGGAGTGCCTGCAGAATAAGGGAAATGTTAGCCGAGCCGGTGTCGTGCATATAATGACGATTGGGCTTGCCATTACGGGCAATATACTTTTCGGCCATGCTGATAATCAATACTGCTGCATTTTTTGCCCACTCCTGGTTGGTAGGGTTCAGGCAGGCTACAAACTTATTGAAGTTTTCATCATCACGATGTGCATACAGGTAACGCCATGGCTGTTCGTTCATACTGCTTGGCGCCCACGATGCTGCTAAAAATATTGTTTCCAGGTCTTCTTTACTTATTTTTTCATCTGTAAATGAACGGGGGCTCCATCGTTTAACAATTAGTGGGTGCATCGACCTGTTCATTCGTATCTCTTTTGCTTTTGCCATAGTTCTTTTTAATAATTATCTTAACAGAATAAGAATGAAAACATCAGATATCAAGCGGGACTTCCATTAACAACAGTCTGGAATCCTGGCGGATTTCAATATTATTAATTTGGGATGTGTCCCAAATTCCAATTCCATCGCGTTTTTCCATCTGTTGTGAGTCAACAGATATACTGCCTTCCAACAGAAAAATATAAACCCCGTTCTTTTCTTTATTTAAAGCGTAATCAACCGAGGTATCCTTTTTGGCTTCAAGCAGACTGAACCAGGCATCCTGATAGATCCAGACTCCGGAATCGTCAGGAATTGGTGATACAATCTGCTGCCACTGGTTTAAAGAGGTTTTGTCGAGTGTGACCTGGTCGTAACGCGGTTCAACATTCTGCTTATTGGGAATAATCCATATCTGAAGAAATTTTACTTCCTGATCCCGGTTTTTATTCTTTTCACTGTGATAAATACCTGATCCGGCGCTCATTACCTGAACATCGCCCTGTCTGATAATCTGTGTATTACCCATACTGTCTTTGTGTTCCAGATCCCCTGACAATGGAATGGAAATAATCTCCATATTCTCATGCGGATGCAGGCCAAATCCCATCCCGGGGGCTACTGTATCGTCATTCAGTACACGAAGTGCGCCAAACTGGATTCGCTTCGGATCATAATAGTCGGCAAAACTGAAGGTATGCCAGGTGTCCAGCCATCCATGATTGGCATGACCCCTGGAAGAAGCTTTATGATAAATTGTTTTCATTTTGATTCCTTTTTCGTTGTTATAAATCTGGTTAAACCGGATTTTATGGTAAACAACAAGTAAAGAGAAAGGTTTAGCCTGAAAATATGGTGTTGCAGTTATTGCTGGAATGCATCCTGTAAAAGGGAAGGCTTTGAAGAAAATGTTGAGCGTTATTTGTGATAAATAAAAAAAGATGGCAATGACAGTGAGGACAATTGGGAGGGAAGGTTACCTTTTCATTGCCATCTTTCGGGAGGTTCTTCTGTGATGCTGTTTCATTGAGAATTAAAATGTTAAATGTGAGCCGTAGTTTTGTTGTACGGCTCACTTGTTTACAAACTTTTTAATTGTGCATCAGACTATTTCAGATAAAACGTTTCATTTTTTACCTGGTCTGAATTTGTTCCGACAAAGACATTGAATTCACCGGGTTCAGTAATCCATTTTCCATCTTTGTAAAATACAAGATCATTTTTGTTCAGCTTGAAGCTGACTGTTTCTTTGGCTCCCGGATCAAGGGTGACACGGGTAAAACCTTTTAGCTCTTTAACCGGTTGTGTAATTGATGCAACCAGATCGCGGATATACAACTGAACGGTTTCAGTGCCTGTTACTTTACCCGTATTGGTAACTTCCACAGTTACCTCCAGGGCTTCATCACCAGTGATTGTATCCTTGTTCAGAGAGATGGCTGAGTATTCAAAGCTACTGTAACTAAGGCCATATCCGAAAGGATACAGCGGTTTTATAGGAGCATCGATGTATTTGGAAGTATATCTCACTGTAGTGACGCCGGGTCGTCCTGTATTTTTATGGTTGTAATAAATGGGGATCTGGCCGGTAGTATAGGGAAAAGTAACAGGGAGTTTTCCTGAGGGGTTGTATTTTCCTGTCAGAATATCAGCGATTGCATGGCCTCCTTCTGTTCCGGGCCACCAGGCTTCAAGCACAGCATCGGCATTCTCAGCTATCTCTGGTATGGCAAGTGGTCGGCCGTTGAACAGGACAACCACTATTTTCTTTCCGGTTTTTTTCAATGCCTCAAACAATTTGGTTTGAACACCCGGAAGGTCAATATGAGCGCGACTGAGGGCTTCACCGGTCATCATTGCACTTTCACCAACAGCCAGAATAATCAGATCGGATCTGTCGGCGGTATTCACAGCTGCAGGGATACCGGAAGCATCGTCATCAATGATCTCGCATCCCTTAATATAATTAATAGCGACACCGGGTAAAGCTTCTTTCAGTCCATCGAACAGTGAAACCGATTCACTGCCTACACCGTGAGCCGACCAGGTACCGATCAGATTGTCCTTATCATCAGCAAGCGGGCCAATGAGTGCAATACTTTTTATGTTACCATTTAAAGGCAACACTTCAGATTTATTTTTTAGCAATACCATCGATTTTCTGGCTACATCCCGGGCTGCTTCACGATTGGATGCAGAAAGCAGTTCAGCCTTTTCCCTTTGTTCATCACAATATTTGTAAGGATCATCGAACAAGCCCAGTTTGAATTTAAGCTGCAGTACACGTTTAACTGCATCGTTCAGTTGTTCCTCTGAAATTTTTCCGTCTTCAATTAATTTTTCCATCTGGGTGATGTATACATTGCCCTGCATGTCCATATCCACACCAGCAGTGAATGATTCATAACCAGCATGATACTTGTCAGCCACAAATCCATGAGTGATCATTTCGCTGATTGATGCCCAGTCGGAAACAACCATTCCCTTAAAATTCCAGTCACTTCTCAGAATATCATGCAACAGGTATTTATTTCCGGATGCGGGTACACCGTTGAAATCATTGAAAGAGCTCATGAGGGTGGCAGCCCCAGCATCAACGGCGGCTTTATAGGGAGGCAGGTAAACCTGGTGGAGCATGACATCTGACATGTCCACGGTATTGTAATCTCTTCCGCCAATGGCTGCACCATAGGCGGCATAATGCTTGATACAGGCAGCAACTGTATTGATTGCTTCCAGATTATCATCCTGGAATCCTTTGACGCGGGCTTCTGCAATGCGGGAACCCAGGTAAGGATCTTCTCCGGAGCCTTCCATGATTCTTCCCCAGCGCGGGTCACGGGCAATGTCCACCATCGGGGCAAATGTCCAGTGCTGACCGGCTGAAGCTGCTTCAGTAGCAGCTACACGGGCACTCTTCTGTATTGCTTCCAGGTCCCAGCTGGATGCCTCTCCCAATGGGACAGGAAAAATGGTGCGATATCCGTGAATGACATCATAACCAAACACCAATGGAATACCCAGTCGGCTTTCTTCTACAGCAATACGCTGCATTTCACGCGTATAGCGCGAACCGGTTACATTGAGCATGGAACCAACTTTGCCTTCTTTGACAAGGTCCTGACTGCTGTTTGCTTCTTGCAGAGGGCCGGTTAGTTCTCCAAGACCGGTAATCTGATTTAATTGTCCGATTTTTTCTTCAAGCGTCATCAGCTGCAAAACAGAATCGACACGTGTATCAATAGTAGTTGATGTATTCATATTACTTCCTCCGGGTTGCTGACAACTGATTAAAAATATAAGCGCAGTCAGTATGCCCGCAAGATGAAAATGTAATTTTCCTTTCATGGTTAGTTAGTTTACTTTGATTTTAAAATTTTAATAAATTTAGTAATTTTTAAGGTAGTGTTCCTACAAAAAACAGCAAAAATATTTATCTTATCATTAAGAGGTTGAAAAGAAACCCGCAAAAAGCAGAAATAACGTACCTGTAAGATTTTTTGTTTTCAATCATACACTTTTTGCAAAGAAAAAACAGCTGATAATTATAAAGGTTTTTTGTTATTAGGCAATTATTGTAGATATTCTGTATTACAGCAGGTTGTTCACTGTTAAAGTTTTTCAACCTGTTACACTGATCGCTTTTGACGAGGGATGGTATTTGTATAAACCTATCGTAAATGATTGAAGGTTAGTAAGTATTATTTGGGTTTGACCATGGATATATTTATTTTTGTCATAAAAAAATGGATTGTCGTCCAAACTGCGGCGCCTGTTGTATAGCGCCTTCAATTTCTTCACCAATTCCAGGCATGCCCAAAGGGAAGCCGGCGGGGGTAAAGTGCATTCATCTTACATCCGATTTGAAATGCGATTTGTTCGGAAAACCTGAAAGGCCTCCCGTCTGCAGCAAATTCATGGCAGAACCTATTGTTTGCGGAACCAGCCGGGAAGAGGCACTTAACCTGCTTACTATGCTGGAAAATTGCTGAACTGGGATAGGCCGGTTAAACATCAGCTTTTGTTGTTTACATTATTAAATTATCGTAACCGGTTGCTGGTGCTTAATTCATCTGATTCAATGAGGTCGGAAAGACTGGAATCAGCGTAATAATTTTTACATTTGCGTCAAAATGTTGAATTGTGACAAAAAGGATGAACAGGGCTGCAAAGATCTTCACAGCCAATAAGGGTATTATTTTTATGATCATTGCATCATTTTTTTTTGCCATCATGGGTGCGTGCGTTAAGGTACTCAGCAAAAATCTTGATTCAATCCAGATTGTTTTCTTCCGGAATATTTTCGGGACATTGTTCATTTTACTTTCTATGATGCGCCGGCCGCTGAAAAACAAGCGAGGCCGGCCTCTTCTTTTGATATTCAGGGGGCTTGCCGGAACGCTTGCTCTCTATGCCTTGTTTTATAATATGTCAAACATTGGCCTTGGAGTATCTATTACCTTTTTGCAAACATCACCTATTTTTGTTGCTGTATTTTCATTGTTTTTCCTTCACGAGAAACTCAGCCTGCGTGGCTGGATCTCTATTTTCGTTGGTTTTGCCGGCATTCTGCTTGTCTTTCAACCCTCCGGCGGACTCGATTTAAAGAGCAGCATGCTGGGACTGTTCAATGGAATAGCTGCAGGCGCAGCCTATACTTCAGTAAGGGAATTGCGCAAATACTACGATGCAAGGTCAATCGTCCTTTCCTTCATGGTGGCAGGCATTATGCTTCCTGTTATATCCATCATAGTCGGAGAGGTTAGCGGTATACACGGGATGGATTATTTGTTTTCGACATTTAAATTTCCTGTTGGCAGTCAATGGATCTGGGCAATTATGGTTGGTGTTACCGCGCTGCTCGGACAACTCTCTGTTACCAGGGCCTATGCTGAAGAAAGTGCCGGTATTGTGGCGGCTGTGGGATACGTCACCATTCCCTTTTCAATTATCATTGGCACCTTGCTGGGGGATGCCTGGCCCGGCATTATAAGTATTGCCGGGATGGCTCTGATCATCATCAGTGGTATACTGATCTCTTTTCGGTCAAATCAAAAAGCTGACAAATAAAATTATTACATCCATTTTCTCCGTCGCAGAAACAGTACCCCGATAATTGCAAGAATCACTGATAATCCCAGAATAGCGGGGAAAGCATAGGTGGCTGCTTCAAATGAATTGGGCACATTCATTCCGAAAAAACTGGCGATCATGGTTGGGATGGCAAGGATAATGGTAACAATGGTAAGCTGTTTCATTACAATGTTCAGATTGTTGGAAATAACTGAAGCAAATGCATCCATCATTCCGCTTTGAATGTCGCTGTAAATATGAGCCATCTCGATAGCCTGTTTATTTTCAATCACCACATCTTCAAGCAGGTCTTCTGAGTAACTGTTGCTCTGCACAAAACGGGAAGAACGCAACTTAGCCAGTAAAAATTCATTTGATCGCAGAGAAGTAGTGAAAAATACGAGACATTTCTCAAGCTTCAACAGCTTCTGCAATTCTTCATTCTTGGTGGATTGTTCCAGGTCGTGTTCTACCAGGTTTGTCTGATGATTGATCTGTTTCAGGTACCGGTGGTAAATATTGGTAGTCTGCAGAAAAATACTCAGAATAAAATCCACTTTGTTTTCAAAATTGAAATTTTTACGATGGCGCAGGCCAAAAAATTCTGAAATTACACTGTTTTCACGCTGACAGATAACCAGGATATTCTCGCCGGAAACAATAATACCCAGCGGTATGGTTGTGAAAGGAACCCCGTTGGAAGGAGTGTGTAAAGGAATACGTAAAATAAGAATCAGCATGTCTTCCTCGACCTCCATCCTGGAACGTTCATCAACGTCCTGAATATCAGAAATAATATCTGAGGGAATGTTAAATGTTGAAATTAGTACTTCTACCTCACTTGGTGTAGGTGCGACAACATTTACAACGCATTCTTTTTTGTAGGTCTGAATTGGAAGTAAACCGTTGGGAATAATCTGCCAGTAAGAAATCATTTTATGAGCCTCCATCAATTAAGTTCCTTCCGGAGGCTCCTGACAGGGATGCCTCAGATGGAACAGTTTATTACTAAGTTCGCCTGATGATAATCATCCATTTTTCTGGTTCATTTTTTGTTTGTTGCGCAAAGGTAAATTTTTTTTGGTAAAAAAGGGGTTTAATTGTGTCGTTTTGGTTATTTTTTTGTTTTTGTGAAGCTTTTTACCTGTTAATGCTTTATAAACAACGTATACGTCGTATTGGTCTAATTGTTTGGAGTAAGAGAAGAAATTGAAAAGGCTGTAAAATAATCAACAACTTAAATGATTGAAAGTAAGAGTGAAAGAGGATAAGCCTTAGTCCTTGTAAATATTTATAGATTACCTTGATAACAGAGACTTTAGAAAAAGTATTATTTTTGTGAAATTTATAACAACAGGATATTTTTGCAATTTCAATTTAAACATTACAACCATGACGTATAAGACAGTAAGGGCAGAAGAGGCTGTAAAAGCAATAAAATCAGGTGATCGTGTGCATCTGAGTAGTGTGGCGGTGACACCTCACCATCTCATTGAGGCAATGGTTGCCAGGGGACGAAACGGGGAACTGAGTAATGTAACCATTCAGCACATCCATACTGAAGGTCCTGCACCTTATGCTGCTCCGGAATTTGAAGGAATCTTTCAGCTTGAATCATTTTTCGTGGGGGCCAATGTGCGCAAACAAACACAGGCTGGCTATGCCGATTATATTCCGGTATTTTTATGTGAAACACAAAAACTTATCCGGCAGGGATACCTGAAGGTAAATGTTGCGATGGTGCAGGTATCACCTCCCGACCGTCATGGGTTTGTAAGTCTGGGTACTTCGGTTGATGCTACTCTTGCAGCTATCGAAAATGCTGATGTGGTTATAGCACAGATAAATAAATATGTGCCGCGCACCTGGGGAGATGCCCAGATCAGTATCAAGGAGATTGATTATTTTGTGGAACATCATACCCCGCTTGTCTCCCATGAAAATCCGCCTGTTTCGGAAATCGAAAAGGCGATTGGATATAATGTTGCACAGCTTGTTGAAGACGGAGCCTGCATTCAAATGGGTATCGGAGGCATACCCAATGCGGTGCTTGCTGAGCTGGGCAATCATAAAGACCTTGGTGTACATACAGAAATGTTCTCTGACGGATTGCTTCCGCTCATTGAAAAAGGAGTAGTAACCGGTAAAAGAAAGCAGATTGACAAGGGCCGTATTGTTGCTTCTTTCCTTATGGGATCTGAAGCCCTGTATGATTTTATTGACGATAATCCACTGGTTGCTATGATGGATGTGGCACATACAAACTCAGTTCCGGTGGTCAGGAAAAATCACAAGGTAACTGCCATCAATTCAGCAATGGCGGTTGATCTTACCGGACAGGTTTGTGCCGATTCAATCGGGCAGACACATTATTCAGGTGTTGGTGGTCAGATCGATTTTATCAGAGGTGCGGGTTACTCCGAAGGAGGCAAACCAATTATTGCCATGCCGAGTATAACTGCAAAAGGAGTTTCCAAAATTACACCTACACTGCTGGAGGGATCGGGAGTGGTAACTACCCGTGCCAATATTCACTGGCTGGTAACCGAGTACGGGGCAGTTAACCTGTATGGAAAACCCATGCAGGAGAGGGCCAAACAGATCATTTCGGTTGCACACCCCGATCACCGCGAGTCTCTTGACAGAGCTGCTTTTGAAAGATTTGGACCGCATTTCCACTTTGTTGCAGGTAAGTAGGGATTATTATTGATGTTTTCTAATTTCTTGTTTTAAGGAAGCTAATCAGCGCCCTCAGTTCCTTTTCGTTGAGAGATGATCCGTATGCCGGCATATTACCACCGCCGTTTACAATTTTGAGTGTTAGCTGTTCATCATTAAGCCGGGCACCCACATGGGTGAGTTCCGGACCTCTTTTACCACCGTGTCCTGCAATGGTGTGGCAGTATAGGCATCCTTTATCGAAGAATAGTTGAGATCCTTCCATGGCTTCCTGGCTGACTTCCCCCACAACTTCCTTTGGCAGTTCTTTTGCCTGAAAGTCAGGGGACCATGGTGATTTAGTTCCTTCATACCAAAAGACGGCGACTACCATTACAATAAACACAACGATACCAATTGCCCAGGGCCTGCGGAGGGGACTCCGCTCTCCTTTGCCGGCCATGATAGGAAGCAAAATCAGGATGAGTCCGACAAGCGGCGGGCCAAATGCCATTATAACGGATTCAATCTGAGGCGGCATAAGGGCAAAAAGTGCGAAGATCCATAACAGGTACCAGTCGGGTCTTGGATTGGAATGGATATCTGAAGGGTTGGGAGGTGCACCGATTTCAGGGGCACCGACTACAACAGCCAGTACTAATATTGCTACCACAACCAGGAAACCGAAAGCCATATCCCGCCAGGCAGCATTGGGCCAGAAAGGCACTCCATCCCTGTGCAGCATATCCTGATACCATTTCCGGTATGTTTTGGGGTCAACAGGTCTGCCTGCCTTAGGAGGTTCCGAGATTCCGTTCCTGATTACCAGTACCAGGTGAAGGCCCAGTAATCCGAAGAGAATGGCAGGAACCAGGAACACATGCAGTGCAAAGAACCTGTTCAGGGACGCACCGCCGATGGTGTCGCCTCCAATGAGAAAATGGGCTGCCCAGGTCCCGATTAACGGAACACGACCAGCCTGCTGTGCTCCAACAATCGCCGACCATACTCCATTACTGTCCCAGCGCAACAACTGGCCTGTAAATCCCATCATAACGGTGAGTAGCAGCAGGATCACACCGGATATCCAGCTCATTTCCCTTGGATATTTAAAGGAAGCGGTGATATAAACTCTTATCATATGTATGCCTACAAGCAATATCATGGCCGAAGCACCCCAGTAATGGATACCTCTCAGAATATGCCCAAGGGGAACCACGTCATTGATATTTTTGAGTGAATCATAGGCAGCGTCGGAAGTAGGCTGATACAAAAAAGCCAGCGCGATTCCTGTCACGACCTGAAGAATCAGGCAGAAAAGTGTAGCACTACCGAAAACGTAAGCCCATTTTGCACCTGATGGAACCGGATGCTTTGCCAGCGGATTGATTAATTCAGTTATTCCGGACCTGTCATCAATCCATTGCCAGAGTTGTCTGAGTTTCTTCATGTGGTTTCTTCTCCTAATGTAGTGATTGGTATTGGACTAGTTAGTATTTCTACCTTATTGTTATGGATCCTTGCTTTATAACGAGGTAAGGGCAGGGGTGGAGGACCGGCAGCCAGTGAACCGTCGTTGTTATATACGCCACCGTGGCACGGGCAAAGGAACAATCCTGCGTCAGCAATATACCTCACGGGACAACCCAGGTGCGTACAATTTACCGAAAAGGCGATAAATTCATTATCTGAGGATCTCCTTAACCAGGCTGCTGTTTCTGATGTAACACCAGACCATGGCAATGGATCGGCATTCTCAAATTTAACAAGCCGGGTCTCTCCAACCTTAAAATCATCTACAGCTGCAATAACCCGCCATACCTCATTCTTTTTCCTTAGTATCGGCTCGATAAGTGCACCGATAACCGGAATTGATACAAGCAGACCGGCAAAAGCGCTGCCGCCCATAAGTAATTTAACAATAAAATTTCTTCGTGTCTCCTTCATTTCTTCCATAGCCGGTTTTATTTATGTTCATGACTCAGGTCCTGTATCCAGCCGCTGATGGCGATGATAATAATTACGGCACCTACTCCGGTAATGATCAGTGAGGTTATTAGTCCCCAAAAGAAAAACAACACACCAAAGGCCAGGATAAAGGGCCAGAATGTAAGTTCAGGGATCTTGTCGGGAGCCGGATCACTCAGTGGATATTCCTCTTCCTGTTTTTTTAATTCTTCCAGGTTCATTATTTTGTTTTTTAATAGTTAGCTGTTATATTTTTGAAATTCTGCTTCAGGAGTTTTGTACCATTTTGCCAGTGTGATCAGAATATTGGCAACATATACAAAACAGGCAGGTACCCACATAATCAGTCCACCCATTTGCTGGTCGATGGTGGGTGTGATACCCCAGTTGTTCACAATCAGTCCTTCTACAGCTGCGTTTTGAGCCATGTGCATAGTGGTATATACATCCACAGGCGTAAAAGCAATAAAAATACCAAGTACAGTACAACCCACACAGGCACTAAAAAGGTATAAAGCACGCTCAAGCGGATGAAGCTTCATCCATTCCACAGGCGAAAACACAGGCCAGATGAATACAAGCCCGATAAGCAGCAAGGATACCATCTGCAGTACCATAATTGCCTGTGATTGCTTCATGGCCATGTACAGTGAAGGAATATGCCAGATATACATGGAACCAACACCCAATACCCATGCGGTTACAGGATGAAAAAGTACTTTCCCGGTTTTTCTGAAAAAGCTTTTACTGATCAGCCGTTTTAAATATCCGGGATCGGTGCCGGCCAGTAACAGGGGCGGAATTATTAACAGTAACATGATATGCTCTGTCATGTGCGCTGAAAACAGGTAATGATGACCAAGAAAATCCAGGGGTGACAAAGTTACCAGCAGGAGCAACAATATTCCTGCAAAGAAAACACGGCTGTTGCGGGTAAATTTATAACCGTTTCCGTACCAGTGCCAAAGGGTAAAGAGCAGGGCAATGATAAGGGCTGGCAGGTTAATGTGCCAGTACGATGTAAGAATATCAAGTGTTGTCATATGATTGATCCTATATATACCACACTAAATACAACAATCCAGACTGCATCAACAAAATGCCAGTAAATGGAAGCAGATTCCAGTGCGGAGGTTCCTAATTTGTTGAATTTGTCTTTATAAATGAGATAGGCAATGACAGACAATACAATCAGGCCTATCAGAACATGCAGCCCGTGAAACCCGGTAAGGGTAAAAAAGGCTGAACCAAATACGTTTTTATCAATGGTTATGTCAATCTCAAAAAGATGAGCATACTCCAGACTTTGTCCGACAAGAAAAACCAATCCAAGTACAATTGTTGCTATCATCCAGCCGACCATACCTTTATGATTACCTTTCTTAAGCCGTGTATCAGCCACATTGATTGTCACACTACTGGACAGCAGAAATACGGTAAAGATTGCTGTTTTCTTTACATCAAGGAAACGAGCTGTATCAGAAAGTTTGCCGCCGGGATGACTGTAATACACGTAAGCAATGATCAGAGCCAGAAAGAAAAAGGCTTCTGAGGCGACAAAAAAGTACATCATCATTTTATTCTTGGTCATGGTCAGCTGATTTAGGTTTTAGATTTCTTTTCCAGTCAGGGTCTTCCGGGTGATCAATATCCCATACAGGTCTTCTGCTTCTTACAAGCGGTATTTTCTCGTAACTCTTAGGTTGTGGGGGTGATTTAGTCAGCCATTCCATGGTAAATGCCTGCCAGGGGTTGTCCCCGGCTTTCTTTCCATGTTTGAGACTCCAGAATACGTTAATGAAAAACAACAGGAATGAGATACCGAATACAAAGGAACTGATGGTAGAGAACATATTAAGTGAGCCCAGGTAAGGCAGATCAGGATAAGTAAACACCCTGCGGGGCATCCCCAGCATTCCGAGAAAATGGAACACGAAGAAAGTACAGTTAAAACCGATAAAGAAAATCCAGAAATGCCATTTACCTAACTTTTCAGAAAGCATGCGGCCGGTTATTTTCGGGAACCAGTAATATGCTCCGGCAAATCCACCGGTGAGTGCTGCCCCGATAAATACATAATGAATATGAGCAACTACGAAGTAGGTGTCTGTCAGTCTCCAGTCGACCGGTACTATGGCAAAGCCAACTCCTTCAAGTCCGCCAATGGTAAAATCGATAAGCAGGGCGAGCGCGAACAACATAGCGGTCTTAAAGTGCACTGACCCGCCCCACATCGTGGCTGCCCAGTTGAATATCTTCACACCGGTTGGTACAGCGATAAGCATACTGGTGGCAGCAAAAAAGGCTCCGAATGTAGTACCCAGGCCAACTGCAAACATGTGATGGGCCCATACCCCAAAGGAGAGCAATACGATGGCTACAGAAGAGGCCGCAATAAATTCATATCCAAAGATAGGTTTACGGGAGAAAACAGGAATAACTTCCGATACAATTCCAAATGCAGGCAATGCAAGGATATAAACTTCCGGATGTCCGAAAACCCAAAATACGTGTTGCCAAAGGATGGCTGATCCGCCGGTTGAGGTGGTGAAAAAATGAGCATCAAGCTGACGGTCAAGCAAAATCATTACCAGGCCGGCATTCAGGACGGGGAAAGCTGATAGGATAAGAAATGCATTTACAAAGATCATCCAGACAAACAAAGGTAGCTGAGTGATGGCCATTCCTTTAGCACGCATGGTAAGCGTGGTGACAATAAAGTTCAGTGCGGCCCCGATGGTCCCGATCCCCATCAGCAGAATACTCAGGGCCCAGTAATCGACCCCCGGCGTAAAATTGTAGTATTTTTCACTTAAGGGGGCATAGCTGAACCAACCTACATTGGGGGCACCTCCTGCAAAATAGGAAAAGTACAAAATAATACCTCCCAGCAGGAAGATCCAGAAGCTAAAAGCATTCAGACGGGGGAAAGCCATTTCATTGGCTCCGATCATCAGAGGTATAAAATAGGTAGCAAACCCAATGGCTATTGGTGTCAACACCAGGAAGATCATGGTTGTGCCATGCATAGAGAAGATCTGGTTATAGGCTTCGGGTGACAGGAAGCTGTTTTCGGGTCTAGCCAGCTGTATACGCATCATCATGGCTTCGACGAAGCCGATGACAAAAAATATCATGGCTGTCCAGAGATACATGATACCGATCTGCTTATGGTCTACCGAAGAGATCCATTGCAGCAAACCGTTTCCGGTTCTTATACTTGGTAAGGGTTCAGTGGATTCAGGAATGTGAATTCTTAGGTTCATTTTAGGTCCTCCAGGTATGTTGAAAGAGCGTTTACTTGGTCTTTGGTTAACATGAAATTGGGCATATGTGCGCCTTCTTTTACTTTTTGCGGATTGGTGAGCCAACGCTTCATATTTTCGGTATTATTGGTCAGCATACCACTTAACAGGGTGATGCGTGATCCGACATGAGTAAGGTCGGGCCCGATATGAGAGTTTGCCGGGGTGCCTGCAATAGCATGACAGTTGGCGCAGGTCATACTCTGAAACATTTTGGCTCCGGCTATGGCTATACTATCTGTGGGGGTAGGAGGTACCAGCTGTTGATGTTTGATCCAGTTATCAAAATCTTCCTGGCTCTGGGCAATTACCTTGATTCGCATCCAGGCATGTTCGGCTCCGCAGTATTCACTGCATGTGCCCTCATAAACGCCTGGCTTGTCAGCATTTATCCAGCTGTGATTGATGCGTCCGGGCACGGCATCTGTTTTTCTTCCCAGGTCAGGCACCCACCAGCTGTGAATAACATCTGCTGACTGAATACGCATCAGCAGTTTCTCACCTGCCGGAATATGCAACTCGTTGGCCGTGATTACACCATATTTGGGATACCGCATGTCCCACCAGAACTGATGGGCAATAATCTCAATGTCCGGTTTCTGATCCTTTTTAAACGGACGGTTGATCTTTTTCATTACCTTGAGTGTAAGGAAAAAGAAAACAGTTACGGCAATAAGCGGAAGCACTGTCCATGTAATTTCCAGCGTTTTATGACCGGATACCTGTTCCGGCTCTCCCTGTTTTTTCTTTGAATGGTATTTGAGGCCCCCGACGATTACCATGAAAGCTACAATGGCAAATATTACGACCGCTAAGATAAGGTATTGTATAATTAGATTATTAATGTCGTAGGCCTCTCCGGATGAGGAGATGAATTGCTGTTCAAAAAAATGCCGGATGGCATTAAAAAATTCCTTCATATAGGTCGACTTTAGGTTTTTTTTAGCTTTTAGTATCTAAAGATAGATATTTCTTTTTTCTTATAAAAATGAATAAGGCATTAATATCGTACTATATAAGGTTAGACCTGCCTTCTTAAAGTCCGCTTTATATTCTCTTTTCATTCGCTTCCAAAATGTTATAAACATAAAAAGATATTTAATTCGGAATAAGATTAATTTTCTTTTTTATTAAAAATTTTCCGGGCTACCTGACTCCAATTTTCTTACTGTTGTTTTTAACATGTATTCAACTAAAGCGGGTAGTATTTTGTTCAATAACCATAATTAGTTTTTCAGCATAGGTTTGAAAATCAAATTTATAAAAGCTAAGAAATTTTCTATAATTCAATCTACTGCATCACGAAAACGAGAAAAGTATAAATGAATGCAATTACCACTATTACCTTTTTCCGCTTCCAAACAGCATCAAATCGTTACTGGGCAACTAAAATGATGCAGTTAGCGCGTCCCGGCCTGAAAAGGACAGAAGGACTCACCTGGTTCAGGTTACTGGGCACCGGGTCGGGGAATGGTTTCTGGTTCATTCCTGAGTTTAAGATTTTCGCTTTACTGGCTGTATGGGAAAATGAAAATTACGCTGACAATTTCTTTGCACATGCTAAACTTTTTCAAGAATATAATGAAAAAGCATCCGAAATCCGGACCGTTTATATGAAGCCCCTGCAGTCCAAAGGTAGCTGGGGAGATGTAAATCCTTTTGAAGGGAATATTGGGAACAATGAAAGCCCTATAGCTGTAATTACACGCGCAACGATCCGGTTTCCTGCATTATTTAATTTCTGGCGGCATGTTCCGGCAGCAAGCAGGCGTGTTGTTCAGTCACCCGGACTTATATTCTCAGCAGGAATAGGAGAGTGGCCACTGATACAGATGGCTACCTTTAGTATCTGGGAAAATGAGAAGGCCATGAAAAGTTATGCCTATAAATCACCTGAGCATCTTACAGCCATTAAAAAAGCCAGAGAACAAAACTGGTTCAGGGAAGAATTATTTGCCCGTTTTGATCCATACCGTACTGCAGGAGAATGGAAAGGATTCAGCGATTTTTTAACATGATACAGAGGCACTTAATTTGTGCTCTCACAAAGCCGAATTCCCAGTGAACATCTGTTTCAGTCTGTTGTTAATCAATTAGATTGTATACGAAAACTTAAACAACATAATTATGAGACCATTAAGTGATTCTGTGGATTATCTTCATAAGTTACGTACTGAAGAAGAGCTTGATATTTATGAACGCACATTTGCTATTGGTGCAGGTTCGGTAATGTCACTGATTGGCATGAAGCGCGGCGGATTTGGTGGATTCCTGAATATTATGGCAGGAGGAGCTCTTACTCTTTTCGGTGCTACAGGGATTAATCCTTTTTACCGGCTTGGCAGAGCAACCGGCCGGCATGTGTTTGTCAGGCAAACTGTACTCATTAATCAGGACCGTGATAAGGTATACCAGTTCTGGAGAAGACTCAGTAACCTTCCCAGGATTATGAAACATATTAAAAAAGTTGAATATACTGATGGAGAGACAACCCATTGGGAGGCTGAGCTGGGAGGTATTCCGGTTTCATGGGATGCTGAGATTGTCTTTGAAGCAGAGGATTGGCGTATCTCCTGGAATTCACTCCCGGAGAGTGAAATTGTTAATGCAGGAAAGGTGGAATTTGAGCATGCAGGCACCAACCTTACCAGGGTGAATGTGCTGATAGCCTATGAACCGAGGGCAGGATCGCTTGGTGTTAAGCTCTCAGAGATACTCAATCCTGTTTTTGAAGAAGAGATCCGGGAAGATATTATGAAACTTAAGAATGTAATGGAGAATGCACCCACTGATGAAGGGTAAAGGATTTAATTTTCATCAGAAATGCTGAACATACTCAATATTTGGTTTTTTTATCGGCTAAATACTCATAATGCATTAACCTGATGAGACTGACCAAAAGGAATTATAAGTCATGGTCAACGCAACACCTCCCGAATGAAGTGTTGATGGTGTCCTTTTTGGTCAGTCTTTTTGTCTGGGGGTTATCATAATTATTTTTTGTATGGTTTATAAAAGATCTGTCGGTTTCATGTTTTTAACCCCCTTCTTCAGATAATATCTGCAGTATTCTTTTACAAGCAAATGATGCTGTATCCTTAATAAAAGAAGTATTGAATATTGCATTTTTTTAATACTGAAGATAGCGGTTAACAAAATCGGTTTCATCAATTGTAAGATTCAGCCATTGTGATAACTTATGCTGCAATTTTTGCCTGTTCTCTGCGCTCATATTTCTGATTCGCGCCCCGCCATGTCCTTTCCCGGGAAGGAAAAACCAAAGTGCATCTGTGCTACTGGTTGGCTGAACTGCCGTTGACGACCAGGTGTCACTGCCTCCGTATATAAAAATGAACTGATTTCCTTCGGTCTCTACCCAGTTGTATACTTTACGGGCCAGTGAATCGCTGTACTGCACCTTCATTTTATCAGGTACAAAGGTAGCCAGCGGATGTGGATTAACAGGAAGGGCTTTCAGCAGACCTTTAAAATCGTCAGTCCTGTAACCATAATACCCCATTTGGGTAGCAGCCTGATAATAATGGGAAGCATATTTTTTAATCTGATCATCTGAAAAGAATCCTATATCAGAAACCTGCAACAAATGTTTTACTGCCTGTTCCAGCGGAGCGGAAGCAGGCGGTATCTCACTACAGGAGTGGCCCCATTGCCAGAAAGAAAATGAATATTCCAGGACTGTATATTCAAATGCCTGCTCAAAACTCAGGTAAGTATAATGGTATCCAGCACCCAGGCTGTACCACTGCAGCAAGGGAATTACTTTGTCCCGGTTTCGGAGAATCCGTTTCTGAAAGGCCCTGATTTTATTCCGGCATTCTTTGGTTCCTACAGTATCCAGAAAGTTATAAATGCGGTCTTCTTCCAGTTTCAGATTAAAAGGAGCAACATAGGGCACACTTACCGTCACATCGGAAGGGTAAAAATAACGGTAATAGATGGTAGTTTGTCCTCCCTTGCTGATGCCCGTACTGATCCATTTTCCTTTGTATATCTGATGCAGCAGCAGATTGATATGGTGCAGGTCAGCTGTTTCCTGTTCAAGTGTCAGATACTTATAATTCTCCGGGTCAGGAATACTCTCCCCGAAATACCGGTGTTCCACAATCACCTGGTTGGCCTGGAGCAAGCGGGTTAACTCATAGACAGTGTTCCGGTTCTGTTCATAGCCTTCCGTAACAATAACCATGGGTTTTTCATTATCCAGATGGGAGAGATAGGCTTTCTGATAAAAATATCCTTTGGAGGGATCATGATGATCGATAGGCTGTTTTACCCATAGCTCCCAGGCTGATTTAAAACCAGCGGGTGTTTCTGTCTTTTTAAAGATGACATCAGGGAGATCATACAACGCATTCTCCAGAGAAAATTCCTGTCCGGCTGTGATTTGAAAAAGGGCTGCCAGCAGCAGTAATACAATATATTTTTTCATTGCAGGTATTATTTGATCCTAAAAAGGAAACCAAATTACAAAAAAAAAATTTTGATGGCGGATTACCTGATGTATAACAGCATTAAAAGGTTTATCTTCCCCCATCTTTTAAACTTAAAAACTTTCAGCTTCAAACTTAAATTCCCTATGAGGAATATTGTGGAAAAACCGTTGCGGTATAGCCACAGTTTGTACATTTATTCATAACTTGTTCTGATTTATGCAAAACGTTGCTTTCATCTCCAAAACAGCTATTTAATATAAAAACAAATCAGGTTCAGGAATTTCTGGTATTATTTTATCTGCAGAAGGAAGAGATTATTATAAATAAAACAACTATGACATGAAAAAATACAGCACAGCTTTATTTATTTTTTCGATTATAATTATCATTGCCGGATTTGCAGGCGGAAAAATAACGGGTGACAGTTTCCGTGAGATTTCACTGATAGGGTCACTATTCGCCATTTTGAAGATAATAATTGTCGGAGTTATCTTTTTCCTGGGAGTTGCAACGCTTATACCATCGATTTTGATCGACCTTTTGCTACTGTTTTTCTCACCCAACGGATTCGATCTCACCGCCAGTGTATGGAATTATCTGTGGGGAGACATAGTGATTCGGTGGTTCTGGTACGGCACTGCCGGCTCTTCGCTGCTGTTTGCTTCAATTATTATTGCATTGATCACAGGTTTGACGCTCCGGCGCAGAAGGTAAACACTACTGTTCGCAGCCGGAAGTTTCAGCACGTGTGGTTATTCATTATTCCCGGTACCACCAGTTGTTGATTGACCCATTTATCGTCATTCTTGTTTAAATTAATCCGGCTTACTCTGCCGCATGGCTATCATCCTGTTTCAAACGAATAGTAGGGAAGCTGCAGAGGGAGGTATTGGACGTACTACCCGGACTTCACTCCGGGCTTTGCTATCCCGGCCTTTCAGGCTGGAGGTTCTCGTTAAATAAAATATTTTCATATACTCATTACCGATCCGCCATCAACTCTAAATACTGATCCGTTTATGAACGAAGCTTTGTCAGAAGCCAAAAAAGCCACCAGCGGACCAACTTCTTCCGGAAGACCGGCACGGCCAAGTTGTATCCCCGGGCGGTTCTCTTTCAGGAAAGCCGACTCAGCTAATGTTGTGGATATATTCTTACTATTTGCAATACCCGATAGCATTTCTTCCACCAGGGGCGTTTTGATGAATGCCGGTGAGACAGCATTCACCAGGATATTATCAGGTCCACCAACTTTGGAAAGCATCTTGGTAAAAGCATTTAAGGCCCCTTTGCTCACACTGTAATGGGGCATTTCCGCATAGGGTTGTTCGCCGTTCTCCGAAGAGATATTGATAATCCGGCCACCTCCCTGTTGCTTCATCAGGGGCATTACTAACCGGCTCAGGGTGACTACCGAAAAAAGATTCAGATCAAACAGCTGTCGCCATTCATAGGTGGACAGTTCTGCGAATGACTTAGGCTCCCCGATTGTACCGGCATTGTTCACCAGGATATCCACTGCCGGATAAGTTTCTGTCACCTGCTTTACAAAATCACTGACAGACTCCTCGCTGGTCATGTCCATGGGCACAGCCAGTACTTTTACACTATAGTGCCTTAATGCTCCGGCAGCTTGCATCAGTTCCGTCTCATGCCGTGCATTGATTGCCAGGTTACAGCCTTCTTCTGCCAGCACTTCAGCAATTGCCCGTCCAATCCCTTTGCTGGCACCTGTGACAATTGCTGTTTTTCCTTTAAGTTCTAATTCCATTATAGGTTATTTTTGGTTATGTTAAGAAATTAATTTGTCCGGATTCCATACCTTCTCATTGAAGGTGTAATCCTCTTTAATGGTGCAAGCGTCCGCTTGTACCCTGTTTATGCCTCACTCTGCCGCAAATCTCCGGACTTGTGGCGTTTAGAAGCGTCCCTTCTTCTTAAGGGATTCATTCATATTGCTCATTGAAGTTGGCTAAGTATGGTGCAAATCTTCGGACCTGCACCCTTTTGCAGATTCAGTTACATCGTTCATTGAAGTTGGACAAAACAAATCTTACAGTGTGCCGCCCTGCTTCTGTTTTCCGGCTCCTGACTTCAGACCTCCACCTTAATGTTTGTATTTTCCCATATAAGAAGCATCTTCCAATACATTTCCTTCAATTTGCCGGTAGAATGACTCACGGTCATTAGCTGATTCCGGTGCCAGTTTCTTTTTGAGGGCAAAGATCCGGAAAAAGTAACGATGTATTTCCCCCTTTGGCGGGCAGGGGCCACCGTATCCGTATTTGCCAAAATCGTTTTTGCCCTGGATAGCACCATTGTCAAGTTTTTTGGCTATGGGCATAATTGCCTCCAGCTCATTACAGTCGGCAGGCAGGTTATATACAATCCAGTGAGTGAACGTGCCGCCTGGTGCATCAGGGTCTTCCATGATGAGGGCGAATGTTACCGTGCCCTTAGGTGCTTCGTCCCAGCGGAGGTGCGGAGAAGTATTATCACCGTCGCAGGTGTTTCGCAGCGGGACCATGGCCCCTTCTTCAAATGCTGTTGTTGTGATATTAAATGCCATGATTCATTAATTTAGGTGTTTTACTTTTGATTCGCTATTTAGCAGACAATATGGTTTTAATCTGTATGTCTGCTGTTTGTATAACCAGTTAGGATCGTGAATGTTGACCGGAAAGCGAAGAAAATTCTCTATAACAACGTTATTTAACGATTGTCAATCGTAAGGATGAATAGGCGCAAACCACAGGCTAAACCGGGTATTTCCGGGTGAGATTAACCGGAACAGATAAAAAGTTGAATAAAAGATAGCAGAATTTACGGTTAATTTTATATTTTTGTGCCAGTTTTTAAGATACTGTTAAAGAATTACGGGGTGTAGCGCAGTTGGCAGCGCGCGTCGTTCGGGACGACGAGGCCGGAAGTTCGAGTCTTCTCACCCCGACCAAACCCTCAGGCGCTTTGCGTTGGAGGGTTTTTGTCTTAAATAACCCAGTGATACTTAAAATGGATTCTTGGGGGGTAATAGGGATTCGGTTGTTTATTCAGTAGTAATTCGGTAGTTTATAGGGCAGATGGTTCAAGGTACTGTCTTAAAAGCCAAATTTTTAAAACGCAGTAAACGAATGCAAAAAACACATGTGCCCTGAAAGGGGTAAAAATGACTGTTCTGCCCGTGGGTCAGATCTGTAACTAATATTATGGATTTATAATTTATTTTATTTAAGAAAACCTGACAGGAGAATAATACCTGTCAGGTTGCAAACCCATAAGCATCCGGTTTCATTCGAATGATAACGGTAGTTGGTTATTAATAATAGAGACATGCTGTTATACTGAGACGCACGGCCGTGCGTCTTTACGGGTAAAGGACTTAATTACGGGGTTTACCAATGTAAGCTCCGAAACATATATATTATCCAGGTCCTTTAAGTCGGTTTTTTCTGCCTTTAATCTATGTGTTGGAAACGTGAAGTCCTTAGTTACTCGCTCCCACAAGCCATTGCGCAAACCAGAATGCTACTCCCTCACACCGGCTAAGCCATCAGCTGAAGGGTACTCCTCTCGCACAGGCAAAGGCACAGGCTGGTCGTGAGTTTTGTCACCCACAGGCTCACCCTGCAGCCTGACAAAAGTTCGTGAGCTTGACCCGCACAACGGCTGCCCGCAACCCAAAGGTCAAGGTTACTCGCTCCCACAAAGCTGTGCCACAACCTGCTCGTGAGAAAAGTTCGTGATCCTTGCCCACACCAGGCCAGCCCAGCAGCCAAAGGCAAGGATTCTGACTTCAGTCTTCAGACTTCTGACTCAATATCACCAATAACCTTATAAAAAAACGGGCAATAAAAATTATATTAGTATCGGGAATCATGAATAAACTTTTACTAAAAAAGCACTTTAGACATTGTCTAAATGCTCTAACTTCACTTCAAATGTGATACAAAATTTTTCATATTAGCTTTTTCATCGGACGGGTTTCCCGTCGGAGCGGGACAAAAAATCCAGAAACATTCCCAAGAGGACTATATGAGCACATTCTTTGCAAAGCGATTAGCCCCACACTCTCTATTAGGGTTTTCATAAATCATTTATGTGTATTAAAACCTATACCTAAAAATTATAATCCTCACCCACATGCCTTTTTTCGCCCCGTCCCCTCGGGGCGATTTCATTTTTTGGCATGATCCAAAAAACGAAACAAAAAAGATCTAGGCTCCAGATCGTTTTGCAGATTTTTTACAAGTGCTCCCTGCCTGCGCAGCAAAACTCAGGACAGGCAATGATTTATGAATATACATATAACTACTAAAGAACTTTCAATATTTAATACATTACATCGTAACTTTCCTGTCCTTCAAACAGTGCTGCTCCACAAGCCACGGCTTCGGTCACCCTTTTAAAAATCATACAAAACGCTCAAAGGCCGGAGTAAGAAGCGGCTTTTCGGCCACCGCGCCCTACTAATAGGCATTTGTCAAATCTAAAGACACTTTGCATAATATAGACTACTCTTAGTTTTATTTTTGAGAAATATCTATATTAATCATTCCCGATAGTCATAAAAAATTAAATCCCAAATTATTTGCATAAACCATTGCTCCCTTGTATATTTAATGCTGAAACGTTCCGGGGGAGAAGGAGAAAAAATCAGACAGCAGGCAAGAGCGAAAAAACAAATACAATGAACGGGCATGTTGTCCGGATAGAGCTGAAAACCCCATGGAATAAGACATACAGACGTTTTATCCTCGTCACGGCAATGGGACTGACGGGGCGGAGCTTTGGAAAAGGGTTATTTTTTTTCGAAATTTATATACTGCTTGAACTGAATTATGGCAGTATTAATTAATCGAAATAAAATTTAATTACTGATGGCAAAGCTGTATGTTCAAAGGATAACAGGAAAAGACGAAGACTTATTGGCTCTGAAGTATAACTATTCATCGGGCAGTAAACTTGACAGATTGATTCGTTCTTTACCTGAACGCAGGTATAATAAAGATTCTGGGTTGTGGTACATACCTTACAGAGAAGATTACAAGGCTTATTTTGATGAGGTTATGGCAGACATTGACGATCTGGAGATTAATTATTCTGATTCAGAACCGGTAAAAACAAATAAAAACGGGGGGTCCAATGCATCTGTCCGTAATGTTCTGATAAAAGTAGATGAGAAATGGGGAATTTTCACTCTTGATCATGGGTATGATTCGGCCTTATTTACAAAACTGTTAAGGACCGGAAAGGGAGAATGGTTGAAGAAAGAGAAGAGCTGGCTGTTTGTACTGGATGATAAAATATATGCTACTGTTAAAGAAGTTTTGGAAAAAACTGGTTACAGTATTACAAAATTATACGTTGAAGAAAAAAGTCATCCTAAAACTGAAATAAAGAAGAAGAAAACATCAGTTAGTTTTGATGATTTGCCAGCCAACATGAAACAATTTGCAGATAATTATAATTCTGCGATGACACTTAAAAGACTGAGTAAAAATACGAGAGATACTTATTCTGTATTTTTCTTTAAGTTTTTAATTGATCATAAAGACAGCGATATAAATGAACTTGCCTATAAGGATATACTTGAATATGTAAGATCGCGTTCGAAGAACCTGGGAGAGACTCAGCTTAGGCAAATGATAGCTGCTATTAAGTTTTATTACGAGCGGGTATTGGGACGGGACAAGATGTTTTTCTTTGTAAAGGAAAGCGGTGAGGTAAAGAAGAAAATTTTGTACTTACCGTTGAGTGAGATTGCGACTATATGTGAAGGGATGGATACTCCTGCTGACAAAATGTTATTGTTTTTGTTATATCATGCAAATCTGAATCTAAACGAGATAAAGAAGCTGAGGATTGATAGTGAACATATCTTTGAAGGAGAATGCAGGTTGCCCGGAAATGATCCTGAAGCTATAATGTTTTACCGTACTATTTACAGGGAAATGCAGGAGAAATATCATAACAGGGAATACCTGTTTGAAGAGAAGGAGGTTCCTTATGATCTTAAGCGGCTCAAAGTAAAATTTTACAGATTGTTAGGCAATTACCGGCTTGAATCGGTATACAGGAAGCAGTATAAATTGATTTTGGATTATACCGAATACAGTGAAAAAACCCAGCAGATGTACCTGGGAGCATTTATGAAGTTTCTTCACTATTTTAATTATAAACATCCTGCATTAATCAGCAATGAAGAAATCAGGGATTATCTGGTATTACATCGTGAGCGGTCGGCTTCGCATCAGGATAATATGATCAATGCATTTAAATTTTTCTTTGAGAAGGTACATAATAAAGCCATATCAGACAAATATATGATCAGGCCGAGAAGAGGTTTTTATTTACCTGATTATTTTACGCAGGAAGAGATATCATCGATGCTTTCAGCTACAGAAAATATAAAGCACAAGCTTCTTATCTCGATAGGTTATTGTGCCGGTTTGAGGAGAAGAGAGTTACAGAATTTGCGTTTGAATGATATAGATTTAAAACGTAATCGCATTTTTATAAAAGATTCGAAAGGGAATAAAGACCGATACACATTATTTTCCAGTCATCTGACTGGATTATACAAAGATTATTTAGCTAAATTTAAACCAAAGGTATTTGTTTTTGAAGGAATAAAGCCAGGCAGAAAATATAGCACAACCAGTATGTCTAATGTTTTAAAAGATTTGGCTATAAGTGCAGGCATCCAGCGAAATGTATATTTGCATATGTTGCGTCATAGTTTTGCAACCCATTTACTTGAGGAGGGGCGAGACATCAGGTATGTACAGGAATTGCTTGGGCATGCAAGTATCAAGACAACTGAGCGGTATACACACATTGTAAATGATGCTTTGACTACAGTAAAAAGCCCGTTTGATTCCATGGCAATGCAGACGGGTTTTGGGCGTGATTTACCGCCATAGCAAACTTAAGATCAACAATTAGCAATATATCAGGAAAGAATTAATTACCGGCATTTCTGCATGTTCGGGTGGATGACTTATTATCCAACAGGGAAAACTTATCAAAAAATATTCGTATTATTTAAAAAAGTGCTTATCTTGATGAATAATTTTGGTTCAATCAGGATAGATATATAGTACTAAGGGGTTGAATGGGATAGAAATGAAAGTTGGTACATTAGCAAACTTCCCCAGAACAGGATATATACAAAACAACTATAAAATCATTAAATCAACGAGTTATGCATAAAAACGGCGTCCATATAATAGTCATAAACACAATACGTTTATGCATTCGTTAGTGGCAATTAGCCCAACGATTACCAACAGACTGAGAATGAATAAATACACGATAATATTAATATTTCTTTACAAATATCCTTGCATATGGACAGGATTTTGATTTCTTTTCCACGGAGAATATAGTAATGACAGTCGTTGATTCTGGATTGATAATTCGGTTTAATGATTTAAATGAGCCTTTAATCAATGAATTAGAAATATGTGATAATTGCGAATATATCGTTTTACTTGGCTGAGGACTTTTGATAATCCAGTAATTGTAAGATTAGAGAGAAAAGTCGATAGATATAAGTTTGTTTACAAAATGGAAAAGGTGCAGCTGGATACGAACTCAGAAGGATTAAAAAAATCAAAATCAATAAAGATTACAAGTACTGAGTGGGATTACTTTGTAAATCTGCTTAATCATTCTGGATTTGATACAATTCCAAACAGATTCTATTTTCCGATGTGTGATGGCACAACTTGGATATAGAGCATCGTTCAGCTTTTGATTATAAAGCCCATGAAACTAATGAACCAGATTCATTATCATGATTTAGTGGATTATATCTATCGAACTGACAGGTAGAGAGTATCATAAAGCAGATGTTCCCTGTGACTATTCGAATAATGGATTTTTTTAAATAATGATTTTAAGATTATTCATAAAAATGAGGTGATAGATTCATTAAAGCTCACCTTAATCGAGAATTTTCAAAAAACTATCCAAATCAGATTAGTGTAATTATCTTAATAATATTATTACTATCAATTCCGAGGAAAAGTAACCAGAAAGTACATTTTAACTGGAGAGGATTCTTTCTTGATATGCGTACTATTTTGAGAATTGGACATGTAGAAATATTTATCGGAAAGCATTAGAAATATTGATTTATAAGCTATTGATTTAAAGAAAAGAAGATAAAAGATATTTGAGATGTAATTACGATAAGGATAAAGAAAATTATCTGATTATAATGAATAACTGCCCACTAACAAGTGCGTCATAAAACATTGCGCAGATAGTGCTAAATTTGAACGAGCATCACATTTACTAAACAGTGGTAGCGGTTTGATAAGGAAGTGCTTTGAAATGCGCAACGTTTCATACAACAGGGACGTTGCCTGCCAGCTAAAAGAAAAAAATAGAATTTGAGTTTAAGGAAAGGGATGGAAAAATTATAAAATATTCTCTGGGTTTAGAAATAAGAAATTTTAGAGCATAGCGTTAAATAAAATAAAGATTAAATTCCGTGAATGCAATGGACGAGAATGATTTTAGGGAGTTTGGTGGCAAAAAAATTTTAATTGAGAAACGGATATAATTTAGAGATTTCGATAAATAGATCAAATTTGCATAAAAAGTGAATTATAATTAGCGTGAAAATAATTTTAAAAGGCGATCGGCTGATTTCGTGGCAAAAAATTGTAATCAGATCTCGTTTAAATTATTAAATCTGCATTAAAAAATTGACCGGATTCGGGGAATGGCAGAATATTGGACAGTGGTTTGCAGAAGACGTTTCATGAGCATTTCGGAAAATTATTAAGATTTCGTTTCTGTAGAGAGAAAATGAAAGATGTCCGGTAGAACGTGCAAAAAATTATTCAATCAGCTTTCCGTTAAAAATCTAAAATATGCTACTAAAATGAGCCAAATAAAACACCAGAACGTACAAAAAGAGGATTGATCTGATATCACAATTGCAATCGAAGCTATTTAATTAAACGGGATCGCAGGAAAAGTAAAAATAAATAGAGTTGAATTTTCTTAAAACCAAGTAAATACCTAAATTTCGTAAAATAAAGAAAAATCAGATTAAACCAGATCGCCGGCAGGCAACAATGCATATAGCCCATGGCAGGCATTTCGGTTCCCCGGAGATTTTTCCAGGGATTAAGAAACGTTTAAAATGAAGATTGATTTCCAGAAGTCCAGCCACAGGCCATATGCAGGGACGTTGCCTGCCAGCTAAAAGAAAAAAATAGGAATTTGAGTTTGGAAAGCGGGATAGAAATATTATAAAATATTTCTGGGTTTAGAAATTTGAAATTTAGAGCATCGCGGTAAATAAAATAAAGATTAAATTCCGTGAATGAATTGTGCGAGAATGATTTTGGGGAATTTGGTGGTAGAAAAAAATTTAATTGAGCAAGGGAAATAATTTAAAGATTTCAGCAATTAGTTTAAAATCAATAAATAAAAGAATAGAGGGAAATAAGGCCAAGAATGCTATTGGCTAATTTCGTGGCAAAAAATTGTAATCAGATCTCGTTTAAATTATTAAATCTGCATTAAAAAATTAACCGGATCCAGGGAATGTCAGAATAATGGACACTGGTTTGCAGAAGACGTTTCATGAGCATTTCGGAAAATTATTAAGATTTCGTTTCTGTAGAGAAAAAATGAAAGATGTCCGGTAGAACGTGTAAAAAATTATTCAATCAGCTTTCCGTTAAAAATCTAAAATATGCTACTAAAATGAGCCAAATAAAACACCAGAACGTACAAAAAGAGGATTGATCTGATATCACAATTGCAATCGAAGCTAAGCAATACAT
>CAWAMZ010000037.1:0-127729 GCA_963783315.1 uncultured Bacteroidales bacterium
AACTATTTTTACAGTAAAGATACCGGTTTCAAAACAAGCCTATTCTAACACTGACTTGCTGGTTAGTACTGAGGAGCATCAGGTTATAGAAGAGAAGGGAGTAAGTGAATCAATACCCCGCACCAGCAATGAATTGTATGAGACAGTTAAGAAAGAAAGAAAAAATATTAGTCTGCTAATTGTTGAAGACAATGTTGAACTACGTAAATTTCTGGTCAATCATTTTTCAGAATACCGGGTTTTGGAAGCAGGAGACGGTGTAGAAGCCCTGGCAAAAGCCCGGCAATCAATACCGGATATTATTCTCTCCGACGTGATGATGCCGCGAATGGATGGTGTGCAACTTTGCAATGAAATAAAATCTGATGTCATCACAAGTCATATTCCGGTAATACTGCTTACAGCCAAGACAGCAATCGAGCATAAGATTGAAGGATATGAGCATGGAGCCGATGCTTATATTGAAAAACCCTTTGATATAAACCTCGTTGATTCGTTGTTGCGAAATCTTCTTAAACAACGTGAGCTACTGAGAAAGCGTTTCACAACCAGGGAAAACATCCATATATCTGAAATCGGCACAGGCAAATGCGACCAGGATTTCTTTGAAAAAGCTGAAAAGCTGGTCGGAGATAATATTCATAATCTTAATTTTTCAGTTGAGGACTTTAGCGCACTACTAAATATGAGCCGCAGCCAGTTGTTTAGAAAGTTCAAAGCAGTGTTGGATATTACTCCAAGCGAATTTATCCGTCTTGAACGCGTTAAAGCAGCAAAAAAATTACTGGATGAGGGTAGATACAACGTGAATGAGATCAGTATTGAGACTGGCTTCAGCAGTCCTTCACATTTTATTTCTACATTCAAAAAAGCTACAGGTTTTACACCTCGCGAATATCAGCAGCGATAGGCAGTTTAATCAGTTTACCTGATGTCCTTGATTGCAGTATGTGAATACCTTCGTTAAAAATACATATGCAGACAAATTTTTTTATTTGCAAGTATTGCATTTTTACCTAAGCATTATTTCTTTCGTCCAGCCCAATACCCCTATCCTATAATCGGCCCTCATTTTCTTGTTTTACTACCTCAGTTAACGGAACCGGAAAATAATGACATTTACCTCGACACTAAACAGATTTGTCCTTTAAGCTTTCTTTTTATTGTTTCCATTTATCCTGAAATGCAACATTCGTGATACTTTGAAACAAATCTGATATTAATGCAACCAATATATAATTCTTTGCAACCAGCATGATATGGAGTAAAGCTATGTGAAGCTAATTTTGATCTGGTTACATTATAACAAAGAATATGCAGCAAAGAAAATTAAAAGAAAAGATCTTTCAGAAAGAACGGTTGCCAGAGTATGTACTTGGTTTATTTTTTTTAACCATGCTGGTGCTGCTGCTCTTTGTATTTCTCAATTAAAATAAGCATCAATCCAGTAAAAACTGACTAACATGACTATTCGACTGAAGTTACTATTTATTATTGTTTTTTTAATTTCCGGGATAAGCTATGTTGCTGCACAAAACAACGGGAGCATACGAGGTGTCGTAAAAGATGCTGCAACCAACGAGCCTTTGCCCGGGGCAAATGTTTCTATAGAAGGAACAGTTACCGGCACAATTACCAATGTCCAGGGCGAATTTCTGCTGATGAATGTGCCTTCCGGTACTCATAACTTTGTAATCTCATTCATTGGCTATGAATCGCAGACCATCGGGAAGAAAATCGAGCCTGGTAAAACTGTCGAATTAAATCTTAAACTGAGCGTTAGTTCAGTCGGACTTGATGAGGTAGTGGTATCTGCCCAGCTGAGAGGACAAAGAGCTGCCATCAATCAGCAATTAAATTCGGATGCCCTCACCAATGTAGTATCAGCTGATAAGATGAAGGAACTTCCAGATGTTAACGCTGCCGAAGCCATCGGCCGTTTGCCGGGTGTAAGTGTGCAACGGAGTGGAGGAGAAGCATCGAAAGTGGTAATTCGCGGTCTTAGTCCGGAGCTTACCACAGTTACAATAAACGGAGTGAAGGTACCGGCTACCGGTTCGGGAGACCGGTCGGTTGATCTGAGCATGATCTCTCCGGAGCTGCTTTCAAATATTGAATTGTTTAAATCTCCTACCGCGGATATGGATGGTGATTTCATCGGGGGAGTGGTGAACCTGGGTGTTACCCGTGCTCCGGATAAACCGGTAAAAGAAGTCCGTTTTTACGGTGGTTACAATGGGCTTAAAGATGAATTCAGCAATTACAGAGGATCCCTGAATTTTAGTCACCGATACCTCAATAATAAGCTTGGATTTTTGATAAAGGGAAATTATGAACATACCAACCGAAGTTCAGAGCGTATTAATGTGTCATGGAACAAAGACAATATTGATTTGGGGCAGGTATTGGTCTCTCGTTTGAGAATTACCGATGAACAAAAAATGATTCAACGCTATGGCGGAAGCTCGCAGCTTGATTACCAGTATGATGGTGGATATGTGATGGCTCAGGCTTTATTTAGTGGCAGATATACCAATAAATATACTACGCTTAACAACATTGAGAATGCCGGTCGTATCTTTCATGAACCGGATCACAGTTATGGTACAATTTCTACATTCCAGACATTGTTGTCAGGAAAACAAAGGGTTGGGATTTTTGATGCTGAATGGAGACTTTCACGCAGTTATACAAGCAATAACAAGCCTTATGATGTTTCACTGGAAATCGTTCAGTACAGCGGTGTGGAAGCTTCGGCTATGGAAGAAACACCTGAGGCATTGAATGCAAAACGTATAGAAGATTATTCAAACGCGCAGCTTGAGAAGTATTATTTTTCACCAAACAACAGCAAACAGGAAAATTTGCAGGCTGCAGTAGATCTGAAGTATGATTTTTCGATCGGAGACAACATTGGAGGGTTTCTTAAGTTTGGAGGTAAAGTATCAGGAGATAAAAGAGATTTTGATCATGATTATCAACAGGTTTACTGGTATTACCTGGATCAGGCTTATATCAACAGAGCCATAGATAACTGGCCCTATGACATGCAAATGACAGTTTATGACAAGATCAGCCTGAGTAACTTTGTTGCTTCAGGACGGGAACAACCCATCTGGAACGGAAAGTATAGCATTTATCCTTCTTTCGATTTTAGTAAAGTTGATGAATGGCATGAGCGGCAAAAGGGAGAGCTGGATCCCGTGTATAACCAGGAATATTTGAAATACAAGGCGCATGAAAAAGTGTATGCCGGGTATGCGATGGCTAAGCTTAAACTGAGTGAGGTGGTTACTTTTATTCCAGGTTTGCGGTATGAGAAATCAGACAATAATTATTCCGGTCATTACTCTGATATAGACATTCATGGTGAATCAGGCCAGGTAAAAGATACTACTTCAACACAGCGTTACGGCGAATTTCTGCCCAGTGCTCACCTGAAAATTAAGCCCGCCAAATGGTTTGATATCCGTGCATCTGTGGCAAAAACGCTCGCCCGCCCGAATTTTGATATGGTAGCGCCACGTATCCGTCTTGATTTAAATGATGGTGTTGTATACCAGAGTAACACTGAACTCCAGCATGCTGTAGCCTGGAATTACGATTTTTCTCTCGCTTTTTTCAGTAATAAACTGGGGTTGTTAACACTTGGGGCATTTTATAAGAAGTTTGATAACTTTTTTACCAAAACCACAAGACGGATGTCTGCAGATGAGGCTGCTTTACATGGTTATCCCAAACAGGTTTATGATGTTGAAGAAGATTATATGAATTTTGATAATTCCAGGGTATATGGACTGGAATTCGATTTACAAACTCATTATACGATTCTGCCTGCTCATAATATAGTGGTGAACCTGAACGGTACAAGACTCTGGTCTGAAACCTACTCTTTTACTTTTCATCCTTATGAGGTCTACGATCCTGTGATCCGAAGAACTGTTTTTCTGGCTGATTCATCCTTCTATGAAAAAAATGCCACTGATTTGCCAAACCAGGTCGACTGGATTGCCAATGCTTCACTTGGTTATGATTACAAAGGGTTTTCAATACGCATATCAGCCATTTATCAGGCTGCTTATTTAACAGGGTTTAGTAGCAGAGGTAACTCAGAAACTACCAAACAATTTTATTCTTATGTGGACGATCATTTGCGGTTTGATGCCAGTATTTCCCAGAAAATCGGAAAACACCTGGTTATTATGGCCAATGCAGCCAATATTACCGGTGAAAGTGAAAGGCGTTACACCTGGAAACCGAAATACGTTACTTCTGAAAACCGATATGGCGCTACCTACGACCTTGGATTAAGATATAAATTTTAATTACTAACTAACAAAAACAGCAATTATGAAAAAACTCAACTCTTTCTTATTTATGGCAATACTGTTGGTGGCTTCCTTTGCCGGGAAAGCACAGGAAACACGAATAGTTAAAGTGGACGGTTGGGACCCGGCTTCCGGTGAAGATCCGACTCAGTACGAAAACCTGCTCTATTATGCTATCATGGAGGATTCAACTGCACGAAAAACGAATCCGAATGTGATTTTTGAATTGCAACGCGACCGAATCTATTTTTTGGGTAAGCAAATTGAGAATTATGACTTTCACCTGTATATACGGGGGGAAGAAGGAGATGGATTGCTGCCTGAAATTCAGGGTTCTGCTAAATCCGACGGTACATACGGATTAGATTATATCCATGCCTATAATGACCTGACGTTGGAAAATGTAGCCATTAACGGCTACCTGCCCGATGGGGGGAATCAGCACTGGGTAATTGAATGCAAGGGGAACGGATCGACTATTCGCTATAAGAATGTTTCCTTTGACGGTGACCGTGCTGCTGCAGTGTGTGCCCGTGCCGATTCATTGAAAATATTCATCTCGGATTGTACGATGGGCAATATGGGTTACCGCACTGCTTTTGGCGGAAACGGGCGCATGATTGATCTCAGACCTGAAGCACAGTACCTGGATACACTTGTTATTGAAAATTCAACTACCTATAATTTGTCTGATCGTATTATAAGGAATATGAATACAAAGGTCAATTATCTGTATATTGATCATCTCACAGCCGTTAATACCATTGGACGCCACGGGGGAATACAATTGGGAAATTGTAAAAATGCAACTGTTAAAAATTCAGTGTTTGCCAACGTGATCATGATCGGACATTGTGATGCACTTACCTCAGAACAGACCCAGCCCGAAAATCCTCCTCATTTTGCCGTTATTACGCTTGATACGATATATGATGGCGGCAGCTATGTAATTGAAAACAACAATATTTACTGGGATAACTCAGTAAAAGGTGTCTGGGACCAGATTGATACAGTGAGCATGCCTGATTTTGTGAATCCTCTGATCAAATCAGCGGTGGATGCAGATAAGGTGGATGATATTTATTTCTCAGAACCACTCGATTTTAAGACTATGTGTGATCCCCAGATCTCCTATATTGCCTTATATTATGCCAATCCGAATGCAGGAACATATCCTGACAGCTGGTGTGTTGGCGGAGATGGCGGCTATTTCCCCGATCAGATTGATCTTTCGTATTCGAATACTTCAACTTCATATACTGCAGCAACAGACGGGGTACCTGTAGGAAATCTGAATTATTTTCCTGATGTGGCAAGTTCCGCGAATGAATATGTAGCTGGCGAAGAAGCAAGCATAAAGGTATTTCCTAATCCCTTTTCTGACCAGGTGACCCTGGCCTATGAACTTTCAAGTAACGAAAAGGTTGAGATCTCCATTTTTGACATCACTGGAAAGAAGATCAAAAACCTGATTAATAAAACTCAGTCTGCAGGCAGCTATATGGTTAATTGGGACGGAACAGGTAATGATGAAAACAGCTGCGGGAAAGGACTTTATCTCTATCAGATTAAAACTGCTTCCTGGACAAAAAGCGGAAGATTAATACTGATTAAGTAGCCTGTGTTAGGCAGACGGAACTCCATGTTCCGTCTGTTTTTCCCAATTTGATAAACAAAAAAATTAACAATCTTTTTATGAAACATATTTACAAATATTTGTTTGTTTTCTTCTGGTTTTGTGTCCCGAATATATTGCTAATAGGGCAACAAGCAGGCTGGTCAACAGATTATGTCTATTATGGGAAAGGTGGTAAATTAACCTATACACCAGATGACCTTGGAAATATCATTCCTGATTTCAGTAATGTTGGTTATCAGTACGGAGATACTGATATACCTGATGTACCTGTAAAAGTGGAAGTAACCCCGGTTGATGGTGATGACGGAGCAACCATTCAGGCAGCTATAGAGTCATTGTATGATGTTACTCCTGACGCGAATGGTTTCAGGGGTGCGGTGCTGCTGAAGGCGGGTACCTATGAAATTGCCGGTCAGTTAACAATCAGTAAGAGTGGCATAGTGCTCCGCGGAGAAGGACAGGATGACAATGGCACTGTACTTATTGCTGCTGGTACTGGTGACAGGGTTTTGGTTGATATCAGTACTTCTGCCAGCCTTGTAACTGATAAGACCACAAAGGCCACAGTTGCAGAAGATTTTGTGCCACTGGGAAGAAAATATGTTGTAGTTGGGGATGCTTCGGCTTATTCGGCCGGGGATGATATTGCCCTTTACCGGCCGGGAACCGATAACTGGATCTCTGATTTGAAAATGGACCAGATATCTGATGATTCAGATGGTCTTCCTTCCACCCAGTGGTCGGCCTCTTCCTATAACTTCTATTTTGAAAGAAAAGTAACCAGGGTGAACGGCGACACCATCTTCTTCAGAAATCCTGTGGTCATGGCGCTGGATAAGCATTATGGAGGTGGTTATGTATACAAATCATCTTTTAACAGGCTTGAAAATATTGGAATCGAAAATATGTGCTTCAAATCTGAGTATGCCTCAGAAACGGATGAAGATCATTCCTGGACCGCCGTACAATTTAACAATGTGGAAAACGGCTGGGCGCGGGATCTCACCTCCTGGTATTTTGCTTATTCCTGTGTTTCTGTTGAGAGTGGAGCCAGGTTGATTTCTGTTCTTGATTGCAGTTGCTTTGAACCAAAATCTATTATTACCGGAGGCCGCCGGTATTCATTCTATTGTACCGGTCAGCTCAATTTATTCAAGGGTTGTCAGGCAACGGAGGGAAGACACGACTACGTGACAGGATCAAGGGTGTGCGGGCCCAATGTTTTTACACAATGTACGGCCCGAAATGCTTATAACGATATTGGTCCGCACCATCGCTGGGCTATGGGGACTTTGTTTGATGTAATTGACACAGACGGTGAAATTAATGTACAGGACCGCGATAATATGGGATCTGGCCATGGTTGGTCAGGTGCCAACCAGGTTTTCTGGAATTGTACAGCCAGCAGTTCAATATGCCAGAGTCCATGGGTGTCAGCTAAAAACTACAATTTTGGATTTCAGGGTGATAAAGCTCCAGGATACCGCCCTGATCGTCCTGATGGTGTATGGGTTGGCCATAATCAACCCGGGTTGTTCCCCGCTTCACTGTATGAAGCCCAGCTGGATGAAAGACTGAATGGGACTGTTGTTTTCTCTGCCTCCTCATCGCTGGAAGCAATCAATGATTCAACCTTTGTAATGTCATTTAATCTTCCGGTAAAACAGTCAGACATCGTTCCGGCTAGTTTCATAATTGGCGGTACAGCGGGTGTTGAAGATAATTTAGAAAACATTGAAAATCAGGATGCTTATACTGTTGTTTTTACTTTTTCAGATTTAGGAATACTGCCCAGTCTCTCAACTATATTAATTACTGCTGATATTCAATCAGAGAGCGGACTCATGCTGTCAGGGCTTAAAAGCAGCACCTATGTTGAACCGGACAAAAGACCGGTTGTGTCGGGCCCTGCATTGACGGTAACCAACGAAAAGGGCAGTTTTATAGTCGCACAAAGCACCAAAACCGGTTTTGTATATCTGATCAGGCTGGGGGAACCCAATGCTTCAATTGAAGATTTTGAGAATGATATCGAAAATCATAATGGTGCAAAAGCACAGATTACCGCACCGGGTGTTTCTGTTCCCGTGTATACCGAAGGACTGAGGGGCGGGGTTTATTATCTCTTTGCCACAGACGAAGCCGGCAGAATCTCCGAAGCAGCTGAGAACCTAATCTATATTGAAGAAGTGAACCCGGTAGCTGTTAATCCGGAAAATCTTAAGAACAACTTTAAGGTTATTGTTCAGAGCAATTCATTACAGATCATACCTGACAATTTTAGTGAAGTTTACAATGTATTTATTTATGACCTCAATGGCAGGTTGTTTAACAGCGGAGTTACAATAAAAGGAAACCATCAAATCTCCCTCAGGGAAAGTCAGGGTCTTTTAATTGTAAGAATTGTCACTGATGCAGGCATGTTTATGAAAAAAATTGCAGTGATCAGGTAAGAGACCTGTTCTGTAAAACAAAGAATTAATTAACATGATATTTAGAAGAACCATAATTATTTTTTTGCTGACCAGCTGTTTCGCAGGATTTACAACTGATATTCATGCGCAGCGAGAGAAAGTCAGATTACTTACCAACTGGGAATATGTTAAAGGTGACCTTGGTGGTGTGTATGAGGCCCTGCGTACCGGGAAGGCAGCCATCCTGCCCGAATGGGAACCTGTAACTATGCCGCACTGCTTTAATGCATATGATGCTGTTGATCCCGATAAACCCTACTATCAGGGTCCGGGATGGTATCGCACCTGGATTAAGCCTGTGGAATTAACAGGGCAAAACCGGATCCTGTTACTTTTTGAAGGTGCTGGCCAAAAGACCAGGGTATATGTGAATGATCAGCTGGCTGGCAGTCATGTAGGCGGGTATGATGAATTTACCATTGATATTACGGATGGGATCAGGGAGTACAGAAACAGTAACAGCCACCAGGAAAATGACAGCGTTCCACTAATAATTAGGTGTGATAATTCCCGGGACCTTGAAATGATCCCTTCCGACCTGAGTGATTTCAATATTTACGGAGGATTGTACAGGTATGTTGATCTGATTACTTTACCCGCAGTTTCATTCAGGAGGATACAAATAAATACCAGCCTCACTGAAAACTATGATCAGGCGAGCATAAGTATTTTACCTGAACTATATAATCCACTTTCCAGAGCCGGTAATGTTAAAGCTGAGTATACGCTCAAAGATCCTTCCGGTGACATTGTACAACAATATACCGGAAATATAAGTGAGAACGATCCTGAAAGTCTTGCCCATACTTTTCTTATTGACCGGCCACAACTCTGGTCTGTTGATCAGCCCGAACTCTATACGCTGGAAGCTGTTCTGACAACCCCTCAGGGTACCGATAGATTGATACAGCATTTTGGGATTCGTAATTTCGAATTTATCCCTCACGGACCATTCATGCTGAACGGGCAGCGTCTGTTTCTCCGGGGAACCCACCGGCATGAAGACCATGCCGGATATGCTGCGGCTATGCCGGAAAATTTGATTATTGAAGAGATGCAGATGATGAAAGAGATGGGGGTGAATTTTATCCGGCTGGCACACTATCAACAGTCCCGGATTGTGCTGGATGCCTGCGACAGCCTGGGTATTCTGGTGTGGGAAGAAATTCCCTGGTGTCGTGGAGGGTTGGGCAATGAAATCTACCAGGCACAGGCCAAACGCATGCTGACCAACCTGATTAATCAGCATTACAATCATCCCTCCGTGATTATCTGGGGATTGGGCAACGAGAACGACTGGCCCGGTGATTTTCCGGTCTACGATTCTGCAAAGATCAGAAGCTTTATGACAGAGCTGAATGACCTGGCACATCAACTGGACCCAGTGCGCAAAACTGCCATACGCAGGTGTGACTTTTGTGCCGACATAGTGGATGTATATTCACCATCAATCTGGGCAGGCTGGTATCGCGGCAAATATACTGAATATACCGAAGTTTCAAAAGAATGGAACGATAAGGTAGATGTGTTCCTGCATGCTGAATGGGGAGCCAGCAGTCATGCCCGCCGACACTCCGAAGATCCTGACAGGGGATTGGAATCTGTCTCAACCGGTAACGGAGCCGATGAACGGACAGGTGACTTCCTGCTGAAAGGGGGGAAGGCACGCGTTTCGAAGGATGGTGACTGGTCGGAGACTTATGCCTGCAACCTTATCGACTGGCATCTGAAAGAACAGGAGAAGATGGACTGGCATACCGGAGCTGCTTACTGGCCTTTCAAAGATTTTTCAACACCGCTCAGGCCTGAAAATCCTGTTCCCTATATGAATCAAAAAGGGGTGGTGGAAAGGGATTTCACGAAAAAAGAATCATACTATGTGTTTCAGTCCTACTGGACTGACAAGCCCATGGCCCATATTTACGGTCATACCTGGCCGGTTCGATGGGGAGAGAAAGATGAGCAGAAGATGGTAAAGGTTTATTCCAATTGTGACCGGGCTGAACTATTTCTGAACGGGAAATCTCTTGGTACCAAAACACGTAACTCTCAGAATTTTCCAGCTGCAGGCCTTCGCTGGATGGTGAATTTCAGAGAAGGAGAGAACCATTTAAAAGTTATTGCACATACGGGGAATAAGCAGGTTATGGATTCAATAACCCAGCTTTATCAAACTGAAAAGTGGGGTAATCCTGCGGTGCTGAAAATGGCTGAATTGAGCAGAAAAAAAGATACCGTACTGGTTGAAGTCAGGGCTTTTGACGCACAAAATATTTTTTGTCCTGATGCCAAAAACAGAATCCGGTTTTCTGTTGCCGGCGGTGGTAAACTACTCGATGACCTTGGAACATCCACTGGTTCGCGTGTAATACAGCTTTATAACGGCAGGGCCATGATTAAGCTTATCCTGACAGATGATAAAGCTGTGGTGGCTGCTGCTTCACCAGGACTAAAAACTGGTTTTACTGAAATATACTATTAACAACTAACACATTATTAATCTAAAACAAGCAATTATGAACCTACCTCTTTACTTTACAAAAAAGGTTGTGCTTTCCATAGCCTTTGTTACGCTCTGGGTTTTTGGCAATGCTGCCATTGCCACAGCCCAGACATCGCATGAGTATGCTGTTGCTGATATCGATCAACTGATCACTGATATCACTGCTTCTGCTTACGATGAATACATATTAACTACATCCGGCGGGGTGTATGATTTTACATCAGCCCCCGATATAAGTGTTTCAGCAACTATTAGAGGAGCTGACGGCCTTGCGGAAAAACCCGTGCTGAGCTATACGACCAATTCCAGCAGCTCATTTGGAATTTTCAGGGTACGGAATGCTACCGAAAAGATTACGGTGACTTTTGATAATCTTGAATTTGATTGTTCAGCAGATGTGGGCAATGTAACACGTGTGGACAGTGAAACTGATATGGTTGTGAAAAACTGTTATATTCACGATAACAGCAACAGTAACGGCGTATTCAGATTTAATACTGCCGGCAGTAGTATAAGTATTGAAAATTCTTTGTTTTATAACTGTAAACAAAGGGTTATTCACATGTATACACCCGATGCTGTTTACGGTGCAGTAAATATTACCAACAGTTCTTTCAATGATATTCAGGGTCCGGTAATTTATTACCGTTCTTCAGGGACAGTTGCGATTGGTACTGATGTAACCGTCGATCATGCAACTTTCAATAATATTGGAGGATCTGAAGGGGTCTTCAAGTTCAGGGATATGCAGGGAACAGTAACTGTAAAAAACAGTATTTTCACCCAGGTGGCAGGAACCCTGGATGAGATATTTGTTACTGCCGATTTTTGCTATGTAAATGGTTTTGAAACCGTACCCACAGCTACAAACTCAATTGAAACGGATCCTGTTTATGCTGATGCAGCCAACAACAATTTCACATTGACCAATGCGGATCAGCTTACTGCAGGTGATATGCAAATCCTGGGCGATTTGAGCTGGTATAATGATGTGTATCCTCCTGTAGTTTTTCCTGAATTATTGAAGGAAGATGATACCCATGTTCGGGTACAGTTTAATGAAATGGTTGAAGCGGCAACTGCTGAAGTGGCTGCCAACTATACGCTGGCAGGTTCGTTCGGACTTACAGGTAATCCTGCAGGCGCTGTCCTTGCAGGGGATAGCAAAAGTGTGTTGCTGGAAATTTCTGATATCAGTGCCATGACCTCCGGTCAGACAGTATCCGTAGTGGTTGAAAATGTGAAAGACATTATGGGAAATGTAATTGCCGGAGACAGTATTGCTGTCTATACCTATCTTGATGAGGTTCCGCCTGTGGTTACCATGGCTGCCCAGGAAGTTAGCAATGATGCGGGCTCACAGGTTGTATTGCAAAGCTCAGAAACAGGAACTGCGTATCTTATAATGGATGGTGAGCCTCAGGGATCCCTCGAAGATTTTCAGTCTGCTGTAGATGCTGGTAAAGGTACAATGGATACTGTTGAGTCAGCTAATAACGATGTGAACCTTTCTGCTGAAGGTTTGATGGCAGGAACCTATTATGCTTACACAGTTGACGGGTATGATAATATCTCTGCGAAGAGTGACAATGCAGTTACCATAACTGACCAGACAGCTCCGGTTGTAAGTGTGATGGCTGCTGAGGTAACCAATGCTGCTAATGCAGATGGTATACCTGTTATGAGTAGCGAACCCGGTTCTGTATACCTGGTTCTTGAAAGCGCTGCGCAAAGCACTGTAGCTGATCTTGACGCCGCAGTAACTGCAGGGGTTGGTGCTACGGGTACCATAGCTTATGGTGAAACGGAAGCAACAGTTTCAATGGCCGGAGTAACCCCCGGAGCCTATTATGCCTATGCTGTTGACCTGGCTGGAAACATCTCTGCTGTAAGTACTGAATACATTACAGTAACAGAATATGTGCCGCGTGTCAGATACTATGCCGTGGAGGATGCAGCTCAGCTCTCAGTAGATCTTGTAAATGCCAATAATGGTGATATGTTTGTACTTACTACCAGCGGTGGTGAATACAACCTGTCTTACTGGCATAAAATTACTTCGAAAATAACTATCATGGCAGATAAGGACCTTGAAAAACGTCCAATCATCAGCAATTATATTGAGAATTCAACTTATCAGACTTTCAGATTGTTTGCTGACGGTGCATCCCTTACACTGAAAGGACTTGAGATTGACAGTAAGAATAATGCAACATACCCGCTTAAGTATATGCTCAGGATACAAAGTGATATTGGCAATTATTCACTGGTAGCAGAGGACTGTTATTTCCATGGTGAATTGAAGGCCACCGGAACCATATTTAAAGCTTATGGTGGAACGCATGCTGACAGCATTATTTTCCGTAACTGTATCTTTGAGAATTCAGCGGCGATTGTCATGAATGGTTTGTCAACAGAGGAATCTCCCTCCTGGGATAAAATGGTAATCTCAAATTGCACCTTTATTAATATTCCGGATGAAGCAGTTACCGTGGTTCATCAACCGGAACTGAATAAAGAATATCCGATTGATATTGACCACTGTACTTTCTACAACACGGGTTCAGCCGATAAGAATATCATCGTGGCTGATTCCATGATCAATGTTTCAGTGACCAATTCGATCTTTGCACAGAGTCCTTCTGAATCAGCTTTCGAAGTTTTCGGAGATGACTCGGGACAATCCGTCGCCGATTATAACAATTACTTTAATTGTGATTCGGCTCATGTACTGGGAACAGGCATTGTTGGCAGCAACAACTGGACCCTTGATCCCCAGTTTGCAGATGCTGACAATGGTGACCTGACACTGGGCAACCAGGCGCTTTATACGCTTGGAAGTGACGGACTTCCGTTGGGCGATCTGCGCTGGGCCGATGTGCTTGGACCTGATGTACTGCCAGAAGTCATGGCTTTATCGGATACTACCTTGTTAATCAGATTCAGTGAATGGGTGGATACTACTTCAGCAACAAATCCGGCCTATTATGCGCTCAGTGGTTCTGCCGGTTTAACTGGTACAGCTAAAAAAGCCGAGTTGTATAATTTCCATGCAGTGGTGATTACTACCGAAAGCTTTATGGGTAAGGTAGGAGATGAAGTGGTGGTAACTGTTTCTGATGTTACTGACCTGAAAGGGAATACTGTGAATACGAACCAAAACAGTACTACTTATGTTGTTGAAGAGATGCGTCCGGTTGTATTTGCCCAGGAACAAACGGTTACAAATGCAGACGGACAGGTGGTTGTTGTACAAAGCTCATTAGGATCCGGGTTTGTCTATGTTATTATGGACGGCGTTGACCAGGCTACTGTAAGTGATCTTGATGCGGCAGTTGCAAACGGACAGGGAGCAAAGACTGCTTCAGGTGTTGCTTACACGGATATTGAAATTCCTGTACATGCTGTAATGCCGGGTACCTACTATGCCTATTTTGTTGACGGGTCAGGTACCATGTCGGAAAAAGGTACCAGTCCTGTTACCATAACCGATGGTATTGCACCCGAAGTTACTGCTGATGTTCAATCGGCCGAAAATGGTGCTGACAGCTATGTACTTGTCCAAAGTAATGAGGACAACGGGAAGGTTTATATAATTCTGGATGGTGAGCCACAAGCTACCACAGCAGATTTCATTACAGCAGTGGCTTTGAAAAAAGCAGCAACAGCTTCTGTAACTGAAGCAAATGCTGATGTGCAGCTTTCAACTGCCGGTCTGGAAGCGGGTATCTATTATGCCTATGCCATTGATGCTGCAGGTAATATCTCAGCCAAAGGTACTAACCCGGTTAATATAACCACTGCAACAGGTATTGATCCTTTGACACAGCAGGGAATGAAGATCTACTCAACTGATCAGAAGGTGATTGTTGAAGCCGGCGTTTCAGTTATTGAGCAGGTCACTGTAATTAATATAACCGGGAAAGTGGTTGAAAGCAATACCAGTCGTTCAGACAGGTTTGTAAGTGCCCGGTTGAGAAATGGCATTTACTTTATCCGCGTTCTCTCAGCCGATAACATGGTAGAAATAAGTAAGATCATAGTTAAGTAGTTTTAAGTTAGCCTAATCAGTACGGCAGCACATTGCTGCCGTAGCTGATTTTGTAAACAGGATGTAGTAAATGAGGAAGCTAAGTATACTGTTTTTGTTTCCGGGTCTGCTGATCATGACACTGGAATGTCAGCCGGACAGGGAGATATCATTAAAAGAGCGGGTAATCAAAGACGAGAAACCCAGAATTCATAAGTTAGCAGAAAGATATATTGAGATGGAGCCGGTCACGGTTACTGATTCGGTCTGTAGCCGAAGTGCTGGCGGAAAACATGATTTTTATTCGGAAGGTGACTACTGGTGGCCTGATCCTGATAATCCGGCCGGTCCATATATCCGGAAAGACGGTATGAGCAATCCCGGTAATTTCAAAGCCGACCGCAGAGCAATGGTGCGGTTAAGTCGTATTGTTGGTGCGCTCACCAGCAAATGGTTACTTACCCGGGATACAATGTATTCCAGCAAAGCTTTTGAACACTTGCATGCCTGGTTTGTGGATACGGCGACCATGATGAATCCAAATCTTCTTTATTCTCAGGCAATAAAGGGACGTTACACAGGACGGGGCATTGGTATTATAGATGCATTGCATCTTACGGAGGTAGCCAGAAGTGCTTATCTGTTGCAGGATGCTCCTGGTATTCCTGTGTATCAGATGGATTCAGTTAAACATTGGTTTGGCAGTTTGTTAAACTGGATGATGACACATGAATATGGGAAAAAAGAAATGGTACATCCCAATAATCACAGTACCTGCTGGTTTGTACAGGCTGCTGCCTATGCGCAGCTAGCAGGAAATGATTCGGTGCTTCGCTTTTGCAAAGACCGGTACGAACAGGTTTTGCTGCCTGATCAGATGGGAATAGATGGCAGCTTTCCGCTTGAGCTGGAGCGTACAAAGCCCTATGGGTATTCACTTTTTAACCTGGATGCCATGTCCCTGCTGGTACAGATACTAACAACTTCTGGTTTTGATGATGTACGAACTTATCAGACTGCCGACGGAAAGAGTATCAAAAAAGGAATGGAATTTATGTTTCCCTACATGAAAGATAAGTCTTCATGGCCAAACAAACCCGATGTGATGTACTGGGAATACTGGCCGGTCAGTCAGCCGGCCCTGGTTCTGAATGGCCTGGCCTTTGAAAACAAAGAATATATTTCTTTGTGGGAGAAACTGGAACATGATCCTGATGTAGAAGAAGTGCAGCGTAACCTGGTTATGAGGTACCCAATATTGTGGCTGGATATTAACAAATAAAGAATTGTATATGTATATTGTAAGAAACCTGATCATATTTTCCTTATTTATCTTTCTGGTTGGTAGTTGTTCTCAGTCTGCCCCGTTTGCTGATACCAGCAAGCTGGTTTATTCAAACCTTACAACCGGGGAAGAGCAGCTTGCGCTGATGCTTGACTCGCTTAATCAGTCGACCCAAAGCCCGAGAACCGTAAAAAACGGACATATTAAGCTGGTTAAGTCATCCGACTGGACCAGCGGTTTTTTCCCGGGTAATCTGTGGATGATGTATGAATATACGCGGGACAAAAAATGGGCAGAAGCAGCCGATCATTATTCAGAAAATATTGAAAAGGAAAAGTTTAATGCCGGGACCCACGATATGGGATTTAAACTTTATTGCAGCTTTGGAAATGGCTACCGGCTGACACAAAACAAAAAGTACAGGGATATTCTGATTCAGGGTGCCAGAACCCTGTGTAAACGGTTTAATCCGGTAGTTGGTTGTATCCGGTCATGGGACCATAATGCCGATAAATGGGATTATCCTGTGATCATTGACAATATGATCAATCTGGAATTGTTATTCTGGGCAACCCGGGAAACAGGGGATTCAAGCTTTTATCAAATTGCTTATTCTCATGCACTGAAGACCATGCAAAACCACTTCAGGGATGATTACAGCTCCTGGCATGTGGTGTCCTATGATACAATTACCGGCATACCGGTAAAGAAAAATACCCACCAGGGCTACTCCGATGAGAGTGCATGGGCCAGGGGACAGGCCTGGGGACTCTATGGCTTTACCATGGCATACCGTGAAACCGGTGACAAAAAGTTTTTAGAACAGGCAAAACATATTGCTGAATTTATCCTGAATCATCCTCATCTTCCTGCTGATGGTATACCTTACTGGGATTTTGATGCCCCTGGTATACCGCTTGAACCCAGGGATGCCTCAGCCGCAGCTGTAATCAGTTCAGCTTTATATGAGTTGAGCATGTATTGTCCGCATGAACAGCAAACGAGATATTTTGCCGCTGCTGACAGAATTTTGAAAACGCTTTCTTCTGATGAATATCTGGCCCAAAAGGGAGAGAATAATTGTTTTCTGCTGAAGCACAGTGTTGGCAGTAAACCCGCTAATTCAGAGGTCGATAAACCTATCATATATGCTGATTATTATTTCCTTGAAGCCAATTTGCGAAGGCTGAAGATTACAGGCAGGTGGAAAGGAACCAAACCAGCTGTTATCATCAAGGCCGATGACCTGGTCTTTGATAAAAAGAACACTGTAAACGACAGGTGGCAGCAGTTTGCTGATTTTGCTGTTCAGGAAAATATTCATGTGGCACCGGGAATTGTGGGTTCTTCTCTCGAAAGAGGAGACCAGGCATTTTTTTACTGGATAAAAAAACACAATGATACCGGACTGTTTGAATTTTGGAACCATGGACAATTGCACAAGCGAACGGTAATTGACGGCAAAAGAACCTCTGAATTTTTTAACCGGTCAGTAGCGGAGCAGGCGTCATACTTAAAACAAACACAGGAGCTGGCTGCTGAAACGCTCGGATTTAAGTTCAATACCTTTGGAGCTCCCTATAACTGGTGTGACGAAAATACCGCTCCCGCGCTGGCTGAATTTCCGGAAATAAAGGTATGGCTGTATGCCCCACAGGGTGCAAAAACGAATAAACTGACTATTGAGCGTGTGCCGATGCTGAATATCGAATATCCGGTACACAATGCCAGCTTTTATCCATTTTTCAACAATTTCTATTTCTATTCAAATCAGCCGGTTGTTGCTATTCAGGGCCATCCCTCCAGCTGGAACAAACACCGGATGGAGCAATATAAAATGATCGTGCATTATCTTAAAAATATTGGGGTGAAACTGGTAAAACCAACCGAACTCTTACAGAATTAAATTGATCTTTAATGAAATACTTTCTGAAATTCTTCCTGATACTTTTGTTATTACCCTTCCGGAGTTTAAGCGCGCAGGATTCATTGTATATCTTGTCGGATGTAAGGCTGCAATCTGACGGAACAGCTGGTATGGATACCTACGACCTGATTGAAAGTGTATTTGGCAGCGGATGTATTGAAGCACCCGATCTGTACCCGGTTAACCATCCTGATATTCCCCATATTATAGAAACCAGTGATGAAATTATGGGCAATTACTTCCTGTTTAGAATCCACCGGGATGAAGATTATGACAGGGATACCGGGAAAACCGACCGGCAACGAAACGAAATAAAGACCTATGCCAATTCTGCTTCAAATCTTAAAGGATTCTTGGGAGAAACCATGCGGTTTCACTGGTATTTCAAACTGGATTCCGGGTTTTCTATCTCCAAAAATTTCAGTCATTTTTTTCAGCTGAAAGCAGTTGGGGGGGATGATTCGTCGCAACCCATAGTTACTGTTTCAGGAAGTATCAACAGTGGAAATGAAGAATTTGAGATTATTTTTAATTCAGGAAACGGAACGTCTGACAAACAGTTAAAACATACTAACTGGAGCAAGGCCAATACCGGTCAGTGGATGGAGATGGAGGTGACCGCCACTTTTGCTGAAGCAGGGTATTTAAAAGTTGTTATTCGTGACTTAGCGGGTGAGATGATCCTTGAGACCGAAAGAACGTCCATTGATCTGTGGAGGACAGGGAGCACGTTTGTGAGACCTAAATGGGGAATTTACCGCAGTTTGAAGTCAAAATCTTACCTGAATCCAGGCGAAGAAACAGCAGGATTTGCTGAATTCAGCGTGCAGAAAGTCACCCGGGAGGCACCGGCTGACATTAGAAGTATAGAAAGCAAAAGGACTTATCCCTGTAAGATATTTCCCAATCCTGCACAAGACAATGTTTCAGTTATGTTTGATCACCCGGAGACCGGCACATTTCAAATTATCAGTCTTACAGGTGAGGTTATGCTTAACAGGCAGCTCTGCAGTACATCAGAGGTAAAGCTCACCACTGGAAATTTAAGACCGGGGATGTATATACTGCTGTTAAACAAGGAACCGGCAGGAAAAATCATAAAAAGGTAAATATCTGCCAATTTGATGGCGAATAACCTCAAATAATTCTATGTGAAGTTATTATTTTATATAACTCTCGGGAATGAGTACTATCGATGTTCACCCGGGGCATCATTAAATACTGTGGCAGTAAAATAGAAGGTTGATCCTGCATTTACTTCGGATGTAAAGCCAATATCTTCATTCAACAGGTCGGTTATGCCTTTTGAAATGCTTAGTCCAAGACCTGTTCCTTCATGAAACCCATGTTCCTCAACCTGACGGAATCTTTTAAAAATAAGATGATGCTTTTCTTTTGGTATACCCGACCCGGTGTCCTTAACGTAAATCCTGATCTTTTTTACATCATTACTTTCCCTTACAACTTGGACACCCACTTCCACCGACCCTGAATCCGTGTATTTAAGGGCATTAGTGATCAGGTTATCCAGTACCTGCTGAAAGCGTATGCCATCAGTTTGTGTTGTAAAGCTTTTATAATCATCCGGGAATTGAAGCAGAAATTTGACATCAGGCTTATTATGTCTCAGGGCACTTTTCTCTGCGGTTCTGAAGCAGTCATTAACAAGTTCGAATAATTTGTGTTCTTTGATATTCAAAGAAATTTGTCCCGCTTCCAGTTTTGATATGTCAATGATGTCATTGATAAGTCTGAGTAACCGATCTCCTGAGTTTTCAACTAATTCGGCATAATAGTTCTTTTTTTCAACTGGGAGTTCACGCCGTGAAAGCAATTTGGAAAATCCCAGAATTGAATTGAGAGGGGTACGTACTTCATGACTCATATTGGCCAGAAAGATCGACTTGAGATTGTCACTTTCCTCGGCCTTTTCTTTGGCTTCTTCGAGTTCCTGGTTTATATTTTGCAGGCGGTTCAGACTTTCTTCCAGTTCTTCATTCAGGGTCATGTATTCTTCATTCAGGGCCTGGTATTCCTGGTTTTTATCCACCAGCAACCTTTCTGCATTTTTGCGGTCTGTTACATCATTGATGAAGCCGTGCCAGGTAGTTGACCCTTTGGAAGTCCTGGTTGGCACTGAATGCACCTCAATCCAGAGCCATCCTCTTTCCGGATGATTATAACGGTATTCACTCTTCCAGGTGGTAAGATTTTTAGCTGATTCATTGATTGATCGTTCCACAATTTCACTATCCTCAGGGTGTATACGGGGAATCATGCCTGAAGCATCACACGCCAGTTCTTCCGGACTAAATCCCGTTATCTCCTTTATTCTTGGACTGGCATAAGGCATACAACTGGTACCATCGGGATTGAGCCGATAAGAACAAATGGCTCCCGGAGCAGTTGCAGCCAGGTTAAGAAAGCGGTCACGTTCCTTTCGAAGTTCCTCGCGTGCCTTCTTACGTTCAGTGATGACCTCTGAAAATAAAATGATTCCTCCAACCCTGCCTGTTTTTCTGTACCAGGGCCTTATTTCCCATTTAATCCAGTCGAGTTTACCATTAGCCCGTGGAAATGGATCATCTTCGGCACGCATGGTTTTTCCTCTCAGACAGTCCAGGTGGATTTTCTTCCAGCGTTCCGGAATTTCCGGGAATATTTCATAATGAGAATGACCGATAATATCCTGATCACCCAGGTTATAATCTACAAGATAGCGCCGGCTGACAACTATATACCGCATCTTGCGGTCGAACATAGCGACAGATGCCGGTGTATGCTCCACAAAAAGAGTGAGGATGTGTTCATTATGCCTTATTTTTTCATCAGCCCAAACCTTTTCAGTAATATCCACAAAAGTGGTGATAAAGTACTCAGGATGGTTATTCTCATCACGATGAACCACCACATTTACATCCCCCCATTTGATAAAGCCTTTCTTGTGGATATATCTTTTGTTGAACCGCATCGAATTCTGGTCGCTTTCCAGCATTTCCTCAAGCTCCTTTTCTATAGCAGGCACATCTTCAGGCGGAGTAATCTCCTGCCACGATTTTTGACTCAGTTCTTCCCTGGTATATCCCAGAATGTCGCAGAATGCCTGATTTACATTCATTTTTCCCGACAGATAGGTTATGGATTTCCCAACATTAGCGGACTCAAAAACAATTTCAAATTTTTTGTATTCAGGTGGAACCGATGTGTTTTTTTCCCTGTCACTTATGTCCTTAAGAAAGCCAATGAAACAGGAATCATTTTTGGACTGACTAACGATCTTTCCGGTACATTCGAGTACCCGTTTTTTTGTTGTCTTATCTCCGGTAATTCTGAATTGCACAGATGCTCTTTTCTTATTATCAGATGTGCCTGTGTGGAGATATCTTATTACATGTTGCTGATCATCAGTATGAATATTGCTTAGAAACTTTTCTTCCTGAATTATTTCCTTGTTTGAAATACCCAATAGTTTACAGGAAATAGTATCAACTGAAAAAATATTTTTTCCCGGAATCCATGCTAACCGTCCCATGCCTGTTATTTCTGAAGCCAGCGCAAGCCAATCAGCTGGCTGCGGCGATCCCTCGAACTGAAGATCTTCATTCGAAGAAGGAATCGGCTGATCCGGTTTGTCGGTGGCATGATGTTTCTTCTTCATTTGAAAAGTTTAATAGTTTTTCCTTAATGTACTGAATGGGTTATCAAATTCTTTCAAAGGAAAAACAACAATTAAGTTAATGAATTTTTTTAATTGTTCTGGATAATGTTGTAAGATAATAAATTATATCATTTCAACCTTAAATCAAAGTTAATGTAAAATTTGAAGGAACCATACCAGTTGAATAATTTTGAATCGTTAAGGCATATTGAATTTATTGCTGGTTATTTTATTTTCAAAACAACAAGCTCGTTTAATTTTGGTAAATATCATAATGAATTATACATTTAAAGCTGGTTTAAATGTTAACTGGTCACGAATGCAGATCTATAAATAAACTTATTATTTGAATGAACAGGAACATTAGAAATTTAATTCTTCTATCCATTGCACTGATCAGTTTCTTTATGCACTATGAGCATTTTCCAAAAGATCTGATGAGCGTGCATGTCTGGCGACAGGCCCAAACGCAGTCTACCATTAATAATTTTTATGAGGAAGATATGAATATCCTGAATCCGCGCAGAAATGACAGGGGAGGCGGGGATGGTATCTTCCGGATGGAGTTTCCACTGATGCAGTGGATCGTAGCCTCTGTATATAAGATATTTGGGAGCCGCCTGATCATTACACGGGTATTTATGTTCCTGCTTGGATTAATAACTATTTTGGGCTTATACTTATTAATTAACCAGTTATTTCATAATGTTCTGTTATCCTTAATGGGGGCTTGGGCATTAAACTTTTCACCAATTTTTTATTACTATACCATCAATCCGCTTCCCGATAATATGGCATTGTGCTGCGGGATTTGGGGGCTTGCGATGTTTTTCAGGTGGTACAACAAAATACGAATCCTGAATCTCATTTTGAGTGGACTGCTTATTAGTGTGGCTGCACTTTGCAAGCTGCCGTTTATTATGTATTTTATTGTACCACTGATTTATTTTTTACCCAAATTTTATAGGAGAGGAATTACGAAGGATTTGATCTGGCAGGCAGTTGCAGTTTTTTCATGGGGCTTGTTACCATTTGCATGGTATATATCTGTTATTCCGCAGTGGCAGGGTAATCCCATTGTTGAAGGCATCCTGAACAACAAGGAATCAGTTTTAAAATTGCTCGATTATTTGCAGGATAACCTGATCTCGACCTTGCCTGAAATGTTGCTCAATTATGGATCATTACCCTTATTTCTTGCTGGATTTTATTTTCTTTGGAAGCATAGATCATATAAAGATGAACGATTCCCGATGATATTGGGTTTATCAGTCATTGTACTGGTTTACTTTTTCTTTGAGCTGAACACCATTGCGAAGGTTCATGATTATTATCTGTTTCCGTTCCTTCCGTTACTCTTCATCCTTGTGGCTTATGGTGCCTACAATTTATTTAATTTAAGACACTTGTTTTTTCGATATTTCACAATTTTTCTGCTGCTGTTGTTACCTTTTACCTGCTATCTCAGGATGCAGATAAGGTGGGATCCCGAATCTCCGGGATTTAACAGGGACTTGCTGGTGTATAAAGATGATCTGAGAAATGCTGTCCCCAGCGATGCGCTTGTGGTTGCAGGTAATGATATTTCCCATTTTATCATGTTTTATTATATAGATAAGAGAGGATGGGGATTTGAAAATAATAACCTTACGGCAGATACATTAGAATATATGATTGACCATGGAGCGCGTTACTTGTATACTGATTCCGATGAAGTTCTTTCCGGGAAAAGAGTAAAATCCTGTTTGGATCACCTTGTAATGACCAGGGGATCAATAAAGGTATATGAGCTGACAATACCGTTAGATTAGGAATTTGCTGGTACTTTGGTAGTAGTAGGATTTCTATTTAAATTTAACGGTTTAAAGTTATTCTATGTTGTTTTCTTTGTTTTAAATGTTAGTTGTTGTGATAATGTTTATTTTGTTGAAAACGTTTGAATTTATTTGAGTGTTCGAATGCGGGATGGACATATGGATTTCATTAATTAATATGAATCGTGACAATGTATCTGTTATGATTTCTGTCTGATTTTTTTTCAGGTTGCCACATAATTTTACTATTTGGTTAAATGATTTAAATAATAATTGTGAGGTTGTTTATTGTTTAACAGATAGTGATTTAGTATATTTAATTATTCATTTTGAAAGCAAAATAGATCGGAACGTGAGCTAACAACTGGTTTTATTCAATAATCTTAAAGGAAAAGATTTGTTATGAAAACATTCATCATTTTTATCCTGTTATTTATTCCTGTATTTCTAAATGCACAATCTTCATGGAGTACAGTAATTGACGATAATAATTACAATTTGTCCGAGGTTACTGATTATGGTTTATTGAATGATTCTGTGATATTGGTAAGTGGTGTTGCAAGCAAGGCATCCTGTCCTTTTTTCGGGTTGTATGCTTATGATCTTCAGGGGAACAGACTTTGGGAAAGTGGCGGTTTATTCGATGCAATGTATACAGACGGAAAATATGCTAACACAGCCGGGATATCTTTTGTAGATGATGTTATGGGCACTGAACATATTGGAGTCGCAAAGTTTGACAGTCAAGGCAATGAGATTTTCAATACCATCTGGCCGGAGGAGTACCATTATGAATTGTACTTTCCAAATCCGGTTGTCAGCATTGATGTTTCAGAAAATGGAATGATATTAAGCGCTTCTGATAATTATATTGTGAAAAACGATTCATCGGGAAAATTTATATGCTGGAAAGAATGGCCTTTTTCAACTGTTATTTCAAATGCTGTATGGCAGAACGATACCACCTGGTTGATCATGTCACAAAACACCATATACCAGTCGGATACTACATTCAGGATAATGGATTCACTGCACTTCGAAAATAACATTACAGATACAAAGTTTTTCAGGGATACCTTGTATTGTTTATTTGAAAATGAGTTGATACGCATAGATACTTCATTGTCTGTAGTTGATACGCTACTATCCGGAACAGCATCTAAATATGAGGCGATTAATTTTTATAAAGGCAATCTATGGGTACAGTCAAACACAGCAGAAAAAATTCACCTGAACAAAATACAGAAGAATTCAGGTAGTAAGTCTTTTGCTTTTAATATGTTATTTCCCGTTGATAGATTTATTGTTGCAGATAGTAATTTTATATTTATTGGCGATTCCCCTTCACATCAAATCGGGATTTATAATTACAATATTGCTGCTTCAGGGAACCCGGAAATTATAATTCCTGATATTGAGCTGGTGGATTTTGATATTAAGAATATTGTAATTGATTATTATAATTACATGGGCGATACAATACCTCAGGCATATTACTTTAATTCAGATATTTCAATAGTGAACAACGGAAAGGATACTGTTAATTCATTTGCTGTTTTTTTAGATCTGGAGGGAGGCACTAATTGCGTACAAAATTATTTTTATAAGAAATTTGAAGACCAGACTTTGATGCCTGGTCAACAGTATTCATTGAAATTGCCACAAATATATCAATATGGTATTGAAAATAACCAGTTGTGTTTTGAAGTGCTTGCTCCAAACTCACTTGTTGAAACCGGGATATCCAATAATACACTTTGCAAAACATTCACTATAACAGGTATAAGGGAGCCTTCCACTCCTGGAATGAAAATATTTCCCAATCCTGTTTATGATGAATTAACAATTGAGAATTCCGGAAACGGTATCAAATCCCTTTCAATTTATGATTTGTATGGAAAACAGGTAATGAACCGGAAGTATTCATCACAAATCGTGAAGCTTAATGTAAAAGACCTTCCGTCAGGTGTATATCTGGTTCAACTGAAATATGGTGGCAGACAGGTGAAACAGGTCATTGTTAAACGATAATTAATTTGCAATTTCATTGGCTGGCAACTGTTGATTGACGGTTGTATCGTCAATTATTTTTCTGTAACCTATACCTACCGTGAGTTTCCCGCCTCGTGATCTACTTTTCATCTAACTTATAAAAATTTTTTAAAGTTTATACTATACACAAAGACCTGACAGGAGAAAATACCTGTCAGGTGCCTCCCTACCAACATTACAATAGATATGCAGCTTAACTAAAAATTTATCCCCCCTCTCGGGGTTGACCTCTCCCAACTCAAACTACCGATGTTTCGCACCTAGCGGCGCTCATATCATAATCTTGTTTTTAGTTTACTCAATTTGTAAATCTATTTCAGGACCAGACACTGCTGAAAAAAATAACAAAACTGAGAAATATCCGTAAAATTTTTTGTTTATTTAAACTGTCAACTATTAATAAATTGTTGACAAATTAACAGTGGACATTGCAGGGGGATTGAGGGTTAGTGTTACAGGGAGAAAAATATTTCCTCTTTATTGTCTGAATTATTTTTGAATATATACCTAATGAAGACTATTAATACTGCTAATCAGGGATGGTATACTTACTACAACAAACACTTTTTTCTTTATGTGAGAAGGTTATTGTTGGTGAATAGAGCTAATGCATTTTTCCCCTGACTTAAAAACTTAAATCTAACTAAACTAACATTTCATGAAAAAAGCAATCTTTATTATTCTGTTAATACTTCCATTAAGCAGAATGATGGCACAGGAAATTCATTCTCCGGCTCAAATACTACAGATAATGTCGGATTCGAAGATTTCTTATCGGATTGATATGCTCAAGGAACCCATTAAAAGCAAAGATTATGCTGAAAATCTGAATTATCACAATCATTACCGTGTAAAAACTGATTCAGGTCTTTTTACACTTAGCTATTCACCTAATGACACTGCTAAATATTTGTATGATAAAGCCGAGAATTTCTACCAGTCAAAAAATACAGATAGTGCAATGGTATACTACAAACTTGCATTAAAGGCAGATTCAACACTTTATAAAGTGTTGACTTACATAGGTCAGATCTATGGCAGCAGAGGTGATTATGAAAATGCAATCTACTGGTATAAACAGGCTATCAACCATAACTATATCGATTATATGGCCCACTGGTTCCTTGCTGATTCTTACCTGGTTTTAGATGATATGGACAAGGCTATTGATGAAATCACCATTGCACAAATACTAAACCGAAATAATCCACGCATTAAAGAATCGCTGGTAAATATTTTCAATAAAAGTAAACGAAAAACTGAGGATTGGTATTTTAATCCACAGATGGAACTCAATAAAATATCAGAAAATAAAATAGACATTAAAGTTGGCAGCAAGTGGACAGGGTACGCCCTTCCTAAGGCTTTATGGGAATTTGAGCCGGGTTACAGGGAATCAATGGGTGTAACAGAGGGAATCTATTCTACCCTTGAAGATGTGGAATGTTTGGCTTCTTTACTGACAAGCCTGAAAAATTCAAAAGTTAAAGTGAAAAAAGATACACAGCTTAAAATTTTGAAGAAAGCAGTTAAGGAGGGGTATCTGATAGATTATATATTCTATGAAATAGTTTTACCGGATAAACCTTTTGTAGCTTTTCAATTGCCTGAGGAAACAATACTTGAAATCAAAGATTATATACTGGATTGCAGAAATCCGAAGTGAAAATTAAAGAATTTCCTGATATGAGACATAACATAATGAAGAAAACATTACTATACCTTACTTTGCTCATTATACCTGTTTCTGCATTTTCTCGTGGACTTGATGATAGTGTTAAAATTATTCATCTGGAAAAGCAAAATTTCAACCTTGTTTCAAATGCTGTAAATTATCAGGCAACCATCATTGAAAGTATTGGTGAGATGCAATCCGGGAATTTTGAAAAAGGGTTGAGCAATCTCTCAAAGAGTTTAAAGCTGATGGCTGAGGCAGAGAGGTATCGTAGGGTTGCCGGTTATTTTAATCTGGAATTATATGCACTTCTTGAAAAATATGAATCCCGCAACATCAATTCAAAAGACAAGGAGTTATTGCTTCAACTATTCAAAGAAATATTTTTGGGTCGCGATTTTAATATAAATAACCAGACAGATCGTTTGCTAAAAAGAAGTAATAACAAGGTATTCATTCTGCGCATCAAAATTATGGATTCTTTTCTGAGAAATAGTCTGGCTGAAGATGAACATTATCTTGATCAGTGGCTTACACTTGAACCAGCCTCATTATCAGCCAATGCACTCAAAGCTTCTTTATTTTTCAACAGACTAAAATGGAATGAGGCTTTAGCTTATTATACAAAATCTATAGAAGCATTTCCATATTATGCATTGGGATATGTGAGTCGGGGTATCTGTTACAAAAAACTGGATTTGCCTGTGAAGGCACAAGAAGACTTTCAGCAGGCATTACAAAGCTACCCGCAGTATGCCTATGCACTGAATGAAATTGGTGTTTTATATCTTGAACAGGACAAGAACGACAGTGCCTTTTTGTATTTTAAAAAGGGCATAAATGCTGATTCATCTTTTATCTGGCCGTGGAATAATGCAGGGCTGGCTCTGATTAAGCTTCACCATCCAGATAGTGCGCTTTTTTATTTGGACCATGCTATTGCTATTGATGCTGATTATTCTAATGCTCTTTTTAATCGTGGTAAAGCCTTTCTAATGCTTAAAAAGAATGATCTCGCACTTGAGGACCTTACAGAGGTTATTCGCCGAAATCCGAAAAATGCAGAATATTATACATACATGGGACTTGCTTATTATAATAAACTCGATTTTAGCAGAGCGATTGAGGAGTATAAAAAAGCATTGTCTTTAGATAAAAAAAATACGGCAGTTATTGTTGGACTGGCAGAATGTTATTACAAAATGAAGAAATATTCAAATGCTTCTGAATATTGTGATATGGCAGTGGCTATTGATACGGTTAATCCTGAAGCCTATAACATGAGAGGAAAAATATTACAGGTTGAAGGAAAATATGATGAAGCGCTTGAATCAATGAACAAGGCAATTAATCAGACTCCTGATAATGGATTGTATTTTGTGAGTAGAAGTAGTTTATATCTCCATATGTCACTCCCTGAAAAAGCATTGATTGACTGTGAAAGGGCATTTGAACTAAATGGGGAAGATGCATTTTTGTATTTTTTAAAAGGTGACTGCTATTCGAAGATGGAAAATACTGATCTTGCCATAAAATTTTATTCAAAAGCTATTACTTTAAATCCGGATAATGCTGATTACTATTATTCCAGGGCCAAAGAATATGAATATCAGGGGCTTTATGATGAGGCTATTGTAGATTACAAAAAATCACTCCAGATTAATCCTGATGATAACTATGTATTAAAATGTTTGGGAGATGCCTTTAAGAATACTGGTAAGCCAGATCTTGCACTGGATTATTATAACAGCTCTATTGCGCTGAATCCTGATGATGCAGATACTTACATTGCAAAAGCGATGATTTATGCAGACATGAAAGATATGGAGAAAGTAATTGAAAATTGTAACAGTGCAATTCAAATTGATGATACAAAAATTCTTATTTATTTATTACGGAGTGAGGCTTATCTTAAGCTGGGACAACTTCTTAAAGCAATAGAAGATTATAAAATGGCAATTAAGATAAATCCGGATGAGATTGCTCCTTATGTCATGACAGCTGCTTGTTTTGTAAAGTTGAATCAGCCAGATAATGCATTAATGTATATGGACGAAGCCATCAAGATTAATGAAAATTATGCTGATTTATATTATTTACGGGCAGATCTTTTTTTGAAAAAGCAAAATCCTGAAAAAGCTCTCAGAGATTATAATACCTGCATCCGGTTGAACCCGGAAAATTGGAAAGCCTATACAAAAAGGGGGTATCTATATATGTGGAAAGGAAAACAGAATAATGCCATTACTGATTTCAAAATGGCCGGGAATTTAAACCCTTCAGGAACAGATGCATCTATTGGTCTTGGTGAGAGCTACTTCAGAAAGGGAGAATATGAAACCGCCAGTAACTATTTTAAAGAATTTATTAAACAGAATCCTGATGTATATCGGGCATATTATATGACGGGTTTGTGCTTTCTGAATCTTAAAAATTATGATGCAGCTATTGATTATTTCCAGAAAGCAGTAGAAGTTGATCCGGGGGCTACCGATGCACTAGTCAATCTTGGATGGGCTTATTACAATGATGGTGATTTTGAGAATTGCATCATTACCTCAAAAAAAGCCACAGCGTTGGATGAAAATTTGTATTCAGCCCGGTTTAATATGGCGCTAGCAACCCTCAGAGCTGGCCGTTTTGAAGAAGCAAAGAAATTATATGCAAAATTTCATGGTGAATGCCTCAAGAAGGGGCTAAAGATTGAGATTGGTACCGCAGCTTCAGATTTGAAGTATCTCGTGGATTATAATATTATGAAGACAGAAGCTACATATATTCTTAAAAATATACTAAAATAGCAAAAAAGTTAATTTACATTTCTTTGGGCACTCTGATTATTAATATCCCAGTATAGTTTTATTAAAAACGTTTGATTTATAATGATCTTAAATAATTTTTGGTTTTTAGAAAAATCATTTATCAGATAATTATTCTTTGGTAACCTTAATTTTTCTATTTTTATAGGGTAGTTTAATAGCAGAAGAGCTCATAAAAATTTGTAAATGTTTTCTTTCACAAAACGAATTTTCTTACTGATTCTGTTTTTATTACCTCTTTTATTTGCATTGGAAGGGTTCTCTCAGCATTATGGCATTGGCATGCCTTTTATTACTTCATTCGGGGAAAAAGATTTTAATGTATCCAGTCAGAACTGGGATGTTGTGCAGGATTCGAGGCAGATAATGTATTTTGCCAATGACTACGGGGTACTTGAATTTGACGGAAGCAACTGGAATATTATCCAGGTACCTGTAAACCGGAGCGTTACCCGTTCCCTGGCTTTCGGAGCCAATCACCGGCTCTATGTGGGAGGTCAGGATTTCATGGGATACATTGATTCCGGTGACAGTACACTTAATATGAACTCACTCGTGGACCTGTTGCCCAAAGAAGAACAAAATTTCGGAACAATTTGGAAGATATTCAATATTAATAACAGAATGATCTTTTTTTCCTGGAATGCCCTGTTTATCTACGACGGAAATGCATTTAAGATCATCAGGACCGATCAGCCTTTTAAAACTTGTTTCAAGGTTGGTAAAAGGATATTTATCCATGGCGATAAATTATATGAATTGAATGGCGATTCCCTGAAGAGTCTTCCTGCATCTGATTATATGAAAGACCGAAATATTGCTTTCATTACTGATATTAATGAGAAAGACCTGTTGATTGCATTTGATGATGGTGAAATGGTTACTTATGATTATCAGAGGGTGACCTCTTTTTCATTATCAGATAAAACATTGTTGAAGGACAACAAATTTTTATGTGGCATACGCCTGAAAAATGACCTGTATCTTGCCGGTACCAGTGATAATGGTCTGATTGTATTTGACAAATCAGGGAGGGTACATAAACATATCACCAAATCCGACGGGTTGGGACACAATCATGTTAAACAGGTATTTGAAGATGATAACGGAAACTGGTGGATAATTAATGAGAATGGGATCGACGTAGTAGAAGCTTCGTCGCCTTTTTACCGTATTTCTGTTGATCCGGAAAATCCCCTTTCAGTTTACTCCTCATTTCGTTTTAAAGACAGGATATACGCAGCAACCCATTCCGGGCTTTATATGGCCCCGTGGAACAACTATACTTCAAATCCTGTTTTTAAAAGAGTTCCGGGTGTTGGCGATATATGCTGGAACCTGGATACACTCGGAGGAAACCTTTATCTATCCGATGGTGATGGCTTATTTAGGATTGAAAATGACCAGGCTGTTAATATTTATAACGGAACACCGGTCTGGACATTAATCCGTTTGCCGGAACATCCTGATATTGTGCTTGCCGGCACTTATGAGGGGCTTGCTCTTTTTAAAAAACAGAACGGAACTATCCGGTTTGTAAAAAAACTAAAGGGTTTTTCTGAAACAAGCAGAGTTGCAGCCGTTGACGATGAAGGAAATGTATGGATATCCCATGGGTATAAGGGTGTTTTCAAAATAACCCTTTCAGCCTCAGCTGATTCAATACAGATTGTGGAGTTTTATAACAGTAGTAAGGGGTTTCCTTCTAATCTGTTTATCAATGTATTTAAAATTAATGGTGAAATTATTTTTGGTACACAACAGGGTGTGTACAAATATGATGAACAGCTTGACAGCATAGTTGTACACCCGGTTTATGCTAAATTATTGAGTACCGAAAATCAGGTGAAGTATTTGAAAACCGATCCGCAGGGAAAGATTTGGTGCATTGTTGGCGATCTTACTAAAATACTTACTCATAATCCTGATGGTTCCGTTTCAGTTGTAAATATACCTGCACGGAAACTTTCACTTGAATACTATCCGGGATTTGAAAATATATTCTTCTTCCGAAACGGGAATGCCTTGTTTGGTACCAAGAACGGATTGATCTATTTTAACCGCCAAATGCCTTTTCATCCGGATAATGATTTTAATTTGCTTATTACAAGAGTGATAAGTCAGTTAAACAAAAAAGTGTTATTCAACGAACGTCTCCATTATTTTGGTGATACCACACAAACTGATAAAATTGATATTCCTTTTAATCAGCATAGTATAAGGTTTGAGTTTACAGCATGTTATTACGACAATATCAGCCAGATACTCTATTCGACTTACCTGGAAGGACTTGATGACAATTGGTCAGATTGGACATCTACCAGATTTAAAGAATTTACCAACCTGCCACCCGGTCGTTATGCTTTCCATGTTAAGGCAAAAAATATTTATGAGAAAGAGTCCAGGGAAAAAGTTTTCCGGTTTACTATTTTGCCTCCCTGGTATAAAAGACCCCTTGCATATGTACTATATGTGATCATTTTGATGGCTTTAATCCGGCTTTTTTTCAGGGTAAAAACCCTTAAGTTCGAAAAGGAGAAACAAAAGATTATTGAAGAACAGGCACAAGCCAGAGAGATCGACCAGATTAAATTCCATGAAGAAAAACTATTGATGGACCTGGAAAATAAAAATAAAGAACTGGCAGCTTCAGCTATGAAGATCATTTATAAAAATGAAAAGATACTTGAGATAAAAAGACTGCTGGAGAGAATTGAATCTGAATTACCCAGAAAAGTTAATGATCAGCTTGATTCTTTAAAGCGGTTCGTTGAAAAAGAACTCAAAGACGACCAGTGGGATGATTTTGAGCTTCGATTTGACCAGGCCAATAATAATTTTATTCAAAAACTGAAAGACCAATACCCTGATCTTTCCCACCATGACTTGAAAATTTGTGCTTACCTGAGAATGAATCTTTCAACAAAGGAAATTGCACAGATCCTGAATATGTCAGTCAGGGGAGTAGAAACTGCAAGATTCAGAATAAGAAAGCGTATTGGACTTGATCAGACAGAAAATCTGAATGATTTTATCCTTAAACTTTAATTAGGACTATCAGATTAGGATCCTAAAATGTGAGAAATCTAAGTGAATAGCCCCAATTATTTTTTGTTTAAATGTATATTATTTTATTCCGGCCTTTGAGCGTTTTGCATGATTTTTAAAGGTGTTACCCGTAGCGGGGCTTGAGGAGCAGCACTGTTTGAAGGACAGAATTAATAAAGTCAAATGCTATAGAAACCAAAAAGTTTATTTGAAGTTCAATTGATATTCATAATTTAAGCCTTGTCCTGAGTTTTGCTGCGCAGGCAGGATAGCGCCTTTAGAAAATCTGAAAAACGATCTGAAGCCTTGATCTTTTTTGCTTCGTTTTTTGGATCAATCCTTGCCTATGGTTGCAGCGTGGGGCGGGTGTGGGCAAGGTTCATGAGCAGCATTGTGCGATGGAATGTGGGAGTGAGTAACCCAAAAAATGAAGTCGCTCCGAAGGGCCGGGGCGAAATAAGGTTTGCGGGGCAGGAAAGCTAAGATATAAATCAAACATGAGATAATAGAATGACAATCATTGTTTGTTCAATACAAAATGTTTAGTGATTAACAGGCATTATAATAGAATCCTCCAGAATAATAATACGATACTCATATAAATCATTTCCTTAAAAATCAGATTAACACTAATTTAACCTGATTTCAATCTCAAAAACGTAATTAAAACGTAGTAGAACGAAAACCAAAAAGTACCCCGGTTTTTGATATGGCTGTTTTATAGCAATAGCTTTGGGATACAGTATTTCACTGTGAAAGAAGTAAATGATTAAAACGAGAGATAATTGCTAATTTGAAACTGCTGAACTTTTATGAGAAAAATTCTTTTTTTGTTATTGCTGATTTTCTATATCCTGAATATTCAGGCCCAGGTGCATACTGTAAATGGTGTGGTTTTGTCGGCAGATGATAATACACCACTTATAGGTGTAAACATTTATGTAAAAAGTACCGGTAAAGGTGAAGTTACTGATCCTGACGGAAAATTTACCATTTCTGTAAACCAGGGTGATACGCTGACATTTAGTTATGTGGGGTATTTGCCCCAGAAACGTGTAGTAAACTCAGATGCCAACATTACTGTAATGCTTAAACCTGAATTTCAGAATATTGATCAGGTGTATGTTGTGGGTTATGGTACCCAGAAAAAAAGTGATATTACCGGTTCTGTTGTATCAGTATCTTCTGATGAGATCACTCAGACACCGGTTTCCGGTATCGACCAGGCCTTGCAGGGACGCGCTCCCGGAGTTGTGGTCACATCAAACAGTGGTCAGCCTGGTAGCGGAATGACAGTGAGGATACGTGGGGTAGGTACGGTTAATAACAGCGATCCGTTATATGTGGTGGATGGTGTATTACTGGACAATATCAATTTCTTAAACCCCAACGACATCAAGTCAATTGAAATACTGAAAGATGCATCTGCCGCCGCTATTTACGGATCGCGCGGTGCAAACGGGGTTGTACTGGTTACTACCAAACAAGGATCAACCAAATCAAAGATGAATACTACCGTTGACGTTTACAGCGGGATTCAAAACCGCTGGAATACCCTCGATCTGATGAACCGGGAACAATATGCCGCTTTTAAAGGGTATACTGCTGCCGATGGTAATTTTTCAGATTGGGTTTATAATGAATTTAATCTTTCTACAAACCCATACATACCTAAAGATATTGATTATTCGAAATATGATACCGACTGGCAGGATGTGGTTTTCCGAAAAAATGCAAAAATCAATAATTATTATGTGTCATTTGATGGTGGAAATGAGAAAAGTACCTATGCAATGAGCCTTGGGTATTTTGACCAGGACGGGATTATTATTGCATCGAATTACAAAAGATTCACCGTAAGAATTAACACTTCTACACAGGCAACTAATTATCTGAAAGTTGGTGAAAACCTGTCACTTACCAACTCAAAAAACAGGGGAGTGGCCACCAATAATGAGAATTATTCCGTATTGAACAGTGCAATCTCACTGGCTCCCTGGGATCCGCCAAGGTATCCTGATGGCAGGATCACACCCTCAACCACTACCAATCTCAAGAACCCGTTGAGTATGGTTGAACTGGAAAATCCCAGCAGTACATGGAACCGGCTGGTAGGTAATGTGTATGCAGAAGTTACACCTTTTCCGGAACTGGTTTTCAAGACAAGTGCTGATGTAGATGTGTCCTACGGAGTTGGAGGGAATTTTAAACCGGCCTATTATATTTCTGCCAACGACAACATGCCCAATAATTTCCTCGAGCATCATTATGAGCAATATTTTATGTGGCTGTGGGAGAACACACTTACATATACTAAAAGCATTGGCCTGCATCATCTTACTTTGCTTGCAGGTATTACTGCACAGGATAATAAGTCTGATTATATGGGAGGCAGTAAAACCGACTTACCGAATACAAGTCCAAACATGTGGTACCTGGATGCAGGAACAAAGAATCCAACGGTAGGGGGCAACGGATCGGAGTCCTCCATGTTGTCTTATCTGGGCAGGCTCAATTACGATTATAACAGTAAATACTTGCTGACCATGAATTTCAGGCGCGACGGATCATCCAGATTTGGTACCAACAATAAATGGGGTAATTTCCCGTCACTGGCCCTGGGCTGGAAACTCAGTGAAGAAAATTTCTTTCAGCCCTTAAAAAGTACCATTAATTTGCTGAAAATTCGTGGGGGCTGGGGACAGATTGGTAACGAGAAAATTGGAAATTATTCCTATACAACCACAGTAAATTCAGGTACTACTACTTTTGTGGGTTACGTCCTTGGAAACCCACAGGCACTGGTTGCCGGAGCTGCTCCCCTCAGCATAGCCAATGAAGATATAAAGTGGGAGACAACCGAACAGACCAACATTGGGCTTGATGCTGCATTTTTCAGGAACAGTTTGACACTTACGGCCGATTATTTTATCAAGGATACCAAAGACATGTTAGTAGCAATACCTGTTCCCGGTAATGTTGGGTTACGTGTGAATCCTACTGTGAATGCAGGAAGTATTCGCAACAAGGGTCTTGAAATCTCTTTGGAATTTAAGCGCAACAAAGGAAATGTATTTTATACGCTCGGTGGTAATTTCGCAACTTTGAAAAACGAGGTTATATCACTGGGAGGCGGAGAAGATATCTATGCGGCTCCATTCTTCGGCGAATTTGTGACCCGTACAAGGGTGGGCGATCCGGTTGCATCATTTTACGGATACCAGACTGATGGCATATTCCAGAATAAATATGAACTACAGGAAAATGTAAATTCCGAGGGTCAGGTGATCAAACAATTCAAAGCACAGCCCGGTGATATCCGGTTTGTGAATCAGAATGGTGATGCTGTAATTGATCAGAATGACAAGGTAAACATTGGTAATCCTTACCCGACACTCACATATGGATTTTATGGAAGTGCTGAATACAAAGGTTTCGATCTGCAGTTCTTTTTCCAGGGTGTACAGGGCAATAAAATTTTCAATGGCAATAAATATTTTACTGAAGGTACCGGTTATTACAACCTGGGAGTTGAAATGGTAAATGCCTGGCATGGTGAAGGAACATCGAACACCCTGCCGAATCCCAATGGTGATCCGGCAAATTTACTCGTCTCAACCCGGTATATTGAAGACGGAAGCTTTTTGCGATTGAAAAATGTACAGCTTGGCTATACTTTCAGTGATAACCTGTCACAAAGGATTGGGATAGGTTCCCTGCGAATATATGCATCTGCCACCAACTTACTCACCTTTACCAAATATACAGGGTTCGATCCGGAAATCGGTACCGGCGGGGGATTGGATTTTGGAGTCGACAGGGGTACTTATCCACAGCCCCGTACATTCACAGTTGGTTTGACCTTACATTTATAACCCGGTAAAATGATGAAGAAAATGAAGATGAGATACTTATTAATTATAGCTGCTGTAGTTTTTGCAACAGGTTGTTCTGAAGATTTTATCATTCAGGAGCCTCAGGCAGTGACAGTAATTGAAAATTTTTACAAGACAGGCAATGATGCCATTATGGCTGTAAATGCAGCTTATGTGCCTATGCAATGGGAGTTTAATTACACCTATTACAATGAATGGATGTTCGGTGATGTTGTATCGGATGATGCGCTCAAGGGTGGAAACGGAATCAACGACATGAATGATTTGTTCCAGCTGGAGAATTTTACTGCCACACCCAGTAACCAGATCCTTCAGGAATTCTACCGGGCACAATACCAGGGTATTTACCGCAGTAATCTGGCCATTAATAAGATTCCTGATATTGCACCTGATGATACATTAAGCCTGGCACTTAAGAACCGGTTAATCGGCGAAGCAAAATTTCTCAGGGCGTATTATTATTTCAGACTGGTACGTGTTTTTGGCGGGGTACCCATTGTGCTCACTACACTCGATCCTTCAGAATATCGTCAGCCGCGTGCTTCCCGGGAAGATGTCTATGCGTTGATATACAGTGATCTGGAATCTGCGGTTTCCGTGTTATGGCCCAAAAGCGCCTATCCGGAAGCGGATCTGGGAAGAGTTACCAGGGGTGCTGCTGAAGCATTACTTATGAAGGCCTATCTGTACAATCAGCAGTGGGATAAAGCTGAAGCCTGGGGCGATTCAGTAATCGGTTCCAATGAATATACCCTTCAGCCAAAATACTTCGATAATTTCACCCTGAATGGGGAAAATGGTATTGAGTCAGTATTCGAGATTCAATACATGGAAGAGCCAACGAGTGATTATGGTGACGGCGGAATTGGAGGTAACGGATTCACCAGGGGAACCTTTATCACAATCATGCAGCGCACCCGTTCCGGTTCTCTTGGATGGGGTTTCAACAGGCCTACCCAGAATCTCTATGACGAATTCGAAACAAACGACCCAAGAAGGGATGCCACTATAATGGCGCCTGATGATGATGTCTACCTGGGAAATGCATACCACAGTCGTAAATATGCACTTGAAGGGTACACACTAGCCCATCCTACAAGGGGGCCGATCAATCAGAAAGTCATTCGATACGCGGATGTACTGCTGATGGAAGCGGAAGCTGCCTGTGAAAACAATGATCTTAATAAGGCCAAAGAAATACTTGAGAAGGTCAGGGCAAGGGCTCGTGCTGGTAATAATACTATTTTGCCGGCATTCCCCTACGGAAATTATTCCGATACACAAGCTGACCTGCGTAAGGCTATCAGGCATGAGCGCAGGGTAGAGCTTGCCATGGAAGGTCACAGGTTTTACGATCTTGTTAGATGGGGTATCGCAAGTGATGTTATGAATGCCTACGAGCAAAAAGAATCATCAACAGTGACCCAGTACATGGAGCCTTTCGAGAAAGGCAAACATGAATTGTTCCCGATTCCGGAAACAGAAATCAATTTAAATAATTTATTGGAGCAAAATCCTAATTATTAACTAAAATGAGAGTAAAAATGAAAAATTCAATTTTATTGTTGACACTGTTCTTAATGGTGTTTACCGGATGTAAAAAAGAGGATACCACTCCTCCCGATCCTGTTGTAAAATCAAGGTTTACAGTAACCAATGATGATTATGACGGATTTAAAATAAGCATTAAAAATGATTCACAGGAAGCTACATCCTACTTGTGGGACTTTGGAGATGGCAATACCGGAACACAAAGTGATTCTGTTTTTAGCTATACATATGCCGAAGCTGGTACCTATACCATTACACTTACTGCAAAAAATGGTACTATTACCGATGTTAGCAGCAAGGAAGTAGTTATTTCCGGCATGACTTTCCGCCAGTTCCTAGGAGGTAATGATGCCTCCGGTAAGGTTTGGAACCTGGAATGGGAAGCTGGTGTAGTAATGCTTAATCCGGATAATTATGGTGACTGGTGGTATTCCTGGACTAAAAACCATGGATTCCCGCTGGAACAGAGAAATACAGTTCGTCATCATAATTATATCTTTAAACCTGATGGTACTTTCGAATTTCAGACTGAAGGATGGACAATCCGTCCCGGATTTCTCTTTGGCGATGCTCCTGATCCGAAAGGCTGGCCTGATGATTCTACCTGGATTTCTTCTGCAGGAACTGACTGTAGCACCTGGGGAAATAACAGCAATCTTACTTATGAAATAGGCGAAGCCTCATACTATTCGGATTGTAAATATGGGCGTATTGTAATGCAGGGTAAAGGCGGGCACCTCGGACCAATGGATAGTGGTACTGAATCTGTTGTTGATGCACCAGCCGAATCAACATTCTATGAAGTATATTATTACGCTGATGGTGGTGACCAGCCTGACACACTGGTTCTCTTCACACCCTGGGGTGGTAATGAAAATGGAGTTGGCGAAGCTCGTGGAGCACAAATTGGGCGTATTACATTGGTTTCTTATAAAGATCCCTCTCAGATTCCTCCGGATGAAACAGAAGTAGTGGTTGAAAAACCGCTGGAAGCAAATGATATATCAGATAATTTTGATGATGAAGCCGTTAATATTACCTGGGTTGAGGACAATAATCCGGCCCTGTTTGATGATAATTTTGATAATCCTTATCCGGGAGGGATTGATAATTCTGCCAAGGTAGCCAAATATGTACGTGGTACACAGGATTATGCTAACCTGCAGTTTGAATTGCCATTCCGTATGGATCTTTCTACCCGCAATGTATTCAAAATGAAGGTATACATTGAGAATGATGCTGCTGTTAAAACAGTTTCCGTCAAACTTCAGGATACCAAGATGGGTGGCAATGCATGGCAGACCCAGACAGAAGTTAAAAAAGAGAATGTTACAAGTGGCGAATGGGTTGAACTAACCTTTGATTTTAGTGCTGTATCTACAAACACTGATTATGATAAAGTGGTGGTTCAGTTCGGTGATGAAGGTGCTGCAAAAGGCGATGGTACGTTCTACTTTGATGATTTTGCCCTACAACAGTAGTGAATAAATTATAGTTAGTATCTTTATTACTGATTTGTGTGCTGTGGCTTGACCCACAGCACACAATACCAGTAATATATTTTACAAATCAGAATAACCCGACATTCGATGAAAAAATTAATTTACCTGATCATCCTGATCTGTTTTTCCGCCATCTCAAAAGCTCAGGACTATAATCTTGTATGGGCAGATGAATTTGATCTGGATACAGTAAATGCAGCCAACTGGAATTTCGAGATTGGAAACGGAAATTATGGATGGGGTAATAATGAACTTGAGTATTATACCAAAAGACAGGAAAATGCTCATATAGAAGATGGCAAACTGGTAATTACTGCCATAAAGGAAAAATATAACGGGTTTGATTATACCTCCGCAAGGATGCAAACCAGGAATAAAGCATCCTGGAAATACGGACGTATTGAAATGCGTGCTAAACTCCCGAAAGGAAGGGGCACCTGGCCCGCTTTCTGGATGATGCCACAAAAACAGGTGTATGGTACCCGGTTATGGCCTGATAATGGAGAGTTAGATATCATGGAATATGTAGGGTACATGCCTGATAAAGTGCATGGTACGGTGCATACGAATAAGAATTATGCAAACAGTGCTGTTTCTAACCTGATAACCTATTATGGAGTAGAAAACGATTTTCATGTGTATGCTGTGGAATGGACTCCTGATTCCATAAAATGGTATGTTGATTCATACCTGTACGGAACATATTTGCGTAATGACAGAAACTGGCAATACTGGCCCTTCGACCAGGAATTCTATATTATATTGAATTTTGCTGTAGGAGGAAACTGGGGTGGTGCCGAAGGGGTGGATACCACGATCTTTCCACAACGATACGAAATTGATTATGTACGTGTATACCAGAAAGATTATTCCAGTGCTGTGACAAAAACTTCAGCAGATAACAAAATAAAGTATAATAATCCTGTACATGATCAACTGCACCTGTCCGGATTGAATGAGTTGAAAAATTATTCATTATCCATTTCTGATATATACGGTAAAATAGTTTTTTTCCAGCATTATTTTACTAATTCTTATCATGATATCGATCTTTCGTTTTTAAAGGCTGGGATGTATTATGTAATTATCAGGAGCAGCGAATTATTAAAAACCATACCCATTGTAAAACTTTAGGGTGTTTTCAGTTATTTCATTCTACCTGCTTCAAAATTCATAGTGGTAGCAGATGATAATAAAGTTTTATGACTATCGGGAATGATTAATAAATTTAAAATGAATCAGATTTTACAATGCTTTCGCTCAGCCCCTGGTTACTCCCACACGCTAGCCAAGGCTCATGCTGGTCGTGAGATCGCTTCGCTAAGTTCCCCTGTAGGGGAGCCAGCGCACATATTAATACTAAATTTGAAATTGGTAAACCGTGTGTGAGCCCCCCTGCCTGTACAGCGTGCGGCAGGCAGGCCTTCAGGGGGGAGGGGGCAGCGTAAGCGTTCTTTTTCTGGCAATATTTTAAATAGATATTAGCTTTATACATGATTCCCGATAGTCATATAAAGTTTTAATCCTGATGGTAAGAAATTACTGTCAGGTTTTTTTGTTTTAATATTATTTTGCCGGTGAATTAACATTTTGGTTCAAATTTTTTCAGGACAGTAATGGGGTAATCATATTAACTGCGGATCAGTCAATTGAAAGCAGTTCCTTTACTTTTTCCAACAGTTTGGCAGGGCTGAAAGGTTTGGTGAAAGTTGCATCAGCTCCAAGAATTTCAGCATTAAGCAGATAGTCTTCAGGCTTACCTCTGCCACCACCTGAAATGGCAATTATCTTTATCTCAGGAGCAGCTTTTTTCAGATGCAAAATCAGTTCTATTCCCTCTTTTTCAGGCATAATAATGTCAGTAATTACAAGCTGATACTGGTCTTTGTTAAAATTATCAACAGCCAGCTGCCCGTTTTCCATAGTGTCGACAATAAAACCAGCATCTTCAAGCATATCTTTCAGCATTTCCCTGATCCCCTTGTCATCGTCCACCAGCATTATGTTCTTCTTATTTTTCATAGTGTTATTGTGATATTTAATATATGCTTTCAGCCATTAAAAATTACCGGGATGTAGCAGGCAGATATACTTCAAAAGTAACTCCTTCTCCAGGTTTGTTTATAACATTTATCGCAGCATTATGTTTCTTTATAATGCCATAAACCACTGCCAGTCCGAGTCCGGTTCCGTCTCCAACCTTATAAGTGGTAAAAAACGGTTCAAAAATACGATTGTATATTGCAGGGGGTATGCCAGGACCTGTATCCGAAATGGATAGCTTTACATATTTTCCGGGAAACAATTCAGAGAAATCAAATGTCTGAGGATTTTCATTCAGAAAATCTTCAGTTGTTATAGTGAGTGTGCCCCCTTTTTCACGCATTGCTTTTATCGCATTAGTGCACAGATTCATTAGAACCTGAGTTAGCTGCGTTTCATCGGCTTTAACTACCTCCTGACTGTTGTGGCTGATGTCAATTTGTATGTTATTAGCCTGCATATGATGCAGCAACTGATGAACCTGGTTTATTATTTCGGGTAAATTAACAGGTGAAACCTTTGGTTCTACTCCACGGCTAAAAGTAAGTATCTGTTTTACCAGTTTCTGTGCACGAAGCACACTGTTTTGAATTTTTTTGATATAATCTTCTCTTTTTAATCCCTGATGTTGGACACTGAGGGCCATTTCAGTATATCCTCCTATAGTAGTTAGTATATTGTTAAAATCATGGGCAATACCGCCTGCCAGCGTGCCCAGTGTATCAAGCCGCTGGGTTTGTCTGACGTGTGTTTCCAGTTTAAGTTGTTCGGAAATATCCTGTACCATTGAAAGCATCACTTCAAAATTGCCGTTTTCATCCATTATTGGTGTATTGAGCCATTCACATACAATAATTTCCCCGTTTTTTTTCTTATTTTTATTAATGATGTGTTTCTCCGTGGATCCCTCCATGACTCTCTTTCTCAATTCATTGGTATAGGGTTTTTCAACTTCCGGAATAATCAGCTCATTCGGCGAGTGTCCAATCGCTTCTTCATTGCTCGTAACCAAAAATTTTTTCAGCTTCAGGATTCAGAAAAGTAATTTTAAAAGCTTTATCAGTCAGAATTAACCCCATGGGCATATTGTCAATCTGGGCCTGTAACTGTCTGAGAAGTTTCTTCTGCTCATGTTGCAATTCCAGTTTTTCTCTCTCAACGTTTTTTTTCTCATTTAAGATCACCATGGTACCGATAGCGTATGAGATATCTTTATTTAGTTCATTGAGCAATGCAACTTCATCATCACCAAAAGATCTGTCGTGGGATTCGAATAGATTTAAAAGCCCCCAAAGATGGTCATTGATCATTAGCGGAAGCACTATGGCAGCCTTCAGGTCAGTATTGCGCAATTCATCTGTAAAATCCGGGCAATCAGGATCCTGCCTGAGATCCCGGCAGACAAAATGCTGACCTTTTTCAAGCTGTGACCGTAATCTTTTTCCTGCTTTATCAGTGGTTAAAAATTTGTTTATGGCATTTGATAGCTGAATACCTTCACCATAATCTGCTAACGGAATAAACTGGCCATCGTGCCAACGGCCTGCCCATGCATAGGTATAGTGACCAATTTGCACCAGTACCCTGGTAATTTCATCCAGCAAATCCGTAAAATTTTTATTTCGATAGATTGCCTGGTTGCAGTCAATTAAAACCCTTAATGACTGGTTTGACTGGCTCAGGCGTTCCTCAGCTTTTCTTAGGACAGTAATATCCATGGCCATCATGGTGATGTTCAGGGTTCCGTCTTCAAACTGGAGCGGAGAAGAACTTATGTTCCAAATGCGTTTTGTCCCGTTTCTGGCTAAGATCTCAATCTCTTCTTCCAGTTGTTGTGATTTGGTGGTTTGTGTTTTTCGGATGAGTTCGCGCAGCCCTTCCTTATTTTTTCCGGGGAGTATTTCTTCGAGTGATTGAATATCCGGTAAATCCTGGACAGTATACCCTGTTTCATTTGTAAATGTACTGCTAAGCAGCTGAATGCGATTATCATTACTAATCAGAATAACAGGTATAGGAGCCTCCTGAAGTATTTTACGCAATCTTTTTTCACTTTCAGCCAGGTTCGAAGCCAGTACCATGTATGATTTACGGCTTTTTCTGAGGGTTTCCTGATAATCGAGATTTTCTTTAATATAACTTCTTACCAGCATATAAATGAGAACAGAACTGACGGAAATAAAGAACCAGCCTTTAAATGTTTGAACCTGTTCGAATTGTTCGGCTGTAAACAGATCTGATGCCAGTTTATCAGAAAAAAGTATCCATATAAAACTGACCAGAAAATAAATCAGGGCAATTTTTGTTGCTCCGTAATGTTTAAGGATAATTTTTTTTATAATTCGTCTGAATGGCATATGTGGTTGAAATTCTGTTTGATGAAAATGCTCTGCCAAATAAAAAACAATGCATTTTTATTTGAAAAATAAACCATTAAGGTAGCAAAAGAGTAGGAAATTAGTTGAATTACAACAAAATATTATGTGGAGAAATATTATAGAGATATAAACATATACAATGCGTTGACGAAATAACTATTTTATTTTAGTAAATACGAATTGTTAATTGAAAGATTTTCTGGCGAAGGCTGATAAAAATATTGTAATTTTGATTTGTCATAATAAAACCTGAGTAATTTTGGCTATACTGATTATCCGATTTTTTTTAATAAGCAGCCTGTTTATTAACCTGTTTCATCCTGTGCATGTAGGTATTGTTAACATGGAATATAATAACGGTTCAGGGTTTTTTGAATTGTCTTTCAAAATATTCCGGGATGATTTTCAACAGGCGATGAATAAGAAGGTGAAACCGGAAATTGATCTGTCAGGTAATAATATTGTTATTGACAGCCTGAAACAAAGTCAAATTGACCGTTATTTTGCTGATAATTTCAAATTATATAGTAATGGAAATGAAATGGGACATCCCCTTTTCGACAGTCTTCAGGTTACTGAAGATGCTGTGTGGTTATATTACAGGATAAAATTTCCGGATAATATACGGAAGATCACAATCCTTAACAGCGTCTTAATGGACATGTTTCCTGATCAGACAAATCTGCTTATCATCAGTTACAAAGGGAAGGAGGATGGATACCAGTTTATCAGTCACCAACCCAGGATTGAAATTGAACTTTAATAGTTGATACAACTGAATATGTATCCCGATTGACTATATTTATCATATGAAAAAGACCTGGCTGTTTATTTTAATGATTGTATTGTCCCTGAATGTAAAGGCTACACATAACAGGGCAGGAGAGATTACATACCGGCAGGTCTCAGGGCTGACTTATGAGATTACAATAACCACATTCACCTATACACTAAGTGCGGCTGATCGAAGCGAACTGGAAGTGCAGTGGGGGGATAATACAACTTCAATAGCCCCGCGCACCGCTAAAGTTGAACTACCGAATTTTTATTATCACAATACTTATATAGCACAGCATACTTTTCCGGGACCAGGCACTTATCTGATCGTGGTGCAGGATCCCAACCGGAATTTTGGAGTATTAAACATTCCGAATTCTGTCAATGTTGTATTCTCTGTTAAGACAACCCTGGTAATCAATCCTGTTACCGGTGGTAACAGCACTCCGGTCTTGTTAAATTTTCCCATAGATAAAGCAGCCATTGGTCATGTTTTTATTCATAACCCTGGAGCTTTTGATTATGATGGCGACAGTCTTGCCTATAGCATGACAGTATGTTCCGAAGAAGGCGGAAAACCAATCCCGGGTTATACCCTGCCCAAAGCAAGTGATACCATTTATGTCAATCCCGTTACCGGCGATCTTGTGTGGGATTCACCAGTTGACTCAGGCATCTACAATGTAGCAATGAATATAGAAGAATTCCGGGATGGTATTAAGATTGGCAATATTGTACGCGATATGCAAATCGAGGTTTTTAATGTTAAAAATGATCCGCCGGTTAATCCACCCCTGCAAGATTTTTGTGTAACAGCCGGAGATACTCTTGTCTTTGATATTACAGCTACCGATCCTAACGGTGATGATGTAAAAACTTCTTTCACCGGAGGGCCGTTGGTTATGGATAGTAGTCCGGCAGTTTTCAATACACTCGAAACAAAACCAGGTGAAACCACTACCCGTTTTACCTGGGAAACCAATTGCTCTCATGTACGCAAAAAACCCTATAATGTTCTGGTGAAATCTGAAGATCAGAATTCCGAGCTTAGCCTGGTTGATATTGATGAGTTTAAAATCAAAGTCCTGGCCCCGCCAACTGAAATTATCAAAACAATTCCGGCCAATAATTCCGTTACATTGGTTTGGGCAAGATCATCCTGTAACAATGCTGCAGGGTATGAAATTTACCGCAGCAGCAATCATTATGGATATGTTCCCGACAGCTGTACCGGAGGTGTTCCCGGTTTTACTGGCTATAAGAAGATTGGTGAGACCTCCGGACGTAATGACACAATATTTATTGATAATGATAATGGAGAGGGCCTTCAACAGGGATTTGATTATTGTTACATGATTGTTGTGTCTTTTCCTGATGGTGCGCAAAGCTTTCCTTCTCAGGAGGTATGCACTACGCTTGTGCCTGGTGTACCGGCTCTGACCCAGGCCAGTGTTACTGCTATTGATGAAAAAAACGGAAGTGTGCTTGTATCCTGGATCAAGCCTATGGGTCTGGATACTATCCCGGCTCCCGGACCCTATGAATACGTTATATACAGGTCGGATGATTTGTGGGGAAATAATTTTGCACCATTAGACAGTTTTGTATCCGTTGATTTGAATGATACTATATACATTGACTCAGGAATCAATACGTTGCGTTATCCCTATCTGTATAAGGTAGAACTATATAACAATACTCCGGGAAGCCGTTTTCTGCTGGGTAGTCAGGAGACAGCTTCAACCCTGTATCCTGAACCTGTTCCCATGGACAATGCCATTCAATTGAATTTTATAAAAAATGTGCCCTGGGTTAACCAGCATTATACTGTCTACAGGAAAAATAACAGTACAGGACAATTTGATTCTATTGCAGTTAGTTACCAGGAATCGTATGCAGATACCGGGCTGAACAACGGTACGGAATATTGCTACAGGATAAGGAGCTATGGCAAAAGGGAAAATAATGGGGTAGTGTATTACAATGAAAACTGGTCGCATGAGATCTGTGCAACACCCATTGATACTTTCGCTCCGTGCCCACCGGAACTAACCGTGGTTTCGAGTTGTGACAGTCTCTATAACCTGTTAACCTGGACCAATCCGAATCTTAGTTGTGCCAATGATGTTACAGGTTACAACATTTACTATACGCCCCGGCTTGACCAGAATATGCAGTTGCTGACAGAAATCAGTCCGGCAACTAAAGTCTCTTATTATCATTATCCTGAAAATTCGATGGCCGGTTGCTATTACATTACAGCGGTCGATTCATTTCAAAACGAGAGTAAACCTTCCATGCGATGGTGTATAGATAACTGTACCAACTATGAATTACCAAACTTCTTTTCTCCCAATGGTGATAACATCAATGATGAACTCAGGCCGGGACCATACAGTTTTGTTAAAAAAGTAGACATGAAAATATACAACCGGTATGGAACCCTGGTATTTGAAACAAATGATCCTGATATAAAATGGAATGGCAGGGACAATAAATCTAACTCACTGGTACCGCCAGGCGTATATTACTACCTGTGTGATGTGTATGAGGAACGTCTGACAGGACTTGAAGTCCGGAATATGGTGGGGTTTTTGCATGTTTTCTATGAGAAAGGAGCCAAACCTGCAGAATAGAATTTAATTTTGTCTTACTGAAAAACTAACAACAATGAGATTTTTCATAATTATAGTTTGCAGTCTGGTTATTCAGTTTACTGCCATGGCCCAGTCGAACCCTGATGATTTTTTAAGGGGAAAGGCGCTGATGCAGGAAAACCTTCCTATGAAAGCCATTGAATTGTTTTCAAAATCTATACAGAATGACAACAGTAACGCTTCTGCTTATCTCAGCAGGGGAAGGGCTTATATGGCCAGTCATCAATATAATCTGGCTATTCAGGATTTCATAAAAGCGGATTCACTAAAAGAGAAGATTGCCAGTTATGAACTTTCAAGAGCATGGGCACTCTCAGGTGACAAGGAAAGGGCTGTGAAGGCGCTTAGGGATCATCTGGACTCAGAGTACAGGTTACCTTCAAGCGTAATCAGGCTGGATCCGGCTTTTTCTTCTCTGGAACGAAATAAGGGATGGCTTGATTTGTGGGAAAACAACTGGTACAGTCCTGAAGAAGAGTCAGAAGCCAGGATCAATTATCTGCTCAATTCAAAGAAATTCATTGACGCTATCGGGGTTGCTGGACAGGAGATTGAGAAGAATCCCTCTAAACATATTTTTTATTATCTCAGGGGAAAAGCTTTTCAGGAATATGGAAATCCGGGGAATGCCCTGAAGGATTACTCAAAAGCCATTGAAATGTTTGCCAGAAATGCCGATTATTACATTGCCCGGGCATCCGTTTACAGGAATGAACACAAGTTTGCCGAGGCTGCACAGGATATGAAAAGAGCAGTTCAGTTGCGTCCTGAGGACCCTTCTTTACTTAAAACGCTGGCAATCGACAATATTAGTGCTGGTAACAAGAAAGACGGAGTAGAGGCAATGAACAGCTATGCCACTCTTTTCAGGGAAAATCATGAGGCCGTTTATCAGGCCGGAATGGTCAATTATGAAGCGGGTAATTATGTAAAGGCACTTGAGTTTTTTAACCAGAATCTGAAAGATGATCAGACCGATCCCCGTTTTTTTAAAGCCCGGGGCGATACTTACTATCAGACCAGCTTATTCAGGTATGCAATTCGTGACTATGGTATGGCCCTGGACCTCAATCCAGACCTTACTGATGTCTGGTATATGAAAGGACTGGCCCGCTATAAGGAAGGAGATCACGAGGGGGCCTGCATCGACTGGAGCAGGGCAAAACGGCAGGGCGACAGCAGAGCAGCAGAAAAACTCAGGCAATATTGTGGAAAATAATCTGCAAATGGTTCAGGCTGAAAGCCGGATCCTGGGATCCAAGAATCCATATACAATGTCCACCAGTATATTGATGGCCACAAATATGGCAGAGATGGTAAGAACAGTTCCCATTACAACCGGTAGGTCGTAGTGATTTAGCGCATCTACAATAACATAACCCAACCCCTTCCATCCAAAAATATATTCAACAAATACTACCCCGGCCATCATTGAGGCAAACCATCCGGAAACGGCGGTTATTACCGGATTGAGTGAATTTTTCAGGGCGTGCCGGGTGATGATGCGTCTAAAAGTGAGCCCTTTGGCCCTTGCGGTGCGGATATAATCCTGTGACAATACGTCCAGCAATGAGTTACGGGAGAGCTGGATAACAATGGCCAACGGACGAATACCAAGAGTTAAGGCCGGAAGGATCAGATTTTTTAGTTGCAGGTGTATGCCCTCTCCAAAATTATCAATTTCATATAAATTACCTGTGAGATTCAATCCTGTGTACTTTCCCAGTATGAAAGCAAATATCCAGCCAATGAGAATGGCTGCAAAGAAAGATGGTAATGACATCCCCAGCGATGAAATAAAAAGAGAAGCCCTGTCGAAAAAACTGTCTTTCTTTATGGCTGCGACAATCCCTAACAGTATTCCCAGTAAACTTGCAAAAATAATGGAGGCCAAAGCCAGAAAAAGTGTATTGGGCAGCGTCTCTGAAATAATATCATTAACGATACGATTACTCTGGTAGGAGCGCCTCAGATAAGGATACTTCAAAACAAGCGCAGTAGCACCTGCTTCTAATAATTTGTGAAAATGTCTGTAATTGTGCGGATTCAGGAAAAAGTAACTGCTTGAGTCTTTTGTATTGTAAATTGATAATGGTGAGAGGTCATTCAGGTATTTAATATACTGCATGCCCTTTGGCTTATTCAACCCAAGTTCTTTTCTTATCATGTCAAGTGACTGCTGATCAGATCGTTGTCCCATCATTAGCCGGGCAGGGTCACCGGGAAGCACGTTGAACAGCAAAAAAACGACAGTTATTACTCCCCAGAAAATCAGTATGCTATATAATATTTTCCTTGCCAGGTAACGTATCATTAACCCCTTATATTTATTTGTTTACAGTTTTTCGCGCCAGTTTTCACCAATCGGGTATCTGATTTAAATAACCCTTGTTTGCTGATGATTAGTGTCTCTTTTTCTTCTGAAAAATGCTTTTATCAGGAGCATATAGAGAAAAACACCGGCAAAAAACAGCAAATAAACCAGTTTTTCATGTGTTTTTTGCTGGTGGATTATGGCAGATGACAATAAATTTCCTCCCAGTTCATTTAAAGATGGGAAATCATTATAATGCCATTTTTGCAGGATTACCCCATCTCTGATGAGAACCAAACCCGGATTTGCACGAATAATTGTTTTCAGCGTGGTTTCGTCTGTAGTGTAAAAATTGTAATCTATGGGATGAACCGCTTTGAACTGTTTAATGTCCATACCTGTAGAAGCCGTAAGGGGATAAAACGAAACATTATCATGATCCTGGCACCATGTTGACAACTGATCTGCTACGTCAAATGCTTTTTTATCGGCTTTATTCAGGTTGTGGGATATGAACAGAAAAGAATATCCTTTATCATTAAGTACATGACTGGTAATATTATTGTTGTCCCAGGTGATAATCGAAAAATCGTGAATAGGAGGGATGTATCCTCTTTTTACAAGCACTGATTTTGTATCCACCCAGGTCCAGGTACTGTCATCCCAGGGGTAATTCTCCATAGTGAACTGTTTCACTTCACCATTTTTTTTATAGTACAGAAAAGTTTGGTATTCATCCTTTGCGGCGCCCTCCGGTATTTTCATTCCGGCCTGGATGTCAGCACCAGTGTGATAAGGACGGAAATCTATTACAGGCAGGTGACGGTAGGAATAGGATTCCAGCAGTACAAATGCGGCCAGTGCAATCAGTAATGTCCCCCACTCTGTTCTAATCGGCAGATAGAGCGTGAATCTGTTACGCTGGTAAAATATGATCAGTGTAAGTGCCAGGAGTACAATGTTTTTAGCAAATGTCTGCCAGTTGGTTAAAATGAGTGCATCTCCAAAACAACCGCAGTCAGTTACCGGATTGGTAAGCGCCAGAATAAAGGTGAGTATGGTAAAAAAAGACATAAAGATCAGCGTTAACCAGGAAGTAAGCTTCATTCTGATACCCAGGAAGAGGTTGAACCCGATAATAAATTCCATGGCTGAAAGCAAAAAGGCCAGCGGCAGAGCTATGGGTTCCAGAAATCCCATGTGAAAAGCCGTGAAATAATCGGAAAATTTATAGGTAGATCCCATCGGATCAATACCTTTTACAAATCCTGAAAAGATGAAAACGATACCGACCAGGTACCTGCTGATGTCACGAATGTATTTCATAATTAACAGATTATATTTTAAAGAATTTGCTGTTTCTGCAATATTTCTGCCACTTTGCTGAATATTTTATGGGGGGGGAGCACTTCCCCGTTGTTGCTGCAGTCTATCAGCCTGAAGTCAGGATCTGTATCTATACTCTCCAGATATACCTGCCTTACTTTTTCCTGGAAGGTAAGATCTGCTTCATGGATATCCTGGTTGCCCTGCAAATAACTTCTTTCATTACCGCTGCGATCTTCTGTAAGTCTCTGCCGTGTAAAGTCAAAAGGTACATCCAGAAAAAGGCTGAGCTCAGGCTTTGGTATTCCGTAATAAGTATATTCGAGATTCAGGATCCAGTCAGCCAGTTTTTCCCGGTCATTTTTATCAGCAAGCTTGGCACACTGGAAGGCTATGTTTGAATAGACGTACCGGTCAACAATAACCAGGTAACCTTGTTGTATCCATTCGCTTATCATTTGTCTGGCATCATTCCGGTCCCCGGCGTAAATAAGAGCTATCAGGTACGGATTTACACTGTTGATAGTGCCCAGTTCACCCCTTAAAAACATACTGACAAGTTCACCAAATACCGGCGAATCCGTTCGGGGAAAATGCACATACTTAAAACGGATTTTTCTCTCATTAAGATGCTGTTGTAACAGAGTAAGCTGTGTTGATTTACCTGATCCGTCAAGCCCTTCAATGGCAATAAAACTCATAACTCCCTGTGTTCCTTTTTGGTTTATTTTTGTTTTTATTCTTTGATAAATGCTGAATCAGCATATTGCTTTATTCCCTCTTCCAAACTTTTTGTATTTTTACCATCCTGAAATATTTTCTGGTCTTGTCTGGTGATACTGGTTTATTACCGCATATTTTTTTTAATAAATTATTGCAGTTCAAATCCATTATGTTTGCATACGTATTATAGCCATAAATATATGAAAACGGATGATAAAGATACGATTTTTTCAAAAGAACGGATTATTAATTGTCGGGGACGACTGCTGGATTTAACCAGACCAGTGGTGATGGGTATTTTAAATATTACCCCCGATTCGTTTTATGATGGGGGGCGTTTTACTGATGCTGAAAGCATTAGGCAACGAATTATTGAAATGGTGGAAGATGGAGCCGATATACTTGACGTAGGTGCTTATTCATCAAGGCCTGGTGCCGCCCATATTCCGGAAGCTGAAGAAATTGAAAGATTATCACCTGTTCTTTCATTAATCAGAAAATTATACCCTGATATTCCTGTTTCGGTAGACACTTTCAGAGCTGAAGTTGCCCGGAGGGCCGTTGAAAACTTTGAAGCGGATATGATCAATGACATTTCCGGAGGACAACTTGACGGGCAAATGTTTGAGACAGTGGCATCACTCAAGGTACCTTATGTACTGATGCACATGAAGGGAACACCACAAACTATGACGTCAGAAAATAATTATGAAAATATGCTCGTAGAAGTAATGGAATACTTCGCCGGAAAAATTAAAGAATTGCATCTGTTGGGTGTCAACGATATTTTGCTGGATCCAGGGTTTGGTTTTGCTAAAAATATTGAGCAGAATTTTCAACTGCTTGGAAGGCTCAGGGTTTTTAAAATTTTTAAAAAACCATTTTTGGTTGGGATATCCCGTAAATCAATGATATACAAAACATTAAAGGTGGATCCGGAGGAGGCACTTACCGGAACGGCAGCACTTAACCTTATGGCTTTGCAAAAAGGAGCAAACATATTACGGGTTCATGATGTTAAAGAAGCAAAACAAATGATCAGGCTGTGTGAACAACTTGAAGAACCACCCTGGTTAGGATAAATTAAAAGAAAGATACAGAGGTTTCTCCTTTTTTCCTATTTTTGAAGATTACTCTACAGCTTACAAAAGAGATATATGATACCATTATTCATTACCCTGCGCATACTCGATGTTATAGATATATTACTGGTAGCATATCTGATGTACAAGCTGTATATGCTAATCAGGGGTACGGTTGCCATAAACATTTTTATTGTTATATTTTCTGTTTACCTGCTATGGCTGATTGTAAAAGCACTCAACATGCAGCTGCTCGGATCTATTCTGGGGCAGGTGATTGGAGTGGGGGTAATTGCTCTCATCATCGTTTTTCAACAGGAGATACGCCGTTTTCTGCTACTGATTGGGACCCGCTACCTTTCCAGAAATTTTTCACTCGACAATCTGTTTTCTTTCAATCTGCCGCCAAAACCCAATGTGAGAATTAAATCAATAGTAAAAGCCTGCATTAATATGTCAAAGACAAGGACAGGTGCACTTATTGTTATGGCCCGTCGTTCAACACTGGATATTTTTGCTGAAACCGGCGATATTATAAATGCTGATACTTCAAGCAGGCTTATTGAAAGTATTTTTTTTAAAAACAGCCCTCTCCACGATGGGGCCATTATCATAAATGACAATAAAATCTACGCCGCCCGTTGTATACTCCCTGTTTCGGAAAATATGAGTCTGCCTGCCAGTCTGGGGATGCGTCACAGGGCTGCGCTGGGAATGACCGAGAATAATGATTCTTTTGTAATTGTTGTTTCTGAGGAAACAGGCAATATTTCAGTGGCAGATGCAGGTAAGCTGATCCTGAATCTAACTCCGAAAGTGCTGATGCAAAGGCTCGAAAATGAATTTGTGACCATGGTGGATTCGGAAAAACAATCTTAAAAATTTTTGTTTATGGATCTGAAGCAAATACTGAACTTTACACTCATCAAGACGGATAAGGTCACAATCAGTGTCTATCACCTTGCAGTTATTTTTTTGATTATTATAATTACCCGGCTTGTGATCTGGGGTATTCACAGACTGTTTAGGCGTGAAGAGCATAGAAGAATCGCTGATATGGGTAAGATTCATGCAATCTATCAGCTGATGAAGTATGTTCTTTGGGTGGTTGCCATCGTACTCAGTCTGGACACAATAGGTGTAAAAATCACCTTGCTACTTGCAGGTTCTGCTGCTCTGCTGGTTGGCCTTGGATTGGGTCTTCAGCAAATTTTCAAGGATATTGTTTCTGGTGTATTCCTTCTTTTTGAAGGAACCATTAAACTGGGTGATATCGTGGAACTGGATTCCTTTATCGGTCAGGTCAAGGAAATTGGGATTCGGACTTCCAAGATGGAAACAAGGGACAATATTATAGTTATCATACCTAATTCCAGGTTCATCGAAAACAATGTTATAAACTGGAGTCATATTGAAAAGCGTACCCGCTTTAATGTTTCTGTTGGTGTTGCGTATGGTTCAGATGTTCAGTTGGTTAAGAAGATTTTACTTTCCTGTGCAGATGTACATAAGGATATTGACAGAACCCCACCACCTTTCGTGCGATTTGATGATTTTGGGAATTCTTCTCTGAATTTTAGCCTGTATTTCTGGACATCCAGGGCATTCTGGGTAGAGAATATCAAGAGTGATCTCAGGTTTGAGATCGATGCTCAGTTCAGAACAAATGGAGTCACCATTCCTTTCCCCCAAAGGGATGTTCACATTATAGACAGTAACAGAAATAACAAAACGGAGAATTGACAGGCCCTCTTTCTTTTTTGTATTCTATTTCTGAATCCGGATTTCAAACTGTCGGACACCTTAACGGGTTTTAAAAATTATTGCGTAATCTGAAAGGATTCTAAAACTGTTATATCATCCTGTGGCCAATCGATTCAGAAATGAGCATGTTCTTCAGATGCTTGCTCCCGCTTTTTCTTTCGTTTCAGAAATTCTGCCTTTGACTCTTCTTTTCTCAGCAGTCTTTCTATATTTTTCTGGTGTGTAAAGAGCAGGAGTATGGCAATAATCAGTGAGAAAATTACGAGTGAAGGAGTTGTTGTTTTAAATACTACAATTACCATGATTGGAAATGAGAAACCCGCAATCATGGAGCTTAATGATACATATTTGGTGATTATAAGTGTGATAACAAAAATACCTATACAAATAAGTGTCGGTAGCGGATCAATAGCTAAAACAATTCCAAAGAGGGTTGCCACTCCTTTTCCTCCTTTAAAACCAACATAAACGGGGAAAATATGGCCGATAATGGCGGCAATACCAAGAAGCAACTGGTAGCTGATGAAATCTCCCGATTGGGGAATATAGTAATCGGTCAGATGGATAAGGTTGACGGCGGCAAATCCTTTCAACATGTCGATTATAAGAACGGGTATCCCTACTTTAAGGCCCAGAACACGGATGGTATTTGTAGCCCCCGCATTACCGCTGCCGTGTTCACGTATGTCAATGTTATAAAATCTACGGCCAATCCATACTGAGGTTGGAATGGCACCTAATAAATATGCCCCCAGTAGAGTAATAATATGAAAAAGTACTGGCATTTAATAGAATTTTCGTTAAACGCAAGCAAAATCTGTTTTGCACGGCAAAGTTAATTTTTTTAGATAAAAATCATTACTAAATAAATCTTCATATTTATAAATTTACATTTTCAACTAATTATTAAAAAAAATGCTGCCAGAAACGGGCAGCATTTTTTTCAAACGTTATTTTGATTGACATAAATCAGAGTTTGGGACCTGCGGCGATGAGCCTCTTTCCTTCATCATTATCAGTATATTTTTCGAAATTGGCAACAAACATACGTCCAAGCTCTTTTGCAGCTTTATCCCAGTCACCAGCGTTGGCCCAGGCATTTCTCGGATTGAGGAATTTTGGATCAACTCCATCAACAGCTTTTGGGATGGACAGATTAAAAACTGGTGTTTTTTCATATTCAGCATTGTCCAGCGATCCATCAAGGATTGCATCAATGATCGCGCGGGTTGAAGGCAGGTCAATTCGTTTACCTTCACCGTAAGCACCACCTATCCAGCCGGTATTTACCAGGTATGCCGTAGCATCGTTTTGTTCCATCTTACGAACCAGTTCTTCAGCGTATTTTGTAGGATGGAGCAGGAGGAAGGCAGCTCCGAAACAAGCTGAAAAAGTGGGTTGCGGAGTGGTAACACCTCTTTCGGTACCAGCCAGCTTAGCAGTAAAACCGCTAAGGAAGTGATATTTTGTCTGATCAGGTGTAAGCTTTGCTACCGGAGGCAATACTCCAAACGCATCAGCCGTAAGAAAAATCACTTTTTTTGCCGGACCGGCTTTAGAAACCGGTTTTACAATATTGTTAATATGGTAAATAGGGTAGGAAACCCGTGTGTTTTCGGTTTTGGATTTATCAGCGAAGTCTATTTCTCCGGTTTTTGTGTCATAACCAACATTTTCAAGCAATGCATCACGTTGAATTGCGTTATAAATATCCGGTTCATTCTCTTTGCTCAGATTGATTGTTTTGGCATAGCAGCCGCCCTCAAAATTGAACACACCATTGTCGTCCCAGCCATGCTCATCGTCACCGATCAGTGCACGTTTAGGATCAGCTGAAAGGGTAGTTTTACCGGTACCTGAAAGGCCAAAGAAAATAGCTGTATCGCCTTTTTTGCCAACATTGGCACTGCAATGCATGGAAGCAATACCCTGAAGGGGAAGAAAATAATTCATGACAGAAAAGATCCCTTTCTTCATCTCGCCACCATACCAGCTACCCAGAATTACTGACATTTTATCACGAAGGTTAAATGCGGCTATTACCTCGCTGTGTAATCCCTGTTCTTTCCACTTCGGATTAACGGCTTTTGATGCATTGAAAGTTATAAAATCAGGCTTGAAAACCTTTAGTTCTTCCTCGGAAGGACGGATGAACATATTTTTTACAAAATGAGCCTGCCAGGCCACTTCCATAATAAAACGTACATTCAGGCGGGTTTCCGGATTTGCCCCGCAAAAGCAGTCTACGACATATAATTTTTTTCCGGACAACTGACTAATTGCAGTTTCTTTTACACTGTCCCATATTTCCGGGCTGATTGGTTTATTATCGTTTTTGCATCCTTCATCTGTCCACCAAACATTACCCTTGTTTTCTGGTTCTTCAACAATGTACTTGTCTTTTGGTGACCGGCCGGTGAAAATTCCTGTATCAACAGCCACTGCACCAAGGTTGGTCTCAAAACCTTTCTCGTATCCTTCCAGGGATGGATCCGTCTCATGCTTGTACAGCTCTTCATAAGAAAGATTATGATAAACCTCTTTTACATCTTTAATTCCGTAAACCGAAAGATCTGGATTAGTATTCATATCAAAATTTGTTTAAATGATGTATTTAGTGTTATTATTTTCACAGACAAAAGTACAAAAAAATATGTTCTTGAACAGAAAAAAACAATTAATTGTTATAATAAGAACTATGCAATCAGAAATATGCGTAAGGTATAGATATTCAGATCAATATAAATATAAATTTTTCCGTAACTATTACATTATTTAAGATCATTAATTGCGAATATGATATCATTTTTTCATAAACTCTAATAATGACGGGATGTACAAAGGATGTATATTAATTCTTGCGGATCAAATATAGTGAATGTAGAATTAATATAAATTACACCTGTTATGTTTAAAGGCACCTGAATATATGCTAAAAAAAAGGCGTTTCTGCAACAGAAACGCCTTTTTAAAGAGTATTTAAAAATAATATTAGCTTTCTTTTACAGCAGCCTGAGCAGCAGCCAGTCTTGCAATAGGTACACGATACGGGGAGCAGCTCACGTAATTCATGCCGGTTTTGTGGCAGAATTCAACAGAACTGGGTTCACCTCCGTGTTCACCGCAAATACCAACTTTAAGGTTTTGCTTGGTGCTTCTTCCTTTCTGTGTTCCCAGCTGAACCAGTTGTCCAACACCTTCCTGATCCAGTACCTGGAAAGGATCATCTTTAAGGATACCTTTATCAAGATAAATTGGCAGGAATCTTCCTGAATCGTCCCTTGAATAGCCAAAGGTCATCTGAGTGAGGTCATTTGTTCCAAATGAAAAGAAATCTGCAATTTTTGCAATCTTATCGGCAATAAGTGTAGCACGTGGGATTTCAATCATTGTACCCACTAAATATTCTACCTTATCTCCGGTTTCTTCAAACACTTTTTCAGCAGTCTTTTTTACAATATCAACCTGCAGTTCGAGTTCTTTTTCAGTTCCTACAAGAGGAATCATGATCTCGGGAATTGTGGTAATTCCTTTTTTCTTAAGATTGATAGCTGCTTCGATGATTGCGCGTGCCTGCATTTCAGAAATTTCAGGATAGGTATTTCCCAAACGGCAACCACGGTGTCCAAGCATCGGGTTAAATTCATGCAATGAATCAACCTTGGATTTTACTTCTTCAGGAGTAACTCCCATTTCTTTGGCCATGGCAGCCTGGTTTTCTTCTTCATGAGGTACGAATTCATGCAGAGGCGGATCGAGCAGCCGAACAGTTACGGGCAGTCCGTCCATTGCTTCAAAAATACCTTCGAAGTCGCTACGCTGCATGGGCAATAATTTTTCCAGGGCTTTTCTTCTTCCTGTTTCATCATTAGCCAGAATCATCTCACGCATGGCTTTGATACGGTCGCCTTCGAAGAACATATGTTCTGTACGGCAGAGACCAATACCCTTGGCTCCAAACTTACGGGCTACACCGGCATCTTTAGGTGTATCGGCATTGGTACGAACCTGCATTCTGGTATATTTGTCACTGATTTCCATCAGTTCTCCAAAATCACCACTCAATTCAGGCTCCATAGTATCTACCTTGCCTTCGTAAACCTTACCGGTTGTACCATTAAGGGAAATCCAGTCTCCTTCTTTCAACTTAGCGCCATCAACGGTAAGCGTACGTTCTTTATAATTTATTTTAATTGAACCGGCACCGGAAACACAACATTTACCCATACCACGTGCAACAACAGCTGCATGGGAAGTCATACCACCACGAGCAGTCAGGATTCCTTTTGCAACGTTCATACCGCGGAGGTCTTCAGGAGAAGTTTCAATACGTACCAGCACAACTTTTTTACCTTGTGCGGCCCATTCTTCAGCTTCGTCAGCAAAGAAAACAATCTGTCCGGTTGCTGCACCCGGAGATGCCGGCAATCCCTTAGCTATTTCTTTGGCTGATTCCAGAGCCTTTTTATCAAAAACAGGGTGGAGTAATTCATCGAGTTTGTTAGGCTCATTTCTGAGCAATACGGTTTTTTCATCAATTTTACCTTCGCGCAACAGATCCATTGAAATCTGAACCATTGCAGCACCAGTACGTTTTCCGTTACGGGTCTGAAGTAACCAGAGTGAATCTTCCTGAATAGTGAATTCAAGGTCCTGCATGTCTTTATAATGCTCTTCCAGTCTTTTCTGTGTTTCAAAAAGTTCCTTATAGATTGCAGGCATTGATTCCTCGAGTGAAGGATATTTTGTTCTTCTTTCTTCTTCAGAAACACCGGCAAGTGTTGCCCACCTCAGAGAACCTTCTTTTGTTATCTGCTGCGGAGTGCGGGTACCGGCAACAACATCTTCACCCTGAGCATTGATCAGGTATTCTCCGTTGAAAATATTTTCTCCGGTGGCAGCGTCGCGGGTAAATGCAACTCCTGTTCCAGAAGAATTTCCCATGTTTCCAAATACCATTGCCTGTACGTTAACAGCTGTTCCCCATTCATCAGGAATACCGTTTAATCTTCTGTAATAGATGGCACGGTCGTTATTCCAGCTGTCGAATACGGCGATGATAGCTCCCCAGAGCTGATCCCACGGATTGGTCGGAAAATCATGACCTGTGCTGTCTTTTACAGCTTTCTTAAATTTTGCAACCAGGTTTTTCAGGTCATCAGTAGTAAGGTCGGTATCATTTTCAACACCTTTTTCTTCTTTTACCTGATCAATAATTTCTTCAAACGGATCTTCAGCTTCTTTGGATACAGGCTTCAATCCCAATACCACATCGCCATACATCTGTACAAAGCGGCGGTAGGAATCCCATGCAAAACGGTCATTACCGGTCTTCTTGGCCAGTCCTTCCACTACCTCATCATTCAATCCCAGGTTCAGAATTGTATCCATCATACCAGGCATCGAAGCTCTTGCTCCTGAACGAACAGAAACAAGACAGGGATTTTCAGGATCGCCAAACCTGGTGCCCATGATATTTTCAATATTGTGTACACCGTTTTCAACATTCTCTTTGATCAGGCTGATTACTTTCTCTTTGCCTAAAGAGTTGTATTCTGTACATACTTCAGTTGTAATCGTAAGTCCCGGAGGCACAGGTACACCAATCAGACTCATCTCTGCGAGATTGGCTCCTTTACCACCAAGAAGATTTTTCATGTCAGCTCTTCCTTCGGCTTCCTTATTGCCGAACGTGTAAACTCGTTTAACTGTGGACATCTTAACTCCTTTTTTTGGTTATTTTTAAATGAATAATAGTAAATTTTAATGTATTTGGTAACAGGGGTACAAATGTACCTAAAAAAATGCAAAAATGTATTTTTTAACATGTTAATTTACTGAAAAAGTCATGCAATAATTTGCAAGCAAGTATATTAAGAGCGCGGGTGATGCTGAATTATTGTCTCTCTCAGATATTCACGGTCGAGATGTGTATATACTTCCGTTGTTATGATTGATTCATGTCCCAGCATTTCCTGAACGGCCCTTAAATCAGCTCCCCCCTCTATCATATGAGTGGCAAATGAATGGCGGAAACTGTGAGGGCTGATTTTTTTCTGAAGATTAATCGATTCAGCCAGATCCTTAATAATTGTGAAAATCATGACCCTGCTGAGTTTACTTCCTCTTCGATTAAGAAATACAATATCTTCACTGCCTTTTTTTATCGCGGGCAGCTTGTTACGGTCCTGAAAATAATAATTTATCTCTTTTATTGCACGGTCACTGATTGGTACCAGCCTCTCTTTGTTGCCTTTGCCGGTAACCCTGATAAATCCTTCCCGGAAATACAGGTGAGAGATTTTTAATTCTGTAAGTTCGGATACCCTGAGTCCGCAACTGTAGAGTGTTTCCAGCATAGCCTTGTTGCGTTGACCTTCTGGTTTACTCAGGTCAATGGCTGAGATCAACTGGTCGATTTCATGGACTTCCAGCACTTCCGGAAGCTTTCTTCCTATATTGGGTGCTTCAATCAGAAGAGAGGGGTCATTTAAAATAATACCTTCCAGTAGAAGATAACGAAAAAACCCCTTGATTCCTGATATGATGCGTGCCTGGGTACGTGCTCCCAGGCCTGCTTCATTGATCCACTGAACAAATTGCTGCAGATGTTTGAGCTCCAGCTGATCAGGCCCGGGAGCGTTGATCATTTCAAAAAAGGCAGTTAGCTTTTTTACATCATCGCGATAAGCCATAATGGAATTCTCTGAAAGAGATTTTTCCAGGCGCAGAAAACTTTCAAATCCTTCCTGGTAAATTTTCCAGTCTGCCATAAATTGTTTGGTTCAGCTACAGCTTTTTGTTTTCAAATAAAACCTTTTTCTTTGATTAGGTTGAACTTATATAATTTCCAACGGTTTAATTTCTTAGATACAAAAGTAGTTATCAAAAGTTTAAAAATAACATAACGACGAAAAAGAAGACTAAAATTGTGGCTACCATATCTGAACAGCCTGAATCAACTCATGAATTTATTTCGTTTGCTGCATCCTTCCTCATTGAGCACGAATGTATGATGGAGGAAGAAAAGGCTGTAGTCCTTGCAGGTAACTTTGGACGAAACCAGGGTGCCACTTTTATAGAGATCGGAACACTGAAAATTATGATTCGGTATTGATTTATTTCCCGACAATCTTTCTGTTTCAATGAGAAAGGAATGCCTTTTTGAAGTAATATCTGTAAATTTTTGTTCGGTATGAAGGGATGGACAACCCTTTATATATCTGGTATTAAAGGTAAAGAAGCAGGAAAAGCAAAGGAATTAGTATCCCTGCAGTAGTTAGCCACGCTCCCCGGCCGGTTATTCCTTTTCTTCCCTTCAGTATGAACAATCCTGAAATTGCAATCAGCAACAGAGCAATACCAAAAAGATCCGCAAACCATGTATACAGATTCTTTGCGTTGTTATAATGCAGAAAGTTCATTTCTTTAAATACCGGCCGGTGCCTTATACTTTCAATTGTACCCTCTCCTGTTTCGATATTAAGCACAACTGATCCGTTTTCCAGAAATACCTTTAAAATGTTTGGTGAAGGGAAGTAGTACTTTTTGAAATTTCCGGTTTCTCCCAAAGCTGTCAGGAGTTTATTTATAGCTGCTTCCTCCACATCTCCCTGATTAATTTTTATCTCAGTTGTAAAAGAACTGTTTCTGATAATATAATTCGAATTCCAGTCAGACAGGTGATTTAGAGCCACACCGGAAATAGAATAAATAATTGTCATTCCGAAAAAAAAGTAGCCCAGATCCCGGTGAATGATCCTGTTTATTTTTCTCCAATTCATTTTTTTTAATGAATATAATTTAGAATATAAAACAAAACCCGGGCTTTAAGATATTAACCCGGGCAAAATTATAAGTATAGATTAAGATTAATCTTTTTGATCTTTAATTTTATAATTCACATTTTCAACCCAGTAATCGGTAATCTGATCTTGTCCACTTGCTTCAAGCTGCGCTCTTAAATTGGCGGCATTTTCCATACCATCACCCCCTTCAGGAGCCATTGTATTTTCTTCACCTGATTTCTCTTCATGTAATTGCGCCTCTTTTTCAAGTGCACTTATGTATGCTTCGTTGATGACTTGTGTGCGAAAAATGCCCTCTACCACAATTTCACTTCCTTCAAGAGCAACATCAAATTCTGAGATATTGTTGCCTGTTGTAATGCGCACCTTTTGATCATTATCAGTTTCGGTAATAAACAATTTTTGTCCTCCATGCCGGCAAACATGAGTAACCAGGCCTTCAATTATAATTGTTTTGCCTGTATATTTTTCAGGAGTCTGCAATAGTTCAGAAAGAGTAGCTTTTGCCGGTTCAGTCTTTAACTCTTTACCTGCTTGTTTATTCGTACAAGAGGTCAGAATAATTAGTGTGCAAACTAATGCGGTAATTGTATTTTTCATTGTAAGTTTTTCTGTTAGCTTTTGATATTTAGCCGCATAGTTAGGAATTTTTCATAATAGATTCAATATAAATTACTATAAAAATTTGATTACTTACACTATATTCATAAAGTATGAATGTGGAAAATAATCTACACTTCTTCTAGCTTCACGCGTAAAGAAATGTACAAATTACGCCCCATTTCATTGTTTTTTTTCTGAGATAATTTAGCTAGTATACTAATGCTTAATAGCATAGGTAGTTTTTTTTAAAATTTGGCATAGTTTTATTAAATTAAAGACAGTTAAATATTTAAAATTGAATAGCTATTGGCTGGACTTTTTAATAAACGGAACATAATGATTCATAGGCTAAAATAAAAGAAATTGTAATACCTTACCATTCTAAATAAAATCATAAATTATGAAAAAACTGATTTTTGTTATTTTATCTGTCAGCCTGGTTTTTACAGGATGTCATCAAAAAGAACTCGAGCAACTTAAGCAGGAAAATACTAAGCTGCAACAAGTAAATGAAAAAAAGGATTCCACCATTAACGATCTGATCTCTTCCTTTAATCAGATACAGGATAACCTTTCAGTTATCAAGGAAAAAGAATCTGTTATTTCCAAAAAGGCCCAGGGAGATGTTGAACAGGGAAATACCCGGGAACTGATTAGTCAGGATATCCAGACCATTAATGACCTGATGGCACAAAACAGGCAAAAAATTAAGGAACTGAATAGTAAATTGAGGCATTCCAATGTTAAAATTGCTGAATTTCAAAAATTAATGGATAATGTGAACCAGCAAGTCAAAGATAAAGATGCAGAGATTGGCTCATTGAAAGAAAAGCTTGTGAACCTGAATTTTGCAGTTGATAAGCTCAATGCAACCTTAGATACACTTACCATGGCAAATCAGGAGAAAAAAACAATTATTACCGAGCAGGATACCAAACTCAATACTGCATGGTATGCCTACGGAACTGACAAAGAACTGAAGGCAGAAGGCATAATTACAAAAGAAGGTGGTTTCATTGGTCTCGGTAAAGTTGAAAAACTTGTTCAGGATTTTAACAAGGAATATTTTACCAAAATTGATATACGGGATGTTACCTCAATCCCTTTATATGTTAAAAAGGCCAAAATAATTACCACACATCCGGCAGGTTCATACGAATTTAAGGAAAAAGATGATTCAATTGAAAGTCTTGAAATTAAAGACCCGACAGCATTCTGGAAAGTATCTAAATTTCTTGTAATTGTTGTGGATTAAACTTATAAACAGAACTAATTGTCATTAATTTTGTCTGTTTAAGGACAAAAGGCCCTGAAGATAATGACTTCAGGGCCTTTTTTTGTTAATTATGTCATATGTTTTCTCATTTTTCTGTCAGGGTGACATATATTATATTTTAATTTCTATTGGCAAAACTTTTGATGCCCCGTATGCAGTGATTTTTAAGCAATCAAATAAACAGAAGGAGACATCATAAAATGAATCTAAATAATTTTACAATAAAGGCACAGGAGGCCATTCAACATGCATTTACCATGGCTCAGGGAATGGATCACCAGGCAGTGGAACCGGGGCATCTGATGAAAGGCGTTCTGAATACGGGAGAGAATGTGACTTCGTTTCTATTCAAGAAACTAAATGTAAACCTAACGCGGTTTGATCAGGTGCTTACAAGCATAATTCAATCATATCCAAAGGTTACCGGTGGTGAGCAATATCTTTCATCAGCATCTAACAAAGCTCTGCAAAAAGCACTGGGTTTCTCAAAGGAATATTCGGATCAGTTTGTATCCATTGAACATATTTTGCTGGGATTGTTATCTGCCGGAGATAATGTTTCCGGTTTAATGAAGGACAGCGGCGTTAATGAGAAGGACCTAAAGAAGGCCATTGATGAGTTACGGAAGGGATCAAAAGTTAACAGTCAGACTGCGGAGGATACCTTCAATTCTCTGGAACGTTTTGCTATCAATCTGAATGAGCGGGCACGGCTGGGTAAACTGGATCCGGTAATTGGCAGGGATGATGAAATCAGGCGTTTGTTACAAATCCTTAGTCGGCGTACCAAAAACAACCCTGTGCTGATAGGTGAGCCGGGGGTTGGTAAAACGGCTATAGCCGAAGGCCTGGCGCACAGGATTGTAAGTGGCGATGTGCCTGAGAATCTGAAGAGCAAACAGGTATTCTCACTCGACATGGGAGCTCTGATTGCCGGAGCCAAATACAAGGGTGAATTTGAAGAAAGGCTTAAAGGCGTAGTAAATGAAGTAGTTGCTTCCGATGGAGAGATCGTATTGTTTATTGATGAAATACATACCCTGGTGGGTGCCGGAAAAAGTGAAGGCGCCATGGATGCAGCTAACATTCTGAAACCAGCGCTTGCCAGAGGGGACCTGAGAGCTATCGGAGCTACCACTTTGAATGAGTATCAGAAATATTTTGAAAAAGATAAAGCACTTGAACGCCGCTTCCAGGTTGTTATGGTGAATGAACCGGATACTGCCAGCGCCATATCAATTCTGCGGGGTTTGAAGGAGCGTTATGAAGCGCACCATAAAGTAAGAATTAAGGATGAAGCGATTATCGCTGCTGTTGAGTTTTCACAGCGCTATATTACAGATCGTTTTCTTCCGGATAAGGCTATTGACCTGATTGATGAAGCAGCTTCCAAAATGAGACTTGAAATGGATTCGCTGCCACAGGAGATTGATGATATTGAACGAAAGATTAAACAACTGGAAATAGAAAGGGAAGCAATTAAGCGTGAGGGTGACTCAGCCAAAGTTAAAAATCTCTCGTCACAACTTGCCAATCTCAATGAAGAGCGGTCTTCAATGAGAGCTAAATGGGAATCCGAACGTAGCGTTATTGATGCTATTCAGCAACAGAAGACAGCAATAGAAAATTATAAAGTAGAAGCAGATCAGGCAGAACGGCAGGGTGATTACGGAAAAGTCGCCGAACTGAGATATGGCAAGATCAAACAGGCAGAAGAAGAAATAGAATCACTCCGCAAAGACCTGGATAAGGTACAAAGTGATTCGGCACTGATCAGAGAAGAAGTAAGCGCTGAGGATATCGCCGATGTGGTATCCCGTTGGACAGGTATTCCGGTGAGCCGTATGCTGCAAAGTGAGCGGGAAAAACTGCTCCGGCTTGAGGATGAATTACATAAGAGGGTGATAGGCCAGGATGAGGCCATTGCCGCTGTTGCCGATGCAGTCAGAAGAAGCAGGGCCGGGTTACAGGATATGCGTAAGCCAATCGGGTCTTTTATTTTTCTGGGCACAACGGGAGTGGGTAAGACAGAACTGGCCAAAGCACTTGCTGAGTTTCTGTTCAACGATGAAAATCTGATGACCAGAATCGACATGTCCGAATATCAGGAAAGACACTCAGTCTCACGGCTGATTGGTGCTCCCCCAGGCTACATTGGCTATGATGAGGGAGGACAACTGACTGAAGCCGTCAGAAGGAAACCTTATTCTGTTGTTTTGCTGGACGAAATTGAAAAAGCTCATCCTGATGTTTTTAATATTCTACTGCAGGTGCTGGATGATGGGAGACTTACGGATAACAAGGGCAGGATGGTGAATTTCAAAAATACCATTATCATTATGACTTCAAATGTTGGTTCTCATATTATTCAGGAAAATCTGAGCGGTTTAACGGAAACCAACAGGGAAGAAGTGATGGATAAAACTAAACAGGCGGTTTTCTCATTACTCCGGCAGACAATACGTCCTGAATTTCTGAACCGTATTGATGAACTGATCATGTTTGCACCTCTTACTGAAAATGAGGTGCGCGACATTGTAAAGATACAGTTCCTGCAGATACAAAAAATGCTCAAAAAAAATGATATATCGCTCGATATTACGGATGCTGCACTGGATTATTTGTCAAAAACCGGATTTGATCCGCATTTTGGAGCACGACCGGTAAAACGGGTTATGCAGAAATATATTCTGAATGAATTATCCCGTCAGATTCTGGATAATAACATAGATAAGGAAAAGAAAGTTGTGGTGGATATTGAGAATGGAAAGCTGATTTTCAGAAATTGATTTTTTTATGGTCTGGAGTCCCGTAACCAGGGACTCCGGTCCTTAAAAACTTTTCAGGCAATCATCAAGGGAACCATATATTTCAAATACGTTGTGAAGCTGCAACAGCTTGAACAACTCAAGAACTTCCGGTGATATATTACATATCTTAAAACTGCCATAATTATTATTTGCCGTCTTCATGGCAGACAGAAATACGCCGAAACCGGAACTATCAATAAAATTGATGCCTTCGAGGTTCAGAGCTACTTTGCTGTTTGGTTTGTTGAATAAATTATTCAACTCTTCCTTAACAGGTTCCGATATTAAAGCATTAAATCTGTTCACACTATTAAAAGAAACGACATTTATATCGTTAATTTTTTCGGTCTTCAACATGGTTTCTTTATGGTTTGATTTTTTTAAAAAATAGTTATTAGCTATATACTTTTTAATTCTGTAACAGCCTGCGTGCATTCGGTATTAAAGCGTTCGACGATTTCCTGATAGGTTTCAGTTTCCTTCCCGTCCCTGGCCTTTAGCTCCAGTTGTTTGAGATCAGCAGCAAGTGTATTCATGCCCATAATGGCAACTGATGACTTTGCCTTATGTGCAATTTTTGACAATGCCAGCCAGTTTTTTTCATCCAGATGATGCTGCATTTCAGCAGATAGTTCATTTACCTGTTCAATGAAAATGTCAATCATCTCTTTCATCAATTCGTCATCCCCGGCTGACATTGTTTCCAGGTATGTCAGGTCTGTAATCATAATGCCTGTTTTTATTCCTGTTAATTTTTCTATAAAGATACAAGTTTGTCGTTAATAACGTCCAATCCGCGTAAAAATAATAAAAATATAACACATTTAAACAAAAGTCAACTATAATGAAAAAATATTAACCATATTGGATTTGTCCCGTATAACCATAATTGAATAAAAATCATAATCTATGAATCAAAAGTATCTCATACTGCTTGTTTTTTTTGCTTGCCTTTCATTTACTGGGTTTGGACAGGATTCAATTTCACCTGCAGACGCAAATATGGAATATGTGCAAATTAAAAATAAGCGAATGGCTGATCTTTCCTACAACAAAGGGGTTGAAGCGGTAAACAGAAAAGATTATTCGACTGCTATACTTGATTTCGACAATGCCCTTAAATACCGGCCTGATTTTGATATGGCCATCCTGCAAAGAGGAAAAGCTGCTTATGAAATGAATAAATATTCTCAGGCTTTGTCTGATTTTAATGCTGCCATTACTATTAACCCTTCAAACGGAGAGGCATATTTTTGCAGAGGATTTCTGACATTTTTAAAAGACACTGCTGAATCGGTGTTAAACGATTATAATTTGGCAATAGATAAGGGTTTTGCTACAAGCTATGCCTATTATAACAGGGGTGTTTATAAACTGGTAATTAAAGATTATAATGGTGCCCTTTCTGATTTTACCCGCGCAATAGAATTGAAACCAGAATATGCTGCAGCCTATCACGACAGAGCTTCTGCCAAAAGAGCCATTAATGATTATCAGGGAGCTATATACGATTACAGACAGGCCATAAATTTTGATCCTAACATGGTTACTGCCTACAACAATCTTGGAACAATGCAAATGAAGGTAGGAGACTACCAGGCAGCTATTGAGAGTTTTTCGGTTGCATTGCAACTTGATGCGGAATATTACATGGCCTACAATAACCGGGGAAATGCACATTATCAGCTGGGTGATTACACCGCAGCTGCTGCTGATCTGGAGGCAGCACTAAAGTTGAATAACGGTTTTAAAAAGGCCATGAATAACCTTGGTAATGTATATACCAAACAACAGGAATATCAGAAAGCAATTGAGATGTATAACGCAGCAATTGATCTGGATGATCAGTACGGTGATGCATTTCTTAACCGTGGATTTGCCCTGGAACTGACTGGTGATCTTGATGCTGCCTGTTCCGACTGGCAAATGGCCTTCTCACTGGGAATCAAAGAAGCCGGACAGTATCTGAAAGAATGTAAATAGCCTAAACTGAAGAATTTTTAACTCAATATGAAAAAATCTGCATTATATATTCTTTTTTTAGTAACAGGAATCTTGTTGCTTTCGGCCCCATCTGTGGCTCAGGAAAATGTTAAGATAAAGCGGATAGATTTCAGGATACCCAACAAAGAAGGTTTTAATGTTGCCTGGAAAAACATCCGTACAGGTAATAAGTATTTTGTTGCCGGAAAAGGAACTTACCGGCTTGCCCGGGAAAACTACCTGAATGCTGCCAAATATAACAGTAACAACGCTGCACTTAATTATAAAATTGGTGTGTGTTATTTGTATACCGATAATAAATATGAAGCTGTCAAATATCTTAAAACTGCCTATCTGAAAGATCATGATGTATCACATGATATCCAGTTATTGCTAGGCAGGGCACATCAGTATGTACTTGAATTTGACAAGGCAATTGATAAATATAATGCTTACAAAAAGGAGCTTTCTCCAAAGGAAATAGCCAAAAATGTTGGACTTGTGAATCAGGTAAACCGTTACATCGAAGAGTGTATGAACGGCAAAGATCTGGTGCAGGATCCCAAAAGGGTCATTATATCAGATCTGGGTAAGGATGTAAATTCTGTTTTTGATGATTACAGTCCTGTACTGACCAATCACGATTCAGTTCTTTTCTTTACTTCAAGGCGAAATCTTACTCCAAAATCTGACCGGAGCCGGGTAGATAATAAATACAAAGAAGGAATTTATTTCTCTAAATGGAACAGGGATAAATGGGGAAAAGCTGAATCATTGGGTAAAAAAATTAATGGAGATCACAATACAGCGATTGTTGATGCTGCAGCAGACGGTAAAAAATTATTTATTTATCTAGGATATAAAAACCATGGCGATATTGCAATAAGTAAATTAAAGAAGGGCAAATGGAAAAGTCCGCACAGATTGCCGGGTAAATTTAACTCCAAATACAAGGAAAGCAGTATATCATTCTCCAAAGATGGCGAAACAGCCTACTTTGTAAGTGACAGGGAAAAGGAAACGCTGGGAGGCAAAGACATTTTCAAAATCAAGAAGGATATAAATGGCAGGTGGCAGCGGCCCGTCAACCTGGGTGATGTAATCAATACTCCCTATGATGAGGAGGCTGTTTATCTTGATCCTGATACCAGCCTGCTGTATTTCAGTTCTAAGGGGCATAATTCCATGGGGGGCTATGACGTTTTTGTGAGCTCTCTGGATGAATATGGTGAATGGTCATTACCTGTAAACCTTGGATATCCGGTGAACACACCTGACGATGAGCTTTTTTATATTACGGATGGTAGTGGAAAATATGGCTATTATGCCGCCAACCGTGAAAATGGTCTTGGTGAAAAGGATATTTATAAAATTACCTATCTGGGATCAGAAAAGGAAATGGTTACAGACAACAGCAACCAGTGGATCGTTTGGTTTGCTGATGATCATCCGACTCTTTTTTCCGGAAAGACACCGCTTATTCAAATTGATTCATCAGTGCTGATGAAAGGTTTGGTTTACGATTCACTCACAAAAGATCCGGTAATGGCCAAACTTGAACTGATAGACACTGACCGGAATAAAGTAGTGGCAACTTCTATCTCAGGCCAGGATGGTAAATACCAGATGAAACTTCCGGAAAAGAAAAAATACGGGGTTGAAATAACCGCAAAAGGTTACCTTTTTTATCTTGATGTGATTGATCCGTCAGAATCCGTGTCTGATGAGTTATACATCAAAAACTTTGTGCTTACCAAACTGGAAGTGGGAACTAAGGTGGTGTTAAAAAATATTTTCTTTGAATTCAGTAAATCAACACTTAAACCGGAGTCGTACACGGAACTGTCCAATGTGGTTAAGTTTATGAAAAGTAACCCGGGTTTACGACTTGAAATTTCCGGACATACTGATAATATTGGTTCTTTGAAGGCCAACACAAAACTGTCTGAGGCCAGAGCCAAAGCGGTTGTTGATTATATGGTTTCACAAGGCATTGACCCATCGCGGCTTGAATACAAAGGGTATGCATTTACTCAGCCTATTGCCCCCAATGATACACCCAAAGGCCGGGAACAAAACCGCAGGGTTGAATTTAAGATCATAAGTAAATAAATCTTACCATAAGATAAAGTACTGCAGCCTTCACCGAAAAGATGAAGGCTGTTTTTTTTTCTGCATTATTCTTTGTTTTTCCGGGGCAGGGTATGCTTTATAAAATACAGATGTAATTCTTTTATTGTTTTGTAAATCGTACTTTTGCAGCGTCAACAGAATATTCAGCTATAGCAGAATATAGAGGCTCAGGCTGTTGCTGCAATGGATATTAATCAGCTTAAATCAGTAGGATTACATAAATATTTCAGGTCATAATAAAAGATAAAATATAACATAATGAAGGAAACAGCATTTACTCATATTCACAATGAGCTGGGAGCCAAAATGGCGCCTTTTGCCGGATTCAATATGCCAATTGAGTATACCGGTGTTAATGATGAACATATTGCAGTACGCACTGCTGCGGGTGTTTTTGATGTCTCCCACATGGGGGAATTTTTTGTTTCGGGCCCTGATGCATTTAACCTTGTTCAGTACGTGACTACCAACGATGTATCAGTTCTGACAGTCGGAAAGGTGCAGTATTCCTGCCTCCCAAACGGTAAGGGGGGAATTGTGGATGATTTGCTGGTATACCGTACTGGTGATGATGAATATATGCTTGTGGTGAATGCTGCTAACATTGAAAAGGACTGGACCTGGATACAGTCTCAGAATAAGTTTAAAAATGTAAGAATAAGGAATGCTTCAGACGACATCTCTCTTCTTGCTGTTCAGGGGCCTAAAGCAATAGATACATTGCAAAAGCTTACTGATATTCAACTGGCAGACATTTCATTTTATTCATTCTATCGTGGCGAGTTTTCCGGTATTCCCGATGTAATATTCTCCGCAACAGGTTATACAGGTGCAGGCGGTTTTGAACTTTATTTTCACAACGCTGATGCCGATAAGATCTGGAAGCTTATTTTTGAAGCTGGTGAAGAATATGGAATTAAACCTGCGGGGCTTGCAGCTCGCGATACCCTACGTCTTGAGATGGGATACTGCCTGTACGGTAATGATATTGATGATACGACTTCTCCAATAGAGGCTGGTTTGGGATGGATCACAAAATTCAATCCCGGCAACGATTTTATTGATCGTGATCGTTTCGAAAAACAAAAGAAGGATGGAGTTGCCAGAAAACTGGTTGCATTTGAACTGATTGACAGAGGAGTTCCCAGACAGCACTATAAAATAACGGATGGTGATGGGAATGAAACAGGTGAAGTTACTTCCGGAACCATGTCTCCCATGATGAAAAAAGGCATAGGCATGGGTTATGTTCCTGCTCAGCATGCCAAACCGGACAGTGAGATCTTTATTGCTGTCAGGAATAAATTGCTCAGAGCACGGGTTGTTAAACTGCCAATATACAAAGGCTAGTACTTCACGGCTGGAGATTTACTGACTGTATTATTCATTTTGGTTATATTTGTGGTGTAATTAACGATGTTTCGGTTAAAAACCGGATTTCTGCGGCAATCCGGTTTTAAGTATAGAAAACATAGACAGTAATGAAGAATAAAAAACAGGTAGAAGTTTGTTTTTCACCGGCTTTATTTAAGAATTTCGAAGACCCGGAAGCCATTGTTGTGGTAAACGACATATTGCGGGCCACTTCTGCAATTGTCACTGCATTTATAAATGGTGTAGAAAAACTGATTCCTGTGGGTACAATTGAAGAAGCCCATGCCTTTAAGAAGCAGGGTTACATGGTAGCTGCAGAGCGAGATGGCATTGTAAAGGATTTTGCTGATTTTGGCAACAGTCCGTTTAATTTCACTAAAAAAGTGGTGAATGGGAAAACCATTGTCTATAGTACTACCAACGGGACAAAAGCAATTAAACTGGGTAGCAGCTGCCATAAGGTTGCGATAGGTGCCTATTTGAATATTACTGCACTTAAAAACTGGCTGGTTGAAGAAAATCGTCCGGTGATCATACTTTGTGCCGGATGGAAGGATAAGTTTAATCTTGAAGATACTCTTTTTGCCGGTGCACTGGCTGAAAAACTACTGGCTACGGGACATTTTAATACTATTTGTGATTCAACCCATGCTTCAATCGATCTGTGGAAACTGGCCAGTGGAAAACTAATTGAATATGTAGATAAAACAGCACAAAAAACGAGGCTTAAAAAAAACAATCTTGATGATGTTATTGAATATTGTCATACACCCGATCTGACTGATATTATTCCTGTACTGAAAGGGGATGAAATTGTCAGGTTACACGAACAAACAGTAGACAACGAATGCTGCTGATTCCTGATAGCTGATATCACTTTTTTTTGTAATTTTATGACTTTATTCTAAATTAGATAATAACCCAACTATTTAAAATTCAACTCTTATGAAGAAACATAATTTCTATGCAGGCCCTTCAATACTCAGCCAGTTTACCATTGAAAATACTGCTGCTGCCATTCATGATTTTGCCGGGATGGGACTTTCCATTATGGAAATTTCGCATCGAAGTAAAGAATTTGAAGCAGTTATCGATGAGTCTGTTGAGCTTTTTAAGGAGCTTCTAAATATCCCTGAAGGCTATTCAGTATTGTTCCTTGGAGGAGGGGCCAGTATGCAGTTTTGCATGGTACCCTACAACCTGCTCAATAAAAAGGCGGGTTATCTGAATACAGGCACCTGGGCAAATAAAGCCATTAAAGAGGCACGGTTATTCGGAGAGGTTATAGAGGTTGCTTCTTCAAAAGATAAAAATTACAATTATTTTCCAAAGGGTTACGATATTCCTGCAGATCTTGACTATCTGCATATAACTACCAACAATACAATATTCGGTACTGAAATTAAAACTGATTTGGATGTTAAGGTTCCACTTGTAGCTGATATGTCTTCAGATATTTTCAGCCGCCCGCTGGATGTTTCAAAATATGCCCTTATTTATGGCGGAGCTCAGAAAAACCTGGCCCCTGCTGGTGTTACTTTCGTTATTGTCAGGAACGATGTACTGGGGAAGGTTGAAAGGTCCATCCCTTCCATGCTCAATTACCAGACACACATTGATGGTGGTTCAATGTTCAATACTCCGCCTGTAGTACCAATATATGCAGCGTTGCAAACATTAAAATGGTATAAACAACTGGGCGGGGTTGAGGCCATGCATGCCCGTAACCTGGAAAAGGCCAAACTTCTGTATGACGAGATTGAAAGAAATAAACTTTTTAAGTGTACTGTTGAACATGAGGAAGATCGCTCTATTATGAATATTTGTTTTGTGATGGAAGATAAATACAAGGATCTTGAAAAGGAATTTCTGCAGTTTGCTACCGACAAAGGTATGATTGGTATTAAAGGTCACCGCTCAGTGGGGGGATTCAGAGCTTCTACCTATAATGCCCTGCCAATTGAAAGTGTACAGGCTCTCACTGATGCAATGAAAGAATTTGAGTCATCAAAAGCATAATGAAATTTTTAGTCCAAATAATAAATTAAAATTTATGATACAGAATAGGCCGGAATCGTTGTGTCCGGTCTTTTCTTTTTATATACATTAAATTTTCCGGAAAAAACGTTGAACCGATTATGAAAGAAAAAGTATTAGTTGCTACAGAAAAGCCATTTGCCAGAGAGGCAATAGCGCAAATGAAAGAAATAATCGAAGAGGCTGGTTTTGAATTCATTCTGTTCGAGAAATATCAGTCGCATAACGAATTGATTGATAAGGCAAAGGATGTGAATGCTCTAATTGTGAGAAGTGATAAAGTGGACAAATCATTGTTCGAAGCAGCAAAAAATCTGAAAATAATAGTACGCGCCGGGGCCGGATATGATAACATTGATCTGGATGCAGCCACTGAGAAGAAAGTTGTTGCCATGAATACACCCGGACAAAACTCCAATGCTGTAGCCGAACTGGTTCTCGGTATGATGGTGTATACAATCCGTAATCATTTTAACGGAACTGCGGGCACAGAATTGCGGGGTAAAAAAATGGGTATCCATGCATATGGTCATGTGGGCAGAATTGTGGGCCTGATTGCCAAAGGTTTTGGCATGAAGGTATACTCATTCGACCCTTTTATCGATAAAATTTATATTGAAAATGATGGCGTTAAGTACGAAGCCGATATAGATGGATTGTATTCAAAATGCCAGTTTATTTCTCTGCATCTTCCCCTGACAGATAAAACACGTGAATCAGTGAACTTTGAGCTTATGTCAAAAATGCCGGAAGGTGCCATGATTGTAAATACTGCCCGAAAGGAGATAATTAATGAAAAAGATCTGCTGCGTATGTTTGAAGAAAGGCCTGATTTTAAGTATGTTTCAGACGTTTCTCCCGATTGCGCTGAAGAAATTGCTACAAAATATTCCGGCAGATACTTCTTTACTCCTAAAAAAATGGGCGCTCAGACTGCCGAAGCAAACATAAACGCAGGAGTAGCTGCAGCTTCACAGATTGTGAATTTCTTTAAAAATGACGATCATAAGTTTCAATTGAATACACTGAAATAAACAATCTGATATTGATTTTTCTCATAACCAATAAATTTTAACATTAAAAACCTGAAAAAAGAATGGCTGTATTAAAAGCATTTAAAGGATATCGCCCCCGGAAAGAGTATGTCGATCGCGTTGCTTCACGTCCGTATGATGTTTTGAATTCTGATGAGGCAAAAGAAGAGGTAAAAGGCAATCCATACTCATTTTTGCATGTGGTGAAACCCGAGGTTGATCTGCCCCCGGATGTTGACCTGCATTCGGACCGGGTTTACAATAAAGCGAAAGAAAATCTACAGAAGCTACTGGCTGATAAAATGTTCGTACAGGATCCGGAGAATTACCTGTATGTATATGCACAAACCATGTTTGGAAAAACGCAGTATGGAATTGTGGGTTGTGCAGGAGTTGAAGATTACCTTAATAATATTATTAAAAAACATGAGCTTACCCGGCCGGATAAAGAGGAAGACCGGATGAATCATGTGCGGGTGACGAATTTCAATGCCGAACCTGTATTTTTTGCCTATCCGGATAATTCTGAGATCGATCGCATCGTTGAACGGGTTGTTGAAGAAGATCCCGAGTATGATTTCACAACACCGGATGGAGTTGGACATCATTTCTGGGTGATTAACAACCAGGAAGATAACAAGCGGATCATTGAAATTTTTGAGAAAGAGATACCAGCCACCTATGTCGCCGATGGCCACCACAGGACTGCAGCAGCAGCGCTGGTTGGAGCCGAGCGGAAAAAAAATAATCCCGGCCATACCGGTAATGAAGAGTATAACTTCTTTCTTGCCGTTCATTTCCCTGCCAGTCAGCTGACAATTATTGACTATAACAGGGTTATCAAAGATCTGAATGGCTTGTCTCAGGATGCTTTTCTCAGTGAACTGAATAAGAATTTCACAATAGAAAAGAAGGGATCAGCACCTTATAAACCCGATTCCTTACATAATTTTTCAATGTATCTGGGCGGAGAATGGTATTCACTTACAGCTAAACCGGGAACCTATAACGACGATGATCCCATCGGCTGCCTTGATGTAACTGTATTGTCTGATCATGTTCTGACTCCTGTGCTTGATATCACTGATTTGAGAAAATCTACCAGAATTGATTTTGTTGGTGGTATCCGCGGTCTTGAAGAACTTAAACGCAGGGTCGACAGTGGTGAAATGGCCATTGCTTTTGCTTTGTATCCGGTTAGCATGCAGCAACTGATGGATATTGCTGATTCAGGTAAGATTATGCCGCCAAAAACAACATGGTTTGAACCCAAACTGCGAAGTGGCCTTGTAATTCACAGTCTTGATTAGAACGAATTACTGTTTATTGATCTCTTAAAAAACGCAGGCCCGAACCTGCGTTTTTTGCATGTTGCATCCTTTACTGGCGTTTCGTCAGGCAGGCATTTAGCTTCGCTGAGCTTCTCACGAAAGCTTTCGGGACTTCGTCCACGGTTGTAACGCGTGACCATCAACAACATGAAGGGTTTTAATCTCCATTTAACAATTTTCTGACTAAATTTCATCCATAAAATATGCTTTAAATCCAAACGAATGCTTAAATTAGTGTCTGTTTAACACTTATTATATGAGGTTGTTGATTAAAAAGTTTACTGGTTTATTAGACAGGGTATTAGCTGTATTAATCTGTCTGTTTTATTTTTCCGGAATACCTGCACAAACAAATTTGGATACCGAAAAAGAACCAGTTGATGCTCATGAAGCATATTCTACTCCCTGGTTTAATCCGGGAAAACATCAAAATACATACTGTAACCCGGTAAATATTGATTATGATTACAGGGTTTACATGGATATTTCAAAAGGTCATCCTTTTCGATCTGCTGCGGACCCGGTAATAGTCCCTTTCAACGGACAATACTACTTGTTTGCTACCAATCAACAAGGATTTTACTGGTCGGATGATCTTGGTGAATGGCATTTTGTTTATTCCGGTTTTCACCGGCTACCAACTGATGATGACCAGTGTGCACCCGCCACCCTGGTCATGGGAGATACACTGATTTACATGGGATCAACCTACAATACCTTACCTGTGTGGATGACCACGCACCCCAAGAGCGGCAGATGGACCCATCTGATTGATTCCAGTCGTCTCCCTGCCTGGGACCCGGCGCTCTTTATGGATGATGATGGTAAACTTTATCTCTACTATGGTTCAAGTGATTCATATCCAATAAAAGGTGTTCGCCTTGATAAGAAAACATTCTGCCCGGCTGGTGATCAGGAAGCAATATCAAAAGGTATACGAAGCCAATAATCTGAATGACAAACAAGAAGCGGTTGGTGACATAAAAGAACTCATCACACTTCACCCTGAAATTCATGGCTGGGAAAGATTTGGTATGAACAATGATGATACTGTTTCTCCCTGGGGACCTTTTATTGAGGGTGCATGGATGAACAAACACAATGGTAAATATTATCTCCAGTATGCAGCCCCGGGAACAGAGTTTAAGGTATATGCTGATGGTGTTTATGTAGGAAATAATCCATTAGGACCTTTTACCTATCAGAATCACAATCCTTTTTCGTATAAACCCGGCGGTTTTATAACCGGCGCCGGGCATGGCAGTACATTCCGCGACTATTCGGGAAATTTCTGGCATGTTGCAACCTGCATGATTTCAGTTAAGTATAAGTTTGAAAGAAGAATTGGATTGTATCCGGCTGGATTTGATGCTGACGGTGTGTTGTATACAAATACTGCTTTTGGAGATTATCCAACCTTTCTTCCCTTAAAGAATGATAGTACCCGAAGCGGTAAGTTTACAGGATGGATGCTGCTCTCCTTCAAAAAGAAAGCAACCGCGTCTACAATTGACAGTGTATTTTCACCTGAAAATGCTTTTGATGAAAACATACGCACATTCTGGAGTGCAAAAGGTGGAGCAGAAGGTGAATGGCTTGAGGTGGATCTTGGGAAAAAATCCCTGATCAATGCCATACAGATCAATTATGCCGACCATCATGCCAATCAATACGGAAAGGCTATGGACCTGTACCATCGTTATAAGATTTATATGTCTGAGGACGGGGCCAACTGGACACTGCTAATTGACAAAAGTTATAATGACCTTGATATCCCGCATGAATATGCGGAGCTAACCAAACCTGCACAGGCAAGATATCTTAAACTGGTTAATATACACATGGCTACCGGATATTTCGCAATAAGTGGCTTCAGGGTATTTGGACATGCTCCGGGGGAAATACCACCCACCGTGAGAGGCTTTCGTGTCGACCGCTCAGAATCAGATTCCCGGAATGCTTCTTTATTCTGGGAACAGGCGGGAAATGCTTATGGGTATAACATATATTTTGGGGTTGATCCGGATAAACTTTACAATTGCATTACGGTGAACGGAGCTACCCATTACAATTTCAGAGGAATGGATAAAGGAACAACATATTATTTCACAATTGAAGCAATGAACGAGAGTGGAGTTTCAAAACGTTCAAAGATCATTATGTCAGCGGAGTAAATTATCAACGGGATAGCTTATTGAACCTGTACTTTTCAGGGAAAATTTTTCAGGGCCCGTTTTTAATTGGAATTAATATAATAAATTATAAACCACTAGTTTAACTTAAAAAAGAAAGTATGAAAAATTACAAACTGCTATTATTGGGCTTACTGTTGATACCAGCAGCAAGTCTGTTGTCCCAGGAAAATGCTTCTTTAATTTTAAATGTTGATCAGGCAAAAAATGTCATCAACAAGAATATTTACGGGCATTTCTCAGAACATCTTGGTCACTGTATCTATGGTGGATATTGGGTAGGAGAGGATTCACCCATTCCGAATACCCGGGGGATTCGTAATGATGTTGTTACAGCATTGAAAGAAATTAATATACCAAACCTTAGATGGCCGGGAGGCTGTTTTGCCGATGAGTACCACTGGAAAGATGGTATCGGACCACGCGATCAGCGCCCGGAAATGGTGAATACGCATTGGGGAGGAGTTACTGAAGATAACAGTTTCGGTACACATGAATTTATGGACCTTTGTGGACAGTTGAATACTGAACCTTATATCTGTGGCAATGTGGGAAGCGGAACAGTTCAGGAAATGTCTCAATGGGTTGAATATCTGAATTTCGATGGTATTAGTCCGATGTCTGAACTGCGTAAGAAAAATGGCCATCCCGAGGCCTGGAATGTTAAATACTGGGGTGTAGGAAATGAAAGCTGGGGGTGCGGAGGTAACATGACTCCTGAATATTATGCTGATTTATACCGGAGATATGCTACTTTTTGTAAAAACTATGGTGATAAGCGCCTTTATAAAATTGCAGGTGGTTCAAATTCTACCGATTATCACTGGACTGAAACGCTGATGAAGAATATTCCGCTGTATCTGATGCAGGGTATCTCTTTACATTATTACACAGTTCCCGGAACCTGGAGAGACAAAGGGTCGGCTACTGATTTTGATGAACAGGAATACTTCACAACGCTGAAAAAAGCCATAGCTATTGATGATGCCATTCAAAAACATGCCACCATTATGGACAAATATGATCCGGATAAACGGGTCGGCCTTGTTATTGATGAATGGGGAGCCTGGTACAATGTTGAACCTGGTACTAATCCTGGATTTCTCTTCCAGCAGAGTACCCTGAGGGATGCCATGATTGCCGGAGTTTCCCTGAATATTTTTAATAAGCACTGCGACAGAGTTCAAATGGCGAATATTGCGCAAACAATAAATGTATTGCAGGCTTTAATTTTCACTAAAGATGAAAAAATGGTGCTGACGCCGACTTATTGGGTATTTGATATGTATAAGGTACATCAGGATGCAACCCTTATTCCTATCATGGTCAATGCACCTGATTATGAAATAGGTGGCGACAAAATCCCATCAGTAAATGCTTCTGCCTCAATAGACAAAGATGGAAAAGTGCACATAACACTGGTTAATATTAATCCGAATAAGGCAACAACGTTAACATGTGACCTGCGTGGCAGTAAACTGAATAAAGTGACCAGGGGTGAAATAATTACTGCTCCTAAATTGCAGACATATAACTCATTTGAACAACCGGATAACATCAAAATGAAATCCTTTGACGGTGGTAAGTTAAAAGGACAAACACTGAGTGTTACGCTCCCGGCCAAATCTGTAGTAATGATCGAATTGCAATAGAGAACGTAAGAACTTTTGGATTCTTTAAACCGGTAGTGATTTATTCATTACCGGTTTTTTATTTTCCAGTGGTTAATCCTCTACCCAGTTGAGTGCTTCCAGAGACCGGCCTTCAGGAAAATACCTGACTTCGGCAGATACAAATGGCTCAGACAATCGTGTAAAAATCCTTTCCCAATCATCATTTCCAACAACAGCAATTTGCTTAATAGATTCATTGTAACGAAGATAACTTCTCAAATCTTCCATTAAAACATCTGGTTGAATGATACTTACTCCTTCAAGTTCAATGTATAATTTTATTTTATTGCTTCTTTTAGAAAACTCATTGAGGACAGGATTTATTTTTTCAAAATCGCCTCTTTCTAATCCACCAGACGCCCTCACGACGATTAAATTTTCTCCCTTGTTTTTCAATATATTGATCATATTCAGAATATTGATTTAAATAATTTTTAATTGATGTCTTCAGTTCACCCCCAATATACAGATCATCAGGAATAATTATATTATCTGGTATTGACTTCCTTTTCATTATTCAGTTTATTAAATTCGAATAAATAATTTAAGAACTTTAAATCTGTTTGTCAAAAAAGATACCACAGTAAGTGTTTTCTTTGCTTTGATTGTCAGAGGAGCATAAACAGCCAAAATTATTTGAATCTTTTCAAATCTTTATTTCAACATCCTGTTGATTCTATTCCACACTTGTAGAGTATTAACCCATATGATTGTAAAGTAATGTTACATGAAAAAATTGGGTTAATGTACTGATAAACAATGAAAGTCATATGTTATTGCCGAATCCCCCACTTATAAGGAATGAAATATGAATATTAAATAATAAAGGAAAAATATCAGTTAACCTGACGAGAAATAAGGAAGTTGCATGAACCATCTGGTTAACCTTTAAGTACTGATTTTCCTTGTTTATAATTTTTGTTGAATTAAAATAAAAGATATGATACCGCGAAGCGAAGAAGTTAAAAAGAAAGAAGTAATTGAACAATTGTCATGGGATGAATTAATTGATGAGAACGATTTACAGGTTGAAGTTGACGGTGATACGGTAATTGTATCCGGTACAGTAGCCAATAACTTATCCAGGCAGGCAATTGAAAGAGATGTGCTCAATGTTGAAGGCATTCGCCATGTACAAAATAAAGTGGTAGTTAATACTGAAAAATCTGATACTTCTGTAAGCGATCATGAAATACAAAAAAACATAATTTCCATGATCAAAGGGGATGGGGAGATTAATGGTTCCGGAATCAAAGTGGAAGTAACCGACGGTAAGGTATATCTGAAGGGGCATGTACCACTTATTTGGTCAAAGGAACTGGCTGAAGAACTGGCAATATCAGCTTCAGGAGTTACTGATGTTATTAATGAAATATCTGTGGTTCAGGAAAAAGATCCAGGGGACTATAAAATTGAGAAGGAATTAGCCAATACCTTCGAAAATAATGAACTGATAAACGGAGAAAATATTGAAATTGAGTCAAGCAAAGGAATTGTCAGGCTTACAGGAAGTGTTGGCGCACTGGTTATCAAACAGGCAGCCATGGATGTGGCCATCTCCACAGAAGGTGTACTTGATGTAATTGATGAATTGCAAGTAAGATAAAATATGTGTGGCTGCTGATCTTTTATCAAAATATTAACTAATAAACTTACAGATATGCCTGAATTACCTGATGTTGAGGAATACAGATCAAGAATAAACCCGGCTGTAAATAAATTGATTACAGATGTTACAGTAACTGACAGGGATTTTGTCGGGCTGACTGAGCAAACAATGAAACGCCACTTTAAAGGCAAAAAATTCAGTATGACAACCCGTAGGGGGAAACATCTTTTTGTACATACAAATAATCGGGATGTGGTTGTCATGCACTTTGGAATGACCGGGGAGCTAAACCTGTTGTCCAAAAACCAGGATCTGCCTGAGTATACAAAAATTGCCTGGACATTTGATAATGAGAAAATATTAAGCTATATATCCAGGCGTAAGCTGGGTTTTATTGAAATTACACAGGATATTGATAATTATATTGAAGAAAAGGAACTCGGTAAAGATGCCCTGGAGTTTTCATCGAAAGAGTTATTAGTACACTGAGAGAAAAAAAATCTGCTATCAAAAGTGCCCTGACGGACCAATCTTTAATCGCCGGTATTGGTAATGTATATGCCGACGAAATATTGTATCAATGTAACATTTATCCTGGCAAAAAAATAGATGAATTAACGGATGATGCGCTTAAGGAAGTTTTTAAGAAAATGCGTGAAGTGTTAACCACTGCAATAGATAAGCATGCGGATATTCAAAAAATGCCGGATAAATATCTGCTGCCTCACAGAAAGGAAGGGGCTGATTGTCCGGCTTGCAAAGGAAAAATTAAGAAAACAAAATTGTCAGGCAGAAGCACATATTATTGCAGTTTCTGTCAGAAAAAATAAATCCGGATCCCAGGCATTTATTTTGATAGTTTTCCTGCCTGAAGCATTTCACGGCAGGTATAAAAAATCACATCTGTAACGGGAAGTTCTGAGAAGATGATGATTTATTTTGGGTTATAATAATTTTTAAGTAACCATTTCGTTATTGATTCAGTAAAATATAAACCCAAATAAGTATTAAATTTCAAATATGTCAGGTAGAAAAAATTCAGTTTCCAGGTTCGTATTGATTTTATTAGTTTCAATATTCCTGTTGGGAGGCTGTGCATCTGCAAAGTTTCACAGGTCAAAACACGCTGCTGTGCCTTGCCCGTGTATGAATAATGGTCGTACTCACAGATAGGTTTTTAGGGGACTTCGGAATACAAAAAAACTTTCGCTGTTTAGGTTTTTTCAGTAAAGTGCCAGTTGGCGAATATTCTGGATGTTATTTATTGAATTGAAATATTTTCTGTGTAAGATCCCTGCAATTGATCATTCATGGGTGTTTTCAGCAGACTGATTGTTCCTGATGGTAGATTCCCTGATAATAAGAGTGGATCTTAGTACAATACGGTTGGTTGAATTGAGATCCTGTTTATTTTCGAGATGTTCAATTAAAGATTTTATTACCATTTCTCCCATTTCTTCACCGGGATAATCCATGGTTGTCAGGGCAGGTTCAACAAATGCAGCATACGGATCATTATTGAATCCAGCAATAGCTATATCATCGGGGATTCTGAATCCAAATTTTTTCAGCGTATTCATACAACTGATCGCACAGGCATCATTCGCAACAAATACACCATCAGGCACCGGTGATAATGCTTTTATTCTGGATGCTACTTCAATACCGGCTTCAATACTTAAATCTGTAGCCATAATAAATTCGTCCCTTACAGGAATTTCATGAAGTGAAAGCATTTGCTTATAGCCCTCACACCTGGCTTCGTATACATTCCTGTTCAAATCACCTGTGACATGTACAATATTTTTACATCCCTGTTCAATCAGATGCCTGGTTATTTGCCGGCCTGCCTGCATATTATCAATTATAAACCCCGGGCACGTCAGTTGATCAGTGACACGATCAAAAAAGATGACGGGTATTTCTCTGTCAAGCAATACCTGAAAGGGCGAAAAATCAGTTGTATCTCCCGCCAATGACACCACAAGGCCATCAACCCTGTTATTGAACAGGGTGTTAACATTGAATGCTTCTTTGGTAGCATTCTCCTGCGACTGGGTGATGATCAGGTTATATCCGGCCCTATTTGCAACTTTTTCCATTCCTGCAATTACAGAGGACATGAAATGACTGTTCAAACGTGGCACAATAACACCCAGTGTATTTGTTTTCTGACGTCGTAAATTACTCGCTATTGTATTTGAGCGGTAACCCATTTCCCTTGCCAGTGTCTGAATTCTGTTTCTGGTTTTTTTATTAACTACCGGACTGTTTTGCAAAGCCCGACTCACGGTTGCAGGAGAAATATTTAACTCCCTGGCCAGGTCATAAATAGTACATTCTTGCTTTTTCATGAAGAGAAATAGATTATCACCTTGATAAAAACAAAAATACAGGAATTTTATTAAATTAAGATGTAATCGGTTACATTTTATAGATTTTTTCAAACATGTTTATCAGGGATGAATGTGAATGGGCATATTTAAATAATAACAATACTGTAAGGAATTCTTAAAAAAGGGATTGGCATAAACAAATTTTCTTATCCCTATGTCAGAATTTGTTATTCTTTTAAAAAAATACAACCCATTGCATTTTTTTTAATCCTATAAATAATATCTTTAAGGACTTATTAACTATATAACTTTATACATGATGAAAAATTACCCAACGAAATCAAAACTTTCTTACCTCGTTATTATCTTTCTTGTGGGCGGAAGCCTGATTCAGAGCTGTTCTTCTGAAAAGAAGGAAATTCCTTCTTTAAGCAAAACTTACCAGGATTATTTTCCCGTTGGAGTAGCAGTTTCCTCCTATCTGCTGCACGACTCAACAATGGCTGATTTTGTCAAGAGTCAGTTCAACAGCATAACACCAGAGAATGAGATGAAGCCTGAAAATATTCATCCTGAAGAAGGGAAATATACCTGGGAACGTGCTGACCGGATTGTGAATTTTGCTGTTAATAATGGTATGAAGGTTCGGGGTCATTGTCTTGTATGGCATCAGCAAACACCCGATTGGTTTTTTATGGACGGAAAGGATACAGCCAGTGCCGAATTAGTCTTTAAAAGAATGAAGGAACATATTTATACGGTCATAAATCATTATAAAGGAAAAGTTTATTGCTGGGATGTTGTGAATGAAGCTATCTCAGATGATAATTCCAAATTTCTGAGAGAAGAATCTCCCTGGCTTAAAATATGCGGACCTTCCTTTATTGATTCAGCCTTTGTTTATGCTCATCAGGCTGATCCCTCAGCAAAACTTTTTTATAACGACTATAATGCGGTAAGACCTGAAAAAACTGTCCGCATATATAAGTTACTTAAAGATCTGAAGTCACGCGGAGTTCCGGTTGACGGTGTCGGTATTCAGGCTCACTGGTCCCTTTATGAGCCATCCGCAGAAGAACTCAGGGATGCTATCGATAAATTTAAGAGTCTCGGACTGGATGTACAGTTTACCGAACTGGATATTTCTGTCTTTAAATGGGAAAAGAATTTTCGTGAATTGCGTCCCTCAGACAAAGTGGCTTATACTGATTCACTCGCCAATGTGCTTGCAGATAAGTACAACGAAATCTTTTCAATTTTTCGCGAATATCATGAAAACATAACAGGAGTTACCTTCTGGTCTGTTTCTGACCGCACAACCTGGCTAAATTATTATCCGGTCAGAGGAAGGCAAAATTATCCGATGCTCTTTGATACGCTTTTGAAACCAAAAAAAGCATTTTGGGAAGTAGTTGATTTTCAAGATGAAAACAAATAGAAAGTTCCAAAGTGATATTTGGAGTTAGCGAGTTGTATTTCTTTGTAATTGCGTATATTAATCATAAATTATTGACCATAAAATAAAAATAAACTATGAAAAAAACTTGTCTGGCCTTAATGAGCCTAATTTTACTTGTAGCTACAGGTTTTTCACAGCAGAAGAAACCTGTTTATCTTGATCCATCCAAATCAGTGGATGTGAGAGTAAATGATCTTATTTCGAAATTGACAGTTGAAGAAAAAATTTCTCAGCTATCTTATACCAGTGCGGCTGTTCCGCGGCTGGATATTCCTGAATACAACTGGTGGAATGAAGCCCTGCATGGTGTGGGCCGCTCAGGTGTTGCCACTGTCTTTCCTCAGGCTATTGGTCTGGGTGCTACATTTGATACCGAGCTTGCTTTTCGTGTTTCCTCTGCTATTTCAGATGAAGCCAGGGCCATGTACAATGCTGCGGTAAAAAAGAACTACAGACAGCAATACAACGGACTTACCTTCTGGACACCCAACATCAATATTTTCAGAGATCCCAGGTGGGGAAGGGGACAGGAGACCTACGGTGAAGATCCCTTTTTAACATCACAATTGGGAGTTGCATTTGTCAGAGGGTTGCAGGGTGATGATCCACATTATTTAAAAACAACAGCCTGCGCAAAACACTTTGCTGTGCATAGTGGCCCGGAAAGGTTGCGTCATGAATTCAATGCCGTTGCATCACCTCAGGATTTGTATGAAACGTACCTTCCTGCCTTCAAAGCGCTCGTTGATGCTGGTGTAGAAGGCGTTATGTGTGCCTATAACGCTACGAACGGAGCTCCCTGCTGTGCCAATAATTATTTACTGAAAGATGTACTTATTGATAAATGGGGCTTTAACGGATACATTACTTCTGACTGCTGGGCACTGGTCGATTTTTACCAGGGACACAATGTAGTTGCGGACGCTACCCATGCTGCTGCTATGGCATTGAAGAGTGGCGTTGATTTGAATTGCGGAAGCGTTTACCCATCTCTTAACAATGCTCTTGCAGAAGGACTGGTAACAGAGGGTGAAATTGACAGTGCGTTGATGCCTTTACTGGATATCCGTTTCCGGCTTGGTATGTTTGATCCACAGGGAATGAATCCATATGATAAAATTCCGGAGAGCAAAATTAACAGTCCGGAACACCGGGCACTGGCCAGAGAAGTGGCTCAAAAATCAATTGTGATGCTTAAAAATAACGGAGTATTGCCATTGCCCACTGATCTGCCCCGCTATTTTGTTACCGGTCCGAATGCTGCCGATGTAAATGCATTAATAGGCAATTATTATGGTGTGAATAATAACATGATTACCTTCCTCGAAGGTATCGCCAATGCTGTTGAAACAGGCAGTCAGGTTCAGTTCAAACAGGGTGCACTTCTCGATCGTAAAAATATCAATCCCATCGACTGGACCACCGGTGATGCCAAAGCTTCAGACGCGACCTTTGTTGTGATTGGAATTACCGGATTGCTCGAAGGCGAAGAAGGTGAAGCCATTGCCTCTCCTCATTATGGCGACCGGCTTGATTACAATCTGCCGCAAAACCAGATCGATTTTGTTCGCAAACTGAAGGAAGGTAACGACAAACCTGTAATTGCCATTGTTACCGGAGGCAGCCCGATGAACCTTGAAGAGATACAGGAAATTGCCGATGCTGTTTTACTGGTTTGGTATCCGGGCGAAGAAGGCGGTAACGCAGTTGCTGATATTGTTTTTGGTAAGGTTTCTCCATCAGGACGGATACCTGTTACTTTTCCCCGGTCTCTCGATCAGCTTCCTCCTTACGAGGATTATTCGATGAACGGAAGAACCTACAGATATATGACCGAAGAACCTTTATATCCGTTTGGTTTTGGACTTAGCTATACTACTTTCGATTATTCAGGAATTACCCTGGCAAACCAGAAGATCAAAAAAAGTCAAACAACCAGTGTTTCTGTGAAGGTGAAAAACAGTGGTTCAATGAAGGGGGATGAGGTAGTGCAGTTATACATAACTGATCCTGAGGCAAGCTTCAGAACACCGCTTTATTCGCTTAAAGGTATCAAACGTGTTTCCCTCAATCCTGGTGAAGAAAAAGAGCTTTCTTTTGAAATAACTCCTGAAATGCTGCAGGTTGTCAATGTAGCAGGAGAGAATGTAATTGAAAAAGGTACATTCAAAATCATGATTGGTGGTTCTGATCCGTCAACCAGAAGTTTGGAATTGGGTAGTTCCCAATGGCAGGAAATTACGCTGAACGTAAAATAAATTTCTTTAAAATATTCTGATAACAAAAACCGGAACAGTCTTGCATAGTTCCGGTTTTTTATTATCCGTTTTATTTTAATTGTACCATGAATTATCAGAGGTACAGAATCAGACATATTTAAGTTTCCATCTTCCTTTCCTGAAAATAAAAAGTGTAATGATTGTCATTATGGATTCTGCTGTTAATATGGCAATAAACACTCCGTTTTGAGCCCAACCGGCATGATGTGAAAGTAACCAGGCCAGCGGGATCTCAATCATCCAGAAGCTGATCAGATTAATCCACAACGGGGTTCGTGTATCCCCTGCACCATTAATGGCATTTACCATTACCATTCCCAGTCCGTATCCAACGAAACCATAACTTACAATTCGCAAACCTGTTTTACCATAAGCTATAATAGCTGTATCATTTGTAAATAATGAAATGAATGAACCAGCCCATATCACAAGAATAAATCCAATGACAGCCATCAGCAGCATGGTTGCTTTACCAGTGATCCATACGGAACGTTCTGCCCGGTCTGGATTTCCTGCTCCCAGATTCTGACCAACCAGTGTGGAGGCAGCATTGGAAATACCCAGAGCGGGTAGTAAGGCGAAAATTACAATTCTTATGGCAATGGTATAGCCTGCAACTACTGCACTACCGTATTCGGCCATTATCCGCATCAGTACTATCCAGCTTGAAGTGGCAACAATATACTGACTTACTGACCCATAAGCAAGCTTGAGCACCTTCATAATGATTTTTTTTACAGGTTTAAAGTTGATACCTTTCAAATTTACCCTGCTGTTTCCGTAAAAAAGAAGGTAGAGCTGATAAGCCACAGCCAATCCTCTTCCAACAGTGGTTGCAATAGCAGCCCCCTTAATACCAAAACCGGGAATTGGGCCGAGCCCAAATATCAATATGGGGTCAAGCAAAATATTTATTCCGTTGGCAAACCAGAGTACTTTCATGGATAAGACGGGATTCCCTGCACTACGGAATACTGCATTTATAATGAAAAGCAGCATAATAGTTAAATTTCCCCCCAACATGATAGCAGTATAGCTGCTCATTTCATTGACAATAATTGCTGATGCTCCCATTAAATGTAAAAGTTTGCCGGCCATAAATATACCAGGCATAGCAATCAGCAATGAAAATACGATTCCTGTCAGAATTGACTGCCATGCTGCAATTGAAGCTTCCTGAAAGTGCTTTTCACCTACACGCCTGCTCACAATGGCAGAAGTACCAACACTCAAACCTACGGCTAATGCATATACCAGGGTAATTATTGATTCAGTGATTCCTACTGTGGCGATGGCATCAGCACCCATCTTGCTGACAAAATATATATCTGCAACCGCGAATACCGATTCCATCATCATCTCCATTACCATAGGTACAGAAAGAAGTAAAATTGCTTTTCTTATGTTACCCCGGGTATAATCACGTTCTTCACCTTTAAGTATTTTCCATATCTCATTTAGCAAATGAAAAATTTCTGCGGTTTTAAAATTTCCTCCTATGCTTCTCTTCTGTAACATCTATTCTAATTTCTCAGGTGGTTCAAAAAAAAAATTAATGTATGTTCCTGGTGCAATCAACTATACTGCTTGTATACCAGCATCTGTATTTGCTGCGGAACGAAATCTGAAATTGTAAAAGTTGGAGATCACGCAGGAATCCTGCGTTTTATCACGTTGCTAGTACAATGGTACGTTGGACGTGACAAGGATAATATGGAAAGTGATCATTTTCATGATTGCACAAAGGAACGGCATTTTTTTATAAAAAACAAGAGCGTTGAATAGATTTCATCTCTTATTATTATATGCACAGGATGCAACTTTCAATATATATTTCTGTTTAGCTATTAAAGTGTTAATCAGAAAATAACTTAATATGGAAACTTATATCAGTTTGCTGAGAGGTATTAATGTGGGGGGGGAAAACAGCATCAGCATGGAGACAGTCAGGTCTGTTTATGCAATGCTGGGGCTGGACAATATTCAGACTTATGTTCAGAGTGGAAATATCGTGTTTAATTCTGACCGAGACGCGATAGAACTCTCTGTGATGATCAGCAATGGAATTGCCAGGGTAAGTGGCCTTTCAGTTGAAGTAATTCTGCGCAAATATAAGGCATGGAAGGAAATTGCCAGGCATAATCCGTTTTCAGGGCGTGAAGATATAAATCAAAAGCACATTTACGTTACCATACTGAAGGAGTTCCCTCCGCATGAGTTGATTGAAGGTATTTCACATACAGATTTTTTACCTGATGAATGGCATTATTTTGATGAAACGATCTATCTATATTGTCCAGGAGGTTATGGGAGAACCAAACTGAATAATAATTTCTTTGAGAGAAAATTGAAAGTTCCCGCTTCCACCCGAAACTGGAAAACTGTTCTTAAACTGGCTGAGTTGGCAGAAAAAAGCGCTTAACCCGCAAACTGAAGTTCACTCAGGTTTTTGTACAATCCTTCATTATGAAGCATTAATTCATCATGCGTTCCCTGTTCAACTACTTTTCCATGGTTCAGAACGATAATATGGTCAGCTTGTCTTATGGTTGAAAGGCGGTGAGCAATTACTATGGACGTACGGCCCTTCATCAGTTTTTCAAGAGCATCCTGAACCAGTTTTTCTGAGTTTGAGTCGAGTGATGAAGTTGCTTCATCAAGGATGAGTATCCTCGGATTTTTTAAAACTGCCCTGGCAATGGCAATCCTTTGCCGCTGCCCGCCTGAAAGCTGGGTACCACGTTCGCCTACTAATGTATCAAGCTTCTGGGGAAATTCCTGAATGAATTCCCAGGCATTTGCCTTTTTAGCAGCGTCAACAATCATTTCTTCACTTGCTCCCGGCTTGCCATATGCAATATTTTCCCTGATGCTGCCACCAAACAGAAATATATCCTGTGGTACCATAGCCATTTGACTTCTAATGACACTCAGCGGCAAAGCCAGGCCGTTCTTATCATCATAAAAAATATTTCCCGCTGATGGATCATACAATCTCAACAGCAGTGAGGCAAGCGTGGATTTACCTGCTCCGCTTGGTCCGACAAGTGCAACCAGCTGATCAGGATTGATGGTAAATGAGATGTCTTTCAGTACATCGGTTTTTTCACGTGAAGGGTAATGAAAATTAACATGATCGAACCTGATGCTTCCATTGAGCTTTTGCGGTTCAGGTATTTCTCTGATCTCTTCTACTTCCTCGGTTGATTCATTGAAGATCTCCAGTAAGTCTTCTGTCGCCCCAATGAATTTTTGAACCCGTGCAAATACATCTGCCAGTCCGCCAATAGTACCACCAATAAATCCTGAATAGATAACAAATGAAAAGAGCTCTCCGGTAGCAAGTTCACCAGAGGCAATAAGGGTGGCTCCTTTCCAGATTACGGCTACCATGGCACCAAAAAGACCCATGATGATAAAAGAAGAAAAAGCAGCACGCATCTTGCCATTTCGGATTCCGGTATTGGCTATTTCTTTGGTTTTGAAACGGTAACGGCCCATCTCAAGAAATTCATTTGTAAAGGCCTTTACGCTTTGGATGCCCTGCAGGGTTTCTTCTACAATAGTATTGGACTCTGCTACCTGCTTTTGAGCCAGCTTTGACAGAGAGCGGATATAGCGACCAAAAAAAACTACCAGGATCATGATAATTGGTACAACAGCAAGCATAAAAAGGGTTAATTTGAGAGAGGTAACCATCATCAGGCTGATACCACCAATAATGATGATCAACTGTCTCAGAAATTCGGCCAGGGTGGTGGTTAAAGCATCCTGCAGCAGAGTGATATCAGCTGATATCCTGCTGTTCAGCTCACCAACCCGCCGTGAAAGAAAAAAGCGCATCGGCAGCCGCACCAGGTGATTATAGGTACTTTGTCGCAGGTCGGCCAGTGTTTTTTCAGCAACACGTACAAACAGAAATACCCGGAAGTAGGAAAATACAGCTTGTGCAACCAGTACAATCAATAAAATGAGGGCAATCCTGTCAATTTGTGACATCAATTCACCTTTATTCCCGTAATCCACCAGCTCGCCAAGTAATTTTGGGAAAACCAGGCTGGCAGCCGTTGACCCCAGCAGGAAAAACAGACCAATGGAATATTCAACACGATAAGGCTTAATATATCTGTATAAGCCCATCAGATTTTTTAATCCTGACAGGGTAATCTTCTTCTTTTTAGTATCCTTAGCCATTGAGCTTTCTATATATTCGATGTATTTATCACCATGAAACCATTTATTAACTGAATTCACAAAGGTAATTAAATTCAGGAATAGCAGAACCGAAAATATTTATTTATGTATTGATTAATTTTACAGAATGCTTATATATTGGGCTTTTTTGGGATATTTGCAGAAAGAAATTATGAACTTCGACTATTCCGGTTCAGAAAACTTAAATAGTAGTTCAATCTTATTTATTATCTTGCGGCGTTTTTAAGCCTGGCCATTAACAGGAAAGGATCACGAAACAATTTATTATTAATACTGTTATCAATTTATTTCATTTGATAAAATAATTGCAAAACCTATGAGTGATATTTTGAGAGCCGTTATTCTGGGAATTATAGAAGGAATTACAGAATTTTTACCAATTTCATCAACTGGTCACCTGATAATTGCGAATCAGTTTATATCTTTTAAGGAAGAATTTACCGTAATGTTCGATGTAGTCATCCAGCTGGGAGCTATTCTTTCAGTGATATTTTATTTCAGGAAAGAGATTATTCCTGTCAGCTTGAATTACAAGGAGAACGAAAGGGTTTTTAATATCTGGTTCCGGGCAATAGTGGGAGTGGTTCCTGCTCTTTTTCTGGGTTACCTTTTCGGTGATTTTATGGAAGAGAAACTGTTTAATCCGGTTGTTGTCTCAACCATGCTGGTAATTGGCGGAATTGCCCTGATACTGATTGACAGGGGGCAACGAAAAGTGCGCTTTGATGACGTAGCCACCATGGATTATAAAACTGTTATCCTGATTGGATTTATTCAGACACTGGCTATGATACCGGGGACTTCCCGTTCGGCTGCTACTATTATCGGAGCGATGCTGCTTGGTGCCAACCGTAAGACGGCTGCTGAATTTTCTTTTTACCTTGCCATTCCAACAATGGTTGCTGCTTCAGGCTATTCTTTGCTGAAACATCATGCAGGTCTTACAGGAAGCGATATGGCAGTATTGGCAACAGGATTTGTGGTATCTTTTATTGTTGCTCTGCTGGTAATTGCTTTTCTGATGAATTTTATACGCAGGCATACTTTCCAGGGTTTTGGATACTACCGGATTATACTTGGTATTGCTATACTTGTCTGGTTATATCTGATTTAGGGATAAGGATTGGCTTGTATGGCTTGAGTGCCGGCCAGCAGTGATTTTTCTGAAAAAGTTTCAAAATACATGTTCAAAAATTCAGGTATCCAGTTGGAAGTCCGGCCGTCTGGTGAATTGGTGACATAAGCAACACCAAAATCGGCTTCCCTGCAAAGGGCTATTTCAACTTTATATCCATCGACAAAGCCACCATGATAAAGGATGCGATGCCCACGATATTCCACAACCCGCCATCCAAGGGCATACTGTTTTGATGTAACCCCGTCCCAGTCATGCAGATAAACCCATTTTAAAGGTGTAACAATTTCTGGTTTGAAAACCGTATCGAGAACCTGGTTATCCAGTACTTCCGGCTGATTGCCCAGTAATGCCAGCAACCATTGACTGAGGTCCGAAATGCTTGCATTGACACCTGCAGCAGGTAATGTGCTGTAATATCGGTTATTAAAAGGACGAACATAAAATTGGTGTCTGCCACGCGCATGTGGAAATGCTTTATCAGGATTATCCCTGAAAGACTCAAAACCTGTACTTGCATCAGACATGTTCAATGGTTTAAACACACTGTCCTGAAGCAGACGACCGTAAGAAAAACTCGTTTTATTTTTAACTACAGGAGCATACAAACTGTATACAACATTCTGATATCCATAATATTTACCCGGAGGTCCTGCAATATCTACCTGATCAAGTGATTCTATGATTTTGTCGAATGGTACCTTATCTTCCACCAGGTTATCATAGGCATGTGGTACCAGCCCGGATGTGTGGCTCAGTAAATTTCTGACAGTAAGATGGTTGGTGTTGATGCTGTCTTTAAGCCTGAAACCCGGGATATAATTCTTTACAGGATCATCCAGTCTTACAATACCATCCCTATGAAGCAGCCCTGCTAATACACCGGCAAAACCTTTGGAAACAGAGGCCATCCTGAAAATGGTATGTACATCTACCAGTTCTGATGTCCCTTCTTTTTTAACGCCGTAGGGCTTTAGCATTGCTACTTTCCCGTCTTTGACAACGGTAACTGCTGCACCCACAGTATTAATCTCAGCCATTGACACTTTCAATAAACTGTCATAACGATCAGCCAGTATCGATATGGCTGATGCAGGCCTGGAAACATCGGGCGCTGATACCCTGGCAGGAACAGCAGCTTCACCGTCATCCTGAAAGACAACGGCTCCTGTAAAAAATAATGCTGAAATGGCAATTATAAAAATGCGAAATGTGCGACGGTTTTCTCTAAATTTCATTCTTGTATAATTCTCTGTGTCTTAGCCATACTTTATGGCGGGCGCAAGGTATAACGTTTCTGGCTTTTATGCCCGGATTTTAACAAAAAAATTACATTTTAACTGTAGTGGAATATTCAGTAATTTTGTGGGTTAAGTTTCAGATAATCAACTTATAATCAAGGTACATGTTTTCCAGGTCCCTAAATTTCACCTTTCTTCATGATATTTTGTATGCTTCAGAATGAGGAAAAATACTACATTTGATGATCATTTAAATAATTTATTTATGGCTGCTTTTAGTTGGAATGAATCCCTTAGTGTTGGTGTAAAAACCATTGATGATCAGCATAAAAAGCTGATTGAACTAATCAATGATTTCTATGAACATATTCAGAGTCGTTCAAATAATGAGAATATTTCAAAACTGATCAGTGGTATGTCAGCATATATCCAGATGCACTTCAGGACTGAGGAGGAATACATGCAAAAGTTTAATTATGCGGATTTTGATGCGCATAAAAAAGAACATGAGATATACGTGGGCAGGGTAAAGAAGCTGGAAGAAGATTTTAATAACGGTAAGATCATTATCTCTTATGAAATAACAAGTTTCTTAAAAGACTGGATTAAAAATCATATCCAGGGAACTGATAAAAAATACAGTTCGCTGTTTATACAAAAATCAGTATAGATTACTGATTTTTTCAGGTTTTTTTAGTACACTGTAACCTTTTTGTAGTTAGAATCATTTATTTCGATTATATAAATACCTTTTTCCTCAATGGTAATTATATGGTTGAAATGTGAATAGTTCTGATTTTGAAACTCTATATCCATAATTAGTTCTCCGGTTATATTGTAAACCCTGATTGTGGTGTTATAACTTCCGGAAGTTCCCTTAATCAGGAACTTTCCATGGGAAGGATTAGGATAAACAGTAAAATTCGACAATAAATTATGGGTGCTGATCCATACAGGTGTCTTTTTCATTGTACTAATAGTGAGCAATGGCGGATGTTCAGAATTTTCAAGTGAATTGAACCTCTTTGCTGATACAGTAGATGAGGCTGTGCGCAGCAGCCAGCCATGGTTAAGAGTTGAATCTTCAAGCCAGTCATTCAGGTCAATTACCAGGCCATTCCCATTCCAGGTATACAATCCAACCTGACCTACATCAGTAGAATCACTTGCGTCTGATACATAATCGCCTCCGGCAGTTTCCCAGGCAATACTGTCATAAAAAGCATCATCCCAGGTGGCACTTCCCGGTGTTGCATCCGCTCCTGCTCCTTCTTCATAAAGGGCATCCGAGCTGCCTTCTCCCCATTCATTCAGGATCCTGTGAAGATAAACAGTGCGGTTATCTGCAATCGTTTTGGACATATAAAGCGTTAGTTCGGCTGATACAACTGAATCGTCGGGAGCAATTGAGGTGAGGTTGAATTTAAGCAACGCACGGCGTTCAGGGCCATGCACTGTGAAACCGGCAAACAGGTAGTCTCCTTTACCATTACTGTATGGTCCTTCACTGAATATGGTATTATCCTTTTCAGGGTTTAGTGTATAATCCTGCGCCAGTAGATAATCTGAACAGAATATACACAGAACAGATATTGATAAAACAGACAGTATCTTGTTCATGGTTTGTATTTTTGTAGATAACAACAATATTTGATGGTTGTTCGAATTGAATCAATCTTCCTAATTGCATTTAATATTTGATTTTTGTTTATATATTTAAATTCAATATGCCAGAATAGAGAACAGAGCAAAGAAAATATGAAAAATATTTCAGAATTAACTGAACAGGCAGTCAACAGATTAACACTTAAACTGGGTAAACTCAATACTGAGGATCTGTCAGTATCTGATTATAATAAAAAATATCTGCGCAGATATATTCATGATCTTTCCTTTTATATGGCAGTATACAAGCAATTAATGATGAAGGCACTGAATAATCTGCATGTACCTGTTGAAGAAGCTGTATTTGTAGATTATGGCGGGGGAAGCGGACTGCTGTCTTTTCTGGCATACGAAACTGGTTTTAAAAGTGTAATTTATACCGATATATTTTCGCCCTCTGCTGAGGATGCACAGGTAATCGCAGATAAGCTGGATATTAAGGTGGATCGGTTCATTTGTGGAGATATTGACCGGATAGTAGCTGAATTAAACAGACTGCAAATTAAACCACATTTAATTTGTTCTATTGATGTGCTTGAACATATTTATGATCTGAATCGCTGGTTTAGAGAAACATACAAGATAAATAGTGATTTTTGCCTGGTATTCATGACAAGTGCCAATCCGCTTAATCCTTTTATTAAGCATCGGCTCAGGCGCGCACACCGGGTAACGGAGTATAAGGGACATCAAAGACATGAAGGATGGAAGGAGGACGCCCTTCACTCATCATTTCTGCAGGCACGCAGAGAGATTATTCACAACTCCTTCCCCGAAATTGATAATGATACTCTTGACACTCTGGCAAAACAGACCCGTGGACTCAGAAAAGACGATATCGAAAGAGTTGTTAGTGACTTTCTGGAAACGGGAGCTATGAGGTACCACATTAAAGATCCTACTAATACCTGCGATCCGTTTAACGGGAACTGGTCCGAACACCTGATTAATTTGAAAGAACTCAGACAAATTATTGTGGATAGCGGAATGACTGTAAAATTCACCAACAGCTACTACAGTTACTCTGGCAATGCCTTGTTAAATCTACCCAAATTTCTGTTGAATATGTATCTGAGATTTAGTAGCAATAAAAATTTATGGCTTTCGCCCACCTATACAGTGGAAGCTTGCAAGAGTTCCCATCCATAGGCCTGGCTACAGATGGTTGAGTATTTGTTCAGGAGTATCAAGAATTACATCTGCTCCACCTCTTTCCAGTTCCGGTCTGTCTCTGTATCCCCATGTGACGCCAATCGCAAATAAACCGGCGCGTTTGGCCGTCTGCATGTCTGTATCTGAATCTCCGATAAAGGCTGTTTTAGCGGGATCAGCATTCCATGCAGTCATTATTTCGATAACACCTGCCGGATCGGGCTTCCTTGGCAAATCATTGCGGGAACCAAGTACAGGAGAAAATGTACCATTCACCACTAACTGGTTAACGATCTTTATGGTCAGATCATGATTTTTATTTGAATAAACTGCCATGTTGACCCCTTTCTGCTTCAGGTGCAATAATATTTCCCTTATACCGTCATATAATTTTGTTTTGATCAGACAATTCTCATTGTAATCATCAACCATCATCGTATAGGTTTTATCGACTGTGGACTCATCCCTGTTTCCTTCAGGGAGTGATTGATAAATCAGATTGCGTAATCCGCTTCCAATCAAGCGTCTGTATGTCTCATAGTTATTTTTGGGAAATCCTTGTTGTGAAAGTATGCGATTTACTGAGTCGCCAATATCTTCAAGAGTATAGGCCAGGGTTCCATCCAGGTCAAAAATGATTCCTTCGTACTTCATGGTTGTATATTATTTATATTTTAAGGTAATGTGTCAAATTCCAGATCTCATATATTTTTTCATTTGCGAATATACTTATACTTATATGATATTCTGTATCCAGGACTATTATGTTATTCTTCAGTATTTCATATTTGATTTTTTTTATACATTTATACTCGCATGTAGGAATGCATAATTTGATGTTGAGGGGATATTGAAAATAATATGATTTTCTGATTTTAAGGGAATAATCCATGTATTATAGTTTATTAAAAACAAAACTTATATGGCAGGGAAATTTAAAAGGATAGTTACGGTATGTGCATTGTTTTACCCATGTATTCTTCTTTCATGGGGGCAGAAGGATTTCAGGCCGGGTTTTATTATAGGTAATGTAAATGATACCATTTTTGGTGAAATAAACCTGGGAACAAACAGTCAGAATGCAACCGTGTGTGAATTCAGATCAGTAAATGGAAGTGAAATCGTGAAATATTCACCTGCTGATATTAAGGGATACCGGATCAATAATGAAAAGTATTATGTAGCTAAAACTGTTCAGATTGACAGTACAGAACAAACATTATTTCTGGAGTTTTTAGTGGAAGGTATTGTGAATATTTATTATTATAATGGATTTGGGAAGGTTACATATTTCATTGAAAAAGACGGAGAAATAACTGCCTTAACTAATGATGAATCAATTGTGTCAAAAGATGGTATTAAGTTTTCAGTTAATACACATAAATATAAGGGGGTGTTGATATATATTTTCCGCGATAGTCCCGATATCGTGAGAAAAATTGAACATACTTCGTTTGATATGAAACCGCTTATTAATGTCACAAAGGAATACCATAATAGTGTGTGTGATGATTACCAATGCATTGATTATACAAAATCAACTAAACCAAATATGTATCTCGAACCGTCGATAGGACTTAACATTTCCAGACTAAATATAAAATCATCTGATGATCATACCTTTTCTGTAAATCCCGGCTTTGCGCTCCAGATACGTTTTATACCGCTTAAGACTTTTCACAGAATTAATTTTATAACTGGGATGCAATTTATGCACCAGGTTTTTGATGGCAATCTGACCACTGGTATATATGATGAATATGCTGTCCATACTTATAATATTAAAATTAATATTAAAAACATGGTTGTTCCGGTTACTTTTGAGTATGCCCTGTTGGCCGGTAAACTGCAACCATATCTGTCAATTTCATATCAGAATGTATTCAATTTTGATCAGGAGTATTCAGTTAAAATTGTAAATGAACCATTTTATGACGGTCGTAGTGTTCATCCTGTTGAATCAATGCTGAGAAAATATTATGCCGGTATTGTTGGGGGGGCAGGGCTTAGGTACAAAACAGGTAAAGGTTATTTTTTCATTAATTATCAGACAGGCTATTGGTTTAATGTAATAAATGCACGTAACTTTCTTGATTATACAAGCATCAATCCTCAATTTATGAGTCTTGGGTACCAGATTCATTTATAGGAATTTATTTTATGTTATATGTAAAAAGGTTAATGGTGTAGTTGGGTTGTTAATTTTCAGGTGATTATGATAAGAATTGTAAAAACAAATGATTCTGAAGCCATCTGTAAAATTTATAACCATTATATTGAAAATACGGTCGTAACTTTTGAAGAGTCTCCCGTTTCCCCTGAAGTTATGAGAGAAAGGATTGATGTTGTAATGAAAGAGTCTTTGCCATATCTTGTTTTTGAAAAGGAAGGAGTGGTAATCGGATATGCATACGGTACAAAATGGAAATCAAGATGTGCCTATAAGTTTACCCTTGAATCCACAATTTATCTGGACATTAAGGCGACAGGAAAAGGATCAGGTACTGCTCTTTATTCAGCACTGATCGAAGAGATTAGAAAGAAAGGCATGCATGCAATAATCGGAGGGATAGCCTTACCCAATGCAGCCAGTATAGCCTTACACGAAAAACTGGGATTTTCAAAAACAGCACACTTCAAGGAAGTGGGCTACAAGTTCAATAAATGGGTCGATGTAGGATACTGGGAGCTTTTACTTAATAAGAAATAAATAAAGAAGGGATGTACACGATGGACATCCCTTCTTTAAGCAGGTGTCATTTGCCGGCATTACCATCCGAGTGCTCTTCTCACACCGGCCCCATAATCAGGATCAGCTGCATCAAAAAGTTCAAGTTGTCTTTCAACGATCTCTTTGGGCACACCAGCCATGGCTTCAGCAATATTGCTGAACAAACGATTTTTCTGATCCTGATTGAATAACCTGAAGAGATTACCGGGTTGGGTAAAATCATCATGAATGTCGTGTCCGTAACGATCAGCATCCCCGTCAATTCTTAAAGGTGGTTCAGCAACCTCCGGATCTTCTTTTGGACCATTAAATGAGTTGGGCTCGTAATAAGCATCCGGATTTTCAATGTTATTGTCAAAGAAACGCATGGAACCATCCTTATGATAATGGTGCACCGGACATTTTGGCTCATTGGGAGGTAATGCTTCGTAATGTGTTCCTAACCGGTACCGGTGCGCATCGGCGTAGGAGAAGATCCGTGCCTGTAGCATTTTATCCGGTGAGAAACCAATTCCCGGCACTACATTGGAGGGTGCAAAAGCAGCATTTTCAATGTACTGGAAATAGTTATCCGGATTTTTATTCAGTTCCATTTCACCGACTTCAATAAGCGGATAATCACTGTGTGGCCATACTTTGGTTAAATCAAATGGGTTATAGGGAGTTTTCTCCGCATCCTTCTCCGGCATGATCTGCACATAGAATTTCCATTTTGGAAAATCACCTTTCTCAATAGCACCATAAAGTGCCTCCTGGTATGTCTCCCGCGATTTTCCAATCCTCTGTTCCGACTCGGCATTGGTAAAATGTTTATGTCCCTGGCGGGTTTTAAAATGAAATTTCACCCAGAATCGTTCACCCTTTTTATTCCAGAAACTATAGGTGTGTGACCCGTATCCGTTCATGTGCATTGGTGAGAAGGGTATGCCACGGTCTGACATCAGGATAGTTACCTGATGAAGACTTTCAGGTGTCTGTGACCAGAAATCCCACATCGCTGTTGGAGAACGCAAATTGGTTTTAGGGTGTCGTTTTTGGGTGTGAATAAAATCAGGGAACTTATATCCATCCCTTACAAAGAAAACAGGAGTATTGTTTCCTACCATATCCCAGTTGCCTTCCTCAGTATAAAACTTCAGCGCAAAACCGCGAACATCCCTTTCAGCATCTGCTGCCCCCAGCTCTCCGGCAACGGTAGAAAATCGTGCAAGCATGGGTGTTTGTTTGCCTATTTCATTAAATACCTTGGCACGCGTATATTTTGTGATGTCATTTGTGATGGTAAGTGTGCCAAATGCACCCCATCCTTTGGCATGCACAACCCGTTCCGGAATTCTCTCCCTGTTTTGGTGGGCAAGCTTTTCAATCAACTGGTAGTCCTGTAACAACACAGGACCTCTTTTTCCTGCTGTAATGGAATTCTGATTGCTGGGTAAAGGAGCACCTCCTGTTGTGGTTAATTTTTTATTTTTCATAGATTCAAATTTTTTGGTTTTTGTCAAAGTACAGGATTTTATGTATATTTATCAAATAAATAATATCAATATAATATTTAAAATATAAATGACATTACAGCAACTTCAATATATTGTGGCACTTGACAATCAAAGACATTTTGTAAGAGCTGCAGAAAGTTGTTTTGTGGCACAACCCACTCTGACCCTTCAGGTAAAGAAGCTTGAAGAGGAGATTGGTATCACCCTTTTCGACCGTTCTGCACAACCAATTGTGCCTACACCTGCCGGAGAAGCATTTATTCTCAGGGCGCGTGAAATTATTTATGGGGTAAATAACCTGAAAACATTTGTGAGCCAGGAGCGTGAAGCCTTGGAAGGAACTTATACCCTGGGTATCATCCCCACACTGGCACCTTACCTGTTGCCACGTTTTATCAAGAGTTTCTGTACTGCTCACCCCGGCATCAGGCTGAAAATAAAAGAGATGCAGAGCTCCCGTATCATCAGCAGTCTGAAGACTGATCAGCTTGATATTGGCATCATGGCTACCCCTGTTGATGAACCATCCATCCGCGAAATACCACTGTTTTATGAACCTTTTCTGGTATATGCCAGTAAAGGACATTCGCTGCTCAAAAAAAAGGAAATTAGTCCGCCGGATATTGTGGATGAAGGGTTATGGCTGCTAAGTGAGGGTCACTGCTTTCGTAATCAGGTACTGAATATCTGCAATAAAACGACTGATGCTCCTGCTCAACCAGGACTATTGTTTGAAAGTGGTTCCATCGAAACCATTAAGAATATGGTGCGTAGTGATCTGGGCTATTCTTTAATTCCTGAATTGTCAGTAAATGAGGAGACAGACAGGGAACTTGTGAGACGTTTCAGGGAACCGCAGCTTACCCGCGAAATCAGCATTGTGGTGTACCGTAACTTTACCCGGGAAACCCTGCTCACTAATCTGCGCAAAGCTATACTCGACAGAATACCGGACAGTTTTAAAAAGAACGAACGGTTTATTACTGTAAAGTGGAGGTGAGAGTAGAGTCGCTTAGTTGTGGAGTCGTATAGTCGTTGTGGAGATCTGGCAGAACTGATTATACCGTATTGGTCCAGCCTGAAAGGCAGGGATATCAAAGCCCTGGGCAGCGATTAACCAAAGGGTAACAAAGTGACAAAGAAACAAAGTGACAGAGGAGTTTCATATTGTGCAATTACCCTGATTTCTAACGGAATGTCAACAGCCTGATGGGCTGGGATATCAAAGCCGGGCAGCGCCCCGGGTATTGCGTCCATCCCATCTCTCCGCCGCATCCGGGATGTATTTTTTTGGAAATATATGTTGGTTATGCGGCGGGTGTAACCGGAATGTTTATTTGAATTGCACCATAATGCTTTACCTACGGCACTTCTTCATGCGAATCTTCAATTATAAATTTCTACTATACTGTCGTCACTACGTGACTGGAGAGGAGAGTAACTAATAGGTGACAATTCATGCCTTTATGGAAGTTCGCTAAAAGTCGGAGGCTTTGCCGGAAGCTTTACTAAAACGGGCGGAGGTCCTTCTAAAAGTATCCGCGAACTTGCGAAATGTGCGAGCCAATGCATGAATTCAATTCTGTGAATTTCAATATAGAATCTCTATATTTATAAACTGAAAAAAGAATTAGTACTTAATATAAAGCAGAATTATGGTGTTTACTGATTCACTCAAAAAGCAACTTTTCTTCAAAGCAGGTGTTTTTGCCGCTTTTGTTCTAATGCTGATGGTTTCCTGTAACTCACCCCAGAAAACAGGAAAAAGCCAGAGAGAACGCATCTCACTGGACAAAGGCTGGCGTTTCATGAAATACAATTCTGCTGCTGAGGCTGATTCACTGATCTATGATATCCGCCCCTCCATGACTGTCTATAATGACAGCAGGGATGCAGATACCAAGCCAACAGAATCAGTAAAAACAGAAGCATCACAAAAAGTATTGAAGCCCTGGATCTTACCTACAGGTAACGCTTTTATAAAAAATCCGGCTAACCGGCATGTACGTCCTGATAGCAATCCGGGAAGTGATTTCCCCGTTGTGCAGTACGATTTTAATGACAGCGCCTGGCAAGAGGTAAATCTGCCTCATGACTGGGCCATCAAAGGACCTTTTCTTCAGGGCTGGAATGCTGAAGTAGGAGGGGGCATGGGCCGTCTTGAGAGTAACGGGGTTGCCTGGTACCGCAGAAAGCTTGATATTCCAAAATCAGACAGTAATAAATTGGTTTTTCTGGATGTGGATGGGGCTATGTCTTACGCCATGGTATGGCTCAATGGTAAATTAGCAGGGGGGTGGCCTTATGGTTATAATTCATGGCGACTGAATCTGACACCATATATAAACATTGGCGGAGTAAACCAGCTGGCTATCCGCATCGATAATCCACCTGTCTCTTCCCGCTGGTACCCGGGTGGAGGTATCTATCGAAATGTTTGGCTGACAAAAACCAGCAAAGTGCATGTCGGACATTGGGGTACTTATCTTACCACTCATGATGTTTCTGAAAAGAATGCCACAATTGATCTGAAAGTGACTATAGATAATGCTTCCGGGGCAAATAAAAAGGTTAAGGTAGTTACAGATATAATTCTGCCGGGCAATTATGATGAAACAAACAAAGCAGTTGCTTCTGTTCCTGAACAGGTAATCGATGTGCCGTCTAATTCAGCGATTGTCGTTGGTGGATCAGTTGAATTAAAGGACCCGTTGTTGTGGGGTCCGCCTCCGACACAAAAGCCTAATCTCTATAAAGCAGTCACCCGGCTGTATGTTGACGGAAAACTAATGGATCAGTACGAAACGAGGTTCGGGATACGTACGGTAAAGTTTGATCCTGATAAAGGCTTAATCGTGAATGGAGAACAAATTAAGATACAAGGAGTGAACCAGCATCATGACCTGGGGGCACTTGGTGCAGCCTTCAACAAACGTGCTGCTGAGAGACAATTAGAAATGCTTAGGGACATGGGCTGTAATGCCATTCGGCTGGCACATAATCCTCCTGCCCCTGAACTGCTCGAGTTAACTGACAGCATGGGATTTTTAGTCGTAGATGAGATATTTGACGTGTGGAAAAGAAAGAAGACACCACTCGATTTTCACCTTATCTTTCCTGACTGGTATGAACCCGACCTGAGAGCATTTATACGGCGTGACCGGAACAGTCCTTCTGTCATCATGTGGAGCTTTGGTAATGAAGTAGGAGAGCAGTATACGGGTGAACAGGGTGCTGAGCTGGGTAGAAAGCTGTATGAAATTGTAAAAGAAGAAGATCCTACGCGACCCGCCACAGCCTCTATGAATTTTGCCAGGCCGGATATGCCTTTTCCCATTATCATGGATGTGATAAGTCTGAATTACCAGGGTGAAGGAATCCGGAATGCTCCGGCCTATGCTCATCTGAAGGGAATAACCACACCACCTTTGTATCCCTCGTTTCATAAAACATTTCCTGATAAAATGATCGTCAGCAGTGAAACGGCTTCTGCACTAAGTTCCAGGGGCACTTACCTGTTTCCTGTATTCGAAGGGATAAGCGCACCGGTTGTGGATGGTCAGGGTGGAAATCCTGAAAAGATGTATGTCAGTGCTTATGAGCTTTATACGGCTCCTTTCGGTTCCTCTGCCGACAAGGTTTTTGCTTCGCAGGACAAACATCCCTATGTGGCCGGTGAATTTGTATGGAGCGGCTGGGACTACCTGGGAGAACCAACACCTTATTACCTGGCTCGTAGTTCTTATTCCGGAATAATTGATTTGGCTGGTTTCAAAAAGGATCGTTTTTATCTGTATCAATCCCGCTGGCGCCCCGATCTGCCAATGGTACATATCCTTCCTCACTGGAACTGGCCGGAACGGGTAGGTAAGATCACTCCGGTGCATGTGTTTACCTCGGGTGATGAGGCAGAATTATACCTGAATGGCAAATCACAAGGAAGAAAAAAGAAAGGACCTTATGAATACCGATTGCGCTGGGACAGTGTTATCTACCAGCCGGGAGAACTAAAAGCAGTGGCTTATAAGAATGGAAAGCAGTGGGCCGAAGAAACATTAAAAACAACCGGTCGTCCGGCAAAACTAGCAGCCACAGCTGATCGTAAACAGATTGATGCAGATGGCAGGGACCTCTCATTTGTAACAGTTAAAGTAATGGATGAGAACGGACTGGTAGTTCCGGATGCAAATAACCTGATAAAATTCAGTTTGCAAGGACCCGGTGAAATTGTTGCTACTGATAACGGTTATCCTTATGACATGACTGCCTTTGGGTCACATGAGAGGAAGGCTTTTGAAGGGAATGCTATTGTTATTGTTCGCCCGGTTGATGGGGAAGAAGGGATCATAACGGTAATTGCTAAATCTGACAACCTGCAAAATGATTCAGTGAAAATTAATGCTAATTTGTAATCGATTTTTATTTGCAGGCACAAGTAAATACTTGCGCCAGGTGGTGGGCTTGTGAGGGGAATTTGAGCGGGCAAGGATCACGAACTGTAAAAGTAACGAGGTGACAAAGTAACAATGTGACAAAGGATCTTTGTGTTAAAAGATAATGTCTCGTCCTGAACCAGGTTTACAAAAAATGTAAACTAAGAACAGGATTATTAAATGATGCTGTTGTCAGAGCTCCGTTAGGTGCGAAACATCGGTAGCAATTTCATAGGCACCCGCCATCAAGAGCTCCGACAGGAGCGATACAAAAACCACAAGTCTGGAGACTCGCGGTAGTTTGGTTGTGATGTTAGTAATTACCTGAGTGAAATCTTCTTTTTCATTTTGATATCACCAGCTGAAGCACCTACCTGTAATTCCATATCACACGGATCATAATCCCATGCATGTATCTGCTCATTCCAGTACATCAGGTCATTTACAGGAATGGTAAGAGATATTTTTTTGCTCTCACCTGGTTTCAGGGGCACTCTTGCAAAGGCTTTCAATTCTTTTTCAGGCCATTCAACCGATGAGTTTATCCGGTGTACATATGCCTGAGCCACTTCATCTGCCTGCATTTTGCCAGTGTTTTTCAAGTCAAATGTAAGCTTGATTACATCATTCCTGCCGTATTTTTCTTTGTTGGTTTTCAGGTTTGAGTAATCAAATGAAGTATAAGTGAGACCATAGCCAAATGGATACATTACCGGGATACTTTTCGTGTCAAACCAGCGATAGCCCACCAACGACCCTTCTGAATAATAGGCATTATTGGGGTCCGTTTTTTTCTCTTTTTCAGTTTTCTGATTACTGTTTTCTTTTTCAGTCTTTTCTTTGGCAACAAGGTCACCAAATATGTCTTCATTTTTAGCTTGTTGCGGATAATTCTCCAGTGCATAAGCAGGAGAATCCTGCAGCTTCACGGGGATTGTAAAAGGCAGTCGCCCACCGGGAGAAAATTTTCCCAAAAGTACATCTGCCAGTGCATTTCCGCCTTCTGAACCATTGAACCACGAAATGAGCAAAGCTTTAGACAATGGTTTCACAACGCTCAGATCGTTTGGTGCTCCACTGGTTAAAATGGTAACGATATTTGGATTTGCTTCTGCTATTGTACTTATAAGACTATCCTGTCCGGAGGGCAGGAATATATTTTTTCTGTCACTGCCTTCAGTTTCAACAGCCCGGTTGTCGCCACCGATAAAGATTACCAGATCAGCTTTTTTTGCCAGTTCTAACGCTTCTTTAGTAAGTTTTTGTGCCGTAAGTGCTTTTTGGCGGGCTTCTTTTTCAATTTCTTCAGGCGATTTTTTACGAAACCTGTCCCCATAGCTATAAGTTACCGGTTCATAACCTTGCGCATACAGGATGGTTGCTTTGTTGCCAATTCGATTTTTAAGACCTTCAAGCGGGGTGACCTCATACAAAGCTTTTACCCCTGCTCCGAGTCCGCCGTTTGCCATTGTCTGAACGGCATTGGCACCAATAACTGCAATGACAGGTTTGTCCTTCAACAGTAAAGGCAGTATTCCGTCATTTTTCAGTAACACGATGGATTTGGAAGCTACCTGATATGCCGTTTTTTGCTGTGGTGGCTGTGAAGTCATTTTCTGATTTGCCTTTTCTTCAGGAACAGGTTTGATCGCCAGCCGCACCCGCAAGATCTCACGAACACGCTGGTTAATAACCTCCTCTGAAACCAGTCCTGCTTGAACCGAATCAAGCAGTGCCTGTCCCAGGTATTTCTTATCAGGCATTTCAACATTCAGTCCGTTTTTAACAGCCTCTACAGTGCTGTGTGTACCTCCCCAGTCGGAAATAACCATTCCGGCAAATCCCCAGTCGTTGCGTAATATCTTGTTAAGTAACTGGTCGTTTTCGGAGCACCACCAGCCATTTACTTTGTTATAGGCGGCCATTACTCCGTAAGCATCAGCTTTTTCCACTGCTGCCCTGAAAGGTGGCAGGTATATTTCGTGCATGGCTCGTTCACCAATTACTACGTTTACGTTTCCGCGATTGTCTTCCTGGTTGTTAAGCGCATAATGTTTCAGGCAGACTGCCACCCCGTTATCCTGCACTCCTTTGGTGTATTCTGTGGCCAGTTGTGCACTCAAAAAAGGGTCTTCACTCAGGTATTCATAGGTCCGACCGCCGGTGGGGATCCGTTGAATATTGATAGCAGGACCAAGAATCATATCCTTACCCCGCAGACGTGCTTCATGGGCCATGGCTGTTCCGTAAGCATAAGCCAGTTCGGGACTCCAGGTAGCCGCCAGTGCCGACCCTGTCGGGAAGAAAGTAGCACTGTCATTCTTCAGGCCTAAGGAGGCCCAGCCATCAGGCTGTAACTCTTCACGGATGCCAAACGGGCCATCAGCATATTTAATGTCAGCTATCCCCAGCCTTTCTACACCTGCGGATACAAACATATGTTTGGCATGCAGCATGTTAATTTTTTCTTCCAGGGTCATTTTATTGATGATGCTGTCAGCTTGTTTGTCGTATTTTAAAAGGGCTGAATGGTGAGTCTGTCCTGTTGAGCAGCCGGAAAATAAAGTGATTGTAAAAGCTAAAATTGTTGTAATAAATGTTCTCATAGAGCTTTTAGTATCTTAATAATTTAGATATAATATTTCACTGTAAGTTCAAATAGTTGAATAATCATTTTTTTTAAATATATAGATATTTCTTATAATTTTCATTCATACTCATAAATATTCAGATACCACTATCTCCCCTTCACATTTTACTACTCTTTCAAATTTTAAAAAATAAGAACAGACCTAAATTTTGAAAAGTAACCTTTCATACTATTTGGAAGGATTGACTGGAGTTGTATTTAAAAAAGCCGAGGCTATGTATATATGATATAATTTACATTGCGCTCGACTTCTAAATGACTATATCAGAATTAATAATTCATGATTATAAGTGACAGGAATGGCAGTTACTCTTTTACTATTTTCTGAGAGATAATTTTATTTCCGATTTTATCAAAAACAGATAAGACATATATGCCGGCAGACCAGTTTGAAATATCTACAGTTTGTGTTTTTGATTTTATTGATCCACTATCTTTTAAATTTCCCGAAAGGTCATAAACTTTGTAAACTAACCTTTTTGTTTTAGTATTATTTATATCTATGTTGATAATGCTATTAGATGGATTGGGATATACTGTAATATTTGAAGATGATTTTAATTGTGGATTAATACTATTGCTTTGTTCTGCAGGGCAGCCAATTAAAGAAAAATTTAGTTGTCCTGAATTATCTAAAACACCACGCCAGCAATTCCCATCAGGAGATTTCATAATAATGCCCTTTTCAATATCACTAATATAAATATCACCATCAGAAACTTGCAGCTTCGAAACAGGAGAATTGGTTCCAATACCTACATTACCTGTTATATCAATTCTCATTCTTTCATCAAAAGTAGTACCTGAACTTTGTCCGCTTACAAATTTTATTATTCCCGGTGCTGAATTGTTTTTGGTTGCACCAATAATGAGCCCATTGCCACTGGATGAAATAATACCGAAATCCTGCAGGTCCTCAGGTGAATCATTTGTTGCATAAGTATTAGAGATGTGTCCAAAAATAGTATGGTTATCAGTGTTGCCTGCTTTTGCAGAAATATACGCCAATGATTTTGGACCATATGACTTGTTATTTATCGAAAGAAATATTCGTCCAGGCCATTCCGTTTCATTTCCTTCTATCGTTAAAGCATTAGAAGGTTGATTTGTTCCTATTCCCAATTTTCCATTATATTGAAATAGATTATTAGAAATAGTATCTAATTGTGCAAAACCCGAAATAGAAATTAAAACCAGGGTCAATAAGGATAATTTTTTTTTCATTTTGTATTATTAAAGTTAGTAATCGTCACTTTTTTATAAAGTCTATTGAATTCTATAGTTGAACTCATTGCTGCATTAATTTGATTATGAGGAAACTGACTGAAATCATATCTCTCACATAAAAGTTAGTAGAATATATTTCAATTTTAAATCCATGAATGTTGTTTATAGTCAAGGTATCCTATTTATCCCCTAAAAAGAAATTGTTTTTTTTTTACATGTAAACATACTTGCCTTCCCTCGTTTCCTTCTATCTTTTGATTATAAATATAAAAAAAAATTTTAATAATTATAAAATAATGAATAATTGTAACGGTTAAAGATTTGGGTTTTGGGTCATTTTATTATATTACTGTTGGATTCTTTTCCTAATTTAAAAGTTATCATACTCAGCAATGCAACCCCCTGCCTCTTTGTCTGCTCAAAATGGCTTTAGATTAATACTTCCTTACACTGCCCTTTAGTAACCTAAGTAGATCAGCCCCAATTTTAGCCGGAACTGCATTCTAAAACGACGTAGAGGCCTCTTTCGATGGAGGGTACTGTTTTATATTTATTGAATGTGATGAGTTATTCTGTTTAGATTGAATAAAAATAAAATGATATCTTTAAGCTTATTAATCTATCATTGTCAATCCGACAGATAAAGAGCTAAATTATGAATGATGTTAAAAATTTCACCAACGGGGTATCAGTAAACCAATCCGCTATTATTGCCGGGATTGGTCTTATTCTCATGACAATTCTCGGACCGGTAGCAAATTTTATGATTGTGCAGGGACTGATAGTTCCCGGTGATGCAGCAGGTACTGTTGCAAACATTACTGCCTCAATGGGCACCTTCAGGTTAGGTATTGTGCTGTTTCTGGCAATCGCCTTGCTGGATATTCTTGTGGCCTGGGCTTTATTCATCTTCCTGATTCCGGTGAACAAAGATCTTTCCTTGCTTACTGCCTGGTTACGTATCATCTATGCCACTATGTTGCTGGTGTCACTGTTTTTTCTGCTCAGGGTGCTGCTGATTTTAGACGGAGCAGGTTCTCTGAATGATTTTACTGCCGGGCAGCAAAACAGCATGGTATTGTTAAGCGTCGAAGTTTTTAATTCTGGTTGGGCTTTCGGACTGATTATTTTCGGTTTTCATCTTTTGTTACTGGGGTATTTGTTTTTCAAAGCCGGATTTATGAGAAAAATCCTGGGCATATTAATAATTTTGGCCGCATTGGGATATATTATCGATGGACTGGGAAAAGTACTGTCTGAAAACTACCATCTTACGATTAGCATGTATACTTTTATTGGTGAGGTTGTGCTGTTGTTCTGGTTGTTGATAAGGGGGAGGAAGGTGAGAAGATGACAAAGTAACAAGGTAACAAGGTAACAAGGTAACAAGGTGACAAGGTAACAAGGTAACAAGGTAACAAGGTAACAAGGTAACAAGGTGACAAGGTGACAATCCTTGCCCTTGCTAGTGTGGCGGAATTTAAGCGGGCAAGGTTCATGAGCAGCTGGTGGGCAGAACTGTGGGAGCGAATAATCCTTGCCTTTGGTTGGAGCGGGGGCCTGGTGAGGGCAAGGATCACGAGCTGGTTTGATCAATGGCATGTGGGAGCGAGTAACAAAGTGACAAGGTAACAAGGTGACAAGGTGACAAGGTGACAAGGTAACAAGGTGACAAGGTAACAAGGTAACAAGGTGACAAGGTAACAAGGTAACAAGGTGACAAGGTGACAAGGTGACAAGGTAACAAAGTGACAAGGTAACAATGACTCGTCCTGAACCAGGTTTACAAAAAATGTAAATTAAAATCAGGATTATGAAACACAAAGTAGGTTTACTTCACCATCATTATAAACCACAAGCGGATGCTTATGTCCAGGCATTTGGAAGGATGGGCACAAGTATATACCTGCACCAGGGTTGGGGTGACATGAAGACAAGGCAACTTAAAATTTTTTTCTGGTAAATCTGTGATTTTTTGCTTGCTTATGCGAATAATTAAGAAAGGTTCAGAAAGAATGATGACCTTTTAGATCGCTTAACTTATCTTTTGCTATAATAAAATCAACAGAATGAGCGAGACAAAAGTCTGAAAAACACATAATTTTAACTGGAAAACAGAGGGTTATGACAGATGAGCAAAAGCATGATGATTTTTTGAAAATTATCGAGGCACACAAGGGAATTATTTACAAAGTGTCGAGGGCTTATTACCGACAAGAAGAGGACAGGAAAGATCTGATTCAGGATATCATCACTCAGATCTGGAATTCATTCCATAAGTATAGCAAACAATATAAATATTCGACCTGAATTTACCAAATTGCGCTCAATGTTGCCATTTCCTCATACAGAAAGGAGATAGTACGGCAAAAGCAGGCAGCATTATTCATAAAAGAGCCGCTTTTTTTTGAAAATACAGGTACAGGGGATAAAGAAGAAGTCGCATTACTTTATCAGGTTATTCAGCAACTGAGGGCGATCGACAAAGCATTGATACTGCTTTACCTGGAGCAGAAAAGCTATAGCGAAATAGCTGATATTATGGATCTTTCCGAAACCAATGTAGCTACAAAACTCAGCAGAATTAAGAAGGAAATCAAAGAAAAATTATTATTACTTAAAAATAAATGAGATGAAAGAGATGGATTTTGAAAATATCTGGGCCAGTCATGGTGAGAAACTTGATGAGAATCTGCAGTTGAATGAAGAGAGTTTTAAAGGGCAAAATTTCAGAAATGCCAGATTTTCTTTGAACAGACTGTTGATCAGGCGAATTATCGAAGGAATAATTTTTGTGCTGATAACAGCAGGGCTGATCAATTTTATCATTTCCAGTAACGCACCACAATTTATAATCTCCGGGCTAATACTTATTGTTTTCTCGGTGGTTGGTCTGATTGGAACCATTGTACAGGTGTTTCATATTTTAAGTCTTAATTTTGATATACCAGTTACTACTTTTCAACTGCAGCTACAAAAACTCAGGCTGTACAGTTTACAAACACTGCGGCTGTTGTTCCTTTCCATTCCGTTTTATCTGGCTTATATAATCATAGGGTTTAAGATTATTATGAACTTTGATATCTTGAGCAATGCCAGTACTGGCTGGCTTGCATGGAATATAGTGCTGAGTGTTTTACTGGTTCCGGTTGCTGTATATTTTTACAAAAGGCTCAGGTTTGATTCGGAAGTAAACTGGTTAAAAAAACTAATTGCCGATAATGGAGGCAGGCAGATTGATACGGCCATTCATTTTGTGGACGAGATAATGGCCTACAGGAAAAGTTAGTCCGGCATTTACCAAATAAGCGCATCACAATGTGAAATATATGATTTTAATTAACCTGATTAAGCATACTAAGATAAAGGCTATCGGGAATCAGGTATTAAGTCAGATTCCAAATTTAACCCGGTAAGAAAAGACCTCTTTTGGTTGCCCACTCTTCCATATAAAGGCCTGCCTGTGCCAGGGGAGACAGGCAGCCCTTTATTTTCAGCAAACATATATTTCTACATTTTTTTTAAAGTTAGGGTTGTAAATTTTTTTCTGTTGGTTTTGGTTTACGTGCTTTGCTCCAGGTGTAAATAACTGCATACAACATTGGAATTACTCCGGCCAAGATAAATATGAGATCCGCTGGCAGTCGCAACCAGGCCAGATTTTTAAGTTGTTGTTGACCTGAAAATTCCAAACTACGGGCGTGCCAGTAGCCGTTTTGGATAACATCAATCATTTGCATCACACCACTTGGGAACAGTTGCAGGATTACCATTCCCGCCAGGCCAATGTTTAGGCCCCAAAAGGATAATTTAACCCATTTCTCAATTTTTGCCCAGCTTTTGTCCGATTGGACCTGTCTGATGGCGAATACAAGAAAAGCCATGCCAAGCATACCAAAAACTCCCATTAATGCAGCATGGCCGTGATTTGGCGTCAGATTGGTGCCAGCCTCGTAATAACTTACAACAGGCAGATTGATGAGGAATCCAAATATTCCTGCGCCGACAAAATTCCAGATACCCACAGCAATCAGGAAGTAGAATGTCCACTTATGGGGAAACGGTGTTTTATCCTCCCTCTCCCCTGAGCGCATGAGACGAATAAAATCAGAGGCTTCCAGTGTAAGCAAAATCAGGGGAACAACTTCCAGTGCTGAAAAGGTAGCTGAGATGGCCATTGAGATAGTAGTTTGTCCTGTCCAGTACCAATGGTGGCCCGTACCCAGAATTCCAGCTCCCAGAAACAGTACAGCATCCAGATAAATTATACGGGTGGCAATGACACGCTTTACAAGTCCGAGTTTGTAAAACATTACAGCAACCATTACTGTTGCAAAAAGCTCAAAAAATCCCTCAACCCAGAGATGGATTATCCAGAAGCGCCAGGTTTCAACGGTTGTAAAATCAGAGTCACTTCCAAAAAAGAAGGCAGGGAGATAAAACAGCGGTATGGCAAGAGCGGCAAGCAGAAAAAGAACGGATAGTTCTCTTTCTTTCTTTTCCTGTTTTTCGGGCCGGACAACACGATAGAGCATAAATGCCCAAAGCAGAAGTCCTATTGCCAGCAATATCTGCCAACCGCGGCCTATTTCAAGGTATTCCCATCCCTGATTTCCAAACCAGAACCATGCTTTTCCGATCATATCTTTTACGCCGAGAAATTCACCTGCAAGACTCCCCAGCACCAAGATGAGAAGGGCTATGAACAGAAAATTTATCAGGAATGCTTGTTTTTTGGGTTCTCTGTGAGAAATTACCGAAGAAAGAAAAATTCCACCTCCTATATAAGCGGTTGCTATCCACATGATGGCAGTTTGCAAATGCCATGATCGCAGAATATTTGTAGGAAACCAATTCGATAAATCGAGGCCGAAAAAGTTTCCCGGATCTGCAAAATAGTGAGCCATTGCCCCGCCAGCAAAGGCCTGAATTAATAAAAGAAAAATAACCACAACAAAAAATTTGAGCGAATTCCGTTGGCTGGGTGTTGGCCTGCCGGGCAGGAGTTGCGGCGGATAAAATCCCTCTTTTCCATGCCAGCCCAGATAATTAAAACGACCAAATGCCAATAGGATTAGTGCCGTTCCGGCCAATAATGCTATCAGACTTAATGCACTCCATAAAATAGCCGAGGTAGATGGGCCATTGCCGATTACAGGTTCATATGGAAAATTATTGGTATATGAATAATTTTTCCCAGGCACGTGTGCCGTTGTAGCCCACGCGGCCCAGGCAAAAAATGCTGTCAATTGGTGCAATTCTTCAGAACTTTTAAATAGATCTCTGGAGAGTCCACGGTTTACTTCTGGTTTTGAGAAGTAATTTTTCCAATAGCCTTGCTGGTCTTTGAAAGACTGAACTTCTGGTACGGTAAAAATCAGAATGTCTGATTCTTTGTTATACCGGTTGCGGGAAAGAAAATCGTAGGTGATTTTTTGCATGGCATCTTTTTCGGCTTTATTCAGGCCGGACCAGGGTTTGCTGTAATAACGGTTGGACAGGAACCTCCTTGTTTCCAGGGAGAGGTTGTGTAAGTATTCTGCCGAAAAATCTGGTCCCAGGTACGCGCCGTGGCCCCAGACAGTGCCGTTATTCATGAGGGCTTTTTTTAAAAAGATTTCCTGTCCGCTCACGATGTCTTCACCCGAAAAAACTATGGTGCCGCTTGAATCCCGGACAAATTCCGGAACAGGTGGTCCTACATCACGAATGTAGGTGCCTGTAGCAACCCAGATTAAGACTGCAAATTCGATTAACAGGATAATCAATACTCCTCTTCTCCACCAGGGAGATAAACGATCTTCAGTTAGTAGACCAGGTTTTTCCATGATTTTTGGTTTTTTAATAGTTTATACTAAAGAAATAATTAAATTACTAAAAAGTTCTCTGTTTTTCGTTATCTCTAATATTGAAATAGGCTCTTATTTAAAATTAATTATTTTTTAGTGGTATCCCTTAGAAAGGAATAATAATTAATAAAAATCCGAAAAATGATATCGAGTTTACATTTTTTTGAATTAGTCTATTTCTTCATATTTAATTATTTGTTCTCCAGCCAGACGGCCTTCCCGCCCAGACGGAAAAACCCAGAAAACTTACTGAAGGGATCTCATGAGCACACCCTTAGAAGAGAAAATAATCCAAAGCTTCCCATTCCGGTTTTCATAAACCTTTGATTTGAATGAAAACCGTGAGTCCCTGGAAATATAATCCTGTATTGCGTTCGGCAGGCAGGCCTTTAGGGGGGAGGGGGCAGCGGTGGACTTTTTCTAAAAATATTTTAATTGGATATTGGCTTTATACATGATTCACGATAGTCATAATGTATAATAATCTATTGAGTGAATGCCTTTTTTTAACACGATTGATTGTCACTCAAACTGCTTCTTTTCTCTCTCAATAAATGTCTTTAAATCAGTCGGGTTTTTACCGGTTAATCGTTCATAAAAATTAGAAATCTTAGGTTCTTTCTGAAACCTTGGTAAATAATGAAGGAGTATCATTACTACAATCATTCCTTTAGCCATTCCTTGTTGTTTTTTTATCCTGTAAAATTGTAACGGATTTACGCTTTTGTATCTAACCGGTATGTCGATCGTCTTATTTATCAATGAGGTGACTTTTTCGAAATTCTCATTTTCCAATCCTGTTATTTCATATGCCTGATTTTTGTATTCCTCAAAATTTTGAAGAAGAACAGCGGCTGCTTCTCCGATATTTTCAATATCAATCCAATTGAATTTTGCCTTGCCTGAGGGTAATACGATTTCCCGTTTGGTTCTTATGCCATCAATAAGAGTGGTGGTAAGGTTTTGCATGAAGTAAGACGGACGAAGGAATATGTAATCCAGGTTGTTTTCTTTTATCAATCGCTCAATTTTATTATGAGGAATTACTTTGCTTTTCTCAGCTCCCTGCACAGAAAGGAAAACAATCTCTCTAATATTATTTTCCTTGATTGTTGAAATCAGGGGTTTAATGTATTTATCCGTATCAGATATATGCGGAGGACGCAAAAGGAAAATCCTGTCAATATCTGCCAGCGCAGAATTAAAAGTTCCGGCATCCTCAAAATTAAAACGGACATAGTGAAGCTGAGGGAAATCTTTAAACACAGTTTTTGCCCTGTCAATATTTCTGACCCCTGCAATAATCTTATCTGATGTATCCATTTCAGTCAAAAACCGGATAACTTCATAGCCGGTATTTCCGGTTGCTCCTGTTATCAGTATATTACTCATCAATCTTTTTATTACTTGAAAGTCTATCTACTTTTTTAATTCTTTTATTTTGTCCTGAGTAATTACGGATCTTTTAACCCAGGGTTTTCATAATTCTAATTTTAGGATAAAAGTAAATTTAGTTTGCTTTTTAAACATGTAATAATTGGAATTAAAATTTCCCTCACATAATATCAACCTGCTCAATCCTGAGCATCATGACAACCCTTGCCGGGATTATATTTTTAAGTTATAGTCTGCGGTTGTAAATAGTTTATTTTGAATTAGTTTCAGGGGGGGTGAAAAAATCCTCCACAGACTTATAAAATACTCCTGATAAAGAAGATACAAACACTTTACCTTTATATGCTGTGATTGATGTTATTTGTTTTCCTTTCAGTCCGTCATTGTCCAGTTCAATTGGTTCAAATCCGTTTGAAGTTGGCTTAATTTGCCAAATTTGTGATTTCCAAAACCCAATTATCTGGTTGTTAACAGTGGTATAATTGAGCCACTCAAACTTATCTGTTATTTTTACTACTTTATTCCAGGAGACTCCCTTATTCAATGAATAAGACCATTCATACTGCCGCAGATCAAAATCAAAACCAACAGCATAAGCTGTGTCTTTTTTTTCAATGATATCGTAAAAATGATAGTTATAAGTTTCGGCGATTTCACCTTCAGGGCTAATCCTGTATGTTTTAGTATCAGTAGTTAAGAAAAAATCATTTCCCAAATGTTGAACGTATAATGCATGAATCTGGTGCTCATCATCAGTCAGAGTAATTATTTTAGTTTTTATTGTATCAACATATGTAAGTGTATTTGTATGAACTTTTATATTAACCAACGCTAATTTAAGTCTGTAAATACCAGAAGAATATCCACGATAAGGTATTAAAGCCTGATTATTATCGTTTATGGCAATACATTCATTGTGCGAAAAATAGTCAAAGTCAAATCGAACAAAAGAAGAATCTATATCTTTAATATTTAAGTTAATGTAAGTAAAATTGGAAGAAGGATTCATTGGAGAAGCAAAGCACAGATGATCCTCTTTTGAATTATAATTATCAGCTCTGATATAATCTATAAAAAAGTCTTTACTAATTGGAAATTTATACTGAGTAGGTTGATCCTGATCCACGTGAAAGTAGTTCTGCATAGTTACGCCGGTAATTGTATCTAAAAAGTTAGCTCCAAAGGCATTGGTGCCAAAGGCCGAAAATTTATACACGCCATCAAAAAATAAATATTCATCAGTTGAAAAACTATTCAATTGTACAGCATTCTCATATAAAAAATTAGGATGCGTTTTCCAGTTATATTCTTTTTCAACCTGCTGAATTTCAATTTTTTCTTTTTGGCAACTGATAAGCAATGCTCCGGTTAAAATGAAAAGAAGTAGTTTTTTCATATGTTTTATTTTATTGTTAAATTCTTCTGCAGTTGCATACTGAATAACTTTATATGACTATCTGGAATAATTAAAATTATTTAGAACGAAATAAATTTAAATTGCTCTCGCTCAGCCCCTGTTTTCCCTAAAATTTAATGTCTTAATTTTCGTTTGCATAAGCTTCCTGTTTTTAGTTATTGTTTGAAGAAAAAATTCAATTTACTTAAAATATTGAAAGCTTATGCTTTAGTTTTTACAAACATACAGCCTTAAGGGGACCTCCCGCGCCATAACAAACCAGCATATTATTATCAGTCTGAGCGATGGCTCCCCTTTGGGCAGGGGGCTGAGCAAAGGAAACAATGTTTAGGGCAATAATACGATACTCATTTAATATTATTCTTTTCATATTGTCTAATGATTAACAATTATTAATAATAAATATTTTGCTCTGTCCATGTTGGTCCTTTAATATAGTACCTGCCATTTTTATAATAAACGGGCTCTATTCCCATTTGAGGGGTCAATTCCCAAGGTTCAAAGGTTTGACTATATGGATATGGTCTATTTTCATACATCAAGTAATGGCAGGAACTCCACAATTTGCCATCAGGTCCTGTAAACAATGAGTTATGTCCTGTTTCACAATAAGGATCTTCTGTATCCTGAAATTTCAGATTTGCATATCCACCTTCTCTGGCGAGTTCATCACGATACCCTTTTTTTCGTGTACCGAAAATTGGCTCAGGAGATGCCAGTTCCCAAGGGCCAAGAGGTGATTTTGATTTAAATAGACCTACTTCGTAACCGCGTGTCCAGGTTGAAAAAAACATAAAGTATGTTCCATCTCTTTTTATTACAAAAGGGCCTTCGATACCCCCAACCATCCATTCGGGCCAGCCGGGTTGTTTCTTATCCAAAAACTTTTCAACAGGTGTAGTTAGTTTACCTGTATTTAAATCGATTTTAGCCTGAAAAAGCCCATTACCGCTGCAATAGAGATAAGTTTGTCCATCTTCATCTTCGAATAAAGTAGCATCGTTGTTATATTGAGGAGTAAGTGGGCCATTGACCAGCTTATATGGACCAGTAACCTTATCAGAAGAAAATAACCAAATGCTGTGCGTTTTCATTCCTTTAGGATCTTCTTTTGTTACTTTTCCGCTGTTTACAGTAAGCCAGAATTTACCTTTAATATAATGTATTTCAGGAGCCCAGAACCTTCCGTTATATGGGCAGTCTGCTGGTAATTTGCTTGCGTCAATAAGCCATGAATGTTGTTTCCAATGAATAAGGTCGTCAGAAACTAATAGCCGGACTCCCGGGTTTGGCCCGGTCCATACAGGCATTGAAGTGCCTGTACAATACCACTTATCATCCACTTTTATAATATAATGGTCGCGCATGGCAATGGAGGTGTCTCTGGTAATGGGATTTGTATATCTGAACTTGTGTGTTTTATCCCCTGAAGATTGGCTGACACTACTTTTCTGGGTGGAACAAGGAAAAAAACACCCCCCAAGAGCAATAATAATTAGTAGACCTGTTTTTTTCATAATATGTTTTTAAATTATTTGAATCTCCACCAATCAAAATCTTTTAACGATGCTACCATACAGTGCTCCTTCCAGTTTACCATATCGGTTGAAGTAAAAAGCAACAAGTTCTGCATTTTAAAGCCCATCGCATCGTCTTCTTCGTGACTGGTGTACAAGAATACCGTTGCTCATACTTTTCTTATTTATTTTATTATTGCTCGAATCAGTGCTCAAATTTTTAGTGTTTGCACACCAATTTTTTGTAAGCGCACGAAAAAAATTAAATATGCAAATATTATTTGATTTTTAGGTTTCAGGAAGTGTTTTTTTTGGAGTGATCTTAGCAGAGTTAATATTTGCACCCTGGATTTGCTGAGGGTTTATAGAACTGCCATATACCTGCCAGTCTGCTGACAGGAGGAAGGCAGGTCGTTACTGGTGGGGCTGCCTACTCGATTAGCAACTGGCTTTTTTGTCATCTGTCACACCATTTTTAAACAAAAGTCTTTAATATGCATACGATTAATTCTCTTATATGTTGATATTTCATTCAATTCATCCATAGTCACAACATATTTTGGAAAGTTATCCGATATTTCAAGTAAATTTCCATATTTTCGATTTATAGTTTCCTCATTTGTTAACATGTAAGCAACTTGAACGTAAATCTTTTCTCCAGACTTTTGTGCGATAAAATCAATTTCTTTATTCCCCTCTTGCCCAACAGTTACTGAATATCCTGCCATTCGCAAGTGCAGATAAACAACGTTTTCCAATATTTTATGAATGTCACTTGTTTTATAACCAACAATTGCATTACGAATACCAATATCTTCAAAAAAATCATTTACAATTAAACCTATTTTTTGAGGATACTTGAACACACTATCATACTTTACTGTATTCGTTTTAGTTTCTTCTGTCGCTATAAAATATCCTTGATTCGCCTTTCTTAGACTAATTAGGTCTTTCATATCTTCTTCATGCCCTTTTCTTATATTTCCATTTTTAAGCGCATTTTCAAAGTGTTCAATATTTCCTTTTGGAGCTAACCATTCAACTCCTTTAGATTCATAAGGATATGTATATAAAAAAGTTAGTAATTCCAAATAACTGTAATCTATTCCACCACCATTTCCACGCAAGTCAATAATTTAAATAGGGGTTCTAGTTATTAAATCATAATTAGTCCGGATTAAACTATCAATAATTGGTTTGGAATCCCAAGAAAAATCTGGAATGCGAAATAACAATGCAGTCGGGTCTATTGCCTTAAATGTCCAATAAATATTTAACTCTGCTGAAATAGATAAGTGTTTGTCTTGAAAGTACTTTAACCAGTCTTCCATTAATAACATGCAACGTTGGGTTGTTGTAGTCACTTCTGCTTTTTTTCTATAAAAACTAGAAAATTGGTTATATTCAGTTTTTGTCGAACTGTTAACTTTATCATTAAATCCAGCGTAATCATTTTCAATTTTAGTTTTCAAAAAATCAAAGTTCTTAAGACAATTACAATTTTGACCAATTGTAACAGTTGATGCAAATAAAAATGTTAAAATAAATAGTGTCTGTTTCATTTCGAAAAAAAAATATGTTGTGCTAACGTTGATGGTATGGTGTCGTGCGGGAGTACGAGGCGATAACCTATCAGTTTACATCAACCTTTTTTACGAGCCAAAAAGCTCGAAAAACCACTGAAACCCTTATGCACTATACCATGTTACCGTCTGGCATTTCTCTTAGTTCATAATTTGTACTTCGTCCACCACTTGCTTCTTTTTGTAAGATATCCTTCTTTATCAAATCTTGAATATCTCGAAGAGCAGTATCTTGTGAGCACTTATTAATTTTTCCCCATTTCGAGGTTGTTAACTTTCCATCAAATCCATCAAGAAGTCTGTTTATTATTTTTTGTTGCCTATCATTGAGAATTGTGGTGGAATGTATTTTCCAAAATTCTGCTTTATGAAGTATTTTCGATAAAGTCCCATCTGTGGAGTCAATAGCATTTATTAAACATTGCAAAAACCACAAAATCCATTCTGTTATATCTGAATTTCCTTTTTGTGTTTTTTCAAGTTTTTCATAATACTGTTTCCTTTCGACTCTGATTTGCGCTGACATACTGTAGAATCGCCTGATACTTTTGTCAGAACGTGCCAATGTAATATCTGTAATTGCTCTTGTAATTCGCCCGTTTCCATCGTCAAATGGATGAATTGTCACGAACCATAAATGAGCAGTAGCGGCTTTTAGAACCAAATCTGTTTCTTTCTCGTTTTCAAACCAGTCTAAGAATTTTTTCATTTCTGGTTCTATCCTGTCTGAGCTTGGAGCTTGATAGTGAACTTTTTCTTTTCCCATAGGTCCAGATACAACTTGCATTGGACCAGTCGTGTCTTTTCTCCAGTCTGCAACTGTGATTTTATATAGATTACTCCAACCTGATGGGAACAACGCTGCATGCCAACCAAACAATCTGTCTTTAGTCAAAGGCAAGTCATACCTCTGTGTAGCATCAAGCATCATTTCAACTATTCCGTCAACATGGCGTTCCGATTCCACTGCTCCGGCAATGTCAATTCCTAGTCGACGAGCAATTGAAGAACGTACTTGTTCAATTTCTAAAAACTCACCTTCAATCTCAGATGATTTTATAACATCTAAAGTAAGAGTATTCAAAACCGCTTCATTCTGCAAATCAAAACCTAGTGATTCCATTTTACCAAGAAGTCTGCCCTGTTTATTTCTAGCTTCACCAAGTTTTATCATCACTTTCTTATTATCCCAAGTGAAGTCTGTCCAGTTTTCTTTTTCGTGTATATAAATTTTCATTCCCCGCAATTTATGCGACAAATATACATCTTATTCTCCGCAAATAAAACTTTCTCCGCAAAATATGCTTAGATTAAAGCTATTAATCTCCGCACTGTCGTTTTTTTCTGCTTGGCGGTAACGTACGGGCGTAGCCACTGTAAGGGTTCTCAAGCAGTATGTTTTTTAAGTGCACGATGTTTCTATTATCCATCATCTTATCTTAAAAATTCATCAGCCCTTATTGTGGCTGACGCCATGTGTGTGCCCTGCATGAGCAGCAGTGCACCATTCCGCATGTTCAGAATAAATCTGAAAAATGCAAATTTATTTTGAGTTAAACAAGCGGGATGAGTGGATTTTTATCCAGAGAGTGAAAGTCTCTTACAGGCTGGTTGAAATCTTGCATTAGTATACAATAATTGTTTACGTTTAGATCAGGTATCTATGAAGATGCAAGCCTGTTAGTTAGCCGCAAGCTGGTTTAGAGCAATCTATGCAGTGAAGCCTGCCTGACTGACTGCGTTAGCAGGACAGGCAGGGAAGCGGGACTACAATAGCTGGTACTGACGGACAGGTATTACAGGGGTGGTATTCCCTGTAAGGCGTATATGAGGCCATTTGGGGAGGGTATGAAGACCACCGTAACTACACAGCGTTTAAAGCGCCGTGGTTATATTGCATATGCTGAATACTTCCAACGTTTCAGTCATTCGAAGCAGTATAAGCTTGATTTTGAATCAGTCTGCTAATTAATGTTTACCGAACCGCCGTATACCTGCCTGCCTATAGACGACAGTCAGGCAGGCGAGGCCCGTACGTACGGTGGTGTGAGAGATGCACTGGCGGGACTACAATCCCGTCAGCCATCTACTCGATTAGGGGCTGGTGTTCATTCATTTCTGTCTGTTTATCAATTATTTAGCTGTTATTTTTATATCTTTCTCAAACCGTACCAACCTATCCACGAAGCACAAATTTATTTTGTTTTTTGTGGGCCGGCAAACCCTAAAGCCCTATGGGCTAATTGGGCTGGAAAGGCGGAAGCTCTTTAGCGAGCCTTTGGACTGAGCTTAGGCTTGTGCGGGCTTGCAAATGTGCTTACGACTGCGGGTGGCATGGTGCAATTGGTGCAATTATGGTGCAATTCATAATTCATAGTAAGAACCTGCCCCTTTAGCTTCCGATGATTTTAAAATGCCTTTATCAACCAATTCCGACAAGTCTCTGGTCGCTGTGTTCCTTGCAACTCTATAATTTTCCTGATATTCACTATTGGTTATCTTGCCATTTTCTTTTACAAACTTTACAGACTGAATCTGCCTTTCATTCAAACCTAATGATTTCAAATATTCAATGTCAAAAACATCTTTTCTGAACTCAACCCAGAACCCCGACATGTCATAAAAATACTTTGGTTTTGGAATGCCAAACTGAACACATTCGTTTATCATTTTCAACGTTCCTCTTCCCCAGGATTCAATATAACCACTTCTGAAAAGTGCATTGGCAATATCAGGATTATAAGGCTTTGAAGGATGTTTGTTCAATAGCTTCTCAATTGTCCAGTTCTCGGGCAATTGACCTTCGTTCCATAAAATTATCTTGTCTTTGTAAACGCTAATCTGTATTGGAACTCCACCGGAATAATCTTTGTGAGAAACTGCATTTAACAGGGCTTCACGAACTGCATCTTTTGGATATTCGTATTTTTCAACCCTGTTTAAGCCCTCGTAACTTATTGAAGATTTTATGTATTTTGTAAATAACAAATCTGTTGTTTTTTCTACCTGTTCAAAAACGTTCCCATGAATTTCGTCCTGAAATTTCAAGTCATCGTCAGTTTCAAAAAAGCCTATTTTAATGTATGCACCTGTAACAAACTTGTCTGGGTTTGGATGAAATAACAGTATTGCCGCTCTTTTCAGATATTCGTTTTCAATTAGTTGAAGATTTTCTGCCAATTGCTCATTGGTATCGGTTAAAACATCATCTTCTATCCGCTGAGCTTTGACTGCTTTTTTTCTAAAAAAGTCGAAGGTTTCCTTCTTTAAATCATTAATCGAGACATTTGGAATAGGAACGGCATCCCATCGTTTGCCTTTCCGTTGCAACAAAAATTTGTCAAGGGCTGCGCCTTTTAACTCCTGTTTAGTACCTCCGCTTCGATAATGATATTGACCTTTGTAATTGACCGGATAAGGATATGCTTCAACTAAAATTTCAATAAAATCCCCTTTTTCTGTTTGATGCAAATTGACATCAACCAAAATGCCAAGAATATCTTTCGTTTTGTTAGGAATATCTTCAAGTAGTTTCTTTGAATCATTAAGCCCAACAACTTCACCCGCATCATTCTTGCCAATATAAATTGTACCTCCATTGGCATTTGCAAAACCGCAAATCCACTTCAGATATTCATCTCTCCACGATTCTTTGTATTCAATATTTTGGTTTTCAGGCATATTGTTATCGTTTTTTTCTTTTCTGAATCAAGTTTAATAATCTTTTAAAGTATTTTTCAATAGTTTCTCCTTTTTCCATCGGGACACATTCAAGTGCCGATGAAAAACCGGATATCAAATTGGCATTTCTTTTAAAATTGGTTTTAAGTATATCAATATCATTTGTTTCCCAGTAACGCCCATCGTCTGTAAGAGTAAAATTGACAAAATATTTTGTGTTGAGGTAACGAAAAAGTTGAATAATAAACTGGTGTGTTTCAACATTGGCAAATTGCGTTTTTACCGAGAGCATGTATAAATATGCCTTTTCGGACTGTTCGTTGGTTTTACCATAAAACTTTAAATGGGCATGGCTGCTCATGCGGCCATTCGATAAAAAACAAAGAGATATAGTTTCGCAACCTGGCGGTGTAAAGCTTACGCCATAAATACTTTGGTTGTAATCCGGCATTCCAAAACTGTTTTCAGGAAATTGCCGTTCATATACGTTGATTTTCCAGTTGTAAATACCAGCAATATCCTGCACCTCGTCAATCAATTCGGGTAATAATTCCGCTTTTGCAATGCTGCCGTTATAATGAAAACTTAAACCCATTGTCTGACTATGTTTTAATTGTTTTTTTAATTTTAAAACTTTAAAAATACAGGTTTACCTTCAAATTAGCACCGTGTGGGTAGGTAAAATTGCACTCTTTGTCAAAGTTTCGGCTGTAGCGTTGGCTTGTGGAGCTTTGGCAATGTGTGCAATGTGGGTTGGGGTTTCAAATTTCTTTTTGCAGGTGGGAGAAAAAACAGAATAAATTCCCTCAAGTTTGCACTGACCTATCAAAGAGCTAAATCCATTCTTATTTCAATTTTATCGTTATCGTATTAGGTTGTCGTAGGTGAGTTCAAGGGTCTATCGCTACAAATGTTATTAAAAACTAACTAAATCAAAGGTATAATTTTATTGTTTTGTTTAATCTTTTTCATTCCCGTTGTGGTATTAAAAATGAGAATAAATCCGAAGGGGATTTATTTCCCATTTCTAACACCAAACCATGACCATTATATTTTTTGAGTTTATTCATTTCAAAGAAATACATTTCCTTGGGGGTATAATACCCAAAACCTTTCGAGGCCTATTGTTGAGACGGTTTT